>NZ_JAUFRX010000001.1:0-4534132 GCF_030755135.1 Mycobacterium sp. TY815 | reverse complement strand
GCGGGGGCGGTGGCGTTGTTTCACAGTCTGTCCGATCCCACCCGGTTGGCGATCGCCCGCCGCCTAGCTGGTGGTGAGGCTCGGGTGGTGGATCTGACCGGTGAGTTGGGATTGGCGCAATCGACGGTGTCGTCGCATCTGGCGTGCCTGCGCGACTGTGGGCTGGTGGATTTCCGGCCCCAGGGCCGCGCCTCGGTGTATCGGCTGGCCCGGCCGGAACTGCTGGACATGTTTCGCGAGGCCGAGGCGGTGTTGGAGGCGACCGGCAACGCCGTCGCCTTGTGCCCCAACTACGGCCACCCGACTGAACGGAAGGTAGCGCGATGAGCGAGGCGTGCGGCTGCGGCAGCGACGACCGCAACGAAGGCGAGCAGGAACCCGAACGGCTCTGGGAGATCACCGAACTACGCGCGGCCGCAGCCGCGGGGGTGGTGCTGCTGGCCGGCTATGCGGTCGGCTGGTCCGGCGGCCCCCATGTGGTCGAAATCGGCCTGTATGCGCTGGCGTTGGCGATCGGGGCCTACACGTTCGTACCCTCGACGCTGCGCCGGTTAGCGCAAGGCAAGATCGGGGTCGGCACGCTGATGACGATCGCTGCCATCGGCGCGGTGATCCTCGGCGAGGTCGGCGAAGCCGCCATGCTGGCGTTCCTGTTCTCCATCAGCGAGGGCCTCGAAGAATACTCACTGGCCCGGACCCGCCGGGGACTGCGCGCGTTGTTGGCGCTGGTGCCCGACGAGGCCACCGTCCTGCGCGACGGCGCCGAAATCACCATCCCGCCAGCGGAGTTGCGGGTCGGTGACCGGATGCTGGTCAAGCCCGGCGAACGGGTCGCGACCGACGGCACCATCACCTCGGGGCGCACCGCACTGGATGTCTCGGCCATCACCGGCGAATCCGTTCCGGTGGAGGCCGGACCCGGCAGTGATGTGTTCGCCGGATCGATCAACGGCACCGGGGTGCTCGAAGTCGAGGTCACCTCCAGCGCTGCTGATAACTCGTTGGCCCGCATCGTGGCGATCGTGGAGGCTGAGCAGTCCCGCAAGGGCGCCAGCCAGCGCCTGGCCGACCGCATCGCCAAACCGCTTGTTCCGGCGATCATGGTCGCGGCCGCGCTGATCGCCGCCATCGGTTCCGTGTTGGGTGATCCGCTGGTGTGGATTGAACGTGCCCTGGTCGTGCTGGTGGCCGCCTCCCCGTGCGCGCTGGCCATCTCGGTGCCGGTCACCGTCGTCGCCGCGATCGGCGCCGCCTCCAAGCTCGGCGTCCTCGTCAAAGGCGGCGCCGCGCTGGAAGCCCTCGGCGCGGTGCGCACCGTCGCGCTAGACAAGACCGGCACCCTGACCGCCAACCAGCCCACCGTCATCGACGTCGCCACCACCAACGGCAACAGCCGCGACCACGTGTTAGATGTGGCGGCGGCGTTGGAGGCCCGCAGCGAACACCCGCTGGCTGCAGCGATTCTCGCCGCCACCGAGGGGCCGGTCCAACCAGCTGAGGATGTGGAGGCGGTGACCGGGGCCGGACTGCTCGGCCACCGTGACGGCCACCGGCTACGGCTCGGGCGCCCCGGCTGGCTCGACCCCGGACCCTTGTCCGAACACGTCGCGGCCATGCAGGCCGCCGGCGCCACCGCCGTGCTGGTCGAAGACAACGGTCAGGTCATTGGGGCGGTCGCGGTGCGCGACGAACTGCGGCCCGAAGCCGCCCAGGTCGTCGAACACCTGCGCCGCGGCGGCTATCAGGTCGCCATGCTCACCGGCGACAACCAAGCGACCGCCCAAGCCCTGGCCCGCCAGGTGGGGATCGATACGGTGCATGCCGATCTGCGGCCCGAAGACAAGGCGGCGCTGATCGGTCAACTGCGCCAACGCTCCTCGACGGCCATGGTCGGTGATGGCGTCAATGACGCCCCCGCTCTGGCCACCGCCGATTTGGGGATCGCGATGGGTGCGATGGGCACCGACGTGGCCATCGAAACCGCCGACGTCGCCCTCATGGGTGAAGACCTGCGCCACCTCACCCAGGCCCTGGCCCACGCGCGGCGAGCCCGGCGCATCATGCTCCAAAACGTCGGCCTCTCACTGGGATTGATCGCAGTGCTCATCCCGCTCGCCCTCACCGGTGTGCTCGGCCTGGCCGCGGTCGTCGCGGTGCACGAACTCGCCGAAATCGTCGTCATCGCCAACGGTGTCCGGGCCGGGCGCACCAAACCACTGGCACAGCCAGGCCGGGACCATGATCCGGTGGCCGAAGTAGCCGCCTCCGCGATATCGCGTTGACCACCGGCATCATCCATCGCGTAACCAGCCAGGCGAGGAGGTCAGCAAGGTGTGGTGTTTGCCGATGACTTATCACGCCTTTGCGTCACGGCCGGCAGCGGTCAGGCCGAGACTGTGCGCTCGCCGCCAGGCGGCCGCCAGGTTTGCGCTTCGGCTCTTGCCTGATACCTGGCAGAGGTACGTGCTGCATTCTTTGTTGTTGGTCTGCCACCGCAGTTCGGCGTAGATACGCAGGTATCTGCGCCGCAGGACGACCCGTCCGAGCGCACCACCACTGTCGTTCACCACACGGCATCGGCGGCCGCCTGCGGCGTGGTCCTGCTCAAGGGCTTGCCCCTGCTTGGTCCAGTGGACCGGCGCTTTCCACTGCTCGTCGCGGACCGGGGTGCGATTCCAGCCCACGATCGCGCCCGGTGTTTAGACCATCGTGAGGTGCCGGGCGCCGGGCCTGTCGCTTACGCCGAAGAGCGCGCCGCGTTGCGCGCCGGTGAGCAGCGTAATGTCGTCGAGTTCACTGGCGGTGTAGCCGCCGGCCGCGAGTTGGCCGAGTACGTCGCCGACGAGACGGGGCATCTCCTCGGCCACGCCGGGGCGGGGGCCATACATGCGGCCGGTCTCGTTGAGCAGCCGGAACATCGAGCGGTACTGGTAGTCGGAGAGCACACCTCGCTCGCGGGCCCGCACGACCAGCGACGACGCGCTCACACCCCAGGTGAGGCGCAGCTCATCGAGTTCATGCACGGCCCGCACTGACACGCGGTCCAAGTCAAAGCCGATGTCGGCGATGGGGGCGAGGAACTCGGCGGCGAAACTGTTGGCCCGCCGCTCGGCCTCGGCGGGGCTGACCAGCGTCATCGCATCCATGACCAGGTGGCCGAGTTCGTGGGCCAGCGTCATCCGCATGCGGTCGGGCGGCCGGGCCGCGTTGACGTACACCAGGTGCGGGTGATACTCGCTTGCTCGCAGGGTCACCGCGTCGATCTCGTCGTCGAGGAAACCATCGACCACAACGAACACCCCTGCGGCTTCGAGCAATTCGGTCATCGAGCGGATCGGGCCGGCGACGCGCCACAGGCGGCGCAGAACCTGGGCGACGGTGATCTCTCCGAGCTCGGAGGCGTAGTCGGCCGGGTCGAGATCGGGAAGCGCAAGCTTGGGGTTGATGTCGGCGCGGGACACCAGGCGGCCGATCCGCATCGCGACAAGATTCGCGCGCGCCCACACGCGGTCACGCTTCCACTCGGCCGCACTCAGGTTGGCCCGGAAGTGGCTGCCCTGGGCCGGGGACCGGGTGAAGGGCACGCACAGCGCTTCCGGGCGGCATTCCATGGCCTGCGCGTAGTCGAGCAAGGCCTTCCCTGCCAGGGGCAGCAGCCCCGCCTCGACCCTGCTGACGTGCGAGGCCGACACCCCGGCCTCGTCGGCCAGGCGCTTTTTCGACCACCCACGCGACAACCGGGTCAACTGCACCATCACGCTGTTCGCCGCGTCGTCGTACGGGTCCGGTGCCGTCACAGATCGCCTCCCCAACCGTCTCGGTGCTGTCTTTCGACACTAGCCCGCCGCCGCCGCGAATTCGCGCAGAAACACCGTTTGATCTGCGTTTTCCCAGTTCACGCCCACTAACGGACGTGGGGCGTGTGTGGCTGGTGTGACGATAGCGCAACTCCAGCCCGTGACGCCTGCAGACCGGCTGCTCCGTATGCGATCGGCGTGTCTTCCGGCCTCAAACTTTACCCCGGTCCGCACGATTCTATGCAAGGTTTTCGGCTGAAAGGCGGGGTCGTGACAGCTCCGATGGATCAACCCAACACACCCGACCGTCCGGTCTCCCGCAAGGAGGCCCGACGGCTGCTCAACCAGGTGGCGGTCGGGGTGGGGGCGATGCTGCTGGCCGCCGTCGATGACTGGAACGCCTTGTCGGCCCGGCACTCCGCACATCTGCGAACCGTGATGCAAGGGCTCGGGCGCGGCACATATGTTGCGGCCGCCGTCGCGGCGGGCACCGATGTGTGGCTGAGCACCCGCGGCATGCATCCACCCGGACACACGGTCGTCAAGCCCTACCGCTGGCCCGAGATCAACAGCCGCGGCAAGACGCACATGATGATCCACCACAACGAGATGGAACCGACCACCCCGCGGCGGACCGCGTTCTTCACCCAGGATTCGGCGACCCTGGGCCTGATCGGCGATCCCACCCATTGCGAGCTGACCTGGGACTACGACATCGTCACCGACACCCATATCCGCCGGATCTGGGTCAGCGCGCCGGGCGTCGACTGGGACCGCTTCGAGGTTCCGATGGCCAAGGTGCAGGCCCAATACGCGACGTGGCGCAAGCGCGACATGAAGTGGCTGCCCGGGGCACTTCCTGCCGACACCGCCGCAGCCGCGCCGATGCCGGCCCGCCAACCGCAGGAAGACCTGCGGCCCGACATCCAGGTGCGGCCCCGGCGCCCCGAGGAAACCCGGGATGCCGAGTGAAGGCGGCACCGGTGACCATCCACGGACGGGCGTCGTGGACGGTCGTAGACGCTTCAGGCCTACCGGTCGGGGAGGTCGAGCAGTTCCTGCACTGGCTGCGTGCGATCGGCCGGTCGCAGAACACCGTCCGCTCGTATGCGCGCCACCTGAGCTTGTTCTACCGGTGGCTGGGCGCACGCGGAATCGACTGGGACGCCGTAGTATTCGACGCACTGTGTGATTTCGTGGGGGCGCTGTCGGCCGGTTTGCCCCCGCTGCCGACCCGGTCCGGTAGCCGGGCGCCGGGAACGGTCAAAGCGGTGAGCGCGGCCGTGCGCGAGTTCTACGAGTTCCACCGCGTCGAAGGCCGCGGACCGCAGGATCTGGTGTTGACCCGCAACCCGTCGCGGCTCCCGCGCCGGGCACACAGCTTCCTGGCCCACATCGAGCAACGCCACCCCAGCGCGGTCTCCCGGTTGACCCGGCCGGGCAAGCAGCCGGCAGAGACCGTGCAGCTGATCGACTTCGAGGCCGACTTCGCGACGTTGCTGGCGGCGGCGTCGACCCACCGCGACCGGCTGCTGCTCTCCGCGCTCTATGACCTGGGCCTGCGGGTCGGGCAGGCGTTAGGCCTACGGCACGCCGACCTGGACCCGATGCGCAAGCGAGTGCAGGTGTGCCGCCGGGAGGACAACGCCAACGGGGCGCTGTCAAAGCAGCGAGCGCAATTCGCGGTGGCCGCGCCCCGCCGGTTCTTCGACCTGTACGCCGCTTACCTCCTCAGTGAGATCTCCGACCTGGACAGCGATTACGTGTTCGTCAACCTGTCCCGGCCCCCGGTCGGCGGGCCGCTGTCGTACTCGAACGCCTACCAGATCATCGAGCACATCGGCTCCGTAGCGGGCCTTGACGGGCTGCACCCACACATGCTGCGCCATACCCACGCAACTGCGCTGGCCAAGGCCGGATGGACGTCGGCTGAGATCGCTGCCCGGCTTGGCCAGTCGCACGCCGCCAGCGCCGACGTCTACATCCACCTCGCCAGCGACGATCTGGCAGACCGATTGCGCCGCACCGAGCAGCTGGTGTGGGCGCCACCGCAGCGCGAGGCAGGCCATGAGAAACATTGATTCCCACCCTGACTCCACGCGCAGAGGCCGCCGTTCGCCGCTACGGGTACCCGACGGGCCGTGGTGTCAGCCGACGTGGCAGGTGGTCGAACCGGCCGGAGACCGCCGCCGCCAGGCGGCGGACCCCTGCGCCGTCGACGCATGCAACAGCGAGCGGTACTGGCTGGGCGGCCCCCACTCCGCAGGCGCCGAGCGGCGCGGATTGTGCTACGCGCACTACTTCCAATGGTTCCGCGCCGGCCAGCCCGCCGACTTCACCGCATGGGCAACCTTCGAAGCCCAACCCGTCGGCGCCCCGCGCGGCCACCTCTCGGCCCAGATCGTCGACTTCCGGCGGCTACCGCAGATCGCGGCCGATGAGATCCGGTTCGTCGTCGCCACCAAGGTGCGCCGCGGCGACTGGACCCCCAACACCAGCCTCCGCCGCTTCTTGATGGTGCTCATCGACACCGCCGACGGCCGGATCACCGACTCCCTCACCGAGCGACCCGCCGGCGAGTGGCTTCTGCTGTGCCGGCAGCATTGGCCGCACGCGAGCTCGTTCGACTCCCTGTGCGCACCCTACATTCGGCGCTTCTTCCGACTCCTCGACGGCGCCACCAACCCGGACCCGTGGGCCGACGACCACTGGCACTGGCGAGACGGATTCGAATTCGTTCTCGACGCCACCCAATCCGGATCGACACACACCGCCGTGGACTGGTCGACGGTGACCGTGCCGTGGCTGCGTGACGCGGTCAAAGAACTCGCACGCCGGCAGCTCACCACCGCCACCCTGGCCTGGGGCACGCTGACCCAGTGGGTGCGCGCCACCCGCCAGCTCGCCCGGTTCCTCACCCGCGACGACGAATCACCGGAACCGTCCGCGGTGACCAGGCCGGTCTTCCTTGACTACCTGGCGTGGACCCGGCGACCGGACACCCAAGCGGACGCGCGGTTGGCCAATACCGCCGCCTACCTGCTGGAGTCGCTGCACGACACCCAGATCGTGCCCGCTCTCGGGTCGGCGGTGTTCCTCCGACGAGGCGAGAACGTGCACCGCAAGACCCGCAGCCCCCGCCCGTTCCCGCCGGACGTAATCGAACGCGTCGACACGCTGATCGTCGACAACCCCGCAACCGACCCCACCCTGCGGTCGATGATCGCCACCACCCGGTGGGCAGGCTGCCGCATCTCCGAACTGGTCGCCCTGCCCATCGACTGCCTGCACCGCTCCGACGCGGGCTACTGGATCGAATATTGGATGCCCAAAACCCGGGCCTGGCGCCGATTCCCCATCCCGGACAGCCTCGCAACCATCGTCCTCGACCAGCAGACCCGCGTGCGCGACACCTACGGCCCCGACGCCGAGCACCTATTCCCCGGCGCCCGGTCCAACGCCGCCGCCGGCCGCACCCAACCCTGGTCGACCAGCGGCCTGCGGCACCGCCTCGCCGCACTGTTCACCGAACACGGCATCACCACCTCGACCATCACCGGCGAGCCGATCTCCGGCGGCGATGTGCACCGCTTCCGGCACACCATCGGAACCACACTGCTCAACAACGGCTGGACCCAACAAGAAGTGCGCGACTTCCTCGGCCACCACAGCGACACCATGACCTCGGCATACGCCCGCATCACCGACGACACCCTGGCCCGCAAAGCACGTGAATTCTGGAACAGCGCCGCAACAGACACGACCAACACCGACGCCGACGTGGAGCGGCTCCGGGCCCGGTTCACCACCGCGCTGCCCAACGGATTCTGCACTCTCCCAACGGCGCAACGCTGCGAATTCCGGCCCAACCCCTGCCTCGACTGCTCCTTCCACGACCCCGGCGGCCGGGTCTTCCTCGGCGCCCATATCGCGCACCGCGACCAACTGCAACGCCTCACCGCCGACGCTCACGAGCGCGGCGACGCAGCCGCCGTCGAATTGAACACGGCGATGCTCGACAAGGTCTCCAAACTGATCAGCGAAATCGACCCGAACACCACGCAGGAACCTCAGTGAGCGCCGACGACCGCGAACGCCGCACCGCACGCCTGACCGCAGCAGCCGCCGCCCGCACCACCGACGCCACCGCCCGCGCCCGCCGCGCGATCACCCGACTGCGAAACACCGGTCAGCCCGTCACCTTCGTCGACGTCGCCCGCGACGCCGGTGTATCGACCAGCTTCCTCTACCAGCACAGCCAACTACGCGACGACATCACCAACCTCCGCACCACCACGACCACCACGGCGACGGCCGCAACAGGGCGCGCGGCAAGCCTGGAATCGCTACGCACCAAACTCGCCACCGCGATCGCCCGCAACCGTGAACTCACCGAACAACTCGCGCAGCTTCGCACCGAGAACGAAGCACTTCGCAGCCGACTCCTCGAATCCCGCATCCCTGCGGCGACACCGCATCCGTCATAGCCGGACCGGACCCAACCAGAACCAACGGGGCCACAGCGCAGCCCACCACCGTCGACGACTTCCTACAGATAACCCGGCCACGACGACGGACCTACGCCAAGCCGCGGCCCCGTCGTAGACGTCGACTCCACACGCCGCTCACCTAGAGATATCGATTCCCCTAGGCTCCACAAATCTCCACAAATTTCCCGTATGACGTCGGTTGACGCTGACACTCCCTGCTGATGAGTCGCGGACCGTGTCTCTGTCGGACCCCCTGATCGTTGACCGCGGCTACGACTGACCCTTCCGCCCGCGAGTGTCAATTCGCTAATATCGAATCATGAAACATATTTCGTATGTAGTGGGCGCAGTCATCCTGGCGGTGATGGGTGCCGGTGCAACCGCACCGGTTGCCCACGCCGAGGGGCCGGAAATGAACGGTGTGTACAGCTACGTGGACGAGGACGGCGACTTCGGCACGTGGACCGTGAACACCACGTGCGCACCGACCTGCGTCGCGCATGTGGCGACAGGGCCGGGGCGCGGCTTCGATGCTGTTCTGGTCGATGGCGTGTACACCGTCAACCGGTCGGTTCCCGCCGGCCTGTCGTGCCCCGATTACATGCTCGGGGACTTGTTGTGGGACGCCGGTGAACATCCGGTCCAGGTATGGCAATGGTGGGATCCGACGACGCTCAAGGGCGAAGTTCACTTTCTGGCGACCACGGGGCCATGCGAAATCGGCGACCATCACGACCATTTCACGCTCACTCCGGCCGGATAGCACCAGGCGTCGACCCCTTCGTGCCCATTGACACGTGCGGGCCACCAGCGTCGTCAAGGACGTGGCTGCACGTCCACACTGGGCGGGCGAGGTGAAGGCTCCGGCTTCGACGAGCGCCGCACCACGCTGAAGGCGACCGCGCCGCCGGCCAGAACCACGACGGTCGCCGCTCCCGCGATCAGCCACGGCTTCTTGCTGTGGCGCTGGTTGCGGCGCGCCTCCTGCAGCAGCTGCGGCAGATTGGCGGCCACCTCCTGCGCAGCCGCGAACTCCTGCACGATCGTCTCCTGGGCAGCGGCGAGTTCCCGCGCCAATCGGCCTTCCCGGTAACGGCGGCGCACTTCCGACGCGGTCGACTGGGCTGACTGCACCCCGAGACCGACCACGCCGCGGGTGACGTCCACGGGTCCCACCGCCGAGTAGGTCAGGCCCCGGGTCAGCCGCTCACGTGGGGTCAATGAGGCATCCGCCTTCTGGCTCATCTGCCGCCTTTCGATGTATCGCGCAAGTTCTACGCAGTCCTATCAGGTACCGAGGCCCTGGAGCTAGAGGCTGAGTGCCGTTGGCGTGCCGCCGACGGCACCGGCTGCGGGACGGGCCACACGTAGTGGCAGACTGTGACCCCGTGACTAACAGCCCCATTCAGACCGCTACCGCCACGCTGCACACCAACCGCGGAGACATCAAGGTCGCCCTGTTCGGGAACCACGCGCCCAAGACCGTCGCCAACTTCGTCGGCCTGGCGCAGGGCACCAAGGAGTACTCCACCCAGAACGCCTCGGGTGGACCGTCGGGGCCGTTCTATGATGGCGCGGTTTTCCACCGGGTGATCCGGGGCTTCATGATTCAGGGCGGCGACCCGACCGGAACCGGCCGCGGCGGCCCGGGCTACAAGTTCGCCGACGAGTTCCACCCCGAGTTGCAGTTCGACCGGCCGTACCTGCTTGCGATGGCCAACGCCGGCCCGGGCACCAACGGCTCCCAGTTCTTCATCACCGTCGGCCCGACCCCGCACCTCAACCGGCGCCACACCATCTTCGGTGAGGTTGTCGACCCCGACTCGCAACGAGTCGTCGACGCGATCGCCACGACGGCCACCGACGGCAACGACCGCCCCACCGAGCCCGTCGTCATCGAGTCGATCACCATCTCCTGACGCACTAGTAACGCGGACGCTCGCCGGACCGGGAAACGCTACCCCGCGTAACCCGCGTCCGTGAGCGCGTCCAGCACGTCCAGCGGATCGGTACCCAGGTCCCAGCGGGACAGGATGAGCAGCCCGCCGTCGACGGTTTCCAGCTCGAGTAGCCGGATCCTGCGCCCGTGCCGGCGGAACTCCGAGATCCGAATGATCTTGATGACGTCGCGTCGCAATAACTGCGTGCGGAACCAGCCGCGCACCGCCAACCCCTCGGGCGTGATTGCCAGCTTCGGCCGGGCGCGCCACGATGCCGCAGCAAACAACAACAGGCCCACCGCGGCGATCCCCGCGATGACCCGGCCCGGTGGATCTGTGACCAGCGTCACAGCGGCGATAGCCAGTACTGCGCCACCGATGCCACAACCAGCGATTCCCGCCGTCTGAGGCGCCCACTCAGTTTGCTGCATGCGCTACCAGCACCCCCTTACCACGGCAGACGCGGTTATCCACAGACGCTATCAACAGTGGGGATGAATCACACGCGTGTGATTGGGTGGCAGCAAGGTTGCTGGGACGCCATCGGATGGACCGCGAAATGAATGCATTACGTGTGCGTCAACCCCGGTGCCGGCCGCTCAGTGCCAGCGCATCGTGAGCAACAACCCGGTGATCATGAACGCGAAGGCGATCGCGTAGTTCCACGGGCCCAGTTGCGCCATCCAGTGCAGCCACGTCGGCGCCTGCGGACCGTAGGCCGCCAACTGGAAGACCATCAGCCACACCAGGCCGATCAGCATCAGGCCGATGAACAATGCGACGAACCACACGCTCGACGGCCCGACCTTCACTTTCACCGGAGTGCGGCTGACCGCGGTGACAGTGAAGTCGTTCTTCTTGCGGACCTTCGACTTGGGCATGTGTACCTCAGATACCTCAACAAAGAGCGGGACGGGTGCAACGATTACGGTTGCATGCAGGTAGAGCTCGGATATGAGACTAGCCCACAGGAGACACCATGGTTGACCGGCGCCGTTCGCCGTGGCGCTTCGGTGTCCCGTTGGTCTGCCTGCTGGCCGGACTGCTGCTGGCTGCCACGCACGGCGTCTCCGGGGGCGCGGAGATCCGCCGCAGCGACGCGCCGCGCCTGGTCGACCTGGTGCGCGAGACGCGTTCCTCGGTCGATCACCTGGATGCCGAGCGGGAGGCGCTGACCAGGAAGATCGACGCCGCGCACGGCCGGTCCTCGGACGTCGCGCTGAAGGCAATGCTCAAGCGGGCCGCCGAGCTGGCCGGTGATGCCGACATGAACCCGGTGCACGGCCCGGGCCTGGTGGTCGTCCTCAACGACGCCCAGCGCGACGCCAACGGGCGGTTCCCGCGCGACGCCACCCCGGATGATCTGGTCGTACACCAGCAGGACATCGACGGCGTGCTCAACGCGTTGTGGAGCGCAGGCGCCGAGGCGATCCAGATGCAGGACCAGCGGATCATCGCCACCTCGGTCGTCCGGTGCGTCGGCAACACGCTGCTGCTCAACGGCCGCACCTACAGCCCGCCCTACTCGATCACCGCGATCGGCGACGCGACGGCCATGCAGGCCGCGCTGGCCGCCGCTCCCCTGGTGACGCTGTACAAGCAGTACGTGGTGCGCTTCGGCCTGGGCTACCGGGAGGACGTCAAGTCCGACGTGGCGGTCACCGGGCATGCCGAACCGGTACGGCTGCACTTCGCGCAGCCCATCGGTCCGATCGGCTACTGACGGCGGCCCTGCGCAGCGGACGGTAACCTGTCACGATGCGGATCCTGGTCGTCGACAACTACGACAGCTTCGTGTTCAACCTGGTGCAGTACCTGGGCCAGCTGGGCGTCGAGGCTGCGGTGTGGCGTAACGACGACACCCGGCTCGCTGACGCTGACGCCGTTGCGGGCGAATTCGACGGCGTCCTGCTCAGCCCCGGTCCCGGCACCCCGGAGCGGGCCGGCGCTTCGATCAGCCTGGTGCGTGCGTGCGCCGCCGCGAACACGCCGCTGCTCGGTGTCTGCCTGGGACACCAGGCCATCGGCGTGGCGTTCGGGGCCACCGTCGACCGCGCCCCGGAGTTGCTGCACGGCAAGACCAGCAGCGTGTTCCACGCCAATGTTGGTGTGCTGCAAGGACTCCCAGACCCTTTTACGGCGACGCGGTACCACTCTCTGACCATCCTGCCCGAGTCGCTGCCCGCCGAGCTGGAGGCCATCGCACACACCCAGAGTGGGGTGATCATGGCGGTGCGGCACACGTCGTTGCCCATTCACGGTGTCCAGTTCCATCCCGAGTCGATCCTCACCGAGGGCGGCCACCGGATGCTGGCCAACTGGCTCAGCTACTGCGGCTGGGCGCGGGACGACACCCTGGTGCGCCGGCTGGAGAACGAAGTGCTCACCGCCATCCGGCCGCACTTCCCCACCGACTCGGGAGCTACTGACCGAACTTCAGCGTGATCACGCCGTCGCGGTTCACGCCGCTGCCCGCTGACGGGCTCTGATAGACCACCTTGTTGTGCAGATTGCCGCCCGCGTCGACGTCGGGTCCCTTGTCCAGCACTCCGGTCCAGCCCAGCGCCCGCAATCGCGGTTCGGCATCGGTCCAGAACATGCCTGAGACGTCGGGCATGATGAACTGGTTGCCCTTGGAGACCTGCAGTTCGATGACGGTGTCGATCGGCAACGTCTCGCCCTTGGCGGGATTGGTGCCGATCACCTCACCTGCCGGCCGGGGGCTGTCCACCTGAGTCTGGGTGATCTTGGTGAAGCCGTAGACGTTGAGGTTCTTCTGCGCTGTGTCCACCGTCTGGCCCGTGACGTCGGGGACCTGCTTGGTCTCCGGACCCGAGCCCACGATGATCGTGATGACGTTGGTGATGGCCGAAGTCTGGTTGGCCGGCGGGTTGGTCCCCACGACCTTGCCCTGCAATTCCGGGGTCGACGGCGAGTTCGATTGCTTGAACTTGTTGAATCCCGCCGCGGTGAGCTTCTTGACGGCCTCGGAGTACGTCAGCGAGGACACGTCGGGCACCTCGCGCTGCTCGGGCCCGGTAGAGACATTGATGGTGATCTCGTCGCCGGCGCCCACCGAGGAGTTCGCCGCCGGATCGGTGCCGATGACGTGATCCGGCAGGATCTGTGAGTCGGGCCGCTGCTGCGTGCGCGTCTTGAAGCCCTTGTTCTGCAGCGCCACGATCGCATCGGCCGACGTCTGGCCGCGCACGTCGGGCACCTGGACACTGCGGGTGTTGCCGCCGAACGTATTGATGGCGATGGTCACCACGATCGTCAACACCGCCAGGACGGCGACCACCGCGACCCACCGGCCCACCGAACCGGCGCCGCGGTCACGGTCGGAGTTGTCGAAGTTCTGGCGCGGCAGCGGGTCGGTGCGCGGACCCCCGTGCGGCCCGCCCGAGGATGACATGAATGCCTTGCGTTCTGCGCCGCTGAGCACCTTGGGCGCCTCCGGCGTTTCACCGTTGTGCACCCGGACCAGGTCGGCGCGCATCTCCGCCGCGGTCTGGTATCTGTTCTCCGGGTTCTTGGCGAGCGCTTTGAGCACGACGGCGTCGAGGTCCGCGGAGATTCCTTCGTGGCGCTCCGAGGGCGGAATCGGGTCTTCACGCACGTGCTGGTACGCGACCGATACCGGTGAGTCACCAGTGAAAGGTGGCTCGCCAGTGAGCATTTCGTACAGAACACAGCCCAGCGAGTAGACGTCGGAGCGGGCGTCGACGGAGTCGCCGCGGGCCTGCTCGGGCGAGAGATACTGCGCGGTCCCGATCACCGCGGCGGTCTGGGTGACGCTGTTGCCGCCGTCGGCGATCGCGCGGGCGATACCGAAGTCCATCACCTTCACCGCGTTGGTGGAGCTGATCATGATGTTCGCGGGTTTCACGTCGCGGTGGATGATGCCGTTCTGATGGCTGAAGTTCAGCGCCTGGCAGGCGTCCGCGATCACCTCGATGGCCCGCTTGGGCGTCATCGGACCCTCGGTGTGCACGATGTCGCGCAACGTGACGCCGTCGACGTACTCCATGACGATGTAGGGCAACGGCCCGGCCGGGGTTTCCGCCTCGCCGGTGTCGTACACCGCGACGATGGCCGGATGGTTCAGCGCCGCGGCATTCTGCGCCTCCCGCCGGAAACGGAGGTAGAAGCTGGGGTCGCGGGCCAGGTCAGCGCGCAGCACCTTGACCGCGACGTCGCGGTGCAACCGCAAGTCACGGGCGAGGTGAACTTCGGACATCCCTCCGAAGCCGAGGATGTCGCCCAGTTCGTAGCGGTCGGACAGATGCCGAGGGGTGGTCATCGAGGTTTCTCATATCGGGCCGGCGAGGCGTGCAGTACAGAATTACCGGTTAATGGACTTTCCGTCCAGTTGAAACCGGAGTTCGGTGCCGGCCCGATCTGCGCGCTGCCGGTGTTGGTGACCGTCGGCGGCGGAGACGGCTGATTGTCCGCCTTGGAATTGATGACGATCAGCACCGCGATGATGATTGCCAGCGCGCCCAGCACACCGGCGGCCCACAGCAGCGCCCGCTGACCCGAGGAGAACGTGCGACGCGCCGGCGGGCGGTGTCCGCTGGCGGCGCGGCGTGGCGCAGTGGTCCGGGTGGCGGGAGCGGGGGCGATCCGTGCCGGGGTGGCCGACGGGATGGACGCCGGGGCGGCCCGCCCCGGCGGCGGCGACTGGCTCGGTCGCGGCGGACGCCGCCCGGCCCGAACCGCGGCCACGGCGTCGGCGAAGGGCCCACCGCTGCGGTAGCGCTGGCTGGGATTCTTGACCAGCGTGATCTCGATCAGTTCCCGCACGTTGGGCGGCAGATCGGCGGGCAGCGGGGGCGGCGGCTCTTTGATGTGCTTCATCGCCACCGTCAGCGCACCGTCGCCGGTGAACGGGCGCTTGCCCGAAACAACCTCGTAGCCAACGACTCCCAACGCGTACACGTCACTGGCGGGGGTGGCGTCATGACCCAGCGCCTGCTCCGGTGCGATGTACTGCGCGGTGCCCATCACCATGCCGGTCTGGGTCACCGGTGCCGCGTCGACAGCCTTGGCGATGCCGAAGTCGGTGATCTTGACCTGTCCGGTGGGGGTGATCAGGATGTTGCCCGGTTTGACGTCGCGGTGCACCAGCCCGGCGGCGTGCGCGACCTGCAGGGCGCGACCGGTCTGCTCGAGCATGTCCAGTGCGTGCCGCAGCGACAGCCGGCCGGTGCGCTTGAGCACTGAGTTCAACGGTTCACCGTTGACCAGCTCCATCACCAGGTAGGCCGTGCGGCCTTCCCCGTCCATCGCGCTCTCGCCGTAGTCATGCACCTGCGCGATGCCGGGATGATTGAGCATCGCGGTGGTGCGCGCCTCAGCGCGGAAGCGCTCGATGAACTCCGGGTCCTGCGAGAACTCCTGCTTGAGCACCTTGACCGCGACGCGCCGGCCCAGGCGGCTGTCCACCGCCTCCCACACCTGGCCCATGCCACCGGTGGCGATGAGCCGCTGCAGCCGGTACCGGCCGGACAGCGTCACCCCAACGCGGGGACTCATGTTTCGCCTCGCTCCGGTCCGATCGCACAGTGGCGACCCGCGGCACCCGGCTTCGCCGCGCTTGCGATCGCCACGGCACGTTCCGTCGCTGCGATCCTCACTCGCCTATGGCGACTCATGGTCCCCCTTGCAAAGCAGCTTCGATCACTGCCCTCCCGATGGGCGCGGCCAGCGCGCCCCCGGTCGCGGACAGGCGATCGCCACCGTTCTCCACGAGCACCGCCACGGCAATCTTGGGAGCCTGCGCCGGAGCGAAGGCGATGTACCACGCGTGCGGTGGAGTATGCCGCGGGTCGGTGCCATGCTCGGCGGTACCCGTCTTGGATGCGATCTGCACGCCGGGGATGGCCCCTTTCTGCTGTGCGACTTTCTCGGCGCCGACCATCAGCTCTGTTAGCTTAGCGGCGACCTGCGGCGACACCGCGCGCCGCTGCTGGTACGGGGCCGTGGTGCTGATATTGGCCAGATCCGGCCCCTTGAGGCTTTCTACCAGGTACGGCTGCATCATGACGCCACCGTTGGCGATGGTCGCGGCCACCTCCGCATTCTCCAGCGGGGTCAGCGCGACGTCCTTCTGCCCGATGCTGGTCATCCCCAGCGCGGCGGCGTCCGGGATCGCGCCGACGGTGGATTCGGCAACCTGCAGCGGAATCGGATCGGGCGCGTTGTCCAGCCCGAACGCGTGCGCCATGCTGCGCAGCGCGTCGGTTCCGGTGGTGAGCCCGAGCTGCACGAACGCGGTGTTACAGGACTTGGCGAACGCCTCGCTCAACGACACCGTCTCGCCGGGGCCACACGGGGTGCCACCGTAGTTCTCCAACGTCGCCGTGCTGTTGGGCAGCGGGATCCTCGCCGCGGCCGTCAGCTGCTGCGTCTCGGTCGCCCCGGCCTGCAGTGCCGCCGCGGTGGTGATCACCTTGAAAGTGGACCCCGGCGGATAGGTCTCCGAAATCGCCCGGTTGATCAGCGGGTTGTCCGGATTGTCGCGCAGGCTCTGCCAGGTCTGCGCCTGCACGTCGGCGTCGTGCGACGCCAGCAGATTGGGGTCGTACGACGGCGACGACACCAGCGCCAGAATCTTGCCGGTGGACGGTTCCAACGCGACAACGGCGCCCTTGCAGGGCAGGCCCGCGCAGCCCTGCTGCATCGCGTCCCATCCCGCCTGCTGGATGCGCGGGTTGATCGTCGTGTCGACGTTGCCGCCGCGCGGGTCGCGCCCGGTGAAGAAGTCCGCCAGGCGACGCCCGAAGAGCCGCTCGTCGGACCCGTTGAGCAGCGAGTCCTCGGCCCGTTCCAGGCCGGCGCTGGAGTAGCGCAGCGAGTAGAAACCGGTGACCGGCGCGTAGGCCGCCGGATTGGGATACACCCGCAGGAAACGGAACCGGCTGTCGGTGGCAACCGAATACGCCAGCAACTGGCCTCCGGCGATGATCTGGCCGCGCTGGCGCGAATACTCGTCGAGCAGCACGCGCTGGTTACGCGGATCGGCCCGCAACCCGTCAGCCGTGAAGACCTGCGTCATCGTGGCGTTGAGCAGCAGCAGCACGATCAACGCCATCACGGTCATCGAGATTCGGCGCAGCGAGGTGTTCATACGCGCTCGATCACCTCGGTACTGGCCGCCGCGATCGGTGCCTTCTTGCGCGGGCGGGTACGCAGCGGACGGCGGGCGCCGTCGGAGATTCGGGCCAGAATGCCGAGCAGCACATAGTTGGCCAACAGCGACGAGCCGCCGTAGGACATCCACGGCGTGGTCAACCCGGTCAGCGGGATCAGCTTGGTGACGCCGCCGACGACGATGAAGAGCTGAATCGCAAGCGTCGAGGCCAGGCCGGCGGCCAGAAGCTTGCCGAAGCTGTCGCGGGTGGCGATCGCGGTGCGCATGCCGCGAATGATGATGATCGTGTACAGCATCAAAATGCTGGCCAGGCCCACCAGGCCCAGCTCTTCCCCGAACGCGGCGATGATGAAGTCGGTTGAGGCCGCGGGAACGGTGTCGGGCTGGCCGTTGCCGAGTCCGGTGCCGAAGATGCCGCCGGTGGCGAAGCTGAACAGCGCCTGCACCATCTGATAGCCGGTGCCATCGGGGTCGGCGAACGGGTCCAGCCACGTCTGCACGCGAACCCGCACATGGGCGAACAGGTGATACGCCACCAGGCTGCCGCCGGCGAACAGCACCAGGCCGAGCATCACCCAACTGAACCGCTGCGTGGCCAGGTACACCACGACGAGAAAGGACGCGTACAGCAACAGCGACGTGCCGAGGTCCTTCTCGAAGACCATGACGCCGACCGAGATCACCCAGGCGGCCAGCAGCGGGGCCAGATCGCGCGGCCGGGGCAGGGTCAGGCCCAGCACGTGCTTGCCCGCACTGGTGAACAGGTTGCGCTTGGCCACCAGCACCGCGGAGAAGAAGATCAGCAGCAGAATCTTGGAGAACTCAGCGGGCTGAATCGAGAAGCCCGGCAACCGAATCCAGATCTTGGCGCCGTTCTGCTCGGACAGCGACGCCGGCAGCAGCGCAGGTATCACCAGAAAGATCAGACCGGCCAGGCCGCAGATGTAGCCGTAGCGGGCGAGCTGACGGTGGTCCTTCAGGAACGTCACCACCAGCGCGAACGCCGCGACGCCGAGCAGAGTCCAGAGCATCTGCTGATAGGCGCTGGGATGCCCGTGCCGGCTGCCCTGCTTGTCCACCAGGTCGAGGCGGTGGATCATCACCAGCCCGAGTCCGTTGAGCAGCGCCACCACCGGAAGCAGCAGCGGATCGGTGTAGGGCGCGAAGCGCCGGATCGCCAGGTGCGCGATGCCGAACAGGCTGAGGAATCCCAGCCCGTAGGTCGCGAGGTCCCAGTGCAGCCCGCGCTCCTGATTGGCCTCCACGATGCACAGCGCGGCGATGGTGATCACCGCGGCGAAGCACAACAGCAGCAACTCGGCGTTGCGCCGGGTGGGCAACGGAGGGGTCACCGCTACCGGTGCCGGCAGTTCCGTTGTGGTCATGCCGCGGGTCGGCAATCGGCCTGCTGTGGCGGGTTCTCGCTCGTGGTCGGCGCTGTGCTGTTGGGCGTGGTCGACGACGGCGCAGCAGGCGCGGCCGAGGTGGTGCTGGGGCGGGTCGAGGGTGTGGTGGTGGAAGCGGAACTCGGTGCCGAACTCGGCGCCGAGGAGGGCGTGGTCGATTGGGTCGCGGAGGCCGGCGAGGACGGCGTGTAACTCGATTCGGGTGTCCCGCTGCTGTTGGTGGACGGGGCCGACGGCTCCGGCGCCGAGGTGGCACCCTGGGGACACTTCGGGCGCAGCGATTTGGCGAGCTGCTGCAACTGTTTGCGGGCGCCGTCGAGGGTGTCGGACGGCAACTGCCCGGCCTGCACCGACGCCCGCGCGGGGCCGTTCAGGTAGTCGACCTTCATCAGGTGGCAGTTGCTGCGCTCGGGCGGCTGGCTGGGACTGATGTCGGAGATCTCGTCGTTGGCGCTGAGGCAGCCCAGCGAATAAACCTCATGCAGGGACAGCCCCAGCAGCGAGCCCTGGATGCCCCGCATGATGGCGACGGTGCCGTTGTAGTCGGCGACGTAGTAGTTGTTCCGGATGACCGCGCGGCTGATCAGCAGCCCGGCGATCAACACCAGGGTCAACAACCCGACCACCAGCCCGATCCGCTTGCGTGACCAGCGGCGCTTGGGCGGCGCCTCGACCTGCGGGGCAACCCGTTTGGTGACCTCGCCTTTGCGCGGGCCGATCGCCGAGGCGCGCCCCGCCGCGGTGTTGGGCAGCGTCAACTGGTCGTCGTCACCGTCGCCGGATACGGCGCCGGCCAGGATCGGTTGGGTCTGACCGAACTCGTCGTCGACGACGTCGGCGACCACCACGGTGACGTTGTCCGGGCCGCCACCGCGCAGTGCCAGCTCGATCAGGCGGTACGCACTTTCGGCGACATCGGGAATCTGCAGAGCTTCGGCAATGGTGTCGTTGCTGACGGGGTCGGAAAGGCCGTCGGAGCACAGCAGGTAGCGGTCACCCGCGCGTGCCTCGCGCATGGTGAGGGTGGGTTCGACCTCATGCCCGGTCAACGCCCGCATGATCAGCGAGCGCTGCGGATGGCTGTGCGCCTCCTCCGCGGTGATGCGCCCTTCGTCGACCAGCGTCTGGACGAAGGTGTCGTCTTTGGTGATCTGAGTGAGCTCGCCGTCGCGGAACAGGTAGCCGCGCGAGTCGCCGATGTGCACCAGCCCGAGGCGGTTGCCGGCGAACAGGATGGCGGTGAGCGTGGTGCCCATGCCTTCGAGGTCGGGTTCCATTTCGACCTGTGCGGCGATCGCGGCATTCCCGGCCCGCACCGCGGAGTCGAGCTTGGCCAGCAGGTCGCCGCCCGGCTCGTCGTCGTCGAGGTGGGCCAGGGCGGCGATCACCAGCTGAGAAGCGACCTCACCGGCCGCGTGCCCCCCCATGCCGTCGGCCAGGGCCAGCAAGCGTGCGCCGGCATAGACCGAGTCTTCGTTGTTGGCGCGTACCAGGCCGCGATCGCTGCGGGCGGCATATCGCAGGACCAGGGTCACGGGCGCAACTCTCCCCCGCTAGCGGGTGGTGCCCCCACGACCCCGGCTACCCAGACGGAATCGTCGTCGTAGGCGCGGGTCACGGGCGCAACTCTATTGCGGTCTTGCCGATCCGAACCGGCGTACCTATGGGAACTCGCACAGCAGTTGTCACTTTGGCCCTGTCGAGGTAAGTGCCGTTGGTCGATCCTAGATCTTCCACATACCATTCGGAGCCGCGCTGAGACAGCCTGGCATGCCGAGTCGAGGCGTAATCGTCAGTTAATACCAAGGTTGAGTCGTCCGCGCGGCCGATGAGCACCGGCTGCCCGCTCAACGTGATCCGAGCGCCTTGGAGCGCCCCTTCAGTCACAACCAGATACCGAGCCGTGTCGCGGCGCTGCCGCGACGGCAGCAGGTTGCCGCGCAGCGTCAGCCCGCGACGCACCATGACCGCGCCGGTGGGCGCGTAGATGTCGGTGCGCAGAATCCGCAGCACCGACCAGATGAACAGCCACAACAGCATCAAGAACCCGGCACGCGTCAGTTGCAGTACCAACCCCTGCATCCGGCGGTCCTTTCCGTCCCGGCACTGCCCACCCCGCGCACCTGATGCCGTGCACCTCAGCAAAGTCACCATACTTCGACGGTGACCGACGCGGGGAGATGCGCGGCAGCTTCCGGTCAGTGGGTTCAGTGAATGCGGACGATGATCTCGGAATGACCCAGGCGGATCACATCGCCGTCAGCCAGCTGCCACTCCTGCACGGGGGCGTTGTTGACGGTGGTGCCGTTGGTCGAGTTCAGGTCGGAGAGCAACGCGACCTGACCGTCCCAGCGGATCTCCAGGTGCCGGCGTGACACACCGGTGTCCGGCAGCCGGAACTGGGCGTCCTGGCCGCGGCCGACGATGTTGGAGCCGTCGCGCAGTTGGTAGGTGCGGCCGCTGCCGTCGTCGAGCTGCAGGGTGACCTGTGCCCCGACGGCGCCGTAGCCGCCCTGGCCGTAACCGCCGTAGCCGCCCGCCGCGCCGTAATCCTGCGTCGGAGGCTGGCCGTAATCGGGAGCCGACGGCTGACCGTAGTCGCCGTACTCACGGCCGGCCGGTTCGCCGTAGCCTTGCGGCTCGCCGTATCCGCCCTGCGGCGCATACCCGCCGGGCGCCGACGCCTCGGCGTACTGGGTGTAGTCGCCGCTGCCGTAGTCCTGGCGACCGTAACCGCCGCCCTGCTGGTAGCCCTGGTCCTGACCGTAACCGCCACCCTGCTCATAGGACGGCCGCTGCGGCTCGGGGGGCGCCGCCGGCGCGCTGGGTGCGCCGTACCCCTCGTCCTGGCGGGCCGGCTCCCGGCCGTAGTCGCCGTAGCCGCCGCCATAGCCCTGCTGGCCACCCTGGGGCTGGCCGTACCCGCCCTGCTGGTAGCCCTGGTCCTGGCCGTAACCGCCCTGACCGCCGTAACCGCCGGCGGGCGGGCCCTGCGGCGCCGCGGGCGGAGGTGCTTCGTAGGTGGGGGCGTAGTTGCTCTGGCCCTGGTCGCCGTAACCGCGCTGCTCGCCGTAACCGCGCTGCTCGTAGCCGCCCTGGTCGCCATAGCCGCGCTGGTCGCCGTAACCGCCCTGGGGTTGCCCCGGAGGTCCGCCCTGCGGCTGGCCATAGCCGCCCTGACCCTGGCCGTAGCCGCCTTGATCCTGGTAGCCGCCCTGACCGTAACCACCCTGCTGGGGCGGCGGGTAGCCCTGCTGCGGCGGGTAGCCGCCGGGCTCCGGCGGATAGGGGGGCTGGCCACCCTCCTGCGGCCGCTGGTAGCGGTCGTCGTAGTACTCGTCGGGCCGCCCCTGCCCCTGGCCGCCGCGGTAGCCTGGATTGTCAGTCATCGGTCGTACTCCTGGTTCTGCGCCAAACGCATGATGTGATTGTGGCTGGGCGGAATCGGTAGTCGTCGGGCGGGGCTCGACGTCGGGGTTGACAGTCCCGCGGGCGCGGAACTGGCCGGTGTGCAGGTTCGAGGCCTGCTCGAACCGGACGACCACTTCACCATACGTTTGCCACCCCTGTTCCTGGATATAGTCCGCCAAGTACCGAGCAAAAGCGTTCGACGTGAGCTCCGGGTCGCCGCCCAACTTCTCGAAGTCGTGCACACTGAGGGTAATGATGTATTCGTTGGCTGCCAAAAGGCGATTTCCCTGCAGGGACCGGACGCTGTCGGCAGCCTCGCGGCGCAACAGGGCTTCCACCTCTTGCGGCACGATCGATCCCCCGAAGACCCGGGCAAACGCATCACCAACCGTCGATTCGAGTTTGCGCTCGATGCGCTGAACCAGCCCTCGTTGGCTACCCATTTTTGGCGCTCGCCTCACTACTGTGCACGGGGACGTCGGCCGAAGGTCGCAGAGCTCGGCCCGGTGACGTATTAACCGTCAATCGTATCGGGCCAGCGTGAGGCGGCGGCACCGTCAGAATCCTGAGAATCACATCGATACTGTTCAGAGACCTTGGTGGGCGTCAAGCGCGGTGGCCCCCGACCGCACGGTTGGGGTCTACGGCCTCTACAGTGATATGGTCCTCCGGTTGTTTCGGGCGAGTGGCGGAATGGCAGACGCGCTGGCTTCAGGTGCCAGTGTCCTTCGGGACGTGGGGGTTCAAGTCCCCCTTCGCCCACAGAGAGCGGTTCTACGTAACCGCGACGCAAAGGTCACGATCCAGATATGGGTCGTGACCTTTGTGTTTTCTGGAGCATGCCGGGATGAACCTCCCGACGGCGGTGCCGCGGGATTCCTAGCGCCAAGTCCCCACTAGACCCGGTTGAGTGACGCCATGTCGCTCGATCTGCAGGTCGCTCGTCAGCGTTGTGCGCCACTTGTCGGCCGGGTTCTATATACAGTTCCGTTCAGTTCAAGACTATGAGTTGAGGGGGCGTCCGCCGTGATCACCGGTGAGTTGAAGAGCAAAGTCGACCGGGTCTGGGACGCATTCTGGTCTGGCGGCATCTCCAACCCGCTGGAGGTCATCGAGCAGATCACCTACCTGCTGTTCATCCGACGCCTCGATGACCTAGAGACTCTGGAAGAGCGCAAAGCTCGCCTTGGCGCAGCCGGCGAGCTCCGATTCGGTTCGGACCAACAAGAGCTCCGGTGGTCGCGCTTCAAGAATGAGGAGCCGGCGGTCATGTTCGCGACGGTCGGCGAGAAGGTCTTCCCCTTCCTGCGGACCCTCGGTGGCGATGGCTCAACCTATGGCGAGCACATGAAGGACGCCCGCTTCACGGTCCCGACGCCACAGCTGCTCTCTAGGGTGGTCGACCTTCTCGACGATATTCCGATGAACGACCGCGACACCAATGGAGATCTTTACGAGTACCTGCTGTCGAAGATCGCGAGCGCCGGTGTCAACGGTCAGTTCCGCACGCCTCGCCACATCATCAAGCTGATGGTGGATATGACGGCGCCGACGCCAACCGATGAGATCTGTGATCCGGCAGCTGGCACAGCGGGCTTTCTCGTGGCTGCGTCGGAGTACATCCGCGACTGGTATCCATCGGTACTCACCGATGCTACGCAACGTAAACACTTCCACGCCAGCATGTTCCACGGCTACGACTTCGACAACACCATGCTGCGAATCGCCAGCATGAACATGCTGATGCACGGCATCGAGTCGCCCGACATTCGCTATCGGGACTCGCTGTCCGAGGGTGCTACTGAAGACGCTGAGAAATACACGCTGATCCTCGCAAACCCACCGTTCGCGGGGTCGCTAGACTACGAGTCAACATCGAAGGACTTGCAGCGGGTCGTGAAGACAAAGAAGACCGAGCTGTTGTTCGTGGCGCTGTTCTTGAAGCTACTGAAGCCGGGCGGCCGCGCTGCGGTCATAGTGCCCGACGGTGTTCTGTTTGGGTCGTCGAAGGCGCACAAGGAACTGCGACGGACGCTCGTCGAGGACCACAAGCTTGATGGGGTTGTGAAACTGCCAGCGGGTGTGTTTCGGCCCTACGCGGGCGTCTCGACAGCGATCCTGCTATTTACCAAGACGAACTCCGGCGGAACCGACCAGGTGTGGTTCTATGACGTTACGGCTGACGGGTTCTCGTTGGATGACAAACGGCTGGCGGTAGAAGCCAACGATCTTCCCGATGTACTCCTGCGTTGGAGTAACCGAACCGGTTCAGAACTAAGGCGGGCGCGAACGGAGCAGTCCTTTTGCGTAGTGAAAGAAGACATCGTCGAAGAAGGGTACGACCTGTCGTTAACCCGGTACAGAGAGACAATTGACGATGAGATCGAGCATGCGAGCCCCTTGGAGATTCTGCGAGAAATCGAGAAGCTTGAGGAAGAAATCATCTCCGGCCTGGCTGATCTGAAGGCGCTGTTGTCATGACCCCGCCAACCGTTCCTTTGGAATCTGTGGCCGAGGTCAAGCTGGGCAGGCAGCGGTCACCGCAGCACCACACAGGTCCGACGATGCGAAAGTATCTGCGTGCAGCGAACGTGGGGTGGTCTGGACTTCGCCTAAGCGACGTCAAGTCGATGAACTTCAGCGACGCTGAGATGGATACGTTTCGGTTGAAGCCATTCGACATACTTCTCAATGAGGCTTCCGGTTCACCAGGAGAAGTAGGTAAGCCAGCGATGTGGAGGGGTGAACTCGACGACTGCGGATTCCAGAACACACTTCTGCGGGTCCGCCCTGGCCCCAAGACTGATCCGGATTATTTGCTGCAATACTTTCGCTACCAAGCCGGAACCGGCGCATTCGCGCGGGGTTCTCGCGGGGTAGGTATTAAGCACCTTGGCCGAGAGGCACTGGCCAAATGGCCGGTACCACTACCTCCAATCGACGAACAACGGCGCATTGCAACCGTTCTGGACCTTGCGGATGACCTCCGCCACAAGCGAAGCAGGGTTAAGGATCGGATTGACGCCCTCGCGCAAGCAATCTTCACCGACATGTTCGGAGATCCATTTGAAAATGAGCGACAGTGGCCGACCAAGCGGATAGATGAGGTCGCGCTCGTACAACTAGGCAGACAGCGGTCACCGAAGTATCAAACCGGGCAGCACACCCGCCCCTACCTGCGCGTTGCGAATGTTTATGAAGACCGCTTAGATCTCGGCGATGTCCTGACTATGGATTTCAACGAAAAAGACTTTGCGGAGTATGTCCTGCGGCCGGGGGACATTCTGCTCAACGAAGGTCAGAGTACTGAACTTGTCGGTCGCCCGGCGATGTTCAATGGTGAGCTGGAGGGATGCTGCTTCCAGAACACACTCCTGCGAGTGCAGGTGGATACCGCCCAGGTATGTCCAGGCTTCGCCTTGGGCGTCTTCTTGGATTATTTCCGCCGAGGAAGGTTCGCCAGGCTTTCGTCAAAGACGAGTAGCGTGGCACATCTAGGAAAGTCTCGGTTTGCCTCTATGAAGTTTCCTTTGCCGGATTTGGATGTGCAGGCGGAATACTGTCGGAAAAGAGATCAGCTGCAAGTAATCTCGGAGTCACACCGAACGGTGTGGTACGACCAGTTACTTGCTTCGCTTCAATCCCGCGCGTTCTCTGGGCAGTTGTGAGGTAGGGACATGTCGAACTTCGCCTTCCTGCAATCCGTCGGCTGGCCGGAGATGCACGCCGATTGCACGCGGGCGGAGAGTTACGCCACCAGTGACCCCCGGTCGGCGTGCTTCTATAGCCGTCGAACCGTCGAGCTGCTGATCGACTACCTGTATGACGTTCTGGCGCTGCCGATTCCGTACAAGAACGACCTGATCGCCAAGATCAATGATCCGAAGTTCAAGTCGAAGGTCGGCGTTGGGATCGCCACCAAGCTCAACCTGATTCGCAAGCTTGGCAACACCGCTGTCCACGAGGCGCAGCCCATCCCGCCACGGGTGGCGTTGGATGCGCTTCGCGAACTGCACCACGTCATGCTTTGGGCGGCATTCCGGTATTCGACTCAGCCGCAGTCAGTTCCGATAAAGGCCGCGTTCGATCCGAAGATCGCGGTGAAGGCCGCACCGTTATCCCGGCAGGAGGTCGCGCAGCTTGCGGCGAAGTTCGCCGCTCAGGATGAAGCCCACGCCAAGGCGCTGGCTGAGAAGGACGAACTCGCCGCTGGGCAGGCCACCGAGATCGCCGCATTGCGCGAGGCTGTCAAGAAGGCCCAGGCCGCCAACCAGCAGACCGATGACCGTGACTACAACGAAGCAGACACCCGGGACCGGTTCATCGACGTCATGCTCGCCGAAGCCGGCTGGCCCCTTGCAGACTCCAAGGATCGCGAGTACCCGGTCACCGGCATGCCCAATGGCGACGGCAAGGGGTTCGTCGACTACGTCCTGTGGGGTGCCGACGGTCTCCCGTTGGGGATCGTGGAAGCCAAACGGACGACCAAGAGCCCGCAGGTCGGCCAGCAGCAGGCCAAGCTGTACGCGGATTGCCTGGAGAGGATGACAGGGCGGCGGCCACTCATCTTCTACACCAACGGTTTCGAGCACGGGATCTGGGATGACACCGGCGGCTATCCGCCGCGGGAGATTCAGGGTTTCTACACCCGGGACGAGCTGGAGCTGCTGATCCAGCGCCGCGCCACCCGCAAATCGTTGACCGAGATGCCGATCGACTCGGCCATCGTGGAACGGCACTATCAACACCGCGCCATCCGCGCGATCGACGACGCGTTCACCGCCAAGCAGCGCGAGGCCCTGTTGGTGATGGCCACCGGGTCGGGCAAGACCCGCACCGTCATCGCGTTGGTGAAGCAGCTGATGGAAGCCAACTGGGTCAAACGGGTCCTGTTCCTCGCCGACCGCACAGCCCTGGTCACCCAGGCCGCCAACGCGTTCAAGACGCATCTGCCCGATGTGACCACCGTGAATCTGGTGAACGAGAAGATCACCGACGGCCGGGTATACGTGTGCACCTACCCGACGATGATGAACCTCATCAACGACACCGACTCTGGCATTAGAAAGTTCGGACCCGGCTACTTCGACCTCGTCGTCATCGACGAAGCCCACCGGTCGGTCTACCAAAAGTACCGGGCCATCTTCGACTGGTACGACTCACTGCTCGTCGGCCTGACCGCCACCCCTAAAGACGAAGTCGACCACAACACCTACCGACTCTTCCGCCTCGAAGACGGCGTACCCACTGACGCCTACAGCCTCGACGACGCCGTCAAGGAAGGCTTCCTGGTACCAGCTGTCGGAATCTCCGTCGGCACCAAGTTCCTGCGTCAAGGCATCCGCTACGCCGATCTCTCCGAAGAGGAGAAGGACGACTGGGATGCCCTGGACTGGGGCGACGAGGACCCACCTGACGAGGTGAGCTCAGAGGAGATCAACCGGTTCCTTTTCAACGAGGACACCGTCGACAAGGTGCTCGCCGAACTGATGAGCAAGGGCCACCGCGTCGCCGAGGGCGACCGGCTCGGCAAGACCATCATCTTCGCCAAGAACCAAGCCCACGCCGAGTTCATCGCGCGACGCTTTGACGTCCAATATCCGCAGTACGCCGGAACATTCGCCCGTGTCATCACGCACAGCACTGCCTATGCCCAGTCGCTGATTGACGATTTCTCCGTCACCGACAAGGCCCCACACATCGCCATATCGGTCGACATGCTCGACACCGGCATCGATGTCCCCGACGTGGTAAACCTCGTCTTTTTTAAGCTTGTTCGGTCCAAGACCAAGTTTTGGCAGATGATCGGCCGCGGGACCCGCCTACGCCCCGATCTCTTCGGCCCCGGCAAGGACAAGCAGAACTTCTACGTCTTCGACTTCTGCGGCAACCTCGAATTCTTCAGCCAGGACCTGCAGGGATCCGAAGGCTCGTTCCAGAAGTCATTGAACCAGCGGCTGTTCGAAACGCGCCTTGGCCTGATCACCGCAATCGACCACGCCTGGCCGCCTTCGGAGGCAGAACCCGACGAGGGGCAGGGCACCGAGACCGAAAGAGGATTGCGGGTCGATGTTGCGTGGTCGCTCCATCGGGCCGTCACCGGAATGAACCTGGACAACTTTCTGGTGCGACCCCACCGCCGGCTGGTCGAGCAATACTCGCAATGGCCGGCCTGGACGTCTCTGACGCCCGATGTCGCAGGCGATGTCGCCGAACACATCGCAGGGCTGCCGTCAGCGCACAAGGACGAGGACGAGGACGCCAAGCGCTTCGACATGCTCGTCTTGCGCCGTCAACTCGCCCAACTCGAAGGCGACGCTGTCGCGGCCGAACGGCTACGCGAACAGATCCAGAACATCGCAATTGGCCTGCTGAGCCAGACAGCGATCCCGTCGGTGAAGGCACAAGAGGGGCTTCTCGAAGAGGTCGGCGGGGATGAGTGGTGGGTTGACGTCACCCTGCCGATGCTCGAATCGGTGCGGCGCAAGCTACGCGGTTTGCTCCGGTTCCTGGAGAAGGCGAAACGGAACCAGGTCTATACCGACTTCGCCGACGAACTCAGCGAAGCCACCCTCGTTGATCTCCCGGGGATCACGCCCGGCACCAACTGGGAACGCTTCCAAGCCAAGGCCCGCGCGTATCTCAGACAGCACCAGGATCACGTTGCGCTGCAACGGTTACGACGCAATAGGCCCTTGACCCCGGATGACCTGGCCTCGTTGGAGCAGATGCTCGTCGAGAGCGGTACGGGAGAGCAAGCCGATATCGAGCTGGCCAAGGAGCAGTCGCATGGCCTGGGGTTGTTCGTGCGGTCACTAGTCGGGCTGGACCGCGAAGCCGCCGCTGAAGCTTTCGGCGCATACCTGGACGGCACGAAGTTCAATGCCGACCAGATCCGCTTCGTGAACCTCATCATCACCGAACTGACAGCCAACGGCTTCATGGAACCTGTGCGGCTCTACGAGACGCCGTACATCGACCACGCACCGACGGGTCCCGACGACGTGTTTGGCGAGGCGGATGTTGACAACATCGTGACCATCCTGAACACCGTGCGGGACAACGCAGCTCCTGCCACTCGTTCAGCAGCGCAACCTCATGCCAATGAACAGGGAGAGATCGGCTTTGGATAAGAAGTTCACCAGCGGTGACACGCCGTTAGGCGACCTGCTTCGTCAGGCCGGACACGGGACCCTGCAGCTACCCGATTTTCAGAGAAACTGGGTATGGGATGACGGGCATATCAGCAGTCTGCTGGCCTCGATCTCGTTGTCTTACCCTATCGGCGCGGTCATGACGTTGCGAACGGGCAACCCAGATGTGAAGTTCAAGCCACGGGCCTTGGAGGGTGCCAAAGCCGCTGCAACGGTCGAGCCTGAATTGCTGCTCCTCGACGGCCAGCAGCGCATTACGTCACTGTACTTAGCGCTGGGCTCCGGAGAACCTGTGCCAACGCGAGACGCACGCGGCAATTCGATTCACCGGAGGTACTTTGCGGACATAGCGAAGTGCATAGATCCCGACCAGGATCGTGAAGAGGCGATTCTCTCGGTGTCCGCTGACGGCATGCTCCGAGGCAGGGGCGAGGTGGGCGCAGATGTCTCATCACTGCAGGGACAGGTTGACGCCGGACTGTTCCCGCTAGAGATTGTGCTGGATGCGGCAAAGACTAGGAAATGGATGAGGCAGTTCTGCGCGTCCGACGGCGCTGAAAGGGACACGTATCGAGCAGTGGGATGCTTTTGAAGAAGCGGTAGTTCACAACTTCGAGCGATACACCGTTCCATCAATCGAACTGGCTAAGATGACGCCGAAAGAGGCTGTCTGCCAGGTGTTCGAGAAGGTCAACACCGGCGGTGTTTCCCTGACCGTTTTCGAATTGCTCACCGCGACCTTTGCCGCAGATGACTTCGCCCTGCGTGATGATTGGGCTGAGCGTGAGAAGTTGCTGGCGGAACACCATGTTCTCGGTTCGTTTCGGTCGACAGACTTCCTCCAGATCATCAGCTTGCTCGCGACATACCATCGCCGGGCACTACACCTAGAAAACCACCCGGGAGATGATCGTGCGCCCGCGACGTCATGTAAGCGAAGGGACGTGCTTCGCCTGACGGTGAATGACTACCAATCTTGGGCTGACACGGTGACCGATGCGCTGCCCAAGGTGGTCCGTTTCCTCCACGCCGAGAGAGTTTTCAAGGAGTCCGACCTGCCTTACCCGACCCAGTTGGTACCTCTTACTGCGATCTTCGTAATTCTGGGCGACCGAGCTGAAAGTCACGGTGTCGCCGAGATGTTGCGTCGGTGGTACTGGTGCGGTGTCTTCGGTGAAATGTACGGCACATCAACCGAAACACGGTTCGCCAATGATCTTCAGGACGTTGTTAGCTGGGTTAAGAACGGTGCGGATGAACCGCGAACCATCCGTGAGTCGCAACTTCAGGCCGGACGCCTCGTTCGCTTGCAAACGAGGAACAGCGCAGCTTACAAGGGTCTGTACGCTCTTCAGATGAAGCGCGGGGGACGAGATTTCCGTACTGGCAACACTATTGACTTGCATGCGTATCTCGACGATGCGATCGACATTCACCACATCTTCCCGCAAGACTGGTGCCGCGCCAACGGCGTGCAGCGGTGGATCATGAACAGTATCGTCAACAAGACGGCTATTGACTCAAGAACCAATCGACGAATCGGCGGCAGTGCGCCAAGCGTCTATGTAGAGCGGCTGCAGAAGAATGAGAAGATCCCCCCCGAAGAACTCGACGCAATTCTGAGTTCGCACGACATTGACCCTATTGCTCTGAGAGCAGACGACTTTGAGGAGTTCTTCACAAAGCGCCTCGAACGTCTGATCAAGCAAGTCGAGTCAGCCACGGGGAAGGCCGTAACGCGCAGCCAGGATGGATTCGATTCACCCTTCGCACGTACCGACAGCAGTGGCGATGCCGAAGGGATAGTCGCCGTTGCAAAGGCCGGGGAGAGCAGAATCGTCGAGTTCAAATCAACGGCGCTCAAGAACCTTCGAACCGGTGAGCGCGATTCGCAGATGGAGTGGGCCATCGTAAAGACCCTGGCCGGCTTCATGAATGGCAACGGTGGATCACTACTGGTCGGAGTCGCGGACGACGGGACTTTGCTTGGCATCGAGCAAGACTTTGCGATGCTTGGGAAGAAGCAGGATAGTGACGGATGGGAGCTCTGGCTCACCGACCGCATCTCATCGTCACTCGGCAAGGTGGCTGCCGCAGACCTCCGGACGACGATCTGCGAAATAGAGGACCACACGATCGCCAGGATCGACGTAGGTCCTGCGGCAGCGCCAGTTTTTGCGACCACGATCAAAGGTGAGAAGCGCCAAGCCTTTTTCGTCCGTGTGAACAACTCCACTCAGGAACTATCCGGGCAGGAAGCCCACGACTATCAACGTCGCCGCTGGCCAAGCTAGCGACCATCACGAGTCCCCGACAACCGGGTCTAACTCTTTCGTCGGAATACGGGACATGCGCCGCATGGATTTGGCCAGTCAGAGCGGAGATCGCTCGTGCTCGGAAACGATGCTGCGAAGCCACGCTTCTAGGGGCCTGATGGCGCGGGGAAGACCCGTACGCGAGCTCAAGTGCTCTCGAAGTAGCGCGGACGGCAGATGAGGCTTCACCTTGCCGGACTTTCTGCCTGTGGAGTTCCAGCCCTTGGAACCCAACCACGAGGCCATGTCCGCCTTGCCCTGGGCTACTTGCGCGAACTTCTCTGCTGTGGCTTTGTCGACCTGATTCTCTCCGTCCGGGCCGAGCTTCTCGGCGAGGTCCGCCTGCCTCATGGTGTCGAGCAGGAGGCCTTCCAGATCTGACGCAAGCACGAACGCATCCCATGCATCTAGCATCGCGTTCAGTGCTGCCTGTTGCTCAAGCGCCGCGGTGAGGTGTGTGACTTCAGTGTCCGCCAGGCCGCACAGCTCCAAGAGCTCGTCCTGCGGCGGCCGCGGATCCTTGGCCTTCAGGATCTCTAGCAGCTTGCGCTTCCCGTTACCGCCGGCCTTATGCAGCCCATCCTTGTCTGTGACGACGTAGGCCTGAACTCCGAAGAGCTGCGCGAGGCGGATGAGATGGGGGATGTTGTCAATGCTCGATGCTTCAACCACGGTTATTCCCAGGGCATAGTGGCCGCCAGGCCCGCCCGTGATCTTCTGAAGCAGGTAGTCGATAAGCAGTTTGTCGCCGTGCCCCTCGACGAGGACCACCGCATTCGCAAACACCAGTTCGCTGTTGGTCGCGTCGCAGTACCTCGACAACCTGCCCTCTTCGGCTTCGGACATTTCCTGGCGCTTTGCCGTGTAGTTCATCCCGGAGGGGCTCAGCGGTAGTCGGACGATGCGGCGGACGGAGAAGGAATCCACCAGAACGGGGCTGTGGGTCGTTACAAGGAGCTGCGCGTCTTGGGAGATGTCGCGAAGAATCTTCGCCATCGCCCGCTGGGTCTGCGGATGGAGGAACGCCTCGGGCTCCTCAATCACAAATACAACCCGGCCTGCTATCTGACTGCTCCTAGAAGCGACGTACCGGAGAATACCTAGAACCATTGCGGACTGGAACCCCGTGCCGCGCTCGCCGATTGAGACCTCGATCTCGTCCTTGCTCGTGATGACGGCTTCTTTGAGCATGCCGCGTAGCGCGTGCCGGGAATCCGGCAGCTTGATGCCGAGATCACGTTCGCGGAAGGGCAACTCGGAGGCGACAGCCTTCATGGAGTCACTCAGTACGCTATGAACGAGTTTCTCGACTGGAGCAATTGCGTCCTCGAACTCTCTCTGCAACTGAGTTTTTCGCGAACCACCCGAGCGCACTAGTACGCCTTCGAGGGTCTCGTGCAGTCGAAGTAGAGACTGGTCGTTCTCGCCCTGACCTGTCTCGCTCACACGGACGGACGGGATCTTGACGAAGCTGAAGGACTCCAGCACGCGTTCGTAGTGTTCGCGGGCACGTGGTGATTTGCGGCTTGCGGCATAGCCGATCGTTCCACCCCGGGTACAGGAGATCTTGACCCAGAACGTTCCATTCCTCACCAGAGCGTCCGAGAAAAACTGTTTCTCGTCCTCAGTGAGGCCGCCGAACTGCACCTGAATGCTCGACATCATTCGCGGCCCGCCGTTTACGTAGTAGTCGTGCAAGGGCTTCAACCTCAGGAGGTCTGCGCTCGACGGGTCCGCGAAAAATGTCTCGAGAACGCGGAGGAGCGAGGATTTGCCGGCGTTGTTTGGACCCGCGATGAGCTGCAGCGCAGGATCAACCTCGACGCTCAGGTTCTCGAACCCGAGGAGTCGTTCGACGTCAATACGGTCGATGTACACGAAGCTCAACATACTGTGGTCGCCCACACGCGGACTCTGTCAAGGGCAACGGCTGATGTGCGGCGCGGCGACGGATGCGTGGTCTCCGAAACACCCCGGTTCTTGGGATACCGAAGCTGCGGGGTGGGCTCCTGGAGCGGACATGTGGCCGCGTCATGGCGAGCTGGAAACCGCGCCGTAGGTCGGACAACAATCGCATTCAGATGCTGAGAAGGCGCGCCTTTCAATTGCGTTGTCGCAATAGACGCCAGATGCGTGACAGGCGATTGACCCGTTTGTTCTGGTGCGAGGCCCTATTGGCTTCAGGGTCGTGGTCCCCTGCGTCTTCGTAAAAGCGCTGCTTTGCGCGCCTGTCGGCGGCGCGGAGGGCTTCGACACGAGCTGTCGGCACAGTCTCACACCAAAGCACTTGGCCCTGGTTGATCCAGTAGTGAGAGGCGCAGGCCAAGCTGCTGTTGTTGACTGATGGGCTGAGTGACACCGTTTCGCCGTCGAAGGTGATCCGCCAGTCGGTCGGCGAGAGTGCGTTGACCACTTCATGTCCGCATCCGCAGGCGCACAGGTGCACGGTGGTGGCGTACTCGATGCAGACATAGAGGGTTGATGGTTCGAGGTGCCGGTATGGAGGTACCTCGGAGACGAAGCGGTGGCCGAACACGGATGCGGCGCGGGATATGTCAGGCATGGTCGGGGCCGACGTTGTCGATCTCGTTAGTTGCCAGGGTGTAGTTGGTCGAGTCGATGGGGTTCAAGTCTGCGTAGAAGCCTAGGGCCTTTTTGAACGCGACGACGGCGAGCGCCGCGTTGAGGGCGTTGAGTTCGGCGAGTTGCACGCCGTGCTGGTAGGCGTCATCTCCGATGTCGCCGAGGGAGATCTGTGAGCGCGCGGCTGTGCGGCTCTGTGGGTAGGGACGGCTGATGGTGGTGCGGACTATGCCGCTCAGTGCTTCGTCGATGACGTCGACGCCGATGCCGGTGTCGACGAAGGGAATGCCGCGTTGCTCGCAGCGGTCGATGATGATCTTCTTCGCGGGCCCGTCGTCGATGCACACGAAGACGAAGGCCATGTCGTCGATGCCATCGATCGTGTTCTCGTCGAGTGCAGTCTGGTGGGGGACGATTCCGCGGTGCATCGCCGTGTACCGGGCAGTGTGGTAGTCGACCTTGGCCACGTGATTGAGCAGCTCGTCCAGTGTTGCAGCGCCGGGGCTGCGAAAGGCGTTGTGCTGGAGAAAGTCATCGTCGTCGAAGAGGTGGATTTCGCGGATCGGTGTCTTCGCTAGGAAGTCCAGGACGTAGCTGCCGGTGCCGCCGAGTCCGATGATTGCGACCTTCGGCACGGCCAGCTTGGAGGTGACGGCTGTGATGCCGGCACGGCTGGATGCGGTGTCGAGGTATACCAGGGGCGAGTCGTGGGCGTCGTCGGTGAGCGGCGGGTAAGTCTGTGCAGACACGGCGGGATCGATGGCCTGCGCTCGGCTGGTCAGGAGATTGGCGTAGGTGGTCATCTTGGCGAAGTAGTCGGGGTAGCCGGCTGCTGGCTTGTGGCTGAAGGTGTGATTGGTCGTCAGCTGAGCGTTGATCTGCTGGGGTTGGGAGTCGATGACCATTTCACGCAGCGGGGTTCCGTCGGGGTGGCAGGGCATTTCGCCGATGAACCGTACGACGTGATCACTCGGTGTGGCGGTGACCTGTCCGGCCAGGGTGAGTTCGGAGACGAGGGTGCCGCGCGCTACCCGGCGGTCGGCGGTGACGTAGGGCACATCAGACAGCAGGAGGTGCGCGCCGACGATCGAGACTGCGTAGCCCTGATCGCGCAGGCGACGCAGGTCGGGGCTAAGACTTATCGGAATGCTGGACACTGACGATCGTGCCTTCCTTGACGGTGAGGACGCCGCCGACGGGCAACGAACCTTTCGAGTTCGGCCCGGCAGCCCTGCTGTAGGTGATTGTGAAGAGGACGTTCTCGCCGGTGGGTGGGTTGTCGAAGGCCAATTCCACGAGGCTCTCGAAGCTCAGCTCGCGGTGCTCGACGCGCTTGGGCCGTGTGTTGACGATGATGGTGACGGGGCGGTGCCGCTCGGGCGCTGAGAAGAATCGCTCGCCGCCGGTGATCTCGAGCATCTCGCCGTGGGCAAGGCGACGGTCGTTGGCGTCGGGAATGTCGCGCCAGATGGCGTCGTCGCCGCTAATCGGCGGCGTGGGCAGGTGGCGCAGCTGCTGTTCGGAGATCGCGCCGGCGGGGACGGTGTACGGCTGGGTGTTGAGGTAGATGGTCACCGGCATCGAGGTGTAGAACCGCATTTCGTCGCTGATCGTGATTACCACGTCGGCGGCGATGGCCGGATCTGCAGCGTCTTCGATGTCCCAGAACAGGTCCTGAGCCGGCGGAGTTACGAGAGCACGGATCTGGGCGCCGGTGTACCGGCCGGGGGCCAGGGCGTGGGGCGATCCGTCGAGGTAGACGGTCAGTTTCCTGGGTGCGTTCACGGTGATCCTTCCTTTTGGGCTCGCGATGCGCGCCACGTCGACGATGCAGCTATGCACCGAGGTAGTCTTGGTGCATCTGGTAATCGATCTTACAGACAGTATTCATTACCTGAAAGGTAATAACATTTTTTTGGCCTGGATGTCACCCGATCTGCGGCGCATCTGCACGTCTGGGGATCTGCTAACGCGGGCATGCCCCGCCTCAGCCGACGCCGTACGGCTTCTGCTGTCAGTCGTGGGGCACGCCGCCGACCTGCGCTCGGTGAGCCGGCTACGCAGTGTGCACGTCCAGCCCATCGATGTGGCAGTGGGCCGCATCATCGTCGAACACAAGGAGGCAGCGATGCATGCCGTGGTCCTGACCAAGGCCGGGAACGTACTTCGAGGAGACCCGGCTAATTACTGGACAGGGATGTCGACGCAGGCAGCGCTACGCGTTGACGACGTCCACGCCGCTGGAACCAGTCTGCTGCGACACGCTGGCTGATGGCAGACTCGCACTCGGATTCCACGCTCCGCTACGTGGCCAACCGCCTCGAGGCGGATTGGGCCGTCGCGCCTGGCACGCTGATTCAGGCCGAACTCGACGCGCTCGAGTATTCCCAGGCAGACGTCGCAGCTCGAACCAACATCAGCACTAAGCACTTCAATCAGCTGATCAAAGGACACGTGCCTTTGTCTCCTGATATCGCCGTTGCCTTGGAGCGCGTACTCGACATCCCCGCTGAAATGCTGCTTCAGATGGACGCCACCTGGCAGGCCGACAAGGTGCGCCGAACCTCGGCCTCGACGCTGGCAGGAATGCAGCACTGGGTTGCGAAATTTCCGAGGCAGGCCCTGCAGGAGTATCGCGTCGTCGACTTCTCCGCTCCGGCCTCCGCACGAGTCGAAGCATTGTTGCGGTTCTTCCGGGTTGCCGACGAGAAGTCGTTCGATCGCATATTTCTTGCGCCGCAGGTCAATTATCGGCGAAGCCAGAAATTTAGTGTCGACCCCTACGCCACGGCGTTATGGCGACGCCTCGCCGAAGTCCAAGCTGACACGCTGCTCGGCGGCGCAGCAGACTACGACGCCAGTGCGCTGAGGGCCGCCGCGCATCAACTGCCGGCACTGAGTCGACTACCTGTGGGGGAAGGTTTTCGAGCGGCCCGAGCAATGCTGTTGAGCGCCGGGGTATTGCTGGTCTTTGTTCCTGAGATCGACGAAACGCGCATCTCTGGTGCTACCTGGTGGCATACGCCATCGCATCCGATCATTGCGCTCACTGGCCGATACAGATTTGTCGACGCCTTTTGGTTCACCCTCGTCCATGAGGTCGCTCACGTGCTCTTACATCCCAAAAGGGTGACGTTTCTACACTTCGAACGTTCCAAGCGCGTCGATGACGATGCAGACCAACAAGAAACCGCAGCCGACGCATTCGCGTCCGACACGTTCTTCAACGACCGGCAGCGATGCGAACTCGCCCTCCTACAAACGAAGGCAGACGCCGAGTCGTTCGCACGAAAAGCAAAGGTGTCCATCGGAGTTGTCGCAGGACAGTTCGGGCACTACACCGGCAACTGGTCTAGGTTCGGCAAACTTCGAGAATCCGTGGATCTGGCTGCGGCCATACTCGGCCCTTCGGAGCGTTAAGAAACTCAACATTCGCGTCAGATGGCGTTAGGCCGTTGCCACCCGTCACGCCGAGAGTGACGAAGAAAGCTGCGCCCGGACCGTGTAACTCGAAACGAGTCAGCGGTTATCGTGGTCTCGCTTGTGCGCAGAGAGCAGGGAGGTGACGGCCTCGACGACATCCGGGCCGATCTCATTCAACGCGTCGCCGACGACCAGCCATTGCTGTGCGCCATCTTGGTCGACATACCGAAAGACCTGTTCGAACGCAAAGACCGGCTTCGGCGTGACCTCTGTCTTCCCCGGCTGGGTGGGTCTGGAGAACTCGACCCGGGCCAGGACCGATCCCTTGCCGACGACGCCCTGGTTGACGGTGGAGACCACCCCGCCGGGTGGCTCCGGATCAATCGTGACACCGCCCAGGTCGACCTGGGTGTTGGCCACAATGTTGAGCAGCTGATGCTTGTCGGTGTTCGACAGGAACTGCAGGATGTGCAGCGGATGCAGCGTACCGGTGCCCACGGCGTTGAACGGCTGACTGCTCTTGAACACCTCGAACACCTCCGGCCCGTACCAGTCCCGGCGGGCCTTCGCCCACTTGGTGTAGCTCTGCTCGGTCGAACGCAGCCCGAAGGCCACTTCGGTCGGTCGCTTCTCCTGAATGTGCGCCGGGGTTATCGCCCACACGGCGTGATCCAGCGCGGCACGCAGATTGTGAATGAAATCCCCTAGAAGCAGCGCCGCCTCGGTGTAGTCGAGATCGGACTCCAGCACCCACTCCGCCCACGCCGTGCGCGAGGTGTACTCATCGCTGTTGTCGCGCCGGCGGTACTGCCGCTCGATCGCCTGCTGCTCGGCCAGCACACCGCGCAGCCGGTCGCGGATCGTGAAGCCATGCGTGAGCTTATGGAACGCTGAGTGTCCCAGTACCCCCGTGGCGGCACCGTTCTCCTCGGTCATCGGCGTCCACCACCGGCGGTGTCGGGGTCATCGGCCACGATCTGCTCGACGACCTTAATGATGCCGCGTAACGCTTCGTCCTCGGTGGGTGCGAACCAGGACAGTGAGGGGAACTCGGCGACCAGGCCGACGAACTCGTTGTCCGCTGGCGACCACTCGACCCGGTAGGCGTAGTCCGGCCGGGCGACATCCTCGGCGGTCCGCGTGTGCCGCAGATGGTTGCGGATGGTGGTGACGATGAACGCCGCCCGCTCCCGGGGGCTCTGCCCATATCCGGGGGCGGTGATTGTGCCGGTGGCGATGAGGTCTCCCTTGGTGATACAGGGCTGCTGCTCGTGCAGGTCCAGTTCGATGTCCCAATCCCCGCCCCGTTCGCGGAAGTAGAAGTTGTGCCCGTCGACCCGGCCTTCCCACTGCTCGGGCACCTGACCGCCGTGGCGGCCCACGACGACGCCCGGCTGATCGGCCAGCCACGCTTGCAGGTCGGCCTCGGCGGCGTGCTGATCGGCCTGAAGCTGCCGGCCCTGTGGTGACCGCCAGAACTCGTCCATCTGGTCGAAAAGCTCCTGGAGCGTCTTTGCTGGTCGCCACCGCCGGTTCCCCGGTGTGTTCTCCATGTCGTCGGGCATACAGATTTCCCCGGCCATAGGCCGGGGTTTTTTGTTGCCGTAGGCCGGGCCGGTCAGTCGCCTCCCTTCCAGCCCGCGACCGCGACGAGTAGCGCCGCGATGAGCAGCACCACCGCGGCGATCATCAGCCCCGGTGTCCGCAGGCCGAGGGTCAGCGGTGTCGCGACCGCAAGAGTGCCGAATGCGATCACCAGTCGCACGACGAGCATCGGCTGCGCTTTGAGCACCGAGGCCCGTGCGCGCCCGGGGATCTCCCGCGCCGCTCGGGCCGACCACCCCAGCAACGTCAGCAGCACGACGACGCCGCAGGCAGCCAGCAGGCGGAATGCCAACCGTTCGCCCGCGTCGATGTCCGAGGTGGTGCCTCCGACGGCCGCGACGAAGCAGAGCACCACGCTGGTCAGGGTCGTCCACCTCAAGGGGGTCCGCAGCGCCGCCCCCACACTGCGTCGGGCGACGGTGCCGAGTGCAGGGTCCATGCGGGCGGCGCCGAGGAAACCACGCAGCGCGGCCCGCCAGCCACCGCTGTCGAGGTGGTTGACGGCGATGTTGTGTACCGCTGATGCGTACCCGGGTTCCAGGCGCAGAGCTTCGGCATAAGCCGCGTTCGACTCGTGCCACCGACGCATCTTGCCCAGGATCAGTCCACGCTGGAAGTGAATGTCGGCGCTGTCCGGCTCGAGCCGTTGCGCCTCGGTGATCGCGCGGAGCGCCGGCTCGTACTGCCAGGCCCGGAACAGCACGAAGGCATAGGTGTGGTGCGTGCGGGATTCGCCAGGCGCCGCAAGCACGGCCCGATGGGCGACTTGCAACGCAGCGTCACGCTCTTCGAGTCCGGCCAGGGCGAGCGCGTACACGCACATGGCCCGCACATGACCGGGCGCGACCGATAACGCTGCCTGTGCACTGAGCTCCGCCCGCTCGGGCTCGTCCATCCGCAGCTGGGCGCGCGCCAGTTCGGTCAGCAGGTCCGGGTCGTTGGGAAGGTGTCGCAACGCCGACATCAGAACCTCGACCGCGCGTTCATTGTTGCGCGAAGCCAGGTACGCACGGGCCAGAAAGAGCGCGTCGTCGCCCGTTGTCACGGAACGTTCTCCGGGAGCTGGCCGGGCGTCAGGCGTTGCTGCGCCAACCGCGGTGTGGCGACACCGAATTGGTCAGGCACGGGGCGCCCGGGAAGCTGCGGCCCGACCGACGTCATGAGGCAACACCGTACGCGGACCGGGACGTGCCCCAGACGGAGTTCATAGTCACCGGCGTCCCACCCAGCCCGTTCCTACCGGTCGATCCACGGGTAGTGCCAACGCCCGTATCCGCCACGATCGGCGCCGTCTACGGTCTATCTGACAAAACCGCGCCGACACCGCCGTCGGCGACGATCCGAGGAGCCACAGAGTTGAACATCGATCCCGCGGCCACCGCGTGGTTGCTCGCCAGCACCGCGCTCGTCCTGCTCATGACCCCCGGCCTGGCGATCTTCTACGGCGGCATGATGCGCACCACCGGGGTGCTCAACATGATCATGATGAGCTTCATCTCGATACCGCTGGTCACCGTGGCATGGCTGCTGGTGGGCTACAGCCTGGCCTTTTCCGACGGCGGGGCGGGCGGCTTCCTGGGCGGACTGGCCCATGCCGGGATGAGCGGCATCGGGCCGGAAACCCTGCACGGACAGGTCCCCGAGCTGCTCTACGCGACCTTCCAGTTGAGCTTCGCGATCATCACGGCAGCGCTGGTCAGTGGCGCCATCGCCGACCGCGCCAAGTTCGCTGCCTGGATGGTGTTCGTCCTGGTCTGGTCGGTGGCGGTCTACGCGGTGGTCGCGCACTGGGTGTGGGCGCCCACCGGCTGGCTGGCCAAAATGGGCGTGCTGGATTACGCGGGTGGCCTCGTCGTCGAAATCGTCTCGGGCTCTTCGGCTTTGGCGTTGGCGCTGGTGCTCGGGCCGCGCATTGGCTTCAAAGTCGAAGCCATGCGCCCGCACAACCTGCCGTTCGTGCTGCTCGGGGTGGGACTGCTGTGGTTCGGCTGGTTCGGATTCAACGCCGGCTCCGCACTGGCCGCCAACGGGCTGGCGTCGGCGATCTTCCTGAACACCCTGGTGGCCGGCTGCCTGGGCATGCTCGGCTGGCTCACGGTCGAGCAGTTCCGCGACGGAAAGCCCACCACCTTCGGTGCCGCCTCCGGTGTGGTGGCGGGACTGGTGGCGATCACGCCCTCGTGCGGCACGGTGAACACGCTGGGCGCCGCCGTGGTCGGGCTGGTTGCCGGCGTGGTGTGCTCCTACGCGATCCTGGTCAAGTTCAAGCTCAACTACGACGACTCCCTGGACGTGGTGGGCGTGCACTTCGTCGGCGGTGTGGTCGGCGTTTTCCTGATCGGCCTGCTCGCCACCGCGGTGATGACCGGTGGCCCGAAGGGTCTCTTCTACGGCGGCGGACTGGGCCAGCTCGGCAAGCAGTCGCTGGCGATGGTGGTGGTCGCGGTGTATGCCTTCGCCGTGAGTTTCATCCTCGGCAAGCTGATCGACCGGGTGATGGGATTCCGGCTCAGTGCCGCGGACGAGAAGAGCGGCATCGACCTCAGCGAGCACGCCGAGACGGCCTACCCCGAAGGGGTCTACGGCCACCAGGCGCCCCGCCGTCCGACCATCGGCGACCGCGACGAATCCCGGCCGCGATCGATCGACGACGAAGACGAATAGGGCCGCTAATCTGACCAACGTGAGCAACAAGCAAGTGCCGGGCGGCGTCGTGCACGAGATGCCCACCGACCTGCGCAAAGCGTTGGTCGCTAACGCGACGGCGTTGGAACTGTGGAAGGACATCACCCCGCTGGCGCGCAACGAGTTCATCTGCTGGGTGGAGGACGCCAAACAAGCGGCGACCCGCGAGCGCCGCATCCGGCGCACCCAGGAGGAGCTCGAAGAAGGCAAGCGACGGCCCTGCTGCTGGCCCGGATGCAAACACCGCGAGCGCAACGGCAAGTAGGGCACTGTGTGGCGGCCCCGTTGCTCGCTCCGGTCGTCGAACGCTAGTGTTTGGTTAGGCGATCCTAATCTGGTAACCCCCTCTTCGCCGGTTTAGGGTCACGCCCGCTGCGCCACCGCCGTGGTCGCAGCGTTCCGTAGGGAAGGACCAGTCGCTGATGGGTGTGACGCCGAGGGGGTGGCCGGCGGTGAGTACGCCGTGACGTCGCCGATCTGGCTGGCCTCACCCCCCGAAGTCCATTCGGCGCTGCTGTCCAGCGGGCCGGGCCCGGGGGTGCTGGTGGCAGCCGCGGGTGCGTGGCAGGCGCTCAGTGCCGAGTACGCCGAGGCGGCTGCCGAGTTGCTGGGTGTGCTGGGTGCCGCCCAGAGTTCCTGGCAGGGGCCCAGCGCCGTGCAGTATGTTGCCGCGCACGCGCCATATCTGGGGTGGCTGACGCAGGCACAGGCAGCCAGTCAGGCCGCTGCAGCCCAGCATGAGGCCGCCGCCGCGGCCTATACGACCGCGCTGGCGCTGATGCCGACGCTGCCCGAGTTGGCCGCCAACCACCTCGTCCATGGCGTGTTGGTGGCGACGAACTTCTTTGGCATCAACACCATTCCGATCACCCTCAATGAAGCCGACTATGTCCGGATGTGGCTGCAGGCCGCGGCCGCGATGGGCGGCTACGAGGCAGCGTCGGCAGCGGCGGTGGCGGGTGTGCCACCCACATCCCCGGCTCCGACGGTCGTCAAGTCCGACGCGCCCGCTGGCACCGGCCAGCTCGCCGCGGCCGCTCCGGCCGCCGATGCCGGGAACCAGCTCAACCTCGCCGACATCATCGCCCAGTTGCTGCAGCAGTACGTGCAGCTGATCCAGCAGATCTATGAACCCATCACCAACTTTCTGCAGAACCCGGTGGGCAACACCTTCCAGCTGATCACCGACTTCCTGACGAACCCGGCGCAGGCGCTGACCACCTGGGGCCCGTTCCTGTTCGCCGTCATCTACCAGGTCGTGACGTGGATCGCGGCGAGCCTCACCTACCCCCAGCTCCTGCTGGACCCGCTGCTGTCGATAACCCTGGGTGTGGTGATCGGGGTGGGTTACGAGTACCTGCAGCAGCTTCCGGTCGCGGTGGCCGAAGGTGCGGAAACGCCGGCCGTGGCGGTCAACGCCCCGAGTCATTCGTCGAATTGGCCGCTGGCGACGCTGGCCCCGACGGTCGCCGGACCGGCCGGCGCCCCCGCCGGCTCGGCAGCCTCGTCAGCCGGCTCGGCGCCGGCATCGGCGACGCCCGCTCCGGCTGCATCGGCCGTGCCGTACGCCGTCATCGGAATCGACCCGGGCGAAGGATTCACGCCGACCTTCCGCGAGGGATCCAGCGCCAAGGCGCCGGCGCAGGGTATCCCGGCTGCCGCTGCGGGCGTGGCTGCCCGGGACAAGCGCCGGTCCCGACGTAAGCGCACGGCCACCATGCCGGAGCACCAGTACGCCGACGAGGTCCTCGACTACGACCCGGGGCCCCCCGAAGAGCCCGTGGTCACGGCGTCCGGCAACGGTTCCGGGGCGATGGGCTTCACCGGCACCGAGGCCAGGACCGATACCGTCGCGGCGGGGCTGGTGACCCTGCCCGCCGACGAATTCGACAGCGGCCCAACCGTTCCGATGCTGCCCAACACGTGGGGGCCGGAAGGACGGTGAGTGTCAGTTGCTCGGCTGTGTGTTGACCCAGCCGACGACTTCGGCGGTCACGGGGTCGGTGATGTCGTTGTATTCGGGATGCTTCTTGAGCACCGTCACCACCATGGAACACACCGGGACGATCCGCTTGCCGTCTGCGCGGGTGGCCTGCAGCGCGTCCTCTAGCAGTAGCGTCGCCAACCCACGCCCGCCGTATGCGGGATCGATTTCGGTGTGGTGAAAGACCCGCTGATCGCCACGGTCGGCGAACTCGGCGAAGCCGACATCCTGGCCGGCGACGGCGATCGTGTAGCGCCGGTCCTCCGCCCGGATGTCGACCTCTGCGCCGGTCTTGTCTGTTGTCATGTGCGCTCCTTCGTGTGCGGAAGTGGCCGGGGGACGAGCCTGGTGGTGGGCATCGGTGGGGCGGGCAGTCGGCTGACCGAACCCTGGTAGCCGCGGACGGCGCCGAACCGCTCATCGCCGTCGTGCCAGAGCTGTCGGTAAGAGACGATCTCGTCGTGGTTGCGCCCGACGAAGTTCCACCACATCACCAGCTCTTCGCAGAACGGAGCACCCCCGAGTACCAGGACCCGGGCGGGGCGCTCGCCCACATTGCGCAGCCGCAGTGCGGAATGGCCAGGGGCCTGGTACCCCAGGTCGGCAACCGACAGCGGAACTTCATTCAGCGCGATGTCTCCCTCGTCGGACAACACCGCGTGCTCGAACGTCGGGTCGATCTCGAATTCGAGGTCCGCGTGCCCGTCCAGGTCAACCTGAGCACCCAGCAGCGGGGTGAAAGTTGTTACCGGCGAACGACTTCCGGCCAACTCACCGAGGAAGACCGACGCCCGCGCCCCTGGTACGGACACAGGTTCGGGTCGGTAGTGCGCGAAATCGCGGCCCGTGTCGCGCGCCGCATCCGGTAGTGCCACCCACAACTGGGCGCCGTGCAGCACCCCGCCGCCGACCGCGACCTCGGAGTGACAGATGCCCGCGCCGGCCGTCATCAGATTGAGCTCACCGGGCCGCACCATGGCATGTACGCCGGCACTGTCGCGGTGCTCCACCTCCCCGCTGAACAACCAGCTCACCGTCTGCAGGCCGGTGTGCGGGTGCGGCGGAACATCCATCCGCGCAGCACTTCCGGTCACGGGCCCGTAGTGGTCGACGAAGCACCAGGCGCCGATCAGTGAGCGCTGCCGTTGCGGCAGGGTGCGTCGCACCGGCATCGCCCGCGGCCCACCCAGGGGAACCTCCCGTGCCGCAAGGATCTTCACCGCCGGAATGTTTGCCGCGACCTGCCAAGCGCCGCAAGCAACTTCGACCGGGGCGGTCTCCAGGTTGCTCACTCTGGCGACCTTACTCGCCTAATCACCGGCCGGGTGGCTGCAGCGCCTTCATGGCGACCCGCATCACCGGCTCGGGGATCCGGTCTTTGAGTGCCAGGGCTCTGTCGGCTGCCCGCGAACGCAGTGGTGTACCCCTGCCGAACATCCGGTTCAAGGGCCCGCCGGTCGGCTCGACCGTCACGTGCAGGGGCGGGACATCGACGGAGGAACCCAGCGCATTGGAGATGACCATCCGCTGGATCTCACTGGTGCCCTCAAAGATGGTGTACAGCTTGGCATCTCGATACCACTTCTCCACCGGGTGATCGGTGATGTAACCCCAGCCGCCCATGGTCTGAATGGCTCGCTCGGTGGCTTTGACCGCGACCTCACTGGCGGCGAGTTTGGACATGGAGCCTTCGCCGCGCTCGAAGGGGACGCCGTTGGCCGCCATCCAGGAGGCACGCCACGTCAGCAACCGGGCCGCGTCGATCTGAGTCGCCAAGTCGGCCAACGGAAATGCGATGCCCTGATTGTCGATGATGGGTCCGCCGAACGCTTCTCGCTCCGTGGCGTAGGCCGTCGCGTACTCCAGGGCGGCGCGCGCGATCCCTATCGCTTGTGCCGCCACCATCGGCCGGGTCTGTTCGAAAGTGCCCAACGTGGCGGATCCGGACTTCTTGGCGCCGGCCACCACTTCGCGGGCCTTGGCCAGTTTGTGTTCGAGCTTGTCCTGTCCGCCGAGCAGATTGGCACCGGGCACCCGGACGCCGTTGAACCGCAGTTCAGCGGTGTGGGACGCCCGGCAGCCCAACTTGTCGAGCTTGCGGACCAGCTCCAGCCCCGGGGTCCCGCCCGGCACCACGAACAGGGCCTGGCCGCGATGGCCGAGCTCCTCATCGACCACCGCGTTCACCACATGCACGTTGGCGATACCGCCGTTGCCGATCCACATCTTGTGGCCGTCGATGATCCAGTCGTCACCATCGCGGCGGGCATGAGTGCGCAGGTTGCGGACATCGCTGCCACCCTCGGGTTCGGAGATGGCCAGCGCGGCCAGCTTGAGATCCCCCGGCGTCCCGAAACATTCTGGGGCCCACTGCAGCATCTGCTCCGGGGAGGCGGCCTGGCCGATCGCCGAGAGCGCCAACGCCGGCATCACGATGGCCAGACCGATCCCCGCGCATCCCCAGAACAGCTCTTCCATGAACATGGGTAGCGAGATGCCGGTCGGGTCGCCGATCAGATCCCGGTAGAACAGCGGGCTGTAGAAGCCACGCCGGGCGGCCTCCTCCAGCACGGGCCAGGGAAACTCCTGGCGCTGGTCGTATTCCAGTGCGACGGGCCGCATCACCTGCTCGGCGAACTCATGGGTTCGCCGGGCCAGATCATGTTGAGCTGCGGTCGGGGTGACGTCGAATGTCATGAGTGCGCCTCTCGAAGCCCGAGCCCGGACGGGGCTGCTGTCGAGCGCCGTATACCCCGGCTGTCGGCCACCTATCCCCTGACCATCCCCTGACTTGCCCTCGTCGGGTCAGGCGGCTGAGCGCGGACCCAGCTGGGCAGCGGGAAGATGCACGACTACTCCGCTTGCCGGGATTCTGTCGGTTGTCCGCTCGGCTTCCCGGCGCGCCAGCAGTGCCGCATTCTCGGGCAGCTCACGGGCGTTGATCTCACCGGCGGCGATGCGCCGAAGCACCTCGTGGGCGTGGGCGAGTTGCTCGCGCTTGCGGTACTGCCCGCCGGGCAGCTTGACGCCGGCCCAGACGCCTTGGTTCGGCCAGAACACGCCGGGGATCGTCGAGCGGGACGGTGAATACTTCGGCGAGCACTGGCCGCACAACTCCGGGGTGGGCTGGGCGTACTCCGCTGCGCTGAGCGCCTTGATCGCGGCGTTGGCGGTACCGCCGCCGATCGCGCCGATGGGTGCTTCACCGGCCGCGCCGGCCGCCGCAGCAGAAGCCGTGGCCCAGGCCGCGGCGCAGACCGGCATGCAGAACGCGGTTCAGGCGTCGGGTCAGGCCGCGCAGACGGCCGGCCAGGGCGCGTCCTCTCCGGCCGAGGCGACCGGGCAGCTGGGTTCGCTCATGCAACAGCCGATGCAGCTGGTGTCGGGGGCCACCGAACCGCTCAAGGAGATGCTGCAGGCGCCGATGCAGGCCATGCAGGGCGTCAGCAGCCTGCCGCAAAGCATGGCGCAGGTGTTCGGTGGCATGTTTCCCGCTGCGGGGGCGCCGGGTGCGGTGGCTGCCGGTGAACCCGTGGTCGCGGCCGGCGCTGGCTCGGCAGGCGGTGGCATCGGGGCGGCGGGCGGATTCCCCGGCGCCGGACTGACCAGTTACACCCGGCCCACCAGCAGCTTCGAGCCGGAGACCGGTGGGAAACCGACCAGCCTGCGGGCCGGAGTGCTCAACGCTGCCGAAGTGCGCGGCCCGACGGTCTCGACCGGCGGCGCGCCGCTACCCATGACGCCGGCCGGCATGCTGGCGCGCGGTGGCGAGGGCCGAGACGACGGCAAAGACGTGCCGCGCGCTCGCGTCGTCGTCGACCCGCGGTAGGCACGCTCGGCGGGGGCAGAGCCTCAGGATCGCCCGACGCTCGGCTGAATGGCGCCGGCTCTCTTCGCGCGCTGCGCGCGCTCATCGCCCGACGCTCGGCTGAATGGCGCCGGCTCTCTTCGCGCGCTGCGCGCGCTCATCGCCCGACGCTCGGCTGAATGGCGCCGGCTCTCTTCGCGCGCTGCGCGCGCTCATCGCCCGACGCTCGGCTGAATGGCGCCGGCTCTCTTCGCGCGCTGCGCGCGCTCATCGCCCGACGCTCGGCTGAACGGCGCCGGCTCTCTTCGCGCGCTGCGCGCGCTCATCGCCCGACGCCGGGCGGGCCCGCGAAGGCCTGGGCGATCTGCACCCATCGCTGGGCGTCCTCCCCCATCGCCCTCACGTCCAGCGTCGCCGGCGGCCGCCGCTGGGTGACCAGGTAGCAGAAGTCCTCCGCCGAGCCCGTGACACGCTGGGCCGCGTCCGCCGGCCCCCAGGACCAGGTGTCGCCGCCGGGTCCGCGCAGCTCGACGTAGAACGGCTCACTGGGTGGCGTCAGGCCGTTGACGACGAACGCGTAGTCGCGGGCCCGCACGCCGATATGCGCGATCGAGCGCAACCTGTCCGTCGGCACCGGCGTGACACCCAGGGCATCGGCGACATCGAGCCCGTGCGCCCAGGTCTCCATCAACCGGGCCGTGGCCATCGACGACGCGCTCATGGGCGGGCCGAACCACGGCAACTTGCGGCCGTCCTCGACGCCCAACAGGGCCTTGTGCAACCGCCGACGGATGTCGCGCCAGTCGGCAAGCAACTCCGCGGGCGGCAGGGCCGCCAGCTCCTCGGCGCCCGCATCGACGAACCCGATCGGATCGGCGGCGGCCGCGGCCAGCGTTTCACCGAAGGCCGCCTCGTCGGTGACCGACTGCAGCGACACCCGGTCGGTCCACAGCAGATGCCCGATCTGATGGGCGATGGTCCAGCCCGGTGCCGGCGTCATCGTCGCCCAGCTTTCTGCAGGCAGCGGTGCCACCAGCGCGTCCAGGTCGTCACTCTCCGCTTCCAGATCAGCGACAAGTGCAGCCAAACCGCTCATCCCAGTACCTCCCTCGCACGCCCCCGGCGGCCGACCAGGCTGTGCACCAGCAGCCCCATCAGATAGATCACCGAACCGAACAACGCGAAGGCGGGTGCGCGCCCGTCGTCGGGAATGAATATGGCGGCAATGGTGACCGAGGCGATGAACGACACCCAGAACAAGGCGTCCTGGACGGCGAACACATGCCCGCGCAACGCGTCGTCGACGTCGATCTGCATCGCCGAGTCGGCACACAACTTCACCACCTGGCCGGCGACACCCAGCAGGAAGCCGCACACCACCATCACCGGCAGCAGGAGCCCGGCGCCGGCCGTCTGAATGACGGCCGCGGCGATCAGGGCACCGTTGGCCGTCGCGAAACGGCCCCAGCGCCGGATCAGCACCGGGGTCAGCAGGTTGGCCAGAAAAGCCCCCAGACCCGTGGCGGCGAAGAACACCAACGCAGTTCCCAACCCGTCGCCGTCCACATTCTTCATGTGGTGCACCAGCAGCAGGATCAGCAGCGAGTTGATGCCGACGACCATGCGGTGCGCAGCCAGCCCGGACAACGCCGCGGCCACCGACGGCAGCTGAACCACCGTGCGGACTCCGTGCAGCCAGCCGGTGATCACGGCGTACACCGCCGAACCGTGAATTGCCCGCTTGGTGTCGTCCGGGCCGAGGACCCGCGGTGCGAACCGCAGCGACAGCAGCAGGGCCAGTGTCACCGGAACCAGCGCGGTAAAGATGACCGCGGCCGCGCCGTGATCGCCGGCGCCGCCGAGCCACCGCGGCAGCAGCATGAAGTTTGCGCCCAGGAAGGCGGCGACCGCACCGGCCGCGGTGGCCACCGAGTTCATCGTGACGACCTGGGGCCTGGGCACGACGTGCGGCAACGACGCCGACAGACCGGATGCCACGAACCGCGCCAAGCCGTTCGCGAGCAGCGCGGCGCACAGCAGCACCCAATCGCCGGCGCCGACCGCGAGAATCGTGCCGATCGCGGCGATGAAGCACAGCCGCGCACTGTTCGCGCCGACCAGCACCAGCCGCCGATCCCACCGGTCCATCAGCGCGCCGGCGAACGGCCCGAGCAATGAGTAAGGCAGGAACAACACCGCGAACGCCCGTGCGATCGCCAGCGGATCAGCGGCCCGGTCGGGGTTGAACAGCAGCGCGCCGGCCAGCCCCGCCTGGAACAGGCCGTCGCCGAACTGACTTGCCATGCGCAGCTGCATAAGTCGCCAGAAGTCGGGCAGTGCGCGCACCGACCGCCACAGTTCGACGGGTGCGCTTGCCTGCATCCGGGTGCGAATCACTGAACCCACTTCCACGATCGGCACAGGCAAGGACGGGTCGGCTCTGCACCGTCCCAATCACAGTACAAATCTTCGCCGAGCGCGGCTGTTTGCACCGGCGATCGGGCATCTGGTGCGATGATGTGATAGTGGCGCAGCACGAAGATCCCGACGACTATGTCGCACCGGCCGCCCAACGGGTGCGGGCCGGTACGTTGCTGCTGGCCAACACCGATCTACTGGAGCCGACGTTTCGGCGCAGCGTCATCTACATCGTCGAACACAACGAGGGCGGCACGCTCGGCGTGGTGCTGAACCGGTCCAGCGAGACGGCGGTCTACAACGTGCTGCCGCAATGGGCCAAGCTGGCCGCCAAGCCCAAGACGATGTTCATCGGCGGGCCGGTCAAGCGGGACGCCGCCCTGTGCCTGGCGGTGCTGCGCATCGGTGCCGAGCCCGACGGAGTTCCGGGGTTGCGGCACGTCGCGGGGCGCATGGTGATGGTGGATCTCGACGCCGAACCGGATCTGATCGCGCCGGTGGTGGAAGGCGTGCGGATCTTCGCAGGCTACTCGGGTTGGACCATCGGCCAGCTTGAAGGCGAAATCGAGCGCGACGATTGGATTGTGTTGTCGGCGTTGCCATCTGACGTGTTGGCACCGCCGCGGGCGGACCTGTGGGGGCAGGTGTTGCGCCGCCAGCCACTGCCGTTGGCCATGCTGGCCACTCACCCGATCGACCTCAGCCGCAACTGATCAACCGATCGAGCCCGTGCGGCGCGTCAGTGGCAGGACAGCGTGCAGGCCCCGCAGCTGCCGGCACATCCGGCCGGTTCTACCGGGGCCGCCTCGCGGCGCAGTGCATACTTCGCGCTCTGCATCGAACCGGTGGCCAGTGTGCCCAGGGCACCCAGGATGCAGACGATTACCACGACCAGCGCGGTGTGCGGCGATGCGGCGAGCGCTACCACTCCCCCAGCGCCCAGCATCACCGCGGCGGCGAACTGGGTGGGTGCCATCGAGCGCAGCGCCAACTGGGTGGCGTCAGTGGTGGGCGTATGCGACAGAGACCAGATACCGAAAGCGGCTGACGCTATGGCCGCACACACGCACACCACGCCCGCGATAAGCATGCGCTAACCATACGAGCCCGCCGATCGTTCCGCGCGCCGGGCTCCACAGGTAGCTAGTGCGCCGGTGCCGGCGTCAAGGTGACCAGGGGCGGCTCGACGGGTGCCTGGCGGGGAGCCGGAGCCGTCCGCGGGGCAGCCGGCGCAGCGGGAGCGGGGGCAGCCGGAGCAGCAAGGGCAGGGCCAGCCGGAGCAGCGGGGGCGGCCGGCGCAGCGGGGGCGGCCGGTCGGGCGGGCGACTGGGGTGCGGGAGGAGTGGCGGCGGCTCCCGCCCCGGCCGGCGCCGGTGCCTGACCGCCCACCCCGGGTGTCGCCACCCGGAAGCCGCTGACGATGGCGTCGGTGGCGGGGGCGTCGCTGACGGCCTGGGACGCGGCCGTGGTCACCGACAGTGAAACCAGGTACTTGTCCGATCCGGAATTGGCCAGCACATGACGCCGTGAGGTGTTCAGGGTCATGTCGTTCTCGCGGTAGGTGCCTTCGATGACCGAGGACGGGAAGCTGCCGAGGCTGGTCAGCGACGCGTTTGTGGTCTGCCATGCGAGCAGGCGCTGACTGTCCACGAAGCCGTGGCTGATCGCCTCGGTGGCGTCGAAGTCACCGATCAGCTTGTACACCACGACCTGCGCATTCGACGTGTACACGCTGTTGCCACCGACGCGGTCGGCGATCACCACGAACGCGTCGGGCACGTTCGGGTCGGGCACCTGGGTCCAGCGTGGCGGCATCGGCACCGTGATGTCGAGTGCCTTGAAGCCCAGCGGGCGTTGCGCCTCGAGCTTGACGCCCTTGCCTTCCAGGTATTCGCGCAGCGTGCCCGTGGTGGCCGGAGTGACCGCCGGGGGCTGCGGAGCGGCGGCGGCGGGCGCCGGCGCGGTGGCCGGGACAGCCGCCGGTGCCACCGCGGGAACGGGCGCGGCCGCCGCCGGAACGGGCGCGGCTACCGCCGGAACGGGGGCGACGGCCGGCGCCGGCATCTGCATCGGCAGGGGCAGCTGGGCCGGAGCCTGCGCGGGCGCGGGCGCGAACCGGTTGACACCCCCCGGGAACACCCCGGAGCTCTGCCCCGGCGTGGTCGCCGGCTGCATGGGAACCGGTCCGGGCAGCGAGGGCTGGGGGACCAGGGGTTCCGCCGATGCGGTACCACCCGTGATCATCACGACGCCGACGACACCGACGGCCACGCCACCCACGAGTGCTCGCCAGCTGCGCGCGATCTGCTTCATCTCGATCGGTCCCTCCGCAATAGCCGGGGCGTCACTGCCCACCATCGAGGCCGAATGTAACCGCTGCTCAGCGGTGCCGACCATGCTCGAAATAGAGCTGGGATGAACCTCTGATCGCTGCGCAACGGAACCGATACCAACCCGTGCCCGACGGCCTCGGCGCGGCCGCTTCCGGACCGGCCCTTATACCCTGTTGGGCGTGACAGAATCGCCGACCGCCGGACCCGACGCGGACGCGCCGCGGTACCGCTACACCGCCGAGCTCGCGGCCGGGCTGGAACGCACCTGGCAGGACAACTGGGCTCAGCTGGGGACGTTCAACGTGCCCAACCCGGTCGGCTCGCTGGCGCCCGCGGACGGTTCGAGCGTTCCCGACGACAAGTTGTTCGTGCAGGACATGTTCCCCTACCCGTCGGGGGAGGGGCTGCACGTCGGCCACCCGCTGGGTTACATCGGCACCGACGTCTACGCCCGCTATTACCGGATGACCGGCCGTAACGTGTTGCACGCGTTGGGCTTCGATGCATTCGGTCTGCCTGCCGAGCAGTATGCGGTGCAAACCGGCACCCACCCGCGCACCCGCACCGAGGCCAACGTCGTCAACTTCCGGCGGCAGCTGGGCCGGCTGGGCCTCGGCCACGACAGCCGCCGCAGCTTCTCCACCACGGATGTGGACTTCTACAAGTGGACGCAGTGGATCTTCCTGCAGATCTACAACGCCTGGTTCGACACCGCCGCCAACAAGGCCCGCCCCATAGCCGAGCTGATCGACGAGTTCTACTCCGGTGCAAGGCTTCTCGATGACGGGAGGCAGTGGGCGGAGCTGTCGGCGGGGGAGCGGGCCGATGTGGTCGACGGGTACCGGCTGGTATACCTCGCCGACTCGATGGTGAACTGGTGCCCGGGTTTGGGGACCGTGCTCGCCAACGAAGAGGTCACCGCCGACGGACGCAGCGACCGCGGCAACTTCCCGGTGTTCCGGAAGCGGTTGCGGCAGTGGATGATGCGGATCACCGCCTACTCCGACCGGTTGCTCGACGACCTGGACAGCCTGGACTGGCCGGAGCAGGTCAAGACCATGCAACGCAACTGGATCGGGCGCTCGACGGGCGCCACGGCGTTGTTCGGCACGACGAAAGCCGACGGTACCGCCACCGACATCGAGGTTTTCACCACCCGGCCCGACACCCTGTTCGGCGCCACCTACCTGGTACTGGCACCCGAGCATGAGCTGGTCGACGACGTGGTCGCCGCCGGCTGGCCCGATGGGGTACAGGCGGCCTGGACCTACGGCGCTGCCACCCCCGCCGAGGCGGTGGCCGCCTACCGGCGTGCCATCGCGGCCAAGTCGGACCTCGAGCGTCAGGAAAGCAAGGAGAAGACCGGAGTCTTCCTGGGCAGCTATGCCACCAACCCGGCCAACGGCGAGCAGGTGCCGATCTTCATCGCCGACTACGTGCTGGCCGGTTACGGTACCGGGGCGATCATGGCCGTGCCGGGGCACGACCAGCGCGACTGGGACTTCGCCCACCAGTTCGGCTTGCCGATCGTCGAAGTCATTGCCGGCGGCGACATTTCACAGGCCGCCCATTCCGGTGACGGTGTTTTGGTGAACTCCGGGTTCCTCGACGGCAAGAGCGTCGCCGACGCCAAACAAGCCATCACCGAGCGGCTGCAGGCTGAGGGGCGGGGTCAGGCCCGCATCCAATTCAAGCTGCGCGACTGGCTTTTCGCACGCCAGCGGTACTGGGGTGAGCCGTTCCCGATCGTCTACGACGCCGACGGGCGCGCCCACGCACTCGACGAAGCCGCATTGCCGGTGGAGCTGCCCGACGTGCCCGACTATTCACCGGTGTCGTTCGATCCCGACGACGCCGACAGCGAGCCGTCACCGCCGTTGGCGAAAGCCACCGACTGGGTGAACGTCGAATTGGATCTCGGCGACGGCCCCAAGCCCTACACCCGCGACACCAATGTGATGCCGCAATGGGCCGGCAGCTCGTGGTACGAGCTGCGATATACGGACCCGCACAACTCGGAGCGGTTCTGCGCCAAGGAGAACGAGGCATACTGGATGGGTCCGCGGCCGGCCGAACACGGGCCGGACGACCCGGGCGGCGTCGACATGTACGTCGGTGGCGCCGAACACGCGGTCCTGCACCTGTTGTATTGCCGCTTCTGGCACAAGGTTCTGTACGACCTCGGCCACGTCAGTTCCCGGGAGCCGTACCGCAGGCTGGTCAACCAGGGCTACATCCAGGCCTTCGCCTACACCGACGCGCGCGGATCGTATGTGCCAGCCGAGGAGGTGATCGAGCGCGACGGCGGCTTCGTCTACCCGGGACCGGACGGCGAGATCGAGGTCTTCCAGGAATTCGGCAAAATCGGTAAGAGCCTGAAGAATTCGATCTCACCGGATGAGATCTGTGACGACTACGGTGCCGACACCTTGCGGGTCTACGAGATGTCGATGGGGCCGTTGGACGCGTCGCGGCCATGGGCCACCAAGGATGTCGTCGGTGCGCATCGCTTCCTGCAACGGGTGTGGCGGCTGGTGATCGACGAGGAGACCGGCGAGATCCGGGTGGCCGACACCGAGCTGCCCGCCGAGACACTGCGCGCGCTGCATCGCACCATTGCCGGTGTGTCGGAAGACTATGTGGCACTGCGCAATAACACCGCCGCCGCCAAGCTGATCGAATACACCAACCATCTCACCAAGCAGTACCGCGACGGGGTACCGCGCGCCGCGGTGGAGCCGCTGGTGCTGATGTTGGCACCGCTGGCCCCGCACATGGCCGAAGAACTGTGGCTGCGGCTGGGCCACACCACGTCGCTGGCGCACGGCCCCTTCCCGGTGGCCGACCCCGCCTACCTGGTGGACGACACGGTGGAATACCCGGTGCAGGTGAACGGCAAGGTGCGCGGCCGGGTGGTGGTGGCCGCTGATGCGGCCAAGGACGCGGTGCAGGCCGCGGCGCTGGCGGACGAGAAGGTGCAGGCGTTCCTTGCCGGGGCTACGCCACGCAAGGTGATCGTGGTGCCCGGCCGGATGGTGAACCTGGTCGTCTGACCGGTTCAGCCGCGCGGACGGATCACCACTTCGTGCACGTGACCGTCCCGGGGCGTGGCCACCACGTTCGCCACCACCCCGGCGACGGTCTCGGGGCGAAGGAACTTCGACGGGTCGTACTGGCCGCCCTCATAGGCCACCAGCTCGCGCTGCATGTCCGTGTCCACCCGGCCCGGGTGCACCGATGTCACGAGCAGTGCGGGCTCGTCGGCGCGCAACGAATCCGCGAAGGCGCGCAGCGCGAACTTGCTGGCCGAGTAGGAGGCCATGCCCGGCGACACGTTGCGCCCCGATCCGGAGTTTATGAACACCACCCGGCCGCGGGCCTGGCGTAACGCCGGCAACAGGGTCAGCGTAAGGGCCACGGCGCCAAAGACATTGACGCTGAAGGTGGCCCGCCATTCGTCGACATGGGACTCCTCGACCCGTCCGGGGATGGAAACCCCGGCATTGTGCACCAATACGTCGAGTTCGTCGATCACCTCGCAACTGGCTTCGATCGAATCGGTGTCGGTCAGGTCCAGCGGAAACGTGGTGGCGCCCAGGCGTTCAGCGACGGTGTCCAGCCGCGCCGACGGCCGGCCGGCCAGCAGCAGCGTGTGAGTCGGGGCCAGCGCCGTCGCGATGGCGGCGCCGATGCCGCCACTGGCACCGGTGATGAGTGCGGTCGGCATGGTTCAGGAGTTACCAATCATCATGGGTAACAAACACTTTCACGCCTCGTCCGGGGCAGCCGCGGGGGCGGCGGCTTCGCCGCTGGCGAGCCGGGCCAGGGGAGCCGAGGCCTCCAGCAGAATGTCCAGGTCTGACTTGGGCAGTTGGCTGAGCATCGCCGCCAGCGCGGCGTGCCGGTTGGCCAGCGACTCGTTGTGCACCGCGCGGCCTTGCGGCGTGATGTCGACCAGCACCGCACGCAGGTCCGACGGGTCGCGCGAACGCTTCACCAGCCCGATCTTTTCCAGCCGGCGAATCGCGACCGTGGTGGTCGGGGTGCGAACCCGCTCGTGCGCGGCCAGGTCCGTCATTCTGATCGGACCCCGATCGAGCAGGGTGATCAGGATCGAGAGCTGGGCCAGCGTCAACTCTCCGGCTACCGCGGTATTGGTCGGATCGCCGCGGCGCAGAATCGTGGACAGCTTGGACAGGGAACGGTGCAAACCTTCCGCCAGCTCCGACACCTCCGGGGCTGTGGGTTCGCTGTCCGCCATAAATCGGCAGTCTAACCCGCCATGCCCGCAGTCGGAGAGAATGCGCTACGCGGGCGTGCCTCTCCGAGAAAACGCCGGGTCACAGCACCTGCGACAGAAACCGCTGCAGCCGCTCGGTCTCGGCGGCGTCGAATATCCGCCCCGGCGTCCCGGACTCGACGACTTTGCCGTGGTCCATAAAGACGACGGCATCGGAGGCCGAGCGCGCGAAGCCCATTTCATGGGTGACCACCACCATCGTCATCCCGTCGGCCCCGAGATCGGCGATGAGTTCCAGAACGCCCTTGACCATCTCGGGATCCAGCGCCGAGGTGGCCTCGTCGAAGAACATCACCTGCGGCGCCATGGCCAGTGCGCGCGCGATCGCCACCCGCTGTTGCTGACCGCCGGACAGGGTGCCGGGACGGGCCCCGGCCTTGCCTTTGAGTCCGACCCGGTCCAAGTGGTGCAGGGCCAGCTCCCGGGCGGCGTCGGCGGGCAGCCGGCGCAGCTTGCGCGGTGCCAGCGCGACGTTTTCCAGCACGCTGCGGTGCGGGAAGAGGTTGAAGTGCTGGAACACCATGCCGATGCGCTGGCGCAGCTCGTTGGGGTCGTCACGAAGCACCGATCTGCCGTCCAGCAGGATGTCGCCGCTGTCGGGCTCGTGCAACCGGTTCAGGACCCGCAGCAGCGTCGATTTGCCGGAACCCGACGGTCCGATCACGGCGGTGGTGGTACCCGCAGGCACCTCGAGGCTCACTCCGCGCAACACCGCATTACCACCGAGAGTCTGATGAATATCCCTGGCGGACAGGGAAACCGTGGCGCGGGGGACGGTCACGTCATCTCCGTACCGATGGTCGAGGTGACGACTTCCGGAGGATCCTCGGGCTCGAGTCTGGCCCGGCCCCGGCGCAGCCGGGCGTCGATGTGATTCACCAAATGGGTGAGTGGCACCGTCAGAATCAGGTAGCAGATGCCCGCCGCGACCAGCGGTGACAGGTTGCCGGTTTGCGCGTTGAGATCGCGGCCCACCTGGAACAGCTCACGCTGGTTGGCGATCAATCCCAGGAAGTACACCAGCGCCGAGGCCTTGAGCAGGGCGATGAATTGGTTGACCAAGGCCGGCAGCACCCGTCGCACCCCTTGCGGCACCACCACCAGCCGCATCGCCGCCGAGTAGCTGAAGCCCAGCGCGCGGGACGCCTCCAGCTGGCCGGGGTCGACGCTCTGGATCCCGGAACGCAGAATCTCTCCCACATAGGCCCCGGCCATCAGGCCCAGGGCGACGATCCCGAGCGGGTAGGGGTTATTGTCGGTCAGCCCGCCCACCACCGGACCTACTCCCAGACCGATGATCAGGATGATCACCACCTCGGGCAGCCCGCGAAAGACGTCGGTGTAGACCCGGGCCGGCCAGCGCAACCAGCGTTTGTGGGAGATACCGGCGACGGCCAGGGCCATGCCGATGGCCAAGCCGATGACGCCGGCGCTGCCGGTCAAAATCAGGGTGTTGGGCAGGCCGGTGGTCAGCAGGGTGGGGATGGCCTGCCGGTACATGTCCCAGTCGAGGAAAGAATCGCGCAGCTGCTCCAGCGTCGACTTGGGTGCCGCCGCCTGCATCGGTTTGCGGTGGTGCGCGGCGGCGATCGCGGCGAAATCGGGCAGCTTGGGCACCGCGGCCGCTTTCGATCCGGGCTTCCAGCCCGGGGCAGGGTGCGGGGCACCCACTTGCAGTACAGGTCGGCCCAGGTGCCGTCCGCGATCACGGCGTCCAGCCCGGAGTTCAGGGCATCGACCAACGGCTGATTGTCCTTGGCGACCGCATAGGCGACGAAGTCGTCAGTCCCGAAGGTGTTGGCGACGATCATCGCCGGATCACCCGGCCGGACCGCGGTGGACGCTTGGTTGGCCGGCGCCACCCACGCGTCGATCTGGTGGGTCTTCAAGCTGGCGTAGACGGTCGCGAAGTCCGGGTACTTCACCGGCTGCAGGTGCAGGGTGTCCACGACGTAGGTCTCTTCGACCGTGCCCTGAACTACTCCGATACGCTGCCCGGCCGCCAGGTCGGTGAACTTCTTGATCGCCGAACCCGGCGGCACCACCAGGGAGTAGAAGCCGAAGTCGTAACCATTGGTGAAGGCGACCGTGTGCCGCCGCGCGTCGGTCGCTTTGACCGATGACGAGCCCACGTCGAAGCGCCGCGATGCCACCTGGGCCAACAGCCCGGAGAAATCGGTCCCGACGAACCGCACCTGCAGGCCCAGCTTGCCGGCGATGGCGCGCAGCAGCTCATTGTCGAAGCCGGTGAAACGGCCCGTGGCGTTGATGCAGGTGCTGGGCGGGGCGTCAGAGAGCGTGCCCGCCACCAGGGTGCCGGGCGTACCCAGGCCCAGGGACGCGGGATCCACGGAACTCAGCGGCACGACGGACGGGGTGGTGTCGGTGTCGTCGGGGGAGTCAGCCCCGGCACGAGACGACGTCAGGTCATCGGGCAGGACGGTGGCGCTCTCCACTCCCGGCGGTGCGCACTGATTGCGGTCCGCGAGTGCGGGCGCCGCGCACGCCAGACCGGCCACGATCAGGATCGTCGCTACCAGCGCGAACAGTTTCGCCCCCATCACCGCCACCGTATCGAGAGCCCGGCGGGGTGCGTCGGTCAGAGCACCATCGGCGACCGCTCGGCGGTGTGGTCGGGATCAGGGGGCACCGGCAGGACCGCCACGTTGGCATCCGGACGGTCCTCGCGTGGCGTGAAGACACCGCGGCGGCACAACTCCGCCACCATCGTCTTGGCCATCAGCTCCGAGCGGCCGATGCAGGCGGCCCGGGCGGCTTCCGGGTCGCGCCGGTGCACGGCGGCGTTCTCTTCTTCGTAGAACGGCAGCATGTCGTCGCGACTGTGCTGGTAGGTCATGAAGAACACGCGCGGGATGAGGTTCTGCGACGCGCGGATGGTGGCGTGCAGTCGCGGCCCGGCGTACTCGTCGTTGACCACCCGCCGGTACTCCCAGGCGATCTCGGCGAAGTTCCGTGGCTCCTTGGCGGTGCGCAGCGAACGCATCAGGGCATCGAGTTCGCTCAGGATGCGCGGTGTGGGGTTCGCCGCGGCCCGTGCGGAGGCGATGCCGTTGAGCAGGCCGTCGAGTTCGTGGTGTTCCAGGACGGTCGACTCATCGAATCGCTCGACGAACGCGCCGCGGTGATATCGGGTGGAAACGATGCCGTCGTGCTCCAGCTGGACCAGCGCCTCCTGGATGGGCACCCGGCTGATACCCAGATCCTGCGCGATCTCGTTGCGGTCCACCCGATCGCCGCTGCGCAACTTACCGGTCAACACCAAGTTGAGCAGGTGTTGGACCACCTGGTCTTTTTCTTTGATCCCATACTTCTTAGGCATCAGTTTCTTACATCTCTTTTCAGCCACCCGACGGCCTCTATGCGCGGCCAGTTTCTCACGACTGGGCGGGTACGTTGAGACGTTTCGCAGATGAAGCGCGGCTTAAGCCGAACTGTCTCGCCACCGGCAGAGGGCTTCGGCGTCCGAAAGGTCGTAATCCGGTCCGTCGCAGCCGACGGTCAGCATCGTGACACCCAGCCCGGCCAGCGCTTCGGCGTTACCGATCACCTCTGACCCGTGGCCGGCGGCCGCGGAGCGTTCGATAGAGGCCGGGTCGCGGCCGACAGCTTCGCAATGGCGGGTCAGCACCTCCGATTTGGCCGGGAACTCGTCAGCGGAAGCGAAACTGTGCCAGATGTCGGCGTGTTCGGCGACCAGTCGTAGTGTCTTGCGCTCACCGCCGCCGCCGATCAGGACCGGGATGTCCCGGGTCGGCGCCGGGTTCAGGTGTTCCAGCCGCGACTTGATGCGCGGGAGCGCGCCCGCCAGGTCGTCGAGTCGGCTGCCCGCGGTGCCGAACTCGTAGCCGTACTCGTCGTAGTCCTTCTGCTTCCAGCCGGAGCCGATGCCCAGGATGAGGCGACCGCCGGAGATGTGGTCCACGGTGCGGGCCATGTCGGCCAGCAACTCGGGGTTGCGGTAGGAGTTGCACGTCACCAGCGCGCCGATCTGGATGCGGGAGGTCTGCTCAGCCCAGGCTCCGAGCATAGTCCAGCACTCGAAGTGGGCCCCGTCCGGATCGCCGTAAAGCGGGAAGAAGTGGTCCCAGTTGAACGCGACGTCCACGCCGATGTCTTCGCAACGCCGGACGGCATCGCGGATCTGGTCGTAGTGCGGGGCGTGCTGGGGCTGCAGTTGCACGCCGATGCGGATGGGAAAGTCGGGGAGCACGGGGGAGGTCATACTCACCACCGTAGGCGTCAGACCCTGTCGATCACCGTGCGCACGAGATCGATGAGGGCGCGCGGCTGATCACTCTGCACCGAGTGGCCGGAGTTCTCGACGACGTGCGCGCCCTTGAAATGCGTTGCGCGCCTGCTGAGTTCGTCGACATCGTCGTTGTTGACGAAACCCGACGAGCCGCCACGGATGAGTGTCACCGGTGCGGACAGCGCGTCGACGTCGTCCCACAACGTGCTGAAGTCCGGGAAGACCCGGATGGGGTCGTAGCGCCAGGTCCAGTTGCCGTTGTCCAGCCGGCGCGAGTTGTGGAAGACGCCGCGGCGCAATGCCTTCACCTCACGGTGCGGCGCGGCGGCGATCGTCAGGTCCAGCATGGCCTGAAAGCTGGGGAACTCCCGCTCGCCGTGCATCAGCGCGACCGTGCCCTGCTGCTCCTTGGTCATCTCGGAGTGGCGCTGCAGGGCGGACGGGGTCACGTCGATGAGCACCAGTTCGTTGATCAGCTCCGGCGCCAACGCCCCGAGCCGGATACCCGTCAGGCCGCCAAGCGACATGCCGACCAGCAACTCGGCGCCGGGGGCGAGCTCCCGCAGGACCGGCGCGAGTGCGTCGGCGTTGTGGTGCGGCGAGTAGTCCCCGTCGTCCCGCCAGGAGGAATGGCCGTGCCCGGGCAGGTCCACCGCGAGCGCGGGTTCGCCCAGGCCGACGATGACCGTGTCCCAGGTGTGCGCGTTCTGACCGCCGCCGTGCAGGAAGACGACCCGCGGCTCGGACCCACCCCAGCGCAGCGCGCTGATATCGCCGGCATCCACTCGCTCGACCGTCGGCAGCGGATCCGAAACACCGGCCTGTTCGGCGTTTTCGGCCAGCAGGTCGAACTCGGAGAGCCCGGCCAGGTCGTCGGTGTTCGGGTGGTTGTGCGCGGCGTCGGTCACGCCACCGACTCTACGAACTTCTGCCTGACCAGCGGAAGCTACCTAGCTTAAGCGCGGGCGTCGAGGCTGCAAATCTGCAGCAAAAGTGCGAGTGGCGGCCTGCCAATCTGCAGGCTCGGCGGCGTGTCACCCCTGGCGCACGCGCCTGCTCGCCCACCCTGTAAATCTGCAGCAAAAGTGGGGGTGCCGGCCTGCGAATCTGCAGGCTCGGTGAGTCACCCCGCGATTCAGCCCTCGTTGATGAACTCTTCGAGCTGCGTCCGCGCGATGTCGTCGGCCAGCTGCTCCGGCGGGCTCTTCATCAGGTACGCCGACGCCGGGATCACCGGTCCGCCGATGCCGCGGTCCTTGGCGATCTTGGCGGCGCGGACGGCGTCGATGATGATGCCGGCGGAGTTCGGCGAGTCCCACACCTCGAGCTTGTACTCCAGGTTCAGCGGCACGTCACCGAAGGCGCGGCCTTCCAGGCGCACGTAGGCCCACTTGCGGTCGTCGAGCCAGGCGACGTGGTCCGACGGTCCGATGTGGACGTTCTTGTCCTCGACCTTGCCGGCCAGCGAGCCGGTGAGGTTGGACGTCACGGCCTGGGTCTTGGAGACCTTCTTGGACTCCAGGCGCTCGCGCTCGAGCATGTTCTTGAAGTCCATGTTGCCGCCGACGTTGAGCTGGTAGGTGCGGTCCAGGGTCACGCCGCGGTCCTCGAACAGCTTGGCCATCACGCGGTGGGTGATCGTCGCGCCGACCTGGCTCTTGATGTCGTCACCGATGATCGGCACGCCGGCATCCTTGAACTTCTTGGCCCACACCGGGTCTGAGGCGATGAACACCGGAAGTGCGTTCACGAACGCCACCCCGGCGTCGATGGCGCACTGGGCGTAGAACTTGTCGGCCTCCTCAGAGCCCACCGGCAGGTAGGACACCAGCACGTCGACCTTGTTGTCCTTGAGGACCTTCACCACGTCGACCGGCTCGTCGTCGGAGAGCTCAATGGTGTCGGCGTAGTACTTGCCGATGCCGTCGAGGGTGGGTCCGCGCTGGACGACCACGTTGGTGGGCGGCACGTCGGCGATCTTGATGGTGTTGTTCTCCGAGGCGTAGATCGCGTCGGAGAGATCGAACCCGACCTTCTTGGCGTCCACATCGAAGGCGGCGACGAACTTGACGTCGCGGACGTGGTACGGGCCGAACCGGACGTGCATCAGACCGGGGACGGACGAGGTGTCGTCGGCGTTGTAGTAGTACTCGACGCCCTGAACCAGCGAGGACGCGCAGTTGCCGACGCCGACGATGGCGACTCGTACTTCGGTCGACGCCTGTGTGTTCTCACTCATTGGGGCGTTCTCCTAACCTTCGTTAACTTCAGTGGTCTTGGTGTTCTTCGGGTTTCGTTACGTCTGTTCCACGGCATTGGGCGCTGCCCGTTCCGCCGCGATGAGCTCGTTGAGCCACTTGACCTCACGCTCGCTGGACTCCAGCCCGAGTTGATGCAGCTGACGTGTGTAGCGATCAAACGAGCTGCTGGCCCGCGCGACTGCTTCACGCAGGCCTTCCCGGCGCTCCTCAACCTGACGGCGCCGGCCTTCCAGGATGCGCATGCGCGCCTCCGCCGGAGTGCGGTTGAAAAACGCGAGGTGCACTCCGAAGCCGTCATCGGTGTAGTTGTGCGGACCGGTGTCGGCGACAAGTTCGGTGAACCGCCGGCGGCCCTCGTCGGTCAGCTGGTAGACGCGCCGGGCCCTTCGTACGGGAGTGCCCGCGGGAGCCGCGTTCTCGGCGATCAGCCCGTCGGCCTGCATCCGCCGTAACGCCGGGTACAACGACCCGTAGGAGAATGCGCGAAAGGCGCCGAGCAGCCCGGTCAGCCGTTTGCGCAACTCGTAGCCGTGCATGGGTGACTCGATCAGCAACCCCAGAATGGCGAGTTCCAGCATCGATTCACCTCCCTTTTGCGCGGCTTGTTACGACGATTCGACGTCTCGCGTCATAGTATCGCTCCGATATATTAGCGACAACAGCACCGCCCGTTAATGCGCTGTTAGTCACACTGGCGAGCGTCAGCTCACGTAGTTGACCCGCTTGACCGTGCCGTCACCGGCCAGCTCGATGTAGCCGCTGCCGTAATCGCTGGAGACGTAGATGGTCAGCGACAGCGCGCCGGGCGTGGTCGGGTCTTTGGCCGGTTCCACGATCAGATAGATCGACTTGACGTCCTGCTGTTTGATACCGACGGTCTCGGGTGCGCCGCGCAGAATGCCCACCACGGTCTTGACGTCGAACTTGCCCAGGTCGACGAGGGCGACGTCGGTGCTGCTGTTGCGCGCCGAGCTGGTCGGATCACCCCATCCGCCGCGGTAGTTGTAGTCCAGGACCCGGCGATCGTCGGTCGGGTCCTTGCGGTCGATCGAGGCGTAGTCGGGGTAGACCAGCAGCCGGTAGCCCATGGTGTCGCCGAAGCGTTTGCGGGTCTGCTCCAGCAGGCCGGTCAGTCCACCGAGCGACTGCAGTTGCTTCGGGGGAGTCAGCACCACCGCCGCAATCCCGTCGGACTTGGCTCCGGGATCGGAGGTGAAGTCCAGCGGAGAGGTGGTGTTGCCGTAGAGGCCCCACCCGATGCCGATCCCGAGCAGCTCCGTTACCGCGAACGACGCGGCAGCCAGTCCCAGGCCGCTGCGCCTGGCCTGCAACTTGAGTTTGGGCATCTGCGCAGGCTGTTCGCTCTCGGCGGACTGCAGATCGTCCACCAGATGCTGCAGGTCACCGAGAGTGACGGCATTGGTAGCGGCGCTGACACGCTCGCGGTGCTCCTCCATCGACAATTCGCCGTCGTTGAGTGCCCTGTCGAGAATGGTGCAGGCATCCTGACGGTCGCTGTCCTTGGCCCGTGTCGTCATCGATCCGCCACGAGCAGGTGCGCTCAACCATTTCGCCACGGGATGATCGTAGAAGTCCGGTCTCGGACCGGCACAGCCTGTGATCACCGGATACCTGCGCACCCGCGCGACAACAGCCTGAGTTGCGTGTCGGTGCCGGGGGCGGCGACGTACTCTGGTCAGCGTGCGACTGCAGCGACAGGTGGTGGACTACGCGCTTCGGCGGCGCTCACTGCTGGCCGAGGTGTACTCGGGACGCACCGGCGTCTCCGAGGTCTGCGACGCGAATCCCTATTTGCTGCGCGCCGCAAAGTTTCACGGGAAACAAAGCCAGGTGATGTGCCCGATCTGCCGCAAGGAGCAGCTCACCATCGTGTCCTGGGTTTTTGGCGAACATCTTGGTGCTGTGTCGGGTTCGGCGCGCACCGCCGAGGAACTCGTACTGCTGGCCACCCGGTTTTCGGAGTTTGCTGTGCACGTGGTGGAGGTGTGCCGGACCTGCAGCTGGAACCACTTGGTGAAGTCCTACGTCCTGGGTGCGGCAGTGCCCGCCCACCCACCACGGGGTTCGGGCGGCAAGCGGACGGCGCGCAATGGCGCCCGCACGGCCAGTGAATAGCGGAGGGCGCCACCACCAGTCGTCCAGCGACAAACCGGATGAGTCGACGACAGCGGATGGCGGCAGACACTCCGGCGGTGAGCAGCGGGGCGCTCCACCGCCCCCGCGCCGTCCGGTGCCCCCCGATGACCGGCTGACCACTGTCATCCCGGCCGTGCCCGACGACCGCCCGAGCCGGCACGCCGACCCCATCGACCAGGTGAAGGCCGCGCTGGAATCGCCAGTGTCGCCGCCCCCCGATCCGGTCGGCCAGGTCAAGGCCGCGCTGGACGCCCCGCCGTCCCGCCCCGGACGGGACCGGCTCAGCGGCCAGCGCCGTCCACCGGGCGGACCGCCGCCGTCGGGTCCCGCCGGCTCGGCGCGCGGGCCGCGGCCCAGGCCGAACTGGTCCCAGCAGATCAATTGGCGCTGGGTGCGGCGTTCGCTGTACCTGAGCCTGGCGGTGCTGATCCTGCTGCCGATCGTCACCTTCACGATGGCCTACTTCATCGTCGACGTGCCGCGACCGGGAGACATCCGCACCAATCAGGTGTCCACGATCCTGGCCAGCGACGGCAGCGAGATCGCCAAAATCGTTCCGCCCGAGGGCAACCGGGTCGACGTCAATCTCAGCCAGGTCCCGGTCCATGTGCGCCGGGCGGTGATCGCCGCCGAGGACCGCGGCTTCTACTCCAACCCCGGGTTCTCGTTCAGCGGATTCGCCCGAGCGGTCGGCAACAACCTGTTCGGGGGAGACCTGCAGGGCGGCTCGACGATCACCCAGCAGTACGTCAAGAACGCACTGGTCGGCTCCGCGCAGCACGGGTGGAGTGGCCTGATGCGCAAGGCCAAAGAGCTCGTCATCGCTACCAAGATGTCGGGGGAGTGGTCCAAAGACGATGTGCTGCAGGCTTATTTGAACATCATCTACTTCGGCCGCGGCGCGTACGGCATCTCCGCGGCGTCCAAGGCCTACTTCAACAAGCCCGTCGAACAGCTCTCCGTCTCCGAAGGCGCGCTACTGGCCGCGCTGATCCGCCGTCCGTCCACCCTGGACCCGGCCGTCGACCCCGACGGGGCGCTCGCGCGATGGAACTGGGTCCTCGACGGCATGGTGGAGACCAAGGCGCTGTCCGCCGATGACCGCAAGGGTCAGGTGTTTCCCGCGACGGTGTCGCCCGATCAGGCCCGCGCCGAGAACCAGACCACCGGTCCCAACGGGCTGATCGAACGACAGGTCACCAAGGAACTGCTCGAGCTGTTCAACATCGACGAGCAGACCTTGAACACCCAGGGCCTGCAGGTCACCACCACCATCGATCCGCAGGCTCAGCAGGCCGCTGAGAAGGCGGTGTCGAAGTACCTCGACGGCCAGGACCCCGACATGCGCTCGGCGGCGGTCTCCATCGACCCGCGCACCGGGGCTGTCAAGGCGTACTACGGCGGATCCAACGCCCTGGGCTTTGACTTCGCGCAGGCCGGCTTGCAGACCGGGTCGTCGTTCAAGGTGTTCGCCCTGGTGGCCGCGCTCGAGCAGGGCATCGGCCTGGGCTATCAGGTGGACAGTTCCCCGCTGACCGTCGACGGCATCAAGATCACCAACGTCGAGGGCGAGAGTTGCGGCACCTGCAACTTGGCTGAGGCGCTGAAGATGTCGCTGAACACCTCCTACTACCGGCTGATGCTCAAGCTCAAGGGTGGCCCGCAGGCCGTCGCCGACGCCGCGCACCAGGCCGGGGTCGCCGACAGCTTCCCCGGTGTCCCGCACACGCTGTCCGAAGACGGCAAGGGCGGCCCGCCCAACAACGGGATCGTGTTGGGGCAGTACCAGACCCGGGTGATCGACATGGCCACGGCCTATGCGACGCTCGCCGCCTCCGGCATGTATCACCGGCCACACTTCGTGCAGAAGGTGGTCAACGCCGAGGGACAGGTCCTGTTCGACGCGAGCACCGCGGACAACAGCGGCGACCAGCGCATCCCGAAGGCGGTGGCCGACAACGTCACTGCGGCGATGGTGCCGATCGCCGGGTACTCCCGCGGCCACAATCTGGCGGGCGGCCGGCAGTCCGCGGCCAAAACCGGCACCACCCAGTTCGGCGACACCACCTCCAACAAGGACGCCTGGATGGTCGGATACACGCCGCAGCTGTCCACCGCCGTGTGGGTCGGCACGGTCAAGGGTGACGAGCCCCTGGTGAACGCCTCCGGTGGAGCGGTGTACGGCTCCGGACTGCCCTCGGACATCTGGAAAGCGACCATGGACGGTGCCCTCAAGGGCGCCCCGAACGAGACGTTCCCCAAGCCGACGGAGATCGGCGGCTACGCGGGCGTGCCCGCGGCGCCCCCGCCCCCGCCGCCGGCCCCGCCGTCGGAGACGGTCATCCAGCCCACGGTCGAAGTGGCGCCCGGCATCACGATTCCGGTGGGCCCGCCCACCACGATCACTGTGCCGCCGCCCGGTGGGCCGGCCCCGCTGCCACCGCCGTCCGACGTCCCCCAACCGCCCCCGTGAGCGAGCGCACCACCATCTCGCCACGGCCACTGGCCGCTGACCGCCGTAGTGCCGACAACCGAGACTGCCCCAGCCGCAATGACGTTCTGGGTGCCGCGCTGGCCAACGCGATCGGCGGACCCGTCGGCCGGCATGCGCTGATCGGCCGCACCCGCATCATGACCCCGGTGCGGGTGATGTTCCTGCTCGCCCTGGTGTTTCTGGCGCTGGGCTGGTCGACCAAGGCGGCGTGCCTGCAGAGCACCGGCACCGGGACAGGCGAGCAGCGAGTCGCCAACTGGGACAACCAGCGGGCGTATTACGAACTGTGCTACTCCGACACGGTGCCGCTCTACGGCGCGGAGTTGTTGAGCCAGGGCAAGTTTCCGTACAAGTCGAGTTGGATCGAGACGGACGGCAGTGGCACGCCGCAGATTCGCTACGACGGCCAGATCGCGGTCCGCTACATGGAATATCCGGTGCTGACCGGTGTCTACCAGTACGCGTCGATGCGCTTCGCCAAGGCGTACACCGCGGTGAGCAAGATCCTGCCCGTTCCGGTAGTCGCCGAAGTGGTGATGTTCTTCAATTTCGCCGCGTTCGGCTTGGCGCTGGCCTGGCTGTTCACCGTCTGGGCCACGGCGGGTCTGGCGGGTCGCCGGATCTGGGATGGCGCCCTGGTGGCCGCGTCTCCACTGCTGATCTTTCAGATCTTCACCAATTTCGATGCATTGGCAACGGCTTTCGCGATGGGCGGCCTGTGGGCCTGGGCCCGGCGCAAACCGGCGCTGGCCGGCGTGCTGATCGGGCTGGGCGCCGCGGCGAAGCTCTATCCGCTGCTGTTCCTGGGACCGTTGCTGGTGCTGGGCATCCGGTCGGGACGGCTGCGCGATGCCGGTCGCACCACGCTGATCACCGCGGCGACCTGGCTGGCAGTCAATCTGCCCATCATGGTGCTCTATCCGCGGGGGTGGTCGGAATTCTTCCGGCTCAACACCCGTCGCGGAGACGACATGGACTCGCTGTTCAACGTGGTGAAGTCGTTCACCGGGTGGCGCGGATTCGATCCGAAACTGGGCTTCTGGGAGCCGCCCACCGTACTGAACAGCGTCGTCGCCGCGCTGCTCGTATTGTCCTGCGCGGCAATCGCGTACATCGCATTGACCGCTCCACAGCGGCCCCGGCTGGCGCAGCTGGCGTTCCTGGTGATCGCGGCCTTCTTGCTGACCAACAAGGTCTGGAGCCCCCAGTTCTCGCTGTGGCTGGTGCCGTTGGCGGTGCTGGCTGTGCCGCACCGCCGCGTTCTGTTGGCGTGGATGACGATTGACGCGCTGGTGTGGGTGCCCAGGATGTATTACCTGTACGGCAACCCCAACCGATCGTTGCCGCTGCAATGGTTCACCACGACGGTGCTGTGGCGCGATATCGCGGTAATGGGGTTGTGCGCCTTGGTAATTCGGCAGATCTACCGTCCAACCGAGGATCTGGTGCGCTGGCAGGGCCGGGTCGACGATCCCGCGGGCGGCTGCTACGACCTGGCACCGGACAACCCGCCCGCCTGGCTGCCGTCGTGGTTGCGTCCGGCCCGGCGCCCGCGGGCGCGTGCGGTGCCTGAGTTGGCCGGGCAGTAATGCAGGTCGCCATCCCGGTGTTTCCGCGTTTCACTGCACTCGATGCCATCGGGCCTTACGAAGTGCTGCAACGCATTCCGTCGGTCGAGGTGGTGTTCGTCGGCCAGCGGCGCGGTGAGATCCGCACCGAGAACGGCATGCTGGGGGTTGCCTGCGATGCCACGTTCGACGAGGTCGCCACCCCCGATGTGGTGGTGTTCCCCGGCGGCATCGGGACGCGGGCACTCGTCAACGACGAAGCCATCCGCGGCTGGCTGCACACCGTGCATCCGGGTACCAGGTACACCACGTCGGTATGCACCGGCGCGTTGTTGTTGGCCAGCGCCGGTCTGCTGAACGGCTTGACGGCGACGACCCATTGGCGCGCCGCCGACGACCTGAACCGGTTGGGGGCGCGGTATGTGCCCGAACGCGTCGTCGAGCATCTGCCGCAGCGCATCATCACCGCGGCGGGAGTGTCCAGCGGGATCGACATGGCGTTGCGGCTCGTCGAGCTGTTGTTCGACCGGGTCGCCGCCCAAGCCGCCCAGCTGCTGATCGAGTACGACCCGCAGCCGCCATTCGACTCCGGCGCATGGGCCAGGGCTGACGAGGCGACGCGCGCCAGGGCGCTCGAGTTCGCGCAGTCGCGGAAGTGAATTTCGGGTCCGCCCCGCCATCCGGTAGCCTGGGGCGGTTGCCGACGCAGGCGACCCTCCTGCCACGGAGGTTCCGTGGCCGCACAGACCAGAGGAGGTGATGAGGTCCCTATGCGTCCATACGAAATCATGGTCATTCTTGACCCCACGCTCGACGAACGCACCGTTGCCCCGTCCCTGGAGACGTTTCTGAACGTCGTCCGGAAAGACGGTGGATCGGTTGAGAAGGTCGACATCTGGGGCCGGCGGCGGCTGGCGTACGAAATCGCCAAGCACGCTGAAGGCATTTACGTTGTCATCGACCTGAAGGCCGCCCCCGCGACGGTTTCCGAGCTCGACCGCCAGCTGAGCCTGAACGAGTCGGTGTTGCGCACCAAGGTGATGCGCACCGACAAGCACTGACAGCCCTGTCGGAGCGGTTGCCTAGGCTCAATTCCATAACCATCCACCAGGCGGACCCAGGAGGCATTCATGGCTGGTGACACGACAATCACTGTCGTAGGAAACCTGACCGCTGACCCCGAACTGCGGTTCACACCGTCGGGTGCGGCCGTGGCCAACTTCACGGTGGCATCCACCCCGCGGATCTACGACCGCCAGAGTGGGGAGTGGAAAGACGGCGAGGCGCTGTTCCTGCGCTGCAACATCTGGCGCGAGGCCGCCGAGAACGTGGCCGAAAGCCTGACGCGCGGAGCCCGGGTGATCGTCACCGGTCGCCTCAAGCAGCGGTCTTTCGAGACCCGCGAAGGCGAGAAGCGCACCGTGGTCGAGGTTGAGGTCGACGAGATCGGGCCTTCGCTCCGGTACGCGACCGCCAAGGTCAACAAGGCCAGTCGCAGCGGCGGCGGCGCGGGGTTCAGCGGCGGTGGCGGCGGCGGTTCACGGCAGTCATCGCCGGCGCAGTCCGGCGGCTCCGGTGAGGATCCGTGGGGCAGTGCCCCGGCCTCGGGTTCCTTCGGCGGCGGCGACGACGAACCGCCCTTCTGACCTCGAATAACTTTCACAGCACAAGAACGGAAAGATTGACACCATGGCCAAGTCCACCAAGCGGCGCCCGGCTCCGGAAAAGCCGATCAAGGCGCGCAAATGCGTCTTCTGCGCCAAAAAGGGCCAGAACATCGACTACAAAGACACCAACCTGCTGCGCACGTACATCAGCGAGCGCGGCAAGATCCGGGCCCGTCGGGTTACCGGTAACTGCGTGCAACACCAGCGGGACATCGCGGTCGCGGTGAAGAACGCCCGCGAGGTTGCGCTGCTGCCCTTCACCTCCTCGACGCGCTGATCACCGCGCCTCCAACGAAAGTCACGTAAACGATGAAGCTGATTCTCACGGCTGACGTCGACCACCTCGGTTCCGTCGGCGACACGGTTGAAGTCAAAGACGGGTACGGCCGCAACTTCCTGCTGCCCCGGGGTCTGGCGATCGTCGCCTCGCGCGGTGCTCAGCGGCAGGCCGACGACATCCGTCGCGCCCGCGAGACCAAGACAGTCCGCGACCGCGAGCACGCTAACGAGATCAAGACCGCCATCCAGGCGCTCGGCTCGGTCTCGCTGCCGGTGAAGACCGCCGCTGACAGCGGCAAGCTGTTCGGCTCGGTCACCGCCGGCGACGTGGTGGCCGCGATCAAGAAGGCCGGCGGCCCGAACCTGGACAAGCGGATCGTCCGGATGCCCAAGGCCCACATCAAGGCTGTCGGTACCCATCCGGTGGTGGTGCACCTGCACCCGGAGATCGACGTCGAGGTCGCCCTCGAGGTCGTCGGCCAGAGCTAACCAGATCTACCCCCCACCCGGTGTGGCCGTCGCGGCTGCACCGGGTTTTGGCTTGCCCAGAATTTGCCAGAGTTTCATGTGAATTCGGCCTTTCGCGGAGCGGTATTCTGGCGAACTTTTCCGAAGGTGCCCGGCCGGGGTCGCCGTAACCGCGCATTAACTCCCCGACAACGTCAGCGAAAACCAACACGCCCGACGCGATAGCCTGCGCCGACACGCCGGAGAGATTCTTGTCCACATGAATTTGACCGCGTTGTATGGCGGTCAGCAGCAGTGATGGACAAAAACCACGTAATGATCCACAGGTACTCCACACCCCGTTCAACATTGGTGTTCAACGATATGCACACTCAATCCACAGCTCTATGAACAGGCGCTGTTGGAGTCCCGTCCAGCAACGTTTACGTTTCATCCCGGCGCTAGACGACGTGGCTCCGGCCACTCGTGCGACGGGCGGCGACGATGCGGGCCAGCGGCCGGCGGAGAAGCCGGCCCACTCGAGCAGGGGGGCGGGTGTCGGTGGCTTGACTTACGCTCTGAATATCAGCGATCGAATGTATGTTCGGTGTTTGAGTCGGAGGGAGGTGGTCCGTGGCGGTCGTCGATGACATGCCTCACCCGGGGATGGATACCCCGCCGCCGAGTGAGGACTACGGTCGCCAGCCTCCTCAAGATCTCGCCGCAGAGCAGTCGGTGCTGGGCGGGATGCTGCTGAGTAAGGACGCCATCGCCGACGTCCTGGAGCGCGTGCGGCCCAGCGACTTCTACCGACCCGCCCACCAGAACGTCTACGACGCCATCCTGGATCTCTACGGTCGTGGTGAGCCGGCCGACGCCGTCACTGTCGCCGCCGAATTGGACCGGCGCGGCCTGCTGCGCCGCATCGGCGGCGCGCCGTATCTGCACACCCTGATTTCCACCGTGCCCACGGCGGCCAACGCCGGCTACTACGCGGGCATCGTCGCCGAGAAGGCGCTGCTGCGGCGTCTTGTCGAGGCCGGAACCCGGGTGGTGCAGTACGGCTACGCCGGTGCCGACGGCGCCGATGTCGCCGAGATCGTCGATCGCGCCCAGGCCGAGATCTACGAGGTAGCGGAGCGACGCACCTCGGAAGACTTCGTGCCATTGGAAGACCTGTTGCAGCCGACGATGGACGAGATCGACGCCATCGCCTCCAACGGCGGCATCTCACGCGGTGTGCCGACCGGCTTCACCGAACTCGACGAGGTGACCAACGGGCTGCACGCCGGCCAGATGATCATCGTGGCGGCTCGCCCGGGTGTGGGGAAGTCGACCCTGGGCCTGGATTTCATGCGCTCATGCTCGATCAAGCACCGGATGGCCAGCGTCATCTTTTCCCTGGAAATGAGCAAGACCGAGATCGTGATGCGGCTGCTGTCGGCGGAGGCGAAGATCAAACTGGCCGACATGCGTTCGGGCCGCATGACCGATGACGACTGGACCCGCCTGGCGCGCCGGATGAGTGAAATCAGCGAGGCGCCACTGTATATCGACGATTCACCCAACCTGACCATGATGGAGATCCGTGCGAAGGCGCGCCGGCTGCGGCAGAAGGCCAATCTGAAGCTGGTTGTCGTCGACTATCTCCAGCTGATGACGTCGGGCAAGAAGGTTGAGTCGCGGCAGATCGAAGTGTCCGAATTCTCAAGGCACCTGAAGCTTTTGGCGAAGGAGCTCGAGGTCCCGGTGGTCGCGATCAGTCAGCTTAACCGTGGCCCGGAGCAGCGCACGGACAAAAAGCCGATGCTTTCGGACCTTCGCGAGTCGGGCTCACTGGAGCAGGACGCGGACATGGTGATTCTGCTGAATCGCCCCGACGCGTTCGAGCGCGACGATCCGCGCGGGGGAGAAGCAGACTTCATTCTGGCCAAACACCGTAACGGCCCCACCAAGACGGTGACCGTCGCTCATCAGTTGCACTTGTCGCGGTTCGCCAATATGGCGCGGTGAGAGCGACCCCTGTCGAGATGCAGTGAAGACTGACAAATGCGCACTGTTGGTTGACAAGGTCGTTAGGGTTCCGAACTATTCGGGCCTCGGGTCAGCGAGACGCTGATCGCAGACCATCTGCACTCGTAGTGTCTCCGTCAAGGCGCCGGTGGTAACCGCCCGACTGCCGGTTCGGGTCGAACCGGTCGAGGGCGAGGCGATCGATTCGTGGCTCGCGGCAATGACTCAAGCCATGGACGTCAGTATCGGATCGATAGCCCGGAGCTTTGGACTTCCAGCGGTGTCGCATCCGTTGTGGATCACCTGGCTGGACCCCGGTCAGATCGATGCGATCGCCGCCGCTGCCGGTATCCCCGCGCCAGTCGTGGAGGCCATGACGCTGAGTGTGTACGACGGCACCGCGTTGAAGCTCGATCCGACGACCCATCGCCTCGATGAGCATTTTCCGTTCGGCGCCGTCGGCTTTTCTCGCTTTTGTCCCGCGTGTCTCTCTGAGTCGGGTGGCCGATGGCAGTTGCGCTGGCGGCTAGGTTGGACTTTCGCCTGTGTTCGGCACAATGCTCTGCTGTCTGAAAAGTGTCCGCAGTTGTCGGCTCCGGTCGAATCTTGAGCAGTTTCTTCCCCGGAACTACATGCTCAATTTTGGACCGGAACCGACACCGGGACCGGTTGCCTTATATCGAGGCCCCGTAGTGAGCAGTCCATCGAACTGCGTGACCTGGAGATCCAGGTCATCAAGGTCAGTGGTCTGTCAATGGCCATCTGGAACCCAGTTCCCGGAATGACGCGTCGCGGCGTGCTCAGCGGTTGCGCCTATCTGCGCGCTGCCATGAGGCGAGCGCCTCCTGAAGGAGGTTGTTGGCCGAGCGCACGGCCTGCGCGAAGTCAGCCCGAGCTTGTTTCGCAGCCTTCACGACAGCGGGGTCCTGGCGGACGAAGTTCGCGCGGTCGGCCACGATCGCGACCTCGGCTATCAGCACTGCGGTATTGATACGGGCCATGGCGAGACCTTTCGATGGGGAGGCCGGGCACCTCGCTAAGGCGAATTTAGTGACTAAATTAGTTTGCGTCAATACACTAACGTGAACTTCTTGCGCTATGGTGCCGATATGGAGTACTCGCTGGAAGCGTTGGGCATGGTCATCCGCGAGCATCGCGAGGCCAAGGTACCCAAGACGACTCAGGACGACTTGGGTACCCGGGCTGGATATAAGAAGGGCGCCGGCGTTTCGATCTCCCGCATCGAGAGCGGACTGACACGCCCCGGATCGGACCGATTCGAGGACATCGCCGTCGCGCTGGGGCTCAGCACCAGCCAACTGGAGGCAGCGGCAGCGAAGCGGACCCTGGAGCTAGCGCAAGAACGCGGCGGACCACGAGATGGCGCCGGGGCGGCATCTGGTGAAGGGCGCATCAAGGATCGCGTCAAGCGAATCCAGCAAGAAGTCGAGCGACGGACTGGCCTCATCACCGAGCTCGGGGACGCATTCAACACAGCTCATGACCGTGCCCGTGACGACTTCTTCATGAAGTTTGTCGAGATTGCCCAGGGGATCAACGGTGCAACCCCGCCAGATCCCGTAGACCTCCAGGATGACGATGCGGCCGATGATGCGCAGGCGCAGGCGAAGTACCGACTTCGATCTACCTCCTACGGGGTTGGCTATGCGCTTGCGGGTGGAGCGGGCGGTGCTGTCGCGGGTGCCGCGGTTGGAGGGGCCGCGGCCTACGCCACGTTCGTGGCTGCAGTGTCCTTCGGCACAGCGTCGACCGGTGCCGCGATCGGGGGGCTGAGCGGAGTTGCTGCGAGTAACGCTGCATTGGCTCTGCTGGGTGGGGGCACGCTTGCGGCCGGGGGTGCCGGAGTCGCGGGAGGCCTGACATTACTGGCCGGGATCGCAGCAGCCCCGGTGCTCCTACTCGCGGTTGGCGGTCTTGTCTGGATGGTCAAGCGCAACCGCAAACAGCAGCAACAACTCATGGAGCAGCTCAACGACGCAGACGCTGAGATTGCCGGCAGTCAAAGAAGCTTTGAGGCGTTGGTGGATATCCTTCGTCGTGCGGCGGAGACACTGGAGTACGTTGCCGTGCACGGTGGTCATGCGCTCACACGGTGGGAACGCCGACTAGCACCGCGACCGAGGGATTGGGATTCAATGTCCCCCGGCGAGACGCAGTGCTACAAGGATTTCATCGAGGTCTCTGCCGCCCAGTTGGCGGTAGTCAGCATCAACGTTCAAGACCTGATGGCCAGTCGTGGTGAGGCTCGAGAGAAGCTGATCGAGTTCGCCGACGAAGTCCTCACACAGGCGCAGTCCACCATCGAGTCGCGGGTGTGACGCATGGTTGAGGACGGCCCGCGGCAAGCGCCGAACGGAACGTGGCCGGCACTGTCAGGGCGTCGCCGACCCGGGCGACAACACGACCTGGTCAGGCAGGATGCGTTGCCGAGGACATAGCCCGAACGGCGCGACCTCCACATCAACGCACTCCCCGGTGCACTACGCAGGGTCATACGCTGCGCGGCCGCGCGTCAGCGTCGGATTGGCGTAAGGCGCCGCAGTACTAGGGCGACTGCTCTTGGCCTTCGGCGCCGATATTCTTCGCCAGCTGCCAAAACTAAATGTCGGTACCCGCCCCTAGCATCGCGTGCAAATGACCGGATGGAGGCAATCGTGGCACCTTCCATTCGCGAGGTCGTGACCGAGTTCGCGACATCGGTCGCCCGCCGCAGCGGTCTACTCGGCGCGGGTGGGCGCGGGCAACCTGCCGCTTCGGTGGTGCCTGCAGCCATGGCAGCTAGCCGGCTGACGCCGGCTCAGCGCGTCCGGACGAAATCTTTCGCCCGAGAATGGATGGAACGCACACGGCGCACCGGTCCGCTCACCGACCGAGAGTGGGCGGTGTGGGAGGTAGGTGTGCGGAAATGCTATGAGGCTCAGGGCATGTCGTGGCCGAAAGTCGTGGTGCGGGTGCCCTCGCCGATCGTCGGCGCGCTGGCTCCGGCCATCGCCGCCCGTATCCGCGACCACGCCCGGACCGCGCCGAGCCAGGCGGTGATCGCCGCGGCGTTGCGCTCGGGGCTCGGTCCGATATCGGGCACTGGGGTGGAGTCGGCGCTGTGCGAGGCGGTCCGATCGATCCTCGACGCGATCGGACCGGGTGAGATTTGCCCAGCGTTCGAGCATGTGGGTGCCCCGGAGATCCTCGACGGCGTGGCGGTGCACGCCAAGGCGGCCTACAGGTCTGTCGCCAGGCACCTCTTGGCGCCGGTGTTGAACGCAGGCGCCGAAGTCGATGCCGCCGTTTTCGCAGCAGCACAAGCAGAAGCGCCGTTGCCATGGCGGCGGCCGCTGGGGGAACGGGCGCTGAGTGGCTTGCACGCGTGCGCCGCGTTCATGCGCGACGTGGTCGAACTGCCGCTGGTTGAACAGGTTTGGCAACGCAGCCGTGAGATTGAAGATGCCTGGTCGGCCGGGTATTGGTGGGCGTTTCGCGATTTCGTTGTGGTCTGCGACCTGCCCACCGCCATCCACACCGAGGGACCCGACCGGCTTGGCCGGCTGCACAACGAGTCTGGACCGGCTATCGGCTGGGGCGACGGCTGGGGCGTGTATGTCTGGCACGGCACCCGGGTTCCGGACGACCTGATCCAAAACGGGTGGAATGCCAGACGCATCATGTCCGAACCCAGTGTTTCGGTGCGCCTCTGTGCCATCGAGCGCATGGGCTGGAACCGCTTCGCCATCGATGCAGGCCTGAAGCTCGTCGACGAAGCGGCCGACCCCGCCAACCCAGGCCAGGTCCTGCGACTCTACACCGTGCCGTGCCGACTGCTGGACCAGCGGCTACAGATCCTGTTGTGCACCAACGCTACTGGTGAGCCCGACGGAACCCGCCGCAGCTACGGCCTGACGGTGCCGCCAGACTGCCGCAGCGCACTCGCGGCGGCGGCGTGGACGTTTGATGTCCCGGACTCGCGCTACGCACAACTGGCCCGCGCGACCTAGCCAGGGCCCCACCCTTGAAGGAGGCACGTGATGACACGGAACCTAGACTCGGCCGGACTTACCGACCGCGACGCGGCCTGCGACATCCCGGCGTTGTCCGGGCCTCAACGCCAAGGCGATGTCCTCATCCTGCCCGCAGCGCCAGCGGCCACAACCCCCGTGCCCGCGTCGGGCACCGTCGTGGTCGATGGGCAGAATCTCGGCAACTCCCACGTCATCTACGCCGTCGGCGGCCCGGTCTACTGTGACATAGTCGCGCCCCGTGGCGAGGACCTTCGGGTGGCCACCCTCACCGTTCCCGAGGGCTCTACCGCCTACCTCGCACACCCGGAACACGTATATCTCGGGGTCGCTGCCGGCAGCTACCAGATCCGCCTACAACGCCAACACGCCGCGTCCACAAGCGCCGACTAACCTAGGTCCAGACCGCGGCCAAGCGACGTGTCGGCGACGCGACGGTACGGTCCATGATCGCGGTGAGACCTGCAAGCCGCGATGTAGTTCATCGCCGAGGAGTTGAGCCCCACTTCGGAACTCGTTGAATCGTTTCACTGTTCGCCGGAGCGTCCTATTCAGGGTGCTGATCTGAGCACGCGACGGTATTCGGCTCGGCGGGCACGCTGGGTGGTTAGCGGGTGCCTGACTCCGCCAAAGGATTAGTTCTCGCAGTACTCAGGCTCCCCGGTACCTGCGTCGGCAGACGTGGCCAAGATTTCCGCCACGCGTTGATAGGCGCGCTGCTGCTTGAGCTTTCGCGCCTCACGCTGCTGTTGATCGTCGGTCCTGAGCGCTTGGGGACTCGGGTGTATGCAGGTGAGAACTTCCAGGCCGCCCTCCTGGACACGCTGCGGTCTGGATTTGATGACGCGATCCCACACCGCAGCCGCCTCGTTGCCCTGAAGCAGGACAGCCTTGGGTTGCGTCCACCCTGGTGGACGCAACCCCCCGGACACCGCCGGCTTCCGGGGCTTTGGCGACCCCCGTTCCAAGGAGGGCACAGGAGGGCACGTTGAAGACTTACCTGTCCCTGGGCGTCTTCTACGCGTGTCTGTGGCCGGTGGTCGCCGAGGAAACGTGAACGCCGGGCCGCGGCGTCGTTCGCCCGACCCAAGGAGTTCACACGGCGGAAACCCGTGATCGCCGCGCGACTATATAGCCTGCCCCCATCCTCGAACACATTGATCCGTTCATCGGCACCGCCGCGACGCAGCTACCGCCGCCGCGGGACCTCGCTGCGACCTGGTGGTGGCCGAAGCCGCAGGTGGGCAACACCCACCCCGGAGCGGTCTCCCCCTTCGGCATGGTGTCCGCCTGCGCGTACTCCGGTGCCTACCCGACCGGCTACGGCCGGTACCCCAAGATCACCGAGGGACTGCCGCCGGAGATCTTCGCCGAGACCCAGGCGTCGGGGTTCACGCACTTCCAGCAGTCCGGCACAGGGGCGATTCGCAAGTACTACAACTACGCCCGAGTGACGCCGATGCTGGACCCGCTGGACAACCTCGGGACCGCGTGGGCGCTCCACGCCGAGACGTCGTCGCCCGGGTACTACGCGGCGACCCTCGACAACGGCATCCGGTGCGAGATCACCGTGGGGGACAAGGTGGCGGTTCACCGCTACACGTTCCCCGAGCACCGCAACGCCCGCGTCGTGCTCGACCTCTCGTGCGGCGGCTTGGTGATCGAGCACGGTCGAACGGTGCCGCTGCGCGCGCAGGTCGAGAACCTCGGCCGCGGCAAGGCGCAGGGCACCGTGGTGATGGAGGGGGTGCCGCTCTCGGTCGCCGTCGAGGTCGAGGCCCCCGGTTGGCGCCAGATGCTCTGGCACGACAAGCGACTGATCGAAGGGGGCACCCGGCTCGACTTCGACTACATCCGCCCGACCACCCTGCGGCCGTTCGGGCTGTTGTTCATGGGGCCGGCCCAGGCGGGGACCGTGATCGAGGTCCGGATCGGGTTCTCCCTGCGCGGCACCGAGCAGGCAACCGACAACCTGCGCACCGAGTGCGCTAGCGGCAAGCACGCCTTCAGCGTCGTCCGCGCCCGGACCCGGAAGAAGTGGAAGGAACACCTCGACCTGATCCAGGTCGAAGGTGGCTCCGAGGCGCGCCGTCAGGTCTTCGGGACCGCGCTCTACCACTCCCTGATCAAGCCCTGTTTCGGTGACGACGAGTCCCCGTTCTGGCCCAACAGCGGGCCGTTCGCGTTCGACGTCTGCACCATGTGGGACATCTACAAGACCCAGATCCCGCTGCTCATGGCGATCGTGCCGGAACGGGCCGCGGACCTCCTGGAGTCATTGATCCGGGTCTGCGAGGAAGAGGGCAACTTCCCGGTCGGCTACCGGATGGCCCGCGGGGCGGACCGGTTCTTCAGGCAGGCGAGCGCGTTGGCCCACACCGCCCTTGCCGACGCGCAGGAATTGAACCTGCGGGAGATCGACTGGAGTTGGGCCCTGGTCCACATGGTCGACGACCTGCGGCGGATGTACGGCGAGGACTTCATCGAGAAGGGCATCGTCCACCCCATCACCCACACCCTCGACCTCGCCTACGCCCACTACTGCACCGCCAAGGTCGCCCGCGCGGTCGGGGACACCCGGCTCGCCTTGGAGTCCGAGGAGCGCAGCGCGGGTTGGGTGAACGCGTTCGACGCCTCGAACGGCCTGTTGAAGGACTCGGAGTACTACGAGGGCGGTAAGTGGAACTACTCGTTCCGGTTGATGCACGACATGGCCGGGCGGATCGCTCTTGCCGGCGGGGACGAGGCCTTCGTCGGCATGCTCGACGCCTTCTTCGGCTACTGCGCCGAACCGGTGACCCAGCCGGGCATCGAACCGAAGCCCGCCGAGATGGAGTTCGGCTACGCGCTCAACCGGTTCGAGGGATTGAACAACGAACCGGACATGGAGGCCCCGTGGGCCTACCACTATGCCGGCCGACCCGACCGGACGGCCGAGGTGGTGCACGCGGCGCTGACGTGGCAGTTCGGCACCGGCCCCGGTGGCCTGCCCGGTAACGACGACAGCGGCGGCCTATCCGCCTGGTACGTGTGGGCGTCGCTGGGGCTCTTCCCAGTGGCCGGCCAAGGTCTCTTTTTGGTGAACACTCCGGCTTTCGAGCGTTCTCGCTTACTGATCCGGGGCAAAGATTTGACCATCACGACCAGTGGATTCGTCGAGCAGCCGATCGGGTCCGACGGCATCGACTCGACTCCACCGGTGCAGTACGTGCAAGCCGCAACGTTCAACGGCACACCGCTTCACGGAACCTACATCTCTGCCGAGGAGCTGCACGCAGCAGGAACGCTGCACATCGAGCTGGGTCCGGAACCCAGTTCGTGGGGCCGGTCGGAGAGACCTCCGTCGGCCCGTGGTCCCGTCCCAACGACCCAGGGGGCACCATGAAGCGTCCTTTTCGTCGTCTCGTCATCATCGTCCGAGCCGACCCGGTCATCTGCGGCCACAGCGGCGAGGCCCGTAACCTCGCCGAGGTCGCGCTGAAGCGCGGGTTCGACGACGTTCGACTGTTGACGTGGCCGATTCCCGTATTGGAAGCTGCGGGACTCCCGTTGAAACCGTTGGATCGCCTGCAGGAGTACAGTCCCGGCATCACCGTCGAGCGGCCCGAACCGGTCGGTGACTACCGCGTCCCAGACGGTCGCTACCTGGCCGGCCTCACCGGGCGCCTGGTGGAACTGCTCACCGACGGTGTTCCGACGACCTGCCTGTCGATGTACCTGATGCCGCACACCACGGTGGTCGGGGACGCGGTGAGCGCGGCCGCCACGGCAGGTCTCGACACGGATGTCACCACGATCGCGAAGGCGGTCGGGTCGGATGTCACGAATGTGATTCGCAACTGCCTGCTCGACGGGGCGGTCGGTGCCGCGATCGCGCTGATGGCCCGCTACCTAGGCAGCGACCGGGTCGTCGCCGTGTCGGAATACACGAAGGACGAGATCGTTGCCGCGGCAACCGAACTCGACGAACGCGCCGGGACCCGGTTCGCGCAGGAATGTCGCGATCGGATCGAGACCAGCTACCCGGCGATCGACACCGGGGCGTTCCTCGACCTCGACGAGGACGCCGTCGAGGCGGTCCTGGCCAGTCGAGGGCTCGAGCGCAACGGCTACGTTCTGTTCCTGTCCCGGGTCGCTCGGGCCAAGGGTGTGGATGATCTGATCCACGCCTACCGCGATTCCGCTGCGGCGGAGAAGGTCAAGCTCGTCGTCGCCGGCACCGGACCGCAACTGCAGGAGTATCAGGACCTGGCGGCGGGGGACGATCGCATCGTCTTCCTGAGTGACGTGGACGACGACGAGAAGCCGCTGCTGATGCGCGGCTGCGCGGCCTACGCCCTGCCGACGCGGCCGGAACCGGAGTTCGTCGAGACCTTCGGGATCGCGCTGGCCGAGAAGATGCTCGCGGGGGGTGGCCCCATCATCACCTGCCTGACCGGTGGGACCGGGGAAGCGGTGGGCAACACCGCGTTCATCGTCCCGCACGGCGACCGGGCGGCGCTCGCGGAAACTATCGACCAGGCGATCTCGTTGCCGGAGTCCGAGCGACACGCGATGGAGATGAGAGCGCGGCAGCACGCTCTGACCTTCGATCGGTTCCGGGTCTTCGACGACATGTTCGGGACGAGCGAGGCGCCGGGGTACATCGGGCCGGCCGAGTTGGCGGCTACCGGCACCTGAACGGGCCCCTCCGCCGTCGAGCGGTACCACGGCCGCCCGCGGCGTGCCCCAGGATCAGGCGTGGATCGAGTCGTTCTCCGAACCGCAGCGAGGCCGAGTGGCCGCAATTGCAGACGATCGCCGAGCCGGCGCTGAAGGAAGCCGAATTTGCAAGCGTACGAACGGAATACAACTTCGTGGGGCTGGCCTGAGGCGCGCCGTGCAAACCTGGACGGGATCGCGTCCGTGGGGTACCCGCCGCCAGCGATGCCACCGAATTGGGGAGCAAGTCTCAGCGCGTCGTTAGTGCCGACATGCCACTCGGTCGGCGGGCCGGTCCGCTCAGCATGATTTCGCTGCCGTCGATCAACCAGGCGCAGCCGTTGGCACCGACACGTGGGCAACAAAATAAAATCGGAGGCCATCCCAGGGCGGTGCCTGTCATCGGTGTAGGAAATGAAGCCTTTCGTGAGACCAAACCGAGGTGCACTTGCCGTCAGACGGTCCGCAAAGCGCTGGTCAGTCGCTGCTGGGGATGTCGCCGCGGGTGAGAACCTACACCCCCGCACGTCTATTTCTGCCAGCCGCACCGGTTCCTTCAGCGGACCTCACGACCGCCGCAACTACGCCTGACCCAAACTCGGACGGTAATCAGCCGCCTCGGCCTCGGCAGCAAGCAGTGCACCGAGCTCACCCTCCTGCTGGGCAACAAACACCCCGATCACCTGCCGGCATACCTCCGGCACGCTCACCCCACGCATATCCGCAATACGTTTCAGCCCGAGCAGCATTGTCGTAGACACGTGAAACTGCACAGCGAACTGACCGCACGAACCATCCTCAGGCAGCAACCCCGGACCCACCACCGCAGGTTCATCCACCCCGTACTCGTCCACCTCTGCACGCCGAGCTCGCTCAACAACCCCACCACTCGCGGCGCCACCAACGTCGTCGGCCGGGTCCCGGAACTCCTCATGACTGAACAAACCCATTCCGCCCACGCTAGACCTCGCAGAATTCTCGGGCCGCGAACCAAGCGGCGCCGGCCGCGAGAGACCAACACACCACCAACTGCTCCCTCAGCTCAGAAGGGTGCGGCTGAAGCAATATTCGGCGCAATATCCAGCACCAGGAGTGCAGCGGCGACATGGGTTGGGTTGTCTTCCACTTTCACCACGGAGAGTTCGTTGGCGCGTGAGACCCGACGCTCGACAGTGTTGCGGTGGGCATACAGGTTGGCCGCTGCCCGAGTGGTATTGAAGCCGCACTGCACGTAGGTCAGCAGCGCCTGGCGCAACGCTTCGTCTGCTTCGGCCAACGGTCCGAGAGTTTTGGTGACGAACCGTTGTGCGCTGACTCGGTCCTTGGTGAGGCTGTCGACGAGCTCGACGTCGGCGTACGCCGTAAAGCGCCGGTCGGATCCGAGCCGCACTACCAACGACTGGGCCGCCAGGGCGTCCTGGTGGCTAGACCTGAATCCTTCGATTCCGTGCCCCGGCCTTCCGACCGCCACTTGAATGCCCTTCGCCTGCGCCGCCACCTTCTCGACATAGTGGAGATCCGGAGCGTCGGGCCCTGATAGCCAGACCCAACGCGAGGTAGTACTCGCACGGGCCACCAGGACGCTCCGACCTGCCGAAGCGGAATTCACGGCCGCGACCACCTCGTCCAATGTGCCGGCCTGCTGAGGTTCGTCGGTCCACGCGACGAGGCCGACGTGCGGGCGGTTCATCCGGTATCTCAGGCGTGCCTCCGCGAGATCCTCGGTCATGGGCGCGCCACTGGCGATCAGTTGGATCAGCGCGATCGCGTCGGCATCCGCGTTACCCATCGCGGCCGCGAGGCTGGCCTCGCGCAAGGCTGAGACCGAGTCGATGGCGTACTGCACCAACGACTTCGCCGACACGTCGAGCACGTCCACCAAGACGTCGGAGTTGCCATAGCGTGCCACGCATTCTTCGAGCCATCGGCGCCAGCCGACGTCAAGCGCCACCCGCCATCCGCCGGCGAAATCGGGTGCGATGCCGCGGGATACGAGGTCGCGAATGTACGCCGCGATCCTGGGACCGATGTAGGGCTCGACCCGCTGCCCCGGATGCTGGATGTTCGAGGTAAGCCACTGGACAAGATCGGAGTGGTTGAGGTGGCGGTCCTCCTCGACGAGCGATGCATCCGGGAGCAGCGCAGGTTCGTATTGCACCATGAGGGCGGCTGATGCGATGTCGTCGGTCACGGCGTCCGTGTCCGCCATGAGCTGCTGGCACAGTGACCGGATCGCTTCTGCGACCTCGCGGTTGGGCAGGGCCCACAGTTCCTCCATGTCGACAGTCTCCCCTGATCGCCACCAGTCGGGGAGCCTTACACCGGGGCCGGCTCCTCGACGTTGAGTAGCTGGGTGACCCGCTCGGCGGCCCGCAGACCGGTCAGCACGGCGCCGTTCATGCATCCGGCCCACTCGCCTGCGGTTTCGGTGCCGGCCCAGTGGATGCGTCCGTGGGGTTCGGTGAGGGCGCTGGCGTAGCTCGTCGACGCGTAGGGCGCTACCGCGGGATTCGGTCCGCCAGGGGCGAATGCTTCTGTGCCCCAACAATGGTCGATGTAATCGATGGGGATGCTCGCTTGGTTGCCGTACAAATCGACCATCTGCTGGATGACGCGGCTGCGTCGAATGTCCGGGCCGAAACCGTCGAATGTGCGGGGGTTGCAGAACGCCATCAAGACGCCCGGCCCCCCATCACCGGGCGACACGTCGAAGGTGATGAACACCGTCCCGGCGTCGATCAGTGCCTCGCCGGAAAGTCCGTCGGTCCGCCAGAACGGCGTCTCATAGGCGACGAACGCCTTGCTGAGCGCGCCCATGCGCCACGTCTTCGTGAGTCCCGCGGCCTTTTCCGGGAGCACGGGTTCGAACGCGATGTCGCCGCGGTGGGCGGGGGCCGTGGTGACGATCGCGTATCGGGCGTTGACTCGCGTCGAGTCGGTGCACACCATAACGCCGTTGTCGTCTTGGGTGATTCGTCGAACGGGCGCATCCACAACCACACTGTCGCCGAGTTTCTCGGCAAGCCGTCTGGCGATCTCTTGCGTGGTTTCGTTGAATCGGTCTTGCTGCTGCCCGCCCTCGACGTCCAGCATGTGGTCGATCCCACCCGCGGCGCGGATGTAGCGCAACACATGAAGTAGCGAGACGTCTTCCGGGCTGGCGCCCCACTGCACCTTGCTGACGATGGTCATCAGCGCACGCGTGCTGGCCCTGGCGCGTTTGCGATCGAGCCACTTGCCGAAAGAGATCGTGTCGAGCTGCGCGGCGTCCGGGGATTCCCAGGCGGCGTCGACGTTGATGGTCGCCACCAGTTTCTTCAAATGCATGCTCATGCGCGCCATGTCCACCATGGCTGCCGGTGAGATCGCGGGAATGGTGGCTTTGTAGGTGTGGCGCCGTCCATCCATCCATAGAACGTTGCGGCCCTGGCTGAACTGACCGGTCGTGGTGCATCCCACGCGCGTGGCGAGGTCGCGGATCGCTGTGTGCCGTCGCGCGACCCATGTCGCGCCCAGGTCGACCTTGACGCCGGCCACCTCACCGGTGAACGATCGGCCACCGACGCGGCTACGGCCTTCGAGGACCATGACCGACCGGCCCATGCTCGTCAGGCGATCTGCGGCGCTCAGGCCGGCGAAGCCGGCACCGACGATCACGACATCGACGGATGCGACGGCAGCGCCGTCCTTAGGAAATTTCGACACGGCTTCCTCCTTGGTTGACGCGGTCCGCGTGCTGTGAGACGTACTGGATAATCGGGCCCACCAGGGCCCTGGGAATGTGATGGCCCATCCCGGGGATGACGACGTGCTGTGCCGATCGGATTGCGCTGACGGTTGCGGTGCCGCCGCTGGGATTCACCATCCGGTCTCGATCGCCGTTGATGACCAGCGTTGGAGCGACGATCCGGCGCACCTGTGCGGTGCGGTCTCCAGAGGACTGGATTGCCTGAATCTGGCGGGCCACGCCGGCGGCCTGGTCGCCGCCGCTGCGATCCCAGCCGCGCGCTGCGACTGCGGCCTCTTCGGCGTCATCGATGGGGTACGCCGATCCGGCGATGTGGCCGGTGATGCGCAGGTGGGCGCGGACCGCTGCGGTTCTGGTTCTCGCCGGCGGGCCCATGAGCAGGCGGATCGTCGACAGAGCCGGTTGGCCGACCTTGCGCGACCCGGTGGTCGAGTAGATGGAGGTCAGGGACAGGACTCGCTGAGGCTCGGTCGCGGCTATCGTCTGCGCGATCATTCCTCCCATCGATCGTCCAACCAGGTGAACGTGAGCGATCCCGAGGTGATTGAGCACCCCGACGCAGTCGTCGGCCATGTCCGCCAGCGAGTAACCGTCACTGCGCGGGCAGCCAAGAACCTGACGCCACATTCGGGGTGGCGGCGTTGCGACGAACGTGGACTGACCGACGTCCCGGTTATCCATAATGATGACCCGAAAGCCTTGGGCGACAAACGATCCGACGAAAGTGTCGGTCCAGACGGTCAGATCCTCGCCCAGCCCGGCGATCAGCAGGAGTGTCGGGTCGTGCCGAGCGCCGAAATCGCGGAAACAAATCGTCGTCCCGGACGGTAGGGCAGCGTACTGGTCGCCTGCGTTGTCAGACATGTGCCGGCCGGCTCTGTGCACGCTGCGAAGTCGACTGGCTGGTACCGAAATCGAGGTTCTCGTCGGCCACCGGACCGCGCAGTGCTTTGGCGTCCTCCTGGTAGGACATCGCCATCCGCCAGGGTGCGGCCGGACCCTGTTTGGGCAATATCTTCGCGCCACGCTTGGCGTAACCGGATTGGAGATCCATGACTGGCCTGCGGTCCATGCCCGGAAGGGGGATCGGGACCGCCCGGTCGTATCCGTGCGCATCCATGTGCTTGACCAGGTCGATGAAGTACCGGCATATCAGGCTGACCTTCAGGGTCCAGGACGACGTCGTGTAGCCAATGGCCATCGCCCAGTTCGGGATTCCGCTCAGGAGCATCCCGCGGTAGCAGAACGACTGGGCGATGTCGACCTGCTGCCCGTCGACCATGATCGGCATGCCGTCGAAAAGCTGCATGTTCAGCCCGGTCGCGGTCACGATGATGTCGGCTACCAGCTCCTCGCCCGACGCCAGCACAATTCCGTGCTTGCTGAATTTCACAATGGAGTCAGTGACGACGGAGGCGCTACCGGAGCAGATCGCGTCGAAGAAGTCGCCGTCGGGCGCCGCGCACAGCCGTTGGTCCCATGGGTCATACGGCGGGTTGAAGTGCTTGTCAACGTCGAACCCCACGGGGAGGCGCTTGATGTTCTCGCGCCGGATCAGCCGCCGCCCCGTCTTCGGAAACGCCCTGAGAACCTTCACGATCGCCCGTTCGACCCAGATGTTCTTGAACCTCGTCGCCGCGTAACCCCGCTTGGCGCCAAGAAGTTTCGTGAGCGCGACAGCGACACGGTCGACGCGGGGAATCGCCATGATGTAGGTCGGGGTGCGCTGCAACATCGTCACGTGTTGCGCTGCGGCGGTGCCGGTCAACATCGCCGGCACCATCGTGATTGCGGCAGCGCCGCTGCCGATGATGACGACCCTTTTGCCGCTGTAGTCGAGATTCTCCGGCCAGTGTTGGGGGTGCACCACCAAACCCTCGAAGGCCTCACGTCCCGGGAACTCCGGCGAGTAGCCGTGGTCGTAGCGGTAGTAACCGGTGGCTGCGAAGACCCATCCCGCACGGATGGTCTTCGCGGTGGTCAATCCCGTTGCGGGGTCGGTGATTTGAACACTTAGCGTCCACTTCGAGTCCGCTGAGGACCACTCCGCCCGCACGACGCGTTGGTTGAACCGGATGAGGCGCCCCAGGTTGTTCTCGTCAATCGTTTCCTGGAGGTACTCCCGGATCAGGTGCGCGTCGGCGATCGCCGAGTCATGGCGCCACGGCTTGAATTCGTACCCGAAGGTGTGGAGGTCGGAGTCCGAGCGAATACCCGGATACCGGAAGAGGTCCCAGGTGCCGCCAATGTTGTCGCGGCCCTCGAGCACCATTAAGGACTTGTGGGGGAGTTCGCGGCTGAAATACGTTGCCGCACCGATCCCCGAGATTCCCGCTCCGATGACGACGATATCGAATTCTCGGTCGAACTCCTCGACCGTGGTCACTGGATCTGCTGCCATCGCTGCCAACTCCTCGCTGTTCCCTTCTTGGTGCTTCGACTCTCGCCAACCGGCGCCCTCGGTCACAACGACAACGCGCACCGGCTTTGAACAGGACTGGTGCAACGTGCACCGGTGCGATCGCCAGGAGAAGCGACGGGTGCAACGTGCACCTCCCATCGCCAAAGCAGGTGCGCGCTGTCGTTGTGACTGCGATTGCGGCTGGCGACAGTTGAGCCAACTGCACTGCGAAAGGAGTCGCGGCAATGAATGAATACGTCTTCCTCATCGCCAATGTCTGGTTGGTTGTCGTCGGCTATTTCCTCGGGTGGAAATTCATCCGGAACTACGGCAACTACCTGCTCGGCCTGGAATGTTTTGTCGTCGGGATATCAGCCACCAACTTCCTGGTTGGGTCGCTACTCGGTGCAACCGCAGGCATCCCCTTCCAGATTTCGTTCTTCCTCGACGCGTTCTCACGGTCGGTCGGCTTCACGCTCATCCTGGTATTGGGGCTCATGGTGGTTACGCACCGCTACAAGCCGACCATTGCCGTCGAAATCGGCGTCTTCGGGCTCGCCGTCGCCGCCGGCCTGTGCCTCCGGAAGTTCCACGACGAGACACTCCACGTCATACCGGCAACCTTATACGTCGTGGTCAACCTGCTGACCACGGTGTTCCTCACCTACTTCGTTGTGAGGCTCTGGGGCGTTGGCGAAAAACGGCTGGCCATCTGGGCGGCGTCTGTCACCGCCGCGGCGACCGCCATCGCGATCACCTATGACTTCTTCCCCTTCGCCTTCGACGACGAGAACCGCACGTTCTTCTACACCGCCGCGCTTGCCACGTGGGGAGCCCAGGGCGTCGTCTACTACCTCGCGTACCGCGCGCTGCACGCCCACCTGACGACAGATGTTGAACCGACACAGAAAGTGAGTGCGCTGTCATGACAATCGACGAAGTGGAGTACAGCACCTTCAGCGGCTGGATCGACCCGCCCACCGACGTCCAGCCCGCCCTGATCGGCGACCTCACGTGTGATGTCGCAGTGATCGGTGGCGGTATGGGCGGCATGGCGACGGCACTTCGGCTCGCCGAGCGCCAGCAGGATGTGGTGCTCTTGGAGGCGGAGTTCTGCGGTTACGGGTCCAGCTCCCGCAATGGCGGACAGATCGCGGGCGCGCCGGGTGGGGACCTGCGGCTGCTCAAGCTCTTCTACCCCAACCAGATTCCGGGCATGGTCCGGCTGGCCGACAACGCGGCACAGTTCGCCGAAGGCCTGATCCGGGACCACGACATCGACTGCGATTACGAGCCCAACGGGATGGTGTTCGGCGCAGTGTCGCGCGTCCAGATGCTTCGAGTCCGTGCCTGCGCCGCGATTCTGAGGGGCGCGGGCGGCCGTGGACATGTCGGCACGAGCGAGGAGCTAGGGATTCCTCGCGCGTTCGTCGGGGGGATGCGCGAGGGCGTTGGTGGGATGTTGAATCCCGGCAAGTTGAGCCGCGGTGTCCGGCGTGCGCTGTTGTCGACATCGGCTCGGGTATTCGAGCAGACCAAGGTCACCGATGTCTGGCGAGACGGCGGAAAGGTCGTGATCTCGACCCCTCGTGGCACAGTTCGTGCGAACAAGGTAGTGCTCGCGACGAACGCCTACTCCGGCGAGTGGGACATCACTCCCAAGCGTCTTTCGGTGCCCGCGTGGATCATCGAGGTGGAAACGGAGCCGATCGCGCCGGAGCGCCTCGCCGCACTGGGATGGAGCAGCCGGTCGGGAGTGGTGACGCAACACCAGATCATGGAGAACTACCGCCTCACCGAGCGCAACACCATAGTGTTCGGCGTCCGACGCCTCGAGCGCGGCAAGAAGTACCCGCTCCCGGTGAAGGCGCCCGATCCGGGGCTCGTCAAGGAACTCGCTACCGCTTTCGCGACGCGGTTTCCTTCCCTGGCCGACGTGCGAGTCGCGCGGGCATGGGGAGGCTGGATCGCGATCACCTCGTCCTGGCTTTCGATTGCCGGACAGCTCGGCGACAATGTCTTCTACATGCTCGCGTGCAACGGTCATGGGCTGACCCAGGCGCCGTACGTCGGGTCGCTCATCGCGGACCTGATCGTCGACGGAAAGCGGCACGAGGATCTTCAGGGCATCTGGAAGGACGAGCCCAAGTTTCCTCCCTTCGTGATGCTGGGCCGGCTCGGACTGCGCACCGTCTGGGCGGTGGACCGCCTCTGCGATCTGTTCAACGGCAGCAAACGCAACGCCCGTCGCGCTGCCGTCCGGTGTGCTGAACCTGATTCTGCGGCTGTTGTCGAAATGTCCACGCCGACAACGCTTCTACCTCCGGCAAACTACCCGCAGTAGTGTTACGGCAAATGGAAACGAGGGGCGACGCTGGGCGCCTGCCCACGGTCAGCTCGGTCGGATCGCCAGCTTGCTCAGACTGAACATGAACGAATTGCCGATGCCGGAATTGAAAAGACCCGAGTTGAAGCCGCTGAACCAGCCCGCCGGGAAGCCGCCGATGGCGCCGGTGAGGCCCGTGTTGAAGAAGCCGGAGCTGACCCCGTTGATGATCCCACCCCCGCTGGCCGTGTTGAAGAATCCCGACATGCTTCCGCTCTCAAACCAGGCCTGCGGGTCGGCGCTGTTGCCGAATCCCGAGGCTCCGCCGCGAGCGTTGTTGCCGAACCCCGAGTTGCCCGTCGCGCCGACGGCCACTGATCCCTGATCGATGGCGCTGCCGAAACCGGTGTTCAAGGTGCCGGCATTCCACGCGCCGGTATTGGAGTGACCGGAATTGCCCCAGCCGGTGTTGGTCTCCCCTGAATTGAGGAATCCGGTATTGACGTTGTTCCCGTTGAGGGCGCCGGTGTTGATCGACCCGCCGTTACCGAAGCCGGTGTTCAACAGACCGGAGTTCCAGAAGCCGGCGTTGCCGGCGCCCGCGTTGCCCACGCCGAGATTGCCGGTGCCAGAGTTACCGACGCCAAGGCTGTTGAGCTGTCCGGGAAATACGGTGTTTGTGCCGGAGCTGAACATGCCGACGTTGCCGTCGCCGGAGTTGAAGAAGCCGACGTTGTTGTGGCCGGAATTGCCGAAGCCGATATTGCCGTTGCCGGAGTTGAGCAGCCCTGCCAAGTTGATGCCCACCTGGTTGTCGCCGGTGAGGCCGATGCCAATGTTGTTATTACCGGTGTTGCCGAACCCGAAGTTGCCGGTGCCGGAGTTCCCGGCCCCGACATTTCCGCTGCCGGTGTTCCCGCCGCCCACGTTCCCCTCGCCGCTGTTGCCCAGGCCGACGTTGCCGTTACCGGTGTTACCCATGCCGATGTTGTTGCTGCCTCGGCCCGCGTGGAAGGTGTACAGGTCGGGATTGTTCAAATCGGCCGGGCCGCCATTACCGAAGCCGATGTTCCCGTTCCCATTGTTGCCGAAGCCCCAGTTGCCGACACCGACATTGCCGGCGCCGACGTTGCTGTTGCCCTGGTTGCCACCACCGACGTTGTTGTGACCCGACTGCGCGGACGTGAGCGAGCTGTTTCCGTCGCCGCTGTTTCCCATCCCGATGTTCCCCGAGCCGGTGTTACCGCTGCCGATGTTGCCGTTGCCTTTGTTCCCGAAACCCAAGTTGGGCAGGTTCTGGACGACTTGCGCCAGTGCGCTTGGTAATTGCTCCGCCGCGGCCACCGCTCCGGCGTGATAGCTGAGCATCGCTTCGACATCGGTGGCCCACATCGCTTCGTATTGCGCCTCGGCGGCCATGATCGTCGGCGTGAGCAGCCCGAACCAATTTGACCGAACCAGCTGTCCAAATGCTCTGCGGTTGGCCAAGATTGACAACGGATGCACTATCGCCGCCCGCGCGGAATCGAACGCGCTGCTCACCATCTCCGCCGCTCGGGAGGCCCCCGCCGCGTGGCTTGCGGCCTCACTCAAGTACGCCGTGTACGGAGCGGCGGCATTCACCATCGCCGTCGCGGCCGGGCCCGCCCATGCCTCGCCCGTCACCCCGGTGATCACCGAGGAAAAGGACCCGGCCAGCTCCTCCAAAGCCTCGGCCAGGGAGGCGTAGGCGCCACTCGCCGCTGCCATCGGCGCCGATCCCGGACCCGTCAGAAGCAGAGCGGAAATGGTTTCCGGCGGAGCCGTCAGAAAACTAGTCACGGTAGAACCCCCATCACTTCCGGCCGCACCCGTCGAAAGCGGTGCCGCAATGGTTTTCGTCGACACGATGCGACTGTGACCCTGAGTCTTCGGTAGGGTGCTCAACTCTGACTGAGTAGTGGGGTACTCGACTTTGTGCCCTGGCTTCTTAGTTTGGGCCGGCGCACCCCGGCCCTCCGATGACACCGGCATCGCGCCACAAGCCGTCTCGACTTGTCAGAGGGCGGGTTTAAGCTACGGGCCTGTTTCGAGGCTGGGTTTCAGGGGTCCGGAGAGGAGTAATGATGGCAGCCAGGGTGTTCCGGGAAGACGACGATAACTACCTGGACTGGCTCGCTCCGCACCGCGATCCTCCCCGCGCAGGAATCCCTCGCTCCGTCGACATCGTGCGCGATGCCGTCAAAGCCAGTGGTGGCCTCGGGGAGCCGTGGTGCGTCGACGGGGACGGTGCGATACGCGTCGGCAATTTGATGCTCGTGATCGAAATGGATGACCTCGGCTGGATGATGATGGCATACGCGATCGACGGCGCAGAGGCGGACTTTCGCTCAGTAGTCGCTGCGGAAAGCGGCAACCCTGTGCGGGTGCTCACCGATTGGCTGCGAGCCGCGGCGGGCACGATGAGTTGGAAGCGCGTCGAGTCGGGCGTGTACAGCTCCGGCGGTTATGTTGTCGGCAGGCTCGATACCGGGGAATGGTTCGCCGAAGGTCCTGGCGTTGATCAGTGCTTCGACCACAAGAACGATGCGCAGGCTGCGTGCGCGGCTGCCCGCAGTCATGCCGGACTGGTCAGTTATTGAGTTGCCACACAGCGAAATTCAGGCAGAGGGCGAACGTGGTCCAGAGAAGGTAAGGCACCAATAGCCATCCGGCGACGGCGCTGCGGCGAAAGAACAGCACGACAGTAGTCACCAATAAGACCCACAGAATGGTGATGTCGATCAATGCCACGCCGCGCCAGCCGAGCCCGAAAAACAAGGGGGTCCAGGCGGCGTTGAGGGCCAGCTGTCCGCAGTAGGCGCCCAGAGCACGCCGCGTTGCGCTGATGGGCCCACTGCGCCACACCAACCAGGCCGCCACCGCCATCAGCACATAGAGGGTGGTCCATACCGGCCCGAACAACCAGGACGGGGGTGCCCAGGACGGCTGCTTCAGCCGGCCGTACTGTTCGGCGCTGTTGGCGGCGGTCAGCCCACCCACCGCGGAGGTGAGTGCCACCACGAGCAAGGACAAGCCGAGTGCGACGACGTTCCTGGCGCCCGCGCGGTTGGCGACATCTACCATGCGACCACGGTAGCGACTGCGTTCGGCCGCCGAAGGCCGGGTGATGGAACCACCGATCCCTTTGCCGGGATTGCCCACGGAGACGGCACCGAGCCATACACTTTCCGCGTGAACATCACCAAGCTCATCGCCGACGTAGCAGCAGTGCCTGTGCGGGCCGGCGTCGCGGTGGCCGACGCCGGACTCGCCGCCGCGGCCATGGCGCTCGGGAGTGTGAAAGAGGCCCTGGGTGAGGATGGCCCGAAGACGGTCGACCCGATCACCGACCTTTTTCCGCTGCGGGGCGCACTCGTCGGTGCCAATCGCGTTGCCGAGTTGACCGAGAATGACCGGGCGATGGGGCGCGCCCTGGTCCGCGGCGGCCCGGCCGACAAGCTGATGCGGGAAGGTGGTGTCGTCGACCTGTTGACCGCGCCCGGCGGATTACTCGACCGGATCACCGTCGAAGGCAGTGCGCTGGAACGGATCCTGGAGCCCGGTGGGCTCGCAGATCGGCTGCTCGCCAAGGACGGGCCGTTAGAGCGGATGTTCGCCGAGGACGGCATTGTCGAGCGGTTGTTCGCCGAGGACGGCATCATCGACACGCTGCTGGCAAAGAATGGACCTCTGGAACAGTTCGCCGAGACGGCGGAAATCTTGAGTCGGTTGTCGCCCGCCGTCGAGAGGTTGACGCCTACCGCCGACACACTCGAGGCCGCGGTCGACACCATGAACAGGATGGTCAACTCGCTGAGCGGCATCTCCGAACGCCTTCCGCGGCGGCGGGCGACGCGGACGGCTGTGCGTGCGAAGCGAACCGTGGACCAGGAAGCGATCGAAGAGTCAGCCAAGGGCTGAGGGCGCCTCTCCTCGGAGTCGGCCGCTGACTCACCATCCGTCACCGGAGCTAATGTTGCGCAAGGGTCGGACGACCGGCCCCTCAGTTGCTACCGTCCACGCCATGACCGCCAGCATCGACCCCGTCGACTTTTTCGGCGACGCGGCAATCCAGGATCCGTACCCCCTGTACGCCCGGTTGCGGAACGACGGCGGCGTTCACCGCGTCGGCGATTCGGATTTCTACCTGGTCAGCAGTTGGCCCGGGATCACCGATGTGGTCAACCGCCCCGAGATCTTCTCCTCGAATTTGACCGCGACGATGACCTTCCGCCCAGACGAAGGCGTCGTCCCTTTCCCGATGGACGGCGTCGGCGGGCGCACCCACATCCTGGTCACCGCCGACGACCCCGTACACGCGGTACACCGCAAGTTGATGCTCGGGCAGTTCACGGCCAAGCGTGTGCAGTCGCTGCAGCCGCTGATCGCGGAGATATTCGAGAGTCTCTGGGCTGCGGAGACCGATGACGGTGCCGTCGAGTGGATGGACGCCATCGCGAACCGTTTGCCGATGATGGTTGTCGCCGAACTGATCGGTGTCCCCGAAGCCGACGCCGACCAGCTGGCGCGATGGGGTTGTGCCAGCACCCAACTTCTCGACGGCCTGATGTCCACCGACGAACTGGCCGCGTCCATGTCCGCCATCAGCGAGCTCAGCGCCTACATCTCAACGCGCCAGCAGGTGGCCGCGACCAACCCGGGTGACGACTTGATGGGCGTGCTGGCCAGGGCCTGCGCGGCGGGCGACCTCGACACCTTCACCGCGCTGTTGATCCTGGTCTCGTTGTTCAGCGCCGGCGGCGAGTCGACGGCATCGCTGTTGGGCACCGCGATGGCGATCCTGGCCACCGACGCCGACCTGCAGAAGCAGCTGCGCGCCCAGCCGGATCTGCTCGGGGTGTTCATCGAGGAGACGCTGCGGCTCGAGCCGCCGTTCCGGGCGCACTATCGCCACGTTCTGGCCGACACCGAACTGGCGGGCACCGCACTGCCCCAGGATTCCCGGGTGCTGCTGCTGTGGGGTGCGGCCAACCGTGACCCCGACCATTTCGAGAACCCCGACGACTTCCGGTTGGATCGTCGAATCAGCAAGGGGCACATGAGTTTCGGCAAAGGTATTCACTTCTGCCTGGGCGCGCCGCTGGCCCGGCTGGAAGCGGTCACCGTGCTGCGGATGCTCTTGGAGCGCACCGAATGGATCGATGCCGCCGAGGTTGGTCCGTGGTTGCCCAGTGTGCTCGCACGCCGTCGCGAGTACCTGCATCTGACCTACAAGTAAGGGCCGGCCAGCCCCCCTCGCGTCAGGAAACGGTCACCATCACCTTGCCGCACTCGCGGCTCTCGGTGAGCAGTTGCAGTGCCGCGTCGACACTGCCCAGCGGGAATCGGTGAGTGATCAGAGCCGAGAGATCCCGGCGGGCCAGCAGGTCGACGGCGTCACCGAACCGGGTCGGGTACTCCATCGAGCCGCGGATCGTCAGCTCCTTCATCAGGACGCTGAGGAAATTGACGGGCACCGGCGCGTAGTGCAGGGCCACGACACTGATCCGCGCGCCGGGACCGGCCCGGTCGATGAGTTCGGTCAGCACCGCATCCGACCCGGTTGCCTCGATGAAGGCGTCCGTCGCAGGGGCGTGTCCATAGGCCAGCGACCGGGTGCCGTGCAAGCGCCGCAGTTCCCGCCAGACCTTGGTGTCGTTGGGATCGATCGACGCCGACGCACCGAGACTCTCGGCCAGCCGGCGGCGCTCCGCCGACGGGTCCACCCCGACGATGCCGCTCACGCCGCGGTCGGCCAGCGCGGCGATAGCCGCTAAACCGATTGGGCCGCAACCGAATACCGCGACGTTGTCACCCGGAGCGACGTCAGCCTGCTCGGCGGCGTGCATGCCAACCGCGACCGGTTCGGCGAGCGCGGCGACGTCCATCGGCATGCCATCGGGAATCGGGAAGAGCCGTTCGCCAGCGGCGGCATCCCGGACCAGCACCACGTCGGCCAGCCCGCCGGCCGCGCTGCCGCCACCGATTCGTCCCGACACGTCGTTGCCGGGATGGACGACGACCCGCTGTCCGGGCGCCACGCCGGTGACCTCCGCGCCGACCTCTCGCACTACGCCGGAGAACTCGTGCCCGAGCGGCATGGGCGCGCCGCCCGGTCCGGCCAGACCGCCGAGGCGGATGTAGCTGAGGTCGCTGCCGCAGATACCGCAGGCGTGGACTTCGACCAGCGCGTCCCGCGGCCCGCAGGGCGGCAGCTCGACGCAATCCAGCGACACCGTCCCCGGCGAATGGATGCGAACCTGCTGGATGTTGGGACTCAATGGCACAGAGCTCATGTGCCCGGGAGATTATGCGCAACGGGTGTCCGGGGCAAGCTCCGTTCGGTTATGGATGCAGATCAGGCACGGAGGAGCCATCCGCGAGTGACGTACTGTGCTCACGTGGATATCAATGGAGCTAGCGCAATCGTCACCGGTGGGGCCTCGGGTATTGGGGCCGCGACCGCCCGTCAACTCGCCGCCAAGGGTGCCCGAGTCGTTGTCGCCGACTTGCAGGCAGAACGCGGGCAGGAACTCGCGCACGAGATCGGCGGGGTGTTCGTCAGCGTCGACGTGACGAACACCGAGCAGATCGAGGACGCCGTCAACACCGCGACCGACCTCGGCCCACTGCGGGCGCTGGTCAACTCAGCCGGGGTCGGCTGGGCCCAGCGCACCATCGGCAAGGACGGCGAGTTCGCCTCCGCACACAACCTGGACGCCTACAAGAAGGTGCTCGCGATCAACCTGGTGGGCACCTTCGACTGCATTCGATTGGCCGCGACGGCGATGAGCCGCAACGAGCCCACCGAGAGCGGCGAGCGCGGCGCCATCGTGAACATGACCAGCGTCGCCGCCTTCGACGGCCAGATCGGTCAGGCGGCCTACTCGTCCTCCAAGGGCGGCGTCGTCGGCCTGACCCTGCCGGTGGCACGCGACCTGTCCGCGGTCGGCATTCGCGTCAACACCGTCGCGCCCGGCCTCATCGACACCCCGATCTACGGCGAGGGCGAACACTCCGAGGCATTCAAGGCGAAGCTGGGTCAATCGGTGTTGTTCCCGCACCGCCTGGGCAAGCCCGACGAGTTGGCGTCGATGGTCATCGAACTGATCACCAACTCGTACATGAACGCCGAGGTGGTCCGCGTCGACGGCGGCATCAGGATGCCACCGAAGTAGGTCCTACCGGATCGAATTCCATCAAAAGCGTTGTCGGACCGGATATTCCGACCATGGGCTTCCATGGCACAGTACCGATCCGGCGCGGTCGCCGGATGCGGCTGGTTATCACCCGCAGCGCCTCGACGAGCTCGACTCGTGCCAGGTGCGCCCCGAGGCAGTAGTGGACGCCGCCGCCGAACGTGAGGATCGGCGGCGGCGCGGTGCGGGTGATGTCGAGGCGGTCGGGATCGTCGTAGACGGCGGGGTCCCGATTGGCCGAAGCCGTGTTCGCCATGACGCACGTCCCGGCCGGGATGAGAAAGCCGTCGAGTTCGACGTCTTGGGTGGCGACGCGGACGGTGGTGAGGGCGATCGGGGTGTGCCGGATGAGTTCCTCGACGGCTTGCGGGGCCAACTGCGGGTTCTCGGCCAGCAGCGTCCATTGGTCCGGATGATCCGCCAGCACCTGCACGGCCGCGGCCAACTGATTGCGGGTCGTGTCGGTGCCGGCGTTCAGCAGAATCACGACCAGGTTGATTAGCTCGTCGTGCGTCAGGTGTTCGCCGTCGTCCTCGACGCGGATCAGTTCAGAGATCAGGTCATCGGTCAGGCACTGTCGCCGTGCGGCGATCAGGCCCTCGACGTAGGACTCGAGTTGTTCCCAGGCCCGCAGAATCGCCGGCGCCTGCTCGGCGACGTTGACGCCGAAGGCCTTGCTGACGTCGTCCGCCCAGCGGGAGAACAGGTGCCAGTCGGCGCGCGGTGCACCGAGAAGCGCGCAGATGATCGGCACCGGGAAGGGGCGGGCCAGGTCCGCGACGACGTCGCAGCGGCCGGCCGGGCAGGCATCGACGAGTTCGGTCATGACCTCGACGCACGCCGCGCGCATGCGTTCCGCCGCGCGGGGAGTGAAGGCACGTGACACCAGTCGGCGCAGCCGGTGGTGTTCAGCGCCGTCGAGGCTGATCAGAAGTTTCGTCACCCGGTCCCAAACCGGTCCGGACGTGATGCCCTGCACCGCGAGGCCGGCGCCCTGCGGCATGGCGAAGCGGGTGTCGCGCAGGACGGTGCGCACCAGGTCATAGGTGAGAACCTCGGGGCCGTAGGGGCTCGTTGCGATCGGTGACTGCTGCCGCGCCGATCGAAGGATGCGGTGAGCTGTCTCGGGGTCCGGAGCATCGTCGTAGCAGATCGCCGGTATCTCAAGGTCAATGGTCATGGCGTTGACTTTCGGCGGGAGCCGCTCACCGGGCATCGGCCAAGATGCCGAAATCCGACACATATGCAGACGCGTACGTGGCGATGCCGGAGTGCCCACCGCATTAGCCAATTGGCGGATGTTTTGCGCCAACTGGCCGAGCACGCTGGCTACCATGAGCGAAATCGACTGGAGCGACGTAGGCATGAGCGAGCTGCCAACCGGAACGGTGACGTTGCTACTGGCTGACGTCGAAAGCTCAACACAACTCTGGGAGACCGAGCCCGACGCCATGGTCGCGGCCATCGCCCGCCTGGACCAGTCGGTCTCCGACGCGGTTACCGCTCACGACGGGGTCCGGCCGGTCGAGCAGGGTGAGGGCGACAGTTTCGTCATCGCATTTGCCCGCGCGTCGGATGCCGTGGCCTGCGCAGTCGAGCTGCAGCGGGCGCCGCTGGCGCCGATCAAGCTGCGCATCGGCATTCACACCGGCGAGGTGCGACTGCGCGACGAAGGCAACTACGTCGGCCCGGCGATCAACCGCACCGCACGGCTGCGCGACCTCGGCCACGGCGGCCAGACCGTATTGTCGGCCACGACCAGCGAATTGGTCGTCGACCAACTCCCGGCCGAGGCATGGTTGACCGATCTCGGCAGCCATGTCCTGCGCGGTCTGCCGCGGCCCGAACGGGTGGTGCAGCTGTCTCATCCCGACCTGCGTAATGACTTTCCGCCGCTACGCACCGAAGGCCCGAGCCGCACCCATAATCTCCCGCCGCAGCTGACGAGTTTCATTGGGCGCCAAGCGGAAATAGCGAGCCTCCGAGAAGCCTTGGCTGCCGCGCGGTTGGTCACGCTGACCGGAGCCGGTGGTGTGGGCAAGACGAGGCTGGCTGTGCACGTTGCCGCTGAGATCGCCACCGAGTTCCCAGATGGTGTGTTTTACGTCGACCTGGCACCGATCACCCATCCTGATGTCGTCGCGGTGACGGCGGCACGTGCACTCGGGCTGCCGGATCAACCGGGCCGCTCCACGACCGACACCCTATTACGCTTCATCGGTGGCCGACGGCTGTTGATCGTGCTGGACAATTGCGAGCACCTACTCGACGCGACTGCCCGTCTGGTCACCGAGATGCTCTCCAAAGCAACAGGACTCACCGTCCTGGCCACAAGTCGTGAGCCGCTGGGAGTGACGGGTGAGGCGACCTGGCAGGTACCGTCTTTAGGTCTCGCCGACGAGGCTATCGCGTTGTTCACCGACCGTGCGAAGCTGGCGAAGGCCGGCTTCACCATCCCCGACGAGCACACCGCCGTGGTGGCCGAGATCTGCGCTCGCTTGGACGGCATGCCCCTGGCGATCGAGCTGGCAGCGGCTCGGGTGCGGACACTCACGGTAACGGAAATCGTTGACGGGCTTCATGACCGGTTTCGCCTGCTGACCGGTGGTTCCCGTACGGCCGTGCGTCGTCAGCAGACGTTGCGTGCGTCGGTGGAGTGGTCGCACGCACTGCTGACCGAAACTGAACGCGTCCTATTCCGAAGGTTGGCAGTGTTTCTCGGGGGGTTCGACTTGGACGCGGCCTTGGCGGTCGCGAGCGGCGATGCCATTGAGCGACACCAGATCATGGACCAGCTCACCCTGCTGGTAGAGAAGTCGCTCGTCGTGGCGGAAAACTCCGGCGGCCGGACGCGTTACCGGTTTCTGGAGACGGTCCGTCAGTACGCACTCGAGAAGCTCAGTGAATCCGGAGAGGGTGACGAAACCCGCTGTCGCCAGCGCGATCACTACACGGCGCTGGCCATACTCCTGGATGCGCCCGGGCGCACCGACTACGAGCAGCGCATAAAACAGGCCGAGATCGAGATGGACAATCTCCGCGCGGCATTCGCATGGAGCTTGGAGAACTCAGATCAGGAGCACGCACTGCAGATCGCCTCGGCATTGCAGCCGCTGTGGCACGGTCGCGGCCGGCTCTTGGAGGGATGCGCGTGGTTCGAAGCGGCACTCGGCGACGCGGATCACCCGGAGCTCGATCCCCGGACACTCGCGCGCGCCCTAGCCGACAAAGCCTTGCTGACAACGTTTGTCGATTACAGCGTGGATCCCGCCCAGCGGGCCCTGGAGATCGCCCGCGGGCTCGACGATCCAGCCCTCACGGCACGGGTCTTGACGGCCTGCGGGGTCAGTGCGGGTGGTGGCAATAATGACCCGGAGGCGGCCCGTGCCTATTTCGCCGAGGCGATCGGGCTTGCCCGAGCCGTCGGTGACCTGTGGAGGCTGAGTCACGTCTTGGCGCGACAGTCGAATACGGCCGTCACACTTGGTGACCCGATCGCAGCCAGGGAGGCAGCTGAAGAGGGACAGCAGCTTGCCGACGCGATAGGAAATCGATTCGACGCGCGGCAGTGCCGCCTCAGTCTCGCGATGGCGAGTCTGATGGAAGGCAATCTTCCGGTTGCTGTTCAACAACTCAGCATCGCGGTGGCCGATTGTGAGACGTCACACGACGAATTCCACAAGCCGCTCGCACTCATGGGTCTGGGCGTAGCCCAAGCACACGCTGGTGACGCGCAAGCGGCGTATGAAAGTGCCGATGCAGCAATGAAAGTCGCACCGGATGTTGGCGAGTACTTCCTGGGTATCGGCGCCGTGACGGTGGCGGCCGCCGCGCTGGCCGCCGGCGATGTTCCCACCGCGCAAAGAGCCGGCGAGGACGCGTGGCGATACCTCGCCCTGGCTCAGCCCGGGACAGCGGTCGCTCAGCGCGCGTTCAATGCTGTCGAGGCGGCGCGGGTACAGGGCGACCTCGACACCGCGCGCGGGTGGGCCGACGAGGCCGTCGCGTCCGCGAAGGGCTGGTATCTCGTCGTGGCCTACTTGTCGCGAGCGAGAGTCGCTGCTGCACAGGGCCATCGAGATCAAGCCGAGCGGGACGCGCACGATGCGCTGTCCTGTTCGACACACACGGGTGTGTACCTGCATCTCCCCGATATCCTCGAGTGTCTGGCTGGCCTGAATCGGAGTTCGGAGAGTCATCGCTCAGCCAGGCTGCTGGGTGCAGCCGAGGCGTGTCGCCAGCGGATGGGTGTGGTGCGGTTCAAGATCCACCAGGCCGACTACGAATCGGTGACTGATGAGCTGCGGGAGACCCTGAGCCAGAAAGATTTCGACGCAGCATGGACAGAAGGCGCCGCACTCTCCACCGAAGAAGTGATCAGCTACGCCCAGCGCGGCCGCGGCGAGCACCGACGCGCGTCCAGCGGCTGGGAGTCCCTGACCCCGGCCGAACTCGACGTCGTCGGATTGGTCACCGAGGGCCTGGGCAACAAGGACATCGCCGCCCGCCTCTTCGTTTCACCGCGAACGGTCCAAGCCCACCTCACGCATGTCTACACCAAGCTGGGCATCTCCTCGCGCTTCCAGCTCATCCAGGAAGCGGCGGCGCATGCCGACTAGAGTTTGGAGATTCCCGGAATGCGGTGGACCAGACCATCGTCGAGCATCTGCTGGAAGTGGTCGGTGATGGTCTGCTCGACCGGTCGGTAGGTCAAACCCAGCTCCTTGCGGCTGCGGGTGTTGTCGAATGCCAGGGGGTAGCCGACGTTGCGGTCGATGAATTTTCTGGTGAGTCCGACAACTGGAGCGATGGCCTTGAAGATCACCTTCGGTGCCGTCGTCCTCGGGAACGCGTAGAACGGGCCGAAACCCCGGCGCAGCACCTTGCCGATTTCCAGGAAGGTCAGAGTGTCGGCGTTGGTGATGTACCGTCCATGCGCCTCCGGGGTGAAACCAGCGAGCAGGTGGGCTTGTGCAACATCGCGAACATCGACTAGGCCCGTCGCCATGTCCGGCGCCCCGGCCAGCATGGTGCCGTCGTAGAACTGCTTCATCGTGCTCAGGCTGGCCGAGTCGCTGGCACTGGTCAGCGACGGGCCGAGTACCAAGCCGGGATGAATGGTGACCATGTCCCACCGGTCCTGTGCCTCCTGGTAACGCCAGGCCTCCCGCTCGGCGACCGTCTTGGAATAGGGGTACGGCTGGTGGTCGGCACTGCTGGTGGTGTTCCAGTGCTCCTCGGTGAAAACGCCGTGCGGGACATCCTGTGACTCGCGGGCGTCGCCGTAGATCGCGACCACGCTGCTGGTCAGTACCACGCGCTTGACGCTGTCGGTGCGGTTCACGGAATCGAGCACATTGCGGGTGCCCTCCAGCGCCGGACGGACCAACGCCTCTTCGGCGTCGGTGAAGCCGGAGATCAGGAACGGCGACGCGGTGTGCATCACGAGCTCACACCCCTGCATCGCCTCGTCGAAACTGCCGGTCTCGAGGAGGTCGGCCTTGAACAGCTTCAACCGGCCGGGATGGTCGTCGGAGAGCTTGTGCAGATGCTCGAGGCCCGACGTCTTGTTCGGGTTGCGCACCGTGCCGTGGACGGTATGCCCGGCTTCGAGCACCGTACGCACGATCCAGCTGCCGATGTAGCCGCTGGCGCCCGTGACAAGCACCGGCGCAGCAGGGTCGATGGTGGTCGAGGATCGGCTCATGGAGGGTGGTTCCTCTCTTGCGGGTGCATTGCAAAATGCTTCTGTTCGGACCCTAGCGTGATGGGCCCCGCGGACCTAGCGCCCGTCGCCCGGCATGCGACGGTCCGATCGCCGAAAACCTCGAGTTGCGTTGATTGACAAAGAAATTCGAGGTCGAACACCCCGGCGTCCACCTGACATTCGCGGTTCGGTTACGCGAGGCGCCTATTCGCGCGTTTCAACTGGTCTGGACCGATGATCGCCGCCGTTGGCCGTGGGACCGCGGGTGGAGCCACGGCAGGCTCCGGCAACCGGTCCTGGGCGTCCGCACCCCGCTGACCGGATGACAACCCAGCCTCAGCGGAAGCGGACGTTCATCGTCGCCAAACCGAAGATCTTCCGTCCGGCGGACTTTGCGCCGACGATGATGACACCAGTGCGGGTGTCGGGGTCCAAAGACTTGATCCGGCCACTGAATTCGATGTCCGCGCCCTCGATGGCCGACACGATGGCGGGCTGCGACAGCCGCACCGCGTAACGGGTCACCGCACCGGGGTCGCCGGTCCAGGCGGAGGCGAAGCCGGCACCCAGGCCCATGGTGAGCATGCCGTGGGCAATGACGTCGGGCAGGCCGGCCGCCTTGGCCAGGGTTTCGTCCCAGTGGATCGGGTTGGCGTCACCGGCCACGCCGGCGTAGTTCACCAGGTCCCCGCGCGACAACGTGGTGTGGCGCACCGGTAGTTCGTCGCCGACGTTCAGCTCGTCGAAGGACGGCGTGCCGGGCGTGCGCGCCGTGTCCTCGGCGAGCCGGACCTCACCCTCGGGGCGCACCGTCTTGACGTAGGCGGCATCGGCTTCGCCGGTATCGAGGATGTTGACGTCGTGCATCATCGCTTTCTGCACGGCCAGCTTGACAGCCGGATCGAAATCCTCGGCGGTGATGCCGACGACCGTGGTGTGCAGGGTGTGCACCCGCTCGCCGGCCGTATCGGTGTAGGTGTTGGTCACGGTGATCATGTCCCGGCCGGCGATCCTGCGCACGGACGTCAGTTCGACATCGATGCTCAGCTCGTCGCCGGCGACGATCGGGCGGTGCTGCTCGAAGACTTCCTCGGTCTGCAGGTAGGTGTCGTAGCCGACGACAACGGACTCGAACATGCGGCGATTGCAGGTCATGCCCGGCACCGACGTGAACGTCAACGGGGCGACCAGACCCGAATACCCGAGCTCGGCAGCGGCGTCGACGTCCCAGTGCGCCGGGTGATAGTCCTGCACCGCGCGGGCGTACTCGCGTACCTTCTCGCGGCCCACCTCGTAGGTGTAATCCATCTGGTAGTAGTGGCCGACCCGAGATTCGAGCGTCGACGCCTCCGCCGCTGTGGTCATAAGTGTTTCGCCCAACTGTTCTATCGGCTTGTTGGTCGAGGCCGACCCCAGCACCCTAGCGCGCCGACTCCGATCAAAACCCGCCGCTATGGCTGGCCGACGCCCCGGTACAGCCGGACCGAGATCGCCGACAGCCAGATCCACGCGAGCACGACAGCCGCGGTGAAGGCCAGAATCGAAGCCGGACCGCCGGCTCCGGAAGACAGCGCGAGGAAGGTGCCCGCGAACACCGCACCTGTGACGCGTGAGAACCAGGCCCACCCAGTGGCACCCGGCACTTGCGCGAACCATCCGCCGAGCACGAAGCACGAAGCGACCAGACAGAGGAAGCCGGCGCCCGCAACGGCGAAGTGCATCATGCCGTGCCAGCTGAGGTGACCGACGCCCGGAGGTGTGCCGGGCGGAAACCCGTCTGACGGGTCGGCGCGGAAGCCTGAGGCGACCATCAGGGCCAGCCCGTAACCACCGAGCAGGCCGGCCGCCCACGCCGAGCGCCGTCCGGGGCCGAGTGCCCGCCTGACGCCGACGGCCGCGGCGATCGTCATCGCGCCGGCGACCAGGAACGTGGCGACCTGTATCCACCCGAGATCACCGTTAGCGAGTTGACTGGCGGCGTGGCGGGTCGGGTCGTACCCATCGCGGGTCGCTGCCTGAACGGCGACCGACACCACATAGACGGGACCCGCGATGACGCCGTAGCCGAGCAGAGACTTCGTGACACGATCGGCAAGAGGTTGGCAATCGGTACTGGTCACGGCGGCCTCCATGTCAATATAGAACTAGACCGTACAGTACCCAAAACTAGACTGTCCAGTACTAAACGAAGGGTCGGCATGACCGAGCCAGTGGGCCGTTCGGCGCGCAAGCGGAAGAGCATCCTGTCCGCGGGCCAGGAGTTGTTCCTGGCCGGCGGCTACCACGGCACCAGCGTCGATGCGATCGCCGCGTCGGCCGCGGTGTCGAAACAGACGGTGTACAAGCACTTCGGCGACAAGCACGAATTGTTGATGGCCATCGTCGACGAGACTCTCGAGACGACGGTGTCGGCATTTCTGGACCGGGTGTCGGCGCTGGCGGACACCACTGATCTGCAACAGGATCTGACCGGGCTCGCCCGCGATTACTTGCGCGCGGTCCTGCAGGAACCCGTCGTGCAATTGCGCAGACTGGTCGTCGGCGAAGCCAACCGCCTGCCCGAGCTTGCGGCGCTCTATTACGACCGCGCACCGCGCCGCATGTTGACCGCCTTCGCCGAGTGCTTCGCCCGACTGGACCGGCGCGGGCTGCTTCAGATCCACGAACCCGACACCGCCGCAGAGCATTTCGCGTTCCTGGTGGTCGGCCGGTGCATCGATCAGGCGCTGTTCTGCGGCGGACCGGCGGTGGAGTCCGACCTCGACGTCGACCATCAGGCGCAGTCCGCGGTGCAAGTTTTCCTGGCCGGCTACCGGGCCGCAGTCTGACGCGCGCTCATGTCACCGGTCGCGGGCGTGCCGTCCACGAGCTCGTAACGCAGCTGCACCGTGCCGGTCGGGCCGGCCACCGGCGGTTCCAGGAGCCTCAGGTTCGTCGGTACCGCGCCGCCGTCGAACACCTTCTTTCCGACGCCGAGCACGATCGGGTGCACCCAGAGGTCCAGGCGGTCGAAGAGCTTTTCCCGCAGCAAGGTTTGCACCAGGTTCAGGCTGCCCACCACTGTGATGTGTTCATGCCGGTCCCGGATCTCGCGCACCGCGCCGGCCAGGTCCCGGCTCAGCTGTGTTGACCCCGCCCACGGCAGGTCGGGCCGGCCGCGCGATGCCACGTACTTCGGCACGCTGTTGAACAGCGTGGCGATCGGGCCGTCCTGGTGATGCGGCCAGTAGGCGGCGAAGATGTCGTACGTCCGCCGGCCGAGCAGCAGCGCGTCGGTGCCCTCGTAGGCGGCGACGACTTGCGCACCGCTGGTCTCGTTCATCAGCGGCGCCTGCCAGCCGCCGAAGGGAAAGCCGTCCGGGTCCTCGTCCGGACCGCCGGGTGCCTGACCGACCAGGTCGAGGGTGGAAAACAGCTCAATGTGGATGTGGCCCATGACTTTTCCTCATCTGCACGCGATATCTCGGTCAACGGGTCAGACCAGCGAACGTCGCCAAACTCATCGCCCCGGCATCCGATGAGATAGAACGGTAGGAGCTACCCGTTGCTTCACCGACGATGCCCAGAGGAGCTCAGTCATGCAATCCGTCAAAGGCACCAACGTCCTAGTCACCGGCGCCGCCATGGGCCTCGGCAAGCTGTTCGCCACCCAGGCCGTCAAAGAGGGCGCAGCGTCGGTGACCCTGTGGGACGCGAACGAGGCGGCGCTGAAGGAGACCGCAACCGAGTTGGAGGCGGCTGGGGGCACCATCCACTACGACACGGTCGACGTCACCTCACAGGAGCGGGTCGCCGAGGCCGCCGAGCAGGTCCGTAGCACCGTCGGCACAATCCACGTGCTGTTCAACAACGCCGGCATCGTGCGGGGCAACGGCTACTTCTGGGAGAACGAGCCACGCGACTTCACACTCACCGTCGAGGTCAACTCCATCGGCCCGATGCTGGTCGCCCGGGAATTTCTGCCGGCCATGATCCAGTCGGGCGCACAATGCCGGCTGGTCAACATCGCATCGTCGGCCGGACTCAACGCCATTCCGCGGATGGCCGCATATGCGGCGTCCAAGTGGGCGGCGATCGGCTTCTCCGATTCCGTGCGGCTCGAGCTGGAACAGGCCGGCCACGACCAGGTGAAGATCACCACGGTCTGCCCGACCTACATCAACACGGGCATGTTCGACGGCGCCAAAGGCATCCTGTTCACCCCCATGCTCGAGCAGGAGGACGTCGTCGCTGAGACGTGGAAGGCGATGCTGCAGGGCAGCCCGTTCGTCGTCATTCCGTGGACGTCCAAGATGAACAAGGTGCTCAGCGCCGTGCTGCCGATCCGGCTGCGCGACTTCTACCTGCGCCGCGTTGGCGTCTACAACTCGATGGACGAGTTCAAGGGGCACTGAGTCCGAGCCGTCGCCGAGGATTGGCGATTATCACAATTCGGCATTATTTTACTGGCGTGATGTCAACAGCTGCGCGCGCAGTTTCCCGCTGGATCGCTCCTTTCCTGACGGTCACGGCCGTCGCGGCCACGGCTCTGTCGGCCGGCCTGACGCAGTCCGCCCCGGCGCTGCGTCTGGTCGATTCGTCGAATCCGCTGGCCGGACAGTCCTTCTACGTCGACCCGGCGTCGGCGGCGATGGCGGCCCACAATGCCAATCCGGGAAGTGCGCAGCTGACGGCCATCGCCAACACCCCGCAGGCGTACTGGCTCGACCAGGCGTTTCCGGCCGGTTCGGTCGGCGGGCGGGTCGCGAGCTACACCGGCGCCGCGCAGGCCGCCGGCAGCATGCCGATCTTCGCGCTGTACGGAATCCCGCATCGCGACTGCGGCAGTTACGCCTCGGGTGGCTTCGCCTCCGGTGCGGACTACCGCGCGTGGATCGACAGCATCTCGTCCGGCCTGGGCGGTTCGCCGGCGGCGATCATCGTCGAACCCGACGCCCTCGACATGGCCGACTGCCTGTCGGCCGACCAGCGTCAGGAACGCTTCGACCTGATCCGCTACGCGGTGGACACGCTGACCCGCGATCCGGCCGCCGCGGTCTACGTCGACGGCGGGCACTCGCGCTGGATGAGTGCCGAGGAGATCGCCAACCGGCTCAACCAGGTCGGTGTGACCCACGCGCGTGGGTTCAGCCTCAACGTCTCGAACTTCTTCAGCACCGATGAGGAAACCGGCTACGGCGAAGCCATCTCGGGGATGACGGGCGGTGCGCACTACGTGATCGACACGTCGCGCAACGGGGCCGGGCCGGCGCCCGACTCCGCACTGAGTTGGTGCAACCCGTCCGGGCGCGCCCTGGGCACCCCGCCCACCACGGCGACGGCGGGCGCGCACGCCGACGCCTACCTGTGGGTCAAGCGTCCCGGTGAGTCCGACGGGTCGTGCAACGGCGGCGCGTCGGCGGGCCACTTCGTGAGCCAGTACGCCATCGATCTGGCCCAGAACGCGGGTCAGTAAACGGTCTAGCGCCTTCACTGCCGGGCAGGTCCGGCAGGTTGCGCCCGGTCCTACTGTGTCCGGGCGGCATGAAAGCAGTTGCGTCTGGCTGTGATTCGGTTGTCGAGTGGCCGACGGCCCTGTAGCGGGCGGACACATCTTGTGCAGCGGATCGTTGCAAGCGGTAGTCGAATCCGCGCACGCCTCGGGATCGATGACGCGTTCGGTGTGGGCCGACGCCGGGTACACCGAAATTATTAAAGTCTGTGCACGAATTCACTAAGTCCGTTTCATGTCACCCACTGCACTAAAATTCACGTTTTAGAATCGAATATCAATATGTGGTTCTGGCGGTATGGCGGCCGCTGTTTTCGTAACACGCCATTGGGCGCACGGCACTCGCCCGTCGCTTGAACGAAGGATCCGGGGGCGTGGCTCCACGGACTCATGCCACCGCACCAGTCGCCAAAAGTGCATTACAACCGCGTTTTCACGCTTACGGGCCGCGGTCGAGGAAGTCCTGGCCTCCCCGGGCGCGGCCTGACGCGCTCGCGGTATTTTCGGCTGTAAAGGTCGAGAATTGGTAGAAAATAATCTCCTGCCGGAGTAGCGTGCGCGGCGCAGTTTTGAAATTCCGCATGAGGCCCGGAGGCCAATATGTCGTCTTTTGTATTCATCCATCCTGAGGTTCTGATCGCGGCAGCGACCGAGGTGGACGGAATTGGGGACGCTCTTCGGGCCGCCGGTGCCACGGCGGCGCCGTGGACCACGACCATCGCACCACCGGCCGGCGACGAGGTGTCAGCGGCTGTGACCAACCTCTTCGGTACCTATGCGCAGGACTTCCAGACGTTGAGTGCTCGTATGGCGCTTGTGCACACGGGATTGGTACAGAACCTCCTGGCAGGTGCTGGGAGGTATTCGGCAGCGGAGGCCTCGAGCGCGGCTTCGTTGCAGACACTGACGCAAGACATCCAGAGTCTGGTGGCATTCGACCCGATCAGGGCGCTCACGGGTCGCCCGTTGATCGGTAACGGCGCCAATGGCGCGCCGGGCACCGGGCAAGCCGGCGGCGACGGCGGGTGGATCTGGGGCAACGGCGGTGACGGCGGATCGGGTGCCCCCGGACTGACGGGTGGCCGCGGTGGATCGGCCGGCTTGTGGGGTGCGGGTGGCGCCGGTGGCGCCGGCGGGAATGCCACTACCCCGGGCGGAGCGGGCGGCGTCGGCGGATCCGGCGGTGCAAACGGATTTCTCGGTGGCGGCAACGGCGGGGCCGGCGGTGCGGGTGGAGCGGGTGCGGCCGGCGCGGCCGGCACCCTTCAGGCCGGCGGGGCGGGCGGCGACGGTGGGCCCGGTGGGGCGAACCGGCAGCTGATCTCGCTGTTCGGGTCAGCCGGGGCTGGTGGGGTTGGTGGAATTGGCGGTGCCGGGGCCTCCGGTGCTGCGGGTGCTCCGGGGCCCGGCGGACTGAGCGGGCACGCAGGCGGAATGGGCGGGGTGGGTGGTAACGGCGGGGCCGGGGGCACCGATCAGTCACTGATCGGTGGCTCAGCTGGTACGGGCGGGTCCGGTGGCCTGGGCGGTGTCGGCGGCCAGGGCGGGCACGGCGGCAACGCCACTATCCCCGGCACTATCGGGGGCGACGGTGGGAGCGGTGGAGGTGGCGGCAGCGCCGGAGCCGGTGGGGTCGGGGGTGCTGTGACGACTCCCTTCAACATCGGCGGTGCGGCCGGTGCCCACGGCGCGAACGGTGTCGGTGGCGTCGGGGGCACCGGGGGCACCGGGGGTGGCGGTGCGGCCGGCTTGGACGGCCAGCCCGGTGTCACGCCGACCGGGGGAGACCCCGGTGGCCAGGGCGGCGCGGGCGGCAAAGGCGGTGCCGGCGGCGCCGGAATTGGCGGTGTCGGGGGTGGAGCCGGCGGGAAAGGCGGTGTCGGAGGCGTCGGCGGTACCGGTGGACAGGGCGGTGCCAATACCGGCATCACCGGCGGAAGCGGTGCCGTCGGCGGTCAGGGTGGCACCGGGGGAGTAGCGGGTGCCGGGGGCAGCGGTACCGACGGCGGCGCCCTTGGCGGCATCGGCACCGGCGGCGTCGGCGGTTTGGGTGGCAACGGCGGCACAGGGGCAGACAACGACGCCGCCGGGGCCTCGGGTGCAACTCCTGTTACGGGTAACCAGGGCGGGCAAGGCGGCGCCGGCGGTCAAGGAGGTGCGGGCGGTGCCGGTATCGGTGGTGTCGGCGGTGGAGCCGGCGGCAAAGGCGGTGTCGGTGGGTCCGGTGGGGCCGGCAGCAACGGCGGAAATAACACCGGCATCACCGGTGGAGCGGGAGCGGCCGGGGGTCAGGGCGGAACCGGTGGGGCCGCGGGTGCGGCGGGTAACGGCACCGACGGCGGCGCAGTCGGAAGCGGCGGCACGGGGGGCGTGGGTGGGTTGGGTGGAAACGGCGGGGCTGGTGCCGACAATGCCAGTGCTGGTGCCTCGGGTGCGGATCCGCTCGCGGGCAATCAGGGCGGCGAGGGTGGTGCGGGTGGAAAAGGCGGTGACGGCGGTGCCGGATTCGGCGGTACTGGAGGTGGCGCCGGCGGCAAAGGCGGCGTCGGTGGCTCGGGTGGGGCCGGCAGCAACGGTGGAGACAACACCGGTATCACCGGAGGAGCGGGTGCCGCCGGTGGTCAGGGCGGTACCGGAGGTGCTGCGGGCGCGGCCGGCAAAGGCACCGACGGCGGCTCAACCGGTACCGGCGGAACGGGCGGTGTCGGTGGTTTGGGAGGCAATGGTGGGGCGGGGGCCGACAACACCATCGCAGGTGCCTCGGGCGCTGATCCCGTCCAAGGTAACCAGGGTGGACAGGGCGGCGCTGGCGGCCGAGGGGGTTCGGGAGGGGGCGGCTTCAACGGCCTCGGTGGCGGTGCCGGCGGCAGGGGTGGCGTCGGTGGATCCGGCGGGGCCGGCAGCAACGGCGGAAACAACACAGGCAATACCGGTGGGGCGGGTGCCGCCGGCGGTCAAGGTGGTACCGGAGGTGCTGCGGGGGCGGCCGGTGCAGGCGTCGACGGCGGTGCCGACGGCAGTATCGGCACCGGAGGCACCGGCGGTCTCGGCGGCAACGGCGGCAGTGGAGGTGCCGGCGTCGATGGCGCGTCCGGGAATGCGGCCACCGCGGGCGGCCCGGGCGGACAGGGCGGCGCCGGCGGCCGAGGCGGTTCCGGCGGCGCCGGGGCCAACGGCGCCGGTGGTGGTAACGGCGGGAAGGGCGGCGTTGGCGGTGTTGGCGGAACCGGAGGATTAGGCGGCGCCAACACCGGCTTCTCCGGCGGCGCCGGTGGGGCTGGTGGTCAGGGCGGTACCGGCGGGACCGCCGGTGCTGCGGGCAGTGGGACCGATGGCGGCGCCGACGGCGGAATCGGCACCGGCGGCACCGGCGGGATCGGTGGCGATGGCGGCAACGGCGCGTCGGGTCTCGACGGCATCTCCGCGGAAGCGCCCATCGAGGCTACTGCCGGCGGTAGCGGGGGTAATGGCGGTGCAGGCGGTACCGGTGGCACGGGGGGCGCCGGCATCAACGGTGTCGGCGGTGGTGCGGGCGGTAACGGCGGCAAGGGTGGGTCCGGCGGGTCCGGCGGCCTAGGCGGTGCCGATATCACCAAAGCCGCCGGCACCACCAGTAAAGCCGGCGGCCAGGGTGGTACTGGCGGAGCCGGTGGCACCGGCGGGGCACCCGGGAGTGGCAACACCCTCGGCGGCCAAGGTGGCAACGGCGGCAACGGCGGTAACGGCGGCATCGGTGGCGCCAACAACTCTGGAACCACCTTCCCGCACACCGGGTTCTCCGGAGGAGGGGGCGGCGGGGGCGCGGGTGGCCGCGGCGGCGACGGCGGAGGAGGCGCTGCCATCGGTGGCAGCGGAGGTAAGGGCGGTACCGGCGGCACGGGCGGCACGGCAGTCAACCTGATTACCCGCGCCGCCGCTGGCGGAGGCGGCGGTGGTAGTGGCGGCGGAGGTGCCGCCGCCCTGGGTGCGGTCGGCGGCAGGGGTGGCGGTGGTGGTGGCGGTGGCGGAGGCGCCGCTATGGACGAGATCGCATTCGGCGGCGGCGGCGGGGGAGGGGGCGCGGCAGGCGGCATCGGCGCCGTTTCCGGAACGGGCGGTACTGGAGGCAACTCCTCCAACTTCGCCGCAAATGGCCAGGCGCTAAACGGCTTTGGTGGCGCCGGCGGTACCGGTCTGGGTGCCGGCGTCGGGGGCGGTGGTGGCGGCGGTAGCGCGGCCACGAACAACGCGGGCTTGCAAGGGCGGGCAGGTAGCAGTGGGGTCGATGGCGGCGACGGTGGCAGCGGGGCCTTCGGGAACTTCGGCGACCAATTCGGCGGCAACGGCGGGAGCGCCTTCCCCGGCGCCGGCGGCCACGGGGGCGCCTCGTATCTGGCCACGACTAGTGGCGGCGACGGTCAATCCGGTTGATCGATAAGCCGCTTCTCCTCACTCAGGCAGGCGTCAACCCCGGCGCCCCGTTAGGGCCGAACAGCAGATAAGCCCCGAACCCGCCGGGTGCGCCGATGCCTGGAGTGGCTCCGATGCCCCCGTTGCCGCCATGGCCGCCGATGCCGAACAGGATGCCGCCGTAGCCACCCTGTCCGCCGTTGCCGCCCACTGCCAGGTTGGCGGCACCGAAGCCGTTCCCACCGGCGCCGCCGAGCCCGAAGACGATGCCGCCGAGGCCACCAAGCCCGCCTACTCCGCCTTTGCCCCCGACATCCGCAGCCCCGCCGTTACCGCCGGCCCCGCCGAGGCCGAAGAAGGCCCCGCCGTCGCCGCCGAACCCACCGGGCCCGCCCGTCCCGGTGCCCAGCGAAGCGCCGCCGACCCCGCCGGCGCCGCCGAAGCCGAGCCACTGACCGGCGCCGCTGCCGCCCTGCCCGCCCTGCCCACCGGTGGTATTGCCGACGGCGTCGCCGCCGGCACCGCCGTCGGCCCCGGTGCTGATCAGGTTGAACAGGATGTTGCCGCTGCCACCGGTACCGCCGAGGCCGGGAACGCCACCGTTGAAGGGGGTGGCTCCGCCGGCACCCCCGGTGCCGCCGGCGCCGTAGAGCAAGCCCAGGGCGTCTCCGCCGAAGCCGCCCCAGCCGGCGACGAAGCCGCGTCCGCCCGCACCGCCGACGCCACCGTTGCCGAACAGGAACCCGCCGCCGCCACCATCGCCGCCGTCGCCGGCGACCCCGGTACCGCCGGCTCCGCCGACCCCGCCCGCGCCGCCGTTGCCGAACAGCCCGACTGCGTTGCCGCCGTTACCGCCGAAACCCGCGAAGCCATTGGGAACGGCGCCTCCGGCCCCGCCGCGGCCACCGTTGCCGAACAAGAAGCCACCGTCGCCGCCACGACCGCCGTTCTGTCCGGCCGCCCCCGACCCGCCGTTACCGCCGTTTCCCCACAGCAATCCACCGTTCTGTCCCCTCGCGCCGGTTCCGTCGACACCGTCGCGACCGTCGCCGATCAACGGGCGCCCCAGCAGCGTCTCGGCGACCCCATTGACCTGATTGAGGAAGTTCTGCAGCGGATTGGCATTGATGGCCTCGGCACCGGCGTAGGAACCGGCGCCCGTTGCCAGCAGGTGCACGAAGTGCTGGTGGAATTCCGCTGCCCCGGCGCTGAGCGCTTGGTAACCGCGCGCGTGCTCGTTGAAGATCGCCGCGACAGCAGCCGACACCTCGTCGCTGCCCGCAGCCAGCAACGCCGACGTCGGGCCCGCCGCCGCGGTGTTGGCCGCACCGATCGAGGACCCGATGGTCCCCAGATCAGCGGCAGCCGCCGTCAAGAACTCCGGAACCGCTGTGACAAAGGACATTTCGACCTCCGAACCGACGCGGTCATCGCCCGAGGATCACCGCATGTCAGAAAAGCGTAGGGCCGCTCCGGGGTGAAATTCCGCGGAAACTTTTTCAGCGCCGCATCGAGGCCATCACGCGGCCCAGAATCATCGACCTGATCCCGCGGGGAAGCAGCTTCAGGGAGGCCGTCAGGACCTTTGCCTGCGGTCCCGGTACGACGGTCACCCGTCGCCCCAGCGCTGACCACATCGCGTTGGCCACCGCTTCGGGAGCGGCGGCCGACTTCATCGTCAGGCCCGCCCGTGCCGCGAAGCCGGTATGTACCGGTCCGGGTGCCACCGACAGCACGTCGACGCCGCTGGGCTTGAGTTCACGGTGCAGGCCCTCGGCGAGGCTCTGAACATATGCTTTGGTGGCCGCGTAATTCGCCTGGCCCGGCACTCCCTGCCAGCCCAGGATGGACCCGAACAGGACAATCCCGCCGCGTCGCTGTCTGGTCATGCGGGCGGCGAAGGCCTGCGCGAGCTGTGCGACGGCGGTGACGTTGACGGCGATCATCTCCAGTTCGTCCGAAGTGGCCGCGTCAGCGAACGGTCCGGCAGTCCCGAATCCGGCCGCCAGCACGGCCAAGCCCACCTCCAACCCGTTGGTCGCATCCAAAAGTGTTGCCGGTCCGGATTTTTGACCGAGGTCCACGGCGACCACCTGGGTCTTGACCGCGTAGGACCGCTCCAATTCATCGGCCAACTCCTGCAGCCTCGCTTCGCTGCGGGCGACCAGCGTGACATCGAGGCCCTCTGCCGCAACGCGTTTGGCGATGGCGCGGCCGATTCCGTCGCTGGCTCCGGTGATCACCGCCCATGGTCCGTACTGGTCGCGCCTGCTCATGCCCGGCTCCCGACCGGGTGTGCCGGCAGCACGGCGAGTACGAAGAAGGCTCCGGCCAGGCAGACCGCCGCGGCGGTCAGGCAGCCGGCGCTCATCCCGGACAGGAAGGCGTCGCTGACGGTGGTGCGGACGGTGTCCGCTATCGAAGCGGGAGATTGGCCCGCCACGGCCAGACCCTGGGCCAGGCCCTCCTGCGCAACGGATCGAGCCGGTTGCGGAAGGTGCTGCAGCGCTTGACTTTCGGTGAGGTGGCGGATGTAGAGGGTGGAGAAGACGCTGCCGATGACCGCCACGCCGAGAGTGCCGCCCACCTGGCGGGTGGCGTCGTTGACGGCCGACCCGGCGCCGGCCTGCTCGGGACGCACCACACCCATGATGGAGTCGGTGGCCGGGGCGGTGGTCAGGCCCAGGCCACCGCCCAGCAGTACCATCTGCGCGGCCATCTCGAGGTAGCTGACGCTGAGGTCGCAGGTGCTGATCCAGGCGAAGGACGCGGCCATCATCAGCAGGCCAAGGAAGACAACGGCTTTGGTGCCGACCCTCCTGACGGCCAGCCTGGTCCCGAGGACAGATCCGATGGCGATCGACACCGCGACCGGCAGGATGCGCACACCAGTGCCCAGCGGTCCGAAGCCCTGCAGCTGTTGCATGAACTGCGTGATCAGGAAGATGAACCCGAACAAGGCGAAGAACGCCACGGTGACGGCCCCGCTGGCCGCGCTGAAACGCAGATTGGTGAACAGCGTGACGTCGATCAGCGGGTCGGCTTGCCGCCGCTCCCACAGCGCGAAGCCGATGCCGGCCACGAGTGCCACGGCGAAGCCGGCCAACGTCCGTACCGAGCTCCAGCCCTGTTCTGGCGCTTCGATGATGGTGTAGACCAACGAGCCCAGCATGACCACCGAGAGCACCAGCCCGCCACGATCGAGGCGCGATCCAGGGTCAGGCGTGGATGCCGGGATGACGACGGGCGCAGCGAAAGCCGCTGCGAGCGCGATGGGCGCCAGCGCCAGGAAAAGGCTTCCCCACCAGAACACTTCGAGCAGCGCGCCGCCGAGTATCGGGCCGATCGCCACGCCGAGGCCGGTCACCGCGCCCCACAGGCCGATCGCGACCGCTCGCTGACGCGGCTCGCGGAATGTGTCGGTGATGATGGCCAGCGTGGTCGGATAGATCAACGCCGAAGCCACTCCCATCACCACCCGCATCGCGATCAGGGATCCGGTCGTCGTGCACAGTGCCGCGCCGGCGCTGCTCAATGCGAAGAGCGCGAGCCCGGCGATCAGGGTCCCGCGGCGGCCGAACTTATCCCCGACGGTGCCGCCGGCCAACACCAGCGCGGCGAACGCGAGATTGTAGGCGTCGACGATCCACTGCAACCCGCGCGTGGACGCGCCGAGCGCCGAATTCAGAGTCGGCAGCGCAACATTGACGATCGTGGTCTCGACATTGATCGCCAGAGAGGCGACCAGCACGACGGCCAGCACGGCGGCGGGACGGATCCGCACGGGTGGCGACTCGACCGGGGAAAGCTCGGGGGCATCGATACTCATCAGGGGTCCGCCTTATGTTGACAGCAATAACATCGGCAAGCATGACATCGCAAGTTATCGGTGTCAACATTTGCGCCTAGCGGATGCCGCCTTCGATGGTGTCGAGCAGGCGGTCGGTGATCAATTTCTTGCGGTCGGCGTCCGCAGCTGCCAGCGGCCCGTCCAGATATAACGAGGCCAGACCGTGTACGGCCGCCCAGGCGGCCTCGTCCAGGCCGTCCCGCCGGCTCGGGGTCAGCACGCCGGTGGCGACTAGGTCGTCGATGCAGCGGCTGAGAATGTAGAACGGGTGACGGTCTGTTGCGACGGTCGAGTCGGTCTCCTTGGGCCCGTCTGGGGCGAATGCCGTTCGGAATAGGCCAGGTTCGGCGAGGGCGAAGTCCACGTAGGCCTGGCCGGTGGCGCGCAACCGGGCGAGGGCGCGACGATTGCGGGGGCCGCGATTGGGGACCGCGGCGATCGACTCCTGCATCGCCTCACCCAGCAACGTCATCGCGTACACCTGAACCGCGCCCAGCAGCGCCTGCCGGTCTGAGTAGTGCCGGTATGCCGCGGAGTTGCTCACGCCGGCCGCCCGTTGCACGTCGCGCAGCACCACCGCGTCCGGCCCGCCGGCCTTTGCCAGCTGCACCGCATGTTCCAGTAGCGCCTGCCGCAGGTTGCCGTGGTGGTAGGAAGTGGACGCCATGTTGACAAGTGTTACATTGCGGACGCCCGCGACCGGCGGTTACCTCACGCGGCGCGTCGATGCCCCGCCGGGCTGCCATCCCCGCTTGCCTGACGTCCAGCGGTCCGACGAGGCGCCGCTCCGGCATAGCGATCGTTCCGTGGTCCGGAACGATGCGACGTCACCGGATCCCGAGTTGCCACAGTAACGGTCACACAGCACCAGACAGGGGTAACCAGCATGGGTGGCGAAAGTGGTGAGCACTTCGACATCACCAGCGGCAAGCGGGGTTTCGCGGCTTCACCGCGCCTGCTGTGGTACCCCCCGGACCGTCACACCAACCGATTACCAACCTGGTGTTGCGACAGTGACGTGACCGGGCGGTCGGTGGTCCGGCGATCGGGGAGGAGGCGCACCTGATGCTCGGACCATCACCGGCTTTTCGCTCGGGCGCTTCCGTCGTGACAGGACGACAATGACCGCCACGACGGGATTGGGCAGCTCCATCGCTGGCCAGTTGAAAGGCCCGCTGGCGATGGTCGGGGGCTTCGCCCGGATGTCGGCACTGACCGGCAAGGCGCTTTTCCGCTGGCCGCTGGGCTGGCGCGAATTGATCTTCCAGAGCTGGTTTCTGCTGCGCGTGACGATCCTGCCGACCATCATGGCGGCGATACCGCTGACGGTCCTGTTGACCTTCACCCTGAACTTGTTGCTGGCCGAGTTCGGCGCAGCGGACATCTCCGGCGCGGGCGCGGCGCTGGGCGCTGTCACGCAGCTTGGTCCGCTGACCACCGTGCTGGTGGTCGCGGGCACCGGTTCCACTGCTATCTGTGCCGACTTGGGCGCGCGGACCATCCGAGAGGAGATCGACGCTCTGGAGGTGATGGGCATCGATCCCATCCACCGCCTGGTGGTGCCCCGCGTGCTGGCCGCCACCGTGGTCGCCAGCCTGCTCAACAGCCTGGTGATCATCGTCGGGTTGGTCGGCAGCTTCCTTTTCAGCGTTTACCTCCAACATGTTTCGGGCGGCGCCTTCCTGTCCACCCTGACCCTCGTCACAGGCTTGCCTGAAGTGGTCATCGCCATGACCAAAGCGGTGTCCTTCGGTCTTATCGCGGGCCTGGTCGGCTGTTACCGCGGTCTGACCGTCTCGGGCGGTCCCAAGGGCGTCGGGGTTGCCGTCAACGAGACGGTCGTGCTGTGCGTATTGGCCCTGTTCGCCGTCAACGTCATCCTCACGACCATCGGCGTGCGCTTCGGATCGGGGCACTGACATGGCCACCGCCGTCGTGGCCAGCCCCTTCCCACGGGCACGCGCCGGCTTCGAACGTTACGCCGGGGGCGCCGGCCGCGGCCTCGACGCGTTCGGGCGGATGCTCTGGTTCACGGTGATCAGTGCCGGGCAGATCCCGCTGGCGCTGCGGCGCTACCGCGCCGAGACCATCCGGCTCATCGCGCAGATCGGCATGGGCACCGGGGCGCTGGCGGTGATCGGTGGCACCGCCGCGATCGTCGCGTTCGTGACGCTGTCGGGCGCGTCGCTGGTCGCCATCCAGGGCTTCGCTTCGCTGGGCAACATCGGCGTCGGGGTGTTCACCGGCTTCTTCGCCGCCCTGGTCAATGTGCGCATCGCCGCGCCGGTGGTGACGGGCATCGCGCTGGCGGCGACGGTCGGCGCCGGCGCCACCGCCGAGTTGGGTGCGATGCGGATCAGCGAGGAGATCGATGCGCTGGAAGTGATGGGGGTCAACTCGATTGCGTTCTTGGCGTCGACCCGGATCACCGCCGCGACCGTCGTGATCCTGCCGCTGTACGCGCTGTCGATGGTCATGGCGTTCCTGTCCCCGCAGGTTGTCACGACGATGCTCTACCGGCAGTCCACCGGCACCTACAGCCACTATTTCCAGACCTTCCTGCGGCCCGAAGACGTGTTCTGGTCGTTCGCCGTTGCCGTGGTCATCGCCGTCATCGTGATGGTCACGCACTGCTACTACGGCTACACCGCGGCCGGCGGTCCGGTCGGTGTCGGGGAGAGCGTCGGCCGATCGATGCGGTTCTCGCTGGTCGCGGTAGTGGTCCTGGCCATGTTCGCCTCGTTGGCGCTGTACGGCGTCGACCCGAATTTCAACCTCACGGTGTAACGGCGATGACGACAGCGTTCATGGGAACCGGGCCCCGGAATCCGCCGTTCAAAATCGCCGGGGCCATCGGGCTGGCGGTCCTGATCGTGTTGGGCATTCTGGCCTTCGTCCAGTTCGGCGGGGGTTTCACCCCGAAGGAGTCGCTGACGCTGGTCTCGGACCGCGCGGGCCTTCTCGTCGGAACCGGTTCGAAGGTGACGTTCAACGGGGTCGAGATCGGCAAGGTCGGCAGCATCAGTGAAATCGAGCACGGCGGCAAGCCCGCGGCCAAGTTCACCCTGGACGTGTCGCCGGAATACCTGCAGCTGATTCCGGTCAATGTGGTCGCCTCGATCAAGGCGACCACGGTGTTCGGCGGGAAGTTCGTCGCACTGGCCTCCCCGAAGAATCCCGGTGCCCCGATCAGCACCCACGACGTGATCGACGCGACGTCGGTGTCCACCGAGATCAACACCGTATTTCAGACCCTGACATCCATCGCGCAGTCGGTGGATCCGGTGAAGCTGAACCTCACGCTGAGCGGGACCGCCGAAGCCTTGTCGGGGTTGGGGAGCAAGTTCGGGACTTCGCTGGAAAACGGCAACAAGGTCCTCGACAACCTGAACCCGAAGATGGACCAGCTCGGCCATGACGTTCGCCAGCTGGCCCGGGTCGCCGACACACTGGCTGACTCGTCACCGGACCTGTGGAATCTCCTGTCCAACGTGACGACCACCGCGCGCACCCTCAACGAGCAGCAACAGCAGTTGGACGCAACATTGTTGGCGGCCATCGGCTTCGCCAACACCGGTGCCGATGTGGTGGACCGCAGTCGTGAGCCGCTGGCGCGGACGCTGACTCAATTGGCGCCGACGACAGGTCTACTCGACACCTACAGCCCCGAACTGTTCTGCAGCATCCGCAACGCGGCGCAGGTGGCGCCGGCGGTCGCCGCCGCCGAAGGCACCGGCAACGGATACTCGCTGCGGGCGCACACCCAGATCGTCGGTGGCACCAATCCCTACGTCTTCCCGGAGAACCTGCCGAGGGTCAATGCGCGCGGCGGGCCCGGCGGTGCACCCGGCTGCTGGCAGACCATCACCCGGGACCTGTGGCCGGCGCCGGCGTTGGTGCTCGACACCGGAGCCAGCATCGCCCCCTACAACCATTTCGAAATCGGTTCACCGTGGGCGATCGAATACGTCTGGGGACGTCAAATGGGGGAGAACACGATCAACCCATGAAGCTGACGTCGACCGCGATCAAACTCGCAGCTCTGTCCGTGGTGCTGCTGCTCTTCACGGCCATCACCATCGTGATCTTCGGCCAGATCCGCTTCGAAAACGCCGACGACTATTCTGCGGACTTCGCGTCCGGGAGCGGCTTGCGGGCCGGCCAGTTCGTCCGCGCGTCCGGCGTCGAGGTCGGCAAGGTGAAGAGCCTGCAACTCGTCGACGGTGGCAGACACATTCGGGTGCGTTTCACCGTGGACCGTGCACTGCCGCTGTATCAATCGACCATCGCATCGATCCGCTACGCCAATCTGATCGGCGATCGCTACCTGGAGCTCAAGCGAGGCACCGGGGATGGGGTCGACCGGTTGCTGCCCCCGGGCAGTCGCATCCCGCTGCAGCGCACCGAACCGGCCCTCGACCTCGACGCGCTGATCGGCGGGTTCCGGCCGGTGTTTCGCGCCCTGGATCCCGCGAAGGTCAACACCATCGCCTCGGCAATCATCACGGTGTTCCAGGGACAGGGCGGCACCATCAACGACATCCTGGACCACACGGCGCGCCTCACCTCCGCCCTGGCCGACCGGGACGAGGCGATCGGGGCGGTCGTGAAAAACCTTGATACCGTGCTGGATTCGATCGTCAAACAGGCGGGGCAAGTCGATGCGACGGTCGTCAACCTGGAGAACCTGATCACCGGGCTGTCGAATCAGGCTGAGCCACTTGCGGACAGCGTCGCGAACCTGAGCAACGTCTCGGGCCGGCTGACCAACCTGCTGGCCGACAACCGGCCGTTGCTGCGCACCACGGTGTCCTCGGCACAGGGCGTGTTGCAACCGCTGGTGGACGGCAGCAGTGAGCTGGACGACCTCCTGCACAAGCTGCCGACCGCCCTCACCCTGTTGGGACGCAGCGCAGGCACCTACGGCGACTTCATCAATCTGTATCTCTGCGACGTCACCGTCACCCTCAACGGCCTGCAGCCCGGCGGCCCGGTCCGCAAAGTCCGGCTGACCCAGCAACCGACCGGCAGGTGCACACCGCAATGAGGACCCTGCAAGCGCCGAACCGGGTTCGCACCGGCGTGCTGGCGATCGTGCTGACGGCACTGGTCACCGCGGTGGGCCAATGCTTCACCAGTTTGCCGATGATCTTCGCCGAACCGCGGTACTACGGCGAGTTCACCGATTCGGGCGGCCTGCATCGCGGTGACAAGGTCCGCATCACCGGCATGGACGTCGGTGTCGTGCAGGAGATCAAGATCGCGACCGGTCATGTGGTGGTGCGATTCACTCTCGGGGACAACACGATTGGTACCAAGAGTCGGCTCTCGATCCGGACCGACACCATCCTGGGCAAGAAGGTGGTGGAGATCGAACCGCGCGGCGAACAGTCGTTGCGCCCGGGCGGGACCTTGCCGGTCGGCCAGACCAGCACTCCGTACCAGATCTACGACGCGTTCCTGGACGCCACGAACGCCGCCGGCGGTTGGGACATCGACACGGTCAAACGCTCGCTGCAGGTACTGTCCCAGACGGTCGAACAGACCCACCCGCACCTGAGCGCAGCGCTCGACGGCGTGCAGCGATTCGCCGACACCGTCGGCAAGCGCGACGAACGCATCCAGCATCTGCTCGGCGAGGTCAGCAAGGTCGCCGGGGTACTCGGTGTGCACGGCGAGCAGATCAATCGGCTGTTGGTGAACGCCCAGACACTGCTCGCCGCGATCAACCAGCGCTCGCAAGCCGTCGCAGCCCTGCTCGACAACATCAGGACGGTCACCACCCAGGTGCAGGGACTGATCAACGACAACCCGAACCTGAACACGGTGCTCAAGCAGGTGAACACGGTCAGCGAGGTGCTGGTCCAGCGCAAGGACGACCTGACCACGACCGTCACCGAACTCGGCAAGTTCGTGGCGTCGCTTTCCGAAATCGTGTCCTCCGGGCCGTATGTCAAGGCGGCGATCTTCAACCTCGTGCCGTATCAGGCGCTGCAACCGTGGGTGGACGCCGCGTTCAAGAAGCGCGGCATCGATCCCGAAAACTTCTGGCGCAGTGCCGGATTGCCGGCGTTCCAATGGCCGGACCCGAACGGCACCCGATTCCCCAACGGCGCACCGCCGCCGGCACCGCCCGTGCTCGAGGGCACTGCGGAGCATCCGGGTCCGGCCGTCCCGCCTGGCTCACCCTGCGCGTACACCCCCGCGGCCGACGGCCTGCCGCGGCCGGACAACCCGTTGCCGTGCGCCGGGCTGACGTTCGGCCCGTTCGGGGGTGGCGGCTACCCGGGTCCGGTCGCGGTGGCGACTTCACCACCCAACCCGGCCGGTCCGCCGCTATCACCGGGGGTCCCGATTGCCGGACGCCCGGGCGACCCGCCTCCGGCGGTCCCCGGCACCCCAATGCCGTTGCCGCCCAGCGCACCACCGGGGGCCCGGACGGAACCGCTGGCACCACTGCCGGCCGTGCTGCCCGCCGTACCGAACCCAGCAGGAGGTGGCCAGTGAGCAGCGTCATCACGGTCGTTCGGCAGCGGCGCAGGTCGATTCTCGTCGCGGTCCTGGCCGTGGTGCTGGCCGTGACCGGTGCGTACGGCGGCTGGCGGCTGTACCGGAAGATGACGACCAACACGATCGTCGCCTACTTCGCGCAGGCCAACGCCCTGTATCCGGGTGATGACGTCACGATCATGGGCGTGCCGGCCGGGTCGGTCGACACCGTCGAGCCTGCCGGCGGCCAGATGAAAGTGACGTTCCACTACGAGAACAAGTACAAGGTGCCCGCCAACGCGGCCGCGGTGATTCTGAGCCCCACGCTGGTGGCGTCACGGACCATTCAGCTGGAGCCGCCCTACAACGGCGGGCCCGTCCTGACCGACCGCACGGTGATTCCGCTCGAGCGCACGCAGGTACCCGTCGAATGGGACGACCTGCGCGACAGCATCAGCCGGACGGTGTCCGCGCTCGGGCCCACCCCGCAACAGCCCAAGGGGCCGATCGGTGACGCCATCGAATCCCTGGCCGACGGGCTGTCCGGCAAGGGCGACGAAATCAACCGGTCACTGAACAGCCTTTCGGCTGCGCTGTCGACGCTGAACGAAAGCCGCGGGGAAACGTTCGCGGTGCTGCGCGGCCTGGCGACCTTCCTCAACGCGCTGCACATCAACGAGCAGCAGCTGGTATCGCTGAACGCCAATCTGGCGCAGCTGACGTCGAGCCTGACCCCGACCGATCACGCAGTGGCCGACGCCGCGACGCAACTCAATGCCCTGCTGCCGGTCCTGCACAAATTCCTCGACGACAACGCCGGGGTGCTGACCCGCGACGTCAACAACCTCGCCACGGCTACCACCCCGCTGGTGCAACCCGGCACGGCAAACGACCTGGAGACCTTCCTGCACGTGTTCCCGACCTTCGCCGCCAACAGCGCCAACACCTACCACCCCAGCCACGGTGCCCTGACGATCATCCCTGCGGTCACCAACTTCGCAAACCCGCTGGAACTCATCTGCAGTGCGATCCAGGCCGGAAGCCGGCTCGGCTATCAGGACTCCGCGGAGATGTGCGCGCAGTACCTGACGCCGGTGCTGGACGCGATGAAGTTCAACTACCTGCCGTTCGGGCTGATGCCGTTCAGCACCGCCGAGACGCAGCCCAAGCACCTGGCATACTCCGAACCCCGCCTGCAGCCACCGCCTGGATACAAAGACACCACGGTGCCGGGGATCTTCTCTCCCGATACACCGTTCTCGCACGGCAACTTCGGAACGGACTGGGTGACGGCTCCGGGAATGCAGGGCGTTCAGGTCCGGCCCGCAACGCAGAATCTGCTGACGCCGCAGTCGGTGGCCGAGCTGCTCGGCGGGCCGGATGCCGCGCCACCGGCGCCGGGGCACACCATGACCGGACCCCCGGACGCCTACAACGAGTCCAGCCCGCTGCCACCGCCCTGGTACCCCCAGCCCGCCGGCCCACCGGCTCCCGGGCCTGAGGTGATCCCGGGTCCGGTCGCGCCGACGCCGGCGCCGGGGCCGCTCCCAGCTCAGCTGGGGGCAGGCCGGTGAGGGCCCGAGTCTTCCACGGCGCCAGGCGGATCCTGGCGCTGATCGCGATCGCGGTCGCGCTGACGTCCTGTGCCCAGTGGCGCGGCATCGCCAACGTGCCGATTCCCGGCGGACCCGGCTCCGGGTCGGGCACCTACACCGTCAACGTCCAGATGCCCGACACGCTGGCGCTCACCCCTAACAGCAAGGTCATGGTCGCCGATGTCTACGTCGGGCGGGTGCGGTCGATCACCATCAAGAACTGGGTCGCCGTCGTGACGCTGGAATTGCAGAACGGTGTGCGGCTGCCCAGGAACGCCACGGCAAAGATCGGCCAGACCAGCCTGCTCGGCACTCAGCACGTGGAACTGGCGCCGCCGCAAGCGAATCCGTCGCCGCAGCCACTACGCAACGGCGACACCATCGACCTGAAGAACTCCTCGGCCTTCCCCAGCACGGAACAGACGCTGGCCAGCATCGCGACCCTGCTCCGCGGTGGAGGCGTCGCGAACCTGGAGGTCATCTCCGACGAGGCCTACAACATCGTCAACGGCCGGGGCGACCAGATCCGGGCGCTGCTGGGCAAACTCGACACCTTCACCGCCAAACTCGACGAACAGGTGGGCGACATCACCCACGCCATCGACGCGGCCGACCGGATCCTGGCGATGGCCGCGGCCCATAACGCCACCCTCAACTCCGCGCTGACCGAGCTGCCGCCACTGGTGAAATATCTGACCGAATCGCAGGTCCGGGTCATCGACGCTGTCGAGTCGTTGGGCCGGTTCAGCGACGTCACCCTGCAGACGATCGGAGCGACCCAGCCCAGCCTGCACCGCAATCTGGTGTCCCTGCAGCGCCCGCTGGCCCAGCTCATCCGGGCGGCGCCGTATCTGGTGCCTGCGCTGAAGGTGGCGCTGACCGCCCCGTTCGACATCGACGCCGTTCCCAAGACGTTCCGGGGCGACTTCATCAACACGTCGCTCGATGTCGATCTCACGCTCAGCGCCCTCGACAACGGCCTGCTCACCGGAACCGGCTTCTCCGGGATGCTCCGGGCCCTCGAGCAGTCGTGGGGACGCGATCCGAACACCATGATTCCCGACGTCAGGTTCAGCACCAACCCGAACAATGCACCCGGCGGCCCACTCGTCGAACGAGGTCAGTAGCCGATGGTCACCCAGTTCGCCAAGAAGCAACTCGTCGTGTTCACCGTCCTGACGGTCATCACGCTGGCAGTGCTGGGGTTGTACTACCTGCACCTGCCGTCTCTGGTTGGGGTCGGCCAATACACGCTGAAAGCCGACCTGCCCACCTCGGGCGGGCTGTATCGCACGGCCAACGTGACCTACCGCGGCGCCACCATCGGCAAGGTGACCGCCGTCAAGCCGACCAAGACCGGCGTCGAGGTCACGATGAGCATCCAGGACCGGTACCACATCCCGGTCGACGCGACCGCCAATGTGCATTCGGTTTCGGCGGTCGGCGAGCAGTACCTGGATCTGGTGTCGGCGGGCAGATCAGACAAGTTTCTGTCACCGGGTCAGACCATCACCCGGGGCACGGTTCCGGCCGAGATCGGGGCCGCACTCGACGCGGTCGAGCGCGGCTTGGCGGCACTGCCGAGGGACAAGATTTCCGCACTGCTCGACGAAACATCGCACGCCGTCGGAGGTCTCGGTCCGGCGCTGCACCGGCTGGTCGATTCCACCCAGGCACTGGCCGGCGACTTCGCGGCGAACTCGGCGGACATCAACGCGATCATCAACAACTCGGTGCCACTGCTGGACAGCCAGGCCGCCTCGGGCGCGGACATCAGGCGCTGGGTGCACAACCTCAACCTGGTGGCGATCCAGACCGCTCACACCGATCCCCAACTCAGACGCGTACTGTCCGATGCGCCACCGACATTGGATGCCGGCACCGAAGCTGTTGGCGGACTGCGTGATTCGCTGCCGCAGACACTGGGCAACCTGGAAATCATCACCGGTCTGCTGGTGCGCTACCACAAGGGCGTCGAGCAGGTACTGGCCCTGTTGCCCCAGGTCGATGCCGTCGCCCAGACGACGACGCTGGCGTTCCCGGGAGAAGCCCACATCGATCTGGGACTGGCGATCAACCAGCCGCCGCCGTGTCTGACGGGATTCCTTCCCGCGCCGCAGTGGCGGTCACCGGCCGACACCAGCATCGCGCCGCTTCCGTCCGGGACTTACTGCAGGATCCCGCAGGAGACGGCGGGCAACGCCGTACGCGGCGCGCGTAACATCCCGTGCACCGACGACGAGAGCCGCCGGGCCGCCAATCCCGTCGATTGCCACGGCAACAAGCCCTATGAGCCGCTCGGCACCAATCCCTGGTACGGCGACCCCAATCAGATTCTGACCTGTCCGGCGCCCGGCGCTCGCTGCGATCAGCCGGTCAAACCGGGCCTGGTGGTCCCGGCGCCGACGATCGACACCGGGCTGAATCCGGCACCTGCCGACAGGCTGCCGGTGATGGGCACCCCGCCACCCATCAGCGACCCCCTGACGCGACCCGGCACGGGCTCGGTGACCTGCAACGGTCAGCAGCCGAATCCCTGTAGCTACAACCCGATTCCGCCGCTGGTCCCGACCCTCGGTCAAGCCGGGGACATCACCGCACCCGACGGCGTGCGGTACTCCGTCCAGAACGCGATCACAGGAGACGACGGATGGAAACAGATGCTGGCCCCGGCCGGCTGACCGGCCGCCGGCGCAGACTGCTGGCCGCCACCGCGGTGCTCCTCACCGTGCTGGCCGGTGCCACTACGGTCGCCGGCTACCTCGCGCTGCGCGCCCATCGCGATCATGAGGCCGGCGCCGTGGCTGACGCGGCGGCCCTCGCGGCCGCCAAGGATTGTGTCGCAGCAACGCAGCCGGTCGACGTCACCGCTCTCCCCGCCAGCCAGCACAAGCTCGACGATTGCGCCACGGGCGCTTTCGGGACCCAGGCCGGCTGGTACAGCGCGATTCTGACCGAGGCGTACCAAGCCCAGAACATGCACGTCCGACTGCCCGAGATGGACGCGGCGGTGGAGCGAACCAACGACGACGGGTCGATCGTCGCGCTGGTGGTCTTCCGGGCCACCATTTCGCAGCAAGGGATGCCCGACCGTGAGAACAGTTACCGGATACGGGTGACGATGGTGCGCCGCGACGGGCAGTACAAGATCTCCCAACTCGACCAGGTAGCCAAATGACCCGTGCGGCAGACGATTTAGCGTCCTGGCTGGCACGCGCCGGGGCGCTGACGGTGGACGTGCTGCCGGGCGCGGCGGTGCTGGCCACCTCCGTGCTGCTAGCACTGTCGGTGCCACTGCGCAGCTCGTGGTGGTGGATCGGCGTCGGCATCGGAGCCGCCGCGATCCTGTGGACTGCCTTCAATCGCTTCCTGCTGCCGGTCATCAAAGGGCACAGTGTGGGACGTGGTGCCTTCGGCATTGCGGTCGTGCACCACCACGGTGCATCCCTTGGACCTTGGAGACTGGTGCTGCGCGACCTGGCGCACACGGTAGACACCGTCCCGGTGTTCATCGGGTGGGTCTGGCCACTGTCGGATGCGCGGCAGCGCACCTTCGCAGACCTGTTGGTAGGCAGCGAGTCCCGCCGAAACGGCGGTGGAGGTCGCGATTGGCGTCGCGCCGCCGCCGCGGTGATATCGAGCGCCGCAGCGTTATGTGGGCTTATGGCCGCGATCAGCTACACCGTCGTGGGCCAGCAGGTTCGGGCGACTGCGGAGGCGGTTACGCAGATTTCGGCACAGGGCCCGCAGTTGGTGGTCCAGATGCTGAGCTACCGGCCCGAAACCATTCAGGGTGACTTCGACCACGCCCGATCGTTGGCCAGTGACAAGTACCGCGAGCAACTCGGCGCCATGCAGCAGGCGGCGCTGAAGTTCGGGCCGCAGCCCAATGAGTACTGGGTGACCGAAAGTTCCGTTCTCAACGCGGCACCGGACCGCGCCACGATGTTGGTGTTCCTGCAGGGCCGACGTGGTGTCCCCCCGGGCCAGCGCTACATCGCGGCCTCGGTGCGGGCGACCTTCGTCAAGTCGGGCGCGGCGGGTTGGCGGGTCGACGACCTGGCCGTGGTGGCCGACTTCCAGACGGTCGGGGCGACGTCATGAGTCCGCTCCGCAAGATTGCACCCGACGAGCGGCCGCTCTTCAGCGCCGCGCCGCCGCGCCGAGTGCGGCTCCTGGCCCTGCCGCTGCTGGCAGCCCTGGCCGGCGCCCTCGCCGCCGCAGCGATCACCGTGTGTGCAGTGGATCTGAATAACCATGAAGCACAACGGCATGCATCGATCAGAGATGCCTCGGTGCTGGCCTACGTGCGCTCGTTCATGACCGAATTCACCTCACCGGACCCATTTCACGCCAACGACTACACAGACCGCGTCTTGGCTCAGGCCACAGGGGAGTTCGCGCAGGAGTACCGGCAACACCAAAACCAGATCCTGATCCAGGTGGCCCGGGCCGAGCCGGCCACCGGCACCGTCCTCGAGGTCGGTGTGTCCAGATGGCACGACGACGGCAGCGTCGACGTGCTGGTGATGACGAAGTTCACGTCGCGATCCCCGGACGGGAAACTGCAGATCGAACGAGGGAACCGATGGGTGGTCACGGCCAGGCAGGAGGCGTATCGGTGGAGAATAAGCAAACTGACCCCGACCATCTGACCGACGTGGCCGCGGACACCCCACGAACACGTTGGGCGCGAATGCGTTTCGGCTCCTGGCTGCCTGGTTTGGTCGCGGTGGCGGCAGGATTGTTCGTTGCCTCGGCGGTGTTCACTGGTGCCGCGTTGCAGCCGTATCTGGCCGACCGGGCCTCCGTGGCGGCCAAGAGGGAGGTCGCGCGCGTCGCCGCGGCGGCGGTCACCGAACTGTGGACCTATACGCCCGACACGATCGGCACGTTGCCGCAACGGGCGGGTGAATACCTCAGCGCCGATCTGCACGAGCAGTATCGAAAGCTACTCGAAGCGGCGGTGATGCCGAACAAGCAAGCGCAGATCACCGACAAGACCAACGTCGTTGGGACGGCGGTGGAATCGCTGAACGGCACGCGCGCGGTGGCGCTCGTCTTGACCAACACCACGGCGATCAGCCCGCTGACCCAGAACGTCCCGTCGCTGAAATATGTCGCCTACCGCCTGTCACTGCATCAGCAGGGTTCGCGGTGGTGGGTGACCGACATGACAACGATCAGCTTCATGGACCTGACACCGAAGCTCTGAGGAGTGCGAATGCGGCACGGCAAACTACCGATGGCATGGGCCGGCGTCACCGTGCTCGGGGTGATCGTGGTCATCCTGGTGGTGTGGTGGCAGCTGTTTCCGCGGTTGACCGCTGCACAGGGCATGGTCGACGACCTGAACCCGGCATTTCCCGCCGATCGGGTCACGGGTGACCGCGGTGGCATCGAAATGGTCTCTGCGGCAACCAATACCGGCGACGCGATGATGTACTGGGACGGCGCGGCGGCCGAGGTGCCCAAGCTGATCGACTTCATCGGTCAGCAGACCGGACGGTCCAGCGGCGCCGTCGAAGCGATGCTGCGCAAGGACTATCCGTACATCAACGGGTTCTTGACCTCACTGCCGCTTTCGGAGGTCGGCGCGGAGATTCCGAAGCTGGTCCACTACCTGGGCACCGTGTTGTTCCTGACGCCCGACCAGGTGACTCACCTGTTGCAAACCGACTATCCGAAGATCTATCAGGTCACCGTGAACCTGCCCCAGCTGACCGCCGGCTGGAGCGCCATTCCGGGCACCGAGAATTTGACCCGCTTCAACGGAACACCGGTGCGCACCATGCCGCAACTACGGGACTACTTCAGTCAGGAGTTGGTGGCGCCAGTGGAACGCCAACAAGCCAACTTCCGGCCGCTGGGCACCCGCGGCGGTGTGGCCTTCCTGGCACCGCTCTTGCTGGCATTGGGAATCGTGGTGATCCTCTTCGGCACCACCATGGTGATAGCGACCCGAAAAGGAGTGCCACACAACCCTTTCAGGTTCGCCTGGGCCGTCGTGCCGGTGGTCGGCGTCGCCATAGTGGGACTGGTGCTGGGGCTCAACCTGTTTCCCCGGCTCATCGGTGGACAGGCACTGCTAAACGACACCCGTCCGATGTTCGCCTTGGACCGCATTCAGGGAGATCGCGCGGGAATCGAGTTCATCTCGATCTTCGTCGATTCCCTGGGACCGGCGGTGCTGGCCGACGGGGGCGTCACCGAGGAATACCCGAAACTGGTTGACTACGTGGCGAAGAAGGTCGGCATTCCCTCCCAGGACGTGCGCGACCTGGTGGCGTTGGACTTCCCCCACACGGCCAAGCTGCTGGACGGGGTGCCATTCTCGGCGTCTGTCGCCGACGCCTGGCGGTTGGTCGACGACGTCGCTGCCGCATCGAAGACCACCGCCGATCAGCTGTGGCAGACGCTGCACGCCAAGTTCCCCAAGGTCTACCAACTGATGACCAACCTGCGCCTGGTCACCGACGGCTGGAAGCAGGTGCCCGGCACCGACAAGCTGACCCGCTTCGACGGCACACCGGCCCGCAATGTTCCGGCCATCAGGGACTATTTCCGCGACGATGTCATCCCCGGACTCGAACGCCAGCAGCAGGATTACGTCATCGTCGACACCAACTGGCCGCCGTTGACCGTGTTCGCGCCGCTACTCACCGCGGTCGGTGTCCTGGTCGTCGTCTACGGCCTTGTACTGGGCCGGATGACCAGGAATCAGTTTCGGAGACAACGCGAACCGGAGAGCGCGCCGGAAATGCCGTCCGAGCCGTCCGAGCGGTCCGAGATGCCGGCCCCGATCAGGGTGGGTTGAGTCCAAGGAGGGAAACACAGTGAGCGACAACCGAATGGCGAACGCCGTCCGAAAGGCGGGCACACCTATCGAACAGGCGGTCGCAGCATTCATGCTGCATCCGGAAACCTTCGCCGAAAGTGGCGCCGCCGGCTACCAGAACCCCTTCGCGGGCTACGTCGCCGGGCGTGGCGGTGTGCTAGGCGGCGCTACGGCCGGAACGGTCAGTTCGGTGTTCGTGGCCTTCGAGCCGGACTTTCTGGGCAGGCTGTGGGAGGAGGGCGTCGCGGTCCGCGGCGCCGCCGACGCCGCCGCGCTCTACTGGGATCAGGTCGCCGGTTTCGCGCGCAGGCACCTGGCCGGTGTCGACGGGCTGGGCCGCCTTGCCGCTTTGGGCGAGCGGATCATCGGGGTGGCACCGGACGCGGGGCTGCCACTGTATGCCGGATGGCGCAGGATGCCACTTGCCCCTGACGATCCGGCGCGAGTGCTGCAGGTGATGTTCGTTTTGCGCGAGCTGCGTGGCGGCGTGCATTTCAACGCACTCACCATTTCTGGAATCCATCCCGTCGAAGCGCACATGCTGAACAAGGGCCACGAATACACCACGATGTTCGGCTGGCCCGAGCCGTTCGCCGACGGTGCCGACAAGAAGGACCGCTACGCCGAGGTCGAACAGGCGACCAACGCCAGGATGGCTGAACTGTTCGCTACCGCCCTCAGCCCCGACGAGGCCGAAGAACTCGCCCGGCTGAGCGACGCCGTTCTTACCGCACTGACAGCGAGCGTGCCGGGATGAACCACGCACCGAACCGATGTGCGGATATTGGACACTCAGCGGGGTGACTCCGTCGGATCATGTCCTTGAGTCTCACGCGGCGCGACTGAGGGTAAGGAGCCGATCATGAAGACCAAGGCAGCGGTGCTGTTCGCGGGTGGCAAGCCGTTCGAGGTCGTCGAACTCGACCTTGATGGCCCCGGCCCGGGTGAGGTCCTGATCAAATATGTGGCGGCGGGTCTTTGTCATTCCGATCTACATCTCACCGATGGTGACCTGGTTCCCCGATTCCCGATCGTCGGCGGGCACGAAGGCGCCGGAATCATCGAGGACGTCGGTCCCGGCGTGACCAAGGTCAAACCCGGAGACCATGTGGTGTGTAGCTTCATTCCGAACTGTGGGCGCTGTCGTTACTGCGCGACCGGTCGATCCAACCTGTGCGATATGGGAGCGACGATTCTGGAGGGCTGTATGCCGGACGGGTCGTTCCGATTCCACATGGGCGACACAGATTTCGGGGGGATGTGCATGCTTGGCACATTCGCGGAGCGGGCGACGATTTCGGAACACTCCGTGGTGAAGGTGGACGACTGGCTCCCGCTGGCGACGGCTGTGGTGGTGGGCTGCGGGGTACCGACCGGGTGGGGGAGCGCCACCTACGCGGGCGCGGTCCGTGCCGGCGACACGACCGTGGTGTACGGGATCGGCGGCCTGGGCGTCAACTCCCTGCAGGGCGCACGGCAGGCCGGAGCGAAGCATGTGATCGCGGTCGATCCGGTGGAGTTCAAACGCCGGACCGCGACAAAGTTCGGTGCTACGCACGTGTTCGCCACCGCGGAGGAAGCTGCCGAGAAGGTGTCCGAGCTGACCTGGGGCCAGATGGCGGACCAGGCCATCATCACCGTCGGCACGGTCGACGAAAAGGTGGTCACCGACGCCTTCAACGTCATCGGCAAGGGTGGCACGGTGGTGATCACCGGGCTGGCCAACCCGGAGAAGCTGACGGTTCAGGTGTCTGGCGGACTGATGACGTTGTTCGAGAAGACGATCAAGGGCACGCTGTTCGGTTCCGCCAATCCGCAGTACGACATCGTGAAGTTGCTGCGTCTCTACGAGGCCGGCCAGTTGAAGCTGGATGAGCTGATCACCCGGACGTACACCCTCGATCAGGTGAATGAGGGCTACGAGGACCTGCGTGAGGGCAGAAACATCCGGGGTGTGGTGATCCATGCCCATTGACCCGGTCGAGCGCCCGAGATCGCAGACAAAGGCAGCGCTTCGCGCCGAGAGATGTTGTCGCCGAGTCGCTTTGCACCAACGCCGGGTTTGACCGGGACGTGATGTGAGGAGTGTCCAGAATTTGGACACTGTGTGGTGTCGAGCCACCGCGAAGATAGTGGCTTGACCGTCGTCTGTCGACAACGGCACGGATGAGAACGAGGCCACATGGTTACTGCGCTGGCTCAGCCACGCGAGGTGGTCCCACCCGTCGGGCCACCCCCGGGGACGTGCACCGACGGCTGGCTCGATTCGCCTCTGCGACATCCCATCAACCGGTTGTCCGGTGAGATCCGCCGCATTGCGGACGCCGGATTCGTGGTGGAGGTCAGGGACGAGTCGGACAACCTGCTGTGGACCTGCGGTGGTGCGACCATGTGGCGACCGGCTGTAAAAATCCTGCTGCGCCAAGGCAATACCACAGGCAGCGATCCTACGGAGAGTCGTAACGTGTCGTTCAGCTGCCTCGGCCGGTCCGCGCTCCGGGTCGGTGACGCCTGCGTCCATCTGAGCCCGCGGCAGGCGGAAATTCTGGCCCTACTGACGCTGCGCCCCGACGGTTACACCCCGGCTGAGCTGAGTCTCGAACTCTACGGCGACCGGCCCGTGTCGATGTCGACACTGAAGGCAGAGATGTCGCGGCTGCGGCGAATGATCGGCGGCGGTATCGCGGCACATCGTTACATGCTGACGCGCGAGGTGTGTTGCGACGCGGTGGGAGTGCTCGAACTGTTGCGATCGGGCGACATCGTCGCGGCCACCGAGCGTTATCGGGGCCCGTTGCTTCCCAAGTCGGATGCTCCGGGAATCATCGACTGGCGCAATCGATTAGAGGTTGCGGTTCGAGAGGCGGCATTGCAAACCGATGATCCGGCAGCGGCCATCACGCTCGGCGAGCGAATCGACAACGATCCCGAGCTACACGAGCACGCGCTCAAGCGATTGCGCCCGGGCGACCGGCGCCGACCACTTATCGCGGGCCGTTTGCATGTTTCAAGGCGTAGTTGGCAATAGCGTTGTAAAGTGCCGCCAGTCAGCGGTGGTGTAGCCACAGTCAGCGACTCTGCAGCCAGAGGAAGTCAGAAATATCCGCCAACCACACAACGAGCGGGCGTACGCGGCGATCGTGGCGTGGATTCAGTCGGCGATGTGGTAACGCTTCAGGCGGTCGTACAGGGTGGTCCGGCTGATCCCGAGCTTGGCCGCGGCCGTCACCTTGTTGTTCTCGGTGGTGCGCAGCGCAGTCAGAATCGCCTCGCGCTCAGCGGCTTCCATCAGTGTCAGCGGGCGGGTGGGTGCAACCCGATACGCCGGTGGCAGGTCGGCGACGATGATGTCACCGCAGGTGCGTTCCCGGGCCGCGTATTTGAGCACAGCGGTCAGCTCACGAATATTACCCGGCCAGGGTTGCGCAGCCAGGACCCGCAGCGCTGACGGTGCTATGGCCAGCGTCGTTTCCAGATCCTGCTCTCGCAGAACTGAATTGGCCAGAGTGATGAAGTCGTGTTGATAGGTCCGGACGGGCCGCAGTTCGTGCCGGTCCAGCGCCTCGGCGGCCAGCGCAACCTGTTCGGCACCGAGTTCGGCTAGTGGTGAACTCGTCATCACCACCCGGCCAGGCGCCGCCCGCACCGCGGGCGCCAACCGGGCTGCCAGGCGGGGGGCCAGCATGTGGATATTGTCGATCAGCGTCGGGCCCGTAGCGGTGACGGCCGCGATCGCCGTGCGCAGCCACTCGTCGTCGTCACCGTATGCCAGAGCGGCATCGACGATCGCCGCGTCGGTGCCGGCCAGCGCGACACCGGTGGTGGTGCGGCCGGTGCCGGGTTCACCGAGCACCAACACCAGGCGGGGTAGGTCGGCGTCCTCGTGCGCCGTGCGGGATTGCCGTGGCCGGGACGAGCCGGTGCCCGATTTGGGCTCGACGGGGCTGATGTCGAAGATAAAGCCGCCCGGAGAGTCGGGTACCGCTTCGGCACTGACGAGGACCAGAGAACCGGATGACAGTGTGATCTTTTGTAACAACGGATTTGGCCGGCAAACCGCGCCGGCGAGGTGGCGAAGCGTAGCCAGGTCGCTGTTGTGGATGAGGTCGTTCGCGACGGGGTTTGTCAGCACGATGTCTTCGCCCAACACGACGACGGCGTGTGACTTACCGCGCACGTGGGTCTGGAATGCGGCGAGCAGCCGTTGTTCCGCCAGCCGCGCGCCCTCGAGCAGACGCCGCTGGATATCGCCGACCGATCGTTTCAGGAAGGGGCCGAGCAGGGGCGTGGCGTCCTGAACCGGTCCGGAGATGTCCAGCACGCCCTCCAGTCGTCTGGTCAGCGGATGGATGATCGGCGCACCGTAGCAACAGAAGCCGCGGAGGGCTTCCAGGTAGTGCTCCTGCCCGGTCACCGCGATCGGCCTCTGCAGCTCGTAGGCGGTGGCGATCGCGTTCGTCCCGGTGTACTCCTCCAGGTACTGCAACCCGGGGATGGCGAGCACGCGGTCGAGCGCCTTGTCGAGCCCCTGCTGTCCCAGCCGCCGGTCGACGATCCGCGAGGTGCTGTCGGCCAGCACAACGGAGAACCGGGTGTCGGTGAGTTCGGCGATCATGTTGTCCAGCACCGGAAATGCCGCGACCGCCAACCGGCTACGCCGGTCGACGTCGCTGACCGAGGACTCGCGGACATCCATCCCGGGTTGCAGACCGGTCAGCGCAGCGCGGCGCCAGGCCAGGGCAATCTCTGGTCTCAGATCCACCTCGTCCAGCTGTAGAGACATGCGGCGCCGGGAAACCTCCGTTCGGTGCGGTCCCCTGTTTAGTACACCGCCGGTGCAGTTGCGGGTACCTCCGTTTGGAGGTGCCAGCGGCCCACGCTGTCCAGAATCCGCACAGGCCGTGTGCGCCGCCGACGCCATGATGGGGGTCAGCAGATCAGCCGGGCAGCGCTCTCGGCGGCTGCCGTCAATCTCTGGAAAGGTGTGTCATGACCGCAACACTCAGTTTCAGCGTTCTACCCGAAGTTGCGGAGTTTCTCGCTTCGCCGAAGAAACTCTTCATCGACGGGCAATGGGTCGACGCGCTGGCGGGCGAGACCTTCGACACGCTCAATCCCGCCGATGGCGAGGTCCTGGCCTCGGTGGCCCGGGGGCGCGCGGCGGATGTCGACCGTGCGGTGCGCGCCGCGCGTACCGCGTTCGAGGACGGGCCGTGGCGGCGTTTCACTCCCGCGCAGCGGCAGCGAGTGCTGTTCAAGATCGCCGACCGGCTCGTCGAACGGGCGCCGGTACTGGCCCAGGTGGAGTCGCTGGACAACGGCAAATCGGTGGCCATCGCCGAAGCCGTCGACATGGCCTGGGTCGCCGAACTGTTCTACTACTACGGCGGGTGGGCGACCAAGATTGAAGGCCGCACCGTGGGTGTCTCGGTCCCGTGGGTTCCCGACGGGCGATGGCACTCCTACACGCTGCGCGAGCCGATCGGCGTTTGCGGCCAGATCATCCCGTGGAATTACCCGCTGTTGATGGCGGCGTTCAAGGTGCCCGTCGCACTGGCTTGCGGCAACACCGTGGTCCTCAAGCCGGCCGAGCAGACTCCGCTCACCGCGCTGATGCTCGCCGAGATCGCGGCCGAGGTGGGTCTGCCCCCGGGCGTGTTGAACGTGATTCCCGGCTACGGCGAGGCCGGCGCCGCGATTGCGGCCCATCCCGACGTCGACAAAGTCGCGTTCACCGGATCCACCGAAGTGGGCAGGCAGATCGTCGCGGCAGCCCAGGGCAACCTCAAGAAGGTCTCCCTCGAGCTCGGCGGCAAGAGCCCGCAGGTCGTCTACGCCGACGCGGATCTCAATCACGCCGTCGCCGGCACTGCCGAAGGATTCCTGCTCAACTCCGGTCAGACCTGCACCGCCGGAACGCGGCTGCTGGTCGAGGATTCGATCTTCGACGACTTCACGGTCGCGGTGGCGGAATACGCCGCGGGCGCCAAGATCGGTCCGGGGCTGGATCCCACCACGCAGCTCGGCCCGCTGGTTTCCGACGCGCAGCTCAACCGGGTGAGCGGCTACATCGATCAGGGGTTGCGCGACGGCGCCCGGCCGCTGACCGGGGGACGACGCCACGGTTCGCGCGGCTACTTCTACGAGCCGACGCTGCTGGTGGACGTGGACAGTCGATTCAGCGTGTATCGGGAAGAGATATTCGGCCCGGTCGCTGTCGCCACTCCGTTCAATGCCGTCGAAGGTGTCGCCAAGGCGGCCAACGACACTCCCTACGGCCTGGCGGCGAGTGTATGGACGCGAGATGTGTCGAAGGCACACCTGACCGCCGCCGCCATCAAGGCCGGCACGGTGTGGGTGAATTGCCACAATGCGTTCGATACCGCGCTCCCATTCGGCGGTTATAAGCAGTCCGGGTGGGGCCGCGAGCTGGGCTCTACCGCGGTCGAGATGTACACCGAATGCAAGTCGGTCAACATTGCCCTGTGACGCCGGCTGAACACCTGGCCTCGCGCGGCTAGTGTGGACGAAGCGCCATCTCAGCAGGGCGCGGAGGGTAGGCCTTGGAGAAGTTGCCGCCGTTGGGAGGATTGAGGCCGGAGTTCACCGCCGTGCTGTCGCTGCTCGACAGCACCGCGGCCCTGCGGCAGGCCGCCGAAGTGGTGCACCGAACCCTGAGCGCGGACGTGGCCTGCGGTGCGGTGCGCACCGGCGACGATGACACGATGGTGATCAAGGCCGTCATCGGCGGGCGAACGCAGGCACTGAACGGCCTCGCGATCGGACCCGAGGAGGGACTCGGCGGCCAGGCCACCGTGCTGCGGCGCACCGTGGCCGTCGGCGACTACTGCACGAGCCAGGCCATCAGTCATGACTTCGACGAACCCGTTCGCGCCGAAGGCCTGCGGTCGATGATGGCCGCCCCGATCACGCGGGCACACCGCCTGTACGGGCTCTTGTACGCGGCACGGCGTACCGCCGTGGAGTGGAGCGACAGCGAACGGTCCGAGTTACTGGCGCTCGCACGTCAGACGGCCGTGGCGATGGAGGTCGCCGAGAGTGCCCGCGAGATGGTCGATGTGGCCGTCTACAGCGACCGCCAGCGGCTTGCCGTCGAGCTGCATGACTCCGTCGGCGCCACGCTGTTCAGCCTGCGCGCCACCATGACGTCCGCGCAGGGTCTAGTCGCCGACCCGCTCGCCGCGGAGCTGCTCGCCGACGCGCTGGACCTCGCCGAACGGGCCGCCAAAGAGCTTCGCGCGCAATCATTGTCGCTGCACAAGCCGCCGGAGGACAAAGCGCTGGCGGTGGCACTCGACGGCGACTGCCGAGACTTCACCGAACGCACCGGCGTGCAGGCAGCGCTGGTGGTGCTCGGTGACCTGCCGCTGCTGCAGACCTCGCGCGCCGAGGTACTGCGTCTGGCGGTCCGCGAGGCGCTGCTGAACATCGAGAAGCACGCCAACGCGCGGTCGGTGGTGATCAGCCTGTATCCCGCCGAGGGCGGGTTGGGGCTGACGGTCGCCGACGACGGTTCGTCGCCGGATCTGGTGAGCACCGGCGATGAACGGGGACTCGGTCTTCGCACGGTCGCCGAGCGCGTCGCCAGGGCGGGTGGCCGGCTGCAGTTCGTCAAGAACGAAGGTGGCGGAGGAACGATGCGCGCATGGGTCCCCGCGGCTACAGCATTCCCGCGTTCTGCGCCTTGATCACCGCGTCGAGGCGGTTGCGCGCATCGAGGTGGACGAGCAGCGACTGCACGTAGGACTTCACGGTGTTGTTGGCCAGTCCGAGTTGCTCGGCGATCTGAGAGTTGCTCTCTCCCATGGCTAGATGCTTCAGGACCTGATATTCACGTCGCGACAGGACCAGCTGATTTCCGGCCTGCAGCACCGGGTCCAGGTAGCGCCGGCCGGCGAGCGCCTCGCGGATCGCGGTGACCAGCACCGCACACGCGTTCTCCTTGTGCACAATCCCATCCACCCCGACCAGCGCGGCGATCTGCGCGACGGTCGGCCGGGTGTCGCCGGTGAAGAGCACCAACTTGACGCCGGGCCGCGCCCGCCGCACCGTCGCCGCCGCTTCCGGTAACGCCATGTCCGGCAGGTGCAGGTCCAGCAAGACGACGTCCGGCTTCTCGCGGACGACGACCACGCCACCTTCGGCTCCGGTGGAGGCGCCTTTGCGCATCTCCAGATCGGGTTCGCGCTCCACCAGTCGCTCGACACCCAGGTGCACGATCGGGTGGTCATCGATCACCATCACCCGTGCCCGGCGCACCGGCTCGCCCCCGGCGAGACCACCGGGCGCCCCGCCCCCGCTCTGAGGGTCTTTGGTCATGTCACGCAAGGTACTCCGGCCTCTTGTCCTTGTCTGCAATTAAGGCCAACGATTACCTCCAAACGGAGGTACTGCACGCCGATGCCACATGCCATATTTAGCCCAATCGCTCGCTGCGTCAGCGGCTCTCATCCGTGAAGAAAGGGATGTGCAAAGGTGTCAGTTTCCATTCAACATCAGCATGAAAAGATCAAGTCGTTCGATTGGGAGCCGAGCTACTTTCACCGCGACGCCATATACCCGACCAGATACAAGATCCCGCCCAAGACCAAGGACCCGTTCCGCACCTTGGTGCGCGAGTACGTCAGCATGGAGGAAGAGAAAGACGACCGGCAGTACGGGGCGCTGGAAGACGCCTTGAGCCGAATGAACAACTCCTCCAAGGCCGAACCGCGGATGATGGAAGTGATGAAGCCGGTCCTGGCCATCGTTGACTACGGCGAGTACGCGGCGATGAAATGCACGGCCATGCTGGTCGATACGGTGTCCAATCCGGAATTGCGCCAAGGCTATCTGGCCCAGATGATCGACGAGGTTCGCCACGTCAATCAGGAGGCGTACCTGATGCGCTACTTCGCCAAGCACGCGCCGGATCCGGCGGGATTCAATTCCGGTTTCCAGATGCGCGCTCGCGACCCGATCGGGCGCGCCGGGCGTGCCTGCTTCGAATCGTTCATGAACAACGATCCGATAGCCAATGCGCTGAATCTGCAAGTGGTCGCGGAGACCGCCTACACCAATCCGCTGTTCGTCGCGCTGACGGAATTGGCTGCAGCCAACGGTGATCAGGCCACGCCGTCGGTGTTTCTGTCCGTGCAGTCTGACGAAGCGCGGCACATGGCCAACGGCTACTCGACGCTGGCCGCGGTGCTGACCGAGCCGGACAACCTGCCGATGCTGCAGCAAGACTTCGAGGACGCCTTCTGGCGACAGCACGCGTTCCTCGACCCCTTCGAAGGGGCCATCTACGACTACTTCTCCAAAGTCAGAATGAAGTCCTACAAGGAATATTGGGACCAGTGGATCTGGGAGGACTGGGCCGGCGCCTACATCGAGCGCCTGGAACCCTTCGGCCTGCGGATGCCGCCCCGGGTTCACGACGCGAAGCGCCACGTGGAATGGGGTGGGCACACCGCGGCAATGGTCTCGGCGGCCCTCTGGCCCGTGCACGCGTGGCGGTCGGACTACATGGTCGAAGAAGACTTCGAATGGCTGGAGCAGAAGTACCCGGGCTGGGAAACCCATTACAGCGCATTCTGGACCGCGTACCGGGAAATGGCCGACCCCAGGCAAGGGCATCTGGCACTCGAGTTGTTCCCGTCGATGCCGCCGTTGTGCCGCGTGTGCCATATGCCGGCCGTGATGCCGCGACCTGACATCAACGACATCCGGCTCTCGGTCGACAGCGCCGGCCAGCGCCATGCTTTCTGCTCGGGCGGTTGCCAGGACATTTTCCGCCATGGACCGGAGCGGTATCAGGGCGAGACATGGTGGGAGGTCTACGACGGCATGGAGCTGGCGCGGTACATCGAGGAGTCCGGCCTGCTCCGCTCGGACGGCCGGACGCTGATGGGGCAGCCGCACGTGCACACCGACGAGCGCTGGCTATGGACCATCGACGACATCCGCCGGACCGGGATCGTCATCCAGGACCCGCTGAAGTCCCTTCCCGCCGAAGCATTTACGGAGATCTGATGACTACCGTCGCAGGTCCGCACGCCGAGACCCTGACCTCGGACGGGGTGGACATGGAAAGCACCGCAGAGGGTTTCTACTCGCCGCGCGAGCTCACCTACATCCGGCCCGCCAGGCGCCGCCTCACCGAATACGAGGCGGTCATCTGTAACGCCCAACCCGACCTCGGCCAGTTCGATGTCGGCGGGTGGTTGCTGCTACGGCCGGACGGCAAAGGAACTCAGGAAGCCTCCTCGACAAAGCTGGTGCATCCGAACTGGTTCGAGTTCCGTGACCCGTCGAACATGTGGCAGCGGCCGTACATCAAGCAGCAGGCACAGCACGAGCGGGCGATCGCGAATGCCATCACCGCGGCCAAGGCCGACGGCTCGTTCCTCGACATCACGCCCGGCTGGTACGACGTGCTGGCACACCACTACGAGGCACTGGCGTCGTTCGAGTGGGGCATGTTCCGTGCGCATGCATTCGTGACCCGGGAAGCCTTGTCCGACACCCTGTCGGTGGCCTCCACGTTCAGTGCGATGGATCGGCTGCGCCACCAGCAGGACATCGCCCTCTACAGCCTGGATCTGCACGAGCAGATCGCCGACTACGCCGAGGGCGCCGGCAATCGGACCTGGCTGGAAGACCCGGTGTGCCAACCGGCCCGCAGGCTGGTCGAGCGGCTGATGGCGGTGACGGACTGGGGGGAGATGCTGCTGATCACCAACCTGGTCGTCGAACCGCTCTACGCCGCGCTGGTCGGCAGCGAGTTCTTCCGCCGGCTGGCGCCGCTGCACGGTGACGTCGTCACCCCGGTGATCGAGATGACCAATGAGATCGGGCGGGCCCGTAGCAAGGAGATGGCACTGCAGCTGGTGCGACTGCTGACGTCCGACACCGACCGCGCGGGGCGGCAGGTGCCGGCCGCGCAGAACCGGGAAACTCTTCAGGCATGGGTGAATTCGTGGTATCCGGATGCGATCGCCGCCGTCGACGCCTTCCTGCCGTTGTTCGACTCCGTACCGGCCGGCGCCGCGCGGCGGGAACAGGCACGCCAACGTGTGCTGCATAATTGTCGCGACCTGCTCGAGCGGGCGGGTCTGCAGATTCCCCAGGGGGTCCACGCATGAGCACCGCGAACGCCGAACGCACCACCGTCGGCCTGGTCCTGATGAAAAGCGATGAGGCGCAGGCTACCTGGGAATACGTCAAGGAGCAGTGCCCCGATATTCGGGTCCAAGATCGTGGGACCTTCCTGCTGTTCGAGACCGAAGGCACCATCCGTATCCCACTGGATGAGGTGTCGGACTATCTCGGACGCCCGATGCCGATGTCGCGCTTTCTCGTCAGCATGACCAGCTACTACGGACGCGCCCACGTAGAAGATGACGCCTTCGTCGTCACGACGGAGATGTCACAACTGTCCCCGCCCGTATTCTGATTGAGCTCAGAGGAACAGTGAGTGCAGAAGGAAGTCCAGCTTTTCGGGTGACGTTGGAACCGACCGGGGTTGAGTTCCCCGTCAAGGCACACGAAGACATTCTGTCAGCGGCGCTGCGCCACGGCATCAACCTGCAGTACGGCTGCCGACACGGCAAGTGCTCGTCGTGCAAACACTGGCTCGTCGACGGCGACGTCGACGATTCGGCGGCTTCGGTGTATGCGATCCCGCGGGACGAACGTCAGGACGGTGCCATCTTATTATGTTGCACCAGAGCGAAATCCGATCTGGTGATCGAAATCGACAATTACGACGACCTCGAGCAATTGCCGGAACTCGAGCCGCCCTCAACGCGCTCCGCGGTTGTCCTGAGCCGCCGGTCCCTGAACCCTAAGCTGGACGAACTACGGGTCCAACTGGACCACCCGCTGAGCTTCCGGGCCGGTCAATACGCCGAGTTCACGGTGAACGCCGCCGGGGAGCGCCGTTCCTATTCCATGCTGAGCCCGCCCAGCTTGGCCGGCGAACTGACGTTCTGTATCACGCGCATTGACGGCGGCCTGTTCAGCGGTCGGCTCGACGAGCTCACGGCAGGAACCGAATTGGAACTGGAGGCACCGTTCGGGACCATGTTCCTGCGCGACACGAATCGTCCGGTGATCGCGGCGGCCGTCGGCTCGGGAATCTCGCCGATCCTGTCGATGCTTGCCGAGGCCGCCGAACGCGCAGTGGCCGTACCCATCCGCTTCTACTACGGTGCCGCGACCGCGGACGATCTCGTGTATCTCGACACCATCGAGGAACTGGCGCGGCGGCTGCCGGACTTCACCTTCATCCCCTGCCTCACCCGCGGCGACACCGACGGCGTGCCCCGCGCCCGACCGGGCCGGGTGACCCTCGTCATCGCGGCCGACATCGCCGACGCATCCGGATACGACGCCTACCTGTGCGGGATGCCGCAGATGTGTGACACGGTCGGGCAGCTGTTGGAGCTGAAGGGCCTGCCCAACAACAGAATTCATGCTGACAAGTTCTACTCGGCGGTCGACTCCATTTCGGTGACCGCCTAGATATCGGTGACCGCCTAGCGTCAGCGCAGTGCCCGCAGGCCGCTGCGCAACTCGGAGACGAATGCCGCGGGCCGCTCCAGCGACGGGAAGTGTCCGCCGCTTGAAGGCTGACTGTAGTAGCGCAGGTCGTGGTAGCGGGTGCGCGCCCACCGCTCCGTCATGGTGAAGATGTCGCCGGGGAAACAGCTGTACGCCGCCGGTACCACCACCGGAGTGAAATCGGTGAGGATGGCTTTATAGCTCTCCCAATAGATTCGGGCCGAGGATGCCGCGGTGCCGGTGAACCAGTACAGCGAGACGTTGTCGAGCAGAGTGTCACGGGAGATGACGTCATCGGGAGGGCCGTCGCAGTCGACCCATGACGCAAATTTGTCCAGGATCCAGGCGCATTGGCCGGCGGGCGAGTCCGTCAGCCCGTATCCCACGGTCTGCGGCCTGGTGCTCTGCTGGTGGGAGTAGCCGCTGTCCCAGTCCTGGTAGTACTGGAACTTCTGCAGTTGGGCGACCTCCTCGGGGGTAGGCTCGCCGAGGTTGTACAGCTCTTCCGGGCTGCACAAGGCCATGTTCACGTGGATGCCGGCAACCGCATCGGTTTGGGTGGACCCCATGTTGGCCGCAATGATCGCACCCCAGTCGCCGCCCTGGACGAAGAAGCGTTCGTAGCCGAGTCGGCGCATCAACTCCACCCAGGCGGCGCCGATCCGGCTGACCGACCAGCCGGAGGACGTCGGCTTGCCGCTGAATCCGAAGCCCGGCAACGACGGAACCACCACGTGGTACGCATCCTCGGCCTGGCCGCCGTACGCGGTCGGATTCCGCAGCGCATCAATGACATCCAGATGCTCCACCACCGAGCCCGGCCAGCCGTGCACGATCAGCAGCGGCCGCGCCGCCGGCTCGGGGCTGGGCGCATGCACAAAGTGAAAGTCGAGACCGTCGATGTGCGTGACGGCTTGATCGAACGAGTTGAGCTTGGCCTCGAAACGGCGCCAGTCGTAGTCGCGAGCCCAGTACGAGCACACGTCCTGCAGGTAGTCGACGGGTACACCCTGCGACCAGTCGGCAACGGTCGCGGCCTCCGGCCAGCGGGTCCGCGCCAACCGGTCACGCAGATCCTGGACGTCCGCGTCCGGGATGTGGGCGTGGAAAGGTGTGCTCACCGAGCTGGATACATCCGTCGACGCGATGTTCATCGGCGGAGCGTATCTCGACGTCCGGTGTGACGGTACCTCCGTTCGGCGGTATTTCGTTGCAGGACTGAAGGATCTGTATCAGACCGGCATCGGGGTCGGGACGCTCAGGCCGCACTCCTCGAGGATGTTGGCGTAGCGTCGGGCGACGTTGCCCGAGACCGCTTCCGGTGCCATCGGTACCGGAGCGGTGCCGAATGAGCCCGACAAGGCGTCGATCGCGTCTTTGGCCTGTGGCTGCCACCGTGCCAGCCACCCCTCCACGACGTCGCGCAGCGCGGGGTCGCGGTCGAGCGTGTATGCCACCAGGGCCTGTGTCCAGTCCTGGCTGCGCTTGCTGTCCCGGTCGAACTCGGCGAGCAGGTTCGCCAGGAAGGCGTCGCCGTTGGCCTCGGCCAGAGCCGAAAGCTGCTCGTTGACAAGCGCATCCAGCATCGGCTTGGCGGCCAGGTTGAGTGCGGTGAACGCCTCGCCCCAGTCGTAGGCGATCAGCATCTCCTCGAGCAGCTTCCGAAGCGGCTGCCAGCGCGGATCGGTCTCCCACGGCCGCCGCGCCGTGGCGCTCTCGGCCAGGTCGGCCCCCTGGGACAGGCTCAGCACCTTGGTCCAGTAGGCGATGCGCTGGATCCGGCGCAGTTCGTCGGCGGCCTGGAAGTTGGCGCAGTTGGTGATGAACGACGACGGCGCCATCTGACCCACGTAGAGCCCGGTCATCTGCAATACGTGCAGCGGAAAACGCAGCGGCACGAACAATTCCCGCAGCGTGGACACCCACCCCGCGCTCAGCTTGCCCGCCGACCCGGAGGACTCTGCCTGATCGATGAGGGCGTCGACGTAGGTCTCCCGATCACGTTGCACGGCAACGTAGTCCTTGTAGGTCAGCCGGTGCGGGTCGCGGAACTGTTCCCAGTCTTCGACTTGCAGCGGCGAGCCCTCGCGGTATTGCAGGTACCACTTGTTGAGGGGAGTGTTGGGGTCCATCTCGAATGGCGCCGGGTCGCGCCGGAAGTGGTAGTGGAACTTGCTGGTGACCACTTCGTACGGATTCGGCTTGCGCTTGACGTCTCCGAGAAGACTCCAGGTGCGGGTTGCCGGACGCCGCCGATGTTTGCCGTTCTCTGAGGACACGGTCATTCCTCCCTTTCCAGGTGCCAGAGGACCTCGTCGTCCCCGACGAGGATGCGGCCGGCGAATCCGGCCAGGTTCGGTTCGATGTCGGACAGCCGGAACGACCGTCCGAGCGCGTTTTCCAGGGATTCGCGGGTCAGCCGGCAGCGCCACGGAGTCGTGATCTTGACGTAACCGCCCTGGTCGTCGACCTCCACGTCGGCGTCCGGGTTGTCGTCTTCGATCGCGGTGATCACGGCGTCGCAGAACTCACCGTCCACGCCTCGTACGATGGGTCCCACGCGTTTCGGTGCCGAGACGCGCTCATCAATTTGTGTCATCGTTCTCCTTACGATCCCGCGAAGCGGTTGTAGTGACGTTGTCCGTCCTGCGGGATGGCGACCTGAATCTTGTCGCCGGACACCCGAACCGGGAACGAAAACAGCTGGCAGCCACTAGGATTGATGCCCTTGCCGTTTCGCAGGTCGAATACCCAGGCGTGACCGCCGCAGGTCAGTTCGCTGGTGTCGGAATCCCATTCACCGTCGACCAGGGCGATCTCCTGGTGGGGGCACATGCCCTGGAAGGCTTTGAGTTCGCCGCCGAGGAGATGGGCGATCATCACTTCTTCGCCCTCGACGTCGAAGTCGAGCAGGTCGCCTTCCCACACCTCGTCGACGTCGGCGACGTCGACCCATCGCAACTCGGTCATTGCTGATCGCCCGAGTAGAACGCTTCGAGGAAGTCCAGCGGCCCGACGCCGGCGCTGGCCGGGGTCGCGTCCACTGGCAGCACTTGTCCGTTGAACCGGACCCGCAGGGGCCGGCCCTGTTGCGCAACACGTCGATTGACGGAGTGGTGCGCGATCTTGCCCGCGACGACATCCATGTTGTCGTCACTGTCGATGGGCACCAGGTTGAGTACGAAGTCACCTTCGACCTGGCCCTGAATGGGCATCAATGCCATTGTGGTGGTGTCCTTTCCGAATCAGCGTGCGGCCAGAATGGGCACCGACTGGAATGCCCAGGCGTAGTCGGTCGCATCCTGCCCGGCTTCCTGCGGTGAGATGCCCATGTAGGCCAATGCGCCGTTCAGATCCGGGGGCTGGATGTGGCCGGCCAGGAACCGGTCCACGATGCTCATATGTCCCTGGAAGCGTGCGGGATTGAGCGTGAATATCCACCGGCACGGTTCCGAGCAGAAGACGTAGCGCCGACCCTGATAGTCGTGGTTGATCGGTGCGGGGCTGTCCAGGTAGCCGGCGTTGAAGCCGGACGGTGTACAAACCGGGATGTGACACATGTTGCAGACCATGGGCAGGGTCTCGGGCAGGGTGGCAGCGATGTTGCCATTGCGGGCGTTCTCGGTGATGACGTCCCAGTACTTGCCGAACGAGTCATTCCAGCCCGGGTACTTCTGTTCCAGCCAATCCCGCTCCTGCGGCGAGACACCGGCGTCCGGGTTCCACCAGACCGTCGGGCGCCAGAACCAGACACCGAGATGGTACGCGTGGTGCAGCCAGTTGATCTCCTTCTGGTAGTGACTGTCCCAGTACCACGGCTTCTCCAGCCCGAAGTCACGGAACTGGTCGACGAACTGCTTGTTGATCCACTCGTCCATGAATTCCTTGAACGAGTGACGGCGGTGCTCCAACGGTGTGTAGTAGTCCATCGACAGACCCGTCAGTAGCGAGAAGACCTTCCAGGACCGCCAGAACATATGGTCGATCAGCTTCTGCGCGATGTCACCCCGGCCGTTCTCGAGCAGGATCTTCATCGTGGGTTCGCCCTGTTGGGCGTGGCGTGCCTCGTCGGTCTGGATCGAAGAGATCAGCGAACTGAACTCGATGTCTCCCACGCCCATTGCGTCGGCGGCCATACCCAGGAACTGCAGATTGGTGAAGCCCGTCTCGAAGCAGAAGGTGAGCTGGATAGCTGTCGACACAGCGTCGTTGCCGGCGAACATGTCGTCGAAGAGCGAACGCGCGGCTATCACACCCCACTCGTTGGTGTGGTACGCCTTGTGCGCCCAGTCCGCCTTCGGTTCCTTCGGCAGCAATGTGTACGGGAAGTACGTCTGGATCTGGCCGTGACGAGTCTCGTCCAGGGTTCCGTAGAGCGCCATGTTGCGCCACGCCGCCGCGCGCCCGAACCGTCCCATCCGGGATTCCCCGATCCCTGCGGTGTATTCGGCAACCGCGATCGCCCCGTAGTGCGCGAGAATCGCTGCCTTCCAACCCGGATCGAGTTGCTCGTAGAGCTTGGACCGGTTCACCACGGCGTTGATCGAGTAGACGCTGGTGTCCTTGCCGACCTGGTTGTGGACGTACTCGGGGTAGGTGATCTTGTACGGCTCGTCCCACGTCCACCATGCCTCGGTCGGGACGCCGAAGCCGTTGGACAAGTCCTCCGGCCAGACCTGCTCTTCGGTGACATACGAGAGATTCCAGTTCATATCCCTGGTCAGGTCGTACCAGTCGGAACGGGCTAGTTGGGGCATCGTCGCTGCCTTCCTTTAGGTCTGAGAGATCGCCTGTGCAGCCGTGGTGTGGGTCACATTGGTGCTGGAAACTAACTCAACGAGGTCTGCGCGCCGGCGTCCGCAAATGTTCCGTGACGAGGAACAGCGGGTCGCGTTCGCCGCGGGTCCGGCCGTTCCGCGACGCGGAACCGAGCCGTAGGGCACGACGGGCGCTGACTGAGAATGCGGCTAGTTCTTGCTGCGAAGGTCAAGGAGATCGCCGATGACGCCGTTCATGCTGAAGGTGAGCGAGGCGCTCGACCTTCAGGCCGATATCGACCTCCCGGAGATCCGGTCCAGCCGGCACCAGCCTGCTGCGACCGGAACCGACGAGCATGTCGAGTGCCGTTCTCTGGCTGAGCAATTGGTGTGTGAAGCGAATGTAGTGCTGTCGTCGAACGGCCGCGAGCGACTCGCTCTCGACGACGACATGCAGGCGGGAGCACTGTCATTCCACATCTCCTTTGAGGGCCGCCAGGCGCGCATCGTCACCAACATCGGACATTCCACCGCGGTAGGCCATCTCTACGGAGTGGGTGCCCGTCACCTCGGAAACGTCGAACTGACCGGCGCCGACCAGGTCGAACAACTCATCCTGCTGCTGATCGGCAGCGACCGGCCCGGTTTGGACGGTACCGCCGTTCCGGCGAACGGAACGTTGGCGCTGTGACGCCGCCGGCCTTCCCACACTCGAAGGAACAGCGCCAGCACTAACCCGGGAGGCTTTCGTGCAATACGAGCTGCGCCAGCAGGTGATCGAGCCTCGGCGCAATACCTTCACACCGCTGGTCCGACGCTACGGTGACCGGCCCGCGACCCGGTACGAAGAGGGTTCGATCGGCATCCAGCCACGAGCGAACTTCCACTACCGTCCGCTGTGGGACCCCGAGCACGAAATCTACGACGCCGGTTTCACGGCACTGCGGTTGTCCGACCCCGATGCCTACACCGATCCGCGCCAGTATTTCTACACCCCGTACGTGATCAACCGGGCCGCGATGCATGACGCATTCGGACGCAGTCTGACCTACGTGGTGGACCGCAAGCTGCTGAAGGCCATGCCGGAGTCGTGGCAGGACCTGCTCACCAAACTGGTTGTGCCGCTGCGCTATTACGAGGCCGGCGCCCAGTTGATCAGCGTCACCGGATCACGGTACGCGTACGGCACCACGCTTGAGCAGTGCCTGACCTACGCGGCGTTCGACCGCATCGGCAATGCGCAGTTGCTCAGCCGGATCGGCATCGCGCTGGGCGACAACTCCGACCAGGTGCTGGTGACGACGAAACCCAAGTGGCTGGACGACTCCCGGCTGCAGGGTCTGCGGAGGTTGATCGAAGAGCTGCTGGCCCAGCCCGACTGGGCGGTGTCGACGGTGGTGCTGGATCTCAGCGACCGGCTGGTGTACCCACTGATCACCAGTCACCTGGACGAAGCGGCGTTGCTCGGCGGGGCCGGCGCCTACAGCCTGTTGATCCAACAGCTCGGCTCCTGGTACACCGACCACCGCAAGTGGCTCGACGCCCTGATCAGTGCCTGGGTCAACGACGCCGGGCACGGGGCCGACAACACCGCGATGCTGCGCGCGACGGTCACCCGGTACCTACCGCAGGTCAGCTCCGCGGTAGCGGATGTGGCACAAGGCATCGACGCGCTGGTCGATATCGGCGCCGAGAAATTCGTTGCCAGTACAGGTGATCGGCTGATACAGGCGCTGCGCGCCAGCGGAATCGAACCGGCGGAGGACTGAGATGACAGGACTGACTGCGCGCGAGGTCGGCGTCGACCTCCAGGAGTCCGGCGAGGACGTCCGGCGGATGGTGCTCGCCATCGAGCGGGACAACCCCGAATGCCGGGTCACGCATCAACCCGGGCTGATCAAGTTGTACGCGCCGGGACGGCTGGTGATCCGGCGCGAGAGCATCGAAGAGGAGTTGGCGCGGGAATGGGAGACCCATGAATTCCAGCTGGCCATCGTCTCCTACTGCGGCCACATAGGCGAATTCGACGACGACGAGATCGTCATCAGCTGGGACCACTGAGGTTGCATCAGCAACCGCCGAGCCTTTCGAAGGGAAACGTTATGGCGAAGATGTCCATGAAGGCGCGCTATTCCGCGCTGACCCGCGATCTTTCGTGGGAGCCCACCTACGTCAGCGAGGATGCGTTGTTCCCGCACACCAAGTTCGAGGGCATCGTCGTCCACGACTGGTCGAAGTGGGAGGACCCGTTCCGGCTCACGGTGGACGCCTACTACAAGTACCAGGCCGAAAAGGACAAGCGGCTGTACGCCGTCCTGGACGGGTTCACACAATCGCAAGGGCATTTGGGACTTTCCGAAGCGCGCTACCTCAACGCGATGAAGCTGTTCCTGCAGGGCGTAACCCCGCTGGAGTACGCCGCTCACCGGCATTTCGCTTACCTGGCAAGACATCTCAACGGCGCCGGTCCCCGGTTCGCGGCCCTGTGCCAGTCGGTTGACGAAATCCGGCACGCGCAGACCCAGATCCACACCCTGTCGAACTACAACAAGTACTACAGCGGCCTGCACAACTTCTCCGAGCAGTTCGACCGGGTCTGGTACCTGTCAGTGGCCAAGTCGTTCTTCGACGACGCGATCTCCGCCGGGCCGTTCGAGTTCCTCATCGCCATCAGCTTCGCCTTCGAATACCTGCTGACCAATCTGCTGTTCGTGCCGTTCATGAGTGGTGCCAGTTTCAACGGCGACCTGGCGACCATGACGTTCGGCTTCTCGGCGCAGAGTGACGAAAGCCGGCATATGACCTTCGGTTTGGAGGCTATCAAGTTCCTGCTGGAGCAGGACGAAGCCAACGTCCCGATCGTGCAGGGCTGGATCGACAAGTGGTTCTGGCGGGGATACCGGTTGACCGCGCTGATCGCCGCGATGCTCGACTATATGCTGCCCAAGAAGGTGATCAGCTGGCGCGAGGCATTCGAGCTTTATTTCGAGAAGCAGATGCTCGACGGGCTTTTCCCCGACCTGGCCTACTACGGCATCAAGCCGCCGCGCCACGTCAAGCATGCGATCGCGGAGAAGAACATCTACTCCCACCAGGTGTACTGGACTCTGTACCAGTTCTCCTTCGCGGCCGTGTTCACCACGACTATCCCGGAACCCGGTGAGATGGAGTGGTTTTCGCAGCAATACCCAGGCACCTTCGACCAATTGTTCAAGCCCAAGTGGGAGAAGGCCGCGCGCATCGCCGAAGCCGGCGGTCGATTCTGGTTCCAGGGACTGCCGCAGCTGTGCCAGGTTTGCCAGGTGCCCATGCTGTTCACCGAGCCGGGGGACCCCACCACGATCTGTCAGCGCAGCACCGACTACGAGGGTGAGCATTACAACTTCTGCTCCGACGGATGCCAGTGGGTCTTCGAAAGGGAGCCGGAGAAGTACGTGCAGGCGTGGTTGCCCGTACACCAGATTTTCCAAGGCAATTGCGGCGGCACCACCGTTCCCGAAGTCCTGCAGTGGTATGGCGTAGAGGAAGGTGACGGCGGAGAGTATGTCGGCTCGATCGACCAGCAGAACTGGATCGCCTGGCACCAGGGCGCCGGCATCCAGACGACGACGGTAGGTGGCTGAAATGAGCGTGCGGGCAATCCGGGAATATCGCTTTCCCTCCCGGTCGCGGGCCGAACTGTACGGCGACGACCAGCTGGTGCACATCTGGTGGCGCAACAACCAGTTCCTCGCCTCCGCCGCAACGGTCCGCGTCCCGACGGCGATGCCGTTCGGAGAGTTCGTAAAGACCGTCGTCGAGCCATGGGCCGCATCCGATCCCGACTTTCAACCAGGCTCGGCCTGGGACTGGTTTATCGACGACAATCCGCTGCAGGTACGCGACGAAGCGTCGCTGCACGAACTCGGCATCGGCCACAAGCACACCCTGTCGTTTCAGGTGGGCTGACGTGCCGATGGTGGCGGTCGAGGACTCCGGCATCGAGATCGAAACCCAGCCGGGCGAAGCGATTCTGGGCGCGCTCTGCCGGCGCGGCTACACCTACAAGTACGGGTGCCGGCGCGGCGGCTGCGGAGTCTGCAAGGTGCACCTGATCTCCGGCCAGGTCGCCTACCCGAAGATCGTCGCCGAAACCGTGCTGTCCGAGGCGGACCGGCGTGGCGGCATCTGTTTGAGCTGTCGTGCCGTTCCGGTCACCGACGTCGTGATCCGGCTGGGCGCCGGGGACAGCCTGCGCAGCGTCGCGCTGTTCCTCTCCGCAAGCAACGGCAAGTGTGGAACCCATCCCCACACGAAAGGAATCGAAAGCAAATGAGCGTCATGCGTTTGGGATACGTCCATGCCCGGGTCACCGATCTTCAGGACGCCATCGACCACTATCACCGCACCCTTGGCCTGCAGCAGGTGGCCGAAGAACCGGGAAAGGTCTACTTCAAAGCCTGGGACGAGTACGACCACCATTCGCTGGTGCTCGAAGAGGGCGGCGTCGGGCTGGTGAAACTGGGCTACAAAGTGGAACGCGCCGAGGACATCGAGACCTACGAGCGCCGTGCGCAACAGTTCGGCGTCATCACCGAGCGCATGAGCACCGGCGAAAACCTGTCTATCAGTGACGGATTGCGTATCGTGTTGCCGTCCGAACATGTGGTGGAGCTCTACCACGGTGCCGAACAGACCGGCACCGCCACCGGAGTGCTCAACCCCGAGGCATGGCCCCGCGATCTGGTCGGCGTCGGCGTACCCCGCCTCGACCACGCCCTGCTGACCGTGGAGGACCCCGACACCGTCGAGCGCTTCTTCCACGAAGTGCTCGACTTCCGGCCCTCAGAACGCTGGGTGACCGATCAGTCCGACGACGGTGAGTTGATGGGCTCCTGGATGTTCTGTACCAACACTCCGCACGACATCGCATTGATCAAGGGGCCCAACGGCAAGCTGCACCACTTCGCCTTTCAGTTGGGCGACTGGCACGACATCCTGCGCGCGGGGGATCTGTTCGCGATGGACGATGTTCCCGTCGACATCGGCCCCACCCGGCACGGCATCACCCGCGGCCAGACCATCTACTTCTTCGACCCCTCGGGGAACCGCAACGAGGTGTTCGCCGGCGGGTACCAGACGTTCCCTGACTTCCCGACGATCACCTGGACCAACGAACAACTGGCCAGAGGGATCTTCTACATCGGCCGGGAGATCAACGAGCGCTTCACGTCCGTCGTCACCTGATGGTGTCGGACCTCACCCGGGTTCCGGTACTGACTTTGGCTGGAGCGCAACGGATTCTGGACGGCAGTCTCGCCCGCGCCCGCTCGCTTGAGGTCGCGGTATGCGTGGCGGTGTCCGACCGCTCGGGACAGCTGCTGGCCTTCGCCAGGATGGACGGCGCCGCCCAACTGTCGGTCTCGATCGCGCAGGATAAGGCGTACACCGTGGCCGCGTTCGGCGGAGTTCCCACGCACCAGTGGTTCGAGCTGATCAAGGACGACCCCCCGTTGCTGCACGGGATAGTCAAGACCGAGCGACTGATCGTGTTCGGCGGCGGCGTACCTGTGTGGTCGGCCGGGCAACTTGCCGGTGCGGTCGGCGTCAGCGGTGGCAGCGCCGAACAGGATCGCGCCATCGCCGAGGCCGGCGCCGGCCTGATCAGGTAGGCCTTTCCGCATAGCGGAACGGGTTCAGCCATGAGGCCGGTGCGACCCGACGATCGTGAGGTGAGCCACACGATCACCGTTGAACCCCTCGGCGTCGAGGTGTCTTGCCGCCCGGACCAGTCAATCCTGGAAGCCTGCCTGCGCCAGGGGGTGAACCTGCCACATGCCTGCACCCACGGCACCTGCGCAACCTGCAAGGTGGAAATCCTGGAAGGCGACGTAGATCTCGGCGACGCGTCCGCGTTCGCGTTGCTGGACTCCGAACGTGCTGAGGGCAAAGCGCTGATCTGTACGGCCCGGCCCAAGAGCGACGTCACCATCGAGGCAGACGTCGACGAAGAAGACGGCGTCGTATTCCATCCGGTGCGCGACTTCACCGCAACGGTCACCCTGGTCGAAGACTGTGCTCGCGAGATCCGCCGACTGCGCCTGCGGCTCGACAACGAGATCGCCTTCAACGCAGGGCAATACGTGCAGGTGCAGATCCCCGGCCGCGGCGTCACGCGAAGCTGGTCGATCGCCAGCCCACCCGGATCCGGCGACACCATCGAACTCAACATTCGGCGCACCGCGGGCGGGTTGGGCACCGACGGATGGGTCTTCGCGTCCCTCCAAGCCGGTGACGAGGTCACACTTACGGGACCCTACGGGCGATTCTTCCTGCGCGAGCAGCGAAGTGAACCGGCCATTCTCATCGGCGGTGGAACCGGTTTGGCGCCACTGAAAGCGATGGTGCGCCACGTGCTCGAGACCGGGACCGATCACCGCCTGTGCCTGTACCACGGGGCGCGCACCCGGGCGGACCTCTACGACGTGGACTACTTCACCGAACTGCAAGAGCATTCCGGCGGCCGGCTGAGCTACCGGCCGGTGCTGTCCGAGGAACGCGCCGACGGTTTCCGGTACGGCAACGTCACGGACGCGGTCGACGGGGATTTCGAGACCTGCGCCGGTCACGTCGCCTATTTGTGCGGACCCCCGCCGATGGTGGAAGCCGCCCTGAAGATGTTGATGAAGAAACGGTTGTTCCCGCGCGACATCTATCGCGAAGACTTCTTCGACGCCCGCGACAACGCGACCGGCGGGGTACGCAGCCCGTTGCTGAGGACCTCGTGACCGGCTCTGAGGGCACTTGGTCCCTAGGTGAAGAGGCGTGACGTGGTTCATACTTTGGACGCAAGCTATCGGACGGGAGTCCACATGAGCGTTACCGACAGCGCGCGTCCCGGCCCGCAAGCGGTTGCCCGGCACCGTGACGACGCGCTGAAGTCGGTCGCAAACACCCTCGACGTACTCGATTGCTTTCTCACCGACGACGAACTCGGCGTGTCAGAGGTGGCGCGTAGCTTGGGTGTGGCAAAGAGCAGCGCACACCGGATGCTGAGCACCCTGGCCAGCCGGGGATTCGTCGAGCAGAATCCCGGCTCTGGCCGGTATCGGCTTGGCCTGCACCTCTACGAACTCGGTCAGCTTTCGATCAGCCGTAGCAGGCTGAGGCAGGTCGCCTTACCGATCATGGAGGATCTGCGGCAGCGGACCGGGCACACGATTCACCTCGGGGTGGCGGACGGCCCCGACGTCGTGCACCTAGAACGGCTTCAATCGCGGGAGGGCTTAGACATTTTCGACGCCCTGCCGGCGCGCCGCTTTCCGACGCACTGCTCGGCCACCGGCAAGGTGCTGGCCGCCTTCGATCCCGCGGTGGCCGAGGCGCGCCGGCGCGCCGCGTTTCCGGCGATCACTCCGAACTCCGTGCGCAGCGCCGAGGAGTGGGAGGCCACCCTCGCCAAGATCCGCCGCGCCGGTGTCGCGGTCAATCGCGACGAGGTGGCGACCGGCGCGATGTCGGTGGCGGCGCCGATCTACGACAACACCGGCCGGGCTCGCGCGGCGCTCTCGATCGTCGGTCGCACCGAGGTGATGGATCGCTGCGAGCAGCAGTTCACCCGGCTGGTTGTGGAGGCCACGCGCCGGTTGGGTCGGCTCGTGCCCTGGGGGACATAGGCGTCCCTCGTGGACATCGAGGACTTCATCACCGACGAGTGGTATCCCGGTTTCGCCCCGTCGTTCGGTCATTCGCCGTACATCGTCGAGCCGTTCCGCAGCTTCTCCGCCGCCGACAAGCAACGCTTCTGGTTCTTGGACTTTCACTGGGCGCGGGGGCTGACGCCGCTGGGAATGATCTGGAATGAGGACGGCTACTCGTGGGGTACCCAGTGGGCAGCGGAGCAGATGCCGCTGCCGGCGGGACGGGGCATGACCCAGCGGATCGCGGGGACCCACACCTACGCGGCCGTCATCCCGGTGCGCAACAAGCGGGAGATCGCCGCGCGCGACAAGCGGGTTCGCGCTTACCTTCCCGGGTTCCTGGACCGGTTCGACCTCATCTGGCGGCAGCGTCGCTCGGAGATCGAGATCGGTTGGCAGGCACTCCGATCGCGCGATGTTTCGGCGCTGTCCGACGAAGAGTTGGCGATGATGCTGGTCGAGGCGCGGACGTATTACCGGCGACTCTTCGAGATTCACTTCGAGATGATGTATCCGCTCATCTCCAACTATCTCGGCTTTCGGGGCGTCTGCCGGGAGCTGGGTATCGAAACGGCGACCGTCGCCAAATTTCTTCAGGGCTACGAGACCAAGATCAGCGAAACCGACCGCGCACTCTGGAAACTCGCGGCGGACGCCCGATCCGGCGGGGTGGAGCCAATGTTCGCCGCGACTCCAACCCACGAATTGGCGGCAACGCTGCAACGAGACGCCGATGGGCGGCGCTGGCTGCAGCGGCTGGCGGAGTTTCTGGACGTCTACGGATATCGCACGGCAGGCACGGCCGATGTGGCGCTGCCGAGTTGGATCGAGGACCCGACCCCCGTGTTGGGCACCGTCGCGGAATTCTTGCGGCAGAAGACTCCGCATGACTTCGATGCGGCCCACACGGCCGCGGTGGAGGAGCGGGAGGCGGCTGTCGACGAGGCCCGGGGCCGCCTCGCCCGCCGGGAACAGCAGGTCTTCGATGCCGGCCTGATCTCGGTGCAGCACGCCAACTTTCCTTGGTGGCAGGACGATCACAACTACTACATCGATTTGCGTGCCTCCCTCCCGGTGCGTTGGGTCGCTCTGGAGTTGGCCCAGCGGCTGGGCACAGATCGTTACGACGACACGATGTTCCTGTTCTGGCCGGAGCTGGTCGAACTGGCCGAACGTCAGCGGGGGTTTTACGGGCTGCAGAAAATCATTGAGGCGCGACGCCAGTACTTCGACCATTGGCACGATCGCAGATCGGAGATGCCGAAGGTGCTCGGTGCGGTGCCTGATGTGGTGGACGATCCACTGCTGATCGAGATCTACGGCCTGGACCGCGGTTACATGGATGCGGTGCGGGGTGAGGCGGCGGGCCGGAGGACCACCACGTTGCGCGGGATGCCCGCCGCGCGCGGCTGTGCACGCGGCCGCGCCAGGGTGCTGCGCGAAGCGGATCATCTGAACCAGCTGGCCGCCGGGGAGATTCTGGTGTGTGAATCCACCTCGGCCAGTTGGACTTCGGTCTTCAGTCGAATTGCCGGGTGCGTCTGTGACAGTGGCGGCGCACTGTCTCATGCCGCGATAGTCGGGCGGGAGTACGGGGTTCCCACCGTGACCGCCTGCGGGGTGGCTACCTCGACGATCCGCGATGGTGACGAGATTGTTGTGGACGGGGCCGCTGGCACCGTCACGATCCTCCGGGAGTGCCTATGAACAGAGTTATCGACCTTGCCGAGGCCACCAGCGAGAACGCCGGCCCGAAGATGGGTCGGCTGGGTGAACTTATTCGCCGAGGCATCGACGTTCCGTCCGGATTCGTGGTCACCGCAACGGCGTACGCACCAGACGGTGTCAGTACCGCATTGGCAAGCGAGATCACTGCCGCGTACCAACGGCTGTGCGATGGCGCCGAAAAGCCGGTCGTGGTCCGCAGCTCCGCCGTGGATGAAGACGGCGAAAAGGCGAGTTTCGCCGGTGTCTACGAAAGTTACCTGGGAGTGCTTGGTGCCGAATCGGTCATCACAGCAGTCCATTCCTGCTGGGCAGGACTGCAAGGCGGTCGTGCAATCGCTTACCGCGAGCGACTTGGTGATGGAACTGACGAGAACCCCTCCATCGCTGTCGGAGTCATGATGATGGTGCCGGCACGCAGTTCGGGGGTGGCCTTCACGATCGACCCGGTAACCGGCCGTGACGACCGGCTACTCATCGAAGCCAGCTGGGGATTCGGCGAGCCGGTGGTGCAGGGAGTGGTTACACCCGACCGGATCGAGGTTGCCGACGACGGGCGCATCCTGCGCTACGCAGCCGGTGACAAGCGAATTGTCATGCGCTACAACGATCACGGTGGAATGAAACGAGTTGAGGTGAGCCGCGAGCAAGCTGGCGCGCCGGCGCTGACCGCTCAGGAGATCGGCACGCTGAGCGGGCGGGTGCGAGCGGTGGCGACCGCGGCTGGTTGCCCGGTGGATTGCGAATGGGTCCTCGACGATTCGGGTGGTACCTGGATCGTGCAGTGGCGCCCGGTGACCGCGTTGCCCACCGCCGACCCGTTGCAATGGGATCCGGCCGAATACGCCGCGCGCTACGCGTTCCGGTCTGCCTGAACCACGCGGCCGTTCCACGACTCGGAACGCCGCGGCCACCCGTTGCCCGCGGTCTCTAGAGTCGGTCAGGTGCAACACGCCGGAACTGGCTTAGTCGCCGAAACGGTCGACGTCGTCACCGCTTCGGCACGAAAACTATTGGAAGCATACAAAACCCGTCGGCCCATAGCCCCGCTGACAGCCGACGTCCCAGATCTGACGATCGAGGACGCATACCGCATACAACTTGCGCAGGTGCGCCAGTGGCAGGCCGACGGCCACCGCATCCTGGGGCGCAAGGTCGGCCTGACCAGCCCCGCGATGCAGGCTCAGATGAAGGTGTCCCAACCGGACTTCGGGCACCTGATGGACGACATGTTCTTTCCGGAGCAGGTGCCGATCACCGCCGACCGGTTCCTGCAACCACGGGCCGAACCCGAGGTCGCATTCGTCCTCGGTCGCGACCTCGCCGGCCCGGGTGTCACCGTCGCGGCGGCGGCTATGGCGGTCGAGTGCGTGTTGCCCGCGCTGGAGATCATCGACTCGCGCATCGCCGATTGGCAGATCGGCATCGTCGACACCATCGCCGACAATGCGTCGAGCGGCGGGGTGGTGCTGGGCAGCACCGCCAGGCGGCTCGGCGACGTGGACCTGCGCCTGGGTGGCTGTGTCCTGCACCGCAACGGTGAGGTGGCCGGCACGGGCGCCGGGGGTGCGGTGCTCGGCTCGCCGTTGAACTCACTGGCATGGCTGGCCAACGTGCTCGGGAATTTCGGGGACGGCCTGCACGCGGGTCAGGTGGTGCTGCCCGGGTCCATCACCGCGTCGATCCCCTTCGAGCCTGGTGACGTCATCACCGCGACCATGGCCGGCATGGGATCGGTTACGGCTGTGATCGGCGGACGGACGGAGCGACCGTGACGACTTGGTGCGTCGACCGGGCGGCCACCGAGCTGTTGGCTGCAGAAGACGGCCGGTTCGACCGTAGTCCCATCACCGACGAGTGGGCGGACCTGGACGTGGCGACCGCATACGCCGTCCAGGACGAAACCCTGCGCCGCCGAATTGCCCGGGGCGAGAAGTTGATCGGCGTCAAGCTGGGTCTGACGAGCCGTGCCAAGCAACGCCGCATGAACGTCGACTCGCCACTGGTTGCCTGGCTCACCGACGCCATGGTGCTGCCCGCCGGAGAACCCGTCCCGCAGCATCAGTTGATCCATCCCAGGGTCGAGCCGGAAATCGTGTTCGTGATGAAGGATCGACTCGCCGGCCCCGGCGTGACCGCCGCGCAGGCCCTGACGGCGGTGGACGCCGTGTATGCCGGCGCCGAGATCATCGACTCGCGCTATCGCGACTTTCGATTCACGCTGACCGACGTGATCGCCGACAACGCCTCGTCGGGCGCCTTCGTGCTCGGACCCGTGGCGCGTAAACCGTTCGACCTCGACCTGGCCATGGAGGCGGTGCTGGTCGAGGCCGACGGCGCCATCGTGGATTCGGCGACCGGCGCGGCGGTGCAGAACCATCCGGCGGAGGCATTGGCGTTGGCCGCCAACGACCTTGGCCGCCGCGGCAAGGCGATCGAGGCCGGGCAGCTGGTGCTCACCGGCGGCATGACCGACGCGCTGCCCGCCGGGCCCGGCACCCGCACGGCCTTCCACTTCACCAGCCTGGGCTCGATCTTCATCTCCGGAGGAACGTAATGCCGCTCGTACAGGTCACCCTGGCCCAGGGACGCACCCCCGACCAACTCAGGGCCCTGATCAGCAAGCTCACCGCCGCCGTGGTGGAAGCCGTGGACGCGCCGCGACAAAACGTCCGCGTCGTGCTGTACGAGGTCCCCAAAACACATTGGGCCGCCGGGGATGTGACCTTGCAGGAACGCGCAGATGGGAATAAGGCATGACGGACCTGCCGTTCTTCGGCCATGTCATTGACGGCGCCGAATCGTCACCGTCGGTCGGCGACCGGTTCGACTCGGTCGACCCGTGGACTCGCCGTCCGTGGGCGCACGCAGCGCTGGGCGGCCGGGCTGAGGCCGACGTGGCGGTGGCTGCCGCCCGGCGGGCTTTCGACGAAGGTCCCTGGCCGCGAATGGGTTTCGCCGAAAGGGGTCGGCTGCTGCACCGGCTCGCCGATCTGCTCGAGGAGCATTGCGACGAGCTGGCATCGGCCGACTCCCACGACATGGGTAAGCCCCTTGCCCAGGCGCGACAGGATGTAGCACGTTCGGCCACCAACTTTCGGTTCTTCGCCGACCACGCCCGCCTGTCGACCGGCGAAGCCCTGCCCATCGACGCCGACCACCACAGTTACACGCGTTTTGAGCCAGCGGGCGTAGTCGCGGCGATCGCACCCTGGAATTTTCCAATGATGCTGGAAACGTGGAAGATTGCGCCGGCTCTGGCATGGGGCAACACCGTCGTGCTCAAACCGGCGGAAGACACCCCCGCATCAGCCACCATCATGGCGCGGCTGGCGGTGGAAGCTGGGTTGCCGCCCGGCGTGTTCAACGTGGTGCAGGGCTACGGGCCCGACTCGGCGGGACAGGCGCTCACCGAGAACCCCGCTGTCGATCGGATCACGTTCACCGGTGAGTCCGGGACCGGGCGCGCCATTGCCAGGGCCGCGGCGGCGAACCTCACTCCGGTCAGCCTGGAATTGGGGGGTAAGGGCGCCAACATCGTCTTCAGTGACGCCGACCTCGACAACGCCGTTTCCTGGTCGATTCAGGCGATCTTCCGCAACGCCGGGCAGGTCTGCCTGGCCGGCAGTCGGCTCTTCGTGCAGCGCGAAATCTATGACGTCTTCCTCGAGCGCTACATTGCGGCCGCCGAGCAACTGGTGATCGGGGACCCCGCCGCTGAAGGCACCGAATTTGGGCCGCTGGCCTCCGAGGAGCACTACACGAAGGTGTGCCGCTACCTCGATCTGGTTGAGAGCGAGGGGGGCAAGATCCGCACCGGAGGACTCGGTGAGGGTTGGGTGGTCAAGCCCACGGTGGTCACCGACCTGACCGATTCGTCCCGGTTGGTGTGCGAAGAGATCTTCGGGCCGGTGGTCGCGGTTCTGCCGTTCGACTCGGAACACGAAGTGATCGCGCGCGCCAACGACACCCGCTACGGTCTCAACGCGATGGTCTTCACCGAGAATCTCAGCCGGGCCCACCGGGTGGCCGCACGACTCAGCGCCGGAACGGTGTGGGTGAACTGCTTTTTCATCCGCGACCTGCGCGCCCCATTCGGCGGCGTCGGCGACTCCGGCATCGGACGCGAGGGCGGCAACTTCAGCCGGGAGTTCTTCACCGAGCCCAAGGCCGTCGTGATGCAGATCGCGGCCGACGCCGACTGACGGACGGGTCAGCCGAACTTTCAGCCGAAACTGTCAGCCGAAACTGTCATAGTGAATCCTGCTGAGTTGAATCTCATTGTCCGACAATAGTGTTCGAACCGAATTTGTCATGACCGGAGGACCGGCGATATAGAACTCGGCACTCCGCAGGTCATCGAGCATCGATTCGAGCGCGTGTGTCACCAGGCCCTCGATGCCACACCAACCCAGGTGGGGCGTCATCAGGGCGCCGACCAGCTCCGCGTCGGGCAGCTGTCCGATCAGGCTGGCGAGTTCCTCCCAGCAGACCAGTTCATCGCGAACATTGGCGCCGTAGACCACCCGCACCGGCCTGCCCTCACCGTCGGCGACCAGGCGGCGCAGCATCCCCAGTATCGGAGCGATCCCGGTGCCCCCGGCCACCAGACATGCGGTCGCGTCGGTGTCGCGAATCCACATTTCTCCGTACGGCATTTCGATCTTCACCCGGCTTCCGGGGAGTAGCCCAGAGACCGCCTCGCTGCCTGCGTGACCGCGGTAGCGCTTCATGATGAATTCGACTTCGGTCGAGTCGTGGCCACCGGACATCGAAAGGTTTGACATCGAGTAACACCGTCGCAGGCCGTGACCGAGGTCGATGATGGCGTGCTGACCCTCATGGAACGCGAGGCTGCGGTCGAGGGCGAAGCGTAACTGGAAGATGGCGGGACCGATCTCATCACGTTGGGTGAGCTCCGCCACGCAGCGCTGCGTGGCGAACCCGTCACGGGGCGAGGCCTCGACCCACGTCGGTTTGACCACCACGTCGGTCAGCGGCGCGCTTTGGCACGCCAGGATCCGGGCGCGACGGGCGTCGCGCGGTGTGATGGAGGGGGCATCGGCGAACAATGTCTCGACCTCGCCCTCGAGCAGCGTCATCTTGCACGTCCCGCAACTGCCCCAACCACACTCGAACGGCACCCAGACTCCGGCTCGTATTGCCCCGCCCAGAATCCGCTCACCCTCGGTGACATCGAATTCCACATCGGTGCCACAGATGGCGACCCGGTGGACTACATCGTCTGACAACACGATCCTCCCGATGACCTTGTGCAGTCCACGCTGGCAAGGTGCGCCTGCCGACCGCGGCATTGTTCCGCGGTTCGGAACGCCAGACCTGTAGGCCCGTGCCCGACGCCCGACCGTCAGCACGTGAGGACGGGTGTGCGACGATCGACGACGTGACTGACGCCCTCGTCGAGATGATGAATTCCGCTCTGTCGTCGACCATCCCGATCGCCGACCACATGGGTGTGCAGGTGGTCGAAGCGCGCCGCGGCTTTGCGGCCGCCACGGTGCCGGTCGAGGGCAACGGCAACCACTTCGGTGTCATCTACGCCGGCGTGCAATTCACCGTCGCCGAAGTACTGGGCGGCATCATCGCGTTGTCGACTTTCGACACCAGCAAGTACTTCCCGTTGGTGAAGAACGTCGACATCGCATTTCGGGCCATGGCCACCACGCCACTACGCGCGGAAGCGACCATGGACGAGGAGACGATCGCCCGCGTCGAAGCCGAGGCGGCGGCGCACGGCAAGTCCGACTACATCCTCGACGCAGTGGTCACCGATGCGGCCGGCACTGTCGTCGCCACCACGCACGGGCTGTATCAGCTGCGCGCTCACCGGAGTTGAGCGGCGCCAACAGAGCGCAGCAGGCACCCGGACGCTAGCGGCCTAGGCGACCGCTCGCAGCGGCGGCTTGGCGGTGGTGACGGAATGAGCGGCAAGCCAATCGCGTTCGATGCGGATCACGCGGTGGTGCTCCACCACGAGCCAGGCGAGCCCGCCCGCGATGGCCAGCACCGCCACCACACCGCATGTCAGGAGAAACTCGTAGTGCCGATAGGCCGCGGCCGCCACTCCGGAGTCCAGCGACAGGACCCCGAGGACGATCGACGAGACACCCGGCCAGCAGTACCGGTCGATGAAGTACTCGCCGGTGTGCGGGCATGTCGTGCGGAAATGGTCGGTGGGATCTTTGGTGCTGCACATGATTGACCTCCTCGGTTGAGCTAATTCGAAGAGGTACTCACCGTGGCGTGGGAAGCCATCCCCCCTGCGAGTGATCCCCGGGGTGGCGCAGCTCTACCACCCTCGTCACACCGTGATACCGCCGTCGACGTTGATGTTCGCGCCGGTGATGTATCCGGCTTCCGGACCGGCGAGGAAGCTGACGATCGCGGCGATGTCGCCCGTGTGGCCGTATCGCCCCAGCGCGGACAGCCGTTTGAGGCTCTCGGCGAACTCACCGTCGTCCGGGTTCATGTCGGTATCGATCGGACCCGGCTGAACATTGTTGACGGTGATTCCGCGCGGGCCCAGTTCACGCGCAAGTCCCCGGGTGAAGGCGGACACCGCACCCTTGGTGAGTGCGTAGACCGACTGGCTGGGCATCGGTACCCAGTCAGCGTTGATGCTGCCGATGTTGATGATCCGGGCGCCCTCGCCGAGATGCTTGACGGCGCTGCGGACGGCCCAGTACACGCCACCGACGTTGATTGCCACTGAGCGCTCGAACTGCTCTGCGGGGAATTCGTCGATCGGCGCCATGTAGGCCGTACCGGCGTTGTTGACCAGCACGTCCAAGCCGCCGAGTTCGGTCACGGTCTGTTCGACCGCGGCCGCGATCTGGTCGGCCCGGGCGGCGTCGGCCTGAATCGCCACCGCCTTGCCGCCGTTCTCCGCCACTTCGGCGACGAGCTTCTCGGCATCGGTCGCCGACGCTGCGTAGGTGAACGCCACCGCGGCGCCGTCGGCGGCCAGTCGCCGAACGATCTGCGCGCCGATGCCGCGCGAACCGCCGGTGACCAGGGCTCGCTTGCCCGCCAATGTCGTCGTGCTCATCTCGATGAAACCTTCCTGCCGTTCACGAATCGCTTCGTTACTTGGTACGCAAGGCTGGAGTCGGCGAATTCATTCCCCGTCAACGCCGGTCGACTGGGTGTGGTGCCGCTTCGAGGAGGACTGAGGCAAGCCGTGCGGTGGCCGGCGTCAACTGGCCGGCGGGCGGAGAGGCGAGGTACACCTGCCAGATCACCGGGGCGCTGAGCTCGACGGAGCGCAAGGCGGAAAAGCGCCGCGCCTCCGACTCGGGCATGAAGGTGGTACCCAATCCGTTGACCACCAGGTCGGCGATGTCGGCGAATCCGGCCGGCACCTCGTAGAACGTCTGCGGCTTCACGCCGACGGCGTGAAAGGCGTCGTCGATCAACCGCCGCAACCCGAACTCTGGTGGGTAACTGACCAGCTCCTCACCGGCAAGGTCGCTCAGCCGCAACCGCTTCCGGCCCGCGAGCCCGTGATCGTCCCGGCACACGAAAACCATTGGTTCCTCGAACAACAACTGCATGTCCAGTTGGGGAGGAAAACGATTGGGTACCGATACCAGCGCCAGATCGAGCGAGCCGTCCAGTAGCGCCGAAAGGTAGGCCGATGCGCCAGATTGACTGAGCCGCAACTTGAGTCGTACGAACGGATTTGTACTGTGGAACTCGCCCAGCGCTCGAGCCACATCCATCGGGCCGAACGAGATCAGGGAGCCGAATTCCACTGTGCCGGAGAGCGAGCCACGAAATTCGCTGACGGAGTCGGCCGCGGTCCGGGCGACGCGCAGCACCTCGTTGGCATGGGTGCGGAAGCGTTCGCCGGCAGCTGTCAGCCGGATCTGTTGCCGCGACCGGTCGAACAACTGGACCTGTAGCTCGCGCTCCAGCTTGGCGATCGACGAAGACAGGGCCGACTGCACCACGTGCACGCGTTCCGCGGCGCGGGTGAAGCTCATTTCACTGGCCACCGCGACGAAGTACTCGACTTGACGCAATTCCATGCGGACAACTCTATCTACACAACAGATGCAGGTCACCTGCTTCAATCGTCAGGGCCGATGAGACTTTCCTGCCCATTATTGCCACGTGCAGTACCTAGACTCGGGGATAAATCACTTGCCGCTCAACGCAACAAAGCGAGGGACACATCATGAAGTTGGCGGAGGCATTGTCGCTGCGGGCAGATTCGGCGCGCCGCATTGAGCAGCTGCGTGCTCGCATCGTCAGCAGTGCCCGCTTCCAGGAGGGTGAAGATCCGGCCGAGGACGCCGCCGCGCTACTTGCCGAAGCCGGCGAGGTGCTGGACGAGTTCGAGACCCTGGTCCGCCGGATCAATCACACCAACGCGACCACAACGATCGGTTCCGATGGAACCCTGACCGACGCACTGGCCCGCAGAGACACGCTGCGACTGCGTCACTCAGTGGTGACGGCCGCCGCGGATGCAGCCGCCGGCAAGAACCAGCCCGGATATGCACGCCAGCTGCGCTCGGAACTGAAGATGTTGTCCGCCTTGCCCGTTGCGCAGCTGCGTATGCAGGCCGACGATCTCGCCCGTGAGTTGCGCGAACTCGACGTGCGCATCCAGCGCGCCAACTGGGAGGCAGACCTGGTGACGGAATGAGGTGGTGTCGGTAGTCGACGCGGAAGCGTGCACACAACCCACCGGCGGGTAACGGCCGGTCTTGGCGCACGATGGGCAGTGCCGGGGGTTCGACTCCCTTTTTCACAATGCAGCCCAGCATTGCGCACAGGTGACGGGGTACAGCACACAGCACACCACCACGTGCAGGTTCGCGCCGACGAGGGTGGGCAAGGGGCACACCACCACCACAAGCCCTGTGGGTGATCACCAGCAGCGCTGCGGCACAATGCGTCGAGAAGCGATCGAAAGGTGTGCGATGGCAACGTTTGAGGGCAAGGTCGCCTTCGTGACTGGGGCGTCGTCGGGGCTGGGCGCGGAAACGGCTCGGTTGTTGTCACGCAAGGGGGCAACGGTTTTCGGCGTAGCACGAGACGCCGAGAAGCTTGCCGCAGTGTTCGGCGACATTCCGCGGGGCGCAGGCGTGTCAGTCGATGTCGCAGATCCGGGTGCCTGCCGCACTGCCGTTGCGCAGTGCGTCGCACAGTTCGGCGCCCTCGATGTGCTCGTCAACATCGCTGGGCGCCATCAGATGCGTCGCACCGAGTCGATGACCGACGACGAGTGGGCGCAAGACCTGGCCGTCAATCTCAACGGGCCGTTCTACCTGTGCCGGGCCGCGCTACCGCACCTGCTGGACCGGGGCGGCAACATCGTCAACGTCGCCTCGATCGCCGGTGTGGAGGGCCAGGCGTATTCTGCCGGTTACTGCTCGGCGAAGCACGGACTGATCGGACTGACCCGAGCGCTGGCGGTCGAGTACACGTCAGATCGGTTGCGCGTCAACGCGATTTGCCCGGGCGGCATGTTGACCCCGCAGATCGAGCAGTTCAGCGCACCGGAGAATCCGAACTACGACTTGATCCTTCGATCGGCCGCACCGCGCGGGATGATGCAGCCGATCGACGTCGCCAATGTCATTGCGTTCCTCGCCAGTGATGATGCCGCCGCCGTCCATGGTGCGGTGTACCGCGTCGACAACGGAAAGGGTGCCGGCTGACGGTTCACCCGCTGCTTTCAAGGACGTCCATGCAGTAGGTGAGCGGCGGCTCCGGAAAATTGACCGCCTGCTGCTCCCCGGCGCACAACCCGGGGTCGTTCACCCCGTCGCGCCGGACGGCCACCCGGAAGGTCGGGTCGCTGGACAACACTCCGGGCTTGCAGGCAGTCGGTGCAAACATGTGTGAGATGAGCGCCTGGTGATAGCAGCTGCCGACGCTCAGATTGTCTTCAAGACACAGCCCGCTGCCACCGCCTTCGAGAGTTCCGTAGTTGTCGTTGGGACAATTCTTGGAGCCCTTGTACTGCTTGGCGACCTTCGACAGAGCCGTAGGCGACGAGCAGGGCTCTTCGCGGACATCGCTCGGCTTGACCATGATTCCCGCTTTCACGAGGTTCAGGCAGGTGCCGACCGGATAGTCGAAGCCGTTGCTGCTGGCCCGGTGATCGGCATTGCGGTGGTGCATCACCGCATGCAGCCCGACCTTCGCGGCGATCACCAGTACCACCGCACCCAGCGCGGCGCCGATCCGCTTGCCCAACGAGCTCTTCTTCGGCGCCGGCGGAGGTGGCGGCGGAGGCGGCGCGTACTGCGGACCCGGCGGTAGGTAGCCGCCGGGCGGCACATTCCGAGGGTCGCCCGACGGAAAGTTGATGTCGCCTGTCATCCATCCACTCCTTCGCCCGGTTTGACGGGCATGGGGAGACTGCGTGCAACCGCCCGTCCGGATGCAGCCTAATCGGCCGAAAACCGGATATTCCGCGCAAATTTCTCGGGCTATCGCCGGTAGAACTTGGGCTATCGCCGGTAGGAACTCGGGCTATCGCCGGTAGAAGACGTCACCCTCGACGGTGATGGTCGACTGGTTGACCCAGACGACGTTGAAGTAGACCGGTGCCGGCCGACGGGTCTGGCTGCTCATGATTGTCAGGATTCCGCCGCGCGACGACGGGTTCCATGCACAGGGCCCCGATGTCGTGGGCACCCCTGCCGCGTTGGCCAGCGAGCATCCGCTCTGGCTGACGAGCAGTTGTTCGGATCCGCTGCTCGTGGTCCAAAAGCCCAGCGGTGCAGCGGCGGCCGCATGAGCGACCCCGCTGGACGCGGCGAACATAGCGGCGACCACGCCCGCGGTCGCGGCGATCTTCGTAGCGGGTACATACCGGCGATGCGACATCGTGCCTCCTCGAAAAGATCTGACACGATGAGCGTCGCCGGGCCTACTTGACGGATCCTTGAACTTTCCTTGGATCTGATCCGCTCCGCGTTTCCAGTTGCGGCAGAAGGTGTTCCAGCTGCCCGACCTCTTCGATGTTGTGCCTGATCCAGGCTCGCACCATGTCGTCGGGAAAACGCCGGCACAGGATGCGGTTGACCGGCGCGAACAGCGGGGTGCGCGCGCCGAGGTCGAGCACCGAGACGTAGTGCGTGCCGTCGGAACCGGCCGACCAGGTGTGCTCCAGTTGGATGACGATGACGCCCGCGACCCGAGTCACCAGGCGGATACCCGTGTCGTCCAGCTTCTCGACGCGGTCGATGACGTCGACCGCATACTCGGGTTTGGCGCCGAACGCCTCCACGATCCGAAACCGCGCGCCCTCGGCTGCGCCTCCACCTGGCGCCGGGCGCGCCAGTTCCCAGCGGACGTGATCGATGGGGTGCCACGCGAGGTACCGGTCGATGATCTCGCCCCCGTAGGACATGGTCTCGCCAAGATGGGTGAACCAGTCGAGCACCATCGACGGGGTGGTGCCGGCCAGGGGCCGATGGTCGATGGTGACGCGGCGGCGGTGGTGGGGGCCATTGGTGAATCGCACGGCGGCGGAATCGACCGTGCGCAACGGGTACAGGACTGGCCGAGCCGCCATGACAAACCTCCAAGATACGGTACCGTTTCTTGCAGCCAACTTAAGGTAAGGCGCTAAGAAACGCAAGCGTTTCTTGAAAGGGATTGCGATGCGGCGACGGCACGGCGCAGAACTGGACGCGGCGATCAGGGAGGCGGTGCTGGGGCTGATCGCCGAGCACGGCATCACCGGCGTCACGATGGAGGCCGTCGCCACCGCCGCGGGCACCAGCAAGGCGGTGCTCTATCGACGTTGGCCCGACGGCCGCGCGCTGCTGCGGGACACCCTGCTGCGGACCGCGGTCGCGGCGATCCCGCACCGCGACACCGGCAGCTACCGCGAGGACATGCTGGCCATCCTGCGTGGCTGGGCTGATCTCTTCACCGGTCCGCAGGCCGCCGTCATCCGGGCGGGTATCGCCGCCGCCGCGAACGATCCCGAGTTCGCCGAGGCCTTCCGTACCGATGTGATCGGATGGCGCAAGAAGGAGATGGCCGACCTTTTGGCCAGGGGAATCGCCCGCGGGGACGTGCGCGCGGATGTGCCGGTGGAGATCGCCCGCGAGGTGGGGCAGAGCGTGCTGTGGCACCGCCTGCTGGTGACCGGCGACCCGATTGACGATGCGCTGATCGTCCAGCTGGTTGACGAAGTCTTGGTGCCTTTCGTCGCACCCCGGACCCCGTGACGGCCCACCCGGGTCGGCGTCACGGTTAGGGCACAGTTCAGCTGATACCTGACGCGGCAACCAAGTTACCTCGGCCGCATGCGCAACCATGCCCGATATGACGCAGCGCCGGGCACAGATCTCGCGGCAGACGTTTCTGCGGGGTGCCGCGGGTGCGTTGGCCGCCGGCGTGGTCTTCGGGCCGGGCCGGGCCGGCGCCGATCCGGTCGCGTCGGGCTGGGACGGTCTGTCCACCGCCCTGGGCGGGCAGGTGATCCAACCCAACAGTGCCCAATACGGCTCGGCCAAGGCGGTTTTCAACACCAATTACAGCGACTCGACGCCGGCGGCCATCGTCACTCCGAAATCGGCCGCGGATGTGCAGAAAGCGATGGCGTTCGCCGCCGCCAACAAGCTCAAGGTCGCTCCGCGCAGCGGCGGGCATTCTTACACCGGAGCCTCGACGGCGAACGGAACCATGGTGCTCGACCTGCGTCAGCTGCCGGGTGACGTCAACGTCGACGCTGCGACCGGCCAGGTGACGGTTACGCCGGCAACGGGTTTATACGAGGTGCACCAGGCGCTGGCCGTCGCAGGACGGGGCATCCCGACTGGCACGTGTCCGACGGTCGGCGCCGCGGGGCATGCCCTGGGCGGCGGACTGGGCGCCCAGTCCCGGCACGCCGGTCTGCTGTGTGACCAGCTGACGTCGGCACAGGTGGTCTTGCCCGGCGGCCAAAGCGTCACCGCGTCCGCCTCGAGCAACCCGGACCTCTTCTGGGCGTTGCGCGGCGGCGGCGGAGGCAACTTCGGCGTCACCACCTCGTTGACCTTTGCCACGTTCCCCACCCAGGACGTCGACGCGGTGAACCTGAACTTCGCGCCGCAAGCGTTCGCGCAGGTCCTCGTCGGCTGGCAGAACTGGTTGCGTACCGCCGACCGGAACAGTTGGGCACTGGCCGACAGCACCACAGACGCGACAGGAACTCATTGCCGGATCCTGGCGACCTGTCCGGCCGGCTCCGGCAACAGTGTTGCGGCAGCGATCATTTCGGCTGTCGGCGTGCAACCGACCGGCACCGAGAACCACACCTTCAACTACCTCGACCTGGTGCGGTACCTGGCGGTCAACAACCTCAACCCGGCACCAGTCGGATATGTCGGCGGCTCCGACGTTTTCACGACGATCACCCCTGCCGTTGCGCAGGGGATCGCCGCGGCGGTCGATGCCTTCCCCCGCAACGCCGGCCGCATGCTGGCGATCATGCACGCTCTGGACGGCGCGATGGCCACCGTCGCGCCGGGTGCCACCGCCTTTCCGTGGCGACGGCAGTCCGCTCTGGTGCAGTGGTACGTCGAAACGGCCGGTTCTCCGTCCGCCGCGACCAGCTGGTTGAGCACTGCACACCAAGCGGTGCAGCAGTATTCGGTCGGCGGCTACGTCAATTACATCGAGGCCAATCAGCCGCCGGCCCGATACTTCGGGCAGAACCTCTCTCGCCTGACGGCCGTACGCCAGAAGTACGATCCCGGACGGGTCATGTTCTCTGGCTTGAATTTCTGATCCAGGCCCCACTTCGCCACGAGGTGGCGATGGCACGAGTTGACAGGAAAGGAGAAGCGGTGTCGCATCGACGCCCTACCAAGGACGGCAACAGCTCGGAGGCGGCGGCATGATCGGCGTCACGCGGGACGCCGATGTGCTGACCGTCCGGATACAGCGCCCAGAACGGCGCAACGCCCTCAACGCTGCTGTGATCGACCAACTTCGGACGACTTTCGAAGGTGCGGCAGCGGACGGTGTGAAGGCTATCGTCCTGACCGGCGAGGGTAGCGTCTTCTGCTCGGGAATGGACCTGTCGGGGGCCGGGGCCGCCTCCGCGGAGAACCTCATCGACGAACTGATGGACAAGGCGATAGCGCTCAACGCGGCGATCGACCACACGCCGGTACCGGTGGTTGCGGCCATCAACGGTCCGGTCATCGGGGCCGGTGTGCAACTGGCCATCATCTGTGATCTCCGTGTGGTCGACCCGAACGCGTACTTCCAACTGCCAGTGGCCAAGTACGGGCTGGCTGCCGACACCTGGACGGTCCGGCGACTCACGTCCCTGGTTGGCTATGGGCGAGCCCGCGCCATGCTGATGGCGGCGCAGAAGCTCCCCGCCGACGAAGCGCTGCTGTGCGGAATGGCGAACCGGATAGGCACCCTCGAGGACGCCCAGCAATGGGCACAGGAGATCGCGGGACTGGCTCCGCTGTCGCTGCGGCACTCCAAGAGGGTGCTCAATGACGACGGCGCCTGGGACACCGAGAGACCCGTCCACCAGGACATGTTCGAGGCGGCGTGGAAAAGCCAGGATGCGGTCGAAGCGCAGGTCGCCCGTTTCCAGAAGCGGGCGCCCGTATTTCAGGGCCGCTGACTACACGTCGTGTCAGGGAGCGCTATCGCCTGTGCCGGGCCGCCTCACGGATGATGCCTGCGCGGGAAGTGACGCCGAGTTTGGCGTAGGCATGGGTGAGATGGGTTTGTACGGTGCGCGGCGAGATGAACAGTTGCGCCGCGATCTCTTTATTCGCTATGCCGTCTCCGACCAGCACAACGATGTCGCGTTCGGTTGGTGTGAGCGCGTCCCAACCCACAGTCGAGCGCCTGCGTTGACCGCGGCCGCGCTGCGCGTACGCGATGATCTCCGCAGCGGAAAATCCTTGACCCTCGGCCCAGGCACCTGCGAAGTCGTGGTGAGGCATTTCCTGCCGCAGCTTCGCCACCAACTCGTCATATGCGGCTTGGTAAACGGCGAACCGTGTCTCGCCGGTCCGCGCGCGCAGAGCGGTCGCTGCGCCCAGCAACCGGCAAGCCTGCCGCTTGTCGGCAGTCAGCACGGCCAAGCATTCGAGGGCATCCGCAACCCCCAACCAGGCGTGAACGGCGGCAGCTTCTGCCAGCGCGTCGTGCGCATCGCGGCCGGCCTGTTCGAATTCGCCTTGCTCGTAGGCGATGTGGGCCCGTGCTGCAAGTGCTGTTGCCCGGTGCCAGCCCCGCGTCGTCGCCACGGCGTCGTCCACCATCACGCGGGCGGCGGCAAGCTCACCGCGCGCAAGCAGGACCGATGCGATCAACGCGCTGTGTATCGAGGCGGTACGGGGCTGCGCCGACGCCGCGCCACGCCATGCGTCGCTCGCGGATGCCGCCGCAGCGACATCCCCGGCAGCAAGGTGAGCCGTGGCCAACGCAGCATGGGCGAATCCGGGAAGGAAACCACCGACATCCGGCGATACCGCGAGGCCCTGCTGGGCAACGTCAATTGCCCCTGCTACGTCACCGCTATATGTCAACAGGCGGCTCAGGCAGATTGCGCTGCCGGCCGCCCAACCTCGGTCCGCCGCGATATCGGCCTCGGACCGTAGTTGACGAAACTGCGCGACGCCATCGACCAGGTCGCCAGACATCATCTGCGCCAGCCCCAACTGCCATCGGCAGGCCCGCGACCCGTATCGGTCTCCGATGGCTTCGGCCAGATCACGACCTTCTTCAGCGGCGAGACGCATCGAATCAGGGCGCCCCGCAGCGTATTCCACGTGTGCGCGCAGGACCAGCGCCGCGACCAACCGCCACGGTTTGCCTTGTTCGCGCACCGCATCGACCGCTTCGGCGAACGCCGTCTGATCGAAGGCGGGGTCGAAGGCGTGACTGGCAGCGGAAGCGACAAGCGTCCACGCGACTAATTCAGGGTCGTTGACCCGGCGCGCGACCGCCGCCGACTCATCCGCGGCCGCACTGTCCGCAACTCCCACCAACACATTGAGCATTGCCGCGTCGGCGAGCGCTCGGGCTCGCAGCGCCGGGGGCAGCGGGCTCTCGAGCGCGGCATCCAACCAGCTGCGGCCTTCGCGGAATTCGGCATGTCCCAGCCACACTGGTTGCAGCCCCGAGGCGATCCGGACGGCCGATTCCGCAGCACCGCTTTCGCGGCTCCACTCGAACGCCGCCCGCAAGTTGGCAAGTTCGCGGACCACCTCATCGACGCGGTCGGCGAAGGCGATACGCACTGCATCAAGGTCGGCGGCCAAGGCCGCGTAATGGTCTCGATGGTGCTGACGGGTACGGTCCGCTTCACCAGACTCCGCGAGCTTCTCCTGCGCGTATTGGCGCATCGTTTCCAGCAGCTGATACCGGGTGCGGACGTTGTGGTTCTGCAAGGTCACCAACGACTTGTCGACCAGGGACGACAGCAATTCCAGAATGCCGTCGCCGTCGATGTCTGGTGAAACTGACCGCACCGCGGCCAGATCAAATCCGCCCACGAAAACGGCCAACCGTCGGAAGATTGTTCGCTCCGGTTCCGTCAACAGCTCGTACGACCAGTCGACGGAGGCACGAAGTGTCTGCTGACGGCGGACTGCAGTACGTGCACCACCGGTGAGCAACCGGAAGCGGTCGCGTAACCCCTCGAGAATGTCGGTCAATGTCAGCGATCGCACCCGTGCTGCGGCGAGTTCGATGGCCAGGGGTACGCCGTCAAGACGCCGGCAGATGTCCGCGACGGTGTTGTCCTCGGGCGCCTCAAATTCTGGATCAACCAGGCGGGCCCGCTCCTTGAACAACGCGATCGCCTCGTCCGTCAGCGACAGCGACGGCACCCGCCACGTCACCTCGCCAGGCACTCCGATCGGCTCTCGGCTTGTGGCCAACACCGTCAGTGCTGGGCACCGGCTGAGCGCGGCTGAGACAAGCGCTGCGGTTGCATCCAGCAAGTGCTCGCAATTGTCCAGCAAGACAAGCGTTTTGCGGTTTCCGATGAAGTGAATCACCGCGTCGGTCGTGGAGTGACCCGCCGGATCCGGTATGCCCAGAGCCCGCATCACCACGGCCGGTACCTGCTCGGGATCAACCACGGAGGCGAGGTCCACGTACCACAGCCCGCCCGGGAACTCACCGCTGAGTTCGCCGGCCTTTTCGACGGCCAGTCGGGTCTTTCCGACACCACCCGCGCCGGTGAGGGTGACAATCCGGTGGTCCGCTACGAGAGCACCGACGGTGGCCAACTGTGGGCCGCGTCCGACGAAGCTCGTCAGCTGCGTCGGAAGGTTAGGGGTCCCCGGCGTCAAAAGCTCACTCCCACCGCTTGCACTCGGTAGCGCTCATGGTAGCCAGCAACCCAATGCGGCGGTGGAGCGGATCTACGACCCGTCAGCACCTCGATCTACGCGGTTCGGCGGATGGTTGCCGGCGACGCTTTGGCGATAGTCGTGTTCGGCGCACTCAAGGAGGGGATGACTGTGACGATGTCAAACGCCGGAACGGACAATCTGCACGTGGCGCCGGCCACCGGCCTCGAAACGATCGACAAGGGGCGCGGCGTTGCGTCCCACCCGAATCCACTGCTGTTCGTCCACGGTGCCGCGCACGCCGCGTGGTGCTGGGACGAGCACTTCCTCGACTTCTTCGCCGAGAGAGGATTCCGCGCCGTCGCGGTGAGTCTGCGCGGGCACGGCGGTAGTCCGGCTCCCGGCCGCCTGTCTAAGGTCTCGCTCGCCGACTACGTCGACGACGTGCATTCGGTGGCCCGGCGACTTCCCGCCGCTCCCATCCTCATCGGGCACTCGCTCGGTGGGTTTGTGGTGCAAAAGTATCTAGAGGTGCACCAAGCGCCGGCCGGTGTTCTGCTCGCTTCCGCGCCGCCGCAGGGACTGCTCCGGTTCATGCTCCGTTCCGCACGTCGGCATCCGCTGCGGATGGCCAGGGCAACGGTCACCGGAAAATCAGTGCGGATGATCAATACCCCGCCTCGTGCGAGAGAAGCCTTCTTCTCACCCGAGACGGCCGAAGCTGACGTCGCGCGCTGGGCGGCACGGTTCGACGAGGAGAGCCCGCGCCCGATACTCGACACCATGTTCAATCCCGCCCAGCCGCAGCATGTCTCGGCGCCGCTGCTCGTCCTCGGCGCGGAACTAGATCGCTCGATCACCACGAGTGAGGTCCATGCGACGGCCGGCGCATACCGCACCCGGGCGGAAATCTTCGTTGGCATGGGCCACGACATGATGCTCGAGCCCCGCTGGCCCGCGGTAGCGGAGCGCATTCGCACCTGGTTGGCGTCGCAGGGCTGGTGAAGATCCTCAGTCACCTACGTCTCCGTCGACATACAGCCAGCGGCCCTTCTCCCGGGTGAATCGGCTGCGTTCATGCAGGATCTGGCGCTTGCCGTCCCGCACATACTGGGCGCGGAACTCGACCACTCCGGTCGTGTCATCGTGGGTACCGGCTTCGGTGTCGACGATCTGCAGCCGACGCCACACGACGTCGCTGTCCAGGTGCAGCCGCTTTGGTCGCGTGCGGGGATGCCAGCTCGCGGAAAGGTAATCGGCGTCGCCGACGGCGAAGGCGCTGAAGCGTGACCGCATCAACGCCAGTGCGGTGTCGGCGTCCCGTTCGCCGGCGTGCAGTGGCCGGCAGCAGTCGGCGTAGCCGCTGCCAGATCCGCACGGGCACCCCTCTTCGTCTTGTGCCTTGACGCCCATGAGGAGATTGTCTCAGGCTGAAAGGCGCAACAGCGAAGGAGAAATCGCGATGACCGACAACGGCATAGCCGAAGCCGCCCGTGCCGCGGGGGACCCGATACAGCAGGCTGTGGCGGTCTTCATGCTGCATCCGGAGACTTTCGCGGAGAGTATCGCGGCCGGGTACCAGAACCCACTGGCCGGATACGTCGCGGGTCGCGGTGGAGTCTTGGGTGACGTCAGCGGCGAGACGGTCAGTTCGGCGTTCGTCGTGTTCGAGCCCGAGTCCCTCGCCGCGCTGTGGGAAGAAGGCGTCGCGGTGCGCGGCGCCGCCGGCGCCGCCGAACAATATTGGCAACAGACCGCCGAGTTCGGCCGCAAGTATCTGGTCGGCGCATCTGGGCTGGACCGCCTGGCGGCGTTGGGAGAGAAAATCATTGCCGCGACACCGGGCGCGGGGCTGCCGCTGTATGCGGGCTGGCGCACCATGCCGCTGGCCGATGACGCGCCGGCGCGCGCGCTGCAGGTGATGTTCATCCTGCGCGAATTGCGAGCGGCCGTGCATTTCAACGTCCTGACCGACTCGGGAATCACGCCCGTGGAAGCACACATGCTCAACAAGGGTCCGGAGTACACAAAGATGTTCGCCTGGCCGGAACCGTTCGCTGACGGCGCCGCGAAGAAAGACCGCTACTCCGCTGTCGAGGACGCCACCAACCACCGCATGGCGGAGATTTTCGCGGCCGCCCTCGACGCCGCAGAGGCGGACGAACTCGCGCGACTGAGCGCCGACGCGTTAGCGTCGATGAGGACAAGTCTTGCGGGCTGAGCGCCCCTGGCCTCTGCGGTGATCGGGGCGATTATGGTCGTTTTGATAGTGGTCCTTCCGCAACGGCCCGGACGTCATCCCGGCCGGACGGAAGGTCGCAAGGAGGGAGCTCAGTGAACGACGAGCAACGCGCAGCGATGGCATCGCGGCCCGGTTTTATCGCCGCGCTGGATCAAAGCGGTGGAAGCAGCCCGAAAGCCTTGAAGCTGTATGGCATTTCAGAAAATGCCTACGACAGCGACGAGAAGATGTTCAACCTCATCCATGAGATGCGGGAACGAATCATGTCGAGTCCCCGCTTTTCCGGCGAGCAGGTCCTGGCCACCATTCTCTTCGAGCAGACCATGGACCGAGCCATCGCAGGTCAGGACACCGCGGCGTTTCTGTGGGAGCAGAAGCGCATCGTGCCGATCGTCAAGGTCGACCAGGGTCTGGCCGACGCCGAAAACGGTGTGCAGCTCATGAAACCCATGACGAAACTGGATTCCCTGCTGGACCGGGCGGTGGAAAAGCACATCTTCGGCACCAAGATGCGGTCGTTCATTCAAGAGCCGAATGACCAAGGAATCAAGGCCATTGTCGACCAGCAGTTCGACTACGCCTATCGGATTATCGACCGGGGACTGATGCCGATCATCGAGCCCGAGGTGAGTATCAAAAGCCCGGACAAGCCCAGAGCCGACAACCTGCTATTGGCGGCTTTGAGTGCGAAACTCGATGAGGTGCCCGGGGATACGCAGGTGATGCTCAAGCTCACCCTGCCCAGCGAGGACAACCTCTACACACCGCTCATCGAGCATCCCCGGGTTCTCCGGGTGGTCGCGCTGTCCGGCGGGTACAGCCTGGACGAGAGTTGCGCGATCCTGGCGCGCAATCGTGGTCTCATCGCCAGCTTTTCGCGTGCCCTCACCGAGGGTTTGCTGGTCGATCAATCCGACGCTGAATTCGACGCCAAGCTTGGGGCGAACATCGAACAGATCTACGCGGCATCCGTGACCTAGGACCCCCCGGGCCCACCAGATCCTTCTCGGAAGTGATTGCCTGGGAAACGAATTCGAACCGAAGCGCAATTCGCGGCTGAAATGGTAGCCACCGATTCCGTGCCGAAAATCTAGTTTCTCCACGCACGCGCATATCTCCCGATTAAAGTCACATTATCGGTGGGGAGGTGCTCATGTCGTTCGTTGTGGCGGCGCCGCAGCAGGTGCAGGCGGCAGCCCGAGATTTGGCGGGAATCCGGTCGATCCTGGCCGAGGCATCGGCATCGGCCGCGACGCCGACAAGCGCGGTAGTGCCCGCGGCCGCGGACGAGGTATCCGCCGCGATCGCTTCGTTGTTCGCCGATTTCGGCGAGGAATTCCAAATCATCAGCGCGCAAACGCAAGCGTTTCACGCGGAGTTCGTCAATGCGCTGAACGCCGCTGCCGGAGCCTATCTGAGCACGGAGATCGCCAACGCCGAGAGTGCTCTTTCGCAGCTATCCGGCTCGACCGGGCTGCCCGCGGCCGCCGGCGGCTTTGGCGGTGCTTATCAGACGTTGTACGCGAACACCGTCGCAAACCTGCAAACTCTCAACACGGTGTGGTCCGCCAACCCCGCGCCGCTGCTGCGACAGTTCGTCACGAACCAAATGGCCTACGCGCACACGATCGCCGCCGACGTTCAGTATGTGGTGCAGAACTTCCCGGCGGTGCTGGCCGACCTGCCGGCGAACATCAGGGCGGCGATCCAGACATTTCTCGCCTTCAATCCGGCGCCGTACATCCAACAGTTCATCAGCAATCAGGTTGCCTATGCCCAGATCATCGGCACGTCGCTGCAGAACGCGGCCACCGACTTCGTTGCCGGTCTGCAGGGGCTGCCGGCCGCCTTCCAGTCGGCGGGACAGGCCCTTATGGCGGGTGACATCGGTGGCGCCGTGAGCGACATCGCGACCGGCGTCGGAAACCTGTTCGTCACCGGCGTCGATGTCAGTAGCACCGGGGACCCCCTCATCCCACCCGGGCTCACCGCCACCGTCACCCCGGCGGGTTCGGTGGGAGCCCTGTTACCGATCCTCACCATCCCGGGGATGATGGCTCAGAACTTCACCAACCTGCTGCCCGCCGGCTCCATCCCGGCGCAGATCGCCCAGAACTTCACCAACGTCGTCAACACGGTGACCAACACGTCCATTACCGCAGACGCACTGATCAGCATCAGACTCCTTCCTCCGTCGGTGAACGTATCTCTCGCAGCGACGTTCGGTCTTCCGTTGACGCTCCTTGTCGATGCGTTGGGTGCGCCGGTCAACACGTTGATCGCGATCGACTCCAGCTTCACCAGCGTCAGTGACGCGGTGGGTACCGGAGACTGGGCCGGAGCGGCCGGGGCGATCATCGACGCACCCGCCGTCATCGCCGACGGCTTCCTCAACGGCACGACCACGCTCCCAATCGGTTTCGACATCAGTGGCTATCCCACCGTCATCAATCTCCCGTTGAGCGGAATTCTCGTTCCCAACACGGGTTACACCGCGTCGTTGAGCGGTCTGCCGATCGTCGGAACACTCACCGTTCCGGTCGCGGGCACGCCGCTCAGTGGCCTGGTTACCGGCTTGTACAACGCAGCCCAACTGCTCGCGACCCAGATCGCGTAGCGCTGGTTACCCGGCCGACTTTTCCAGCACGTGCACGCCGCACGCCGACCCCAATCCGATGACGTGCGCCAGGCCCACCTTCGCGTTCGCGATCTGGCGGTCACCGGCCTCGCCGCGCAGGTGATGGCAGATCTCCCAGACGTTGGCGATGCCCGTAGCCGCGATGGGGTGGCCCTTGGACTGCAGCCCGCCGGACACGTTGACCGGCGTGGCGCCGTCGCGCCAGGTGGCGCCCGAGTTGAAAAAGTCTGCGGCGCCGCCCTCTTCGCACAACATCAGGTTGTCGTAGTGCACCAGCTCGGCGGTGGCGAAACAGTCGTGCAGCTCAACCAAGTCCAGATCGCCGGGCCCGATGCCGGCCTGCTCGTAAGCGGTCGCGGCGGCGTTGCGGGTGAGGGTGTTGACGTTCGGCAGAACCTGGCAGCCCTCTTCGTAGGGGTCGGTGGTCAGCACTGACGCCGACACCTTGACGGCGCGCCGGCGCTGTTCCTGCGAAAGCGATTTCAACGTCTCGCCGTTGCACACAATCGCTGCCGCCGCGCCGTCGCAGTTGGCCGAGCACATCGGACGGGTATTGGGGTATGCGATCATCACATCGCCCATGATCTGCTCAAGGGTGAACCTCTTCTGGTACGCAGCAAGAGGATTGAGTGTGGAATGAGCATGGTTCTTCTCGCTGATCCGGGCGAACAGCTCGAAGCTGGTGCCGCCGTACTTGTGCCCGTATTCGGTGCCGATCTGTGCGAATACTCCCGGCATGGCTTCGGTGCCGATCCGCCCGTCAACCGGTGCGACCGCGCCGTAACGCCCCTTCGGCTCCCAGACGTCGGCGTCGGACTTCTTCTTGCCGCCGCCTCCGAGCAGTCCTGCGCCCGAGAGCTTTTCGACGCCGACGGCCATGCCGTACGCAACCTCTCCGGCCTTGACGGCCATGATCGCGGTGCGCAGTGCGGTGGCGCCGGTGGCGCATGCGTTCGCCACGTTGTACACCGGGATGCCGGTCTGGCCAATCTGCTTCTGCAGCTGCTGTCCGATGCCGGCATTGGCTGCCATCAGGTTGCCGGCGGCGATCACACCGATGTCCGCCATCGTCACCCCGGCGTCGGCGAGCGCACCCATCGCGGCCTCGGCAGCCAGGTCGACGGTGTCACGGTCGGGGTGCTTACCGAACTTGGTCATCCGGATGCCGAGGATCCAGACGTCGTCACTGGCGCTCATGATGCTCCTTTGCGGATCGCTCAGTCGGCCGGCTCGAAGCCGAAGCCGATGGCCTCGGTGCCGTGGGAGTCGGTGCCGATGGGGTAGGTGGTCAGTCGCACCTTCATCCCGTCCCGCACATGGTCGGGGTCTGGTTCGACGTTGACGAGATTCGCCCGGACCTGGGTGCCGTCGCAATCGACGACCGCAGCGACGAAGGGAGTGGGGATTCCCGGCGCGGCGAAGGTGACGATGGTGAACGTCCGCACGGTGCCCTCGGTGGCCACTGCAACGCCGGTGAAGTCCGTTGCAAAGCAGTTGGCACACGCGTTCCGGCGATCGAAGAACCTGGCGCCGCACTGTGCGCATTGGTGCGCAACGAGGTGCGGATCGCCGTCGTCGAGCACCAGGTAGTCGACCAAGGGGATCTGCCCGGGCATCGGAACCTCCGTCGCGTCGTCGGCTACTGAGAATCCTTGCACGGTTCCCACCAAAAACCAGTTGACCACCCCTCGGTCAGGTGCGATGGTGGACCGCTGCTTGCCCACCCTCGACCACGACAAGGCGATGACTCTTACCGATGACCAACTGACCGATCTGACCGCCGGCACCACCGGCGGCGGTGCCGCGCACCGCCGGGTGATCGATGACGTCGGTGCATGGCTGGACGGTCTGGACTACGGTGTGCGTCCCGCACTGCGTGCCCTTGGCGAGTTGCTCGTCGGTGTCGCCGAGCGCGAAAGTGCAGAGAACGCAGAACGATTCACCGCGCGCTGCCTGGGCGTGCCGGATTGCGGCTATCTCCTCGACGAGGAACGCGAACTCAACCCGGTGTCCCGGCTGACCACCGCTCTGGCATTGGCGGAGTGGATCGACGAACACGCCGACGCGTGCGAGGTCGGTCCCGGCGAGTACGCCTACCCGCCGAAGTGGACGCAAACCGAGATCGGTGACCAGCGCTACCGGCACCCGCTGTGCCTGCGCGTGCACTTCCCGGCCGGCTCGCTGTTGCCGGACGCCGGATGCGTCCTGCACATCGAGGCGCGGGACAGCATCATGCATTCCGCCGAAGTGAGCGCCTTCGTCACGCCGGACAACCAGGCGCACGCTCGCGCGGTGCTGGATCGTCTCGCCCGGCGCGCCAACGCGTTGAACCCGTACCGGGGACGTGCAGTGCGCGCCACCAACAACCAAGGGCTCAGCTTCACGGTGATCGAGCTGCCCGCGACGGTCAGTCGCGACACCGTGATCGTTCCCGACGAGGTGTGGACGGAGGTCGACCTGGGCGTCACCGCGGTGCGCGACCGGCACGAAGCCCTCCGGGCACACGGCCTGGGCGCACGGCGCGGGGTCCTGCTGTGCGGACCGCCCGGCACCGGCAAATCCGCGGTGAGCGCGGTGGTGGCCCGGGAGGTCGTGGGTGAGTTCACCGTCATCTACGTCGAGGCCAGGGCGGGGGAGGACTTGCTGACCGCCGTGGTGGAGGAGGCCCAGCGACTCGGCGGCCCAGTGCTCATCGTCCTCGAGGACGTCGACCTGTGGTGCCACAGCCGTGGGTCCGGTGACCGCGGTCTGTCGGAACTGTTGCAGGCCATGGACATCGAGAGCGACGCCCGCATCCTCACCCTGGCGTCCACCAACGACGCCGCCACGCTGGACAAGGCCGCAATCCGCACCGGGCGGTTCGATTCCGTCGTCGAAGTCGGACACCCGGACCGCGCCGATGCCGCGCGCATCCTGGCCGCCCTCATTCGCGACATCCCTGGAGGGCCTGACGTGGACACGGCGGCCGTGGTCTGTGCGCTACCCGAGAAGACCAGCGGGAGCGACATCCGCGAAGTCGTCCGACGGGCGGTCTTGTCCGGTGCTGACGGAAGGATCGGCACGGCGACACTGTTGGCCGAAATCGGCAACGGTCGTTACCGGGCCGTGGTGCCTGCCGGACTCTATCTGTGAGCGTCTAACGGGTGCTTTCGTCGGCGATCTCGTCGTTGGACTGCCGGGCAGCGGGCGCGTCGGGATCTCCGTCCTGGTGTTCCAGGCGGTCTTCCTCCGCGCGCTGCCCGGGCGTCGTCTCGCGCGCGTCCTCGGGCACCGGCGCGTTTTCGTCTTGCTGCTGGGGATCCATCCCGTCGGGATCGCCGGTATCGCGGATTCCGAAACAAGGCTTAGCCGAAAGCCGACTCCGGGCCCTACGGTCAGAGCATGAACTTCGACGAGTACCGGACCTACGATGCCACGGGGCTGGCGAAACTGGTCGCCGACAAGGAGGTATCTGCTGCCGAGTTGCTCACGCTGGCCCGGGACCGGGCCGCGGCCGTCAACCCGCGGATCAACGCGATCGTGCGCGATGTTCCGGCCGCGCCTGCTGACCAGCTGCAAGGCCCGTTCGCCGGTGTTCCTTTCCTGATCAAGGACCTCGCCCAGGACTATGCCGGCCTGCCCAGCTCGCAAGGGTGCCGCGCGTTGATGTCGACGCCGATCGCCGAGCATTCGACCATCGTGCAGCGCTGGATAGACGCCGGGCTGGTCATTTTCGGCAAGACGAATCTCCCGGAGTTCGGTGCGAAAGGGATCACCGAATCGGAGGCGTGGGGCCCGGCGCGCAACCCGTGGGACCTCCAGCGAACGCCGGGTGGATCCTCGGGAGGGTCGGCCGCGGCCGTCGCGGCCGGGATCGTGCCGTGCGCCGGGGCAAACGACGGCGGCGGGTCCATCCGCATCCCGGCGGCGTGCTGCGGCCTGGTCGGCCTGAAACCTGGGCGCGGCCTCACCCCGATGGGCCCGACGACCAGCGAATCCATGCACGGGGCGGCGGTGCAGGGTGTGGTGTCGCGAACGGTGCGTGACACCGCGGCGATGCTGGACGTCATCTGCGGAGGCGAGCCGTTCGGGCCCTACATTCCTGCCCTGCCCGACACACCGTTCGCGTCCGTGGTGGGCCAGGATCCGGGGAAGCTTCGGATTGGGGTACGAGTGCCGTCGGCGATCACGCCGAATCCGCACCGGGAGGCGTTCGCCGCCGTCGAGGCCACGGTCCAGACCCTCATCGCACTCGGACACCACGTCGAGGAACTGCCGCAGGCTCCCTACGACGACGCCGCGCTTGCCCGGGACTTCCTGCTCACCTGGTTCGTCCACCTTGCTTGGGACGTGGACGAGGCCAAGCGCCTGACCGGTGCCGGCAACGAGTCGTTCGAGCGCGACACGCTCATCATGGCGGCGGTCGGCCGCGCGACCGGCAGCCTCGACTACGTGGACGCCGTGGAAAGGCGTCACCAGCACACCCTGCGGCTGAGCGAATTCTTCGAGTCGTACGACCTGCTACTGACTCCGACGCTGGCGACCCCGCCGCCCAAGATCGGTGAGTTCGACCTGCCCGCGGTACTGCAACGCGCATCTGACGCGATGATCAAGACGCGCACCGCCGGTCTGCTGCGCCACACCAAGATCGTCGACGACCTGGTGGAGAAGAACCTGGGTTGGGTGCCCTACACCCAACTGGCCAACCTGACCGGTCGCCCGGCGATATCACTGCCGCTGCACTGGACTGCCGAGTCGCTGCCGCTAGGCGTCCAGTTCGTAGCACCACTGGGTGGCGAATCCCTGTTGATCCGACTGGCGGCGCAGTTGGAACAGGCGGCGCCATGGTCGGATCGGGTTCCGCCTGAATTCGGGTAGTCGCCAACGCATCGGGTATCAGCAATAATCTGCGTGTCCGGCCTCGGGGCAAGGGGATTGGCGGGCCGGCGAAACTCTGATATCGGTGGTGGCAATTAAGCGTCGACCTGGGATCTTCAACCGTTGGCAGCGGGCGGATCAGTTTGACTGGCTATCCGGCTACCTGGCTGCGCGCGGAATCAGCGGAACCACCCGGATGTTGATGGCCTCCATTTCCACCTCGCTGGTGTTGTGTCTGCTGGTGCTGTTGTACGGCTCCGACGGGCCGCGCGGCGCGATACCGGTCGCCATGACCTGGGCTGCCGTTGCCGGCGGCACAGCGGGAGCGCTGCTGTGGGTGTGGCGGTGGCCGACCCGCGCTCAGTCGGTTGCCTATGCCATGACGTGCAATGTCGCGGTGGCGTTGGCCTGTCTTGCGCATCCCAAGCCGCTGGCGGCGTTGATCGGGTGCATCGCCTTCGCCACCTTCGGTGCATACATGGCGTTCTTCCACACGACCGGATTCGTGCTGTACAACTTCGCGGTGGCCGCCGCCGTCGGCCTCTTCGAAGCCGGACGGCTCGCGCACCAGGGGCATCCATCGCTGGCCGTGGTCGATCTGTGGCTGGTGGTCGAGGTCAACATCGCCTTGCCGCTGGCCATCGCGGTCCTGGTCCGTGCCCTGGCGGGTGACCTGCTGCGTGCTGACCGTGACCCGCTGACCGGCCTGCTGAACCGGCGCGCCTTCGCGCACAACGCGCTGGGGATGATGCTGGCGCGCCGGGGAATCGATGCTCACCTGGTGGTACTGGTGGTCGACCTGGACAACTTCAAGGGTCTCAACGACAACCGTGGTCACGCCGCCGGCGACTACGCGCTGGTCCAGGTCGGGCAGACACTGCTGGCCGCCGCTGAGGAACAGGCGGTCGTTGCGCGAAGCGGCGGCGAGGAATTCCTGCTGGCCGGCACGTCGGTGACCTGCAACGCCGAGCAGCTGGCCAAGCAGATATGTCAGGCGATCGCCAACTCGACGGTGGGAGTCACGGCCAGCATCGGCACCGCCTGTGCCCGGCTTGATGAAACGACGCCTGGTGAGCACCAGACGCTCCTCATCGACCTCATCACCGCGTCCGACGCCGCGATGTACCAAGCCAAGAGGCTGGGCGGCAACGGATTCCACCACCATGAACTGTGTGGCAGCCGGCGTTGATCAGAGCCGCTCGGGGACCCGGATGCGCGCCAGGTCCTCGGCGATGACCAGGTCGCCGTCGAAGACCTCGGCCGCCTCATCCCGGTGCTCCCGAGTGTCGGGATACCGCTGTGAGAAATGGGTCAGCACCAGTCGCCGCACTCCGCACTCGGCCGCAACCCGCGCCGCCTGCCGCGCCGTGAGGTGCCCGTAGCGAGCGGCCAGGTCCGAGTCCCGACTCAGAAAGGTCGCCTCGATCACCAGCAGGTCCACGCCGTCGGCGAGGGCGTAGACCCCGTCGCACAGCCGGGTGTCCATGACGAAGGCGAACCGCTGGCCGGGCCTCGCCTCGCTGACCTCCGACAGATCGACCGTCCGTCCGCCCCAGTCGATAGAGCCGGCGGCGTGCAGTTCGCCCACTGCGGGGCCGTCGAGGCCGACGCGCTTCAGCAGTTCGGGCACGAATCTGCGGCCGTCTGGCTCGATGAGCCGATAGCCGATCGCATCGGCGGAGTGCTCGAGCCGGCGCGCTTCCAGCACGCCGAAGTCGCCCGCCGCGATCGGCCCGTCGACGGCGACGGGTTGTGCGTAGATGTCGGCACGGTCGTGAAAGATGCAGGCGTGATGCAACCGGCTGAAGTACTGCTGCCCCGAAGCCGGGAAGTAGGCGTGTACCCGGTGCTGCGCGTCGTCCAGGGACAGGCGCTGGATGACGCCGGGGACACCGAGGCAGTGATCACCGTGAAAGTGGGTGACGCACAACCGCGTCACACTGCTCATCGCCACTCCGGCGAGCAGCATCTGGCGCTGCGTGCCCTCGCCCGGATCGAACAGCAGGCCTTCGCCGTCCCAGCGCAACAGGTAGCCGTTCTGGTTGCGGTACCGGGTGGGCGCCTGACTGGCGGTGCCCAGCACGATCAGTTCGCGGACCGACATGGCGCTACGCCGCCTGACTCATAGCGCCGCCGCCGCTCCGAGGGAGGTGGCGGTCAGTGTTGCGACGATGCTGTTCTCGTCGGTGTCGATGTCTCCGTGCAACCAGCCGATGATGAGCTCTGTCGTACCGGCGACCAGCGCGCGGGTGGCCAGCACCCGGTCGACTCCGGGCTTGGGATCTCCGCTGAAAGCGATTGCGTGGACCGCCATGTACTCACTGAAGTCCCGCACCGCGCGCTGCTGACGTTCGCGTAGCCGCGGGTAGGCCGGACACTCCATGTACAAGCGGGCGTCGGCGGGATCGGAGGCCAGCGTGTGCACCACCACGCGCACCGTACGCGCGACCCGCTCGGCGAGCGGGGCGGCGGCCAGCACCTCCTCCATCTGGGCGTACAGCCGCCCGAACAGCTCCTCGGCACACGCGTCGAGCAGGTCGTCCTTGGTGGCGAACTCGGTATAGAAATACCGCTTACTCAGATTCGCGCGCTGGGCGACCACATCGACGGTCAAGGGCGCCACGCCCGACTCGGCAATCAGGGCGCGGGCTGCTTCCACCAGACGCGCGCGGCGGCCCTGTGAACGCTGCTCGGAACTCAGTCCGCCATAGGTTCGGCCGCTCATAACGACATCTTGACCCATTATTCGACGCGGGCCTAATCTAGAACGATATCGTTCCACATTATTACGAGGTGCTGCCGTGGCCGCCGACCCGTTCGCCCACCTGCAGACGCTGACGCCCCTGTTCACTGCGCCTTGAGGAGACACGATGAGCACCCGGATCATGGATGAAGCCGCGCGGGTTCTGGCCGATCCCGAGGCCTATGCCGACGAGAAGCGGCTGCACGGAGCACTGGCCCACCTGCGGGCTCACGCCCCGGTGTCATGGGTCGACGTCGAGGGGTACCGGCCGTTCTGGGCGATCACCAAGCACGCCGACGTGATGGCCATCGAGCGCCAGAACGATCTCTTCACCAACCACCCGCGCCCGCTGCTGATGGTCACCGAACTCGAGGAGAAGTTGCTCGCGGACCAGGAGGCCGGCATCGGTCTGCGCACCCTGATCCACATGGACGACCCGCACCACCGCGACATGCGCAAGATCGGGGTCGACTGGTTTCGTCCAAAGGCCATGCGGGCGTTGAAGACCCGCTGTGACGAACTGGCGAAGCGCTACGTTGACCAGATGCTCGAGCGGGGTCCCGAACTGGACTTCGTCCAGGAGATCGCGGTGAATTACCCGCTGTATGTGATTCTCTCGCTGCTGGGTCTGCCGGAGTCGGACTTTGCGCGCATGCTCAAGCTCACCCAGGAGATGTTCGGTGGTGACGACAAAGAGCTGAGGCGCGGCGAGGTCAACACCGACGTCCTGGCGACGCTGCTGGACTTCTTCAACTATTTCTCTGCGTTGACGGCATCACGACGTGAACATCCGACCGAGGACCTGGCGTCCGCGATCGCCAATGCCACCATCAACGGCGAGCCGCTGTCGGACATGGACACCATTTCCTACTACGTGATCGTGGCCAGTGCAGGTCACGACACCACGAGTGCCGCGATCTCCGGTGGACTTCTGGCTCTCCTCGAGAATCCCGCCGAACTCAAGCGCCTGCAACAGGACACCGCACTGATGGGTACCGCCGTCGAGGAGATGATCCGTTGGGTGGTGCCGGTCAAGGAGTTCATGCGCACCGCTCAGGCCGACACCGAGGTGCGCGGCGTGCCGATCGCCAAGGGCGAATCCGTACTGCTGTCCTATGTTTCCGCCAACCGTGACGAAGAGGTGTTCAGCGACCCGTTCCGGTTCGATGTCGGGCGCGACCCCAACAAGCACCTCTCCTTCGGCCACGGCGTGCACTTCTGCCTAGGGGCCGCCCTGGCCCGGCTGGAGATGAACAGCTTTTTCTCCGAGCTGGTTCCGCGGATCAAATCCATTGAGATGGCTGATGATCCGCAACTGATCGCCACCACGTTTGTCGGCGGGCCCAAGCACCTCCCGATTCGGTATTCGCTGAGGTAACTCACCGCATGCCCAGGGCCTTGGCGGCTCGGTCCGCGGCCGCCGGCCCGGCGAGTTGGCGCAACAACAGCATCCCGTCGATGAGGGCGAGACTGGCCTCGGCCTCGGCCCGCCGTCGATGTGCGGTGCCAGTGAAAAACTTTGACAGCCAATCGATCCAGCCCTCGGTCAGCGGTGCGGCGAGGTCGTGGTAGGGCGCAACGCCGGCGGCGGCAAGACCGCAGACCTCGAAGTAGACCGCGAAGAGCGGGTCGAATTCGTCGCGGGCCAGGATCTTGAACGCGGTCCGGACCAGCTGCCGATGGTCGTCTGCCGGTTCGACGAGCGCGCGCGCGAGCGTCTCCTGCAGCCTGTTGCCGACCTCGAGGAGCACGTCGGTGATGAGCGTGGTCTTGCTCGGAAAGTAGTAGACGATCACGCGGTCGCTGGTGCCGAGGTGTTTGGCCAGCGCGCCGAAGGTCAAAGAGCTGAGTCCTTCGGCCAACGCCATCGCGACGGCATCGTCGAGGATCTGTTCCCGCGTGTACTTGTGTCCCATCGGGGCTTGATTGTAGTCGCGACTACAGGTTTAATCTGTTTGTAGTAACTACTACAAACGGAAGGCCGGCCTCCGATGACCGCATCCCTGACCAGAACTCAGCACCCCGCCGCTACCACGATGTCCGCCATACGAATGTTCGCCGGCGGAATCTCTTGGGCTGCACCAGCAGTCAGTTCGCGGTTGTTCGGGCTCGGCAAACTGCCCGAGGGCGCCAGTGTCGGACTTGTCACCCGCCTGTTCGGCGTGCGCGATCTCGTTCTGGGTGCTGCCCTGCACTATCCGGAGCCCGCGGTACACAAGGCAGTCCTGCAGGCCGGACTCGTCTGTGACGCGGCCGACGTCGCGGCGTCCTTGATTGCTCTGCGGGCAGGAGCGCCGAAGACGACATTGCTGGGCGCCACTGCCGGCGCAGGACTGTTCCTCGTGCTGGGTGCGATGGCGCTGCAGGGTTGACCCGCCGCGTCCTGCGGGTCGACCCGCCGAGAGTGGATTCCGCGACAGAAGACCGGGGTGGATTCATACGGTCAAGACAATGTCCGTTGATTTGGGGAGTTGTCATGCCGAGTGGTTATCCGCATTCACGAGCGACGCGGCGGGAGCTGTTTGACCGGGTGTGCCAGGGAGCTCCGCTGATTGCGACTGCTCGGGAGATGGGCGTGTCGACAACCGCTGCGTGGCTGTGGTGGCGTGACGCTGGAGCGATGAAGCTAAAGCGCAGGTCCACACTAGGTCTGGCCGACCCCGGCGATCTGAATCGGCCCGGCGGTCGGGGTCGCCGGCTGAGCTTTGATGAACGGGTGGACATCATGCGTGGTCTTGACCGCGGCGACAGCCAGGTCGAGATAGCGCGGCGACTGGACCGCGATCCGTCGGTCATATGCCGTGAAATCGCCCGCAACAGCGGCCCCGACGGGGACTACCACGCCCGGATGGCACACGCCCGTGCAGCCCGCAAAGCCAAGCGCCCTAAAGCCTTCAAGCTCAAAGACAATCCGTTGTGCGCAACTATCGAAGCGTGGATGGACGACGGGTGGAGCCCTAAGCTGATCGCGCAGATGTTGGCCAGGTTCCACCCCGATGACAGGCTGGCTCGAGTGAGCCACGAAACCATCTACAAGTGCCTTTACGTGCAGACCCGCGGCAGCCTGCGCGCAGATCTGCACCAGTGCTTGTCCACCCGGCGAAGTACCCGCAAGAAACGTGGCGGCCCGGTCAGCCGCGGCATCTACACCGGCACAGAATTCACCATCAGTCAGCGCCCCGCCGAGGTCGCCGACCGCGCCGTTCCCGGGCATTGGGAATCTCAATGGTGTTGTCAAGCCGCCTGAATCAGTGGCGGTGGTGAGGCGGTCCATGTCCGGTTCTCGCGCAACAGTGCCCATAAGACGTCGATGCGGCGGCGGGCCAGGGCAATGACGGCCTGGGCGTGAGTAGCGCCGTGAGCGCGCTTTTTGAGGTAGTAGTCGCGGTTGGGCCCTGCGCGCATCATGCTGGTTTGGGCGGAGAGGTAGAACACATGCCGCAGGGAGCGGCTGTAACGCAAGGGGCGGTGTAGGTTGCCCGTGCGTCGGCCGGAGTCATTAGGGACAGGCACGAGTCCCGCGGCGGCGGCGAGGTGCCCAGCGCTGGGGAAGGCACGTAAGTCGTTGGCCCCGACCAACAGTGATGCGCCAAGGAAAGGCCCGAAGCCGGGCATGGACTGAATGACTGCCGCTTGCGGGTGTTCGGCAAAGATCATCGCGATTTGAGCGTCGAGGGTTTTGAGGCGGTCATCAAGGGCGAGGATGGCGGTAGCCAACTCGGTGATGATGCTGGCAGTGAGGTCTTGTCCAGGCAGCACGACCGTTTGCGTCTTGGCCGCGGTGGTGGCGCGGGCAGCCACATCGGCTGATCCACGCACATGGCGGGTCCGCAGCCAGCTCGTCAGCCGAGTTTGTCCGATGCGGCGGATCCGGTCGGGGGTGGCGTAACCGGTGAGCAGTACCAACGCTCCCTTGTGCGAGGAGTAATCGAAAGCACGCTCTAGGCTGGGGAACACACTGGTCATCAAGTCGCGCAGCCGGTTGATCATGCGCACCCGGTCGGCGACGAGGTTGGCGCGATGCCCGGTGAGCACCGCAAGGTTGCGGATCAGGTCGGTGCCGGTGTCGATGACCGACAGGTCCCGGCGCAGGCGGGTGGTCTCGGCGATGACGTAGGCGTCTTTGGCGTCGGTCTTGCCTTCGCCGGCGTAGGCCGCGCTCATCGCCGCAACGACTCGCCCGGAGGCATAACGCACCGACTGGTCGGCTCGAGCCAGCAGGGCCAGCAGCAACGCCGACGGTGCGCCGATGATATCGACGGCCCAATCGAGCTGTGTCGCTTGGGAACCGGCGGTAGCGATGAGGGCCACGATGTCCGCCTCGTCGTTGGCGACCTTGATCGACAACAACTTGTTGCCGTCGGCGTCCACCACGCAGGCCCAATGGTGTGTCTTGCCGACATCGATGCCGACCCAAGCTCTGTTTCGTTGTGCGGGCACGCTGCTCCGTCCGTTAGTTCGGTTGCTGACAGCGGCCCGCGGAACACCCCGCTGACGCATCCGTAACCAAGCGACCGAGCGCAGATCTCAATTAGCAGCCAGGGCACCCCGAAGAGCCGGGCGAACATTCCCAATAAGCGACGACAGCGCAAGGCGACCTCAGCCACACCCGGCTCTCCTGGGCCCCCGACAGTCTTACGGAAGGTGACCTGATCGTCGGAGCCGCGAACAGCGCCATCGGCACCCTGGTCGAACGCAGCACCCGGTTCACCATCTTGCTGCCCCTCCCTGCCGGTCACGGCTCAGAAGCCGTCGCCTCCGCCATGATTGAGGCGATGCGCGAATTGCCCGATCATCTGCGACGCAGCATTACCTGGGACCGCGGCAGCGAAATGGCCAAATGGCATGACATCCGTCTTGCACTTGAGGCACCCGTCTACTTCTGCGACCCACACTCGCCCTGGCAACGCGGCACCAACGAAAACACCAACAGGCTCCTGCGATTCTGGCTCGAAAAGGGCAGCGACCTTAGCGGTCACACGAAAGCCGACCTCAAGCGCATCCAAGACACACTCAATCGCCGACCCCGACCCACCCTAGACTTCGACACTCCAGCCCAGCGCCTAACAGCACTCATCAACCAAGCCGCCTAAAGCATTGCACTGACCACTTGACTTTGAGCCGCGTGTCGCGTCGTGCATTTCACACCCGGCCGGAATACACCGCGGTCAGGTATCCCGATGCATCGCCCAAGGCGGCCAACTCGTCGTCTGGCACGCTGAATCCTTTTGCTGCATAAGCTTGTTCGGTGTTGCGGACTTGCGCCTGCCAGCCGTGTTCGGTGAGGTACGCCGCAGCCGTGCTGCGCTCGCCGGTGTAGAACAACTCGGCCAGGTTGATGTGGGAGCCGATCCGCCGTGAGCGTTCGGTCAGCTTCTGCGCCCAGTCCGACGGAATGCGGGCCATGGCCCACTCCTCCCCAGCGGACGTCGCCGCTTAGTTAGCTCATATAAGTTCTTTCCTCCACCGTACGCTTGCGGTTGGAGCGACTCGAAAGGCAAAAGACATGGCGAGCAATCTGCTGTCCCGGCGTGATCTCGACTTCCTGCTGTTCGAGTGGCTCCGAGTCGAGGACCTGCCGGCCCGGCAGCGCTTCGCGGAGCATTCGAAGGAGACGTTCTCGGCTCTGCTGGATCTCTGCGAGGATCTGGCGACCCGATATTTCGCGCCACACAATAAGAAGAACGACGCACACGAGCCGACCTTCGACGGCGAGCGGGTCAGCGTGATCCCCGAGGTGAAGGAAGCGCTGGAAGCCTTCGCGAAGGCCGATCTGCTGGCGATGAGTATGGACCAGGGGTTGGGCGGCTGGCAGTTGCCCACCGTGGTCGCCGGTGCGGGACTGGCGTGGTTTCACGCGGCGAACGTGGCGACGTCCGGGTACGTGTTGCTGAGCCTGGCCAATGCGAATCTCCTGTCCCACTACGGAACTGCCGAGCAGATCGAGAGGTTCGTCAAGCCGACGCTGGCCGGCCGGTTCACCGGCACCATGTGTCTTTCCGAGCCACAGGCTGGATCGTCGCTGGCCGACATCACCACCCGCGCCGAACCGCAGGACGACGGCAGCTATCGCCTGTTCGGTTCCAAGATGTGGATCTCCGGCGGCGATCACGAACTGTCGGAGAACATCGTGCATCTGGTGCTTGCCAAGATCGCCGGCGCACCCGCGGGCACCCGCGGGATCTCTTTGTTCATCGTCCCGAAGTTCCTGGTCGCCGACGACGGCACGATCGGCGAGCGCAACGATGTGGTGCTGGCCGGCCTTAACCACAAGATGGGATACCGCGGAATCACCAATACCGCTTTGAATTTCGGGGAAGGCCGGCATCAACCCGGCGGGCGGCCCGGTGCGGTCGGTTACCTGGTGGGTGAGCCGCACCGCGGCCTCTCCTACATGTTCCACATGATGAATGAGGCGCGGCTCGGCGTGGGGCTGGGAGCGATCGCGCTGGGATACACCGGCTACCTGAAGGCGCTCCAATATGCGCGTGAGCGGCCGCAGGGGCGCCCGGTCACCGCCAAAGACCCTGCCGCGCCGCAGGTATCGATCATCGAGCACCCCGACGTCAAACGAATGTTGTTGGCGCAGAAGTCCTACGTCGAGGGTGCGCTGGCGCTGGCGCTGTACTGTGCGCGTCTGGTGGACATCCAGAGCAGCCCCGAGTCGCCCGCGGAGGCCGAGTCGGCGGGCATGCTGCTGGACATCTTGACTCCGGTGGCGAAGAGTTGGCCGTCGCAGTGGTGTCTGGAAGCCAACAATCTCGCGATCCAGGTGCACGGCGGGTACGGCTACACCCGTGAATACGACGTGGAACAGCACTACCGCGACAACCGGCTGAACCCCATCCACGAGGGCACCCATGGGATTCAGAGCCTGGACCTGCTGGGCCGCAAGGTAACTCAACATGGCGGCGCCGGTCTCGTGGAGCTGACGAAAACCATTGCCGGCACCGTGTCACGCGCGACCGCCCTCGCCGGCGAGCCCGCCGCGATGGCGAAACAACTCGACGAGGCCTGGCAGCGTCTGGTAACCGTCACCACGTCGATGTTCGCCGCGGGTGACGTCGATGCCGCGCTGGCCAACAGCGCGGTCTACCTCGAAGCCTTCGGCCACCTCGTCATCGCGTGGGCTTGGCTCGAGCAGGTCCTCGCCGCCCACGGCCGCTCCGGCGACTTCTACGAGGGCAAACGGTTCGCAGCCCGCTACTTCTACACCTACGAGTTACCGAGAACGGGGCCGCAACTCGACCTTCTGCAGAGCCTGGACCGCACCACGCTGGAGATGCGCGACAGCTGGTTCTGACCTCCGGTCCGTTTCATTGGCCGCGGTGCGAACATTCGGAACTCGCCGACGATCGTACGCATAGACAACAGTCCTATTGGGTACGCGGCCCGGTGGACGGAAGAAGGGACCGCTGCACCCGGTGGCCGGTCGCTGGGGGAGGAGCTTCTGATGCCGGAGGTCGCGCTTCATCACGAAGGCCACCCGAAATACCGCCGAATGGTCGGCTTCAATTGGTCGGTTGACGCGAAGCTGGAGGCGGCAATCAAGCCGTTCACCCAACACGATCATCGTGCAGGACTGACGTAATGCTCGAGCAGGTGGTGGTGGTCGGCGCGGGCATCGCCGGGACACGGGCAGCGGAAACGTTGCGGCAGAACGGTTATGAGGGCGAGCTCGCCATTGTGGGCAGTGAGCGCCACGCCCCATACCATCGGCCGCCGCTGTCCAAGATGTTTCTCACCGGCAAGGATCACCGGGCCGGCATCGACCTCGCCCCGCAATTCGAGGTCGACGCCCGGGTGCTGCGCGGAGCGTCGGCCGTGGGGCTGGACATGCCGGCGCGGACGGTTCGGTTACGCGACGAGGGCCAGGACTGGTCGCTGCGGTTCGACGGGCTCGTCATCGCCAGCGGCGCGGTCCCGCGCCAATGGCCGGGCGGCCGCGTCCCCGACGGGGTGATGCTGCTGCGCACGGTGGAGGACTGTCTGGCGATCCGGGAGCGGCTCGGCTCGCGTCCCCGGGTGGTGGTGGTCGGCGGCGGCTTCATCGGTGCCGAGGTCGCCGCGACCTGCCGGTCGGCGGGGCTCGACGTCGTGCTGATCGAAAAGGGCGTCAACCCGCTCGCCGCGGTCCTCGGGCAGGAGATCGCGCCCTGTTGGGCCACCCTGCACCGTGAGCACGGTGTCGACCTGCGGGTCGGTGTCGGCGTCGAGGAGATTGTCGGCAACGGGCATGTCGAGGCCGTCCGGCTCACCGACGGGGCGCACGTGTCCGCCGACCTCGTCATCGTCGGCCTGGGCGTGACGCCCGCGACCGATTGGCTGCAGGGCTCGGGATTGCGCGTGGATGACGGCGTGGTCTGTGACGCCACCGGCCGGGCCGAGGGCGGCACCGACGTGGTCGCAGCCGGCGATGTCGCGGGCTGGTGGCATCCGCTGTACGAGCGGCACCTGCGGACCGAGCACTGGGAGGACGCCGGGCGCCAGGGGGCCGTCGCCGCGCGCACGTTGCTGGCCGGCCCCGACCGTGCACAGCCGTACGATGAGGTGCCCTACTTCTGGTCGGATCAGTATCACGTCAAGGTTCAAATGCTCGGTGTACCAACGGACTACGACGCGGTCCAACTCGTCGAAGGTGACCCGAACCGATGGGAGTTCGTGACGGCCTACGGGCGCGGCGGGCACACCATCGCGGTGCTGGGGACCATCCCCAACCGCGTGTACGCCTACCGCGACGCCATCAAGAACCGCGCCGAGTTTCCGCCGCGGCGGCCGTCCTGAGCTCAGAGCCGGCTGAGCAGTTCGGCTTTCTTCGCGGCGAACTCCTCATCGGAGAGAATGCCGCGCTCGTGCAGCCCGGCCAGCGACTCGATGGCTGCGACGACAGCCCCGGGGTCGTCGGCGTGATGCTGGGGCGCGGGCGCCGACGACGGCGTCTCGGCCACCTGCTGCGCGCCGAGCTCCCTCAGGCTGGACACGTCGAAGGTGCCCAGCTGGCTGGTGAAGCTCACCGACCCGTGTCCGCCACCCTGCTGCTGTTGCACGCCGGTGATCTGGTGCTCGTCGGTGTCGAACACTTTCGTGACGCCATTGAGGTGGATCGCCAGCCGCCGGGTGGCCGGGAAGATGGCGTAGCGCACGTCGTTCTGCCCGCCGGACGAGGTAGGCACGCCGAGGTCGGCCGGCCACCAGTTGCCGGAGGTGAAGCCGCCCTGGAATTGGGTGGCCGTCGCCTGCGTCGCGGGTGTGCGGAACACGGTGGTCGAGGCCAGCAGCTGCGCCAACTCGCCGCACAGCGCATCGACGCGCGCCTTGAGCGCGTTGTCGAACATGTTGCCGACCATCGTCATGCCGCCGCGCATCCACTGCCCCGCGCCGCCGAGCTCGGGAATGGTGAACTGGGCCATGGTGCCGCCGCCGGCGTGAATGGCGAACAGCATGGCCAGCACCGCGTCGCGGGAAAGGCCATGGCGCTGGGCGATGTCGGAGATCGCGTTCTCGGCTTCGGGGGTGACCGTTGCCTGCATAATCGTGAATCTTTCGTTGTCGGTGCAATGGCGAGACTACCTACTGGTACCCCGCGGCACTGGTCGGCGAATCATGGCCAAAGATGATGGACGTGTCCAACGGCTTCGACGTGCGGGGACGGGTACTGCGGGACGGCGAGCTCGCGCCCTGGCTGGCGGAGAACAGCCTGGGAAACCGGTTCGGCCTGGCGGTGGCCGGCAGTGACGAGGGTCACCGGTCCAAAGCCGTCGCTCTGGCAATCGTTGCGGCCGACGGAGACGGCCGCTACCTCGACCTTGCCGCGCTGACCGACGACGACGCGGCTGCGCTGGGTTCGTGGCTCGCTGATCCGGGTCCGCCCAAGGCGGTGCACCGCGGCAAGTGGATCCGGCATGCGCTGAGGAACCGCGGCTGGACGCTGCGCGGCGTCACCTCCGATACCGCGCTGGCGGCTCATCTGCTGCATCCGGGCGGCGGAGCCGCGAGCTCAACGATCTGTTGGTTCACCACATGCGCTGCGCGCTTCCTGACGAAACCGTTGGGCTGGAATCGGTTTCGCCATCCGCGCTGATCCTGCGGGCCTGCGCGGTACTCGATCTCGCGGACGTGCTCGACGAAGAGCTGGCCCGCATCGATTCCTCGTCGCTGATGGAGCGACTGGAGCTGCCGGTGCAGCGGACGCTGGCCGACCTGGAGGCTGTCGGCGTAGCCGTGGACCCGGCGCAATTCCCGGAAGGGCGCATCCACCCCACCTACCACCACACCAGGTCCGCTACCGGTGCGTTGTCGTCCTCCGATCCGAACCTGCGCGCAATCCGCACCCGGTTCGTGGCCGGCGACGGTCACTCCGAGCTGCTGACCGTCCGTTACGTGGCACTGGAGATGCGGCTGTTGGCCCACCTGTCCGGGGACGCCGGGCTGACCGGCGCTCAGGCCGCCCACGAGCTGCGGACGGTAGCTCACGCCCTTGCCTACGACTGGGGCGCCGGTGAGTTGGCGGCCACCCTGAGGGTCTCCACGAGGGACGCTAAAGAGCTTGTCCTGCGGTATCTTTCCGGTCCGCTGCGCGAGTCTCTGGCCGATTCGGTCGATGCCGCCCGGGACTCGGGGTATGCGGCGACACTGTCGGGCCGCCGCCGCTACCTGCCAGATCTGAACAGTCCCGACCTCGAGCTGCGTCAGGCCGCCGAGCGTGCGGTGTGCGTGACGGCGCTGCAGGGCGGGGTGGCCGACATCGTCAAAACGGCGATGATCAGCGTCGAGCAGGGCGTCACAGCCGCGGGACTGGACTCGCGGATGGTGGCGCTACTCGATGATCAGTTGGTGTTCGAGGTGGCGGCCGATGAGCGTGATGCGGTGGAGTCGTTGGCCCGCGACCAGATGGTCTGCGCTTACGAACTGGCCGTGCCGCTGGCGGTATCGGTCGTAGCGTAACTCCCCTCACCTTCAACCTATACCGCACCGGGGGGCTTGCGGCAAGACCCGGGTGATACCGCAAAATCGCTGGGCTAAACCGAAATTCAGCGAAACGGGGGAGATGTGAGAACCGAACATGCGGTCGTCGTCGTCGGTGCCGGGCCCACCGGTCTGATGCTGTCGGCCGAATTGGCGCTGGCCGGAATCGATGTCGCCGTCGTCGAACGTCGCAGTGACCAGACCCTGGTCGGCGCACGCGCGGGGGGCCTGCATTCCCGAACCATCGAGATCCTCGACCAGCGCGGCGTTGCGGACCGCTTCATCGAGCAGGGTGAAGTGGCTCAACTGGCCGGGTTCTCGCAAATCCGGCTCGACATCAGCGACCTGCCCACCCGGCATCCTTACGGACTTGCGTTGTGGCAGAGCCGTATCGAGCAACTCCTGGCCGATTGGGTTGACGAGCTTGCGGTGCGCGTCTATCGCGGACGCGAGGTGAGAAGCGTCGTCCGGGGCGACGCAGGCATGCATATCGAGCTCGCGGACGGGGCCTTAGTGCGGGCCGAGTATCTGGTGGGTTGCGACGGTGGGCGCAGCCTGGTGCGTAAAGCGGCCGGTATCGGCTTCGAGGGTTGGGATCCGACCGCCAGCTACCTGCTCGCCGAAGCTGAAATCGGTTCTGACTCAGAACCGGACTGGGGCATCCGGCATGACGCGCTCGGCGTACATGCGCTCAGCAGGACCGGTGACGGCGGGGCGGTCAGAGTCATGGTGACCGAGCGAAACCTGGGCGGCGCGGGCGAACCCGACATGCGCGACTTGAGCCGGGCGATGATCGACGTCTACCAGACCGATTACGGGATACACAGTCCCGCTTGGATTTCCCGATTCACCGATGCGGCCCGACAGGCCACCGCCTACCGGAGGGGGCGCGTGCTCCTGGCGGGCGATGCCGCCCACGTACACCACCCCATCGGTGGCCAGGGCCTCAACACCGGGATGCAGGACGCGGTGAACCTGGGCTGGAAACTCGCCGAGGTGGTCAACCGGATGGCGCCCGACAGCCTGCTGGACACCTATCACGATGAACGGCACCCGGTCGCCGCACGCGTGCTGCGCAACGCGATGGCCCAGATGGCGCTGCTCCGCGCGGACGACCGCACCGATGCGCTGCGCGAAACCACCGCCGAACTGCTCGGTATGGCGGAGCCCCGGAGGCGCGTCGGTGCCATGATGTCCGGCCTGGACATCCGGTACGACCTCGGTGACGGACATCCGCTGCTGGGACGACGGATGCCCGATCTCGACCTGACGACGGCAGACGGGCCCGCCCGGGTCTACCGATTACTGCACAGAGCCCGGCCCGTGCTGCTCAACTTCGGAGACCATGGCGGGGTCGACATCACGGGGTGGGCCGACCGGGTGCGGGTGGTGGATGCGAAACATGCTGCGAATTGCGAGCTTCCGGTGCTTGGCGAGGTGACCCTTCCTGCCGCCGTCCTGATCCGGCCAGACGGGCATGTCGCGTGGGCCGCAGACGCCCCCTATCCCGGGCTCACGGACGCCCTGACCACCTGGTTCGGCGGGCAGGGGAATTGACGGACCGCGCCGATGCGTTAAAAAAGGTTATGGCTGAAAACGTTGAGCTGAGCCCCACTGATTGGGTACGCGAGCAGACCGAACGGATTCTCAGGCAGGGCACCACCGACGGGGTCGAGATTTTCGACAAGCCTGTCGTGCTGCTCACCATGACGGGCGCGAAATCCGGCAAGAAGCGCTACGTGCCGCTGATGCGCGTCGAGCACGACGGCCGCTATGCCATCGTCGCGTCGAAAGGCGGTGCGCCCGAACACCCGGCGTGGTACCACAACGTCAAGGCCAACCCGGCACTGACGGTGCAGGACGGCGAGAACGTCCACAATCTCACCGCGCGCGAACTCGCGGGCGCCGAGCGCGAGGAGTGGTGGCGGCGCGCCGTCGAGGCATACCCGCCGTACGCCGAGTACCAGACCAAGACGACCCGGCAGATCCCGGTCTTCGTCTTGGAATGAAACCCCGCGTGATGTCCTGGGGCAAGTAAAGCGACGGTGCCGGTTTCGCGCCTCTCGGCAAGTGGTCGCTCGAAGCGACGGTTCTGGTGTGGTACCCGGGGGAAGTATCCGGCGCCGTCGGGATGAGCAACGACGTCGCATCCCCGGATATTCCGGTTGGTTCTGACGGCGGCACCTGTTCTAATAACCCCCATCGTCAGCGTCCGTCCACGAGGAATCCCACTGCCGCGGCTGCCAAAGGTGCCCGCGTTGGCTCCGGTCGGCCAGCTCCCGGAAGGGCTGGTCGTCGACCTCCCGGGCCGGGGCAGCACCTACGTCCTCGACTCGGGACCCAGCGATGGACCGACCTACGTCCTGCTGCACTCGCTCGCCTGCACCGGCCTGATGACCTGGTACCCGGCGCTGGACGTGGTGCGCGAATTCGGGCGCGTGGTGATCTTCGACCAGCGGTGTCACGGTCAGGGGATTTCGCCGCCCCGGATGTTGTTCGAGGACTGCGCGGACGACGTCGCCGCCTTGGCCGACGTGCTCGATATCCCCAGCTTCGTGCCGGTCGGTTACTCCATGGGCTCCCTGATCGCCCAGCTGGTGTGGCGGCGCCATCGGGAGCGGGTCGACGGGCTGGTGCTGTGCGCGGCGACCGCGGCCGTGAGCCGGGCCCGCTATGAGCGCGTCGCCACCGGTCTGTTCGCTGCCCTCATTGAAACGCTCACCCCCGCACCCCGCCCCGGCGGGCCGGCGGCGGCGGTGCCCACCGGGCTGTTCGCCGACTATCAGTGGGTGCTCAATCAAGCTCGCGCCACATCGCCGGGCGGCATCACCCGTGCCATCGCCGAAGTGGTCCGTTTCGACTCGACCACCTGGGTCGGCGATATCGATGTGCCGACTGCGATCGTGGTGACGATGAAGGACCGTGCCTTCGGTGTGCAGCGGCAGAAGTGGTTGGCCGAGCGCATCCCGGATGCCGAGATGATCCCGGTGGACGCCGGCCATGCCGGGTGCACCCTGCAGCCGGCCGCGTTCGTCCCAGGGCTCGCCAAGGCCATCGAGTCGGTCCACGACCGGCTTCCCTCGCCCCGGAACGTCGCGCGGGCGGCCAGATAAGGGAGGCGGGCCGGTGAAGCGACTCAGCGGTTGGGATGTGCTGATGCTGGCCAGTGAGACGCCCAACGTGCACCAGCACACCCTGAAGGTGGCGGTCGTGGACACCACCGGGTTCGAGGGCAAGCCGACTTTCGACGCGTTCCGCGAGGTTTTCCGTGCCCGGCTGCCGGTGCTGGAGCCCATGCACTACCAGTTGGTGACGACCCCGTGGCACCTGCACCGCCCCGTCTGGCACGAAGAGGCGGACCTCGACCTGGACTATCACCTGCAGCGGGTGCAGGTGCCCGCCCCGGGTGGACGGCGCGAACTGGACGCGGTCATCGGCCAGGTCGCCAGTACGCCGCTGGACCGCGGACGCCCGCTGTGGCAGTTCTATTTCGCCGAGGGTCTCGCCGATCAGCGCGTCGCCGTGATCGGCAAGATCCACCACGTCCTGGCCGACGGCGTCGCCTCGGCGAACCTGATGGTACGGACCTTGCAGTGGTCCGACACCGGCTCAGCGCCCGAGGATGCCGGGGGCTGCTTCGCCGCTCCGAGAATGCGGGACGTGGTGCGTTTCGCGGCCCAGGACCACGTTGCCCGGATCCGGACGCTGCCGTCGGCGGTGCGCGACGGAGTCGTCGGCGCCTACCGGCTGCAGCGGCGCGCGCGGCAGCGACTGACGCACCCGGACCTGGCTGCCCGGTTCGATCCGCCGCCCACTTTCCTCAACCACAAGCTCGCGCCGGGACGGACCTTCGCCAGCGCTGTACTACCGCTGGCGGACGTCAAAACGGTCAGCAAGAAGCTCGAGGTGACCATCAACGACCTGGTGCTCACCGTGGCGGCGGGCGCGCTGCGCCGGGTGTTGCTGAACTACGACGAACCCACCAACCGGCCACTGATCGCGTCGATACCCACCGCCACCGACACCTCGCCGGACCGGATCGTGGGCAATGCGCTGGCCACCATGCTGGTCTCCTTGCCCGTGCACGTCCACGACCCGCTGGACCGGCTGAACCTCATCCGCACCTCCACGCGGATCGCCAAGGAAGACCACCAACTACTGGGACCGACGCTGGTGGGCCGCTGGCTGGAGTTCATCCCGCCCACTCTCACCCGCGCGACGTTCGGGTGGATGTCGCGTCGTGAGGCGCCCAACCAGTTGTTCAACCTGATCGTCTCCAACGTCCCGGGCCCGCGTGAGCGGGGCCGCATCGCCGGGGCCGTGGTCACCGATTTCTACTCCGTCGGGCCATTGGCGGCCGGGTCGGCCCTGAATATCACCGTCTGGAGTTACGTCGACCAGTTGAGCGTCTCGGTACTGGCCGACGACGCGACCTTCAAGGACACCCACGAGGTGACCGATGCGTTCGTCGCCGCCTTCAGCGAGTTGCGGCAGCGCGTGAATGGGGACATTCCGGCTGCGACCACGGGTTAGTAGACGCGGTGAAATCCGGGGTCGAAAAGCGCGGCCCCGGTTTACCGGCACAACCCTTCGGGTAATTCCGAAAGCGACCTTTCGATTCGACAAGCGTTTGTCCGGTGGACCGAAACCGCTGGAAGAGGGACCGAAGATGAGTGCCAGGCACCTGCTGCGTGAGCCACGGGAAACAAATCCCTTGCGCGGCGCATTCGGGAAAGCCTGGAGCATTGTTTTCGGCTCGACAATTGTGGCCGCGGCACTGGCCGCCTTGTTGGTGAATGTGCTCACCTCGCCACACACGGCGCCGGCGGGTGCTCAGCAGCACATCACCCAGCAGGGAACGCTGGTGGCGGTGTCCGAAGGGTCGGTGACGGCTCGCGGCCGTGACGGCATCACCCGCACCTATCTGCTGACCCCGGAGACCGCCGTCATCACCAGGTTCGGTGGGCGGTTCGCGGTAAACGACGAAGTGGACATCATCGGGACCATCCAGAACGGAACCGCGCTGGCCACCGCAGTGGCCCATCGCGACGTCGGTCACGGAGACGGCCCGCCGATGGACTACGTTGCAGACCAACCGGCTGGCGGCGCACTGGGCACCAATTGAGTGCCGCCTCGGGCGAAGTGCTCGGTTGTCCGAAACGGATGGAGTTCGGGCCGAGTGGCGGCGTGCGCCCAGACGGTCAGTGCGAAATGCGTTCCGGGGCATGTACTTTCATCGACATCGTGCCGTGGTCGGGTCCGAAGCCAGTCCTTCGTCGAGCGCCGGCGTCAGCGCCGTTGGTGCTGACCGATTTCAGCTGCACTCCCTTTGATCGTGACGACGTCGCGGCGACCGCGGCGGTATTGGCGACCTCCTGCGATGCCGTCCTGGTGGGTGAACACCAGAACAGACCGGACTTTCCGCCCACACTGATGGGTTCGCTGCTGCTGGATGCGGGCGTCACTCCGTGGATCACGTTGTCGTGCCGGGACCGCAACCGCATCGTCCTCGAGCAGGAACTCCGCGGTCTGCGCACCATCGGCGTCGACACCGTGCTGTGTGTGACCGGCGACGGGCGCGGCTACGACGTCCGACCGGATGTCACACAGACCTTCGATCTGGACGGGCCGCGTCTGGCGTCGCTGGCGGCATCACTCGGCGCCGTCCCGGCGGTCCCCGAAACCCCCACGGCCCCGCCCGTTCACGCTCGGCCGGCCCGGCTGGTCGAGAAGCAGTGGGCGGGTGCCCGGCTTGCGGTGCTGAACCACGTCCCGTTCCCCGACATGATCGCCGACTTCATGAAAAGCGCTCGGAGCCAGGGTTTGTCGATACCGGTGATCGCGGCCGTCGCCGTATTCACCGACACCGTGTCGGCAGCCGTGTTGGAAGGTCTACCCGGTCTCGAACTCGATCCGGCGGTGACGGAGCGCGTCCTGAGCTCGGCCGACCCGATCGCGGCCGGGATTTCGGCCGCGGTCAGCGAGGCTCGGTCACTGCTGACGATCGACGGGGTGGTGGGGGTGAACGTTTCGGGCCTGGGGTCGGCGTCGGGCACCCGTGTAGGTGCCGAGATCAAGGCCGAGGTAGGCCGGCTCATCCGGAAGGAGGTCTTGTGACCGACGCGATGCAGGCGGAATTCGACACGGTCGCCGAATGGACCGCGCAGGTCGCGGCCGACCTGGGCCCCGAGTATCACGTGCCGGCCGGCTGCCGGGGCAGCGGCAGCCCCAGCGCGCTGGATTGGCTTATCGAACGCATGGAACTCGGCAGCGGCACCACGTTTTTGGATTCCGGTGCCGGTATCGGCGGGCCGGTGGCATATGCGGCGCGGTCTCGGGAGTTGCGGCCGGTACTCCTCGAGCCGGAGGCGGGCGCATGCCGCGCTGCGCAGAGTCTGTTCGGCTATCCGGTGATACAAGGGGTGGGATCGAAACTACCGCTGGCGGAAGCGAGTTGCGATGCAGCGTGGTCACTGGGAGTCCTGTGCACCGCAGCCGATCAGCTGGGATTGCTCACCGAACTGCACCGCACCGTGCGTCGCGGTGGACGGATCGGGTTGCTGGCGTTCGTGGCTCACCGGGACCTGCCCGACGATCAGCTGGAATCCAACAACTTCCCGGCACCGGACCGGTTACGGCAACTCCTGGACGAGTCGGGGCTGCACATCGAGGACTCGCTGAGAACCGCTGAGCTGCCGCCGATTCCGGACGAGTGGAATGAGCGGCTGGACGTTGTGACCAACGAGCTGACCAAACGGCACGGGCACACCGAGGCCTGGCAACTGGCCGAGCGTCAGAGCTCACAGATCGGGAAGTTGCTGGAAGACGGGACGCTGACCGGCGAGTTGCTGGTGCTGCGTCACGCGTGAGCCGGTGAAAGAGGCTACCGCTCAGCCATTTTCGTGCTGCTCGGCTTCCCGGAACACCGCGGTGATCGCAGCGACCCTCGGGTCGGCCCGTAATTCTTCGAATGTCTGCGGAAGCGGCAGCCGCCAGTTCGGGTACTCGTCGATGGTGCCGGGCAGGTTGGGCTGTCGCGGCTCGGCCAGCACGTCGTACGGGGAGATCAACTTCAATCTGCTCGGCGTCGCCGCGAGCAGTCGGTGCATCGCGGTGATGATTGTCGCCTCATCGGGCTCCGCTTGGTCGGCCGGCAGCAGGCGTTCGGATCGCAACAGCGCGAGCCACTCGGCGCGTTCTTTTGCCGCGGAGGCCTGCTCGGCGGGCACGTCGGTGAGCAGACCGAGCTCTGCACGCGCCCGCACGTGTTCGCCGCGCAGAAAACCAGCGGCCGTCGGCAGGTCATGCGTCGACAGACTGGCGGCCGCCCGCGCAGGCCACTTCGCCGGCGCCAGCAGCGGCTCATCGGCGACGGACTGATCACGGGTGAACCACGACACCGCGCAACCCAGCATTCCGTTGTCGGCCAGTGCCTCGGTGACCTCCGGTTCGACGGTGCCCAGGTCTTCGCCGACCACGGTGGCGTTGGCCCGGTGGGCTTCCAGTGCGAGCACCGCCAGCATCGTCTCGGCGTCGTAGTGCACGTACGTGCCGCGATCGGGGCCCTCGCCCGGCGGGACCCACCACAGCCGCCACAACCCGGCAACGTGGTCGATTCGCAGGCCGTCGGCATGAACGAGCACGGCCCGCAACATGTCTCGCAGTGCGGCGTAGCCGGTCGCGGCCAGCCGGTCCGGGCGCCAGGGCGGCAACCCCCAGTCCTGGCCACGCGGGGTGAAGTTGTCCGGCGGCGCCCCGATGCTGACTCCGGTGGCCAACACGTCGGCCAGGGCCCAGGCGTCCGCGCCGTCGGCATCCACGCCTACCGCGAGGTCGTGGAGCACCCCCAGCGCCATACCGGCCTCCCGCGCCGCGGTGCGCACCGCGATCAGCTGCTCGGCGCAGCGCTGCTGGACCCAGGCGTGAAACGCCAGCCGTGGGGCCAGCTCACGGCGCGCCTGGGCAACGGCCGGCCCGCCGACATCCCGCAACGGTGCCGGCCACCGGCTCCAGCGACCGCCGTGCCGCTCGGCCAGCGCACAGTAGGTGGCCCAGTCGCGCAGTCCGGCGGAGCCGGAGTCCAACGGCGACGGCCGGCCCTCGGCCCGCCACAACAGTTCGAGCGCCGACCGCTTGGCCGCCCACACCAGATCGTGGTCGATCCGCGCGGTGGTCGGCGAGACGCGCAGCGCGTCTACCTCGGCCCGGGTGGCCGCGTCGGCGCGGTGGTAGGCGTCGAGGTCCTCGATGCGCAGTGCCAGCGGATTGGCGAAACGCCGGCTGGACGGGGTGTAGGGCGACGGTTGCACCGGGTGGGTGGGGCCAGGCGCATGGAGCGGGTTGAGCAGCACCGCGCCGGCCCGGTGCTGGGCCGCGGTCCAATCGATGAACTCCCGCAGGTCCCCCAGGTCGCCGATGCCCCAGGAGCGCGCCGAGCGCAGCGCATAGAGCTGCAGCATCCAGCCCCAGGTGGCGGGCGTCGGCGGCACCTGGGGCGGTGCCGCGACAACGGTGGCGTGTTGCCCGTCCCGGGTTTCCACCCGGTACCAGCCCGCCGGCAGGTCGCCCGGAAACTCGTCGTGCACGTCGACGCGGGTGCCGTCCTCGGCTTCCAGCGTGACGGCGCCGGGCAGCGGCCGGGGGCGGCCGTCGACGCGTATGGCAACGGTGGGTGGCAGGACGCCCGCGCGGTCGGCCTCGGTCAGTCTGGCCAGTTCGCGACGCTGGTCAGCCTCGGTGCGGGCGTCGACGTCGAGCAGGCCGAGTACCCGGACCACCACGTCGGCGTCGACGTCGACGGGTTCGCGTCGTTCGTTGCGGTAGGAGGTCGCCACGCCGTGGGCGGCGGCCAACTGGCGCAAGGTGTCGGATGCTGGTGAGGGATCGGCCACAGCGCGGGGTATACCCGGGTCACTGCTTCTCACACCAAAAGCGGTGTGCTGCTGTGATTTTTGGCTACGCGTCGAGTGCGCCGGCCGCTACCGCGGCGGCGTTGATCTTGGTCAGCACCTCGCGCAGATGCTCGAGTTCGGCCAGCTCTACGCCCAGGCGCTCGACCACAGCGGGCGGCACTTTCAGCGCCTGCCGGCGAAGATTGCGGCCCTGCGTGGTCAACGCGATGTGGGTGGTCCGCTCGTCGGCGGCGCTGCGGGTACGGCTGATCAGCCCCTGGGACTCGAGGCGTTTGAGCATCGGCGACAAGGTGGCCGAATCCATCTGCAACAGCGTGGCGATCTCTTTGACCGACAGGGGATTACCGCCGGACCCGCCTTTCGCGTTGTCCCAGAGCGCCAGCATCACCAGGTACTGCGGATGGGTCAGGCCCAGGGGTTCCAGTAGTGGCCGGTATACCGCGAGCACCGCCCTGTTGGTGACGGCCAGCGCGAAGCACACCTGACGCTCCAGCGACAGTTGGTCGAGTTCCGCACCGGCTTCCGTGCGCATGGCGTCACTCCTTCGTCGCTGCTTGTCAGCGGCTGTCGGACCTAGAACGGGCTGCTGTTGTCCTGCCACTTCGCCTCTTCGGGACGCGGCCCGAAGCGGCGGGCGTAGTCCTCGTGGATGTGCGCCTGCTTCTGGCGCTTGATGACGTCGACCAGGCCCGGGTCCAGCCCGTGCTGGGCCAGCCGGTGCCGCCGCCACACCTTGTTCAGCGCCAGCGCCATCAGCAGCACCCAGATGAAGATCGGCGCCGTCATCTCCGAGTGCACGTACAGTGACGCCGGTAGCAGCCAGAGGGGGGCCAGCACGAGTGCCGCGGGAATCGCCATCCGGATCAGGTGGCGGCGGATGGCGCCCGGGCCGGCGAGGTCGCGGGAAACCCAGTCCCGCATCGAGTCGGGCAAGCGGCGTCCGTAGCTGTAGCCGATGTACTGCCAGAGGTTCGGGCGAGCGTTAGCCATGGTCGCTCCTAGAGCAATTCGATTCGAGGCCGTAGCCGGCTTCGACAGCTCTCATCGTACCCTATTAGTTAGGGTCCTAACTATGTGGGTGTCGTCACGCCCGGCCGGGAGTTTCGCGACGTTCAATCCGCGCGCCCCGTCGTGGGATTGACACGCGGGCGACCGAGTTCAGGCCGCTACGAGTTTGACCGGCAGGTGATGGTGGCGGTGGATGATGTTGTTGACCGCCCAGGACGGTTGCCCGGCCACCTCGATCCGCTCCACCCGATCCAGCAGGGCGCGCAGGATGGCGGTGGTCTCCATGCGGGCAAGGCCCTGGCCTGCGCACGCGTGAGTCCCGTTGCCGAACCCGATCTGGCGTCCGGCGTCGCGCCGGATGTCGAAGGTGTCCGGGTCGTCCCACTCGTTCTCATCCCGGTTCGCCGAGGCATACAGGATCAGCAACCGCGCGCCCCGGGGAATCGGCGTGCCGGCGATCTCGGTGTCCTCGCGAACTTGGCGGGCGAAGGCGCGCAGCGGTGACTCGTAGCGGATTACCTCGTTGACCGCATTGGGGATCAGCGAGGGATCGTCCTTGAGCAGCCGCCACTGTGCGGGATGGGTGGCAAGCAGATAGACGGCATTGGAGATGGCGCTGATCGTCGTATCCAGGGAGGGGGCGATGTAGTCGACCATCAGCTTGGGGCATTCCGCGTGGGTGAGCTTGCCGTCGTCGGCGGCGCGGATCAGCTCGTGCGCCATGCTCCCCTCCAGTACGGACCGGTTGCGCACCACCCGCCGGGCGAACATCAGCATCTGCAGACTGCGCGGAATGGCTTTGACGGCTTGCCAATTGAGCGGCCCCAGGATGTCGAAGGTGGCCCCGCCCCAGGCGATGAGATGCTCCCGCTCGTCGCGTGGCCAGCCGACGAGGTCGGGGACGATCGCCAGTGGAAGCGCGGTGGCGAGCTCGGCGACCGCGTCGACGGCGCCCTGGCGCACCGCGGCTTCAACCACGGCGTCGGCCTGCGCGTCGATCGCTTCGGTGACCGAGCGCAGCGCCCTGGGAAGCAGGCGGTGGGCGAGCAGCTTGCGGCGCTGGTCGTGCTCGGCCCCGTCGCTGTTGAGGGTGGTGCCACGGGAGAGCCGATTGCTCAGCGGGTTCAGCGCGACACCGTTGCCGGAGATGAACAGGTCGTCATTGCGCAGCGTGGCCTTGCACTCCGCATAACGCGGTAGGGCGTACACGCGGTGCCGGCGCAGCCAGACCACGGATCCGGACCGGCGCAGGCGCCGGTAATGCGGGTAGGGGTTCAGCAAGGCTTCGGTCGAGTAGAGGTTCGCGCGATCGACCGCCACGCCGCGCCGAGCTGAACCCATGGGGAGGCCTCCTCGGGATGGTGCGTGGCAGGTTCTGACGAAATCGTCACATAAATGCGCGGCGTCAGTCAACACATTTTGACGAAATCGTCACCCGCGTGCCGAGGCGGCGGGCATAGGGTCGAACCGTGACCATCGCCTACGACGACGTCCTACGCGAACAGATCCGGGCGCGGTTGGCCGGCCACGAACGCCGCACCGTCACCGACTCGGCGAAGCGGCATGCCGCCGTGGCGGTAGTGCTTGTCGACTCCCAGATCGGTGAAGACCGGGTGGACCCTGCCCCGCTGGACGAATGGCTGGACGGCCGTCCCCTGCCGGACGAACTGCTCGACGGTCACATGATCGACGTCGCCGGTGGGGCCGCATTTCTGTTGTGTCGTCGGGCTTCTCGGCTGCGGACTCATGCCGCCCAATGGGCGCTGCCCGGGGGCCGCCTGGATCCGGGTGAAACGGTGATCGAGGCCGCGCTGCGGGAATTGGATGAAGAGGTCGGCGTGCGGCTCCCGGAGTCGGCGGTGTTGGGTCTGCTCGACGACTACCCGACCCGGTCGGGATACGTCATCACGCCGGTCGTGATCTGGGGTGGCGGCCGACTGGATCTCCGGCCGGCGCCCGACGAAGTGCTGGCCGTCTACCGCGTGGGTTTGCACCAGCTGCAGCGCTCCGATTCACCGCGCTACATCAGCATCGAGGAAAGCCCCCGTCCGGTGGTGCAGATCCCGCTGGGCAACGACCTGATTCACGCGCCGACGGGTGCGGTGCTGTTGCAACTGCGGTGGCTGGGATTGGAAGGCCGCCACGATCCGGTCGACGAACTGGAGCAACCGACCTTCGCCTGGCGCTAGGGGCCACCCCAGGGGTCAGTTGCTGCCGCCGCAGCCCCCACCGCCGCAGCCGCTGCCGCCGCCGCAACCGCTGGACCCACCGCCGCAACCGCTCGACCCGCCGCTACAGCCGCTCGACCCGGCGCTACAGCCGCTCGAGCTGCAGCTGCTTCCCCCACCGCAACCGCTGGAGCCGCCGTCGGACCCCGATCCCGAGCCCCAGATGCCGTTGCGCGGCCTCCGCCTGCTGCCTGAAGCGGACCAACGTAGCAGGGATGCGAAGAGCGCTACCAGGCTCGCGCCCAGCGCGATCAGCATCATGGCTGCGCTACTCATGCGCAAAGGCTACGCGAGGATCTCGGCGGTAATCCGCGCCAATTTTCGGCGCGCTTTACAGTGAGGACGTGTGGGTCCGACGGCGCAATCGCTATGGTCGGGCGCGTAACGCGGTGGCCGGGCTCGAACTCCCCGAGGCCGTGTTCAAGACGTGTCCGTGGCAGCCGCGAGAACTGGTGGAGACCGGTCTGCGACAGTGGCTGCGTTGCTGCGCCGCCGCACTCCCGGACAACCAGGTGATAGGCATGCCGTCGCGCGCCGTCGACGAGGCATGGCACGGGCTGATCCTGTGCACCGCACGGTATGCGGCTTTCTGCGACAAGGCCTATGGCACCTTTCTGCATCACCATCCTGACGGCGGCGCGCCTGCTGATGCCGGCCGTGACTCCGCGGCCGAGCAGCTGCGCAGGACGATCATCGCCTGGGAGCTGGTCGCCGACCCGGGCGAGCGGTGTGTGTTGTGGGATCTCGACGAACGGGTGGGTGTCGATCGGCCGTGGGGTGTCAGTGCCGATCGGGTCGCGGAGGTTCGCGCCGCGGTGGCCCGTGCGAGGGCCGGCACGAGGGTGATGTAGAAACGCGAGGTGGAAGGCATTACCGACGACCATGGCCCCGACGATGGTCAGGCGACGCAGCTGCCCTACTTCCAGCGTGACGGAAAGCGTTATATGCCAACCGAAATCGCGCGGGGAGGCTGGGGGCCATCGCTGAGCGGCCACGTCGTCGGCGGTCTGCTCGGTTGGGCGGCCGAGCGGTCGGTCGATGACCCGTACCTGCACCCTGCGCGCCTCACCGTTGATCTGCCGCGTCCGACGGCCCCCGAACCGGTCGAGGTGCACACCCGGGTGCGGCAGGACCGCCGGCGACTGCGCCTCGTCGAAGCTGTCCTCATTCAGAGCGGCAACACCGTTGCGCAAGCCAGCGCACTCTTTCTGCGCCGCGGCCCGCACCCCGAAGGACCGGTGTGGTCGCAACCCGTAGACATGCCGCCCCTGCCGGCGCAGCACGGCGACGCCGCGTCGCTGTTCATCCGGACCTATGGCTGGGGGGCCGACATTCAGAATCCGGACCCCGATTGGCCTGACGAACCCGGGCGCAAGTTCACCTGGGTGCACGACACGCGTCCGCTGGTCGACACCGAACCGATGACCGCCTTCACCCGCGCCGCGATGGCGGGCGACATCACCGCCTCCATCGCCAACTGGGGACCCCGGGGGTTGCAGTTCATCAATGTCGACTACACCCTCACGCTCAGCAGGCTGCCCCAGGGTCCGCACCTCGGCCTGGCATCACTGACCCACTACAGCGACGACGGGGTGGCGACGGGTTCGGCCGTACTCGTCGACCGTACCGGCCCGATCGGCAACTGTGTATCGGTTGCCATCGCCCAGAACGGTTTTCGCGTGCCGCCGAAGAATTCCGTCGCGAATCAGGATCAGGCCGGGCCGTCGTTCTGACGGTGCGCATCTCGCCTCAATCGCACTGTCCTGCCGATCCCAGCGGCCGCCGCCCCCGCTGCCAGCGCCACGAAGATGCTCGTCGACTCGGGGCCCGGGCCGAGCACCGTCAGAAGGAGCGGAAGGGCGAATCCGAGATACGTGACCGAGTAGAAAACGCCGGTGAGCGTTCCCCGGATGCGTTGCGGTGCGGCGGCTTCGAGATCGATCAACCCCTCGCGCAGGCAGAGGCCCGACGCACAGCCGAGCAGCACCACCACCGCGACACCCAACCCGAGCGGGATGTCGTCGGGGGTGGACGCGATGACGACGTAGCCGAGGGCAGCCAGCAGCGCACCGACCGTGCCGGTCTGCGGGCCCCAGTTCCGTGCCCGGGCGACCACCTGACTGATACCGCTGGCGCCGTTGGTGATCAGCGCCGCGGTCCCCGCGGCCAACGGCGCGGCAAGCCCGGTATGGACCCGGGTGGGGATGGTGACGAACGCCAGGGTGGCCGAGATGAACACCCACGGTGCCAGTGGCATCGCCCAACTCAACGCCCGCCGGGTGCTATGGCCGCCAGTGCCGTCGGACTCGATCGGTACCGGCGCCGGCGTGCTGCCTCCGCGCAGGCTCACCGCCGCGACGGTCATCGCCAGCGCGATCAGGGTGGCGGCAATACCGAATGACGCCGGAATGCCGGAGTGCCCGAGCGAGGCGATCAGTCCAGAAGCGAACGGTCCCAGAGCAAAGCCGGCGATCAGCACCGTGCCGGCCAGTGCAGCGCCCGCGGGCCCCTTCAGGTCGGACGCCCATGCCGTGCCGGAACTGACGGCCAGGCCTACCCCGAACCCGACGATAAGGCGTCCGGCCAGTAACGCCTCCGACTGCTGGGAGACGAGCATGGTGACCGTCCCGGCCAGCGCCGCGGCCGAGCCTGCCAATGCCACCGACGGACGGCCGAACGCGTCCGATGCCCGTCCGCCCAGAAGAAGGCCCGGCAGAAGTCCCAGTGCGTAGATGCCGAACATGGCGTCGAGGGCGGCCACGGTGAGGTGTTGCCGGTCGCTGATGGCCGGGATGAGCGCAGCGAAGTGATTTGCCGCCCAGCCCATGGCGACCAGGACGGCCAGTACGCCGGCGAATAAAGCCGAACCGCGTCCCGATTCGAGATGCTTCGGTTTCCCGGTGGTCGGCAATCGCTCGGTGGTCGGCGGTTGCTGGTACGCCAGGGCGGTCGCCCCGTTCGGCCTCGTCACGGACTTCCCCTCCTCAACTGTCCACCGGTGCAACGACGATGCCGTCCGCCGCGATATTCCTGATCGAGACCCATGTCACTTCTCGCGGCGGCGTTTCCGTGCTAGACACCAGTACGTGGCAGAACCGGCAGTGCTCGTGGAGCGGGACCAGCACATCCTCACCATCACCCTCAACCGCCCCGAGAAGCGCAACGCCTTCAATCCGGAAGTGTTGTGCCGGCTCGCCGACGCCTGGGATCTCCTGGACGACGATCCGGACCTGCGGGTCGCCATCATGACCGGCGCGGCGGGCAACTTCTCGGCCGGCGCGGACCTGGATCGCCTAGTCGGCGCTCTGATCTCCGGTGAACCCGCGCAGAACGAGTACGAGGAGCGGGTGAGGTCCGATTTCTCGTTGATTTACAAGGGGTTTCTGAAGGACCACTACGTCAGGAAACCGATCATCGCTGCGGTCGAAGGCTACTGCTACGCCGGTGGGATGGAGATTCTGCAGGCGTTCGATATCCGGGTGGCCGCCGAGAACGCACAGCTGGCGATCAGCGAAGTGCAGCGCGGGCTGTTTCCGATGAGCGCCTCGACGATTCGGTTGCCGCGCCAGATCCCGTACACCGTCGCGATGGAGATGCTGATTGCCGGCACGCCGATCTCCGGGCAACGAGCCTACGAGGTGGGCCTGGTCGGGCACGTCACCGCTGCGGGTGGCGCGCTGGGCCGGGCTCGGGAGATTGCGCAGCAGGTGGCGAAGAACGGTCCGCTGGCCGTCCGCAACATCAAAGCCTCGGTGATCGAGAATCTGGAAAAGACTGAGGCTGAGGCATTTCCGCGTGAGCTCGAACTCGGCATGGCGGTGATGGCATCGGCCGACGCCAAGGAGGGGCCACGCGCTTTTCTGGAGAAGCGGCCCCCGAAGTTCACCGGGACCTGAGGGCGGCGCCGTCTCGACACACGAGCAGCAGGGCCGCAGTCAGTAACTGCCACAGGAAGATCGAATACGCGCTGCCGCGTTCCCACACACCGACGGGCATCGCCCGGCAATTGGCCACCAGCAGTGCAAGGCACAGAAATCCCAGCGCTGCAACAACTGTCGAGCCGAGGCGGTATCCCCGCAGCGAGGGCATGAGCAGTGTTGATCCGGCCACAATGGCGGCATTTCCGCCTGCCAGCGCCAGCGCAGCGCCGGCGATATGCACCAACCCGCTGGGCACGGTGCCCACCAGGATGTTGCCGACGGCGTTAGCGGCTACCAGGCCGACGAACAAGCGGCTGCGTCGATTCCGTGGAACACCGACCATGCACAGCGCTCCGAGCAGAAACATGCTGCCCTGCAGGCAGAATGCGACGTGCATCAACGGTGCCCGCGGACCGTGCCGGCCGAGATCGCTGATGTAGTTGTGCGCATAGCTGTAGGCAGGCAGATAGGCCGCAGCCGCAACGGCTTCCAGGATCAGATAGCCGGCGACGCCCACCACCCAGCAGGCCGCGCCGCCGGTGCGAGTGGTCACTCGTTGGGCTGCACGTGAATATTTCTGGCGCCGACGACATTTCGTAGACCCGAACAATTCACGCAACCGATGCACCCGACGCAGTCGGTGCAGCGCACGCACGCGATGCACGCGACGCATCGGGTGCAGGCGACGCATCCCAGACAGGCCACGCATTCGCGGACGGCAACGCAAATCACCGTGAGGAGGCTGGCGATCACGCCGACGCTTCCGGCGGTGCCCGCTGACCCCGCTACCGCGACGCTGCCGGCGGTACCGACCGATCCCGCTACGGCAACGCTGCCCGCGGTGGTCGCCGATCCGGCAACCGCGACACTACCGGCCACGGCCGCCGAGCCGGCGACCGCGACGCTCTCAATGGTGGCGATCGAGCCCACGACGGACTCGTTGTCAGATTCCACAGTCACCGGTGATTGCAAGGCAAGCATGGGCACATCATGTCAGGCGCGCGGTCGAATCAGAAGGCGCCGGCGCCGCACCGGTCACCGCCGTGTCGCTCCGCACCGGCTCGACTCCAGTCCTAGAATCCCAGGCAGACCCGGCGACCGGTGAGGAGTCACGTGGACCTGGAGCGCATCACTCACCCGTTGCGGCTGGCGCGGGGATCACACAACGCGGGTTCGGCCAAAGGCTGTGCCATGAATGTCATTTCGTACATCAACGGGGACGAGCAGATCACCGATTTCCCGGCCACCTCGGCGCGTCCGCTGGCCGCGTTCGTCCAGCTGTGCAACGACCAGCTCGCGGGACCCGACGGCTATTTGTCTCCGGACGACGCCGTGCTCGCCCTCGATCTGGGCTGGCTGACGGTCGGTACCGCAGACGTGGACGAGACCGTCATCCGGCCGTGGGTGTCCAAGTTGCTGATCAGCCCGCCCTGGGGTGTGGTTCGCTACGCGGAAAGTGCTGCGGCCGAAGTTATTTCGGAAATAGCCGAACTGCACCGAACGCTGGCACCAGGTGAGATGCCTGACATTGCCAGCTGGGACCGGGCCGCGCGGGTGGCCCGGGAGATCAGCGCCACGATGGCTCCGGGCGCCGAGCGGTACGCCGTCCGCGCCGCGTATCAGTCGACCGCTCTCTCAGACACCGAGGCGTGGGACACGCTGGATGCCGTGACCGGTAACGCCCTGCGTGCCCATCGGTTGGCGAACCTGGAAAACGGCGCCAGCCGGATCGTGGAAACGACCCGCCACGCGATCCGGTCTTGGCGGCGGCTGGCCGGCCTCTCGGTCGTCGGCAACGTCCCCGCGTCGATCACTAAAGCACTGCAGCGCAACGGGGCGGCGGCGTAGCGGGGCCACACAGCGCGGCACTGGCTCCGCTCGTCCCGTTACATACCGTAGGGGGTATGGTATACAGGAAAGGGTGAGAGGAGCCGACGAGATGCTTGACGACCCTAGCGGCCCGGCCGTGACCATCTGGCTCGATCCGGTGTGCCCCTATTCGTGGAATACCGCCCGCTGGCTGAAGGCCGTTGCCGACAAGACCGGCCTGGCCATCGAGTGGCGGCTGATGAGTCTGGCGGTCCTGAACAAGGGCAGAGACATGCCGCCCAAACAGCAGTCCCGGATGCGTGACTCCGAGCGGATCGGACGGCTGATGGCCGCCATCCGCGACCAGCACGGCAATGAGGGGCTGGCGAAGGCGTATTTCGCGTTCGCCGAGCGGTATCTCGACCAGTCCGAACCCGTCGACGACAAGCTCGTCGCACAGGTGCTGGATGCCGTGAAGTCCTGGGACGTCACCGCCGAGGTGCTGTCGGACCCGTCGTGGGACGAGCTCGTCCTGCGCAGCCATCAAGCCGGGCAGGAGGCGCTCGGCGAAACCGGGGGCAGCCCGATCACGCGCATCAACGGCCACGCGTTCTTCGGTCCGGTGCTGACCGCGCCGCCGGACCCGGGGGCGGTTGAATCACTGTTCGACGCGGTGGCAGCATTGGCCGCAGTCCCGCAGTTCTCTCAGCTGCAACGACCGCGCGGCGGCTAAATTTCAGGGGGTTTCGGATGTGTCATGCGGTGAGATGCCGCGTCTGCGGCAAGATCACCTGGGCTGGTTGCGGTGCGCACGTGCAAGCGGTTCAGCGCACCGTGCCTGCCGACCAGTGGTGTGACGGACATGAGCCATCCGAACCCGCCCGCCCGCGGCCGGGCCTGTTCGGCAAGAGATGGTGAACGCGACCCGGTATAGGTGCTGACCCCGTACGCTCTGCTGCTCGGCACGCTGACCGCCCCGGCGCTCGTGGTTGCTCTCTCGCCGTTACCCGTGGTGCTGGTGCTGGTCGTGCTGGTGCACAGCGAGCGCCCGCGTTCGGCGAGCATCGCGTATCTGGCGGGCAGACTTTTGGCGCTGACCACCGTGACCGCGCTATTCGTTCGCGCCCCCCGATTCCTGGACGCGCTGCATGGTCCGGTCCCGCGGTGGGCCGACGGGGTGATGCTGGCACTGGGTGCGGCGATGATCGGCCTCGCAGGGTGGATCTGGGCGCGGCGCGGCGACGTCGGCGCGTCGGCGCCGTGGCAGAACCGGGTCGGCCGGCTGACGCCGGCAGTATCTGCCACCATCGGCACGCTGCCGACGATGGCCAACCCGAAGGTCCTTGCCGCCGGCGCGGCGGCGGGCGTGAAGATCGGCACACTCGACTTGACCGCCGCGGGAACGGCGGCAGCTGTCGTCTACTTCGCCGTTCTGGCAAGCGCGACCATCGCAGCACCCATTGCGGCGTATCTCCTTCTTGGGCCGCGGATCGACCCGCAGCTCGACCGGGTCAGGAGCTGGTTGCACCGTCGCCAACGCGCAGTGACGGCGTTGGCCTTGCTGGCCGCGGGTATCGCGGTGCTGGTGTACGGACTCGCGTGAGCCCGCTCAGCGGATGGCCAGCCCGGTCAGCGCCCGTGAAATCACCAGGCGCTGAATCTCGCTGGTGCCCTCGAAGATCGTGAAGATCTTCGCGTCCCGGTGCATCCGCTCGACCGGGTAGTCACGGGTGTACCCGTTGCCGCCCAGGATCTGGATGGCCTCGTCGGTGACGTAGACCGCGGTCTCACTGGCCACCAGTTTGGCCATCGAGCCTTCCGCCGCTTCGAAATTCTGGTTGTTGCGGGCCATCCAGCCGGCCCGCCACACCAGCAAGCGAGCCGCGTCGATACGACTCTTCATATCGGCAAGCTTGAACGCCACGGCCTGGAACTCACCGATCTTGCGGCCGAATTGCTCACGCTGGGCCGCGTATTCGAGGGCGTACTCATAGGCAGCGCGGGCCACGCCGACGGCCATCGCGCCTACGGTGGGCCGGGTGCGCTCGAACGTCTTCATCGCTGCCTGGCCACCCGCGGAGGCACCGGACTTCACGCGCGCGATCCGCGCTTCGAACTTCTCCCGGCCGCCGAGGATCGCGTCCTCGGGCAGCCGGACGTTGTCCAGCACTACCTCGGCGGTGTGCGATGCGCGGATGCCGTGCTTCTTGAATTTCTGGCCCTGCGCAAGGCCTTTGGTGTCCGGCCCGATGACGAAGCTGGCCTGACCGCGGGTGCCGAGTTCGGGATAGACCGAGGCGACAACGATATGCACGTTGGCGATGCCCCCGTTGGTGGCCCAGGTCTTGGTGCCGTTGAGGACCCACTCGCCGGCCGCCTCGTCGTAGCGGGCACGGGTGCGGATGCCACCCACGTCGGAACCCGCGTCGGGCTCCGAGGAGCAGAACGCGGCCAGCTTCGGTTCGTCGGCCGTGCCGAACATCTGCGGTAGCCATTGGCCGAGCTGCTCGGGAGTTCCGTTGCCCGCCAGCGCCGCTGCGGCCAGGCCGGTGCCCATGATCGACAGCGCAATGCCGGCGTCACCCCAGAACATCTCCTCGAACGTGGTGAGCATGCCCAGCCCGGATTCCTCGGCGGCCTGCTGCGCCATGAAGTCCGGGGAGTAGAGGCCCACTTTGGCGGCCTCCTGAATCACCGGCCAGGGCGTCTCCTCCCGCTCGTCCCACTCGGCTGCGGCCGGGCGGATGACGTCGGCGGCGAACTTGTGCACCCAGTCGCGCACCTCGATCACGTCGTCGCTGAGTTGCATGGAAAAGGTCATGGCGTTGCTCCTGTGTTTCGGGGTGTGCGGTAGTGGATGAGGACGCTGACGGTCTGGTTGACCCACGCCTCGAGATAGCGTTCTTCGTCGATGTTTCCGGGCAGCCGCCCGGTGAGTGCCTGCAGCGTCGCGGCATAGGACAACGAGCCGATCGCCGTGGCCGCCATCGCGTCCGGATCGGGGATCTGGGTCCGGCCGGACCGATTGGAGGCGGCCAGTTCGTCGGCGAACCGCTGGTAGGCGTTGTCGGTGATCACCTGCCAGGTCTTCTCGTCGAGATCGCCGAGTTCATCGGGCTCGCGCAGCATGACTTTGAGCAGGTCCTCGCTCTGCTTGAAATTGCTCCAGATCAGCTGACCCGCGGTACGCACCGCGTCCTCGACGCTGGTCGGCTCGCCCGCGTCGTACTGCTCGCGCGCGGCGACGATGAGGTCGATGCGGTGTGCCACCGCCGCCTCGAGCAGCTCGCGCTTGGAACCGAAGTGCTTGTACAGCGCGCCCGACCCGGGAGCCAGCCCGGCGGCCCGCTGGATGTCGGCCACCGATGTCGCCGCGTAACCCTTGGCGGCGAACAGCTTCAGCGCCTCGGCCAGCAGCCGATCACGTCCGCGGCTGGGCTCGGTGACCATGGTGAGAGAGTACTCACTCACCGGAGCTGGCGGCAAACCAGCAGGTGATCAGGTGATGACGAGATCGCCGGGGAGTTCATCGCTCAGCACGGCGCGGGCGAGCAATTCACCGAGCAATGGCCCGAACTTCATCAGATTGGCACCGACAAACGCCAGGACACGACCGCGCCGGGCGATGGTCCAGCCGTCGCCGCCATCGTCAAGCCACGCCGCGCGGGCCGTCACGCAATCCACCCTGCCCACCGGCGCCAACGACGGGAACAGCTTCCGCACCACTGCCGGGTCGGGGCCGTCCTGTCCGAAGGCCCAGTGGCCCGTGCTGCCGATCGGTAGCCCGTATCCTTCCGGCGCGGACAGGCACGCCGCACCGGCAGCGGATCCCCCCTGGTAGGTGAAGCGGGTGTGGGGGGAGAACTCGATCCCCAGCGGGCCGAACAGGTCCTGCGTCTGGACCCCCGCACAGATGAGCACGCGGTCGGCGGTCAGCATCGTTCCGTCTGTCAGTGAGATGGATCCGTCGTCGGCGACGGCTAGGACATCGCCGTGCCGGAGTTCCACCCGGGCAGACAGGGCATCCAGTGCGCGGCGGATGCGCAGGCTACCGCCGTCGGGATCGAAAACACCTGTCTCCCAGGGTGCTTGCAGAAAGGGAATGCGTGCCCCGATCTGGTGGCGGTCGAGATGGGCGAAGGGGGCGCCTGCCGCTGCCATCGCGGATGCGACGGCGTCGACAGCACCGGCGGCAATGAACCCTTCCGAGCCCAGCAGGGAGCGGCCGAACTCGGATTCCCAACGCTGCCAACCGGACCGGGCCCGCTGGGCGAGGCGGCACAACTGCGGGCTGCGGTGCGCGACACGAAAGATCCGCGCCAGGCCCGCGGACTGTTCGGCGAACGGCTCACCGCGTTCGATGACGAGGCAGCGCTCACCGAGGCCCGCGAGTTCGTAGGCTGTCGCCAGTCCGCAGATGCCGGCGCCGATGACGACGAGCATGGTCAGAAGTAGAAGCCGGCGTAGGGGGCATCCGGCACCGCGAACAGCCGGTCGGCGGCGGCGAGTGCACGGGGATCGTCGGCGCGGACCAACCCGGCGACCGCCAGGCTCTGCCAGGTTGCACCACCGAGCAGGACGGTGCCGAGTCCTTCGATGCCGACGTGCAACTGAGGCCGTTCGTCCGTCGTCGCCGCTCCGTCGCCGGTGATGGAGAAGATGACCGAATTGTTCTGCAGCACAGAGTCGGTGATGGACACGGTCACGCTGTCATCCCCGGCATAGCTGCGTGCGGTGAGTGCCCCGTGCGCGTCGATGATGCGCAGCCAGGTCTCGTCGTGCACTGCCGTGACGCTCGCCGCTCGCCGGTCCAGGAGCAGCAGGGGTAGCGGATCGTCGACCGGCAACATCCAGAAGATCACGCGGTCAACGAGATCCAGGCCGAACAGGAAGCGGAGCAGTCCGAGGTACGCGTCGGCGCTAGGTGCGAAGAAGTCCTCGACGACGATGGTGCGCTGGTCGCTGATGAACCATTTCTCGGTGTCGATTGGACGGTACCGGGCGAAACCGGACTCCGACCCCGGCGCTCCGTGCACGGCGACATAGTCTGGGCCGGGGGAGGATTCGCTGCGCAGCTTGCGTGCCTGCCACCACACCGCGGGCCGGTCGATGGTTCCCGGTCGGGTCGGTCGATGCTCGGAGTAGATGCGGGGCAGGGTTTCCCAGGCCGCTGCCGCGTCGAGCAGCCGCACCGGGCCGCCGGCGGCGACGTCCGGGCGCAGCGCCGCGCGCGCGGTCTGGACCTTGACGGTGTGCGCCGAACTGGCAACGCCGTAGCCGTAGCGCCCGTATATCGTCGCCTCCGACGCGCGCAGCGTCGCGACCACCTCCCCACGATCTGCGCAGTCGCGCAGTTGATGGTGGACCAGGGCGCTGGCGAGGCCACGGCGGGTGAAGGACGGCAGTACCCCGATGTGGGTCACCGCGGCGTGCCCGACAATCGCGCCACCGGGCAGCGTCAGCCGGCTGGTCACCGCGTCCGCCGTGCCCACCAGCTCACCGTCGACGAACGCCCCGATCAGGCGCCCGGGGTCGAGCAGTGCGGCGATCTGCCCCGGCGCCAGGCTCAGCTGCGGGAATCCGACCATGGCGGTGCGAAACACGTTGAGCGCTGCGAGTAGATCCTCTTCGCGGTCGAGCACCCGGATGTCGGAGTTCATCCAGCCATCATGCCGCCTCGGCGGTGAGTTCAGTCTGCGCTGAGGGCGCTGCCCACCTGAACTTCTCCGCCCGCAGCGCAGAGTGAACCTGTCCACCTCGCCAGTACGGACCGCCACGCGGTCAGGTTGGCCGAGGATCCGGCCCAGGCAATGTAGCCGTCGGGTCGTACCAGCACCGCTGGGCCGTCGTCGGTCCGCTGCGCCTGGATCAACTTGCCAGTGTCGAGCGGCGCAGCCGCACGCTCGCGGATGAACACGAATCCCGGTGAGCGCTGCAGCTCGGTGAGCCTGCCCCGCGTCAGCGGAATCGGCGTCGCACGGGTGCCTACCAGTGGGCTCTCGCCGTGGCGATGCCGGTAGCGCAACGTCGTCCCGGCGAAGCTCCCGGCCACCGCGTCGCGCACCCGTGGAACGCGAAGCAGTCTGGGCACCAGAAAGTTTCGCGCAGCGCGAGCCGGTCGCGGATGCAGTGTCACGCCGCGCGCCAACAGGCCGGACTGGAACAGCACCCGTTTCGCGATCGGATGGCGCTCGTCGTGATAGCTGTCGAGGACGGCGTCGCCGGCGCCGGCCAGCACGGCGTCGATCTTCCAGGCCAGGTTGGCGGCGTCCTGGATGCCGGTGTTCATGCCCTGGCCGCCCATCGGCGAATGCACGTGGGCGGCATCGCCGGCGAGGAACACCCGGCCGTGCTGGTAGCTCCTGACTTGCCGCTCGTCGCAATGGAATCGCGACTTCCACGCGACCTCGAGCACGTCGGGGTCGGCACCCATCGCCTGGGCCAGGATGCCGACGACCTCGTCGTCCGTCACCGGTTCGGTGTCGGGCACCTGGTGATTGCGGTCCCAGACCATCGCCCGGTACCAGGAGCCGTGGGCATCGCGGCGGCTGTAAGGGGCCAGGAATGCGAACATGTCTCGGGTGCTGCCGACCTTCAGCCCCTGACCCGCGGGTGGATGTGCGAGCTTGACGTCAGCCAGCACGATCGACGACAGAATGGTATTGCCGGGGAAGTCCGCACCCACCAGCGTGCGGACGGTGCTGTGTGCCCCATCGGCCCCGATGAGATAGCTTGCCCGCCAACGCTCGTCGCCGTCGGTGGTCACGGTCACCCGGTCGGCGTCCTGATCGATGCCGGTGACGCCGACGCCGCGCCGGATGTCGGCCCCCTGCGCCGCGGCGTAATGACGCAGCGCCGCATCAACATTGGTTTGCGGTGTGACCATCACGAATTGATACGGCGACTCGAGGTGGGTGAGGTCTATTCGGGCGCCGCCGAAAATGGTGACGCCCGGTGCTTGGTGAGCGATGGCGAGGAGGTCGTCGGCCAGTCCGCGAGCATCCAGTACCTCGAGTGTGCGAGCCATCGTGGCGAATGCCCGGCTCGCCGGGTTGACGGCCGGCCGGCGTTCCAGCACGGTCACCGAACGGCCGGCCCGGGCCAGGTCGCCTGCGGCGGTCAGACCGGTCGGCCCGGCGCCGACCACGACCACGTCGACGTCATGCGTGGTCATCGCGCCAGTGCTTCCGGGTACCAGCGGCGGATGTCGTCCGGAGTGGACTGCGCTCCGCGATTGAAGACGAACCGGCAGCCCGGTTGAGTAATGTGCGCGGCGTTGACGATCGACTCGAACAGCATCGTGTTGCTCGCCACCAGGCGGACGCCGGCCCCGATCAGGACCGCGTCGTACCGGTTGGCTTCCAGCCACCGGCGGGCCTTCGCGGCGCCGGCTTCGCCGAAGCCGATCAGGCAGTTGTCGACGTGGTAGCCGGCCGCACGCAGGGCGGCGACGTTCTCGTCGTTGGCCGCTCGCAGTCGCTCCCTGGTCAGTCCGGGAAATTGCGCGAAGTCCGGTGAGGAGTAGTCGATCACGTCGGGGTCGAGTCCGATCTGGATGGCTGCGACGGCCATGGCGGCGGCCTCCCATTCTTGAGTTCAACAACTGTTGAAATCAACGCTAGACCCGGCGGTCGGGCCGTGTCAACAGCCGTTGAATACAATGCTCTGATGCCCCCGAAGGTGCGCGACGGCGAGACCACCCGCGCGACGATCCTGGCGACTGCGCGCTCGCAGTTCGGCGACCATGGATTCGAGCGCACAACCATCCGGTCGGTCGCTTCCGCGGCCGGGGTGGATCCGGCGCTCGTTATGCACTACTTCGGCAGCAAAGCTGAATTATTCGCTGCCGCTTCACGATTCGATGTGACGTTCCCCGACCTCTCCGACGTGGCGCCGGACCGGATCGCCGAGGTGCTGCTGCCGCTGTTCGTCTCGGTGTGGGGGCCGGAGGGTCCCTTTCTGCCGCTGCTGCGGGCCGCCGCGACCAACAAGGCGGCGGCGGCCGCCATGTTGGAGGTGTTCGTCGACCGCGTGGCGCCGGCGCTGTCCACGGCCGTCCCGGACCGCGCCGCTGAGCGGGCCGCGCTGGTGGGTGCCCAGGTACTGGGCCTGGCGACGGCCCGCTACATCCTGTGCATCCCGGCGCTCGCGGAGATGGACGACGCGCAGCTCATCGAATGGCTGCGTCCGGTGCTCGCGCACTACCTGACCGGCTCCGTCCGGTGACTGATGTGTTCGTGCACGCATTGGATGAACGCCCGGGTGGCGGCGGATTGGCGTTGTGCCTGCGGCGCGACCAGATGAACCTCGCGCCGCAGGTCCGCATTCTGCACCGGTAGCAGCACCAGTGTCGGGTTCGTCTGTGCCCGGCTGTGTGCCACCGATTCGGGCAACAACGCGACGCCGAGGTCCTGGCAGACGAAATGGATCACCTCATCCACCCGGGTCACTTCGAACGCGACCCGGCGTCTCACCGCGGCGAACCCGCGGTCCGTCTCGCGCCGCAACCCGTAGCCGGGCGGGAAATCGATGAACGGAAGCCCTGCCAGTTCGTCCAGCGTGACCGAGGGCTTCCCCGCCAAGTGGTGTGTCGTCGGAAGCACCGCGACCAGTGATTCGGAGAACAGGTGCTCGCACGCCAGGTCGGTCGATCGCGCGGCGTCGGATCCGACGATCGCGACATCCAGCTTGCGCTCGCGGGTGGCCTGGACCAGCAGGTCGCTGCCGCCGCTGCGCAGCGTCACCGTGACCTCCGGGTAGCGGGCATGGAACGTCGCCATCAGCGCGGCGACGTCAAGGCTTTCCGACGGGATCTCCATCATCCCGACCGTCAGCCGACCCGTCACCGCCCCACGCAGCGCCTGGGCGTCGACGGCCAACTGGTCCACCCCGGCGATCACCTGGCGTATCAGGGGCATCAGCGCCTCCCCGGCCGGCGTCAGCGAGACCGACCGGGTGGTGCGATTGAAGATCGACACACCCAACTCGTCCTCGAGTTTGCGCACCTGCTGACTCAGCGCGGATTGCACCACGAACAGGCCGTCCGCGGCGCGGGTGAAGCTTCGGGTTTCGGCCACGGCCAGCACGTAGCGCAGCTGCTGCAGATTCATGATCAATCACTTTCGATGATTGATCAGATCATATCTATGCGCTGGACGGCTAAGTGCCGGCCACACAGAATTGTCGTCATGTCTGTCGTCGTGCGCCCCACGGGTGAGTTCAGGGCCAACGACTGCTCCTCGGCCGCCGTGCGTGACCGCGTCAACGCCGAATTCGGTTCGTTGCCGTTCCTCGGGATCCTGACCTGCCCGACGCAGCAGGTCACCGCCGGGGCGGTGGAGGAACTCGTCTTCACCTACACCGTCGGGCAGTCCGGTATCGCGGACAGCGGCTGGCTGAAGCTGTGCTTCCGCTACTACTCCGACTGGGACCTGCAGACCACCGACCCGGCCGGGCGCGACTATGCCACCGCGTCCGTGGTCAGTCGGTCCCTGCTCGGCGGGGCCTCCGAAGTGGGGACGGTCCACACGCTGGCCACCCGCTACGACGTCAAGGGAGGCGAGCGCCCGTTCCAGAAGTCACTGCTGGTGCACGCGGTGGACGGCTATCTGCGGCCCGGCGACGTCATCGAGATCCGGTTCGGGGACCGGCGTTTCGGTGGGCAGGGAACTCGCGTGCAGACCTTCGTGGAAGACGAATTCGAGATCCACCTCTTCGTCGATCCCCTCGGCACCTCGCGGATGGCCCATGCCGGGCTCGCCACGCTGGCCGTCGTCGCCGGGCCGCCCGCGAATCTCGTGGTACACGGACCGCGCGTGGTGGGCCCCAACCAGACCACTGCTCAGCTGCGCGCCCACCTGCAGGATCGTTGGGGCAACGTCTGCCGTGATGTCCCCATCACGATCCAAGCCGCCGCCGAGGGCGAAAACGTCGCCAGCGCAAAGACTCCCGCAAGCGGCTGGGCGCACGCCATGCTGCCGGTGCCGGCCCGTCCGGGCCGTGTCGAGGTGACCGCACTGACCGATGCCGGTAACTTGGGGCCCGCCGTGGCCCTGATCGACGTCGTCGCGGATCTCCCCGCGCCGCGGGGCTATTTCGCCGATCTGCACGTCCATTCCAACGACACCGTCGGAACGCAGAGCACGGACTGGAATCTGCGCTACGGCAGGGACATCGGGGGCCTGGACGTTCTCGGCTACACCGCCAACGACTTTCAGATCACCGACGGTGCCTGGTCCGATGTGGTGGCGGCCTGCCGGGGCGCCGGCCGGGACGGCGAGTTCGTGTGCTTCCCGGGGGTGGAGTGGTGCGGCACCGCGGGCGTGGGGGGCGATCACAATGTGGTGTTCCTCGGTGAGGACACCACCATCGCGCGGTCGCTGGAATGGCGCCAGGGTATGACGGCCAGCGCGCCGACACCGCAGACCTGGCCTATCACCGAACTGTATGCCGCCTACGAGAAAGAGCCCGAGTCCTATCTGCTGATTCCCCACGTCGGGGGCCGCCGCGCCATTCTTGATTGGCACCATCCCGAACTGGAGCGGCTCATCGAGGTCCACTCCACCTGGGGCAGCAGCCCGTGGTTCCTTGAAGACGCGCTGGCGCGTGGCCTCAAGGTAGGTGCCAGCGCCGCCAGCGACGAACACCGGGGCCGCCCGGGCGGCGGCGCACCCGGCGCCAACATCTTCGGCGGTTTCGGTGGTCTGACCGGGGTGCTTGCCGAGGAACTCACCGCCGAACACGTCGGGCGGGCTCTGCGCGCTCGCCGCACGTGGGCGACCACCGGCAACCGCGCGGTCGCGTTGCTGCGCAGCGGCAGCGACTGGATGGGTGATGAGATCCTCACCGCCACAGGCGAGTTCACGGCCGAATACGGCCTCTACGGCACCACCGGGTGGGAAGAACTGGTTCTTTACGACACCCGGGGGCCGCTGTGGCGGCGCGATCTGAACACCGAAACCGGCTTGTCGGAGTCGTTGGTGCGGGTCAGCTGGGGCGGGGCGCGGCATCGGGACCGCTACCGCTGGGCGACCTGGAACGGACGCCTGCGGGTCACCGGCACCGGGATCGACTCGGTAACACCCTGGGCGGCAAGCCATCCCGAGCAGATCGTCGACATCGACGGCAGCGTGGTCGACTGGCACACCACGACCTACGGCGCTGACATCGGATTCGTGATGAGCGTGGGCGACCTGGCGACCGCCCAGTTCGACGTCGAGACAACGGTTCTCGAGGACAACCACCGCGCGACGATGAGCGTCACCGGCAAGGACCTGATTGCTCGGTCCTGCCACGAGCGACATGTCGGCGGATTGAATCTCCGCCTCCGGGTCGAACGCGTCGCCGACCCCGGGGCGTTGCCCAGCACCCTCGAAGACACCGTGACGGTGAACCTGCCACGTGAACACAGCGCGGTGTATCTGCGGGCCAGGCAATGCGACGGGCATCAGGCCTGGACCAGTCCGCTCTTCTTCACCCGGCCCCGGGAGCGATGATGGGCCACACCGCGCTGACCCGGCGCCGGCACGTGGATTTCGGTCGCGTCACCCGCGCGGCGTGTCCGCGCGTGCACGACGGCTGACGCACCGCGCCGTCGCGAGCGGCCCCTCGTTGACCTTCTTCCGGAGAAACCCATGTCCCTGTCCAAATTCCGCTACGCGGCAACCATTTCCGCTCTAATCCTGTTGCTCGCCGGCTGCTTCGGCGGCAACCCTGCGTCGAAGTCCTCCGGCGTCACATTGCGGCTGGGCTATCTGACCCGCATCACCCACGCCTCCGCTCTGGTCGGGATCGACAACGGGGCCTTCGCCAGGAATCTGGGATCGCAGGTCAAGTTCGAGCCACAACCCTTCAGCCAGGGCACCGCGGAGACCACCGCGCTACTGTCCGGCCAGCTCGACGCCGCGTTCGTCGGACCGAACCCGGCCTTCAACGCCTGGCAGCGGTCGAACGGCACTGCCATCAAGATCATTTCGGGTTCGGCCACCGGCGGCACCTCGATGGTGGTCAAACCGGGCATCAATTCCGCGGAGGATCTGCGGGGCAAGACGGTAGCCGATCCGGCGCTGGGCGGCGCCCAGGACGTGAGCGTCCGTGACTGGTTGCTGAAGAACGGGTTGAAGACCAACCCGCAGGGCGGTGGGGACGTGTCCATCAAGCCGACCACCCCCGAATCGGCGATCGTGCAGCAGTTCATCACCAATCAGATCGCCGGCGCCATCGTGTCCGCTCCCTACGATGTGCAGCTGGTGAACGCCGGCGGCACCCGGCTGTGGTCGGACCCGAACACCATCACCATTCTCGTGGTCCGGCAGGAGTTTCTGGCCGCGCACCCGGACGTGGTTGCCGGCCTGGTGCGGGGGCAGATTCAGGCCAACGAAACCATTCACACCGACCCCGAGGCGGCGGCCCGTTCGGCCAACGCCACCTTAGCCAAGGCGCTGGGCAACGGACTGGCGCCCGACGTGCTCACCGCCTCGTTCCAGGAGACGACGTTCACCAACGATCCCGGCGTACAGTCGTTGAACGACCAAGTCCGCAAGGCGGTTTCGGTGGGGTTGCTCCAACCGCTGAATCTCGACGGCATCTTCGACCTGAGTCTGCTGAACCGTGAGCTCGCGGCCGTGGGGCAGCCGCCGGTGGCGGCGTGACAACCGCCGCCCGGCACGTGGCCGCGTTGCCCGATCTGCCCGGTCCTGCGCCGGCGATCCGCCTCGAGGGGGTAGCGAAACGCTACGGCAGGGGCCGGGCGCATATTCCGGCGCTGGGCCCACTGTCATTGACGGTCGGCGTCGGCGAATTCGTATGTCTGGTAGGGATTTCCGGCTGCGGTAAGAGCACGCTACTGTCACTGATCGCCAAGCTCGACAGGCCGAGCTCCGGGCTGGTGGACACCGGTGGCCACCGGATCGCCATGATGTTTCAGGAGCCGGCGCTGTTCCCGTGGCTGACCGCGGCGGGCAACGTCGAATTGGCGCTACGGGGCATTCCGCGACGCCAGCGACGGGCACGGGCACGTGAGCTGCTGGCGACGGTGGGACTGACCGATTTCGCCGACCGGCAGCCACACCAGCTGTCCGGCGGCATGCAGCAGCGGGTGGCGCTGGCGCGTGCCCTGGCCCAGGACGCCGACGTGCTGTTGATGGACGAACCCTTCGCGGCCCTGGACGCGTTGACCCGCGACCGATTACAGGGCGAACTGGAACGGATCGTGGCGTCCCGCAACCTCACTGTCGTCTTCGTGACGCACAACGTGCGGGAGGCGGTGCGACTTGCGGACCGGGTCGTGCTGTTGAGTGCGCGCCCCGCGACCGTCGTCGAGGAGTTCGCGGTGGCCCTACCGCGGCCGCGGGACATCAACACAGCCGAGGTCGCGGAACTGGCCGCGCACATCACCGAACAGCTCAACCGGAGTGCACGTGTCGACGAAATCTGATCTGCACACCGTTGGTGCGGCGCACCGCGTCGCCGTCACCGTATGGCCGAAACTTGCTGGGGTAAGCATGATTGTGGCCGTCTGGCAGCTGGTGGCACTGAGCGGATGGAAACCGTCCTACGTGTTGCCCGGGCCCGCCGCGGTCGCCGAGAACCTGGCGCGGCAGATGCAGGGGCCACTGCTGTGGGACGCCGTCGGGACCACGATGGGCCGCGCGGTGACCGGATTCGCCCTGGCCGCCCTCATCGGAACGGTGATCGGTGCACTGGTTGCACGTAACCCGTTCGCCCGCAGCTCTTTCGGCCCGTTGATCACCGGCCTGCAGACTATGCCCGCGATCGCCTGGTTCCCCTTCGCGATCATCTTCTTCGGCCTCAACACCTCGGCGATCCTCTTCGTCATCGTGATCGGCGCCGTGCCCGCCGTGGCGCTCGGGGTCATCTCCGGCGTCGACCACATTTCGCCGCTGCTGCTGCGCGCCGCGACCGCGCTGCAGCTGCAGTCGGCCGCGCTGTACCGCCACGTGATCCTGCCCGCTGCGCTGCCGATGTTCGTCACCGGCCTCAAGCAGGGCTGGGCCTTCGCGTGGCGCAGCCTGATGGCCGGTGAACTCGTGGTGCTGGTCGCCAACACCTCCTCCATCGGGGTGCTGTTGGAGAACGCGCAGAATCTCAGCGACATGCCGTCGGCAATCTCGGTCATGATCGTCATCCTGGCCATCGGCATCATGGTCGACGCCGTGTTCAGCGCGCTGGACCGGCAGGTCCGCCGGCGATGGGGGCTGCTGGACGACCGCGATGCATAGCGGCCCGCCGTTCCGGTTGTGGGCTTTCGGCGACGCCCACGTCGGCACCGACAAGCAGCACGGGCGAGACAGCCTCGCGGACGCCATCCGCCACACCGAATGCGGCGGACGGGACGGCGGACCGGCATTCGAATGGGACCTCGCCGTCGACGTGGGCGACATGTCGGGCGCCCATCACAGCCTGCCGGACGACGCCGAAGGCCTGGAAGTGCGAAGGCAATTCGGCGCACTACGCCGCCACCGGCGCGAGGACGTGTACAGCGTGTGCGGCAACCACGACCGCAGCGGCCTGGACGAGGAGGAGGCATGGTGGTGGCGTAAGTGGATCGACCCACTCGGAGAACACCCCGAGAATTCCGGCGTGGACGCGGATGCCCGCCCATACCCGATCACCGGGACGTGGGAACGTTATTCGTTCCAGGTGGGCAACCTGCTGTTCCTGATGATGAGTGACCGCAACGAACCGACCCAGCAGGTGGGGCGGGGCACCCTGGGCGGCAATCCCGGCGGCGTCGTCAGCGGCGAGACGTTTCGGTGGTGGAAGGACATGGTCGCCGCCCATCCCCAGCACAATGTCATCTCGGTACATCACTACGTGCTCAAGGACACCACCGTCGCCTCCGGCGAGTGGGAGGGTGTGCGCAGGGGACCCGACGGCCAGTGGCGCGAGCACTACCACCGCCCCTTCACCCAGGGCACACCGCAGGGCGCGTCGTTCCTGTACTGGGTGGACAGCCGTCCCGACTCAGCCCAGTTCGAGACGTTTCTCGACGAGCGGCCCGGACGGGTGGCGATGTGGCTCGCCGGACACACCCACACGCATCCAGACGATGACCACGGGGCTAAGACTCATATCGAAAAACGCTGGGGAACATGGTTTCTCAACGTCGCGTCACTGAGCCGCCACCACATGCCGCTGACCACCCTACCGGTGAGCAGGCTGCTGACCTTCGTGCCCGGCAGCGCCGATGTCCGGGTGCAGTGCTACCTGCACACCGATCAGTACGCCGCCCAGGGCTGGTATCCCCCCGCCGAGCGAACGATTACTCTGCCCCGGCCTTTCCAGTGGCCGGCCTGATATCGAAGTGCTCCGGTTCCGGTGCGGCCAGCATGGAGGTCAACGTCGCGCGGTCCCACGGCCACAGGTCGATGGCATTGCCCTCGGTGAGGTACCAGGAGTTGCAGCCGGTGTTCCACACGGTGGGCTTCATCGCCTCCGCCACGGCGGCATTGAACTCGTCGGTTGCTTCCTCGGTCACTTCGATCGAGGACGCCGCGCCGTCGCGCAACATCTCCAGGAACCGCGCGATGTAGTGGGCGGTGCGCTCCGCCGAATACTGCAGGGAGATGGATCCGGTGGGGGAGTTCGGGCCGAGCACGGTGAACAGATTGGGAAAGCCGGGAATCGCGGTCATCCGATAGGCCCGCGGCCCGGCGGCCCAGGCCTTGTCGATGGTCAGGCCGTCACGCCCGGTGATCTCCATGGGGCGCATGTAGTTGTGCGCCTGGAAACCGGTGGCCAGCACGATGACCTCGGCGCCCCGGTGCCGGCCGTCCGCGGTCTGGATTCCGGTCGGGGTCACCGCGGTGATCCGCTCTGTCACCAGCTCGGCGTTGGCGGATTGAATTGCGCGGTAATAGCTTCCGGAGACGACCTGGCGTTTGCACAGCGGCTGGTAGTCCGGGGTCAGCTTACGGCGCAACTCTTCGTCGCGCACCTGCGCTCGGAGGCACAACCGCGCATAGCGCTGCACCGCGCGCCGCCGCCACGTCGGACGGGTGGTGACGTCGGCCAGAATTCCGGACGCCCACAGCAGCGTTCGATACATCCGGTTGTGCCCACCGGGAAACCGTCTCAGTGCGGCACCGATAAACGTGCTCTGGCGCAACGACATCGGTGCCCAGAGAACCCACTGTGGCGACCGCACGTAGTGGGCGATCGATGCGGCATCCGGCTGTAGTGCGGAGATGACCTGTACGCCGGTGGATCCCGTGCCGATCACCGCGACGTCTTTCCCGGCGGTGTCGACAGCGTCGTCCCAGCGGGCGGTGTGCAGCACCGGCCCGGGAAACTCGTCGAGTCCGGGGATGTCCGGGACCGCCGGGTGATGCAGCACCCCGGTGGCGCAGACGACCACGTCGGCGTCGATCTCCGCGCCGTCGGCGGTCACCAGCGTCCAGCTGGTGCTGCCTTCATCCCATTGCGCGGCAATGACTTCGGTGTTCAGCCGGATCCGGTCACCCAGCCCGAGCTGCTCGACCACGCCGCGGTGATATTGCTGTATGTCGGCGCCCTCGGCCCAGATGTGCGACCAGTCCGTTTTCGGCGCCCAGCCGAACTGGTAGAGCTGCGAGGGTACGTCGCAGCGCAGCCCTGGGTAGCGGTTCCAGTGCCACACGCCGCCGACGTCGGATGCCTTCTCCAGCACGGTGACATCGGAGAACCCCCGCTCGGTGAAGACGTGGAGTGCAGTGATCCCGGCGAGACCCGCGCCGATGATCACCACGCGTGGCTCTCGCGTCATGCATCGACCTCGCTGGCCGCCAAAGCCTTTCGGACGGTCGTCGGTGCGGTGGTCATCGCGGCCTCGAACGCCGCCGGGCGCCGGGAGCGGTTCATGAAGTTCGCGCCCAGGCCGGCCAGATCGGTCACGGTCGGCACGATCGGTATCACCCGCTGGCCGCGGGCACGTACGGCGGCGATCTCCTGCCACAACCCCGCCGACATCGGCCGCCGCAGCAGCCGGTCCTCGAGCACGCCGCCGATTCCCGGCACGCGCTCCCCGGTCGCTGACGCCATCGGCGCGATGACGTAGATGATGTCGGCGTTTTCGGGCTCGACGAGATCCACCGATGCCGTCGAGGCCGCCCCGCCGTCCACATAGGTCTGGTCTCCGATGGTCACCGGTGGCATCCAGCCGGGGATCGCCCAGGATGCTCGAAGGGCTTCCCCAACAGTGGCTTTCGGTGATCCGGGGGCACCGAAGGCGACGCGCCGGCCGCGTTGCACGTCGTAGGCGACCATCCGCGCGCCCGGGTGTGCCAACCATCCGTCGGGCGCTTGGAATCCGTCAGCCAACCGCTGCAGCCAGCCGGCGTCACCGCGGCCAGTCGGCGCCACCCCGGCCAGCGCGGCCAGGCCGGACTGGGAGCGCAGCAGAGCCGGATTGAGCAGCCGGGGCCGCGGTAACGGGGGCAGGCCGGGCGGTGTGTCGTGCAGGTGGCGGCGCAACCGCTCGTCGGTCGCCTGCCCGCGTTGCATGGCGACCAGGTCGGCGACCGAGGCGCCGCCGCCGAGCATGGTGACGATCTCGGCGCCGGCCGAGGTCCCCTGCAGGACGTCAGCCCCGGCGGGGTCGCTTCCGGTCTGTTCGGCCAGCGCATGCAGGGCAGCGACGATCCACGCGCCCCCGATCGTGCCGCCGCAGCCAATGACCAGCGCCGTTTTCCGGGCTTTGTCGGTCACGCGTCTCCTCGTATGCCGGGCTGACCTACGCCCGCGCCGGCAACCTGCGTTCGATGATCGTCAGCGCACGCTCGGCCCAACGGATGTTTTCCTGCTCGAAAGATATGCCACGCAGCAGGGTGAGGTACGGACCGACCCGCTCGGCTGCGGCCACGAACTCGTCTTCGGTGCGTCCGGCCAGTAGCCGCGTCCGCAACCGCTCGTAGCGTTCGAGTTTGGCCCTGGCCCACTGCAGGCGCTCGGCGATGGAGTCGCGAACGGCCCGGGTATCACCGGCGTCGGCGGCGGCGACTTTGATCATCAGGTCGTCGCGCATCATGGATGGCTTGGGCGCTCGGGCGGTGAGCTGCGTAATCGCCTCGCGTCCCGCGTCGGTGAGCGAGAACATCCGCTTGTTGGGCCGGCGCTCCTGGTGAACGAGTCGCGCCTGGATCAGGCCCTGCTCGGCCAATCGGTCGAGTTCGCGATACAGCTGCTGCGGCGTGGCCATCCAGAAGTTGGCGACCGACGCATCGAACTCTTTGGCCAGGTCGTATCCCGAGTACTCACGCTCGAGAAGGGCGGTCAGCACCGCGTCACGCAGCGACATCCGGCGATCATACAACGATGCACCTATTCAACAAAGTGATTATTTGCCTATGGACATACGACGGGCCAGGATCTAGCGTCGATCTCGTCTACTCAAAAAATTGACTATCTTGCGAGGTTTTGATGCACCCCTTCCGTAAAGCCGTCGAGGCGCACGACGTGGAAGCCGTCGAGGCGATGCTGGCCGACGACGTGGTGTTCACCAGTCCGATCGTGTTCAAGCCGTACGCCGGTAAGCCGATGACCAGGGCGCTGCTGCGCGGGGTGTTGCGAGTGTTCGAGGACTTCCGGTACGTCCGGGAGATCCACGACGAGGACGGCCGCGACCACGCGTTCGTGTTCGAGGCGATGGCGGGCGGCAAACAGGTCACCGGCTGCGACTTCCTGCACTTCAACGAGGACGGTCTGATCGACGACTTCATGGTGATGGTGCGGCCGTTGTCCGCAGCCATGGCCCTGCAGGAGGCGATGGGCGCACAGTTCGACCGCATCCGCGAAGAGGCGCTCGAGTTCGCCGGTAAGCAGGGCAGCTGACCATGCGAATCGGATTGGGGATCAACTACGCCGGCGGCTTCAAGGAAGTGGCCGCCGAAGTGGCCGACCTGGAGCGGGCGGGGTTGGACATTGTCTTTGTGCCCGAGGCGTATTCGTTCGACGCGGTGAGCGCGCTGGGGTATCTGGCGGCCAGTACCGACCGGGTGGAACTGGCGTCGGGCATCCTGCAGCTCTACACCCGCACCCCCACGCTCACGGCGATGACCGCTGCCGGACTCGACTATGTGTCCGACGGGCGCTTCACGCTCGGGCTGGGCGCTTCGGGACCGCAGGTGATCGAGGGCTTTCACGGTGTGCCCTATGACGCACCGATCGGGCGCACCCGCGAGGTCATCGAGATCTGCCGCCAGGTGTGGCGTCGCGAGACGCTGAAATACCAGGGGAAGCACTACACCATCCCGTTGCCCCCGGAGCAGGGCACCGGCCTGGGCAAACCGCTGAAGCTCATCAATCACCCTGTCCGGGAACGGATTCCGGTGCTGATCGCTGCGCTGGGCCCGAAGAACGTCGAGCTGGCCGCCGAGTTGGCCGAGGGCTGGCAGCCGATCTTCTATCTACCCGAGAAGGCGCAGGACGTGTGGGGCGACGCCCTGGCGACCGGAAAGGCCAGGCGTGACCCCGCGCTCGGCGAACTCGAGGTGTACGCCGGCCCGACCCTCGCGATCGGTGAAAACGTCGAGCCGCTCAGAGAATTCGTCAAACCGCATTTGGCGCTCTACATCGGCGGCATGGGGGCCAAAGGCAAGAACTTCTATCACACGCTGGCCACCAAGTACGGCTACGGGCCGCAGGCGGACCGTATTCAGGAGCTGTACCTGTCCGGCGACAAGGAAGGAGCCGCCAAGGTGGTTCCCGACGAACTGGTGCGCGACGTCAACCTGATCGGGACCAAGGAGTTCGTCAGGGAACGCGTCGCGGCGTTCCGTGAGGCGGGGGTGACGACGCTGAACGTCGCGCCGATCGCGGGCACGGCGGCCGAGCGGGTCAAGCTGATCGAAGAGTTGCGCGGGCTGGTCGACTGAACCCGGCTTATGACGCCGGACGCCGGCGGGAAGAGCGGGGAGTGACTCCGGTCATCGAGGTCATCGCCTCGGCGAACCGGGGATAGACGATGGCGGGTCCGATCCACCGCGCCAGGAAGCGCTGCAGTTCGGCACCCCGGCGCGGGGGTTGGCCGCGGTCGACGAGAAACGAATGCAATATCCGCAGGCAGAATTCGGAGAGTTCGTCCAGCGCGGCGTCATCGAAACCGTTTGCCTCCCAGTCGACGTCGTACCGGTGCAACATCGACCGGCTGAACGCCACCGCGGTTTCGGACGAGATCGACGGAACCGCGCCTCCCTGTTGGCGTTTGGTGAGGATCAGCCGGATGCGGTCGTCAGCGGCCAGGTTCTCGATCGTAAAAGCCAGGCCCTCCACCACGGCCCCGACCGGATCGGTCTGACCGCGCACATGATCGGCCAGCCGCTCCAGGAACCCGTCGCCGGATCGCATGGCGGTGGCCAGCAACAGCGCCTCGGTCCCCGGGAAGTAGCGGTAGACGGTCTGGCGCGTCACACCCAGCGCGCGCGCCACGTCGGCGATGCGCATGGCCGACCCGCGCTCGGCGACGATCGCCTCAGCCGCGTCCAGGATGCGGGCGATCGCCTCCTCGTCGGAAGCGGGCGTATTTCCGGCCCAACCGTGACTGCGCGCCACTACCGGCTCCTCCGTGCCGCTGACATGACGCGATCATATCGGGGGCAAAGCGAGGTCCGTCCGCGTCATGGCTGTGTGGCGCCGATCGAATACCAGCGTGCGGCACTTTTCGGCTCTGTCGCGTAACGGTCGAACCACCGTCTGGCGAACTCGGGGATCTTTTCGTGCGTGGGGTCGTGGCCGGGACCCTGCGAACGCAGCAAGCCGACCAGCATCGCCGCGAGCTCGCGTTTGGGGACACCGGCATACGTGGCCTGTCCGGGACCCGTCAGCGCTCGGGCGGCACGCAGTGAGGCGTAGAAAGCCCTGGGCGACAGTCCTTCAGGGATCAGCTGACCAAAGGCCCCGCCGTCTGCTTCCGGCACCTGTTCGCGAAATCCGCGCGTGATGATCTTCAGGATCTCGTCGATGTGCCGCGCCACGCCGGCGATGGTCTTGAGTCGGTAGGGATACCTGTCATGGACGGCGTCGTAGACCCTCAGCGCCGAACTGCGATGCTCGATCTCCTCCACGAAGTGCCAGAGAAACAGTGAGGCCACCCGTTCATCGCCGGGGCGGAAGAGTTTGTCCTCGTGATCGAGAAACACTTTGAAGTACGGAGTGAACGTCGCCTCGATGGCCGCGACGTATCCCAGTCGCCAGGCCAGTGGTTTGGTTGCCGTCAGGTGGTCGAATGACGCGACGACTTGGTCCATCGTCTCGTGCAGTCCGGGCCAGCGACGGACGAGGGCGCGATAGTGGCTCAGGTGCGCGGCCGAATGCTGAGCCTCTTGGCGCAGATAGGCGTTGGCCTCCTCGGCGACTTCGGGATCCCGCATCAGGGGGATGGCCTCACGAGTCGCCTCGACGATGAACTTCTCGAAACCCGGTGCAAAGAATGTGATTACGTTGCACTGCATGCCGAATGCGGGGCGCTCGGGCTGCCAGTTGAAGGGGATGTCGGAGCCCGCGAAGTCGAAGCGGACTCGTCGCACTTGGATGTCAGTCGCCACGCGCCCGCCTTCTCATTCGGTCCCCCGGTGTGACTTGTTTTTGACGGTAGCGGCAACCCAGCGCTCTGGCAATACGTTCCGAGGTAAATGTATGGTGATGTGATGGGTTACTCGACCGTGAGCGGCACTTCCGGGGCCGTTGCGTCGGATCCCGATGCGCTGCTCGGCCTGCCATTCGACGATTCGGACGATGTCATTCGGGACGCCGTCAGCCAGGCCAGTGTTCCCGCGCTGTTGATGTCCATGGTCCACATGACCGGCGATATCAGCCTTCTCGACGAACTGCCGCGGCCGTACGCCCTCATCGCGATGGACCTGCAGGGCGCGATGAGCGAGCCCGACAAGGACGCCGTGCGTCAGCGTGCCTTCGACGTGATCCGGGACTACCGCGACCGAGGTTGCCCGCCGCCACACATTCCCGATCCCGAACAGATGCGGGTCATGTTCGATGTGATCTCCGCGGGCACGGTGACCGAGGAGCACGTCGACTATGTGGCAGCCGACCTGCGGTTCACCGACGCCGACCAGAACGGGCCCCTGCTCAGGTCATCGCCGCAGCAGCGCGCGGCGTTCCCCGTCGTCGTCATCGGCTGTGGTGAGGCCGGGCTGTTGGCCGGCATCAAGCTGAAAGCCGCGGGCATTCCCTTCACGATCATCGAGAAGCAAGCAGGAGTCGGCGGGACGTGGTTGGTGAATCGCTACCCGGGCTGCCGGGTGGACATCGCCAATCAGTACTACGCCTACTCGTTCGAGCCGACGGACCACTGGACCCATTACTACTCAGAGCAACCGGAGATCCTGCGGTACCTCAACGACGTGGCGACCCGGCACGATATCGCCCCGCACGTGCGGTTCAACACCTCAGTGACCGCCGCAACGTGGGACGAGGAATCGACAATGTGGCGGGTGGTCGTGCAGGACGCCGACGGGCAGGCGGAGACGCTGAGCGCACGGGCGCTGATCTGTGCGGTCGGTCAATTCAGCAACTCGGTGATTCCAGACATCAAGGGAGCCAATACGTTCCGCGGGCCGTCGTTCCACACGGCGGACTGGCCGGAGGACGTCGACCTGACGGACAAGCGGGTAGCGGTGATCGGTGCGGGCGCCAGCGGGTTTCAATTGGTGCCCGCCATCGCCGACATCACCCAGCAGGTCGACGTCTATCAGCGCACCCCGCAGTGGATGGCCCCCAACCCGATGTACCACGACGCCGTACCCGACGCAGCGAGATGGGCGATCCGTCACCTGCCCTACTACGGCCGGTGGCTGCGGTTCGTGTCGTGGTGGCCACTGGCCGACGCGCTCGACGAGCAGGTGCGGATCGATCCGGACTGGGACAACGGCGGGCTGTCGTGCAACGCGTCCAACCACGGCATCCGGGAGATGTTCATCGCGTGGATGCGGGTCTTCTGCCGGGACGAGGAATTGCTGGCCAAGGTCACCCCGAAGTATCCGCCGATGGGCAAACGAACGTTGCAGGACAACGGAACCTGGCTGCGGACTCTGCAACGCGACGATGTCCAACTCATCACCGACGGGATCGCCGAGATCACCGAAGACGGGGTGACCACCGTCGACGGCGTGCAGCGGCGGGCGGACGTGCTGGTGTGGGCAACCGGTTTCGACGTCAACCATCAACTCGGACCCATCGACATCCGCGGGCTGTACGGACTCGACCTCAACACCGCCTGGGGCGACTCCGCCTATGCGTATCTGGGAATCACGGTGCCGGACTTCCCGAACTTCTTCTGCATGTACGGGCCCGGCACCAACGGGGTCAACGGCGCCAGCATCATCTACAACTCCGAATGCCAGATGCGCTGCATCATGGGCTGCATCGACATGGTGCTCGCGGGCGGTTTCGGCTCGGTCATGCCACGGGCGGAAGTGTGTGCGGATTACAACCGGCGCAACCAGGAGCGGCTGAAAACCATGGTGTACAGCCATCCCGCAGTGAGCAGCAGTTACTACAAGAATGCCGCGGGCGCGTTGCCCACGCTCTACGGCTTCCGCATCTTCGACTACTGGAGATGGACCAGCCGCCCGAACGTCGACGATTACGAACTGCGGCCGTGAGTTTCAGTCCACCGCGACAGGCGACTTGCGGCCCCTCGAGGGGACCGCGTTTGCAACGGACGCTCCGAGAAAGCGTTCGACGATGGCGCGTTCGGCTGCAGACCCGTCGAGCGGCCAGCACCACAGAGCCAGGAAGACGCGGATAAGCCATTGCGCTGACATGGGGTCAAGGTCGTTCTCCCCGAGCATTTCAGCGGCGAAGCCGATGACGACAGGCGATTTGGTCAGCCATTCACTACCGGGCCCCAGGTTCATCGACTGCATGACGTGAACCAGGGGGTCGGCACGCATGCATTGCAGGGCAACGATGGTCGCGGTGACGACCCGCCCCGGGCCGGTGAGGTCCTTGATGGCCAGGCGCACCGTCTCGAGTATGCGGTTGGCGTGGATGCGGACGACGGCTTCCCGGATGGCCGTTTTACCGCCGGCGCGCCGATAGATCGTTGCGGGCGAACAGTGCACGCGCTCGGCCAGGGCCTCAATGGTGAAGGCCTCGTAGCCGATGGTGGAGATCAGGTCGGCGGCGCCGGCGTAAATGCGATCGGCGGCTTCTTCATGGCGATTGCGATCCAACAACCAATCGTGGTGTGGCATGTCGGCCTCTTCCGGACATGGTGAAAAATCTTCCGCTGATTTTCGCACGTTGAGACTAATAGCCCCGACCGTCTCATCGTAGACAGCTGGTCGTGACCCGTAACCGACTCGGTCGGCGCCGGCTGAGCTACAGCCGGCTCCTCAACTTCCTCGCCGACTATTGACCCCGCGGTGAGACGGCATTCAGCCTGAACCCTGTGACCTCCCCGGCCGATCCGGTTGATTTCTTCGGCGCCGAAACGCTGCAGGACCCCTACCCGATGTACGACCGGATGCGCGCACAATCCCCGGTGCACCGCATCGGCGACTCTGAGTTCTATGCCGTGTTCGGCTGGGATGCGCTGATCGACGCCGTCAATCGGGTCGAGGACTTCTCCTCTAATCTCACCGCGACCATGGTCTATCAGCAGGACGGAACGGTCACCCCGTTCCAGATGATCGAGGCCGGTAGTCCCGACCACGCGCTGGCCACCGCGGACGATCCGGCACACGCCGTGCACCGAAAAATATTGCTGCCACACCTTTCTGCCAAGCGCGTCCGCATCATCGAGCAGTTCGCCGCGCAAACCGCGGAACGCCTGTGGGACGAGGCGCTGCGCGACGGGCGGATTGAGTGGATGACCGCGATGGCGAACCGGCTGCCGATGATGGTCGTCGCCAAGCTGCTCGGTCTGCCGGCTGCCGACGTGGAGAAGTTGATCCGGCTCGGCTTCGCTACCACAACGCTGCTCGACGGCGTCGTGACGCAGGTCCAACTGGAAGCGGCCGGCGCCGCGGCCTTCGAACTTGCCGGCTACGTTCTTGAACACTTCGAAAAACCCAGCAACACGCCGGATTTCGGCCTTATTCAAGACATGGCAGCACGGTATGCCGCCGGTGAGGTGAACCAGGCCGTGGCGATGGGCATCATGCTCACGCTGTTCAGCGCCGCGGGCGAATCGACCGCCTCTCTATTGGGGAGCGCCACCTGGATCCTCGCCGACCGGCCCGAGATCCAGCAGCGGGTGCGTGAGCGTCCCGAATTGTTGAACGTGTTCATCGAAGAGACGCTGCGCTTTGAGCCGCCGTTTCGCGGTCACTACCGACACGTGTGGCGCGACACGACCCTGGGTGGCGTCGCGCTTCCGAAGAACTCCCATTTGCTATTGCTGTGGGGGGCGGCCAATCGGGATCCGCAACATTTCGACGCACCGAACGATTTTCGCCTGGACCGCAGCGGCGCCCGAGGGCATGTCGCCTTCGGCAAAGGCGCGCACTTCTGCATTGGTGCGGCGCTCGCCCGACTGGAGGCCCAGATCGTGCTCCGAATGCTGCTGGAGCGCACCTCCTGGATCGACGCGGCGGACGTCGGCGAGTGGTTGCCCAGCATCCTGGTGCGACGTCTCGACCGCCTGGAATTGGCGGTGCGGTAACTCGCGTCCCGAAGCCGAAACGCGCACAGTTGCTCTGTGGCGCGACCGAGCGCTTCCGCCCGCACTACTGTTGTGACCATGGGACTCACCCGACTTTTCCTGGAATGGCCCGTCGTCCGGCAGCTGCGCTCGGGAGACGCGCTCGGCCGTGGCCCCGCGGTGACCTCCAAACACACTCGGGCCATCACCCCGCGCACCACCACCGCAGACCGGGTGGTGCAGAGCGTCTGTCCCTACTGCGCGGTGGGCTGCGGGCAGAAGGTTTACGTCAAGGACGAGAAGGTCGTGCAGATCGAGGGCGACCCCGATTCGCCGATATCGCGTGGCCGGTTGTGCCCCAAAGGCTCGGCCAGCGAGCAACTCGTCAACAACCCGGGCCGGCAGGTCAAGGTTCTCTACCGGGCGCCCCGCGCCACTGACTGGGAGCCGCTGGAGCTCGACCGGGCCATCGACATGGTGGCTGACCGGTTCGTCGAGGCCCGCCGGCACGCCTGGCAGGACATCGACAAGCACGGTCACCCGCTGCGGCGCACCATGAAGATCGCCGCGCTCGGCGGTGCCACGCTGGACAACGAAGAGAACTACATCATCAAGAAGCTCTTCACCGCCGCGGGCGCCATCCAGATCGAGAACCAAGCCCGTATTTGACACTCCGCCACGGTTCCCGGTCTGGGAACCTCCTTCGGGCGCGGCGGCGCCACCCAATCACTGCAAGACATGGCCAATGCGGACTGCATTGTCATCCAGGGCTCCAACATGGCCGAGTGCCACCCGGTCGGGTTCCAGTGGGTGGAAGAAGCTAAAGCGCGCGGCGCCAAGCTGATTCACGTCGATCCGCGCTTTACCCGCACCTCGGCGGTGTCCAACAAGCACATTCCGATCCGGGCCGGCTCCGACGTGGTGCTGCTGGGCGCGTTGATCAATTACGTGATCGCCAACGACCTCTGGTTCAAGGAGTACGTGCTGGCCTACACCAACGCGGCCACCCTGATCAACGAAAACTATCGGGACAGTGAGGATCTGGGCGGGCTGTTCTCCGGCTTCGACCCGGAGACCGGTCAGTACGACACCACCACTTGGGCCTACGCGGGCCAGGAGGACGAGCCCGACCCGGAACATGGGGCCAGCGCCGCCGCCCGCGCCGCCGGAGACGCGCACGGCAGCGGCGGTCCGCCGTTGCCGCATGCCCGCGTGCAACGGGACGAGACGCTGCAGCACCCGCGTTCGGTGTTCCAGATCGTGAAGCGGCACTACGCGCGCTACACGCCGGAGATGGTGCGCGACGTCTGCGGCATCAGTGTCGAGGACTTCGACTACCTGGCCCGCGCCGTCACCGAGAACTCCGGCCGCGAGCGCACCACCTGCTTCGCTTACGCCGTGGGCTGGACCCAGCACACGCTCGGAGCCCAATTCATTCGCACCGCAACGATTCTGCAGCTGTTGCTGGGCAACGTCGGACGCCCGGGCGGCGGCATCATGGCGCTGCGGGGCCACGCCACCATCCAAGGCTCCACCGACATCCCCACGCTGTTCAACCTGCTGCCCGGTTACCTGTCGATGCCGAAGGCCGGCGTGCACGACACCTTCGGTGAGTACATCGACGCGGTCGGACCGAAGAACCAGAAGGGTTTCTGGGCCGACGCGGACGCCTACCTGATCAGCCTGCTCAAGGCGTGGTGGGGTGAGGCGGCCCGCGAGGACAACGACTGGGCGTTCGACTACCTGCCGCGGTTGTCCGGTCCGCACGGCACGTACCAGACGGTGATGTCGATGCTCGAGGACGAGGTCGACGGCTACTTCCTGCTCGGGCAGAACCCGGCGGTCGGCTCGGCACACGGCCGCATGCAGCGGATGGGCATGTCGCACCTGAAGTGGCTGGTGGTCCGCGATCTCAACATGATCGAGTCGGCCACCTTCTGGAAGGACGGGCCCGAGATCGCCTCCGGTGAGCTCAAAACCGAAGAGATTGACACCGAGGTGTTCTTCTTCCCGGCAGCCACCCACGTCGAGAAGGCCGGCTCTTTCACCCAGACGCAACGGTTGGTGCAGTGGCGGCATCAGGCGGTCCAGCCTCCCGGTGACTGCCAGAGCGAGCTGCAGTTCTTCATCGAACTGGGCAAGCGCATCAGGCAACGCCTGGCCGGGTCGACGGACGAGCGCGATCGGCCGCTGTTGGACTTGACCTGGGACTATCCCACCGACGAGAACGGCGAACCGGACGCCACCGCGGTGCTGGCCGAGATCAGTGGCCGCTACCTGACCGGACCGAAGGCGGGTCAGCCGGTGGCGGGTTACACCGAGCTGGGTGCCGACGGATCGACGTCCTGCGGATGCTGGATCTATTCGGGGGTGTACGCCGAGGGGGTCAACCTGGCCGCCCGCCGGGCACCCCAAGGTGGCCCGAGCCCGAGCCAGTCGGAATGGGGCTGGGCGTGGCCGGCCGACCGCCGCATTCTGTACAACCGCGCCTCGGCCGATCCGGACGGCAACCCGTGGAGCGAGCGCAAGCGCTACATCTGGTGGGACGCCCAGCAGCAACGCTGGGTCGGGAACGATGTGCCGGACTTCCCCGTCGACCGCGACCCGCATGCGCGGCCGGCTCCGGACGTCGGCGGACCGGACGCGCTGGCCGGTGACGACCCGTTCATCATGCAGGCCGACGGCAAGGCCTGGCTGTTCGCACCCAAAGGTCTCGTGGACGGCCCGCTGCCCACTCACTACGAGCCGCAGGAATCGCCGGTGGCTAACGCGCTGTACCCGCAGCAGCAGAACCCGTCGCGAATCACGTTCCCGCGCAAAGACAATCTGTGGGCGCCGAGTGCAGGTGACCCGGGCGGGGACGTGTATCCCTACGTGTTCACCACCTACCGGCTCACCGAACACCACACCGCGGGCGGGATGAGCCGCTGGCTGCCCTACCTGGCCGAGCTGCAACCGGAGATGTTCTGCGAAGTGTCACCGGAGCTGGCCGCCGAACGCGGCCTGCAGCCCTACGGCTGGGCGACGATCGTGTCGCCGAGGGCGGCGATCGAGGCCAAGGTGCTCGTCACCGAACGGATGCGACCGCTGGTGATCGGCGGGCACACGATCCACCAGATCGGTCTGCCGTATCACTGGGGCGTGGGCTCTGATGCCGTGGTGAGCGGCGACGCCGCCAACGATCTGCTCGGGGTGGCCCTGGACCCGAACGTGCAGATCCAGGAGTCCAAAGCAGGCTCGTGCGACATCCGCCCGGGCCGCCGACCACAGGGTGAAGCGCTGCTGCGCCTCATCGAGGAATATCAGTCGCGTGCGGGGGTAACCGTCGAGACGGACAATATCCGGGTGACCAATCCGCAACGGGAGGGCTGATGGCGCAGCTGGTCGAATCGACCGGTCCTGCCGAGGACGCGGGATGGTCGAACTCCAAGCCGCGCAAAGGGTTCTTCACCGACACCTCCATCTGCATCGGCTGTAAGGCGTGCGAGGTGGCCTGCAAGGAGTGGAACCGCAACCCGCGTGACGGTGACCTGGAGATTCTCGGCTCGTCCTACGACAACACCGGCCAGCTGGGCGCCAGCACCTGGCGGCATGTCGCATTCATCGAGCAGGACCGTGGCCGCATCGAAGAGGCCCGCGAATCCGGGCGTGCCCTGGTGAATCTGGGCATGCCGTCCGTGGCCGGCGCCCCCGCCCCCGTCGACACCAGCCCGCCAGACACGCCCGAGTTCCGCTGGTTGATGGCCTCGGACGTGTGCAAGCACTGCACCCACGCCGGCTGCCTCGACGTCTGTCCGACGGGCGCGCTGTTCCGCACCGAGTTCGGCACCGTCGTCGTGCAGGACGACGTCTGCAACGGGTGCGGCACCTGCGTGGCCGGGTGCCCGTTCGGCGTCGTCGAACGCCGCAGCGACGGCACCTACGCCACCCCGGCCAACCGCTCCGACCGCCCGGAACACACGTTCGTCACCGGGGTGGCCCAGAAATGCACGCTCTGCTACGACCGGCTGCTCGAGGACCAGACCCCGGCCTGCGCTCAGACCTGCCCGACGACGTCGATCAAGTTCGGCGATCACGACGACCTGGTCGCGAAAGCTCGCGCCCGAGTCGCCGAGCTGCACGCCCAGGGGCTCACCGAGGCCCGCCTCTACGGCGTCAACGAGCACGACGGCGTCGGCGGCACCGGTTCGGTCTTCCTGATCCTCGATGAGCCCGAGGTGTACGGCCTGCCGCCCGACCCGCGGGTGCCGACCGCCGACCTGATGCAGATGTTCAAGCGGGCCGGAGTTGCCGCCGCGGGAATGTTCGCCGCTGGGGCACTGGCATTTTGGCGATCCCGATGAGCACGTCGGAGTACGACAGCCTGCGGCCACCGTCGGGCGGCAAGCGCCGGCGGGGCGACGGCAAGCGCCGCCGCCGTGACGAGTCGATCATGGTGCCCGACGCCGAATTCTCTTCGTACTACGGACGTCCCGTGGTCAAGCCGGCGCCCTGGGGACACGAGGTCGGCGCCTATCTGTTCCTGGGCGGCGTCGCCGGAGGGTCCGGCCTGTTGGCCGCCGGTGCCCAGCTGACCGGGCGAAAACTATTGCGCCGCAACACCAGACTGGCCGCTTTGGCCGCCGTCCTGCTGGGCGGGGTCGCGCTGGTCAAGGATCTGGGCCGCCCCGAGCGTTTCGTCAACATGCTGCGCACCTTCAAGCTGACCTCGCCGATGAGCGTCGGCTCGTGGATCCTCAGCTTCTTCAGCGCGGGCATCGGCGTGGCCGCGGCGTCCGAGGTGGACCGGATGACCGGTGAGCGGCTGCCACTCGGTCCGTTGCGGCCCGTGTTGCGTGCCGTGGAGGGACCGGCCGGCCTGGAGGCCGCACTGTTCGCCCCGCCGCTGGCGGTGTACACCGCGGTGTTGTTGTCCGACACCGCAACTCCGACCTGGAACGCCGCGTACAAAGACCTGCCGTTCGTGTTCGTGAGTTCGGCGAGCCTGGCGGCATCGGGCCTGGCGATGATCACCACCCCGGTCGCCGAGGCCGGTCCTGCCCGCAAACTGGCCGTCATGGGCGCCGTCAGCGATCTCATCTCCGCGCGGGTCACCGAATACCGGATGGACCCGGTGACCCGAGAACCATTGCATCACGGGACTCCCGGCAAGTTGCTGCATTGGAGCGAAATATTAGCCGCCGCAGGTGGTTTGGGCGCGCTGCTGGGCGGGGGTCGCCGCGATGTCGCCGCCCTGTCGGGCGCGGCGCTGCTGACGGCGTCGGCGATGCTGCGGTTCGGCTTCTTCGAAGCGGGCAAGGAGTCCGCGCGCGATCCGCGCTACACGATCGAGCCGCAGAAGCGCCGGCTGGCCGCGCGCCGGGCGGCCGGTATCACCGACGACTCGATAACGACTGTTGGTTGAAGCTGGTTGAAGCTGGTTGAAGCCGGGTTAACGAACCTCGATGCCGCTGCCCGCCACGGTGTGGCCAATAACGGGATAGCCGGGTAGCTCACCGACCACCAGCAGCCCGCCGGAGGTCTGGGCGTCGGCCAGCAACAACAGGTCATCTTCGGTCACCCCGCTGGCGAATTCGAGGTGGGGTTGCACCCAGTCGAGATTGCGGCGGGTGCCGCCGGAGACGAAACCATCTCCGAGGGCCGCGCGGGCCGCCTCGAGCACCGGCACCGCGGCGCGGTCGATGACCGCTCCCACTCCTGAGGCGCGGCACATCTTGTGCAGGTGTCCCAGCAGGCCGAAACCAGTCACGTCGGTGGCCGCCTCGGCACCGGCTGTCAAAGCTGCCTCTGATGCGTCGCGGTTCAGGCGGGTCATGACGTCGATCGCCTCCCGACAGATCTCACCGGTCTGCTTGTGACGGTTGTTGAGCAGGCCCACGCCGAGCGGCTTGGTGAGGGTGAGCGGCAAACCCGGTTTGGCGGCGTCGTTGCGGAGCAACCGTGCCGGGTCGGCCACGCCGGTGACCGCCATCCCGTATTTGGGTTCCGGGTCGTCGATGGAATGGCCGCCGATCACCGGGCAACCCGCCTCGGAGGCCACCGCCAGACCGCCCCGCAGCACTTCGGTCATCAACTCCAGCGGCAGCACGTCCCGCGGCCAGCCGACCAGGTTGATAGCGACCACCGGGCGTCCGCCCATGGCGTAGATGTCGGACAGCGCGTTGGCGGCGGCGATGCGCCCCCAGTCGAAGGCGTCGTCGACGACCGGCGTGAAGAAGTCCGCGGTCGACAGCACCGCGAGATCGCCGACCCGCACCGCGGCGGCGTCGTCACCGTCGTCGAGGCCCACCAGGACATCAGGCCCCGCCTGGCCGGTGAGCCCGCGCACCGCTTCTTCGAGTTCGCCGGGTGGGATCTTGCAGGCGCAACCGCCGCCGTGCGCGTAGCCGGTAAGCCGGGTCATGGCCCGAGCCTACGGAGACCGACGAATGTGCGGCCAGCCGCACGCTGGTAGCCGAGTGTGCGGCCCGCCGCACGCTCGTGGACCGTTGGCAAGGGTGGCACGGGTACGTTTACCCATGGAGGCGTTTGGGTTCCTGGTGGTCCCCCCGGTCTTCAAAACCGGTGAGATCGAGCATCTCGGTCTGGCGGGTTCGATTCCCGTCCGCCTCCGCGTATTCCACCGAGAGAGGTCACGTGACGCAGGTCGACCCGCGACGGCTGATTCCCCGCACGGATCAGTTGCTGGCCCGCCCGGCTGTGCAAGAACAACGTAAAAGGTTGGGCGACAAGGTTATCCGCGAGAAGATCCGCGAGATCCAAAACCGGGCGCGACACGGTGAACTGCCGCCGGACCGGGTGCCGGAAGCGGTCGAAGGGGCCTTGGCCGCTGAGGCCACCACCTCGCTGCGCCCGGTGCTCAACGCCACCGGCGTCGTCGTGCACACCAATCTCGGCCGCGCCCCGCTCGGCGCGGGGGCGGTCGAGGCGCTGATAGCGGCCAGCGGCTACGTCGACGTCGAACTCGACCTCGCCACCGGCGCCCGCTCCAAGCGCGGCGTCGCAGTCCGCGCAGCGATACTCGATGCCTGCCCCGCGGCCGAGGACGTCCTCGTCGTCAACAACGGCGCCGCCGCGCTGGTCTTGACGACCACCGCGCTGGCCGCCGGCAGGGAAGTCATCATCAGCCGCGGCGAGCTGATCGAGATCGGCGCCGGTTTCCGGTTGCCCGACCTGATCGCCTCGACCGGCGCACGGCTGCGGGAGGTCGGCGCCACCAACCGCACCCATCTGAAGGATTACCAGGCGGCACTAGGCCCGGACACCGGCTGCGTGCTCAAGGTGCACCAGAGCAACTTCCGGGTAGAGGGCTTCACCGCCGCCGCAACACTCGCCGAACTCGCGTCCGTCACCAAGGCCGGCAACATCCCGCTGATCGCCGACCTGGGCAGTGGATTGTTCGAGCCTGACGCGCTGCTGCCCGACGAGCCCGATGCCGCCACCGCGCTGACCGAGGGCGCTGACCTGGTCATCGCCAGCGGCGACAAACTGCTCGGCGGACCCCAGGCCGGCATCATCCTCGGCAGTGCCGAGCTGATCACCACGCTGGCGCGGCATCCACTGGCCCGAGCGGTCCGCGCCGACAAGCTGACCCTGGCCGCACTCGAGGCGACGGTGTGCGCGGGCAGTTCACCGGTGACCGCGGCGCTGCACGCCAAACCCGACCGGCTGCGTGCCCGCGCGGAACGACTCGCGCAGGCGGTGGGCGCGACCGTCGTCGCGCACGACGGGCGGGTCGGCGGCGGGGGCGCCCCCGGCGTGCCGCTACCCGGCTGGGCGGTCCGCCTGCCCGAGTCCGCGGCGGCAGCGCTTAGAGGCGGAGAGCCCGCGGTGCTGCCCCGGGTGCACGACGGGGCCTGCCTGCTGGACCTGCGCTGCATTCCCGAGGATGACGATGACCACCTGCTGGCCGCGGTGCGCACGGCGCTGGGCGGGCAGCTCTGAGCACCCACGTGGTGGCTACCGCCGGCCACGTCGACCACGGCAAGAGCACGCTCATCCAGGCGCTCACCGGCATGCAACCCGACCGCTGGGAAGAGGAACGCCGCCGCGGCCTGACCATCGACCTCGGATTCGCATGGACCACGCTGCCGTCCGGTCGCAGGGTCGCGTTCGTCGACGTCCCGGGCCACCAGCGGTTCCTGGGCAACACGCTGGCCGGCCTCGGTCCGGTGCCGGTGGTGTGCTTCGTCGTCGCCGCCGACGAAGGCTGGCAGGCGCAGTCCGACGATCATCGCGATGCCGTTGCGGCACTGGGCATTCGGCATGGCCTCATCGTGGTCACCCGCGCCGACCGGGCGCCGGAACGCGGTGCCGGTGTGCTCGCGCAGGCCCGGACCGAGTTGGCCGACACCGGCCTCGGTGGTGCCCCGGGCGTCATGGTGTCGGCTGTCGAGGGGACCGGGCTCACCGAGTTGCGCGCTGCTCTGGACGACGTGCTGGCCCGGGTGCCGCCACCCGAGACCACAGCGCGGGTGCGACTGTGGGTGGACCGCTCCTTCACCATCACCGGCGCCGGCACGGTGGTCACCGGAACGCTGCCCGCCGGGACGCTGGCCGTCGATGACCGGCTGGAGCTGCTGGGCGCGCCGGACAACCGGCCGGTGACAATCCGCGGCCTGCAGAGCTGCGGGCAGCCGTACCCGGCGCTGGGACCGGTCGCGCGGGTGGCGCTCAACCTGCGCGGCCTGCCCCGCGACGCCGTCCGACGCGGCGACGCGCTGGTCACCCCCGACGCGTGGCCGAGCACCCGGCTGCTCGACGTGCGACGGACCTCCGGCGGTCCGTGGACCGACGCGCCGGCACACCTCGTCGCGCATGTCGGCACCGCGGCCGTGCCGGTGCGGCTGCGGCCCTTCGACGACGATCACGGTCGGCTCACCCTCGACCGGCGGCTGCCGTTGGTGCTCGGTGACCGGCTGGTGTTACGCGATCCGGGCAGCGTGCGGATCGTCGGCGGCGCCGAGGTGCTCGACGCCGAACCACCAGCCCTGCGCCGGCGCGGCGACAGCGGACGACGGGCGGCGGTGCTGGCCCTCTCGGAAGCCGGCGGTGACGTCGAGGCTGAAGTGGCGCGCCGCGGCGCGGTGCGGGAAAGTCACCTGCGCCGGCTGGGGTTGCTACCGGCCACCGTACCGGCGCAGGTGCTGGTTTTCGGCGACTGGTGGGTGCACTCCCCGGCGCACCAGGCATGGCAGCAGCGGCTGCGGGCCGCGGTCGAAGAGCTGTACGCGCGAGATCCGTTGTCTGAAGGTTTATCTCGGGGCGCCGCGCGCGATCTGCTGGCGCTGCCCGACGAGACGCTGCTGGATGGCGTGGCCCGTGCCGCCGGGCTGGAGCAGCAGGGCGGCCACGTGCGGCCACCCGGAGCACGGCCCGATCTGGGCCACGCCGAAGCGTCGGTGAGCGAGCTGGAGGCGAGGTTGCGGGCAGAGCCGTTCCGCGCTCCCGAGGCCTACGAATTGCAGGCGCTCAAACTCGACACCCGCGAACTGGCCGCCGCCGAACGTGCCGGGCGGCTGTTGCGGCTGCGCGACGGCGTCGTGCTGCTGCCGAGTGCGCCCGCGCTGGCGATGCGTGCGCTGGCAGCGCTCGACCAGCCTTTCACCACAAGCCAAGCGCGCCAGGCGCTCAACACGACCAGGCGGGTCGCGATCCCACTGCTCGAGCATCTCGACGCGCGCGGCTGGACCCGTCGGCTCGATGCCGGACACCGCGAAGTCGTGCGCTAGCAAGCTATTCTGCACCCATGGCGCTCGAAGCGCGTTCAGCGGCAGCGGTGCCGGTCACGAGTCGGCGCCGCCGCCTCCCGCCACGCAATGTCACCTATCCCAAAAGCGTTACCCGCCAAAAGCGGGTCCTGGTCCGGTCCACCCGGATCGGCGCCATCGTCAGTGCCTTCTACACCCTGCTCGCCATCTTCGTCGGACATGAGGGCATGTCCATCGCCGCGCTCAGCGCCGTCAGCACGGTCGTCTATCTGGCGATCCCGCTGCTGTACCGCTACGGGGTTCTGCTCGCCCCAATGGTTTTCATCATCGCGGCATACGTGTTGATCACCGTCCTATGTTTGCGCATCGGCACCGGCGCTGGCATCCAGTTCTACTACCTGGTGGGCGCAACGATCGTCCTGCTCGTCCTCGGCATCGACCACATCGTGCTGGCCTCGGTGATGGCCGCGGTGGGTGCGGTGCTGACGGTGGTGTTGCAGATGACGGTGCCCGAAAAGACAGGCGTGCAACCCGATTGGGCCTATGCCTTCGGCTACGTGGTCTCGGTGGCCACATCGTGGCTCATGGTGATGGCGATCGTATGGTCAGCGCTGCGCGAAATCACCCGTGCCGAACGGGTGATCGAGGCGGAATACCACCGGTCCGAGTCGTTGCTCGCCAACATACTTCCCACGAAAATCGCTGAGCGATTGAAGGATCCGTCCCGATCGGTCATCGCCGACAAGTACGATGACGCCTCCGTGCTGTTCGCCGACATCGCCGGATTCACTAGTCGGGCCAGCGACACCGCACCCACCGAGCTGGTCCGGTTTCTGGACCAGCTCTACACCCAGCTCGATGCGCTGGTGGACCGGCACGGCCTGGAGAAGATCAAGACCAGTGGCGATTCCTACATGGTGGTAAGCGGTGTGCCCGACCCCCGCCCGGACCACCTCGAGGCGCTGGCGCGGTTGGCGCTCGACATGGCCGATGCCGTTGCCGGACTGAAAGATCCGCAGGGGCGCGCGGTTCCGCTGCGAATCGGCCTGGCGGCCGGTCCCGTGGTCGCCGGTGTGGTAGGAGCGCGCAAGTTCTTCTATGACGTGTGGGGCGATGCCGTCAACGTCGCGGCCAGGATGGAGACCACCGACGTCGAGGGCCGGATCCAGGTGCCCCAGGACGTGTATGACCGGCTCAAGGACGGCTTCCTCTTTGAGGAGCGAGGTGACATCCAGGTCAAGGGCAAAGGCGTGATGCACACCTGGTACCTCGTCGGCAGAATCCCGCGGTCGGCTTAAAACCCTGCTGCGTCGGCGATTTCGCGGGCCTTCTGCACCCGGGCGTCGATCCAGGCGACGACCGGGGTACCGGCCGATGCCTTGTTCTGCGGTTCCTCCATTGCCCGGCGCATCACGCCTTCGGCGATGATCGCCAGCTTCCACAGTCCCAGTGCATGCCAGTACTGCAGCGCGGCGGCATCGCGACCGGTCTCGTCCAGATACAGCCGGGTCATCTCCGCCCGGTCCGGGAAGCCCTCCAAGGTCGAGGGCGCGTAGTCGCCGCTGACAGCTTCGCCCGGTTCCGCCCAGTAGGTGAACAGGCTGCCCATGTCGGCAAGCGGATCGCCGAGCGTGGACAGTTCCCAATCCAGCGTTGCCACGATCTGACCGGTCTCGGGTGACGTGATCAGGTTGCGCAGGTGAAAGTCGCCGTGCACCAGGCTGACTTCGCGCTGCTCGGGCGCGGCGGCAGCAAGCCGGCGGGTGAGGTCGTCGAGGTCGGGCAGTTCGCGCGTTTTCGACAACTCCCATTGTCCCGCCCAGCGTTTGAGCTGTCGCTGGGCATAGGGCTTGTGGCTGGCCAGGTCTGCCAGCCCCACCTCGTCGAGGTCGACGGCGTGGATCTTGGCCAGGGTGTGCGGCAGGTCCACGGCGATCCGGCGGCGCTGCTGTGGTGTCAGCGCCTCGGCGACGCTCATCGTGTCGACTACCAGCCCGTCGACGAACTCCATCAACACCAGCGGTACGTCGCTGAACTCTGAATCCGTTGTGGTCGCGATGATTTGCGGCACCGGAACCGGGGTGTCGGCCAACGCGGCGATGATGCGCGCTTCCCGGAGCACGTCATGTGCCGAGGCCAGCAGATGCCCCAGCGGCGGGCGGCGCAACACCCACGCGCGTCCCGCCGCGTCGCTGACCCGGTACGTAAGATTCGACTGCCCCAGCCCGATCCGCTGAAACTGCAGCGGCGCCTGGAATTCGATCCGCAGCGAGGTGAGCCAGCGTGCCACCGCGTCCGGGTCCAGGCCGACCACCGTCACTTCGGAGTGGCTTCCCGGTACTTGCGCAGTTCCTGGCTGGCGATGGCTCGCTTGTGTACCTCGTCGGGACCGTCGGCCAGGCGCAGGGTGCGCAGGTGTGCCCACGCCATGGCCAGCGGGAAGTCGTCGGTGACACCACCGCCGCCGTGTACCTGAATGGCGCGGTCGACGATCTTGAGCGCGATGTTCGGCGCCGCGACCTTGATGGCTGCGATCTCCGTGCGGGCTGCCTTGTTGCCGACCGTGTCCATCAGGTACGCGGCCTTCATGGTGAGCAGCCGGATCATTTCGATGTCGATGCGGGACTCGGCGATCCAGTCGCGGATGTTGGCGTTGGCGCTGATCGGCTTGCCGAAGGTGACCCGCGACTCCGCTCGCCGGCACAGCAGCTCCAGCGCGCGTTCGGACATCCCGATGGCGCGCATGCAGTGGTGGATGCGGCCCGGGCCCAGCCGGGCCTGGCTGATCGCGAAACCTTCGCCTTCGCCCTTGAGCACGTCTTTCGACGGCACCCGCACGTCCTGGAAGTCGATCTCCGCGTGGCCCTCGCGGTCCTGGTAGCCGAAGACCGAAAGATTGCGGCGGACCGTGATGCCCGGTGCGTCGATCGGCACCACCATCATCGACTGCTGGCGGTGCGGAGCGGCCTCCGGATCGGTCTTGCCCATCACGATCAGCACCTTGCAGTTGCGGTGCATTCCGTTGGAGGCGAACCATTTTCGTCCATTAAGGACGTAGTCGTCGCCGTCGCGCACCATCGACATCTCGACGTTGGTGGCATCGGAGCTCGCCACCGCCGGCTCGGTCATGGCGAACGCCGAGCGGATCTTGCCGTCCAGGAGCGGCTTGAGGTAGCGCTCCTTGTGTTCGTCGGTGCCGAACAGCGTCAGCACCTCCATGTTGCCGGTGTCCGGGGCACTGCAGTTGCAGGCCTCGGAGGCGAGGTGGCTGCGGCCCATGATCTCGGCCAGCGGTGCGTACTCGAGGTTGGTCAGTCCCGGGCCCCACTCGGGGTGTGGGTGAAAGAGGTTCCACAGCCCACGCTTTCGCGCCTCGGCCTTCAGGTCCTCCAGGATCGGCGGGTGGAAGTGCGGGTCGCCGGCCTCCCGCATCTGCTCGTCGTACACGGCTTCAGCCGGGTAGACGTGCGAATCCATGAATTCGAGCAGGTCCGACTGGTACTGCTGGGCGCGCTCGGAGATATCAAACAGGGCCATACCAGTGGTCTACACCACGGCCCGGAGGAACCCATTCGCGGCATCGCCAACCATGCACTTCGCGCGTTAACGTCGACGGATGAAGACAACAGCCGCGGTCCTCATCGAAGCGGGCCGGCCATTCGAACTGATGGAACTGGACCTGGACGGCCCCAAAGAGGGTGAAGTCCTGATCAACTACACGGCCGCCGGGCTGTGCCACTCCGACCTGCACCTCACCGACGGTGACCTGCCGCCGCGCTTCCCGATCGTCGGCGGCCATGAGGGAGCCGGGATCATCGAGGACGTCGGGCCGGGCGTGACGAAGGTGAAGCCCGGTGACCATGTCGTCTGCAGTTTCATCCCCAGCTGCGGCCACTGCCGGTACTGCTCGACCGGCAGGCAGAGTCTGTGCGATATGGGCGCGACTATCCTGGAGGGCTGCATGCCGGACGGATCGTTCCGTTTCCACAGCGGCGGAACGGATTTCGGCGCGATGTGCCTGCTGGGCACCTTCGCCAAGAAGGCGACGATCTCGCAGCATTCGGTGGTCAAGATCGATGACTGGCTGCCGCTGGAGACGGCGGTGCTGGTCGGCTGCGGGGTGCCGACGGGGTGGGGCAGTGCCGCCTACGCCGGCAATGTCCGGCCCGGCGACATCACCGTGATCTACGGCATCGGCGGCATCGGCATCAACGCGGTCCAGGGCGCCCTGCACGCCGGGGCCAAGTACATCGTGGTGGTCGACCCGATAGCGTTCAAACGTGACACCGCAATGAAGTTCGGTGCGACGCACGCCTTCGAGAATGCGGCGGCGGCCGCGGAGAAGATCAACGAACTGTCCTGGGGCCAGGGTGCGGACCAGGCCATCGTCACCGTCGGCACTGTCGACGAAGACGTGATCTCGGCGGCGTTCGACGCCGTGGGCAAGGGGGGCAGCGTCGTGGTGGTGGGCCTTGCCGACCCCGCGAAGGCCACCGTCCATGTCTCCGGCGGGATGCTGGTCCTGACCGAGAAGATCATCAGGGGCTCACTGTTCGGCTCGGCCAACCCGCAGTACGACATCGTTCGCCTGCTGCGCCTCTACGACGCCGGGCAGCTCAAACTCGACGAGCTTGTGACGACCAAGTACCGCCTCGAGGATGTCAATCAGGGGTATCAGGATCTACGGGACGGCAAGAACATCCGGGGGGTCATCGTCCACTGACCAGGTCCAGGGCGATGTCCACCAGCATGTCCTCCTGTCCGCCGATCATGCCGCGGCGGCCGGCCTCCTCCAACAGCGTCCGGGCGTCGATGCCATAACGGGCGGACGCATTCTCGGCGTGCCGCAGAAAGCTCGAATAGACCCCGGCGTAGCCGAGGGTCAGCGTTTCGCGGTCGACGCGCACGGGGCGGTCCTGCAGGGGCCGGACCAGATCGTCGGCCGCGTCCTGCAGCGCATGCAGGTCACAACCGTGCAGCCAGCCCAGCTTGTCCGCGGCGGCGACGAACACTTCCAGCGGCGCATTGCCTGCCCCGGCACCCATCCCCGTCAATGACGCGTCGACCCGGGACGCCCCGTGTTCCACGGCAGCAATCGAGTTCGCCACGCCCAACGACAGGTTGTGATGGGCGTGAATTCCGATTTCCGTTGTGGCCAAGAGGTTTTGGCGCACCGCATCCACTCGTTCGGCGATGTCACGCATGGTCATCGCGCCGCCGGAGTCGACGACATAGACGCAGCTGGCGCCGTAGCTCTCCATCAGCCGGGCCTGCTCGGCGAGTGCGGCGGGGGTGCTCAGGTGGCTCATCATCAGAAACCCGGCGGTATCCATGCCGAGCTCACGCGCGGCCGCGATGTGCCGGGCGGAGATGTCGGCCTCCGTGCAGTGGGTGGCGACGCGCACCACGGTCGCGCCGGCCCGCTGCGCGTCCTTCAGATCACGGACGGTGCCGATGCCGGGCAGCACCAACGTCGCCACCTTGGCGCGCCGGGCGACCGAGCTGACAGCCTCGATCCATTCCAGGTCGGTGTGTGCGCCGAAACCGTACACGCAGCTCGAGCCGGCCAGCCCGTCGCCGTGGGCCACCTCGATCGAGTCGACGCCGGCAGCGTCGAGCGCACCGGCGATCGTCACGGCCTGCCGCAGCGTGTACTGGTGCCGGACGGCATGCATCCCGTCGCGCAGGGTGACGTCGCTGACGTAGAGCTGGGTCATGAGATGGCTCCGGTCGTGTGGCGGGCGATCCGTTCGGCGGCGGCTTGCGCGGCCGACGTCATGATGTCCAGATTGCCGGCGTAGGAGGGTAGGTAATCCCCGGCCCCCGCGACTTCGAGCATCGTGGTGACCCGGGTGCCAATGAACTTGCCCGTCTCGGGAATGTGCAGCGGGTTGTCCGCGGTGAAGGTCTCGAACTGCACGCCCTGAGTGAGCCGGTAACCGGGCACGTAGGCACTGACACGTGCCACCATCTCGACGATCGACGCCTCGATCGCGCGGTGGTCGGTGTCCCCGTCGACCAGGCAGTAGACCGTGTTGCGCATCAGCACCGGTGGGTCCGCGGGGTTGAGGATGATGACCGCCTTGCCGCGTTCCGCGCCGCCCACCGATGTCAATGCGGCCGAGGTGGTTTCGATGAATTCGTCGATACCGGCGCGCGTTCCTGGACCCGCCGACTTCGCCGAGATGGCGGAGACGATCTCGGCGTAGGAGACGACGCCGTGGGCGGCGACCGCCGCGACGACCGGCACCGTCGACTGGCCGCCGCAGGTCACCATGTTGAGGTTGCTCACATGCAGGTGTTCATCGAGGTTGACCACGGGCACGCAGTAGGGGCCGACGGCGGCCGGAGTGAGGTCGAGCATGCGCACCCCGGTCGGTTGTAGCAGTGCCCAGTTCGCCCGGTGCGCGGCTGCCGAGGTCGCATCGAACACCAGCCTGACGTCGTCGAAGTGCGGCATCGACAACAACCCGTCCACGCCGCCGGCCGTGACAGGGACACCGAGTCCGCGGGCGCGGGCCAACCCGTCGGAATCAGGGTCGATGCCGACCATCGCGGCGACCCGAAGCGGACCATCGCTGCGCAGGATCTTGATCATCAGGTCGGTGCCGATGTTGCCCGACCCGATGATGGCCACCGGCCAGTCATGTTGTGTCACAGTTCTTTCCTTTATGTAAAGGTGAGCGATACGGTGCCGAGGGGTCCGATGGTCGCGGTGGCGACGTCACCCCGCGCCACGAAGGCCGCGGTGGTGAACGACCCGGACATCACGAACTGGCCTGCGGCGAGTTCGGTGTCGAACTCGGCCAGTGCGTTGGCCAGCCAGGCGACCGCTGCGGCGGGGTCGCCCATCACTGCATCACCGGTGCCCCGGCCGACTTCGGTGCCGTTGAGGACCAGCGACGCGACGACCTGCGGCAGGCAGAGGTCGCTGGTGCAGGGGAACCACTCGCCGATGGCCACCGCGCCCGAGCTCGCATTGTCTGCGACGGTGTCGACCAGGGTGAGCTGCCAGTCCGCGATGCGGCTGTCGACGATCTCGAGCGCCGCGGCCACGGATTGCGTTGCGGCATAGACGTCCGCGACGGTCACGCCGGGCCCGCGCAGCGCATCCCGCAGCATGAAAGCGATCTCGGGCTCCACGCGTGGACTGCAGAACCGCGAGATGGGGACAATGCCGCCGCCGATCACCATGTCGTCCAGGATGAAACCGAAATCCGGTTGGTCGACTCCCAGCAGCGTCTGCATCGGCTCAGACGTCAGACCTATTTTGCGGCCCACCAGAGCCGCGCCGGCGTCCAGACTGCGCTGCAGATTGAGTTGCTGAATCGCATAGGCGTCCGTGACGCCCAGCCCGGGAAGGGATTCGGTCGGGGGGCGGATCGGGGCGCGATCGCGTGCGGCGATCCACAGTGCGTCGGCGGTATCGATGAGCACGAGTACTCCTGGGGTATTGACTCCGTAGTGATCATTACATTACCGTAGGGATCACTACGGTACAAGTGTCGACGATGACACCCGGCGAATCGAGAGTCAGAAGTGAGCGGTTTCGGAGCAGACCCGGCACACGAATATGACGTGGCGATCGTGGGCTACGGCCCGGTCGGCGCCACGGCTGCCAACCTACTCGGCCGACAGGGCCTGAAAGTCGTTGTCATCGAGCGTGATCCCGATATCTACAACCGGGCTCGGGCCATCTCAACCGACGAGGAAGTAATGCGGATCTGGCAGTCGGTGGGGCTGGCCGAGCGGTTGCAGCAGGACATGCTGCCCGACCGCCCGGTGGCCTTCGTCGATGCCGACGGTGCCCCGTTCTACGAGACCGTCATCACCGGCCACGGCTGCGGTCACCCGCCGCAGCAATTCATCTACCAGCCCGCCGTCGACCAGGTACTGCGCGACGGCGTGGCGCGATTCGCCAACGTCGAGACGATGCTCGAGCACGAATGCCTGCGGGTGGCGAACAAAGGCGACCACGTAGAGCTGATGATGGCCGACCTGCGTACCGACTCCTTCAAACGGATCCGCGCCCGGTACGTGATCGCCGCTGACGGAGGTTCCTCTCCCACCCGGGGCCAGTTGGGTGTCGGCTACTCGGGAAAGACCTACACCGAGCGTTGGGTCGTGATCGACACCGAGGTCATCCGGGAATGGGATGCCCACGACCGGTTGAGGTTTCATTGCAACCCGGCGCGCCCCACGGTCGACTGCCCGACACCGCTGGGACATCACCGGTGGGAGTTCCCGGCCCGCTCGGGTGAATCTGACGAACAGCTCGTCAGCGACGAGGCCGTCTGGAAGGTACTCAACGAACAAGGCATCACCGATGAGCACGTGCGGGTACTGCGGGCGGTGATCTACAGCCACCATGTCCGGACGGCCGACCGCTGGCGCGTCGGCCGGGTGTTCCTGGCCGGCGACGCGGCGCACGCGATGCCGCCGTGGATCGGGCAGGGCATGGCCGCGGGCGTGCGTGATGTGGCCAACCTGTGCTGGAAGATCGCCACGGTATGGCGTGGGCAGGCCGGCGAAGCACTCCTGGATTCCTATGAGGCAGAACGCAAACCACATGTCATCGAGGTCACCAGACGAGCGGTGTTGATGGGCCGCGTCATCACCGAACGCAACAGGGTGCTGGCGGCCGTCCGCAACCATTTGTTACGCGTGATCACCAAGGTGCCGGCGATCACGAGGCAGGGACAGAAGTTGTACTGGGTTCCCCAGGCCCACTACCCCCACGGATTCTTCGCCGCCAAGGGTCATCCGGCCGAAGGCCGGCAGATCGTCCAACCCTGGTTGGCCGACGACGCAGGCGCCAGGCGGCGTCTCGACGACGTCCTGCAGGGTCGCTGGACGCTGCTGCACATCGGTGCACCGCCGCCGGGCGCGCAGTCCTGGATGGATCGCGGCGCCGTGGCACTGGCCGTCCGCGATGCGACCCTGACGGCCTGGTTGACCGAGCACAAGGCCACCGCCGTCATCATCCGGCCGGACGGCTTCGTCTATGCGGCAACGGATTCAAGCGCACCACTGCCCCCGCCGCCAGCCGGACTGGACTGCGCCGACACCGTCGTCACACCGATTCGCAACGGAGTCCCGGCATGACGAGCACAGCACTGGCCGAACAGACCGTCGTCGTCAACGGCCGGGCGATCTTCTACGCCGAAGCCGGCAGCGGGGCTGCCGTTGTGCTGCTGCACGGCGGCGGGCCCGGTGCGTCCGGGGTGACGAACTACTCCCGCAACATCGACGCGCTGGCGCGGCGGTTCCGGGTGATCGTGCCCGACATGCCGGGTTACGGCCGCTCGACGAAGACGCTCGATCAGTCCGATCCGTTCGGGTGCCTGGCCGATGCGATCCGTGGTCTGCTCGACGTACTCGGTCTGGAGAAAGCGCATCTGGTCGGCAACTCCTACGGCGGCGCGGCCGCACTGCGACTCGCGCTGGACACGCCGCACCGGGTCGACAGGCTTGTCCTGATGGGGCCGGGTGGCATCGGGACCACCCGGGCGCTGCCCACCGCCGGGCTCAACAGCCTGATGTCCTATTACGGTGGAGATGGTCCGAGCCGGGACAAGCTGGCCAGCTTCATCCGCACTTACCTTGTCTACGAGGGTGATTCGGTTCCGGACGAGTTGATCGACCTGCGCTACCACGCGTCGATCGATCCCGACGTGGTCGCCAACCCGCCGTTGCGCCGACCGTCGGGACCACTGGCACTGCGCACGCTGTGGCGAATGGACCTGACCCGGGACGCGCGGTTGAAACATCTGCAGACACCGACATTGGTGCTGTGGGGCCGCGACGACAAGGTCAACCGGCCGGCAGGTGGGCCGATGCTGCTCAACACGCTGCCCAACGCCGAGTTGGTGATGACCTCTCACACCGGCCACTGGCTGCAATGGGAACGCGCGGAACTGTTCAACAAGCTGGTGTGTGAATTCCTGCAGTCCGATTCGAGGTTGGCTCATGCATAACGTATTCGGCCGGGTTCACCTCGGTTACCTCGTCATCGAAACGAACAAGTTCGCCGATTGGCGAAGGTTCGGGCGCGACGCTCTCGGCATGCACCTCGACGACGCCCTGCCGGATGTGCAGCGATTCCGCCTTGATGACCACGAGTGCCGGTTCCTGCTGCAGCGCGGGCCGGCCGAAGACGTCACGACGTTGGGCTGGGAAGTCGACGATCACGACGCATTCGACGACATCGTTTCCCGCGTCACCGGTCACGGCGTCCCGGTCACCGAGGGCTCAGCCGAGGAGGCCGCGTTGCGCGGCGTCGAGCGCCTGGTGCGGTTCCCCGGGCCCAACGGCCTGGCTCAGGAGATCTTCGCCCGCGCCGGCACCAGCACGGTCCCGCTCGCCGTCCGTGGCGGGTTCGTCACCGGCGCTTCGGGATTGGGTCACGTCGCGCTACCCAGTAAGAAGCCGGAACAGGTGCGCGGCTACTACCAGACGGTGTTCGACGCCCGGCTGACCGATTTCATCGACGAGACGATCAGCGGTCTGAAGTTCAAGATCCGCTTCCTGCGGGTCAACGAACGTCATCATTCGGTGGCGATCGCTGCCGTCAACCGGTTGCCGCTCAATCCGATTCGGACCCGGGTGCAGCACTGCAACATCCAGGTCGCCCAGCTCGACGACATGACCACGGCCTATCAGCGGGTCAAGGAACTCGGCTTCGAAATGGCGCTCGGTGTCGGACAGCACACCAACGACCGGGAGTTGTCCTTCTATGCCGTGACGCCGTCCGGGTTCGAATGGGAGGTCGGTTGGAACCCGATTGTCGTCGACGAAACGACCTGGGAGCCAACAACACACCAGGGCATCAGCATCTGGGGTCACACGCCCGAAGGCCAGACCATCCTCGACAAACTCCACCAGTTCAAGGTCGGAGCACAGTCGCTTTGGCAGCGCGAAGACACCGTGCCCGCGCTGGCGGGCGCAACCGTCTGACGCGGCGTAACGGTCCGTTCAGTCCCGCGCGGCCGCCAAGGCGTCGTTGAAGGTCTTGCTCGGTCGCATCACGGCCGCGGTCTTGTCCGGGTCCGGGTAGTAGTAGCCGCCGATGTCTGCCTCTTCGCCCTGCGCGGCGTTGAGCTCTTTGACGATGGTGTCTTCGTTCTTGGCCAATGCGTCGGCGAGAGAGGCGAAGTGCTTCTTCAGCTCTTCGTCCTCGTCCTGCGCGGCGAGCTCCTGCGCCCAGTACATGGCGAGGTAGAACTGGCTGCCCCGGTTGTCGAGCTCGCCGGTCTTGCGGGACGGGCTCTTGTCGTTCTCCAGCAGCGTGCCGATAGCGGCATCCAGTGTCTTGCCCAGGATCTTGGCGCGCTCGTTGCCGGTCTTGATGCCGATGTCCTCGAAACACGCACCGAGAGCGAGGAACTCACCGAGTGAGTCCCACCGCAGGTGATTCTCCTCGACCAGCTGGTGGACGTGCTTGGGTGCCGAGCCCCCAGCCCCGGTTTCGTACATGCCGCCGCCGGCCATCAGCGGCACGATGGACAACATCTTGGCGCTGGTACCGAGCTCCAGGATCGGGAACAGGTCGGTGAGGTAGTCACGCAGGATATTGCCGGTGGCGGCGATGGTGTCCAGCCCGCGCACCAGGCGCTCCAGCGTGTACCGCATGGAGCGCACCTGGGACATGATCTGGATATCGAGGCCCTCGGTGTCGTGCTCCTTGAGGTACGTCTTGACCTTCTTGATCAGCTCGTTCTCGTGGGGCCGGTAGGGGTCGAGCCAGAACAGCACCGGCATGCCGGAGTTGCGCGCCCGGTTGACGGCCAGCTTGACCCAGTCGCGAATCGGCTCGTCCCGCACGATCGGCATGCGCCAGATGTCGCCTTCTTCGACGTTCTGGCTGAGCAGCACCTCACCGGTGTCGAGGTCGACGATGTTGGCGACGCCCTCCTCGGGGATCTCGAAGGTCTTGTCGTGCGAACCGTATTCCTCGGCCTGCTGTGCCATCAGCCCGACGTTGGGGACGGTGCCCATCGTCGTCGGGTCGAACTGGCCGTTGGTCTTACAGAAGTTGATGATCTCCTGGTAGATGCGGGAGAAGGTGGACTCCGGGTTGACGGCCTTGGTGTCCTTGGGCCGACCGTCGGCGCCCCACATCTTGCCGCCGGCCCGGATCATCGCGGGCATGGACGCGTCCACGATCACGTCGCTGGGCGAGTGGAAGTTCGAGATGCCCTTGGCCGAGTCGACCATCGCCAATTCGGGGCGGTGCTCGTGGCAGGCGTGCAGGTCACGGATGATCTCGTCGTGCTGTGAGGCGGGAAGCGACTCGATCTTGTTGTAGAGGTCCACCAGCCCGTTGTTGACGTTGACGCCCAGCTCGTCGAACAGTTTCTGGTGCTTCTCGAAGGCGTCTTTGTAGAAGACGCGCACGGCATGCCCGAACACGATGGGGTGGCTAACCTTCATCATGGTCGCCTTGACGTGCAGCGAGAACATCACGCCGGTCTTGCGCGCGTCCTCCATCTGCTCTTCATAGAAGTCGAGCAGTGCCTTCCTGCTCATGAACATGCTGTCGATCACGTCGCCCTCGAGCAGCGCGACCTTCGGCTTGAGTTCGAGGGTCTGCCCGCTCTTGGTCTCCAGCACCATCTTCACGTTGCGCGGGCGGTCCAGCGTCATCGACTTCTCACCGTGGTAGAAGTCGCCGTGCTTCATGGTTGCGACGTGGGTGCGCGACGCCATCGACCACTCGCCCATGCTGTGCGGGTGTTTGCGCGCGTACTCCTTGACTGCTTTGGGGGCGCGCCGGTCGGAGTTGCCTTCCCGAAGTACCGGGTTGACTGCGCTGCCAAGGCAATTGGCGTAGCGCTTGCGGATCTCTTTTTCCTCGTCGGTCTTCGGGTTCTCCGGGAAGTCCGGGATCTTGTAGCCCTTGCCCTGCAGTTCCTTGATGGCCGACACCAGCTGCGGCACCGAGGCGCTGATGTTGGGCAGCTTGATGATGTTGGTGTCCGGTTCCTGGGTCAATTTGCCCAGTTCACCCAGGTTGTTCGGGACGCGCTGATCTTCGTCCAGCTGGTCGGGGAACTGGGCCAGGATGCGGGCCGCCACCGAGATGTCGCTGGTCTTGATGGTGATGCCCGCCGGTTCGGCGAAGGCCCGGACTATCGGCAGAAATGCGTAGGTCGCCAGCAGTGGCGCCTCGTCGGTCAGCGTGTAGATGATGGTCGGCTGCTCGGCGCTCATGCGTGTTCTCCCGGCGTCAGTGTCGGTCCGATGGTGAGGGGCTCAGTACATCGCCAGTCACACCAGCGACCCTAACCTAAAGCCCTCACAGACCACTCGCGAGTCGCTGCAAGATGTCGGCGGTCGGTTCGGCGGCTGCGTGTCGGTAGCCGGTGCCCGCCCACAGGTGGACGAAGTCGGGCTGACCGGCCGCCGCGGCGGCCTTGCGAAGCGGGCTGGTGAGGTGGTGAATCGCCGGATAGCCCAAGGGTGCGTCCGCCTCGTGCGTGTCGATGAAGGCGTTGCGCAGGCCGCGGGCAGGCCGGCCGGTGAATGCTCGGGTGAGCACCGTCTCGGTTCGGGCCGGGTCGATCAGGGCGGCCTGGTGGGTGGCCGATGCGCCGCTTTCAGTGGCGCGGAGCAGCACGGTGCCGACGACGGCCGCCGCGGCGCCGGCGTGGACGACGTCGGCCACATCCCGTGGTGTTGCCAGTCCGCCGCCGGCGATGACCGGAAGCTCGACGGCCCGCGTGATGTCGGAGACGAGCGTGGTGATCGGCGTCGAGGCCAATGGCCGGGCCGGGGACAGCGTGCCGGAATGGCCGCCGGCGGTGTGGGCCTGGACCGCCAGCGCGTCGACGCCGACATCGCGGGCGGCCATCGCCTCGGCCGGGTTGGTGACGGTCTGCACGACGACGGTGCCGGCCGCTTTGAGCGCGGCGATCACCCGCTGCGACGGGATGCCGAAGGTGAAGCTCACCAACGGGACCGGGTCCTCCAGGAGAAGCCGAATCTTGTCCTCGAAGCTGTCGGTGTCTTCGATAGGCTCGGCGGGCAGCGTCACGCCGAACCGCACGGCGTCTCGCTGGATCTCGGCGGCGTACCACCGATACAGCTCAGGGTCCACGGGCAGCGGGTTGGGCGCAAACACGTTGACGCCGAACGGGATTGAATCGGCACGGACCAGCCTAATCTGCTCCTCGAGGAGTTGCGGGCTCTTGTAGCCGGCCGCAACCATGCCCAGGCTGCCGGCGCGGCCCGCGGCCGTCACCATCGCCGCAGAGGTGGGGCCGCCGGCCATCGGCGCGGCCAGCACCGGCAGGGTGATTCCCAGTTGCGACAACATGATGATCAGCTCCGCCGAAGACCGTCGAGGGCGACATCGGTCACCCGCTCAGCGAGTTCGGCGTTGTATCCCTGCATGGCCTGACACCCCACCAGCAGTGTTTTCACCTCCGGCACACCGACATCCGGCCGCGCCGTACCGGCTTGCTGGGCGGCGCGCAGCAGGTCGGCCAGCATGTTCAGGAATTCCTCTTCGGCCTGGGGGACCGCCTTGGTGACGTCGATCCCGATTCCGGCCAGGGCTTCGACCAGCCCCCGGTCGGCGGCACCCCACTGCAGCACCATCGACCGCAAGAAGGTGAACAGGGCCTGGCCGGGGTCCTCGGATTGCAGCAGGGCGCGACCCTTGTCGATGAGGTGGTTCATCCGGTCGGCGATTACCGCCTGGAACAGCGCGTCCTTGGTCGGGAAATGCCGATAGACAGTGCCCGCGCCGACGCCCGCGCGTCGCGCGATTTCGTCTATCGGCACCGACAAGCCCTCGGCCGCGAAAGTCTGGTAGGCGACATCGAGAACGCGCGCCCGATTGCGGGCGGCGTCGGCCCGTACCGGCCGCTCGGCGGTCGCCACTTCGAACCTCCCTGAACACAATTGTTGACAAAACGGGGCGCACGTTCCGTATAGTTATAGTAAAGCGGAGCGCTCGCCCCGTTTGGACATCTTCCGTGTTGAGACTGCGCTGAGGGTGGCGGCCACTCGTAGTTCGCCGCCCTCGCTGCAGGGTCAACGACGATGTGCAGACAAAACGGAGCGCTCGCCCCGGATCATAGCGAGGAGTTCCCCATGGCGAAATGGACCGCCACCGACATTCCCGACCAGACCGGCCGCACCGCCGTGATCACCGGCGCCAACACCGGCCTGGGCTTCGAAACGGCGGCCGCCCTGGCCGCCCACGGGGCACGCGTGGTGCTGGCCGTGCGCAATCTGGACAAAGGTAAGCAGGCCGTCGACCGGATCACGGCCGCCACGCCGGGGGCCGAGGTGCAGCTGCAGGAACTCGACCTCGGTTCGCTGGCGTCCGTAAGGGACGCCGCAGCGCAGCTGCGTGCGAACCACGACCGCATCGATCTGTTGATCAACAATGCGGGCGTCATGTATCCGCCCAAGTCGACCACCGCGGACGGCTTCGAAATGCAGTTCGGCACAAACCATCTGGGCCACTTCGCACTGACCGGCCTGCTGCTGGACCGGTTGCTGCCGGTTCCGGGGTCGCGCGTGGTCGTCGTCAGCAGCGTCGGCCACCGGATCCGGGCCGCGATCCATTTCGACGATCTGCAGTGGGAGCGCAGCTACAGCCGGGTCGGCGCCTACGGGCAGTCCAAGCTCGCCAATCTGCTGTTCACCTATGAACTGCAGCGCCGGCTGGCTCCGCGCGGCACTACGGTCGCGGTGGCGGCGCACCCGGGCGTCTCCGACACCGAACTGACCCGGCACATGCCGACGCTGCTCGCCCGGCTGGGTAAACCGCTGTTCCAGCCGGCGGAGCTGGGCGCCCTGCCCACGCTGCGGGCCGCCACCGACCCTGCCGTGCAGGGCGGCCAGTACTACGGACCCGACGGGTTTCAGGAAGTCCGCGGATACCCGAAACTTGTTGCCTCCAGCGCACAATCGCACGACGTGAACCTGCAGCGCCGGCTGTGGGCGGTGTCGGAGGAACTGACCGGGGTCACCTACGACGTCTAGCCCCGACGCGGTGGGCTTCAATGGGCCGATGCGGGCGCTGAGAATGACCACCCTGTCCATCGCTGCGACGGTGCTGGTCGGCTGTGGCATGGGAGCGCCGGGCGGTCGGCCGGCACCGGCCGCGGGTTCCATGGGGGACTTCGCCGGGCCGGTCGAGATCGGCAACGGCCGGCACCTGTATCTACAGTGCCGCGGCCGCGGCGCCCCGACCGTCATCCTGGAATCCGGGTACCACAACTCCGCCGACCCGTGGAGCCAGTCCGACGCCGCCGATCCGGCCAAGGGACCCGCCGTGTTGCCCGCGTTGGCCGGCGCCCACCGCGTCTGCGCCTACGACCGGCCCGGGACACTGCGTAATTCCGACCCGCCCACCCTCTCCGATCGCAGTTCGTCGGTCCCGATGCCGCGCACCGCGAGTGACGTCGTGAGCGACCTGCATACGCTGATCGAGGCCGCGCACCTTCCTGGCCCCTTCGTACTCGTCGGTCACTCGCTGGGCGGCCTGTTCATCCGGTTGTACGCCCAGACCTACCCCGCGCAGGTGCGCGGACTGGTCTTCGTTGACGCGTTCGCTGCCGAGATCCCCGAGCTGCTGGGATCCGATTGGCCGTCCTATCGACGGGCGCTGGACGGGCCACCGCCGCAGTTTGCGGATTCATCGTCGTTCGAAATCGTGGACATCGACCGCAGTGTCGCGCAGGTCAACGCCGCGCCGGCGGTGCCAAATGTTCCGGCCGCGGTCCTGACGAGGACGGAACCATTCCTGATTCCCCCCGACCTGCCCGCGGACAAGGGCGAAAAACTGGAACAGGCTTGGCGCGACGCCACCACCGACCTGGTCGCCCTGCGCCCGCAGACCCCCCGGATCGCCGCGACCGGCAGCGACCATTTCGTCCAGATCCACCAACCCGACTTGGTCGCTGCCAGTGTGGAATTGGTGATTCAGCGATCCGTCCGTTGATCGGCGGCACCGTCACTGGCGGCGGGGCCAGCGACTCAGAGATGCGATTCTGCGTTGCCCGGACGCGAAGACGCTGTTGCCGGAGTTCCCGATTCTTCTGAAAAAAACTGCCGCGCAGAACCATTCGGACGGCGCTCGGGAACGGGTCCGCCGTCGTCATCCGGGCTCGCGATGTTTGCTTTGCCGGGCGGCGTGTGGGCAACGCTTCGTCGCCGGTATGCCGACTCGAGAACTGCCGGAACGTTGGCGAGGTTGCGGTGTACCGCCGCGAGCTGCTGCAGGGTGGAAATGTGTTGACCCGTAACCATTGCGGCCTCGCGCTCGGCGTCGAGAAGAAGCTGCGACGCGGAAGCGCCGGCTTCAGCGAGTAGCCTGTCAGCCTCGGCGCGGGCCGCGACGACGATGTTCGCCCCCTCGGCATGGGCTTCGCTGAGCAACGCATCGGCAGCAGCTTGCGCATTGTTGACCAGTGCGGCCGCATCCTCAGCGGCAGCGCTTTGCATTTTCGCTACTTCGTCGACCGTCGTGTGCAGCAATTTCGAGATCCGTTGGGCCACAGCCTGTGGAGACGTCGACACGTCGTACAAGGTGGCGACTTCCGTCTTGAGGGCAACGATCTCCTTGTGTGCTTCGGACAACTGATCGCGCAGTAACTGGTTCTCGTTGAGTAGCGACTGCTTCGAATGGGCCTCTAACCAGAGGAACTCATCAACCGCAGTCTGCTCGTAACCGTTGCGGACGCGGGGAAACTTCGGACCGCCGTGAGTCGTCACTGGTGTGCCTGCCTTGATCGCGGGGGACGTGATTGGCTTCATCATTGACCGCGAGGACCCGGGCCGCCGGCGCCGCCGACCACACTGCCTTCACCGGTGGGTTCTCCGGCAGCGCCTCCGGCTGCGGCAGCGCCTCCCGCTGCGGCAGCGCCTCCGCCTGCGGCAGCGCCTCCGGCTGCGGCAGCGCCTCCGGCAACCGCGCACGCTGCGGCTGCGGCGCCGCCGGCCCCTACCGCACCTGGTATTGGAACCGCCAGCGGTACGGCGGCCGGCACTGCCAACGGCACCACCACGGGCACCGGACCGGGTAGGACTACCGGGTCGGCGACCGCGGCACCTATGGGTGGCACCGGCCCACCCTTGCCGGTGGGGGCCGGGCCCCCGCCGGGTGCCGGATCCGCCGTACCGGCTTGCCCCACCGTCGTTGCCGCACCGCCACCTGCCGCGACTTCGCCACCGGGTGAGCCTGCGGCCGCACCTGCGGCCGTGCCCCCGCCAACCGCGCCACCCGCACCAGCAGGACCGCCTTCCACGACACCGCCGCCGCCAGCGGCAGCCCCGGCACCTGCCGCGCCGCCAGCGGCAGCCCCGGCTCCGCCGGCACCTCCCGCGCCGCCGCCAGCGGCAGCCCCGGCTCCGCCGGCACCTGCCGCGCCGACGACGGGCACTGCCAGAGGAACTGCCCCGGCGATCGGAACAGGCACCGCACCGGCCACCACTGGCCCGGGCAGCACGACGGGCGCAGCGACCGGGGCCGGCTGCTCGACACAGGCCGGACCGCCGGCGATGAACGGGAGGGCCCGGGCACCGGGACTGGTCGCGAGTGTGGTTGCGCAAAGGGCGGCGCCCGCCGCGACCGACATTTGAATTAGTCGAACCACTTTCACGGAAGTATCTCCCTTTTTCGGGCTGCGGTGTGCTCACCGCCAGATGGTTGGTCCGAACCGTATGCCGCGCGGCGAATAATTCCTAGAGTCCGAATAACTATGTTTATGAAACTGTTGTTATCTGAAACGCAATGGGCTCATTTCGCCCGACGGATAACACGCCGCAGCACTAATTACATAAGTGTAATTAAAAGGACGTTATATCGCGGATGTGTTCCGCGCAGCCGCGTCGTGGTACTTACCGCGTCGCTCTGCCGGCGAGATCCGTCCTTTGACCTGCATATATCGCGATAGCGTGGCGCGCTGCCGGTACAGTCGGGGGCCGCTGAGTGTCTTGAAAAGAACGCCTTTGTCTCATGTAAGTATTACGCGTCTTGCGCCGGACTAAATTGACCCAGTTCATACATTTCTGGTTTTTGCATTACAGATTCGTCCACCGGATATGCGCGCAACCGTGCGGGAGGGCGATCAACATGTCGGCTGCGCGGCACTGTTCTGCCGAATTTTAATTTTGTATACATCATGCCAAACGCATATCTGCGTTGCGTGCGGGTCCGAAGATGCGGTCCTTTAGCCCTGAACAGTGGCGGCATGTGTGCCGGCGCGACGACCCGCATACACGCAGTCGGCCAGCGAGAGTCCGCTGACGTAGGAGTTGGAGCAGATGCCCGTCGCGGTGCGTCCCGCGCTGTACAGCCCGGGGATCGCGGCGCCCGCAGCGTCGAGCACTGCGCCGGTGGTCTCGTCGACCCGGATGCCGCCCAGCGTCAGCATTGGCGTCGGGTTGAGCAGGTTGGGCCGGATCGAGATGTTCAGCAGCGTGAAGGGCGGTTGATCGATTCGGCGTACGAAGTCCGCCGGCTTGCCGACCGGGTCCGCGGTACCGGTGTCGATGGCCCTGTTGTGTGCCTCGACGGTGGCGACCAGACCTTCCGGGTCGATACCGGCCCGCTGCGCGACTTCACGCAGTGAGGCGCCCTTGACCGAGTCAAGGAACATCAGTGCGGCCGACTGCGCGCGCTGAAACCACAACGGCTGCTTGATCATCTGGCGCCGCGCCTCTTTGATCAGGGCCGCGTCGGCGAGCAGCCAGCCCTTGCCGTGATGGTGCCGCACCATCTGATAGCCGACCGCCGCACCGTAGCGGCTTTCGTCGATGACTCGCTGTCCCTGCTCGTCGACGATGATCGCACTGATGAATGCACTTGGGGGCGTGATGAATCGCCATGCGGACACGTTGTCCATCCGCTCGGTGACCGCGCCGGCACCCTGTGCCATCGCGATGCCGCTGCCGTCATCACCGCTGGTGCCGAGCTGCAACCCGCCCAGGTATTGGGGCGCAAAGCGTTTGACCCATTCGGTATTGGCCATGTAGCCGCCGGCGCAGATGATCACCCCGCGCCGCGCCCGGATCCGAACCGGCCGCGCGTAACGCCGCTCGAGTGCGCGCAGCTGCCGTTCCATCAGGGCGCGCAGCGGCGGATAGTAGATGCCGGGCTTGGTCGACAACCCGGCCAGCCGTGCATAACGCTTCTGAATCCGGGCCGGAGCATGGCGCATCGTCGTCGCCTCCACTCCGATCACGCGGCCGTCGGAGTCCTGGACCAATGTGTCGGCGCGGGTATGGGGAGAGAACCGAACCCCAAGCGCCAGCGCGGATTTGGCCAGCGGTTCGTACATCTTCTTGCCGGACGTGCCCTTGCCCTTCACCCGGTGCCCGCGCTGCACGGGTGGTGTCTGTGCGCGGAATGCTCCGGCATTCTCGCTGCCGGAGTGATAGAGGTAGTAGTGGTTGTTGGGGTAGGACGTCTTGTACGGGCACACCGTGGAATCGAACGGTACGCCGTAATCGCTGAGCCACCGGATCATTTCGGGGCTGCCTGCCACGAACGATTCCAATGTCTGCGGGCTGACGGCGTCTCCGACTTCCAGACGCAGATAGGTGAGCATCTGCTCGTAGCTGTCCTTCACACCCGCCTGCTGCTGAACCCAGGTGCCACCGCCGGCGTAGATGATCCCGCCCGACAACGCAGTCGAGCCTCCACCGTTGGCGCGATCGAGCGCGAGCACATCGGCGCCGTTCTCCCGGGCGGCGATGGCCGCGCAGGTGCCGGCCGCCCCGAAACCGACCACCACCACGTCGGCGGACTCGGTGAAGGACGGCTCACCCATCGGCCGGCTCCTGTCCGCTGCCGTCTGCGATGTTGACGACGACGGCTGTGACATTGTCCGGCCCACCAGCTTTGAGAGCCGCCTCGATCAGCGCCTCGCACGCGTCGGCGGGCTCGGGATGGGAATCGAGGATCTGCGCCAGTGCGGAATCGTCGACCACACCGTGCAACCCGTCGCTGGACAACAGGATCCGGTCGCCGGCCTGCAGGTCCACCGCCGCGGCATCGGGCAGCGGGCGGGGGAACATCGCCACGTGCCGGGTGAGAATCGCCCGCGCGGGATGGCGTTCGGCTTCCTCGACCGACACCTCACCGGCATCGATCATGTCCTGAATCACGCTGTGGTCCCTGGTGATCTGCTGCAGCCGCTGTTCGCGGAGGAGGTAGGCCCGGCTGTCGCCGAGGTGGGCGACAAGCGCCCGCTCGCCCGCCACCACCACAGCCACCACCGTCGTGTTGGCGCCGGCGGCACGATCGTCGGACGCCGCGTACGCGCGGAAGTCGTCGCAGTATTCGACCAGGGCCCGCCCGAGCAGATCGGCGGCGTCATCGCCGTCGTCGGGCTTGAGATGACGGCGCACATAGGTAGGCAGCAATTCGACCACCAGAGCCGCCGCCAACGCACCGTCGGTGCTGCAGGCCACGCCGTCGGCCACCATGAACAGCGACTGTTCCGGATCGGCGCCCCAGCGGTCCTGGTTGGTGGCGCGTATGCGCCCAATGTCGCTGAGGCCCGCGAACGTCGGCACCAGGGCTGCCGTCATCGCGGAAGGCCGCTGTCGCCGCCGGTCATCCGCTCGGATTCGGGCAGGTCGAGATAACGCTCGAGATTGCGGTGCATGTTGATCACACGGCGTTCCTCACTGGACAGCACCAAATGGGTGAAGCCGGGTTGATGCAGGCCACGTTGCAAGCCCGGCAACACCCGGATGTCCTGGGTGAGCACGACGCCGGGTTCGGCGTCGCCGGCCGACACCCGCACGTCGGTGGGCTTGGCGCGGGCGGCTCCCGGCGGCATCCGCGTCATCAGGAACATGGTGAGCTCGCCCTGATCGGGGTCGGATCCGGGACGCGACGTCATGATGGTCAGGTGGTCGGCGTTGACCAGGAACGTCATGTTGGGGAACACGTTGTACTGATGTAACCGGGTGACCCGGTCGGTGTCGGCCCAGTCCAGGTCGACCCCACGCCCAGCGGCGAACGCCCGGGTGTGAGCCGCGATCAGATCGGCGACCGTCTGCCCCGGCCGGCGTTCGTCGGCGGGAAACGGCGTGCCCTCGGGTGCGCCCATCAGGGCGCCCTGGGTGTAAACGTAGGCGTCCCAGACTTCTTCGTCGCTGAGCGAGCCGTGAAAGCGTGGGCTCGGCACGCCGTATGGTTGATCAGACTTGCCGGCATGCTGCCAAATCTGTTGTGGCGCATGAACATCGTCGACACAACGCAGCAGTTCGGGATGCAGCGTCTGGATGTGGTACGTCTCGCTGTAGCCGTCAGCGATCGTCTTCCAGTTGGCCTCGACTTCCACGGTTAGCGTTGCGTAGCAACGGAAATCGTCGATGTTGCACCAGGCGATATCCCGGGGGATCTCATCCAGGTATTCGTTCAGCGGCATCGCATCGAGGTCGAGGTTGACGAAAACCATCCCCTCGAAGGTGTCGACCCGGGCCGGCAGTAGCGGGAAATCGGACATTCGCAGCGAGCCGAAGCCCTTGCGGTCGGGCACCCGCTTGAGCGTGCCGGCCAGATCCCAGGTCCAGCCGTGATAGCCGCACTTGAGTTCGGACAGCCCCGAACCCGAGCCCACGCACAGCGAGTTCCCGCGATGCCGGCAGGCATTCTGGAACGCACGAAGCACCCCGTCGTCGCCACGAACGATCAGGACACCGTATGGGCCGCAGCGATATTCGAAGTAGTCACCTGCCTTGGCCACGTGGTCGACCATGCAGGCCACCTGCCACACCTTCGGCCACATCCGCTCGACTTCCAGTGCGGCGAACGCCGGAGAGTAGTAGCGATCCGCCGGCACCCGGGTGGGTGAGTTCGGCGGAGTGCCGATCGCGTCCTCGTCGCGGCTGCGGGCTCCCGCGCCGGCGGCGTTGACGGTGGGTGTCTTCACGAGGGCAGCTTAGCGCGCTCCGCGTACCAGGCGGCCCGGACGTGCTCCGGTGTCGACGTCCTTGCGGCGGGTCACGGTGCCGCTGACGATCGTGGCGGCATATCCGCTGGCGCCCTGCAGGATTCGCCGCCCACCTGCAGGGAGGTCATAGGCCATGGCCGCGGGGTGCAGGGTCAGGGCATTGAGGTCGATGACGTTGATGTCGGCCTTCTTGCCCGCCTCGATGGTGCCGCGGTCGGTGAGGCCGAACAGATGGGCGGTATCGCGGGACTGCTTGCGGATCACGTACTCCAGCGACAGCTTCTCGCCGCGGCTGCGGTCCCGGGCCCAGTGGGTCAGCAGGAAGGTGGGATAGGAAGCGTCGCAGATCATCCCGCAGTGCGCACCGCCGTCGGAGAGGCCGAGCACCCCCGCGGGATGCAGCATCATCTCCCGAATGGCGTCATGATTGCCGTCGGCGTAGTTGAACAACGGCAACATCAGCATCGCGGTCGCGTCGGCTTCGAGCATCAGGTCGTACAGCGTCGACAGCGGGTCCTCGCCGCGGGCCTGGGCGATTGCGGCTACCGTGCGGTCCGGCGTGGGCTCGTAGTCCGGCGGGTTACCGAGTGCATACAGCCGTCCCAGCGAGTGCTGCACCATCGCGAACATCCCGTCGAACAACACGCCCGGGTCCAGCGGTAGATCGTCCTCGGACAGGATCGCGGCCTTCACCGCGGGATCGGCCAGGCGCTGGGCGAGCTCTTCGCGAGTGCACTCGGCTTTGAGCCGGCGGTAGGTGGGCCGGTGGGTGAAGCCGTGATGACCCTGGAACCCGATCATCATGCCGAACGGCCGGGCCGCGATCTGCGGGTGCAACCGGCTGCCTTCGGCGTGCGCGGCAGCGGAGACGTCCAACTGCTCGCGCCAGAGATTCGGGTCGGCGTCGACCTGGATCAGGGCGAAGGACACCGGCCGGTCGATCTCGCGGCTCAACCGGCGCATCCAGTCCAGTTCCTTCTTGGGCCCGACGATGTCTTCACCGGCTGCCCCCTGCGGTGCCAGCTCGAACACGGCCTGACCGCCGGCGGCCATCGCGCGGCCCAGTCCGAACAGCTCCTCTTCGGCGGCGAAAGTGCCCGGGACGGGTTCGCCGTCCATCGCCACATGCGCCAGGGTGCGCGATGTCGAGAATCCGAGCGCGCCTGCCTCTACCGCCTCCCGGACCAGCCTGCCCATCGCCTCGATGTCTTCAGGGGTGGCCGGCTCGTTGCGCGCGCCCCGTTCGCCCATCGCGTACGCGCGGACGGCGCCGTGGGCGACCTGGCTGCCCACGTCGATGGAAAACTGCTGCTTGCAGATGGCGTCGAGATACTCGGGGTAGGTCTCCCAGCCCCAGGTGATGCCTTCGGTGAGTGCGGTGCCCGGGATGTCCTCGACACCCTCCATCAGCTTGATCAGCCAGTCTTCGGTGCCGGGCCGGACCGGCGCGAAACCAACCCCACAGTTGCCGGTGACGACCGTCGTGACACCGTGCCCGCTGGAGGGCTCCAGCAGGCTGTCCCAACTGACCTGGCCGTCGTAATGGGTGTGGATGTCGACGAAGCCGGGCGCCACCACATGCCCCGTCGCATCGATGGTCTCCGCGGCCTCACCGGCGAGCCCGGGGCCGTCGGCGTCGCGGCGCGCGACTTCGACGATCTTGCCGTCCTTGATGCCGATGTCGGCCAGATAGCGTTGCGCACCCGTACCGTCCACGACGGTGCCACCGGTGATTTTCAGGTCGAACATGACTGCCTCCGAGGCGGGGACCAAGTACTGAGGCGGGGACCAAGTACTGGCGGGGGATTATTTCGCTACGGTGCGTAGCGTATGTAGTGACGGTATGCGCCGCATCCGCCGCAGTCAATGAATCCGGGAAACTGTCAGTGAGCGGGCGCGGTCAGCCGCTTCCACTTCAGGGTGACCTGAGTGCCGTGCGGCGTGCCGTCAATATCGGCTTCGTCGGCGAGGACGCGCATCAGCGGGATGCCGCGACCCCGGGTCATGTCCCTCGTGCCGGCGCGGTGACGCCAGCGGCCCCGATCCTTGACCGTGACGGCAAGCGTGTCCGATTGAGGGTCGTAGGCAGCGCTGACGTCCATCGTCCCGGGATCCGGGGTGTCGGTGTAGGCGAACTCGGCGGCGTTGGCCAGCGCCTCGCTGACCGCCAGCACGAGGTCACTGAACCGCTCGGCGCCCAGCGTGAAGTGCCGATCGAGCCAATTGCGGAACTCGGCGCGGATCCGGTTGGCGCTGAGTGCGTCGGCGGCCACCCGCAAACGGACAAAGCGGGACCGATCGTCGAGAGGTGTCATGCGGGGCCGACAGTCAGCGTGTCCGGCCCTCCCGCGTACAACCAGGTTCAGGCACCAGCGATCCAGCTCAGCGCGTTATCCAGGGTGCGGTGCAGCGACAACAGACTGTCGATGCCCATCAGTTTGATGGGACGGCTGGTGGCGGGACCGTCGGCCACCACCGCGAAGCGGGTGGGCGGCGACACCTCGGCCTGTCCATTGACCAGAACACTCAGGCCGGCAGAGGCCAGAAACTCGACCTTGGTCAGGTCGACGACCAGAGCCGCGGGCTTGGGAGCCAGCGCCGCATGGATCGACTCGGCCAGCTGTGGAGCGCTGAGCATGTCCACTTCGCCCGAGACGGCGAGCACCACAGCGCCGTCCGTCTCGTACTGTTCGACTTCGAAAGGGGCTCGATTCACTGAATCGCCGGGTTGATCGACCATGCTGTATCTCAAATCCATCCTTGCGGGAAAACGCTAGTTTTCAGACAACCACGCCAAACCGGGGCTGTTGCTTCAACCCGCCGAACACCGCCAGATTCTGCGCCGGCAAACGCGGCGTGGCGGCAGTTAACAGAGGTCAATTCTAAGTCACGGACGAAAAAGCCCTGACAGGTGCTGTCTACGACGGTGTGTAGGACAAAACCCGGTCCGGGGCTTGTGCGCGTTGGTAGCGTCTGGGAATGCTCTTTGCGGCCCTGCGCGATATGCAATGGCGGAAGCGGCGCCTCGTCATCGCCATTGTCAGCACCGGACTCATCTTCGGGATGACGCTCGTCATGAGCGGGCTCGCCAATGGCTTCACCGTCGAGGCGCGCAACACCGTTGATTCGCTGGGTGTCGACGCGTTCGTGGTCAAGGACGGCTCTGCCGGACCGTTTCTGGGGTCGACTCCGTTTCCCGATGTCGACCTGGCCCGGGTGAGAAGTGAAGCCGGAGTGTCCGCGGCGGCGCCGCTGGGTTGCGTGGGGACGATCATGAAGGAGGGTGCGTCGACGCGGAATGTCACCGCCTTCGGTGCGCCCGAGCGCGGACCCGGTATGCCTCGGGTCTCCGAAGGACGGACGCCGTCCCGTCCCGACGAGGTCGCCGCCTCGAGCGTCCTGGGCCGTCACCTCGGGGACACCATCCAGGTCGGTGCGCACACTTTGAAGATCGTCGGCATCGTGCCCAACTCGACGGCGCTGGCGAAGATCCCCAACATCTTCCTGACCACCGAGGGTCTGCAGCAGGTTGCCTACAACGCGCAGCCCATGGTCACCTCGATCGGTGTCGACGGCACTCCGCGCGCCCTCCCGCCGGGTTATCGCACCTTCGACCGCGACGGCGCCGTCAAGGACCTGATCCGGCCATTGAAAGTGGCGGTCAACTCGATCACGATCGTGGCCATCCTGTTGTGGATTGTGGCGGTGCTGATCGTCGGTTCGGTGGTGTACCTGTCCGCGCTGGAACGGGTGCGGGACTTCGCGGTGTTCAAGGCGATCGGCACGCCGACGCGTTCGATCCTGGCCGGGCTGGCACTGCAGGCGCTGATCGTCTCGCTGCTGGCCGCGGTGGTAGGCGTTATCCTTTCCAAGCTGTTGGCGCCGTTGTTCCCGATGGTCGTCGCGGTGCCGTCACTCGCCTACGTGCTGCTACCGGTGGTCGCCATCGTCATCGGCCTGCTGGCCAGCCTCGCTGGGCTGCGGCGTGTGGTGGCCATCGATCCCGCTCTCGCGTTCGGAGGACCCTGACCGGTGGGCGATCTCAGCATTCAGAACCTGGTCGTCGAGTACTACAGCGGCGGCTACGCCCTGCGTCCGATCAACGGGCTGAACCTCGACGTGACGTCCGGGTCGCTGGTGATCCTGCTCGGACCCAGCGGGTGCGGAAAGACGACGCTGCTGTCCTGCCTGGGTGGGATCCTGCGGCCCAAGTCCGGGGCGATCAAATTCGACGACCTGGACATCACGACACTCGACGGCGCGGCGCTGGCGAAGTACCGGCGCGACAAGGTCGGCATCGTCTTCCAGGCGTTCAATCTGGTGCCCAGCCTCACCGCCCTGGAGAACGTGATGGTGCCGATGCGTGCGGCCGGCATGTCGCGCGCCGCCTCGCGTAAGCGCGCCGTGGAGTTGCTCGAGCGCGTCAACCTCGGGGAGCGGATGAAGCACCGCCCGGGCGACCTCAGCGGCGGGCAGCAGCAGCGTGTCGCAGTCGCCCGCGCGATCGCGCTGGATCCGCCTCTGATCCTGGCCGACGAACCCACCGCCCATCTCGACTTCATCCAGGTCGAGGAGGTGCTGCGGCTGATTCGCGAACTCGCCGACGGTGACCGGGTAGTGGTGGTGGCAACCCACGACAGCCGGATGCTGCCGTTGGCCGATCGCGTCGTCGAGCTGACACCCGACTTCGCCGAAACGGATCGTGAACCGGAAACGGTGCAGTTGAAGGCCGGAGAGGTGCTCTTCGAGCAGAGCACGATGGGCGAGCTGATCTACGTGGTCAGCGAGGGCGAGATCGAGATCGTGCACGAAATGGCCGACGGCGGTGAGGAAGTGTTCAAGGTGGTCGGCCCCGGGGACTACTTCGGCGAGATCGGCGTGCTGTTCCATCTACCGCGCTCTGCCACCGCGCGCGCCCGCTCCGCCGCGACCGTCGTCGGCTACACCGCGCCGGCCTTCCGGGAGCGGCTGGGTACCGGCGGACTGCGTGACCTGATTGAGCACCGCGCCCTGGGCAGCGACTGACGATTGAACGCAGCGCGGCACCGCTTCGTGGTGCGGTGTGAGCACGGCTCCGCTGTGTCGGGACAGCATGGAGAGGACGGCGATATGGGACCGGGCGAAGACGACGAGCTATCGGGGCGGCCCACGCTGGATCGGCGCCGCGCGCTGCTGGGGATGGGTGCGGTGGCCGGGTTTGCCGCCGTCGACGTCGGTGGTTTCGCCTATGCCGGGGGCTGGCTGCGGCCCGACGCGTTGACCCCGGCGCGGTTCACCGACCGCTTCGAGAACGTCTACGGGCGCCACGACGGCTTTCGCCGCAACCACGCCAAAGGCCTCAGCGCCACCGGAACGTTCGAGAGCAACGGGTCCGGTGCGAGTGTCTGCCGGGCAGCGGTGTTCGAACGCGGCACGGTTCCGGTGATCGGCCGGTTCTCGCTGGGGGGCGGCCTGCCCGATCAACCCGACAAAGCCGATACGGTTCGCGGGCTGGGCCTGTTGCTTCAGACATCGAACGGTCAGCAGTGGCGCACCGCCATGATCAACCTGCCGGTCTTCACCGACAGCACACCGCAGGGTTTCTACGAGCGCATGCTGGCCGGCAAGCCGCAGCCTGACACCGGCAAGCCCGACCCGCAACGGATGGCCGAATTCCTCACGCGCCACCCCGAGACAGCGGCGGCGATGAAGATCATCAGAGAGGCGCCGCCCAGTGCCGGTTTCGCCGACACAACCTTCAACGGGCTCAACGCTTTTCGCTTCACCAACTCCTCCGGCGCGACGGTCGCGGTACGGTGGTCCGTCATTCCGATCGACGATGGGCAGGGTGCCGGGCCGCCGTCGTCCGGCAAGGACTATCTGTTCGACGACTTAATCCGCGCGGTGGCTCAGCGGCCGGTGCGCTGGCGTCTGATTCTGACCGTCGCCGAACCCGGCGACCCCACCAACGACGCCACCAAACCGTGGCCCCCGACGCGCCGCACGATCGACGCGGGCATCATCACCATCACCGGGGTGCAGACCGAAGCGCCCGGCAACGCAAGGGATGTCAACTTCGATCCGACAGTGCTGCCGGACGGTATGGCGTTGTCGGACGACCCGATTCCCAAAGCCCGGGCAGGCGTGTACGCGAGGTCTTTCACCCGCCGTGCCGAAGAGCCGAAGTCGCCCAGCGAGGTTCGCGTCTGATGGCAGCAAAGGGAAGCAGTTCACCGCGTTTCGCCCTGCCCTCGCGGATACTGCACTGGTTGATGGCGCCGATGGTCATTGCGCAACTCCTCATCGGGGTGACGATGGTGGCGTCGTTGGCCTACTACCCGCTACTCCTGGCCATTCACCGCCCGCTGGGTGTGCTCATTCTGATCTTCGCCGTGATCCGACTGGTGAACCGGTGGACCCACACGCTGCCGCCGTTTCTGGCCACCATGGGCCCCGCCGAACGTCGCATCGCCTCGTACTCGGAGTACCTGCTGTATGGGCTGCTGCTCGTCCAGCCGCTGACCGGGTGGGCGATGTTGTCCGCCGCGCGCAATCCGATCGTCTCGCTGGGCCCGTTCCATCTGCCCGGCATCACACCGCACAACATCGACCTCTATGCGTTGCTGCGCCAGGCTCACGGCGTCTTCGCGCTGCTGCTGTTCCTGACGTTCACGGCACACGTCAGTGCGGTGCTGTTCCACACGTTCGTCTTGCGGGATCGCATCATCGACCGAATGGCCGTGTGGCCGACCAGACGCCGCTGATCAGCGGTGGTGCTGGCTGAAGAATTGCCAGATGGTGTCGGTGGCGTCCAGTGCGGTGGACGGTTCCGGCAGGCCCAGCCGCTCCGGGATGGGGCCGCGGACACCACCCGGCCACTGGTGGCCGGCGTCGGCTATCGAGATCAATTCGACGGTGCGGCCGTCGGGGCATGTCGCGGTCTCGGTGGTCACCACACCGGCCGTGGTCGAGGCCGGCGGCCCGCAGTTGTCGATGGTGCGCCACGCGGCGGTCACCGTCGGCACCGGCGGCCCGTCCACTCGTGGAGTTCCGTCGGGCTTCAATGACTTCCCCGGCCCGCCCTGGTAGGGAACACTCGCGTCGGCGGTGCCGTGGATTTGCAGCACTGACGTCGGTCGCGCGCGGGAACAATCGGTGACCAGGGTGCCGGCCACCGGTGCGATCGCGGCGAATAAGTCCGTCTCACACGCCAGCCGCAGCGACATCATCGCCCCGTTCGACATGCCGGTCACATACACCCGGGACAGGTCCACGGCCGTCTGGCGTTCGATGGCGGCGACGACGGCGCCGATGAAACCGACATCGTCGAGGTTGGTCTGCGACGGATTCCCGCAGCATGACCCGGCGTTCCAGGCCCGGCCCTGACCGTCGGGATAGGCGACCAGGAAATGTCCTTTGTCGGCCTCGCTGTCCCAGTGGTAGGCGCTTTCGGCTTGCGCGCCGCTGCCGAAACCACCGTGCAGCATCACCACCAGCGGGGCGGCGCCCGTCAATCCCTGGGGCCGGTACACATGGAATGTTCGGTCGGCGCCGGCCCATTCGAGGTGCTGGGAGGATTTACCGACCGGAATGGTCGTGGGCTCCGGCGACCCCACCGCGTGGCCGCCACCAAAACAACCGCCCACCAGGACAACCACGGCGGCAAGAGCGACAGCAATGCGGGCCCGGGCGTGAGATGCCATCAGCCCATGGTGACACCCGCCACGGAGAATGACAAGTTACTTGTCAAAATCCCGGACGGTGGCAGACTCTGCAGTCATGCGACGCGACGCCCAGTGGGAGCCCACGGTGCCGGCACTGGTCCAACGGCTGGCCGCCGCCGGCGGACCCCGGCTCAAAAGTGCGTTCGCGGCGGCCGGGCTGGACGGGATCCGGCCGGCCCAAGCGGTGGCGCTGGTGCCGCTGGCTACCGGCGGTTTACATGCGTCTGACCTGGCGGACCGGTTGGGGGTGAGCCGTCAGGCGGTGGCTCAGGCCGTCGCGGCACTGGAGCGGCACGGTTACGTCACCCGGGAATCGAACCCGGATGACGCCCGCACCAGAATCATCGAACTCACCCCGCGGGGTCGCCAGACGCTGCGCGTGATGCGTTCTACCGCACTGGAATTAGAGGGACACTGGGAGCAGGTACTGGGGCAGCGGCGGCTCGGTGAACTGCGTGCGACACTGCAGATGCTGCTGGCTGCGCCGTATTCGGCAAGCCGCTGAGGGCCGGCCCGACGCGGGCGGCTACCACCCGAGCGGTCAGTAGCGCCACAAGCATGACCGAAACACACACCAGCCCATCGTCTTTCAGTCCCCACTTCACCGCGGCCAGCAGCGCTGCCCCGGCCACGCACAACAGGGTGCCGACCACTGCGCCGCGCCGGACCGATGTGATGGTGGGGCAGCCATCCCAGCCCGGAAGCGGATTGTTCTCCAATGGGCGCAGTGCCACGAACAGCACGGCCACCACCCCGATCATGATGAAGAGCTGCTCGAACGTGACGGCGAGAAAGTCCGGCCGGCCCGGGTAGCGCGGGTGGCCGAAGCTGTCGAAGAGAACGTGCACGGCCAGCAGTGCAGGCATGTGCCACAGGTACAGGGTCATCGCCCCGGAGTTGCCGATCGCCGTGAACCACCACACCCGGGGCCGCCGTGCCCACCGGTTGATCGTCGGTGCTGCGGCGATTGCCAACGCGCTCAACACAATCGCGTGCCCCGCGAGCAACAGTGACGGGGGGCTCATGTTGGCCAGCCGCATGCCCTCGATGCCGACCAGGCTCAGCTCGTAGGGTCCCCAGGTCAGCAGCGCCACATTGACTGCCAGCATCGCCGCGGCCGTAGTGAGTGTCGCGCGCCCGGTGAGCAGGCCCCGGCGGTAGGCCACACCGAACATGCCGGGAATCAGCCAGACCGCCATATTGAGGTAGCCGAGCGGCGCCGCCGCCACCCAGTGCAAGCGGGCGGCGTCGATGACCGCGGCCAGGGTGTAGACCACGACGACCCCGGCAACCAGCCGGGCGGAAGTGGTGATCCGGGCCAGCATGGGCATCGAGGCCAGCACCAGCACGTACACCCCGAGGAACCAGAGCAACTGGATACTGATCCCGGCCACGGGTTCGTAAACATGTTGGGGCAGAACAGGATAGAGTGCCATGAGGGTGACTGCCCAGAAAGCGAAGTAGTAGAACACCGGCCGGAACAGCCGGGTGCAGCGCTTCATCAGCCAGGAACCCCAATTGTCACCGGGATGCCAGGACGCCACGCACGCGGCGGCGCCGGCGAAGAAGAACAACGGCATGATCTGGAAGATCCAGGTCAGCGCCTGAAACACCACGGACGTGGAAAGCAGGTTGTCCCAGAAGAAAACGCCACCCCGAATGATGCTGATGGCCATGACGGAGTGGCCGATCACCACGCCGATCAGGGCGGTGATCCGAATGACGTCGATTGCGCGATCGCGGTCGGAGGGGGTGCGCGCGTCCAGTTCGGTGGGGCTGGGAAAGCCCATCAAAGTGGTCATTCAAGCAGCATTGCGGCTCTGCGCCGGTCGATGCGTGGGTAGTTCTACTCGTCTCGGCGGGTAGCTCTACGGGCCGAGTCCGTCCGAGCCCTGCAGACCGGTGCGGCCGAAGTATTCGCCGCCGCTGCCACCGGCCCCGCCGTGTGCGGGATCGAAACCGCCACCGCCGGCGCCGCCATCGCCACCGTCGCCGACGAATTGCGCGCTGCCCCCGCTCCCGCCGGCACCCCCCGACCCGTTGACGGCAGAGGCTTCCCCACCCCGGCCCCCGTGGCCGCCGTTGCCGAACTGACCGCCGTCGCCGCCGTCGCCGCCGACCCCGCCGCGCAGAGCCGTGCCGGAACCGTAGCCGTCGCCGCCGGCCCCGCCCCAGCCGAAGTACTGACCGCCGTTTCCGCCGTTACCACCGTCACCGCCGCCCGCGGGACCGAAGGCGCCCGCTCCACCGGCACCGCCATTGCCGAACCAGCCGGCGTTACCGCCCTGGCCGCCCCAGCCGCCGGTCATGTTCGCCCCGCCCAGCCCGCCCTGCCCGCCGGCGCCGCCGTTACCGAACAACCATCCACCGGAACCACCGTTGCCGCCGGGCGGCGCGATCTTGTTGATCGCGGTGCTGGCTCCGCCCTGACCGCCATTGCCGCCATTGCCGATGAATCCCGCGGACCCGCCTCGGCCGCCGAACTGGCCCGGCCCGCCGGATCCGCCGTTGCCGCCGTTGCCCAACAACAGTCCGCCCGCTCCGCCGGCCTGGCCGGTTCCCGGTGCGCCGTCGGCTCCGTTACCGATCAGCGGACGGCCGGTGGCCGTCTGGACTGGCGCGTTGACGGCGTCGAGCAGGGCTTGTGGAGCGCGCTGCAGCAAAGCGGCGATGTTCGTCGACTCCGCGGCGGCATAGCTGCCGCTTGCGGCGCTGAGTGCTTGCACGAACTGCTCGTGGAAGACCGCCAACTGTGCACTTGCCAACCGGTAGGTCTGTGCGTTTCGGCCGAACGCCGCCGCGACGGCCGCCGACACCTCGTCGGCACCGGCGGCCAGCACGCGAGTCGCCGGACCGGCCGCGTTCGCGGCATCGAGTGCCACACCGATGCCGGCCACATCCGTCGCCGCGGCGGCCAGCAACTCCGGCACAGCCATCAGGTAGGACAACTGGTGGCCTCCGGCCTCACATTGGCGTCCCGTGCTGGGTCAGGGTGAAGAAAAGATAAGCAAGGCAAAACAGGAAGTTCAGCGCGACGAGCATCAGGGCGGCGCAGATGACCGCGTGGCGGCAGCGGCGCTGAAAATGCGTCGTTTTGGCGGACTTCTTCTCCCGCAGGTACTGGGTGGCGATCAGGGCGAAGTTGACGTCGGTCAACTCCCTGTCCGCGACCATCGTGCCGGTGGCCATCTGTTGCAGGCGCGTCGGCGGTATGTGGACGCCGACTTGCGCGAAGCGGCGGCTGAGCCGTCGCGCCTGCCTGCGGCCGAGATACTGACCTCGCATCTGTAGCTGGTGCGAGAGTCTCCGTCGTTCGTCGCCCCAAGGGTTCGACGGGGTCGTCACAAGCGGGAAGTCTATGTCCTACGTCACATTCTGGGGAACATAACGAATTCATTTCTTTGACGGATTTTGGTGAGGTCGGTTCACCGCAACTGTTCGGTGGGCACTGCGTAGCGCTGCTGATAGGCGCTCACCCGTTCCCGGACTTCCTCTGCGTTCAGGCCGGTGTCCGCCCAGGTGTAGCGACCGCGCCCGCCATCGCCCGGATGGGCTGCCAGGAAATCACGCATGCGCTGCTCGGCGTCTGGTGTCAGTTCGCGACCGAGTTTCTGATAGATGCCGCGGATCGTGGTCCAGGGGTCGTTGATGAAATCGGCGAAGTGGATGTCGATCACCCTGTCCGTGGGGATCCTGCCACTGTCGCGCAGCGCCATCTCGCGGTCGAGTCCGACGGCGATCTCCTCGTAGGACTGGGCCGCGCACTCGGCGATGTCGGGGTCGTCGCTGGCCATCCGGCGCAGGTGGCGAGTCAGCGCCGCGATCGATGAGATGACATTGAGGGGATCCCGGTGCGTCTGCACGATCAACGCGTCAGGGTACTCGGCGAACAGGGTGTCGAGCTGCCACAGGTGCGCCGGCGACTTCAGCAGCCACTGGCCCGAGACGCCAGACTGCAAGTGCTGCAGGAAGATTCGATGGAAACGGTAGGCACCGGTATGGTCGGCCTCATCGAGCAGCCAGCGGTAGTAGCCCGGTAGCCGGTACTGCACCGAAAAGATCATGCTGGTGAACTCGCTGGCGGTGATGCGGACGCATTCCTGCCCCACCAGGGCGCCCATCGGGTGAAACGCCATGAATCCGGGAATGATCTGCTCGGACATCTCGATCCCTGCCTGGCTGGCCGCGATGCGCGGATCGTCGTGGTAGGTCTCGGGCTGGGGCACCGGGCAGGGGGCGTCGACTTCCCAGGTCAGGGGTGCGCGCAGGCCGGGGTCCTGGGCCAGCAGGTCGTAGAGGATGGTGGTTCCGGTGCGGGGCTGGCCGACGATGAAGATCGGCGCGTCGATTCCCTTGCCGGCGATCTCGGGATGCTCTTTGCGCCAGGCGATCACGTCGAGCCGGTTCTTCAACGCACGCATCAGGTCGAGATAGGCGACCTCGACGCCGATGGGCGACAGTCGGGCATCACTGACCAGCCCCTCGGTGACCAGGTCGAGTCCGTGTTGCCAGCCGTCGTCTCCGAAGTCGTCGTGGCCGGTCTCCGTGCAGGCGGTGGCGATGAGTCGCTGCGGGTCGAATCGTTCCCGCAGGGTCACGACGGTTCGCCTTGCTTGCGCACCGAAACCGTGACATCGGGCGGGGACGGATTGTCCAGCCAGCGCAGGACGACGAAGCCCCGGTGGCGGCCACCGGTGTCCAGCCAGTGACCAAAACCGAAGTCCTGAGCCGAGATTGCGATGCGGACTCGGCCGTCGGCGTCAGGCTGGACACCGTGATTGGTCACCGAGCTGTGCCGACGGCGCGGCTCGAGGCACTCGTGCCAGATGCTCTCCAGGGTGACGTTCCAATAGCGGGTGTCCGGAGGCGCGATGTCGAGCACCAGCGCCTGATCGGGGTCGAGGCGGAAGGAGCCGATCATGTACAGGTTGTCGGGCGTGGTGTCGGCCGACCCCAGGTCGGCCGCCTCGGCGGTGAGCAGCGTGTTGGGGCGGTCGAGGAGCTCAGGCTTGATCGTGCGATGCAGGGTCACGAGCTTCATCAACGTCCACGCCATGGCGGTGAACTGTTCGGCGAGTTCGTGCTGAGTCAGCGGCGCCACCGGGTCGGGGTCGAGGACCTCGATATGCAGGGTGGCCAGCTGCTCGGCGGCACGGTCGCCGATGTACTCGCGAACGACGAGCGATGACGCGTCTTCGGGGATCTGCACCCAGTGGGCGCCGTCGGTGTCAGATGGTTCAACGGCAGACAGGATGATCGCGAATTCGTCTGAGCCCAAATCGGTGTCACTCAGATAACCGGCCATTCGCCGGGGCGTCAGGCCGGTGCCGGCGAGGATCTGGAAACCCAGATACGCGCTGGTGCCTCGGGTGCCGGTGATCCGGTAGCTGCGGTCGCCGCGGATCATCGCCAGGTAGTAATTGCCGTCTGGGTTGGGCCCGCCGATCATCCGGTTGGGCGTGGACATGTCGAAGAACGACGACAGCGCGGTGTCGGCCTCCACGGACAGTTGCGAACACAGCGATGACACCCGCGCGATAACCCGCAGTCCCTCCAGCAGTTCGCGCTCGGACTCGGCGTCCTCAGTCACGATATTGGTCGCGTTGACCACCATCTGCTGGAAGAACTGCCACGCGGAGAGCGCCTCCGACGCCTCGACTTGAGTCATAGTCTCATAATTAGACTATGTCTCAGCCGTTGGCCAGTACTTCGCGCGAATCGCTCTCCGAACGACGCCGGGCCGCTACACGTCAGCGCATCGCAGCCGCGGCCGCACAGCTGGTCGCCGACGTGGGTCTGGCGGGCGCGACGGTGGAGCGGATTGCCGACGCGGCCGATATCGGCCGGGCCACCTTCTTTCGCTACTTCAACTCCAAAGAAGACGCCGTCGCCGAAGGGGTGAATGTCCACTGGCTGGAGCGCATCACCTCCGCGCTGGCCGCTCAGCCGGCGGACTTGTCCGCCATCGACGCCGTGGTTGGCGCTTTTGGTGACCTTGCCGACGGCTTCGGCGAGATCGAGGACCAGATCCGAGAACTGGCAACCCTCACCCGATCCTCGGAAACGCTGGACGCATGGACGCTGCACATCTACGTGCGGTACGAGGCGGTGATCGCCGATCTGATCGCCCCGCGACTGCCCAAGTCAGCTCTCCCGGATCCCCGGCCCCGTCTGATCGGCGCGTTGGCAATGGCCGCCGTCCGGCTCGCCCTGGACGACTGGCTGCTGCACGGCGGGTCACTACCGGACCGGGTCCGTCAGGGTCTGGGCGCGATCACGATCGCATGAGCGATGCCACGATGAGTCGTGTCGTATGTTCGGCGCGCACGGGCGAATACCGTTGCGCATCAGACAGAATCGGGTAAATGACGCCGCCGACGATCGCGTCTGCCGCCGACTCGGCGGTGGCCTCGTCGATGTCGTCCGCCAACAGGCGACGGCGAACGCTGTCGTGCAGCGGCTTGCTGAACCCGGCGCGCAACCGGACGGCGGTGTCTTCGTGCTCCATTCCGGCTACGGTCAAGATCCGCAACATCGCCGAACCGCGGTCCGTCGTCAAGGTGGTGGCGAGCTTGCCCACCCACTCCACCAGGTCGGCGGCCAGATCGCCGGTGTGGTTCATCGACGCGAGGATCCGGTCGGCGTCTTCGAGCATGACGTCTGCCACCAGCGCGGGACGGCTGCGCCACCAGCGATAGATGGTCTGCTTACCCACTCCGGCCCGTGCGGCGACGGCCTCGATGGTCAGGCCGTCGAAACCGCGTTCCAGCAGCAGCTCACGGGTGGCGGCCACGATCGCCGTGCGCGACTTCTCGCTGCGGCGCCGGGGCGCCAGATCGGTGGGCATTACCTCGCCTTTACAGAACATGACCCGACAACGTAATCTTCGACAAGACGAGACGGTTCGTCTTGTAAGGGGAGAGGATAGCAGTCTGTGCGGCCAAAGCCGAGCCCTTGCCCTCCGGGCGTGACCCACCAGATTGCCGGGTCGGCGTCGTGGCACTAGGGCTGACCACGGAGCAGTCGGAGCTCGGTTCCGCGGTCGCGCAGTTCGCGGCCCGTCATGCCCCGATCGCCGCGACCCGGGACAGCTTCGAGGCACTCGCAGCCGGCAAACTGCCGCAGTGGTGGGAGGCGCTGGTAAGCAACGGTTTTCACGCTGTCCATCTGCCGGAACACCTGGGCGGCCAGGGTGGGCGGCTGATGGACGGCGCGTGCGTGCTGGAAGCTGCGGCCAAGGCACTACTGCCCGGCCCGTTGCTACCGACGGTGGCCGCAGGATCGGTCGCATTACTGGCAGACCCGACACCCGCCGCTGAATCGCTGTTGCGTCAACTCGCCACCGGCACGCCGGCCGCGGTCGTCCTGCCCGGCAACGGGGCATTCAGCGCGCGCCCCGTCGGGCAGGGTTGGGTGGTCTCCGGGGAGTCTGACGTCACCGCCGGCGTCTGCTCGGCGCAGATCATTCTGGTGGCGGCCGCCACCCCGGACGACGACGTCGTGTGGGTGGTCGTCGACCCCGAAAGTGGCTCGGCTGCAACGCAGCCCGAGGACGGGACGGACATCGTCACTGACGTCGGACGGCTGCGGCTGACCGAACACTCTGCCGCCGACGTGCTCACGGGCATCGAACCCGACCGCGCGGAGTGCCTGATGGCCGCCCTGGTGGCCAGCACGACGGCCGGCATCACGCAGTGGTGCGTCGAAGCGGTCACCGCGCACCTGCGTATCCGGGAACAGTTCGGAAAGGTGATCGGCACCTTCCAGGCGCTGCAGCACAGCGCGGCGATGTTGTTGATCAACAGCGAACTGGCCACGGCGGCGGCCTGGGACGCGGTGCGGGCCGCCGACGAGTCACTCGACCAGCACCGCATCGCCGCGGCCGGCGCCGCCGTGATCGCCATCTCGCCGGCCCCGGACCTGGTGCTGGACGCGCTGACGATGTTCGGTGCCATCGGCTTCACCTGGGAACATGACGTGCACCTGTACTGGCGTCGTGCCATCAGCCTGGCGGCATCGATCGGCCCGGCCAACCGGTGGGCACGCCGGCTGGGACAGCTGACCTGCGCTCAGCAGCGGGACATGTCGGTGAACCTGGGCGACGCCGACGCGGAATTCCGGACGCAAATCGCCCATACCTTGGACGCTGCAATGAAATTGCGCAACGACCAACCCGGCCGGCAGGGCGATTACGAAGACTTCAAGACCGGCCCGCAACGCACTCTGATCGCCGAGGCGGGTCTGATCGCACCACATTGGCCGCAGCCGTGGGGTGTCGACGCCGGCCCGCTGCGCCAACTCATCATCGACGATGAGTTCGCCAAGCGCCCGGGGCTGGTCCGGCCATCCCTCGGCATCGCCGAGTGGATCCTGCCATCGGTGCTCAAGGCTGCGCCGAAAGACCTGCAGGAGAAGCTGATACCGCCGACCCAGCGCGGCGAGATCGCGTGGTGTCAGCTGTTCAGTGAGCCCGGGGCCGGCTCCGATCTCGCCGCGCTCGCGACCCGCGCCACCAAGGTCGACGGCGGCTGGAACATCAACGGGCACAAGATCTGGACGTCCGTCGCGCACCGGGCGGACTTCGGCGCGCTGCTGGCCCGCACCGACCCGGCGGCCGGCAAACACCGCGGCATCGGCTATTTCATCCTCGATATGCGGTCCCCGGGGATCGAGATCCAGCCGATCAAGACCGCGACCGGCGAGGCGCACTTCAACGAGGTATTCCTCACCGACGTGTTCATACCGGACGACATGCTGCTCGGTGACCCGGTCGGTGGCTGGAACCTGGCAATCGCCACCATGGCCGAAGAGCGTTCGGCAATAAGCGGATACGTGAAGTTCGACCGTGCCGCCGCACTCCGCCGACTCGCATCCGAACCCGGACCCGACCGTGACGATGCGCTGCGCGCACTCGGCGAACTCGACGCGTACACCAACGCCATCAAGGCGCTGGGCGTGCGCGAAACCATCCGGCTGCTCGACGGCCAGCCGTCGGGACCGGCATCCAGCATTGCCAAGGTCGCGATGAATGTGTTGCTGCGGCGCACCTTTGAGGCGACGTTGCAGTTGACCGGGCGGCTGGCGATGGTCGCCGACTCCGATCCCGCCATCGTGGAGCCGTATCTGCACCTACCGGCCGAATTGATCGGCGGCGGGACCCGGGAGATTCAGCTGAACATCATCGCCCAGATGATCCTCGGCTTGCCACGAAAGTAGGAACCCAGCATGGGATTACGCGGTGAAGCGGCCATCGTGGGCTATGTCGAGCTGCCGCCCGAGCGGCTCAACAAGGCATCGCCGGCACCGTTCGTCCTCGAACAGTGGGCCGAACTGGCGGCGGCGGCACTCGACGATGCCGGCCTGTCCGGTGATGTGGTCAACGGCATCGCGTCCTCGCACCTGGCGGAGTCGCAAATCTTCGTCCCGTCGACCATCGCCGAATACCTGGGCATGCCAGCGAGATTCGCCGAACTGGTCGACCTCGGCGGAGCCAGCGCAGCCGCGATGGTGTGGCGCGCAGCCGCGGCGATCGAACTCGGCATCTGTGACGCCGTGCTGTGTGCGCTGCCGGCCCGTTACATCACTCCGTCCTCGAAGAAGAAGCCCCGTCCCTTGGTTGACGCCATGTTCTTCGGTTCGTCGAGCAACCAATACGGCTCTCCGCAAGCCGAATTCGAAATCCCGTACGGCAACCTCGGACAGAACGGCCCCTACGGTCAGGTCGCCCAGCGTTACGCTGCCGTCTACGGCTACGACGAGCGCGCGATGGCCAAGATCGTCGTCGACCAGCGGGTCAACGCCAATCACACCGAGGGTGCAATCTGGAAAGACAAGCCGCTTACCGTCGACGATGTACTGGCTAGCCCGGTGATCGCGGATCCGTTGCACATGCTGGAAATTGTGATGCCGTGTGTCGGTGGTGCGGCGGTGCTGGTGGCCAACGCCGACCTGGCCCGGCGGGCCAGGCATCGGCCGGTGTGGATCAAGGGATTTGGTGAGAACGTACCGTTCAAAACCCCGACCTATGCCGAGGACTTACTGAACACCCCGATGGCGGCCGCGGCTGACACCGCGTTCGCCATGACCGACCTCACTCGGGACCAGATGGACATGGTGTCGATCTACGACTGCTACACGATCACCGTGATGCTCTCTTTGGAGGACGCCGGCTTCTGCGACAAGGGCACCGGTCTGAAGTTCATCGCCGAACACGACCTCACGTTCCGCGGCGATTTCCCGCTCAACACTGCCGGCGGCCAACTCGGCTTCGGCCAAGCGGGATTGGCCGGTGGTATGCACCATGTCTGCGATGCCACTCGTCAGATCATGGGGCGGGGCGGCGCCGCGCAGGTCGCCGACTGCAATCGTGCTTTCGTGTCGGGCAACGGCGGGATTCTGTCCGAACAGACCGCGCTCGTTCTGGAGGGGGATTGACGATGAAGTTCGACCGCCCGATGCCCGTCAAGACGCCGACCACGGCACCGTTCTGGGATGCACTTGCCCAGCACCGCATCGAGATTCAATACTCGCCGTCGACGCAGAGCTACGTGTTCTATCCACGGGTCCGGGCGCCGCGCACCCTGGCCGACGACCTGGAATGGCGCGAGATCTCCGGCATAGGAACGCTGTATTCCTACACGGTCGCGCGCCGGCCGGTCAGCCCGCACTTCGCCGATGCGGTGCCTCAACTGCTGGCCATTGTCGAATGGGACGAAGGCCCACGGTTTTCCACCGAGATGGTGAACGTGGAGCCCGAGGCGCTGCGGGTCGGCATGCGGGTGCGGCCGGTGTTCTGCGACTACCCCGACGACGACGTCACCATGCTGCGCTACGAGCCCGCCTAACCCTGCCGAGCAGTCGCAAAATCGCGCTTACCCGTGGCGATTTGTGCGATCTTGCGTCTGCTCGCGAGCGGGAGGCGCCCCCAGCTCGCGCAGTATTGGTTACATTTGCGCCCAGACGATCTTGGTCTGCAGGTAGGTCTCCAGCCCGGCCTTGCCGGACTCGTAGCCCCACCCGGACTGCTTGTAGCCACCGAACGGCATGGAGTGGTCGAATTGCATCTGGCAGTTCAGGCCCACCGTTCCGGCCTTGAGCCGCTTGGCGATTCGGTGCGCACGGCCCAGGTCGCGGGTCCACGCGGTGGCGGCCAGGCCGTAGGTGCTGTCGTTGGCCAGGGCCACCGCCTCGTCCTCGTCGTCGAAGGGGATGACCGCGACCACCGGCCCGAAGATCTCCTCCTGGAACAGACGGCTGGTGGTGGCGACGTTCGTCAGCACGGTGGGGCGGACGAAATACCCTTTGCGGTCAACGCGATTCCCACCGGTGACGACCTCGACACCGTCAGAACGGCCCTGGTCGAGATAGCCCAGCACCCGGGTGAGTTGCTTCTGGCTGATCAGCGGACCGATCAAACTGCCTTCGTCCTTCGGGCCGCCCTGCGGCAGCCCGTCCGCCACCTTCGCCAGGCCGTCCACGAACTGGTCGAAGACGCCGCGCTGCACGAAGATTCGGGATCCGCACACACAGGCCTGGCCGGAGTGGATGAAGGTGCCGAAGGCCGCCATTGGGACGGCTTTGGACAGGTCGGCGTCGTCGAAGACCACTACCGGCGATTTTCCGCCCAGTTCCAAAGTGACCTTTTTAAGGTTGCTTTCACCGGCCGCGTGCACGATAGCCCGGCCCACCTCCGTAGACCCGGTGAAGGCGACCTTCTCGACGTCGGGGTGCGCGGTGATCGCCGCGCCCGCGGTGTGTCCGTTGCCCAGCACCAGATTCGCGACGCCCTCGGGCACGCCGGCCTCGTGCAGGATGTTGTCCAGGACCAGCGCCGACAATGGCGTCTCCTCAGCGGGTTTGACCACACTGCTACATCCCGCCGCCAGGGCCGGAGCGAGCTTGCAGCAGAAATTGAAGACCGGCCCGTTCCACGGGAAGATCAGGCCGACCACGCCGTAGGGCTCTTTGAGGGTGTAGGCGTGCTGGTGGGAGTCGATGCCGGTGAGGCCGCCGGTGTGCACGTCGGCCGCGATGCCCTCGATCTTGGTGCACCAGCCGGCGTAGTACCGGAAGAACTCCGACCCGACGGTCACGGTGCCCTGAGCCTGCAGCGGTGTCATGCCGGCGTTGAGCGATTCGAGCTCGGCCAGCAGTTCGGCGTTCTGGTCGATGAGTTCGCCGACGCGCCACAGGATCTTGGCCCGCTCGCTGGGCGGCTTGTCCCGCCAGACGCCGGACTCGAAGGACGCCTTGGCGCGGGCGACGGCGTCGTCGACGGCCTCGGGGCCGCAGTCCTTGAACTCGGTGACCTGCTCCTCGGTGGCGGGATCGACAACCGTGATCACCTCGCCGGTGCCGGGACGCTCCCGGATCTCGTCCAAAACGGCCTGGACCGTCATCGCTACTCCTCCTTGAGTATCTGACTCGTCACCGTGAGGTTATGCGCTTAACCAACCGGTGTCCAGAGTTGAGATAGTCGATCGGCTAGGTGTCATGTCGAGGAGCGCACGACGACGCGCGCGATGTCGGTGATGTCCGGAGACGGCGGGGCCGGATAGCCGAGCCGTTCGTAGATGGCGGCGATCGCGGCGTCGGCCACCGCGCGCGGATCGAATTGCACCGAGGTCAACGGCGGCGTGCTCACCTCGCCCATGGGGCTGGCGTCGACGCCGATCACCGCGAGATCGCCGGGACACTGCAGTCCCGCCCGATGGATTCCGTACAGGACCAGACAGGCGATGTCGTCGCTCTGCGCGCACACCGCCGTCACGCCGTCGCGCACCCAACCGGCGACCACGTCGGCGGCATTGTCGACGGTGACGGTGGCGACGCGCACCGGCGGCAGGCCGCGCGATTGCGTCGCGCGTAATACGCCTTCGAGCCAATAGTCACCCAGCGCGCGCCACTTGGCGGTACCACCGTAGGCGTAGGCGAGTTGCTGGTGGCCCCGCGAGACGAGGTGTGCGACCCGCATTTCGCCCACCGCCAGGTGGGGATCACCCAGGGCGGGCAGGCTACCGATGTCGATGTGGGGTATTCCGGCTTCCTTGACCGCTTGTGCGGCGGCCTCACTGAGGGGGAACAGGCTCGCTATCGCGACCGGGTCGAGATTCTCGATGGCGTCGACGACGTGATGGTCGTCCTCGGTTTCGAAGATCTGAACCTGCAGCAGGCCGAGTCGCGCGAGTTCCGTGGTCATGCGGCTGCCGGCCTGCATCGGCATGTCGCCGACCGCCACATGTGGGACGACGTAGAGCACGACGCCGCCTTTGCCCCGGGCGAGGTTGCGGGCCGCGAGGTTCGGGCGGTAGCCGAGCAATTTCGCGGCTCGGTTGACCGCGTCGCGGGTCTGGGGCGAGATCCTACGTCCCTCGGCGTTGTTCAGCACGTAGCTGACGGTGGCGGTCGATACCTCGGCCAGGCGGGCGACATCGGCGGTGGTGGGGCGCGCGCTTTTGCCCGTACGCAACGCGTCGCCCTCTGGCACCGGCATGCCTCATGGTGGCACGCGTGTCAACGTTCGGTGGCATGGTCGCCGCACCTGCGGTGGAATCGACCTGGCTTTCGTTTCGACGCGGGCGGCTAGGCGTGGTTTGCCGCTACCCCCGGGCGCTCCGACATCGGCGGCCGCTGAAGTTGGAGGACGGCAAGATGGCGGAGGTGCCGCGGGAGTGGCTGGGCAGTATTGAATTAGCAGATTTAACAGCACTTTTCGTGTTGCAGGGCCACGAGAATCCGCCGTATCCCTTCATGTCGTCGGCTCCTGACGCGGCGAGCTTGGCATCGGTCTCCCACCGCTTCAGCGACGGCGATTTGAGCGTCTTTCGGACATGGGTGAAGGCCTACCAGGATGCCGATATATGGCTCGAGTGCCGCTTACTCCACAACCGCGACGACATCCCTGATATTCGGATACTCGCCTATCGCGCAGATCAATCGGGTTTCTTTGCGTCGCAGCGCCCGCACGAGGACGTCGTTGATGTGTACCAGCTGTCGCCCTACGACCTCGGGCCGGCAGTGGCAGCCTCAATCGGCTCGACCGGACCGGGATCGCGAGGGCGCATCGTCATTCCCAAATACGAGAACTATTTTGGTGGACCCTCGCCCGACGATGAAGACGACTATGAGGTGTCCGTCATGCGTCCGGTCAGAGACTCGCGGGGCAGCAGCGAGGGTGCCGAATTCGGACGTGGCGGCGTTGGCAACGATTCAATCTCGCTGCCGGCCCGCAAGGTCGTGGGGGGTCGACTGGGACAGCCCGTGCCTTGTCTGGGTGCATATCAACGATGACGGCGATTACATCTACGATCGGGATTTCAGTTACGCCGAGGCCGCGACGGAAAGCAAACTGTCCGAGCGGATCGATGAATTGATTGCACGCGACGTCGCGGTGCTGCGCCAGCTCCGCGGATCGCGGTGAGTCATGCGGAGCTTCCGGGCGGCCAGCCGGGGCTCGGCGGCAGGGTCGGCGGCGGCGTGGGACGGGGTTTGTCGTCGCGCGGCCAATCGGCCGGTGTGCCCGGTGCCCATTTGCGGCATTTCGGGTACCACTCGCGCGTGGTCGCCTCGTCCATCTCCTCGCTGTTCGGTGTGGCGACCCAGGTACCGAAGACATTGTTGACCGGGAGCCGCGCCGGACCTTTCTGGTCCTTGCTCGGCGCGCGTTGCTGCTCGAGCGATAAAGCCGGGTCTGCTCCGAAGGTGAGCTGGCGAGCGGAGCCGAAGGGCTCGGATCCGACACCACTGTATTGGTCGCCCACTTCGACCGCGGTAAGCGACCGGTAGTCGCAGTACACAGCGTGGTAACGGTCACCGTCGCGGCGGATATCGATGACTTCATACACGACGGTGCCCAGGATGGGTTTGCCCTCGGCTGCGGCTCCGCCCACCCGGTCGGGGTCAATCACGTTATTGAAGGCGCGGGCGAAGCCGGGAAATCCGCCGGCCTCGATCGCGCTCATCCCATGGCCGTGGGTGAGTATTGCCCGTTCTTCGGATTCGACGAAGGCGCGCAGAAAGGTGGCTTCCGGCGACATGAGATCGAGGACGCCGTTGTCGACCCACTGGACCGTGAACTGAATGGGGGAATCGGCCGTTGCTGACGTAGTTGCTGGCGATCGCGTGGGCGCGGCCGTCCCGCTACTGCATCCGGCAATCACGACGATCGAAGCCAAGCACCCTACGGCCCGTTCAAGCGATGTCAGCATGTGCTGTCAGTCGGATCATGCGGAGTTTCCGGGCGGCCAGCCGGGGCTCGGCGGCAGGGTCGGCGGCGGCGTGGGACGGGGTTTGTCGTCGCGCGGCCAACCGGCCGGTGTGCCCGGTGCCCATTTGTGGCATTTCGGGTACCACTCGCGGGCGGTCGCGTCGTCCATATTTTCGCTATCCGGCGTGGCCACCCAAGTGCCGAAGACATTGTCGACCGGGGCGCGTGCCGGGCCTTTCTGGTCCTTGCTTGGCGCGCGTTGCTGGTCGGGTTGCAGGGCTGGGTCTGGGCCGAACGTGAACTCGCGGGCGGAGGTAAGAGGTTCTGCTCGCGCCCCGCTGTATTGCTCGCCGATTTTGAACCCGATCATTGAGCGATTGTCACAGTAAATGACATGGTAATGGTTATCCTCACGCCGGAAGTCAACAATTTCGAACACCATTGTCCCAAGCAAAGGGGATCCAACGTCCGCTGCGACTCCGCCTACCCAATCGGGATTTGTCGCAGCATTGAAGGCGTGGGCAAAGCCCGCAAATCCCCCCGCCTCGATCGCGGCCATCCCGTGCCCGTGAGTGAATCCGGCCCGCTGTTGCGATTCAACGAACGCGCGCACAAAGGTTGCTTCTGGTGACATCAGATCGACGACGCCATTGTCGACCCACTGGACGGTGAAGTGAACGGGAGATTCGGCAGGCGTCGAACTCGTCGTTGCGGGCGATCGGGTCGGCGCGCTGGCATCGCTGCCGCATGCGGTGACCATGATGATTGAAACCAATATGGTGATGGCCCGACGCGCGCTAATCAACATTCGCTACCACTTGGTGTGCTGGGTGCCGTCGTTGTTGATCGCATTGTCAAATGCTGGCTTGTTGAATACGTCGGGTTTGACGACCCTGTTGAAGTCCTGCACAAATGTCTCTGGGTTGCCATTGATCGCGTCGTAGTCCAGAGCGGGCCCACCTTCGGTATGGATCACATAAGGCGCAATTGTCGGCTTGTAGGCAAGCGCCGGATTGCGTTGAAGAAGTCCTTCCAGGATTGCGCTGGTCTCACGGATGGTGTTGCTGCCCATCCCCCGAGACTCCACATAGTCGTGCAAGAAATCGTCCCCGGCGATGTTCACCGTATTCGGCATCGGTCCCCCGTCTGGCTTCAGCCACGGCGCCAGCGCATTCTCCAGAGCGACAGGTACCTTGACTTCGGGAATCAATCCCGCGATACCACTCAATGAGCCTTGGCCCATCGATCGTTCCCCTTTATGCACGTCTGTAAGAACCCTACCAGCGGATTTAGGTCAAATAGGCGACGTTCGGGGTGTGCGGAGAGCTGTCCTCACCAAAGGCGAAGCCAGGTTAACGGTGCGCATCTGCCACCCCGCACGTCCACGGACTCCCGTACTAATAGTCCGTCAGATCTGCTTGCGGGTGATGTCAACCGGACTGCGGCGGCAGCAGTTTTTTAGGCGAAACATTCACTGGATCCCAGCCGTGACACCAGTCGCAATGACTGCCATGCTTATCTATTAGTCACTCAACGGGGAGCCCAGGATGAACAAAGACGACCTGATCCTGATCAGCGTTGACGACCACATCGCCGAACCGGCTGACATGTTCGACGCGCACGTCCCGGCCAAGTACAAGCACCTCGCACCCCGGGTGGTGATCGAACCCGACGGCGTTCAGCAGTGGTACTACGGCGACATTCGCGGCCGGAACATGGGCCTGAACGCCGTCGCCGGCAAACCCCGCGAGATGTACAACGTCGATGCCTCCCGCTACGACGAGATGCGCCCGGGCTGCTTCAACGTCGACGAGCGAGTGCGCGACATGAACGCCGGCGGCCAGCTGGCCGGCCTCAACTTCCCGAATTTCACCGGCTTCTCCGGCCAGGTGCTCAACCAGGGGCCTGACCGCGACGTCAACCTGGTGATGATCAAGGCCTACAACGACTGGCACGTCGACGAATGGTGCGGCGCCTACCCCGGCCGGTTCATCCCGTGCGGCATCCTGCCGCTCTACGATGTCGCCGAAGCTGCCAAGGAAGTGAAACGTCTGGCGGACAAGGGTTGTCATGCGGTCACATTCTCGGAGAATCCAGAAGCGTTGCAGATGCCCAGCATTCACACTAAGTACTGGTATCCGCTGTTCGAGGCGGTCTGCGAGAACAGCACGGTGCTGTGCACCCATGTCGGCTCGGCCTCCCGCTCGCCGATGGTGTCGATCGACGCGCCCGCCAGTGTGATGATGACGGCCTCGTCGATGATGAGCATGTTCACCTTCACCGAACTCATCTGGGCGCAGTTCTGGGCTGACTTCCCGGAGCTGAAGTTCTCGCTCACCGAAGGCGACATCGGCTGGATGCCGTACTTCCTGTGGCGCGCCGAGCATGTCTACCAACGTCATTCGGGCTGGACGCTGGCCGAATTCCCGCCGGGTTACGCCGGACCTCTCGACGTGTTCCAGCGTCACTTCTACACCTGCTTCATCAGCGACAAGGTCGGCGTGCGCAACATGGACTGGTTCAACGAGGACATGGTGTGTTGGGAGTCCGATTTCCCGCATTCGGACAGCAACTGGCCGTTCGCACCGGAGGATGTCATCGCCACCATGGGCCACCTCGACGACGTTGTCATCAACAAGGTCACCCACGAAAATGCGATGGCCGCTTATTCATTCGACCCGTTCCGGCACATACCCCGCGAACATGCCCGCGCCGGGTATCTCCGCGGGCAAGCCGCTGACGTCGACGTGGTGACCCACGTCGGCCATCAAGCCAGCCAGCGCGACCGCGACGCGTGGACCCGGATGACGACCTTCGCCCTGCAGGCCCAGGGCGCCACACCGGTGACCGTGGAAGCACCCGGTATCGCCGGGCGTGCCACGACGCTGGGTAACTGAGCGTGCCGCATCAACCGCCGTTCACCGGGTGGCGCGTGCTCGAGTTGTCCAATGGAATCGCGGCCGCCTATGCGGGAAAGATGTTCGCCGACGCCGGGGCTGACGTCGTCAAAATCGAGAGTGAGCAGGGAGATTCACTACGGTGGTGGTCGGCCGGAGGCGGACCGCCCGGCGCCCTGTTCGACTACCTGGCCGCCGGCAAGAAATCGGTGCTGGACGACGCCCGCGCGGCCCTGCTGGCCGGCGCGGACGTGGTGATCACCGACCTCACCGACGGATGGACCCTGGACGGCCTTGCGGCGCAGACAGATTCGTCGTCGGTGCTAGTTGCCGTCACGCCGTTCGGCACGACCGGACCCTACGTCGACGATCAGGTCCTGGCCAATGAGTTCATCCTGCAGGCGCTTTCCGGCTCGATCGCCAGCCGCGGGTGGCCGGGGGACGAACCCGTGCAGGCGGGTGGGCGGCTGGGCGAATGGCTGGCCGGCACCTTCGTGGCGGCGGTTACCGCGGCCACCGCGCGTCACGCCGCACGCACCGGACACGGTGAGATCATCGACGTCTCCACCTATGAGGCGATGGCCATCGCGATGGGCGGCCTGCCCGCGATGTCCGCGAGCGTCATGGGCGTGGACTCCCAAATGACCTCCCGCAGCCTGGAACTCCCGTCGATCGTCCCCACCGCCGACGGGCTGGTCGGCTTCTGCACGATCACCGCACAACAGTTTCAGGATTTCCTTGTCCTGATTGACCGCGCCGACCTGCTGGACGACGCCCACCTGGCCTCCATCGAAGGGCGCATCGCGCGTCGCGACGAGTTCCTGAACATGGTCACGCAGTGGACCGAAACCCGCACCACCCAGGAGATCGTCGACCTTGCCGTGGCCTTCCGCATCCCGGTTGCGCCGATCGGTACCCCCGCGGCACTGGCGAAAGTCGACCACTTCGTCCAACGGGGTGTCTTCGTGAAATCCGAACTCGGCGTGCTGCAACCCCGGGTGCCCTACCGCGGTGACACCATCACCACCACAACCGGCGGCCGGGCGCCGCGACTCGGCGAACACAGCGGAGAAATCGACTGGCCTCCGCGCCCCGTCAGTGGCGGCTTCCGGGACGACCCGGGTGCACTTCCCTTGTCCGATATCCGGGTAGCCGACCTGACCGCGTTCTGGGCCGGGCCGGTCGCCACGCAGTTCCTCGGCGCCCTCGGCGCCGACGTCGTCAAGGTCGAAGGCGTGCGACGCCCGGACGGCATGCGGTTCTCCGCGGGCCGGCCCCCCAGTTGGGACCAGTGGTGGGAGTGGGGACCGGTTTTCCTGTGCAGCAACAACAACAAGCGCGGCGTCAGCATCGAGCTCGGAACCGAAGCCGGGCGCACGGTCGCGCTGAAACTGATTGCCGCCAGCGATCTCGTCATCGAGAACTTCTCGCCGCGGGTGATGGAGAACTTCAACCTGCAATGGGATGTCGTCAGCGCCGCGAATCCCCGGGCCATCATGGTGCGCATGCCGGCCTTCGGGCTGGACGGCCCCTGGCGCGACCGGGTGGGGTTCGCCCAGACGATGGAGCAGGCGACGGGGATGGCGTGGATCACCGGTCACGCCGAGGGTCCGCCGGTCATTCCGCGCGGTGTGTGCGACCCGATCGCCGGACTGCATGCCGCCTTCGCCGCTGTGGCGGCACTAGTGGTCCGTGACCGGGACGGGACCGGTGTGCAGGTGGAATCCACGATGGTGGAGGCGGCACTGAACGTGGCCGCCGAGATGCTGATTGAATACTCGCGCGACGGCATTGAACTACGGCGGCAAGGCAATCGCGGCCCCGGCGCCACCCCGCAGGGCGTGTACCGCTGCCTGGGCGATGACGAATGGGTGGCGCTCGCGGCGATCGGAGGGACCGCCCGCGAGGCGCTGGCCGCGGTCATCGACCGGCCCGAACTTGGACCCGACGAAACCAGCTGGCGGGAACGAGACGACGAGATCGACAAACTGATCACCGACTGGGCGGCGCGCCGCACGGTGCCGGACGCGGTCCGCGTGCTGCGTTCGGCCGGCGTGGCCGCAGCGCCGGTCAGGGCACCGGCCGGCCTGCTCACCGATGCGCACCTGCTCGCCAGGGGCTTCTGGGAACGCGTCGATCATCCGGTCGCGGGTTCGTTTCTGTGCACCGGGATGCCGTTCACGTTCATTGGCAAACCGCGGCGTTGGATTCACCGGGTTTCCCCGCTCTATGGCGCGGACACCAATCAGGTGTTGACCGAAATCGGATACTCCCCAGACGATCTCGCCGCATTGACCAACTCGAAGATCACGTCAGCACGTCCGGCGGGCCTGTGACGTGGCGGTGACGCTGTGCGTGCCGCCACGGCCCGGAGAGTTGTGCCAGCCGGTCCGCTTCCTGCTGCGGCGGGATTCGGTCGTCCTGGAACTGACCGCGCGACATCGCATCACCGGTGTGGAGTGGGACGAGCGCGAACACGCGGTGGCCATGGTCGTGGAGATCACCGACCCGCAGACCGCGCGGCCCGTCGATGTGCGGATCGATGTCGTGGCTGCTGCCGCGCCGACGGACACCCGCGCCCGGCTCATCGGACGGATCTTCCGGGCGGGGATCGAATGTGACGTGGTAGGCACCTATCTCGGTGTCGTGGCAGACGAAAACTGAATGGCGGCAGACAGAATGGAGACTACGTGACGCAGCAGCGTACCGCGGCCATCGTCGGCGTGTACAACACCGTCCAGGGCCGCCGACTGGATGGCGAGACGTCGCGCAGCCTGGCCGTCGCGGCCATCAAAGGTGCACTTGACGACGCGGGCCTGGCACTGGCGGACGTCGACGGAATCAGCGCGGGCCCGCTGTCGACTGCGCTGATCTACGACCTGCGCATCGGACCCGCTTGGCAAGGAATGGGTTTCGGGGTCGGGATGATCACCGAAGCGGCGACCGCGATCGAGCACGGCATGGCCGACGTGGTGGTGCTCGTGGCCGCCCAAGCGGGCGAGTACCGCGACCACCAGGCGACCGCGCCGTGGACGCGACCGGAGAACGAGTTCGTGGCGCCGTGGGGCATGTTCACCACCGCGGAATTCGCCCTCATCGCCCGACGCCACATGCACGTGTACGGCACGACGCGTGAACAGCTTTCGATCGTCGCGGCGACCATCCGGAACAACGGGTCGAACAACCCCGAAGCCGTTTACTACCAGCGAGGTCCATTCGCCCCCGACGACATCACCGCGTCGCGACTGATCGCCGACCCATTTCACCTCCTCGATTGCGCCACCACCTCAGAAGGAGGTTGTGCGCTGGTGGTGGCCAACATCGACGCCGTCGAGGCGATGGGCCGGCCGATTCATATTTTGGGCAGCGGCGCCGACTTCCACGGCCCCTCCTATCAGCACCCGCCGGCCTGGGATCTCACCGGACGTCGGGGTGATCACGCCAACGGTGTGGTGGGCCGGCGGGCGGCCGACCGTGCGTTCGCACACGCCGGAATCCGGCGCGACGACGTGGATGTGCTGGAACTCTACGATCCGTTCTCGTTCGAGATCATCCGGCAGTTGGAGGCGTTCCGGTTCTGCGGCGACGGCGAAGGTGGGCCGTTTGTCGCCGAAGGTCATATCGCCATCGACGGCAGTCACCCGATCACCACCGATGGAGGAACCATGTCGTTCAGTCATGCCGGCTCCAATCCGCAGATGATGCAGCGCGCCGTGCGCGCGGTACAACAGTTGCGCGGCGCCGCCGGGTCGCTGCAAGTGCCGAATGCGCGAATTGCCCTGTGCAGCAATGGTGGTGCGGGAGCTCTGTTCACCACGGTGCTGCTGCTCGGAAGCGAGCCCCGATGACACTGCGCCCGCAATCCGGACCGGTACCGCACGCCATCAGCCCCCTCAGCGCGCCATTCTGGGAGGGCTGCCGTGCGCAGGAGTTGCGTTACCAGCGCTGCTCTGATTGCGGCATCGCAAACTTCCCGCCGACAGAGCAATGCCGCCAGTGCCTTTCGGCGGCACTGGAGTGGACGCGCGGCAGCGGATGCGGGGAAATCTACAGCTGGACGGTCGTACACCGGCCGGTGACCGCTGACTTCCAACCGCCCTATGCGCCGGCCATCGTCACCCTGGACGAGGGTTATCAGATGCTGACGAACATCGTCGGCGTGGATGTCGCAGCATTGACCATCGGCATGCGCGTTCGAGTCGAATTCCATTCACTCGAGCCGGATTTGACCCTGCCCTACTTCACCGGATCACAGTGAGTCCCCGGCGTACCACTGACGGCCTGCCGGTGACGGCCTACCTGGTGCTGGGTGTGTTGGCGGCCACCGATGAACAACTCACCGCCGGGGAAATCAAGACGCGCGCCGAACTGTCCGTCGGCCACTTCTACTGGTCCCCTTCGGTGAGCCACGTCCGTCGCGAACTCAACCGGCTGCAGCAGCGCGGGATGGTCGACGAAATCGGCGCGCAGTCCGGCAAGCGCGCGATCACGCTGTATGAGACCACCGACTCCGGCCTCGAGGCGTTGCGCAACTGGGTGCAGCACTTCCCCGGCGAGGACAAGGTTGTCATCAAACACCCCGTGATCCTGCGGACCTGGCTGGCTCGCGGGGAGAACCCGGAACGCGTGATCGACTCCCTGGAACGGCACCTCGAGGCGACCCGGAAGCGGTTGGACGAGGCGTTGTGGTCGCGCCGGCGATCCGGTGAGGTCGGCATCCTCGACGATCCCGACCAGCGTTACTCGTTCGCGGTCCTGGACTACGCCATCCGCGGCCTCTACGCGGAGATTTCCAACATCGAGCAGCTGCGCGACGAGATTGCCGCGGGCACAACGCGAGATCCGGCCGGCCGGGTGCGCCGGCCCAAAGGACAGATCCGGCGGCGCACCAAGTGGGCCGAGCAGACATAAACTCGCGTGTCGCCGTACGAAATCACGCGAGTTTATGTCTGCTCGCGCGGAGAAGTCAGCCGCCGACCATGATGAGGCCGCCGTCCACGGCGAGCAATTGCCCGGTGATGAAGCCGGAGCCGGGTCCGGCCAGGAACACCAGCACCGGTCCGAGGTCGCGCGCCGGATCGCCGAGCGCCCCGCCGAGCGGAATCCTGGCCTTGAGCTGTTCGTCGATCAACGGCGCGGCGTCGGGTCCGAGAAACTCGCGGAACCGATTGGAGCCCGGCGTCTGCACCGCCGGCGCCAGCGCGTTGACGGTGATCTTGTCGTGGGCCCAAGCCTGCGCCGCCGACCTCGTCCAGGCCTGCACCGCGCCCTTGGTCGCGGCGTAGACTGCCGAGACCGGGCTACCCATCACGGCCTCCGACGATCCGAAGTTGATGATGCGGCCACCCTTGGGCTGCTGGTCTTTCATCACGGCGTAGGCCGCCTGGTTGGTCAGGATCGTGGCTTTCACGTTGGTGTCCAACAGGAACGAGATGTCCTCAGGCTCGATGTAACCCGGAATCCCGGCCTGCCACAGCCCCGCGGCGTTGACCAGAACATCGAGTCCCCCGAGAGCCTCGGCCGCGCGGGCCACCGTTGCCGAGACCGCCTCGGCATCGCGCACATCGCACTGCAGCCAGGTGGCGGCCAGGCCGTCGGGAGGGGGCGTTTGGTGATAGGTGGCGGCTATCTGCGCACCGGCGGCGCTGAGCGCGGCGACAGCGGCGGCCCCGATCCCGGTCGCCGCGCCGGTGACCAGGATGCGTCTGCCCTGCAGGGTTTCGTCCGACATGGTGAAACGCTAGCCCGCGAGATCGCCGGGCCCGACGCGGGGGCCGACGCGGACATGGCCGCCGCCCTAGGCGGAAACGTCTACCGGGTCGCGCAAACCGCCTGGCGCAGTTGATTCTTCACGTGCACGCTAGGCGCGCACCGCAATCGACGAGAGTAGATCGGCAAGCCGGTCGGGCCGGTCCACCATCGAGAAGGTGCGAGCTCCCTCGATGACCTCCAACCGGGCGTTCGGAATGGTCGCGGCCAGCTGGCGGCCGTCTTCGAGTTCGAAGAGGACGTCGTCAGCCGACCAGGCGATGAGCGTCGGCTTGTCGAACTCGTGGAGTCGGGCGGCGACACCGGTGGTGACCTCGGTGCGCAACGACAGCGAGAACTGACGGAGGTCTTCGGCGATCGCCGGGTCGGACACTGCCGGCTGCACCCAGGCCTGCGTCAGCGCGTCAATGTCACTGTGCGCCAGACCTTCATACGCCCGCTTGCGTGCGACCGGCGCCCGGACAGCCTGGATTGCGGCGCGGAACACCTTCTTCGACTTTGCCGCGAGGATGACCGGCTTGAGTATCGGCGGCGGGAAGTGCTCGAAGGCATCGCAACTGGTCAGCACCAGCGCACCGAGTCGCTCCGGGTAGTGCACCGCGACGAGTTGGGTCACCACTCCGCCGGTGTCGTTACCGACCAGCACCACGTCGTCAAGGTCAAGCGCGGCAAGGAAATCGGCGACGACGCCGGCGACGCCGGTGATACTGCGGTCGGCCCCCGGACGCAGCGGCTCGGGGTGAGCACCGAGCGGCCAGGTGGGGGCGATGCAACGCAGGCCGCGTTCGGCGAGTCGCTCGCTGACCTGGCGCCACAGTTGGCCGCCCATCATGTACCCGTGCACGAACACCACGGGCCTGCCGCTTTCGGGTCCGGTTGCTTCGTAATGGATGGTTCCGGCGCTAATGTCGATCGTCGGCATGAAGGCTCCTACCAGAGAAGGGATTTACAAACAGTCTGTCTGTTCGTAAATTACCAACAGGTTGTATGGAAATCAAGAGACGTACCCAGGAGGAGCGCTCCGCGGCTACCCGTGAGGCGCTGATCTCGGCTGCGCGCAGACTGTGGGGCCTGCGCGGTTACGCCGAAGTCGGCACGCCGGAGATCGCCACCGAGGCTGGCGTCACGCGCGGGGCGATGTACCACCAATTCACCGACAAGGCAGCGCTATTCCGCGACGTCGTCGAGGCTGTCGAGCTCGACGTGATGACACGCATGGCCACGCTGGTGGCAGCGACGGGGGCCACGACCCCCGCCGACATGATCCGCGCCGCAGTCGACGCCTGGCTGGAGGTGTCCGGTGATCCGGAAGTGCGCCAGTTGATCCTGCTGGACGCACCCGCCGTGTTGGGCTGGGCCGCCTTTCGCGACGTCGCCCAGCGCTACAGCTTGGGCATGACCGAGCAGTTGATCACGGAGGCGATCAAGGCGGGCCAGCTGGCGCGACTGCCGGTGCGCCCGCTGGCCACCGTGCTGATCGGCGCGCTCGACGAAGCGGCCATGGCGATCGCCACCGCCGAGGATCAGAAGCGGACCCGCAAGGAGATCCGTCAGGTGTTACATCGACTTATCGACGGGATGCTCGAGGGGTAGGACCAAGCTGCGGATTGTGCTCACGCAGATCGTCCAGATACTGCGGCACCGCAGCGACAGCGACGTCGAGAAAGCCACGCACGCTGGGTGACTGGCCGGCGGCTCGCCATGCCAGTGCGAGCGGCCGGTGCGGCAGTTGTCCCCGCAGCCGGATGAACCGCACGCCGGCTCGGCTCAGGTTGACGAAAGATGTTGGCAACAGTGCTATTCCAGCCCCCGACGCGACCAGGGCAAGGATCGTCTGGATGCGTGGTACTTCGTCGACGATCGGCGGTTCGATGTCATACCTGCGGAACACCTCGATGACGTCGCCATAGGTGGTGGCTGCCGCGGCTCGCGTCCACAGGATCATCGGTTCATGAGCAAGCAGCGCCGGTTCGATCTGCCGTCGGCCGGCCAGCGCATGGTCATCGCACACAACGGCGGCAAGCGGATCGTCGACCAGCGGCCGGATTGTCAATGACGGATCGTCAACCGGGCCGCGAAGCAGGCCGACGTCGATGCGGTGCTCAATCAACTGGCCGACCTGCTCGGCGCTGCTCAGTTCGCTGAGTTCGAGCTTCACGTCGGGAAACTGGAGCCGGTGCGCCCGCATCACATGGGGCAGCACGCCGTCGACCGCCGCCTGCAGGGCGCCGATGCGCAGCTGGCCCAGCTCGCCGATGGCCGCCCGCCGCGCCGCCGCGAACGCACGCTCGGCGTGGGTGAGCGCAAGGCGCGCCTCGTCGAACAACGCCTTCCCCGACTCTGTCAGCTCGATCGGACGCCGGGACCGGTCGATGAGCTCGGTATCGAGCTGGCGCTCCAACTTCTGGATCTGCTGACTCAACGGCGGCTGTGCAATGTGCAACCGCACCGCGGCGCGGCCGAAATGGCGCTCCTCGGCAACGGTCACGAAGTAGCGAAGCAGCCGCAGTTCCGGATCGGCCATATATACAGCATATAAACCCTGAACAAATATGTCTTGGACTGTGATGATCCACGCGGCTTACCGTTGCTGCACCAGACCCAGAAAGGCAACGCCATGACCGCTGTGATCGCCGCGGAACGTGATCTCGTCGAGCACTACTTCGATCAACCGTGGAGTGACGGGCTTCCCGTCGTGCCGCCCACCCCGGCCCGCATCGCCGCGGTGCTCGACGTGCTGGGGGGAGAACCCGACGAACTCGTGGCACGGATTCCACCGCGCTGGGGCAGCCTGACGAGTGAACTGCTGGCCATCAACATGGTGATGGCCGGCTGCAAGCCGGAGTACGCCCCCGTGGTCCGGGCAGCGGTGCTCGCGCTGGCCGACCCCCGGTTCAACCTCAACGGCATCCAGGCGACCACACACGTGGTGTCCCCGTTGATCGTCGTCAACGGTCCCGTCGCACGGCAGATCGGAATGAATTCGGGCGGAAACGTTTTCGGTTCCGGCAACCGGGCCAACGCGACGATCGGGCGCGCGGTGCGGCTGATCCTGCTCAGCGTCGGCGGCGGCATTCCCGGCGAGCTGGACAAGAGCACCCTGGGTCATCCCGGCAAATACACCTTCTGCATCGCCGAGAACGAGGAGGCCAGCCCGTGGGCGCCCTATCACGTCGAGCACGGCTACGCCCCCGAAGACAGCACCGTGTTGGTGATCGGTGCCGAAGCACCGCACAGCGTCACCAACTACATCTCCGATGACCCGCAGGGGATCCTGGATTCGATCGCCTCCGCGATGAGCACCATCGCCCACAACAACGCCGTCCTCGGTGGGTCCTGCACCGTCGTGATCGGTGTCGAACATGCCCGCACCATCGCCTCGTTCGGCTGGTCGCGCGACGACGTCCGGCGTTATCTCTGGCTCAACGGCACCAACTCCTGGGACGACGTCAGCTACGGCGACCGCTACGCACCCCAGGGTGGACGGACCTACAACCGCAATCTGCCGAAGTGGTATCCCCGCCAGCCCGGCCGGCGCGTGCCGATCGTCTTCACCCCGGACGACATTCACCTCTTCGTCGCCGGTGGATCCGCCGGCCGATTCTCCGCCTTTCTGCCGGGCTGGAGCACCGCGACGACACCGGTGCTGCGCGCAGTCGCAGACCGCGGCAGCAGCGGTGACGATGCCCGAGAACTCGCCTGCTCAGACGGCACCTGCCGGCTGTAGAAACGCAGACAAGGAGACCGCGATGACCGAATTCGTCTACGACCCTTGTGGTGTGGTGGAGGTGGCGGCCGTTCCGGCGGCACCGCGCCCAACCCGTACCAAGGGTCTGCGCTTGGCCGTGCTGAGCAACACCAAGTGGAACGCCGCCAAACTGCTCCGCGCGACTGTCCGCGAATTAAGCGGCGGTGCAATGGTTTTTGCAAGCGTCACGTACTACGACAAACACCACTTCTCGTCCGACGCACGCCCCGAACTGATCGCACAGATCGCGGCTGAGAACGACATAGCGCTGACGGCGATCGGCGACTGCGGCTCCTGCTGCTCGGCCTGCGTCAACGATGCGGTGCGGCTGGAGCAGGCCGGGATTCCGACCGTCGCAATCGTGACAACGGAATTCGAACTCGAGGCCCGTCTGCAACGTGAGGCCCGCGGCATGGCGGAGCTGGAACCCGCCGTCGCCACTCATCCGATCAGCAGCCTGACGCTGGAACAACTCGACGATCGTGCCGCCGAGATCGCCCCGCAGGCGCGGCGCATCTGGTTCGGCGCCGCGGTCGCCGGGAATGTCGCGTGACGCGAGCCTCAGTTCACCTTGGCGATAGTCTGGCGTGCCAATTCGGTTGCGATGCCACACGGGTCGGGGAACGGTTTCCTGACGAATTGGATTGACCACTCGAAGAAATCGTCCTGGTACTGGATGGAGACGTCGCAGAGCCGGGTGCCGAGCCGGTCGGTGGCAACCGCGACGTAACCGCTGTGGCCGTCGATGGTGATGTCGTCGACGCTTGTTCGACTCAGATCCTCGTTCTTTCGCTCACGGCCGATGGGGCTGCCGCGAAACCAGCTGAAGGAGAACCACGGTCCGGAGATGCTGCCGTTCACCAACCACTGACACCCGACCGCGTTGCGCGCCGTGACTACCAGTCCCGTGACGCCGGTCAGTTGAGCGAGGGTCTGATCGCTGACGCCACCGCATTCGGGGAAGAACGGTCCGTGTGTCGCCTGTTTCGGGGTGGCCGTGGTCGAGGACGTGTGCTGCCCGCCGGTGCCGCGCGAGCCACCCGAGCAGGCGGCCAACGGAGGAAGTATCACCACGAGAGCCACCAGAGCCACCGACCACCGCCGCCCGCTCATCCGTCGAACACCGCGTTCATCCGCGCCTTGAAGGCAGTGTCGAAGCGACGGTAGGTGCCCCGCAATGCGTTTCCCGGCCAGTGGTCCTCGACGAGTTCGGCCGGCAGCAGCGGATCGAGCTGGAGGTGGCGGACCACCGCGATGGACAAAGCGAATTGGTAGGTGAAGCTCTCCGCCGAATCGTCCCGGGCGTCGCCAGTCAGGTCGGCTTCCATGGCGTCGATCAGCACCCTGGCATCGTCGGCCCAGCCGTCGAGAGCGAACAGCGAACGCATCTTCTCAGCCGTGATGCTGGTGGCGGCGCCGTGAAAGTGCGTGCATTGCCGGTCCAGCACCGCGCGCGACGCCGAAAGCCGGTGTGGATCAAGGTTGTCCGGCCGAATCCAGACACCTTCGCGGAAGTCGGCCAGATGCAGGGCCATCGCCGCCTTGCGCAAGTCAAGACGGTCCGCTGCGGTGCGACGCTCCACCGAGACGATGGCAAGCTCCCACGTGCCGTCCCATTCGGCGGCGTCGTCGATTCGATAAGCCTCGTCGACCCGCTGGCGGCGGTCGGCCAGCCGGCCGGCGAGTGCGTAAGTACCGTCGTCCGCACTGAGCTCGCCGTTGGAGACCATCCGCCACAGGCAGGTGCGGGCGGCGCCGTCGCTGATGCCGAAGAGGGATGCCAGCGCGACCAGATTCGCCACCGGCAGCTGGGCCCCGTCGGAACCCAGCAATGCCGATGCCAGCACCGAACGTGCGCTGAGCGGTCGGTCACCGATCAGTTCGCGCACACGAGATCCGGACGTGGCGGGCATGGGTCCATCTTGGCCGATCACACCCGGTATCACTAAATCGTTGACGTGTGACGTTCGAACTGTGATACTAATCGGCGTGGCCGCTCCGACGAAGCCGTTGGTCGCCGACGATATCGAGATCGTCCGGCGCGTGCTGGCCCATATCGACGCCGGCACCACCGACGAAGGACAGGCGTGGCGCGAGCCGGTCGAAAACTATGTAGATCCACGGCGATTCGCGGACGAGGTCCGGATGTTGCGGAGCATGCCGAGCGTCTTCGTACCGTCCGCGGCCATCCCCAACCCGGGCGACCACGTCGAGCGAACTGCCTTCGGGGTGCCATTGTTCGCGGTGCGCGGACGCGATCGGAGGGCGCGGGTGTTCCGCAACGCGTGCCGACACCGAGGTTTCGCTCTGGTGGAAGGTCCGGGCTGCGCCCATGCCCTGGTATGCCGCTACCACGGCTGGACATACCGGCTCGACGGGTCGCTCGCTCACGTTCCGCACCAGCAGGCGTTTCCCGACCTCGACGTGGCGGGCCGGGGGTTGGTCGAGGTCGGCAGCCATGAGGTCGACGGGCTCGTTGTCATCAGTGCGCTCGATCCCGCCTCTGCCATTCACGACGAAGCGCTGGCATGGCTCACCGACGGAACTGCGTGGCGCGAGAAGCTGTTGCCCGCGCAGCGGCTCGTGTACGTCGACAGCACGCTGCGGCCGATGAACTGGAAGGTCCTGGTCGAGCAGTTTCTGGAGGGCTACCACATCCGGTCGACCCACAAGGAGACCTTCTTCCCGCTGCAGTACGACAACCTCAACGTGGTCGAGATGTTCGGTCCGAACTCGCGGCTCACGTTCCCGTATCGCAACATCGAGCGACTGCGCGATCGTCCGGAGAGCACGTGGACGACGGACGCGCGGGTGACCTACCTGTATCAGCTCTTCCCGAACGTCATGCTGGCAACGTTCCCGGATCTGATGCTGATGATCGTGGTCGACCCGGTCGACCTCGGACACAGCACCGTCACCATTTACTCGATGGCCCGGCCGGAGCCGGATGAACGGGCGAATGTCACTGCTGGGCAGTACAACCCGGCAGCGGCGGGCACGTTGATCGCGCGTGGAGCGGTGGAAGACAACGAGATGTCAGAGGGCGTCCAGCGCGGCTTGAGCTCTGGCGCAAACGCTTTCGTCGAATTCGGGCGGCACGAAAGTGCTGCCGGACATTTTCACGCCGTGCTCGACGAACGCCTGGCGCGGCACACCGGCGCCGCTACGGGGTCTTGAGGAAGACGTCGTTGAACGTGACCGTGCGCAGGTTCCGGGCGCGGATGATGTCCACCAACTGCGGGTAGACGTGCGTGACGGGCAGGTGGTTGAGGTGCCCGATCACGATGGACTGCGGCGTGAAGTACTGGTCGGCCATCTTCACGATGTATTCCTCGGTGATCAACGTCGAATCCGACAGCGACCCCGACCACAGGACCGGCACGCTGTATCCGAGGTCGGCCGCCACGGCGTCGACGTCCGCGTTGTGCTTGGCATACGGTGGGCGCCAATAAGGTTTGGCGCCAACGCCGTACGTCTTCTTCAGGAACTCGTCGTTGCGCATGAGCTGCTTGGCGATCTCACCCTTGGACAGGGTGGTCAAGTCCGGATGCGACCAGGTGTGGTTGCCCAGCTCGATCTGTCCGGACTCGACCAGCGGGCGAAGCAGCGCCAGGTTGTCGGTCCAGGAGTCGTAGGTTCCGTTGACGAAGTACGTCAACCGAATGCCCGTGTCCTTCGCGAACTGCGTGTAGGCGCGGACCACCTCGCTGTTCGTCCCGTCGTCGACGGTGAGGGCCAGCAGGTCACCACTGCCGGGAAGCTGACTCAGCACACCCCCGCCGGGCAGTCGCACGCGCGCGCTGGGCGGTGGGGGCGGCAGGAGGCCCGCGACGGTCGGACCGGCGGGCGGGGCGTCCGCGGCGGCGGCGGCGGGCGCCTGGGCGAAGGTCCGCGGCTGGGGGTCGACCATGCACCGGGCCAGACCCACACCGGCGACGGTGGAGACAGCGAGGGACCCTAGGAAACGGCGGCGGCTCAGTTCTGACATTCTGCAATCGATCTCCGGGTGCGCCGGCAGCCCCGCACGCCCTGATCAGGGCTGCGGAAGAGGTTCACCAGCGACGACACCACAGCAGCGAACCGTACCATGACCAGCGCGGATGTACTCTGCGCAGCGCCGTGGCGGCGGCCAACTGTTGTGCTGATCACAACTCAGCAGTAGCCGATCCCGATGTCGACCGAGATCTGGGTGCCGGTCACGAACCTGGACTGGTCGGAGGCCAGCCAGGCGACGGCATCGGAGATGTCCTCCGGCTGCGCGATGCCCTGGGGCAACAGCGGCTTGTGCATGTCGCGCAGCTGTGGGTTGGTGTCGGCCGCCGACTGCATGGCCTCGCGCATCCGGCCGGTCCCCATCGGGGTGGCGACCGCACCCGGGTTCAGGCTGTTGACGCGAATGTTGTGCCGGCCGAGCTCCGCGGCGAACCCGCGTGCCATGCCGACGACGGCGTGTTTGCTGGCGGTGTAGTGGATCATGAACGACTGCATCCTGATTCCGGCGGCCGAGCCGATCAGGATGATCGACCCGCCGCGACCGCCGTCGATGATGTGCTGAGCACCGGCCATCACGGTGTTCCACGTGCCGATGACGTTCGTGTCGATGGTGTCGCGGAACGCCTGGGCGGTGATCTGATCCCAGGCCGCCGGATTGCAGATGCCGGCGTTGGCGACGATGACGTCGAGCCGGCCGAGTTCGCTGACGCCGCGGTCGACGGCCAGCTTGAGCGAGTCCAGATCGCGCACGTCGACCGCGGCTGTGACGGCTCGCCGGCCATTCGCCTGGACGAGCCGGGCGGTCTCGGCGAGGTCGTCGGGCGTCGGTGAGTCGTAGGGAACGCTGGACGGCAGCGGCCCGGCGAGATCGAGTGCGATGACGTCGGCGCCGTCAGCGCTGAGCCGCACCGCATGCGCCCGGCCCTGGCCTCGCGCCGCGCCGGTGATCAGTGCAACGCGTCCGTTCAGTGGCCTGCTCATGAGTCTCCTTGCGTCGTCGACGTGCCTTCCTGGCCCGACGATAGGCTGGCAGCATGAGCGTCATCGTTGTCGACAGGGGACCCCGACGGGTCAGTCGCAGGGTCGAGGTCGCCGCGCCGGCGGCAGAGCTGTTCGCGATGGCCGCCGATCCGCGGCGGCACAGCGAACTGGACGGGTCGGGCACAGTCCTGGCCAACGTCAAGGCCCCGGCCCAGTTGACCGAAGGCGCGAAATTCTCGACGAACATGAAGATGTTCGGCCTGCCCTACCGCATCACCAGCACGGTGACCGCCTTCAAGCCCGACGAGTTGATCGAGTGGCGGCACCCACTGGGCCACCGGTGGCGATGGGAATTCGAAGCGGCCTCGCCCACCCTCACCCGGGTGACCGAGACGTTCGACTACCACGATGCCGGCGCGCTCAAGAAGAAGCTCAAGTACTACGAGCGGCTGGGCTTCGCCAAGGCGAACGCGGCCGGTATCGAGGCGACGCTGAGCAAACTGCACGACCGCTACGAAAAGCCGTAGGTCAGGCCGCTGGGTCCGCGGCGTCCCACGGCACCACTCCGGACACCCAGTGTGAGAGCTGTTCGACCTCGTCGTTGCGGTGCAGGTGCCGGGGTGGAGTGGCGAAGGTCGAGTACGGGCGGCAACGGATGACCACCCGATTCTCCCGGTCGCACATCGCCTCGATCGACGGGCGTGCCTCGGCGCCCAGCGACTGGCCCGACATCCGTCCGGCGACGGCCATCATGACGTCGACCGCCAGATTGCGGTCCTCGTCCAGCGTCGCATCCGTGTACACCTGCAAATAGGTGAAAGGCCAGCGCTCGTCCAGCACGCACAGGCTCACCTTGTTGTCGCGGCCGATGATCCGGGCCTTGCCGCGACCGGCCATCGTGGAAACCAGCAGCTCGCCGTCGTCGGTGGGGATGTAGTAGACGATCGACATCGCCGGGCCGTCGTTGCGCCGCCGGTACCCGAACACCGCCGTGCGGTGGGTCCGGACAAATTCGCGCCGCTCTGACGGAAGCATGTCGCGGTCGGTCGGAGCGGTGAACGGCTCCGCTGCAAGGGGGAGAAACATGGCAAAGCGTCCTTTACGGGAGGGGCGTTGACCCGCGGTTTATTTTATTTATGGATACAGTGTGTCCATAAATACTGACGCTGTCAACAGCCGGTCCCGCGGGCGCCCCGCACTGCCGCTGGATCGCATCGTCGGCGCCGCCCTCGAGCTCGTCGACGAGGAGGGCGCCGAGGCGCTGTCCATGCGGTCGCTGGCGCAGCGTCTGGGCTCGGGCACCGCGACGCTCTACCGACACTTCGCCAATCGGGCTGAACTGGTGGCCATGGTGGTCGACCGGATGCTCGGCGAGGTCGTGGTTTCGGACGTGCGGCCATGGGACGAAGCGTGTATCAGTTTCGCGCACAGCATGTTTGAGGCCCTCGGCCGACACGGCAACGCCGCGCCGTTACTGATCGGGCAGGTGCCGATGGGGCCGAACGCCATGGCGCATCGGGAGTTCGTGCTCAGGGTGCTCCGGGACGCCGGGTTCCCCGCGGAGTCGGCTGCGCGCACCTACGCCACGTTGTCCCGCTTCATTCTGGGCTTCGCCATGCAATTGCCGGGGTCGGCAGCAGCCGAGCAACACGACGCGGATGCATCCGCGGCCTTTGCCCGCCTCGATCCCGACAGCTATCCGGCGACCGCTGCGGTCGCCGGATACCTGCCGGTGTCATTGGCTGACGAGTTCAGCTTCGGGCTGCGGCTCATCGTCGACGGGTTGGCCCGTCGATGATCAGTCAGTTGCCGAAGCCGGACGGGCCCGGTACCGGAGCGGGAGCACCGCCGCCCAGACGAGCGGCGGCGAAGGCCGCGCCCTGGTCGATCGCGGCCGCGTCGTCGGCGTAGGAGTTGTGAGCGGCGAAGTTCAGCCCCTGCGAGCACACCGGGTCCTCCGGGGCGCAGATCTTGAGCGTCTTGGCCTGATAGAGCGGACCGATCGCCACCTGCGGCTGACCGAGGAATTCCATGGCCCTGGTGTTGGGCGTCCCGAACAGGACCACCGACGAGACATGTTCGGCCACAGCGGGATCCAGCGGTTTGGGCACCGTCCCCGGGTCGACGCCGTCGGGCACCCTGGCGGACGTGACGAAACCCATCACGGCCGCACCCTGCGAGAAGCCGGAGAGCACCATCTTCGTCTTCGGGCAGGCGGCCGCCATCGAGTTGACGTGAGCACCAGCGTCCCTGACGCCATCGACTCCGGTCGCCCACTCCTCGCTGGCGGGGTAGTTGACCGAGTAGACGCCCATCGATTGCGTGCCGATCCGGGGCCGCAACGCGTCGACGAACGCCTGTCCCGTGGCGCCGAGACCATCCTCGCCGGTCCCCCTGGCGTAGACCACCTCGACATCGGGGCACGGCTCGGCGGATGCGGACGGAGCGGGGAAGGCCAGGATCGAGGCACTGAAACCCGCAGCCACAGCTGCGGCGGAACCAAACAAGCGCGTGATCATGCCGCTTATTTTGCCCGCCTATGCGTTGTCCAAACCACTGCAAACGTATTATCACTGTGAATTTTCACAGGCGGCGTTTGCGTCGGTTTCCCGTGCTGTACTGCGGGGCCCGCCTCATACGTGAGGCAGCACCTCGTCGACCAACCGGTGCAGGCTTGCCCATCCCTCGTCGATCGGAAGGCCACCGACCAAGGGGTTCATCACGACGTCTTTGCGGCCGCCGCGGATCTGCTCGAGCAACTGGTCTGGGGTCAGGATCTCGACGTTGTGCAGTCCGCGTAATTCCTGCACTGAGGCCGCGGGGGTCTCATTGGGCCGCGGAACCCCCTGCCTGCGCCAGCCGGCGTACTCGGCAGCCTCGTTCATGATGAACTCGCCGCAGCGCGACCACGCCTCGTCCGGGTCGGGATGCAGCAAGGTGACAGTGCTGCCGTTTTCGGGGTAGTAGGCGAAACCGGTCTTACCGTGCTTGCGCAACTCGTCGGTGTACACGGTCAGCAGCTCGGGCATCGCCATCGGGGGTGAGAAGGGCAACCCGAACCGTGCCGCGCGCCGGGCCGCGGCGGTCGTCATCCCGCCGACAAAGAAGAACGGATGTGGGCGGGTGTGCGGTTTGGGAGTGACATTGATGACGGCGCCGTCGTACTCGAAGGATTCGTCGCCCCACGCCTGCAATAGCACCGAAAGGCAATGGTCCATCAGGGCGCCGCGCCGCGACCAGTCCTTTCCGGCCGCATGGTATTCCTCAGGGCGGTAACCCATTCCAGCGACGAAGCTGAACCGGCCCTGGGCCAGGTTGTCCAGCACGGCGATGTCCTCGGCGAGTCGGATCGGGTCGTAGAGCGGCACGATCAGCGCGTTGATGCTGATTCGCACCCGGCGCGTGCGTCCGGCCAGAGCGGCGGCGAGCAGCAGCGGGGAGGGCAGCCAACCCGTAGCGGCCAGGTGATGTTCCTCGCCGCTGATCGCGGTGAACCCACTCTCGTCGGCGAACTCGGCCATCTCCAGTGCGGCACGGTATCGATCGCCATGGCGCCCCGCCGGATCGGCGATGTTGGTCATGTTCAGCCGCAGCGCGGTGAGCAGGCCTGCCATCACTGCCCGGGTTTCGGGCTTGCGAACAATGTCCCTCTGATCATTCGCTTGGCGACACCCAGTGTGGCGTCGTACTCCTCCGGCGAGTCGCGGGCCGCCGGTTCCGTCAGGCCGCGGGTCAGCGCACAGATGGCGTCGATGGCCGCCCGGGTGGTCGTGGTGGGGGACAGCAGTCCTTTACTGTGGGCCGTCTCGACAATTTGGGTCACGACGTCGCGCAGCGCCCTGGAGCCCGGATACTGCGGGTCACTCGGCCTCGATTGTGTGGTGCCGCCCGAGCGCACGGCGCGCAGGAAGGCGGCCAGGTGCGGATAGTCGCACAACAGCCGCTTCGACTCGTCCAGCACCGCATCGAGCTGGTCGGCGACATCGCCCGCGGCCCGCACGGCGTCGCGCAGGCGGGGCAGGACAATTTTCTCGATCTCCTCGCTGGTCGCCTTGAGGAGTTCCGACTTGTTCGGGAAGTAGTGGTAGAGACTGCCGCTGGTCATGTCGGCGGCCCGGGCGATCTCGCGGATGGTCGTTTGCGAGTAACCGACCTCCGCCACGCACCGCATTGCCGCGGTAATGATCCTGCGCCGGGTCTGCCCGCCGTCGGCGCCGACCGGGCGGCCGAGTTGAGTTGCCGACGAAGGCAGGGGTGAGGAAACAGTCACGCCGCATTGCCCCCGTCAGGAATCACTCGCGCCCGCCCAATCGCAGGATCGGTCGAATATATTCGACCACGTCGAACCCGGTCCCACCTCTCCCGGTGGACAGCTACACGAGTAAGGACACGGCCCACCATGGCGCGAACGCAGCTGGGCCGCCCCATCGGGGCAAGCGGCGAGGAGACGCGGCGCAGGATCATCGTCGCGACGATGCGGTGCGTGGCGGAGGTCGGGTACGCGCGGGCCACGATTCGCGAGATCGCCCGGATGTCCGAGGTCACCAGCGCGAGCCTCTACAACTACTTTCCGAACAAGGCGGAGCTGCTCAAGGCGACGATCGAGGTCAGAGCCGAGGCGGCCATCCCGCGGCTGCGCACGGCGGCGAACGGCCCCGGCACCGCCGTCGATCGCATCGAGGCCGTCCTCGATGAATGCGGCGCCTTGATGCGAGAGTTCCCGGACCTGGCGGCGTTCGAGTGGGCGATCCGGGCGGAGCATCTCGTCGATGCCGGAGCGCAGGAACGGTTCGAGACGTTCCGCGAGATCATCGGCGGACTGGTGGCGCAGGCGCACCGAAACGGCGAGCTCGGTGCTCACTCCGAACCACGCGCCACCGAGGAAGCGATCTATGCACTCATCTACGGGCTGACCGAGCTGGCCGCGACGCTGCCGCCCGAGGAATACCACGCGGCGCTGGACGCGGCCAAAGTCATGGTCAGGGGGGAGCTGTTCGCCCCGGGAGGCTAGCATCTCCTTGATGCGATCAAGCGATCGATTATCAAGGCGGGCTCACCGAGAGTGAGGTCGAGGGTTTGACCGGGACCGTGGGGCGCACGTTCGACGTCGAAGCGCTGCGCCAGAAGTACGCGCAGGAGCGCGGCCGGCGGCTGCGTCCCGACGGAATCGCGCAGTATGTGGAGATCGCGGGCGAGTTCGCCCGCTTCGCCGAAGACCCGTGGGCCGACAAAAATTTCACCCGTGCGCCGCTTGCCGACGACGTGGACGTGGCGATCGTCGGGGCCGGATTCGGCGGATTGCTGACCGGCGTGCGGCTGCGCCAGCTGGGGGTCGAAAGCATCCGGTTGATCGATCGCGCGGCTGACGTCGGTGGCACCTGGTACTGGAACCGTTATCCGGGAATCGCCTGTGACGTCGAGTCCTATGTGTACATCCCGCTGCTGGAAGAGCTGGGCTACATTCCCGAGCAGAAGTATGCGAAGGGTTCGGAGATCTTCGCGCACTGCCGCCGTATCGCTGAGCATTACGATCTGTACCGCAACGCCTGCCTGCAGACAGATGTTCGCGAAATCCGTTGGGAGGAGTCTACTTCCCGCTGGATCATCACAACAAACCACGGCGACGAGATGCGGGCGAAGTTCGTCTCGATGGCCAACGGATACCAGGCCAAACCCAAGCTGCCCGGCATCCCGGGCATCAAGGCGTTCCGCGGCCACACGTTTCACACCAGCCGCTGGGACTACGGGTATACCGGCCGGAACCTGGAGAATCTGTCGGACAAGCGGGTCGGCATCATCGGGACCGGAGCCACCGCGGTGCAGTGCGTGCCGCACCTCGGGGCGGCGGCGCAGCGGCTCTACGTGTTCCAGCGCACCCCATCCTCGGTCGACATCCGCGCCAACGGTCCGACGGATCCGCTGTGGGCCGAGTCCTTGAAGCCGGGGTGGCAGCGCGAACGGATCGACAATTTCCAGATACTCACCTCAGGCGGACAAGCGGAGAAGGACCTGGTCGCCGATGCCTGGACGAGTATCACCCGCAAGCTCCCGGTGATGCGCCACGACACCGATGCGACCGTCAGCCCCGAGCAACGCACCCGGGACATCGAGCTGGCGGACTTCGCCAAGATGGAGGAGATCCGGGCGCGCGTCGACGAGATTGTGGTGGATCGCGCGACGGCCGAGGCCCTCAAGCCCTGGTACGGGTATTTCTGCAAGCGGCCCTGCTTCCACGACGAGTACCTGCAGACCTTCAACCGCGACAACGTGACGCTGGTGGACACGCACGGGCGCGGCGTGGAGGAGATCACCGAGGCAGGCGTAGTCGTCGACGGAGTGACCTACGAGCTCGACTGTCTGATCTTCGCCACGGGTTTCGAGGTCGGCACCGATTACTGCCGCCGTACCGGATTCGACCTGATCGGCCGGGACGGCGTGACTTTGACCGAGCGCTGGAGCGACGGGGTGCGCACCTTTCAAGGCTTGTGCGCCAACGGATTTCCCAACTGCTTCATCGAGAGCATTGCCCAGGCCGGCCTGACGGTGAATTTTCCCTATCTGCTGGACATCCAGGCCACCCACGCCGCATGGATCATCGCCTGGGCGCTGGAACACGGCGTGGCCGAGGTCGAGGCTTCGGCGGCGGCCGAGGCCGCCTGGGTGGAGACGGTGGTGCAGCGTTCCGCGGCCACCGCCGAGCGGGCCAAGACCTGTACGCCCGGCTACTACAACCGCGAAGGAAAGGCGGACGCCAAAACCCGCCAGGGCAGCTTCTTCTTCGGCGGTCCGACCGAATACGCCGACCTGCTGGCGGCCTGGCGGGACGGCGGTGACCTGGCCGGTTTCGACGTGCGTCCCGCCCGGGACATTCCGTGAGATATGCACTCGGCCGGGTAAGGGCGGCCACCCGTCGCCGGCCGTCGCCCAAGGTGGCGATCATCGGCGCGGGGTTCGGCGGCCTGGGTGCCGCCGTTGCGCTGCGCCGTGCCGGCATCGACGACCTGGTGATCATCGAAGCCGACACCGGTGTGGGCGGAACGTGGCGGCGCAACACCTATCCGGGCGCCGCGTGCGACATCCAGAGTCACCTCTATTCGTTTTCGTTCGCGCCCAACAAATCCTGGAGCCGTACCTACGCCCGGCAGCCCGAGATACTGGCTTACCTGGAATCGGTGGTCGACGACTTCGACCTCGGTCGTCACCTGATGCTCGGCACCAGGCTCCGGTCGGCCGGTTGGGACGACGATGCCGGACGGTGGCATCTGCAGCTGGATCGCCAGGGAAGTGCCCGGGAGCTGGTCGTAGACGTGGTCGTCTGCGCCGCCGGGCTTTTCGGATCCGTACGGCTGCCCGATATCACCGGCCTGGCCGATTTCGCCGGCACCCTCATGCACACCGCGCAGTGGGATCACGATGTCGATCTGACGGGCAAACGAGTCGCGGTGATCGGCACCGGGGCCAGCGGCGTGCAGGTGGTTCCCGAGCTCGCCAAGATCGCCGGACGCCTCACGGTATTTCAGCGCACACCGCCCTGGATGGTGCCCAAGGAGGACCGGCCCTACAGCGCAACCGAATTGGCGCAGTTCCGGCGCAACCCACTGGCAACACGCCGAAAGCGTTGGCAGATATGGAAATTCCAGCACGATAACACCGCGACCATGGCCGACGACCCGATCGTCGCCGCCCGGTCGCAGTTCGCGACGTCCTTCCTGGAACGGACCGTGCCGGACGAGCGCTTGCGCCGTGCTCTGACGCCGGACTATCCGTTCCGCTGCAAACGCGTGTTGCTGGGGGACGACTTCTATCGGGCGCTGCAACGAGACAATGTCACTCTCGTGACCGATCCCATCGAGCGGATGACCGGCACCGCGGTGGTCACCGCGTCGGGCACCACGGTCGAGGTCGATGCCGTGGTGCTGGCCACCGGCTTCGAGACGTCGCACTATCTGTCCGGCATCGACGTGGTGGGCGCGCGGGGAGAGAGCCTGCACGAGCGCTGGGGTGCCGACCCGACCGCCTACCTGGGTGTCGCGGTGCCGGGGTTTCCCAACTTCTTCATGCTCTACGGGCCCAACACCAACCAGGGCGGAAACTCGATCGTCTACATCCTCGAGGCGGGCGCCCGGTTGGTGGCCAGCGCGGTGACCCGGATCGCCCGTCGCGGGGGATATCTCGACGTGCGACCGGAGGCGGAGAAGCGGTACAACGACCAACTTTCGGTGGACCTGGAACGCTCGATCTGGACGCAGTGCGACAGCTACTTCCGTTCGCCCACTGGCCGCGTGGTGACTCAGTGGCCGTACACCGAGTTGGAGTACGCCCGCCGGACCTGGCGCGTGCGGCCCGGCGATTGGGTGCACGCCGGGACGGCGTCGTAGCAAATTGCCGCTCGGGAAGGGCAGTTGAGGGCTTTAAACTATCAAGTGATTGATTCTTTGCCGAAAACGCTCCTGCCCCCCGTGGCCGGTGCATACGATCACGTGATTGATTAGCCCGGTCTGGAAGGTCGTCGATGTCATACCTGCTGGCAGTACCCGAGTTGTTGTCGTCGGCAGTGACAGAGTTGGCCGGTATCGGCTCGACGCTGACCGCCGCCAACGCCGCGGCCGCCCTGCCCACGTCCGCCATCGTTGCTGCGGCCGAAGATGAGGTGTCGGCGGCCATCGCTGCGTTGTTCGGCGGCCACGCCCGCGAGTATCAGGCCCTCAACGCTCAGGTCGAGGCGTTTCACCAGCAGTTTGTCCGTCTCCTGACGGCCGGTGCGGGCTCGTACGCCGCGGCCGAGGTAGCCAACGTCGGCCCGCTCGAACAAGCGCTCAATCTGATCAACGCGCCCGCGCGGACGCTCACCGGCCGCCCGCTGATCGGGAACGGCGCCGACGGTATGGCCGGCACCGGCCAGGACGGTGGTGCCGGCGGATTGCTGTACGGCAACGGCGGCAGGGGCGGGTCCGGGGCGACCGGCCAGGCGGGCGGCAACGGCGGCAGCGCCGGCCTGATCGGCAACGGCGGCGCGGGCGGCCAGGGTGGCGCGGGGATCGATGCCACCAGACCCGCGCCCGCGGGCGGCCGAGGCGGCAGCGGCGGGCTGCTGGCGGGCAATGGCGGTGCCGGCGGGATGGGCGGCGCCGGAGCGATCGGTGGCGCCGGTGGGGCCGGCGGAAACGCTGGATTGGTGGGCGACGGCGGCAACGGTGGCGTCGGCGGATCCGGCCAGACACCCGGGGCGGGCGGGGCCGGTGGCTCGGGCGGGCAACTCGCCGGCCAGGACGGCGCGCAGGGTGCGACCGGGACGAAGGTCAGCGACCCCAGTGGCCCGGGCAATCCCGGCAGTCCCGGCAACCCGGGTGATCCAAGCAATCCGGGCAATCCGACCAATCCCGGCAACCCGGGTGATCCAAGCAACCCGGGCAATCCGACCGATCCCAGCAACCCGACAGACCCGGGTAACCCGTCCAACCCATCCGGCCAGAACGCCGTGGACGCAGCCCGTGACGGCAACATCAGCTCCGCCAACGGCGGGACGATCACCGACGGCAACCTCAAGGAGATCTCCGGCGTCGACGCCGGAATCAACAACCCGAATGTCTACTGGGTCCACAACGATTCCGGGGACACCGCACGCATCTTCGCGGTCGACGCCAAGACGGGTCAGACCCTGGCCACCTACAAGCTCAACGGCGCCAGCGCCAGCGACTGGGAGGACATCGAGGTTGCCAAGGGCCCGGACGGCAAGTCGTACATCTACGTCGGGGACATCGGCGACAACGGTCTGTCTCGCAGCAACGTGACCGTCTACCGGGTGCCCGAGCCGATCGTCACCGGTACCGCGGCCAGTCCCACCAGCGGCAGCCTGTCCGGCGTCGAACAGCTTCGGTTGCAGTATCCGGGTGGCGAGAAGATCAACTCCGAGGCGCTGGCGGTCGATCCGAACACCCACAACCTCATCGTCGTCGAGAAGACGAGCGGCAGCGTTTCCCGGGTGTTCTCCACCCCGGACAGCGGATGGACCAGCGCCGGCAGTAGCAGCACCCCCACGCAGTGGAATCAGGTTGCGACGCTTGATATGTCACAGTCCGGGTCGAAGCTGATCACCGGCGCCGACTTCTCGGCGGACGGTTCGCAACTTGCGGTGCGCACCTATCGCGACGTCCTGCTGTGGGACCGGGCGCCGGGCAGCACTGCGTGGTCGCCGTTCAGCCAGCAACCGGTCGACGGGCCGGTGGTGAGTGAAACGCAGGGCGAGGCAATCGCCTTCCACGCCGACGGTCAGGGTTACGTCACGGTCAGCGAGGGTGTCAGCCAGACCCTGCACGAGTACACCGTTCGCTGATGCTGGTGTAAGCAAGCGTGATGGACGCTTCGCTGCTCACCAGGACAAGAGGACACGGTCAGTTGGCGGCCCGCCGCCTCGGTGACGTCGTGTGGGCAATCGTTCAGGCAGCGGGCGCCGCCGGCCTGGCGTGGTACATCGCCCATGATCTGCTCGGTCATTCCGACCCGTTCTTCGCGCCGATCACCGCAGCGGTGACGCTGTCGGCCAGCAACGTGTTCCACGCGCAGCGGGTGCTCCAGAACATCAGTGGCGTCGCCCTGGGAATCAGCGTGGGGGCCGCCGTGCAGATGCTGCTGGGCAGCGAATGGATTGCGATGTCCGGTGCAGTCTTCATCGCGTTGAGCGTTGCGGTGTTGATCGGCCACGGATTCCTGGGCGAGGGACTGACATTCGCCAATCAGACCGCCGGGTCGGCCATTCTGGTGATGGCGATCACCGGCGGTGACCGCCTCTTCGAACGACTGCAGGAAGCCATGATCGGTGGCGGCCTGGCTCTGGTGTTGAGTCTGGTGCTGTTCCCGGCGGATCCCGCCTCCGTGCTGGACGACGCGCGTGCCGGGGTGTTTAAGGCTCTGAAAGATGTGCTCACGCAACCGGATCGATTGCTGCCGGCCGCCGACCAGGTGCACGAACGGCTGGACGACCTGATCGAAGCCCGTTATCACGCCCGGCTGTTGGCACGGTTTGCGCCGCTGCGCTGGAAGACACGCTCGATGGTCGCGCGCGCGGACCGGCAGGCCGCCCAGATGACGCTGCTCGCGGGCTCGGTGCTGCACTTCGCCCGCGTTATGGCGCCGGGTGTGGGTGACCTGCCCGCACCGGTGCGTGCGGCGACCGGTGAGCTCGTGGCAGCACTCGCCGAGGCGGAACACGACGGCGATGCCGCGACCACCCACACGGCGGCCGTGTGCGAATGCGCATCGTCGGTGGACGCTTCCGACACCGCGGGCTCCTCGTTGGCCCACGCCCTGAAGACGTGCGCCGAGGACCTGCAGCGGGTAGTCGATCTACGGGCGTGATGTCAGGGTGTTCCGGCCTTCAGTGCGGCGACGACTCCGCCGTCGACCAGCAGGTCGGTACCGGTGATGAAGGTGGCGTCGGGGCCGAGCAGAAATGCGGCCGCCGCGGCGATGTCGTCGGGGGTGCCGATGCGCCCGGTGCCGGACATGGCGATCATGGCCCGCATGCCGTCGCCGACGGGCGAGGCGAGTTCCTGCTGGCCCATCGGGGTGGAGATGATGCCGGGGCTGATCGAGTTGATCCGGGCTCCCCGGCGGCCCCAGTCGGCGCTCGCGGCGCGGACGCGAAGGTGGTTGGCCTGCTTGGCGATTGGGTAGGCAAAGTTTGGCTCGGTGACCTTGGCGATGAAGTCGAGCGAGAGCAGTTCCCCGGGAGGATTGTGTGACAGCGCCTTTTCCTGTTCGGGGGACAGCGGCGGGAACAGGTGGCCCGCCATGCTGGCGATAACGACACCCGCACCGCCCGGTGCGATGACGTCACCGAACTCCTGAAGTATCAGTGCGACGCCGAGCAGGTCGACCGCCAGGATCGCCTGGGCCGAGGCTTGGGCCGGGGAAAGTCCGGCGGTGTGGGCGAGTTGGGCCACGTTGCCCAGTGATCCGGCGAACTGGGCAAGCGCGTGTACCGACTCGGGTGACGAGACGTCGACCTGCTGACTCTCGACGTCGTAGCCGTCCGCGGACAAGGATTCCGCCACCGAGGTCAGCACCTGCTCGTTGTTGTCGGCCAGCAGCACCGTCTTCGACGAACCCAGCCGCCGGGCAATGGCCTGGCCCATACCGCCGACCCCCACCACGGCGAGGATTTCTCGATACACGGTCACGTCATCCCCTCTGCCCAGGCGATATGCCCGTCGAATCTCAGTGATCTCGCCATCTGGAGGTGGCGATCCCGGTAGTCGCGGCAAGCCGCGTCGTCGCCTTTGGCACGCGCCAGCATTGCCCGCAGGCGCAGTAACCAGATTCGGTTGATGACGAATCCCGGCTCGGTCGGTACGGCAGCCAGGCGCTCGATGGCCGCCTCAGCTTCTTGGATGTCGGCGGGCATCCCTCTGCCCAGCAAAGCCTCTACCAGAGCAGCGACCGGAGCGGCGCGAGTGAGCACTCCGCCGGAGGCGTGCTCCGACTCCACGGTGGCGCGAGCAGATTCGATTGCGTCGTCGAGATCACCGACACGGATCTTGTCACGGGCAATATGAGTGTCGATGAACCCGATGATCGCCATCGTGAAGCGCTCCTGCACGGCTGCTTCGCGGGCCGCTGCAAGCAGCGCGATGCCCTCCGCGCGCGGTTGACCGCCTTGCGTCAGCAGAGTCAGGCCGCGCACGTATCGAGCGCAGGCGAGGGTGAAGTCGTCGCCGGATCGTTCCGCCATTTCCAGGACGACGGTTGCTTCATTCAGGTCTTCGGTGTTCGGCAGCCACGTTTCGTTGACTGCGAGTGAGTATTTGAAGACCATCACCAGGGCACGCAAGGTGAGGTCGAAGGCTCGGACCATGACGGCGGACCGATCTACATCGACCCGCCATCCCGGATCGCCGAGACAACATCGCGCACATCCTCGCAACATCATCGCGCCGGCCAGCGGGGAACTGAGTATCAGATTGCCCATGGCGGGGTCACCGTCTGCCAAGTCAATTGCGCGCTGCGATAAGCGCAAGGATTCAGCCGCATCATCACACTGCATTTTGGCGACGGATGCCGAGTAAAGCAGGCCGACGGTCAGGGGTGGATCGTTAATCTGCTCCAGCAGGTCGACGAGTTCGGAAGCCCAGTGCGAAGCTTGCTGATAGAGGGCGTGCACGGTCAGCGTCGAGATCCAACCAGCCATGCCCATGGCCAGCGAAACCTTGTCGCCGGCGGCGCTGGCGAGCTCGCGCAGTTCGTCGAAGCCGGTGTCGGCCATGCTGCCTCCGGCCATCCAGGCGCTGGCACACAACAGGGTTCGCGGAGCAATTCGCATCGAGGAGCGTCGCTGATCAGCGGTCGGCAATCGATCGGCGACGTCGCGTGCGCGCTGCCAGCTGGCTCGTGCTGCGGCGAGATCACGGTGCGTCAGCCAGGTCCCGGCACGCATGTGCCAGTCGAACGCCGCGTGGAGATCGCCTGCAGCAGTGAGATGTTCGGCGATCAGGGGGGCGTTTTCGTCCGGTGAGCCGAGCCGCTGGATTGTGGCTGCCAGTTTTCGATGTTGTTCAGCGCGGTCGGCTCGCAGTTGTGACTCGTAGGCGACCGCGCGAATCAGCGGATGCCGGAACGCATATTCTGCTCGCGGCGCGAAGCCGACTTGATCGATCAGCTCTGCCATGACCAACTCGTGCACCACCGGATCGATTCCCAGCGCGATGACCAACTCGGTGGTGAAATGCGAACCGATCACCGCCGCGGCGCTCAGTGTGCGTTTGGCAGACGGGCTCAGGCGGTCGACACGTGCCGCGATCACCGCCTGCAACGTTGCGGGCACACTGATGTCGGCGATCTCAGCCGCGAGTCGATACCTTCCCTGTGTCCCGCAGATCTTCCCCCGTTCAGCCAGATCACGTACCAGCTCCTCGGCGAAAAACGGGTTTCCCGAAGCACGTTCGACGATGACCGCGACAAGTGGCTGCACCGAGGTGTCCGTCCCGAGTAGCGCGCCGATCAACGCAGCGGTTTGCGTGGCGCTCAGCGGACGCAGCGCAATCGTCTGCATGCCCGGGACTCTGGTAAGGGCGCCGTGGTACTCAGGGCGATAGGTGATCAGGACTATCGAGGGGGTCTGCGGGATCACCGCCAGGTAGTCGGCCAGCATCGACTCGCTGACCTCATCGATCCAGTGTGCGTCTTCGATCACGAACAGCGCGGGATCCTTCCGAGCCAGCAGTCCCGCATTGATGAGCGCGGTCAGCCGGCGCCGGCGGGCGTCGGCCTCGATCTGAGGCGGGTCGGCATCCGGGTCCTGGACACCCAGCAGATCGTCCAGCAGGAGTAAGTCTTCGGGGTCAGCACCGGCGAAGCGGACGCGGATTTGCGCGCGTGCATCCGGATCAAGCAATCCGTCGATTCCCAGCGCAGCGCGCAACAGGCCTGTCACTGCGTGGAAAGGGATATCGCTGGTGTGGGATTCGCAGTACGTGGTGAACACATCCGCACCGCGGGCGGCCGTCAGTGCCGCTGTTTCGCGGACGATGCGGCTCTTGCCGATGCCCGGCGGTCCCAACACGCCGATGATGCATCCGGCGCCGTCCACCGCTTCGTCGAGGATCCCGCTGATCGTGTTCAGTTCCCAATTGCGCCCGACCAGTTGTGGTTCGCTGATCCGGCGGTGCCCGTTCGTCGTCGCGATCAGCCGGCGTGCGGGCACGGGACGGATCGCGCCCTTGACAGAAACCAACTCTGCTGGCGCGAGGGTGGTCACGTCTTCGACCAGCCGGGCCGTTGATTCGCTGAGCATGACCCCGCCCGGCGGTGCCACCGATTCCATCCGCTGGGCCATCCCGACCTGCTCGCCGATCGCGGTGTAACCCAAAGCGGCGGAACCAACTTCACCGGCGATCACCTGACCAGAATTCAGCCCAACCCGCAGCTGCAGCTGTACGCCATCGCGCTCAGCCACCTCAACTGCCAGGCGCCGTGCCTGCTCCTGGATCCCCAGCCCCGCCAGGCACGCCCGAAAAGCGTGATCTTCCAGAGCAACCGGAGCACCGAAAACCGCCATGATGCCGTCACCGGTGAACTTGTCCACCATGCCGCCGAACCGTTGCACCACTCCTGCCGCGGCCGTCACAACGTCGGTCATGATCTCGCGCAGCCGCTCGGGGCCCACCGCGGCGGCGATATCCATCGAATGGACGACGTCGGCGAAAAGCACCGTCACTTGCTTGTATTCGGCAGACGGAGCCGGCGCCGAAACCGGTGATCCGCACTCGTCGCAGAACTTCGCGGCAGCGCGCAACCCCGTACCGCACGCCACGCAAGCGCTCGCCGCATTCATGCCTGCACCGCCGATCCGGTTCCGAAGCCAATCGAAGAATAGGACGACGGCCGCTACGTTGGATGCAATGTCGGACCAAACGCCGTGGAATATCAACATCCACTACGACGCGCTCGTCGACCGGCTGGTCCCCGCCGGGGCGCAACAGGTGCTGGACGTCGGGTGCGGTGACGGCTTCCTGGCCGCGCGATTGGCCGAGCGGATTCCCCGGGTGGTCGCCCTCGACATCGACAAGCCGATACTGCAGCGGGCGAACACCCGGTTCCCGGATGCGCCGGTCGAGTGGACCCACGGTGACGTGATGACCGCCGAGTTACCCGACTTCGATGCTGTGGTCTCCAACGCCGCGCTGCACCACATCGACGACACGCGCGGCGCTCTGACGCGGTTATCGCAACTGGTGCGCCCGGGCGGGACCCTGGGAATCGTGACGTTCGTCAAACCGTCCGTGCGCGAGGTGTTTTGGCATGTGTCCTCGTGGACCGCCTGCGGCGTCGTCAACCGGGTCCGGGGCAAGTGGGAACATAGCGCTCCGATCAAGTGGCCCCCGCCGGACACCTTCGCCCAGTTGCGGGCTCACGTGCGTGCGGTGCTCCCCGGCGCCCGGATCCGCCGACTGCTCTACGGACGCGTGCTGATCAGCTGGCGTGCCACCTAGCCGACCGTACTTACTCGCACCGTGGCGAAGCGCCGGCGTGCGATATGCCATCCGTCGGGCGTGCGCACGATCTCGTCGTCGTAGAAGCCGATCCCGTTGACGCCGGTCTTATTGTCGGCGGCCATGCGGTTTCGTGTTCGTTCATTGCCGCGGCGCCGACGGCTAGTGCGATGCCTCGCTGAGTGCGCCGATGGCCGCCTGCAGCTTGGCAGCAGCCTGGTCCGCAACTTCCTGAAGACCCGGCTGGTCCACGACGCGCACCATGAGCTGGGGGTCCATCGCCTCGACGAGCACGCCGCCGTCATCGGCCGCGCGCAGCACCACGTTGCACGGGAGTAGCTGGCCGATGTGGCGATCCACGTTCAGCGCCCGGTGCGCAAGCTGCGGGTTGCAGGCACCGAGGATCACGTAGTCCTCCATGTCCTCACCGAGCTTCTGCTTCAACGTTGCCTTGACGTCGATCTTGGTCAGGACACCGAAGCCCTGTCCGGCAAGGGCCTGCGTGGTCTGTTCGACGGCGTCGCTGAACGAGGTGTGCAGCGTGGCGGTCAAACCGGCGGTTCCTAATGTCATGGCTGATCCCTTTCTTTCTGTCCGGCCTTCTTGTCACGCCAAGGCCAGGAAGAGCTTTTCCAGCTCCGCTTCGCTCAGCGGCGGCGCATCGCCGTGCTGGGTGCCGTTGATGCAGTCACGCAGCCCGGTGGCGACGATCTTGAATCCGGCCCGGTCGAGCGCCTTCGACACCGCTGCGAGTTGAGTCACGACGTCTTTGCAGTTGCGACCCTGCTCGATCATCGCGATCACGCCGCCGAGTTGCCCCTGAGCACGGCGTAACCGGTTGAGCACCGCCGCCATCGTGTCTTCGTCAGAGTTCATCGAGTGCCTTCCTATCTCTCCCTGCTCATACTATACCAATACCCCTACCGGTATCAGTACACTGGCGGTCATGGATGAACAGCACCGTCACCACGACGTTCTGAATGATCTCAACCCACAGCACCGTGCGCTTCGCCAGATGATCCCCGGCGTGTACGCCGGCTTCGGCGAGATGAGCAAAGCTGCCATGGCATCTGGGGCACTGGACGCCAAGTACAAGGAACTCATCGCGCTGGCGATCGGGGTGGTGCACGGATGTGACGGCTGCATCGCCTCTCACGCTAAAGCGGCGGTCCGCGCCGGAGCCTCCAAGGAGGAGGCCGCGGAAGCGGTCGGGGTGAGCATCATGATGCACGGTGGGCCGGCCACCATTTACGGCGCCCGCGCCTACGCCGCCTTCTGCGAGTTCGCCGACGCCGGATCCGGAACATAGTCTCGACGCATGGAACTGCGGCAGCTGCGCTATTTCGTGGCGGTTGCCGAGGAGCTGCACTTCGGAAGGGCGGCACAGCGCCTGCATATCTCCGGGCCGGCTCTGTCGCAGCAGATCATCGCCCTGGAACGAGATCTGGGCGCTGAACTCTTCGTCCGCGATCGCCGAACCGTTCGGCTGAGCCAGAGCGGCCGCGCGTTGCTGCCTGACGCCCGCCGCATCCTGGCGCTGTCCGATGACGTGAAGAGCAGGGTGCGCAAGACTGCCGAGACCGCCGCGCCGGTGCGGCTCGGCTACGTGAGTTGGCTACCCGACGATGCCCTGTCCGGCGCATTTTCGGTGCGAATCGACGAGTGGGTGCTGCCCTCGCATGTGCAGGCCGACCGGGTGGCCGAGGGTACCCTCGACATGGCTTTGACCTGGGTCACCTCCCGGCAGGCCACTGAGCGCGGGCTGACGGCGCATCTACTGCGCGCGGAGCCACTGGGCGCGGTGCTTCCCGGTGTCGCATCGACCGAACCCGTTGATGCACAACAGCTCCGGGTGCTGGTCGATGCCGACGAGTCGGCCTGGCGGTCATGGAATCTCTTCGCGCGCGAGTTCGCGGGTGACACCGGTGCGCGGGTCGTCGGCATCGACGACGGCGGCATCACCGGGGACGCGTTCTATACCCACGTTCGGCGACTCGGCGCTGCCGTGCTCGCCTCGCCCAAGCGCCACACCGCGGTGCCGCCACCGAGCTTGGGACATCGGCGGGTGGCCAATCCTGTGCCGGTGTGGACGTGGTCGCTCGTGCACCGGGACGACGACGAACGCGTCAGCGTGCAACGGCTGGTCAGTGCACTGCTGAACGTCGCAGGCGGTCACGGTTGGCCCGCGCCGCCCGCCGGCCGGTGGTGGATCCCGTCCGACGACCCGCACCGCGGCGCTCTGACCGCGGCGGCTGAACTGCGATAGGAAGTTCCGCCGAACACAGGTAAGCAAAGAGTCCTGGACGCCGCGCCGTCGTCGCGATTGAGTCGAGATATCGACGAGAGAAGGACGAAAGACGATGGTGCCGAACTACATTGTCGACGACCTCGCGGGCTTCACGGTCCGCGCGCAACAGACCGACCTGGCGGGCCGGCCCAGATCGATGCTCAAGCGCAATGTGCTGGACAGCATCGCCTGCGCGGTCGGGTCATTGAACGGCGAACCCATCCCCGCGATCCGCGCGCAGGTGGATGAGTTCAGCGGCCGCCGCACCGCCACACTCGTCGGGGGCGGAACTGCGTCGGTGGACCAGGCCGCATTCTTCAACGCCGTCTTGGTCCGTTACCCGGATCTGCTCGACACCTACCTGACCGTGGGAGGCCTGTGTCACCCCGCGGACAACTTCGGCGCCATCTTCGCCGTCGCCGAGCATCTCGATGCCAGCGGTGCGGACTTCCTGCTCGCGCTGGCGATTGCCTACGAGGTTCAGTGTCGCTTCAGCGCAGCAGTGCCCGTAATGGCGAGCGGCCTCAATCATGCGCTGCAGTTGGCGATGTCGGTCGCGGCCGGTACGGCCAAGCTGACGGGCCTGGACGCCGCCCGGACCGCTGACGCCATCGCGGCCTCTGCGGCCGACAATGTCTCGCTCGCGGCCGTGCACGCCGAACCGGTCTCCACCTGGAAGGGCATCTCGCCGGCCATCACCGGTATGCGGGCGGTCTATGCCACGATGCTGGCGGGCCGCGGGGTGACCGGGCCCCGGACTCTGTTCGAGGGACCGCACGGACTGGTGCAGTTGTTCGGCCGGAAGATCGATTTACCAACGGACGCAACAGAACTCAACGCCGTCGAACAGACCTACCTCAAGCGGTACTGCGCGCTGATTCACGGCCAGGTGATCATCGACGCCGTGCTGGCACTCCGCGACGCGAACGGACTGCGCGGCCGGGACATCGCGTCGGTCAATCTTGAGGTTTTCCAGGGGGCATTCGACTTCGCCGGCGGCGGGGCATACGGCGTCAAAGACCATCCATCGACGAAAGAGCAGGCCGATTACAACCTCAAGTACCTGACCTCGGCCGCTCTGCTCGACGCCGGCGTCGGCCCCGAACAGCTTGAGAATGAACGGGTTCGGCGCGCCGACGTCCAGGATCTGTTGCGTCGGGTGAACGTCGAACCGGCCGCCGACCTCACCGCGGCCTACCCCGAACGCACCGCCGCCCGGGTGCGGATCGTCACGTACGACGGGCGCCAATTGCGCCATGAGCAGGCCGACTACGAGGGATCGCCCACCCGCCCGATGTCATGGGGCCGTGTCGTGGACAAGTTCCACTGGCTGGCCGAGCCGTTCTGCGGCAGGGGTTTGCGCGGTGAGATCGTCGAGGCGGTGGAACGTGTCGACGAAATCTCCACCCGCGAACTCGCAATTCTGCTGGGCGCGGTGAGCTCGACAGCCACCAAGGCCCGCGGCGCACGGCGGTTTTGAACGGCGGACTACCCGCGTCGCCTTGCGCGGTTTGCTGATCGCGTTGAATGATCGGCGTCAACCTCGCCGAAGGAGCGCATGTGGGCAACAACAAGAAACGCACCGTCAACCGGTGGGAGTTGATCACCTGCGCCGTCGCGGGCCACGCCACCTACGCTCCGGACGACGAGCAACTGGCCGAACGGCTGCACGCCAAGACCGAACTCGGTGAGGTGTGGCGCTGTCTACGCTGCGGCGACTTCGCGCTGGGCGAACCGCACGGCCGCGGGCATCCCGAAGACGCGCCGATGATCATGCGCGGCAAGGCGTTACGGCAGGCCATCATCATTCGTGCACTGGCTGTCGAGCGACTCGGGCGGGCCGTGGTGCTGGGGCTGGCCGCGTGGGCGGTCTGGACGTTCCGGGGCGCTCGCGGTTCGATTCAGGCCACCCTGGACCGCGACCTGCCGGTGTTCCGTGCCGCCGGATTCAAGGTCGACCAGATGTCGGCGATTCACGAGCTGGAGAAGGCGTTGGCGGCCAAACCGTCGACCCTGGCTCTGATCACCTGTCTGCTCGCCGCCTACGCCGTGCTGCAGGTCGTCGAAGGCGTGGGCTTGTGGTTGATGAAACGCTGGGGTGAGTATTTCGCGGTTGTCGCCACCTCCGTTTTCCTGCCCCTGGAAATCCACGACCTGCTCAAGGGCGTCACCACGACGCGGGTGGCGACCCTGACGATCAACATCGCCGCGGTGCTCTACCTGCTGATCTCCAAGCGGCTGTTCGGCATCCGGGGCGGCCGCAAGGCCTATGAAGAGGAACGCCAGGGCGAGCAGCTCCTCGACCTCGAGCGCGCGGCCATGACGGCGGCCTGAGTGTCCGCTCACCTGCCGCGGGATCCCGACTATCGCCAACGCGTACGGGAAAGCTTTGCGCTGCAGGGCCTGATGGCAACACTCGGCGCACAGCTGCGCAGCATCGGTCCCGGCGTGGTCGAGATCGAGGTGCCGTTCTCGCCCGGTCTTACCCAGCAGGACGGGTTCTTCCACGCCGGTGTCACCATCTCGATCCTGGACACTGCGTGTGGCTACTCTGCACTCACCCTCATGGCACACGGCTCGCGGGTGTTGACCGTGGAGCTGAAGGTCAATCTACTGGCCCCCGCGGTCGGCGATCGTTTGCGGGCACGAGGCGAGGTACTGCGGCCCGGCCGCAATCTCACGGTGTGCCGTGGAGACGCCTATGCCGTGAGCGGCAGTGACTCCAAACAGGTGGCCACCCTCCTCGCCACCATGACTGCTGTCCCGGCCGGGTAACCGCCACGCGCAAGGGAGAGCAAGCTGACTTGACTAAAGTTGAGCCAGCCCGGGATGATGCCCGATATGAGCGAAACCGCGTGTGCTCCCGGGCGCGAGCAAGTCGAGCGAAACCGCACCATCGAATGGTCGGATCCCCGCAGCGCGGCCGAGGCGGCGCGCAGTCGCAGCGGCCTCGAGTTTCTGCAGGCCATGGTGGACGGGGAGATACCGCAGCCGCCCGTCATGAGCACCATCGGCGGCCGGCTGGAATCCGTTTCGGCGGGCACGGCCGTATTCACCCTGACGCCGGCCGAGTTCCACTACAACCCGATCGGGTCGGTGCACGGCGGAATGTACTGCACACTGCTGGATTCCGCCGCAGCCTGCGCGGTGCACAGCATGCTGCCGGCGGGGGTGGCCTACACCAGCCTCGACCTGTCGGTGCGGTTCATCGGGGCGATCAGCGTCGAAACCGGTCCGGTCCGGTGTACCGGCACGGTGACCCATCTGGGCCGTCGCACCGCGCTGGCCGAGGCCAGACTGACCAGCAGCACCGGCAAACTGCTGGCCACCGCCACCAGCAACTGCCTGATTCTGAATCCTTGAAGCGATGACGGCGGGACGGCTTGCCGAGCAGGATGGGTGGACGGGTGCCGACGGGTGCCCGATGGAGTACGCACTGCAGTTCATCGGCACCCATTCGGCGATGGTGCTGCTCCGCGAAGCCTTCTGGGGCGGAAGACGTTTCGACGATCTGGCGCGTCGGGCCGGGGTCACCGAACAGATCGCCGCCAAGCGGTTGCGGGAACTGGTCGACGCGGGCTTGCTGCAGAAGCAGCCGTACCGGGAACCTGGCCAGCGCACCCGGTACGAGTACGTGCTCACCGATCGGGGGCGCGACCTGTTCCCGGTGCTCATCAGCCTGATCGAATTCGGCAGGCTGCTGCAGGCACAGTCCGGTACGGAATTGATCCACAAGGGCTGCGGTGAGTCCGTGGTGCCGCAGGTCCGATGTACCGCGGGCCACGACGTTTCGTTCTCCGACGTGGTCATTCGAAAAGCGAAGCGCCGGAGACGAGAAGTGTGACGCCGGCGATCTCCACGCGCCTGTGTGCCGGATCGCACAGCCCACACGCGGCCCGCTTTGCGCGTTGTTCACTCTGCCGCGGTGCAGGCTTAAAGGGAATCGGCTGATATGGCACCAAGCGATGTTCCGACGTCGCACCGATGAAGGACCGATAACGTGACAGCACTGCAGAACTGGATCCAGAGCCCCGGTGGCTCCGCGATTGCCGCGCCCATGAAGGCGCGCGCCTGCCGCGCGCTGTACGCCATGCGGCGCGACCGGTCGCCGCGGCAGGTCCCGGGCCCGAACCTGATGAAGCCTGGCGCGGAGCGCTGCTGACAAACCCCCGATGATTGGGTCGCGGTATGGCGGAGCCGGCCAGGGTCGCCGCAATTGCCGAGAGCGCCGCGCCCTAGGGCCGGTACGGTCGCGGTATGGCACTCCCACCTGCAGCAAATACCAGCGCGGCGATCGTGACCGGGGCGTCGTCGGGCATCGGCGAGCAGATCGCCGGCATCCTGGCGAAACGCGGCTACCACATCGTCCTGGTCGCCCGCAGCGCCGACCGGCTCGAGGCGCTGGCCAGAAAGCTCGGCCCGAAGGCGCATCCGCTGCCTGCCGACCTCGCCGAGCGCAGCGACCGCGCAACCCTGCTGGATCGAGTGGGCGAACTCGGCCTGACCCCTGACATCTTGATCAACAACGCCGGCCTGTCGACGCTGGGCGTGGTGGCGAAGTCCGATCCGGAGAAAGAACTCAACCTGGTCGAAGTCGACGTGGCAGCCGTCGTGGACCTGTGCAGCAGGTTCCTGCCCGGCATGGTGGAGCGCCGTCGTGGCGCGATCCTGAACGTGGCGTCGGTCGCCGCCTTCGGCCCGCTGCCGGGACAGGCGGCCTACGGGGCGGCCAAGGCATTCGTGCTGTCCTACACCCACAGCCTGCGCGGCGAGCTCAAACGGACCGGCGTCTCGGTGACGGCACTGTGCCCGGGCCCGGTGGACACCGGCTTCGGGGAGGCGGCCGGGTTCGCCAAAGAGGATGCCGAGGCCGCCCTGCCGCGGATCATGTGGGTGCCCGCCGATCAGGTGGCGCAGGCCGGGATCGACGGCTTGGCGGCCGGCAAGGCCGTCGTGGTTCCCGGGTTGGCCAACCGCGTCTCGGCGGGATTGTTCCGGGTCGCACCGCCCGAGTGGATGCTGCCGCTGCTGACCCGCGGCCACCCGGCCATGAAGGGCGACTGAACGCCCCGGCCTATCCCGCGCAGTCGCCTTCGGTCGCCGCGTGCAGCAGGTCGTCGCGGGCCCGGGCCACTCGGGAGCGGATCGTGCCGACGGGGCACCCGCACACCTCCGCCGCCTCGGCATAGGACAGGCCCAGGATCTGGGTGACGATCAACGCTTCCCGGCGTTTCGGTTCCAGTCCGTCGAGCAGGATGCGGATCTCGACCATGTTCTCGATCCGGCTCCCGCGCCGGCCCTGCCCGAGGGCCTCGTCCAGGTCGGCCACCTGTGCGGTACGCGGCCTGCGCATTTTAGACCGGAAGTGATCGGCGACGACGCGGCGCGCAATCGACAACAGCCAGGTCCGGGCGGTGGAACGCCCGGTGAATCCGGGCAGCGAACCGATGGCCCGCAGGAAGGTCTCCTGCGTCAGGTCGTCCGCGCTGCCGGGATCGGCGAGATAGGCGACCATTCGCCACACGTCGCGCTGGGTGCACCGGACGAATTCGGCCAACGCGGCCCGGTCGCCCCGGCCCGCGGATCGGGCGAGATCGGTAATTTGGTCGTCGTCACTGCCCGGGGCCACGGGTTTCGAGCCTAAGCCATGCCGACCTGAACAACGCAGGGAACTCTTGAACCGGTCGTGACGACTTGTCTAGGGACGAGTTCGCAGGAGGCGAGAATTCACGTGACAATGGCAACGACGGACGCACCCGCAGAGGTGCAGCGGGTTCAACTCGACATCACCGGGATGTCCTGCATGGCCTGCGCCCTCAAGGTGAAATCGACCCTGAACAAGCTGCCTGGGGTGCGGGCGTCGGTCAACTTCTCCACCCGGGTGGCGACGCTGGAGCTCAGCCGGGACATCGACCCGGAGGACCTGTGCGCGGCGGTGGAGCGGGCCGGCTACCAGGCCGAGCCGCGTACCGCCGGCAGTGGCAGTGCCGGAGACCCGGACGCCGATCACGCCCGTTACCTGCTGGTCCGGCTGGCGGTGGCCGCCGTGTTCTTCGTGCCGCTGGCGCACCTGTCGGTGATGTTCGCGGTGGTGCCCAGCTCCCGATTCACCGGCTGGGGATGGGTGCTGACCCTGCTGGCGCTGCCGGTCGTCGTGTGGGCCGCGTGGCCGTTCCACAAGGTTGCGCTGCGCAACGCGATGCACGGGACCGCGTCGATGGAGACGCTGATTTCGGTCGGAATCACCGCGGCCACGGTGTGGTCGCTGCGCACCGCCTTCGGCACGCATCAGTCCGTCGAGCGCAAGGGCGTATGGCAGGCGCTGCTCGGCAGCGACGCCATCTACTTCGAGGTCGCGGCCGGGGTCACGGTCTTCGTACTTGCCGGCCGGTATTTCGAGGCACGGGCCAAATCTCGGGCCGGCGGGGCGCTGCGGGCGCTGGCGGCCCTGAGCGCGAAAGATGTCGCGGTGCTGCAAGCCGACGGGTCGGAGTTGGTGATTCCGGCGGACCAGCTCAAAGAACAGCAGCGCTTCGTGGTGCGCCCCGGGCAGACGATCGCCGCCGACGGCCTGGTTGTCGAGGGCTGCGCAGCGGTCGATGTCAGTGCGATGACCGGCGAGGCCAAGCCGGTGAAGGTCCACCCGGGCGCCCAGGTGATCGGCGGCACCGTCGTGCTGGACAGCAGACTGGTGGTCGAGGCAGCCGCCGTCGGCGCTGACACCCAGTTCGCCGGGATGGTCCGCCTCGTCGAGGAAGCCCAGGTGCAGAAGGCCGACGCGCAGCGCCTGGCCGACCGCATCGCATCGGTGTTCGTTCCGTGCGTCTTCGCCATCGCGGGACTGACCGCGGCCGGCTGGCTGCTCGCCGGCGCCGGACCCGAGCGGGCGTTCTCGGCCGCGCTCGCGGTGCTCGTCATCGCCTGCCCGTGTGCCCTCGGGTTGGCGACGCCCACCGCGATGCTGGTGGCGTGCGGTCGCGGCGCCCAGCTCGGCATCTTCCTCAAGGGCCATCAATCCCTGGAAGCCACTCGCGCCGTGGACACCGTGGTCTTCGACAAGACCGGCACGCTCACCACGGGCAAGCTCGCGGTCAGCGCGGTGACGGCCGCCCCAGGCTGGGACGCCGACGAAGTTCTGGAGTTGGCGGCGACCGTGGAAGCGGCCTCCGAGCACGCGATCGGGCTGACCATCGCAGCGGCCGCATCGCAGCGCGGGTCGGTCGCCGATTTCCGCGCGGTGCCCGGCCGGGGCGTCAGCGGCACGGTGCGCGGGCGCACTGTCCGGATCGGCAAGCCCTCGTGGATCGCCGGGCCGGGCGGCTCGCCGGCGCTGAACACCGCCCGCCGCGATGCCGAATCACGGGGTGAGACAGCGGTATTCGTCGAGGTTGACGGATCGGCCTGCGCAGTCATCGCGGTCGCCGACGCGGTGAAGGATTCGGCGGTCCCCGCCGTGGCGGCGCTGCACGGGCGCGGACTGCGAACGGTGTTGTTGACCGGTGACAACCCCGCGTCGGCGGCGGCGGTGGCGGCCCGCGTCGGTATCGACGAGGTGATCGCCGACGTGTTGCCCGAAGGCAAGGTCGACGTGATCGAGCAGCTGCGCGACCGCGGGCATGTGGTCGCGATGGTCGGAGACGGCATCAACGACGGCCCGGCCCTGGCACGCGCCGATCTGGGGATGGCCATCGGGCGCGGCACCGACGTCGCGATCGGTGCCGCCGACGTCATCCTCGTCCGGGACGACCTGGAAGTCGTGCCTCTGGCACTGGGCCTGGCCGCGGCGACCATGCGCACCATCAAGGTCAACATGGTCTGGGCCTTCGGCTACAACATCGCCGCGATCCCGATCGCCGCCGCGGGGCTGCTCAACCCACTGGTGGCCGGTGCGGCGATGGCATTCTCGTCGTTCTTCGTCGTGTCGAACAGCCTGCGCCTGCGTAACTTCGGGGCCGACCGCTAACCGCCGGTCAGGCCGCCGAGCCGTCGGTGGGCCACAGATGGCCCCGCCGACGCCCACGGGTTGCGTTCTGCGGCAACACGATATCCGGTTCGGCTGCCTGCGGCGCAGGCCCGGGCGCCGGCGTGCTGCGCCACCCGATGGTCGCCAGGACCGCGCCGAGTACCACCGGCAGGTGAGTGAGCATCCGCCCGAGGCTGACGGCACCCGAGGCCGCATCCACGGCGACGTACACCGCCAGCACCGCGACGTACACCGACAGCACGCCGGCGAGCCCGGCGGCCGCGGCGGGCCACAGCGCGGCGACCACCATGATCACACCGAGTGCGACGCACCACGACGTGGATTCGTTGAGCAGGTGGCTCCCGTTGTTCATCCCATGATGCAGGCCCACGTCGAGGCCCACGCCCTGCGCGACCGCCAGTGCCAGCTGTGCCAGACCCACGCCGAGCAGCGCCCAGCGATGCCAACTCAGGGCGAAGCGCCGCGGGGTCTGCTGCGTTCCGATCGGCCCGACCGGGGCGATCACCGGCCGGGACTCGACCAGGCGGCGCAGTTCACGGGCCTGGCGACCCACCTGGTCGAACCATTCGCGACAAGCGCCGCACTCGTCCAGGTGTTGATCGACCCGCGCCGACGGCACGGGCTCGCGTTCACCGTCGAGCCGGGCCGACAGCGCTTCGCGCGCCACCTCGCAATCCATGTCTTAATAGTCGCGCATGAGCCGCGATTTGTTCCCGGTCCGTTATCGGCTTCCCACTTATCCGAACTCCACGAGCGTGGTGGGGGCCCGTAGCCGGTCGAAGACCGAGAATCGGTAGGTCATCGCGACTACCTTCGGCAGAAATCTGCCCCGGGCCGCCGGCGCCGGCAATTCGCGAACCGCGCGGACGCCCGGGATGGCGCACAGTTCGGCGTACTGGTTGGCGGTGAACCAGAACGGCATCGGCGGGGCTGTGTAGAACTCGCTGAGTTTGAAGCCGCGCCGCCGCGAATACACGCTCAGCAACCACGGGATGCTGTCGAAGACCAGGCGGCCACCGGGAAATCGGCCGGCGCATGCCTCGATCAGAGCGAATACCGTTGGCCGCTCGAAGTATTGGAACAAGCCCTCGGCGGTGATCAACACGCCGTTGCCGGCATCGACTTGATCCATCCAGGAGTAATCGAGGGCGGACTGGGCGCAGTACCGCAACCGGTCGGATGCCGGCAGCAGCTGTTGACGGATGTGCACGATCGGCTCCAGATCAACCGAGAGCCAGTTCAGTTCGCCGTTGTCGAGGCGCCAGAAGCTGGTCTGCAGCCCTTCGGCCAGTGCGACGACGGTCGCCCGCGGATGGCCGCCGAGGAATTCACGGGCCGCGTTGTCGAAGGCCAGTGCCCGCAGGGCGGTGGCTTGATGGGTCCGGCCGAAGTGGTGGAAGTCGTAGTCGATCCGGTCGCGCAGGGCGATGGCCATCGGGTCGTCGATGATGCCGTCCGGCCGGGAGGCCTCGGTCGCTCGCTGATGAAGCGTCAGCAGTGCGGTCTCGGATACGCCGCCGAGGTGACGGGCGTCGAACACGGGCATGGCTCAGACAGTACTGATGACGAGGCTGTGCCGAGATGGGCTTGCGGTGTCCGCGGGAACTTTCGGCCACCCGGGTGCGACTAACACACGACGGGGCAATCCGCCTCGCGCAATCGATCGTGCAAGCGTGCAAGGAGGTGAAAGGCCTGACCGGCCCGATATGGATGGCCTTGCCTCCGGAGGAGCATTCGGCTCTGTTGAACGCCGGGTTGGGGCCGGGATCATTGCTGCTTGCTGCGCAACAGTGGCAAGCCCTCAGCGTCGATTACAGCGCTGCGGCCGTCGAGTTGAGCCAGGTCCTCGCCGACGTGCAGGCGGGTAGCTGGCAGGGCACCAGCGCCGCGGAGTATGTCGCCGCCCACGGGCCCTACCTGGCATGGCTCGAACAGGCCGCGACCGACAGCGCGAGCACTGCCGCACAGCACGAAATGGCTGCCGCCGCCTACAGCGCCGCCGTCGCCGCCATGCCCACCCTCGCGGAACTGGCCGCCAACCACGCGGTACACGGAGTGCTGGTCGCCACCAACTTCTTCGGTCTGAACACGATTCCCATCGCGCTCAACGAGGCCGATTACGTCCGCATGTGGATCCAGGCCGCGGAGACTATGACGGCCTACCAGGCCGTCGCCATAGGCGCACTGGCAGCGACACCCGAGACCCGACCAGCACCCCCCATCCTGACGAACACTGCCGAAGCGCAGGGTGATGCGGCGCCCGCCGCCGCCTCGGACACGATTGCGCAACTCATCGCGGATCTGCAGAATCTGATCGCCAACCCCTACCAGTATTTCCTGGACTTCTTCCAGCAACTCGGGCTCAGTCCCGCCTCCGCTGTCGTACTCGCGGTGATCGCCCTGTTCCTGTACGACCTGCTCTGGTACCCGTACTACGCCTCGTATTCCCTTCTGCTGCTGCCGTTCTTCACACCTGCCCTCAGCGCGCTGAGTGCGCTGCGGCTGTTGATTCCGTTTCTGATCGGCGATCTACCGGACGGACTGCTGCCGGTGACCGCCGAACCCGGCACCGTTACCCGCGCCGACCCGATCCCGAATATCGTTGTCACGCCGGGTGTATCGGCCGCACCGGGTGTCAGCGCGCCGGCAAGCAACCCCGCGCCCGGTGTCGCCGCGCCGGCCCCGGCAGGCAGCGCTGCGCCGGCGTCCGTCATCAGCTACGCCATTCCCGGCCTGGCGCCACCCGGGGTCGGCTCCGGCCCCAGGGTAGGACAGAAGGCGCCGGACAGCGTGGCGGATACCGTCGACGCCGCGGCACCGGCCCAGGCGGCAGCCGCGAGAGCGCAGAGCCGGCGCCGGCGACGAGCCGCCGTCGGAGTACGTGGGCACCGGGACGAATTCCTCGATGCCACAGCGGAACTGGACGACGCACCGGCGGCGGGTGCCGAGGTGGAAGCCCCCATCGCAAGCACCCGGGGAGCGGATGGCCTCGGCTTCGCCGGCACCGCCCGCGCCCGGGCCGAAGCGCCCGCCGGTATCGCCCGCCTGACGGACGACGGGTCGGACGCGACGCTGCCGTTGCTGCCCGCAACGTGGCCGACCGACGCAACACCGGGGCGGCGATGATGCCGACACTCGTTGAGACTCCGTCAAGGATTACGCAAGAAACCGCCAAGCGGTTGCTGACACTCTCGGTTCATCTCAAGCCGCGCCGCGAGGCGATATGGCGAAATCATCCGGAAAACAAGGGGGTCGCACCATCACGGCTGATCATGCCCGCAGGAACCCATCCATCAATTGACCAGAAAGACAGTCGATGACACTTAACGTAAAAGGTGAAGGGCTCGGTGCTCAGGTCACCGGGCTCGACCCCGCAAATTTGGACAATCTGTCCACTGAAGAGATCCGCGAGATTGTATACACCCACAAACTCGTCGTTCTCAAAGATGTCCACCCGACTCCGGAGCAATTCATCCAACTCGGCCGGATAGTCGGACAAATCGTTCCCTATTACGAGCCCCTCTACCATCACCAGGAGCACCCGGAAATTTTCGTGTCCTCCACCGAGGAAGGGCAGGGCGTTCCGAAAACCGGCGCCTTCTGGCACATCGACTACATGTTCATGCCAGAGCCGTTCGCGTTTTCCATGGTGCTGCCGCTGACCGTGCCGGGACCGGACCGCGGAACCTATTTCATCGATCTCACCAGGGTTTGGGAATCGCTGCCGGCCGCGAAGCGGGACCCGGTTCGCGGCACCTTCAGCACTCATGATCCGCGGCGCCACATCAAGATTCGCCCACGTGACGTCTACCGGCCGATCGGCGAGGTCTGGGACGAGATCAACCGAACCACCCCTCCGATCAAGTGGCCGACGGTGATCCGGCACCCGCACACCGGGCAGGAGATCCTCTACATCTGCGCGACGGGCACCACCAAGATCGAAGACAAAGACGGTAATGTGCTCGACCCGGCCATTCTCCAAGAACTGATGGAGGCGACGGGTCAGCTCGACACCGAGTACAAGTCGGCATTCATCCACACCCAGCACTATGAGGTCGGCGACATCATTCTGTGGGACAACCGCACCCTTATGCACCGGGCAAAGCACGGCACCGCCGCCGGCCATTTAACCACCCACCGCCTGACGATGTTGGACGGCTTGAAAACACCAGGATATCCAGTATGAGTACCATCACGTTGTCTCCGTTCGCGCCGACGCGGGCAGAATTCACCGACATCAGCGAGACCGTCCCGATCGAGGAACACCTGCTGGTCAAGGTTCTTGAGCCCTACGCGTACAAAGACTGCCGTTATCTCATCGACGCAAGCTACAAGGCCACCGCTGATTCGGTGCTCGCGTACGGAAACTTCACGATCAGTGAACCCGCCTATATTCGCAGCACGGGACATTTCAACGCGGCGGAGCTGATTCTGTGCTTCAACCAGCTTGCGTACAGCGCATTCGCGCCGGCGATCCTCAACGAGGAGATCCCGGTGTTGCGGGGCTGGTCGATTTCGGACTACTTCGACCACCAGCTGCCCAGCATGTTGATCAAGAACACCGCTTCCCGGTTCAAGCAGATGATCCACGCCCAGAAGTTCTCCGCGCGTCTGCTGTGCCGGGACTTCGTGGTGGTCGACCGGAGACTGCGCTACCTCTCGATCCAGTGCGCCATGGAGTTCTGGGACGAGTACGGTGGCGCCGCCTCCGGCGAGGTCGAACTCGCGGCCCTCAACATCCCGTAAACGCATCACGGAAAGCACCCGAAAGTTCATGTCTGACTTACCTTTGACCGTTCTGCAGCGAGTCTTCGAGCAGGCCCGGCAGCGGCCGCAGGCGATCGCCCTGCGCCGCTGCGACGGCACGAGCGCCGTGCGGTACTCCGAATTGGTGGCCGCGGTCAACGCGGTGGCCGAGGCCCTCCGGGGCCAGTCCGCCGGCCCGGGATCCCGGATACTCGTCCTCTCGGACAACGGACCCGAGACATATCTGGCGGTGCTGGCCTGCGCGAAGCTCGGGGCGATCGCGGTGCTGGCCGACGGTAACCTTCCGCCGGCCACCATCGGCCGATTCGGCGAAATCACCGCTCCGGTCGCGATTCTCGTCGCGCCCGGAAGCAGGATCGACCTCTGCGCCCTCCCGCCGAACCTGCGCTCGATACCGGCGATGACGGTCGACGTGGGCGCCCGCGCCGACGCGGAAACCGGCGACCCCTACAGTTGCCCGCGAGGCGGCGCGGACGACCCGCTGGCCATGATCTTCACCAGCGGAACCACCGGCGAGCCGAAGGCGGTGCTGCTGGCCAACCGCACCTTCTACGCCGTCCCGGACATTCTGCGGGAGACGGGGCTGAACTGGGTGAGCTGGGTGGAGGGCGAAACCACCTACTCGCCCCTTCCGGCGACGCACATCGGCGGATTGTGGTGGATACTCACGTGTTTGATGCGCGGGGTGGTGTGCGTCACCGGCGGTGAGAACACCACATCACTGCTGGAGATTCTCGGCAGGAACGAGATCGCGACGACGTGCGTGGTGCCGACGTTGCTCTCCAAACTGGTCGCCGAGTTGAAGGCCACCGACGAGAAGGTGCCGTCCCTGCGACTGGTCGGCTACGGCGGATCGCGGGCGATCGCGTCCGATGTCCGGTTCATCGAAGCGCTGGGCGTGCGCACCGCACAGGTCTACGGGTTGAGTGAAACAGGTTGTACTGCTTTGTGTTTACCCACTGACGAGGACTCGATCAGCAAGATCGAGGCGGGCGCGGTGGGGCGGCCCTATCCGGGAGTCGAGGTGTACCTGTCAGATGCCGGCGGCCCCGGCCCCGCGACCCCGGATGCTCCGCCCTCGGCGTCCTTCGGCACGCTCTGGATCAAGTCTCCGGCAAACATGTTGGGGTACTGGAACAATGCCGAACGGACCCGAGAGGTTCTGGTCGACGGGTGGGTCAACACCGGGGATCTGCTGGAGCGTCACGACGACGGTTTCTTCTACATCAAGGGCAGATCGTCGGAGATGTTCATCTCCGGCGGGGTGAACATCGCGCCCGACGAGGTCGACCGGATCGCCGAAGGCGCTGACGGTGTCCGGGAAGCCGCGTGCTACGAGATTCCGGACCCCGAGTTCGGGGCACTGGTGGGATTGGCTGTGGTCCCTGCCGCGGAATTGGACAAGTCGGCAGCCCGCAAGCTCAAGCAGACGATCGCGGCGCGGTTCCGGCAACAGTCGGAACCGATGGCGCGGCCCTCGACGATCGCCATCGTCGCTGAGATCCCGCGGACCCAGTCCGGCAAGGTCATGCGGGCCTCGTTGGCCGCGTCGGTGGGCGAAGTCAATGGTCATGGCTGAGACGATCAGGGACAGGGTGCTCGCTGCGGTGTGCGATGTGTTGTACATCGATGACGAGGACCTGCACGACGGAGATGCCACCGATCTTCGCGACCTCGGCCTGGATTCGGTCCGCTTCGTTCTTCTGATGAAGAAGCTGGACGTGGACCGGGAATCGGACGTGCCGTCGCGCCTCGCGGACGACCTGTCGATCGCGGGATGGGTCCGCGAGCTGGAGAATCTCTGTGAGCGCGCCTGACATGCAGCGCATCCCGCTGAGTCGGTCACAGCAGAACCTCTACAACGGGGTGCTGCAGGATGGCGACTCGTCGCTGTACCTGATCGGCAAGCAGTATCGCTTCCTGCCGATACCACTGCCGCGTTTCCTGGCCGCCCTGGAGGCGATGGTCTGCGAGAACCCGGTACAGCTCTGCGTTCTGGAGACGCCGGCGACGGAGACCGATCATCCCTGTCTGGCACCCCGGCTGCGGTTCGGCGACATCGTGCGGGTGCGCTCAAGCGAACGACATTGCGAGAATGGCGATTTCGCACTCGGACACACCTGGGCCACCGGCATCCTCGATACGGCCCTGGTGCGGTACACCGTCTACACGGACCAGAACGGTGACGTGACCGGCCTCGACGTACACGCACACCACATCGTGGTCGACGGCGGCGCCACCGCGCTCATCGAAGCCGGCCTGGCGCACCACCTCTCGGGTGCCGAAACCGGCGAATCACCCACCCTGGCCGAGGGTCTGGCCAAATTGGCGGCGGCCCACCTCCGGGAACAGGACAAGGTCGACGAAGCGGCGCAGCGTCTCGGTTCGGCCGTGCAGCGGGAACTCGCCGAGGATGCCCGCCTCGGTGGCGGCAGTGCAGCCTCCCGCGGTGCGGGTGCCGCCGCCAAAGGCGTGCTGCGCGAATCCGTGACGATCTCGGGAGCCGCCTTCGACGCGATCCTGCGGCTCTCGGACGCCGAGCAGGTTCCGCTCAACGTTCTGGTGGCCGCCGCGGCACTGGCGGTGGACGCCGGCATGCGGCACTGCACGGACGGACTTCTGGTACATGCGGTGGACAACAGGTTCGCCGATCCGGAACTCAATGTCGCTACCTGCCTTGTCAATTCGGTGGCGCACCCGGTCAGATTCGCCCCGTTTGCGTCGGTGCGGGAGGTGGTCCGGGGGGTCGATCGCGCGTACGTCAAGGCCGTCCGGCGCCGGTGGTTACGTGAAGAGCATTACCGCCGAATGTATCTCGCGATCAACCGGACCACCCATGTCGATGCGCTGACACTGAACTTCATCCGTGAGACATGCGCGCCCAGCCTGCGCCCGTTCCTGGCCGAAGCGCCGGTCGCGACGGACATCGGCCCGGTTGAGGGCAGGACGGTCGCCAGTGTGCTGGACGAAGGCGAGCGCACCCTGCACGTGGCCGTCTGGGACCGGGCGGACCAGAAGCAGTCCGAGACCGGGGTCGCGGACCGGATCGCCCAGGCGCTGCAATCGATGGTGAGCCTCTGGGATCAGCCGATCGCCAAGGCCGTCGGCGAGTGGTTTGAGGTGGGTCCGGACGGTTCCGTCGAAGCCGACGTCACGAACTTCAGAACAACGCCGCCGCAACGTGCTTGGTTTGTGGATGCATCCGAGGGTGTCCGCACGACTCGTGCCCTCGATCGCTGGATTGCCTGGCTGGTGCGCAACGGCGTGGCGCCCGGTGACGTCGTCGTGCTCATCGACGACGGCAGCCGCGACACCATCGACTGCCTGATCGCGTGCCACCTTGCCGGCTGTGGATACAGCGTGTGCGATACCGCCGAACAACTGTCGTTGCGCGCGAGAACCGTCGCCGAGCATCTGGAGGGTGCGACGGCGCATGTGCTCGACCTGGGCGACGTCGGACTGGAGGTCGATGACGAGGCACGGATGCTCGCCGGGGCGCGTATTCGGCAAGTGGCACAGGATATCTCGCTCGGCGCCAAAACGGCGTACGTCATGCCTACTTCGGGTTCCACCGGACAGCCCAAGTTGGTTCGGGTCACCCACGAATCACTGGCACTGTTCTGTGCCGCGGCAGTCGGCGCCTACGGTTGGGGACCGCGCGACACCATCCTGCAATGCGCGCCGCTGACCTCGGACATCAGCGTCGAGGAGATCTTCGGTGCCGCCGTCAGCGGAGCTCAGCTGGTGCGAAGCTCGGCCATGAAATCCGGCGACCTCGACCGGCTCGCCGGCGAGCTGGAAGCGAGCGGCGCGACTGTCGTCGATCTGCCGACCGCCGTCTGGCATCTGTTGTGCGACGACGGCGACGCGCTCGAGACGATGCGGCGTTCGGATCTGCGGCAGATCGTCATCGGCGGTGAGGCCGTTCGCTCCGCCGCCGTGCAGAGGTGGGTGAATTCCGCTGCCGCACAACACGTCGCGCTGGTGTCGAGCTACGGACCGACCGAGACCACCGTCGTGGCAACCTATCTGCCGATCGCTTCCGAAGGCACACCGATCGCCGCCGAAGCCCGGTCACGGTTGGGCCGGCCGATGGTGCCCGGCACGGTGTTCGTCGCGTTCGGTGAGGTGGTGATCGTCGGGGACCTCGTCTCCACCGGCTACCTCGGGACGGACGACCGCAGCTTCGGTGACGTCACGACCGGCGACGGATCACGGCGTCGCGCCTTCGCCACCGCCGATCGGGTAATCGTGGATGCCCAGGGCTTCCCGGTCTTCGCCGGCCGCAAAGATGACGTGGTCAAGGTCTCCGGCAAGCGCATCGATCTCGCGGAGATAACCCGGCACATAGCCTCCGACGCTGCGGTCACCGATGTCGCCGTCGAGCTGCACGACGGCCGTCTCGGGGTGTGGTTCCAGGCCGGCCGGACCCACGACACGTCCGGGGATCCGGCCGCACGCATCCGAAAACTGCTGGTGAGTAACGGAGTTTCGTCGTTCTTCGTCGTGCAGGCACCGAGTATCCCGAGGAAGCCGAACGGCAAAGTCGACAGTGAGAACCTCCGGGCCATGCCCCAGTTCATGGATGCCGTGCGCGACGACGACGCAGCGGACGCGAAGGCGGCCGGTCTGGCCCGGATGTGGAGCGGGCATCTCGGGACTGCCATCCAGCCCAACTCCTCGTTGCTCGCCGCGGGCATCGGTTCGCTGGACCTCATCAGAATCCTCCCTGCCACACGCAGGTTCCTCGGCCGGCAGGTCTCGATCCTGGATCTCATCAGCGCCGACACCGCCGCCAACCTCGTCAGCGACTTGGCCTGTGCCGCAACGATCACCGATGCGTGGATGGATCGGGGCACGGCCGCCGAGATACAACGCGACCTCGACCAGCTACCGACGCCAGCCACACGGCCCCGAGCCCAGGCCACGCACAGCGCGGGCGGCACGATCATCGTGCTCGGCGCGTCCGGCATTCTGGGCACCGGTTTCGCCGGGGCGATTCTGGATCTCAGACGCTCCGGGGCCCGTTGCCCCGACGTGGTCCTGGCTACCAGATCGCAACCGGAGCACGGCCCATGGCCGGATCTTCGCCACGTCGAAGGTGTTCGGATACAACAGCTTCCGGCCGATTTCGGCGAAGTGGAACTGGACGGTCTGATCCGGGAGACCGGCGCCGCAGCCGTCATCAACTGCATCGGTAACACCAACGTGCTGGTGCCCTACCGCGAACTCCGCAGGGCGAACGTGGATCTGGTCTCCGAGATCGTCGGCGTGTGCGCGAACCGCGGCGTACGGCTGGTGCACCTGTCGACGTTCGTCGTCAATGCGGACGTCACCGGCGCTCAGGTCACCGATCCACGCGGCGCGCCCTATCCGTACGCGGCGTCCAAGTCGATCGCGGAACTGGTCGTGGCCGGTGCGCCGGACGGCCTGGACTTCACCATCGTGCGGTTGCCCCGGGTGCTCGGCGAGGAATGCCAATTGCAGGACTCGGCCGACATCCTGGTGTCGGTGGTGGATGCCTGCGCCGCGCTGCGGGCCCACCCCGCCCTGAATCTGATCGAGGAAGTCACCACCGGACGTGCCGCCGCGACCGCGATCCTGCGTCTGCTGCCGGAGGTCGGAGGTACCGATGCGCTCGGGCGGGGACTCAGTGTGGTGCGCGGTGAGGCCGTGGACTACGCGAAACTGCTGGGCGGCTTCGCGCCCGACCAGCTCGGGGTGGCGCAGTGGAAGCAGCGGCTCGACGACAGCGAATGGGCGAGGGCGAACCCGCGCCGGTGGTCGGTGGTGGACGGCTGGGTGGACCTCGGCGTCAGACTCGGTGCGCGCAGCTACGGCGAGTATCTGGCTGATTCCCCGACTCTCGGGCTCGTGGTCGAATCCGTCGCCGAGATCGCCGCACCGGCAGAGCCGGTGCGCAGCCTGCTGGCGCGGCTGTTCGCGCCGGTGTGAAGGTCAGGCCTGAAACACCAGGACCGCGAACATGATCGCCATACCCGCGGCCGTCATTGCCTGAACGGCGGTGCCGACTCTCGAGCGCCACACCCCTCGCCTGCGCAGGATCAGGAAGAGGTAGCCCCACACGAACGTGGCGAGCACGAACACGCCGGCCCAGATCCAGTTCACCGTGGTGATCCAGCCGTGCGAGGAGTTGCTGGGCATCGCCTCCATCTCCGGCATGTCCATGGCGCTCATGGTCGGCAGGTGTTCGGGCGCCAGATGGCCACCCATGGCGGCGTACATCCACGCCATCGCCGCCATCTTCAGTGCGTGGTAACCACGCGCCAGGCGTGTGCCGATCATGCGGGTGGCGAAGACGGCGGCGACAAGGAACCACAACGCCGCTGCCAGAAAGAACGCCTCGGCCGGTGTCGGGGGCAATCCGAGCCCCTCCGGCCAGGCCATCGCCGCCATGGCGAGGGCCATCGTCACGTGCAGTCCGTGGCTGACCACCGAGGTCCAGGACCTCCGGTCGGTGACGAGAACGAAGCCCGCCGCACTGATCAGGAACAAGCCGGTGACCATCCACCGCAGCGGCAGATCCTCGATCATGCCCGCGCGTCCTTGCCCACAGCCCCCACAGTCATCGAAGAATAGGCGCCGCGGGCGCCAAGAGCTACGACAAGCGGTCGTAAGCTGCAAGGGTGGAAAGTGACGCGCCGAGTGCGGACACCGACGCGCGTGCGCACGCGGCCCGTACGCCCTCCCCGAGGACGGCGGTACTGGCCGCCGGGTTCCTGGCGGTCGTGGCCGCCCTGGCCGGCTACGGCCTGAGCTCCGGGCCACGCCGCTATGCCGAAGCCGGCAACCCGTTTCCCGGCGCCTTCGTCAGCGCCGCCGAACCGGTCGGATATTTCGTCGCGTCGTTGCTGGGCGCGCTGTGTCTGGGTGCGCTGCTGCTGGTCGTGGTGACGGCGCGGCCGGAGCCGGACGGGCTGATCGATGCCCCGGCATTCAGGATCCACCTGCTGGCCGAGCGTGTTTCGCTCGCGTGGGTATTGGCGGCCGCAGCGATGGTGGTGATCCAGGCGTCCCACGACACCGGTGTGCGGCCGGCCGCGCTGCTGCGCAGTGGGGCCGTCTTCGATGCCATCGGCGTCTCCGAGGTCGCCCGGGCCTGGATCGTGTTGGCCGTCTTCGCGCTTCCGGTCGCGGTGACGCTGCGCCTGAACACCCGCTGGGTCGGCCATGCGGTACTGCTCATCCCGACGGTGATCGGCGTCGTGGCCACCGCCGTCACCGGTAACGCTGGACAGGGTCCCGACCACGATTACGCAACCAGCGCCGCGATCGTCTTCGCGGTTGCGATGGCGGGGCTGACCGGGCTCAAGGCGGTCGGCGCGATGACCCGAACCAGCCCCAACCGCGCTGTGCAGGTGCTGCAGGTGTGCTTCGGCGCACTGGTCGTGGGCTACGGCGCGATGCTGCTGTACCTGCTGGTGCCGGACTGGACGTTCGGTTCGGACTTTGCCCGCCTGGGATTGCTCGCGGGCGTCCTGGTGCTCATCGTCTGGCTGGCCGACTGCTGGGCGCTGCGCGGCGCACCGCCCCGACCCGCCGGCGCCGCCGCAGCCCTGGCCATGGTGGCCGCCCTGGCGGCGGTCGCAGCGACGGCCTGTCAGATCGCACCCCGATTTCTCGCGCACCGGTTCACCGGCTGGGACGTGTTTCTTGGTTACGAACTGCCGCGGCCACCGACCGTCGCGACGGTGCTGACGCTATGGCGTTTCGACAGCCTGGTGGGAATGGCCGGGGTGGTGCTGGCGGCCGGGTACGTGGCGGGCTACGTGCGGTTGCGCCGCAGCGGGAACGCGTGGCCGGTCGGCCGGCTCGTGGCGTGGCTGACCGGGTGTGTCTCGCTGGTGTTCACCAGTAGCTCCGGTGTGCGCGCCTACGGCTCAGCGGTGTTCAGCATCCATATGGCCGAACACATGATCCTCAACATGTTCATCCCGGTGCTGCTGGTGATGGGTGGCCCGGTGACCCTGGCATTGCGGGTATTGCCGGCCGCCGGTAAGGGACAGCCGCCGGGGCCGCGTGAATGGCTGACCTGGCTGCTGCACTCCCGGGTCACGGCGTTCTTCTCGAACCCGATCATCGCCTTCGTGCTGTTCGTCGGCTCGCCGTACGTCGTCTACTTCACGCCGCTGTTCAACACGCTGGTCCGCTACCACTGGGGCCACGAGTTCATGGCCGTCCACTTCCTGCTCGTCGGGTACCTGTTCTATTGGGCGATCATCGGAATCGACCCCGGCCCACGCCGGCTGCCCTACCCCGGCCGCATCGGCCTGCTGTTCGCGGTCATGCCGTTCCACGCCTTCTTCGGCATCGCGCTCATGACGACGGCCGAACCGGTCGGCGAGACGTTCTACCGTTCGGTCAACCTGCCGTGGCTGGCCAGCATCATCTCCGACCAGCATTTGGGCGGCGGAATTGCATGGAGCCTCACCGAAGTCCCGGTCATCATCGTGATCGTGGCGTTGGTCACCCAGTGGGCGCGCCAGGATCGCAAGGACGCGTCGCGCGGTGATCGGCACGCCGACAGCGACTACGCCGACGACGATCTGGAGGCGTACAACGCGATGCTGCGCGAGTTGTCGCGGATGCGGCGCTAGCCGACGACCGTGAAGTTTCCCTCGCCTTTCAGGGCGGCCTGAACCTGCTCCCGCGTCAGCTCGACATTCGTCGAAACATGTACGGCGGATTCACCTTCGGTGTTCAGGTCGATGCTGACCGCGGTCACCGGCTTGAGTTCGGTCAACGCGGTGGTGATGGTCGCCACACAGCCCCCGCAGTGCAACCCGGTCACGGAAAAGGTCTGTTCGGCCATGGGATTCAGTCTACCCGGGACCCCGCATGCCCCCCACTGTGAAATACGCGACGCTCAATCAGCGTGTTGCGTCGGCAAATTCACAGTCGGCGCAGTGGGGCGGGTGCCAAAGTTGCGCAGCCGCAAGCTGTTTGACACCACGAAGAACGACGAGAAGGCCATCGCGGCCCCGGCGATCAGCGGATTGAGCAGGCCGGCGGCGGCCACCGGGATTGCCGCCACGTTGTAGCCGAACGCCCACACCATGTTCATCCGGATGGTGCGCATGGTCGCGCGCGCCAGGTCCAGGGACTGCGGCACGATGTCCAGATCGTCGCGCACCAGGATGATGTCCGCGGCGCCGATCGCGACGTCGGTGCCCCGCCCTATCGCCAAACCCAAATCGGCACAGGCCAGTGCGGGCCCGTCGTTGATACCGTCGCCGACCATCGCCACGGTCCGGCCTTCGGCGCGCAACTGTTCGATCGCCTCGACCTTGCCCTGCGGCAACACTTCGGCGATCACCGTCTCGATGCCGACCCGGGCGGCGACGGCCTGCGCGGCAGCCCTGTTGTCGCCGGTGAGCAGGACCGTCCGCATCCCGCGCCGGTGCAGCGCGGCCACTGCATCCGGTGCCGATTCCTTCACGGTGTCCGAGATCGCGACGGCTGCTCGTGCCGCGCCGTCGACCGAGATGAAAACCACCGTCTCGCCGCGGGATTCGCCGTCCCGCCGGGCTGCCTCGAGCACGTCGTCGCCCGGGGCGTCGCGGGTGACCCAGGACGGCTTGCCCACTTCAACCCGCCGGCCGTCGACGACTCCGGCCACGCCGCAGCCGGCCACCGCGACAAAATCCTTGACGTCCAACGGATCCGGCGACGCGGCCACAATCGCCGTCGCCACCGCGTGCTCGGAGGCGGCTTCCACCGCCGAGGCGAGGCGCAAGAGCTCGTCACCGTCACTGGCGGCCACGGTCGTCACCGCGCTCACGCTGAGTTGGCCGACGGTCAACGTGCCCGTCTTGTCGAACACCACAGTGTCGACGCCGTGCACCGTCTCCAGCGCCCGGTAGCCCTTGATGAAGATCCCCAGCTGGGCGCCCCGGCCCGAGGCGACCATCATGGCGGTCGGCGTCGCCAGTCCCAGCGCGCATGGGCAGGCGATCACCAGCACGCCGAGCGTGACGGAGAAGGCGCGCTCCGCCCCGGCACCGCTGATCAGCCATGCCGTGCCGGCCAGCAACGCGATCGCGAACACCGCGGGGACGAAGACCGCCGAGATGCGGTCGGCGAGGCGCTGAGCGCGGGCTTTCTGGGCTTGGGCCTCTTCGACCAGGCGGACCATGGCGGCGAACTGGCTATCGGCGCCGACGGCGGTGGCTTCGATGATCAGCCTGCCGTCGAGTACGACGGTGCCACCTACGACGGCGCTGTCCGGATTGACGCGCACCGGTTTGGCTTCGCCGGTCATGGCGCTGGTGTCGATCGCCGCGGAGCCCTCCACGACCATGCCGTCGGCGGCGATCGTTTCACCAGGCCGCGTCACGAAGCGCTGGCGCTTCTTGAGCTCACCGGCCGGAATGACCAGCTCGGAACCGTCGTCGAGAAGCACCGCCACATTTCTGGCGCCGAGCGCGGCCAGGGCGCGCAGCGCGCCGCCGGCCTTCGACTTGGCCCGCGCCTCGAAGTAGCGGCCAGCAAGCACGAAGACCGTGACGCCGGCCGCCACCTCGAGGTAGATCGCGTCGCTGTGCAGGATCGCCTGCCACACTCCCTGCGTCTGACGAGGCGGTTTCGGGATGAAAACGGTCGCCAGCGACCAGACGGTGGCGGACACGATGCCCACCGAGATCAGCGTCTCCATCGACGCCGTCCGGTGCCGGGCATTACGCAACGCGACGGAATGGAAGGGCCATGCCGCCCACGTGACGATCGGGGCGGCCAGCGCGGCCAGCACGTAGCCCCACCCGGGGAACCGGGCGCTCGGCACGATGGCCATCATGCTGGACAGGTCGGCCAGCGGCACGAACAACACCGCGGCGATCAGCAGCCGGCGCAGCAGGCTGCGGGCGTGCCGGGCGTCGGGGTCCTGCCCGGGGGCTGCCGCCGCCGCGGCCTCGTTGTGCGGGACAGCCTGGTAACCAGCCTGCGCAACCACGTCGCAGAGCTCGTCGACGGGCACGTCGACGGTGTCGATCGTCGCCACCCGGGTGGCGAAGTTCACCGACGCGCGCACGCCGGGCACCTTGTTCAGCTTGGTCTCGACGCGGCTCGCGCACGCCGCGCACGACATCCCGGAAACATCGAGACGGACACGCTGCCGCTCGGAGTTCTCCACCAGCGGCGTTGCCACGGTCCTCCTCGGTTCACACAGGTAAACCCCAGCGTACAAGGGGTTTCAGGAGCCGACCCGCGCGCGTTCCCGGACCAGCGCGCACACGCTCCACTGTCCCGGCACGCCTTTGAGTTCACGCTCGCCGCGGCTGGTGAACCGGTGCCGGGAACCGGTCACGATGTCGCGCACGGTCGAGGAGACCAGCACCTCGCTGGGCCCGGCCAGCGAGCCCACGCGTGCGGCGATGTGTACGGCCATCCCCGCCACGTCAGCGCCGCGCACTTCGACTTCGCCGGCGTGGATGCCCACCCGGATCTCGATGCCGAGCACGCGCACCGCCTCGATCACGGCGTCGCCGCAGGCCAGGGCGGCGCTGGGGCTGGTGAACGTCGCAACGAAACCGTCGCCGGCGGTGTTGACCTCCCGACCGCCGAACCGCTGGATTTCGTGGCGCACGATGGTGTCGTGGTTGTCGAGCAGGTCGCGCCACCGGTAGTCACCGAGCGCGGCGGCCCGCTGCGTCGAGCCGACGATGTCGGTGAACACGATCGTGGTCAGCACCCGTTCGGCATCGCCGCCGCCCCGCACTCCGGTGACGAACTCCTCGATCTCGTCGAGCATGGCGGCGGCATCGCCCACCCAGTACAGCGTGTCCTCGCCCGGAAGCTCGATCATGCGTGCTCCGGCGATCTGGTCGGCGAGGTAGCGGCCGTGTTCGATCGGGCTGAAGCCCCGGTTGTCCCGATGCAGCACCAGGGTCGGCGCGGTGATGCGCGGCAGGGTGTCGCGCACGTCGGAATGCCGGACCGCGTTGATGATCGTCCGGGCCATGCTCGGCGACGCGGCCCGGTTGCCGGCCATGTCCCACCACGCCCGGAACGCGTTGTCGTCGGCGACCGACGGCGCGATGATGCTGAGGATGTCGAAGCCCTGCTCCACTGCGTCGGGTTCGATGCCGATGGTGGTGAACGGGTCCGAGTCGACGAGTTCGCTGCCGATCGGGTAATCGGGCGCGCGCAGCGTCCGGGCCGCGCCGTTGATGCACACCAGACTGCTCACCCGTTCGGGATAGTCGGCCGCGAGCACCAATCCGGTCATCGAGGTGAAGCCGGGGGCCAGGATCGTCGCCCGCTCACACCCGACGGCGTTCATCACGGCGATCGCGTCCTGGGCCCAGTGCTTGGGTCCGATCATGTCCGGCGACGAGACCCGCGACGACAAACCAATGCCCCGCTGGTCATAGCGGATCACCCGGGCGAACGACGCCAGCCGGCGGTGGAAGCGGTACATCGACGGCTCGGCATCGACGGTGTCGATCGGGATCGAGGGACCGGGCAATACCAGCAGGTCCAGGGGGCCGTCACCGAACACCTGGTAGGCGATGTCCACCTCGCCGCAGGTGGCATAGCGGGTCCGCGGAGCCTGCGCCACACATACAGGTTAGTGATGCCCGGCGACAGTTTCACTTGCGGTACTGAGCGGCGGCCACGACCTACGCGCTGATGATCGGAACCAGGTAGCGCGCGGCATACGCGCGAACCGCCACCTGATCCGAGGTGTCGAGATGGTCGGTCGGAAAAACGATGATGCCCACGGCGACCCGCAGCAGGATGTCGGCGATGTTGGCCAGATCGGCGTCAGGGATGTCGGTGCCGCAGCGCCGCAGGGTGTGAGCGATGCCGTCGGCGAACCTGCCGATCGGAAACACGTCGGAACGCGAAAACATCCCGAACAGCTGGGGCTCGCTCTCGGCGATGCGCGAATACAGCGGCGAGTCCCCGATCAGTCGTACCCCCAACGTGAACGCCTCGACAACCGCTTCCTGCGGACTGCAACCGGTAGTGGCCTGGTCCAGCGTGGTAAAGAACAATTCAGCCTCACGCCGCACCACGGCCTCGAACAACTCGTCTTTGGTAGGGAAGCGCCGGTAGATGGTGCTGCGGCTGACCCCGGCCCGGGCCGCGACATCCTCGATGTTGGCGCGGCGCACCCCGTAGGTCTCGAAGACCGCGCGCGCGGTGTCCAGGATGGTGTCCTCGATGGACGCGGTACTGGTGCCCGGACCCCTCGTAACCATGCTCCACTTCTTCCCACCCGGCGGTGATGCCGAGGCATCCACCGACTCGAATGGTATCGTTGACACAAAAGTACGTTTTTGTGTCTCTGCTTCAATGGCATCGGGGGGTGCCGGAGGGGGTTGTGATGACTGCGGGTTTTGACACCGGCGTTCGGGAGGCGACGCCTATCGTCATCGACGACATTGCTGAAACGGCCCCGGTGCTTGGCCCGGATTCACTGATCTGGAAGTTTTACGGCGATTACCGGACCCAGCTGTTCGGATTCCAGCGCGTCGCTGGTACCGAGAACTGCATCGAACAGCTCGGTCAGGGAGTGCTCGATCATTCGGTGGTGTTCAGTGACACGCTCGGCCGGGCGAAGCGGACCGCGCCGCCGCTGATGAAAACGGTCTATTCAGAGGTTCCGCACACCTGGGGCCGCACCGTGCGGGACTTCCACAAGCCCATCAAAGGCACCGTCAGCGACGGCTCCCGCTACCACGCCCTTAACCCGGAATTGTTCTACTGGGCGCACGCAACGTTCGTCGACCAGGTTTTGTACAACGCCGACACCTTCATCCGGCGGTTGTCGCACGCGGAGAAAGAACAGATTTTCGCCGAAAGCAAAGTCTGGTACCAGCTTTACGGCGTCAGCGACCGCGGACAGCCCCAGACCTACGACGAGTTCGTCGCATACTGGGACGGCATGCTCGAGCGGTTCGTGCCGCACAAAACCGTGCTGTACGGGACCGGCTACATCCGCAAAGGTCTGCCGGGTCCACGCAGGATTCCTCGTCCGATTTGGCGGATACTGTCAGCGCCGCTGAACGCTTACGCCCGGCTGGTCATCGTGGGGACCTGTCCGCCGCAGATGCGCGAGGTCTGCGATCTGAAGTGGGATGACAAGAAGGAGAGGCGCTTTCAGCGGTTCGCCGCCGCGATGCGGGCGCTGAATCCGCTCATCAACCGGTTGCCGTTGCGGTTCGTCTACGCATCCTGGGCGGCCGACGCGTGGGAGCGCACGGGCGTCGACCCGCGCAAGATCCACAACTAGCGCCCTGAGGTGTAGGGCAGCAGTGCCATCTCGCGGGCATTCTTGATCGCAGTGGCGACCTGGCGTTGTTGTTGCATTGTCAGGCCGGTGACACGCCGGGACCGGATCTTGCCGCGCTCGGAGAGGAAGAGTCGCAAGGTAGTCGTGTCCTTGTAGTCCACCCTGTCCAGTCCGACGCTGTGCAACAGGTTCTTCTTCGCCATCGGCAGCTGGGGGCGTGGTTGTCGCTGTGGTCGCCGCGCCATCACCAGCTCGCTTTGCGCACGCCGGGGAGATGGCCCTGATGGGCGAGTTCCCGCACCCTGACCCGGGACAACCCGAACTTGCGCAGGTGTCCGCGAGGGCGCCCGTCGATCGAATCCCGGTTACGCACCCGGACCGCGCTGGCGTCGCGCGGCTGGCGGCCAAGTTCCCGCTGAGCCTCGAGTCGCTGTTCGAGCGTGCTGCGTGGAGACCGGATGATCTCTTTGAGCTCCGCGCGCCGTTCGGCGTAGCGTGCCACCACCGCACGGCGCTGTTCGTTCTTGACGATCTTGGATTTCTTGGCCATTCAGCGCTCCTCGCGGAACTCGACGTGGCGCCGAATCACCGGGTCGTACTTGCGCAGGACGATGCGGTCCGGGTCGTTGCGGCGGTTCTTGCGCGTGACGTAGGTGTAGCCGGTGCCGGCTGTGGAGCGCAGCTTGACGATCGGCCGAATTTCGTTGCGTGCCATCAGAATTTCTCACCCGCCCGGCGCAGACGGGCCACCACAGCTTCGATGCCGTCACGGTCGATGACCTTGATGCCCTTGGCGCTGACTCGCAGGGTGATGCGCCGTCCCTCTGAGGGAAGGTAGTAGGTCTTGCTCTGCAGGTTCGGCGACCACCGGCGCCGGGTGCGGCGGTGGGAATGGGACACCGCATTGCCGAAACTCACTGTGCGGCCGGTGACTTGGCACCGCGATGACATGACGGTCCCCTTTCGTTTTAGACAAGCGACGCGTCGGACTGTAACCTTAATGAAAATGATTTTCAATAAGGAGCGGGAGATGCGAACTCCAGTGCTGTTGGTGGCCGGCCAGGGCGACACCGACGCGGTGACCGGGACGCTGTTGCGCCAGTCGGGAACTGCCGTCGTCGAGCACCGATTCGACGGGCAGGTGGTCCGCCGCACCGTCATCACTCTGGATGGCGGCGAGTTGCGCACCACCGAGGAAGCGCTGGAATTGGCGCACGGCTGCCTGTCCTGCACCATCCGAAACGACCTGCTGGTGTTGCTGCGAAGGCTGCACCGACGCTCCAACGTCGTCCGGGTCGTCGTGCACCTGGCGTCGTGGCTGGAACCCGAACCGGTCTGCTGGGCGATCAACCACGTCCGAGTTCGGGTCGGCCCCGGCTACGCGGACGGCCCCGCGGGTATGGACGTGCGGATCGCCGGGGTGGTGACGTGTGTGGATTCGGCCAACTGGCTGAGTCAGGCGCTCGGCGAGGACCTGCTGCCCGACGGGCGCACGGTGGCGCAGGCGGCCGTCGGACAAGCGGAGTTCGCCGATCTGCTCGTGCTCACCCATCCGGAGCCGGCCACGCTGGCGGTCCTGCGCCGGCTCGCGCCGCGCGCGCGAATCACGGTCGGAAGCGATCGCGTCGAACTGGCCCTGGCCAACCTGGATGAGCAATCGCGTCGCGGCCGCAGCGAACACCCGCACGCCCCGCTGCTGGCCGGATTGCCCCCGCTGGCCGCCGAAGGCGCGGTCGTCCTGGTCGAATTCAACGCTCGCCGCCCCTTCCACCCCGAACGCCTGCATGATGCTGTCGATCTGCTTCTCGACGGAGTGGTGCGCACCCGAGGTCGGTTATGGCTGGCCAACCGGCCCGACCAGGTGATGTGGCTGGAATCGGCCGGCGGCGGTCTGCGGGTTGCCTCGGCCGGTAAGTGGCTGGCGGCCATGGCGCCCTCTGAGGTCGCCTACGTCGACCCGGAGCGCCGGTTGTTCGCCGAATTGATGTGGGAATACCGCCACGGCGACCGTCACACGGCGATGACGGTGCTGGTCTGTGGCGCAGACCCGGTCGACATCACGCGTGCCCTTAACGCTGCGCTGCTCACCGACGAGGAGATGGCCGATCCGGAGTCCTGGACTTGCTACCGGGACCCGTTCGGCGACTGGCATCAGGACCCCTGCCACGAGATGCCGGATGCGCAGGGCCAGTTCTCGGCGCACCGCAACGATGGACAGCGCGGATGAAGCCCGGTATCCACCCCGTGTACCAACCGGTGGTGTTCCAGGACGCCGACACCGGCGCGCTTTTCCTCACGCGGTCGACAATGCAAAGTTCCCGCACCATCGAGTGGGATACCCCCGCCGGGCGGCGTACATATCCGCTGGTGGTCGTCGAGGTGTCGGCGGATTCCCACCCGTTCTGGACCGGCACGCAGCGCACCCTCGACGCGGCGGGACGAGTGGACCGCTTCTACCGGAGGTACGGAACCCGAACCCGGTAGCGATCAAACCCTCGCCATCTTCGGGTGCCACGGTGACCGTGGGTCATAACTATGTTTCGATGGTTCCCGATGGGTCGAAAGTTACCGAGGGATTGCAGCCGATGAATGGGGATTGCAGCCGATGAATCTTGTCTTGCAGGCGATTGATTCGGCTGCCAGCAGGTTGGCGAACCCGGCGCGCGAATCTGACCCCGACAAGCTGCGCGACGCGGTTTCCGGCAGGACTGTGCTGGTCACCGGCGCGTCCTATGGCATCGGCGAGGCGACGGCACGCAAGCTGGCCGCCGCCGGCGCGACCGTCTTGATCGTTGCCCGTTCCGCCGAACGCCTCGAGGACGTCGCGGCGTCGATCAACACCGGCGGGGGACGGGCGGTTGTCTATCCGACCGATCTCAGCGACGAGGCCGCAGTCAGCGAGTTGACCAAGCAGATCAACGAGAACCACGGCCCGCTCGACATCATCGTGAGCAACGCCGGGAAGTCACTGCGCCGCTCACTGCACGAGCAGTACGACCGTCCGCACGACTTTCAGCGCACCATCGACATCAACTATCTGGGACCGATCTGGCTGCTGCTCGGGTTGCTGCCGGCGATGCGCGAGAACGGCCGGGGGCACCTGGTCAACGTGTCGAGCGTCGGCGTGCGGGTGGTGCCGGGACCGCAGTGGGGTGCCTACCAGGCTTCCAAAGGGGCCTTCGACCGGTGGTTGCGCAGCGTGGCGCCGGAGTTGCATGCGGACGGCATCGACGTGTCGACGATCTACTTCGCGCTGGTCCGCACCCGGATGATCGAACCGACGCCGCTGCTCGGCCGGCTGCCGGGGCTCACGCCCGACGAGGCCGCCGACGCCGTCGCCAAAGTCATTATCGAGCGGCCCCGCACGAATGAACCGCCCTGGGTGTGGCCGGCCGAGATCGCCTCGGTCCTGTTGGCCGGGCCCGCCGAACATGCGGCCCGGCTGTGGTACAGCCGGTTCTTCGCCGACTCCGGCAAGGACGCTCGGTCGTGACGGAGAGCGTAGTCGCGACGACGGCGCGCGCGGCGCTCTCGTCGGGTCTGCTGGGCCCTCCGGGGCCCGCGGCGGCGCTGCGCTTGGCCCGCGAAATCTGCCGGGGCGGAACGAATCTCTTCACACTGTTGGCGGTGTCGGCGGCGCGCTGGCCGCAGCGCACCGCGATCATCGACGAGGACGGAGCGCTCAGCTACCAGCAGCTGCAGTCGATGACCGAGGCGATGGCGGTGGAGTTGCTCGACGCCGGCGTGCGGTCCGGCCAGCCGGTCGGGGTGATGTGCCGCAATGGGCGGAACTTTGTGACCGCGGTTTTCGCCACGGCGCTGATCGGTGCCGACGTGGTGTTGGTGAACACCGAGTTCCGCTCCGATGCGCTGGCGGGCGCCCTTGCGGCACACCAGATCCGAACGATGTTCTGCGACGACGAGTTCACCGCTCAGATTCAGGAGACCAACGAGACCATCCGGATCATCGACCCTGCCGCCGTCGAACCGCGACTGGAAGTGCCGCGGCCCCGGGTGGCTCCGTCGGGCCGGATGGTGTTGCTGACCTCGGGGACCACCGGGATCCCCAAGGGAGTGCCGCGTACGCCTCATCTGAGTTCGGGGGTCGGCGTCAGCATGACCATCCTGGCCCGCACCGGCCTGCGGGTCGGATCGCGAATCTCCTTGGCAGCACCGATGTTTCACGGTCTGGGATTCGGCATCCTGATGATGGCGATCGCGTTGGGCGGCACCGTGCTGACCCGCCGCCGTTTCGATGCCGAGGCTACGCTGGCCCAGGCATCGTTGCACCGCGCCGAGGCGATGAGCGCGGTGCCGATCATGTTGGCGCGCATGCTGGATCTGCCGCAGCAGGTACGGGCACGAAACCCGTTGTCCTCCTTACGTGTTGTCATCTCCAGCGGTGACCGGCTGGACCCCGGCCTGGCGCGCCGGTTTATGGACGCCTACGGTGATGTGCTCTACAACCTGTACGGTTCCACCGAGGTCGGCATCGGATCGCTGGCGACACCCCGGGAGTTGCGCCGTTTTCCGGAGACGGTGGGCAGGCCCGTCGCGGGGTGCCCGGTGCGCATTTACAACCGCAATGGCCGCCCCGTCGGGCCGCGGGTTACCGGCCGGATCTTCGTCGGTGGGGGGCTGGCGTCGGACGGCTATACCGGTGGTGGCGCGAAGGCCGTCATCGACGGGATGAGCAGTACCGGGGACATGGGTTACCTCGACGAGGCCGGCCGCCTGTACATCGTGGGCCGCGAAGACGACATGATCGTCTCCGGCGGAGAGAACGTCTATCCGCGCGCGCTCGAGAATGCCCTGTCCGGGCATCCCGACGTGGCCGAGAATGCGGTCGTCGGTGTCGACGATGAGCAGTTCGGCAAGCGCTTGGTCGCGTTCGTCGTGTTGCGGGAGGACAGTGCAGCCAACGAGCCGGTTCTTCGGGAATACCTGAGGGGCAAGGTTTCCCGCTTCGAGCAGCCCAGGGACATCAACATCGTCGAGAGCATCCCGCGTAACCCGGCGGGCAAGGTGGTGCGCCGGGAGCTGTCCGGCTAGCTGATCCGTCTCATCCGGGTTCGCCGCCGTCACCATCGGATTCCGGAGGTATCCGGTGCATGCAGTTTGTTCGGGGCCGCCCGAAGTCTAGGTGTTTGGGTGGGATCCATTCGGCGATGCCGTGGATGTTGCGGCGGGTGGTGTATTTGTGGAGTTCGACGAGGCGGTTGTCTGGTGGGCAGGCGAGTGCTAGTTCGTCGATGTGGGTGCGGCGGGTGTTGATCCAGCCTTCGAGGTGGTGGACCTGGGTCCAGTAGCCGGGCACGGTGCAGCCGGGGCGGGTGCAGCCGCGGTCTCTGGCCAGCAGGGTCAGGCGTTGTTCGGGGGAGGCCAGGCGTTTGCCGTGGTAGAGGGCCAGGGTCTTGTCTTTGTCGAAGATGGCCAGGTAGTGGTGTGCTGGCGAGGCCAGGCGCAGGACGTCGGACATGGGTAGCAGGGTGCCTCCGGCGGTCAGGGCTCGTCCGGCGCCGGCTTCGAGTTCAGCCAGGGTGGTGGTGACGACGATGGTGGTGGGTAGCCCGTGGTGTCGGCCCAAGGTTTTGCTTTCCAGCAGCGTGCGCAGTCCGGTGTTCAGGGCGTCGTGGGTGCGTTGGGCGTGGGTGCGGGTGTCGCGGTCGACCGCGTCGGCGGGCGCTTTGCCGTCGGTGACGGGGTGTTCGTCGTCGGGGTTGCACATGCCGGGGGCGCCGAGTTTGGCGACGACGGGTTCCAGGGTGGCGCGCAGTTCGGGGGTGATCAGCCCGCGGATCTGCGACATGCCGTCGGGTTGTTGGGCACCGAGGGTGATGCCGCGTGATCGGGCGCGTTGCTCGTCGGCGAAGTCACCGTCGGGCACCAGGTAGTTGTGCAGAAGCTTGGCGTAGTCGGCTAATTCGTCGGGCCGGTATCCGGCGGCGGCTTTGCCGGCGAGGTCGGCTTCGGCCTGGTCCCGATCAGCGGCATCGACAGTGTTCGGCAATTTCTTGAAGAACGTGCGGATCTGCTTGACATGCCCGGCCCCGACGAGGCCGCGGCGTTGGGCGGCGGCGGTGGCCGGCAGCAGCGGCGGTAAGGGTTCGCCGGTCAGGGCGCGGCGTGGGCCGAGTTCGGCGGCATCGGCGATGCGCCGGTCGGCGTCGTTTTTGACGATCCGCAGTCGATCGGCCAGCGCCTGGCCCAGCGTACCGCCCAACTCGGCCGCAGTGGCCTGTGCGGCAAGCTGATTGATCAGCACGTTGCTGGCCACCGGGATGCGTCGGCACTGCACTTCCAGCTCGCCCAACGTCGTGATCAACTCGGGGCTGGTCAACCCATCCGCGGTGAGGTCCAGCAGCCGCGACACCGACTCGCCAAGCGCGCCCAGCGACTCGGCCCAGTCGTCCCGCGTGCTGCAACTCATACTCGAATTGTATTGCGGGGCACTGACATCTAGGCCCGCATGCCCGAGGGACTTCCGCGGATCAACGGGGGCGCCAAAGCGAATCTAGATCAGAATACGACCGCTGGATCGTGGTCAGGAAAACCCGCCGGTTGCTGCAGGACACGTCGAGCGCCGGAGTGGCGGTTGTTCATTCGAGTTCTGCTGAACCGCAGCGGCGCAACTAATTTCGCGGGCTACTCCGAGTCCTCGGATTCCGGCGCCGGTTGCACCGCGCCGACCGCCTTGTTCAGCCAATGCGGCGCCAGCACCGAGATCGCTGTCGTTCCCGCCGTGGCGCCGATGACGCCCGACCAGGCCACCGGTCCCAGTGGTGTGCAACCGAAGAACTGACTCAGCACCGGCGTTTGGATGATGCCCACCAGCACGCCGGCGCTGCCCAGCGCCGTCGCCACCACCAGCGGGCTGTGGCTTCGGGTCATCAGGGTCTGCGTCAGCTGCGAGGTCACCAGTGCGGTCAAACCCATTGTCGCGGTTCGCCTCTCGCTGCCCGGCGTCCAGCGACCGATGGCCCAGGCGGTTGTCGCGCCGGCAGCGGTAATGACCCCGCGGTTGACGATCTGGCGCATCAGCGGCTCGTCGAGGGACGGGGCCGGCTGGGTCAGCAGTTGGCGCTGCAGCGCCCAGCGGGCCTCCTCGATCTGCTCCGCGGTGAGTTCCTCGTCGTCTTCGGGGTCGTCGTACTGGGACGTGACGGCGACAGCCAGGGCGGGGAACATGTCGGTGAGCAGGTTCACCAGCAACAGCTGCCGGGTCCCCACCGGTGCCCGGCCCTGCCCGAACGCGGTCCCCAGGATGGTGAACAACACCTCGCCGACGTTGCCGCCAACCAGAATGGTGACCGCATCGCGAACGCCGGCCCACATGTTGCGGCCCTCCACGAGCGCGTCGATCAGCACGCCCAGGTCGTCGTCGGTGAGCACGATGTCGGCCGCTCCCCGGGCGGCCGAGGAACCGCGACCGCTGACCCCGATCCCGACGTCGGCCATCCGGATGGCGGCGGCGTCGTTGGCGCCGTCGCCGACCATGGCGGTCACCCGGCCGGCGCGTTGCAGCGCCGCGACGATCTGCACCTTCTGCTCGGGGCTGACCCGCGCGAACACCTGGACGTCGGACGCCAGTTTGGTGTGCCCCTCGGCGTCGATGCTGGCGAACTCGGCGCCGGTCACCACCCGAACGTCCTCGGGCAGGCCCAGCTGACGGGCGATCGCACGTGCGGTGATGGGGTGGTCACCGGTGATCAGCACCACGTTGCGCTCGGCTTCCACCAGCGCCTCGATCAGCGGGCGGGCCGACGGTCGGGCGGTGTCGGCCAGTCCGACGTAACCGATCAGCTCCAGGTCGTGCGCGGCGGCGTCGACGGCGTCGGAATCGGTGTCGCCGTCGGTGGTGGGGAGTTCCCAGGGGCGCCGCGCGACCGCGAGCACCCGCAAACCCTGGGCGGCGAGGCTGTCCACCAGCGCCTCGGACTCGGGGGCGACGGATCGGCAGCGCGGCAGGATGGTCTCCGGCGCGCCCTTGAGCATCAGCACGGGCGCCGCGTCGTCGGGCTCCGAACCGATGGAGGCGGCGTAGCCGCGGCTGGATTCGAAGGGCACCTCCGCGAGGATGGTCCACGGCGAATCACCCTCGCCATCAAGGGAACTCGCGGCCGTGATGATCGCCTCGTCGGTGGCGTGCGCGTGTCCCTCGCCGTCGTGCGGCTGCGTCGAGGCACGCGCGGCGGCACGCAGCACCGCGACGGCCTGCGGGTCGTCAGCCTCCGGGAACGGCCCTTCGGGGCCGATGCCCGTCGGTACCGAACGCACCACGCGCAGCCGGTTCTCGGTGAGGGTGCCGGTCTTGTCGAAACAGACGGTGTCCACCCGGCCCAGAGCCTCGATGGCGCGAGGAGACCGCACCAGGACGCCGCGTGTCGTCAGGCGCTGAGCGGCGGCGAGCTGCGACAGGGTCGCCACCAGCGGCAGACCTTCCGGGACCGCGGCGACCGCGATGGCGACGCCGTCGGCTACCGCCTGCCGCAACGATGTGCGGCGCAACAACGACAATCCGGTCACCGTCGCGCCGCCGGCCAGGGTAAGCGGCAGCACCTTACTGGTCAGCTCCCGCAGCCGGGCCTGCACGCCGGCCGACGTCTCGATGTCGGCCACCGCCGAGATCGCGCGTTGCGCCGCGGTGCCGACGCCGGTTGCGACGACGATCGCCCGCGCGCGTCCCGCGACGATCGTGCTGCCCTCGAACAGCATGCTCGCTCGTTCGGGGTCGTTGACGGCGACCGGATCCACCTGCTTGTCGACGGGCAGCGACTCCCCGGTGAGGAAGGACTCGTCGACTTCCAGGTCGTCGGCAACGAGAATCCTGGCGTCGGCCGGTACCACCTCGGGGGCGGCCAGGTCGATGACGTCTCCGGGCCGAAGCTTCTTGGCGGACACGGTTGCGGTGCGGGTGGCGTGCTGGGCGGCCTCCAGCCGGCGCCGGGTGGTCGCCACCGCGGGCACCACGACGCGGCGCACCAGCTGATCCTGCTCGGCGAAGAGTTCCGCGGCCGCCGCCTCGGCCCGAAGCCGTTGCACGCCGCCGGTTATCGCGTTGACCGCCATGACTCCCGCGACCAGCAGCGCATCGACATTGCTGCCTACGATGGCCGATGCCGCCGCACCCACCGCCAGGATCGGAGTCAGCGGATCGCGCAACTCCACACGGGTGGCGGCCGCCAGCCTTCCCAGGGTCTGAGCCGGGCCGCGCAACGGAGCCACCACCGGTTCGTAGGACAAGTCGTCGAGCCGCCGGCGCCAGGTCGGGGTGTCGGACTCGATCGCCAGCGGACGCGACCCGCCGGCGAGGCGCGAGTAGACGATTTCGGGGTCCAGCGCGTGCCAGGCCGTCAACGGCTGCGGCGTGGGGTCGGGCAGCCGCAATACCCGCGCGGCCGACAGCACCCCGCCCAGCAGTGCCGTGGCCGCCGCGGCATTGACCGGATTGAGCCAGCGCCGGAAGGACGCCGGATTGCTGGTTCTGCCGTCCTCACCGGTGACCAGCAACAGCCCCGCCAGCGTGGTGCCGCCCTGGGCCAGGTGCACGGCGGATTCACTGGCGGCACGGGCCACCGGCAGTGCGGACAGGATCCGTACCGCGGCGGCCAGGTCGGTTCCGGTGATGATGTCGGCGGTCCACGGCGTGGCCGCGCGCGGGTCGTCCAGGGCGACTCCGACGTCGGCGATGGCCAGTGCGGCCAGCGTGTCGGTGGAAGCGAAATCGCGGTGCAGCGCGGTGATCAGCAGTACCGGTCCACGGTCGGCCCGCAACTCGCGGACCAGCTTGAGCAGCGGCGTGCCGGGGGGATGGGTGGAGCCGACACTGGCGGAAAGGTCTTCGGTGCCGGCCACGTGGCGCAGCACCACCCGGGCGCCGGTGCGGTGGGCGGTCTGCATCAGCGGTATTGCGAAGGGGTCGACTTCCCACCCCACGTCCACGCTGCCCACCCGGTCGCCGTCGTTGATCAGTTCCGCGTGCTCGAGCCCCTGCGCAGGCGTGGCCGACGGTCCTTGCGACCGAATCCATTTCAGCCGCGCACCGATGGCGGGCAGTTCGTCGGGGTCGGGTTCGGGTGCCTCCTCGCCGTGCAGCAACGCGTCGGCGACCTCGTAGACGCGGTCGTCGTCCCAGCCCGGCTCGTCGCCCTGGGCGCGCAGAACCGCGCGGTGGTCGCCGCGCAGCGCGGCGCCGTCGATGACCACCACTTGCACCCGGTCCAGGCGGCGTAGCGCACCCGGATCGAGCAGCAGCAGCCCGGCGTTGGCCAGGCCGCGGCCCAGGGTGGTCGCGAACGCCTCGCGACCGACGTGCGCGGCCTTGGGCACTCCGGCCAGGATTGCCTCGGCCGCCTCGGCGGCGCCGCCGCCGGCGAACAGTGCGCCCGCCGCGGCGATCACCGAGCCGCTCGCGGCCTGGTCTACGTAGTTCTCGATCGGGCCTTTCATGGAGCCCTTGCCGGTGTCGATCGCGGCGTCGATGGCACCGTCCACCACGACGTGCGAGGCTTCACCCGCGGCGGCGGCGGCCCAGTTGTGCCGGGGGGTGTGCTCGTCCGCGGCTGACGAGAGGATGGGAACCACCGGCGCCTGCGGCCGGGCGGGCGAGGCGAGTTCGGGTTCCCGTTCCCGCCAACGCTGCCGGTGCGCCGCGGCTTCGGACAACTGCAGCCCGCGTTGCGTGAGATTCAGCAGCGGGGTACCGACCGACTGGCTCAGTCCGTACGCAAGCGCCGTCGAACCGCTGAGGGCGATGTCGGTTCCGACGCGGCCCAGCCGGGACTCCAGCACGGCCACCACTCGCGGCTGATAGTTCATCAGCGCGGCAGCGGCCCGCGCGCTGCGCGGTGCCACGGGCAACCGGGTGAACCAGCCGGTGACGGCGGCGCCGACCGCGACGGCATCCATCGCCGCGGCCGTCAGTGGCACCAGAATCGCCAGCGGATTGCCCGGGTCCGCGAACGGTGCGGAATGTGGTGTGGGGCCGGTTTCGGCGGCGGTGAGGTCGGCGGCCACCGCCGCCGCCGTCTCGCGCACCTCGTCAAGGACGTCGTCGGCGTCGGCGTCCGGGGCGATTTCGATGACCAACCGGCCCAGGGCGCCTTCGACGTGGGCCTTGTCCACCCCGGCGATCCGGCGGACCGGCTCCTCGATCACCGGAGCGTATTCGTGCCAGCGGGGGAAAGGCAGCAGCGGATCGAGGTCCAGATGGACCCGTCTGCCGCTGTGCCAGCGCACCGGAGGAGTGACGGGTTCCGGGGCTCCGTTGACCGCGCCCCCGAGGCCGATCGCGCGGCCGGTGTTGCTGGCAACTGCCTGCACCACCGGCCCCACCAGGTCTGTTACCGGGCTCGTCAGATTCTGGACCGCTTCAACTGCACCCGCCGCCCCGTTGACCCCTGCCTGTAGCGCCTGAACTGCTCCACCGGTGAGAGTGCCGACAAGGTCGGCCACACCCGGTATCTTCATCCGTCACCCTTCGATCACGCCTATCGCGCCAATCCTCCCGGCGCCTCGAGGACCTGTCCACACGGCCCGGCGCAAAGCCGCTGGTTTACCGGGTGAGCGGCAAGCCAAACGCGGCGAACAGCGTCGGATCGAGGAAGACGGTCATCGCTGCGATCCCGGGTGTCCCAGCCCGGGAATCGCAGGTGAGGACCTGGATGGAATGGGCTGCCATGATGTTATCGGCGTTACGCCGGTATTCGGCGACCGCGGGCTGTGCGTTGGCGTGCGTCGGCATCATCACCAGATCGCCCGGAGCCCCCAAGGCACGGCGGGCCAGGAAGGCCACCACGTCATCGCGGCCGGTAAACCACTCCGGCATCGGCGGCATCTCGAGCCGGATGTCGTCGTGCAGCACCGAGGTCAGGGCGGCGATGTCGGCGTGCCGACGCCCGATCCGATAATCCCAACGATCAACGGCCACCGCGGAGTTGAATTGTGCAATAAGGAAATTGCGCGGTGGCCCCGGAGTGGCCACGCGTAGAAACAGGGGACTCGGGAAATCCGCCCTACAAATATCGGTGATTAGCCCGGCCGACGTGGTACCCGGCCGGGAACGACTTCTCGATGACCTGGAGATGGTGGTCCACCCTGGACTCCAGCTCAAGGACTACGCAGCCGTCGCCGACCGCCTTGGATTCGAGAACGATGTACCGCTGGCCGCCGTCGGTGATCGGGTCACCTGAATGCAAATTCTCGACGGGCACCAATTCGGGGGTTCCGTGTGACTCCACATTTGTCACAGTAGGTCAACTAGGCAGGCGAGGAAATAGCATCAAGAGCCGGGCGGACCGTCCGGTTCGAGGTGCACTTCCGGCGGCAGCGGCAGCGGGGTGGGGGGCAATCCGCCCCCGAAAGATGCCTGGCGCACGCCGACGACAAGCGTCAATACGTACGTAGGCGGGGTGTCAGGCGGAAAGCCCAGCACCCTCACGTCCTGGGGAATCGGGTCGGGCCGCAGGCAGATGGTCGCCAGCCCTCTGCCCGCCCAGTAATCGTCCTCGGGTCCCGGCAGCAGCCGGTAGTCGAAAATGGTGATGGTCGAACTGCCGATCACCCGCTTCTCGAACGGGATGTAGACACCCGGCAACTCGTAGGGATTTGCTGATTCCCGATAGCGGTTCTGGTTGGGGACGGTCCGCTGACCCTCCAGCTGGACGGCCACCCGTTGATGTCTGGGCGGACCGTCCGGGTACCAGGAACCGCTGATCTCGGCCCAGTCCCAGCCTGGACTGGGCTGACAATCGGGCTCGCCATAAGGAATCCAGTGGATGGGATCGCTGGGCAGCTGCACTTCCAGCAGGGCGCCCTTGGGGATGAGCTGGGGAACCCAGGTGCGGTTCCACCAACTCAGATTGTCCCGATGCTGTTGGTTGAAGCTGTACCGCCCTTGGTTCTCCATGGGTTGCTGAGACGGCTCAGCGGTGGCAACGCCGATAGCCGACAACGCCGCCAGGGTGAGCACGACAAACAGTGGACGGCGCATCGTCACTCCATGTCGTGGTGTTCGTGGTGTTCGTGCTGTCCAGGCGGGTCGATCTTCAGCAGGCCCATCATTCCTCGGTCCTCGTGCGGCAGGATGTGACAGTGGTAGACGGTCGTGCCCGTCACGTCCGGGCGGAAGTACATCCGCAGCGTGTAGCGGCCGAACGGCGGTAGGCGGAAGGTGTCCCACCACACGTCCGGCTCGGTCTGCCAACTCGTGTCGCCGTCCGGGATCCCGTGGATGTCGACGACCTGAAACGGGTTGACATGAATATGAATTGGGTGCTGGAAGACGTCTTCATTGATGAGCGTCCACTCTTCGATCGTGCCGGCCTCCACCTCGGCGTCGACCCGGTGGTGATCGAACTCCTGGCCGTCGATGAGGAATTGCACTCCCATTCCGGTCCGGCCGGTGATGTCCCCGGAGAAGACCATGGTGCGGCGCCGGGTCACCGGGAGGTTCGGCATCCGCGGCGGTTCGACCAGAGTCGTGGGCATGCGGCTGGTGGTCGAGGCGCCGCGTACCACCAGCGTGCCCAACGGCATTGACGGGCGGGGGCCGCCGGGGTGGCCCTGGTCGTAGGCCGCGGCGTAGACCCGGTAGCGGCCGGGCTCGCCGCCTTTGACGATAAACTCGGCCCGGTTGCCCGCGGCCAGCATGATGTTCTGTCGAGTTCTGGGCGCGGGATAAGGCGTTCCGTCCGTGCCGATCTGGTGCAGGGCGTGGCCTTCCACGTGCAACCAGATCGACCGGTGCGGGCACGCATTGAGCACTCGCCAGCGCTGCGCCTCGCCCGGTTTGATGCTGATATCCGGCAGAATCTGGCCGTTGAGCGGAAAGTACATCGACGACGGCACCGCGGGGATCGATTCGAACGGTGCGTGACCCGCCATCGGAACCACCACGGCAAAAGGCACCTCGGCGCTGTCGTCGGCGATCCACATCTCGTTGATGACGATGGTGCGCTCCCGCATCTCGGCGATCTCCGGTATCGCGTCGATGTCGCCTTCGACGATGATCGGGCCGCACAGCCCGTTCCACAGCTGGTGCGCTGTCGCCGTGTGGAAGTGGGGGTGATACCAGTGCAGACCTGTCGGCTGGTTCGCCGGGATGTTGTAGCTGTACTGGTGGTCTTGCAGCGGGCCCAGTTGCAGGCCGACGTTGTCACCCGGATCTTCCGGAGACACCTGCAAACCGTGGGTGTGCAGGTTGGTGTCAATCAGCTCCTGGACGATCGTTTGTCTTCTCTCCCAACGATTCCAGAAATCGTGCATGCAGGCACGCCGGGTGTCGTACCGCGGATCGTTGGACTTCGACGCGCAATAGGGCACCATGAACGCGTTGTTGGTCGGAATGCCCACCGGGACGATGCGGTTCTTCAGCAGAATCCGGAGGTTGTCGCCTTGGCGTATACGCAAGATCGGTCCGGGGAATTGCCCGTTGTACGTCTCCAGCGTCACCTGACGGCCACCCAGCTCGACGGGATTGGTCACCACCTCCAGCGTGTAGTCCAGCACGCCGTTTTCGCTGCGAACAGCATCCAGATCGCGAAGTTCTTCAGCCCCGGCCCGTGCCGGAGCGGCACTTCGCATCAGGCCCGCGCCGGCGGTCGCCGCCGCCAGCGCCAGGAATGTTCTGCGGTCCACCGTGCTTTCGCGCAACCGGCGCCGGATCAGAGCAGAATCCATTATGAATCCTTGGTTCACTGAGGACGTCGCGCAGAGCGTAACCTACGGTGCCGGTGCAAAGAACCCTGAAATATTTTTCCGTGTTATCGGCTCGGTGAGGCGGGCCATCGCCGACCATTCTTTTGAAATATCGTTCGCGTCAATATGCAGCCTGGTGTAGGCGGTTGAGAAACCTCGAAGTGTGCCGAGAAGGCCTAGTCCACAACGCAGGTGGGGCGTAGAGTCTCCCGTCATGATCGGGCGCCGCGAATGGATCGCGATCGTTTGCGTGGTTTGCGCCGCGTTCAACTCACCACTGTTCCTCGCGGTGGCATCGGCCGACCCGCATAATCCGCACACCGTGACATATACCGTCAAGGTCGACGCGCCCATTTCCGGTGCGCGGGTAATTTACATGGTCAACGACACCTATACGGCGACCGCTCCGCTGAGCGCTACCGGTCGCGAATTCACCACCAACACGATGCTCGCCGATTCGGCCAAAGCGGGCATGCAGGTGAGCATTCCGCCACCGTTTTCCGGAAATGTGCACTGCGAGATCAACGTAGACGGTCAGACCGCAACATTGGTCGATCAATTCGTGGCATCTTCGGTGGGTAATGGCGACGGGGATCCGAATTCCTATGGCGTTTTGGGCTGCGGCGCCTCCCCGCTTCCGGTGCCGCTCTGGTGGGCAAAGCTGTGCGACGCTTGGTGGTGTACCGACACTTCCTATCCGTCCGACGCTCGTGACCGGGCTCGCGTCGATGCGACCCGGGACTCCGACCCTGACCGCAGTCCCAGCTACCCGCGCCGCTAGACCGATTCAACGCTGAGCCCGTCTTCCCTGTAATCCGTTGCGGTACAACGGCAATACCTACCCCGCCGATTTCTCGGCGGGCAGTGGCTAAGGTGGGTAGGCGATGGAAACACACGAGACGCGGTCGCCGGCCGAAGCGCCGACCTGCTACCGGCACCCCGGCCGCCAGACGTATGTCCACTGCACCCGGTGCGAGCGGCCGATCTGTGGTGACTGCATGCGCAGCGCCGCCGTCGGCCATCAGTGTGTGGAGTGCGTGCAGGCCGGCGCCCGGACCATCAGGCCGGAGCGGACACGCTTCGGCGGTCGGGAACGCTCCGGTATGCCGGTCATCACCATCGCGCTGATCGCCGTCAACGTGCTGGCGTTCGTCGCCGAGATGGCGATCCCGGACGTGCAACGGCAATTCGCGCTGTGGCCGCCCGCGGTCGCCGACGGCCAGTACTACCGCCTGGTGACGTCGGCGTTCCTGCACTACGGACCCACCCATCTGCTGCTGAACATGTGGGCGCTGTACGTCGTGGGGCCGCCACTGGAAATGTGGCTGGGCAGACTGCGATTCGGCGGACTGTATGCGTTGAGCGGCCTCGGCGGTTCGGTGCTGGTCTATCTGTTGTCCCCGCTCAATACGGCGACGGCGGGCGCGTCGGGGGCGGTGTTCGGCCTGTTCGCCGCGACATTCGTGGTGGCCAAGCGGCTCACCCTCGACGTCCGCTGGGTGGTCGCGGTGATCGTGTTCAACCTCGTCTTCACGTTCGTGGTGCCCCTGGTGAGCTCGCAGCAGATCAGCTGGCAGGGACACGTGGGCGGATTGGTCGCGGGTGCGGTGGTTTCGGCGGCATACGTCTATGCGCCCCGGCAGCGACGGGATCTCATCCAGGCGGCGGCGACGGTCGCGATGGTGGTTCTCTTCGGGGTGTTGGTGTGGTGGCGCACGGCGTCGCTCCTTGCCCAGTTCACCTGACGGGGGAGTCGGCATGACCTGGTGGATCGCTCGCGCGGAACGAACATTGACCGAACAGGTGCCCGCACCGCCTGATCAGGTTCGCGACTACTACGTCGACCTGGACAACATCAGGCTGGTGCACCCGCTGATCGTGTCGGTCGAGCTGTTGTCCCGTACCGAGACGCCGGACGGCTACCGGGTGAGCTATGAAGTGGTGGACCGGATTCCGCTGGGGCCGGTCGCGATAAAGGTGACCTACCGGGCCCGGCTCTACGTCCCGGTCAGCGGCGACGTGCAGACCGAAGCCGACCAGTCGCCCGGCGTGCGGCTGCGCGCGACGGTGAGTTTCGAGCCGATCGACGGTGGCACCCGGGTCACCGAACGGATCCGGTTCGCCGCGCCCCGGCCGCTGGCCGCGTTCACCGTCCGCGAGGCCGTCAAGGCACACGCCAAGATGCTTTACGGTATCCGGCATCACTTCGAAATGCGTTGATGCCGTTCAGGTCTTCCACTCGGAGTTCAACGCCCGCTCGGAAAGGTACCTGGTGGCGCTCCACCCGCCGTCGACGACGATGGTCTGGCCGTTGATGAAGGCACCACCGGGCGAGCAGAGGAACGCCACCGTGCCGGCGACGTCGTCGACGGTGCCCAGCCGCTGGTGCGGTGTCATCTCGACGTTGATCCGCCGGAACCGCTCGTCAGCCAGCCGGTGTTCGGTCATGGCCGTCTGAATGACGCCGGGAGCCACTGCGTTGCAGCGTATTCCCTGCGCCCCGTACTGGCAGGCGATGTGCGTGGTCATCGCGGTGAGCCCGCCCTTGGCGGCCGAGTAGGCCCCGCCGCGCATGCCGCCCACCACCGCGAACGTCGACGTGATGTTGACGATCCCCGAGCCGGGCCGCAGCTGCGGCAGCACCTCACGCACCAACCGGAACGGCGCGCGCAGCATCAAAGCCAGGAAATGGTCCAGGGATTCGTCATCGGTCTCGTGCAGAGGCTGGGGGCTGCCGATCCCGGCGGCGTTGACCAGGAAATCGACGCGGCCCCACTGGGAGATGGCGGCATCGACGATCCGGCGAGGTGCGTCGTCGTCGACGAGGTCGACCGCCACGGTAGCCACCCGTTCGGGGTCGCCGATCGCCGCTGTCAATTGGGCCAGTTTCGCCTCGTCCCGTCCCGTCCCCAACACGGCCATTCCCGACTCGGCAAGCTTTGCCGCGCAACCGAATCCGATGCCTCCGGTGGCGCCCGTCACGATCGCTACCTGCATGTCAGTGCTCCGCCTCCGTCAGCGCCGCCTTGATCTGATGCTTGAGCACCTTCCCCGCGTCGTTCTTCGGCAAGTCGTCCCAGATGACCACTTGCTCGGGAGCTTTGAAGCGCGCGACGCCGGACGCCCCCAGAAAATCCGACAGGCTCGCCACATCCGGTCCCGGCGCAGCCCGCGGAACGACGACGGCGCACGCGCGCTCGCCGGTGCGTTCGTCGGGTAGCCCGACGATGGCGACCTCGGCGATGCCGGGATGGCCGGCCAGGACGTCCTCGACTTCCTTCGGCGAAATATTCTCGCCGTTTCGGATGATGATGTCCTTCGCGCGGCCGGTGACCACGAGGTATTCGTCGTCCACCCAGTGCGCCAGATCACCGGTGCGAAAGTAGCCGTCGGCGTCGAAGGATTCGTCTTCGTCCTCCGGATGCAGGTAGCCCACCAGCATCTGCGGCCCCCGCACGCGGATCTCCCCGTCCACCAATTTCACGTCGGCAATGCCGGGCCGCCCGTCGGTGCCGGCCGCGTGGTCGCGATTGCCCGGCGAACCGACCGTGGTCACCGGAACCTCCGTCGACCCGTACACCCGGGTGACGACGGCAGAGTCGAAATATGCTGCGGCCTTGCTGATCAAGGTCGGCGACACGGACGCCCCACCGCAGATGAAGACCTTGAGGTCGGGCAACCGGGTAGGCACCTTTTCGGCCGCCGAGAGCAGTTGATCGAGGAATGGTGTCGCGCCGGCCATATGGGTGCAACGTTCCGCGACCATGAGCCGCACCGCCTCGTCGGCGTCCCAGCGTTCGATCAGCACAGCGGTGACACCCAGCAGCAGCGGGGCCTCGAAGGCGTAGATCGAGCCGCCGATATGCGCGATCGGTGAGGCCACCAGGAACACGTCCCCCGGCTCCACCAGCCAGTGCCCGCCGATCTGGCGGAGCAGCGCATGGATCGAATTATGGCTGTGCAGAACCCCTTTCGGTCGACCGGTGGTTCCCGAGGTGTACAGGATCATGCGTACGGCGTCGGGATCGGGCGCGGGCAGCGGCATGGGGGGCGAAACCAGTGAGTCGAACGGGATCTGACCCGCTTCGCAATCTCCACGCACCACAACGACATCCGGCCGCGACGTCAGCTCCGCTGTCACCCTGTGCAGCATCGCCGCGAAGTCATGGCGCCCGAATGCCGACGGAATGAACACCATCCGGCTGCCCGCGTCTTCGAGGATGAAGCGGAGTTCACGGTCCCGCAAAGACGGCAGGATCGGGTTGGCCACCATGCCCGCGAGCGTGCTGGCCAGGTAGATCACCGCGGCCTCGTGCCAGTTGGGCAGCATGAACGACACCACGCTGCCCGGCGGAACCCGCGACCGCAGGACGTGTGCGAGCGCCGTGGCCCGCCGGTGGAGGTCCGCACATGTCAGACGGTGCTCGCCGTCGACCAGTGCTACCCGCTCGGGTGTGCGCGCGGCGGCCTCCCGCAGGGCGTCCGCCACTGTGCCGTCGATCCAGAGTCCCTGCGCGTACGCCGCCGCGGCCCGCTCGTCGTCCCAACGGAGCCACCGCCCGTCGATCAGTTTCCTAACCACGGACACGCCGCATTGTCATCGAATGACGGAATCGCGACGCCGGGTGCGTGTTGATGGTCACCTGGGCCACCCGATCATCCGAAGCGCGGTAGGTGCGCTGAACCTGTAACGCGGGAGTGCCCGGCTCGGCGTCCAGGTCGGTCGCGAGGTCGGCGGACAGCAGCACTGCGCTGATCTCCTGGTGCACCTCAACGATGCTGAGCCCGAACAGGTCCTCGATCAAGGGAAAGATCGGCCCTTCGTGGCGCTGCAGCAGGCGGCCGACCGCCGCGAACTCCCGGTTGATGTAGTACTCCGTGCGACACAGCGTCGACTCGACGGCCTGGCGCGCCCCGCGAACCGACAGCCATTGCTCGCCGACGGCCAGGCCGGTGCGCGCGGCCAGGTCGTCATCGATGCTGACCATCGCGACGGACTCGATGGCGAACCGGGTACCGGACGCGAAATCGAGCAGGTCGTTGATCGACATGACATGCTGCACATAGGAATCCGCGGATGGCCGTGGCACGACGAGCGTTCCGGTACGCGGCCGGGATGACACCAGGTTGTCGTCACGCAGCCTGCGCAGCGCCTCCCTGACCGTGTAGCGACTGACCGCGAACCGCTCGCACAGTTCGTGCTCGGTCGGGAGTTGGGAGCCGACGGGATAAACCCCGTCCACGATCTCCTTGCGCAACGTGCGTGCCACCTGGAGGTAGCGATGGTCGGCCAGCTTCGCGTCAGACATTGTGGCCCTTCATCTTTCCCGGCGCAGCGCCAGCACGCTGCCCTCGGCGTCAGCGGAAACGTACAGCGTGCCGTCAGGTCCGGCGGCGATGCCGGCGAACGGTCCCTGCGGTCCGGAGAATGGTGGCATCCCGCGCAGCGGCTTGGGCACGACACCCGGAGGCGCGCCGACCGGCAGGTCCGCCGCGACGGTGACCCGGGTCCCGTCGTCCAGGTCGACGGCGACGAGTTCCTTTGCCGCGGCGTCGACCACGAATACCTGCCGATCGAGAACGACCAGCCCCTGTGGCCGTTGCAGTCCCTCGATCACCGGCCGGGTGTCACCGAGCCTGACTACTCGCCCCGCCCCGGCCTCGGACACCAGGCAGGACCCCTCGGGAGTGACGGCCACGCCGACGGGTTCGTGCAGACCCGCGGCCAGCACCTCCACCTCACCCGAGCGGATCCCCACCACCCGGCCCGCGCCGAGCTCGGCCGCCACGATCCCGCCGTCGGCGGTGACGTCGACACCATAAAGCTGGTCGAAACCCTGTGCCAGCACTTGGCTTTCGCTGCCCGTCGGCCGGTAGCGGGCGATCTCTCCGTTCGAGGTGGTGACGATGAACTCGCCGCATCCGGCGGCCGCCAGTCCGCGCAGAAATCCGGGGTAGCCCGGACTGAAGAGCATTCCGGCGGTGCGCAGCGTGCCGTCTGCGAGCAGCGTGTAGCAGTATGTCCCGTCGGCGATGTAGAGGTTGCCGTCGGCACCGAACGCCAGGTCCAATGGCCAGTTGAGCCCGCCGTCCAGCACCGTCCGGGTCTGGCCGTCCCGGAAAATCTCGGTGATCTCCCCGGTGAAATTCGAGACGAACAACCGGTCGTCGGCGAAGGTCAGGTTGTCCAGTCCTGGAGTGAGCTGCGCCAACATCTGCTGCCGCCCGGTGCGCGGGTCGATGCGCAGCACCTGGCCGCTGTGGACCTGCGTCGACACGAGGAAGCCCTCGGAGTCGAACTTGACCGCGTCGGGCACGCCGAGATCACCCGCCACCCGTTGTGGCTCACTACCATCGGGGTCGATACGCCAGATCTCATTGGCTCCCATCACCGGGAAGTACAAGTACCCGTCCGGGCCCACCTCCATGGCGTTCGGTGACGGCACGTTCTCCAGTAGCACCGTGGGGGCGCCGCCGCTCCGGTCGAGTTCCACCAGGCGACCCCCCGCGCGGCATTCGCCGATGAACACCCGGCCGTGGTGGACGGTGATGCCGTTGGCAGACGGCAGATCGTCGCGCAGCACCCGGGTGCGGCCCGCGGTGTCGCGGACGCTCACCCGTCCGTCCATCACCTCGGTCGCATAGAGGTTGCCGTCAGGGTCGAACGCCACGTCATCGGGGGCGATGATGTCGCCACCCTTGGCGCTCACGGTGTCGAGGTGACCGGTGCGCAGGTCGAGCGCGCTGATCTGGCTGCCGGTGACCTGCGCGATGTAGATCCGGCCATCGGGTCCGGTGCGCAAACCGTTCGCCCCGAACAGCCGGCTGGGCTCGGTGAGCCGCGTCAGGGTCCAGCCTGCGGCGAGAGTCGCAGGCCGTGCGGCGCTGTAACGAGCAGCGTTCACCGGTCGGACGATAGCAATCATTGCCTGGTCCAGACAATAGCGACCAGCGTGAACACGACCGGCCTTGACGGGCGGGCTGCTACGAGAGAATCATGCTCTCTAATGGATGCACGTCATTATCATGTCCGGACAATTGAATGAGCTCGGCGCTGCTGGGCCTTGCCGGGCGGGTCATCGTGGTGGCCGGAGCCGCGGGCGGCGGTATCGGCACCACGGTGACGCGCATGGTCGCGGAAGCCGGCGCGACCGTGGTCGCGGTCAGTCGTGGTCGCGACAATCTCGATCGACACATCACGCCGCTGGTGGACGAAGGATTGGCGGTGGTTCCGGTTGCCGCCGACGTGTCCACCGATGCCGGGGTGGCTGCGGTCATGGAGGCCGCCACCCGTGCCGACGGACAGCTCTATGGTCTGGTCAACGTCGCCGGTGGCGCGGATCCCTCGACGTGGATGCCGTCCACCCGGGTGACGCGCAGCGACTGGCGCGAGTTGTTCACACAGAACCTGGAGACGATGTTCTTCACGAGTCAGGCCGTGGCCGCAGAACTCAAGCGCCGCAGGCTCCCCGGCTCCATCGTGTCGATTTCCTCGATCAGCGGGATGAACACCGCGCCCTTCCACATCGCCTACGGCACCGCCAAGGCCGCGATAGTCGCCGCGACCCGGACCATGGCCGCCGAGTTGGCGTATGACGATGGCGGACAGGCCATCCGGGTCAACGCCGTCGCGCCCGGCGTCACTGCGACGCCGGCATCGCAGACCTACACCGACGACGATCCGCACCGGGACCGCCGTGCCATCGCCATGGGTCGGCGTGGCCGCCCCGGCGAGGTGGCCGGTGCCGTCCTGTTCCTGCTGTCGGATCTGTCCACCTATGTCACCGGGCAGACGCTGCTGGTCGACGGCGGCCTGAACCTCAAATGGGGACATCTGGGAGCGGACAACACCTCGCTGTTCCTCAAGGACGACTCCTTCCGTGACGCGATCAAGCGGTGGGACTAGCAGGAGGTGAGATGGACGACGAATTGACGGCCCCGGTCACGATCGGCGTCGAGGCCTACCTTTCCGAGGACTATGCGCGCGCGGAACGGGACAGGTTGTGGCGCAGGGTATGGCAGCAGGTGGGCAGGGTGGAGGATCTGCCCAAGGTGGGCAGCTACCTGACCTACGACATCCTCGACGACTCGATCCTGGTGGTGCGGACCGGTCCTGACACTTTCAAGGCGCACCACAATGTGTGCGTACACCGCGGCCGCCGCCTGGTGGACACCCCCGCCGGCGCCAAAAATGCGTGCGGGCAGAAGAAATCATTCGTCTGCGGCTTCCACGGCTGGACCTACGGCCAGGACGGCAGCTGCATCCACATCCCCGAACGGGCCGACTGGCAGGGCGCGCTGACCCCGGAGAACACCCACCTGGGCATGGTCCACGTCGACACCTGGGGCGGCTGGATCTGGATCAACATGGACCCCGCAGCCGAGCCGTTGCGCGACTACCTCGAGCCGGCCGCGACCATGCTGGATCCGTTCAATCTGCAGGACATGCGCTGCAAGTGGCGAAAGTGGCTGCATTTCCAGTGCAATTGGAAGGTCGCGATGGAGGCCTTCAACGAGACCTACCACGTCGCGACCACACATCCCCAGTTCAACAAGTTCGGCAACTTCCGCGGCTGGGCGGCCGCGCACGGCAGGCACAGCAACATCGGTTACGACGCACCGAAGGATCTGGCCGAGACCAAATCCAAGATCCGGCTCGGCACCGGGGCGGACCCCCGCGTGTCCACCGCCGAAATGCAGCTCTACACGCTCGAGGAGACCAATGCGACCACCACCAGGACCTTGGTGGACGCGGCACTGCGACTCGTCGACGAGTTGCCGCAGGACGCGCCGGCCGACCGGGTGCTCGATCATTGGCTCACCTCGGCCCGCAACGACGACGCTGCGCGCGGCGTGATCTGGCCGGCCATCGATCCCGAGCACCTGGCCAGCAGCGGCACAGCCTGGCAGATCTTCCCGAATTTTCAGATCGGCCAGGGCCTGACCACCGCGTTGTGCTACAGCGCGCGGCCGCACGGCTACGACCCCGACCAGTGCATCTTTGAAGCCTCCTGCTACGAGCTGTACCCCGAAGGCGAAGAGCCGCAGACCGAATGGGTGTACGCACCGCCGGATGACCCGAACTGGCGCAGTGTGCTGCCGCAGGACTTCTCCAACATGGCCGCGGTGCAGCAAGGGATGAAGTCGCTCGGTTTCCGCGGGCCGAAGCCCAACCCCTACATGGAACGCAGCACCGCAAACCTGCACCGCAACCTCGCGCAGTACATGGGGACCGGCGCCCCGCAACCATTGGCAACAGAGACGGAGATACAACGATGAAGGTCAATCTCGGCTTCGGAGCGCACAACTCGCAGGACTGGGAGCGCGTGCTCGCCGAAGACTTCAGCCGGCCACCGGCCACGCCGGACTGGGAGTGCGTGCAGGGCACCCTGGCCATCGCCGATCTGGCCGAACCGCTCGGATTCGACGGCATCTGGATGCCGGAACACTGCGGGACACCGTATGGCATGACGCCCAACCCCATTCAGGCGTTGAGCTACTTCGCCGGCCGTACCGAGCAGATCAGCCTGGGCACCTTCGTCGTGGTGGCGCCGTGGTGGCATCCGGTCCGCCTGGCGCATCAGATCGCCTATCTCGACATCATCTCCAACGGCCGCTACGACACCATCGGGATCGGGCGTGGAGTGTCCAAGGGTGAGTTCGACGCCGTCGGCGTGCCGCGGGAGGAGAGCCGTCAGCGGTTCAACGAGACGTTGGACATCCTGCAACTGGCGCTCTCCGGTGAGCGGTTCTCCTATGAGGGAGAGATCTTCCGGGTACCGGAGATGTCGCTTCGGCCCGAGCCGCGCAGCACCGACCTGTTCTCCCGCATCTATAGCTCGTCCTCGACCGCGGAGTCACTGGAAATCCTCTCCCGGCGCGGCATGGTGCCGTTGTTCGTGGGAAACAAGCCCATCGAGGACGCCGGCCGGGAAGTGCAGCAGGTGAACATCTTCCGCAAGGAGGAGGGGCTGCCGCCGTGCCAGCCCAAGAACGTCATGTTCATGTACTGCGTCTCGGACGCCCGGAACGCCGCGAAATCGGAGGAATGGATCTGGACGGCCAACCGGGACGTGACGGTCCATTACGGCTTCGCCGACGCGTCGAACTTCAAGGGTGTCAAGGGATACGAGGCCTATGCGGCGCGGGAAGCCACCGCCACCGCGGTGCTGGCATCCTCGGTCACCACGGACGCCAAAGGTGCGCCGAAGACGCCGGGCTATCATGCCTCCAATCTGCTGATCGGCACGCCGGACGAGATCTATCACCGGATCGTCGCTGCCCAGGAGGCATGCTCGTTCGCCGAGCTGACCATCGTCCCGCAATTCGGCACCATGCCCTATGACGAGGCGATGGACAGCACTCGCTTGTTTGCCGAAGAGGTGCTGCCGGCCGTGCACGACATGGCGGCGCCACTGCATGCCGCGGCATTGCCGGAGAATGCGTTGGCATGACCGGCATTTCCGACTGCCCGCCGACCGCGACACCTGACGACATCGACCTGCCTGCGCTGCGTGAGAAGTACCGGCGGGAGCGCGAAAAACGGCTGCGCCCAGAAGGTTCCCGGCAGTACATCGAACTGGTGGACGAATTCGCCGGCTTCTACGAGATCGACCCGTACTCGCCCGATCTGGTCCGTGATCCGATCTCCGCCGACATCGACGTGGCGGTGCTCGGCGGGGGTTTCGGCGGCCTGCTGTGCGCCGCTCACCTGAAGAAGGCCGGTGTCGACGACGTCCGAATCATCGAACTGGGCGGCGACTTCGGTGGTGTGTGGTATTGGAACCGTTACCCCGGGCTGCAATGTGACAACGAATCATACTGCTACGTACCGCTTCTGGAAGAGCTGAATTTCATACCGAGTAAGAAGTTCGCTGACGGCACCGAGATCTACGAGCATTGCCGGCGCATCGGGAAGCATTACGGGCTTTACGATTCCGCGCTGTTCTCCACTCAGGTGCGGACACTGCACTGGGATGACGACATTCAGCGCTGGCGGGTCGGCACCAATCGTGACGACGATATCCGGGCACGGTTCGTGGTGGTCGCCTCGGGGCCGTTTCACCGACCGAAACTGCCGGGCATCCCAGGGATCAAGGACTTTCAGGGACACAGTTTCCACTCGTCGCGCTGGGACTACGGCTATACCGGCGGGGACGCCACCGGCGGGCTGACCGGTCTGAGCGACAAGCGGGTCGCCGTCGTGGGCACCGGGGCCACCGCCGTGCAGATCGTGCCGTTCCTGGGCCGATACGCCAAGCATCTCTACGTGTTTCAGCGCACCCCCTCTTCGGTTGGGGTGCGCAACAATACGCCGACCGATCCGGAATGGGCGAGGTCGCTGCGGCCGGGCTGGCAGAAGGAACGTCAGCGCAACTTCCATGCCTGGACGTTCGAGGGAATGGCGCTGGGGCAGCCCGACCTCGTCTGCGACTTCTGGACCGAGCTCGGCCGCAACACGGCCGCCCGGGTGCTCGCCCTGCCGGATCCGGCGTCCATGACCCCCGAGCAGTTCATGGACATCCGCGAGGAGGAAGACTACAAGCTGATGGAGCGGCTGCGCCGCCGGATCGAGGATATCGTCGACGACCCGGAGACCGCCGAGGCGCTCAAACCCTACTACCGCTTCCTGTGCAAACGACCGTGCACCAACGACGACTATCTGCCTACCTTCAACCGTCCGAATGTCACCCTGGTCGATGTCTCCGGCACCAAGGGCGTCGAGCGCGCGACGGCAAACGGGTTGGTGGCAAACGGGATCGAATACGAGGTCGACTGCATCATCTATGCGAGTGGATTCGAGATCACCACCGAACTCCGGCGCCGCTACTCGATGGAGACGATCGAAGGCCGAAACGGGCTGTCGCTGTTCGACCACTGGAGGGATGGTTACCGGACGTTGCACGGCATGACCAGCCGCGGGTTTCCGAACCAGTTCTTCACCGGCTTCACCCAGGTCGGCATCTCGGCGAACATCGCCGCCAACTACGAACTGCAGGGCGAGCACATCGCCTACGTCATTGCGGAAGCCCTGGCGCGCGGCGCGACGACGGTGGAACCCAGTCAGCAGGCGCAGGACGCGTGGTGCCGAACCATCCGGGAGACCGCAATCGACAACAGCCAATTCGATTCGGAATGCACGCCCGGTTATTACAACAACGAAGGTGGCGGCACCGAGGGAATCCGCTCACACCTCGGAGAACCGTACGGACCCGGCTTCTACGCCTTCGGCGACCTGCTCGCGCAGTGGCGCGCCGCGGGCGACCTGGACGGTCTCGAACTGCGATGACCGAACTGAGATTCGACGGCCGGGTCGCCGTGATCACCGGTGCTGGCAGAGGCCTCGGACGTGAATACGCCCTGATGCTGGCCGCCCGCGGCGCGAAGATCGTGGTGAACGACACCGGCGGCACGCTGACCGGTGACGGCACGAATGCCATACCGGCGCAGGAGGTTACGGCAGAGATCAGCGCGGCCGGCGGTACAGCGGTCAGCTGCGCCGAGTCGGTGACCACCCCGGCGGGCGGGCAGGCGATCATCCAAACGGCGCTCGATCACTTCGGGCGCGTCGACATCCTGATCCACAACGCAGGCAACGTCCGGCGCGGCTCGCTGAAGGAGCTGAGCTACGAGGACTTCGACGCCGTGCTCGACGTCCATCTGCGCGGCGCGTTTCATGTGGTGCGTCCCGCTTTCCCGCTGATGTGTGAAGCCGGCTATGGCCGTATCGTGCTGACCTCCTCGATCGGTGGTATTTACGGAAACCACGGCGTCGCCAGTTACGCCGCCGCCAAAGCCGGCCTCATCGGTCTGTCCAATGTCGTGGCGCTCGAAGGCGCGGCGGAGGGCGTGCTGTGCAACGTCATCGTGCCGTCCGCGGTGACGAGAATGGCCGAAGGACTCGATATTTCGGCCTATCCGCCGATGGGGGCCGAGTTGGTGGCGCCCGTGGTGGGGTTTCTCGCGCACGAGTCCTGCCCGATCAACGGTGAAGTGCTGATCGCCATCGCCGGCCGGGTGGCCCGCGCGGTGGCCGCCGAGACTCCGGGTGTGCAGCGGTTGGCCTGGACCATCGAGGATGTCGCCGAACAGCTCTATGCCGTGCGGGATCTCAGCGCGCCGCTGGTCTTCCCGGTGGTTCCGAACGGTCACGCCGACCACATCCGGTACAGCTTCGAGTCAGCGGCGTGGGCGATCAAGGAGAATGCCCACCATGTCTGACTCCAAGTCGCCGAAGTCCGGGCCGCTGGCGGGCGTGCGCGTCGTCGACCTCACCGCGATGGTGATGGGCCCCTACTGCACCCAGATCATGGCCGACATGGGTGCCGACGTCATCAAGATCGAACCCCCGCAGGGTGATGACACCCGCTACGTCTCGGTAGGGCCGGCACCCGGGATGAGCGGCGTCTTCGTCAATGTCAATCGCGGCAAACGCGCCATCACCCTGGATCTGAAGTCCGACGCCGGCCGGACCGCCCTGCATGCGCTGATCGAACGCGCCGACGTGTTCATCCACTCGATGCGGGCCGCGGCGATCGGGCGGCTCGGACTGAGCTACGCCGAGGTCGCCGCCCTCAACAGCGCGATCGTCTACACCAACTGCTACGGCTACAGCCGGCGCGGGCCGAAACGGGACCTGCCGGCCTACGACGACACCATCCAGGCCGCCTGCGGGTTGCCGTCCGTGCAGCAGCAGCTGACCGGTGAAGCCAGTTATGTGGGGACGATCGTGGCCGACAAGGTCGCCGGCCTGACGGCGCTCTACGCGACGATGATGGCGCTCTTCCATCGGGAACGCACCGGTGAGGGTCAGGAGGTGGAGATCGGCATGTTCGAGGCGATGGCCTCGTTCATGCTGGTCGAGCATGCCAACGGCGCCATGTTCGATCCGCCACTGGGTCCCGCCGTCTACCCCCGCACGGTGGCGCCCAACCGCCGGCCGTACCGCACCAGTGACGGCTACCTGTCGGCCCTGATCTACAACGACAAGCACTGGGCCGCGTTCACCGATGCCGTGCAGCCCGCCTGGGTCAGCGAGGATTACGCCACGCTGGAGGGCCGCGCCGGCCGGATCGACGCGATCTACGCATTGCTCGCCGAGACGTTCGCCCAGCGCACCACCGCGGAATGGCTGGACCTGCTCCGCGAGCTGGAGATACCGGCGTCAGCGCTGTCGTCTCCGGCCGAACTGTTCGATGACCCGCAGCTCGATGCCGTCGGGTTCTTCGAGACGGTGGACAGCCCACACGGCCCGGTACGGTTCCCGGGCGTGCCGACCTGGTTCTCCCGCACGCCCGGCGGCGTCTCGGGTCCCGCGCCGGGTTTGGGGGCACACACCTCCGAGGTGCTCGGAGAACTGGGCCTGAACTGCATCGATGCCGGTTTCGACAGCGGAGCCGCCGGATCGGCATAGGACCGTGACATCGGCTACATTGATGGATCGTATGCACTGATGTATCTTTCGCTTAGCGGCCTTTTGGCTGGGGCAGACGAAAGGAAGACGGGCATGCGCAACTACGAAGCAGAACTGACGACCACGCTGCAAGGGCTATCGGTCAGTCGGGTCGACGGAGTGCTCTCGGTGACGTTCGACCGGCCGGAAAGTCTCAACGCGCTCACCGTGCCGGTGCTGTCGGGTCTCGCCGACCTGCTGGAGGCCACGGCGACCGACCCCGAAATCAAGGTCGTGCGACTGGGTGGTGCGGGCCGCGCCTTCAGCGCCGGAGCCAGCATGAACGTCGACGACTGGCACGGCGTCGGCTCGGCGATCAACTTCGGCGAAGAAGGGAATCGGGTGGTGCGCGCCATCACCGCGATGCCACAGCCCGTCGTCGCCGTCGTGCAAGGCCCGGCCGCTGGAAACGCCATCTCCCTGATCCTGGCGTGCGACCTGGTGCTGGCGGCCGAGACGGCCTATTTCACGCTGGGAGTCACCAGAATGGGACTGATGCCCGACGCCGGCGCTTCGGCCTCACTGGCGGCGACGATAGGCCGCGGCAGGGCGATGCGCATCGCGTTGCTCAACGAGCGACTGTCCGCGGCTGAGGCACTGACGTGGGGTCTGATCAGCGCCATTCATCCACCAGAGCGACTCGACTGGGAGGCGGCCAAGGTCATCCGGGCGCTGCTGACCGGTCCGTCGGCCGCGTTCGCGGCCACCAAGGCGGCGATCAACGCGGCCAGTCTGGACGGGATTGAGGTTGCGTTCGAACGCGAGCTGCAAGGACAGGCGATCCTGGTGCAGTCCGACGACTTCATCGAAGGAGCGTCGGCATTCCACCAGCGGCGCCCCGCCGCCTTCACCGGCAGCTAGCCCCGGCGCGGCAAATCCGTTGCGGTTCTTCGGCAATTCCGCGTGTCGTACCCCGATTCCGGCCGCGCCGCCCCTAAAATTTCTCGGATCAAGAGGAGGGGCAGCGACGTATCGGCATCACATTCGGCGCCGGACGAGGACGTGGTCAGGGCGCGCTGACAGCGAAAACCGAGCCGGGCGGAAAGAATCCCGCACCGGCACGTTCTGCACCCAGGTCTCGATGGGTTGCTCCCGTGCGGCGGGCCGGCCGACGGGCGGCGTGGGACCGGGGGGACCGGCCTAGCGGCATCCCCGCGTTGGACGGCCTGCGTGCCGTAGCCGTCGTCCTGGTGCTGATCGGGCACGGCGGTGTTCCGGGTGTCGGTGGCGGCTTCATCGGCGTGGACATCTTCTTCGTCCTCAGCGGATTCCTGATCACGTCGTTGTTGCTCGACGAATTGGGACGCTCCGGTCGTATCGACCTCACCGGCTTCTGGATACGGCGTGCGCGCCGCCTGCTGCCGGCCCTGGTGCTGATGGTGCTCACCGTGGGCGTCGCCCGCGAGTTTCTGCCCTACCAGTCGCTCGACGGTTTGCGCGGGGACGCGATCGCCGCCTTCGCGTGGGTGGCCAACTGGCGGTTCGTGGCCCAGAAGACCGACTATTTCACCCAGGGCGCGCCGTCTCCGCTGCAGCACACCTGGTCGCTGGGGGTGGAGGAGCAGTACTACATCGTCTGGCCGGTACTGCTGATCGGGATCACCTTGATCTTGGCCGCGCGGGCCCGGCGCTACTTCGCCAAGATCACCGTCGGTCATGTTCGGTTCGCCGCCTTTGTGATTGCCACGCTCGGTGCGACGGCCTCGGCCGCGGCCGCGATCGTCTTCACCTCCGACACCACCCGCGACCGGATCTATTTCGGCACCGACACCCGCGCCCAGGCGCTGCTGGTGGGTGCCGCGGCGTCAGCCCTACTGGTCAGAGACTGGTCGGCGCTGAACCGTGGGTGGTGCCTGATCCGGACCCGCTGGGCACGCCGGGTGGCACGGGCACTGCCGGTTGCCGGTCTGGCTGCGCTGGCGGCGCTGACGCACTACGCCTCGGGTAGCGCAAGCGAGTTCCGGCACGGGCTGCTGATCGTGGTGGCCATAGCCGCCGTCCTGGTGGTCGCCCCGGTGGCACTCGAGCAGCGGGGAATGGTGGCGCGGGTGCTGGCCTGGCGCCCGCTGGTGTGGCTGGGCGCGATCTCCTACGGCGTCTACCTGTGGCACTGGCCGATCTTCCTGGTGCTCAACGGTGAACGCACCGGATGGTCGGGACTCAACCTGTTCGGCGCCCGCTGTGTGCTCACGCTCGCGGTGGCCGGAATCTCGTATTGGGCGATCGAGCAACCGATCCGGCGCTGGCGGCCGCAACGGGTTCCGCTGTTGCCGTTGGCCGCGGCCACCGTGGCCAGCGCTGCCGCGGCGACGATCCTGGTGGTGCCGGTCGGCACCGGCCTGCACGAAGTCGGCTTGCCGCCCGGGGTTTCCGCGGTGGCGGCGGTGTCGCCCTCACCCCCCATCGACAACCGGCCGGCGCCAGGTCCGCGAGATCCCAATCAGCCGTTCACCGTTTCGGTGTTCGGTGATTCGATCGGCTGGACGATGATGCACTTCCTGCCGCCCACACCCGGGTTCCGGTTCATCGACCACACCGTCATCGGGTGCAGCCTGGTGCGCGGCACGCCGTACCGCTACATCGGTCAGACGCTGGAGCAGCGACCCGAATGCGACACCTGGCCGGGCCGCTGGGCAGCCCAGATCGCCCAGGACCGACCGGATGTCGCGCTCCTGGTCATCGGCCGTTGGGAGACTGTCGACCGGGTGAACGAGGGCAAGTGGACCCACATCGGCGACCCGGCGTTCGACGCGTACCTGAACTTCGAATTGAATCGGGCGCTCGACATCGTGGGCTCGACCGGGGTACGGGTGATGGTCGCCACGGTGCCCTACAGCCGCGGCGGTGAGAAACCGGACGGACGGCTGTACCCGGAGGACCAACCGGACCGGGTCAACCAGTGGAACACCATGTTGCGCAACGCAATTGGGCAGCGTCCGAAGGTCGGTATCGTCGACCTAAACAAAAAGCTCTGCCCGGACGGCGTTTACACCGCCAAGGTCGACGGCATCAAGGTCCGCAGCGACGGTGTGCACCTCACCCCGGAAGGGGTCAAGTGGATGTTGCCCTGGCTGGAAGAGTCGGTCCGCTAACCGGTCCAGCAGCTCAATTCCATGCTGTCAGTGGCCCGCACCGGGAAGTTGAAGCTCACGTAACCGTTGCCCGGATCGCGCACGTAATCCAGATACGGCCTGAGGTCGGCCGACTCGGTGTTGTCGGCGACCACCAGTGCACCCGGGGACAGCGACGGCTGCAGCAGTTTGATCACCGGCAGGTACAGGTCCTTCCACCCGTCCAGCAGCACGAAGTCGACCGGACCGTGCAGGTCGGCCAGGGTGGACAGGGCGTCGCCCTCCAGGATGGAGATCACCCCGTCGAGCCCCGTCTCGGCGAATGTCTGCTTGGCTGCGGCAATCTTGCTGTCGCTGAGCTCGGTGGTGATGACGGTGCCACTGCCGTTGTCCCGGACGGCCGCGGCCAGATGGATCGCGGAGATGCCGAAGGACATCCCGAATTCGACGACCGTCGCCGGACGGCTACCCCGCACCAGCGCGTAGAGCAGCTGACCGGCTTCCGGTGTCACCGGGATGTAGAACTCGCTCATTGCCTCGGTACGCTCGGCCGCCGTCATCGGGCGGTCGAAATCGCCGCTCCTCGCCTGCAATTGCGCCATCTGGTCCTGCGCGGCGCTGTACATCCGCTCGAGCGTCGAAGCCACCGCGGGATCCTGCAACGTGTTTGCCATACCGCCGAGGGTAGGCGCTTGCCGTGACTACCGCGTTTGACGTGCTGGGATCGCAGTGCCACCATGGGACCTGCAAGCACCTCGGTAGGTGAGGCGTCTGCATGGATACAGGCCACTGACCCCGAACGTCGAAAGACGCCCCGGGTCAGGACAGCTCTTCCCGGCTTAAGGGTTGAGCCCAAGTGGCTTCCGGTCTTCGGCCCGGATACGCCGTGCAGTGCCAAAGCTCCGACGAGAGGGGTGCGCTCGACGTTCTGTCGGGCGTTCGCGTCTCTCTGTGGTGGATATGGTGACACCCGCGTGTGTCCTGGCCGTGAGGGGGTGAGGGCGAGATGAGTCCCGGCGATAGTCCGTATCTGAAATCCATCCTGTCCCGATCCGGCTCCGGCATATCCGCCGGCTGAGATACTGCCGCGCCAGACGCGAGCCGGTCGGGCTTTCCGTCAGGAGTAGTCCAATGACCAACGTGACTTTCGCCATTCGCCGCTGGGCCGGCGCATTGAAGGCTTCGCTGCACATGACCGCCCAAGAGCGGGCCGACGCCTACGTAGCGCGGAGCCCCCTTGCGGTGCTGGCGGTCTAGGGCATGACGTCGCTCTCAAGCCCTCGTCCAGTGCTGCCCGCGGTGGCGGAACCTCCGGTGCTGGATCGCGCGCACACCGGCGACATCGTCGGCGCCTTCGGCCGTATCGGCCGCGACGGCCACGTCAACGGACGCTGGCGTCGGCTGCGGACTCTGCTGGTCATCAGCGGTCCCGGCCTGATCGCGATGGTCGGGGACAACGACGCCGGTGGCGTCGCGACCTACGCGCAGGCCGGCCAGAACTACGGGATGGCCCTGTTGTGGACGCTGGCGCTGCTGGTTCCGGTGCTGTACGTCAACCAGGAGATGGCGCTGCGGCTGGGCGTGGTCACCCGAGTTGGGCACGCACGCTTGATCTTTCAGCGGTTCGGAAAGTTCTGGGGCGCATTCAGCGTCGGTGATCTGTTGCTGCTCAACGCCCTGACGATCGTCACCGAGTTCATCGGCGTGTCGCTGGCGCTCGGGTTCCTGGGTTGCCCGAAGAGCGTCGCGATCCCCGCCGCCGCCGTGTTGCTGTTCGCGGTGGTGGCCGGGGGATCGTTTCGCCGCTGGGAAGCGTTGATGTTCCTGCTGATTGCGGTGAATGTGGTGATCATCCCGATGGCGCTGCTCGTGCGTCCGACCTGGACCGCCACAATCGGCGGGCTGACGCCGCAGTTCCCTGGTGGGCTCAACTCGACGGTGCTGCTGTTGGTCGTCGCGATCGTGGGCACGACGGTGGCGCCCTGGCAGTTGTACTTCCAGCAGTCAAACGTGGTGGACAAGCGCATCACCACGCGCTGGATCCCTTACGCGCGTGCCGATCTCGCGCTGGGCATCGTCGTGGTGGTGGTCGGGGCGACGGCTCTGATGGCGGTGACCGCCTTCGGATTGGCGGGAACCCCCGATGCCGGCAACTTCACCGACGCAGGTGCGGTGGCCGCGGGTCTGGCTCAGCACTGCAGCAGGACCGTCGGCGTGTTGTTCGCGGTCATCCTGCTCGACGCATCACTGATCGGCGCCAACGCGATCGGGCTGGCCACCACGTACGCCGTCGGCGACGCACTCGGCAAGCGGCATTCGTTGCACTGGAAGATCACCGAGGCGCCATGGTTTTACGGCGGTTACGCGCTGCTGCTCGCCGTGTCGGCGGCCGTCGCGTTCAGCCCGGACCATGTGCTGGGCCTGATCACGCAGGGCGTGCAGGCTCTGGCGGGTGTGGTGCTGCCGTCGGCCACCGTGTTCCTGGTGTTGCTCTGCAACGACCGCACGTTGCTGGGGCCGTGGTCAAACAGCCTGCGGCAGAACATCGTTGCCTGGACCATCGTGTGGAGTCTGGTACTGCTGTCGCTGGCGTTGACGGCCGCGACCCTGTTTCCGCGGCTGTCGACGTCGACCATCGGGATCGGGATGGGTGCCGGTGTGTTAGTTGGCATCCTCGGGGGTGTCGTCACGGTCCTCTCGAATCGTCGGGACCCGACGCCGCGGCTGACCCGCGCGGAGCGCGCGCAGGACCTCAACTATTGGCAGACACCGGATCTCGCGACACTCGAGCGCCCGGTGATGTCACCCACGCGGCGCGCGGGCCTGTTCACCCTGCGGGCCTACCTGGTGGTCGCCGTGGTGCTGGTGGTGGTGAAGATCGTCCAGGCCGGAGTGGGGTGAGCTTTACGCCACCACGTCGATGGGATCGCCGATGTTGACCTGGTTGAAGTACCAGGCGGCGTTGTCCGGACTGAGGTTGATGCAGCCATGGCTGACGTTCGCATAGCCCTGCTGGCCCACCGACCACGGCGCCGAATGCACGTACACGCCACTCGATGTGACGCGAACCGCGTATGAGGCGGTGATCAGGTATCCGTCGGAGGAGTTCAGCGGGATGCCGATCGTCCGCGAGTCCATCACGACGGTGCGCTCTTTGGACATGGCGTTGAAGTTGCCGATCGGTGTGGGGCGGCTCGGCTTACCCATCGAGGCCGGCATGGTGCGCAGCACCTCGCCGTTGCGGCTGACGGTGAAGGTGTGCGCGGAGATGCTTGCCACACCGAGCAGTTCGTCACCGGTCTCGAAGCCTTCGGTCAGTTCCTGCACGCCCACCGACACGTGGCTGTGCGCGGGCCAGTACCGGTCTGGAACCCACTGCACGAGGTTGCCGTCGAGCCAGCGGAAGTGACCGGTCATGTTCGACGGCGAGCCGATGTGGATGGACCGCTCGGCGGCACGGTGATCGAGCACCGGGGCAGTGAAGGTCACCTCGACGGGGGCTCCCACCCCCACTACCGCGCCGTTGGACGGGAAAATCGAGGCGACGCCGGGCACGGGGTGGGGTACCGGGACGGCGCCGGTGGCCGGGCTGCCCGACCCGGCCGCGGCCATTGTCGCGCTGGCCACCACGACAAACAGATAACGAACCGCTCGACGCATGGCCTTCACCCTTCGGGACGGTGCGATAAACACGACTCCGTCATTCTAGGGGCTATCCCGGGACCGCGGGCCATAGCAAACAATTTCGCCGTAGCGGGGACGGAGCGCGGCGCCAGACTGGCCCGGCCGGGACGCACGCGTTAGCCTCAGCGGGATCGTGCCCACGGCCACCAGGAGGTGCGGGTGCTCTTCCGCCAGCTGGAGTACTTCGTCGCGGTGGCCCAGGAACGCCATTTCGCCCGCGCCGCCGAGAAGTGTTACGTCTCCCAACCAGCGCTGTCGGCGGCAATTGCCAAGCTTGAGCGAGAACTCAACGTGACGCTGATCAATCGCGGCCACAGTTTCGAGGGGCTGACCCCCGAGGGGGAGCGATTGGTGGTGTGGGCAAAGCGGATTCTGGCCGAGCACGACGCGTTCAAGGCCGAGGTGCACGCGGTGCAGTCCGGCATTACCGGAACGCTGCGGCTGGGCACCGTGCCGACCGCGTCCACGACGGCGTCCCTGGTGCTGTCGGCCTTTTGCTCGGCCCACCCCTTGGCAAAGGTGCAGATCAGCTCCCGGCTGGCGACAACCGAACTGTACCGGCGCCTGCACGAGTTCGAGCTCGACGCCGTCATCGCGCATCCGGCGGACGTCAGGGACAGCCAGGATGTGGCACTCCTGCCGCTCTACGAGGAACAGTATGTGCTGTTGGCGCGATCGGACATGCTGCCGCCGGGCGCATCCACGCTGCGCTGGCCGGACGCGGCGCAGCTGCCACTGGCCCTGCTCACCACCGACATGCGCGACCGGCAGGTCATCGACGCGGCGTTCGCCGAACATGACGTCACAGTGCACCCCCAGGTCGAGACGGATTCCGTTGCTTCCTTGTTCGCGCAAGTGGCGAACGGCAACTGGGCCACCATCGTGCCGCATACCTGGCTCTGGATGACACCGACCCGCGGCGAGATCCGGGCTGTCGAGTTGACCGATCCCGCACCGCGAGCGCTGATCGGGCTGGCCACCAACGCATCCGGCCCGGGATCGCCGGTGGCCCGCGCGCTGGTCACCTCGGCCCGGCACCTCAAACTCGACGAGTTCTTTGCCGCGCAGCTGCGCAACCTCAACCCGTAGACGTCGCGGCGCTCTTGGGATTCAGGGCGGACAGGTGCCCACTTTCCACACCGGCGGCGGGGTCGAGCCGGCAGTCGATCAGGGCGGGTCCGGCTGAATCGAGGGCTTCGGACAGCGCAGCTTCCAGTTCCTCCGGATTCGTCACGTGATATCCCTTGCCGCCGAACGCCTCTGCGAGCAACTCGTGACGTGCGCCCGAGTTCAGTACCGTCGGCGCCGGGTCGGACCCGGAGCCCGCTTCGTCACCGCGATACACGCCGCCGTTGTTGAGGATGACGACGGCGACGGGAAGCCGGTAGCGGCAAATGGTTTCGATCTCCATGCCGCTGAAGCCGAATGCGCTGTCGCCCTCGATGGCGACCACGGGCCGGCCGGTCTGGACCGCCGCGGCGATGGCGTAGCCCATACCGATGCCCATCACGCCCCAGGTTCCGGTGTCCAGCCGGTGTCGCGGCAGCTCCATGTCAATGACATTGCGGGTCAGGTCCAGCGCGTTGGCCCCCTCGTTGACCACATAGACGTCCGGGTTACGTTGCAGCACGGTCCGAATGGCGCCCAGCGCGTTGTAGAAACGCATCGGGTGCGGATCCTCGGCGATTCGCTCGGCCATCTTGGCGTCGTTGCGGGCCTTGCGCGCGGCGAGTTCGGCAGCCCATTCGCTTGGCGCGCTGATCGGGTGATCGCCCAGGCCATCGCGCAACGCCGCCATCACCGATCCGATGTCACCCGCGAGCGGCGCCTCGATCGGCTGATTGCTGTCGAACTCCGCCGCCTCGATGTCGACCTGAATGAACCTGCTGTCGGCCGACCATTGCGGTGACTCGCCATGTCCCAGCAGCCAGTTGAGCCGGGCACCGATGAGCAGCACCACATCGGCGCGGGAGATGGCCAGCGAACGGGCGGCCGCGGCCGATTGCGGGTGCGAGTCGGGCAGCAGGCCCTTGGCCATCGACATCGGCAGGTAGGGGATGCCGGTGCTTTCTACGAATTCCCGAATCACCTTGTCCGCCTGGGCATAGGCGGCGCCTTTGCCCAGCACGATCAGCGGTCTGGCGGCCCGGCCCAGGATGTCGAGTGCCCGGTCGACCGCCTCGGGCGCCGGCAGCTGGCGGGGCGCGGGGTCCACCACACGCCAAATCGATTCTGCCGCTGCGGATCGCGTCATCGACTGTCCTAGCACTTCGCCCGGAATGTCCAGGTAGACACCGCCCGGCCGGCCGGATAGGGCTGCGCGAACGGCCCGCGCAACGCCGCGCCCGATGTCCTCGACGCGTGCGATTCGGTAGGCCGCCTTGACGAATGGCCTTGCCGCGTTGAGCTGGTCGATGTCCTGATAGTCACCGCGCTGCAGGTCCACCACCGCCCGGCTGCTGGATCCTGAGATCTGAATCATCGGAAAGCAATTCGTGGTGGCATTCGCCAATGCGGGCAGGCCGTTGAGGAAACCCGGACCCGAGGTCGTCAGGCACACACCGGGGCGCTGCGTCAGAAACCCGGCGGCGGCAGCGGCGTTGCCGGCCGATCCCTCATGACGAAAGCCGATATACCTGATGCCGGCGTCCTGCGCCGTGCGCGCCAGATCGGTGATAGGGATGCCCACGACCCCGTAGATGGTGTCCACATCGTTGGCCTTCAGCGCATCCACCACCAGGTGAAAGCCGTCGGTCAGCGGTTCGGTCATGGTGGCCGCCCCTCTCTTGGCTGGTGTCTCGGCACTCACTGTCGTCCGGTTCGGCTGCCGTGTCCAAGACCCGGTCGCTATCCGGTGATTCACGCTGTTTATCGACTATTAGCGGATCGGTATTGGACAGCGCTGACCAGCACCGGCAGGGTTCTCGTTGAGACGGACGAAGGAGCTGTGAATGACTTCCGTGCAGAATGTGCGCTTCACCGATCTGATCGAAGCGGCAGCCACCCACGCGCCGGATGCGCGCGCGCTCATCGTCACCGACGACCGCATCCCGATCACCTACCGCGACCTGCTTCGTCTCACTGACGACCTGGCCGCCCAACTGACCGGGGCCGGCCTGAACCCGGGGGACCGGGTGGCCCTGCGTGCGGGCAGTAATGCCGAGTTCGTCGTCGGGTTGCTGGCGGCCTTGCGCGCGGGCCTGATCGTGGTTCCGCTGGACCCGGCGCTGCCGGTCGCAGAGCAACGCGCCCGCAGCGAGGCCGCGGGTGCCCGTGCCGTGCTGGTCGACGACCACGAGTCCGGATGGTGGCCGATTACCGTGACCCCCGTGGACGGCGCGTTCACGGCGCGCCTGACCGCTTCCACCGAGCCGGACCCGGCGACGGACTCCCCGGAGGGCCTGCACGACGACGACGCGATGATCATGTTCACCGGCGGTACCACCGGATTGCCCAAGATGGTGCCCTGGACGCACGACAACATCGCCGGGTCGGTGCGGGCCATCATCGCCGGATATCAGCTCGGCCCGCGCGACGCCACCGTCGCGGTGATGCCGCTCTACCACGGGCACGGGCTGATCGCCGCGTTGCTGGCGACCCTGGCATCCGGTGGCACCGTGTTGCTGCCCGCCCGGGGACGGTTCTCGGCGCATACCTTCTGGGACGACATCGACGCGGTGCGGGCGACCTGGTACACGGCCGTGCCGACGATTCACCAGATCCTGCTGGAGCGGGCGTCATCAGAGGAAAAGCCCAACGCCGCTTTGCGTTTCATCCGCTCCTGCAGCGCGCCGCTCACTCCCGAGGTGGCCGAGGCGCTGCACACCGAGTTCTCCGCGCCCGTGGTGTGTGCCTTCGGGATGACCGAGGCCACCCACCAGGTGGCGAGCACCGGTATCGACCAGGAGACCAACCCCGCGGCTTCGACCGGACTGGTCGGCCGCTCGACCGGGCCGCAGATCCGCATCGCCGGTAACGACGGGCAGCCCGTCGAGCCGGGCGCCGTCGGCGAAGTGTGGCTGCGCGGCGCCACCGTGGTCCGGGGCTACCTCGGTGATCCCACGATCACCGCGGCGAACTTCACCGACGGATGGTTGCGCACCGGTGACCTGGGGACGCTGTCCGAGGCCGGTGACCTCAGCATCCGTGGGCGGATCAAGGAACTCATCAACCGCGGCGGGGAGAAGATCTCTCCGGAGCGCGTCGAAGGCGTCCTCGCCACTCACCCGAATGTGTTGGAAGTGGCCGTTTTCGGCGTGCCGCACCCGATGTACGGGGAAGCCGTCGCGGCCGTCGTCGTGCCGCGGGGTGCGTCACCCACCGCCGACGAACTCACCGAGTTCTGCCGGGATCGTCTGGCGCCCTTCGAGATTCCCGCCACCTTCCAGGAAGCCGAGGACCTGCCGCACACGGCCAAGGGCTCGCTGGACCGCCGCGCGGTGTCGGCGCGCTTCGGCCGGCCCGGGTGACGTTGTCAACCGGCCGTCGCCTTCACCTTGACGGCAGCGGATTCGGGCATCGGCTCGTAGCGGGCGAACGTGCGGGTGAACGATGCCGCACCGTGCGCCAGGGAGCGCAGGTCGACGGCATAGCGGGTCAATTCCACCTGCGGCACCTCGGCTTTCACCAGCGTGCGCTCGTGGCCGGCGGTGTCGGTCCCCAGCACCCGGCCCCGACGGCCGGACAGGTCGCCCATCACGGCGCCGACATAGTCGTCGGGCACCAGCACCGAGATCTCGTCGATCGGTTCCAGCAGGATCACCTTCGTCGCGGCCGCCGCCTCGCGCAAGGCCAGCGAGCCCGCCATCTGGAACGCGAAGTCTGAGGAGTCGACGCTGTGCGCCTTGCCGTCGAGCAGGGTGACGCGGATGTCCACCATCGGATAGCCGGCGTGCACGCCCTTCTCCATCTGCGCCCGGACGCCCTTCTCCACGCTCGGGATGAACTGGCGCGGCACCGCACCGCCGACCACCTTGTCCACGAACTCGAAGCCGCCGCCCTCCGGTAGCGGCTCCACCTCGATGTCGCACACCGCGTACTGGCCGTGGCCACCGGACTGCTTGACGTGCCGCCCGTGGCCTTTCGCCTTGCCGCCCAGCGTCTCTCGCAGCGGCACCCGCAATTCGACGGTGTCCACGGTGACGCCGTAGCGGTTCGACAACGCCTCGAGCACCACGCCGACATGGGCCTCACCCATGCACCAGAGCACCACCTGGTGTGTCTCCGGGTTCTGCTCGATCCGCAGCGTGGGGTCTTCGGCGGCCAACCGCCCCAGCCCGACCGACAGTTTGTCCTCGTCAGTCTTGGCGTGCGCCTGAATCGCGACCGGCAGCAACGGTTCCGGCATGTTCCACGGCTTGAGCACCAGCGGTTCGGCCTTGTCCGACAGCGTGTCGCCGGTCTCGGCCCGGCTCAGCTTGCCGATCGCGCAGATGTCGCCGGCCACCACTGCGGATGCGGGCCGCTGCTGCTTGCCGAGCGGGAACGACAGCACCCCGATCCGCTCGTCTTCGTCGTGGTCGGGGTGCGTGCTGCCGTGCCCGTGCGGACCTGAGCTGCCGTTGCCGAAGAACGACGAAAAGTGTCCCGATACATGGACCGTCGCATCGGGCTTGATGGTCCCGGAGAACACCCGGACCAGGCTGACCCGGCCGACGTAGGGGTCCGACGTCGTCTTGACGACCTCGGCGAGCAGTGGCGCGTCGACGTCGCAGGCCAATTCCTCGTGCGTGGCGCCCTGCGGTGTGAAGACCTCCGGGAGTGGGTGTTCGCGGGGCGACGGGAAGCCTCGGGTGGCGACTTCCAGTAGTTCATAGGTGCCCACACCGGTGCTGCTGCATACCGGGATGACCGGGAAGAACGACCCGCGGGCCACCGCCTTCTCCAGATCCTGGATCAGGACTGACTCGTCGATGACTTCACCGCCGAGATAGCGCTCCATCAGCGATTCGTCCTCGGACTCCTCGATGATGCCTTCGATCAGGCTGCCGCGGGCTTCCTCGATCCGGTCGGCTTCGGAGGCGTCGGGCTCCGACTCGGTGCGCTTGCCGTCGGAGTAGTTGTACTGAGTCTGCGACAACAGCCCGATCAAGCCCGACACGGGGGAGCCGGTCGGCAGGTACAGCGGTAAAACTTTGTCGCCGAACACGTTCTGCGCGGCATCGAGCGCCTCGCCATAGTTGGCGCGGGCGTGGTCGAGCTTGGTGATGACCACCGCGCGGGGCATCCCGACCTGGCTGCACTCCTGCCACAGCGACTTGGTGGGCTCATCGACGCCCTCGTTGGCGGCGATGACGAATAGGGCGCAGTCGGCGGCACGCAGTCCGGCGCGCAGTTCGCCGACGAAGTCGGCGTATCCGGGTGTGTCCACCAGGTTCACCTTGACGCCGGCGTGCGCCAGGGACGCCACCGCGACACCCACCGACCGTTGCTGGCGGATTTCGGCGTCGTCGAAGTCGCAGACCGTGCTGCCGTCGGTGACCGACCCGGGCCGGGACAACACTCCGGCAGCGACGAGCAGCGCCTCGACCAGGGTGGTCTTGCCGCCGCCGGAGGGCCCGACCAGGACGACGTTGCGGATGCCGTCCGGACCCGATGCGGTGGGGGCCGTGCTCGCGCCCGGGGAACCACTCACTCTGTCGGCCATGACAATCCTCCAGTTCTCCCGGGGTGCCGCCGACTCCCGTACGCGGCGTGATCCAGCCCACAGGACGCACGAGCAACTTTTCTCCCAACCGCGGCCCAGCACAAGGGTCGGGGGCGCCCCTATGTCACTGCTACGTCAGGCGTGCCAGCTGGACCAGCGCGTTGCGGTCACGGTGATGACCGGCCCGTCCAACGGAACAGATTGGTACTGCGGATATTTCGCGCGCAGCAACCGGTAACCCGTGTGCAGTGCGGGGCCGTCGGCCGCGACGGTGGCGGTGCCGTCAACGCGCACCCACCACAATTGCGTCCAATCCTCGGCGTAGTGGTCGGCGAGCAGGCTGACCGCCGGGTTGTGCTCGATGTTGGCGAGCCGGCGCAGCCGCTGGTGTTTCTTGGGCTTGGCATCGACCGCGGTGTAGACGACGTCCCCGTCGACCGCGAACACCACCGGCACCAGGTGCGGTATTCCGTCAGGCGCCACAGTCGCCAGCCGCGCCACCGGGGATCGAGCGAACCAGGCCCGGGCGTCCACGCCACCAGCTTAGAACCGGCGCATTACCCGGTGACGTAAGTCACCACCGGCCTATTGGATTAGGCCGTTAGCGGGTCCGTCGGCTTAGGCTGTTTTTAACTCGGTGCCCATTTGACTCGGATGCGATCCGGCATTTCGCCGAATTGGTGCCTGACCACCGTTTAAATGGGTATCTGGATTACGGTGGTCCCAGACAGCGCCGCCGCCCGGACCTTACGGCTGGGACAATATGACTATTAGCCCGACGCAGGAGGATTACCGGATGAGCAAAACGCGCCACCGTTCATTCAGGTGGTCATGGCCGGTTGCGGTCATGGCCGTTGTGGGAATGGTCTGCGGACTGGGTCTGGCAACGCCCCCGGCGCCCGCCCAGGCTGCGCCGTACAAGCAGTTCCCGGCGGTGCCACTCGACCCGTCGGCGCTTGTCGGCCAGGTCGGTCCGCAGGTGGTCAACATCAACACCAAGCTGGGCTACAACAACGCGGTGGGAGCCGGCACCGGCATCGTCATCGACCCCAACGGCGTCGTGCTGACCAACAACCACGTCATCTCGGGCGCCACCGACATCAGCGCCTTCAGCGTCGGCGACGGACGCACGTACGGCGTGGACGTCGTCGGGTATGACCGTACCCAGGACGTCGCAGTGTTGCAGCTGCGCGGGGCCGGCGGTCTGCCCACCGCCTCCATCGGTGGCGGCGTCAGCGTTGGTGAGCCGGTCGTGGCCATGGGCAACACCGGCGGGCAGGGTGGTACCCCGCGCGCTGTCGCCGGCAAGGTGCTCGCCGTCAACCAGACCGTGCAGGCGTCGGACTCCTTGACCGGGGCCGCCGAGACCCTCAACGGACTGATCCAGTTCGACGGCGCGATCGCGCCCGGCGACTCCGGTGGGCCGGTCGTCAACGGCGCGGGTCAGGTGGTCGGTATGAACACCGCAGCGACCGAGAACTTCCAGATGTCGCAGGGCGGTCAGGGCTTCGCCATTCCGATCGGGACGGCGATGAGCATCGCCAACAACATCCGGTCCGGCGGCGGGTCGCCCACCGTGCACGTCGGCCCCACGGCCTTCCTCGGCCTCGGTGTCGTCGACAACAACGGCAGCGGCGCACGGGTCCAGCGCGTCGTCGGCAACGCTCCTGCCGCGGCGGCGGGGATTTCCAACGGTGACATCATCACCGCCCTTGACGGTGTCCCGATCAACTCGGCCACCGCGATGTCCGATGCGCTCAACGGGCACCACCCGGGCGACATGGTTTCGATCAGCTTCACCACCAAAACCGGGGTCGCCCGCACCGAGAACGTGACCCTGGCGGAGGGTCCTCCGGCCTGATCGAGTCAATTCGTTTGGCGCTGGCCGTGATTCACCGTCGTGTTCGGAGTCGGGTTGCTTCGGGTGATTCTTAACCAGGTGCGTCGGGTACCCGTGGCATCGTGGATTTGATGAATGACGCGATAAGCGCCTCGAAGCAAGATCCCGCACACCATCCAGCGGAGGGCAGTCACGTCGAAGGGGGTGTGGTCGAGCACCCGACCGCCGAGGACTTCGACAACGCGGTTGCCCTGCCGGCGGATCCGACCTGGTTCAAGCACGCGGTGTTCTACGAAGTGCTGGTGCGGGCGTTCTTCGACTCGAACGCCGACGGTTCCGGTGACCTGCGTGGACTCATCGAACGCCTGGACTACCTGCAGTGGCTGGGAGTCGACTGCCTGTGGTTGCCGCCGTTCTACGACTCTCCGCTGCGTGACGGTGGTTACGACATCCGTGACTTCTACAAGGTGCTGCCCGACTTCGGCACCGTCGAGGACTTCGTCGCGCTGATCGACGAGGCTCACGCCCGCGGTATCCGGGTGATCACCGATCTTGTGATGAACCACACGTCGGACTCGCATCCGTGGTTCCAGGAGTCCCGGCACGACCCCGACGGGCCATACGGCGACTACTACGTCTGGAGCGACACCAGCGAGAAGTACACCGATGCCCGGATCATCTTCATCGACACCGAGGAATCCAACTGGACCTTCGATCCGGTGCGCAAGCAGTTCTACTGGCACCGGTTCTTCTCGCACCAGCCGGACCTGAACTACGACAACCCGGCCGTGCAGGAAGCGATGATCGACGTGCTGCGGTTCTGGCTGGGCCTGGGTATCGACGGGTTCCGGCTGGACGCGGTGCCGTATCTGTTCGAGCGCGAAGGCACGAACTGCGAGAACCTGCCCGAGACGCACGCCTTCCTCAAGCGGGTGCGCAAGGTGGTGGACGACGAGTATCCCGGCCGGGTGCTGCTGGCCGAGGCCAATCAGTGGCCGGCCGACGTCGTCGAGTATTTCGGCGACCCCTCCACCGGCGGCGACGAATGCCACATGGCGTTTCACTTCCCGCTGATGCCGCGCATCTTCATGGCGGTGCGCCGCGAGTCGCGGTTCCCGATCTCGGAGATCCTGGCCCAGACCCCGGATATCCCGGACCTGGCCCAGTGGGGGATCTTCCTGCGTAACCACGACGAACTGACCCTGGAAATGGTCAGCGACGAGGAACGCGACTACATGTACGCGGAGTACGCCAAGGATCCGCGGATGAAGGCCAACGTCGGCATTCGCCGCCGCCTGGCGCCGTTGCTGGACAACGACCGCAACCAGATGCAGCTGTTCACCGCGCTGTTGTTGTCGCTGCCCGGTTCGCCGGTGCTGTATTACGGCGACGAGATCGGGATGGGCGACGTGATCTGGCTCGGTGACCGCGACGGCGTGCGGACTCCGATGCAGTGGACACCGGACCGCAATGCCGGGTTCTCCACCGCCAACCCGGGCCGGTTGTACTTGCCGACCAACCAGGACTCGGTCTACGGCTACCAGGCGGTCAACGTGGAGGCGCAACGCGACACGTCGACGTCGCTGCTCAACTGGACCCGCACCATGCTGGCCGTGCGCCGCCGGCACGACGCGTTCGCCGTCGGGTCATTTCACGAACTCGGTGGGTCCAATCCCTCGGTCCTGGCCTATGTGCGGGAAGTGGTGCGAGAGGATGCCGAAAACGACGTCGTGTTGTGCGTCAACAATCTGTCTCGGTTCCCCCAGCCGATCGAATTGAACCTGCAGCAGTGGAACAACTACACCCCAATCGAACTCACCGGACAGGTGGAATTTCCCCGGATCGGGCACCTGCCTTATCTGCTCACGCTCCCGGGACACGGTTTCTACTGGTTCCAGCTGTCCGCTTCGGAGGAGAACCGATGACCCGCCCGACAATGCCCGCAAACCTCCCGTGGGCGGACTGGCTCCCCCAGCAACGGTGGTACGCCGGGCGCAACCGGCAACTGTCCACCGCCGACGTATCGCTGGTGGTCCCGCTGCGCACGAACCTGGACCTGGTGCTGGTCGACGTCGGTTATGCCGACGGCTTCACCGAGCGCTACCAGGTGATCGTGGGCTGGGACACCGAGCCGGTCACCGAGTACAGCACCCTGGCCACCATCGGTTCGGCCGAAGATCACACGGCATTCGACGCGCTGTACGACCCGTCGGCCGCGCAGTTCCTGCTGTCGCTGATCGACTCCGCGGCCGTGCGGGGCGAGTCCGAAAGCCAGGTCAGGTTCTCCAAAGAGCCCGGCGCCGGATTGCCGCTGGACGCCTATCCGCGGGTCTCGGACGCCGAGCAGAGCAACACCAGCGTGATCTTCGACCGGGCACCGTGCGCCATCTTCAAGGTGTTCCGGCGGGTCAGCCCCGGTATCAACCCCGACATCGAGCTCAACCGGGTGCTCGGCCGCGCGGGCAACACGCACGTCGCGAAGTTGCTCGGCGCCTACGAGGTGGGCGCGGCGGGCGATCCGGACGCGTCGTCGCCGCTGGGCATGGTCACCGCGTTCGCGGCCAACGCGGCCGAGGGCTGGGCGATGGCCACCGCCAGCGTCCGCGATCTGTTTGCCGAGGGTGACCTCTACGCCCATGAGGTCGGCGGTGACTTCGCCGGCGAGTCCTATCGGCTCGGCGAGGCGGTGGCGTCGGTGCACGCCACCCTGGCCGAGACCCTCGGGACGTCGCAGACGGTCTTTCCGCTGGACCATGTGCTGTCGCGGCTCAGCGCGGCCGTGGCCACGGTGCCCGAACTCGAGCAGTACGCCGCGACAATCGAGGAGCGGTTCGGCAAGCTGGCCGACGAGCAGATCACCGTGCAGCGGGTGCACGGCGACCTGCACCTGGGACAGGTGCTGCGAACCCCGGAGAGCTGGGTGCTGATCGACTTCGAAGGTGAGCCGGGCCAGCCGCTGAAGGAGCGGCGTGCACCGGATTCACCGTTACGCGACGTCGCCGGGGTGTTGCGGTCCTTCGAGTACGCGGCCTACGGGCCGTTGGTGGAGAACGCGGCGGACAAGCAGAAGGCGGCGCGGGCCCGGGAATGGGTCGAGCGCAACCGCACCGCGTTCTGCGACGGCTACGCGGCCGCGTCCGGGATCGACCCGCGCGATTCGGCGCTGCTGCTGGCCGCTTATGAGCTCGACAAGGCGGTCTACGAGACCGGATACGAGGCACGGCACCGGCCTACCTGGCTGCCGATACCGCTGCGCTCGATCGCACGTCTGACGACGGCCTGACTCGAGGTCGGCTATGCCCTTGGGGTGCCCAAGTCGCGTCGCTCTGGAAGCATGCTCGTGTGCAGAAAGAGATGTACGACAGCGAAGCGAGACTGGCCTGGGTGCTGGCCGCATTGGCCGGGGTGCTCGGAGCCACCGCATTCACCCACTCAGAGGGGTACTTCGTCACGTTCATGACCGGAAATGCCCAGCGTGCCGTGCTGGGGGTGTTCCGGGACGACGTGACCCTGTCATTGAGTGCGGGCACGCTGCTGCTGTGTTTCGTGGCCGGGGTGATCGTCTCGTCGGTGTGCCGGCGCCGGTTCTGGGCCGAGCACCCGCATGGTCCGACGGTGCTGACCACCTTTTGTCTGGTGTTCGCGACGGCCCTCGATATCGTGCTGGGCGGGTGGGAGCAGACCCTGCTCGATTTCGTGCCGATCATGTTCGTGGTCTTCGGGATCGGCGCGCTGAACACTTCTTTCGTCAAGGACGGCGAAGTCTCTATTCCGCTGAGTTACGTGACGGGCACGCTGGTGAAAATGGGCCAGGGCATCGAACGTCACATGGCCGGGGGGCGGATCGAGGACTGGTTCGGCTACTTCATGATGCTCGCGACGTTCATGCTGGGCGCGGCGATCGGCGGGGCGATCAGCTTGGTGGTCAGCGGCACTCAGATGCTCGGTGTCGCCGCGGTCGTGTGTCTGGTGACTACGTGTTACACCTACCTGCACGCCGACCGCCGCGGGTTGCTGGATTAATCGGGGGCGCTGCTACCTTCCGAAAAGGAACATCGGCAGCAGCGCTGGCCGTAGCGCTGCTGCCGATGTGGCTCTGGTGGCAACCCGTCAGGTGCCCGCGACGGGAGGACCGGCGGGCGCCGGTGCCGGTGGCGGAGGGGCCGCGGCGTTGACCGCGTTGATCACCTGCAGCATGTCGGGCTTCATCGCCATCAGTTGCTGGTTCCAGTAGTTCCAGGAGTGGGTGCCGTTGCCCGGGAACTGGAACACCCCGTTGCGTCCGCCGTTGGCCGCGTAGTTCTGCTGGAACTGCTGGTTGGTGCGCAGCGTCAGGCCTTCGAGGAACTTCGCCGGCATGTTGTCGCCGCCGAGGTCGCTGGGAGTGCCGTTGCCGCAGTAGACCCAGATCCGGGTGTTGTTGGCGACCAGGCGCGGAATCTGCATCATCGGGTCGTTGCGCTTCCAGGCCGGGTCAGAGGACGGTCCCCACATGCTGTTCGCGTTGTAGCCGCCCGAGTCGTTCATCGCCAGCCCGATCAGGGTCGGCCACCAACCCTCGGAGGGGTTGAGGAAGCCCGACAGCGAGGCGGCGTAGGGGAACATCTGCGGGTAGTAGGCCGCCATCACCAGCGCCGAGCTGCCCGACATGGACAGGCCCACAACCGAATTGCCGACCGGCGAGGTGCCCTTGTTGGCCTGCAGCCACGCGGGCATCTCCCGGGTCAGGAAGGTCTCCCACTTGTAGGTGTAGTTCTGCCCGTTGCCCTGTGAGGGCTGGTACCAGTCGCTGTAGAAGCTGGACTGCCCGCCGACCGGCATGATCACCGAGAGGCCGGAGTTGTAGAACTCCTCGAATGCGGGGGTGTTGATGTCCCAGCCGCTGTAGTCGTCCTGGGCACGCAGGCCGTCCAGCAGGAGGACCGAATGCGCTCCGCCACTCTGGAATTGGACCCGGATGTTGCGACCCATCGCCTGCGACGGGATCTGCAGATACTCGACCGGCAGCCCCGGGCGGGAGAACGCGCCCGAGGTGGCCGAACCGCCGACCGCGCTGACGAGACCGGTCAGCAGGGCAGCACCCATAGCGGCGAAAGCCAACCGTCGAGGTATGGTTGCCGCTGCGCCACACAGCCTTTCAACGAATTTCATCGTTTCTACCCATCCCAACTTTCATCTGCCACTCGTGGAATCTGTTCTTGGGCGAGTGAAACACAGACGACGGGCCCGGCGAGCCCGTCGTGGCCGGAGAACTTTGTCGCGGTTGGCTAACGATTGGGAGTCGGGCCGGATACCAGTTCAGCCGGTCACCGTCGGGTAACGAATGGCCACCGGAAGGGTATCGTCGCCTTCTGGTACGCCGCTGGATGCGCTATGCGACGAGGCGCCGCAAAAATGTTGACGCCGTGACGATTCCGACGACCGGCGCCACCAGCAGCACGATGACGTCCACGAGGTGGAATGGGGTGCCGATCAACAGCGCGCGCAGCACGTCGACCTCGTAGCTGAGCGGGTTGACCTTGCTCAGGGCATGCAACCAGCCCGGCATGACGTCAACCGGATACAGCGCATTGGAGGCGAAGAACAGTGGCATGGTGATGGCCTGACCGATACCCATCAGGCGATCACGGTTACGCACCAGACCGGCCAATGTCATTGACAGGCAGGCGAAGAACGCCGCGCCGAGCATGACGACGACCATCGCCGCCAGAATCCGCAGCGGATTGACGGTAAGCCCGATGCCTGTCGCGTAGGCCAGCGCCAGCACGCCGACCACCTGTGCCACCGACCGCACCCCGGCAGCGAACGACTTGCCGGTGATCAGGGCCGAGGCGGGCGCCGGCGTCACCATCAGCTTTGCCAGGACGCCCGAATCACGGTCCCAGATGATCTGGATGCCATAGAAAATGGAGATGAACAATGCCGACTGGGCGATGATGCCGGGGGCCAGGAACGCCTGATAGCTGACGTTGCCGGTGTCGATCACGCGCAGGTGGCTGAAGGTGGTGCCGAAGATCAGCAGCCACAGCGCTGGCTGCACCATCCTCATCACGAGCTCGGTCCGGTCGTGCCGCAACTTCTGCAGTTCCACGATCGCGAACGCGCCGATGCGGCTCAATGTCGCTCTGGCCCTGTCCAATCCGTGTGGAGCGCGAACTAGTTCGAAGGTGAATGGGGGGGTGTGATCAACCGACACGGCGGGCCACCCTTCTGACGGCCCGGATTTCGCTGATATCTGACGAGTCTTGGGTGAGACCGGCCGACGAATAGTGGCGGAAGACATCTTCGAGCGTGGCCTCCGGCGACAGGGCCGCCTTCAACTCCTCAGGGCTGCCCACGGCCTGCAGTGCGCCGCGATGCATCAGTGCGACCCGGTCGCACAACGCGTCCGCTTCTTCCATGTAGTGGGTGGTCAACAGCACAGTCATGCCGAACTGCTCCTGCATCCGGCGGACCTGCGTCCAGACACCGTCGCGTGCGATGGGGTCCAGGCCGACGGTCGGTTCGTCCAGCACCAGTAGCGAGGGGCGGTTGACCAGGGCCTGCGCCACTTCCAGACGGCGCACCATGCCGCCGGAGTAGCTGGATGCGGGCTTGTCGGCCACATCGAGCAGATCCATTGCGGCCAGCGCCTGTTCAACACGCTGGGTCCGCTCGGCCCGCGGGACGCCGTACAGCCTGGCGAACCAGGTCACGTTCTGCCGGCCGGTCAACGTCGTCTCAATGGAAAGTTGTTGTGGCACATAGCCGATATTGCTTCGTATATCGATCGTCTGGCTTTTCGCATCCAGTCCGAAGATGCGCAGTTCGCCGTGCTGGACCGGCGCCAGAGTGGTCAGCACCCGTACCACCGTTGTCTTGCCGGCACCGTTGGGGCCGAGCAGACCCATGGTCTCGCCTGGCCGCACCGTGAAAGTCACGTCGTCGACGGCCGTGTGCTGGCCATAGCGATAGGTCAGGTGCCGGCAATCGATTGCGTCTGTCATGTGCATCGCTCCTGCAGCTTCCTGGTCATCTCTTCGAGCACCTCCAGCCCCTTGGCCAATACCCCGATCTGGTCGTCGTCAAGCTCATCGACCAGGTCGGCGAGCACGGCCCGGCGCGTTGCCGCCGTCGCGTCCATCACGTGCTGGGCCGATTCGGTGAGCCGCAGCCGGCTCACCCGTCGGTCGTCCGGGTCCGCCGTCCGTTCCAGCAATCCCGCGCAGGACAGCTTGGACACCAGGGTGGAGGCGGTGTTGGGCACGAGGCCCAATTCGGCGGCGGCGACGCTGACCGACACTCCCGGGCGGTGCGAGACGAGGCGCAACAATTCGGCCTGCGACTCGGAGAGCCGCCCGGCCGGATATCCGGTGCCTGCGGCCCGGCGCAGTTGACGACGAAACCTGCCGAGGATCCGCGGCAGGTCAGCGACCACATCGGTCTTGGTTTCCACCACGGTCCATAATAGCTCTGTAGTCGAGCTATTTATTCCCGGCGCACCGCAGGGAGCTGGTGCAGCGTCACGTCGAGCTGGGCGCTGGCCTGGTCCACCGTGGCCGTCATGTACGTGCAGAACGGTTGCCGGCGCCGATCGGTCGGCGAGCCCGGGTTCAGCAGCCTCAGTCCGGTGGTTGTGGTGGTGTCCCATGGGATGTGGCTGTGGCCGAACACCAGCACGTCGGTCTCGGGGTAGAGCCGAGACATCCGCGCGTCGCGGCCTGCGGCGCCGCCTGTCTCGTGCACGACGGTGAAGTGCAGTCCACCCAGGTCCACGTCCGCGCGCTCGGGCAGCCGGGACCGCAGTTCGTCGCCGTCGTTGTTGCCCCAGCACGCGATCAGCCGGGCGGACGCGTCCTCGAGTCGGTCCAGCAGGTCCGGCGTCACCCAGTCGCCGGCGTGGATGACGACGTCGGCGGCGGCGACCTCGTCCCATACCGGCGCGGGAAGGTCGCGGGCGCGTTTCGGGACGTGGGTGTCGGTGATCAGCAGGAGCCGCATAAGTTCTATGCATACCCGGGCGCCATCAGGACCAGAGGAGAGACCATGCGCACCTTCGAGTCAGTCGCCGACCTCGCCGCGGCGGCGGGGGAGACCATCGGACAGAGCGACTGGGTGACGATCAGTCAGGAGGAGGTCAACCTGTTCGCCGACGCGACCGGTGACCACCAGTGGATCCACGTGGACCCGGAACGAGCCGCGAAGGGGCCGTTCGGGACCACCATCGCGCATGGGTTCATGACCCTCTCGCTGCTGCCGCGGCTGCAGCACGACATGTACACCGTCAAGGGCATCAAACTGGCGATCAATTACGGCCTGAACAAGGTTCGCTTCCCGGCCCCCGTGCCGGTGGGGTCGCGGGTGCGTGCGACGAGCTCACTGGTCAGCGTCGACGACGTCGGCAACGGCGCGGTGCAGGCCGTGGTGTCGACCACCGTCGAGATCGAGGGCTCGGCCAAGCCGGCCTGCGTGGCCGAGAGCATCGTCCGCTACATCAGCTGACTTTCCTCGCGAGCAGACACAAAATCGCACGCGGGCTGCCGAAATAGTGCGAGTTCGCGTCTGCTCGCGGGGACAGGTGCGTCAGAACTCGGCGATGGAGTGCTCCAGTCGGGCGGCCAGTCGCGCCTCCGCTTCGGCCTTGCGCGTCGGTATGTGCTGTGACGGGAAAGGCGTTGTCACAGGCTGATATTCGCGCAGGGTGCGGCGGGCCACGGTCATCTTGTGTAACTCGGTCGCGCCGTCGGCGATGCCCAGCGATTCGGCGGCCACCAGCATCTTGACGAACGGCATCTCGTCGGACACGCCGAGCGCGCCGTGCAGGTGCAGGGCGCGCTGCGCCACATCGTGCAGAACCTGGGGCATCGCGACCTTCACCGCCGCGATGTCGCGACGCACCTTCTGGTAGTCGTGGTGTTTGTCGATCAGCCACGCGGTGCGCAGCACCAGCAACCGGAACTGCTCGATCTGGATCCAGCTGTCGGCGATCTTCTCCTGGGTCATCTGGAAGTCGGACAGTCGCCCGTGCCGGGTCTGACGGGACACCGCGCGCTCGCACATCATGTCGAAAGCGCGGCGCGCCAAGGCGATTGTGCGCATCGCATGGTGGATACGGCCGCCGCCGAGGCGCGTCTGCGCGATCATGAACGCCTGCCCCTCGCCGCCGAGGACGTGATCGGCGGGCACCCTGACGTCGCGATAGCGAACGTAGCCGTGGGTGGCGCGTTTGGAGGATTCGGCGCCCACACCGACATTGCGGATGATCTCGATGCCCGGTGTCTCGGCCGGCACGATGAACAGCGACATCTTCTCGTACGTGCGGCCCTCCGGATTGGTGACAGCCATAACGATGAAGAACGACGCGTGTTTTGCGTTGGTGGAGAACCACTTCTCGCCGTTGATGATCCAGTCGTCACCGTCGCGGGTCGCCGAGGTGACGAACAGTCCCGGGTCCGAACCACCCTGTGGTTCGGTCATTGAGTAACAGGAGGTGATTTCGCCGTCCAGCAGGGGCTGCAGATAGCGCGCCTTCTGCTGCTCGGTGCCGAACAGCGCCAGAATCTCGGCGTTGCCCGAATCGGGAGCCTGGCAACCGAATACCGACGGCGCCCATCGGGAACGTCCGAGGATCTCGTTGAGCAACGCGAGTTTCACCTGACCGAAGCCCTGCCCGCCGAGTTTGGGCGTCAGATGGGCGGCCCACAGCCCCTGTTCCTTAACCTGTTGCTGCAACGGCCGCAGGATCGCCATCATCTCGGCGTTCTGCTTGTCGTACGGATCGAGCGCGACAAGATCGAGCGGTTCGAGTTCCTCGACCATGAATTTCTCGACCCAGTCCAGCTTGGCCTGGTATTCCGGGTCCGTTTCGAAGTCCCACACGGTTGGCCACCGTTCCCCGGCGCAGCGCTGCGCCGGCATCGTTGAGTCACACCATCGTAGGATCAGCGCAGTTCGGGCAGCACGCTGGTGCGGTAGAAGTCGATCGCGGTGTGTGGGTCATCCTGGGGGAAGTGCAGGAACGGCACGGCACCCGCATCGAGAATCGCCTGCACGGCGTTGATGTGCACAGCCGGGTCGGTGCCCAGGGTCCAATTGCCGAGCACCTTCTCGGTCGGATTCGTCTCGGCGGCGCGCTGGATCTCGACGGGGTTCGGTTGATCGACGGCGCCGGCGGTGAATCGCCACAGCGCCGCGGCGCGCGCGGCGGTAGCGGCGTCACCGACGACGGCGAACAACTCGGCACGCTTGCCCATGGTGGCGGGGTTGCGACCTGCCTGCTGCGCGCCCGCGTTGAACGCGGCGAGCAGTTTCGCGTTCGTGATATCGGGCGCCTGGGCGATCCACCCGTCGCTGTACCGACCGGCCAGCGTTGCGCTCTTGGGTCCGCCGGCGGCCACGAAGATCGGCGGCGGCGCGGCGGGCACGTCGTACAGTTTCAGCGAGTTCGTCTGAAAATACTTGCCTTCGAAGGAGATTCGCTCCCCGCTCCAGAGCTGCCGGATCAATCCGATCGCCTCTACCAGCCGGTCGTGACGCTCGGTGTAGTTGCCGTAGGTGTTGGTGGCGGCTTGCTCGTTGAGACGTTCACCGGTGCCAAGGCCCAGAAAGACCCGGCCCGGACTGAGGATGGCCAGTGACGCGAATGCCTGCGCGACGGTGGCCGGATGGTAGCGATAGGTCGGGCAGGTCACCCCGGTGCCGAAGGAGATCCGGCTGGTGCTGTTGCCCACCAGTGCCAACGTCAGCCAGGGGAACATGGAGTGGCCCTGGTTGTCCTGCCACGGCTGCAGATGATCGCTGGCCCAGACGTACGTGAACCCGGCGTTCTCGGCGGCCTGCGCCTGCGAGACCAGTTGATCGGTGCGGAACTGCTCGTGGGACAACACGAATCCGACATCCCGCGGCTGCGCGGACCCGGGCGCCTGCCGTGACTGGCAACCGGACAGCCCGGCGGCAGCGGCCACGCCCATTCCGGCGGCCAGCTGCGCCATCGCCCTTCTCGAGATACCGGTCATGGCATCGGAATACCCTCGCCCCCTGCCCCCACACCTTCAGCGCACAGGCTGGCGTGCCTCACCTCAGCCACCTACCGTGAGTGAGGTGACTCCGCAGGCGCGCCCGGCGCAAAAAGCTGACCTTCGCAAGTTGAGCCGCACTCTGGGCCGCGCCTTCTTCGACGACCCGGTCACGATGTGGATCCTGCCCGACGATGACGCGCGGCGGAAGCACCTGGGCCGGGTGTTCGCCACGATGACCCGCCATCACCATCTGCCGCGCGGCGGCGTCGAGGTGGCCTGCGAAGGAGCGGACATCGGTGCGGCCGCACTATGGGATCCGCCGAATCAATGGCGGGAATCACGCTGGGCGGAACTGGCGCAGCTGCCCACCTTCCTGCGGGCGTTCGGTACGCGAACCCAGCGGGGCCGTGAGCTGCAGGAGATCATGAAACGCGCGCATCCGGAAGAGCCGCATTGGTATCTGGCGGTCGTCGGCAGCGACCCGGATGTCCGTGGCCGGGGTTTCGGGCAGGTGCTGATGCGGTCCCGGTTGCAGCGTTGCGACGCCGAGTACTGCCCCGCCTACTTGGAGTCCTCCAAGCCTGAAAACGTGCCGTATTACGAACGTTTCGGCTTCCGGGTAACCGGGGAGATCACGATTCCCGACGGTGGTCCGACGCTGTGGCCGATGTGGCGCGACCCGCAGTGACTGGGCAGGCGTTCGCCGGCAAAACCGCGTTCATCACGGGCGCGGCCGCCGGGCTCGGGCGCGCTTTCGCTCGGGCGCTCGCGGCTCGTGGGGCCGGCGTTGTGATCGCCGACATCGACATCGCGAGTGCCGCCCAGGTGGCCGCCGAACTGACATCGCAAGGGGCGCAGTCGATCGCGGTGCCCTGCGACGTGGCCGACGAATATCAGGTCGACGCCGCGGTGGCGGTTGCGACCGAAACATTGGGTGGCGTCGACATTCTCATCAACAACGCCGGCCGCCACCTGATGAAGTACAACCAGCCGTTCGGCGCCCTCTCCCGTGCGGACCTGCGCGGCATGTTCGACGTCAATGTCATGGGAGTCATCAATTGCACTCTGGCGTGCCGTGATTCGATGCGCGGCCGTGGTGGCGGGGTGGTGCTGAACATGTCGTCGGCGGCCGGTTATTCCAGCAGTACCCCCTACGGGGTGTCCAAACTGGCGGTGCGCGGCTTGACGGTGGCCTTTGCCTCCGAGCTCTCACCGGACCTGATCCGCGTCAACGCGATTGCGCCCGGAATGACCAACACCGAGAGCGCACTCGCCGATGTGCCGCGACCGCTGGTCGAGGATTACGTCCACGACCTTCAGCTGGTGCACCGGCTCTGCACGATGGACGACGTGGTGGCGGCGATGCTCTACCTGTGCTCGGACGATGCGTCGTTCATCACCGGCGAAACCCTCAAGGTCAGCGGTGGGTTCCCGCTGTCTGTTTAGCCGCACCGCCGGTGGGAAATAATGCGGCTATGGAAACCGGTCCCGACAACACCCTGGACCCGTCCGAGTCCACCGACTCCGACGAGCTGCTCAACGATGACGGAGACACCGTCGTCGATCCGCCCGAGGGTTGGAGCGAGGCCGACAAGTTCGGCATGACCGCGCGGGAAGAGCGCGAGGGGGAGTCGCTGGACCAGCGGCTCGCCGAAGAGGAGCCCGATGTCATCCCGGATGTCGAGCCGGTCGATGACATGCCGGGCCGCGCCCACCGCGGTCAGATCGACGGTGTTCCCGAGGACGGACCCTCGTTGTTCCAGGTCGTTGACGAGAACGAGGTCTGATCAGGGTTCGCTCTTCCATGAAGCGACCCCGATGGTGATCATCCGGAGCTGTTTGACCGCGGTGCGGTGAATGTCTTCCAGCGCTTCGGCGCTCTGCGCGTCTTCGATGGCCTCGGCGGTGACGATCATCGCGTTGACGAACAGGCTTGCCAGCACGTTGAGATCCTCGGTGCTCCACTCGTTCAACCGGGGAAACCGGGCCAGGTCAGTGGCCAGCTCAGACACGATCAGCCTGATCTCGGTGCGGATCGCATAGCGCAGCACGGACACTCCGGTGGAGCGCTCGCGTGAGATGAAGCGCCAGTGCTCGCGCTGTTCGGCGACGCTGCCGATCAGGATCTCCACCGAGGACTCGATCACCCGGCTGGGGTCCAGCTTGCCGGCCCGGGCCCCGCGCAGCGTGTCGCGCAGGCTGCGGAAGGATTCGTCGATCAGCACCAGGCCGAGTGCCTCCATCGACTCGAAATGCCGGTAGAAGGCCGCCGGAACGATGCCCGCCTCCCGGGTGACCTCACGCAGGCTCAGATTGCTGAAACTGCGGTCGTTGAGTGCCTTGAGCGCCGCGGCGATGATCGCCCGCCGGGTTGCCTCTTTGCGTTCCTCGCGCGAGGGCGTATCACGGGAGCTTTCGCGCCCCCGTTCTCGGCTCGACCGCCGCGAGTGTGAGCTAGGAGTACGACTGTTCACTATGTGAACCGTAACACAGAACGGGTGAAAACCCTTGACCACCTGCACCGACCGGTGTCACGGTGTACACATGTTCACTCAAACTTTCACTCGGACGATCGCCAAGCGAGTCCTGAGTTCCGACCTCGTTGATCTGCTCACCGGCCCGCACGGCGTCGACCGGTACACCGAGCTCGTGACGCCGACGTGGACCTCCGGTGAGGCCCGCGCCAAGGTGGTCGACGTGCGGCGGACCACCCCGCGCAGCGTCACCCTGACGCTGGCGCCGAACGCCGCGTTCACTGAGCGCCACCACGCCCGGGCCGGCCAGTTCGTGAACGTGACCGTCGAGATCGACGGGCGGATGCACTCGCGGTGCTACTCCCCGGCAAACGTCGAGGGCAGCACGGAGATCGAGCTGACCGTCGGTGTGCACGACGGCGGACTGGTGTCGAGCTACCTGTACGAGCGGGCCCGCCGCGGCATGGTGGTCGGCCTGGACGGCGTCGGCGGTGACTTCGTACTGCCGGAGCAACTGCCCCGCCGCATCCTGTTCATCTCCGGCGGCAGCGGAATCACGCCCGTGCTGGCGATGCTGCGCACGCTGGTCGCGCGGGGACATGCCGGCGAGCTCGCGTTCGTGCACTACGCCCGCACCCCCGAGGAAGCGTGCTACCGCGAGGAACTGGCAGCGATGCGCGGGGTTCGGGTCCTGCACGGCTTCACCCGTTCGGGTTCGGGTGATCTGAAAGGCCGTTTCGGCGCCGAGCATCTGGCCGCCGCGATGGAGGCGCCCGACGCGGTGTTCGTCTGCGGGCCAGACGCTTTGGTCGATGCCGTCAAGGGACTCTGTGAAAATGTGTTCACTGAAAGTTTCGTGCCGCCGGTGTTCGAGCCGCCGGCCAACCCGACCGGTGGCCGGGTCACTTTCGCCGACAGCAAGGTCGACGTCACCGATGACGGGCGGTCGCTGTTGGAGCAGGCCGAATCGGCCGGCCTCAAGCCGCAGAACGGATGCCGGATGGGCATCTGCCACACCTGCACGCGCCGCAAGACCTCCGGCACCGTGCGCAATCTGATCACCGGCGCCGTCTCCACCGCCCCCGACGAGGACGTGCAGATCTGCGTCACCGTTCCGGTCGGCGACGTCGACCTGGCCCTCTAGCAGCACTCCAACAGCCCTTTAGTCAACACACACTTCAAGGAGGAAAAGCCATGTCGCAGAACAAGATCACGCTGACCAAGGAGCAGGCCGACGCCTTCGGCAGGGAGCTCGACGCCATCAGGGAACGGGTGATGGCCGACCTTGGTGAAAAGGACGCGGAGTACATCCGCAAGGTCATCAAGGCCCAGCGCGCCCTGGAGGTCGGCGGTCGTGCGCTGCTGTTCCTGCCGCCGACCTGGTTGTTCGGCACCGCGATGCTGGGCTTCGCGAAGATCCTGGACAATATGGAGGTCGGTCACAACATCATGCACGGCCAGTACGACTGGATGCGTGACCCGACCATCTCCGGCCGCGACTTCGAGTGGGACAGCGCCTGCCCGTCGGACCAGTGGCGACACTCGCACAACTACATGCACCACACCCACACCAACATCGTGGGCATGGACCGCGACATCGGCTACGGCATCCTGCGGATGAGCGAGGACCAGCGCTGGCAGCCGTACTTCCTGGGCAACCCGGTCTACGCGTTCCTGCTGATGGTGCTGTTCCAATACGGAGTGGCGCTGCACGAGCTGGAGACCGAGCGGATCCGCGCCGGAGAGATCACGCTGCGAGACAAGCGCGACACGCTGCGCGAGATCTGGCGGAAGGTCCGTCGTCAGACACTGAAGGACTACGTGGCCTTCCCGCTGTTGGCTGGGCCGTTCGCGCCGTTCGTCTTCGCCGGCAACCTCACGGCGAACCTGATGCGCAACGTGTGGGCCTACACGATCATCTTTTGCGGCCACTTCCCGGAGGGCACGCAGGAATTCACCATGGAAGAGACCGAGAACGAGTCGCGCGGCCAGTGGTACTTCCGCCAGGTGCTCGGCTCGGCGAACCTGACCGGCGGCAAGTTCTTCCACGTGATGTCCGGCAACCTGTCACACCAGATCGAGCACCATCTGTTCCCGGACATTCCGGCCCGCCGGTACGCGGAGATCGCGCCGGAGGTTCAGGAGATCTGCGAGCGCTACGGCATCCCCTACAACAAAGGACCGCTGCTCAAGCAGTTCGGCACCGTGGTGCGCAAGATCATCCGGCTGAGCGTTCCGGACTCGTGGCACCGGCGGCCGAAGGAATCCGCTCCGGCCGAATTGGAGCTGGTGGCCGCATAACCGTTCGAGCCTGAGCTGACGGCGCCGAGACTGCGCCCAGGGTGTGTCATTTCGACATCGGGTATCCCTGGGCGCAGTCTCACTGCGTTTTCGGGTGGACTTGGGTGGAGAATGGGCCGAATGGAGTGGACCGGCGCGCGCTATGCGGACAAACCGACGGTGGAATCCTCGACCTGGGTCGACGCCGAGCCGCAACGGGTCTGGAGCCTGGTCTCCGACATCGAGCTGATGCCGACCCTGAGCAACGAGCTGCAATCGGTGTCGTGGCTGGACGGAGTCAGCGAACCCCGGATCGGAGCCCGGTTCGTCGGGCACAACGAGCACGAGGCGTTCGGGCGCTGGAGCACCACGTCACACATCGTTTCCTTCGACCGGCCCCGCGAATTCGCCTGGGCGGTCGGTGAACCCGAATACCCAGCAGCCACCTGGCGATTCCGGTTGACCCCCCGCGACGGAGGCACCGTGCTCTCGTTCTGGACGCAGATGGGTCCCGGCCGTTCGGGGTTGTCCAACGCCATCGATGCGATGCCGGACAAGGAACAGAAGATCGTGTTCGTCCGGCTGCGGGAGTTCGAGGCCGCGATCGACAAGACGCTGGCGGCGATCAAGAGGCTGGCCGAGCACGGGGTGCGGTGATGCGGACTGCGACCACGGTCGAATTGTCCGCGGCCCCAACCGCGCACGTGGCCGAAACCGTGGATTTCGTGGTCGAGGCCGAACGGCTCGGGCTCGACATGTGCTGGGTCGCCGAGGCGTGGGGGGCTGACGCCCCGTCGGCGCTGGGCTATCTCGCGGCCCGCACCGACACGATGCTGCTCGGTTCCGGCGTCATGCAAGTCGGTACCCGGTCGCCGGTGCTGGTCGCCCAGACGGCGATCACGTTGTCCAACCTGTCCGGGGGCCGCTTCCTGCTGGGCCTCGGTGCCTCGGGGCCGCAGGTGATCGAAGGCCTGCATGGCATCGCCTTCGACAGGCCGTTGTCGCGCATCCGCGAGACCGTCGAGATCGTCCGGCAGGTCTTCCAGGGCGGCAAAATCTCCTACTCCGGCCGGGAATTCCAGATCCCCCGACCAGGCGGCGAGGCGAAACCGATGCGGTTGTCCACCCGACCCGAACACCCGATTCCCATCTATCTGGCCACTCTGTCGCCGGCCATGTTGCGACTCACCGGGCAACTCGCCGACGGCTGGTTAGGCACCAGCTTCGTTCCCGAGGGTGCCGACCAGGCCTACTTCGCCCACCTGGACGAGGGTTTGGCCGCATCCGGTCGCACCCGCGCCGACCTCGACATCTGCCAGGGCGCCGAGGTCGCCTTCGCGGCGGACGAGGACGTCCTGCGCGAGATGGTGGCCGGACGTAAGTCGGAACTCGCGTTCAGTCTCGGCGGAATGGGCTCGGCCAGCACCAACTTCTACAACCAGGCCTACAGCCGGCAGGGCTGGAGCGAGGTGGCCGCCGCGGTGCGGGAACGCTGGCAGTCCGGCGACCGGCCCGCAGCCGCCGCTTTGATCACCGACGAAATGGTGCTTGCCACCACCCTGATCGGCACCGAAGAGATGGTTCGCGCCCGGCTGGCGGTGTGGCGCGATGCGGGGGTGACCACGGTGCGGCTCTATCCGGCGGGCGAGACATTGGGCGAGAAGCTCGACACGCTGGGCCGGGCGATCGAGTTGGTGCGCGCCACGTAGCGCCGAACGTGAACTTAGGGTGGCTTTTTGGTGATTTTCCCGCCCCCACTTCACGCTCGGCGAGGGGTCAAGCGGGCGTGGTCGGCGCCTCGGACACCTTGACCAGCTGTACCTCCGGACGCGCCGGTACCGAGTCGGCGAGGAACCAGCGGAACGCCAGGTTCCCGCGCGGATAGCCCAGTGTGGCCAGCGAATTGGGATGAGCCGTCCCCGCAGCCGACAAGACGATTGTCACCGACCCGTCAGCGTTCGGCACGGCGCTGTGCCCGTTGACCGAGCAGCGTGCGTCCGAAGCGCCGTAAGTGGCCATGAACTGGTTCCACACCACCATGTTCCAGAACCGGCACGGCGGCGGGCGGTGCGTGATGACCAGCGCCTCGTCCTCCCCGAGTACGAAACTGCCGTAGGCGTAGCAGGCATCGCGCGCCGACCAGCCGAAGTTGGCATCCGGAACCTGGTAGGGATCCGCGAATTCGTTTGCGGCGTGCGCGACTTCGTGGCCGAGTGCATGAGCGTCGTCGGCGCGCGTCCCGACCGGCAGCGGCACGATGGCGAACATGGTGCGCAACCACGTGGTTGCCGCGCGCAACCGGGCCGCGGTTTCTGAGTCGCCGTGCCGGATCGGTTCGGGCCCGTCGAGCGCCTCGATATTCCAGACGACGGGGCGGCCGGTCAGCGGGTCGGCCTGATAGTCGCGTGTCATCAGGGCCGCAGCGTCCGGCGTCGGTGGGAATTCGAAGGAGAAGTTGCCGTCGGCGTCGATGTCGAGGTCGGTGTCGCGGACGATCGCAACCACACGGTCCGACCAGGCGCCCGGTGACGGCTCGTTGTACGCCGTCACCGAAAAGTACACGCTGTCACCCTTATTGCCGCTGATGCGGTAACGGCGGTCCGGGTCGACCGGGCACATGTAGTAATAGGCGTCGGTATTGTCGCCGCCCCATCGGCGATCTCGCCGGAACGGGGTGTTCACCGCGACGAACTGCGGGCGACCCGGTTCCGGGAACAGGTAGCTGTCCAGCGCCACCCCGAGCGTCGCGCCGAGCATGCGGTACCCGTCGGCGACATGCCGGTCGTCTGTCACGGCACGATCGCCCTCGAGGAAGGAACGGTCAAGTTCGCCCAGGGTGGCGACCAGCTCTCGCCAGGCCGTCGTCGATTCGTGCGTCATGCGCCAATTCCTCTCAGCAGCAACGTCGTAGTGCGGTCGATCCAGGTGTCGTCGAGTTCCACTCGGGTGAGCAGGCCGAGCAGTGTCACGCCGGCCACCGCTTCGGCGAGCTCGGCGGCGGTCACGTCGGAGCGAACCTCGCCGCGTGCCGCAGCCTTCGCGAGCAGGTCGTGGAGCCCGCCGCCGATCAGGCCGGCGAAACGCTCCAGCAGCGCCGAATGCAGGGTGGGGTCTGCGGCCATCTCGCCGATGAGGCCGGGCAGTGCCGCCCTGGCGGCCGGAGTGCTCAGTACGTCCCTTGTGCGGCAGACCATTTCGCGCAGATCCTGGCGCAGCGAGCCGGTGTCGGGGATTTCGGTCGAGGCGCTGATCGGGAACACCGCTTCGTGCACGAGGTGCGCTTTGCTCGCCCAGCGCCGATAGATCGCGGGCTTACTGGTGCCGGCGCGCCCGGCGATCGCGGAGACCAGCAACCCCGGGTAACCCGTCTCGGCCAGCAACTCGACGGTGGCGCTCAGGACCGCCGCGTCGATGCGCGGATCGCGGGGCCGGCCAGACTCTTCTACCATTACGAAACTCAGAGTAACATAAGTCGCCGTGACCGAACCCGTTCGCTTGACAGACCTGGCCGAGCCCCGCTTCAGCGCTGAAGCGCAGCCCATCCTGGACATGATGGCCGCGTTGGCGCCCGACTGTCCGTTGGATGCTGAGGCGTTGTGCGCCAAAGCAAGTGCCGACACCGGGCTGCACGATTTCGGTCCGGCCGACTACCGGGAACGGCTCGACGTTTACCTATCCGCGTTGCGCGACATCGACGGACTGCACCCGGCCGGGGTGGTCAACTTCTATGGGCAGCTGCTGCAGTTGCTGAAGAACCGGCTGCTGCTGGCCGACCTGTTGCGCCGCCACCCCGAGATCAACGACATCGAACTGCGCTCGCCGGTGGTGATCGCCGGACTGCCGCGCACCGGCACCACTCACCTGCACAACCTGCTGGCCTCGGCGCCCACCTTCCGCACCATGCCCTACTGGGAGAGCAACGAACCCTTTCCGCTGCCGTCGGAAACCGGCACCGAGCCGGATCCGCGGCGCGCACGCATGGACGTTGCAGTCAGTGTGATCAACCTGGTGATGCCGCATTTCGCGCTCATGCATGAGATGACCACAGATCACGTCCACGAAGAAATCCAGCTGCTGGCCAACGACTTTTCGACGATGCTGTTCGAGACGCTGGCCCATGTTCCCGCCTGGCGTGACTACTACCAGTCCCACGATCAGACGCCGCACTACCACTATCTCGCCACCCAACTCAGGGCGATGCAGTTCCTGCGCGGCGGCGAGCGCTGGTTGTTGAAGTCGCCCCAGCATCTAGAACAGGTGCCGGTGCTCAATCGCGTTTTCCCGGACAGCATCGTCGTCTTCACCCACCGAGACCCGGTGCCGGTGGCGCTGTCGATGGTCGCGATGATCACCTATTCCGCGCGCATGCACCGCTCCCCGGTTCCGGTCGAGGAGATTGCCGGGTACTGGATCGACCGCCTCGAACAGATGCTCAATGCGCTGGTTCGGGATCGCGATGTGATCGGCCCGGACCGTACCGTCGACGTCCGCTTCGACGACTTCATGGCCGACGAACTCGGCACGGCCGAGCGGGTTTACGCGCTGGCCGGCGAACCCTTCATCGACGCGGCGCGCACGGCCATCAGCGGCTACCTGGCCGGTCATCAGCGCGGGCGGCTGGGCACCGTGGCCACGTCATACGAGATGTTCGGGCTCGCCGAAGACGACCTGCGAACCCGGTTCGCGCCCTACGTCGAGCGATTCCTGACGTAGGTTCTTTGACCATGACCATCTCCCTGCCCGTCCTCGAGGGCGTCGAACACCGGTTCATCGATGTCGGCGACGGTGTCACCATCCATGTCGCCGACGCCGGCCCGACCGACGGACCGGCCGTGATGCTGGTGCACGGCTTCCCCGAGAACTGGTGGGAGTGGCACGCGCTGATCGGCCCGCTGGCCGCCGATGGTTACCGGGTGCTGTGCCCCGACCTGCGCGGTGCGGGCTGGAGTTCCGCGCCACGGTCGACGTACACCAAGGACGAGATGGCCGGCGACCTGTTGGCGGTGCTGGACAAACTCGGCATCGCCACGGTCAAGCTCGCCGCGCACGACTGGGGCGGGCCGGTGGCCTTCATTCTTATGCTGCGCCACCCCGACCGGGTGACTGGCTTCTTCGGGATGAACACCGTCGCGCCCTGGGTGAAGCGCGATCTGTCGTCGGTCCGCAACATCTGGCGACTCTGGTACCAGATCCCGATCTCGCTTCCGGTGATCGGGCCGCGACTGCTCAGCGATCCCAAGGCGCGCTTCGCCCGTCTCCTGCTCGGCTGGGTCGGCGGCGGCTTCGCAATGCCCAACGAGGACATCCGGCTCTATATCGACTGCATGCGCCAGCCCGGGCACGCCGAGGCCGGGTCCCGGTGGTACCGGTCATTCCAGACCGGAGAGATGCTGCGCTGGATGCGAGGGGAATTCGATGACGCGCGGGTCGAGGTGCCGGTGCGCTGGCTCTCCGGTGTCGAGGACCCGGTGATCACGCCCGACCTGATCGACGGATATGCCGACCACATCACCGATTTCGAGGTCGAATTGGTTGAGGGCGTGGGCCACTGGATCGTCAGCCAGCGTCCCGATCTGGTGCTCGACAGGCTGCGCGCGTTTCTCAGGGCTTGACGAGGATCCTGATCGGGTTGCCCTCCTGGCGCTCCAGCATCTCGATGCCGGCGTGGATGTCCTGCAGCGGGATGACCTGGCTGATGGATCGCGAAAGATCAAGGCGCCCATAGGAAACCAGCTTGGCCAGGGTCTCGATGTCGACGTTCTGATAGCCGAGATGCCCGAGCGCCTGCTTGCGGCTCAGCCCGAACATCGCGGTGGGCCCGACGGTCGGTGACTCCGCGCTCATGCCCACGCCCACCATGCGGCCGCCGGCGGTCAGCGATTCCAGCGCCTGCTCGAACGTCACCTTCAGTCCGACGGCGTCGAACGCGACGTCCAGTTTCCGGCCGCCGGTGACCTCGGCGATCTTGTCCTGCAACTGGTCGTCTCGGGTGTCGAAGGCATAGTCGGCCCCGATTTCCAGCGCGCGGTCCAACACGGCCGGGTTGATGTCGAGGGCGATCACCGGCACCGCGCCTACCAGCTTGGCCAATTGGACGATATGGGTGCCGACCCCGCCGACGCCCCATACCCCGACCGATTCCCCGATCGCGACCTTGCCGGTCCGGACCACGGCGCCGAACGGCGTGGACACCGCGTCGGCCAGGATGGCGGCCTGCTCCAGCGGAACGTTGTCGGGTACCCGGGTCAGACCCACCGCCTGCGCCACCGTGTACTCGGCCCACGCGCCGTCATAGGCGAACGCCATCAACTGGATCCGCAGGCAGTTCGACAGGTCGCCGCGACGGCAGTTCGGACACGTCAGGCAGGGGCGCCCGGCCGCGACCACCACGCGGTCGCCCTCCGACCAGCCGGTCACGTCCGGCCCGAGTTTGGCGATGGTGCCCGAGGCTTCGTGGCCCTGGGTCACCACCGGCGCCTGGGCCGGGAACGTTCCGTTGATCAGGCTCAGGTCCGAGTGGCAGATCCCGCAGAACGCCACCTTGACCAGGACTTCGCCCGGCCCGGGCTCGGGGATGGGAACATCTTCCAGCACAACGCGTTTGGTGTCGGCGTAGAAGCGCTCGGCGCGCATGGTGGCCGTCATTCGACGCCGATCGTGACTTCGGTGGACTTTATGAATACCGTCGCCTGCTGGCCGACTTCGAGCCCGAGGTCGAGTGCGGCGTCTTTGGTGATCGACGACGTGACGATTTGATCGCCGCCGTCCAATCGGATCTTGACGATCGCCATGACACTGCCGAGGTTGACCTCGGTGACGGTGCCCTTCAGTTGATTGCGGGTGGAGAGGCGCATCGTTGGAGCGTAGCCCCGCCCCGGCGGTCGAGTGTGCGGGCACGGCGTCGAGTGTGCGTCCAGCACGGGATTCCCGCGCTGGTATCAGCGTAGAAGCACACTCAAATGCGTTGGAAGCAAGGCATTTCAGTGTCGCGGACCGAGCAGCGCAACGGAGGCGTCGACGGCCGGTTCGACGATCTCCCGCACCGGCCGGCCGTCCTCGACGGCCAGCGCCACCAACTCCCGCAAGCCCCCCACCAGGATCACTGCCAGCGGAACGGTCAGCGGCGGCAGGTTCGCGCGCTGAAATCCCGGACTCCCACTCAAATTAACCAGCAGGCCGGTCAGTAGCTCGAGTCCCTGACGCTGAACCGGGCGGGCGTAGTCGCCCAGCGAGGGCAGTTCGCGAATCCAGCTCAGCGTGATGGCCGGCCGGGACTCGATGTTGCCGACATAGCCCTCGACGGCCTGGCGGATCTGCTGATGCCAGTCGGCGTCGGGGTCGACCGCCATCCGGATGTCCTCGGCCAGGAGTTCGATCTCGGCCCGCAGCAAGTCGAGGAAACACTGTTCCTTGCTGGTGAACTGGTCGTAGAACGTGCGCTTGGAGGTACGGGCGTGCCGGACGATGTCGGCGACCGTCGTGGTGCGATACCCGCGTTCGCGGATCGACGCGGCCAGGCCGTCGAGCAGCCGCTGCCGGAACGGATCGGGTTGCGCCCCGTCTTCAGCCAGAGCGGTCACGGTCGGGCCCTTCGCTTGTCACCTTTGGTACCACAGAGTACCGTACAGGGAAAGCCCTTGGTACACCGCAGTACCAACCCTCGGTATGGGGGCATAACGTAGGGAGTCGCACTTCCGTGAGCCAAGCAATCGATGCCCGCGCAGTGTCCGAAGTCAAGCTGCCGCCGGCCACCCGTATCCCGAAGCTGTTGCAAGGCATGATCTTCGCGTTCTCGCGCAAGGGGATGCTGCGACGTGTGACCGAACGTTACGGCCCCGCCGTCACCATGCACATCCCGATGTACGGCCACATGGTGATGGTGTCGGATCCCCAGCTGGCCAAACAGGTCTTCACCACCAGCCCGGATGAACTCGGCAACATCCAGCCCAACCTCAGCCGGATGTTCGGGTCGGGATCGGTCTTCGGGCTCGAAGGTGACGACCACCGCCGTCGGCGCCGTCTGCTGGCGCCCCCCTTCCACGGCAAGAGCATGAAGAACTACGAGGCGATCATCGAGGAGGAGACGCTGCGCGAGGCTGCCGGCTGGCCGCAGGGGCAGTCGTTCGCGACGTTGCCGTCGATGATGCACATCACCCTGAACGCCATCCTGCGCGCGGTCTTCGGTGCCGAGGGAGCAGAACTCGACGAGTTGCGCACGATCATTCCGCCGTGGGTGACGCTGGGCTCCCGGCTCGCCGCGGTACCCAAGCCCAAGCGCGACTATGGTCGATTCAGTCCGTGGGGCAGGCTGTCGGAATTCCGGCAGAAGTATGACGTGGTCATCGACAAACTGATCGACCGGGAACGTTCAGATCCCAACTTCGCCGATCGCACCGACGTGCTGGCGTTGATGCTGCGCAGCACCTACGACGACGGCTCGGTGATGTCCCGCAAGGACATTGGCGACGAACTGCTGGCGCTGCTGGCCGCCGGACACGAAACCACCGCCTCGACGCTGGCGTGGGCCTTCGAGCGAATCACCCGCCACCCCGCGCTGCTGGCCGATCTCGTCGAAGAAGCCCGCAACGGCGGCAGTGAGCTGCGGCAGGCCACGATTCTCGAGGTGCAGCGGGCCCGGACGGTCATCGACCTCGCCGGCCGGCACGTCTACCCGGAGACCTACCGACTCGGTGAGTGGGTGATACCGCGTGGGTACTCGATCATCGTCAATATCGGCCGGATACACCAGAATCCGGACGTCTTCCCCGACCCCGGGCGCTTCGATCCGCAACGGTATATCGGTCACAAACCGCCCGCGTTCGCCTGGATCCCGTTCGGTGGCGGCACCAGGCGCTGCGTGGGCGCCGCATTCGCCAACATGGAGATGGACGTGGTGTTGCGAACGGTGCTGCGCCAGTTCGTCATCGAACCCACCACCGCGCCGGACGAGGCGTGGCACGGCCGGGGGGTGGCGTTCGTGCCGAAAGACGGCGGCCAAATTGTGGTCAGGCGCCTTCCTTCCGAAGCTACTGAGTAGCCTTGGCCCGTCGCGGCAGCTTCCAGCCCGGCCGCACGAAGTGGCAGGTGTAGCCGTTGGGGTAGCGCAGCAGGTAGTCCTGGTGCTCGGGTTCGGCCTCCCAGAAGTCGCCCGCGGGGCTGACCTCGGTGACCACCTTGCCCGGCCATAATCCGGACGCCTCGACGTCGGCGATGGTGTCCAGCGCCACCCGCTTCTGTTCGTCGTCCAGATAGAAGATCGCCGAGCGGTAGCTCATGCCGCGATCGTTGCCCTGGCGGTTTTTCGTGGTGGGGTCGTGGATCTGAAAAAAGAACTCCAACAGGGTGCGGTAGTCGGTGGCCGACGGGTCGAAGACGATCTCCACCGCCTCGGCATGGGTGCCGTGGTTGCGGTAAGTCGCGTTGGGCACGTCGCCACCGCTGTAGCCGACGCGGGTGGAGACCACACCGGGCTGCCTGCGGATCAGGTCCTGCATGCCCCAGAAGCAGCCACCCGCGAGGATGGCCTTTTGCGTGCTCGTCATTGCTGTCCTCCTAACCGGCCCGGGGCCGATAACGCCCCCAGGCTACACTCCGCCCGTGAGGTGTAACGGCTCGTGAGCGGCCCGGAATTCCCCAAAAGTGAACTGGCGGCGGCCTTCGCGCAGTTCGAACAGACCGTGGCCAGAGCCGCCGAAACGCACGACTGGGACGCCTGGGTGCAGCACTACACCCCCGATGTCGAATACATCGAGCACGCGGCCGGCACCATGCACGGGCGAGACGAGGTCCGCACCTGGATCAAGCGGACCATGACGGCATTCCCGGGCAGCCACATGGTGGAGTTCCCGTCACTGTGGTCGGTCATCGACGAACCGACCGGGCGGATCATCATGGAACTCGACAACCCGATGCGCGACCCGGGCGACGGCAGCGTGATCACCGCGACCAACATCTCGATCATCACCTACGCCGGCGACGGCCTGTGGCGCCGCCAGGAAGACATCTACAACCCGCTGCGCTTCGTGCAGGCCGCGCTGAAGTGGTGCCGCAAGGCGCAGGAATGCGGCAACCTCGACGACGACGCCGCCGCCTTCATGAAGCAATACGGGGGAGCGCAGTGAGCGGTAAGCCGAAACTGGTCATCGGTGCCAACGGTTTCCTCGGGTCGCACGTGACCCGCCTGCTGGTCGAGGACGGCCATGACGTGCGCGTGATGGTGCGGCCCACCGCCAACACCCGCGCGATCGACGACCTTGAGGTGACGAGGTTTCAGGGCGACATCTTCGACACCGCCACGGTGCGCGAAGCCATGGACGGGTGCGACGACGTCTACTACTGCGTGGTGGACACCCGCGCCTGGCTGCGCGACCCGGCTCCGCTGTTCCGCACCAACGTCGAGGGCTTGCGCAACGTGCTCGACGTCGCGAAAGAGCTTGATTTGCACCGGTTCGTCTTCACCAGCACGTATGCCTCGGTGGACCGCCGGCACGGTCACGTCGCCTCCGAAGCCGACCGGATCGGCGCACGTAAGGTCACCCCCTACGTCCAGTCGCGGGTGCAGGCCGAGGACCTGGTGATGCGCTACGTCGCCGACTACGGCCTGCCGGCCGTCGCGATGTGCGTCTCGACCACGTACGGCAGCGGCGACTGGGGTCGCACGCCGCACGGCGCCTTCATCGCCGGCGCCGTCTTCGGCAAGCTGCCGTTCCAGATGAGCGGCATCCAGCTGGAGGTGGTCGGCGTCGACGACGCGGCCCGGGCAATGATTCTGGCCGCCGAGCGCGGCCGCAACGGCGAGAAGTACCTGATCTCCGAACGCATGATGGCCCTGTCCGACGTGGTGCGCATCGCGGCCGACGAGGCCGGGGTCCGGCCACCGCAACGGTCGATACCGGTGCCGGTGCTCTATGCCCTGGGCGCGTTCGGCAGCCTGCGGGCCCGGCTGACCGGCAAGGACGCCGAACTGAGCCTCGACTCGGTGCGGATGATGCGGGCCGAAGCCCCGGTCGACCACAGCAAGGCGGTACGCGAACTGGGCTGGAAACCACGGCCGGTGGAGGAGTCGATCCGGGAGGCGGCCCGCTTCTGGGCCGGTATGCGAAAGGCCGCGAAGAAGGCTGCCGCACCCGAATAGGCTCGGGGTGATGGAACGTGTTCACGTGGACCTCCACGGGCCACCTCAGACCATGCTCGCGACGCTGTATGCCAAGGCGCTCGACGCCGACTCGCCCACGTCGATCCTGCACGACGAGTACGCGAAGGCGGCCGTGGCACGCATCGACTACGACTGGGCCGCAACGACTATCACCGCGCGGCGGGCCCCGTCGGTAGCGGTGCGCAGCGCCCATTTCGACAACTGGACCCGGCAGTTTCTGTCCGCCCATCCCGAGGCGACGGTGCTGCATGTCGGCTGCGGGCTGGATGCCAGGGTCCATCGGCTCGATCCAGGCCCGGGCGTGCGGTGGTACGACATCGACTACCCGGCGGTGATCGAGTTGTACGAGCGGCTCTATCCCCCTCGCGAGCACTGCCGCACGGTCGCGGCCTCGGTGACCGACCCGCAATGGCTCGCCGACATACCGGCCGACCGTCCCACCCTGTTCCTCGGCGAAGGTCTGACGATGTATCTGACCAAGGCCGACGGTCTGGCGCTGTTGCGCCGCGTGGTCGACCGATTCCCTTGCGGCGAACTGCAATTCGACGCGTTCAACACGTTCGGTATTCGCACGCAGGTGATCAACTCCGTGGTCCGCCGCTCCGGGTCGACCCTGCACTGGGGGATCGACGGACCGTCAGACATCCTCGATGCGGTTCCAGGTGTCCGGCTGGTGGCGTGGGAATCGGTGTTCGACAGCGACACCTTCGACCTGGTGCCCCCCGTGTTCAGGTGGATGGGCCGGATGATGGCGCGGGTGCCGGTGTTGCGGACGATGGCGCAGTATCACCGTTATGCCTACTGACGGGAATGCCGGCGCCCCGCCGGCGTTGCACTTCGCATGAGCCATCCGGAAATCAAAGAACCGAACGCAGGTCACCCGATCACGATCGAGCCGACGCAGGGCCGCGTCCAGGTACGCGTCAACGGTGAACTGGTCGCCGACACCACCGCCGCGCTGGGCTTGCAGGAGGCGACTTTACCTCTGGTGCAATACATTCCGTTGACGGATGTGGTGCAGGAGCGGATCACCAGGACCGACACCACCAGCTACTGCCCGTTCAAGGGTGAGGCCAGCTACTACAGCGTGACCACCTCGGCCGGCGACACCGTCAAGGACGCGATCTGGACCTACGAACAGCCCTACCCCGCGGTCGGGGCGATCGCCGGGCACGTCGCGTTCTATCCGAACAAAGCCGAGATCACCGTCGGCTAACAGGTCAGGGAAACACCCGCGCCAGCGCCTGGGTGTCGGTGTACTCGCGAAGTGACACGATCATGCCGTCGCGGGTGTCGAAGATGCAGACGAACGGGCTGTCGTACTCGGTGCCGTCGGCGGTGGCGCCGTAGACCTGCCCTTCGACCACCACCGTCTCGCCCTCGTTGACGCAGCGCCGCAGATCGATGTTGATCTCGAAGACCTGCTTGCGCCGTTCGACGACGCGCCGCAGGGTCTCCTTGTTCCACTCCTCACGCGTGATGATGGTCCAGTAGGTGAAGTCGTCGCTGAGCAGCTGGAAGCCTTCGTCGAGGTCTCCGCCCTCGCACATGCTCTGCAGGAACATCCATGCCAGTTCGGCCTGTGGGTCGTCGAAAGGCGTCATCACGGCAACATCACAGGCCCATCCTGTCTCGGCGGACAGTTGACGGTCAATCAACGCGGGCTTCGGTCGGTGCCGTGCGGTAGGAAGAGTCATCGAGGTGCAGACCACACGCGACGTCACGTTTCCCGGGGCCGGCGGCTTCGGGCATACCCTCGCGCCGCTGCGGCGAGGCCGCGGCGACCCCTGTTTCCGGGCCGGTGGCGACGGCTCCATTTGGCGGACGAGCCTGCTGCCCAGCGGGCCGGTCGCGGCGCGCATCACCCGCGTCGGTCGCGACACGGCCCGCTGCCAGGCCTGGGGTGCCGGTGCGACGGAGTTCGCCGAGTTGTTTCCGGCGATGCTCGGTGCCGAGGACGACGCGTCGGATTTCCAGCCGCAGGAGCCGACTGTGGCCGCCGCCCACCGCAAGGTGCCCCACCTGCGACTGGGGCGCACCGGTCAGGTGCTGGAAGCGCTGATCCCGGCAGTGATAGAGCAGCGGGTGCCCGGCGCCGACGCGTTCCGGGCCTGGCGGCTGCTGGTGACCAAGTACGGCACCCCGGCACCGGGGCCGGCACCGGACGGTATGCGGGTACTGCCGTCCGCGGACGCGTGGCGCTACATCCCGTCGTGGGAGTTTCACCGCGCCAACGTCGATCCGGGACGCGCCCAGACGGTGGTGGGGTGTGCGCGACGCGCGTCGTCGCTGGAACGGCTGGTGAGGTTGCCGCCGGAGCAGGCGCGGCAGGCGCTGATGTCGCTGCCGGGTGTCGGAGTGTGGACCGCGGCCGAGACCGCGCAGCGGGCGTTCGGTGACGCCGATGCACTGTCGGTCGGCGACTACCACGTCTCCAAGATGATCGGCTGGACGCTGATCGGACGCCCGCTCGACGACGCCGGCATGCTCGAGTTGCTGGAACCGATGCGGCCGCACCGGCACCGGGTGGTGCGGGTGTTGGAAGCCAGCGGCCTGGCCTACGAACCGCGACGCGGGCCTCGTCTGCCGGTGCAGCAGATCCATCCACTGTGACGTGGCTCAGGGTTAGCGCCTCCCTCACCGGGTACTCGCAGAAAGGACATCAAACGAAAGATTTCAGGGAGAAATCCAATGACGCAGTTCACGATTCCGGGGCTCAGCGACAAGCAGGGCGCGCGGCTCGCCGAAATCCTGCAGCGGCAGCTCAGCACCTACAACGACCTGCACTTGACGCTCAAGCACATCCACTGGAATGTGGTGGGCCCCAACTTCATTGGCGTGCACGAGATGATCGACCCGCAGGTAGACGCGGTGCGCGGCTACGCGGACGACGTGGCCGAGCGCATCGCGGCACTGGGCGCTTCGCCGAAGGGCACGCCGAACGCCATCATCAACGACCGGGACTGGGATGACTACTCGGTGGGGCGCGACACCGTCCAGGCCCACCTGGCCGCGCTCGACCTGGTCTACACCGGTGTCATCGAGGACATCCGCAAGGCCATCGACGAGACCGACGAACTCGACCAGGTCACCCAGGATCTGCTGATCGGGCAGGCCGGGCAATTGGAGAAGTTCCAGTGGTTCGTCCGTGCGCACCTGGAGAGCGCCGGCGGCAAGCTGGCCCACGAAGGCGCCACCTCGGAAAAGAGCGCCGCCGACGCGGCGCGGTAGCCACTCAAGGCAGACGCCCAACGTGAACTGACGGCGAGAAAATCGCGAAAATCTCGCCGTCAGTTCACGTTCGGCGCATCGCCCTGCGCGCGCTCGGCTTCGGCTGCCGCCCGATCGAGCCGCTGTGCCTCGTAGATCGTGACGTTGGTCCGCGACATCAGCAGCGCCGCGATGCCGACGGCCAGGATCGCACCAGGCACCACGGAGAATGACCCCGTCATCTCCGCGACCATGATCATGATCGCCAGCGGCGCACGCGCAACGCTGCCGAAACAGGTCATCATCCCGACGACGACGAAGATCCCCGGGTGCTCCGGCACACCGGGAAGTCCGGCCAGGTCGCCGAGACGCCAGATCGCCGCCCCCACGAAGGCGCCGATCACGATCCCGGGCCCGAACAGGCCGCCTGACCCGCCCGAGCCGATGGACAGGCACGTCGCGACGATCTTGGCGACCGGCAGGACGAGGATGATCCACAGCGGAATGGACATCAGTGAGTCGCGGTCGGCCGCCAGTTGGGCCCAGCCGTAACCACTGCCCAAGATCTGCGGAATCACCAATCCCAGCAGCCCGACCGCCAACCCGCCCGCCGCGGGCTTGAGGATCGGGCCACCCGGCAGCCGGCGCACGAGCGCGACGGTCGAGTGGAAGAACCTCGCATACAAGTAGCCCACTGCCGCCGCCACCACACCGAGCACCACGAACCACAGCAGTGGCCAGGCCCGCTCGAAGCGGTATTCAGCGTCGATGTAGCCGAAGAGTGGATCGAACCCGAGGAAGGACCCGAGCACCGCATAGGCCGTGCCGGAGGTGATGAAGCCGGGTATCAGGCTGCGGTAGTCGAAGTCGTCGCGATAGCTGATGGACGCGGCCAGGACCGCCCCGCCCAGCGGTGCGGCGAAGATGGCCCCGATACCCGCCCCGATGCCGAGTGCGACGGCTACCCGGCCGTCCTCATCGGACAGGCCCAGGCGGCGCGTGAGGAGCGAGGAGAAGCCGGCGGAAATCTGCGCCGTGGGGCCTTCGCGTCCGGCCGAGCCTCCGGAGCCGATGGTCAGCGCGCTGGCCACCAGTTTCACCAGGACGGCCCGGGCGCGGATGGCGCGGGGATCGGTGTGCACGGCCTCGATGGCCTCGTCGGTGCCGTGGCCCGTGGCCTCCGGTGCGAACTTGGCGACGACGAACGCCGAGAGCAGTGCACCGCCCGTCGTCACCAGGGGAATGGCCCACGGCCGGATGAACCCGTTCGACCCGCGCCGGCCCCCTTCGCCCAGCGGCGTAGGGACGTGATAGCCGGCGAGATAGCCGAGCAGGAATTCGCCGGTGTACGTGAGAGCCAGGTAGAAGACGACGGCGCCCAGGCCGGAGATGACCCCGATCGTGGTGCCCAGCAGAAACCACTTGGGCAGGTAGCCCGCGTTTCGGATGGAGGCGCCGAACCGGCCGCCGGCGGACTCAGGGGGCGCCTCGTTCGGCTCCTCCGGCATGTCCCGGAGGTTAGCAGCTCCGGGACACGGAATAAACGGACCGCGGTCCGGTTAATAGGGGTAACTCAAGTTGGAGGAGGCCCCACATGCCCGCTATCACCGCAGACACACTCGCCCTACCGAGGGTCAACCCGGCCGGGCCGGCGGATACCGAAAGGCCGGTCCGATCGGTCACCACCGGTCCCCGGGGCTATGAAGGACTGGGATTCCCGGTGGTCCGTGCCTTCGCCGGGGTCAGCACCGCCGCGCTGGACCCCTTCATCCACATGGATCAGATGGGTGAGGTGAACTACGAGCCAGGCGAGCCGCGCGGCACCGACTGGCACCCGCACCGCGGGTTCGAAACCGTCACCTACATGATCGACGGGAAGTTTGCCCATCAGGATTCCCACGGCGGCGGCGGCCTGATCGGTGACGGCGCGACGCAGTGGATGACGGCGGGATCCGGGATCCTGCACATCGAGACCCCGCCCGCCGAGATGGTCACCAGCGGAGGTGTCTTCCACGGCATTCAACTCTGGGTGAATCTGCCGAGGCGCGACAAGTTCGCCGCACCCCGGTACCAGGCCATCGAGGGCACCGACTCGGCATTGCTGTCCTCCGACGACGGTGGGGCGCTGATCCGTCTGATCGCCGGGGAGATCGACGGCCACTGTGGGCCGGGAGTGACACACACGCCGATCACCATGGCGCACGCGACGATCGAAAGCGGCGCTCGACTGAATGTGCCGTGGGGCCGCGACTTCAATGCCCTGGTGTACGTGCTCTCCGGACAGGGGTCGGTGGGCCCGGTCGGTCATCCCGTCAAGCAGGGTCAGCTGGCCGTGCTGGGGCCGGGGGACCGGATCACGGTGAGCGCACAACCGGACCGGGCGCAGCCGCTGGACGTGTTGCTGCTGGGTGGACGGCCCATCCGGGAGCCGGTGTTCCATTACGGGCCGTTCGTGATGAACACGCGCGCCGAGGTGATCGAGGCGCTGGAGGATTACCAAGCTGGCAAGTTCCGTAGCATCCCGCCGAACGCTCTGATGCCGCACCGTGGCGGTGGCACACTCTAGTAATGCCTCAACTGGCAAGTCGGGGACCCGGGCGTCCCCCCGCCGCAAAAGCAGATGACACACGAAAGCGCATCGTCAGGGCTGCGCGTCAAGTGTTCAGCGAACGTGGGTACGACGGAGCGACGTTCCAGGCGATCGCCGTGCGGGCCGATCTGACCCGCCCGGCGATCAACCACTACTTCCCCAGCAAGCGGGTGCTGTACACCGAAGTGGCCGACCGGACCAACGAACTCGTCGTCTTCGCGGGTATCGAACGGGCACGCTGCGCCTCGACCCTGGCCGGCCGGCTCGCCGCCTTCATCGCCGTCGCTTCGGAGGCTGATGCTCAAAATCCCAGCACCGCAGCATTTTTGAGTACGGCCGTACTGGAGTCGCAACGGCACCCCGAGTTGAGGCGGGACGACAACGACGCAATATCGATCACTCGGGAGTTCCTGGTCTCGGCGATCGACGACGCCATTGCCAGCGGTGAACTCGCCCCCGACACCGACGCGGCCGTGCTGGCCGAGGCACTGGTGATGATGTTGTGCGGTGTCGGGTTCTATGCCGGGTTCGTGGGCAGCTACTCCGAAGTGGAGAACATCCTGGGAACGCTGCAGCAGTTGATCGCCGGCACGCTGTGGCGGGCCCAGGTCTGATCCCGGTGACCTGACGCACAAAGCGTATAGGTTGCCTAACTTATTAGGTAGCATGGTCGGGTCATGACTGATCTGGACTCGCCCTCGCTACGGACAGCCGGCGACAGCTGGCACATCACCGAAAGTGTCGGCGCCACCGCGCTGGCGGTTGCCGCCTCCCGCGCGGTGGAGACCGCCGGACCCGACCCCCTGATTCGCGACGAGTTCGCCGCACTTCTGGTGTCCCCGGCAGGCCCGGGGTGGGCCCGGTTAGCCGACGCCGAGATGGAATGGCTCGACGGCGACGAGCACGGCCGGCGGATCCATCGCATCGGGTGCGACTATCAAGCGGTTCGCACCCACTACTTCGACGAGTTCTTCGAAACCGCCGCTTCTGCTGCGGGGGCCGGCATCCGGCAGGTCGTGATTCTCGCCGCGGGCCTGGACTCGCGGGCTTACCGACTGCAATGGCCCTCGGGCACAACGGTTTACGAGATTGACCAACCCAAGGTGCTGGAGTACAAGGCCGGGATTCTGAGTTCGCACGGCGCGCAGCCCGCGGCGACCAGGCGCGCCGTCGCGGTCGACCTTCGCGATGACTGGCCCGCCGCCCTGACCGGCGCCGGCTTCGACCCGGACCGCCCCACCGCATGGCTGGCCGAGGGTCTGCTGGCCTATCTGCCCAGCGATGCGCAGGACCGGCTTTTCGAGATGTGCACCGCGCTCAGCGCACCGGGCAGTCAGCTCGCCGTCGAGGCCTTCAACCTGAAGCTGACCGGTAACAAACAGCGGTGGAACCGGATGCGCGACCGGCTGGGTCTGGATGTCGACGTCGAGGCACTCACCTATCACGAGCCGCACCGCTCCGACCCTGCACAGTGGCTGGCCGAGCACGGCTGGCAAGTGCACAGTGTCGACAACCACCGGGAGATGGCTCGTTTGGGCCGGCCGGTACCGCAGGACCTGATCGATGAGGCCATCACCAGCAGATTGATCCGAGGAGTACGCGAATGAGCACGCTGCGCAGCCACGACGACACCTGGGACATCAGGACCAGCGTCGGAACCACCGCGGTGATGGTCGCCGCGGCCCGGGCGGTCGAGACCGAACAGCCCGACGCGCTGATCCGCGACCCGTACGCCAAGCTCCTGGTCACCAACGCCAACGCTGGTGTGCTGTGGGAGGCCATGCTGGATCCGGCTGTCGCGGCCAAGGTGGAGACGCTGGACGCCGAAGCTGCCGCCATGGTCCGGCACATGCGCGGCTATCAGGCGGTGCGGACCAATTTCTTCGACACGTTCTTCGCCGACGCCGTCGCCACCGGCATCCGCCAGGTGGTGATTCTGGCGTCCGGTCTGGACTCGCGCGCCTACCGGCTGGACTGGCCGGCCGGCACCACCGTCTACGAGATCGACCAACCGCAGGTACTCGAATACAAGTCCACGACCCTGGCCGACAACGGTGTGACTCCGTCGGCCGACCGCCGCGCGGTGGCCATTGACCTTCGGCAGGATTGGCCGGCCGCCTTGCGTGCGGCGGGTTTCGACCCGAGCGCGCGCACCGCGTGGCTGGCCGAGGGTCTGCTGATGTACCTGCCCGCGGAGGCGCAGGACAGGCTGTTCACCCTGGTCGGCGAGTTGAGCCCGCCGGGCAGCCGGATCGCCGCCGAGACGGCGGCGTCGCACGCCGACGAGCGGCGCGAGCAGATGCGGGAGCGGTTCAAGAAGATCGCCGAGGGGATCGGTCTGGAGGAGACGATCGACGTCGGCGAGCTCATGTACCGCGACGAGCATCGGGCGCCCGTCGCCGACTGGCTCAACGAGCACGGCTGGCGCGCCTCCGCCGTGAGCTCCGGCGACGAGATGCAGCGACTGGGGCGCTGGGTCGCCGAAGTGCCGATGGCCGACGACAAGGACGCCTTCTCCGAATTCGTGACGGCGGAGCGGCAGTAATGCGAGTCCCCGCTGATCCGGGACGAGTTCGCTGACCTGCTGGTCTCGACACCGACCAAATCGGTCACCGCCCGCGACGAGGCGATCCGCTTGGGCAGGCCACCGCAAGAAGAGCCAGGACCATTTCAGAACGGTTTCGTGGTCGCAATCAAGTCCTGACCGGATCTTTCCGGTTGCCGTCCTATTGCTGTCCGGGCCGGATGGCTAGGATCGCGGTTATCACCGATGAGCGACCGCGCGCGACCTGCTGCGGGCACCTCGGGGAAGGAAGGACAACGATGACCACCGATTCCCTGCCGAAAGCCGCCACCGGGCCCACCAACGGGCACGCGGCCACGCAACCGAGTGTCGCCGACACCGTGGCCCGGCTCCGCAAAACTTTCGCCACCGGGCGCACCCGCAGTTACGAGTGGCGCAAGCACCAGCTCGAGCAGCTGACGAAGCTGGTGGAGGAGAACGAGCCCGCCATCGCCGCCGCGCTGGCCGAGGACCTCGACCGCAACCACGTCGAGGCATTCATCGCCGACATCGCCACCACCGCCGGCGAGGCCAAGTATGCGGCCAAGAAGCTCAAGAAGTGGATGCGCCGCAAGTACCTGTTGCTGGAGGCGCCGCAGCTGCCCGGCCGGGGCTGGGTCGAGTACGAGCCGTACGGCACCGTGCTCATCATCGGTGCCTGGAATTACCCGTTCTACCTGACGCTGGGTCCCGCCGTCGGTGCGCTGGCCGCGGGCAACGCCGTCATCCTCAAGCCGTCGGAATTGGCCCCGGCGTCGTCGCACCTAATGGCCGAGCTGGTGCCGAAGTACCTGGACAAGGATGCGGTCGCGGTGATCGAGGGCGACGGCATGGTCAGCCAGGAGCTGATCGCGCAGGGGCTGGACCGCGTGATGTTCACCGGCGGCACCGAGATCGGGCGCAAGGTGTACGAGGGCGCGGCTCCGCACCTGACGCCGGTCACGCTGGAACTCGGCGGAAAGAGCCCGGTCGTGGTCGCGGCCGATGGCGACGTGGACGTCGCCGCCAAGCGCATCGCCTGGCTGAAGATCCTCAACGCCGGACAGACCTGCGTCGCACCCGACTACGTGCTGGCCGACGCGTCGATTCGCGACGAACTCGTCGACAAGATCGCCGCTTCCATCACCAAATTCCGTTCCAAGGACAACCAGGACGGCATGCGCATCGTCAACGAGCGCCAGTTCAACCGGTTGAGCGGTTACATCTCCGAGGCCGAGGCGGACGGCACGTCGAAGGTCGCCGTTGGCGGCAAGCGCGATGCGTCCAGCCTGCGGATCCAGCCGACCGTGGTCGTCGACCCCGCTCCGGACGGGTCGCTGATGCAGAACGAAATCTTCGGGCCGATCCTGCCGGTGCTGACCGTCAAGAACCTGGACGAGGCCATCGCCTTCATCAACGCCCGGCCCAAGCCGCTGTCGGCGTACCTGTTCACCAAGTCGAAGGCGACCCGCGAGCGGTTCATCAAAGAGGTGCCCGCCGGCGGCATGCTGATCAACCACCTCGCTTTCCAGGTGTCGACGGCCAAGCTGCCGTTCGGCGGTGTCGGATCGTCGGGAATGGGCGCCTACCACGGCAAGTGGGGCTTCGACGAGTTCAGCCACCGCAAGTCGGTGCTCACCAAGCCGACCCGCCCCGACTTCTCCGCCATGATCTACCCGCCGTACACCGAGCGGGCCTTCAAGCTGGCGCGCAAGCTGTTCTAGCCGCCGACTTCCGCCCTCGCCGGCACCAGGTCCCTGGTGCCGGCGCTCAACCCTGATAGCCACCAGAGAGGAAACTGATGCCCGGAGTGCAGGATCGCGTCGTCGTAGTTACCGGAGCCGGTGGGGGACTGGGCCGCGAGTACGCCCTCACCCTCGCCCGGGAGGGCGCCAGCGTGGTCGTCAACGACCTCGGCGGAGCCCGGGACGGCACGGGCGCCGGCTCGGCGATGGCCGACCAGGTGGTCGCCGAGATCCGGGACGGCGGGGGTCGCGCGGTCGCCAACTACGACAGCGTCGCCGAGGCGGACGGCGCCGCCAACATCATCAAGACCGCGCTCGACGAGTTCGGCGCCGTCCACGGTGTGGTGAGCAACGCCGGCATCCTGCGGGACGGCACCTTCCACAAGATGACGTCGGAGAACTGGGACGCCGTCCTCAAGGTGCACCTCTACGGCGGATACAACGTCATCCGCGCCGCGTGGCCGCACTTCCGCGAGCAGAGCTTCGGCCGGGTCGTGGTCGCCACCTCGACCAGCGGCCTGTTCGGCAACTTCGGCCAAACCAACTACGGCGCAGCCAAACTGGGCCTGGTGGGCCTGATCAACACGCTGGCGCTGGAGGGGGCCAAGTACAACATCCACTCCAACGCCGTGGCTCCGATCGCCGCGACCCGGATGACCGAGGACATCATGCCCAAGGAGGTGCTGGAGAAGCTGACGCCGGAGTTCGTCGCGCCGGTGGTGGCCTACCTGTGCACCGAGGAGAACGCCGACAACGGATCGGTGTTCGTCGTCGGCGGCGGCAAAGTGCAGCGCGTGGCGTTGTTCGGCAACGAGGGCGCCAACTTCGACAAGCCGCCCACGGTTCAGGATGTCGCGGACCACTGGGGTGAGATCACCGACCTCTCGGCGGCGACCAAAGCTGGATTCAAGCTCTAACTTTAATGAAAGCCGCTGTTGTTCAAGAGCTTTCCGGGCCAGCCGGCTTAGTCTATACAGACATCGACGACGTATCCGATGGCGGTGGCAACATCGTCATCGAGGTACGCGCCGCGGGCGTCTGCTTCCCGGACCTGCTGTTGACCAAGGGCAAATATCAACTGAAGCTGCCGCCGCCGTTCGTCCCCGGCATGGAATGTGCCGGGGTGGTGCGGTCGGCCCCAGCTGATTCGGGTTTCCGTGTGGGAGAACGGGTTTCGGCTTTCGGGGTGCTGGGCTGCTACGCCGAGCAGGTGGCCGTTCCGGTCTCGCACGTGATCCGCAGTCCCACCGAGCTCGACGACGCCGAAGCGGTGTCGCTGCTGGTCAACTACAACACCATGTACTTCGCGCTGTCCCGCCGCGCGGTGATGCGCCCCGGCCAGACGGTGCTGGTGCTCGGCGCCGCCGGTGGGGTGGGCACGGCCGCCGTCCAGATCGCCAAGGCGATGGGCGCGAGCCAGGTGATCGGGGTGGTGCACCGCGAAACCGCGATGGACTACGTCGCCGCGCTCGGTGCCGACCGGGTGCTGCACCTGACTGACGGCTGGGTGGAGCAGGTACACGAGTACACCAACGGCCAGGGCGTCGACATCGTCGTGGACCCGATCGGCGGCCGGACCTTCGACGACGCGATCCGCGCGCTGGCCATCGACGGCAAGCTGCTGGTCATCGGATTCGCCGCGGGCAGTGTCCCGACTCTGACGGTCAATCGCCTGTTGCTGCGCAACATCGGCGTGCTGGGCGTGGCGTGGGGGGAATACCTGAACAAGGTCCCCGGCTCGGCGGTGCTGTTCTCCTCGGGCCTCAACCAGTTGGTCTCGCTCGGGCTCAAACCGCCTCCGCCGCAGCGTTATCCGCTCTCGGAGGCCCGTGCCGCGCTGCAGTGTCTGGACGACGGCGGCGTGCTCGGCAAAGTCGTTCTGGAGCCTTAGGCTGCGCGTCCCTATTCTCTGTACCGGTATCTCTCACCGGAGGAGGACGGGCCATGCACGAACACGAGCCGGACATGCAGATCACTCATGAGGGAGAGCGCCCGGCCATGCCGGGGCCGGAACAATTCTTCACCGGCGATGTCACCATGAAGCAGCTGTTCGGGCCGGCGGGTTCCTCGAAATCCCATGCCGGACAGCTCACTTTCGCCGCGGGTGCGCGCAGCGTGTGGCACACGCACCCGGCGGGACAGCGGCTTATCGTGGTCGAGGGCACCGGCTGGGTGCAGCAGTGGGGTGGCGCCCGGCAGGAGATCAACCCCGGCGATGTCGTCTGGACCCCCGCCGGGATCAAACACTGGCACGGAGCCACCGACAGCTCGTCGATGACCCACATCGCCATTCAAGACGAAGTCGACGGGCGTTTCGTCGACTGGCTGGAGCAGGTCAGCGACGATCAGTACCTCGGCTGAGGATCATTGACCGGCAAGAGTGTCCGCTCCTAAACTGTCGCCACTCCGCTTCGTTCTTTAGCCAAAAGGAGCAAGCACATGGCGGTATTCACCGACACCGAACTCGAGTACTTGGCCAGTCAGCGCCTCGGCAGACTCGGGACGGTAACACCCAAAGGTTCCCCGCAAGTCCGGCCGGTGCGGTTCACCTACAACGCCGAACTGGGCACCATCGACATCGGCGGAAAGGCGATGGCGGGCAGCCGCAAACTGCGCAACGTGGAGAGCAATCCGCGGGTGTCCCTGGTGCTCGACGACCTCGCCAGCATCGATCCGTGGCGTCCGCGCGGTCTCGAAATTCGTGGGCAGGGCGAGGCGCTGTCGACCGACGGTGGCGCGATGATCCGCATCCATCCGCGGCGGGTCTTGGCGTGGGGCCTCGATCCGGAGTCGCCGAAACTGCAAGCCCGAAACGTGTGATCGGTTTGCTGGCAACATGATTCGAGCAGTGTGGAATGGCGCGGTACTGGCCGAGGCGCCGCGGACGGTTCGGGTGGAGGGCAATCACTACTTCCCGCCGGAGTCGTTGCGGCGGGAGTACTTCACCGACAGCAAGACCTCGACCCTGTGCCCGTGGAAGGGTGTTGCGCACTACTACGACGTGCGCGTCGACGGGGAAGTCAACGCCGACGCGGGTTGGTACTACCCGAAGCCGAGTCCGTTGGCGCGCAAGATCAAGAATCATGTCGCGTTCTGGCACGGCGTGCGGATCGAAGGCGAGGAGGAATAACGCCCGTTCTGCCCGGGCGCTACGTGTGACGGTGCTTCAGAACGCCGTTCCGAACGCGCCGACCGCCGTCGACGGCGGGGGCGCACCCGTCCACGCGCTGATGATCTGGGAGAGCGCGTGCTGGAAAACGCGGACCTCGAAGCCGGCGAACAGGGTTAACAGGCCGACATTGGCGGCCAGCGGTCCGCCGAGGGCATAGATGCTGCCGCCCAGCGGATCTCCGTCGGCGATCATCTCTGCCCCGGTCAGCATGATGTTGATGTTGTAGGAGGGCACGGAGGTCACCATCGCGTTGGCGACGTCCGCCGTCGGTAGCAACGTCGCCACGGCCGCCGAGGCCGACGTCGATATCCCGTTGGTGACGTAGTTGTTCGCCGCCTGTACGGACGCGATGAAACTGTCCGGCGAGGACAGCGTCGAGGACAACCCGTTGGCCAGGGTGGTGCCGCCGGTGTTGATCGACTGCAGGATTGTTGGCATATCCGGTACGGGAACGGCAGGTGGCGAGGCGATCATGGCCCTGATGTCGGCCGCGAAATCGCTAATCCCCTGCTGCGTCCCGGCACCCAAAGCCTGCGCGATCTCGAGTGGACTGACCGGAGGGATCACCCCGAAACCGGTGGGGACATTCGGTGGATCCGGCGACCAGCCCTGCGTCGTGCTTCCGTAGCCGAGATTGACGATGACACGCATGTTGGGCTCGATCAGCGAGGCCAGCGGATGGCCGATTACCGGGATAGCGCGAAGCGGAGACAGAATCGGCAGGTTTTCGGTGCGGATCATGTAGTAGTGCGTGGAGACGGGCCCGACCGTGTTCGTCAACTCCACGGCGGTACCCGCGGGCGGTACCGTCAGCTGCTCGGGGGACAGGAATGGGTAGCTGCCGTGCAACTCGATGATGCCCAGGAACGCGTTGATGTCGGACACGATATTGAGTGGGTACTGAGGGAAGTCGCCGAATCCGTCGTACTCCCTGGTAAAGATGTTGGTGGCAAAGGAATTGTCCGGCGTTGCCGTACCGAACAGGGTCAGTCCCAGACTGGGCAGGCTGAGTCCCGGGAATCGAGTCAGCAGGCCGCCGTTGGGGTTGGAGGGGTTGCCGACGAGCGTGAAGTTCAAGTTCGGTCCGGCTCCGAATACGTTGCCCGGATTGAGCGCCTTCATCTCCATCGAAGCTATGACCGAGCTCTGCGAATAGCCAAAGACGTTCACGTTGCTGCCGGCCGGCAGCCCGGCGAAGGCCTGATTGATCGCATTGTTGAGGATCGTCAAACCACGTGCCGCTGAGACGTCGAAGGTCAGGTCCTTGACGCCGGTCAGCGGATAGAGACCCTCCGGAGTGTTGATACCGATGTTGGGGCCACCGGGGAAGAAGGGGTCGATGTACAGCGGCGGGAGCCCTTGGATGTAGTCCTGAATCGGGATCGGATAGCCACTGGCGCCCATGACGAGGGTGACGGCGGCCGCCGGAGCGGTGGCCATGCTGGTCAGCAGAGACCGGAACGGCGAAATTTCTGAATAGAGCACGCCTGCAAAGGCATTGGCGATTTCGGTCTCCAGGTAGGCGAGCCCACCAGCTGTCAGGCCCCGGGCGAAGTTGGCGTGAAATTCCGCCGCCCGCCCCATCAGCAGCTGACACTCCCGGCCGTATGTGTCGAAGAATTTCGCGATTGCGGCCGACACCTCGTCGGCCGCCGCGGCCGCGAAGCCGACCGTCTCGGCGGCTGCGCCGGCGTTTGCCGCGACGACCGCACCGCGAACGTTTGCCAGATCTGCCACGGCCGCGGCGATGAGGTCCGGTTCCACACTCAGATACGTCATCGGCCAATCCTTCGCATCGGCGACCTATGTCGACGGCGCCACACGTCATCTCGCCGGCACGGCCGATAGGCGTCAGCCTACATTGACGTCCGCGTAAGTATCGCGATTCGGCGGATGGATCCGAACATCTACCTCAGGAACTCAAAGTCCGCCATTACAACGACATTCGGGGTCGCACAGCCGCTCGAGAACTCAGGCGCCAGCGAGGTCGCCGAGCACATTCTGGAACGCGTCGAGCAGCACGATGAACTCGAAACCACCGGCGAGAGTTCCGACCGCAACATTCGCGGCGATCGGCTTACCGATCGCGTTGAACAATCCCGCCGGATCGCCGTTGAACGCCTGCTGGATGCCGTCCAGGAACAGGTTCAGGTCGTAGGACGGGACCGTGGTCACCAGCGTGTTGATGATGTCCGCCGTCGGCAGTGCCACGGCGTAGGTGTCGGCGGCCGCGCTGGTGATTGCCGTGGTGATGTTGGTGTTCGCCGACTTCAGCGCGTCGAAGAAGCTGTTGACCGGCGAGGCGGTCGCGCTGGGCAACGAGAACGGCAGTGACAGTCCGGTGCCGCCGCCGGCCGGCAGCAGGTCGGCCAGGCTGGCCGCCGATGGCAGCGCCGTGGCGCCGATGGCCTTCGTGAACCCGTTGACTCCCTGTCCGGCGAGGTAGATCTGGTCACCGAAGAAGTTGGTCGGGATGGGCGGGAGCACTTCGAAAGGCGTGGGCACGTCGGCATAACCGGTGTTGTATCCGTAGTGCGGGTCGCCGTAGCCCCAGTTGACCAGGTAGGTCAGGTTCGGTTCGAGCAAGGCGGCCAGGGGTGCCCCGATTACCGGGATGCCCTTGATCGGTGACAGCAGCGGCAGACCCGGCTGGGTGATCATGTAGTAGTTGTCGAGGCCGTTGTTGCCGGGGGAGACCGGCAGCTGAACGAGGTTGTAGCCGGGAGGCAGCGCGTTCGGGTCCAGGTTGGGGTATGTGCCGTGAACGGTCTGGATGCCCAGGAACGCGTTGAGGTCTGCCAGGAAGTTGATCGGGTACTTGGGGAAGTCGGCGTACCCGTCGTACTGCAGCGTGAAGGTGTTGACCGGGTAGCCGGAGCCACTCGGCTGGGCGCCATAGAAATCCAGGCCGATTGCCGGCAGGGAAAGACCGGGGAAGCGCGCTAGCAGGCCGCCGTTCGGGTTCATCGGGTTGCCCAGCAGCGTGAAGCTGAGGTCGGCGGTGTTGGGGCTGCCCGCCGCGATGAGGTTGCGCAGCTCCAGTGAAGAGATGACCGCACTCTGCGAGTACCCGAGAACGGCGACCTTCTGTCCAGCGGTGATCAGCCCGGTCGGTCCGAACAGCGCGTTATCCAGGATGGTCACGCCGCGGTCGACGGAAACCTGGAGCGTCAGGTCCTTGATCGCCGTCAGCGGATACAGGCCCTCGGGAGTGTTCAGCGGGATCGACGTGGGGTTGAGCACGTTGAAGGCGGATGTGATCCAGGGCCGGATGTCGGTCAGATACGACGGCGGCGGTATGGGTGTGCCGCTGCCCGCCATGATCAACGCGACGTTGTAGGGCCCGGTCGGCGAAATAGGAACCGAGGGAATGATCGTGCCGCCGCCGCTCGTGGCAGGTGCGAGCAGTGGCGCGAACAGCGACTGGACCGGCGCGAGCAGCGGCTGCAGCGGAGCCAGCACCGGAGCGAGCAGCGCCTCGATCGGTGACGCGGCCGCGCCGAATCCGCCAGCCCCGCCCAGGACCTGGGCCGCGTTGGCGATCTCCGCTTCGGCATAGGTGAGGCTCGCCGCCGCCAGGGCACGGTTGAACTCTTCGTGGAACAGCGCCGCTTGACCGATGACCTGCTGGTACTCCTGACCGAACGTCCCGAACAGCTGCGCCGCGGCGGCCGAGATCTCGTCGGCCGCGGCGGCGGCCAGACCGGTGGTCGGACCGGCGGCCGCAGCGCTGGCCTCGGTGAGGGCGGTCCGGATGCCGGCGAGGTTCTCGGCGGCAGAGCTCAGTAGTTGCGGTTGCGTCGTCAAATACGACATCGGCTAATTCCCTTCACGGCCAGGGTAATTCCACGTGTCAGAGTAGAACGGTCACGCCGCGCGCATACTGCTTTTCTGAGCTAAATATTTTTTGGGACGGTCAGTCTCATGCGACCAGCGACTGAATATCCTTGAGGGTGTTCACGACCGCCTCGGTGAGCACCAGGAACTCGACCGCACCGGCCACCGTGGCCAGGCCGACGTCGGCGGCGATCGGGAGTCCGATCGCGTTGATCAGATTGCCCTGCGCCAGTTGCTCGGTGAACAGCGCCGCGTTGTAGGCCGGCAGCGAGGTCAGCACCGACGTGGCGATATCCGCGGTGGGCAGCAGGACGGCGTAGTTGGTCGAGGCGATCGATCCCACCGTGTTGGCGATCTCCTGTGGTGTCGGCAGCGCGGCCACCCTGGCCCCGATCTCGGTCGGCGAGGGCAGTGCGAATGTCGGCGCAGTGACCGGTTGGCTGGCCATCGCCTGCAGGTCGGCGCTGAAGTGGTTGATGCCCTGTTGGGTGCCGGTCGCCAGCGCGTCGAACACGGTGCCCGGCGCGACTTCGGGGAACAGGCCGAACGGTGTGGGGACATCGGCGGGACTCGTGGAGTACCCGTAGTTCGGGTCGCCATAGCCGAGGTTCACCAGCACGCGCATGTTCGGCTCGACCAGGTTGGCAAGCGGATTTCCGATGACCGGGATGGCGCGCAGCGGCTGCAACAGCGGCAGTTGCTGGGTCGGCAGGATGAAGTACTGGCTGTTGCCGTTGTAGCCCGGCGACGTCTGCAGCGGAATGGCGGCATCGATCTGAGCCTGGGTCAGGTTCACGTACTGCGGGTGGACGTAGACGATGCCCGCTACCGCGTTCAGGTCGGAGATGAGATTGAGCGGGTATCGGGGGAAGTCGGCGAAGCCGTCGTATTCGAGCGTGTAATTGCGGACCGGATAAATGGTGTCCGACGGCGTGGATCCGTAGAACTCCAGCCCCAGGCTCGACATGACCAGACCCGGGAATCGGGACAGCAGACCGCCGTTGGGGTTCATCTCGTTACCGGTCAAGACGAAATTCAGCATGTTCGCCGGAGGAGGGGTGGCGCCGAAATTCGACAAACCGGCCGCGAGATTGCGCATGTACAGCGACGAGATGACCGCGCTCTGTGAAACGCCGAAAACGGTGACGGAGTTTCCGCCGGTGATCTGTTGGTAAACCGCGTTGTCCAGGGTGGTCAGTCCGATCTGGACCGATTTGTTGAAGTACATGCTGCGGACGCCGGTCAGCGGGTAGAGCTCTTCCGGGGTGTTCAGCCCTTGGAAGATGGTCGGTCCTCCGACGTATTTGCTCGCCTTCTGGATGAAGTCGGCGGTGACGATCGGAACGCCGGTGCCGCTCAGGATCAACGAGATGTCGTTGGGCACCCACGGGATCGCGGCCGCGGTCGCCGCCTGGGCCGGCGGCGCGAACGCTGCGCCCAGGGCTGAGGCAGCGGCGGCCTCGGCCTGTACGTAGGCCGAACCCGCGGCAGCCAGAGTGCGCTGGAACTCGTTGTGGAACGCCTCGAATTGCGTTACGACGTCCTGGTATTCGCGCCCGAAGGTGCCGAACAGGTTTGCGATGGCCGCCGACACCTCGTCACCGGCCGCGGCCAGCACGTTCGACGTCGGCGCCGCCGCGGCCATGCTGGCCGCGCTCAGTGTCGCCCCGATCCCTTCGATGTCGGCGGCAGCAGCCACCATCGCCTGTGGCTCCGCCAGCAATAACGACATCAGCGCAGTTCCTCTCCCCACGACCCCGCAAAGCTTTCGCGCAAGCGTAAGGGCACGTTCCGAAACTGTCTGGCGTTTACGTCATTCGGCCAGAATGTCACGGAATCAGGGCGCTGATGTCCTTGATGTTCTCCGACAGCGCCTTCGCGATGACCAGGAATTCCACGATGCCCGCGATGGTGGCCAGCCCGACGTTGGCAGCGATCGGATACCCGATGGCGTTGATGAGGTTGCCCTGCAGCAGCTGGCTCCAGAAGAGTTGTGTGTCGTAGAGCGGCATGGTGGTCGCGAAAGCGAGGGCGGTATCGGCGGTCGGCAACAGCACGGCGTAGTCGGTCGAGATGACGGTGGCGATCGTGTTCACGATCTTCTCCGGGGAGGGCAGCGCGGCCAGCGTCGCCATCAGGTCTGCCGGTTGTGGCGGGGCGAAGGAGGGGAAGGTGATCGGCTGTGCGGCCAGCGCCTGCAGCTCGGCGGTGAAGTCGTGGATGCCCTGTTGCGTTCCGGCGGCCAGCGCCTCGACGACGGTGCCCGGGCTGACATCGGGGAACAAACCGAACGGCGTCCGGATGTCCGCGGGGCTGGTCGAGTAGCCGTGGTACGGGTCGCCGTAGCCCAGGTTCACGATCACCCTCAGATTCGGCTCGATGAGGGCGGCGAGCGGATTGCCGATGACGGAGGTCAGGCGTAGCGGTGCCAGCAGGGGCAGGTTCTTGGTGGGGATCATGTAGTAATCGGTCACGCCGGTGTAGCCCGGTGACGTCGTGAGCTTGATGGCGTTGTCGACCTGCGCCGGGGTGAGGTCCAGGTACTTCACGTGCACGGTGGCGATGCCCATCACCGCGTTGAGGTCGGAGATGAAATTGATCGGATACCGCGGGAAGTCGGCGAACCCGTCATACTCCTGCGTGTAGATGGCCGTCGGGTACAGCGTGTCCGACGGCGTGGCACCGTAGAACGACAGCCCCAGCGTCGGCAGCGTCAGGCCCGGGAACCGCGCCAGCATTCCGCCGTTGGGGTTCATCTCGTTGCCGACGAGGACGAAGTTGAGCTGGCCCACATAGGGCGAGCCCATCGCCGCCAGCTTCTGCATCTCCAGCGAGGCGATGATGGCGCTCTGGGAGTAGCCGAAAATGGTGAGGCTGTTCCCCGGGATGGCCAGCTGACTGGTGATCGCGTTGTCCATGATCGTCAGGCCCTCGACCACCGACTGGTTCAGCGTCATGCTCTTCACGCCGGTGATCGGATACAGGTTCTCGGGGGTGTAGAGCGCCTGCAAAGTGTTGAGGGAGCGGACATACAGTTCGTTCGCCTTGAGGACGTAGGCCTCCGACGGGATGGGCACACCGGTCGGCCCGACGAACAACGAGGTCAGATTCGCCGGGAAGGGCGGAATTGCCGCGGCGCTGGCGATTTCGGTCTGCACGTAGGCGTTGGCAGCCTCGGCAAGGGTCTGCCGGAACGAGGATTGAAATGCTTCGACCTGTCCGACGAACGACTGGAACTCCTGCCCGTGCGTGCCGAAGAAATTCGCGATCGCCGCCGACACCTCATCGGCGGCCGCGGCCAGCAGGCCGGTCGTCGGCGCTGCGGCGGCTGCGCTTGCCGCACTGACCGTCGAACCGATGTTCGCAATGTCGGTGACTGCCGTCGTGATGAACTCAGGCGCGACGAGCAGATTCGTCATTGGCGTCTCTTCCCCCGTCGAAGGCGGTGGTCTCGGTCAGATTGGCCGCCAGCGTATGACGAAGCCGCTGACTCTGTCCGCGTTTTCGCGCCATCAGCGAGCGCCGGGCGTCAGGGGATGAGAGCCCGAATATCGCTGATGTTCTGTGAGATCGCCTTCGAGATGACCAGGAACTGGACGATGCCGGCGATCGTGGCCAGGCCGACGTCCGCCGCAATGGGGTAGCCGATCGCGTTGATGAGGTTGCCCTGCGCGAGTTGGCTCAGGAAAAGCTGCGAGTCGTACAGAGGCAACGAGGTGGCGAACGCGAGAGCGGTGTCGGCCGCGGGCAGGAGCACGGCGTAGTCCGTCGAGATGACCGTGGCCGCGGTGTTCACGATCTTCTCCGGCGACGGCAGTGCGGCCAGTGTCGCGAGGATGTCCGTCGGTTGCGGCGGCACGAACGTGGGCAACGTGAGCGGCTGCGCGGCCAGCGCCTGCAGTTCGGCGCTGAAATCATGGATGCCCTGCTGCGTTCCGGCCGCCAAGGCCTCGGCGACGGTGCCCGGGCTCACGTCCGGGAACAAGCCGAACGGCGTCTGCACGTCGGCGTAACTCGTCGAATAACCGTGGTAGGGATCGCCGTAACCCAGATTCACGATCACTTCCAGGTTGGGTTCGATGAGGGCGGCCAGCGGGTTGCCGATCACCGGTATGGCACGCAGTGGCGTGAGTAGCGGCAGTTCCTCGGTGGGGATCATGTAGTAATACGTCTTGCCGCCGTTTTCGTAATAGCCCGGGGACGTGGGCAGCTGAACGGCGCTATTGACTTGGGCGGTAGTAAGACTCAGGTATTTCGTATGCACCGTGGCGATGCCGAACACCGCGTTGAGATCGGAGATGAAGTTGAGCGGGTACCGCGGGAAGTCGGCGAAGCCGTCGTACTCCTGCGTGTAGATGGCCACGTCGTAGGGCGTGTTGGACGGGGTCGCTCCGTAGAAGTCGAGACCCAGCGTCGGCAGCGTCAGGTTCGGGAAACGTGCCAGCATGCCGCCGTTGGGGTTCATCTCGTTGCCGACCAGCACGAAGTTGAGGTCCGCCGGTGAAATCGGAAAACCCTGGGACGCCAGCTGTTGCATGTACAGCGACGAGATGATCGCGCTCTGGGAGTAGCCGAAAACGGTCAAGGGACCGTTTGCTATTTGATTCTGAACATAGTTTCCGAGAATTGTCAGGCCCTCGGAAACGGATTGGTTCAGCGTCAGGCTCTTGACGCCGGTGATCGGGTACAGCTCTTCGGGCGTATACAGGATCGGCAGTGCCTGGTTCGGGTTGTTGGCATGCACGTACAGGAGATTCGCCAGCGTGGCATATTCCGGTGGCGGTATCGGGACCCCGGTGGGGCCGATGAACACCGCGGTCGGAAATGTGCTGAATGGCGGATTGGTGACCGGGAACGCGGGCGGCGGTGGGGTGAACGCGGCAGCAGGGGGCAGGCCCAGCAGCCCCTGTAATGTGGCCGCGCTTGCGGCCTCGGTGTTGACGTAAGCGTTCGCCGCCGCGGCCAGGTTCTGTTGGAACTGCGCGTGATACGCCTCGACCTGGCCGACGACAGCCTGGAACTCCTGGCCGTACGAGCCGAAGAAATTCGCGACGGCCTCAGATACCTCGTCGGCCGCCGCGGCCAACAGGCCGGAGGTCGGTGCCGCCGCGGCGGCGGACGCCGCGCTCACCGCGGAACCTATGCCCCCGATATCCGCCACGACCGACGATATGATTCCCGGCTCAGCCAGAAAAGACATGATTGCCCACCCCATCCCCCTGTGACCAAGGGTGAATCTTGGTCAGTTCCCGAATTCAGGTTAGGACAGCGCAGCTATGGTTGTCCGGAATTCGGACTCTTTGACAATGGTGTAATAGCGCCGGTGCCAATATATTTGGAGATTTTGTGAATTCTTTATGAGCTACAGGCCGATGCTCTGCAAGTCCTGGACGATGTCCGCGGCGGCCTCCACGACCGCGATGAACTCGATCATGCCGCCCAGCGCCGCCAGTCCCGCGGTGGCCGCGAGTGGCAGTTCGATCGCGCTCCGGAGGTTGCCCTGCGCCAGTTGGCTCAGGAACAGCGTCAAGTCGTAGGCGGGCATGGTGGTCGCGAAGGCGGTCAGCAGGTCTGCCGTCGGCAGCAGCACCGAGTAGCCGGTGGAGACCACTGACGCGAACGTGTTGGCGATGTTGACCGGTGTCGGCGGCAGCACCTGCGGTGGCGGTGCCAGGTAGGCCTGAATCAGCGGCGGGAACCCGGGCGGTGCGATGACCGGCGCCGTCGTCAGCGCCCGCGGCGTGACGGCGAGGAAATCGTTGATGCCCTGCTGGGTGCCCCTGGCGAAGGCGTCGACAATAACCCCCGGCGGGACTTCGGGGAACAGGCCGAACGGCGTCGGGACGTCGGCCGGGCTGGTGGAGTAGCCGAAGTTCGGGTCGCCATAGCCGAGGTTGACGATCACCTTGAGGTTCGGCTGCACCAGTGCCGCAATCGGTTCCCCGATAACGGGGATGGCCCGCACCGGATCCAGCAGCGGCAGGTTGGGATGGTCGATCATGTACCACTTGTTGGTCGTCGCTCCCGTGGTGGGCAACAGCGTGGCCGACTGGACCTGAGCCGGCGTGAGGTCCGCGTAGGTGGTGTGGACCGTGATGATGCCGAAGACGGCGTTGATGTCCGACACGATGTTGAGCGGATACCGCGGGAAGTCGGCGAAGCCGTCGTATTGGAGCGTGTAAGTGGTTGTCGGATAAGGGGTGTTGGGCATCGCGCCGTAGAACGGCAGGCCGACGGTCGAAATGTCCAGGCCGGGTATGCGGGCCAGGATGCCGCCATTGGGGTTCATCTCGTTGCCGGTCAGTACGAAACTGAGCTGACTGGGCAGCGGCGCATTGGGCCCGAGGGACGCGTAGTGCCCCATCAGCAGCGACGAGATGACTGCACTCTGCGAGTAGCCGAAGACGGTGACATGGTTGCCGGCGTTGAGCTGGTCCCACACCGCGGTGTCGAGTATCTGCAGGCCCTGCTGAACGGAGCTGGCGAAGATCAGTGATCGCACACCGGTGATCGGATACAGCTGCTCGGGGGTGACCAGCGACGTCAGAATGGCGCCAGGCGAATTGGGCTGGATGAAGAGTTGGTTGACGGCGTTGAGGTACGTGGGTCCGGGAATCGGAGTTCCGGTGCCGCCCATGGCAATCGCGGTAGTCACCCCGGTGAATGGCGGGAATACCGGCGGCGAGGTGGGTCGGTAGAGCCCGCTTGTCACGCTTTGCCGAAGCTGAGCGGTGTTGATGGCCTCGGCGTTGACGTAGTAGTCGACCGTGGAGGTGAGGTTCTGCACCAACCCCTGATACAGGGTCCCGAGCCTCGCACTGGCCGTCTGGAATTCCCAGCCGTACAGCCCGAAGAAGTTGGCGATTGCCGCCGATACCTCATCGGCGGCCGCGCTCATGAGTCCCGTCGTGGGAGCTGCTGCGGCCGCGGCAGCCTCACCAATCGCCGTGCCGAGACCGGACAACTCCGTCGCTGCCGCTGCCAACGCGGCCGGCTGCGTCAATACGTAAGACACTCACGTGAGGGTAGAGCGATTCGGGGACGGTGTCTGGCCTTTGGCCTGACTCATAGACGCGTCGTTCAGCCCAGGAGTGCGTCCCGCAGCCGCGCCACGTCGGTCTCGGTGATGCCCGAGTCGCGCAGGTAGGCGTCCAGCGATCCGAACGACTCGTCGATCGTTTGCCATGCCGCCCATAGGTATTCGGCACGGACGCCGAGAACTCCGTCGGACAGTCGGGCCTTGGTGAAGGTGATCACCTCGGGCGTCAGTTCGACGTCTGAGCGTTGCGCGATCATCTCGGTGATCTGCTGGCGCAGCTGCGGTACGGCTTCGTTGCTGCGCAGGTAATCGTCGATGATGACGTCGCGATCCAGCCCGGCCGCTTCCAGGACCGTCGCGACCACGAAACCGGTGCGGTCCTTGCCGGCGAAGCAATGGGTGAGAACCGGCCGGCCGGCGGCCAGCAACGTGAACACCCGGTGCACCGCGCGTTGGGCGCCGTTGCGCGTAGGGAATTCGCGGTACTCCTCGGTCATGTAGCGCACCGCGTTCGCTTCGATGGCCTCATCGGAGTCGTCGGCGTCGCCCTCGGTCATCAACCGTTTGAACGCGCTCTCGTGCGGCGCTTCATCGTCGGTGCCCGACTGGTCGTCGGCGAGATCGGGGAACGGCAGCAGGTGGATGTCGACGCCGTCGGGCACCCGGCCCGGGCCGCGCCGGGTGACCTCGCGGGTGGAGCGCAGGTCGGCGACGTCGGTGATTCCCAAGCTGCGCAACACCGCCCGGCCGGCGTCGTCCAGGCCGCTCAGTTCGCTGGATCTGAACAGCCGGCCCGGGCGGAGACTGGCCGTCGCATCCGAGACGTCGCGAAAGTTCCACGCGCCGGACAGTTCCCGCGATGTTTCAGCCACGACTGGTGACCGCCACCGCGAGCGCGGACTGCTCGCGGCCCAGCTCGGTGCGCGCGATGGTGCGCATGTGCACCTCGTCGGGGCCGTCGAAGATTCGCATCGCGCGGTGCCAGCCGTAGAGCCGGGCCAACACGGTGTCGTCGCTGACTCCCGCCCCACCGTGCACCTGGATGGCGCGGTCGATGACGTCGCAGGCCACTTGCGGCGCTACTGCCTTGATCTGCGAGACCAGCAGGTGCGCGGCTTTGTTGCCGTGCTTGTCGATGGTCCACGCCGCTTTCTCGCACAGCAGCCGGGCTTGGTCAATCTCGTTGCGGGACTTGGCAACCGCTTGTTGCACCAGGCCCTGGTCGGCCAGCGGGCGGCCGAACGCGATCCGCTTGTTGGCCCGGTTGACCATCAAGGCGAGCGCGCGCTCGGCCCCGCCCAGCGCCCGCATGCAGTGGTGGATGCGGCCCGGTCCCAGCCGCGCCTGGGCGATCGCGAAACCGGCGCCCTCCTCGCCGAGCAGGTTGGTCGCCGGCACCCGGACGTTGTCGTAGACGATCTCGCAGTGGCCGTGCTGGTCCTGCCAGCCGAAGACCGGGGTGGACCGCACCACCGTCACACCCGGGGTGTCCATCGGCACCAGGATCATCGACTGCTGCTGGTGGCTGGCCGCGTCGGGATTGGTGCGGCCCATCACGATCAGGATCTTGCAGCGCGGATCGGCTGCGCCCGACGTCCACCACTTGCGGCCATTGATCACGTAGTCGGCACCGTCACGCACGATCGAGGTCTCGATGTTGCGCGCGTCGCTGCTGGCCACCGCCGGCTCGGTCATCGAGAACGCGCTGCGGATCTCGCCGTTGAGCAGGGGTTCCAGCCACTGCTTACGCTGCGGCTCGGTGGCGAACAGGTGCAGGGTCTCCATGTTGCCGGTGTCGGGCGCCGCGCAGTTCAGAGCTTCGGGGGCGATCTCGAGGCTCCAGCCGGTCAACTCGGCCAGCGGCGCGTATTCCAGGTTGGTCAGCCCCGACTCGGCGGGCAGGAATAGGTTCCACAGCCCGCGTTCTTTGGCCTTGACTTTCAATTCCTCGATGACCGGTGGCACGCTGAAGTCGTTCGGCCCGGCCTCGTGGCGGTGCTTGTCGTAGTCCGCCTCTGCGGGAAAGACATGTTCGGTCATGAAGTCGGACAGTCGTTTGTGGTAATCACTGGCTTTGGCCGACATTGCGAAGTCCATGACCGCCACGATAGGACACCCGGTATGACGCAAGCCCGCCCCCCGTTTCCACCGTTCACCCTCGAGACGGCGCTGCAGAAAGTTCAGGCCGCCGAAGACGCCTGGAACACCTGCGATCCGGAGCGGGTCAGCCTGGCCTACACGGTCGACTCGCAGTGGCGAAACCGCGACGAGCACATTGTCGGGCGGCCGCAGATCGTCGCCTTCCTGACCCGCAAGTGGCAACGCGAACTCGACTATTCGCTACGCAAGGGGCTGTGGAGTTTCCAGAACAACCGCATCGCGGTGCGTTTCCAATACGAGTGCCACGACGCGAATGGTCAGTGGTACCGCAGTTACGGCAACGAGTTGTGGGAATTCACCGCGGACGGGCTGATGGCGCGCCGCGAAGCCAGCATCAATGATGTGGCGATCGCCGAATCCGATCGCAGGCTATTCGGGCCACGCCCCGCGTCGGAGCAGGGCGTGGATTTTCCGCTGTGGTGACCGGCGGCTAGACCGGCGGGTAGCTGGGCGGCGGGTAACCGTTTCCGGACTCAACGCCGCGCAGACCCCAGGTGAGATAGCTGAAGAAAAACTCGATCTCGTCGCTTCCGTCGTAGTCAGGACTCGGGTCCATCACTCCACCTCTCGACTGCTGATCGACTCCCCCATTGCGTCTGTTTCGCGAGTCTAGTCCTATCCGCGTCGCTGCGACAGGCGCGGTCCTGCCTAAACTGTCCAACTAGTTGATTGATAATCAGTCGTGTGGGGGGTCGTCCGGGCCCCATACCGGCAGTGACGAGGGTGAGTAGAGATGGCATCCGGAAGTGGCCTGACCCGCCGTGAGGAGTTGCTGGCCGTCGCCACCAAGCTGTTCGCCGCCCGTGGCTATCACGGCACCCGGATGGACGACGTCGCCGACGTGATCGGGCTGAACAAGGCCACGGTCTACCACTACTACGCGAGCAAAGCGCTGATCCTGTTCGACATCTACCGCCAGGCGGCCGAGGGGACGCTGGCCGCTGTCCACGACGACCCGTCCTGGACCGCCCGCGAAGCGCTGTACCAGTACACCGTCCGGCTGCTCACCGGCATCGCGGGCAATCCCGAGCGCGCCGCCGTCTACTTCCAGGAGCAGCCCTACATCACCGAGTGGTTCACCACCGAGCAGGTGGCCGAGGTCCGCGAGAAGGAAGCGCAGGTCTACGAGCACGTGCACGGTCTGATCGACCGGGGCATCGCCAGCGGCGAGTTCTACGAGTGCGACTCGCACGTGGTGGCGCTGGGCTATATCGGGATGACCCTGGGCAGCTACCGGTGGCTGCGGCCGAGCGGCCGGCGCTCCGCCAAGGAGATCGCCGCGGAGTTCAGCACCGCGCTACTGCGCGGACTGATCCGCGACGAGGCGATCCGCACCACCGCGCCGCTGGGACCCTGACGGGTTAGTTGAAGATCGGCGGGATGGTGCGGAAGACATCCCCCAGCGCGCCGCTGAGCAAGGACAGCGCGGTCACCTGTGGTTGGCCGATGAAGACGTTGAGGCCCGGATTGACCGATGGCACCCACGGATAGCTGTCGGGATAGTACTGCGGCCCCCAGAAACCGACTTCCTCGCCGATCGACACCACAGCGCCGTACGGTCCCTGCACCGCTCCCTTGAGCAGGTAGTAGGAGACGGTGAATGGGTTGGGAACCGAAAGCAATCCGGCCGGGGTCGGTATGTCGGCGTAGTTGGCGCCCACCCCGTAGTCGGCGTAACCCAGATCCACCAGAACCCGCAGTTGCGGTTGGATCAAATTGGCCAGCGGCGGACCGACGTAGGGGATGTCGCGGATGGGCTGCACCAAGGGCAGATCCTGCGTCAAGAGCATGTAGTACTGGGTGTGGCCGGTGTACCCCGGTGAGGTCGGCAACGGTACCGCGTTGGCCAATTCGGCCGGCGTGACCGTCGGGTAGACGTTGTGCACGTAGAAGTAGCCCATCATCGCGTTGAGGTCGGCCAGCACGTTGAGCGGGTACTGCGGAACATGAGCGACACCGTCGTACTGGGCCGTGTAGATGGTCGTCTCGTAGGGAGTGTTCGCGGGCGTCGCACCGGTGAACGACACATCCATGACCGGGATGTAGAAGCCGGGGAAGCGGGCGAGGATTCCGCCGCCGGGATTGTTGGGTGAGCCGATCATCATGAAGGCCAGATCGTTGGGATGCGGCGCTCCCGCGGCCATCATGTTGACGATCTCGTTGTGGACGATCGACGCGCTCTGTGAAAAACCGAACGCCACCACATCGTTGCCGCCGAGCAGTTCTGCTTTGATCGCGTTGTCGAGAATCGTCACGCCTTGGGCCACCGATTGGTTGAACGTCAGGTCACCAATTCTCGGCGTCAACGGCCACAGTTGCTCGGGCGTCGTAAGGCCTTGCGGGATCGCACCCGCGAAAGACGGCTGAATGTATTTGGTGTTGATCTCGTTGATGTACTTCAGCGACGGTGTCGGATTGCTGGTGCCACTCATGATCAGTGCCGTGATCGGGTTTGCCAGCAGCGGCGACGGCGCGATGGTCAGCGCGCCCGCTCCGGCGCCGGAGGTGCCCTGGGTCGCGTTGCTCAGGAGGGCGGCGTTGCGCCACTCGGCCTGCACGTAATTGGTGGCAGCGTCAGCCAGGGCCCTGGTGAACTCGCTGTGAAACTTGGCAACGCGGCTTGCGGCCCAGCGGTACTGGTCCCCGTGCGCGCTGAACACACCGGCAATGGCCGCCGATACCTCGTCGCCGGCGGCCGGCATGAGCCCGGAGGTCCGGACGGTCGCCGCGGAACAAGCGTTTTCCACGGTCGTGCCGATGCGACCCAGGTCCGCAGCGGCCGACGCTAGAAAACTGGGCGCGGTCGACAGGTTCATGCTGCGATCTTGCTATGGGCCCGCTTGATGGGCAGGAAGTTCGGCGCGATCCGGTCAGCCGAGGATTTCCAGCACGTCCCCGAGAGTACCGCTGAGCAGGGACAGTGCGGTTACCGGCGGTTGGCTGAGCTGCGGGCCGAGGTAGAAATTCAGCCCTGGGTTGATCGACGGAACCCAGGGATACTCGTTCGGGAAGTACTCGGGTCCCCACAGACCGGCCTGCACGCCTATCTCCACCGCCGCACCATACGGCGCCAGCAAGGTGCCCTTGGCCAGGTAATAGGCGACATTGAAGGGGTTGGGGATGTTGATCAGCCCTGCCGGAGTGGGTAGATCGGCGTATCCGTAGTCGGAGTACCCGAGGTCGACCATGACTCGCAACTGGGGCTGTATGAGGTCGGCCAGCACCGGACCGGCGTACGGAATATCCCGGATGGGCTGCAAAAGCGGTAGGTCCTGCGTCAGGAACATGTAGTACTGCGTGTTGCCGGCGTACCCCGGCGACGTGGGCAACAGAACCGCATTCGCCATGTCGGCCGCCGAGGTCAACGGGTAATTGCCGTGCACGTAGAAGTAACCCATGACGGCGTTGATGTCGGCGAGGATGTTGAGCGGGTATTGCGGAGTGTGCGCGACGCCGTCGTACTGCGCGGTGTAGACGTAGGTCTCGTAGGGGTTGCCGGCCGGCAGCGCACCATTGAACGGCACGTCCAGGAACGGAATGTAGAAACCGGGGAAGCGGGACAGCAGGCCCCCATTGGGGTTATTGCCGGCGGCGGCCAAAATGAACGACAGGTCGTTGACGTGCGGTGAGCCGGCCGCCATCAGGTTGAGTATCTGGTTGTTGACTATCGAGGCGCTCTGCGAGTAGCCGAACGTGATGACGTCATTGCCGGCGGCGAGCTGCGCATTGATCGCGTTGTTCAGTATCGACACGCCTTTGGCGACCGATTGGTTGTACGTCATATTGCCCAGGTCCGGAGTGACGGGCCAGAACTGCTCGGGAGTTGGCAGCACGAGGGGATTGGCCCCCGGGTACAGCGGCTTGATGTACCGGTTGAAGACATTGGTGAGGTATTTGGCGTTGGGAATCGGATTGTTGGTGCCGCCCATGATCAGTGCGGTGATCGGGGGCGTCAGCGTCGCCGCCGCGGCGGCGGTCGGGGGTTGCGTCAGCAGCGACTGCATGCCGTTGAGCAGCGCGCCGTTCAGCGCTTCGGCCTGGGTGTAGGCGCTCGCGGCGTTCGACAGGGCTCTGGTGAATTCATCCTGGAACAGCGAGGCCTGCTTGATAACCGCCTGGTATTCGTCGCCGTACGCGCTGAACAGGTCCGCGATCGCGGCCGAGACTTCGTCACCTGCGGCAGCCAGCAGTCCTGAGGTCCGACCAGCCGCGGCGGCGTTGGCGGCGTGGATCGCCGCGGCGATCCCGTCCACGTCGGTCGCCGCCGCCGCGAGTGTCTCAGGGGCAGTGAGCAGGTACGACATCTCCCCGTCCTTCCCATTGACCGGTCCCCGTCCCGGCCCGGCGCGCACTACCCGCAACTGCGGGTTAGGTATGAACCAGAGAGTAGAACTGTGCGCGCGGGAATTCCGGCGTTTCGGCAGTTAATTGCCGACGGTTTGCAGGTGTTTGTCGAGAAAGGCGATCTGGTCGGCGATCACGCGCTCGAATGCATCGTCGACATAGATGGCGAAATGGCCTTCGGGGTAGATCTTGACTTCGCCGCGCGGTGCCCTGGCGGCATAACGCAGCGTCGGCCCCGCCGGTGCGACCGAATCGGTTTGGCACACGCAGAACAGGATTGGACACGGAATTTTGGCGGCGCTGCGGCCGGGCCGGTAGAAAAGCACCTTCAACCCGATGCGGGCGGCGATCTCGTTGCGCAACTCCACGCCCTCGGGCACCAGTCTCAGGTAGCCCGAATAGGCATCGGGGGCGGTCATCACGGCGACCTCGCCCGGCATGCCTGCGGTCGGAATCATGACCGGAGGCTTGCCCCGGCGGGCACCGAGCAGGTCGCGTATCGCCAGCGCGGTGACCCGGGCGGCGGTCACGGGGTTGATCGCTTTGATGGACGCCAGGCCGTCGGTGAACGGGCACTGTGCCACCGCCGCGGCGACACCGGGCAGCCGGGCCGCTGACGCGATGACGTGGCCGCCCCCGAAAGATGTGCCCCACAGCGCAATTCGATCCGGATCTATTCCGGGCAGGGTGTGCGCGAAGTCGACGGCCGCCGCCCAGTCGGCGAGCTGCAGGTTGACGTCGAGGAGCTGGCGCGGCCGGCCTTCGCTGTCGCCGAAGTTGCGGTAGTCGAAGACCAGGCAGGCGTAACCGGCCGCGGCGAACCGCTCGGCGTACGCGTCGAGTCGCATCGTGCGCACCGCGCCCAGGCCGTGTGCCATCACCAGCAGTGGCACCGGGCCCGGGATCTCGGGTCGGTACAGCCAGGCGCTGATCCGGTCTGAGCCGGAGGTGAACGAGACGTCTTCGCGCGGCGGCATAGCGCAACAATAGTGCCGCCGAAAGGCCCGAAAAATTATGGACTACTGTCTAGAAAAGCTACAGCGTTGTGGGGACGGAGGACACTCATGGCGATTCGCGTCGCCCATGTGGGCACCGGAAATGTCGGCGGCCTCGCTCTGGCCCAGCTCATCACCAACCCGGCATTCGAACTCACCGGAGTGTGCGTGTCCACGCCGGAGAAGGTGGGACGCGACGCCGGCGAATTGTGCGGGGTCGGTCTGGACGCGGGCGTCGAGACCGGCGTGCTGGCCGTGAACAACCTCGACGCGCTGCTCGCCGAGCAGTCCGACTGCATCGTCTACTGCGCGATGGGCGACACCCGGTTGCCCGACGCCATGGCCGACGTGATGCGGATCCTGGCCGCCGGTGTCAATGTCGTGGGTTCCTCGCCGGGGCTGTTGCAGTATCCGTGGGGCGTGATACCGGAGAAGTACATCGGGCGCGTGGAAGCTGCTGCACAGCAAGGGAATTCGAGCATCTTTATCACCGGCGTCGACCCCGGTTTCATCAACGACCTGATCCCCTTCGCGCTCGCCGGCACCTGCCAGCGCATCGAAGCGGTGCGGTGCATGGAGATACACGATTACGCGAGTTACAACGGCGCCGAGGTCATGCACTACATGGGGTTCGCCCGTCCGCTGGACGAGATTCCGATGTTGCTGCAGCCGGGTGTGCTGAGTATCGCGTGGGGGACGGCGATCCGTCAGCTGGCGGCCGGCCTGGGCATCGAGGTCGACGAGATCACCGAGTCTTACCAGCGTGAGCCCGCTCCCGAAGACTTCGACATCGCGGTCGGGCGCGTGGCGAAGGGCACCCTGGCCGTGCTGCAGTTCGAGATCCGTGGGATGGTCAACGGCCGCCCGGCGATCGTCATCGAGCACATCACCCGTTTGCGTCCCGATCTGCGCCCCGACCTGCGTCAGCCCGCGGCGGGAACCGGTTCCTACCGGGTGGAGATCACCGGGGAGCCGTCTTACGCCGTGGACATTGTGCCCACCAGCCGCAAGGGTGATCACAACCATGCGGCGATCGCCGGTGCCGCCGGCCGCATCGTCAATTCCATTCCGGATGTGATCGCGGCGCCGCCCGGCATCAGGAGCACGCTGGACCTGCCGTTAGTCACCGGAAAAGGACTCTTCACACCCAACTAGTGGTCTAGGGAAAGGAACCGGCTGCGATGGAACGACCGGGACGGGTCGAAGGCAAGGTCGCGCTGATCAGCGGCGGGGCCCGGGGAATGGGCGCCGAGGATGCGCGGCTGCTGGTCACCGAAGGCGCCAAGGTGGTGATCGGTGACATCCGCGACGACGAGGGCAAAGCGCTGGCCTCTGAATTGGGTGATGCGGCACGCTATGTCCATCTCGACGTGACGCAACTCGACCAGTGGGAAGCCGCGGTCGCCACTGCTGTCGGTGAGTTCGGCAAGCTCGACGTGCTGGTCAACAACGCCGGCATCGTCGCGGCCGGGCCGCTGCGCGAATTCCGGATGGACAAGTGGCAGCAGGTGCTCGACGTCAACCTGACCGGCACCTTCCTGGGCATGCGTTCGGTGGTCGACCCGATGACCGAGGCCGGCGGCGGTTCCATCATCAACATCTCTTCGATCGAAGGGATCCGCGGCGCGCCAATGGTGCATCCCTACGTCGCGTCGAAGTGGGCGGTGCGCGGTATCACCAAATCCGCAGCCCTGGAACTGGCGCCGTTGAACATCCGGGTGAATTCGGTGCACCCCGGCTTCATCCGCACCCCGATGACCGCGCACCTGCCCGAGGACATGGTCACCATTCCGTTGGGCCGGCCGGCCGAGGCGCGCGAAGTCGCGACGTTCGTCGTGTTCCTCGCCAGCGACGAAGCGTCCTACGCCACCGGCAGCGAGTTCATCATGGACGGCGGTCTGGTGACCGACGTTCCGCACAAGCAGTTCTGAGCATGCCGTCGAGCCTGACCGTCCTCCTGACCGAGGTGGTGGGCTCGAATCAGGTCGTCACCGACCCCGACGTCCTGGCGGGCCGCAGCGTCGACCACACCGGCCGGTATCGCGGCAAGGCCAGCGCGCTGGTCCGTCCGGGATCGGCAGACGAGGTCGCCGCGGTGCTCCGGGTGTGCCGCGATGCCGGCGCGCACGTCACGGTCCAGGGCGGTCGCACCTCGCTGGTGGCCGGCACGGTGCCAGAGCACGACGACGTGCTGCTGTCCACCGAAAGGCTCTGTGCTGTCGGCGAAGTCGATGCGGTCGAGCGCCGGGTGTCGGCCGGCGCCGGGGCCACGCTGGCGACGGTGCAGGGTGTCGCCGCGGCGGCGGGCCTGGTGTTCGGCGTCGACCTGGCCGCCCGCGACAGCGCGACTATCGGCGGCATGGCCTCCACCAACGCCGGCGGCCTGCGCACCGTCCGGTACGGGAACATGGGGGAGCAGGTCATCGGCCTGGACGTGGCACTGCCCGACGGCTCGGTGCTGCGCCGGCACAGCCGGGTGCGCAGCGACAACACCGGCTACGATCTGCCGTCGCTGTTCGTCGGCGCCGAGGGCACTCTGGGCGTCATCACCGCGCTGGACCTGCGGCTGCACCCGACGCCGTCGCACCGGGTGACGGCGGTCTGCGGGTTCGCCGAGCTCGGGGCGTTGGTCGAGGCGGGCCGGGCGTTCGCCGAAGTGGACGGGATCGCAGCGCTGGAGTTGATCGACGGCCGGGGCGCGGCGCTGACGCGCGATCAGCTGGGGGTCGGGGCGCCGGTCGCCGGCGACTGGCTGCTCCTGGTGGAGCTGGCGGCGGACCACGACCAGACGCAGCGACTGGCGGGGCTGCTGGATGGTGTGCAGATGTGCGGTGAACCGGCGGTTGGCGTGGATACTGTTGCGCAACAACGGTTGTGGCGGCTGCGTGAGTCGCTGAACGAGGTGCTCGGCGTGTACGGGCCGCCGTTGAAATTCGATGTGTCGCTGCCCTTGCCGGCCGTCGACGGGTTTGCCCGCGACGCGGTGACGTTGATCGGTGACCGCGTGCCCGAGGCCCTGCCGGTGTTGTTCGGCCATGTGGGGGAGGGCAATCTGCACCTGAACGTGCTGCGCTTCCCGGCGGAGCACGAGCCGGCGCTGTATGCCGAGATGATGGAGCTGATCTCCGGCTGCGGCGGCAACGTCAGTTCTGAGCACGGTGTCGGCACAGTGAAGAGGCCCTACCTGGGGATGTCCCGGCAGGAGGCCGATGTCGCCGCGATGCGCGCCGTGAAGGCGGCGCTGGACCCGACCGGCTACCTCAACGCGGCGGTGCTGTTCAGTCGGTAGTTCCTTTGATGCCGACGGCGTGGCGCAGCTGGGCCAGGAACTGGTCGGCATCGTCGCTGCGAACGACGTAGTGCGAGATGGCGATTCGGATCGCGGTGGCGGCCTTCACCGCGGCGTTGGGCCCGGGCAGAAGACGTTGCAGCCCTTCCCGCATCTCCGGGATGACGCCGGACATCTGCGGCAGGACATGCTCGGGCTCGATGTCGACCATGCGCACGCCCGAGTACGAGTACTGATAGTCGACGATGAATCGCAAAGCCGCGTCCAGCCTTTCGACGCCCTTGAGCCCGGCCGTCGCCTTCGCCAGCCCCTTCTCGAAATTCTCGCGCTCGTATTTGGAGAACGCCGACATCAGCTCTTCCTTGGAGGCGAACCAGCGGTAGAGCGTGGGGCGCGATACCCCGGCCTGCGCTGAGACCTCGGACAGGCTGAGTTTGGTCTTGCCGCTGCGGGCCAGTACTTCCGCGGTGGCGGCCAGGATCCGCTGGCGGGTCGAGGTGTCGTTCTCCATGCTTTCGCTCACCGGCGACGGCTGGCTCATGACTCGTTCTCTCCCAACGGGTTCCGCTTGGGCGGCCGGGGCCGCACCAGCACCGACTGCTGGATGGCGCCGACCGCACCCTGCTGGTCGAACAGTGTTCCGATTGTGGTGCCGATGCCGTCCGGGCCGTAGCTGGTTTCCGCACGGATGCCGATCCAGTCACCGTCGGGAACCCGGAAGACGTGCACGGCCAGATCGGTGTTGACGAAGGTGAACTTGGTGATGTCCAGCTTGCTGCCGATGCCGTTGGCGCAATCGGCCACCGCGAACAAGCGCTCCAGCGGCGTCATGGTTTCACCGGCGACCAGGTCCGCGACGGGCCTGATCCACGATTCACCCGGGCCCGGCGTCATCGGAACGGTCAACCACAGCCACTCCAGGCTGTGGACGTAGTTGCGGTCCCAGTTCCTTGCCTTCAGGTTGCGGTCCCGCGCCTCCGACAGGGGGCGTAGCGCCGGCATCGGCGCATGGGCGACCGCCGCGGTGTCGACGTGCTGCAGCCGCCATCCACTGGCCCGGGCCACCGGTCGCGGTTCACCGTCGGGTCCCAGTGCCAGCATCTCGGCGGTGACCAACTCGATCTGCCTGCCGCTGCGTTCGAGCTTCGAACGGACCCACAGGTCCCCTTCCACCGGGACCGCGCCGAGCAGGTCGATCACCACGCGGCTCAGCCGGGTGTCGTCGCGCCGCTCACAACGTTCCAGCGCACGCGTCAGCAACGCCGACACCGGCGCACCGTGCTGGATCGAGGACGACCAGGTGCCGCGGGCCAGGTCGGTGGCGCGGAATTTCTCGCCCTGCGCGTCGGCGTCTGGAATATCCTGGATCAGCTCGTAGTACGAGTCGGTCATCATCCCCCTTTCCGGTCAGGGCAGGCCGGCGCCCGGAATGTCCACCCGCACCGCGTCCAGCCTGGCCGAGCGGGTGCCTACCAGTCGCTTGGGATAAGCATCGGTGCTCGACAGCAGAAACAGGGTGCGCCGCTCCGGACCGCCGAGCGTGCAGGCGATGGCTGCCCGGTCGCCCAGGTCTATCCGGTCGGTCACGTCGCCGCCCTCGGTGATTCGCTCGAACTGGTGGGCCAGGGTCATCGCCGCCCACACCCCGCCCTCGGCGTCGAGCGCGATGCCGTCGGGCGGGCCGTCCAGGCCGTCGGCGAAGACGCGCCGGCCGGCGAGCCCGCCGTCCTTGTCGACGGTGTACGCGGTGAGTCGGCGGCCGGTGGACTCGGCGACGATCAGGGTATCGCCGCCCGGCGAGATGACCATGCCGTTGGGGAAGTCGAGGTCGGTCGCCACCACGGTCGCGTTGTTGTCGGTGTCCAGCCGGATGACGGTGCCGCCCTCGAACGCCTGGGACCCGATGTAGGCGCGTCCGAGGTTGTCGATCACCATGTCGCCGAGGCTCGCGGGTGCGAGGGCGGACAGGTCGGCAACGGGCTCCACGGTCTCGCCGTCGTACCGGAGCACCTTCTTGTCCTCGGTGGACACGATGAGCAGCGATCCGTCGGGACGGAAACCCAGTCCTGACGGTGTATGACCCGGCAGTGGCAGCGTGGTGAGCGAGCCGCGCAAGTTGCAGGTGTGCACGGCTTCGCCGAGCATGTCGGAGAACCACAGCAGGCCCTCGAACCAGCGCGGGCCCTCACCGAAGCAAAAGCCGTCGGCGAGCGGGGTCGGCGCCAGCGAGCCTTTACAAATCACTGCCAAAGTGTCATGCACCACAGGCGTCGCTGTCAACGCGGGCATGGCTCGGTACGAGCTTTACAAATTTTGCACGAAATGTCACGCTGAGCCGTGAGCTGCCGGAACAAGGGGTGAGCGCGTTGACGACAGAGTCTGAACAGGTCCAGTGGTCGGTGGAGAGCCTGCTGGATCTCTTCGAGGTGCGGCCCGAGGGCCCAGATCGGTTCACCGCCGACACCGGGCTGGCCGGGCAGGACGGCCGGCAGGTGGTGGAGGGTACGCAGGTGGTCGCTCAGGCGATTGTGGCCGCCGCGAAGCGATTTGAGGGCAAGTCCGTGCGCTCGGCGCACGCGGTGTTCGCCCGCGCGGTGATGGTGGGGCCGCCCATCGAACTCCTCCTCGATGTGCTCAACGAAGGCCGCTCCACCGCAACGGCGATCATCTCGGTGTTGCAGGGCGGCAGGCGATGTGTGAGCGTCACGGTGCTGACCGACGTTCCGACGGATGACGTCATCCGTCATCACCTGACCCGTCCTGACGTCGCGTCGCCGGCAGAAGCCAACGTTGTCGAGATGCCGATGGCCGGTCGGGAACTGCGCCTGGTCGACGTGGTCGATGTGAACAGCCCGGACGAGGTCGGTCCGCCGGAACTGTACGCATGGCTGCACTACGATCCCATCCCGGAGCGAGACGATCTGGCGAAGGCACTGCTCGCGTATTTCACCGGCCACCTGGGCATTTCGACCACCATGCGGGCGCATCCCGGTATCGGCACTGCCCAAGCGCACCTCACGGTGTCGACCGCGCCGATGTCGATCTTCGTGTCGTTCCACGAGCCGGTGCGCTGGGACGACTGGCTGCTCTACAGCCACGAGAGCACGCAGGTCGGTGCGGGAATGTCGTACGTGCGCGGCACCGTGCATACCGAAGACGGCGACCTGCTGTGTTCCTTCGCCCAGGAGGCGCTGATCCGCCCGCTGCGCACCAGTGACACCTCGATCAACGCTGCGGCCCGGTTCTAATTCCCGTGCGTTTCACCATCACTCATCCGATGCACAGCCATCCGTACAACCCGGAGCTGGTCAGCGGAGACGGCATCGCAACGGTGGCGGCGGCGGCGGAGAAGGCCGGGTTCCACGGGTTCGGGTTCACCGACCATCCGGCCCCTTCCCAGCGCTGGCTGGAGGCGGGCGGCCACGACGCACTGGATCCGTTTGTGGCTCTTGGCTTTGCGGCAGCACGAACCTCCACGTTGCGTCTTATTCCGAACATCGTGGTGCTGCCCTACCGAAACCCGTTCGTGGTGGCCAAATCCGGAGCGACGCTCGATCTGCTGTCCGATGGCCGGTTCACCCTTGCGGTGGGCGTGGGTTATCTGCGGCGGGAATTCGCCGCTCTGGGCGTGGACTACGACAAGCGTGCCGAGTTGTTCGAGGAATCGCTGCAGGCAATCCGGGCCATCTGGACGTCCGACGACATCTCCTTCGAGGGGCAGCATTTCACCGCGCGCGGGATCACCGCCCACCCGTTGCCGGTGAGCCGGCCGCATCCGCCGATCTGGATCGGCGGCAATACCGGAACGGCCCGCCAACGGGTTGCGCAATACGGAGACGGCTGGTGTCCCTTCCCGGCCCCCGCCGGACTGGCGCGCACCGCCGGCACCGCCGTCATCGACTCGATGGAGTCACTGGCCGCCGGAATCGGCGATCTCCGCAGGCGCTGCGACGCGGTGGGTAAGGATTGGTCGACGGTCGACATCACCTTCAGCAACTTCGCGGGCGGCAATCCGGCCGGCGACGACTTCAACGCCGACGCCTACCTGGATGGTCTGGAAGAGCTTGCCGCACTGGGCGTTACGTGGGTATCCGCGCATCTGCCCGGTGACAGCCTGGCGCATGCGCTGGAAACGATGGACCGGTTCCGTTCTCTGGTGATCGACGTGATCTGAATGGACTTCTCTGTCGTGCCGTTGTCGGACGACGACCGGGCCTTCTATGACCGGATGCGCGCGTTCATCACGGAGCACGTGACCGACGAGGTGCGCCGGCGAAATCGCGACTTGGGTGAAAACTTCGACGAGCGCGTGCATTTGGCGCTGGGCGAAGCCGGCTTCCTGGTGTCGGACTGGAAGCCGGAAGCGGACGGCGGGTTCAGCGCCGTCCGTCGTCGCATCTTCAACCTGGAGATCGCGCGGGCTCATACCCCCTGGTATCACTGGGGCACGACGTCCGTCGTCGCGCATCTCGTGCAGCAGTTCGCGGTGCCCGAGCTCGTGGAGATGGTGCTGCCGGGCGTGCTGTCCGGGGAGGTGCGGTTATCTCTCGGCTACACCGAACCCGAAGGCGGCTCAGACGTCGCGACCTGCAAGACCCGTGCGGTACGGGACGCAGACGGCTGGATCATTAACGGCTCCAAGATGTTCACCTCGAACGCGCAGAACGCGAAGTACGTCTTCCTGCTGACCAACACCGATCCGCAGGGACCGAAACATCGGAACCTGACGATGTTTCTGGTGCCGCTGGATTCACCGGGCATCGAGATTCAGGGCATTCGTACCCTCGACGGTGACCGCACGAATATCGTTTTCTACAGCAACGTGCGCGTCGAAGACCTGTACCGGATCGGTGAGGTCAACGGCGGATGGACGGTGATGCGTGCCGCATTGGATTCCGAGCACGGGTTGACCGAACCCGATGCCGAGGGGCTGCAGGACGTCGCGGCGATGGCGGGTCACGGCGTGTTGATGGCCGAAGCGGTCGACCGGGTGGCCGCTGTCGCGGACGTGGACGACTCGTCGGTGTTGTATCGCCTGGGGCGCAGTTTCGCGCGGACGGAAGCGGCGTTGTCCAGCCCTGGGATGTTCGGACGGGTCGCGATCGGCCAGACCATGCGCGACATCTCGGCGGACCTGATGGACATGCTGGGGCCGGCGGCGGCGTTGCCGACGGATACCGAGGGATCCGCCGACGACGGCTCGGCCGAGCACCTTTTCCGGTTGGCGCTGCCGATGGGCATTTACGGCGGTTCGCTGGAGGTCTTCCGCAACATGATCGCCCAGCACGAACTGCGGCTGGGCCGCCCGGCCTACGGGAGTTCGGCCTCGACCTGAACTTTGGCGTGGTCGAAGCTGAAATGCTCTGCTATTGGCTGGCTTTCGGGATACGGTTCGGCGTAGGTCCAGGCAATGTCCTCGTCGCCGTCGAGTGCCGCCCAATACGTCGCGTACCCCTTGTAGTTGCAGTACGTCGACGTGTCGGTTCGGCGTAGCAGCTCGGTACGCACATGGTGGGGAGCCACGTAAAGCCTTGGCTCGAGCGCGGTTTCGAAGACGATTGTGGTGTCGTCGGTGTCGACCAGCAGTGTGCCGTGAAGCGATACTCGCAGCCTTCGGCGCGTCGGCCGGCAGTCGACACGGTGATACGGGTTGGGCGGGTAATGCACGAGTTTGCGTCCCTCCTCGAACCAGGCGTCGACCGCGGTCCAGGGCACGTGGACGTATCCCGGCGCTTCCGGCTCGGGTTCGGTTGGGAGGCCGGTGATTACGCCTTCGGGGAAGACATAACTGAGCGGGTGGCTGCGCCGGTGCACCATCAGTGCGCTCTCGGTATCGATGACGATCCGTCCGTTGTGCAGGGCCTGAACCCGACGCGGATGTGGCTCGATGTAGACGACGTCGTGCGGGATGGGAGGGGCGAATCGGCCGGCGGGGTCGCCGCTGAGTGGGCCGCGACCGGCTACCAGGCTCATTCTGCAAGGGTACGGCGGAGATCCCCGCATCGTTGTCTTGTGTCAAGTATCTGGCAGGTTTTGTTTGTCCAGGTAAGCCTGTTTTGGGGTTTGGTCGTGCAGGGCCTGGTGGGGTCGGATGGTGTTATAGATGAGGCGGAATCGGTGGGATTCCATGTCGAGGGCGTCGCCGTCGCCGATGTAGCCGCGGTAGAGGTGTTCGTATTTGAGGGTGCCGAAGAAGCGTTCGATGACGCCGTTGGTTTGTGGGGATTTCACTCGGGTTCTGACGTGTCGTAGCAGTGGGTCGTCACCGGCGAAGGCGGTTTGGAAGACTTTCCCGCGGAAGCAGGGGCCGTTGTCGGAGACGACGGCGATGGGGGCTGGTGCTTGGCCGATGACGGTGTCTTCGGCGTCGAGGATGTCCATGAGTCCGCGGTCGGTGCGCAGGTCGTGCAGGTCGAGCAGTCGTTGGGCCTCGGTGATGGCCAGCTGTAGGCAGTGCAGTGCATCGGTGCCGCGGCCGGTGGGGGTGACGGTGAGGGCGAGGCAGTATTTGGTGGCGTAGTCGATGACGGCGCAGATGCGCCAGATGCCGCCGTTGGTGGTTTCGAACTCGGAGAAATCGGTCTGCCAGACCCGGTTGCGTTCGGTGGGCGGATCACGGAACACTTTGCGGCGCAGCACCGCCCATGATTTCCGGTCAGCGCGAAACCCCTGCGGCAGCAGCAGCCCGCGCCGGCGCAGGGCTCGTGCCACTGAGGAGTTGGTGACGCGGTGGCCGTCGCTGCGCATCATGGCGGCGATCTTGCGGTAGCCCCAGGCCGGCCAGGCTTCGGCGTACTTGGCGGCCAGGGACTCGATGCGGTCAACTACCGGGGCTGGCCAGGGCCCCTTGACGGGATCACCGTGACGCAGCCGCGCCAGGCGCCGCCGGTAGGTCCGCTCCGGGATGGCGGCTAGGGTACTGAACCTCGAAACCGGCAGTCCCGCTGCTTCTCTTAGGGCTTCGAGGTCTTGGAAGGGACGTGATCGGCAAATGCCGCGCCCCGCTGCCAGATCCGCAATTGCACCGTCGCTTCGGCCAGCGCCAGTTTGAGTTGCTCGTTTTCCATCTGCAGTCGGCGCTGTTCCGGAGTGCCTCGCGACCCCGGTGGGCCGCTGGGCACTTCCTCGAGTCGCTCCGCACCGGCGGCCAGGAACTGGTGCTTCCATTTCGTCATCGTCACCGTCGTGACCCCGCAGCGGCGTGCAGCCTCAGCGCAGGTCATCTCGTTGGCCAGCACCGCCAGCACCAGCCGGGCCTTTTCCTCGGCAGGGATCTTCGTCCGTCTCGACCGCACCATGCCCTTCAACCTTTCAGTTCCGGCCGCGGTCGGTTATCCACAAACACGCGACCCTGCCAGAAAGTTTGAGTCAGTAGATCGTGGTACTATCGAACATGTGTTCGACTTCGTGCAGTTCTCGCAGCTGGACCCCGATGCCACCGAAGCCGAACTCGTCGCGCGCATCGAGGCGCTGGAGCAACTCAAATCCGCCGCCGCCGCCGGACAGGCCCGCGCCGCCGCCGCCCTGGACACCGCCCGGCGCGCCGCAGAATCCGCCGCCGGGGTCCCCGCGGCCCAGCGGGGCCGCGGAGTGGCCAGCGAAGTCGCGCTGGCCCGCCACGACTCCCCGGCCCGCGGGGGACGGCACCTCGGGTTCGCCAAAGCCCTCGTCCACGAGATGCCCCACACCCTGGCCGCACTGGAACACGGGGTGCTCTCGGAATGGCGGGCCACCCTCATCGTGCGCGAATCGGCCTGCCTGGACCTCGAAGACCGCCGCGCACTGGACCGCGAACTGTGCGCCGACACCACCGCACTGCACGGCCTCGGGGACAAACGGATCATCGCCGCAGCCAAAACAATCGCCTACCGCCGCGACGCCCGCGCCGTCGTCGAGCGCGCCGCCAAAGCTCCCCAGGACCGCACCGTCACCATCCGCCCCGCCCCCGACACCATGACCTGGGTCAGCATCCTGCTGCCCGTGGCCCAAGGAGTCGGGATCTACGCCGCACTACGCCGCGCCGCCGACACCACCGTCGACCACCGCACCCGCGGCCAAGTCATGGCCGACACCGCCTTCGAACGCCTCACCGCCACCCCCGCCACCACCCCCGCACCGATCGCCCTCAACGTCGTCATCTCCGACCGGGCCCTGCTCGGCGGCGCCAACGACGCCGCCCTGCTCGAAGGCTACGGCCCCATCCCCGCCGAGGTGGCCCGCACATGGCTCAACGCCGCGCTGGCCGATCACCACGCCCTGGCCACCCTGCGCCGCCTCTACGCCAACCCCCAAACCGGCGCCCTGGTAGCCATGGAATCGCGCGCCCGAGCCTTCCCCCGCGCCCTGGCCGCCTTCATCAACCTGCGCGACCAAACCTGCCGCACCCCCTACTGCGACGCCCCCATCCGCCACCGCGACCACATCCAACCGGTCAAACACGGCGGACCCACCACCGCCACCAACGGACAAGGCCTCTGCGAACGCTGCAACTACACCAAAGAAACACCCGGCTGGACCGTCACCGCCCACCACCACAACGGCCACCACACCACCGAACACCAAACCCCCACCAAAGCGCGCTACCGATCCACCGCCCCACCGATCTACACCGTCACCCATATCAGCGAAATGGAGGACGCCCTCGGCATCACCGTGATCGACCTGCACGCTGCCTAGCCTTTCGTACGAAAAGGCTTTATTGACGCGGGCGCAGGCGTACCGTCCTCTGCGGGTACTCGAGAGTTCCGCCTGACAAGGGGGTCAATCGTGGCAAACTTCGTTACCTTTCCGCCGGAAATCAATTCTCTGCTGATGTTCAGCGGCGCGGGGTCGGCGCCGATGCTGAATGCGGCGGCGGCTTGGGACGGTCTGGCAACGGAGTTGGGAACGGCGGCATCGTCCTTCTCGACGGTGACCGCCGACCTGACCGGTAGCTCCTGGCGGGGAGCGGCAGCGGCAGCGATGACCGCGGCGGCCGCGCCCTATGCGGATTTCTTGAGGACGGCATGCGCCCAGGCGGCAGGTGCGGCCGAACAGGCCAGGGCGGTGGCCGATGTGTTCGAGGCCGCCCGGGCCGCGACAATCCATCCGCTGGCAGTGGCGGCCAACCGAAATTCTTTCGTCCAGCTGATCAGGTCCAACTGGCTTGGGCTCAACGCGCCGGCGATCATGGCCGCCGAAGGGCGTTACGAGCAGATGTGGGCCGCGGACGTCGAAGCGATGACGGGCTATTACGCAGGCGCATCGGCCGCGGCGGCGCAGTTGCCCATTGATCTGCAACGGTTCCTGCAGAACCTGCCCAGCCTGGGGATCGGCAACAGGGGCAACGCGAACATAGGACACGGCAACACCGGCACCGGAAACATCGGCATCGGCAACAGCGGCACCGACAACACCGAACTGGTGCCGCCACAGTCGGGCAACTACAACATCGGCGGCGGCAACAATGGCAGCTTCAACGTCGGTGGTGGCAACAACGGCAACAAGAACATCGGCTTCGGCAATTTCGGCAACAGGAACATCGGCTTCGGCAACGGCGGCCCCACCGACCTGTCCAATCCGAACCTCTTCACTTTTCAAACGACCGCCGGCAACAACAACGTGGGCATGGGTAACACCGGTAGCGACAATGTCGGTCTGGGGAATCTCGGTAACGGAAACATCGGCGGCGGGAACACCGGCAACGGCAATGTGGGAGCCGGAAACACCGGCGTCGGAAACTTCGGCTTCGGCAACAGTGGCAATGGCAACATCGGGATCGGACTGGTCGGCAACGGCCGGGTGGGCATCGACCTGGCCGGGCTGTTCGCCAACGGCAACATCGGCCTGTTCAATTCGGGTGACCACAACATCGGCTTCTTCAATTCCGGTAGCGGCAACATCGGGATCTTCAGCTCGGGCACCAATACCGTTTATCCGGGCCATATCAACAGCTTCGGATTCGGAAACTCAGGGACCGGCAGTCTCGGCTTCGGCAACGCCGGCGCGGGCAACGTCGGGTTCTTCAATTCGGGTCTGCTCAACACCGGCTGGGGTAACGCGGGCTCGATCAATACCGGCGGCTGGAACGGCAACAACCTCAACACGGGGTTCTGGAACTCGGGTGAGACCAATACGGGCTTCGGCAATTCCGGCCACGTCAACACCGGCTTCGGGAATGCAGGCAATGTGAACACCGGCTTCGGTATCGACACCGATGCGGGTGACGTCGGCATCGGCGCCGTCGCCAACTCAGGGTTCGGCAACACCGGTGCCGGAATCTCGGGGTTCGGCAACAACGGCGGGGACGCCGGTCACGGAGTATCCGGCTTCTTCAACACGATCGTCGCGGCGCTGCAGTCATCGGGCGTCAGCTCGGGCTTCTTCAACACCGCTGTCACCGGCGCCGTGGGCCCGTTCCCGGCAGGCGTGCTGAGCGGGTTCAACTCGGGCATGTTCAACACGGGGACCGCCAACTCGGGCATCCTGAGCCTCGGGCAATTGGTGATGAATGCGGGGTGATTAAGGTCCCAGTCATGGCGGGACCAGTGCAGGGCATCAAGGTCGTCGAACTCGGAGTCTGGGTTGCCGGGCCGGCGGCGGCCGCAATCCTCGCCGACTGGGGCGCCGATGTCATCAAGATCGAACCGCCGACGGGAGACCCCGGCCGGATGTTCGGCCGGATGCTGGGCTGCGACCTCGGGGTGAACCCGCCGTTCGAGATGGACAACCGGTCCAAGCGCAGCGTGGTGCTGGACCTGACCACCGACAGCGGCCGGCGCACGGCGCTCGAATTGCTCTCGGACGCAGATGTTTTCATCACCAATGTGCGGCCCGGCGCGCTGAAAAGGCTGGGACTGGATTACCACACGCTCGCCGCCGATCACCCCCGCCTGGTGTACGGCCTGATCACCGGGTACGGCGAAACCGGGCCGGATGCCGACCGCGCCGCCTACGACGTCGCGGCGTTCTGGTCGCGGGGCGGGATCGCCCATCTGCTCACCCGGCCCGGTGACACACCGCCGTTCCAGCGCGGCGGCATGGGCGATCACTCCGCGGGCATGACCCTGGCCGGCGCCGTCTGTGCGGCACTGCTGGCCCGCGAGCGCACCGGTGCCGGGCAACTGGTGTCAACGTCGCTCTACCGCCAGGGTGCCTACACGGTGAGCTTCGATCTGAACACATACCTGCTCACCGGACAGCCGATCGCGATCGGGGAACGCGCCAGCATGGCCAACCCGTGCATGAACAACTATGCCGCCGGCGACGGCCGACGGTTCTGGATCGTCGGACTGGAAGTGAACCGCCACTGGCCGGCCCTCTGCCGGGTGGTGGGCCGCACCGACTGGCTGAGCGACCCGCGCTATGCCGACGCGCGCGGGCGCGCGGCGAACGCGGTCCAGCTGATCGCCGCACTGGATGAGATCTTCGCGACCAAGTCGCTGGACGAATGGGCGGACCTGTTCGCCGCCGAACCGGATTTCTTCTGGTCGCCGATCAACACGCTCGAGGACATCGTGGCCGACGAACAATTCCACGCCGCTGGCGGCATCGTCGATGTGCCGGACGGAGACGCGATCGTACCGATGGTGGCCACCCCTGCCGATTTCCACGGAACGCCCAGTTCACCGCGTTCTGTGGCACCGCAACTCGGCCAGCACACCGATGAGGTTCTGGCCGAACTCGACGCCCGCCGGCGGCCCTGAACGCGCAGCGAAGCTTTACAAAACTAAGCCAAAGTGTCACGCTTGGTGACGGCCCATGGCAAGCGCGACGAGCCACGCCATTTGCGGGGGGCGTGGCATTAGGAACGGATCGATGGTTACTCCAACGTTCGATATTCATCCGGGTAGGGGCACGACCCAACGGGCCCGGCCCGACGGCCAGGTGCTGCGTCACCGCCTCGACGTCATCGCCGTCGGCACCGACGACGTCGTTCACGGCGCCGGCGGCTGGCTGTATGACCGGGTGATGGCCGGTTGGCAGGTGAACGTGCTGTTGCCGCACGGGTGCGACACCCGCCCGCTGCGAGTGCTGGGACTTCGGGTGCTGGACGCGGACTTCGACGTATCCGGACCGATGGGCCAGGGCCTGGCCGTCAGCGTGAAGGCATTCGCGGCCGACGAGCGCGTTCGCGCGCTGGTGCGCAAGGCGGTAGCCAGCCGGTTGACTGAAGTCGCGCTGTGGGGCGAAGGCTGGCCTCTCGGTGCGGACCGCGGCCTCACCAGGACCCGCTACACGCTGACCGCCGCAGCCCGGGCGTTCAAGGCCCAGGCGCTTCGTGCGGTCGGAATGTCCTATGAGTCAATAGATTCCACTGAAACCCTGGTGACCGACTCGGCTTGGCTGGGCTAGCCCAACAGCATGAAGAAGTACCATCGCCACACGCTGCTGTATCTGCACGAAACGATCAACCTGGGGTCCGGGCGCGGCGGGGACTTCACCGAAGTGTTTGTCGACACCTATCAGCCGATGATGGAAGAACTCGGCGCCCGGTTGTACTCGATCTGGGAAACCACCCCGTACAACGGTCACTGGCCGCAGGTGACCATCATCTGGGAGATCGACGCATTCGCGGACTACGCCAGGATCGGCGCCGCGCAGGCCCGCGGTGGAAGTCACGAGGCGACCGCCGGCAAATGGTCCGCGTATCTGAGCGACATGGGCGCCTCGGGGGAGGGCCGGATCATGTACGCCGGACCCAGCAACAGGAGCCTGGCCGCGCTGCGAGAAGCCAATTTCGATGCGTCCCTGGTGATTCAGGAGATCATGCAGACCAAGCCCGGCCGGCAAGACGACTACATCCGCGAGCTGGAGCGGCTCTACGTACCCTGGTCGGAGAGCACCGGCAAGCACTGGCTCGGGTCCTTCACCACCACCTTCCGGTTCAACGAAGTGATCCACTACTGGGCGCTCGAGGGCGGCTGGGAGTGCTTCGCCAACCACTACCCGTCCTGGAAGGACAGCCCGCCCGCGGAGATCGTCACCTGGATGAGCGTGGCGCCTGCCCTGCGTGACGGTTGGGAAGACTCCATTCTGCAGGCGCTACCTCCGTCGCCACTGCAGTGACCCGCAGCTTCTCCTACGATCCCTTCGACGCGAAGGTGATGGCGGATCCGCTGCCCTACTACCGCATCCTGCGCGACGAGCACCCTGTTTACTACTTGCCGCAGTGGGACACCTTCGCGCTGTCACGGTTCGACGACATCTGGCAGGTGCTCGAAGTCAACGACGGCACCTTCGTCGCATCGGAAGGGACGCTGCCACCGGCATCGGTTCTGGCGCAGCACAATACCGGCCCGGTCGCCGATCCACCGCTGCACCCGTTGCCGTTTCACGCGGTGTTTGACACGGACCTCTACGGCGAGATCCGCCGCGCCCACTCCCAGCCGTTGCGGCCCCGCTCGGTCACCGCACTGCAGGCGCGGATTCGCGAGCTGGCCAACGAACGGCTCGACCTGCTGTTGGGGCAAGGCTCGTTCGACCTCACCCAGGACTATGGCGGCATCGTCGCCGCCTCAATGGTGTGCGACTTACTGGGTATATCAACCGATCTCGCTGCACAGGTACTGGCCGCGGTGAACGCGGGCAGCCTGGCCGAGCCGGGCGAGGGTGTCGACACCGCCGAGGCCCGGCCCAACTATCTGCAGTTCCTGGTGCCGGTGGTGCAGCGCCAGCGTGCGGGCGGAGCCGGCGCGTTGCCCGTTGTCGACGGACTGCTCGGCTATCGGCTGCCGGACGGCAGTGCGCTCAACGACGTCGAAGTCGCCACCCAGATGCTGTGCATCTTCATCGGCGGAACCGAAACCGTGCCGAAGATCGTGGCACACGGCCTGTGGGAGCTCAGCCGGCGACCCGCGCAGATGAAAGCGGTGCGCGCCGACCCGGCCGCCTCCGTGCCGATCGCGCGCGAGGAGATGATCCGGTACTGCGCGCCGGCCCAGTGGTTCGCCCGAACCGCCCGCAAACCCTTCACTCTCCACGGCCAGACGATCAACCCCGGCCAGCGGGTGATCACACTGCTGGCCTCGGCGAACCGCGACGAACGCGAATACCCTGAGCCCGACGAATTCATCTGGGACCGGCCGATCAAACGGTCCCTCGCGTTCGGCCGGGGCCAGCACTTCTGCATCGGCTACCATCTGGCCAGACTGGAAGTCGCTGTGTTGGTGGAGGAATGGCTGCGCCGGGTGCCGGAATTCAGTATCGACGGTGATCGGGCCACCCGGCTGCCGTCCAGCTTCCAATGGGGCTGGAACAAGATCCCGGTGGAGGTCTGAGGTGTGGTCCTACCGGATCGTCGCGCCGTATGAGTTCCAGCGCACCTCGATACCGGACAAGACGGCCGGGGATCTCGCGGATCGTCAGGTGCTGTTGCGGTTTCAGGCCGCCGGGGTGTGCGGCAGCGACCTGCCCGGATTCCGTGGCGCCAAGGGACGCCTTCCCGGTGACGACGGTCGCAGTGCCGCGGAGAAGGACGGCTTTCCGATCCACGAGGTCGCCGGCGAAGTCCTCGCCAGCCGCCATCCCGACCACCGCCCCGGCGACCTGGTCGTCGGGTGGGCCTCCGGATTCGACGGCCTGATGCAATACGTCGTCAGCGACGGTGACGGCCTGGCGCCCTACGACGCGACGCTGACGCCGGCGCAGGCAGTCGGTCTACAGCCACTGGCCTGCGTGCTGTATGCCTGCGAGCAGCTTCCGGAGCTCACCGGCCGGCACGTGGCGATCATCGGACAGGGATCGATCGGGCTGCTGTTCTCCTACGTCGCCAAAGCCGCCGGAGCCCGGCGCGTCACTGGGATCGACCCCGTCGACCGCGAAAACCTCTCGGGCACCTACGGTGTCGACGACTCGGTGCGGGCCACCAGTGACCGGTGGGTGAGTCAGCTCGCGGCCGGCGACCGGGCGGACGTGGTCATCGAGGCGGTCGGTCATCAGGTGGCCACCCTGGGGCACGCCATCGGCGCCGCCGCCCCGGGTGGCACCGTGTTCTACTTCGGCGTCGCCGACGACGACGCGTACCCCATCGACATGCGCGCCCTGCTGCGCAATAACCTGACGCTGAAATCCGGTGTGACACTGGACCGGCGGCGGATGCTGGAGCTGGCCGGCAAGTTCGCCGCCGAGCATCCCGACCTGCTCGGCACCTACTTGACCCACACCTTCGCCGTCGACGACGTGCAAGCGGCATTCGAGTTGGCGTGTCGCCCCGACCCCGCACGCGTGAAGATTGCGATCGCCGGATGAGCGTCCTGCAGCAGGGCGGTCGCACGCCCCTCTGGGGTGGTTGGGTCACCGGCCCCACGCTGATCGGGCCTGAGGAGTTCGCCCGCGCCGGCTACGACTATGTCGGATTCGACGCCCAGCACGGCTATCTCGACGATGCTGCGGTGGCTGCCATGCTGCGGCACCTCGAGCACGTCCCGATCGCCACCGCGGTCCGGTTGCCCAATGCAGACCCGGCTCCCATCGGCCGGGTGCTCGATGCCGGGGCGGACGCGGTGATCATCGCGATGATCGAGTCGGCCGAGCAGGCCGCCGCGGCAGTGGCTGCCACCCGCTACCCGCCGGCCGGCGTTCGCAGCTTCGGCCCGCTGCGGGCGAGCCTCGGCCACGACCCCGCCGCGCTGGCGGCCAGGGCCGCCGTCTTCGCCATGATCGAAACGGCCGCAGCGGTTTCCGGTATCGAGGACATCTGCGCGGTCGACGGCCTGACCGGAATCTACATAGGACCGGCCGATCTGGCGATTTCGATGGGCACCGATGTGGCGGGGGCGACGCGCAACGACCGCGTTCTGCAGGCCATCGGCCGCATCCACCGGGTCGCCACCGACGCCGGACTGGTCACCGGAATCCATGCCAGTGACGGCTTGACCGGGAAGAGGCTGGCGCAGTTGGGTTTTCAGATGATCACCCTCGCCTCCGAATCGCATGCGCTGCGCCGGGGAGCCGCGGAACACCTACGCGAGGCGACGGCCGAGTGAGCAGCACCAAGGTGGCACTGGTCACGGGCGCCGCAGGGGGTCAGGGCGGGGCGATTGTGCGGAGACTTCTCGGCAAGGGCTACCAGGTGGCGGCGTGCGACGTGCGGGGCGACGAACTCGACGCTGCAACAGGCGGGTTGGGTGTGCTGGCGATACCGATGGACGTCACCGATGCCCAACACTGGGACGCGGCCGTCGGCGCCGCTGTCCGGCGATTCGGGGGACTGTCCACGCTGGTGAACAACGCCGGTGTGCTGCACCGCGCCGCATTGGCCGACGAGACCGCCGCGGATTTCGAGAACTCCTGGCGGGTCAACTGTCTGGGCGCATTCCTGGGCATCCAGGCCGCGCTGGAACACCTGCGCGTGGCCGAAGGCGCAGCGATCGTCAACATCTGCAGCACCGGAGCGATCAGGCCGTTCCCGCAACATTGCGCCTATGGCTCGGCGAAGTGGGCGCTGCGCGGCCTGACCCAGACCGCCGCGGCCGAACTCGCGCCGGCCGGCATCCGCGTCAACGCGGTCTTCCCGGGTCCGATCGCCACCCCGATGCTCGATGACGCCATCCAGCAGCGACTGGCCGCGGTGGCGATGTTCGGCCGGCTGGGACGGCCCGCCGAAATCGCCGATGCGGTAGCGTTTCTGGTCTCCGAAGAGGCGTCGTTCATCACCGGGTCCGAACTCGTCGTCGACGGTGGGCAATGCCTACAGATCCGGTGAGTTTCGGCGAGCGCCTCGACCCGGCGCTACGTGCCGTCGCGGTCAACCGAACGGTGTTCACCGCCGAAGCCATACCCCTGATCCGGGAGTCGATGAACCAGCGTCGCTCCGAAGCGCGCCCGGACACCGCCGGGGTGTGCATCGACCGGGCGGTCGCCGGTGAGGTGCCGGTGCGCGTCTACCGCGGCGGTACGGCGCCGGCGCCGGCCGTCGTCTATTGCCACGCAGGCGGTTTCGCGCTCGGCAACCTCGACACCGACCACCGGCAGTGCTTGGAACTGGCCCGCCGTGCCCGGTGTTCGGTGGTGTCGGTGGACTATCGCCTCGCACCCGAACACCCCTTCCCGGCGGCGCTCGACGATGCCAGGAGCGTGCTGGAATGGCTGTCGCGCAATGTATCTCAGCTGGGTATCGATCCGGACCGGATTGCAGTGGCAGGCAGCAGCGCCGGTGGCGCGCTGGCCGCGTGCCTGGCGCACGGCGCAGCCGACGGCGAATTGCCGCCGGTGGTCTTCCAGCTGCTGCACCAGCCGGTGCTCGACGACCGGCCCACCGCGTCGCGAACCGAATTCCGTTGTACGCCTGCTTTCGACGGCGAAGGGGCTGATCTCATGTGGCAGCACTACCTGGCCGGGCAAGAACCGTCGCCCGCGGCTGCGCCGGCCCGGCGGGACAACCTGGCCGGCCTGGCGCCGGCCCTGATCACCTGCGCCGAGATCGATCCGTTCCGGGACGAGGCGGTGGAGTACGCACAGCGGCTGCGGCAGGCCGGGGTGCCGACGGAACTGCACGTATTCTCCGGCGCCTGTCACGGATTCGACTCGCTGCTTCCCGACTGGGCAGCGTCGCGGCGGCTGTTCGCCCTGCAGGGCGCAGCGCTGTCGGCGGCCTTCAGAACCTGATCAGCTGGCGCACCGCGGTACCGTCGGCCAGGTGGTCCATCGCCTCGTTGATGTCGTCCAACGCGATCGTCGACGACACCAGCGACTCCACCGGCAACCGGCCGGACTGCCACAGCGCCACGAACCGGGGGATGTCGCGACTGGGCACCGCCGACCCGAGGTAACTACCGATCAGCGCCCTGCCCTCGGCGACAAAACCCAGCGGCGACACACTGATCCGGGCGTCCGGGCGGGGCAGCCCGACGGTGACGGTGCGTCCGCCCGGGGCGGTCAGCCCGATCGAGGTCTCCAGCGCGCGGGGGTGGCCGACGGCTTCCACCACCACATCCGCCTTGACACCCTCGGCCTGCTCCGGAGTGTACGTCTCGTGCGCACCCAAAGCCTCTGCAGCGCGGAGCTTTTCGGGTACCTGGTCGACGCCGATGACGCGGACCCCGGCATAGGTCAACGCGGTGATCACGGCGGCCATCCCCACGCCGCCGAGTCCGACCACCGCGACCGACTGACCCGGTCGCGGGTCGCCGACATTGAGTACGGCGCCGCCCCCGGTCAGCACCGCACACCCGAGCAGCGCGGCCACGTCGGCAGGCACATCGTCGGGCACGGCAACAGCACTGGCCCGATTGACCACCGCATGCGTCGCGAACCCCGAGACACCGAGATGGTGATACACAGGGCCGCCGTCTCGGCTCAGGCGGAGGCCGCCGCCGAGCAGCGTCCCCGCGTTGTTGGCGGCGCTGCCAGGCTGGCACGGTGTCAGGCCGTCGGTGGCGCAGGCGGGGCAGTGGCCGCACCGGGGCAGGAACACCAGCACCACCCGCTGACCGATCCGCAGATCGTCCACGTCGTCGCCGAGCGCTTCGACGATGCCCGCCGCTTCGTGACCCAGCAACATCGGCACCGGCCGCACCCGGTTGCCGTCGACCACCGACAGATCCGAGTGGCACACCCCCGCCGCCTCGATGCGCACCAGCACTTCGCCCGGGCCAGGGTCCTGCAGGTCGAGATCGGAGATGCTGATGGGCAGCGACCGCGCATAGGGGCGTGGCGCACCGATACGTTCCAGCACCGCGCCGCGGATCTGAATCATGTTGGAATACAACCATGAGCTCAATGCCAGCCGCCCCGGATGGCCTCACCAGCGCCGACTTCCCGGTGCTGTGGCCGGTGCTCACCCGCTGGGCCGACAACGACATGTTCGGCCACCTCAACAATGCCGTCTACTACCAACTGTTCGACACCGCGATCAACGCCTGGATCGCCACCGAAGCCGGCGTCGACCCGCTCACCATTCCCGAGCTGGGCATCGTCGCGGAATCGGGCTGTCGCTATTTCGCCGAGCTGGCGTTCCCCGAGCGTCTCGCGGTGGGTCTGGCGGTGACCCGGCTGGGCCGCAGCAGCGTCACGTACCGCCTCGGCGTCTTCAAGGCGGATCAGGGCAACGACGACGCGCCTGTGCCCATCGCCGCACTGGGGCACTGGGTGCATGTTTACGTCGATCGCGGCAGCCGCCGACCGGTACCGATTCCCGGCGCCATCCGCTCTCTGTTGTCCAACGCCGTCATTGATTGAGCGCCGGCGGGCGCACGTATGCTTCGCCAATGGCAGTTATGAGCAAGACAGTCGAGGTCGACGCCCACGCAGACTCCATCATGGGCATCGTTTCCGACATCGAGCGCTACCCGGAATGGAATGAAGGCGTCAAAGGCGCCTGGATCCTCGCGCGCTACGACGACGGCCGCCCCAGCCAGGTCCGCCTCGACACCAACGTCAACGGTTTCGAAGGCGTCTATATCCACGCGGTGTACTACCCGGGTGAGAACCAGATTCAGACCGTGATGCAGCAGGGGGACCTGTTCGCCAAGCAGGAGCAGCTCTTCAGCGTCGTGGCCACCGGCGTCAACAGCCTGCTCACCGTCGACATCGACGTCGAGCCCAGCATGCCGGTACCCGCGCCCATGGTGAAGATGCTGTTGGGCAACGTGCTGGACCAACTGGCTGCCAACGTCAAGCAGCGCGCCGAGCAACTGGCCGGCTAACCCAACTACGAGGCGAAGATCCCCGTCCGGTCCAGCGCCTCGGTGAGCCGTCGGGCGGCATCGGTGAACTGCCAGACCGTGTGTTCGACCACCGCAACCGAGTCACGGTTGCGCAGTGCGGCGATCAACCGGCGGTGGTTGTCGACGGTGGACTCACCCCACACCGGATCGGCGGCGTACAGCTGCGCGGGCATGTAGCGGGCGGCGTTGAGCAGGAACCAGGACAGCTTGATCCGTCCGCTCGCCTGGTTGAACACCCGGTGGAAGGAGAACTCCAGCGAGGCGATCGCCTCGGTGTCGCCATGGCCGACGGCCGTCGCCAACAGGTCGTTGATGCGCTCGAGCTCCGCCAGCTCCCGTTCGGTGATGCGCTCGGTGGCGGCGACGGCCAATTCCCGGGCGATGGTCGCCTGCAACCAGAAGATGTCGTCGATGTCCTGCCGGGTCAGCGGCAGCACCACGTGACCGCGATGCGGCTCCAGCTGCACCATGCCCTCGCCGCGCAGCTTCAGCAGGGCCTCGCGCACCGGCGTGATGCTCACACCGAGCTGTGCGGCGGTCTCGTCGAGACGGATGAAGGTGCCGGGACGCAGCGTCCCCGACATGATTGCGGTCCGCAGGTGCCCGGCGACCTCATCGGAGAGCTGGGCCCGGCGCATCGGCCGGCGCCGTCGAGGTGTAGCCGATAAAGGTGCATTCACGTGGCCTGCCAGGCCCTTTCAGCGGCATTGCGGTATTGGCTCAAGTCGTGGCTGAGGGCTTGTTAGCGACCTCAGCGGCCGTTAATGTGACCCAGACAACACATGTTTTATCAAATATCAGCCTGACGCAAGCGGTGCGCAAGTGAAGGGAAGGCATATTGACCGCCCAATTGGCCGGCCAACCGATGCAGGCCCACACCGAAGCGCTCGAGCAGCCGTATCGTGCTCGCCGCCAGAACTGGGTGAACCAGCTCGAGCGGCACGCGATGATGCAGCCGGACGCTCCGGCGCTGCGGTTCCTGGGCCGCACGCTGACCTGGGCGGACCTCACGCGTCGCGTCACCGCGCTGGCCGGCGCGCTGAACCGGCGCGGCGTCGGCCCCGGCGACCGGGTGATGGTGTTGATGCTCAACCGCCCCGAGTTTGTCGAGTCGGTGCTGGCCGCCAACATGCTGGGCGCGATCGCCGTGCCGCTGAACTTCCGGCTCACCCCCGCCGAGATCGCCTTCCTGGTCGAGGACAGCGGGGCGCGGGTGGTGGTCACCGAGGCTGTCCTCGCGCCGGTGGCCATCGGTGTGCGGAACATCGCTCCACTGCTGGATACGGTTGTCGTCGCGGGAGACACCGCCGCCGACGACGTCCTCTTCTATGAAGAACTTATGAATGAGGCGGGCGATATGCCCGCTGCGGTGGACATCCCCAACGACTCTCCGGCGCTGATCATGTACACGTCGGGAACCACCGGACGGCCCAAGGGCGCGGTGCTCACCCACGCCAACCTCACCGGCCAGACCATGACCATGCTGTACACCAGCGGTGTCGACCTCAATCACGACGTCGGCTTCATCGGTGTCCCGCTGTTCCACATCGCCGGCATCGGCAACATGCTGTCCGGGATGCTGCTCGGTCTGCCGACCGTGATCTATCCGCTCGGCGCGTTCGAACCCGGCCAGCTCCTCGACGTGCTGGAAGCCGAGAAGGTCACCGGCATATTCCTGGTTCCCGCGCAGTGGCAGGCGGTGTGCGCCGAGCAGCAGGCACGGCCGCGCGACCTGCGGTTGCGAGTGATGTCATGGGGGGCGGCACCGGCGCCAGATGTGTTGCTGCGTCAGATGTCCGAGATTTTTCCGGGCACCCAGATCCTGGCCGCGTTCGGCCAGACCGAGATGTCGCCGGTGACCTGCATGCTGCTCGGCGACGACGCCATCCGTAAGCGGGGATCGGTCGGCCGGGTGATCCCGACGGTCGCCGCCCGCGTCGTCGATGACAACATGAACGACGTGCCGGTCGGCGAGGTCGGCGAAATCGTCTACCGCGCACCGACATTGATGAGTGGCTACTGGAACAATCCGGAGGCCACCGCGGAGGCGTTCGCCGGCGGCTGGTTCCATTCCGGCGACCTGGTCCGGATGGACGCCGAGGGCTACGTCTGGGTGGTCGACCGGAAGAAGGACATGATCATCTCCGGCGGGGAGAACATCTACTGCGCCGAAGTGGAGAACGTTCTGGCCAGTCACGAGCGCATCGTCGAGGTCGCGGTGATCGGCCGGGCCGACGCGCGGTGGGGCGAGGTTCCGGTCGCCGTCGCCGCTGTAACGGAAGGCCACCTCCGGATCGAAGAGCTAGATGAGTACCTGACCGAGCGGCTCGCCCGGTACAAGCACCCCAAGGCGCTCGAGATCGTGGACGCCTTGCCGCGCAACCCCGCCGGGAAGGTGCTCAAAACCGAACTGCGTTTGCGCTACGGCGGCGGCGACGCCTCCGAGAATCGCTCTGCCACAACACAATCTGCCATCAAAGAGGAAAGTTGACGGGGTCGATATGTTTGCTGGGTGCTGACGGAATGTCAATTGTTGAGTTGCTATACACACCTGGGCAACCATCGGGTACATTCCTGTGGTCTCCGTTACTACCTGCGGGTAGGGAGCCGTTGGTCACACACTTAGGGTCGGGGCAAGGAGGAGGCGTGCGACACCAATCGCCGCGGCGCCGCGACACGAGCGGCCCCAATGTGAAGGGGCAATCGTGACGACATCCACTCGGCCGCATCTGGCCGGATTCCTGCGCGATCGATTCGAGTCGCCGCTGACTTTGATCGGCGGGTTCTTCCGGATGTGCGTGCTGACCGGGCGGGCTTTGTTCCGGCGGCCGTTTCAGTGGGGCGAGTTGGTCCTGCAGTGCTGGTTCATCATGCGGGTGGCGTTGTTGCCGACGATCATGGTGTCGATCCCGCTGACGGTGTTGTTGATCTTCACGCTCAACGTGCTGCTGTCGCAGTTCGGCGCCGCCGACCTCTCGGGTGCGGGAGCGGCTATTGCGGCGGTCACCCAGCTCGGTCCCTTGACCACGGTGCTGGTGGTGGCCGGTGCCGGTTCGACGGCGATTTGCGCTGATCTGGGTGCGCGCACCGTCCGTGAAGAGATCGACGCGATGGAAGTGCTCGGCATCGACCCGATTCATCGGCTGGTGGTGCCCCGGGTGATCGCGGCGACCGTGGTCGCGACGCTGCTCAACGCTTTGGTGATCACGGTGGGACTGGTTGGTGGCTACCTGTTCGGGGTGTATCTGCAGAACGTGTCCGGTGGGGCGTATCTGGCGACGCTGACCACGATCACTGGTCTGCCGGAGGTGATCATCGCGATGGTCAAGGCGGCGACGTTCGGGTTGATCGCCGGGCTGGTCGGTTGCTACCGCGGGTTGACGGTGCGCGGTGGCTCCAAGGGGCTGGGCACGGCGGTTAACGAGACCGTGGTGTTGTGCGTGGTGGCCTTGTATGCGGTGAACGTCATCTTGACCACGATCGGTGTGCGATTCGGGACGGGGCACTAACGATGTCGACAGCAGCGGTAGTCCGCCAGCGGTTCCCGCGGGCGGCGGCCAACGTCAACAAGTACGCGGGTTCGGTGACCCGGGGGCTGGACGAGACCGGCCAGCTCGCGTGGTTCGTCCTGACCAGCCTGGGGCAGATCCCGCATGCGATTCATTACTACCGCAAGGAGACCCTGCGGCTGATCGCTCAGATCGGGATGGGCACCGGCGCCATGGCGGTCGTCGGCGGTACTGCCGCGATCGTCGGCTTTGTGACGTTGTCCGGCAGCTCGCTGATTGCCATCCAGGGCTTTGCCACGCTGGGCAACATCGGTGTCGAGGCCTTCACGGGGTTCTTCTCCGCGCTGATCAACGTGCGAATCGCCGCCCCCGTGGTGACCGGAATCTCGCTGGCAGCAACAGTGGGAGCCGGTGCCACCGCCGAGCTGGGTGCCATGCGGATCAGCGAGGAAATCGACGCGCTGGAAGTCATGGGGATCAAGTCCATTTCCTATTTGACCTCCACCCGTGTGGTCGCCGGGCTGGTGGTGATCATCCCGCTCTACGCGCTGGCGATGATTATGGCTTTTCTTTCCCCGCAGGTCGTGACGACGCTGTTGTACGGGCAGTCGAGCGGCACCTACGAACACTACTTCCGGACCTTCCTGCGCCCCGACGACGTGTTCTGGTCGTTCCTGGAGGCGATCATCATCGCGGGCATCGTGATGGTGACCCACTGCTACTACGGGTTCAATGCCGGCGGCGGACCGGTCGGGGTCGGCGAGGCGGTCGGCCGATCCATGCGGTTCTCCCTGATCTCGGTTCAAGTGGTTGTTCTGTCCGCCGCGTTGGCGCTCTACGGCGTCAACCCCAACTTCGCATTGACGGTGTAGCGCCATGACGAGTCCGGGGAAGGTCAACAAGGTAAAGAACCCGCCGTACAAGCTGATCGGCATCTCGGCCGTACTTGTTCTGCTACTTGTGCTCTCAGTCGTCTACCTACAGTTTCGCGGTGACTTCACCCAGAAGGCGAAGCTGACGATGTACAGCGACCGAGCCGGGCTGGTGATGGATCCGGGTTCGAAGGTCACCTACAACGGGGTTCAGATCGGTCGGGTCGACAAGATCCAGGAGATCAGCCGCGACGGCAAGCCGGCCGCAAAATTTTCCCTGGATATCTATCCGGAATTCCTCGGCGCTAATGGGGTGGTCCCGGAGAACGTCGACGCGCAGATCAAGGCGACGACGGTGTTCGGCGGCAAGTACATATCGCTGACCACGCCCAAAGATGACAAAGGCAACATCATCTCGCGAGGTCATCTCGGGCCGAACAGCGTGATCAACGCCTCCGGCGTGACGACCGAGATCAACACTCTGTTCCAGACTTTGACCTCGATCTCGGAAAAGGTTGACCCGGTCAAGCTGAACCTGACGCTGAGCGCCGCCGCGCAATCCCTGACCGGACTGGGTGACCGGTTCGGCCAGTCGATCGTCAACGGCAACCAGATCCTCGACGACATCAACCCGCAGATGCCCCAGGCCCGCCGCGACATTCAGCAGCTGGCCGCACTCGGCGACGTCTACGCCGACGCCGCGCCGGACCTGATCGACTTCCTGAACAACTCGGTGCCGACGGCGCGCACGATCAACGCGCAGCAGAAGGACCTGGACCAGGCGCTGCTGGCGGCGGCCGGATTCGGCAACACCGGTGCGGACATCTTCGAGCGCGGCGGCCCCTACCTGGCCCGCGGCGCCGCCGACCTGGTGCCCACCGCGCAGCTACTCGACACCTACAGCCCGGAGCTGTACTGCACGCTGCACAACTACCACGACATCGAGCCGAAGGCCTACCAGTTCCTGGGCGGCAACGGTTACTCGCTGAACAGCCACTCCCAGATCCTTTCCGCCCTCGGCCTGCTGCTGAACCCGGTGTCGTTGGTTCCGCTGCTGCTCTCGCAGGTCGGTGGCCTGGCGGCCGGACTGGTCGGCGGCGCGCCGAACCCGTACACCTACCCGGAGAACCTGCCCCGGGTGAACGCCCACGGCGGACCGGGCGGCGCCCCCGGATGCTGGCAGCAGATCACGCGGCAGCTGTGGCCGGCGCCGGAACTGGTGATGGACACCGGCAACAGCCTTGCGCCTTATAACCACTTGGAGGTCGGGTCGCCCTACGTGCTCGAGTACGTCTGGGGCCGTCAGGTAGGGGATAACACGATCAACCCATGAAAATCACCGGTACGCTCGTCAAGCTCAGCGTCTTCGCTGTGGTGCTGCTGATGTTCAGCATCATGATCATCATCGTGTTCGGTCAGATCCGCTTCGACCGGACCAACTCCTACTCCGCCGAGTTCAGCAACGTCAGCGGGTTGCGGGCCGGCCAGTTCGTGCGCGCTTCCGGGGTGGAGATCGGCAAGGTCAAGGACCTCCAATTGCTCGACGGAGGCAAGCGGGTGCGGGTCAACTTCGACGTTGACCGCTCGATTCCGCTGTATCAGTCGACGACCGCGTCGATCCGCTATCTCGACCTGATCGGCAACCGCTACCTCGAGCTCAAGCGCGGTGAGGGCGACGGCCAGGACAAGGTCATGCAGCCGGGTGGATTCATCCCGCTGTCGCGCACCACACCGGCGCTCGACCTCGATGCGCTGATCGGCGGCTTCAAGCCGATCTTCCGGGCGCTGAACCCGGACAAGGTCAACACCATCGCCTCGGCGTTGATCACGGTGTTCCAGGGTCAGGGGGGCACTATCAACGACATCCTGCAGCAGACCGCGCAGGTCACCTCGCAGTTGGGCGAGCGGGACCAGGCGATCGGTGAGGTGGTCACGAACCTGAACAAGGTGCTGGACACCACCGTTCGTCACCGCAAGGACTTCGACCAGACCGTCAACAACCTCGAGGTGCTCATCACCGGGTTGAAGGACCACGGGGATTCCCTGGCCGGCGGGACGGCGAACATCAGCAACGCCGCCGGTACGGTGGCCGATCTGCTGGGTGAGGACCGCGCGCTGCTACACAAGGCGATCAACTATCTCGACGCGGTGCAGCAGCCGCTGATCGACCAGCGGGAGCAGCTCAACGACTTCCTGCACAAGGTGCCCACCGCGCTGAACTCGATCGGGCGCGCCATCGGCTCCTACGGCGACTTCGTGAACTTCTACTCCTGCGACATCAGCCTCCGGATCAACGGCCTGCAGGCTGGTGGACCGGTTCGCACCGTTCGCCTCTTCCACCAGCCGACCGGGAGGTGCGCGCCGCAATGAGAACGCTGGAACCGCCCAACCGCCTCAAGATCGGACTGATGGGCATCCTGGTGACGCTGCTCGTCATCGGGGTGGGCCAGAGCTTCACCAGTGTGCCGATGTTGATGGCCAAGCCCAGCTACTTCGGACAGTTCACCGACACCGGTGGCATCAGCAAGGGTGACAAGGTCCGCATCGCGGGCATGGACGTCGGCAAGGTCGAGGCCATCAGCATCGACGGTGACCACATCCTGATGAAGTTCTCCATCGGCACCGAGAGCATCGGCACCGAAAGCCGGCTCAACATCCGGACCGACACGCTGCTGGGCAAGAAGGTCCTCGAGATCGAGGCCCGCGGCAACCAGCCGCTGCGCCCGAACGGCACCCTGCCGTTGGGCCAGAGCACCACGCCTTACCAGATCTACGACGCCTTCCTGGACGTCACCAAGGCGGCGACCGGCTGGGACATCGACACGGTCAAGAAGTCGCTGCACGTCCTCTCGGAGACCATCGACCAGACGTACCCGCAGCTGAGCCCCGCACTCGACGGCGTCGCCAAGTTCTCCGACACCCTCGGCAAGCGCGACGAGGAGATCAAGCATCTGCTGGCCCAGGCCAACCAGGTGGCGAGCGTGCTCGGTGACCGCAGCCAGCAGGTGGACCGGCTGCTGGTCAACGCCAAGACTCTGCTGGCCGCTTTCAACGAGCGCGGCCGCGCCATCGACGCGCTGCTGAGCAATGTCGCCGCGTTCTCAACGCAGGTGCAGGGCTTCATCAACGACAACCCGAACCTCAACCACGTGCTGGAGCAGCTGCGTACCGTCAGCGACCTGCTGATGGAACGCAAAGAGGACCTGGCCAACGGCCTGCTGATGGTCGGCGGGTTCTTGCCGTCGCTGAACGAGTCGATCGCCTCCGGACCGTTCTTCAAGGTGGTCATCCACAACCTCGTCCCCGGCCAGATCCTCCAGCCGTTCATCGACGCCGCGTTCAAGAAGCGCGGTCTGAGCCCCGAGGACTTCTGGCGCAGCGCCGGCCTGCCCGCCTACCGGTTCCCGGACCCGAATGGCACCCGGTTCCCCAACGGCGCGCCGCCGCCTGGACCGCTGGTGCTGGAAGGGACCCCGGAGCACCCGGGACCGGCGGTGCCTCCAGGCTCCCCGTGCTCGTACACGCCGGCAGCCGACGGTATCCCCAGCCCGGCGAACCCGTTGCCGTGTGCCGGCACCGCCATCGGTCCGTTCGGTGGTCCGGGCTTCCCGGCGCCGCTGGACGTCCAGATGTCGCCGCCCAACCCCAACGGCGTGCAGGACGCGCCCGGCATCCCGATCGCCGGACGTCCGGGCGACCCGGCACCGAATGCCCCGGGTACGCCGGTTCCGTTGCCGCCCAACGCCCCACCGGGTGCTCGTACCGAGCCTCTGGGACCGGCGGGACCGGTAGCACCACCATCGACATTCGCACCGGGGCTCCCCCCGGGCCCGCCGGCCCCGCCCGGGCCGGGGAACCAGTTGCCGGCACCGTTCATCAACCCGGGCGGTTCGGGCGGTAGTGGCGCAGCGGGAGGTAGCCAGAATTGAGCACCATCTTTGACATCCGCAACATCCGGTTGCCACGGATGTCTCGGGCCACGGTCATCATCGGGACGCTGATCGTGGTGCTGGCGTTGGTTGCCGCCTTCGTCGGGTGGCAGCTCTACAAGAAGCTGACCAACAACACGGTGGTGGCCTACTTCTCCGCCGCCAACGCGCTGTACGCCGGTGACAAGGTCCAGATCATGGGCTACAAGGTGGGCCTGATCGACAAGATCGAGCCCGCCGGCGACAAGATGAAGGTCACCTTCCACTACGAGAACCAGTACAAGGTCCCGGCCAACGCGTCCGCGGTGATCCTCAACCCCACCCTGGTGGCTTCCCGCGCCATTCAGCTCGAGCCGCCCTACAAGGGTGGCCCGGTGCTGGCCAACAACGCGGTCATCCCGATGGAGCGCACCCAGGTACCGGTCGAGTGGGACGAGCTGCGGAACAGCATCACGAACATCATCTCCAAGCTCGGTCCTACCGAGGCGCAGCCGACGGGACCGTTCGGTGAGGTGATCAACTCGTTCGCCAACGGCCTGGAAGGCAAGGGCAAGCAGCTCAACACCACGCTGGACAGCCTGTCGCGGGCGCTCACTGCGCTCAACGAGGGCCGTGGCGACTTCTTCGCGGTGGTCAAGAGCCTGGCGCTGTTCGTCAACGCGCTGCACCAGGACGACAAGCAGTTCGTGGCGCTCAACCAGAACCTCGCCGACGTCACGGGCCGGCTGGCCAGCTCGGACCAGGCTCTGGCCAGCGCACTGCGTCAGCTTGACAGCCTGCTGACCACGATCCGGCCGTTCCTGGACAAGAACCGCGAGGTGCTGACGCACGACGTCAACAACCTGGCGACGGTCACGAACACGTTGCTGCAGCCCGAGCCGCTGAACGGTCTGGAAACCGCACTGCACGTGCTCCCGACGGCCGCGGCCAACGTGAACCAGATCTACCACCCGGCCCACGGTTCGCTGGTCGCCGTTCCGGAGATCACCAGCTTCGCCAACCCGATGCAGTTCATCTGCAGCTCGGTGCAGGCGGGCAGCCGGTTGGGATACCAGGAGTCCGCTGAGCTCTGCGCGCAGTATCTGGCGCCGGTGCTGGACGCGATCAAGTTCAACTACTTCCCGTTCGGGTTGAACACCTTCAACACCACCGAGATCCTGCCCAAGCACGTCGCGTACTCCGAACCGCGGCTGCAGCCGCCGAACGGCTACAAGGACACGACGGTCCCCGGCATCTGGGTGCCGGACACGCCGACGTCGCACAAGAACACGCAGCCGGGCTGGATCGTGGCGCCGGGTATGCAGGGACAGCAGGTCGGCCCGATCACGGCGGGCCTGATGACCCCTGAGTCGCTGGCCGAACTGATGGGCGGACCCGACATTCAGCCGGTGCAGTCCACCCTGCAGACGCCGCCCGGGCCGCCCAATGCGTACGACGAGTACCCGGTGCTGCCGCCTATCGGCCTGCAAGCGCAGGTGCCGGTGCCGCCGCCGGCGCCGGGACCGGGCGTGATCCCCGGCCCGGTCGCCCCGACACCGGCGGCACCCGGACCGGCCGCAGCGGTCGGCGCACCGCTGCCAGCTGAGGTAGGAGGGGGTCAGTGATAGGCATGCTTGGCAGGATCCGCCGCGGCACTTGGCAGGTGCTGGTGCTGCTGGTGGCCGCCCTGATGCTGAGTTCCTGTGGCTGGAGAGGCATTTCGCAGGTCGCCATCCCCGGGGCTCCGGGTAGCGGCAGCGACTCCTACACCGTCTATGCGCAGGTGCCGGACACCCTGGCGATCAACGGCAACAGCAAGGTGATGGTCGCCGACGTCGAGGTGGGTTCGATCCGCAAGATCGAGCTGAAGAATTGGATCGCCACCCTGACGCTGGGGCTGAAGAAGGACACCAAGCTCCCCAAGAACGCCATCTTGAAGATCGGCCAGACCAGCTTGCTGGGGTCGCAGCACGTAGAGTTGCTGTCGCCGGAGAACCCGTCGAAGGAATTGCTGCGCAACGGCGACACCATCCCGCTGAAGAACTCGTCGGCGTACCCCAACATCGAGCAGACCTTGGCGGTAGTGTCGCTGATCCTGCGCGGTGGCGGCATCCCCAACCTGGAAGTGCTGCAGAACGAGATCTACGCGATCTTCCACGGCCGGGGCGATCAGATTCGCGGCTTCCTCAACCGGTTGGACACCTTCACCCGGCAGCTCAACGAGCAGCGCGATGACATCACCCATGCCATCGACTCGACGAACCGCCTGCTGAGCTACGTGGGTAACCGCAACGACGTGCTGGAGCGGGTGCTGACCGACTTCCCGCCGCTGATCAAGCACTTCGCGGACACCAAGAACCTGCTGATCAACGCGGTCGACTCGGTAGGCCGGCTCAGCGGTGCCGCCGACCAGTACCTGTCGGAGGCCCGCGGCAACCTGCACACCGACCTGGAGTCGCTGCAGTGCCCGCTGCGGGAACTCGGCCGCGGCTCGCCATACCTGATCGGTGCGCTGAAGCTGATCCTGACGCAGCCGTTCGACATCGATGCGGTGCCGAAGATCTTCCGCGGCGACTACCAGAACGTGTCGGCCACGCTCGACGTGACCTACAGCGCCATGGACAACGCGGTACTGACCGGAACCGGTTTCTCCGGAGCCCTGCGGGCCCTGGAGCAGTCGTTCGGGCGTGACCCGGAGACGATGATCCCCGACGTTCGCTACACGTCGAACCCGAACGACGCACCGGGCGGGCCGCTGGTGGAAAGGGCGGAGCGAGGCCAATGCTGACACCCTTCATCAAGCGCCAGCTGTGGATTTTCCTGACACTGACGGTGGTTGCGCTGTCCGTGCTGGGCATCTACTACCTGCAGATTCCCACCCTGGTGGGGATCGGGCGCTACGAGCTGACCGCGAACCTGCCGGCATCCGGCGGTCTGTACCCGACGGCCAACGTGACCTACCGCGGCATCACCATCGGCAAGGTGACCGAGGTGGAACCCACCCCGTGGGGGGCCAAGGCGACGTTGAGCATCGACAGCCGCTACAAGGTCCCGGTCGACGCCACCGCGAACGTGCACTCGGTGTCGGCGGTCGGTGAGCAGTACGTGGACCTGGTGTCGAACGGCAATCCGGGGAAGTTCTTCGCCTCGGGTCAGACCATCACTAAGGGCACCGTGCCCAGCGAGATCGGGCCGGCGCTGGACACCGCGAACCGCGGCCTCGCCGTGTTGCCGAAGGAGAAGATCCCGAAGCTGCTCGACGAGACCGCACTCGCGGTCGGTGGCCTCGGACCGGCCCTGCAGCGGCTGGTGGACGCCACGCAGGCGATCGTGGGCGATTTCCACACCCAGATCAACGACGTCAACGACATCATCCAGAACTCCGGGCCGATTCTGCAGAGCCAGGTCGACTCGGGCAGCGCGATCGAGCGCTGGGCCCGCAACCTGAACACGCTGGCCGCCCAGAGTGCGCAAGAGGATCAGCACCTACGCAGCGTGCTGACCCAAGCCGCGCCGACGGCAGACCAGGTGAATGAGGTGTTCACCGACGTCCGTGACTCGCTGCCGCAGACGCTGGCCAACCTCGAGGTCGTGTTCGACCTGCTGAAGCGGTACCACAAGGGTCTCGAGCAGGTCCTCGTGTTCCTGCCGCAGGGAGCGTCGATCGCGCAGACGGTGGCCGCGCCGTTCCCGAACATGGCGGCCCTGGACCTCGCGCTGGCGATCAACCAGCCGCCCCCCTGCCTCACCGGCTTCATCCCGGCTGAGCAGTGGCGGTCGTTCGCCGACACCAGCATGGAGCCGCTGCCGGTCGGGACGTACTGCAAGATCCCGATGGACACCCCGGCCAACAGCGTGCGTGGCTCGCGCAACATTCCGTGTGTGGACGTGCCCGGCAAGCGGGCCGCCACGCCGCGTGAATGCCGTAGCACCAAGCCGTATGAGCCGGCGGGCACCAACCCCTGGTACGGCGACCCGAACCAGCTGCTGAGCTGCCCGGCGCCCGCCGCGCGGTGTGACCAGCCGGTCAAGCCGGGTCTGGTGGTTCCCGCGCCGTCGGTGAACAACGGAATGAACCCGGCGCCGGCGGACAGACTCCCGCCGGGAGGCACGCCGCCGCCGATCAGCGACCCGCTGACCCGGCCCGGTACGGGCGCGGTGCAGTGCAACGGACAACAGCCCAACCCCTGCGTCTACACTCCGGGCGGGCCCCCCTCTGCGGTTTACAGTCCGCAGAGTGGTGAGCTGGTAGGGCCCGACGGGGTCAAATACTCCGTCGCAAACTCGATGAAAACAGGAGACGACGGATGGAAGGAGATGCTGGCACCGGCCAGCTGAACCCCATCAACGAGGACGAATCGCTGGGCACCCCGGTGACGGACGAGGATTCGAAAGAATCCGAGTCCGGAGCCGAACCGACCAGTGCCGTGACGGCGGAGGGTTCGACCGAAGCCGAGGCCGAAGCGACGGACACTGAGGCGACGGACACCGAGGCGACCGACGCTGAGGTGACCGACACCGAGGCGACCGACGCTGAGCCGGCGGGGGAGCCGGCCGTCGAACGGCGTAAATCCCGGGTGGGTCGAGCCTGGCTGCTCGGCATCGCGGCTGTGCTGCTGATCTTGGCCGGCTGCGTCGGATTCGGCGGCTATTACGCCTTGCGTGCGCACCGGGACATCGCGGCGTTGCAGCGCAATGACGCGGCGGCCCTGAATGTGGCGAAAGACTGCGTCGCCGCGACGCAGGCGCCGGACATCAGCAGCATGGCGGCCAGTGAGCAGAAGATCGTCGACTGCGGCACCGATCAGTACCGCACGCAGGCGCTGCTCTACAGCAGCATGCTGGTGCAGGCATACCAGGCCGCAAACGTGCACCTCAAGGTGTCCGATATGCGTGCAGCCGTGGAGCGCAACAACCCGGACGGCTCCGTCGACATCCTGATCGCCCTGCGTATCAGCGTCTCCAACGATCAGCAGCAGAACCAGGAGACGGGTTATCGCCTGCGGGTACGAATGGCCCCGACGGACGGTACCTACAAGATCTCGAAGCTCGACCAGGTGACGAAGTGACGGTGGTGGTCGAAAAGACCCGGACCGCCGCCCAGGACTTACCCGAAAAGGCCTTGGCGCCCTGGCATGTGCGCGTAGCGGCGTTCTCCATCGACGTGCTGGCCGGCCTGGCCGTGGCGACCACGATGGCCCTGGTTTCATTCACGCTGCCGCCCTATCGCGCGTGGTGGTGGGTGTGCATGGTGGTGTGCGCGCTCGCCGTCCTGGCGGTGCTGGTCAATCGGTTGCTGCTGCCGACCGTCACCGGGTGGAGCCTGGGCCGCGCCCAGTTCGGCATCGCGGTGGCCCGCCGCGACGGCACGGACGTCAGCCCGTGGTGGCTGCTGTTGCGCGACCTGGCACACCTGCTCGACACCGCCGCATTGCTGGTGGGGTGGTTCTGGCCGCTCTGGGATTCCCAGCGCCGCACCTTCGCCGACATGCTGCTGCGTACCGAGGTGCTCCGCGTCGTGCCGCCTGAGCAGGCCGACAAGGTGCGCAAGTGGACGGCGGCCGCGCTGGTGACCGCCGCGGTGTTGTGTGTCGGCGGTGCGGGCGTGGGTTACGGCGTCGTCTACTACCGGGCCCAGGCTGCCGACCGGACCCGGGCCGAAATCTCCACGCAGGGACCGAAGATCGTCGCCCAGATGCTGACCTACGACCCGAAGAATCTGCATGACGATTTCGCCCGCGCCCTGAACCTGACCACCGACAGGTATCGGAAGAGTCTGGCGGCGCAACAAGAGGTGGTCGAGAAGGGCCATCCCGTCATCAACGAGTACTGGGGTTCCACCAACTCGGTGCTGGAGGCCACCCCATACAGCGCGACGATGCTGCTGTTCCTGCAGGGACGCCGCGGCGAAGGGCAGGAGACCCGCTACATCACCGCCAGCGTGCGAGTGAAGTTCATCAAGAGCGGCGACGGCCGCTGGCTGGTCGACGACCTCACGGTGCTGGCCAAGCCGAAGCCCGCCGGAGAAGGCAAATGAGTCCACGCCGCAAGTTCGAACCCGGCGAGGAACCGCTCCTCGTCCCGCAGTCCGTTCCGCCGCGACGGTGGCTGCTGCCGGTCGTTTCGACGGCCGCGTCGGTGGTGATGGTGGCAGCGATCGCGTTGTCCACCTTCATGTTGGTCGATCACCACTCGCGGGACCGTGCCGCGGAGCGCGAGACCCAGGCCGTCAACTACGTCAAGTGGTTCATGACCGGGTTCACCTCGATCGATCCGTTCCATGCCAACGACTACATCGACCGGGTGCTGGCCCAGGCGACGGGCGACTTCGCCAAGCAGTACACGGACAAGGCGAACGAAATCCTGTTCCAGGTCGCCCGCGCCGAGCGGTCGACCGGGACGGTGCTGGAAGCCGGTGTGGAGCGGTGGAATGACGACGGCAGCGTGACCGTGTTGGTGGCCACCGACGTCACCTCCAAGTCGCCGGACGGAAAACAGGTCTACGAGAACACCAATCGTTGGTCGGCGACCGCTAGGCAGGAAGGGAATCAGTGGAAGATCAGCAACCTGCAGCAAGTGATCTGACCGACACCGAGACCGACACCGAGACCGTCGAGGCACCCGAGACGGCCGCGGCGACCACGGCATCCGAAGCATCCGAAGCATCCGAGACGGCCGCGGAAACCCAAGCGGCAGACAGTGATTCGACGGACTCGGATTCGGAGCCGACCGAAACTGAGACCGATGCCGCTGGGTCGGCCGAAACAGCCGAGGCAGCCTCCGAATCCACCCCGGCCAAGCCGGCCAAAGAGAAGAAGAAGAGGAAGAAGACCGGGCGCCTGGCGGCGGCGGTCGTCGCGCTGGTGGCAGCCTTGTTCGTCGGGTCCTCGGCGTTCGCGGCGGCGATGGTTCAGCCCTACCTGGCCGAGCAGGCCACCATCGACGTCAAGTTAAAGGTGGCGCGGGCAGCGGCCAATGCGATCACCACGCTGTGGAGCTACACCCCGGAGAACATGGACACCCTCGCCGACCGCGCGGGCAGATACCTCACCGGCGACTTCGGCGCGCAATACCGCAAGTTCGTCGAAGAAAAGGTCGTCGGACCCAACAAGCAGCTGAAGATCACCAACTCCACCGAGGTCACCGGGGTCGCGGTCGAATCACTCGAAGGTTCGAACGCCACCGTGATCGTCTACACCAATACCACCGCCACCACGCCGCTGAAGAAGAACATTCCGTCGCTGCAGTACCTGTCGTACCGGATGTCGATGAAGCGCGACGGCGACCGCTGGTTGGTGACGAGGATGACCACCATCACGTCGCTGGATGTAACTCCGCAGCTGTAGCCGCGTGCCCGTCGTCTCTCCGGTATCCGAGCGGTCGACAGTCACGGCGCTGCTGCTGTTGACGTTCGCGACCGGCCTCGCCGACGCGATCGCCGTCCTCAAGCTCGGGCACGTGTTCGTTGCCAACATGACGGGCAATGTGATCTTCTTCGGCTTCTGGTTCGCGCCGCGTTCGAGCGTCGACCTGACCGCCGTTGTCGTCGCCTTCCCGACCTTCGTCGCCGGCACCATCCTCGGCGGCAGGCTGGTGCGCCGTTTCGGAGAGCGGACCCGTCGCTGGCTCACCACGGCGTTGAGCATCGAGGTGGTGCTGTTGAGCATCCTGGCGACGATGGCGGGGACCGGTGTGTGCCGGTACGGCGACAACACCAAGCTGTTTTTGATCGGTGGCATGGCGATCGTGTTCGGTCTGCAGCATTCCACCGCGCGACAGTTCGGCATTCAAGAGCTGACCACGACGGTGCTGACGTCGACCATCGTTGGTCTGGGCGTTGACAGCCGGCTGGCCGGGGGCACCGGCGCCCGCGAAAAGTTGCGCTACGGCGTGGTTTTGACGATGTGCGCCGGCGCGATGATCGGTGCGACGATCACCCGGGTGGCCGTGGCCCCGGTGCTGGGACTGGCGGCCGCCGTGGTGGGCACCAGCATGCTGATCTTCCGGTTCGGGCCGAAAGCTAGTTGAACGCCAACCAGCTGGGCAGAGCCCGCTCGTGGGAGTCGCACAGCACCTGCCGGGTATCGCACGAACCCTTGGGCGCCCCGGCTCCGGCCCACATGCCCCCGGTGTCACGGCGCAACACGATCGCCGACGAGCCGCCGCCGTCGAGCAGGATCGCGGTGTCGCTGCCCAGGCCGCGGAAGAGGTCCTGGATGTTGTCCGGGGTGTAGTTGCCGCCCTCGAAGATGTACATCTCGTCCTTCTGCTTCGCGTAGGCCAGGGCGGTACGCGCCGCGCTGGGACCGCCGTCGTGCAGCTGAGCGGTGTTGCCTGGCGACAGCAACCCGATGCCGGCCACCGCGACAAACTTCGCGTTCTTGTTCAGCAGGTCCGCGATCACCGGCGTGGCCAGGTCATAGTCCTCTCTTCCCTTGGGGCGCAACACGTATGGCGCACCGCCGGCCGGCAGGATCATCGTCGTCAACGACGTCCAGGATTCGTCGCCGCCGGACAGGCCCTGCTTGCCGGGGTACGCGACGGTGCCGGTGACCGCCTGGTTCGCACGGCCCTGCCCGCGCGTGTTGTCCACGAACGCGCCCAGCGGCGAGCTGCACCCGGTCTCGCGCCAGGAACCGCCCTTCTGCCCGCGCACGTCGAAGAAATTCGCGTTGATCGCGATGGTGGGCTGGCCCATCCGCTGCCAGGCCTGCAACGGCGCGTAGATCTCGGAGGCCTGCATGAGCCCTTCGCCGGTGCGGGCGCCGGCGTTGTTCTCGCACCGGGCCTGGTCACCCTGGTGACTGTCCACCAGCAGATGCGGCTGCAGCCGAGTGGAGGCCTGTTTGATGATCATCAAATGGCCGCCGTTGTTCATCTCGTACCCGTGACCGGAGCCGTCCAATAGCGGCATGGGATGCCCACCGCCGAAGTTGTAGACCAGGTACGAGCCCTTGGTGTTGGCTATCGCCTGCTCGAGCAACTCGCGGGCGTCAGCGGCGTATGCGACAGGCTGCCCGCTCGTGCTCGCCAGCGCGACGCACAATGTCAGGGCGGCACAGCTTGCCATGAGTCTGCGCAAGACGGCAGCTGGCGTCGGCACGGGAAGCCCTTTCAGCCCAGGGAAGCAACTTCCCAAGGATCAGCCACATCCGTCACACTGTCAACTTTAGTAACAGGCCGGTGTCAGTCCGGCCGCAGTCGAATTACGTTTGCCCACTGGCACTTTCGGAAGCGGCCCGCGGTTCGGGCACGCTGACCGGCTCGGACGCGGCGTCGGGCTCCGGCTCCGATTCGGTCTCGGTGGTCGCCTCGGTGCCCGGCTCGGTGGTCACCTCGGCTTCGCGGGCCTTCTCGCGCTGGTGGTGTGCCTGGTGCTCGGCGGCGATCGCGTGCTCGATCGCGCCGGGAATCCGGTGGAAGCCCTTGCGGTCGTACAGGCGGGTGATGATGCCGCCCAGCAACAGACCGATCACCAGGCCGATCGACGTCATGATCAGCGCATGGCGCAGTCCGGCATCGCCGTGCCCGTTGAGATAGACCAGCGAGCGTACGCCGAGGAACACCTGGTGCATGGGCTCGAACTTGGCCAGCCAGCGGAAGAACGGTGGTACCGCCTCCAGGGGAACCGTGGCGCCGGCCGACGGCAACCCGAGGATGACGAAGACCAGCATGCTGAACAGCAGGCCCATCGAGCCCAGCACCGCGATCAGCGAACTCGACGTAATGCCGACCGCGCTGATCGCGAAAACCCCGAAGAGCCAAAGCTGCCAGCCGAGCGTGATGGGCATCCCCAGCCCGTGGGCGATGGCCATGTACACCCCCGACGTGGCCAGCGCCAGGATGACCATCAGCCCCCACTTGACCAGCAGCGTGCGGAACCGCGAGATGTTGACCTGTTCGGCGAAGCGGTAGACGGGGCCGAATTCGGCTGGTACGTAACCCAGCATCGAGTCGACCAGGGTGCTCACCACGATGCTGCCGGTGAAGCCGGCGAGCAACAACAGCAGCGCATAGTAGAAGGCGGACAACCCGTTTCCGGTGCCGTTGGGCAGCGGGTTGTACACGGTCGACTTGATGTCGATCGGACTGGTCAGCGCCAGCATCGAGGCGCCCGCCAGCGGCGCGCCGCCGGTCTGCGCCGCCACGTCGGCCGAAAGTCGTTCGCCGACTTTACTGTTCGCGACCGATGCGGCCTGATTCAGGGTCTGACCGGCGATGCTCGAGCCGAGCGTACCGGCCCGCGGGTTGGTCGAGATCGTGATCGTCGGCCGTTCGGCGCGGTTGGCGGTGACGGCGCTTTCCCCGAGGTCGCGCAATTTCGACGAGAAGCCCGGCGGGATCACCATCTCGCCGTACACCTGTGCCCGGTCCAGCAGCTGCTTGGCCTCCGCCGCGGACACCACCCGGACGTCGAACTTCTCCTTGTCCAGGCCGGCCACCACGCCGTCGGTGATCTGCTTGCCGTAGGGCCCGGCGTCCTGGTTGACCACCGCGATCGGGAAGTGACGCAGGTTGGTGGTTGGGTTCAAGATGCCACCCAGATACAGCGCGGCCAGCGCCGACATGAGAGCCAGGGTGATCAGGATCGGCGCCAGCCAGAACCGCACCTTACGGAGTTGCGTGGTGTTCCGGTTCGGTTTGGGTGCTGCGTGCTTGGCGTGCTTCTGAGACATGGCGGCTCCTGTGTGTCGAGCCCACTCTAATGTGTCGGTCAGCCGCCGAGTGCCGCGTGCATCTCCCAGACCAGCACTTCGGAAGGCTGCTGCGCGGTGAGCCGCCGGCCGTCCGGGTCGGTGAACCGGGCCGCGTCTCCGCCGGCGAGCTCACCGTCGTCCTCGATGGCGAGGCGACCGCGCGCGGTGAATACGTGCAGGTAAGGCGCGGAAGGGAGAGAGATCGAGTCGCCGGAATTCAGGCGCGCGACGTGCAGCGCGGCGGCGCGGTTGTGCAGCTTCAGAGCGGCGTCACGTCCCGGTATTCCCGATGCGACAGTGACGAAGCCGACGTTGTCCAGCTGATTGCCGATCTCGTCCTGTTGATAGCTCGGTGTGATGGCCGTCTCGTCCGGAATCACCCACATCTGCACGAAATGCACTGGCCGGGTTGGTGAACCGTTCTTCTCCGAATGCAGGATGCCGCTGCCGGATGACATTCGCTGGGCCAGGCCGGGATAGATCACACCGTGATTGCCTGTGGAATCCTGATGTGCCAGTTCGCCTTCCAGCACCCAGGTGACGATCTCCATGTCCCGGTGCGGGTGGGTGTCGAAACCCGTTCCAGGCGCGACGATGTCGTCATTGTTCACCAGCAACAGCCCGAAATGTGTGTTCTCGGGCTCGTAGTGGTCGCCGAAGGAGAAGGAGTGCCGCGACTCGAGCCATGGCGTGGTGGTGCGGCCGCGATCGGCTGCTCGCCGGATATCCACGGTGGCAGGCATGGCTCCCACAGTAACGCTGTTTCACGCCGGGAAAGTGGCGCCGGCGAGCTGCAGGATTTCGTCGCGATCGGCAGCCAGGATGAATCCGGACCCGATGGCGGCGTCGAGCGCCGCGCTGAACTTGCCCAGGTATTCGTCGGCGCCGCCGGGGTAGAGGCGCCGCACCGTCTCGTCGTCGAAAGGCTCGCCGGAACCGAAAATCGACGACATGACGCTTTCCCCGGCGCCGACGCCGGATGTGCGGGCGAGCGGGACGTCGACCCACGGGGTGCGTATCCCGCCGGTGGCAATGCCGTGGGCGTCCAGCGCCGGCTCCGGGCGGGCGCCGACGCGGACGTCCAGTGGCGGGCCGCTGGGCGGTGCCGCCCCGGTGCTGACCCAGGCGGTCAGCGCCGCCAGCGATGCCTGCACCACATAGTGGTGCTGCGGGCCGAAGTTGATGTAGTGGTCGAGTTGCTGACCCATCAGGGTGTCGGTGGGTGCGTAGGCCGCCACCAGGTCCTCGATTGGCGCGGAACCGGAGTCAATGGGCGCTACCTGAATCGTGTAGTTGTCGGCATGCGCGGCGCCGGCGATCTCCCATACCCGCAGCGAGTCGCTGTCGGGCTGGCGGGCCGCGTAATAACCCTGGCGCCCCGCACCGTAGAGGTCGGTTTCGGTGATGATCGTCATCACAGGCACACGCAGGTCCGGACGGAACTTCACCGCCTGCGACCTGTCGGACTGCAGTTCGTCGAAGATGGAACCGTCGTCCAGGGGCGCCGCAGGCCCGAACCGGGAGTGCACCAGGAACCCGTCGTAGCGCTGAGCGATCGGGTCGACGGCGTTGATGTAGCTGGTGAGGAACATCGCCGACTGCGACTCACCCACGGCGACAACGTGTTCGGCGGTCAGGTCGCCCAGGATGCCACCGGTGTCGCGGACCAGGCCGCCGACGTGGGAGAACATGTCGTAAGCGAACACATCACCGGGATGGCTCAGGCCGGCATACCGTTTGGGTCGCTGGCTCTTCAGCGACATGTCGATTCCGAGCATGCTCACGCCACCGTCCACGCCCACCTTCTGGGCCGAAACCATGACGTAGGCGTAGCCGGCGCGGATCACCTCCCGGTGGGCCATCATCCATACCGCCGGCGCGTCGATACCGCCACTGACATTGAGCCACTCGACCAGCACGGTGCCGTTGAAGTCCGCCGCGTCGTTGGGGGTGAGGACCACCACGCGGGTGGTGTAATCGGCTGTGCCCGAGGCGGTTACGCGCCAGCTGCCGTCCGGCCCCAAGGGCTGCTCCGGGGCGTAGGACGAGGCGCTGCCCGAGATGAAGAACTCCTGTGCGCGATAACCGACGCTGCCGATGTCGAACGCGCCCAACAGGATCGAGGGCCGGCCCGGCACTGGCGTGACGGCGGGCAGGGCGTTCACAGCGCGTCCGGCAGGCCGAATCTGGCGAATAGCGATCCGTCGAGGAATGCGACCACGTGCGAGACACCGCCTGGCCTGACGTCCAGGACGTGCAGCTGGAACGGCACGTGCCGATCGCCGGCACGCATGTACATGGCCGCGCCCGGCTGTCCATTGGCCGTGATCGGGATCATGCGCATGTCGCCCGGATGTTCTGCCGGGCACTGCGTGTGGATGAGCGTGATGATGTCCGCCGCCCCCTGGTACCAGCCGGTGTAGGGCGGCATCTCCCAAATCGCTTCTGCGGTGAACAGATCCACCAATCGGTCGATGTCGTAGGTCTCGAACGCGTCGATGTAGCGGGCCAGCAGGTCCTGCGTCTCGGACGAATCGGGAGCCGCCAGCGGGTCGTCAGCGCTGGGCGCGACCGCGTCCAGCTGGGTTCGCGCACGCTGCAGCAGGCTGTTGACCGCGACGGTGGTGGTGCCGATCGCCTCGGCGACCTCGGCGGCCTTCCACTGCAGCACGTCGCGCAGCAACAGCACGGCCCGTTGCCGGGGCGACAGGTGCTGAAGCGCGGCGATGAACGCCAGCCGCACCGATTCCCGCGACTCGGCGATCACCGCTGGATCCTTCGGGTCCTGGGCATCGGGCAGCGGCTCCAGCCAGGGCACTTCGGCGCGCTCGATCAGATCGGCCGTCGGGTCCGAGCGGGCGTTGCCCAGGCCGGTCGGCAGCGGGCGGCGCCCACGTCCTTCCAGCGCGGTGAGGCAGGTGTTGGTGGCGATCCGGTGCAACCAGGTGCGGACCGAGGACTTGCCTTCGAACCGGTCGAAGGACTTCCAGGCCCGCAGCAGCGTCTCCTGGACCAGGTCCTCGGCGTCGTGCAACGACCCGGTCATCCGGTAACAGTGGGCGAGCAGTTCACGGCGGTACGGTTCGGCGTGGGCGGAGAAGTCTCCGCCGGGGTGGGAGGCGGAATTTTCGGTGAGCACACTCACCCGTCCGAGACTACGCAGATTGTGTGACAACACCGCGCGAGGAGTGGCCCTATAGGACGTAAGCTGCCCGTGATGACTACCACCCGCACTGAACGGACTTTCGATGGCGTCGGCGGCGTGCCCATCGTCTATGACGTGTGGACTCCTGACGTGCCGCCGCGCGCGGTGGTCATCCTCGCCCACGGTTTCGGCGAGCACGCCCGTCGCTACGACCACGTGACGCAGCGACTGGGCGCGGCCGGGCTGATCACCTACGCACTCGATCACCGCGGTCACGGCCGCTCCGGCGGCAAGCGGGTGATGGTGCGCGACGTCTCGGAATTCACCGGTGACTTCGACACGCTGGTGGGGGTCGCGACCCGGGAGAACCCGGGCCTGACCCGCGTCGTGCTCGGGCACAGCATGGGCGGTGCCATCGTGTTCGCCTACGGGGTGGAACGCCCGGACAACTACGACCTGATGGTGTTGTCCGCGCCGGCCGTCGCCGCGCAGGACATGGTGCCCCGGGTGGTGGCGCTGGCGGCCAAGGTGCTGGGTGTGCTGACCCCGGGCCTGCCGGTGGAGGCGCTGGACTTCAATGCGATCTCCCGCGACCCCGAGGTGGTCAACGCCTACAACACCGACCCGCTGGTGTACCACGGCAAGGTGCCGGCCGGGCTGGGCCGCGCACTGCTGCAGGTGGGCGAGACGATGCCGCAGCGGGCCCCCGCCCTGACGACGCCGCTGCTGGTGGTGCACGGCACGGGTGACGCCCTGGTGCCGATCGAGGGAAGCCGCCGCTTGGTGGACTGTGTGGGTTCCGCCGACGTCGAATTGAAGGAATACGCCGGGCTCTTCCACGAGGTTTTCAACGAGCCCGAGCAGAATCAGGTGCTCGACGACGTGGTGTCCTGGCTCAACCTGCGCCTGTGAATCGTCGAGCGGGGTTGTCCTGCCGCTGCGCTAGTTTGGCCGCATGACCGACGACAAGATGCTGTCCCGTATTGCGGCACTGCTGCGTCAGGCTGAAGGCACCGACAACCCGCACGAGGCCGAGGCGTTCATGACCGCCGCGCAGCGCCTGGCGACGGCCTCCTCCATCGATCTTGCGGTGGCACGGTCTCACTCCGCCAACCGTTCGGCGGCGCAGGCCCCGACGCAGCGCACCATCACGATCGGCGCCGCGGGTACCCGCGGGCTCCGCACCTATGTGCAGTTGTTCGTGCTGATCGCGGCGGCCAACGACGTGCGCTGCGACATCGCGTCGAATTCGACCTTCGTGTACGCCTACGGGTTCGCCGAAGACATCGACGCGACGCACGCCCTCTACGCGAGCCTGGTGGTGCAGATGGTCCGGGCCTCCGATGCCTACCTGGCCACGGGCGACCATCGGCCGACGCCGACCATCACCGCCCGGCTCAATTTCCAGCTGGCGTTCGGCGCCCGCGTCGGGCAGCGACTGGCGGAGGCGCGCGAGCAGGCCAGGCAGGAAGTGACCAACGACCGCCGGCGTGCACCCGGCACCGCCATCGCGTTGCGGGACAAGGAAGTCGAGCTGCGCGACCACTACCGCGAGACGTCGCGGGCCCGCGGCACCTGGCAGGCCAGCCGGGCCACCGCGGGGTATTCCTCGGCGGCGCGGCGGGCCGGTGACCGGGCCGGCCGGCGGGCGCGCCTGGGCAGCAGTCCCGAGTTGCCCGGGGCGCGCACCGCGCTGGGCCATTGAGCCGCGATTCCCAGCGCGCCAAGGTCTACGCGGCTGAGGAATTCGTGCGGGTCATGTTCGACCGTGCCGCCGAGCACGGATCGCGCAGCGTGGATTTCTTCGGCACCCAGCTGACGTTGCCGCCGGAGGGACGCTTCGCGTCGATGTCGTCCGTGCAGCGCTACGTCGACGACGTGCTGGCCCTGCCGGCGGTGCGCCGGGAGTGGCCGGACGTGTCCGGCCTGCGCGTGCGGGCGCGCCGCGGTGCCACGTCCGCGCACTACGAGAACCGGGACGGGGCAGGCACTATCGCGGTTCCCGACCGCGACACCGCGGACTGGGCGATGCGTGAACTCGTCATACTGCATGAGGTGGCGCATCATCTGTGCCGGGTGCCACCGCCCCACGGGCCTGACTTCGTGTCGACGATGTGCACGCTGACGGAGCTGGTGATGGGTCCCGAACTCGGCCACGTGCTGCGTGTCGTGTACGCGAAAGAGGGTGTGCGATGAGCTTCCCGACGGACGACCCGGACGACCCGGACGCGCGGGCGTGGGAGGTCGAGGCCGCGCTGACCGACGACGAGCGCTTCGCCCTGCTGGTGGGCGTGATGGGCGCCGGCGACATGTGGCCGCTGCATGACGAACGGATCCCGCCGGACGTCCCGATGAGCGCGGCATACGTGCCGGGGATCGCGCGGCTGGGGGTTCCGGCACTGCGGATGAGTGACGCCGGACTCGGCGTGACCAATCCCGGTTTCCGGCCGGGCGATACCGCAACGGCGCTGCCGGCGGGGTTGGCACTGGCGGCCAGTTTCAATCCGCAGCTGGCCCGGGCCGCGGGTTCCCTGATCGGCATCGAGGCACGCAGCCGCGGGTTCAACGTGCAGCTGGCGGGCGCGATGAACCTGGCCCGCGACCCGCGCAACGGTCGCAACTTCGAATACTTCTCCGAAGACCCGTGGCTGAGCGCAGCCATGGCCGCCGAGCAGATCGCCGGAATCCAGCAGCACGGCGTCATCTGCACCACCAAGCACTTCTCGCTGAATTGCAACGAGACCAACCGGCACTGGCTGGACGCGGTCATCGATCCCGACGCACACCGCGAATCCGACCTGCTGGCCTTCGAGATCGCCATCGAGCGCGGACGGCCCGGCGCGGTGATGGCGGCCTACAACAAGGTGAACGGCGACTATGCCGCTGCCAATGCCGTGCTGCTCAACGATGTGCTCAAAGGGGCGTGGGGATTTCCCGGCTGGGTGATGTCGGACTGGGGTGGCACGCCGAGCTGGGAATGCGCGTTGCACGGTCTCGACCAGGAGTGCGGAGCCCAGATCGACGCGCTGCTGTGGCAGGCCGAGACATTCGGCGCGCCGCTGCGCGCCGCCCACGCCGACGGGCGGTTCTCCGGAGAGCGGTTGTCGGACATGGTCCGGCGGATCCTGCGATCGATGTTCGCGGTCGGGGTCGACAAGTGGGGTCCCGCGCCGGATCCGGACATCAACGCGCACAACGACATTGCCCTGGATATTGCGCGGCAGGGAATCGTGCTGCTGCAGAACGGCGGGGCGCTGCCGCTGTCAGCCGGCCGGATCGCCGTCATCGGCGGATACGCCCACCGCGGGGTGCCGGCCGGCTTCGGCTCGAGCACCGTCGTACCGCCGGGCGGCTACGCCGGGGTGATCCCGATCGGCGGTACGGGTCTCGAGGCGGGGATGCGCAATCTGTACCTGCTGCCCTCGAGCCCGCTCGAGGAACTGCGGAAGCTGTTGCCGCAGGCGCACATCGAATTCGATCCCGGTATCAGCCCGGCCGAGGCGGTGCCGGTGGCGCGGGCAGCCGACGTCGCGATCGTGTTCGCGACCCGGGCCGAAGGCGAGGGATTCGACGTGGCCGACCTATCGCTGCCGTGGGGCCAGGACGCACTGATCTCCGCCGTTGCCGCGGCCAACCCGAATACCGTGGTGGTGCTGCAGACCGGCAACCCGGTGGCGATGCCCTGGCGCGAGTCGGTGAGCGCGATCGTCGCGGCCTGGTACCCGGGCCAGCAGGGCGGCCGGGCTATTGCGGAAATCCTTGCCGGACAAGTCAACCCGTCGGGCCGGTTACCGATCAGCTTCCCGGCGGACCTCGGTCAGACGCCGCGTCCGCAGCTCGGGTCGCCGACGACCATCCACTATTCGGAGGGCGCCGACGTCGGATACCGATGGTTCGCCCGCACCGGGCAGGCCCCGCTGTTCGCGTTCGGACACGGGTTGTCCTACAGCAACTTTGAATACCGCGATCTGGAGGTGGTCGGCGGAGACACCGTGCGGGTCGCGGTCACCGTCGTCAACACCGGTGACCGCAGCGGGGCCGATGTCCCACAGGTGTACCTGACCGCGACACCGGGCGAAGCCCGGTTGCGGCTGTTGGGATTTGAGCGGGTCGACCTCGAACCCGGGCAGTCTCGCCGGCTGACCATCGAGGCAGATCCGCGTCTGCTGGCGCGCTATGCCGACGGAAGCTGGCGCATCACGCCCGGTCAACACACGGTGGCGGTCGGCGCGTCGGCGGTGGATCTCACGCTGTCGGCGCAGGTGGAGCTGGCCGGCCGTACGTTCGGGCGCTGAGCGGCGCGTCCGGACGCACGACCGGCCGGCGGTTCTACTGGACGGGGACCAGGGCCTCGCCGCAGGTGCAGCGGTAGGGCTCGGTGGCGCCGGAGCAGTGGCAGGGGACCTCGACGCGCACGCGGCAGCCACAGCCCTCGTGGCCACAGGTCAATTCGGTTCCAGCTTCGTGAGTTGCCATTTCGATATCACCTTTATCTTCTGTGGACGGTTGATCCGACTCCCAGCATATACCCCTTGGGGGTACGGGTAAACAATCCGGGGCAGGTATTTAGGCGGAGCGGCCCGGCCACGAGTTAGCGTTGGTCATGCCCGCAGAAGCAAACCCGCAAGCTGTCGACGCATTTCTGGACAGCACGCTGATCGGACCGGACCCGGCATTGGAAGCGGCGGTGCAGGCCAGCGACGCGGCCGGCCTGCCGCGCATCGCGGTGTCGGCGCAGCAGGGCAAGTTTCTGTGCCTGCTGGCCTCGGCCATGCAGGCGCGGCGCATCCTCGAACTCGGCACGCTGGGCGGCTACAGCACGATCTGGCTCGCGCGCGGCGCCGGCCCGCAGGGACGGGTGGTGACACTGGAATTCGACCCGCGGCGCGCCGAGCTGGCCCGGGCCAACCTGGACCGGGCCGGCGTGGGCGATCGGGTCGAGGTGGTGGTCGGGGCCGCTCTGGACTCGCTGCCGACCGTGACGGGCGGTCCATTCGACCTGGTGTTCATCGACGCGGACAAGGAGAACAACGCCGCCTACCTGGACTGGGCGATCAGGCTCGGACGGCCCGGCACGGTCGTGGTGGTGGACAACGTGATTCGCGGCGGCAAGGTGCTGACCGAGTCCGACGACGTCAGGGTCGCGGCGACCCGCGGGACGCTGCAGCTGATGGGCGAGCACCCGCACCTGGACACCGCCGTCCTGCAGACGGTCGGCGGCAAGGGGTGGGACGGCTTCGCGGTGGCGCTGGTGCGCTAGCTGTCGCGCCGATCATCGGGTGTGCGCTGACCGCATCCGGTGTGCGTCAGCTGTGCGGAATTCGCGGATTTGCCGCGGTGGACGCACACGCGCCGCGGTGGACGCACACGCGCCGCGGTGGACGCACACGCGCCGTGCTAGCCGCAGACCGCCCCGGTGGCGGCCGAGCCGACCAGCTTGACGTACTTGGCCAGCACGCCGGTCTTATAGCGCGGCGGCGGGGGAGTGAACCCCGTTCGGCGGGCGTCGAACTCGTCCGGATCGACCAGCACGTCGAGGGTGTGGTTGGCCACGTCGAGGCGGATCCTGTCGCCGTCGCGCAGGAAGGCGATGGGGCCGGCGTCGACGGCCTCGGGGGCGATATGTCCGACGCACAACCCCGTCGTTCCGCCGGAGAACCGGCCGTCGGTGAGCAGCAGCACGTCCTTGCCCAGCCCGGCGCCCTTGATGGCACCGGTGATGGCGAGCATCTCCCGCATGCCGGGACCGCCCTTGGGTCCTTCGTAGCGGATCACCACGGCGTCACCGTGAGTGATGGTGCCGTCCTCGAGTGCGTCCAGGGCCGCCCGCTCGCCGTCGAAAACCCGTGCGGTGCCCTCGAACACGTCGGAGTCGAAGCCGGCCGACTTGACCACCGCGCCGTCCGGGGCCAGCGATCCACGCAGGATGGTGATGCCCCCGGTGGGGTGGATCGGGTTGTCCAGCGCGCGCAGCACCTTGCCGTCCGGGTCCGGCGGGGCGATGTCGGCCAGGTTCTCCGCGAGGGTCCTGCCGGTCACGGTCAGACAGTCGCCGTGCAGCAGACCGGCGTCCAGCAGGGCTTTCATCACCACCGGCACGCCGCCGATGTGGTCGACGTGCGACATCACGTGCCGGCCGAAGGGCTTGACGTCGGCCAGGTGTGGCACCCGCTTGCCGATCCGGGTGAAGTCGTCGAGGGAGAGCTCGACCTCGGCCTCACGGGCGATGGCCAGCAGGTGCAGCACGGCGTTGGTCGAGCCGCCGAACGCCATCACCACCGCGATCGCGTTCTCGAACGCTTCCCGGGTAAGGATGTCGCGGGCGGTGATGCCCTTGCGCAGCAGTTCGATGACGGCCTGACCGCTGCGGCGGGCGAACCCGTCGCGGCGGCGGTCGGTCGCCGGGGGCGCGGCGCTGCCCGGCAGCGACATGCCCAGCGCTTCGGCGGCGCTGGCCATGGTGTTGGCCGTGTACATGCCGCCGCAGGCGCCCTCGCCTGGGCAGATCGCCCGCTCGATGGCGTCCACGTCCTCGCGGCTCATCAGGCCGCGCGCGCAGGCGCCCACCGCCTCGAACGCGTCGATGATGGTGACTTCGCGCTCGCTGCCGTCCGACATCTTGGCGACGCCCGGCAGGATCGAGCCCGCATAGAGGAACACCGATGCCAGGTTCAGCCGCGCGGCGGCCATCAGCATGCCGGGCAGCGACTTATCGCAGCCGGCCAGCAGCACCGAGCCGTCCAGTCGCTCGGCCTGCATCACCGTTTCGACGCTGTCGGCGATCACCTCACGTGAGACCAGGGAGAAGTGCATCCCCTCGTGTCCCATCGAGATGCCGTCGGACACCGAGATCGTGCCGAATTCCAGTGGGTAGCCGCCCGCGGCGAAGACACCCTCCTTGACCGCCTTGGCCAGGCGGTCCAGCGACAGGTTGCACGGGGTGATTTCGTTCCACGACGACGCAACCCCGATCTGCGCCTTGGCGAAGTCTTCGTCCCCCATGCCTACCGCGCGGAGCATTCCTCGTGCGGCGGCCTTCTCCAGGCCGTCGGTGACGTCGCGGCTGCGGGGCTTGATGTCGGGTTCAGGCATGCAGCAAGTATGCGGTGCGGCGGCATCCCGCCAAAATCGTTTATCATCGCAAGGTGATACCCCGTTGGGGTATGAGACGGCGTTGGGGAGAGCAGATGACGGCACCGCACGGATACGCGCAGCAGAAGGACAACTACGCCAAGCGGCTGCGTCGCATCGAGGGTCAGGTACGCGGGATCGCGCGCATGATCGAAGAGGACAAGTACTGCATCGATGTGCTCACCCAGATCAGCGCTGTGAACAGCGCGATGCGTTCGGTGGCGCTCAACCTGCTCGACGAGCACCTGAATCACTGTGTCACCCGCGCGGTGGCCGAGGGTGGCCCGGAGGCCGACGAGAAACTGGCCGAAGCGTCGGCCGCCATCGCGCGCCTCGTCCGCTCCTGACCGGGCGTGTTGACACGCAATGTTTGGGTAAAGCCCGGATACCTTGCGTACGGTGATCACGGCGCAATCTGTCCGTAAGCCACCTCGGCACGAGGACGGTGTGCCGACGAACAACATGACTGCCGAATCGGGAACCATCGCCGCAACCGCACGAACGTGGACGCCACGGATCGCGGTTCAGCTTGCGGTGCTCGCGGCGGCGGCCTTTATCTACGTGACCGCCGAGCTGCTGCCGGTGGGGGCACTGTCGGCGATCGCGCGCAACCTCAACGTGAGCGTGGTGCTCGTCGGCACCCTGCTGTCCTGGTATGCGTTCGTGGCCGCCCTGACCACGGTTCCGCTGGTGCGCTGGACCGCACACTGGCCACGGCGCCGCACGTTGCTGCTCAGCCTGGTGTGTTTGACGGTCTCGCAGCTGATTTCGGCGCTGGCGCCCAGCTTCGCGGTGCTTGCGGGCGGCCGGGTGCTGTGCGCGGTGACGCACGGCCTGCTGTGGTCGGTGATCGCACCGATCGCCACCCGCCTGGTGCCGCCCAGCCACGCCGGGCGCGCCACCATGTCGATCTACGTCGGGACGAGCCTGGCGCTGGTCATCGGCAGCCCGCTGACCGCGGCACTGAGCCTGATGTGGGGCTGGCGCCTGGCGGCCGTGTGCGTCACCGTCGCGGCCGCGCTGGTGACGGTGGCGGCGCGGCTGGTGCTGCCCTCGATGAGGCTGACCACCGACCAGTTGCAGTACGTGGGCCGGCGGTCGACGCATCACCGCAACCGCGGGCTGATCATGGTGAGCCTGATCACCATGATCGGCGTCACCGGACACTTCGTCTCCTACACCTACATCGTGGTGATCGTCCGCCAGGTCGTGGGAGTGCGGGGACCCAATGTCGCGTGGCTGCTCGCGGCCTACGGAATCGCTGGGGTGCTCTCGGTGGCACTGGTGGCGCGGCCGCTGGACCGCCGCCCGAAGGGCGCGATCATCGTCTGCATGGCCGGCCTGACCGCCGCGCTGGCACTGCTGAGTGCGCTGGCGTTCGGTTGGCAACGCTCGGCGACGACGGCGCTGGTGGTCGGGACGGCGGCGATCGTGCTGTGGGGCGCCATGGCCACGGCGGTGTCGCCGATGTTGCAGTCCGCGGCGATGCGCGCCGGGGCTGATGACCCCGACGGTGCCTCGGGACTGTACGTGACGGCGTTCCAGGTGGGCATCATGGCGGGCTCGCTGGCGGGCGGGCTGTTGTACGAGCGCAGCGTGGCGATGATGCTCACCGCGTCGGCCGGATTGATGGGTGCCGCGCTGCTGGCGATGGCGGCGGTTCGCCCGATCGTCGATACGCCTGAGACGGCAGATACGGCAATTTCACAGGACGGCTAACGTCGCAGGTCAGCGCCCTGAACTGGGCTTGGTAACGGCTGCGGCGGGTTCGTCGAATGGCTAAGCGGGGGTTTTGCTGTGCCACACTGGGGCCAGTTCAGGTCTTGACGTAGGTGACCGGAGGGAAAGAGTATGTCGCGCTCGATGAGGGGCCGCACGAGGGCTGGCCTCGTCGCCGCTCTCAACGCATTCGGAGTGGCCGCGGTGCTCGTGATGGGCGCTGGCCCGGCACTGGCGGACCCGGACGATGTGCCCGGCGACCCGGGCCCGGTGGTTGCGCCCGTCGAGCCGCCCGCGCCGGAGCCGATCGCGCTGCCGCCGCTGCCCGACCCGTTCGGCGTCCCCCCGGGCGACCCGGCCGCGGTGCCGGTGGCCTCCGGGCCGGTGGCCGGGCAGGACCCGACGCCGTTCGTCGGCGAACCGCCGTTCCGGCCGCCGTCCTTCAACCCGGTCAACGGGGCGATGGTGGGCGTGGCCAAGCCGATCATCATCAACTTCCAGGTGCCGATCGCCGACCAGGCGATGGCTGAGCGTGCCGTGCACATCTCGTCGATTCCGCCGGTGCCGGGCAAGTTCTACTGGATGACGCCGTCGCAGCTGCGCTGGCGCCCGCTGAGCTTCTGGCCGGCCAACACGGCGGTGAACATCGACGCCGCGGGTACCAAGTCGAGTTTCCGTACCGGCGACTCGCTGATCGCGACGGCCGACGACGCCACGCACCAGATGACGATCACCCGCAACGGCGTGGTGCAGCAGACCTTCCCGATGTCCATGGGGATGGCCTCCGGTGGGCACCAGACGCCGAACGGCACCTACTACGTGCTGGAGAAGATGCCGACGGTGGTGATGGACTCCTCGACGTACGGGGTCCCGGTCAACTCGCCGAATGGGTACAAGGTGACCGTGTCGGATGCCGTCCGGATAGACAACAGCGGCAACTTTGTGCACAGTGCGCCGTGGTCGGTGGCCGACCAGGGCAAGCGCGACGTCAGCCACGGTTGCATCAACCTCAGCCCGGCCAACGCGAAGTGGTTCTTCGACAACTTCGGAAGTGGTGACCCGATCGTTGTCAAGAACTCCGTCGGGACCTACAACAAGCCTGACGGCGCCTCGGACTGGCAGCTGTAGCCAGTTCCACCGAGCAGTCGCAAATCGCCCTTTCCGCCTCGGAAGGGGCGATTTTGCGTCTGGCCGCGGGCTCAAATTATGTATCGCATCATACATATGCGAAGTCCCCGTGAGCGGATGGTCGTGTCCGCCGCCCTGCTGATCAGGGAGCGCGGTGCGCGGGCGACCGCGATATCCGATGTGCTGGCGCACAGTGGCGCCCCGCGCGGCTCGGCCTACCACCACTTCCCGGGCGGGCGCACGCAATTGTTGTGCGAGGCGGTCGATTTCGCCGGCGAACACATCGCCTCGGTCATCACGGAGGCTGACAGTGGTCTTGCGCTGCTGGACACGTTGATCGCCAAATACCGGGAACAGTTGCTGGCCACCGATTTCCGCGCGGGTTGCCCGATAGCGGCCGTGTCGGTGGAAGCGGGCTTCGACAACGACGACCGTGACCGGATGGCGCCCGTGGTGGAGCATGCGGCGGCGGTGTTCGACCGGTGGTCGGACCTGATCGCCGCGCGCTTCGCCGCCGACGGCATCGCCGCGGAGCGGGCCGGTGAGCTTGCGGAGTTCGCGACGGCCGCGCTCGAGGGCGCGCTGCTGCTCGCGCGGGTGCGACGCGACCTGGCGCCGTTGGACCTCGTACACCGTCAGTTGCGTGAGCTGTTCGAAAGGAATCTGCCCCATGAGTGATTGGCAGCCCACCGCGTGCATCCTGTGTGAGTGCAACTGCGGCATCGTCGTGCAGACCGACGGCCGCACCCTGGCCCGGATCCGGGGCGACAAGGAGCATCCGGCGTCGCAGGGATACACCTGCAACAAGGCGCTGCGGCTGGATCACTATCAGAACGGCCGCGGACGGCTGACCTCACCGCTGCGCCGGCGCGCTGACGGCAGCTACGAGGAAATCGACTGGGACACCGCGATTGTCGAGATCGCCGAGGGCTTCAAGCACATCCGCGACACCTACGGCGGCGACAAGATCTTCTACTACGGCGGCGGCGGCCAGGGCAATCACCTCGGTGGCGCCTACAGCGGCGCGTTCCTCAAGGCGCTGGGGTCCAAATACCGCTCAAACGCGCTGGCGCAGGAGAAAACCGGCGAGGCGTGGGTCGACGGGCAACTCTACGGTGGGCACACCCGCGGCGAGTTCGAACATGCCGAGGTATCGGTATTCGTCGGCAAGAACCCCTGGATGTCACAGAGTTTCCCCCGGGCTCGGGTGGTGCTCAACGAGATCGCCAAGGATCCGCGACGGTCGATGATCGTGATCGACCCGGTCGTCACCGACACCGCGAAGATGGCCGACTTCCATCTGCGGGTGCGGCCCGGAACCGACGCCTGGTGCCTGGCTGCGCTGGCCGCGGTGCTGGTGCAGGAAAACCTCTGTGACGAAGCGTTTCTCGCCGAGCATGTGCACGGCGTAGCGACGGTGCGCGGGGTGCTCGCCGACGTTCCGGTCGCCGAGTACGCCCAGCGCTGCGGAGTCGACGAGGAATTGCTGCGCGCGGCGGCACGGCGCATCGGCACGGCCGGCAGCGTGGCGGTGTTCGAGGACCTCGGCGTGCAACAGGCGCCGAACAGTACCGTGTGCTCCTACCTGAACAAGCTGCTGTGGATCCTGACCGGCAATTTCGCGAAAAAGGGCGGACAGCATCTGCATTCGTCGTTCGCGCCGCTGTTCAGTACCGTCTCGGGACGCACGCCGGTAACCGGAGCGCCGATCATCTCCGGTTTGGTGCCGTGCAACGTCGTCCCCGAGGAGATCCTCACCGACCACCCGGACCGGTTCCGGGCCATGATCGTCGAAAGCAGCAACCCGGCCCACTCGGTGGCCGACTCGGCCGCGTGCCGCGAAGCGTTCCAGGCGCTGGAGCTGCTGGTGGTCGTCGATGTCGCGATGACCGAAACCGCCCGGCTGGCGCACTACGTGCTGCCCGCGGCGTCCCAGTTCGAGAAGCCCGAGTGCACGTTCTTCAACCTCGAATTCCCGCACAACGCAATGCAATTGCGTCATCCCCTGTTTCCGCCACTGCCCGGGACGCTGCCCGAACCCGAGATCTGGGCGCGGCTGGTGCGCGCGCTGGGAGTGGTCTCGGACGACGATCTGCGGCCGTTGTGCGAAGCCGCCGCCCAGGGTCGCCAGGTGTACACCGAGGCGTTTTTCGGCGCGGTAGCGGGCAACCCGGCACTGGCCCGGGTGCTGCCGTACGTGTTGTACGAGACGCTGGGTCCGACCTTGCCGGAGGGAATGGCCGGCGCGGCGGCGCTGTGGGGTCAGGCCCAGAAGACGGCGATGACGTACCCCGACGCCGTGCGGCGAGCCGGGCACGCCGACGGCAACGCGCTGTTCGACGCGATCCTGCACGGCCGATCCGGGATCACCTTCACGGTGCACAACTACGAGGACGACTTCGCGCTGATCAGTCACAGCGACCGCAAGATCGCCCTGGAAATACCCGAAATGCTGGATGGCATAACGGCTTTGGCGACGGCGCCGGAGCGCCTGACCAGCGACGAGCTGCCGATCGTGCTGTCGGTGGGGGAGCGGCGCGCCTACACCGCCAACGACATCTTCCGCGACCCGTCCTGGCGCAAGCGCGACGCCGACGGGGCGCTGCGGGTCAGCGTCGAGGACGCCCAGGCGCTCGGTCTCGACGACGGCGGCCGGGCGCGCATCACCACGGCGGCCGGCAGCGCGGAGGCCACCGTCGAGATCACCGAGACCATGCTGCCCGGACATGCGGCCCTGCCCAACGGTTTCGGGCTGGACTATGTCGGCGAGGACGGCCGCACCGTGATACCGGGGGTGGCCCCGAACGCCCTGACGTCGACCAAGTGGCGCGACCCGTACGCGGGCACGCCCTGGCACAAGCATGTGCCCGCGCGGATCGAAACGGTCGGCGCACCCCGGCGATCAGACGCAAAGTCGCACGCATAGCTGCGTTTTCGTGCGATTTCGCGTCTGCTCGCGCAGGAAAGGGCGCCCTGCTCGCGCAGGAAAGGGCGCCCTGCTCGCGCCGGAAACGCTAGTTCCAGATACGGACGCGCCGCGGCGGTTCCAGGAACAAGTCGTCGGATTCTGACACGTCGAAAGCCTCGTAGAACGCGTCGACGTTGCGGATGACGCCGTTGCACCGGAATTCCGGCGGCGAGTGCGGGTCCACCGCGAGCCGCCGAATTGCCTCGGCATCACGCGATTTCGTCCGCCACACCTGAGCCCAGCCGAAGAACACCCGCTGCACGCCGGTCAGGCCGTCGATCACCGGAGCGGGCTCGCCCTGCAGCGACAGCTGGTAGGCCAGCAGGGCGATCGACAGGCCGCCCAGGTCGCCGATGTTCTCGCCGACGGTGAAGGCGCCCTGGACGTGTGGTGGGCCCTGGTGGTCGGCCAGCGCGCGCGGTGTGTAGGCCTCGTACTGTTCGATCAGCGCCTTGGTGCGGGTCGCGAACTCGGTGCGGTCGGCGTCGGTCCACCAGTCGACCAGGTTGCCGTCACCGTCGTACTTGGCGCCCTGGTCGTCGAATCCGTGCCCGATCTCGTGCCCGATCACCGCTCCGATACCGCCGTAGTTGGCCGCGTCGTCGGCTTCGGCGTCGAAGAAAGGAGGCTGCAAAATGGCTGCGGGGAAGACGATTTCGTTCATTCCCGGGTTGTAGTAGGCGTTGACGGTCTGCGGAGTCATGAACCACTCGTCGCGGTCGACCGGTCCGCCGAGTTTGGCCATTTCCCGGTCGTGGTTCACGGCGTAGCCGCGCTGAAAGTTGCCGTACAGGTCGTCGCGGTCGATGACCAGCGCGGAGTAGTCGCGCCAGGTGACCGGATAGCCGACCTTTGCGGTGAACTTGTCGAGTTTGGTCAGCGCCCGCTGGCGGGTTTCGGGTGTCATCCAGTCCAGATCGCTGATGCTGATCCGGTACGCCTCCCGCAGGTTGGCCACCAGCGCATCGATGCGGTCCTTGGCCCCCGGCGGGAAATGCCGTTCCACATAGAGCTTTCCGACGGAGTCGCCCATCAGCGTCTCCACCAGTGCGACCGCCCGCTTCCAGCGGTCCCGGATCTGCTCGGTGCCGGTCAGCCGGCGGCCGTAGAAGTCGAAGTCCGCCTCGACCATCTCGCTGGTCAGCCACGGCGAGCGGGCGCGGATCAAGCGCCACCGGGCCCAGCTCTTCCAGTCTTCGAGGTCTTCACCGCTCCACAGATCGGCGAAGGCGCTGAGGTAATCCGGTTGCCGGACAACCAGTTCGGCGACGGCCTCGGGCGTGATGCCCAGGCCGCTCACCCATCCGGACCAGTCGAAGCCCGATGTCTCCTCCAGCTCGGCGAAGGTGCGCAGGTTGTAGGTGAGCTCGGCGTCACGGCGTTTGACCACGTCCCAGTGCGCGGCCGCCAGTTTGCTCTCCAGCGCCACGATGCGGGCGGCCGTTTCGGCGTGATCCTCCGCGCTGCCCCCGAAGACCAGGCTGAACATCCGGGCGATGTGGCCCGGGTAGGCGGCCAGCACGGCGGCGTGCTGCTCGTCGCGGAAGTACGACTCGTCCGGCAGGCCGATGCCCGACTGGGAGAAGTGCACCAGGTAGCGGGCGGAGTTCTTGGAATCGGTGTCGACGTAGAACCCGACACCGCCGCCTACCCCGGTGCGTTGCAGGGCGCCGATGAGGGTCGCGAGCGCGCTGCGGTCCGCCGCGCCGTCGATGGCGGTCAGTTCGTCGAGCAGCGGCTGCAGGCCGCGTCGTTCCACGGTGTCCTCATCGAGGAAGCTGGCGTACAGGTCGCCGATCCGCTGCTCGTCGGTCCCCGGTGCGGCCTGACTCTCGCTGGCCTGCACGATGATGTCGCGCACCTGCTCTTCGGCCCGGTCGAACAAGGTCCGGAAAGCCCCGTCGGTCGCGCGGTCGGCGGGGATGTCGTACTCGGTCAGCCAGCGCCCGTTCACGTGGCCGAAAAGGTCGTCCTGGGGGCGGGCGGCGGCGTCGACGTAGCTCAGGTCGATGCCCGAGCGGATGGCCTCTACTGTCACCCCGCCATCCTTCCATCTCTTTTCGGGTGCAACGATCGCACCATGCCTGACCAGGACGCCGAAGACATCGACGACACAGAAGACGCCGAAGACGCTGTAGATACCGACGACGACACCGACGATGACGCCCGGGTGTTCTCCACCTACGGCATCGCCTCCACCGTGCTGGGCCTCATCTCGGTGGCGGCGCTGGTCCTCGGCGGGCTGATCTGGTTCGGCCACCGGGACGACTCGGGCGAGCGCGTTTATCTGTCCCGGGTGATGGCGGCCGCGGCCGACTGGACCGAGATCCTGATCAACATGAACGTCGGGAACATCGACGCCAGCCTGCAGCGGCTGCACGACGGTACGGTCGGCCAGCTGAACACCGACTTCGAGGCCGCGATCATGGACTACCGGAAGGTGGTGGAGAAGCTGCAGGCCAAGAGCGCCGGCCAGATCGAGGCGGTGGCGATCGACACCGTGCACCGCGATCTGGACACCGTGCCCGGCTCCCCGCGGCCGGTGGTGACGACGAAACTCCCGGCGTTCGCCACCCGGACCGACTCGGTGATGCTGGTCGCCACCTCGGTCAGCGAGAACGCCGGCGCCAAACCGCAGGTGGTGCACTGGAACCTGCGCCTGGACGTGTCCAACGTGGACAACAAGATGCTGATCTCCAAGCTGGAGTCGATCCGATGAGGAACGCATGGCGGCTGGCGGCCTTCGATGTGCTGGCACCACTGGCGGCGCTGGTCGCGCTGTTCGGGATCGGCGCGGTGCTGGCCTGGCCGCGCTGGTGGGTCGCGGTGGCCGCCGCGCTGGCGCTGCTGGTCGTCGAGGGTGTCGTGATCAACTTCTGGCTGCTGCGCCGCGACGCGGTCACGGTCGGCACCGACGACGACGCACCGGGGCTGCGGCTGGCCGTTGCCTTCCTGGCGGCCGTGGCCCTGTGCGCCGCGGTGCTGACCGGATACACGCACTGGACCACCAAGGACGACGACTTCAAGAAGGACTCCGTCGCGGTGGTTCAGGTCGCCACAGGCGTGGCCGAGGCGGTGGCATCGTTCTCGCCGACGGCGCCGGGTGCCTCGATCGAGCGCGCCGCGTCGCTGATGGTGCCGGACAAGGCAGGCAAGTTCAAAGAGGAGTACACCAAGACCAGCGCGGACCTGCTGCAGCGCAAGGTCACCGCGCAGGCGTCCACGCTGGCGGCCGGTGTCGAGGCCATCGGGCCGTCCGCGGCCAGCGTCGCGGTGATCATGCGGGTCACCCAGAACGCCCCCGGCCAGCCGCCCAGTCAGGCCGCCCCGGCGGTCCGTGTCACTTTGAGCAAGCGCGGCAACGACTGGCTGGTGCAGGACATCGTCCCGATCAACTCACGCTAGCTAGTTGGAGTTGGCCGACCGCTCGTTCTTCACCCGGACGAACCGGTCGGACAACCGGCGCATCCGGATCATCAGTGATGCCGACGGGCTGACGCTGCCATCGAGGTAGGTCGCGAGATCCTCCGGAGCTACCCCGATGCGCGAGGCGAACTCCTGCTGCACCAGGCCGGACCGGTCCATCAGTAGCTTCACGTGCCGTGCCACCTCGGCGCGTTCGTTGGCCTCGAGATGGGTACGGGCGCGCTCGAGCACCTCCCAGAGCGCCTTGGCGATGCCGACGGGCCGGGTGCCGCGCAGAATCTCCTCCACCTGACGGGCCGTCCGGCCGTAGGGGTCGCGTTTGAGGGCGGCGGCGATGCGCTTCCAGGTGGCGATGTCCCCGCTCTGCAGGGCGGAGTGAATCGCCGCGGTGGACCAGAACTCCACCGGCTGGTCAGTGTCGGGTCGCCGCACTTGCGCAGCAGGCGCGGGATTTCGCTGGTCGGCAGCCAACGTCACCTCGCCTCCTCCAGCATTGCCACGGCCACGGACAGGCAGCGCTGCCTGACCTCCTCCCAGTCTGCCCTCGCATCGGGTTCGGGCCAATCCTCGTCCAGATCGGACGGATCAGGATCCGCGAGCCGGCGAACCAACTCGGTGGCCATCCGTTGCGATTGCGAAGACGAGCCGAGAGGCTGACAACAGTAATACCTGTCCATCCCGGCCAGCACCATCGCGACGGTCTCCGGATCCATTGCGTCGACCATGTCAGCAAAATCGGCATAATCGCGGCTGCTGTTACGGCTCATGATCAAGTAACCCTTGAACCGCAGCGTTTCCGCCCCCGTCGGGATCAGCAGCCGGTCACCGGTCGGCAGTTGCACGTTGGTGGTCTCCACCGGGCTGCTGCGGCGGAATCCGTTCCGGGTGCCTTTGCTCTCCAGCGCGTCGAGGGCCACCGAAAGGCGCCCGCGCCACAAGGTGACCGGATGGACCGGGCGATCGGACCACGACATGGCCCGGGCGATGCTGCTGCGGGCCGCCAGACTGACCTTGCCGACCGGACCGGTGGCCAGCGCCACCGTGTCGGCCTCCGCCGATTCCGGGCCGTCCTTGCGGGCGCAACCGCTGAACGCCAGCGGGTCTGCGACGCAAATAGCATCGGGCGCAAGGTTTTTGAGCTTAGCGGCCGATTTGATCACCACCCGCAGATCGGCGCTGGGGGCGATCGCGGCGGTGATGTCCTCGGGGATGACGACGACGCCGCCGAGATCGACGTCGGGCAGCGGCCGGTCGAAGTCAACCGACGGCAGCATGCGACCCAGCCAGCCCGGTATCCACCAGTTCCACTTCGAGAACATCGCCATCAGCGCCGGCACCAGCACCAGGCGTACGACGGTGGCGTCGACCGCGATCGCGACGGCACACGCCACACCGATCTCGGCAACCAGGGGCATGCCCGCAAAGGCGAACCCGCAGAACACCGCGATCATGATCAGCGCCGCGCTGGTGATGGTGCGCGCGCTGGTGCTGACGCCGTAGGCCACCGCGTCGCGGGTGTGGCCGGTCTGCAGGAAACGCTCCCGGATACGGGTGAGCAGAAAGATCTCGTAGTCCATGGACAACCCGAACGTCATCGCCAGGACCAGCGGGGGAACGGTGCTGTCGATCGATGTCAGGTGCGGGAAACCGAGTGCCTCGGCCCAGCCCCACTGGAAGACCATCACCAGGCTGCCGTAGGCGGCCGCCACCGACAGCAGCGTCATCAGCACGCCCTTGAGCGCCAGCAGCACCGAATGCACCGAGAGCAGCAGCATGACGAAAGCGATCAGCGCGACGAAGCCCAGCACGAGCGGCTGGGTTTGCGCCACCCGCCCGTCGAAGTCCTTGATCAGCGCGGTCGAGCCGCCCACGGAGACCTGGGCGTCGCCCCCGACCCTCGGCAGTTGGCTGCGCATCCAGTCGACGGTGTGCCGGGCGCGCAGATCTTCTGGATCGACCGACAGCACCGCGTTGAGCAGGGCGCTCTTGTTGTCGTCGGCATATTGCGGCGGGCTCACCGAGGCGACGTTGGGCCCCTGGGCCATCTTCTCGCGCAGCGCGGCGAGCTTCTGCGCACGCACCGGCACGGCGTCTTGTCCCTGCGGCCACTCGGGGAAGGTCACCAGAACCTGGATGGGACCCAGTGCGCCCGGGCCGAGGGCCTGCGACGCCGAGGCCACCCCGGCCCGGATCTCGTGGGAGGAGTCGAACTGGCGCAGCAGGCTATTGCCCAGCACCATCGACAGCGCCGGCGCCGCCATCAGCAGCAACACCGCCGAGGCCGCCAGCGCGGAAATCCAGGGCCGGCGCATCACCCAGGTGACCCAGCGCGTCCAGAACCGGGACACCGTGCTCTCCGGCCGGCGTGACCAGTGCAGCAGCGGCGATCTCTTGGCCGCCGCCCGGGAGAACGTGGCCAGCAACGCCGGCGTCAGCGTCGCCGACGTCAGCATCGCGACCGCGACCGCGAGGATGGCGCCGGTGGCCATCGAACGCAGTGCCGGGGTGTTGATCACGTAGATGCCGGTGAGCGAGGCGATGACGGTCAACCCGGACAACACCACGGCAAGACCGGAGGTGGCCATCGCCGCGTCCACGGCCTCCTGCGGCTGGCGGCCGGTACGCAGTTCCTCCCGGAACCGCATCAGGATGAACAGCGAATAGTCGACGGCCAGCGCGATGCCGAACATGGACACCGTCGAGGTCACGAACACCGACATGGGCGTGTGCATCGACAGCGCATAGACCAGCCCCATGGTCACCACGACGGTGCAGACACCCAGCGCCAGGGGAATCGCCGCGGCAGCCAGCGAACCGAACACCGCCAGCAGCACGATCAGGATGATCGGCAGGTTCCATTCCTCGGCTTTGGCGATGTCGTGCTTAGTGTTCGCGGCGGCCGCGGCGCTGAGCGCCCCCTGCCCGATGACGTAGAGCCGGACCCGGCCGTTGGCGGTCTGCCCGGACTGGTCACCCTGGATGCCGACCCGTTCCCGCAGCTTCTTGGCGACGTCGCTGGTGCCGGGATTGCGGGCGTCCAGATGCAGGGACACCACGTAGGGCCGGTCAGGCTGGGGTGGGCGCTGGGTGGGGTTGGGCGCTTCGGTGACGCCGGGAAGCTCGCCGGCGATGCGTTTGAGCTCGGCGACCGCGTCGTTGATGTCCTGGTAGGTGGCGTCGGCGCGGGGGGCGGCCACCAGGGCCAACGGCGATGCCCCCAGCTCGGGATACTGCTCCACGAGTTGGTCGTGGACGGCCAGCGACTGGGAATTGGCAACCTCGAACCCGCCGCCGGTCAGATTCCCCGACTGCGTCATGGCCAGATAAACCGCCGGAACCAGGGCGAGCAGCCAGCCTGCAAAGACGAACCAGCGGTATCTGCGCAGGTTGCGGCTCAGCCGCATCATGAACTGCTGGATTTTCTATCTCCCCGTGTTTCTTGCGCAGCACGTGCCCGCGAGCCTACCCGAGAGCCCGGAGTCCTAGCTTTGCTTATCGCGTGCTGAGCTGCGACGACACCCGTTTGCCGGGATCGTTGTTAAGTCGTGATCGACCCAAGCGCCCAGCGTGAATTGGCGACCCCGCCGGGCGGGATGGCAGGATGTCTGTGGCCGCCGTGGGGGGACTTCGGGCGGCGAATCGTGAGGAGTCATCCATGCCATCTACGCCGTTCCAGGGGCCGTTCCAGGGGCCGTTCCTGCGCCGCGGGCTGTTCGCCGTCGTGGCCGCCACCGGCCTGTCCTGTGCCGGGAGCGCCGTTCTGCAGGCGCCGGCGGCCACGGGATCGACGGACCCGTGCGCGGCCAGCGAGGTGGCCCGCACCATCGGTTCGGTCTCCAAGTCGATGGGGGACTACCTGGACTCGCACCCGGAGACCAACCAGGTGATGACCAGCGCCCTGCAGGATCAGGCCGGGCCGCAGTCGCTGGGCACGATCAAGGCGTACTTCGAGGCGAATCCCAAGGTGGCGCTCGACATGCAAGGGCTGGCCAACCCGCTGAATAAGCTGGGCACCCAGTGCAAGCTGCCGATCTCGCTGCCGCAGGCGCTCACCATGGTGCAGGCGGCCCAGGGCGGCCTGCCCGGTCTGCCGGGTGGTGGCGGTGCACCGGCGGCGCCGCTGCCGGGTCCGGCGCCTGCCGGTGCCGCTCCGGTGCCGGGCGTGCCCGCCGTCGCCGCGCCGACCAGTGCGCCCAAGCCGGCGCCCGCGCCGAAGCCGGGCGGTTAACCAGCCGGGTCCAGTGGGGGCAGCGGTCCCTGCAACGCCGAGTCGGCCGGGTCGGCGAAGGCCCTGACGTCCGGTACCCGGAGCTCGGGATCGGTGGGTGGGTCGTCGTCCGAACCGGATTCGCTGAGCTTCTCGGTGCGGAACATGAAGAAGAACACCACCCAGCCGACCGCGGCGATGAAAAGCCAGCTGATCAGCCGGTAGATCAGCATCGCCGAGATCGCGTTCGGCAGTCCCATGCCGCTGGATACCAGGCCGGGGACGAGCACGGCCTCGACGACCAGCAGGCCACCCGGCATCAGCGGAATCGTGCCCACCGCGCGGGCCGCCGCGTAGGCGACCGTCAGTCCGGCGACCGACGCGTGATCGCCGGCGGCGTAGGCCGCGAAGCCCAGGCACGCGACGTCGGCGACCCAGTTGAACAGTGACCAGCTGAACGCCACCGCGAGGTCGCGCCGGCTCAGGCTCACCGACTCGAGCTGCATGAGGATCTCGCGCCACTTCTCCAGACCGGTCTCGGCTGGTTTGCCGCGAATGGAATTGACCCACGACAGCACCTTGCTGCCGATCCCTTCGATCAGTTCCGGGCGCGACGCCACCGCCTGCGCCAACAACAGCAGCGCGATGAAACCGCCGAGGGTGAACAGCAACGAGAACGGGTTGTTCTTGGCGCCCAGGAGGAACGCCCCGCCCAACCCCAGCACGGCCAGCCCCACCGCCTGCAGCGCGCCCGACATCACCAGCTGCCACGACGCGACCACGGTGGAGGCGCCCCAGATGCGCTGCTGACGCAGCAGGAACGTCGCCGATATCACCGGGCCGCCGGGCAGCGTCGTGCTCAGCGAATTGGCCGCGTAGAAGGCCGCTTCCGAGCGCAGTTGCCTGACGTGGACTCCGGCGGAACGCAGCAGCGTGCGCTGAATCTGGGCGAAGCTGTGCATCGACGCCGCCGCGGCCACCATCGCGGCGACCAGCCACCACCAGTTGGCTTCGAACAGACTCGTCCATGCCTTGGCCAGCTGATCGCGCACGAGAATCACCTCGACGGCGAGCACGATCGTGACGACGGACAACACCACCCACCGCAGCCACCAGTGTTTGCCGCGCGCAGCCTTCTCGCCCCGGGCGAGGCGTAGTCCCGCAAACTTGCGGGCACCGGCGTCGGACGACATCGCATTAGGGTAGCCGTGCCGGTGCCCGACGCATCGCTGCACGTCGCCGACGTGTCGGCGTTGTTCTGAGGTCGTGACCGGATCGTGGCGGCCGGATTTGCGGGACATCCCGGCTAGGCTGGCTTGATGCCGGCAAATCTGGACGACGAAGCGGTCAGCCCTCTCGTGCGCAAGACCGCAGCGTGGTCTTGGCGACTGCTCGTGATCGTCGCGGCCGCCGTCGCCCTGCTGTGGGTGGTCGACCGGCTCGAAGTCATCGTGGTGCCGGTGTTGCTGGCGCTGATGCTCAGCGCTTTGCTGGTGCCGGCGGTGGACTGGCTGGACGAGCATGGCCTGCCGCGCGGAGCCGCGGTGACGGTGGTGTTGCTGAGCGGGTTCGCGATTTTGGGCGGCATCCTGGCTTTCGTCGTCAGCCAGTTCATCGTCGGCGTGCCCGACCTGGTCAAGCAGGTGGAGCACAGTATCGACAGCAGCCGCAGATGGCTGATCGAGGGACCGGCCCACCTGCGCCGCGAGCAGATCGACAACGCGGGCAACGCCGCGATCGAAGCCCTGCGCAACAATCAGGCCAAGCTGACCAGCGGCGCGCTGTCCACGGCCGCCACCATCACCGAGCTGGTCACGGCGGCCGTGCTGGTGCTGTTCACGCTGATCTTCTTCCTGTACGGCGGCCGCAACATCTGGCAGTACGTGCAGAAGATCTTCCCGGCCCACGTCCGCGATCGCGTGCACGCGGCCGGTCACGCCGGGTACGGCGCCCTGACCGGATACATCCGGGCCACCTTCCTGGTCGCGCTGACCGACGCGGCCGGGGTCGGCGCCGGGTTGGCGATCATGGGGGTGCCGTTGGCGCTGCCGCTGGCCTCCATCGTGTTTCTGGGTGCGTTCGTACCGCTGATCGGTGCCCTGGTGTCAGGTTTGCTGGCCGTGGTGGTGGCACTGCTGGCCAAGGGGATGCTGTACGCGCTGCTGACACTCGGCTTGCTGGTCGTGGTGAATCAGCTCGAGGCGCACATCCTGCAGCCGCTGGTGATGGGCCGTGCAGTGTCGATCCACCCGCTGGCGGTGGTGCTGGCGATCTCAACCGGCGGGGTGCTGGCCGGCATCGTCGGCGCTTTGCTGTCCGTTCCGACGGTGGCGTTCCTGAACAACGCGATGCAGGTGCTGCTGGCCTCCGATCCGGAGGCCGAGGCGGAAAGCCAGAAGGACAACGACGAGGTGTCGGCGATCCTGCAGGCAAAACCGGACAAGCCCGACAGACCCGACGATTAGGGCACCAGATTCCAGCCCTGGTCGACGTCGCCGCCACAGAACCGGGTGGAGACCCACGTCCCGGGGTTGGGTCCGCCCAGGGCCGTGAGGCACCCGTCCAGGCTGATCATGATGTGGCCGTTGGGCTGGGGGTTCCACTGCTGGTTGAACCAGTTCAGGCAGGGCCCGAGGTGCGCCGTCCACCGATCCTCGTTCGGCGATGTCAGGCAATTCCCCGGAAATGCCACGCTCTCCAGCTGAGCGCCGTTCTGATTCCAGCGCTGATTGTCCGAGCCGTTGCAGGGATTGATCACCACCGCGGTCAGCCAGCTGCCGTCCGGTGCGTCCAAGCACACATTGCCCATCCGGCTCTGCACCTGGACGGGGCCGTCGGCGTGGGCGGGAGCGGCGCAGAGTCCGCCGATGCCCGACATTGCGGCGGCTGCGACAACTGCTGCGAAGGCACCGCTGATCGATCGAAAGTTGTGCATAGCCCCGAATAACCCCTAGAGCCGGCCCTCGCGACGCAGCAGGTCCTGCGCGGACAGGCCACCGCCACCGGTGCGCCGCCGGCGCGACGTGTCCACCGTGCTGTCCTCCTGGATACCGCGGGAATTCAGCTTCTCGGTGGCCGTGTCGGAGTCGTCGCCCTCGGCGCGCTGGACCGGCAGGGCGGCGGTCTTGTCGGCCGGATCCGGGGCGGGAGTGGGATCCGGACGGCTACCTGCCACCGGCATCTTGTTGGTCTCGCCGGCAGACGGTGGCGTCGCGTTCTTGGATGCGGGGCCACGGCCGGCCGGCCGCGGTGCCGGGCCGTTGCGGGTCGCCCCGGGCGCCGACAGGCGGGCCGTGGGTGGCTCGGTGGCGGGAGTGGCCCGCACCGGAACCTGCGGGGAGGGCGCCGCGGGCGCGGGTGCCAGCTCCGGCTGGGCCGCCCGTGTCAGTGCGGCCGGGTGCGTCGGGTCGTGCGGCTTGCGTGACGCCCCGGCACCGGCTGCCACCAGTCCGGCCGTCACCGGCGGGCGGGTCTTGGTGGCCGGCCGCTTGCGCTCGTCGGGCAACTGGATCTCACCCAGGCCGATGCGGTTCTGCAGGCGTCGCATCCAGCGCGGTGCCCACCAGCAGTCGTCACCGAGCAGCTTCATCACCGACGGCACCAGGAACATCCGGACCACGGTCGCGTCCAGCAGCAACGCCGCCATCAGACCGAACGCCAGATACTTCATCATCACCAGATCGGAGAACACGAACGAACCCGCAACCACCGCGAGGACCAGCGCGGCCGCGGTGATCAGGCGACCGGTGGTGGCTGTACCGATGCGGATCGATTCCTGGGTGGACATCCCGTTCTCGCGGGCCTCGACCATGCGGGAGACCAGGAACACTTCGTAGTCCGTCGCCAGGCCGTAGCCGACTGCGACCACCAGAGCGATGATCACCACCATCAGCGGCGTCGGCGTGAAATTCAGCAGTCCGGCGCCATGACCTTCGATGAATATCCAGGTCAGGATGCCCATCGTGGACCCGAGCGTCAGCACGCTCATCACCGCCGCCTTGATCGGCAATACCACCGATCCGAAAGCCAGGAACATCAGCACCATGGTCGTGCTGATCAGCACCAACACCATCAGCGGCGCCTTGTCCACCAGGCTGTGAATCGAGTCCTGTTCCAGCGCCGGCGTCCCGCCGACGAGTATCTCGATGCCCTTGGGCGGCGTTATCGCGCGTAACTCTTCGAGCTTTTTGGACGAGTCAGCGGGGTTGAGCAGCCCGTTCTGCAGCACCCGGACAGAAGGGTCCTTGGACCCGCCCGGTGCCTGGGGGCGTTCCTGCCACATGTTCGACGGGTCGTTGTCCTGCTCGATGAACCCGCTGATCTGCATGGCTTTGCTGCGGACGTCCGCAACCTGCTGGTCGGTGACGGGCTGATGGTTGGTCGACTCGATCACGAGCGTCAGCGGATTCGTCCGGTAGCCGGGGAAGAGCTTGTCGAAGTGTTCCTGCGACTGGCGCGCCGCGTTGTTCGGCGGCAGATACTTCTCGCTCATGCCGCCCAGCGACATGTTGCCCAGCGGAATGATCAGCAAGATCATGCCCACGACGATCGGGATCGCGAACGCCAGCGGGCGCTTCATGACGAAGTTCGTCAGCTTGCCCCAGAAGCCCGCTTCGACCTCTTCGCGGGTCTTGGTCTTCTGCAGGCGGTCGGCAAGCCAGTTCAGGTAGGCCCGCGAGACCTTCCAGTTGCGCAGGAAGGGAACCCGGAAAGCGGTGCGCACACCGAGCGCGTCCACGTGCTTGCCGAGAACGCCCAGGCAGGCGGGCAGCAGCGTGATGGACAGGATCGCGGCCAGCGAGACGGCCGTGATCAGGGCGTAGGTCAGCGACTTCACAAAGCCCTGCGGCAGCAACAACAGGCTGGCGCCTGAGGCGGCGATCAGCACCGCCGAGAACACCACGGTGCGGCCCGCAGTCATCACCGTGCGCCGCACCGCGGCCTCGGTGTCGTAGCCCTCGGCGATCTCCTCGCGGAACCGGCTCACCACGAACAACCCGTAGTCCACCGCGATGCCGAGACCGATCAGCGAGACCACCGGCTGGGCGAAGAAGTGCACCGGTCCGAACATCGCGATCAACCGCAGGATGCCCAGCGAACCGGCGATGCTCAGCCCGCCGACCATGACGGGAAGGCAGGCGGCGACCGCGCCGCCGAAGACCAGGAACAACACGACCGCCACCAGCGGCAGGGCCAGCACCTCCATGCGGCGCTGGTCGGTGGCGATGGTGCCCGTCAGCGCGCTGGCGACCGGTTGCAGGCCGGCCAGCTGGACGGTGCCGCCGTCGAGCTTCTGCAGCGCCGGCTCGATGGTCTTGTAGTTGGTCAGGATGGTGTCGTCGTCGTCGCCCTTGAGCGGGATCGAGACGAAGGTGTACTTCTTGTCGTCGGTGGCCATGCCCTTGATGACCGAGCTGGTGCTGTCGGGGGCCCGCAGATACCCGGCCCAGCCGAACACCTCTTTCGGGTGGTCGGCGACGAACTTGTTGAGTTCATCGGTGATCTTCTTCGACCACGCCGGGTCGGTGACGGTCTTGCCGTCGGGCGCTTTGAAGATGGCCACGACGTGGCCGGTCCGGTCGCGGCCGTAGACCTGGTCGCCGAGCACCGACGCCTTGACCGACTGGCTGCCGTCGTCATAGAAACCACTCTGCGTCACGTGCTTGCCCAGGCTGAGACCGAAGATGCCACCGCCCAGGCACAGAGCCACCGTGACCCCGATTACGATGTACCGGATCCGGTACACAGTTCGACCCCACCAGGCGAACACGTAAGCTCCTTACTGGATCTTCAAGATCTTTAAAGACCCGCGTATAGATGTTTGGTTGTCACACACGCGAGGTCAACAGCGATGACAGCGGCCGGAACGGCTGCAGCCAAGCTCCCTGCTCAGGTAGCGAATCTAGGCCGATCCGCGGCAGTGGCTCCCGGAAAACACCTGCAATGTCTTCCAGGTCGACGAACTCCAAGGTATCCGACGCTAGCGCCCAACTGGCGTGTTCACGAAATCCGAGCACTTGAACTGGGGTTCCGGCGCGGGCCACGGCTTCCAGCGGTATTCGGAATGCCTGACCGTCGGCGGAGGCCACCACCAGACCCGCGAGACCTTCTTTGTAGCGCTGGTCGATGTGCTCGAGCATGTCCCGGTCGACGTCGCTGTCCTCGTCGATCTTGGGCTTGGCGAAGACGGCGAAACCCACGTTGCGCAGCGCGTCCACCCAGGGCCGCACCACGTCGGCGCTGCCCGGTGCGATGTTGGTGAACACCGTCGCCTCCGGCTCGACCCGGACGTCCTGCGCCGCGCCGAGTCCGGCCGCGACCGCAGCGGTTCGCGCCAGCAGCCAGCGACCCAGGGCGTCGAACCGGGGGCGCTCCACCCCGGTCGGGCGCCGTCCCAGGATGGAGCCCAGTCCCATGTCCAGGTTCGGGGCGTCCCAGACCAGCAGGACCCGCTTGACCGGTTTGGCCAAACTGGCCAGTCCGTCCTTGGCTACATCGGGGGCCAGTTCCGGCGCCAGGATGGGTGCCAGCGATCCGGGCGTATCGGAGGTTGCCGAGGTGTCGGTGGCCACTTCTTCAGTAATGCTCATGTGCTCAAATCCGCTTCCATACGAACTCGCAGACGTGGCTGCCCGCTTCTTGAGCCTTCGTCTCGTACTTGGTGGTGGGACGATTCACGGAGATCGGTAGTGATTCGGAGTCGGTGCCGGCACGGACGAACCGGGACTGGGCTTCCATCTGCGCACCCACCTCCTCGATGTGCTCGGCGTAACCGGGATGGTCGGTTGCGACGTGCAACACACCACCGGGGAGTAGCCGATCGGCGATGAGGGAAACAGTGCCGGGCTGCAGCAGTCGGCGTTTGTGGTGGCGTGCCTTGGGCCACGGGTCCGGGAAGAAGACCCGGACTCCGATGAGCGACTGCGCAGTGAGCAGGTCTTTGAGCACGTCGATCCCGTTGCCGCGGATCAGCCGGATGTTGCTCACCTGCTCGGCGTCGATGGCGCACAGCAGCTGCGCCAGGCCCCGTCGGTAGATTTCGACCGCGATCACGTCGATATCCGGCTCGGCCTGGGCCATGGCCAGTGTTGACGTGCCGCTGCCGCACCCGATTTCCAGCACCAGCGGGGCGCGGCGGCCGAACCAGGACTCGGTATCCAGAGGGGCGCCCTGGCCGGGCGGGGTGTCGTCGGCCTGTCGGCCGAGTTGCGGCCACAGCCGCTCCCAGGTCTGGCGCTGGGCCTCGGACAGAGCCGAACGCCGAGACCGGAAACTCGTGGCAGGCAGATAGCCCCAGGGCGCGTCGGGCCGTAACCCAACCCCGGGTTGCGCATGCATCCGTCCATGGTGGCCCATGAAGGGCGGGTGTAGCCGCCTGTGGTCCAGATTGATACCCAACAGTTGCCTTCGGCTGGTATCGGGGGATGCCTGGCTCGCGCGCGGCCGAGGTAGATGTCACCATTCGGGGCGGGGTTCGGATGCAGGGAACAGGGGGCAGCACATTTTCGTCGACCAGCTGACGCAATTCGCCCGGAGGGCCGCTGACCAGCGCATTGCGGCGATCGCCGCACGGGTCGCGGCGCCGCTGCGGGTGCGGGTCCGCGGACGCCTGGGGGTGGGTTGCAGCACGGTGGCGCGCGCCCTCGGCCGGTGGTTCACGGTGGTCGAAAGCGGGGCGGACCTCGACGTTCAGGTCATCGCCGAAGTCGTCAAGCCCGAGGACTCGGCCTCGGGTGCGGTGCTTGCGGTGCTGAACAAGGCTGACCTCACCGGGTTCGGCGGCGACGGACCGATGGCGGCGGCGAGCGCGCGGTGCCCGGAGTTCTCTGCGCTGCTCGGCGTGCCGGTGCTGCCGATGAGCGGGTTGCTGGCCCTGGCCGCGCTCGATGATCCAGGCGCGGCGCGCTGGGCGGCGTTGCGTGCGCTGGCCGCGGACCCGGCACCGGCGGCGATTCCGCGGGAGCTGCTGGCAGGAGTGGACCTGTTCGGGATCGCGCTGGCGGTCGCCGCCCTGCGGCAGGGCAGCGGCCCGAAGCAGGTGCGGGCGCTATGGCGCCGGGTCAGCGGGGTCGACGAGGTCGTCGGCCGGATCGTCGCCGCCGGAGCACCGGCGCGCTATCGCCGGATTCTCGATGCCGTCACCGAACTGGAAGCGCTGGCGGTCGGTGATCCGGCCGTAGATGCGTTTCTGAACGCCGACGACACCGTGATCGCCCGGATGGGCGCCGCGCTGGAGGCCGCGCAGGCCTGCGGGCTGCCGCCCGGCCCCGCAGCGCCGCTGCGCCGCGCGCAGCACTGGCAGCGCTACACCCGTTCGGCGCCGGGAGGCGTGCACCGCGCCTGCGGTGTGGACATCGCCAGGGGGGCCCTGCGCCTGTGGGCCGCCGGTCAGGAGCCCCAGTGAGCCGCGACGATCCCGTGGCCCGGGTCGACGCCGTGGTGGCGGCCGTCGGGCCGAAGCTCGGAGCGCCGGCCATCAGGCGGCGCGACGTGGTGCTGGTGACGGGCCCGTGGCTGGCCGGGGTCAGCAGTGTGGCGGCCGCGCTGCGGGAACGCGTTCCGCAGCGCACCTTCGTCGAGTCGGGAGAGCTGGGAACCGGCGACGCGCCGCTGGGCGTGGTGTTCGTGGTGTCGGCCTCGGCTCCGATGACCGCGTCGGACTGCATGCTGCTCGACGCCGCGGCCGAAAACACCGACGCGGTGGTGGCCGTGGTGGCCAAGATCGACGTGCATCTCGGCTGGCGGGACGTGCTCGACACCAACCGGGACACGCTGGCCGCGCACGGGCCCCGCTACGCCAAGGCGCCGTGGGTGGGCGTCGCCGCCGCACCGGAGGTGGGCGCGCCGCAGGTCGACGACCTGGTTGTCACCCTCGTGGCCCAGCTCGCGGATTCCGATCTGAGCCGACGCAACCGGTTGCGGGCCTGGGAGTCGCGACTGCAGACGGTGGCGCGGCGCTTCGACCGGGACGCCGACGGCGCCGGCCGGCAGGCCCGGGTCGACGCCTTGCGCGACCAGCGCAGCGCGGCCCTGCGGCAGCGTCGCCAGTCACGATCCGAACGCACCATCACGCTGCGCGGACAGCTCCAGCAGGCCAGGGTCCAGCTGTCCTACTCGGTACGCAACCAGACCGCGGCGCTGCGCGGCGAACTGCAGGAAGACGTCGCGGCACTGTCCCGGCGCCAGGTCCCCCGGTTCGCCGCGGCCGCCCAGGTGCGGCTCGATGAAGTGGCCGGGGAGATCGCCGCCGGTGCCGACGCTCACCTCGCCGAGGTCGCGGCGGCCATGGGCGTTCCGCTGGATCTGCCGCCCCCCACCGCGCCGGCCGTCCCGGTGTCGGCCCCCTCACTGAAGTCGCGCCGCCTCGAGATGCGGCTGCTGATGGTCTTCGGCGCCGTGTTCGGGCTCGGCGTGGCGCTGACGCTGAGCCGGCTGATCTCCGGGCTGACTCTTGGCCTGCACCCGGGGCTGACGGCCGCCGGGATCGCGGCCTGCGTGGCGCTGGGACTGGCGACGACGGCGTGGGTGGTCACCGTCCGCAGCCTGCTCAGCGACCGCGCGGTGCTCGACCGCTGGGTGGGGGAGGCGACGTCGTCGCTGCGTTCGGTCGCCGAACAGCTGGTGGCCAGCCGGATCCTGGCCGCCGAATCCCTCTTGAGCACCGCGGTCGCCGCGCACGACGACGCCGAGAACGTGCGGGTCACCGACCACGTGAGCGCCATCGACGGCGAACTGCGTGAGCATGCCCTGGCCGCCGCCCGGGCCGCGGCGGTGCGCGACCGCGAGATGCCGACTATCCAGGCCGCGCTCACCGCGGTACGTGCAGAACTCGGCGAACCAGGTATACCGGGTGAGCGGGTTACCTTTCGGGCCGGAACCTCGACGCGGTACGAAAACAGACCTTTCTGAATCGGTCTTGTGAGCAGGCTTATACCCTCCTGGGACTTACGCGACAAGTGATGCGCGATAACCTGAGTAAGAGAGCGTTAAGTGTGCTGAACACGCATGCCACTGGAACCGACGATTACCGAGCACCAGAATTCAGGAGAGTTCGATGACCTCAGCGACCATCCCCGGCCTGGACAACGCACCCACCAATCATCAGGGGCTGCTGTCCTGGGTGCAGGAGGTCGCCGAGCTCACTCAGCCCGACCGGGTGGTGTTCACCGACGGCTCCGAGGAGGAGTTCCAGCGGCTCGCCGACCAGCTCGTCGCGGCGGGCACGTTCAAGCGGCTCAACCCCGAGAAGCACCACAACTCCTACCTGGCGCTGTCCGACCCGTCCGATGTCGCACGCGTGGAGTCCCGCACCTTCATCTGCTCCGAGAAGGAGATCGACGCCGGGCCCACCAACAACTGGAAAGACCCGAGCGAGATGCGCTCGCTCATGACGGACCTGTACCGCGGTTGCATGCGCGGCCGCACCATGTTCGTGGTGCCGTTCTGCATGGGCCCGCTCGGTGCGGAGGACCCCAAGCTCGGCGTGGAGATCACCGACTCGGAGTACGTCGTCGTCTCGATGCGAACCATGACCCGGATGGGCAAGGCCGCCCTGGAGAAGATCGGCGACAACGGGTTCTTCGTGAAGGCCCTGCACTCGGTCGGCGCCCCCCTCGAGGAGGGCCAGCAGGACGTGCCGTGGCCCTGCAACGACACCAAGTACATCACCCACTTCCCGGAGACCCGCGAGATCTGGAGCTACGGGTCCGGCTACGGCGGCAACGCGCTGCTGGGCAAGAAGTGCTACTCACTGCGCATCGCCTCGGCCATGGCCCACGACGAGGGCTGGCTGGCCGAGCACATGCTGATCCTCAAGCTCATCTCCCCGGAGAACAAGGCGTACTACTTCGCCGCGGCCTTCCCGTCGGCGTGTGGCAAGACGAACCTGGCGATGCTGCAGCCCACCATCCCCGGTTGGCGCGCCGAGACCCTCGGTGACGACATCGCATGGATGCGGTTCGGCAAGGACGGCCGTCTGTACGCCGTCAACCCCGAGTTCGGCTTCTTCGGCGTCGCGCCGGGCACCAACTGGAAGTCCAACCCGAACGCGATGCGCACCATCGCCGGCGGCAACACCGTCTTCACCAACGTCGCGCTGACCGATGACGGCGACGTGTGGTGGGAGGGTCTGGAAGGCGACCCGCAGCACCTGATCGACTGGAAGGGCAACGACTGGTACTTCCGCGAGACGGAGACCAACGCGGCCCACCCCAACTCCCGCTACTGCACCCCGATGTCGCAGTGCCCGATCCTGGCCCCCGAGTGGGACGACCCGCAGGGTGTGCCGATCTCCGGCATCCTGTTCGGCGGCCGCCGCAAGACGACGGTTCCGCTGGTCACCGAGGCCCGCGACTGGCAGCACGGCGTGTTCATCGGCGCCACCCTGGGCAGCGAGCAGACCGCCGCGGCCGAGGGCAAGGTCGGCAATGTGCGACGCGACCCGATGGCCATGCTGCCGTTCCTCGGCTACAACGTCGGTGACTACCTGGGCCACTGGATCAACCTGGGCAAGAACGCCGACGACTCCAAGCTGCCGAAGGTGTTCTTCGTCAACTGGTTCCGCCGTGGCGACGACGGCCGCTTCCTGTGGCCGGGCTTCGGCGAGAACAGCCGCGTGCTGAAGTGGATCGTCGACCGCATCGAGCACAAGGCCGGCGGGCGCACCACCCCGATCGGCACGGTCCCCGCAGTGGAGGACATGGACCTCGACGGGCTCGAAGCAGACGCCGCGGACGTGGCCGAGGCGCTGAAGGTCAACACCGACGAGTGGCGGGAGGAGATCCCGCTGATCGAGGAGTGGCTGGAATTCGTCGGCGAGAAGCTGCCCACCGGCATTCGCGACGAGTTCGACGCGCTCAAGGAGCGGTTGCGCGAAGCGGAGTAGCAGCTGGCACACCGGTTCTGCGGAAACGTAAATTTCCGCTGCGCTGCGTCGTAGGATCCCTCGCTGTCGACACTCGAACGCGAGAGGGGTCCACTGGTGAACTTTGCGGTGCTGGCACCCGAAGTCATTTCGGCGCAGATGTATTCCGGCGCAGGCTCCGAACCCATGTTGGGCGCCGCTGCGGCCTGGTCCGGATTGGGCGAGGAATTGGGCTGTGCCGCAGACTCTTTCGCGTCGGTGACCGCGGGATTGACCGGCGGCCCCTGGCAGGGTCCGGCGGCGGCCGCGATGACGACGGTGGCCACCAGGTACGCAAGCTTTTTGACCGAGGCGGCAACCCGCGCAGTAACGGCGGCCACCCAGGCCAAGGCGGTGGCCGGCGTTTTCGAGGCCGCGAAGGCGGCCGTTGCCCATCCGATGGCGGTGCGGGCCAACCGCATGCAATTCGTCTCGGCGATCCGGTCCAATTTCCTCGGCCTCAACTTTCCGCTGATCGCCGCCATCGAGGGCGCATACGACGAACTCTGGGCCCAGAATGTGTCCGCGCTGGCGGCTTACCACACCGGAGCCTCGGCGGCGGCCGCCCAGATCGCGCCGTGGCAGGAGGCCCTGGGTGACTTCGGCGCGCGCATCGGCCGGGTGGTCGAAACCGATAAGGCGATGATCGAGGCCCGGGCGGCGGCCAACTCGGCCGAGATCGCCGACGCGGCGCGCTTCACCCGGGACGCTGTCAATACGGCGTTCGTCGAAGCGCGCTTCGGTCCGGGACGCTTGTGGGGGCCGTTGCGCTCGGCAGTCGCTTATGACGCACAGACGGCCGGGCGGTTGCTCGTCGAGAACGCCGCCCTGCCCGGGCAGATCGTTTCCAAGAACATCGAGATACTGGCGGCGCCCGGCAACAGGCCCCCGGCCACCGCGCCGGCCGCCGACCTCGGCGGCCTGCTGCAGATGGACGCGGCCACAATCGGTCGCGTGGTCAGCGACAACCAGGTGCAGCTGTCGAGCGCGGCGGCAGTGACGGAAAGCAGCCTGCGGGCAGCGGAGGCCGCCGTCGTGGGCGGCGATCCAGTTGCCGCGGCCAGGGATGTCGCCGCTGCGGTTGCCTACGATGCGGACACCGTGGCGCGCCTGGGCATCGAAGATCTCTCGTTGCCGGCGGAACTGATTCGTGAAGACATCGGGTACCTGACCGGCGCGCCCGCAGCGGCCGCCGTGCTGCCCGGCTGACGCGGCCGGTCAGCCCGTCAGGGCCGTCAGGGCCGCCAGGGTCGACACCGCCATCAGTGCCGCCGGTGTAGCTGAAAAGACTAGTTTGCGGAAACGTTAATTTTGCGCACGGTTTGGTCGTAGGATTTCTTGCTATCGGCACGGGGGCTGCCGGATGCGAGAGGATCCACCGATGAACTTTGCGGTATTGGCACCCGAAATCACCTCGGCGCAAATGTATTCCGGTGCGGGATCCGGGCCGATGCTGGGTGCGGCTGCGGCGTGGACCGGCTTGAGCGACGAGTTGGGCAGCGCTGCTGATTGCTTCGGGTCGGTGACTGCCGGGTTAGCTGGTGGTCCTTGGCAGGGGCCCTCGTCGGTGGCGATGACGGCAGTGGCCGCCAAATATGCGGGTTTTCTCGGCGAAGCGGCGACCCGTGCCGCCACCGCTGCCACCCAGGCCAACGCGGTAGCGGGGATTTTCGAGGCGGCGAAAGCCGCCGTGGCGCATCCGATGACGGTGCGAACCAATCGTGTGCAGTTCGTGTCCGCGGTGCGGTCGAACTTCTTGGGCCTCAACGGTCCGCTGATTGCGGCCATCGAGGGTGCGTATGACGAGCTGTGGGCCCAGAATGTGTCCGCACTCGCGAGCTACCACGGTGCAGCCTCAGCGGCGGCGGCGCAAATTGCCCCGTGGCAGAAGGACCTGGCGGATGTCAGCACCCTCGTCGGCCGGCTGAACGCGGCGAACGGTGCGACTCTGGCTGCCACGGCGACGGCGAACGCGGCCGAGATCTCGGGTGCGGCACGATTCACCAGGGACATGGCGACGGAGGCGGGCGCGGATCTGAGCGCCGGTCGCGTCATGCCGGCGGTGCAGAAGGTCGGTTCGGCCATCGCCTACGACGCCCAGGCCGCGGGCAACGTCCTGGCCAGAACCGCGAGTGTGCCGGCGCAGTTGGTCGGCCAAGACCTCGAGATCCTGGCGTCATCCGAGTTTGGCGAGAGCCTCAGGGATCGCCTCATCCGGCTTGGCTACCCGCCCGACTACTTGGACTACATCCGTAACGTTCGGCCGACGGTGCAAGGCTGACCCGGATTGTTGGGGTTTGCCAAATCCATAGTTTCGGGTCAACGAAAACAAAATTATACCTAGTTGATCAGCAAATACAGGTCACCGACATCGAGAAACTCGTAGCTTCGCTAAGTTGCCAGACGATCCAAATTAGGTTAGCCTCGGGGTAGCGAAGGGGAGTAGTTCCAGATCGCCGGCCTGGTTACCGGCGGCTGCGGATGGTCGACATACTGGCGGCTTCGGTCGCCCGGTCATCCACCGGGGAGTTTTCCGGCGAGCGAGACCTTCGGCCGACACAACGTCGGTCCGAAGTCTCGCCACCGCCGACGGGGCCCCGGACCGCAGGAACCGAAGGACGCTAATGGCTTTGATCGCCGAACGCCGTCGGACCCGGACACCCGCAGACCTGCTGCTGCGCTCGCTGCTCACCACCGCGATCTTCATCGCTCCCGCGCTCGTCGTGCGCTGCGCCGGGCTGCATCCCGCACCCGTGCTGTCGCTGATCGTCCACGGCGCGGCCGTCGTCGCGGCGAGTTTCCTGCTGGCCTGGGCGGCCGAGGCGGCGCAACTCGACGTGTCCGGCGGCCTGGCCATCGCGGTGCTGGCGCTGATCGCCGTGCTGCCCGAATACGCCGTCGACCTCTACTACGCCTACCAGTCCGGCTCGCACGCCGAGTACACCCAGTACGCCGCGGCCAATATGACCGGCTCCAACCGGTTGTTGATGGGCCTGGGCTGGCCGGTGGTGGTGCTGGTGGCGCTGTGGGTCGCGCGCAGGACGGGCGGGCCGACGGCTGCGCTGCGGCTCGAGCGCGGCAACCGGGTGGAACTGGGGTTCCTGCTCGTCGCGGGGATCGTCGCCTTCCTCGTGCCGGCGACCGGCCGTATCCACATCACCCTGGGCGTCGCACTGCTGGCCTGGTTCGGTTTCTACCTTTACAAGCTCAGCCGCGGCGCCGTGGAGGAGCCCGAGTTGATGGGCACCGCCGCGGCCCTGGGTGGGCTACCGGAGCGGGCCCGTCGCGCCGCGGTCATCACCCTGTTCGCCGTCGCCGCCGGGGTCATCCTGGCGTGCGCAAAACCCTTCGCGGAGAGCCTGATCGGCGCCGGCACCGAGCTGGGTGTCGACCGGTTCCTGCTGGTGCAGTGGCTGGCGCCGCTCGCTTCGGAAGCGCCGGAGTTCGTGATCGCGATCATCTTCGCCAGCCGCGGCAAGGGCACCGCCGCGATCGCGACGCTGATCTCCTCGAAGGTCAACCAGTGGACGCTGCTGGTGGGTTCGTTGCCGATCGCCCACCTGGTAGGCGGCGGCGCCGACCAGCTGGTCCTGGACGGCCGGCAGGTCGAAGAGATGCTGCTGACTGCGACCCAGACCCTGATGGGGGTGGCGCTGATCCTGGCGCTGCGCTTCCACCGCTACACGGCGTGGGCGTTGCTGACGCTGTTCCTGGTGCAGTTCCCGGTCGCCTCGACCGAGGCTCGGCTGGCGCTGAGCGGGGTGTATGCGATGGTCGCCGTGGTCGCGCTGGTGGTGAACCGCCGGCAGGTGTTGCCCACGCTGCGCGCACCGTTGCGCGGCTGACTCGTAGAGTTCAGCCATGCAGATTCGCCCGCATGCGCTGGCTCATCCCGACAAGCCCGCCGTCATCCTGTACCCGTCCGGCACCGTGGTGACCTTCGGTGAGCTCGAGGCCCGCGCGAACCGGCTGGCGCACTACTTCGGGCAGGCCGGGCTGCGCGAGGGTGACGCCATCGCCATCCTGATGGAGAACAACGAGCACATGCACGCCGTCATGTGGGCGGCGCGGCGCAGCGGGTTGTACTACGTGCCGATCAACACCCATCTGACCGCGGCCGAGGCGGCGTACATCATCGACAACAGCAACGCCAGGGCCATCGTCGGGTCGGCGGCGCTGCGCGACGTGTGCGCGGGGCTCGGCGACCATCTGCCCAACGGTCTGCCCGATGTGCTGCTGCTCGCCGACGGTGCCCTGGAGGGCTGGCAGCGCTATCCGGAATGCGTTGCGGATCAACCGGATACCCCGATCCCGGACGAGATCGAGGGTGACCTGTTGCAATACTCCTCGGGCACCACCGGCCGGCCCAAAGGCATCAAACGTGAACTGCCGCATGTGCCGCCGGAAGACGCGCCGGGCATGATGTCGGCGCTGGTCGGGTTCTGGATGGACCCCGACACGGTCTACCTGAGCCCCGCGCCGCTCTACCACACGGCGCCGTCGGTGTGGTCCCTGACGGTGCAGGCCGCCGGCCTGACCACCGTGGTGATGGAGAAGTTCGATCCCGAGGGGACGTTGGACGCGATCCAGCGGCACCGGGTGACGCACGGGCAGTTCGTCCCGGCCATGTTCGTGCGGATGCTCAAACTGCCGGAAGCGGTGCGTAATTCGTACGATCTGTCCAGTTTGAAGCGGGTCATGCATGCGGCCGCGCCGTGTCCGGTGCTGATCAAGAAGCAGATGATGGAGTGGTGGGGGCCCATCGTCGACGAGTACTACGCCTCCTCGGAGGCGATCGGTTCGACGCTGATCACCGCCGAGGACTGGCTGGCCCATCCCGGCTCGGTCGGCAAACCGATGTCCGGCGCGTTGCACATCCTGGGGCCCGACGGCAAAGAGTTGCCACCCGGTCATCCGGGCGAGATCTATTTCGAAGGCGGGTATTCGTTCGAGTACCTCAACGACCCGTCGAAGACCGCCGCGTCGCGGGACACGCACGGCTGGATGACGGTCGGGGACATCGGGTTTCTCGACGAAGAGGGCTACCTGTACCTCACCGACCGCCGTCACCACATGATCATCTCCGGCGGGGTGAACATCTATCCGCAGGAGACCGAGAACCTGCTCGTCACCCATCCGAAGGTGTTGGACGCGGCCGTATTCGGCGTTCCCGACGACGAGATGGGCCAGCGGGTGATGGCGGCGGTGCAGACCGTCGACCCGGCTGATGCCACCGAGGCGTTCGCCGAGGAGCTGTCGGGCTGGTTGCGAGAACGGTTGGCGCACTTCAAGTGTCCGCGGTCGATTGCGTTCGAGGCACAGCTGCCGCGTACCGACACCGGCAAGCTCTACAAGAACGAGTTGATCGAGAAGTATTCGGTGTGACCCTGCGGGTGGTCGATCTGTCCAGCGCGCCGGAGCCCGATGTGGCGGCGCCGCCGGGTGTGATCGTCGCCCACGGATCGCCGCACAGCGAGTACTGGCTGGACACTGCGACTTTCACGCTGTCCGAGCACCGATGTGACGATCCCCGGGTGGTCACCGTGGATTCGGTGCCGCGGGTGTTGTCCGAGCTGACGCAACGCTGCCAACAGTGGCCGATCGCCAGTGCGGTCTGCGACGACGTACTGCGCTCTTTGGACCCGGCCGGCGTCACGCTGGGCGGTCTGGTCACCGAGTCACTGGCCTATTCGACCTTGCAGGCCGGACCCGAATTCGCCCGCTGGCTGTCCCAGCGCGGACCGGCGCGGGTCCCGGACAGCGCCGAACCCGTTACGGTGCAACGCTACGACGACATCCTGCGCATCAGCTTCAACCGCCCGGACCGGCACAACGCCTTCTGCACCGGCACGCGTGCGGCGCTGCTGGAGGCACTGGCCGTCGCGCAGCTCGATCCGTCGATCGCCGGAATCGTGTTGGGCGGCAACGGTCCGTCCTTCTGCAGTGGGGGAGACCTCGCCGAGTTCGGCTCCTTCGCCGACCCGGCCAGCGCCCACCTGGCGCGCACCCGGCACAGTCCTGCCCTGGTGCTCGACGAACTCACCGGCCGGCTCGGCCGGGCCTGTCGCGCTCAGGTGCACGGGCGGGTGCTGGGCAGCGGGCTGGAGATGGCCGCATTCTGCGGGTGGGTGCAGGCGGCGCCGGACACCGTATTCGGACTGCCCGAGTTGAGCCTGGGGTTGTTACCCGGTGCCGGCGGCACGGTCAGTGTCACCCGGCGGATAGGCCGTTGGCGCACCGCATATCTCGTCCTCTCGGGTCACACCGTCGAGGCGCAGACGGCGCGGGCGTGGGGTCTGGTGGACGCGATCGGCTTTGCTCAGTACCCGGAATAGGTGGTGTACGTCGTCTGGATGTGGTTGTCGATCGAGACGGCCGCCGCGATCAGGACGACGTAGAGGATGATCGACACCACGATCACCACCGCACCCACGATGGCGCTGATGATCGCCCACTTCTTGGCATTGCGGGAGGCTTCCTGGGCTTCGCCGTAGCGTCCCTGTGCCCACAGTCCGGAGACCTTGGTGGAGTAGACGATCGACACGATGCCGGCCGGCAGACAGCACAGCACCGTGCTCAGAATCGCCCAGACCAGGTAGTTGTCCGGTTCCGGCCCGGCGCCGTAGGCGGGCGGCCCGCCGTAGCTCGGCGGCGGCTGGCCCTGCCAACCCGGGTTGGCGCCGTACGGGTCCGACGGATAACTCATAACCGCTGCCTTCCCTTGGGTCGCCACTTTGCTGGTGCCTCGCGGCGAAGTCAGGCAAATATAGCGCACCCCACGGCACGCGGGCAGTGCGAAACGGACCCCCCGTCGCGGTCAGATGCCGCCGCGTGACACCAGCTGCGCGGCGATCACGTTGCGCTGGATCTCGTTGGTGCCCTCGCCGACGATCATCAGGGGCGCGTCACGGAAATAACGCTCGACGTCGTATTCGGTGGAGTAGCCGTAGCCGCCGTGGATGCGAACGGCGTTCAACGCGATCTCCATGGCCGCCTCCGAGGCGAACAACTTGGCCATGCCCGCCTCCATGTCGCACCGCTCGCCGCTGTCGTAGCGGCGCGCGGCATAGTGGGTGAGCTGACGGGCGGCGGTGAGTTTCGTTGCCATATCAGCCAAATAGTGCCCTACCGCCTGGTGCTTCCAGATCGGCTGGCCGAAACTCTCGCGCTGCTGGGCGTATTCGAGCGCGTCGGCCAGCGCCGCGGTGGCCACGCCCAGCGCGCGTGCGGCCACCTGGATCCGCCCCGTCTCCAGGCCCTTCATCATCTGCGAAAAGCCTTCTCCCATAACGCCTCCCAGTACCGCAGATGCCGGAACCCGGAAGTCGTCGAAGGAAAGTTCGCATGATTCGACACCCTTGTACCCGAGCTTGGGCAGATCCCGCGACACCGTCAGGCCCGGCCCGTGCTCGACCAGCAGCACCGAGATGCCCCGATGCCGGGGGGTAGCGTTCGGGTCGGTCTTGGCCAGCAGCGCGATCAGTCCGGAGCGACGTGCATTGCTGATCCACGTCTTGGAACCGTTGACCATCAACGTATCCGGGTCGGTGGCCGGTAGTGCGGTGGTGGTCATATTCTGCAGATCTGAGCCACCGCCCGGCTCAGTGAGCGCCATCGTGGCCCGCAGTTCACCAGTCGCCATGGGCGGCAGGTACTTTCGCTTCTGCTCCGGGGTGCCGAACAGGGTCAGCAGCTTGGCGACGACGGTGTGCCCGCCCATCGCGCCGGCCAGGCTCATCCAGCCGCGTGCGAGTTCCTGAGTGACCTCGACGTAGCACGGCATCGACACCGGCGAACCGCCGTACTCCTCGTCGATGGCCAGGCCGTAGATGCCGATACGTTTCATCTGCTCGATCCAGGCCTCGGGATAGGCGTTGGCGTGCTCGACCTCGCGCACGGTGGGCCGCACGTCGCGGTCGATGAACGCGCGCACGGTGGCCACCAGCATCGCTTCGTCGTCGTTGAGTTCAGTGCTCACTGTTGCCCCTTCTGCTTGATCGGCCGAGCGTGAACGTGGCGACGTCGAACCGGCGTGTCACGTCGTCGTATTCACTTTCGGCGGGGCGCGTGTTTGACCCTCGCTGAGACAGCCTGCCAGCATGGGATTTCGTGACAGACGGGTATACGGCGGTGCGCGCAGGCGGGCCCTATTTCGACGACCTCTTCGTGGGGCAGGTGTTCGACTGGGCGCCTTCGGCCACGCTGTCGCCGGGCCTGGCCGCCGCCCACCAGGCCATCATCGGCGACCGGCTGCGGTTGGCGTTGGATGCCGACCTGTGCTTCGCGGTGACGGGTGCGCCGGCCGCGCTGGCGCACCCGGGACTGGTGTGCGACGTGGCGATCGGGCAGTCGACGGTGGCCACTCAGCGGGTCAGGGCCAACCTGTTCTACCGCGGGTTGACGTTCCACCGGTTTCCGGTGATCGGTGACACCCTGTACACCCGAACCGAAGTCGTGGGTCTGCGCGCCAACACGGCCAAGCCGGGCCGGGCGCCCACGGGCATGGCGGCGCTGCGCATGACGACGATCGACCAGGCCGATCAGCTGGTGCTGGACTTCTACCGCTGCGCAATGCTGCCGGCCGGCCCGGACTGGACGCCCGGGGACGCCGCGACCCGCACCGACGATCTGGCTGCTTTCGTGGCGACACCGCCGGGCGTCCGCCCGACCGAAGCCTGGAACGGCGAGGCTTTCCGCCGCAAGGTGCCCGGGCCGCATTTCGACCCCGGCCTGGCGGGGACGGTGCTGCGCAGCACCGCCGACGTGGTCAGCAGCGCTCCCGAGCTGGCCCGGCTCACGCTGAATATCGCCGCCACGCACCATGATTCGCGGGTTGGCGGGCAGCGGCTGGTGTACGGCGGACACACCATAGGGCTGGCGTTCGCGCAGGCCAACCGGCTGCTGCCGAACCTGGTCACGGTGCTGGGCTGGGAGTCCTGCGATCACACCGGCCCGGTGCACGAGGGCGACACGTTGTACAGCGAGCTGCACGTCGAATCGGCCGATTCGGGCGTACTGGGGCTGCGGTCGCTGGTCTACGCCGCCGGCGAGCCGGACCGGCAGGTGCTGGACTGGCGCTTCAGCGCGCTGCAGTTCTAGACCCGCCGGGCCGGTCAGTTGCCGGCTTTGCCGTTGTTCCCGTTGTTGCCGCTCTTGCCGGGTGACCCTGCGCCGACCCCGACGCCGCCGTTGCCGCCGTTGCCGGCGTTGCCGCCGCTGCCGCCGCTGCCGCCGTTGCCGTTGCCGCCGGCGCTGCCGCCACCGCCGGCCGCGCCACCGTTACCGACGGTGCCGGCGTCGCCGCCGTCGCCGCCGTCGGGGCCCTTACCGCCGTTGCCGCCGTTACCGTTGGCGCCGCCGCCGTTGCCGCCCAGGCCGCCGGTCTGGCCGAGTCCGGCATTGCCGCCGGCGCCTCCGCTACCGGCGTTGCCGCCCTTACCGCCATTGCCCGAGATGGCACCGCCCTTGCCGCCGTCGCCGCCGGCGCCGCCGCTGCCGCCCTTGCCGCCGGTGCCGCTGTTGCCGCCGTTGCCACCGTCGGGGTTGCCCGCGTCACCCGCTGCGCCATTGCCACCCGTTCCGGGCGCGCCGCCGGTCCCGCCTGCGGCGCCGTTGCCGCCGGCCCCGCCGTTGCCGGTACCGAGGGCGTTGCCGCCGGCGCCGGCCGATCCGCCCGCGCCGCCGGCCCCGCCGTTGGCGCCCTTACCGCCGGCGCCGTTGTTCACACCGAAGGTGGGGTCACCGGCCGCGCCGTTGCCGCCCGCGCCGCCGTTGCCACCGGTGCCGCCGTTGCCGCCGGTGCCGCCGTTGCCGGCGACGGTGCCGCCGAGGCCGCCTGCCCCGCCCTGCCCACCGGCTCCACCGGCCTGGCCGATCGTGCCGTCGTCGCCCGGGTTGACGCCGGCCGTGCCGGCCGTGCCCGCGGTGCCGTTGCCACCGTTGCCGCCGTTGCCGCCGGTGCCGTACTGGCCGGCGTTGCCACCGGCGCCGCCGTTGCCGCCGGCCTTGCCGGGATCGGTGGCCGCGTTGTAGCTGAAGCCCGCGCCACCGTTCCCGCCGTTGCCGGTCTGGGTGTTGGGCGTGGTGCCGGCCGTGCCATTGGTGCCCGCGCCACTGCCGTTGCCGTTCAGGCCGCCCTTGCCGGCCGCGCCGCCGGCGCCGGCATTGCCGCCGTCACCGCCCCGGCCACCGTCGGGGTTGGCGAAGGTGCCCGCCGCACCGTTGCCGCCGGCCCCGGCGGTGCCGCCGTTGCCGCCGTTGCCGCCGTTGCCGCCGGCACCGATGGCGCCGTTGGTGCCGGTGCCCAGGGCGGTACCACCCATGCCGCCGGCGCCGCCGTTACCACCCGCGCCGCCGGTCGCACCGTTGGTGCCGTTGGTGCCGGCTCCGTTGTTGACGCCCTGGACGCCGGTGGTGCCGTTGGTGCCGTTGCCGCCGGTGCCACCATTGGCGCCGTTACCGCCGATGCCGCCGGCTCCGCCGTTTCCGGAGATGGTGCCGCCGTTACCGCCGGCTCCCGCAGCGCCACCGCTGCCACCGGCCTGACCGTTGACATTGCTGCCGCCGTTCGACCCGGCGAAGCCGTTGCCGCCGTTGCCGCCCGTACCACCGTTGCCGTAGGTCCCACCGTTGCCGCCGGCGCCGCCGCTGCCGCCGTTGGCGCCCGCGGTGCTGGTCTGGGTGAAGCCGTTACCGCCGTTGCCGCCGTTGCCGACCGGGCTGACGAACCCGGCGCCGTCGCTGCCGTTGCTACCGGTGGTGCCGCTGCCGCCGCTGTTGGAGCCGCCGGTGCCGCCCTTGCCGACGATCGCGGCGCCGCCGTCGCCGCCCTTGCCGCCGTTGGGGTTGGCCGCGGTGCCGTCGGCACCCTTGCCGCCGTCGCCCGGGGTGCCGGCCTTGCCGCCGTTGCCGCCGTTGCCGCCGTTGCCGTCGGTGCCGTTGGTGCCGGTGCCGAGCGCCTTGCCGCCGAGTCCCGCGGAGCCGCCGTTGCCGCCTGCGCCGCCGGTGCCACCGTTGCCGCCGTTCTGGCCGGCACCGTTGTTGACGCCCGCCACCCCGGCCGAGCCGGCCACGCCGTCACCGCCGTTGCCGCCGGCGGCGCCGATGCCGCCGTTGCCGCCCTTGCCGCCGTTACCGAAATCGGTACCGCCGTTACCACCGGCGCCACCGCTGCCGCCCGCGCCGCCGGCGGTGCCGTCGGTGCCGCTCGCGCCCGCTCCGACGCCCGCCGTACCGGCGGTGCCGGCCGACCCGTTGCCGCCGTTGCCGCCCGCGCCGCCGTTACCGTGGTTGCCGCCGCTGCCGCCGGCACCACCGTTGCCACCGGCCGTGCCGGGGTTGGCGACGGTCTGGCTGTAGCCGTTGCCGCCGGCGCCGCCATTGCCGGTGGCGCCGCCGACGGTGCCGCCGTCGGTGCCGGCCGTGCCCGCCTTGGTGTTGGAGGTGCCGCCGGTGCCGCCCTTGCCCGCGGTCTCGTTTCCGCCGTTGCCGCCGTTACCGCCGTTGGGGTTGGTCACGGTGCCGTCGGCGCCCTTACCGCCGTCACCGGGGGTGCCGGCCTTGCCGCCGTTGCCGCCGTTGCCGCCGGTGCCGTCGCTGCCATCGGTTCCGACGCCCTGGGCCTTGCCGCCGACGCCGCCGTTGCCACCGTTGCCGCCGGCGCCGCCGACGCCGCCGTTGCCACCGTTCTGGGCGCTGCCGATGCCGGTGCCGTATTGGTCGACGTCGGCGACACCGTTGCCGCCGGACACGCCGTTGCCGCCCGCGGTGCCGTTGCCGCCGTTGCCGCCGGCGCCACCCTGGCCGCCGTTGCCGGAGATGGAGCCGCCCTTGCCGCCGGCCCCACCGGCGCCACCGGAGCCCCCGGCGCGGCCGTTGCCGCCGGAGTCGCCGGACTTGGTGCCGTTGGCGCCGTTCAGGATGCTGTCGACCCCGTTGCCTCCGGCCCCGCCGTTTCCGCCGTTGCCGATGTTGCCGCCGTCGCCGCCGTTGCCGCCGTTGCCGCCGCTGGCTCCCCTGGTCAGCGGGTTGTAGCCGGCCCCGCCCTGGCCGCCGTTACCGGCCGGCCCGGTGACCGAGGCGCCGTTGGTGCCGCTGGTGCCGGGCGTGGATCCGGTGCCGCCGCTGCCGCCGGTCCCGGCCTTGCCCGCGTTGCCGCCGTTGCCGCCGTTGCCGCCGTTGGGGTTGCCGACGGTGCCGGCCGCGCCGGTGCCGCCGTTACCGGGCGTGCCGGCCCTGCCGCCGTTGGCGCCGTTGCCGCCGGTGCCGTCGGTGCCTGCGAGGCCGCTGCCGTTGAGCAGCGCACCGGCCGTGCCGCCGTTGCCGCCGGCGCCGCCGTTGCCACCGTCGCCGCCGTTGCCGCCGGCCTGGCCGGCGCCGCTGTTGACGCCCGGCAGGCCGGACCGGCCGTTCACGCCGTTACCGCCCCTGCCGCCGGCCGCGCCGTTGCCGGCCGCGCCGCCGCTGCCGGCGTTGCCGGCCAGGGTGCCGCTGTTACCGCCGGCGCCGCCGCTGCCGCCGGAACCACCGGCCTGGCCGCTGGTGCCGCTGCTGCCGGGCAGGACGCCGTTGACACCGGCTTTGCCGGCCGTGCCGTTGCCGCCGGCGCCACCCTGGCCGCCGTTGCCGATCGTGCCGCCGTTGCCGCCGGCTCCGCCGTTGCCGCCGTTCTTGCCCGGGTCGGTCAGCGGGTTGTAGCTGAACCCGGTGCCGCCCTTGCCGCCGTTACCGGCGGTGCCGGCCGGGACGGAGCCGGCCTTGCCGTCGGCCCCGTTGGTGAAGCCGGTGCCGCCCTTGCCGAGTGCGCCGCCGGTGCCGATGGTGCCGCCGTCACCGCCCTTGCCGCCGTTGGGGTTGGCGTAGGTGCCGTTGCCGCCGTCGCCGCCGTTGCCGCCGACCCCGGTGTTACCGCCGTTGCCGCCGGCGCCGCCGTTGCCTGCCTTATAGCCGGGGGCGGAGGGCTGACCGCCTTCGCCGCCCTTGCCACCGGCGCCGCCGTTGCCGCCGCCACCGCCCTTGCCGCCGTTGCCGCCGTTGATGCCGTTGCCGCCGTTGCCGCCGGTTCCGCCGTCGCCGCCGTCACCCGCGGCACCGCCGGCGCCGCCGTCGCCGCCGATGGTGCCGCCGAGACCGCCCTTGCCGCCGTTGCCGCCGGCGCTGGCGTTGCCACCGTTGCCGCCGTCCACGCCGGGCGCGTTGCCGTCGGTGCCGGTGATGCCCTTGGCGCCGCTGCCGCCCTTGCCGCCGGTGCCACCGGTGCCGTACTGCCCGGCGTTACCGCCGGCGCCGCCGTCACCGCCGGCCTTGGTCGGGTCGGTGGAATTCCAGCCCGCGCCACCGGTGCCGCCGTTGCCGGCGATGGTGGTGGGGGTGGCGCCGGTGCTGCCGTTGCCGCCGGGGTTCAGGCCGGTGCCGCCGGTGCCGCCGGTGCCGCCGCTGCCCGGGTTGGCGCCGTTGCCGCCGTTGCCGCCGGTCGGGTGTGCCGCGGTGCCGGCCGCGCCGGTGCCGCCGATACCGCTGACGCCGCCGACCCCGCCGTTGCCGGCGTTGCCGCCGTTGCCGACGGTGCCGTTGGTGACGGTGCCGGCGTTGCCGCCCGCGGCGCCCTTGCCGCCGGTGCCGCCGTTGCCGGCGTTGCCACCGTTGCCGCCGTTGATAACGAAGTTGGGGTCACCGGCGCCGCCCTTGCCGCCGACGCCGCCGGCTCCGCCGTCGCCGCCCTTGCCGCCGTTGCCGCTGTTGCCGGCGATGGTGCCGCCGTTGCCGCCCTTGCCGGCCGCGCCGCCGTCGCCGCCGGTACCGCCGACGCCGCCGGTGCCGCCGGTCGGGCCGGTGGTGCCGGTCACCCCGGTGCCACCGGTGAACCCGTCCCCGCCGTTGCCGCCATTGCCGTAGGCCCCCGCGTTGCCGCCGTCGCCGCCGGCGTAGCCGGTCTGTCCGGCACCCGGGACGCCGAAGGCGTTGCCGCCGTTACCGCCGTTGCCGGTCGGGCTGGTGGGAGTGGTGCCGGCCTTGCCGTTGGAGCCGCTGCCGCCGGGGCCGGTGCCGGGCGTGCCGGCGCTGCCGCCGGCGCCGGGGTCGCTGCCGTCGCCGCCCTTGCCACCGCCCAGGTAGCCGTTGCCGCCCTTGCCGCCGGCCGCGCCGAGTCCGCCGTCGCCGCCGTTGCCGGCGTTGCCGCCCTCGCCGACGTTGGTGTTGAGGCCGTTGCCACCGGCGCCGCCGGCCGCGCCCTTGCCGGCGTTTCCGCCCGCGCCGCCCTTGCCGTTCAGGGTGCCGCTGTTGCCGCCGTCTCCGCCGGCCCCGCCGCTGCCACCGGTCTGGCCGTTGGCGCCGTTGGGATCGTCGATGGTGCCGTTGGCGCCTGCCTTGCCGGCCGCGCCGTTGCCGCCGTTGCCGCCGGTGCCGCCGTCGCCGTAGAGGCCGCCGTCGCCACCGGCACCGCCCTTGCCGCCGTTGGCGCCGGGCGTGGTGGCGTTGTAGCCGTCGCCGCCGTTACCGCCGTTGCCGCCGACGCCGGTCGGGGTGCTGCCGCCGCTGCCGTTGGCACCCTTGGCGCCGGAGCCCGAACCGCTGCCGTTGGCGCCGCCGGCACCACCGGTGCCGCCGCTCACGCCGGTGCCCGGGTTGCCGCCCTTGCCGCCGGCCCCGCCGTCGGGGTTGGCCGCCGTACCGGCCGCGCCGTTACCGCCGTTGCCCTGCAGGCCGCCGTTGCCGCCGTTACCCGCATTGCCGCCGGCCGCGCCCGCGCCCGCCACACCGTTAGGTCCGCTGGTGCCGCCCTTGCCGCCGGTGCCGCCGTCGCCGCCCAGGCCGCCGGTGCCGCCGTTGCCGCCGTTCTGGCCGCCGCCGATGCCGGTGCCGTACTTGTTCGAGTTGGCCACGCCGTCGTGACCGTCGACGCCGTTGCCGCCGTTGCCGCCGCTGCCGGCATTGCCGCCGACTCCGCCGTCACCGCCGTTTCCAATGGTGTTGCCGCCCGCGCCGCCCGCGCCGCCGGCGCCGCCGGCGCCGCCCTTGCCGCCGTTGGTTCCGGAGTCGCCGGTGTTGGACCCGTTGATGCCGTTGGCACCGTTGGAGCCGCTACCGCCGGCGCCGCCCTTGCCGCCGTTGCCGTTGCTGCCGCCGCTACCGCCCTGGCCGCCTGCGCCGCCGGCCAGGCCGTCGCCGTTGGCGTCGGTGGCGTTGGGCGCCCAGGTGTAGCCGACGCCGCCGTCACCGCCGTTGCCGGACGGACCGGTGAAGGCGGCACCCGCGGTCCCGTTCGCGCCGCTCGGGTCGCCGCCGCCGTCCAGGCCGCCGGTTCCGCCGCCGCCCGCGGTCCCGACCTTGCCGCCGTTGCCGCCGTTGCCGCCGGCAGTGCTGCCGGCGATGCCGGCCGCGCCGTTGCCGCCGCTGCCCGACGCGCCCGCGGCACCGCCGTTGCCGGCGTTGCCGCCGTTGCCGACCGTGCCGGCGGTGCCGTACAGGCCGGCCTTGCCGCCGGCGCCGCCGGCGCCACCGTTGCCGCCCACACCACCGTTGCCGCCGTTGCCGCCGTTCTGGCCGCCGCCCTTGCCGTTGCCGTACTCGTCGAGGCCGGAGACGCCGTTGGCGCCGTCGTGACCAGTGCCGCCGGTGCCGCCGTTGGCTCCGGTCCCGCCGTTGCCGCCGGCGCCACCGTCACCGAGATTGGTGCCGGCGTCGCCACCGGCGCCACCCTTGCCGCCGGCGCCGCCGGCCTGGCCCGTGCCGCCGTTTTCACCCGGGCTGACGCCGTCCTTGCCGACCGCGCCCGCCACGCCGTTACCGCCGTCGCCGCCGGCGCCGCCGCTGCCGTAGTTGCCGCCCTTGCCGCCGGCACCGCCGTCGCCGCCGTTGGCTCCGGCAGCCGTCGAGGTGAATCCGGCGCCGCCGGCGCCGCCGTTGCCGACCGGTGTCAGCGGCGTCGCGCCGTCGATCCCGTACTTGCCGGTGCCGATGCCGTTGCCGTTGCTGCCGCCGGTTCCGCCGGCGCCCACGGTGCCCACGTTGCCGCCGTTACCGCCGGCGCCACCGTTCGGGTTGGTCGCGGTGCCCGCGGCGCCGATGCCGCCGTTGCCCGGCGTTCCGGCATTGCCGCCGTTGCCGGCGTTGCCACCGGCGCCGGAGGCGCCGGCGCTGCCCTTCGTCGAGGTGCCGCCGACCCCGCCGTTGCCGCCGTTGCCGCCGCTGGCGCCGTTGCCTCCGTTGCCGCCCGCGCCGCCGGCGCCGTTGTTGACGCCGGCCACACCGGCTGCGCCGTCCTGACCCGTCCCGCCGTTGCCACCGTTGCCACCGCTGCCGCCGGCCCCGCCGGCGCCGCCGTTGCCGAAGTTCACCCCGGCCTTGCCGCCGCGGCCACCGTCGCCGCCGGATCCACCGGCCTGCGCGTTGCCGCCGCTGTCGCCCGCCTTCACCCCGGCGCTGCCGTCGTTGCCGGCCACGCCGTTGCCGCCGGCCCCGCCGTTGCCGCCGTTCCCGTAGTTGCCGCCGTCACCGCCGGCCCCGCCGTTGCCGCCGCTGGCTCCGGCAGCCTGCGGGTTGAACCCGCTGCCGCCGTTGCCACCATTGCCGACCGGACCGGTGACGTTGGTGCCGTTGGCGCCGCTGGCCGCGGTGCCACCGCCGCCGTTGGTGCCACCGGCACCGCCCTTGCCGACGGCACCGGCGTTGCCGCCGTTGCCGCCCGCGCCGCCGTTCGGGTTGGTGCTGGTGCCGGCTGCACCGTTGCCGCCGCTGCCGGGTGTGCCGGCGTTGCCGCCCTTGCCGCCGATGCCGCCGTTGCCGTTGGTGCCTGCGGTTGCCCCGGCTCCGCCGGCCGCTCCGCCCTTACCGCCGGCTCCACCGGCTCCACCGGTGCCACCGGCGCCGCCGTCGCCACCGGCCTGGCCGCCGCCGATGCCGTTGTTGTAGTTGTTCTGGTCGCTGACGCCGTTGGCCCCGGTGATACCGGTGCCGCCGGCTCCGGCCGCGCCACCGGCGCCACCGTTGCTCGCGTTGCCGCCATTGGCGTTGGTGCCCGCGGTGCCCGCGGTGCCGCCGTTGGTGGCACCGGCCGCTCCGCCGGTGCCACCGGCGCCACCGTTGCCGCCCTTACCGCCGGCGCCACCGTCGCCGCCGGCATAGCCGGCGCCGTTGTTGAAGCCCGAGGTGCCGTTGGCGCCCGCCGCGCCGTTGCCGCCGTTGCCGGCGGTGCCCGCGTTGCCACCCTTGCCGGCGTTGCCGCCGCTGCCCGCGGTGCCCGCACCGGCGCTGCCGTTGGCCGCGCCCGCGGCGCCGCCCGCGCCGCCGCTGCCGCCGGCGCCGCCGTTACCGGCGTTGCCGCCGGCCGTGCCCGATCCGCCGATGCCGGTGGTGGCCACGCCGTTGCTGCCGTCGATGCCGCTGCCGCCGGCGCCACCGACGCCGCCGTTACCGCCCAGGCCGCCGGTGCCGCCCTTGAAGCCGCTGCCGGCGCCCTTACCGCCGGCGCCACCGGCCCCACCGTTGCCACCTGCGGTGCCGTCGGTGCCGTTGGGGTTGTTCGCGTTGACGCCGTTGGGGCCGGCTGTGCCGGCGATACCGTTGCCGCCCGCGCCGCCGTTGCCGCCGTTGGCGCCGGTGCCGGTGCCGCCGGTGCTGCCGTTGCTGCCGCCCGTGCCGCCGCTGCCCGCCGCGCCGCCGGCGCCACCCGCGCCGGTGGCCCCGGCGTTACCGCCGGCCCCGCCGGCGCCGCCGTTGGGGTTGGTCGCGGTGCCGCCCGCGCCGTCGCCGCCGCTGCCGGCCGCGCCGGAGTTGCCGCCCTTGCCGCCGGCGCCGCCGCTGCCGTTGGCGCCCGCGGAACCGCCGCTACCACCCGTGCCGGCAGCTCCGCCGCCACCGCCGGCGCCGCCCTTGCCGCCGGTGCCACCGGCACCGCCGTCGCCGCCGGCCTGGCCGCCGCCGATGCCGTTGCCGTACTTGCTGGAGTCGGCCAGTCCGTTGGCGCCGGTGATGCCGGTGCCGCCCGATCCGGCCGCGCCGCCGGCGCCACCGTTGCTGCCGGCGCCGCCACTGCCGTTATTGCCTGCGCTGGCTCCGGTGCCGCCGGCCGCGCCGGCGTTGCCGCCCTTGCCGCCCGCAGCGCCGTTACCGCCGGCGCCGCCATTACCGCCTGCGTAGCCGGCACCGTTGTTGACGCCGGAGACGCCGTTCGCGCCGTTGGCCCCGGCGCCACCCGCGCCGGCCGTCCCGGCAGCTCCGCCGTTACCGCCCGAGCCGCCGTTGCCGGAGATGCCCTTGGCGATACCCGTGCCCGGCGTTCCGGCTGCACCGCCGGCGCCACCCGCGCCGCCCGCGCCGCCGGCGCCGGCGTTGCCGCCGGCCTGTCCGGCGTTACCGATTCCGGTGGTCGTCGTGCCGCTGGCACCGGCGACGCCGGAGCCACCCGTTCCGCCGGCGCCACCCTGGCCGCCGGCCCCACCGTTGCCGGTGGTGGTCCCGACGCCGCTGGCCGTACCGCCGGCACCGCCGTCGCCGCCCTTACCGCCGGCCTGACCGTTGGTGCCGCTGTCGCCGGGGTTGACGCCGTTGCTGCCGTTGGCGCCGGCCGCGCCGTTACCGCCGGCACCGCCGCGACCACCATTGGCCCCAGAGCCGCCGGCTCCATTGGTGCCGCTGCCACCCGCGCCGCTACCCGCCGTACCGCCGAGGCCTACCGCGCCCGCGTTGCCGCCCTTGCCGCCTGCGCCGCCGTCGACGAACGCGCTGGTGCCGTCGGCGCCGCGGCCGCCGTCACCGGCAGTGCCGGCGTTGCCGCCCTGACCGCCGTTGCCGCCTTTGCCGTTGGCGCCGGCCGTCGCCCCGGCGCCACCGGCCGACCCGCCGGTGCCACCGGTCCCGCCGGCCCCGCCCTTGCCGCCGGCACCACCGTCGCCACCGGCCACGCCGGCTCCGCTGTTGACGCCGGCCACGCCGTTGGCGCCGTTGACTCCGGCGCCACCGTTGCCGGCCGCGCCGCCTGCACCGCCACTGCTGGCCGCGCCGCCGCTGCCGTTGGCGCCCGCGGTCCCGCCGGTCCCGGTGCCGGCCGCGCCGCCGGCGCCGCCGTTGCCGCCATTGGCGCCGTTACCGCCAGAACCGCCGTTGCCGCCGGCGGTGCCGGCTCCACCGTTCACTCCGGCCAGACCATTGGCGCCGGCAGCGCCGATGCCGCCCTTGCCGGCGAGGCCCGCGTCGCCACCGGACCCGGCGGCGCCGCCGCTGCCTGCCTTGCCCGCCGTGCCGCCACCGGTGCCTGCGCCGCCGGCATCGCCGCCTCGACCGCCGGCACCGCCGGTGCCGCCGGCACCGGCGTTGCCGCCGGCCTGGCCCGCGCCGCTGTTGACGCCGGCCACGCCATTACCGCCGTCGACGCCGGAGCCGCCGGAGCCACCGGTACCGCCGGTGCCGCCCTGCCCGCCGGTGCCGCCGACGCCCTTGCCGCTGGCCGTGCCGCCGGCACCAGCGTCGCCGCCCTTGCCGCCGGCCGAACCGTTGGCGCCGCTGTCGCCGGCGTTGACGCCGTTCTTGCCGGCAGCGCCGGCTGCGCCGTTACCGCCGTCGCCGCCCTTGCCGCCATTGGCCCCGGTGCCGTCGGCGCCGGTGGTGCCGTTGCCGGCCAGCCCGCTGCCGCCCTTGCCGCCGGCGCCGATCGCGCCGGCATCGCCGCCCTTGCCGCCGGCTCCGCCGTCGGTGAACGCACTGGTGCCGTCGGCGCCACGGCCACCATCGCCGGCCGTGCCGGCGTTACCGCCCTGACCGCCGTCGCCGCCCTTGCCGTTGGCGCCCGCAGTGGCGCCGGCGCCACCGGCCTTACCGCCGGTGCCACCTGTGCCGCCGTCGCCGCCCTTGCCGCCGGCGCCGCCGCTACCGCCGGCCTGAGCCGCGCCGGCGTTCACGCCGGCCTGACCGTTGGCGCCGGTGATACCGGCACCACCGCTGCCGGCCGCTCCACCGGCGGCACCGCTGCTGGCGGCTCCGCCGTTGCCGTTCGCGCCCGCCTTGCCGCCGGTGCCGGTGCCGGCGGCGCCGCCGACGCCGCCATTGCCGCCGTTGGCGCCGTTGCCGCCCGCGCCGCCGTCACCGCCGGCATAGCCGGCGCCGCTGTTGATCCCGGAGATGCCGTCGTGGCCGACGGCGCCCGCGCCGCCCTTGCCCGCCGTGCCTGCCGCGCCACCGCTGCCGGCCGCTCCGCCATCGCCGGCCTTGCCGGCGGTGGGACCGCTGCCGGCCGCGCCGCCCTTACCGCCGGCGCCGCCGTCGCCACCGGCCCCGGCGTTGCCGCCGGCCTGGCCGTTTCCGCCGGCGCCGGTGCTGGCGATGCCGTTGTTGCCGTCGACACCCGAGCCGCCCTTGCCGCCGGTCCCGCCGATACCACCGGCCCCGCCGTCGCCGCCCTGGGTGCCGACGCCGCTGGCCGTACCGCCCGCGCCGCCGTCGCCGCCCTTGCCGCCGGCCTGACCGTTGGTGCCATTGGCGCCGGCGTTGACGCCGTTCTCGCCGTTGGCCCCGGCCGCGCCGTTACCGCCGGCGCCGCCGTCACCGCCGTTGGCACCGGAGCCGCCCAGGCCGTCCGCGCCCTTGCCCGCAGGTCCGGAACCGCCGGTCCCGCCGGCGCCGACCGCGCCCGCGCTACCACCCTTGCCGCCGGCTCCGCCGTCGACGAATGTGCTGGTGCCGTCGGCGCCGCGGCCACCGTCACCGGCTACGCCGGCGTTGCCGCCCTGACCGCCTGCGCCGCCCTTGCCGTCGGCGCCCGCGGTGGCGCCGGCACCGCCGGCCTGACCGCCGGTGCCGCCGGTGCCACCGGCGCCGCCCTTGCCGCCGGCGCCGCCGTCGCCACCGGCCTGGCCGGCGCCCGCGTTGATTCCGGCCACTCCGTTGGCGCCGGTGATACCGGCACCGCCGGAGCCCGCTGCGCCGCCCGCGCCGCCGTTGCTGGCCGCGCCGCCGTTGCCGTTGGCGCCTGCGCTGGCGCCGGCGCCCACACCGGCCGCGCCGCCGGCGCCGCCCTTACCGCCGTTGGCGCCGGCACCGCCCGCGCCGCCGTCACCACCGGCATAGCCGGCGCCGTTGTTGAGCCCGGAGATGCCGTCGTGACCGACGGCGCCTGCGCCGCCCTTGCCCGCGCTGCCTGCGGCGCCACCGCTACCGGCCGCGCCGCCGCTGCCCGCGTTGCCCGCGACACCGCCGCCGGTGCCACCGCTGCCGGCGTCACCGCCCCTACCGCCGGCGCCGCCGTCGCCACCGCTGCCCGCGTTGCCGCCGGCCTGGCCGTTGCCGCTGGCGCCGGCGCTGGCGATGCCGTTGTTGCCGTCGACACCCGAGCCGCCCTTGCCGCCGGTCCCGCCGATACCACCGGCCCCGCCGTTACCGCCGTGCGTGCCCGAGCCGCTGGCCGCGCCGCCCGCGCCGCCGTCGCCGCCCTTGCCGCCGGCCTGACCGTTGGTGCCATTGGCGCCGGCGTTGACGCCGTTCTCGCCGTTGGCCCCGGCCGCGCCGTTACCGCCGGCGCCGCCGTCACCGCCGTTGGCACCGGAGCCGCCCAGGCCGTCCGCGCCCTTGCCCGCAGGTCCGGAACCGCCGGTCCCGCCGGCGCCGACCGCGCCCGCGCTACCACCCTTGCCGCCGGCTCCGCCGTCGACGAATGTGCTGGTGCCGTCGGCGCCGCGGCCACCGTCACCGGCTACGCCGGCGTTGCCGCCCTGACCGCCTGCGCCGCCCTTGCCGTCGGCGCCCGCGGTGGCGCCGGCACCGCCGGCCTGACCGCCGGTGCCACCGGTGCCACCGGCACCGCCCTTGCCGCCGGCGCCGCCGTCGCCACCGGCCTGGCCGGCGCCCGCGTTGATTCCGGCCACTCCATTCGCGCCGGTGATACCGGCACCGCCGGAGCCCGCTGCGCCGCCCGCGCCGCCGTTGCTGGCCGCGCCGCCGTTGCCGTTGGCGCCTGCACTGGCACCGGCGCCCACACCGGCCGCGCCGCCGGCGCCGCCCTTGCCGCCGTTGGCGCCGGCACCGCCCGCGCCGCCGTCACCACCGGCGTAACCGGAACCGTTGTTGACTCCGGCCACCCCGTTGGCGCCGCTCGCGCCGTTGCCGCCCTTGCCCGCGGTACCTGCCGCGCCACCGCTACCGGCCGCGCCGCCGCTGCCCGCGTTGCCCGCGACACCGCCACCGGTGCCACCGCTGCCGGCGTCACCGCCCCTACCGCCTGCGCCGCCGTCACCGCCGGCCCCGGCGTTGCCGCCGGCCTGGCCGTTGCCGCCGGCACCGTTGGTGACCTGCCCGAGGGCACCGCTGATGCCCGAGCCGCCCTTGCCGCCGGTTCCGCCGACGCCACCCGCGCCACCGTTGCCGCCGTGGGTGCCCGAGCCGCTGGCCGTGCCACCGGCACCGCCGTCGCCGCCCTTGCCGCCGGCCTGAGCGTTAGTGCCGCTGTCGCCGGCGTTGACGCCGTCGGTGCCGTTCGCCCCTGCCAGACCGTTACCGCCGGCACCACCGTTACCGCCGTTGGCACCGGAGCCGCCCAGGCCGTCCGCGCCCTTGCCCGCTGCGCCGGCACCACCGGTGCCGCCCTGGCCCACCGCGCCGGCGTTGCCGCCCTTGCCACCGGCCCCGCCGTCGATGGCCCCGGTCACCCCGTCGGCGCCGCGGCCGCCGTCGCCGGCCGTGCCGGCGTTGCCGCCCTTGCCGCCGGCCCCGCCGAAGCCGTCGGCGCCGGCGCTGCCGGTGAGGCCGCCGGCCTTGCCGCCGGTTCCGCCCGTGCCGCCGGCGCCACCCTTGCCACCGGCCCCACCGTCACCACCGGCGACACCGGCGCCGTTGTTCACACCGGCCACCCCGTTGGCGCCGGTGACACCGGCGCCGCCCTTGCCGGCCGCGCCGCCGGCGCCGCCGTTGCTGGCCGCGCCGCCGTTGCCGTCCTTGCCCGCGCTGCCGCCGGCGCCCGCGCCGGCCTGACCACCGGCGCCGCCGTTACCGCCGTTGGCGCCGTTACCGCCGGCCCCGCCGTCACCACCGGCGTAACCGGCACCGTTGTTGACTCCGGCCACCCCGTTGGCGCCGCTCGCGCCGTTGCCGCCCTTGCCCGCGGTACCTGCCGCGCCACCGCTACCGGCCGCGCCGCCGCTGCCCGCAATGCCCGCGACACCGCCGCCGGTGCCGCCGCTTCCGGCGTCACCGCCCTTACCGCCGGCACCGCCGTCACCGCCGGCCCCGGCGTTGCCGCCGGCCTGGCCCCCGCCGATACCGGTGCCGTACGCGTCTTCTCCGGCCACCGCGTTGCCGCCGTTGAGACCGGAGCCGCCCTTGCCGCCGGTGCCACCCTGGCCGCCGGCGCCGCCGGCGCCGCCGTGGGTACCCGCTCCGCTGGCCGTGCCGCCGGCACCGCCGTCGCCACCCCGGCCACCGGCAAAGCCGTTGCCGCCGTTGTCGCCGGCATTGATGCCGTTGGTGCCGTTGACACCGTTCAGACCGTTACCGCCGGCACCGCCGTTGCCGCCGTTCGCACCGGCCCCCGCGACTCCGTTGGCACCGTTACCGGCCGGACCGAGGCCGCCGGCACCGCCCGCGCCCACCGTCCCGGCGTTGCCGCCCTTGCCGCCGGCCCCGCCGTCGATGGCGCCCGTCACTCCGTCGGCACCGCGGCCACCGTCGCCGGCGATGCCGGCGTTGCCGCCCAGACCGCCCGCGCCGCCCTTGCCGTCGGTACCCGCGCTGCCGGAGCCACCGCCGGCCTTGCCGCCGGTTCCGCCCGTGCCGCCGTCGCCGCCCTTGCCGCCGGCCCCGCCGTCGCCGCCGGCGACACCGGCGCCGTTGTTGACCCCGGCAGTGCCGTTGGCGCCGTTGGCGCCGGCGCCACCGGCCCCGGCCGCCCCGCCGGCGCCACCACTGCTGGCCGCGCCGCCGTTGCCGTCCTTGCCCGCGCTGCCGCCGGCGCCCGTACCCGCCTGACCACCGGCGCCGCCGTTACCGCCGTTGGCGCCCTTGCCGCCTGCTCCACCGTCGCCGCCGGCGTAGCCGGCGCCGCTGTTGACCCCGGCGGTGCCGTCGTGACCGTGGGCACCGATGCCGCCCTTGCCGGCGATTCCGGCCGCGCCGCCGCTACCGGCATCACCACCGCTGCCCGCGGTGCCTGCGACGCCGCCGCCGGTGCCGCCGCTGCCGGCATCGCCGCCCTTGCCGCCGGCTCCGCCGTCACCACCGCTGCCGGCGTTGCCGCCGGCCTGACCGGCCTGCCCGGCGCCATCGGTGGCAACCCCGTTGCCGCCGTTGACGCCGCTGCCGCCCTTGCCGCCCTGGCCACCCTTACCGCCGGCCCCACCGCTGCCGCCGTGGGTGCCCGAGCCGCTGGCCGTGCCACCGGCACCGCCGTCGCCGCCCTTGCCGCCGGCCTGACCGTTGGTGCCGCTGTCACCGGCATTGACGCCGTCGGTGCCGTTGACACCGTTCAGACCGTTACCGCCGGCACCACCGTTACCGCCGTTCGCGCCGGACCCCGCGAGCCCGTTCGCGCCGTTGCCGGCCAGCCCCAGGCCGCCGGCGCCACCGGCGCCGACCGCGCCGGCGTTGCCGCCCTTACCGCCTGCGCCACCGTCGATGGCGCCGGTCACGCCATCGGCACCGCGGCCACCGTCACCGGCGGTGCCGGCGTTGCCGCCGAGACCGCCCGCGCCGCCGGAGCCGTCGGCGCCGGCGCTACCGGTGCCACCACCGGCCTTGCCGCCCGTCCCGCCGACACCACCGTCGCCGCCCTTGCCGCCGGCCCCGCCGTCGCCGCCGGCGACACCGGCGCCGTTGTTGACCCCGGCGGTGCCGTTGGCACCGTTGACGCCGGCGCCACCGCTACCGGCAGCGCCACCCGCGCCACCGCTGCTGGCCGCACCGCCGTTGCCGTCCTTGCCCGCGCTGCCGCCCCCGCCGGCACCGGCCTGACCACCGGCGCCGCCGTTACCGCCGTTGGCGCCCTTGCCGCCTGCTCCGCCGTCGCCACCGGCGTAGCCGGCGCCGTTGTTGACCCCGGCAACGCCGTTCGCGCCGCCGGCTCCGTTACCGCCCTTGCCCGCGGTACCCGCGTCGCCGCCGCTACCCGCGGCGCCGCCGCTACCCGCGTTGCCCTGGGACCCGCCGCCGGTGCCGCCGCTACCCGCGTCGCCACCCTTACCACCGGCTCCACCGTCGCCGCCGGCACCGGCGTTGCCGCCGGCCTGGCCGTTCTGTCCGGTGCCGTTGCCGAGCTGCCCGTTGCCGCCATCCACACCGCTGCCGCCCTTGCCGCCGGTGCCGCCGACGCCACCGGCGCCGCCGTCGCCGCCGTGCGTGCCCGAGCCGCTGGCCGTGCCGCCGGCACCACCGTCGCCGCCCCGGCCGCCGGCCTGACCATTGCCGCCGCTGGCGCCGGCACCCACACCGTTGGTCCCGTTGGATCCGGCCAAACCGTTGCCGCCGGCGCCGCCGTCGCCACCGTTGGCGCCCAGCCCGCTGAGGCCGGTCGCGCCGGTGCCGGCCGGACCGATGCCACCGGCGCCGCCGGCGCCCACCGCGCCGGCGTTGCCGCCCTTGCCGCCCGCCCCGCCGTCGACGAGGCCCGTCACGCCATCGGCGCCACGACCACCGTCGCCGGCCGTGCCCGCGTTGCCGCCCTGCCCGCCGGCGCCGCCCTTGCCGTCAACGCCCGCGGTCGCGCCGGATCCACCGGCCTGGCCACCGGTGCCGCCGGTCCCGCCGGCGCCGCCCTTGCCGCCGGCACCGCCGTCACCGCCGGCCACACCCGCGCCGTTGTTGACTCCGGCCGTGCCGTTGGCGCCGTCCACACCCGCGCCACCGCTACCGGCCGCGCCGCCGGCGCCGCCGCTGCTGGCCGCGCCACCATTGCCGTTGGCGCCCGCGCCGCCCCCGAGACCAGTGCCGGCCGCCCCGCCGACGCCACCCTTACCGCCGTCGCCGCCCTTACCGCCGGCACCACCGTCACCGCCGGCGTAGCCCGCGCCGTTGTTGACCCCGGCCGCACCGTTCGCACCGCCGGCGCCCGCGCCGCCCTTGCCTGCCACACCGGCGTCGCCGCCGCTGCCCGCCGCACCACCGCTGCCGGCCGTTCCGGCCGCACCGCCGAGGCCGGTTCCGCCCGCGGCGCCGCCTTTACCGCCATCGCCGCCGGCGCCACCGCTACCGGCATTGCCGCCGGCCTTGCCGGCGCCGCCATCGCCGTTGGTGGCGATGCCACCGGAGCCGTCGACACCGCTGCCGCCCTTGCCGCCCCCGCCGCCCTGGCCGCCCGCTCCGCCGGCGCCGCCATGAGTGCCCGCGCCGCCCGCCGCGCCACCGGCACCGCCGTCGCCGCCCTTACCGCCGGCCAGGCCATTGGTGCCGCTGTCGCCCGCGCTCACACCGGTGATGCCGTTGGCGCCTGCCGCGCCGTTGCCCCCGGCGCCACCGTTACCGCCGTTACCGATGTTTCCGCCGTCGCCGCCCGCGCCACCGCTGCCGCCGTTGGCACCGGCCACGGTCGCGCTGTAACCCGCACCGCCGTCGCCACCGGAGCCGGCCGGACCGACCACCGCGGCGCCGTCGGCGCCCTTGGCGCCGGTGCCGGCACCGCTGCCGTTCTGTCCGCCGCTGCCGCCCGCGCCCGCGGTCCCGGCGTTACCGCCCTTGCCGCCCGCGGCGCCGTCGATGTGGTTGGCGTCCCCGCCCGCGCCCACGCCGCCGTCGCCGGGCCGCCCGGCCGCGCCACCGTCACCACCGGCGCCACCGGCGCCCGACGCGGCCGTGACGCCCTTGCCCAGCACCGTGCCGGCCTTGCCGCCGGCCCCACCGCTGCCGCCGGACCCGCCGTCGCCACCGCTGCCACCGGACTGGCCGGCCTGACCCGCGGCCGCGCCGTCCTTGCCGTCGACACCGATGCCACCGGCGCCACCGGCGCCGCCGTGACCGCCGGCACCGCCGGCACCGCTGTTGCCGGAGATGGAACCGCCGTTGCCGCCGGCACCGCCGCTACCGCCGGACCCACCGGCGAAGCCACTGGTGCCGCTGTCGCCGGGGTTGATCCCGTTGACGCCCGCCTTGCCGGCCGCACCGTTACCGCCGGCCCCGCCGGCGCCGCCGTTGCCGTAATTGCCGCCGTGGCCGCCGCTACCGCCGTTGCCGCCACTGGCGCCGGCGACCGAACCCAGGGACGCGTCGTAGCCGGCCCCACCGTTTCCACCGTTACCCCCGGTGCCGGTGATCGTGGTGCCGGCCTTGCCGTGTGCCCCGACGACCGATCCGGAACCGCCTGTGCCGCCGGCGGCGCCGACGCCGTTGTTGCCGCCATTGCCGCCGTTGCCGCCGTTGGGGTTGGCGGCGTTGCCCGCCGCGCCGTTGCCGCCGTTGCCGCCGATGCCGCCCGTGCCGCCGTCACCGCCGGCCCCACCACGGCCGGTGATGCCGGACTCGCCGAACAGCAGGCCACCGCGGCCGCCCGCGCCACCGTTACCGCCGTTACCGCCGATAGCGCCGATGCCGCCGTCGCCGCCGTCGGTGCCGTTGCCGCCGGGATAGGTTCCGTCGATCCCGTTGGCGCCCTGGGTACCGATCCCGCCCTTGCCGCCGACCCCGCCGTTGCCGCCGTTGCCGCCGTCACTGAAGAGCAGGCCGCCCCGGCCGCCCGCACCGCCGTTACCCCCGGTGCCACCGTTGATGCCGGTCGAGCCCGCGCCGCCGTTGGCGCCGTTACCGCCGACCCCGCCGTTGCCGTACAGCCATCCGCCGTTGCCTCCGGCGCCGCCGGTGCCGCCGGGGTTGCCGGCGCCGCTGGCGCCGCCGCTGCCACCGGTGCCGCCGGTGCCCAGCAGCCAGCCCGCGTTACCACCCAGCCCACCGGTGCCGCCGACCGCCGCGCCGGCACCGCCGGTACCGCCCGCACCGCCGGCGCCGTAGAGCCCGCCGGAGCCCCCGGCCCCGCCCAGGCCTCCGTTGCCCGTCTGACCGATGCCGCCGGCGCCGCCGGCGCCGCCCGAACCGCCGGACAGCCATCCTGCGTCGCCGCCCGCTCCACCGCCGCCGCCGGTCGCACCCATGCCGCCGGCACCACCGGCACCGCCGCTGCCGGTGAGCAGACCGCCGTGGCCGCCGTGGCCGCCGAACCCGGCCTGACCGCCCACGGTCGGACCGGCACCGCCGGATCCGCCCGCTCCACCGTTGCTGAACAAGTACGCGTCGCCGCCGCGGCCGCCACTCCCGCCGACGCCGGTCGGACTGGTGTTGCCGCCACCGGCCCCGCCAGTCCCGCCGTCGCCGTACAGGTAGCCGCCGTTGCCGCCGGCCGCGCCCCAGCCGCCGTTCGCGCCGGTTCCGCCGGCGCCGCCGGTTCCGCCCGCGCCGATCAGCCAGGCCCGGCCGCCGGCGCCACCGGCGCCGCCGGTGCCCAGCGCGTTGAGGTTGGCGCCGCCGGCTCCACCGACACCACCGCTGCCGTACAGCCAGCCACCGCTGCCGCCCGCACCACCGGCGCCGCCGTTGCCGATCGTCGAAGCACCGCCGGCCCCGCCGGCCCCGCCGTTGCCGATCAATCCGGCACTACCGCCCGCACCGCCGGCCTGCCCGGCTGCGCCCGCGGCGCCGGAGCCGCCGTTGCCGTACAGCAATCCGCCCGCGCCACCGGCCGCACCGGGAGTACTGCCGTTAGCTCCGTCACCGATCAGCGGGCGACCGAGAAAGATCTGCGTGGGGGCGTTGATTGCGCCGAGCACCGCCTGCTCCAGCCCGGCCAGCGGCGCGGCGTTGGTGGCCTCGGCCAGGCCGTATGCACTTGCGCCCGAAGACAGGCTCTGCAGGAACTGGCTGTGGAACGCGGCGGCCTGGGCGCTGACCGTCTGATAGGCCTGCCCGTGGTTGCCGAACAGCGCGGCGATTGCGGTCGACACCTCGTCTTGCGCCGCGGCCAGCAACTGGGTGGTGGAGGCCGCCGCAGCCGCGTTGGCGCGCTCCAGCGTGGACCCGAGACCGGCGAGGTCCGAAGCCGCGGCTGAGAGCACATCCGGAGATGCAATTACGTATGACATTGGGAAACCGCCCACTAGCTAGGTCACGACCTAAGAGGTCGCCTTTGATGTCCCCAGGTCATGCTGATCGGCCAGGCCGATACGGACGATAGCTGTAAAACCCTGAGACCATACTGACTTTTGTCCAAAAACAGCGTAAATCATCAAAATAGTCTCTAAAAAGTGGTCTGGGCCACACTTGAGACATCCAGACGGCGCTTAACGGCCCAGGGCGGGCACCAAAATGTGAGTTTGCTATGACGCGCGGTACCGACCCTGCCTTCGGTTTACGGATAGTTCCGACGCAGGCTGGATATCGGGGAGCTATCCCGCGGTCCCAGGCTGGCCGAAGATGCCGCCACGGCCGCCGCCGCCACCGGTTCCGGTGGTCCCGACCGGAGCGCCGATACCACCGGCGCCGCCGCCGCCACCGTTTCCGCCATTGCCGATGATGGTGGCGCTACCGCCGCCGCCGCCGTTGCCGCCAGGTCCACCCGGCTGCGGGCTCAGATTGTCGCCGCCGGCGCCGCCGACGCCGCCGGCGCCGCCGTTGCCGAAGATGAATCCGCTGTTGCCTGCGGCGCCGCCGTAGCCACCGGCTGCACCCGCACCGGCGGCATTGCTTCCGTCGCCTGCCGCGCCTCCGGCGCCGCCGCCACCACCGTTGCCCAGCAGCAGCGTCGATGCGCCTGCGCCGCCGTTGCCGCCCGTTCCGCCGGTCGCGCCGGGTCCGCCGGCCCCGCCTGCGCCGCCGGCACCACCGGACGCACCGTTGCCGTAGATGAATCCGCTACCCCCGGCATTGCCGCCCTGACCTCCGTCGCCGCCGGCCGCGCTGACGTTGTGGTCGCCTCCGCTGCCGCCCGCGCCGCCGTTGCCGCCGGTGCCGAAGATGCGGGCGGTGCCGCCGTTGCCGCCCGCGCCACCGTGGCCGGCCGTCGCGAGGAAGGTGCCGGTCCCGCCGGCGCCGCCCGTGCCGCCGTCGCCGCCGATACCCCAGATCCATCCCGCGTCACCGCCGGCGCCACCGGCGCCACCGTTGCCGGAACCGGGGATGGTGACCAGCCCGGCGCCGCCGGTGCCACCGTTACCCCCGAAGCCGAACAGCAGTCCCGCCGCGCCGCCGTTGCCGCCGGCGAAGCCGTTGCCGTCGGCGATGGCGAGGACGCCGGCACTGCCCGCCCCGCCGTGGCCGCCGCTGCCCAGCAGCCAGGACCGGCCGCCGGCACCACCGGCGGAGGGCAGTTCGACGCCGCCGTTACCGCCGTTGCCGCCGTCGCCGAACAGCAGGCCGCCGTTGGCGCCGGCACGGGCGGTGCCGCCGTCGCCGCCGTTGCCGATCAGGAACCCGGCCCTGCCCGCGGTGCCGCCGATCACACCGTTACCGCCGTGGCCGCCGTTGCCGAGCAGCCAGGAGTTTCCGCCGCCGCCGCCGATGCCGTCGCCCGCTCCGCCGGCCCCGCCGTTGCCGCCGGCGCCGCCGTTGCCGAGCAGGAACCCGGCATTGCCGCCGCCCGCTCCGTTGCCGCCGAGGCCGCTGGTGCTGCTCCCGCCGCTGCCGCCGATGCCGCCCCGGCCGAACAGCCAGGCGTTACCCGCAGTACCGCCGTTGCCTGCGGTGCCGTTCAGGAATGTCGTCGATCCGCCGTGTCCGCCGGACCCGCCGGTGCCGATCAGGACGCCGCCGTTGGCTCCGGCGCCGCCCGCCCCACCGACCCCGCTCACGCTGCCGGCCCCGGAACCGCCGGAGCCTCCCTCACCCAGCAGCCAGGCGTTGCCGCCGGCCCCGCCGGCTCCACCGGCGCCGCTGCCGCCCAGGTTGGCACCGCCGTTGCCGCCCACCCCGCCGCTGCCGATCAACAGGCCACCGGCGGCGCCCGCGCCCCCGGCGCCACCGAAGCCGCCCGAGCTGCTGCCGCCGGCCCCGCCGTTGCCGCCGTAACCGATCAGTGCTGCGGCACCACCGGAACCACCGGCGCCGGCGTCGGCGCCCGCGCTGGTTCCGCCCGCTCCGCCGTGCCCGCCCAGGCCCACCAGCCAGGCATTGCCGCCGATACCGCCGGCTCCGCCGGCTCCGGTGCCGGCGGCGTCACCGCCCGCTCCGCCCGAACCCGCGATGCCCAGCACGGCGTTGCCGCCGGACCCGCCCGCGCCGCCCGCGCCGAGCAGGGTGCCGTCACCGCCGTCGCCGCCGAATCCGGCGTTTCCGAACAACCCGGCGTTGGCTCCGGCGCCACCGGCGCCACCGGCACCGTTGCCCGTGGCGCTGCCGCCGGCCCCGCCGGCCCCGCCGTTGCCGTACAGCAGACCGCCGCCACCACCGGCGGCGCCGATCGCACCGTCGGCACTGACGCTGGATCCGCCGGCCCCGCCGGCTCCGCCGCTGCCGATCAGCCGGGCGGTGCCACCGACCCCGCCGAGGCCGCCGGTGCCCACGCCGCCGGTGTTGTTGCCACCGGCGCCGCCGGCGCCGCCGTTGCCGTACAACCAACCGCCGTTGCCGCCGGCCCCGCCGGCTCCGCCGGCGCCGGTCGCCGAGTTCCCGCCGGCGCCTCCGGCGCCGCCATGACCGATCAGTCCGGCTGAACCACCGGCTCCGCCCGCTGAGCCGGGCGCACCCGAGCCGCCTTTTCCGCCGTTGCCGTACAGGTAGCCGCCGGGCTTGCCCGCCGCGCCGGTCCCGTCGAGCCCGTCGGCTCCGTCACCGATGAGAGGCCGGCCGAACAGTGTCTCGGTGGGCAGGTTGATCAGGTCGATCAGGGGCTGCAGCGGCGACGCGGCGGCGGCCTCCGCCGCGGTGTAAGCGCTGGCGCCCGACGACAGGGCCTGGATGAACCGGGCGTGGAAGGCGGCCGCTTCCGCACTGACGGTCTGGTAGGCCTGGCCGTGGCTGCCGAACAGCGCGGCGATCGCGGCCGACACCTCGTCTTGTGCCGCCGCGAGCAACTCGGTGGTGGAGGACGCCGCGGCCGCGTTGGCGCGTTCCAGCGCGGCCCCGAGGCCCGTCAGATTCGAAGCCGCGCCCGACAGCACGTCCGGCGACGCAATTACGTAAGACATGGGAACCGCCCACTAGCTAGGTCACGACCAGAGAGGTCGTGTCATGTCCCCCGGTCATGTTGATCGGCTAAGCCGATACGAACCATAGCGGGAAAACGTCGACAACAAACTATATTCACGTCAAATAGGGGTTAACTCATCCTAATAGTCTCGGAAAGGTCCGCCGAGCTGCATCTGTGACACGCGGGGGACTACCCGGCCCCGCAGTCCTGCGGCACCGGCTGCGAGCAACCATGGTGGGGTGACTTCGGTTCCGGCCCGGTGTGCCGCCGACTGCGCCCGTGAGTGGGGGCGCAGCGGCCTGGCCTACCTGACCGGTCTGCCCGCGGTGCGTCCCGACTTCTCCCGCGCCCACGTGCTCGATCACGCCGCGCGCCTCGCCCCGGATGCCGCCACCTGGCTGACCGGGCGCGCCGGCCTGCTCGGGCTGCGCCGCGCCGGACGGGTGTCGGCCGGCGGTGCCACCCACCTCGTTGCGGCACGCGACGGCTGGTGCGCGATCACGCTGTCCCGCCCCGACGACGTCGCCGCCGTGCCCGCGCTGTTGTCGGCCGACGCGGTGGCTGACGATCCCTGGCCCGCGCTGCACCGCTGGGCGGCGGCTGCGCCGGCAGCACTGATCGTCGAGCGAGCGGAGCTGCTGGATATCCCCGCAGCCGTCCTCGGGGAGTGCGCCGCGGCACCGCCGCGGATACGGCAGACGGCGCCGCGCGCGACAGGCACCGGCCCGGCCGGTCTGCTGGTGGCCGACCTGTCCTCGATGTGGGCCGGCCCGTTGTGCGGGCAGTTGCTGGCCCGGGCGGGCGCTACCGTCGTCAAGGTGGAAAGTCCCACCCGGCCCGACGGCACCCGGGCCGGCAACCAGATGTTCTTCGACTGGATCAACGGCGGCAAGTTGTCCTACTGCCTGGACTTCGACCGGCAGGCCGGCGAGTTGCGGGAGCTGCTGACGGTCGCCGACGTGGTGATCGAGGGGTCGCGGCCCGACGCGCTGGCGCGCCGGCGCCTGGGGCCGGACGACATCCCGCCGCGGGCCGGCCGCACCTGGCTGCGGATCACCGGACATGGGCCGCAGTCGCGGCGACCGGCGTTCGGCGACGACGCCGCGGTGGCCGGCGGGCTGGTGGGCGCGGGACCGGTGTTCTGCGGGGACGCCATCGCCGACCCGCTCACCGGGCTGGAGGCCGCACGGGCGGTGCAGGAGTCGCAGAACCGCGGCGGCGGCGAGCTGGTGGAGATGGCCATGGCCGCGGTCGCCGCGACCTATGCCGCGCTGCCGCTCTGTTCCGCGGGCCGTGACCGGCCGGTGCTGGCGCCGCGGGCGCCCGATGTCACTGCTACCGCCGCCGTCCTGGGGGCCGACAACGACGCGGTGCGACACCTGGTCGCCGGCCGGCGAGGCCGCTCATGCTGATCAAGCGGGCCACCCTGCTGGACGGGACCACCACCGACATCCGGGCGGGTGCGCGGATCGAAGACGTGCGGCCGGACCTGACCCCGCGGCCCGGGGAGGGCGTACTCGACGCCGGGGGCGGCACCGTGCTGCCCGGCCTGCACGACCACCACGTGCACCTGCATTCGGCCGCGTCGGCACTGGACTCGCTGTCCGTCGGGCCGCCCGCTGTGCGAACCAAAGACCAACTGGCGCATGCGCTTTCGAATGCCGTGCCGGGTCCGGACGGGTGGATCCGCGCCGTGGGCTACCACGAATCGGTGGCCGGGGAACTGGACCGGACGGTGCTCGACGCCGTCCGGGCCCACGTTCCGGTGCGCGTCCAGCACCGCAGCGGGGCACTGTGGATGCTCAACTCCGCGGCGCTGGGGCGCGTCGGGCTCGCCGGCCATCCCGACGGCCGGCTGCGCAGCGCCGATCCGTGGTCGAAGGCGCTGCAGCGCCGAGAAACCGACCTGGCCGAACTGAGCCGGCGGATCACCGCCACCGGGGTCACCGGGGTCACCGACGCCACGCCCGACCTCGACGTCGAAGGTCTGGTGTCGCTGATGATGGCGCACCGCAGCGGCCAGTTCCGGCCCGGGGTGCGAGTGCTGGTGCCCGGCAAGAAGATCCTGCACGACGACCGCCTCGACCTGGAGGCCCTGACGGAGTGGATCGGTGACCGGCACCGCTCCGGGCAGCCGGTCGCCGTGCACTGTGTGACCGCGGCGCAACTCGTCGTCACGATCGCCGCCCTGCGCGCCGCCGGCAGCCATCCGTTCGACCGCATCGAACACGCTGCGGTGGTGCCCGACGACAACCTGGCCGACCTGGCCGACCTCGGTGTCACCGTGGTGACGCAGCCCAATTTCGTTGCCGAGCGCGGTGATCAGTACCTGGCCGAGGTACCGGAACACGAGCAGGGGCAGCTCTGGCGGGTCGCTTCACTGCTCGAGGCGAACATTTCCGTGGCGCTGTCCACCGACATGCCGTTCGGCGACGGCGATCCGTGGGCCGCGATGCGGGCCGCGGTGTGGCGCACCACGCCCAGCGGCCAGGTGCTCAACGCGCGCGAACGTGTCTCGGCCAGGACGGCGTTGACGATGTTCCTGGGCTGGTCGGATCGCCCGGACCGGCCGCGCACCGTCGAGATCGGCGAACCGGGCGACCTCTGTGTGCTGTCCGAGCCGCCCGCCGCGGTGCTGGGGGAACTCGATGCGGGGCTGGTGGCCGCGACGCTGATCCGGGGCGAACTCGTCTACTTCGCGATGTGACTGAACAGGGCCGGCCGCAACGCATCGCACTGCAAACGGAAAAACCGTTGCGCCACCGGGGCTTTCGAAGCCACGAAGTCGAATCCGTGGAAGGCGCCCGGCACCAGGTCCACCTGGCACGGCACCCCGGCCTCGACCAGGCGGCGGGCGTACTCGATGTCCTCGTCGTGAAACAGGTCATGAGTTCCGACGCCGATCCAGGCCGGCGGCAGGCCGCCGAGGTCGCTGCGCCGGGCGGGCACCGCGACGGCCGGGTCGGCTCCGCCGAGATAAGAGGTCCACCCGAACTGGTTGGCCCGGGGATCCCACAGCCGGTGACGGGGGTTCGCCGGCGCGGATGAACTGCGGTCGTCCAGCATCGGGTACACCAGCAGCTGGAACGCCGGGCTGATTGCGCCGCGGTCGCGCGCCAGCAGCGCCAGGGCGGCCGCGAGCCCGCCGCCGGCGCTGGCTCCGCCGATCGCCACCCGGCCCGGGTCCACCGCGGGCAGGCCGGCCAGCCACCGCAGCGCCGCATAGCAGTCCTCCAGCGAGGCGGGGTAGGGGTGCTCGGGTGCCAGCCGGTAGTCCACCGACGCGACCGTGATCCCCAGCGCTCTGCTGAAACGGCGGCACACCGGGTCGTCCTGCTGGGCCGAACCGACCACGTATCCACCGCCGTGAATCCACAACAGCGCGGGCGTCGGCCCGTCGCCGCCCGCGGGCCGGTAGAGCCGGACCCCGGTGCCCGAGGCCAGCGTCAGCACTTCGACGTCGCGGGGCGTGCGGCCCAGACCGAGCCGGGTCGCGCGGCGCATCAGCGGCAGTGTGCGCGGGCCGACGATGCGCCGCGGCGCAAAACGCGCGATCCGTCGCAGATCGGGGTGGACGTCGTCATTCAAGGGCATCAGCCCAGTATCCAAGCGGTGCCATCCCAGCGTGCTTCGGCACCGAATAGTCGGCATGGACTTTCGCGTTCGCCGCGCGTAACTCTTGACAACGGCGTGTGTAGCCGACCCCGGATTGGGGTATCGATGGGTTTGTCGGTGGACGCGGTTTTGCCAGCGGCCGCTGCGCGTTCGCGCAACGTGGTCGATCACGATGTGCGAGGAGCGTGCGAATGCTGGGAAATCTGTATGAGCGGGCCCTCGTCGGCGAGCGCTGCTGGATCCGGCACGACGACGGCGAAGTGCGGCTGCTCCCCGCCCACCGCTGGTTGAGCCCCGCGGACCGCGCCGCTCACGAAGGCGACGGCGAGCGCGCATCCGACGAGGCATTCGACGAGGCCGTCGCCCAGATGTGCGCTGGCCCGACCATCGAGCTCGGATGCGGCCCGGCGCGCCTGGTCGCCCGCCTGGTGCAGCGGGGCATCCCGGCACTGGGTATCGACCGCTCGGTGACCGCGATCCAGCTCGCGAGCCGCGGCGGCGCTCCGGCCCTGCTGGGCGACGTGTTCGAGCCGCTGCCCGGCACCGGCCGCTGGCAGACGGTGCTCCTGGTCGACGGGAATGTCGGCCTCGGCGGCGACCCGCGGCGCATCCTGGGCCGGGCCGCGGAGTTGCTGGGACGCGGCGGGCGCTGTGTCGCCGAGTTCGATACCCGGGCCATCGGCATCCAGGGCCGCTGGGTCCGGCTGGAGTCCGGACGCGAGGTGGGGCCCTGGTTCCGGTGGGCCTCGGTCGGCGTGGACAGCGCCGCCTCGCTCGCGGCGCAAGTTGGACTTACGCTTACCGGCGTGCGGATGATCGGCGGGAGGGTTATCGCAACGCTGGCTGCGTTGTGAAACCTCGGGTACCTCGCTTTACCAGCCCACTGCGCGGCCCTTGGCTGACGTCGGTGTTCGGCTTGGTGCTGCTGGTTGCCCTGCCCATCATCATTCTGACCGGCCTGCTGTCCTATATCGCCTACGGTCCGCAACTCGGTCAGGCCATTCCCGCCGACGTCGGCTGGCTGCGACTGCCGCTGTTCGACTGGCCCACCCGTCCGTCCTGGCTCTACCGGCTGACTCAGGGTTTGCACGTGGGTCTGGGCCTGCTGATCATCCCGGTGGTGCTGGCCAAGCTGTGGTCGGTGATACCGAAGCTGTTCGCGTGGCCGCCGGCCCGGACGCCGGCCCAGCTGATCGAGCGGGTGTCGTTGCTGATGCTCGTCGGTGGGGTGCTGTTCGAGATCGTCACCGGCGTGCTCAACATCCAGTACGACTACATCTTCGGGTTCAGCTTCTACGACGCGCACTACTTCGGCGCCTGGGTGTTCATCATCGGTTTCCTGATGCACATCGCGGTCAAGATCCCGCGGATGATCGCCGGGCTGCGATCAATGTCGTGGCGAGAAGTGTTGCGCACCAACGTGACCGGCACTCGCGCTCAGCCTCCCGACGACACCGGGCTGGTGGCCGACGAGCCGGCCGCGCCGACGATGAGCCGGCGCGGTGCGCTGGGGCTGGTCGGCTCCGGTGTGCTGCTGCTGGCGGTGCTGACCGTCGGCCAGACACTCGGCGGGCCCGCGCGCAGCGTGGCTCTGTTGGTGCCGCGGGGCCGGGGCCGGGACTTCCCGGTCAACAAGACCGCCTCCGTCGCCGGCATCACGCCGGAAGCGGTGGGCCCCGGGTGGCGATTGACGTTGCGCGGCGGGCCAGCCGAGGTGGTGCTGGACCGCGCCGCGCTGACGCGGCTGCCGCAGCGCACCGCGAGGCTGCCGATCGCCTGCGTGGAAGGCTGGTCGACGGTGCAGACCTGGAGCGGCGTGCCGCTGGCGGAGTTGGCGCGGGTGGCCGGGGTGCCGTCGCCGGGGTCGGCGCACGTGCGGTCGCTGCAGCGGGGCGGCGCGTTCGGCGAAGCCACCCTGGCGGCGAACCAGGTCGGCGACCCGGATGCGTTGCTGGCGCTGCGGGTCGACGGCGCGGACCTGCCCCTGGACCACGGCTATCCGGCCCGGATTATCGTTCCCGCGCTGCCCGGTGTGCATAACACCAAGTGGGTCACCGCCATCGATTTTGAGGTGAAATGACCTACCGGCCAACACTTTTCGCGCGCTACTACGGGGCGCATCCGCTGCATCTGCTGACCATGGTGGCCGGTTTCGCGCTGCTGGGCTACGTGCTGATCGCGCTGCGGCCGACCGCGCTGTGGAATCCGGACAGGTGGTGGCAGTCCGTGGCGGTGTGGTTCGCCGCCGCCGTCATCTTCCACGACCTGGTGCTGTTCCCGCTCTACGCGCTGGCCGACGCGGTCCTGGGGCGGCTGCCGGGCATCCACCGGCGGTCACCGAAAGTTACGGTGCGCAATTACATTCGCGTCCCGGCCCTGGGTGCTGGGCTCACCCTGCTGGTCTTTCTACCCGGGATCATCGAACAGGGCGCCGACACGTTCCATGCGGCAACCGGTCAGACCCAGCAGCCGTTTCTGGGACGGTGGCTGCTGCTGGTCGCCGCGATGTTTGCCGGCAGCGCGCTCGCGTACGTCGCGCGGCTCCTGGTGGCGCGGCGGCGGATCCCGGAACCCGAGAAAGCAACCGGATAATGCTGGGTTATTACCGGTCAGTAGGGGTACGCTCCCCAGCATGACGGCGACCGGACAGTCCAAATCCTGCGTCAAAAGGATGTTGCGGGCCGGTCCTGCCGACTACCTACTGGCCATGAGCAGGGCGGGGGCGTCGCTGCCGCTGGTGGGCAAGAGCCTGGAGCCGTTGGGAACCATCGCCGCGATGAGCCTGTGGGGCATGCGGTTCGCCCCCGAACTGGTGTCCGCGTCGGCCAAGGGCCGCCTCGCTCCGGGCAGCGGCGAACTGCGGCGCCGCGAACGCGAGAGCACCAACGAGGTGTCGATCGCGGCTCTGCGCGGGACGGTGTCGCCCGAGGAACTGGACGCCGAATGGCCGGCCGCCAACCCCACGCCGCCGTTCTGGGAAGCGCTGCGCCGCAGCAAGTACCTGCACCGCCGCGGTGTCCACTACGGGGACCAACCCGTTCAGACCCTCGATGTGTGGCGGCGCAAGGACCTGCCCGCCGAGCCCGCCCCCGTGCTGATCTTCGTGCCCGGCGGCGCCTGGGTGCACGGCAGCACCCAGATGCAGGGGACCGCGCTGATGTCGCGCCTGGCCGAACAGGGCTGGGTGTGCCTGGCGATCAACTACCGGGTCTCCCCGCAGCACCGCTGGCCGCGACACATCACCGACGTCAAGACCGCCATCGCCTGGGCGCGGGCCAACGTCGACAGGTTCGGCGGCGACCGCAACTTCGTCGCTGTGGCCGGTTGTTCGGCCGGCGGGCACCTGGCCGCGCTGGCCGGTCTCACCGACGATGACCCGACGTACCAGGCAGAGCTGCCCGACGGCGCCGACAGCTCGGTGGACGCGGTAGTCGGCATCTACGGTCGTTACTGCTGGGAGGACCGATCGACGCCGGAACGCGAACGGTTTGTGCAATTCCTGGAGCGCGTGGTGGTGCAGCGGTCCATCGCGCGGCACCCGGAGATGTTCCGCGCCGCCTCGCCGATCGCCCAGGTGCACCGAAATGCACCGCCATTCCTGGTGATTCACGGCAGCCGCGATAGCGTGATCCCGGTGGCGCAGGCGCGCGACTTCGTCGACCGGCTGCGTTCGGTCTCGGCTTCACTCGTCAGCTACGTCGAGTTGCCCGGGGCAGGTCACGGCTTCGACATGCTCGACGGGCCGCGCGCGGGTGCGATGGCCCACGCCACCGCGTTGTTCCTCAACCAGGTGCACCGCACCCGGACACAGTTCGCCAAAGAGGTCATCTGAGCGCGAGCCGATTGTAAGGTCGCGCTATGGGTAGGGGACTGCGGTGAAGCGGCTCACCGGCTGGGATGCCGTGCTGCTGTACAGCGAGACGCCGAACGTGCACATGCACACCATCAAGGTCGCCGTCATCGAACTCGATCCGTCGAGCCGCGGCTTCACCATCGACGCCTTCCGTCAGGTCATCGCCGGGCGGATGGACAAGCTGGTTCCGCTGGGCTATCAGCTGATCGACGTCCCGTACAAGTTCCACCACCCGATGTGGCGGGAGAACTGCGACGTCGACTTCGAATACCACATCCGGCCGTGGCGCCTGCCCGCTCCGGGCGGCCGCCGCGAACTGGACGAGGCCGTCGGCCAGATCGCCAGCACACCGCTGGATCGCTCCCACCCGTTGTGGGAGATGTACTTCGTCGAGGGCCTGGCCAACGACCGTATCGCCGTGGTGCTCAAGATCCACCACGCGCTGGCCGACGGTGTCGCCTCGGCGAACCTGATGGCCCACGGCATGGACCTCATGCCGACGCCGCAGGTGAGCTCGTACACGCCGGACCCGGCGCCCAGCAAACGCGAGCTGATCAACACCGCGTTCGTCGACCACATGCGGCACATCAAACGCATCCCCGCCACAGTCCGCTATACGGCGCAAGGCATCCGGCGGGTGCGGCGCAGTTCCCGCAAACTCTCGCCGGAGCTGACCATGCCGTTCACCCCGCCCCCGACATTCATGAACCACATGCTCACCCCGGAGCGCCGGTTCGCCACCGCCACCTTGGCGCTGGCCGACGTGAAAGAGACCGGCAAGAAGCTGGGTGCCACGATCAACGACATGGTGCTGGCCCTGTCCAGCGGCGCCCTGCACCAGCTGTTGCTGCGCTATGACGGCAAGGCGGTACCGCTGCTGGCGTCGGTGCCGGTCAGTTTCAACTTCGACCCGGAGCGGATCTCGGGCAACTACTTCAGCGGCATGATGGTCGCGCTGCCCTCGGACCTCGACGACCCGTTGCAGCGGGTGGCGGCCGCGCACGACAACGCCGTGTCCGCCAAGGAGAGCCACCAGTTGCTCGGGCCGGAGCTGATCAGCCGTTGGGCCGCCTACTGGCCGCCGTCGGGCACCGAGGCCATGTTCCGCTGGCTGTCCAGCCGCGACGGCCAGAACAAGGTCCTCAACCTGAACATCTCCAATGTGCCGGGTCCGCGGGAACGCGGCCGGGTGGGCGGTGCGCTGGTCACCGAGATCTATTCGGTGGGGCCGTTGACCGCGGGCAGCGGCTTGAACATCACCGTGTGGAGCTACGTCGACCAACTCAACATCTCGGTCCTGACCGACGGCGCCACCCTCGACGACCCGCACGAGGTGACCGAGGCCATGATCGCCGAATTCGTCGAAATACGCAGGGCAGCTGGACTTTCCGAGGATCTGACCGTCGTCGCGGAGGCGATGGCGCAGGCCTGACCCGCCGTTACATCGACCGGCCGATCCGTCACGCCGGCCGACGGCTACCATCGCACTGTGAGCGACGAAGCTAACACCGAACCCGAGGTCCTGACCGAAAAGCGGGACCGGATCCTGATCATCACCATCAACCGTCCCAAGGCCAAGAACGCGATCAATGCCGCGGCCAGTCAGGGGCTGGCCGACGCGATGGACCGCCTCGACGAAGACCCCGACCTGTCGGTGGCGATCCTGACCGGCGCCGGCGGATCCTTCTGCGCAGGCATGGACCTCAAGGCCTTCGCCCGCGGTGAGAACGTCGCGATCGCCGGGCGGGGTCTGGGCTTCACCGAGCGCCCGCCCGCCAAGCCGTTGATCGCGGCGGTGGAGGGTTACGCGCTGGCCGGTGGCACCGAACTCGCGCTGGCCACGGATTTGATTGTGGCAGCCAATAATTCGGCGTTCGGCATCCCGGAGGTCAAGCGTGGCCTGGTGGCCGGCGGCGGCGGATTGCTGCGGCTGCCTGAGCGCATTCCGTATGCGATCGCCATGGAGCTGGCGCTGACCGGTGACCAGCTGTCTGCCGAGCGCGCACACGAGCTGGGCCTGGTCAACGTGCTGGCCGAACCGGGCGGGGCGCTGGACGCCGCGATCGCGCTGGCCGAGAAGATCACCGCCAACGGTCCGCTGGCGGTGGCCGCCACCAAGCGCATCATCACCGAATCCAAGGGCTGGACACTGGAAAACCGGTTCACCAAGCAGATCGAGATCCTCGCGCCGATCTTCATGTCGAACGACGCGAAAGAGGGCGCGATCGCCTTCGCCGAGAAGCGTCCGCCGCGCTGGACGGGCACGTAACCGCTCAACGTCGGCCGGGCGCCGGCACTCCCTCGGCATGGGTTACACTATCGGCAAGATTTGTAACGGTCGTGGATCCTAGAGGGATCGAGGAATGAGCGTTTCGCTGCTGCTGGAGATGGCTGCGTCGGGTAATCCCGAGCGCACGGCGCTGGTGGCCGGGGATCTGCGGCTGACCACGCAGCAGCTCAGCGATCTGGCCGACGGCGGCGCCGGAGTGCTGGCCACCTCCGGCGCGCAGCACGTCGTGTACGTCGGCACCGGCGGCGCCTTGCTGCCGCTGCTGCTCTTCGCCTCGGCGCGAGCCGGACTGCCGTTCACTCCGCTCAACTACCGGCTCTCGGCCGAAGGCATTCAGGCCCTGATTCACCGGCTGCCCGAACCGCTGGTGATCGTGGATGAGCGCTATCGCGCCATGATCGGCGACGCCCGGGCGCTGAGCTCCGAGGAGTTCCTCGCGCTGGCCCGCAGTACCGAAGCAGCTGTGGAGTTCGCCGACCCGGACTCGGTGGCCGTGGTGCTGTTCACCTCCGGCACCACGTCACAACCCAAGGCAGTCGAGCTCACCCACAACAACCTGACCAGTTACATCACCGGGACGGTCGAATTCGACTCCGCCGCAACAGAGGACGCCGCGCTCATCTGTGTGCCGCCCTACCACATCGCCGGCGTGGGCGCCGCGCTGTCCAACCTGTACGCCGGCCGAAAGATGGTGTATCTGGCCAACTTCGACCCCCACGAGTGGGTGCGGCTGGCCAACGACGAGCGAGTGACCACCGCGACCGTGGTACCGACCATGCTGGACCGCATCGTCGCGGTGCTGGAGACCGGCGAGCACAAGCTGACCGCGCTGCGCAACCTCGCCTACGGAGGCTCGAAAGTCGGCCTGCCACTAGTCCGCCGGGCCCTCGAGCTGCTGCCGGATGTCGGGTTCGTCAACGCCTACGGCCTCACCGAAACCAGTTCGACGATCGCGGTGCTGACCCCCGACGACCATCGCGCCGCGCACACCGCCGCCGATGCCGCGGTCGCCAGGCGGCTGGGCTCCGTCGGCCGGCCGGTTCCCGGCATCGAGGTGGAGATCCGCGGCGAGGACGGCACCGTGCTGGGTCCGGGGGAGACCGGCGAGCTGTTCGTCCGCGGCGAGCAGGTGTCCGGCCGCTACACCGGCATCGGCTCGGTGCTCGACGAAAACGGTTGGTTCCCAACCAAAGACATCGCCATGATCGACGAGGACGGATACCTGTTCATCGGCGGCCGCAGCGACGACACCATCATCCGCGGCGGTGAGAACATCGCCCCGGCGGAGCTGGAGGAGGTGCTCATCGAGCACCCGGACGTGCGCGACGTCGCGGTGGTCGGAGTCGAGGATGCGCAGTGGGGTCAGGCGATCGTCGCCGTGGTGGTCCCGCGTGACGGCGTCGATCCCGACCCCGAGGAACTGCGCGAATATGTCCGAAAGAGTTTGCGGGGGTCACGCACGCCCGACCGGGTAGTGTTTCGCGACGAGCTGCCGACCACCGCCACCGGCAAGGTACTTCGCCGGGAGATCATCGAGAACCTAGCAGGGGCGCAATCATGATCAAGAACGGAACCCGCCTGGCCAGCCAGGTGTGTGACACCCAAGTCATCGTCGTCCGCAGCGCGGACCGCCTCGACGACCTGCGCTGCGGCGGGGCGCCGATGGTGGAGATGGGCGCCGAGCGCTCCGGCGAGCTCGACCCGGCGTTCGCCGACGGCAGCGTGATGGGTAAGCGCTACGTCGACGAGACGGGCGCCGAGGTGCTGGTGACCAAGCCCGGCGCAGGCAGCCTCAGCGTCGGCGACACCAAGCTGGCTCTCAAAGAGGTCAAGCCGCTGCCCGCCAGCGACTGACTAGCCGTTCGGTCCGGTTGCGCCGGCCTTCCCGAATGGTCCGGCGGTGCCACCCTTGCCGCCGGTGCCGCCGGTGCCGGTGGTGAAGCCGGTGCCACCGGTACCGCCACCTCCGCCGGGTCCACCGTTGCCGATGAAGAAGGCGTTGCCGCCGGTACCGCCGTTGCCGCCGGGACCGCCGGAGGTGCCGGCGCCGCCGAGGTTCTGGCCGCCGGCGCCGCCATAGCCGCCCCAGCCGCCGCTGCCGAACAACATGCCGCCGTCACCGGCACCGCCTCCCTGGCCGCCGGCCGCGCCGGCCCCGACCGCGGTGCCCGTGCCGCCGGCCCCGCCGAACCCGCCGTCCCCGCCCAAACCGATCAGCTTGCTGTTGGAGCCGTGACCGCCGCTCCCGCCCATGCCACCGGCGGCCCCGGCACTACCGATGCCGCCGTTGCCGCCGGCGCCGCCGGCGCCATTGCTGCCGGAGATGATCCCGCTGCTGCCGGCGTTGCCGCCGTTGCCGCCGCGACCGGCGACAGAGGTAGCACCGGTGGCCCCGCCGCCGTCCCCACCGTGACCGCCCGTACCGCTGCTACCGAACAGCCTGGCGGACCCGCCCTGGCCCCCGTCGCCGCCGTGACCGGCCGGGCCGAAGGGATTGCTCGCGCCGCCGGCACCGCCCGGCCCGCCCCAGCCGCCATTCCCGAAGAGCAGCCCGCCGTTGCCGCCGGCGCCGCCCGCGCCGCCGTTGCCCGGCGCGCCGAGGCCGTTGAAGGTGCCGCCCCAGCCGCCGTTGCCGCCCGTGCCGATCAGCCCGGCGTCACCGCCGCGGCCACCGAACCCGCCGTCGCCGATAGCGCTCGGCACGGCGCTGCCGCCGTCGCCCCCGTTGCCGAACAGGAACCCGCCGTTAGCGCCCGCCTGTCCTACACCCCCGCTGCCACCATTGCCGCCGTCGCCGATGAGCAGGCCGGCTCTGCCGGCGAGGCCGCCAGTTCCGCCGACAAATCCGGTGCCGCCGTCGCCGCCGTTGCCGATCAACAGTCCGGCGCTGCCCCCGTTGCCGCCGAAGCCGTTGGTGGCGCCGATCCCGCTGTTCCCACCGGCGCCGCCGTTACCGAACAGGAAGGCATCGCCGCCGTTGCCGCCGATACCCGCGGTGGCGGGGCTCCCCAGGGTGACCGAGCTGCCGCCGGCGCCGCCGGCCCCGCCGTTACCCCAGAGGAATCCGCCGGCCGCGCCGGTGCCGCCGTTCCCGGCGGGCGTCAGGACCAACCCCCCGACGTCCCCGCCGGCCCCACCGGCTCCGCCGCTGCCCAGCAGCCAGGCGCGGCCGCCGTTGCCGCCGGCGGCGGCGGCGGCCCCGACGTTGCTGCCGCCTGCGCCGCCCGCGCCGCCGTTCCCGTACAGCCACCCGCCGGTGCCCCCGGCGCCGCCGGTGCCGGCGGGCGTGGCCGGTACGCCGGCGTTGCCGGAGCCGCCCCGGCCGCCGTTACCGATCAACCCGGCATCCCCGCCCCTGCCACCGGCGCCGTTGAATCCGTTGCCGCCGTTGCCGTAGAGCAGGCCGCCGGCGCCGCCGTTCGGGTTGAGCGCCGTCCCGTCGGCCCCGTTACCGATCAGTGGGCGGCCCAGCAATGCCTGGGTCGGCGCGTTGATGACGTCGAGCAGCGGTTGCAGCGGCCCGAGATTCGCCGCCTCGGCCGCCGCGTAGGCATTGGCCCCAGCCGCCATCGCCTGCACGAACTGTTCGTGGAAGGCCGCCGCTTGCGCGCTGAGCGCCTGATACCCCTGTGCGTGCATACCGAACAGGGCCGCCACCGCCGCGGAGATCTCGTCTGCGCCCGCCGCCAACACCGATGAGGTCGGTAATGCCGCAAGTGCGTTCGCCTGGGTGATCGACGATCCGATATTCGCCAGATCGGCTGCCGCCGCATTCACAAACTCTGTTGACGCGAATACATACGACATCCGATTACCTCCCGATGGGGCGTCCCTGGACTCCGCGTGAGTTTAACGCGATCTCCGCAGCTCATCGCATGTTTCGATAAACTCTCGCAAAGTTGATAGATACCGGTGTGCAAACACTGCAGGGATTCCGGGTAAAGCCACTCAGCGAATTCCCTCATCCGGATTGCGTCAGCGTCCGCGCGTGTCGTCCAATCCATTGCGGCGAACGAATTCTCTTGCCTTGATCAGGAATTGGAGTTGATCGCCCACCTGGCGCAGCGGGATGACGCTGCGGGTGGAGCGGCACAGCACGATTGCGCCTTCCAGGGCGGATATTGACATCACGGCCAGCGAGGCGGCGTCCGCGTCGTCGAATCCGTCGGTGACGAATGCCCGGCTCAGGGCGGTGCACCAGCGGCCCAGGATCAGACCGGCTTCGGTGGACAGTTCGAGTTCCTCGTCGGCCGACCCGATCGCGGCCGCGACGACCGGGCACCCCGCGGTGAAGTCGCACTCGGTCAGCAAACGTTCCCAGAATTCGACGAATTCGCGTAGCAACGCCTTGGCGCCGCGGTCCACCGCGTTGTCGATGTTGGCCGTGATGGAGTCGCCGGCATAGCGCAGCGCCTCGTTCAGGATCTGATTGCGGCCCTCGGGGAAGTGGTGATACACCGATCCGCGCGGTGCGCCGCTACGCGCCAGCACCGAGTCGATGGTCACTCCCGCGGCACCGCGTTCCCGCATCACATGGGCGGCGCTGATCACCATCTTGTCCCGGGTGCTGACCCGCTTGGTGGAGGCGGGTGTCATGCGGCGTGCGACGGCTCGTGGTGGTGCCGGACGGCGGGCCAGTGCAGGTGGCGGGCGCTGAACCGTAACGGACGGCGGCGCAGGTCAGGCATCTCGCGGGTGAAGGTATGGCCGGCGATATTGAGCTCGAGAATCCACATGGCTGCTCCCCGCAGGTGTGTTGCGCTCATGCGCCGGGGACCGGCTCATGAATATGCTAACTAGCATATAATACCGGCGGTTAGTGAGCAAACACTCGCTATCAATCTGAGATCTCCCACGGAATCTGCGTTATGCACTATTGCATAATTCATATTTCTGCGGTTCACTCGTGCCATGGCCAACACGGTGTCCCTCGAGCGGGACGGACATGTCCTGCTGATCGGCCTCAACCGTCCGCACAAGCGCAACTCGTTCGACCGCGAGATGCTGGCAGACCTGTCGCGCGCCTACGCGCTGCTGGAATCCGATCCGGACGTGCGAGCCGGGGTGCTGTTTGCACACGGCGACCACTTCACCGCCGGACTGGACCTGGTCGACGTCGGACCCGGCATCGCTTCGGGCGAATCGCCGATGCCCGAGGGTGGACGGGACCCGTGGCGTCTGGACGGCGCGTGGACCACCCCGCTGATCGCGGTCGCGCAGGGCTGGTGCATGACGCTGGGCATCGAGCTGTTGCTGGCCGCCGACATCCGGATCGCCGCGGCCGGAACCCGTTTCACGCAGCTGGAAGTGCAGCGTGGCATTTACCCGTTCGGCGGGGCGACCATCCGGCTGCCGCGGGAGGCGGGCTGGGGCAACGCCATGCGCTGGCTGCTCACCGGCGACGAGTTCGACGCCGCGGAGGCGCACCGGATCGGCCTGGTGCAGGAGGTCGCCGAGGACGGGGCGGCGGCCCTGGCGCGGGCCCGGGAGATTGCGCAGACCATAGCCGAGCGCGCCGCGCCGCTGGGTGTGCGGGCGACGCTGGCCTCCGCGCACCTGGCCCGCGAGCGGGGTGAGGCGGCGGCGATCGAACGGCTGCGCCCGGACGTTGCCGCGCTGTTCGCCAGCGAAGACGCCGCGGAGGGTGTGCAGTCATTCGTCGAACGACGGCAGGCTCGCTTCTCCGGCCGCTGACCCTGTAACCACCGCAGCCGAGCGTCGAATGTGAATCCGGTGACGTCCAATCGGCGTGTCGCGTAGCGTGATTCACACTCGACGGCCACCGGGCCAGCACGAGGGGCCAGGAGAGCCTGCTTGCCGTCTAGGCCGCGGGCTAGGGGAGTCCGGCTTCCCCTTCCTGCCCGAGGACCCGACCGCCGCTGCCACCGGCTCCGCCGTTGGTGGCCGCGTCGGGAGCGCTGGCCCGCCCTAACCCTCGACCGTGTAGCCCATCGGCATCAGCACGCTCTTCTGCTGCGTGAAGTGCTCGACACCCTCGGGCCCGTTCTCCCGCCCGATACCGGAGTTCTTGTAACCACCGAACGGGCAGCAGGGGTCGAACGCGTACCAGTTGATCGCGTAGGTTCCGGTGCGGATCTTCTCCGAGATCTCAATTCCCTTGGGCACGTTGGTCGTCCACACGCTGCCGGCCAATCCGTACACCGAGTCGTTGGCGATCTTGATCGCGTCCTCTTCGGTGTCGTAGGGGATGATGCTCAGCACCGGGCCGAAGATCTCCTCCTGGGCGATCGTCATCTTGTTGTCGACGTCGGCGAACACCGTGGGCTGCACGAAGAACCCGTTGTCCAGCCCTTCGGGCCGTCCGCCGCCGCACACCACGCGGGCGCCTTCCTCGATGCCCTTGGCGATGTAGCTCTCGACCCGGGCGCGCTGCTTCTCCGAAATCAGCGAACCGATCTGCGCGTTCGGGTCCGACGGCGGCCCCACCGGCAGCGCCTGCACGAAAGCACTGACCGCTTCCACGATTTCGTCGTACCGCGAACGCGGCGCCAGGATGCGGGTCTGCCCGACGCAGGCCTGGCCGGTGTTCATGATCCCGGAGAACACCATCATCGGGACCGCGGAGGCCAGGTCGACATCCTCGAGCACGATCGCCGCCGACTTGCCGCCCAACTCCAGGGTGCACGGCTTGAGCATGTCCGCGGCGCGCTTGCCGATCTCCTTGCCGACGGCCGAGCTGCCGGTGAAGGTGAACAGGTCGACGTCGGGGTTGGAGGTCAGTGCCTGTCCGGTCTCGATACCGCCGGGCACCACCGACAGCACCCCTTCGGGCAACCCCGCATCGGCGAACACCTCGGCCAAAGCATTTGCCGTCAAAGGAGTTTCGGCTGCGGGCTTGAGCACCACCGTGCAGCCCGCCAGCAGCGCGGGGCCCAGCTTGTTGATGGCGAGGAACAGCGGCACGTTCCACGCCACGATGGCGCCCACCACGCCGATCGGCTCACGGCGCACGATGGTCTGGCCGTAGTTGCCGTTGCGGATCTCGCGCCACTTGACCTGGTCGGCGGCCGGGCCGGCGAAGAAGCTCATCGCTCCCATCGACCCCATCCAGTGCATGGTCTCGATCGTCATCGGCGGCTGCCCGGTCTCGTCGGCGAGCAACTTGGCGAAGAGTTCCTTGCGTTCTTCGAGCAGTTGCTGAGCCTTGGCGATGAGGGCGGCGCGCTCCTTCGGCGGAGTCGAGGGCCACGGGCCGCTGTCGAATGCCGCGCGGGCCGCGGCGACCGCGGCGTCGACGTCGGCCGCCGTGGCAAGCGGCACCCTGCCGACGTACTCGCCGGTGGCCGGACAGTGCACCTCGATGACCTCGGAGGTCGCCGGCTCCGTCCATTTGCCGCCGATGAACAGCTTGTCGTATTCGGTGGTGTCGCTCTTGGTCGTCGGGTCGTTTTTGATCGTCGTCATATTGGGCCGCTCCTCCTCTTCGCACCGCCCCGCACCGTCGCGAGCAGGCTCATGGGCGCCACCCTACCCAAGCCGACGCGAGATTAGAACATGTTCCATTATTGCGGCGAGAGGACCAACACCAGATTGCTCACCGCGAACTCGCGCAGCACCGGTACGGAGGTCACCCACCAGGCCCATCGCGGGTGGTAGCGAGGGAAAGTCGCGACGGCGCACCCGGTGGCCCGGGCCCACGCCAAGCCGTCCGCAGCGGACACCGCGAACAACGACGATCCGTAGTTGTTCTTGGCTGGGTGGCCGTGTCTGCGCTCGTACATGGCGGCGGCCCGGGCGCCGCCGAGGTAGTGGGTCAGACCCATCTCGTGCCCGCCGAACGGTCCCAGCCAGACGGTGTAAGACAACACCACCAGTCCGCCCGGCCTGGTCACCCGCAGCATCTCGTTGCCCAGTTGCCAGGGCCGCGGCACGTGCTCGGCGACGTTGGACGACAGGCAGACGTCGACGGAGTCGTCGGCGAACGGCAGCGCCATGCCCGATGCCCGCACCAAGGTGCCCGACCCGCCGGAGGTGCATGGTCCGGCCGCATGCATCTCGCGAGGATCGGGCTCGACGTCGATGTAGCGGATTCCGGCGCCGGTGAATGCCGACGCGAAGTAACCGGGCCCGCCACCGACGTCCAGCAGGGTGCAACCCGCGGGGGATTCGCCGCGCAGCCCCCGCCACAGATCGGTCACCATCGCGGCCGTGTCGGCGGCCAGCGCGCCGTAAAACCGTGCGGGATCGGGCTGCTCGTAGCGGAACTCCGACAGCAGCCGAACCGACCGGCGCAGCGTCGCGCGTCGCGCGAACACGTCGGTTGACGGTGCAGGACGGGCCACGCGGCACACCCTACGACGCGCTTTCGACAAGACTCGTCGAGGCCGCTACCATCTGCCCTTAATGAAAATGATTATCAATAAGAGCTTGCCGGTGACGGTGCTGTCCGGGTTCCTCGGGGCAGGCAAGACCACACTGCTCAACCACATCCTGGCGAACCGGGAGGGACGGCGCGTCGCGGTCATCGTCAACGACATGAGCGAGGTCAACATCGATGCGGCGCTCGTTGCTGGTCAGGGCCATTTCGACCGAACCGAGGAGTCGCTGGTCGAGCTGACCAACGGCTGCATCTGCTGCACGCTGCGTGAGGACCTGCTGGACACCGTCGGCAAGCTGGCGGCCGACCAGCGCTTCGACAACCTGGTGATCGAATCGACCGGCATCTCAGAACCGATGCCGGTCGCTGCCACCTTCGCCTGGCAGTTCGACGACGGGTCCAGCCTCTCCCAGGTGGCGAACCTGGATGCGATGGTGACCGTCGTCGATGCCTCCACCTTCCTGTCCGAGCTGGTCCGCGGCGACGCCCTGCACGAGCGCAATCTGGCGGCCGCGGAAGGCGACGGCCGCAGCATCTCCGACCTGCTGGTCGATCAGGTGGAGTTTGCCGATGTCTTGCTGCTCAACAAGACGGACCTCGTCAGCCCGCGCGCGGTGGGCACCGTCGAGTCGGCGTTACGTCGGCTCAACCCGACGGCCAAGATCCTGCGTACCGTCAAGGGCGTCGTCGACCTCGGTGAAGTTCTTGACACCGGGCTCTACAACCCGGTCGCGGCGGCTGAGTCCCCCGGATGGGACGAGGAGATTGCCAGTGGCCACACCCCGGAGACCGAGGAATACGGCATCAGCAGCCTCACCTTCCGGGCGAACCGGCCGTTCCACCCCCAGCGCCTGGATTCGGCAATCAACGAGCTGCACGGACTGTTGCGCAGCAAGGGGTTCTGCTGGATTGCCAGTCGCTCAGACATCGCCGCGATCTGGTCGCAGGCTGGCCCGAATCTCGTCCTCGAGCCCGCGCAGTACTGGTCGTCGGCCGAAATGGGCCCCAGCCAGGAGATCGTGTTCATCGGTATCCGGCTAGACCGCGAGCGGGTCCTGGGGCTGTTGGAAGCGGCTCTGCTCACCGACCCGGAAATGGCGACCGGGCCGCTGGCCTGGCGATCCTACCCCGATCCGCTGCCGGTCTGGGAAACCTCCCACAGCCACTGAGACGTAGAAGGGCGCGACGCATGACTGACGGCAATGCACGTCCTTTCACCGTCGTTGTGTGCAACGCATGCGCGACACATCAGGACGTCCCGGTCATCGAGGAACTGCTGCCGATAGTGCGGCGCTGTCCGCATGGCATGCTCGTCTCTGCGGAATGCATGCTCGGACCACTGACGTGCGCATCCCGGCCAGCTGGATGCGGCGTGATGGCGTTGCTGCAGCCATGCACCCATGATCGGACGGCCTCCGGGGCGCCGTACTGGATCGGTCCCATCACCAACCAGATAGAGGCGGCGATCCTGCGAGATTGGGTGGCCGGCGGCCAATGGGAGAACTCACCGTTGCCGTCTCGCCTCAATCGGCATCAGCTGGGAGTGCGGCGTGCTACCGAGCGCAACTGAACGGGTCCGGGACCGCGACAGCTGCACACTCGCGGTTGGGGATAGGCAGATGTCGACGACCCGGCCGCCGGCGAAGGTCGCCTCGCTCGGCACACCCTACGGGCGACGTGGCGATCAGGGGCAGGTGAACTGGATTCGGAAGGGCTTCTTGACGTCGTCGTTGTGGGAGTCGAGCCCCCAGGACATGCCACCGATGATGTAGCGGTTGCCATCCCGGCTCACCGACGCCTCACCCTTTTCCGGCGGGTCCATCACGAAAAGGGTGTAGCCGATGAGGTTCTGCAGGATCACCATTCGCACTCTGGGCGCATCGCGGTTGTTGGCCAACGTGATTTTGACGGCGACTGGTTCTGTGCCGATGGAGATCATCGTTTCCCCGCCGGCGAAGGCGATGCAGGCGATCTTGCCGTCAACTTTGTGCTGCTGGCCGTCGACAACCACGTCGGCGTCGTTGGTCTCGGCCATGGCGCCGCCCTGATAGGTGATGGTGGGCCTGTCGACGGAGGGAAAGAAGCTCACGCGGCTGCACCCGGTCAGGCCGGCGGTCAGCGCGGCCGTGCAGGCGAGTGCGGCCATCGGTCCGCGGCGGCGTTGAATCAGCATTGTCGTCAACGCGAACCCCGGCGGTGGGTCTGGTGCCGGGCGAGGAAGGTGGCCCAGGAATCGACCTCGGGGTACTTCTTGAGCAGGGACCGGCGCTGGCGCTCGGTCAGGCCGCCCCAGACGCCGTACTCCACCTTATTGTCGAGCGCATCGGCCGCACATTCCCACTTGACCGGGCAGTTCCGGCAGATCGACGCCACCTCACGTTGCTTTGCCCCGCTGACGAACAGCAGCTCGGGGTCACCGGACCTGCACAGCGCCCGGATGCGCCAGTCGGGCTCCTCCGACGCGGTTGCGCGCCGGGCGGCGCGATCCTGGTCGAGCGCCGTCGGCGAAGAGGCCAGCGCGAATCGTGACACGATGTCGTCCCTTTCTGAGCGTGCCCGGTGCGGGCAGATGTCTATATGATACATCAACGCATCAGATGCTAAAACGACTTTAAAATCGAGGCGGGTCCGCGGCCATTCGCCATCGGGCATCTGCCCGGCCAGGCCGCGCCCGTTAGGCTGGTCCTCGATGTCTGACCTGCGATCCGTCCTGCTGCTGTGCTGGCGCGATACCGGCCACCCGCAGGGCGGCGGCAGCGAGACCTACCTGCAGCGCATCGGCGCCCAGCTCGCCGCTGCCGGCGTCACTGTCACACTGCGCACCGCCCGCTATCCCGGCGCCGCCCGACGCGAGATCGTCGACGGCGTGCGCATCAGCCGCTCCGGCGGTCGCTACACGGTCTACATCTGGGCGATGCTGGCGATGGCCCTGGCCAAACTCGGGATGGGCCCGCTGCGTCGCGTCAAACCGGACGTCGTCGTCGACACGCAGAACGGACTCCCTTTCCTGGCGCGGCTGATCTACGGCCGGCGGGCGGTGGTGCTGGTTCACCACTGCCACCGCGAGCAGTGGCCGGTCGCCGGTCCGGTGCTGTCCCGGGTGGGCTGGTTCGTCGAATCGACGTTGTCTCCGCGGGTGCACCGGGCGAACCAGTACGTGACGGTGTCCCTGCCGTCGGCGCGGGACCTGGTGGCGCTCGGCGTGGGCGGCGAGCGGATTGCCGTGGTGCGCAACGGTCTTGACGAGGCGCCGATCCAGACAATGGCCGGCCCGCGGTCGGCCGCGCCGCGGGTGGTGGTGTTGTCGCGCCTGGTGCCGCACAAGCAGATCGAGGACGCGCTGGACGCGGTTGCGGTGCTGCGCGCCCGGATCCCGGGCCTGCATCTGGACGTCGTGGGTGGTGGATGGTGGCGCGAGCGGCTCGTCGAGCATGTGCACCACCTGGGCATCGCCGATGCGGTGACTTTTCACGGCCATGTCGACGACGTGACCAAACACCATGTGCTGCAAAGCTCCTGGGTGCAGCTGCTGCCCTCGCGCAAGGAGGGCTGGGGCCTCGCGGTGGTCGAGGCCGGCCAGCACGCCGTGCCGACCATCGGCTACCGGTCCTCGGGCGGACTGTCGGACTCGATCATCGACGGCGTCACGGGCGTGCTCGTGGATAACCGCGCCGAGTTGGTGGACCGGCTCGAACAGTTGCTGTCCGACGACGTGCTGCGCGAGCAGTTGGGCGCGAAGGCGCAGGTGCGCAGCGCCGAATTCTCCTGGCGGCAGAGCGCCGAAGCGCTGCGCTCTGTCCTGGTGGCCGTCCAAGCCGGACGGTACGTCAGCGGCGTGATCTGAAAAGACCCGCAGAGCAGGGGCCGGGTCACAACTACTCGCTCAATCGGCCCGCGCCGCCGTCGCCGCCAGCACCTCCGTCACCTCCTACGCCCATCCCGTCGGCGTCCCTGGTGGGCGATTGGCCGGGACCGCCGGTTGAGCCGAACTCACCCTGGTTCCCACCTTGACCGCCGGCCCCGCCCTCGCCGCCGGAGCCGCCGGGAATGACTCGGGCGCCGTTGCCGCCTTTGCCGCCTTTCCCGCCGTCGCCGCCGGCACCACCCAAGCCGGTGGCATATGTGGAGCCTCCGGCACCACCCGATCCGCCATTCCCGCCCTTACCGCCCGCGACAACGCTCATGGCGTCTGCGCCGTTGCCCCCGCTCCCGCCGGTGCCGCCGCTGCCACCCCTGCCGCCTTGCGTTTCGCCGGTGCCGCCGCTACCGCCGCCTCCCCCATTGCCACCCGTGCCCGCTCTGTAGTCGTCACCGCTACCGCCGGTGCCGCCGGTGCCGCCGTCGCCACCTATGCGGCCTGAGCCGCCGTCTCCTCCCCGCCCGCCGTGGTTGCCGTTGGCGGGCAGCAGGGGTGTGGTGCCGCTGTTGCCACCGTTGCCCCCATTGCCGCCTGCCCCGCCATTGCCCCTGAGGCCCGTTGCACCATCGGCTCCGATCAGTGAACCGCTGCCGCCACGGCCGCCCGCTCCACCCAGGTTGCCGTCGCCACCGGTGCCGCCGTTACCGCCCAGGCCCGCACCCCCGTTGGTTGTGAGGTTGTGGCCGTTACCGCCGTTGCCGCCCCTGCCGCCGCTGCCGCCGGCGCCGCCGCTGCCCCCCGCGCCTCCGACACCGTCGATGCCGATGTCGTTGAGGGTTCGGCCGCCATCACCTCCTGCGCCGCCGGATCCGCCGAGTCCGCCGCCGCCGGCGTCGCCGCCTCGGCCACCGTTGATCGAGGTATCGGTTCCGGCGGTACCGAGAGTGCCGTTTCCGCCAGTCCCCCCGCTACCGCCCTTTCCTCCCGCGCCGCCATTGCCGCCGTTGCCGGCCACGGTGCCGCTGTTGCCGCCTTTGCCACCGGCGCCACCGTTGAATCCATTGAAACCGGAGGATCCGCTGGGCCCCTGCGTGCCGTTCAGCCCGTTACCGCCATTACCGCCTGTGCCCCCATCGCCAACGTCACCGCCGTTGCCGCCGTTGCCGCCGACTCCACCGTTGGGGTTGAAGTTGCCGTTGCCGTCGGCTGCGTTGCCGCCGTTGCCGCCGTTGCCGCCGCTGGTGGGGTTGGCGCCGGTAGCACCCGTGCCGCCTGTGGTGGAGCCGAGGCCACCGACGCCCCCTTTGCCGCCGGTGCCCGGATTCCCGCCGTTGCCGCCGTTGCCGCCGTTGCCGCCGTTGACCCACGGGTGCCCGTCGGCGCCCGCGCCACCATCGCCCGCTATCCCGCCGCTGCCGCCGTTGCCGCCGAAACCGCCGGGGCCACGTTGGCCGTTGCCGCTCATGCCGGTCCCGCCTGAACCGCCGTTGCCCCCAGCGCCGCCGAAACCGCCGTTGCCTCCGTTGCCGCCGTCGCCGCCGTTAGCGCCGAAGGCTGCTCCACTGGCACCAACCCCGCCGTTTCCGCCGGAGCCGCCGCCGCCGCCGGCCCCGCCGTAACCGCCATCGCCGCCATGGCCGCCTAGCGCGCCACCGTTGCCGCCGGAACCGCCGTCGCCACCGCGGCCGCCGAAGCCGCCGTCTTCACCGTCCGCGCCGACCCCGCCATCGACACCACTGGTGCCAAGCCCGCCGACGCCGCCGCTGCCGCCACGCCCGCCGTTGCCGTAGGAGCCGCCGTGGCCGCCGTTGCCGCCGGCGCCGCCATCGACGCCTCGGGGCTGGAAGTTTGCGCCGTTGCCGCCGTTGCCGCCGTTGCCGCCCTGGGTGGGGGTGTACCCGGTGGCGCCGGTGTTTCCGTTGGTCGCTCCGATGCCACCGGATCCGCCCTGGCCGCCGGAGCCTGGGTTGCCGCCATTGCCGCCGTTGCCTCCCTTGCCGCCATTGATCTGGTAATGCCCCTCGGCTCCGTTGCCGCCGTTGCCGGCGATGCCGCCCTTACCGCCGGCGCCGCCGGCGCCACCGGCACCACGGTCGCCGGAACCGTCAAGGCCGGCCCCGCCCAGTCCGCCGGTCCCACCCGCACCGCCCTGGCCGCCGTCACCACCGTTGCCGCCGGTGCCCCCATCGGAGCCGGGCGTGGGACCGTTGGCACCGTTTCCGCCGGCACCACCCTGCCCGCCGACTCCGCCGGCTCCGCCGGCGCCGCCGTCACCGCCGTGGCCACCCAGGCTGCCGCCCTTGCCGCCGAGTCCGCCGTCACCGCCGCGGCCGCCAAGTCCGCCGATGCCGCCGGCCAGGCCCGTGCCATCGGCCAGGACACCGCCGGCGCTGCCGAGGGAGCCGGTTCCGCCGGTCCCGCCGGCGCCACCATTACCGCCGTTGCCATAGATGCCGCCATTGCCGCCTGCTCCGCCGTGACCGGCCACACCGCCTATGGCCACCGCGTCGGCGCCACGGCCGCCGTTGCCTCCGTTGCCGCCGACGGTCGGGGAGCCTCCTGCTTGACCGTCGGCTGCGTGAATGTTGTCGGCGCCCAGGCCGCCCGTACCACCGATTCCGCCGACACCGGGATTGCCGCCATCGCCGCCGCGCCCACCGGCGCCGCCATTGAAGCCGATTACGCCGTCGCGTCCGTTGCCGCCGTTGCCGGCGGTTCCACCATTTCCGCCATCGCCGCCCACACCCCCTGCGCCGTGGATCCCGGCCTGCCCGGCCACCGCGGCACCCCCAGCACCGCCGTTACCACCGGCGCCGCCGGCCCCGCCGTTGCCGCCAGTTGCGCCTTTGGTCCCGTTAGCGCCCTGGCCCACTCCGTCGGCGCCGTTGAGGCCATTACTGCCGTTCCCGCCTTGACCGCCACTGCCTCCGGCGCCTCCGGCTCCACCGTCTCCGGCGAGGGCTCCGCCTGCGCCGCCGGCGCCGCCGTTGCCGCCGGCGCCGCCTTTCTGGCCCTGGGCGGTAAGGCTGCTGGCCACGGCGGACGTACCCTGCTGACCGTTGCCGCCGGCACCACCGTGACCGCCGTTGCCGTACAACCCGCCGTCACCGCCGGAGCCACCAGCGCCACCCTTACCGCCGAGCACGATCGCGTCCGCGCCCCGGCCGCCGTCGCCGCCGTCACCACCACTGGTGGCGGACAATCCGCCGTTGCCACCGGCCGTCTGGGTGCCCTCAGCGCCCACACCGCCAGCCCCGCCCGCGCCACCCACGCCCGGGTTGCCGCCATTCCCGCCACGCCCGCCGGCGCCGTTGTTGACACTCATCACCCCGTCGGCGCCGCGGCCACCGTCACCGGCCGCCCCGCCATTGCCGCCGTCGCCGCCGGCGCCGCCGGCCCCGTCGGCCCCGACCGTCCCGACAGTCGAGGCGCCACCCGCGCCGCCGTTGCCGCCGATGCCACCCGCGCCGCCATTGCCACCGCTGGCACCGTGAGCACCATCACCACCAGCAATCAGCGCGTCAGCACCACGCGCGCCGCCACCGCCGGACCCGCCGTTTCCACCACGGCCGCCTTCACCGCCGATACCGCCGTTCCCACCCAACGCACCCGCAGCCCCACCGGCTCCACCGGAGCCACCGTTGCCGCCCACACCCCCATCAGCGGGATCAGCACCGGCCAGCGGTGCGGCACCCGCCCCGCCATAACCACCCCACCCACCATTACCGCCATCGCCGTACAACCCGCCGGCACCGCCGACCGCGCCCGCCCCGCCATGCCCACCGGCGCCGTGGTTGAGACCGGCCACCCCGGTGCCACCCTCACCTCCGGCGCCACCCCAGCCCCCGGAGCCATACATGCCGCCCTGACCGCCGACACCGCCGTGACCGCCGTTACCGCCCGCCCCACCGACACCGCCGAATCCACCCCAGCCACCGTTGCCGTACGTACCACCGTCACCACCCAGGCCACCGGTGCCACCGGCGCCACCCACACCGCCGGTGCCGCCCCAACCGCCCCAACCGCCATCGCCGTACAGGCCACCGTGACCCCCGGCCCCACCCGCTCCACCACTGGCGCCGGGATCCACCGCGTTCGCGCCGCGCCCACCCCAACCCCCATCACCACCACTGGTCGGCGAAGCCCCCGCCTGACCGCCGCCAGCCCGCACACCACCAGCACCCAGGCCACCAACCCCACCCGCGCCGCCCACACCGGGATTGCCCCCGTCACCACCACGCCCACCCGCGCCACCGTTAACCGCAATATCCCCGACAGCGCCGGCACCGCCGTTTCCCGCGGCCCCGCCGGCACCGCCATCACCCCCCACGCCCCCCGCACCCTGCCCGGCTGCGGGAGCGAACAATTTGCTCAGCAATCCGCCGCTGCCCCCGGCCCCGCCGGACCCGCCGATCCCGCCGTTGCCACCATGGGTCCCGTTGCCGCCATCGGCCCCGCCGCCAACCCCATCAGCACCGTTAAGCCCCGCACCCCCGGCACCCCCGGCACCCCCGACACCGCCGGCCCCACCGATCCCAGTCAGCCAACCACCGGCACCACCCACACCCCCGGCACCACCCATACCGCCCTGCGCCCCCGCCGTCAGCCCACTACCACCGACACCACCAGCCCCACCAACCCCGCCGTTACCCCACAACCAGCCCCCAGCCCCACCGCTGCCCCCGCTGGCACCCGCGCCACCGGCCAGCCCGACACCACCAGCACCGCCAGCCCCGCCACGCCCGATCAGACCCGCCGCCCCACCAGCGCCTCCGTTTTGACCCGCCGCCCCCGAACCGCCATTGCCGCCATTGCCCCACAACAACCCCCCAGCCCCACCAGCCTGACCGGTACCCGCGGCCGCACTGGCGCCATCGCCGATCAACGGCCGCCCAACCAACGCCATCGTCGGCGCATTAACCACCCCCAACACCCCCGACTCCCACACCTGCCCCGCAGCATTAGCCGCCTCCGCCACGCCATAAGCCCCCGCACCAGCCGTCAACGCCCGCACAAACTGGGCATGAAACTCACCCAACTGCGCCCCAACCACCTGGTACTGACTGGCGTGATCCCCAAACAACGCCGCAATCGCCGCCGACACCTCATCAGCCGCCGCCGGCACCACCACCGTCGTCGACACCGCCGCCGCCACATTCGCCGCACTCACCGACGACCCAATCCGCGCCACATCCGAAGCAGCCGCCAACACCCATGACGGAGACACCGACACAAACGACATCTGAGACACCCACTTTCCGCGCTCGACGTGCTGTCGGGACAGGTCCCACAGGCGGCACGGGACCCTGACCGGGAGGCGAGCGCTCCGTGTCCGGTGAGCATAAGCGGAAAGATGCGATTACGGATCCCATACTCAAAATAATCTGATTTGTAAACAAATCGGAGATGGGTGAGTGGCTTGAATCGTCACGAAACGCGCGATCGACCAGGGCGTCCGCGCCACGTGATTAGGTCACGTTCGCAGCAGTGGTGCATCCCCGCGCATCCGCTGGCACCAGGTCACCGATGCCTTCGCATGTCCTGCATGCGCGGCCCGGGGTGTGCCTGAAGAGGTGCCGGCCGACTCCGTAACGTCGGCCGTGCCGGCGATCAGGCGCTGACCGCTGCGGGTTGGCTGACGCGCCGCGGTGCCTGCCAGGCTGTCATAAACCGGGTCCGGCCACGGAACGGCCAAGCGCTCATCGCGGCGATCGTGGCGCACAGCGCCGCCGGCACCAATAAGGCGTAGCCCTCGAGTGACGTGCCGATCAGCAGGCCGGCGGTCCCGCCGCCCAGGAAGAGCACGAGAGTCAGCGAGAGCACGGCGGCCTTCCACTTCTCGATGCCCTGCCGTCGGGCCCGGCCGAGCATCAACCCGAGGTCGGTCACGGTGCCGGTGAAGTGGGTGGTGCGGATCGCCATCCCGCGGAAGCTGGATGTCAAGCCGTTCTGCATGCCGAGTGCGGCGGCGGCCAGCAACGCCTGCACTGCCGTCTGCTCGACTCCGAGCGACTCGATCAACGCGTTGACCTGGGTCTCCTCCACGCCGAGTGCGGCAAGGATCAGCAGGATCGCTTCGACGGTCAGCACCGCGGCGTGCCGGGGGCCCGGTAGGTGGTGGCTGTGGCCGAGGATGGCCCCTGCGATGAAGGCGCCGAACCAGAATCCCAGCAGGATCGCCGCCAGGATGTGACCTTCGTACAGCAGTGGGTTGGCGGTGTTCATGCCGAGCTGGGTGGTGACGGCGGTGAGGTTGCCGACCGGGAAGGCCAGCAACAACAGGGCGACGGCGTTGACGAAGCCGGCGACGAAGGCCAGGGCGCCGCTATAGCCGAGCAACAATCCCTGGGCTCGCTTGCCCGACGACGAGGGTCGAGTGGTGCGGTCGAGTTGCATCAGGTTCCTTTACGGCACGGCGGTTGTCGTAGCTCCGTAAAGAAGGCTATATAGCGAAATCTGCTTCATCAATAAAGTTTCGTATGAATTTGGCCAGAACCACGATCGGGATATGAGCCGAAACGCATTGTCGCCGTAACTCATTGGTGATTTGCGCCAGGAACTCTGGCGCGGCGGTCGGCGACCGTGCGCAGTGCCAACCCCGTCCCGCCGGCCGCCAGCAGAGCCAGCCAGGCGAAATGTGCGAGCAGGACCCACCGGCGGTGAGACGCCGGTGCGCCCGCGCTGCGGCCGCCTATGCGGTACAGCGCGATGTCGTTGTCCCGGTAGGCCGGCGTCAGAGAGGAGACGGTGCGTGGGCTGAAACCCATGTCGCCGGGGCTGCCCGACTCGACCACCAGCCATGCCAGCCCCGCCGCGGCCAATTTCGAAGGCTCCTGCCCGGACAGCAGCAACTGCTGCACGGCCCGGGCGTGGTCGCCTTCCCCCGGCACGGTCACTCCGGAGATCACCAGGTCGCCGGTGCTCAGCACATCGGCACGGACCCAGCGGGGCAGCGGATCGAGCACCGGAGCCGGCCCCGACCAGGAGAAGCGCCGCATCGTCCCGGTGGGCAGGACGGCGACGGCACCGGGCTCGGCGTTGATCCGGGCCCTCACCGCCGTCCACCCCTGCGGGTAGCGCACCGGGGCGACCCTGCCCCACGCCCCCCAGGCCAGATCGGGCAGCACCAGCACCAACACCAGGCAGCACACCACCGCAGTGACCGTCGACGGCAGCCACCGGCGCAACGTCACCACCGCGCCGGCAGCCGCCAGGCAGTAGCCGGGCACCGCCAGCGCCACCCACTTCTGGCCGTCGCGCAGCACCCCCAGGCCCGGCACCGCGTCCACCGCCGCGCGCAGCACGTGCAATCCGGGGCCGGTCGCCAGCAGGGCCGGCAACACCACGGCCGCCACCGAGAGCAGCAGTAGCGGCCGGGCGGCCGGTCGCCGCACCGCCACCGGCAGTCCCACCGCGACCACCCCCAGCAGCACGGTGGCCGCTGCCACCACGAAAAGCGTTGTCCGCGAGGTGGGGACCGCGTCGCCGTTCCAGATCCCGCCCAGGCCGGCCAGGCTCAACAGGGTGCCCAGACCCGGCTCGGCTCGGGGGGCGAAGACGTCGACGCCGGCCTCGTTGCCAACCCGCAACGACGACCCGGCCAGTGAGGCAACCAGCCACGGCAGCGCGCCCACCACCGAGCAGCCCAACGCCGCCACGGCAGACAGCCACCGTGGCCGTCCGTTCCCGGGCGCAGCCACGCATACCAGCGCCACCGTCGCGGCCAGGATCAGCCCGGTCGGTGTCAGCCCGGCCAGCGCGATCCAGAAAGCCAGCCCGCAGAAGCCCGCGTCACCACAGCGCAATCCGACCATCGCCGTCGCCACCCACGGCAGGCAGCCGTAGCCGACCAGCAGACTCCAATGGCCCTGCAGCAGCCGCTCGGCGACGTAGGGGTTCCAGATCGCCACCGTGGTCGCGACGAATTCGCCGCCACCCGAAGCCTCGGGCAGCACCGCCGCCACCAACCGCGCCGCACCCCAGCCAGCCAGCCACAGGCCCAGCACCAGAAGCGCTTTGACCACCACACCGCCGTCGAGGACGTGTGACGCCAGCGCCACCGCGAAGTCCTGAGGCGTCGCGCGGGGCGCGGCCGTCAACCCGAGTGCGGTGTCAGAGAGGTAGGACCGCGGAGTGGACACCGCGTCGCGCAGCAGCAGATATCCGGGACCCAACAGCGGCCCGGCCACCAGCAGCGACAGAGCGAGGGCGTACGCCGGCCGGGCCATCCAGGCCCGCATGCGTTGGCTGGATTGCCCGGCTCCTCCTCGGGCCATTCTGGCCCGCACGGGCTAGGTCTTTTCGGTCGGCGGAGACTCCGAACCCTCCGGCGGATCTTTCGGCGGATCGGGATCCAGTGGACTCGGATCGTCCTCGACCAGATCAGGTCGCTGGGCGGGAATCTTCTCGGTTTCGGCTTCCGCTCCCGGAGTCGGAGGTTCGAGCCCCGCCCGCCGCAGGAAGTCGGTGTCGTCGCGATCCAGGCTCGGGTCGGTCAATGCGCTCTCGGTGCGAAGGCTGAACGAGGCCAGCACGCCGCCGCCGATCAGTGCGATCAGCCCGATCGCGGTGAACGTGATCGGCAGCACCCGTGACCACAAGGCCACCCGGTCGCGTTCGTCCCGCGCGGAGTTGACCTGCGACTCCACCGTCTCCTGAGTCGAGGTGAGCTTGTAGTCGACCAGCGTCACCTCGGGCTTGAGTGCGTCGCGGGCGTAGTAGTGGTGGGCCTGCTCGGTTTCCTTGACGATCGTGCCCGACACCGGGTCCACCCAGAAGGTGCGCTTGGCGGTGTAGTAGCGGGTCATGGTGATTTGCTCGTTCGGTTCCCCGGGCACACCCCACATCGACGCGCTCGTGGTGATCTTGCCGTCCTCGTTGCCGCCGTACAGCGACGGATAGGTGATCGGGGCCACCAGCTTGCCCTCGCTGTTAACGCCCACGTTCTGCGTGAACCGGTAGGTACTCAGGCCGTTGACGTCCTCCTGGCCGTCATAGTTGGCGTCGAACGGCTTCTGGGCGATCGGGTCGAAGTAGGGGTAGGTCTTGCGCTCGGTGTTGAACGGGAAGCGGTAGGCCAGGCCCTCGTGCCGCAACGGCATCGCGGTCGGCGGGTTCTCGTCGCCGATGCCGCGCGGCTTCTGCACGTAGCCGCCCGGGTGGGAATCGTCCGAGACCGCCATTGCCGTCTTCCGGTTGACTGTCACGGTGTCGACGATGGCCAGCATCAACCCGCTGTCCTTCTGCTTGTCGCTGCGCCGGACGGACGACCCGACCTGCAGGGTGACGACGTCGGCGTTGGCGGGCGCTTCGACGCTGATCTGCTCCTGGGAGACCAGGGGGACGTTCTGGTTGACGACGACCCGGTCGGTGGACAGGGAGGCGGCGTCGATCGCGGTTCCGGTGCCCTCGCTGATCAGCGTCGCGTCCAGGTTGAGCGGGATCTTCGCGACCCTGCTGCTGGTGTAGGTGGACAACAACAACGCGGCGATCAGCAGTGCGGCTCCGAGACCGATAGTTCCGCATGCGGCGATGCGCAACATGACTGCTCGGTTCACGTTGCTGTGACCTCCCTGTCCATGAGTTCGTCCGGGACACACCGGTCGCGACCCGCTTTGACCTGACCAAGCAGCGAGGCAAACCCGTTCGACCCTAACAGGAGAACGCGGTGCCGCTCCGTATGAACCTAGGCGCGAACCCAGGGCCCAATGTACGGACCCGGCCCGGCCCGAGGTGTACCCGCTGCCGCCGGCAACACGCACAGGCAAACTGGGACCGTGACTGACGGCCTGCAGGTGGGTGGCACCCGCAACTTCCTGCCCGCCGTCGAGGGAATGCGCGCCTGTGCGGCCATCGGCGTGGTCATCACCCACGTGGCCTTTCAGACGGGGCATTCCAGCGGCATCGACGGCCGTCTGTTCGGCCGTTTCGACCTGGCCGTCGCGGTGTTCTTCGCCTTGTCGGGATTCCTGTTGTGGCGCGGGCACGCCGCGGCCGAACGCGACCTCAAACCGCGTCCCCGCACCGGGCACTACCTGCGCTCCCGGGTGGTCCGCATCATGCCGGCCTACCTGGTGGCGGTGGTGGTGATCCTGACCCTGCTGCCCGACTCCAACCACGCCAGTCCGACGGTCTGGCTGGCCAACCTGACGCTCACCCAGATCTATGTGCCCCTGACGCTGACCGGCGGCCTCACGCAGATGTGGAGCCTGTCGGTGGAGGTGACCTTCTATTTGGCGTTGCCGATCCTGGCGTGGCTCGCGCGCCGGATTCCGGTCGGTGCGCGGCTGCCCGTCATCGCCGCACTGAGTGCGCTGAGCTGGGCGTGGGGCTGGCTGCCGCTGGCGGTGCTGGGCGGCGGCCCCGGCGCGAATCCGCTGAACTGGCCGCCCGCCTACTTCTCCTGGTTCGCGGCGGGCATGATCCTGGCTGAGTTGGTGCACACTCCGCTCGGGTGGATCCACCGGCTGGCTGCCAAAAAAGTGGGCCGCATCCTGATGGCAGCGATCGCGGTGTCGGCCTACCTGGTGGCGGCCTCGCCGCTGGCGGGGCCGGCGGGTCTGGTGCCCAGCAGCGCGCTGCAGTTCTCGGTGAAGACCGCGATGGGGTCGGTGGTGGCTTTCGCTCTGCTGGCGCCGCTGGTGCTGGACCGGCCGCACACTGCGCACGGGCTGCTGGGCAGCACGGTGATGGTGACCCTGGGCCGCTGGTCCTACGGCCTGTTCATCTGGCACCTGGCCGCGCTGGACATGGTGTTCCCGGTGCTCGGCATCTTCGCGTTCAACGGCCACATGCCGGTGGTGCTGGCACTGACCCTGGTGTTCGGAATCGCGATCGCCGCGGTGAGCTACGCGCTGGTCGAGTCGCCGTGCCGGGAAGCGTTGCGTCGCTGGGAGAAACGCGAACGCAACACCGAGTCGCAGGACATCGAGGCGGACGCGGTCGCGCCCTAGCGGCTCAGGGCGGCGGCGCGACAACCCCCTGGACATCGACGTCGCGCCAGATTGCGATCTCGCCGACGTAGTCGGGCGCCCGACCGAAAAGATCGCTGAAGAAGGCGATCATCTCCTGCCACCCGCGTGTCGGCCCGACGATCACGTGGCGCACTCCCGCCCGCGCCAGATCGGCGCTCACCTGGTCGCGAATCTCACCGCGCGCCACCAGCGACGTGCCTTCCTGAATCGCCACCATCACCGAGAACAGCCGCGTCGCGGGCGGCCCGGGCCGGGTCCCACCGTCCGGTTGCGGCATGTAGGCGTAGGCCTCCGGCATGCGCAGCCCGTAGTCGGTCTCCGCCGCCCACAGCATCGGTGCGGCCCGGCCCTGTGGGTCGCGGAAATACGGCGCGACGAGCACCGTTTCGTCGGACCCGATGTGGTGGCTCGCCCACGTCCGGAAGAAGGCGGGAGTGTAGAACGGCATCCGCTGGAGCGGAGCGGGGATGATCACCGCGATCGCCGCGGCCACCGCGAGCAGCCACTGCGCCCTGGGGCGCGGGGCCAGCCGGGTCGCCCGCGCGAGGGCGATCGCGACGATCACCGCGACCGCCAGCCAGACGAACAGCGTGAAGCGCCCCGGCAGCACGTGGCGCAGCAGTGGCAGCGTGCTGAAGGGCAGCCAGGGAAGCGGGACGGGCACCGCCTCCGCGCCGATATGCAGCCAGGGTCCGAGCGAGAGCACCAGCAGCAGACCGCCGGTGCCACTCGCGCCGCGGATTCGCTGGTCGCCCCACTGCCGGACGGCCACGACGACGAGGATGACCAGCAGCGGCAGGCCGAGATAGGCCGTCGCCTCGTGGTACAGGCCGCTGAAGTGCTCGGACACCCGGGTGGCCGCCTGCGGGGCGATCAGTTGATACGGCGTCGGAATGACCAGGTTCAGCAGGTCGGTGGAGAAGGTCTTGGGGTCCTGAACCTGCTTGGTGATGCGTTGTGGTCCGAAGAACTGGATGATCAGGGGCCAGGCCGAAAGCGTGAGGAAGACCAGCACGGCAACCGCCAGGCCGGGAACGAGCCGGGGCAGTGCGTCGCGCCGGTGCGACCGGCCGACCAGGGCCAGCACGCAAATCAGCACCGCGACGGCCACGACGCCGGTCGCCAGCATCTCCGCCGCGATCAGCAGCTGTGCTGTTGCCAGCAAGCCGAGTGCCGCCCCCGCCTGCCAGGGCGGTCGGCGCCGGGTCACCAGCAGGTCGTCGATGGCGATCAGCACCAGCGGGGGAACCCAGGCCGATGCGAGATTGAGGTGCAGCGCGGCGTGCGAGGCGATGTAGGGAGAGAAGGCGTACACCGCGCCACCGACGATGGGGCCGGGGCCGTCGCCGGTCCAGCGCCGGATCGCCAGCCATGCGGTCCAGCCGCTGAGGGCGACGCCGAGCACCATCAGCACGTTGAATCCGAAGATCGGGCCGCCGATTTTCGCCGGGAGCCACCCGAGCAGCCCGAGCAGTGTCATCGGGGTGTTCCACATCAGGTTGACCCCGGCGGGCGCACCGATCTGCGTCGTGAAGAACGGGTTGTGCCCGTGCGCGAGGGCGTGCGGCGCCCAGCCCAGGTACCAGATCGTCTGCTCCTGATCGCAGCAGCCGCCGGCCCAGCCGGACATCGGATTGCGCCAGGCGCCGATGGTCAGCACGACGGCCGCCAGCAGGTAGCAGACGAACACCGTGAGGCCGCCGCGGCACCCGGTGGTCCACCGCCGAAGGACGGTCACCCGGGCTACGAGCCGGAAACGTCGACCACCAGCGCGGTGACGTTGTCCGGCGCACCCTCGCCCCGGGCCGCGGCGATCAGCGCGGCGCACACCTCGCCGGGATCGTCGTACTTGCCCAGAATCCGGGTCAGCGTCGGTTCCTTGACGATGCCGTGTAAACCGTCGCTGCACAACAGGATCCGGTCGCCGTCCGACAGGTCCTGAGCGCTGGAGTCGGCTTTGGCCGGCGGCTTCATTCCCATGTACCGCGTCACCACATTGCGCACCCGCAGGTTCCCGGCGTCCTCGGCCTGGACCTGATTCGCATCCACCAGCGACTGCACCAGGGTGTGGTCACGGGTGAGCTGGGTCAGCTGCCCGTCGCGCAGCAGATAGGCGCGGCTGTCACCCAGGTGGGCGACCAACGCACGCGACCCGACGACGACGAGCGCGACCAGGGTGCTGTTGGCTCCCGCGTACCTGGCATCGGTCTGTGCTTTTGAGTGCAGATCGTCGGACAGTTCGGCGATGGCCCGGCCCAGACGCTCCGGCCCATTCGCCGCGTCGCGCTGATCGGACGGAAGATGGTGGGCGACATAGCGGGGCAGGATGTCGACCATGGTCTGGGCGGCCAGCGCCCCGTCCCGGCTGCCGCCGACGCCGTCGGCCACCATGAACAGGCGCTGGTCGGGATCGGCGCCCCAGCGGTCCTGGTTGTCGGACCGCTCGCACCCGACGTCGCTCAACGCCGAATACCGGGTGGCATCCATCACGGGCCCCCAACCTGCAATCGCGCAATGATGGTGTCGCGCACCGCGGAGCGACGCGCCTTGCCGGCGTCGTCGCGCAGTGGCGCGTCGACGAACTCCACGATACGGGGCACTTTGTAGGCCGCCAGCCGTTCCCCGACGAATTCGCGCACGGCCGTGGCGTCCAGGCCGGATCCGTCGAGGGTATGCACCAGCGCGTAGGGCACCTGGCCCAGGTCGTCATCGGGAACCCCAACCACTAAGCAGGACAACACTTCTGGGTGAGCCGACAGCGCGTTCTCGATCTCGGCCGGGTAGACGTTGCGGCCTCCGGCGGTGAACATGTCGACCCGGCGGTCCGACAGATACAGGAAGCCTTCGTCGTCGAAGTAACCGAGGTCGCCCAGCGAATCCCAGCCGTCGCGCGACTTCGCGGTGGAGCCGATGTAGCGATACGTCGGCGCGCTGCCGGGGTTCGGACGCATGTAAATCTCGCCGACTACGCCGGGCTGGCATTCATTGCCGTCGTCGTCGAGTACCTTCATCTCCCCGCTGACCACCTGCCCGACCGAGCCCGGGTGCGTCAGCCACTGGTCGCCGGAAATGAAGGTCAACGCCTGTAACTCGGTGCCGCCGTAGAGTTCCCAGACCTTCTCGGGCCCGATCAGGTCGATCCAGGCCTGCTTGACCGCCGGAGGGCACGGTGCGGCCAGGTGCCACAACCGTCGCAGCGAGGACAGGTCATACGATTCCGGATCGGCCCGGTACACCGGCAGCAGTCGCTGCATGATCGTCGGCACGGTGACCAGGAAGCTGACGCGGTGGCGCCCGATCGTCGCCAGGAATTCGTGCGGGTCGAACCGGCTCATCAACACCAGGTGCTGGCGCATGATCAGCGCGATCAGGGCGGTGGTGAACCCGGTGTTGTGCGTCAGCGGCACCGGCACCAGCGTGGTGTCGCCCTCCTGCATGCCCAGCGGGTAGCCGATCGCCGGCGGGACCCGACTGTCGCCGCCGGCCTCGATGAGCTTCGGCCGCCCGGTGCTGCCGCCCGACGCCATCGACTTCCAGCACGGCGACACCGCTTCAGGAAGCGGTGCATCCGAGGCCGCTGGCGCGAAACCTTTTGGCACACTGGGTGTTCCGGGATGATCGCGGCCCACCAGCAGGGCTGAGGGGCGCAACCCCAACAGGTCGGCGAACTCCGCTTGGGGCAGTCGCGGCGACAACGGCTGCGGCACTGCCCCCAACTTCCAGCACGCCACCGCCGCCTGAATCCATTCCACGGAGTTGGGCAGCACGATCGTCACGTAGTCGCCGACCCCGACGCCGCGCTCGGCGTAGGCGCGGGCCAAGCGGTTGGTGGACAGGTCGAGATCGCGGCGGGTGATGGTGCTGCCGTCGCAGCTGACGGCCGGCTCGTCGGGGGCGCGCGCGGCCAGCTGCGAGATCTGGGTTCCGATCGACGGGACCGTCACTGATAGGCGCCCTGGCGATCGAAGATCTTGCGCGGGTTCTCCACGAGCATGGTGTGGATCTGCTCGTCGGTGACGCCGCGCTGCTTGAGCGCGGGGATGACGTCGTTGTGGATGTGCAGGTAGTGCCAATTCGGCGCCATCTGCGGAACCAGCGCCTCGGGCAGCGCGTCGAAGTAGCAGTTGGCGTCGTGCGAGAGCACCATCTTGTCGGCGTGCCCGCGCTCGCACATGGTCGCCACGATCTGAACCCGCTCCTCGAACGGCAGGATCACGTCGATGCCGAACCGGTCCATTCCCAGATACGACCCGGCGGAGATCAGCTCTTCGAGATAGCCGACGTCGGTGCTGTCGCCGGAGTGTCCGATGATCACCCGGGTCAGGTCCACGCCTTCCTCTTCGAAGATGCGCTGCTGCTCGAGCCCGCGCCGCAGTCCGGCGTGGGTGTGGGTGGAGATCGGAACGCCGGTGCGCTTGTGGGCCTGGGCGACCGCCCGCAACACCCGTTCGACGCCCGGGGTGATGCCGGGTTCGTCGGTGGCACATTTGAGGATGCCGGCCTTGATCCCGGTATCGGCAATGCCCTGCTCGATGTCGCGGACGAACATGTCGGTCATGATCTCGGGGCCGTCGAGCATGCCGCCCGGCCCTTCGTAGTGGAACCGGAACGGAATGTCGTTGTAGGTGTAAAGCCCGGTCGCCACAACGATATTCAGCTCGGTCTGGGCCGCCACGCGCGCAATGCGCGGGATATAGCGACCGAGTCCGATCACCGTCAGGTCGACGATGGTGTCCACGCCGCGGGACTTCAGCTCGTTGAGGCGGGCTACGGCGTCGGCCACCCGTTTCTCTTCGTCACCCCAGGCTTCGGGGTAATTCAGCGCTATTTCCGTGGTCATGATGAACACGTGCTCGTGCATGAGCGTGACGCCGAGATCGGCGGTATCGAGGGTTCCCCGGGCGGTATTTAGTTCTGACACGCCTTTGATGCTAGGTCGCCGCGGAGGCATTTTTAAGCCCTCGTAAGGAACGGCGGAAAGTGTCTTCGCCGAACGTTTCCGCGTCGTCTTCGACGATGCTCAGCCAGGTGCTCAGGCCACCGCTAGAACGATCCGTTACCACATCGTATTTGAATATGCATCTCATACGTTTACATATTTTTTCGTTGACGTGCCTGTTCGCGGCGCGTTACCGTCGCCCCGCGACAGAGCGTCGGGCGTCTTCGAATGGTGGGTCTTATGTCGTTTGTGTCCGTCTCGTCCTCATGGGTAGCCGGAGCAGCCTCGGACCTGGCCCGACTCGGTTCGGCGCTGAGCGCGGCGCACAGCGCTGCGGCTTTTTCGACGACGACATTGCTGCCCGCCGCCGAAGACGAGATTTCCGCGACTGTCGCGGCGTTGTTCGCCACCCACGGCACGCAATATCAGGCCGTGAGTTCGCAGATGAGCGCCTTCTACGAGCAGTTCGTGCGGAATCTGGGCATCAGCGCGGGGGCCTATGCCGGCGCGGAGGCCGGCAACGCGCTACAGCTGGCGCAGTCCGGAGTGTTGGGGGTCCTCAACGCACCGACCCAGGCCTTGCTGGGCCGGCCGTTGATCGGTGACGGCGCCAACGGTGCACCGGGTACCGGCCAGGCCGGCGGGGCGGGCGGGCTGTTGATCGGTAACGGAGGCGCGGGCGGCTCGGGTGCTCCCGGCCAGAACGGCGGCAACGGCGGAGCCGCAGGGATGCTCGGCAACGGCGGTGCTGGTGGAGCCGGAGGCGCTGCCGCGATGGCCGGCGGGACCGGCGCCCGGGGCGGTAACGGCGGCGCCGGGGGCTGGTTGAACGGTAACGGCGGCGCTGGTGGAGTCGGCGGACTCGGAGGCGCCGCGATCGGCCCGGGCGGCCAGGGCGGCCAGGGCGGGGCCGGCGGCACCGGCGGCGCGGGGAACTGGATGACCGGGCTCGGTGGGGCCGGCGGTGCCGGCGGCGCCGGAGGGGCCGGCGGAGATGGCCTCAGGGGTGCCGACGGTGTCACTTTCGGCGCCGACGGCGGCAACGGTGGACATGGCGGTAATGGTGGCGCCGGCGGCGCCGGGGGCGCCGGCGGCAGCGGCGGTGCGCTGAATCAAGCGAATGGCCACGGAGCGGGTGGGGTCGGTGGTGTCGGCGGTGCCGGCGGCGCCGCGGGCGATGGCGGAGACGGGCGTTACGGGAGTTTCACCGTCAACGACGGTGTCGGCGGGCGCGGCGGCGACGGCGGAAACCCGGGCCTCGGCGGTGCCGGCGGCGCCGGGGGACTGGGCGCCAATAATGTCGGAGCAGCGAACGGACAGTACGGATTTTCACCCACCAGCGGAGGGAATGGCGGAGCCGGCGGGTTTGGTGCCGACGCGATCACACCCGGAGGAACCGGTGCTGCGGGTGGCGCCGGCGGCAACGGCGGCCTCTACGGCAACGGCGGCCGAGGCGGCCCGGGCGGGGACGGCGCGGCCGGCGTGTCGGCGGCGCCGAGTAGCACCGCGACCGATGGCGGCGCCGGTGGTGCCGGCGGTGCCGGCGGCGCCGGCGGCGCGGGTGGGACGAAAGCCGGTGACGGTGGGGCCGGCGGCTGGGGTGGCCAGGGCGGCCGGGGCGGCGCGGGCAGCAACGGCCTGGCGGGTGCCGACGGCGCCGATGCGGGTGCCGATGGTGGTCATGGAGCTGACGGAGGCAACGGCGGTTCTGGTGGTGCCGGTGGCAAGGGTGGCGCCGGAGGCGCCGCGACCGCCGGTTCCTGGGGCAATTACGGCTTCGGCGGAGCTGGTGGTGACGGCGGAAACGGCGGCACCCCCGGCGACGGCGGCAACGGGCAGGACGGGGACATGGCCGTCAACAATGGCCGCGGTGGGCGGGGCGGTGACGGCGGAAACCCCGGTTTGGGCGGGTCCGGTGGCGCGGGTGGCTTCGGGGCCCGCTTCCCGGTCCAAGGAGCAACCGGAATCACTCCCACCAGCGGCGGAAACGGTGGCACGGGCGGCAACGGTGCCAACGGCCTGGTTGGGTCCGGCCCCGCCGGCGATGGCGGAGACGGCGGCCACGGCGGGACGTACGGCAACGGCGGTGCTGGGGGGCACGGCGGCGACGGCCATGCTGGGGACCCGTCCACTGCCGGCCAAGGCGGTGACGGTGGCCACGGCGGTGCTGGTGGCACGGGCGGCGCGCGGGCAGGCGATGGTGGCGCGGGTGGCGACGCCGGGGCCGGCGGACACGCTCTGGGCTACGGCAACGGTGGCAACGGTGGCAACGGCGGCACCGGCGGCGACGGCGGACATGCCGTCGGCGGGGGCGGCACCGGAGGTAGCGGCGGTCTGGGAGGTCGCGGCGGGGACGCCGACTACGGCGATGGCGGTCGGGGCGGGGCCGCCGGCAACGGCGGCAGTGGCGGCGCGGGGATCACCGGCGCCGATGGAACGGGCACCCTGATCGCCGGACCCGATGGTCAGCGGGGCGGCACCGGCGGTGTGGGTGGCACCGGTGGTATCGGCGGCGACGGCGGACAGTCGCTGCACGGCGGCGGCGGCAGCGGCGGCGCCGGAGGACTCGGCGGCACCGGCGGCGTTGGCGGCGCCGGTGGCAAGGGAATCGACGCGAGCCTGCTGCAGCGGGTCGGTGCCGGCGGACAGGGTGGTGACGGTGGCGGCGCAGGTTCCGGCGGCGCCGGTGGCAACGGCGGAACCGGAGTCACCAACGGCCGGGGCGGTGTCGACGGCCTCGCCGGCAACGGCGGTGGCGGTGGCAGCGGTGGCAGCGGCGGCAACTTCGGTAACGCGTACCGGTTCGGCGGGCCCAGTGGAGCAGGCGGACGCGGCGGCGACGGCGGGCAGGGACTGATCGGCGGGACCGGCGGTAGCGGCGGCACCGGCGGCATCGACTCATTCGGCTCCCGCGGCGGCGCGGGCGGGCAGGGCGGCACCGGCGGCGCGGGCACCATCGAAGGGGGCACCGGCGGCCGGGGCGGTAGCGGCGGCGACGGCGGAAACGCGTTCAGCAACAACGGTTTCGAGATCACCGAGTACGCCGGAAATGGCGGCCGCGGCGGTGACGGCGGCGCCGGTGGCGATACCGTCACCCCCGGCGGTAGCGGAGGTGCCGGCGGTGCCGGCGGTGTCGGCGGCGCCGGCGGCAAGGGAGGTACGGGTTTGATCACGCCGAGCGCTTTCGCGCCCGGCGGCACCGGGGGCGGTGGCGGTACCGGCGGCACCGGCGGCAACCAGGGCAGTGCCGGCCTGCCCGGCGAGCCCGGACGACTACCCGTGGGCGATCCCGTGAACGGCGGGGCCGGCGGGGACGGTGGCAGCGGCGGGGCCGGCGGCTGATCCGGCCTTGCGCGGGTCTCGCCAGCGCACGTCTGACCCATCTCCCACCGGGTTTTTGTACGGGTGAGCAGGTATTGAAGTACGGTCTACCCGTCCTCAATCCGAAATCGCTCTGGAGCCACCGTCATGCTGCTCAATCCCAACAAACTGCAACGCAAGTACCCGGATGCCCGGTCGGGGGAGATCATGCAGGCCACGGTGGACTTCTTCGAGAACCGGGGTAAGGCGAAGCTCAAGCACGACGACCACGAGCGCGTCTGGTATTCCGACTTCCTCAACCACATCGCCGAGAACCGCATCTTCGCCTCGCTGATGACGCCGGCCGAGTACGGCGCGGCCGACTGCCGCTGGGACACCTACCGGATCAGCGAATTCGCCGAGATCATCGGCTTTTACGGCCTGAGCTACTGGTACCCCTTCCAGGTGACCGCCCTGGGTCTGGGCCCGATCTGGATGAGCGACAACGAGGACGCCAAGCGCAAGGCCGCCGCCCAGCTGGAGCAGGGTGAGGTGTTCGCCTTCGGCCTGTCCGAGCAGACGCACGGCGCCGACGTCTATCAGACCGATCTGATCCTCACGCCGTCCGAGCACGGCTGGGTCGCCAACGGCGAGAAGTACTACATCGGCAACGCCAACGTCGCGCGGATGGTTTCGACGTTCGGCCGCATCGACGACGGTTCCGGTTCGCCGGAGTACGTCTTCTTCGCCGCGGACTCCCAGGACGACCGGTACGAGTGCAAGAAGAACGTCGTCAACTCGCAGAACTACGTGGCCAACTACGCGCTGCACGACTACCCCGTCACCGAGGCCGACCTGCTGCACCGCGGCATGGGCGCCTTCCACGCCGCGCTGAACACGGTCAACGTGTGCAAGTACAACCTCGGCTGGGGCGCCGTCGGCATGTGCACGCACGCCTTCTACGAATCCATCAACCACGCCGCCAACCGGCACCTGTACGGCACCGTCGTCACCGACTTCAGCCACGTCCGCCGGCTGTTCACCGACGCCTACGCGCGGCTCGTCGCCATGCGGCTGGTGTGCGCCCGGGCTTCGGACTACATGCGCAGCGCGTCGGCCGAGGACCGTCGCTACCTGCTGTACAGCCCGCTGACCAAGGCCAAGGTGACCAGCGAGGGCGAGCGGGTGATCACCGCGCTGTGGGACGTCATCGCGGCCAAGGGCGTCGAGAAGGACACCTTCTTCGAGACCGTCGCCCGCGAGATCGGCCTGCTGCCCCGGCTGGAGGGCACCGTCCACATCAACATCGGGCTGCTGGCCAAGTTCATGCCGAACTTCCTGTTCGCTCCGGACGGCGCGCTGCCGCTGATCGGCCGCCGCGACGACGACGCCGACGACACGTTCCTGTTCAACCAGGGACCCACCGGCGGTCTGGGCAAGGTCCGCTTCCACGACTGGCGGGCGCCGTTCGACAGCTACGGGCACCTGCCGAACGTCGCGCTGCTGCGTCAGCAGATCGACGTGCTGGCCGAGATGCTGGCCGGCGCCACCCCGGATGCGGCGCAGCAGAAGGACATCGACTTCGCCTTCGGTGTGGGACAGATCTTCGCGCTGGTGCCGTACGCGCAGCTGATCCTGGAGGAAGCCCCGTTGTCCGGAGTGGACGAGGCGCTGCTCGACGAGATCTTCGGGCTGCTGGTCCGCGACTTCGATACCTACGCCGTGGAGCTGCACGACAAGGCCGCCACCACCGACGAACAGGCCAAGTTCGCGTTGCGCATGATTCGCCGTCCGGCCAACGATCCGGCGCGCTACGACACCGTGTGGAAGGAATTCGTGCTGCCCCTCAACGGGGCGTACGAGATGCGCCCCTGACGCACGCTGACGCGCCTTGACTGTGAACTGGCTCACAGTAGAATGACCAGTGGTCATTTACGGCGAGGGGAGGCCAATGCCGACGGTTACCTGGGCACGTGTCGACCCGGCCCGCCGGGCCGCGGTCATCGAGGCGGCGGAGGCCGAGTTCGGTGCCCATGGGTTCTCCAATGGCAGCCTCAACGTCATCGCCCGGCGCGCCGGCGTCGCCAAGGGCAGCCTCTTCCAGTACTTCGCGGACAAGCGTGACCTCTACGCCTACATCGCCGACGTCGGCAGCCAGCGCGTGCGGGCCTACATCGAGGGCACCATCCGCGAACTCGATCCGAGCAGGCCGTTCTTCGAGTTTCTGACCGATCTACTGGACGTCTGGGTCGCCTATTACGCCGAGCATCCCCGTGAGCGCGCACTGCACGCCGCGGCGACGCTGGAGGTCGACACCGACGCGCGCATCAGCGTCCGCAACGTCATCCACCGGCACTACCTGGAGGTGCTGCGCCCGCTGGTGACCGAGGCACACCGGCGCGGCGATCTGCGTGCCGATTCCGACACCGACGCGTTGTTGTCGTTGTTGCTGATGATCTTTCCGCACCTGGCGCTGGCGCCCTACATGCGCGGTCTGGACCCGATCCTCGGTCTGGACGAGCCCACTCCCGAACAACCTGCGCTCGCCGTGCGCCGACTCGTCGCGGTGCTGTCGGACGCGTTCTCCGCGCCGCGTCCGGCCGCCGGCCAGGCCCCGAACCCGGCCCGATCACAGGAGGTCACGTGACACGCACCCATACCGGTTCGATGGTGGCGGGCGGCTCGAAGATCGACCTCGATTACTCGCCGGTGCAGCTCGAGGACGACTTCGCCGACGAAGACGAGCGCGCGCTGGCCGCGGTCTGAGGGGCGCTACCCCACCCACACCGTCTTGGCGTTGCAGAACTCCCGGATTCCCAGGCCCGCCAGCTCGCGGCCGTAGCCGGACCGCTTGACGCCGCCGAACGGCAGCTCCGGATAGGACACCGTCATGCCGTTGATGAAGACAGCGCCGGCCACGATGTCGTCGATGAAGCGCTGCTGCTCGGCCTCGTCCTCGGTCCAGGCGTTCGACCCCAGCCCGAAGGTGGTGGCGTTGGCGATCTCGATCGCCTCGTCGATGTCGGCGGTCCGGTACACCGACGCGACGGGGCCGAACACTTCCTCGGTGTAGAGCGCCATGTCCTTGGTGATGTCGCTGATGACCGTCGGCGGGTAGAACCAGCCCGGCCGGTCGGGAGTCTCGCCGCCGCAGCGGATTGTGGCGCCCGCCGCGGCGGCGTCCTTGACCTGCTGGGCGATCTCGTCGCGGCCGGACTCGGTGGCCAGCGGCCCGACGTCGGTGTCCGGGTCAGTGGGGTCACCGACCTTCAGCGCCTGCATCCGGGCGACGAACTTGTCGAGGAATTCGTCGTAGATGTCGGTGTGGACGATGAAGCGTTTAGCGGCGATGCAGGACTGCCCGTTGTTCTGGACCCTGCCGGTGACCGCCGTCTTCACCGCTGCGTCCAGATCCGCCGACGGCATCACGATGAACGGGTCGCTGCCACCGAGTTCCAGCACGGTCGGCTTGATCTCGTCCCCGGCGATGGCGCCCACCGACTGCCCGGCCGGTTCGCTGCCGGTCAGCGTGGCGGCGGCGACGCGGGGATCGCGCAGGATCTTCTCAACCGCACCCGAGGCGACCAGCAACGTTTGGAAGCAGCCGTCCGGGAAGCCGCCGCGGGCAATGACGTCGGCGAGGTACAGCGCGCACTGGGGGACGTTGGACGCGTGCTTGAGCAAGCCGACATTGCCGGCCATCAGCGCCGGCGCCGCGAACCGCACGGCCTGCCACAGCGGGAAGTTCCACGGCATCACCGCAAGTACCACGCCCAGCGGCTGGTAGCGGGTGAACGCGCGGGATGCGTTCACCTTGCCGGCATCGGCCGGCTCGTCGGCGAGCAACGCCTCGGCGTTCTCGGCGTAGTAACGAAATCCCTTGGCGCACTTGAGCACTTCGGCCTTGGCGCTGGCCAGCGTCTTGCCCATCTCGAGAGTCATGATGGCCGCGGTGTCGTCCGCCTCGGCTTCGAGCAGGTCGGCGGTGGCGTTTGCCCACTCGGCACGCTGGGCATAGGTGGTGTTGCGGCGGTAGTCCTGGAAGCGTGCGTAGGCGCGCGCGATCGCTGCTTCGACGTCGTCGTCGGTCGCGGGGGTGAAGGTTTTGACTGTTTCGCCGGTGGCCGGGTTGATGGTGGCGATGGGCACGCTGGCCCTCCTGTCAGGGTTGTCGTGAACCGTCCAACAACTAGCCTGCCACTAGCAACGAAACAGAGAGGTAGCGGATGTCCACAGCGGCTGAGCTGATCGTCAAGTGCCTGGAAAACGAGGGCGTCTCGGTCGTCTTCGGGATACCCGGCGAGGAGAACATCCGCTTGATCAAGGCGCTGGCCGCCTCCGACATCCGCTACATCCTGACCCGGCACGAACAAGCCGCGGCGTTCATGGCGGAGATGTACGGCCGGGTCACCGGCCGCGCCGCCGTGGTGTCGGCGACGCTGGGTCCGGGTGCCATCAACATGCAGCTCGGCGTCGCTGACGCCACCACCAACAGCACACCGATGGTCGCCATCTCCGCGCAGGTGGGTCAGGACCGCGAGTACAAGGAGTCACACCAGTACGTCGACCTGGTGTCGATGTTCGCCCCGATCACCCGGTGGTCGGCCGCGGTGCCGACCCCCAGGGCCATACCGGAGATGGTCCGCAAAGCGTTCAAGGTCGCCGAGACCGAACGGCCGGCTGCGGTGTATCTCGCGGTGCCCGAACATATCGACGCGGATGCTGCCGACTATCCCGAGCTGGCGCCGCTGCCGCGCAACGTCGTTCGCGCGGACGCGCCGGCGGCCCGCCAGGTGGCGCGCGCGGTCGACATCCTGCGTACGGCACAGCGGCCGGTGGTGCTGGCCGGGCACGGTGCCGCACGCAGCGACGCGACCGAGGCACTGGTGCGGTTCTCCGAACAGCTTGGCGTCAAGGTCGCCAACAGCTTTCACGGCAAGGGCGTGATGCCCGACGACCATCCGAACGCCATCGGAACCCTGGGGTTCATGCGGCACGACTACGTCAACTTCGGGTTCGACAACGCCGACGTCGTCATCGCGGTCGGCTATGAGTTGCAGGAGTTCGACCCGGTCCGCATCAACCCGCAGGCCGACAAGAAGATCATCCACATCCACCGTTTCCCGGCGGAGGTTGACGCGCACTACTCGGTCGACGTCGGCATCATCGGCGACATCAGCGACTCGCTGAACCAATTGGCCGACGCGCTGGACGGGCGCCGCTTCGACGACGTCGAGGTCCCCGGGTCGGGGTTACTCGACGAGGAATTCACTCGGGGACAACGTGATTCGCGGTTCCCGTTGGCGCCGCAGCGGGTGGTTGCCGACACCCGGGCGGCGCTGGGGCGCAGCGACGTGGTGCTGGTCGACACCGGCGCCACCAAGATGTGGATGGCCCGGCTCTACCCGACTTATCAGCGCAACACCTGCCTGATCTCAAACGGCCTGTCCACCATGGGTTTTGCCCTGCCCGGTGCGTTGGGGGTGAAACTGGCCCAGCCCGAGTCGAAGGTGCTGGCGGTGGTGGGTGACGGCGCGTTCCTGATGAACTCCCAGGAGATCGAGACCGCGGTGCGGGAGAAGATCCCGCTGGTCGTGTTGATCTGGGAGGACGGCGGATATGGGCTCATCGAGTGGAAGATGGACCTCGAACTCGGCGAGCACCACTACGTGTCGTTCGGCAATCCCGATGTGTTGAAGTACGCGGAAAGTTTCGGCGCCAAGGGATATCGGATCTCCAGCGCCGAGGAGCTGCTTCCGACGCTGCGCGCTGCGCTGGACGACGACGGGGTGTCCCTGATCGCATGCCCGGTCGACTACTCGGAGAACCTACGGCTCACCGATCGGTTGGGCGAGCTGGACGAGACACTGTAGTCAGCGGTCGATTCTCGTCAGCCTGAAGCTGTCCCGGTGGTCGGCCAGAGCGCACGGCGCCGCGTCGTTGAAGAAATCCACCTCGCCGGTCAGCGTCACCGGGTCCCACCATTGCGTGACGGTAACCGGATGCTCGCTGGCGGGGATCCAGCGGCCGAAGTCGCCGGCGGTATGACCCGGGCAGGTCACTCCGCCGGGAATGGTCCGGGTATTGATATAGCGCCCATCGACCAGCGCGGCATCGAAGCTGCGCCCTGAAGAGGTCGTGACGTGAGCGACGCAGTCGGGTGTGCAGGTGGTCCTGATGGTCCACATTCCGGTGTCGCCGTCCTCGTCCGCGTAGAGGTACACACCGGCTAAGTTCGGGACCTCGGCCCGGGCGGGTGCGGCGTTGGTTGTCAGGATGGTTGCGAGCGCCGCCGCAGCTGCGATCATCGTGCCCTTCATGTCGTGCCCTTTCAGAGGTGGCCGGATACCATGAAGCGTAGATTACGAAACAAAGTTCGTATATAGGTTGGCGGGTATGAGTTTCCTATGGGGTATCGCCATTGATGGCAACGGGTTTCGGCTTTGCCGGCGAGCCGGTCTTGTCGGTGACTCAATGAGCCCACGTGGACCACGGCCAACCGCGAATGAATACATTTTATTACCCCGAGAAGCTCTGGCGCCCGATGATGAGGACGGCAGCCGAAAAGCAGATTACCTATATGCCGGGAAAAGAAGCGCGGAAGTCCCGGATCGGCTTCCGCTCCTCTTTCAGGAAATAGTCCCGAATTTCCCGGATTCGCGAGGATGAATAACGTCCGGTGAGTAATCTGGCGACGACCCCGTCCTGAACCGGCCCCCGCAGGGAGGCAGATGTGTCGTATGTCGTTGCGGCGCCTGACTTCCTGACTGCTGCCGCCGAAGACCTGGCCGCCGTGGGTTCCGCGGTCACCGCGGCCGGCGCTGCGGCCGCGCGTTCCACCACATCGCTGCTGGCCGCGGCTGAAGACGAGGTGTCCACGGCCGTGGCGACGCTGTTCAGTACGTTCGGCCGCGACTATCAGGCGGTGGCCGCGCAGACGGTTCAGTATCAGGAGCGGTTGATACTGCGCCTGGCGGCAAGTGCGAACGCATACGTGACAACCGAGATCGCCAACGCCGGACACGTGTCGGCCGTGCCGAACGCGGCCGCGGGAACCAGGATCGCCGTCCCCGGCGCGGGGCCCCTTTATCTACCCAACTTCCTCACCCGACTTCCCTACCTTGGTCAACTGCTGTACGGGGGCAGCGTCCCGGGCCCGCTTTCGGTGTCGATCCTGCAGGGCTACGAACTCATCAACCACGCCATCGGGCAGAACTGGTTCGCGGGGACACTCGCTCAGATCGTCAACTATCCGGCCAGCATGGGCCTTCTCAGCGGCAGCCTGGCGGCTCCCGATGTCAACGACGCCGTCGCATTCGGGCAGCGGGCGCTCAACGACCAGATCATGAACGCGTTCGTCAACGGCAGTGGCTCGCCGGTGCGCATCGCCGCACTGTCGGAGGGAACCCTGGTCGTCAACCGCGAGTTGGCCTACCTGGCGGCGAACCCGACCGGCGCCCCGCCGCCCAGCGCACTGCAGTTCGCGCTGTTCGCCAGTCCGGAACTCGGCGTGATGCAGACCTACCTGCCCAACGGGTTCACGGTGCCAATAGTGAATTACACGGTGCAGGCCCTGACAAATACCCAGTACGACGTCAGCGTGGTGTTCTCCCAGTACGACGCCTGGGCCAATCCGCCGGACCGGCCGTGGAACATCCCGGCAGTCGTCAACTCACTGTTCGGGACGGCCTATTACCACAACCAGACGGCATACGCGTCGATGTCGGACACCGTCACGGTGTCCAGCGTCCTCACTCCGCTGGGCGGCACCATCACCACCTACATGATTCCGTCACCGACGCTGCCGATGCTGCTGCCGCTGCAGCAACTCGGCGTCCCGCAGCCAATCGTCAACGGTCTGAACACATTTCTGCAGCCGATCGTCAACAGCGGCTATTCATCGCTGACGCCCGGGGCCGGCCCGTACTTCTCCCACGGCTCACTTGTCCTGAACTGACGACCGCAATGACATCGGCGGCACATAGCTGCCGATCAGTGTCCGGTGCCACCAGGCGTGGTCGCGACGCAGCTCGGCGGGCGTGGTGAACCGGTACTTGTACAGCTGCGCGCGCACGTACCGCGGCGGTGAATCCGGAAACGGGTTCCGGCGCAACAGCTTCAAGGTCTCCGGGTCGCTGCGCAACAGCCGGTGCAGAAAGGGGGTCATCCACGCCACCGCGTAACCGGGCGAGATGGCGGCGAACCACATCAACCAGTCCAGTCGCAGATGGTAGGGCGCGAACTGGCGCGGTAGTCGCCGCAACGCGGTGGGCTTGCCTTTGAATTCATATTCCTGCCAGGCGGTCTCAGCGCCGATCGACGCATCGGCGGTGCCTTCGATCACCACCTCCTGACGAATGCGGCTGATGCTGCCGAACGCGCCGTAGGTATTGCACAAATGAAAGGCGTTGAAGGACATATTCATCCGCTGGCCCGGCGAAAGCATGTTGCGGACCGGCCAGTAGCTCAGCACCAGCATCAGCGCGGTCACAGCGATCACCGGCACCACGAACCACACCGGGGGATGGGGCACGGCCCCGAAGGCGCCAACGTGCACCAACACGGCCACTGAACCGACGTCGACGGCGCTGAACGCCAGAAAGATCGTCAGCCAGTTCAGCCAGGCGAAGTTACCCGAAGCCACCAGCCACAGCTGGGTGACGACAATAACGGCAGCCGCGATACTGGCGAAGGGTTGCGGGGCGAACAATCCGAACGGCACCACCAGCTGTGCAAAGTGGTTGCCCGCTACTTCAATTCGATGCAGCGGCCGGGGCAGGTGATGGAAGAACCAGCTCAACGGGCCCGGCATCGGCTGGGTTTCGTGGTGATAGTCAAGACAACTGAGATCGCGCCAGCAGGAATCGCCGCGCATCTTGATCAGCCCCGCGCCGAACTCGACGCGGAACAACAGCCAGCGCACCAACCACAACGTCAGCACGGGTGGAGCCACCTGCGCGTTGCCCAGAAAGATCATCAGGAAACCGGTTTCCAGCAGCAGGGACTCCCAACCGAACCCGTACCACACCTGGCCCACGTTGACGATCGACAGATACAGCACCCAGAGCGTCGCCCACATCGCCACCGCCGCCCACAACGGCACTAGGTCCAGCCCGCCGACCGTCGCGGCCGCCAAGGCCGCGCCGAACCACGCCACCCCGGCGAACAACCGGTCGGAATAGCGCAGGTGAAAGATGCTCGGCGCCCGCCAGAACGAGCGTTTCGCCAGGTGCACCGGCACCGGCAGCATCCCGCGCTCCCCGATCAGGGCCCGGAACTGCCGCGCCGCCGCCACGAACGCAACGAGGTAGATCGCGGCAACGCCGCGCTCCAGGACCAGTGCACCCAGCCGATATTCGGGTGCCGAAAACCAGTTCATGGCCCACAACTCCTCGGACTATGGCGACTACGTGCAATTTCGCATAGCGCGCCCCGATTCACCTGTATGGTCCTCTGCGTCGTATCGTCCGCTCTTTCCGGCGCCAGAAAGTCGAGCAGAGAATTGCACAAAGCTGAATTCCTAAACCGCGTTGTCGGCCGTCGCCGGATGTTGGCGATGGCGGGTTTGGGAGCGGCGGCCGCGGCTGCGCCGAGAGCCGCGGCAGCACCGGAGATCCCGCCGGCGAGCTATGACGCCATGCTGTTGATGTGCATCGACCCTCGGTTCGTGAATCCCACCAATGAGTACATGCTGGGACGGGGCCTGGTGAACCGGTACAGCCAGTTCGCTCTGGCCGGTGCCGCAGCGGGCGCGGTGTCCCAGCACTGGGAGGCGTGGCACAACACGTTCTGGGACAACCTGGCTGCATCCATCGAATTGCACTCGATCAACGGCATTTTCGTGGTCAACCATCGCGACTGTGGCGCGGTGCAGATCGCCTACGGCCCCGATGCGATCTCAACCCCGGAACGTGAGACGGCCACGCACGAACGGATTCTCGGTACGTTCCGCGAGGAGGCGCTGCGCCGCCATCCTGGAATCGACGTAGAGACCTGGCTGATGGCGCTCGACGGCTCAGTGGAGCAGATCGGGCCCCGCAGTCTTTGACCGCCGTGGCATTACCACCACCGAGGTAGCCACCGCGGCGAGCGAAATCAGCGCCAGCAGTTGAACACTGGCCGAATGTCCCGCGTAACCGTCGACCGAGCGCCACGGATGGCGCGACAGTACCGCGCCGGCCAACACGATGCCACCGGCGCTCAGGCCGACCGCCAGCCCCTCGCGCCACCGGTCCGGCGCGACATGCAGCACGGCGAGCAAGGCCCCGACCACCAGAGCGCCGGGCAGACCGGCGATCATCGCCCCCGCTCCGAGCACGGCGACCCCGGCCCAGGGGCCGGGACGCCACGGTGCCGCCGGCGGCCCGTCGTCGCCCCCGACTCTGCGCCGCCAGAACGCCAGCACCGCCAGCAGCGGCAACAAGCTCAACCCCACACCGAGACCGGCTCGATAGATCGCATTCGAGGTGAAGGTCAGCGTGATCGTGTCCGCGGCTCCGGCGGGCACCACCCAACCCTGCTGCCACCCGTTGACCGCCACCGGCGTCAGACGCGCTCCGTTGCTCGCGCGGGCCACCCACCCGGGATTGATGCTCTCCGGAATCACCAGCACCCGCTCGCTTCCCGAGGCCGGCGCCCGCACCTCACGCCGGGCCGCTCCCCAGGCTCCAAGCTCGGCGGAAATGACTGGTGCAGCTGGTGATTGGGGCAGCACGGGCAGCCACGCGCCGTCCACTACGAAAGCCGCCCCCGGACTGATCAGCAACTCCTGCCGGCCTGCCGGCAACTCGATAGGCCCCGGTTCACAGGGCTGCGCCGCGATCGGCGCACCGTCCAGCAGGGCCCCCGCCGTGGTCCGGATCGAGGTGTGCAGGAATCTGCCCGCGACCGCGAGCACGGGACCGTGTTCGCAGTCGACGAAAACCTCCCGCGAGCGCGCGGCTGCGCCACCGCGGGCCGCCGCGATCGGGCTGCCGTCGGCGCCCAGCGCCACCATCTCGGCCAGCCCGGGTGGCTTGAGCTGGTCGAAGCCCAGCGCGTTGCGGTCGATGATGTCCTGCCAATCGAGCAGGCTCACCGTGACGGAGTCGGTCACCCGGGGGTGCAGTGTCAGCGTCTGGACGTCGCGGCCCGGATCCACCGCCTGCACCTGCGGCCCGTCGCCGAGATCCACCGCCACCATGGTCGGATGGGCGGGCAGCGTCGTGCGGCTGGGCGCCAGCCGCAGCCCGGTCACCTCGGTGGCCCGCGGCAGCTTGAGGGTGAGCGTCGCGGGCGTCTTGTACTGCACCACCCGCTGCGGAGCTGTCCAGGCCGTCGCCGGATCGCCGTCGGTCGCCGCATACGCCGAGCCGGGCACCTCGACCAGGTCCGAATCTCCGTACGCCCGAGCGGTATTGGGCTCTGCGATCAAGTCGGCCAGTTTGGGGCCCTGCCGCGGGCGGACCCACACCGTCGGCGTCACCGATACCGGGGCCGGCACCGTCAAGGTGCGACTCATGTTGACCGGCTCCTCGGGGGCCAGCGCCATCGACGCCGCGCAGTGCATGCTGACAGGTCCCGGCGCGCAACCGGGCCGGCCCAGGAGTTCGGCGCCCAGGTCCCAGCCCGCGATCGTCGCGCCGGGCGGCGGCCCCGGCACCGACACCGTGTGCCGCAACTGCACCGGATGGGCGAAACCGGACGCGTCGTACTGAGTGACCGTCAGGTCGGTGATCCCGAACTGCACCCCGGCCGATCCGTCATCGGTGCCGGCGGCGGTGATCCGCACCCACGGCGTCTCACCGACCGGCAGTGCGACGCTCAACGGCTTGCCGGATTCGTCGAACCGCAACGTGGTGCTGCCGTTGGCCGTCTCCACCAGAATGCGGCGCACCTGCGCGCCGACGGCCGATGCGCTAGGTGTGAGGGTGAGGACCGCGTTGGTCACCGGATGATCGAAATCGACCTGGAGCCACTGTCCGACGGCGGCCTGCAGGGCGTTGGACACCCAGGCGGTGGCCGGGTCGCCGTCGACGGCGGCGGCAGGGGAGGTCGCCACCGCGACATCGGGCAGGGCCGTGGCATCCGACGACGAACTCGACACCGTGATGCGGCCGCCGGTCCAGCTCCCGTAGACGGTGTCGGCGCCGGGGACGGGGTAGTCCGGCACCCGGTTGAAGGTGTGCCGGGCGTCTCCCGGCGCCCGGATCGCCGACGAGTGCAGGTCGACGCGCCCGTAGTCGGTCTCGCGGGCCAACGGGGTGTCGGTGACGGTGACCACCGGCGTCGGTAGCCCGGCGGCCTGGGCGTCGGCCGTCATCAGCACCGGACCCAGCGGCGGCCCGCCCAGCAGCCGCCGTCGTTCGTCCAGTCGCAGCAGCACTTCGGGCCCACCGTCGACGCGGGGCAGTCGCGCAGCGTCGGTGAAGTAGGGCGCGCCGGCATTGCCGTCGGTGCCCACCCGGTAGATCTGCACGGCCGGGTACCGCGGTCGCAACCCGGAGTCGTTGACGAAGCCGGCCAGCAGTCCGGGGCCCACCGGGGCCCCGAACTCGGCCACCTCGGTCAGCCCCGGTGACCCCGCGATGGCGCGGTGCACCAGGATGGGCCGGGCTGACCGCGACGATTCGGGGTCCAGATCGTTGCGCACCACCACATACGAAATGCCTTGTCGGGCAAGGGTGTCGGCAAGGCCGGCGGACGACCGCCCGGCGGCGAACAGTCGTTGCACCGAATCCAGCGCGCGAATGGTCTGCGGCGGTGTCAGCGGAATCGAGTCGCGTACCCCCCAGGCACTGCTGCCCAGCACCTGCAGTGGCTCGTCGTGACTGGTGCCCCACACCTGGGTCGCGAAGGGAGCGCCGGGCACCACCAGCACCCGCCCGTCCCGGTGGGCGGTGAGCCAGTCGGCCGCCTCATGCCAGTAGTCGGGCAGCGCGCTGAACGTGCCGGGCGGGGTCAGGCGTGCCGACCAGCCCAGCGCGGTGCTGACCATCAGCCCGACGAGCGCGACGATCCCCACCGCCACCCGGCGGTCCCGCTCCGGATGAGCAAACGCGGCCAGCCACGTCGCCTTGGGCGCGCTGCCCGGTAGCGGAATCCGGCCCAGCAGGTGTGTGAAACCGAGCACCAGCGGAATCCGCACCACCGGCCCCAGCTTGTGCACGTTGCGCAGCGGGGTGCCGGCGCCGTCCAGGAACGCCTGTACCTGATGAGCGACCGGCGATCCCAGCCCACCGCTGTAGCCGACCGCCAGCAACGTCACGCCGACCAGCAGCATCGTGACCAGCCGGCCGCGGGCCGGCATCGCGGTACCGGCCAACCCGGCCAGCCCGGCCCCGGCGACCAGGCAGGTGCCCAGAATCGCCACCGGCCCGGTCACCAGCGGCGCCCCCGCCGTCGCGGTGGGCGCCACGAACGGGGTCCAGCTGTCGGTTCCGCGCAGCAGCTCCACCAGCGACGACCACTGCGTCGTCACGCCCGAGGATTCGATGAAGTCCAGAAACGGCGGGCTGACGCCGCGCAACTGGCTCAGCGCCACCACCCACCACAGCACCGCCGGCACCAGCGCCACCGCCAGCCACGCGGCGTAGCGCAGCCAGCGCCGATTGGGCCGGTGCGCGGCCAGCCAGATCGCCGCCGGCAGGCAACCGGCCAGCGTCGCGATCGCATTCACGGCGCCCATGAGCGCCACCGCGATCCCCGCCTGTGCGGCCAGCACCCGGGCGGAGCGCCGTGAATCACCCCGCAGGGCGAGAATCGTCGGCAGCAGCACCCAGGGCGCGAGCATCATCGGCAGCGTTTCCGAGGAGATCGATCCCAGCGTGGTCAGCACCCGCGGCGACAGCGCGAACGCGACGGCGCCCAGCAGCCGGGAGCTCGGGCTGCCGATGCCCAGAGCCTCGGCGACCCGCAGCATGCCCCAGAAACCCACCGTCAACAGCAGCGCCCACCACAAGCGCTGGGTGACCCAGCCGGGCACGCCGAGCGCGTGGCCGATCAGGAAGAACGTGCCATGCGGAAACAGATAGCCGTAAGCCTGGTTCTGCGTCTGGCCGAACGGCAGGTCGCTGCTCCACAGGTTGGTGGCACGGGCGAGGAAGCGCAGCGGGTTGGCGGTGAGGTCCAGTTTGGTGTCGGGGGAGACCTGGCCAGGTGACTGCAGGAACGACAGAGCCAGCGATACGGCTCCGACCAACAGCAGCCAGCGACGCGACAGGGCCGAAAGCTCGCCCTTCGGTTCGCTAGCTACGGTTGCCGTACTCGACCCGGTTGAGCACCGATGACGACGGATCGCCCCCGGGCAGTGGCGGCTTCGTGTCCTGCTGGACCATCAAGGTGACGCCGAAGACCGCGGCCGCGCCGAGCAGCAGGCCGACAACCACACTGGCGGCAGCGGGCGCGACGATCCGGTTCATGTACCCGAACCTAGCAGAAGGACGTCGGGCATCGGTCGCCGTACTGGACCACCGTGGACATCACCACCGGCACCGGTTCCGGCTGAGCGGGCGCCCCGTCGCCACCCGAGACGGCGAGCGTCACCCCCACGCCCCCAGAACCCGGCGGTGAAACGCCCGTGACAGCATGTCCGGATGGCTTTTCCGCGCACCCTGGCCGTCCTTGCCGCCGCGTCGATGCTGGTCGTCGCCTGCCACGGCGGGACCAAGCCGGGCAAGTCGTCGGCCACCAGCAGCTCCGGCTCCCCGAGTTCCAGCTCCACCCCGGCGGCTGCGCCGGGTCCCCGGGTGTGCGCCGACCCGCCCGACGTCCCGGGCAAGATCCCCAACCTGCGCGACAAGCTGGCCCAGCTGCTGATGGTCGGGGTGCGTGACGCCGCCGATGCCAGGGCCGTGGTCACCGACTTCCACGTCGGCGGCATCCTCATCGGCAGTGACACCGACCTGAGCATGCTGCCCGGCCCGCTGGCCGAGATCGCCAACGCCGCCAGTCCGCTGCCGCTTGCGGTCGGGGTCGACGAAGAGGGCGGCCGGGTGTCGCGGCTGCGGACGCTGCTGGACGGCCGCGGCCCGACCGCCAAGGAGATGGCGCAGACGATGACGGCCCAGCAGGTGCACGACCTGGCACTGACCCGGGGCCGCAAGATGAAGGAACTCGGTTTCACCGTCGACTTCGCGCCGGTGGTCGACGTGACCGACGAGCCCGACGACAGCGTGATCGGCGACCGCTCGTTCGGCGCGGATCCGGCGAAGGTCACCGAATACGCCGGCGCCTACGCCCAGGGTCTGCGCGACGCGAAGCTGCTGCCGGTGCTCAAGCACTTTCCCGGGCACGGCCACGGCTCCGGTGACTCGCACACCGGCGGGGTCACCACGCCGCCGCTGTCGGACCTGATCGCCAACGACCTGGTGCCGTACCGCACCCTGCTCAACGCCATCCCGGTGGCGGTGATGGTCGGTCACATGCAGGTGCCCGGGTTGACCGGCAGTGACCCGGCCAGCCTGAGCAAGGCCGCGCTCGACCTGCTGCGCGGCGGCACCGGCTACGGCGGACCGCCGTTCAACGGCCCGGTGTTCAGCGACGACGTGTCGAGCATGGCGGCCATCTCCGACCGGTTCGGGGTGACGGAGGCGGTGCTCAAGACGCTGCAGGCCGGCACCGACATCGCGCTGTGGGTGACCACCAAGGAGGTGCCCGCCGTGCTCGACCGGCTCGAGCAGGCGGTCAACGCCGGCGATCTGCCGGTGCAGCAGGTGGACGCCTCGCTGGTCCGGGTGGCGGCCATGAAGGGCGTTACGGCCCAGTGTGGCCGCTGACGGAAAGTGCTTACCCTTGATGGGAATAGATAGGGGATAGCGATGGCGGGTGGTACCAAGCGGTTACCGCGTGCTGTCCGCGAGCAGCAGATGCTCGATGCCGCTGTACAGATGTTCTCGGTCAACGGCTACCACGAGACGTCGATGGACACGATCGCCGCAGCCGCCGAGATCTCCAAGCCGATGCTCTACCTCTACTACGGCTCCAAGGAAGACCTCTTCGGCGCCTGCCTGAACCGGGAGATGAGCCGCTTCATCGACGCGGTGCGCGCCGATATCGACTTCACGCAGAGTCCAAAAGATCTGCTGCGCAACACTATTGTCGCGTTCCTGCGTTACATCGACGAGAACCGCGCGTCCTGGATCGTCATGTACACCCAGGCCACCAGCTCGCAGGCGTTCGCCCACACCGTGCGAGAGGGCCGCGAGCAGATCATCGAACTGGTGGCTGGGCTGGTGCGGGCCGGTACCCGCAGCCCGCGCTCGGACGCCGAAATCGAAATCATGGCAGTGGCTTTGGTGGGCGCCGGTGAGGCGGTGGCCAGCCGGCTGAGCACCGGTGACATTGACGTCGATGCCGCCGCCGCCATGATGATCGACCTGTTCTGGGCCGGCCTGCGGGGGGCGCCGCCCGATCGCGAAGGGTCCGGCGCCGTCATCGGCTAGGAAACCGAGGATCGGTCGACTGGGAAGTCGAAGTAGGTGTCCGGGTAGGGCTCCGGCTGATAGGTGTAGTGCCACCATTCGTTCGCATAGTTGACGAAGCCCTGTTGCTGTAGAACATCTTTCAGCAGCATCCGATTCTCCAGCTGGTACCCCTGGATCGCCTGGGTGTGCGCGAGCGGATCGAAACAGTCGAAACCCGAGCCCATGTCGATCGAGTCATCGGGGAACCGCGCCGCTGCCGGGGCCGTGCAATCGACGAGCGGCTGGCCCGGAACATACGGCGCGGTCGGCGCGGCGGGCAGCCGTACCACGCTGAGATCGACGGTGCTGCCCCGGCTGTGCCCCGAGCGGGAGTCGATGTATCCGTCGCGGAACAGAACCGCCTTGTCGACGCGCGGGTAGAACTCGGCCTTCATCCGTTGATCGGCGAGATCGCCTGCCCACCTGACGAAGTCGTCGACGGCCCGCTGCGGCCGGTAGCAGTCGTACACTTTGAGCGTGTAGCCGCGTGGGATCAGCTGCTGCTGGGCGCGGTGCAGCCCTTCCGCTGCCACGCGGGTCAGAATGCACAGCGGGGCGCGATAGCCGTCGACCGGATCGCCGGTGAAGTTGTGTGGTGTGTAGTAGCGGATATCCGCCTCGATCGTCGGGTCGACGTCCTGCAGCACCACGAAGGCGGCCGGTTCGGCCCGGGCGACGGGGAGCCTGGCTGTCATTAGCGCGACCAGCAGAACGGCGCCGGCGACCGGCCGGACCCTGGCAAACATGCGTCATCATGGACCGCCGGCAACCGGTGCGCAACCGCTTCGGTGGCCGTATTGTCGGCAGGCGTGCCCCGCAAGCCCGGCCCGGACTATTTCTGTGCCTTCTTCTGTGCGGTCGTCATCGTGGGCCTGCTGGCCGGTCTGGCCGGGTTGACCACCACGGTGGTGCTGCGTTCGGTCGAACACCTCACGTATCACTACACTTTCGGCTCGCTGCTCGACGGGATCACCGGCAGCAGCCCGGTCCGGCGGGCGGTGGGCCCTATGATCGGCGCGGCACTGGCCGGCCTGGGCTGGTGGCTACTGCGGCGCCGAGTGCCGGTGCCGCCGCTGGCGGGCACCATCGCCCGGCACGAACGGGTGCCGCGGCTGACCTGGAGCATCGACGCCCTGCTTCAGGTGGTCCTGGTCGGCTCCGGCGCCTCCCTGGGCCGCGAAGGCGCGCCGCGCCAATTCGCGGCTGTGCTAGGCGATTTCGGCACGTCCTGGCTGAAGAGGCTGTCGCCGGGCGACCGGGAGATCCTGCTGGCCTGCGCCGCCGGCGCCGGGCTCGGCGCGGTGTACGCAGTCCCGCTGGCCGGTGCGCTCTTCACATTGCGGATCCTGCTGAACACCTGGCGGCTGCGCGCTGTCGGCGCCGCGTTGATCACGTCGAGCCTGGCCGTCGCGGTCGGCTCGGCGGTCACCCACGACCAGAACGAACTACATTGGCCCAGTGCGGAATCCGCGTACCTGCTGAGTGCGCACGGGCTGGCCCTGGCGCCGGTCGCCTTCGCGGTGGGCTGGGTGTTCAACAAGATCATCGCCGCAGCGCGCCCGGCGCAACTCATCCGATCCTGGGTGCTGATCCCCGCCCTGGCCGGCGCCGGGTTGCTGACCGGAATCTGTTCGCACTGGTGGCCCGAACTGCCCGGCAACGGCAAGAGCGTGCTCACCGTCAGCCTCGCCTCCGGCATGACACTGGCATCAGCGGCCGTCATCCTGGCGCTCAAACCGGTGCTGACGGCGCTGTTCCTGCGCGCCGGCGGCGCCGGCGGCCTGCTCACCCCGTCGCTGGCCACCGGGGCGGCGGCCGGGACCCTGCTGGTGCTGAGCCTCAATCAGGTGGCGGGAACGCACCTGCACGGGCCGGTGATCTCGCTGGGCGCCGCCGCCGGGGTGCTTGCGGTGACGCAGGGCTCGCCGATCTGGGCGGCGCTGTTCGTCTGGGAGTTGGCGCGGCCGCCGATCTGGATGCTGCTCGTGTTCGCCGTCACCGCGGTCGGAGCGCACGCCCTGGACACGCTCGCGCTGCGCCGGCGTCGCAGGCGGCTGGACGACCGGGCGGGCTAGAGGGGCTGAACCGTCCCCGTCAGGTGCGGGTAGCCCTTGGAGATGTGGCGCAGCGACAACTCCCATCCGTCTTGCCCATCGACTTTGCGCTCGTCGATGTAGAGCCCCGCGGTCGCCGGCAACAGCACCGGCTTGCCGAACCGCACCGAATACCGCACGGCATCCGGGAAGTGGGCTTCGATATTTGCCAAGACCGCTGCGGCACTGAACATTCCGTGAGCGATGACGGTGGGGAAGCCGAACAGCTTGGCGGCCACCGAGTTGGTGTGGATCGGATTGTGGTCGCCGCCGACTGCGGCGTAACGACGGATCTGCGACGGGGTGATGCGCAGCACCGCCGACGGCGGCGGCAGCTTGGGCTGCTTCTGCGGCGGCGGCTTGGGCTCGTCGGACAGGCTGGTGCGCTGCTGGTGCAGGAAGGTGGTCACCTGGTGCCACGCCGGTTCGTTGCCGACGCTGACGTCGGTGACCAGGTCGACCAGCAGACCCTTGCGGTGCTCGCGCAGGTTCTCGGCGTGCACCCGCACGCCGACCGTGTCGGTCACCGAGATCGGCCGGTACTGCGTGATCTGGTTCTCGGTGTGCACCGAACCCATTGCGGAGAACGGGAAGTCGAAGCCGGTCACCAACGACATCACCGACGGGAAGGTGAGCGCGAAGGGATACGTCAGCGGCACGTTGTTGCCGAAGCGCAGCCCGGTGACCGCCGCGTAAGCGGCCACGTTCGCGGCGTCGATCGGCAGTTCCTCGACCGTGACGGTGCGGTTGGGCAGCTGGTCGGACCGGGACACTACCGGCAGCGCCCCGGCCACTGCCCGCAGCATGTTGCGAAGCCCACTGGGTTGGTTCACTGTCAGGCCCCGATCATCGCCTGGCCGCAGACCCGGATCACATTGCCCGTCACGGCGTTCGAGGCCGGGCTCGCGAAATAGGCGATGGTCTCGGCGACGTCGACGGGCTGGCCGCCCTGCAGCATCGAGTTCATTCGGCGGGCCACCTCGCGGGTGGCCAGCGGGATGGCGGCCGTCATCTCGGTCTCGATGAAGCCGGGCGCCACCGCGTTGATGGTGATGCCCTTTTCGGCCAGTTGCGGAGCCAGTGCCTGGGTGATGCCGATCATGCCGGCCTTGGTGGTGCCGTAGTTGGTCTGGCCGCGGTTGCCCGCGATCCCGGCGATCGACGACAACCCGATCACCCGGCCGCCGTCGGCGAGGGTGCCGTTGGCCACCAGTCCTTCGGTGAGCCGCAGCGGCGCAAGCAGATTGACGGCAATCACGGCGTCCCAGCGGGCGTCATCCATGTTGGCCAGCAGTTTGTCGCGGGTGATGCCGGCGTTGTTCACCAGGATGTCGGCCTTGCCGCCGTGGTGGTCGCGCAGGTGCTCGGAGATCTTCTCGACCGCGTCCTCGGCCGTGACGTCCAGCCACAACGGGGTGCCGCCCACCTTGCTCGCGGTCTCCGCCAGCGCCTCGGCGGCCGACTCCACGTCGATCGCGACCACGCGGGCGCCGTCCCGGCCGAACACCTCCGCGATGGTGGCGCCGATGCCGCGCGCGGCCCCGGTGACGATCGCGACCTTGCCGTCCAGCGGCCGGTCCCAGTCGGCCGGCGGCGTCGAGTCGGCCGCGCCGACGTAGAACACCTGGCCGTCGACGTAGGCCGACTTGGCCGAGAGGATGAACCGCATGGTGGATTCCAGGCCGGTGGCGGCCGGTTTGGCGTCCGGCGCCAGGTACACCAGCGCCGAGGTGCCGCCGCGGCGCAGTTCCTTGCCGACCGAGCGGGTGAAGCCCTCCAGTGCGCGTTGAGCGATGCGCTCGTGTGGGCTCTCGATCGCGTCGGGCGTGGTGCCTACCACCACGACCCGCGCCGACGGGCCGAGGTTGCGCACGACGGGAGTGAAGAAGTCGTGCAAGGCCTTGAGGCCGGTCGGCTCGGTGATGCCGGTGGCGTCGAACACCAGGCCGCCGAACGAGTCCGCCCATCGTCCGCCCAGGTTGTTGCCCACCAGGTCGTAGTCGGAGTCCAGCGCCGCCCGCAGCGGCTCGGCAACCCGGCCCGCACCGCCGATCAGCAGCGACCCGGCCAGCGGCGGGTCGCCGGGCCGGTACCGGCGCAGCGTCTCGGGTTGAGGGACTCCAAGTTGCTTGGCCAGGAACGATCCGGGGCCGGAGTTGACCACCTGGGAGAACAGATCGGGCGAGACCTTGGGTGCCACTGAGCTTGCCTTCCGTGTCAGGGGAGGAACTTACTTGAGAGTAAGAACACTGGGTAGTATTGCCTGCGAAACGCTGATACCCCAAAACTAACCCCCCGGACTACCGGCGATCGACGGAGACAACAGTGGCCCCTGCCAGTGACCAGACCAAGCGCCGCGTCGCAGTACTCGGCGGCAACCGCATCCCCTTCGCACGCTCGGACGGCGCCTACGCGGACGCGTCCAACCAGGACATGTTCACCGCGGCCCTGGGCGGACTGGTGGACCGGTTCAACCTGCGGGGCGAGCGCCTGGGCGCGGTGGTCGGTGGCGCGGTGCTCAAGCACAGCCGTGACTTCAATCTCATGCGCGAATGCGTGCTCGGTTCGGAACTGAACCCGCACACTCCGGCCTTCGACATCCAGCAGGCCTGCGGCACCGGTCTGCAGGCGGCCATCGCGGCCGCAGACGGCATTGCGGCGGGCCGCTATGACGTTGCGGCGGCCGGGGGCGTGGACACCACCTCCGACCCGCCGATCGGACTGGGCGACGACCTTCGCCGCACCCTGCTCAAGCTGCGGCGTGCCAAGTCCAACGTGCAGCGGCTGAAGCTGGTGGGCACCCTGCCGGCCAACCTGGGTATCGAGATCCCGGCCAACAGCGAGCCACGCACCGGCAAGTCGATGGGCGAGCACGCCGCAGTCACCGCCAAGGAGATGGGGATCAAGCGCGTCGACCAGGACGAATTGGCCGCGGCCAGCCACCGCAACATGGCCGACGCCTACGACCGCGGGTTCTTCGACGACCTGGTGTCGCCCTTCCTGGGCCTGTACCGCGACGACAACCTGCGGCCCAATTCCAGTCCGGAGAAGCTCGCCACCCTGCGCCCGGTGTTCGGGGTGAAGGCCGGCGACGCGACCATGACCGCCGGCAACTCGACCCCGCTGACCGACGGCGCCTCGGTGGCGTTGCTGGCCACCGAGCAGTGGGCGGCCGACCACAACGTGGCGCCGCTGGCCTTCCTGGTGGACTCCGAGACCGCCGCCGTCGACTACGTCAACGGTTATGACGGACTGTTGATGGCGCCCACCTACGCGGTGCCGCGCCTGCTCGCGCGCAACGGCCTGAGCCTGCAGGATTTCGACTTCTACGAGATCCACGAGGCGTTCGCTTCGGTGGTGCTGGCGCACCTGCAGGCGTGGGAGTCCGAGGAGTACTGCAAGGAGCGGCTGGGGCTCGACGCTGCGCTGGGCTCCATCGACCGGTCCAAACTGAACGTCAACGGGTCGTCACTGGCCGCGGGGCATCCGTTTGCGGCCACCGGCGGGCGCATCCTGGCGCAGACGGCCAAGCAACTGGCGCAGAAGAAGGCCGAAACGGGCGGCCAGGTGCGCGCGCTGATCTCGATCTGCGCGGCGGGCGGACAGGGCGTGGCAGCGATTCTCGAGGCCTGACGGCGTGCTGAAAATCACCGGTCAAATTTTGGATTTATTTGGTTAGGCACGCGCACATATGGGTAACCGCTCGAACGGATAGCCCCGTGTTGTGGTCTGACCCCCCGACCCCGACGGCAACGCGGGGCAATCCCTGGATCGATTGCCGGTCAGCGTGGACGGGCGAACGAGAAGGGCCGCCGCTGGAGTGAGGGGATCCAGCGGCGGTCTTTTTGCGTTCCGGCCGCTCCGTCCCGCACCCCGCTATGTGACCCGGCGCTTGCGCCGAGATTGAACGTGCGCACACCCTTCACGGCGTGTCGTGTGTGTGGTGTCAGTGTCGCGCCGGCGGGCCCAACGGAATTGCCGCCAAACGCAAAAATCCCCCCGCCGCAGCGGGGGGATTTTCGTCGTAGCTACTCAGAAAGCGGCTTCGTCGAGCTCCATGATGTCGTTGTCCAGGGTCTCGATCACCTCGCGGGTGCTGGTCAACAGCGGCAGGAAGTTCTTCGCGAAGAACGACGCGACCGCGATCTTGCCCTCGTAGAAGGACCGCTCGGCACCGTCGGCTCCGGCGTCCAGGGCCTCGATCGCCACGGCGGCCTGACGCTGCAGCAACCAGCCGATGACCAGATCACCGACGCTCATCAGGAACCGCACCGAACCCAAGCCCACCTTGTACAGGCTGGTGACGTCCTCCTGAGCGGCCATCAGGTAGCCGGTCAGCGAGGCAGCCATCGCCTGGACGTCGGTGAGTGCCTTGGCCAGCAGCGCCCGCTCGCTCTTGAGCCGCCCGTTGCCGGACTCGCTGTCGACGAACTTCTGGATCTCGCCCGACACGTGCGCCAGGGCCACGCCCTTGTCGCGCACGATCTTGCGGAAGAAGAAGTCCTGCGCCTGGATGGCGGTGGTGCCTTCGTACAGGGAGTCGATCTTGGCGTCCCGGATGTACTGCTCGACCGGGTAGTCCTGCAGGAAGCCGGACCCACCGAAGGTCTGCAGGCTCTCGGTGAGCTTGGCGTAAGCCTGCTCGGAGCCGACGCCCTTGACGATCGGGAGCAGCAGGTCGTTGATCTTGGCGGCCAGCTCCGGGGTCACCCCGTGCACCGCCTCGGCGACCGCCGCGTCCTGGAACGTGGCGGTGTACAGGTACAGCGCCCGCAGGCCCTCGGCGTATGCCTTCTGGGTCATGAGCGACCGGCGCACGTCGGGGTGGTGCGTGATGGTGACCCGGGGAGCCGTCTTGTCGGTCATCTGGGTCAGGTCGGCACCCTGGACGCGGGATTTGGCGTACTCCAGCGCATTCAGGTATCCGGTGGACAGGGTGGCGATGGCTTTGGTGCCCACCATCATGCGGGCCTGCTCGATCACCTCGAACATCTGCGCAATGCCGTCGTGCACCTCGCCGACCAGCCAGCCGATGGCGGGCTTGTCGTGCTGGCCGAGGGACAGCTCACAGGTGGCCGAAACCTTCAGGCCCATCTTGTGCTCGACGTTGGTGACGTACACGCCGTTGCGCTCGCCCGGCTCGCCCGTCTCGGGGTCGAACAGGAACTTGGGCACGAAGAAGAGCGAAAGTCCCTTGGTGCCCGGGCCGGCACCCTCGGGGCGGGCCAGGACCAGGTGGAAGATGTTCTCGAACAGGTCGCCGGAGTCACCCGAGGTGATGAAGCGCTTCACACCGTCGATGTGCCAGGTGCCGTCCTCCTGCTGGACAGCCTTGGTGCGGCCGGCGCCGACGTCCGAGCCGGCATCCGGCTCGGTCAGCACCATGGTCGAACCCCAGCGCCGCTCGGCGGCCAGCACGGCCCACTTCCGCTGCTCCTCGGTACCGAGGTGGTAGAGGATCTGGGCGAAACCGGCGCCGCCGGCGTACATCCACACTGCCGGGTTGGAGCCGAGGATGTGCTCGTTGATGGCCCACATCAGCGCCTTGGGCATCGGCATGCCGCCCAGCGCCTCGTCGAGGCCCGCCTTGTCCCAGCCGGCGTCGATCACCGCGTTGACGGACTTCTTGAACGACTCCGGCAGGGTCACCGAGAAAGTCTTGGGGTCGAAGGTCGGCGGGTTGCGGTCACCTTCGATGAAAGATTCGGCGACGGGCCCTTCGGCCAACCGGGCCACCTCCGCCAGGATCTCGCGGCCGGTGTCGGCGTCCAGGTCGCTGAATTCACCCTGGCCTAAGGCCTTGTCAACACCCAGCACCTCGAACAGGTTGAATTCCTGGTCACGAACGTTGCTCTTGTAGTGGCTCACTACGGTCCTCCTCGTTGAGAATGCCACCTGTGGTTGGGTACTAGGTCTAAGTTACCCACCAGTAACACCGTTAAAATATCTCGGCTTCGTTGTTCAACGCAAGTCGATGTGAGGAACATTTCACGGTCTAACTAACCAACCGGTTGGGATACGGCTGATCGCAGCCCTGGCATACCTGCTTACCTGCGGCGATGATGGAGCGGATGTCGAATGTGGGGAGCGTCACGGCCCTTCCGATAGTGGATCTGGGGGCCGATTCCGACCGGCTGCGCGCCAGTCTGCGGCGGGCCGCACACGAGGTGGGCTTCTTCTATCTGCTCGGTCACGGGGTTCCCGCCGGGCTGGTGGCCCGGGTGCTCGATGCGGCGCGGCGGCTGTTTGCGCTGCCGCAGGCCGAGAAGGATGCCATCGCGATGGTGCGCAGCCCGCACTTCCGTGGCTACACCCGGCTGGGTGGGGAGTTGACCCGGGGCGAAGTCGACTGGCGCGAGCAGATCGACATCGGCCCGGAGCGTCCGCCCATCGGCGGACCCGGCCGGCCCGACTATCTATGGCTGCAGGGCCCCAACCAGTGGCCGGCCGCCATGCCTGATCTGCCGGGCATCGTCGCGCAGTGGGATGCTGCGTTGTCCGGCGTAGCGCGCACGTTGCTGCGGCACTGGGCGGCCGCCCTCGGCGCCCCGCCGGACGTCTTCGACGAGGCCTTTGCCGACCGGCCCGCAACGCTGATCAAGATCATCCGGTACCCGGCGCACGCCGCATCCCCGCAGGGCGTCGGCGCTCACAAGGACTCCGGGGTGCTCACGCTGCTGCTGGCCGAGCCGGGCAGCCGGGGCCTGCAGGTACGACGGTCTCCGGGGCAGGATCGCTGGGTCGACGTCCCACCGGTGGACGGCGCTTTCGTCGTCAACATCGGTGAGTTGCTCGAGGTGGCCACCGGGGGCTACCTGCGTGCCACCGAACACCGGGTGAATCTGGCCGACGCGGGTGCCGAGCGGATCTCGGTGCCCTACTTCTTCAACCCGGCGCTGCAGGCGCAGTTGCCGGTGCTGTCGTTGCCCGCCGAGCTGGCCGAACGCGCGCGCCCGGCGCCCGACCCGACGGATCCGATCCACTCCGTCTACGGCCGCAATGCCTGGAAGAGCCGGGTGCGCGCACACCCGGATGTGGCTGCCGCACACGGATACGCGCCGGGTAGGGTCGAAAGCGAGAATCCCGTTCTCGGCTCGAGGAGCGAATGAAGTCCGGTGAGTGTGAACAACAAGCTGACGCCGACGTCACTGCGTGAGGCTTTCGGCCACTTCCCGTCCGGGGTCATCGCGATAGCCGCCGAGGTGAACGGCGTACGCGAAGGCCTCGCCGCCAGCACGTTCGTGCCCGTGTCGCTGGAGCCGCCGCTGGTGTCCTTCTGCGTGCAGAACACCTCGACCACCTGGCCCAGGCTCAAGAGCGCGCCGATGCTCGGCATCAGCGTGCTCGGCGAGGCGCACGATGCGGCCGCCCGCACCCTGGCCGCCAAGACCGGCGACCGGTTCGCCGGGCTGGACACCGAATCCCGCGAGTCCGGTGCCGTCTTCATCAAAGGCACCGCGCTGTGGCTGGAAAGTGCGATCGAGCAATTGATCCCGGCCGGCGACCACACCATCGTCGTGCTACGGGTCAGCGAGGTCACCGTGGACGCCGAGGTGGCTCCGATCGTCTTCCATCGCAGCGTTTTTCGGCGCCTCGGCGTCTAGCGCCACCGGGCGCAACCCGTTCTAGGGCCGCTCGCCCAATTCGGCCCGGTAGCCGGCGATGCGCTGTTCGATCTCGATCGCGTCATCGTGGCGACCTTCTTTGTGCGCGAGGTCCGCTCGAACCGTCAGTTCCCGGATCGCGGTGCGAATTTCATTGATGCTTGCAGCTTCTGGCATCGCAACCTGCCTTCCTATCGCGGGCAGTGCTGAACCCCGGTTCGGGGTCAACACCTACGGTTGTACCCCGGGCCGGTGAACGCTAACAGAGCTCAGCGACGGAAAAGTTTATTGCCCAGCCAGACGACGGGGTCGTACTTGCGGTCGGCGACCCGTTCTTTCATCGGAATCAGCGCGTTGTCGGTGATCTTGATGTGCTCGGGGCAAACCTCGGTGCAGCACTTGGTGATGTTGCAGTAGCCCAGCCCGTGCTCTTCCTGAGCCTGCTTCTGCCGGTCCACCGTGTCCAGCGGGTGCATGTCGAGTTCGGCGATCCGCATCAGGAAGCGCGGACCGGCGAATGCCTCTTTGTTCTCCTCGTGGTCACGGATGACGTGACAGACGTTCTGGCACAGGAAGCACTCGATGCACTTGCGGAACTCCTGCGACCGCTGGACATCGACCTGGGCCATCCGGTACTCGCCCGGCTGCAACTCCTTGGGCGGGGTGAATGACGGTATCTCGCGCGCCTTTTCGTAGTTGAACGACACATCGGTCACCAGGTCGCGGATCACCGGGAAGGTGCGGATCGGCGTGACGGTGACGACCTCGTTCTCCTCGAACGTCGACATCCGCGTCATGCACATCAGGCGCGGCTTGCCGTTGATCTCCGCCGAGCAGGACCCGCACTTGCCTGCCTTGCAGTTCCAGCGCACCGCGAGGTCGGGCGTCTGAGTCTGCTGCAGGCGGTGGATGACGTCGAGGACCACCTCACCCTCGTTCACCTCGACGGTGAATTCCTCGAGCCCACCGCCACTTTCGTCGCCGCGCCAGACCCGCATGCTCGCGTTGTACGCCATTACGCTCTCCGTTCCGGGTGCTCGGCCAGCTCTTCCGCGGTGTAGTACTTCTCCAATTCGGAGACCTTGAAGAGCTCGAGCAGGTCTGGCCGCATCGGGATCTGCTCCTGGCGGGTGATGTTGATGTGGTCGCCGGTGGTCTCCACCTCATCCTGCGAGGCCTCCGTGCACACCAACAGCGTGTTTCGCCAGCTGGAATCCATGCTCGGGTGGTCGTCGCGGGTGTGTCCGCCCCGGCTCTCGGTACGCGTGAGCGCCGCCTTGGCCACGCACTCGCTGACCATCAGCATGTTGCGCAGGTCGATCGCCAGGTTCCAGCCCGGGTTGTACTGGCGTCCACCTTCGACGTGGACGTTCTGGTACCGCGTCCACAGCTCCTTGAGCAGCTTCAGGGCGCGGGTGATCTCTTCCTCTTTGCGGATGATGCCGACGAGGTCGTTCATCACGTGCTGCAGATCCATCTGCAGTGCGTAGGGATTCTCCGGAGCCGAGCCGTCGGTCGGGCCGGCGAACGGCTTGAGGGCGAAGTTCGCTGCGGCGTCGATGGCCTGGTCGGAGACCGACGGGCGGCTCTTCAGGGCCCGCACGTAGTCGGCCGCCCCCAGCCCGGCGCGCCGGCCGAAGACCAGCAGGTCGGACAGCGAATTGCCACCCAGCCGGTTGGAGCCGTGCATGCCGCCGGAGCATTCACCCGCGGCGAACAGTCCGGGGACCTTGGCCGCGCCGGTGTCGGCGTCGACCTCGATGCCACCCATCACGTAGTGACAGGTGGGCCCGACCTCCATCGGCTCTTTGGTGATGTCGACCTCGGCCAGTTCCATGAACTGGTGGTACATCGACGGCAGCCGGCGCTTGATCTCCGCCGGGGTCAGCCGGGATGCGATGTCCAGGTAGACCCCGCCGTGCGGCGTGCCGCGGCCGGCTTTGACCTCGGAGTTGATCGCGCGTGCCACCTCGTCGCGGGGCAGCAGGTCGGGGGTACGACGGGCCGAGTCGTTGTCCTTGAGCCACTGGTCGGCCTCTTGCTCGTCTTCGGCGTACTGCCCTTTGAAGACCGGCGGGATGTAGCCGAACATGAACCGGGTTCCCTCGGAATTTTTCAGTACTCCGCCGTCGCCACGGACACCCTCGGTGACCAGGATCCCCTTCACACTCGGCGGCCACACCATGCCCGTCGGATGGAACTGGACGAACTCCATGTTGATCAACGTCGCACCGGCACGCAGCGCCAGCGCGTGCCCGTCGCCGGTGTACTCCCACGAGTTCGAGGTGACCTTGAACGATTTGCCGATGCCGCCGGTCGCCAGCACCACCGCGGGCGCCTCGAACAGGACGAAGTTGCCGCTCTCGCGCCAGTAGCCGAACGCCCCGGCGATCGCGTCACCGTCCTTCAGCAACTCGGTGACCGTGCACTCGGCGAACACCCGGATCCGGGCCTCGTAGTCACCGAACTCGGCGAAGTCCTCCTGCTGCAGCGAGACGATCTTCTGCTGCATGGTGCGGATCAGCTCCAGGCCGGTGCGGTCACCGACGTGGGCCAGCCGCGGGTAGGTGTGCCCGCCGAAGTTGCGCTGGCTGATCCGGCCGTCTGCGGTCCGGTCGAAGAGTGCGCCGTAGGTCTCCAGTTCCCAGACGCGGTCCGGCGCCTCCTTGGCGTGCAGCTCGGCCATCCGCCAGTTGTTGAGGAACTTGCCACCCCGCATGGTGTCGCCGAAGTGGGTCTGCCAGTTGTCTTTCGGGTTGGCGTTGCCCATGGACGCAGCGCAGCCACCCTCGGCCATCACCGTGTGGGCCTTGCCGAACAGGGACTTGGTCACCACCGCGACCTTCAGGCCGCGTTCGCGCGCTTCGATGACCGCGCGTAACCCTGCGCCGCCGGCACCGATTACGACAACGTCGTACGCGTGCCTTTCGACCTCAACCATGAAACCTCGCTCAAATTATGGATTTTCGTTCGCGATTCGACCGACGGGCTGTCAGCGGCCGACTCAATGGCCGATGAATCGCAAGTCGGAGATGGTGCCGCTGGACACCAGCAAGATGTAGAAGTCGGTGAACATCAGGGTGCCGAGCGTGATCCACGCGTACATCTTGTGCCGCTCGTTGATTTTGCTGACCTGAGTCCAGATCCAATACCGCACAGGGTGCTTGGAGAAGTGCTTGAGCCGGCCGCCGGTGACGTGCCGGCAGGAGTGGCAGGACAGCGTGTAGGTCCACAGCATGATGACGTTGCCGAGCAGCACGAGATTGCCCAAGCCGAAACCGAATCCGCCCGGGCCGTCCTCGCTGTGGAAGGCGGCGATGGCGTCCCAGGTGTTGATCACCGAGATGATGCCGGCGATGTAGAAGAAATACCGGTGGGTGTTCTGGATGATCAGCGGGAACTTGGTTTCGCCGGTGTAGTGGACGCGGGGCTCGGCCACCGCGCAGGCGGTGGGCGACTGCCAGACCGTGCGGTAGTAGGCGCCGCGGTAGTAGTAGCAGGTCAACCGGAACAGCAGCAGGAACGGCAGGGTCAGCGCCGCGTACGGCAGCCACCACACATCCGGCAGAATCTGCGGCCAGAATTCACTGGCCTCACCGCAGGCCTTGCTGACGCACGGAGAATAGAACGGCGTCAGGTAGTGGTACTTCGGTACGTAGAAGTAGTCCTGCTGGAAAGCCCGCGCTGTCGCGTAGATGACGAATGCAGCGAAGCCGAGGTTGATCCTCAGCGGCTGCAGCCACCACCTGTCGGTGCGGAGGGTCTTCTGCCCAATCCGGGCGCGGGTAGCTGAAAAGACGCCGGACTCAGAACGGCTCGCCGTTGGTGCGCTCATCTAATGTGTTGTTCCTCTTCGAACGGGCTGTAGCTCGAAGGGTACACAGAATGAACGCCCGCTCCTTAGTCGGGCTTCTCAGTTGGGCCTCGCAGTCGGGGCGACTAATACCTGCTGTGACCTCCGACACCCTCGTCGTCGACATCGCGCCAGAAGTCGGTGTCGTACTGGGTGTCCGGGATGGCGATCTTCTCGCTGGATTGGTAGATCGTGGCCCTCGTCAGGTCCAATTCGGCGACATCGTTGTCGAGTAATTCGATGTCAGTGAGGATTCGTTCGGCGTCGATGACGATGCGCCGTGTCGCGGGATTGTCCCCGTACCGCGACTTCAGCGAGGTTACGCACCGCCGCAGCCCCCGCATCAGGTCGTGCAGTTCGGTGAGTTCAGTGGCAGTGGACAAACGATGCTCCCCGGGCCGAAGGTGTTACGGATCACAGTACGCCAGTCGATACTATCCGCTGTCGGAGCCGGACACCGGACAAGTTGAGTCTCGCTGCCGAGAAAGTGACTTTGTGCCCATGCCGCTGGAATTGGCCGAACAGGCCCGGGTGCTACTGCAGCTACATCAACCGGGGAACCCGGTGGTGCTGCCCACGGTGTGGGACGCGTGGTCGGCGAAGTTGGCCGCAGCGGCCGGATTCGCGGCACTGACGGTGGGCAGCCACCCGCTGGCCGACTCGGTTGGCAAACCCGACAGCGAGGGCATGTCGTTCGACGACGTGCTGGCCCGGGTCGCGCAGATCACCGCGGCGGTCGAATTGCCGGTCTCGGTCGACATCGAGTCCGGCTACGGACTGCCGGCCGCGCGGCTGATCGAGGGCCTGCTGGGCGTTGGTGCCGTCGGGCTGAACATCGAAGACACCGTGCACTCCGAGGGCGGACGCCTGCGGTCCTCGGCCGAGCACGCCGGGTTGGTGGGTGAGTTGCGCTCCGCCGCCGACGCGGCGGGCGTGCACGTCGTGATCAACGCGCGAACGGACGTGTTCCTACGCCAGGAAGGCGACCCCGAGGACCGGGTCGAGCTGGCCGTGGCACGGCTCACCGAGGCCGCCGAAGCCGGTGCCGACGTGCTCTACCCGGTGGCCCGTCATGACCCGGAGACGTTGCGGCGCTTGGCAACTGACTTGCCCCTGCCGGTCAACGCGATCGCGGTGCCAGACCAGGACGACCCGGCTTCGTTCGGCCCGCTCGGTGTGGCCCGGATCAGCTTCGGCCCGTTCTTGCAGTCCGCGCTGTCGGCCCGCGCCAACGAATTGCTCGCCCGCTGGCGCTGATGCCGAGCAGTCACAAAAGCCCCCGACACGCCGGGCGTGCCGGGGTCTTTGTGTCTGGTCGCGCTACTTGGTGATGGCGATGCGCTGCGGCTGCGCCCCGGCGTAGGCGCCGGTGACCCGCACGGTCAGCACTCCGGCGTCGTACGACGCGGAAATGGCGTCGCCGGTGACGTGCGCCGGCAGCTGGAACGACCGGCGGAACGACCCGTAGCGAATCTCCCGCAGCGTGCGGCCGTGCTCTTCTTCGGCGTGTTCGTCACGGTGTTCGCCGTGAATGACCAGGCGGCCCTTGTCCACCTCGACGTTGACGTCCTTCTCGACGTCCACTCCCGGCAGTTCCAACCGCACTACCGCGTCCTCGCCGTCTTTGAGGATTTCGGCCGCGGGGTTAAAGCCGCTGGTCGTAGGCTCGGAAACGGTTCGGGCCCAGTCGGCGGACGCCGGACCGAAAAAGTCCCGCAGCCACCGGTCGGTGTCCCACGCCGGACGCGACCACAAGGCGAGATTGCTCATGGGTGACTCCTTGATCTTCGTTGTGAGTTAGCTGTGTCCGACGCTGTGGTGGTCGGCTACCCGATAAAACATGAGCGAACCACGCTTAAGTTCCACCTGCGCGTTCGCCGGGAGCGAACATCGTCACACAGGCGATTGCCAGCTGTGAGGACGGCGTGATGAATGCGTCACATTTGGCGACATTCCCCGCAACATCGGCTTCGTAGTCTCGTGACATGTCCTCTGCCGGAAGTACTCCCGCGCGCGCTGCTGCCCGGCGTGTAGTCGTGGTCGGCCACGGGATGGTCGGTCACCGGTTCGTCGAGGCGCTGCGCGCCCGCGACAGCAGTGGCTCGTGGCGGATCACCGTGCTGGCCGAAGAGGCGGACGCCGCCTACGACCGCGTCGGCCTGACCTCGTACACCGAAAGCTGGGATCGCACCCTGTTGGCCCTGCCGGGCAATGACTACGCCGGTGACTCGCAGGTGCGACTGCTGCTGAACACCCGCGTCACCGAAATCGACCGCGCCGCAAAGGTAGTGGTCACAGCAGACGGCGGGATCCACCCCTGGGACGTGCTGGTGCTGGCCACCGGGTCCTATGCCTTCGTCCCGCCGGTCACCGGTCACGACCTGCCGTCCTGCCACGTCTACCGCACCCTTGATGACCTGGACGCCATCCGCGCCTGCGCCCAGCGGACGGTCGAGTCCGGCCGGGCCGAGTCCGGGGTGGTCATCGGCGGTGGGCTGCTGGGGCTGGAGGCCGCCAACGCGTTGCGCCAGTTCGGATTACCGACGCACGTCGTCGAGATGATGCCGCGCCTGATGGCCCAGCAGATCGACGAGGCCGGCGGCGCGCTGCTGGCCCGGATGATCGGCGACCTCGGGATCGACATCCACGTCGGTACCGGTACCGAATCCATTGAGCCCGTGACGCATTCGGACGGTGCCGAATCGCTGACGGTGCGGCTCTCGGACGGCCGGGTGATCGACGCCGGACTGGTGATCTTCGCCGCCGGTATCAGGCCGCGGGACGAGTTGGCCCGTGCCGCCGGCCTGGACATCGCCCCCCGGGGCGGCGTCCTCACCGACTCGGCCTGTCGCACCAGCGATCCGGACATCTACGCGATCGGCGAGGTGGCCGCCATCGAAGGCCGCTGCTACGGCCTGGTCGGGCCGGGTTACACCAGCGCCGAAGTGGTGGCCGACCGGTTGGTCGACGGCACCGCGGAATTTCCCGAGGCGGACCTGTCCACCAAGCTCAAGCTGCTCGGCGTCGACGTCGCCAGCTTCGGCGACGCGATGGGCACCACCGAGAACTGCCTCGAGGTCGTCATCAACGACGCCGTGAACCGCACCTACGCCAAGCTGGTGCTCTCCGACGACGCCAAGACGTTGCTCGGCGGCGTACTGGTGGGAGACGCGTCGGCGTACGGCGTGCTGCGTCCCATGGTCGGCAGTGAATTGCCCGGGGACCCATTGGCTCTTATCGCGCCCGCCGGGTCGCCCGGTGCGGCCGGAGCGCTGGGCATTGGCGCACTGCCGGATTCGGCTCAGATCTGCTCCTGCAACAACGTCAGCAAGGGTGACCTGAAGTGCGCCATCGCCGACGGCTGTGCCGACGTTCCGGCGCTCAAAGCGTGCACCGCGGCGGGCACCTCGTGCGGGTCCTGCGTGCCGTTGCTCAAGCAGCTGCTCGAAGCCGAGGGTGTGGAGCAGTCCAAGGCGCTGTGCGAACACTTCTCCCAGTCGCGGGCGGAGCTGTTCCAGATCATCTCCGCCACCGAGATCCGCACCTTCTCCGGTCTGCTGGAGCGCTTCGGCCGCGGAAAAGGTTGCGACATCTGCAAACCCGTCGTCGCCTCCATCCTGGCTTCCACCGGGTCGGACCACATTCTGGAGGGGGAGCAGGCCGCCCTGCAGGACTCCAACGACCACTTCCTGGCCAATATCCAGCGCAACGGCAGCTACTCCGTGGTTCCGCGGGTGCCCGGCGGCGACATCAAGCCCGAGCACCTGATCCTGATCGGTCAGATCGCCCAGGATTTCGGGCTCTACACCAAGATCACCGGCGGCCAGCGGATCGACATGTTCGGCGCCCGGGTGGACCAGTTGCCGGCGATCTGGAAGCGGCTCGTCGACGCTGGGATGGAGTCGGGCCATGCCTACGGCAAGGCGCTGCGGACGGTGAAGAGCTGCGTCGGCAGCGACTGGTGCCGTTACGGGCAACAGGATTCGGTGCAGCTGGCCATCGACCTCGAACTGCGCTACCGCGGACTGCGGGCTCCGCACAAGATCAAGCTCGGCGTCTCCGGTTGCGCACGTGAGTGCGCCGAGGCGCGCGGCAAGGACGTCGGCATCATCGCCACCGAGCAGGGTTGGAACCTCTACGTCGGCGGCAACGGCGGGATGACCCCCAAGCACGCCCAACTGCTGGCCGGCGACCTGGACACCGAGACAATGGTCCGCTACATCGACCGGTTCCTGATGTACTACATCCGCACGGCCGACCGGTTGCAGCGGACCGCGCCGTGGGTGGAATCACTCGGTCTGGACCACATACGTGAAGTGGTGTGCGACGACTCGCTGGGCCTGGCTGCGGAATTCGAGGCGGCCATCGAACGGCACGTCGAGAACTACCAGTGCGAATGGAAGGGCGTCCTGGAGGATCCGGACAAGCTCTCGCGCTTCGTCTCGTTCGTCAACGCCCCCGGTGCCGTCGACCCGACGGTGACGTTCACCGAACGTTCTGGGCGCAAAGTGCCTGTGCCCATTGGTATCCCGCGGATTCGCGGATAGCTCTAGCTAGGGAGGGAATGAATCATGACCATCGTCAACGACATCCAGGCATGGACCACGGCCTGCGCGTACGACCACCTCATTGCGGGACGCGGAGTCGGGGTGCTGCTCGATGACGGCGCGCAGGCCGCGCTGTTCCGCCTCGACGACGGAACGCTGCACGCAATCGGCAACATCGACCCGTTCTCGGGCGCGGCGGTGCTGTCCCGCGGCATCGTCGGCGATCGCGCCGGCCGTGCCGTGGTCCAATCGCCGATCCTCAAGCAGGCTTTCGCGCTCGACGACGGTACCTGCCTGGACGACGAGCGGGTGTCGGTGCCGGTCTACCCGGTGCGGGTTACCGCTGACGGCCGTATCCAGGTCGGCCGGTTCGCCGTGCGGATGGCCGCTTAGTCGATCTTTCCGACGAGGTAGCGCTGCATCGTCGGGCCGATCGCGTCCACCAGCTGTTCCACCGTCATCGAGTGCAACGGCTCGGAGCGCACGCCGTAGCGCATGATTCCCAGCCCGACCAGTTGCGAGGCGCACAACGAGGCCCGCACCGCGATCTTGTCGGCGCCCAGCATCTTGAGCAACGGGTTGAACACCGGACCGATCAGCATCGACTGCACGACCTCGGCGGTCTTCGACAGACCGGTGGATGCGATCGCACTCGCGGCAAAAGGCCCGCCACCGGCGGCATCCCACGTGGTGATCAGCATGTAAAGCGTGCGGCGTCCTACCTGGTTGACGCTGCCGGTGAAAATGCGGTCGATGAACTCTGGCGTCCGAAACGGCAAACGGAGCATCTTCGCCACATCGTCGAGGAGTCCTCGCGAGGGCTCTTCGTTACGGACCATGTTGCCAGGATTACCCACGATGCCCGCAAACATCAAGTGTCGTTGCTCACGCCGTCCGCTGGTACAGCGCCCCGCCGGACCGGACGGCGGCGTGACGGAACCGCCCGGCCACCAGGCCGGCAAGTTCTGGATGGGTGCCCAGCGGCCGCGTGACAAGGTCGGCGCCGCAGTCGTCCAGGCGCTCCTGAAACAGACCGTCGGCCAGCAGATAGGACGCCACCACGACGCGACGCGCGCCCCGGCGGCGCGCGTCGGTGACGGCGTCGCGGATGTGAGGACTGCCGGTGGCGGCGAAACCCAGTGCCACCGGCGAGCCGGTCATGGTCGACAGCAACGCTGCCGCTTGGTCCAGGTCGGCGCGGGCGCGCCGGTCTGACGTGCCGGCCGCGGCCAGGATCACCGAATCACTGTGAGCCCAACCACTTTCCACCAGGTTCTGATAGATGAGGCGGGTGATATCCCGGCTCGGCCCGAGCGCGGGGGTGACGAGGACGTCCGGGTGGCCGCTGGCCTCGATGTGTGCGGGCAGATCGGCACGGACGTGATAGCCGCGGGACAGGAACGCCGGCAGCACGATTGCTGGTCCCCCGGGCAGATTCGACAGGACCTCGCTGGGGGTCGGTCCCACTACGTCGACGAACGCCACCAGGATGCTGCGGTCGAGGATTTCACCCACCCGAGCAGCGAGGTCACCGATCATGGCGACACCGGCCTGCCGGCGGGTGCCGTGGGCGGTCAGGATCAGGCTCATGCGGCGTCATGCTCTCCATCGAGGGCCAGCCGGTATCCCCGCTTGACCACGGTAGCGACGATGTTCCTGTCGCCCAACGCCGTTCGCAACCGAAGCACGGCGGTGTCCACCGCGTGTGTGTCGCCGCCGTTGCCGGGCAACACCCGGAGCAGTTCGGCGCGCCCCACCACATCTCCGGGCCGGTGGGCCAGTGCCCGCAGTATCGCCATGCCCGAACCCGACACCGTCTTGACCGATCCGTCGACCAGCACGCAGGTTCCCCTGATGTCCACCAGGTGGCCGGCGGCGTGCACGCTGCACGAGCCGAGTAGCGGCAATTCCTCGGCGATATGGCGAGCTAAGGCTCCCAGCCGCATTCGTTCCGGCGACGATGTCGGCACACCTTGCCTGATCAACGGCCGGGATGTCACCGGGCCGACGCACATCGCATGCACACTGCTGCGGAATGCGGCCAGTACCTGGTCTTCGATACCCAGATCGCGGCTGCGTTCCAGCACCGCAACCGCGGCGGGGGCCGACGTGAAGCTGACGGCGTCGAACTGACGCCGGGCGATGCCGGTGACAAGCTGATCGAACTCTCCGTCCAACGGCACTGGCTTCCAACGGTATACCCGGATCGGCACCACCTCGGCGCCCGCTGCGCGCAGCCCGCCGAGGAACTCCGGGAACGGGTCCCACCCGTCGGCCGCGCCGTGCAGCTGGACGGCGATACGCTTGCCGGCGACTCCCGTCTTGAGCAGATATTCCAAGACCTCGTGCGACGATTCGGATTCCGGGGACCATTCCTCACGGAGTCCGGCGGCACGCAACGCACCGGTTGCTTTGGGGCCGCGTGAGATAACCCGCGCCGACGCCAGGGCATCCATCAGTTCGGTCGCCAGACCCCACCCCTCGGCGGCCGCCACCCAACCGCGAAATCCGATGCCGGTGTGGGCCACCAGAATGTCGGGCGGAGTAGTGATCAAAGCTGCGGTGTTGCTGTGCAATTCGTCGTCGTCGGGCAGCGCGATCATGCTGATTGCGGGTGCGGCGAAGACCTCCGCCCCATGGCGGTTGAGCAGTGCGCACAGCTCTTCGGCGCGGCGTGCTGAGGTGACTGCGATCCGGTAGCCGGTGAGTGGCGCAGAAGGTGACTGGGCCATATGTCCTTTGTATGCCAGGCTCATTTCCGAAGCGTTACCTGGCAATTGCTGCAGCATTGCCCTCTTCCGCGTTCTTCGTCACAGTTGTGGCGGGACGCCGCACGTACATCACCCAGGTGAGCCACGCGGCGAAGACGTAGGACGCCAGGAACATCCAGTAAGCCGATGTTTCGGTGCCGCTGTGCAAGTACGACTCGCGTAGCGCCATGTTGATGCCTACTCCGCCCAGAGCGCCCACTGCTGAACAGAAGCCGATCAGCGAACCCGACATGGCGCGTGCCCAGTGCCGCCGCTCGGCCTCGCCGACGTTCAGAGAGCGGCTACGTGCCTCGAAGATGGACGGGATCAGCTTGAACACCGACCCGTTGCCCATGCCGGCCAGGATGAACAATGCGATGAAGCACAGCACATAGCCGATCAGGGTGAGACTGCCACTGCGTGGCGCGATGTCGTCATGGGTGCTGATGGCCACGAGTAATCCGGCGGCCACAATCATGCCGCCGAGCACTCCCAGGGTCACGCGACTTCCGCCGATGCGGTCTGACAACCGGCCGCCGTAGATCCGCGCCAGCGAGCCCAACAGTGGTCCGACGAAGGCGATCTGAGCGGCGTGCAGCGAGGCGTGCTTGACCGTCTCGCCATGTTCGGAGAAGTTGACCTGCAACACCTGGCCGAACGCGAATGCGAACCCGATCCATGATCCGAAGGTGCAGATGTAGAGCAGCGAAATCACCCAGGTGTGCCGTACGAAGAGCACCGAGCGCAACGTGTTCAGCTCGACGCCATGCTCGAGATTGTCCATGAACAGCGCCGCGGCGATACCGGCAATTGCCAGCAGCACAAGGTAAACCGCGCACACCCAGTACGGAGCCTGGTGACCGGCGATGGCGAAGGCCAACAGCCCCGCGAGTTGGATCACCGCCACCCCGAGGTTTCCCACCCCGGCGTTGACGGCCAGCGCCGACCCTTTGAGCCGCTCCGGATAGAAGGCGTTCACATTGGCCAGCGACGCCGCGTAATTGCCGCCGCCGAGTCCGGTCATGGCCGCGCACAACACATATGGCCACAGCGGCAGGCCGGGATGGGACAGCAGCGCGATCGTCAGACCGGTAGGGATCAGCAGCACGAATGCCGAGAACGTCGTCCAGTTGCGGCCGCCGAAGCGGGCGATGCCCAGGGTGTATGGGATGCGCGCGCAGCCGCCGACCAGGGTGGCGACGGCGCCCAGCAACAGTTTGTCGCCGGCCGAAAATCCGTATACCGAGGCGGGCATGAACAGGGTCATGACCGACCACAGCGTCCAGATGGAGAACGCGACGTGATCGCCGGCCACCGTGCAGAGCAGATTGCGCCTGGCGATCTTGTCGTTCCCGGCCTCCCATGCCTTGATGTCTTCGGGATTCCAGTCCGCGATGCGGTGGTTGCGGCCCATAGGCTGGTTGACCTTTCCGGGCGCCGCGATGGGCACCATGAAGTGAAGAGGGTTGCGCCGACGTTGGTTTCGATGCTCACATCGGGCGCCGAAGGCAGTCAACTCAAAAGGGCCGCCAGGGACTGAAAGTTGCGTTCCAGTTTTCTGGCAGATCGCTGTAAGCCACGAAATGTGGTCAATTCGAGTGAGATTCGCTACACACTGGCGGCCGGTGTCAGCGCCGAATGGGAGTTTCGCGACCCCTGCCGACGCGTGGTGAGCGCCGCACTGCCAGCTGACGGCGCTCCACCAGTTGGGGGAGAGAACTTCATCCCCCCAATCCCCCAGCCGGCGTAGAGACGTGTGGCGCGCGCCACACGAGAGTGGTGGGCGGGCCCAGACATCGGCCGCAACAGCGAGGGAACGGATCACAAATGTCGTATCTAGTCGTTGCCCCAGAGGCTATTTCGTCAGCAGCGGTTGATCTTGCCGGCATCGGTTCGGCACTGCGTTGGGCGAATGCGGCGGCCGCGGCTCCGACGACACACGTCATCGCCGCCGGCGCCGACGAGGTGTCGCAGGCGCTCGCGTCGCTGTTCTCCGGTCATGGTCAGACGTATCAGAGCCTTTCCTCTCAGCTGTCGACGTTGCACGACCAGTTCGTGCAGGCGCTCAACTCGAACGGCAACCTGTACGAGCGCGCCGAGGGGGCCGGCGTAGCGCAGCTGCAGCACCTCCTCGATTCGGTTAACGCGCCCACCGAGGCGGCGATGGGCCGACCCCTGATCGGTAACGGCGCTGACGGCGCCGCCGGTTCGGGTGCCGACGGCGGCGCAGGCGGGATCCTTTGGGGCAACGGCGGAAACGGCGGATCGGGTGGGTCTGGCCAGGCCGGCGGTGCGGGCGGCGCGGCCGGACTGATCGGCAGCGGCGGCGCGGGCGGTGCCGGCGGTGCGGGTGCCAATGGCGGCTCCGGCGGCCGCGGCGGATGGCTCTACGGCCAAGGCGGCAACGGCGGCAGCGGCGGCGCATCGACGTCGGTCGGCATGGCTGGTGGCAACGGAGGGTCCGGTGGAAGCGCCGGGCTGTTCGGCACAGGTGGTAACGGCGGTCATGGCGGTGCCGGGATGTCCGGCGCAGACGCCGTCAACCCGGCATCGGTGACCGACCCGGGCCTCAATGGCGAGGACAGCATGAGTAACCAGGTCGGTCAGACCGGAGCCGCCAGGGGTGGCCTCGGTTCCCCCGGCTCGCCCGGCACCGTCGGCGTCAATGGCGGCGACGGCGGTAACGGGGGCAGCGCTGACGTCACCAAAACCCCGGGCCTCACCACAGGAGCCGACGCCATCTCCGGAAGCGGAGGTAAAGGCGGTACCGGAGGTGCCGGCGGGGCGAGTGGCGGCGACGGCGGTACTGCCGGCTACGCCCGCGCCGTCGACGGTGGGGCCGTCGCGGCCTTCGGTGGCAAGGGCGGTGACGGTGGCGTCGGTCTGGACGGACAGGCCGGCAGCGCCGGCGGCGCCGGCGGTGCAGGGGGCCGTGGCGGATTGTTGATCGGCAACGGCGGCGATGGCGGCCTCGGCGGCTTCGGTGGCCGTGGCGGAAACGGTTCCAGCGGCGGATCCGGTGGTAACGGCGGCGGGCACTATCCGATTGACTCGTCTTCGACGAACGCCGCCTACAGCTCCGGCGGCAACGCGTTCGCCGGGTTCGGTGGACGGGGCGGCGGTGGCGGCGAGGGAGGTCACGGTGGCCAGGGTGGCGCCGGCGGCGCCGGTGGGAATGCCGGTGCCGGCGGTTGGCTGGTCGGCGACGGTGGAGTCGGCGGCCACGGTGGCGCCGGCGGTGCCGGCGGCATCGGCGGTACGGGTGGCACCGGTGGGAATGGTGCGGCCGGCGGCAACGTCGGTGCACCCGACGGCATCGCGTTCGGCGGCTTCGGCGGTGGCGGGGGAGACGCCGGCCACGGCGGCGACGGAGGCGACGGGGGCAACGGTGGTTCCGGCGGTGCCGGCGGACGCGGCGGCCTCGTCGGTTGGGACGGCGGGGCCGGCAGCTTCGGTGACGGCGGAGCGGGGGGTGCCGGCGGCTCGCGGGGTGGCGCCGGTACCGGTGGTGCTGCCGGGTTGGGGCTCGGGTCTGTCGGCTACGAGGGCATGGCCGGACCCGACGGGCTCAGCACCCCGGACTTCGACGGAGCCGACGGCACTACCGGTTACCCCGGCCCGACAGTCAAGCGCGCGTGAGCTACACGTAGGCAAGGCCGGTGCGGCCGGCAGTGGCCGAGGTCAACGGCCTGCGCACGTAGATGAGCCAGGTCAGCAGTGCAGCGGCGATGTAGCATCCGACGAAGACCCAGAACGCCGATGTGGCGGTCCCGCTGCTCGAATACGATTGGCGCAGTGCGAGATTCACGCCGACACCGCCCAGCGCACCCACCGCTCCGGCGAAGCCGATCAGGGCGCCGGACATCGAACGCGACCACTGCCGTCGTTCGGTCTCACTCAACGGCATTGAGTGGCTGCGCGCTTCGAAGATGGACGGGATCATCTTGTAAACAGAGCCGTTGCCGATGCCGGACAGGATGAACAGCGCCACGAAGCCCACGACGTAGCCGATCATCATCGAGGCCGGCGCCGGCCCGGTGCGGTGCTCGCCGAAAGTGCTGACGCTTACCAGAATTCCGGCTGCCAGGATCATCGCGCAGAACGCGCTCAGCGTGACCCGCCCGCCGTCGATGCGGTCGGCGAGCCGGCCCCCGTACACGCGCGACAGCGAGCCCAGCAGCGGTCCCAGAAATGCGATCTGGGCGGCGTGCAGGGAGGCCTGAGCGGTGCTCTGGCCGCTGGCGATGAAGTTGATCTGCAGCACCTGACCGAACGCGAAGGAGAACCCGATGAACGAGCCGAAGGTGCCGATGTAAAGCGCGGAGATGACCCAGGTGTGCGGCTCGGCAAGCATCTTGCGCATGGTGTCGAGCTCGATGCGGTACTGCTTGAGGTTGTCCATGTACAGCGCCGCGCCGATCCCGGCCACCGCCAGGAGCACCAGGTACACCGCGCAGACCCAGTACGGCCGGCGGTCGCCGAGTGTCGCGATCACCAGCAGGCCGACCAGCTGAATCATCGGAACCCCGAGGTTGCCCCCACCGGCATTGAGTGCCAGCGCCCAGCCTTTGAGTCGTTGCGGATAGAACGCGTTGATGTTGGTCATGGAGGAGGCGAAGTTGCCGCCGCCCAGTCCGGCCAGCGCGGCGCACACCAGATACGGCCACCGCGGCAACCCTGGATTTGCCAGCAGCGCAATGGTTCCGACGGTCGGAATCAGCAGCACCACCGCGGAGAAGACGGTCCAGTTGCGGCCGCCGAACTTCGCTGTGGCGAAGGTGTAGGGGAATCGCAGGCAGCCACCGACCAGCGTCGCCGTGGCACCCAGCAGGAACTTGTCGCCGGCGGAGAATCCGTACACCGACGCCGGCATGAACAGCACCATCACCGACCAGATCGACCAGATGGAGAATCCGACATGCTCGGCGAGCACCGACCAGATCAGGTTGCGCCGGGCGATGTCCTTGTTGCCCGCCTCCCAGGCAACCACGTCTTCGGGATCCCAATCGGAGATAACGTGCGAACGGCGGGCGAACATGAAGACTCCTAACGTCATCGACCTCGCCGCTCACGCTAGAAATGCATTGTTGCCCGGGAGCTTCCGTCAGCGACCCGGGCGTGTGAACTTCAGCTCACCGCACCGCGACCCGCGGTGTGAGGCTTACCAGACGTCTCCGTCGCGCCAATCGCACATCAGCTCCGCGGAGGTGTCCAGGTTGACGCTCACCGGCAGGACGAATACCGAATCGTCGTCATCGGGAGTACGGGCCGGGCCGGTGGGAGCCAGCACCGACGTCGGGCCGAGCCAGGGCAACCAGCCGCGGGCCGAATACAGCCCGCGGGCGCGGTCCGAGGAACTGAGGGCGCCGAGTTGGTAGGCGCCGCGCATCACCTGTTCGACACCGTCGAGCAGCGCGTGAACCAGCCCCTGGCCGCGCCAATCCTCGCGTACCGCAACGCCTTCCACGTATCCGCAACGCAGCGCGTGGTCCCGGTAGATCAGCCGCCGCTGCACCACCGCGGCATGCGCGATGATGGCGCCGTGGTGCCAGACCAGCGCGTGCATCCCACCCAGCGTGTGTTCCCAGTCGGTGTCGGTGAAGTCGCCGGCGAATGCCGTGGTGACCATCTGGTAGATGCTCTGGCGCGTGTGCGTGTCCAGATCGGCGGTGTGGACCAGGCGTGCGGTGTGCACGGTGCTTGTTCTACCAGGCCGGCCCTAGTCTGTCCGCCGCGGCCGCGCCCAGTGCAGTCGCACATGTTGTCCGGGCCGCACCTGGGCGGCCTTGTCGATGTCCTCGTCGACCACCACGCCGATCACCGGGTAACCGCCGGTGACCGGGTGATCGGGGCCCAGAATCACCGGCAGCCCGTTGGGTGGAACCTGGATCGCGCCGCGGGTGGCGCCCTCGCTGGGCAGCTGCCGGTCCGGTTCGCGGTGGCGCAGCGGACGCCCGACGAGGCGCATGCCTACCCGGTCACTGCGGTCCGAGGCGACCCAGTCGGTATGGACCAGGGTGTCGGGGTCGGCGAACCAGTCGTCGCGCGGCCCCGGTATCACCAGCAGTTCGACCGCGTCGGTGGTGAAGGCGGCCACCGGGGCCTGGTCGAGTTCGGGGTAGTCGTCGGTGTGTTCGCCGACCGGCAGCACGTCGCCGGCCTGCAACGGCAACGGGCCGATCGCCGACATGACGTCGTAGCTGCGCGAGCCCAGCACCGGTGTCACGCAGATGCCCCCGCGCACCGCCAGATAGGTCCGCAAACCCGCCCGCGGCGTGCCCAGCGAAATCACCTGCCCGTCCCGGACGTGGTGAATGCTGTTGGTGCCGAACATGATTCCGTTGACGGTGGGATCGGTGTCGGCACCCGTCACGGCGATGTCCAGGTCGCCTCCCCGCACCCGGGCGGTCAGACCGCCGAACGTCACCTCCACGGTGGCACGGTCGTCGGGATTGGCGACCAGCCGGTTGGCCAGCGTGTGCGAGCGGCGGTCGGCGGCCCCGGACGGGCCGACGCCGAGGTGTGCCAGGCCGGTGCGGCCGAGGTCCTGGAGAACCGCCAGCGGTCCGGTGCGCAGGATTTCCAGAGTGGTGGTCATAACGTGCCTTTCACCCGGCCCGGAACCGCACCCAGCGGCCTTGCGTGAGCAGCGCCGGATCGCGGCGATCGATGTCCCACAACACCGCGTCGGTGTGACCGATGATCTGCCAGCCGCCCGGTGACTGCCGCGGATAGACCGCGCTGAATTCGCCGGCCAGCCCCACGGCGCCGGCCGGCACCGAGGTCCGCGGTTCGGCGCGACGGGGCACGCGCAGGCGCTCGTCACCGCCGATCAGGTAGGCAAAGCCGGGAGCGAACCCGCCGAACCCCACCCGCCACCGGGTGCCGGTGTGCGCGTCGATGACCTGCGCGGGGCTCAGGCCGGTGTGGCGGGAGACGTGGGCCAGGTCCGGACCGTCGTAGACGACATCGATCACGATGTCGTCGGCCGGGTCGCCGGCGTCGGCCCCCATTTCTCCGGGGGCCACCCGCAACCGTCTGATGCGCTGGCGGGTGACGCCCTGGAATCGCGGTCCGGCGAGTTTCACCAGGACGGTGACCGAGGCTGGGACGACGTCGACAACACCCGGCAACCGCGCCCCCCGCAGTGCCTCCGTCCACGCCAAAACCTCGCTGGTGCTGTCGCATTGCAGGATCAGGGCTTGGTCGCCGTAGTCGGCCACGGTGGTTACCACGTCGAGGCCCCCCGAGAAATCGGTGATCTCCGTCACACTCATCTTTCGACGGTAGCTCCGGGTTCCGGCCGCGTGCGAGCGATTTTGGGCACTGCCAGAGCTGCCTTAGCGAATGCTCAGAGCGCCATCAACCCAGGATCTTCGCCAACTGCGGGGGCAGCTGATCGGCGACCACGGGATAGCTCAGCGGCGACGCGAACGCGATCGCTCCGGCCAGGTCCTTGCCCGTGAAGATGTGACGCTTCTGCGCGGTCACCTGCGCCGCGGCCACCTCCGGGTCCGCCAGCAGCGCCTGCTCCTCCTCGGGGCTCTCCGTCGACCAGATCACCACGTCGGCGGCATCCAGCACGTCCTTGATGTGATCGCGCGGTATCACCGCCCGGTGGTCGGTGGCGTAGGGCTTGATGCTGTCGGCCACCACCAGACCCATCTGATTCAGGAAGTCGGTGCGCCAACCCGCCACGGTCGCCACGACCGTGCCCTGCCAGAGTCGGCCCTGCATGAGCAGCGCCTTCTTGCCCTTCCACGCCGGGTTCTTCTGCGCCACATCGGTGAATTTGCCGTCGACCGCGTTGACCAACGACTTCATCTGGTCGGCCTGGAACACGGCCTGGCCGATCGCGGTGGCCTGGTCCTTCCACGGCTCGAAGAACGCGTCGCCGTCGGACTGGGCGATGGTCGGTGCGATCGCGGACAGCTTCTGGTACGTGTCGGCGTCCAGGCCGGCATTCGTCGCCACGATCAGGTCCGGTTTGAGGCCGGCGATCTGGTCCACCTGTATCCCGTTATCCAGGTTCAGCAGAACCGGTTGTGCCGCACCGAGTTTCGGCTGTGCCCAGGGCCACACCCCGAACGGCTGATCGCCGAACCAGTTGGTCACGGCGATCGGCACCACACCGACGGCCAACAGGTCGTCCTGTTCGGTGTAGCCGGCGCTCACCACCCGTTTGGGCGGTTCCTTGACGACGGTCTGACCGAACAGATGGGTTACTGTCACCGAGCCGCCGCCGGCCGATCCGGGCGCCGGCTTGGGGTCGGAACACGCAGCAAGCAGCCCGGCAAACCCGGCGGCCTGCAAAAATCCGCGCCGACTCCATCCCTGCTGCTGCACAGCGTGAGAGTATCGCGTGTCTTACCGGGCCGTCAGTTACGTGGCCGGGGCGCGGGTTTATAGCCGTCCCAAGGGGAGTAATCGGCGATCAGTTCTTCCTGCGGCGGACGCTGCCCGGCGGGCACGTGCTGCAGGTTGATGCGGATCCGGTACCAGATCGAACTGGGCCCGCGCATGCCGTCGACCAGCACGTCGACCGGCTGCAACAGCGCAGCCGCGGCGGGATGCCGCTCCCGCCAGGTGTCCAGCGCGGCCATCGCCTCGTCCCTGGTCTTGGTGCGGGCGACCTCGATCAGCGGCATCACCGACTGTCGCCTGCCGTCGGCGGACTTCTTGGCGCCGCGCGGCGCCTTCTCCGGCGGGCCGAGTTCCTCGGCCAACCCCAGCAACTGCTCCAAGCTGCCGCTCACGTCGTCCATGCCGGCCCAGGGGTCCCCGATCTCGGCGAACCGGCCGGGAACGGTGGCGATGGTGAACTCTTCCGGGCGGCAGTCGGGGACCTCGTCCCAGCGCAGCGGCGTCGACACCCGCGCGTCCGGGGTGGCACGCACCGAGTACGCCGACGCGACCGTGCGGTCCTTGGCGTTCTGGTTGAAGTCGACGAACACGCCCTCGCGTTCCTCCTTCCACCACCGGCTGGTCGCCAAATCCGGTACCCGCCGCTCGACCTCGCGCGCGACGGTCTGCGCGGCCAACCGCACCTTGGCGAACGGCCAGTGCGGGGCGATGCGGGCGTAGACGTGGAAGCCGCGCGATCCCGACGTCTTCGGCCAGGCCGTCAGGCCGTGATCCTCGAGCACTTCCCGGGCCACCATCGCCACCTCGACGATGCGGCGCCAGTCGACGCCGGGCATCGGGTCCAGGTCCACCCGCAGCTCGTCGGGGTGCTCGAGATCGTTGGCGCGCACCGGATGTGGGTTCAGGTCGACGCAACCCATATTGATCACCCAGGCCAGTCCCGCGGCGTCGTGGATGACGGCCTCGTCGGCCGAGGTGCCGGAGGCGTACCGCAACGTGGCGACGTCCACCCACTCCGGTCGATTGGCGGGCGCGCGCTTCTGGAACACCGCCTCTTCGGTGATGCCCTTGACGAAGCGCTTGAGAATCATCGGCCGGTCGGCAACCCCGCGCAGGGCGCCGTCGGCCACGCTCAGGTAGTAGCGGATCAGGTCCAGCTTGGTGGTGCCCCGATCCGGAAATACGACCTTGTCCGGATGCGTGACGCTGACCTCGCGGCCGCCCACGTCCACCGACACGGGTTTGGTCATAGAACTCGATGGTAATTCGGTGGAAACCTACCGATCGCTTTGCGACCTCCGTCACATATGGTGAGGAACATGCCTAACCTCAGCGACCTGCCCGGGCAGATCCCTGCCAAGATTCAGCAGTACGTCGAACGCGGCGCTGCCGAACTGCACTACGTGCGCAAGATCTTCGAAGCGGGCGCGTTCAAGATCGAGTCGCCGCTCAAAACTGCCGCCATGGCGGCCGACATCGCCAAGTGGGGCGAGTTCGGCATGCTGCCTTCGCTCAACGCCCGCCGCCATCCCGATGCCCGGGCCGTCATCGACGAAGAGGGCTCGATGACGTACCAGGAGCTGGACGAGGCCGCCCACGCGGTGGCCAACGGCCTGATCGAGATGGGCGTCAAGGGCGGGGACGGGGTGGCAATCCTGGCCCGCAACACCCGGTGGTTCGTCATCGCCAATTATGGCGCGGCCCGGGCCGGCGCCCGCATCATCCTGCTCAACAGCGAATTCTCTGGGCCGCAGGTCAAAGAGGTCTCCGAGCGCGAAGGCGCCAAGGTGATCATCTACGACGACGAGTACACCAAGGTCGTCAGCAAGGCCGAGCCGGAGCTCGGCAAGTTGCGGGCGCTGGGCACGAATCCGGACAGCGACGAGGACTCAGGCAGCACCGACGAGACCCTGGCCGAGCTGATCGAGCGCAGCAGTAAGGAACCGGCGCCCAAGGCCAGCAAGCACGCGTCGATCATCATCCTGACCAGCGGAACGACCGGCACGCCGAAGGGCGCCAACCGCAGCACCCCGCCGACGCTGGCGCCGGTGGGCGGCATCCTCTCGCATGTCCCGTTCAAGGCCAACGAGATCACCTCGCTGCCCGCGCCGATGTTCCACGCGCTCGGCTACCTGCACGCCACCATCGCGATGTTCCTGGGCTCGACGCTGGTGCTGCGCCGCAAGTTCAAGCCGCCGATGGTCCTGGAAGACCTGGAAAAGCACAAGGCGACCGCGATGGTCGTGGTGCCGGTGATGCTGTCGCGGCTGCTCGACACGATCGAGAAGATGGACAAGAAGCCCGACCTGTCACACCTGAAGATCATCTTCGTGTCCGGCTCACAGCTGGGCGCCGAGCTGGCGCAGCGCGCACTGAAAGACTTCGGCCCCGTCATCTACAACATGTACGGCTCCACCGAGATCGCCTTCGCGACCATCGCCGGGCCGAAGGATCTGGAGAAGAACCCGGCGACCGTCGGTCCCGTCGTCAAGGGCGTCAAGGTCAAGATCCTCGACGACAACGGCAAGGAGAAGCCGCAGGGCGAGGTCGGGCGGATCTTCGTCGGCAACGCCTTCCCGTTCGAGGGCTACACCGGCGGCGGTCACAAGCAGATCATCGACGGCCTGATGTCGTCGGGCGATGTCGGTTACTTCGATGAGCACGGCCTGCTGTACGTCAGCGGCCGCGACGACGAGATGATCGTCTCCGGCGGCGAGAACGTGTTCCCGGCCGAGGTCGAGGACTGCCTCAGTGGGCATCCCGAGGTGGTGGAGGCCACCGCGATCGGCGTCGAGGACAAGGAGTGGGGCCACCGGCTGCGTGCCTTCGTGGTCAAGAAGGACGGCTCGGACGTCGACGAGGACACGCTCAAGAAGCACGTGAAAGAGGAGCTGGCCCGGTACAAGGTGCCGCGCGAGGTCATCTTCCTCGACGAGTTGCCGCGCAACCCCACCGGCAAGATCCTCAAGCGCGAACTGCGCGAGCTGGACGTCGACTCCGACGCCGACAAGGAGAAGGCCAACGACAAGGCCAAGGACCTCGCCAAGGACGCCGAGAAGAAGGCCGACTAACCCCGGCGAGCAGACGCGAAGTCGCGCTATTCGTGCCGAATTCGCGCGACTTCGCGTCTGCTGGCGCCTCTTGGCTAGGGGTCGCGGGGGAGCCCGAGCAGGCGCTCGGCGATGATGTTGAGCTGGACCTCCGAGGTGCCGCCGTAGATGGTGGTGGCCCGGCTGGACAGCAGGAACTCACCCCACTTGCCCTGCGGGGTATTCGGATCGGCGATGACCGCGTCGGTGCCGAAGGACGACACCGCGAATTCGGCGTAGCCCTGGCCGGTTCGCATGGACAGCAACTTGGAGATTGCGGCTGAGGGCATCGCGTCGCCGCCGGCCAGGGTCAGCAGCGTCGACCGCAGGTTCAGCACCTTGGCGGCGTGCCCCTCGGCGATCAACTGGCCGGCGCGGTGCCGCGCGACCTGGTCGAAGTGGCCGTCCCGCACGAACTCGACGAACTGCGGCAGACTGGCCAAGAAGTTCAGGTCGCTACCGCCGATCGAAACCCGTTCGGCGGTAAGGGTATTGCGGCTGACCTCCCAGCCCCGGTTCACCTCGCCCAGCACGTACTCGTCCGGCACGAACACGTCGTCGATGTAGACGGTGTTGAAGAACTCCTGCCCGGTGAGCTCGCGCAGCGGCTTGACCGTCACGCCCTCGCTCTTCATGTCGAGCAGAAAGTACGTGATGCCCTGATGCTTTGGGGCGTTTGGATCGCTTCTCGCCAGCAGCGCGCCCCACTGGGAGAATTGCGCCGCGGTAGTCCAGATCTTCTGGCCGGTGATGCGCCAGCCACCGTCCACCTTGGTCGCCTTGGTGGACAGGCCGGCCAGGTCGGATCCGGCGCCGGGCTCGGAAAACAGTTGGCACCAGACCATTTCGCCGCGGAAGGTCGGAGGCAGAAAGCGCTGCTGCTGCTCCTCGGTACCGAACGCGACGATGGACGGGATGATCCAGGCGGCGATGCCGACCTGCGGCCGCTTGACCCGCCCGGCGGTGAACTCCTGGGCGATGATGACCTGCTCGACCGGGCTCGATGCCCGGCCCCACGGCTTGGGCAGATAGGGGAGCACCCACCCGGCCTCGGCGATCGCGACTTTGCGCGCCTCGCGGTCCATCTCCTTGAAGGCGGCTACCTCGGCGCGGATCTCGGCGCGCAGTTTTTCGGTGTCGGGATCCAGATCGATGTCCACCGCGCGCATGCCGGTGGTGGTGGCCGTATCGACCACGCGTTGCGGGTACTCCGAGGCGCGGCCGAAGCAGGCCGCCAGCAACAGGGCGCGGCGGTAGTACACGTTGGTGTCGTGCTCCCACGTGAAGCCGATGCCGCCGTGCACCTGAATGCAATCCTGGGTGCACCGCTGCGCGGCGGCCGGCGCCAGTGTCGCCGCCACGGCCGCGGCGAAGGCAACGTGGGTGTCCTCGCCCGTCTCGTCCAAAGCACGGGCCGCGTCCCACACCGCGGCGGTGGCCCGCTCGGTGTCGGCGATCATCTCGGCGCACTTGTGCTTGATGGCCTGGAACTGGCCGATCGGCCGGCCGAACTGTTCGCGGATCTTGGCATAGGCGGACGCGGTTTCGGTCGCCCAGCGCGCCACCCCCACCGCCTCGGCCGAGAGCAGTGTGGTCATCAGCGCGTGGGCCTTCGTCATGCTCAGGTCGGCCAGCACCACGTCGTCGCCCACCTCGACCGCGTTGGCGCAGACATCGGCAACGGGACGCAGCGGGTCGATGCTTCGCACCGGCCTGATCTCGAGCTGGTCGGAGCGCAGCACCACCCACTCTTCCCCGCTGTCGATGGCGACCGGCAGCACCAGGATGGAGGCCTGCGCGGCCGCGGGCACCGCGCGGACTTCGCCGCGGATCACCAGGACGTCGCCCTGCCGGGTGGCCGTCAGTCCCGAGTCCAGCGCATAGGCGCCGATGGCCGCGCCGGACGCCAGTTCGGCGAGCACCTTGGCGTCGGGGTCGTGCGCGGCGATCAGCGCGCTGGCGATCGCCGACGGCACGAACGGTCCCGGCACCGCGCCGTGACCGAATTCGGCGAGCACGATGGCCAGCTCGAGGATGCCGAAGCCCTGGCCGCCGACGGATTCGGCCAGGTGCACCCCCTGCAGGCCCTGCTCGGAGGCTGCCTGCCAGTACGGCGGCGGATTGTCGAGTTCTGTTGAAGGCGTCTCGAGCGCCGCATGCAGCACTTCGGACGGCGCTACCCGCGCCACGAAGGACCGCACTGAATCGGCCAGGTCTTGATGTTCAGGGGTGATCGCGATCGGCATTGGTCGCCTTCCCATCGGGTCCGTTTCGGCCAAGCACCTTCCAAGCTAACAACCAGTGGGTTGGTTGACGACAGCGGTTCGGCTCAGGGCCAGCGCTGCCCGATCCACTCGGCGATGGTGTCGGCCTGCTGATCGCGGGCGCCCGGGGTGGTGAAGTAGTGATCGGTGTCGATGGCGGCCTGCGATTTGTCGGTGCCGGCCAGTGCGTCGAAGATGCGCTGGGCGTCGGACGGGAAGACGCCGGTGTCGGCTTCGGCGTTGATCACCAGCGCCGGGCAGGTGATGCGATGCAGGTGCGGCTCGGCCCGGGTCTGCGCCACCCGCAGGCTCCACATACCCAGCCAGTTGCGCAGCGTGCAGGCCGCGGCGATCCCGAAGGCGGAGCGGTTGGCTTTGATCGGCGGGCCGGCATAACACGAATTGGGTTGGCGTTTGGTGGGTTCGATGGTCGGGTCGACCATGCGCGGGTCCGCCCAGGTGCGCATCACGGTGAACGGGCGGTCAGAGAAGCCGGCGCCGCGCACGCGGGTGAGTTCGGCCTCGGCCCAGTCGGTGATGGCGTGGTTGCGCGCCACCTGTGCCGCCCGATAGCGCTGCACGAACTCCGGCGAATACGGCGGACCGTTCTGCTCGTTGAACAGGTCCAGCTCGGGATCCGTTGCAACGGGATCATTTTCGTCGATGACGGCACCGTCCATCCAGGCGGTGAGGACGTCGGGCCGCCCGGGATGGGCGGCGGTGGCGACGTAGCCGTCGGCGGCCGGCAGTTCGGTGATACCGTCGGCGGGCCGCATGCCCTCCAGCGGCGTCACGTTCGGCTCGACCGCCTGCGACTGATACGCCGACATCAGTGAACCGCCGCCCGAATTTCCGAGCAGCACAACCGTTTCCGCGCCGGCAACGTCTCGTAGCCAGCGCACTCCGACGCCGATGTCGACCAGGGCGTGATCGAGCAGGAAGCTGCTCTCGAAGCCGCGGAACCGGGTGTTCCAACCCAGGAATCCGATGCCGCGCGCTGCCAGGTACTCGGCGATGTAGTGCTCGGAGAAGTCGATCTGATAGTGCGTGGCGATCGTCGCGACCTTCGGCCGCTGCCCGGCGGCGTGGTGGTAGAGACCCTGACAGGGGTGCCCGCCGGCGCCGGCCCGTCCGGCGGTGCGCGACGGCAGTCCGATGAACTCGCGGATGATCTCGGTCAAGGGCGTTGCTCCTCGCTGTAGATGGCGCGGTAGTAGATGTTGGCCAGGGTGCGGATGCAGGCCTCGTCGTCCGGCGGGTCCGGGCGGGTGAGCTGGATGTAGCAGAACTGGTTGAACATGGCGACGATCGCCTCGGCCAGCAACTGCGGGTCGTCCTGCGGGCAGTAGCCTTGCCGCTGCGCGCGCCGGACCGAGTCTGCGATGAATGAGATTGGGATCGAACACATCTCGGCCCAATGCTCGGCGAAGTCCGCGTTGACCATCGCCAGTTGCGACACGCTGATCATCTCCGCGAGCCGGTGCCGGTAGGTGTGCCAGTGCGCGGCAGCGGCCTGGTGTGCCCGCTCGCGCTCGGACAGCCCGTGCTCGGTCACCGCCAGTGCGCGTTCGCCGGCCTCGTCGCGGAAGCGCAGCGCCCATTGGCGCACCATCGCCTCTTTGGAGTCGTAGTAGTTGTAGAACGACGCCGCCGAGCGGCCGGCCTCGGCCGCGATGTCGGCGATGGTCGTCGCCAGAATGCCTTTGCGTGCGATCACCGTTCGGGCGGCGGCGTCGATAGCGGCCTGGGTACGCCGCCCGCGGTGCGTGGGGAACTGGGGCTCCGCCCGTTCTGCCGCGGTCACCTGGCACCTCCCGGGATCTGAATCTGATGTTAGATTCAGGTACGGATCATAACCAGGGGAGCCGCACCATGATCAAGCCGCACAACACCAACAGCGAGTTCGAACTCGGCGGTATCAACCACGTCGCGCTGGTGTGCTCGGACATGCAGCGCACGGTGGACTTCTACAGCAACGTCCTCGGCATGCCGCTGATCAAGTCGCTCGACCTGCCCGGTGGCGCGGGCCAGCACTTCTTCTTCGACGCCGGCAACGGCGACTGCGTCGCGTTCTTCTGGTTCGCCGAGGCGGCCGACCGGGTGCCGGGCATCTCGTCGCCGGGCGCCCTGCCCGGCCTCGGGGACATCACCAGCGCGGTCAGCACGATGAACCACCTCGCGTTTCACGTGCCGGCCGACAAATTCGACGCCTACCGGCAGCGTCTGAAAGACAAGGGCGTGCGGGTCGGACCCGTACTCAACCATGATGAGAGCCCGATGCAGGTGTCGGCCACGGTGCACCCCGGGGTGTACGTACGCTCCTTCTATTTCCAGGACCCCGACGGCATCATGCTGGAATTCGCCTGCTGGGTAAGGGAATTCACCGAAGCCGATACCCCGGCGGTGCCCAGGACCGCGGCCGATCGCCGCCCGCCGGTGACGGCGGGCCGCTAGCCCCCGATACTTTGAGCGTGACCGAGGGCATTCTTTCCGACGAACAGATCGAGGCGCTGAGCCCGCAGCAGCGACGGGAGTTGATCACCCGGCTGGAGAAGCCGGTGAGCGAGCTGGAGGATCCGGAGACCCTGGCGCGGATGCGGCGGATCCGGCTCGGTCTGATCGTCGGCGGTCTGATCGTGATGATCCCGTGGATCGGCTACCTGTCGGTCACGCTTCCGCAGAAGTACGTGGCCCACAACTGGCCCGCCACCTGGATCGGTTTCGACATCCTGCTGCTCGGGTTCATGGCTGCCACCGCGGTGCTGGCGTTCCTGCGCCGGCAGTTGATCGTGCTCACCGGGTTCACCACCGGTGTGTTGCTGATCTGCGACGGGTGGTTCGACCTGATGACCGCCAAGCCGGAGGACGCCGCCTTGTCTGTGGTCACCGCGATGCTGATCCAGGCGCCGATGGCTTATCTGCTGATCTCCGGCGCGCTGCGGATCATGCGTCTGACGTGGTTGCGTCTGTGGCTGCACCCCGAGATGCGGGTGTGGCAGGTGCCGTTGATGCCCTAGTCGGCTGGTAGAGGCTGGGTTCGGTCAGCTCGACCAGCATCGAGGCCAGGAGGTCGGCGAGTTCGTCGGGCTCCATCTTCACTTCGCCATCCAGCCAGGCGCTCAGTGTCTGCCCGACCCCGCCGACGGAGAAGTGTGTTGCCGCCTTGACCCGCTCGTTCTCCGGTGCGCGCAGCATGTCGATCACGTGCCGACCGGTCACCAGCGCAAACAGTGCGCTGGATTCGGCCCGTTTGCGGATCACCACGGCGTTGGCGATCTTGGTGCTGAACACCAGACGGCCGATGCGGGCGTCCTCGGCGACGCTGCGCACCACGACGCCCATCCCGGCGCGGGCCTGTTCATCCGGCGGCCCCGTCGCAGCGGCGGACGTGATGTTGACCGCGAGCTTGGCGATCACCCAGTCATAGACGCGCTCGACGAACTCGTCCTTGTCGCTGAAGCTCTCGTAGAAGTACCGGGCGGACAACCCGGCACGTTGGCAGACGCTGCGGACCGTCAGCTCTGGGTCGTCGGGCGAACCCAGGAGGTCCAGACCCGCTTCCAAAAGTTGGTTGCGGCGCGCCGCAAGACGTTCGGTCGCGTCGATGCCCCGGTAGGGCCGTGCGCTCGGCGGCGTCATGGTGTCCATCTTGACATCGGCATGCTGTACCGGACAATATCAGGAAACACGCGTTGTCAAATTAAGGTGCAATGGCCGGGAGTCGACAATGACCATTCAAGAGACGGTGCGCCAGCGCCTTCCGCACGTGGAGCGCCCGATCTCCGACAATCCGCGGCCGGACGGTAGAACCCGCCGACGGCTGGCTGAGGACTACAGCCTGATGGGTGTGGCGCTACTGGCCGGGCCGGCCAACGTCATCATGGAGTTGTCACGCCCCGGCGTCGGGCACGGAGTGGCGGAGAGTCGCGTCGAGAGCGGGCGCATCGACCGCCATCCCATCAAGCGGGCCCGCACCACGTTCACCTACATCGCGGTCGCCAACGCCGGCACCGACACTCAGAAGGCGGCCTTCCGCCGCGCCGTGAACCGCGCCCACGCGCAGGTCTACTCCACTCCCGATAGTCCGGTGTCCTACAACGCTTTCGATCCGGACCTGCAGTTATGGGTTGCGGCGTGCATCTTCAAGGGCGGCATCGACATTTATCGCACGTTCGTCGGTGAGTTGACCGCCGAAGAAGCCGACCGGCTGTACCAGGAGGGCATGTCGATCGGCACCACCCTGCAGGTGCCGGTGGAGATGTGGCCGGCGGATGTAGCGGCCTTCGACAAGTATTGGCAGGAATCACTGGACAAGGTGCACATCGACGACACCGTCCGGGAATTCCTCTACCCGATCGCGGTAGCCCGGATCAAGGGCGTGCCGCTGCCCGCCTGGATGCGTGCTCCCTTGGAAAACGTCGCGCTGCTGATCACCACCGGCTTCCTGCCGCAACGATTTCGCGACGAGATGCGGCTGCCCTGGAACGACGCCAAGCAGCGGCAGTTCGACGGGTTGATGTCGGTGATCGGCGCCGTGAACGGCCTGGTTCCGAAGGTGGTTCGGCAGTTTCCGTTCAACCTGATGCTCTGGGACCTGGATCGGCGGATCAGGACGGGCCGGCCGCTCGTGTAGCGCCCCGTATTGAAAACGATTATCAAAAGCGTTAACGTCCGAAGTCGGTGTTCGCCGATGGAGGAGTGTTGTGATGGCCACGGTCTGGATGGCGGCTCCGCCTGAAGTGCATTCGACGCTGCTCAGCGCCGGCCCCGGGCCCGGCGCGTTGATGGCCGCGGCGGCGGCGTGGACGGCGTTGAGCACCGAGTACACCGCGGTGGCCGACGAACTCCTGACGCTGCTGGGGGCGGTGCAGGGCGGGGCGTGGGAGGGGCCGACCGCGGCGCAGTATGTTGCCGCGCACCAGCCTTTCCTGGCGTGGCTGACGCAGGCTGGTTTCACCAGCGCCCAGGCGGCCACCCAACACGAGACCGCGGCCGCCGCCTACGTCAGTGCGCTGGCGGCGATGCCGACGATGGTGGAGTTGGCCGCCAATCATGCGATACACGGTGTGCTCATCGCGACCAATTTCTTCGGCATCAACACCATCCCGATCGCCCTCAACGAGGCCGACTACGCGCGGATGTGGATCCAGGCAGCCACCACGATGGCGACCTACGACGCGGTGTCGAGCGCCGCCGCGGCCTCGACTCCGGCCACCGCTCCGGCGCCGGAGATCGTGGCGGCCGAAGACGACCACGGGGACGACGACCACGGCGATGACCACGATCATGCCGAAGACGACCACGGGGACGACCACGATCATGGCGAAGACGGCCACGAAGACCACGACCACGGGGACCCCACCCCGCTGGACTACCTGGTTGCCGACCTGTTGCGGGCGATCACCGGCGGCCAGATCGACTGGGACCCCCTGGAGGGGACGCTGAACGGCGTCCACATGCACGACATCGCCGACGCGACCCAACCCATGTGGTGGGTGGCGCGCTCCCTCGAGTTCGGCCAGCAGTTCGAGACTTTCGTCCAGCAGTTGTTCACCAACCCCGCCGGGGCGATCGAGTACGTCGTCCAACTCGCCGAGTTCGACTGGCCGACGCACCTGGCTCAGCTGGTTCCGCTGCTGCAATCCCCGCAGCTGCTGTCCTTTGCAATCGGCGGCGCCGTCGCCAACCTCGGTGCGGTGAGCGGCTTGGCCGGGCTGGCCGGACTCGGCGGGATACCGCCCGCGACGGTCGCCGCGGTCGTGCCGCCCGTCGCTGCGGCGACACCTGCCATCGCCGTCGCGGGACCCGCTCCCAGCGTGGTGGCCTCCGCGGCACCTGCCGCGCCGGCGCCGACGACGGCCACCGTCACCAGCACGGTCACCAGCGTGGGGACCGCACCACCGGCCGCCGGGCCGGCTGCCGGCACCGGCTTCCCCTTCCTGGTGGGCGGCGGACCCGGGATCGGATTCGGTTCGGGCATGAGTGCGCGTGCCAGTGCCAGCAGAAAGGCTCCGGAGCCCGACCTGGCTGCTGCGGCGGCCGCGGCGTCCGCACGCGAGCAGGCACGGGAGCGACGTCGCCGGCGTGCGGCGGCGCGCGATCACGGCGACGAGTTCGCCGATATGAATGTGGGCGTTGACCCGGACTGGGCAGCAGACGCCGGGCCCGCGGCATCGGGGACCGGCGCCGGTGGTTTCGGTGGATTCACCGGCACCGTGCGCAGCGAATCCGTCGCCGACGCGTCGGGGCTGGCCACACTGGTTGACGACGAATTCGGTGGCCGGCCGAGGGCGCCGATGTTGCCGCGCACCTGGGATCCCGACGGGGCGTGAGCCGCGCGTAGGGTCGGTTGAGTGCGAAGCGAACGCGACAGCTGGGACATCACAACGAGCGTGGGGTCGACGGCGCTGTTCGTCGCGACCGCGCGGGCGTTAGAGGCCAAGAAGCCGGACCCGCTGGTCGTCGACGCGTATGCCGAACTGTTCTGCCGGGCAGTGGGCGGTTCCTGGGCCGACGTACTCGACGGCAACGCGCCTGACCATGAGCTGCTCAGCGATGACTTCGGTCAGCACTTCGTCAACTTCCAGGCCGCTCGCACGAAGTACTTCGACGCCTACTTCCACCGTGCGGCGGCAGCCGGGGCGCGTCAGGTGGTGATCCTCGCGGCCGGACTGGACTCGCGGGCCTACCGATTGCCGTGGCCGGACGGCACCACCATCTTCGAGCTGGATCAACCGCAAGTTCTCGAGTTCAAGCGCGAGGTGCTCGCCGAGCATGGCGTGCAGCCGCGCGCCCAGCGCCGAGAGATCGCCGTAGACCTTCGCGACGACTGGTCGGCGGCGTTGCAGGACAACGGCTTTGATCCCACGCTGTTTTCCGCCTGGATCGCCGAAGGGCTACTGATCTATCTGCCGGCCGCCGCGCAGGAGCAGCTGTTCACCGGCATCGACGCGCTGGCCACCCTCGGCAGCCACGTCGCCGTCGAGGACGGCGCCCCGATGCCTCCTGAAGAGTTCCAGGCCAAGGTGGAAGAGGAACGCGCCGCCGGGGAGGAGCGCCCCTTCTTCCAGTTGGTCTACAACGAACGCTGCGCGCCCGCCGCCGACTGGTTCGGTGAGCACGGCTGGACGGCGATCGGAACACCCCTGAACGACTACCTGCGGGAGGTCGGTCGGCCGGTACCCGAGCCCGGATCCGAGGCAGCCCCGATGTTCGCCCGCAATACGCTGGTGAGCGCCGCCAAGCCGTAGCGGACGGCTGCGGTTTCTGTGAGTCGCAAAAGAAGTTGATGTATGTCGGGAACTTTTCCCGACGTATCCCCGACTACCTGTCCGTGCCGGTTGTGCCGTGGGGGGCCTTCCCGCCCGAGATTCATTCGGCCCAGCTCAGCAGCGGCCCAGGACCGTCGGGCTGGCTGACGGCCGCGCAGGCGTGGCGCTCGCTCAGTGCCGGGTACGTCTCGGCTGCCGACGAACTTGCCGGTCTGCTCGCGGCAGTGCAGGCCGGTGCCTGGGAGGGGCCGACGGCGGCGCGGTACGCGGCCGCGCATGTGCCGTATCTGCAGTGGCTGCAGCGGGCCGGCGCAACCAGCGCGGACACCGCCGTGCGGCAGGAATCCGCCGCGACCGCCTACACCGTCGCGCTGGCCGCCATGCCGACCCTGGCCGAACTCGCCGCCAACCATGTCGTGCACTCGGCGCTGGTGGCAACAAACTTCTTCGGGATCAATACCATTCCCATCGCGGTCAATGAGGCCGACTATGTCCGGATGTGGATCCAGGCCGCTGACACGATGACCGCTTACCAGGCGGTCACCGATGCGGCGGTGGCACCGGCGGCGCCGGCCGACGCGGCGCCCCCGATCCTGGTGGCCGACCACGCCGACCCTTCCGACGATGGCAGCCCCGCCGCCGACGCCGCCGGGTGTGGGACCGGCCGGTTATCCCTACCTGGTCGGCGGATCGGGGACAGGCTTCGGATCGGCAATGAGCACCAGTGCCCGCCGCAGGGCGGTAGCGCCGGACGAGGTCGCTGCGCCGGCGGCGGTCACGGCCCCGGAGCGTGGGAAAGACCGGGCCCGCCGGCGGGCCCGCGCGACGCTGCCCGACCGTGGACACCGCCACGAGTTCCTGAGCGCCGAGTCGGGGTCGGGCGCGGGACCCCTCGGCTTCGCCGGAACGCTTGCCCGGGGGACCGCCGCCGACGCCGCGGGCCTGACGCAGTTGAGCGCCGACGGGTTCATCGGTGCGCCGGTGGCGCCGATCCTGCCGCGTACCTGGGCGCCGGGCCGAGAGCCACCCCACCCCGGTGTTGTTAATGAAAATCATATTCAGTAAGCTTCAGTACCTTGGCCTCGCATCATCTCCAGCCGCGGAAAATGCGCAGGTCAGCAGCTTTGAGACGGGAGTCCGAGTGGTAAATCGAGCGGAACGGGCCGCCTCGACAGTTAGCTTAGGGAATGCTAACTTCGTGTGGCTAACCTCGGGCGGATTTCGCCAATGGCGACCTTGACTTCAGGAGACGGCGCGGGCGTGGAACGCGGTGATATAGGCATGCTGGCGGCTGCGCCCCGAGCATCCCGGACGGACGGCAGAGTCGACGAAGACGTCCTCAGTAGGTTTGCCACCTGCTGTCGGGCCCTCGGTATCGCGGTCTACGAGCGGAAGCGACCGGCAGATCTGAGTGCGGCGCGCTCAGGCTTCAGTGCGCTGACCCGTGTCGCGCACGAGCAGTGCGATGCATGGACCGGGTTGGCTGCCGCCGGTGACACCTCCAAGCATGTGCTGGAACAGGTCTCGCGGACCGCCGCCACAGCCGGCGTACTGCAGCGTCAGGTCGAACTCGCGCCAGGGGCACTCGGGTTCCGCTACGACACCGGCTTGTATCTACAGTTCCGGGCCACCACGCCCGACGACTTCCACCTCGCCTACGCGGCCTCGCTGGCGGCCGAGCGCCAGTTCGCGGTGGCCGACCAGATCGTCAGCCGCATCAGCGAGCGCCGCCCCAAATCGCGTGAGGCCCGCTGGATTTCGGTCGTCATCAACTACCGCGCCGAGCGCTGGTCGGACGTGGTCAAGCTGCTGACCCCGATCGTCAACGACACCGACCTCGACGAGGCCTTCGCGCACGCGGTGAAAATCACGCTGGGCACCGCGCTGGCGCGACTGGGCATGTTCGCTCCGGCGCTGTCCTATCTGGAAGAGCCCGAAGGCCCCATCGCCGTCGCCGCGGTCGACGGTGCGCTGGCCAAGGCGCTGGCGCTGCGCGCGCACGTCGACGAGGAAGCGGCCAGCGAAGTGCTGCACGAGCTGTACGCGGCCAATCCGGAGAATGCGGAGATCGAGCAGGCGCTGTCCGATCCGAGTTTCGGGATCGTCACCACCACCGCGGCGCGCATCGACGCCCGCATCGACCCGTGGGACGCCGAAACCGAGCCCAGTGACGCCGATTTCGTCGACCCGGGCGCCCGCGAGCGCAAGGCCACCCTGTTGGCAGAGGCCGAGGTTCAGCTCAACGACTTCATCGGTCTGGACGAGGTCAAGAACCAGGTGTCCCGGCTGAAGAGTTCCGTAGCGATGGCCGTGCTGCGACAGCAGCGTGGTCTCACCGTCGCCCAACGCACCCACCACCTGGTGTTCGCCGGCCCGCCCGGGACCGGTAAGACCACCATCGCCCGTGTCGTCGCCAAGATCTACTGCGGCCTGGGCCTGCTCAAGCGCGAGAACATCCGCGAGGTGCACCGAGCGGACCTGATCGGCCAGCACATCGGTGAAACCGAGGCCAAGACGAACGCGATCATCGACAGCGCCCTGGATGGCGTGCTGTTCCTCGACGAGGCGTATGCGTTGGTGGCCACCGGAGCCAAGAACGACTTCGGACTGGTTGCCATCGACACGCTGCTGGCGCGCATGGAGAACGACCGCGACCGGTTGGTGGTGATCATCGCCGGGTATCGCGCAGACCTGGACAAGTTCCTCGACACCAACGAGGGGCTGCGGTCCCGCTTCACCCGCAGCATCGACTTCCCGTCCTACCAGCCGTCCGAACTGACCGAGATCGCCAATCTCATGGCGCAGCAACGGGACAGCGTGTTCGAGCAGGCCGCCCTGGACGATATGCAGCGGCTGTTCACCCACTTGGCCGAGACGTCGTCGCCCGACAGCAACGGGATCGCGCGGCGCAACCTCGACATCGCCGGCAACGGCCGGTTCGTCCGGAACGTGGTCGAACGCTCCGAGGAGGAGCGCGAATTCCGGCTCGACCATTCCGAACAAGCCGGCACGGGTGAATTCACCGATGAGGAACTGATGACGATCACCGCGCAAGACGTCCGCAACACCGTCGCCCCGCTGTTGCGCGGGCTGGGACTGTCGGTGCCGGCATGAGCAAGAGCGAGTACGACGACGAGCGCGACGAGCGGCGTTCCTTCGCTTCTCGCACGCCGGTCAACGAAAACCCCGACCAGGTGCACTACCGCCGTGGTTTCGTCACGCGCCACCAGGTGACCGGGTGGCGGTTCGTGATGCGACGCATCGCCTCCGGAATTGCATTGCACGACACCAGGATGCTGGTCGACCCGCTGCGTACCCAGTCGCGTGCGGTGCTGATGGGCGTACTGCTGCTGGTCACCGGGCTGCTCGGCTGCTTCGTGTTCTCGCTGATCCGGCCCAACGGGCAGGTGGGCAGCAACACCGTGCTGGCCGACCGGTCCACCGCAGCGCTTTACGTGCGCGTGGGGGATCAGCTGCACCCGGTGCTCAACCTCACCTCGGCCCGCCTGATCGCCGGCCAGCCGGTCAACCCGACCACGGTGAAAAGTGCTGAGCTGGACCGGTTTCCGCGCGGCAACCTGATCGGCATTCCGGGTGCCCCGGAGCGGATGGTGCAGAACACCTCTCGCGACGCCGCCTGGACGGTGTGCGATGCGGTGAGCGGGCAGCCGGGGCGCGGTGCCCGCAGCACCGGTGTGACCGTCATCGCCGGAGCGCCCTACAGCGACGGCTCCCGCGCGGCCACGATCAGTGCCGGCCAGGTGATCCTGGTGGATAACGGCAACAGCACCTGGGTGTTGTGGGACGGCAAGCGCAGCCGCATCGACCTGGCCGACCACGCCGTCACCAATGCTCTCGGCCTGGGCACCGACGTGCCCGCGGCGCGGCCGGTGGCAGCGGGCCTGTTCAATGCGATTCCCGAGTCGCCACCGCTGGCTGCGCCGCCCATCCCCAATGCCGGTGCCCCGGCCGGTTTCGCCGTGCCCGCGCCGATCGGCGGGGTGGTGGTGTCCTACGCCGTGGACCGCAGCGCTTCGGACACCGTCAGCTACTACGCGGTGCTGCCCGACGGGCTGCAACCGATCTCACCGGTGCTGGCGTCCATCCTGCGCAACACGAATTCCTATGGGCTGCAACAACCTCCACGCCTGGGTGCCGATGAGATCGCGAAGCTGCCGGTGTCGCGGATGCTGGACACCGGCCGGTATCCGGCACAGCCGGTGACGCTGGTGAACCCGGCCAGCAATCCGGTCACCTGTGCCTTCTGGAGCAAGCCCGCCGGAGCCGCCACCAGCTCGCTGAGTCTGTTGTCGGGATCGGCGCTTCCGGTGCCGGAGGGACTGCGAACCGTCGAATTGGTCGGCGGCGGAGCCAAAGTCGCGATCACGCCGGGCTCCGGATACTTCACCCAGACCGTCGGCGGCGGCGCGACAGCGCCCGCCACCGGGTCGCTGTTCTGGGTCTCCGACACCGGGGTCCGGTTCGGTATCGACACCGAGTCCGACGGCCGCCCGGGAGCCACCGGCCGCAGCAAAGCGGTTGAGGCTCTTGGTCTTGCGTCGCCGCCGCTGAGCATCCCGTGGTCCATCCTGTCCTTGTTCGCACCCGGTCCGACACTGTCGCGCGCCGATGCGCTGTTGGCGCATGACGGCCTGCCGCCCGACAGCCGGCCGGGCCACCCGGTAACCGCCGAAGGGGAGCCCCGATGAGCAGACTGATCTTCGAGGCGCGCCGGCGGTTGACGCCGCCCGCCGCCCGCAAAGGCACCATCACCATCGAGGCACCGCCGGAACTGCCGCGGGCGATTCCGCCGTCGCTGTTCCGCCGCGCAATGCCGTACCTGATCGGGATTCTGATCGTCGGCATGATCGTGGCCTTGTTCGCCACCGGCATGAAGGTGATCTCACCGCAGACGTTGTTCTTCCCGTTCGTACTGTTGTTGGCCGCCACCGCGCTCTACCGGGGCAATGACAACAAGATGCGCACCGAGGAGGTCGATGCCGAACGGGCCGACTATCTGCGCTACCTCTCGGTGGTGCGGGACAACATCCGCGCGCAGGCCGCCGAGCAGCGGGCCGCGGCGCAGTGGTCGCACCCGGAGCCCAAGGCGCTGGCCGCCGTACCGGGGTCGCGTCGCCAGTGGGAGCGCGACCCGCACGACCCGGACTTCCTGGTACTGCGGGCCGGTCGCCACTCGGCTCCCCTGGCCACCGCGCTGCGGGTCAACGACACCGCCGACGAGATCGACCTGGAACCGGTGTCGCACAGTGCATTACGCAGCCTGCTCGACACTCAGCGCACGGTTCGCGACATACCGACGGGAATCGACCTGACCAAGGTCTCCCGCATCACGGTGCTGGGGGACGCCGAGCAGGCGCGGGCAGCGGTACGGGCCTGGATCGCTCAGGCGGTCACCTGGCACGACCCGACGGTGCTCGGCGTGGCGCTGGCCACCCGCGACCTGGAGGGCGACGACTGGTCGTGGCTGAAATGGTTGCCGCACGTGGACATCCCGGGCCAGGTCGACGGTGTCGGCCCGGCCCGTTACCTGACCGACGATGCCGACGAACTGGCGGATCTGCTCGCTCCGGCATTGGACGACCGCCCGGCGTTCACCGGCCGGGCGGTAGATGCGTTGCGGCACCTGCTGATCGTGGTGGACGACCCCGACTATGACCTGAAGGTCTCGGCGCTCGGTTCGGCCCGTGCCGGCGTCACGGTCGTGCACTTCTCGGACACGGCGCCGCACCGCGAGCAGTACTCCGACCCGGAGAAGCCGATTCTGCGGGTCGCCGACGGAGCCATCGAACGGTGGCAGACCGGTGGCTGGCAGCCCTACATCGACGCAGCCGACGAGTTCAGCGGGCACGAAGCCGCCCACCTCGCGCGCCGGCTGTCGCGCTGGGATTCCAACCCGACCCACACCGGGCTGCGTTCGGCAGCCACTCGCGGCGCCAATTTCACCACCTTGCTGGGTATCTCGGACGCATCCCGGCTGGATGTGCCCGCGCTGTGGGCGCCGCGGAGCCGGGACGAGGAGTTGCGCGTCCCGATCGGTGTCACCGCCACCGGCGAACCGCTGATGTTCGACCTGAAGGACGAGGCCGAGGGCGGGATGGGTCCGCACGGCCTGATGATCGGTATGACAGGTTCCGGCAAGTCGCAGACCTTGATGTCGATCCTGCTGTCGCTGTTGACAACTCACTCGGCGGATCGGCTGATCGTCATCTACGCCGACTTCAAGGGCGAGGCCGGGGCCGACAGCTTCCGCAACTTCCCGCAGGTCGTCGCCGTGATCTCGAACATGGCGGAGAAGAAGTCACTGGCCGACCGGTTCGCCGACACGCTGCGCGGCGAGGTGGCCCGCCGGGAGATGCTGCTGCGCGAGGCCGGCCGCAAGGTGCAGGGCAGCGCGTTCAACTCGGTCACCGAGTACGAGGCCGCGATCGCGAATGGGCATGATCTGGCGCCCATCCCGACACTTTTCGTGGTGGCCGACGAGTTCACCCTGATGCTCGCCGACCACCCGGAGTACGCGGAGCTGTTCGACTATGTGGCGCGTAAGGGCCGCTCGTTCCGCATCCACATCCTGTTCGCCTCCCAGACGCTAGATGTCGGGAAGATCAAGGACATCGACAAGAACACCTCGTACCGGATCGGTCTGAAGGTGGCCAGCCCCAGCGTGTCTCGCCAGATCATCGGTGTGGAAGACGCTTATCACATCGAATCGGGCAAGGAGCACAAGGGCATCGGATTCCTGGTTCCGGCGCCGGGTGCGGCCCCGATCAAGTTCCGGTCGACCTACGTCGACGGCATCTACGAGCCTCCGCAGGCAGCGAAAACCCTGGTGGTTCAGACGGTTCCGGAGCCGAAGTTGTTCCCCGCCGGAGCGGTCGAGCCGGACCCGGGCACCGTGATCTCGGGTGCCGGCGAGGACGAGGTGGTCGGCCCGCCGCGCAAGCTGATCGCGACCATCGGCGAGCAGCTGGCCGGGTATGGTCCGCGGGCGCCGCAGCTGTGGCTGCCGCCGCTGGACGAACCGATCCCGCTGACGGCGGCACTGGCGCGTGCCGGTGTGCCGGCGCGGCAGTGGCGCTGGCCGCTCGGCGAGGTCGACAAGCCGTTCGAGATGCGCCGCGACCCACTGGTCTTCGACGCCACCTCCTCGGCCGGCAACATGGTGATCCACGGTGGTCCCAAGTCCGGGAAATCGACTGCGCTGCAAACGTTCATCCTCTCGGCGGCCAGCCTGCACACGCCGCGCGACGTGACGTTCTACTGCCTGGACTACGGCGGCGGACAACTCCGCGCGCTGGAGGGCCTGGCGCACGTCGGCACCGTTGCCTCGGCGCTGGAGCCCGAACGCATCCGCCGCACGTTCGGCGAGCTGGAGCAGCTGTTGCTGGCCCGGCAGCGGCGCGAGGCGTTCCGCGACAAGCAGGGCAACGGCAATGGCTCCGTGACCGATGACGGTTTCGGCGAGGTCTTCCTGGTCATCGACAACCTCTACGGCTTCGGACGTGACAACGTCGACCAGTTCAACACCCGAAACCCGTTGCTGGCCAGGGTGACCGAGCTGGTCAACGGTGGACTCGCCTACGGCATCCACGTGGTCATCACCACCCCGAGCTGGCTGGAGGTGCCCCTTGCGATGCGCGACGGCCTCGGGCTGCGCCTCGAGCTCAAGTTGCACGATGCACGCGACAGCAATGTGCGGGTGACGGGTGCGCTGCACCGTCCGGCCGAGGCCATCCCACATGACCAACCGGGACGCGGCCTGACCATGGCCGCCCAGCACTTCCTGTTCGCCGAACCGGAACTGGACCAGATACCGGTGATCAACGCGCGCTACCCGGGCCAGACGGCGCCGCCGGTGCGCCTGCTGCCCAGCAACCTGGCTCCCGAAGCGGTCGGCGCGCTCTACCGCGGCCCGGAACAGATCGTCATCGGCCAGCGCGAGGAGGACCTGGCACCGGTGGTGCACGACTTCGCCGAGCAGCCGCTGCTGATGGTCTTCGGCGACAGCAAGTCCGGCAAGACCACCTTGCTGCGTCACATCATCCGCACCGTCCGGGAGAATTCGACTCCCGACTCGGTGGCCTTCACCGTGCTGGACCGGCGACTGCACCTGGTCGACGAACCGTTGTTCCCGGACAACGAGTACACCGCCAACATCGACCGGATCACCCCGGCGATGATCGGGCTGGCCAACATCATCGAGTCCCGGCGCCCGCCTGCGGGCCTGTCGCCGGCGGAGCTGTCGCGCTGGACCTATCAGGGCCACACCCACTACCTGATCATCGACGACGTCGACCAGGTCCCCGATTCCGCGGCGACCAGCGGACCTTATGTGGGCCAGCGCCCCTGGAGCCCGCTGATCGGGCTGCTGGGTCAGGCCAGCGACCTGGGGTTGCGGGTGATCGTCACCGGCCGGGCGTCCGGGTCGGCGCACGCGTTGATGACCAACCCGCTGCTGCGCAGATTCAACGACCTGCAGGCGACCACGCTGATGCTGGCCGGCAACCCGCAGGACAGCGGCAAGATCCGCGGACAGCGGTTCAGCCGGCTACCCGCGGGCCGCGGAATCCTGCTGTCGGACAGCGATACTCCGACATTTGTGCAATTGGTCAATCCGATGGTCGGTGCGGCCGCGTTATTTGGTGATACGCAACAGGAGGGAAGTCAGTCATGACGTTGCGAGTAGTTCCGGAGGGACTGGCCGCCGCCAGCGCCGCGGTCGAGGCGCTGACGGCGAGACTGGCTGCCGCGCATGCCAGCGCGGCGCCGTTGATCACCGCGGTGGTTCCGCCGGCGGCCGACCCGGTGTCGCTGCAGACCGCCGCCGGTTTCAGCGCCCAGGGCCAGGAGCACACCGCGGTCGCCGCCCAGGGTGTCGAGGAGTTGGGGCGCGCCGGTGTCGGCGTCGGCGACGCCGGCGCCAGCTACCTGGCCGGTGACGCGGCGGCCGCCGCGACCTACGGGATGGCCGGCGGCTGATGAGCTTTTCGGGGGAGTGGGAACGCGAGGAAGGGGGAGCCGGAAGTCAGCGAGATCACTTACCACGCAAGGAATTCTGATTCACATCTAGGGAAGGAAGATCTATGAGTTTGTTGGACGCTCATATTCCGCAGTTGGTGTCGTCGCAGTCGGCGTTCAGCGCCAAGGCCGGACTGATGCGGCACACGATCGGTCAGGCCGAGCAGGCGGCCATGTCGGCGCAGGCGTTCCACCAGGGCGAGTCCTCGGCGGCGTTTCAGGCTGCCCACGCCCGCTTCGTGGAGGTAGCGGCGCGGGTCAACACCCTGCTGGACATCGCGCAGGCCAACCTGGGCGAGGCTGCCGGCACCTATGTGGCCGCCGACGCCGCGGCCGCTTCGTCCTACACCGGCTTCTGAGTCCGGCTTTCAGGAAGGGATCAATCATGTCGCAGATCATGTACAACTACCCGGCCATGCTCGCCCACGCCGGGGACATGTCGGGTTACGCGGGCACCTTGCAGGGCCTGGGCGCCGACATCTCGGCCGAGCAGGCCGCGCTGCAGAACGCCTGGCAGGGTGACACCGGGGTGACGTACCAGGCGTGGCAGGTGCAGTGGAACCAGGCCATGGAGGACCTGGTGCGTGCATACCAGGCGATGGCCAGCACCCATGAAGCCAACACCATGTCGATGATGGCCCGGGACGCCGCCGAAGCCGCCAAGTGGGGCGGTTAGCCGCACCTAGATGGACGCTTCGCCCAATGCCGTTGAGCTGACGGTAGATCAGGCGTGGTTCATTGCGGAAACCGCTGGGGCGGGCAGCTTTCCCTGGGTGCTCGCCATCACCACTCCGTATCGCGATGCCGCGGAACGAACCGCGTTCTTCGACCGTCAGAAGGACGAGCTGACCCGGATGGGAGTGATGACGCCGGACGGCGTCATCACTCCGGTGATCGCGGACTGGATCAAAGTGGTGTGCTTCCCGGACCGCTGGCTCGACCTGCGTTACCTGGGGCCCAGTTCGGTGACCGACGCCGGCGACATGCTGCGCGGGATCGTCGCGCAGCGGGCCGGCGCCACCGTGGTGGCGCTGCGTAGCGCGCAACTGGTCACGTTCACCGCGATGGACATCGACGACCCGCGCGCGCTGGTGCCCGTCCTGGGCGTGGGATTGATGCAACGGCCGCCGGCCAGGTTCGAGGAGTTCAGCATGCCGACCCGGGTGGGGGCCCGGGCCGACGAGCGGCTGCGGGCCGGGGCGCCGCTCGCCGAAGTTCTCGACTATCTTGGTATTCCGGCGTCAGCGCGCGCGGTGGTGGAGTCGGTGTTCACCGGTCCGCGCAGCTACGTCGAGATCGTGGCCGGCTGCAACCGAGACGGCCGGCACGCCACCACCGAGGTCGGGCTCAGCATCATCGACACCACCGCCGGGCGGGTGCTGGTCAGTCCTTCCCGCGCCTTCGACGGCGAGTGGGTTTCCACATTCAGTCCCGGCACGCCGTTCGCGACCGCCGTCGCGATCGAGCAACTCACGTCCTTCCTGCCGGACGGGGAATGGTTCCCCGGTCACCGGTTATCGCGAGACTTCTCCACCCAGGCGAACGCATAAACAAGGCATAGACAGCAAGCAGAAAGAGAGCACGATGTTCCAGCAACGGCCCCAGCAGCTTTGGTGGGTTCAGTGACGTCCGGCACCGTCATGCCGATCGTCCGCGTCGCCATATTCGCGGACAGCCGGTTGACGGAGATGGCATTGCCTACCGAGTTGCCGCTGCGTGAAATCCTGCCGGCGGTACAGCGCCTGGTGGTCCCCGGCAACGGCGACAGTGCCGATGGCGCTTCGGCCGCCCCCTACCTGAGCCTGGCGCCCATCGGCGGAGCGCCGTTCAGTCTGGACGCCAGCCTGGACACCGTCGGCGTGGTCGACGGGGATCTGCTTGCGCTGCAGCCGGTTCCGACGGGCCCGGCCGCGCCAGGCATTGTCGAGGACATCGCCGACGCCGCCATGATCTTCTCGGCCTCGCGACGTAACCCATGGGGCACCAAGCAGATTCAGCGCGGTGCGGTAGCCGCGGTGATCGGTGTCGCGCTGGTGGCCACCGGCCTGTCGGTCGCCCACCGGGTGGCGACCGGCGCCCTCGTCGGGCTGGTCGCGGTCAGTGCGCTCGCCGCCGTCATCGCGATCACCGGGTTGCTCAGCACCGGGCGCTCTCCCCGCACCGGCGTTGCGCTGTCGATCACCGCGCTGGTGCCGATCGCCGCCGCGCTGGCGCTGGCGGTGCCGGGCAAATTCGGAGCGGCGCAGGTGCTGCTGGGCGCGGCCGGGGTCGCCGCGTGGTCGCTGATCGCGTTGATCGTTCCCAGCACCGAGCGGGAGCGCGCCGTCGGCTTCTTCACCGCCTCGGCGGTGGTCGGGATGACCGTCGCGCTGGCGGCCGGGGCCGAGATGCTCTGGCGGCTGCCGATTCTCGCCCTGGGCTGCGGGCTGATCGTCGCGGCCCTGTTGATCACCATCCAGGCGGCTCAACTGTCGGCGCTGTGGGCGCGCTTCCCGCTGCCGGTCATCCCGGCGCCCGGCGACCCCACGCCGTCCGCGCCGTCGTTGCGGGTGCTGCAGGACCTGCCGCGCCGGGTGCGGATCAGCGACGCGCATCAGAACGGCTTCATCGCTGCCGCCGTGGTGCTGGGTGTGCTCGGATCCGTGGCGATCGCGCTGCGACCTGAGACGTTGAGCGTGGCGGGCTGGTATGTGGTGGTGGCGGCCTCGCTGGCGGCCGCGCTGCGGGCCCGGGTATGGGATTCGGCGGCGTGCAAGGCGTGGCTTTTGGCCCAGCCGTTCCTGGTGGCCGGTGTGCTGTCGGTGTTCTACGCCGCGACCGGACGTTTCACCGGAGCCTTGGTGGCGGTGCTGGTGCTGGTGGTGCTCGTGCTGGTCTGGATCGTGGTGGCGCTGAACCCGTCGATCGCGTCGCCGGACAGCTACTCGCTGCCGCTGCGCCGACTGGTCGGCTTCGTCGCGGCCGGGCTCGACGCGTCGCTGATCCCGGTGATGGCGTTCCTGGTCGGTCTGTTCGCCTGGGTGCTCAATCGATGAGACGTGCCGCTGGATTGGGTTGCTGCACAGCGGTTCTGGCGCTGATGCAGGCCCCGGTGATCGCGGCGGCGCCGCCGGCGCTGGCGATCAGCCCGCCGGTGGTGGACGCGGCGGCACCGCCGCCGAGCGGGACGCCGGGTCCGGCGCAGACAATGGAGCAGCGCGGCCCGTGCAGCGTCTCCGGCGTCATCCCCGGCAGCGACCCGGGCACGCCGACGCCCAGCCAGTCCATGCTGAATCTCCCTGCGGCGTGGCAGTTTTCGCGGGGCGAGGGCCAGTTGGTGGCGATCATCGACACCGGCGTGCGGCCGGGTCCGCGGCTGAGCAATGTCGAGGCCGGCGGTGACTTCGTGGAGGCCACCGACGGGCTGACCGACTGCGACGGGCACGGCACGCTGGTCGCCGGCATCGTCGCCGGCCAGCCCGGAGACGACGGCTTCTCCGGTGTGGCGCCCGCGGCGCGGCTGTTGTCGCTGCGGGTGACGTCGGCCAAGTTCTCGCCGCGCACCCCCGGTGGCGACCCCACGCTGGCGCGGGCGGCCATCGACATCGAAGCCCTGGCGCGCGCCATCGTGCATGCGGCCGATCGCGGCGCCAGGGTCATCAACATCTCCGCGATCACCTGCCTGCCGGCCGACCGCGCCGTGGATCAGGCCGAGCTGGGAGCGGCGATCAAGTATGCGGCGGTGGACAAGGATGTGGTGATCGTGGCCGCGGCGGGCAACAGTGGCCCGACCGGATCGGTCGCCGGCGGCACGTCGTGCGAATCGAACCCGCTGACCGACCTGAGCCGCCCCAGCGATCCGCGCAACTGGGCGGGCGTCACGTCGGTCTCCGTCCCGTCCTGGTGGCAGCCGTACGTGCTGTCGGCGGCGTCCGTGTCGCCGGACGGCCGGCCCTCGAAGTTCACCATGGCCGGCCCGTGGGTCGGCATCGCCGCGCCCGGGGAGAACATCGCGTCGGTGAGCAACGCCGACGGCGGCGGCCTGGCCAACGGCCTGCCCGACGACCATCAACAGCTGATCCCCCTCAGCGGCACCAGCTATGCGGCCGGCTACGTCTCCGGGGTCGCCGCGCTGGTCCGTGCCAAGTACCCCGATCTACCCGCCGCCGAGGTGGTGCGCCGCCTCACGGCGACCGCCCAGAACGGTCCGCGGGATCCGTCGAACGTCGTCGGGGCCGGCACGCTGGATGCCGTCGCGGCACTGACCTGGCAGCTGCCGTCGCCGGCAGGCGGGGCCCCGGCGCCGGCTTCGGTCAAGCCGGTCGCAGTCCCGCAGCCACCGGCGCCGCAGGACACCACACCGCGCAACGTCGCACTGGCCGGAGCCGGCGTGCTGACGCTGCTCGTCATCATCACCGCAGCGACGGTGGCGGTAGTTCGCCGCCGGAAGGAGTCCACCACCCCGTGAGCCACTCGATTCCCGCACCGGGTGCCGCCCGGGTCACCCTGGCGCTGCTGGCAGTGGTGCCGGCCGCCATGGCCTACCCCTGGCAGTCCACCCGCGCCTACTGGTTGATCGGCATCGCTGCGGTGGCGGTGATCCTGCTGTTCGGGTGGTGGCGCGGACTGCACTTCACCACGATCCTGCGCCGGCGGCTGGCCATCGTCCGCCGCGGTGGGAGACCGGTGCCCGAGCCCGATGCGAACACCCGCACCACCGCGTTGCTGCGGCTGGGACCGGCGTCCTCGGCTGCGCTGCCGCTGATCGCGCGCTACCTGAACTGCTATGGCATTCGCGCGGACAGCATCCGGATCACCAGTCGCCACAACGCATCCGGTGCCACCGACACCTGGATCGGGTTGACCGTGTCGGCCGTCGACAACCTGGCCGCGCTGCAGGCCCGCTCGGCCCGGATCCCGTTGCACGAGACCGCCGAGGTGGCCGCCCGCCGGCTGGCCGATCACCTGCGGGAGGTCGGATTCGACGCCAATACCGTTGCCGCCGAGGACGTCCCGGAGGTGCTGGCGTTCGAGTCCGGGGAGACTGCCCGCGAGACGTGGAGCGCGGTGCAGCTGGGTGGCTCGGATTATGTTGCGGCATATCGGGTCAAAGCAGACGACGGGCTGGGAGTGACGCTGGCCGCGGTTCGGGAGCAGCAGGCCCGGGAGACCTGGATGGCCCTGGAGATCGCGGACGCGGGGACCCACCGCACGGTTGCCGCGGCATGTGCGTTGCGTACCGATGCCGCACCGGGCGGCACCGCCCCGGTCGCGGGCCTGACCTTGGAGCGGGGCAACCAGCGGCCGGCGTTGCAGACGCTGGACCCGCTGTCGACGCGACGGCTCGACGGTCACACCGAGGCGCCCGCCGACCTGCTGGAGCGGTTGGACTGGCCGACTGCGCAAGGCCCGTCCGAGGCGCTTAGTCGTATCTGACCTGATCTGGCCGTACCTGAACTGATCTAGTCGTACATGAACTGATGCAGGAACGGCGTCATCCGGCGTAGGTAGTCCAGCTGGCTGACGTGCAGCACGTGGCTGCCGGGGAACCAGTGCAGCGCGCACCGTTCCCAGTGCTTCCACAGCGCCACCGCGTGCTCGGGTGGGGCCATCCGGTCGCCGAGACCGGTGATGATCATGCGGCGGTCCTTGGACAGCAGCGGCTGGTAGTTCAGCGGGCCGTGGTAGGCCAGCCCGGCCTGCAACTCCTCGTTGTTGATGCTGGTCAGCCACCTGCCGAATTTGATGAGTGTGCTGGCCGGGAACCACTCGTCGAAGAGATCACCGGGTGTGATGACGGGACAGTTGGGGATGACGGCCTCGAGCCGGTCGTCGACGGAGGCGATCAGCGACGACGTGTAGCCACCGAGTGAAAGTCCGGTCAGCGCAATCCGTTCCACACCGGTGCCCTGCAGATAGTCCACGACGGAGCGAAAGTCGTGCACGGCCTGCGCCATCGCCTCGGCGAAACCGCTCAGCCCGCTGGCGAAGTAGCCGAAACCGCTGAACGGCGAGTGCTTTTCGGCGCGCTTGCCATGAAACGGCAACGTGTACAGCAACACGTCGTAGCCGGACCGGAAATACCAGGGCAGCGAGAAGAACAGGCCGTTGAACAGATACGAGGACCCCATGAACCCATGGATGACACACAGCGTGGGGCGGGGCCCGTCGTCGTGGCGCCAATGTTGGGCCCAGACCACGTTGTTGGCCGGCAGCGCGCTCCACCGCTTGCGCATGGCGGGGTTTATCGCCCGGAAGCTGCTGGGGAACGAGATGTTGTCGATGGTGGCCAGCGCGACCCGTTGTGCGAGCGGACTGGCATGCCGGGTCACGTTTTTCGGCGGTTCCAGCGGAGCCGGGAAGGACAGGCGCGGGTCACGCTCGGCGCCGAGCTCGGCGTAGAACTTCAACTTGTCACGCTCGCTGGCAGAATCGCCGCGCCGCAGATTGCTGCTGACGACGACCGGAGCCACGGTGGCGGCCAGCAGCGCCGATGCCGTTGTGCGCAGTGCGACATCGCTGATCGCCGAGGCCTCCACCACCACCCGCTGGCGGGGCGACAGAGTCGAGCGGGCAGGCAATCCCTCGGCGCCGACGTCGGCGCCGGGTACGTCGGGGATGGGCAGTGGAGGACTGATCGGGTCGGTGTCACCGACCAGGTCCGAGATCTCAGACATCTTCCCGATCGTAACGCGCTGATTGTGGCGGATGCGGGGCCTTTCGACATGCTCGTCAATAATTGGCACCCGGTCGACGCGCATTGGGGGGCCGTCCGGTAATACGGTTTGTTGGTGACACCCTTAAGTGCAGGTGTCGATCAGGAGGACCGATATGTGGGATCCCGACGTCTACCTGGCCTTTGCGGATCATCGCAGCCGGCCGTTCTACGACTTGGTGTCGCGGGTGGGCGCGGACCGGGCGCGGCGGGTGGTCGACCTCGGTTGCGGTCCCGGCAACTTGACCCGGTACCTGGCCAAGCGCTGGCCGCAGGCGGTGATCGAGGCCATCGACAGCTCTCCGGAGATGGTGGCCGCGGCCCGCGAACGCGGGATCGATGCCGTCACCGCCGACCTGCGCAACTGGAAGCCGCAGCCCGACACCGACGTCGTGGTGAGCAACGCGGCGCTGCACTGGGTGCCCGAGCACTCCGACCTGCTGCTCAAGTGGGTCGGTCAGCTTCCGGGCGGATCCTGGATCGCGGTTCAGATCCCGGGCAATTTCGACACTCCGTCGCACGCCGCCGTGCGTGCGCTGGCGCGCCGTGAGCCGTACGCAAAGATCATGCGCGACATACCGTTTCGCGTGGGCGCTGTGGTCCACCCGCCCACCCATTACGCGGATCTGCTGATGGATGCGGGCTGCCGCGTCGACGCGTGGGAGACCACCTATCTGCATCAGCTCACCGGCGAGCACCCGGTGCTGGAATGGATCACCGGCACCGCGCTGGTGCCGGTGCGCGAGCGCCTTGACGACGAAGGCTTCGACCAGTTCCGTCAGGAGCTGATCCCGTTGCTCGACGACGCCTATCCGCCCCGCGCCGACGGCACCACGATCTTCCCGTTCCGCCGGCTGTTCATCGTGGCGCAGGTGGACGGCCGCCGCTCAACTGGTTAACCCGGGCTCGACCTCGTCTTCGATGCCTCGGTCGACCGCGATCGCCGAGCGGCTGGTCGCTGCCGAGCGGTGGATCTTCAGATACGTTTCGGTGTAGCGCACCGAGATCCGGGTGCCGGCGAACTCCGAGGGAATCACGTCACCGGTGCGCTGACGCCAATCGTGCAGCCGGACGGCAAGATCGGCCGCGACGTCATCGGAGTCACCCGGAGAATCGCCGGCCAGCAGATTCGTGGTCTCGGTCGGGTCCGTTCGCAGGTCGTAGAGTTCGCGCTCGGGCCGGGGCGCGCTGACGAACGGAGCGACTGCGATTCCCGACGGGCTCTCCTCGATGTCCCATGGCAGGTCCAACAGCGGCCGGGGGACGTAATTCTCGATGTAGCTGTAGTCCTTGGTGCGGATCGCACGGATCGGGTCGAAGGAGTCGTGGTAGGTCTTCGTGGTGTAGACGTGATCGCGCACCGGAGCGACCTCTTCGGGTGCCAACAGCGCGTCCGCGTGCGACACGCCGTCGACGTCGCCGGGCACCTCGATGCCCAACAGGCCCAGCAGCGTGGGCAACAGGTCGACGCCGCTGAACAATTCGTCGTACACCCGCGGCGCCACGCCCAGGCTGGTCGGTGGCCGGATGATCAGTGCGATGCCGGTTCCGGCGTCGTAGAGGGTGGACTTGGCGCGCGGGAATGCCGGGCCGTGGTCGGTGAAGAAGACCACCCAGGTACTGGCGTCCAGACCGGTCTGCGACAGCGTGTCCAGAATCTGGCCCACCGCCGCATCCGCGGTGGTGATCGACCCGTAGAAGTCGGCCAGGTCGCCGCGTACCTCCGGTGTGTCCGGCAGGTAGTCCGGCAACTGTACGCTCGCGCTGTCGGCCGGTTCGTAGCGATCGTGCGGGTAGGGCCGGTGGGTTTCGAAGAAGCCGGCCGTCAGCAGAAATGGCTGGCCGGACAGGTCAGCAGGGCTGTCCTGCAGCCATTCTCCGACCTTCTCCACCACGTACTCGCAGTAGGAGTTCGACACGTCGAACTCGTCGAAACCAAGCCGCTTGGGATATGACGTCTCGTGCTGCATACCGAAAAGTGCTGAATACCAACCTGATTGGGAAAGTATTTGCGGCAAGGTCCGCACGTCGGTGCGGTATTCCCAACCGTGGTGGGCCAACCCGAGCAGGCCGTTGCTCTGCGGGTAGCGGCCGGTGAACAGCGAGCCGCGCGACGGCGAGCACAGCGGCGCCGTGGCATGGGCCCGGGTGAACAGGATGCCCTCGGCGGCCAACTGGTCCAGTCGTGGGCTCGACACGTCCGGGTGGCCGTAGGCACCGAGGTAGCGCCCGAGGTCGTGCCAGTGCACGAGCAGGACATTCTGCGCGGCTGTTGCCGAGTCACCCATTCACACCGTCCTTTCGTTCTGAGGAGTCTGCCATTGATTTTCCGAGACGAACTCCGGCAGCGGTCGCGCCGTCGTCCAGCCGTCGAGCTCCAGCGCCGGGCGTTCCGGGAATTCCGGCACCGGCCCCACGCACAGGATGGCCACCGGTTCGGCGCCGTCGGGCATGCCCAGCAACGCCGCCAGCCGGTGCGGATCGAACAGCGACACCCAGCCGACGCCCAGGCCCTCGCAGCGTGCCGCCAACCACAGGTTCTGGATCGCGCAGGAGACCGACGCGAGATCCATCTGCGGCAGCGTGCGCCGGCCGAAGATGTGCGTCTCCCGGTCCTCGCACAGCGCCACCACCAGCAGTTCTGCGCACTCCAGCACACCTTCCACTTTCAGGGCCAGGAACTCGGCCTCCCGCTGGCCCAGCGCCGCGCCGGTGAGCTTGCGTTCCTCGTCGACGAGCCCGTGAATGCGCCGTCGAAGGTCACCGTCGGTGATCCGGATGAAACGCCACGGCTGCATCAGACCCACGCTGGGTGCCGCGTGCGCGGCCTGCAGCAGCCGGCTCAGCACCTCCTCGGGAACCCGCGCGCCCGGACGGAAGCGGCGCATGTCGCGTCGTTCCGCGATCACGCGGTACACGGCGCGCCGCTCGGCCGCGCTATACGCGTAATCGGTCATCCGGTCATCGTAGAAACGTGGCCGTCACGGGCTGTAGCTGACGCCCACCGCCCGGAACACGTATTCGGGCGGCACGTCGAACGCCAGCGACCGCCGCGGCAGGCGGGCCAGCACATCCTCGTCCAGGGAGTCCTTGAAATGCAGCGAGAGATGACCGTGGAACCGTTCGTCGACCGCGGCGGTGTCCAGGTCGACTTGTAATCCGGTCGCGGAAATCTCCGCCTTCGCCGCACCCACCTGCGCTTCGTCCCAGCGGACGTCCACGACCCGCCCGGCCAGTTTGGGCACCACCGACATCGTCGCGAGCACCCGCTGCTCGGTGAACGCAAGGGACCCCACGTAACTGGCGATGCTGCCCTGGGACCGCAGACCCGGGATGGAGCCGCTGAACCGCCTGGTGACTGCGACGAACTCGGCGAGATGGATGAGGCCTTCGGCCTCCACCTGCGCATGCAGCTCCGCGGGCAACTTACCGACGCCGAACAACCTACGAAGAATCACGGGCATGACGCCAGTATGTGTCCGATTGGCGTTCGGTGCACCGAGCCTGTATCGATGTAGCCGATGACCAGCCCACGAATTGTCCAGCGCCTTTCGTGGTCTGCATGGCTGGCCTTCGCGGCGGTGGTGCTCTACGCCGCGCTGTGGGTGGGCCACCGGCAGCACTGGGTCTGGCTGCACGATTTCGATTGGGCGCTGCTGAACCCGGCGCACGACATCGGGATCAAGCACGCGGGCTGGGTGCGGTTCTGGGTCATCGTGTCCTTCGTGCTGGGCCCGATTCCGCTGCGGCTGGTGACCTTGGCGGCCATGGTGTTCACGCTGGTGCGACGACGGGTGCGGATGGCGCTGCTGCTGATGCTGTGCGGGCCGCTGAACGGGTTCATCACCCTGGTGGCCAAAAATCTGGCCGGGCGTCCGCGACCCACCACCGCCCTGGTGTACGCGTCCGAGACGTCGTTTCCGTCCGGGCATGCGCTGGAGGCGATGTGCAGTCTGCTGGCGCTGCTGGCGCTGGGGCTGCCGGTGGTGAAAAGCGGGCAGGCACGGATCGTCTTGATGGTGCTGGCCGGGTTGGGCGTGTTCATCGTCGGGGTGGCCCGGGTGGCGCTCAACGTGCACCACCCCTCGGACGTGATCGCCGGCTGGGCGCTGGGCTATGTGTATTTCATGTTGTGTCTCTGGGGTTTTCGGCCCGGGTCACAGCCCCGTGACCCAACCGGGGCTTAACCTTTACTTGACCCTGCGCTACGGCGGGTCTGACGATTGACGCATGCGCCGACTGCTCGCTCAGCTTTGTGCTGTCGTGTGCGCGTTCGTGGTGGCAGGCATGTTCGCACCGGTGGCCGGGGCCGCCGGCAATCCCTGGTTCGCGAACTCCGTCGGCAATGCGACACAGGTGGTTTCGGTGGTGTCGACCGGTGGGTCGAACGCGAAGATGGACATCTATCAACGCACCGCGGCCGGCTGGCAGCCGCTGAAGACCGGGATCCCCACCCACGTCGGCTCGGCGGGTATGGCGCCGCAGGCCAAGAGCGGCTACCCGGCCACCCCGATGGGTGTGTACAGCCTGGACTCGGCATTCGGCACCGCACCGAATCCCGGTGGGGGCCTGCCCTACACGCAGGTCGGACCGAACCACTGGTGGAGCGGTGACGACCACAGCCCCACCTTCAACAGCATGCAGGTGTGCCAGAAGGCGCAGTGTCCCTTCGACACCGCCGAAAGCGAGAATCTGCAGATCCCGCAGTACAAGCACGCGGTAGTGATGGGCGTCAACAAGAACAAGGTGCCCGGCGGTGGTGCCGCGTTCTTCTTTCACACAACTGACGGCGGGCCCACCGAGGGCTGCGTCGCGATCGACGACGCCACGCTGGTGTCGATCATCAAGTGGTTGCGCCCGGGCGCGGTGATCGCGATCGCGAAGTAGGCGAACGCTATTCGCTCACGTCCGCACGGGCACGGCCGGGCTTGACATTGAATTTCAGGTCCGCCACCGACATCGTCGCCTCGTAGGTGCGGTCGTAGCCGGTCGCGCTGATCCGCCACCCGTCCGGGGTGCGCCGGTACTGGTCGCGGTAGAACGCCGCACCGATCAGCATGAAGTTGAATTCGGCCACGATCACCCGGTCTTGCAGATACCAGATGCCCGAGGCCGTGTCGCCGTCGACGGTGATCTCCGGGTGATTCACCCGGTGCTCGGTGACGACACCGGGCCCCATGGCTGAGCTCAGGTACTCCACCAGGTCCTTGCGGTTGTCGAAGTGCAGTTCCTTGCCCAGCGACGAGCCGTAGGCACCGACGATGTCCTCGGTCATCGTCGCGGCGAAGTCGTCCCAGTGCTTGGTATCCATCGCCCGCAGGTAGCGGTACTTGACCTGTTTGATCGCTTCGATGTCTGCCACGGGGTATTCGGAGAGGCTCACCGGCTCATTGCAGCACACCGCGCCGGCCGGGCTGCGGGAGGGCCGGGACGCGACGCGACGGGAGGCGCTTTGTCAATGGTGCCGAACATACCTTTTCGATGACGACACGGCATCGACCAGATACCAATGACGTTGCCGCCGAACCACATTCGGTAACTCCGCGGCTAAGGTTAACGCTGGCTACCGACCCCTATCGACGAAAGCATGGCTATATGTACGACCCGCTGGGGTTGTCGATCGGGACCATGAACCTGGTTGCGGCGGCGAACGGAAGTTCTCCGGTCATCCGTCGCGCTGTGCTCACCCTGTATCCGCACTGCGCCCCGAAACTTGGTGTGTTCGGCGAGAATTCGGCCGATCCCGGCACCCTGATGAGTGCCTTCGTGGAACGAATCGGCGACTCCGTGGCGCTGATATCCCCGGACGGATCCGCGCATGACCCCGACCTGCTGACGGTCGAGGCGCTCGACGCGATGGTGGTCGCCGTCGGTGCCGATGCGAGTTCCGCCGACATCACGATTGCCGTTCCGGCGCACTGGAAACCGGCAACCGTGCAAGCCTTGCGCAACGCCCTGCGAACCCACGTGGGGTTCGTACGCAGCGGGATGGCGCCCAGACTGGTGCCGGATGCGATCGCGTCTCTGACGGCGGTGAACGCGGAGGTCGGCGTGCCCACCGGGGGTGTGGTGGGGTTGCTCGACTTCGGCAGCTCCGGCACCTACGTCACGCTGCTGGAAACCAAGGATGAGTTCGAACCCGTCAGCGCCACAATGCGTTACGACGACTTCTCTGGAAACCAGATCGACCAGGCGCTGCTGTTGCACATGATCGACGAGCTGGGTCACGGGGACATCGACACGGCCAGCACCGCGGTTCTCGGTCAGCTCGGTGCGCTGCGGGAGCAGTGCCGGGAGGCCAAGGAGCGGCTGTCCACCGATGCCGTCACCGAACTGGCGGCGGAGCTCTCTGGCGCCGGCACCGCGCTCGAGCTGACCCGGGAGAGGTTCGACGATCTGATCGCCGACCGGCTGACGGGCCTGATCTATGCCTTCGATGACATGCTGGCCCGCAACAATTCCAGTTTCGCCGACCTGGCGGCGGTGGTGACTGTCGGAGGCGGTGCCAACATTCCGCTTGTCAGCCAACGCCTTTCGTTCCACACTCGGCTGCCGGTGCTGACCGCGTCGGACCCGGTGAGTGCGGCCGCCAAAGGTGCTCTGCTGATGGCGACGCGCAATGACCTGATGGACCTGCGGACCCGGACCTCCATCGGACTGCTGGCTGCGGGCGCCAAGGCCGCCGGCACCAGCGTGATCGACCTGCCGGCCGGCGATGTGATGGTGATCGACCAGGACGCGTTGACCGATCGCGAGCTGGCCTGGTCGCAGACCGAGTTCCCCGAGGTGCCGACCCCCTTCCAGGGCGACTCCTACAACGAAGACGGCCCCTGCTTCTCCATGCGGCTCAACATCATCGACCCGCCCAAGGCGCCGCGGCGGCGGCTGCGGGTGTCGCAGTTGTTGATTGGTCTGTGCGCCGCGGTCGCGATGACCGCGGTCGGCGGGGTTGCGATCACGCTGACCGCCGTCGAGCAACGTCACACTCATCACCCGGCGCCGATCGTGCCCACCGTCGCACCCCCGCCGGTATCGCCGAGCGCGAAGTTGCCCAATCCGATCCCGACCAGTCCGGCAGCCCCCAGTCCGCTGCCGCCACCGCCCACCGAGGCGGCGGTTCCCAGTGCGGCTGCACCTACCAGTGTCGAGACGCCGCCGCCCCCACCACCGCCTCCACCGTCTCCCGCCATGACGACGACCAGGCCGGCTCCGCCGCCCACCACCACACACCCGCCCGTCGCCACCACCACGCCGCCCACCTCCGAGCCGCCCTCCACCAGCGAGCCGCCCAGCGCGGCCGAGGCGCCCAGCGCGGCAGAGGCCCCCGCCACCTCGGAGCCGCCGCCGGTGAAAATGACGACGCAGTGGCTGCACGTCCCACTGCTCCCGCTGCCGATCCCGATCCAGGTGCCGGCCAACCAGGTGCCGGCCAACCAGGCCCCCGCCAACCAGGTGCCGCAGAACGCCAATCCGCAGAACCCGTTCTCCTCGCCAGGGGGTCCCTGACCGGCGCTTCTCATTTGAGCTTCATAGGAATCGCTCCCTGCCTCGATGTGCGCGAGTAGGGTTTGAGCTGGCAAACTGCATACAGGCCAGCTGAATCGGTCGCTCCAGCAGTGGGGCGGACATCTGTCGACGGCGGCCCGCGCGGTGCGCCGGTCCGCCTAGACCCCGTGACCAGCTCGCACATGGCTTGGAGGGGTTATGGACATCGTGCTTGGGGTATCGATGGAGACCTCAGCAGTCCGGATGGTGCTGATCGAGGGCGCGAATGCTGACGGCGCGACCGTCGAGGAAGACAGCATCGACGTCACTACCCAGGAGGGCCCAGACGGCGGTGACGCGGCGACCGACCGGGTGATCGCCGCGCTGGTGGGCACCCGGGAAGGCGCGGCCGAGGGCGGCTATCAGCTGTCCTCCACCGGCGTCACCTGGACGGACCCCACCGAGGTCGCCGCGCTGCGGCTCGAGCTCGCCGCGCGCGAGGTCGGCAGTGTGATGCTGGTGTCGCCGCTGCTCGCCGCGGCCGCGTTGGCGCAGACGGTGGGCGCCGCCCTCGATTACGAGCACATCGCGATGCTGTTCGTCGAGGCCGGCAACGCCACGCTCGCCGTCGTCGAGATCGCCGACGGCTCGATCGTCGACCTGCACCGCCAGTCCGTGAGCGAGGAATCGCCGGCCGCGGGGCTGGTGACGATGGTCGCCGGGCTGGACGCGCCGGGTTCGCGGGCCGACGGCGTGTTCCTCATCGGATGTGGCGTCGACATCGTCGGCGTGAAGCCGGCTGTGGAGGCCGCGACGTCGTTGGTGGTCAGCTGCCCCGAAGAGCCGGAAATGGCGCTGGCCAGGGGCGCCGCGCTGGCATCCGCGAATGCGCCGCTGTTCGCTTCCTCGACGTCCGCACTGGCCTACGCGCTGGATCCGGGCACCGGTGAGGTGAACCCCCGCGCGCTCACCCCCAGCTACCTCGATGTCTGCGCCATGGCCGGGGTCAGTGAAGGCGCGCTGGCCTACAGCGCGGTGGACGAGGAGACCGACCCGGCCGCCGAACCCGAGACCGACACCCGGCGCAAGCCATTGGTGCTGGTGAGTGCGGCCATCGCCGGAGTCGCGGCGGTGGTGGCCGGGGTGCTGATCGTCTCGCTGGGCTCGCATGTCCGCCCGACCGCGGCCCAGCAGCCCAGTCCGCGTCAGAGCGTCGAGACACCGGCGGCCCAGGCGCCCGCCACCGAATTGCCGGCTCAGGTTTTGCTGCCTGCCCCCAGCGCGGCACCACCGCCGCCGAGCGCCACGCCGGTCCCGCCGCCGCCCGTGCAGGTCGCGGCAGCGCCCCCGGCGCCACCTGTGATTCAGCAGGCGCCGCCGCAGACCGTGACCCGGCCCGCGCAGGCGCCGGCTTATGTGGCGCCCGCGCCGCGCCGGCAGCCCACCCAGCAGGCGGCCCCACCGGTGCAGGCGCCGGTGCAACAGGCTGCCCCGCCGTCGGCGCCGCCGCCGGCGGCGCCCGCACCGGCCGCCCCGGCGCCGGCAGCGCCACCGACTCCGGTCATGACGATGTACCTGCACCTGCCGTTCGTGTCGATTCCGATCCCGATCAACCCGCCACCGCCACCGGCCCCGCCCGCGGAGCCGGGGCCGTAGCGGAACCGCCGGGTTGAGCGCAGACTGGGCCTATGAGCGATAAGGGTGGATCGGGCGGCGGCTTCGGGTTCGATCCCGAGGATTTCGATCGGGTGATCCGGGAGGGCACCGAGGGTCTGCGTGATGCGTTCGAGCGGATCAGCAGATATGTCGGGTCGCCCGGCGGGCGCCCGGGCTGGTCGTTGCTCTTTGAGGACCTCTCCCGCCGCAGCCGCCCGGAACCCGAAACCACCGGTGAGGCCGGTGACGGCGTCTGGGCCATCTACACGGTGGACGCCGACGGCGGCGCCCGGGTCGAGCAGGTCTACGCCAACGAACTCGACGCGCTGCGCGCCAACAAGAACAACACCGACCCCAAGCGCAAGGTGCGGTTCCTGCCGTACGGCATCGCGGTCAGCGTGCTCGACGATCCGACGGATGCCCCGGCCAAAGACGCAGACAGCGATCCTGCGTAGTCTCTGCCGGTCGTCTTGCCGAATATCGGGGCAGCGCCGAACAGGTAGCCATCTCCGCGGCCTCGATCTGTACGCAATGTTGTGCGGTCAGCGGCACGGCGGCTGACTGTCGCGGCCACGGCGAATCGCGGACTCACACAGAATCTCGATGTCGTACCCCGTTGGGAGGATGGGGTTATGTCGGTGACGGCCTTGGCGGGCTCTTTTCAGAGGCCTGCGGTGAAGCGTGTGGATGTGTTGTTTGAGGAGTTGGCGGAGTTGGCGGGGCAGCGCAACGCGATTGATGGGCGGATTGTGGAGATCGTCGCGGAGTTGGATCGTGACGGGTTGTGGGGGATGACGGGGGCGCGGTCGGTGGCGGCGGTGGTGGCGTGGAAGTTGGGGTGCTCGCCGGCGAACGCGCAGACGGTGACGGCGGTGGCGCATCGGGTGGCGGAGTTTCCGCGGTGTGTGGCGGGTTTGCGGGAGGGTCGGTTGTCGCTGGATCAGGTGGGGGTGATCGCGGCGCGGGCTGGGGACGGCTCGGATGCTCATTATGAGCAGTTGGCGCGGCATGCCTCGGTCAATCAGCTGCGCACCGCGATCAAGTGTGAGCCGCGGCCTAAGCCTGATCCGCGCCGGCAGCCGGCGATCGTCAAGACCGCCACCGAGGAGTCCACGTGCTGGCGGATCACGTTGCCGCACACCGAGGCGGCGACGTTTGAGGCGGCGCTGGGCGCGCATCGGGAGGCCCTGGTCGCCGAATGGAAGAGTGATCGCGCCGCACGCGGTGAGTCGGAGTCCGCGCCGCCGATGCCGGACACGCTGGATGCGTTCTTGCGGCTGGTGGAGGCGGGTTGGGATGCCGAGGCTGCCGCGCGTCCGCACGCCGCGCACACCACGGTGGTGGTGCACGTCGATGTCGACAAGCCCGCGGGCGCGCTGCACCTGGGCCCGGTGTTGAGTGAGGGCCAGCGCCAGTACCTGAGCTGTGATGCCACCTGTGAGGTGTGGTTCGAGCGCGAGGGCCGGCCGATCGGGGCCGGGCGGACGACTCGCACGGTCAACCGGCGGTTGCGCCGCGCGCTGGAACACCGCGACCGCTGCTGCGCGGTGCCCGGTTGCGGGGCGACCCGCGGCCTGCACGCCCATCACATCCGGCACTGGGAGAACGGCGGCCCCACCGAGCTGATCAATCTGATCCTGGTCTGCCCGTATCACCACCGGTTGCATCACCGCGGGGAGATCACCATCTCCGGTGACGCCGAGCACCTGACCGTGACCGACCGCGACGGCGACATCCTGCGCCCCGGGTCCCTGGCCCGCCCACCCACCAGCACCCCACCCCAGGTCCCGCCCTACCGCGGGCCCAGCGGCGAACGCGCCCAATGGAAGTGGTACACCCCCTTCGAACCCAAACCACCACCCACCACCAACTAAAGCCGATCTGTCAGCCACGGGTCGAGGCTCAAACATGTTGCGGCGCATAGAGTTAATGTGCGCATCGGCGCATCGGCGCATCGGCGCATCGGCGCACCGGCGTGTCACCCGAGCGCCCGGGTTGCCTGACCTGAGTCAACCCTGTTCGACGACGTTCCCGCTGCCGCTCTTGCTGATCTTCGGCGAGCCGGAGTGATAGACGACTTTGTTGTTCAGCCCGGCGGCTTCGATGGTGTCCACGTTGTCGACGGTGACGACGTTCTGCAGGCCCGACACATTGACCGTCGCGCAGTGGCCGGTGAGTGTCACCGTGTTGGAGATGCCGCTGATGTTGATCACATTGCCGGTGCAGGCGACGGTCTTGTTCTCGTTGATGCCCGAGATCGTGACCTCCTCGCCGGCCGGTGCGGTGGCCGACGGGGACGGACCCGCGCTCGGCGCGTGCGTCTTGCCGGTGGAGGGTGCGGTCCGGCTCGGCACGGTGCCGGGCGACTCCGAGGTGCTCTCGGTCGGGGACGGCACGACGAGGTCGTCGTGAGAGAACTGGTGGGCGGCGTAGGCGGCGATGCCACCCACCAGCACAAGCACGCCGAGGACGCCGACCGCGGCCAGGATCCAGAACCAGCGCATGCCCGATGATGACCGGGGGGTGCTGCCGGAGGAGTACGGGCTGCTGTAGCCGTAGCCCGGCGGGGGCATGTTGGACGGCATGGGCGGCGGTACCGGCCCCGGCGGAGGAGGCGGGTAGTCGTAACCGCCGGCGGAGCCGAGACCGTAGCCCGATTCGGAGGCGCGTGCCTGATCAGCCAGGGGTTGCTCCAGCTCCCGGATCCGGGCTTCCGGGTCATCCTCTGGTTTCATGCCTGAGATGCTCCCATATCGGCGACGTCGCGGAATAGGCTCGGCGTCGTGCCCGAGTTGCCGAATCGCCAGATCCTGTTGCGCCGCCGCCCCTCCGGTCTGGTGCAGCCGGACGACACCGAGCTGGTCACCCGTCCGGCGCCGGAACTCGCCGACGGCGAGGCTCTGCTGCGCACCACCTACGTGGGCATCGACGCCGCTCTGCGCACCTGGCTCGACGACCAGCCCAGCTACCTGCCGCCGGTGCAGCTGGGTGAGGTGATCCGGGCGGCGGGAATCGGCGAAGTCGTCGAATCACGTTGCGCTGCTTACGCTGTCGGCGACATCGTCACCACGCTGACCGGCTTCCAGGAGTATGTGGTCATCCGCGACGACATCTTCAGCACACCCATCCCGGGCGAGGACGACCAGCTGGCCATCATGTCGGTGTACGGGCCCACGGGCGCCACCGCCTACTTCGGCATGACCGACATCGGCCGCCCGCAACCGGGGGAGACCGTGGTGGTCTCCGCCGCGGCGGGCGCCACCGGCTCGGTCGCAGGGCAGATCGCCAAGATCGCCGGCGCCCGGGTGGTGGGTATCGCGGGCGGCCCCGAGAAGTGCCGGGCGGTGGTCGAGGACTTCGGGTTCGACGCGTGCATCGACTACAAGAACGACGACGTGGTGGCCGGACTCAAAGAGCACTGTCCGCGTCGCGTCGACGTCTATTTCGACAATGTCGGCGGACCCATCCTCAACGCGGTGCTGGGCCGGATCGCGTCCAAGGCGCGCGTGGTGCTCTGCGGTGTCATCTCCAGTTACCTCACCGGCGAGCACCCGGGACCGGCCAACTACGTGAATCTGCTGTCCAAGACCGCGTCCATGCAGGGCTTCAACGCACTCGATCAGTGGGGCCGCTTCGACGAGGCGTTCGCCAACCTGCGCCAGTGGGAGTCCGAGGGGCGCCTGCGGCACCGACAGACCATTTACGACGGCATCGAACAGTGCGTCGACGCTCTCAACGGACTTTTCACCGGGGCGAATATCGGCAAGACGCTGGTCAAGATCAGCGAGCCGGGTTGAGTCCACGCCCGCGCTGACGTGACGTCATCCGGTGGCCACCGTGCGAAAAGCTTGCCGCACTGACCTGGAGCGACGCAGACACCGCCTCGCCGGAGTCAACGCAACGCGCAGCGGGCTGCTATCTTCCATGCCATGCCACAGATGGACCGTCGCCGCATGCTCATGATGGCGGGATTCAGCGCACTGGCGGCCGCGACCGCGGCCCCGATAGCAAACGCCAGCCCGTCCCGGCCGGCCGCACCCGCCGGCCCAGCGCCGGTGCCGGCCGCCCCCGCGGCCGGAGCGGCCGGTGGATTCATCTGGCACGACGAGTTCGACGGACCGGCCGGTTCTGCACCCGACCCCGGTAAGTGGGCGATCTCGAACTTCCGGACGCCGATCCGCAATCCCGTCGGATTCGACCAGCCGCAGTTCTGGGGACAGTACCGCGACAGCCGCCAGAATGTGTTCCTGGACGGCAATTCCAACCTGGTGTTGCGCGCCACCCACGATGGCCACGGCGGCTATTTCGGCGGCCTGGTGCACGGCTTGTGGCGCGGCGGCGTCGGCACCACCTGGGAAGCGCGGATTAAATTCAACTGCCTGGCTCCGGGCATGTGGCCGGCATGGTGGTTGTCCAACGACGATCCGGGCCGCAGCGGCGAGATCGACCTGATCGAGTGGTACGGCAACGGCACGTGGCCTTCGGGCACCACCGTGCACGCCAACCCCGACGGCACCGCGTTCGAGACCAACCCGATCGGCGTCGACGGCGGCTGGCACAACTGGCGCGTCAAGTGGGACGTCACCGGGATGTATTTCTGGGTGGACTATGCCGACGGCATGGCCCCGTACTTCTCGGTCCCGGCCACCGGTATCGAGAACCTGGACGAGCCCTTCAAGGAGTGGCCGTTCAACGACCCGGACTACACCGTGTTCCCGGTCCTCAACCTGGCCGTCGGTGGCTCAGGCGGCGGCGACCCGGCCGCCGGCAGCTACCCGCAGGACATGCTCGTCGACTGGGTGCGCGTCTTCTGACGCCCGAGTTTCGACGGGTGTGCCCTAGTTCGACAGGTGCAGGTACCAGAGCCCATCGTCGCCCTGGCGGCAGTCCCAGTGGGTGTAAGCCCCGTCGTTGTGAGTGATCTCCACGTGCGGGCCGTCCGCCTGGCAGGCCGCTAGCGTCGCGTAACTGCCTTCGACCTGCACTTCATCGGCGTTGGCTACGGCTACTGCGGTGGTGAGCAGCGCGGCGCCGGCCGTCAGAATCCCGGCAGCGAACATGGTCTTCATCTTCGAGCCCCCTTCAGACACTGTTGCCTCTCGTGTTGCCCGATCCGGCGAAACCGAAACTGTGACCACACCCCGTTCGAACGTATGATCGAAAAATGGGGCGGCTCGCGTCGATCGGGTACAACGGGCAACCGCTCCGCGGACCTTTCCGCCCGGTACGGCCGCCGGTGCCGGTGCTGGTGGATCTGACGGTGTTGTTCCCGCGCGAGCCGCACCGCTCCGGCCGCTATCACCCGAACGGCCTGCAGTTGCACAAGGTCGTCGAAGGCAGGCTGAGCTGCTGGGGGCTATGCGAACAGGGCGACTGGTGGGGGCTGGTGACCTACCCGGTGGAGTTCGGCGCCCGGCAGAAGTCGGTGACGCACTGGGTGCCGGCCTGGACGCTGCGCCGAAAAGGTGAGCGGCCGTGAGGTTCTGCCACCCGCCACCGTTAGGGTGGAGCCAATGAGCGAACGGCCGATACGACCGCTGCGTAGCGTCAAACAGATCACCCGTGGTTTGGGCGCTCTCGATCGCGAACTGTTCGAGGCGGTCGCCGAGAGCCCCACTCCGCTGCTCGACAAGGCGATGCCGCCGCTGACCCGGGCCGCCGACCATTCCAAGCTGTGGTTTGCGATCGGCGCGTTGTTGCTCGCATCGGGCAAGCACTCGGCGCAGCGCGGCGCCACGCGCGGGCTGGTGTCGCTGGGCGTCACCAGCCTGGTGACCAATCAGGTCGCCAAGCGGGTCCGCCGGCGGCCGCGTCCGCTCTACGATTCGGTGCCGCTGGTCCGGCGGGTGCGGCGACGCCCGACGTCGAATTCGTTGCCCTCGGGGCACTCCGCCAGCGCCGCCGCATTCGCCGTCGGGGTGGGCCTGGAGAACCCAACGCTGGGTTTCGGGTTGGCGTTGCTGGCCAGCCTGGTCGGGTTGTCCCGGGTGGCGGTGGGCGCGCACTACCCGGGTGATGTCGTCATCGGATTCGGCATCGGCTCCGGCATCGCCGTGCTGGGTAGCCGGCTGGTCCCGCCGATCGTCGAGACCGCGTTGCCGAAAACCGAACCACTGCGGGCGGACGTCCCGGAACGTCCCGACGGCGCCGGGGTGGTGCTGGTCGTCAACCCGGCGTCGAACAGCGGCAGCGGTGCCCGCGTCGCCGAGGAGGTTCGCGACCAGCTGTCCGCAGCGAAGATCGTCGAACTCGACCCCGATGACGACCCGGTGCAGGTGTTGCGCGACGCCGCCGAGCGCGCCGAGGTGCTGGCGGTGGGCGGGGGCGATGGCACCGTCGCCGCGGCTGCGGCGGTCGCTGCCGACGCGGGTGTGCCGCTGGCCGTGTTCCCGGGCGGGACCTTCAACCACTTCGCCAAGGACATCGGCTGCGACTCCACCGCCAAGACCATCGAGGCGATCCGGCGTGGCAGCGTGGCCTACGTCGACATGATGTGCCTCAACGAGAGTCAGATGGTGGTCAACACCGCCAGCATCGGCGCCTATCCCGCCTTCGTCCAAGAGCGGGAGAAGCTCGAGAAGCGCATCGGCAAGCCGCTGGCCGGCATGTACGCGATGCTGCACACCTTGCTCAACGGCCAGCCCGTGCGCATCAGCTACGACAACAAGACGCTGCAGACCTCCCTGATGTTCATCGGCAATTCGCTTTATCTGCCAACGGGATTCGCGCCGTCACGGCGCACCCGGATGGACGACGGCCTGATCGACGTGCGCATTCTGGAAACCGGTCGCCGGCTGGCCAGGACCAGGATCCTGAGCGCACTGGCGCTGGGCCGGCTGGAACGCAGCCCGCTCTACCACGAGATGCAGGTGCCGGAGTTCACCTTCACCGCCGTCGACGGACCCACCGTGGTGGCCCATGACGGCGAGATAGGCGAAAAGTACGACAAAGCCACCTTCGCCTCGAAGTACCGCGCCCTGCCGGTCTACCGCCCGCTTCCGCTCATTCGGTGAGATCTCGCACCTGCGCGTAGCGCTCGAGTATCCACGGTGCGGCGTCGGCCGCATACTCGCGTGCCGCGGGTGGTGACCAGGCGGGCGGTTCCGCTGATCCGCTGCATGCCCAGGCCGCCTGCCGCGCCGCACCCAGAGCGACGTATTCGGCTGGGGTGGGCACCAATACGGGCATGCCGAACACGCTCGGCGCGATCTCGCGCACCGCGCGTGACTGCGCCCCGCCACCGATCATCAGGAGGCGGCGCACGCTGACGCCGTGCGCGGTGAGCTGGGCGAGGCCCTCGGCCAGTGCGCACAGCATGCCTTCCACCGCCGCCCTGGCCAGGTTGGCCGGCGTCGCATTGGCGACCCGAAGCCCGTGCAGCGCGCCACTGGCGTTGGGCCGGTTGGGTGTTCGCTCACCTTCCAGATAGGGGACAAGCACCAGGCCCGCACTGCCCGGTGGCGCCGAAAGTGCCAGCCGGGACAACTCGTCGTGGTCGACCCGCAGCATCCTCGCCGCCGCGTCGAGCACCCGCGCCGCGTTCAGCGTGCACACCAGGGGAAGGTAACGGCCGGTGCCGTCGGCGAACCCGGCCACAAAACCTTGATCGTCACGTACCGCAGCGGTGGCCACGGCGCACACCACACCGGAGGTTCCGATCGAGACGATCACGTCGCCTGTTACCGCGCCCAGGCCCAGCGCCGCGGCGGCATTGTCACCCAGGCCGGCTCCGAACAGTGTTGCACCGCTGACTGATTCGGAGGGACGCAGCACGCGTGGCAGTGCCGGACTGCGCCCCCGCAGCGCCAGTTCGAGCAGGTCGGCGCGGTACCGGCCGGTCTCGGCGTCGAAGTAACCGGTGCCGCTGGCGTCGCTGCGGTCGGTGGTCAGTGCCGCAGGGTCGGACTCGCCCCGCAGCCGCCAGGTCAGCCAGTCGTGCGGCAGACACACCGCCGCCGTGCGGTCGGCGTGGTGAGGTTCGTGGTCGGCGAGCCAGCGCAGTTTCGCGACCGTGACCGCGGCCAGTGGTACCAGTCCGACGGCGTGCGCCCACTCCTGCGGTCCGCCCAGTTCGTCCACCAGGTCGCGTGCTGCCCCAGCCGAGCGCACGTCGTTCCACAGCAGCGCGGGGCGCACGACTGCACCGGCCGAGTCCAGGCACACCATGCCGTGCTGCTGTGCGCCGACCGATACCGCTGCCACGTCGTCGAATCCGCCAGCCGCGGCGATCGCCTGCCCCGCCGCCGATTCCCATGCGGCCGGGTCTATTTCGGTGCCGTCGGGGTGGGCGGCCCGGCCCTGGCGAAGCACCGCGCCGGTATCGGCGTCGCACACCAGAACCTTGCAGGACTGGGTCGAGCAGTCGATGCCGGCGACCAGGGTCACGTTCGCAACAGCTTCGCGACCGTCGCGCGGGCGCCGTCGCGGTGCAGCGAGTCCAGCGTCCACAGATAGGGCTCCACGAAGCGGGGTTCCTCGATCAGATTGCCGAAGATGGACCTGTTGGCCAGAAACGCCGAAGCATCGGTGCGCTGCGAGCGGGCGATCGGAATCAGCGTTTCCGCCCGCGGATCCACCACGTCGATCGGGCGGCCCTGCTCGTCGACCCCCTCGGCGTAGCGGGCCCAACTGGCGACGATGGCCGCGGACAACTGCACCGGGCCGCCGGAGCGCAGGTTGTCGCGGACCACCGGCAGCAGCCACTTGGGGATCCGGTCCGACGATTCGGCGCACAGGCGGGTGACCGTGTCGCGGACGTGGGCGTTGGCGAACCGGGGGAGCAGCCCATCCTTGAACTCCCGCAGCCCGGGCACCGGCGTGAGTGTCGGCATCGCCTCGCAATCCATATAACGCCAGAGGAATTCGGCGAACAGCGGGTCCTGGGCGGCGTCGTGCACTAAGCGGTACCCGGCCAGATACGCGAAGTAACAGAGGCCTTGATGGCTGGCGTTGAGCAGCCGCAGCTTCATCGCTTCGTACGGGGACACGTCCTCGGCGAACGTGACGCCGGCCCGGTCCAGGGGTGGCCGCCCGTCGGCGAAGTCGTCCTCGAGGGCCCACATGGCGAAGGGTTCGGTGATCACCGGCCAGGCGTCGTCGACTCCGAATTCGGTTGTCAGGCTTTCGATCACGTCGGGGGTGGTGGCCGGTGTGATCCGGTCGACCATCGAGTTCGGAAACTTGGTGTTCTCGTCCATCCATTGTGCGAGTGCGGGATTGGACGTTTCGGCGTAGGAGGTGAACGCCTGCCGGGCGATGTGCCCGTTTCCGACGATGTTGTCGCAGGACACGATGGTGGGGGATTTCAGGCCGCGCAGGCGCCGCCGGTTCAGCGCCTCGGTCACCAGAGCGAAGACGGGACTCAGCGGTTCGTTGTATCCGCCTTCGGTGATGGTCAGCGTGATGATGCGTACGCCGGGATCGGCGAGCAGCTCGATCACCGACTCGGGATCATCTGGCGCATAGCGGAAGTCGATGATAGAGCCGATAATTCGAGGTTCCCGGGTGCCGTCGGGATGTGCCAGGGTCAGGGTGTACAGATGATCCTGGTCGCGCAGCGCGTCGCGCATCCGGCGGTCGCGGGGCAGCACCCCGACCCCGCAGATTCCCCACTTGCGTGCGGTCCCCTGACTGAGCAGCCGGTCGACGTACATGGCCTGATGGGCGCGGTGGAAGCCGCCGACACCGAAATGCACGATGCCCACCTTGATCCGGCTGCGATCGTAGGTGGGTTTCGGAATCTGCAGCGCGCTCAGGTTCTGTGCGTTGAGTTTCATGCCGGAAACTCGCTGCCGTGGCGACGGTAGGCGGACGGGGGCAGGCCCCACGCGCTTCGGAATGCCCGGGTGAACGAGCTGGCGCTGTCGAAGCCGACCCGGGTGGCGACCTGCAGCACGCTCAACTCCGAGTCGGCGAGCAGCGCCGCCGCCCGCATCAGGCGGGCTTGTTGCGTGTAGTCGCGCCAGGTCATCTGCAACTCGCGATGACACAATCGCCGCAACGAACGTGACGACATGCCCGCAGCGGCGGCGGCGTCATCAATAGTAATGTCCGACAACGTATTCCGCGTGTGCTTCAACGCCAGGGCGAGTTGCGGATGAGTGGTCGTCGGGAGGCTGAACGGGCTCTGCGAAGCCAGCAGCTCGGCCAGTAACTCGGCGAAGCAGTGGAAGTACGCCTCGGCCACCGGGTCGGACGAATCCCGGTTGATGGGCCACCGGCAGGAGTAGATGATCATCTGCCGGATCAGGGGCGAGACCATCACGATCCCGGCGCCCGGCCGGCTGGGCTGCAGGTGGACCGGGTGCAGGAATATGGAGACCGAGCGCACCCGGGTGTCGATGGTGCTGATGTGTCCCAGCCCCGCTGGGATCCACGCGGCCTGCCGCTCGGACAACACGTACGCGCCGGCATCGGTCTCCACTTCCAGGACGCCCTGCACCACGTACTCCAGCTGGTGCAGGTCGTGGGCGTGGCGCGCGGTCGTGACGCGCTCGCCCTCGTAGACGAACGCGCCGGCCCTGCAGGCGCCACCCTGCCGCATATCGATCAATACCGGAGTGTCCGCGCAGGACAAGACTGTGGCCGTCTGTGCAGAGAATGTCATGACTCTCCGATGGTACGACTGAGTGTCATGTCAGCGCAGTCGTTTACGCCCGCCGCGGGAAACCCGAAGTACACCAGGTACTACGACGCCGTGATCGCGCTGCTCACGCGCGAAGACCGGTGGCGATGCGCCGCCATCGCGCAGCTCGCACTGAAGCCGCGTGACACTGTCGTCGATATCGGCTGTGGCACAGGATCATTGGCGATAAGGATGAAGCAGCAGCAGCCGGACGCCCGAGTCGTCGGGGTGGACCCCGACCCCCAGGTGCTGGCGATAGCAGAAGCGAAGGTGCGCCGGGCCGGAGTCGAGGTCGACTTCGTGCAGGCCATGGGTGACCGGGCCGTCGAGCGGATCGGACCCGGCATCGCCGACAAGGTGGTGTCCAGCCTGGTGTTGCATCAATGCCCGGTGCCGATGAAGACGGCGATCATCGGCACCATGTTCGCACTGCTGCGGCCCGGCGGCGAACTCGTGATCGCCGACTTCGGGGTACAGCGCGATGCACTGATGCGCCTGGGTTTCCGGATCGTGCAGTTCGCCGACGGCAAACAGGACACCCAACCCAACGCGGACGGAATCCTGCCGGGGTTGATCGCGCGGGCCGGTTTCGCCGATGTCGCCGAAGTGTCGGCGACCAGGACTGTTTCCGGGTCCATCTCCCTGTACCGGGCAACGCGACCGGTTTCGGCGGACCAGGCGAGCCGCTAATGTCAGACGATGTACCTTGCGCGACCGGCAAAGGCGCTGGCGATCCTGTGTTCGGCGACCGTTCTGGTTGCCGGCTGCCACTCGAAACCACCGACCTCGAGTTCGGACGCGCCGCCCGGTGCCGGCTCCGCACCTCACAACACGCCGGTGCCGGCCGGGGTGCTGTTCAGCACGGCGGTGCCGTGGAACGTCGATGTCTCCGGCGCCGCAAAGTCAGGCCGCTCGGATGCGATCATTCATGCGCTGAGCGCGGCGGGCGGCTGGGGAACCGGAGGGCTGCAGGCGGATTTCTCCATCCCGGTGTTCTTCGCCGACGGTAACGCGCGCCGGATGCAGGTGGTCGGCACCGACGAATACTGCTACGACGGGCCGGATTGCGACTCCGTACCCGCCGAGATGCCGGTGCCGGCGAACGCCTACTTCGAAGGTTCGTCCAGTCTCACGTGTGACACCAGCGGTGCCACTCAAGGCCAGGAAGACTGCCATCTGCTGGTCGTCGACCGGGGCCGGCACACGCTCTATGAGATCTACCACGGTGGCCGGTCCGGGGAAGACCTTACGGCGCAAGGCTTTTTCACCTGGGACCTCACCAGGGACTATCCCGATACCCTGCGCGGCGACCAGTGCACCAGTGCGGACGCGGCGGGTTTCCCGATCGCGGCCATGACCCCCACTGCCGACGAAGTCGCTTCCGGCGCAATAAATCACGCGATCCGCTTCATTCTCCCCAATGACCGGATGAAGGCCGGCGTCTACGTCCGGCCTGCTACCCATGCAGGCGGGCCGGCCAGCACCGACCCGAATGCGCCGCCCTACGGCGTGCGGTTCCGGTTGCGCGCCGGTTTCGACGAGTCACACTTCTCCGCCTCCGAGCGGGTGGTGATCGCCGCGCTCAAGAAGTACGGCATGCTGCTCGCCGACGGCGGTCAGGTGCCGCTCACTTTCGCCGACGATCGGACGAGCAGTAAGAAGTGGTCCGAATTGGGCATCACGGCACAGTCTTTCAACAACATCGGCGTGGAGGAGTTCGAAGTTGTCAACCTCGGCGCTGACGTCCCGCTCACCTACGACTGCATCCGCAACGAATGACCGGGGTCAGCCTTTGGCCAGGGTGAACTGCGCGACGTCGGTGTAACCCTCGCGGAACAGGTCGGCGCACCCGGTCAGGTACTTCATGTACCGGTCGTAAACCTCTTGCGACTGAACGGCGATGGCCTCGTCGCGGTTGGCTTCCAGCGCGCTGGCCCAGATGTCGAGGGTACGGGCGTAGTGCGGGCGCAGCTGCTGCAACCGGTTGAGCGAGAAGCCCGCTCGCTCGGCGTGCTCCTGGACGGTCTTGGCGGCGGGGAGGTCTCCGCCCGGGAAGATTTCGTCCATGATGAACTTCATGAACCGCAGCTTGGTCATGGTGATCGGCAGCCCGCGTTCGGCGAACTCCTCCTCGCTGGGCTGGATGATGGTGTGCAGCAGCATCACACCGTCGGCGGGAAGCGCCTCATAGGCCATCGCGAAGAAGTCGGTGTAGCGGTCACGCCCGAAATGCTCGAAGGCGCCGATGGATACGATCCGGTCCACTTTTTCGTCGAACTGTTCCCAGCCCTGCAGCAGCACGCGCTTGCTGCGCGGACTGGGATGCTCGTCGAGCCGTCGCTGGGTGTGCGCTTGCTGGTTGCGGCTCAACGTCAGGCCAATCACGTTCACGTCGTACTGCTCGAGCGCGCGGATGATCGTCGTACCCCAGCCGCAACCGATGTCCAGCAGCGTCATGCCGGGTTCTAATCCGAGCTTGCCGAGTGAGAGGTCCACCTTGGCGATCTGCGCCTCTTCGAGCGACATGTCGTCGCGCTCGAAATATGCGCAACTGTAGGTGCGCGTCGGGTCCAGGAAGATCTTGAAGAACTCGTCGGAGAGGTCGTAGTGCGCTTGGACGTCCTCGAAATATGGCTTCAAAGTATCGGATTCATTCTTGTTCTCAGGCATTAGGGCAACTTTCGACTCGACTCCCCCGTCGAGCGTAGCGTCGCGTGATCCAAGCCCGATTGACCTAGACCATGCTAACCCTTCCGGGAGACCGCTGCGGACGCGCGGCCGGGAAGCGGCTCCCGCGACACGTGATGATGCATCGCGACGCGCGGTCCACGCCCGGAAACCGGGACGGTTCCGTCGTGTAGCCGAAGGATCCGGCCACCGATCTGGATGTAGGAGTCGGGCCGCCATATCACCTGTTCCCACGGGGTGATCCGGGTCCACCCGGGCTGCCCCGGCTCGCGGACGTACACGCCGTTGGTGGAGCCGCGGTCGACGACGATGACCTCGCCGCCGAGTGTGCAGACCTCCACGTGGGCCCGGGACAACAGGCCGGCCGGATCCTCCAGCGTCACCGGGCGCAGCCCGCGCTGCGCGGCGGCCGACCCGTGTGGGTCACGGCCGATGACGCAGTCGCGGTCGATCTCGAAACGGGAACCGTCTTCAAGGACGACCCACCGCTTGGGCTGCGGCGAAGCCACGGACGGCGCATACCCGGCCTGCGTCGGACGCAGGATGGCTCCGTCGCCCGGCACCGTGCCGTCGGCGATCCGGTACACACCGTTCGGCTGGACACCCGCGCGCGAGCGCTGCCCCAATCCGTCGACGGCGATGACGGCGGCCACCGCGGGCATCGGCACCGAGTAGTGCACCAGACGACCGCGGCCGTGCAGCAGCGTCCGGTCGTCGCCTTCGTCGAGCACGACGGTGATGCTGCCGCAGAGCAGGATTTCCAGGCCGGCCGACGTGGGCGTGACGATGCCGACGTCGACCAGGGTGTGGGTCCAGGGCTGGCGGGAGAGCTTGGCGAAGGCGCTGACCAGCTTCTCCGGGTCGGTCCGCCGTACCATCTCGGAGAGGGCCGCCAATTGCTGCGCGGCGACGGAGTTCTCGGTGAGCGCCGTCCGCTCGCGGTGGGCCACCACGATGACGGTGCCGTTGACGTTGGCCACCAAGTGCGCACCGGGGATGACCTCGACCTCAGTCGATGGCACGGTCGACGGCCCGGCCGCGACGTGTTCCCCGGCCGCTTGGAGCGCGGCCGCGACGGCGAGGTCTTCGGCGGGCGCCGCTGCTACGGCTTCCGGGGCCTGCGCCGGGGTGTCCCCTGGGACGTGCGCCGGAGTGTCCTCTGGGGCCGGGGTTTCGCTGATGCCGATGCGAGAGTGCAACCAGCGCAGCGGCCGCGGCGCCCACCAATTCAGGTCACCGGCAACCCGCAGGAATGCCGGCACGACGACGCCGCGGATGATCGTCGCGTCGATGACGACGGCCAGCGCCGTGCCGATGCCGAACATCTTCATGAACGACAGTCCGTTGGCGAACGAGATCAGGGTGATGGTCAGCAGCAGCGCGGCGCTGGTCACGATCCGGCCCACCCGGCCCAGCCCGATGACGGTCGACGCGTCGTTCGACAAGCCCGAGTCGCGGGCCTCCTTGATCCGGCTGAGCAGGAAGATCTCGTAGTCCACGGACAAGCTGAAGGCGATGGCGCAGAGCAGGACCACCATCGACGGGTTCAGCGGCGCCGGTGTGAATCCCAGCAGCCCCGCCAGGTGGCCGTCCTGGAAGACCCAGACCAGGACACCCAGCACCGCGCTGAGCACCAGCAGGTTCAGCAGCAGCGCCTTCACCGGCACCACCACGCTGCCCGTGAACAGGAACAGCAGGATGAAGGTGGCGACGGCAATCAAGCCGATGGCCAGGGGGAGCCGGTCGGCGATCGCGGCGCGGCTGTCGATCAGGGTGGCGGTCGGACCGCCGACCTCGACCTGGTGGCCGCTGATCTTCGCGCGGATGTCGCGCACCAGGTGCTGGGCCGTGTCCGAGTCGGCCTGTACCGACAGGTAGACGAACGCGTAGCCGGCTCCGGATGCGGGCGGCGTCGGTCCCACCGGCTGGCCGTGCTCGTACCGGCCGATGGGGCCGTTGACCAGGACGACACCGTCCATGCCCGAGACGTCGGCGGCAAGCTTGGCGAGCACGTCGGCGTCGTTGCGGGTGACCAGCGTGATCGCCTGGGAGGGATCCAGGGTGAAGTCGTGCTGCAGCGATTCGGCCACCAGACGGGCACTGGATTCGGTGGGCAGGGCGCGCTCGTCGGGGGTGGCGTACTGGGCGTGCAGGAAGGGGACTCCCAGCGCGAGCAACGCCGCGACCACCGGCAACGCGTACAGCAGCGGGCGCCGGGTGACGACCTCGGCGAAACGCCGCCAGAACAGCGAGTCGGCCGACAGCGGCACCTTGCGGCGGATGACGGCCAGCGAGTCGACGCGCTTGCCGAGCAGGGTCAGCAGCGCCGGCAGCACCACAATCGCGCTGAACGCCGACAGCAGGACGGTGGCGGTGGCGGCCAGCCCGACCGACCGCAGGAAGTAGGTGGGGAACACCAGCAGGCTGGTCATCGCCAGCGTCACCGTCGCCGCACTGAACAGGATGGTCCGGCCGGCGGTGTTGACGGTGGCGATGATGGCCTGATGGTGCCCCTTGCCATTGGCACTTTCCTCCCGGAACCGGGACACCATCAGCAGGCCGAAGTCGATCGATAACCCGAGCCCGAACGCGGTGGTGACCGTCAGGGCGTGCACGGACACGTCGGTGATCGTCGTCATGAGCAGCAGGACCGACAGGGTCGAGACGATCGAGACGACGCCGACCACCACCGGCAGCGCCGCGGCGATGAGACCGCCGAACACGACCACCAGCACCGCGAGCGAGATGGGCACGGCGATGCTTTCGCTCGTCTTGAGGTCGTGCTTGACCTTGTCCCGGATCTCCTGCTGCACGCCCAGCGCACCGCCGGCGCGCACGGTGATGTTCGGGTCGGTGGGCAGGTGGGCGATGATCCGCTTGGCCGTGTCCGCGGCCTCGTCCGCGGTTCCGCCGACGTGCACCAGGATCAGACCGGAGCGGCCGTCCTTGCTGCGCAGATCGCCGGCGCCCTCGTCACCGAAGGCCCTGGTGACCTTTGCCTTGGGTTCGGAGGCGATGAGCCGCAGCACGCGGTCCCGTAACGGTGCCACATCGGGCGCCTCGACGGTGCCCTCGTGCGGAAGCAGCTGGATGACCAGGTTCGAAGTGGTGCCGAAATGCTGGTCCAGGAACTCCTCGGCCTGCGACGATTCCGCGGCCGGGTCGGTGTTACCGCCCGTCCCCAGCTTGTCGGACACCGAGCCGCCGAGCACGACGCTGATGCCGAGCAGAACCAGGACCGCCGCCAGCACCGCCTTCGGGCGCCGCACGGTAAAGGTGGCCAAGTGCCTCAACATGTCCCTCGCCTTTCCCCTTGATGGCAGGAGTCTGTCGCGCCGGCCTTGGGGCTTTCTAAAGGTCCGCTGCTGTCAGTTGCGCGGCTCGCCGGCCAGCCAGAGGCGGACCAGGCAGCGTCGCGCGTCGGCCTCGGGTGCATCGACGAAGCTGCGGCGGTTGTGCAGCGTCGCGTGGTTGTCGGTCACCGGCGCATGCCGTATCGCATAGGGCGCCGGCTTCGTCGAGGACAAGTGCTCGCGCGGAACGGAGTTCTGCTTCCGCTCTTGCCAACTCGACCTGCGCGGCGGGGTCCTCGGCTATCGGGTGCGACGTCCCGGCGCGCACCTTCATCACCGGGGCGCTCACCGACGCCCTGATCAAGCGGTGACGGGGACCAGTTCGGGGCGCACCCGGGCCGCGGGGGCGCGGTGCGGCGTGAAGCGGATGAACATCTTGGCCACGAACGGTGCGGCGACCAACATCAGCACCACCCGAATGACCTGGGACGCCATCACGAACGTCACGTTGGAGCCCGAACCTGCGGCGGTGCCGAGCACCGCGTAGACCCCACCGGGGCTGGTGGCCAGGTACCCGTCGAGCATGCTCAGGCCGGCCGAGTGGGCGAGCACCACGCCGAGGCCGGCCGCGGCGACATTCAGGACCATGATCAGGGCGAACGCGCCGGGCAGGATCCGGCGAATCGCCCGCAGCGACTCCCGGTCCAGCGCCAGCACCGTCTGCAGCACGATCAACACGATTCCGGCCTGGAACAACAGCGTCGGAACCGCGAGTCCCTTGGCCAGGCCGGCGAACTCCAGGCCGATGGTGATCACCATCGGGCCGATCAGCCCACCGCCGGGCAACCGCAACCGGCGACCGGCCACCGCGCCGACCAGCACGATCGAGGCGATCAGCGGAAGCGTGACATACCAAGGCAGAGAACCGCTCTCGTTGACCTGGGCGGCGTGGGACGGAGTGCTGTGGTAGAACGCCGTGGCGACGACGGGCATGGCGGCGGTGATCAGGGCAACGCGCAGATATTGGACTGCCGCGACGACCCGGTCGTCTCCGCCGAGTTCGCGGGCGATGGCGACCAGTCCGGCTGAGCCTCCGGCCACCAGCGCGAGGCCGCCGGTCAGCGGCGTGATGTCGCGGTGCAGGCCGAGTAACGCACCGCCCGCGACGCTGAGGACCAGGGTGCTGACGGCGACCGCGACGACGATCGGCCAGTGCGAGCCCAGTGCGGCGAACGAGATGTCGCGCACCATCAGCCCGGTGTACACGCCGAGCACGCCCTGTGCGGCCAGGCCGATTCCCGGCACGGCTTTGGGCGCATACCGCGCCATCGACCAGGCGAAGGCCCCGCAGGCAATGGCCACGAAGAGAAGGTCAATCGGGTTCATGGTGCAGAGCGTTCAGCAGGCGCCTTGGCGGATTCTTGAAACGCAGTACAGGGTGCCGTTCAAGTTAGGTACCGGCCTACTCAATCCGGGCCGCCGCCACCGGCGCACGCTGGGCCGATGGCCGAGGAACTCACCGAGCGTGAGCGGGCACTACGCAGGTTGCCGTTGCCGTACTCGTTGGCGCTGCGGCTGCGCGACGCCGGCGTGGCGCCAGAGGTGATCTGCGAGTACGTCGGCGTCGAGAACGCCTTCCTCGACGGTTTCTATCGGGTCGCCGAAGCGAAACTTGTTGCGCTGCAGAAGTAAAGGAGCCCACATGACCCTGGCTATCGAACACGCGGACCTCGCGGCCTTGCCGCCGGCCCCGAAGAATCCGTTGCCCTACCGAAAGCAGATGCAGGCGGTGCGCTCCTACATCGACGGTATCCAGCAACTCATCGACGCGGGCGGGCCTGTGACCCGAATCGCGTTGGGACCCCGATGGCTGGTCCCGACCATAGTGGTGATCGCCTCACCCCAGGGCGCCCGCGACGTGCTGGGCCGCACCGACGAGATCGCCGACCGGGGTCCCACGCCCGCCATGCTGCAGATGTACCGGCTGATGGGCGGCAACCTGTTGAACCTGCCCCACCAGCGCTGGTTGCCGCGGCGCCGCACCCTGCAGCCGATGTTCACCAAACACCACGTGGCACGCTACGCCGGGCACATGGCAGCGGCAGCACAGTCGGTGGTCGACCGCTGGGCCGACGCCAAGACGATCGACCTGGACGCCGAGTGCCGGGTACTGACGTTGCGGGCGCTCGGGCGCTCGGTGCTGGGCCTGGATCTCGACGACCGGGCCGACGCCATCGGCCCGGCGTTGCGCGACGCACTCGGGTGGGCTGCCGACCGCGCAGCGAGGCCGGTCAATCTGCCGCACTGGTTGCCCACCGCTGGTCAGCGGCGGGCGCGCGCCGCCAACGCCTACCTGCACCGGCTCGCCGCCGAGATCCTCGGCGCCGTTCGTGCCGATCCTGCGCTCGATGCACCACTGGTACGCGCGCTGGTTGCCGCGACCGATCCGGCCACCGGGCGCCGACTCTGCGACGCCGAGATCTGCCATGAGCTGGTGCTGTTCATGCTCGCCGGGCACGACACCACCTCCACCACCCTGACCTACGCGTTATGGGCGCTGGGTCACCATCCGGACCTCCAAGAGCAGGTCCTCGCCGAAGTGACGGCGCTGGGGCACCGGCCGCTGCGTCCCGAAGACGTGCCCCAGCTCGGCTACACCGTGCGGGTGCTCCACGAGGCGTTGCGGCTCTGCCCGCCTGCCGCGGGAACACCGCGGCGGCTCAACACAGACCTGGCCGTCGACGGTTACCGGATCGAGGCCGGCACCGTCGCGGTGGTCGACTTCTATGCCCTGCACCGCGATCCGCAATTGTGGGACGATCCGCTGACATTCGACCCCGATCGGTTCCTGCCCGAACGCTCCAAGGGCCGCAGCCGTTGGCAATATCTGCCGTTCGGCGGTGGACCGCGCTCGTGCATCGGCGACCACTTCGCGATGCTCGAGGCGACCCTGGCACTGGCCACGATCATTCGTGCGGCGCGAATCGAGTCGATAGGCGATGACTTCCCGTTGGCAACGCCGTTCACGGTGGTGGCCGCCGCACCCATTTACGCCGAAGTCGCCGTTCGCAGCCGTGTGTGAAATGCGTTATTCCCTGCAACAGGGTGCCGACTTCGGGGAGTCGATCAGGTGAGCTGTAGGGCATGTCGGCTGTTCCGCTGTGCGCAGGTGCCGACTCTCCTAGGCTAACCGGGTGCGTCTGAGGTGGCCGCTGACCGGCCGGGCACAGGAGGTCGCGGTCATCCAGTCCGCGATTTCCGATCCGCGCACCCCGGGGGTCCTGGTCTGCGGTGCGCCCGGCGTCGGAAAGAGTCGGCTCGCCGGTGACGCACTCACCGGGCTTCGTGGGTGCGTCACCCGGCGGGCGGTCGCCAGCGCGTCGGCGCGATCGCTTCCGTTGGGGGCCTTCGCTGCCTGGGCGCGGCTGCCCGAGCCGGGCGACGGGCAGTTGGTGCACCTCGTCCGCGACATGATCGAGGCGCTGACGGCGACACCGGAACGCGCTGCGGTGGTCATCGTCGTCGACGACGCGCACCTGCTCGATGACTTGTCGGTGTTCGTGCTACAACAGATCGTCGCGCGCCGGTCGGCCAAACTGGTGCTGACGATCCGCAGCGGTGAGCCGGTGCCTGCCGCGCTGCAGGAGGTGTGGGGATCCGAGTTCGAACGACTCGATCTGCAGCCGCTGTCGGCCGACGAGACGGCCAGGCTGTTATCGGCGGCATTGAACGGTCCCGTGGATCCGGATGTCTCACAACGCCTTTGGAAGCTGACCCGCGGCAACGTGCTCTATCTGCGCAACATCGTCGAGACGGAACTGGCCGACCGACGATTGGCGCAACACGGTGGCTACTGGCGATGGACGGGCGACCCGGTGGTGCCGCCGAGTCTGGCCGAGTTGATCGAGTCACGCATGGGTGCATTGCCCGGTGCCGTTGGCGATGTGGTGGACACGCTGGCGGTGGGGGAGCCACTGGAGCTGAAGTCCCTGTCGCGGTTAGTGGATGCGGCGGCCATCGAGGAGGCCGACGTGCGGGGATTGATCGCGATCGGTCCGGTCGACGGGGGTGTGGAAGTCCGGCTCGCTCATCCGCTGTACGGCGAACTGCGTCGCTCGCGGGCCGCAGCTACCCGGCTGCGACGGCTGCGGGGCCGGGTCGCTACGGAGCTGGCCGCGTCTGACGACCGTGACGAGGTGCGAACGGTGGTGCGGCGCGCCGTGTTGAGCGTCGACTCCGATCTCGCGCCGGACGCGGAACTACTTCTGCGAGCCGCGGAAGGGGCGATGTTCCTGGCCGATGCTCCGCTGGCGGATCGGTTGGCGGCAGCCGCAATTCGCGCCGGTTGTGGCGTGGCGGCCTACAACATCCGCTCCTTCGCCCTGGCGTGGCAGGGACGCGGTGCGGAGGCCGATGCCGCGGTGGCCGCGACACCGACCGACGGTCTCGCGGAAGAGGATCGCGTGTACCTGCTCGGCCATCGGGGCTTCAACAAGCTGTGGGGGCTGGCCGATCCGGACGGCGCCCGCCAGCTGTTCGAGGAAGCCGCACACCTGGGTACGGCGTTGACCCGTAGCTGGAGCGATGCCTATCTGACCGTCTACTGGGCGTCGATGGCGCAGCCCGACAAGGCGATAGCGCAGGGCGATGGCGTCGACTTGGAGCGCCTGCCCGGCATCATCAGTTCGGCCGCGGCGTGGGCGCTGGTGGTCGCACACGGGGATGCGGGCCACGCCGGCGAGGCGGACCGGATAGCCGAAGTGGGTTATGCGTGCGTGCAGCGCACCGCCACCGCTGCCCACATGAGGCTCATCATCGCCGACCGTCATCTCGGGGCCCGCCTGCTCAGCGGTCACCTGTCGCAGGCCACTGCCTTGGCCGAACACGAGCGTGAGCAGACCGTAAACGTTCCGGGCGTGGCCCAGCTGCTGGGTGCCGCGATCGTGGGCCGGGCCGCCGCGGCATCCGGCCGCCTGGATGAAGCACGTCGCCTCTTGCAGACCGTCGTCGAGCTTTTCAGCGGCGACTCCAACGGTTTTCGCTATCGCTATCTGATTCCCCTCACCGTCACACTGGCCATGTGCGGTCTGGCCGGCGAAGCGTCGGCCGCACTGAGTGCCGTGGAAGCCGAGCGTCATCGAAGCTGGAGATTCGTCGACTACGAGGCTGACCTGGCGCGAGCGTGGGTCTGCGCCTGCCAGGGCGCCCTGAGTGAAGCGGTCGAGATCGCGGTCCGCGCGGCCGAACAAGCAGCTGCCAACGGTCAATTCGCTGCGGAGGTGCTGTGCCTGCAGACCGCTGCGCAATTCGGCGAGGGGTCGACGGCGGCGCGGCTGCGCGAACTGGAGTCGACGGTGCAAGGTCCGCGCGTCGCCGCGGCCGCTCGCCTCGCCGCTGCGCTGGCGGCAGGTGACGGGTCCGAGTTGTCCTCGGTATCAGAGGAATTCGAAGCTATGGGCGATCTCATCGCCGCGCTGGACGCTGCCGCGCACGCTGCGATTGTGTTTCGCCACAAAGACTTACGGGGGTCGGCGCTGAGTTGCTCGACGCGCGCCGACGCACTTGCCGAGCGGTGCGGCGGCGCCCGCACCCCGGCGCTTCGACAGGCCAGCGTGCCGGTGCCGTTCACCTCGCGTGAGCGGGAGATCGTCATGCTGCTCGGGGAGGGCCTGCCCAGCCGGTTGGTGGCCGAGCGCCTGACCCTGTCGGTACGCACTGTCGAAGGCCACATCTACCGGGCGATGACCAAGACCGGTGTGTCGAGCCGCGAGGAACTCGCTGCGTTGCTGAAACCGCGGGCTTAAGCCCGACCGCCCAGGTGCTGTTCGAGGAACCGGTCAACGGCCTCGTACAAGTCGATGAGGTTCTCCGGGTTGAGAAAACCGTGGCCCTCGTCCTCTTTGACCAGGTACTCCACTTCGACCCCGCGCGCCCGCAGCGCCTCCACCAGATTGTCGGACTCGGCCTGCACAACGCGAACGTCGTTGGCGCCCTGCGCAACCAGCAACGGCGTCCTGATTCGTTCGACCTTGGTGATCGGCGAGCGCTCCAACATGTCCGCCTCCTGCACCGGATCTTCCGGGTTGCCGACAAACAGGTGCCAGTTGTTGGCCAGATGAGGCCGAGCGCTCGGCGGAAGTGTGCGCATGAAGTTGGCCAGGCTGGAGATACCGACATAGTCGATGGCTGCCGCGAAGACGTCCGGGGTGAAGGTGACGCCGACCAGGGCGGCGTATCCGCCGTAGGAGCCGCCGAAGATGGCGACCCGGGCGGGGTCCGCGTAACCTTCCGCGACGGCCCAGTTCACCGCATCGATCAGGTCGTCATGCATCTTGCCCGCGAACTCCCCGACCGCGGCCTTGACGAATGCCTTGCCGAATCCCGTTGAGCCGCGGAAGTTGACTTGCAGCACCGCATATCCGCGATTGGCGAGGAGTTGCACCTCCGGGTCGAACCGCCACCAGTCCCGGGCCCACGGCCCGCCGTGCACGAGCAGCACCAGCGGAAGTCCCTTCGGTTCCACTCCGATGGGCAGCGTCAGGTACGAAGGCAGGTCCAGTCCGTCGCGCGACCGGATCGTCACGGGTGTCATCGGCGCCAACTGCTCAGGGTCGAGGTGCGGGAAGGGCCGAAACAGCAGCCTGCTTCGGCCGGTGGCATGGTCATAGAAGTAGGTCCGTCCAGGGTCGCGGTCGTGGTTGAAGCTGACGATCCACCGCAGTCCGCTCTCGTCCGACGACAGCGCCCCGATCTCACCCTCGGACAGCGTCTGCAGGCTCGTCAGGACCTCGGCGAACAGTGGGTCGAGCGGCCTGATGACCTGTCGCGCACCCAGATACCGTGCGCCGAGAAGCTCGCCGGTACGTCGGTGTTGGATCAGTGGTTGCGGGACGAGAGGCAGGACCAGGCCCCGGGAGTCCAGGTCATACGTCGGGTGGCTGTCGACGGCGGTTTCGGTGCCGGTGGCTACGTCAAGCCGGACCAGTCGCGTGCGGTCAGTGCCCGCGTTGGACCCTATCCAGAGTCCTGTTCCGTCAGGGGTGGCCACCATCGGAAAGACGCCCAGAGTGTAGTCGGCGCCGTCATAGGTCGCGATCCGCCGCAGCGACCCCGATACGGCGTCCCATTGGTGAACTTCCACATCACCGGCCGCGGTGAGTGCCATGGCGAAGAGGGCGCCGTTGCGGCCGGTGAGCCATCCCGCGACCTGCCCGGGATTCTCGGCGAGCAGGGTGAGTTCGCCTGTGGCGATGTCGAGTTCGTAGACGTCCAGCAGGGCGATGTTGCGCTTGTTCAGATGCACGATGGCCTTGCCGGACAGTCCGCCCGGGTTCTCCAAGATCGCCTTGGTGCCATCGAAGGGCGTGAGGTCCACGGCCGCGGCTTCGGGATCGTCCAGGTCGACCCGGAAGACGTGCCAATTCTCGTCTCCGCCACGGTCCTGCAGATACAGCAGCCAGCGGGGGTTGTCGGTCCATTCGTAGCTCAGTACGGAACGGGTTTCGTCAGCGGTGACGCAGCGAGCCGGCTCGCCTTCGTCCACCGGTTGCACCCACACGTTCAGTCGGTTGCGCCACGGGGCGAGGTAGGCCATCCGGGTTCCGTCCGGCGAGATGGTCGCTCCGGCGCGGACGGGAGGGCGAAAAAAGTCCTCGACGGAGATCGGTTCGGGCAGTGCCATGTGGCGACTCCTTGTGTTGCCTTGCAGGGAATTTCGAGCTAATCGAGCGTCGTTCCACCGATGCGCCCGTTGGTCGCGTCGAGAATCGCCCGGTCGATGAGAGTGAGCGTCTGCTGCGGGCTGATCACTTCGCCCCGAGCTACGACTGCGGTGCTCACGTCCTCGTCGATCACCCGTAGCGCACCCGTCACCGCCGCTGCGCACAGCCGGACCGTGAGATCCTCGGGATGCATCCGCAGTCTCTTGGCGATGACAGGGATGAAGCCTCGTTCGAGTTCGTCGTGGACCATCAGGTAAGCCGTACGCAGTGCCGGTTCGGCCGCCGTCATGCTGGCGATTCGCATCGCACTCACCTCGTCGGCGATGTCCTGTTCGGTGAACGGGTGAGCGATCGCGTCGGCGGCCATGTGTTCGCCCAGCGACAGCTCAGGCGGCCACCGGTCCAGTACTGCGATGAATCGGTGCGTCGTCTTGGCGAGTACTGGTTCGACGCAGCTCTCCTTCGACCGGAAGTACCTCCAGATCGTCCGGGTGGAAAGTCCTGCGGCGGCGGCGATGTCGTCACCGGTCGTCCCTGACACCCCGTGCTGCCAGAACAATTCGCAGGCGTGGCGCGATACCTGTAGCCGGGCCTCGCCGTGCGCCATGTCCTCCACCCCCTGTCACTTAGTGACAGCACCAATGTGTCACTAAGTGACAGGGCGAGTCAAGTTTTAGCCGTCGTCGAGGTACGCGTCGGCCCACGCGCCGATGATGCGGGCGGCCCGGCGAGCCTGACCCCGCGCGGTGAGCAGGTGGTCGGAGCCTTCCAGCGAGACGAAGCTGCGCGGGTGGCGCGCCAAGCGGAAGATCTCGGTGGCGTTTGCGATGCCGACCGTGTTGTCGGTGGGAGAGTGCAGGATCAACAGCGGCAACCGCAGACCCTTGATCTTGTCGTGCAGATGCGCCGCGCGGACGTCCTCGACGAATGCCCGCTTCAGGGTCAGCGTTCGCCCGCCGACCATCCACTCGGCACTGCCCTCGGACAGGCAGCGGTCAACCACTGCGTCGTAATGCTTTTCGACGTGACTCGGGTCGATGGGCGCGGCGACCGTGACGACCGCCCGCACCCCCGGCGATTGCCGGGCGGCGGCGAGTGCGGCGGCGCCGCCCCACGAATGACCGACCAGAACGTCGGCCGGCGTTCCGCGCTCGGCCATGAACTCGCACGCCTTGACGATGTCGTCGACCTTGACGGTGAACGACCCGTCGCCCCAATCTCCTTCTGAGCCACTGAGACCCAGCGCATCGAAGCGCAGCATGCCGATCCCGTCGGCGGCCAGCTGCTTGCAGATCCGGGCGGCGGCAGGCGACTCCTTGCCGAGAGTGAAGCCGTGCGCGAATACTCCCCAGCCACGCACCTCGCCCTCCGGCACATCGATGATTCCCGCCAGGTTCGGCCCCGTCGAACTTTGGAACGTCACACGTTCGCCCATGCAGGAGATCTAACACGGCCGCTGTCCCGAGCGGTTCGACGCATAGTCGGCCAGATCCGTAGCATCGCGTCATGAGGCTTGTCGCGACAACGCCAGGCGCGCATGCTGCCCTCGGCCTGGTGACCGCCATCCTGCTGGGTTTCGGATTGACCATCGCCCCGGCGCCGTTGCAGGCAACTGCATCGGCGGCCTGCCCGGACGTCGAGGTGGTTTTCGCCCGCGGCCGCGAGGAGCCTCCCGGCGTCGGTGCTGTCGGCGATGCGCTGGTCAATTCGTTGCGGGGCAAGACGCGCTTGTCGGTCGGCGTCTACGGGGTGAACTATCCGGCCAACATCACCACCGGCAGCGGCGCCAACGATATGAGTGCCCACGTCCAATCCATGGCCAGAGACTGTCCCAACACCCGACTGGTACTCGGTGGCTACTCGCTCGGAGCCGAGGTGGCCGACCTGGTGACCGGCGGGCGGCCGCTGTTCGGGTTCACCAACCCCTTGCCGCCGGGCGTGGACCAGCATGTCGCGGCGGTCGCGTTGTTCGGCAACGGCACCCGTGGACTGTCACCGGCCTTCGCGGGAAGGACGATCGACCAGTGCGCGCAAGGCGACCCCATCTGTGGCAGAGGGACGAATTGGCCGTCGCATCTGCAGCCGTCCTACATAGACTCCGGGCTGGTCGATCAGGCTGCCGGCTTTGTGGCCGGCCGGCTTTAGCGCCTGAATTCTCAGCTAAAACCTAACTTCTGGGTACGGCGATGAATCCGATGCGGTGATATTTTTGATCTGCGAGTGTCGCGGTTGACACGACTGGGACCGGGACTCGCCGGCTAACGCATTTGGAGAAAAAGTGGACATCGTAATCGGGCTATCGATGACACCTGCAACCGTTCGTATGGTGCTGGTCGAAGGGCAAAACGCCGATGGCGTCACCATCGAGGAGCGTGAGCTCGCGGTGGACGTGAGTGTCGGCTCAGCAACCGACCATGTGGTGGCGGCGATCTTGGATGCCTACGAAGCCGCGGCTGCGTCCGGCAACCGGGTGGCATCGGTCGGCGTGACCTGGACGGACGAGTCAGACGCTCGCGCGCTGGACGATGCGCTGGCCGTGTGCGACCTCGACAACGTCACCCTCACCCCGCCGTTCGTCGCCGCGACGACCCTGGCTCAAGCGGTCGCGCAGGCGATCAACAGTGAGCACATGGCGGTGCTGTTCGTCGAATCCGACAGTGCGACCCTGGGCGTGATCGACACCGATCAAGCGGCGATCGCCGACATCCGGAGCGAACCGCTGCACGGCGTCGGCGCCATCACCACACCGACCGAGTTGATCGCGTGGTCCGAGACACTCGATAGCCGGCCGGATGGCATCTTCCTCATCGGTTCGGGTGTGGATATCGGGCTGATCAAACTGAAACTCGAGACGGCGACGCCGCTTGCGGTGATCGTGCCCGAAGAGCCGGAGACCGCGCTGGCCCGGGGCGCCGCTCTGGCCTCTGTCGACACATCGCTCTACGCCTTGGCCACCGACTCCTTCGCCTACGCGCGGGTCCCCGATGCAGTGGAGGCGGACCCTGATGCGGTGACGTTGGAGCGCATCGCCTATAGCGTCGCACCCGATGACGAGGCGGACGCGCCGACGACGGTGCTGGGGACCGCCGACGAAGACGGTCTGGACGAGACGTTGCCGCAACGCAGGCCGATCGTGATGATGGGCAGCGTCGGAGCGGTGGCCGTGATCAGTGCTGTTGTGGCGCTGGAAGTTTCGTTGGCGCTCGGTATCCGGCCGGCAGCGGTGGGTCTGCAGCACATTCCGGGCCAGAATCGCCTCGTGCAGGCGCCGCTGGTGCCATTGGCGCCGGCGGCCGTCGCGGCGGCTCCACGACCGACGGCGATGCGCCCCTCGGGTCCGACGGCGCAGCTGCCTTCCACTGACGCTCTCTTGCCCTCGCCTCCTGCGGTGGTGCCCGCAGAATCGCCAGGGGTGGCGCCCGCACTTCTTGCGTTGCCCGTTCTGATGCCGAATCCCGTGCCGCCCCGGACGCCGGACGTCGATTACCCCAACTACCCGATACTGCTGCCGTTGCCGGTGGTGCAGCCGCCCAGTACGGCCCCGACCGTGCCTCCGCGCCAACTGCCGACCACGGTTCCGGTGACATCGCCACCCCCCACAACGGTTCCGGTGACGTCGCAGCCCCCCACGACGGTTCCCGTGACGCAGTCTCCGACGACGGTTCCGGTGACGCAGCCGACGGTTCCGGTGACGCAGCCGCCGACGACGGTTCCGGTGACGCAGCCGACGGTTCCGGTGACCCAGGCCCCGACGACGGTTCCGGTGACGCAGCCGACGGTTCCGGTGACCCAGGCCCCGACGACGGTTCCGGTGACCCAGGCGCCAACGCCGGTTCCGGTGACCCAGCCGCCGACATATGTTCCGGTATCGCAGCCGCCCAGGCCTGTTCCGGTGGCTCCGCCGCCGGTTCGCGTCCCCGAACCTCAACTGCCCGTGAATGTTCCAGCACCTGATGCTCCGGCGGTCCCCGGTCTCCCGGGTCTGGAAACGCCGCCGGTTCCCGCGTCACCTGGCCTTGGCGTACCGGGGCAGGACGTGCCGCCGGCGGCGCCCCAGTTGCCAGGCTCACTGAGCGTTCCGGCACAGGAGCCTCTGACCACTGGCGGGGGCAGTGCCGGGATCCCCGGCATCACCGGCGGCGGAAGTGCCGGGATCCCCGGAGCCGGCGCGTCTGTCACCGGCGGTGGTTCGCTTACCGGCGGTGGCGCACCGGGTGGTGACAGTGGCTCCCTGGGCGGCGGTGGTGGCTCGTTGGGCGGCGGCTCGTTGGGTGGTGGCTCGCTTGGCGGTGGCTCGCTGGGCGGCGGCTCGTTGGGCGGCGGCGGCTCGTTGGGCGGCGGCTCGTTGGGCGGCGGTTCGTTTGGCGGCGGTTTTGGTGGTGGCTCGTTTGGTGGTGGTTCGCTGGGCGGTGGCGGCAGCAGCTCCATCGGCGGCAGCAGCTCCAGCGGTGGCTCCGGCGGCGGAAAGAGCTGACCGTGGCCGGCTATCAGGGCCGCCGGGCGCCGAGTGGGCGGAGCTTGGCAACCCTCCCAAAGTCATCTGCGCGAACGTCTGATCCGCAGAAAGATCAATTGCTTGACGTGCTGCCTGACGCGAGGCACCCTGTGATACAGGTCATATGACCACTGGTCATACCGCGGAGAGAGGTGGCAGCACATGACCACACGGGACATGTACACCGACGTGCCCACGCCCTACTCGTGGGCGGTCCCCAGTGCCGGCGATGCACGCTTCACCTGGGAGTACGACGAGGGCCGCGCCCGGCTGCTCTCGCTCTACCAAAAGGGCAAAGACAAGCAGTGGGATGCGCAGTTGCGCATCGACTGGGGCCAGGACGTGGACCCGCACAACCCGATCGGGTTGCCCGACGAGTTCAATCCGTTGTTCGGCAGCCCGATGTGGGACGCCGCCGACGAGGCGCGTCGCGCCGAGATGCGCCAGCACTTCCAGGCCTGGCAGTTCTCACAGTTCCTGCACGGCGAGCAGGGGGCGATGGTGTGCGCGGCCAAGATCGTCGAGGTCGTGCCGGACTTGGACGCCAAGTTTTACGCGGCCACCCAGACCATGGACGAGGCCCGGCACGTCGAGGCGTTCTCGCGATTCCTCCAGGAAAAGATCGGCCTGGTCTACCCGATCAACAAGAACCTGACCGCGCTGTTGGACGACACCCTGCGCGACTCGCGCTGGGACATGCCTTACCTGGGTATGCAGGTGCTCATTGAAGGGCTCGCACTGGCCGCCTTCGGTGTGCTGCGTGACATGGCGGCGCCGGACTCGCTGGCCAAGCAGGTGCTGGCCTACGTCATGCAGGACGAGGCCCGGCACGTCGCGTTCGGCCGAATCTCGCTCAAGGACTACTACTCCGCACTGACCGACGCCGAGCGGGACGAGCGCGAGGAGTTCGTCGTGGACGCCTGTTATCTGATGCGCGACCGCTTCCGCGGCGAGGAGGTGTTCGAGACCCTCGGCATGAACGTCCAAGAGTGCGCCGAGTGGGTCGACAAGTCACCGCTGATGATCCAGTTCCGCTCACACCTGTTCAGCCGCATCGTGCCGATCGTGAAGGACATCGGACTGTGGGGCGACAAGGTGCAGAAAGCCTTCCGCGACATGGGCGTTCACGAGATGTCGTCCTTCGACATCGAGGCGCTGATGAAAGCCGACGAAGATCAGGCCGAGGCGCTGGACAAGGCGCACGCCGAGATGGCCGAACGGGCGCTCGAGGTGGACCAGGTGATCGCGGCGGGCGCGGGCTGATCAGACCAGCGCCTGCCGGAGCTCCGCGTAGGCAGCGACCAAGGCGTCCAGGCTGAAAGTCCGATTGAGCCCGCTGGGATTCGGCAGGATCCAGGCCGTCGTGCCCGCGACTTGGCCGGGGTAACGGCCCCAGTCGACGACGGATGTGCCGGTCATTGCCGACACGGCCCGCTTGCCCAGGAACGCGATGACCCGCGGTGCGCAGCGGCGCATCTTCGCCTCGAATTCCGGACGCGCCTGCCGGAACTCCGCGCGTGATATGTCGTCTGCTCGTCTGGTCGCCCGGCTGACCACAGCTGTTATGCCACAACCATATTCGAGTAGGCGGCGCTCCTCCTGCGGGCGTAGCCGCTCGTCGGTGAACCCGGCGAGGTGCAGCACCGGCCAGAACCTGTTGCTGCGGCTGGAGAAGTTGTGACCGTCGGCAACCGCGGTGACAGCAGGGTTGATGCCGCAGAAGATGACGTCGAGGCCGTCGGCCAGGATGTCCGAGTCGTATCCGGTCAACCCTGGACCAACGCCGCGCTCTTCGCGGCGTCGGTCGCGAAGAACCCGCGTAGGGCGTCGGCGATCTGGGCCCGGATCGGGGCGCCGGAGACGACCACGTCGACCATCGACAGCGACAGGTGCGTGTGCCCGCGCGCCCGCATGTGCTGTGTCGAAACACCGGCTGCGGCAAGCGCTTCCGCGTACGCGTCGCCCTCGTCCCGTAATGGGTCGAACTCCGCTGTGACGACGAGCGCCGGCGGCAGGCCGGACAGGTCGGGGGTGCGTAGCGGCGCGATTCGCGGGTCCTCGCGCAGGTCCGGGTCGGCGTAGTAATCGAAGAACCACCGCATCAACGCGGCGGTGAGGCCGTAGCCGTCGGCGTTCTCGGTGTAGGAGGCGCGACTCAGATCGGAATCGACGACCGGCGTGATCAGCGCCTGGCCGACTATCGCCGGCCAGCCGGTGTCCCTGGCCAGCCGGCACACCACCGTGGCGATGCCAGCCCCGGCGCTCCAACCGCACACCGCGAGTCGACCGGGGATACCGCCGAGTTCCTGCGCGTGCTCGGCAACCCACCGCGCTGCCGCCCAGCCGTCCTCGAGCGCGGCCGGGAAGCGGTGCTCCGGTGCGTGCCGGTAGTCCACCGACACGATCAGCGCATCGGTGCGTACACACAGGTCCCGGCACAACGGGTCGTCGGAGGCGTGGTCGCCGAGAACCCAACCGCCGCCGTGGAAGTACACGACGACGGGATGCGGGCCCGGGCTGGCAGGTCGGTACAGACGGGAGGCCAGCGGTCCGGCGGCCCCGGGCAGCGTTCCGTCGACGACTTCGCCGACGTCCGGGCCCGGTGGCCGGGCCAGGTTCATCTCGTTCATGAAGGCGCGCGCCTGCTCGGCCGGCATCGACTCCAGTGGCGGCAACTCCAGCAGCGCCATCTGCTCGAGGACCATCTGCACGTCGGGTTGCAGGCGACGCACCACGCCGTCGTTGCACTGCGCACCGCCAGGTCCGGACAGCGCGAAGCCCAGGTAGTCGCCGGCGACCACCTCGTCACACGCCACCCGGTAGAAGTCGACGCCGGCGGCGTAGGCCATGAACGTCCGTGGCTTGCCCGGTATGTTCGCCCCGACGTACCACGAATTGGCCTGCGGGAAAAGGGTTATGGATGCGGCGTCGTCGACGTGCTGCATCCACCCTGCTTCGGCGAGCTTGGTGGGCTCGATCCGGTCGAAGCCGTGGTCGCGCAGATACGTCAAAGCGTCGGCGACGAAATCCACGTGCTGCTCGATGGACACCGCCATGTTCGACAGCACCGAGGGGCTCTGCGGGCCCGCGATGAGGAACAGATTGGGGAATCCCTCGGTCATCAGGCCCAGGTAGGTGTTCGGGCCGTGTGACCACTTCTCCTTGAGTGCAAGTCCGTCGCGGCCCACGATGTCGATGGCCGCCACAGCGCCCGTGATCGCGTCGAAGCCGGTGGCGAAGACAATCGCGTCGAACTCGAAAGACTCACCGACCGTATCGATTCCGTCGCGGGTCACGCCCACCAACGGCTGATCCTGCAGATTCACCAGCCGAACGTGCGGCAGGTTGAAGGTGGCGTAGTAGTTGGTGTCCAGGCACAGCCGCTTGGCGCCGACCGGATACGTCTTGGGGCATAGCGTCTCGGCTGTCTGCGGATCCCGCATGATACCGCGGATCTTGCCGTGAATGAAGTCGGCAAAGTCTTTGTTGGCCAACGGGTTACTCATCACGTCGGCGTAGAGGTTGAGTACTTCCAGCAGTTCACCACGCTGCCAGGCGCGTTCGTAGCGCTCCTGACGTTCCTCGGCGGACACCGAGAATGCTGGGGTGATGGTGCGCTCCACCGGCACCCCGCCGAAGGAGTATTTCGCCGCCTGCCGGTAGGCCGATTCGTCGGCCATCTCCGCGAGCTTATCCGGCGAAACGGGGCCGTTCTGGGCGGGAATCGAGAAGCACGGCGTGCGTTGAAAGACCACCAACTCTGATGCCTGCGCGGCGATCAGCGGAATCGACTGAATGCCCGACGAACCGGTCCCGACGACACCGACGCGCTTACCGGTGAAGTCGACGGGCTCATGGGGCCAGCGACTGGTGAAATACGTCTCACCGGTGAAGTTTTCGACGCCGTCGATGTCGAGATCCTTCGGTACCGACAGACAGCCCGTCGCCATCACCAGGTAGCGGCAGGTGACTTCCTCACCCTGATCGGTGCGCACCCGGTAGCTGGACGAGTCGTCGTCCCAGTGCGCATGGGTGACGCGCGTGCCGAACTGGATGTCGCGACGCAGATCGTGCTTGTCCGCGACGTGGTTCAGATAACGCAGAATCTCGGGTTGGGTGGCGTACTTCTCCGACCATTGCCAGTCGCGCGCCCAGTCCGCATCGAAGCTGAACATGTAATCGACGCTGGGAATGTCGACCCGTGCGCCGGGATAGCGGTTCCAGTACCAGGTGCCCCCGATGTCGTCGCCCGCCTCGAATATCCGCATCGACAGACCCGCGAGCCGAAGACGGTAGGCGGCGTACAGGCCGGCGAAGCCGGCGCCTACAACCACGACGTCGGGGTTGGAGTGTTGATCAGCCATGTGAATCATCATGACCACTCGGAGGCGGTTTGTTTAGGGGTGAAATTGGCCGTGCTCGGTGACGACGGCGGTGATCAGCTCGGCCGGGGTCACATCGAAGGCCGGGTTGAATGCCTCTGCGTCCGGTGGAGTGATGGTGACGCCGGCGTAGGCCCTCAGCTCTTCGGGCGCGCGTTCCTCGATGGCGATCTCGGCGCCGGAGCGTAGCGAGGCGTCGATAGTGGACGACGGCGCGACCACGACGAGTGGCACGTTGTGGTGACGGGCGGCGATGGCCAGGCCGTAGGTGCCGATCTTGTTGGCGACGTCGCCGTTGGCGGCGATTCGGTCGGCACCGACCAGCACGCAGTCCACCAAGCCGCGTGCCATCGCTGCCGCCGCGGCGCTGTCCGGTTGTACCCGGTAGGGCACACCGGCCTGTGCCAGCTCCCACGCCGTCAGCCTGGACCCCTGCAGCAGCGGTCGTGTCTCGTCGACCAGCACCGATTCGACCAGCCCGCGCCGATGCAGATGCCATACGACGCCGAGTGCGCTGCCCCAGGCCACCGTGGCGAGGTGGCCGGCATTGCAATGGCTGAGCAGTCGCAGCGGGCGGCGGTCGGAGAGCGAGAGCACAATCTCGGCGGCGTGGCCGGACGCGGCGCGGTTGAGACGTTCGTCCTCGTCGAGGATGGAAAGTGCTTCAGCCAGCACGGATTCGGTGCCCTCGCCGAGCTTGCGCAGGGCGCGCTCGACTCCCCAGCTGAGGTTGACGGCCGTCGGTCGGGCGTGGGCGACCCGTTCGGCCGAGGCCCGGACGTCGCCTCCCTCGCGGGCGGCGAGCACCACTCCGAGTGCCCCCGCTGCGCCGAGGGCCGGAGCGCCACGGACCGCCAGGCGGCGGATCGCGTCGATCAACTCGTCGACGGTGCGCAGTCGGAGGATGCGGTATTCGGCGGGCAGCGCGGTCTGGTCGATGATCGTGACCGCGTCGCCGTCCCAGTCGATGGTTCTGCGCACGTTGGTGACCCTAGCTCGCGCCGATGAGGTGACTGCAGCCCCGAGTCGGCACGGACTTAATCCTCTATCCACTTCGGTGGCGCTGGCCGACGATGGCACCGCAGGACGATCAGGAAGGTCACCCATGTCTACGAAACTGGGGGCGGCTCCGCTGGCCGCGGCCGCGACTACCGCCGGCGACGGCGACGCACTGGACAACGACGACCGCCGCCGCCGAGAGATCGACGCCATCGTCGACACCGCCGCGGCCGCGGCCGCCGAATTCCGCAAGCTCGATCAGACCCAGGTCGACCGGATCGTCGAGGCGATGGTGCGCGCCGGGCTGCGTGCCGCAGCGGAGTTGGCGGGCCTGGCGATCGAGGAAACCGGGTTCGGGGTCTTCGAGGACAAGGTCGTGAAGAACTACGTGGCGACCGAGTTCCTCCACGACTATCTCCGTGACAAGAAGTCGGTGGGCGTGGTTGACGAGGACATCGAGAACAACATCGTCCACGTCGCCGAACCCATTGGCGTGGTGCTCGCCATCACCCCGGTGACCAACCCGACGTCGACGGTGCTGTTCAAGGCGATCGTGGCGGCGAAGACACGCAACGCCATCGTGTTCCGGCCGTCACCGTATGCCGTGCGGTGCTGCGAGCGCAGCGTCGAAATCCTGCGCGAGGCGGCCGAAGCCGCCGGGATGCCGGTCGGGGCGCTGCAGGTCATTCCCGACGCTGCCCACGAGGTGACGCACTATCTGTTCAAACATCCGCAGGTCGACTTCATCTGGGTGACCGGTGGACCCAAGATCGTGGCGCTGGCGAGCGCTACCGGGAAACCGGGCCTCTGCGTGGGCCCCGGGAATGCGCCCATCTACGCCCACAAGACCGCGGACATCAAGGGTGCCGTCGTCGACATCCTCATCTCGAAAACCTTTGACTCGTCGGTTATCTGCCCCGCCGAGCAGACCTGCATCATCGACGACGAGGTGTATGACGCGATGATCGCCGAGTTCGAGCGGATGGGCGCGCGGGTGCTCACCGACGACGAAGCCGCCGCCATAACGCGATTCGCGTTCGGTCGTGGCGACAAGGTCTCGCTCGATGCGGTGGGCCAGAAGGCGCCGGAACTTGCTGCGCGGGCAGGGTTTTCGGTGCCCCCGACGGTGAAAGTGTTGCTGGCCCCGTTGCCGGCGGACCTCGACGAACTCGCCGTACACCCGCTTTTGCAGGAGAAGCTGATGCCCGTGCTCGGCGTGGTTCGGGCACGCGACGTCCAACACGCCATCGACGTCGCGGTCATGGTGACCGAACACGGCGGGCTGGGCCACACGTCGGCCGTCTACTCCAACGATCAGGCGGTGATCGACGCCTACAGCGCGGCTGTCCGCACCGGGCGGATCCTGGTGAACGCGCCGACCGCGGTCGGCGCACTCGGTGGCGTCTACAACAATCTGACCCCGACCTTCTCGCTCGGATGCGGAACATGGGGAGGGTCGAGCACCACCGAGAACGTCAACTATCGGCAGCTGCTGAACATCAAGACGGTCGCGAAGCGCCGCACCCCGCCGCAGTGGTTCCGCGTCCCGTCCAACACCTACTTCAACGCCGGCGCGCTGGAGAACCTGCGCGAGCTGGACTGCGACGCCGTCGTGGTGGTCACCGACGCCGTCAGCGACGAGCGGGGTGTGGTCGACCTGCTACGCGGCAAGATGCGCACCCGGCACGTGCACGTGTTCAGCGAAGTGACCCCGGAGCCGGACGAGACGACGATCCGCCGCGGCGTCGAACTTTTGGAACGGGTGCAACCCGAGGTTCTCATCGCCGTGGGTGGCGGTTCGGTGCTCGATGCCGGCAAGGCGATGCGGTTGTTCTACGAGCATCCCGAGAAGACCCTCGACGAGTTGACCATGCCGTTCCTCGACCCACGCAAGCGAGTGGCCGACTATCCGACCGACCGGCACCGACTCCAATTGGTCGCCATACCAACGACTTCGGGCACCGGCTCGGAGGTCTCGCCGGCAGCGGTGCTGACCGTGCAGGGCCGGAAGGAGACGCTGGTCGATTACAGCCTGGTGCCTGAGCTGGCGATCATCGACCCGGAGCTGGCGTCGTCGATGCCACCGGTTCTGACCGCGGACACCGGTATCGACGCGTTGACGCACGCGCTGGAGGCGGCGGTCTCGATCTTCGCGTCGCCATACACCGACGCGTTGTGCGCGCAGGCCGCGCGGCTGATCTTCGAGGGACTGCCCAGGGCATACCACGATCCCGCCGACTTGGCCGCGCGCACCGACATGGCGAACGCGGCGACCTTGGCCGGGCTCGCGTTCTCGAATGCCTTCGTGGGAACGAACCATGCGCTGGCCCACGCCGTCGGCGCGAAATTCGGTATCGCACACGGGCGGGCGAACGCGATCTTCCTGCCGCATGTGCTGCGCTACAACGCAAGCCTGCCCACCAAATTCATGCCGGCGCCCGGCTACTCGGCCTACATCGCCCCCGACAAATACGCCCAGATCGGCCAGCTCATCTTCGGTGGCCACGAGCCGCAGGAGTGCCGCGGCCGCTTGTTCCGGGGAGTCGAAGACCTGTTGCATCAGGTCGACATGCCGCGCTCGCTGCGGGACATGGGTGTCGCCGAAGAGGAGTTCCTCGCGGCGCTGCCGGTGTTGGCCATGACGGCATTCGAGGACCTCAGCAACCGGACCAACCCGCGGATGCCGCTGGTCAGTGAGATCACGGAGTTGCTGCGGGCGGGGTATCACGGGACTACCGGATGACCGCCGCCGGCCGATAGCGAGGCCGTCGTGAATGAATTCATGTATTCCACTGTGGCGCAGCGTGAATCATCCTGTGCCGCGGCCAGGGGCTGTTAGCATCGCAGCCTGTGTCGTCGGAAGGAACATGGCCGAATTTTGTCAGTGGCATCTCAGCAGCAGGGGTAGAAGATCTGCGGGCGATCGCCGGCAACTTTGCCGACTGGCAGCTCTCGGCGCCTATTGACACAGCACTTACCACCGCGGAAGCCCTAGCCGCCGAGTACCTTTCGAAACTGCGCTATCCCCACCACATCTTTGGTGAACTATCCGAAGACGCGCAGGATCGAGCCGCTGCGGCCGTCGGTTGCCCGACCCGTGCGCAGTGGCAACCGCCGGAGTCGAAACCCGGAACGCCGGCGTACGCCGAGCCGTCCTGGGAGGACGATGTGTACGAGGTGCTGTTCAAGCAGCTGCCGCCCGAGCCGCCGCGACCGAGACCGGTATCCGACCGTACGTCGGCCGCGTCGCAGTGGCCCGAGCTTGCGGAGGGCGCCGTGAGTGACGCAGCGCTACGTAACCGCCTCGCCCTGGAATTGGCCGGAGCCTTGGGCGCAGGTTGGTCGCCCGTTCCCGACGTCGGCGACGCCGTGGTCCGGGTGCGCTTCGAACGCGGCGACCTGAATTTCGTGGTCGTGCCCGGCGGGCAGATGACGATGGGTATGACGGAGGCCGAGCTGGCAGAACTTGATGAGCTGGGCGACGAGGTTGCCGAAAGCGCTGAATTTTTCGCCGCGCACGCGGCCCCGGCGCACCCGGTTACCGTCGAGCCGTTCCTCTGCGCGGAGACACCGCTGTTGGCGCGGCATGCCGCGATCCTGACGATCGAGGGAGACGACGCCAACGTCCACGGCGTCCTGCGGCAAAACAGCTGGCAGGCGGCGGCGACGGTAGCGGCGTGCGGACTGCGTCTGCCGTCCGAGGCCGAATGGGAATGGGTTGCGCGCGACGGTGGCCGGCAATCCTGGATCTGCGGAGCAGAGCGGCCCGAAGTATGGACCGAGCGGATTCTCAACGGTGGTCCGGATGAGGCTCGTACGCCGTTCGGGACTCTGATGCTGGGTTGGGGCGAATGGGTCGACGACGGGTGGCACGACGACTATGTCGGTGCACCGTCTGACTTTCGGCCTTGGGGACCTGTGGACAGGCCCGACACCGTGCGCGGCGGTGCATTCGCGTGCTGGCCCTGGCAAGGCGGCGGCGAGGCGCTTCTGCTGCATGCGGCGTCGCGTGACCGCGGTTTCGGCCAAGCGATCCACGCGGTGCGGCTTGCGACGGATCTTCCGCCGCGATAGCGGGCGTCTTTGCACATCGTGGAGCCGATGGGGGGTGCCGGCACACCGACCCCGTGCTGAGCTACCAGCGGACGTGTCGATCTGCGCGATGGGTGGTATTACATGTTGCGCCCCGAGCGCGACTCAGACTTGTTGTTCCACAACGCCTTCCAGAAAATCAACGACAGCGCGCGCGTCACCGGCCGCTGCATCAGCGAGCGTTGATCCGCTCCGTCGTCAAACGTGGGTGTGAGAATGCGGTTGAAAGGGCGATGCTGAGGGCCGCGGGTGACAGGATGAACTGGCAATCATCCCGGTGAGGCGGTACTCATGGCGCACCAACAGTTGCGACCTGGTCAGGTCTTCGCCGGCTACGTCGTCGAGCGGCTTCTTGGTGTCGGTGGGATGGGCGCGGTCTATCTGGCCCGCCACCCCAACTTGCCGAAGCTCGTCGCGCTGAAGTTACTCAGCCGAGCGACGACCGACGACGAACTCCGTGCTCGTTTCCTGCGCGAGGCCGACCACGTAGCACGTCTGGACCATCCCAATATCGTCGCCGTCTACGACCGCGGCGACCAGGACGGGCAACTGTGGATCGCGATGCAATACATCGACGGCTCCGACGCTGCCGAAGCGGTATGCGAGGGACCGTTGTCCGCGGCACGCGCTGTGCGCATCATCGCCGAGACCGCCAAGGCGCTGGACTTCGCCCACAGCGCCGACGTGCTACATCGCGACGTCAAACCCGCCAACATCCTGCTCGCCCGACCCATCGGAGGAGAACCCGAACGAGTCCTGCTCGCCGACTTCGGCATTGCCAAAGCCGTCCACGACCAGTCCGGACTCACCGCGACCGGCACGTTCACCGGCAGCCTGCAGTATGCGGCGCCCGAGCAGTTCGACCCCTCCATTGTGCTGGATGCTCGGGCCGACGAGTATGCCCTGGCCTGTACCCTCTACCACCTGCTGACCGGATCGGTGCCCTACCCGGGCCGCAGCCCCGAGCAGTGGATGTACGGACATCTGCATCTGCCCGTCCCGTTACCCAGCCAATCCCCTGCCGCGCAGCAGGCCGGCATCCCGGCGGGAATGGACGCGGTGATCCAACGTGGCATGGCAAAGAACCGTGATGACCGCTATCCGAGATGTGCCGCCCTGGCCGGCGCTGCGCAACGCGCGCTGGAGTCGGCAGATGGCATGACCATGCCGTCATCGACCTGCACGGTTCGCGCGGGCGCACCTGGGGAGGTTTCCACCCAGTTGCGCCATGGCCCATCCCCACACCGCGATACACGTCCTCGAGGGCGCGCCGATGCGGCGCGACCGGTGACCCGCTGGAACCGTAAGTGGTTGATGGCGTCCCTGGTGGTGCTGCTCATCGTGGCTGTGGGTGCCGGTGCGGTGTTACTCCGTAATGTCCTGTCGCCCAAGGCGACTGGCGCCGAGTTAGTCCTAGCTGCGGCCACCGACCCCGGGGCGAATCCGTTCATGCCACCCGCTGGCTCGGCGCCGCCGAGCAACACCCAGCCGCCGCCCACCCTGCCGCCCCACGGCGACGGGACCCCGGTGGCCACCCAGTCGCTGCCCGGTGACCGCGAGGGCCTGTACGGTGGCACCCTCAACAACGCCGAGTGCGATCGCGACAAAATGATCGCCTTCCTGGGCGGCCATCCCGCTCAGGCCGGCGCCTTCGTGGCTGCACTCAACACCGACCCGAGCTTGTTCTGGAGCGGCGCGCACCCACTAACGGCCGCCGACATCCCGACGTACCTACGCGAACTGACCCCGGTCCTGTTGCGGCTGGACACCCGGGTTACTAATCACGGATTCGACGGAACAAATCCCACCACCCTGCAATCGGTCTTTCAAGCGGGGACCGGGGTGTTCGTCGACGCCCACGGGGTTCCCCGGGTCCGTTGCTACTGCGGCAATCCCCTGACCGAGCCGATCGCTTTGACCGGCGATCCGGAGCCCGTCGGCGCCGCCTGGGCCGGTTATCGTCCCGCGGCACTCGCCGCGGTCCAGCCCAGTCCGGCGACCATCACCATCTTTGTTCTGGTCGACGTGGTTACCGGCCAGCCTTTCAATCGGCCCGCCGGCACTGCCGGCACTGCCGACACCCCACGCAGCCAACCGGTTCCGCCACCCCAACCCGCGCCCACCACGCCCGGCGCCGGAACGGGGCCGACCCAACCCGAGATCGACGGCACCTACCTCTTGCACTTCCAAGCCGGTTCCTGTGGAACGGCACCCCGGGATGCGACCGTCACCGTTAGCCACCAAGGAAGCAGTCTGACCCTGGTTCATACATCTGGGACCGCCTTCACCGGCACAATTAACGTCGACGGATCTTTCGTGCTCAGCTTTCGTGACAGCACAATGCGAGGTGTCTTCGTCACCCAGGGCGGCAGCACTTTCATTCGCGACGGAGTATGGCAGCCGACTACTTGCAGCGGCACTTTCGAGGGCACCAAGCAGTGAAGGGCAGCCGGAAATAGCCTCCGCAACTGCGTGCGGTCAATCGGCTCGCGGACAAACGCGCTATCAAATTGCCCGGCGCGTGCGCCGAATGGCATCGCTAGTAGGACAAAGCGTTACGCGGCTGCGTGACGTCTGCTAGAGGATTCCTCCCACGCGCCCCGTCCGGTCCGGACCTGGCCGAGACACCCCACTAGTTGGCGCTGTGGGCAGCTTGGGAATGTTTCTAGCGTCCCTCGGACGCAAAGTGGTTCGTCCAATTATTGCCCGGGGGAAGGGCATGCCAATTGGGCGACGACGCCGAAATGATCGCTGGGCCAGGCACTGCGGCGCGGCGCGTCGCACACAACGTCCGCGTCGAGCACCTTGCCCGCGCCGTCAGCGGTGGGCACGCCTACGAAGATGTAGTCGATGCGCTGATCCGGCGTCGGGTCCTGCGCCGTGTACGGGTTGATGTTGTTCCAGGTGAAGCCAAGCTCACCGGGATGGGCCACCTCGAAGGCGTCGAACAGCAGGCCGCCGATGAGTCGCACCTCGGTAGATTCCGGGCGGGCGTTGAAGTCGCCACAGACAATCGGGGGGAAATCGCCGGAGCCCGTCCCGACGAAATCGGCGAGCTGACGGACCTGCGCCTCGCGCACCCAGCCCTCGTCGAACCGGTAAGACAAATGGGTTGAGGTGACCGACACGAGAGGGTTGCGAACGCGGACATCGACGGTCAGCGCGCCGCGAGGCTCGATATTTGCCCCCGCCAGGGTCAGCTGGAGCGACCGCGAGCCGACGATCGGCCAGCGGCTCAGGACCGCGTTGCCGAAATCGCCGCGGCCCGGGCGGACGTACGCGGCGGCGTACACCGCGTCCATCCCGGTCTGCTCGGCCAGCCACGTCGCCTCACACAATTCCGGCGATCGCGTCACCTCCTGCAACGCGACCACATCAGGGCGAATCTCCGTGAGCCAGTCGACGAGCGCGTGCTTGCGCTCCTCCCACAGGTGATCGCCCCATATGTTCAACGTCAGCACCGTCAGCACATCGTCCTGATCGGGGGACGTCACATCCCGATCGTATGTGGCACGACCTCTACGCAGAGATACGTTGAGAACATGAGTGCTGCCGGCATCGTCCTCGTAGCACTCGCGATCGCCGTCGGAATCATCGGAATCGTGGTGCCGCTGTTGCCGGGCACCTTGCTGGTATTCGGCGCGATCGTGGTGTGGGCCGTCGTCGAGAACAACATCACCGCGTGGGTGACCCTCGGCGTGGTGGCCGTGTTGCTCGGTGTGGCGACATTGATCAAATACACCTGGCCCGTGAAGCGCATGCGGGCCGCCGACGTGCGCACGCTGAGTTTGGTGGCGGGCGCGGTGGTGGGCATTATTGGTTTCTTCGTGATCCCGGTGATCGGCCTGCTGATCGGCTTCGTGCTGGGTGTCTACGTGGCCGAGCTCGCCACCCGCGGAGACCAGCGCCTGGCATGGACCTCGACGAAGCACGCCGTGAAAGGTGTCGCGTTGTCGATGGGTGTCGAGCTAGCTGCCGCCATGCTCGCCACCGTCGCGTGGGTGTCCGGGGTGTATTTAACCCAGTAGGCGCCTCGCCGAAAGCGTTTCTACCGCGAATGGTTTCCAACGACTTCGTGCTCTCCTCGGCGACCCTGGATACGAAGCCGATGTGCACGCCGAGAATCATGGTGCCCGAGCCGTTGGTTGATGGCGCGATCGGCCTGAAAAGGTCTGGCCAGCAAACAGATTCGGCGTGAGCGTCTGACGGAGCGACGGTCAGGCGAGGGTCAAGACACCTTCTCTGCGAACGGATGCAGTACGGATCTGTAGCGCTGACGGGTAACCGTGGCGCGTCGTCGTGGTGGTCGTCGCAAGCCGCAGCGCGTTTACGTCCGTGATGCGCGGCGGCGTTTCGCGCCGACCGGTACCGCCACAGAAGCGCAGCGCAAACGCCGTCGCCGTCGTCGTGCCGCCGTGGGTTCGACGGTCGCCGTCGCCGGAGTAGTTGCGGCCAGTCAAGCCCGTCCCGCCAGTCGCACGCGCACAGCCGCCCAGCGGCGTCGGATCGTCAAGGGACACGTGGCGCGCGCTGCCGCCGATCACGAGCGGTTGACCGCGATTCGCGCGCGGGCGTTCCCGACGACGGCGCTGACGGGCCGCAAGTTCGACGCGCAAGCCGCTCGCGCCGAAGGCCGCAAGCTCACAGCGGGTTACCGGCGTCAGGCCAAGCAACTACGCAAGGCACGGACACGCCCAAAGCGGCGCTGATCCTGGTCACCACCCGGCCGTCGTGGCGTTGATCCTGCATCGCGGATCGAATCGGCAAGCGCGCCAGCGATGGGCCGTTGACTGCTGCGGCCACAGCCCACCGCCAGGCCACCGCCCTGGCGAAGTTGAGCGTCGATGAGGCTGCCGCCCGCTTGGTGCTCGACTGGTCAGGATTGCTGCGGCACCAGTCGTTTTACAAGTCGGTCTTTCGTCCTGCGGTGCTTCGGGCAAATCGGCTGGCCGGTGAAACGGTGATTCCCACAGAGATCACGTTCCATTCAATGCGGCACACCTACGCGAGTTTGTGTGTGGCTGCCGGGATCGGAGCTGACAAGTTGAGTCGCCGCCTGGGCCACGCGAAGATCACGACGACGCTGGATATTTACACCCATCTGTTCCCCGACGACGACGCCAGCGACGATATGACTGCGCTGGAAGCGATGAGCCGCCCGATCACCGCGCCGAACGTGGTGCCTATGCGCCGTCGCAGCTAGCCGTCCATCGCGACCAGGCTGGCTAGCTGGAATTCGATTGCGACCATGAGGGTGGCACTTTCACGAATCTGACGCTCACGGCCTGGTTGTCGGGATTGGCGGGGTCGGCTGTGCCTGTGAACTGATCGACAACTAAGCCGCCATGAGCGAACAGCGGCCCGAATTGCTCATACTGAAAGCCACCGGCATCGAAAAATCCAAAACTGCTGCCTGTCGTTGAGATATCCGTTCCGTCGAGGTTGCTCAGAACCATGCCTGTTTGATGTTGCTGCCTGGGAATAAAAACGCATTGAGCGTCCAAGCCCACTGTTTTGTGAAGTTTCGCAACTCGCCGTTGGTTTTCAACCATAATCTTGATCGCGCGGTTGATACCGTTCGTTTGGTTTACGATGCGCGGAAGATATCGCCTGAGCAACTTGTTTTGTATCTCGTTGAGGGGCGCCCCTGCGGTATGTGAGCCGGTCTTACGGCCAGTGACCAGTGTGAATCCTTTGAGTGCAAAACTGTTCTGATCTGATGTAAACCCTGTCGTGGCGTCGAAATTTGCAACCTCCGCACAGAGCAACTTGCCGTTTGAATCGAACCCGGCAATGACGACCGCAAGACGTTTATCCCAATGATTTGGCAGCTTGCGGATAGCATTTTCAGCTTCCCGACGTAGTGCGTCGACTCCATACCCAAAAGCCGGGTAGTCGCACAAAACCTCAGCGATCCATTCTGACGTTGACTTTTTCTGCCCAATATCGATACGCGCGAGCCCTGTGAAACCAGCAGTGAACGTTTGGTTCCAACAAATGAGCTTCGTGTATTCGTCATCGAAGACTGATCCATCAGCTTTGGTCAACCGGCGATCCGACACCTGTATTACGTAGTCAGCCGAGAAGAACGTCTGTATCAGCGTCATCGGGTTCAGCCAGTCCCTCCCGACCCGCAGCGTTGCCTAGACCGCGTGTCCAGCCGGGTTGACGATGCTATCGATAAGTTGTTCACGTCGCTGGCAGATCGAATCTGCAATGATTCGCAAGGACCGGAATAGCCATAAGTCGGCGTCACTGTTTTGGCTGTAATCCGCACTGGCCGTATGGTTTACGCGTCCGTCGTCCTGGAGTTGCTGCACACCTTCGTAGTTGTTTCCACTGTGTACGGCTAGTGTTTTTCCACCGGAGCCACCGACGACCGAAAACACCGGCACGTCGCTGGGGCCGTCGGCTATGTAGATCATGTTGCTGATTGGAACGCGGCGCTCGTCAGGAGCCATGCGTGCGTTGACGTTTACGTTTTCAAGCTTATTGATGCCCTTATTGATTTCGAACACGGCGCGGGTCTTCGTAGTGTTGTCGATGGTGTAGCCGATTTGCGTCAACGGACCATCGGGATTGAATCCGGCGGGATCGAGTTCGCCGTCAACGGCAATAGGCGCGTCCGGCAGTAGTTCGCACGCCCAAACGCCGTCGAGGTGTTCAAAAATTGGGTTCCCTTCAATCATCTGGCGAAGGCCGGTCGAGACGACGTAGTGCTCGACTGAGATCAGGTGCTTGGCATACCGCTCATCTTGTGCAACAAAATCTCTTGTTCGCTTCATGAAGTCGGGCATGCCGGGCGCTAGTTCAACCTGCGCACCGAGTTGTCTTAGCAGAGCGTTGTTTAATCCTGGGAACTTGCCCGTGCGGACGTAGTTGAGCGTGTGCTCTAGGTACGCAGTGTCTTCGGCAAGCTGTAGCTCATATCCCCCGTAGAACTTCTTGAGTGCATTGACTTCTCGCCAGAACTTGCTCTCGTCAACGCCGTAATGGTCGAACAGTGGCTTCTGCATGTAGCCGCGGGTAAGCGTCCGGTCGAAGTCCCAAATGAAGGCAATGATTGTTTGGGTTACGAGGGACGGCGGCATCTATGCGACCTCAGGACCGGTGAACCTTATTACCTCGTCGCCACGGTCAATCCAGCCGTACAGGGTCAGCCCTGTTCCCCAAAATTCCTCGTGCGCACTACCGAGTTCCGGCATCGGTAGGACAACTCCGACGTCGATGCCGCGTTTGCGTATCTGCTTGAACACGTCTGCGTGATCCGCTGCCGACTTGGTGCTTTCAAACACCCACTCAACGAGTTTGCGTTCTTGGAGGTAGATAGCAGTGCTGGTCAGCATTCGGACGGTCGTATTCGCCTCGTCTTGCCACCGGCGTGCGATGGCGTTGGCGATGTCTTCGACGGCGATCTGACGATGAACCGGGCTCCCCACGTCCGTCATGGCGTCAGTGTAGGTCTGCCGTTGACGGGCCGTCGAGATTTCCGTTACTTCCGCGTGGTCTGTCATACCTGCACGGTAGCGGCGGGGTACGACAGAAATCGAACCTATGTTCGACTACGCCAGAGCGCACGGCTCAGCAAACAGTTCTCGGGCCGAGGTATCGCCGGATGAACGACGAGATAGCGACAAGTCTCAGGTGGTTGTGGAGAGTAATTGGGGCATATAAAGCCCTGAACTGCGGTGATGTGGAGCCGATGACGGGAATCGAACCCGCGTATTCAGCTTGGGAAGCTGATGTTCTGCCATTGAACTACATCGGCGCTGTCGCCCAGAAAGGCTAGCATCGGTCGATGTCGAATGGTGTGCGGGTCGAACAATTCCGAACCCTCCCCGTCGCGCCTGAGCAGGCGTTCCGCGGGATCATCGAGATGGACGTGCCGGCCATGTTCCGCCGCAGGTACGGGCCGATTCCCCCGATCGTGGCGGTGAGCGGGCGCGACGCCGACGACTGGCGCGGTACCCCCGGTCAGACGCGGGTCCTCGAGTTGGGACCGTGGGGCAGTATTCGAGAGACCGTCGTCCGCGTCGACGAACCGCGCGCGTGGATATACGAGATCGCGGACTTCAAAGGACCCCTCGCCGGCCTGCTCACCAAGATCGACGGCGAATTCCTCTTCGCCCCGGCCGGCACCGGCACGCGAATCACGTGGCGCTACACCATGTTTCCCCGGTCGCGCGTGGCGGCGTCCGCCCTGCCGGCCTTCGGTTGGTTCTGGCGGGGCTACGCGCGCCAGATGCTCGAGGAGCTGTCGGACTGGCTGGTCGGCTGACTACATCCGACGGCGCGAATCACAAGTGTGTAATTCGAGAAGTCGTTAAGACTGTGAATTAATGCAAATCCTAAAAATGTGATGTTTACCCTTTCGTTATCATCCGTAACCTCGTATTGTGACGTCCCGTGGGCAGGCACGAGTTAGCTAGGAAGCCGCGGAAATCGCCCGCAGTGCTGGCTGCGGGCCTCGCCTCTGCCGCTGTCTACTTCGCGGTGGCCGGAGATGTCAGTCCCGCGGGCCCCCCGCGCGCTGAAGTGAAGCCGATGTTCGCCGAAACCCAGTGCTGCATAGAACTCGCCGCGGCCGCGCCGGGCTCCACCATCGACACCTCCCATCTGAAATTCAGCATCGACGAGATGGCGCCGGCTCAGCGCTCGCGGGCCGATCGGTCGCGGGCCAACGCGGGATCTCGCATCCTGCCCATGGGCGTCGCCCCGGAGGCGGGGCTGCAGGTGAGAACCATTTTGGTGGAGCGCGCAATCAGCGCGCTGTTCCCCGAGATCCACCAGATCGGCGGCGTCCGGCCCGACGCACTGCGGTGGCACCCCGAAGGCTTGGCGCTCGACGTGATGATCCCGAACCCCAGTTCGGATGAGGGTATCGAGCTGGGCAACGCCATCGTCACCTTCGTGCTGCAGAACGCCGACCGTTTCGGCATCCAGGATGCAATCTGGCGCGGTACCTACTACACGCCAGGCGGCGGCGCCCAGTCCGGCGGCTACGGCCATTACGACCACGTGCACGTCACCACCACCGGCGGTGGCTATCCCACCGGGGACGAAATCTACGTCCGCTAACCGGGGGCGGTTACGCTCGTCGGGTGCTGCTCTCCGACCGTGACCTCAGGGCCGAAATCGCCGCTGGTCGACTGGGCCTCGACCCGTTCGACGATGCCCTGGTTCAGCCGTCCAGCATCGACGTCCGGCTCGACTCGCTGTTCCGGGTCTTCAACAACACCCGCTACACCCACATCGACCCTGCGCAGCAGCAGGATGAGCTGACAAGTCTGGTCGAACCCGCGCCCGGCGAGCCGTTTGTCCTGCACCCCGGCGAGTTCGTGCTCGGCTCGACCCTGGAACTCTGCACGCTGCCAGACGATCTGGCAGGACGCTTGGAAGGCAAGTCGTCGCTGGGCCGCCTGGGTTTGCTGACTCACTCCACTGCCGGCTTCATCGATCCGGGCTTCAGCGGGCACATCACCCTGGAACTGTCCAACGTGGCCAACCTGCCGATCACCCTGTGGCCGGGGATGAAAATCGGCCAGTTATGTCTTCTGCGGCTGACCAGCCCGTCCGAACATCCTTACGGCAGTTCGCAAGTAGGCTCGAAGTATCAGGGTCAGCGGGGCCCGACACCGTCGCGGTCGTATTTGAACTTCATACGAACCACCTAGCTGGCACATAGCCTCCGGGGCCACAATGGAATTCGGCGGCCGCGTGCCGTGTTTCCCTCCGCAGACCGATAAACCTTGGGAGGGGTTTTGGACGTCGTACTCGGGGTTTCGATGGCACCTTCGGCCGTGCGGATGGCGTTGGTCGAGGGTGAGGACGCCGATGGCGCCATCGTCGAAGAAGACAGCTTCCGGCTAGCCCGTGACACGGCCGCCACATGTGCGTCCGACCGGGTGATGGCGGCGATCCTGGGCACCCGTGAAGGCGCCGGTGACGCAGGTCTTCGGCTGGCTTCCATCGGTGTTAGCTGGACCGATCAGACACAGGCGGCCGCCCTGCGCGACGCCCTGGCTGCCCACAAAGTCGAGAACGTCATGCTGGTCTCGGCCTTCCTGGCCGCGGTCGCGATGGGGCAGTCCGTCGGCGCCGCCGTCGGCTACGAGCGCACGGGTGTTCTGTTCGTCGAGCCCGACAGCGCCACCCTGGCCGTGGTGGACTCCCGGGACGGCTCGCTGTGCGACGTGCGGCGCCAGTTTCTGGCCGAGGACGACGACGCCGCGGTAACCGAGCTGGCCGAGTTGGTAGCAACCGCCGAGACCATGCGCGCCCGCCCGGACGGCATCTACGTGGTGGGATCAGGCGTCGACGTGCCGATGATCAAGCCCGTGCTGGATGCGGCAACGGCGCTGACGGTCAGCGTGCCCGAGGAGCCGGACATGGCACTGGCCCGCGGCGCCGCGCTGGCCTCGGGCAGTTCTCCGCTGTTCGCGGCCACCACCGCCGCGCTGGCCTACGCGCAAGTGGGCGACGAGCTTCCCGAAGCGCCCGAGTTCGACCCCGAGTTCGACGACGAAGACGACATCGCCGGGGAGACATCGGCGAAGCGCCGGCCCGCACTGCTGCTCGGTAGTGGTCTGGCGGTGGTCGCCTGCGCGGCCGTCATCGCTCTGGAAGTGGCGCTGGCCATCAACATTCGTCCGACGGTGGCCCTGCAGCCGAAACCGAACGAAAACCACTTCGTCGCACCCATGCAGCCCGAGGCCGTGCAAACGGAGGTCGCCGCGCCCCAGCACAAGATCGACCTGCCGACCGCCGCGCCACGCGTCGCCGCTCCGCAAATCCCGGCCGCCGCACCGGCGCCGATCGAACCGGCACAAGCGGCTCCCGTGATCCCGGCACCCGCAGCACCGGCACTGCCCGCTCCGGAGCTTCCCGCTCCTCGGCTACCCGACCCGGTTGTCGTTCCGCCGGTTATCCCGATCGTGGTGCCGCCCATTCAGGCGCCCATCCAGGTGCCGCGCCAGCAACCTCAGCTGCCGGTGCCGCGCGCGCCGGTGTCACCGCCGCGCATCGAGAATCCGATTCCGCAGGCCCCCATCATTCCGATTCCCCAGGTGCCGGTCATCCAGATCCCGCAGGCGCCGGTGGTGCCCAATCCGGGCCGAGGGCCCTTCGGTGGCGGTGGAAGCGCGCCGGGTGCCCCAGGCAAAGGCCCGTTCGGCGGCGGTGGCCCCGGTAGCGGGGGTCCGTTCGGTGGCGGTGGCGCCCCAGGCAGCAAAGGCCCCTTCGGCGGCGGCCCAGGTGCCCCCGGCAAAGGCCCGTTCGGTGGCGGTGGTCCCGGCGGTCAGGGTCCCTTCGGCGGCGGCCCAGGTGCCCCCGGCAAGGGCCCGTTCGGTGGCGGCGGTGGGCGTGGCCCGTTCGGCGGGGGTGGCCCCGGCGGCCAAGGTCCCTTCGGCGGCGGCGGACCAGGTGGCCATGGCCCCATCGGCGGCGGTATCCCCGGCGGCGGACACGGCGGCTTCGGTGGGGGCGGCGGCGGCTTCGGAGGGGGCGGTGGCGGCGGTCACGGTGGTGGCGGAGGCGGGCGCAGGTAGCCGGCTCCGCAGGCTGTGAATTTCCCTACAAAGCAAACTCAAATGGGTATGAAAGCGGTGCGCGGGTACCGTTAGAAGTACGGGTTGGGGAATCCGCACAGTCTATTTTGGGGGAGCTTTGGACACCGTACTCGGCGTGTCGATGGCACCAACCGCAGTTCGGATGGTGCTGGTCGAAGGCGAAAACGGCGACGGCGCCCTGGTCGATGAAGACAGCATCGACGTCAGGGCCGAAGACGCGCCCACCTTCAACGCGGCCGACCAAGTCATCTCGGCCATACTCGGCACCCGCGAGGGGGCAGCGGAGGGCGGCTACCAGCTGGCCTCCACGGGTGTGACCTGGCGCGACCCTGCCCAGGCGGCCGAGCTGCGCGACGCGTTGGCCAGCCGCAAGATCGAGAACGTCATGCTCGTGTCGGCGTTCCTCGCCGCCGCCGCGCTGGCCCACTCGGTCGGCAACGAGACCAACTACGCCCAGACGGCGTTGCTGTTCATCGAACCCGACACCGCGACGCTGGCCGTGGTGAACAGCGCCGACGGGTCGGTCGCCGACATCCAGACGCAACCGTTACCCGCGGACGACGACGCCGCGGTGGCCCGGTTGACCGAATTGGTGTCCAGGGCCGAGACGCTGGCGACCCATCCCGACGCAGTCTTCGTCGTCGGCTCCGGCGTCGACGTCCCTCTCATCAAGCCCGCTCTCGACGCGGCGACCACACTTCCGGTGACCCTGCCCGAGGAGCCCGAGACGGCACTGGCGTGGGGCGCGGCGCTCGCCTCGGCCAACACGCCGTTGCTCTCGGCATCGACGGCAGCCCGCGCCTATGCCCAGGACCCCGGCACCGGCGCCTACCCGCCGTTTGCGCTTGACCCCGCGTACTTCGACAACGCGAACGCGGCGGAAGGGGCGCTGGCCTACAGCGCCGTCGACCCTGAACACGACGAGCCGAAAGCGGAGGGTCGCCGGCCGATCGGGCTGCTGGGCAGTGTGCTGTTGTCGATCTTCGTTGTCGGGGTCGCGTCGCTGGTCGTCTCGCTGGCCGTGAGTATCCGCGGCACATCGAGCACCCGCCCCGACCCGGGGCAGGCACTCGTCGCGCCCACCCCGGCGCCGCAGGCACCGGCGCCGGCGCCCGTGCCCGAGCAGGGGCCCGCGCCGGCACCCCAGGCTCCCGCGCCCGTTCCCGAGCAGGCCCCCGCTCCGGCGCCCCAGGCTCCTGCCCCGGTGCCTGAGCAGGCGCCTGCGCCGCAGGTCCCCGTGCAGGTACCACAAGCACCAGCGCCTGCGCCGATCCAGGCTCCGGCGCCCGCTCCGGTTCCCGCCGCACCTGCGCCGGTCCCGGTACCGGTTCCGATCCCTCAGTTGCCGCAGATCTTCACGCCGCAGTTCCCCCTCGGCCCGGGTGGCGGTGGCGGGCGCGGCGGTGACGACGACCGTGGTCCGGGCGCGGGCAAGGGCCCCAGTCCGAAGTTTCCCGGCGGTGGCGGTCCCGGCAAAGGTGGCAAGGGCGGAGGCGGCCGCGGCGGATTCAACATCCCCGGGATCCCCGGCATCTGATTTCGCCGGGTAGCCGTCATCTGCCGTTCAGCGTCACGATGCGGTTCGCTCATCGCGGACACCTACACACGGTGGTATGCGATGCACCGTTTTCGGCACCGGATACTTGGGCGCCACCCACGCTGTCGGGATGGCAGAGCTGGGACACGAGGTCGTCGGCGTTGACATCGACCCGGGAAAGGTCGCCAAGCTGGCCGGCGGCGACATTCCCTTCTACGAACCCGGCCTGCGAAAGCTGTTGACCGCCAACCTCGCTGCGGGCCGATTGCAATTCACCACCGACTATGACATGGCGGCCGACTTCGCCGATGTCCATTTCCTGGGCGTCGGCACCCCGCAGAAGAAGGGCGAGTACGGCGCCGACGTCCGGCACGTGCATGCCGTCATCGACGCGCTGGTGCCGCGACTCACCAGGGCATCGGTGCTCGTCGGCAAATCGACTGTGCCAGTGGGTACGGCGGCTGAACTGAGCGAGCGGGCCGCCGGACTGGCACCCGACGGGGTGGACGTCGAAATCGCCTGGAACCCGGAGTTCCTGCGCGAAGGCTACGCTGTCCACGACACGCTGCACCCGGACCGGATTGTGCTTGGTGTGCAACAGAATTCTGCCCGGGCCGAGGCGGTGGTACGCGAGCTGTACGAGCCGCTGCTTAATGCGGGGATGCCCTTCCTGGTCACCGACCTGCAGACCGCCGAGCTCGTCAAGGTCTCGGCCAATGCCTTTCTGGCAACCAAGATCTCGTTCATCAATGCGATCTCGGAAGTGTGTGAGGCGGCAGGCGCCGACGTGAGCCTGCTGGCCGACGCGCTCGGGTTCGATCCGCGGATCGGACGCCAATGCCTCAATGCCGGTTTGGGTTTCGGTGGTGGCTGCCTGCCGAAGGACATCCGCGCGTTCATGGCACGGGCCGGGGAGCTGGGCGCCGACCAGGCCCTCACCTTCTTGCGCGAGGTCGACAGCATCAACATGCGGCGCCGGACCCGAATGGTCGAACTGGCCACCGCCGCCTGTGGCGGATCGCTGCTCGGCGCCAATATCGCGGTGCTGGGCGCGGCTTTCAAGCCGGAGTCCGACGACGTCCGGGATTCACCCGCGCTCAACGTGGCCGGCCAGTTGCAGCTCAATGGCGCCGCGGTGAACGTCTACGACCCCAAGGCGCTCGACAACGCCAACCGGCTTTTCCCCACCTTGACCTACGCGGTGTCGGTCGAAGAGGCGTGTGAACGCGCGGATGCCGTTCTGGTGCTGACAGAGTGGCGCGAGTTCGTCGACCTCGACCCCGACTCCCTTGCCGACCGGGTACGCGCCCGCGTCGTCGTCGACGGCCGCAACTGCCTGGATGTGGGCCGCTGGGAGCGGGCAGGCTGGCGGGTGTTCCGGCTCGGAGCGCGGCGACCTACGCGGTAACGGCCTGCGGCACGTTACGCGGCCGTCCGTCTGCGCGCAGGAAGCCTCCGGTGCGCTCGCGCCCCAGAATCTCGGTCGGCTGCCCGTCGCGGAACACCTCGCGACCCGACACGAAGACGGCTTCGACCGTGGCGTCGTTGCGGTTCACCATTCGTGAAAGACCGTCGTAAGCATCGACTTTCGCCTCGTGATAGGCGTCCAGCGAGTCGTCGAGCCGTTGCGGGTCGATGACCACCAGGTCGGCCCAGTCGCCCACCCGGAGGTGACCGGCATCCAGCCCGTACCAGTCCGCCAGTTCACCGGTCAGCCGGTGCACCGCCTGCTCGACCGACAGGAACGGGCGGCCTTGGAGTTCGGCGTCGCGCACATGCCGCAGCAACCGCAAGCCGCTGTTGTAGAAGGCCATGTTGCGCAGGTGGGCGCCGGCGTCGGAGAACCCGACCTGTAAGCCGTGCATCTGGGCCAGTCGGCGCAGCATCTTCGGGCGGTGGTTAGAAATCGTTGTGCGCCAGCGGATCGCGCTGCCGTGTTCGAGTACCAGATCGAGGAAGGCGTCGACCGGGTGCAGGCCGCCGCGTTCCACGCCGACCTGACCGAACGACTTGCCCACCACCGATTCGTCGGGGCAGGAGACGATTTCGGCGTCGAAGAAGTCCCGGTGCCAGGCGCGTGGGCCGAACTTGGTGTCGTAGTCCTTCCGGAACTGCCGGCGGTACTCCTCGTTGCGCATGAGCTCGTTGCGCTCGAGTTCGTCCTTGAGGTGCAGCGCGGCCGCGCCTGCGCCGAATTCCTCGAACACGACCAGGTCGATGCCGTCGGCGTACACCTCGAAGGGCACCGGCAGGTGCTGGAAGCGGAAGTCTCCGCCGAACCGGTTCACCAGGGCAGCCAGCGCGCTGGTGAGCCAGATGGAGCCCGGCGCCGACTTCATGTCCGCCGCCGCCAGCAGGCTGGTCTTCAGGTGCGGCCGACGAATCCCCAGCGATTGCAGCGCCTGCGAGACGATGTTCTGCGGGTGGCTGATGTCCGGACCGGACTGCAGGACGCGGCCGGTTCGTCGCAGCAGTGACTTGAGCCGCCGCAGCTCGCGGCCCTTGGCATAGGTCGAGGGCAGTGTGCGGGACCGGCAGGTGTCCCCGTCGATCTTGTCGAAAAGCAGCTGCTGCGAGGACATTCCGAGGAAACCGGCATCCAGCGCTTCGTCCAGCATCTGTTCCATCCGGGCCTGCTCGGCGCCGGTGGGCTTGACGTCTTCGCGGGTGGCCCGGTCCAGGCCCATCACCGCGGTCCGCATGTCGGAGTGGCCGATGAAGGCCGTCACGTTGGGCCCGAGTGGCAGCGACTCCAGCGCGTCGATGTACTCCTGCGGGTTGGTCCACGATTTGTGCTCACCGACGATGCGCACCACGTGCTCGTGGGGGATCGCCTCCACCCGCCCAAACAGGTCGGCGGCCTCACCGGCATCGACGTGCACGGTGGACAGCGAGCAGGACCCCATCACGATGGTGGTGACACCGTGCCGCACGGATTCCGACAGGGCCGGCGCGGCCAGCACCTCGGCGTCGTAGTGGGTGTGGATGTCGATGATGCCCGGTATTACCCACTTGCCTTCGGCATCGATGACGTTCGGGCATCCCGCGGTGTCGAGCGGAGCGGGGGAGACGGCGGCCACGCGGCCGTCACGTATCCCGATGTTGCGGATCGCCGAGGGCGCACCGCTGCCGTCGAACCACCTGCCGTTGACGACCACTGCGTCGAAAGTCATGTGACCACCTCACTAGACTGGACAGCTTACCGATAACGTCAGCTCAGGGTGCTGGGCGGCTGGTTGATGGTGATCTCCGCGTTCAACACCGGCGCAACCCAGCGGCGCATGTATGCGCGCAGCACCTCGCCGGTACGTGGCGGCCGGCCGGGGTCGATGGTGAAGGACTGCAGAATTCGCAGCGTGTATTCGGCGAGGTCGTCCAAGTCGGCATCCGCGAGACCGAACTGCGTCCAGTCGACGTCCAACCCGGCCAGAATGCCGTGGCTGAACTTGATCCCCATGTCGGATGTGATGCCGGCGGACGCCTTGGTGAAATCGCGAAGCAGCATCAACTGGATGTGCTTGTCGCTGGGCAGCCATTCCAGGGTGAACGCGAGGCTCTCCACCAGCGCCTCGACCGGATCGGTGATACCCGGCGAGGTGCTTCGAGAGTATTTCGCAGAACCGCATGCCGGAACGGGTGGCGGCGGCCTCGATGAGGGTGTTCGTACCCGGGAAGTAGTTGTAGACCGTCTGGCGGGATACGCCCAGCGTGCGCGCCACATCAGCGATCCGCAGGTCGCCGCCGCGCTGTTCGATGGCGTCGCTGGCGGCGTCGAGAATGCGTTCGATTGCCTCGTCGTCGGTCGCGGGCCTCGCACCACTCCACCCGTGAGTGCGCATGGCTGACAGGATACGGTCTGAGCGAGGCTTCCACCGAATCCGTTGTGGGCCGACGAGAGGCTGCGGTCGCCGGCCCCGGGCTTGGCGGTTGGAAGCGAAAAAAGAGGGCGCGGGAAAAAACACAACAGTGAGGAACCGAAAGCCTCGACCTCTGTGGTCCCTCGAAACGACCGCCCGAAAGCGGGGTCCGCGCCCTCGGAAAGAACTAATCACCTCGCGGCTGTCACCGCAAATTCCGCAGGTGGACGAGCGATACCAAGCCCATGTCACGCCGCAGGGCCGCCGGCGACAGCACACGAAATCCGCGCACCCCCGGCCGTTCGGTGGCGACTTGCACGATCTTTCGTGCGATGCGGAAATCCAGGTCTTTGAGGACCCCCCGATCGGTTGTCGTTTGAAGGAGACCGTGCAGGCCGGGAACCGCGAACGGGCTCGCAGCGTCCAGCATGACGTTGGTGGCCAGCACGAGATGACGCGCTCGCTCGCTGACCGGCAACGGCGCCAGGGCGGACGAGGCGGCATCGATCCGGGTGGCAATGCGTCCGATGAAGCGGCGCAGTCGATTTGGCGCCAGGGTCATCGTGCCGGCATGGGTGACCGACAGTCCAAGGCAGTCAATGCGGTCTCGCCCGCGGTAGGTGGGATCCGATGCGCAGGACAGCCCACTTCCGCTGAGGGCGGTGCGGAATTCCTTTGTGGGCTTTCGCTTGACTCCCAAGTCGCCGAGCAGTGCATCAATTCGTGCATCTGCCTCGTGAAGTGCGGCAAGGTCCGGATGGGCCACGATGAAGTCATCGTTGTAACGGGCGTAGAAAATTCCGTCAATCGCCACGATTGCGGCGTCCATGGGTATGACCGCGAGATTCCCGATGATTGGTACCAGCGGGGTTCCCATCGCAGTGCCGTACAGCCGGGTGAACTCGGTGCCGTCCCGGTCCCGCACCACGGGGCGGGCCAGTGATGTGATCAGATCCCAGACTTCCGGCCCCAGTTCGCCGGCGGGACTTCCGAGTGTTGCGACTTCTCGCAGGATTCGCCACAGCGCCGCGCCCGGGCCGACGGGCAGATCATCGCCGTAGTGTTCGAAATCTGACTGGAGGACATAAAGCGGCGGACCCTTCACCCCCACCCGCTTGCGATGAGCACGAACAAAACCGGCAAGTGCCCGCGTGGCGGCAACATTCGTCAAGCCGGGCAGGTACGAATAGACGCCTGGGAGGCCATGGCAGCGCGCGTTGTGAGAAAGAAGCTGAAAAAGTGCCGAGCCGACCACGTGGTCGATGAAGGCTGGTAGATGGACCGCGCGAAGCTTACCGTTGTATTCGCGGAAACGAAGGTCCACGGGCTGCGGACGGTATTCGCCGCTGGCAACACTGCGGGCTATCGCCCTCGCAAGCGCCCTTCGCTCAGTTGCAGTGCTGAAATATGTGACACCCCCGCCCGCCTCACTGAATGCCAAGCCACGCTGCCGTCTCTTCGCGAAAATTCGCATGATGACGTCGTCATATGTTCTCGGTTCCGCGAGTTGCTTCTCGATGTCGACCGCTTCAGCTATCACGACACCCCGCGGTGTCTGCGTTGCCCAGTCGAAGATGCCAGTCCTTGACGATTTGCATCCAGCTGTCGAATAGTGCAGCTTCGGGATCGTGCGGCAGCACGAACAGCAAGCGCAATTTTCCCTGGTGAAAGACCGGAGTGAGAAAGCGCCCTGATAGCGTGACAACGCTGACACCGTCTTCAAGGCAATTCACTGCGGCTGGTAATGCCCTCGCCAGCAGTCCCATTTCAAGTCTGCGCATGTCCCGTGTGCCTTCCAGCGTCTCCAGGTCGAAGACAATGCCGTCAGTGAAGAGTGTGCGAAATTTCAGGGGCAGGCTCTGTGGGCCATCCGGCGCCGTTTGATCCAGGGGCGTTATCCATTCGTCGGCGCAGAGCCGGTTCAGTGCGTCCCGTCCGTTCGTCACAGGCGCCCGCAAGGATTTCCCGCGGTTTGCCGCGCCGCCAGTGGCCGCTTGGATCGCCAAATGAGGGTGGGATTCACTGTCGCCGTTCGAGGTTCGTTTGTAATAGAAAAGGTTCGTCGGCGACCGGAACGCAATATATCCCTGGCCATCAAATGTTTCCTGCATGAGCTTGACCGCAGCGGATCTCTGTTTCGTTGGGATCCACTCGGGGATCGAGATCTTGCCGACAAGCAGCGGTCCCGACTCGTGGCTGAGTTCCCGCATCCAGTCGCCCAACGCAAGCAGGGTGGGAAGCGGTGGGGCACGACGGTCCCGAAGGTGCTGCAGGTTGATGAGAACGACGAGAACCGTGACCATGGCGGCCGTTACCTCAAGGAAATCGGAGACCGGGTGCGGGTCAAGCCAGACAAGCCCCAGCAACGCCAGCCACAACGCGACCGTTGCGATGAGCGTGCCGAAATAACCCTCGGCAAACAAGCGGATCTGGTAGATGCCGACGACGCTGCGAATGACGAAGAGGGGCAGTAGGGACAGCGCGAAGCTGATTGGTATGTCGTGCAGAACAATTAGCCCGAGCGCAGCGGCGAGTGACCAGAAGTAAAAAGAGATGAAGGGCGTCGTCAATAACAGTTTGTGGAAAAAGTTGAGCTGAAAGTCGCGAAGCGCCGGGATGTGCCGTAGCCGGGCGAAGTCGAAATAGAAGAGACCAGAGCCCTCGTATGCGCCACGGAACAATGGCAGGATCAGATAGAAGAATTGCACGGTGTCGACATGCCGCCAGGCCGGCACGCCCATAGTCAAGTCGAGAGCTCGGGCGTCGGTCCGGTAAATGCCCAGCAAGGTGAGAGCGACCAGGGCGTCGACGCGTAGACCGAGTCCCGCCGTGGTCGTCTTCAACGCTAGCCAGGGCGGTATCCGCGGAAGGGCTCGGAAACCTTCTCGAGCCGCGCCGGATTTCGGCCGAAGGCCCATGATCCTATAAATTCTGAGCGTGTAGTGAACGGTGATCCAGATGCCGATCGCATTTGACGTAACGATCGCGATGATGATTGCCGCGGTCGGGTACCAATAGAAGCCGGCGCCGAGCACCACTAGCTGCACGACCGTTGGCGCTAGCAACGACCAGAAAGGTCGGTAAATTCGCCGCGTGGCATATATGCCGGAATGCAGCACCCGGACCGTCAAGCGCACCGCAGTTTCCAGGATGATCAAGAAGGCATAGAAAAGTCCGACCGGATCGTGGCCGGACGGTAGCTGAGCCGCCAGTGCGATGCCGCCAACGATTGTCAAGACGGATGCCGCGATCATCGAGAGGACGAGCCAACTGCCGATCTCGCGCTCGGCTGCATCCCGCTCTCCGGACTGGGAGAACGCTCTGAGACGCTCCCGCATGATCTCAAGGAGCCCCCACCAGCCGCCGCTGACGATGAGGCTGCCGATGCGCAGGATGACGATAGTGAACGCGGCGAGCCTGCCGAGGCTTGCGAGAAGGATCAGAAACTCGATGGCGTGGACTAGGAATCGCGCCGTATCGAGCAGCAGTGCGTAACGCAGACGGTAGCGGAAGTACGCGAAGATCGTGCCGGTGAGAAGGCTCGCGAAGAGGGAAACGGCATGGTTTTGCCGGCGTGCCGTCCGGTCGAACCAACGGTCGATGTCGTTTGCCCGAGCCGTCGGACGCAGTTTCACGAACACACGGGAACCCTGGCTGGCCCTTCAGCCCAGTTCATGCAAATGGTGATTTCAGACCTTTCTGTCGTCCATAACGGCGCCGCATGATTGTGGTGAGCCATTTTGCGCATTACATCAGGCCGGATCGCCCGTTTCTGAGGACAAGCCTTCTTGAGAAGATTGCAGCATGAAGCGGGGCGACGTAGCCGTAATTTCCGTATCGGCCGGATTGGCGGCGGTGGTCGCCGCGGTCATCGTCTTCAGGTTTGTGGCCGCCGATCGCTCGCCCGGGTCGCCGGTGAACGACCCCGGAAATAGCACCTCTAGCCTGCTGGTGATGACATGGGCGCCCAGTCTTTGCAAGGTGGCGTCCTCCAGTCCCGGCTGCGCAAACGGGCACGTCAGAAAAATGGGGCGCACGTTGATACTCCACGGACTTTGGCCGCAGCCGGCTAGCGAGCAATTTTGCGGCGTGCCAGGACATGTCGCTGGGCGTCCCGATGGATCGCCCGCTGACAAATCGCCCACACTGACTCTGCCTGAGGACGTTCAAATGCAATTGCAGTCGATAATGTCGGACGCCACGGCCGTAGCCCCACACGAGTGGTACCGGCATGGAACGTGTTCAGGTGTCACGCCGGTTGCCTATTTCGGCAACGCCATATCGCTCACCGAACAGGTCAAGAAAACCCTTGATCCGGTCTTCGAGACGGCTGCGGGCGGGCAGTTATCTGCCGGCGTGGTACGTGACCGCATCGATGCTGAATTCGGCAGGGGGTCCGGCGCCCGTGTTGGTTTGAAGTGTCGCAGCGTTGAACGGGAAGGACTCGTAGTTTACGAGGTCCGCCTGTCGTTTCCGCCGGTCGCCGAACTTGGACACGATGGCCGAACAGTGACGCTGAGCGACGCGCTGGGCAAAGGGCCGACCATACCCGCCGGCTGTCGGTCTGGGCGCGTGCCATGAATTGGAGCAGCGCGAACTGTGCACCCGGGATCGCCGACTGCCGGCGCTTGACGCCCGAGGCTCGACGCAAGGTCGAATCAGCTAGGGAAGGAATGGATTAAGAATCGGGGGGATGATTTTGTTGCCGGTCACGCCGGTGAGCCGGACCCAGATCTGTACGGGGATGTTAAGCGATTGATAGACGCCGGCACCGATCCACGAGACCGGTACCTGCAGGAAGCTGGGCACCGAGTGGACGATGTTGGCTATCGGGTCGTATGCCAGATAGGGAATCGATGTTGCGATGGTCCGCGACACGAGAGTCGCATCGGTCAGAGGGTCGGGGAAACCCTGTGCGGCGAAGTAGGCGCTGAGCGCGCTGAACAGATTGACACCGGGATCGACGTAGGTGCCCTCGAAGGCGGGGGACGTCAGGGGTGCACCCTGCATGTAGGGCAGCGGCGGAATGGCGAATGCATCCATGATCGTGGGCGTCGTACTGACGATCTGCCACGAGTTATTGATGAACCCGTCCCGCGCATCGTTGCCAGCTTGATCGAAGATGAGGAACGTTGCTGTCTCGCTGGGTGATTGGAAGCCGTGCCCGCGGCCGAACTGGTCGGGCCCGATGTGACCGTGATCGGTGACGACCAGGGTGGTCCATTCCTCGGTGGGATTCGCGTTCTCCCATGCCCATACCGCCCCCAACAAGCCGCCACCGCCGTCGGTTTGGGAACCGAGATTGGCGTCCAGGTTCCGAAGAGCCATCGCGTACTGAGGCGAGTCGCCGCCGTACTCATGGCCCACGTGATCGACACCTGCGAAGTACGAGAAAATGAGATTGCCCTTGTCCGGATCGGCCAGCGAGATGGCGGTTCGCGTCTTCTGGCCGACGAGGTCCTGCGTCGCGAGCCAGTCCGTGTCGCCCGGGACCTGCGGAACGAATTCGATGTGGTCGGCGGGGTGCGAGCCGGCTCCGGCGATCTCGGCTATGCCCCCGGTGCCGTTGGCAATGACCGTGGTAATGATTTCGTCGCCGTAGGTGGCCTCGAGCTGGTTGTAGACGGTCGGCCAGTCGTCATACGTCCAGGGAGTGAAGACGTTGTTACTCACGCCGGCTGTTTCGCCCCACACCCCGGTCTGAATGGTCGTCCACGAGGGGTTGGAGAAGCTGGTGTGTCCGATGATCGTCGACGCCGAGGTGACGCTCTGCTGCATTAGTGCGTGGAAGTTCGGGGTACCCAGGGGATCGGCCAGTATCTTGGCCAGGTTGGTGCCGTCGGTGCCGATCAGCAGGAAGTTCGCGTCCGGCGTGGCCAGCAGCAGCAGGGCGGCCTCTTCCGGCGACGCGAACATCACGTTCGGGTAGTACATCCCGGTGTTGCCGGTCGCGCCCGGGGCACCGAACAGTGACCATGCCCGGCCGCCGATCCCGCCGGGCCCCGCGGCGATGGTGCCGCCGCCGACACCACCTGTGCCGCCCGCTCCGCCGCTACCCCACAACGACCCGCCCGTGCCGCCGGTGCCGCCTGCCCCGCCCCGGATACCGCCGGTGCCGCCGACGCCACCGTTGCCAACCAGTCCGGCATTACCGCCGCGGCCTCCTGCTTGGCCCGGGCCACCGGAGGCACCCGCGCCGCCGTTGCCCCACAGGATCCCGCCGTCACCACCGGCTTGCCCGGTGCCGGGGGTGCCGTTGAACCCGTCGCCGATCAGTGGGCGACCAAACAGCAAATTTGTCGGCGCATTGATCGCGGCCCGGACGTTATCGGCCACGGCCTGCAGCGGGCCCGCATTGGCCGCCTCGGCGACGCCGTAGGCCGCACCCGCGGCTCGCACCGCCTGTGCGAACTGTTCATGAAACGCCGCGATGTCCGCGCCGAGCGCCTGGTATTCCCGCGCGTAGCCGGAGAACAGCGAGGCGATCGCCGCCGACACTTCGTCACCGGCGGCAGCCGCCAATGCGCTGGTCGGGACAGCTGCCACCAGGTTCGCGGTCCGCAGCGAGGAGCTGATGCCCGCTGCGTCGGCCGCGGCGGCCGCCAACAGCTCGGTTGCAGCGACCAGATGCGACATGGCGGTCCTCCCACCCGATAGCTTCTCGGCGCCTTCGAAGGAAGTGACGGAGCTCATAATGTACCTCGTCAGGGCATGCACACCTCGCCAGTGCAGGGTAACCCGCTGTCCTACCGCCGTCGGAAAGCCGGATTGGCCCGGATCTGGATCTCATCGGGATCCTCTGCCGCACAGCCTGATTCGTCGGTGACCCGCACCTCCAGTGGCCGACCGCTGGTGGGGTCGACGAAACGCAGCGGACCCCGGCCGCCGTGTAGATGCTTGTCTCCCCACTGCGCCAGCGCGAGAAGCACGGGTAGGAGATCCTTGCCGGCCGGAGTCAGGCGGTACTCGTCGCGAACCCGGCGGCCCGGTTCCTGATAGGGCGCCCGCTCGATAATCCCGGCGGCCTCCAGCTGCTTCACCGCCCGCGACACGGCCGGCGCCGAGGCGCCGATCCTGTCTACGAAGTCCTCGAATCGTGTCGTGCCGTAAAAGCATTCGCGCAGGACCAGAAACGTGGTCTTGGTGCTCAGCAGATCGAGGGTTTTCGCCATCGGGCACCCCTCGCCGATCGACCACTTCGTGCGGTCGCGCAGCCTCTTCTCGAAATCCATGGCGCACCTCACATAACTAACGATTGCGTTACCCAGGATAGCGTGCTTGTATCTAGATAACGAAATCGTTAGTCAGATCGGATGAAGGGAAGTGCGAGATGGTTGCAGTGGCCGACAAGGTGGTTGTCGTGACGGGAGGCCGGCGCGGGCTGGGTGCGGCATTGGTCGACGAGGTCCTGGCGCGCGGGGCACGGAAGGTCTACTCCACCGCCAGAAGCCCCTTCACCGATGACCGCCCGCAGGTCGTCACCCGTGAACTCGAGGTCCGCGACGCGGACTCGGTCGCAGCACTTGCCCGGATAGCAGGCGATGCCGACATCGTGATCAACAACGCCGGCATCCTCATCCCCGATTCGCTGCTGACGGGAAGCTTCGATCACGTCACGGAAACGTTCGACATCAACGTGTTCGGGCCGTTGCGGGTGACTCGGGCTTTCGCGCCGATCCTGGCTGCCAACGGCGGGGGAGCGGTGGTCAACGTGCATTCGGTGCTGTCCTGGCTGGGCGGAAGCGGCGCCTACGGCGCGTCCAAAGCCGCGATCTGGTCGGTGACCAACTCGCTGCGACTGGAATTGGCCTCACAAGAGACCCAGGTCGTCGGCGTGCATGCCGGATTCATCGACACCGACATGGTCGCCGACATCCCGATGCAGAAGACGACACCGGCCGAAGTGGCCAGACGCATCGTGGACGGGTTGGAAGCCGGTGCCGTCGAGGTTCTCGTCGACGACGTGACCGTAAACGTCAAAGCTGCACTGTCGGGCCCGGTGGAGAACCTGGCCTTTACCCCGGCCCGTTAGGAATCATCATGCCGCTGTGGACGATTCACCATACCCCGGGAGTCTTCACCGACGCCGAGAAGCGCGAACTGGCAACCCGGATCACCGATCACTACGTGAAGGCCGGGCTGCCCCGGTTCTACGTGATCACGTTGTTCAAGGAGACCAGAACCGAAGACTTCTACGTCGGCGGTGAGCCGACACCGGTAGGTGTGCGTGTCGTGATCGATCACATCGCGCGGCACTCGAACAGCACCGCCGACCGGCAGCGGATCACCCGCTGGATCAACGGCATCCTGTCCCCGCTCGCCGAGGCCCGGCCCGGCCTGCACTGGGAGTTTCACGTCGACGAAACCAGCGAGGAGCTCTGGATGATCAACGGTCTGGTTCCACCGCCGGGCGGATCTGACGCCGAAAAGGCATGGGCGCGAGCCAATGTCGCTTCTGCCTACTGAATGGCGATGGCCTTCGGGCTCAGCGGCGGCGCCAGTGGCCGGTCGACGCTCAGTTCAGGAATGGGTTGAGAATCGGCGGAATTATTTCGTTGCCCGTCACGCCGGTGAGTCGGACCCAGACCTGTGCGGGGATGTTGAGCGATTGGTAGACGCCCGCACCGATCCACGAGACGGGCACCTGCAAGAAGCTCGGCACCGAATGGATGATGTCGGCTATCGGCTCAAATGCAAGATAAGGAACCGAGGCGGCGAGAGTGCGTGATGTCAGAACCGCAGTGTTCACGGGATCGGGATAACCCTGCGCCGCGAAGTCGGCGCTGAGCGCACTGAACAAGTTGGTGCCGGGATTGACGTAGGTGCCGTCGAAGACGGAGGACGTCAGCGGCGCACCCTGCATGTACGCCGGCGTCGGAAGGCCGAATTGATCCATGATGGTCGGCGTCGTACTGACGATCTGCCAAGAGTTGTTGATCCATCCGTCCCGCAGGTCATTGCCGGCCTGGTCCCAGATGAGGAATGACGCTGTCTCCAAGGGTGATTGGAAGCCGTGGGTGATGCCGCCGAACTGCGCCGGCCCCAGTTGACCATGATCGGTCACCACGAGCACGGAGAATTGCTCGCCGTGCAGGGCCTCCCAGTCGTAAATCGCCCCCAACATGCCCCCACCGCCGGGGGTTTGGGAACCAAGGTTGGCGTCCATGTTCCGTAGTGCCAGCGCGTACTGGGGCGAATCGCCGCCGTATGCATGCGCGTTGATGTCCGGACCCGTGAAGTACGAGAAGATCAGATTGCCCTTGGTCGGGTCGGCGGCCATTATCGCGGCCTGGGCTTTTTCGCCGACTAGCGTCGACGTCGCCAGCCAATCGGTGTCACCCGGGATCTGCGGGACAAAGACGATGTTGTCGGCGCGGTGCGAGCCGGCGCCGGCGATGTCGGTGATCACGTCCCAGTCCGCGATCACCGTGGTGTTGATCTCGTTGCCATAGACGGCCTCGAGTTGGTTGTACACGGTTGGCCAGTCGTCATACGTCCACGGCGTGAAGATGTTGTTGGCCACGCCGGCCGTCTCACTCCACACGCCGGTCTGAATGGTCGTCCAGGACGGGTTCGACACGGTGGTGTGCCCGACGATCGTCGACGCTGAGGTGACACTCTGCGCCATCAACGCGTGGAAATTCGGGGTGCCGAGGGGATCGGCGAGAATCCTGCTCAGATTGGTGCCGTCGGTGCCGATCAACAGGAAGTTCGCATCTGGGGTGGTCAGTAGTAGTAGGGCGGCCTCTTGCGGAGTCGCGAAGTTCACGTCCGGGTAGTACGTCCCGGTGTGGCCGGCCGCGCCGGGGGCGCCGAAGAAGGACAATGAGCGGCCGCCGATTCCACCCGGTCCGGCGAGAATGGTCCCGCCGCCTACACCGCCGAGGCCCCCGGCCCCGCCGCTGCCCCACAGCAACCCGCCCGTGCCGCCGCCACCGCCGACTCCGCCTCGGATGCCGCCGGTGCCGCCGACACCACCGTTACCGATCAAGCCGGCACTGCCGCCGCGCCCGCCGGTCTGACCCGGTCCGCCCGACGCGCCCCGGCCGCCGTTGCCCCAGAGGATCCCGCCGTCGCCACCGGCTTGACCGGTACCGGGCACGCCGTCGAACCCGTCGCCGATCAACGGACGCCCCAACAGGAGGTTTGTCGGAGCGTTGATCGCACCCAGGATTTCGTCGGCCACGCCCTGCAGTGGGCCGGCATTGACCGCCTCGGCGAGGCCGTACGCCCCGGCGGCGGCACGTAGCGCCTGCGCAAACTGGTCCTGCAACGCCGCCACCCGCGCGCTGAGCGTTTGGTACTCCTGGGCGTAGCCGGAAAACAGGGAGGCAATCGCGGCTGAGACCTCGTCACCGGCAGCGGCGGCCAGCGGGCTGGTCAAATTCAATGCCGCCAGGTTCGCCGTCGTCAGCGAGGTGGTGATACTCGCCGCGTCCGCCGCCGCGGTCACGATCAGGTCCGGTGTGGCGAATAGATACGACATCGTGGTCCTCCCGGGCAGCTTCGTGACTAGTCGGACGGTGTGACGGTGGTCATAAGTTACCCGACGCCGTCGCTTCGCCAAGCAGGCACATCGACTGGTGACGCGACTGGACGCCGTGACCGTCTATACACATCGCGAGTAGCGTCACCCCAGTGGACTACGCGTCGGCCTACCTCGAAGAAACCCGGGCTCTCGGCGAATTGATCCGCGGTGCCGATCAGTCGACACCGGTGCCGACCTGTCCGGGCTGGACGCTCGACCAACTGTTCCGCCACGTCGGGCGCGGCGACCGGTGGGCCGCGCAGATCGTCCGCGACCGGATGGACAGCTTCCTCGATTTCCGCAGTGTCGAAGACGGTAAGCCGCCCCCGGACCTGGACGAGGCGATTTCGTGGCTGAACGGCGGCGCGCAGCGATTGGTCGATGCGGTCGAAGCGACCGGAGCGCAAACCCCGGTCTGGACGTTCCTCGGTCCCCGGCCGGCGAAGTGGTGGATCCGCCGCCGCCTTCACGAGAACGCCGTCCATCGTGCGGACGCTGCCCTGGCGGTGGGCGCTGACTTTGCCCTCGATGCCGAGGTCGCGGCCGACGGGATCGACGAGTTCCTGGAACGCATCGTGATCCAGGCCGGAAAGGACGGTGCGGCGCTCCCCCTGGAGGGTGGCGACACCCTGCATCTGCACGCCACCGATCCGGGCCTGGGCGATGCCGGCGAATGGACGGTAGCCGTAGAAGAAGTCGTGGTCAGGTGGTCGCACGAACACGGCAAAGGCACCGTCGCACTGCGCGGTACGGCCACTGAACTGTTGTTGGCGATGACACGCCGCGTGCCGCTCGCCGGCAGTGGTATCGCGGTTTTCGGTGACGAAGCCGTATGGCAGAGATGGCTGGACCGCACGCCTCTCTAGACTTGCTGCTCATGACCACCTCCGAGATCGCCACGGTGCTCGCCTGGCATGACGCTCTGAACAGCGCCGACATCGATACCCTGGTCGCTCTGTCCAGCGATGACATCGAAATCGGTGACGCACAAGGGGCACTTCAGGGGCACGACGCGCTGCGCCGGTGGGTCACGTCGCTGACGGCGAGGGCAGAACTGGGCCGGATGTATGTGCACGACGGCATCGTGGTCGTCGAACAGCAGATCAGCGATCGCAACAAACCGTTCAACGCGTCGACGACCGCGTCGGCATTCCGCGTGGTGCACGACCACGTCACGTCGGTGTTCCGTCACGCGGACCTGGCCTCGGCGCTGGCGGCGACCGAACTCACCGAGAACGATCGGGTCGACTGAGGCTGAGGAGTCAGTATGCGCGGGATCATCTTGGCGGGCGGCTCGGGCACCCGGCTTTATCCGATCACCATGGGCATCAGTAAGCAGTTGCTGCCGGTCTACGACAAGCCGATGATCTACTACCCGCTGACGACGCTGATGATGGCGGGGATCCGCGACATCCTGATGATCACCACCCCGCATGACGCGCCCGGTTTCCACCGACTCCTCGGCGACGGAACGCAATTCGGGATCAACCTGACCTACGCGGTGCAGGAACGCCCCGACGGCCTTGCCCAGGCATTCGTTCTCGGCGCCGACCACATCGGAAACGATTCGGTGGCATTGGTGTTGGGGGACAACATCTTCTACGGACCGGGGCTGGGCACCAGCCTGAGGCGGTTCCAATCCATTGAGGGCGGAGCAGTTTTCGCCTACTGGGTGGCCAACCCGTCGGCCTATGGCGTGGTCGAGTTCGATGCGGGGGGTATGGCGGTGTCGCTGGAGGAGAAGCCGGCCACCCCTAAGTCGAACTACGCGGTTCCGGGTCTGTACTTCTACGACAACGACGTGGTCGAGATCGCCAAGGGTCTGAAGAAGTCGGCGCGCGGCGAGTACGAGATCACCGAGGTCAATCAGATCTACCTCAATCGCGGCCGGCTGGCCGTCGAGGTGCTGGCCCGCGGTACCGCGTGGCTGGACACCGGTACCTTCGATTCCCTGCTGGACGCAGCCGATTTCGTTCGAACGCTGGAACTGCGGCAGGGGCTGAAGGTCAGCGTTCCCGAGGAAGTCGCGTGGCGGTTGGGCTGGATCGACGACGAGCAGCTGGCGCGACGGGGTCAGAGCCTGGTCAAGTCCGGCTACGGTGGTTATCTCCTGGACTTGCTGGAACGCAACTAAGCCAAGCCGTTCAACCCGTTCGCGCCCAACAGCACTCCGCCGGGGCCGCCGACGTTGGGGCTCCCCTTCGTAGGGCCGGCCCCGCCGTTGCCGCCATTGCCGCCGTCGCCGAACAGCCCGGCGGCACCGCCATAACCGGCGTTCCCGCCCGTCACCGTGCCGGTGCCGCCGGCCCCGCCGTTGCCGCCATTGCCGAAGAATCCGCTGTTGCCGCCCCTTTCGCCGGTCCCACCGGTCACGCCGGTCCCCCCGGCCCCGCCTGGGCCGCCGTTGTACAAGCCGCCACCGCCGACCCCGCCGACTCCGCCGGTGCCGGTGACGCTGTCACCGCCGATCCCGCCGGCCCCGCCGTTGGAGAGCAGTCCCAGTCCACCTACTCCGCCACCCCCGCCGACGTTGCTGGTGCTGAAACCGCCGGTGCCGCCGGCCCCGCCGTTGTTGAACAGCCCCGTGCCGCCGTTCCCGCCGAAGCCGCCTACACCTGTGGTCGTGGGTCCGCCGGTGCCGCCTGCCCCGGCGATGCCGAACAGCCCGGAATTACCCCCATCGCCGCCGTTCCCGCCGGCGGTGACTCCGTACCCGCCGGGGCCGCCGGTGCCGCCACTGGAGAACGAGAACAACCCACTGGTCCCGCCCATCCCGCCGTTTCCGCCAGCCCCGGCCAATGCCATACCGCCGGCTCCGCCGGTGCCGCCGGTACCCCACAGCCATCCCCCGACGCCGCCAGCGCCGCCCGTCGTCCTGCCGATTCCGCCGGCGCCGCCGGCGCCACCAGTGCCGAACAGCCCGGCACCACCGCCATTGCCGCCGTTCTGGCCAGGTCCGCCGGAGCCTCCGGCCCCGCCGTTACCGATCAGGATCCCGCCGTCTCCGCCGTTGGCCCCGGTGCCTGGGGCCCCGTTGGCGCCGTTGCCGATCAGGGGGCGCCCCAACAGAGCTTGCGTGGGCGCATTGATGAGGTCGAGGAGGGGCTGTAGAGGCGCCGCGGCGGCGGCCTCCGCAGTCGCATACGCATTCGCACCCGCGGTCAAGGTTGCCTCGAACTGAGCTTGGAACGCCGCCGCCTGCGCGCTCAACACCTGATAGGCCTGCCCGTGTGCCGTGAACAGGGCCGCGATGGCCGCCGACACCTCGTCAGCGCCCGCCGCCAGCACGCCCATCGTCGGGGCAGCAGCGGCAGCATTCGCGTCGCTGAGTACCGAACCGATATTCGCCAAATCTGTTGCCGCCGCTGCCACCATCTCCGGTGGCACCACCACATACGACATTGCTTCCTCCCGACCAGGTCAACATCGACTCAGGGGATTGAAGCGTCGCGCATCGGCGTCAGGCTCAATAGGGCATTTCGCCTCTAATGGGTTGTACCTTCGGACTCGCTTGGCCGCACGGCTTACTGTCGGTAACTGGTCAAGAAGTTACCGAGGCGCTCGATGGCTTTGGCCAGGTCACGCGCCCACGGCAAGGTGACGATCCGCAGGTGATCCGGTTCGGGCCAGTTGAATCCCGTGCCCTGGGTAACGAGGATCTTCTCCTGCAGCAGCAGGTCCAGGACGAGCTGTTCGTCGTCGGCGATGTCGTACACCTCGGGATCGAGTCGCGGGAAGGCATACAGCGCGCCCTCCGGCTTGGTGCATGAAACACCGGGGATCTCGTTGAGCTTGTTCCACGCGACGTCGCGCTGCTCGAGCAGGCGGCCGCCGGGCAGCACCAGGTCTTCGATGCTCTGGTGGCCGCCGAGCGCAACCTGAATTGCGTGCTGCGCCGGGACATTCGGGCACAGACGCATGTTGGCCAGCAGGCTGATTCCCTCGATGAAGCTGCTGGCGTGGTCCTTGGGTCCGGTGATCGCCAGCCAGCCGGCCCGGTATCCGGCGACCCGGTAGGCCTTGGACAGGCCGTTGAAGGTCAGGCACAGCATGTCGGGTGCCAGCGATGCCACGTTGATGTGCTTGGCGTCGTCGTAGAGGATCTTGTCGTAGATTTCGTCGGCGAGCAGCAGAAGTTGGTGCTTGCGTGCCAAAGCGACCATTTGCGTGAGGATTTCGCGGCTGTACACCGCACCCGTCGGGTTGTTCGGGTTGATCACCACCAGCGCCTTGGTGCGCTCGGTGATCTTGGACTCCAGGTCGGCGATGTCGGGCTGCCAGCCCTGGGTCTCGTCGCACAGGTAGTGCACCGGCGTGCCGCCGGCCAGCGAGGTCGACGCCGTCCACAGCGGGTAGTCCGGTGCCGGAATCAAAACCTGGTCGCCGTTGTCCAGCAAGGCCTGCAGGGTCATCGTGATGAGCTCAGAAACCCCGTTGCCCAGATAGACGTCGTCGACGTCGAACCTAGGGAAGCCGTCGACCAGTTCGTAGCGGGTGACCACCGCGCGGCGCGCCGGCAGGATGCCCTTGGAGTCGGAATACCCCTGGGCATAGGGCAGCGCCTGGATCATGTCGCGCATGATCACGTCGGGCGCATCGAAGCCGAAGGGCGCCGGGTTGCCGATATTGAGCTTGAGGATGCGATGCCCCTCGGCTTCCAGCCGCGCGGCGTGCTGGTGTACCGGACCGCGAATTTCGTACAGCACGTCCTGCAACTTGGACGACTGCGCGAACACGCGCTGCCGGTGATGGCCGGTGGAGTGCGCGGGCAGCTGGTGAGTAGTCACGTCAACCATGGTCCCATCGCTGTCCACCGAAATTTGCTGATCGGTGCAAAACCGTGATCAGCGCTTACCCGGCGGGCGCGCACCCTTGGCCAGGCCCAAGCCCTTGACCGGCGCCGCCGGTGCGGCCGGGCCAGCAGAATCTCCATTGGACTCAGCCGACGGTGCGGGCTCCGACTTTGCTTCCGGCTCCGCCGCCTCCGCTTCCGGCTCCGCCGGCTTGGCGGTCTCAGTAGGTGCAGCAGGTGCGGCAGGCGCGCTCTTCTTGGCGCCCGGCCGCTTGGCTCCGGCCGCGATACCCAGGCCCTTGACCGGCACTTCCGGTTTGGCCGGCTCGGCAGGAGCTTCAGCAGGCGCGGGCGCCGCCTCCGCCTTGACGGGCTCGGCCTTGGCCGGCTCGGCCGCCGCGGGGGCCGCCTTCTTGGCGCCGGGACGCTTTGCGCCGGCAGCCATGCCAAGACCCTTCACGGGCGCGGCCGGGGTGGCCGACTCGGTAGATGCAGCCTCGGCGGGCGCCTCGGTGGCTTTGCCGGCTTCGGCCGGGGCGGCCTTCTTGGCGCCGGGACGCTTTGCGCCGGCGGCCATGCCGAGTCCCTTGGCGGGGGCGGCCGGCGCGGCGGCTTCCTCCGTTGCGGGCGCTGCGGCAGCTGCCGGTGCCTTCTTGGCGCCGGGGCGCTTGGCGCCGCCTGCCATACCCAGACCCTTGACCGGAGCCGCCGGCGTTGCGGCGGCGGGCTTTTCGGCAGGCTCGGCGGCCTCCTCGGCCGGTGCTTCGACGGGTGCCGTTGCGGGCGCGGCCGCGCTGGCCTTGGGCTCGGCCTTCTCCACCTTGGCGGCCCGCTCTTCGGCCTCCTTGGCGGCGGTGCCCTTTTCGGGCAGCTTGGCGCTGTCGCGGTCGAGCGATGCGAGCAGCACCTGGGCCACGTCGAGGACCTCGACGCCGCTGCGGCCCGCTTCTTCCTGCCGGTCGCCGACGCCGTCGGTGACCATCACCCGGCAGAACGGGCAGGCGACCGCGACAGTGGTGGCGTTGGTGGCCAACGCCTCGTCCACGCGTTCGTGGTTGATGCGCTTGCCGATGTGCTCTTCCATCCACATGCGAGCACCGCCGGCGCCACAGCAGAAGCTGCGCTCGGCATGGCGCGGCATCTCGGTGAGGTTGGCTCCCGCCGCACCGATCAACTCGCGCGGCGCTTCATAGACCTTGTTGTGGCGGCCCAGGTAGCACGGGTCGTGGTAGGTGATGTCCTGGGAGACGGAGTTCACCGGCACCAGCTTGTTGTCGCGCACCAGCCGGTTGAGCAGCTGGGTGTGGTGCAGGACGGTGTAGTTGCTGCCGAGCTGCCGGTATTCCTTGCCGAGAGTGTTGAAGCAGTGCGGGCACGTGACGACGATCTTGCGGTCGACGGTCTCCACGCCTTCGAACACCCCGTCCAGGGTTTCGATGGCCTGCTGCGCCAGCTGCTGGAAGAGGAACTCGTTGCCCGAGCGGCGCGCGGAGTCGCCATTGCAGGTCTCTCCGGTGCCCAGGACCATGTACTTGACGCCGGCGATGGACAGCAGTTCGGCGACAGCCTTGGTGGTCTTCTTCGCCTTGTCGTCATAGGCGCCGGCGCAGCCCACCCAGAACAGGTACTCGTATCCCGCAAAGCTTTCGACGTCTTCGCCATAAACGGGGACGTCGAAGTCAACCTCGTCGATCCACGACGTGCGGTCGGCGGCGTTCTGGCCCCACGGGTTGCCCTTGTTCTCCAGGTTCTTGAACAACGCGGACAGCTCCGAGGGGAACTCGGACTCCATCATCACCTGGTAGCGGCGCATGTCGACGATGTGGTCGATGTGCTCGATGTCCACCGGGCACTGTTCGACGCAGGCGCCGCAGGTCACGCAGGACCACAACACGTCGGGGTCGATCACACCGCCCTGTTCGGCAGTGCCGACCAAGGGACGCGCGGCCTGCTCGGGTCCGTGCCCGGGCACGCGGCCGAAACCCGATTCGGGAACGTGATGGCCCTCTTCGTGGACGGTCTCAAGGTCCAGACCTTCCAGCGGTTCTGCCTTCTTCTCACCAAGGATGTAGGGCGCCTTGGCCATCCAGTGATCGCGGAGGTCCATGATCACGAGCTTGGGGGACAGCGGCTTGCCGGTATTCCAGGCGGGACACTGCGACTGGCATCGACCGCACTCGGTACAGGTGGCGAAGTCGAGCATCCCCTTCCAGGTGAAGTCCTCGATCTTGCCGCGGCCGAATTCGGCGTCGTCGGGCGGGTTTTCGAAGTCGATAGGCTTCCCGTCGGCCTCCAGCGGCAACAGCGGGCCCAACCCGTCCGGCAATCGCTTGAAGGTGACGTTGATGGGTGCCAGGAAGATATGCAGGTGCTTGGAGTGCAGGACGATCAGCAGGAAGACAAGCGCGACGGCGATGTGGGCCAACAGGGCGACGGTTTCGATCCACTCGTTGGCGGTTGTGCCCAACGGGTTCATGAGCGTGCCCATGGCGTGGGAGAAGAAGGCGCCGCCGCCGTAGGGGAGAGTTCCGGTGTTCGCCGAGGCGCCGCGGAAGATCGCGAACGTCAAGATGACCAGGAAGATCATGAACAGGATCAGCCACGCCCCTCCGGTGTGTGACCCGTAGAACCGTGATTGGCGGCCGTATTCCTTGGGCTCAGAGCGCAATCGGATGATCGCGAATGTGACGATGCCGAAGACCACGCTGAGGGCGATGAAGTCCTGCAGGAAGCCCAGGGCGTCCCACCGGCCGACGATCGGAATGTGGAAATTGGATTGGAAAAGGGTGCCGTAGGCCTCGATGTACACGGTGACGAGGATGAAGAAGCCCCACATAGTGAAGAAGTGCGCCAAACCGGGGATTGACCACTTGAGCAACTTGCGTTGTCCGAACACCTCGGAGATCTGTGTCCAGACACGGGTGCCGATGTCGTCGGTACGTCCCGAGACCGGTTGGCCGGACATGACGAGCTTGTACAACCACCAGACGCGCTTGAGCGCCAGTGCGCCCACGACCGCGGTCATGCCCAAGCCCACGATGAGCCGGATGAGGGTCTGCGTGGTCACCGAAGGCCACCTCGATTCGTCGTCATTTAGATGCGATGAGGCGCGGGAGCGCCTTTGCTAGTCAACCAGCTAATACTGACATCTCCGGGACTCTGGCCGCGAGGTAGGCAAACCTAAGTTTGCGCAGATCACCAGCCCAGCGATGCGGGGTGTGATCAGGCGTACACCTCAGCTTTGCGGGGCAAGCATCGTCCGCAACATCGACAGCATCTCCGAGCGTGAGCCGGCGCCGAGGCGACGACGGATCCTGGCCACGTGATGCTCGACGGTTTTTGCCGAGATGAACAGCTGACCTCCGATATCGCGGTAGGGCAGGCCGAGTAGCAGTAGTTCGGCGACTTCGCGCTCGCGGTCAGACAACGGCGATCCCGAGCTCGGCTGGCGGGGTGATGACGTGGTGGGCTCCGGCTGTCCCTCCGCGCCGGGCGCCTCGACAAAACCCAAGCTGACCTTGAGGTCGCGGGCAAGTTGCAGCATGGCTCCGGCCACTCGCGGATCGGATGTCTGTAGCGCGGCCTGGCCGGCGAGCCGGGTGGCGTCGGAGGTCAATCCGACATGGGCTAACGACCGTGCCGCCGCACCTACCTCGTCCGCGTCCACCTGTCCCGCAAGCACGCGCAGCCACGTCCGTCCGGCAACCGAGAGCGCCTGGGCCAGGGTGCTGTGCGCGGCCGCGGCGCTGAGGGCCTGCCCATGGGGTGCGACGTATTCCGGTGAGTTGGCGAGGATTCCGGCGTGTACGCCGGCCCAGTGCAGCGGAACCGACCACAGCGGCGGGTTGCCCAGGGAGTTGAGCAGGCTGAACGCGTCATCCAGGGTGTGCTGCAACTGGTCGACTTGGCGCATGCGTGCGGCGGCGACCCACAGCTCGCCCAATGGCAACAGCGCGAACAGGTCCAGGGAATAGTCTGCGAGCACCTCGACGGCTGCATACCAATGTTTCTGCAGCCCACCGGTATCGCCGCTTCGGCGCGCGATCGCGGTCTGCAGGGCGGCGGCCCACAGCGCGTCTCGACGGTGCAGGATCGCACCAGGAACCGCGGCGACGTCGGCGCCGGCCGCCGGCAGTAGGCCGTCTTGCATCTTGATCCAGCCGCAGAGGAGTAGGTGCCGGTGCTTGAACAAGGCTTCCGATTCGGCCCGCACCGCTCGTCCGATCACACTGTGGGCGCGCACCGGGTCGCCGCCGTGAATTGCCGCCAGGGTGACGACTGCTGCTGGACTGTCCGGAAAAGCTTCGCCGATCGGCTGTTCGACCGCGATGGAACCGCTGAGCTTGGCCATGGCCGTGGGGTAGGGCTTGTCCATGGTCAGCAGCAGGCCTTCGGCCAGGTTGCGGGCTGCGCGTGCGGCAATCGTCGGCGGGCCGGAGTCTTTGAGTCGCACCGCCGCGTGGGCGGTGGCGAGGTCGCCCGTCGCGGCAAGCACGATCGCGGCAGCAGATCCCACCACCGAGTCCGGGTACGGACCCAACCAGCCGAACAGTTCGGCCGCCTGAGCGGAGTTGCCGTCATGGACCGCGACGCTGGCGGCGATCCGCACGGCCGCAGCGCGTTCGGCGAAGTCTGGCGAGTCCAACAGACCGTCGGCCAATGATGCGGCCGCAGCACAATCGCCGCTGAGGGCGAGCGCGTCACCGAGCCGCGGTGTCAGGCCGGCAGCGCCGATCTTGACCGCCGCCCGATACAACCGCGCGGCTTGGGCAGCGTCGCCACGGATTTCGCCGGCCCGACGGGAAAGGACGGCGGACAAGCGTTCGTCGCGCAGGCCGTGCTCGGCCAGTCGCAGCGCGAACTCGGGGGACACGGTTGAGATGTCCAGTTGTGAACGCAGCAAAGATGTTTCGACTTCATGGTGGTGGGCGTTGCCGACGACCTGCGCGACGCAATCATGGACGAGCTGCAGGAACGCGGGCGGGTGTGACGGCTCGACCAATCCGCTGGCGTGTGCCCTGTCGGCCAGCGCCCTGGCATCCATCGCCGAAATGCCAAGAGCTGCAGCCAGATCTGCGGCGCCCAGCTCGTGGGTCAGCGACATGATGAGCAGCGCGTCGAGGTCGGATTCGTCGATCCGGCGCAATCGCTCGATCAGCGCGACCCTGGCCGCCTGCGGCTGACCGCTTGCCGTCACCGCGTGCACGAGAAACGGCAAGCCCCCGGTGTAGTCCGATTGATGTTCGGCGACCGGCAGCCGGCCCAACACGATGCGCGGTCGTTCGCGTGCGATAGCTGTGGTCAACGAACGCAGTGCCGCGCGCTGTTCGTGCGCCTCTGACGCGATGACGACCGTCGCGCGCCCATCGCCGACGCGTTCGCTGAGTGTGAGCAGCTCTGCGTCGGTGAGTAGGTGGGCGTCATCGATGACGAAGGCCGTTTCGGGCGGGTCGTCGGTTCGCGGCGGGCGGGTGAGCACTGGAAGGCCGGCGCGGAGCAGAGTGTCGCGGGCGTTGGCCAACAGCGTCGTCTTGCCGCTACCGATGCCTCCGACGATCATCGCCTTGACGGCCTCGGACGAGGCGTTCGCGAGATCGTCGTGGAGCGAGTCGCTCAAACTCGGACCCCCTGTGTGCTCCCGTGCCCGACAACAGCGGCTTTCCCACCATAGCGGCCCGAGCCCCGTAGCCCGGTTATTCCCCTAACGTGCCACCCCCTAATGATGGCCGGGGGTGGGCGGGGTTCGCACCGAACACAGGGGCGAGCTCAGCGGATAGCATCTTGCTAGTGCTGAATCTAGGCGGGCCCGTGCCGCAGGGAGGTGGGTGATGGCAAACTCCTTGCTCGACTTCGTGATCTCGCTGGTGCGGGATCCCGAGGCCGCTGCGCGCTACGCCGCTAACCCCGCCCAAGCTATCGCCGACGCCCACCTGACTGATGTGACCAGCGTCGATGTCAACAACCTGATTCCGATGGTGTCGGATTCGCTGTCGATGGCCGGGCCCGCTGGTGGGGTGGCCGGCATGCCCGCGGCAGACCACGGCAACGTGTGGGCAAGCGGCGCGGCAACGGCGGCGTTCGACGCGTTCACGCCCCACACACCCGTGCCTGCGCCGCAACATGACGCGTTCAGCGGCGTAATCCATCAACCGGCTGCCCATCTGCCTGTCGACGTGCCGGCCACTCCGCCCTCGGTGGCGTTGAGTCATCCTGAACCGTCGACGCTGCTCGCAAGCGGTGCAGCGCCGGATATCGCATTCGACCACGGTGGCTTCCCGCCGCACGACGCGGGAATCTGGGACCACTCGGTGATCCACCCGGACGCCCACGCACACGATGCGCAGCCTGATCATCACGGCTTCGACAGCCACGGGCTGCAGGGCTGACTTTTCTTCGTTATTGATCGGCCTGGCGTCTGTGACCCTCGGCCACTAGTGTTGACGTGCAGAAATGCTGTACACGGGGGTGTTTTCAGCGCGGGAATGGGGGCCTGCGCATTTCCCCTAATCCCCTAATGGGGCATCCCCGCATATCCCGGTCGGCACCGGGTCGGCTGGGGGAACTGACCCCGATTTGGGGGAGCCGCGGAATCCATACGGTTTATGACAGAGCGCCGGTCACTTCGGCGAACAACTTCACGGTTTCGATTGAAGGGAAATGAAGATGACCTCGCTGGTGGACTACATCCTGAGCCTGTTCCGGAGTGAAGAGGCAGCACAGTCTTTCGTCGCTGCCCCCGGGCAGGCCATGACCAATGCCGGACTCATCAACGTGTCACCCGCTGAGGTTTCCTCGGCCGTGGCCAGCGCAGTCCCCGGGGCGGTCGTCTCCTCCGAGGACCCGATCGGCGCCCTGCAGCAGGCGGTGGCTGATCAGCACGGCTTCGCGATCCCGTCGGCGGAACCGGGCGTTGTCTCCAGTTTCATCGCACAAGACGCCGCACCGGTTCTCGGCAATGCCGGGCTCGTCGCAAGCGACGCGGGCCTTGTTGCCACGGATGCGGGTCTGATCGCCGCGGATGCCGGTGTCGGGTTGGCCAGCGCCGTTGCGACCGATGTCGGCGTGGGTCTGGCGAACGGCGTCAACGCCGGCCTGGTGGGTCAGACCGGGTTGGGCGTGCAGACGGGCCTCGTCGGCCCCGCTCCCGGGCTGGCTTTCGTCGAGCCGACGGGTGGAGTCGGCGTCGGAGCCCAGGCCGGACTCGAGGTTGGGTTTGGTGTTCAGGCCGGAATCGGCGCCGGACTGGGCGCCGGTGTCGGAACCGGAGTGGGGGTCGGCGCTCAGGCGGGTGTCGGCTTCGGCGTGCAGGCCGAGATCGGTGCCCAGGCCGGCGTAGTCGGCGGTATCGGCGCCGGCGCGGGGCTTGGCGGCGGAGTCGGCTTGGGCGGCCAGGTTGGTGCTGGTTTGGGCGGAGGCGTGGGAGTCGGTGGCGGCCTCGGCGCTGGTGTCGGCGGTGCGATTGGGGGCGGTATCGGTGGCCAGGTTGGTGTTGGTGGTCAGGTTGGAGGCGCGGTAGGTGTTGGCGGTCAGGTTGGTGGCGGTATCGGTGGTGCTGTCGGTGGTCAGGCTGGTGGTGCGATTGGTGGTGGCCTGGGCGGTGGTATCGGTGCTGGTGGTCAGGTTGGTGGCGCGGTAGGCGTTGGCGGTCAGGTCGGCGGGGCGATTGGTGCTGGTGGTCAGGTTGGTGGCGGTATCGGTGGTGCTGTCGGTGGTCAGGCTGGTGGTGCGATTGGTGGTGGCCTGGGCGGTGGTATCGGTGCTGGTGGTCAGGTTGGTGGCGCGGTAGGCGTTGGCGGTCAGGTCGGCGGGGCGATTGGTGCTGGTGGTCAGGTTGGTGGCGGTATCGGTGGTGCTGTCGGTGGTCAGGCTGGTGGTGCGATTGGTGGTGGCCTGGGCGGTGGTATCGGTGCTGGTGGTCAGGTTGGTGGCGCGGTAGGCGTTGGCGGTCAGGTCGGCGGGGCGATCGGTGCTGGTGGCCAGGTTGGTGGCGGTATCGGTGGTGCTGTCGGTGGTCAGGCTGGTGGTGCGATTGGTGGTGGCCTGGGTGGCGGCATTGGTGGTGGTGGTCAGGTTGGTGGCGCGGTAGGCGTTGGCGGCCAGGTCGGTGGCGCTATTGGTGCTGGTGGTCAGGTTGGTGGCGGTATCGGTGGTGCTGTCGGTGGTCAGGTTGGTGGCGGCATTGGTGGTGCTGTCGGTGGTCAGGCTGGTGGTGCGATTGGTGGTGGCCTGGGCGGTGGTATCGGTGCTGGTGGCCAGGTTGGTGGCGCGGTAGGTGTTGGCGGTCAGGTTGGTGGCGGTATCGGTGGTGCTGTCGGTGGTCAGGCTGGTGGTGCGATTGGTGGTGGCCTGGGCGGTGGCATTGGTGCTGGTGGCCAGGTTGGTGGCGCGGTAGGTGTTGGTGGCCAGGTTGGCGGCGCGATTGGTGCTGGTGGTCAGGTTGGTGGCGGTATCGGTGGTGCTGTCGGTGGTCAGGCTGGTGGTGCGATTGGTGGTGGCCTGGGCGGTGGCATTGGTGCTGGTGGCCAGGTTGGTGGCGCGGTAGGCGTTGGTGGCCAGGTCGGCGGGGCGATCGGTGCTGGTGGCCAGGTTGGTGGCGGTATCGGTGGTGCTGTCGGTGGTCAGGCTGGTGGTGCGATTGGTGGTGGCCTGGGCGGCGGTATCGGTGCTGGTGGCCAGGTTGGTGGCGCGATTGGTGCTGGTGGTCAGGTCGGCGGGGCGATTGGTGCTGGTGGTCAGGTTGGTGGCGGTATCGGTGGTGCTGTCGGTGGTCAGGCTGGTGGTGCGATTGGTGGTGGCCTGGGCGGCGGTATCGGTGCTGGTGGCCAGGTTGGTGGCGCGATTGGTGCTGGTGGTCAGGTTGGTGGCGGCATTGGTGGTGCTGTCGGTGGTCAGGTTGGCGGCGCGGTTGGTGCTGGTGGTCAGGTTGGTGGCGCGGTCGCTGGTGGCCTGGGCGGCGGCATTGGTGGTGCTGTCGGTGGTCAGGCCGGCGGTGCGATTGGCGGCGGCTTGGGTGGCGCCGTGGGGGCCGGCGCCCAGGCTGGGGGAGCTCTAGGTGCCGGCGCGCAGGCTGGCGGTGTGCTCGGTGGTGGCCTCGGCGGTGGAATCGCCGCTGGTGGTCCGGCCGGCGCGGCTGCCGGTGCGCAAGCCGGTCTCGCCGGTCAGGCCGGTCTCGCCGGTCAGGCCGGTCTCGCCGGTCAGGCCGGCATCGCTGGCCAGGCGGGTCTCGCGGGCCAGGCCGGCATGGCCGGTCAGGCGGGTCTCGCAGGCCAGGCAGGCCTTTCCAGCCAAGCGGGTCTTGCCAGCCAGGCGGCACTTGGTGGACACGCCGCCACCGCAGGCAGCATCGCGGGCGCCGGCGGCCAGGCGGGATTGATCGCCAGTGAAGGCGCGGCGCTGAACGGCGCTGCCACGCCCCACGTCGCGGGAGCGATGGGGGGTGTCGGCGTGGGTGGCCAGGCCGGCGCAGCCGGCGGCGCGGGGCTCGGCATCGGTGGCGGCGGGAACACCCCGCTGGCCGGCCACCCGTCTCCGCAGCCCGTCGGCGTCTCCGGTGCCGCTGGCGCCGGTGCCGGCGCGCAGGCCGGTCCCGGCGGCGTCGCGGCGGCGGGAGCGGGCGGCGGCTCCGTGGCCACCGGACCCGGTGCCGCGGCAACCGGACCGGGCGCAGCCACCGGACCCGGCGGTGTCGCGACCGGGCCCGGCGCCCACGGTGGTGCCGGGGCGGGCGGACACGGCGACATCCTCGGCCAGGAAGGCACGACGCTCGGTGGCGGTGTCGGCGCGGGTGGCGCGGGTGCGGGCGGGGTCAACCCCGGAGGCACCGGCGCAGGTGCTGGCGCAGGCGCGGGTGCCGGTGCTGGTGCCGGCGGGGGTGTCACCCCGGGCGACCACAACCCGACCTTCCCGTCCGGCCAGGGACCCGTCATCACCGGCGGCGGTGCCGGCACCGGCGGCACGACACCTCCGGCCGGCGGTGGCCACGGCCCGGTCATCCAGACGCCGGGTGGACAGGGCGGTGCAGGTACCGGCCACGGCGGTGCGAACCCGCCGGTGATCAACACGCCGCACACGCCCGCCCCGCAGGCGGACACGCCCGCGCCGACTCACCCGGCCCCGGCCGACCACGGCCCGGTGTTCACGCCGCAGCAGCACCAGCCGGTTGAGCAGCCGCAGCCGACGCACCACGAGCCGCAGAGCCCGTCGGTGTTCGGCCACGACCCGGCTCCGCACACCCCGCCCGCGCACACCGAGCCGCCGGCGTCGCACGGTCCGGCCGACCACCACGGGTTCTGATCGATAGAACCGAACCAATCCGGCGGGGACCATCATGGTCCCCGCCGGTTTGTCCGCATACCTTGATCTGACAGACCGCGACCGCAAGAAAGTGGGGCAGCACGGTGACACAACCCGATGACCCGCGTCGGGTCAGCGTGATCGTGGAACTGATCGATCACACGATCGCCCTCGCTGAGCTGCACAAACGCGGTGATCTGGTGGAACGGCTGCGTCGGGCCAGGCAGCGGATCACCGACCCCAACATCCGCGTCGTCATTGCCGGGCAGCTCAAGCAAGGCAAGAGTCAGCTGCTCAACTCCCTGCTGAATCTGCCGGTCGCCCGGGTGGGTGACGACGAAGCCACGGTGGTGATCACCGTCGTCAGCTACAGCGCGCAGCCGTCGGCCCGGCTCGTCCTCGCCGCGGGACCCAACGGCGAAACAACGACCGTCGACATCCCGGTCGAGGACATCAACGCTGATCTGCGCCGGGCGCCCCAGGCCACCGGACGGCAAGTGCTGCGGGTCGAGATAGGCGCGCCCAGCCCGTTGCTGCAGGGCGGCCTGGTGTTCATCGACACCCCCGGCGTGGGCGGCCACGGGCAGCCGCACCTCTCGGCGACCCTCGGTCTGCTGCCCGATGCCGACGCGATGCTCATGGTGAGCGACGCCAGTCAGGAGTTCACCGAACCCGAGATGTGGTTCCTGCATAAGGCGCACCAGATCTGCCCGGTCGGGGTGATCGTTGCAACCAAGACCGACCTGTATCCGCACTGGCGCCAGGTCGTCAACGCCAACGCCAATCACCTGCAGCGCGCCCGGGTGCCGTTGCCGATCATCCCGGTCTCGTCGCTGCTGCGCAGCCACGCGGTGAGTCTCAACGATAAGGAACTCAACGACGAGTCCAATTTCCCGGCCGTGGTCAAATTCCTGAGCGAAAAGGTGCTCACCCGCGAAAACGACCGGGTGCGTGACGAGGTGCTCAACGACATCCGCTCTGCCGCAGACCAATTGACCATGGCGGCAGGATCGGAACTGTCGTCGGTCAACGATCCCGGCCTGCGCGATCGACTGGCAAGTGATCTGCAGCGACGCAAGCGCGACGCCGAGAATGCCCTGCAGGCCACCGCGCTGTGGCAGCAGGTGCTCACCGACGGCTTCACCGATGTGAGCAATGACGTCGACCACGATCTGCGGGCACGCTTCCGTGCCGTTACCGACGAGATCGAGAAACGCATCGATTCGTGCGACCCCACTCTGCATTGGGCGGAAATCGGCGCCGAAGCGGAGGACGCGATCGCCACCGCGGTCGGCGACAACTTCGTCTGGGCATACCAGCGTTCGGCTGCCCTGGCCGACGACGTCGCCCGCTCTTTCGCCGATGCCGGCCTGAACTCGGTGATGTCGCCGGAACTGACGTCGCGCCTGATGGCCACCGACTTCGATTCCCTCAAGGCGCTGGCCGAGCTCGAATCCAAGCCGCAGGGCAAGGGACAGAAAGCCCTCTCGGGGCTCCGGGGTTCCTACGGCGGTGTGGTGATGATCGGCATGCTGTCTTCGGTGGCCGGACTCGGTCTGTTCAACCCGGTGTCGGTGGGCGCCGGGCTCTTGCTCGGCCGCATGGCCTACAAGGAGGAGAAGCAGAGCCGGCTGCTGCGGGCCCGCGCCGAAGCCAAGGCGAATGTCCGGCGTTTCGTCGACGAGGTCTCCTTCGTCGTCGGCAAGGAGTCCCGCGACCGGCTCAAAACGATCCACCGCAAGCTGCGCGACCACTACCGCGACATCGCCAACGAACTGAGCCGCTCGCTCAACGAATCGCTGCAGGCAACCCTGACCGCTGCCCATCTGGAGGATGTGGAGCGTGACACCAGGGTGCGCGAACTGGAGCGGCAACTGGATATTCTGCGTCAGGTCGTCGAAAACCTGGACAAGCTGCGGCAACCGGCCACCATAGGACGAGCGTGAGCACAAGTGATCGGGTCCGCGCCATCCTGGGCGGAACCATCCAGGCTTATCGGGGTGAACCGGCCTACCGGCAACGCCCGGATGTCTTCCACGAGCTGGAACGGATCGGCGCGCGGCTCAACGAGCCGATTCGGATCGCACTTGCGGGCACCCTCAAGGCGGGCAAGTCCACCCTGGTCAACGCGCTGGTCGGCGACGATATCGCACCGACGGACGCGACCGAGGCAACCAGGATCGTGACCTGGTTCCGGCACGGGCCGACGCCGAAAGTCACCGCGATCCACCAGGGCGGGCGGCGCAGCAACGTGCCGATCACCCATCGCGACGGCCTGAGTTTCGACCTGCGCAACCTCAATCCGGTGGAGGTGGCTCACCTGGATGTCGAGTGGCCGGCCCAGGAGCTGACGCAGGCCACCATCATCGACACTCCGGGCACGTCCTCGTTGACGCGGGATGCCTCCGAGCGCACGCTCCGACTGCTCGTTCCTCCGGACGGGGTGCCGCGAGTCGACGCGGTGGTGTTCCTGCTGCGCACGCTCAACGCGGCCGACATCGCGTTGCTCAAGCAGATCGGTGGTCTGGTGGGCGGTTCGGCCGGGGCGCTGGGCATCATCGGAGTGGCATCGCGGGCGGACGAGATCGGCGCCGGCCGCATCGATGCGATGCTGTCGGCCAACGACGTCGCCCGACGGTTCACCAGCGAGATGAACCAGACCGGGATCTGTCAGGCGGTGGTGCCGGTGTCGGGACTGCTCGCGATGACCGCGCGCACACTGCGCCAGAGCGAATTCGTCGCGTTGCAGAAGCTCGCCGCGTCCGACGCCACCGAGCTCAACCGAGCGCTGCTGAGCGTGGACCGCTTCGTGCGCCCGGACAGCCCGCTGCCGGTGGACGCGGCGACCCGTGCGCATCTGCTGGAGCGGTTCGGCATGTTCGGCATCCGCATCTCGATCGCGGTGCTGGCGGCCGGGGTCGCGGACGCGTCCGGGCTGGCTAACGAACTGCTCGAGCGCAGCGGCCTGGTGACGTTGCGCAATGTCATCGACCAGCAGTTCGCGCAGCGCTCCGACATGCTCAAGGCGCACACCGCGCTGGTGTCGTTGCGCCGGTTCGTCGAGTCACATCCGGTGCTGGCCACGCCGTACGTGATCGCCGACATCGACCCCCTGCTGGCCGATACCCACGCCTTCGAAGAACTACGACTCTTGAGTCAGTTGTCTTCTCGCACAACGACTTTGAAGGAAGCCGACGTGGTGCTGCTGCGCCGGATCATCGGCGGTGCGGGCACCGCGCCGGCCAGCAGGCTCGGTCTCGATCCGCAGGTATGCCAGGCCAATCCCCAGGAGGTCTCGCGGGCGGCTTTCGCCGCGGCACAACATTGGCGCCGTCGGGCCGAGCACCCGCTCAACGACCCTTTCACCACTAGGGCCTGCCGTGCGGCAGTCCGCAGCGCCGAGGCGCTGCTCACCGAGTTCCCGGGTCGCTAACCCCCGGGGGCGGGAGCGGGCGCCGCGGTGGTGGGCGTCACCGGTGCCGCCGTCGTGGTAGGCGGCTTCTGGGTGGTCGTCGGCGGTGCCTGTGTGGTGGTCTGCTGCGTGGTGGTCGGTTGGGTCGTCGTCGGCTGAGTGGTCGTGGTCGTGGTGGTGGGCTGGGTGGTCGTCGTGGTCGTCGTCGTGGTCGATGTCGTACTGGACGTGGTCGACGTCGTCGCCGAGGTGCTCGGTGTGGTGGTGGTGGTCGACGGCGTGGTGGTCACGGTGACAGGTGGCGGCGTGACCACCGTCTCCGTGGGGCTGTTGTCCGGCCCGGTCACGACGGTGGTGAAGGGCGGCGGCTGCGAGGTGGTGACGACCGGTTTGGCGTTGGTCGGGCGCAGGGTCAGCGCCAGCACGACGGCGAGGATGACGGCTGCGGCGGCGCCGGCCAGACTGAGCAGGATGGCCGGTCTGCGGTACCAGGGCGGGACCTCGGGCTCGCCCGCGTAGCGATCCTGCCGCGTGTCAGGGGGCGGGGGGCCGGGCGGGGGCTCGACCGGGCCGGTGTAGTCGGCGGGGCCGGTGTAGGGGACCGGCTCCATGCCCGTGCCGCTGTCTTCGGACCACGCCAGCGCCCGGTCGGTCTCCTGACGGGCGCTGTCGGAGAACGCTTCGGTGTCCACCGGCGCGGTCGGGGAAGCCAACGTCTCAGGACCGGTGGCGGCGCCGAGCATGCTTGTCGGCAGGCCGACGGCCGGGCCGATTCCGGTGGCTGCGCCGGCCGAGGCCGCTTGCGCGTCGCCGAGCGTCGCGGCCCCGATCGCCGCGGCGAACATCGGTTGCGCGGTAGAGAAGACCGGCACCCGCAGGCGTTCTGAGAGCCGCGTGGTGATCAGTGGAATGGCGGCCCCGCCGCCGACGATCGCGACCGCGGCCAGTTGCCCAATCCCGTTGCGCTGCAGTACATCTCCGATAGAACCGATGAACCGGTCCAGGGGTGGCGCGATGAGTTGTTCGAATTCGCTGCGGGTCAGCCGCTGATCACCGGTGCCGACGGTGGCCACCGTTGCGGCGGACAGCTGCTCCTTGGCGGCACGGCAGGCGCTCAGCATCCGCGTCACCGAACCCATCGACGTCGCGGTGTTGGATACGTCGCCGCCGCTGTCGACGCCGGGGGCGGTGGCCAACAGGTGATTCAGAGTCAGCTGGTCGAGGTCGTCACCGGAGAACTCGCTGTAGCGAACGGTGCTGCCGATCTGCTGAAGGTCCGATCCGGCGTTGGCCAGCGTGACGCTCGTGCCGCCGGCGCCGAAGTCGCACAGCGCGACGACGCCCTGCCGGGGGAACCCGGGCCGGGCTTTGACCGCCGCCAGCGCCGCGGTGGCGTCGGAGATCAGCGTCGGTGTGCCGCCATGCGCCGTCAGATCGGGTTGGGCGAACAGCTCCTGGCGCAGCGCGGCGACCTGATTGTCCGACCAGTACGCCGGGACGGCGACCGTGATCGGTCTGCCGTAGCCGACCGTGCGGGCCATCGCTTCCAATGCCTCGATGGTCAGGGCCTGCCCCAGGTACTTGGTCCCGTCGGCCGCCACCAGCGGCGCCGGATCACCGACGCGCTCCACGAATCCGCGCAGTACCAGGCCGGGTTCGGTCAGATTCGGGTTTTCTTCGGGCAGCCCCACCTCGGATTGACGGTTCTCGAACAGCGTCACGACCGGGGTGCGGGAGACCGGGACGCTACCGGAGCGGGCAGCCACCAGGTTGGCCACTCCGATCGACAACCCGAGCGGCTCGCTCATATCCACACCCTTCGTAAATCCCTTGTTTCGCTGCGGTCGGGGGCCGTTCCCCACCCTAGCCGTCGCGGATCGGGCGGGGCCGGGTCACAGTCCCGGCGGCAGATTGATGACGGTGGGTATGGCCGGCAACGTGATCTGCGACGGCAGCCTGGGAATCGCGCCGGGTGCCGGGGAGTTGGCGGGCGTGGTGGTCGGCGATGCGGACGTCGTGGTCGGCGTCGTGGTCGTGGTGGTGGGCTCGGTCGTGGTGCTGGTGGTGGTCGTGGTCGACGTGGTGGTGGTCGTGGTTGTGGTTGTGGTTGTGGTTGTGGTTGTGGTGGGCGCCGTCGTGGTCGTGGTCGTCGTCGCCGGGGCGACCGTGGTCACCGTGGTGGTCACTGTCGCCGGGCTCGGACGGCCGCGGGCCAGCAGCACGATTCCGTAGATGATCAGCGCGATCAACACCGCGATCAGCAGTCCCCATCCGACCAGGGCAAGTGGCTTACGCCAGCCGGGTGTGGGCTCAGGTTCCGGTTCGGGCGGGTATCCGCCACCGGCCGGCTGCCCGTACCCGCCGGCGCCGGGCCCGTAGCCGTAGTTGCCGTAGGCGGTCGGGTCGTTGGCGCCGTATTCAGGCGGGTCGTACCTGGTCACGGGCGCCGACTGTATTCGCTAACCCCAGCGCCGCAGCCCAGCGCGCGCCGCCCGTGACCGATCAGCAATCAAACCTTGACCAAGTGCTAACGGGGCAGGTTGGGCAGGGTGATGGTGGGACCACCCGGAACGGTGATGGTCGACGGCAGCTGAGGCAGGTGCGGGCGGTGGCTCGGTTGCTGCGTCGGTTGCGATCCGGGTGGTTGGTTGCGCGGCGGGTTGGCCGGCGGAGCCGCGGTGGGCGTGGTCGTCGGTTCGCTGGTCGTCGTCGGCTCGGTCGTGGTGGTGGTGGTGGTCGTCGTGGTGGTGGTCGAGGTCGTCGACGTCGACGTGGTGCCGGGAGCCGGGCCGTTGCTCTTGTCGCCGCCGAGCAGTTGGGTGACGCCGTAGGCGATCAGGGCGAGCAGGATCAGCACAAGGATCGCCCAGCCGATCAGCGTCACCGGCCTGCGGTACCAGGGCCGCGCCTCCTGATCGGAATCCTCGGCTCCGAGCTGGTCGTACTGCTCCGGCGCGATGCCCTCCGAAGTCGGCTGGTACTGCAGCGGCTGGCCGTGCGGCGAGTGCTCCACCGTCGGTTGGTTCTGTAGCGGCGTGCCGCCGGGTGGCGGAGGTCCCTCTACCGTCGGCTGATGCTGGGGACCGGGCGGCGGACCCTGGGGCGGCCGGCCGTAGGGAGGAGGTCCCTGGGGCGGCCCTCCCGGAGGCGGGCCCTGAGGGGGTTGTCCGCCGTAGCCGCCGTACTGGGTGGGCTGGTTGTTGAAGTCGTCTGGTGGGCCGTAACGTGCCACGGTTCCGATGTTATAGGTCGGTGCGGACCGGCAAGGGCAGCGGGCGACGAACCTGGCGATGAATTTCCCGCACCTGCGGTGTCTGCATGTGTAGACCCAGTTCTCGCAAGAATCCTTGGAAAGGATGTAATCGCCGATGGCGCCGAACGACCCACGCCCGCCGGTCCTGTTCATACACGGAGCATTCGGGCGTCCGTCTCTGCTCAAGCCCTGGACCGACTTCTTCGGCGAGGCTGGATTCGATTGCGTTGCACCGGCATTGCCGGGGCGGGAACCGTCCGACGACGCCGTGCTGCGCCGCAGCGGCATCGGTGAGCTCTACGAGTCTGTCCTGCGCGTCTACGACGGGCTCGCTGCACCACCGGTCATCATCGGTCACAGCCTGGGGGGCCTACTTGCCCAGAAACTGGCGGCCGCGCGCGATCCCCGTGCCGTGGTGCTGCTGGCCTCGGTACCGCCCGGAATCCTGTGGCCGCAGCTGAAACCCCTTCCGCACCTGGCGCCGCTGATGCCCAGCATCCTGGCGGGCAGGCCGATTCTGCCGTCGCCGCGGACGATGCGCGAAGTCCCGCTGTGCACGCTGCCGGCCGCCGAACAGGATGCTCTGGTACCGCAGCTGGTTCGCGACTCCGGCAGGGTCTACCGGCAGATGCTGGTCGGAGCATCCGTCACCCGGGTCAACGCGTCCGAAGTGACGTGCCCGGTGCTCTGCGTCAGCGCGGGCGAGGACCGAAACGTCGCGTCGTCGGCCTCACGGCAGATCGCCAAGCGTTACGGCGCCGAACACCAGGTCCATTCCGGGCTTCCGCACTGGATCATCGCCGAGTCGGCGCTGGACCAGGTGGCGCCGCCCGTCCTCGAGTGGTTTGCGCGGACCATCGGCTGACGGTCAGCGCTCAGAAAGTGTCCACCTTCTCGACACTGACGAACATGCCGTGTCCGGTGCCGTTGTTGGAGAAGCGGGTGCCTTCTTTGGTTGCGACGATGGTCCAGCCCTGTGCGTCATACGTCTTGTAGTCGATCGTGACGGTGGGGATGGCACCCAGGTTGCCGAGCACCCACTGCACGTTTCCGTCGGAGGTGATGTGGACGCCGTTGGCGTGCTCACCGTCCTTCAGAGGTGAGTTGGTGAACGGCGCTTCGCAGCCGACGCTTTCCTTGTTGATCTGGCAGCGCGTCATGCCCGACTTGGTCTCGATGAAGACGTAGCCGTTCTGGTCGGGTTTGAGCGTGATTGTGCCGGGCGCCGGGTTGGTCGACGGAGGGTTGGTGGGCGGCAGCGCGATGGGCGTAGTCGGTGCCGCCGGGGCAGAGGCGCTGGGTCTGGGCGTCGGGAACGTAGGTTCGGCCGGACCCCGGCCACCTGGGCTGGCCACCGGCCTGCCGTCGATCGTGGTGCTGCATCCGGCGATCAGCACGGTGACGGCGAGCGGAACCCACCCAGCCTTCTGCAAAAACCGCAACGCACTACTCCCGGGGACATCTGATATCAGAAGTCAGATTACGCACGGGAAGACCCGAGTCATCGCAGTGACGCGCGCTTGGAACGGCGCCGATGGCAAAGCGTTACCCGGCGTCGGCTTCGGCCTCAGCATCGGCTTCGGCCTCGGCTGCGGCGTCACGCACCCGGCCCCGCACCACGAACCAGCCGCCGATCAAGGCGGGGACGCCGAACGCCATGGCGGCCAGCATCCAGCGCCCGTACACCTTGTCGAACAGCATCAACACCAGCACACCGGCCAGGAAGGCGAGCGTGACCCACCCGGTGTAGGGCGACAGCGGCATGCGGAACGCCGGGCGCTCCACTTCCCCTGCTTTGGCCAGTTGGTCGAACCGTAGCTGACAGGCAACGATCGTCGCCCAGGCCACGATGACGCCGGTCGCGGCGATGTGCAGCACGATCTCGAAGGCGTGTTTGGGAGTCACGGCGTTGAGCGCGATGCCGAACAGGCCGATCCCGGCGGTCAGCAGAATGCCGCCGAACGGCACGCCGTTCTTGGACATCGGCGCGGTGAACTTGGGGCCGCTGCCGTTGATGGCCATCGACCGCAGGATCCGTCCGGTGGAATACAAGCCGGCGTTCAGGCTCGACAGCGCCGCGGTGAGCACCACCAGGTTCATCAGGTCGTCGCCCCACGAGATACCGAGTTTGTTGAAGAACGTCACGAACGGGCTCTCGCCGTCCTTGTACGCGGTGTAGGGCAGTAGCAGGGCCAGCAGCACCGTCGACCCGATGTAGAAGACCGCGATCCGGAATACCACCGAGTTGATCGCCCGCGGCATGACTTTCTCCGGCTCCGCGGTCTCGCCGGCCGCGATGCCAACCAGTTCGATTGCGGCGTAAGCGAATACCACTCCTGAGGTGACGAGCAGCAGTGACAGCGGACCGGTCGGCAGCAGGCCGCCGTTGCTGCTCCACAGCGACCACCCGGTGTCGTGGCCGTCGACTTTGAACCGGCCGACAAGGAAGACGGTGCCCACGATCAGAAACGTCACCAGTGCCAGCACCTTGACCAGGGCGGCCCAGAATTCCAGCTCACCGAACAGCTTGACCGAGATCAGGTTCATCGACACGACGACGACCAGCGCGATCAGCGCCAGTGTCCACTGCGGGACGACCTGAAACACTTTCCAGTAGCGGCAGTACTGCGCGATCGCGGTGGTGTCCACGATGCCGGTCATCGCCCAGTTCAGGAAGTACATCCAGCCGGCGGCGAAAGCTACCTTCTCGCCGAAGAATTCACGCGCGTATGACACGAACGAACCTGACGACGGCCGGTACAGCACCAGCTCACCGAGGGCGCGCAGGATCAGGAACACGAAGACGCCGCAGATGCCGAAAACGATGAACAACCCCGGGCCGGCCGACGCGAGCCGCCCGCCGGCGCCGAGGAACAACCCGGTTCCGATCGCGCCGCCCAGGGCGATCATCTGAATCTGCCGGTTCTTGAGCGCCTTGTGGTAACCCGCGTCCTCGCGGTCCAACGCGCGCGCGGGCGCTGCCATCGCGTCAGGCTATCCCACCCTCAGCGCGCCGGCAGTTCACAGCCCCAGCAGGCGCTCGGCGTTTCGGTGGCTGATGGCGGCCCGCTCGTCGTCGGTGAGTGGCAGCCGGTCGAGGAAGCCGCGTGCGGCGGTCATGGACCCGAAAGGGTGATCGGTGGAGAAGGCCACTCGGTCTACCCCGATCTGGGCCATCAGGTTGGCGTAGGTGGCCTCGTTGTTGAAGTTGGCGAACGTATAGGTCAGGTTCTCCCGCAGGTAGGAGCTGACCGGACGCCGCAGACCGGTCAGCTCCGGGCGCAGTGTGGCGTCGAATCGCGGCACCATGAAGGGCAGCGCCTCTCCCATGTGGCCGATGATGACCTGCAGTTCGGGGTGCCGGTCGAACACGCCGCCGAGGATGAGGCGCAGCACGTGGGTGCCGGTGTTGATGTGCCAGCCCCATCCCACCGTCGCCAGCGCGAAGGTCACGTCTTCGGTGAACCCGGCGTAGCAGGATTCGACGACGGCCGGGGGCGGAACGGTCGGGTGCAGATAGATCGGAACCCGCAGGGCCGCGGCGCGGTCGAGGACCGGCTCGAAGTGCGGGTCGTCGAGATAGACGCCCCGGCAGTGGCCGTTGACCACCGCGCCGACGAAGCCGTTGCCGATCATGCGCTCGAGTTCGGTGGCCGCCGCGTCGGGCTCGCTGATCGGCAGGGTGGCGAAACCCGCCAGCCGCTCTGGATACCGCTGTACGGCCGCTGCGAGCTCGTCGTTGCAGCTTCGGGCCAACCGGATGGCCGCCGGACCGTCGAGCTGCTCGACGCCGGGGGCGACCAGGGACAACACGGCCACGTCGATGCCGGCGCTGTCCATGGCCTTGATGCGGGTCTCGCCGAGGTCGACGAGCGCCTCGCAAATGGTGGGTTGCGATTTCAGCCAGCTGCCCGGTCCGCTCAGGAATGGCGTTGTGGCGTAGTGCTCTTCGAGTGCGATGGTGCGCATCATGCCTCCGATACCCGCGCGGGCCCACCGCGGGATGCGCGGCCGGCACGGCCCCGACCGCTACCCGCGAATCGGTGCTCTTCGCATCGCGATAAGCAGCGCATTTCGGTGACCTCCACCGGGCCGAAGGTACGCCGGACCCTGCGATCACTGCCAGCGAAATTTCTTGATCGACACCAGCACAAATGGTGATAATTCCTGGGTGGAACTGCGTCAGCTGGAGTACTTCCTCGCTGTTGCGGACAATCTGAGCTTCACCCGGGCGGCCAAACGGCTACACGTCGTCCAGTCCGGGGTGTCGGCGACCATCCGGGCGCTGGAACGCGAACTCGGTGCCGACCTGTTCATCCGCGGGCCGGCCGGGGTGCGCCTGACACCGGCGGGTGAACAGCTGCGGCCGCACGCCCGCGCCACCCTCGACGCCGCCTCGGCCGCCAAGGACGCCGTGCACGCCACCCGCGGCGCTGTGCGGGGCACCGTCACCGTCGGCACGCTGACCTCGATCAACGTGATCGACCTGCCCACTGTGCTGGCAGACTTGCATGCCCGTCACCCCGAGGTTCGGGTACAGCTGCGCGCGGCCCGCGCCGGCACGACGGGGCTGGAACGGCAACTGCGTGACGGGGATCTGGACATCGCCTTCCTCGTCTTTCCCGGCGACGTGCCGGCCGGCCTGAACGCGCAACTGGTAGCCGCCGTCAAGCTGCACCTGGTGGTGCCCGCCGACCATCCGCTGGCCACCGGTTCGTCGGTGACACTGGCCGAACTGGCCGGCATGTCGTTCGTCGACGCGCCGCCGGGGTACGGCACCAGGATCGTCATCGACAAAGCGTTCGCTGCCGCCGGGGTGGACCGGACGGTCACCCTGGAGGTCGCCGATCTGGGCACCGCGGCCGCCTACATCCGCAACGGGCTCGGCATCGGGTTTCTGAGCTGGACCATTCTCGACGACATCGACGACGACGGTCTGGTGACCGTGCCGGTCGCCGACCACGAGCTGTGTTGGCGGCTCTACGTCGCGACGTCGGCCACGCGCCCGGCGAGCGCGGCGGTCCGGGCGCTGCTGTCGCTGATCGAAGAGCGAACGTAAGCGATGCGCCATGGCGAGGTGCGCAATCTCGGTCCGATCGCCGGGACCGGCGCCCGCGGTGGTGTGCCCGGCATCGGCGCTGCCGACCTGGGCGAGGTCGTTCAACTGCCCGGTGGGTCCTATGTGGCCGTGTTCGGGGATTCGTTCGGCGGCGACCGGGTGGGCACCCACCCGCACTACCCGTCCGTGGCGGTGCCGGTGACCTTCGACGCCGCCGGCCACCCGCACTTCGGTGCGCCGCTCACCGGGCCGCGCGGTAGTCCCAACCCGCTTTTTATCCCGCCTCGTCAGGCGCGCGGCATGAACACGTTGCCCGCGGGCAGCGTGCTGGTCGGCGGCCGGACGTACATGCTGGTGGTCGGTACCGAGGACCTGCGGGCCAGGGGCGGGTCGTGGCTGGTGGAAGTCACCGATCGCCCGGCCGACGGCTGGAAGCCGGTCAAAGGTTCCTGGCGTCCCGGCAGCTACGCCGACAGTGGCCAGTCGCAGATCAGCGGTTACCAGGCCGCCGACGGTTATGTGTACATCGTCGCCGATGCCTTCGACCGCAGCCGGGGCGTAACGCTCTACCGGGCTCACCCCGATGCGTTCACCGACCGCTCGTCGTGGCGACCCTACGTGCGCGGCGACCATGCAGCCTGGGGCCGGCCGGGACGGGCCCCAACTGTCATCAGCCCCAACAGTTTCGGCGAGCTGAGCTTCCGGGAGGTCGACGGTTGCGCAGTGCTGGCAGGATTCAACGTGCGCAGTGGGCCCGATGGGACGGTGGAGGTGTGGGTCGCGGACAGGCCCACCGACATCTTCAGCGCGGGCGTTCGAACGGTGCTCATGCAGCAGAGCGACCCGGCCGGCCCGAACTTCGTAGCCCAGAACTATGGCGGCTACATTGTTCCCGGATCCACTCTGGGCCGGATGAAAATATTTGCCAGTCAATGGAATACGCAGGCCGACGGGCACGGCGTGCCGGTCGGGGCGCCCTACAACACCCAGCTGGTCCTTGCCAATGTCAGCCGTCGGCGGCCGCTCTGAGCGTGTGGGCGGCCGTGCCGAACATGGTCTGTTTGATCGCACCCAAGGTGCCGCGGTCCTTGGCGCCCAGGGGGCGCAGCATTTCCAGCGCGGCGGTCGTTACGGCGCCCTCGCCCGCGGTGGCGTCGACGATACCGCTTGTCGCCGCGTCGGTTCCGCCGAAGCGCCGTCCCGTGGTCATGGAGGCGACCGCGGCTTGCGGGGTGAGCTTGGCCTGGATCAGCGCGGCCATGCCGTCGGTGAACGGAATGTTGATGTCCGCTTCGGGGAAGCAGAAGAACCCGCGGTCGTCGCGCATCACCCGGAAGTCGTGGGCAACGGCCAGCATCGCCCCGGCGCCGAATGCGTGACCGACGATCGCCGCCGCGGTGGGCATGGGCAGCGTGAGCATCCGTGCCAGCAGATCCTGGACCCGGCTCACGTACCACTGGGTTTGGTCGCCGTGCGCGAAGAGCCAGTCCAGATCGAGCCCGTTGGTGTAGAACTTTCCGGTCGCGGTGGTGACCAGGGCGTGCGCGCCACCGGCTTCGATCTCATCGAGGTGGTCATTGATGTCGTCGAGAAAGCTTGGGGAGAAACGATTCTCGTCGTCGCCGAGATCGAGGATCGCGATCTTCTCGTCGTAGCGCAGGCTGATCACTGGTTCTTCCTTTCGGAGTGCGGTCTTTCGGGTTGGCGTATCGGTGGCTCGATGTGCAGCACGGCGCGCACCGCGGCGCGCAGCTGTTCGCGCGCCGTCGTGCTGCCCAGGCGGTCGCGGCGCAGCAGGATCGCGGTCGGCAGGTCGACGATGCAGATCGTGATCGCATCCACCGCGGCGGCGTCCTTGCGGTCCCAGACCGCGCGTGCCAGCCGGATCATCAGGTCGACCAGCCGCGCTTCGAGATCCCTTATCTCAGCGATGATTTCGGCCGGTAGATCGGGATCGATCAGCTCTTCCCGCGGTAACGTCAGCAGCAGCCGGCACGAGTCCGGGTGCTGCTCGGCAAAGGCCGCCGGTGCGTCCGCGGCGGCCGCCACTGCCTCGAGGCCGGCCTGGGGGTCCGGCGCCGACAAGGCCGCGTCGACCAGTGCGTTCTGTGCCTGCAGGAACCGGCGGCCCGCCCGCAGCCAGGCCTGGGCCAGCAGGCCCGCCCGCGAACCCCACGTGTGATACAGCGCGCCGTTGGAGACGCCGACGGCCGAACCGATCGCCCGGATGGTCACTGCCGCCGGTCCGGAGGCGACGGCCAGCGACTCGACGGCATCGAGCACCGTATCCGGGTCGTGGACTCGGGGGCGCGGCATGACCGGCATAGTAACAGAGCAAATGCTCTAATACTCTGGCGGGGCGGGGCGGGGCGGGGCGGGGCGGGAGCCGGGATCGGTGATCAATCGCGGGAAAATGGGTAAACAACGCCGATCATGATTAGTCGATCGGAGTTGCCGCGCGGCCGCGGCGCGGCCGGCCTCACGGGGCCAGCCGGATGAGCGCCATGGGTGTCGCGGAAGATCATCCCGAGTTCATCACACTCAACCTCCACGACGCCTCGCACCCGGCCGACGTGTCCGCGCGGCAGGTTGAGCTCGAACTCGGTTGGGGCCGAATCATATTCGGCCAGACGTTCGCCGATTCAGCCGCGCTCGTCGAAGCGCTGCGCAACGAGGCGCCGGGACGCCGGGATGTGTGTATCTACGCGCGCGAATCCCACATCGTGGTCGCGCAGGCGCCTACCGAACTGTTCATCGACCCCAGTCACACCTACCGGCTGCGCTTCGCCGAGCACACGGACTCGGCCACTGCGCCGCAAGGTGTCACGGTGCGCACCTTGCGGTCCCCGGCCGAGGCCGACGCCATGAACCGCGTCTTTGTGCGCTGTGGGATGGTTCCAGCGCCGGTCGAGACGATCTGGCACAACCATCTGCACGTCGACGCGGTGACGTACCTGGTGGCCGTGCGCGACGACGACGGTGCGGTGATCGGCACCGTCACGGGTGTCGACCACGAGGCTCTTTTCGCGGATCCCGAGCGGGGCGCGAGCCTGTGGACGCTGGCGGTCGACCCGGCCGCTGCGCTGCCGGGCATCGGGCAGGCGTTGACCCTCGCCATGGCCGACCGGTTCCGCGAGCAGGGACGGGCCTACCTCGACCTCTCGGTCGCCCACGACAACGACGCCGCGATCGGCCTGTACGAGAAGATCGGTTTCCGCCGCGTCCCGGTGCTGGTGGTCAAGCGCAAGAACACCATCAACGAGCCGTTGTTCACCTCGCCGCCGGAAACCATTGACGACCTCAACCCCTACGCGCGGATCATCGCCGAAGAGGCCCTCCGCCGTGGCATCCGGGTCGAGATCCTGGATGCCGAGACCGGTGAAATGCGCCTCACTCACGGCGGGCGCAGCGTCGTCACCCGCGAGTCGCTGTCCGAGTACACCTCGGCGATCGCGATGTGCCGGTGCGATGACAAACGGCTGACCCGGCGTCTGGTGCAGGCGGCGGGTATCGAGGTTCCGCCGGCGCGGCTGGCCACTTTCGACGAGGACGACTACGCGTTCCTCGACGAGATTGACGAGGCGGTGATCAAACCGTGCCGGGGGGAGCAGGGCAAGGGCATCACCGTGGGGGTGACTGCCGGCCAGGGTCCCGAGGCGCTCGCCGCGGCGTTGGCGCGGGCCCGGGAGCAGGACCCGGAAGTGCTGATCGAAAAGCGGGTGCATGGCGACGACCTGCGGCTGGTGGTGATCGACGGCCGGGTGGTGGCGGCCGCGTTGCGGGTGCCGCCTGAGGTCATCGGCACGGGTAGGCACAGTGTGCGCGAGTTGATCGAGGCCGAAAGCCGGCGGCGTTCTGCCGCCACCGAAGGCGAGTCCCGCATCCCGCTCGACGACCTCGCGCGGGAGACGGTCCGCAACGAAGGCTGGCAGCTGGACGATGTGCTGCCGGAGGGCACGGTGCTGCGGGTGCGCGCCACCGCCAACCTGCATCAGGGCGGGACGTTGCACGACGTGACCGGCACGGTGAACGAGGAACTGTGCCGGGTGGCGGTCAATGCGGCCGACGCCATCGGGATCCCGGTGGCCGGTATCGACCTCCTGGTCCCCGACGTCTGTGCCGCCGACTACTCCTTCATCGAGGCCAATGAGCGGCCGGGATTGGCAAACCACGAACCGCAACCGACGGTGGCGTCGTTCGTCGACTTCCTGTTTCCCGGCCAGCCCCGGCCGCCGCTGCCGTGGACTCCGGAAGAGTCGCGCTCGAATTCCTAAGCGCTGACCGGTTCAGCGGTGGTGGGCTGCTCGCGCCGCCTGCGGCTGCGCACCATACCGATAGCCGCCAGCACCAGGCAGATCGTCGCCGGAACGACAAGAGCATGGCCGCCGATGCGGGCACCGGCCATCAGGCCGACGACCGCGCCGGTGAGGAACAGCAACAACGTCGCGGAGAGGATTGCCGCCTTCCACTTGTCGATGCCCTCCTGACGGCTGCGGCCCAACATGAGCCCCAGGTCGGTGACGGTGCCGGTGAAATGGGTGGTGCGGACCGCCATCCCGCGAAAGCTGGAGGTCAGCCCGTTCTGCAGACCGAGCGCGGCGGCGGCCAGAAAAGCCTGTACCGCGGTCTGCTCGATGCCGGATCCCAGGATCAGGGACTTGACGTCGGACTCTTCGATGCCGGCGGCGGCCAGCAGCAGCAGTGAGGCCTGAATCGACAGCACGGCGGCGTGCCGATTGCCGATCGGCATCCGCTTGGAGGCAAGCAGCGCTCCCGCGATGGCGGCCCCGATCAGGAACCCCAGCAAGATCGCGAACAGGACGTGGCTTTCGTATCGCCAGGGGTGGGCCCGGTCCATGCCGATCTGGGTGGTGATTCCGGTCAAGTTGCCCACCGGGACGGCCATGATGAGGATCGCCACCGCGTTGACCCAGCCTGCATTCATCGCCAGCAGGGAGCTGTAGGCAAGCATGCGACTGTTCGCTGACATGATTCGCTTCCCCCCAAAAGCTGTCTCTTCGCCGAGTCTAACCATCGGGTCACCTGGCGAAACGCCGCTTCCTGCCGCTTTCATAGAGCTCGCATAGGACCCGGGGAACAAACTCCGCGGCGACACCGTTAGCATGATCGACAAGTTGAGTGAATCAGACTCAAGTCTGGGTTGACAGCAGAGCGTCCACCGGAGCAGTCTTGAGCGGGGTTCACTCAGCATAGTGCAATACAGATGCTCTACACATTCAGGAGGAATCACTATGGCTCGTGCGGTCGGCATCGACCTCGGGACCACCAACTCCGTCGTCTCGGTTCTGGAGGGTGGCGACCCCGTCGTCGTCGCTAACTCCGAGGGCTCGAGGACGACTCCTTCCGTCGTCGCGTTCGCGCGCAACGGCGAAGTTCTGGTTGGCCAGCCCGCCAAGAACCAGGCGGTCACCAACGTGGACCGCACCATTCGCTCGGTCAAGCGGCACATGGGTACCGATTGGTCCATTGAGATCGACGGTAAGAACTACACCGCCCCCGAAATCAGCGCCCGCGTGCTGATGAAGCTCAAGCGCGACGCTGAGGCATACCTGGGCGAGGACATCGCGGACGCGGTGATCACCGTGCCCGCTTACTTCAACGACGCCCAGCGTCAGGCGACCAAGGACGCCGGCCAGATCGCCGGCCTCAACGTGCTGCGCATCGTCAACGAGCCGACCGCGGCCGCGCTGGCCTACGGCTTGGACAAGGGCGAGAAGGAACAGACCATCCTGGTCTTCGACCTCGGCGGCGGCACCTTCGACGTCTCGCTGCTCGAGATCGGCGAAGGTGTGGTCGAGGTACGTGCCACCAGCGGTGACAACCACCTCGGTGGCGACGACTGGGACCAGCGCGTCGTCGACTGGCTGGTGGAGAAGTTCAAGGGCACCAGCGGCATCGACCTGACCAAGGACAAGATGGCCATGCAGCGGCTTCGTGAAGCCGCCGAGAAGGCCAAGATCGAGCTGTCCAGCTCGCAGAGCACCTCGATCAACCTGCCCTACATCACCGTGGACGCGGACAAGAACCCGTTGTTCCTCGACGAGCAGCTGACCCGGGCCGAGTTCCAGCGCATCACCCAAGACCTGCTGGACCGTACCCGCAAGCCGTTCCAGTCGGTGATCGCCGACGCCGGCATCTCGGTGGGCGACATCGACCACGTGGTACTGGTCGGCGGTTCGACCCGTATGCCCGCGGTCACCGAGCTGGTGAAGGAGATGACCGGCGGCAAGGAGCCCAACAAGGGCGTCAACCCTGACGAGGTCGTCGCCGTGGGTGCTGCGCTGCAGGCTGGTGTCCTCAAGGGTGAGGTGAAAGACGTTCTGCTGCTTGACGTCACACCGCTGAGCCTGGGTATCGAGACCAAGGGTGGCGTGATGACCAAGCTCATCGAGCGCAACACCACCATCCCCACCAAGCGGTCGGAGACCTTCACCACGGCCGACGACAACCAACCGTCGGTGCAGATCCAGGTCTACCAGGGTGAGCGCGAGATGGCGTCGGCCAACAAGCTGCTCGGCAGCTTCGAGCTGACCGGCATCGCCCCGGCTCCGCGCGGTGTGCCCCAGATCGAGGTCACCTTCGACATCGACGCCAACGGCATCGTGCACGTCACGGCCAAGGACAAGGGCACCGGCAAGGAGAACACGATCCGCATCCAGGAGGGCTCCGGCATCTCCAAGGAAGAGATCGACCGGATGATCAAGGAGGCCGAGGCGCACGCGGACGAGGACCGCAAGCGTCGCGAGGAGGCCGACGTCCGCAACCAGGCCGAGACGCTGGTCTACCAGACGGAGAAGTTCGTCAAGGAACAACGAGAAGCCGAGGGCGGCTCGAAGGTTCCCGAGGACACCTTGAGCAAGGTGGAAGCCGCGGTCGGCGAGGCCAAGGCGGCCCTGGGTGGCGACGACATCAGCGCGATCAAGTCGGCGATGGAGAAGCTGGGCCAGGAGTCCCAGGCGCTCGGGCAGGCGATCTACGAAGCGGCCCAGGCCGAAGGTGGTGCCGCCGGCGGCGGTCAGCCCGGTGGCGGGTTTGACCAGGGCGGCTCGGACGACGTCGTCGACGCGGAGGTGGTCGACGACGACCGGGAGTCCAAGTGACCGACGAGTACCCACAGGAACCGGTGACGGTCACCGACAAACGGCGGATCGATCCCGAAACTGGTGAAGTACGGCAGGGCTCTCCCGGCGCTCCGGCGCCGGGAGAGCAGGCTCCCGGCGATTCATCGGACAAGGTGGCGGAGCTGACCAAAGACCTGCAACGGGTTCAGGCGGACTTCGCCAACTACCGCAAGCGTGCGATGCGTGACCAGCAGGCCGCGGCCGACCGCGCCAGGGCCGCCGTGGTCGGCGAACTGCTGCATGCGGTGGACGACATCGAGCGCGCGCGCAAGCACGGTGATTTGGAATCCGGTCCGCTCAAGGCCGTGGCCGACAAACTGATGAACGTGTTGACGGGACTGGGGCTCAAGCCATTCGGTGAAGAAGGCGAGGACTTCGACCCCGTGCTTCACGAAGCCGTGCAACACGAGGGTGGCGGCGGTCCTGACTCCAAACCGGTGATCGGCACCGTGATGCGACAGGGCTACCAGCTCGGTGAGCACGTGCTGCGCAACGCGCTGGTGGCTGTCGTCGACACCGTCGCCGACGGATCCTCCGGGCAGAACCCGGGCGATGCCGATACAACCGGGCCGGCCGACACGAGCGACAACGCCGACGGCTCCGGTGACTAATTCCCGTTTCAAGGCACAGAATCAAGAAGAAAGGTAAGGAGGTGACGCGGTATGGCTCAGCGTGAGTGGGTCGAGAAAGACTTCTACAAGGAGCTTGGCGTCCCCTCCGATGCCGACGCCAAGCAGATCAAGACCGCGTACCGCAAGCTGGCTTCCGATCTGCATCCGGACAAGAACCCCGCCGGAGCCGAACGGTTCAAGGCAGTTTCTGAGGCGTACAGCGTCTTGTCTGACGAAGCGAAGCGCAAAGAGTACGACGAAACCCGCCGGCTGTTCGCCGGCGGCGGCTTTGGTGGCCGTCGGTTCGATGCGGGTAACTTCGGCGGCTTCGGCGGAGGTGGTGATGGCGCCGAGTTCAACCTGAACGACTTGTTCGACGCCGCCGGCCGGTCCGGCGGCGCCAACATCGGCGACCTGTTCGGCGGCCTGTTCGGGCGAGGTGGCACCACCCGGCCCAGTCGGCCGCGCCGGGGCAACGACCTGGAGACCGAGACGGAACTCGATTTCGTCGAGGCCGCCAAGGGAGTGGCGATGCCCCTGCGGCTGACCAGTCCGGCGCCGTGCACCAACTGCCACGGCAGCGGCGCACGTCCGGGCACCAGCCCGAAGGTGTGTCCGAACTGCAACGGCGCGGGTGTGATCAGCCGCAATCAGGGCGCGTTCGGTTTCTCCGAGCCCTGCACCGAATGCCGGGGCAGCGGTTCGATCATCGAGCACCCGTGCGAAGAATGCGGCGGCAACGGCGCCACCACCCGTACCCGGACCATCAACGTGCGGATTCCGCCGGGCGTCGAGGACGGGCAGCGGATCCGGTTGGCCGGACAGGGTGAGGCCGGGCTGCGTGGCGCACCGTCGGGCGACCTGTACGTAACCGTCCACGTCCGTCCCGACAAGGTGTTCGGCCGTGACGGCGACGATCTCACCGTCACCGTCCCGGTCAGCTTTACCGAATTAGCTTTGGGTTCAACGCTTTCGGTGCCCACGCTGGACGGTAAAGTCGGCGTCCGGGTGCCGAAGGGCACCGCAGACGGCCGTATTCTGCGGGTGCGTGGGCGTGGTGTGCCCAAGCGCAGCGGCGGCAGCGGCGACCTGCTCGTCACCGTCAAGGTGGCCGTTCCGCCGAACCTGGAGGGTGCCGCCCAGGAGGCGTTGGAAGCCTATGCGGCGGCCGAACGTTCCAGTGGCTTCGACCCAAGGGCTGGATGGGCAGGTAATCGCTGATGGCGATGAACCCGAAGAAGAGTGAGGAATCGCGGACCTTCCTGATCTCGGTGGCTGCCGAGCTGGCCGGCATGCATGCGCAGACCCTGCGCACGTATGACCGGCTCGGCTTGGTCAGCCCACAGCGCACCCCGGGCGGTGGGCGGCGCTACTCCGAGCATGATGTGAACCTGCTGCGCGAGGTGCAGCGCCTCTCCCAGGACGAAGGCGTCAACCTTGCCGGGATCAAGCGCATCATCGAACTGACCAATCAGGTCGAGGCGCTGCAGTCCAGGCTGAAGGAGATGGCCGAGGAACTGGCGGTGTTGCGCGCCAACCAGCGCCGCGAGGTCGCGGTGGTGCCGAAGAGCACGGCGCTGGTCGTCTGGCAGCCCCGTTCGCGCCGGTGAGTTACGGGCTCTCGCCGAAGATTCCGGCGAGTTCTTTGCCCACATTGCCGACCCCGGAGACGAAGGCCTGCGTCAGGGTGTCGAGCACGCTGGTGTTGTAGAAGCCGGACAAGAAGTTGCCCAGGTTCGCCCACCCGGATTCCAGGGTGCCGAAGTTCTGGAAGCCCGATAGGTCGACGCCGCCGGCGTTGAGCGCGCCGGACACCTGTTTGACCGCGTTCCCGATACCGGACACGGCGCCGTCGGACACGTTGAAGAAGCCCGAGGCGCCGCCACCGCCGGAGTTGAAGAACCCCGATGACGGCACCGGACCTGAGTTGAAGAATCCCGGAGCCTGCTGGTAGCCGAAGCCGAAGGTGAACGGTCCCAGACCGCCGTTGCCGGCCATGCTGAGGGGGTTGGAGAAGTTGAAGACCAGCGGTGTTTCGGGGTTCAGCACGCTGGGGTCGATGGTCCATCCGCCCAGTTGCTGAGTGGTGATCGGGATCGCCGGGAGCGTGCCGCTCAGCACACAGCCGACGAACGGGATGTAGATGATGCAGATCGTGACTTCCAGGCTGATCGGGATGTCGAACTTCGCGATCGTGAACAAGTCCTGGGTGACGGCGTTGATGGTTCCGCTGATCGGGATCTCGATGTCGCCCGCAATGCTGTAGTCGTAGGGAATCTGCGGGATCGTGGTTTCGTAGTGAAACCCGCCCAGGCCCTGGTAGTCGCCCCGCCAGAAGAACCCGTTGTTGTAGTTGCCGCCGTTGAACCCGCCGGTGTTGAAGTCGCCGTAGTTCCCGATGCCGGTGTTGGAGTCGCCGTTGTTGATCCAGCCGGTGTTGTAGTTGCCCGGGTTGAAGCCGCCGGTGTTGTAGTTGCCCGGGTTGAAGCTGCCGGTGTTGACGTTGCCGGAGTTGGCGATGCCGGTGTTGAAATTGCCCGAGTTGCCGAAGCCGGTGTTGACCAGGCCGGTGTTGAAGAAGCCGCTGTTGACCTGACCGGTGTTACCGATCCCGGTGTTGAAGTGGCCGGAGTTCCCGATGCCCCAGTTGCCCTCACCGGAGTTGAAGAACCCGACGTTGTTGGTGCCGGAGTTGAACAGGCCGACATTGCCGCTGCCCGAGTTCCAGCCGCCGAAGCCGACCTGGCCGTTGCCCGCCAAGCCGATGCCGATGTTGCCGTCACCGGTGTTGCCGAAGCCGATGTTGTTGGTGCCGGTGTTGCCGAAGCCGATGTTGAGGGTCCCGGTGTTGCCGAAGCCGAGGTTCTGGACGGCGGGCAGCGATCCCAGACCGGAGTTGCCGAAGCCGACGTTGCCGAAGCCGATGTTGGCAGGTCCGAAGTTCTGGTCGCCGATGTTGCCCCAGCCGATGTTGAGGTTGCCGATGTTGGCGCCGCCGAGGTTGAAGGTGCCGATGTTGGCGTTGCCCAGGTTGTAGGCGCCCAGGTTGGCGTTGCCCAGGTTGTAGAAGCCGTTGTTGGCCACGCCGAGGCTGAAGGTCGTCTGGTTGACGCCGTCCCGGAAGAAGCCGGCCAGGTCGACGCCGAAGTTCTGGGCGCCGGAGATGTTCGCCGGGATGCCGCCGCCGGTGTTGAGCCAGCCCGAGAGGGTGTTGCCGAGGTTGGAGAAGCCGGACTGCATGGATCCGAAGTTCTGCAGCCCGGAGTTTCCGATCACCCCGGTGGTGACGTTGTAGATGCCGGAGTTGTTGCCGAAGTTCAACAGGCCCGAGGCATTGCCGGTACCCCAGTTCAGGAAGCCCGACGAGAAACCAGTGGTGGCGTTGAGGAAGCCCGGCGTCGGCTTCATGTCGATAAGCGGCAGGTAGGCGGGTCCGCCGCCGCCCAGCCCGAGCAGGTGGATGATCGTCGGGTTGTTGGGGTCCGGGCTGCCGATGTCGATGTTGATCGCGGGCTGAGTGCCGAAGTTGATGGTGATGGGTGTGTTCGATGGCGCGTTGATGTCGCCGCCGTGGATGGTGATCGGCCCGAACGGCGCGATGACGGTGCCCTTGAAAATGCCGAGGTCGAGGCTGCCTCGGGCGTCGAACCGCGGAATGGTGATTGCGGGGACGTTGACGTTGGTGATGGTGCCTGTGATCGGGATGTGCAGTGGCGCGTCGACGGTGAGCACGGCGTTGACGCGCTCGACGACGATGGTGTAGTTGGCGGACATCAGGCCCTGCATGTCGTCGCGCCAGAAGAAGCCGTTGTTGGCGGTGCCGGTCATGAAGCCGCCGGTGCCGAACTTCCCGGAGCTGGCCAGGCCGGTGTTGTAGTCGCCGGGGTTGGCGTAGCCGGTGTTGAAATGGCCGGTGTTGGACATGCCGGTGTTGAAGTTGCCGATGTTGAACAGGCCGGTGTTGTAGTTGCCGGGGTTGGCCAGGCCGGTGTTGAAGTTGCCGGTGTTGAACAGCCCGGTATTGAAGGTGCCGGAGTTGCCGATGCCGGTGTTGTTGGTGCCGGTGTTGCCGATGCCCCAGTTGCCGGTGCCGGAGTTGCCGAAGCCGACGTTGCCCGTGCCGGAGTTGAACAGCCCGATGTTGAAGCTGCCGGAGTTGGTGCCGCCGATGCCGACCTGGTTGTTCCCGGACAGCCCGATGCCGACCCCGCCGATGCCCATGTTGCCGATGCCGGTGTTGCCGGTGCCGGAGTTGAAGTAGCCGGTGTTGCCCGAGCCGGAGTTGAACATGCCGGTGTTGCCGTGGCCGGAGTTGAAGAACCCGGTGTTGCCCGCCCCCGACATCAGTGAGCCGAATCCGCTCTGGCCGTTGCCGGTGAGCCCGATGCCGATGTTGTTGTCGCCGGTGTTGAACAACCCGATGTTGTTGTTGCCGGTGTTGGCCCAGCCCTGGTTGAAGTTGCCGGCGTTGGCCAGTCCGGAGTTGCCGATGCCCACGTTGAACAGGCCGGTGTTGTCCGCCCCGAAGTTCAGCGGGCCGAACCCGATCTGGTTGTTGCCGGACAACCCGATGCCGATGTTGTTGTTGCCGGTGTTGCCGAACCCGAAGTTGCCGTCGCCAGTGTTGCCGATGCCGAAGTTGCCGTTGCCGGTGTTACCGAAGCCGATGTTGTTCAGGGCCTCGGTCAGGGCGGGCCCGGCGTTGCCGAAGCCGAGGTTTCCGGCGCCGATGTTGCCGAACCCGAAGTTGGCGTCGCCCAGGTTGCCGAACCCGAAGTTGTGGCTGCCCAGGTTGCCGCTGCCCAGGTTGAAGTCCCCGATGTTGCCGCTGCCGAGGTTGAGCTTGCCCAGATCGGCCAGGCCGACGTTGAAGATGGTGTCGGTGGGGCTGCGGAACAAACCCGCCACGTCGGTGCCGATGTTGTAGAGACCCGAGAGGTTGGCCGGCGTCGCCATCCCGGCCGTGCTGGTGTTGTAGATCCCGGACACGGTGTGGCCCAGGTTGGCAAAACCCGAGGACATGTTTCCGAAGTTCTGGATGCCCGAGACCATGGTGCTGGTGCCGTTCCACCAGCCCGACACGCTGGCGCCCAGGTTGCCGAAGCCCGACACCGTGCCGGCCCCGCTGTTGAAGAAGCCTGACGAGGGGGTGGCGGTGGTGTTGCCGAAGCCGGGGGTCGCGGGGATGTCGAGGAAAACGATGCGGATGGGTCCCAGGTGGCTGCGGATCTGGATCGGTATGACGGTGGAACCGTCGGGCTTGCCGATATCGACGTTGATCTTCGGCAGGGTGCCGCCGACACTCGGGATCTGGATGGGCCCGATGTTGAAGTTGGTGATGCCGATCGCGTTGATGGTGAGTCGCGGGAACGTGAACCCGTTGAGCAGCAGCGCGCCCAGGTCGACCTTGATCGGCAGGTAGATCGGGATGTTGATGTCGAGGTTGAGTACCGGGAACTCGGGGATGCTGAACTCCTGGTGCGTGCCCCACAGGCCCTGGTAGTCGGCCCGCCACAGGATGCCGTTGCTGTAGTTGCCGCCGTTGAGCAGACCCGTGTTGACGTTGCCAGAGTTGCCGAAGCCGGTGTTGAAGTCGCCGGTGTTGAAACTGCCCGTGTTGAAGTTGCCCTGGTTGAAGTCGCCGGTGTTGACGTTGCCGGTGTTGAACGAGCCGGTGTTGTAGTCACCCGGGTTGGCGATGCCGGTGTTGGTGGTGCCCGTATTGAACAGGCCGGTGTTGAAGGTGCCCGCGTTGGCGATACCGGTATTGCCGGTGCCGGGGTTCCACAGGCCGTAGTTGCCGATACCCGCGTTGCCCAGGCCGATGTTGGCGGTGCCGGAGTTGCCGATACCGACGTTGCCGGTCCCGGAGTTGAAGAACCCGACGTTGTTGCTGCCCGAGTTGAACAGTCCGATGTTGCCGCTGCCGGAGTTCCAGCCGCCGAATCCCTGCTGGCCGTTGCCGGACAAGCCGATACCGATGTTGTTGTTGCCGGTGTTGCCGAAGCCGATGTTGAAATTGCCGTTGTTGCCGAAGCCCTGGTTGCCGATCCCCAGGTTGCCCAGGCCGATGTTGAGGTTGCCGAGGTTGCCCGAGCCGGTGTTGCCGTTGCCCAGGTTTCCGTTGAAGACGTTCCCGTCACCGACGTTGCCCAGACCGAAGTTGCCGTTGCCGACGTTGCCGAAGCCGACGTTGCCGTTGCCGAGGTTGCCGGCGCCGATGTTCTGCAGGCCGAGATTCGCGAAGCCGATGTTGGTGACCGGGTTGTTGTTGAACAACCCGGCGATGTCGTGGCCGATGTTCTCGATGCCCGAAATGTTGGCCGGGTTGGTCAGGCCGGTGTTGAAGGCACCTGAGACGGTGTGGCCGAAGTTGGAGACGCCGGACAGGAAGTCGCCGAAGTTCTTGTAGCCCGAGATGCCGGAGGTCCCGGCGGTTGTGTTGAAGAAGCCCGACACGTTGCCACCGAAGTTGCCGAACCCGGAGGAGACGCCGTTGCCGGTGTTGAAGAAGCCCGACGACGGAGACGTCGTCAGGTTCATGACACCCGGCCGCAGCGGGATGTCGATCCACGGAATCTTGATGGGAAGCAGGCCGCCGTTGCCCTGGACATCGATGATGGGGCCGGCGGAGGTGCCGATGTTGACGGTGATCGCAGGCAGGCCGATGCGGATGTTCGGGATGGGGATCGGGTTGACGTGGACGGCGTTGACGCTGATGAACTCGAAGAATGTGGTGGTGACGTCAACCGCCGGGATGGTGAAGCCCTGGACGGTGAGGATGCCGAGGGTGCCGGTGATCGGGATGTCGACATTGACCGGCACCCGGAAGTTCAGCGGGATCGCGGTGTCCGGGATGCTGGTGCTGCTGCTGTAGCCCCACAGGCCCTGGTAGTCGCCCCGCCAGAACATGCCGTTGTTGAAGCTGCCCACGTTGAAGGCGCCGGTGTTGACGCCGCCCGCATTGCCCAGGCCGGTGTTGTAGTCGCCGGCGTTCGCCCAGCCCGTGTTGTAGTTGGCGGTGTTGAAGCTGAAGGTGTTGAAGTTGCCGGCGTTGAAGTTGCCGGAGTTGCCGATGCCGGTGTTGCCGATGCCGGTGTTGAGCAGGCCGGTGTTGAAGAAGCCGGTGTTGAGTTCGCCGGGGTTGAACAAACCGGTGTTCAGGTGGCCGCTGTTGCCGATGCCCCAGTTTCCGGTGCCGGTGTTGCCGATGCCGTTGTTGTCACTGCCGGAGTTGAAGAACCCGGTGTTGTTGGTTCCGGAGTTGAACAGGCCGGTGTTGCCGGTGCCGGAGTTCCAGCCCCCGAAGCCCTGCTGGCCGTTGCCGGTGAACCCGATTCCCACGTTGCCGTCGCCGGTGTTGGCCAGGCCGGTGTTGGTGTTGCCGGCATTGCCGAAGCCCTGGTTGACGCTGCCGGCGTTGGCGAATCCGGCATTGGAGTTGCCCAGGTTGCTCCAGCCGCTGTTCAGGTTGCCGAAGTTGGCCAGACCGACGTTGCCGTCGCCGAGGTTGCCGAATCCGAGGTTGGCCAGGCCGCGGTTGCCGAAGCCGATGTTGTTGTCGCCGACGTTGCCGAAGCCGATGTTGTTGTCGCCGACGTTGCCGAAGCCGATGTTGTTGTGCCCGACATTGGCCAGACCCAGGTTGAAGATCGACTCTCCGGGCGGCGGTATCTGGGTGAAGAATGCGCCGGCGAAGTTGGCGCCCACGTTGTAGATGCCGGAGAGGTTGGCCGGCGCCACCGTGCCTGTGTTGACGATCCCCGATATGGTGTCGCCCAGGTTCGACATGCCGGACAACAGCGTGCCGTAGTTCTTGAAGCCCGAGACCGCGACACTGCCGAAGTTCTGGAAGCCGGAAATGTTGGCGCCGATGTTGCCGACACCGGAAACGGTGCCGCCGACGGCCGTGTTGAGAAAACCCGAGGCGTTGTCGGTGGTGTTGAAGAAGCCGGTATGCACCGGCAGATTGATGAGCGTCCAGTCGACGGGGCCGATGCTGGCCGTGGCGGGGATGGTGACTTTCGTCGTTCCGTCGAGTTTGCCGATCTGGAAGTTGACCGCGGGCCCGGTGATGATGACCTGCGGGATCTGCACCGCGTTGATCTTGCCCGTGGCGATCGGTAGTGGGCCGATGCTCACTGATGCGCCGAAGTTGACATCCTCCAGCCGGATGCCGCTGAAGACGGTGTTGGTGAAGCCCGCCGTGATCGGGATGTTGATCGGCGCCTCAATGTCGACGTGCGCGGGGATCTGCGGGACATGAATGGCGTAGTGAGCGCCCCACAGCCCTAACCGGTCGCCACGCCAGAGGAAGCCGTTGCTCTGGTCGCCGGTGGCGAAACCTCCGGTGTTGATGTCGCCGGAATTGCCCAGACCGGTGTTGTAGTTGCCGCTGTTGTACAGGCCCGTGTTGAAGTCACCGCGGTTGCCGATTCCGGTGTTGGTGTCTCCGAAGTTGAACAGCCCGGTGTTGTGGTTCCCGATATTGGCGATGCCGGTGTTGACCACGCCGGTGTTGAACAGCCCGGTGTTGATGCTGCCGGCATTTCCGATACCGGTGTTGAAGTTGCCGCTGTTGCCGATGCCCCAGTTGCCGTTGCCGGTGTTGCCGATGCCGACGTTGTTGGTGCCGGAGTTGCCGAAGCCGCTGTTGCCGACCCCGGAGTTGAGGCCTCCGAAGCCCTGTTGGTTGTCGCCGGTGAGGCCGATGCCGATGTTGTTGTTGCCGGTGTTGCCGAAGCCGATGTTGAAGTCGCCGGTGTTGCCGAAGCCGAAGTTGCGGCTGCCGAGGTTGCCGAAGCCGAAGTTGTAGTTGCCGTCGGTCAGCCCGGCACCGGCGTTGCCGAATCCGAAGTTACCGTCGCCGATGTTGCCACTGCCGAAGTTCAGGCCGCCGATGTTGCCGAAGCCGAAGTTCGAGTTGCCCCAGTTGCCGCTGCCGATGTTGAGGCTGCCGACGTTGCCGCCGCCGAAGTTGTTGGCGCCGAAGTTGTTCAGGCCGACGTTGAAGGCCGGCCCAGTCGGGGTGTTGAAGAGTCCGCTCATGTCGAGGCCGGAGTTGAACAGGCCGGAAACGTTCCCGGGATTGACCAGGCCGGCCAGGCTGGTGTTGTAGAAGCCGGACACACTGTTGCCCAGGTTCGCCCAGCCCGACACCAGCGACCCGTAGTTCTGGAAGCCCGACACGCCCAGTGCCGCGACGCCGCTGTTCCAGATGCCCGACATGCTGCCGCCGATGTTCCCGATACCTGAGGAGCCGCCGGCGCCGGAGTGGAAGAAACCCGACGACGGGTTGGCGGTCGTGTTGCCGATGCCGGAGGCCGCCGGGATGTCGAGGAAGGTGATCGTGCGACTTTCCAGGGCGCCTTTGATCGTGATGGGGATGCTTGTCGTCGGTCCACCGATGGAAAGGGTGACCAGGGGAGCCGTGATCGACGAGCCGCCGAGGTTGACCGGTCCGAAGTAGAAGAGCCCTTGCGGCGCGACGAACGGCACCGGCAGGTAGAACGTCTGGGGGAAAACGGTTCCGGCCACGGTTACCGGAATCACCATGCCGCCGAGGGTCATCGGCATATTCACCGGAATGACCATCGACATGTCGACCGGGATGTAGGGCGTGGTGTAGGAGAGGTTCACCGCGATCTGGCCGGCGTTGTTGCCGCTCTGGGAGAAGCCGTTGTTGAAATTGCCGCTGTTGAGCAGGCCGGTGTTGACATCGCCGATGTTGAAGAAGCCGGTGTTGATGTTGCCCGGGTTGACGCTGCCGGTGTTGGTGTTGCCGACGTTGAAGTCGCCGGTGTTGGTGTGGCCGATGTTGAAGGAGCCGGTGTTGTAACTCCCGGGGTTGAACAGACCGGAGTTGACGTTGCCGGCATTTCCCCAGCCGGTGTTGTACAGGCCGGTGTTGCCGATGCCGGTGTTGCCGGTACCGGGGTTCTCGGCGCCCCAGTTGCCGACGCCGGCGTTGAAGAATCCGGCGTTCGCGGTGCCCGAGTTCCCGATGCCGACGTTGCCGGATCCCGAGTTGAACAGGCCGACGTTGTTGCTGCCGGAATTGAACAGGCCCAGGTTGCCCACGCCGGAGTTCAGGGCGCCGATGCCGTACTGGTTGTCGCCGCTGAGACCGATCCCGAAGCTGTTGTTGCCGGTATTGCCGAATCCGACATTATTGCTGCCGGTGTTGGCGAAGCCCTGGTTGGAATTACCGGCGTTGCCGAAGCCGACATTGAAGCTGCCGAGGTTACTCAGCCCGTAATTGAAATTGCCGAAGTTGCCGGAGCCGATATTGGAGAGACCGATATTGTAATTGCCGAAGTTCTGGTTGCCGACGTTACCGCCACCCCAGTTGAAGCTGCCGAGGTTGCCAAAGCCGCGGTTTTCGCTGCCGAGGTTGGCGAAACCGATGTTGGAGTCGCCGAGGTTGCCGTTGCCGTAGTTGCTGTTTCCGACGTTGCCGAAACCCCAGTTGCTGCGCCCGACGTTGGCAAAGCCGTAGTTGGTGCCCGCGGACGGCCCGCCGAAGAAGCCGGAAATATTGTTGCCGTTGTTGAAGCCGCCCGAGATGAATGCCGGCGTCGCGAAGTCCAGAAAGCTCGAGTTGTTCAGGCCGGATACGGTGTTGCCCTTGTTGAGAATGCCCGAGATGAAGGTGCCGGTGTTGGCGATACCGGATGCCCCGACAGCGCCTTCCGAGCTGTTGAAGATGCCGGAGTTGTTGGCACCGGAGTTGAAGATCCCGGATGCGGCGCCGTCGCCGCTGTTGAAGAAGCCGGACGACGGGGTGGTCGTGGAGTTGAAGAAACCCGGACCGTTGGTCAGGAAGTGGCCCTGATTATCACCACGCCACAGGAACCCGTTGTCGTAATTGCCGGTGTTGAAAGCGCCGGTGTTGACGTTGCCCGGGTTGAAGAAACCGGTGTTGTAATTGCCATCGTTGAAGAAGCCGGTGTTGTAGCGGCCCAGATTGAAGCCGCCGGTATTGCTGTTGCCCGGGTTGAAGAAGCCGGTGTTGTAGTTGCCGCTGTTGCTCCATCCGGTGTTGGCGATTCCGGTGTTGAAGATGCCGGTGTTGGCCTCTCCGGAGTTTCCGATTCCGGTGTTGAAGCTGGTACCGGAGTTGCCGATGCCGAAGTTTCCGTTGCCGGAGTTTCCGATGCCGAAGTTATTGGTGCCCGAGTTGAACAGACCGACATTGCCGGTGCCCGAGTTCAGGCCGCCATATCCCGATAACGCGTTCCCGAAGAGCCCGATGCCCTGGTTTCCGTTGCCGGTGTTGCCGAAGCCGATGTTGTTGTTGCCGGTGTTGCCGATGCCGATATTGCCGCTGCCGGTATTGCCGAAGCCGATGTTGTTGAATGCAGCGGTCAAACCCGGCCCGACATTGCCGAAGCCGAAGTTCCCGGTGCCGAGGTTCCCGCTGCCGATGTTGCTGTTGCCGATGTTCCCGGAACCGAAATTAAGGTCACCGATGTTGCCATTGCCGATATTGCCTTCACCGATATTGGCGAGGCCGACATTGCGGAAGGTTCGGCCGGCGGCCGCCGAGATCGCGTCCAGAAGCGGCACCGAGGCGGCCGGCGACGCACCGAGCAGGTCCTGCAAACCGGTCGGGAAGGGATTCAATCCGGCAGCTGCCGACGCGACACCGGTGTAGTAGTTGAACATCGCGGTCACGTCCTGAGCCCACATCTGCTCATAGACGGCCTCGGCCGCCGCGATTGCCGGTGCGTTCTGGCCCAGGATGTTGGACAGGACCAGCGAGACGAACTGGTTGCGGTTGGCCGAGATGATGAGCGGATTGACGGTCGCCGACACAGCCGCTTCGAATGCGGCTGCGGCAACCCGGGCCTGGGCCCCGGCCTGTTCGGCCTGGGTGGCGGCGCTGCTCAGCCAGCCAAGGTAGGGGGCCGCCGCGCTTGCCATGGCCATCGCTGATGCGCCCTGCCACGACGACCCCACCAGCCCCGACGTGAGCGAGGAAAAAGAGGACGCGGCCATGCCCAGTTCGGCGGCCAAGGCATCCCACGCCATCGCGGCACGCAGGATCGGATCCAGCCCGGCCCCGAAGAGCAGTCGTGCCGAATTGATCTCGGGGGGCAGTACCGCGAAACTCATCACCCGTCCCTATCCGACACAGGACCGCCACCGATGCGGCGAAGGCAGATGACTATTCAACAGCTGTCGGACAAGAATGTCCGATTGATTCTGAAAAAATTCGGAGAAGTTTCGCAGCGTCAGACGCGGATGGAAAATGCGGCACTTAACGCGTCGCGGGAGCCGGCTTTTCGATAGCCGCCCCGGCGTAATGCGTCCGTCGGGGCGGCCATCGGCTCGAAGCAGATCACGTCCTCACCCGGGGGCGCGAAGATCTGCGCCGCGGTGTAGCCCTGCTCGAAGCACACCTCCATGCGGCGAGCGCCGGCACTCACCGCGAAGACGGCGCCCTCGCCGACGCTGTCGTAGGCGTCGTCGAACGTGTCAGTGCCAAGTCGTTGCGAGCGGGCGGGTTGCGCGACGGCCTCGCCGGTCGGCAGTCCGCGGTCGTCCAGAGACAGGTGGCGCAGCGGCGGCGTCTCGATCACCCACTCGGAGCGGTCGGTGTTCGGCAGCTGGAGGTACGGGTGGTAGCCGAAGCACAATGGGACGGCGCGATCACCCGTCGGCGTCACGGTGGTGCGCAGGGTCAGAGTCCGCTGGGCGAGTCCCACCGTCACGGTGAGCACGTGGGGATAAGGGAAGCTGGCCAGCAGTCGCTCGTCGCCGCCGAAATCCAGCTCGGCGCTGAGTTCACTGGCCGACTCGGATGTCACGCGCCACCCCGGGTACGCGGCCAGCACGCCGTGGATGGGCAACCCCGCGGGGTCTGCTCGCACCCCGTGCTCACCGGGCCGCAGCCTCACCGTCACGCCCTCGGCCTCATATGTATTGGCGCTCAACCGGTTTGCCCAGGGATACAGCACCGGAATGCCCATCGTCTTGCCGTTCTCGAGATATGCCTCGAGCCCCCTCCGCTGGCCGAGCAACTCCACGCCCGCATCGGTCAGCGAGGTGCCGATCATTCCCGCACTGGGCACGAACCGGGCCTCGACCGATGACGACGGGTCGCGCAGCGTGACGACGTGCACCAGATCCTCCTGAGGAACTATCGCGACAGTGGGTCGTGCTGAATGTTGCGCGCCGGAGCACCTTTGGCGATGAGCGCGGCCTTGGTTGCGCGGACCATCCCGGGGCCGCCGCAGATCAGGATCTGCCGGTCGCCCCAGGCGCCGTACCTGGTGACCACCTCCGGCAGCCGGCCCGTCTGGCGTACGTGCAGCCCCCGGGGCGGCGACAGGTCGGGGTAGTCGGCCGCCCAAGCCGGGTCGTTGTTGTACTCCGATACCGGTGAGACGGACAGCCACGGGTTGTGCGCCGCCACCTGCCACAGCGTGCGCAGGTCGTAGAGCTCGCAGCGGTAGCGCGCACCGAAGAACAGATGCACCCTCGGGTTCACTCCGAAGCGGCTGAGGTCCATGATCAGCGTTCGCAACGGAGCCAGGCCGGTGCTGCCGGCGACCATCAGCACGTCCCCGCCGTCGCGGTCGACATGCAGGCCGCCGTGCGGGCCGGACAGCCGCCACCGGTCGCCGGGCCGGGTCTCGCCGACGATCGCGTTGCTCACCAGGCCGCCGGGCACGATGCGGACGTGGAACTCAATGCCACCGCCCGGGCCGGCGGGGATGGCGGGGGACAGATAGCGCCAGCGGCGCGGACATTGCGGAACCTGCACATTGACGTACTGCCCGGGGTGGTAGTGCAGCGGGCGGTCCATGTGTAGCCGGACGACGGCCAGGTCGCGGGATACCCGGTTGTGTTCGATGACGGTGCCGTCCAGCCAGGCGGGCGCGTCGTCGGAGTCGGCGGCACCGCTCATCACCCCGGCGAACAGGTTGAGGGACTGGTCAGCGGCCTCTTGGACCGCGCCGGTCCAGGCGCTGCCCAGGTGGCCGCGCAGGCTGGAGTACAACGCCCGGCGCAGCGTCTCGTAGTGGGCCGGCAGGACGCCGTACTTGCGGTGATCGCGGCCCAGCTGGGCCAGGAAGGCCACCGGCTCGTCGGCCCGCTGGGCAACGAGCTCGCCGTACAGCCAGTGCATCGCCTGGGCGAAAGCGGCACGCTGGCCGCTCATTTCGGGTGGGAACAGGTCGCGCACCGAGTTGTCCAGGGCAAACCACTGGGTGTAGAAGCGGTGCACCAGCCCGGTGTCGTCGGGGCTGAAGGCGTCGCGCAACACCTGTAACGCTTCCCGGTCCTCGAGCCCCACGGACGCCGATTCTAGGCGCGTGCCCGGCCCTCGCGCGGATCCGGGAAAAAAGTTAGAGTTGAGCGGAACAGACTCAACCTTGACGGCGTTGGAGTACGCGAGAAGATTTTTACCTACGCATAAGAACGGAGGGGTCGTGGACTCTTTTAACCCGACAACTAAGACACAGGCGGCCCTGACGTCGGCGCTGCAGGCTGCTTCGGCGGCCGGTAACCCCGAAATCAGGCCCGCGCATCTGCTGATGGCGCTGCTGACGCAGAACGACGGGATCGCCGCACCACTGCTGGAGGCTGTCGGTGTAGACCCCGCCACCATCCGCGCCGAGGCGCAGCGCCTGCTGGACAAGCTGCCTCAGATCAGCGGTTCCAGTTCGCAGCCGCAGCTGTCCCGTGAGTCGTTGGCGGCCATCACCGCCGCCCAGCAACTGGCTACCGAGATGGACGACGAATTCGTCTCCACCGAGCACCTGATGGTCGGGCTGGCCACCGGTGACTCCGAGGTCGCCAAGGTGCTGACCGGCCACGGCGCATCCCCGCAGGCCCTGCGGGAGGCGTTCGTCAAGGTGCGCGGCAGCGCGCGGGTGACCAGCGCCGACCCGGAAGCCACCTACCAGGCCCTGGAGAAGTACTCCACTGACCTGACCGCCCGCGCCCGCGAGGGCAAACTCGATCCGGTCATCGGACGTGACAACGAGATTCGCCGGGTGGTGCAGGTGCTGTCTCGCCGCACCAAGAACAACCCGGTGCTCATCGGTGAGCCCGGCGTCGGCAAGACCGCCATCGTGGAGGGCCTGGCGCAGCGCATCATCGCCGGTGACGTGCCGGAAAGCCTGCGCGACAAGACCGTCATCTCCCTGGACCTGGGCTCGATGGTGGCCGGCGCGAAGTACCGCGGTGAGTTCGAGGAACGGCTCAAGGCCGTGCTCGACGACATCAAGAACTCGGCCGGGCAGATCATCACATTCATCGACGAGTTGCACACCATCGTCGGCGCCGGCGCGACCGGCGAATCGGCGATGGACGCGGGCAACATGATCAAGCCGATGCTGGCCCGCGGCGAACTGCGCCTGGTGGGCGCGACCACGCTCGACGAGTACCGCAAGTACATCGAGAAGGACGCCGCTTTGGAGCGGCGCTTCCAGCAGGTGTTCGTCGGCGAGCCGTCGGTGGAGGACACCGTCGGCATCCTGCGGGGGCTCAAGGACCGCTACGAGGTGCATCACGGCGTGCGCATTACCGACTCCGCGCTGGTGGCCGCGGCCACGTTGAGTGACCGCTACATCACCGCCCGCTTCCTGCCGGACAAGGCCATCGACCTGGTCGACGAGTCGGCCAGCCGGCTGCGGATGGAAATCGACTCCCGGCCCGTCGAGATCGACGAGGTCGAGCGGCTGGTGCGCCGGCTGGAAATCGAAGAGATGGCGCTGGCCAAAGAAGAGGATGCCGCGTCCAAGGAGCGCTTGGAGAAGCTGCGCGCCGAGCTGGCCGACAAAAAGGAAGAGCTGGCCGAGCTGACGACGAGATGGCAGAACGAGAAAAACGCCATCGACATCGTCCGCGAGCTCAAGGAGCAGCTCGAAGTCCTGCGCGGGGAGTCCGAGCGCGCCGAGCGCGACGGCGACCTGGCCAAGGCCGCCGAGTTGCGGTACGGCCGCATTCCCGAGGTCGAGAAGAAACTCGACGCCGCTCTGCCGCATGCGGAGGCCCGCGAGGGCGTGATGCTCAAGGAGGAGGTCGGTCCCGACGACATCGCCGACGTGGTGTCGGCGTGGACGGGCATTCCCGCCGGCCGGCTGCTCGAAGGCGAGACCGCCAAGCTGCTGCGCATGGAGGACGAGCTGGGCAAGCGCGTCGTCGGCCAGAAGAAGGCCGTGCAGGCCGTGTCTGACGCGGTGCGCCGCAGCAGGGCCGGCGTCGCCGACCCGAACCGGCCCACCGGCTCGTTCATGTTCCTCGGCCCCACCGGTGTGGGTAAGACGGAGCTGGCAAAAGCGTTGGCGGACTTCCTGTTCGACGACGACCGCGCCATGGTCCGCATCGACATGAGCGAGTACGGCGAGAAGCACTCGGTGGCCCGGCTGGTCGGTGCGCCCCCCGGCTACATCGGTTACGACCAGGGTGGTCAGCTGACCGAGGCCGTGCGGCGTCGCCCGTACACGGTGATCCTGTTCGACGAGATCGAGAAGGCCCACCCGGACGTGTTCGACGTGCTGTTGCAGGTGCTCGACGAGGGCCGGCTGACCGACGGTCAGGGCCGCACGGTCGACTTCCGCAACACCATCCTGATCCTGACCTCCAACCTGGGATCCGGAGGGACCGAGGAGCAGGTGCTGGCCGCGGTGCGCTCGGCGTTCAAGCCGGAGTTCATCAACCGGCTCGACGACGTGATCATCTTCCACGGCCTCGAGCCCGGTGAGCTGGTCCAGATCGTCGACATCCAGCTCGCTCAGCTGGACAAGCGGCTGGCGCAGCGGCGCCTGCAGCTCGAGGTGTCGCTGCCGGCCAAGCAGTGGTTGGCGCAGCGGGGCTTCGACCCGGTGTACGGCGCCCGGCCGTTGCGCCGGTTGGTGCAGCAGGCGATCGGCGACCAGCTGGCCAAGCTGCTGCTGGCCGGCGAGGTGCACGACGGCGACGTGGTGCCCGTCAACGTCAGCCCGGACGGCGACTCGCTGATCCTGGGCTGAGACCGCTAATCAGTCTGTCGGGGCCGGTTGCCCAGCTCGACTTCTCGGGTCTGGGCGCCGGCCTCGATGACTGTCTGCAGCAGTTTGCGCGCCGCCGGCTCGGCCAGGGTTTGGCGGAACAGCTGGTCCTCGACCCGCAGGCCGGTGTCGAAATCACCGGCCGCCGCACCCGCTGCATCAATGGCGCGCTTGGCGGCCGCGACCGCCGTCGCCGGAGCCGACGCGATGCGCCGGGCCAATCTGTCCACGAACCGCCTCAGCTGATCGGGCGGTAACGCGCGGTCGACATACCCCCAGGCTTCCGCGGTCGCGGCGTCGACGTCCATGCCGCCGAGAATCACTTCCAGCGCCCGTCCGCGGCCGATCAGCCGGGGCAGGCGTTGGGTGCCGCCGCCGCCGGGAATGATCCCGAGCGCGACTTCCGGCTGGCCGAAGACCGCTCTGCCGAGCGCGGCATAGCGCATGTCGAACGCCGCCGCCCATTCGCTGCCGCCACCGCGGCAGATGCCCTCGATGACGGCGATGGTGGCCTTCGGCACGGTCCGGAAGCTCTCCATCGCGGCGTGGAACGGGCTGAGCTCGTCGTGCAGCCCGGTGTCCTCGACCGGCAGGTCAAGGATCATGCCGACGTCTGCGTGCGCGATGAAGAACTCGGGATCGGCCGAGTCGACCACCAGCACCCGCACCTCGTCGTCGGCCGCCACCTCCCGGGTGAGCCGGACGATCTCCTGCATCAACGGGATGTCCAGCAGGTTGATCGGCGGGTTGTCGACGGTGGCCCGGCAGATCCCGTCTGCGCTGGCGACCCGGATGAGCCGGTAACCCGGATAAGTCATGCTCCCCCCTAAGCCTTTTACGCCTCCGTGATTTTCACAAACCCCTGTTGCACCAGCTGGGTGAGCCGCGCCATCGCGTTGCGGTTGACCTTGATGCCGGGAATCAGATCGGCGTTGCCCCAGCCCATGGCCCGGGCGGTGGCGCCGCACAGTTCGACCTGCGCGCCCTTGGCGATCAGCCCTTCGATGACCGCCTTGTACGGATTGCCGGTCGCGACGTGCCGATTCGTGTTGTAGGTCTGGTCGTCCAGGGTGACGTGGCCCGCGTTCGTGTGGAACACCACGACCACGTCTGGTTTCACTTTCCATGCCGCGGCATCGGCGATGACGATGCCGGCGTGGAACAGCACGGCCGGCATATCGCCCTCGAACGTCAGCGAGGCCACGCTGAACACCACCTTCACCTCGTCGAGTTCGACCGGGACGTCGATGTGCAGTTCCTTCGCCGCCATCAGCTACTCCTCTTGTCAGGGCTGACCGCCACCTTTGCCGCCGGATCCACCGGTGCCGCCGACGCCGCCATTCTTCCCGATTGGATCTTTGCCTTCGGTCGGGATGCCGCCGCCCTGGCCAGGCAGGCCTTTCCCCGGACCGCCGGCACCGCCGAAGCCTCCGTCACCTCCAGCGCCGCCGTTACCTAACTCTGAGATGCCGCCGGTACCGCCCGTGCCCCCCTTCCCGCCGTTGCCGCCGGGATTGGTGGCGGTGCCAGTGCCGCCCTGGCCTCCAATGCCGCCTTGCCCACCGACCCCGCCGGTGCTGGCACCCTTGCCAAGCCCTCCTGTGCCGCCGGAGCCGGCAGCGCCGCCCGGGGCCTGCGGGTTTCTCGCGTCTCCGCCGTTGCCGCCCGCCCCGCCATTGCCACCGCCCTCGCCCGCACCCCCGATGCCTCCGTTGCCCCCGGTACCGCCGGCCGCGGAGCTGAACGCATCCCCGCCGTCCCCGCCGACCCCGCCCGTACCGCCCATCCCGTTGGTTGCGGCCCCGCCGTTTCCGCCCGCGCCGCCGCTACCGGCCCTGTTGCTCTGGGTGCCACTCCAGCCGCCGGCGCCGCCGTTGCCGCCGTCACCACCATCACCACCATTGCCGGTGCCGCCGTTCCCGCCCTGGCCCCCGGTTCCGCCACTTGCCACCCCGGAGTTGCCGCCGGTGCCACCGTCTCCGCCTCTGCCGCCCGGGCCGGCGGTGCCGTTTCCGCCGTTGCCACCGTTGCCGCCGTCCCCACCGAGGACGGGCGAGAATGCGGTCCCGGCCGCGGAGCCACCGGTGCCGCCATTGCCGCCGGCAATACCGTTGCCGCCCTTGCCGCCAGCGCCACCGTCACCTCCACTTCCTCCGGCGCCGAATCCGCCTCCCTGTCCGCCGGCTCCACCGGCACCCCCGGCCGCGGAGCTACCACCGTCACCGCCGTCGCCACCGCTGCCGCCGTTGCCGCCCGTGCCGGAGTTGGCCTGATAGCCGCCGCCGTCACCGCCCTTGCCGCCTTGACCGGCGGTGACTGCGGTGCCGTTGAGGCCGTCAGTGGCCTTGCCGTTGGCGCCTGAGCCACCTGCCCCGCCGATGCCGCCCACCCCGGAGTTGCCGCCATTCCCGCCATTGCCGCCGGTGCCGCCAATCGGGTTAGTGGGAGGTCCGCTCGTGCCGGTTGAGCCGTTGCCGCCAGTGCCCGGCGTTCCTGCTTTGCCACCGTGCCCGCCGGCGCCGCCTACGCCGCTGGCGGCTTGGCCGGTCGAGCCGCTGCCACCAGAACCCCCATCGCCACCTTGACCGCCGTTGCCGCCGTTGCCGGCGTTGCCGCCGTCGGCACCGTTCAGGCCGGGGGCGGCGCCGTTGGCGCCGTTCAGACCGTCACCGCCGGCCCCTCCCGCGCCCGCGTGGCCGCCGGCTCCGCCGACCCCACCGCCGCCGCCCTGCGCGCCCCCATTGCCGCCCGCGCCGCCACTGCCCCCATTGCCGCCCTTGCCGCCGTCGGTGCCATTGCCGGTCGGCGCGGTGCCGCCGGCCGCCCCGTTCGCGCCGTTCCCGCCGATGCCGCCGACCCCGCCGTTGCCGTAGCGTCCGCCGTCGCCACCGCGACCGCCGGCCGCCCCGTTCGCCCCCGGCGTGGTGCCGTCCGCGCCGGTGCCCCCGGCCCCGCCGTCACCACCGCTGGTCGGCGTGAGCCCGGCACTTCCGTGCGCGCCGGCGACGAATCCGGCGCCACCGGCGCCGCCCTGCCCGCCTAGACCCGGGTCGCCGCCGTGGCCGCCGGAGCCGCCGACACCGCCGTTGACCGTCGCGATCCCGGTGGCACCGGTGCCACCGTTGCCCGCCGCACCACCGCTGCCCCCGTTTCCGCCCGCTCCGCCGAGACCCTGGCCGGCCACCTGCCCGAACGCGTTGGCGCCGCCCGCGCCGCCCGCGCCGCCGGTGCCACCGGTGCCCCCGGCGCCACCGCTGCCACCGTCGGACCCGTCGGCACCGCGGACCGGGCCCACGGCCCCGTCATGGCCGGACCCGCCCGATCCGCCCGTGCCACCGGCCCCGCCGGCGCCGCCGACCCCGCCGGTACCGAACAGGCCGGCACTTCCGCCGGTGCCACCGCTGCCGCCATTGCCGCCCGAGCCCCCGGCGCCGCCGTCGGGAACGAGGGCACTGCCGGCACCACCGGTGGACCCGGCCGCACCGGCGCCGCCGGCCCCGCCGACGCCTCCGGCGCCGAACAGCCGGGCCGCACCTCCGGCGCCACCGTCACCGCCGTTCCCGCCGGCCAGGACGGCCGCACCACCGGCACCGCCGCCACCGCCGTTTCCGTACAGCCAGCCACCGGAGCCTCCCGCGCCGCCGGTGCCCCCGGGGCCGCCCGTGCCGCCGGCGCCACCGTTGCCGATCAGCCCGGCGGCGCCGCCGGCTCCGCCGGTCAGCCCTGCGCCGCTCTGGGAGTAGCCGTTGCCCCCGTTGCCCCACAACAGACCCCCGGCCCCGCCGTTGGGGTTGGCGGCGGTGCCGTCCGCGCCGTCGCCGATCAGCGGCCGCCCGAGCAGCACCTGGGTGGGGGCGTTGATCACCTGTTCGATGAGCTGCAGCGGCGATGCGTTGGCCGCTTCGGCGCCGGCGTAGGCCAGTCCGGCGCCGCTGAGTGCCTGGACGAATTGCCGGTGAAACGTCGCCGCCTGGGTGCTCAGGAGTTGATACTGACGTCCGTAATTGCCGAACAGTGCCGCGATGGCCGCCGAGATCTCGTCACCGGCCGCGGCGGTCAGCCCGGTGGTCGGAGCCGCGGCCGCCGCGCCGGCTTCGGCCAGCGCCGCCTCGATCCGCCCGATATCCCCTGCTGCCCCCGTCAATACATCCGGCACCGCGATCAAAGACACGAGGATCCTCCTCATTGCACCAAGCCCGAACTGACGCGGAAGTGAGAATAGACTTCCGCAGGTCAGACCGCATTAGAGCGCCGTTCTGGTTCGCAAAGCCGAATTCGGTGTGTAGCGTCCTGTGATTGGGTTGTGACCTGGTCGGATTCTCTGTTCGGCTCACACAGCAGATACTCTGTTGGGGATGGTCCCCCTCTGGTTCACGCTCTCCGCACTGTGCTTCGTCGGTGCGGCGGTGTTGCTGTACGTCGATATCGATCGGCGCCGCGGCCGTAGCAGGCGCCGCAGGTCATGGGCGCGTTCGCACGGCTTCGACTACGAACGCGAATCGACCGACATCCTGCACCGCTGGAAGCGCGGCGTGATGTCGACGGTCGGCGACGTCCCCGCCCACAACGTCGTGCTGGGCCAGATCCGCGGCGAAGCCGTCTACATCTTCGACCTCGAGGAGGTCGCGACGGTCATCGCGCTGCACCGCAAGGTGGGCACCAACGTCGTCGTCGACCTGCGGCTCAAGGGGCTCAAGGAGCCGCGCGAGAGCGATATCTGGTTGCTCGGCGCCATCGGTCCGCGCATGGTCTACTCCACCAATCTCGACGCCGCCCGGCGGGCCTGCGACCGGCGCATGGTCACCTTCGCGCACACCGCGCCGGACTGCGCCGAGATCATGTGGAACGAGCAGAACTGGACCCTGGTCGCCATGCCGATCGCCAGCACACGTGCGCAGTGGGACGAAGGTCTGCGAACGGTGCGCCAATTCAACGACCTACTACGGGTATTGCCGCCGTTGCCTGCGGAAACCCCGCAGGAGGAAGGCGAGTCCGAAGGCCGCCGCAACGCGTCCCCCGGCCGTCCGCTGGCCCCGGCCGCCCGCGCGGAACTTCCGCAGCGTCACGCCCAGGTGGACCCGGCCGCCGGGGTCATACCCGATGCCGCTCGTCGCGCCGCGGAGCCCGTTGCCCGCGAGGAGAGCCGTACCGAAGGCGTCCGGCGTCCGCCGCGAACGGGACGCAACGGCCAGCAGGCCAGCAACTACCAGCACTGAGAGCACATGCCTCGACCTGTTGCGCTGATCACTGGGCCCACGTCCGGCATCGGAGCCGGATACGCGCGCCGCTACGCCCGCGACGGCTATGACCTGGTGCTGGTCGCCCGCGACGCACAACGCCTCGAGGAACTGGCCGGCGAACTGCAATCCCAGGCCGGCGACATCGAAATCCTGGCCGCGGATCTTGCGGACGCCGCCGACCGTGACAAAGTGGCCGACCGGCTGGCTGCGGGAGTGCAGGTGCTCGTCAACAACGCCGGCTTCGGGATGTCCGGCGAATTCTGGGCGACCGATCCGGCGGACCTGCAGAGGCAACTCGACGTCAATGTCGCCGCCGTGATGCACCTGACTCGTGCCGCGCTGCCGGCCATGATGAACGCGGGAACGGGCACCGTCATCAACATCGCCAGCGTTGCCGGTCTACTGCCCGGCCGGGGCTCGACCTACTCGGCGTCCAAGGCGTGGGTCATCTCGTTCAGCGAAGGACTCGCAAACGGGTTGCAGGGCACCGGCGTTGGTGTGCACGCGGTGTGCCCCGGCTACGTGCACACCGAATTCCACAGTCGCGCCGGATTGGACATGGCGCAGGTGCCGTCGTTCATGTGGCTGCAAGTCGACGACGTGGTCCGGGAAAGCCTTGCCGACATCGCACGTGGCAAGGTCGTCATCGTGCCGGGCGTCCAATACAAATTCCTGGTCAGCACGGGCCGGGCCATGCCGCGGCGGCTGGCGATGCTGTTCACCAAACGATTCGGTGGTGGTCGTGGCCGGACCTGATCCGCAGGCCAAGGCCGAGCTTGCCGAACTCGTGCGCCGGCTGTCAGTGGTGCACGGCAGGGTCACCCTGTCCTCGGGCAAGGAGGCCGACTACTACGTCGACCTGCGCCGCGCCACCCTGCATCATCGGGCGTCCGCGCTCATCGGCCGGCTGATGCGGGAGATCACCCAGGACTGGGACTACGCACTGGTCGGTGGGCTGACGTTGGGCGCCGACCCGGTGGCGACCGCCATCATGCATGCGCCCGGTCGCCCGATCGACGCATTCGTGGTCCGCAAGTCGGTGAAAACCCATGGGATGCAACGACTTATCGAGGGATCCGAGGTGTCGGGCCAGCGGGTGCTGGTGGTGGAGGACACCAGCACCACGGGCGGCTCCGCGCTGACGGCAGTGCGCGCCGTCCGCGACGCCGGCGGTGAGGTGATCGGCGTGGCGACCGTGGTGGACCGCGCCACCGGAGCCGCCGAGGCGATCGAAGCCGAGGGTGTGCCCTACCGCAGCGTGCTGGGACTCGCCGATCTGGGGCTGGGCTAGGCCGCGTGCGCGTTCGCGATGCGCTGGTTTTCGCGCTGGCCTTGTGCTGTGCGGTGAGTTGTTCGGGTTCGGATCGGTCCGGCCGGGTCTTCGGAGCCCCCAGCGCCCGGATTGGTGAATCGCTGGCCGTGCTGGGCTGGAACATGTCGGTGTCGAATCTGCGGTGGGCGCAGGACTACGTGCTGGTCGATGTCGACGCATCGCCTGCGGATCCAAAAGCGCCGCGCGCCAAGGCCGAAGACATCCGCTTCGGTCTCTACGGCGCGCTGTCGCATCCGATGGAAGTCAACGCGCTGGGCAGCTGTGACGACGCCATCACCAAGGTGCCCGACATCAGCTCGCCCGCGAAAACATTGCCGGACCGGCTGACCGGCACGGTCTGTCTGGGCCCGCTGAAGGAGCGCAGCGCCGTGCGGGGCGTCTACAGCTACTCGCCCCACGATCGGATCGCCGGTACCTCGGCGGCGTACGCAGCGCCATTTCCGGTGGGCCTGCCGCCGACGAACGTCAACGACACCGGTCTGGTGGTCAAGTCCACCAACGTGTCGGCATGGCGGGCCGACGGTCTCCCGATCAACAAGGCGCAGTTGGGTGACCCGGGGGCGTTCAAGGGCGACGGCTACATGTTGCTGAACCTGGAAGCCGGCGCCATCGGGGCCCAGTACCGGGACGAATCCGCCCGTCGCGGTGGACCTCTCATGCTGGTCGCGGCCCCGAGTCTGCCCGGGCGTGGGTTGAGCCCGGCCTGCGCGGCCTACGGGTCGTCGGTGCTGGTGCTGCCCGACGACTCGCGGGACTCGATTCAGCTCAACGCATCGTTGTGCACCCAGGGCGAGATCAGTCAGGCGCTGTTGTATGCGACGGTGTCGATCGAAGGCACCCACGCCGCGGTGTGGACCGCCAAGTGAGCGAGCCCGGGCCCACCGAATGGGGAGCTCCCGCGACCGGCGTCGGACCCTGGGCCGGAGTGCTGCCCGACGACCCACGCTATGACCCAGATTTGTTGCGCGACGGCGATTCTCGTAATGTCGTCGACGCCTACCGGTACTGGACCCGGGAAGCCATCATCGCCGACATCGACCGTCGCCGGCACCCCCTGCACATCGCGATCGAGAACTTCGGGCACGACGCCAACATCGGCTCGGTGGTGCGCACCGCCAACGCCTTCGCCGTGCATACCGTGCACATCGTCGGCCGCCGCCGGTGGAACCGCCGCGGGGCGATGGTGACCGACCGGTATCAGCGGTTGTGCCACCACGACAGCGCCGCCGAACTGATGGAGTTCGCGGCCGCGGCAGGTCTGGCCGTGGTCGCCGTCGACAACGTCCCCGGTGCCACCAGGCTGGAAGAGACCTCGCTGCCCCGGGACTGTCTGCTGGTATTCGGCCAGGAGGGTCCGGGCATCACCGATGACACCCGCACCGGCGCGGCACTGACCGTATCGATCGCGCAGTTCGGGTCGACCCGCAGCATCAATGCCGGTGTGGCAGCGGGCATTGCGATGCACGCCTGGATTCGGCAGCACGCCGATCTGACGCACGCCTGGTAGCGCTCTCAGCCGGGCAGGCCGTCGCTTCCGGCCGTCCCGGCGGTGTCCTGCTAGTGCGGCCTGGCGGGTCTCATCTTGAACGAGACCTCGAGCTTGATGCGGTAGGTGATCTTGCCGCTGGCGTCCACGGCCAGGTCCTGCTCGATGACCCGGGCCACCCGGATGTCATCGACGCTCTCCCGCGCCCGCTCCACCGCCTCGGTTGCCGCCTGCTCCCATGACGTGGGGCTGGTCCCGATGATGTCGATCACCTTGTACACGCTCATGGGGGTAAAGCGTATAGCTACTTCGTGCCGAGATACCCGCATCGGGTGTGCGCGCGTGGATTCGAGTGTGCGAGGGCATGGCGAGTTCGGCGATTCTGCCGCGGTGGACGCACGGGCGAGGTCGCCGGTGCACACTCGACGCGGCTAACTCCACAAGGTGACGTGCACCTTCGGCCGGAACCGCGTCACGCCCACGCCGCTGCCGCGGATCATCGCCTGGATGCAGCGCGGTGTGGTGATGAAGCGGACGAGTTCGGACACCGCGGGCTGACGCGCCGACGGCGCCAGGGTCATCACGCACCACTCGCCGGCCTTGTCCAGCCCCGGCCCGGTCACATGCGCCAACCGGCCGGCGGCAAGGTCTTTGGACACCGCGAAGCCGATGGTCAGCGTCGCGCCCCCGACCCGCAGCACCTCTTCCAACGCCGCGGCGTCGCTCTGGAAGATTCTTTGCTGTGACTCCGGAATCGCCAAGTTGCCCAACATGTTTGCGATCTCGCCGTCCACGCTGCCGGCCGACGGCCCGAGCATCCACTGCTGCTGGCGGAGCAGCGCAGGAGTCGGAACACCCACGGCAAGAGGACTTTTCGGTGCCACCACGGTGATGATCTGATACTTCAGGAACGGGCGTACGAACAGATCGGCGCTACCAGAACTCTCGCTGGCCGGCCCGATCGCGATGTCCACCGCCCGCGACCGGATGAGGTCGCGGAACTGACTCGTCGGATGCACGCTCAACTCCACCGACAGATCGTCGGCCCGCGACGAGAACAACTCGATGAGTCCCGGTGCGGCGTGCTCGGCGAAGGTGCTCGAGGCGGCGATGCGCAACAGCCGCCGGCCGTGCGCGGCCTCGGTGACCTCGATGGCCGTTTGCTGTTGCAGCCCGAGGATTTCCACCGCCCGGCTGGCGAGCCGCAGGCCGCCGGGGGTGAACGCCAGCCCGGCCCCGGTCCGGGTGAACAGCGGGTCGTCGAGCTCTTTGCGCAATGCGGTGACGTGCATCGAGATTCCGGCGTCGGACATGCCGAGTTCGGCGGCAGCGGCGCGCACCGAGCCCAGTCGCACCACCGCCGAATAGGCCCGAAGTTGAGCCGGGGTCATGCCGATGAGCCTACGTTGAGAGCATGCGTGACGTGCTTGCCGATCTGATGTCGATCTGGCGCGCGGGTGGCACCGCCGGGTTGGCGACCGTGGTGCGGACCATGCGGTCGGCGCCGAGGCAACCGGGTGCCGCGATGGTGGTAGCGCCGGATGGCTCGGTGAGCGGATCGGTGTCGGGCGGGTGCGTCGAGGGCGCCGTGTACGAACTGGCCACCGAGGTCGCGGCCAGCGGGACGCCGCGGCTGGAGCGCTACGGGATCAGTGACGATGATGCGTTCGCGGTCGGCCTCACCTGCGGCGGTGTGATCGACATCTTCGTCGAGGCGGTGTCGCAGGAGACGTTCCCCGAACTGGGCGCGGTGGCGCAGGACATCGACGCACACCGGGCGGTGGCCGTCGCGACCGTCATCGCCCATACCGACGCGCAGTGTGTCGGCCGCCGCATCGTGGTCGCTCCGGACGGCACCGCAGGTTCACTCGGCTCGGCACGTGCCGACGACGCTGTCACCGACGACGCCCGCGGCCTGCTCGCCCTGGGCCGCACCGGGATCCTGGAGTACGGGCCGGACGGTCAGCGTCGCGGCGAGGGCATGCAGGTCTTCGTGTCCTGTTTCGCGCCGCGTCCGCGGATGCTGGTCTTCGGCGCGATCGACTTCGCCGCGGCCGTGGCCCGGCAGGGCACGTTCCTGGGCTATCGCGTCACCGTGTGCGACGCGCGCCGGGTCTTCGCCACCCCGGCCCGTTTTCCGACCGCCGACGAGGTCGTCGTCGACTGGCCACACCGCTATCTCGCCGCGCAAGCGCAAGCGGGAGCGGTCGACCGGCGGACGGTGATCTGCGTGCTGACCCACGACGCCAAATTCGACGTGCCGGTCCTCGAGATCGCATTGCGCCTGGACGTCGGATACGTGGGGGCGATGGGATCGCGCCGCACCCATGACGACCGGATGCGACGGCTGCGGGCGGTCGGGCTGAGCGACACCGAACTGGCCCGGTTGTCCAGTCCCATAGGGCTGGACCTGGGTGCCCGCACGCCGGAGGAGACCGCTGTTTCGATCGCCGCCGACATCATCGCGCGGCGGTGGGGAGGGGGCGGGCGGCCGCTGGCCGAGATCGGCGGCCGGATCCACCACGACGCGGCGGAGCCGCAGGTCGAGGGCGAGTTAACGGATCACTTAACTCGTCATTGACGCCCCCGGGCCGCAGGCAGACACTTCTCGGCATGCAAGTACCTGGGCCCTTCGAATACGAACGCGCGACGAGCGTCGACCACGCCATCGGACTGCTGGACCGGCTGGGGGAGGAGGCGCGGGTGGTCGCCGGCGGGCACAGCCTGCTGCCGATGATGAAGCTGCGCATCGCCAACCCCGAATACCTGATCGACATCAACGACCTGGCGCCCGAGCTGGGCTACGTGATCACCGATCCGACGCTGGTCCGGGTCGGCGCGATGACCCGCCACCGGGAGATCCTGGAATCCGACACCCTGGCCGCGGTGTGCCCGATCTTCCGTGACGCGGAGCGGGTGATCGCCGACCCGGTGGTGCGTAACCGGGGCACTCTCGGCGGTTCGCTGTGCCAGGCGGACCCGGCCGAAGACCTGTCCACGGTGTGCGAAGTGCTCGACGCGGTGTGCCTGGTGCGGGGACCTTCGGGGGAGCGCGAGATCGCGATCGACGACTTCCTGATCGGCCCGTACGAGACCGCGGTCGCCCCGAACGAGATACTCATCGAAACACGAATCCCGTTGCGGCACCGAACCTCCAGTGCATACGCCAAGGTGGAAAGACGGGTCGGTGACTGGGCGGTGACGGCCGCCGGGTCGGCTGTCACGCTGGACGGCGACGAGATCGCCGCCGCCCGGGTGGGGCTGACCGCGGTGAATCCGGACCGGGCCGCGCTCGCCGAATTGTCCGCGGCACTGGTGGGCCGGCCGGCCACCGAGGAGACGTTCGCCGAAGCCGGCCGGCTGGCCGGGCAGGCCTGCGAACCGGTGACCGATGTCCGCGGCACCGCCGACTACAAACGGCACCTGGCCGGCGAACTGACCATCCGAACCCTGCGCAGCGCCGTGCAGCGCGTGCGCAATCAGCCCGAACCCGAAGGGAATTAATCACCATGCAGGTGAACATGACCGTCAACGGCGAACCGGTCAGCGCCGACGTCGAACCCCGCATGCTGCTGGTGCACTTCCTGCGGGACCAGCTGCGCCTCACCGGAACTCACTGGGGCTGCGACACGAGCAACTGCGGAACCTGCGTGGTCGACGTCGACGGCGTGCCCGTCAAGTCCTGCACCATGCTGGCCGTCATGGCGTCCGGCCACAGCGTGCGCACCGTGGAAGGGCTGGCAGCTCCGGACGGCACCTTGGACCCCGTGCAGGAAGGGTTCATGCGCTGTCACGGACTCCAATGCGGTTTCTGCACAACGGGGATGATGATCACCGCCCGCGCGCTGCTGGACCGCAACCCCGATCCCGACGAGGAGACGATCCGGGAAGCGATCTCCGGGCAGATCTGCCGCTGTACCGGATACACGACGATCGTGCGGTCCATTCAATGGGCCGCGCAGCACTCCACGACCGAGGCGACGACATCATGACGACTTTCAAACAGGGTGCGTCCCTTCCTCCATCCCCCGAAGACACCGCGGACAACGACCAGAAGCCCTGCGGCTACGGGCGGATGCTCCGCAAGGAAGACCCGCGGTTCATCCGGGGCCGCGGCCGCTACGTCGACGACGTCGTACTGCCCGGGATGCTGCACCTGGCGATCCTGCGGTCGCCGTTCGCGCACGCGAACATCGTCAGCATCGATGTGACTGCGGCGCAGGCACATCCGAAGGTCAAAGCGGTGGTGACCGGCGCCGACCTGGAGGCCAAGGGCCTGGCCTGGATGCCGACGCTGTCCAACGACGTCCAAGCCGTGCTGGCGACCGACAAGGTGCGCTTCCAGGGTCAGGAGGTGGCGTTCGTCGTCGCCGAGGACCGTTACTCGGCGCGCGACGCGCTGGAACTGATCGACGTCGAGTACGACCCGGTGGACCCCGTCGTAGACGTCCGTAAGGCGCTTGACCCGTCGGCTCCGGTGATCCGCACCGACCTCGAGGGCAAGACCGACAACCACTGCTTCGACTGGGAGACCGGTGATGCTGCCGCCACCGACGCGGTCTTCGCGAAGGCCGACGTGGTGGTCACGCAGGAGATCGTCTATCCGCGGGTGCACCCGGCGCCGATGGAGACCTGCGGTGCGGTAGCCGATCTGGACCCGGTGACCGGGAAGCTGACGTTGTGGACCACCAGCCAGGCCCCACACGCGCACCGCACGCTGTACGCGTTGGTCGCGGGTCTGCCCGAACACAAGATCCAGGTCATCTCGCCCGACATCGGCGGCGGTTTCGGCAACAAGGTGCCGATCTATCCCGGTTATGTGTGCGCGATCGTCGCCTCGCTGGTGCTGGGCAAGCCGGTGAAGTGGATGGAGGACCGCAGCGAGAACCTCACCTCGACCGGATTCGCCCGCGACTACATCATGGTCGGTGAGATCGCGGCCACGGGCGACGGCAAGATCCTGGCGATCCGCACCAATGTGCTGGCCGACCACGGCGCGTTCAACGGCACCGCGGCGCCGGTGAAGTACCCGGCCGGCTTTTTCGGGGTGTTCACCGGCAGCTACGACCTGGAGGCCGCCTACTGCCACATGACCGCGGTATACACCAACAAGGCGCCCGGCGGTGTCGCCTACGCGTGCTCGTTCCGCATCACCGAGGCGGTGTACCTGGTGGAGCGGCTGGTCGACTGCCTGGCCTTCGACCTGAAGATGGACCCGGCCGAACTGCGGCTGCGAAACCTGCTGCGGCCGAGCCAGTTCCCGTACACCAGCAAGACCGGCTGGGTGTACGACTCCGGCGACTACGAAACCACCATGCGCAAGGCCATGGACATGATCGGCTACGACGCACTGCGCGCCGAGCAAGCCGAGAAGCGCCAGCGCGGCGAGCTGATGGGCATCGGCATGTCCTTCTTCACCGAGGCGGTGGGCGCCGGCCCGCGCAAGGACATGGACATCCTCGGTCTGGGCATGGCCGACGGGTGTGAGTTGCGCGTGCACCCGACCGGCAAAGCGGTGGTGCGCCTTTCGGTGCAGACCCAGGGCCAGGGGCACGAGACGACGTTCGCCCAGATCGTCGCCGAGGAACTCGGCATCCCGCCCGAGGACATCGACGTGGTGCACGGCGACACCGATCAGACCCCATTCGGCCTGGGCACCTACGGCAGCCGGTCCACCCCGGTGTCGGGGGCGGCGGCGGCGCTGGTGGCGCGCAAGGTCCGCGACAAGGCGAAGATCATCGCGTCGGGCATGCTGGAAGTCTCGGTGGCCGACTTGGAATGGGAGAAGGGCACATTCCACGTCAAGGGCGACCCGGCCGCGTCGGTGACCATTCAGGACATCGCGATGCGCGCGCACGGCGCCGGTGATCTGCCCGAGGGTATCGAGGGTGGCCTGGACGCGCAGATCTGCTACAACCCGTCGAACCTGACGTATCCGTACGGCGCGTATTTCTGTGTGGTGGACGTAGATCCGGGCACCGCCGTGGTGAAGGTGCGGCGGTTCCTGGCCGTCGACGACTGCGGCACCCGGATCAACCCGATGATCATCGAGGGGCAGGTGCACGGCGGCATCGTGGACGGCATCGGGATGGCGCTGATGGAGATGATCGCCTTCGACGAAGACGGCAACTGCCTGGGCGGTTCGCTGATGGACTACCTGATCCCGACCGCGCAGGAGGTGCCGCACCTGGAAACCGGGTTTACCGTCACTCCGTCGCCGCACCACCCGATCGGCGCCAAGGGCATCGGTGAATCGGCCACCGTGGGCTCGCCGCCGGCCGTGGTCAACGCGGTGGTGGATGCGTTGGCACCGTTCGGGGTTCGGCATGCCGACATGCCGCTGACGCCGTCGCGGGTGTGGGAGGCCATGCAGGGCCGGGCCAGGCCGCCGATCTGACCCGCGCGATGAGAATCAGCGAACGAGCGCAGCAATTGCGCGATGCACGAACACCGTTCGTGCACGCGACGGTGGTGCGTGCCGAGCAGCCCACCTCCGCACGCGCGGGCGACGAGGCAATCCTTCTGCCGGACGGCACCATTGAGGGATTCGTTGGCGGTCAGTGCGCGCAGAACTCGGTCCGCAAGGCCGCGCTGGGCGTGCTGCAGGCCGGCGAGAGTGTGCTGCTGCGGGTGCTGCCCGACGGCGACGTGCACTTCCCCGAGGCGCCCGGGGCCTGCGTGGTGGTCAACCCGTGCCTGTCCGGCGGCTCGCTGGAGATCTTTCTGACGCCGCAATTGCCCGCGCCGCTGATCCGCATCTACGGGGAGACCCCCATCGCCGACGCCCTGATCACGGTGTGCGGGGTGCTCGGCTACGACGCGTGCCGGGACGCCGACCTGGCCGACGCCAGCGCCGTGGTGATCGCCAGCCACGGCGGCCCGGAAGCCGAGATCATCCGCGCCGCAATCGATCACGGAGTCGGCTACATCGGTTTGGTGGCCAGCAAGGTGCGCGGTGCCTCGATACTGAGCACCCTGGACCTCGCCAACGACGAACTGTCCCGTATTCACACCCCGGTCGGGGTTGCGATCGGAGCCAAGACGCCACCGGAGATCGCCGTGGCGATCGCCGCGGAACTCATCGCCGCGCTGCGCGGCGGCACGCTCACCCGCGCGGTGCGAACCGACTCCGCCCCGAGTACGGCCGTCGACCCGGTGTGCGGCATGACCGTGAGTACCGGCCCGGACACCCCACACCTGCTGGTGGCCGGCACCGACTACTGGTTCTGCTGCTCGGGCTGCCGCACCGCCTTCGCCGAGCGGCAGGGCTCATGAGCGTGCCGTTCGTCACCGGTGTGGTGCTGGCCGCGGGCGCCTCCCGCCGCCTCGGCCAGCCTAAACAGGTTCTGCCCTTTGGAGATACGACTCTGCTGGGCGCGACGCTGGATGTCGCGCGGACCGCCGGCTTCGATCAGTTGATCATCACCCTGGGCGGCGCCGCGCACCTGGTTCGCGACAAGGTCACACTGGACGGGCTCGACGTCGTCAGCGTCGACGACTTCGGCACCGGATGCTCGGCATCGCTGCGGGTGGCTCTGGGCCAGGTGGATCCGCGGTCGGGCGGCATCGTGCTGATGCTCGGCGACCAGCCCGGGGTCGACCCGGCCGACATGCGGCGGATCAGCGCCGAGGGCGGCGATATCGTGGTCTGCCGCTACACCGACGGGATCGGACACCCATTCTGGTTCAGCCGCAACGTGTTCGGCGACCTCGCGCAGCTGCACGGCGACAAGGGGGTGTGGAAGCTGATCGAGTCAGGCCGTTACCCGGTGGGCCACCTGCAGGTCGACCGGCCCGTTCCACTCGATGTGGACACCTGGGAGGACTATCAGCGACTGTTGGCGACCGCGCCATGACGTTTGCCGGCCCCGACGACGTCGTCCGCCGATTCGACGCGCACGACTACCTCCTGGACACCGGGACCGCGTCGGCCATTTACCTGGCCGCACAGCTCGGCAGGCCACTGCTGCTGGAAGGCGAACCCGGCGTGGGTAAGACCACCGCTGCCAAAACGCTTGCGGCGGTGCTTGATACGCCCTTGATCCGGCTGCAGTGCTACGAGGGCCTGACCGCCGGCGAGGCGCTCTACGACTGGAATTACCAGCGACAACTGTTGTCCATCCGGCTGGCCGAGGCCAGCGGTGCCGCGATGACCGAAGGCGAGTTGTACACCGAGGCCTACCTGGTGGACCGCCCGATACTGCAATGCGTGCGCCACCGCGGACCGACGCCGCCGGTGCTGCTGATCGACGAAATCGATCGCGCCGAAGACGAATTCGAGGCACTGCTGCTGGAGTTTCTGGGTGAGGCCGCGGTCACCGTCCCCGAGTTGGGCACGTTCGCCGCCGAGCGTCCGCCGATCGTCGTCCTCACCTCCAACCGCAGCCGTGATCTGCACGACGCGCTACGGCGCCGGTGCCTGTACCACTGGATCGACTACCCCGAACCGGCCCGGGCCGCCGCGATCGTGCGCCGCACGGTACCGGGGGCGACCGCGCCGCTGATCGAGCGTGCCACCCAATTCATCGGCGCCGCACGAGCACTCGATCTGGACAAGCCGCCCGGGATCGCCGAGACCGTCGACTGGGTCGCCGCCCTGGTCGCGCTCGGGGTCTCCGATCTGGTCGACGAGTCGGCGGCGATCAGCTTGGGTGCATTGGCCAAGACGCCCGACGACCGCACTGCGATCCGCGATGCATTGGTGGAATACAGCCGAACATGAAAGGACTCTCACGATGAAGATCGCCAACCAGTTCACCGTCAGCGCGCCCATCGAAGAAGCGTGGGACGTGCTCTGCGATCTGGAACGGGTGATCCCGCTGATGCCGGGGGCGCAACTGGTCGGCCACGAGGGCGAGGACTACCTGGGCAAGGTCAAGGTCAAGGTAGGGCCGGTCACCAGTGAATTCACCGGCAAGGTGCATTTCATCGAGCAGGACCGCGCGCAACATCGCGCGATCTTCGACGCCAAGGGCAAAGAAGCACGCGGAACCGGCAACGCGGCGGCCACCGTCACCGCGCAACTGCAGGCCGCGGGCGAGCGCACCAACGTGACCGTCGATACCGACCTCAAGATCGTCGGCAAGCTGGCGCAGTTCGGCAGCGGCATGCTGCAGCAGGTGTCGGAGAAGTTGTTGGGACAGTTCGTGGAATCCCTGGAAGCCGAGCTGGCGGCACAGGGCGGCGCCGAGGTCGCGGCTGTGCCCGACGGCGAAGAAGCGATTCCGGCCTGGCCGGCCAATCCCGTGCCGGGGACCCGGCAGGCGCCCGAGCCCGAGCCCATCGATCTGCTCGAACTGGCCGGCGGAGACCAACTCAAGAAGTACGGCGCGGTAGCGGCCGCGGTGCTGGCGGTGCTGGCCCTGATCTGGCTGCTGCGGCGGCGCAACCGCGAGTGAGCGCCCCGGCGCTGCTGCGCGGTGTCGACCTGGCGGCGTTCGCGGCCGCGCTGGTGGCACGGCTGCGCAGCGTGGGCGTGTCGGTATCAGCCAGTGGCCAAACGACTTTCGTGCAAGCGCTGCAGCACCTGGCGCCCCATGACCGGTCGTCGCTGTATTGGGCCGCGCGGCTGAGCCTGGTCGACCGGATGGACGATCTGGTCGCCTTCGACGCGGTGTTCGCGGCCGTTTTCGGCTCCGGCGCGCCCGATCGGCGGGACAGCCCGTCGTTGCCGCTGCCGGGACCACGCACCCCGGCGGCCGGGGTCGTGCACCGCGGTGGCAGCCGGTCCGGCGCCGTGAATCAGACGCTGCCCTGGGCCGGCGGCACCGCCGGCCAATCCGGCGATGGCGAGTCCGGGATCCGATTGCCCGAGTTCGTGCCCAGCCGCATCGCCGCACTCACCGACGAGCCGTTCGACCGGTTCGATCCCGACGATCTGCGGCTGCTCGGCGCGTGGCTTCGGGAATCGTTGCCGCACTGGCCCACCCGACGCAGCCTGCGATCCCGGCCCAGCTCCCACGGCCGCCGGATCGACCTGCGGGCGACCATCAACGCGTCGCGCGCGACCGGCTGGGAAACCATCAACCTCGCCAGAACCCGTCCGCGCCGCCGGCCGCGCCGGGTGGTGCTGGTATGCGACGTGAGCCGGTCGATGCAGCCCTTCGCGACGGTCTACCTGCATCTGATGCGGGCGGTGATGATGCGCCAGACGGCGATCCGGCCCGAGGTGTTCGCGTTCTCGACGTCGTTGACCCGTCTCACCTCGGTGCTGTCACACCGCTCCGCCGAAGGGGCGCTGGACCGTGCCAATGCCCGGGTGGCCGACCGCTACAGCGGCACATTCATCGGCCGCAGCATCAACGCCCTGCTGACTACGGCCGGCCACGGCAACGCACTGCGCGGCGCCGTCGTGATCATCGCTTCCGACGGCTGGGACAGCGATCCGCCGGAGGTGCTCGAGCACGCAATGACCCGGTTGCGCCGCCGTGCCCACCGGTTGATATGGCTCAACCCCCGTGCCGCGCAACCTGATTACCGACCGCTGACCGGTTCGATGGCCGCGGCGCTGCCCTTCTGCGATGTGTTTCTGCCGGGAAACACGCTGACCGCGCTGCAAGAAGTTCTGGCGATGCTCACTCAGCCAGTCGCTCGTCCGGGGCGCTGGTGATCACCCGGTGCCGGCTGTAGAAGCCGAAATACAGCAGAAAGCCACAGAAGGCCGCCAGGCAACACAGCGCCGCCACGCCGTCGACCAGAAACGTGGACACCAGCGCCAGCGCGGCGACCAACAGGGCGAAACCGGTGGTGGCTCTGCCGCCGGGAGTCCGGTACGGACGGTCGAGTTCGGGTGCCCGGCTGCGTAAGACAATGTGGCTCACCATGATCAGCACGTAGCTCAGGGTGGCGCCGAAGACGGCCATGTTGAGCAGCAGATCGCCCTTGCCCGTCAGCGACAACGCGAACCCGATCGCGCCGGGAACGACCAGCGCCAGGGTGGGGGCCTTCCGCGCGTTGGTGATCGACAGTGCCGTCGGCAGGTAGCCCGCCCGGGACAGTGCGAACAGTTGCCGCGAGTACGCGTAGATGATCGAGAAGAAGCTGGCGATCAGGCCGGCCAGTCCGATGTAGTTGACCGCCCTGGCTGCCCCCGCTGACCCCAGCGCCGCCACCAGCGGGTTACCCGACGTCGACATCGCTTGTGCGCCGCCGGAACCCGTGGTCAGCAGCAGCACCAGCACGCAGGTCACCAGCAGCACCGCGAACGCCGCGGTGATGCCGCGCGGCACGTTGCGGGCCGGGTGCGCCGTCTCTTCGGCGGCCAGTGGCACCCCCTCGATCGCCAGGAAGAACCAGATGGCGAACGGCAGTGCCGACCACACCCCGAGGTAGCCGTGCGGCAGGAAGGACGATGCGCCGACCGCGTGGGTGGGTGTGATCTCGGTCAGATTCGCCAGCCTGAAGCGACCGGCGGCGGCGACGGCGAAGATCGCGATGCCCGCCAGCGCGACGGCGGTGATGGCGAACATCGCCTTCAGCGCTTCGCCCACACCGGCCAGGTGGATTCCGATGAACAAGGCGTAGATCGCCAGGTAGACATACCAGCCGTCGCGGATGCCGAACAGTCCCAGCGACTCCACGTAGGCGCCGATGAACGTGGCGATGGCCGCGGGCGCGATCGAGTACTCGAGCAACACGGCGGTACCGGTCGCGAACCCGCCCCACGGACCGAGTGCCCGCCGCGCGAATGTGTACCCGCCACCGGCCGTCGGCAGGGCCGAGGACAGCTCGGCCATTCCCAGCACCAGGGCCAGGTACATGGCGGCGACCACCGCGGTAGCGATCACCAGCCCGCCGAACCCGCCGCGCGCCAGCCCGAAGTTCCAGCCCGAATAGTCGCCGGACACCACGTAACTGACGCCCAGTCCGGCAAGCAGCAACCACCCGGCGGTACCGGTCCGCAGCTGTCTCTTCTCCAGGTAGTCCGGCGACTGTGCGTGCCCGTCCAAGGTGCCCTCCCGTCACCGCACACCGTAGGGCAGGATCGGCAGGTATGGATCAGGTATGGGCGAACCGGGCCGCCACTTCCGAAACCGCCGTCACGCAACGGAACCTGCGACGGCTGTGGGGCCTGCCCGGCACCCAGTTGGGTGTGGTGGCCTGGCCCTCGGACCGCAAGGACAGGATGTTCGGCACCTGGCATTACTGGTGGCAGGCGCACCTGCTGGACTGCCTGATCGACGCCGAACTGCGTGACCCGCAGCCGGAGCGTCGCACCCGCATCAGCCGGCAGATCCGCTCGCACCGGCTGCGCAACACCCTGCGCTGGACCAACAGCTACTACGACGACATGGCGTGGCTGGCGCTGGCCCTGGAGCGCGCCGGACGTCTGGTCGGCGTCGAGCGCAGCCGCGCCCTGCACACCCTGGCCAAGCAGTTCGTCGACGCGTGGGTGCCCGAGGACGGCGGTGGCATCCCCTGGCGCAAGCAGGATCAGTTCTTCAACGCCCCCGGCAACGGCCCGGCGGGGATCTTCCTGGCCCGCTACGAGGGGCACCTGCGGCGCGCCCAGCAGATGGCCGACTGGATCGACGAAACCCTGATCGACCCGGAGACCCACCTGGTGCTGGACGGCATCAAGGACGGCTCGCTGGTGCGGGCGCAGTACACCTACTGCCAGGGTGTGGTGCTCGGGCTGGAGGTCGAGCTGGCCAAGCGCACCCATGACGACCGGCACCGGCCCCGCGTGCACCGGCTGGTGGCCGCGGTCAAGGAGCACATGGCGCCCCGGGGTGTGCTCAAGAGCGCCGGAGGTGGCGACGGCGGCCTATTCGGCGGCATCACCGCCCGTTACCTGGCCCTGGTCGCCACCGACCTGCCCGGCGACTCCGCCGAGGACAAGGCCGCCCGTGAGACCGCTCGCGACATCGTGCTGTCGTCGGCGAAGTCGGCGTGGGACTACCGCCAGACGGTGGACGGCCTACCGGTGTTCGGCGCCTTCTGGGACCGCGACGCCGAGATACCGACGGCCGGCGGTCAGCAGGCGCAGTTCGTCGAGGGCGCGGTGAACGGTTCGTCGATACCGGAGCGGGACCTGTCGGTGCAGCTGGGCGGCTGGATGCTGATGGAGGCCGCGCACAACGTCGCGATGGTCAAGTCAGTCGGATAGCGGCACTTCGTCCGGTGTCGGTGCCGGCGCGTTGCGGCGGGACCGGTAGCCGCGCCAGGCCGCGATGAACGCCGGGATCATCGACACGAAGAGGATGGCCAGGATGATCTTTTCCAGGTTCTGGTTGACGAACGGCACCGTGCCCAGGAAGTAGCCGGCCACGGTCACGCCACCGCCCCACAGGACGCCACCGACGATGTCGAATGCCAGATACACCGGGTAGCGCATGTAGGACACGCCGGCGATCACCGGGGTGAACGTGCGCACGAACGGCATGAACCGGGCCAGGATGATCGCCCACGACCCGTACTTCTCGAAGAAGGCGTGCGACTCGGTCACGTAGTGTTTCTTGAAGAACCGCGAATCTTCCTTCTTGAACAGCGCTGGGCCGATGCGGCGGCCGATGAAGTATCCGGTCTGGTCGCCCAGCACGGCGACCAGCGCGACCGCGGGGGCGAGGATCCAGATGTCCAGAGTCCCCTTGGCGGCCAGCAAGCCGCCGGTGAACAGCAGCGATTCACCGGGCAGCAGCGGGAACAGTAACCCCGTCTCGACGAAGACGATGACGAGGATGGTCGGCAGCACCGCGGAGGCGAACAGACCCTCCGGGCCGATCCAGAACATCGGGTCCAGGATGCTGCCGGACGCGGTCACGGTGGTGCTCATGGTGCTTCAACATACCGGCGTTGCAATACTGAGCTGACCAAGTTCCGTACAAGGAGTCCTCCATGCCTATCGCAACGCCCGAGATCTATGCCGAGATGTTGGGACGTGCCAAGGAGAACGCGTACGCGTTCCCGGCCATCAACTGCACCTCCTCGGAGACCATCAACGCAGCCATCAAGGGCTTCGCCGACGCCGGTAGTGACGGCATCATCCAGTTCTCGACCGGTGGCGCGGAATTCGGCTCCGGCCTCGGGATCAAGGAGATGGTGACCGGCGCCGTCGCGCTCGCCGAGTTCACCCACATCATCGCGGCCAAGTACCCGATCAACGTGGCGTTGCACACCGACCACTGCCCCAAGGACAAGCTGGACACCTACGTCCGTCCGCTGCTGGCCATCTCGTCAGAACGCGTGTCGGCCGGCAAGGACCCCCTGTTCCAGTCGCACATGTGGGACGGCTCGGCGGTCCCGATCGACGAGAACCTGGAGATCGCGCAGGAACTGCTCAAGCAGGCCGCGGCCGCCAAGATCATCCTGGAAATCGAGATCGGCGTGGTCGGCGGCGAAGAGGACGGCGTCGCCAACGAGATCAACGACAAGCTCTACACCACCCCGGAGGACTTCGAGAAGACCATCGAGGCACTCGGCCACGGCGAGCACGGTCATTACCTGCTGGCCGCCACGTTCGGCAACGTGCACGGCGTGTACAAGCCGGGCAACGTCAAGCTGCGCCCGGACATCCTGGACCAGGGCCAGAAGGTCGCGGCGGCCAAGCTGGGCCTGGGCGATGACGCCAAGCCGTTCGATTTCGTGTTCCACGGCGGCTCGGGCTCGGCGAAGTCGGAGATCGAAGAGGCGCTGCGCTACGGCGTGGTGAAGATGAACGTCGACACCGACACCCAGTACGCGTTCACCCGGCCGATCGCGGCGCACATGTTCTCCAACTACGACGGCGTCCTGAAGGTCGACGGGGAGGTCGGCAACAAGAAGGTCTACGACCCGCGCAGCTACCTCAAGAAGGCCGAAGCCGGCATGACCGAGCGTGTCATCGAGGCCTGCAACGACCTGCACTGCGCCGGCAAGTCCCTCGGGGGCTGAGTTGATTCGCCGAGCGTGCACTCAAGGCGGAAAAATCGGGAAAAAACCGCCCTCACAACACGTTCGGCGCGAAGAAGGATGAGCGCTAAGAAGGATGAGGACGTCTAGTTGGACTGGCAGATCTTCCACTGGTCGTCGCGGAACTGCAGGTCCAGGCTGCGGGTGGAGCGGGTCTGCGGGTCGTAGGCCATGAACGTGGTGATGTTGGCCTCGGCGTGCTGACCGTTGACGACGACCTGGTCGATGCTGGCGATCACCGGGTACTGCTTGGCCGCCGAAACCCGCTGATAGGTCTCTGACCAGGCTTTCTCGTCGTACTCCACATACCCGTCGCGGGTGGTGCCGCAGGTGATGGTGCGCAGGGCGGTCAGGTCGCCGCGCTGCACCGCGATGTCGAAGTTCTGGATGGTCTGCTTCACCTGGTCCTCTTGCGAGGCCTTCGCGTGCTTGCTGCGGGTGAGCAGGACGGTGCCGAAGATGGCGATGGCCACCAGGGCCAGGACGATGACGACGACCGCCAGCACCCAGCCCCAGTTGCGTTGCTTGGCACCCGGCTTGCCGCCGCTGCGCGCCGGAATCGATTGCGGAACAGCGGTCTTCGGCGGCAACGGCGGGGGCGGCGGCGCCGGTGTGCTGCCCGCGGCGGGACGGGTCTGGAAAGCTTCGGTGGCCGCGTCCTGGGAAGTGGCGATCACCTGGGTTTCCTTGGCGTCGAAACCGGGGGCCGTGAAGCGCCGCTCGGGCTGGCCGTCCGGCAGGGTCGCCTCGGAGCTCTCGTCCGGGTTGCGGGTGGCGATGGCCTGGGTCTCGGAGTCCGAGTCGCCGGCGATCAGGTGGTGGGCTTCGGTCGGCTCGGCGTCGGGGTCACGCTCAGCGTCCGTTTTGCCGCTGGATTTTGTGCCGTCGCGGTCTGGCTCGGGTGCGTTGGGCATGCGTGCAGCTTAACCGAGCCGCATTGGCAGAATGGGCGCCATGACGCGCTCCGGTGACCTCCTGGGACCTGATCCGATTCTGCTGCCCGGCGACAGCGAGGCCGAGGCCGAGCTGCTCGCCGGCGAGAAGCCGGGGATCGTCGCCGCCGCTCATCCGTCGGCGTCGGTGGCGTGGGCCGCACTGGCCGAAGAGGCGCTGGCCGAAGACAGGGCGATCACCGCGTACGCCTATGCCCGGACCGGTTACCACCGGGGCCTGGACCAGCTCCGTCGCAACGGCTGGAAGGGTTTCGGCCCGGTGCCCTACGCACACGAGCCCAACCGTGGATTCCTGCGGTGTGTGGCGTCGCTGGCCCGTGCCGCGGACGCCATCGGGGAGACCGACGAGTACAACCGCTGCCTGGACCTGCTCGACGACTGCGACCCGGCGGCCCGCCAGGCCCTCGGGTTCTAGAACGTCTCCTCGCAGTGGCCGTCCGGGCAGTCGATCTGGACGGTGGCGTGGTCGAGGCCACGGGCTGACAGCAGCGCCCGTGCGTCGCTGAGCACCTGCGCCGAGTCGGCGGTGCTGGTCAGGTGCGCGGTCACCATGTCTTTGCCGGGTGAGAGCGTCCAGACGTGCAGGTCGTGCACGTCGGTCACGCCGTCCAGTCCGCCCAGGGCCGAACGCAGTTCGTCGACGTCGATGTGCGCCGGTGAGGACTCCGACAGGATCCGCAGAGCGGCCCGGGCCAGGGCGATGGCCCTGGGCAACACCCACAGCGCCACCAGCACCGCCACCACCACGTCGGCGTACGGCCAGTGCGTCGTCACGGTGACCACGCCGGCGATCAACACCCCGATGCTGCCGACCGTGTCGGCGACCACCTCCATGTAGGCGCCCTTGACCGCCAGGCTCGCCTCGGAGTGTGACCGCAACAGCATCGCCACTGCGAAGTTGGCGGCCACACCTGCCAGGGCCACCACGATCATCGGCAGGCCGGGCACCGACGGCTTGCTGCCGAGCCGCTCGATCGCCTCGAAGAGGATGAACACCGCAACACCCACCAGCAGCACGGCGTTGGCCACCGCGGTGAACACCTCGGCGCGATGCCAGCCGTAGGTGCGTGCCGCGGACGAGCTGCCGCGTCGGGCCAGGATGACGGCTACCAGCCCCATGAACACCGCGACGACGTCGGTGAGCATGTGGCCCGCGTCGGCCAGCAGGGCGATCGAGTTGATCAGCAACGCGGTGGTCAGTTCGATGACGAAGAAGGTCGCCAGGATGCCCGCGGCGGCGATCATCCGCGGGATCATGCGCTGCGAATCGGCCTCGGCGGGGGTGTGACTGTGTCCGGCGCCCATGGTTCAGTAATTTATGCGTAAATACGCATATATGGCAAGGCTGTGTTGTGCCGCGACGGCAGGGCTCAGCCCAGAGAGCTCCAGAACCGGGTCAGCGCACCACCGGCCATCGACAGCCGCGGCGGCACCCCGGACAGTTCGAAGAGCCAGTAGACGACTTCGAAAAACCACCGGTTCAGGCCGGGGGCCAGCAGCACGACCAGCAGGATGAACAGACCGAACTGCTTGGCCGGTGCGACCGCACGCTGGGTCTGCGGGCTCAGGTGCGGCTCCACCGCGTCATAGCCGTCCAGGCCCGGCACCGGCAACAGGTTCAGCACCACCGCGGTGACCTGCAAGAAGCCCAGGAACGCCAGTCCCGCCGCGAGCACCAGGTGCGCTGGGTCGTAGAAGATCCGGGTGGCGCTCAGCAGCAGCACCGCCAGGACCAGGTTCATCGCCGGCCCGGCCAGGCTCACCAGGGTGCGTCGCCCGGGCGTCATGAACGAGGTTTGCAGGTAGACCGCGGCACCGGGCAGGCCGATCCCGCCGAGCGCGATGAACACGATCGGCAGCACCAGCGACAGCCCAAGGTGGCTGTAGCGGCGCGGATCCAAGTTCAGGTAACCGCGTACCGCCGCGTCGTGGTCGCCGAAGCGCCAGGCGGTGTAGGCATGTCCGAATTCGTGCAGGCACAGCGACACCAGCCAGCCGGCGATGACGAAGATGAACACTCCGGCGTAGGCCAGCGGCCGCACCACCGATCCGGCCGACCAGGCCAGCGCCGCACCGACGCCCGTCAATCCGACCAGGCCGAGGAAGATCGGGCTGGGTCGCATCCCTGGGAAACTACTGCAACTACCGAACCAGCAGCCAACCCTCGACATGGCGGTAGAACGCCGAGCGGCGCACCGCTCGCGGCGCCGGGACCCCGTCGCGCACCAGCGCGGCGCCCGTCGTGCCCAGCTGGGCGGCGCGCCCGCTGACCCAACGGGCCCACCTCCCGGCGACGGCCGCCCGCAGGCCCGGCAGCGCCGGCGTCGGCTCGATCCACACCCCGGCCACGTCGCCGTCGAACAGCACTGTGTCGTCGACCACGGCCTCACCCCGGATCGCTGCCGCACCGTCGCTCGGCACCCACTCGGCCCGCCCGACCAGCACCGTCCCGGTCTCGTCCCGAATCAGGGGCACCCGGCCCGCGCTACCGCGCAACGCGCGCGCGACTGCCCGGCGCCCGGCCGGCAACCGGTAGATCCGGGTGGCGCGGGTGCGCCGTCGCGGCACGTAGGCCACCTCGACATCGAGTCGCTCGGCGCGCAGCAGCCGCGTCAGCATGGCCGCCAGATCGGCATCGGAACCCACCACAATCAGGCGGCGGCAGGCGCCGATCTCACCGCTTTCCTGCACTGGGAGACCCCGCAACCCACGCGGCAGGAGACCGGCGTCAGCCACCGACACCGCAACACCGGGCGCGTTTTGACCCGCATTCATGACACTCCTCGGGAACCGCTCGGTAGGGTAGGTCACCGGCTGGACCACAATAAGCGGCCCAACCTGCCAGACGAGTTGGGAGCACGTCATGCCGGCAATCGTCCTCATCGGCGCCCAGTGGGGTGACGAGGGCAAAGGTAAAGCAACTGATCTGCTCGGTGGACGAGTGCAGTGGGTGGTGCGCTACCAGGGCGGTAACAACGCCGGGCACACCGTGGTGTTGCCGACCGGCGAGAACTTCGCCCTGCACCTGATCCCGTCGGGTGTGCTCACCCCCGGCGTCACCAACGTCATCGGAAACGGTGTCGTGATCGACCCGGGGGTGCTGCTCGACGAGCTCAGGGGCTTAGAAGAGCGCGGCGTCGACACCTCGAAGCTGCTGATCTCCGCCGACGCGCACCTGCTGATGCCCTACCACGTGGCCATCGACAAGGTCACGGAGCGCTACATGGGCAGCAAGAAGATCGGCACCACCGGGCGCGGCATCGGTCCGTGCTACCAGGACAAGATCGCGCGCATGGGCATCCGGGCCGCCGACGTGCTGGACCACGCGCAGCTGCAGCACAAGATCGAGGCCGCCCTGGAACTGAAGAACCAGATCCTGGTCAAGATCTACAACCGCAAAGCCCTCGAGCCCGATCAGGTCCTCGAAGCGGTGCTGCATCAGGCCGAGGGGTTCCGGCACCGGATCGCCGACACCCGGCTGCTGCTGAACAACGCCCTGGACGCGGGGGAGACGGTGCTGCTGGAAGGTTCGCAAGGCACGCTGCTGGACGTCGACCACGGCACGTACCCGTACGTGACGTCGTCGAACCCGACGGCCGGGGGCGCGGCAGTGGGCTCGGGCATCGGACCGACCCGGATCGGCACGGTGCTGGGCATCCTGAAGGCCTACACCACCCGCGTGGGTTCCGGCCCGTTCCCGACTGAGCTGTTCGACGAGAACGGCGAGTACCTGTCCAAGACCGGCGGCGAATTCGGTGTCACCACCGGCCGCCGACGCCGTTGCGGCTGGTTCGACGCCGTCATCGCCCGCTACGCCACCCGCGTCAACGGCATCACCGACTACTTCCTGACCAAGCTCGACGTGCTGTCCAGCCTGGAGACGGTGCCGGTCTGCGTCGGTTATGAGATCGACGGCAAGCGCACGCCGGAGATGCCGATGACCCAGAGCGACCTGTGCCGCGCCACGCCGGTCTACGAGGAGCTGCCCGGGTGGTGGGAAGACATCTCCGCCGCGCGCGAGTTCGACGACCTGCCCGCGAAGGCCCGCGACTACGTATTGCGGCTGGAAGAGCTTGCCGGAGCTCATGTTTCGTGCATTGGAGTGGGCCCGGGCCGGGATCAGACCATCGTGCGGCGCGACATCCTGGCGGCCCCCGCGTGACGCACTACACGTCGCTCGGCGAGCAGGGTGATCCCCGCGACGAAGATCCCGAATACGAACACCACGGCGGCTTTCCGGAATACGGGCCCGCCAGTCCCGGGCCGGGGTTCGGCAAGTTCGTGGCGACCATGCGCAGGCTGCAGGACCTGGCCGTGTCCGCCGACCCGGGTGACGACGTATGGGACGAGGCGGCCGAGCGTGCCGTCGCCCTGATGGAACTGCTGCAGCCGTTCGAGGCCGACGCGGGCAAGTCTCCGGCCGGGCGCACCCCCGACCTGCCGGGCATGGGCAGCCTGCTGCTGCCGCCCTGGAAGCTCACCCGCTACGCGCCGGACGGTGTGGAGATGACCGGACATTTCACCCGGTTCCACGTCGGCGGCAACTGGGCGGTGCACGGGGGCGTGTTGCCGCTGCTGTTCGACCACACCTTCGGCATGGTCTCGCACGCCGCGGGACGGCCGATCAGCCGAACGGCTTTCCTGCACGTCGACTATCGCAAGGTGACGCCCATCGACGTTCCGCTGACCATCCGCGGGCGGGTGACCCGGATCGAGGGCCGCAAAGCGTTCGTGTCGGCGGAACTGGTCCAGATCTCGGACGGGGCCGCGGAGACGGTATTGGCCGAGGGTAACGGCCTGATGGTGCGATTGCTGCCCGGCCAGCCTTAACCCTGGTTGGGATTCGGCGGCACCACGATGATCGTCGCGCCCGGAATCGCCGCCAGCGTCGCCGCCAGATTGGCGACCACGCCCGGCGGTAGTCCCTGCGGCAATCCGGGAAACTGCGCTGCGGCCGCCGCGGCGGGGATGGCGGGGGTGTTGGCCGCCGGCCTGGTGGCGGCACTCCCGGGGGACCCGCCGGCAGCCGGTGCGGCCTGCGCCGGTGTCGCCGACGATCCGGCCCGAGCCGCCAGGCCCGCCACGCTGGTTCCTGCCAGACCTGCGGCCGCCATGCCCGTGTAGCCGCCGTCGTCGGCCGCGGCCACGTACATCGGGGTGCCGCTCGGGAACATCGCCGCGACCTGCCGCGCCGCCGGCGCCATGAACCAGCTCTGCGGCACCGACAGGCCGTTGAGGTTCGCGGAACTTCCGGAAAGGGCGGCGGCTTCGGCCCCCAGCGGCGCCGCCGCGAACCGCTCCGGAGAAAAAGCAGGCTCTGCGGTGGCGGTATAAGCCTCGTTCCCGAGGCCTTCTTCCGCCAGCTCGTTGCCCTGTTCGAGCTCCTCTTCTTCGATCTGGTCGCTGCGGACCTCTTCGCTGTACTGCCCCAGTGCGACGACCAGACTGGCACCCGCGAGGCCCGCGGTGGTCAGGACCAGCAGGTCGAGGTCCTGGAACGGGTTCGGCAGCGGGATCACGGGTGCGGCCGGCGCCGCCGCGGCGGCGCCTACGGGCTGCGCCAGGGCCGCGGTGCCGACGGGCTGCGCCAGGGCCGCTGCGGCGTCGACATCCTCGGCCACCGCGCCCTCGTTGGTGGTCACCGGCGGCAGGGTGAACGGCGCGAACTGGGAGGCGGCCTCCGAATTGCCGGCGTAGCCGTCCATCGCGACGACGTCCTGGGCCCACATCTCGCCGTAGTCCGCTTCGGCGCTCGCGATGGCGGGGGTGTTCTGCCCGAAGATGTTGGTCCGGGCCAGCGAGACGGTGGCGCTGCGGTTGGCCGCGATGGCTCCCGGCGGCACGATGGCCGCGTATGCCGCCTCGTAGGCGTTGGCGGCGCTGAGGGCCTGCGCCGCCGCATGCTCGGCTTGAGCTGCGGTCCCGCGCATCCACGCCACGTAGGGGGCCGCCGCCGCTGCCATCGTCAGCGACGAGGGACCCAGCCACTCCTGACTGGTGAGGCCGGCGAGTACCGAGGCGTAGGACTCGGCCGTCGAGTTCAGTTCCTCGGCAAGCCGTTCCCACGCCAGCGCCGCCTTCATCAATGGCGCCGACCCGGGGCCGGCATACATCCGGGCCGAATTGATTTCAGGAGGTAGCGCGCCGAATTGCATAGTCAGCACGCGCTACACCTCGTTCCTGAACAGGGCAGGGCGGCAGCACTCATCATCTCCGGCGGGGTCGTTACGACTGACATGCACACTCCTCTCCCCGAAACAGTTAATCGTTCACGCACAGTTACACACAAATTCAGGAAATGAGTCCCGGCGCGGCCTTCCCCGCGCCGCCGCACCTATCCTTGAGTGCGTGACTGACGGCGTGACCGAAGAACAACAGGGCACGACGACGTGGGCCGTCGACGAACCCGCCGAGGCCGAGTCCGAAACCGAAGTTGAAGCCGAAGCCGGCCCGCGGGTGATGCTGCTCGGGTCCGACGAGTCCGGGCAGGAGCTGGCGGTGGCCCTGCAGCGGCTGGGCTCCGAAGTGATCACCGCGGACGCCGATACCTTGACCGACGCCGAAGAGCTGACGGCTGTCGTGGCGGCACTGCAGCCGGACTTCGTGGTGACACTTCCGGGCGCCTTCCAGGGTCCGGCCGGGGCCGCCGCCGCGGTGGCAGTCCTCGACGATCTCGAAGCCCAGGAGTCCGCCGAATTGGTGCCGGGCGCCCGCGCCGTGCGGTTGACAGCAGACCAGGAGGGTCTGCGCCGGCTCGCCGCCGACGAGCTGGGCCTGCCCACCGCGCCGTTCTGGTTCGTCGACTCACTCGCCGAGCTCGAGGCGGTTGCCGCGCACGCCGGATATCCGCTGCTGGTGAAGGCCGTCGACGGGTCTGGCCGATCGGTGGTCCGGGGCGCCGAGGAAGTGGCGAAGGCATGGGAACTGGCCAGCCCGGGGGGTCGGGTGTGGGCCGAGACCGTAGTGGACGTCGAGTTTTTGGTCACGCTGATCGTGGTGCGCACCGAGGGCCCGTCCGGGCCGGTCATCGAGTTCTGCGCACCCATCGGTCACCACAGCGACGAGAACGGCGCGCTGGAATCGTGGCAGCCGCAGCACATGACCACCGCCGCCGTGGACGCGGCGAAGTCGATCGCCGCCCGCATCGTCAAGTCGCTGGGCGGACGCGGCGTCTTCAGCGTCGAACTGATGATCAACGGCGACGAGGTGTACTTCGCTGAGGTGACTGCCGGTCCGAGTGACAGTGCCTGGGTGACACTGCGTAGCCAGCGACTTTCCATCTTCGAGCTGCAGGCAAGGGCGGTTCTGGGAGTTGCTGTGGACACCATGATGGTCTCGCCCGGCGCCGCCCGGCTGATCGATCACGGGCCGCTGACGCCCGGCGTGGCGCCCAGCGGCGACGTGCTGGCCGCCGCCCTGGCGGTGCCCGAGAGCGACCTGCGAGTGTTCGGTTCGGTGACCGACGATCAACCTGCCTTGCAACCTGCCTCAGTGCCGGACAAGTGGGGCGTCACGCTGGCCACCGCGCCGGAGGTGACGGCCGCTCGCGATCGCGCCCGCGACGTGGCGAACCGCTTGGATGTGCGAGACTCACGCGGGTGAGTTACGCAGGAGACATCACGCCGCTGCAGGCGTGGAAATTGCTCAGCGACAATCCTCAGGCTGTGCTGGTGGATGTGCGCACCGACGCCGAGTGGCGCTTCGTCGGGGTTCCCGATCTGTCGAGTCTGGGCCGCGACGTGGTCTACGTCGAGTGGAACAAATCCAACGGTCAGCACAACAACAACTTCCTGGCCGAACTGCAGGACAAGATCCCGTCCGCCGGCGAGGGCGAACGCCCCGTGGTGTTCCTGTGTCGCTCGGGCAACCGTTCCATCGGGGCGGCCGAAGTTGCGACCGAGGCCGGTTTCACACCGTCCTATAACGTGCTGGACGGGTTCGAAGGTCAGCTCGACGCGCACGGCCACCGCGGTGAGACGGGCTGGCGCGCGGTCGGCCTGCCCTGGAAACAAGGTTAGTAACAGGGCTAGTAACAGGGTTAATCAGCGGCATGAAAGAACTCCCCGACGGCGTGAGCCAAGAGACCATCGGTGTGCGCGGCGGACTGACGCGCTCCGGGTTCGAAGAGACTTCCGAGGCGATCTTCCTGTCGTCCGGCTATGTCTATCCCTCCGCCGAGGTCGCCGAGCAGTCGTTCACCGGCGAGGTGGAGCACTACGTCTACTCCCGCTACGGCAACCCGACCGTGACGATGTTTCAGGAACGGCTGCGCCTGATCGAGGGTGCGCCGGCCGCGTTCGCGACGGCCAGCGGCATGGCCGCGGTGTTTGTCTCCCTCGGCGCGCTGCTGGGCGCCGGCGACCGACTGGTGGCGGCGCGCAGTCTGTTCGGCTCCTGCTTCGTGGTGTGCAACGAGATTCTGCCCCGGTGGGGTGTGGAGACCGTTTTCGTCGACGGCGACGACCTCGCCCAGTGGGAACAGGCGCTGTCGAAGCCAACCCAGGCAGTGTTCTTCGAGACGCCGTCCAATCCCATGCAGTCGCTCGTCGACATCGCGGCGGTCACTGAGCTGGCGCATGCTGCGGGTGCAAAAGTGGTGCTGGACAACGTTTTCGCGACGCCCCTGCTGCAGCAGGGTTTCCCGCTCGGGGTCGACGTGGTGGTGTATTCGGGCACTAAGCACATCGACGGTCAGGGCCGGGTGCTCGGCGGCGCCATTCTCGGCGACAAGGAGTACATCGACGGTCCGGTGCAGAAGCTGATGCGCCACACCGGTCCGGCGATGAGCGCATTCAATTCCTGGGTGATGCTCAAAGGCCTTGAAACACTTGCAGTTCGCGTCGAGTACAGCAACGCTTCAGCGCAGCGCATCGCGGAGTTCCTGGAAGGCCACCCCGCCGTGAATTGGGTGCGTTACCCCTTCCTGCCGTCGCACCCGCAGTACGACCTGGCCAAGCGTCAAATGTCCGGCGGTGGAACGGTTGTCACGTTCGAGCTGGCGGCCGCCAAAGACGCCGCGAAGCAGCGTGCGTTCGAGGTGCTGAACAAGTTGCGGCTGATCGATATCAGCAACAATCTCGGCGACACGAAATCGCTTGTCACACATCCGGCTACGACGACGCACCGCGCGATGGGGCCGGAGGGCCGCGCCGCCATCGGGCTCGGTGACGGCGTGGTCCGCATCTCGGTCGGCCTGGAAGGCACCGACGATCTGATCGCCGATATCGACCAGGCCCTGAGTTAGCCGGCTGCCCGCTGTTCGGCGGCTTCCGCGCGTTCGGCGGCGGCCAGCGTGCCTTCTTCCGCGTACTCCTTCACCCAGTTCACCGCGACTCGCGCGTAGATCATCTGACTGGTGATGGCCATCTGGCCGCGGGTGCGGCCCAAAAAGGCCAGGCCCCAGGAGAACATGGCGGCAATGCGGTTGCGGTGGCCGACCAGGTAGGCCAGGTGCAGCCCTAGCCAGGCCAGCCAGGCGAAGAATCCCGCGAACTCCACTTTGCCGATCTGCGTGACGGCGTTGTAGTGGGAGATCAGCGCCATACTGCCCTTGTTGAAGTACTGGAACGGCTCTCGCGCGGCCGGGTCGTCCTTGCCCTTGACGACGTTCTTGATGATGCCGGTAGCGTACTTCGCGCCCTGGATCGCGCCCTGGGCCATTCCGGGTACGCCGGGCACCGACATCAGATCGCCCACGACGAAGACGTTCGGGTGCCCCTTGACGGTGAGGTCGGGCTCCACGACAACCCTTCCGGCGCGGTCGGTTTCGGTCCCGTCGGACTGTTCGGCGATCATCTTGCCCAGCGAGCTGGCCTGCACGCCGGCCGCCCACACCTTGCAGGCGCATTCGATGCGGCGTTCGGTGCCGTCCTTCTCCTTGACCGTGATGCCCTTGTAGTCGACCGCGGTCACCATCGCGTTCAGCTGGACGTCGACGTCCATCTTCTCCAGCTTGTGCTGTGCCTTGAGGCCCAGCTTCGGACCCATCGGCGGCAACACGGCGGGTGCGGCGTCGAGCAGAATGACCCGGCACTCACTGGGTGTGATGGTGCGGAACGCTCCGGCCAGGGTGCGTTCGGCGAGCTGGACGATCTCACCGGCGAGTTCGACGCCGGTGGGTCCGGCCCCGACCACGACGAACGTCAGCCGGCGCTCGCGCTCGGCGGGGTCGGTGGCGACTTCGGCGGCTTCGAAAGCGCCGAGGATGCGGCCGCGTAGTTCCAGCGCGTCGTCGATGGTCTTCATGCCCGGGGCGAAGGTGGCGAAGTGGTCGTTGCCGAAGTAGGACTGCTGAGCGCCGGCGGCCACGATCAGGCTGTCGTAGTGCGTGACCGTCTCCATGTTGATCAGCTTCGACGTGACGGTCTGGGATGCGAGGTCGATCCCGCTCACCTCACCCAGGATCACCCGCACATTCTTCTGCTTGCGCAGGATCAGCCGGGTGGTCGGGGCGATGTCGCCTTCGGACAAGATGCCGGTCGCCACCTGGTACAGCAGCGGCTGGAACAGGTGGGTGGTCGTCTTCGAGATCAGCGTGATGTCGACGTTGGCCCGCTTGAGCGACTTGGCCGCATTCAGGCCGCCGAAGCCGCTTCCGATGATGACGACGTGATGGCGTTTCTCGGCAGTCGAGGCTTCGGCGGGTGGGGGCGTCATGGTCCTCCTTCAGTCGGGTCACTGCAGCGCATCTACCGTACGACTCAACCAGCCGAAAGTCGCCCGACATCTGCAGATCGACGTAGCGTTTAGCGGGCGCCCCGCGCGTGAACACCCTCGAGGCGTGACCCCCGAGAAAGAAGGAGATTCTCAATGAAGTTGTCAAGCCGCCGCAGCGCTAGGTGCGGTGGGTTGATATGGCTTGTGGTCGCGCAGCATTGCCCACAGGACGTTGAGGCGTCGTCGGGCAAGGGCAAGCACGGCTTGGGTGTGGCGTTTTCCCTCGGCGCGTTTGCGGTTGTAGTAAGTCCGCGATGCCGGGTCGGTGCGGATGGCGATGTGGGCAGCCAGGTAGCAGGCCCGCAGCAGACGTCGGTTGTAGCGGCGGGGGCGTTTGAGGTTGCCGCTGATGCGTCCGGAGTCGCGCGGGACTGGGGCCAGCCCCGCGACGCCGGCCAGGCGGTCGGGGTTAGCAAAAGCGCTCATGTCCCCGCCGGTGGCGGCCAGGAACTCGGCACCAAGGGTGACGCCGAAGCCGGGCAAACTCAGGATGATTTCGGCGTGGCGGTGGCGGCGAAATCGCTCCTCGATCATCGCTTCGGTGTCGCCGATTTCGGTGTCGAGGGCCATCACCTCCTCGGCCAGCCGGGCCACCAAGGCCGCGGCCACTTGCTGTCCGGGTACGACGGTGCGTTGGGCGTTAGCCGCCTCCATAGCGGCAGCGGCAATGGCATCGGCGTTGCGGGCCTTGCGCTTACGCAGCCAGAGCGCGAGCCGGGCGGCACCGGCGCGACGCAGCCCGTCGGGTGTTTGATACCCAGTGAGCAGGGTCAGCGCGGCCTTGCTGGCGCTGTAGTCGAAGGCACGCTCGAGGGCAGGGAAATATTCGAGCAGCTGGGCGCGCAACCGGTTGAGCGCCCGGGTGCGATCGGCCACCAAATCGGTGCGCCTGGCCGTGAGGATCCGCAAGTCCACAGCGATGTCGTCCCCGGCTCGCAGCGGTTGCAGGTCGCGGCGCATCCGCGCCTGATCGGCGATCACGGCGGCGTCTTTAGCGTCGGTTTTCCCTTCCCCGCGGTAACCGCCCGAGGCATGGTGCACGGTGCGCCCCGGAATATAGAGCAGCCGTTGCTCGGCGGCGATCAGCAAGGTGATCAGCAATGCCGCCCCACCGGCATTCAAATCGATCGCCCAGGTCAGCTCACCACCATCAGCCAGCGTCTGGACCGCGCCGATCAGATCCAGCAGCGCGGATTCGTCATTGGCCACCCGCCGCGACAGCAGCCGCTTCCCGTCGGCATCGATGACCACGCAATAGTGGTCCGATTTCCCACCATCAACCCCAGCCCACAACGGTTGTGCCACAACCACCTCCCTGCTCGCTATCGGTCCGACCAACCCAGCAGACGACCACGCCGTCACGTCCTTACACAGCGATCAAATCGCATCTCTCAATTAGCGGTCGAGTCGTCGCGGGACAACAGGCGGCCAATCTCCTTCGGCCATCAACGATGGCGACCACATGAAAGCCATACCCGCTGCCCCTGGGCGATTCGAAGCCTACGGCCGACGGCAACGAACACCCTGCAAGAAAGGTAAGGAACACCCTGCAAGAAAGGTAAGGAATCTTCATGGCACTCGACGACGACGACATCACCACCTCTGGCGGCGGCGGCGAAGGTACGGCCGACGGCGGCTCCAACCCCGAAGGCCACGACGGCGGAGCCGACGGCACCGCGAGCGAAAGCTCGGGGGGCGAAGGTACCGCCGACGGTGGCTCCAACCCCGAAGGCCACGACGGGGGAGCCGACGGGACTGCGTGACCGCCGCTAGATGTTGAATCGCTGCATCGGCACCGATGCTGGGTTGTTCGCAACCCAGCATTGGGGCCGTAGGCCGCTGCTCAGCCGCACCGACTCGCTGCCCCGCGACTTCAGTGATCTGCTGTCGCCGTCCGCGGTCGACGAGCTGATCAGCCGGCGTGGGGTACGCACGCCATTTCTGCGCATGGCCAAAACCGGCGACGTACTGGCCCGGGACTGCTACACCGGCCCGGCCGGCTTCGGCGCTGAGATGCCCGATCAGGTGGATTCGGCCAAGGTGCTGGCCGAGTTCGCCGCCGGCGCGACGATCGTCCTGCAGGGACTACACCGGTTGTGGCCGCCCATGATCGACTTCGTCCGGTCCATGGTCGACGACCTCGGCCATCCCGTGCAGGCCAACGCCTACGTGACCCCGCCGGGCAGCCGCGGGTTCGACCCGCACTACGACGTGCACGACGTGTTCATCCTGCAAGCGGCGGGCGAGAAACACTGGACCGTCCACGCGCCCGTGCATGAGCACCCACTGCCGTCGCAACCGTGGACACAGCATCGCGAGGCCATCGCCGCACGCGTTGATGACGAGCCGGTCATCGACACCGTGCTGTCAGCCGGCGATGCGCTGTACCTGCCCCGTGGTTGGGTGCACTCCGCCCGTTCGCAGGAGGCCACGTCGATCCACCTGACCATCGGGGTGTCCGCGATGACGAACCTCGACGTGGTGCGTGCGGTGGTGGACACTCTCGCCTCCGATGTCGAGTTCAGAAGCCCGCTGGCGATGGGCATCGATGCTACGAACCGCGACGAAATGGCCGCCACCGCAAGCAAGATCATGGCCCGGCTGGTCGGCGTCATGCGTGATCGGGCCGATGATCTCAGCGACGCTGCGGCCGCGCGGCTGTCCGACCGGCACGCCGAGAGCACCAGACCCGCCCCGGTCCAGGTGCTTGCCTCCCTGGACGCGGCCGAACGCGCCGGCGCGACAGCCGTTCGATGGCGCCACGGACTGATCGGCACCCGGCAGATCCAAGACGGCCGGGTAGTCCTGCGATTGCCGGACCGGACCATGACGTTCCCCGACTCGTGCGCGCCCGCGATCGAGGCGCTGCACCGCGGGCTCGTCGCGGACGCCGACACCCTGCCCGGCCTGGATCGCGCCGACTCGACGGTGCTGATCCGCCGGTTGCTGCGCGAGGCAGTGGTGGTGCCGGTCGGACCAGAGCAGGGATGAACGCGCCGCGGCGCACTCCGTGCAGCGATCAATCTCTGAGCCGGGATGACCCGCTGTATGGCACCGCATCGGCCGGTCATTCCTGGGTGATGCTCGAATTGTGTGGCGGCTGGGGACAATCGGCGTTCCTGAACTCACCGTCGATCATCGACCGCGAACTCGGGCGCGCGATTTGTCGCCGGATCGAGGCGGCACGGATGCGTGTCACCGCGATACGTCGCCCCGGGCGTCGTCCCGCGACACCGCGGTGGCGATGGTTCATCGCTCACTGTGACGAGGGCAGCGAGGCGCTGTACCACGGCGAGGTCGACGGGCCCCGTGACTATCTGGACATCGCGCTGGACGGCTCTGACGGTGAGCGGGTGGCCGGGCCGCTGGTCGCGGTGTGTGCGCATGGCAAGCACGACCAGTGCTGCGCGGTGCGGGGCCGCTCAGCGGCGGCCGCCATCGCAGCGCAGTATCCCGAATTCGTCTGGGAATGCTCGCATTTGGGCGGTGACCGATTCGCGGCGACGATGCTGGTACTGCCCGAGGGACTGTGCTACGGACGGGTCGATTCCACCGACGCCGCCGGCCTGGTGCGGTTGTATCTCGACGGGCGACTGGACCACCGGTACCTGCGAGGGCGTACCTGCCTGCCGCATGCCGTCCAGGCTGCCCAGCACTTCGCTCGTGAAGCGCTGGGGGACAACCGGATCAGCATCTTCTCCCCGCTCAGCGTCGAGCACCGGCCGGACGGCATTCACGTGGTGCTCGCGGCCGAACCGGGTCCCGTGGAGGTCGTCCTGGTCGAGCGGATGTCCGAGCCGCTGTTCTCCATGTGTCGCGCGTCAGTTGCCGGTCCGGTGCGCACGTATGCGTTGGCTTCGGTGACGTCGTCCTGAGCCGTTGGGGCAAGCGGGGTTTCGGCCCGCGAACTGCGCCCCTATCAGTCCCCGCCGCGGTTATCCACAAGATGCAGCCCTGCCAGAAAGTTCGAGTCAGTAGATTCTGCTACTATCGAACACGTGTTCGAATCATCCAGTGGCGGCGCTCCCTCCGGGGAGACACCGGGTCCCCGGTCGCCGACGGTGGGGGAGTGGGATGCCCGCTGGCGCGAGTCGGTGGTGCGTCGTCAGGTGTTGGCCGTGGCGACTGAGGAGTCGGTGGGCTGGATGGCGCGGATCGGTGCCGCGGCGCGCTGGGTCAATCAGGGTGCGGCCGCGGAGTTGGTGGCGATTGGGGAGTTGTTCGCCTACCGGCTGGCCCGGGGTGGGGAGCGGGAGGACTGGGCGATCGACACCACCAAGGCGGTGGCTGGGGAGGTGGCCGCGGGGTTGAAGATCAGTCAGGGCCGTGCGGAGACCAAGGTGCGTTATGCCCGGGCGATGCGTGAGCGGCTACCGCAGGTGGGCGCGGTGTTGTGTGCCGGGGACATCGATCTGGAGGCGTTCTCGACGATTGTGTTCCGTACCGATCTGATCGAGGACCCGCAGGTGCTGGCGGCGGTGGACGCCGCGATCGCCGCGCGGGTGACGCGCTGGCCGTCGTTGAGCCGGGGGCGGCTGGCTAAGAAGGTCGATGCGATCGTGGCCCGCGCCGATGTGGATGCGCTGCGCCGCCGTAAAGAGGCGCAGGCTGATCGGGAGGTGTGGATCGGTCCGGCGGCCGACGGGATCTGCCCGATCGAGGGCCGGTTGCGCAGTACCGACGCCCGGGCCGTGGAGGCGCGGCTGACGGCGTTGGCGGCCACGGTGTGCCCGCATGATCCGCGCACCACCGCCCAGCGCCGCGCTGATGCGTTGGGGGCGCTGGCCGCTGCGGCGACCCGGCTGGGCTGTGAATGCGGCCGTCCCGATTGCACCGCCGCCGCCAGAAAGCCCGCCGGCCCGGTGGTGATTCAGGTGATCGCCGAACAAGCCACCCTCAACGGGCACGCCGACAACCCCGCCTACCTACTGGGCGGGCAGGACCTCATCACCGCTGAGGTGTTGGCCGAGTTGGCGCTGAGCGCCAAACAGGTGCCGTTGATCCATCCCGGCTACGCCGCCCCTGAACCCCACTACACCCCGTCTGCAGGGTTGGCCGATTTCGTGCGGGCCCGGGATCTGACGTGCCGCTGGCCCGGCTGTGAGGTACCGGCCACCGGCTGCGATCTGGATAGAGAGGATGAGGTGTCACTCGCGGTGGCGGTCTGACTCTGACCTCGATTGGCGCCGGTTGGTTGTCCTTGTGTGGATCTGTCGGCCCTGCCGCGGGTGACGCCTTGACGTCACCGACGCGACGGCTGTGACTTCATAGGAGCTTGCGCCACAAGCTGCCCATCTCTGTCCTGTCCAACCGCCGACGCCGGTGGCGCCACCCATCCACCGGAATTGATGACGGCAGGTACAAGCATGACAAGCGAAGCAGGGTCTCGTCACATCGTCGCTGGAGTCGACACCCACAAACTGATCCATTGTGCCGCGGTGCTCGACGCGATCACCGGAAAACTGTTGGCAACTCAGGAGTTTGCAGCTACGCGAGCCGGATATCGGCAGTTGCTGGCCTGGTCGTGCTCGTTTGGACTTGTGGTTAAGGTCGGGGTAGAGGGCACGGGTTCCTACGGCGCGGGCCTCAAGCGCTATTTGCAGTCGCAGGCGGTGACCGTGATCGAGGTGTCGCGGCCCAACCGCCAAGACCGGCGCCGGCAAGGCAAATCTGACCCGATTGATGCGATCAATGCTGCACGAGCGGTGTTAAGCGAGGTGGCCAGCACCACACCTAAGGCCCGCGACGGTTACGTCGAGGCTGTGCGCCAGATCCGGGCGACCCGGCGCAGTGCGGTGAAAGCACGCAAGGCCGCCTTGCATCAGATTCATGGCTTGCTGTGGTGTGCACCTGAAGAGCTGCGCGACAAGTTGGCGGACTATGACCGTGCCGCCCTGGTGACGCGTTGTGCCCGGCTGCGCGTCCCCAGCACCGCCTCCTTCACCGATCCCGTCGTCGGTGCCCGCCGCATGCTGCGCCGGCTGGCCAAGCGCATCAAGTTGCTCGATGAAGAGATCGCCGAAGCCAACGCCGAACTCAACGCCATCTTGACCGACCACGCCCCTAACCTGATGGCCGTCTACGGCGTCGGTACCGAAGCCGCGGGACAAATCCTGACCACCGCCGGGGAGAACATCGACCGGCTCAAATCAGAGGCATCCCTAGCGCGACTGTGCGGTGTTGCCCCTATTCCCGCCAGTAGCGGCAACACCACCCGTCACCGCCTGCACCGCGGCGGAGACCGCAACGCCAACAGCACGGTCCACCTGATTGTCATCGCCCGACTGCGTTGGCACGAACCCTCCAAGCGTTATATGCAGCGCAGGATCCAGGAGGGAAAGACTAAAAAAGACGTGATCCGCTGCCTCAAACGGGCTGTAATCCGCGAGCTCTACCGCGCACTTCAAGCTGATCTACGCCGACCAACAGGCACCCTTGACGCTGCATAGGAGCATCCACACCATCCCCTACGCCCAGGGCGGGCCCACCCATGCCGGCAACCTCAAGTGCTACTGCCGCGCGCACCATTTGATGAAAACGTTCTGGGGCTGGACCGAGCAGCAACTCGCCGACGGCACCCTGATCCTGACCTCCCCGGGCGGGGACACCCACGTCACCACCCCCGGTAGCGCGCTGCTGTTTCCCAGCCTGTGCCACGCCGTGGGCGGCATGCCCGCCCCCGAAGCCCACACCCCACCACAGGACTACTGCGCCGAGCGCACCGCGATGATGCCCACCCGCCGCCGCACCCGCACCCAAGACCGCGCCGCCCGCGTCGCCGCCGAACGCCGCGCCAACCGCCAGGCCCGCATCACCGCCACCGGACCACCCGACGACGAACCCCCACCGTTCTAGGTGGGCCAGGCGCTCGCGTTGCTCCGGAAGTTCGCATTCGGAGGATTGCAGAAGTCCGAGTTGGTTCCGGCCAGCAGGACGAAATAACCCTCGCCCTTGTGGGTGAAACTGTATGGCGGGTAACTCCATCCGCTGTTGCACATCGAGGTCGGCGTGCCCATCGTCGCCCGGCGCCAGCTGGACTTCGCGCATGCCGTGAGCGCATCGACATCCGAAACGCCGCTCTTGGGGATCACCAGCATCCCGCCGCCCCACTGCCCGTCGGCCCGCCGATAGGCGCGCGCTCCGAAGCCGGCTCCGTTCGTTTGGCAACCCAGTGCCCGTTGCAGGGGCTGGAAAACGGTCGCGAGGTCACGGTTCGTCAGGCCGGCGGCGGCATTGATGAACTGCGCCGCATCGGACCCGTCGACCTCCTGCACGTTGGGGTCGTGGAAGGTGAACAGCTGCTGCGAGATTGCACTCGCGTTACCACCGCCGCCGATGACGGGTCCGCTGCCGGTCGAAGTCATCGGCGGCAGCCCGCCGGCGGGGTCGGCGGCTGCCGTCGGCGCAAGCCCCAGCCACAACGCGGCGATCAGGGCAAGGCGTGCAACAACTCTCATCGGCTACCTCCCGGGTGGCATGGGTGGGGCGTCGTTGGGCGCCAGCTCGGCGCCGATCTTGCGGAACAGGATGTCGGCCTCATTGGTGTAGTTGCCCTGTTCGTCGAATGCTTCGGGCGCGTAGGTGACCGCGACGGCGATCGCCACCTTCTGCGACGGCAGGTACGCCTCCACGGCGGCCTCGCCGGCGAACATGGGGTTCTGCAACAACCAGTTGCCGGAGATCACGATCCCGAGACCATAGGTGTATCCATCACTTTGATCGAAGCACGTAGGGCAACCCGGCTGGGGTCGCGTCTTGCCGCGCAGCTCTGTCGACACCATCTTCTTGTACGACTCGGCAGACAGCAACCGGCCCGACCCGACGCCCGCCGCGGTGGCCTCCATGTCGTAGATGTTGGTGGTCTGGATCGCGCCGTGGGTGATGGTCCAGGACGGGTTCCAGAACGTCGACTCCTCGTAGAACGGCACACCCGCCGGTATCTTCAGAGATTCCCGCCGCTCGGAGCTGAACGCGTGCAGAACCGGATCCGGAATGGCGGGAGTATCCGAGTTGGCAGTCTCCGTAAGGCCCAGCGGACCAAGCACTTTGGACTGTAACAGCGACGGCATGTCGTGACCGGTCGCCTTTTCCAGCGCCATCCCCAGCAGCACGTAGTTGGTGTGCGAGTAGTTCCAGTTGGTTCCCGGCTCGTAGAGCAGTGGCCGCGAAGAGATCTGCGCAAGAATGTCCGCAGTGGTCCACTGCCGGAACGGATTCGCGTAGAGAGCGGTATTGAAGGCGTCGTTGCCGATCACATAGTCGGGATAACCCGAGGTCATTTGCGCCAGCTGGCCCAGCGTGACACGGTCGGCGTGCGGGAAGTCGGGCAGCCACTTGGACAACTTGTCCCCCAGGCTCACCTTCTTCTCGTCAACGAGCTTCAACAGCAACGTCGCCACATACGAAATCGCCACTGCACCATTGCGAAAGTGCATATTTGCACCGGCAGGCACCCCGGTCATCGACTCGCCGGCGGCACCCGTCACCACCTCCCGGCCGTTGGCCGTCACCCGCACGATCACCGCGCGCAGGTGCGCCTGCCCCATGAACTCGCGGACAATCCGCATCACCGCATCGGCCTTGGCCGCGGTAGCCCCCGGCGGTGCCGGGGGCACGACGCGGGGCACCGCGCACCCGGCCAGCAACACCAGGGCGGCGGCGACCCCGAGGCGTCGCATCAGTCGCATCAGCGGAAGGCGCTGATGCCGGTGATCGCCTGGCCGAGGACCAGTTGATGCATTTCGGGGGTGCCCTCATACGTCAGCACCGATTCCAGGTTGACCATGTGCCGGATCACCGGGTACTCCAGTGATATCCCGTTGCCGCCCAATATGGTTCGTGCGGTGCGGCAGATCTCGATCGCCTCCCGGGTGTTGTTGAGCTTGCCGAAGCTCACCTGGTCGGGCCGCAGGCCGACGCTGTCCTTGAGCCGGCCCAGGTGCAGCGACAACAACTGGCCTTTATGCAGTTCGACCGCCATGTCGACCAACTTGGCCTGGGTCAGCTGGAACGCCGCGATCGGGCGACCGAACTGGGTGCGCTCGGTCGCGTACTCCAGTGCGGACTGCCAGGCTGAACGCGCCGCGCCCATGGACCCCCAGACGATGCCGTAACGCGCCTCCGACAGGCACGCCAGTGGCCCTTTGAGTCCCACCACGCCGGGCAACATCGCCTCGTCGGGCAACCGGACGTCGTCGAGCACCAACTCACTGGTGATCGACGCGCGCAGCGACAGCTTGTGGTGAATGGTATTGGCGGAGAACCCCGGTGTGTCGGTCGGGACGATGAACCCGCGGACCCCCTCGTCGGTGGCGGCCCACACCACCGCAACGTCGGCGATCGAGCCGTTGGTGATCCACATCTTGCGCCCGTTGAGTACCCAGTCCGAACCGTCGCGCTTCGCGCGTGTTTTCATCGCCGCCGGGTCTGACCCCGCATCGGGCTCGGTCAATCCGAAGCACCCGATCAGCTCACCGGCCGCCATACCGGGCAGCCACTGCTGCTTCTGTTCCTCCGAGCCGTTGTTCCAGATCGCGAACATCGCCAGCGACCCCTGCACCGACACCAGCGACCGGACCCCGGAGTCGGCGGCCTCCAGCTCCAGACAGGCCAGGCCGTAGTGCACCGCGGAGGCGCCGCCGCAACCGTAGCCCTCCAGGTGCATGCCCAGCAGTCCCAGCTCGCCGAACTGCTTGGCCAGTTCGCGGGCCACTGGCAGGTCGCCGTCCTCGAACCACTGACCGACGTGAGGGATCACTTGTTCTGCGCAGAACGCCCGCACCGTGTCACGCACGGCGATCTCGTCACTGGACAGCGAGGCGTCCAGACCCAGCGGGTCAAAGGCGTCGAAAGCGGGGGGCTTCCGGTCATGGGTATCGGTGCTCATGGTTCAATCCTGCCCCCGCCCGGTAGTCTCGCTGCATGCAACCGCGGCGGGGGCTGGCGTGGCTCGGTATGGACGTGGCGGCCGTGCTCGTTTTCTGTGCTCTCGGGCGCCGCAGCCATGACGAAGGCGTCAATGTCGGGGGGCTGGCGACCACGGCCTGGCCGTTTCTGAGTGGGACGGCCCTGGGCTGGCTGCTGTCCCGCGGGTGGCGCCGGCCGACGGCGGTGGCGCCCACCGGGGTGATCGTCTGGATCTCGACGGTGGTGGTTGGCATGCTGCTGCGTAAAGCCAGCTCAGCCAGTGTCGCGGGGGCTTTCGTGGTGGTCGCCTCGACAGTGACCGCCGTGTTCCTGCTCGGCTGGCGGGCCATCGTTCTACTCGCCGCACGGCGTCGCTCGGACGGCTGAGCCGGGCTAGATGGTACGCACCGACGGCGATAGCTGGGACCCGGCGACCGGTGTCGGGATGACGGCGACGTTCGGTGCGGTCGCCCGGGCGGTGGGAACCAACAAGGGCCTGATCAACGATCCGTTCGCCGAGGCGCTGGTGCGCGCCGCGGGGGTCGAGTACTTCATCCGGTTGATCGAGGACGAGCAATACGCCACCGACGGCGGCGGCGACCCCGTCATGTACGGGATGCTCAACATCCTTGCCCTGCACGGCCGGTTCCTCGACGAGTATCTGACCAGGGCCGCGCGGGCGGGAATCCGGCAAGCGGTCAATCTGGGCTGCGGGCTGGACACCAGGGCATACCGCTTGTGGTGGCCGCCTGGGACCACGGTGTACGAGTGTGACCAGCCGGGAGTGATGGATTTCAAGGCGCAGGTGCTGCGGGACCTGGGTGGCAAGCTGACCGCGCATCGCTGCGCGGTGGGAGTGGACTTGCGCGACGATTGGCTGACGGCGCTGCAGCGGGTCGGATTCGACCCCGGCCAACCGACGGTCTGGATTGCCGAGAACCTGTTGATCGGATACCTGCCGCCGGATGCGCAGGATCGGCTGCTGCATCAGGTCAGCGCGTCCAGCGCGGCCGGCAGCTGGTTTGCCGCCGACCACATGCCCTGGACCGACGTGCAGCTGCAGGAGGGCCGCGCGTTCATCGAGGGTTGGCGCCAGGAGGGCCTGGACATCGACCTGGGCAAACTGACCTACTCCGCCGAATTCGGTTCTCTCCCAGAGAACCTCGAGGCGCACGGGTGGCAGACCAGCGAACGCACGTTGATCGAGTTGTTGTCCACCGCCGGCCTGGCGGGGCGCCGGCGGGTCAGCCGGCACGATCTGGCGATCACCCCCCGCTACGTCACCGCGACGCTGGCCGGCCGGTGACCGGGCTGCGCTTCGTACCGGCCAGCCTGGACGATCCGCTCGCCCAGCCGCTGTTGGCCGAGCTAGCCGACGAGTACGCGCAGCGGTACGGCGCGGATCCGCAACGGATCGCCGAATGGCTTGTGGACGGCCCGGAAAGCGAGTTCTCACCTCCACACGGCGGGATGCTGATCGGCCTGGTTGACGGGCAACCGGTTACCGGGGGCGCCTTCTGCCGGTTCGACGCCGAGACCGCGGAACTCAAAAGGGTCTGGACGCACCACGATCACCGCCGCCGCGGTTACGCCCGGGCACTGCTGGCCGCGCTGGAATCGGAGATCGCCTCGCGCGGTTACACCAGGGTGTACCTCATCACCGGCGACCGTCAGCCTGAGGCCGAGGAGCTGTACGAAGCGACCGGGTACACGCGGTTGTCCGAGCCGCTGCCGTCGCACGGTCCGGTGTTTCCCATCGCATTCCTGAAGGTGCTCGCATGACGTTTCATCTCGGCGTCGCGCTGGACGGCTACGGCTGGCACACGCAGGCCTGGGCGCTGACGAGCGAAACCCGCTCGGTGCTCAGCGGCGGATACTGGGCCGATCTCGCGGTCACCGCCGAACGCGGCCTGCTCGACTTCCTCACCATCGACGACTCGCTCATGCCGCAGCCCGGTCGCCGCGAGCGCATCGACCCGCAACGGCTGGCCGGGCGTGCGGACGCCGTGCTGACCGCCGCGCGCGTCGCGCCCGCCACCCGGCACATCGGGCTGATCCCGGTGGCGACCGTCACCCACACCGAGCCGTTTCACGTCTCCAAAGCCATTGCGACCCTTGACTATGTCTCGCACGGACGGGCCGGCTGGCAGCCGCGGGTCAGCGTCACCACGCACGAGGCGGCGCTGTTCGGCAGGCGGACCGTGCGGCCGGAGGACCTGTTCCCCGAAGCCCGGGACTATGTCGAGGTGGTGCGCAGGTTGTGGGACAGCTGGGAGGACGACGCGGTGATCCGCGACGTCGCCGGCGGCCGCTACATCGATCGGGACAAGCTGCACTACATCGATTTCGCCGGGCCGTTCTTCTCGGTCAAGGGACCGTCGATCACGCCCCGGCCCCCGCAGGGCCAGCCGGTGATCGCCGTCCTCGCCCATGCCACACCCGTTTACGAATTCGCGGCCGATGCCGCCGACGTCGTCTTCGTCACGCCCACTGACACGTCGCTGCAAAGCCTCGTGACGGAAGTCCGCGACGTCGGAGAGCGACTGAAAATCTTTGCCGACATTGTGGTTTCGTTCCACGGCGAAACCGACTTCCGGTCCGACACACTGGTCTGGGGCGGCACCGCGGCAGAATTGGCGGACATGGTGACGGGCTGGCGGGACGAGGGCGTGGACGGGGTCCGGCTCCGTCCCGCCGTGCACGCCACCGACCTCCCGGTGATCGTGGACGAGGTGGTGCCCCGCTTGCAGCGCGCCGGCGTATTTCGCACCGAGTACCGCGACGGCGAGACGCTGCGCGAGCGACTCGGGCTGCCGGTGGCGGTCAACCGGTATTCGGCGGTGCGCCCATGATTCCGTTGTCGATCCTTGACCTGGCGCCGATCAGCTCCGGCAGCACCGTGACCGCCGCTCTGCACAACACCATCGACCTGGCGCAGCACGCCGAGCGGTGGGGCTACCGGCGCTACTGGATCGCCGAACATCACTTCGTCGGAGTCGCCAGCTCGTCGCCCGCCGTGCTGATCGGTCAAATCGCGGCCGCCACCAACAAGATCCGGGTCGGAGCGGCAGCGGTGCAACTGGGCTACACGACCGCCGTCGCGGTCGTCGAGAACTTCGGCATGCTCGAGGCCTTCTACCCGGGGCGCATCGACCTCGGCGTCGGGCGGTCCGGGCAGCGTCGTTCCCAGGAAAGCGCACCGAAGAAGCCACGCGAGCCACGGCCACCGCGCGTCTGGCATGAAGTCGACGGTGTGGTGATTCCGACACCGTTCGACCTGCGGGGGATGCTCGATCTCGAACGGCTGGCGGCCACCATGAAGATCCTGCAGCAGCCCGAGGCGATATCCCCGGACTTCGCCGAGCAGGTGGACGACATTCTGGCCCTGCTGGACGGCAGCTACCGGGTCGACGGATTCGACGTGCATGCGGTGCCGGGTGAGGGAAGCTCGTTGCGGCCGTGGATATTCGGCAGCACCAGGGGGCAGAGCGCCCGGGTCGCCGGCGCACTGGGACTGCCGTTCGTGGCGAGCTATCACATCACGCCGGCCACTGCGCTGGAAGCCATCGAGGCCTACCGCGACACCTTCGTGCCGTCGCCGGCGCTGACGGAGCCGTACGTGGTGGTGTCGGCGGACGTCGTTGTGGCCGACGACACCGAGACCGCGCAACGCCTGGCCGCCGGCTACGGCCAGTGGGTCTATTCGATCCGGACCGGCGTGGGTGCCATGCCCTACCCGGCGCCGGAGGATTGCGGGCCACTCACCGACGAGCAGTACGAGCTGGTAAAGGACCGTCTCGCAACACGATTCGTCGGTAACCCGGACGAGGTGGCCGAACGGTTGCAGGCGCTGGCACGGGTCACCGGGGCCGATGAGCTCGTCGTCACCTCCGTCACCCACCGCCACGAGGACCGGCTGCGGTCGCACGAGCTGATCGCCGGTAGCTGGGCATGACCCCATGACCCGCAAGCCGATTCATCTCGCGGCCCACTTCCCGGGCGTCAACAACACCACGGTGTGGAGCGACCCGACCGCGGGCAGCCAGATCGCGTTCGAATCGTTCGTGCACCTGGCTCGCACGGCCGAACGCGGATTGTTCGACTTCTTCTTTCTGGCCGAAGGATTGCGGCTGCGCGAGCACCGCGGCCGAATCCACGACCTGGACGTGGTGGGGCGTCCGGACACCTTCACCGTGCTGGCGGCGCTGGCCGGTGTGACCGACCGCATCGGCCTCACCGGCACCATCAACACCACCTTCAACGAACCCTTCGAAGTGGCAAGGCAATTCGCGACGCTTGATCACCTGTCGGACGGCCGTGCCGGCTGGAACATCGTCACCTCGTCGGATGCCTTCACCGGTGCGAACTTTCGCCGGGGTGGCTACCTCGCGCACGCCGAACGCTATCGGCGCGCCGAGGAGTTCGTCACCGTGGCCCGCAAGTTCTGGGACAGCTGGGCGCCCGATGCCGTGGTGCGCAAGGACGGTGTCTACGTCGACCCCGCGGGAATCCGCCGCGTCGACTACACCGGTTCGCAGTTCGACGTGACGGGTTTCGCCACGCTGCCGGCCGGCCCGCAGGGCCATCCGATCCTGCTGCAGGCGGGCGATTCCGACGAGGGCCGCTCGTTCGGCGCCCGGTATGCCGACGCCCTGTTCACCCTGCACGGTTCCCTCGAAGACGGCCGGCGCTACTACGCCGACGTCAAGGGGCGGGCCCGGGCGTTCGGCCGGGATCCCGATCAGCTCAAGGTCTTTCCGGCGGCCACTTTCGTCATCGGGGACACCACCGAGGAAGCCCGGGACAGGGCTCGCCACATCCGCCGCCAGCAGGTCAGCGGGGCGACCGCCATCGGCATGCTCGAACAGGTATGGGGCCGCGAGCTTTCCGGCTATGACCCGGACGGTCCGCTGCCCGACGTCGAGCCGGTTGTCGACAGCGATATCACCCAGGGGCGGGTGCGCCACGGCGACCCGGTCGCGGTGGCGCGGCGCTGGCGGGAGCGGGCCCAGGCGGAGAACCTGTCGATCCGCGAGCTGGTGATCGCCTTGACCAGCCGAGAGCAGTTCGTCGGCACCCCCGCCCACATCGCCGACGAGATCGACCGCTACGTGCAAGCCGACGCCTGCGACGGCTTCATCCTGGTGCCGCACCTGACACCGCACGGCCTCGACGAGTTCGTCGACCGGGTGGTTCCGTTGCTGCAGGAGCGGGGCGCGTTCCGGCGCGAGTATCCAGGTGCGACGCTGCGGGAAAACCTGGGGCTGAGCCGGCCGTAGCCGACCCGCGCGGCGTGCGTTGCCGCGCAGAGCATTCCGAGCCCGAGAAATAGTGCATACAGCAATAGTTGCGTCAGGATATTATTTTCTCACCAGCGTGAGCGGTGAGGAGGTGATGGGAATGACGTACGAGTTGCTGTTTCAGGATGACGAATTCGTCTGCGGTGCAATCATGTTCGCGACCGGCGAGCTGGGCGAGTGACCGCTCGCCCTGCTCAGGGGCACATGAAGGAGATCGGTGGGCAGACAAAGGTGCCCGCCGGAAGTGGCCCCTCGGCCCATACCCCTCCGGATACCTGGTGCACTTCGTGGCAGGTGTACATGTCCCAGCCTGCCGCCAAGTCCCGGATCTGCGACCACACGGGATCTCCTGGGCACCAGGTGCCGTGACCGACAGGGTCGTACCTCAGATCCGCGTGTGCGGTCGCGGCACCCGGCCCCAGGGCGGTGAGCCCCAGAGTGGCGATTGCGCCGAACCCAGTGATCAGAACGCCGGTGAGAGTCCGCTTCACCGTGTTGGCCATGATGTGTCCCTCTCTGTGTGCGCGCCAGCGTAGGCGCGGCAGGGTCGTATCTCCCGGCCAAATCAACACCCGCGACGCGGCTACCGATCCCAACTTTCGTGTTCACGCAGATCGGGCACCTGTCGTCGTCGGTCAGGCGGCGCCTGCCTTGCGCAGGGCGGCGTCTGTCGCTTCGCGGATCGGGCCACGCCAGAGCGGCCCGTGGCCGGGTGCCAGAATCTCGGTCTCCACCTGCGCCAGTACCGACAGTGTCTTGATGCAGTTCTGTTGGCTGTAGCTGAAGATGGCGGGCAACAGCTGGGGCCCGTCGTGGCGAATGAGCGGATGGCCGGTGATCAGTGCGTCGCCGCTGGCCAGCACCCCGTCCACCAGATACGAGCAGTGACCGTTGGTGTGTCCGGGACTGAAGACAGGCTGCGGGTGGCCGGGCAGCCCGGCGGCGATGTCCGGTGTCAACGGCCGGGTGCCGGGGATCCCGTCGCGGATCAGCCCGCCGCTGCGCACCACGTGCACCGTCCACGCCGCCCACCGCGGCCGCCAAATGCGAAGTGCCAGATCGTGAATCGCCACTTGTTCGAGGTAGTCCCGCTTGGCGTGGCCGACCTCGTCAGCGTGGCAGTAGACCGGCGTGCCGTGCTCGGCGGCGAACCAGATCGCGGATCCCATGTGGTCGATGTGGGCATGGGTGAGCAGGATCGCCCGCACGTCGCCCGGCCCGTACCCCAGCGTGCGCAGCGAGGTCAGCACCTCCTCGCGGTCGCCCGGATAGCCGGCGTCGATCAGCATGACTCCGGTGTCGTCGGTGACCAGCGTCCAGTTGACCGCGGGGCCATGAGCGAGGTGGACCTTGTCGGTGATCTGAACAAGCTGTGTGTGCCCGGACATGGCTATCAGCCTAAAAGCCGCGAGGAGTAGAAAAGACTAGTGGCTGAACTGAAACTGGGATACAAGGCGTCCGCTGAACAATTCGCACCTCGTGAACTCGTGGAACTGGCCGTCCTCGCCGAAGGGCACGGCATGGACAGCGCCACCGTCAGCGATCACTTCCAGCCCTGGCGGCACAAGGGCGGGCACGCTCCGTTCTCGCTCGCCTGGATGACCGCCGTCGGCGAGCGCACCGAAAGGCTGCAGCTGGGCACCTCGGTGCTCACGCCGACTTTCCGGTACAACCCCGCTGTCATCGCGCAGGCGTTCGCCACCATGTCCTGCCTGTATCCGGGCCGTGTTTTCCTGGGGGTCGGCACCGGCGAGGCGCTCAACGAGATCGCCACCGGTTACGAGGGCGACTGGCCGGAGTTCAAGGAGCGCTTCGCCCGGCTGCGCGAGTCGGTGCGCCTGATGCGCGAGCTGTGGCGTGGTGACCGCGTCGACTTCGACGGCGAGTACTACCGCACCAAAGGCGCCTCCATCTACGACGTGCCCGAGAGCGGTGTGCCGGTCTACATCGCCGCTGGAGGTCCGGCGGTGGCCAAGTACGCCGGTCGCGCGGGCGACGGTTTCATCTGCACCTCCGGCAAGGGCGAGGAGCTCTACACCGAGAAGCTGATACCGGCCGTTTTGGAGGGTGCAGCGGCGGCGGGCAGATCTGACGACGACATCGACAAGATGATCGAAATCAAGATCTCCTACGACACCGATCCGGATCTGGCGCTGGAGAACACCAGGTTCTGGGCGCCGCTGTCGCTGAGCGCCGAGCAGAAGCACAGCATCGACGACCCGATCGAGATGGAGAAGGCCGCCGACGCGCTGCCCATCGAGCAGATCGCCAAGCGCTGGATCGTCGCCTCCGACCCCGACGAGGCCGTCGAGAAGGTCGGCCAGTACGTGTCGTGGGGTCTGAACCACCTGGTGTTCCATGCGCCGGGGCATGACCAGCGACGGTTCCTGGAGTTGTTCGAGAAGGACCTGGCACCGCGGCTCCGGAAACTTGGCTGACACGCCAGCCGTGCCCGCCTCCAGCATCTACATCGCGGCGCCGGAATCGGAGACCGGCAAGTCGACGATCGCGCTGGGGCTGATGCACCGGTTGGCCGCCACCGTCGCCAAAGTCGGTGTGTTCCGGCCCATTACGCGTCTCGATGGCGAGGACCGCGACTACATTCTGGAGCTGCTGCTCGAGCACTCCACGGCGGGCCTGACGTACGAACAGTGCGTCGGCGTCACCTACCAGCAACTGCACGACGACAGCGACGCCGCGATCGCCACCATCGTCGACGCCTACCACGCGGTGGCCGCGCACTGCGATGCGGTGGTGATCGTCGGGAGCGACTACACCGACGTCACCAGCCCGGCCGAACTCTCGGTCAACGCCCGCATCGCGGTCAATCTGGGCGCCCCGGTGCTGCTCACGGTGCGCGGCAAGGGTCGCACTCCCGACGAGGTCGCCAGCGTCGTCGAGGTGTGCCTGGCCGAACTGTCGGCTCAGCGGGCGCACACGGCAGCCGTCGTCGCGAACCGGTGCGAGCCGGATGAGATGCAGGCGGTCGCGGAGGCGCTCCGCAAATTCACGCCACGCGCCTACGTACTTCCCGAGGAGCCGTTGCTGGCCGCGCCGACGGTGGCCGAGCTGACCAGAGCGGTGAAAGGGACGACCGTTCGCGGTGACGAACAACTGGCTCAGCGCGAGGTGATGGGCGTCATGGTCGCCGGCATGACGGCCGACCACTGCCTCGAGCGGCTGCGCGAAGGGATGGCGGTGATCACCCCGGGCGACCGCTCGGACGTGGTGCTCGCGGTCGCCAGTGCCCATGCGGCGGATGGGTTTCCGTCGCTGTCATGCCTGATCCTCAACGGCGGGTTCGACCTGCACCCCTCGATCGCGGCCCTGGTCGCCGGGCTACGGCTGCGGCTACCCATCATCGCTACCGCGCTGGGCACCTACGACACGGCCAGCGCGGCGGCCACGGCCCGCGGCCGGGTCACCGCCTCCTCGCAGCGCAAGATCGACACCGCACTGCAGCTGATGGACCGGCACGTCGACGTCGACGACCTGCTCGAGCAGCTCACCATCCCGATCCCGACGGTCATCACGCCGCAGATGTTCACCCACCAGTTGCAGGAGCGGGCCCGGGCGAACCGTCAGCGCATCGTGCTGCCCGAAGGCGAGGACGACCGGATCCTGCGCTCGGCCGGACGGCTGCTGCAGCGCTCCGTCGCCGACCTGACGATCCTCGGGGACGAATCCCAGGTGCGTTCGCGGGCAGCCGAACTCGGCGTCAGCCTGGACGACGCGACGGTGATCGACCCACGCAGCAGCGATCTGCACGAGCAGTTCGCCGAACAATACGCCGAGCTGCGCAAGGCCAAGGGTGTCACGCTCGAGCAGGCCCGCGAAGTCATGAACGACGCAACGTATTTCGGCACCATGCTGGTGTACAACGGCAAGGTCGACGGGATGGTGTCCGGTGCGGTGCACACCACCGCGCACACCGTGCGCCCGGCACTGCAGATCATCCGCACCGTGCCCGACGTGTCCACGGTCTCCAGCATTTTCCTGATGTGCCTGCCGGACCGCGTGCTGGCCTACGGCGACTGCGCCATCATCCCCAACCCGACCACCGAAGAGCTGGCCGACATTGCGATCTCCTCGGCGCGGACGGCCGCTCAGTTCGGCATCGAGCCGCGGGTGGCCATGCTGTCCTACTCGACCGGCGCCTCGGGATCCGGTGCCGATGTCGAGAAGGTCAGGAAGGCAACCGAATTGGTGCGCTCGCGGGATCCGCAGCTGCTCGTCGAGGGTCCCATCCAGTACGACGCCGCCGTCGACCCGTCGGTTGCGGCGACCAAGATGAGCGACTCGCCGGTGGCCGGCCGCGCTACCGTGCTGATCTTCCCCGACCTGAACACCGGCAACAACACCTACAAAGCGGTGCAGCGTTCCGCCGGGGCCATCGCGATCGGTCCGGTGCTGCAGGGCCTGCGCAAGCCGGTCAATGACCTGTCCCGGGGCGCGCTCGTCGAGGACATCGTCAACACCGTTGCCATCACCGCGATTCAGGCGCAGGGCATCCATGAGTGAGCGTCTGGTCCTGGTGGTGAACTCCGGATCCTCCTCGCTGAAGTTCCAGCTCGTCGACCCCGATTCCGGTGAATCACGCGCGGGCGGCACCGTCGAACAGATCGGCGAGCCCTCGTCGCCGATCCCCGACCACGAAGCGGCGCTGCGCCGCGCGTTCGAGATGCTGGACGACGACGGCATCGACCTGCAGCGGTGTGGGCTGGCGGCGGTCGGGCATCGAGTGGTGCACGGCGGCAACCATTTTCACCTTCCGACACTGCTGAACGACGAGGTGATCCGCGAGCTGGGCGAGCTGTCGCCGTTGGCCCCGCTGCACAATCCGCCCGCCGTGCAGGGCATCGAGGTGGCACGCAAGCTGCTGCCCGACGTCCCGCACATCGCGGTGTTCGACACGGCCTTCTTCCATCACCTGCCGGAGGCCGCCGCCACTTACGCCATCGACCGCGACCTCGCGCAGAAGTGGCAGATCCGCCGCTACGGATTCCACGGCACCTCACACGAATACGTCAGCCGTCAGGCCGCGGCCTTCCTGGGCAGGCCGCCCGGCGAACTGAACCAGATCGTGCTGCACCTGGGTAACGGCGCATCGGCGTCCGCCGTCGCGGGCGGACATCCGGTCGAGACGTCGATGGGGTTGACACCGCTGGAGGGCCTGGTGATGGGCACCCGCAGCGGCGACATCGACGCGGGCGTTTTCAGCTACCTGTGGCGCACAGCCAAGATGGACGTCGACGAGATCGAGTCAATGCTCAACAAGCGGTCCGGGGTGCTGGGCCTGTCCGGCGAGCGGGACTTCCGGCGGCTGCGGACGATGATCGAATCCGGCGATGCCGCAGCCAAATTGGCGTACGACGTGTTCATCCACCGGCTGCGCAAATACATCGGCGCCTACCTGGCTGTGCTCGGGCACACCGACGCAATCAGCTTCACCGCCGGGATCGGCGAGCACGATGCGATCGTGCGCCGGGATGCATTGGCGGGGCTGGACGAACTCGGAATAGAGCTCGACGAGCAACGCAATGCCGAGGCGGCTTCCGGGGCGCGCCTGATCTCGGCGGCTGATTCCCGGATCGCGGTGCTGGTGGTGCCGACCAACGAGGAACTCGCGATCGCCCGGGACTGCGTGAGCCTGCTATAGGAAACCCAGGCTGGTGCGGCCGGCGCCCACCGCGGGGACCGGATCGGTGCCGAGCGTCCGAACCAGCAGCTCGTGGTAGATGTCCCGAAAGTCTGTGCGGTACTTCAGGTCTCCGTGGTCAAGGTCGGTGAGGCTGGGCTCTTCGCCGTAGAATCCGCCTTTGACCGGGACACCGGCGACGAACACCGGCCCGGCGGTGCCGTGGTCGGTGCCCTGCGACGCGTTGGCGGCCACCCGGCGACCGAACTCCGAGTACGCGAGCACCACGACGTTGCGGCCGCACCGGTCGCCGGCCATCTGCTGCAGGAACGGGGTGAGGGCTTCGTCGAAGGTCTGCAGCAGCCGTTGCTGCGTGCCGCGTTCGTCGGCGTGGGTGTCGAAGCCCCCGAGGTGCACCATGTACACGCGTGCCGGCACCCGGGCCGTGATCGCGGCGGCCACCATGCCCAGCCGGCCGGCCAGAGCGTTGTCGGACTGGGCTGCCGTCAGGTTCTCGAACGCCGCGTCCGTCGACAGCGCGGCGCGATAGGACCGGCGGACCGCGGACATCGCTGGGGTGTCGCCGGGGTCGTCGGCGCTCAGGGTCTGGATGGTCGGCCGGAAAGCGTTGTCTCGGTGGCCGGTCCCCGTGGTGGACAGTGCTGCCGCCGTTTGCTTTTCGCCCACCGACAGCAGCGGCAGCACGCTGCCGACGCTCACCGCGCGCAGCGGATCGTCACCCGTGGCATCCAGCCAGCGCCCGATCCAGCCCGTGGCCACCGGCTCGGACGGCGACGCGGTCTGCCAGATGTCCATGGACCGGAAGTGGCTGTGATCGGGTTTGGGATAACCCACCCCGCGCACGATCGCGAGCTCCCGCTTGGTCCACAGCTCGGCCAGCCCCCGCATCGCCGGGTTGAGTCCCAGCCGGTCGTCGAGGTGCAACACGTCTTCGGCGGCGTAGGCCAGCTCCGGGCGGGCGTCGTGATAGGCGTTGTCGGCGTAGGGGATGAGAGTGTTGATGCCGTCGTTGCCGCCGTAGAGGGTGACGATCACCAGAACCCCGGCGTCGTCGGCCAGCGGTCGCTCCTGCGCCGCGTGCAGCAGGTCGTCCCAGCCGACCGCCACGGTGCCGGACAACAGGCCGAGCGCGCCGACGCCGGCCCCGGCTATCAGGAATTTGCGGCGGTTCACGAGGTCAGGTACTCCGGGGTGTTGACGGCCGCGGCGACCAGCTGCGCCGGTCTACGGACCAAGGGGCGCAATGCATCCGCAGAGCGGTCGGTCCACGCACCCACACCGATCAGATATCCGACCGCGTCGATGCGGTCGCCGGCGGCGGTGCTTTCGATCGCCGACAGGTCCGCGGCGCGGACGAGTTGAAGCGCGGCGCGCCACCGGGTGCGGGCCGACGCGGTGGACAGCCAGACCTGGCCCCGCGGCCAGCCATTGACGTCGGTGGGGAAGAAGGGGCGCTGGCCCAGCGCCTTGAGCGTGCTCTCGATCAGCTTGTCGTGGTCGCCGGAACTCCCGAGCGCGCGGATCACCCCGATCAGCCACTCGACCGGGGTGTTGACGACGGTCGCACGGCCACCGGTGAACTCGTCGGCGGTGAGGACGGCGCGGGTCAGGGCCCTGAGGTCGCGCTGGGGGCCGTAGGCGGCGACGATGCGGTCCAGCGCCGGCGCGGACGGCGGTTCGTCGGACACCAGTTGTTGCCACAGGCGCCCCGCGACGTGAGCCGCGGAGTCGGGGCGGGCCAGTACCGCATCGCAGAAACCGGCGGCGTCGAAGCCCGCGGTGACCCCGAAGAGGGTTTTCGCTCCGGGGTCGTGACGGCGGGCGACCAACACCGCCCGGCCGTCGCTGATCGTCCACCCGGTCAGCGCACGTGCGCCTTCGCGCACGTCGTCCTCGGTGTAGCCGTTGCTGTGGCCGAGGGTGAACAGCTCCATGAATTCCCGGGCCAGGTTTTCGTTCGGGGCTTTGGCCGTGTTGAGTTGCCCGTCCAGCCAGCGCAGCATCGCGGCGTCGGTGAGCATCGTGTACGCCAGCGTGCGGAAGTCGCCCAGCTTCAGGGTGCGCAGCTTCTGATTCTGCGCCGCCATGTACGCCGCGATCCGCACCTTCTGCGCGGAAGTCGCAAAGTGGTTGTGCCACAACAGGGTCAGTTTCTCGTGTAGCGGCAGCTCGACGGCGGTCATGCGACGCAGCCACCACCGGGTCAGTTCGTCGTTCTGTTCGGAGAGCCGGCGCCGGTACTGCGTCCGCGCTGCTGTGGTCGCGCCTTTGCCGGGCGGTTGCGGGGGCGGCAGCGACGGTATGGGGGTGGCGAGCGCGCCGCGGTCGGCGTCGGGGTCGGTGGCCAGGGCGGCGTCTATGTAGCTCGACCAGTCCTGCGTGACGACCGCGTCGACCTCGGCGCCGGTGACGCCGAACCCGCTCCTGCGTAGGGCGCGGGCCGTCATGATCCACCGTGGGGACTGCCCGGCCATAGTGAACCACTGTCGCGTCCGAACCTATGTTTTCGCTGAGTGTGGCTGTGGATGCAGGTATGCGCCGCACCCGGGTGCCATGCGAGCGTGCCGGCATGAGCGATATCCCGGGCCCGTTCATCGGCAGCGAGGCTCTGGCGTGCGGAACGCTGAACTGGCATCAGCTGCGTAAGCGGTACTGGGCGGTGTTCCCGAACGTCTACGTGCCAAGAGGCCTGCAGCCCTCGCTGCAGCAGCGGATTGTCGCGGCGTGGCTGTGGTCGCGGCGGAAGGGGACGGTCGCGGGTGCGGCCGCAGCCGCATTACACGGTGCGAGGTGGATTCCTGACGACGTGCCGATCGAGCTGGTGCACCCCAACGCGCGGGCGCCGCATGGCGTGCTGACTCGGCGCGATGTGCTGCTCGACGGTGAAGTCCAGGTGCTCGGCGGCCTTGCCGTCACCACCGCGGAGCGCACCGCATTCGACATCGGCCGGCGCGGTGCCGTTCGGTCGGCGGTGGCGAGGCTCGATGCCCTAGCTCGCGCAACGGATTTCAAGACCGACGACGTAGTGACCATCGTGCAGCGGCATCCCGGCTCGCCCGGATTGCGGCGTTTGGAAACGGCGCTCGAGCTGGTTGACGCCGGGGCGCAGTCGCCGCGGGAGAGCTACCTGCGGCTGTTGCTCATCGATGCCGGTTTCCCGCGGCCGCAGACGCAGATTCCGGTACCGGGCGCCGACGGCTTTCCGGTGGCCTACCTGGATCTGGGCTGGCCGGAGTCGATGGTCGCGGTCGAATACGACGGAGATCAGCACCGTACCGACCGGCGGCAGTACGTGAAAGACATCAGGCGTCTGGAAATGCTCGAGCGGATGGGATGGATCGTCGTTCGCGTGGTCGCGGAGAACGATCCAGCCGCAATTGTGCGACGCGTCCGTGCTGCCCTCGAGGCGGCCGCGGAACGTTCGCGAGTGTGACTGTGCGCCTGCTGCTTTGACAGTGCGGCTACCGTCGAGATCCGCCAGGATTTCGACGGTAGCCGCACACTCGATGGAAAGGGAAAGCGGAAAATCAAAAGGCGGCCGACGCCCGCCCCGGCCTTCAGCGCCCGAATAGGCTTGGCGTGCTTGAGGAAAGAGCACACTCACTCGTAGGGCCGGGGTGCGGGCCGCTCGGCTGGGTCTATTGAGATGCCATCACCTGCCTTTCGCTGCTCGGTTGCACGGGTGTTCACGGGGAAGCCGGAGGGCTGCGCTGGACGGCACGCACCGGATATGCCGGTCCCCGCCGCGGCGTCAGCGGCATGGACGCCGACACCGGCGGCGCGGGCCGCCGGCGATCAACCGCCACGGCCGCACACAAGATCGCCTCGACCTCGGCCATCAGCTCGGCGACTTCAGGGTCCAAGGCGTCCAGGTCCAGCTCAGCCGGCATCAACAGACTGGTCATCGCCGGACCTCTCAGGCGTTGATGACCTGATGTCCGTTGCTCCGCCCGACCGCGATCTTGCGGGGTTTCGCCCTCTCGGCCACCGGAATTCGCAGCGTCAGCACTCCCGTGTCGTAGGACGCCTCGATCTTCTCGGTGTCGAGGTTGTCGCCCAGCACCAACTGACGACTGAAGACTCCGCGGGGACGTTCGCTGGCCAGCATCTCCCGGCCAGGGTCGATCTCGGGGCGTTCCGCCCGCACTGTGACCACGTTGCGCTCGATGTCGAGATCCAACGAATCCGCATCGATGCCGGGTAGGTCGAATTCCACGACGAATGTCGTGCCGTCACGCCACGCGTCCATCGGCATCACCGACGGACGGGACGCCGTCCCCGACACCGGCCGGGTGAAGCGTTCGAAGTCACGGAACGGATCGGTTCGCATCAGCATCGTCGCCACCTCCAACTCCTAATGTGGTGTCAAAGCCGAAGTAAATATGTGCCAAAAGGCATACATTTGAGATACCACGCCGAGCATCCGAACGCAAGACACTGATACCGACATTTTTCTCAATCCCGTTGCGCGCGTAGAAGTACGGGTCAGAACGTGCTGGTGGGCCGCACCTGGTTGGCCATGTCGACCAGGGTGTAGCGGTGGCGCTGCGTCGGGGCAACCCGAGCCAGGCTGCGCAGCGACGCCTCGACGCCCAGTCGCAGTCCGTGGTCGGTGAACGGGAACCCCAGGATGTGATTCGTGCTGGCTTGATTATTAGCCCGGTTGTCCTGCAGCCAGTCCATCGCGCCACCCAGGACCAGCGCGCGGATCTGCAACACCCGGGGCTCGGTGGGCGGCAGGGCTTCCACCCGGCGCGCGGCGTCGCGGATCTGCTCCTCGGTGATCTCGCTCTGGGATCGCCCGGACAACAGCGTCACCGCACTGGTCAGCCGTGCGGTGGTGAAATGCCTTGAGGTGGGCGGTACTTCGTCCAATGTCTGTACCGCTCCGCTGCGGTCGCCCAAAGCCGAACGGGCCCTGGCCAAGCCGAACGCGGCCGAGATCACGCCGTCGTTGGTGCCCCACACGGTCTGGTAGAACTTGTGCTCGTCCGGTTCGCCGGCCAGTTCGTAGGTGGCAGCCAGCGCGAGTTTGGGCGCCAGCTCGCCGGGGAAGGTGTCGAGCACCTCGGTGAAATTCTTGATCGCCGAGTCGTAGTCGCCGGTGAGCAGACCGGCCACCGCGCGGTACCAGACCAGCCGCCATTGCCAGCCGACCCGCTCGGCCAGATCCTCGAGTTTGCGGGTGGCCTTGCTGACGTCGCCCAGGTCCAGCAGGGCGCGCACCTCCATCAGTGGCAGCTCCACCGACTCGCTGAGGTCGGCTCCCTCGGCGTCCAGCGAGCCGTGGCGGGCCGCGCGCAGCGAATCCAGCGTCTGCACCGGCTGCGAGAGCACCGTCGCCTGCAGCACCGGGGCGGCCACGTCCGTCGGGTCGACCAACGGCACCGACAGCGCGGTGACGATCTCCTTGGCGGTCAGCTTCTCCGAGTGCACCTGGCCGTCCAGGTAGACGTCGGTGTGCGCCACCAGCAGGTCCACCCCGAACGTGGAGCGGCTGGGACTGAAGATCGTGGACAACCCGGGCCGCGGGATGCCGGTGTCCTGGGCCACCACCTCCCGCAGCACGCCCATCAGCTGGCCGGACATCTCCTCGGCGCTGGTGAACCGCCGTCGCGGATCGGGGTCGATCGCGCGGCGCAACAGCCGCGCGAACGAGTCGTACTGGGCGAGCACCGGATCGTCTTCGGGAAGTCCGTCGACGTAGCGGCCATTTCGGGTGCGCAGGCTCATCGTCAGGGCCGCCAGCGTGCGGCCCACGGTGTAGATGTCGGTGGCGACGGTGGGCCCCGTCCGCACGATCTCCGGAGCCTGATAGCCCGGCGTGCCGTAGAGGTAGCCGAACGAGTTGATCCGCGACACCGCGCCCAGGTCGATCAGCTTGAGCTGTTCTTCGGTGAGCATGATGTTCTCCGGCTTCAGGTCGTTGTAGACCAGGCCGATGGAGTGCAGATAGCTCAGGGCGGGAAGGATTTCCAGGATGTAGGCGATGGCCTCGGCGACCGGCAGGTTCTCGCCGCGGCCCCGCTTGAGCGACTGCCCGCCGATGTACTCCATGACGATGTAGCCGACGGGGTCGCCGTGCTTGTCGCTGTGTTCGACGAAGTTGAAGATCTGCACGATCGACGGGTGCACCACTTCGGCCAGGAACTGCCGCTCGGCCATCGCGATCGCCTGAGCCTCGGCGTCGCCGGAATGCACCAGACCCTTGAGCACCACCGGCCGGTCGTTGACGTTGTGGTCCAGCGCCAGGTAGACCCAGCCCAGGCCGCCGTGCGCGATGCAGCCCTTGACCTCATACTGACCGGCGATGATGTCGCCCGGATTCAATTGCGGCAGAAACGAATACGGGCTGCCGCAGTAGGGGCACCAGCCCTCGGAGGTGCCTTTGCCTTCCGAGCCGGAGCGGCCTACCGGCCGTCCGCAGTTCCAGCAGAAGCGCTTCGACTCCGGCACCACCGGGTTCTTCATCAACGCTTTGAGCGGATCGATGTCGGGGGTCCGCGGGATCTCCACCAGGCCGCCGCCCAGCTGGCGGACGGGTGGCAGCGCCCGGGTGGCGACCGACATCCGGTCCTGGGGCTGGGTGTCGACGCTGCCCAGCGAGATCGGGAAGTCGTCTTCATCGTCGTCGTCGAAGTCCGGCCGGAACAGTGCCTGGGTCGCCTGTGGCCGGCCGGTGGTCGCGGTCACCCCGGTCTGCGCCTCCTCCTGCTGGCCGACCGGCTGCGTGCCGGGAGACTCTTCTTCCTGGCCCAGTTCGTCCTCTTGCGCCGGCTTGCCCATCAGTCCACGTACCTCGGCTGCGGCGGCAGGGGGGCGGGGCCGAGCACCGTCAACCACTTGCGGTACAGCGTGTTCCAGGTGCCGTCGGTGCGGATCCGTTCCAGGGTGCCGTTGACGAACCGGACCAATCCGGTGTTGTCCAGATTGATGCCGATGCCGTACGGCTGGGTGGCCATGTTCGGCCCGACGATGTGCAGGTAGGGGTCCTCTTCCACCAGGCCGGCCAGGATCGAGTCGTCGGTGCTCACCGCGTCGATCTGGCGCTGCTGCATCGCCACCAGGCAGTCGGCCCAGTTGACCACCGACACGATCACCGGCGGCGGCGTGATCTCGCGGATGCGGCGCAGCGAGGTGGTACCCCGGGCCACACAGACCCGCTTGCCGGACAGGTCGGACACCTTGGCGATCGCCGAGTCCCGCGGAGCCAGGATGCGCTGGTTGGCATCGAGGTACACGGTGGAGAAGTTCACCAGCTTGCGTCGCTCGCAGGTGATGGTCATGGTCTTGACGACGACGTCGACCTGTGACTTCTGCAGCGCCGTGATGCGCTCGTCGGCCGACAGGATGCGGTATTCGACGTGCGAAGGCCCGCCGAAGATGTCGCGCGCCACTTCGCCGGCGATGTCGACGTCGAAACCGGTGATCTCGCCGGTGATCGGGTCGCGGAAGCTGAACAGGTTGCTGCCGATGTCGAGGCCGACGATCAGCCGGCCACGGGCGCGGATGTTGGCCACCGCGGCGTCGGCATCGGCGCGGTTGGGGAACGGCCGCAGGCTGGCGGTCGGATTGCAGTCCTGGCTGGTGTTGTCCGGCGGCAGCGGGGCTTCCATCGGCAGCTCCTGCATTCCGACCGGAGTCGGCAGCGGCAGCGTGGGCGTCACCTCGACCTTCAGTGGCTCGGAGTGCCCGCAACCGGCCAGCAGGATCGCCGAGGCAATCAGCGCGGCGGCCCGGCGCGCAATCACCGGTACTCCTTCAACCGGGGCCACAGGCCCAGCGCCACCGCGATCGCCGCGCCCAGGCTGAGCACCACCGCGCCGACCTGCGCCCCGGCCAGGCCGCGTTTGGCGTTCAGGACGTCGTTGCGCAGGTGGTTGCGACTCTGCTCCATCGCCTTGGTCAGGGCTTCGTCCAGTTTGTCGAAGGCGGGGGTGGAGTCGTCCTCGCCTTTGCCGAGCGCGACCTGGGTGGCGGCACGGTAGTTCCCCACCGAGATGTAGGCGTTGATCCGGTCGTTGGCCTGCTGCCAGCGCACCAGCAGCTGGTCGGCGCCCTGCAGGTCGGGCTTGTCGACGGCGTCGCGCCGCGCCATGTAGGCGTCCAGCTGGTGGTGCATGGCATCGATGCGCTGGTAGAAAGCCTGCTTGCGGACCTCTTCGTCGCCGCGCCGGATCAGCGACAGCGTCTCGTCGGCCCGGGCCTGCTGGGCGGTGATGGCCAGGTTGGTCACGGTCTTGAGCGACTCGGCCGCCGTGTCCTTGGCGCTGCGGCTGGCCGTCGTCGAGATTGTCAGTGCCGTCCCCACCCAGACCACCATGATGAGAATACCGAGACCGCCCACGACCAGGCCCGGATTGACCCGTCGCCGGGTGCGCCGGGCCAGCCAGCGATGGGCGAACGCGCCGAACGCGACCGTGGTGGTGACGACGAGGATGACGGGCGCCGGGATCTGCGTGGACGCCGTGGTCTCGCTGTCCACCCGGGCCGAAGTCGCCTGATAGAGCTGCTGGGCGTCGGGCAGGATCCGGGACTGCATCAGCCCTGAGGCCTCCGACAGGTACGACGAGCCGACCGGGTTGCCCGCCCGGTTGTTGGTGCGGGCGATTTCGACCAGCCCGGTATAGACGGCCAGTTCGGCGTTGATCCGGCCCAGCAGCTGCACCAGGGTCTCGTCGGTCAAGCCGCTGGAGGCGCGCGTCACCGCGACCGCCGCGTCGGTGATGGCCTGCTCGTAGCGCAGTCGCACGGCCCGCGGCTCGGTCTGGGCGATGAACGCCGTGGCGGCCGCGGCGTCGGCCACCGACAGCGTGGTGTAGAGCCGGCCGGCCGCAAACGACAGCGGCTCGGTGTGTTCGAGCACGGTGGCCAGCACCTGCTGGCGATGGTTGATCGTGGTGGAGGTGGCGAACGCACTCGACACGCCCAGAGCGGCCAGCACGATGCCGATGGTCAGGATGCGCCCGGGCGTGGTGGAGATGAACCACCAGCGTGGATGGGCCGGTTCGGCGGGCGAGCGCGATCCCATCGGCTCGGTCGACGGATGCGCCAGCTCAACCGTCACGTCTGCTCGGACCTCATCTCGGCCATATTACGAACCCGTATAAGCGAATTCTAAGAGCATCTCGCGGCGGATGGGGGGAGGCGTGACCAATTACCTAACCGGGGTCGCGTGCATATCCTGAATCCGTGCAGGGCGACGGTGACGGGTGGGTGATCTCCGAGCGCGGCGCCCATTACTGGGGCCGCTATGGCGCGGCCGGCTTGCTACTGCGGGCACCGCTGCCGGACGGGACCCCCGCGGTCCTGCTGCAGCACCGGGCGGTGTGGAGCCATCAGGGCGGTACCTGGGGTCTGCCGGGAGGTGCCCGGGACAGTCACGAGACCCCCGAGCAGACCGCGGTGCGGGAGGCGCAGGAGGAGGCGGGCCTAGTGGCCGAGCGGCTGACGGTGCGCACCACGGTGGTGACCGCGGAAGTCGCGGGCGTGGGCGGCACGCTGTGGAGTTACACCACCGTGGTCGCCGACGCGGGGGAGTTGCTGGCGACCGTCCCCAACCGGGAAAGCGCGGAGCTGCGCTGGGTGGGCGAGGACGAGGTGGCCGGATTGCCGCTGCATCCGGGATTCGCGGCGAGCTGGGACCGGCTGCGCACCGTGCTTGCCAGCCTGCCGCTGGCGCGCTGAGAGTGAATCTGGCGACGCGACACGCCGCTGGTGCGTCGCCAGATTCACTCTGGGCGCGTGGTCAGTGCCCGTTTGAGCTGTTCGGCGGCGGCTTTCGGATCGGCAGCCGCGGTGATGGCGCGCACCACCACGACGCGGCGGGCTCCGGCGGCCAGCACCTCCGGCAGCCGTTGGGAGTCGATGCCGCCGATGGCGAACCAGGGCTTGTCGGTGCCCAGGTCGGCAGCGGCGCGAACCAGGTCCAGCCCCGGTGCCGGGCGTCCCGGTTTGGTGGGGGTGGGCCAGCAGGGCCCGACGCAAAAATAGTCGACTGCGGAAGCGGCCGCCGCTGCTGCCTCGCCGGCGTCGTGGCTGGACCGGCCGATCAGGGTGCCGGGTCCGACGATGTCCCGGGCGATGTTCAGGGGCAGGTCGCGCTGACCGAGGTGCAGCACGTCGGCGCCGGCGGCGCGGGCGATATCGGCGCGGTCGTTGACCGCGAACAGGGCGCCGTGCCGGCGGGCCGCAGCGGCCAGGATTTCGCAGGCTGCCAGCTCGTCGAGTGCCTCCAGCGGGCCGAACCGGCGTTCGCCGGGCGAGCCCTTGTCCCGCAGCTGGATGATGTCGACCCCGCCGGCCAGGGCGGCGTCGGCGAATTCGGCCAGGTCGCCGCGCTCGCGGCGCGCGTCGGTGCACAGGTACAGCCGTGCCGTGACGAGACGGGAAAGGGGGTCCTGCACACCGCGACGTTAGCGCGCTAGCGTGGAGTCTGAAGAACACACGGGAGTCCCGGGCACCAGCGGGGCTGAGAGTGGGCACTGCGGACCTGCCCTTACCGTCACACCTGATCCGGGTCATGCCGGCGAAGGGAGCACAGGATGCCGGATTCGGTCGCCGTGATCGGCGGCGGCGTCATCGGGCTGTCAGTGGCGCGCCGCGCGGCCCGGGCCGGCTTGCCGGTGACGGTGCACCGCAGTCAGGAACCGGGTGCCTCCTGGGTGGCCGGCGGGATGCTCGCGCCGCACAGCGAAGGCTGGCCCGGTGAGGAACGGCTGCTGCGGCTGGGTCTGGAGTCGCTGCGGCTGTGGCGCGAAGGCTTCCTGGACGGGCTGGACCCGGCGGTGGTGACCGCACGCGAATCGCTGGTGGTGGCCGTCGACCGGGCCGACGTCGCCGATCTGCGCACCGTGGCCGACTGGTTGTCGCAACAGGGCCACCCCGTGGTGTGGGAGTCGGCCGCCCGCGACGTGGAACCGCTACTGGCGCAAGGCATCCGGCATGGTTTCCGGGCACCCACCGAGCTGGCGGTGGACAACCGGGCCGTCGTCGAGGCACTGGCCCGGGACTGCGAGCGGCTCGGCGTCCGGTGGGCGGCACCCGTCGGCGACCTGCGTGCGGCGGACGGCGACACGGTGGTGATCGCCAACGGGATCGATGCGCCCTCATTGTGGCCCGGCCTGCAGGTGCGTCCGGTCAAGGGCGAAGTGCTGCGGTTGCGCTGGCGCAAGGGCTGTATGCCGTTGCTGGGCCGGGTGGTTCGGGCCCGCGTGCACGGGCGTCAGGTTTACCTGGTGCCGCGGGCGGACGGCGTGGTGGTGGGTGCCACCCAGTACGAGCACGGCAGGGACACCGCGCCGGTGGTGTCGGGCGTACGTGACCTGCTCGACGACGCGTGCGCGGTGATGCCGGCGCTCGGCGAGTACGAGTTGGCCGAATGTGCTGCTGGCCTGCGGCCGATGACGCCCGATAACCTGCCCATTGTGCGGCGACTCGACGAGCGGACCCTGGTGGCCGCCGGCCACGGCCGGTCGGGCTTCCTGCTGGCCCCGTGGACCGCCGAACGAATTGTGGCCGAACTCCTTCCGGTGGGGGCCAGTTCATGATCGTGGTGGTCAACGAGCAACAGGTCGAGGTGGACGACCGAACCACGGTGGGCGCTCTGCTGACCTCGCTGGGTTTTCCGGAGCGCGGTGTCGCGGTCGCGATGGGCGACGCGGTGCTGCCCCGTTCATCCTGGGCCACAACGCTTTTCGATGGCGCGCGATTAGAGGTGGTGACGGCGGTGCAAGGTGGTTGACCATAAACTGACGATCGCGGACCGCAGCTTCGCGTCCCGGCTCATCATGGGCACCGGCGGGGCGACCAGCCTGTCGGTGCTGGAGGAGGCGCTGGTCGCCTCCGGAACCGAGTTGACCACCGTGGCGATTCGCCGGGTCGACGCCGAGGGCGGCACCGGGCTGCTCGACCTGCTCAACCGGCTGGGCATCACCCCGCTGCCCAACACCGCCGGGTGCCGCAGCGCCGCCGAGGCCGTGCTGACCGCCCAACTTGCCCGCGAGGCGCTGGACACCAACTGGGTCAAGCTCGAAGTGATCGCCGACGAGCGCACATTACTGCCCGATGCAGTCGAATTGGTGCGTGCCGCAGAACAATTGGTCGATGACGGGTTTGTGGTCCTGCCCTACACCAACGACGACCCGGCGCTGGCCCGACGGCTCGAGGACACCGGTTGCGCGGCGGTGATGCCGCTGGGCTCGCCGATCGGCACCGGGCTCGGCATCACCAATCCGCACAACATCGAGATGATCGTCGCCCGGGCCGGTGTCCCGGTGGTGCTGGATGCGGGAATCGGAACCGCCAGCGACGCGGCGCTGGCGATGGAATTGGGTTGTGACGCCGTGCTGTTGGCCACCGCGGTCACTCGCGCCACCGACCCGCCGGCGATGGCCGCGGCGATGGCCGCCGGGGTCACCGCGGGTTTTCTGGCGCGCCGCGCCGGGCGGATCCCGAAGCGCTTCTGGGCCCAAGCTTCCAGTCCCGCCAAATGAATCGCTATGTCGCGCTGGGTAGTTCGATGGCCGCCGGTCCCGGTATCCGGCCGCGTGCCGACGGTGCGCCATGGCGGTCGGGCCGCTCGGCGCGCAACTATCCGCATCTGGTCGCCACCCGTGCCGGCCTCGAGTTGACCGACGTCACCTACTCGGGGGCCACCACCGAACATGTGCTGGCGGAACGGCAGAACGGTGCGCCGCCGCAGCTCGCGGCGCTGGACGGATCGGAAGCGCTGGTGACGGTCACCATCGGCGGCAATGACGTCGGCTATGTGCCGTTGCTGATGGCGGCCTCACTGCCGTCGGTCACCCGGCATCTGCCGCTGATCGGCGGCCGCATCAGCGATCTGCTGGACCGCGATGCCCGCGAGCTGGCACTGGGCCGGGTGTTCGACTCGCTGTGCGAGGTGGGCCGCTCCATCCGTGGGCGAGCCCCGCGGGCCCGGGTACTGTTCGTCGACTACCTCACGCTGCTGCCGCCCGCCGGGCAGGCGGCGCCGCCGCTGTCTGGCGAACATGCCGATCTGGGCCGGCATGTGGCCGCCACGCTCGAGCATCTGACGGCAAAGGCCGCCGCGGCGACCGACTGTGAAGTCGTGTCCGCCGCGGCGGCCAGCCGCGATCATCATGCGTGGTCGCGACAACCCTGGACGGTGAAATCCGGTGTGCCGCTGCCGGGTCGGCCGGCTCCCTTACATCCCAACGAGGCGGGGATGCGGGCGGTCGCTGACCTGATAGTGAGCCGGCTGTAACGGGGCTCAGCCGTTGGTGCGCCACCACTGGTAGAGCGAGGAGGTGTCGCCGCCCGATGCCCGCACGAAGGCCAGCACGTTCTTGGCGTCCACGGTCCAGATGACCTCGGCCTTACCGTCATCGGTCCCGCAGGCCACCTGGCCGGCTGAGTCGGTGGAGCTGCCCTGGTGCCACACGGTCGGCGACTTCGCGTCGCCGCAATTCGTAAGCGTGTCGCTGCCAATGAGTTTGGTGAATGCGCTGGCGAGGTCGGCGCTGTTGGGGAACTGGAAGTACTTCGCCGAGGCCGGTCCACTGCTGTCGGAGTTCTGCCCGCAGGCCAGTACCGCCTGCACCGTCGGGAACGCCGACTGCACCTCGGAAACCGCTTGTGAGGCACAGTTACTGGAGGAGTAGCCCTTCGATAGCGAGCCGGCGAAGGCGTCGGTGGGGTCGGCGGACGCGGTGGCGACGCCCGTGCAGGCGAAACCACCGACGAGTGCCGCGGTGGTGACGCCCCGCAGCGCGTTCTTCAAATAGGTCATTTTCCAGCTCCTTCAGGGTTGTAGGAAATGCTCCGCAGACACACTGGAAGTCTCTGCGGCCGAACGAATATCAGCCGTTGGTGCGCCACCATTGGTAGAGCGCCTGCACGTCGGTGTTGGATCCCCGGATGTAGCTCAGCACATTCTTGGCGTCGGTGGTCCAGATGATCTCGGCGGCACCCTGATAGGTCCCACAGGCGACCTGTCCGGCAGTGGCGCCCGCGCTGCCGGTGTGCCACGTGGTGGGCGACTGTCCGCTGTCGCCGCAGGCGGTCAGGCTTTCGTCCTTGATGCTGGCGGTGAAACCGCCGTTGAGGTCACCGGTGTTGTTGTACAGCAGGTAAGTCGCCTTGACCGGACCGGCGGCGTCGGCGTTCTGTCCGCAGTTGATGGCGGCCAGCACACCCGCGGGAGGCTCTTTGGCGGTGCAGTTGCTCATCGAGTAGCCCTTTGACAGGGAGCCGGCGAGTGTGTCATTCGGGTCGGCATTCGCCGTGGCGGTGCCTAGCCAGGCAAAGCCGCCCATGAGGGCTGCTGCCGTGGCGGCGCGCAGCACCGTGTTGAGGTGAGACAACTCCTTGGCTCCTTACACGTCGGCGGACCGACACCTGCGACTGCGTTGATATCGGTGAGTGTATTTCTCAAACTCGCCATAGAACAGGGCTTTCATGCCAATTGGCATCGTAGAGCTATGCCCCGGAAACCCAATACATTCCGTCGGCAATTGTCTGTGTGGGCACCGATCAATACCGGCGCCGGAAGATCCGGCGGCCACTCATACGGCTGGGCGCCGCGGCCGGAAATCACGCTCTAGCAAGGGGTTTGACGCCGCTACCGGGGCACCGCAGCACCGTGCCGGCGCGACCGCCGGGACGGCGCCGGAGGTGCCCCAAAAGCAATTTCAGATTGGTGATGCCGTCGAGACTGCTCTCCGGTATGGTAAGCCTCGCTTCACGCCAGCTAACTATTTCGATCTGGAGAATCCATGACACAACCACCGCCTCCCGGTTACCCGCCGCAGCAGCCGCCGGCAGGCCAGCAGCCCGACAACTACCTGGTCTGGTCGATCCTTGCGACGCTGTTCTGCTGTCTGCCTCTTGGGATCGTGGCGATCGTCAAGTCGACGCAGGTCAGTGGTTTGTGGGCGCAGGGTCAGTACGCCGAGGCACAGGCGGCGGCAGACAGCGCCAAGAAGTTCGTGAAGTACTCCGTGATCGCCGGCGTGGTCGGCGCCGTCATCTACGGCGTCATCATCGCGCTGGGTGCGATGAACACCGACACCAGCTCGGCGGCCATGATGATGGTCGACGCACTGAGCCTGGGCTGATCCGATGGTGACCCGCCAAGGGTCGGTGCCCGCGAAACTGGGTGCGCGATTGAGCGCCCCAGTGTTCGTGGCCGCAGCCTCGGCTGTGGCGTGCGCCGGCATTTGGCTGGGTGACCCGACGACCCCGAACGGTCCGCTGCCAACCTGCCCCACCAAAGCGCTGCTGGGTATCGACTGCCCGGGATGCGGCAGCATGCGAATGCTGTACAGCCTCATGCACGGTGATGTGTTGGCGGCCGCCAAGTTCAACGCGCTCGGCCTGGTGGCTGTCGGACTCCTGGTCTGGGCGTACCTGGCGTGGACGTACGGCCGGCTGGCCGGCCGGCGGATCCGGGGTTGGCAGCACAATCGCTGGGCCGCCATCGTGACCCTGTCGCTGGTGGTGGCCTGGTTTGTGGTGCGAAATCTGCCCTTTGCCCCATTCAGCGCGCTGTACGTGTGAGATTGCCTGCCGCGCCTCTGGTCTAACGTGGGCGCAATGGTGCACAAAACGAAGATGATTACGGCGGTGCTGGCGGCCGTTGCGATCGTCGCATTCCTGGCGGTGGGCTGCGGGCGGGGGTCCAACCAGGCCGGGTCCGGCGGAGGCGGGCAGGCGGCGGGCGAGTTCGCGAACACGATCCGCAACAAAGTCACCACCGACGCGATGATGGCGCACCTGACCAAGCTGCAGGACATCGCCAATGCGAACAACGGCACTCGTGCGGTGGGCACTCCGGGCTATGAGGCCAGCGTCGACTATGTCGTCGAGACGTTGCGCAAGAGCGGTTTTGACGTGCAGACACCTGAGTTCTCGGCTCGGGTCTTCCACTCCGAAAAGGGTTCGGTGTCAGCCGGCGACCTGACCGCGGACGCGCGGGCACTGGAATACAGCCTCGGCACCTCCGAGGCCGGCGTGACGGGGCCGCTGCTGTTCGCGCCCCCCGGCGACAGCCCCGGTTGCGCGCCGGCCGACTACGACAAGCTGCCGACGCGAGACGCGGTGGTGGTTGTCGATCGCGGCGGTTGCCAGTTTGCGCAGAAGGAAGACGCGGCCGCCCAGCGCGGCGCGGCAGCCCTGATCGTCGTCGACAACGTCGACGAGCAGTCGATGGGCGGCACGCTCGGAGCAAACACCGAAGTGAAGATTCCGGTGGTCAGTGTCACCAAATCGGTTGGCTTCCAGCTACGCTCCAAGTCCGGCCCGGCGACGATCAAACTGGCCGCGAACACGCAGAGCTTCAAGGCCCGGAACGTGATCGCGCAGACCAAGACCGGATCACCGACCGACGTGGTGATGGCCGGCGCACATTTGGACAGCGTGCCGGAGGGGCCAGGCATCAACGACAACGGCTCGGGGGTGGCGGCGATCCTGGAAACCGCTGTGCAACTTGGCAATTCGCCGCAGGTACACAATGCGGTGCGGTTCGGTTTCTGGGGCGCCGAAGAGCTGGGGCTGATCGGATCCCGCAACTACGTCGAATCGCTGGACGTCGAGGGCCTCAAGAACATCGCGCTGTACCTGAACTTCGACATGCTGGCTTCGCCTAATCCCGGGTATTTCACCTATGACGGGGACCAGTCGCTGCCGATTGACCAGCGTGGCCAGCCGGTGGTGCCCGAGGGGTCGGCCGGTATCGAGCGCACCCTCGTCGCCTACCTGAAGCAGGCTGGAAAGACCGCCCAGGACACCTCTTTCGACGGCCGCTCCGACTACGACGGGTTCACGCTGGCGGGCATCCCGTCGGGTGGGCTGTTTTCCGGCGCCGAGGTCAAGATGTCCCAGGACCAGGCCAAGCTGTGGGGCGGCAAGGCGGACGAGCCGTTCGACCCCAACTATCACCAGAAGGGCGACAATCTCGAGCACATCGACCGGACGTCGCTGGGCATCCAGGGTGGCGGCGTCGCCTATGTCGTGGCGGTCTACGCCCAGGATCTGGGCGGGCGCAACGGTGTTCCGGTCATGGAAGACCGGGTGCGGCACGTGCTCGCCAAGCCATGACACGTTCGCTCGCTGTCCTGCTTCTGGCGTTTCTCATTGCAGCGTGCACGACGACTCGCCCGACGGCGCACCAGCCGGCCGCCGCGCCCGACCCCGGGCGTTCGCTGGCTGCGAAGGTGACCACGGAAGGTTTGTTCGTCCACCTGCGCGCGCTGCAGCAGATCGCCGACGCGAACAAGGGGAACCGGACGACGGGCACACCGGGATATGACGCGAGCGTCGACTATGTGGTGAAAGCATTGCGTGCCAAGGGGTTCGACGTTTCCACGCCGCAGTTCGAGCGAATCCGCAACGTGTCCGAGGGCAAGCCGGCCGTGACGGTCGGCGGCCGCGCTTTTGCTGTGGACCAGGCTTCACTGCTGGTGCGCACACCGCCCGGCGGCTTGACCGGCCAGCCGGTGCGCCCCAGCCAAGCGGCCGGCTGTACGGCCGCAGACTATGCGGCGGCGTTGCCCAAAGACGCGATCGCCGTCGTCGACGACACCCGCTGCTCGGTGGTCGACAAGCAGAACGCCGCGGTGGCCAAGGGCGCTGCAGCGGTGATCGTGACCAGCCAGCCCACCGGTCAGGGGGCGCCTGCCACCCTGTTCAACGCCGGCTACTACAACCAACTCACGGTGCCGGTCGCGGTGGTGGGTGCCAACGGGGCGGCCGCGCTGGCGCGCTCGGGCGCGTCGGTGCGGTTGGTGCTGGATGCGGAGAATGTCAAGATCGTCTCGCGAAACGTCGTGGCCCAGACCAAAACCGGGTCGGCCCATGAGGTGGTGATGGTCGGCACCCATCTGGACAGCCCGGCTGACAGTCCGGGCATCAACAACGCCGGTTCCGGAGTGGCCGCGGTGCTGGAGACCGCGCTACAGCTGGGCCCGCTGCCGCCGGTCTCCAACGCGGTGCGGTTCGCGTTCTGGGGTGCTGCGGAGAACGGACTCAACGGTTCGATGGATTACGTGTTCGGGCTGGACAACGACGCGCTCAACGACATCGCCCTGTACCTCAACTTCGACATGCTGGGATCGCCCAACCCCGGATTCTTCACCGACGACGGTGACCAGTCCGGCCCGGCCGGGACGGGCGTTGCGTCGTCGGACATTCCAGAAGGGTCAGCCGGAATCGAGCGCACCCTGGCCGGCTACTTGAACCTGGCCGGAAAACGGCCGGCCGACATGCCGCTGAACACCAGGACCGACTACCACCCGTTCCTGGTCGCCGGTGTGCCGGTGGGAGGCATGAACACCGGTGCCTCCCAGACGAAAACGACGGTGCAGGCACGGCTGTGGGGCGGACAGCCGGGCGCCGCGTTCGATCCCAATTATCAGGGCCCCCGCGACACCGTCGACGCAATCAACCGCGACGCGCTGGCCGTGATGGGGTCCGGGGTGGCATTCGCGGTCGGCACCTATGCGGAGTCGATCGGGGGCGTCAACGGCGTGACCCCGCACGACAAACGCCATCGGACCCGGGTTTCCTGAGTAGAGTGTGCTGCGGGCTCAGGCCAGATCACCGCAGACGAGAGCGTCATTTCGCGTAGGAGGTTTCCTGTGACGGATCAACCGCCGGGCTATCCGCCGCCACCGGGTGACTACCCGCCGCCGGGCGGATACCAGCCTGGGGGCGGATACCAGCCGCCGGGCGGATACCAGCCGCCGGGCGGATACCCGCCGCCGCAGGGTTACGGCTATCCGGCACCGGGTTACGGCTACCCGCCGCCGCCGTCGAGCACCACCAACCCGATGGCCATCGCGTCGCTGGTGTCCTCCCTGGTGGGCTGGGTCTGCGGCATCGGGCCGATCCTCGGCATCGTGTTCGGTCTGATCGCACTGAACCAGATCAAGCAGACCGGGCAGGGCGGGCGCGGGCTGGCGCTGGCCGGCACCATCATCGGTGGGGTCGGGGTGGCGATCATGCTGCTCTACTTCTTCCTGGCGATCGTCCTCACGGCGTCGAATTCCGGCAATGCACAGGACGCGGTAATACTGATCGACCTTGGGCGGCAAGCATTCTCGGGGTCAGTCCCGGTATAGGAAGCGTCGCGGCACCAAGTGCCGGTTATCGGGTTGCGGCCCATTTAGAATGAGTTTCGGTGCAGGCGGCGGACGGGGTTGATCGGATGAAATTGCGCTCGCGCAGGGTGGTCGCGTCGGCACGGGCCCTGACGGCTTGTCTGAGCGCGGTGCTGGTGGTGGCCGGCTGTACCACCATGGTCACCGGACGCGCGGTGTCGATCCTCAACGATCCGTTCCGGGTGGGCGGGCTGCCGGCCACCGATGGGCCCAGCGGGGCCAAACCGAATGGACCGGCACCGACAGGCACCGTGCTGAACACCAACAACGGGCCCATCGACAAGTTGTCCCTGCTGTCGATCAACGACATCGAGGAGTACTGGCAGAACAACTACACCGCACCGCTGCAAGGGTCGTTCAAGCCCGTCGACAAGTTGGTGTCGTATGACTCCAACGACCCGAACAGCCCCATCGTCTGCCACAACGAGACCTACGACCTCGTCAACGCCTTCTTCACCTCCCGGTGCAACATGATCGCCTGGGACCGCGGCGTATTCATGGCGGTCGCCCAGAAGTACTTCGGCGACATGTCGGTGAACGGCGTGCTGGCCCACGAGTTCGGGCACGCGCTGCAGACCATGGCCAAGCTGGTCACCAGGAAAGACCCGACCATCGTTCGCGAGCAGCAGGCCGACTGCTTCGCCGGCGTCTACATGTACAACGTGGCCTCCGGTAAGTCGCCACGCTTCAACATCAGCACCGCCGACGGTCTCGACCATGTCCTCGCGGGGATCATCACGACGCGTGACCCGGTAATGGACGCCGACTCCCAGAACGATGACGAGCACGGCTCCGCACTGGACCGGGTCAGCGCCTTCCAGATGGGCTTCATCACGGGCACCTCGGCTTGCGCGGCGATCAACAAGGCCGAAGTCGAGCAACGACGCGGCGATCTTCCGACCGCGCTGCGGTTGGACACCGGTGGAAACCCGGAGACCGGCGAGGTGGAGATCACCGAAGACACCCTCAAGACGTTGATGGAGTTGATGGGCAAGATCTTCTCGCCCAAAAGTCCGCCCACGCTCGTCTTGAAGGCCGGCGGCTGCTCGGACGCCAAGCCCAGCCCGCCGGCGTCCTACTGCCCGGCCACCAACACGATCAGCGTGGATCTGCCCGCGCTGGCGACGATGGGCAAAGTAGCCGGAGAGAAGGAACACAGCCTGCCGCAGGGCGACGACACCGCGCTGTCGATCGTGATGTCCCGGTACGCGCTGGCGGTGCAGCACGAGCGCGGGCAGGCGATGCAGAGCCCGTGGACCGCGCTGCGCACGGCCTGCCTCACCGGCTTCGCGCACCGCAAGATGGCGTCGAACATCGAGTTGCCGTCCGGCAATTCGCTGGTACTGACGGCGGGTGACCTCGACGAAGCCGTAGCGGGGCTGCTCACCAACCACATCGTCGCCAGCGACGCTGACGGCATCAGCGTCCCCGCCGGCTTCACCCGGATCGCGGCGTTCCGCGCCGGGGTGGGTGGCGGCGAGATGGACGGGTGCTTTTCCCGCTACCCGGGCTGATCAGCGTCAAGCGATCTCGGGATGCGGCACGTGGTGTTGTGGTTCGGCATCCTCGGGGCTCGTCTGCTCACTGCGGGCCCACTGCGCCACGAACCAGGCCACCAGCATCGCTCCGACCGCCACCGTGGGGATCGCCCACACCCGCCTGACCAGCATGGCACTGCCGCACTGTGACGCCGCGCCGCCGTCGTCGGCGCGTGCCAGGGACAGGTGGACACCGAGTCCGTTACCGCAGTCGATCTGCATGCCGTAGCCGTCGAAGCGGTCCAGGTAGACCGGAAACCACAGCGCCGCCAGGCCGATGAGCCCGAGGGCCAGGCCGACGGCACCGATGAGCAGCTGGCGTCGGCTCACAACGTCTCCCCGAAGATGTTAATGAGTGATGTGCGGCGAGGGCATGGTTGCTGATTGATAAGCCCGATGGCCAGCAGCTGGACCAACCATCGGACCACCCCTCAATAGGGGGCTATGTTAATCCAGATTCCGGCGCTCGGGTAGTTTTCGCTGGTTTGGGGCGGTGTGATTCCGGCTAAAGTGAGGCGGTGTCCGGCCCGTCGAGCGCTGCGCCCGAAGTCCGCCGGCGGCCGAAAGACCGCAAGGCCCAGATCGCCCGCGCCTCGGCCGAGGCGTTCAGCGCCCAGGGCTACCACGCCGTCAGCATGGAGACCATCGCCGCCAAGGTCGGGGTGTCCGCTCCCGCTCTGTACCGCCACTACGCGGGCAAGTACGACCTGTTCCGGGAGGCGGTGCTGACACTGAGCCGCCAACTGGTCGATGCCACCGACCTCGGCCACGACGCCGATCAAGACCCGCGGCTCACGCAGGAGCGGATCATCGCCGGACTCATCGACGCAGCCCTGGACAACCGCGCGTCCGGTGGCCTGTACCGCTGGCAGGCGCGTTACCTGCGCGCGGAGGACCAAGCCGAGCTGACCGAGCAGCTGAAGCTGATCAACCGCCGGATTCAGCAGCCGCTGAAGACGATTCGTCCGGAACTGCGGTCAGACCAGCGGTGGCTGTTGTCGGCCGGTGTGCTCAGCGTGATCGGCAGCATCGTCGACCACTCGGAGCGGCTGCCGGCCGATCAGATCCGGGCACTGTTCGGCGCGGCGGCGTCCGCGGTCCTCGCCGCCGAACTCCCGCAGCCGCACGACGTCGTTCCGCGGGCCGCGTCCTGGCGACTCTTCACCGAGGATGCCGGCGTCTACGAAGCGCTGCTGCACGCGTCGATGATGCTGTTCACAGAGCGCGGCTATGCCGAGACCAGCATGGCTCAGATCGCCAAGGCGGCGGGTGTGCCGGTGTCCGGGATCTACCGGTACTTCTCCGGCAAATGCGAGATCCTGGCGACCGGATTACGCCGGGCGGCCGACCGGGTTTCCGCTCAGTTGTCGCCGGTGGTCGGTGCGCTGACCGAACCGCGGCACGCCCTGACGCTGCTGATCGAGGCGTACGTGGCGACGTCGTTCGCCAACCCCGAACTGGGCGCCGTCTACTACACCGAGCGGACCAACCTGACGCCCGCCGATCAGCTGCTGCTGCACAACGTACAGCTGTCGACCATTGATTCGTGGGTCCGGCTGATGACGGCCGACCGGCCGTCGCTGCGCCCGGCGCAGGCGCGGTTCCTGGTACACGCCGCGATGGCGCTGGTGGTGGACCTGGGCCGGATGGGTGAGTCGGCCTACCTGCAAGCGTGCGTGCGGAAGCTGATGGAGATCACGCTTTTCGGCCCGGAGAGTGCAGCAGACGAAGTGCCGCGTCGACCGCAAGGGCGGGGACGTCGAGGCTCTTCGAGCCGAGATCGTGCCGGGCGCCGGTGATTTCGACGATCTCGGTGGGCGCCGGGATCAGTGCCGCGGCGGCACGCAGTTCGGTGATGGTCCCGAACGGATCGGAGGTGCCGTGGGTGAAAACTGTGGGCACCGTGATGCGGGGCAGGTGCTCGGTGCGGGAGCGCTCCGGCTTGCCCGGAGGGTGAACCGGGTAAGAGAACAGCGTCAGCACGTCAACCGGGACTTCCAGGGCGGCCACCACCATCGAGGTCTGCCGGCCGCCGTAGGAGTGTCCTCCGGCGATCAGCGGTCCGCCGGCCAGGGTGCGGCACAACTCGATCGCCTCGACGATGCCGGCCTGGTCGGCCATCGCCGAACCTGACGGCGGGCCCTTGGGGCGGCGCCGGCGGTAGGGCAGGTTGTAGCGCACCGCCAGCCAGCCCCGCCGTGCCCACTCGTCGCAAATTCGTTGCAGCAGAGCGGAATCCCGGTTTCCGCCGGCCCCATGGGTCAAGACCGCCACGCCGAGCGGTGTGCCGGCTGGTTCGTGGGCGATGCCGTCGATGTCGTTGACGTTCATGAGTGCAGCCGGAACAAGGGGGACACCGGCCCGTGGCCGGCGCCCAACGGATAAGCGGCCCGCAGACATTCGGTCACCCAGCGCTTCCCGAAGGCGACCGCGTCGGGCATCTGGTGTCCGTGCGCCAGCGCACAGGCGATCGCCGCCGCCAGGGTGTCGCCGCCGCCGTGGTCGTTGCCGGTGGGCAGTCGTTGCGTGTCGAATTCGTAGAAGTCCACGCCGTCGTAGAGCAGGTCGCTACTGCGCTCCGACGATCGCAGGTGCCCGCCTTTCACCAGGGTCCAGCGCGGGCCCAGGGCGTGCAGTGCTTGGGCGGCCGCGCGCTGGGAATCGGTGTCGATGACGTCGATATCGACCAGCAGTTTCACTTCGTCCAGATTGGGTGTCACCAGGGTGGCCATCGGAAACAGTTGAGTGCGAAGCGAATCCAGTGCGGAGGCGGCAAGCAGCGGGTCTCCGTGCATGGACGCACATACCGGGTCGACGACCAGGGGCATGGTCAGGCCCAGCCCGCGCCAGGTGCGCGCCACCGCTTCGATGATGGCCGACGACGCCAGCATTCCGGTCTTGGCGGCCTGAATGCCGATGTCGGTGACCACCACTTCGATCTGCGCGGCCACCACGTCGTCAGGGGTTTCGTGAAAACTCTTGACGCCCAAGGTGTTCTGGACGGTGACCGCGGTGACGGCAACGCAGGCATGCAGGCCGAGCAGCGCGATGGTGCGCATGTCGGCCTGGATGCCGGCACCTCCACCGGAATCCGATCCGGCGATGGTCAGCACTCGCAGCGGCGTCGTTCCCGGCGGCGCCAGGGGCAGGAAAGTCACTGGGTGAGCGGGAGATACACCCGGTTGCCGTGCTCGGCGAATTCACGCGACTTCTCGGCCATGCCGGTGGCCAGCATCGCCTCGACGTCCTCTTCTGTTTCCAGCCCGTGCTTGGCGGCGAAGTCCCGCACGTCCTGGGTGATGCGCATCGAGCAGAACTTCGGCCCGCACATCGAGCAGAAGTGCGCGGTCTTGGCCGGCTCGGCGGGCAGTGTCTCGTCGTGGTACTCCCGGGCCGTGTCGGGGTCCAGGGACAAGGCGAACTGATCGTTCCAGCGGAACTCGAAACGCGCCTGCGACAACGCATTGTCGCGGTCCTGTGCGTGCGGGTGGCCCTTGGCAAGATCGCCGGCGTGTGCGGCGATCTTGTAGGCGATCACGCCGTCCTTGACGTCCTTGCGGTCCGGCAGACCCAGGTGCTCCTTGGGGGTGACGTAGCACAGCATCGCGGTGCCGGCCTGGGCGATGATGGCCGCGCCGATCGCCGACGTGATGTGGTCATAGGCCGGCGCGATATCCGTGGCGAGCGGGCCGAGGGTGTAGAAGGGCGCCTCCTCGCAGAGTTCCTCTTCCAGTCGCACGTTCTCGACGATCTTGTGCATCGGGACGTGCCCGGGACCCTCGATCATCACCTGCACGCCATGGGCTTTCGCGATCTTGGTCAGCTCGCCCAGGGTGCGCAACTCGGCGAACTGCGCGGCGTCGTTGGCGTCGGCGATCGAGCCCGGCCGCAGGCCGTCGCCCAGGGAGAAGGTGACGTCGTACTGGGCCAGAATGTCGCAGAGTTCCTCGAAGTTGGTGTACAGGAACGACTCCCGGTGATGTGCCAGGCACCAGGCCGCCATGATGGAGCCGCCGCGCGACACGATGCCGGTGACCCTCTTGGCGGTCAGCGGGACGTAACGCAGCAGCACGCCGGCATGCACGGTCATGTAGTCGACGCCCTGCTCGCACTGCTCGATCACGGTGTCGCGGTACAGCTCCCAGGTCAGTTCGGTGGGGTCGCCATTGACCTTTTCCAGCGCCTGGTAGATCGGTACGGTGCCCACCGGCACGGGCGAGTTGCGCAGAATCCACTCGCGGGTCTCATGGATGTTCTTGCCGGTGGACAGGTCCATGATGGTGTCCGCGCCCCAGCGGGTCGCCCACACCATCTTGTCGACCTCCTCGGCGATCGAGGACGTGACGGCCGAGTTGCCGATGTTGGCGTTCACCTTGACCGCGAAGGCCTTGCCGATGATCATCGGCTCGCTTTCGGGGTGGTTGTGGTTGGCCGGGATGACGGCACGGCCGCGGGCGACCTCGTCACGCACCAGTTCCGCGGGCATGCCTTCGCGGGCGGCGATGAACGCCATCTCCGCGGTGATCTCCCCGGCCCGCGCACGCTGCAGCTGGGTGCCGCGGTCGCGCACCACACCCGGCCGCGGCGGCAGGCCGGCGTTCAGGTCGATGACGGCGTCGGAGTCCGTGTAAGGCCCGGACGTGTCGTAGAGATCGAAATGGTCACCCGTGGACAGGTGCACGCGCCGGAACGGGACGCGCATCCCGGCAACGCTTTCCGAGCCTTCCAGATCCCGGTAGACCTTGCTGCTGCCGGCAATCGGGCCGGTGGTCACGGACGGTGCTGACGGTTCAACGGTCACAGTCATCGCTATCTCCCTACGCCGGCATTACCCGGTCAGGTTCGTACGGTCGACGGCCCCAGCCGTCCTCTCAGCGCATGAGGGTTGCGCTCCCGCGTGAATTTTCGGTTGGATTCCCCCACGCTAGCGCAGGGCGGCGCACCCTGTCTTCAGGCGACCGCCGGAGCCCGGCGCGAAGGTCGCGTCGCCGCTGCCACCGGGAGCTGCGATCACCGACGACATGCGCTCACTGTCGTCGGGAAGTGTTTGCGGGCTTACCGCATGGTTATTGAACGGGCCTGGTCAGGTCGTCGCGCGGTAGCCGAAAGGTGAGGTTGGCGCGGCCGGGACGTGATGGGATGATGGCCGGGTGCAGAGCGATGGTCGCGAGCAGTCTGCCAGTCCCGTGCTGCCGGCCGGAGCCCGGCCCTATCTGAACGTCGGCAGCTTCCGGTTCTGGTTCGTCGGACAGCGCTGGGAGTGGTCCGACGAGATGGCCCGGATGCACGGGTACGAGCCGGACGCCGTGGAACCCACGACCAAGCTGCTGATGTCCCACAAGCATCCCGACGACCGCGCCCACGTGCAGGATCTGCTGGATTATGCGCTGCGGTCCGGGGAGCCGTTCTCGAGTCGGCACCGGTTCATCGACACCGCAGGCACGGTGCACGACGCGATCGTGGTGGCCGACCGGATGCTGGACGACAACGGGGCCGTGCTGGGCACCGCCGGTCATTACATCGACCTCACCAACAGCTTCGACCAGGCGCGTCAGGAGGTGCTCGACGACGCCCTCCCGGACCTGTTCGAGAACCGCGCCGCGATCGAGCAGGCCAAGGGTGTGCTGATGTACGTCTACCGGGTGAGCCCCGAACAGGCCTTCCGGGTGTTGCAGTGGCGATCGCAGGAGACGAATACCAAACTGCGCGAGCTGGCCAAGCAGCTGCTCGATGAGGTCAGCTCCTTGGACCACCCGTCCACCGTCGCCCAGAGTCAGTTCGACCACCTGTTGCTCACGGTGCACGAGCGCATCCCTGAGGAATCCGCACGCTGAACCGGCGTTAGGCTCCACCTACCTGGGACGGGAAAGGTAGCGGATTCGGGCATCCGCACCTTAACCACCGGCCGAAATTTGACACATTTAGGCGGGTAACGAATGGAGTTGCTGGAGGTCGCGTATGAGTCGGGCGAGGAGGCGGTAATCGTGCTCGTCAAGGGCGACGTCGACTCCAGCACCGCTGATCACCTGCGCGATCAGTTGGCCGCTGCGCTCGACGTCGCCAGGACCCACCCCCGGCGTCTGGTGATCGTCGACCTGCAGGCGGTGAACTTTTTCGGGAGCGCCGGGTTGAACGCGGTGCTCGACTGCCACGAGGCGGGCCGGGCCGCCGGGACGGTGGTCCGGCTGGTGGCCGATCACCCGCAGGTGCTGCAGCCGATCCGGGTGACCGAGCTGGACCGAATCTTCGAGATCTATCCGACAGTGTCTGACGCGTTGCAACGATGAACCCTCTCTCGCTGCCGGCTGACCTCAAGACTGCGGTCACGCTCGGTGGCGAGATGGGGCGGAGATTCGCCGACTTCGATTGGGCCGCCCATCCGCTCGGTCCGCCGCGGGGATGGACGTCCGAGATACGCACAACGGTGGCCAATGCCCTCACGTCGGGGTCGCCCACCATCGTGTTTCTGCACGCAGCTGAGCTGTTCGTCTGGCACAACGACGCTTATCTCACGCTGCTGGGTGACGATCACCCCGGGGCGCTGGGCCAGACGGCCCGCGAATTGTGGCGGGACGAGTGGGATCAGATCGGCCCGATCCTCAATGGCGTTCTGTCAACCGGCGTCGCGACCTTGTCGCACGGCCTGATGCTGCCGGTTGTAGGTGGTTCGGCGGTGCGGCACTTCACGTTCGCCGTCAATCCGGTACTGGGCGGTGACGGAGCGGTCAGTGCGGTGACGGCCGCGGTCACCGGTGCGGCCGGCCCGGTTGCCCGGCAGCGCGCCGAGCAGTCGCCCGGCCTGCTGCAGCTGGACGCCGCGGTCCAGCGGGCAGACTCGATAGCCGCTCTGCTGGACGCGGTGTTGCGCTCCCCGTTCGCCAGCGGCGATGCCGCCGCCGCGGCGATCGGCGTGGTTGTCGACGGTGAGGACCATGTCCAGTTCGAATTCGGCGGGGCTCTGCCGGCCGAACTGCGCGACCGCTACCACGTTGCCAGGCTGGACAGTCCCCTGGTGGGCGTCGACGTCATCGTGACCGGCCAGCGGATGATCATCCCCGACACCCTTGATCTGCCCGCGCGCTACAGCCACGCGGTGAACGACACCGCGGGCAGCGTCCGGGCCTGTGTGGCGCACCCGTTGCGGGCCGGCAGCGGACGCGTGGTCGGCGTGCTCACCCTGTTGTGGCGCCAGCCGCGCCGCTTTGCGGACTCCGAGCTGGAGTTGTTCGCCCGAACCGCCGACATCACCCAGTCGGCGCTGGACCGGATCCGGCTGGCCTCGCGTGAACACCGCATCGCCGTGGACTTCCAGGAGCACCTGCTGGACCTGGACCGCGGGTCGACCGCCGCGGTGGTTGCGGCCGTCTACCAGCCGGCGGGCGAGGTGATGCGAGTGGGTGGTGACTGGTTCTCGGCCACCGCGCTCGACCATCCCGACCGGATCGGCATATCGGTGGGTGACGTGGTGGGCCACGGTCTGCCGGCGGCGATCGTGATGAGCAGGCTGCGCGCCGCGGTCACCGTGTCGGCGCTGACCGCCGCCGACCCGGCCAGTGTGCTGGGCGCCCTGGACCGTTATGCGCAGACCGTGGCCGGTGCACGTTGCGCCACCGTCGCCTACGCGGCCATCGACACCGGTGTGCAACCGGCGCGCATCAGCTATCTCTGTGCGGGACATCCGTATCCGTTGCTGGTCCGCCCGGAAGGCAGTCCCGTTTACCTGCAAGCGGGGCGCCGGGCGCCGGTGGCGACCAGTGCAGCGGGGGACACGGCGGTGACCGCGACCGCTGATCTGCCGCCGGGAAGTCTGATCCTGCTCTACACCGACGGTCTGATAGAGCGGGCCGGCGAGACGCTGCACGAAGGCTTCGAGCGACTCAGGGCCGCAGCAGCCGAGTGCGCCGACCTGCCCGTCGAATCAGTGTGCGCCGAGCTGCTGCGCCGGATGTCTCCGCCGGGCGGCTACCGCGACGACGTGGTGGTGCTCGCCGTGCGGCCGCGGCATGCGGGTAGCCGCAGTTTCGCCACGGTGGTGCCGGCCACCTCCGACCACGTTCCCGAGGTGCGGATCCGGCTGCGGGAGTGGCTGGTCACGACGGCCGGCGGCCGGGATGTCGGCCGGGCAGAGGAGATATTGCTGGCGGTGAGCGAAGCCGTCACCAACGCCATCGAGCACGGGAGCGGGGGCGAGGCCCGCAAAACGGTGTCGATCGAGGCGTTTCTGCGCCACGACGGGGTGTCGATCAGCGTCAGTGACTCCGGCCGCTGGGTAGGTGACTCGTCGGCCAGCCGGCGAAGCCGGCGGCGGGGCCGTGGGCTCACCCTGATCAGCGGCCTGGCCGACCAGGTGGAAACCGTGCGCACCGCCGGCGGAACCCGGGTGACGCTGCGCTTCGACGGTGCCCGCTGATTAATCGGCCTCTTCGAGCGCCTCGCCGATCTCCTCCAGGATCTGGTTGTGGTGATTACTGGCCAACAGGTGGCCGGTGCCGATCACCAGGGCGACGGGCCAGTCGATCAACTCGAAGGCGGTGAGGGCGATAAGCCCACCGAAATAGGCCAGCTGCTCGGGTGGCGGCACCGTCACCCGCCCCACGATTGGCAGGTTGACCGCAAAGGTGTGTGCCGACCGGATCCGGTCCACAGCCTCTCGCTGCGGAGTGTGCCGGCGTTCTTTCTTTTCCGCCATCATTTGCCTTTCGGTAACGTCGGATTTGCCATCCTGCCGGTTGGTGCGGTCACCGTCGGAGATATGACGACGACAGAACACCCGACCGACCCGCTCGCTGCGTCGTTCGCGGTGTTGCTGAGGGGGCCGCTAACCGAACTTTATGCGCTGTTGTGGCGTGTTGGCGTGCTGGAGGTCGGGACGGCCGAGCGGCGGCAGCCGCGGCTGGTCGCCGCGCAGCCGACGTACCGCCGGGCAACCGGTTGATGAGCTGAATCGACGCCTCGCCAGTTGGTGCTACGCAGGGTCAGTTGGTGCTGCGCAGGCCGGTGGGGCCGGCCCGGCGGCCCGCCGTCTTCTTCGCCGCCGTTTTCGCGGGAGCTTTCTTGGCCGGCGGCTCGTCGGGGACCGGCGCGAGCTTGGCCTTCGCCGGCTGCGCGGCCTGGACCGGCGGCTCGGGTGAGTGACTGAGCTTCCGGAGCAGCAGAGCGCCGCCGCCCACGGCCAACAGGATCGGCCATTCCACCAGACCTGCCGCGCCGATCGCGCCGATGGCCAGCGCCGCCGCCGGCGTGGACTTGCTTCCGGTGCTGAGGCCCTGCTGGATGCCTTCCGCGGCGCCCTTGACGCCGCCGACGATGCCGTTGACGGCTGCCCCGCCGACTGCCCCGGCGGCGGACGTTGTCGCCGTCGCGGCGCGACTCACCGTTCGCCCCACGCCCCGCAGCGCTTGATCGACGACACCCATGATGCCTCCCTGCCCTCAGTTTCTCCTGTTTGTATACCCCCCTACCGCCCGCATGACCAGAGATTCTCAGCTGCTACGCAGGTCCACGAGCACCGGTGCGTGGTCGCTGGGCGCTTTCCCCTTGCGTTCGTCGCGCACGATCTGCGCATCCACCACCCGGGCAGCCAACGCGGGTGAGCCGAGGATGAAGTCGATCCGCATGCCCTGCCTTTTCGGAAAGCGCAGCTGGGTGTAGTCCCAGTAGGTGTACACCCCCGGTCCCGGGGTGAAAGGCCGCACCAGGTCAGTGAATTGGGCGTCGACGATCGCGTTGAACGCCTGTCGCTCCGGTTCGGAGACGTGCGTGCAGCCCTGGTAGAACTCGGTGCTCCAGACGTCCTCGTCGGTGGGTGCGATGTTCCAGTCGCCGACCAGCGCGATGGGCGCCGACGGATCCGTGCGCAGCCAGCTTTCGGCCGTATTGCGAAGTGCAGCAAGCCATTCCAGCTTGTAGGCGTAATGCGGATCGTCCAGCGCACGGCCGTTGGGCACGTACAGGCTCCATACCCGGACGCCGCCGCAGGTGGCGCCCACGGCCCGGGCCTCGGACGCCGCGGCCACGTCGGGCTTGCCGCTCCAGGCCGGTTGACCGTCGAACCCGACCTGCACGTCCTGAAGTCCGACGCGGGACGCGATCGCCACGCCGTTCCACTGGTTGAAACCGACGTGTGCCACCTCGTAGCCGCGCTCGATCAGTGGCAGCGCGGGGAATTGGGTGTCCGAGCACTTGGTCTCCTGCATCGCCAGCACGTCGACCTCGGCGCGATCGAGCCAGTCGACGACGCGGTCCAGGCGGGTGCGGATCGAGTTCACGTTCCAGGTGGCCAGCCGCAAGACTTCGGACATGAGGTGAGTCTCCTATCAGTGGCGCGGGTCAGGGGCGGACGAGGTAGCGGCGGCGATGGTGCAGCCGGAAGCCTGATTGCACTGCTGCGGAGGTGGATTCGGCTTCCGGAAGGCATATGTACTCCGGGGCCTCCGCTGTCGTGTCGCGGACCAGGAGCTGCTCGACGAGCTCGCAGACCAGGCCCGGGGGCGGTGACAGTAGGCGGTCGGGGATCAGCAGTCGCGGGGTCAGTCCGCGTTGGTCGTACCAGTCGAAGATCTCCGCTATGGTGCCGGAGTGAGCCGAAATTTCAAGTGGCACTGCGGAATTACCGGCCAGGTTGGGGCCGTGTGCGCGCAGTAGCCAGCCCTCCAGCCACTGTTGCTCGGTACCGGGTGCATCCGTCGCAGCGGTGCACTCGAGCCGGCGGATGTCGGCGGTGCGGACCGGCGCGCCGGTCAGCACGCGTAGTGCCGTGACATCGGCCGGGGCGACCTCGACCACGGCGCCGGACTTGGTCTGCACCCGCACCGTCGGGTCGGTGGCCAACAGGTGGCCCACCGCGTCCGTCAGTGGCGGCACCGACCCGGGGGGCCGGCGGTACCGCACCGTCACCCGCGTACCGAGGGCCGGCCACGAGAACATCAGTGACCGAACGGGTCGGGTCCCTCGCCCGGCAGCCAGGACAGGCCGGGAATACCCCAGCCGTGCGACTTGATGGCCCGTTTGGCAGCCCGGGCGTGCCGGCCGATCAGGCAGTCGACGTAGAGAAAACCGTCCAGGTGTCCGGTCTCGTGCTGCAGCATGCGGGCGAACAGGCCGGTGCCCTCGATGGAGATTGGCTTTCCGTCGCCGTCCAGGCCGGTGACCCGGGCCCAGTCGGCACGTCCGGTGGGGAAGGACTCGCCCGGAACCGACAGGCACCCCTCGTCGTCGTCGTGGCCGGCGGACGGCATCGTCTCGGGGATCTCGGAGGTTTCCAGTACCGGATTGACCACGACCCCGCGGCGGCGGTTGGTCAGCCCGCGGTCGTCGGAGCAGTCGTAGACGAACACCCGCAGCCCGAAGCCGATCTGGTTGGCGGCCAGGCCGACGCCGTGGGCGGCGTCCATCGTGTCGTACATGTCCTTGATCAGCGTGGGCAGATCGGCCGGGAGCGATCCGTCGGCGCCGACCGTGATCGGCGTTGTCGGGTTGTGCAAGACGGGATCGCCCACGATGCGGATGGGTACGACGGCCATGGTCGGCTAGCTTAAGGCGTGCGATCGGCACGGTCCGGAACGGGCCGCGCGGCAAGTGTGACCAATCCGACGGGGGCGGGACCGTCGAGCCCGTCTGCCAGGCATCCTGGAACGCGGAGAGGCCGCGTATTCCAAAGCAACTCGGCCGACGCGCGGGTCTGGTTTCCGGCCCAGCAGAATGCGGCGTGTTTCAATAATCGCCGGAGAATGCCCCCGATCTAGGTCAGGTCATTCGATTCAATCGAGTTTTCGCCGGAAGGGTCCAGGGGAAGCGATATGGACAGCGCCATGGCGCGGGCAAATCGATCGGGGGACAACGCTGAGGTCGCCGATGGGCTGACCCGTCGCGAACACGACATCCTGGCGTTCGAACGTCAGTGGTGGAAGTTCGCGGGCGTCAAAGAGGACGCCATCAAAGAGCTGTTCTCGATGTCGGCGACGCGCTACTACCAGGTCCTCAACGCGCTCGTCGACCGCCCGGAGGCGTTGGCGGCCGACCCGATGCTGGTGAAGCGGCTGAGGCGGCTGCGGGCCAGCCGTCAGAAGGCCCGCGCGGCCCGCCGACTCGGCTTCGAGGTGACCTGACGGCCCCCCGGCTACAGTGGGCTCGATGAACGAGCGCGTACCCGACTCTTCCGGGCTTCCCCTGCGGGCCATGGTGATGGTGCTTTTGTTCCTGGGCGTCATCTTCCTGCTGCTCGGCTGGCAGGCCCTGGACTCCTCGGGGAAGTCCGACGACGACGCATCGCCGGTCAGCACGGTGTCGGTCACCACGGCGCCATCCTCGTCGACCAGCGCCAAGCCGGCAGCCGCCAACGAGGCCGAGGTGCGGGTGTACAACATCTCGTCGAAGGAAGGCATCGCCAAGTCGACGGCCGACGAGCTCAAGGCCGCCGGGTTCAAGGTGACCGAGGTGACCAACCTCTCCGTTTCCGACGTCACGGCGACCACCGTCTACTACGGCGAAGAGAGTGAGAAGGCTACCGCCGACGCGGTGGGCAAGAAGCTGGGAGCGCCGGTGGAAAAGCGGATCTCGGCACTTTCCGACCAGCCGCCGGGCGTCATCGTTTTGGTGATGGGTTGACGCTGATTCCAGACCGTCGCCACGCTAGGCTCTCCGCTATGCCTAAGCCTGCCGGTTTGAAAGTCGCAGCCGTAACGTCTGTCGCTCTGCTGAGCGCCTGCTCCTCTCCCCAGCACGCTACGACGACTCCGGGTACGACCCCGTCGGTCTGGACGGGATCCTCGGCGCCGTCGACCTCCGGTCATCAGGAGGCGACGCCCAGTCCGCAGGCGGGCGCGTCGGCCCAGATGCTGATGACGGTGCTGAAGGGTCCCGACGGCGCGCAGATCGCCACGGCGAAGTTCGAGTTCGGCAACGGCTACGCCACCGTGACGGTCGCGACGACCGGCACCGGCGCGCTCTCGCCCGGCTTCCACGGCATGCACCTGCACAAGGTGGGCAAGTGTGAGGCCAACTCCGTGGCCCCCAACGGTGGCGCACCCGGCGACTTCCTGTCCGCGGGTGGGCACCTGCAGCTGCCCGGAGGACCCAGTGGCCACTCCAGCGGTGACCTGCCGCCGCTGCAGGTGCGCAAGGACGGCTCGGGCATGCTGGTGACCACCACGGACGCCTTCACCATGGACGACCTGACCTCCGGAGCCAAGACCGCGATCATCATCCATGCCGGCGCCGACAACTTCGCGAACATCCCGGCCGATCGTTACAAGCAGAACGACGGAACGCCCGGTCCTGACGAGACGACGATGACAACCGGTGACGCCGGCAAGCGGGTGGCGTGCGGTGTCATTGGATCCGGGTAAGGGCCCGGTCAACGGTCTGGGGAACCTGCCCACCAGCAGGGCGCGCAGCCACATCGACTTCGCTCGTTCGCCACGGCCCACCGTGGGTGTGGAGTGGGAGTTCGCACTCGTCGACGCCGGCACCCGGGACCTGAGCAACGAGGCAACCGCGGTCATCGCCGAGATCGGTGAAAACCCGCGCGTTCACAAGGAATTGCTGCGCAACACGGTCGAAGTGGTCAGCGGCATCTGCGAGAACGCCGCCGAGGCGATGCAGGACCTGCGCAACACTCTGGGCCCGGCCCGCCGGATCGTGCGCGACCGCGGCATGGAGTTGTTCTGCGCCGGCACCCACCCGTTCGCGCAGTGGTCCAACCAGAAGCTCACCGACGCACCGCGTTACGCCGAGCTTATTAAGCGCACCCAGTGGTGGGGCCGGCAGATGCTGATCTGGGGCGTGCACGTGCACGTCGGGATCTCCTCGGCCAACAAGGTCATGCCCATCATGTCGTCCCTGCTCAACCAGTACCCCCACCTGCTGGCGCTGTCGGCGTCGTCGCCGTGGTGGGGCGGAGAGGACACCGGCTACGCGAGCAATCGGTCGATGATGTTCCAGCAGCTGCCCACCGCTGGGCTGCCGTTCCAATTTCAGAAATGGTCTGAGTTCGAGGGCTTCGTCTACGACCAGAAGAAGACCGGGATCATCGACCACGTCGACGAAGTCCGTTGGGACGTAAGGCCGTCCCCGCATCTGGGCACGCTCGAGGTGCGGATCTGCGACGGCGTGTCCAATCTGCGGGAGCTGGGCGCGCTGGTCGCGTTGACGCACTGCCTGATCGTCGACCTGGACCGCCGCCTGGAGGCCGATCAGCCGCTGCCGACCATGCCGCCCTGGCATGTGCAGGAGAACAAGTGGCGCGCCGCCCGGTACGGGCTGGACGCGGTGATCATCCTGGATGCCGACAGCAACGAGCGGCTGGTCACCGAGGACCTCGATGACGTGCTGAATCGGTTGGAACCGATTGCCAAGTCGCTCAAGTGTTCTGACGAATTGGCGGCGGTGGCCGACATCCCGCGCCGCGGTGCGTCCTATCAACGGCAGCGGCGGGTGGCCGAGGAGCACGACGGCGATCTGCGATCGGTCGTCGACGCACTGGTGGCCGAGCTCGATATCTGACCCTCGCGAATTCGAGTGTTCTCAGACGCACACTCGATTTCCGTGGGTACGGGCGGCGATCCGCCGCAGCATCCGGCGCACCACGATCCGGTGGGCCCCGCTGCCGATGACCAGTGCGCGGTACACCTTGCCGCGCAAGCCCGGGAAAGCGGCAAATGTCAACGCGCGCAACCGGACTCCGCCGCCGTCCGGGTCCAGCTCGTACACCAGGCGATAGGCCGCGAACGGGTGGCGGCCCTTTAGTGCGAGCCGGCGCGGCGGGGTGGCCTCCTCGAGGGCGAAGCCGAGGGGAACAGTGCGGGGGTCTGCGGGATCGCGACAGGTCTTGGCCAGCAGCGCGGCCCAGGCTTGTGCCGGGGAGGCGGGTATCGCGATAGCATGCTCATCGATATAGGGTAATCGTTCCATATAGAAGGACCATACTAGATCGTGGCACCTCCGCGGAAGCACGAAACCGGCCTGATTCTGGATGCGACCCGGGCGCTGGTGCTCACGGCCGGCCCGCGGGCGGCCAGCGTCGCGGCGATAGCCAAAGCCAGCGGCGCCCCGGCCGGCACGCTGTACCACCGTTTCGGCAATCGCGACGGCGTGGTGATGGCCGCCTGGTTGCGGGCGCTGGACCGGTTCCAGCAGCGCGCGCTCGCGGCGACCGGCGACACCGCCGTGGACCACGCCGTGGCCATGGCCGTGTCTGCCATCGCCTTCGCACGTGAGTTTCCCGACGACGCGCGACTGTTGCTGACCATCCGGCCGGCCGACCTGGTCGACGGCCACTCCGACACCAAATTCCGGGAGACCCTGGCCGCGATGAATGCGCCGCTGACCCAGCGGATGCACGAGTTGACGCACCGGCTCTACGGCAGCGGCGAGCCGCGGGCTCAGGACGCGGTGTACCGCGCCGTCTCCGATCTGCCCTATGCCGTGGTGCGTCGTCACGCTCAGGACGATCCGATGCCGGATTGGCTGGAAGCCGATGTCGCGGCTGCCGCCCGCGCGGTGCTGCATAGTTATGGGGAGAAAGGGGATGAGGCGGATGGAATCACTTGATGTGGCGATGTTTCCCCTCGAATCGGCGCTGTTGCCGGATGAGGATCTGCCGTTGCGCATCTTCGAACCCCGCTACGCCGCGCTGGTTCGGGATTGCCTGGACAACCCCGACCCCCGCTTCGGCGTGGTGCTGATCTCCCGCGGCCGCGAAGTCGGCGGGGGGGACGCGCGCTGCGACGTCGGCACCCTGGCGACCATCGTCGACTACGCCGACGCCGGCGCGGGCCGCTACGCCCTGCAGTGCCGGATGGGCGAACGCATCAAAGTGCTGCAGTGGTTGCCGGACGACCCCTACCCGCGGGCCCGGGTGCAGGTGTGGCCCGACGAGCCCGGGCCGCCGTTGACCCCCGCCGCGTTCCTCGACGCCGAGGACCGGGTGTGGGCGTTGTTCGAGCGGATCGCCGAGATGCAGGGTGCTGAACTGCCGAGCCGGGACGCGGTATTCGACTACGAAGAAGGCGCCGAGCTGTCACACCTGCTGTACGCGTTGGCATCTCGGGTACCGATGGGACCGGCCGACCGCTACGCCGTCCTGTCGGCACCGTCGGCCGCGGACCGGTTGGCCGCGTTGCTCGACGCGGTGGACTCGGTTGCCGCGATGGTGGAGTTTCAGTTGTCGGAGTGATCGACCCGAGGGGCGGCCTCGACTATCAGGTCCAGAAATCGTTCAACGGTATGGCGTACTTGTCGTTGTAGGTCAGCGTGGTCAGCGGCGTTCCCGCGGTTGGACTCAACGCGTATTCGAGTGTCGACATCAGGCCGTAGTGGTCGTAGCGGGTGTTGGTGACGAAGTGCCCGGATTGCATGCCTCCGAACGTCACGGCCGCGTCGTTCGGGATGATCACCGTGTTGATGAGGTTGCCTTGGTTGCCGATGCCCAGGGACAAGTTGTTGTAGTCCTCGTCGAACGTGATGATGATCGCCGACTTCGCGTTCGCATTGTTGGTGTTCCACGACGCCGAGTTCTGGATGGTGGAGACCGTCTGCTGGAGAAAGTGGTCGCCGGCCGCGACGTTGTATTGGTGGTTGGTGAGCTGGCTGGCAAGCCAATTCGCTGCACCGGTCGGGAAATCGACCGGACCTTCCATGTTGTAGGAACCGTCGGCTGCGATCCACGAGAACCTCGGGGTGGTTGCCGTGGACTGTAGGTCAATGCTCAACTGTGTCAGCGGCTGCAGGTGGGTCTGCAGGTAGCCCGGATTGGGGTTGTTGTAGACGTAGGTGAACTGGGCGAAAGGTAGCGCGTCGACGGCGTAGTCCCCGGACGACACGATGGCGCCCGGATACGGCATTCCCTGCGCATAGCCCACCCACGAGATACCGGCGTTGTCCATGGCTTCCATCAGGCTGGGGGCGTTGATGGACGGCGAGGTGGGGTTGTAGATCAGGCCGAAGTCCGATCCGCCCATGATCCGGAAGTAGTTCGGGTCGCTGGGGTGGCCCAGTGCGTAGTAGTTGTTGGCGTAGCCGTAGGAGTTGATCAGGCTGTTGAGGTAGGGAGCGTTGACGCTGCCCAGGATGTCGGCGGCGCCCTTGTTCTCCATGTAGATCAGGTAGACGTGGTCGAGTTGGCCGACGTTCGACGTGGGCACCGTGAGCACCGGCGCGGCCAGGGTGGGGTCGCCGACCGTGAACGACAGGTTGTCGGCGAAGGCGCCGTTGTAGTTGCCCAGGATCGGGTTGCGGTCGGTGAAGGTCGCGGTGACGACCGCGGAGGTGGTGCCGACCGGGACCGTGCCGGAGATATCGCGGGCCTGGAATCCGGTCATCCCCAGGCGGTCGATCGTCGACACCGGCCCGATCGAGCCGGTCCCCAGCGCGACCCCGTTGGCATTGAGGAAGGTGACCTGGACCGAGGTCGAGGACGGGTCCAGGAGGTAGCCGCCGAGCAGTCCGCTGAGGGTATAGGGGACGGTGCCGGTGTTGATGTTGGCCGTTGCGGCGGCCAGATTGACGGTCTGGCTGATCGACGACGTGGCCACGGGACCGCCGCCGGCGAAGTTGCTGCCCGCGCCCGGGGAAGGGTTGCCGGGGAAGCCCAGGCCCAGGAAATTCGGCAGCGTCGGGAACGGAGTCGACGTCGGCGAGGGATAAGTGAGCGCGGTGCCGTAGGGAATGATCGTCGGGGTGCCGGTGACCGTCCAGCCGGGGATGGTCACCGAGCTGAAGCCCGTTATGGACGGGCTGGCAGATTCGAAGCTGCCGTTGACGAGCAGGTTGGGGCTCATGGGCAGGCCGGGGATGCCGTTGTGGCCGGCGAGCCAGCCGCCGGTGCCGATGGTGCCGGGGCGGCCGAGCAGGTTGAGGGTGGGGGAGTAGCCGCCGTTGCCGCCGTTGCCGCCGTTGCCGATGAGCACCGAGTTGCCGCCGATGCCGCCGCGGCCGCCGCTTTGGCCGGGCGCGGCTTCTGCGCCGGGTCCTCCGGAACCGCCGTTGCCCAGTAGTGAGCCGCCGGTTCCGCCGTAACCGCCGGCGCCGCCGGGGCCTGCGACGGAGATTCCGCCGGCACCGCCTGCCCCGCCTACGCCGAGCAGATTCGCGTTGCCGCCGATCCCGCCCTGACCGCCGAGGAATCCGGCGCCGCCTGCCCCGCCGGCACCGCCGGAGCCCAGCAGGCCGGCGGTGCCGCCGGGTCCGCCCAGGCCGCTGGCGCCGGCTTGGCTGGTGCCGCCGGCCCCGCCGGCCCCGCCGGTGCCGATGAACTGTCCGCCTGCGCCCCCGGCCGCGCCGGGGCCGGCGGTCGTGATGCCGATGCCGCCGTCACCGCCGGCGCCACCGGCGCCGATCAGCGAGCCGCCGATGGTGCCGGCGCCGCCGCCGAAGATCGAACCGCTGATGCCGGACGGGCCGCCGGCCCCGCCGGGACCGCCGATGTCGCCGGCGCCGCCGACCCCGCCGCCTCCGCCGGTGGCGCCGAGCAGCCCGCTGAAGGCGCCGCTGGCCCCGCCGACCCCGCCGCCGCCGCCGCGCAGACCCGCGGTCGTGGCCCCGGCCATGCCGCCGCTGCCGCCCGCGCCCCCGCCGCCGAACAGCCCACCGGTCCCGCCGGCGCCACCACCGCCGCCGTTGGCGTCGACCCCGGCCGGGGCGCCGGCGCCGCCGGCCCCGCCGCTGCCGCCGGTGCCGAAGAACAGCCCGCCGTTGCCGCCCTGGCCGCCCGCGCGCCCGACCCCGGTGGCACCGAATCCACCGGCCCCGCCGGTCCCGCCGGTGCCCAACAGCCCGGCGGCACCGCCAGGTCCACCGGGGATGCCGTTGGCGCCGGACCCGCCGGCTCCACCGTCGCCGAGCAGCCACCCGCCCGGACCGCCAGCGGCGCCGGTGCCGGCCGCACCCGGGGCGCCGTTGCCGATCAGTGGGCGCCCGGTCAGCGCCACACTCGGGGTGTTGATCACGTTGAGCGCCGCGGCGGGCAGCAGCAGGCCGTTGGCGCCGGTGGTGCCGGTGGCGCCGGCCACGATGCCCAGCCCACCCACGCCGCCGACCCCGCCGAGGCCGAGGAGTACCGCTTTGCCGCCGGGGCCGCCGGCCCCGCCCGCGTTGAGCGGGGCGCCCTGAGCGCCGGCTCCGCCGGCCCCGCCACTGCCGACCAGCAGCGCTCCGGCTCCTCCGGCTCCACCGGCCCCGCCGGCCCCGGCGCCCGCGAAGCCTCCGGCCCCGCCGACCCCGCCGAACCCGAACCAGCCAGCATCCCCGCCGGCCCCACCGTGGCCGCCGGTGCCCGCGCCGAATGTGACCCCGCCGGCCCCGCCGATACCCCCGGAGCCCAGCGCACCGGCGTGCCCGCCGGCTCCGCCGGCGCCGCCGTCTCCGAGCATGCTGGTGCCCCCGGTCCCACCCGCGCCGCCGTTGCCGAACACCGGGCCGGCGGCGCCGCCGGTCCCGCCGGCTCCGCCGGCCCCGGTCAGCCCCAACCCGCCGGTGCCGCCGCCACCGCCGGCGCCGAACAGCGGGCCCCCGGCTCCACCGGTCCCGCCGATGCCGCCGACAGCCCCGGCGCCGCCGGCGCCACCGGCCCCGCCGCCGGCCCCGACCAGCCCGCCGAGCAACCCGCCGGCTCCACCGGTTCCACCAGTCCCGCCGGCACCCGTGTCAGAAAGCCCGCCGATCCCGCCGGCCCCGCCCGCGCCGAACAAGCCGCCGGCCCCACCGGCCCCGCCTGCACCCGCGGTCCCGGCCACCACGAATCCGCCGGTCCCACCGGCCCCGCCGGTACCCAGCAGCCAGCCCCCGGCGCCGCCGGCGCCGCCGGTTCCACCTCCGATACCTCCGGCGCCGCCGGATCCCCCGCTGCCGATCAGTCCCGCGGCCCCGCCGGCCCCACCCGCTAAACCGGCCTGCCCGGACCCGCCGGCCCCACCGTCACCCAGCAGCCAGCCGCCGGCGCCGCCGCCGGCGCCGGTCCCGGGAGCGCCGTTGGCGCCGTTGCCGATCAGCGGACGCCCCGTCAACGCGACCACCGGACCGTTGATCGGAGCCAAAAGCTGCTCGCCCAGCGCATGCAGATCCACGTTCTGCAGCGCCGACAGATTCACCGCCTCCGCGCTGGCATACGCGCCCGCCCCCGCACTCAACGCCTGGGCAAACTGCGCCTCGAAGACCGCCGCCTGCGCATCCAGCGCCACAAACGTCTGCGCGTAATTACCGAACAACCCCGCAATCGCCGCCGACACCTCATCAGCGGCGGCCGCCGCCACCGACGTGGTCGACGGCGCCCACGACGCCGTCGCCTTCCTGACCGCCTCCCCGATCCCACTCAAATCCGCCGCCGCCGCGGCCAGAGCCTCAGGTGCTGCGATCAGAAAAGTCGACATCTGCGGCTCCCATCATTGGGGCGAGCTGAACGGCTAAATATATTTCAGAAAATCCATAATGCGAAGACCTGGGCTGCCGTGTCCTACGGCGCCTGTCGGCCGAATTCGCGCAACGACTCGATCTGCAGCGGATCCAGCGAGGGCCGCACCTTTTCCCGGGCGGCGGCCAGGTCGGCCGCAGTGACGTCGGCGGCGTCGATGGAGCGCCGCATCGCCGTCAGCGCGGCCTCGCGCAGCAGGGCCACGCAGTCCGCCGCGCTGTATCCGTCCAGTCCGGCAGCCACCGCATCCAGGTCGACATCGGAGCTCAGCGGAATGGATTTGCCTGCGGTGCGCAGGATTTCGCGCCGGGCATCGGCGTCGGGCGGTTCGACGAACACCAACCGTTCCAGCCTGCCCGGACGCAGCAGTGCCGGGTCGATCAGATCCGGCCGGTTGGTGGCGCCCAGCACGACGACGTCGCGCAGTGGGTCGATCCCGTCCAATTCGGTCAGCAACGCGGCCACCACACGGTCGGTCACGCCCGAGTCGAAGCTCTGGCCGCGCCGCGGCGCCAGCGCGTCCACCTCGTCGAGGAAAACCAGTGACGGTGCGGAATCCCTTGCACGCCGGAACAATTCGCGGACTGCCTTCTCCGAGGAGCCCACCCATTTGTCCATCAGCTCGGAGCCTTTGACGGCGTGCACGCTCAGCTGGCCGGTGCTGGCCAGGGCGCGGACCACGAAGGTCTTGCCGCAGCCCGGCGGGCCGTAGAGCAGCACCCCGCGTGGCGGGTCGACGCCGAGACGGGAGAAGGTGTCCGGGTGCTGCAGCGGCCACAGCACCGCCTCGGTCAACGCCTGTTTGGCCTCCACCATGTCGCCGACGTCGGCCAGCGTCACGCTGCCGACGGTGACCTCCTCGCTGGCCGAGCGGGACAGCGGCCTGATCACCGACAGCGCGCCGATCAGATCCTCCTGGCTGAGTTTGGGTGGCTGGCCGTCGGCGCTGGCCCGCGACGCGGCCCGCAGCGCCGCTTCGCGCATCAGCGCCGCCAGGTCGGCGACGACGAAACCTGGTGTCCGCGAGGCGATCTCGTCGAGATCGAGTTCGGTGACGGGCACCTTCTTCAGCAACGCCTCCAACAGCGCCTTGCGGGTTCCGGCGTCGGGCAGCGGCAGGCCCAGTTCACGGTCGCACAACTCCGGGGAGCGCAGCCGGGCATCGATCTGGTCGGGTCGCGCCGTTGTGGCGATCACCGCGACGCCGTCGGTGGCCACGGCCTTGCGCAACTCGGTGAGGATCAGCGCGGCGACCGGGTCGGGAGCTTCCGGCAGTAGGGCGTCGACGTCGGTGATCAGTAGCACCCCACCGCCGTCACTGACCGTGGTGACCGCTGTCGACACCGCGCGCAGCCGGTCCTCGGCGGCCAGTGCGCCAATGGCCGGGCCGTCCACCTCGACCAGCCTGCGCCCGGCGCACACCGCACGGACCAGCGTCACCTTGCCGACACCGGCGGGCCCCGACACCAGGACACCGAGATTGGTGCCGGCGCCCAGGGACTTCAACAGATGCGGCTCGTCGAGGGCGAGCTTGAGCCACTCGGTGAGCTTGGCCGCCTGCGGCTGCGCCCCCTTGAGCTCCTCGACCTGCATCTCCGGGGTCGAGACGTCGACGGCCGGGATCAGCCGGGATGTGTCGGGGACGGCGGTGCCCCAGCTGACCAGCGTGTTGGGCTGGACGCTGACCGGTCCGTGCGGGTCGACACCGGTCACGGTCAGCAGCTCGGAGGTCCAGCTGATCCCGACCGACGACGCCAGCGCGCGGGTGGCGGTCGACGTCGACGTGCCGGGGCCCAGGTCGCGCGGCAACAGCGACACCGCGTCGCCGACCGTCATCACCTTGCCCAGCAGGGCCTGGCGCAGCGTCGCCGGGGACAGCGACTGCGTGGCCAGCGTCGAACCGCTCAGCGTCACGGTGCGCGCCCCGTAGACGGTGACCGCGCTGACGATCACCTCGGTGCCTTCCCGCAGCCCCGCGTTGGACAGTGTGACGTCATCCAGCAGCACGATGCCGATCGGGATGTCGCCGGTAGCCATGCCCGCCACTGCGGCGGTGGTGCGAGACCCGGTGAGTGACACCGCATCCCACTCCCGGATGCCCAGCGCGACGATGGTGCTCGGGTGCAGCCGGACCACACCGCGGCGCGAGTCGACCGCGGACGTGTTCAGCCGCGCGGTGAGAGCGAGCTGATTGGGCCGGGTCACGTCACCTGCCCGGCTTGCGCAACCCGAGCCGCGCCATCGACCGTCGGTGCGGCTGGGCGCGTCGGGTCGCGCGCCGGGCGGCGCGTCGTTGCTTGTTGTCGTCTTCCCACGCTTCCGGGTGTTTGGCCAGCCAGCGCTTGCTGCGCACCGCGAACGGGATGTGGCACACGTAGGAGATGATGATGATCCAGATCAGAACATAGGGCGCCAGCACCGCGGCCGCGGCGGCGATGGCCAGCACCGCCAGCAGTGGGGCCGCCCAGTTCGGCGGCACGGCCAGGGTGTGGAACTTCTTCATCGGGATCGCACTGACCATCAGCAGCGAGGTTCCCGTGATCCATAGGCCCAGGAACCAGATGGACGTCCACCACCCCTCGCCGAACTGCAGTTTGAGGCCGATCGTCCCGATCATCGACACCGCGCCGGCCGGGGCGGGCATTCCGACGAAGTACTCCTTGGCATAGGGCGGCAGCGTCCCGTCGTCCTGCTGGGCGTTGTACCTGGCCAGTCGCAACACCACACACACCGCATACAGCAACACCACCGCCCAGCCGACCGGCCACTTGGACAGCATCGTCACGTAGACCACCAGGGCCGGGGTCACGCCGAAGTTCACCGAGTCGGCCAGCGAGTCGATCTCGGCGCCCATCCGGGACTGTGCGTCGAGGATGCGAGCTACCCGGCCGTCCAGCGCGTCGAGGATGGCAGCTACGGCGATCAGCGCCATTGCGGGGATCGGCTTGTGGTCGAGGGCGAACTTGATCGAGGTGAGGCCGGCGCAGATGGACAGCACGGTCATGGCACTGGGCAGCAGGTGCAGCGCCTCGGTGCGCCGGACCCGTGGTTTGTTGATCATGAGAGCTCCGCCAGGACGGTCTCGCCGCCCAGCGTGCGCTGGCCGAGGGTGACGATCGGCTGGGCTCCCGGCGGCAGGTAGGTGTCCAGCCGCGAGCCGAACCGGATCAGTCCGTAGGTTTCCCCGATCGCGAGCCGGTCGCCGACGTGCGCGTCGCAGACGATGCGGCGTGCGACGAGACCGGCGATCTGGACGACGACCAGGTCCTCGCCGTTGTCCATCCGGATGCGGACGCTGGTGCGCTCGTTGGCCTCGCTGGCCTCGGGAAGATCGGCGGAAAGAAAACTGCCCGGACGGTGCTGGACGGCGATCACCTCACCGCTCACCGGTGCCCGCTGTACGTGGACGTCCAGGATGGACAGAAAGATGCTGATCCGCGGGCGTGGCACGTCACCCATGCTGAGTTCGGCGGGCGGGACCGCGGTGTCGATCACGCAGACCGTGCCGTCGGCGGGCGCGACAACGGCGCCGGGCCGGGTGGGCGGCACCCGCGTCGGGTGCCGGAAGAACCCCGCGCAGGCGCCGGCCGCCAACAGGCCGGTCCGGCGCAGCCACCGGTGCCGGTATCCGATCGCGGCCAGGGCCAGGCCCGCACCGATGAACGGCCGCCCGCCCGGGTGTACCGGGGGAACGGTGTCGCGCACCAACTCGATCAGGTGAGCGGGACCTTGAGAAGAGCCAGGGCGTCGTGCCACGCGGGTCATCTTACGTATGCGTGTATCGGCGGCGTGGTTCGTTGGGCCCCGGGCAGGGAAAGTAGACAGCGAGCCTGCTTGTTTCTAGGAGTCCGATATTCCGACCCCATGCCTCAATACCGCGGCATTGCGCCGGGCAAAGATCGGCGTTACCGCGACGTTCGTCGCTCACGCCGTGGTGTTCTCGTCCTGGGCAGCCCATATCCCGCAGGTCAAGGCGGCCCTCGGGTTGTCCGACGGGGCACTGGGAACGGCGTTGTTCGGGGCGCCCCTCGGTTCGGTCGCGGCGACCTTGTGCAGCCACTGGGCGCTGCCGCGCTGGGGGAGCCGCCGGTTGGTGCCCGGGCTGCTCACCGGCTATGCGTTCGCCGCGATGACGGTCGGGCTGGCCACATCAGGCTGGTGGCTTTTTCTGAGCCTGATGCTGTGGGGCTGGTTTCAGGGCGCGCTGGACGTCGCGATGAACACCCAGGCCGGCACCGTCGAGCGGCTGGCGCGCGCCCCGATCATGGCCCGGTTCCATGGCATGTGGAGCGTGGGTGCGCTGCTGGGTGCGCTGATCGGTGCGGCCTGCGTCAGCGTCGGCATCGGGCTCGAACCACAGCTTGTGGTGCTGGGGGCCGTGGTGCTGGTGCTGGTCGGGCCGCTCACGTTGCGCTTGACCGTCGACGACAACGTCGACTCAGCAGCAGAAGGGCGAGGGCGCACCTGGACCCCGATGGTGGCGATTCTGGCGGCGGTGGCATTCGCGTCGTTCCTGTGCGAGGGAGCCGCCACCGACTGGTCGGCGAACTACGTGCACGACGTCGTCGGCGCCGGCGCCGGGGTGTCAGCGCTGAGCTATGCGGCCTACACCCTGGCGATGGTCGTCATCCGGTTCGGTGCCCTGCGCCTGCACGCCCGCGTCCCGGCGCGCCGGCTGCTGCCGGCGCTGGCTTTGGTCGCCGCCGTCGGCATGAGCATCACGCTCATCGCTGCCGATCCGGTGGTCAGCGTGATCGGGTTCGCCGGCGTGGGGGCGGGGGTCGCGCTGTTGGTGCCCACGGCATTCAGCGCCGCCTATTCGGCCGGCAGCGGCGGCTCGGCGATCGCCCTGGTCGCCGCGACGGGCTGGGTGGGCTATCTGCTCGGCCCGCCGCTGATCGGCCACCTCGCTCAGTGGGCCGGTCTCTCGGCAGCACTGGTCACCATTCCGGTGGTGCTCTCGGTCGCCGCTGCGGCGATCGCGGCCACCTCCGCTTTCGATGCGGCCGACGAATTCCACCGGAATTAGCTCAGGTCCCACACCTGCAGTTCGGTGCCGGCCGGCACCTCCACCACGTCTTCCGGAATGTCCAACAGTGCGTTCGCGGAGGCCAGCCAGCGCAGGTGATGCGACGCCGGCGGGCCGTAGCTGGTGACCTGTCCCGCGGCGGCGTCCAGGATGGCGCGCCGGAACTGCCGCTTGCCACGCGGCGACGTCACCGCCTCGGTGAGCACCGCGGACCGCTTCGGCCGCTCGGGGTTCGGCAGCCCCATCGCCGTGCGCAGCGCCGGCCGGATGAACACCTCGAAGGACACCAGCGCGCTGACCGGGTTGCCGGGCAACGTGACGATCGGTGTGCCCGCCACGAAACCCGCGCCCTGCGGCATGCCCGGCTGCATCGCCACCTTGACGAACGCCACGCCTTCACCGCCTTGCACGCCGTGGGGACCAAAGGCGTCCTTGACCACCTCGTAAGCGCCGGCGCTGACGCCTCCACTGGTGATGATCAGGTCCGCGTCGGCCGCGTACCGGTCCAGGATCGCGGTGAATTGCGCGACGTCGTCACCGGCGGTCGCGGTGGCAACCACGTCGGCGCCGGCTTCCCGGACCGCGGCCGCCAGCATCACCGAGTTGGACTCGTAAATCTGTCCGGGCCGCAGCGGGGTGCCCGGTGCCACCAGTTCGGATCCGGTGGACATCAGCAGCACCCGTTGCCTCGGGACCACCGGCAACTCGGCCAGCCCCAGCGCGGCAAGCAGTCCGAGGGCGGCCGGTGTCACCACCTCGCCGGCCGTGAGCACGATGGTGCCGGCCTCGACGTCCTCGCCGGCCCGGCGGATGTGTCTGCCGGCCTCGGAATGCTGCCGGATCTGCACGGACTGCGCGCCGCCGTCGGTGGCCTCTACCGGCACGATGGCCGTCGCGCCGGCCGGCAGCGGTGCTCCGGTCATGATCCGGTGCGCGGTGCCTGGTTGCAGGGTCAGCTCGTCGGTGCGGCCGGCCGGGATGTCCTCGGCGACCGGCAGCACCACCGGGTGCTCGGGCGTCGCGCCCGCGGTGTCCTCGGCGCGCACCGCATAGCCGTCCATCGCGGAGTTGTCGAAGACCGGCAGCGCCAACGGCGCGACGACGTCCCCGGCCAGCGCCAGGCCCAGGGCGTCGGTCAGGGCCGCGTTGACGGCGGGACGGGCCGCGATCATCTGCGCGATCGCGTGCTGATGCTCGGTGACGGAACGCATGTCAGACCGGGAACTTCACGCCGGTGAGTTCTTCGGAGACACTCCAGAGCCGGCGTTGCAGCTCTGCGTCGTGCGACTGCGCGCTGGACTGCACCAGCATCGGGTGCCCGCGTTGCTCACCGAGACCGTCCGGGCCGTAGTACTGACCGCCTTCGACCGCCGGGTCGGTGGCCGCACGCAGCGTCGGCAGCGCACCGGCCTCCGCGCTCTGGAAGAGCAACGGTGCGAGCGCGTTGAGTGGCCGCAGGATACGGGGGACGTTGCGGGCCAGTTCGGTGGCCGAGCCGCCCGGGTGCGCGGCGACGGCGATGGTGTGCGCCTTCCCGGCTTGCTGGGCGGCCGACAGCCGGCGCTGCAGCTCGTAGGTGAACAGCAGATTGGCCAGCTTCGACTGTCCGTACGCGCCGATCCGGCTGTAGCTGCGTTCCCACTGCAGGTCGTCGAAGTGGATCGCGGCGCGCATACGGTGGCCGAGGCTGCTGACCGTCACCACCCGGGAGTCGCGCACGCCGAGCAGGTGGTCGAGCAGCAGCCCGGTCAACGCGAAGTGCCCGAGATGGTTCGTGCCGAACTGCAACTCGAAACCGTCCGCGGTCAGCTCCTTCGGCGTCCACATCACGCCGGCGTTGTTGATCAGCAGATCGATGCGCGGATAGGCGCTGCGCAGCTCGTCGGCCGCCCGGCGCACCGACGCCAGCGAGCTGAGGTCGAGTTCGGTCAACGTGACCTGAGCATCGTTCTTGGCGGCGACGATCCGGGACAGCGCGGCGTTGCCCTTGTCCAGGTTGCGTACCGCCAGCACCACGTGGGCACCGTGGAAGGCCAGGGCGGCAGCGGTGTGGTAGCCGAGCCCGGTGTTGGCGCCGGTGACGACCACGGTGCGCCCGCTCTGGTCCGGGATGTCGGCGGTCGTCCACTTGCGGTCTTGAATGCTGTTGGAAGCCATGGCCCGAACATACTCACGCGCAACCCCGGCGCGGCGGCACGTACATTTGAGAACGTGGTTACCGGGATGCGCCAACGTCATTCCCCAGGCCGGCCGTCGGTGGGCATCATCGGCGCCGGCGCGGGCGGTATCGCGATGGGCATCCAGCTCGCTGCCGGCGGATACGACTTCACCATCTTCGATCGCGCCGACGGCTTCGGCGGGACCTGGCGGCACAACACCTTTCCCGGTGCGGCCTGCGATGTGCCGTCGCATCTCTATTCGTTCTCCTTCGCGCTCAATCCCCGCTGGAGCAAGACCTATGCGAACCAGCCCGAGATCCTCGCCTACCTCGAACGGGTTGCCGCCGACCATGGGCTGGAACCCCACCTGCGGTGCGGGACCTCGATCAGCACGGCGCGGTGGTCCGGCCGGTGTTGGACGCTGCAGACCGAGGACGGTGACGAGCACGAGTTCGACTACGTGGTGAGCGCGGTCGGCATGCTCGACGTTCCGCACGTGCCGGACATTCCGGGTGCGCGACGGTTCCGCGGCCGGCAGTTCCATTCGGCCCGCTGGGATCACACCAGGTCGACGGCCGGTGAGCGGGTGGCTTCGATCGGCACCGGCGCCAGTGCCGTGCAGTACGTGCCGGCGATCGCACCGCAGGCCGCTCACCTGACGGTGTTCCAGCGGACCCCGATCTGGATCGCGCCACGCTTCGACTTCCCGTTCACCGCCGAGCAGCACGAGCTGTTCGAGCGCGATCCGGCCGAGGCCCGCAAGCTGCGCGAGGAGGCCTTTGCGTCCTACGAGTCGTCCAGCTTCGACGTCGACGCGGCCCAGACCCACGAGCAGACCGAGCTGGCGCGCAGCTACCTGATGCGCAAAGTGGTGGACCCGGTGTTGCGGGCCAAACTCACACCGGACTACCCGGTGGGCTGCAAGCGGCCGCTGCAGTCCCGCGAGTGGTATCCGACCTTCGCGCTGCCGCATGTCGAGCTGGAGACCACCTCGATCGCCGAGTTGACCGAGCACGGCGTGCGCACCGTCGATGGAGTCGAACACCGGGTCGACACCGTCATCTACGGCACCGGGTTCAAGGCTGCCGACTACCTGGCCAGCATCGACGTCTACGGCGAGGGCGGCCGCCGGCTGCGCGACGACTGGAGTGACGGCGCCGAGGCCTACCTCGGCACGATGGTGGCCGGATATCCGAACCTGTTCACCCTCTATGGGCCCAATACCAACGGGGTCAATTCGATCCTGTACATCCACGAGGCGCAGACGACCTTCATCCGGCACATCCTGGACACAGTCGCGCAGCGGGGGGCGCGCGCGGTCGTGGTGACCGAGGCCGCCCAGCGGCGCTACAACGACGAACTACAGGCCGCCATGGAAGGCAAGGTGTGGCTGGCCAACTGCAACAGCTATTACCGGCATCCCAGCGGCAAAGTGGTGACCCAGCTTCCGTTCAGCGGCCGGACGTTCTTCGAACGCACCCGCGCGATGGTCGCCGGCGACTATCTGCTGAGTTGACCCTCGCGGGGTATCTGCTACTCGATGATGTGGTTGTCGTGCGCGGCGAACCACTCGCGCCGCTCGTCGTCGGTCATGTCGGCCAGCGCCGGGAACCCTTCGAAATAGGCCTCGCGCGGTGCACCCGGCGCGAAGAGCATCAGCATCGATGCAGGTTCGTCCATCTCGTTGCGGAACCCGTGGATGCCGCCGGGCGGGACGTAAAGGAAGTCGCCCTGGCGGGCGTCGACCCAGTCTCGCCCGTCGTAGAGACGCATGGTGCCGGCCAACACGAAGAAGGCCTCGGACATCGCACGGTGGAAATGCGGGCCCGGCCCGCCGCCGGCCGGAGCGATGTCGACGCGGTACAGGCCGTAGTAGCCGTCGGTGGCCTGCTGATTGGCCAGGTAGTGGTACTTGACCCCGAAGTTCTCATAGTCCGGCGGTTCGTCGGCCCGCTTGAGCCAGGCGCTGACCTCCGGTTCCGCTTTGGTGTATCGCGGCGGGGGGTAAGGCGGCACTACCAGGGACATCGCTCCAGTGTGCCCCGTGCGGGCGGCAGGATTCCCTCCGCCGAGCATGAATTTCACGACGCGCCACGCCGGTGACGCGTCGGGTACTTCACAACGGGCGCTTCAGCCCACGGCGAACGCGGCGGTCCACGCCCCGGGCGATCTTGCACTCGGCATAGGCGAGTGCTAATAATGACGTTGGCACTCGACATAGGCGAGTGCTAGGTCGGGACGGTGAGGTCCAGCGACAAACCGCTGTGACCGTCCGTCGCGGGCACTGCGCCCGGCCAGCGTAAGTAACGGGGTGGCCCACCATTGGTCAGCCCGTATCATCCCCAATCCGGAGGAATCACTTCGCAATGGCCAAGACAATTGCGTACGACGAAGAGGCCCGTCGCGGCCTCGAGCGGGGCCTCAACGCCCTCGCCGACGCGGTAAAGGTGACGCTGGGCCCCAAGGGTCGCAACGTCGTCCTCGAGAAGAAGTGGGGCGCCCCCACGATCACCAACGATGGTGTGTCCATCGCCAAGGAGATCGAGCTGGAGGACCCGTACGAGAAGATCGGCGCCGAGCTGGTCAAGGAAGTCGCCAAGAAGACCGACGACGTCGCCGGTGACGGCACCACGACGGCCACCGTGCTGGCGCAGGCGCTGGTCAAGGAAGGCCTGCGCAACGTCGCTGCCGGTGCCAACCCGTTGGGTCTGAAGCGCGGCATCGAGAAGGCGGTGGAGAAGGTCACCCAGACCCTGCTCTCCTCGGCCAAGGACGTCGAGACCAAGGAGCAGATCGCGGCCACCGCGGGCATCTCCGCGGGCGACCAGTCGATCGGTGACCTGATCGCCGAGGCGATGGACAAGGTCGGCAACGAGGGCGTCATCACCGTCGAGGAGTCCAACACCTTCGGCCTGCAGCTCGAGCTCACCGAGGGCATGCGGTTCGACAAGGGGTACATCTCGGGCTACTTCGTCACCGACGCCGAGCGTCAGGAAGCCGTCCTGGAGGACCCCTACATCCTGCTGGTGTCCAGCAAGGTGTCGACCGTCAAGGACCTGCTGCCGCTGCTGGAGAAGGTCATCCAGGGTGGCAAGCCGCTGCTGATCATCGCCGAGGACGTCGAGGGCGAGGCGCTGTCGACCCTGGTCGTCAACAAGATCCGCGGCACCTTCAAGTCGGTGGCCGTCAAGGCTCCCGGCTTCGGTGACCGCCGCAAGGCGATGCTGCAGGACATGGCCATCCTCACCGGTGGTCAGGTCATCAGCGAAGAGGTCGGTCTGTCCCTCGAGACCGCCGACATCTCGCTGCTCGGCAAGGCCCGCAAGGTCGTCATCACCAAGGACGAGACCACCATCGTCGAGGGCGCCGGTGACCCCGACGCCATCGCCGGCCGGGTGGCCCAGATCCGCGCCGAGATCGAGAACAGCGACTCCGACTACGACCGCGAGAAGCTGCAGGAGCGCCTGGCCAAGCTGGCCGGCGGTGTTGCGGTGATCAAGGCCGGCGCTGCCACCGAGGTGGAGCTCAAGGAGCGCAAGCACCGCATCGAGGACGCCGTCCGCAACGCCAAGGCGGCCGTCGAGGAGGGCATTGTCGCCGGTGGTGGCGTGGCCCTGCTGCAGTCGGCTCCGGCCCTGGCCGAGCTGAACCTCTCGGGCGACGAGGCGACCGGTGCCAACATCGTGCGCGTGGCGCTCGAGGCTCCGCTGAAGCAGATCGCCTTCAACTCCGGGCTGGAGCCCGGCGTGGTGGCCGAGAAGGTTCGCAACTCGCCCGCCGGCACCGGCCTGAACGCCGCCACCGGTGAGTACGAGGACCTGCTCAAGGCCGGCGTTGCCGACCCGGTCAAGGTGACCCGTTCGGCGCTGCAGAACGCGGCGTCCATCGCGGGCCTGTTCCTGACCACCGAGGCCGTCGTGGCCGACAAGCCGGAGAAGGCGGCCGCTCCGGCGGGCGACCCGACCGGTGGCATGGGCGGTATGGACTTCTAAGAGGTCAACGAGAAGCCCGGCTCCTCCAAGGGAGCCGGGCTTTTTCGTGTGATAGGGGGTAGTCATGGACGTTCCGGACTGGGTGTGGGCCCTGACCATCGTGGCGATCGTGGGCCTGCTGGCCTTCGACTTCGTCTTCCACGTCCGCAAGGCGCATGTCCCGACGCTGCGGGAAGCCGCGTTGTGGTCGTCGGGTTACGTGGGCGTCGCCGTGCTGTTCGGCGTCGGCCTGCTCTTGTTCGGCAGCGGGGAGGCGGGTCCGGAGTACTTCGCCGGGTACGTCACGGAGAAGGCGCTGTCGGTCGACAACCTGTTCGTCTTCCTGGTGATCATCGCCAGCTTCCGGGTCCCGCGTGAGGACCAGCAGAAGGTGCTGTTGTTCGGGATCGCCTTCGCCCTGATCGCCCGTACCGGGTTCATCTTTCTCGGCGCGGCGCTGATCAATGCGTTCGCGTGGGTCTTCTACCTGTTCGGCCTGATCCTGTTGCTCACCGCGGGCAGTGTGCTGAAGAACGACCACGACGACGACGATCGCAAAGCCGACAACTTCGTCATCCGGCTGGCCAAGAAGGTGATCCGCACCAGCGAGCACTACGACGGCGACAAGCTGTTCACCACCATCGACGGCAAGCGGGCGATGACGCCGATGCTGCTGGTCATGGTGGCTATCGGGGGCACGGACATTCTGTTTGCGCTGGACTCGATCCCGGCCATCTTCGGCCTCACCCAGCACGTCTACATCGTGTTCACCGCGACGGCGTTCTCACTGCTCGGTCTGCGGCAGCTGTATTTCCTGGTCGACGGCTTGCTGGACCGGCTCATCTACCTGTCCTACGGACTGGCGGGGATTCTCGGCCTCATCGGCGTCAAGCTGATCCTGCACGCCTTGCACGAGAACAACGTCCCGTTCATCAACGGCGGTGAGCCGGTGAAAGTCATCGAGATCAGCACCTGGACGTCGCTGACCGTGATCGTCGGTGTCCTGATCGTCACCGTGGTGGCCTCCCTGCTGAGCAACAAGGGCAAGGCGATGACGGCGATTGCGAACGCCCGCCGGCACGCGACGGCCTATCTGGACTCGGAGTACACCCACGACCCCGAGGAACGCGAACGCATCTTCAACAAGTTGCTTGCCGAGCGCGATCAGATCATGGACATGAAGCCGAAGTACCGTCAGTTGGTCCGGGACGAGCCGGCACTGCGGGAACTGCTCGACCGCGCGGCCGATAAACACGACGAGGCCGTCGAGCGTGGCGAAGCCCAGCCGTTCGTCCGCAAGGGACTGACCTCGTAGGCTACGACCCGGCGTCGGCCGGCAGCGAGAACACGACGCAGTCGTGCAGGCAGCCCTTGGCTGCCGAAGGAGAATCGGCATTGCGGTGCAGCAGCGCGCGCGTGGGGGTCACGTCGCAGCGCACCGTGTCGGCGCCGGCATCGGAAATCTCAGCGTGGCCGTCGACGATCAGCGAATAGCCGCCCGGTGCCGGCGGCGGCCATACCAGCGTGACGTCCCTGCGATGTGCCAGGTTGTTCCGGGTTCCCCCGCCGATCAGCCCGACATCGAGCACCGCCAGGTCACGCAGCACCGGCTCAACGGTCACGGTATGCGCGCGGTAGTCGTCGTCCACGGTGATCAGATAGGCGAACGGATAGTCCGGCAGGGTGTCCGCCAACCGCTGGAAGTCGACCGGTTTGGTCTTTGCAGCCACGAATCGAGGATAGGCGCGTGGCTACTCGGTGCGGATCGGGAACTGGATAACCCGGCTCTGGTCGCCGGTGTCGCGCTCGGCCGCCGGGTAGAAGTTGGACTTCGGAATGCCGGAGTTGGGCAGGCTCGGGGCACCGATGCCGGATTCGCGACCGAGCGTGGTCCGCACCCCCGGGTCGCTGGTGCTGGGGTTGACGAAGCCCGTCACCGGGGTGCTGGCCGAGGTCCGCAGGCCTGCGTTGGCGGCCGGGCTGCTGGTCGGGTTGGCCGAGACCGATCCCTGAGCGCCGCTGTCGACGGCTGCCGCCGGCGCGGATGCCGGGGCGACCATCGGGGTGCTGCTCAGGCCCGAGTTCAAGGCTCCGGCCAGGCCGGTGTGCAGGCCGCCGGTATTCGCCAGGGCCGAGCTGAGCAGCCCCGAACTCAGCGCCGCCGTGCCCAGGCCGCCGGTGGCGTAGTGCGCGGAGTTGGCCAGGCCCGCCTCCAGGCCGGTGCCACCCAGGCCGGCGTTCTGCAGTCCGGAGCCGAGGTAGCCCATCGATCCGCTGAACCCGGTGTTGACGCTGCCCGAGTTGCCCAGGCCGGTATTCAGGGAGCCCGAGTTGCCCAGGCCCAGGTTCCCGTTGCCGGAGTTGAAAAAGCCGGTGTTGCCGGTGCCGGAGTTGCCGAATCCGGTGTTGCCGCTGCCCGAGTTGAACCCGCCGAAGCCGAACTGCTTGTCGCCGGTGAGGCCCATGCCCAGGACGTCGCTACCGGTGTTGCCGATGCCCAGGTTGTTGCTGCCGAAGTTCCCCAGACCCAGGTTGTTGTTTCCGGTGTTGCCGATGCCGAGGTTGCCACTGCCGCTGTTGCCGGCGCCGACGTTGCCGCTGCCGCTGTTGCCGATACCGAAGTTGTAGTTGCCGGCGTTGTTGTTGCCGATGTTGCCGCTGCCGGTGTTGCCGAAGCCGAAGTTGATGGTGCCGTTCTTGCCGATGTCGATGCCGAGGTTGCGCAGGACCTGCTGCCAGGGCGCCAGTTGAGCGGCCGCCGCCGACGCGTCGAAGTGGTAGTTCGCCATGGCAGCCACGTCCAGCGCCCACATTTGCTCGTAGGCGGATTCGGTGTCCATGATGGCCGGCCAGTTCATGCCGAAGAAGTTCGTCGAGGCGAGCATCTGCACCAGACCGCGGTTGGCCGCCACCACCGCGGGCTGCACGGTGGCGGCCACCGCCGTCTCGAACGCGACCGCCGTCGCGGCGGCCTGCGCGGCCGCCTGCTCGGCCTGAACCGCGGCTGCACTGAGCCAGCTCATGTACTGGGTGGCGACGACCATCATGGCGGCCGCCGAGGCGCCCTGCCATGATCCACTGGTCAGCTCCTGGGTGACGGAACTGAATGACGACACCGCTGAAGCGAGATCTTCGGCCAGACCGCCCCATGCGGAGGCAGCAGAAAGTAGCGGTCCCGCGCCGGGACCGGCAAACATCAATGCCGAGTTAATCTCTGGCGGCAACCACGCGAAATGCGGGCTTGTCACCACCCAAACTTACCCGGCACAGCCTTTTACCGTGGGCGTATCGGGTAACCCGCTACCGTTAATTCGCAGCGGCCCGTCAGACGGCAACCGGCGCGGGCCGGCGTCCGCGGACCAGCTTGCCCGGGCGCGCGGAGGTGGGCACACCGTTCTCGGCGATCACTTCTCCGGAGACCACGGTGGCGACGTAGCCTTCGGCGGTCTGATCCAGCCGGCGTCCACCCGCCGGCAGGTCGTAGGTGATGACCGGCTTGTGCAGCCGCAGCCCGGCGTGGTCGATGACGTTGAGATCCGCCTTGAAGCCGACGGCGATGCGACCGCGGTCGGCCAGGCCGGCGATGCGGGCCGGCACCGAGGTCAGTTCACGGATTGCTTCGGCCACGCTGAATCGCCCCGAGCTACGGTCACGCGCCCAGTGGGTGAGGAAGTAAGTGGAGTAGCTGGCGTCGCAGATCATGCCGTAGTGGGCACCCCCGTCGCCCAATCCCAGCACCACGTCGTCGCGGTGCAGGAGTTTGCCCACGGTGTCCAGCGAGTTGCCCTCCATGTTGCTGGTGGCGACCAGCAACATGGCCCGGCCGTCGTCGTCCAGAAGCCGGTCGTAGGCCTCTTCCATCGGGTTGACACCGCGGGCCCGGGCCCGCGCGCCGATGCTGTCGGCCGGGTCCGGCTCGTAGTTGGGGTTGTCGTCCAGCGGGAAAATCCAGTCCCACATCTGGGCCACGTAGAGGATCGGATGACCCGCGCCCGGCTTGTCGGCCAGGATCTTGGCGCGCACCTCGGGCTTGCGCATCTCGGCGACCCGCTCGGCCAGCGGCAGGTGCGCGATCTCGCGGTAGCTCGGGTAGAGCACGAAGGGGTTGGCCGTCAGCTGCAGCCCGATGATCAGCCCGATCGGACGCGGCAACAACTGCGCGGTCACCCGGATCTCATCGGTGACACTGTTCGCCTTCTCGATCATCGTGATGGCGTCCGGCCATGTCGGATCCCCGGCGTTGCCCACCACCAGCGTGAACGTCACCGGAAGCCCGACGTCCTCGGCGACGTCGAACACTGTCTGCAGCACCGGCTGGTACCCCCCGGCCGGGATGTCCGGCACGAACTGCAGCAAGCCGCCGCCACCGTCGACGACGCCCCGCGCGATCTCCTCGATCTCCTCACGGGCCGCGTCATAACTCGGAATCGGCGCTCCGCTCTCGGTCTTGTGGATGGTGAGCCTGGAGGAGGCGAATCCCAGCGCCCCGACTTCGATGGCCTCGGTGGCCAGCGCGCGCATCTTGGCCAGGTCCTCAGGGGTCGCCGGCTCGCGGTCGGCGCCGCGCTGGCCCATGACGTAGACGCGCAGCGGAGAGTGTGGCAGGTAGGCGGCGACGTCGATGTCTCGCGTGCCGGACTCCAGCGCGTCGAGGTATTCCGGGAAGGTCTCCCAGGTCCACGGCAGGCCGTCGGTCATGACCACCCCGGGAATGTCCTCGACGCCGGCCATCACGTCGACGAGTACGTCGTGGTCCTCCTGGCGGCAGGGTGCGAAGCCGACGCCGCAGTTGCCCATCACCACCGTGGTCACGCCGTGCGCCGAGGACGGCGTCAACCGGTCCGACCAGATGGCCTGGCCGTCGTAGTGGGTGTGCAGGTCGACGAAGCCCGGCGTGACGAGCAGGCCGGTCGCATCGATCTCCTTCGTCGCGCCGGCGCCGTTCAGGGCGCCGACCGCCGCGATCAGCCCGTCCTGCACCGCGATGTCGCCGACGTAGGGTTCACCTCCCAGTCCGTCCACGATGGTGCCGTTGCGGATCAGAAGGTCGTAGGTCATCTAATTAATCTACGACCGTGTCGGTGGCTCGTGCCAGGATTCGGCATGTGATTGACCACATGGGAATCAACTGTGCCGATTACCCCGCCGCCCAGCGGTTTTACGACACTGTGCTCGGTGTGCTCGGCTGTTCACGGCAAATGGACTTCGGCGTGGCGATCGGCTACGGGCGTGACGGCAAGCCGGATTTCTGGATCGCCGACGGCTCGGCCCTGGGGCCGAACCGGGAGGTGCACCTGGCATTCCAGGCCGCCGACGAGGCGGCGGTGCGCGCATTTCACGAGGCGGCGGTGAGCCTGGGCGCCGAGTCGTTGCATGCCCCGCGGCTCTGGCCGGAATACCATCCCGGGTACTTCGGCGCCTTCGTGCGAGACCCGGACGGCAACAACGTCGAAGCGGTCTGGCACGGCGCGCAAGCGTAGCGTCGACGTATGGCAGGAACCGACGACGCGGCCCGCGAACTGTTGCGCGATGCATTCACCCGGTTGATCGAGCATGCCGGAGATGTGTGCAACGGACTCACCGACGAGGTCGCCGACTACCGGCCGACCCCCGAGGCCAACAGCATCGCCTGGCTGCTGTGGCACAGCGCGCGGGTCCAGGATCTTCAGCTTGCCGACGTGGCCGGCGTGGAGCAGGTCTGGACCCGCGACGGGTGGGTGGACCGCTTCAATCTGGACCTGCCGCGCAACGACACCGGCTACGGCCACGGCGCCGACGAGGTGGCCAAGGTCCGCGCACCGGTCGACCTGCTGCTGGGCTACTACCACGCCGTGCACCTGCTCACTGTGGAATACGTCGCGACGGTCACCGCCGATGAACTCGCCCGAATCGTCGACACCCATTGGGATCCGCCGGTCACCGCGAGTGCACGGCTGGTCAGCATCATCGACGACTGTGCTCAGCATCTCGGCCAAGCCGCCTATCTGCGGGGGATCGCCCAGTAGGGTTCCAACCCGTGCGGTTCCTCGTGACGGCGTTGTGCTGGTTGATCGCCACGGCCGGGTTGGCGGTGGCGGTTCCCGCGGCATGGACACAGGCGACCATCGTTGACGAAGACGGCTACGCCGTGCTGGCTGAACAGGCGGCCCGCGACCCGGCGCTGCAGTCCGCGATGGCTTCTGAGCTGACCACCCGAGCAATGACACTGATCAACGAACGCGGCGGGCGCCCTGTCGACGGAGCAACGGTGCACGATGTGGCGGCCGCATTCACCGCAGGTTCCTCCTTTCCGCCGTTGTTCGCCCAGGTGAATCGCGCCGCGCACGGCTGGTTGTTCAGCGCGCCGCAGCCCGGGGGCAACGAGCAGTGGGTGGTCGACGTTGCGCCGATGCTCAAGGACACCGCGATTCAGCAGCAGCTGGCCACCTACAACGTGCAGGTTCCCGCGACGCTGAAGGTCCCGCTGACGGTGCCGGTGGGCCAGCCGCTGCGGCAGGGGCAATTCCACCGCGCCGAGGTGTGGGGGCCGTGGGTCAGTATCGGTGTGGCCGCGCTGACGGCGCTGTTCGCCTTCCTGACGGTGGTTGCCGCGCGCAGCCGTGGCCGGGGACTGACCGCTCTGGGTATCTCGGCGCTGTTGGTGGGCGCGGCCGGCTGGGCGGGCATCGACATCGGCAAGCGCTCACTGAACGAGGCGCTCAATCGGACGACCGGGGACATCCGGCGGATGGCCGATGTGATGGTCGGGCACGCGGAAAGCAGCATGCACCTCTGGCTCAACATCACGCTGCTCACCGGTGTGGGTCTGGTCGCTCTGGGCGTGATCACCGCGATGCTCGGCGGCTTGTTCAGCAGGAAGTCTCAGCGCAGCGGCAGCTGAGCCAGGATGGCGCCGGTCGGTTGCGTCGATCCGGTACCAGGTTCGACGGTGAACGCCAGCGCGGTGGAACTGCCCAGGTTGTCCAGCGTTGCCCTGGTCGACGGGGACACGGCGGCCGTTCCCATGGTCCCCGCCGACGTGGGGCCGTTGGCGCCCAGCAGCCACATCTGATAGACGGTGCCGGGGGAGGGTGGCGGCACGTTGTTCATCACCAGCACACCGGCGTTGCGGTCACGCGAGAACACCACGGTGGCCGTCCCGGCGCCCAGCGGGCCGGAGACGGTGCGAACATCGGGAGCCGTCAGCACCTGTTCGGCGACCGTCTGCGTCGGTGACGGCCGCATGACCACCCCGAGGCCGAAGGCGCCCAGTCCCACAGCCACCGCCGCCGCAGCGGCGAAAACCGCTGTGCGCCAACGGGAACGGCCCAGCGGCGTGGCCGGCGGCGCGGTCAGGGCGAGCACCGCCGAGCGCAGCTCGCCGGGTGGTTCGGCGGTACTGGTCGCCGACAGCAGCGCCATCGTCTCTCGGACGGCGCGCACTTCCTCGTGGAAGGCGGCGGCCACCGGGGTCGGCGCGGCGGCGACCCGCCGGTCGATGTCGGCACGCTCGGCGTCGGACATGGCGTGCAGCGCGTACGGGGTCGCCAGTTCAAGTAGGTCGAAATCGGTCGGCTCGTTCACAAGCGGCGCTCCTCAGCATCGCTTCGTCTTCCCGGGAGGTGCCCCCTCTGCGTCGTCGGCGCGGTCATGGCACATCCAGGCAGTTGCGCAGGCCGCGCAGCGCATCGCGCATTCGCGACTTGACGGTCGACAGGTTCGCGGCCAATCGCTGCGACACCTCGGCGTAGGTGAGTCCGCCATAGTAGGCCAGCTCGATGCACTGCCGCTGCGTATCGGTCAGTCCCTCCAGGCATTGCGCCACCCGACGGCGTTCGTCGCCGGCGATCGCCGTATCCGCGACCACATCGGTGGCCGGCTCCAGATTGGCTACGCCGTAGCGTGATTCGCGCACAGTGCCCGCCTGCTCGCTGCGCACCCGGTCGATCGCGCGCCGGTGAGTCATGGTCAGCAGCCAGGCCAGCGCGGACCCTTTGGTGGAGTCGAAGTCCGAGGCCGTCCGCCACACCTCGAGATAAATCTCCTGGGTGGTCTCTTCGCTGTACCCGGCGTCCCGCAACACCCTGCTCACCAGGCCATACACCCGGGTTTTCGTCTGGTCGTAGAACGCAGCGAAGGCAGCGTTGTCCCCCCGTGCGACCCGGCGCAACAAGGCGTCCAGGTCGCTGCTGGGCTGCAGCGGTCCGGTCATCGATCGGTAGCCTAACGCCAGCAACGGCCCTGCCCGCTATGCCGGTCATGACTGACGCACCATTCTGGGTGGCCGGGGAACGAAATAAGCAGTCCGCTTTTGGTATTCGGCGAACCCCGGACGCCCCTTCATGTATTTCTCGGTCAGCCGGGCCCCACTCACGTCCACCAGGAAATACGTCATCACCAACGGCGACACCGCGGTGGCCAGCGGAACCCATCCGGTGACCGTGATCAGCCACAATCCCCACCACACGCAGGCATCGCCGAAATAGTTGGGATGCCGCGTCCACGACCACAGACCGCGGTCCATGATGAGCCCGCGGTGAGCCGGGTCGGATTTGAAGTCGCGCAGTTGCCGGTCCCCGAGCGCTTCGAAGAGGAATCCGAGGAGCCAGACCGCCACACCCGCTGCGGTGACGGCCAGCAACGGGGTGGGCGTGGGGCCGGTGACTGCCGACAGCTGCAGCGGGAAGGAGATGAACAGCGTCAGAAAGCCCTGCAGCAGAAAGACCTTGCGCACCACCTGGCCCACCGAAGCGCCCCGCAGCAGGTCGGCGTAGCGGCGATCCTCGCCGTGCCCGGCGGTCTTGCGGTGGATGTGCCAGCTCAGCCGTAGACCCCAGATCGACACCAGCGCCAACAGCAGCCAACGCCGGGTCGGATCCCCGTGGCCGACCAGCCCCGCCACCGCCGCCACCACGACGAAGCCGATGCCCCATGCGACGTCGACGACGTTGTATCGGCCGACCTTGCGGCCGATGGCGAAGGTGACCGAATGAACCACGGCCACCGCCAGGGTGCAGGCACCGGTCACCGCCAGGATGTCGCTCTCGCTCACCGCAGCCCCCTCCGCTCGAACGTCCACTGGTAGCCGTCCAGGAACCCCGCTTCGGAGTACGCCAGATACAGCTCCCACATGCGTTCGAACACCTCGTCGAATCCCAAGCGTGCCAACTCGTTACGACGCTGTCCGAAGCGCTCGCGCCACAGCCGCAGCGTCTCGGCGTAACGCCGCCGCAGCGAGACCACGTCGACGGAGCACAAGCTCGTGTGGCGCTCGGGGATCTCGACGATGGCCGCGACAGACGGCAACAGTCCGCCAGGGAAAATGTACTGCTGAATCCAGGTGTGTGTGGTGCGAGTGGCCGGAATCGCCGGCCCGCGACTGGAATCGATTGCCGCGAAGGGCTTTTCGATACTCTGAACAGTCATCGCGCGACCGCCGGGACTCGTCGTAACCGCGGTCTGATCCCCTGAGCCCGGAGCCGTGCGGCCACCGCCAGCGGAGCCAGCGGAGACAGGACCTGAAGAGCCGTTAGCTTCCCGCTCGTCGCAGGGAGCCGCTCGCCGCGCAGGGTGGCGGTGAAGGTCGGCCGGCGCTGCCGCAGCAGCGACACCATGACGTCGACCTCGTGCTCGGGCGACGGGGCCAGCACCAGATAGTGCCCGTCGGCCGGGTTGAGCGGAGACACGTAGAACTGCTCGCTGACCAGCACCGGCGTATCGGCCGGCGGGAGCAGATAGGCATGGCCTTCGCCGTCGGTGTTGTGCACTTCGGCGACCACGTGGCACAGCCGGCCATCACGGTCGTGGCACCAGAAGATGCTCAGCGGGTTGAAGACGTAACCGAGAACGCGTGCCTGCAGCAGCGCTGTGATCCGGCCGTCCGGCATGGCGGTCTGATGCTCGGCGAAGAAGGCCTCCAGCCGCCGGCGTAACGACGTGTCCGCGGCGGCGCCGGTTCCCGCCAGATGGTCGGCGGCGTCGAACCGTGCGAAAGGCCGCAGCCACCAGGGCACCGCGGGGAGCTGATCGATGTCCACATACCAGCTGTAGCTGCGGTACTGGAACGAGTGCTGCGCCGGAACCTGCCGGTTGTGACTGATCGTGGTGCGGTAGATCGCGGGGGTCAGCATGCCAGGACCGCTTCCCGGTCGGGCGCCGCGGGCCAGTCCGCGCCCAGCCGCTGGGCGGCCCGCACCCCGGAGGCGGCACCGTCCTCGTGGAACCCCCACCCGTGGTAGGCGCCGGCGAATACCACCCGGTCGTCGTCCAGAGTTGGTAGAAGTCGTTGTGCAGCAACGGATTCTGGGGTGTACAACGGGTGGCTGTAGGTCATCTCGGCGAGCACCGCCGACGGGTCCACCCGATCCCGGCCGCCGAGAGTGACCAGAAAGCGGCGGGTTCCGTTGAGCCGCATCAACCGGCTGACGTCGTAGCTGACGACGACCTGCTCGTGACCGGGTGTCACCAGGTAGTTCCAGGACGCGCGGGCGCGGCGGTGCCGCGGCAGCACCGATTCATCGGTGTGCAGCAGGGCACGGTTGGTCGAGTAGGGGATCGCTCCCAGGACGGCGCGCTCCCACGGTGTCGGATCGTCGAGCAACAGCAGCGCCTGATCGGGATGGACGGCGACGACGGCCGCGTCGAAGCGCCGCGGCGGACGGTCACCGGCCTGGACCAGCACGCCGTCCGGCAGCCGTTGCAGCAGACGTACCGGGGTTCCGGTCGAGACTTCGTCCAGGCGGGCCGCGATGGCCTGCACGTAGGTGGCCGAACCGCCGGTCACGGTGCGCCAGGCCGGCGATCCGAAAACCGACAGCATGCCCTGGTGGTCGAGGAAGGCGAACAGGTAGCGGGCGGGATAGCGCAATGCGTCGTCACCGGTGCACGACCACACCGCGGCCACCAACGGGGTGATGAAGTGGTCGACGAAATAAGCCGAGAACCGGTGCAGTCGCAGGAACCCGTCGAGCGTTTCCAGTTCGTCGCCGGCAGGCTCGTCGCGCAGCAGTCGGGTCGCCGCCCGGTGAAAGCGCAGAATCTCGGCCAGCATCAGCAGATACCGGGGGCGCAGGGACTGCGCACACGCGAAAAGTCCCCGAAGGCCCAGGGCCGCGGCGTATTCGAGGTCGTCGGCACGCACGGACATCGACATGTCCGACTCCTGCGTGGCGATCCCGAGTTCGCCGAACAGCCGGCACAACGTGGGATAGGTCCGCTCGTTGTACACCAGGAAGCCGGAGTCGACCGCGGTCAACCGGCCGTGGCCGTCATCGACGAAGTGGGTGTGCGCGTGGCCGCCGAGGCGGGTGTCGGCCTCGTACAGCGTGACGCGGTCGCGGGCGGACAGCAGGTAGGCGGCCGTCAACCCGGCGACCCCACTGCCGATGACCGCTACCGATCGTCCATCTGGTGGCTGCACACCTAGTATTCGGAGCCCCGCCGCGCTCGGATGGAGGTGCGCGGACGGGTTAGCGCTCGGCGGTCAACGCCGGTGACCTCTCGGTGACCGGCTCCTCGCGGGGGAGTCTGGGGCTACGGGCGGGGCGGGACCGCACCCGGATGGGCCACCAGAACCAGCGGCCCAGCAGCGCCGCGATCGAGGGCGTCATGAAGGCCCGCACGATCAGCGTGTCGAACAGCAGACCCAGGCCGATGGTGGTGCCCACCTGCCCGATCATCCGGGCGTCGCCGATGATCATGGACGCCATCGTGAACGCGAAGACCAGCCCCGCATTGGTCACGACTTTGCCGGTGCCGCCCATCGAACGAATGATCCCGGTATTGAGGCCGGCATGAATCTCCTGTTTGAAACGCGAGACCAGCAACAGGTTGTAGTCCGACCCCACGGCGAGCAGCACGATCACCGACATCGCCAGCACCAGCCAGTGCAGCGGTATGCCGAAGATGTGTTGCCACACCAGCACCGAGAGACCGAAGGAGGCGCCCAGCGAGAGCGCGACGGTGCCGACGATCACCGCGGCCGCCACGAAGGCCCTGGTCAGAATCAGCATGATGATGAAGATCAGGCACAGCGACGAGATCCCGGCGATCACCAGGTCCCACTTGGCGCCTTCGGAGATGTCCTTGACGACGGCACCCATTCCGGCGACGTAGATCTTCGAGTCTTCCAGGGGGGTGCCCTTGAGCGATTCCTCTGCGGCCGTCTGGATCTTGTCGATGCTCGCGATGCCCTCCGCCGAGGCGGGGTCACCCCGATGCAGGATGATGAACCGCGCCGCGTGCCCGTCGGCGGACAGGAAGTTCTTCATGGCGCGCTTGAAGTCGGCGTTCTTGAACACTTCCGGGGGCAGATAGAACGAGTCGTCGTTCTTCGCGGCGTCGAACGCATGGCCCATCGCCGTCGCGTTGTCGCTCATCTCGTCCATCTGGTCGAAGATCCCCGACATGGTGCTGTGCATGGTCAGGATCATCGTTCGCATGCTGACCATGGTGTCGATCATCGGGGGGAACGTGGCGATCATCTGCGGCATCAGCACGTCGAGCTGTTTGATGTCGCCGACCAGAACGTCCAGCTTCTCGTCGATCTGGTCGATGCCGTCGAGGGCGTCGAAGACCGACCGCAACGACCAGCAGGCCGGGATGTCGTAACAGTGCTTTTCCCAGTAGAAATATGACCGGATCGGCCGCAAGAAATCGTCGAAGTTGGCGAGTTTGTCGCGCAGGTCGTTGGCGACCTGCTGCATCTCTTCGGTGTCGCCGACCATCTTGTGGGTGACCCCGGCAAGTTGGGTCATCAGGCCGTACATCCGCTGCATGAGGGCGATGGTTTTGCTCATCTCATCGGCCTGCTTGAGCATGTCGTTCATCCGGTCGCGCTGGTACTTGATGGTCTGCATCTGACCGGCGTTCTGCATGCTCATCTGGAACGGTATCGACGTGTGGTCCATCGTGGTGCCGTCCGGGCGGGTGATGGCCTGAACGCGGGATATGCCCGGCACCCGGAAGATGCCCTTCGCCAGTCTGTCGAGGACCAGGAAATCAGCCGGATTCCGCATGTCGTGATCGGACTCGATCATCAGAATCTCCGGCTTCATCCGAGCCTGGGAGAAGTGCCGGTCGGCGACGAGAAAGCCCTGGTTCGCCGGGATGAAGCTGGGGAGGTAGGCCCGGTCGTCATAGCTCGGCTTGTAACCGGGCAGGGTGATCAGGCCGATCAGGGCGATCACGCAGGTGACGGCGAGGATCGGCAATGGCCAGCGCACTACCGCCGTGCCGACCCGGCGCCAGCCCCGTACCGACAGCACCCGCTTGGGGTCGAACACGCCGAACCGGCTGCCGACGACGAGCACGGCCGGTCCCAACGTCAGCGCCACCAGGACGGCGACCAGCATGCCGACCGCGCAGGGAATGCCCAGCGTCTGGAAGTACGGCATGCGGGCGAAGCCCAGACACAACGTCGCGCCCGCGATCGTCAAACCGGATCCCAGAATGACGTGGGCGGTGCCGTGATACATCGTGTAGAAGGCGGTCTCCCGGTCCTCGCCGGCCTGGCGAGCTTCCTGATATCGCCCGATGATGAAGATGCCGTAGTCGGTTCCGGCTGCGATCGCCAGCGACGTGAGCAGACTGACGGCGAAGGTTGACAGGCTGATCAGCGCGTTGCTGCCGAGGATCGCGACGGCCCCGCGCGCTGCGGTCAATTCGATACCGACGGTGACCAGCAGCAGAATCACCGTCAGCGGCGAACGGTAGATGAACATCAGCATGAACAGGATCACCAGGACCGTGGTGATGGTGATCTTGGCCATCGATTTGTCGCCACTGTGCTGCAGGTCGGCGGCCAGCGCCGAGGCGCCGGTGACGTAGGCCTTGAGCCCGGGCGGAGGTGGGTTGGCGTCCACGATCTTGCGGACGGCGTCGACGGATTCGTTGGCCAGCGGTTCGCCTTGATTACCGGCGAGGTTCAGCTGGACCGTGACAGCCTTACCGTCGTTGCTCTGCGCGCCGGCCGCGGTCAGGGGATCACCCCAGAAATCCTGGATGCTCAGCACGTGCTTGTCCGCGCGCAGCTTGCGGATCAGATCGTCGTAGTACCGGTGTGCGGTGTCACCGAGGGGTTGTTCGCTCTCCAGCACGATCATCGCGACGCTGTCGGTCTCGCCTTCCTTGAAGACGTGGCTGATCCGCTTGAGGGCGACGAACGACGGGGCATCCTTGGGGCTCAGCGAAACCGAGCGCTGCTGCCCGACGACTTCCAGTGACGGGACGAGCAGGCTGAGCAGCACGACGACCACCACCCAGAACAGGATGATCGGCACCGCGAAGGCGTGGATCATCCGCGGGATGAACGGGCGGTGGGGACGAGGTTCGACGGCAGGGTTGTCCGGGCGGTCGTCGGCTCGGTAGTCCAAGGTGGTACTCACGCGGACTTGACCAGGCAGAAGGTAAAGGCATTGACCTCGTGGGAGACTCGCTCGGATTTGACCACGTCGTCGATCAGGATGCGGCACCCGATGCTGTCGCTGTCGCCCTGGGCCATCAGGTTGCCCACCATCGCGGCCTTATTCGTGCTGATGTGCAGCGACCAGGGCAGCGTTGCGTTGTCCACGCGTTGGGGATCGGCGTTGACGTCGAAATAACTGATGTCGGCAACCGTGCCCGCCGGACCGAAGACCTCGTAGGTGATTCGTTTGGGGTTGAACGGCTCCGGGTTCTTCAAGTTGCTGTCCGCGTACGACGCGCGCTTCTCCGAACCGAAGTAGCCGTGCACCCGCTTCACGATGAAAGCACCGGTGACCAACACCGCCATGATGACGAGTGGGATCCACACGCGCGACAGCACCTTGAAAATCTCACGTCCCTTTCACCGTTGGGCATCGCTCAGGTCGGACGATACCCGCCCTAGGAGACGCTTGCGTCTTCATTCGACCGGCCGCACTACGCCCAGCGGGGCAGCGCATCGCGAACACAATTAGCCTGACCTAAGTAAAACACGGAGGCGTCGGGGCCGACGCGGGCTCCTTCCGTTAGATCGCCGATTCTAAGGCATATCGTGTGCGTAAACCCCCGATTTTCGCCCGCAAATCACGTCGTGTGCGTTATCCTCTGACGGTGGCGCAACTCAGCTTCCGGCGCGCCCGAACCGAGGAGAACAAGCGCCAGCGCGCCGCGGCGCTGGTGGAAGCCGCGCGCTCGATCGCATCGGAAACCGGTGTCGCAGCGGTGACATTGACCGCGGTGGCCGGCCGCGCGGGAATTCACTACTCCGCCGTTCGTCGATACTTCAGCTCTCACAAGGAAGTGCTCCTGCATCTGGCCGCCGAAGGCTGGGTGCGGTGGTCGGCCACGGTGTGCGAAGACTTGGCTGCGCCCGGGCCGATGACGGCGGAGCGGGTGGCAGAAACTCTGGCCAACGGCCTCGCCGCGGACCCGTTGTTCTGCGACCTGCTGGCCAACCTGCACCTTCATCTCGAACACGAAGTCGAGATCGAACGGGTCATCGAGATTCGGCGAACCATTTCCGCCGCCGCGATTGCACTTGCCGACGCCATCGAGCAGGCGCTGCCGGCGCTCGGGCGGTCGGGGGCATTCGACATCCTCATCGCGGCCTACTCCCTGGCCGCGGCGTTCTGGCAGATCGCAAACCCGCCGGCGAGGATCTCGGACGTCTACGAGGAAGAGCCCGAGGTGCTGCCGGCCGAATGGAACATGGATTTCGGGTCCGCGCTCACCCGGGTGCTCACCGCGACGTGCATCGGCTCGCTTCCGAGGTCCCGATGAACCCGCTGACCCCGATGACAAGCCCGCCGAAGCTATTCACGTTGGCGAAGGTCTTGATGCACACAGTCTTTGCGCACTACGCCGAGACTTCTTCCGGTTTTCACATTAGGTTAGAGAGACTAAGTTGACACACAGGCTAATTGGTTGGCGGCTCTCGTCACTGGTTAGGAAGCGCCCATGACGACGACTGAGCCAAGGACCGAACCGTTGACGACCCCGGATTCTGCTGGCGGCGAAGGCAAGACGGCGACTCGCCCACGGGCCAAGCGCAAAGGTCTGATGAGCGTAGCCAGCCGGTTCTGGCTCATCCTCACCGTGCTGGCCGTCGTCGCGCTGTCGGGGTTCGCGGTCTACCGGTTGCACGGGATCTTCGGTGTTCACAGCGGTTCGTTCGGTGGCGGCTCCTCCGGTGACGTCATCGACCAGTTCAATCCCAAGACCATCACCCTCGAGGTCTGGGGTTCGCCCGGCAGCACCGCGACTATCACGTATCTCGATGAGAACTCCCATCCGCAGCAGGCTCTGAATGTGCCCCTACCGTGGAAGACGGAATTGAAGTCAACGAAACCCGGGATCCCGGCCAACCTGATGGCGCAAGGCAACGGCAGCTGGATCGCCTGCCGGTTCCTCGTCAACAACAACGACGGCAAGGGTGACATCGTCAAGGCGCCGAATCAGTCGCCCCCCAGCGAGACCGTCAACGCCTTCGTCTACTGCCTGGACAAGTCCGCATGAGCGAGACCACCGAGGCTCCGCCGCCGCGCGTCGACCAGCCGCTGATCCCGCCGTTCCTACCGCGGATGATCCATCGGCTGGCACTGCCCATTGTGCTGGTGTGGCTGGGCATAGTCGTGGTGACCAATACCGTTGCGCCGCAGCTGGAGGCCGTCGCCAAGACCCATTCGGTGTCGCAGAGCCCCACCGATGCGGCGTCGTTCCAGTCGATGATGCGGGTCGGTAAGACGTTCAAGGAGTTCGATTCCGACAGCTCGGCGATGATCGTGCTGGAGGGCGACAAACCGCTGGGGGCCGAGGCGCACCGCTACTACGACGAGATCGTCCGGCGAATCCAGGAAGACACGAAACACGTTCAGCACGTGCAGGACTTCTGGAGCGATCCCTTGACCGCCGCGGGGTCCCAGAGCCACGACCAGAAGGCCGCCTACGTCCAGGTCTACCTCGCCGGCAACATGGGCGGTGGCCTGTCCGCTGAGTCCGCCGACGCGGTCCGCAAGATCGTGAACTCGGTGCCGGCCCCGCAGGGCATCAAGGCTTACGTCACCGGCGCGGGTCCGCTGTTCGCCGACCAGTCCCACGCCGGCGAGAAAGGCGTCGCGATCGTCACCCTGGTCACGATCCTGGTGATCTTCGTGATGCTGCTCTTCGTCTACCGCTCGCTCATCACCGTCCTGGCCGTGTTGTTCATGGTCTTCGTCGAACTGTTGGCAGCCCGCGGCGTGGTTGCCCTGCTGGCCAACTACGAGATCATCGGACTCTCCACGTTCGCCAACAACCTGCTGGTGTTGATGGCGATCGCTGCCGGTACGGACTACGCGATTTTCGTGGTCGGCCGCTACCACGAGGCCCGTGGCCTGGGGGAGACTCGCGAACAAGCCTTCTACACCATGTTCCACAGCACCGCGCACGTCGTGCTCGGGTCGGGCCTGACCATCGCCGGCGCGATGTACTGCCTGAGCTTCTGCCGATTGCCGTATTTCGAGTCACTTGGCGCACCGTGTGCCATCGGCATGTTGGTGGCCGTGCTCGCGGCCTTGACGCTGGGGCCTGCGGTACTCACCGTGGCGTCGTTCTTCAAACTTCTCGATCCGAAGCGAAAGCTGCAGACTCGGGGCTGGCGCCGCATCGGCACCGCGATCGTCCGTTGGCCCGCACCGGTTTTCGCGGTCACGATCGCGGTTGCCCTGGTCGGTCTGATCGCTCTGCCGGGCTACAAGACGGACTACGACACCCGTCACTTCCTGCCCGAGGACACCCCCGCCAACATCGGTTACGCGGCCGCCGACCGGCACTTCAACCAGGCTCGGCTCAATCCTGAGTTGTTGATGATCGAGACCGATCACGACCTGCGTAACTCGGCCGACTTCCTGGTGCTGGACAAGGTCGCCAAGGCGGTCTTTCACATCCCCGGCATCGGCCGGGTGCAGACCATTACCCGGCCATTGGGCACGCCACTCGACCACAGCACCCTCGGTTTTCAGATGGGCGCCCAGGCCGCCGGGCGGCAGCAGACCGAACACTTCCAGGATGAGCAGGCCAAGAACCTGCTGAACCAAGCGGGCGAATTGCGCAAGACGATGGCCACGCTGCGTGAGCAGATGCAGGTCACCCAGGACCTCAGCAACACGACGCACGAAACCACCAAGCTCACCAAGGAAACGGTGAAGATCACCGAGGCGCTGCGCGACGATATCGCCACCTTCGATGACTTCTTCCGACCGATCCGCAGCTACTTCTATTGGGAGAAGCACTGTTTCGACATCCCAATCTGCTGGGCGCTGCGGTCCATCTTCAATGCGCTCGACGGCATCGACCAAGTGGCGCAGAACATCCTGGCCCTAAGCCAGAACCTGGACAGGCTGGATGCGATTCAGCCCAAGCTCGTCGCGTTGATACCCCCGCAGATCGAAAGCCAGCAGCGCAATCTCGACACCATCATGTCGAACTATGCGACGACGACGGGTCTCAACGACCAGGCCAGGGCGCAGGCCGATAACGCCACCGCCGAGGGGGACGCGTTCGACAGGGCGAAGAACGACGACACGTTCTACCTTCCGCCGGAAGCGTTCCAGAGCCCGGATTTCGCGCGGGGTCTCAAACAGTTCATCTCACCGGACGGGCACGCGGTCCGGTTGATCATCTCGCATGAAGGCGACCCGGCGTCCCCGGAAGGCATCAACCTCATCGAACCGATCAAGCGGGCCGTGCACGAGGCGATCAAGGGAACACCCTGGGAGGGAGCCAAGGTCTACCTCGGCGGCACCGCGGCGACGTACAAGGACATGCACGATGGTTCGAACATCGACCTGCTGATCGCCGGAATATCTGCTGCCACATTGATTTTCATCATCATGCTGGTGATCACCCGAAGTGTCGTGGCGGCCGTCGTGATCGTCGGCACGGTGCTGTTGTCGCTGGGCGCCTCGTTCGGACTCTCCGTGCTCCTCTGGCAGTACATCCTGGGCATGAAGTTGCACTGGATGGTGCTGGCGATGGCGATCATCCTGCTACTGGCGGTCGGCTCCGACTACAACCTGCTGCTGATATCGCGGTTCAAGGAGGAGATCCATGCCGGTCTCAAGACGGGGACCATCCGCGCGATGGCGGGTTCGGGCTCGGTGGTGACCGCCGCAGGTCTGGTGTTCGCCGCCACCATGGGCACGTTCGCCTTCAGCCCTTTGAAAGTCATGGCCCAGGTGGGTACGACGATCGCACTGGGACTGTTGTTCGACACATTGATCGTGCGATCGTTCATGACGCCGTCGCTGGCCACCCTGCTCGGGCGGTGGTTCTGGTGGCCGCAGCACGTGCGCCCACGGCCGGCCAGCACCATGCTACGACCCTACGGACCTCGTCCGGCGGTGCGTGAACTCATCGGCAGCGACGTGGACGAACAACCAGCGGCCGGAGTGGTGACACGGCGCTAGCGCGGCTGGCGCAGGGCGCTGGTGAGGGTGTGTTTTCTAGAGCGCGACGACGTCGCGCATGATGTCGCTCAACTCCGAGACCGGGGCCCCGCACGTCAGGCAGTAGGCACCCGATGAGCGTCTGAACTGGCCCACCTGCACCAGGATCTCGGCCTCCGCGCGCCACAGGCACGCTATGCAGACGATCTCGACGATGTTTCCGAACGGGTCGACGTGGGGGTGATTGCATTCATCCACCGCGTGCCGGTGGACGATGTGAGTTGCCCGGTTGGTGCAGCCGGCTTCGAATTGACAGGTGATGGTCTGCCAGTCCAGGGCCGCGAGCGTGCCAGGGATGCCATTGCCAGTCGTTTGGCTCATGCGATGTCCTCCAGCTTCCGGAACTCAGTCACAACCATCACTCGCAGATCGAGCCGATGTCTGGCTGGCCGGAGGTCCATTATGGGTTCGTTTGACCCGCCGCGGCAAGGGCCCGGACGATGTATTTATGCATGGACGGGCGGTTGCAACGCTCCGCCGAAACCGTACTTTCGGTGCCACCTAGCGCTAGCCCGCAGGTCATCGGGTCGGAAGAGCCCCGGGAACGGCCTCTGAACGGATGAAATTTCCGCTTCTCAATCTCAGGACAGAATCAAAAAAATCTGCTAGCGGATCCCGTGGGAAGGGTCCGGAACGGGCCTCGGCTCGCTCGGTCTCAAGGCGCCCCTAGGGCTGGTTGACGCAGAACGCCACGCACAGTGCGGAGACCGGAATGGAGACCCATTGCAACTGGCCGTCCGCCTGGCGCTCACAGTAGATGGGGCCGGGCTTACCCCAGACCTTCGCGCCCTCCGGTGAGCATTGTTTGCCGAGATCGGTATCGGCGTGCGCGGGACTACTGCTGAACGCGATCGCGAGGGGAGCGACCGCCGTCATCATCGCTGCGGCGATGAGCTTGCGTGCGCGCACGTTGCTTACGCCCAGTTCCAGACCGACATGTCGCCGGCCGGGTAGCCGTTGCAGGCGTCGGTGCCCTTGGCGACCACGCCCTTGTTGTTGAAGAAGATCTTCATGTGATTGACCCAGGCGAACGTCAGCGGGTCGCCGTTGTAGAAGTTCTCCGAGTAGTCCCTGCGTTCCGCCGGTGACAGCGAGAAGAACCAGTGCGCCTTGTTGATCGTCGCTTCCTGCAGGTTCGCATGGTTGTTGAAGTCGATCATGTACCGCTCGTAGTACACCGGGCTGGTATCCCGCACGGCCGCCAGATACTGCTCAGCGTCGCAGGTGGTCGCGATCATCCGGCGAGGGATCGGAAAATCCTCCGTGGAATCGGCCTTGGCTACCGGAATGACCGCCGTCGGGAAGGCCAGCGCGGCGATCGCGAGAGCAAGGAGAAAAGCGCCTGCACGCAGGCCGTTACTCAGCCGAGACATCATGATTTCGTAACACTTTCGTGGTTTCAAAAATTTCCGACGGCGATTTCCTAATCGATTTCCTAGTCGATCTTACTACCCTTCGCGATCAGGAACTATCACGTGTGACGGGTTCGGCCTCAGATCGGGGGGAGCCTGGCTGTAGTCGCCGAACGGGCCGTCCCGGCGCTCCACCGCAGCCCGCACACCCTGCGTCTCGGCGGTGCGGATGAAGTCCAGCGCGTCGGGGGTGTTGCGCATCAGGCCGTCGAGAATGCCGCCCAGCAACTGGGTGGAAGCCAGGCCCATGTTCTCGTAGGCCTGATTGACGATCAGCTTCTGTGCCCGCAGCTGCGACAACGGGATCTGCGCCAGCTCCGCCGCGACCTCGGCGACCCGGGCCTCCAGCCGTTCGAACGGGACCGCCTCGTTGATCAGTTCCACCTCGGCGGCCTGTACGCCGGTCAGCGGCCGACCGGTCAGCGCATGCCATTTCACCTTGGCCAAACTCAGCCGGTACAGCCACATGCCGGTCAAGTAGGCGCCCCACATCCTGCTGTACGGGGTGCCGATCACCGCGTCCTCGCTGGCGATCACGATGTCGGCGCACAGGGCGTAGTCGCTGGCCCCGCCGACGCACCAGCCGTGCACCTGCGCGATCACCGGTTTCGAAGCCCGCCAGATGGCCATGAACTTCTGCGTCGGCGCGGTCTCGCGCGCGCTGACCATGGCGAAATCCTTTCCCGGATCCCACTGGCCGTCGGTCATCATGCCCTCGCCCCAGTGTTGGAAGCCTCCGCCGAAGTCAAAACCGCCGGAGAAGGCCCGTCCGGCGCCGCGCAGCACGATGACCTTGATGTCGTGGTCACGTTCGGCCAGGCCGATGGCGGCCTCGATCTCGTCGGGCATCGGCGGGACGATCGTGTTCAGCTGCTCGGGTCGATTGAGGGTGATCGTGGCCACCGGACCCTTGCTCGAGTACAGCAGCGTTTCGAATTCGGGCTCCCGAGACGGCATGACAGAAGGCATGAACAGAAGCGAAGCCGCGCGGATTTATGGTGTCAAGCCTGCTGGCGACGTCTCATCGCCAGCCCGGCCACCACGGCGAACGCGACGGCTGCGCACGTGGCCAGCAGGTAGATGCCGTAGCGCTGGAATGCGGCATAGAGCGTCTCGATGTGGTTGCCGGCCAGATATCCGGCGAGCACCCAGACGGCCACCCACACCGCGGAGCCCAGCGCGTTGTAGGCCAGGTAGCGGCGCCAATTCATCCGTGCCAGTCCCGCGGCTATGCCGCTGGCCTGGCGGAGTCCGTCGACGAAGCGCCCGAGGGAGACCACCAGATGGCCGCGCCTGGCGAAGAAGCGCTCCGCCTTGGCCAGCCGATCCGGCGTGAGCAGCACATACGGACCGAACCGCAGCACCAGCTCACGGCCACCGTAGCGGCCGATGGCATAGCCGGCGTTGTCCCCGCCCATCGCCGCGAGCAGCCCTGCGACCAGTACCGGGACCAGGGTCAGATGGCCGCTGGCCGCGTAGATACCACCCGCGATGAGGATCAGCTGGCCTGGAAGCGGTATTCCGATCCCTTCCAGCCCCACCAGAACCCCGATCGCCGCGTACCCGTACCTGTCGAGGCTGGGGGCAAGCGTGTCGAAGATTCCCGGCAGTTGCGCGGACATGGGTTCCAGGGTGCCCGATGCTGCTTGCAGCTAGACGTTGTAACCGTCACAGCTACGTGTCGGTTGCCAGCATCCGCCACAGGAATGAGTAGCTCAGCGCCGACTTGAACGCGAGTTGCTCGTTGTCGGCGGCGCCGCCGTGTCCACCCTCGATGTTCTCGTAGTACCAGACCCGGTGGCCGGTGGCCTCGAGGGCGGCGGTCATCTTGCGGGCGTGGCCGGGATGCACCCGGTCGTCGCGGGTGGACGTGGTCAGCAGGATCGGCGGATACTTCCGGTCCGCCGAAATGTTCTGGTACGGCGAATATTCGGAGATGAACGCCCAATCTTCCGGGTTGTCCGGGTCGCCGTATTCGGCCACCCAGGAGGCGCCGGCCAGCAGCAGGTGGTAGCGCTTCATGTCCAGCAGGGGCACGCTGCAGACCAGCGCGCCGAACTTCTCCGGGTACGTGGTCAACATGATTCCCATCAGCAGGCCGCCGTTGCTGCCGCCCTGGGCGCCGAGTTGGCCGACCGTGGTGATGCCGCGCCGGACCAGATCGTCGGCGACAGCCACGAAGTCTTCGGCCACCTTGTGCCGCCCTTCGCGCATCGCCTGGGTGTGCCAGCCCGGTCCATACTCCCCGCCCCCGCGGATGTTGGCCAGCACGTAGGTACCGCCGCGGGCCAGCCACAGCCGGCCCAGCACCCCGCTGTAGCCGGGAGTAAGCGAGGTCTCGAAGCCGCCGTAGCCGTAGAGCAGGGTGGGGGTCGGTCCCGTGGTGTCTGCGGGGCGGACCACGAAGTACGGGACCGAGGTGCCGTCCAGCGACGTGACGAAATGCTGTTCGACCGAAAGGTTTTCAGCGTCGAAGAAGGACGGCGCCGACTTGATCGGCTCGAGGCCGTCGGTGCCGGTGCCGCGCAACAGCCGAGACGGGGCGGTGAATCCGCTGGAGTCCAGGAAGAACTCGTCGCCGGTGTCGTCGGCGGCCGTGATCACGGTGTTCGTCGACTCGGGCAAACCCGACAGCGGCTCGCGCTGCCAGGTTCCCGGAATGACGATCTCCACCCGGCTGGCCACGTCGGCCAGCGTGACGAGCAGCAGCCGGTCCCTCGTCCAGGCGTGGTAGTAGAGGCAGGTGTGTTCATCGGGCTCGAACACCACCGTGAGATCTCTTGCGCCGCTGATGAATTCGTCGTAGTTGGCAGCCAGGAGGGAACCGGCGCGATAGGTCGTGTCATTGACGGTCCAGTCGGTGCGCAGCTCGACCAGCAACCACTCGCGGTGCACCGACATGCTGCTGGCGTCCGTCGGCACGTCGATGGAGATGAGTTCGGTGCCGCGCAACTCGTAGCGCTGGCGATTCCAGAAGTCCAGGGAGCGGCCGATGAAGGTGCGTTCGAAGCCCGGCGTGCGGTCTTTCGAGCCGCCGGCGCTGACGTCAGTGGGCTCGCCCTCGAAAATCGTCTCCGCCTCGGCCAGTGGCGTGCCGCGCCGCCACCGCTTGAGGATTCGCGGATAACCGGATTCGGTCATCGAGCCCGGGCCGAAGTCGGTGCCCACCAGGACGGTGTCCGGGTCGTCCCACCCGATCTGTGACTTGGCCTCCGGCAACTCGAACCCGTCGGCAACGAATTCCCTTGTCACCATGTCGAATTCGCGCACAACGACGGCATCCGAGCCGCCCGGCGAAAGGCTGACCAGGGCTCGGGTGAGCTCTGGTTCGATCACCTCGGCGCCGGCCCACACCCAGTTCCGGTTGTCCGCACGGCCCAACTCGTCGACGTCGATCACCACATCCCACTCGGGCGAGTCGGTGCGGTAGCTCTCCAGCGTGGTGCGCCGCCACAGGCCGCGAGGGTTCTTGGCATCGCGCCAGAAGTCGTACAGATAGTCCCCCCGCCGGCGCACGTAAGGGATCCGGGCGTCGGTGTCGAGCACCTCCAGCGCCTCGGTGCGCATCGTCTCGAACTCGGCGTCGCAGAACTCCTTTTTGGTCGGCTCGTTGCGGGCGCGCACCCAATCCAGTGCCTCCTCTCCGGTGACGTCTTCGAGCCAGAGGTAGGGGTCGTCGGCAGTCTCAGATGGCATGGAAGCCATTCTGGCCCAGCGGTAGTGTGAGCTGTATTACATGAACTAACGAGGAGCCGAACAGATGCCTGTCTTTGCACGTCCGGGGACTTCCGGGGCGCTGATGTCCTATGAGTCGCGGTACGGGAACTTCATCGGCGGCGAGTGGGTCGCGCCCGCCGCGGGCCGCTACTTCGAGAACCCGTCGCCGGTGACCGGCCAGCCGTTCTGCGAAATTCCGCGGTCCGACGAAACCGACATCGAGAAGGCGCTGGATGCCGCACACGGTGCGGCACCGGCCTGGGGCAAGACATCGCCAGCCGAACGGGCCGCGATTCTGAACAAGATCGCCGACCGTATCGAGGCGAACACCGCCGCGCTCGCGGTGGCCGAAGTATGGGACAACGGCAAGCCCATCCGCGAGGCGCTGGCCGCCGACATTCCGTTGGCCGCCGACCATTTCCGGTACTTCGCGGCCGCCATCCGGGCCCAGGAGGGCGCCCTGTCGCAGATCGACGACGACACCGTCGCCTACCACTTCCACGAACCGCTCGGCGTCGTCGGGCAGATCATCCCCTGGAACTTCCCGATCCTGATGGGCGCGTGGAAACTGGCACCGGCGCTGGCGGCCGGCAACGCGATCGTGCTGAAGCCGGCCGAACAGACCCCGGCCTCGATCCTGTACCTGATGTCGCTGATCGGTGACCTGCTCCCGCCGGGAGTGCTCAACGTCGTCAACGGCTTCGGTGCCGAGGCCGGTAAACCGCTGGCCTCGAGCAACCGGATCGCCAAGGTCGCCTTCACCGGGGAGACCACCACCGGGCGACTCATCATGCAGTACGCCTCGCAGAACCTGATCCCGGTCACCCTGGAACTCGGCGGCAAAAGCCCGAACATCTTCTTCTCCGACGTGATGGCCGCCGGCGACGACTTCCAGGACAAGGCGCTGGAAGGCTTCACCATGTTCGCCCTCAACCAGGGCGAAGTCTGCACCTGCCCGTCGCGCAGCCTGGTGCAGTCCGATATCCACGACGAGTTTTTGGAGTTGGCCGCGATCCGGACCAAGGCCGTCCGGCAGGGTGACCCGCTCGACTCCGAGACCATGCTGGGATCCCAGGCATCCAACGACCAGTTGGAGAAGATCCTGTCCTACATCGAGATCGGCAAAGGCGAAGGCGCCAAGATCATCACCGGCGGCGAGCGTGCCGAACTGGGCGGCGACCTGTCCGGCGGCTTCTACATGCAGCCGACGATCTTCAGCGGCAACAACAAGATGCGGATCTTCCAGGAAGAGATCTTCGGACCGGTAGTGGCGGTAACCCCGTTCGACAGCTACGACGACGCGATCGGGATCGCCAACGACACCCTCTACGGTCTGGGGGCGGGTGTGTGGAGCCGCAACGGCAACACCGCCTACCGGGCCGGGCGCGACATCAAGGCCGGGCGGGTCTGGGTGAACTGCTACCACGTGTACCCGCCGCACTCGGCATTCGGCGGTTACAAGCAGTCCGGCTTCGGGCGCGAGGGTCACCTGATGGCGCTCGAGCACTACCAGCAGACCAAGAACATGCTGGTGTCCTACTCCGAGAAGGCGCAGGGCTTCTTCTGATGATCCCGGGGGCGCTCATCACCGCCTCCGCCGCCGAACTGCTGCAGCGTTTGCAGGACCGGCACGGACCGGTGATGTTCCACCAGTCCGGTGGCTGCTGCGACGGGTCGTCGCCGATGTGTTACCCGCGCGGGGACTTCCTGGTGGGCGACCGCGACGTCCTGCTGGGCGTTCTCGACGTCGGCGCCGAAGGCGTTCCCGTATGGATCTCCGGCCCGCAGTACGAGACCTGGAAGCACACCCAACTGGTCATCGATGTGGTGCCCGGCCGCGGCGGCGGCTTCAGCCTGGAAGCGCCGGAGGGGATGCGATTCCTCAGCCGCGGCCGGGTCTTCACCGAGACCGAAAGTGCGGAGCTGCAAGCGCAACCGGTGATCACGGGCGCGGCCTACGAGCGTGGCGAAAGGCCGTCGATACGAGGCCATCTTGTGACCGACAACTCGCCGGGGACGTGCCCAGCGCCGCCTCGGTAGTTCAGTAAGGTCGTCTACCGTGATCCCCCTTCCGCGCGCGTGGCTGCTGGCCAGCGCCATGCTGGCGGGCAGTGCGGTGGGTCAGCTGCTGGCGGTGGCGTCGAGCCTGCTGATACATGCCCGGGTGCGGCCGGACATCGCCATTGCGCTGGTGGTCGGCGTCCCGGCCCTGGTCGGACTGTCTGTGATCCTGTTCTCCGGGCGTCGATGGGTGACCATGCTCGGCGCGGCCATCTTGGCGCTGGGACCCGGCTGGCTGGGCATGCTCGTCGCCATGCAGGTGGTCTCCCATGGCTGAGAAGAAGACCGAGCAGGACCGCGAGTCCAGCCCGGGCACCGAACCTTTCGTGCCCGATTTCGACTCCGGCGAACTGCCGGTCGTTCCCAGGTACGACGCCGGTGAACCGTCCGTGCCGTTCGTCCCGGATTTCGACACCGACTCCCAACCGTTTCTGCCGCTGGCCGAACTCGACGAGGAGCCGGTCAAGAAGGCGGGACCGGCGCCCGTCGTCGAGGAGGAGCCGAAGCCGGTGACGCCGGCCGCGGTGGCTCAGCCGGACGCCGGGCCGGATGCGCTGGCCGAGGCGCCCGGGCCGATCGCCGTTCCCGGCCGCTACCTCTACCTGAAATGGTGGAAGCTGGTCCTGGTGCTGTTCGGGGTGTGGTTCTTCGCGGCGGTCTTCGGGCTCAGCCTGTTCTACTGGTGGTACCACACCATCGACAAGACGCCACCGGTGTTCGCGACGTTCGTGTACGTGCTGGCTTGCGCGGTGGCCGGCCCGGTTCTGGCGATGGTGCAATCCAAGCCCCTGGTCGCCGCTCTGGCCGTCGCTGTGATGTCGGCGCCGTTCGCCTCCGTCGCTGCCGCGGCACCCTTGTACGGGTCGTACTACTGCGAGCGGGTGACCACGCCGTGTGTGATGGGCGTAGTGCCCGAATAATTGGGCGATTAGGGTTAGGGCCGTGACCCACTATGACGTCGTCGTTCTCGGAGCAGGTCCCGGCGGATACGTAGCAGCCATTCGTGCCGCACAGCTCGGGTTGAACACCGCAATCATCGAACCGAAGTATTGGGGCGGCGTCTGCCTCAACGTCGGTTGCATCCCGTCGAAGGCGTTGCTGCGCAACGCCGAGCTCGCCCACATCTTCACCAAGGAAGCCAAAGCCTTCGGCATCAGCGGAGAGGCGACCTTCGACTTCGGGGTGGCGTTCGACCGCAGCCGCAAGGTGGCCGACGGCCGGGTGGCCGGTGTGCACTACCTGATGAAGAAGAACAAGATCACCGAGATCCACGGGTACGGCAGGTTCACCGATGCCAACACGATTTCGGTCGAGCTGAACGACGGCGGGACCGAAGAGGTCACGTTCGACAACGCCATCATCGCCACCGGTAGCAGCACTCGCCTGGTTCCGGGCACGTCGCTGTCGGAAAACGTGGTGACCTACGAGAAGCTGATCATGACCCGCGAGCTTCCGAAGTCGGTGATCATCGCCGGCGCCGGCGCCATCGGCATGGAATTCGGGTACGTGATGAAGAACTACGGCGTCGACGTCACCATCGTCGAGTTCCTGCCCCGGGCGCTGCCCAACGAGGACGCCGACTCCTCCAAGGAGATCGAGAAGGCGTTCAAGAAACTGGGCATCAAGATCCTCACCGGCACCAAGGTGGAATCCATCACTGACAATGGTTCCGAGGTCACCGTGTCGGTGAGCAAGGACCGCAAGAGTGAGGACCTCAAAGCCGAGAAAGTGTTGCAGGCCATCGGCTTTGCGCCCAACGTCGAGGGCTACGGGCTGGACAAAGCCGGAGTGGGGCTCACCGACCGCAAGGCGATCGGCATCACCGATTACATGCAGACTTCCGTGCCGCACATCTACGCCATCGGCGATGTCACAGGCAAGCTGATGCTGGCCCACGTCGCCGAGGCGATGGGTGTCGTGGCGGCTGAAACCATCGCCGGCGCAGAGACTTTGGCGCTGGGGGACTACCGGATGTTGCCGCGCGCCACGTTCTGTCAGCCCAATGTCGCCAGCTTCGGCCTCACCGAGGAGCAGGCTCGCGACGAAGGCTACGACGTGGTGGTGGCCAAGTTCCCGTTCACCGCCAACGCCAAGGCGCACGGTGTCGGCGACCCGAGCGGCTTCGTCAAGCTGATCGCCGACGCCAAGTACGGGGAGCTCATCGGTGGGCACCTGGTGGGTCACGACGTCTCCGAGCTGCTGCCGGAGCTCACGCTGGCGCAGAAGTGGGACCTGACCGCCAACGAACTGGCCCGCAATGTGCACACGCATCCGACCATGTCCGAGGCGCTGCAGGAGTGCTTCCACGGACTGATCGGGCACATGATCAATTTCTAGAACTCGCGATCGCGGGTGAGCGTGGGTGGCGGGTCGTCCTTTCGGCCGCGGCCTGCGCGGATTCGTGGTGTCCCCAAGCGCAGCGCAGCATTCGGTAGCCAACGGCTTTCTATGAATACGCCCAGGGAGTACCCGCGGCTCATTGACGAAGAATTTTTCGTAATCTACCTTTCGTGTTAGGTGGGGCGGTGCGGGTGCGTCGGCGAGGAAACTCGCCGTCGCTGGCTGCCTCGTCCGCTCCGCCGCTCCAACAACCTGAGGGCGGAAACACATGAGGTTCAACATTTTTCCCGCGTCAATCGCTCTACTCTTCGGGTTGGGGCTGGGCGCGGCACCACAGGCCGCGGCCGAGAATCCGACGATGAACGGTGTCTACCACTACGCCGACGAGGACGGAGACTCGGGCACGTGGACGATCACCACCACCTGCAGCCCCGCCTGCGTCGCCCATGTGACCACCGGGTCGGGCCGCAGCTTCGACGCCCGGCTGGAGAACGGCCGCTATGTCAGCAACCGGATCATCATGGACGGCCTGGAATGCCCTTCCTACTTCATCGGTGAACTCGTACTCGGCGGCCGCAGTCATCCGGTGAACGTCACGCAATGGTGGGACCCGGCCACGCTCACCGGCGAAGTGGACTTCGCCCACCCCTCATCGGTGGCGCCCTGCACCCTCGATGACCACCACGACAGGTTCACCCTCACCCCGATCGGCTGACCGCAGACCTTCCGCGGCGGCCGCTCACCGCGGCGGGAGATACCATCGCCAGGTGTTCATGTCCCGCAATGAGGAGCCGCGGCACAGTGCGGTCGTGGTCGGCGCGATCGGGGGATTGCTCGTCGGCTACGTCCTCTGGCTGGCTGCGATCACCATCGGCGACGATCTCACGACGGTCGGCACATGGAGCCTGGCGGTGCTGGTGGTGTCGGGTGCAATCGCGGTCGGCGCGGTGATCTGCGGCTTGCTGATGCGCTGGCGTCGCCGATACGGATGGTCTGCGTTCGCCTTCGGTGTTCCGGTGCTTCCCGTGGCGCTGACCCTGGCCGTGCTGGCCAACCTGTATCTCTGACGCTACCGCGGGTTGTCCAGCGGAATCCTCAGTGCGGTGATCGTTGCGGCCAGCCCGTCGTACTGCGTGGCGAGCATGCAGAATTCGATCAGCCGGGCGCGGTTGAGGTGAGCCGCCAGTTGCCGCCAGGTCTCCTCGGAGATGGTGCGGTCCTTGATCAGCTCGTCGGTCGCGTTCAACAGCGCCTGCTGGCGGGCGCTGAGCACCTTGCGGGGCCCGTCTCCCGGTGGTGCCTCGGGCCAGGCGAAGATGGTGGCCTGCGTCTGGGCGTCCAACCCCGCTTTGCGTGCCATCCCGCGATGATGCTGCAGTTCGTATTCGCAGGACCGCAGATGGCCGACCCGCAGAATGACCAGCTCGGTGTCGATGGTCGGCAACCGTCCCCGCATCAGGCGCCCGGAATAGATCGCCCACGTCCAGAACAGGCCCTGGCGGGAACCGAGCGTGGTGAACAGATGCATCTCGGGTGCGCCCACCTTGCGCGCGGCGAGCTTCGCGACCACCCAGTTGATCGGACCCAGCTGGCGGAACCGGCCGGGTGGGATGCGGGCGACCTGATTGCCGGTCATGCTTGCTTGACCAGGTAGGGGGAGACGGTGCTGCGGTGCTCGTCGATATCGAGCGCACGGCCCAGCGCCGGGAACGCCCGCTGCGGACAGTTGTCGCGTTCGCACACCCGGCAACCCGCGCCGATCGGCGTAGCAATCATTTTCAGGTCCCCAGACAAGCTCAGCCCCTCTGAGTAGACGAGTCGGTGCGCATGACGAAGTTCGCAGCCGAGCCCGATCGCGAAGGTTTTTCCGGGCTGACCATACCGGGCCGCGCGCCGTTCGACGGTACGGGCCACCCACATGTAATTGCGCCCGTCCGGCATCTGAGCGATCTGCACCAGGATCTTGCCGGGGTTGGCGAAGGTCTCGTAGACGTTCCACAACGGGCAGGTGCCGCCGGTGGAGGAGAAGTGAAACCCGGTGGCGGACTGACGCTTTGACATGTTGCCGGCGCGGTCGACCCGGACGAATGACAGCGGTACGCCGCGCATCGAGGGGCGTTGCAACGTGGAAAGCCGGTGCGCGATGGTCTCGTAGCTGATCTGGTAGAAGGCCGACAGCCGTTCGACGTCGTAGCGGAAATTCTCGGCGACGTCGTGGAACTGGCGGTAGGGCAGCACCGCGGCGGCGGCGAAGTAGTTCGCCAGCCCCAGCCGGGCCAGCGTCCGCGACTCGTCGCTGGTGAATTTGCCGTCGGTGACCATGGTGTCGATCAGGTCGCCGTATTCGAGGTAGGCCAGCTCGGCCGCCATCTTGAACACCTGCTGCCCGGAGGCAAGGTGATTGCTCATCTCCAGCGTCTTGGTCGCAGGGTCGTAGCGGTGCAGCACCGTGTCGCCGAGATCGATGCGCCTGGTGATGTGGACTCCGTGAACCTCGGTGAGCCGGCGGGTCAGTTCCCGCGCCAGATCCCCGTGGTGCATCCGCATCTTGACGGTGAGTTCCTCGGCCGCGGTGTCCAGCTCATGCAGGTAATTCTGGCGTTCGTAGAAGTAGTCGCGCACCTCTTCGTGGGGCATCGTGATCGACCCGCTCCCGCTGCTGCCGTCGAAGTAGCGCTCCTCAGTGGCGGCAGCCAGTTGGGCGGTGGTGATCCGGTAGCGCCGGTGCAGGTTGACCATCGCGCGAGCCAGGCTCGGGTGGGTGTTGACCATCTCGGCGATCTCGGTCGGGTCCACCTCGATGTCCAGGTCGCGGTCCATGGTCACCTCGCGCAGCTCGGCGACCAGGCGGGTGTCGTCCTGGGAGGCGAAGAAGGTGGCATCCACCCCGAACACCTCGGTGATCCGCAGCAGCACCGCCACGGTCAGGGGGCGGACGTCGTGCTCGATCTGGTTGAGATAACTGGGTGAGATGTCGAGCATCTGAGCCAACGCGGCCTGGCTGAATCCGCGTTCGCTGCGAAGCTGGCGCACGCGCGCGCCGACGAACGTTTTAGACACTCTGACCAGCGTAGTCGTGGTTGCGAAGACTTGCTTTGCAGACTTGGCAGGCGGCTCGACACCGGTATGGCCACCGGTGATGCGATTGGTCTTTAGCAGGCGTCGTTGGCATGATTCGCTTCGAAGTCCCCAGGGTTAACCTGGTTTTCGCACGAGGAGGAAACGGGGAGCAGCGCCGTGAGCCTGGACAAAAAGTTGATGCCGGTGCCCGACGGTAGCCCCGATGTCTTCGATCGCGAGTGGCCGCTGCGCGTCGGTGACATCGACCGAACCGGGCGGTTGCGGTTAGACGCGGCATGCCGGCACATCCAGGACATCGGGCAGGACCAGCTGCGTGAGATGGGCTTCGAGGAGACCCATCCGCTCTGGATCGTGCGGCGAACGATGGTGGACCTGATCCGCCCCATCGAGTTCCAGGACATGCTGCGCTGCCGGCGCTGGTGTTCGGGCACCTCTAACCGGTGGTGCGAGATGCGGGTCCGCATCGACGGACGCAAAGGCGGGCTGATCGAGTCCGAGGCGTTCTGGATCCACGTGAACAAGGAAACCGAGATGCCGGCGCGCATCGCCGACGACTTCCTCGCCGGTCTGCACAAGACCACCACGGTAGAGCGGCTGCGCTGGAAGGGTTACCTCAAGCCCGGTGGCCGCGATGACGCAACCGAGATCCACGAGTTCCCCGTGCGGGTGACCGACATCGACCTGTTCGACCACATGAACAACTCGGTCTACTGGAGCGTGGTCGAGGACTACCTGGCCTCCCACCCCGAGCTGATGACACTGCCCCTGCGCGTGACCATCGAGCACGAGGCGCCCGTCGCGCTGGGCGACAAGCTGGAGATCATCTCGCACGTGCACCCCGCCGGTTCGACCGACCAGTTCGGTTCCGAGCTCGCGGACCGGACTGTTACAACGCTCACATATGCGGTCGGCGACGAGACCAAAGCCGTCGCCGCGCTGTTCACTCTTTAACCGGACAAGCGTCCCGGTAAATTGCCGATGACCTGCAGGTTTCGGTTACCGGCCGGTAGCTTCTGAACCGGTTCAGTAGTTCGCCAGCTTCGCAACCTTCGCAAAATGACCACAGGTCATAGCCAAAATTCGCAAGTGAAATGGGTGGACCAGCGGGAATGCACTGTGCCATGGTCGAGTTAGCACATCAGTGAAGTCGAGGCGAAGTTAAACCTCTAGCTTCGATCCGCACCGCGGTGGCTTGCTTCATCGCAAGACCCATCGCAAGCAAATTTCAGTCAAAGAATGACCGTAAGGAGCAGCCCCATGTCCGAAGTCGGCACCCCGAAGAGCGCTGAGCAGATCCAGCACGACTGGGACCACAACCCCCGCTGGAAGGGCGTCAAGCGCACCTACACCCCGCAGGACGTCGTGGCGCTGCAGGGTCACGTCGTCGAGGAGCACACCCTCGCCCGCCGCGGCGCCGAGGTGCTCTGGGAGCAGCTGCACGAGATGGACTTCGTCAACGCGCTGGGCGCGCTGACCGGCAACATGGCCGTCCAGCAGGTCCGCGCCGGCCTGAAGGCGATCTACCTGTCGGGTTGGCAGGTCGCCGGTGACGCCAACCTCTCCGGCCACACCTACCCCGACCAGAGCCTCTACCCCGCCAACTCGGTGCCGCAGGTCGTGCGTCGCATCAACAACGCACTGCTTCGCGCCGACGAGATCGCCAAGGTCGAGGGCGACCGTTCGGTGGACAACTGGCTGGCTCCGATCGTCGCCGACGGTGAGGCCGGCTTCGGTGGCGCGCTGAACGTCTACGAGCTGCAGAAAGCGATGATCGCCGCCGGTGTCGCGGGTTCGCACTGGGAAGACCAGCTGGCCTCGGAGAAGAAGTGTGGCCACCTGGGCGGCAAGGTGCTGATCCCCACCCAGCAGCACATCCGCACCCTGACCTCGGCCCGTCTGGCGGCTGACGTCGCTGGCGTTCCCACGGTCGTCATCGCGCGCACCGACGCCGAGGCCGCCACGCTGATCACCTCCGACGTCGACGAGCGGGACCGCCCGTTCATCACCGGCGAGCGCACCAACGAAGGCTTCTACCGCATCAAGAACGGTCTGGAGCCCTGCATCGCCCGCGCCAAGGCCTACGCACCCTTCTCCGACCTGATCTGGATGGAGACCGGTACCCCGGACCTGGAGCTGGCCAAGAAGTTCGCCGAGGGCGTCAAGAGCGAGTTCCCCGACCAGCTGCTGGCCTACAACTGCTCGCCGTCGTTCAACTGGAAGAAGCACCTCGACGACGACACGATCGCCAAGTTCCAGAAGGAGCTCGGTGCGATGGGCTTCAAGTTCCAGTTCATCACGCTGGCCGGCTTCCACGCCCTGAACTACTCGATGTTCGATCTGGCCCACGGCTACGCCCGCAAGCAGATGAGCGCGTACGTCGAGCTGCAGGAGCGCGAGTTCGCTGCCGAGGAGCGCGGCTACACCGCCACCAAGCACCAGCGCGAGGTGGGCGCCGGTTACTTCGACCGGATCGCCACGACCGTCGACCCGACTTCGTCGACGACGGCTCTGGCCGGCTCGACCGAAGAGGGCCAGTTTCACTGATCTGATTCCTTCGTCGAGCAGGCGCAAACTCGCACTTCTGCAGCCCATTTGATGCGAGCTTGCGTCTGCTCGCGACAGACGATTGAGTACAGTAGGCCCCGCCCAGGCAACCTGGGCGGGGCCTATTCCGGTGCAACCACAGACTCGGGAGAGACAACAGTGAGCGATGCAGCTATCCAGCGAGTGGGTGTGATCGGGGCTGGGCAGATGGGGTCCGGTATTGCCGAGGTATCGGTGCGGGCGGGCGTCGCCGTGACGGTCTTCGAGACCACCGACGCGCTGATCACCGCGGGCCGCAATCGCATCATGAAATCGCTGGAGCGCGGCGTCAGCGCCGGCAAAGTCACCGAGCGGGAGCGCGACCGCGCGCTGAGCCTGTTGACCTTCACCACCGATCTCGCCGACCTGGCCGACCGGCAGCTGGTGATCGAGGCCATCGTCGAAGACGAGACGGTGAAAGCTCAGGTGTTTGCCGAGTTGGACCGCGTGGTCACCGACCCGCAGGCCGTGCTGGCGTCGAACACCTCCAGCATCCCGATCATGAAGATTGCTGCCGCCACCAAAAATCCCCAGCGCGTATTGGGATTGCACTTCTTCAATCCCGTGCCCGTGCTGCCGTTGGTCGAGTTGGTCAGCACGCTAGTCACCGACAAAGATGCTGCCGCGCGCACCGAGGAGTTTGCCAGTGCAGTACTGGGCAAGCAGGTTGTGCGTTGCTCGGACCGATCCGGTTTCGTGGTGAACGCCCTGCTGGTGCCCTATCTGCTCTCGGCGATCCGGATGGTCGAGGCCGGCTTTGCGACGGTTGAAGACGTCGACAAGGCGGTGGTGGCCGGGTTGTCGCACCCGATGGGGCCGCTGAAGCTGTCCGACCTGGTGGGACTGGACACGCTGAAGCTGATCGCGGACAAGATGTACGACGAGTTCAAAGAGCCGCTGTACGGACCGCCGCCACTGTTGCAGCGGATGGTCGAGGCGGGCCTGCTGGGCAAAAAGTCTGGTAGAGGCTTCTACACATACTGAGAATGCGCGGCGGGCAATATCCGTTGCACGAAAGTACGGCAGTCGTACTGTGAATGAGGTATCCTCTCGGCTACAGACGAGAGGGTATTAGCGGAGCATGGGCGATTTGCAGCCGTTTTATGAAGAATCACAATCTATCTACGACGTTTCCGATGAGTTTTTCGCGTTATTTCTAGATCCAACAATGGCGTACACCTGCGCTTACTTCGAGCGGGAAGATATGACCCTCGAGGAGGCGTCCAACGCCAAGTTCGACCTCGCGTTGGGGAAGCTGAACCTCGAACCCGGCATGACAGTGCTCGATATCGGCTGTGGCTGGGGCGGTGCGCTGCAACGCGCGGTCGAGAAGTTTGATGTCAACGTCATCGGTATTACGTTGAGCCGCAACCAGTTTGAGTACAGCAAGAAGCGGCTGGCCAAGATCCCCACCAATCGGACCATCGAGGTCCGCCTGCAAGGGTGGGAAGAGTTCGACGACAACGTCGACCGCATCGTAACCATTGGCGCCTTCGAGGCCTTCAAGGCAGAGCGCTACGCGACGTTCTTCGAGCGTGCTCACAGCATTCTCCCCGCCGACGGGCGGATGCTGTTGCACACGATTTTGGCGTACACGCAGAAGCAGCAGCATGAGCGTGGTGTCAAGGTGACGATGACTGATCTGCGTTTTATGCGTTTCATAGGAAAGGAAATTTTCCCGGGCGGACAGTTGCCGGCCCAGGAAGATATTCATAAGTTGGCGAAGCTGGTGGGATTTTCGGTGGAGAGAGTCCATTTGCTAGGCGAGCACTACGAGCGGACCCTGCACATCTGGGCCGAGAATTTGGCGGCCAAGAAGGACGAAGCGATCGCGTTGCAGTCCGAAGAGATCTACGACAAATACATGCACTATCTGACGGGCTGTGAAGACTTCTTCCGTCGGGGCATCTGCAACGTGGGACAGTTCACGCTGGTCAAGTGATGCCGGCGCCGGGGTCGCCGCGAGTCCTGCTCCGCGGAGACCCCGTGCGGGCTACTTCGCCAGAGTGAACTGGCAGATGTCGGTGTAACCCTCGTGGAACAACTTGGCGCACCCGGTCAAGTACTTCATGTAGCGGTCGTAGACCTTCTCCGACTGGATCGCGATGGCCAGATCCTTCTTGGCCTCGAGGGCGGCTGCCCAGATCTCCAGCGTCCGCGCGTAGTGCTGCTGCAGGGACTGGATGCGCTTCATCGAGAACCCCGCCGCTGCGGACTGCTCCTCGACCACCGGAACAGTGGGCAGGTAACCGCCGGGGAAGATCTCGGCCAGGATGAACTGGCTGAAATGCACGATCTCATGCGTCAGTGGCAGGCCCTTGGCCCTGGCTTCCTTGAATGTGGGCCGCACGATCGTGTGCAGCAACATGATGCCGTCGCTCGGGAGCGCCTCGTAGGCCATCTTGAAGAAGCGCGGGTAACGCTGACGGCCGAAGTGCTCGAATGCGCCGATCGAGACAATGCGGTCGACGGGCTCGTGGAACTTTTCCCACCCCTCGAGCAGTACCTGCCGGGTGCGGGGCGTGTCCATCTCGTCGAACTTCTTTTGGACGTGGGCGGCCTGGTTCTCCGAGAGCGTCAGCCCGATCACGTTCACGTCGTACTTCTCGATAGCACGTCGCATCGTGGCACCCCAGCCACAGCCGATGTCCAGCAGCGTCATCCCGGGTTCCAGGTTGAGCTTGCCCAACGCTAGGTCGATCTTGGCGAGCTGAGCCTCTTCCAGCGTCATGTCTTCGCGCTCGAAGTACGCGCAGCTGTACGTCTGGGTGGGGTCCAGGAAGAGGCGGAAGAACTCATCGGACAGGTCGTAGTGCGCCTGCACGTTGCCGAAATGGGGCGTTAGCTGCACGGCCATTGCGATGTCAGCCTTTCTGTTTGTCGGGGTGCTCCCGGACAAAAATCGATCAGTCGGATCTGCAGCGCCCCCGATGCATTCTCTGAATGCTAACCGCTGCCGAGGGGTGCGCTTGCACTCCTTACGTCACACCTGGGTCGGCTAAGGCCCGCACAGGAGTGCGGTCACCCCTGTTTCAGCTGCTCCCACGCGGGCACGCTCGGGGACGGGTGCGGTTGTGCGCGGAACTTCTCCAGCGACCCGCCTGCCTCGACGATTCCGCACAGCGCGCTCCAGCTCAGCATCGTCAGATAGTCGATCAACTCGTCGCTGCTCATCCGCGGATCCGACATCCAGGAATGTGTGGCCAACTGCACACCGCCGACGATCAGGTATGCCCACGGTTCGACGCCGCCCACGTCCATGCCGGCCTCGCGCATGCGGCGGCGCAGCATCACCGCGATCATGCGGGCGATGATCCGTTCCGAATCGGCGATCACCTTGCTTTTGCTGCCCGAACTGTTGGCCATCACGAAGCCGTACGGCTCCGGCTCGGCGGCCATGGTTTCGACGTACACCCGGATCACTTCACGGGTCAGTTCGTAGCCGTCCAGACTCGACGACAGCGCCGCGGCCATGTTGGGAATCAGGGTGGTTTGCGCAAAGCGCATCATCACCGCGGTCGTGAGGTCGTTCTTGTCGACGAAGTAGCGATAGAGCACGGTCTTCGAGACCCCGATCTCCGCCGCGATCTCATCCATGCTCAAAAAGCGGCTCTGCCGGCGAATCGCCTCGATCGTGCCGTCGACCAGCTCGTTGCGGCGGTCCACCTTGTGCTGGTGCCAGCGTCGCTTGCGGCCATCGGTCTTATCAGTCCGAGCCGGGATGTGTTGTGCCAATGTCGCCGATTCCCATTCACTACCTGGACGCATCGATACTACGGCTTGCGGGCGCCCGGATGCCCGAGCGACCGGACTGCGTGAGGCTTCCGAACAGTGTGGGTAACACTAACCGGTGGTTTCGATAGCGGATGATGGTCTGGTGGCATACAGAGCCTTGCCGGCAGCGGCACCCCCGGCTCCGCCGCCGGGGCCGGGAATGGGCGGCGGGCGGGGGAATCGGACATCCTTTGCGGAGTCATTCGCCGGCGCCGATTCCGAGGCGGACGCGCAGCGGCGCGCGGCGCTGCGCCGGATGAAGGCGGTGGCGCTGAGTTTTCTGATCGGCGCCACCGTGGTGTTCCTGGTGTGCCGGTGGGCCAATGCGCACGGCACCGCGCCGGTGTGGGTCGGTTACGTCGGCGCTGCGGCGGAGGCGGGCATGGTGGGCGCCCTGGCGGACTGGTTCGCGGTGACCGCGCTGTTCAAGCATCCGCTGGGGATTCCGATCCCGCACACCGCCATCATCAAGCGCAAGAAGGACCAGCTCGGCGAGGGCCTGGGCACCTTCGTGCGGGAGAACTTCCTCTCGGCGGAGGTGGTCGAGACCAAGCTGCGCGACGCCCAGGTGCCCAGTCGGCTGGGCAAATGGCTCTGCGAGCCTGCGCATGCGCAACGGGTGGCCGGCGAGGTGTCGACCGTGCTGCGCGTGCTGGTCGAGCTGCTGCGGGACGAAGACGTCCAGCAGGTGATCGACCGGATGATCGTGCGCCGCATCGCCGAGCCGCAGTGGGGTCCGCCGGTGGGCCGGGTATTGCAGACGCTGCTGGTCGAGAATCGTCAGGAAGCCCTGATCCAATTGCTGGCCGACCGTGCGTTCCAGTGGTCTCTGAATGCCGGGGTGGTGATTCAGCGGGTCGTCGAGCGTGACTCGCCGACCTGGTCACCGCGCTTTGTCGACCACCTGGTGGGCGATCGGATCCATCGCGAGCTGATGGACTTCACCGACAAGGTGCGGCGTAACCCCGACCACGAACTGCGTCGATCAGCTACGCGCTTCCTGTTCGAATTCGCCGACGACCTGCAGAACGACAGCGACACGATCGCGCGCGCCGACGCCGTCAAAGAGCAATTGATGGCCCGCGACGAGGTGGCGCGAGCCGCCGAGACGGCATGGACCACCCTCAAGCGATTGGTGCTCGAGGGCGTCGACGACCCGTCCAGCACGTTGCGCACCCGGATCGCCGACACGGTGATCCGCATCGGGGCCTCGTTGCGGGATGACGCGGGGCTCCGCGACAAGGTCGACGGGTGGATGGTTCGGGCCGCTCAGCACCTCGTTTCGCAATATGGGGTGGAGATCACAGCGATCATCACCGAGACGATCGAGCGCTGGGACGCGCAGGAAGCAAGCCGCCGAATCGAACTGCATGTGGGCCGTGACCTGCAATTTATCCGGATCAACGGGACTGTGGTGGGCGCGCTCGCCGGTCTGGCCATCTATGCCATCGCGCAGCTGCTCTTCTGAAAAGTGCTAACAGACTGCTTGCAATAGCAAGCACTCCTCCGTACCCTGATGGGCGTAAGCAAACAAAATCTGACGCAGGAGTAACCGATGACGCCGGAGGAGAAGCTGGGCACCAAGGTGTCCACAAAAGCCTCTGACGTGGCCTCCGACATCGGCAGCTTCATCCGGTCGCAGCGTGAGACCGCTCAGGTCTCGATGCGGCAGCTTGCCGAAAGGTCGGGTGTCAGCAACCCTTATCTGAGCCAGGTCGAGCGTGGGCTGCGCAAGCCGTCGGCCGACGTTCTGGCCCAGATCGCCAAAGCGCTGCGGGTTTCGGCTGAGGTTCTCTATGTACGGGCCGGGATTCTCGAGCCCAGCGAGACGAGTCAGGTGCGGGACGCCATCGTCACCGACACAGCTATCACCGAGCGTCAGAAGCAGGTTCTGCTGGACATCTACGCGTCCTTCACGCAGCAGAACGAGGCGAATCGTGAGGAGTGTCCGAGCGAATCCGACGACGACTGACAGTGATCTGGATGACACGGAAGTCATCGGTCCCGACCGACCCGACCACCAGGAGGTTTCCAGCAAGTCGCGCACCAGTGTCAATCCGCGGGTCTTGACATTTCCTGCCCAGAGGAGCCGAACTTGCCCCAATTTTCAACCATTTAGCACTAACCCCGATATCGAAATCAAAGAAAGGAAACATCATGGCTGAGAACACGAACATTGAGGACCTGAAAGCGCCGCTGCTGGCCGCGCTCGGTGCCGCCGACCTGGCCCTGGCCACCGTCAACGACCTGATCGCGACTCTGCGCGACCGCGCCGAGGAGACCCGCACCACGCTGCGTGAGCGCGCCGAGGAGACCCGTACCGACACCCGCAGCCGCGTTGAGGAGAGCCGTGCTCGCCTGACCAAGCTGCAGGAGGACCTGCCCGAGCAGCTGACCGAGCTGCGCGAGCGTTTCACCGCTGACGAGCTGCGCAAGGCTGCGGAAGGTTACGTCGAGGCTGCCACCAGCCGGTACAACGAGCTGGTCGAGCGCGGCGAGGCTGCTCTCGAGCGGCTGCGCAGCCAGTCGGCCTTCGAGGACGCTTCGGCTCGTGCCGAGGGCTACGTCGACCAGGCCGTGGAGCTGACTCAGGAGGCGCTGGGCACCGTTGCGACGCAGACCCGCGCCGTCGGTGAGCGTGCCGCCAAGCTGGTCGGCATCGAGCTGCCGAAGAAGGCGGAGGCTCCGGCCAAGAAGGCCGCCCCGGCCAAGAAGGCCGCTCCGGCCAAGAAGGCTGCTCCGGCCAAGAAGGCTCCGGCCAAGAAGGCTCCGGCCAAGAAGGTCACCCAGAAGTAAGTCCGGGTAACCGGCCTACAGAAACACCACTCGACTCCAAGTCGCCGCTGGATCGGGCGGCTTGGACCAGAGAAACACCACTCGACTCCAAGTCGCCGCTGGTCGGCGACTTGGAGTCGACGTTTTTGCGGCGGCCCGCATAGTCTTATGAGCGTGCAAGCCGTAGGTACCGTGATGTTCGTTCTGTGGGTCGCCGTCGCCGTGGTGACGGTGTACGCGTTTGTACACGCCGCGTTGCAGCGCTCAGACGCATATACCGCCGCCGACAAGCAGACCAAGCCCCTGTGGCTGGTGATCCTCGGAAGCGCGATCGCGCTGATCACCATCCTGTACGGCATTTTCGGTGTGATGGCCATCGCGGCGGCCGCGGTCGCCACGGGCGTGTACCTGGTCGACGTGCGTCCCAAGCTTCTCGAAGTGCAGGGCAAGTCGCGCTAGCGGATGAAGGTCGTGCTGGTGGCGCCGGCGGCGGCGCTCATTTCGCTGCTGGGCGCTGCGCCCGCACAGGCCGAACCCGGCACGGGGGGCCCGGCGGGCGCGTCGTATGCGCCACCTTTCGTGGATCACACCCAATGGGCCGACTGGGGCGGGCATTCCAGCCTGCGGGTCTATCCGACGCCCGCGGGGCGCGCTACGGCCCGGATGTGGGGAACCACCGGCGCCTATCCGGACGCCGCTGACGAGGCCTGGTCCGAGGTGCTGGCGCGATCACCTGACGCCGACACACCGGGCATGCGCGCGCAGTTCGTCTGCCACTGGCAGTTCGCCGAGATCGCGCAGCCCGGCAAAACCAGCTGGAACCTCGAACCCTGGCGCCCGGTCGTCGACGACGCCGAGATGGTCGCGTCCCGCTGTAATCCGGGTGCCGCGGAGGAGCCCTTCTGATGAGCGGCCCACTGACCCGTGACCAGCTCGCCGCACTGGTCGATCACACCCTGCTCAAACCGGAGGCCACCGACGCCGACGTAGCCGCTCTGGTTGCCGAAGGCGCCGACCTCGGCGTCTACGCCGTGTGCGTCTCCCCGTCGATGGTGCCGGTCGCCGTCGGGCGGGGTGTCCGGGTTGCCGCGGTAGCCGGCTTTCCGTCCGGTAAGCATCTGTCCACGATCAAGGCTCAGGAGGCGGCCGCGGCGGTGGCTGCCGGTGCCGTCGAGATCGACATGGTCATCGACGTCGGGGCGGCACTGGCCGGCCGATTCGACGCGGTACGCGCCGACGTCGCCGCGGTACGCGCCGCCGCAACCGGCGCCGTGCTGAAAGTGATCGTCGAGTCCGCGGCGCTGCTTGCCTTCGCCGGCGACGACACCCTGGCTGCGGTCTGCCGGGTGTCCGAGGAAGCCGGCGCCGACTTCGTCAAGACCTCAACCGGGTTTCATCCCTCCGGCGGCGCATCGGTGCACGCCGTCGAGGTGATGGCCGCGACGGTGGGCGGTCGGTTGGGCGTCAAGGCCAGCGGCGGCATCCGTACCGCCGCCGACGCGCTCGCCATGGTGGACGCCGGAGCGACCCGGTTGGGTCTGTCCGGTACCCGGGCCGTACTGGACGGCCTGGGTTAACTTACAGATCGGCCAGGCAGGGGTCGGTGTTGCCGGTCGGGATGGTGGCGTTGCGGGCGGCGAACTTGGCCACCACGCCGGTGTCGGTGACTTCGATGCTCTCCGCCTTGACACCGAGCGGGTAATTCTTGGTCAAACTCGAGGTGTAGTCGTTCAGCGTCGACTGCACGGACTCCTTGGGCAGCGAGAAGCCCAGCGTGTTGAAACTGACGATCTGCAGCTCGATGCCGCCATTGGCGGTCACCACCGGCTTGGCGACGATGTCGTTGAGCATGCCCTTGAGTTCGACGGTGTTGTCCTTGGGGTGGGTGACCACGCTGCTGGTGACGAATTCACCCAGAATCGGGATCGCGTTCTGCACCGACTCCTTGATGCCCTGGGCGGTCCAGGTGATCGTGGCGTCCAGCGCGCCGATCGTGCCCTTGGAATCGGGCTTGTTCTCGATGTTGACGTCCTGGATGTTGAGCTGCAGCTTCATGCCCTTGGCGTCGCGGATCTGGTTACCGGCCGTCTCGATCTTGATGTTGGTGTAATGGTCGGTGGCCACCTGCCACAACACCAGCGGCGTCACCCCGAACGACGCGGTGGCCTGGTCCTTCACCACGCATGCGGTCGCCGCTGCGACCTTGTTGTTGGCCTCATGGCGGACGTAGAGCTCGGCGCCGATCAAACCCGCGATCACCAGCGAGAACACGATGATCAGGACCAGCAGGATGGCCAGCGGGTCGCGCCTCGAGCGCTTCTTCTTCTTGACCTCGCCGGCCTCGTCTGTCGGCTGCGCGATCGGTGTGGTGCGGTCACCGCCGGGCATGGGTGGCGGAGTGGGGGTTATCCGCCGGGTGTCGGCGCTCGCGGCGGCCATGTGGTCGGTGGCCTCAGCCTGTTGCGACGGCGGCGGCGGAGTGGACGGCGGCTGCTGTCCTAGTCCTCCGCGCGGGTCGCCGGGATGCAGTCGCCCGGTTGAGGGATCCGCGGGGGCCGGCGGCCGGCCCAGTGGTCCCTGGTCGCCCGGACGCGCCCATCCTGATGGGCCTTCGTTGCGTGGTCCCTGCGGAGTCGTCACGTTCGCGATTCTGCCCTATCGATATGAATGAAGTCGGAGCGGTTGCGCAGCACCCCGATGCTGTCCCGGGCCTTCGCGATTTTGTCGAGGTCGAGGTCCGCGAGAATCAGTTGCGGCTCTGAGCCGGCAGACGCCTCGACTTCCCCCCACGGCGACGCCACCAGGCTGCCTCCGACGCCCGTGGGCGCCCCCGAACGGCTCACGGCGTCGCCCGGGTCGGCCTGGCCGGCGGCGATGACGAAGCAGGTCGAATCCAATGCCCGCGCGCGGGCCAGCAGCGTCCACTGCTCGAGTTTGCCCGGTCCGGAGCCCCAGGACGCGCACACCACAATCAGCTCGGCGCCGCGGTCGGCCAACTCGGTGTAGAGCGCGGGAAATCGAATGTCGTAGCACAGCGTCAGACCCACCCGGACGCCGTCGACCTCGATCACCACCGGTTGCAACCCGGGCGCCACGGTGCGCGATTCGGTGAATCCGAATGCGTCGTAGAGGTGAATCTTGTCGTAATGTGCGTCCGGCTCGTTGGGCGTGCCGGGCCCGGCCGCGATCAGGGTGTTGGTGATCCGGCCGTCGCCGGACGGTGCGAACATGCCCGCGACCACGGTGATGCCGGTGTCTGCGGCGATCCGTCGGACCCCGTCGGCCCATGGGCCGTCGACCGGCTCGGCGATGGGCGCCAACGGGACCCCGAACCGGCACATGGTGGCTTCCGGGAACACCACCAGGCGGGCGCCGCCGTCTGCGGCGCGCTGGGCGTAGTCGCGCACCAGCTGCAGATTTGCGGCGGGGTCGGTGCCGCTGAGAATCTGGGCCACAGCGATTCGCATGAACGCCAGCTTAGGCAACCGGAGGGTGGTCAGCCGGTCCCGTTGCGCGACGTAGCTTCGCCCCCGTTGGTCAGCCACAGCGTGGTGAAGCGCTGCTCGATGGTCACCAGCTGGCCGAGTTCGTTGCCGATGATGCGCTCCAGCTTTCCGCCGATGAAGGGGACGCGTACCTGGATGGTGAGCTGCAGCGTCATCCGGGCCTTGCCGGATTCGGCGACCGGCTGTAGCAGCGCCGTACCCCACAGGTTGACCGGCGCACCGACGATCGATCCGGCGATGGACGCGGTCGCGATGCCGTCCCGGATGGGGCCCCATGATTCCTCGCGCCGCACGCACAGGTCGCCTCGGTGCAGCTGCGTGACCAGCGCGGGCAGGTTCTGACTGAGCATCGTCTGATGCGTGATGACCTCAATGGTGCCGTCATCGCCGGACTCGCCACCGATTCGCATCGACTCCAAGCTGGCAACGTCGACCGGGGTTTCGGCGAGCCGTCCCTCCCAATAAGCCAAGTCATGGAAGGCCTGGTGGACGTCTCGGACGGTGCCCTCGTAGTCGGCCGACATGTCGAATGAACGCGGCATAACAGAAAACGCTACCGTTACGGGGCCATGAAACGGAGCACATGAAGCGGGAAGTCGGATCGTTATTTGCCGGCGCGCACGTGGCGGAGTCGGTGCCGCTTGCGCCGTTGACCACGCTGCGGGTGGGTCCAGTGGCGCGGCGCGTAATCACCTGTGACAGCAGCGATCAGGTGATCGCCGTGTTGCGGGCGCTGGATTCGCAAGCTCACGGCTCGGATGGTGGCCCCGTCTTGGTGTTTGCTGGCGGCTCTAATCTGGTGATCGGCGATGGGCTGGCGGACCTCACCGTGGTCCGGTTGGCCAACACCGGCATCGACGTCGACGGCACCCTGGTGCGCGCCGGAGCGGGTGCGGTGTGGGACGACGTGGTGGTGCGGTCCATCGAACACGGCCTGGGCGGGCTGGAGTGCCTGTCGGGCATCCCCGGCTCGGCCGGGGCGACGCCGGTGCAGAACGTCGGTGCGTACGGCGTGGAGGTGTCGGACACCATCACCCGGGTCAGGCTGCTGGATCGGCACAGCGGCGAGGTGCGCTGGGTGCCCGCCGAGGAGTTGCGGTTCGGGTACCGCACCAGCGTGCTCAAGCGGGCCGACGGGCTCGAGCTGCCCGCCATCGTGCTGGACGTCGAGTTCGCGCTGGATGGCTCCGGCCGCAGCGCGCCGTTGCGCTACGCGGAGCTGACCGCGGCGCTGGGTGTCGCCGCCGGGGAGCGCAGCGACCCCCGTTCGGTTCGCGAGGCGGTGCTGGCGCTGCGCGCCCGCAAGGGAATGGTGCTCGACGCCGACGATCACGACACCTGGAGCGTGGGCTCGTTCTTCACCAACCCGGTGGTCGCGCCGGAGGACTACGCGCGGCTGGCGGCAGCGACCGCGGGGCCGGTCCCGAACTACCCGGCGCCGGACGGGGTCAAGCTGGCCGCGGGCTGGCTGGTGGAACGCGCCGGTTTCGGGAAAGGGTTTCCCGGCGAGGACGCGCCGTGCCGGCTGTCCACCAAGCACGCCCTCGCTCTCACCAACCGCGGAAATGCCACCGCGGAGGACGTGATAGTACTGGCGCGCACCGTTCGTGACGGAGTTCGTGACGTGTTTGGTATCACACTGGAACCCGAGCCTGTCCTGGTCGGATGCGCGTTGTAGCTGTTATTTTCGGGCGCGAGACATCCCGCTATGCATCTTCGCAGTGGGGGAGAGGGCATCTCGCCCGGTATCTTTGTCGTTTGTGACCACCTCCAGCACCCCTTCGAGCCAGGGGCCGATCAATCGGCGCGCGGCTCTGGCGGCTATCGGCCTCGGGGTGTTCGCGCCGAGCGTCCTGGCCGCGTGTGCGGGCGGCAAGATCACTCCGCAGTCCGAGAAGAAGCCGCCGGCTGCGCCCAAGCTGACCTACCAGCCGGCGAACGCCACCGAAGATGTGGTGCCCATCGCGCCGATCAGCGTCACGGTCACCGACGGGTGGTTCCAGAAGGTCGCCCTGACGAACTCGGCGGGAAAGCCCGTCGCGGGCACGTTCAACCAGGACCGCACCGTGTTCATGACGACCGAGCCGCTGGGCTACGACACCACCTATAACTGGAGTGGGTCGGCCGTGGGCCACGACGGCAAGACCATCCCGGTGGCGGGCAAGTTCATCACCGTGACGCCGAAGAAGAAGATCGACGGCGGCTTCCAGCTGGCCGACGGCCAGACCGTCGGGGTCGCTGCACCCATCATCATCCAGTTCGACTCACCGATCAGCGACAAGGCCGCCGTCGAGCGGGCGCTGACCATCAAGACCAACCCGCCGGTCGAGGGCAGCTGGGCGTGGTTGCCCGATGAGTCCCAGGGCGCCCGCATCCACTACCGGCCGCGCGAGTACTACCCGGCCGGTACCACCGTCAACGTCGACGCGAAGTTTTACGGGTTGCCGTTCGGCGACGGTGCCTACGGGCTGCAGGACATGTCGCTGAATATCCAGATCGGCCGTCGGCAGGTCGTGAAGGCGGAGGTCTCCTCGCACCGGATCCAGGTGGTCACCGACGCCGGCGTGATCATGGACTTCCCGTGCAGCTACGGCGAGGCCGACAAGGCCCGCAACGTCACCCGCAACGGTATCCACGTAGTCACCGAGAAATACGCCGACTTCTACATGTCCAATCCCGCCGCCGGTTACAGCAACGTGCACGAGCGCTGGGCGGTGCGGATCTCCAACAACGGCGAGTTCATCCACGCCAACCCGTCGAGTGCCGGTGCCCAGGGCAACAGCAACGTGACCAACGGTTGTATCAACCTGTCGACGGCCGACGCCGCGGAGTACTTCCCGACGGCGATGTACGGCGACCCGGTCGAGGTGACCGGCAGCTCCATCCAGCTCTCCTACGCCGACGGCGACATCTGGGACTGGGCAGTGGACTGGGACACCTGGTTGTCGATGTCGGCGCTGCCGGCGCCGTCGGGACGCGCTCCGGGCACCCAGATCCCCGTCACGGCGCCGGCCACCCCGTCAACGGCGCCCAGCCTCTCGGGCACCCCGACGACCCCGACGACGACCACCACGACGACGACCAGTACGACCGCGCCTAGTTCTGGGCCAGGTGGTTGAACTTCCGGGTTGCCGAAGCCTGGTCTCTGGGCCGGATGATGATCTGGTCCAGGTTCACGTGTGGGGGCCTCGATGCCACGAACCCGATGACCTCGGCGACGTCGGCGGCCACCAGCGGCGTCATCCCCGTGTAGACAGCATCCGCGCGTTGCTCGTCGCCGTCGAACCGAACCAGCGAGAATTCGGTCTCCACCGCGCCGGGGGCAATCTCGGTGAGCCGCACCGGCTTTCCCAGTAGTTCCCCGCGCAGCGTGCGGTGCAGGGCGCCCTGCGCGTGCTTGGCTGCCGTGTAGCCCGCCCCGCCGTCGTAAATCTCAAGCGCCGCAATCGAAGTCACGGTGACGATCAGTCCGTCGCCGGACTGGATCAGTTTCGGCAGCAGGGCCCGGGTGATTCGCAGGGTGCCCAGCACGTTGGTCTCCCACATCCAGCGCCAGTGCTCCATGTCGGCATCCGCGACCGGGGCCAGACCCTTGGCGCCGCCGGCGTTGTTGACCAGCACGTCGACCCGGTCAAGTCCGCTGGCCAACGCTGCCACGTCATCGTCTTTTGTGACGTCGGCCACAACGCCGGTGCCACCGATCTCGGTCGCCAGTGCGTGGATCCGGTCTGCCCGGCGTGCCACTGCAACCACATGAAAGCCTTGTGCGGCAAGGACTTTCGCAGTGGCCTCGCCGATCCCGGAACTGGCTCCGGTCACCACGGCGACGGGTTTCTGCGGGTCGGGGGAACTCATCGGGACAACTCTAATAAACGTGCTAAATTTTCGGTGTGTACTGCAGTGCCTCGTTCCGCACGACGACCGCGTGTCTCCACGCGGGCGCGTGTTGTTGTCGCGCACTTTGCCGCGCCTGAACTGACGCAAGTCGCGGGTGTGGCCAGGGACCCGGCCATAGGAACTCGTAAAAGGACTGCCAGTGCACTCGACTACTCTCACCCACCAATCGCACAGCCGCACGGGGCTTAACGAACCGTTGCGGGCATACCGCCAGGTCGTGCCTCCGGCGTTGCACCTGTCGGACTCCGCCGCGGCGTCGGTGTTTCGCGCCGTACGGTTGCGCGGACCCGTCGGCCGCGACGTCATCGCCAACGTCACCTCGCTGAGCATCGCCACGGTGAACCGCCAGGTCATCGCGTTGCTCGATGCCGGGCTCCTGCGTGAACGCGCCGACTTGGCGGTCTCCGGAGCGATCGGGCGTCCGCGGGTTCCGGTGGAGGTGAACCACGAGCCCTTCGTCACCCTCGGCATTCACATCGGTGCGCGCACCACCAGCATCGTGGCCACCGACCTGTTCGGCCGCACGCTGGACACAGTCGAGACTCCGACGCCACTCAACGCCGCGGGCTCCGCGCTGACGTCGCTGTCGCACAGCGCCAGTCGCTATCTGCGCCGCTGGCACCGGCGGCGCGCGTTGTGGGCCGGCGTGGCGATCGGCGGCACCGTGGACAGCGCAACCGGTCTGGTGGACCACCCCCGACTGGGCTGGCGGCAGGCTCCTGTCGGGCCGGTGCTGGCCGATGCGCTCGGCCTGCCGGTCTCGGTGGCGTCCCACGTGGACGCCATGGCGGGCGCCGAACTGCTGCTGGGAATGCGCAGATTCGCGCCCGGTACGTCGACCAGCCTGTACGTGTACGCCCGTGAAACTGTGGGCTATGCGCTGGTGATCGACGGGCGCGTGCATTGCCCGGCGAGTGGGCCGGGCACCATTGCGCCGCTGCCGGTGCAATCGGAGTTGCTGGGCGGTTCGGGACAGCTGGAAGCCACGGTCAGCGACGAGGCGGTGCTGGCCGCCGCCCGTCGGCTCCGGATCCTGCCTGGGGTGGCTCCCGCCAACCGTCCCGGTGCCTCGACGACCGCGATGGCGGACCTGCTGCGGGTGGCGCGGGCCGGCAACGAGCAGGCCAGGGAACTGTTGTCGGAGCGGGCGCGGGTGCTCGGCGGGGCAGTGGCGCTGCTGCGCGACATGCTCAATCCCGACGAAGTGGTGGTCGGCGGTCAGGCGTTCACGGAATATCCCGAGGGCATGGCGGAGGTCGAGGCCGCCTTCACCGAGCGTTCGGTGCTGGCGCCGCGCGACATCCGCGTCACGGCCTTCGGTAACCGCGTGCAGGAGGCCGGGGCGGGAATCGTCTCACTGGACGGGCTGTATGCCGACCCGCTGGGCGCGATGCGCCGCTCGGGAGCGCTGGGTAGCCGGCTCGTCGACTCCGAGCCCACGGCCATCGCCAAATAGGCGTCTGATCTGCCCAAGTCATGCGCGTGGGCTGACGCCGCGGTGCGTGCTGTAAAGATGACAGTGTGCGGTACGACGACGAACCACGCCGGGTTGCCCTGCTCGCGGTGCACACCTCCCCGCTGGCGCAGCCCGGCACCGGTGACGCCGGCGGCCTGAACGTCTACGTGCTGCAAAGCGCGCTACATCTCGCCAAGCGCGGCATCGAGGTGGAAATCTTCACCCGGGCCACCGCCTCGGCGGACCCACCGGTGGTGCGAGCCGCGCCCGGCGTGCTGGTCCGCAACGTGGTAGCCGGGCCGTTCGAGGGTCTCGATAAGTACGACCTGCCGACCCAGCTGTGCGCCTTCGCCGCGGGCGTGCTGCGCGCCGAGGCCGCGCATGAACCGGGTTATTACGACATCGTCCACTCGCACTACTGGCTGTCCGGTCAGGTCGGCTGGTTGGCGCGTGACCGGTGGGCGGTTCCGTTGGTGCACACGGCGCACACGCTGGCCGCGGTGAAGAACGCGGCGCTCGCCGCGGGCGACACCGCCGAGCCGCCGCTGCGGACGGTCGGCGAGCAGCAGGTCGTCGACGAGGCGGACCGGCTCATCGTGAACACCGAAGACGAAGCGCGCCAACTGATCTCGTTGCACCGCGCGGATCCGGCCCGGATCGACGTGGTGCATCCCGGCGTGGACCTGGAAGTTTTTCGGCCGGGCGACCGCACGGCTGCCCGGGCCGCACTGGGACTGGCGCTCGACGAGCCGGTGGTGGCCTTCGTGGGGCGCATCCAGCCGCTGAAGGCGCCCGACATCGTGCTGCGTGCGGCCGCGCGACTGCCGGGGGTGCGCATCATCGTGGCCGGTGGGCCCTCCGGTAGCGGGCTGGCGTCTCCCGACGGCTTGGCGCACCTGGCCGAGGAACTCGGTATCGCCTCGCGGGTGACGTTCCTGCCCCCGCAGTCCCGCTCGGATCTGGCCACCTTGTTCCACGCGGCCGACCTGGTTGCGGTGCCCAGCTATTCGGAGTCGTTCGGCTTGGTGGCGGTCGAGGCGCAGGCCTGCGGGACGCCGGTGGTCGCCGCCGCGGTCGGCGGGTTGCCGGTCGCGGTGCGTGACGGCGTTACCGGCACGCTGGTCGCCGGGCACGAGGTGGGGCAGTGGGCGGACGCGATCGACCACCTGCTGCGGGTCAGCGCCGGCCCGCAGGGCTGGGTGATGAGCAGGGCGGCGGCCAAGCATGCCGCGACGTTCTCCTGGGAGAACACCACCGACGCGCTGCTGGCCAGCTATCGGCGCGCGATCGACGATTTCAGCGCGGGACGTCAGCGCCGGGTGCGTGAGCTTGTCGCCAAACGCAAGCCCCGTCGTTGGACCGCACGTCGGGGGGTGGGTGCATGACCGCGGAAGTCCAGCGGATCATCGAAGACGCGCTGCAGGCCAGCGAGTTGAGGTATTCCAAGCACGACGGCGCGCGCGGCGGCCTCCCGGGGATCATCGTCGAGTTGCCCGGTGAGCGCAGGCTCAAGACGAACACGATCCTGAGCATCGGCGAGCATTCGGTGCGGGTGGAGGCGTTCGTGTGCCGCAAGCCCGATGAGAACCACGAGGGCGTCTACCGGTTCCTGCTCAAGCGCAACCGCCGGCTCTACGGCGTCGCCTACACCCTCGACAAAGTCGGCGACATTTACCTCGTCGGCCGGATGTCGCTGGCCTCCGTGGACTCCGAGGAGATCGACCGCGTGCTGGGTCAGGTGCTGGAGGCGGTGGATACCGACTTCAACAAGCTGTTGGAGCTGGGCTTTCGATCGTCGATTCAAAAAGAATGGGAATGGCGGGTGTCCCGGGGCGAGTCGCTGAAGAACCTGCAGGCGTTCGCGCATCTGATCGACGACGAAGATGTGAACGGCGACGGAACCTAGGCCCCGTGAGAGACTTTCCCGCATGGGAGACACTGCCACGCTGGTACTGCTGCGCCACGGCGAGAGCGAATGGAACGCCCTCAATCTCTTCACCGGCTGGGTTGACGTCGGCCTGACGGAAAAGGGCCGCGCCGAGGCTGTACGCGGTGGCGAGTTGCTGGCCGAGCAGGGTCTGCTGCCCGATGTGCTCTACACCTCGTTGCTGCGGCGCGCGATCAGTACCGCGCACCTGGCACTGGACGCCGCGGACCGGTTGTGGATCCCGGTGCACCGCAGTTGGCGGCTCAACGAGCGCCACTACGGCGCACTGCAGGGCCTGGACAAGGCCGCGACGAAAGAGCGTTACGGCGAAGAGCAGTTCATGGCCTGGCGGCGCAGCTATGACACGCCGCCGCCGGCCATCGAAAAGGGCAGTAAGTTCAGCCAGGACGCCGACCCCCGTTATGCCAACATCGGCGGCGGGCCGCTCACCGAATGCCTCGCCGACGTGGTGGCCCGGTTCCTGCCCTACTACACCGACGTCATCGTTCCGGATCTGCGCACCGGGAAGACGGTGCTCATCGCGGCGCACGGCAATTCGCTGCGGGCGCTGGTCAAGTACCTCGACCAGATGTCCGACGACGACGTCGTCGGGTTGAACATCCCGACAGGCATACCGCTTCGCTACGACCTCGACGCTGACCTGCGCCCAAAGGTCCCTGGTGGGACCTATCTGGACCCGGAGGCCGCCGCCGCCGGAGCCGCGGCGGTGGCCAGCCAGGGCGCGGCGAAAGGCTGATTGCGGCCCGCGACGAACGGTTTGCTGAACATCGCGTTAACGGCAGCGGAACACCTGTGCCGCGGCGTGTGACTTGTCCGGAATTAGCCGTGCTCCGCTAGGGCAGAGTTCACCCGATTTGTAGGATTTTGTATGTGACTGTGTTCTCGGCACTGTTGCTGGCCGGGGTTTTATCCGGGCTGGCACTGGCCGTAGGCATCGTGGTGGGAGCCCGGGTCTCGCGGCAGGCGGGGGGGAACCGCCAGCGTGCCGCCACCGACTGGACGGGTATCACCGTCGCCCAGATGCTGCAGCGAATCGTCGCCCTGATGCCCATGGGTGCCGCGGTGGTCGATACCCACCGCGACGTCGTGTACCTCAACGATCGCGCCAAGGAACTCGGTCTGGTGCGAGACCGCCAGCTCGACGACGCCGCATGGAAGGCCGCGCAGCAGGCACTGAGCGGCGACGACGTGGAGTTCGACCTGGCACCGGTCAAGCGACCGGGAGGCCGGTCCGGACTGTCGGTGCACGGACACGCCCGGTTGCTCAGCGAGGAAGACCGCAGGTTCGCGGTGGTATTCGTGCACGACCAATCCGACTACGCGCGCATGGAGGCGACCCGGCGCGACTTCGTGGCCAACGTCAGCCACGAGCTCAAGACTCCGGTCGGTGCCATGACGCTGCTGGCCGAAGCGCTGCTGGCCTCTGCCGATGACACCGAGACGGTGCGCCGTTTTGCGGAGAAGGTGCTCATCGAAGCCAACCGCCTGGGCGACATGGTCGCCGAGCTGATCGAGCTGTCGCGCCTGCAGGGCGCCGAGCGGTTGTCCAACGTGACGGACGTGGATGTCGACACCGTGGTGTCCGAGGCGATCTCGCGGCACAAGGTGGCCGCGGAGAACGCCAACATCGAGATCCGCACCGACGCACCCACCGGTCTGCAGGTGCTGGGCGACCAGACGTTGCTGGTCACGGCGCTGGCGAACCTGGTGTCCAACGCGATCGCCTACTCTCCGCGCGGATCCCTGGTCTCGATCAGCCGGCGCCGGCGCGGCGACAACATCGAGATCGCGGTCACCGACCGCGGGATCGGCATCGCCCTGGAGGACCAGGAGCGGGTGTTCGAGCGCTTCTTCCGCGGCGACAAGGCGCGCTCGCGCGCCACCGGGGGCAGCGGGTTGGGGCTGGCGATCGTCAAGCACGTCGCCGCCAACCACGGCGGCAGCATCGGCGTGTGGAGCAAGCCCGGGACCGGGTCGACGTTCACGCTGTCCATCCCCGCCTTCGGTGCGACTGGCGTGCCGGCCGGCGAAGAACCTGAGCAACTGCTGGGCCGTGACATCAGGTCCAGGGCACAACGAGAGGAAGAACTGAGCCGCTGATGACGAGCGTATTGATTGTGGAAGACGAGGAGTCGTTGGCCGACCCTCTGGCATTTCTGCTGCGCAAGGAGGGCTTCGAGGCCACGGTGGTGACCGACGGGCCCTCGGCCCTGGCCGAGTTCGACCGGTCCGGCGCCGACATCGTGCTCCTGGACCTGATGCTGCCCGGCATGTCGGGAACCGACGTGTGCAAGCAATTGCGTGCCCGCTCGGGTGTGCCGGTGATCATGGTGACCGCCCGCGACAGCGAGATCGACAAAGTCGTCGGGCTGGAGTTGGGCGCCGACGACTACGTGACCAAGCCGTATTCGGCCCGCGAACTGATCGCCCGGATCCGGGCGGTGTTGCGCCGCGGCGGTGATGACGACTCGGAAATCAGCGACGGAATCCTCGAGTCCGGTCCGGTCCGGATGGATGTCGAACGGCACGTCGTCTCGGTGAACGGCGACGCAATCACGTTGCCGCTCAAGGAATTCGACCTGCTGGAATACCTGATGCGCAACAGCGGGCGGGTGTTGACCCGGGGACAGTTGATCGACCGGGTGTGGGGTGCCGACTACGTCGGCGACACCAAGACGCTCGACGTGCACGTCAAGCGCCTGCGCTCCAAGATCGAAGCCGACCCCGCCAATCCGGTGCACCTGGTCACGGTGCGCGGACTGGGCTACAAGCTCGAGGGCTAGCGCGCCGCAACCACCTCGTCGGCAACCGCCAGCGCCAGCGCCATGATCGAGACCTGAGGATTCACCTCCGGACAGCTGGGCAGGATCGACGCGTCGGCCACCCACACGCCGTCGACACCGCGCAGTCGGCCGGCGTTGTCGACCGGGCAAATCTGCTCGTCGGACCCGGCGGCCGCCGTCCCGGTCGGGTGGAAAGCGGCCAGGTGCAGGGCCCGAGGGTTGGTGCGCGCGAGCAGGTCTGCCAGTTCGTCCTCCGACTTGACCGTCATGGCACCGGGCAGACCGGTGAGCACCTCGACCGCGCCGGCGGCGAACAACAGTTTCCCGATGGCCAGCAGCGCCACCTTCAACTTGGCGACATCGGCCGGAGCGATGTCGTAGCGGACAACCGTCTCACCGCGTACCGAGTGCACCGACCCGACGCCCTCGTCGGCCACCATCGCGCCGAAGGTGGCCACCTGAGGCGCCCGGTCGAGCCAGCGCAGCAGCTCCGCGCCGTAGCCCGGGAACACCATGGACCCCATTCCCGGTGGTGTGGAGGTGGCTTCGATCAGCACACCGTCGGATTCATGGAACTCGTGGACCGCCGCGCTCTGCAGCACGCCCCGCCACGCGTACACGTCATCCTCGAACCGTCCGGCCAGCACCGACGCCGGGTGCAGCGCGAGATTGCGGCCCAGCCGCGGGTGTGCACCGATACCGCTGCGGCGCAACAGCATTGGCGTCTCCGTTGCGCCGGCCGCGACGATCACCGTGTCGGCGAGGATGTCGATCGCGGTGCCGTCGGGCCGGCGGGCCCGCACGCCGCGAGCGCGACCACCTTCGACCAGCACCCGCTGCACGCGCGCTTCGGAGATGATGCGCGCCCCGGCGGCGCACGCCTGGGGCAGCGCGTTGAGGTGCACCCCGAATTTGGCGTTGTGCGGACACCCGATGGCGCATTGGCAACACCCGTCACACCCCGGCGCATTGCGCGGAATGGGCGCCGCCTGCCAGCCCAGCGAACCCGCCGCGTCCAGCAGGAGATTTCCGTTGCGGCCCATCACATCCAGCGGCACGGGGGCAACCTGCAGCGTGCTCTCGACCTCGTCGAGGTGCACCCGCAACCGGTCCGGGTCGGCGAAGGCCAGGCCGAACTCGTCGCGCCAGCGTCGCTGCACGGCATCCGGCGGTCGGTAGCAGGTGCCCGAGTTCACCACCGTGGTGCCGCCCACCGCACGTCCCATCGGCAGCACCACCGCCGGGCGTCCCAGCGCGACGGTGGCGCCGGCGCCCCGGTACAGACCGGCGTACCGGTCGATCGGGTGGGTGGTGCGGAACTCCTCGACGGTCCAGCGCCGGCCCTCCTCGAGCACGACGACGCCGCGTCCCGCCCGGGCCAGGGTCCGGGCTGCCATCGCGCCGCCGGCGCCGGATCCGACGATCACCACGTCGGTGGTGACGACGGAGGCACTGTCCACCGAGCGGGTGACGTCCAGAACCGCGTCCGGGCGCACCGCAGCGTCGTCCTGGGCGCGTGACAGCAGTTCTCCCGCATAGGTATCCGCGCCGTTGGCCAGCAGGCTGATCACCTTCATGCCCTCGACCGCGGCGCCCGCTTCGGCGTTCAGCGCCGCGATGCGGTGCAGCACCTGCTCGCGTTCGCCGGGGCCCAGTCGCGCCATCGACCGTCCAGTGGTCAGATAGCTCGCCGCTGCCAGGGAGAACAACCCGGTCCGCACCGCCAGCCGCGAGGTGGCGGGGATGCGCGACAGGTACCGGTCGACGCGCTCGGCGAACTCTGCCGAGGTTGGCCCGCCATGCTCCTGCGGTAGCAGTGCGGTGCCGAAGGACGCTATCGAGGAGCGGCTGACACGATCCGCGAACCTGCTCATGAGCGTGCGGAAACCCGCCGCCCGAGGGCGCGCCCGAGCTTGAGGAAGAACGGGTAGGTGGCGAAGATGCCGCCGGCCGCGGCGTGCGCCGGCCAGTCCAACTCGGTGGTGTCGAGGCTGAAAGCGCCGGAGTTCCACATGAAATCACGGCCGTTCTGCGCGCGGAACGGCCGCCACAGAAAGCCGAGTCCGGGGACGTTGTTGTAGAGGCCGAACGAACCGGCGAAGAACACGCCCAGCACCGCGGCCTCGGCGACGTCGCGGCGCTCGGGGGGCAGCCGCCGCTCGATGAGCATCCCGGAGGCGAACAGCAACGGTGGGTCGAGAGCGAAACTCATGACGGGATCCTTTCGTTGACGGGCGGTGCCTGCTGTCCGCTCAGGCCGACTTCGGCGTGGCCGGTGCCCTGCACCGACCAGCGGCGGTCACCGAACTCGACGTAGACATCGGCCTGCTCGGTGTTGGTGCATACGCAGGTGCCGCCATCGGGATCGGTGTATTGCAGGCTGACGCAACGCTCCGGGGGCTGGTCGACCCGAATCAAGACCGCGTGCCGGCCGATGCGCCCTTCCATCTGCCAGTGCTGCAGATCGAGCGTCGTCCGCATCCGCAGGGACGGCAGAATGCTTGCGGGCCAGTCTTTCCCGTCAATCCGGAAGCGAACGAAGGCCAGCGGGGCGAGCCGGTTCAGCCCGGGTTTGTGCGACACCGCGGTGACTGCTTCCATGACGTCGCCGTCTCCGAGGTCGGCGTGGATCCATCCCCAGCGCTTGGCGTTGCCGTGGCCGTAGATGTGGGCGACGTTGCCACGCCAGCGGTCGACGGCCAGGTCGGCGCCGTCGACGGTCAGTGAACCGGTGAAGTCGGCCGTGGGTGCCAGCACCACCTGGGCGCCTGGCAGCACTTCGCGTTCCCAGGCCACCCGTGGGAACGTCCACAGCGGCGCGGCCGTGTCCTTCCAGGAGAGGTCCCAGGTCAGCGAGCGTGCGCGTCCGGTAAGACGCTGGGGGCCCACCAGGGCGCCGGCGGCCTCGAACCACGTTGTGCCGGTTGCCGGTTGGACGGGTTCAGGCCCGAAGCGCTCGGTGCGCGGCGGTCCCTGCGGCGGGAACAAGGTCACCCAGCCGTGGGCGTAGGGTGCGCCGGCCGTCGGCGCGACCGTTTCGCAGTGCACCCAGAGGCCGGCGTGGGTCACCGGGTCGGAGAGGGTGGCGTACCACACCTCGAGACGTCCTGGCGCGCCGCGCCAGCGCGGCGCCGCTGCCGATCGCATTTCGTCGTCCACTGCATTACCTCCATCGGGACACGCTGCCCGGGGTTGTGCCTGTTCAGCCGCCACCATACTATATTGGTTGAGCCAATGAACCAATCAATCCCGCTGCCCCCGCCCGATCGTCAGCGCGTCGATGAGCAGATCGCCGCGTCGATCGCCGACGCCATCCTCGACGGCGTGTTCCCGCCCGGGTCGACGTTGCCGCCCGAGCGCGACCTCGCTGACCAGCTCGGTGTCAACCGCACTTCGCTGCGGCAGGGTCTGGCCCGCCTGCAGCAGATGGGCCTGATCGAAGTCCGGCAGGGCAGCGGCAGCGTGGTGCGGGATCCGGCGGGCCTCACCCACCCGGCGGTGGTGGAAGCCCTGGTTCGCAAGCTGGGACCGGAGTTTCTGGTGGAGCTGCTCGAGATCCGCGCGGCGCTGGGGCCGGTGATCGGCCGGCTGGCTGCCCAGCGGGGTAAGCCGGAGGACCGCCAGGCGCTGGCCGCCGCGCTGGACGACGTCCGTACGGCGGAGACCTCAGCCGCGCGGCAAGCGGCGGACCTGGCCTACTTCCACGTCCTCATTCACAGCACCCGCAACCGTGCGCTGGGTTTGCTGTACCGCTGGGTGGAAGATGCCTTCGGGGGACGCGAACACGAACTCACCCGCGCCTACGACGACGCGGATCCGGTGATCGCCGACTTGCAGGCGATCACCGACGCGGTGGCCGCCAGCGACGCGGAGGGTGCTGCGGGCGCCGTCGAGGCGTACCTGAACGCCAGCGCGCTGCGCATGATCGCGGCCTACCGGGACTCGTAGCAGGGACAACCGCCGCTAGGGTGTGCCGTTCGTCCCGTACTGGCCGTACAGCAGCCCACCGGTTCCGCCGGTGCCCCCGGGCGACAGGGCGAACCCGTTGCCCCCGTTGCCGCCGTTGCCGATCAGCCATACGTTGCCGCCACCGCCTCCGGCCGCGCCGATAGCGCCGCCGGTCCCCGCATTGCCGCCGGCCCCGCCATTGCCGATGAACTTGGCGTCGCCGCCGGCGCCACCACCGCCGACGATGTTGCCGCCGTTGCCGCCGGCTCCGCCGCTACCACCATTGCCGAAGCCCTGGGCGGATCCGCCGGCTCCGCCGCCGCCACCGAATCCGTTGGCTCCGTTCGCGTTGCCGCCGAGTCCACCGGCACCCCCGGAGCCGAACAAGCCGGTGGCGGCGCCGCCCCGGCCGCCGCCGCCCCCCGTCTGGCCGATTCCTGAGGCAGTCCCGCCGTTTCCGCCGACCCCTCCGTTGCCGTACAGCAGTCCACCGTTTCCGCCGTTACCACCGCCGGCACCGGCGGTGCTGTTGGCTCCCCGGCCGCCAACTCCACCATCGCCGATCAGGCCACCGTTTCCGCCGTTGCCGCCGGCGCTGCCACCGGCCAAGGCATTGGCACCGGCGCCGCCGTTGCCGAAGAGAAATCCGGCGCTGGTGCCGGACTGGCCCGTGTCGACCCCGCCGTCGCCGCCGTTGCCGATCAGCACCCCTGCTTTACCGGCAGCGCCGCCGCTGATGCCGAATCCGCCGTCGCCGCCGTTGCCGATCAGGAAGCCGGCGGTTCCGCCGCTGCCGCCGGCGCCGGGCAACCCGTTGAATCCGATCCCGGCGCCGCCGCCCGCGCCACCGTCACCGAACAGCAGTCCACCGCCGCCGCCGGCCCCGCCGTTTGCGCCGACGCCGGCGACATTGCCGCCGCTGCCGCCGGCCCCGCCGGCTCCGCCGTTACCCCACAAGCGCCCGCCCAAGCCGCCGGCTCCACCATCGGCGCCGTTACCTACGGCCAGGGCGTCGCCGCCATTACCACCCGCGCCGCCGTCGCCGAAGAACAAGCCACCCCGGCCGCCCGCTCCACCGACGGCGGCGTTGCCACCGGCACCGCCACCGCCGCCGCCGGCGCCCCCGTTGCCCCCGGTGCCGAAGAACCCGGCGGCGCCACCTGCACCGCCGACACCGCCGATATCACCGGGACCACCGCGGCCGCCGGCGCCCCCGTTGCCGCCGTTGCCGAAGAATCCACCCGCGGCGCCGTTGCCTCCGGCACCACCGGGGGCTTGGTTTCCGCTGGCCGCCCCCGCCCCGCCGTTGCCACCGCGGCCCCATAACAGGCCCGCGGCTCCGCCATTGCCGCCGTTGCCGGCCACGCCCTGATTGAGGGTGCCCGATCCACCGTTTCCGCCGTTACCGATCAAAATCCCGGCGTCCCCGCCGTTTTGTCCGCTGCCGGCCGGCGCTGCCGCGCCGTTGCCGATCAGCGGCCGTCCCAGCAAAGTCTGGGTAGGCGCGTTGATGGCATCGAGCAGCAGTTGCAGCGGGCCGGCGTTGGCCGTTTCAGCGGTCGCGTACGACGCCGCCCCTGCCGACATAGCCTGGACGAATCGCTCGTGAAATGCGGCGGCCTGCAAGGCGAGGGATTGTTGACTCAGCCCCTGTTCACCGAAGAACGCCGCCACCGCCGTCGATATCTCGTCGGCGGCTGCGGGCAGCATCCGGGTGGTGGTGGCCGCCGCGGCGCTGTTGGCGTCCTGGATTGTTGAACCCAGGCGGGCCAGGTCAGCCGCTGCTGATGCCACGACGTCTGGAACGGAAAGCATGAAAGACACGTTCGCCTCCCTGATCCGCCGGCCGTGGTGCAACCCGAATGCGACCCGGCACGGGCCCTGCAGTATCAGCGGATACTAGTGCGGTGGGGCTGAGCCGCGACCAAATTCGGCAAACACATTGAAAAGCCGCCGTGTCTACTCGGCGGCCCGGGTGGCCGGATGGATCGCAACAAGTCCTAATTGGCTGCGCCGCTTGCACATTGCGGCAAGCTCGGCATAAGCCTTTTCGCCGAGAAGCTCGGTGAGTTCGTCGGCGAGGCTCTGCCAGACCGGGCTGGCGCCGACGTGGGCGGCGGGGTCGCCGGTGCAGTACCAGTGCAGGTCCGCGCCGCCGGAACCCCAGCCGCGGCGGTCGTACTCGGTGACGGTGGTCTTGAGGATCTCCGTGCCGTCGGGCCGGGTCACCCAGTCCTGACTGCGCCGGATCGGCAGCTGCCAGCACACATCGGGCTTCATCGTCAGCGGCGGCACGCCTATCTTGAGGGCTTTGCTGTGCAGTGCGCATCCGACGCCGCCGGGAAACCCCGGGCGGTTCAGGAAGATGCAGGCGTTCTTGTGTTTGCGGGTGCGATATTGCGGTTCGCCGTCGTTCTCGTCGAGCTCCAGATAGCCCTTGCGGCCCAAGCCCTTGTCGCGGAACTGCCAGTCGTCCTTGGTCAGCTTCTGCACCGCGTCGTCCAACCGGGCGCGGTCGTCGTCGTCGGACAGAAAGGCGCCGTGGGAGCAACAGCCGTCGTCGGGGCGGCCGGCCACGGTGCCCTGGCACGCCGGTGTGCCGAACACGCACGTCCACCGCGACAGCAGCCACGTCATGTCGGCCGCGATGAGATGTTCGGGATTGTCCGGGTCGTAAAACTCCACCCATTCGCGGGTGAAGTCCAGATCGACCTCTTGTCCGGGCCGCCAGTTCGCCACGGGTGCAACGTTAGTCCACGATTCCGGTAGCGCAGGGCGGCCGGGTGGGGCGCCGCGCAGCGGGTCGCGATACGGGCCCGTGGCCAGCCCGACTAGGTTTGATCCGTGCGATTGGGTGTGTTGGACGTGGGCAGTAATACCGTCCACTTGCTGGTGGTCGATGCCCACCGGGGTGGGCATCCGACGCCGATGAGTTCCACCAAGGCCACCCTGCGCCTGGCCGAGGCCACCGACAGCTCGGGCCGGATCACCAAGCGCGGCGCCGACAAACTGGTGTCCACCATCGACGAGTTCGCCAAGATCGGCGTCAGCTCCGGGTGTGCCGAGTTGATGGCGTTCGCGACGTCCGCCGTCCGGGACGCCGAGAATTCCGACGACGTGCTGGCCCGGGTCCGGAAAGAGACCGGTGTCGAGCTTCAGGTGCTGCGCGGCGTCGACGAATCGCGCCTGACGTTCCTGGCGGTACGGCGCTGGTTCGGATGGAGTGCGGGGCGCATCGTCAACCTCGACATCGGTGGCGGCTCACTCGAGGTCTCCAGCGGAGTGGACGAGGAGCCCGAGGTAGCGATGTCGCTGCCGCTGGGCGCGGGACGGTTGACCCGCGAGTGGCTGCCCGACGACCCACCCGGCCGGCGCCGGGTGGGGATGCTCCGCGACTGGCTGGATGCCGAGCTGTCCGAGGCCGCGGCGACGGTCCTGGACGCCGGCACGCCGGATCTCGCGGTGGCCACGTCCAAGACGTTCCGCTCCCTGGCGCGCCTGACCGGCGCCGCGCCGTCGGCGGCCGGTCCGCGGGTGAAGCGGACGCTCACAGCAAACGGCCTCAGACAACTCATATCTTTCATCTCTAGGATGACGACCGCTGACCGGGCAGAACTGGAAGGAGTCAGCGCCGAGCGGGCACCGCAGATCGTCGCAGGCGCTCTGGTGGCGGAGGCGAGCATGCGAGCGCTGTCGATCGATCAGGTGGATATCTGCCCGTGGGCGCTACGGGAGGGTCTCATCTTGCGCAAACTCGATGCCGAAGCCGACGGAACGGCACTGGTGGAGACGTCGGTGCGGGATGCTGGACGTCAGTTGGTTGATCGGAACTCGCCTAACCGATCGAGAGGCAACAAACCATGACCGAACCAGACTCCGAGGACACCAAGCAGATCTCGGTGGCCGAACTGCTGGCCAGGAATGGAACCATCGGAGCTCCCGCGGTCACGCGCCGGCGCCGCCGCCGGCGTGGTGACGATTCGGTGACCGTTGCCGAACTGACCGGCGAGATCCCGATCATCCGCGACGACCGTCCGCCGGCGCCGCCGCCCGTCAAGCGGGACGTGCCGGCGCCCGCACCGGCCGCCCCACCCGCGCCCGAACCCGTCGTCGAACGGGCTGCCGAACCCGTCGTCGAACGCGCTCCCGAACCCGTCGTCGAACGGACTCCCGAACCGGCCTCGAAACAGGGCACAGTCGCCGCCCCCGAGCCGGAACCGAAGACCCCGTACTGGGCCGAGCCCGAGCCGCGCTGGCCCAAGTCCGAACCGATCGCCACCCGCCGGACCGGACCGGAGCGCAGCGAATACCCGCGCCCGGTGCGGCACTTGGACGACGTCCGCGACTCCGACACGCAACAGTCCGGGGCCGACAGCATGAGCCCGGACCCGGTGGGGCACTACACCGACGCCTCGGTCGACGTCCTGGACAGCGAGATCAGCGAGGCCGAGGAGTCCGTCGAGGACTCCGCATACGTGCGCTCCTACCTGCAGGAGCCGGAGGACGGCGCCGAGCACACGCTGTTCGGCGGACAGTCGATCGCCGACGAGGTGGCCCGACGGCGCAGCGAGCGCCCGGCAGTGGACGAGCGAGACGTCGACTCCGGGGTGGCAGCGCCGCGGCGCCGCTCCGGCAGCACCGCGGCGGCACTGGGCCGTGCGGCGCTCACCGTGCTGCAGTCCATCTTGGCCGTTGCGTTCGGCGCGGGTCTGTTCATCGCGTTCGACCAGCTGTGGCGGTGGAACTCGATCGTGGCGCTGGTGCTTTCGGTGCTGGTGATCCTCGGCCTGGTGGTCGGTGTGCGGGTGGTCCGGAAGACCGAGGACATTGCCAGCACGCTGATCGCGGTTGCGGTGGGTGCGCTGATCACCCTCGGACCGATGGCTCTGTTGCAGACCGGTTAGGCGCCTCAGACACACAGTGCGCCCAGCAATCAAAGTCGGCTTGTCGACGGCCTCGGTCTACCCCCTGCGAACCGAGGCCGCGTTCGAGTACGCGGCCCGACTCGGCTACGACGGCGTCGAGTTGATGGTGTGGGGCGAGTCGGTCAGCCAGGACATCGACGCGATCGGCAGGCTGTCACGGCGCTATGGCGTCCCGGTGCTGTCCGTGCACGCCCCCTGCCTGCTGATCTCACAGCGGGTGTGGGGCGCCAATCCGATCGTGAAGCTGGACCGCAGCGTGCGTGCCGCCGAACAGCTCGGCGCGCAGACCGTCGTCGTGCATCCGCCGTTCCGGTGGCAACGGCGGTATGCCGAGGGATTTCGCGAACAGGTCCGGACCCTGGAAGAATCCAGCAGCGTCATGGTGGCCGTCGAGAATATGTTCCCGTTCCGTGCCGACCGGTTCTTCGGCAGTGATCAGAGCCGCGAGCGGATGCGCCGGCGAGGCGGCGGGCCGGGCCCGGCGATCTCGGCGTTCGCGCCGTCCTACGACCCGCTGGACGGCAATCACGCGCACTACACGCTGGACCTCTCGCACACCTCCACCGCCGGCACCGACTCGCTGGAGATGGCGCAGCGGATGGGATCGGGACTGGTCCATCTGCATCTGTGTGACGGCAGCGGCCTGCCCGCCGACGAGCACCTGGTGCCTGGCCGCGGCACCCAACCGACCGCCGAGGTGTGCCAGCTGCTGGCCGCGAGTGATTTCACCGGTCACGTGGTGCTGGAAGTGTCCACCTCGGGAGCACGGTCGGCCGCGGAGCGCGAAGCCATGCTCGTCGAGTCGTTGCAGTTCGCCCGCACAAATCTGCTGCGCTGACATGGGTGCACTGTTCACCGCGGCCATGGCGCTGCGCGAAGTCGACACGGGCCCGGACGGCCAGGTGTACGAGGGCGCCCTCGACAAGAACTGGACCATCGGCCCGAAGGTGCACGGCGGCGCGATGATCGCGCTGTGTGCCAACGCCGCTCGGACCGCGTACGGCGGGGACCACCTGCATCCGGTCGCGGTGTCCGCGAACTTCCTGTCGGCCCCCGATCCGGGCCCGGTGCAACTGGTGACCACCGCACGCAAGCGCGGCCGCCGGATCACCGTGGCCGATGTGGAGCTGGTCCAGGGCGGGCGCGCCGCGGTGCACGCCGTCGTGACCCTGGGCGAACCCGAACACCATCTGCCGGGCGAGAGCGAGCCGCTGCTGTCGGCCAACCCGGTGCTGGATCTGATGCCACCTGAACCGCCGGAGGATCTGGAGCCGATCGGGCCGGGCCACCGACTGGCCGGCCTGGTGCACCTGGGCGCGGGCTGCGACATCCGCCCCGTGCTGTCGACGATGGAGCCGACCGGCGACGGGCGTCCGCCGCTGCTCCAGATGTGGGCGCGTCCGCGTGACGTTGCCCCGGACGGGCTCTTCGCGCTGATGTGCGGCGACCTGTCAGCGCCGGTGACCTTCGCCGTGGACCGGACCGGCTGGGCGCCCACCGTTCAGCTCACCGCCCTGCTTCGGTCCCTGCCCGCCGACGGCTGGCTGCGCATCGTCGCCACGTGTCTCGAGATCGGGCACGACTGGTTCGACGAGGACCACATCGTCGTCGACCGGTTGGGCCGGCTGGTGGTGCAGGCCCGCCAATTGGCCCTCGTACCGCCCGGGCTGCCTGCCCGGTAGCACGGCCGCTGTGTCTGGAATGCTCTCCGGCATGGCAAGAATCGCGATTATCGGCGGCGGCAGTATCGGCGAGGCACTGTTGTCCGGCCTGCTGCGGGCAGGCCGGCAGGTCAAAGACCTGGTGGTGGCCGAACGAATGCCCGACCGGGCGAAGTACCTGTCGAATACCTATGGCGTACTGGTGGCGGCGTCGGTCAAGGATGCAGCCGAGAACGCCACGTTCGTGGTGGTGGCGGTCAAGCCGGCCGATGTCGAGGCGGTGATCGACGACCTCGCCGACGCGGCAGCCGCGGCCGAGCACGACAGTGCCGAGCAGGTGTTCGTGACGGTGGCGGCCGGCGTCGGCATCTCCTACTTCGAGTCCAAGCTGCCGGCCGGGACACCGGTGATCCGGGCGATGCCCAACGCGGCGGCGCTGGTCGGCGCCGGGGTCACCGCGCTGGCCAAGGGCAGGTTCGTCAGCCCTGAGCAACTGGACGAGGTGTCCGACCTTTTCGACGCGGTTGGCGGGGTGCTCACGGTCCCCGAGCAGCAACTGGACGCGGTGACCGCGGTGTCGGGATCGGGTCCGGCGTATTTCTTCCTGCTCGTCGAGGCCCTGGTGGACGCCGGGGTCGCGGTGGGGTTGAGCCGTCAGGTGGCCACGGACCTGGCGGCGCAGACGATGGCCGGATCGGCAGCGATGCTGCTCGAGCGGATGGACGAAGGTGGCCGGCCGGCCGACGGTGAGCCGATCGGCCTGCGAGTGGACACCTCGCCGGCACAGCTGAGGGCGTCGGTCACCTCACCGGGGGGCACCACCGCGGCCGGGCTGCGCGCGCTGGAACGCGGCGGATTCCGGGTGGCGGTCGACGCGGCGGTCCAGGCGGCGAAAAACCGCTCTGAGCAGCTGAGAATTACATCGGAATAATTCAAGAAATTTGAACCGATTGTCTCTCACCAGTACCAGTAACCCCACTAGTCCCGCTATTCTCCTCTTGTATGCCCGAGTGGGTGCCAGCGGAGGGGAAGCCGCTGGCATTGCGCGGGCCTGACACGATTGGGTTGCGATGACGTCAACGAATGGGCCGTCGGCACGGGATTCTGCAGGTAAGGCGGCCGGATCCGCCGACGCCGCCCAGTCCCGGACACAATTCCTCACCGTCGCCGAGGTGGCCGCCTTGATGCGGGTGTCGAAGATGACGGTGTACCGCCTGGTGCACAACGGTGAGCTGCCGGCGGTTCGGGTCGGGCGGTCCTTCCGGGTCCACGCCAAGGCGGTCCACGACATGCTGGAGACGTCGTACTTCGACGCTGGGTAGGACGCCGGGTAAGACGCCGGGTAGGCGGTTGCGGCGCACGCCTGACGCGCGCTCGACCAGCCTCGATGAGTTCAGGATCCCCGCGCTGAGGCCGACGGCCCAAGCCTGTTTGGTGTTGCGGCCCCCGGGTTCGGTAAGGTGGCTGGGTCCTTTTTCGAGGTCTTAGACGGCCGGTGAGATAGCGGAGTTCATGGGTTCAGTAATCAAGAAGCGGCGCAAGCGTATGTCGAAGAAGAAGCACCGCAAGCTGCTACGTCGCACGCGGGTACAGCGCAGAAAACTTGGCAAGTAAGCGCAGCCCGCGGGTATGGTCACCCGTCCGTAACGCTTCCGTTTCTCCTCGTCGTTAGGCTGTCAAGGTGGATTCGTCGAACGAGGGCGGCGGAGCCGGCGGTCAGCAGCCCGACGCAGACACGGTGCACTACCCGAAGGTGGTGTTGGTCACCGGCGCATGCCGGTTCCTGGGCGGCTATCTGACCGCGCGTCTCGTGCAGAACCCGCTGATCAACCGGGTCATCGCGGTGGATGCGATCGCGCCGAGCAAAGACATGCTGCGTCGGATGGGCCGCGCGGAGTTCGTCCGTGCCGACATCCGGAACCCCTTCATCGCAAAGGTGATTCGGAACGGCGAAGTCGACACGGTGGTGCATGCGGCGGCCGCGTCGTACGCACCGCGGTCGGGCGGCACCGCGGCGTTGAAGGAACTCAACGTGATGGGCGCGATGCAGCTGTTCGCCGCTTGCCAGAAGGCACCGTCGGTGCGCCGGGTTGTGCTGAAGTCGACCTCGGAGGTCTACGGCTCGAGCCCGCACGACCCGGTGATGTTCACCGAGGACAGCAGCAGCCGCCGACCCTTCCGCGAGGGGTTTGCCAAGGACAGTCTGGACATCGAGGGATACGTCCGGGGGCTGGGCCGGCGGCGGCCCGATATCGCGGTCACCATCCTGCGGCTGGCCAACATGATCGGCCCGGCGATGGACACCTCGTTGTCGCGTTACCTCGCGGGGCCTTTGGTGCCAACGATGTTCGGCCGCGACGCCCGGCTGCAGTTGCTGCACGAGCAGGACGCGCTGGGCGCGCTGGAGCGCGCGGCGATGGCCGGTAGGGCCGGCACCTTCAACATCGGCGCCGACGGAATCATCATGCTGTCGCAGGCGATTCGTCGTTCCGGACGAATTCCCTTGCCAGTACCCGGTTTCGGTGTGTGGGCCCTCGATTCACTGCGACGTGCCAACCGTTATAACGAGATCAGCCGCGATCAGTTCGCGTACCTCAGCTATGGCCGCGTAATGGATACCACCCGAATGCGTTCGGAGCTCGGCTACCAGCCGAAATGGTCTACGGCAGAGGCGTTTGACGACTACGTCCGCGGGCGCAACTTGACTCCCATAATCGACCCGCATCGGGTACGCTCCTGGGAGGGTCGTGCCATAGCGGTGGCGCAGCGCTGGGGAAGCCGAAGTCCCATTCCGTGGGCGGGGTCGCAGATAGATTTGGGTAGATAACGTGGCGGGTGAAACCAGAGCGAATGTTATTCCACTGCACAGCAATCGGGGTCGCGTAGCGGCACGCCGCCGTGCCGATCAACGCACGGACGCCACCCGTCAGCATCCCTCGCTGCTCTCCGATCCGAACGGTGCCGCATCGGCTGAAGAGCTTGCTGCCGTCGTCCGCGAGATAGACGAGCACCGCCGCGCGACCGGCGGGTCGTCCTCCGGTGAGGCGCCGCTCAACGACCTCGCTCAGCGCGTCGCCGCCGTTGCCGGATTCTTCCGGCAGCGGCTGATCGGCGATTACAGCGTCGACGAATTCGGATTCGATCCGCACTTCAACGACGCGATCGTGCGGCCTTTGCTGAGGTTCTTTTTCAACTCGTGGTTCCGGGTCGAGGTCAGCGGTATCGAGAACATCCCGAGCGAGGGCGCGGCACTGGTAGTGGCCAACCACGCCGGAGTGCTGCCGTTCGACGGTCTGATGCTGTCGGTTGCCGTGCATGACGAACACCCGGCACAGCGCGATCTGCGCCTGCTGGCCGCCGACATGGTGTTCGACCTGCCGGTGGTGGGCTCGGCGGCCCGAAAAGCGGGTCACACCATGGCCTGCACGACTGACGCCCACCGGCTGCTGGCGTCCGGCGAACTGACCGCGGTGTTCCCGGAGGGCTACAAGGGGCTGGGCAAGCGCTTCGAGGATCGCTACCGGTTGCAGCGGTTCGGTCGCGGTGGATTCGTCTCGGCGGCCCTGCGTACCAAGGCGCCGATCGTGCCCTGCTCGATCATCGGCTCCGAAGAGATCTACCCGATGCTGACCGATGTGAAGTTGCTGGCGCGGTTGTTGGGTGTGCCCTACTTCCCGGTGACGCCGTTGTTCCCGTTGGCCGGCCCCGCCGGCCTGGTGCCGCTGCCGTCCAAGTGGCGGATCGCGTTCGGTGAGCCGATCCAGACTGCCGATTATTCGCCCAGCGACGCCGAGGACCCGATGGTCACCTTCGAACTGACCGATCAGGTCCGCGAGACGATCCAGCAGACGCTGTACCGGTTGCTGGCCGGTCGTCGCAACATCTTCCTCGGCTGAGGCCGCCCAAAGTCACGCGAGCAGACGGAAAAGCCCCGATTTCGTTCTGAAACCGGGGCTTTCGCGTCTGCTCGCGCAGCGAGTGGAGTTACTTGACCAGGGTGAACTGACAAACGTTGGTGTAGCCGTCGCGGAACAGGTCCGAGCAGCCCCTCAGGTACTTCATGAAGGTCTCGTACTCCTGCTCACCCTTGAGCTCGATGGCCCGCTCCTTGTTGGCTTCCAGCGCGTCGGCCCACGTGTTCAGGGTCGGAACGTAGTTCTTCCCGATGTAGTGGTGGCGCTCGATCTTGAAGCCGGCCTCGGTCGAGTAACGGTCGACCTGCTCCACCTGTGGCAACTTCCCACCGGGGTAGATCTCCCGGAGGATGAAGCTGATGAAGCGCAGCAGGGTCATCGTCGTCTTCAGTCCCATCGCCTTACCCTCTTCGGCGGTGGGCACCACGATGGAGTGCAGCAGCATCCGGCCGTCATCGGGCAGCAAGCTGTAGTACTTCTTGAAGAACGTGGCGTACCGCTCGTAGCCCGCGTCGCCGGCGCCGTCCGCGAAGTGCTCGAACGCTCCCAGCGACACGATGCGGTCGACGGGTTCGTCGAACAGCTCCCAGCCCTGCAAGCGCACCTCTTTGCGGCGCGGGCTGTCCATCTCGTCGAACTTCTGCTGGCAGTGCGCGAGCTGGTTCTCGCTGAGCGTCAGGCCGATCACGTTGACGTCGTAGTGCTCGACGGCGTGCCGCATCGTCGAACCCCAGCCACTGCCGATGTCGAGCAGCGTCATCCCGGGCTCGAGGTTGAGCTTGTCCAGCGCGAGCTTGCGCTTGGCGAACTGTGCCTCTTCGAGCGTCTTGGTCTGCGGCTCATCGATGTTGGGGTTCTCATCGAAGTAAGCGCAGCTGTAGGTCATCGAAGGGTCGAGCCACAGCTTGAAGAATTCGTTGGAACGGTCGTAGTGCGACTGCACCGCCTCGACCGGCGGATGCAGCTGGGTGCCACCCGTTGTGCCTTCTGTCATTAATCCGACGCTACCTGCCGCTATCCAATGGATGCAATTGCGGCCACCGTCGCCTCGGCGTCCGAGTCATGCTGTGCCGCTTCGCCCAACATGGTGACGACACTGGTGATCACCGGCTTGCCTTCGGCATCGGTCACCTCGCTGCGTATTTCGGCCAGAACCGTTCCGTGGGACTGGATGACCGAGTCGAGATAGGTGTCGAAGTGCAACTCGTCGCCGACCACGATCGGCCGGTGGAATTTGAATTTCTGGTCGCGGTGCATGACTCGGGCGATGTTGATCGGGATGCTGAACTTGGTGAAGATCTCGAGCTGAACACGCCGCCCGGCGATGGCCAGGAACGTCAGGGGGGCGGGCAGCGCCTCGTAGCCGGCCTCGGCGGCGACGGCTTCGCTGTGGTGAATCGGGTTGTCGTCTTTGACCGAAAGGGCGAATTCACGGATCTTTTCGCGCCCCACCACGAAGTAGTCTTCCTGCCGGTAGTGCTTACCGATGATTCCTTCGGCTCCCTGGGGAACTGTCATGACGCTGCTTTCCGATCGAAGAGTTAGCTCAGCGGCGCAGCTTATCAGCGTGATTGACGGCGGGACGCCAACGCGGCCAGTGCGCCACCCGCCGCTCCCAGCGCCAGAGCGGACGGCACACCGATGCGGGCGGCCTTGCGGGCGGTCCGGAAGTCGCGGATCTCCCACCCTCGTTCCCGGGCCAGGCTGCGCAGTCGGGCGTCGGGATTGATCGCGACCGCGGTGCCCACCAGGGACAGCATGGGCACGTCGTTGAAGCTGTCGGAGTAAGCGGTGCAGCGCTTGAGGTTGAGGCCCTCCCGGATGGCCAGCGAACGCACCGCATGGGCCTTGCCGGTGCCGTGCAGAATGTCGCCCACCAGCCGGCCGGTGAAGATCCCGTCAACCGATTCGGCCACGGTGCCCAGGGCACCGGTAAGGCCCAGCCGACGGGCGATGGTCGACGCGAGTTCGTAGGGGGTGGCGGTGATGAGCCACACCTGCTGACCGGCGTCGAGGTGCATCTGGGTGAGCTCGCGGGTGCCCGGCCAGATCTTGTCGGCGATGATCTCGTCGTAAATCTCGTCTCCGAGGCGCACCAGCTCGTCGACCGACCGGCCCTCGATGAAGGCCAGCGCTTTGCGCCTTCCGGCCGCGACGTCGTTGCTGTTCTCCTTGCCGAGTACCTGGAACTTGGCCTGGGCGTAGACGAATCCGAGGACGTCGCGGTAGGTGAAGTAGTCGCGGGCGGCCAGCCCGCGGCCGAAGTGCACCGCCGACGAGCCCTGGACCAGGGTGTTGTCGACGTCGAAGAACGCGGCTGCGGTCAGGTCGATGGGCGGCTGCGGACGGTCACTCGGTTCATTGGCCGCGATGTCGGCCAGGGCACGTTCGGCGCTGGCATCGGCTGCCAGCGACTCCAGGTCGACGCGACCGCTCACGGGTTCAGAGGAAGCCATGGAAGACATGAGCCAAACCTCCAAGTCGCTGGGTAGCTGTCGAGCCGACATCAACCCTATCCGTCCACAGCCAGGCAAATGTCAGACTGGTGGCCATGGTCACGTCCGCGAGCCGACCGCAGGTGCACCTGTTGACCCGCGCCGGTTGCGCCATCTGTGACCGGGTTCATGCGCGGCTGGCCGAACTGGCCGACGAGCTCGGCTTCGATCTGGACAGCACCGACGTGGACGCCGAGGCGCAGGCGGGAAATCCCGGGCTGCGAGCCGAATTCGGAGATCGGCTGCCGGTGGTCCTGCTGGACGGCCGGGAGCACAGCTACTGGGAGATCGACGAGCCGCGGTTGCGTGCCGACCTTACGGCCCGGTGACCGTCAGCGCTGATTATTTGGTAGCCCACCTGACAACCGTCTACCGTAGGTAGTAGTTCACTTTCCGACGCTGCAAGGGAGCGGGCCAGGTGATGCTGCCGTGAGCATCCTGCTCTTCGGGGTTTCGCACCGCAGTGCGCCGGTCTCCGTGCTGGAACAACTCAGTATCGATGAGTCCGATCAGGTCAAGATCGTTGACTCGGTGCTGCAGTCGCCGCTGGTCAGCGAGGCCATGGTGCTCTCGACGTGCAACCGTGTCGAGGTCTACGCCGTGGTCGAGGCGTTCCACGGCGGACTATCGGTGGTCGGGCAGGTGCTCGCCGAGTACTCCGGGCTCCCGATGAGCGATCTGACCAAGCACGCCTACGTGCGCTACAGCGAGGCTGCCGTCGAGCACCTGTTCGCGGTGGCCAGCGGTCTGGATTCGGCGGTGGTCGGCGAGCAGCAGGTACTGGGGCAGGTGCGCCGCGCCTACGCCTCTGCGGAGGCCAACAGCGCGGTCGGCCGGGTGTTGCACGAGCTCGCCCAGCGCGCGCTGTCGGTGGGCAAGCGGGTGCACTCCGAGACGGCGATCGACGCCGCCGGCGCCTCGGTGGTGTCGGTCGCGCTGGACATCGCCGAACGCAAGCTGGGCACGCTCACCGGCAAGACTGCCGTGGTGGTCGGCGCCGGAGCGATGGGCGCCCTCGCGGCCGCCCACCTGACGCGCGCGGGCATCGGCCGGGTGCATGTGCTGAACCGGTCGCTGGCCAGGGCCACCCGGCTGGCGGACCGGATCGAGGCGTCCGGCGTGCCGGCCGAGGCGCTGACGCTGGATCGGCTCGCCGAGGCGCTGGCCGACGCCGACGTGGTGGTCAGTTGTACCGGAGCCGTCAGCCCGGTGATCTCGCTGGCCGACGTACACCACGGCCTGGTCAACGCGCGCCGGGACGAGGCTGCAAAACCCCTGATCATCTGCGATCTCGGAATGCCCCGCGACGTCGACCCGGCAGTGGCCGGGTTGCCCGGCGTCCTGGTAGTCGACGTGGACCGGGTGCAACACGAACCGTCGGCGCATGCGGCGGCCGCCGATGTCGACGCGGCGCGCCACATCGTCGCCGCGGAAGTGGCGGCCTACCTGACCGGGCAGCGAATGGCCGAGGTCACCCCGACCGTCACCGCGCTGCGCCAGCGCGCCGCCGACGTCGTCGAGGCCGAACTGCTGCGCCTGGACAACCGGCTGCCCGGCCTGGACTCAGCCGAACGCGAAGAGGTGGCCCGCACGGTGCGCCGAGTGGTGGACAAGCTGCTGCATGCACCCACGGTGCGGATCAAGCAGCTGGCCAGCGCACCCGGCGGCGACAGTTACGCCGAGGCGCTGCGCGAACTCTTCGAACTGGAACAAACCGCTGTCGACGCTGTTGCCACCGCCGGTGAATTGCAGGTTCTGGCAACGGAATTCGACAACCCTGCGGCCGAGTGACCGATTGGCACACGTGATCCGGATAGGCACTCGGGGCAGCCTGCTGGCCACCACCCAGGCCGCGACCGTCAGGGACGCTCTCATCGCCAACGGCCATCCCGCCGAGTTGGTGACGATCAGCACAATTGGGGACCGGTCGTCGGCACCGATCGAAGAGTTGGGTGTGGGCGTCTTCACCACCGCACTGCGCGAGGCGATGGAGCAGGGCCGCGTCGACGCGGCGGTGCACTCCCACAAGGATTTGCCGACCGCCGAAGACCCCCGGTTCACCATCGCGGCCATTCCGCCGCGCAACGACCCCCGCGACGCCCTGGTGGCCCGCGACGGGTTGGTGCTCGGAGAGTTGCCGGCCGGGTCGCTGGTGGGGACGTCGTCGCCGCGGCGGGCCGCACAGCTTAGAGCACTGGGTCTCGGTTTGGAAATCCGCCCCCTACGAGGCAACCTAGATACCAGGTTGAACAGGGTAAGCAGTGGTGATCTTGACGCCGTCGTGGTGGCCCGGGCCGGGTTGGCCCGACTGGGCCGTCTCGGCGACGTCACCGAGACGCTCGAGCCGGTGCAGATGTTGCCAGCACCTGCTCAGGGAGCTCTCGCCGTCGAATGCCGGTCCGACGACAGTCGCTTGGCGGCGGTGTTGGCCGAACTGGACGACGCCGACACACGTGCGGCGGTCACCGCGGAGCGCACCCTGCTCGCCGAATTGGAGGCCGGTTGCTCGGCACCGGTGGGCGCGATCGCGGAAGTGGTCGAGTCCATCGATGAGGAGGGGCGGGTCTTCGAAGAGCTGTCGCTGCGCGGCTGCGTGGCGGCACTCGACGGATCCGATGTGATCCGCGCGTCTGGCATCGGCAGATCCGATCGGGCACGGGAGTTGGGCATCTCGGTAGCCGCGGAGCTGTTCGAACTGGGCGCCGCAGAGTTGATGAGGGGAGCGCGGGAAGACCCCGCGCGAGGAAGTTGAAAGAGACTTGGGAGCGACAACGATGACGCGAGGGCGTAAGCCGACACCGGGCCGGATCACGTTCGTGGGCTCCGGTCCTGGCGACCCCGGGCTGCTGACCACCCGGGCTGCCACGGTGCTGGCGAACGCGGCCTTGGTGTTCACTGACCCCGATGTGCCCGAGGCGGTGCTGGCGCTGATCGGCAAGGATCTGCCTCCGGTGTCCGGCCCGGCCCCCGCCGAGACGGCGCCGGCCAGCGCGGATACCGCCGCCGGTTCGTCCAGCCCGGAAACCGCCGCCGCGGTGATCTCGGAAGGCCCGGACGTGCGTCCCGCGCTCGGCGATCCCGCCGAGGTCGCGAAAACGCTGACCGCGGAAGCCCGCTCGGGCGCCGACGTGGTCCGGTTGGTGGCCGGCGACCCGCTGTCGGTGGACGCGGTGATCACCGAGGTCAACGCCGTCGCTCGCGCTCACCTGCACGTCGAGATCGTGCCCGGCCTGGCCGCGACCAGTGCGGTGCCGACCTACGCCGGGTTGCCGCTGGGCTCCTCGCACACCGTCGCCGACGTGCGCGGGGACGTCGACTGGGAGGCGCTGGCCGCCGCGCCCGGCCCGCTGATTCTGCAGGCCACGGCGTCGCATCTGGCTGACGCTGCGCGCACCCTGATCGACCATGAGCTGTCCGACAGCACGCCGTGCGTGGTGACCGCGCAGGGCACCACCTGCCAGCAGCGTTCGGTGGAAACCACGCTGCAGGGCCTGACCGATCCGGCCGTCCTGGGCGGCGGAACGGACCCGGCCGGACCGTTGACCGGCCCGTTGGTGGTCACCATCGGCAAGACGGTGGCCAGCCGGTCCAAGCTGAACTGGTGGGAGAGCCGGGCCCTGTACGGCTGGACCGTGCTGGTGCCCCGTACCAAGGACCAGGCCGGCGAGATGAGCGAGCGGCTGACGTCGTACGGCGCGCTGCCCATCGAGGTGCCGACCATCGCCGTGGAGCCGCCCCGCAGCCCCGCGCAGATGGAGCGTGCGGTCAAGGGCCTGGTGGACGGCCGGTTCCAGTGGGTGGTGTTCACCTCGACCAACGCGGTCCGTGCGGTGTGGGAGAAGTTCGGCGAGTTCGGTCTGGACGCCCGCGCATTCTCCGGTGTCAAGATCGCCTGCGTCGGTGAGGCGACGGCAGACCGGGTGCGCGCCTTCGGGATCAGTCCCGAGCTGGTGCCGTCCGGGGAGCAGTCGTCGATGGGCCTGCTCGACGAATTCCCGCCCTACGACAGCATTTTCGACCCGGTGAACCGGGTGCTGCTGCCGCGTGCGGACATCGCCACCGAGACGCTGGCCGAGGGCCTGCGTGAGCGTGGCTGGGAGATCGAGGACGTCACCGCCTACCGGACGGTGCGGGCTGCCCCGCCGCCGGCGTCCACCCGGGAGATGATCAAGACGGGTGGCTTCGACGCGGTGTGCTTCACCTCCAGCTCCACCGTGCGCAACCTTGTCGGCATCGCCGGCAAGCCGCACGCGCGGACCATCATCGCCTGCATCGGGCCCAAGACCGCCGAGACCGCGGCCGAGTTCGGCTTGCGGGTGGATGTCCAGCCGGAGACCGCCGCGGTGGGTCCCCTGGTCGACGCGCTGGCCGAGCACGCTGCTCGGTTGCGCGCCGAAGGCGCCCTGCCGCCGCCGCGCAAAAAGAGCCGCCGGCGATGACCCATCTTGCGTTGACTCTGCGTGAGTGGCGCAAGCGTGCGAGTGACCTCCGCCCTCAACGCAGAGTCGCCGGACAAGAATGAGGCAGCGGCCGCGCCGGCTCCGCTCCACCCCGGCGATGCGTCGCCTGGTGGCCGAAACGTCCTTGGAGCCAAGGCATTTGGTGCTGCCGATGTTCGTCGCCGACGGCATCGACGAACCGCGGCCGATCTCCTCCATGCCGGGTGTGGTGCAACACACCCGCGACTCGTTGCGCAGTGCCGCGGCCGACGCGGTCGCCGCCGGTGTCGGTGGACTCATGCTCTTCGGTGTGCCCTGTGCGCAGGACAAGGACGCGGCAGGCTCGGCCGGCACCGATCCGGACGGCATCCTCAACCGGGCGTTGCGGGATCTCTCGAAGGATCTCGGCGACGCCACCGTCCTGATGGCCGACACGTGTCTGGACGAGTTCACCGAGCACGGGCACTGCGGGGTGATCGACGAGCGGGGCCGGGTGGACAATGACGCCACCTTGGTTCGTTATGTGGAATTGGCTGTGGCACAAGCGGAGTCGGGTGCGCATGTGGTAGGTCCGAGCGGCATGATGGACGGCCAGGTGGGGGCGATCCGGGACGGCCTGGACGCCGCGGGTTACTCCGACGTCGCGATCCTCGCGTACGCCGCCAAGTTCGCCTCGGCGTTCTACGGCCCGTTCCGCGAGGCCGTGGCCTCCAGCCTGTCCGGTGACCGGCGCACCTATCAGCAGGAGCCGGGCAACGCGCGCGAGGCGCTGCGCGAGGTCGGGCTGGATCTCGACGAAGGCGCAGACATGGTCATGGTCAAGCCCGCGCTGGGGTACCTGGACGTGCTGGCGGCAACCGCCGGCGTCTCCCCGGTGCCGGTGGCGGCCTACCAGGTTTCGGGAGAGTACGCGATGATTTGTGCGGCGGCGGCCAACAATTGGATCGACGAACGTGCCGCGGCACTGGAGTCGTTGACCAGTATCCGACGTGCGGGGGCTGACTTCGTGCTGACCTACTGGGCCGCCGACGCGGCGAGGTGGCTGGCGTGACGGAGGCGCACATGGAATCTGCAGACGAGCGGGGGGACAAGCCCGCTGACAAGCCCCTGTTCTACGAGTCCGGTGCGAGCTGGTACTGGGTGCTGGCGGGACCACTGTCGGCGGCCTCGCTGATCTACATCCAGCACGTCAACCACGTCCCGATCTCCTTCCTCGTTCCGTCCGTCTTCCTGGTCTTGGTGTCGGCGTTCGTGGCGCTGCAGGTCAAGGCTGCGCGGATCCACACCTCGGTCGAGCTGACCGAAGACGCTCTGCGCCAGGGCACCGAAACCATCCTGGTGCGCGAGATCCTCAAGGTGTTCCCCGAGGCCGAGAACTCGGTGAAATCGGACAAGCCGCTGGCCAGGTGGCAGTCGGCGCGGGCGCTGGGCGAATTGGTGGGGGTGCCGCGTGGCCGCTACGGCATCGGACTCAAGCTCACCGGCGGGCGCACCGCGCAGGCGTGGGCGCGCCGGCATCGCCACCTGCGTGACGCCCTCACGCCGCTGGTGGAGCGGCGGGTCGGTCCCTACGTCGCCGAGGTTGCCGACGAGATGGACCCGTTCGACGACGACAACGAGTCGATCCTGTGACGACCCGCGCGATAGTGGAGTTGGCGCTGGCGGCGGCCGCCCTGGTGGCCACGGGGTTCAGCTGGTTGCAGACACGGTCGACGATCGCCGTGGCGCCCGTCGCAGACGGGCAGCCGACCACCATGTCGGTGGTCTACGACCCGCAGCAACTGGTGCTGACACTGTTGCTGGCGTCCGTCGCCGGAATTTTCGCCGTCCTCGGCCTGATCCGGCTCCGGCGGGCTAAGCCGACTTCTTGACCAGCGGCAGAACCAACTGGCGGCGCCAGTTGATGCCGTCGGCCAGGTAGCGCAGCGCCTCATGAACCGAACGGGTCACCGGGAAAGGCGCCTCGGCGGGGTCGCCGTAGTCGCCCAGCAGCGCGTTGACGACGGGGTTGGCGACGACCATCCACTCCACGCCGGCGGCTCGGCATTCCTCATCGAGGACGCTGAAAAGTGCGATCCCGGCCGACGAGAAATGGGTAACGGTGCTCAGATCGAGTACCACGGGATTGTCGCTGAGCACGAAACGCCGCACGTGCTCGCCGATTTGGTCGACGTTGACGGCATCGATCTCGCCGCTGATGGTCACCACGGTGGCCAGGTGCCGGCAATGAGCCCGAATCTGGGCGCCACTGAGGTCGATTGCACCCGAAAAGTCGGCGGTGCTCGAAACGCGTCGTGTGATCGCGGTAGTCATCAAAGAGCCCCACTTCCCCTTGGTGGGCCGACCAGTGAGCCGACCGAACCCTGCACTCTAAAGTGCCCGCTAAACCTAAGGGGACCGGTAGCCACGACTAACTCTTTGCTAAGAAGCGGCTCGTCCGCCGGCCGCAGGGCTGCGCTGTTAGGCTGCCGGTTGCTAGTCGGGGGGCTTGTGAGCGGGCGAGAACGCTTCGGTTGGCCGGTGAATTGACGCAAGAAACAGCAGACAGCAAGAGTCCAGGCGGGAAGAACGTCGTGCCCAGCGTAGAGATGAAGGCTGCAATCCGCGGGGAGATCAAGGCCCTGACCGGACTGCGCATCATCGCGGCGCTGTGGGTGGTGCTCTTCCACTTCCGTCCGATGCTGACCGATGTCTCGCCCGAGTTTCGCGAGAACCTGGCGCCGGTGCTCAACTGCGGCGCTCAGGGCGTCGACCTGTTCTTCATTCTCAGCGGTTTTGTACTGACCTGGAACTACCTCGACCGGATGGGCGGGGAATGGTCGACCCGCGCGACCGTGCACTTCCTGTGGCTGCGGCTGGCCAGAGTCTGGCCGGTGTACCTGCTCACCATGCACCTGGCCGCCCTGATCGTCATCCTCAGCCTGCACGTCGGGCACGTGCCGTTGCCCGAGGTGAGGGACCTCACCGCGATCAGCTACGTCCGTCAGGTCCTGCTGGTGCAGTTGTGGTTCGAACCGTTCTTCGACAACACCAGCTGGGACGGGCCGGCCTGGTCGATCAGCGCGGAATGGCTGGCCTACCTACTGTTCGGCGTGATCGTGCTGGTGATCCTGCGGTTCGAGCGGACTACCCGGGCGCGGAGCCTGATGGTGCTGGCCTTCGCGGCGTGTCTGCCGCCGGTCGTGCTGTTGCTGGCCAGCGGCTATTTCTACACGCCGTGGAGCTGGCTGCCGCGCATCGTCACTCAGTTCATCGCCGGCGCGCTGGCGTGTGCCGCGGTGCGCAGGCTGCGGCTCAGTACCCGGGCCCGATACGTGGCCGGCTACCTGTCGCTCGTTCTCGTGGCCGCGATGGTGGGAATCCTCTACTGGTTCGATGCGCACCCGATCAGCGGCGTGGTGGACAGCGGCGGCGTGGTGGACGTGCTGTTCGTGCCGCTGGTGATCACGCTGGCCATCGGCCTCGGCAGCCTGCCCTGGGTGCTGTCGACGCGACTGATGGTGTACGGCGGGGAGATCTCGTTCTGCCTGTACATGGTTCACGAGCTGGTGCACACCGTGTGGGGCTGGGCGGTGCTGCAGTTCGACATCACGCCCCAGGACAACCCATGGAAATGGAACGTGATCGGGCTGATCGTGATCGCGTTGCTGCTATCGAGCTTGATGTACCACTTTGTTGAGGAGCCGGCCCGGCGCTGGATGCGCAGGATGATCGGCGCCAGAGCCGCGCCTGCGGGGACTCAGCCGGACGATTCGCCCATCGCCAAGCGGCATCCGATCGATGGTGCGTTGTCCGGGGTGACGCCGCGGGCGGGGTGAGAGGCCTGCCCCCGCAGGAACTGAGCCTGAATCGGCAGGTCATGCGCAGCTGGTGATGGCCCTCCCGGCAGCTTTGACTGCGCGGGATTCGGCACACGAACTCACTTTGTATGCATTCGCGGATCTTATCTGTGAATGCATCGAATTTATTAACGTCGACGCAGTTTATTGCTTATCCTTGCCTCCGGCAACGTCGCTGCGTGCGGCGTTGTGGCCGTAGCGACGTGTTCCGATCGACGGCAGTCGAGCCTTCCAGAAGTCGGACATCGCCGCACGGTGGCTTGTCGGAGAGGGTTCGCCATGTCCTTTTTCATCACGTCTGCCCCGTGGGTGTCCGCGGCGGCCGGGGAGCTGAGCCGGGTCGCGTGGTCGGTGAACCAGGCCAATCTTGCCGCCGCGTTCCCCACGGCAGCGCTGCTGCCTGCGGCTCAGGACGAGATATCGACGGCAATTGCGTCGCTGTTCGGCGACCATGCCCGGGAATACCAGGCCGTGAGTAAGCAACTGGCTGCTCTGCAGAGCCAGTTCGTCCAGACGCTCGATGCTTCAGCTGCCGCTTACGCGGCAGCTGAAGCGGCCAACGAGCTTCAGTTGGCGGGCGAAGGACTGCTTGCCGCCGTAAACGCGCAGACCCAGAACTTGGTGGGCCGGCCATTGATCGGCAACGGTGCCGACGGCGCGCCGGGCACCGGACAGGCCGGTGCTGCTGGCGGGATCTTGATCGGCAACGGTGGCGCCGGTGGCTCGGGCGCGACGGGTCAGGCTGGAGGTAACGGCGGTGCCGCCGGCCTGTTTGGCAACGGCGGAGCGGGCGGTGCCGCCGGATTGGGCGCGGCACCTGGCAGAGGGGGCGCCGGGGGTCTGTTTTACGGCAACGGGGGTGCCGGCGGGCAGGCGGCATTCGGCGGTAGCGGTGGCGGCGGTGGTTCCGCCGGGCTTTTCGGCGACGGCGGCGCCGGTGGCGCCGGCCGTCAAGGCGGCAGCGGCGGAGCGGGTGGGTGGCTGTACGGGGACGGCGGCGACGGCGGGACCGGCCTCGATGCTGGTTCTGGTGGGCGAGGCGGTAACGCCGGGTTGTTTGGCAATGGCGGTGCCGGAGGCGCTGGCGGCGCCGGCAAGGGCCTGATCGGCCGCGGTGGCAGTGGTGGCCATGGTGGATCTGGCGGGCTGCTGTACGGCGATGGTGGTGCCGGCGGCGCCGGCGGCAATGGGGTCAACGGCACCGATGGCGGTGCCGGTCTGTTCGGAACTTCCGGTGGCGATGGCGGTGTCGGCGGAACTGGCGGTCGCGGTTCGCGACTCTTCGGCGTGGGAGGCATCGGCGGGGCCGGAGGTCAGGGCGGTGCCGGCGGCTCCGGCGGTGACGGCCTGGCCATGTTTACGCCGGGCTTCAATGGCCAGGACGGTGGTAGCGGCGGCAACGGCGGAGCTGGAGGATCCGGCGGAACCGGGGGTGCCGGGGGGCTGATCAACAGCCTCTTCGCCGCGGCAGCAGGACACGGTGCCGGCGGCGTGGGCGGCGCTGGTGGCATCGGTGGCAGCGCCGGCGATGGCGGAGCCGGCGCGGCCGGGGACGCGAACATAAATGCCGGAGCCGGGGGCAACGGTGGAAATGGAGGTAACCCCGGCGCCGGTGGTGTCGGTGGGCTCGGCGGTTTCGGTGCCGAGGGCGTCCGGGCCGCCCACGGTGCCTCCGGTGCCGCACCCAGCAGCGGCGGCAACGGCGGGATCGGCGGCCGTGGTGCCGACGCCACCGCAGCGGGCGGCAAGGGCGGAGCCGGCGGCATGGGCGGCCACGGCGGCGCTTACGGCAATGGCGGCACCGGCGGCGACGGCGGTAACGGCGCAGCGGGCACTTCGTACGCGACTTCCAGCGCCACGCCCGTCCACGGCGGAATCGGCGGTGACGGCGGCGCCGGCGGCGCGGGCGGCAACGGCGGATCACTGGCCGGGACGGCCGGAGCCGGTGGGGCCGGCGGCAATGGCGGCAGCGGTGGGTCGGGTAGCAACGGAATCAACGGAGCTGCCGGAGCATCGCCCGGTGCCAGGGGCGCAGACGGCACCGCCAGTGGTAACGGCGGAGCGGGCGGCGCAGGGGGCGATGGAGGCGCCGGAGGCTTCAACGCCGCAGGTCAGAGTGGTGTTCACGGAGTGGGCGGAAAAGGCGGTGACGGCGGGGCCGGCGGTATCGCCGGAAACGGCGGCGCCGGAGCCGATGGGCAGGAGTTCCTCAACAACGGCGACGGGGGAGCGGGCGGAAACGGCGGCGACGCCGGTAGGGGCGGCACCGCCGGAGTTGGCGGGAGCAGCGGTGGCACCGAGCGGGCCGCCAGCGGCAAGGACGGAATGACTGTCGCCAGCGGCAACGGCGGCAGTGGTGGTAACGGTGCCAACGCCGGTTTGTCCGGTACCAACGGTGGGGCAGGCGGCGCCGGTGGACATGGCGGCAGCCATGGCAGCGGAGGCACCGGCGGCCGTGGCGGCGACGGCGCCACCGGCAGCCCGGCTACAGGTGGCTTTGCCCCCGGTAATGGCGGTCCCGGCGGTGCCGGCGGCGCGGGTGGGGCGGGCGGCAACGGCGGAACTGAGCAGGGTAATGCCGGTAGCGGTGGTAGTGGCGGCAACGGCGGCAGAGGAGCCGACGGCGGCATCGGTTTTGACGGCTTCGCCGGCTCCAAAGCGGGGGCCGACGGTGGTAAGGGTGTCAGCGGAGGCAATGGCGGTCAGGGTGGCGCCGGCGGCGACGGCGGGGCCGCTGGTACGGCGAACGCTGGTGCAGCAGGTGCACACGGGATTGGCGGTAAGGGCGGCGCCGGTGGAAACGGCGGTACACCCGGTAATGGCGGCAAGGGCGCGGACGGTGCCTGGAACGTTAATTCCGGCGCCGGCGGCCGCGGGGGCGACGGCGGTAACCCGGGTACCGGTGGCAAGGGCGGCGCCGGCGGGTCAAGCGGCGGCGGCACCTACGCCGACAGGGGTGCGGATGGCAGCGTGCCGACCACCGGCGGCAACGGTGGTAACGGCGGTAAGGGCGCAGACTCGCTCGCCATAGCCGGCGTTGGCGGCACGGGCGGGGCAGGTGGCAACGGCGGGACCTATGGCAACGGTGGCGCAGGTGGGGCCGGAGGTCAGGGCGGATTGGGCGCCAGCGGCGCTGACGGCGGGCAAAATGCTGACGGCAGCGGCCGCACCGGTGGCACCGGTGGTCTCGGCGGCCTGGGTGGGGACGGCGGAAAGGGCGGCAACGGCGGAACCTTGGGCGGTCGCGGCGGTGACGGGGGCGTCGGCGGCAAGGGCGGCGAGGGCGGCATCGGCGGGCGCGGTGGCACCGGAGCCAATGGCCGCCTTCCAGGTTCGGACGGTATGAACGGTGGCGACGGCGGCATCGGCGGACAGGGTGGCGCCGGCGGTGGCGGCGGCCAAGGCGGTATCGGTACCAACGGAAACGGCCAGCGAGGTGTTGGCGGTGACGGCGGCACCGGCGGTACCGGAGGCTTCGCCGGCGACGGCGGCAACGGCGCACGTGGACAATCCGGATTCGATGGCGGCAACGGAGGCAACGGCGGCAATGGCGGTAACCCCGGCCAGGGTGGCCAGGGCGGATTCGCCGGCAACGGCTCCAGCAAGGGCAATGTCGGAGCCAACGGAGCTATCCCTACCGGCGGCGGCAACGGTGGCAACGGCGGGGCCGGTGAGAATGGTTTCGCTGGTGACGGCGTCAACTCCGGCAACGGCGGCAATGGCGGCCGCGGCGGCGACGGCGGCGCGGTCGGAAACGGTGGCGCCGGGGGGCGCGGCGGAAACGGCGGTGTGGGCGATCAGGGGAAGGCGGGCGCGACGGTCGTACACGGCCAGACCGCCGTTCCGGCGGGCGGAACAGGCTACAACGGTGGTAATGGCGGTAACGGCGGCGCGGGCGGCAACGGCGGCCGCCTGGCCGGCAACGGCGGGGCCGGGGGGGCTGGGGGCGCCGGAGGCGATGGTGGCACAGGCGGCGCCGGCGGCAACGGTGAAAACGGGACTGTCAGCCAACATGACGGTGTATCGGCCGGCTCAGGCGGTCTGGGCGGGAAAGGCGGCCGTGGCGGTATCGGCGGCAACGGCGGAATCAGCCTGAGTGGCAAGGGTATTGATGGTGCAGGAGGGGACGGTGGCGCCGGTGGTCTGGGCGGCGACGGTGGCCGCGGCGGGCGCGGCGGCAATGCCTACGACGCGACAGGTACGGTCGGGCCCGGCAATGGTGGATGGGGCGGCAAGGGCGGCTCCGGCAACTTCGGTGGCGATGGTGGTGCCGGTGGCACGGGCTCCAGCATCGGCAAACAGGGTGGCACTGGAATTCAAGGCAACGGCGGTGGTGGCGGCGCCGGCGGCAATGGCGGTAAAGGCCAGGACGGCATCCTGGTCTACCAGGGCGGTGGTGGTGGCCGAGGCGGTGCCGGAGGCATCGGTTACATCGGTGGCGACGGCGGCGTCGGCGGCACCGGCGGGACCGGCGGATCTTCTGGCGGGATCAACACTGCGCAGACGGGCGGGAAGGGCGGCAACGGCGGCGACGGCGGCGACGGAACGTTGCGCGGCGGTGATGGTGGAACCGGAGGCAGCGGTGGTACTGGCGGCAATGGTTCCAACTCACCCTTGAGCTCTTCCAGCGGCGCCTTCGGTGGGCTTGGTGGCACCGGCGGCACTGGCGGTAACAACGGCGATGCAGGTTTCCCTGGCGGTCCCGGCAAACCCCCCACCGACAGCGTCGACGGCGACCCGGGCATTGTGGGTGGTTTAGGCGGTGCCGGTGGAACCGGAGGGCTAGGCCGGCTCCGTTTCTGAGGTACGGATTGCCAGTGACGGTGCCTCGCACCCCAGGTTCGGGCCGATGAATGGCGCGAGACAATGTTGCGGCCTCCCATGACTACGACGGAAGGCGAAACCCGAAGTCCCAGAACGCAAGGCCGGCGCCGCAAGCGAGTCAACCGCGTGTTCGCGCCGGACGCTCGTACGATTTCAGGTAGATCCCTTCCAGGTGTTGACAGTGGAGGTCGCAGTGACTCGGCTGGCCACCTTCGCCATCAGACTCGGGGTGCTGGTGGCCCTGGCTTTGCCATGCCTGTTCCAACCGGTCCAGGACCGGCCGTACCGGACGCTGACGCTGGACCTGCGGCTCAAACCTGTCGCTGTGATCGGCGACTCCTATACCACCGGCACCGACGAGGGCGGCATCGGCCCGAAATCGTGGACCGCCCGCACGTGGCGCACGCTCACCGCCCCTGGCCTGCGCATCGCCAGTGACGTGGCCGCCGAGGGCAGAGCCGGGTACGGGACGATCGGCGACCACGGCAGCATCTTCCAGGACCTGACCGCCAGGGCGGTCAAGCCGGAAGACGTCCTGGTGGTGTTCTTCGGCTCCCGCAACGACCAGGACGTCGACCCGGTGCTGCTGGCCCAACGCGTCCATGCCACGTTCGCTCTGGCGCGGCGGCGGGCGCCGGCGGCGCGGTTCCTGGTGGTCGGACCGCCGTGGCCGACGGCCGATGTGCCGGTGCCGGTACTGGTGATTCGCGACGTGCTGGCCGGTGCCGCATGGGCCGCGGGCGCGGATTTCGTCGACCCGATCGGGGACCGCTGGTTCGTGGACCGGCCGGATCTGATCGGAGCAGACGGCGTGCACCCCAACGATGCGGGGCATGAGTACATGGCGGAGAAGATGGCGCCGCTCATTCGCTGGCAACTGTCTAGGTGAATCTAGGTGAGACGCCTCGGCGTCCGCCGCTCAACGTATTCAGTTGCGCCGCCGCGGCTTCAGTCTTCTGCGTGCCTCTCGTAATCCCAACGTTCAAGGCGCGCTTGCAATTGCAATAGACCAAGCCCGGCTACCGGCGCGGCTGCTGAAAGCAGGACCACCAGCATCGGACTCATTTCAAAAACCTCCAAAACCCTTCTATTGGTATCACGTTCGCGGCCATCGCATGGTTCATTCGCTGATAATCCACCGTCGTGTCATTCATTTGTTATGGCTCGATCGGCCAATGCGCCGATGACGGGAGCCAGGAGCTGTGCGTACTCGGTGGTCACGTGGTTGTCGTCGCGGAACACGAGGGTGTTCCCGACGATCAGCGGGCAGCGCTCCGGGCTACAGAACAGGTCGGTGAGGTCCGCGTAGGAGCCGCCGGCTGCGGTCGTCACTCGTTGTTCGGCGCCGATGCCGTCGCCGTTGACCGCCGCCGCTCGCGCCGGTGCACAGGCGCCGGCGTCGTCCAGATGAGCGGACAGGCACGTCGGCGCTGACGATTGCGGGTCGGCGACCGGGCCCAGCACCAGCACCCGCGATCCCATCCCGCGCAGCTGGGCCACCACTGTGGCCAGGGCCTTGATCCACGCCGGGTCGTAGGAGGCGAAGCTGAAGTCGGCGTGGTAGCGCCGGCTCATGCTCAGGATCACCAGCTGCGGCGGCTTGGCCGCCAGCCGGTTCACGATCTCTCCACGCCACTGCTCGCACTCGCTGTACTTGCGCCCCAGATAGGGACTGACGATTGGGATGTCCAGGAAGGGGCAGGTGACCTTGGCCATGGTCTCCAGGCGCCAGTGCCGCTGCTCGGCGACCTGCTGCAGCGCCGGATCCCACATCGCCGCGTGCGAGTCGCCGATCAGCGCCACGGTGGGGGTTGACCCGTCCCCGCTTAAGTCCCCTTTGACCGAAGCGCATTCGCTTTGTCCGACGTCACGCCAGGACCGCATGCAGCCGTTGACGAACACCGCGGCCTTGTCCGCCGGCGCCGCGGCCAGCGTCGGAGTGAGGTTGGACGGCACGGCGTGCTGTGCGGCAGCGACCGCGAGCATCTCGCGCGCCTGGGCGAATGCCTGCCGGACCGCCGCTTCCTGCGGAGCGACCTGTGGATCGGGAGCGGGTGGCAGCGCGACGATTCGGGCCTGCGGAGCGGCAACGCCGTGTCCCACCGGCGCCGGCACGGCGGTCAGCAAGACCGCGCACGCGCACACGGCGACTCCGCTGGCGGCACCGGCCACGGCCAGACTGGCCTTCGCCGAACGGCGCAACGCCGCGGCGAACCGGCCGGGATTCTCGACGGCGTGCATCGTGATCACAGCCAGTCCGGCGGACACCGCTGTCGCAGCCAGCCTGCCCGGCAACCCGCCCGGATCACCCAGCAGGGGCGGCAGCAGCAGCAGGACCGGCCAGTGCCACAGGTACCAGGAATAGGACACCCGGCCGATCGCCCGCATCACCGGCGGGCACAGCACCCGGCCGACGCCCAAACCGCCGGTGACGCAACCGGCGCCGATCACCAGGGCGGTGCCCAGCACCGGCAGCAACGCCGAGGTGCCGGGGTAGGGCGTGTGGGGACCGAGCTGTGTACAAGTCAGCAGGATCAGCACCAGACCGCCCCAACCCGCCACGGTCGCGGGCAGCAGGGGCAGTCGCTTCCACTGGTTGATCGTCAGCGCAACCAGGCCACCGGCGGCCAGCTCCCAGGCCCGGGTGGGCAGCGAGAAGAACGCCCACGGGGGCGAGGTGCGGGTCCAGATCACCGCGGCCGCCAGCGATGCCGCGCCCACGAGCGTCAACGCCACCAGGTAAGGCGCATGCCGCGGCATGCTGCCGCCGGCCATGCGGCGCGCCAGCCACGCCGTGGCGATGATCAATGCCGGCCACAACAGGTAGAACTGCTCCTCCACGCCCAGTGACCAGTAGTGCTGGAACGGTGAGGGAGGCAGGTCGGAAATCATGTAGTCGGTGCCCTGCGCGGCGAAGCGGTAATTGCCGACGTAGAGCATGCTGGCGATGCCGTCGATGAACACCCGGCGGGCCTGCAACGGTGGCAGGACAGCCGCAGCGACGACGGCGGTCACTACGCCGACGGTGGCTGCCGCCGGTAGCAACCGTCGGGCGCGGGCGGCGTAAAAACGGCCCAGTGCAACGCTTTTGGTGGCCTGCACTTCCCGCCACAGCAATCCGGTGATCAGGAAGCCGGAGATGACGAAGAACACGTCCACGCCGATGTAGCCGCCGGCAATACCGGGGATTCCCGCGTGGTAGAGCACGACGGCGATCACGGCAACGGCGCGCAGACCCTCGATGTCCGGACGGAACGGGGCGCGGTCCTGCTGTTTCACGGGTCAGGTCGCCATCCAGGCGAGTTCGGCGGGCAGCTGCGCCCGCCAGTAGTCGACGTCGTGGCCGCCAGGGGAGAAACTGCCGGCCGGCTTCTGCTTGAGCTGGCTCACGAACTGGCTCGAGGCGAAGAAGAAGCGGTCGCCGATGCCGCAGTCGACCCTGACGGGAATCGAGTTGAGCACCGGCAGGCCGAATACGGTATTGCGGTTCCAGTCGTCGATGCTGTCGAATGCCCCTGGCGCGCTGCCGATATAGGACATGTAGAGCGCCGGGCTGATCGCGCAGATGCCCGCGGTGCGGGCCGGCCCCAGCCGCGCGCCCAGCAGCAGCGCGCCGTACCCGCCCATCGACCAGCCCAGGAAACCCACCCGTGAGGTGTCCATGCCCATCGACGTAAGCATCGGCAGCAGCTCTTCGAGCACCATGGTGCCGGAGTCCTCACCGTTGACGCGCCGGTGCCAATAGCTGTTGGCCCCGCCGTCCACACCGACCACCGCGAACGGCGGCTTGCCCTCGCTGACCAGTTGTGCGAGCGCATCCTCTACGCCGCAGTCCAGCATCATGTTTGCGTCGCCGTCTTTGCCGTGCAGTGCGATCACCGGCCGCAGCATTTTGGTCTGTCCCGGCGGCATGGCGATGACCCAGTTGGTTGTGATGCCGCCGCGGGCGGCCGACACGAACGAGCCGGTGAGTTTGGTGGGCAGCGTCTTGCCTGCGGTGGGCGGGTCGAACGGCGCGGGCGCGGCGGGCGCGGCCAGCGTGGTGAGCGGATCGAGCAGCGCGCTCAGGGCCCAGGCGCCGGCCGCACCGGCGCCGGCGCCGGCACCCATGCGCAGCACCGAACGGCGGGTCAGGTCGGCCACGGTGGTCAATCATGCCGCGCGTACCGGCATTTGACGCCCCTGCCACGCCGTATTGCAAGGCACTCGTAACGACGGCGTGATCCAGCGCCGCCGCAACTGCTAGCGTCCGGTGATGGCGGACGACCGGCACGACGGGGACGACAGAGCCACGCTGAAGCAAGGACTTTCGCAGCGACAGCTCAGCATGATCGCCATCGGCGGGGTGATCGGAGCCGGATTGTTCGTCGGCTCAGGGGTCGTGATCAAGGAGACCGGTCCGGCGGCGTTCCTGACCTACGCGATCTGCGGGCTGCTCATCGTCCTGGTGATGCGGATGCTGGGTGAGATGGCGGCGGCGAACCCGTCGACCGGGTCGTTCGCCGATTACGCCGCGACCGCGCTGGGCGGGTGGGCCGGATTCTCCGTCGGCTGGTTGTACTGGTACTTCTGGGTCATCGTCGTCGGATTCGAAGCGGTTGCCGGCGGCAAGGTGCTCAACTATTGGTTCCCGGCGCCGCTGTGGCTGTCCGCCTTGTGCCTGATGGTGCTGATGACCGCCACCAACCTGTTCTCGGTGTCGTCCTTCGGAGAGTTCGAATTCTGGTTCGCCGGAATCAAAGTCGCGACGATCGTGATTTTCCTCGGGGTCGGGGCGGCCTTCGTTTTCGGGCTGCTGCCCAGCGGTCAGATGGATTTCTCCAACCTGACCTCCCATGGTGGTCTCTTCCCCAAGGGAGTCGCCGCGGTGTTCGCGGCCATTGTGGTGGTGATCTTCTCCATGGTCGGGGCCGAAGTCGTCACCATTGCCGCTGCCGAGAGCCGTGATCCCGCGCGGGCGATCGCGCGGGCGACAAGGTCGGTGGTCGCCCGAATCGTCGTCTTCTTCGTCGGGTCGGTGCTGTTGCTGGTCATCATCATGCCGTGGGACTCGGTCGAACTCGGCGCCTCGCCGTACGTCGCGGCGCTGCGGCGCATGGGGCTGCCCGGGGCCGACCAGATCATGAATGCGGTGGTGCTCACTGCGGTGCTGTCCTGTCTGAACTCGGGGCTGTACACCGCATCCCGGATGCTCTTCGTGCTTGCCGGGCGCAATGAAGCGCCGGCGCGGCTGGTCCGGCTCAGTAGTCGCGGTGTCCCGGCGACCGCGATCGTGTGTTCTTCGCTGGTCGGCTTTCTGTGTGTGTTGATGGCCTGGCTGTCACCGAACACGGTGTTTCTGTTCCTGCTCAACTCGTCCGGTGCCGTGATCCTGTTCGTCTACCTGCTCATCGCTCTCTCGCAGATCATCCTGCGGCGCAAAACTTCTCCGAAGGATCTGCGCGTCAAGATGTGGCTGTTCCCGGTGCTGTCCATCCTGACAGTGCTGGGAATCGTTGCGGTGCTTGTGCAGATGGCGTTCAACCCGGGCACGCGAAGCCAGCTCTGGCTGAGTCTGTTGTCCTGGGTCGTGGTGGCGGCGGTGTACTTCCTGACGCCGTATGTTCGACGTAATAATCTGACGCGCAATCGAATTGACGAACGGGGCTGATCCCGTCAGTGTGGGCCACCGTTGCAGGGGTAACCGGCCAGATCGGGTCGAGACTCATACGCAACAGCCCGGGCAGGCAAACGCCCTTGTCAGCGGGGTCCGCTGACAAGGGCGCTTGATAAAGGCGTCAGGCCGGGGGCCGGGGGGTGGCGGTCGGCTGGATCGCGGCGTCGGTGGTGTTGCGACGCTTGAGCCCGGCGAGCCCGGCCAGACCCAGGAGGCCGGCGAGTCCCCACAGTCCGGTGTTGTCACTGTGCTGGTTGGTGTTGTCGGTGTCGGCCAGCGTGGTGGTCGTTGCGGAGGGAACGGGAGCCTGGTCGACGGCGGCATTTGCCACACCAGCTCCCCCGAACAGAAGTGCGGTTGCGGCGCAGCCGGCAGCAATCGTGTTACGCATGTCATGTACTCCTTTCGGCCGCGAACGGCCGCAAGCGGATCCGAACCAGTTTGATCTAGTTCGTCTGTCGTCGGCGCGAAGTGGATGACTCCGGCGCCGCGGTGCACTGGTACCCCGGCAAGATCGGGTGAAACGTCGTCTCCGCGAAATCGACGAATAGCGAAAAATTCTGTTGCACAGCGAAATAGCGATACGGTGCAGACGCCCGCGCGGCACAACGCACGCTGTTTCGCGCCGATCGCGGTGGGTACTTCCTAAGCCATGGTGTCATTGTGGTTAGCTGACCGCGGCCAAAAACCGTGGGACGGCCGAACCTCCGAATCCGTCGGAGGATCCGCCGATGTGGTGGTTGTGGGAGCCGGGATCACCGGCTTGATTACAGCGGTGCTGCTGGCCCGTGCCGGCAAGGATGTGCTGGTACTAGAGGCGCGGTCAGTGGCCGCCGGAGCCAGCGGAAACACCACTGCCAAGATGAGCCTGCTGCAAAGCACACACCTGAGCAAAATCCTTGCGCGGCATGGCCGAAGCACCGCCAGGGCGTATGTCGAGGGCAATCGCGAAGGTATGGAATGGGTGCTGCACCACTGCGACACTCACAACATTGATGTGCAACGGGAGGACGCGTACACCTACGCGCAATCGGCACGGGGTGTGCCTGCGGCGCGCGCGGAATGGCTCGCGTGCAGCGCTGTCGGGCTGCCCGTGACGTGGGACGACCGTGCGGAGGTTCCCTTTCCGTTTCACGGCGGCGTGCGACTGCCTGAGCAGGCGCAGTTCGATCCGGTCCCTTTCCTGGACAGTCTGGTCGTCGAACTGCTCGATCGCGGCGGACGGCTTGCCGAGGGTGCGCGGGTGCGCAAAGTGTCCAGCAGTGGTGATGGGCTCAGGCTGCACGTCAACACCGGCGCAGGCGAACAGACCGCGGACGGCACCGAGGCGGACTCCGAGGTGTTCGCCCGGCAACTCGTGCTGGCAACCGGCATCCCGATTCTCGACCGGGGTGGTTACTTCGCCCGGCTGAAACCGAGCCGGTCCTACTGCATGGCTTACCGGGTGCCGGGTCCGATCACCCGGGCGATGATGATCTCGGCCGACTCGCCGACCCGCTCCGTCCGCTATGCCCCGACCCCGGACGGGGAGGTGCTGATCGTCGGAGGCGCCGGACACCCGGTGGGACGGAAGAAAAGTCCTTCGGTGGCGCTCGCCGAACTCGACGGGTGGACGCGCGAACATTTCCCCGGAGCCGAGCAGACCCATTACTGGTCGGCGCAGGACTACACGCCGATCGATCAGCTGCCCTACGTGGGACCGATTCTGCCGAACAACGAAAAAATCTTCGTGGCAACCGGTTTCAACAAGTGGGGGATGACCAACGGACCGGCGGCCGCGCTGGCGTTGTCCAGTCGCATTTTGGGCGGCCGGATGGACTGGGCGGGTGCGTTCGCCAGTTGGAGTCCGCACGAACTGGCCGGGGTGACGACCGCTTTGAGCGCAAACCTCGAGGTGGGATTCAACCTGGCCCGAGGCTGGGTCACGCCGTCGACGCGAATCGGGCGGTCCAGTCCCAAGTCCGGCGGGGTGGTCAGCGGGCCGCCCTGGAACCTGCAGGCGCGTTGTGTGGTCGACGGTGTGGAGCACACGGTGTCTCCCGTCTGCACCCATCTCGGCGGGATCGTGAATTGGAACGATGCTGACCAGGCATGGGAGTGCCCACTGCACGCGTCGCGGTTCGCGCCGGACGGCACCCTGCTCGAGGGCCCTGCCACAACGGACCTGACCAGGTCTAGGTGATCCAGCACCGGGGGCACACTGGCGTCGCGGCGCCCACCCAGCGCATCGGAACGCCAAGTGCCGCTGCGTATTGCGCGAAGTCAGTGTCCTCCCCGGTCGCCGGGGGATTCCGGTGGAGGGCGGCCTATGCCGTGAATCACCCGGTGGCCCAACCCCGTTCGATCGTCTTGACCAGCGCGGTGAGGGTGGCGTTGACCGGGGCGTCGACCCCCACGCGTGCTCCCTGGCGAGGTACCGCGCCGTTGACGACGTCGATCTCGCTGACTCGGCGTGCTTCGTGATCCAGTAGCGCCGAGGGCTTCGCGTCCGGCATGCCGGCGCCGAAGGTGCGGACATGTTCGACGGGGTCGCTGACCTTGATGTCGATGTCCGAAGCGAAGGCCACCCGCCATGCCTCCTTGGCCGCGGCCCGGCTGACCGGGCCCATCTCCGGATCGTCCATCACCTGGCCGACCGTCATTCCGGTCAGCGCACACGGCGCGCTGTAGGCGACATTGCAGATCAGCTTTTCCCACTGCATTGCCGCGATGTCGGTGACTGCCGCGGCGTCGAATCCGGCATCGGCCCAAGCCTGTGCGATCGACTCGACCGTGGACGGTGGCAGCGAGGAATAGGCTCCGAAACGCATGGCGCGCATGGCGTTATGGCGCACATGTCCGGGTGCCACCCGGGCGGCGCCGAACCCGCTGGCGATCCCGACGGCCAATCGCTGGTCGCCCACGATGTCGGCGACGGTGTCCGCTGAGCCCAGGCCGTTCTGAATGGTCAAAACCGACGTCTTGTCGCCCAGCATCGGAACGGCCTGCTGCGCGGCGGTCGCCACGTCAGCGGCCTTGACCGCCAGCACGATCAGGTCCATGGTCTCCGCCGGCGCGACGGTGTTAGCCCGCAGTTGCACCGTCTGGTCGTAATCCGGCCCGGTGACCCGCAGGCCGTGCCGGGCGATCTGGTCGATGCCCGGTTGGTGCCGGTCGACGACCAGTACCTCGTTGCCCGCGGCGGCGAGTTTGGCGGCGTAGATGGAACCCATTGCACCGCAGCCGATTACCGCCACTTTCATCGCTGTGCTCCTAAGCTGTCAGTTCGGCGATCGCCTCGGCCAGGCCGTGCTTGAGTTCCAGCCCGAAGCCCGGTGCCTGCGTCGGCGTGATCCTGCCGTCGCGCACCGCGCAGCCTTCTGAGTAGCCCCCGAACGGCTGGAAGACACCAGGGTAGGACTCGCAGCCACCCAAACCCAGTCCGGTGGCAATGTGCAGATTGATCAGGTGGCCGCCGTGTGGGTAGGCGAAGCGGCGGTCGAACCCGTGCGCTTCGAGTACCTCGAGCATCCGCGCGTACTCGGTCAGGCCATAGCTCAGCCCGGCATCCATCTGGAAGATGTCCCGGCCGGACCGCATGCCCCCATACCGGACCAGGTTGACCACGTCGGGCACCGAGAACAGGTTCTCCCCGGTGGCGATCGCGCCGCCGTAACAGTCCGCCACCGCACGGTTGAGCTCGAAATCCAGCGGATCGCCCGGCTCTTCGTACCAGCGCAACCGGTAGCCGGCCAGCGCCGCGGCCCACTCGGTGGCCGCGGACCGGTCGAACCGCCCATTCGCGTCCACCGCGACGCGGCCGCCGTCGCCGAGCACGTCGACGACGGTGTCCACCCGGGCCAGATCGTCGGCGAGTGGCGCGCCGCCGATCTTCATCTTCACCGCGTCATACCCCTGGTCGAGGTAGGACCGCATCTCGTCGCGCAGGGCGTCCGGGCCGGCGCCCGGGTAGTAATAGCCCCCGGCGGCGTACACCGGAACCGACTTCTGTGGTTCGCGGCCGAAGCTGCGCGCCACCGTCACGCAGGCGGGTTCGTCGTCGAGTTTGGCGTTGAGGTCCCAGCACGCCAGTTCCAGCGCGGCGGCCGCGGCGGCGCGGTCACCGTGCCCACCCGGTTTCTCGTCGCGCAGCGCGCAGGCGAGCACCGCCGCCGGGTCGAGCCGTCCCGAGCCGTCCAGCAGCGTGTCCGGCGGCGCCGCAAGCACCCGCGGAATCATCCGGTCCCGCAGGATCCCACTCTGGGCGAATCTGCCGATCGAGTTGAACGCGACACCGACCACGCGTCTCCCGCCGTGGACGCCGATCAGCGCTACCAGCGAGACGGTGTGACCGGCAAAGTTGACCAGCGCGTTCGCCGGGCTGCCCTGCAGCGCGACGGCCCGCTCCCGGATCTCGGTGAGTTGCGTCACTCGCTTTTGGCCAGCAGCACGGCCTGCTCGAACGGCAGCCGGGTGAACACCGGCCGCAACCCCCGGGTGACATACGGCGCCGCGTCGAGCTTGGTCATCACGCGCGGGTCGGTGACCCCGAAGGTCTTGCCGTAGCGCTGCAAACGTCCGCCGCCGGCCGCCTTGAGATTCTTCAGCCAGTCCCGGTCCGGCCCGTAGGTCAGCATGATCACCACCCCGGGCCGTCCGTCGATGTCGGCCGTGAACACCACCAACGGAGTGCGGTACTGCTTGCCCGAGCGGCGGCCGACATGCGCCAGGATGCCGTGCAGAGGGATCCAACCGGCCCACAGTCGCTGGATGGGATTGGTGACGTAGCGATTGAAGCGCGCCAGCCATTGGGGTAGTTGCATGACGTAACTCTTACACCCTGTAGTTGATCCTGTCGGCACGGCTGGGACACTGGTCAGCATGGGGACTGACCAGGCAACCGCGCAGGTGCGCGCCTCGGCGCAGCTGTTCGCCGACGCCTGCGCGGTGATACCGGGCGGGGTGAACTCGCCGGTGCGCGCGTTCACCGCGGTGGGTGGCACGCCGCGGTTCATCACCGAGGCACACGGCTGCCGGCTCACCGACGCCGACGGCAACACGTACGTCGACCTGGTCTGCTCCTGGGGGCCGATGATCCTGGGGCATGCTCACCCCGCCGTCGTCGACGCCGTCACCAAGGCCGCTGCGCACGGACTCTCATTCGGGGCACCGACTCCTACCGAGACCGAACTGGCCACCGAGATCATCGGACGCGTCGCCCCCGTCGAGCGCCTCAGGCTGGTGAACTCCGGCACCGAGGCCACCATGAGTGCCATCCGGCTGGCCCGCGGCTTCACCGGCCGGCCCAAGATCGTCAAGTTCTCCGGTTGCTACCACGGGCATGCGGATGCGTTGCTGGCCGACGCGGGGTCGGGGGTGGCCACCCTGGGTCTGCCGTCGTCCCCCGGCGTGACGGGGGCGGCTGCAGCCGACACGATCGTGTTGCCCTACAACGACATTGATGCGGTTCAGGAGACCTTTGCCCGGTTCGGGGAGCAGGTCGCCGCGGTGATCACCGAGGCCAGCCCCGGCAACATGGGGGTGGTCCCGCCGGCACCGGGCTACAACGCGGCGCTGCGCGCGATCACCGCCGAGCACGGCGCGCTGCTGATCGTCGACGAGGTGATGACCGGATTCCGGGTGAGCCGCAGTGGCTGGTACGGAATAGATCCCGTCGATGCAGACCTGTTCGCCTTCGGCAAGGTGATGAGCGGCGGCCTGCCCGCCGCGGCGTTCGGCGGCCGGGTCGAGGTGATGGAGCGACTGGCCCCGCTGGGGCCGGTGTACCAGGCCGGCACGCTGTCGGGTAACCCGGTGGCAATGGCGGCCGGGCTGGCCACCTTGCGCGCCGCGGACGACTCCGTGTACGCCGCACTGGACGCCAACGCCGACCGGCTGTCCGGCCTGCTCGCCGACGCGCTGACGAATGCCGGTGTTGCGCACCAGATTCAGCGTGGGGGCAACATGCTCAGCGTGTTCTTCACCGAAACACCGGTGACCGACTTCGCATCCGCGCGGGCCAGCCAGACCTGGCGCTATGCGCCGTTCTTTCATGCTCTGCTCGAGGGGGGCGTCTACCCACCGTGCAGCGCCTTCGAGGCGTGGTTCGTCTCGGCCGCTCTGGACGACGCGGCCTTCGAGCGGATCGCCGACGCGCTACCCGCCGCGGCCGCCGCCGCGGCACAGGAGGAACGAACCTGATGGCCGAACAGACCCGGGTCCACGTCATACGGCACGGCGAGGTGCACAACCCCAGCGGCATCCTCTACGGGCGGCTGCCCGGTTTCCGCTTGTCGGAGAACGGTGCCGCACAGGCCTCCGCGGTCGCCGACTACCTGGCGCACCGCGACATCGTCGCAGTGATCGCCTCGCCCCTGCAGCGGGCCCAGGAGACCGCCGCACCCATCGCCGCCCGGCACAACCTGATGGTGGACACCGACCCCGACCTGATCGAATCGGCCAACTTCTTCGAAGGCCGCAAGGTGAGTCCGGGTGACGGCGCCTGGCGCGACCCGCGGGTGTGGTGGCAGCTGCGCAACCCTTTCACCCCGTCCTGGGGTGAGCCGTATGCCGAGATCGCCGCCCGGATGGCGGCCGCGGCGGACAAGGCGCGGGCGCGTGCCGCCGGCCACGAGGCGGTCTGCGTCAGCCACCAGTTGCCGGTATGGACGCTGCGAATGCACGTGACGGGCCGACGGCTCTGGCACGACCCGCGCCGGCGGGAGTGTGGGCTGGCGTCGGTGACGTCGCTGGTCTACGAAGGCGACCGGTTGGTCGACGTGGAGTACGCAGAACCGGCGGCCGGATGAACGTAGGGCGGTGGGTGGTCACCGCAATGGTGGTGGCGGGGCTGCTCTCGGGCTGCTCCGGGAAGGATGCCGTCGCGCAGGGCGGGACCTTCGAGTTCGTGTCCCCGGGCGGCAAGACCGACATCTTCTACAACCCGCCGGAAAGCCGGGGCCGGCCGGGCGCCCTGTCCGGGCCCAGCCTGACCGACCCGGCGCGGACCCTCTCGCTGAACGACTTTCCCGGCCGGGTCGTCGTCATCAATGTGTGGGGCCAGTGGTGCGGCCCGTGCCGGGCCGAGATCGGCCAGCTACAACGGGTGTATGACGCGACTCGTGATTCGGGCGTCTCGTTTCTCGGGATCGACGTCCGCGACAACAGCCGCGAGGCGGCTCAGGACTTCGTCAACGACCGGCATGTGACGTTCCCGTCGATCTACGACCCGCCGATGCGCACCCTGATCGCCTTCGGTGGCAAGTACCCGACCACCGTGATTCCCTCGACGCTGGTGCTGGACCGGCAACACCGGGTAGCTGCGGTGTTCCTGCGCGAACTGCTCGCGGAGGACCTGCAGCCGGTGGTCCAGCGGATCGCCGCCGAAGCTCCGGCCCCGACGTCGGGACCGCAGTGACCGGTTTCGCCCACATCGCCTCCGCCGGGCCACTGGTGGTGGCACTCGGGGTCTGCCTACTGGCCGGACTGGTGTCGTTCGCGTCGCCGTGCGTGGTGCCGCTGGTGCCGGGCTATCTGTCGTACCTGGCGGCGGTGGTGGGCGTCGAAGAGGGCGAGCCGGCGGGCAACGGTGCCGGCACCCTGAAGGCGCCGCCCACCGCACGCTGGCGGGTCGCCGGATCGGCGGCGCTGTTCGTCGCCGGGTTCACCGCGGTGTTCGTGCTGGGCACCGTCGTCGTGCTCGGCATGACGACCACGCTGATCACCAATCAGCTGCTGTTGCAGCGGGTCGGCGGCGTGCTGACCATCGTCATGGGGTTGGTGTTCGTCGGGCTCATCCCGGCTCTGCAGCGGCAGGCCCGGTTCAGCCCGCGGCAGTGGACCTCGGTCGCGGGAGCGCCACTGCTGGGCGCGGTGTTCGCGCTGGGCTGGACGCCGTGCCTGGGCCCGACGCTGACCGGGGTGATCACGGTGGCCTCCGCCACCGACGGCGCCAACGTGGCCCGTGGGATCGCGCTGGTGATCGCGTACTGCCTGGGGCTGGGCATTCCGTTCGTGTTGCTGGCGTTCGGCTCGGCGAGTGCGATGGCCGGGTTGGGCTGGCTGCGCCGCCATACCCGGACGATCCAGGTGTTCGGCGGCGTGTTGTTGATCGCGGTGGGCGCGGCCCTGGTCACCGGGGTGTGGAACGACTTCGTGTCGTGGCTGCGTGACGCCTTCGTCTCCGACGTGAGGCTGCCGATCTGATGGTGCGAGCAGACACAAAAGAACCCCGGAGCGCCCGCTCCCGGGGGTTTTTGCGTCTGGTCGCGGGGAAGGTGCGCAACACCTGGCGGTCGTTGACGTCGATGGGCACCGCGCTGGTGCTGCTGTTCCTGCTTGCCCTGGGCGCTATCCCCGGAGCGCTGCTGCCGCAGCGCAGCCTCAACGCCGGCAAAGTCGACGAATACCTGCATACGCATCCGGTGATCGGGCCGTGGCTCAACGAGTTGCAGGCCTTCGACGTGTTCTCCAGCTTCTGGTTCACGGCTATCTACGTGCTGCTGTTCGTGTCGCTGGTCGGCTGCCTGACCCCGCGGATCGTCGAGCACGCCCGCAGCCTGCGGGCGAGGCCGGTGGCCGCGCCACGCAATCTGAGCAGACTGCCCAAGCATGCCCGGGCAGGGGCCGTGGGCGACCCGGAAGCCCTGGCCACGACGGTCACCGACCGGCTGCGCGGGTGGCGCACCACCACGCGGCGTACCGGTGACACCGTCGAAGTCTCCGCCGAGAAGGGCTACCTGCGGGAGTTCGGCAACCTCGTCTTTCACTTCTCGCTGCTCGGTCTGCTGGTCGCCGTCGCGGCGGGGAAGCTGTTCGGCTACGAGGGCAACGTGATCGTCATCGCCGACGGCGGACCCGGATTCTGTTCGGCGACGCCGGCAGCGTTCGATTCGTTCCGCGCCGGCAACACCGTCGACGGCACGTCTTTGCACCCGATCTGCTTGCGGGTCAACAACTTTCAAGCGAACTACCTGCCGTCCGGGCAGGCCACCTCGTTCGCGGCCGACATCGCCTACCAGGCCGGGGACGACCTGACGTCCAACACCTGGCGGCCCTACCGGCTCGAGGTCAACCACCCCCTGCGCATCGGCGGCAACCGGGTGTACCTGCAGGGCCACGGTTACGCCCCCACCTTCACCGTGACGTTCCCCAACGGTCAGACCCGCACCTCGACCGTGCAGTGGCGGCCCGATAACCCGCAGACCCTGCTGTCCTCCGGCGTGGCGCGCATCGATCCGCCGGCCGGCAGCTATCCAACCGCCGAGGAGCGACGGCAACACGAGATCGCGATTCAGGGCCTGCTGGCGCCCACCGAACAGCTCGACGGCGCGCTGCTGTCGTCGCGGTTCCCGGCGCTCAACGACCCGGCTGTGGCCATCGACATCTACCGGGGCGACACCGGACTGGACACCGGGCGGCCCCAGTCGCTGTTCAACCTCGACCCGCGGCTGATCGAACAGGGCCGGTTGACCAAGGAGAAGCGGGTCAACCTGCGCGTCGGTGAACAGGTCCGGATCGACCAGGGGCCGGCGGCCGGCACGACGGTCCGCTTCGACGGTGCGGTGCCGTTCGTCAACCTGCAGGTCTCGCACGACCCCGGACAGGTCTGGGTGCTGGTCTTCGCCATCACGATGATGGCCGGACTGTTGGTGTCACTGCTGGTACGCCGGCGCCGCGTGTGGGTTCGCCTCACGCCCACTGCGGATACCGTTGACGTCGAATTGGGCGGCCTGGCTCGTACCGACAACTCCGGATGGGGCGACGAGTTCGAGCGGCTGACCGAGCGGTTGGTGGCCGGGTTTGGCGCAGTCCCAGATGCCGAACGAGCCGAAACGAAAGTGGACGTCACATGAATACCCAGCACATCAACATCGGTCTGGCCCGGTACTCCGACTGGGCGTTCACCTCGGCCGTAGTGGCGCTGGTGGTGGCGCTGCTGCTGCTGGCCTACGAGCTTGCCTACGTCCGCGCCCGCAAGCTCGAAACCGTCGCCGTCGGCGCCGCGACTGTGACCACCGACAGCGCCGCGCCCGGCATCGTCGCGGAGGCACCACAGCGGCCGCTGGACGAACGCGTCGGCCGGGCCGGATTGGCGGTGCTGTACCTGGGCATCGGCCTGCTGTTCGTCTGCATCGTGCTGCGCGGGCTGGCCACCATGCGGGTGCCGTGGGGCAACATGTACGAGTTCATCAACCTGACCTGCATGTCAGGGCTGATCGCGGGCGCGGTCGTGCTGCGCCGGCCCCAGTACCGTCCGCTGTGGGTCTTTCTGCTGCTGCCGATCCTGATCCTGCTGACGGTGTCCGGACGCTGGCTCTACACCAACGCCGCACCGGTGATGCCCGCCCTGCAGTCCTACTGGCTGCCCATCCACGTGTCGGTGGTCAGCCTCGGGTCCGGGGTGTTCATGGTCGCCGGCATCTCCAGCATCCTGTTCCTGTTGCGCACGTCGCGGTTCGGTGATCCCGGCGCCCAGGGCCGGCTGCCGCGGCTGGTGCAGCGGTTCCCCGATGCGCAGACGCTGGACCGGATCGCCTACCGCACCACGATCTTCGCCTTCCCGGTATTCGGATTCGGCGTCATTTTCGGCGCGATCTGGGCCGAGGAAGCCTGGGGCCGGTACTGGGGCTGGGACCCCAAGGAAACGGTGTCGTTCATCGCATGGGTGGTGTACGCCGCGTATCTCCACGCCAGGTCAACGGCAGGATGGCGCGATCGCAAGGCGGCCTGGATCAATGTCGCGGGCTTCGTCGCCATGGTCTTCAACCTGTTCTTCGTTAACCTGGTGACGGTCGGCCTGCACTCCTATGCGGGCGTGGGCTGACCAACGCGAGAGAGAGGGGGAGTAGGAGTGTCAGAGCACCCGACACCCGGCGCGGGGGCGCCGCGGGTTCACCCGGGCAACGGAGAAACCCCGGCTAGCCCGGATCAGCCGACCGCGCAGTTCAAGCCGGCAGACCCGGTCGGCGACGCGCCTACCCGCGCGTTCAGCGGGTTCCGCACCGAGCGGCGTAGCCCTGCCGTCGAGGCGGGCCCCGCACCCCAGCAGACCGTCGAACGCGAGCGTCCCCAGTGGGACCCCGGCCCGTCGACCGGACCGGTTTCCGGCGTCACCCGGGTGGACCCGACGGCCTACGGCGCGTACTACCCCGGACCACCCGAGGCCCCCAGCGCGCCCGAGCGGCCCCAGTTCCGGCCGGAGCCGCTGCCGCATGCGCCATATCCCGAGCTGTCCACCACCGTCCTGCTGCGGCCCGTCAAGCCGCCACCATCAGAGGGCTGGCGCCGGGCGCTCTACGTGCTGTCCGGACAGTTGATCAACCTCGGTGAGGGTCCGCGCGCGACCCGCCACAACAACCTGGTGGCTCAGATCAACCGGCCGCTGCGTGGCTGCTACCGCATCGCCGTGCTGTCGTTGAAGGGCGGCGTGGGCAAGACCACCATCACCGCATCCCTGGGGTCCACCTTCGCGTCCGTCCGGGGCGACCGGGTGGTCGCGGTGGACGCCAACCCCGACCGCGGCACGCTGAGCCAGAAGGTCCCGCTCGAGACGCCGGCGACCGTCCGGCACCTGCTGCGTGACGCGGACAGCATCGACCGCTACAGCGACGTCCGCGGTTACACCTCGCAGAATTCCGACGGGCTCGAAGTGCTGGCCTCCGAGAGTGACCCGGCCGTCTCCGAGGCGTTCAACGGCGACGACTACACCCGCACCCTCGACATCCTGGAACGGTTCTACGGCCTGGTGCTCACCGACTGCGGCACCGGACTGCTCCACTCGACGATGTCGGCGGTGCTGTCGAAGTCCGACGTGCTGATCGTCGTCGCCTCCGGGTCGATCGACGGCGCCCGCAGCGCCTCGGCGACTCTGGACTGGCTGGAGGCGCACGGCTACGAAGAGTTGGTGCGCAACTCCGTCGCGGTGATCAACGCGGTGCGGTCACGCTCCGGCAAGGTGGACATGGACAAGGTGATCGAGCACTTCGCCCGGCGGTGCCGCGCAGTGCGGGTGGTGCCCTTCGACGCTCACCTGGAGGAAGGCGCCGAAATCAGCCTGGACCGCATGAAGCGCGACACCCGTGAGGCGGTCGCGGAGCTGGCTGCCGTGGTCGCCGACGGTTTCCCGGCCGACCAGCGGCGCACCAATCCGAACTTCGTCTAGCGCGGCTTGTTATCGCCCAGTCGTCGCAAGAACTCCGGATCGTCGTCGGGCCCGATGACGCGGGTCTTCGGCGGGCTGGTCTGCGACCGCGCCGCGCGCCAGCCGAGATAGATCAACGTCCCCAGAACAAGGACGACGAGCAGGTAAAGCACTCGACACCTCCTTTGGGCAAATATACCCGCGCCGTAGGCTCAAGCTGTGCCAGAAGCGCCTAACGACAAGACCGGTGACCGCTCAGCCGCCGGCCGGAGCGTCGTCGCAGTCCTGTTGTACGTGACGGCCCGGCTGCTGCTGTTCGGTGTGGTCACCGCTGCCATCTACGGACTCGCCCGTCTGGTCGGGGTGGCCGATTTCCCGCTTTTCGTTGCCGCACTGGGCGGTCTGATCATTTCGATGCCGTTGGGCATGTGGGTGTTCAGCCCGCTGCGGCAGCGCGCGACGGCGACCCTGGCGGTGGCCGGAGAGCGCCGCCGACGGGAACGCGAGCAGTTACAGGCCCGGCTGCGCGGCGAGGCCGTCACACCCGAGGAGTAGCGCTCAGTCGCTGTGCAGCGGCAGTCGCACCACCTGCGCGGCGTAGGTCAGGCCGGCGCCGTATCCGATCAGCAGGGCAAGGTCCTGCGGTTTGGCGGCTCCGGAGTCCATGAGTTCGGCGATCGCCAGCGGGATGGACGCCGCCGACGTGTTCCCGGCGTTCTCGATGTCGTTGGCGACGACGGTGTCCGGTCGCAATTGCAGGTTCTTGACCAGCAGGTCGTTGATGCGGGTATTGGCCTGGTGCGGCACGAATACGTCGATCTGGTCGGGTCCGACGCCCGCTGCCTCCAGAGCTCGCCGCCCGACGTCTCCCATCTTGAAGGCCGCCCAGCGGAACACCGCCGGACCTTCCAGCCGCACGAATGGGCGTGGGCCACTTGGGTTCTGCGCGAACGTGATCCAGTCGATGTCCTGACGGATCGCGCTGGACTGTTCACCGTCACTGCCCGCGATGGTCGGTCCGATGCCCTGGAACGGTGTCTCGCCCACCACCACCGCGGCGGCGCCGTCGGCGAAGATGAAGCAGTTGCCGCGGTCGTACATGTCGATGGTGGGGGACAGTTTCTCGGTGCCGACCACGAGCATCCTGCGGGCACCCCCGCCGCGGATCATGTTGGTCGCCGTGCTCAACGCGTAGCCGAACCCAGCGCAGCCCGCTGAGATATCGAAGCCCAGAACGTCTTTGGCGCCCAGGGCCGCCGCGACCATCGGGGCTGCCGGCGGTGTCTGCAGGAAGTGGGTGTTGGTGGTGACGATCACGCCGTCGATGTCCGAGGCACTCAGATCGGCGTTCTTGAGTGCCCGCCGGCACGCTTCGGCCGCCATCGAGGCAGCGGATTCGTCGTCAGCGGCGAACCGGCGAGTCTTGATTCCGGTGCGCGAGTAGATCCATTCGTCCGACGAATCGATGTTCTGGCAAATCTCGTCGTTGGTGACGACACGTTCGGGACGGTATGCCCCGACACTGAGCAGTCCGACGTTCGTGGGGCCACTGACCGTGGCGATCTCCGTCATTACCCGTGTCCTTCCCGCCGCCGCGGCAACTTCCCTGATGCCGCCGGGGCCGTGATCGACTCTAGGCGTGCCCGCTGTACGCCAGCGCGGCAGCCACCGCAATCGACCACACCACCATGGTCAGCCCGGTGTCACGCAGCACCGGGATCAGCTCCGGCCCGCCGCGGCCGGACCGCACCGGACTGTCGGCCCGCAAAGCCAGCGGCACGGCGATCAGCCCGGCCGCACACCACGGCGTCGCAAGCATCAGCACCAGCGTCAGCAGACCGGGGACGACCAGCAGCGTGTGATAGAGCACGCGGGTGCGGCCGTCGCCCAGGCGCACCGCCAGGGTGATCTTTCCGAACTGCGAGTCGGTCGGGATGTCCCGCAGGTTGTTGGCCACCAATACCGATGACGACAGCGCCCCGATGCCCACCGCGAGTGCCAGACCCACCCAGTCGACCCGCAGGGCCTGCGTGTACTGCGTGCCGAGCACCGCGATCAGGCCGAAGAAGACGAATACCGCGACCTCGCCCAGACCGGAATAGCCGTAAGGCCGGGACCCGCCGGTGTAGAGCCACGCCCCCAGCACCGACACGGCGCCCACCGCGATCAGCCACGGGGCGCTGACCAGGGCCAGGGCCAGTCCGGCCACGCACCCGACGAAGAGGCTCACCAGCGCCGCGGTCAGCACCGCGCGCGGGGCCGCCAGCCGCGAACCGACCAACCGCACCGGGCCGGCACGCTCGTCGTCGGTGCCGCGGATGCCGTCGGAGTAGTCGTTGGCGTAGTTGACGCCGACGATGAACGACAGGGCCACAGCCAACGCCAGCAGCGCCTTCCACCACACCGCGCCGTGCAGCCACGCGGCCGCGCCAGTGCCTGCGATCACGGGGCCTACCGCGTTCGGCAGCGTGCGCGGGCGCGCTCCAGAGATCCACTGGGCAAAACTGGCCACCACCGCATCCTGCCCTATGCATAAGATTGCGCGGGTGCTCGGAGTGATTGGCGGTACCGGCTTCTATACGTTCTTCGATTCGGACACCCGCACCGTCCGTCCGGACACCCCGTGGGGGCAACCCAGCGCCCCGATCACCATCGGCGCCGTCGGCGGGCATGAGGTCGCCTTTCTGCCGCGCCACGGCGCCAAGCACGAGTACTCGGCGCACACCGTCCCCTACCGGGCAAACCTGTGGGCGCTGCGTGCGCTGGGCGTCCGGCGGGTGTTCGCGCCCTGCGCGGTCGGCAGCCTGAACCCCCGGATCGAGCGGGGCGCGGTGGTGGTGCCCGACCAGCTCGTCGACCGCACCAGCGGCCGGGCCGACACCTATTTCGACACCGGCGGGGTGCACACCAGTTTCGCCGACCCGTACTGCCCGACGCTGCGCGCCGCGGTCACCGCCCTGCCCGACGTGGTCGACGGCGGGACCATGGTGGTGATCCAGGGGCCCCGGTTCTCCACCCGCGCGGAAAGCCAGTGGTTCGCCGCGGCCGGCTTCAGCCTGGTCAACATGACCGGGTATCCGGAGGCCATCCTCGCCCGGGAACTCGAATTATGTTATGCCGCAATAGCCTTGATTACCGACGTGGATGCCGGCGTGACCGTCGGTGAAGGCGTGAAGGGCGTCGATGTGTTCGCCGAGTTCGGGCAGAACATCGAGATGTTCAAGCAGTTGGTGCGCTCTGCGATCAGTGGCGTCGCGGCCGAGCGCACCTGCACACACTGCCTGCAGCACGCCGGGGTCCCGTTGCCGTTCGAGCTGCCATGAGGGTGCTGCTGACCGGCGCGGCCGGATTCATCGGCTCCCGGGTCGGCGCGGCGCTGAAGGCCGCCGGTCATGAGGTGGTGGGCGTCGACGTGTTGCTGCCCGCGGCGCACGGTCCGGACGCAGTCCTGCCGGAGGGGTGTCACCGGGTCGACGTCCGCGATGCCGATGCCCTCGCCCCGCTACTGGCCGGGGTCGACCTGGTGTGTCATCAGGCCGCGATGGTGGGCGCCGGGGTGAACGCCGCCGATGCGCCCGAGTACGGCGGGCACAACGATTTCGGCACAACGGTGTTGCTGGCACAGATGTTCGCCGCCGGCGTCTCGCGCCTGGTGCTGGCGTCGTCGATGGTGGTCTACGGGCAAGGCCGCTACCGGTGTGAGGAGCACGGGCCGGTCGACCCGCAGCCACGGCGGCGCAGCGACCTGGATGCCGGGAACTTCGAGCATCGCTGCCCCCACTGCGGCGAACCCGTCGGCTGGCAACTGGTCGACGAGGACGCCGCGCTGCGCCCCCGCAGCCTGTACGCGGCGAGCAAGACCGCGCAGGAGCACTACGCGCTGGCGTGGGCGGAGGCCACCGGCGGTTCGGTAGTCGCGCTGCGCTACCACAACGTCTACGGACCGGGAATGCCGCGCGACACGCCCTACTCCGGCGTGGCCGCCATCTTCCGCTCCTCGCTGGAAAAGGGAGAACCGCCGCGGGTGTTCGAAGACGGCGGTCAGATGCGTGACTTCGTGCACGTCGATGACATCGCAGCGGCCAACCTCGCCGCGATGACCGCAAGCCCGGGCGGATTCACCGCGGCCAATGTCTGCTCCGGGCGCCCCATCTCGATCCGGGAGGTGGCTGAGGCGTTGTGCCGGGCGCGGGGTGGCGACCTGTCACCCGTGGTCACCGGGCAGTACCGAAGTGGGGACGTGCGACACATCGTCGCCGACCCCGCCCGGGCGGCCGACGTGCTGGGTTTCCGGGCGGCCGTCGAACCGGAGCGGGGATTGCGCGAGTTCGCGTTCGCTCCGCTGCGGTAGCCGACTACGAGGGGTTGTTCGGGGGCCGGAAGATCTTCGGGCGCACCGGTCCGGTGGTCTCGCTGGAACGGAAGATCCGCGGCGCGGGGCCGGGCGCCGACAGCACCGTGGTGGGTGCTTCGTGCTGGGTCCGGGGAGCCCCGAACTGTGTCGTCCTGGCCTCCGACGGCGGCGGCGGAGCACCCGGGCGGGTCGGGATGGGGGCCGGGGGACGGTTGCCGGCGACCGGACGCTGAATCGGCCGCCGCCGGCGCCGCGGTTTGCGGATCTGTGCCGCGACGATGATCGCCCCGAGGATGAACAGGGACAGGCCGCACAGCGTCACGTCGAAGGTGCTGGTGATCTGCTGGGCCAGATCGTTGCCGTAGACCGGGCTGACCGACGCCGCCTGCTCGAAGCGCGGTGCCAGCACGACGCCCAGGATCACCCGGGACACCGCCAGGGTGAACACCAGCCCGCCGAGCCACGTGATCAACCGCGACCGCAGTGCCCCGGAGGCCAGTCTGACGCGTAGCCACAGCGCCAGCACCCCGGTCATCACATCGAAGGTGGCCAGCGTCAGGGAGTTGTACGGGAAGGTGGGGTAGTTCAGCATGACTGCGACCAGCAGATCGGTGATTCGCATCAGCGCCGAACCGAAGCACCAGACGACGATCAGCGTCAGGCCTTTGCGGATCGCGTTGCGCCACACCTCCCGGTCCCGGTACACCTCCGGGCCGCTGAAGAGTGTCAGCGGCATAAACAGGGCCGCTGCCGCCGCCCAGGCGAGGTACCCCTCGTAGCCCACACCCGCCGTCGAGGTGTTCTGCGCGATGCCGTGGAACGCGTCGATCTCGCGGCCGGCCGGCATGGCCCACACCAGCATGCCGGCGAGCAGCGACGAGACGCCCAGGGCGAAGATCGCGAACCGGGATGCCGGGGTGTTGCGCAGGATCCAGCGTGAGGCCACCAACACCGCTGCCAGGGCGACCACGCCGTAAACCACCGCGCTGAGAATGACCGTCGTATTACGGGTGCCGAACGCCTCCGAGCCGCCTGCGTTCTGCAGCGCATAGCGGATCCGCCAGCACAGGTTGAAGCCGGCGCTCAACGACGCGCCGAACATCGAGACGTAGCCCAGTAACCGGGCGCCGCGCAGCCAGCGTTCGTAGCGCGTCTCTTCGATGGTGGGGGTGGTCAGGGCCGGTTGCGCTGCCAGCAGTGCGCCAGCAGCGCCCAGCCAGCCGCCCGGTCCGACGCCGCCCGGCACGTGCACGGTGCCACCCGACATGATCGATTCGACGACGTCGTAACCCACGAAACCCACGACCAGCAGCAGGTAGGGAACGTTGAGGATGAGTCGCAGCCGCGCGCTCGCGCCCGTGTCCTTCTGACCGCGTGTCACCACCAGCGAGAGCAGCGACAGCAGTGTCACCGACGCGAGCAGCCCCCACCACAGCAGGCTGCTGTCGGGGACCCCCAGGCCGAAGTACAGATTCCAGGGGAACACCAGGGCGAGCAGCAGGAGCAGAAGGGCGGCCATATCGCGGAAAGCGTTGCGCCGCTGTGCGAGCGAATTGCCAGGTTGTGGGCCCTGACCTGGCCGGTTGTTACCCGGCGGGCCGGGGGCCGCCGGTCGTGCACCCACGATGGGGCCGGTCGGCGTGTCGTCGGTGTTCAGGCTCACGATGCCCCCCAGGGATCGAGGTCGGGTACTGCTGGGGCAGGTTCAGTGGTGGCACAAGGGAACCCCCTGCCGGGCCCGCTGCGTTGTTCCCTTGCGAACATATTCTCCATTCGGATGTACGGCAGTGGCTGTGAACAGGTTATGAACGTGTACGGGATCGTTGGTGAGCATCCCTAGGGGGTGGGAATCCGATTACGCTGCGCTCATGGGGGTTGCCTTAACGCCCGAATAATGGATATTGCCGACGGTACAAAGTGTAGTGAAGCCGGGACATTGCTGGTTCTGGGGTAGCCGGCCGAAGGGGAGCCGTAAATGGATGTCGTGTTGGGGGTGGCCGTCACCGGCCAGGTCGCACGCCTGGCTCTGGTAGAGGCGGCCGCCCGCGGTAGCCAGGTGCTCGACCAGTCGACGGTGGAGCTCTCGGCTGACCCTGTCGCGGACCTGACCGAAACCGTGGTCGGCACCAATCGGTTGCTGGCTGACGAAGGGCACCGGCTGGTGGCCACCCGCCTGGTGTGGTCGGACCAGTTCCGGGCCGACCAACTGCGTCAGGCGCTGGACTATGCGCGCGTTCCCAACGTCGAGGTGGTTTCGGAGTCGAAGGCGGCCGGCGCGTTGCTGGGGCCGGGACGGGCCGCTGCCGCGGTGCTGCTGATCGGTAATGAGACGGCAAGCTTCGCGGTCTCGGGGGATCCGGACTCGCCGCCGACCGTGTTGGCGTCGACGCCGGTCGAGAATGACCCGGGTGCGACGTTCGACACGCTGATGGCCCAGATTCCCGGGCAGGCCGGCAGCCCCAACGATGTGCTGGTGGTGGGCAGCTCGCCCGAGCAGACCGCGATGTTCGCCGACCACCTGCAATCCGCTTCGACGATGGGCGTGCAGATCCCGCCCGATTCCACCTTCGCGCTGGCCCAGGGTGCGGCGGCCGATGCGACGATGGCTGCTCCGGTGATACCGGCCGACGGGCCGGCCGGCGTCGCGGGTTCGTCGCTCAACGCTCCGATGGGTCAGCAGGGATTTGCCGGCGGCGGGCCCGGTGGCGCGCCCACGTCGTCCCCGGACGCGTCGGGATTGTCGGCCGGTGGCCCCGGTGGCGCGCCCACGTCGTCCCCGGACGCGTCGGGATTGTCCGCCGGTGGACCGGGTGGTGGTCCCACGTCGTCCCCGGACGCCTCCGGGTGGGCCGCGACGATGGCGCAACCGTCGCTGTCCGGCGGTGGCGGGCCCACGTCGTCCCCGGATGCGCCTGGTCTGTCGGCCGGCGGACCCGGTGGCGGTCCCACGTCCTCGCCGGATGCGTCGGGACTGGGCGCGACGATGGCGCACCCTGGCCTGGCCAATCAGGCACATGGGCACCAGGGGTTTGCCGGCGATGCGACCATGGCCGCTCCGACCGCCTCTCCGGATGCCACCATGGCGGCGCAGGTCCCGGGCGATGCCACCGCCTTCCTGGATCCCGGAGTGTCTTCGCCCGACGCCGGCCAACCTGGCGGCGGTGACGAACAGTTGGCCTATTCGCAGGCCAGCGAGTACGACATTCTTCCGGTCGACACCGATGGCTTCGGCGATTACGGGGACGGCTACGACGAGTACGACGACGGGTTCGACGAGGACGACCCCGAGGCGGCCGGCGGGAAGCCGCACAACCTCAGGCGACTGCTGATCAGCAACGCGGTGATGGGGTTCGCCGTGCTCGGGTTCGCTTCGCTGGCCGTCGCGGTGGCGGTCACCGTCCGCCCGACCGCCTCCACGCTGCCCGTCGAAGGACACCAGAACGCCCAGCCGGGCAAGTTCATGCCGCTGTTGCCGACCGAGCAGCAGGCGCCGGTGCCCCCGCCGCCGCCCGATCTGCCCACCGCAGGTTTCCAGGGCGGCAGCATTCCCGCCGTGCAGAACGTTCCGCGTCCGGCGCCCGCCGCTCCCGCACCGGTGCCCGAGCCGGCCGCCCCGGTCCCGGTTCCGGCGCCGCTGCCGGTGCCGATCTTCATTCCGCCGTACCCGGGCTGGCAGCCGGGCATGCCGACCTGGCCCATCGTGACGCCGCCGACCACGCCGCCGACGACGCAGTACACGACGCCGCCGACGACACCTCCGACGACGCCTCCCACGACTCCGCCGACCACGCCGCCGACGACACCTCCGACGACGCCACCCACGACTCCGCCGACCACGCCGCCGACGACACCTCCAACCACGCCGCCCACGACGGCGGCGACGACGCCGCCGACCACGGCGGTGGTGACTACTCCGCCCACGACGTACGCGCCGCAGCCCACCACCGCAGCCCCCGCGCCTACGACCTACGCGCCGCAGCCCACCACCGCAGCCCCGCAGCCGACGTATGCGCCGCAGCCGACGCAGGCGCCGCAGCCGACGTATGCGCCGCAGCCCACGCAGGCGCCGCAGCCGAGAACCCAGGCGCCGCAGACCCAGGCACCGCAGACCGTGGCCCCGAAGCCGCCGACGCAGCAGGCGCCCAAGCCGCCATCAGGCGGCAGCGGCGGCAGCGGCGGCAGCGGTCCCCGGTGAGCTGACCCCGCGACGTCAGGATTTCTCATGTCCGATGTGACTGTCGTACTGCCCTGCCTCAACGAAGAAGAGTCTTTGCCGGCGGTACTCGACGCCATCCCGCCCGGGTACCAGGCGCTGGTGGTGGACAACAACAGCACCGACGGCACCGCGGCGGTGGCTACCCGCCACGGCGCCCGGGTGGTCGCCGAGTCGAGGCCCGGGTACGGCGCTGCCGTTCATGCGGGTGTGGTCGCCGCGACCACACCGATCGTCGCGGTGATCGACGCCGACGGCTCGATGGATCCCGGTGACCTGCCCCGGCTGGTCGCCGAGCTGGACCGTGGAGCCGACATGGTGACCGGGCGACGCCGCCCGGTGCCCGGCCTGCACTGGCCGTGGGTAGCCCGGGTGGGCACCGTGGTGATGAGCTGGCGGCTGCGCACCCGCCACCGGTTGCCGGTGCACGACATCGCGCCGATGCGGGTGGCCCGGCGTCAGGCGCTGCTGGATCTGGGCGTCGAGGACCGGCGATCGGGCTACCCGCTGGAACTTCTGGTTCGCGCCGCGGCCGCGGGCTGGCGGGTGGTCGAACTCGACGTCAGCTACGGCCCGCGCACCGGCGGCAAATCCAAGGTCAGCGGATCCCTGCGGGGCAGCATCACCGCGATCCTGGACTTCTGGAAGGTGATTTCGTGACTGTGCCGGTCACTGTCCTGGTGGTCGCCAAAGCCCCCGAGCCCGGACGCGCCAAGACCCGGCTGGCCGCGACGGTCGGCGATCATATGGCCGCCGAGATCGCCGCCGCCGCGCTGCTCGACACGCTGGACGCGGTGGTCGCGGCGCCGGTGGCCGCCCGGGTGGTGGCCCTGACCGGTGACCTGGACAACGCTGCCGCATCGGCCGAGATCCGGGAGCGGCTCGGCGCGTTCACCGTCATCGGACAGCGCGGCGACGATTTCGCCGACCGTCTGGCCAACGCGCACGCCGACGCCGGCACCGCCGGCTACCCGGTGCTGCAGATCGGGATGGACACGCCGCAGGTGAGCGCGCAACTGCTGTCCGAGTGCGCCCGCACGCTGACCGAGTCGATGGCGGTGCTGGGAATGGCGCTCGACGGTGGCTGGTGGGTGCTCGGGGTGCAGGATCCGGCTGCCGCTCAGTGTCTGCGGGGTATCCCGATGTCGCAGTCCGACACTGGTGACCTGACGTGTAAAGCCCTGCGGGACAATGGGATTGATGTGGCTATGGTGCAGCCGCTGGCCGACATCGACGTGATCGAGGACCTCGCCGCGATGCGTCAGGCGTGTGAGCCGGGCAGCCGCTTCGCCCGCATCACCGAGGGCGTGGCTACCAGTTCGTGAAGATGATGCTGTTCAGCACCAGCGCCCCGGCGGCGTTGACGGCCAGCCAGGCCCGGTGGGAGCGCACCGGTAGCAGCGCCGGTGCGGCGGTGAGCCACACGGTGAACGGCAGCCAGATCCGCTCGGTCTCGGCCTTGCTCAGCATGCTCAGGTCGGCGCAGATGACCGCCGCCAGCGTCGCCAGCAGCAGCAGGTGCAGGCCGGAGCGTCGCCGGACGGCGGCGGCGTCGAACACCCTGGTGATGCCTGCCACCGACCCGAACCCGATCGAGCACACCACGCACGCCAGGTTGGCCCAACTCCAGTACTGGAACGGCCGGTCCTTGGCGATGCCCTGCCAGTAGCGCTGCTGCACCAGGGTGTAGCCGTCGAACCAGTAGAACCCTGCGACGGCGAAGGTGGCCGCCACGGCCACCGCGGCCAGCACGGCCGGCCCCAGCGCGCGGAGCGCCGCCCGCCAGTCGGCCGCCGAAAGCAGCACCGCAAGGGCCGGCAACCCGATCAGCACCAGGCCGTAGCTGAGGAAGATCCCCCAGCCCAGGACCAGCCCGGCGGCCGAGCCAACCAGCGCCGGAAACCGGACGCCGCCGTGCACTGCCAGCGCCAGCAGCGCGATGCCCCAGGACGCGACACCGGCGAAGTAGCCGTCGGCCGACACCGCGATCCAGATTGCTGTCGGGGCCACCGCGACGAACGGGGCTGCGCGGCGTGCGGTCCGCTCACCGGCCAGTGCGCGGACGGCGACCAGCACGGCCGCCGCGGCGCTGGAACCCACCAGCAGGCACCACAGCCCGGCCCAGGCTCCGCCGTGCAGGCCGATCCGGTCCAGCCACACGAAAGTCAGCAGCGCGCCCGGCGGGTGACCGGAGACGTGCGTGGTCCAGGAATGCGGCTGGAAGTCGACGATCCGGCTCGCGAAGGTCCGCAGTGTCGCCGGGATGTCGGTGATCCCCGGCACCTCATAGAGGTATTCGTCCCGGGTCGTCAGGCGGCCCGCGAAGCCGCGTTGCCAGCCGTCGATCATCGCCAGCGAAAACGCCCACGCGGCCGCGGTTGCCCAGCTGCCGGCCAGCAGGACACGCCAGGAAAGACGTTGTGCCGCAACGGGACCCCACAACACCGTGGCGGCCGCGATGACGATCGCCGCCGCGGTGCCCCATCCGAAATGGATGTCCCAGTAGCCGAAGATCGGCGCGGCGCCGGCGCGCATCGCGAACCGCTCCAGCCCGATATCCGACCGTGGCTTGACGCCCACGTTCATCCGGGGCAGCACGAACGCGGCAGCCACCAGCACGGCCGCGGTCGCGACCGCCAGTGTTTCCCGGCGCGCGATCTTCACACCAGCAGCCTATTGAAAGAAAGCAGCCTATTGACCGAAGCGCCGCGCCAGCGCCCGGCGGTCGACCTTGCCGATGCCGCGGCGCGGCAGCTCGGAGACCACCTGCAACTCCCGGGGTGCGGCCGTGGCGTCCAGCGTCAGCCCGACGTGGTCGCGCAGCTCCTGCAGCGTCGGCGCGCAGAATCCGGCGCGGAGCACGACCGCCGCGGCGACCCGCTGGCCCAGCCGGGGATCGTCGAGCCCGAAGACGGCGCAGTCGGCTACTGCGGGATGGGTGAACAGCGCCGCCTCGACCGGTCCCGGCAGGACGGTCAGTCCGCCGGTGCTGATCGCATCGTCCACCCGGCCCAGCACCGTCAGGACACCCGAATCATCCAGGGATCCAAGGTCGTCGGTGACGAACCAGCCCGCGTCGAACGGGTCCGGATCGACCGGGTTGCGATAGCCCTTGGCCAGCGTGACGCCGCCCAGCGCGATGCGGCCCTTGTCGCGGATTTGCAGTTTCACCCCGTCCAGCGGGACGCCGTCATAGACGCAGCCGCCCGCGGTCTCGCTCATTCCGTAGGTGCGTACCACCGTGATGCCGGCCGCGGTGGCGGCCTCGAGCACCGGTTTGGGAGCGGGCCCACCGCCCAACAGGATCGCGTCCAATTCCGCCAGCGCAACTGTGGCGGCCGGGTCGGCCAGCGCCTTCGCCAGCTGGGCCGCAACCAGCGACGTGTACCGCCGCCCCGAGCCCAAACGTTTTACCGCGCTGGGTAATTCGTTTACATCGAAGCCGGCCGAGACATCCAGCTCGACCGGTTCCGAGCCTCCGAGCAGACTGCGGATCAGCACCTGCAGCCCCGCGATGTGGTACGGCGGTATGGCCAGCAGCCAGCGCCCCGGTCCGCCGAGTCGACGGTAGGTCGCCGACGCGCTCGCGCGCAGCGCGGCCGCCGTCAACAACGCCCCCTTGGGTGCGCCGGTGGTCCCCGACGTCGTCACCACCAGGGCGACGTCGTCGTCGATCTCCTCACCGACCCGCAGGCCGCGCACCGCGGACTCGAAGCCGTGCTCCGGCGCGGCGACCAGTGCGGAATCCGTGCCGTCGAGCACCCGCTGCAGCGCGGGTAGCAGCTGCCGGGTCGCCGAACCCGGTGAGACACTCAGTGCCCGCAGGGTGGCTATGCGTGGTCTCCGTTGTCGCGCATGTCGTCGAGGGGCCAGCCCTGGGCGGCCAGCCGCTTCCGGACGCGCTCGACGTCGTCCGGTGCGGGCAGTTCGTCGGTGAGCTGAGTGATCGCGACGCCGATGTCGATCTTGTCGATGTTGAATTCACCGCGCCGCATCAGCTCGTTGGCCACCGTGACGATCTCGTCGTTGGTCAAGCGGCGGGCCAGCAACGCCAGCACGGCAAAGGAATCCGTCGGCGGAATGCCGTCCGGATACCCCGCTCGCAGCCACGAGACGATCGAACTGAGAAAACGGTTCATTGTGCGATCAACTTACCCCCCCCGCACCAGCACAAAAACGTGGTCGATGAGGAACTCCGCGTTACGGTTTGGCGCCCAGGAACGGGTAGTGGGTGTGGTGGGCGATGAAGTCTCTGGCGATGTAGAGCACACCGAGGATGACCACCACGAGAACTACCGCGTAGATCAGCCAGGCGGCGGCAGTCAGCAACGGCCGCTGCTTGCCGGCGATCCCGTCGGCGCTCAGGCTGCCGCTGCCGACGGCCTGCAATCGGACGCCCAAGGCGAACAGCCCCGGTAGCGCGGCGCCCGCCAGCAGGCTGAAGACGAGGATCTTCACCGTCGCTCCGTAGTTGAACCAGGCGTTCATGAGGCGTTCCGGGCGGGGATCTGGCCGTCGGAGCCGTACTGACGTGCCGGCGGTGTTGGCGGTGTCGGCGGCATCGGACCGGGTGGCGGCGGTGGGGGCGGCAGCTCGTGTTCGTCGGCGCCGTCCAGACCGGCCGTCAGGTGGCCCTCCCAGTCGGCATTGACGTTCTTGTGGTCGACCTTCACCCGCCGCGACCGCAGGTAGATGGTGGCCGCGACCGCGATCAACAGCGAGAAGCCGACGATCGCGCCGGGGTAGCCGCCGATGAAGTGCACGATCCAGTAGGTGACCGCCCCGACCAGACCTGCCAGCGGCAGCGTGACCAGCCATGCGGTCGCCATTCGGCCCGCGACCCCCCAGCGGACCTCGGCGCCCGGCTTGCCCACCCCGCTGCCCAGCACCGAGCCGGTGCAGACCTGAGTGGTGGAAAGCGCGTACCCGAAGTGGGCCGACAGCAGAATGACTGCGGCCGATGATGATTCAGCTGCCATCCCTTGCGGCGACTTGATCTCGACCAGTCCCTTGCCCAGCGTGCGGATGATCCGCCAGCCGCCCAGGTAGGTACCGCCGGCCATCGCCAGCGCACAGCACACGATGACCCACAGCGGCGGCATGGACGATGTTTTGCTGACCGACCCGTAGGACATCAGGGCCAGGAAGATCACACCCATCGTCTTCTGCGCGTCGTTGGTGCCGTGTGCGAGCGAGACCAGCGACGCCGATCCGATCTGACCCCGTCGGAAGCCCGCCTCGGTGCGCGCGTCGGACGTGCCGCGGGTGATGCGGTAAACCAGCCAGGTGGCGGCGGCGCCCACGACGATCGCCAGCAGCGCGGCGATGACCGCCGGGATGAGGACCTTGGAGATCACGCCCTTCCAGATCACCCCGTGCCCGCCGACCGCCGCGATCGTCGCACCGACGATGCCGCCGATCAGTGCGTGCGAGGAACTCGACGGAATGCCGAGCAGCCAGGTGAGCAAATTCCAGACGATCCCGCCCACCAGGCCGGCGAACACCAACTCCAGCGTGACCAGGTTCGCGTCGATCAGTCCCTTGGCGATCGTCGCCGCGACGGCCGTGGACAGGAAGGCGCCGATCAGGTTCAGCACGGCGGAGAGTGCCACCGCCACCTTCGGCGCCAGTGCGCCGCTGGCGATGGAGGTCGCCATGGCGTTGCCGGTGTCGTGGAACCCGTTGGTGAAGTCGAATGCGAGTGCGGTGATCACGACGATGATCAAGAGGAACAGCTGAATGTTCACAGGCCCTGATTCTTGTGGTCGGAGTATCCCTTGTCGAACGAATGACTAGGGGAAATGCAGGAATATCGCGAGTCGTCGCCAGATGTTACCTATCAGTTCACCATCGGTTCGTTCCCGCTCACTGCCGGGTGTCCGCGCGCAGCGGATGACCTTGCGGAACCTCGATGAAAATCAGGGTGACGCCGTCGGGATCGGTCACGTGCATCTCATGCAGGCCCCACGGTTCGCGACGGGCCTCGCGGGCGATCGGCACGCCCCGGCCCCGCAGCTCGTCCTGGGTTGCCGCCAGGTCGCGCACCTGCAGCCACAGCGCCCCGGGGAACGGACCGTTGGAATGGTCCGGTTCGCCGAAGCCGGCCAGTTCCAGCAACGACTGGCCGGCGAAAAACACTGTGCCGGCGCCGTATTCACGGGCGATCGCCAGCCCGATCTCGTCGCGGTAAAAGGCCAGCGAGCGTTGATAGTCCGCCGGTCGGAGCAGCATGCGGCTTGCCAGGATCTCCATGCATCGTGTCTAGCACCGGTCGCGCAGGGTCGCCACGCCCGGGCCGGTCAGGTCGGCGCAGGCCGCAGCGCGCCCGGTCATGGCCAGCAGCAGCGATAGCAGCGGCCCTTCGACCGCCTCGCCCCGTCCGTGCCGCCAGTCCTGGTCGGTGGCGCGGAGCGCGAGACCGGAGATGCGGTTCTTGGCGCCGCTGAGCATGTTTGAGCCCTTGTAGAAGTCGATTACCTGGCGGACCGCGTCCGGCGGGTAAGCATGCGCGATGCCGAGCGGGCGCCGGATGTCCGCACCGTGAATCACGATCTCGCCCAGCCAGGAAACCTTGGGACCGGGCGGCGCCGAGGTGGAGTGAACCAGGCCACGGAAGTCGGCGAGCGTGGCGGCCGGGTCGGGGCCGCGGTGCTCCTCGAGCTGCTTACTGGAGAACTTGGAGAAGCTGAAGCCTGCCTTGGCCATGCCGGCGAAGAACTTCACCGCGGTCATCGATGCCGTGGCGGACAGGTGGGCGACGACATCGCGGATCGTCCACTTGGCGCACAGGGAGGGCGTGTCCCATTGCGCGGGGGTCAGCACGGTCAGGTCATCGGCGAGGGCGCCTCGCTCGGCGGCGATGGTGGTCCAGATGTCTGTCACGGCACCCTCCTCGGCTCAGGCGTGTTGGTTGTTGCGGGCCTGCATCAACGTGTTGACCCAGCGCGGCCCGACGGTGTTCAGGGCCTTGGCTGCGATGGCCATCCGGGGCGCTATCTGCACCGGGCGGGTGCGTGCCGCGGTGATCATCCACTGGCCCGCCTCTTCCGATGTCAGTGCCGGCATGCCTTCGTAGGCCTTGGTCGGCGCGATCATCGGGGTGGCCACCAGCGGGTAGTAGAGCGCCGTGGAGTGCACCCCCTTGGGGCCCCACTCGGTTTCGGCGATGCGGGTGACCGAGGTCAACGCCGCCTTGGACGCGTTGTACACCGAGAACAATGGTGCAGCCTCGTTGAGCACACCCCACGTGGAGACGTTGATGATGTGGCCGTCGCCGCGCTCGATCATGCCGGGCGCCAGCCCGCGCATCAGGCGCAGCGGAGCGTAGTAGTTGAGCACCATGGTGCGCTCGACGTCGTGCCAGCGTTCCAGCGATTCGGCCAGCGGCCGGCGGATGGACCGGCCGGCGTTGTTGATCAGGATGTCGATGCCACCGATGCGCTGTTCGACCTCGGCAACCAGGTTGTCGATGGCGTCCATGTCGGAGCAGTCACAGGGAATGGACAACGCCGTGCCGCCCGCGGTGGTGATCCGGTCGGCGAGATCGTCCAGCAGATCACGGCGCCGGGCGACGACGACGACGGTGGCGCCGCGCTCGGCGAACTGTTCGGCCGCCGCCTCCCCGATGCCCGACGACGCGCCGGTGAGCAGAATGCGCTTGCCCTGCAGGTCGATGGGTTTGATCGCCGGCCGGTTGAGCAGCACCTGGGGCGTCACCGGCGGGCGCATGCTGGCCAGCACGATCTGATCGGTCAAGCGGCGCAGCGGACTTTTACTCACGGTGGGAGTCTAGGCGGGCCTTCGACGGCCGCGCCGGGCGCCTGCCGGAGTAGCAGAGCGTGGACTAACAGTGCGGCGTGATGGCGTTTCTGCTTGCGCATCAACCATTTTCAGTTCCGAAGGTTGTCGGTGCCCCTTCGTAGGATTGGGGCATGCCATCGAGTTCGCCAGCGGAGATCGCCGAGGTCCTCGGCGGGCTCGAGGCATGTGCGGAGCGCTTGTGCGAGCTGACTTTTGAGGCCCCCGATACCGCGGGGCTGTTGGGCATCATCGAGGGCGTGCACCGGGTGATCCGTAAGCTGCGCGTCCCGGGCCACCGGGTCATCAACCAACTCACGACAGAGGCCACCAACGAGGAGTTGGGCGGCAACCTGGGGCAGGCATTGGCCGACCGGCTGCGGATCTCCAAAGCCGACGCGAACCGGCTGATCGCCGAGGCCGCCGACCTGGGCCCGCGCCGCGCCCTGACCGGCGAGCCGTTAGCCCCGGTGCTGCCCGCAACCGCCGCCGCGCAACGCCGCGGCCACCTCAGCGACGCCAACATCGCCGCTATCCGCAAATTCTTCGCCACACTGCCCGATGCCGTGGACGCCGCCACCCGCGACTACGCCGAACGCCAATTGGCCCTGGCCGCCAGCGGCTTTCGCCCCGACGAACTGGCCGAGTACGCCCGCGTGCTCAAAGACTGCCTCAAACCCGACGGCGACTTCCTGCCCGAGCAACCCGAGCGAGCCCGCACGCGCGGCATCACCATCGGCCGCCAGCAACCCGACGGCATGTCGCAGATCCGCGGGCTGATCACCCCCGAACTGCGCGCCACCCTGGAACCCGTCGTCGCCAAACTCGGCGCCCCCGGCATGTGCAACCCCGACGACGAACACCCCGTCACCGACGGCAAAGCGCCCGCCGACGCGGTCGACCGCGACACCCGCACCCACGCCCAACGCACCCACGACGCCCTGCACACCGGACTGCGCACGCTGCTGGAATCCACAACCTTGGGCCGCCACCACGGGCTACCCACCACCATCGTCGTCACCACCACCCTGGCCGAACTCGAAGCCGGCGCCGGACGAGCCCTGACCGCCGGAGGCACCCTGCTGCCCATGTCCGACGTCATCCGGCTGGCCTCGCCAGCCCATCACTACTTGGCCATCTTCGACAAAGACAAGACCCTGGCCCTCTACCACGGCAAACGCCTGGCCTCCCCCGAACAACGCCTGACCCTGCTGGCCAGAGACCGCGGCTGCACCCGCCCCGGCTGCACCGTGCCCGGCTACTGGACCCAGGTCCACCACCTCGAAGGCTGGATCAACACCCGCCGCACCCACATCGACGAACTAGCACTCGCCTGCCCACCAGACAACCGCCTCGTCGAACTCCACAAATACACCACCCGCCGCAACATCCACGGCATCGCCGAATGGATCCCACCCAAACACCTAGACTTTGGGCGGCCCCGCACCAACTGCATGCACCACCCGGAACGGCCCCTCACACCCGACGGGGATGACGATGTGCCGTAGCGCGGGCTTCGGCTCAGAAGTTGCTCAGAAGTAGCGCGGGAACGGGCTCCAGTCCGGCGGGCGCTTCTCCAGGAACGCGTCGCGGCCCTCGACGGCCTCGTCGGTCATGTAGGCCAGCCGGGTGGCCTCCCCGGCGAACAGCTGCTGACCCACCAGCCCGTCGTCGAGCAGGTTGAACGCGAACTTCAACATGCGTTGTGCCTGAGGCGATTTGGCGTTGATCTCGGCCGCCCACTGCACCGCAACCGCTTCCAGCTCGCCGTGGTCGACCACGTCGTTGACCGCCCCCATGTGGTGCATCTGCTCGGCGGTGTACGTCCGGCCCAGGAAGAAGATCTCGCGGGCGAACTTCTGGCCCACCTGACGGGCCAGGTACGCGCTGCCGTAGCCACCGTCGAAGCTCCCGACATCGGCGTCGGTCTGCTTGAAGCGGGCGTGCTCGCGGCTGGCCAGGGTGAGGTCGCAGACCACGTGCAGACTGTGACCGCCACCGGCGGCCCAGCCGTTGACCAGGCAGATCACCACCTTCGGCATGAACCGGATGAGCCGCTGCACCTCGAGGATGTGCAGCCTGCCGGCCCGCGCGGCGTCGACCGTGTCGGCGGTCTCGCCGCTGGCGTACTGGTAGCCGCTGCGCCCGCGGATGCGCTGGTCCCCGCCGGAGCAGAACGCCCAGCCGCCGTCCTTGGGTGAGGGCCCGTTGCCGGTCAGCAACACCACGCCGACGTCCGATGACATCCGCGCGTGGTCGAGCACCCGGTAGAGCTCGTCGACCGTGTGCGGCCGGAATGCGTTGCGCACCTCGGGACGGTCGAACGCCACCCGCACCGTCGCGTCGCGCACATGGCGGTGATAGGTGATGTCGGTCAGATCGTCGAAGCCATCGACGAGTCGCCACTGTGCGGCGTCAAAAGGGTTGTCACTCAAGGCTCTTGAACTCCATCCTGGTCGATGGTCCGCTCGCCGCAACTGATCGTCTGGGCGGTCGTCACCACGGGGTCGTGCGCTGACGCGGCCGTCAGGGTATCGGATGCACCCGTGGCGGCCCACAGCCCGTTGAGGTCGATCTCGGTGCGTCGCACGGTCCACCGACCGCCGCTGTCCAGCGCCTGCAGTGCCACGAGGTGACGTTCACCGCCGAAGTCGCCGCAGCCCACGCCGGTGCCGTTGCCCGCCAGATTCTCCAGGTCGAACACGAACGGCCTGCCATAGTGACTATCGACGACGGTTTGCAAGCGGCACTCGGCGAAGGTGTACAGCGGGGCGCTGCGGCCCAGGCTGGCGATCACCTGATGCCCGTTCTGCACGTCAATCGCTAACGCGCGCAACGGTATCGGGCTGGCGGAAACAATCGGGACATCGCTGTCGGCCCCGCTGGCGGTGGCGATCCCGACGGCGCGCGTCATGGCGCCCTCCGGTCCTTGCCACTTGCCGACCCACAGGGTGTCGGGCAGGCCGTCCCCGTCGACGTCGCCGATCTGTCGGGTAGCGGCGCCGGGCGGGGGAGGGGTGCCGCCGGCCGGGCACCCCGGTGCGGCCGTCGCGCGCGGCACCCCGGCCATGCAGAAGGCCGCGGCGAGCGTAGCGGTGACCAGTACACGCAGCGTCATGTGTCGAAGCGGAATACGGCGCAGCGCCCGGCGAGTGCCTCGAACTCGTCAGGACGGCCGTCCTGGACGAGGCCGGAACGCTTCATGAATCCCACGCCGGTCGGCACCTCGGTGGGGAACGCCCGCAGCACCGGTCTGGCGTCGGCGGCGGAGAGTTCGACCAGTCGGACACGTTCGCTCTGGCGCCCGCGGGTGAGCGTGACTTCGCCTGCGGCCCTGACGTTTTGGACCCAGTCGGCGCCCGGGAACCCGGCCACCACGTACTGCTTGCCGTCCAAGGTCATCGGCGTAATGGGTGTCGAGCGCGGCTTGCCGGACTTTCGGCCCGGCACGGTCAACACCACCGGACTCTCTCCGCCGAAGTTCATGCCCAGCTTCGACATCTGGATGAACACCTTGTTCAGCGGCTTGAGCCACCAGGGTGGCTTGATGTGCTCGCTCATGTTCGCCAGCGTAGCCACCGTGGCGTCGCCGAATGTGCGGCCAGCTTCACACTCGGCAGCGAATGTGCGGCCAGCTTCACGCTCGGCACAGAGAATTAGCCCACCGCGCGGCCGGCGCCCTCCCAGAACTGCGCCCGCACCGCCTTCTTGTCGGGCTTGCCCAGCCCGGTCAACGGCAGCGCGTCGACGACCACCACCCGTTTGGGTGACTGCACCGAGCCCTTGCGCTCCTTGACCGCCGCCTGAATCTCCGCGGTCATCGTCTCGATCGACGCCTCGTCGGTGGCCGCGTCGGCGCGCAGCACCACCACCGCAGTGACGGCCTCACCCCACTTCTCGTCGGGCGTACCGACCACGCAGGTCTGCGCGACGGCCGGGTGCTCGGCGATCACATCCTCGACTTCGCGCGGGAAGACGTTGAACCCACCGGTCACGATCATGTCCTTGACCCGGTCGACGATGAAGTAGAACCCGTCCTCGTCCTCGCGGGCCATATCGCCGGTGTGCAGCCAGCCGTCCTTGAACGCTTCGGCCGTCGCTTCGGGCTTGTTCCAGTAGCCGGCCGCCAAAAGTGGCCCGCTGACGCAGATTTCGCCCGGCTCACCCTGCGGCACCGGCTTGCCGTCCTCGCCCAGCAGCGCCACCCGCGCAAACAGCGTCGGACGTCCACAGGAGGTCAGCCGCTTCTCGTCGTGGTCGGCCTTGGCCAGGTAGGTGATCACCATCGGCGCCTCCGACTGGCCGTAATACTGCGCGAAGATCGGCCCGAAGCGGCGGATCGCCTCCGCCAGCCGCACCGGGTTGATCGCCGAGGCGCCGTAGTAGACCGTCTCCAGCGAGGACAAGTCCCGGGTGTGCGAATCCGGGTGGTCCATCAGCGCGTACAGCATCGACGGCACCAGCATGGTGGCCGTAATGCGTTGTTCTTCAATGACTCTCAACACTTCGGCCGGGTCGAACTTGGCCAGCACCACCATCTCGCCGCCCTTGACCACGGTGGGAGTGAAGAAGGCGGCGCCCGCGTGCGACAGCGGGGTGCACATCAGAAACCGCGGGTGCTCGGGCCATTCCCATTCGGCCAGTTGGATCTGGGTCATGGCGGCGATGTTTCCGGTGGTGCCGATCACGCCCTTGGGCTTGCCGGTGGTGCCGCCGGTGTAGGCCATGCCGCCGATGTTGTCCGGTGGCAGGTCGGCGACCACCAGGGGCTTGGGCTCGAACTTGGCCGCCTCGGCGGAAAGGTCAACCGCCACCCCCCGCAACGCTTCAGGGACGGGTCCGATGGTCAGGATTTGCTTGAGCGAGTCGACCTTCTCCAGCAGGCCGAGCGCGCGTTCGACGAACATCGGGTTGGGGTCGATGATCAGCGCGCTGGCGCCGGAATCGGAGAGCACATAGGCGTGGTCATCCAGTGAGCCGAGCGGATGCAGGGCGGTACGCCGGTATCCCTGCGTCTGACTGGCACCGAGGATCATCAAAACTTCGGGCCGGTTGAGCGACAGCAGCCCGACCATGACGCCGGAACCGGCGCCGAGGGCCTCGAATGCCTGCACGTATTGGCTGATTCGTTCGGCGAGCTGACCACCGGTGAGCGTGGTGTCGCCGAGGAAGAGCACCGGACGGTTCTTGTGGCGCTTGAGTGCGCCCGCGAGCAGATGGCCGTTGTGAGTCGGGTTGCGCAACAAATCGACACTCATATCCCAAGACTAGAACGTGTTGCAATTCCGCTTTTTCGCGCCCTCGGTCAGTAGGATTTGCCCACATGAACGCCGCTGACACGGTCATCACCGGAACCGTACTGACCGTCGACGAAAATCGCCCCACCGCCGAGGCGCTCGCCATCGCCGACGGCCGCATCATCGCGGTGGGGGACCGCGCGGACGTCGCCCGGTACATCGGGCCGGACACCCGCACGATCGACATCGGCGACGGCTGCGTCATGCCGGGATTCATCGAGGCCCACGGGCATCCCCTGATGGAGGCGATCGCGCTGTCCGACCGGATCATCGACATCCGCCCGGTCACCATCCGCGACCCGCAGGACGTCGTCGAGACGATCCGGAACGAGGCCGCGCGCCGGGGAGCCGACGGCGCCTACCTCAACGGTTGGGACGCCCTGCTGCAGCCCGGCCTTCCCGACCCGACGCTGAGCTGGCTGAACGACATCGCCCCGGACGGTCCGCTGGTCATCATCCACAACTCCGGCCACAAGGCGTACTTCAACTCGCGCGCCGCCGAACTCAACGGCCTCACCCGGGACACACCCGATCCCAAGGGCGCCAAGTACGGCCATGACGCGAACGGCGACCTCGACGGCACCGCCGAAGAGATCGGCGCCGTGTTCCCGCTGCTGGGCGGGGCGATCCAGGCGGGCAACTACCCGGACATGCTGCGCGCCGAATGTGCGCGCCTGAACCGCGCCGGCCTGACCACCTGCTCGGAGATGGCCTTCGACCCCAAGTTCAACCCGCTGATCGAGCAGCTGCGCAACGACCTGACCGTGCGGCTGCGCACCTACGAGGTCTCCAACGCCCAGATGTCCACCGACGCCACGCCGGGTGAGGGCGACGACCTGATGCGACAGGTCGGCATCAAGATCTGGGTCGACGGCTCACCCTGGATCGGCAACATCGCCCTGTCGTTTCCCTATCTGGACACCGACGCAACCCGCTCGGCCGGCATCACGCCCGGTTCCTGCGGCTGCGCCAACTACACCAAAGAGCAGCTGCGCGAAATCGTCGGGGCGTACTTCCCCAAGGGCTGGCAGATGGCGTGCCACGTGCAGGGCGACGCAGGTGTCGACACCATCCTCGACGTCTATGAAGAAGTCCTGCGGCACCATCCCCGCGACGACCACCGGCTGCGCCTTGAGCACGTCGGCGCCATCCGGCCCGAGCAACTGCAGCGCGCCGCCGCGCTCGGCGTCACGTGCAGCATCTTCGTCGACCAGATCCACTACTGGGGCGACGTCATCGTCGACGGGCTGTTCGGGCCGGAGCGCGGATCCCGCTGGATGCCGGCCGGCTCGGCCGTGGCCACCGGCATGCGCATTTCGCTGCACAACGACCCGCCCGTCACCCCCGAGGAACCGCTGCGCAACATCAGCGTGGCCACCACCCGGGTGGCGCCGAGCGGCCGGGTGCTCGCGCCCGAGGAGCGGCTCACCGTCGACCAGGCGATCCGGGCCCAGACCATCGACGCCGCCTGGCAGTTGTTCGCCGACGACGTGACCGGCTCGCTGGAGGTCGGCAAGTACGCGGATCTGGTGGTGCTGTCGGCCGACCCGCGGGCGGTGCCTCCCGAGCAGATCGCCGACCTCGAGGTGCGTGCGACGTTCCTGGCCGGTAGGCAGGTCTACGGGCAGTGATGCCCGATCTGCAGGAGCTGCTGGATCGCCTGCACGTGGTGGCGCTGCCGATGCGGGTGCGGTTCCGCGGCATCACCACCCGCGAACTGGCGCTGATCGAGGGCCCGGCCGGGTGGGGCGAATTCGGGGCGTTCGTCGAATACGAACCACCCGAGGCCGCGCACTGGCTCGCATCGGCGATCGAGGCTGCCTACGGCGAGCCGCCGCCGGTACGACGCGACCGCATCCCGGTCAACGCGACGGTGCCGGCCATCGAGGCCGCCGAGGTGCCCGACGTGCTGGCCCGATTTCCCGGTGCCCACACCGCCAAGGTGAAGGTGGCCGAGCCGGGGCAGAGCCTTGACGACGACGTCGCCCGGGTCAATGCCGTCCGGGGGCTGATGCTGACAGTTCGGGTGGACGCCAACGGCGGGTGGAGTGTCGAGGAGGCGGTGCGGGCCATCTCGGCGCTGACCGCCGACGGCCCGCTGGAGTACGTCGAACAGCCCTGCGCCACTGTCGCCGAACTCGCCGAACTGCGTGCGCGGGTCGACGTCCCCATCGCCGCCGACGAGAGCATCCGCAAGGCCGACGATCCGCTGGCCGTGGTGCGGGCCGGCGCCGCCGACGTCGCGGTGCTCAAAGTTGCTCCGCTCGGCGGCATTTCGCCGATGCTGGCAGTCGCCGCGCAGATCGACATCCCGATCGTGGTGTCCAGCGCCCTGGACTCGGCGGTCGGGATCAGCCGCGGTCTGGCGGCCGCGGCGGCGCTGCCGGAGTTACGTCACGCCTGCGGACTGGGCACCGGCAGGCTGTTCGTCGATGACGTCACCGATCCGGTCGTGCCCGTCGACGGGTTCCTTCCGGTGGGCCCGGTGACGCCAGATCCTGCCCGGCTCGCTGCATTGAGCGCGCCGGTGCATCGGCGACAGTGGTGGATCGACCGGGTCAAGGCCTGCTACCCGTTGCTTGTACCGTCGATCGGGTGATCAACCTGGCTTACGACGACAAGGGGACCGGTGAGCCGGTTGTCTTCATCTCCGGTCGCGGCGGTGCGGGACGCACCTGGCATCTGCACCAGGTGCCGGCGTTTCTGGCGGCCGGCTACCGGTGTGTCACCTTCGACAACCGCGGAATCGGCGCCACCGAAAACGCCGAAGGCTTCACCACCCAGACCGTGGTCGCTGACACCGCGGCGCTGATCGAATCGCTGGGGGTCGGTCCGGTACGGATCGTCGCGGTGTCGATGGGCTCCTACATCGCCCAGGAACTGATGGTGGTCCGCTCCGAACTGGTGAGCTCGGCGGTGTTAATGGCCACCCGCGGGCGCCTGGACCGTACCCGCCAGTTCTTCCACCAGGCCGAGGCGGACCTCGACGCCGCCGGCGTCGGGCTGCCCGCCACCTATGACGCGAAAACCCGCTTGGTGGAGAACTTCTCCCGCAAAACCCTGAACGACGACGCGGCCATCGCCGACTGGATCGCGATGTTCAGCATGTGGCCGACCAAGCTCACCCCGGGCTACCGCTGCCAGCTCGACATCGCCCCGCAGACCAACCGGTTGCCCGCGTACCGCAATATCGCGGCTCCGGTGCTGGTCATCGGCTTCTCCGACGACGTCATCACGCCGCCCTATTTGGGACGCGAGGTCGCCGACGCGCTTCCCAATGGCCGCTACCTGCAGGTCCCCGACACTGGGCACCTGGGTTTTTTGGAGCGGCCGGAGGCGGTTAATGCGGCCATGCTGAAGTTCTTCGCCGGCACGACGGCCTGATTGCCGAAGGTCCTAAACCGGGTCAAAGCGCTCGATCCGGTATACCTCGCCCATCCCCCGGAGCCGAGCTGTCGCGCGATGGTGAAACCTGCAAAGACGTCGCCATCGGCCAGCGGCATAACCGCAGATCCAACTGATCGGCTCGCTCCGTAACCGGTCGCCGGCTGTGACACCCTGTAGAGGTGAACCCCTCGACGACCCAGGCGCGCGTCGTCGTCGACGAACTGATTCGCGGCGGCGTGCGCGACGTGGTGCTGTGTCCCGGCTCACGCAACGCGCCGCTGGCCTTCGCACTGCAGGACGCCGACCGGGCGGGCCGGCTCCGGCTGCACGTGCGTATCGACGAGCGCACCGCCGGTTTCCTGGCCATCGGCCTGGCTATCGGTGCGAACGCGCCGGTCTGCATCGCCATGACGTCGGGCACCGCGGTCGCCAATCTCGGACCGGCGGTGGTCGAGGCCAACTACGCCCGGGTGCCGCTGATCGTGCTGTCCGCCAACCGGCCGTATGAGCTGCTGGGCACCGGCGCCAACCAGACCATGGAACAACTCGGCTATTTCGGCTCTCAGGTGCGGGCCACCATCAGCCTGGGCCTGGCCGAGGGCTCGGCCGAGCGGTTGCCCGCTCTCAACGCCGCCTGGCGCTCGGCGACCTGCCGAGTGTTGGTGGCCGCCAAGGGTTCTCGCACGGCCAATGCCGGGCCCGTGCAATTCGACATCCCGCTGCGCGAACCTCTGGTACCGGACGCCGAGCACGTGAATGCGCCCACTCCGGCCGGGCGCCCCGACGGCAGGCCGTGGACCTACACGCCACCGGTCACCTTCGATCAACCGCTGGAGATCGACCTCACGCCCGATACGGTCGTCGTCGCCGGCCACGGCGCGGGTGTGCACCCCAACCTGGCCGCGCTGCCGACCGTCGCGGAGCCCACGGCGCCACCTGTCGCCAACCCGCTGCATCCCCTGGCGTTGCCGCTGCTGCACCCGCAACAGGTGATTATGCTGGGCCGCCCCACGCTGCACCGCCCGGTGTCGGCGCTGCTTGCCGATTCGGCAGTGCCGGTGTTCGCGCTGACGACGGGGCCGCGCTGGCCCGACGTGTCAGGCAACTCGCAGGCCAACGGCACCCGGGCAATCACCACCGGAGCTCCCGACCCGGCGTGGCTGCGCCGCTGCGCCGAACTCAACCGGCACGCCGTCGCTGCAGTGCGGGGCCAACTTGCCGAGCACCCGCTCACCACCGGCCTGCACGTGGCCGCCGCGGTCGCCGATGCGTTGCACCTCGGGGATCAGCTCGTACTCGGTGCGTCGAACCCGGTTCGTGACGCCGCACTGGCCGGGCTGGACAATCGTGGGATCCAGGTGCGGTCCAACCGTGGCGTGGCCGGCATCGACGGCACCGTATCCACCATCATCGGAGCCGCGCTCGCGTATGAGCGGATCGGCAACCCCGAGGACCCGCCGCGCACCGTCGCGCTCATCGGTGACCTGACGTTCGTGCACGACAGTTCGGGGTTGCTGATCGGGCCTACTGAACCGACCCCGCGAAACCTGACCATCGTGGTGTCCAACGACAACGGCGGCGGCATCTTCGAACTGCTCGAGCAGGGCGACCCGAGGTTCTCGGACGTGTCGGCCCGGATCTTCGGCACCCCGCACGACGTGGACGTCGGCGCGCTGTGCCGCGCGTACCACGTAGAGAGCCGACAGATAGAACTCGACCAGCTGGCGGCCGCTCTCGACGAGCCCGGTGGCGGTATGCGGGTATTGGAGGTCAAGGCCGACCGGTCGTCGCTGCGGCGGCTGCACGCAGCCATCAAGGCCGCTCTGTGAGAAGACTCACTGTCGCGCCGAAACAGGTGCTGCGCATCCTGATTCACGGCACCACGGAGGAACTGCCGGACACCCGGCCCCGAATGGTGGTGCGGTGGGCGCGAATCGCCGTGCTGATCGTCATCCTGCTCGTCACGTTGCAGTCGATCCTGCTGGTGGCGGGCGCGTGGCGTAACGACCTGGCGATCAAACGCAATATGGGCGTCGCCCAGGCGGAGGTGCTCAGCGCCGGGCCACGACGTTCGACTATCGAGTTCGTCACCCCGGACCGCGTCACCTATCGGCCGGAACTCGGCGTGTTGTACCCGTCCGAATTGGCCACCGGCATGCGGATCTATGTCGAATACAACAAGAAGGACCCGAATCTGGTTCGGGTGCAGCACCGCAACGCGGGCCTGGCGATCATCCCGGCGGGATCGATCGCCGTGGTGGCCTGGCTGATCGGTGCGGGGGCGTTGATCCTGCTGGCTGTGCTGGACAAGCGGCTGAACCAAGCCGAGTCATAGCGCGATCAGATTTCGCGTCGCGTATTCCCCGCGGCAACCTGGTCGACAGTCGCTGCTGCCAGTGTGGTGGCGTGCGCGTTGCAATCGTCGCCGAATCGTTCCTGCCTCAGGTCAACGGTGTGAGTAACTCGGTCGTCCGGGTTCTCGAGCATCTGCGTCGTACCGGTCACGAAGCCCTAGTCATCGCCCCGGACAACCCGCCCGGTGAATCCCGCGCCGACCGCGTCTACGACGGCGTCCGGATCCACCGGACACCGTCGCGGATGTTCCCCAAAGTGACCACGCTTCCGCTGGGCGTCCCCACCCCGCGCCTGCTGCGGGTGCTGCGGGGATTCGATCCTGACGTCGTGCACCTGGCCTCACCGGCGCTGCTCGGTTACGGAGGGATGCTGGCCGCGCGCCGGCTCGGTGTCCCGACGGTGGCCGTTTACCAGACCGACGTGCCGGGTTTCGCGGCGAGCTACGGCATCCCGATGGCCACCCGCGCCGCCTGGGCCTGGTTCCGGCACCTGCACAGCCGCGCCGACCGTACTCTGGCGCCGTCCACACCAACCATGGAAAGTCTTGCCGCGCAGGGCTTCCCGCGCGTACACCGGTGGGCGCGCGGTGTTGACCTGATCCGGTTCGCGCCGTCGGCCCGCGACGAGAGGCTGCGCCGGCATTGGTCTCCCAACGGCCGGCCGGTCGTCGGCTTTGTCGGTCGGCTCGCCCCGGAGAAGCACGTGGAACGGCTCGCTACGCTCGCGGGCGCCGGCAACGTGCAGCTGGTGATCGTCGGTGACGGTGTTGATCGGACCAAACTCGAGAAGTCAATGCCCGCAGCGGTTTTCACCGGTGCGCTGTACGGCGACGAACTCGCCGCAGCGTACGCGAGCATGGACGTCTTCGTGCATCCCGGCGAGCACGAGACGTTCTGTCAGGTCGTGCAGGAAGCGCTGGCGTCGGGGTTGCCGGTCATCGCCCCCGACGCCGGCGGCCCGCGCGACCTCGTCGCACCCTGCCGCACCGGCCTGCTGCTGCCGGTGGCCGAGTTCGAGGCGCGGCTACCCGGTGCCGTCGCGCATCTGCTTGCCGAACGGCAGCGCTATTCGCAGGCCGCCCGGCGCAGTGTGCTGGGGCGCAGCTGGCCGGTGATCTGCGACGAGTTGCTCGGTCACTACGAGGCGGTGTTGTCGCCGGCGGCCGGGGTGCGGGCCTTCCCGCGTCGTCGGGCCTGAATCCCGCTAGCCCTGCGCCAACTCGGCCACCGATTGCCACTGCTCCCAGGTGCGCAGCCGGTTTTCGTAGTCGGCTTTCGCCGTCGCCAACGGGGTGGCCCCGAAGAACACCCGCAGCGGCGGCTCGTCGGCGTCCACCACCTTCAGCAACGCCTCCGCCGATGCCGACGGATTACCGGGGCTGGCCCACCGCTTGCTGCGCCACTCGTCCTGCTTGGCGTGGACGTCGGCATAGTCCGGCAGGCGCTCGGCCCGCCGGGACGACGATCCGGCCCAGTCGGTGTCGAAGCCGCCGGGTTCGATCAGCGTGACGTGCACGCCGAACGGTGCGATCTCCTGCGCCAGCGCCTGCGAGAAACCTTCCAGCGCCCATTTGGAGGCGTGGTAGATGCCGACGTCGGGGAACGCGGTGATGCCGCCGATCGACGACACCTGAATGATGTGCCCGCTGCGCTGCGCCCGCAGGTAGGGCAAAGCGGCCTGGGTGATCCACAGGGCGCCGAACACGTTGGTTTCGAGCTGGTCGCGCGCGTCCTGTTCGGACACTTCCTCGATGAACCCGAACTGACCGTAACCGGCGTTGTTCACCACGATGTCCAGGCGCCCGAAGTGGTCATGGGCCTGCTTGACGGCCGCGAAGTCCGCATCCCGGTCGGTGACGTCGAGCTGAATCGGCAACAGCGCGTCGCCGTATTGGCCGACCAGGTCGTCCAGGGATGCCGTGTTGCGCGCCGTGGCGGCCACCTTGTCGCCACGTTTCAGGGCGGCGGTGGCCCACTCTCGTCCGAAACCTCGCGATGTACCGGTGATAAACCAAACTTTTTCGCTCACGCAGTCTTGCAACGCATCGACCGGCGACGAATTCCCCCATTCGGCGGACGGGTAGCGTTTCAGGCGTGAGCCGCGCCGACCTCGACAAGGATCCCCGGGACGTCGCGTCGATGTTCGACGGGGTCGCCCGCCGATACGACATCACCAACACCGTGCTCTCGCTGGGCCAGGACCGCTTCTGGCGGCGTGCCACCCGCGCGGCCCTGAAGATCGGGCCGGGGCAGAAGGTGCTGGATCTGGCCGCAGGCACCGCGGTGTCGACGGTCGAGTTGGCGAAGTCCGGGGCGTGGTGCGTGGCGGCGGATTTCTCGGTCGGCATGCTCGGGGCGGGCAGCGCCCGTGCTGTGCCCAAGGTCGCCGGCGACGCAACCCGGTTGCCGTTCGCCGACGACGTGTTCGACGCGGTGACGATCAGCTTCGGCTTGCGCAACGTGGCCGACTTCCCGGCCGGCCTGCGCGAGATGGCCCGCGTCACCCGGCCCGGCGGCCGGTTGGTGGTATGCGAATTCTCCACTCCCACAAGCCCTTTGTTCGCGACAGCGTACAAGGAGTATCTGATGCAGGCGCTGCCGCGGGTGGCGCGCGCGGTGTCCAGCAATCCCGACGCGTACGTCTACCTGGCGGAGTCGATCAGGGCCTGGCCCGACCAGGAGGCCCTCGCACAGGAGATCGTGCGCGCGGGGTGGTCGGCGGTGCGGTGGCGCAATCTCACCGGTGGGATTGTGGCGTTGCACGCCGCGTACAAGCCGCTCTGACTCGGGAGGGTGAGCTTCCGTTAGCAGGACGGGCGACGCACCGCGTGCGCCGAGCCTGCGTTCTTGCAGGGATCCACTCGCACTTCCTCTGCAGATCTACAGCCTCGGTAATCCGAGCGCGTTAAGTACCCGCCCGCTGTAAAAAGCCGACCTGCTCGGGGCAGTAGTGGTCGAGCGCCGCGCCGAGGAACTGGAAAGCCTGTCCCTGGGTGGTGCCCCGCGGCAGATTGCGCTGCAGGAACGTGGCCGACTTGTAGGGATCCCCATCCACGCCGCGCTCGATGCGCTGGCAGCTGATCTTGCCCAGCCAGGCGTTGTAGTCCTGCGGGCCGTAGATGCCGTAGGTGTGCAATTGAGCGTTGAACGGGGCGTCGTAGTCGTCGGCCTGGGCGGGTGCCGCCACTCCGATGGCGGCGACCGCCATGGCCGCGAAAGCACCCAGCTTAAATGCCTTCATTAGGCGGACTATACACCTGGAACGAGGTTTGCGATCAGGTCCGCTATCAGCCCAGATGGGCCGATAGCAGCCAGGCGCCGACCGATTTGCGGCCACTGGATTCGTCACGGGCCTCGAAGCCGGACATCGCCGGCACATCCGCGGGCAACTGCGCGTGAATGCGCGCGGGCCGGATGCCGTCGATCACCCAGTACTTGGAGACGACCTCCCGCAGCTCGTCGGACGTGACCGCGTTGATCGGCCCCTCGGCTACCGCGGCCTTGTCGAAGACCAGCACGAAATACGACGCGCCCGGCGCCGCGGCGCGCACGATCGACTGCTGGTAGCCCTCGCGCAACTCGACGGGCATCGAGTGGAAAAGAGTTGAGTCGACGATCGTCTGGAACCGGCCGGTCAACCCGGCGGGATAGCTGCTGAAGTCGCTGATGTCGGCGACCGCGAAGCTGGCGCTCGCCAGTCCGCGCCGCTGCGCTTCGGCGGTGGCCAGCTTAATGGCGGTGGGGGAGGCGTCCAGGCCGACGGTGGTGTGTCCGCGCTCGGCCAGCGCCAGTGAGATGGCGCCCTCCCCGCAGCCCGCGTCGAGGACGTCGCCGCGGAAGCGGCCCTGCTCGATCAGGGCGGCCAGCTCTGGCTGAGGTTCCCCGATGCTCCACGGCGGGCGGGCGCCCTCGCCGAGCTCGCTGGATTCGCCTCGGTAGGCCTGTTCGAACTGGAGATCCATTGGTGAAGTCATACCCACAAAGATATCAACCTGCCTGATATATGTCAATCAGCTTGATATGTGAACGAAGGTCACCCACATGGCGCGAGCAGACGCGAAATCGCACGGCGCGGCGCCAAATCGTGCGATTTTGTGTCTGCTCGGCGCGACTGGGGGCCCTTAACTGAACGGCGGGCGGCGGTCGATGAGCCGCGAAGCCCGCCCACCGCCGCGCCACGCCCGTGCCACCCAGTCGGCGTCCTCGTCGGTGACCAGGTTGGCCATCGTCCGCACGGCGATGCGCATCAACGTCGTGGAGCGCATCGCGATCGGCCCGGTCGCCGGCAGGAACCGCTGGAAGGTCAGCAGCAACGCCAGCCGGCGCGCCACCGAGAAACCGCGTGCGTAGTGGTCGGTCAGCAGTGCCGGCCACAAGTGGGAAAAGTCGGGCGATTCCAGCATTTCGGCGGCCAGCCGCCCCGTCTCCAGCCCGTAGTCGATGCCCTCGCCGTTCAGCGGGTTCACGCATGCCGCGGCATCGCCGATCAGCATCCAGTTCGGTCCGGCCACCCCCGACACCGCGCCCCCCATCGGCAGCAACGCCGACGCCACCGCCCGCGGCGGGCCCTCGAATCCCCATTCGTCGCGCCGCAGGTCGGTGTAGTAGGAGATCAGCGGCCGCAGCGCCAGATCGGCCGGCCGCTTGGTCGTCGACAACGCCCCCACGCCGATGTTCACTTCGCCATTGCCCAACGGGAAGATCCAGCCGTAGCCGGGCAGCACGGCGCCGTCGGGGGAGCGCAGCTCCAGATGTGAGGTCAGCCACGGGTCGTCGCTGCGTGGCGTGGCCAGATACCCGCGGGCGGCGACGCCGTACACCGTCTCCTGATGCCAGCGCCGGCCCAGTTTGCGGCCCAGCGACGAGCGCGCACCGTCGGCCACGATCAGCTGATCGCACACCACCTCGGTGCGGTCGGCCAATGTCACCGATGTCACCCGCCGAGACGAGTCATGATGCACCCCAACCGCTTTGGTTCCCAGCAGCATGCGCGCCCCGGATTCCTCGGCGACCTTGCGGATCCGGTCGTCGAGCTCCAGGCGGGCCACCGCGCTGCTGTGTGGCGGGAACGACGGGCCCGGCCAGCGCACTTCCACCTCGCCGCCGAAACCGCTCATGCGCAGGCCGTGGTGCCGGATGCGGCTGGACAGCCAGTCGCCCAAGCCCAGCCGCTCCAGCTCGAGGATGGCCCTCGGTGTCAGCCCGTCGCCGCAGGCTTTGTCGCGGGGGAAGCTGGCCGAATCGATGACAAGGACATCCCGGCCCGCCCGGGCGGCCCAGGCAGCCGCCGCCGACCCGGCCGGTCCGGCGCCTACCACCACCACCTGCGCGCGCAGGGCTCTGGGGACTGCGTTCTCCACGCCCACCAGTATGTTGGTCGAATGAGAACTCCGGCGACGGTGGTGGCGGGCGTTGACTTCGGCGACGCCGGATTCGCCGCGACTGTGCGAGACGGTGTCGCGCGGGTCGAGCAACTCATGGACGCTGAGCTGCGCGGTTCCGACGAGGTGATGACCGAATCGCTGCTGCATCTGTTCCAGGCCGGCGGCAAGCGGTTCCGCCCCCTGTTCACGGTCCTGTCCGCACAAACCGGCCCGGATCCGGACAACGCGGACGTGACCCTGGCCGGGGCCGTGGTGGAGCTGATTCACCTGGCGACGCTGTATCACGACGACGTGATGGACGAGGCGGAGGTCCGTCGTGGAGCGCCCAGTGCCAACGCGCGCTGGGGCAACAACGTCGCCATCCTGGCCGGCGACTACCTGCTGGCGACGGCGTCGCGATTGGTGTCGCGGTTGGGGCCAGAGGCCGTGCGGATCGTCGCCGACACATTTGCCGAGCTGGTGACGGGTCAGATGCGGGAGACCCGCGGCACCCCCGAAGGGGTGGACCGCATCGAGCAGTACCTGCGGGTGGTCCACGAGAAGACGGGCAGCCTGATCGGCGCCGCGGGCCGGTTCGGCGGCATGTTCTCCGGCGCCGACGACGACCAGATCGAACGGCTGAGCCGACTGGGTGGCATCGTCGGCACCGCATTCCAGATCGCCGACGACATCATCGACATCGACAGCGAGTCCGACGAGTCCGGCAAGGTGCCCGGCACCGACCTGCGCGAAGGTGTGCGAACGCTGCCGATGCTCTACGCGCTGCAGCAGACGGAGCCCGACGGCGCGCGACTGCGCGAACTGCTTGCCGGACCCATCCACAACGACGACGAGGTGCTGGAGGCGCTGGCCCTGCTGCGCCAATCGCCCGGCATGGCCCAGGCCAAGCAGACGCTGGCGGGGTACGCCGACCGGGCCCACCACGAGTTGAGCCTGCTGCCCGAATCGCCCGGCCGCGACGCGCTGCAGGCGTTGGTCGACTACACCGTCAGCCGGCACGGCTGAACCGATCCGCACGGATCGGAACCTGAACCGTCCTCCCACGCGTTATTCGGCTGTAATCAACTCGTAGGAGGACACCCACTCATGACCTGGCATCCGCATGCCAACAGGCTGAAGACCTTCCTGCTGTTGGTCGGTATGTCCGCGATGATCGTGTTCGTCGGCGCGTTGTTCGGCAGGACGGCCCTCATCATCGCGACCCTGTTCGCCGTCGGGATCAACGTCTACACCTACTACAACAGCGACAAGCTGGCGTTGCGCGCCATGCACGCCGTACCGGTGTCGGAATTGCAGTACCCCGCGATGTACCGGATCGTGCGCGAGCTGGCCACCGCCGCCCATCAGCCCATGCCGCGGTTGTACATCAGCGACACCAACGCGCCCAACGCATTCGCCACCGGCCGCAATCCGCGCAATGCAGCCGTCTGTTGCACCACCGGCATCCTGCGGATTCTCGACGAGCGCGAGTTGCGTGCCGTTCTGGGTCATGAGCTGTCGCACGTCTACAACCGCGACATCCTGATCTCGTGCGTGGCAGGTGCGCTCGCGTCGGTGGTCACCGCCCTGGCCAACATGGCCATGTGGTTCGGCGCCTTCGGCGGTAACCGTGAAGGTGGCGTCAATCCCTTTGCGATGCTGTTGGTTTCGTTGCTCGGCCCGATCGCCGCGACGGTCGTGCGGCTGGCGGTGTCGCGCTCCCGGGAATATCAGGCCGACGAGTCGGGGGCGATGCTGACCGGCGACCCGCTCGCCCTGGCGTCTGCGCTGCGCAAGATCTCCGGCGGCGTGCAGATGGCCCCGTTGCCACCGGAGCCGCAGCTGGCCAACCAGGCTCACCTGATGATCGCCAACCCCTTCCGGGCCGGCGAGCGCATCGGGTCGTTGTTCTCGACGCACCCGCCGATCGAGGACCGCATCCGGCGGCTGGAGCAGATGGCACGCGGCTGATCAAGCCGCCGCTTCGGGCGCTTCGCGTCCGACCAGCGACACCAGGGCTGTGCGCGGCGGATGCCCGCGCTCGAGTAGTCCGTCGATGTGAACCGTTCCCCCGGTGGACTGATGCTGCTGCTGCCAGTCGGTAATCGATTGGTGCGCAGCGTGATCGAGGTAACTGACGGCGATGTGCAGGGTCACCGTGCTGCCGCGGGGCACCTCGGTCAGTACGCGAGTCAGGCGCGGCAGGCTCAGGAAGGTGCAGGCGCCCTCGATCGTCACGCGCCACTGATCAGCATCCGGGATGGCCTCCACCTTGGCACGGACCACCCGCCATCCGGTGATCGCGATGGCCAGGACCAGGCCGATCAGGACGCCGTGCAGCAGGTTGAGGAAGACGACGGCGACGATGGTCACCAGGTAGATAGCGAAATCGCCGGTCTTCACCGCGGTTTCGATGTGCGCGGGCTGTAGTAGCTGAATTCCGATGACGATCAGCAGCCCGGCCAGTGCGGCGCTGGGGATCTCTTCGATCAGCCCGGCGAAGGGCAGGGCGAACAGCAGGATCCAGAAGCCGTGCAGGATCGTCGAGGCACTCGTTTTGGCCCCGGCCTTGATGTTCGCTGAGCTGCGCACGATCACACCGGCGATCGGCAGGCCACCGATGGCGCCCGAGACGATGTTCGAGGCGCCCTGTCCGATCAATTCACGGTCGAGATTGGTGCGCGGTCCGCTGTGCATCCGGTCGGTGGCGACGGCGGTCAGCAGACTCTGCACGCTCGTGATGAGCGTGACGGTGATGATGCCGATCACCACCGCCCCCCAGTTGCCGTGCGGAATGGCGGGCAACTGCAATGCCTCGATCACCGAGCCTTCCAGGGTGATCCGAGAAACGGTGAACGGAAACACCACCGAGATGACGGTCACCACCACGATCGCGACCAGCGGACCCGGAACGGCGGCCAGCTTCGCCGGGGCCCGGCGCCACGCGACCATGATCGCGATCACCAGCAGCCCGAGGAAGAGCCCCGGGCGGTGAGCTCCGAGGATCTGAGCCGGCAGCTCGACCACGTTGGCCCATGCCGAACTGTGCGACTCACCACCGAGCAGCACATGGGTTTGCTGCAGCGCGATGGTGATTCCGATGCCGGCCAGCATCGCATGCACCACCACGGGCGAAATCGCCAGCGCCGCACGGGCTACCCGGCTAAGCCCCAGCAGAACCTGCATAAGGCCCGCGACTGCTGTGATGAAACAAGTTATGCCCCAGCCGAATTCGGCTATCAGGTCGGCGACGATCACGGTCAGGCCGGCGGCCGGACCGCTCACCTGTAACGGTGATCCGCCCAGGGCGCCGCCTACGACGCCACCGACGATCGCGGCGATCAGGCCGGCGAGCACCGGAGCGTCGGAGGCGATGGCGATGCCCAGCGACAAAGGCAGTGCCACCAGGAAAACCACCAGTGAGGCCGGCAGGTCGTGCCGGATGACTGATCGCCATCGCTCGCTTCGTGACTCGTCGGTCTGTCGCATCGGAGGCTCCCTCGTCTGATCTAGCGGGGGATCTTGCGCCGTCCGCCCCGTATCGCGATCTATCCCGTAGCCGTAACACCCTGAGGCGCAAGCGAATACGATTCCACTCGAAACGGCGATGTTCCGGGCAGCTCGTCTGCCGACTCTGATTGACGGTAGGGTGGGCCGCTGGCACCGGCAACCGGACGCGCGGGGTGCATAGCGAACGCAAATTTTCTATGCGCCGCACTTGATCAGCGCCTGATGGCGCTTGGGGTCAGAAGCCCGAGCCGTGCACCTCGTGTCCGGGCTCCTCGGCGGCCAGGCCACTGTAAGCTTGCTCGACGGTGGAGCCGTGGTTGATCACCGCGTCGACCTCGCGCGCAATCGGCATGTTCAACCCGAACTCGTCAGCGAACTCCATGATGACGCTCGCGGCCTTGACGCCCTCGGCGACCTGGTTCATCGACGCGATGATCTCGTCGATCGGTTTGCCCGCACCCAACTGTTCGCCGACGTGACGGTTGCGGCTGCGCTGGCTGGTACAGGTGACGATCAGGTCACCGAGGCCGGCCAGGCCGGGAAAAGTCTCGGCGTTGCCGCCCATCGCCACTCCCAGCTTGGTCATCTCGCGCAGTGCCCGGGCGATCACCAGGGCCCGGGTGTTCTCGCCGATGCCCAGCGAGTAGCCCATTCCGACCGCGATGGCGAAGACATTCTTGAGCGCTCCCGCCATCTCGACGCCGATCACGTCGTCGGTGGTGTAAACGCGGAACCGCCGGGTGCGGAACATCGTCGACAGCCGGGTGGCCAGGTGCTGGTCCGGCATGGCCAGCACCGCGGCGGCGGCGTAACCCTCGGCCACCTCGCGGGCGATGTTCGGTCCGGCCAGAATGCCCGCCGGATGCCCGGGCAGGATCTCCTCGATGATCTGCGACATCCGCATGTTGGTGCCCTGCTCGAGGCCCTTCACCAAGGAGACCACCGGCACCCAGGGCCGCAGTTCCTTGGCCAGCTCGGTCAGCACGCCGCGGAATCCGTGCGAAGGCACACCCATGACCAGAACGTCGGCGCAATTGGCGGCTTCGGCGAAGTCGGTGGTGGCGCGCAGCGAGCTGCTCAGCGCCACCTCGTTGCCGAGGTAGCGGCTGTTGCGGTGGTTTTCGTTGATGTCCTTGGCTGTCTCCTCAGACCGAACCCATTGCAGGGTCGGCCCGCGGCGCGCGCAGATTGAGGCCACGGTGGTGCCCCAGGAACCGCCACCGAGGACAACGACATTGGGTTCGCGCTTCTCAGCTGCCATGAACTTCACCCTATTGCTGTGAACCTCGAATACCAACGACCCACGGGCAGAGGACTTCGGGCCCTTTCCGCTGAGGTGCGGACACCGGAAAGGTAAAGGAGTGATGTCATGCCGAGCATTGCTCGCCGCTGTCGCGCTCGTCGTTTCGGTGGCGTGGCCCGCGAGTGCAGTCGCCGACGACGGTCGGCCGCAGGCCAACGCCGAACAGATTGCGGCGGCGCGGATACGGCCGGCCGTCATGTTCCTGGCCGCCGAGGCGTACGGCATGGTGCGGCTGCCCGACGGCAAGGCGCTGTCGTTCTTCGGCGCAGGTTCGAACGCGCCGTTCGTCGTGACGTGGAACTGCACCGGATTCGTCGTCAACCCCGACGGCTGGGTGGCCACCGCGGGCCACTGCGCCGACCCCGATACGGCGAAAGAGCAGATACTCAAGAAGGCCGTCGGCGAATATCAGGCCCAATATCCGGACTCGCCAGTGAGCCAGGACCCGCTTGCGACCCTGGACTATCTGGCGAAGAACGCGCGGGTGGAAGGCACACTGGCTGGTCAGGGCCCGCAGGTGAACCTCACGCTGATCTACGGCACCGGCACCAAGATCGCCGAGAAGATGCCCGCCACCGTCGTCGATTTCCGGCCGATCGGCAAGGGCGATGTTGCGCTGCTCAAGGTGGACAAACACAATCTGCCGTCGTCGGAACTCACCACCGATGCCGCGGTCGGCATCGGCACACCGGTACTGGCCGTCGGATACGCCGAACCCACCGCCCGGCTGACCGGCCGGTCGCTCGACCCCACCAACAAGAGCGGCAAGGTGAGCAAGAAGTCGAAGGTGAAAACCAGCCCGGTGTATGAGATCGACGCCGCCGTCGCCGAGGGCATGAGCGGCGGCCCGACCGTCGACCTCAGCGGAAAGGTGATCGGCGTCAACAGCTTCGGCCCGGCCGGCGAACCGCAGCCGTTCAACTTCATCGCGCCTGCGGACACGCTCGCAACGATGATGGCGGCCAAGGCCGTCAAGGGCACGCTCGGTCCCGCTGACCAGTCGTACCGCCAGGGACTCACCCACTACTACGAGGGCCGCTACAGCGACGCCATCAAAGACTTCGACCTCGCCCTCACGCTTTCGCCCGACTACCCCGGTGCTGCCGACCTCAAGACCAGCGCGGCCAATCTGCGCCAGCAATACGGCGACACATCGATATTCGAGCGGTCAAACCTGTTGTGGTACATCGCCAGTGGCGGATTGCTCGTGCTCATCGTCGGCAGCTGGTTGACGGTGCTGGTGATCAGGAACCGGCGGCAACGACGCGCGGAAGCCGAGACCGAAGCGGTCGCACCGCCCGATGACGACGACGCAGCCGGCACGGTGCGATCGCTGGGACTGGTTCCTCCGGCGGGGGATGACGAGCCGCACTTCTGCGCCAACTGCGGCGCGCAGCATCACCACGCCGAGAAGTTCTGCCCGAACTGCGGCAAGAAAATTTCGCTCGGGGCGTCCGCTTAACCGGCCAGCGCGGCACGGTCGGCAGCCCGGCCGAACACCATGGCCTCGTCGATACGGTCGAAGCGGTAGTCGATCGCATCGGCAAAGTAGTTCTGCCGCACGTTCCACGGCCGCTTGGTGCCCGACTTCGGCAGCGCGTGCAGCGCCCGCTTGACGTAACCGGCCTGAATGTCCCACGCCGGTTTCTCGGTCATCGACTCATCGCCAAGGTGGGGGCTGGCGTGCGTGTAGCCATGCTCGGCCATGTACGCCAACAGCTTGGCGGTAGCCCGCGCGGTCATGTCCGCCCGCAACGTCCACGACGCGTTCGTGTAGCCCACGCACCAGAACAGGTTGGGCACGTCCTCGAGCATGTGGGCCTTGTAGACGAAGCGGTCCCTGGGGTTGATCTCGACGCCGTCGATGCTGATTGTGGCGCCGCCGAGGGCCAGCAACTGCAGGCCGGTGGCAGTGACGATGACGTCGGCGTCGAGATGCCGCCCGGATTTCAGCACGATGCCGGTGGCGTCGAACCGGTCGATGTGATCGGTGACCACCTCGGCGCGGCCGTCGGCGACAACCTGGTACAGGTCGGCGTCCGGGATCAGGCACAGCCGTTGGTCCCAGGGGTTGTACTTGGGCCTGAAGTGGGTGTCGACGTCATAACCTTCCGGCAGGTTCTGAATTGCCTTGCGGCGCAGCATCCACTTGATCAGCGGTGGGGTCTTGCGCGACAGGAACCACAGCACCCCTTCCATCAGTGCGTTGTAGAAGCGGATGGTCAGGTGAGCTGCTCTGCGGGGCAGCAGCTTTCGGCTGAGCCAGGCGAACTTGCTGTACTTCGACGCCGAAATCAGATACGTCGGCGAACGTTGCAGCATGATCACCTTGCCGGCCTTTTCGGCCATCGACGGGATCAGCGTCACCGCGGTCGCTCCGCTGCCGATCACCACGACCGTCTTGCCGGTGTAGTCCAAGTCTTCCGGCCAGTGCTGCGGATGCACGACAGTGCCCGCGAACTGCTCGATGCCGGGGAAGTCGGGGGTGTAGCCCGCGTCGTAGTCGTAGTAGCCGCTGCCGAAGAACACGAACCGGCTGCGGCACTCCTTGCTGACGCCGTCCTGCTCGAAGGTGACGGTCCAGGTGTCGGTGGCGGAATCCCAGTCCGCGCCCCGGACGTGGCTGTGGAAACGGATGTGTTCGTCGATGCCGTATTTGTGGGCCATGTTCGACAGGTACTCACGGATGTGGTCGCCGTCGGCGACGCCTTCCTCGCGGGTCCACGGCTCGTACGGGAAGCTGAGCGTGAAGATGCTGCTGTCCGAGCGAACGCCGGGATACCGGAACAGGTCCCAGGTGCCGCCGATCCGGTCGCGCCGCTCCAGGATCGCGTAGCTGAGCCCCGGGTTGCGCTGCAGGATGCGGTAGGCCGCACCGAGGCCGGAGATGCCGGCGCCGACGATGAGGACGTCGACGTAGTCGGTCTCAGATGGCTTGTGCTCGGCCTGGTGGGGAGTCACGGTCATCGTGAACCTCGCTTGTCTCCTGGGGATGCCGTCACCAGAGTAGGCACCCACCGGTTGGTCGGGCCAGGGACCTTCGGCTCTTGGGTTTCGCGTCGAGCCTGCGCTCAGGGCTGCAGTTCGTCGAAGAATCGCGCCGCTGACGCAGGCTCGATGCCGCTGACGCGGGCTCGGCTACCGGTAATTGACGAACTGCAGCGCGACATCGAGGTCGGCCTGCTTGAGCATCGAAATGACGGCCTGCAGGTCGTCGCGCTTCTTGCTGGTCACCCGGACCTCGTCGCCCTGGATCTGGGTCTTGACCGTCTTGGGCCCTTCGTCGCGGATGAGCTTGGTGATCTTCTTGGCATTCTCACTGCTGATGCCCTGCTTGAGGGTGCCGGTCAACTTATAGGTCTTGCCGGAGGCCTGCGGTTCGCCGGCCTCGAAGGACTTCAGCGAGATGTCGCGGCGGATCAGCTTCTCCTTGAAGACGTCGAGCGCGGCCTTGACCCGCTCCTCGGTGGACGAGGTCAGCTCGATACCTTCTTCGCCTTTCCACGCGATTTTGGTGTCCGTCCCGCGGAAGTCGAAGCGCGTGGACAGTTCCTTGGCGGCCTGGTTGAGTGCGTTGTCGACTTCCTGCCGGTCGATCTTGCTGACGATGTCGAACGATGAGTCCGCCATGCGCTGCGTCCCTTCTTCAGTGCTGCCCGTTTGTGAACTGTCTACCCGGTCGTTGTACCCTGCTAGGCGGCAGGTTGCCCGAGCGGCCAATGGGAGCGGACTGTAAATCCGTCGCGAAAGCTACACTGGTTCGAATCCAGTACCTGCCACCAGCAGTTCAGGGCCGGTTTCGGGCGCGAGCGATGTGATCGCGCTCCGGAACTGTCCACAGCGCGTCCGCGGCGGAATCGAAAGCGGTGGCGATTGCATCCAGGTCATCAGCGAAGTCGCCATACCGGTCTAACGCCTGCGCCGTCGATTCATGGCCCAGAAGCCGTTGGACCACTGTGACATTGGCGCCTTCGTTGATGGCCAAACTGGCGCAACAGTGTCTCAGGTCGTGCAACCGGATCCCGTTTGTTAACGCTCTTCGAACGCCGGGGACAGATATCGAGCGGCCATGACTTTGGCCTGCTCGATGATCGCCGGGTCTCCGGTGGGATCGACACGGAAAGCCGTTTCGAGGAGAGCCTGGCTGGCCTCCCAGCTGACGTAGATCATCAGCGCAAGTTCGTCGTGCGGCACGTGTGCGCGAGGGCCCAGCAGGTCGGCGAGCGTTGCGGCGAATCGGGTGTTGTTGTGTTCGTGGTCGGCGCGGATGAAGTCCGGATTCAGGCGCGCGCCGACCCAGAGCTCCCGAAGCGCCGGTTCGCTGCGGTAGAAGCCGGCGTAGGCATCCAGCAGGCGGTCGAGCAGCACCCGCCAGTCGGCCTCGACGCCGGCATCGGCCAGTGTTGTTTCAAGGACGTCGCCGAAGCGGTCGGCGAAGCGTTGCGCGAGCGCGTAGACGATGTCGTCCTTGCGCGCGAAGAACTGATACAGCGTCCCCAGCGGAACGCCGGCGCGCGTGGCGATGTCGCTGACCTTGAGGCTGTCCGGGCCTTGCTCGACGACGATCGCCGCGGCCGCGTCGAGGATGCGTTCGACGCGTGCGCGGCTGCGTTGCTGGGTTGGCGAGCGGCGCAGGTGAGCTTGACCGGACATGTTCACTTCTGGTCGAACGGCGCCATATGCATGAGGGGAATGAAACCGCAGCGGCGCACCAGCGCGAAACGTCCGCGACCCACGGCTTTCGCTTCGGCGGTGAAGTGCGCTGCCAGTTCTCGGGTGAAACCGCTCCTGTCGTAGCGGGCCAGGGTGTCGTCGACCAGGCGCGCGGACAGGTCCCATACGCGGTTGCCCACGATGTCCACCATGGCCCCGGTCTGGATGTAGTAGCCGAGCGGCCCGTCGCGCTCGACACTGACGCCGGGGGTGGTGTGCACGGTGATGGCGTCGGCCAATTGTGTTGCCCTTTGATCATCGAGCTGCGCCGACGTGGCGCACTCGATGGCACGGCGGGCGCTGCGCACGGTGAAGTCCTCACCCGGCACGACGGGCGCGATGCCGTGATCGTGCAAAAGGCAACCGGCGTATAACAATTCGTCGTCTACGGGGACGCCATCGACGTCGGCCAGCGCACGCCCGAATATCCACGACCGGTAGCTGTGGCCGATGATCACCGGACTCTGTTCCGCCGCGGCGGCCTCTGCCTCGCGTGCGAAGCGGCTGTCGGGCGGCCGGATCTCGCGATCGATCGCGCGGGCCCTGGTGTCGGGACGGGTGCCGCGCAACCGGTTGAGGAAGTAGTCACGCTGGCTGTTGATGATCGCGCCGAGCAGTTGCAGCTGTTCGCGGCGAGTGAGGCGGCCTTTGGTGCGCCGAGTCCACTCGATGCCGCCGATGCGGTTGGGGTCGGGGCCGGTGCTCATCGCGCATCTCCGACGACCAGACCAAAAAACATGAACATGAATCACGTTCTATACGGTGCCGGCGACGACGTCAACCGGCCTGCGCGTCCTCGCGCGGCCTCGCTCCGGATACGGCGCTTCGCCACGCCAATGGGCTCAGATTCCGGAACGGGTCCGTTTCGCGGAGCAGCTGAAGATCGGCGAGCAGGGTTTCGAGTGCGGTTTGGCTGCGCTGTTTGACGGTGGCTTCCCACTGGGCGGCCGGCACGCGGGACGGTCTGCGCGTGTCGATCGGAGCGCCGAATCGTATGTACATCCGTTGCGGCCGCGGGACGAGCGTCGGCCCGAGACCTCTGACGAGGGGGATGTTGACTTCGGGTTGGCGCAGAACATGTTTGGTGAACAGGCGGCCGGCCCGTCCCCATAGGGAATTCCGTTCGACGAGGCTGTGATAGATGTCGTCGCCGCCGACCAGTCCGACCGGAATGATCGGATAGTCATGGGCGATGGCCAGACGAGCGAATCCGCTGCGGCCCTCCCAGAACAGCTGGTAGTCCTCGCCTTTGAACTTCGGCATCTCGCGACCGCCTCCCGGGAACACCAAGAGCGCTTCGCCGTGTCTCATCAATTCCGCGCCGTTCTCCGGGTTGCCGACCACTGCACCGGCCGCGGCAAGTAGATCGGCGGTGAAGCCGCGCTGTTGCGCCAGGGTGCGGGAGGCGAGGCCGCGAACCCGAACGCCGAGTTCGCGGCGCACGAAATAGGGGATCAGGACAATCTCGCCCAGGCCCCACGAAGTGTGGTTGCCGACCAGCAGGAAGCGGCCGTCGCGCGGAAGGTTGTCCATCCCGTCGACGTAGGGCTTGCACAGATCCACAACCGGGTTCAATCGATCGGCCACGCCGAAGATCGCCTGCTGCATCGCTTTCACGCGGTCGGACTGATCGACCAAATCGCTCATCTTCCATCCCATCTCACGGGGGATACCGCATCAGATGCTAGCCCTATACTGACCAAATGACCAATATGGTCAGTATGGCTAGTCGGGGAGGCGGGCGGGCGGATATATTCACTCCCGTGAGCGGATCCGCGAGTGAGCTCCCCGAACAGCACTCGGCCAAGGCGGCCAGGCTGCTCGAGGCGGCCAACGATCTTCTGCTCGGCCGGGGCGCAAAAGGATTCACCGTCGCCGATGTCGCGCAGCGGGCACACGTGGGGAAAGGCACCGTCTACCTGTACTGGCCGACCAAGGAAGACCTCTTGGTCGGTCTGATCGGCCGCGGCTTCCTCGGTCTTCTCGACGATTTGATCCAGACACTCACCGCGCAACCCGATCTCGCCCGCCCGTCGCAGTTCTGTCCGCTGATGCTGGAGATCGCGACCGGCAAGCCACTGGTGGCCGCCCTGCAGAGTCAGGATGAAGACTTGCTCGGCGTCCTTGCCCGCGACCCGCGCTCCGTGGCGTTTCGCGACGCGCTGGGACCCGGTGCGGTGCTCAAGGCCGTACTTCCGATCTGGCGCCGAAATGCGTTGGCGCGCAACGATTGGGACATTGCCGATCAGACGTTCGCGCTGTACGGACTCATTACCGGGGTTGCGATGTCGCTGGTCGGCGCCGCTCCAGTCGTCGTCGATGATGCTCTCGGTGTCCTGCGCGCCGCGGTGACCGCTCTGCTCGGTCCTGAACGTGCCAACAAGAAACAGATCGGGGTTACCGCGGCTGAGGTCATCGAGTTTCTCCGGCAGGGCCGGGTCGCCGCGTTGCAGATGATCCAGCCCGATGCTTCGGCTGGTTGAACAAAGGAAGCCTGCCGAAACCCATGCAACTGACCATTGCCCCGGTGCGATGTAGCTGGCATTGTCGGCAGCTCTCATACTTCCTAGTGAGATGGCCAACACGAAGGGATGACCGTGTCGTCGGTAAGCGCCGCACCCAAGGCAAATCTGGCTTCGATGTTCCTGGATCGAGTCGGCGCTTCAGCCGGCAAGGAGGCTTTTCGGCACTTGCGCGACGACCGGTGGGTGTCGGTGACCTGGCGGGAGACCGCCGATCGCGTGCAGCAACTCGCGGCAGGGCTGCTCGCCTCGGGCATCGAATTCGAACAGCGCGTCGCGATCATGGCGAGCACCCGCTACGAGTGGATCCTGGCCGACCTTGCCGTCATGTGCGCCGGTGCGGCGACGACGACCGTGTACCCCAGCACGCATGCGGCCGACGCCACGTACATCGTGGCCGACTCGGAGTCGCGGATCGTCTTCGCCGAGGACGCCTCGCAGGTGGCCAAGCTCGCCGAGAACCGCGGCGACCTGCCGGACGTTCGCCTCGTCGTCGTCATGGACGGCGAGGGCGACGGCGACTGGGTCATCACCTTCGACGAATTCGCCCGCCGCGGCGCCGCGTACCTCCACGAACATCCGACGTCGGTCGTTGACGCCGCGGCCACGGTGACCAGCGAGTCGCTGGCCACCCTCATTTACACCTCGGGAACCACCGGACGTCCGAAGGGAGTGCGCCTGGCGCACCGGTCGTGGACGTCGGCGGCGGAATTCATTCACAACGAGGGACTCCTCGGCGAAGACGACCTGCACGTCCTGTGGCTGCCGCTCGCCCACTCGTTCGGGAAGGTGCTGCTCGCCAGCCAGCTCGCCTGCGGATTCGTCAGCGCGGTCGACGGTCGCGTCGACAAGATCGTCGAGAACATGGGCGCAGTGAAACCGACGTTCATGGCCGCGGTGCCGCGCATCTTCGAAAAGGCGCACGCCCGGATCGTCATGACGAGCCAGGGCGCCGGTGGCATCAAGGCCCGGCTGTTCGACCAGGCGTTCCGCGTCGGTCTTGAGGTATCGCGTCGGCGCCGTGACGGCAGGTCGGTGCCGCTGCCACTCAAGCTTCAGGTTCAGCTGTTCGACCGTCTGGTGTTCAGCAAGGTCCGCGACGTCTTCGGTGGCCGGCTGCGATTCTTCGTCTCCGGGTCCGCGCCCCTCAACCGGGAGATCGCCGAGTGGTTCCTCGCCGCCGGAGTGCTCGTCCTGGAAGGCTACGGGCTCACCGAATCCGCCGGCGCCGGCTTCATCAACCGGCCCGACAACTACAAGCTCGGCACGGTTGGCCTGCCCTTCGACGGCACGGACGTGCGCATCGGCGACAACGGGGAAATACAGCTGCACGGTCCGTTGGTGATGACCGGCTATCACCATTTGCCCGACAAGACCGAAGAGGCGATGACGAAGGACGGATGGCTTCGCACCGGCGACCGCGGCAGCCTCGATTCCGACGGGTTCCTCACCATTACCGGCCGCATCAAGGAGCTGTTCAAAACATCCGGCGGCAAGTACGTCGCACCGCCGGCCATCGAAGCGAAGTTCATGGCGCTCTGCCCGTATGCCAGCCAGTTCATCGTGTTCGGGGAAGCGCGCAATTACTGTGTCGCGCTGATCGCCCTGGATGGTGACGCGCTGACCAAATGGGCTCAGGAGCAAGGGCTTTCGGAGATGTCGTTCGCCGAGCTGACCCGCAACGCCAAGGTGCGCGAGATGGTCGACGGCTACGTGCAACAGCTCAACAGCGAACTCAACCGATGGGAGACCATCAAGAAGTGGGAACTGATCGATCACGAATTGTCAGTCGACACAGGGGAACTCACGCCGTCGCTCAAGTTGAAGCGGGCGGTGGTCGAGCAGAACAACAAGCAGGTTATCGACGGGTTCTACGTGTGAAAAGCCGCGGGTATCGATCCGTTACCAATCAATTGGTCTTGCGTCGTCATCGCCCACGACAAGCACCCGTTGGTTTCCCAGGTGCTTTACGTATTCGCGCACCAGCGCGCGTTGTTCCGGAGTGTATTCCGACACGTCGATACGGACGTAGTCCGTTTTACTCAATTGCGAGACAATGCGCCGCTCGAGGTTATCTAGGCGGAAATACCTGGCTGGGTTTGGCCCGATCGTGAAGTAAGTATCTTGTAATGGGTCTTGGTTGTAATTCTGCTGCTCTCGGGCGTATTTATACCGGTCAGCGAAAACCCTCGAAAGGTATTCACGTTGCTCGGCGTTGTGCAAACGTGCCACATAGCCAGGCAATTCTTCGACAATCAGGTCGACAAGTTCGACAGACGACGGATCGCTGAGGTCTAGAAGGTCGACGTTGGCTCGAGCCATGTCGGCAAGGTGCCTGCCTATCGAGGGGTCACGCACACGACTGGCCAAAAATTCCATTACGAACAGGACTGCACCCCGTGAACTCGACCAATGGTGTTGCAGAAATAATATGTCACCTGCGACTGCCGTAATCTCCCACTATTAATACGTTCGGGTTGCCGAGCGTGTCGATAAACCTTCTGATGTCCGAACGCTGCTCAGCGCTGAATTGCGACACATCCACAGGTACATAATCGGCTTTGTCGAGATGGTTGGTTAATTTGGAGAGGAATTGATCCGTATCCAAATATTTTCCGTCGAAGTTACCGATCGCGTCGTAGGCTTTGCCGGTCCTTATGTCGATCCAGTCCATACCTTCGTGCGGGCTTCGCGCAAGCTGGACTCCTCGCTCGGCTTCCACCCGCAAACCTGTCTCAGCTTCACTCAGGTCAAAACTCCCTGCATGTGCCGCCCAAAGTGCTTGTCACCTGTGGCAGAGGTTGCGACTCGACCGCGCGGCTGTTGACAACTGTCGGACCTGTTGCGTTTTGCTGCGAACAGAACTCAAAGATCCGCCTCATCTTTGCCACTTGAGTCGCTACTGCGTTGTCGGTCGATCATCCCCGACGACAAGTACCCGCGGATTGCCAAGTTTGTCGACGTAATCTCGCACCAGAGCGCGTTGCTCGGTCGTGTAGTCCGACACGTCGATGCGGACAAAGTCCGTCTTAGTCAACTGGCGCAGCGCTGATGACATCAGATTGTCCAAACGAAAATACCGCGCCGGGTATGGGCCCATCGTGAAACATGTGTCTTGGCTTGGATCGCGGTTATAGCTGCGTTGCTCCCTGGCATAGCAAAGTAGATTCGCGAATATTTTTGTTAGATGATCTCGCAACCGGGTGTCTTCCAAGGTGGCGATATGGTTTGGTAACTCGTCGATGATAAGGTCGACCAGTTCTGAAGATGCTGGATCGCTGAGGTCCAGCAAGACTACGTTGTCCCGGATCATGTCGGATAGTTCTTCGCTTACCGAGGGATCGCGCACCCGGCTGGCCAAAAACTCCATTACAAACTCGACCGACGCGCCTGAGCCCGACCAGTTATGTTGAAGAAAGAAGATGTCACCCGACACTGCCGTAGTCTCCCACTATGAAAACCCTTCGGATTGCGAAGTTCGACAATGAATCGTCTGATAATAGATCGTTGCTCGGCGCTGAATTGAGAAACATCCACGGGAACATAATCGGACTTGGCGGCGTGGCGCTCGATTTCAGGAAGGAATATGTTCATTTTGAGATGTCTCTGATCAAAATTGCCCATTGCATCGTAAGTTTTCCCAGTCGTAGGGTCAATCCAGTCGACGCCCTCATGCGGACTCCGTACCAGCTGTATACCGCGCTCGGCCTCCACACGTAATCCCGTCTCGGCTTCACCAGGGCGGAACCTTCCTCCGATGCCAGGATCGGTCCCCAGCTCTTGCGCGTGAGGGGTGCTCAGGTCGAACCGATGGCTAGCTGGCACCGGCAAGTGTTCAGGTGCCGGGTGTGCCCAGTCGGGCACGAAGTGCGATCTCTGCGCCGGCACAGTCTCCGATTTGCCCAGTTCGGCTTCGAGCGCAGCCTTTCGGGCGTTCAGCGCATCAGCATTGTTGTTGTAGGTATTCACCGCGCCGGCGTCGCTTGCCGGGGGCGGATTCGAATTGTGGTGACTGATTTCTCCCTGCAGCTGGCCATAGGCAGCCCGGGCCTGCTCAGTCGTCATCCGCGGATCGGTCGGCGGCATGGGCGCTGGATCCTCGGGCAGGGGAGTGTGCCGATCGACGAGCTGTATGCGAGGCTTGCCCGTCGCGGCGGTTGAGGGTGATTTGCGGGGCAGCGCCGCGGCGAGGTTGATGATGTCGCCGGCAGCGGTTTCTGCCTTCCCGATCTGGTCTGCGACGGCGTTCTCCGCAGCCCACCATTTTGCGGCTTCAGACTTTAGCTCGGCCTCCGCTTCGGCCACGATCCTGGCATTCGCCTCGGCAGCTACCGTGTTGGTGCCCTCCGGCGGGTCGTAGGTGATGGTCCGATCGTCGTTGACGTGAACCCCGCGATTGGACTCGGCGTTGGCGATGATCTGTTTGGCGTTGGCCAGCGGTGGCATTAATGACGAACTGACCGTGTTGCTGATCTGTCGGGCGGCAAGATCTATGGTGTCGCGGAGCTTCGCCACAGCTTGAAAGTCTTGTCGGGAAAGCTCTTTGGCCGCTTCGGCGGTTGCGCCTTCCCAGTAGGAACCCCCTGGACGCTGCACGTGGCCAAGGTAGTCTTCCGCGTGCTGCTCCAACATCGCGACGCTGGTTATCCAACCGTCGATCAGGTCGAGTACCCGCTGCGGGTCGGTCTGCAGGATCTGCGATTTGGTCGACATGACGCAAAGCGCTACCCTGCTGCCGTCCGCAGCAGGGTAGGCATCGTATGAACCACGTTCAGGAGCTCATCCTCGCTGGCAATGAAACCTTGGCGTGCCAGATCGATCAACTCCGCGATCCTCGTGAATCGACCGGCCACCGCAGCCCTGATCACCGGCAAGGTTCGCGTCGACATCTGTTGGGCCGCAGCCAAAGACGGCACCGCTCCAGCGTCGACCACTCCGTCCATCATGATCAGCCCGGGCACGCCCTGGCTTACCTCGGCGGCCAACCGGTCGATGTCCGGCTTCAACCGCGCCAACGCCTCCAGATCTGCTCGCAGGACTTGTCCCGTCACATCAATTTCCTCGCGACGAACTCAGTGAAAGTCGCCCAAGCCTACCGGGCAGAATTGGCATGTCACTTCAGATACTCAAGCCCCCAAGAACAGTCGGCATGCCTGCCGCCAGCTCGCGAGCACCACGCGCTCTGCCAGCAATTGCTGCGTGACCAAGAAGCGATCGGGTCGTCCTCCGCTCAGATGGGTTAGTGGTTGGCAATCACTAATCTCGGTATGCATGAAAAGTGAACAACGACAACTGACTTCGCACTGAGCATCGCTCACCGACGCCGGCCGGGGTGGTGAGCGGTACGCTGTTCAACATCCGGCGCCCGGGGGTGGACCATGCCGACAGTGTGCGTACCGCTGGCTGTCGATGAACACGACGGTGTCGCCGCCAAGAAAGCCCACCGGTCGGTGGGTCCGCGATGACCACGGCCCTGGTGGTGGGTTCAGGCCCTAATGGATTGTCCGCGGCGATCACCCTCGCCAGGGCAGGGATCACCGTCACTGTCGTCGAATCGGCGACGACAGTTGGCGGTGGTCTGCGATCCGGCGAGCAGACGCTGCCGGGTCTGCTGCACGATCACTGCGCGGCCATTGTTCCGACGGCGGTGTCATCGCCATTCATGAAATCGCTGGACCTGGAATCGCATGGTGTGCGGTGGGCGTGGCCGGACATCGATCTGGCGCATCCGCTCGATGGGGGCGCGGCCGGCGTTCTGTACCGCTCCCTGCCGCAGACGGCTGAGGGGCTCGGCGCTGACGGCCGGCGTTGGTCGGCTCTGTTCGGTCCGTTGGCCCGCAACTATGACGAACTCGCCAACGATCTGTTGTCGCCCGTGCTCAAGGTCCCGCACCGACCAGTTCGCCTGGCAATGTTCGGTTTACCAGCGATGATGCCGGCAACGGCGATGGCCCGCTGGTTTCGTACCCGGCAGGCGCGGGCCCTGTTCGCCGGCAACGCGGCGCACGCCTGGGTACCGCTGAGCCGACCGCCGACCGCGGCCTTCGCGATGATGTTCGGCGCGATTGCCCACCGGTACGGCTGGCCTTGTGTCGTCGGTGGAACCGCCCGACTCGCGGACGGGCTCGCCGGAATCCTGCGTTCACTCGGCGGCCGGATCGAAATCGGCGTCGACGTTTGCGAATTGAGCCAGCTGACGGGATACGACATGGTGTTTTTCGACACCGGTCCCGGCCTCCCGTCGAAGCTACTTGGTGCACGTCTGCCGGTGCGGGTGCGTCGGGCGTTGGGCAGGCAACGCTACGGGCCGGCGGCTTACAAGCTGGATTTGGCTGTGCACGAAGGGGTTCCATGGGCCAACCCCGAAGCCCGCCGGGCCGGCACCGTGCACGTGTGTGGCAGCGAGCGGGACGTCGTCGCTGCCGAACGTGCCACCGCCAGAGGGCAGCTGCCGGAGCGCCCCTTTGTCATCGTCGCGCAGCAGGCGCTGATGGACCCGGGCAGGGCCACCGGCGGGCTGGTACCCATCTACGCCTATGCGCACGTGCCACACGGTTTCACCGGCGATGCCACCCCGGCGATACTGCGGCAGGTCGAGCGATTCGCGCCCGGTTTCCGGGACCGCATCGCGGCCGTCGCCGAACACCAGCCCCGCGACCTGCAACGGGTGAACCCGAACAATGTGGGCGGCGACATCAACGGTGGGTCCATGGATATCAGGGCCTTCTTTGCGCGGCCACGACTGGCGGTCGACCCCTATTGGCTCGGCGTCGACTCCTACTATCTCTGCTCGGCGTCGACGCCACCGGGTGGCGGCGTGCACGGCATGTGCGGCCACCTCGCCGCCCGGGCCGCGCTGCGAAGACTCGGCCGAAACGCCTGAGAGCGGCGCCGGCGGCTACCGCACCTGCGGCATCACGTCACTGGCCAACAGCTCCAGATGCGCCAGATCCGACATGTCGAGCACCTGCGCATACACACGTTGCACGCCCAGTTCGCTCCACGGTCCCAGCTTGTCGACGATCTCGGACGGCGTGCCAACCAGCGGGCTGTTGGAGCGCATCTCGTCGACCTCCCGGCCGATCACCGCAGCGCGCCGCGCCACCTCAGCCTCGTCGCGGCCGGCACACAAGACGAAAGCGCTCGAGTAGACGATGGAATCGGGCGCGCGGCCTGCCGCCGCGACGGCGTCCGCTACTCGCTGGAACTGTTTGCCGACCACGTCGATCGTCGCGAACGGCACGTTGAACTCGGCCGCGTACCGGGCGGCCAGCGCTGGGGTCCGTTTGGCGCCGGTACCGCCGATCACGATCGGCGGATGCGGGTCCTGCACCGGCTTGGGCAGTGCCGGCGAGTCGGCGATCGTGTAGTGCTCGCCCGCGTAACCGAAGGTCTCTCCCTTCGGTGTCGTCCACAACCCGGTGATGACGGCGAGCTGTTCGGTGAGCCGGTCGAACCGTTCCCCTACCGACGGAAACGGTATCCCGTACGCCTGATGCTCTGCTTCGAACCAGCCGCTGCCGAGTCCGAATTCCACACGACCACCGCTCATTTCGTCCACCTGCGCCACCGCGATGGCCAGCGGCCCCGGATAGCGGAAGGTTGCCGACGTCACCAGCGTGCCCAACCGGATGCGCGACGTCTCCCGGGCGATCGCACCGAGCGTCACCCACGAGTCGGTGGGTCCCGGCCCGCCGTCACCGCTCATGGCCAGGTAATGATCGGAGCGGAAGAACGCGTCGAAGCCGAGATCCTCGGCGGACCGGGCAACGGCCAGCTGGTCGGCGTAGGTGGCACCCTGCTGCGGCTCGACGAAAGCGCGGAAGTCCATGAGTTCCTTCGGTATCTGCTTGCACCGCAACGTGATAGCGGCACGGTCGGTTCAGGATACGCCAGTGGGTTTACGGTTGGAATCGTTGAACCGGACACTGACGCGCTGAAAGCCTTTGACCCGTTCGGCTTTGGCTTTCCTGGTGTAGGTCTTGCGGTCCGCGGGGGTGAGGTCCGCGTCGTCGGTGAACGGAGTGAGCAGGGAACGGGGGTGCAATCCTTCGACCAGCACCATGTTGATCTCGGCACATAGCACCAGAGTCGAAGACACCAGGAACAGGAACGCCAACATTCCCAGGACCAGTGCGAACACGCTGTTGGTTGCACTCGAGGTTTTCACCACGTGGCCGATGTAACCGGCGCCGAACCACTGCAGGATCTGCCACACGACGGCCGCCGCAAGCGCTCCCGGGAGCACCTGCCGGTAGGTCAGCTCCCGTGCGGTGGTCACCCGGAAGGCCACCAGACAGATCACGGCGTTGATGCCCACCGCCGCCAGCGCGACCCCGATTCTTCCGAATGGCCCGAGTGCGTCCGTTACGTGCGCGATCGCGGACAGCAAGGTGGTCACGAGGGCCGCCGAACCGAGCACCAGCAGCAGAATGAAACTGCGGACGCGGGACCGGATCGGATCGGGACGCTCGTGGCGCGGCACCGCCCACACCGAATCCATGGCGTTCTGCAGCGCCTGCCCGACACCCAAACCGCCGTAGAGGGCGCCGACAATACCCACCGCGACCGCGCCGGCGCCCCCGCTGAGACCTTCAGGCTGGTGCAGCTGACTGCCGATGACGGGGAACTGGCTCAACGTGCTCTGCAGCACCTGCGACTGCAGGTCGGGTCTGCCGGCCAGCAGCACCCCAAGGCCGGTGGTCAGCAACAACAGCAGCGGAAACAGCGACACAAAGGTGTAGTAGGTGATCAGCGCGGCCAGATAGCCGCCCTGATCGTCGAGGTACTTGTAGACCACCGCGATGGCAACGCCCACGGTGCGATTGCGCTGCTGCAATCTGTCCAGCCAGCCGACCATCGCCGCTCACTTCAATCTGCCAGGGCCCGGAACAAGGGCTGCCGCTGGAAGTACCCGCACGCGCAAACGGTCAATCGTTCCCGCTTAAGGCGGAAAGTTCGGGGTACCCGAGCGCCCGTAATCGACGATCCAGCTTTGGAGCAGCCATGCCACCGCGCCGCCAGCCCGACCAGACCGCCCCCAAGCGAACCAGCGCCACGGGCAACACCAACGGAGAGGTCGGTGACCACGACGCACGGGCCCAGGGCGGCAGGTACCTGACTACCGCGCAGGGACTGCGTCTTCCCGACACCGACCACTCCCTGAAAGCCGGTAACCGCGGCCCGAGCCTGCTCGAGGACTTCCACCTTCGCGAGAAGATCACCCACTTCGACCACGAACGCATCCCGGAACGGGTCGTGCACGCCCGCGGCGCCGCGGCGCACGGCGTGTTCGAGTCCTACGGCACCGCCGCGTCGGTGACCAGGGCCGGCTTCCTGGCGCGCAAAGGCAAGAAGACGCCGGTGTTCTGCCGCTTCTCGACGGTGCTGGGCTCACGCGGGTCGGCCGACACCGTCCGCGATACGAGAGGATTCGCGGTCAAGTTCTACACCGACGAAGGCAATTTCGACCTGGTGGGCAACAACATTCCGGTGTTCTTCATCCAGGACGGCATCAAGTTCCCCGACGTGGTGCACGCCGCCAAGCCTCATCCCGACCGGGAGATCCCGCAGGCTCAGTCGGCGCACGACACGTTCTGGGATTTCGTCTCGCTACACACCGAGGCCACCCACCACGTGCTCTGGAACATGAGCGACCGGGGCATTCCGCGGTCGTATCGCACCATGGAGGGATTCGGTGTCCACACCTTCCGGCTGGTGAACAAGAAGGGCAAAACCAGCCTGGTCAAATTCCACTGGAAGCCGGTGGCCGGTGTGCATTCCCAGGTCTGGGAAGAGGCACAGATCGCGGCCGGTGTCGATCCCGACTTCCACCGCCGCGACATGGCCGACGGCATCGAGGCGGGTGCCCCGCTCGAATACGAGCTCGGCATCCAGGTCATGCCGGACGACGGCACCGACAGTTTCGACGGCATCGATCTGCTGGACCCGACGAAGATCGTGCCCGAGGAGACGGTGCCGGTGCAGCTGATCGGCAAGCTGACCCTCAACGGCAATCCGGCCAACTATTTCGCCGAGACCGAGCAGGTGGCCTTCCACCTGGGCAACCTGGTACCCGGCATCGAGCCGACCAACGACCCGCTGCTGCAGGCCCGGTTGTTCTCCTATCTGGACACCCAACTGACCCGCCTCGGCGGCCCGAACTTCACCCAGCTACCGATCAACCGGCCACACTGCCCGGTGAACGACATGCTGCGAGACGGCATGCACCAGACGGCGATTCACACGGGGCAGGCACCGTACCGTCCCAACAGCATCGACGACGGCGAGCCGCTGGTCGCCGGTGCCGACGAGGGCGGATACGTGCAGACGCCGCGCCAGGTGCAGGGGCCGACGGTGCGGGAGAACCCGTCGTCGTTCGAGGATCACTTCACCCAGCCGGCGATGTTCTACCGCAGCCTGTCCACCGTCGAGCAGGCGCACATCGTCGAGGCGTTCACCTTCGAACTCGGCAAGTGCTACGAGCAGGCGATCAAGGAACGGCAGCTGCAAGTCCTGGCCAATGTCGACGCGGACCTGTGCAAACAGGTGGCCGTCGGGCTGGGACTGCCGGTGCCGAAAGGCAACCCGCCCAAGGATGTTGTGCTCTCGCCCGCCCTGTCTCAGGTGGTGGAAACCCCCGGCCCGATCGATGGCCGCAAGATCGGCATCATCGCCGGCGCCGACTCCGACCTCGGTGGCGTGTCGAAACTCGTCGACGCGGTCCTGGGCCTCAACGCCACGCCACTGGTGACCGCACCGATCGGCGGTGTCCTGAAAGCCGGTCGGCGCAGTGTGATCGTCGAGCGGACATTGCTGACCGCGAGGTCCATCGAGTTCGACGCGGTGGTGGTGGCCGCCGGAACGAAGCCGGCCAACGACCTGAAGCTGGTTCTGTTGCTGCAGGAGGCATACCGGCACTGCAAGCCGATCGGAGCATGGGGCGACGGGACGGCGGCGCTGACGGCCGCGGGCATCCCGCTGGACGGTCCCGGCGTGCTGGTTACCGACAAGCTCGACCGCAAGTTCACCGCGGTGTTGACCAAAGCGGTTGGGCTGCACCGGGTGTGGGAGCGGGCGGTCGACGTGATGGCATCCGAGGTCGCGCCGGCGCGCTGACCTCACACGGTCGCGCGGTCGCGGCCCTCCCAGTACGGCTTGCGCAGCTCCTTCTTGAGGATCTTGCCGGTCGGGTTGCGCGGCAGTTCATCGGCGAAGTCGATCGTTTTCGGGCATTTGTAGGCGGCCAGCCGTTCCCGGGCGAACGCGATGATCTCTTCCTCGGTGGCTTCACCCTCCACTGCGACAACGGCTTTGACCACCTCGCCCCACTTCTCGTCGGGCACTCCGATCACCGCGACCTCCGTCACCGCCGGATGTTCGGCCAGCACCTGCTCGACCTCGATCGAATAGATGTTCTCGCCGCCCGAGATGATCATGTCCTTGAGCCGGTCCTCGACGAAGACGTAGCCACCGTCGTCGACCCGGCCGATGTCTCCGGTGCGGAACCAGCCGTCCTCGGTGATGGCCTCGGCCGTCGCCTCCGGTTTGTTGTGGTAGCCCTTCATCAACTGCGCTGAGCGGAACCACAATTCGCCCTGCTCGCCGGCCGCCACGTCCTTGAGCGTGTAGGGGTCCACGACACGCACCTCCGCGCCCGGCACCAGCGTTCCCGCACTGCTGAGCCGCTCCGGGTGGTCGGTGGCGCGGTGGGCGTCGGGCAGTAGATGGCTGATCACACCGCACAATTCGGTCAGCCCGTAGGCCTGGATGAAGTCGGTGTTGGGCCAGGCTTCCAGCGCCGCACGCAACAACGGCAGCGGCATCGGTGAGGCGCCGTACGAGTAGGTCTTGAGCGCGCCGAACAGCTTCACCGCGTCCTCACCGGACTCCAGAACCTTCGCCAGCACCGCGGGCACCAGGAATGTTCGGTTGGCGCCCTTGAGGATTGCCCCGGCCAGCGTCATCCCGTCGACATCGCGCGTCATCACGCTCGGCACCCCGTCGTGAATGCCGAACTGCACGTAGGACGAGCCGCCGACGTGGAACAGCGGCATCGACACCATGCTCTTGTCGCCGGGGTCGAATTCGAAACCTTCGTGGGCGTTGACCGTGTGCGCGATCATGTTGGCCTGCGTCAGCTGCACCCCCTTGGGGCGCCCGGTGGTACCCGAGGAGTACATGATGATGCTCACGTCGTCGGGTTCGACATCGTCGGCGCGGTTGGCCGGCGCCGCCCCGGCCAGCAGTGCCTCATACTCGTCGGCGTCGCCGCCTTCGGGTGTCACCGTGATGACGTGCTCGACGTGGGTGAGGTCGCCGCGGATCTTGTCGATGCTCGGCTTCAACTCCGCCCCGACGATCAATACCTTGGCCCCGGAGTCGTTGAGCACGTAGTCGAGTTCGTCGGCCGCGAGCCGGAAGTTGATGATCGCGTTGGCCGCGCCCAATGATGCGGCGGCAAAGGTCAACTCGACACACGCCGGATGGTTCTTGTCCAGGAAGGCCACCACATCGCCGCGCTTGATCCCGAAGGCCTTCAGCGCGCCGGCCAGACGGCGCACGCGGTCGTTCCACTGCGCCCAGGTCCAGTTGCGGTCCAGGTAGTCGATCGCCTCGTCGTCGGGCTTGGTGGCGGCCCAGTGCGCGAGGCGGTCATCCAGAAAACGGGGGTCTGCTAGGTCAGGCATGTCAAGAGCCTTCCACGTCCGGTGCCTACTGGTAAGCACATCATCCCTTTGCGGAGGCACATCAGTGTATGCGGGCGCTGCCGCCCAGTCCGACCTCCAGGACGCTGCCCGTGATGACCCCCGGGTCGGTGACCAGATACACGACGCCGCGGCTGACGTCTTCGGGCTGCAGCCACGGTTGAGGTATGGGGTTGGCCCGCATCATGCGCCGCACCAGATCGTCGGGAACATCGTCGCCGCCGGCAGGCTGCACCATCGGCGTCTGGGTGGTGGTCGGGCAGATGACGTTGACGGTGATGCCCTCTTTGGCGACCTCGAGGGCGACGGATTTGGCGAGTCCGATGATGCCCCACTTGGTGGCGTTGTACGCGGCGAGATCCGGGATCCCCATCCGGCCACCCATCGATGAAGTCACCACGATCCTGCCGAAGCGCTGCCGGCGCATCACGGGAATGACGGCTCGCAGGGTATGGAAAACGCCGGTCAGGTTGGTGTCGACGAGCTGTTGCCACACCTGGTCGCTGACCTCGTCCAGCGGTCCGGTGCTGACGATGCCGGCATTGGCCACGGCGATGTCCAGGCTGCCCAGCTCGTGCAGCGTCTGGTCGACGGCCGCGGCGACCTGCGCGGAGTCACGGACGTCCACGGCCAGCGGCAGACAACGGCGTCCGAGGTTCTCGACCAACCTGGCGGTCTCGCGCAGATCCTCCTCGGTACCCAGCGGATAGGTGAGACCGGCCATCGGCCCCGGCGCGTCGGCGGCGGCGATGTCCGCGCCTTCGGCCGCCAGCGCCACCGCATGTGCGCGGCCCTGCCCGCGGGCCCCTCCGGTGATCAGCGCGACCCGGCCATCCAAAGCACCCATGGCCCAGACGTTATCCCCTGCGCGCGAAAGCGATTGCGGCGGGCGCTCTTCAGATCAGTGGCGTTGCCAGGGCGGATGGGGGTTCGGAATGCAGACGCCGCGCACGCATCCCAGCACGCCCCGCACTGGTGGCGGGGTGGCTTTCGGCGGCGACTGGCATCCAGCGGGGGGACAGGGCGGATCGCCGGGGCCAGAGTTCGCCTGGGCCAACGGTGCGGCCATCAACGAACCCGCGGTCAGCGCTGCTGCAATCAACATCTTGGCTGCGATCATCTGACTCTGTCCTCGAACGAACTGCATGCAAGGTCAACGATAACGCGCGTCAGGCGGTTCGGACCCGGTCGGCAACGAGCGCATAGGCTTTGCATATGAGCGCCGGGGAGCAGCGCGCGGGGATCGATCTCACCAACCTCGACCAGCCGCTGAGTCCCGATGCCGGCGCAAGCAAGCGCGACCTGGTCGACTACCTGGACGCGGTAGCCGACCGAATGGTGCCCGGGCTGGCCGGGCGGCCGCTCACCGTCCTGCGGGTGCTGCGTGGGCGGGCGCCGTTCATGCAGAAGAACGTGCCGAAATACACACCGGACTGGGTGCGCACGGTTGCCATCTGGGCCGAGGCATCGCACCGCCAGGTGCACTACCCGGTGTGCGACGACCGTCGAACCCTGCTGTGGCTCGCCAATCAGCGTGCGGTGGAATACCACCCCGCGCTGGGCTTGGCCGACAACATTTATCGGCCGACGCACCTGGTGCTCGATCTCGACCCGCCCGCCGAGGGCGACTTCGCCGCAGTGGTCAGGGTGGCTCACCTGGTGCGTCGGGCGCTGCGGGACTGCGGCCTGGCCGGCGCGGTCAAAACCAGTGGCGCCAAAGGCGTACACGTGTTCGTGCCGGTCGACGACCAGGCGCCCGTCGCCGACGTCGCGGCGGCCACCCGCGCGCTGGCCGCTCGCACCGAAGCGCTCGATCCTGATTCGGCGACAACGGCTTTCATCATGGAGGACCGCGCGGGCAAGGTCTTCGTCGATGCGACGCGCGCCGGGGGCGCCACGGTCGCCGCCGCCTACAGTCCCCGGTTGCGCGCCGGTACACCGGTGTCGTTTCCGCTGGACTGGTCGGACCTCGACCGGGTGAACCCCGCCGAGTTCACGGTGCACACGGCGATCGCAGCCCTTGCCGGGCGCGACCCGTGGCGCGCGTCGATGCCGGCGGCGCAACGGCTGCCCAGCGACCTCATCGAGCAAGGCCGTTCCATCCCGGTCGCGCGGGTCGCCGCGATGCACGAAGGGAAGCGACGCGCCCGAGCGCGCCGGGCGCGCGAGGGGTGAGCGCAAAGGAGGACAATCGCGCGATGCCTCAGATCGACATCGCCGTCGTCGGCGTCCACGTTCTCGATACTCACGTCCTGGGGGTCACCGCCATTCCGGACGGCTCCGAGGGCCAGCTGGTCGAGGCCATCAAGATCTCCCCGGCGGGCACCGCGGGCGGCACGGCCGTGGTGCTGAGCCGGCTGGGAGCCCGGGTCCGCTCCTACGGAGCCGTCGGCACCGACGCGCTCGGTGACACCCTGCTCGGGCTGCTCGCGGCCAACGGAGTCGACACCGCCGGCATCGCGCGCACCACGTCCACCCAGACCTCGGCCTCGGTCATCCCGGTACGTCCCAACGGCGACCGGCCCGCCTGGCACTGTCCGGGTGCCAACGCCACGCTCACCCTGGACGCTCTCGATCTCGACGACATCGCCCGCGGCGCGCACCTGCATCTCGGCGGACCGGAGTTCCTGGGCGGAGCCGCCGCCGCAACACTGCTCACACGCGCCAAGGGCAACGGGCTGTCGACGTCGGTCGACATCCTGGCCGGTGGCAACCCGGGCCTGCTGGCGTGGATAGTCGAGGCGCTGCCGCACACCGATTACCTGCTACCCAACGACGAGCAGGTGCTCGGCTTTACCGGCGCTACCGATCTCGAGACAGGTGCCAGGGCCCTGCTGGAAGCCGGTGCCGGCTGTGTCGCGGTGACCCGGGGCGCCCAGGGCGCGCTGGTCGTTACACCCGGGGAGACGATTGCGGTGCCCGCGCATCCGGTCGACGTCGTGGACACCACCGGGTGCGGCGACGCGTTCTCGGCGGGGTTCATTCTCGGGCGCGCGCTGGGGCGTGACCTGGCGCAGTCGGCCCGTCTGGGATGCGCCACCGCGGCGCAGGTCGCGCGCGGCGTCGGCACCGATGCGGGGTCCTACGACCTCGCGGCAGTGGACGCTTTCCTGACTCAGAACCAGGGGCCCGGGTAGTGGCCGTCGGTGTCGCGCACCAACAAGATCTCCCGGCAGTCCCCCTTCTGCTGGGGTGCGGTCTCGCCGCTGCACACCAGGGTCCAGCCGGAAATGCGTCCGAACGGTCGCTCGGTCCAGTTGGTAGCGACCGGGTTGGTCGCCGGCAGCGCGAGCACGGAATAGGTGCCGCCGGTGTTGGTGACGTACAGATGGTCGCCGAAGAACGCCAATTTCGAAATCGGTTGCTTCTTGGCCTCGTCGCGTGCGGTGAGCAGGTCCCAGTGCTGGGTGCGCAGATTCCAGACGCCGTAGCCGAACTGGGAACCGGCCGAGCCGCGCCCGTCGACGAAGAGTTTGCCGTCCGACAGGGTGGCGGCCAGCCCACCCCCCGAAATGCGCTCGGCATCACCGAATTTCACAAGAGCCCGGGCGGTCAGGTCGTAGAAGGTGGTCGACATGACCGGCGGATTGTGCGAGTCCCAGTGCGTGGTTTGCACGAGTCTGTCCGGCCCGTCCGATAATTCGGTGTCCACGGTGGCCACGTCATTGTCCTGGTAGACGGGTTCCCCTGTGGGCAAACGCAATTCAGCGCCGAGCGGGCCACCGGGCACCGGAGTGCGCTGGAATGACAGCACGTCCTGCCACACCCGGGCCTGCTCGGGGTCCTCCCAGCGGGTGGCCAGATCGGTATTGGACAGGATCGTGGTTTTCGGAGGCGACGGCGTCCCCCGCGCATCGTCGAAGGCGTTGATCCACGCCACTCCGGTGGTGGTCGGGGCCAGCCGCCAATCCTTGGCCGCGGTGAGCTTCAGCCCGGGTCCGGGCGGGAGCACCTCGCGGGTTGCCAGCGGCTGACTCGATTTGAGATCGAACAGGTAGGCGGTGGCCTTGACCGCCTCCGGTTTCTGGCCGGGCACGGCGGTCGCGACGACGTAGACGACCTTCATGTCGCCGACGTTGTTCGACAGCGCGCACATCGCGCCGGTGACAGTCTCGCCGGCAGCAACCATCGGCACCGCCGGCATGATCAGGTCGGCAGTTTTCGGGTCGAGGACTTTGGGCCGGATATCTTCCAGAGCGGATTTGCTGGTCGAGAATTCCGTGGGGCAGCCGAAGTACACCGTGTCGCCGTAGGTTTTCCAATCTTTCGCCAGTGGGCTGACGTGCGGCGGCTGCGGCGCGACGGTGTTGGGCGGCGGCTTGACCGTGGTGTGCGTGGTCTGTGCTGCGGGCGGTGTGACGGTCGCTGACGTGGAGCAGGCGGCGATCCCGAGGCATGCCGGCAACGCGACCAGCGCACGTATGTAGCCGGACGCGAACAGGCTGTTCAGCACCCTCATCAGCGTTCCCCCCGCTAAGTCATGTGTGCTGTGAGCCTAAAGGCGTTTTTTGTGCACGGCGAATCGAGCGCTTTGCGGAAGAAATCGCCCGCCGTGATAGACCCGACATCATGAGTGCTCTTGCCGAAGAAACACGCTGGATGGACGCCACGGACCAGGCGGCGCTGGTCGCCCGGGGAGAAGTGAGTCCGGGGGAGCTGCTGGACGCGGCAATCACACGCATCGAGCAGTCCAATGCGGCCCTGAATGCCGTGGTCATCGAGTGGTTCGAGCACGCCCGCTCGGTGGCTGCCGACCCCGGTCTTCCAGACGGCCCGTTCCGCGGTGTGCCGTTTCTGCTCAAGGACCTCTACACCAGCTTCGCCGGACAGACCCTGTCCAACGGCAACGTGGCGCTCAAAGAGGCCGGCAAGGTCGACGCCGCGGACACCACTCTGGTGTCCCGGTTCAAGGCGGCCGGGCTCGTCATCGCCGGCCGGACGAACAGTCCCGAAATGGGCAGCCTGCCGACCACCCAGCCGCTGGCCTGGGGGCCGACGCGTAACCCCTGGGCGCTGGACCGGACCTCGGGCGGCTCGAGTGGCGGGGCGGCCGCGGCGGTCGCGGTCGGGATGGTGCCATTCGCCAACGCCTCAGACGGTGGCGGCAGCATCCGCATCCCGGCGTCGTGCTGCGGGCTGGTGGGCCTCAAGCCGAGCCAGGGCCGCATCACCGTGGGCCCGAAGCGGGCCGAAGCGGGGCTCGGTGTCGAGTTGTGCGTCAGCCGCACCGTCCGGGATACCGCGGGCTTGCTCGACGCGGTGCGGGGGCCCGGAGTCGGCGACACGGTGATCGCGCCGGCACCGGAACGTCCGTATCTGCAGGAGTTGGGTGCCGACCCTGGGAGGTTGCGCATCGGGCTGCTCGATATCCACCCGCGCGGCGGATTCGTGCACGAAGATTGCGTCTCCGCGGTGCGCGCTGCAGGATCGATGCTCGAGGGCCTCGGCCACATCGTCGAACCCGCATGGCCGTCGGCGCTGGCGGATCCGAGTTTGCAGCAGAAGTTCATGGCGCTGTGGGCCACCCAGATGGCGATGGCCGCGCGCGGGTTCAGCGAAACCCTCGGCCGCGAGGTCACAGCCGAGGACATCGAGCCGGTCAACTGGGTGCTGATCGAACGGGCAAAGCACGTGACTGCGGTGGATTACGCCGCGGCAGAGAACGCGGTGTATGCGTTCCGCCGTGCACTGCAGCAATGGTGGGCCGACGGCTGGGACCTGCTGCTGACCCCGACGGTGGCCGAGCCGCCGTTGCCGCTCGCCGAATTCGAGAACAGTCCGGACCATCCGACGGCGCCGATGCGCCGCGGCGGCGAGTTCGCCGCATTCACACCGCCATTCAACATGAGCGGCCAGCCGGCGATCAGCCTGCCGTTGTACCGCAACGCCGATGGACTGCCGGTCGGTGTTCAGCTCGCTGCCGCGTACGGACGTGAGGACGTGCTGATCCGGATTGCCTCCCAACTGGAGTCGGCTCACCCGTGGTCGTCTCACCGCCCGGCGGTTCCGTGACGCGCGAAGACCGGAGCGCCTCGCCCGACGGTCGCTACATCGTCCGGGTGGAACAGCTTGAGGTGCGTGCCTTTCATTGGGTCGATACTCCTCAATTGGTGGATCGTGCAACAGATTTGACGGTGCTGGAGCTGACCGATCCGTGCTGGCACCTAGACTCTGCGGACTGGCGCAGCGCAGCGGTGGTGACCTTGCGGCTGCGGCATTTCCCGGATGGCCTGGCGAGTTATGAGGTCACTGTGGACTGCGGGCAACTCACCGCGTCGGTCGACGGCGGAGAAGCGCGGCCGCTGGCTGAGCTCGACGAGGTGCTGGCGGCCGCGACTAGGGATCGAACGCGATAGGCAGGCTCAGCGGCCCGCTCAAGCTCACCATCGGCTTCCACGGAGCGGGGCCGACGATGCGGGGGTTCTGGATCCGGCCGGTGAGCACCGTCAGCGCCTCGGCGAGTTCGCGCCTGGCGAGGTTGGCGCCGAGGCAGTAATGAATGCCGCCACCGAATGTCAGTATCGCCGGCGCCCCTTCGCGGGTGATGTCGACGTGTTCGGGGTCGTCGTAGACGGACGGATCCCGGTTGGCCGCAGCGGTATTGACCAGAACCATGGTGCCCGCCGGGAAGAGGTAGCCGTCGATCTCGGCATCCTCGGTCACCAGACGAAGGGTTCCGCACGCGATGGGGGAGTGGCGCATCGTCTCCTCCACGGCGCGCATCGCCAATTCGGGGCGTTCCGCGAGCAAATCCCACTGATCCGGGTGCTCGCACAGCACGTGCACCGACGCCGCCAGCTGATTCCTGGTGGTGTCGGTACCCGCCAGCAGCAGTCCTCCCGCGAGCATCCGCAACTCGGCGGGATTGAGCCGGTCACCGTCATCCTCGGCGCGGATAAGCTCCGACAGCAGGTCCTCGGTGAGGCTGTGCCGGCGCCGGGCGACCATCTCGTCGACGTAGTCGTCGAGTTCGCCCCAGGCGCGCATGACATCGGGCTCGATTTCACTGACGCCTGCGATGAAGCTGAAGGCCTTGAATATCTGGTCGGCCCACAGCGAAAACCGTTGCCAGTCTTCGCGGGGTGCGCCGAGCAGGGCGCAGATGATCGGCACCGGGTAGGGCCGGGCCAGGTCGTTGACCACGTCGCAGTGCCGCGTGTCCGCGACCTGATCGATCAGATCGTTCATCACGGCCACCATGGTGTCGTGCAGGCGCAGGGTGGCGCGGGGTGTGAACGCCTTCGACGTCAGGCTGCGCAGCCGATGATGGGCGTCACCTTCCAGGCACAGCAGGCTGTTCATCACCTTGTCCCACAGCGGTCCAGACGTGATGCCTTGCACAACAAGGTTCAGGCCCGGCGGGATCTGAAAACGACCGTCGCGCAGCACGGAACGAACCAGGTGATATGACAGCACCTCGGGTCCGAACGGCCCCAGAGCGATGGGGGCCTGCCGTTGCGCTTCCCGGATTCGCGGGTAGACGGCCGCCGGAGTCTCGGTGGGTTTATACGACAGCGTCGGCAGATCTGCCTCGAAAACGCTTGGGGGAGTGGTCCCGACAGTCATGATCGCCCCGGCGGTGTGCCCGGCGAGTTGGCGCGACCCGGATCTGGTGCGGAATTTTTCATCGCTCGCCACCTGCCACTGAAGTGCAGCCCAGGGTCCACAGGCCGCCCGGACAACTGTCAGATAATGTATGGCCGCAGTATGACGCTTGTCAACGAATTTGACCCGATGTACCGGGTTTATCGACTCGCTTTACCCGAGTGAAAGCAGCTCCGCCATACGGGCTGGTGGATCGCGTATGGTCGAAATCCGCCCGGAATAGAGTAAGGGCCGGCAGGACGTCGCCTGCCGGCCCTTACTTGAAGAATGTCGGGTTATATGACGGTCACTCCCGTGGCCTGCGGCCCCTTGGCGCCTTGCCCGATGTCGAATTGGACTCGCTGGTTCTCTTCGAGCGATCGGTAGCCATTCCCGTTGATCTCGGAGTAGTGAACGAACACATCTCCGGTGTCGCCGTCGGGAGCGATGAATCCGAAACCTTTATCGCTGTTGAACCATTTCACAGTCCCCTGTGCCATACTTTTTCTACTCTCTCATTCTGGATGGATGCCGAAAAACATCCCGTATGACACTAGCACGGCTGACTGGGTGACATTGCCCTTCGTGCAGTTTTGATCGTCTCCTCGAAGATCTCGGTACATCAGGATCCGCTTTTGTGCCGAATAGCATTGCAAGGAAATGCAATTCGCCACTTTTTGGAGTCACGCCACGCTACTTCTGCGCCGCCTGGCATCGTGAAAGTTAGGCCAGTCTTGCTGCGGCAAGAATCCACGAGAGCGCCGTCGGCGCCGAAGCGCCTGATCGGTCACCGCGATAGTGCGGCGTCGGGCCGGTCGACTCACCGATTCCCTCGGTCCGCACAATTTTCCCGTGACTACCTACCTGTACGAGCGCTTCCCCGGACTGCGCGACACCCTGCACCGCGCCCACCTCGGCGACGGCCCCACGCCGGTGCGCATGCTGTCCGGCCTGGGCGGCGCCGGTTCGCCGCTCTGGATCAAGGATGACGGCGCCTACGGTAACGGAGGCTGGGGCGGCAACAAAGTGCGCAAACTGGAGTGGCTGCTACCTGAAGCGAAAAGGCTTGGGCGCAAAACGATTCTGACCTTCGGTGGACTCGGTACCAACTGGGGCCTGGCGACCGCACTATACGGCCGCGAGTTCGGCCTGCGCACCGCGCTTGCGCTGATCGATCAGCCGGTCGACGAGCATGTCACGGCTCAGCTGAAACGCTTGCGTGCCTGCGGCGCGGACATCTACCTCACGCACAACAAGCTCCGGACAGCGGCGGCGGTGCCCTACCTGTATCTGCGCCACCGCCGGCCCTATTTGCTGCCCGCCGGCGGATCTTCCCCACTGGGTGTCCTCGGATACGTCGAGACCGCACTGGAAATCGCCGCGCAGGTCGACGCGGGCGCGTTGCCGGAGCCGGCGTCCGTCGTGGTGGCCGTGGGATCCGGCGGCACGGTCGCCGGTCTGCATCTCGGATTGGCGCTGGCCGGTCTTGGCACGACGGTGATCGGCGTCGTCGTCAACGACACGCTGCGCCTGGACCGCCGATCGATCACCTCGCTCGCTGGTCGCGCCGCACGCCTGCTGCGGCGCCGCGGGGCGCACGTTGCTGATACTCCGGGAGATCGCCTTCTGCTGCTGCGCGACTGGCTCGGCCGGGGCTATGGCCACCCGACGGCCGAGGGCGCCCGGGCACTGCGGCTTGCGCACGACGCAGAACACCTTGACCTCGACCCCGTCTATACCGCGAAAGCGATGGCGGCCCTGCTGGACTTGCGTGCCTGCGGTCGACTACCCGATGGGCCGGCGCTTTATCTGCACACGAACGGTCCACGGGCGCAATTGCGCGGAACCGATCCTCGGCAGGTCCGGCCCATCTCGTAGTCGGGCAGCTCGAAATCGTCGCGCGCCCAGGTCGCGGGCGCGAAATCCGCGCTTTCCGCAACCGGGGGTAGCGAAATAGCGCAGGCGGACTAATGTCGCGATGGTGGAGTTCGAGCTCGACGACGAGCAGCGGGCGTGGCTGGCCGACGTGCGGCAGTTCCTGCAGGACAACGTCACCCCGGCGCTGCGTGCCGAGATGGCTGAGCATGACCTCGAATTTCAGGGTGGCGAGCTGACGGCATTCCGCCGCAAGATCGGCGAGCGCGGCTGGTTCGGACTGAGCTGGCCGCGCGAGTACGGCGGGCTGGGCCTGACCGCGATGCACCAGCACCTGTTGATGAGCGAGTTCGAGTACTGGGGTGTGCCGGGACCTGATCTCACGGTCACCTCGGTAGCGCCGATGATCATGCGGCACGGCACCGAGCAGAACAAGCAGGAGTTCCTGCCGCCCATCGCCCGGGGCGAATTGGTCTGCGCCGTCGGCTATTCCGAGCCGAACGCCGGCACCGACCTGGCCAGCCTGCGCACCCGGGCCGTTCGCGACGGTGACGAATGGGTTATCACGGGTTCCAAGATATGGAACAGCGGAGCGCAGCGCTGTACCCACGAATGGCTATGCGTACGAACCGATCCCGACGCAAAGCGGCACCGCGGGATCTCGGTGATCATGGTTCCGATCGACAGCCCGGGTGTCGATGTCCGACCGCTGTACGCCTGGTCGGGCTACCGCACCAACGAGACGTTCTTCCGCGACGTGCGGGTCCCCCTCGGCAACCTGATCGGAGAGGTGAACAAGGGCTGGACCTACATCACCGGGGCGCTGGATCTCGAATGGGGCGCCTTGACCAACGCGGGTGATCTGCGCCGAGCCCTGGACGACCTGGTGAAGCTGGCACACCAGCCGTGTCGCGACGGCTCGGTGCCGGCGCGCCAAGCCGGTATCCGTCGCCGCCTGGCGCAGGCGGAGGCAGATGTCGAAGCCGCCAAGCTGATGGGATACGAGGCGGCGTCCCTGCTCGACAGCGGACGCATCCCCTCGGTCGAGGTGAGCGTGGAGAAGATCTTCACCAGCGAATTGCGGCAGCGCATCGCGGATCTGGCGCTTGATCTGCTGGGCCCGGACGGGCTGCTGGCACACCGTAGTGTCCAGGCGCCGCTCGGCGGATTCTTCGAGCGTCTCTATCGGGTATCGCCATTGATGCGCTTCGGCGGCGGCACCAACGAGGTATTGCGGGATGTGATCGCCCAGCGCGGTTACGGCATGCCGTCCTACGGGCGGTGATCAGGTGCGACTACTCCCCGATCAGGATGAACGCGATCTGGCCGCGATGTGCCGGAGCCTGTTGGCCGCACAGAAACTCGACGGCGGGCATGTTCCGCCGAAGCTGTGGGACGATCTTGCCCGGGCCGGGCTGCTCGGGCTGGCGATCGGCGAGCAGTACGGCGGCTCGGGCGGGACGCTGAGCGATCTGGGCATCTTCTGCCTCGAGGCGGGCCGTGCGTTGTGCCCTGACGTTATTCACAGCACGTTGCGAGCCGCGTTGGCCATCGACTGGCTGGGTGGGCCGGGTGCGCGGGCGGCCTGGCTGCCGCGCCTGACCCGAGGAAGCTCGCGCGCCACGACCGCGCTGTGGAACCCGCGCGACGCGTCCATACTGGGTTCGCCGTTGCGCGCCGCCGCCGATGCGGCCGGCCGGTGGCGGTTGTCCGGGATGGCCGACTTCGTCGCCGCCGCCGACCAGGCCGACCTGATCATCGTTGCGGCGGAAACCGATTCCGCGACCGGTGTTTTCGTGATGGACCTGACGACGACCGGGGTCGCTGTCGAAGCGCTGCCGATGGCAGGAGGCCACCGAGCCGGGACGGTCACGTTCGACGAGGTGCCGGTCGACGACGACAACCGTGTTCTGGGCGTCGATATCTGCCGCACCGCATTGCGTCGGGTCGCCAATGCCGCTGTGGCACTGCTATCCCTGGATCTAGTCGGGGTGGGTGAGGCGGTGGTGCAGCGCACCGTCGACTACACCACGATGCGCGAGCAATTCTGCCGGCCGATTGCGTCGTTCCAGGCGGCGCAACACCTGGTGGCCGATATGCGCATCGCGCTCTCGGCGGCCAGGCTGAGTGCGCAGTCTGCGGTGTTCTGGATCGGTCGCGGTCGCACCGGCACCCGGGAAACCGCGATCGCCAGAATGCACGCCGCCGCGGTCAGGCAGATCACCCTCGACGCGCATCAGCTGCACGGTGGGATGGGATATGTCGTCGACACCGACCTGCACCTGTTCTCCGAGCGGGCCAGGGTCCTGTCGACCTGGGGTGGTGGGGCCGACGTGGCCGCCAAATGGCTTGAGGGTGAAATGAATCGGGAAGGGGACGATGGACAGTCTGATTGACCCGGAGTCCGCCGCGCGAGTCGGCGCCGTAGTGGCGACCGCGACCGGCGAGGTGAACAGGCGGGACTGGCAACGCTGGGCCGCCGCGGTTGACGATCACAACCCCCTGTGGTTCGACACCGACTACGCGCGCGCGCACGGGTACCGCGACATAGTCTGTCCGCCGTTGTTTCTGCAATACGCCATCCTTGGCGTGAGCGCGCTCGGTGAATTGCGCCCGGACGGGTCGTCCGGCGCGGTGACCGGCAGCCTGGCGTTTCCGCGGGCACCCCGGCGGATGGCAGGCGGCGAAAGCACCACCTTCCACGGGCCGGCCTACCACCGCGACGAGATCGAGATGGTCCGCACCATCGATTCGATGGTGGAGAAGGAGGGGCGCTCAGGGAGATTCGTGTTGGTGACCTGGCGCGGCGAATACCACAACCAGCACCGGGAACTCATCGCCGAGTCCACCATGTCGATGATCGCCAGGCCCGCATGACCGGGCAGGTGTACGTCGACGATGTCGAAACCGGTTTTGCAATACCGGTGCTGGCCGTCACCGTCACCGAGACGCAGATGTTCTTCTTCAGCGCCGCGACATACAACGGACATCGCATCCACTACGACAAGGATTGGGCCCGCGACGTTGAAGGCTACGACAATGTGCTTGTGCAAGGTCCCTTGCAGGCGGCGCTGTTGTCACGGGCACTCACCGACTGGATCGGCGGAGCAGGGCGGCTGGTGTCGTTCTCGGTGCAGAATCGCGCGATCGCCTATCCCGGCCAGGAACTGCGTTTCGGCGGTGTGGTCACCGGGAAGCGGGATCAGCTGGTGGATCTGGACATCTTCTGCCGGCGCGGCGACGACGTGTTGATGCCGGGCACCGCGACGGTGTCGCTGCCGTACAGGCCCACCCCGTGACCGGACTGCGCGGCGAGGCCGCCATCATCGGCATCGCCGAGCTGCCGGCCGAGAAGCGGCAGAGCGGACCGCCCTCGTTCACCCTCGATCAGTACGCACGACTGGCAAAGCTGGTGATCGAGGACGCCGGTGTGAAACCCGACGTGGTGAATGGTTTGTCGTGCCACGGGATTGCGGAGTCCGACATGTTCGCACCGGCCACGCTGTCGGAATATCTCGGCATTCCACTGGATTTCGGCGATCGCGTCGATCTGGGCGGCGCCACCGCCGCAGGCATGGTGTGGCGCTCCGCTGCAGCGGTCGAAATCGGCATCTGTGACGCGGTTCTGGCGGTGGTACCGGGGTCACAGGAGATTCCGCGGTCCCACACCCGGGCTGCCCGCACCCTGGGCTGGTACGGGGCGTCCAGCAACAACTACGGCTCACCGCAGGCCGAGTTCGAGATCCCCTACGGCAACGTCGGCCAGAACGCACCGTATGCGCAGATCGCGCAGCGTTACGCCGCCGAATACGGTTACGGCGCATCCGCGTTGGCGAAAATTGCGGTCGATCAGCGGACCAACGCCTGTGCCCATCCGTCGGCGGTGTTCCACGGTAAACCGATCACCGTCGACGACGTGCTGAACAGTCCGGTGATCGCCGATCCGATCCACATGCTGGAAACCGTGATGCGGGTTCAGGGCGGCGCCGGGGTGCTCATCGCCAATGCCGACATCGCCCGCACGGCCCGCCACCGGCCCGTCTGGATCAAGGGTTTCGGGGAGCACATCCGATTCAAAACGCCCACCTACGCCGACGACCTACTGCGCACACCGATCGCCCGCGCGGCCGAAAAGGCCTTTGCGATGGCCGGTCTCGGACGCGGCGACGTCGACGTCGCATCGATCTACGACTGTTACACGATCACCGTGCTGATGACACTCGAGGACGCCGGATTCTGCGGCAAAGGGGAGGGCATGAGGTGGTTGACCGAGCATGACCTCACCTTCGGCGGCGACTTCCCGCTCAATACCGCCGGCGGGCAACTGTCCTACGGTCAGGCCGGCATGGCCGGCGGTATGCACCATGTGGTCGACGGGGCCCGCCAGATCATGGGCAGGGCCGCTGCGGCGCAAGTGCACGACTGCAACGCCGCCTTCGTGACCGGCAATGGCGGGATCATGAGTGAACAGGTGGCGCTGGTGCTGGGGGGTGACTGACATGACCGAGCCGCGCCCGCTGCCCGAGGCGACACCGGTTTCCCAGCCGTTCTGGGATGCATTGCGCGAACACCGTATTCGCATCCAATATTCACCGTCGTCGGACAGATACGTCTTCTACCCGCGCACGCTGGCGCCCGGTACCCTCGCCGACGATCTGGAGTGGCGCGACATCGACGGCGCCGGAACGCTGTACACCTACACCGTGGCGCGCCGGCCGACCGGCCCGCCGTGGGCGGATCGTCTGCCGCAGTTGCTCGCGGTGGTGCAGTGGGATGCCGGACCGCGCGTCAGTACCGAGCTGGTCGATGTCGAGCCCGGGCAGATCCGGGTCGGGATGCGGGTGGCGCCGGTGTTCCACGATGTACCCGGTCAGCCGGTGACGTTGCTGTACTACACCAAAGAGGCTGACAGGTAATGCCGTTCGAAACCATCCAGCAACTGCTGCGTTCCCGCACCGACGATGACAGCGTCGCGGTCGCGTATGGCGACCGGCGCTGGACCTGGCGTGAGCACCTTGCCGAGGCATCCGCGGAGGCGTCCTTTCTGCTCGGCGTGATGGCAACCGACCGTCCCCTGCATGTCGGTGCGCTGCTCGGCAACTCTCCGGCGATGCTGCGGTCCATGGCGGCGGCGGCACTGGGCGGCTATGTGTTGTGCGGCGTCAACACCACCCGGCGCGGAGCGGGCCTGGCCACCGACGTCGGCAGGGCCGACTGCCAACTTCTGCTCGTCGACTCCGAACACCGCGGTCTGCTCGACGGTCTCAAGCTCACCGGACTGCCAGTGATCGATGTCGACAGCGCCAGTTATGCGGATGGTGTGGCAGCGGCGCACCCTCTGACGCCCGTTGAGGTGAGCGGTGCCGATCCGGTGGTGATCATCTTCACCTCCGGCACCAGCGGTGATCCCAAGGCCGTCCGGTTCGCGCACGCCATGGGGGTCATGTGCGGTGCGAGCCTGGTCGAGCGGTTCGAGCTTTCCGCGGCAGATGTGTGCTACCTGGCGATGCCGCTGTTCCACTCCAACGGGGTCGCGGCGGGGTGGGCGGTGGCCATCTCCTGCGGCGCGACGATGGTGCCGGCCAAATTCTCGCCGTCACGGTTTCTCGCTGACATCCGCCGACACGGAGTGACGTACATGAATTACGTCGGCAAACCGTTGGCCTTGATACTGGCCACCCCCGAGCAGCCCGACGATGCCGACAACCCCTTGCGCGCGGCGTTCGGGAACGAGGCCACCGAACACGATCTGGACAGGTTCGCCCGACGTTTCGGCTGCCGGGTGGTGGACAGCTTCGGCTCCAGCGAGTTCGCCGTCGTCGTGATGCGCGAGGACGGCACGCCTGCGGGCTCGATCGGCAGGGGATATCCCGGGGTCAGCGTGTACCACTCGGACACCGTGACCGAATGCGCGCCAGCCGTTTTCGATCGGCACGGTGCGCTCGTCAACTTTGACGAGGCCGTTGGTGAACTCGTGAACACCTTCGGTGCCGGTGGATTCACCGGCTACTACAACGATCCCGAAGCCACCGATGAGCGGATGCGCCACGGCATGTACTGGTCGGGCGATCTGGCCTACCGCGATGCCGATGGCTGGATCTATCTGGCGGGGCGCACTGCGGACTGGATGCGGGTCGACGGCGAGAACATGGCGGCGGGCCCCATCGAGCGGGTGCTGCAACGGTTGCCGGAGATCAACCACGTCGCCGTGTATGCGGTGCCGGACGAGCGTGTCGGCGACCAGGTGATGGCGGCGGTCGTGCTGAACGACGGGGCGACGGTGACCCCAGGGCAGTTCCGCGATTTCCTCGCGTCGCAGGCCGACTTGTCGCCGAAAGCATGGCCCAGGTACGTGCGGATCACCGCGGCACTTCCGCGGACCGCCACCAACAAGGTCCTCAAGCGGGAACTCATCGCCGAGGGCCCCCGGGCAGGGGATGGTGTGCTGTGGGCGCGGGCGGACAGAGGGCGGGATTATCGCGTTGCACCCGAGTGACCCGGGCCGGTGAACCGGCGGCAGGTTGAGGTACTTGCTGGTACTGGGCAAGATGGGGGTGACCCGTGAAGGTGGCGTAGGTAATGGATTCTCTTGACTTTGACAGCTGCGACCTGGGCGAAACGGAAGACTTCCTGGTGCGCAACTACACCGAAATGCGCATCGGGGCCACCGGCGACAACCGCCGCGCCCGCATTCAGCGGCGATGGTCGGGCCCGGTCACCTTCGACGAGCTGTCGTTCAGTTATGACATGCGCTACGACGCTGACCCGCTGGACACGGTGCTGCTGCGACGGGCCATCGCGTTCATGGAGGAGAACGCGCACAGGGAGATCATGCTGAGCGATATCGCCGAACATGTCTACGTGACGCCGCGGACCCTGCAATACATGTTCCGGCAACGCCTGGACTGCACGCCCATGGACTACCTGCGCAAGGTGCGGTTGCACCGTGCTCACCACGACTTGCTGCGCGCCACCCGCGAGTCGACCACCGTGACGCAGATCGCCAATCGGTGGGGTTTCGCCCACATCGGCCGGTTCGCCGCCTACTACCGGGAGATCTACGGACGCTCGCCACACGACACGTTGCGCCACTGACGGTCACCCGGCCCGTCACCGGCGCGCCCGAGCCGAATCAGTTTCTCGGCGATGTGCACGAGTTTGGTGTTGGACTCCTGAGACAACCGGCGCAGCATCGCGAAGGCGCCCACGGCGTTGATATCGAAGCGCTCCATGAGGATGCCCTTGGCCTGACCGATCACGTCCCGGCTGGCCAGCGCCGCGCGAAAGTGCTGCTGACTGCGGATCGCGTTCCACGCCACGCTGGTGTGCGCCCCATAGATCAGTCCCAGCTGGACGGATTCCTCGGTGAAGGCGTAGCGAGATTCGGCGTACACGCTGAACGCGGCCGGTGCGGCTTCCTCGGTGAACAGCGGGAACGAGATCATCGAGCGGATACCGGTGCGTTCCAGTGCCACGTCGCGATAGCGCGGCCAGCGCTGATCAGCGGCCAGGTCGTCGATGCAGATGGTGCGGCGCCCCCAAGCCGCCGACAGGCACGGACCCTCGCCGACCTCACGCTGCACGGTGTCCGACAACGCGGCATCGCGATGACTGGCGATCAACGTGCGAACCGCCCCGCAGCCGTCGAAGGCAGTGACCCCGAGGTACCGAGCACCCGGCACCGCCGCGACCGTGATCGCGATGATGTCGCGCAGCACCCTCCCGAAATCCACCTCGCGGCTGCGCTGCAACTCGTCGACTTTCCGGAGCACCGCGTAGATGCTCTGACGTTCGGTCGACAGAGTCTGTTCAGGTTGTTCCGATAACCGCGAGCCGACGTCGTGGCCCCTCACGATCCCCTCCAGAGCTCGGTGGCTGCATCCGGGTTGACTATCCCAGCCCACCAATCGGCCCGACAAGCCGCGTGCCCCCTGCGGGTGACGCCATGCGAGACCCCGGATCAGCACGGAAACGTTGTCACACCGAGCTTTTCGTGCACGAGGCCGGTCAGCCGGTCCCCGGACGCTTTTCGCGGAGAGGATTTCTGCCTGCGGCTCACTTTTCGCATTTCGGCCGCCCGCCGTCCCCGCCCTGATAGTCGACCGGCCAATGCTTGATGCCGGTGATGAACGGTGAGCGCAGGCGCTCGGGATCTCCGGCGGGGGCCAGGTCGGGCATCGTATCGGCGATCGCGTTGAACATCAGGTCGATCGTCATGCGTGCGAGGTTGGCGCCGATGCAGTAGTGCGCTCCGGTGCCACCGAAACCGACGTGTGGGTTCGGGCTGCGCAGGATGTTGAACGTGAAGGGGTCGTCGAAGACGTCTTCGTCGAAGTTGGCTGACCGGTAGAACATCACCAGTCGCTGGCCCTTCTTGATGGCGACTCCACCAAGTTCGGTGTCCGCCAGGGCAGTTCGCTGAAACGCGGTGATGGGAGTGGCCCAGCGGATGATCTCGTCGGCGGTGGTGGCGGGGCGTTGGGCTTTGAACAGCTCCCACTGCTCCGGGAAGTCGGTGAACGCCATCATGCCCTGGGTGATCGAATTTCGCGTCGTCTCGTTTCCGGCGATGGCGAGGGTGACCACGAACATTCCGAATTCGGCCTCGGTGAGCCGGTGGCCGTCGGCGTCGGCCCGGATCAGCGTCGTGACGATGTCGTCAGCGGGCTCTGACGCCCTGCGTTCGGCCAATTGCATGGCGTACCACATCATTTCGGCTGCCGAGGTCAGTGAATCATGGTCGGCGAACTCCGGATCGTCGGCGCCGATCATCTGATTCGACCAGTCGAAGAGCTTGTCGCGGTCCTCGGCCGGCACCCCGAGTAATCCGGCGATCGCCTGCAGCGGCAGCTCGCAGGCCACCTGCCGCACGAAATCACCCGATCGCTCGGCGGCGGCCCGAGTCGCGATCTGACGGGCACGCTCGGCCAGGTCGGCCCGCAACCGTTCGACAGCGCGCGGCGTGAACCCGCGCGCGATGATCTTGCGCAGCCGGCTGTGCTCGGGGTCGTCCATCATGATCATCGATGTCCGGCCGAGTTCGATCTGCGCTTGCGCCACCTCTGGCGGGTAGCGCGGCACCACGGACTTCTCGGCCGACGAGAAGATATCGCTGCGCAGCGAGACTTCGCGAACGTCGCGGTGCTTGCTCACCACCCAGTAGCCGCCGTCGCCGAAGCCGCCCTGATCGATCGGCTGCTCATTCCACCAGATCGGTGCTGTGGCGCGCAGCTCCGCGAATTCCTCAACCGGCAATCGGTGCGCGTAGATGTCGGGGTCGGTGAAATCGAATCCCGGCGGCAGGTTTGGGGCGGCCATCGCGTGGCTCCTTCACAGCTCCTCGGAGGAGGGGTACTGCGATGGTATCGACGCTGTCGTCGCCCGGCGCAAGAGTTTCGCAAGAAATCCGCGAACATCGGACAAGCCGGCCGCGGCAGTCTGAGCGGCATGAAGATTCCGGCGATAGTGATTGCGGGGCTGGCCGCCTGTGCGTTGCTGACGGCGAGTCCCGCGCAGGCGGACGCGCAGTCCGACGTGCAGGAGCTGCAACGGCAGACCTCTGAACTGCACGCGAACTGGGACAACCTGTCCCAGGCGCAGCGCAGTCAGCAGTTGGCGCAGCTGCAGCGGCAGGCGACCATCGTGCAGGGCGAGGTGGACAATCTGCCCCCGGAGCAACGGCCCGAGATACAGGCCAGGCTCACACAGGTGACCTTTGAGCTGGCCGACATCCTGCGCAAGGTGTGGCCGTACTGAGATCAGTTACGTTGTGGCGCAGGCATCTTGAGCCCCGCATCGTTGTCGAGGTGGGTTGCGGCGGCGACGATGGCGCGATCGATTTGACGCAGCGGATGAAGCACCGAGGGGTGTCGTTGCGTGTCGGGCGCGGGCGCCGCCGGGTTGAAGGTGCTGTCATGTTGGCGGGCCAGCGCCTCGGCGGCGTCCAGGGCGTCGGCCGCTGAGACGACGGACTCGGCGTGTGCGCCGTCCAGCGTCGCGACCAGCGAGTCGATGTTGTGCCTGATCTGATCGGCGGCCGCCGTGACCGCGCCGGCCAGTTCCTGCGGACAGTCCGGGTTGCGGTACTGCTCGCTGCGCCGGGCCAGAATGCGGGCGTAGCGGTCGCAAGCGCGGAACAACCGGAGCCGGCGCTGGATGCTGCGCCGGCCGGCGAACCCCGCGACGCCGGCCAGCAACGGCTTGGCAGTGGCCCGGACCTGTTGCAGCTTACGGTCGAGTTGGCGCGCCTGCTCGGTCGGACTTTCCGGTAGGTCGTGATCGAACATGGTCGCAATGGAGGTCGCGATCAAAGCGGACAGTTCGGCCAGGAAGTCGCGGGTGTCCTTGCGCAGCACCGTCCCGATGTTGGTGGGCAACACCAGAATTGCGACAGCACAACCGATCACGGCGCCGATGGCGGTCTCCTCGATCCGCACCAGCAGCACGCCGAAGCTGAACTGGCCGAGCAGCCCGTACAACAGCGCGAGCATCGTGGTGATCCAGAAGGCCATCAGGCTCTGAGTCAGCTGCGTGAAATAGAAGGCACAGAACAAACAGACAAAGATCATGACCAGCGAGGCGGTGCGGTCACCGGAGACGAGCGTGGCCACCAGGATGCCGCACGGCACGCCCAACACGGTGCCCAGCAGTCGCTGCCAGCCTTTGGTGAGGGTATCTCCCCAGGTAGTGGTCCCGGCGAACACCACGAACGCGGCGATCACCGCCCAGTACCAACGCGCCGGTGACACCAGGTCGCCGGTGATGATTGCCAGCGCCGCCGCGACGGAGGCCTGGATGGCCTGCCTGGTCGTCGGAAGCAATTCATGCGGGGACTCTTCGGAATCGGGGTCGGTCTCGGTTTCGGCAGCGGCCTCCTCGGGTTCCCGCGTCGTGTCGTCGTCGGCACCCGCGTGCGCCATCTGATCCCGCACCTCGGCGGTCGCTGTCGCCGCGGAGACAATCGCCAGGGCAAGGCGGCGTACCGCGGCGTGCGGGAAGTCGCAGGGTGGTTCGGGCTGGCGATCCAGGATGTCTTGCGCCTGGTTCGCCGCCCGGGCCAGGCCGGTGGGATCGGATGCCCCGATGGCCAGGGCGAGCTGGTTGAGTGCGACGGCCAGTTCGCCTCGGATCGCTGCCGGGATTGCCGCTTCCTCCGACGCCGCGCGGATACCGGCGATCGCGACCTATTCGACAGCGAGTTCGGCGTCATACAGCCACGGAGCCAACTGATCACCGTTGTGTCCGAGCCATAACGCGGCAGGGTTGGCCTTGTCCTCGATCTGGTCCTGCACCATCAGGGCCGTCTCGTTGAGTCGGGCGATGCGCACGCGCAGTCGCCGGTGGCGCCGCTCCTCGAGGCGCCCGTTACGCACGACGTCGGCCGTGGTGTCGACCACGATCGCCATCCGTGCCCGTAGCGAGCGAATAGTGGCCCGCAGCACGCGTTCTGGACGGTCGGGCAGTACGTAGGTGGTCATGACGAAGGTGCACAGGGTACCCACCAGAACGGCCAGGATCATCCACGGCAACTCGTGCACACCCGCCCGCAGGAAGAGATTGAAAAAGTAGGCCATGAACGCGACCATTCCGAGAGCCCGGCCGCGGGCCCCGAATCGCCGGACGTACACCGCGACGAACACGACGATCACGAAGACGACGTCGCTGACCCATTGATAGGGGGTCAGCAGGGCCGCGGCAGTGATGGACAGCGCCGCCGGCACCGGTAACAACGCCATCGTGATCCGCTGTTGGCGCGGGTCGGGCTCGTTGACCGATCGTGCCGCGATCATGGTGATCACGGCGCCCAGCAGGGCGACGGTCAACGGCTGGTGGGCCGCGCGGGTCAGCACCGACATCACCAGCAGGGAGCAGGCCAGCGCGATTGTGGTGCGGGTGGCCAGTCGTAGCCGCAACAGGCCCGGGTCGGAGCCGATGGTCCACGTCCGTGCCCACTGGTAGCGCTCGGTCATCGACGCGGGAAGGATGGCGGTCTTCATCCCTGCGGCAGGCTGAATGTCGGGATGGTGATCTGGCCGATGCAGGACTGCTCGACATCGGTGCGCGGGTTGTCCAGGAATGCCGTCATGATCTGTTGGGCGCACGGCGATTTCGGGATGACGCCGTGGCCGACGCCCGGAAAACGCAATGCGACGGAGTTGGGCAGGCCGGGCGTCACCTCCTTCACCCATTGCGGCGCGGTGCTGGAATCGAAGGAACCCGACAGGATCAGGGTCGGTATCTTGCTCAGGGCGGGAATAGTGTCCGCCGTGTCGGACCGGCCCAGGCCCCACGCCTGGCACTCGCGAAAGATCCAGCTGCCGGTGGGCGTGATCCGCAATACCGAGTCAGGCAGCCCGGGCATCGCCAGTCGCGCCTGGGACAGGGCCTGATCCGGGTTGGTCCACGCGGCCATCTCCTGGCAGTAGGTGCCCAGCGCCAGCCCCGCGCCCAGGAGGCCGCGGTCGGGTCCCGACGGCGCGGCGGCGGCTATCCCGGTGCCGGCCAGGGCTCCGTCGCCGCGGGACAGTTGGTAGATCATCCGTGGGATATCGACGACCTTGGCGGGATCGGCACTCCAGTCCAGTACCAGGGGCACGACCTTGGACCCGTCGATGGTGACCCGCGTCGCCTGGCCCGCCGGGTTCGTGGTGGTCACCTCGATCGGGTTGCGGCTCAACGCATTCACGGTGTCGAGGAACACCGTCGGCAGGTTCGGGTACGCGGCCGCACAGGCGGGCTGGTTGGCACATGCCACGAAGATCGCGGCCAGGCCACTGGCGGGCGCATCCCACCAGTGGTCGACGATGTTCACCTGCGGTGCCACCACCGAATCCAGGACCATCGACCGGATGCCCTTGGGGTGGTCGCGCAGGAGCTGCTGAGCCAGGTCGGTGCCGTAGGAGACGCCGTAGACGTTCCACTGCTCGATGCCCAGTTGCTCCCGCAGGTCGGCGATATCGGCGGCGTTCTCCCGCGTGTCATACGCCGCGAAGTCGGCACCGGAAGACGCCAGCCGCTTGCGGCAGTCGGCAACGGCGGCGGCGTCCAGATCCGCGGTCGCTGGTGCCTGGAACACCAATTGCACTGCGCGGGTGGTGAAGTCGTCCATTTCCGGGCAACTCAGGTGCGGGTCGCTGTGTAACGTGCCGCGTTGGTTGACGAAAATGACGTCTCGGTCGGCGTTCATCCCGCCGGCCACCACGGCCGGCGCGCTCAACGTCCCCGCCCCGCCGGGGCCGCCGGCCAAGAACACGATGGGGTCGGCCTTGGGTGCGTTGTTGGCGGCTTTCACCCGCGCGACGAGAATCCGGATCGTTCGACTCTGCGGCTCGTCCCGGTTCTCCGGCACGCTGAGGTAACCGCAGCTGTAGTTGGCGCCCAGGTCGGCCTGGGCCACTCCCGGGAAGTTCGGTTGGGGGCAGGGCGCGGGCGCATACGAGATTCGGCTGGTTGACCCGTGGGAGCATCCGAGCACACCTGCGATAAGGACCACGGCTGCCAGGTAAGCCGGTGCCCGGCACCCGGCACGTAGTGAGAAGGGCAAAGGTCGCTGCTCAGCCGGCCGGGATGAACTTGATGGCGGACAGCTTGAGCCGTTCGATCGCCTCGCCGAACTCCTCCGGCGTCGGCATCCGGTTATCGCGGAACTTCAGCCCCATCTGACGCTGCGCGCGCTTGACGTCGTAGGAGTGCGCGGCGCGCACGTAGAGATCGCGGGTGACGGCACGGTCCTCGACGAGCTCGCCGCGCATTGCGGTCGTCGTGCCGTTGTAGACCACCTGCGCGGGGCCGCCGCCGCGGAAGTTGAACTTCCAGGCGGCACTGGCCAGCGCGTAGAGGTCGCCGTCGATGACGTGCGCGCTCACCGGGAGCTTGAACTGCTTGCCCGACTTGCGACCGGAGAAATTCAGCACCATGAACTGTGTGCGCAGCGACCCGCCGAGCGGGGTCCCCAACAGGAAGCCCAGCGCCGGGTTGACGGCTTTGAGCAACGCTGAGGGGGGGTGGCCGACGTCAACCGCATACGACTGTTCTGTCATGCGTTTCACCGTAGACAATCGCGCGGTGCTGCGGGAGACGCCTCGACGTCGCCGAGCGTGAAGACAGGATGGCGATCGGGCCCGGATCTCGCCGTCAGCTCACGCTCGGCGACGCGGCCCGGCGGCCGCCCAGCAAAACGCCGCGGAGCGTGCGGGCTCCGCGGCGCGTTGCGTTCTCGAACTAGGGAGTGATGGTGGTCTGGTCGTCGATCACCGCGGTGGCGTCCATCAACGGGCCGGCCTCGGAGTCCAGCGCGTCGGCGTCGAGCTGGAGCACGAACAAGCCGTTGGGGCCGGTGATCACGACGGTCTTCTGCGCGACAGCGCGCTTCTTGCCGTTCTTGGTGTAGGACCCGCCGAACTGCCACGCCGGGAAGCCGCCGAGAGTGGACTCTTTCCCGTTCGGGCTGCCAGCCTCGAATTCGGGCAGGTTCTTCAACTCACCGGGCGCGTATTCGAGGATCTTCTTGGGGTCGGCGTTGCCTTCCAGTTTGGACACGATCGCCACGATCGTCGGTGCGTCATTGGGGTCAGCCGGCGCGTCGAAGACGATGCCGCCGTAGGGCGCGCCCTGTCCTTCGGGAACCGTGTGCCAGCCGTTGGGCACCGGAAGGTTGATGGTGGGGGAGCCGGGATCGCCGTGGTGCACCGGCACCTCTTTGAGGTTGGCTTCCCGGATGTAGTCGGCAATGGTCTTATTGGCCTGCGCGCCCGACGTTGCGCTGGTCGTCGTCGTGGAGGTGGACGTCGACGTCGAGGTGGACGTGCTCGTCGAAGTCGATGTCTTGACTTCGGTCTTGGTTTCGGAGTGGCACCCCACCAGCGTCAGGCTCAGTGCCACCGTTGCGACTACTGCCGTCAGGTCCTTCATCTCTCGCATCTCCAAAGTTGTGGCACCGGCATCTGTGCCGGTGACGTAGGAGAAGAGAGTAGCCGAAGCGCGCAGTTCGTCGTCATTATCTGCCGAATACGCTGGGTGAGTCGTTCGCCGAAAATGCCACTGGAACCGCCGGCGTGCAGTAAGAGACATTTATGCGGTCTTCAAGGTCGCGAACGGGCCTCAGGGCCACCGCCGCCACCCTCGCGGTGCTGGCTCTCTTCGTGCCGTTTTTCCTGCTGGCACCGACTGCCTACGACGGCGAGCCCGCAGCGGTGACGAATCTGGTGCAGCACGTCGACACTCTTGTCGGCACCGGTACCGGCGGCGACATCGTCGGGGAAATCAACAACTTTCCTGGCGCCACTGTGCCTTTCGGCATGGTGCAGTACTCGCCTGACACCGTCGACAACTACGCCGGTTATGACCATGCCAACGACCGCGCCACCGGATTCAGCATGACCCACGCCTCGGTGGGCTGCCCCGCCTTCGGCGACATCTCCATGCTGCCGACCACCAGCTCCGTCGGTTCCCGGCCGTGGGCGGCGTGGGATCGAATCGCCCACGACGACACGGAGTCCGGTGTGCCGGGCTACTACACGGTCCGCTTTCCAGATACCGGAGTCAAGGCAGAACTCACCGCGACCACCCGGACCGGCCTCGGACGGTTCAGCTTCCCGCGCGACAACCGGCCCGCGCTGCTGCACGTGCGTTCGGGTGCGTCGCTGGCGGGCAACTCGCGCGCGGCAATTCAGCTCGGCGAGGACAACACCACGATCACCGGGTGGGCGACCAGCGGCTCGTTCTGCGACAAGCAGAACACCTACACGGTGTACTTCGCGATGGAGTTCAACCAGCCGTTCCTGTCCTACGGAACCTGGGACGGTTATTCGGTGTATGACGGTGCCCGTCAGGCTAATTCGCCGTACAGCGGAGGCTACGTGCTGTTTCCGGCCGGTGCCGTGCTCGAGGTTCGGACCGCCATCTCCTATGTGAGCATCGAGGGCGCCCGCGCGAACCTGGCTGCCGAGCGCGGCACCTTCGACGGCGTTCGCGCGGCCGCGACCAGTGCCTGGAACGGTGCGCTGTCGCGGATCACGGTGTCGAGTCGCAGCCCCGCCGACGTGACGACCTTCTACAGCTGTCTGTACCGGTCGTTGCTGCATCCCAACACCTTCAACGACGTCGACGGCCGATACATCGGGTTCGACAACGCGATCCACACCGTCGCGCCGGGCCGTACGCAGTACGCCAATTTCTCCGACTGGGACACCTACCGCAGCCTGGCCGCGCTGCAAGGTCTGTTGTTCCCGAAGGAGGCCAGTGACATGGCCCAGTCGCTGGTGACCGATGCCGAGCAGAGCGGCGCCCTGCCCCGGTGGGCCCTGGCCAATGCCGCGACAAGCCAGATGACCGGCGACAGCGTGGTCCCGCTGATCGTGAACCTGTACATGTTCGGGGCCAGAGACTTTGACACGGCGGCCGCCCTGCGTTTCATGGTCAGTGGCGCGACCCTCGGTGGTGCCGGTGTAGACGGGTACGTCGAGCGTCCGGGGATCGGCGCCTACCTGCAGCTTGGCTACCTCCCACAGCTCACCGCGTTCGGCCCCGGCGCCTCGATCACTCTGGAGTGGTCGATCGATGATTTCGCCATCGCCCGATTCGCCGCCGCACTGGGGGACGACCGGACCGCCGCCGCGTTCCAGGACCGGGCACAGTACTGGCAGAACCTGTTCAATCCGACGACCGGATACATTTCGCCGCGCAGCCCGAGCGGGCTCTTCCGCGAGGGTCCGGGTTTTCGGGAGTCCGGGTCGGCGTTCGGCCAGCCCGGTTATGACGAGGGCAACGCAGAGCAGTACCTGTGGCTGGTGCCACAGAATATCGGCGGCCTGGTCACCGCGCTGGGTGGCCGAAAGGCGTTCGCCGCGCGCCTCGATCGATTCACCAAGCGCCTCAACGAAGGTCCGAACGAGCCCTACCTGTGGGCCGGTAACGAGCCGTGTTTCGGTGTCCCGTGGTTATACAACTACGTCGGCGAGCCTTGGCAGACGCAACGCACCGTCGACCGGGTCCGTGGGCTGTTCGGCCCGACGCCCGACGGCGCACCCGGCAACGACGATCTCGGCGCGATGTCCAGTTGGTACGTCTGGGCCGCCCTGGGCATGTATCCGATCATCCCGGGCACCCCGGTCCTCGCCGTCAACACGCCATTGTTCGATCGCGCTGTAATCGCTCTGCCCACAGGGCAATCCATCCGCATCACCGCGCCGGGCGCATCGGGTCTCAACCGCCTGAAGTACATCAGAGGTCTGCGCCTCAACGGTGAACCGAGCGATCGGACCTATCTCCCTGAATCTTTGATCACCACGGGGGGTGACGTAGCGTTCTCGCTCGCTGCCCGACCCGACAGCTGGGGCACCGCCGAATCGTCGGCGCCACCGTCCTTCGGTGCCGGCAGTTCGACTTTCGCGGTCAACGCGCCAAGTCCGGTCGCCACGATCGCGCCGGGGACGACGGGCACGCTGCAGCTCGACGCGCAGCGGATGATCGACGGAGTCGACGAATACACCGTTACCGGTATTTCTTACGCGCCGGGAATCACAGTTGCCCCGGCGAATGGACGATTCGGGCGCGACGGGGCCGCGAAGGTGGATGTTGCGATCACCGTGGCGAAGACGGTGCCCCAGGGCTATTACCAGGTCTTCCTGACCGCGACGGCGGGAGGAAGCAGCAGATATCTGACCGTCATGGTCGACGCCGCGACAGCGGATTCAGGCGAATAGTATTCAGGCTCAGACCATCTCGTTCTTGGTGAGCCAGCGCATGACCGGCCAGCCCACGAAAACCGGCAGCCAGCAGGTGAGTACCCGGTAGAGCAGCACCGACGGCACGCCGATGGCCGCCGGCACGCCGAACGCGGCGAGCCCACCGATCAGTGCGGCTTCCACGGCCCCGACGCCGCCCGGGGTGGGCGCTGCGGAAGCCAGTGTCCCGCCGACCATCGTCACCACCGTGACGGTGACGAACGTCGTCCCACCGCCGAACGCCTCGACGCTCGCCCACAGCGCCAGCGCCGCGCCCAAAGTGGTTCCGGCAGCTCCCAATACGATGAGGCCGAGACGTTTGGGTTCGCGCGCCAGATCGGCGAGGTCGCGGGTGACCTCCCCGACCTTGGGGCGCAGTTCGGTTGCCAGCCAGCGTCTCAGGTTGGGCACCAGCAGAAAGGTGCCGATGATGCCCAGAGCCACACCGGCGATCAGGTACAGCACCGTGGCGTTGGGTACGAAGTGGGACAGGTCGGTCGACGTTCCGGCCACCGCGCTGAACAAGATCAGCAGCGTCAGGTGCACGATCACCTGTACCGATTGCTGCAGGGCCACGGCCGCGGTGGCCCGCAGTGCGGTCAGGCCGCCCTTTTGCAGAAACCGGGTGCTCAGCGCCAGGCCGCCGACCCCGGCCGGGGTGGTCGTTGCGGCAAAGGTGTTGGCCACCTGCATGATCGACAGTTTCCAGAAGCTCACCGCACCGTCGGCGCAGGCCCACAGCGCTCCCGCCGCACCGACGTAGGTCAGCGCCGACACCGACAGGCCCAGCAACGCCCACCACCAGTTCGCGGTCCGCAGTTCGTGGAAGAACGTGGGGACGGTGCTGATGAAGGGGTACGCGACATAGACCAGGGCGCCGATCAGCACCAGCTGGATGAACTGGCTGCGGCTGAACCGGGTGATCGTCTCGGTTTCAATCTGGTCGGCCCCGGTCTGGCGCTTCACCTCCGCTCGCGCGTCGGCCATCACGGCCTTCGGGTTGGCTACCGATTGCCGAATTCGTTTGGGCACAGCGGATTTGGTGAGGCGGCGCGATGCAGTCAGGATGCTGTCCTTGCCGAAGGCCGCGATCGCGGCGCTCACCGCGGACTCCGCGTCGTACAGCGCCGACGTCGTGACCAGCAGCTGGGCGATGTCGGATTGCAACTGGGCATCGGTGGCGCCGTACTCGGCGGCGCCGAACCCGCCGAAGAGGACCTTGCCGTCGGCAACCGTGATCTCGTTGCAGCGCAGGTCGCCGTGCGAGATCTGATGGTCGTAGAGGACGTGCAGGGATTCCCAGACGCTGGCGACCGGTGTCTCGCCGGCGCATTCGTCGATCGGCACTCCCTGCACGGGCTGGTGGGCATACATCGTCCAGCCGCGGTCCAGGGCGGCAAGCGCGATCGTCGAGGTGTTGGCGACACCGGTGTCCGCGATGGCGATGGCCATCAGCGCGCGGTGCTCGACCGCGCGCCGCAGGGAGGTTTGCAGGGGCGCGGTTTCCGACCCGCGCAGCCGCAGTTTCCACCACAGCTGGCGTAGCGCGCCGCCGCTGCGCTGATGCGGGCCGTACAACTCGACCGCCGCGCGCGAGGACGGTTCGGTGGACTCGGCCGACAACACCAGCGGCCCGGGCCCGCCCGGGCGGACCACCACGAGCCGCGATACCAGGAATCCGCGCCGGGCCATCGCGCGCACGGCACCCTCCAACGGCACCTCGAGAGCGGGAGTGCCGACGACCAGAACCACGAACGCCCCGACGAACCAGCCCACCGAGAGACCCACCACCGCGCGGGCCGGCACGATGGCGCTCACCACCAGGTGGATGGGTACGAAGGCGAGCAGCAACGCCCACCACCAGTGCCGCCAGCGGGCCGGCAGCCAGGGACCCGAAACCGTCAGTACCGCGGCCAGCATGGCGATCCAGCGCGGGTCGTCGAGGAACTGGGCCGGCACCGTGGTGAGCTTGTCGTTCAGGTCGAAGTGCCAGCGTGGCGCGGCGATGCGGTTGCTGCTGATCGACAAAGGGAGGACGGCCATCAGCGCGGCAGCGCCGTAGGCGCCCAGCAGCTTCCATTGCCGGGACAGAATCAGGCCGATCAGGATCACGAACGGCAGCGCCAGGATCGCGATGCCGTACACCAGGTACACCAGGTCGGACTGGGTGGGAGTCAGGACTCCGACGATTTCGGAGATCGACTTCTCCAGTGCCACCCATCGAGGGCGGGTGATCAGGGAGCTGGTGACCACCGCAACCAGGAAGAGTGCGGCCAATGCCAGCCGGATGATGTCGTTGGTGCGTCGGGTCAGTGGTTGCAGCAAGCTGCCGGACACGGTGATGTCGCGGCCGTCAACTCGCATGTGCGGGGTCCTTCGAGATCCTTGGATCCGTCTTCCGGGTTACCTCTGTCGGCTGTTCTACGACAACTTAACGTGCCAGCAGGTTCACATCCTGCTCACGTACTCTCGGCACTGGCGTGTGTTGGGAGTAGGAGGACTGGGCGTGGTGCGCACCGAGAACGACACCTGGGAGATCACCGAAAGCGTGGGAGCGACGGCGCTGGGCGTGGCTGCGGCTCGCGCAGCGGAGACCGAGAGTCAAAACCCGCTGATCAGAGACCCTTTCGCGAGGGTCTTCCTGAATGTGGTCGGCGACGGGATCTGGAATTGGTTCGCCGCACCGGACCTGCCGGACGAGTTGGTGGAAGCGGAACCGCAACTGCCCGACCAGATGCAGTCGATGGTGAACTACATGGCGTCTCGCACGGCCTTCTTCGACAGCTTCTTCCTGGATGCGACGCGGGCCGGCGTCACCCAGGTGGTGATTCTGGCGGCGGGCCTGGATGCGCGGGCCTGGCGGTTGCCGTGGCCGGATGGCACGACGGTGTACGAACTCGACCAGACCAAGGTGCTGGAGTTCAAAGCGTCGACGTTGGCGGAGCACGGGGCGCAGCCGACGTGCCACCGCGTCCCGGTTGCGGTGGATCTGCGCCACGACTGGCCGGCGGTGTTGCAACAGGCCGGGTTCGACCCGTCCGCGCCCAGTGCCTGGTCTGTCGAGGGGTTGTTGCCCTACCTGCCGGCTGCCGCCCACGAGTTGCTGTTCGAGCGGATTCAGGGGCTCGCCGCGCCCGGCAGCAGGATCGCGGTCGAGGCGCCCGGGCCGGATTGGCTGGATGAGGACGTGCGCGCGAAGCGGCGTGAGCGGATCGACCGGATGCGCGCGGTGATGGCGAAGCTCGATCCCGGACGCGAGATGCCCCGGACCGACGAGCTGTGGTACTTCGAGGAGCGCGAGGACGTGGGCGAATGGTTGCGCAGGCACGGCTGGGACGCGACGGTGACGCAGTCCCCGCAGCTGATGGCCGACTACGGGCGCGGTGTGCCTGAGGGGGTCGAGGACACTTCGCCGCGCACCCAGTTCGTGTCAGCGGTGCGTTCGGCTACCTGACTGCCCCTTTGACCAGCCGGCCGTCCTTGATGATCGCGGTGAATGCCTCGCCGGGCCGGGCGATCAGCGAGATGTCGGCCACCGGGTCGCCGTCGACGAGGATGAGGTCGGCCAGGGCGCCCTCGGCCACGACACCGAGGCGCCCCGGGTAGGGATTGCGGGGCCCGGACATGGCGAGCAGTTCGGCGTTGCGAATAGTGGCCTGCTGCAACACTTCTGCGGGAGTGAACCAGCGGGTGAGCTTAGCCAGTTGGGCGCCTTGGCGTTTGGCGAGCCCCGCATCGAACAGCGTGTCGGTGCCGAAGGCGATCTTGACGTTGTGTTTGATCGCCAGTTCGTAGGCGGTGTCGGTGCCGCTGACCATCTGCTGAAATTTGGGCACGTTCGCGGGTGGAACCGTGACGGCGTCTTCGTCGTCGAGAAACGGCTGCAGACACCACCAGACGTCCTTCTCTGCCAGCAGCGCGGCCGTCTCGTCATCGATGAGATGGCCGTGTTCGACGCAACGGACACCCGCGGCGACCGCGGTGCGGATCGCCCGGGGCGTGTAGGCGTGCACCGTGACGTACGTGCCCCAGTTCTCGGCGGCTTCCACCGCGGCGTGCATCTCCGCCTCGGTGAACTGGGAGACATCGAGCGGATCGTAAGCCGAGGCAACGCCGCCGCCGGCCATCAGCTTCAGTTGCGAGGCGCCGCGGCGCAGCATTTCCCGCGCGCCGCGCAGCACCTCGGCTTCGCCGTCGGCGATGACGGCGGCGCCGATGATCTCGATGTAGCTGAGGTGGCCGCAGACACCGCGGGGCACCTCATGCGGCATCCGGAAATCGCCGTGGCCACCGGTCTGAGAGATGAAGCCACCGGCAGGGTAGATGCGCGGACCGGGAATCGTGCCGTCGTCGATCGCCTGCTTGATGCCGAAGACCGGGCCACCGAGATCACGAACGGTGGTGAAGCCGCGCAACAGGGTCTCTTCGGCGCTGACGACCGCCCGGGCGAAGACGTAACCGAGTTCGCTGACCTGAGCCATCAACGCGGAGATGGTGGTGAACATCGCGTGCCAGTGCGCATCGATCAGTCCCGGCATCAGGGTCTTGCCGGTGCCGTCGATCGTCGGGCCCGGGTCGCCGTCCGGAGGCGCGGCGGTGGGTGCCGTGATCGAGGCGATGAGCCTGCCGCGAACCGTGACGTCGTGCGGACCGGTGACCCGGCCCTGGACGCTGTCGAAGATGTTGACGTTGGAAATGCGGAGCTCGTCGATAGTCATCCCGTTCAGTGTCGCCTAGTGCGAATCTGCGGGCCGGGGCGGTAGGTGTGCGGGCGCTACTCGTCTTCGGCATCCTCGGCCACCCGATCTTCGTCGTCGGGGCCGGGGTGGCTGCGCCAGTGCCGGTATAGGTGTCGCGCGGCGAACACGCCGATTATCGCGGTGGCGCACCACACCGCTATCGCCGCGTACGCCAGCGGCGACGAGCGATCGCGAATCGAAGCGCCCAGCGCGGTGTAGACGAACGCTCGCGGCGCCGAACCGATGAACGATCCGATCGCGATCTGCCACAGGGGAATTCCGAAGGCGCCGAATGTGTAGGAAGCAAGCGCGTCCGAGATTCCGGGGACGAAGCGCTGCCCCACGACCGCCCACAACCCGCCTCGTTCGATGATCGAGTCGACGCGTTCGGCCCGCTTGGGCCCGATGAGCACTCGTGCGCTGTCCCGGCCGGCCCGACGACCGACACTGCTCGCGACGATCGCCGTGCCCATCGCCGCACCGAGCGTCACGACGATTCCCAAACCCGGGCCGAACAGCAGGCCGCTGCCCGCGGCGAGGATCGAACCGGGCAGGAAGATGGCGCCGAGGAAGGCCGACATGACGACGTAGACAAGCGGCGCCATCGGTCCGCTCGCGGCAACGGTACGCCGCACCGCGTCGATGTCGACGACTCGCGCGACAGCCACCAGATAGAACATGGTGAGCAGGAAAGCTACGAAGACGACGAGCCGGATGATGTGGCGTCGGCGGGAGGTGCCTGCGGTGCCGTCGTCGTCAACCATGGTCGCCGGCCCGAGCCCGAAGCGTGCCCGGTCGGCCCGTGCCCGAAGTGGTGGACGCGCGAATTGCGGAGCTGGCGGTAGTCATCGGATTCAGTGTCGCTTAACGCGGTCGGGAACCGACCCGGAGACGCGAGAGGGCCCACCGGAGAATCCGGTGGGCCGATGCCGTCATGCGTCGTCGCGGACGCTCCCTGCTACGGGCGTTGGTGGTGCAATCAGGCTCGGGGCCTGCCGACGCCGCTGTGCGCCGGGCATCAGTCGCATGATGAAGAAATAGATCGCCCCTGGAAATACCAGGCAGAGAATGATCGAAATCCACAGCCTGGCGTGGGGCGATGTCCATGCATTGACCGCGAGCGTCGAAGACATGGACGACAGGCCGGAGATGCCGACCGCGCTGAACAGGTATGCGGCCGTCAGCCCCGCGGGAACTCGCAGGGATCTGAGCTGAAAATTCAGCACAGCGTGCCAATCGGCGCGTTCGCGTGTCAGGTCGACTATTCGAGCGGTAACCGCGCACACTGTAGCGATCAGTAATACGGTGCCGAAAATCCATATGAATACCAGCGCGGTGACCATTGTTTCATGGTCGATCTGAGAAAATTCATAATACATTTCCTCGGTGAACACCGTGGAATCATAGACCAGTAGCGCCGTGGTGCCGCCGAGGATCATGCCCACGATGATATTCCCCAGTGCGGTCAGCCATTTCTGCGCTTCGGCATCGCTATCCGCGGCATATCGAGCCAGCATCCAGGCCAGGCCGGCGCCGAGAATGGCCGCACCCAACGCCAGCAACCCGGCCGCCGGCATGAACTTCACCCAGGAGTACGCGCAGACCTGCTGCGCCGACTGTGCGCCGTCAAGGTTCCCCCCGTAATTCGACGCCGTGGCCGCCATCGGCCGGAATCGTTCGGCAGCAGGTGGTTTCGTGGCACGGACGGAGCCGAAAAGGTATGCGTCAAGCACCAGGATGATGACGCCCATCGACAAGAAAACAAGTATGTGTGTCACGTGCTGCTGGGTTCCCTGGGGCCTCGGCGGCGATGTGCCCGCGTCATTCTCAACCGGCGCGGGTGCGCCCCATTCCTTGCTGATTATCGTAGTCAGGGCGATGATCATGAATCCCGCAAAGAGACCGGCAAGTTGTGCGTTTGTCGTCGATAACTCGATAATGCTCCACGGGTGTTTGGCTGAAATGCAGAGGTTATCGAGCAGGAGATCCGGGTTGATGTCACTCATGAAGGCCTCCCACCATTAGCTATTTTTGCGTCGCGTCCGCAATAATTGTTGCCGCCGTGCGCTTGAGCACATCCCGCTGCCTCGTTACTTCGGCAAACGCTTTGCGCAACTGGTTCAGTTCATCCCGTTCGCTCATTCTGTCGTCGTCGTCGCCGCCGCGAGGTGTCGGTTGTACCCATGGGGCGGCCGGGTCCTCGCGCATGGTGGGCTCGACGCCTAACGCCGGTATCACCTTGTGGCGAACCCCGGAGCGGAAGCGGGTCTGATCACCTCGTGGTGCGTTGACGGCGCTGACAACCGGTCCCAACGGGGCCGCCGCACCGGAATAGGCGGCCCCGGTATCGCCGAGCTGCGGCAACCCGTCAGCGCTGACGAGCGGCAAAGCGGACGCTGCCAGTCGGACCGCCGGGGATTCACCCCACGACGGTGGTACCGACATCCTGCCGACCGACGCGGCTTCGCCCAGGCCGGCCGATACAGGGGCTATGCCGGTGCCCGCCGACTCCGGCGCGTCCCCGGTCAAACCGATTCCGAATTCGGCAATTTCGTCGTGCATCGCCAACCCGTCGGACTCGGCGGCCGCCGGCGCCGTCAGAGCGGACATCAACGGACTCGCGCCCAGGGCCAACGCCGGTGTAAGGGTGAAGATGACCCCAGAAGCGTTGAAATTGATGCCCTCTGAGAGGAGCTGATAGCCCAGCGTCAACTCGCTCAGCGAGTTGAACGACTGGATCGGGTAGCTGTTCAACAAAGCCAACAGCCAGTTCGATGCGCCGACCGATCCCGAGGACAGGCTATTCAGCAACTCGGGCACGCTCGACATTGCCGACTGAGCGCTTGAGCCGGTCGCGGCCGCAGTGGCCTTGGAGATCGCGGCGCCCTGACGGGTTGTTCCGGCAGGATCGGCGATCTGAGGTGGTGCACCGAACGGCGCCAAGTTCGTCGCGGCCGCCGATGCTCTGGCGTAGCTGTACATTGCCGTCGCATCCTGGGCCCACATTTCGGTGTACCGCGCCTCGGTTGCCGCGATCGCTGCGCTGTTCTGTCCCAATAGGTTTGTCGCAACCAGTGATGTCAGTAATGCTCGGTTCACCTCGATGGCCACCGGGGGTACGGTCGCCGCGAAAGCCGCTTCGTACGCCGCCACTGCCGATTCAAGCTGACCCGCGGTCTGCAGTGCCTGTGCGGCAGTGGCTGTCAGCCAGGACACGTATGGAATCGCCGCTGCGGCCATCGAAGTCGACGACGGGCCCGCCCATAGACCGCTTGTCAACGTAGCCAGCACCGCGCGGTAGGAGGTGGCGGTCGAACCCATTTCCGCCCCCAGTGCAGCCCATGCCGCCGCGGCCGTCACCAACGGTCCGGCGCCCGGGCCCGCATACATCCGGGCGGAATTGATCTCCGGCGGTAGTGCCGCAAAGTCCAGAAGCGCGTTCACAACATCGCCTCTTTGATCAAGCGGGCAGCCGCGTCTCGCTCGGTCGCTACTTCGGTGATCTGTTCACGCAACCTGGCCAGCTCTGCTCGTTCGTGCTCACTGAGCGTGCTGACGGCATGGCCGATGCTGCGCTGTGACTGTGCCGCCGGAACCGCGTTCCGCGCGTCGGCGGTGCGCTCCCCGGGCATCGCGGCGACCACTTTGGCGGCGGGCGTGGATCGCAGACGAGACTGCTCGCCACGCGGAGCGTTGACCACGCTGCCAACCGGGGGAATGCCGCCGGCAAGCCACTCCGGTCCGGCGGCACCGGTTGGTGTCAAGGCAGTGCTCGGCAATGCCGTGGCGGCCAGCCGAATCGCGGGAGCGGAAACCCAGGACGGCGGCACCGACAACGTTCCGACCGTCGCTGAGTTCCCGAAGCTCGCCGAAGCCCCAATCTCGTTGCGCCCGAGCGCGACTGATTCGCCGACGGTTGATGTGTAGGTGGCTGGGACGGACGTTGACCCGGCATCGAGCGGCACTGCAGCGGTCGCGTCCGCCGAAGCTGCCAGCCCGCCCAAGGTACCCGCGAGGGTCAAGCCGGCAGAGAATGAATAGAGGAATCCGCTGAACACGAGATTGAGGTTTCCGGCATTCGCGGCGAGTACGTTGAGCGCCGTCCCGGTGGGGCTGCCCAGCACGCTTTCCAGCCATGTGACGGGATTGAACGCTCCCGCCGTCGCGAGATTCTGCAGGGCACCTGGAACGGCGGCAAGCAGCTCCGACAGCGCCGGGTAAGTGCTCGAGCCGGTCGCGGCAGCGGTCGCTTCGGTGACCGTGAGACCTGTCGACGCCTGGGTGATCTGCGGTGGCGAGCCGAACGGTGTCAGCCTTGTCGCGGCGGCGGACGCCTCGGCATATCCGTACATCGCCGACGCATCCTGAGCCCACATTTCGGCGTATTGCGCCTCGGTGGCCGCGATCGCCGGAGTGTTCTGCCCAAAGACGTTGGTCGCCACCAACGCCGCCATCAAGACTCGGTTGACCTCGATCGCCACCGGCGGCACCGTCGCCGAAAAGGCCGCGTCATAGGCTGCCGCCGCCGCGTACAGCTGGCCGGCGGTCTGCTCGACCTGCGCGGCAGTGACGTCCAGCCACGACACGTACGGTGCCGTGGCCGCCATCATCGAACTTGCCGAGGGGCCTAACCAGGGTCCGCCAGTCAGGGTGGAAAGCACCGAACGATAGGCCGATGCCGTGGAATTGAGTTCTGCCGCCACCGCGTCCCACGCTGCGGCAGCCGCCAGCAGCGGCGCGGACCCCGCACCGGTGTAAATGCGCAGGGAGTTGATCTCCGGCGGTAACAACGCAAAATCGACCACTGCACTCACCCGAAATTCGACCTGGTCTCGATCAACTTCTCATGTCCTGCTTCCAGGCAGCCTCGCATGAAGCTCTGGGCGCTCGCTGAGCGCTATAGCCGCAGGGTGCAAACCGGTGTCCAGAAAACCACATTCGATGGTCGGATAGCTATACACATGGGCACCTTATTTATCAGAATTTTCGATGAGCTCCTATTTGGATAAAGCAAGACGAGTTAAACGTCCATGATGCGCCACCGATTGAGACGCCTATGACGCCCCCAAGACGCTTATGTCGCATGGTCGACGTTTGTCGCTCCGTTAAGACGGGTCGCATGCAGGGCGTCGAAAACCGTTGTACCTGGTGAATGTTGGTGGTATCGATATTGCAACCTGCCAGAACAGACAAGGTGCCGGGATGCCGTCAGATTCGCCTTCCGGGACCGCGATAGGTGAGTTCATGCGCTGCTTTTTCGATCCGGGACTACTCGGTTCAGTGGCGCTGCGTTACGGTGCGCTCCGCGTTGTTTTGCGGCAGTGGCATCGACTTCGACATAGCAATTCCTCGCTATTCCGATATCCGGCTGGATCACGTGGAGTGTTGGTGCCGTCGATATCGCTATGTGAAGCGCTGGGGGTAATGGATAGGCCGGAGATGCAGCTCGGCTCGGAGGAGTGATAGGCGATTCTTTGTTCCGAATACTTCGCCTCATGTGAAGCCTGACGCTCGTTATTGCCGTGCCCTGAATATGACCGCCTAAAACCGAACCTGTCGAGCAGGGATCGTGGTGGCTGAAAGTAGGTCTGACTTGTGAAATCGACAACTGCGCGTCTGGTCACTGATCGCACGCCTGCGGGATTGGCATGCGGCTTCACGGAGGGCATGACGCGGGACTTCTACGATTCGGAGGACGCGAAGTACCGCGGATTCTGGGATCCAGGCGGCAGCCTGCACTGGGGCATTTTTCAGGACGACCGCACCGACTTCCTGACCGGCTGCCAGCGGTGGAACGAGGAGATGCTGAAGGCCGCCGGAATCTGCTCCACATCGCGTGTCCTTGACCTGGGTTGTGGCAACGGGGCCGTCGCCACCTGGCTTGCACGGCAGACCGGTGCGACCGTCACCGGCATCGACCTGAGTGCGGTCCGGATCGCCGGCGCCCGCAGCCTGGCGGCGGCGAATCCCGATTTGCGGCTCGAGTTCACTGTCGGCTCGGCCTCGGCGCTGCCATTCGACGACGGCGCGTTCACTCACGTCTTCAGCCAGGCCGTGCTGTACCACGTGCATGCGCGGGAGACGGCGCTCGCCGAGGTGATGCGAGTACTCGAGCCCGGCGGCATATTCGCATTCGACGATCTGGTGACACCGCGAACGCCGGTAAGCGAACTTGCGCGCGAGGTGATTTACGACCGGTTGTTGTTCGAGCCCACCTTCTCGGCCGACGACTATGTTGACGCCCTCACCCGCCACGGCTTCGTCGTGTACGAAACCCGGGATCTGAGCCCGCATCTCGCCCGGAGCTACGAGTTGCTTGCGGACCTTGCGCAGGCGTCCTGCCCGAGCCTGTCGAGGGTCTATCGCAGAGTTCCGGAGGTGGTGGACAGCGCGCACGTCGGTTGGGGTTTCTTTCTCTGCGAGAAGGTCGTCGACAAACTGGCGTGGATCTACCAGCCGGACCGACGGGTGACCCTCGAGCAGAAATACGATGCGTGGGCCCCAAGCTATGACGCCGACCTCCGCGACGGATATCCGGAGAATCCGCGCCGCGCCGCGGCTTTGCTGGCCGCATGTCTGCCCGCCGGCTCGGGCCCAGTGCTCGATGCGGGCGCCGGCACCGGTCTGGTGGGCGAGGAACTGCGCAGGCTCGGATACCTCGACCTCACGGCACTCGACCGTTCGCGCGGGATGCTCGCCCTGGCACAGGCCAAGCGGGTGTACCGGTGGCTGGTGCACGGGACACTGGACGAGGCGCCGCGACTTTTTCCCGAGCGGCATTTCGCCGCGATCGTGGCAGTCGGGGTATTCACCTTCGCCCACGCCGACCCGGCCGACCTGGCAGCACTGGACCGGGTACTTCAACCGGGGGGTCTGATCGTCATCGCCGTCCGCGTCGATTACCTGCTCGCGAATCTGGCGCTTGGCGACACACTCGCCGAACTCGGATATCAGGCCGTTGCGCGCGACTCCTACGAGATCTTCGGTGACGAGCCGATGAACGTCATTGCCTACCAAAAGCCCGGCGATACGTGGGACGTCGTCTGATGGGCAGCGTCAGGCTGTTGCGCGCGAAGCTGCACCAGGTTCGCGTAACGCATTGCGAGCGCGACTATGTCGGGAGCATCGCGGTAGACATGGATCTGATGGAGCAGGTCGGGATGCTGCCGCTGGAAGAAGTTGACGTCGTAAACCTGGAGAACGGCAACCGGTGGTCGACGTACGTCCTCCCCGCGGCCCGCGGGTCACTGCGGGTGTGCCCCAACGGGGGCGGGGCAATGCTGTGCGAGCCCCGCGATCGCCTGATCATTTTCAGCTACGCCCTGATCGCGGGCGCTGAACTTCGCCGCGGGCCGCATGTGGCGCGCGTGCTGCTCGCCGATGCGGACAATCATCCCCAAGCGTTGTTCGAGCAGATCCTTCAGCAACAGGAGGACGGTCTCAGCTACCGAGTACGAAGCGTGCACGGCGATGTCCCGATCCAGCCTGATCTCTTGCTCGATACCGAGCCGCTGAGCATTGAAGGGCCATAGTGATGGGCAGTGAGGTCTACCTGGCAGGTACTTCCGTGGGTTCCGTTCAGTTGAGTGTCAACGGGATATCGGCCGAGGTGAGCTCATGGTGGCTGCGGAATCACTGCCCGTGCGCGCTCTGTCGAACGGAGAGCGGGCAGCGCACCGGTATGCCGGTGAGTGACTGCGAGCAGTTCGACATCCGCCGGCGTGACCGGGACGGTGTCGTGGAGATCCTCTTCGAGGACGGGCATCGCAGTGTCTTCACCGAGGACGATCTGGTGGAGTTCGTGAGATGGCGGAGTCGACCCCTCCCTTTCGGATTCGGCAGCCGGGCAACGCTTTCGGTCGAACGCAGACGGTGGCGCCCGAACCCCGAGCCCGCTGAAGTCTTCGAATGGCTTGCCGCCTTGGCGGACAACCGGATTCTGGTGCTCGAAGGTGCTCCTGCCCGGATCGGCGTCGTCGGGCCGACCGCCGCACAGATCGCGCCGGTGATGCCGACGATCTATGGCGACACCTGGCTGGTGCGTGTTGAGGACAGGCCGACCAACATCGCGTACACCTCGGACGTTCTTCCCTTCCATCAGGACTTGTGTGCGTACGAGACCCCGCCTGGGCTGCAACTTCTGCACTGCGTCGAGTTCGCCGCCGAGGTCCACGGCGGGGAGACGCTGTTCTGCGATGGGCTGGCGGCCGCCGAACGCGTGCGGGCCGAGGCGCCCGAGGACTTCGCCACCCTCTGCAGTGTGTGGGCGACATTCGCGACGATCAACCGCGACCAACTCATGGTGGTCCGGAAAACCCATCTCGCGCTGGACGATCACGCCAATCTGGTCGCCCTGAACTGGGCGCCGCCATTCGAAGGGCCTTTCGCTGGCGCTCCCGAGGACGAGCTGCGCTACCGGCAGGCCTACCGGACCTTTGCGGCGGCCGTTGACGACTGCCCACGGTTGGCGCTGCGGCTGAGCCCCGGTGAGATCGTCATCTTCAACAACCGTCGCGTGTTGCACGCGCGCCGGGCCTACGGGCAGCACGACGGTGTTGCACGACGAGTCTTGGAGGGTTGTTACCTCACCGCCGACGACGTCTCGAATCAATACAGTTACTTGAAACGTCGGCTCGCGCAACGTGATATGCCCAGAGCGGAGCTGGCCTCATGAACGGCAGCACGCGCCGATGGTTGCTAGGCAAACTGCTTACCTGGCAGGGGTGGATGGACGCGCCCGAATCGCGCCGGGCACGGATGTGGGGTGCTGCCGTGACCGCGCTGAGCGCCGAGCGGCACGGACCCGGTTCGGTCGAGCAGTTTCAGCCGGTGTTGCCACGCCTTCCGGTTCCGAAGATCGATGACACGCTTCGCATCTTCACGGCCTCCGTGGATCCGCTCCTCGATGCCGCCGGCCGCGCCGAACTCCGGGCGGCCGTTGACAACTTTCGGGCCAGCGATGTGGTCGCACGGTTGCAGGCTCGGCTCCAGGAACGCCATGCCACACAGGAGAATTGGCTGGCGGACTATTGGGAACGCTATGCCTACCTCATCGACCGCCGTTCACTGATTCATAGCGTCGGCTACGCGCTCGATGCGGCGACGTTGCCCCGAACCGGTGTTTCCCAGTTGCAGCGCGCCGCCATGATGGGCACTGCGTTGCTGGCGTTGCGCCGCAGGATCGCCGATGGTGGCATCCGTCCGCAGCGTGTGCGCGGCGTCGTCCCGTTGTGCATGAAGCAGCTCCGCAGCTGTTTCGCAACCGTCCGCCTGCCGGGCGATGACGTCGACACGATCCGGCGCTTCGATGATCAGCGTTGCATCATCGTGCTGGTTGACGGGCACCTTTTCGAGGTCGAGGTGCTGTTCGACGACGGCACGCGCGACATCTCGTACGCAGAACTGCTCGCGGTCCTGACCGAGATCCGCCGGCTGGCAGCCGCACGAGAACCTGCCCCGCCGATCGCCGCGCTCACCCTGCAACAACGCGACGTCTGGGCGCGGGTGAGGGCGGAAATTGTCGAGGGCGGCGGGCGCAACGCGGACAATCTCGACCGCATTGAGAGGGCGTTGTTCATTCTTGTGCTTGACGACGAGGCGCCCGAGGGCATGAGTGCGTTGGGGCGCGCGATGCTGTGTGGCAACGGAGCGAACCGCTGGCTCGACAAGGGCATGGAGGTGGTCGTGTTCCGTAACGGGCGCATGGGCGGGCTGATGGAGCACAGCCGGGGGGACGGCGAGGCGGTCACACTCTTGCTCGAGGAGATGTTGCTGCACGAGGGAAGTCACGTGAGCCTGTTTGCGGAATCGCCACTTCCCGCGGCAGTTCCGCTGCGCCATCTCGATTTCGAGGTGGCTCCCGGGTCACCGCTCGGTGCTGCCCTGCAGTCGGCGGCGGCGACGGCGAAAAGGCTTATCGCCGACGTCGAAGTATCTGCGGGCGAGCTTGCTATCGGTGCGGGGGCCATCAAGGCGCAGCATTGCTCGCCCGACTCTTTTCTGCAGCTGGCTTTTCAGCTCGCTTACGCGCGTTTGCATCCTGAACGAAAGCCATGCCTCGCCTACCAGACGGCCACCACGCGGCTGTTCGCGGCGGGCAGGACCGAGTGCCTTCGTTCGGCCTCCGCGGAAAGCATTGCATTCGTCGAGTCCATGGCGGATCCGGAAGCTTGCGGCGAGCGGCGTCGACGACTGTTGCGTGCAGCGCTGGACGCCCACCGCGCGTACCGGATGTCTGCGATGCGGGGCCGCGGCTGCGACCGCCACCTTTTCGGGCTTCTCGTGGAGGCGATGCTGAGCGGTGCGGACGTCGAGCTGTTCCGCACCACGGCATGGAACCTGCCTTTCGAGCTCTCGACATCGCAGTCGCCGGTGCGTCAAACAGCAGCCTGGCGGCCTGAGACATCGTCGCGGGGGGTGGGATTCCTGCCGCTGTCGCAAACCGGCTACGGAGTGTCCTACGCCTTCGTCGGAGACGAGCGGACTTACTTGCTGGTGAGTGCATCGGCGGCCTGCCCGGACACGTCCGCACAGCGGTTTCGCGACGCCGTCGACAGAGCTGTGCGCGACATGCTGGCGGTGGCTAGCGGACACGAAGCCGCCGCGCTGGTAGCAGCCACCGCGGGCCGCTCATGAGCCTGCGGGAAGCCCGGGTGAGGGCGTGGATTCCTCATCAAGGTCCCGGCGGACGCAACCGGCACCGCCGCCGGGTGAATTCGCGATTGCTGCTCGGCGTGGTCGCGAGCATGTTCTTCGTCGACATGTTGATCTACGGCATCGTCGTGCCCGTGCTGCCGACTCTGGCTGCGCCCGCCGGGCTGAAATCCTTTGAGGTGGGGACGGTCTTCGCTTGCTACGGGCTGGCCTACTTCATCGCGACGCCGATCGCGGGCCGGCTCGTCGACCGGCGTGGCACGCGTGGGGTGTTCCTCACCGGCGCTGTTGTCCTGACTCTGGCGACATTCCTGTTCGGATTGGCCGGCGACCTGGCCGCCCTGGTGATGTGCCGGATGCTGCAGGGCGCAGGGGCGGCAGCAATCTGGGTGGCCGGTTACGCCACGCTCGTCGAGACGTTCGCACGCGAGCAGCGCGGCCGCGCGGTCGCGACCGCGAGCATCGGGACAGCGCTCGGCCTGTTGATCGGTCCCGTGGTTGGCGGGCTGCTGCTCGAGATGCACGGTCCCCGTGCGCCATTCGTTCTCGGCGCATTGCTGGCCGGCGCGGCGGGGGGGTTGCTGATCCTGGTGCTGCCGTCCACGGCGCACCGCCTGCCACCGACTGACTGCCGCATTCGGTTCGGTCTGCGCGGGCTACCGCTGCTCGCCGTGCCGTGGCTGGTGGCCAGCCTCGCGGCCGGGCTTGCGCTGGGCGGTGTGGAAGCGACACTGCCGATCGACCTCAGCTCTCGGCTTCGTCTGCCGGGCACCACCATCGGCCTGCTGTTCGCGCTCACGACGGCGGGCTTCGTCGCAAGTTCGCAGGGCGCGGGACGAGTGTCGGATTGCCGGCGCCGCGCGCGGACGCTGGCGGCGGGCTGGGGTGGCGTCTGCGTCGGTTTGGTGCTCCTGGGTCAATCGGCCCAGCTGATGGGCCAAGCGCTTGCACTGTTGCTACTCGGGGCAGGTCTCGGCGCGATGGTAGCCACAATCCTGCCGGCCCTGGCAGATGCTTTCGAGGCGCAAGGTTTCCAGCAACCAGGGATGAGCGCAGCTGCCTACAACCTGAGCTTCAGCGCGGGCGCGATGGCGGGCGCACCGCTTGCCGGCGCCCTCGTCCAAGAACTGTCGTTCCGCGCCGCGACCCTGATCGTCGCCCTGGGAACGCTGGCCTGCGGCGTATTCGCCGCGATCGCTCGCGTCTCGCTCGTCCCACGCGCCGGATAGGTGGCCCGTCGCTCGATTCAATCCACTCCGGCGGTGCGGAGACGGCGCGCCAGACCGCTGGCGCGCACCGCCCGCCGCAGGATCGCAGCCCGCACGGCGTCCTCCGGACCGATCACCCGCACCTTCCGTTTCGCCCGCGTGACAGCGGTGTAGAACAACTCCCGCGTCAGCAACCGCGAATCTTCCGGCGGCATCAGCACAGTCACCTCGTCGATCTGACTGCCCTGGCTCTTGTGAATGGTCATCGCGTGCATCGTTTCGACATCGGACAGCCGGCTGGTCGCGAATTCGAGGAGTTCGTCAGCCCCGGCGATCACCGCTCGAAGCGCGCCCTGCTGACCCGCGCCAGCGACAAAGGCGACCCCGGTGTCACCGTTGTAGACACCTAATCCGTAGTCGTTGTTGGTTACGAGCACCGGTCTTCCGGCGTACCAGGAAGACCAGATCGGGTCGCCGGTCGCTTCGACCAGCCACCGCTCCACCTGTCGGTTCCAATGTCCGATGCCGAAGCGCCCACGGCGATGCGCACACAGCAACCGGTGCTCATCGAGCGTCGACAGAGCGGCGTTCGCGTCACCGAGCAATGCCGCCTGCCGCAGTGCCAGGGCATGTGGCACAAGCACTTTCCGGAGCTGGTCGGTCGGGTCTTCGGTGTCGATCCACTCGATGTGGTCGCCGCCCGCCCGCAGCAGGTCGATCGCGAGATCAGCATCGCCGGCGCGGATCGCCGATGCCAACTGACCGATCGACTCCCCGAATCGATGCGATGTCAGCAACGCCGCGACCCGCGCGCCGGCCCGCGACCCCAGCCCGTCCACCAGGTCAGCGAGCACCGCCCCCGCCTCCACGGACGCCAGCTGATCGGGGTCGCCGACGAGCAGCAGCCGGGTCTGCGTCCGCACCGACTCCAGCAACCGCGCCATCATCGTCAACGACACCATCGACGTCTCGTCGACGACGATCACATCGTGCGGCAATCTATTGCCCCGGTGATGACGAAACCGCGTCGCTGTATCCGGACGCGGGCCCAACAGCCGGTGCAGTGTCGTCGCTCTAAGCCCCGAGATCCGTTGTCGGTCAACCGGGTCCAGCTCGTTCACCTGTAGCTGGACCGCCTCGTGCAACCGTGCGGCCGCCTTGCCGGTCGGCGCCGCCAGTGCGATGCGCAGCGGTGGCTTGCCGTCCAGCTCCGCCTGCTCGGCGAACAGCGCCAACAGCCGCGCCACCGTGGTGGTCTTGCCCGTGCCCGGCCCGCCGGTCAGTACCGTCAGGCCCTGCTGCAGGGCGATGCCGGCGGCCTCCCGTTGTTCCTCGTAGCCCGCCGGGAACAACCGGTCGATGTCGGGTACCCTCGACCGCCCGGCAGTGGACAGCAGCGCCGAGAAGTCGTCGGCAACCTGCTGCTCCTCGCGCCAATACCGGTCCAGATAAAGCAGATTGCCGTCGTACACACGCAGTACCGGCGGTTGGCCGGCCAGCGGACTTGCCTGCACCGCCGCGAGCCATTCCGGCGCCGACGGCCAGGGCAGGTCTGCGATGCCGACCTGCGTCTGGACCGACCGCAGGTCCACACAGACCGATCCGGCGCGCAGTGCCCGCACCACCAGCGCCAGTGCCAGCGCGACCGACGGGTCAGACTCTCGTGCCATCGCCGTAAGGCGCTGTGCGACATGCACATCGGCGGACTCGAGCACGCCCGCCTCGTTGAAGGTGCGCAACAGTCCGGTGGCACTGACGGCCAGCCGGCGGTCGGCGGGATCGATCGTCTCGGCCGTCATGCCGCCGCCCTGCGGGCGTCGAGTAGATCGGACAGCTCGGTCACCAACTCCGCGGGTGGGGCCCAGCTGAACACCCCGGCCGGATGGCCGTCGATCACCGGGGTATCGGGTCCGCACATTCCGCGCAGGAACAGATACAACACACCGCCCAGATGTCGGGCCGGCTCGTAGCCTGGTTGCCGCCAGCGCAGAAAGCGATGCAGGACAACGCTGTACAACAGCGCCTGCAGCGGGTAGTCCGAATGCAGCATGGCCTCGGCCATCCGATGTGGGGTGTAGTCGGCGGCGGACAGTTGCCGGTCCGGCTCACCGAGCCAGTTGGTCTTGTAGTCGACGACCAGAAAGCGGTGACCCGAACCGTGCGGAACCCGAAGCACCGCGTCGACCGAACCGCTGAGGTAACCGCGCAGCGACTGTGCGCCCAGCGCGTCGCCGATCAACCGGTCCGGGTAGGACGCCAGCGGGTCGTCGACCGGGAGATGGGAGCGCAGCAACCGCCCGACGTCGGAGAGCCGCACCTCCACCTTAGCGCCGCGAACGTCCCCACCGGCCAGTGGAAACTCGAAGTCCAACTCGCGCAACCGGTCCGGCAGGCCGATCTGCCGCAGCGTCAGCCCGGCGGCCAGTGGACCCAGGGGAGTGTCGTGCATCGGGACCAGCGCGGCGGCGAGTTGCGGTGTGGGCACATCGACCGGCCACCAGGTCGAGTGAACACCGATCTGTGCCTCGAGTTCCGCGGCGAGGTCGCCCGCGAACGGATCGCTGGTCTCCAGCACCGCATGCACCAGGGTGCCGAACTGCGCACCGGTGGGGAGTTCGGCCATGGGTGAAGGCACAGCAGCTGCGGATGCCGCGGCGATCAGCGGGATGTCGTGGACTTCGTCGTCGAGCTCGGTGAGCTCCGGCTCGCTGGACACGCCGACGGTCTGCTCCGCGACGCGGATCAGGCCCGAGTAGGAGGTGCGCCGCCACGCCGTGTCGATGGGGCGGTGGAAGTGCCGGGTGCCGAGGTCGGACGGCGTGGGGTGGCCGGACACGGCTGGTGCCGCCGCGATCACGGACTCTTCCACGACCGGCCCGCCGGCGTCCTGCCACTGCCGCAGTCGCTCCCAGGCCTCGTCGTCGGTGATCTTCAACGGTTCACAGCGATCGGGAACCGTCGACTCCCCGGGGCGCCGGCCACGCAACAGCCGGGAGAGTCCGCCGTTGGGTTCGCCGTGCGCCGGTGACCACCAGGCCACCACCTGGGACTGGGCCCGGGTCAGCGCGACGTAGGTCAGCCGGCTGTCGTCGTTGGCCGTTTCCTTGCGGCCCAGGTTCTCCACGGCGGCGAAGTCGGGACTGTCCTTGCCGCCGATGTGTAAACAGCGCTCGCCCCGGTCGTGGAACAGCACCAGGTCGCGGTCGCCCACGTTGCGATTGAACGCAAACGGCAGGTACACCACCGGATACTGCAGGCCCTTGCTCACCCAGACCGTCATGATCTGGACCGCCGCGGCGTCGCTGTCGATCCTGCGATTGCGTTCGGTGGCGCCGGCCCGCTCCTCCCGTTGACCGCGCAGCCAATCACGCAGCGCCGGCAGAGAATAGCGCTCGCGGTGCGCCACCTCCTGCAGTAGCTGGGTCACGTGCGCCAGGTCGGTCATGTGCCGCTCTCCGCCGTGCCACGACAGCACGCGGTCCGCCATGCCGCTCATCTGCGCCGCTTCGAAAATGGCGGCGACGCCCCGTTCGCGAGCGTGGTCGGCCCACTCCCGCAAGGTATCGGCGACCTCGTCGGTGAGCGCGTCACCGCCGGCCGTCAGGTCTTCGGCCGTCTTGCCGAAGAACATGGTGGTCGCGGCCGCCCGCACCACGCCCGGGCGGTGCGGCTGATCGAACGCCTCCAGCAGCGACAGCCAGTCGTCGGCGGCTTCGGAGCTGAATACGTCGGAGTCTCCGGTGTAGACGGCGGCGATACCGGCCTCCGACAGTGCGCGGTGGCAGGCGCGGGCGTCTTTGTGGCTCTCGACGATGACGGCGACGTCGCGGGCTTCCAGCGGCTGGCCGGCGAACGTCGCCTCGCTCGCCAGCAGCCCGCCGATGTCGGCGGCGAGATCGCGGCCGATGTGTTCGCGCAGTTCGTCGATCGGCAGGTTCTGGGTACCTTTGCGGCCCAGCGTCGCTCGGCGCACTACCCGAAGCCGGAACGGCTCGTTGTGCGGAGCGCCGGCGAGGCGATGACCGCGGTGCGAGGCCGCGACGTCGTGCACCACGATCTCGGGGTCACCGAGTTCGGCTCCGCGCAGTACGGCCTGCAACCGCTCGACGAGCGCGCTGTCGCTGCGCCAGTTCGTCACCAGGGTGCGCTTGTCCCCGGCGGTCTTGGCGGCATTGAGGTAGGTGACGATGTCGCCGCCGCGGAACGCGTAGATCGCCTGCTTCGGGTCGCCGATGAGGATGAGCGTGGACCGCCCGCTGAACGCCCGGTCGATCACCTGCCATTGGACCGGATCGGTGTCCTGAAACTCGTCCACCATGACGATGGGCCAGCGTTGGTGCATCCGGGCCCGGGCCGGCGAGTCGTCGGTGTCCAGTGCTGCGGCCAGCCGGATGAGCAGGTCGTCGTATCCCAACACCCCGCGACGTCGCTTGCGCTTTTCCAGTTCGGCGAGAACGTCTTTCGCGAAGTGCAAACAGGCCGCGGGCCGCGATCCCGGTTCCGGGTCGCGCGGGCGCAGCTGGGTCGACGGGTTGGCGACGACGGTGCGCGCGATGCGCAGCGCCTCGCTGTAAGTCAGGGCGGGATCGTCGCGGTCCCGCCCGAAGTGGACCAGGTACAGATCGTCGACGATTTCGGTGACGAGGTCGTTGAGGTCCTCGAGCAACGTGACTCCGGTATCCGTATCACCGGCGGCACCAAGGGATTTGAGTACCAGTTGGCAGAACTGGTGGGTGGTGGCGATAGTGGCCGCGTCGAAGCCCGCCAAAGCGTCACGCAGGCGTTGCTTGCGTGCGTCGCGTTGCTCCTCCGTGCCGTCGATCAGATGCTGCACCAGACCGTTGCCGTCGGCGATCGCCGGGTCGGCGAAAGCGGCTACCGCGTCGACGATCTGGCAGCGCACCCGCTCGCGAAGCTCCTGACTTGCCGCACGGCCGAAGGTGATGAGCAGCATCTCGTCGAGCGTCGCGTGGCCGTCGGCGAGGTAGCGGGTCACCAGACCGGCCAACGCAAACGTCTTGCCGGTGCCCGCGCTGGCCTCCAGCACGGTGGTGGACCGGTCGGTGGGCAGCGGACCCAGGAGGTCGAACGGTGGAATCACGACGGCCCCCGTCCGGCGCGCATCTCGGCCTGCAACAGCGGCAGCCACAGCCGGACGGCGAAGGCGCCCAGGCGGTGCTCTTCTCCGGCGGGTTGCTCACCGGGGCGCAGCGGTTGCATCAGATCGCTGAGCCTCGCGTGGCGGCCCCAGGCCCGTACCTGCGCGGGATCTTGATCCTCCCCAGGATAAAGACCGCTGCGCCACCGGTAATCCGCTTGCCGGACCGGGTCGTCGCCGCTGTGCCGCGCCACTGCCCAGGCGTAGGACGTCTTGATGGGCAACGGGATTGGCTCGCGGCGTCCGGCATCGTAGATCGACACCAGATCTCGCAGCACCTCGAGGGCGGCCTGCTCCGGGCGTCCCAGACGTTCCTCGCGCGGTGTCGTGCCCCGCTTCGGCCGGCCGATGCAGAAAGCCGACCAGTCGCGGTCGGGTTGGTGAGCGTGCAACGCCAACAACGGAATCCACGACTGGAGTAGGTGCTTGCCATCGAGTTTGGAATACGTCACCGACACCAGGCGGTCATCGAACACGTGTGAGACGGTGCCGGTCACGCGCCGTCCGCCCAGATCGATGTCGACATCGTAGGTCGCGCTGTCGGTTCGGCGGTGGCGCAGCGCCGCCGATGCCAGGAGTGCGGCCTGCTCCCGGATCTCGGTCACTTTCCGCCAGCCCAGCTGACCCGGTGGCAGCGTCCCGCGCCGCCACTCGGCCTGCCGCGCGGCGTCCGGTGCCAGCCCGCCCAGGATGTCGCTGAGCATCCGGTCGCCGACCGTCCACTCTTGCAGCGCGTTGATGTCGACCGGCATGGCGTCCTCGACGCCGTCGACGTCCCACGGCAGCGTGTATTCGAGGGCCCGGAAGAAGCCCTTCACCGGATCTCGGAAGAACGCGACGAGATCGGCGAGGGCGACATCGTCCGGCGGTGGCGCCGGCAGCAGACCGCTGATCAGTCTCGGCTGCTCGGATCGTTCGCCGGTTGCGGAGCGAGCCGCGCGCAGCACTGTCGGGTCGAAGCTGAAGGGCGCGCCGGGCACCAGCGCACCGCGTTCCACATTGCGAACATCGAAGGGCTGCAACGGATGTTCGACCAGGATCCGGGAACGCACCGGCTCGACGGTGGTCGTGTCCAGGGCGTCGAGCAGCTCTGCCAGCGGGACTGCCGGGGGCCGGCGCTGGCCCGAGTATTCGTTGGCGCCGGTGTAGGTGATGACCAGATTGCCGGTTGCCGCCCCGATGGCGTCGAGCAGCAACTGGCGGTCCTCCGACCGGATGTCGCGCTCACCGGTCCGCGGTTGCCGGGCCAGTGCGTCGTCGCCGTCGACGACGCCGAGGCGCGGGAAGACGCCGTCGTCGAGGCCCACCAGGCAGACCACCCGGTGCGGGACGGAGCGCATCGGCACCATCGTGCACACCGTCAGGGTGCCGGTGCGGAAATTGGCGCGGGTGGGGCGACCGGCAAGGTGCCTCTGCAACAGGGCGCGGATGTCGGGCAGGCGCATCAGTGTCTGATCGCGGGCACCGGCGGTGCGCAGCACGTCGGCGAATTCGCGCTGCAGCTGGTTGGTCTGCCAGGCGTCGTCGTCGCCGGTGTGGGTCAGCAGCCCGATACCGTCGGCCAGGGCTGTCAGCCACTGGCGCAGGGGCCGCGCCCCGGTCAGCGCGTCGACCACCCGCTGCAGCCGGTCGATGTATTCGGCGAACTGGCCGACCAGTTCGACCCGGTTGCTGCCGACATCATCCAGGGGCAGCGTCGAGTCGATCCAGGTGTGTGCCATTTCCGACATGGTGACCCCGGCCAGCACCCGGTCGAGACCGAACCGCCAGGTGTTGTGCACGAAGTCGACCCCGAACGGCATCCGGTGTTCCTGATCGAAGCCCCACCGGATGTTCGACTGCCGTACCCAGCGGGTGATGTTCTCCAGATCGTCGTCGCTGAATCCGAACCGGGCGCGCACTGGGGCGGACTGCGCGAGGTTGAGCACTTCACTCGAGGTGACCCGGCCGCCGGCCAGGGCCAGCACCTGCGACGCCACGCCCAGTAACGGATTGGTCTGTAGCAGTGAGCGGTCGGCGAGCCGAACCCGCAGGCGGTGTCCGGGATGTGCTCCGCCCACCACGTCGCCCAGACCGAAATCCGCGACGATCAGCGGTGCGTAGGTCTCGATGTCGGGACACATCACCAAGATGTCGCGCGGCTCGAGCGTCGGATCGTCGGCGAGCAGGCCGAGCAGTACCTCCCGTAGGACGTCGATCTGCCGGGCCGGCCCGTGGCAGCTGTGCACCTGTACGGACCGGTCGTCGTCCGCCAGCCTGCGGCCCTGCGGCCGGGCAGCGTTGGCGGCGAGGTCGGCCTGGAGCCAGCCGAGCAAGGTGTCCCGGCGATCGGGCTCACCGAGGGCCTCGTCGGTCGCGGGATCGGCCGGCAGGCTCCGCTGCAGCTCACGTAGATCCCGTCCCAGCGTCGCCAGCAGCGGATGTCCGACTTCCCGATGGCTGGTGTCCTCGCGCCGCGCCACGGTGCCGCGCACCCCGTTCAGCGCCTGCCACAACGTGTCGCTGGGGTGCGGCAACCACAGATGCAAGTCGTGGTGGACGGCCACCGCTTCCAGCAGCTCCACATCGGTGTGCGCCAGCCGGGTATGGCCGAACAGAGACAAGCGGGACGGTAGCGCGGCCGGCCCCTCGCGCAGCCGGGCAAGTGTCTTGCCGTGCCGGACGTGCGGCGGATCTGCAGGGATGGCCGCGACCAGCGCCCGCCACAATTCCGGCTGCCAGTGCAGGTCGGCGTCGAGGTCGTCGATGTCGCCGTCCAGCCAATCGATCAGCAGTCCGGGCCGTTGCCGGGCGTACGAGGCGAAAAGCCCGGCCAGCCGGCGCGCGACCGCATACCGCCGTCCCCGGCGCAGGTCGGCTTCGTCGCCAATATCGAAGTGTCCCAAGTGCTTTGCCAAGGTGTGGCACCATGGCTCGGCCATCGAAGAGTCGATCACCTGCAATAGCGGCCAGGTCATGGCATCCGGAGACCACGGGTCTTCCTCGACGGTGCCGGATATCTCGGCGATCAGCGAGGCCGGGCTGCGGAACGACACGCCCGCACAGACGCCGTCACCACGATCCGGGGTAACGCCCAGCCGGTGCGACAGCCGTTGGCTGAGCCAGCGTTCCACCCCGCGCGCCGGCACCAGAACAAGCTCTTGCGCAAAAGGGTCGGGCAGCGGCCGGGCCAGGAGGGCGCCGAGACCGTCGGCAAGCAGATCGGTCCGTTCGGCACGGTGGAGATGAAGCGCCATTGCGGGCCACCCTAGACCGCCCCTCCGACACCGGCGGCGCTCCGGGTGTACAAAGGGGGCGCGGGAGCGGGCTGATCGTGGGAAACGGGAGGACGTCATGGAGACCTGGGATGCGATTTGCGCCCGGCGCAACGTGCGGCAGTACACGGCGCAGCCGGTCGCCGACGCCGACCTGGAGCGCATCGTCGAGGCAGGCTGGCGGGCGCCCTCGGCGAAGAACCGCCAGCCCTGGGACTTCGTAGTCGTCACCGATCACGCTCAGCTGCAAGAACTCTCAACTGTGTGGATGGGTGCCGGCCATATCGCCGGCGCCGCGGCGGCGATCGTTCTGGTGATCCCCGTTCCACCGGATGAGCGCAGAAAAGTCGTCGATCAATATGACGTCGGTCAAGCGACGATGGCGATGATGCTCGCGGCCACCGACCTCGGCATCGGCACCGGTCATTCGTCGGTGGGAGACCAGGAGAAGGCGCGCGCCATCCTCGGTATTCCCGACGACCACCTGGTCGCCTACCTGCTCGGTGTCGGCTACCCCGCTGACCGACCGTTGACGCCGATCCGCAAACCGAACCGGCGGCCGTTTGCCGAAGTGATTCATCGTGGCCGCTGGTGACGCTGCTCGGCTCACCGTGTGCCAGGCTTGAGCGATGGGCGGCGTCAGTGATGCCCTTGAATGGGCCGGCAAGCAGATCATGGGCCGGGTCCCCAAAGCGGATTTGGACCAGCGCGACCCGGACTTCATCCGGGATCAGCTGCCCGGAACCTGGTTGCTGGCCTCGTTGTATTTCCGCGCCGACGTGCGCGGTCTCGATCACATACCTGCGACCGGGCCCGTGCTGCTGGTCGGCAATCACAGCGGCGGCAACGTGCCGCCCGACACGTTCGTCTTCACGTTGGCCTTCTGCTCGTACTTCGGGGTGGAGCGCCCCTTCTATCAACTAGCGCACAATCTGGTCACCCTCTATCCGCCGTTGCGCTGGCTCCGCAAATTCGGCACCGTAGCCGCCAGCCCTGAAAATGCCCGTCTGGCACTGGAATCGGGCGCGGCCGTATTGGTGTATCCCGGTGGCGATTACGAAGTCTTTCGCCCGTCGTGGCAACGGCACGTCGTCGACTTCGGTGGCCGCAAGGGTTTTGTGCGGCTCGCCCGCGAAACCGGCGTGCCTATCGTGCCGGTGGCCAGCGTGGGCGGCCAGGAGACGGCGTTGTTCCTCGGACGCGCGCAGTGGCTGGCCAGACTGCTGATGCTGGACAAGTTGATCCGGCTCAAGAGTGTGCCCGTCTCGCTGGCGATCCCCTGGGGGCTGAACGTCAGTGACCTGCTGGGGCACATCCCGTTGCCCGCGAAGATCGTCATCGAGGTGCAAGGGCCGATCGAGGTCCACGATGACGACCAGGCCGTGTACGACGAAGTGATCGCCAGCCTGCAGGCCGGTGTCGATCGGCTGGCCGCCGAGCGGCGATTTCCGGTGATCGGCTGATGCGCGTCGAACGCCGGATCGTCGTCAACGCCGATCGGGACACCGTGTGGAAGGTGCTCAGCGATCCGGATCGCTATCCGTCCTTCCTGGCTCATCTGGAGCGCTGGGAGACGCTGACCGAGGGCCCGGTACGGGTCGGCGCCCGGTACACGGTGTTGTGGAAGATCGGCTCGATCCCGGTGGGAGGTATCGCCGAAGTGGTGGAGCTCGATACCGCGCGCGATCTGGCCTGGATCAACATCACCGGTGTGACCCAGCGCGGCCGCTTCCGGCTGCGCGATGCGGGGCCGGGGCGAACCGCGGTCACGTTCCGCCTGGCATACAACTCCGAAGGCGGCCTGCTCGGCCTGATCGCCGACCGCGTCGCATCGCGCTGGGTGGGGCGTTCACTGGCTGAAAGCCTGAAAAACCTTCGGCGACTTGTCGAGTGATGCGTGCACGAGCCGAGTCATGCGCTGTCACCTCAAGCGTGCATGCTGGGTTGATGAACAGAAACGAGATTACCGAGCAGATCGTCATCGCCCGGCTGTCTAAGGGCCTCAGTTGGCAGCAACTGGCCGACGCCATCGGCAGGCCGCTGCTGTGGACGACGTCGGCGCTACTGGGCCAGCACCCGATCCCTGTGGACGAGGGCAAAGTCCTGGCCGAAATGCTCGGGTTGGCAGAGTCCGTTATTCCCGTCCTGGCGGCACCGCCGATGCGGGGCGGCCTGCCCACTGCGGTGCCCACCGATCCCACCATCTACCGGTTCTACGAGGCACTCCAGGTCTACGGCGGTGCGCTCAAGGAAGTGATCCACGAGCAGTTCGGCGACGGCATCATGAGCGCCATCAACTTCAGCCTCGACCTGCAGAAGAAGTCGCATGAGTCGGGCGACCGGGTGGTGGTGACCTTCGACGGGAAATTCCTTCCCTACCAATGGACTTCGGCGCAGGAGTGAAAGGACGCTGATGGCGCAGCAGCGGAGCGGCACCGCACGGCGCAAACCCGTCGACATGGTTCTCTCGGGCGGCGGCGTCAAGGGTGTCGGATTGGTCGGCGCCGTGGTCGCCGTCATGGAGGCCGGGTACGCACTCAAACGTGTCTCCGGCGTCTCAGCGGGGTCGCTGGTCGGATCGATCCTGGCAGCCGCGTCCAACGGTGACCAGCTGAGCGCCGGTCAGATCAGAGAGCTCGCCCTGACGCTGCCGTACGAGAAGTTTCGCGATACCGGCCCGGTCGGGCACCTGCCCGTCGTCGGCCCAGCGTGGGGCCTGCTGCGCGAAAATGGCATGTACAGAGGCGATTTCGCACACGAATGGATCCGTGGCGAGCTGAAGAACCTGGGCGTGCAGACGTTCGGCGATCTGGCATTGAGCGACCGGCAGATGCCCGCCGAGCGGCGCTACCGGCTGGTGGTCACCGTCGCCGACCTGACGACCGGTCAGCTGGTGCGGCTGCCGTGGGATTACCGCCGGCTGTACGGACTCGATCCCGACGAACAATCGGTGGCCGACGCGGTGCGCGCATCGATGTCGATCCCGTTCTTCTTCCGGCCGGTCACGTTGACCAGTGCGGCCGGGCGCACCTCCACCCTGGTGGACGGCGGTGTCCTGTCCAATTTTCCTATCGACTCCTTCGACCGGCCGGACTGCAAATCGCCGCGCTGGCCCACCTTCGGCATCACGGTGGTGCCGGAGTTACCCCAGGGGAACGAGCAGCTGATTCCCGGGGTCGGTGCGTTGCGACTGCTCGGTCCGCCGTCGGTGCTGCTCGAGCAGCTGATCACGACCATGTTCGTCGGGCATGACCAGACCTACCTCAACCAGCCATGGGTGAGCGCCCGCGCCATCCGGGTCGACTCGACCGCGGTGAATTTCCTGGATTTCAGCATCTCGCGCAAGGACGCGGAAGCGCTCTACAACAAGGGCTACGAATCGGCGCAGAGGTTTCTCTCGACGTGGAACTGGGTGGACTATCTCGAGCGGTTCCGCCAGTTCCAATGACGCGGCGGTGCATTCAGTGTCAGACTTGAACACGGAGGAGGCGCCGGTGTTGCAGCGGTTGTTCGGGCGGCCGCACCACCTGGCTCATCAATTGATCAGAACCTGAGGCGACAGCTCCCTGCAGGCCGAACTCCTTCTCGATGTTGTCGATCCCGGCGCGAATCGCCTTGAGTGCATCGGCACGAGCCCGCAACTTGGTGGCGGCGTGGGCCGACTGGTTCAACCCGGCGAACTCGTGAGCTGCCTCCTCGGCGCGGGCGACCACCCGGTCGGGCAGCGCCATCTCGTCGATGAAGCCGGCGGCGAGAGCCGTCTCGCCGAAGAAGGTCTTGGCCAGGCCGGTGGCCTGTTGATAGGCCGACTGGGTCAGCCGGAGTTTCAGGACCTCCAGAGCCGCCCACGGAATCACCATCCCGATCGCAACCTCGTTGGCCTGAATGTTGTACGCATGGGCCGCGATTCGGTGATCACCCGAGCACAGCAGGAATGAGCCCATCGCGATCGCGGGCCCGGTGCAGGCGATCACCACCGGCTTGGGGTAGGACAGCAGCCGGTAGGACAGCTCGAATCCGCCGCGCAGCATGTCGATGGCGGGCTGTACCTCGCCCGAGGTCAGAATCTTCAGATCGAAGCCGCCGCTGAACACCCGCTGGTTCCCGGTGATCACCAGCGCCCCGACGTTATCGGCGTCGGCCTGGTCCAGCGCGTCGTTGAGAGCCTGCTGCATGGTCGGCCCCAGTGCGTTGACCTTGCCGTCGTCCATCCGGATGACCCCGATGGTTTCGTCGTGGGTGTAGACGACCGGACCGCTCATGGGTTACTCCTTCGCTCGGCGAGTCGATTGAACCAGATTGCGACTCCCCGGCTTACACCCGCTGGCTGCGATGCTTTCCCAGCTCGTTCTCGGCGTCACCCCAGCGCAGGCTCACGTCGGTGGGCTCGTCGAGCTGCCGGGTGCGCCACCTGTCCTGAGTTTCCTGCACAGCGCGGTTGATGCGGTCGATCTCGCTGCGGAACACCTCCGGGCGGGTCTCCTTGCTGGCGTAGTGGAAGTAGGTCAGGAGGTTGCGCAGCAGTTCGAGCTTCTGCTTCTCCCGTTTCGCCAAGTCGTGCGTCGTCATCAGCTCGATGCGCTGGACGGGTGGCAGGGCATCCCAGTCCAGCACCACCTTGGTCTCCAGCGGCCGTCGGGCGCGTTGCCAGAATTTCCATCCGCGCGGCTGCTCGGGGCGGTCGTAATAGGTGACGGTGCCCTCGAAACGCGATTCGACGCCGTGCCCTATTTCGGCGCGGTCGAGTGCGGAGTCCCAGACCATTCGCCATTCCTGACCGGGAGCCAGCGTCGGCAATTCGCGGGGCAGTTGCAGTTCGACCACGTCCGCGTAGCCGTCGGAGGCATTCTCGTATTCGGCGACGGTCGGCGGGTTGGGGAAATTGAAACGGATGTCGTAGGCGGCGGTGCGACCGAAGTTGCGCACCACCAGCTCGATGACATGCCAGTCCGCGACGTGGGGCTCCATCAGCATCGCGACGTGAGGACGCGTCTTCTCCGCTGCCAGCGCCCGATTTCGCTGCAGCTGGCGATGGGTGAAGATCAGGGCGACGACGCCGAGGGCGATCGCTGCCCACGCTGCCCATGCCAACCAGGTGCTGGACTCGATGGTGTCGATGCCTCTCCAGCTTTCAGGCCAGCTTTCGGGCCGGCCCTGCGGCCAGCTTCCCCGGACCCACCCCATGGATTCCACCCTCCGCTTAATCCTCGGACCTGGAACTTAGCTGCACTGATCGTAAAGGGGCTTCCTGTGTATTGCTGAATGGGTCATCGGGCGAGCACATGACGACCGGCCGTGTTCGCCGGGCGTCAGCCGCCCATCATCATTCGCCACTGGTCGAGATTGGCCGGCCGGTACACATAATTCGAGCGTCTGACTTCCGACAGTGCGGCGCTCGGGTCGGCCGAATACCAGTGACCGGGGAACACCGTCGGGTCGCCGGGCAGTGCCGCGAGTTGCTGAAGGCTGCGGTACATCTCGTCGGAATCGCCGCCCGGGAAATCGGTGCGCCCGCATCCGTCCAGGAACAGGGTGTCGCCCGCGACCAGCCGTCCGTCGAGCAGGAAGCACTGACTGCCCGGCGTGTGACCGGGCGTGTGCAGAAGTTCGATCTCGATGTCGCCGACACTGATTTTGTCCCGGTGCTCATGGCTGGTCAGGTCGCTCATCGGGATCCCGGTGATCCGGGACACCCACAGCGCCTCGTGAGTGTTGACGTGCACCGGCACGCTCACCCGTTCCATCAGTTCGGCGAGCCCCTTGAGCTCGAATCCCATCATCGAGCCGCCGACGTGGTCGGGGTGGTGATGCGTGACGAGCACCCCGGACAGGTGCATGTCGTCGGACTCGAGCGCGTCGACCAGATCCCCGGCCGCATAGGCGGGATCGACGACCACGCAGTCGCCGGTTTCCCGGTCGCCGATCAGGTAGGCGAAATTGCGCATCTGCGCCGCAATCACGTCGTTGGCCGCGAAGTCGCGGCCAGAAAGCAGCTGCCGGAAATACAACCGGTCCGAATTCGACACGCCACCAGACTATGGGTAGGCCGAAAAACGCCCAACTTGGCCTTCTTACCTGTCCCTACCTGCGCCGGAGTCGTAATATCGGTCCATGTTGAAGAGGGTCGAAATCCTGCTTGACCTCGACCTGGTGGACGAGATCATTCGTCGTTACCACGTGGCCGATGCGCGGGAGGCCGTCAATCTGGCAATGCGGGCAATGCTCGACGAGGCAGATAACGCCGACCCCGAATCCCATGACGACGACTTCGACGAGTTCAGTGACCTCAGCGCCTGGTCGCTGCACCGTGAGGGCGATACGGGCTGACCCGGTGGACCTGGGTCAGGCGCACGTGGTTTGGAGACGTTGTGCGCCAGGCTGTACCCTCTTTTTGGCCCGCGGCAGGTCTGCTCGTTGCGGGTGCACGGCCCCCTTAGCTCAGTCGGTAGAGCGTTTCCATGGTAAGGAAAAGGTCAACGGTTCGATTCCGTTAGGGGGCTCGGCGGACGCCGAGCAGGTGCGCGGCCCCAGAGGCGGTGTAGCTCAGTTGGTTAGAGCGAACGACTCATAATCGTTAGGTCGCCGGTTCGAGTCCGGCCATCGCTACCAGACACCACAAGTACGACGAGACACCACAAGTACGACGAGACACCACAAGTACGACAACCGAATACTGAGACTTCGAGAGATTTGAGAGAGAACCGTCATGGCTTCCAGTACCGACGTGCGGCCGAAGATCACCTTGGCGTGCGAGGTGTGCAAGCACCGCAACTACATCACCAAGAAGAACCGCCGCAACGACCCGGACCGCCTTGAGCTGAAAAAGTTCTGCCCGAACTGCGGCAAGCACCAGGGGCACCGCGAAACGCGCTGAATGCGCGCACCCCAATTACAGAGCGTCGACTAGGTAGGTTCGAGAACTGTGGCCCTGTCCGAAAAGATCCTCGGGATGCATTATCGCTACCCCGACCATTACGTAGTGGAACGGGAAAAGATCCGCGAGTACGCCACTGCCGTCCAGAATGACGAGCCGGCTTTCTACGGTGAGGACGCGGCAGCGGAACTGGGTTACGACGGCCTGGCGGCCCCGCTGTGCTTCATTTCGGTATTCGGTTACAAGGCCCAGTCGGCATTCTTCAGAGACGCCAACATCGCTGTCACCGACCAGCAGATCGTCCAGGTCGACCAGGTGCTGAAGTTCCTCAAGCCGATCGTGGCGGGCGACAAGCTCTACTGTGACGTCCACGTGGATGCGGTGCGGGAAGCGCACGGCACCCAGATCATCGTGACCAAGAACATCATCACCAACGATGCCGGTGAGATTGTCCAAGAGACATACACGACACTGGCGGGCCGTGCCGGTGACGACGGGGAAGTAGGATTTGCGGATGCCTCTGCGTGAGTTCAGTTCGGTCAAGGTGGGTGATCAGCTGCCGGAGCGGGTCTACCCCTTGACCCGCCAGGACCTGGTCAACTACGCGGGAGTCTCGGGTGACCTGAACCCGATCCACTGGGACGACGAGATCGCCAAGATGGTCGGCCTGGACACCGCAATCGCCCACGGCATGCTGACGATGGGCATCGGCGGCGGCTACGTCACGTCGTGGGTGGGCGACCCGGGTGCCGTCACCGAGTACAACGTGCGGTTCACCGCGGTGGTCCCGGTGCCCAATGACGGCAAAGGTGCCGAGTTGGTGTTCAGCGGTCGGGTGAAGTCCGTGGACCCGGAGACGAAGTCCGTGACCATTGCGCTGACGGCGACCACCGGCGGCAAGAAGATCTTCGGCCGGGCCGTCGCCTCGGCGAAGCTGGCCTAGCGGATGGCCCTCAAAACAGATATCCGCGGTATGAGCTGGCAGTACCCCGATTACTTCGAGGTGGGCCGCGAGCAGGTTCGCCAGTTTTCCCGGTCGATCAAGGCCGACGATAAGGCTTTCCACGACGAGGCCGGGGCCGCCGAACTCGGCTACGACCGCATCGTCGCCCCACTCACCTTCGTGACGATCCTGGCGAAACTGATCCAAGACGATTTCTTCCGCAATGTGGACGTCGGCTTCGAGACCATGCAGATCGTGCAGGTCGACCAGAAGTTCGTGTACCACGAGCCGATATACGTCGGCGACAAGCTCTATGGCAGCCTGCGCATCGAGTCGGTGAACGAGCGCTTCGGCGCCGACATCGTCATGACGAAGAACTTCTGTCACAACCAGGACGGCGTGTTGGTCCTGGAGGCCTACACGACCCTGATGGGCCACGAGGGGGACAACTCCATCCAGCTCAAATGGGACAAAGAATCCGGGCAGGTCGTCAGAACCGGGTAATTAGTATCTGGCTCGCGCGTCCATGTACACTCGGACCTCGGGGTTTTCCCATTACCAGCGCGCTGTCCGTCGGTTCGCGATTGCCGAACGGGGGGCGCGCGAGTCATGTAAGCCCCGGAAAATAGGGGCGTAGCTCAACTGGCAGAGCAGCGGTCTCCAAAACCGCAGGTTGCAGGTTCAAGTCCTGTCGCCCCTGCTGAGGGTCAGCCGCATGAGGAGGCGGACCATCTGACTCGCGTGCCATGGTGGACACTGGGATGGGTGGCCACTTCGAGCGGTACGGCCCGCGACATAGCTAGCGAACGAAGGAGCACGCGGTGAGCGACGAAGGCGACGTTGCCGACGACGCCGCAGGCGACGGCGGTGCCGTGGTGACCAAGGCGGCGGCGCGGCCACAGCGGCCCACGGGAAAGCGGTCCCGGGTGCGCGCGGTGGAGGCCGAGGACGGCGAAGAGTCGACCGACGTGGAGGCCGCCGAGAAGGGTTCGGCGAAGAAGGACGCGTCGAAGTCCGCCAAGACTTCGAAGGCTAAGTCGACGCAGAAGGACAAGGCGAAGAAGCCGAAGAAAGCCGGTTCATCCAGCTCGATCAATCCGTTCGTGTTCGTCTACAACTACCTCAAGCAGGTTGTAGCCGAGATGCGGAAGGTGATCTGGCCCAACCGCAAGCAGATGCTGACCTACACGTCGGTGGTGTTGGTCTTCCTGGCGTTCATGGTGGCGCTGGTAGGAGGCGCCGACCTGGGTCTGAGCAAGCTCGTGCTGTTGGTGTTCGGCTGAGACTTGAGAGCGATAGAGAGGACTGAGAACCGTGACGACGTTCGACGGTGAACCGTCCGCGGGTGAGGCGGTCGATGTGCAGGAAGCGGACGCCCCGCAGGACGCGGCGGCGGCCCCCGCTGAAGATGTCGACCCCGCCGCTGCGCTCAAGGCTGAGCTGCGCAGCAAGCCGGGTGACTGGTACGTCATCCACTCTTACGCGGGTTACGAGAACAAGGTGAAAGCCAACCTCGAGACCCGGGTGCAGAACCTCGACGTCGGCGACTACATCTTCCAGGTGGAGGTCCCCACCGAAGAGGTCACCGAGATCAAGAACGGCCAGCGCAAGCAGGTCAATCGCAAGGTGCTGCCCGGCTACATCCTGGTCCGCATGGACTTGACCGACGACTCGTGGGCCGCGGTGCGCAATACCCCGGGAGTCACCGGATTCGTCGGCGCGACGTCACGCCCGTCGTCGCTCTCGCTCGATGACGTGGTGAAGTTCCTGCTGCCGCCGGGCGCGGCGAAGAAGGCGACCAAGGGTGCGGCCAGCACCGCTGCGGCGGCAGAGACCGGCGGCCTGGAGCGTCCCGTTCTCGAGGTCGACTACGAGGTCGGCGAATCGGTGACGGTGATGGACGGACCGTTCGCGACGCTGCCGGCCACCATCAACGAGGTCAACGCCGAACAGCAGAAGCTCAAGGTGCTGGTCTCGATCTTCGGCCGCGAAACTCCGGTGGAGCTGACCTTCAGCCAGGTCTCGAAGATCTAGCCCCAGGGCATCGCAGAACTTTGCACCCCAGCACTTTGCAAGACTAGGAAGGAATGTAGGACAAACTCATGGCCCCGAAGAAGAAGAAAGTCACCGGGCTGATCAAGCTGCAGATCACCGCGGGTCAGGCCAACCCTGCGCCGCCGGTCGGCCCCGCGCTCGGCCAGCACGGCGTCAACATCATGGAGTTCTGCAAGGCGTACAACGCCGCGACCGAGAGCCAGCGCGGGCAGGTCATCCCGGTGGAGATCACGGTCTACGAGGACCGCAGTTTCACCTTCGCGTTGAAGACCCCCCCGGCCGCCAAGCTGCTGCTCAAGGCTGCCGGCGTCGGCAAGGGCTCGGCGGAGCCGCACAAGACCAAGGTCGCCAAGGTGACCTGGGACCAGGTGCGCGAGATCGCCGAGACCAAGAAGACGGACCTCAACGCCAACGACATCGACGCGGCCGCCAAGATCATCGCCGGCACTGCCCGGTCGATGGGCATCACGGTCGAGTAGTTCCACCCCGTCGGACCACGATGCGGGTCGCTTCCGGCCCGAGGAGGAGTCCGACAACACAGACCGAGAACGCGTGGGAGGGCCAGCTGCGGCCCGCATCACCACGAACCCAACACCAGATTGGATACGAAATGAGCAAGACGAGTAAGGCATACCGCGCCGCCGCCGAGAAGGTGGACCGCAACAACCTCTACACCCCGTTGCAGGCCGCCCGGCTCGCCAAGGAGACCTCGTCCACCAAGCAGGACGCGACCGTCGAGGTCGCTATCCGGCTCGGCGTCGACCCGCGTAAGGCCGACCAGATGGTCCGCGGCACGGTCAACCTGCCGCACGGCACCGGTAAGACCGCCCGCGTGGCCGTCTTCGCCGTCGGCGAGAAGGCCGACGCCGCCGTGGCCGCGGGAGCCGACGTCGTCGGCAGTGACGACCTGATCGAGAAGATCCAGGGTGGATTCCTGGACTTCGACGCCGCGATCGCCACTCCCGACCAGATGGCCAAGGTCGGCCGGATCGCCCGGGTGCTAGGTCCGCGTGGCCTGATGCCGAACCCCAAGACCGGCACCGTCACCCCCGACGTCGCGAAGGCCGTCGCCGACATCAAGGGCGGCAAGATCAACTTCCGTGTCGACAAGCAGGCCAACCTGCACTTCGTGATCGGCAAGGCATCGTTCGACGAGAAGAAGCTCGCGGAGAACTACGGCGCCGCGCTGGATGAGGTGCTGCGGCACAAGCCGTCGTCGTCCAAGGGGCGCTACCTGAAGAAGGTGACGGTCTCCACGACGACCGGTCCGGGTATCCCGGTCGACCCGTCGATCACCCGCAACTTCGCCGCCGAGGCGGAGTAAGCGGCGCCAGTAAGCCCCGCGAACGTCGACTGTGAACTCTGCGACGCGCCACCGGCGTGTCGTGTCGTCAGATTCACTGTCGGCGCGAGGCGAGCCCCAAGCCGGCCACTTGGCCACCTAGCCGCCGCATTCGCTGATGCGCCGCCGCAGGAATGCGCGGCCCGGCTCAGAAGCGTTGACCTCCAACGCTTTTCGATACCAGATGACGGCTTCGTCGGCGCGTCCGGCCCGTCGCAACAGGTCCGCGCGCACCGACGGGACGAGATTCGACCGCGTCAGCCGCGGGTCGTGCGCCACTTTGTCGAGGGCGGTCAGGCCTGCGTCCGGTCCGTCGCGGAAACCGACCGCCAGGGCGCGGTTGGCCAGCACCACCGGCGAGTCGGTCAATTGCAGTAACCGGTCGTACGCCGCGCATATCGCGGCCCAGTCGGTCTGCTCCCAGGACGGTGCTGTCGCGTGTATCGCGGCGATCACCGCTTGCGGCAGATACGGACCGGTCGATCCCTGCGCCTGCCGCAACCGGTTCAGGCCGCGGTTGATCCGGTCGCGGTCCCACCGGCGCCGGTCCTGCTCGTCCAGCGGCACCAGGGCTCCGTCGCCGTCCAGCCGGGTCGCCCGTCGCGAATCGTGCAGCAGCACCAGGGCGGCCAGCGCGTGCGCCTCCGGATGGGGCATCAGCGTGCACAGCTCACCGGCCAGCCGCACCCCCTCGTCGCACAGCTCGTCGCGGATCGCCGACGGTCCCCCCGTGGACCAGTACCCCTCGGTGAACACCGAATAGATGCAGCTGAGCACGTGCGGCGTGCGCTCGGGCAGCAGCTCGGCGGGCGGGACCCGCAGCGGGATGTTCGCGTGCCGGATCTTGTACTTGGCCCTGGTGATTCGTTGGCCGATGGCGGCCTCGGTTTGCAACAGGGCACGGGCGATCTCGGTGACCGTCAATCCGGATACCAGCCGCAGTGTGAGTGCCAGCTGTGACCGGCGGTCCAGCGCGGGGTGCGCGCAAGTGAACATCATCCGCAGTTCGTCGTCACGCACCTGGTGCGGATCGGGAGAGCCGGAATCTTCCACGAATGCCGCCAATTCCTTCTCTGGACGGATGGATTCGCGGCGCAGCCGATCACGGGCGCGATTGCGCGCGACCGTGATCAGCCACCCGCCCGGACGATCCGGCATGCCGTTGCGGGGCCAGCTGCGCAGCGCCTCGGCGCACGCCTCCTGGACGGCATCCTCGGCAATCGTGAGGTCGCCCGACCATCGTGCGATGGTTGCGACGGCGGGTCCCCATTCCCGCCGAAAGACGCCGTCCAGGGTCGTCATCCGGTGGCTACAGCCCGGAGATGCCGGCCAGTTGCCGTAGCTGCACCGCGGATGCCGGAATCATCGACGCCAGCTTGGCGGCCTCGTCGCGATCTGCCGCGGTGAGGACATAAAAGCCGTTGGCGACCTCGGCGCCTTCCGCATAGGGGCCGTCGGTGACGAGAACCTCGCCGTCGCGAACCCGCACGGTTGTCGCCGTCGAGCGGTCGTGCAAGGCGGCGCCCCCGACGATGTGATCGCCCGCGGCTGCCGCGAACTCGACATGGCGGGCCGCCACGGCATTCCATTCCGGCGTGCCCGGAGTGTGGGCAGAGCCGGGCGGCTCCACAAGCAGCGCAAGCCAGTCAGTGCCCTCGAGCTTGCGGGTCGGTTCGATCGAGTGGACGGTCGGCCACACCTCCACCGCGCCGTGCGTGGCCACCGGAATGTTGCGGGCGAAGGAGAGGGCCTCATCGAGATTCTCCGCTTCGAACAGGTAGTAGCCGCATGCCACCTCGGCGCCTTCGGCGAACGGGCCGTCGGTGATGGTGTCCGTGCCGCCGTCCACCCGCGCGCCGGCGGCACCGGGAAGCAGAGCGTCACCGGCCGTGATGGCGGCCGCCGCGCTGTGATGGAAGCGTTGGTAGGCGTCCATCTCGGCCGCGCGTTCCGTGGGCGTCAAATCGCGCTCGTGACTGATCAACAGAGCGAAATACTGCATTCGTCGTCTCCACCCGTAGCGAGCGAAGCCCTGTGCTCCAGTCTCTACCGGTTCGACGAACGGCGCAGCCCGGATCCGACCGACCCGGTGCGCGGTAGCGCTAGGCGGCCGCCCCCGGCTTGAGGTAGGTCACCAGGCTCACGTCGAGCATCTCGTCGTCGAAGTAGTGCTCGCAGCCGCGCAGATACTTCATGTACCGCTCGTAGACCTCGAGCGAGGTCACCTCGACGGCCTTCTCCTTGTTGGACTCCAGGGTGTCGCCCCAGATGTGCAGCGTCTTGATGTAGTGCGGGCGCAGCGAGATCGGTTCGGGGACCACGAAGCCGGCCTTCTCGCCGTGCTCCACCATCATCTCGGTGGACGGCAGCCGGCCGCCGGGGAAGATCTCGGTCACGATGAACTTGATGAAGCGCACCGTCTCGAAGGTGATCCGCTTGCCCCGGGCCGCCATTTCGTACGGGTGGTAGCTCACGCTGCTCTGGACGGTCATCCGGCCGTCGTCGGGCATGATGTCGAAACAGCGCTTGAAGAAGTCGTCGTAGTTCTCGTGCCCGAAGTGCTCGAACGCCTCGATGGAGACGATCCGGTCAACCGGCTCGTTGAAGTCCTCCCAGCCGTGCAGGAGCACCCGCCGGGAGCGATCGGTGTCGATCGCGTCCAGCACCTGCTGGGAGCGGGCGTGCTGATTCTTGGACAGGGTCAGGCCGATGACGTTGACGTCGTACTTCTCGACCGCGCGCTTCATGGTGGTGCCCCAGCCGCAGCCGATGTCCAGCAGCGTCATGCCCGGCTTGAGATCCAGCTGGTCCAGATTGAGGTCGACCTTCGCGATCTGGGCTTCCTCGAGCGAAATGTCCCACGGTTCGAAGTAGGCGCAGCTGTAGGTCCGGGTCGGATCCTGGAACAGGGCGAAGAAGTCGTCGGAGACGTCGTAGTGCGCCTGAATGTCTTCGAACTGCGTCGGCTTCGTCATGGCACCGGTCGATTTATCGGCCATTGCTGTGGTGTTCTCCTGAATATGTGGCACTGGCTGGTCGTGCGCGCGGGCCTAGACCTTTGACGTGCAACACTACCCGATCCGGTGGTACCGGCTGACCGGCTCAGGGTTGCACGCCGGGCCCGCGGAGGTCTACTTCTGCAAGGTGAAGTGGTGGCAGTCGATGTAGCCGATCCGGAAGGACTCGGCGCAACCGGTCAGGTACTTCATGTAACGCTCATAGATCTCTTCTGACTGGATTTCGATGGCCTCGTCCTTGTGCGCTGAAAGGGCTTCGGCCCACAGGTCGAGGGTCCTGGCGAAGTGCAGCTGCAGCGACTCGACGTGGGCGACGGTGAAACCGGCCTTCGTCGCGTGGTCGTGCACCTTCTCGATCGAGGGCAGCCGTCCGCCCGGGAAGATCTCGGTCACGATGAACTTGATGAACCGGGCCATCTCGAACGTCACCGGCATGCCGCGCTCGACGATCTGCCCCCCGGTCAGACCGGTGATCGAGTGCAGCAGCATTCTGCCGTCTTCAGGCAGGGCGTCGAAGACGAACTTGAAGAAGTCGTCATAGCGCTGGAAACCGAAGTGCTCCAACGCCTCGATGGTGATGATCCGGTCCACCGGCTCGTTGAACTCGGCCCAGTCGCTCAGCAGAACCCGGTACGAACGGTTCGTGTCGACCTGGCCGAGCAGCCGCTCGCAGTATGCGTGCTGGTTCTTGGACAAGGTCACGCCGATGACGTTCACGTCGTACTTCTCGAGGGCGCGCTTCATCGTCGAACCCCAGCCGCAGCCGACGTCGAGCAGGGTCATCCCTGGCTCGAGCCCCAGCTTGCCCAGCGCCAGGTCCAGCTTGGCGATCTGGGCTTCCTCCAGAGTCATGTCGTCGCGCTCGAAGTAGGCGCAGCTGTAGGTCCGGGTCGAATCCGTGAACAGCTCGAAGAACTCGTTGGAAATGTCGTAGTGCGCCTGGACGTCGTCGTTGTTCTCTCGCCGGCTCCTGGCTCGAGTTAAGTTGTTAGACATATGTCCTCCCGATGGGACAGGCCCACCCCCCGCGAGGTGATCATCTCCGGACCCTACACGCGCTGGGACCCGTCCCTCGCATTTGAACTCACCAATGCCGGGATTTATTGGAAGGCGACCTGTCATGTGTCACTCTGATCGCCTTCGCACTACTTTTCCAGGGTGAATTGGTTGACGTCGATGTAGCCGGTCCGGAACGAATCGGCGCAACCGGTCAGGTACTTCATGTAGCGGTCGTAAACCTCTTCGGACTGGATCGCGATAGCCTCGTCGCGCCGCGACTCCAGGGCCGCGGCCCACAGGTCGAGCGTCCGGGCGTAGTGCGGTTGCAGCGACTGGCGGCGTGTCAGCGTGAAGCCGCCCTTGGCGGAGTGCTCCTCGACTTTTTCGATCGACGGCAACCGTCCGCCCGGGAAGATCTCGGTCATGATGAACTTGGCGAAGCGGGCGCCCTCGAAGGTCAGCGGCATGCCGCGTTCGGCCATCTGAGTACCGGTCAGGGCGGTGATGGTGTGCAACAGCATCACGCCGTCGGCCGGCAGAACCTTGTGCGCCAGCGCGAAGAAATCGTCGTAGCGCTCGTGGCCGAAGTGCTCGAAAGCACCGATCGAGACGATGCGGTCGACGGGCTCGTCGAACTGCTCCCAACCTTCGAGCAGCACCCGCCTGGTGCGCTGGGTGTTCATCTCGTCGAACGTCCGCTGTACGTGCGCGGCCTGGTTCTTGGACAGGGTCAGCCCGATGACGTTGACGTCGTACTTCTCGATCGCGCGTCGCATCGTCGCGCCCCACCCGCAGCCGACATCCAGCAGCGTCATACCGGGCTGCAGGCCCAGCTTGCCCAGCGCCAGGTCGATCTTGGCGATCTGCGCCTCTTCCAGCGTCATATCGTCGCGCTCGAAATAAGCGCAGCTGTATGTCTGGGTCGGGTCCAGAAACAGCCTGAAGAAGTCGTCGGACAAGTCGTAGTGTGCCTGCACATCGTCAAAGTGCGGCTTCAGCTTCACAGCCATTGGTATTGCCTTTCCGGACCAGCCGAGGCCCACGATCGCATGCGTCGTAGCATCCCCCAGTGCATGCCGCAAGTATGTTATCCGACGCGGCGCCTCATTACTAAACCGCGACAGCGTCTGCGCTGTTCAGCGGTGCTTTTATTATTTCGTCAACGTGTATTGCGCGACATTGGACAGACCCTTTCGGAACAGATTCGCGCAGCCGGTGAGATACCGCATGAAACGGTCGTATACCTCTTCCGACTGGATAGCGATCGCCTGCTCGCGATTGGCTTCCAGATTGGCCGCCCACATGTCGAGCGTGCGCGCGTAATGCGGCTGCAGATATTGAATTTCGCCGACCGAGAATCCGCTGTTCTTCGCATTGTCGATGATGTCGACCTCGCCGCACATGCCGCCGCCCGGGAAGATCTCGGTGGCCAGGAAGCGGAAGAAGCGCAGATCGCTCATGGTCACGGTGATGCCGTGGTCGCGCCAGTAGGTCTGCTCGTGGGTAAAGATGCTGTGCAGCAGCATCGAGCCGTCACCGGGCAGAATCTCGTACGAACGGTCGAAGAATGCCGGCCAGCGCTCCTTCTTGAAGGCGTCGAAGGCTTCGAAGCTGACGATCCGGTCAACCTTCTCGTTGAACTCTTCCCAGCCTTGCAGCCGCGCCTCGGCGCGCCGTGTGGTGGGAATCGCCGCCAGCCTGGCCTTGCTGCGCAGGTAGTGATTGCGGCTGAGCGTGATGCCGATGACGTTGACGTCGTACTTCTCCACAGCGCGCACCACCGCGCCGCCCCAGCCGCAGCCGACGTCAAGCAACGTCATGCCCGGTTCCAGGTTCAGCTTGTTCAGGGCCAGATCCAGCTTGGCGAGCTGCGCCTCTTCGAGCGTCATGTCGTCGCGCTCGAAGTAGGCGCATGTGTAGACCATGTTGGGGTCCAGGAACAGCGCGAAGAAGTCATCCGAAATGTCGTACGTCGCTTGCGACTCTTCGTAATACGGTCTTAGTTCGGCCATATCGGACCACCTCCAGCGCACACCGTTGCATCTCTAGTTTTTGCGTGACACCCCTTGAGGGGCCTCACGGAGCCGTCGGCTGTGGGTTCAACCGGCGGCATCGAAGTTGCTAGTCAGCTCGTTGATGACGCGACCCCACAACTGCTTGGGCAGATCATGACCCATACCGTCGACCAACACCAATCGGGCACCGTTGATCGCCTTCGCGACCGCGCGGCCGCCGAAGGGGCGCATAAGTTTATCCGCCGTGCCGTGGATCACGACAGTCGGGGCGCTGATGCGCCGGTCGTAGTGGAGCAGGCTACCGCTGCCCATAATGGCGCTGAACTGCTGGGAAATACCCCACGGGTGATAGTTGCGGTCGTAGGCTTCGGCGGCCTCGGCGCGCATCTGTTCCTCGGGTGTCGGGTACTGCGGGCTGCCGATGATCTTGCTGACCCGCACGGAGTTGTCGATGATCGCCTCGCGCGGCGAGTTCGGCGGGGGACCCTTGATGAGCGACAGCAGCGCGCGCGGCGCCGGCGGCGGCAGGAACCGGTGGTTATTGCTGGAGAAGATCACCCCCAGCGTCTGGGTCCGGTGCGCGTGCTGGGCGGCGAAGACCTGCGCGATCATGCCGCCCATCGACGCCCCGACGATGTGTGCCGCGTCGATGTCGAGGTGGTCGAGAAGGGCTGCGGCGTCGTCGGCCATGTCTTCCAGCCGGTAGGCCGACCGGCTGGGCAACCCGAGGAACGAGCGGGCCATCCGCGTCGGCAGCGGTTGCGGATCGGGATGCCGCTCGGTTTTGGTGGACAGCCCGACATCGCGGTTGTCGTAGCGGATGACCCGCAGGCCCCGGCTGACGAGTTGTTCGCAGAACTCGGTTCGCCAGAGCAGCATCTGAGCGCCCAGGCCCATGATGAGCAGCACGGGTGGATGGTCGGGGTCACCCATGTCCTCGTAGTACAGCTTCAGATCACCCGATACCGCGGTGCCACTGCGAACATCCACGTCACTACACCTCGTTGGCTTGCGGGTTGGCTTGATGCTCCCGGCTGACCTCGACCATGAAGTTGGCGAAGTAACCGGTGAGCTGCGGGTCTGACATCATCTGCCACTTGGGCGCCAATAGCTTCATATACCGCTCGACATAAAGGAACTGCTTGCCGATCAGCACCAGCTCGCGGGGCAGCTTGACGTCGTAGGCATCGGCAAGCGTCGACAGCTGACGGCCGATGTCGGCATAGGACATGTCGCCCAGGGACTGCATGGTCAGCGGGGTGGCGAATTTCTCGAGGTCCTTGGCGGCTTCGGCCTCCGGCTTCATCGTGCCGACGGCGCCCATCAGCACCACGATCTTGCCCGCGGCGGCGTGGTCCTTCTTGACCAGCAGGGCGTACACCAGCTCGCGCAGCAACCAGCGGGTGCGCGGATCGATGCGGCCCATGATCCCGAAGTCGAAGAACACGATGCGGCCCTCGTCGTCGACGTAGAGATTGCCCGCATGCAGGTCTCCATGGAACAGCCCGTGCCGCAGCCCGCCTTCGAACACGCTGAAGAGCAGCGCCTTGACAAGCTCGGTGCCGTCGAAGCCGGCCTTGCGGATGGCCGCGACGTTGTCGATGCGGATGCCCTGCACCCGCTCCATCGTCAGCACCCGCTCGCTGGTGAAATTCCAGTGCACCTGCGGCACCCGGATGTTCTTACCGAGCGGAGACGCGTGCAGATGCGAGACCCAGGCGTCCATCGACTGCGCTTCCAGCCGGAAGTCCAGCTCCTCGGCGAGGTTGTCGGAGAAGTCGGCGACCACGTCCTGTGCAGACAGCCGGCGGCCCAGCTTGGCCAGCTCCACGGCCTGAGCGAAGCGCTGCAGGATCTGCAGGTCGGCGGCCACCCGGCGCCGGATACCCGGCCGCTGGATCTTGACGACGACGTCCTCGCCGGTCTTCAGGGTCGCGTAGTGCACCTGCGCGATCGACGCCGACGCGAAGGGTGTCTCTTCGAACGAGGCGAACAGATTGGCCGGCTCGTCGCCGAGTTCCTCGATGAGGAGCTTGTGCACCTCGTCGGTGTCGGCGGGCGGCACCCGGTCCAGCAGGCCGCGGAATTCGCGGGACAGCGATTCGCCGAACGCGCCCGGACTCGACGCGATGATCTGCCCGAATTTCACATACGTCGGGCCCAGGTCGGCGAACGTCTGCGGGACTTCTTTGATGACCTTCTGTTGCCACGGCCCCTTGCCCGGCAGCTTGGTGAGCACACGAGCTGCGGTGCGGGTGACCTGCCAACCGGTGACAGCTACCCGGGCCGCTTCGACCGGTAGCGGCACCCGGTCAAGCTTGGCCACATCGCGGTGTTTAGTGGAACTCATTTCTGCAGTGTGCCAAATCGGGGGAGCCGATTGAAAATTTGCGTGAGCCGCCTCACCTGTCGCAAAAGCCCGGCCAACGGAGGATGTGCAGGCCCCTATTCGGGTTGCCAGGGCGTCAGCCAGGCCTGCGGCTCCCAGTTCTCCGAGGCGGCGATCAGCTCGTACATGGTGGCGCCGTCGATGCTTTCCCGGACGATGTCCGCGTGCCCGGCGTGACGGGCCAATTCGTTGATCACGTGCAGCAGCACCCAGCGAACCGACCAGGCGGCGACATCCTTGGGGAACCACGGAGCGTCACGCGGCACCGGCACCGCGGCATCGAGGTCGGCGGTGTCGGCCAGCCGCAGGGTTTCGGCGTTCTGCGCGGCGAACGCCTCGAGCAGCCCCGCCAGAGTTTCGCCGGGCAGCATCACGAACTCGTTGGCGTACTGCGCAGAGCGTTCCTCGAACGAGCGTGAGTCGGCCGGCGGAACATCCGGGGCAGCGGCCACCCTGGCCATCCACATCTTCTGCATACCGGTGACATGTTTGATCAGGCCGCCGATCGACAGCGAGCCGGCCGACGGTGTCGACCGGGCCTGCTCGTCGGTCAGGCCGTAGGACGCCGCGAAGTACGCGCTCTGGTGGTAGGCGAGGAACTCGCGCAGGGCGTTGCGTTCGTCGGTGACCGGGGGGGCGAGGGCGGGCATGATCAGTCCTTTCGGGTGTGGAGGTAAAGGTCGCGCAGACAAGCAATTTCGGCGCCGTGGTGGATGGCTTCCCGGTTGATGTGCAGGATCAGCTCGCTCAGTGTGTGCTCGGCGTAGGGTCCCTCAGCCGGACCGCACGGCCGGTCCAGGTCGGTGGCCGACAGCGAGCGCACCCCGCGGATCCACGCCGCGTACTCCTCGTCGAGTTGCCGCAGGGCGCTCGCGGCGTCGGTGGCGTACTGCCAATTCTGGTAGTCGGCGGGCGGGCCACCGAAGTGGTGGTGGTTGCGCATGGCGAAAACTCCGACGATCACGTGGGCCAGCCGCCAGGCGATGGTGGTGAACGGCACCGGGCTGGGGCTGGGGTAACTGAAGTCCACCGAACCGTTCGGATGGACGGTCCAGCAGTCCGGCACCGGTCGCCAGAAGTATTCGTCGTCGGTCAGGCCGTCCAGGCGCGGGCGCATTTGCGTGTTCCAGTGCCAGTCGAGTTGGTCGGCCAACTGGGTGATCAGGTCTGCCATGCCTGCGAGCATTTCAGCAATAGCGGACAGTTTTGGTCCTAAACATGGGGCAGACTTGGCGGCATGACGGCGACCACGAGTCGTGTGCTGCAGCTGCTGGGGCTGCTGCAGTCGCGCCGGGTGTGGACCGGGCAGGAACTGGCCCGGCAGTTATCGGTGACCGGCCGCAGTGTGCGGCGCGACGTCGAACGGCTGCGTGAGCTGGGTTATCCGGTGGAAGCGAGCAAAGGCGCCGGGGGTGGCTACCGGCTCGGTGCCGGCGCGGCGTTGCCGCCGCTGCTGCTCGATCCCGACGAGGCGGTGGCGGTGGCGGTGTGTCTGCGGCTGGCCGCGGGCGGCAGCGTGGCCGGGGTGGGGGATTCCGCGCTGCGAGCGCTCAGCAAGCTGGACCAGGTGCTGCCGGCGCGCCTGCGCTCCCAGGTGGCCGCGGTGCACGAGGCCACCGTCACCCTGACGCCGGATTCGGTGGACAGCCCGGTGGATCCGGACACCTTGATGACGCTGGCCCGCGCATGCCGCGATCATGAGCACGTCACGGCCGAATACACCGCGCGCGACGGTGCCCCCAGCAAGCGTCGCTTGGAGCCCTATCAACTGGTGACCACCGGCCGGCGCTGGTATCTGCTGGCCTACGACCGCGACCGCAGCGACTGGCGCACCCTGCGGCTGGACCGGATGGGCGCGACGCAGGCGGCGGGCAGCACCTTCACCCCGCGGCAGGCGCCGGACGCGCGCGAATTCCTCCGGCACGCGATCAGCGCCGCGCCCTATCGCTACGTTGCCCGGGTGCGGTACCCGGTCCCGGCCTCCGTCGTCGCGCGCCACTTCTCGCCGCAGTCGATGACCGTCGAGCCCGACGGGGACGAGGCCTGCGTGGTGACGGCGGGAGGTGACGACCCGCAGCGGATGGTGGTGTACTTCGCGATGGTGGGCACCGATTTCGAGGTGCTGGAGCCCGACGAGGTGCGGACGGCGGCGCGTGCGGTGGGCAAACGTCTTCGTCGCGCGGGCGGCGCACCGTAAGGTGCGGTCATGCAACTGGTTTCGGCGGCATCGACCGAGCTGTTCGTCGGCCCGCCGGACCAGCCCCTGCAGCTGGCCCGCATCGGCGTCGCCGGGTGCGACCGGGCGACGACGCTGCGCGTGGACGGTGACGGCCTGCGTGGTGCGGCGGTCGCGACGGCCGGCCAAGAGGTGGTCGAGGTGCCGGTCGTGGTGGACGGCCCGGTTGCCGGTGGCCGTCGCGCCGCGCGCGTGCAGGCCGGCGGCATCAGCCTGGACTTCGATTTCGTGGTGGCCGAACCCGGCTGGACCATGTTCATGGTCAGCCACTTCCACTACGACCCCGTCTGGTGGAACACCCAGGCCGCCTACACCAGCGAGTGGCACGAAGACCCGCCCGGGCGAGCCCGTCAGACCAATGGCTTCGAACTGGTGCACGCGCACCTGGAGATGGCGCGCCGCGACCCGGAGTACAAGTTCGTGCTCGCCGAGGTCGACTACCTCAAGCCGTATTGGGACACCCGCCCGGAGGACCGTGCCGACCTGCGCCGCTTGCTGGCGCAGGGCCGGCTCGAAGTGATGGGCGGCACCTACAACGAACCCAACACCAACCTCACCAGCCCCGAGACCACGATCCGGAACCTGGTGCACGGCATCGGGTTTCAGCGTGACGTGCTCGGCGCCGACCCGGCCACCGCCTGGCAGCTCGACGTCTTCGGGCATGACCCGCAGTTCCCCGGCATGGCCGCTGACGCCGGCCTGACATCGAGTTCGTGGGCGCGGGGCCCGCACCATCAGTGGGGGCCGGCTTCCGGCGGCGACGTGGACCGCATGCAGTTCTCCAGCGAGTTCGAATGGATCTCGCCGTCCGGCCGGGGCCTGCTCACCCATTACATGCCGGCGCACTACTCGGCCGGCTGGTGGATGGACTCGTCGACCACGCTGGCCGAGGCGGAGGAGGCCACTTACGCGCTGTTCGACCAGCTGAAGAAGGTCGCGCTGACCCGCAACGTGCTGCTGCCCGTCGGCACCGATTACACGCCGCCGAACAAATGGGTCACCGAGATCCACCGCGACTGGGCAGCGCGTTACACGTGGCCGCGGTTCGTGTGCGGGCTGCCCCGGGAGTTCTTCGCGGCGGTGCGTGCCGAACTCGCCGAACGCTCTGTGGTCGCATCGCCGCAGACCCGCGACATGAACCCGATCTACACCGGCAAGGACGTGTCTTACATCGACACCAAGCAGGCGAACCGGGCCGCCGAGAATGCGGTGCTGGACGCCGAGCGCTTCGCGGTGTTCGCCGGGGTGCTGACCGGGTCGCAGTACCCGCAGGCCGCGTTTGCCAAGGCGTGGGTACAGCTGGCGTACGGAGCTCACCACGACGCCATCACCGGCTCGGAATCCGACCAGGTCTATCTCGACCTGCTCACCGGCTGGCGCGACGCGTGGGAGCTGGGCAGCACCTGCCGCGACACCGCACTTGAGCTGCTGTCCGGTCTGGTGGCCGATGCCGCGCACTCGGTGGTGGTGTGGAACCCGGTGACACAGCGGCGCAGCGATGTCGTCACGGTCCGGCTGGATCCCCCGGTTGCCGGCGTACGGGTGCTGGACTCCGACGGCGCTGAGCTGCCCGTGCACGTCGAGCACGACGGCCGATCGGTGACGTGGCTGGCAACAGACGTGCCATCGCTGGGCTGGCGGGCCTACCGGCTGGTGCCCACCGACCACGCCGCGGGGTGGCAGGCGGTGGCCGGCGCCCGGATCGGCAACGAGTACTACCGGCTCGCCGTCGATCCGCAACGCGGCGGGTCGGTGGCGTCGCTCGTTCGCGACGGCCGGGAGTTGATCGCCGCCGGCCGGGTGGGCAACGAGCTCGCGGTCTACGAGGAATACGCATCGCACCCGACGCAGGGTGAGGGCCCCTGGCATCTGCTGCCGCGCGGGCCGGTGGTGTGCAGCTCGGAATTCACGGCAACCGTGCAGGCGTACCGGGGACCACTCGGTGAGCGACTGGTGATCGGCGGCCGGATCGGCGACCTGCTGCGCTACACCCAGACCCTGACGCTGTGGCACGGCACCGACCGTGTCGATTGTCGCACCACCATCGACGAATTCGTGGGCGAGGACCGGTTGGTGCGGCTGCGCTGGCCCTGTCCGGTGTCCGGCGCCATGCCGGTCAGCGAGGTCGGGGACGCCGTCGTCGGGCGCGGCTTTGCCTTGCTGCATGACGGTGAGCAGTCCGTGGATACCGCCGAACATCTTTGGACGCTGGACAACCCGGCGTACGGATGGTTCGGGCTGTCCACGGCGGCCCGCGTCCGCGTGGGGAGTGCCACCCGGGCGATATCGGTCGCCGAGGTGGTGGCGCCCTCGGAGCCGGCGACCGGTCCGATGGCACGCGAGCTCATGGTCGCGCTGGTGCGCGCCGGCGTGACGGCGACCAGCAGCGGCGCCGACAGGCCGCGCTACGGCAATCTCGACGTCGACTCCAACCTGCCGGACGCGCGTATTGCCCTGGGCGGGCCCGCCCGCAATGCGTTCACCCGGGCGGTACTGGCCGCCGCCGACCCCGCCTACACCGCCGAACTCGAGCGGCAGCTCGCACAGAGCGGTCAGGCCCGGGTGTGGGTGCCGGCGGCGACGGGACTGGCGGCCGTCTGGGTTCCCGACGCCGACCTGCGAGAGCCGGACGCGGTGCCGGTGCTCATCATCGACGGCGCCGGCGCACGGAACCTGGCCGCCGCGATCGCGGCCGTCGCCGAGGACCTTGCAGACGCCGAAATTGTTGTCGTGCAGCAGGTTCCGTCAAAAGCGGATCCTTTCGAGGATTACACCGTCGCCTTGCTCAACCGGGGCGTGCCGAGCTTTGCGGTGGAGGTCGACGGCACGCTGCACACTGCCCTGATGCGGTCCTGCACCGGCTGGCCGTCCGGAACCTGGATCGACGAACCGCGCCGCACGGCGCCCGACGGCTCCAACTTCCAGTTGCAGCACTGGACGCACCATTTCGACTATGCGCTGATCTGCGGCGACGGCGACTGGCGCCGAATCGGGCTCCCGGCCCGCAGCGCACAGTTCTCCAATCCGCTGCTGGCACTCACCCCTAGCGAACAGCGCGGCTTGTTGCCGGCGAACGGATCCCTGCTGCATGTCGAGCCGGCCGACGCGGTGCAGGTGGGGGCGTTGAAGGCCGCCGGCAACCCGCTGGCCGCCGGCAGTGCCCGGCCCGTCTCACCCGGCGACGTCGCGCTGCGACTCGTGGAATCGACCGGCGCCGCTGCGCGGGTGGTGGTCGGCTCGGACCTCGGCCCGCTGCGTGGGCTCGCCGAGGCGAACCTGCTGGAGGAGGCCGAACGGCGCAAACGCCGCATCGATCTGCACGGCTACCAGGTCGCGACCGTGCTGGCACGCCTCGACGTCGCGGCCGTGCCCGTCGACCCGGTGGCACTGGCCCCGCACACCGAACCGGCTCAGCCGCTGTACGCGCGCTATTGGCTGCACAATCGCGGTCCCGCGCCGCTGGGCGGGCTACCGGTGGTGGCTCACCTGCGCCCGCAGCAGGTGAGTGTCGACACCGGCGTGGACCTTCGTGAGGTGACGTTGCGCCTGACCGTTGCCAGCGACTGCACCGACGCCGCGCTCGGCGGCGCTGTCGACGTGGTGGGTCCGGACGGCTGGTCGGTCGACCCGGTGGCGTCGCCGTTCACGCTGGAGCCCGGAGCCCACCTGGAAACCGACGTCGTGGTCGGGATCCCGGGCCACGCGCCCGCCGGGCGGTACCCGATCCGGGCCCAGTTGCGCGTCACCGACGACGACGTGCCGGCCGCGTGGCGCCAGGTGGTCGAGGATGTCGCGTTTGTGGATGTCGGTGACGACGGCGGTGACGTCGTGTATCTCGTCGACGGTCCCGCCGAGGTAGCGGTGGCCGCCGGGGAAACGGCGCGGCTGTCGGTGACCGTCGCCAGCCGTGCCCGGGCCGGCCTTGCCGTCGAAGCGCACTTGATCAGCCCCTGGGGAACGTGGGAGTGGATGGGGCCGGCCGTGCTCGGCGCTGAGCTGCCCGCGCTGGGAGACGTCGAACTCGTCTTCGATGTCTGCCCGCCGGCCTGGCTGGATCCGGGGCAGTGGTGGGCTCTGGTCCGGGTCGGCTGCGCGGGCCGACTGATCTACTCCCCGGCGGTGAAAGTGATGGTGACATGCGATCTGTAGCGACCGTGGCCGGCGTTCCGGTCGTCGTCGCCGACGTCGACGCGCGTGAGGCGCGGCTGCGCGGCGGCCCCCAGGCCAACGCGCTGCCCGCACCCGGCACCAGCGAGGGCCGCCAGCTGCGGCGCTGGCTGACGCAGCTGCTCGTTACCGAGCGGGTGGTTGCCGCGGAGGCCGCAGCCCGTGGTCTTGACGGCACCGGCGCCCCGCCCGAGGACGATCTGCTGCCCGATGTGACCGCCCGGCTCGAGATCGGCAGCATCGCGGCGGCGGCGCTGGCCGAGCCGCGGGCACGCGCTCTATTCGCCGAGGTGACCGCCGGTGTCGAGGTCAGCGCCGACGACGTCGCGGCCTACCACGCCCGCAACCCACTGCGGTTCGCGCGATCGCAGGCCGGAAGTCACGGCTGGCGCGTCCCCCCGGACGCCGCGCCGCCGCTGGAGGAGGTGCGGTCGGCCATCAGCCATCATCTGTTGGCAGCGGCGCGCCGGCGCGCATTCCGGGTGTGGCTGGACGCCCGCCGCGCCGCGCTGGTACAGCTGGCACCGGGCTACGAACATCCTGGCGACCCGCGCCAGCCCGACAACACCCACCGACACTGATGCTCACCCTCTGCCTCGATATCGGCGGCACCAAGATCGCCGCCGGGCTCGCCGACCCCGCCGCCCTCGCCGACCCGACCCGCACGCTGGTCTACAACGCCACCTGTCCCACCCCGTCCGGCGCCGGCGCAGAACAGGTGTGGGATGCGGTGGCCACCATGGTCGGCGAGGCGTTGCGTGCGGCCGGGGGAACGGTGGCGGGGGTGGGTATCGCCTCGGCCGGCCCCGTCGACCTGGCCACCGGAACCGTCAGCCCGGTCAACATCCGGGCCTGGCGCGGGTTCCCGCTGCGCGACCGGGTGGCGGCAGCGGTGCCGGGTGTGCCGGTCCGGCTGGGCGGCGATGGCGTCTGCATGGCACTGGGGGAGCACTGGATCGGCGCCGGCCGCGGCGCGGGTTTCCTGCTGGGCATGGTGGTGTCCACCGGCGTCGGCGGCGGCCTGGTGCTCGACGGGGTGCCGTACACCGGCCGCACCGGCAACGCCGGCCATGTCGGTCACATGGTGGTCGATCGGGACGGGCTGCCGTGTGCGTGCGGCGGCCGCGGCTGTGTGGAGACGATCGCCTCGGGTCCCTCGATGACGCGGTGGGCGCGGGCCAACGGCTGGTCTGCAGCGGCGGGCGCCGGCGCACGGGAACTGTCTGCGGCGGCCGCGGCCGGAGACGAGGTGGCCTTGCAGGCCTTCGCCCGCGGCACCCGCGCGCTGGCCGCGATGATCGCCTCGGTTGCTGCGGTGTGCGACCTGGACCTGGTCGTCATCGGCGGGGGAGTGGCCAAGTCCGGCGGCCTGCTGTTCGACCCGCTGCGCAGTGCGCTGGCCGAGTACGCGCGCCTGGATTTCCTGGCCGGCCTGCGGGTGGTGCCGGCCGACCTCGGGGGCGACGCCGGACTGATCGGTGCCGCGCGACTGGTCGGGCTGTAGGCGGCCGGACGCGTTTTGGCTGATCGCGGGGACCCACGCTATTGTGGTGCCGATCCACCAAAGACCGTCGGTCACCGAGCAATCGGTTGAAGGTCCGGGAACATCCCGGCGGCCCACGCAGGAGGACGAGGCACCATCACCGGCGCACTCGCCGGTGCATTTCACGCCCCGGCCGCATCCTGCGCCGGGGCGTTCGTCGTTCCTCCGGTGGCCACCACACTTGTAGGAGGTATGCATGGCCCGGGCTGACAAGGCCACCGCCGTCGCAGACATCACAGAGCACTTCAAGGCATCGACGGCGACGGTCATCACCGAGTACCGCGGCTTGTCCGTGGCCAACCTGGCCGAGCTGCGCCGGTCGCTGGGGGAGTCGACCACCTACGCGGTGGCCAAGAACACCCTCATCAAGCGCGCTGCGTCGGAGGCCGGAATCGAGGGCCTCGACGAGCTGTTCGCCGGCCCGACGGCCATCGCGTTCGTCACCGGTGAGCCGGTGGACGCCGCCAAGGCTTTGAAGACCTTCGCCAAGGAGCACAAGGCGCTGGTCATCAAGGGCGGCTACATGGACGGCCACCCGCTGACCGTCGCCGAAGTCGAGCGCATCGCGGACCTGGAATCCCGCGAGGTGCTGCTGGCCAAGCTGGCCGGCGCGATGAAGGGCAACCTCGCCAAGGCTGCCGGGCTGTTCAACGCACCCGCGTCGCAGATGGCCCGCCTGCTGGCCGCCCTCCAGGAAAAGAAGGGCACCGAAGCCCCCGCGACCACCGCGGCTCCTGCCGCCGAGGCCGCCGAGGCAACCCCCGAAGCCGCCGAATAACCCATAAACCCAAAAACCCGAGAAACTCAGGAGGAAAAAACCATGGCAAAGATCTCCAGCGACGACCTGCTCGACGCGTTCAAGGAAATGACCCTGTTGGAGCTGTCGGACTTCGTCAAGAAGTTCGAGGAGACCTTCGAGGTCACCGCGGCCGCGCCGGTCGCCGTCGCGGCAGCCGGTGGTGGCGGTGGCGGTGCCCCCGCCGAGGCCGCCGAGGAGCAGTCGGAGTTCGACGTGATCCTCGAGGGCGCCGGTGAGAAGAAGATCGGCGTCATCAAGGTGGTGCGTGAGATCGTCTCCGGTCTGGGCCTCAAGGAGGCCAAGGACCTGGTCGACAGCGCCCCCAAGCCGCTGCTCGAGAAGGTCTCCAAGGAGGCCGCCGACGAGGCCAAGGCCAAGCTCGAGGCCGCCGGCGCCAGCGTCACCGTCAAGTAGTCATTGCACAAACGCAGTGCACAAACGCCCCCGGGAGCCCACCGGCCCCGGGGGCGTTTGCGTGCCCGGAGCCACTCAGCGGGCGGCGATCAGCGCCTGCCGGGACCGGTGCACCAGCTCGGGTGAATCACCTAGAGCCACAAGCAGATTCGTCGTCATACCGGCGAGCACCGGCAACAGTGCCGACCCGTCGTCACCGTAGAACCCGGCCAGCTCGAGCATGACGAAGCCGTGGATCAACGCCCAGAACTGGGCCGCGGTCGCCACCACGGCGGCGTCGTCGTCTGCGGCCGAGGCGGTGATGCGGCCGGCCAGCATCGACCGGTGCACGGCGCGCACCACATGCGTGAAGCTGGATTCTTGCTTTTCGATCTCGTCGAGGGTGAGCGTCAGAACATTGCCCGCCGGCGCCTTGATGCCGTGCGCACTGGTGCTGCCGAACATCAACCGGTACATGTGCGGCCGCTCGATCGCGTAACGCCGGTACGCGGCGCCGACGGCCATCAGGTCTGCCACCGGATCGTCGGTCTGCGCGACGGTCAGCGCGGTGCCGAACTGCCGCAAACCCTCTTCGGCGACCGCGGCGATGAGCTCACGCATGCCGCCGAAGTGGGTGTAGACGGCCATCGTCGACGTTCCCGCGGCGCCGGCCACCTTGCGGGTCTGCAGCGCGTCGGGCCCGTGGTCGTTGAGAAGCCCCACGGCTGCGTGCAGCAGGTCGTCGCGGACGCTGCGGGTGGTCGGGTCGGTAGTCATCTCGCCACACAATATTGCCATCGGACGATCAGCGGCGTACGGTTTCGATAACGCTGAAATAACAATGTTATAGGAGCTCAGACATGACGGTGACGCAGACGGCCGAAATCCGGAACCCCTACCTCGAGGACTTTCTGGCGCCCGTGAAGGCCGAAGTCACCGCCACCGATCTGCGGGTGACCGGGCGGATACCCGAGCATCTGGACGGGCGTTACCTGCGCAACGGGCCGAATCCCGCCGCGGAGGTCAATCCGGCCACCTATCACTGGTTCAGCGGCGACGGGATGGTCCACGGGGTGTCACTGCGGGACGGGCAGGCCCGCTGGTACCGCAACCGCTGGGTGCGCAGTGCATCGGTGGCCGCCAAGCTCGGGGAGCCGGCCCCGGCCCGGCTGGACCCGAGGGCGGGCCTGCTGGCTCTGGGCGCCAACACCAGCGTGCTGGAGCACGCCGGCCGCACGCTGGCGCTGGTGGAGGGCGGCGTCGCCAATTACGAGCTCACCGAGGAACTCGACACGGTCGGGACGTGTGACTTCGACGGGACGCTGTACGGCGGCTACACCGCCCACCCGCACCGCGACCCGCACACCGGCGAATTGCACGCCGTCTCCTACTCGTTCGCCCGCGGGCGAACGGTGCAGTACTCGGTGATCGACACCCAGGGACGGGCCCGTCGCACCGTCGACATCCGCGTGAGCGGATCGCCGATGATGCATGACTTCTCGCTTACCGACAAATATGTGGTCATTTACGACCTGCCGGTCACGTTCGACCCGGGGCAGGTGCTCCCGGTCAAGGTGCCCCGCTGGCTGAGCGTGCCTGCACAGCTGGTGATGCAGTCGCTGGTAGGCCGCCTGCGGATACCGGGCCCGATCGCGGCGCGGCTGAACAGCAATCCCAAACCGACCGACCGGATGCCGTATGCGTGGAACACGTCGTATCCCGCGCGCGTCGGGGTGATGCCGAGGGAGGGGTCCGACCGTGATGTGCGCTGGTTCGATATCGCGCCCTGCTACGTCTATCACCCGCTCAACGCCTACTCCGAAATCCGCAACGGCTCGGAATACCTGGTGCTCGACGTGGTCAGTTACGAGCGGATGTTCGACCACGACCGGCGCGGTCCCGGAGACACCCAACCGATGCTGGAGCGCTGGACCATCAACCTGGCCACCGGATCGGTGTCCACCGAACGTCGCGACGACCGGCCACAGGAGTTCCCCCGGATCAACGAGACCCTGACGGGCGCCCGGCACCGGTTCGGCTACGCCGTCGGGGTCGACGACGGCTATCTCGCCGAGCAGCAGGGCATGCCGATGGTGACCGCGCTGTACAAGCACGACTACGCGACCGGCTCGAGTGAGGTCGCGTCGCTGGACCCCGAACTTGTGATCGGTGAGATGTCATTTGTGCCCAACCCGTCTGACGGCACCGGCGGCCAAGCGGAAGACGACGGGGTCCTGATGGGGTACGGCTACCACCGCGGCAGGGACGAGGGTCAGTTGCTGCTGCTGGACGCCCAAACGCTGGAGTCGGTCGCCACCGTGCACCTGCCCCAGCGGGTCCCGATGGGGTTCCACGGCAACTGGGCGCCGGCGGGCTGACGCGGCTGATCCTGAGCTGCCGCAGATTGTTATCTTTGCAACCCTGCTACGGCGTACCGGGCGTGCGCTACAGTGACTCAAGCCACACGGGGCCTGGTGGCGAATTTGCGCGTTGACGGAAGGATTTCCCATGGGCGTCAGCATCGAGGTCAACGGACTCACGAAGTCCTTCGGATCCTCGAGGATCTGGGAAGACGTCACGCTCGAGATTCCCTCCGGGGAGGTCAGCGTTCTCCTGGGCCCGTCGGGTACCGGCAAGTCCGTCTTCCTGAAGTCCCTGATCGGTCTGCTGCGCCCGGAGCGCGGCTCGATCATCATCGACGGCACCGACATCATCGAGTGCTCGGCGAAAGAGCTGTACGAGATCCGCACCCTGTTCGGCGTGCTGTTCCAGGACGGTGCGCTGTTCGGTTCGATGAACCTGTACGACAACACCGCCTTCCCCTTGCGTGAGCACACCAAGAAGAAGGAAAAGGAGATCCGCGACATCGTCATGGAGAAACTGACGATGGTGGGTCTCGGCGGCGACGAGAAGAAGTTCCCCGGTGAGATCTCCGGTGGTATGCGCAAGCGTGCCGGCCTGGCCCGGGCCCTGGTGCTGGACCCGCAGATCATCCTCTGCGACGAGCCGGACTCCGGTCTGGACCCGGTTCGTACCGCCTACCTGAGCCAGCTGATCATGGACATCAACGCCCAGATCGACGCGACCATCCTCATCGTGACGCACAACATCAACATCGCCCGGACCGTTCCGGACAACATGGGCATGCTCTTCCGTAAGCACCTGGTCATGTTCGGGCCCCGCGAGGTGCTGCTGACCAGCGACGAACCCGTGGTGCGGCAGTTCCTCAACGGCCGCCGGATCGGGCCGATCGGTATGTCCGAGGAGAAGGACGAGGCCACCATGGCCGAAGAGCAGGCCGCGCTCGACGCCGGTCAGCACGCCGGCGGTGTGGAGGAGATCGAGGGCGTGCCGCCGCAGATCGTCGCGTCGCCCGGGATGCCGGAGCGCAAGGCGGTCGCCCGTCGTCAGGCCCGGGTGCGGGCGATGCTGCACACGCTCCCCAAGGACGCGCAGGCGGCGATCCTCGACGACCTCGAGGGCACGCACAAGTACCAGTCGCACGAATTCTGATCCCGTAGCGAACGTCCTGAGCCCGGGGGACTGGCTCCCCTGACGAATTGCCCTCGGCGGGATTTTTGTCCTGCGGGCGGGGTTCGCGAAGACTGCAATACCCTGCTGCCTTGCGCTGTTCACCTGGTGGGCGGCCGTCGGGGAATTAACCACAACTTCCCACAACTTGCCGCGTGCACCCCTTGACGACGGGGCCTAAACGGGTCAATCTGTTGGGCAGCATGTGTCGTATCTGTCCTTGGGCAACTCGAGGTCGCCAGCCAGCGCCATCGGTCGTCATAAGATCCGGGGACGGCGTATGACCGCTAGTTGTTGTGGGTATTTGAGGAATGCGCGCGTCTGCGCTATTGTTGGACGTTGCGCTGGCTACTTCCTGCCCACCTCACAATCGCCTCTTGGCCGCTAAAGACACCGCAGTCTTAGCCTGAGCCCCAAACCGCGGCTCAGCTACGTGCGTGCGTGAGATCCGGACAGTTCGTCCGCCAGCCGAACCGACACAATTATCTGCGGCGAACAGGCTTTGGTGGGCACCGGGTCGCACCGGCTTTCACTTCTAGCTCTCGTTAGTCGCACGAGGTGCTGGAAGGATGCATCTTGGCTGATTTCCGCCAGAGCTCAAACAACTCCGTACCTGGGGCGCCGAACCGCGTTTCATTCGCCAAGCTCCGTGAACCGCTCGAGGTTCCGGGGCTGCTTGACGTTCAGACCGACTCATTCGAGTGGCTGATCGGCTCGCAGGCTTGGCGAGAGCGCGCGCTGGAGCGCGGCGAGGTCAGCCCCAAGGGCGGCCTCGAAGAGGTGCTCGACGAGCTCTCACCGATCGAGGACTTCTCCGGCTCGATGTCGCTGTCGTTCTCCGACCCTCGCTTCGACGAGGTCAAGGCGCCCGTCGACGAGTGCAAAGACAAGGACATGACGTACGCGGCTCCGCTGTTCGTCACGGCCGAGTTCATCAACAACAACACCGGCGAGATCAAGAGCCAGACGGTGTTCATGGGTGACTTCCCGATGATGACCGAGAAGGGCACCTTCATCATCAACGGCACCGAGCGTGTCGTCGTGAGCCAGCTGGTCCGTTCGCCCGGTGTGTACTTCGACGAGACGATCGACAAGTCCACCGAGAAGATGCTGCACAGCGTCAAGGTGATCCCCAGCCGTGGCGCCTGGCTGGAGTTCGACGTCGACAAGCGCGACACCGTCGGCGTGCGTATCGACCGCAAGCGCCGCCAGCCCGTCACCGTGCTGCTCAAGGCCCTCGGCTGGACCAACGAGCAGATCCACGAGCGGTTCGGCTTCTCCGAGATCATGATGGGCACGCTGGAGAAGGACAACACCGCCGGCACCGACGAGGCGCTGCTGGACATCTACCGCAAGCTGCGGCCGGGCGAACCCCCCACCAAGGAGTCCGCGCAGACCCTGCTGGAGAACCTGTTCTTCAAGGAGAAGCGTTACGACCTGGCCCGGGTGGGCCGCTACAAGGTCAACAAGAAGCTCGGCCTGCACGTCGGCGATCCGATCACCAGCTCCACGCTGACTGAGGAAGACGTCGTCGCCACCATCGAGTACCTGGTCCGCCTGCACGAGGGCCAGCACACGATGACCGTCCCCGGCGGCACCGAGGTGCCGGTGGAGACCGACGACATCGACCACTTCGGCAACCGCCGGTTGCGTACCGTCGGCGAGCTGATCCAGAACCAGATCCGGGTCGGCATGTCCCGCATGGAGCGCGTCGTCCGCGAGCGGATGACCACTCAGGACGTCGAGGCGATCACGCCGCAGACCCTGATCAACATCCGGCCGGTCGTCGCCGCGATCAAGGAGTTCTTCGGCACCAGCCAGCTGTCGCAGTTCATGGACCAGAACAACCCGCTGTCGGGTCTGACTCACAAGCGTCGTCTGTCGGCGCTGGGGCCTGGCGGTCTGTCACGTGAGCGCGCCGGCCTGGAAGTCCGTGACGTCCACCCGTCGCACTACGGCCGGATGTGCCCGATCGAGACCCCGGAAGGCCCGAACATCGGCCTGATCGGCTCGCTGTCGGTGTACGCGCGGGTCAACCCGTTCGGCTTCATCGAGACGCCTTATCGGAAGGTGGTCGACGGTGTGGTCTCCGATGAGATCCACTACCTGACCGCCGACGAGGAGGACCGCCACGTGGTGGCGCAGGCCAACTCGCCGATCGACGAGAGCGGCCGGTTTGCCGAGCCGCGCGTTCTGGTCCGCCGCAAGGCGGGCGAGGTCGAGTACGTCCCGTCGTCCGAGGTGGACTACATGGACGTCTCGCCGCGCCAGATGGTGTCGGTGGCCACCGCGATGATTCCGTTCCTCGAGCACGACGACGCCAACCGTGCCCTGATGGGTGCCAACATGCAGCGCCAGGCGGTTCCGCTGGTGCGCAGCGAGGCACCGCTGGTGGGCACCGGTATGGAGTTGCGTGCGGCGATCGACGCCGGTGACGTCGTCGTGGCCGAAGAGGCCGGCGTCATCGAGGAGGTGTCGGCGGACTACATCACCGTCATGCACGACGCCGGCACCCGGCGCACCTACCGGATGCGCAAGTTCGCCCGCTCCAACCACGGCACCTGCGCAAACCAGTCGCCGATCGTGGACGCCGGCGACCGGGTGGAGGCCGGTCAGGTGATCGCCGACGGCCCCTGCACCGAGAACGGTGAGATGGCCCTGGGCAAGAACCTGCTGGTGGCCGTCATGCCGTGGGAGGGTCACAACTACGAGGACGCCATCATCCTGTCCAACCGCCTCGTCGAAGAGGACGTGCTCACCTCGATCCACATCGAAGAGCACGAAATCGACGCCCGCGACACCAAGCTGGGCGCCGAGGAGATCACCCGGGACATCCCGAACGTCTCCGACGAGGTGCTGGCGGACCTGGACGAGCGCGGCATCGTGCGCATCGGTGCCGAGGTCCGTGACGGCGACATCCTGGTCGGCAAGGTCACCCCGAAGGGTGAAACCGAGCTGACCCCGGAGGAGCGGCTGCTGCGCGCCATCTTCGGTGAGAAGGCCCGCGAGGTCCGCGACACCTCACTGAAGGTGCCGCACGGTGAGTCCGGCAAGGTCATCGGCATCCGGGTGTTCTCCCGCGAGGACGACGACGAACTGCCCGCCGGCGTCAACGAGCTGGTCCGGGTCTACGTCGCTCAGAAGCGCAAGATCTCCGACGGTGACAAGCTGGCCGGACGGCACGGGAACAAGGGCGTCATCGGCAAGATCCTGCCGGTGGAGGACATGCCGTTCCTGCCGGACGGCACCCCGGTGGACATCATCCTGAACACCCACGGTGTGCCGCGACGGATGAACATCGGCCAGATCCTGGAGACCCACCTCGGGTGGGTGGCCAAGGCCGGCTGGAACATCGAGGGCACCCCGGACTGGGCGGCCAACCTGCCGGAGGACCTCCGGCATGCTCAGCCGAACCAGATCGTGTCGACCCCGGTGTTCGACGGCGCCAAGGAAGAGGAGCTGCAGGGCCTGCTGTCGTGCACGCTGCCCAACCGCGATGGCGACGTGATGGTCAACGGCGACGGCAAGGCCGTGCTGTTCGACGGACGCAGCGGTGAACCGTTCCCGTACCCGGTGACGGTTGGCTACATGTACATCATGAAGCTGCACCACCTTGTCGACGACAAGATTCACGCCCGCTCCACCGGCCCGTACTCGATGATCACCCAGCAGCCGCTGGGCGGTAAGGCGCAGTTCGGTGGCCAGCGGTTCGGTGAGATGGAGTGCTGGGCCATGCAGGCCTACGGCGCGGCATACACGCTGCAGGAGCTGTTGACCATCAAGTCCGACGACACGGTCGGCCGGGTCAAGGTCTACGAGGCCATCGTCAAGGGCGAGAACATCCCCGAGCCGGGCATCCCCGAGTCGTTCAAGGTGCTGCTCAAGGAGCTGCAGTCGCTGTGCCTCAACGTTGAGGTGCTGTCGTCCGACGGTGCGGCCATCGAGCTGCGCGAGGGCGAGGACGAAGACCTTGAGCGGGCGGCGGCCAACCTGGGAATCAACTTGTCGCGCAACGAATCCGCGTCTGTCGAGGATCTTGCCTGATCTTCTTGAATCAGATTTTCAGTCACTAATCCCGCAAGGGGAAAGGGAGTTACGTGTTAGACGTCAACTTCTTCGATGAACTCCGAATCGGCCTGGCGACTGCGGAGGACATCCGTCAGTGGTCCTACGGCGAGGTAAAGAAGCCGGAGACCATCAACTACCGCACGCTCAAGCCCGAGAAGGACGGCCTGTTCTGCGAGAAGATCTTCGGGCCGACTCGCGACTGGGAGTGCTACTGCGGCAAGTACAAGCGGGTGCGCTTCAAGGGCATCATCTGTGAGCGCTGCGGCGTCGAGGTGACCCGCGCCAAGGTGCGCCGTGAGCGGATGGGCCACATCGAGCTGGCCGCTCCGGTCACTCACATCTGGTACTTCAAGGGTGTGCCGTCGCGCCTGGGGTACCTGCTGGACCTGGCCCCCAAGGACCTGGAAAAGATCATCTACTTCGCCGCGTACGTGATCACCGCGGTCGACGACGAGATGCGGCACAACGAGCTGTCCACGCTCGAGGCCGAGATGATGGTGGAGCGCAAGGCGGTCGAGGACCAGCGTGACGCCGACCTGGAGGCCCGCGCCCAGAAGCTCGAGGCCGACCTGGCCGAGCTGGAGGCCGAGGGCGCCAAGGCCGACGCCAAGCGCAAGGTTCGCGACGGCGGCGAGCGCGAGATGCGTCAGCTGCGCGACCGGGCTCAGCGCGAGCTGGACCGGCTGGAGGACATCTGGAGCACCTTCACCAAGCTGGCTCCCAAGCAGCTGATCGTCGACGAGAACCTGTACCGCGAGCTGCAGGACCGCTACGGCGAGTACTTCACCGGGGCCATGGGCGCGGAGTCGATCCAGAAGCTGATCGAGACCTTCGACATCGACGCCGAGGCCGAGAACCTGCGTGAGGTTATCCGCAGTGGCAAGGGGCAGAAGAAGCTTCGTGCTCTCAAGCGCCTCAAGGTGGTCGCCGCATTCCAGCAGTCGGGCAACTCGCCGATGGGCATGGTGCTCGACGCCGTCCCGGTGATCCCGCCGGAACTGCGTCCGATGGTGCAGCTCGACGGTGGCCGGTTCGCCACCTCGGACCTCAACGACCTGTACCGCCGCGTGATCAACCGCAACAACCGGCTCAAGAGGCTGATCGACCTCGGCGCGCCCGAGATCATCGTCAATAACGAGAAGCGCATGCTTCAGGAGTCAGTGGACGCGCTGTTCGACAACGGCCGCCGTGGCCGTCCGGTCACCGGGCCGGGTAACCGTCCGCTGAAGTCGCTGTCCGACCTGCTCAAGGGCAAGCAGGGCCGGTTCCGCCAGAACCTGCTCGGCAAGCGTGTCGACTACTCCGGCCGTTCGGTCATCGTGGTCGGCCCGCAGCTCAAGCTGCACCAGTGCGGTCTGCCCAAGCTGATGGCGCTCGAGCTGTTCAAGCCGTTCGTGATGAAGCGGCTCGTCGACCTCAACCACGCGCAGAACATCAAGAGCGCCAAGCGGATGGTGGAGCGTCAGCGTCCGCAGGTGTGGGACGTGCTCGAAGAGGTCATCGCCGAGCACCCGGTGCTGCTGAACCGTGCACCTACCCTGCACCGGCTGGGCATTCAGGCTTTCGAGCCGATGCTGGTGGAAGGCAAGGCTATTCAGCTGCACCCGTTGGTGTGTGAGGCGTTCAACGCCGACTTCGACGGTGACCAGATGGCCGTGCACCTGCCGCTGAGCGCCGAGGCGCAGGCCGAAGCACGCATCCTGATGCTGTCGTCGAACAACATCCTGTCGCCGGCCTCCGGCCGGCCGCTGGCCATGCCGCGTCTGGACATGGTGACGGGGCTGTTCTTCCTGACCACCGAGGTTCCCGGCGATAAGGGCGAGTTCCAGGCCGCCGCGACGGACCAGTCGGAGAGCGGCGTCTACTCCTCGCCGGCGGAGGCCATCATGGCCGCCGACCGCGGGGTGCTCTCGGTGCGGGCCAAGATCAAGGTGCGGCTGACCCAGCTGCGTCCGCCCGCCGAGCGCGAGGCCGAGCTGTTCGGTGCCAACGGCTGGCAGCCGGGTGACGCCTGGGTGGCCGAGACGACGCTGGGCCGGGTGCTGTTCAACGAGCTGCTGCCGCTGGGCTATCCGTTCGTGAACAAGCAGATGCACAAGAAGGTGCAGGCCTCGATCATCAACGACCTGGCCGAGCGCTACCCGATGATCGTGGTCGCACAGACCGTGGACAAGCTCAAGGACGCCGGTTTCTACTGGGCGACCCGCAGCGGTGTCACGGTCTCGATGGCCGACGTGCTGGTGCCGCCGCGCAAGAAGGAGATTCTGGACGCCTACGAAGAGCGCGCGGAGAAGGTCGAAAAGCAGTTCCAGCGTGGTGCTCTGAACCACGACGAGCGCAACGAGGCCCTGGTCGAGATCTGGAAGGAAGCCACCGACGAGGTCGGCCAGGCGCTGCGGGAGCACTACCCGAGCGACAACCCGATCATCACGATCGTGGAGTCGGGCGCCACCGGTAACTTCACCCAGACCCGAACGCTGGCCGGCATGAAGGGTCTGGTGACCAACCCGAAGGGTGAGTTCATCCCGCGTCCGATCAAGTCGTCGTTCCGCGAGGGCCTGACCGTGCTGGAGTACTTCATCAACACCCACGGTGCTCGAAAGGGTCTGGCGGACACGGCGCTTCGTACCGCCGACTCCGGCTACCTGACCCGTCGTCTGGTGGACGTCAGCCAGGACGTGATCGTGCGCGAGCACGACTGCCAGACCGAGCGCGGCATCGTCGTCGAGCTGGCCGAGCGTCAGCCGGACGGCACCTTGATCCGTGACCCGTACATCGAAACCTCGGCGTACGCACGGACTTTGGGCGCCGACGCGGTGGACGAGGCCGGCAATGTCATCGTCGCGCGCGGCGAGGACCTCGGCGACCCGTCGATCGAGGCCCTGCTGGCCGCGGGTATCACGCAGATCAAGGTGCGTTCGGTGCTGACCTGCACCACCGGTACCGGCGTCTGCGCCACCTGCTACGGACGCTCGATGGCCACCGGCAAGCTGGTGGACATCGGTGAGGCGGTCGGCATCGTGGCCGCCCAGTCCATCGGTGAGCCCGGCACGCAGCTGACCATGCGTACCTTCCACCAGGGTGGTGTGGGTGAGGACATCACCGGCGGTCTGCCGCGTGTCCAGGAGCTGTTCGAGGCCCGGATCCCGCGTGGGAAGGCACCGATCGCCGATGTCACCGGCCGGGTGCGCCTCGAGGACGGCGAGCGCTTCTACAAGATCACCGTCGTTCCCGACGACGGCGGCGAGGAAGTGGTCTACGACAAGCTGTCCAAGCGTCAGCGTCTGCGGGTGTTCAAGCACGAGGACGGTTCCGAGCGGGTGCTCGCCGACGGCGACCACGTCGAGGTGGGCCAGCAGCTGATGGAAGGCTCGGCCGACCCGCACGAGGTGCTGCGCGTGCAGGGCCCGCGTGAGGTGCAGATCCACCTGGTCCGCGAGGTCCAGGAGGTCTACCGGGCCCAGGGTGTGTCGATCCACGACAAGCACATCGAGGTGATCGTCCGCCAGATGCTGCGCCGGGTCACCATCATCGACTCGGGCTCGACGGAGTTCCTGCCCGGCTCGCTGATCGACCGTGCGGAGTTCGAGGCGTCCAACCGCCGGGTGGTGGCCGAGGGCGGCGAGCCGGCTGCCGGCCGTCCGGTGCTGATGGGTATCACGAAGGCGTCGCTGGCCACCGACTCGTGGCTGAGCGCGGCGTCGTTCCAGGAGACCACGCGTGTGCTGACCGATGCGGCGATCAACTGCCGCAGCGACAAGCTGCAGGGTCTGAAGGAGAACGTGATCATCGGAAAGCTGATCCCGGCCGGTACCGGCATCAACCGTTACCGGAACATCCAGGTGCAGCCCACCGAGGAGGCCCGGGCCGCCGCGTACACGATCCCGTCGTACGAGGACCAGTACTACAGCCCGGACTTCGGCCAGGCGACCGGTGCTGCGGTTCCGCTGGACGACTACGGATACTCCGACTACCGGTAACTAGCGCGACCAGACGCAAAGGCCCCCATTTCCGATGGAAGTGGGGGCCTTTGCGTCGCCCGCAAGCGGGTGGTGCCCCAGCCCGGGCCGAACTCAGCGCACGGTGAACTCGTGCGTGGTGGCCTGAAACGGTTCGAGCCTGCCGTGGGTGTCGCGGGCCATCCCGTGATGCACGATGCGATAGTGCCCGGGCGCCGCATCCTCCGGGATGTTCCAACGGATGCGGACATGTGAGCCGCTGCGCCCTTCGCGTTGCCACTGGAAGGTGGTCGACCAGTCGCCGTCGTCGGCCACCCGCACCCACTCGTTGCCGGCGAGGTGGACCACTTCGAGGAAGGTGCGGTTGCGGTGGACGTCGTTGTTGGGAAACGCGCTGACGAACGCGGCCTCCGCGGAGTCGCCCGGACGGTAGGTCGCGTTCGGTTCGTCGAGGAGCGCACCGAAGGAGCCGGTGTCCGCGGGAGCGGCGCGCAGCCAGCTTCGGGGTTTGTGGGACTTCGGCCGTGCCGTGGGTGGCATCGGACGGCCGTCGCGCATGGCTTCGGCCAGTCCGGCGACGGTCTGCATGAACGCCGGCAACTCCCACCGGCCGAACAGGGTGCTGCCGCCCTCGTACCGCTGTTCCAGGTACTCCTCGGGGGTGGTCACGTAATGGATATAGGCGTTGCAGTACCCCACGCAGAGCACGTCATCGAGGTCGGCGCCGACGATCGACGCCACCGTCCGGCGCAGCCGTAAACCGGACACGATCGTGGGTTCGCCGGGGATGCCGATCAGATACAGTCGCCCGATCCGCAGCAGCTGGACGGGAACGACCTCCTGGATGAAGGGCTGCAGCCTGTTCAGCAGGTGGGCCGGTATCACCATGCCTTTGGGCTGCTGGGCCGCCCGCACCTTCCCGGCTAGCCGGTAGATGCCGCGGGAGACATTGTCCCAGAACGGGTTTCGCCCCTGGCCTTGCTGAAATCCCGGAAAGCCCTCGCCCTCGTCGGTCCCGGCGAACATCGCGGCGGCGATCGTCGGCCGCCCGGTGCGGCGCTGTTGACCGTCGGGGGTGTACTGCCCGCCCACCTCTACGTCGCTGAGGTTGAGGTAGGTGACTCTGCAGTCGACGCTCGTGCCGATCGGGATCCCCGTGCCGAGCTGCCCGAACGCATCCTCGAATTGGGACAGACCGATCCGGCGAGTGTTCTCGAGTTCCTCGTCTTCTCTGGACGGCCCGTAATCGATCGGCCCGTCCACGTGCGGACTAATGTCGCCCGGGTTGGTCTGCGCGAACGCGGCGATGAAGTCGGGCTGGCCGGCGAGGTAGTCCGCGCCGCAGCGGGTGCGCTCCCAGTGATAGGAGGCGAAGCCCTTGTTGTCTCCGGAGATGAGGAGGTTGCGGTTGGTCATGCTGGTGCCGTGCGTGGCGAAGAAATGGATTGTGCCGACGGTCTTTTCGCCGCGATCGATCTGCAGCAGCGTGGTGTGCGGGTCGATGCGGCCGGGGAAGAACTCTCGGTCGGAGGCCGGGTTGCGGTCGAAGGCGGCGGGGGAGCGGTTGACACTCGCCCCGTGCAATTCGCCGTGCGACAGTGCCACCTGTGCCGGGGCCAGATCGTCGTGGGCGTACCGCACCGATTCGACGATCCCGTCTACGATCGCCGCGAAGGTCGCCGGCCGGAACCCGCTGGTCGACAGGTTGTACAGCAGATGTCCGCAGTAGCCGCCGGGACCGGAGTGGGTGTGCGTCGTGGTGATCAGCGTGTTCTGCGCGTTATAGGTGTCGCCGTAGGACGTCGCCAACCGCCGCAGCACCTCGTCGGTGACGTTCTGCATCGGCAGCGGCAATTCGGCTATCACCAGCAGAACCCGGGCGCCGCCGGGTTCGGCGAAGACGAATGCACGTGACCGCAGCCGAAGATGGATTCCCGCGGTGCGCTGACCGGTCTTGCCGTAGCCGAGCATGCCGCATTCGGCGGCCTCGCCGGTGATATCTGAGATGCCTCTGCCCACCGAGAGCCCCACCGAAAGTCCCGCCACAAGCGTTGCCTCGTCCGTCACGCTCAACACCTTATGCTGCGACTCCCGCGCGCCGGCCTCACTAGACTGGTCGAGTGCTCATCGGTTCACATGTCCACCAAGATGACCCCCTGGCCGCCGCTCAGGCAGACGGCGCCGACGTGGTGCAGTTCTTCCTCGGCAATCCACAGAGCTGGAAAAAGCCGAAGCCGCGCGAGGACGCCGAAACGCTGAAATCGTCCAGCCTGCCGCTGTATGTGCACGCCCCGTACCTGATCAATGTCGCGTCGGCCAACAACCGGATCCGGATTCCGTCACGCAAGATCCTGCAGGACACGTGCGACGCCGCGGCGGCGATCAACGCCACAGCGGTGATCGTGCATGGCGGTCACGCCGACGACAACGACATGGAGGCCGGCTTCGAACGCTGGGCCAAGGCGCTGGACTATCTGGAAACCGACATGCAGGTCTATCTGGAGAACACCGCGGGCGGCGACCACGCGATGGCCCGCTACTTCGACACCATCGGCCGGCTGTGGGATCGCATCGGCGACAAGGGAATCGGTTTCTGCCTGGATACCTGCCACGCCTGGGCGGCCGGTGAGGCGCTCATCGACGCCGTCGACCGCATCAAGGCGCTGACCGGCCGCATCGACCTGGTGCACTGCAACGACTCCCGGGATGCCGCCGGCTCCGGGGCCGACCGGCACGCCAACTTCGGCACCGGCCAGATCGACCCCGAGTTGCTGGTGGCCGTCGTCAAGGCCGCGGACGCCCCGGTCATCTGCGAGACGGCCGAAGAGGGCCGCAAGGATGACATTGCGTTTTTGCGCGACAACATCGTCGCCTGAGGGCTTGCGGCCGGCTAGTTCGTGACGCGCCGGCCGGGCGGCTCGACGGCCTCCATCCACCCGAGATCCATTGGTCGGCTGCATAACTCGCGCGCCTCGTCGGCCGGGAGCCCGAACATCCGCAGCAGGTCCTCCGTGACCTGGTCGGCGGTCTGGGCGGCGTCGCGCTCCGGTTCTGCCTGCACCAGTTGCCCCAGCCCCAGCAACGCCCCGGCGGCGATCGCCATGGCGAGTCTGGGGTCGGCCACCTGAAATCTTCCGGACTCGGTCGCCGCGGCGATGTCGCGCCTGGCGCGCGGCGCCAGCCCCCGGTCCGCGGTGATCAGTTCCAGCCCGTGATTGAGAACCATACGGCTCTCCGGCCGGCGGAACATGCGCCCGGTGATCCGGAAACTGACAGCGAATACTTCCGCGGGATCGTCGGTCGACGCCGTCAGCGCATCGAGCAGTGCGCCGTGCGCGTCGAGGGCGGCGTCGATGGCGGCGTCGAACAACTGCTCTTTGCTCTCGAAGTGGTTGTAGAACGAACCCACCCCGACGTCGGCGGCCTGACAGATGTCCTGGATCGGCACCTGCAGAGTGCCGTCGGCGATGAAGCCCTGCGCGGCGGAGATGAGCGCCGCGCGGGTGCGCTGCTTGCGCCGTTCAATGCGATTGGGCGGCGTGCCAGCGGGCTCCAACGCGTTGTGCTCCAGTCCTGAGAGGGTTTCGTCGAATCTTACCTCGAATCTGAAGATTTATTCAGTTATCACTTGACTGACAAATCCCTCGTAAGTGAAGATATCTTCAATAAAGGAGGCGCACGATGATGTACGACGACGCGCAACGACCTGTTTCCAGGCAAACCCCATCCGCGGCATCATGACAGCGATCGCGGATCTGGCGTATACCGAACCGCCGCAACGGGTTACGCACATCCAAGACGGACTGACCGCCGCGGTGCTCGCTGCCGAGCAACTCGTCACGGAGCTTGGCGAGATGCCACCTGCCCGGTGCAATGACGACGGCGAGACGGAACGGCTCGGCGAGGTGACTGTCGTACACAGGTTCGTCGACGCGCCGGGTGACAGCGAAACGGTGCGATGGCACGTCGTGGAAGCCGGTGCGCCGTCCGCGCATACCGTGGTGCTCCTGCACGGTCTGCCCGACTCGTGGTGGCAATGGCACTACGCGCTGGAAGGCCTCAGCACGCGCTACCACTGTCTGGCCATCGACCTCAAAGGCTATGGGCAGTCGGACAAACGCAGCGGTGACTACCGGCAGGCCGGCGTCGCCGAGCAGCTCGGCGCCCTGCTCGACACCCTGCGCGTCGGCGAATTCACCCTCGTCACGCATGACCGGGGTACTCCGGTCGGCGACCATCTCGTCGCGGCGATGGGCGATCGAGTACGCGGATATGCCCGTGGGCAGCAACACTTCTGGCATCTGCATCCGAGTCTGCACCCGCAGCAGTCGATGATGCAGTCGCCCGATGCGCCGGCAATGCTCGGCGAGGCCCGCCGCTTCGCCGCAACCGCCTATGACTGGCTCACCGAACGGCCGGTCGCCCGGGAGGACCTGCTGCGCACCTTCGCAGAATTCAGCCACCCCGGCATCGCGATCGCGGTGCCCCGTTACTTCCACTCGTCGTCTTTTCGCCAGGAATGGGTGGACCGGCGCACCCGGCTGATTCGGTCCTGGACCACTCCGGTGCTGCTGCTCCAGGGCGCCCACGATCCGCTGCAGCCGCGCGAATTCTACGAAGACCCAACCATTTTGGCCATGCTGCCACCCGGCAGCGGCCTGCATCTGTTCGACACCGGGCACTTCTGGCCCTTCGAGGCCCCGCGCGAAACGGTGGAGGTGGTGGGCGCGTTCTGCGACCGGGTCGCCTAGCCGGGACGACGCGGCGTTACACGTCTTGTGCGGTTGTCGGAGAAATGTAACATTGGTGCCATGCCAGACACGCACGTCGTCACCAACCAGGTTCCGCCACTCGAGAATCACAACCCGGCTTCCTCTCCCGTCCTCATCGAGGCGCTGATCCGGGAGGGCGGCCAGTGGGGTCTGGACGAGGTCAACGAGCTGGGAGCCATCTCCGGTAGCCGCGAGGCGCAGCGCTGGGGTGAGCTGGCCGACCGCAACCGACCCGTCCTGCACACCCACGACACGGTGGGGCACCGGGTCGATGAGGTGGAGTACGACCCCGCCTATCACGAACTGATGCGCACCGCGATCGCCCATGGACTGCATGCCGCCCCATGGGCGGACGAACGGCCCGGCGCTCACGTGGTGCGGGCCGCCAAGACGTCGGTCTGGACGGTGGAAGCGGGTCACATCTGCCCGATCTCGATGACGTACGCCGTGGTGCCCGCGCTGCGGTTCAACCCCGAACTGGCGGCGGTGTACGAGCCGTTGCTGACCAGCCGCGAGTACGACCCGGAGCTGAAGCTCGCCGCCACCAAGGCCGGCATCACCGCGGGCATGTCGATGACCGAGAAGCAGGGCGGTTCGGACGTGCGCGCCGGCACCACCCAGGCGTCGCCCAACGGGGACGGCACCTACAGTCTGCGGGGCCACAAGTGGTTCACCTCGGCGCCGATGTGCGACATCTTCCTGGTGCTGGCCCAGGCGCCGGGCGGCCTGTCCTGCTTCATGCTGCCGCGCATCCTGCCCGACGGGTCCCGCAACCGGATATTCCTGCAGCGGCTCAAGGACAAGCTCGGCAACCATGCCAACGCGTCCAGTGAGGTCGAGTACGACGACGCCACAGCGTGGCTGGTCGGCGAGGAGGGGCGCGGCGTCCCGACCATCATCGAAATGGTCAACCTCACCCGGCTGGACTGTACGTTGGGCAGCGCCACCAGCATGCGCACCGGGCTGACCCGCGCCACCTACCACGCGCAACACCGAAAGGCGTTCGGCGCCTATCTGATTGACCAGCCCTTGATGCGCAACGTGCTGGCCGACCTGGCGGTGGAGGCCGAGGCCGCCACCATGGTGGCGATGCGCATGGCCGGCGCCACCGACAAGGCCGTCCGGGGTGACGAGCGGGAGGCGCTGTTACGCCGCATCGGACTGGCGGCCAGCAAGTACTGGGTCTGCAAGCGCTCCACCCCCCACGCCGCGGAAGCGCTGGAATGCCTGGGCGGCAATGGCTACGTCGAGGATTCCGGCATGCCGCGGCTCTACCGGGAGGCCCCGCTGATGGGCATCTGGGAGGGCTCGGGCAACGTCAGCGCACTGGACACGTTGCGCGCCATGGCAACTCGGCCCGAGTCGGTCGAGGTGCTGTTCGACGAACTGGCCCAGACGGCGGGCCAGGACGCCAGGCAGGACGCCCACGTCGAACGGTTGCGCGAGCAGTTGGCCGACCTGGAGACCATTCAGTACCGGGCCCGCAAGGTGGCCGAGGACATCTGCCTGGCGCTGCAGGGATCGCTGCTGGTGCGCCATGGCCACCCGGCCGTCGCCGAAGCCTTCCTGGCCACCCGACTGGGCGGCCAGTGGGGTGGCGCGTTCGGCACCATGCCGAGCGGCCTTGACCTGGCGCCGATCATCGAGCGCGCGCTGGTCAAGGGATGACCCACTCGATCAGGCCGGTCGACTTCGACAACCTGAAGACGATGACCTACGAGGTCACCGACCGGGTTGCGCGCATCACCTTCAACCGGCCGGAGAAGGGCAACGCGATCGTCGCCGACACTCCGCTGGAGCTCTCGGCGTTGGTCGAACGCGCCGACCTCGACCCGAACGTCCACGTCATCCTGGTCTCCGGTCGCGGCGAAGGCTTTTGCGCCGGTTTCGATCTGTCCGCTTACGCCGACCGGACCGGCTCGTCGGGCCAGGAAGGCGGGTATCACGGCACGGTCCTGGACGGCAAGACGCAGGCGGTCAACCACCTGCCGAACCAGCCGTGGGACCCGATGATCGACTACCAGATGATGAGCCGGTTCGTGCGCGGGTTCGCCAGTCTGATGCACGCCGACAAGCCGACGGTGGTGAAGATCCACGGCTACTGTGTGGCCGGCGGCACCGACATCGCGCTGCACGCCGATCAGGTGATCGCCGCCGCCGACGCGAAGATCGGCTATCCGCCGACCCGGGTCTGGGGTGTTCCGGCTGCGGGCCTGTGGGCGCACCGCCTGGGTGACCAGCGGGCCAAACGGCTGCTGTTCACCGGTGACTGCATCACCGGCGCGCAGGCCGCCGAATGGGGACTGGCGGTCGAGGCGCCCGATCCGGCAGAGCTCGACGAACGCACCGAACGCCTGGTGGCCAGGATCGCCGCCCTGCCGGTCAATCAGCTGATCATGATCAAGCTCGCGCTCAATGCCCCGCTCCTGCAGCAGGGCGTCGCCACCAGCCGGATGGTCAGCACCGTCTTCGACGGGGTGGCGCGGCACACGCCGGAAGGGCACGCGTTCGTCGCGGATGCGGTCGAGCACGGCTTCCGTGACGCGGTCAAACACCGCGACGAACCCTTCGGTGATTACGGCCGGAAAGCGTCCCAGGTGTAGCGCCGTGCGCAAGATGACCGCCCGGTCCGTGGTGCTCAGCGTGCTGCTGGGTGCCCACCCCGCGTGGGCCACCGCCAGCGACTTGATAAGGCTGACAACAGATTTCGGTATCAAAGAGGCGACGATACGGGTGGCGCTGACCCGGATGGTCAGCGCCGGTGACTTGATTCGGTCAGCCGACGGGTATCGGCTCTCCGACCGCCTGCTGGCCCGGCAGCGGCGGCAGGACGAGGCGATGCGCCCGCGTACCCGCGCCTGGCGCGGGCACTGGCACGTGGTCGTCGTCACCAGTGTCGGCACCGACCCGCGAACCCGGGCGGCTTTGCGAAACACCATGCACGACAAGCGGTTCAGCGAGTTGCGGGAAGGTGTCTGGATGCGTCCGGACAACCTCGGCCTGGACTTGGCGCCCGATGTCGCCGCCCGGGTGCGGGTGCTGCGGGCGCGCGACGACGCGCCGGCCGCGCTGGCCCGGCAATTGTGGGACCTGACGCAGTGGGCCGACGTGGGCCGCGGGTTGCTGGCGGAGATGGACCGTGCGACCGACGTGCCCGGGCGGTTCGTTGTGGCCGCCGCCATCGTGCGTCACCTCAATACCGACCCCATCCTGCCCGACGAACTGCTGCCCGCGGACTGGCCCGGTGCCCAATTGCGGGCGGCCTACCACGACTTCGCCACCGAACTGGCGGAACTGCGTGACACGACCCAACTCCAGGAGGCGACATGAGCGATGTGGTGCGGGTGGAGCGCGACGGCCCGGTGACCACGGTCTGCATCAACCGGCCCGAGGCACGCAACGCCGTCAACGGCCCGACGGCGGCCGCGCTGTACGCCGCGTTCGAACGGTTCGATCGCGACGACAGCGCTTCGGTGGGGGTCTTGTGCGGCGAGGGCGGAACGTTCTGCGCCGGAGCCGATTTGAAAGCCTTCGGCACACCGCAGGCCAACTCGGTGCACCGCACCGGCCCGGGCCCCATGGGACCGTCGCGCATGATGCTGTCCAAACCGGTGATCGCCGCCGTCGACGGCTATGCGGTGGCCGGCGGCCTGGAGCTCGCCCTGTGGTGCGACCTGCGGGTCGCCGAGGAGGACGCCGTGTTCGGGGTGTTCTGCCGGCGCTGGGGCGTTCCGCTGATCGACGGCGGAACGGTGCGGTTGCCGCGCCTGATCGGGCACAGCCGCGCGATGGACATGATCCTGACCGGCCGCGGCGTCAAGGCCGACGAGGCGCTGGCGATCGGTCTGGCCAACCGGGTGGTGCCCAAAGGCCAAGCGCGCCAGGCCGCCCAGGAGTTGGCGGCCGAACTCGCCGCGCTGCCGCAGCAGTGTCTGCGGTCGGACCGGCTGTCGGCGCTGCACCAGTGGGGCCTGCCCGAGTCCGCGGCGATGGACCTGGAGTTCGCGAGCATCTCCCGGGTCTCCGCCGAGGCGCTGGAGGGCGCCGGGCGCTTCGCCGGCGGAGCCGGCCGGCACGGCGCCCCGGCGAGTTAACCCTTGGTGACGGTGTTGTTCGGGCCGATCTTGTTGATCTCCGGGTCGCCGTCTTTGTAGGTGACGGTGTTGTCCATCCCCAGCACCGTGATGCGCTTGTTGACCTTGTCGAGGGTGATCTTGTTCTTGGTGCCGCCGACGCTCACCGTCTCGCAGTTGCCGTTGACGGTCAGCGTGTTGTCAGAGCCGGTCACGTTCAGCGACTTGCCCTCTTCGCAGGAGATGGTGGCGGTCTGCCCCACGTAGGCGTAGACAACGGTGTCGCCCACCTGCACCGAGGTGCTGATGGTGGGGCCGCCACCGGTGGTCGACGTCGTCTCCGCGCTCCCGCTGCTGGTGGTCGTCGACGACTTCGTCGAGGACGAACTGCTGCTCGCGGGCGGCCCGGCGGTCGAACTGCAGCCGGCCAACCCGACGGCCGCGGCGATGGCCGCCGCCGACAGGGCAAGTCCGGCCACCCGGAATGTCTTGGCAGTTCCCTTGGCGCGCATGGTTACTCGATTCCTCCCGTGAAAAAGAACTGTCACACTCGCTCAGGGCCCAACACGCTGGATTCGGTTGACCATGCCCAGTTCGCGGCCGCGATCCCAGACGACCGGGTCACCGTTCTTGTAGAACACGGTCCCGTCGTACCCGTACACGGTGATGTCGTTGACGACGGTGTCGGCGATGACCGTGTTGCCCGTCCCCATCATCGTGACCGCCCAGCAGCTGCCTTTTGCGGTGACGATGTTGTTGGTGCCGTTGACGAAGAGCGTGGCGTCGCCGCAGTCGATCGTCGTCTCAACGCCCTGCCCGGTGATATGGGTGTCGCCGTTCTTCGCGTGCGCAACCGGAGCCGGCGCGGCCGGTAGGGCGACCACGGTCGCGGCGCAGGCTGCCAGCGTCCCCACGGCGGCTGTCCATTTCACTGCGGGCCCCCCTTCGTTGGGTGGGTGGTCTGCTCGATCAGACCTCGATTGAGATTACGTGCATTTAACTGCGTGACGACAGCCCCGTGGGCATTTATTCGCCAAAGCCGCGGCGCCGGCGCGACCACGGAGCGCCGCACCCGATGACTACGGCGCAGTCAACTAGAGTCATTAGTTAGCTCTGACGCCGCGCGCGCGGGGCCGGCCATCCCAACCGAAGGGTGAATCGCCATGGCAGCTCAGCCGGAACCACCGTCGGGTGGTGGCCGTGCGCGCGCCGGCAAGCCGGGAGCCCGTCAAGCGAAGCTGAGCCGCGAGGGCATCGTCGACGGCGCGCTGACCTTCCTGGACCGGGAGGGCTGGGATTCGCTGACCATCAACGCCCTGGCCACCCAGCTGGGCACCAAGGGACCGTCGCTGTACAACCACGTCGACAGCCTCGAGGATCTGCGCCGTGCCGTACGCATCCGGGTCATCGACGACATCATCACGATGCTCAACCGGGTGGGGGAGGGACGGTCCCGCGACGACGCCGTCCTGGTGATGGCCGGCGCCTACCGCAGCTATGCCCACCATCACCCCGGTCGGTACTCCGCGTTCACCCGGATGCCGCTCGGCGGCGACGATCCCGAGTACACGGCCGTGACGCGGGGAGCGGCAGCCCCCGTCATCGCGGTGCTGTCGTCCTACGGCCTGCAGGGCGAGGAGGCTTTCTACGCCGCTCTGGAGTTCTGGTCGGCCATGCACGGGTTCGTGCTGCTGGAGATGACCGGAGTCATGGACGAGATCGACACCGACGCCGTGTTCACCGACATGGTGCTGCGGCTGGCGGCGGGCATGGATCGGCGCACCGTCCAGGCAGCGGAGACGCCCTAGCCGGCGGCGCGAGCGTGAGGCCAGCTTCACGCTCGGACGCGACTGTGCGGCCAGCTTCACAGTCGCGCCACCTGGGGGACCTGTGCGGCTCGCGCGGGCGATGCCACCGTTTTTGACCTGCCAGACTCCGGGCGGGTATTGTGGGACCTCGTGCCTGGCGGCTAACGGCGCCTGAAGTAGCGGGCGTAAATGCCGGGCCAATTCGCGTGTCCACAATGCGACGGATGATGTTTTCCGGGCAAGCGCATGCGACACGCCCGGCCGCGGGGTAATGACGTTAGTCCGCGGAGGGGCATAACTGCAGTACAGGAACTTTTGAACAGCGCACTCGACAAGCACCACAAGAACAGCAACACAGAAAGCCGGTAGATGCCAACCATCCAGCAGCTGGTCCGCAAGGGTCGTCGCGACAAGATCGCCAAGGTCAAAACCGCGGCTCTGAAAGGCAGCCCGCAGCGTCGTGGCGTATGCACCCGCGTGTACACCACCACTCCGAAGAAGCCGAACTCGGCGCTTCGGAAGGTTGCCCGTGTGAAGCTGACGAGTCAGGTTGAGGTCACGGCCTACATTCCGGGCGAGGGCCACAACCTCCAGGAGCACTCGATGGTCCTGGTGCGTGGCGGCCGGGTGAAGGACCTGCCCGGTGTGCGTTACAAGATCATCCGCGGTTCGCTGGACACCCAGGGTGTCAAGAACCGCAAGCAGGCTCGCAGCCGTTACGGCGCCAAGAAGGAGAAGAGCTAATGCCGCGCAAGGGGCCCGCGCCCAAGCGTCCGCTGGTCAACGACCCGGTCTACGGGTCGCAGCTGGTCACCCAGTTGGTGAACAAAGTTCTGCTGAAGGGGAAGAAATCGCTGGCTGAGCGCATTGTTTATGGTGCGCTCGAGCAGGCCCGCGACAAGACCGGCACCGACCCCGTCATCACCCTCAAGCGCGCGCTCGACAACGTCAAGCCCGCCCTCGAGGTGCGTAGCCGCCGCGTCGGTGGCGCCACCTACCAGGTGCCCGTCGAGGTGCGCCCGGACCGGTCCACCACGCTGGCACTGCGCTGGCTCGTCAGCTTCTCGCGGCAGCGCCGGGAGAAGACGATGGTCGAGCGTCTGGCCAACGAGATCCTGGACGCCAGCAACGGCTTGGGGGCCTCCGTCAAGCGACGCGAGGACACCCACAAGATGGCCGAGGCCAACCGCGCCTTCGCGCACTATCGCTGGTGACGGCTTCCAGCGGAACCCGCTGGCGCATCCGATAGCTAACTGAGCAACGAAAGAGTGGGAAGACTTCTGTGGCACAGAAGGACGTGCTGACCGACCTGACGAAGGTCCGCAACATCGGCATCATGGCGCACATCGACGCCGGCAAGACCACGACGACTGAGCGCATCCTGTACTACACCGGTATCAGCTACAAGATCGGTGAGGTGCACGACGGCGCGGCCACGATGGACTGGATGGAGCAGGAGCAGGAACGCGGGATCACCATCACCTCCGCGGCAACCACCTGCTTCTGGAACGACAACCAGATCAACATCATCGACACCCCCGGCCACGTCGACTTCACCGTCGAGGTGGAGCGCTCGCTGCGTGTCCTGGACGGCGCCGTCGCGGTGTTCGACGGCAAGGAGGGCGTCGAGCCCCAGTCCGAGCAGGTGTGGCGGCAGGCCGACAAATACGACGTCCCGCGCATCTGCTTCGTCAACAAGATGGACAAGATCGGCGCCGACTTCTACTTCTCCGTGCGCACCATGGAGGAGCGGCTGGGCGCCAACGTCATCCCGATCCAGCTGCCGGTCGGCTCCGAGGGTGACTTCGAGGGCGTCGTCGACCTGGTCGAGATGAAGGCCAAGGTGTGGAGCGCCGAGGCCAAGCTGGGCGAGAAGTACGACGTGGTCGACATCCCCGCCGATCTGCAGGAGAAGGCAGAGGAGTACCGCACCAAGCTGATCGAGGCGGTCGCCGAGACCGACGAGGAGCTGCTGGAGAAGTACCTCGGCGGGGAAGAGCTCACGGTCGCCGAGATCAAGGGCGCGATCCGCAAGCTGACGATCACCTCCGAGGCCTACCCGGTGCTGTGCGGCAGCGCGTTCAAGAACAAGGGCGTGCAGCCGATGCTGGACGCCGTCATCGACTACCTCCCCTCGCCGCTGGACGTGCCGCCGGCCGTCGGCCACCCGCCCGGCAAAGAGGACGAGGAGATCGTGCGCAAGCCGTCGACCGACGAGCCGTTCTCCGCGCTGGCGTTCAAGGTCGCCACGCACCCGTTCTTCGGCAAGCTCACCTATGTCCGGGTGTACTCGGGCAAGGTCGACTCCGGTTCGCAGGTCATCAACGCCACCAAGGGCAAGAAGGAGCGTCTGGGCAAGCTCTTCCAGATGCACTCCAACAAGGAAAACCCGGTGGAGACGGCGTCGGCGGGCCACATCTACGCGGTGATCGGTCTCAAGGACACCACCACCGGTGACACGCTGGCCGACCCGAACAACCAGATCGTGCTCGAGTCCATGACGTTCCCGGACCCGGTCATCGAGGTGGCCATCGAGCCCAAGACCAAGAGCGACCAGGAGAAGCTGAGCCTGTCGATCCAGAAGCTCGCCGAAGAGGACCCCACCTTCAAGGTGCATCTGGATCAGGAGACCGGCCAGACCGTCATCGGCGGCATGGGCGAGCTGCACTTGGACATCCTGGTGGACCGCATGCGCCGCGAGTTCAAGGTCGAGGCCAACGTCGGCAAGCCGCAGGTGGCCTACAAGGAGACCATCCGCCGCAAGGTGGAGAACGTCGAGTTCACCCACAAGAAGCAGACGGGTGGCTCCGGTCAGTTCGCCAAGGTCCAGGTCAGCCTGGAGCCGTTCGTCAGCGAGGACGGCGCGACCTACGAGTTCGAGAGCAAGGTCACCGGTGGACGCATCCCGCGGGAGTACATCCCGTCGGTGGACGCCGGTGCGCAGGACGCCATGCAGTACGGCGTGCTGGCCGGCTACCCGCTGGTGAACCTGAAGCTCACCCTGCTGGACGGCGCCTTCCACGAGGTCGACTCGTCCGAGATGGCGTTCAAGATCGCCGGTTCCCAGGTGCTGAAAAAGGCTGCGGCACAAGCACAGCCGGTGATCCTGGAACCGATCATGGCCGTCGAGGTCACCACACCCGAGGACTACATGGGTGATGTGATCGGCGACCTGAACTCCCGCCGTGGCCAGATCCAGGCCATGGAGGAGCGGGCAGGGGCGCGTGTCGTCAAGGCGCACGTGCCGTTGTCGGAGATGTTCGGCTATGTCGGCGACCTGCGGTCCAAGACGCAAGGCCGGGCGAACTACTCCATGGTGTTCGACTCCTACGCCGAAGTTCCGGCGAACGTGTCGAAGGAAATCATCGCCAAGGCAACCGGCGAATAAGCGAAAACCCCGACGAGTAAGCTGACGCGGTTAGCACCGCGGCAAACCAAAGAAAAATCAACACTGCTTTTTTAAGCACCAACAGTCCAGGAGGACAACAAAGTGGCGAAGGCGAAGTTCCAGCGGACCAAGCCCCACGTCAACATCGGGACCATCGGTCACGTTGACCACGGCAAGACCACCCTGACCGCGGCTATCACCAAGGTCCTGCACGACAAGTACCCGGACCTGAACGAGTCCAAGGCGTTCGACCAGATCGACAACGCGCCTGAGGAGCGTCAGCGCGGTATCACGATCAACATCGCGCACGTCGAGTACCAGACCGAGAAGCGTCACTACGCGCACGTCGACGCCCCCGGCCACGCCGACTACATCAAGAACATGATCACCGGTGCCGCCCAGATGGACGGCGCGATCCTGGTGGTCGCCGCGACGGACGGCCCGATGCCGCAGACGCGTGAGCACGTGCTGCTCGCCCGTCAGGTGGGCGTGCCCTACATCCTCGTGGCGCTGAACAAGTCCGACGCCGTCGACGACGAGGAGCTGCTCGAGCTCGTCGAGCTGGAGGTCCGCGAATTGCTGGCCGCCCAGGACTTCGACGAGGAAGCCCCGGTGGTCCGGGTCTCGGCGCTGAAGGCGCTCGAGGGTGACGCGACCTGGGTGAAGTCGGTCGAGGACCTGATGGACGCGGTTGACGAGTCGATCCCGGACCCGGTGCGCGACACCGACAAGCCGTTCCTGATGCCCGTTGAGGACGTCTTCACCATCACCGGCCGTGGCACCGTCGTCACCGGTCGTGTGGAGCGCGGCGTGGTCAACGTGAACGAGGAAGTCGAGATCGTCGGCATCAAGCCCACCAGCACAAAGACCACGGTCACCGGTGTGGAGATGTTCCGCAAGCTGCTCGACCAGGGTCAGGCCGGTGACAACGTCGGTCTGCTGCTGCGTGGTGTCAAGCGTGAGGACGTCGAGCGCGGCCAGGTCGTCATCAAGCCCGGCACCACCACCCCGCACACCGAGTTCGAGGGCCAGGTCTACATCCTGTCCAAGGATGAGGGCGGTCGGCACACGCCGTTCTTCAACAACTACCGTCCGCAGTTCTACTTCCGCACCACTGACGTGACCGGTGTGGTGACGCTGCCGGAGGGTACCGAAATGGTGATGCCCGGTGACAACACCAACATCTCGGTGAAGCTGATCCAGCCCGTCGCCATGGACGACGGTCTGCGGTTCGCGATCCGTGAGGGTGGCCGCACCGTCGGCGCCGGCCGGGTCACCAAGATCATCAAGTAGCGCTCACCGCGCTACCAGACGCAAAATCCCCCGAAAACCGCGGTTTTCGGGGGATTTTGCGTCTTTTGGGCGCGCTAACTTGTGATCGGTATAGGCCGCGCGGCGCTACTCTGTCATCACCTTTTCGGGCGCCTGACCCGAGCACAGTGAGGGGAGAATGCACATGCTCGCGCGGTACATCAAGATGCAGCTGCTGGTGCTGTTGTGCGGCGGCCTGGTCGGACCGATCTTCCTCGTCGTCTACTTCACCCTCGGTTTCGGTCAGTTGCTGTCGTGGATGTTCTACGTCGGTCTGCTGATCACCGTCGCCGACGTGCTGGTGGCGATCGCGTTGACGTATTGGAGCGTCAACAACGCCGCCAAGAACGAAGCGCTCGAACAGTCCGGGGTGCTGGCCCTGGCCCAGATCACCGGTCTGGCCGAGACGGGCACCCGGATCAACGAGCAGCCGGTGGTCAAGGTGCAGCTGCACGTATCGGGGCCCGGGATCGCGCCGTTCGACAGCGAGGACCGGGTGATCGCGAGCGTGACGCGGCTGGGCAACCTGACGGCCCGCAAGCTTGTCGTCCTAGTCGACCCCACCACCAACGAATACCGAATCGATTGGGAGCGAAGCGCTTTGGTCAACGGGCTGGTGCCGGCTCAGTTCACCGTCGAGGAGGACAACCGCACTTACGACCTGAGCGGCCAGGCGGGCCCGTTGATGGAGATCCTGCAACTGCTCAAGGCGAACGGGATTCCGCTCAACCGCATCGTCGACATCAGGTCGAATCCGGGTCTGCGTCAGCAGATTCACGCCGTCGTGCGCAGGGCCGGTCAGCAGCAGGCGGGCCAGGCCGCCCCGTCCGCGGCGCCGCAGGCCTCGATCGCCGACCGGCTGCAGGAGCTGGACTCGCTGCGCGCCAGCGGCGTGGTGAACGACCAGGAGTACGCCAGCCGGCGCGCCCAGATCATCGCCGAGATCTGACGCCGAGATCTGACCGAGCGCCGATCGGCACCGAGCCATCGGGCTACCTAACTAGAACACGTTTCAGTTTCGCTGCTAGCCTGGCAAGCGGCGAAAGGGGACCAGTGGCTGATTCACTTCAAGGGCGGGTGGCTTTCATCACCGGAGCCGCGCGTGCCCAGGGACGTTCGCATGCGATCCGGCTCGCCCGGGAGGGGGCCGACATCATCGCCTCCGACATCTGCGGGCCGGTGTCAGGCACCCTGACCTACCCGCCGGCGACGCCGGAGGATCTTGCCGAGACCGTCCGCGCGGTCGAGGCCGAAGGTCGCAAAGTGCTGGCCCGCCAGGTCGATGTGCGCGACGACGCGGCGGTGCGCCAGTTGGTGGCCGACGGGGTCGAACAGTTCGGCCGCCTCGACATCGTGGTCGCCAACGCCGGGGTGCTGGGCTGGGGCCGGGTCTGGGAACTCACCGACGAGCAGTGGGACACCGTCATCGGAGTCAACCTGACCGGCACCTGGCGCACCCTGCGGGCCACCATCCCCGCCATCATCGAGGCCGGCAACGGCGGCTCGATCGTGGTGGTCAGTTCCGCCGCCGGCCTCAAGGCGACGCCCGGCAACGGCCACTACGCGGCAAGCAAGTTCGGCCTGACCGCCCTGACCAATACCTTGGCGCTCGAACTGGGCGAATACGGCATCAGGGTGAACTCCATCCACCCGTATTCGGTCGACACCCCGATGATCGAGCCCGAGGCGATGATGCAGGTGTTCGCCAAGCATCCCCGATTCGTGCACGCCTTCCCGCCAATGCCCATGCAGTACAAGGGTTTTATGTCACCCGACGAGGTATCCGACGTCGTCGTCTGGTTGGCCGGTGACGGGTCGGGCACCCTGTCCGGCACTCAGATCCCGGTCGACAAGGGCGCGTTGAAGTACTGATTGTCGTCCGTGCTATGAACTCCACGTGAGCACACACGGAATCGTGATCGTCGGCGGCGGGCTGGCTGCCGCCCGGACTGCCGAGCAACTACGCCGCGCGGAGTACGCCGGCCCCGTCACCATCGTCAGCGACGAGGTGCACCTGCCCTACGACCGGCCGCCGCTGTCCAAAGAGGTGTTGCGCAGCGAGATCGACGACACGGCCCTCAAGCCACGCGAGTGGTACGACGAGAAGGACATCACCCTGCGTCTGGGCCAAGCGGCCACCGGTGTCGACACCGCGGCACAGACGGTGACGCTGGCTGACGGAACCTCGTTGGGTTACGACGAACTCGTCATCGCTACCGGTCTGGTGCCACGGCGGATCCCGAGCCTTCCGGACCTGGAGGGCATCCGGGTGCTGCGTTCCTTCGACGAGTGCATGGCGTTGCGCAGCCACGCGTCCTCCGCCAAGAAGGCGGTGGTGATCGGTGCGGGCTTCATCGGCTGCGAGGTGGCGGCCAGCCTGCGTGGTCTCGGTGTGGACGTGGTCCTGGTGGAACCGCAGCCGACACCGCTGGCGTCGGTGCTCGGCGAGCAGATCGGCGCGCTGGTCACCCGGTTGCACCGGGACGAGGGCGTCGACGTGCGCACCGGCGTCGGGGTGGCCGAGGTCCGCGGCGACGGCCATGTCCAGACTGTGGTCCTCACCGACGGCACGGAACTGCCGGCCGACCTGGTGGTGGTCGGCATCGGCTCGCACCCGGCCACGAGCTGGCTCGAAGGCAGCGGTATCGAGGTCGACAACGGCGTCGTCTGTGACGAGGCCGGGCGTACCAGCGCGCCGCACGTTTGGGCGCTCGGTGACGTCGCCTCCTGGCTTGATGCCGCGGGACACCAAGTGCGCGTGGAACATTGGAGCAACGTGGCCGACCAGACCCGGGTCGTGGTGCCCGCACTGCTGGGCCGCGAGGTGCCCTCGGCGGTCGTGGTTCCGTACTTCTGGAGCGACCAGTACGACGTCAAGATCCAGTGCCTCGGCGAGCCCGAAGCCGACGACACCGTGCACATCGTCGAGGACGACGGCCGCAAGTTCCTGGCGTACTACGAACGCGACGGCGCCCTGGTCGGAGTTGTCGGTGGCGGGTTGCCCGGCAAGGTGATGAAGGTGCGGGCCAAAGTGGCCGCAGCGGTGCCGATTTCGGAGATGTTGGGCGCAGAGGGTTAGAACTGCCCCAGATAGAACCGGGAACCCTGGTCGTCGGTGCATTCGGCAGACAGGCCGTAGGGCTGACGTGACGGTTCGTCCAGCACGGTGCCGCCGGCTTCGCGCACCCGGGCCACCGCCGAGTCGATGTCGTCCACGGTCCACATCGGCACCGTGACGCGTCGCGGACTGCCGCCCGCCGCGCCCGACATCGGATGGGCGTCCTGCACCTGCCATCCGTCGGCGACGCGGCCCGGCTCGAATGTCCAGCCCAGCACCCGCCCGTAGAAGTCGCGGAAGCCGGCGGAGTCGGTCACGTCGTAGGTCACGTAGGAGAGCTCGCCAGGGCCAGATCCGTTGAGCGCCGGGCGTTCCCGGCCCGCGACCGGCTCGTACACCGCGAAAGACGCGCCCTGCGGGTCGGTGGCGTCCAGGGTGGTGCCGTGCTCGGTGCGACGGGTTTCGCCGACGCTGCCGCCCGCGCCGGTGATCGCCTCGCGCGCGCCCGCCAGGTCGGTGACGGCGTAGCAGCAGAACAAGCCCGGCGCGGCGCCGGCGCGGATGTCGGTTGGCAACTCGGTGTTGGTCACCCGGTGCGAGGCGGCGTCGACGGTCCACCCCAGCACGTGGGAGTAGAAGGCAGCGGCGCGCTCGACGTCGGGAACCGACAGCGAGATGAAGCCGAGGTCACCCTGCCTGATACCGGGGGTGCTCATCGGTCCGCTCAGCATCCAGCGGTGGCCGAACGGGTCGACGATGGTCGCGTTGCGCGCGCCGTGGCCTTCATAGATCTCCCGCTGCACCGTCGCGCCGTGCTCGCGAGCGCGCCGCAACGCCGCATCGGTGTCGCCGACATGCAGCATCAGGCTGACCGACACCGCTCCCGGCGCGGGACCCCGCAGGCCCAACTCGGGATACTCGTCGGCCAGGTACAGCACACCGTCGCCAATTTCGAGTTCGGCGTGCCCGATCCGCCCGTCGTCCATCACGATTGCTTCACCGACCAGCACGGCGCCGAATGCCGCGGCGTACCAATCGATCGCGGCGCGGGCGTCCCGCACGCTCAGGTAGGGGAGTGCGGCCGGACGAGGCGGCGCGGCGGAGTCTTGGTTCAATCCGGAAACGGTTGTGGTGGTGCCACTCATCAGAACTCCTTCGGGTAGTGACAGTGCGGACTCCAGCCGTCTGCGCAGCCGCGCGGCGAAGCCCGGATCGGGTTGCACCGGAAGGTCTTCGGTGTGCAGCACGTCGAGCGGATCGCGCTGACTCATGACGTGCCCCCTTCCGGATACTCTTTGCGGAACGCCTTCTTGGCGCGAACCAGCAGCGCCTCGGTGGCGTGCACGGTGCGCCCGAGCAGTGCGGCGCATTCGCCGACGCTGCAGTCGTCCATGTAGCGCAGGACGAGCACCGCGCGATGTGAGTCGCTCAGCCTGCTCAGCACGCTCTCGGCGACCAACCTGTCCAGTTCGGCGTCCCAGTCCCCGCTGTTCACCGCGGCTGACTCCAGCGGCTCCGCCGGATCGGCGACCGGCACCGGGTCACGCCGGCGCCGATAGTGGTCGGCCAGTTTGTGCCGCGCCACCCCCATCAGCCACGGCATGGCGATCGGCGGCGGGTCACCGTCACGTGCCGCGGCGCGCGCTGTTTGCAGCCCGGACAGAAAGGTCTCCGAGGTCAGATCCTCCGCGGTTCCGCGATCGCCGCAGCGGCGAAGAAAGTACCCGAAGACCACCGGCAGCGCCTCGTCGTACAACTCCAGCAGCGCGCTCGCGGCGTCGCGCTGGCGGTGCTGTTGGGCGCTCACATCCTTATACGTCGTTGTGGCGGACCGAACTCCGACGGGCTGACCGAAGATTTTTTCCGCACTGCCATCACTGCCAGTGCACCGGTGCGCCGTGGGCGTGGCACTCGGCCAGCACCCGTTCCTCGCCATCCGGCCATGTGGTGGCCCGCACCAGGAACTTCAGCGTGCCCTCCGGACCCTGGCGCGCCGGCTCGAGTGTCAGGTGCGCCAACGGTCTGCGCGTGTCGGCCTGCGCCGCCAGCGCATCGATTCCGGCCCGCACCGTCGCGCGTTCGTCCGGGGAGAGGTACTGCCAGACGATCGAGTGCCACAGCACGGTCAGCGCTCCGTCGGCGAGGGTGAGCCCGGTGACGGCGTCGGCCGCCGTCCGGCGTTCCACCTGGGCCGGTACCTGGCGGGCCACCGCGATGGCGCCGCGCAACCGTTTCAACCGGGCGTGCTGGTCGGGCCACACATAGCTCAGCACGGTCAGCTCCCCGCCGGATTCGGTCACGTCGATAGGCGCGATGTCGTACCCGCGCCGCTCGACGATCTGCAGCGGGCCACCAGGGGGAAGCTGGCCGTGCCAGGCGTCGTCGATGAGCACCGGAGAGTCGGACGGTCCCCAGCGGTTGCCGGCATACCGGTAGTGGTAATGGTCGGCGCGCAGATTGAGTCCCGCGCTGGTGCCGATCTCGAAAAGCCTTATCGGAAGCCGTGACTCGCCGTTGAGGTGCAGCAGGCCGCCGATCAGCACCGCTGAGCGGCCCACCTCGTTGGTCTGCGGCGGGTGCTGCAGCGCCGCACGCAATTCCTCGGCTCGCTCAGCCGCGACGAGCAAGATCTCGGGCCAGGCCCGCTGCGCGTCCCAGCTTCCGCCCGCACTGGGATACCAGCGTTGCAACTGCCCTGCCCGGCCGTCGAGCACCATCCGGTGCAACCCGCCGAGCAACCGCAGTGGCACCGCCTGACCCGATGAGGCGTCCTCGTGGCCGGCCAGGATCGTCGCGAACACTCCGCCGCTTTCGACGTCGCCGGCCACCAGGTCGAAGAGTTCGCCGTACATCGCCGAACCGGATCGCGCGCAGAATCTGCCCTGCGACCGCAGGGTGTGCAGCAGGTGTTCGGAGTTGCTCACTCGAGTGAGTCCAGGCCCGCGCCGACCACGTCGAACGCGTTCCCGAGGGCCTGCGGCAGCGAAACCGATTCGTCCCGCAGCCAGTGTTCGTAGGCACTCAACGCGACCCCGAGCATCGTCCAGGCGACGGTCTGCGGCATCAGGTCCGTCGCTCTGGCACCCGACCTGCGCGCCACGAAGCCGGCGATCACTTCCCGCCAACCGGCATACATTGTCATCGAATATGCTTGCAGTTCAGCAGTTTCCAGGATCACCCGCATGCGCTGGCGATGGCGGACCGACTCGCATTCGTCGAAGGTGTTGAACGCGAGCAGCGCCCCCCGCAACGCCTCGCGTAACGGCACCTGTGGATCCACGCCATCGAGCAGTTCCTGCAGCTGTTCGAGGTGGGCGTCGAAGTCGCCCCACGGGATCGCGTTCTTGGAGGCGTAGTAGCGGAACAGGGTCCGGCGTGCGATCCCGGCGGCATGGGCGACGTCGTCGACGCTGACTTCGGCAAATCCGCGCGCGGCGAACAGGTCGATCGCGACGTCGGTGATGTGCAGCGGTGTCGTCGAGCGGCGCCTGCCCACTCGCGTTCCCTGCAGCATCAGACCCTGCCCTTCCATTTCGGCACTCGATGCCATATTCTGACCCACGATCGTGATTGTGACCGGCACCACCCATCATTGTCGAACCCCTTCGATGAAAGGCAATCGTCATGGACAACGAAAACCAGACTGAGACCGAACTCGTCACCGAGACGCTGGTGGAAGAGGTTTCCATCGACGGCATGTGCGGGGTCTACTGACGGTGGCCGCGCCCGCGCCGGCCCGGGAGAGCGCGCAGTTCGACCCGGACACTGGCTGGCGCCTGCATCCGCAGGTGGCGATCCGGCCGGAACCCTTTGGGGCGCTGCTGTATCACTTCGGCACCCGCAAACTGTCGTTCCTGAAGAACCGCACCATTCTGACCGTGGTGCGGTCACTGGCCGACCACCCGGACGTGCGGTCCGCGTGCCGTGCCGCCGGAGTTGACGACCCCGACCAGGGCCCGTACCTGCACGCACTGGACGTGCTGGCCCGTTCGACCATGTTGGTACCCCGGGAGGCACAATGACCACCGCAGCCAGAGTCCCCGCACTGATCGAGCAGTTCGAGCGCGGGCTCGACGCGCCGATCTGCCTGACCTGGGAGCTGACGTACGCCTGCAACCTGGCGTGCGTGCACTGCCTGTCCTCGTCAGGCAAGCGCGACCCGGGTGAGCTGTCCACCCGTCAGTGCAAGGACATCATCGACGAGCTCGAACGCATGCAGGTGTTCTATGTGAACATCGGCGGCGGCGAACCCACTGTGCGGCCGGACTTTTGGGAGCTGGTGGATTACGCCACCGAACACCACGTCGGGGTGAAGTTCTCCACCAACGGGGTGCGCATCACCCCGGAGGTGGCGGCGCGGCTGGCGGCCAGCGACTACGTGGATGTCCAGATATCTCTGGACGGCGCCACTGCTGAAGTCAACGACGCCGTCCGGGGTCCGGGCTCGTTCGCCATGGCGGTGCGGGCGCTGGAGAATCTCGCCGCCGCCGGGTTCCGCGACGCGAAGATCTCGGTGGTGGTGACCCGGCACAATGTCGATCAGCTCGACGAGTTTGCCGAGCTGGCAAGCCGTTACGGTGCCACCTTGCGCATCACGCGACTGCGGCCGTCGGGGCGGGGCGCTGACGTCTGGGAGGACCTGCACCCCACCTCCGACCAGCAGGTGCAACTGTACGACTGGCTGGTGGCCAAGGGCGAGGGGGTGCTGACCGGCGACTCCTTCTTCCATCTGGCACCGCTGGGCTCGCCGGGCGCGCTGGCCGGGCTGAACATGTGCGGTGCCGGTCGGGTGGTGTGCCTCATCGACCCGGTGGGCGACGTGTACGCCTGCCCGTTCGCCATCCATGACCGCTTCCTGGCCGGAAACGTGTTGTCCGACTCAGGGTTTGGGACGGGTTTCGAAAACGTCTGGAAGAACGCCCCACTGTTCCGGGAGCTGCGCGAGCCGCAGTCCGCCGGAGCGTGCGGCAGTTGCGGGCACTACGACAGCTGCCGCGGCGGCTGCATGGCTGCCAAGTTCTTCACCGGCCTGCCGCTGGACGGCCCGGACCCGGAGTGCGTACAGGGCCACGGTGCGCCGGCGCTGGAAGCCGAGCGTGAGACGCCACGGCCGCGCGTCGACCACTCCCGCGGCAAGCGGCTCAGCGCCCCGGTGCCGTTGACCCTGTCCATGAGGCCGCCATCGCGGCTGTGCAATGAAAGCCCCGTATAACCATGGCAGACCAATGGTTTGAAACCGTCGCGATTGCCCAACAACGCGCTAAGCGACGGCTGCCGAAATCCGTCTATTCGTCGCTTATTTCCGCCAGCGAAAAAGGCGTGACTGTTGCCGACAATGTGGCGGCATTCAGTGAACTCGGATTCGCCCCGCACGTAATCGGGGCGAGCGCGAAACGCGACCTCTCCACCACGGTTATGGGCCAGGACATTTCGATGCCGGTGCTTATTTCACCGACCGGCGTGCAAGCGGTCGATCCGGACGGCGAGGTCGCCGTCGCGCGCGCCGCCGCGGCCCGGGGCACGGCAATGGGGCTGTCCTCGTTTGCCAGCAAGCCGATCGAGGAGGTGGTGGCCGCCAATCCCAAGATCTTCTTCCAGATCTACTGGCTCGGCGGCCGGGACGCGATCGCCGAGCGCGCGGAGCGGGCGCGGGCGGCGGGTGCGGTCGGATTGATCGTCACCACCGACTGGACGTTCTCGCACGGGCGTGATTGGGGCAGCCCCAAGATCCCCGAAGAGATGAACCTGAAGACCATCCTGAAGCTGTCGCCGGAGGCGATCACGAAACCGCGCTGGCTGTGGAACTTCGGCAAGACCATGCGGCCGCCGGACCTGCGGGTGCCCAACCAGGGCCGCCGCGGCGAGCCGGGCCCACCGTTCTTCGCCGCGTACGGCGAATGGATGGGCACACCCCCGCCCACCTGGGAGGACATCGCCTGGCTGCGGGAACTGTGGGGCGGTCCCTTCATGCTCAAAGGCGTGATGCGCGTCGACGACGCCAAAAGAGCGGTGGACGCCGGTGTTTCGGCGATTTCGGTCTCCAACCACGGCGGCAACAACCTGGACGGCACGCCCGCGTCGATCCGCGCGCTGCCCGCTGTGGCCGAGGCCGTCGGCGACCAGGTCGAGGTGCTGCTCGACGGCGGCATCCGCCGGGGGAGTGATGTCGTCAAGGCCGTGGCGCTGGGCGCCCGAGCGGTGATGATCGGGCGGGCCTACCTGTGGGGTCTGGCGGCGGCCGGCCAGGCCGGCGTCGAGAACGTGCTAGACATCCTGCGCGGCGGTATCGACTCCGCGCTGATGGGCCTCGGGCATTCCTCCATTCATGACCTCACCGCCGACGACATCTTGATCCCGTCCGGGTTCACCCGGGAGTTGGGCGTGCGCTGACCGCGCCGTAATCGGCCGGATTACGCATTGTCTGGCCGTATTGCGAAGCCGCCTTTTCCGTGCGCTGCGCTCTACCACAGAGACGGCGCCCCGGGAATGGTCAGTTGCCCGAATCTGGTGCTGGCGTTGCAGTCGTGGCAAACGAGCAGCGATTTCGCCTATCGATCAACATCGCGGAAAAAAAAATCGATAGATAGGGCAACAATCGGTGCACGCCAGGTGAATTCGTCTTACCATCGGCGGGTGCCTGTACACGGCGAACTGGGGGATTCGACGTCGAGCCAACTATCCATATCCGCATCGCCGTCAATATTGATTCCGCTAGGGGCTACCGAACAGCATGGTCCGCACCTGCCTTTGGACACCGACACTCGGATCGCCGCGGCTGTCGCCCGCGCCGTGGGTGAGTGTCTCGACTGGCTGTTGGCTCCCGCGATCGCTTACGGCGCCAGCGGTGAGCACCAGAGTTTCGCCGGAACGATTTCGATCGGCACCGACGCCTTGACCATGCTGTTGCTGGAGTACGGAAGGTCGGCCACCTGCTGGGCCCAGCGGCTGGTGTTCGTCAACGGTCACGGTGGCAACGTCAGTGCGTTGCGGACGGCGGTCGGCCGGTTGCGTGCCGAGGGCCGCGATGCCGGTTGGTGCGCCTGCGCCTGCGCTGGCGGCGATGCGCATGCCGGCCACACCGAAACCTCCGTGTTGCTCCACATCTCGCCGGGCGCCGTGCACACCGACCGCATGCTCGCCGGAAACGAAGCGCCGCTGCGCGAGTTGTTGCCGTCCATGCAACGGGGCGGGGTCGCCGCGGTCAGTCGCATCGGAGTGCTGGGGGATCCGACCACGGCCACCGCGGCCGAGGGGAAGCGGATCTTCGCCGAGATGGTCGACGACTGTGTCCGGCGCATCGACCGGTGGGCCCCTGGTGCGGACGGGATGTTGACGTGACCGCGCCGATGACCCGGCTTCCGGATGGATTCGCCGTGCAGGTCGATCGTCGCGTGCGGGTGCTCGGCGACGGCAAGGCTCTGCTCGGTGGTTCGCCGACCCGCCTGCTGCGGCTGGCGCCTGCCGCTCAGGGCATGCTCTGCGACGGCCGTCTGAAGGTTCGCGACGAGGTCAGCGCCCAGCTGGCCCGCACCCTGCTGGACGCCACGGTGGCCCACCCGCGCCCGGCCACCGGCCCGTCCCACCGCGATGTCACGGTCGTTATCCCGGTGCGGGACAACATAACCGGCGTCCGGCGGCTGGTCGCCTCACTGCGTGGGCTGCGGGTCATCGTGGTGGACGACGGGTCTGCGACCCCGATCGAACTGGAAGACTTCGCCGGAGCGCATTGCGACATCGAGGTGCTGCACCACGTGCGCAACAAGGGTCCGGCGGCGGCCCGGAACACCGGTCTGGCGGCGTGCACCACTGATTTCGTCGCGTTCCTGGATTCCGATGTGGCACCACGCCGCGGCTGGCTCGAAGCGCTGCTCGGCCACTTCTGTGATCCCACGGTTGCACTGGTGGCGCCCCGCATCGTCGGCCTGGCGCAGGATGAGAACGTGATCGCCCGCTACGAGGCGGTGCACTCGTCACTGGATCTGGGTCTGCGCGAGGCGCCGGTGTTGCCGCACAGCGCGGTGTCCTATGTTCCCAGCGCGGCGATCGTGTGCCGGACGTCCGCGATCCGGGGGGTCGGCGGGTTCGACGAGACCATGCACTCCGGCGAGGATGTCGACCTGTGCTGGCGACTGGTCGAAGCCGGCGCCCGGTTACGGTACGAACCCATCGCGCTGGTTGCCCACGACCACCGGACCGAGTTGCGGGACTGGATCGCGCGCAAGGCGTTCTACGGGGGCTCGGCGGCGCCGTTGTCGGTACGGCATCCCGACAAGACCGCTCCGGTGGTGATCTCCGGTTGGGCGTTGACGGCCTGGATCCTCATGTCGCTCGGAACCGGCCTGGCCCAACTGGCCTCGGTCGTCATAGCCGTCCTCACCGGCCGCCGGATCGCCAAGGCCCTGCGTGGTGCCGACTCACCCGTCGAGACCTCCCTGTGGGACGTGGTCGTGATCGCCACCCGGGGACTGTGGTCGGCGGCGCTGCAATTGGCATCGGCGATCTGCCGGCACTACTGGCCGGTGGCCCTGCTGGCGGCGATGCTGTCACGGCACTGCCGGCACGTCGTGGTGGTCGCGGCGATCGTGGACGGGGTGGCCGACTGGTTGCGCCGCCGGGACGCCGTCGGCGAGGACGCCGAACCGATCGGATTGCTGACCTTCCTGCTGCTCAAGCGCATCGACGACCTGGCCTACGGAATCGGCCTGTGGTACGGAGTGCTGCGCGAACGCAACATCGGCGCGCTCAAGCCACAGATCCGGACGTAACCGCCACCTTGTCCGCAGCCGCCCCGCACAGCGATGTGCTGATCGTCGGTGCCGGGAGTGCCGGTTCGGTTGTCGCCGAACGCCTTTCCGTCGATCCCAGCCGCACTGTCACGGTGCTGGAAGCAGGTCCCGGACTGGCCGACGCCGACCTGCTGGCGCGAACCCGCAACGGTCTGCAGCTGCCGATCGGTGCCGGCAGCCCGTTGGCCGAGCGTTACCTCAGCACGCTCACCGACCATCCCGCCCGGCAGGTGTCGTTGGTGCGCGGCAGCACTGTCGGAGGGTCCGGCGCCGTCAACGGCGGCTACTTCTGCCGGGGGTTGCCGGGCGACTTCGAGCGCATGGCGATCCCCGGATGGGCATGGGCCGACGTGCTCGACCACTTCCGGGCCATCGAGACCGATCTCGACTTCGCCACCCCCGCGCACGGCGCTACCGGTCGGATCCCGGTGCGTCGCACGCGCGACCTGACCGGCGTCACCGAAGCCTTTGTCGCCGCCAGCAGCCGGGCAGGCTTCAGCTGGGTCACCGACCTCAACGACGTCGGACCCGAACTGCCCGCGGGGGTGGGCGCCGTGCCGCTCAACATCGTCGAGGGAGTCCGTACCGGCTCCGGGGCGGCATTCCTGTTGCCCGCGCTGCAGCGCCCCAATCTGAGGCTGCTCGCCCGAACCCGGGTGATGCGGCTCCGCCTGGACGGCGCCACCGCCCTAGGTGTGCAGGCGGTGGGGCCGGATGGCCCGGTGGAGCTCACGGCAGACCGAATCATACTGAGCGCAGGCGCAATTCGATCAGCACATCTTTTGATGCTCTCGGGCATCGGCGATCCCACAATGCTGCGCACCGTCGGCGTGAAAGTTGCTGCGGCACTTCCGGTTGGGTTGCGGTGCAGCGATCATCCGGAATGGGTGATGCCGACCAGCTGGGAAGTGGCGTCGGACCATCCGGTGCTGGAGGTGGTGCTCAGCACCGCCGATGGCATCGAGATACGGCCATACACAGGGGGATTCGTAGCTATGACCGGCGATGGCACTGCCGGACATAAGGATTGGCCGCACATCGGTGTGGCGCTGATGCGCCCCCGATCGCGGGGGCGTATCTCCCTGATGTCTGCGGATCCCGACACGCCGCCGCGCATCGAGCATCGCTATGACAGTGAGCCGGACGACGTCGCGGACCTGCGTGCCGGAAGCGAGCTGGCTCGTGAATTCTGCGGCAGCGCAACAGGTCCTGCGGTCTGGTCGACATCACAACATCTGTGTGGCAGTGCTCCGATGGGTGCAGTAGGTGATCAGGATGCAGTGGTGGACAACAAGTGTCGTGTAATGGGTTTCGAAAACCTCTGGGTAATAGACGGATCGATCTTGCCGGTGATCCCCAGTCGCGGACCGCACGCCACCATCGTCATGCTCGGCCACCGCGCGGCCGACTTCGTCCGGTGAGCGGGTGCCCGATCAGCTCGACGCCGGGGCGGCTTCCCCGGCTTCCTGCACGCGAGCCACCGGAGCGGGCGTCAGCGCGGCTGCCGGTACCGCCCGTGCGGCCAGCGGCGCCGGCAGTGCCGACACCGTCGCCGTCTCCTCGATGTCGACGGGCTGTGCGTGGCTCACGGCCGGCGAGGCTGGACGGGTCGCCGGACCCGCCGGGCGCACCGCCCCCGCCGCTACTGCCGCCCCCACCGATCCCACCGGGGTTACCGCCGGCGCCATCGCCGAGCTCACCGGTGCGGCTGCTGCCGCCGAACCGATGGCCATCGTCTGCGCCGCCACCGCGGCCGCCGGCACCGCATGGACACTGTCGCTCAGGACCGAGCGTCCGAGCGTCTGCTGCGGCACGTTGACGGCCTCGGTCTGAACGGCCGACACGTTCGCCGCCTCGGTGACCGCGTAGGACTGGGAGCCCAGATTCATCAGCTGCACGAACTGGTCGTGAAAGGCCGCCGCCTGCGCGCTGAGCGCCTGGAAAGCCTCGGCGTGTGCACCGAACAGCGCCGCGAGTTCCGTCGACACCGCGTCGGTGCCCGCGGGGAGGAACGCACCCGTGGTGGGAAGTACGGCCGCGGCGTTGGCGTCACTGATCGCTGAGCCGATGTTCGCCAGATCCGTTGCTGCCGCGGCCACGTACTCCGGCGCAGCGATTACATACGACATATGGCCCCCCAGCCAAGGATGGATCGTGTTCGACGCCCGTTACGACCTTCCCCCTTTCTGCATGGTAGCCCTACCGGGCGCCGGCCGCGGCGTTTTCGCTCAGCGGGATCCGGCCCGTGTGCGGCCGGCCCGGATTCGCCGAGCCAGCCGCAGTTGGCGCCCGTCGCGCCCGGGAGCCCAGAACCCGATCAGCACGGCGGTCACGGCGACGATGACAGCCATGGTGACCGTCGACGCGTGCATGGCGTCCAGGAAAGCCCGCTGACTCAGCGCCGCCAAAGAATCACCCTGAGGCCCAAGCTTTTTGGCTACCTCGACGGCCGTCGCCAGTGAATCCGCGGCCGGCCCGCGCACCGGTTCGGGGAACGCCGTCAGGGTGGGCAGCAACTCGCGGCTGTAGCGCCCGGCGAGTATCGAGCCGGCCACGGCGATGCCCAGGGCCCCGCCCAGTTCGCGCGCGGTGTCGTTCACGGCAGAGGCCACCCCCTGCTTCTCGTCCGGAACGGCAGCCATGATCGCCGACGTCGTGGGGGCCGTGCACAAACCGATGCCGGTGCTCAGGATCAGCGTGGGCCAGGCGAAATCGAGGTAGGACGAGTGCAGGTCGAGTACGAGCATGCACAGGAAGCCCACCGCCATCATCAGCGTGCCCAGGAACAAGACCAGACGCAGACCCAGTTTCGGTACGTACCACCACGACAGCGCCGAGCAGATACCGAGCGGCACCATGAACGGCCCGAGCGCCACCGCGGTCATCAGGGGCGAGTACCCCATGATCTGCTGGACGTACTGCATGGCGAGAAAGAAGAAGCCGAAGGTGCCCCCGAACAGCACCACGATGGTTGCCACCCCGGTCGCGAAACTCGCGTCGCCGAACAGGCGTACGTCCAGAAGCGGGTGCCGTTTGCGGAATTCGACCACGGCGAACAGCGCGGCGATGGCCGTCCCGAGCATGAGCCCGCCCCATACCTGGATGTCGTCCCAGCCCCGTGTCGGCGCTTGCAGGATCGCGAACACTCCGATCGCGACGGCCGCGCCGATCAGTGCCGCGCCCCACCAGTCGACGCGGGGTGCGTCGTCGTCGCGGGAGGACGAGATCGTGCATGCCATAGCGAAGATCACCAGACCGCCCGCACCCAGCGACCAGAAGATGGCATGCCATTCCCAGAACCGGAGCAGCAGGCCGGAACCGAGCATGCCGACCACCCCGCCGGATCCCGCGGTGCCGGCCCAGATGCCAACTGCCCTGAGCCGCTGCTCTTTTGGATAGGCCACCGTCAGCAGCGACAGCGTGGCCGGCATGACGAACGCGGCGCCCACACCGGCCAGGGCGCGTCCGGCGATGATCTGGGTCGGGGAGTGCAGCAGCGCCGGCGCGATCGAGGCCAGCGAGAAGATCGTCAAGCCCGCGAGCAGCGCGCCCCGGCGGCCATACCGGTCACCGACGGCGCCGGCGGGCAGCAACAGGCAGGCCAGCGCCACGGTGTATCCGTCGACGACCCACGTCAGTTGCGTCTGCGTGGCCGAGGTGGCGACGGCAATGTCCCCGAGGGCGGTGTTCAGCGCCGTCATCGAGGCGACCACCAAGGAGACGCCCAGGCACGCGACGGTCAGCGTCCAGCGCTGCGCCCGGGTACTGGGACCGGCTTCGTTCCTGCGCTCGTCGGTTCGGACTAGGGTCTGGACCATGTGCGGCGCCCCCTCTTGGTGGCGAAGTAGTGACCGAGACTAATGGTCTCGTAGGTAGACCATTGATCTCGTTTCCAAACACGGAGGTGCATCACAATCTCTGAGGGCAGTTACCGGGACCCCCGTCCGGCACGGTCGCGGGCCCGTTTGCTGGAAGCCGCCGCGGCATTGCTGCGCAGCGGGGGACCCAGCGCGGTGACCGTCGACGCGGTGACGCGTGCCGCCAATGTCGCCCGGGCCACCCTCTACCGCCATTTCCCCAGCGGAAATGATTTGCTCGCAGCAACATTCAGCAGTCTCATCCCGGCCGCGCCGATGCCTCCGGCCGAAGGATCGCTGCGCGACCGGCTGCTGGCCCTCGTGCTGGCACAGGCCGACCTCATCGCCGAAGCCCCCGCGGTGCTGACTGCGATGGCGTGGCTGGCGCTGGGCCCCGACCTGCAGCAGCTGCCCGCGCCCGGCCGTTCACTGGGCGCGCAGAACGCGATCACCGGCCTGCGTGAGCGCATCGCCCAGCAGTACGCCGCCCCGTTCGACGCTCTGTTCGACGGCCCGCACGCTGCCGAACTGGGTGAGGTGGACCGGTCCAGCGCCATCGCCCTGTTGATCGGACCACTGGTGCTGGGCCGGCTGAGCACATTGCCTGACTTCGACTACCGCGAGACGGCGCGCGCCGCGGTCGACGGTTTCCTCGAAGTCCAGTGCCGGCGCGGCGCGGGCCCGGGCCCGGACATCGAATCGACTGGGGCGTGAGCCCCGGCACTACAGGCCGGTCCGGTCCCTGATCCGCTGCCGCACCGCGGCCTTGCCTTCCTCGAGTGTTGCCAGGCCCAGGCGGGTGGCGCTCCACTGGAATTCGTTCTCGAGGATCCATCGGACGTACGCCAGTTCCGAATGCTCCAACAGCTGAATGGCTTCCAACAGCGCTTCCCGCACCGGACGGGCCGGCCTGATCAGACCCCTGAGGGGCGGGAAGCCGCGGAACATCCACTCGCTGAAGTCGGACAACGCGAGGGCCGGAACACGCCTGGGTGCGTCGGGACCGAAGGCTGCCATGAGTTCAGCGGCCAATTCGGCCGGTGGTGCGCCGTTGATCCAGTCGATCATGGGTTGGGCGGCGTCAGGTTCTCCCGGATTCGGTCCCGTCACGGCCTGGCAGCCTACGCCCGCCTGCCGGTGCTGTCAGAAGACCGGGGAGCGGCAGGGAAAAGCGCTGGTAGGGTCGCTGGCGGCGACGGGTCTGGACCGTCCGGCGCAGACCGGGGGCGCTGCACCGCAGGCCGGCCGGCGTTCACGACCCGGGATTTGGCCGACGCGGTGATCTGAGGCATACTGTTCAGGTTGCCTTGCGCCAGGTTTACCCCTGGCCGGGCATACGACCAGCGCCCACCATGGGCGCGTCCGGTCCCCACCTTGGAGCGCGACTATTTCGGCCGCCTACAAGGCTGCGTGCGGGTGACACACCCGACCGCGGGGAGCGGTTGAACCACGACAGGTAAACAGCGGCGCAGTATCCGGCGCAACGCTAGATCGGCCCTCGGCGAGGGTGGTCGATCCGCGCGCCGGGGGGCACCGGGTCCGATACAGGACTCACAGTTCGAGGCTCGAAGTCCGATCACGGGCTGACAGTGTGGGAGAAGAGGTAGGAGAAGCGTGGCGGGACAAAAGATCCGCATCAGGCTCAAGGCCTACGACCATGAGGCTATTGACGCGTCGGCGCGCAAGATCGTCGAGACCGTCGTCCGTACCGGGGCCAGCGTCGTAGGACCGGTGCCGCTGCCGACGGAAAAGAATGTGTACTGCGTCATCCGCTCTCCGCATAAGTACAAGGACTCGCGGGAGCACTTCGAGATGCGTACACACAAGCGTCTGATCGACATCCTCGACCCGACGCCGAAGACCGTTGACGCATTGATGCGCATCGATCTTCCGGCCAGCGTCGACGTCAACATCCAGTAGGAGCTTGGGCAGCAATGGCGAGAAAAGGCATTCTGGGTACCAAGCTGGGCATGACGCAGGTATTCGACGAGAACAACAGAGTCGTGCCGGTGACTGTCGTCAAGGCCGGGCCGAACGTGGTGACCCGCGTGCGTACCCCGGAGCGTGACGGATACAGCGCCGTGCAACTGGCTTACGGCGAAATCAGCCCACGCAAGGTCAACAAGCCGGTCACCGGCCAGTACGCGGCCGCGGGTGTCAACCCGCGCCGGCACCTGGCGGAGTTGCGGCTGGACGACGCGGAGGCGGCGGCCGAGTACGAGGTCGGCCAGGAGCTGACGGCGGAGATCTTCGCCGACGGCGCCTACGTCGACGTCACCGGCACCTCCAAGGGCAAGGGCTTCGCCGGGACGATGAAGCGGCACGGTTTCCGCGGGCAGGGCGCCAGCCACGGCGCCCAGGCAGTGCACCGCCGCCCGGGTTCCATCGGCGGATGTGCCACTCCGGCAAGGGTGTTCAAGGGCACTCGGATGTCCGGCCGGATGGGTAACGACCGGGTGACCGTGCAGAACCTGGTGGTGCACAAGGTCGACGCCGCCAACGGCGTGCTGTTGATCAAGGGCGCGGTCCCCGGCCGCACCGGTGGACTGGTCGTGGTCCGCACCGCGATCAAGCGAGGTGAGAAGTAATGACTCTCAAGATTGACGTGAAGACGCCGGCAGGCAAGGTCGACGGCTCGATCGAGCTGCCCGCCGAGCTGTTCGACGCACCGGCCAACATCGCACTGATGCACCAGGTGGTCACGGCGCAACGCGCCGCGGCACGTCAGGGTACGCACTCGACGAAGACCCGCGGTGATGTCAGCGGTGGAGGCCGCAAGCCGTACCGGCAGAAGGGAACCGGCCGGGCCCGCCAGGGTTCGACCCGGGCCCCGCAGTTCACCGGTGGTGGCGTGGTGCACGGTCCCAAGCCGCGCGACTACAGCCAGCGCACGCCCAAGAAGATGATCGCCGCCGCGCTGCGCGGGGCGCTGTCGGACCGGGCCCGCAACGGACGCATCCACGCGGTCACCGAGCTGGTGGAGGGGCAGACCCCGTCGACCAAGAGCGCCAAGGCGTTTCTGGGCACCCTGACCGATCGCAAGCAGGTTCTGGTGGTCGTCGGCCGGGCCGACGAGGCCGGCGTGAAGAGTGTGCGCAACCTGCCCGGTGTGCATATCCTGCCGCCGGACCAGCTGAACACCTATGACGTGCTGCGCGCCGACGACGTGGTGTTCAGCGTCGAGGCGCTGAACGCCTACATCGCGAGCAATACCGCCAACACCGCCAATGCGGCGTCTTCCGAGGAGGTTTCGGCCTGATGGCGACCATCGCTGACCCCCGCGACATCATCCTGGCGCCGGTCATCTCCGAGAAGTCCTACGGGCTGCTGGACAACAACGTGTACACGTTCGTGGTGCACCCCGACTCGAACAAGACGCAGATCAAGATCGCTATCGAGAAGATCTTCGCCGTCAAGGTCGCCTCGGTGAACACCGCGAATCGGCAGGGCAAGCGCAAGCGCACCCGGTCCGGTTACGGGACGCGCAAGAGCACCAAGCGCGCCATCGTCACCCTGGCACCGGGCAGCAAGCAGATTGACCTGTTCGGAGCCCCGGCCTAGGGCCGAGCGCGAGAGAAAGATCTGATTAGACATGGCAATTCGCAAGTACAAGCCGACGACCCCGGGTCGTCGCGGCGCCAGCGTGTCGGATTTCTCCGAGATCACCCGATCGACTCCGGAGAAGTCGCTGGTTCGCCCGCTGCACAGCAAGGGCGGCCGTAACGCGCACGGGCGGATCACCACCCGTCACCAGGGTGGCGGCCACAAGCGCGCCTACCGGGTGATCGACTTCCGTCGCAACGACAAGGACGGCGTCAACGCCAAGGTCGCGCACATCGAGTACGACCCGAACCGCACCGCCCGGATTGCGCTGCTGCACTTTCTGGACGGGGACAAGCGCTACATCATTGCGCCGAACGGTCTCTCGCAGGGCGACATCGTCGAGTCGGGCGCCAACGCCGACATCAAGCCCGGCAACAACCTGCCGTTGCGCAACATCCCGGCCGGCACCTTGGTGCACGCGGTGGAGTTGCGGCCCGGCGGCGGTGCCAAGCTGGCGCGTTCGGCCGGCTCGAGCATCCAGTTGCTAGGCAAGGAAGCCACCTACGCCTCGTTGCGCATGCCCAGCGGTGAGATCCGCCGAGTCGACGTCCGCTGCCGCGCGACGGTCGGCGAGGTGGGTAACGCCGAGCAGGCGAACATCAACTGGGGCAAGGCCGGTCGTATGCGGTGGAAGGGCAAGCGCCCCTCCGTCCGTGGTGTGGTGATGAACCCGGTCGACCACCCGCACGGTGGTGGTGAGGGTAAGACCTCCGGTGGTCGTCACCCCGTCAGCCCGTGGGGCAAGCCCGAGGGCCGTACCCGCAATCCGAACAAAGCCAGTAACAAGCTCATTGTCCGACGCCGGCGTACCGGCAAGAAGCACGGCCGGTAGGAGTAACCAACCATGCCACGCAGCCTGAAGAAGGGTCCGTTCGTCGACGACCATCTGCTCAAGAAGGTCGACGTGCAGAACGAGAAGAACACCAAGCAGGTCATCAAGACCTGGTCGCGACGGTCGACCATCATTCCGGACTTCATCGGCCACACGTTCGCGGTGCACGACGGCCGCAAGCACGTGCCGGTGTTCGTCACCGAATCGATGGTGGGTCACAAGCTGGGGGAGTTCGCGCCCACCCGCACCTTCAAGGGACACATCAAGGACGACCGGAAGAGTAAGCGGCGATGAGTACTACCACTGAATATCCGTCGGCGACCGCGGTGGCGCGGTTCGTGCGGGTGTCGCCCACGAAAGCGCGCCGCGTCATCAACCTGGTGCGTGGCCGTTCGGTGGCTGACGCCCTCGACATCCTGCGCTGGGCGCCGCAAGCGGCCAGCGAGCCCGTGGCCAAGGTGATCGCCAGTGCCGCGGCCAACGCGCAGAACAACAACGGTCTGGACCCCACCACCCTGGTGGTGGCCACGGTGTATGCCGACGAGGGCCCGACCGCCAAGCGGATCCGCCCCCGCGCGCAGGGCCGTGCGTTCCGGATCCGGCGGCGCACCAGCCACATCACGGTGATCGTCGAGAGCCGGCCGAGCAAGGACGAGCGTTCCTCGAAGTCGTCGCGCACCCGGCGGGCCGAGGGCAGTAAGGCCGCCGCCAAGGCACCCGCCAAGAAAGCGGCGGCCAAAGCGCCCGCCAAGAAGGCACCCGCAAAGACTGCTGAGGCTTCTGAAGCGAAGGGAGGCTCAGACTAGTGGGCCAGAAGATCAATCCGCACGGCTTCCGCCTGGGCATCACCACCGACTGGAAGTCCCGCTGGTACGCCGACAAGCAGTACTCCGAGTACGTCAAGGAGGATGTGGCGATCCGGAGGCTGCTGTCGTCGGGTCTGGAGCGGGCCGGCATCGCCGACGTGGAGATCGAGCGGACCCGCGACCGGGTCCGGGTCGACATCCACACCGCACGGCCGGGCATCGTCATCGGCCGCCGTGGCACCGAGGCTGACCGCATCCGCGCCGACCTGGAGAAGCTGACCAAGAAGCAGGTCCAGCTGAACATCCTCGAGGTGAAAAACCCGGAGTCGCAAGCACAATTGGTGGCTCAGGGCGTCGCAGAGCAGCTCAGCAACCGGGTGGCGTTCCGCCGGGCGATGCGCAAGGCCATTCAGTCGGCCATGCGCCAGCCCAACGTCAAGGGCATCCGGGTGCAGTGCTCGGGCCGTCTCGGCGGCGCTGAGATGAGTCGCTCGGAGTTCTACCGCGAAGGTCGCGTTCCGCTGCACACCCTGCGGGCGGACATCGACTACGGCCTGTACGAGGCCAAGACCACCTTCGGCCGGATCGGCGTGAAGGTCTGGATTTACAAGGGCGACATCGTCGGAGGCAAGCGCGAATTGGCCGCTGCCGCGCCGGCCGCCGACCGTCCGCGGCGTGAGCGGCCGTCGGGCACCCGTCCGCGCCGCAGCGGCGCCTCGGGCACCACGGCGACCGGTACCGACGCGGGCCGGGCAGCCGGCGGCGACGAAGCCGCGGCTCCGGCCGACGCCGGAACTGCGGCACCCGCAGAAGCGCAGAGCACGGAGAGCTGAATCATGTTGATTCCCCGCAAGGTTAAACACCGCAAGCAGCACCACCCGCGCCAGCGCGGTATCGCCAGTGGCGGCACCGCGGTAAACTTCGGCGACTACGGCATCCAGGCGCTCGAACACGCCTACGTCACCAACCGGCAGATCGAGTCCGCTCGTATCGCCATCAACCGGCACATCAAGCGTGGCGGCAAGGTGTGGATCAACATCTTCCCCGACCGGCCGCTGACCAAGAAGCCCGCCGAGACCCGAATGGGTTCGGGTAAGGGTTCGCCGGAGTGGTGGGTGGTGAACGTCAAGCCCGGACGAGTGCTGTTCGAGCTGAGCTACCCGAACGAGCAGATCGCCCGTGCGGCGCTCACCCGAGCGATCCACAAGCTGCCGATCAAGGCACGCATTGTTACCCGAGAGGAGCAGTTCTGATGGCAGTGGGAATTTCCCCTGGCGAACTGCGCGAGCTCACCGACGAGGAGCTGCAGGAGCGGGTCCGCGAATCGAAGGAAGAGCTGTTCAACCTGCGCTTCCAAATGGCGACCGGCCAGCTGAGCAACAACCGCCGGCTCCGCACGGTGCGTCAGGAGATCGCGCGCGTCTACACGGTGCTGCGGGAACGAGAACTGGGTCTGGCTAGCGGCCCCGATGGGTCTGACGGTAAGGAATCGTGATGGCAGAGGCGAAGAAAGCGGCTCCCAAAGCGGACGCCCCCGCAAAAGACAAGGGCCCCAAGCACACTCCGGCCAACCCCAAGCCGCGCGGTCGTCGCAAGACCCGCATCGGCTACGTGGTGAGCGACAAGATGCAGAAGACCATCGTTGTCGAGCTCGAGGACCGTGTGCGGCACCCGTTGTACGGCAAGATCATTCGGACGACGAAGAAGGTCAAGGCCCACGACGAGAACAGCATCGCCGGCATCGGCGACCGCGTCTCGCTGATGGAGACACGGCCGCTCTCGGCGACCAAGCGCTGGCGCCTCGTCGAGATCCTCGAGAAGGCCAAGTAGCTCTCGCGAGCAGACGCACAAGCCCCCGTTTCAGCGGCGAAACGGGGGTTTTTGCTTCTCTCACACAGCATTTCGCGGGCGGGGTGTAGAACCCGTCCACCGATCGGGGGACAGCAGAAACCACCCCATCCACGGCTCATCAGGGGACATCGCCGGCGGAGTTGAATCGTTAGTTTCGAATTGCACGATTCAACCAGCGAATTGAAGGAGAAGTTATGTCCCACGAGATGTTGTTCGGCGAGCACGAGATCGTCTACACGGCGCCGATTTACAGCGCGACCGACGTCTGCGAGTAGAGACGCCGAGTTGGTTGCTACCGACCCCGGCGGTGCCTGCGCACGTCGGGGTCATCGGTAGCTTCGGCCCGAGCCCGAACGGATCTGCATGACAATCTGCTCAACGCCCAGCCTGCTCGGTGTGGACCTCACCGACCCGGACAACTTCGCCGACGGCTTCCCGTATGACATCTTCGAGTCCCATCGCCGTGAGGCGCCGGTGTTCTGGCATGAGCCCACCGAGCACACGCCCGATGACGAAGGCTTCTGGTCGGTCGCAACGTACGCCGAAACCATTGCCGTGCTGCGTGATTCGACGACGTACTCGTCAGAGACCGGCGGTAAGCGGCCGTTCGGCGGCACCTTGCTGCAAGACTTCCCGGTGTCCGGCCGGCTGATCAACATGATGGACGACCCGCGGCACGGCGCTATCCGGCGGTCGGTCAGCTCCGGTCTGGGGCCCCGGGTGATCGGCCGGATCGAGGACGACCTGCGTCGCCGGGCGCGCCGGTTGTTCGATCAGATCAAACCTGGCGAGGTATTCGACTTCGGCGTCGACGTCGCAGCCGAACTGCCCACGCAGATGATCTGCATTCTGCTCGGGGTGCCCGAGGTCGACCGGCACTGGCTGTTCGAAGAGATCGAGGCCGGCCTGAACTTCCGCGGCTCCCGTACGGAGTTCGTCTCATGGATCTACGGCACCGACGCACAGTCCCGGCGCGACGAATACGGGCGTGAGCTGATCGCGCGCAAGCGGGCCGAGCCGGCCGACGACATGTTGTCGATCGTGGCCAACGCCACCGTCGACGGCAGGCCGTTCATGTCGGACGAAGAGGTGTATCTGTTCTTTCATCAGCTGTTCAGCGCGGGCAGTGACACCACCCGCAGCGTCACCTCCGTCAGCCTGCTCGCCCTGGCCGAACAGCCCGATCAATGGCGCCGGCTTCGCCACGACATCAGCATGTTGCCCACGGCGATCGAGGAATTCGTGCGATGGACGACTCCGTCACCGTCCAAGCGGCGCACCGCCACTCGTGACGTCACCCTCGCCGGGCACCGCATCGAGGCGGGCCAGAAGGTACTGGTCTGGGATGCCTCGGCCAACCGCGACCCCAGGGTGTTCGACCGGGCCGACGAATTCGACATCACCCGAAAGCCCAATCCGCATCTGGGGTTCGGGCAGGGCGTGCACTATTGCCTGGGCGCCACCCTGGCCCGCCTGGAGCTGCGGGTGTTCTTCGAGGAACTGTTGCCGCGGTTCGAGGGCATCGAGGTGGTAGCGCCGCCGCAGTGGGTCGGCAGCAACCGGCGCAACGGGCTGAGCAGTTTGATGGTCCGGATGCACTGACGCCAACCCCGGGAGATGCCCGCAGAATCTCAGCCGATTACTACCTAGCGCGTGTAATGTCCTCGGTCGTTCGGGTGGTCAATACAACGGTAAGGCTGGCGGTATATGACGGGGCAGTCGAGTCAATTCCAGGGCAAGATCGAGCTGGACATTCGTGATTCGGAACCGGACTGGGGCCCCTACGCGGCGCCGACCGCGCCCGAGAATGCGCCCAACATCCTGTACCTGGTATGGGACGACACCGGGATCGCGACCTGGGACTGCTTCGGCGGACTGGTGGAGATGCCGGCGATGACGCGGATCGCCGAGCGCGGCGTGCGCCTGTCGCAGTTCCACACGACTGCCCTGTGCTCCCCGACCCGCGCGTCGCTGCTCACCGGCCGCAACGCCACCACCGTCGGCATGGCCACTATCGAAGAGTTCACCGACGGCTTCCCCAACTGCAACGGGCGTATCCCGGCCGATACCGCATTGCTCTCCGAGGTGCTTGCCGAGCACGGCTACAACACCTACTGCGTGGGTAAGTGGCACTTGACGCCGCTGGAGGAGTCCAGCATGGCCGCCACCAAACGGCACTGGCCGACTTCGCGCGGCTTCGAGCGCTTCTACGGTTTCATGGGCGGCGAGACCGACCAGTGGTACCCCGACCTGATGTACGACAACCATCCGGTGAACCCGCCTGCCACCCCGGAGGAGGGCTATCACCTGTCGAAAGACCTCGCGGACAAGACGATTCAGTTCATCCGCGACGCCAAGGTGATCGCGCCCGACAAACCGTGGTTCAGCTACGTCTGCCCCGGCGCCGGTCACGCGCCGCACCACGTCTTCACCGAATGGGCCGACAAATACGACGGTGTGTTCGACATGGGCTACGAGAAGTACCGCGAGATCGCGCTGGAAAAGCAGAAGGCGATGGGCATCGTGCCGCCCGACACCGAGTTGTCGCCGATCAACCCCTACCTCGACGTCAAGGGGCCCAACGGCGAGCAGTGGCCGCTGCAGGACACGGTGCGGCCCTGGGATTCCCTGAACGACGAAGAGAAAAAGTTGTTCAGCCGGATGGCCGAGGTGTTCGCCGGCTTCCTCAGCTACACCGATGCGCAGATCGGGCGGATCCTCGACTACCTGGAAGAGTCCGGCCAGCTCGACAACACCATCATCGTGGTGATTTCCGACAACGGGGCCAGCGGCGAAGGCGGCCCGAACGGATCGGTCAACGAAGGCAAGTTCTTCAACGGCTACATCGACAGCGTCGAGGAGAGCATGAAGCTCTTCGATCAGCTCGGCGGACCGCAGACCTACAACCACTACCCGATCGGGTGGGCGATGGCCTTCAACACGCCCTACAAGCTGTTCAAGCGCTACGCCTCGCACGAGGGTGGGATCGCGGACACCGCAATCATCTCCTGGCCCAACGGCATCGCCGCGCACGGCGAGGTCCGGGACAACTACGTCAACGTCAGCGACATCACGCCGACCGTCTACGACCTGCTGGGCATGACGCCGCCGGATACCGTCAAAGGCATTCCGCAGAAGCCGCTGGACGGAGTGAGTTTCAAGGCGGCCCTTGATGATTCGCGCGCGGACACCGGTAAGAAGACCCAGTTCTACACGATGCTGGGCACCCGCGGGATCTGGCATGAGGGATGGTTCGCCAACACCGTCCACGCCGCCACCCCGGCCGGCTGGTCGCACTTCGACGCCGACCGCTGGGAGCTGTTCCACATCGAAGCCGACCGCAGTCAGTGCCACGACCTGGCCGCCGAGCAGCCGGAGAAGCTCGAGGAACTCAAGGCGCTGTGGTATTCCGAGGCCGAGAAGTACAACGGACTGCCGCTGTCGGACCTCAACATCATGGAAACCATGATGCGGTCGCGGCCCTACCTGGTGGGCGAGCGGGACAGTTACGTCTACTACCCCGATTGCGCTGACGTCGGCATCGGCGCCGCCGCGGAGATCCGTGGCCGCTCCTTCGCCGTGCTGGCCGACGTGACGGTGGACACCACCGGGGCCGAAGGAGTGCTCTACAAACAGGGCGGAGCGCACGGCGGGCACGTACTGTTCATCCAGGACGGCCGCCTGCAATACGTGTACAACTTCCTCGGCGAACGCCACCAGCAGATCCAGTCCAACGGCCCGATTCCGTTGGGCCGGCACCTGTTCGGTGTCCGCTACGAGCGGACCGGCACCGTCGCCGACAGCCATACGCCGATCGGCACCGTGACGCTGTATTTCGACGAACACCCCGTCGGCACGCTTCCCGACGTCGTCACCCATCCCGGAACGTTCGGGCTGGCCGGTGCCGGTATCACGGTGGGCCGCAACGGCGGCTCGGCGGTGTCCAGCAAGTACAAGGCGCCGTTCGTGCTCACCGGGGCCAGCGTCGCCGAGGTGACCATCGACCTGTCGGGCCGGCCCTACGAAGACGTGGAAAAGGATCTTGCGCTTGCCTTTTCGCGCGACTGAGATGTCGGCGAGACGGCTGGTGGCCCTGGTTTGCCTGCTGGGTGCGCTGACCGGTTGCCAAACCCACGGCGGAGGCTCGGGGGCCGCGCCACCGCATCCGGACCCAGCCGAACCGGTGCCCGGCATCGCGCCGACCCACCCCGACCGCATACCGCCGGACGACGCGGCCTGCGTCGTCGCACCGACCGGCGACGGCGAGCCCACCGTGGCGACGGTGTCCGACCCGGAGGCGCCCCGGATCACGATCAGCGTGCCGCGCGGCTGGACTTCAGCTCCCGGCGCTGGTGACACGGCACTGACGGCGAGCGGTCCCGACACCCTGTCGGCGACGGTGACCATCGCGGCCACCGACCTGACGCCCGAAAGCGCGTTCCTGCGCCACACGGCGACGGCCGGCGGTGCCCTGCCGCGGCTGAAGTTCTCGATAACCGGTTCGCCGTTCTGTGGCTACAGCAGTCAGCAACTCACCGGCACACTGCAAGGGCCCTCCGGCGGAATCGACTTCGCCGATCGGGTCACCCACATCTGGACCAACACCAGGCAATATTTGGTGACCATCCATGTGCAAGCGCACGTGGGCACGCCCGGTTTCAAGGAGGCGAGGTCCAGTTTGACCCAGGACTTCGCGGTCGTCATACCCTGAGGTGGTGCTGACGGAGCTGGTTGAACTTCCGGGCGGGTCCTTCCGGATGGGGTCGACGAGCTTCTATCCCGAGGAAGCGCCGATCCACACCGTGACCGTGGCCCCGTTCGCGGTGGAGCGTCACCCGGTGACCAATGCGCAATTCGCCGAATTCGTAGACGCCACAGGCTATGTGACGGTGGCGGAGCAGGCGCTGGACCCGGCGCTGTATCCCGGCGCCAACCCGGCGGACCTGGTTCCGGGGGCGATGGTGTTCCGGCCGACGGCGGGTCCGGTCGATCTGCGCGACTGGCGGCAGTGGTGGGACTGGGCTCCGGAAGCCTGCTGGCGCCGGCCGTTCGGGGCAGGCAGTGATGTACTTGACCGGCCTGAGCATCCCGTCGTGCAGGTGGCCTATCCCGATGCGGCAGCCTACGCCCGCTGGGCCGGACGGCGGCTGCCGACCGAGGCCGAATGGGAGTACGCGGCCCGCGCCGGAGCGACGGGGACTTACGCATGGGGGGACGAAGAGAAGCCCGGTGGCCGGCTGATGGCCAACACCTGGCAGGGCAGGTTCCCGTATCGCAACGACGGTGCGCTGGGCTGGATCGGCACCTCGCCGGTGGGGACGTTCCCGGCCAACGGCTTCGGCCTGGTCGACATGATCGGCAACGTCTGGGAGTGGACGACGACCGAGTTCAGCGCACACCACCGAATCTCGCAGCCGCCCAAGTCCTGTTGCACGCCGACCGGTCCGGCCGATCCGACAGTCAGCCAGACCCTCAAAGGCGGATCGCACCTGTGTGCGCCGGAGTACTGCCACCGCTACCGGCCCGCCGCGCGATCGCCGCAATCGCAGGACACCGCAACCACCCATATCGGCTTCCGGTGCGTGTTGGATTCAAAGTCGCACTGAACAAATGCGTGTATGTGTCGCTCGGTGCCTGGTCGCCGGTTAGTGTGTGACGAGTTTCACCGACCTCGCCCGTGTTGTCACCGAAAGGCCGCGACCGATGAGCCACCAGGCCCCGCCGCCCGCACCCCCGGCACCGCCCACCCCGTCGGCGCCGGCATCGCCGCCGCCGAAGTCTTCCTCGCGGGGCAGGCGCATTCTGATCGACCTCGGCGTGATTCTGGCCGTGGTTGTGGTCTACGTGCTCTCGCTGGTCGGTGTGCACCTGCTGGCCACCTCGGCCGAAGGACTTCCCGAGCCGGACTTCGGCACCACCGACGACACCGTGGTGCAGGTCAAGGTCGAGGAGCTGGACACGGTCAACAACCGCCTCAAGGTGAGTGTGCTTGTCGTTCCGGAGGATTCGAAGTTCGACAAGAAGTTCCACGTGTTGACCCAGGATCTGACTGTCCGGATGTATCCGGAGAACGACCTGGGCGACCTGCAGTACCCGGTCGGCAAGTCGCCGGCGCAACAGGCCACCTACCTGGACGCGGAAGGCGATCCGGCCAACTGGCCCTTCGACTCCTACAGCACCGGCACCATCTCCGCGCAGGTCTTCGGCGGGACTGGGGAGAACCGCTCGGTCGAGGACGCGCGCGTCGAGGTGATCGGATCGGTGGGCGGCTGGGACGTGACCGTGCGACGGGTCGGTGAATCCACTCAGAGCTCCCCGCGGCCCGACAACGTGATCATCACCTTGCACCGGTCCAAGAGCACGCTGATCTTCGACGTCGGCATCGTGCTGGTACTGCTCGCCCTGCCCGCCCTGGCGCTGTGGGTGTCCATCCCGATGGCGTTGGGCAAGAAGAAGTTTCTGCCACCGTTCGTGTCGTGGTTCGCCGCCATGCTGTTCGCGGTGGTGCCATTGCGAAATATCTTCCCCGGGAAGCCGCCGGAAGGGTCATGGGTCGACCAGGCCATCACGCTGTGGGTGCTGCTCGCACTGATCGTCGCGATGACGCTGTTCATCCTGGCCTATCGAAAACAGTCGGACTGAGGTCCGCCCCGGGACTTCACTCCGCCTGCAGCGAGCCGCCCACCGCGCCGATCGCGTCGACGGCCTCGGACACCCTGGCCTGGAATCCGGGCGGCAGCGGGATGTAGCCGACCCTGTTCAGGTCGACCTGACCCGGCCCGATCGCGGCCTGCAGGAACGCTTTGACCGCGAGTGCGACATCGGCTGTGGGGTACCTGGAGCAGACGATCTCGTAGGTGGCCAGCACGATCGGGTATACGTCCGGTTGGGCCGGGTTGTAGAACGACGAGATGTCGAGCACAAGATTATTGCCCTCGCCGACGATCTTGGCCCCGCTGATGGTCTTCCCGACGGTGTCGGTGCCGATCCGCACCGGCCGCAGCGACCGGCGGCTGGCGGGTGTCTTGATCTCTGCGGCGTAGAGACCTTGTTCGAGCGCGAAGGACAATTCGTTGTAGCTGATCGCACCCTCGGTGGTCTTGACCAACTCCGCCGTGCCCTTGTTGCCGACGGCGCCGATGCCGATGCCGCCGTTGAATGCCTTGCCGGTGCCTTGTTTCCACGCGCCGGCCGACGCGGCGTTCAGATAGGACTGGAAGTTGTCGGTGGTGCCGGACGCGTCGCTGCGGTAGACGACGCGGATGTCTTCGGCCGGCATCGACGCGTTCAGCGCGGTGAGCGCGGGGTCGTCCCAGCGCGTGATGGTGCCGTTGAAAATTCTGGCGAGGGTGGGTCCGTCGAGCACCAGGGTGTCCACGTTGGCCAGGTTGTACGTTATGGCCATGGGGCCGAACACGACGGGAAGGTTCCAGGCATCGGCCCCGCCGCACCGCTCTTTGGCGGCGGCGTACTGGTCACCTGACAGGGGCGTGTCCGAGCCGGCCAAATCGGTCTTGCCGGAGAGGAATTCGTTGATCCCGGCGCCGGAGCCGATGGCGTTGTAGTTGAGCGTCTGTTGGGTGCAGGCCTTGTGGTAGGCATCGACGAACCGTGTCATTGCATGGGCCTGTGCGGTGGAGCCGCTGGCGAGCAGCGTCTGCTTACCGCCGCAGTCCACCTTGGCCCCGCTGACGTAGGGGAGAGTGGCCTGCGCGGTGGTGCAGGCTGAGAGCACCAGCGCACCCGTGGCCAGCAGGCTGACGGCAGACGGTCGGAGCACACTGACATTTACAACTGCCGGAATAGGCCTACAGGCAAACGCCCGGTGAACCGATAGCCCGCTCTGGATGAACGTCTGGCGTGCCGCGGCGGGCAGCGGATCCGGCCCCTGGATTGCCGCCAGATGTATTGCGGGTGAACGTAATTCAGTCGAGGCGCGGGGGTTCGGTGAGTTCGCTAGCATCTGACTGCGCCTCGACGGAGGCGGCGTGGTGAGCGGAGGTGCGTAGTGACCACCGAAGCCCCACCCACCCCTACGCCGGAGAAACCCACCCCGGCAGCGGAGAAGCCGCCCAAGAAGAAGAAGAAGCCGGCGGGCAGGAAGCAGCAGAAGCCCCGCATCCTGGTGGGCATCATCATCCTGACGGTCATCGTCATCTTCTATGTCCTCTCGCTGGTCGGCGTTCACTTCCTGCAGAGGTCAGAGGGGCCGCTGCCGCCGCTGGACCTCAGCCAGGGTGGTGGCGATGCCACGATCGTGCAGCTGCGCCTCGAGGAGCTGAAGCCGGTAGCCAACCGGCTGACCGTGGCTGTGCTTGTCTATCCGAGCATTTCGTCGTACGACAACCGCTTCGACGTGCTGGGCACCGACGTCGCGGTGCGGCTGTATCCCACCAGCGACCTGGGCGACCTGCACTACCCGAAGGGCAAGGCGCCGGCACAGCTGATCACCACCGTGGAAGCCCACGGCGATCCCGGCAACTGGCCTTTCGACTCCTACCGCACCGAACCGATTGCCGCCGACGCGTTCGTGGGCCCCGGTGACAACCTGAAGAAGGTGCCTGCCCGCGTGGAGGTGACCGGATCGCTCGATGGGTGGGAGATCAGCGTCAACCGCGTGCATGATCCCGCCGCGCTTCCCACCTCACGCGCCATGGACAACGGAAACGTCGTCATCACTTTCAAAAGGGCCAAGGGCCCGCTGATCTTCGACCTGGGCATCTGCCTGGTGCTCATCGCGCTGCCCACCCTGGCCCTGCTGGTGGCCGTCCCGATGGCTCTGGGCAGGAGGAAGTTTTTGCCGCCGTTCGCAACCTGGTACGCCGCAAACCTGTTCGCCATCGTCCCGCTGCGCAACATCCTTCCGGGCGCTCCGCCACCGGGCTCGTGGATCGACCAGGCCATCGTGCAGTGGGTGCTGATCGCGCTGGTGACCGCGATGAGCCTGTACATCGTCGCTTGGGTCCGGCAGGGAGACTGATCTACCATCTGACTTCGTGTCTCCCGACGCTGCCACGCCTGAGTCGGAAGCTCCCGAACGCAAACACATGTCGGTGCGAAAGCACCTGCTGCTCGACTCGTCGATTCTCATCGGCTTCGTCGCGTTCTACACCTTCACCCTCCTGAACTATCAGTGGCTGGCGCCGCACCCGCTGCCCAAAGTGGACCTGCGATCCCCCAAGGACACCGTGGTGAAGGTGCACATCGACAACCTGCGCAACAAAGACAACCTGCTCGACGTGACGCTGGTGCTCAAGCCGAACGAAGCGATCGTCAACAAGAAGACCGGCCGACTCACTACCGGCACCGCGGTGCGCTTCCCCCTGCAGGACGACATGGGGGAGGTGACCTACGACCTCGACACTGCGCCCGAACCCAAAAACACCACCATCGAGGCGCGCGGTGAGCCGCGCAACTGGCCGTTGGACACCTACACCACCGACCCGATCCGGGCGGAGTGGCTGGTCGGTGCCGGCGACGACCGCCACTACGAAGCCGCCAAGATCGAGGTGGACGGATCGGCGGACGGTTTCGACATCGACGTGGCCCGGGTTGAAGACAGCCCCAACGACGTCGTCATCACGCTGAAGCGGACCAGGGCGCAGCGGATCTTCGACATCGGTATCTGCCTGGTGCTCATCACGCTTCCGGCGGTGGCGTTGTTCGTCGCCATCCAGATGGTGACGCGCCGGCGGCCGTTCCTGCCGCCGTTCGGCACCTGGTACGCGGCAATGCTGTTCGCGGTGGTGCCGTTGCGCAACTTCCTGCCCGGCTCGCCGCCGACGGGTGCCTGGATCGACCAAGGGTTGGTGATCTGGGTGTTGCTGGGATTGGCCGCCGCCATGGTGATCTACATCGTGGCGTGGTATCGAGACCGGGTCTGAGGGCCGACGAGCAAGGGCATAAAGTCCTTAATGGCGCACCTTTTGCTGCTGTGTTAACCCAGGTGAAGGGTTATGTTACGGCCGTGTAGCACGTTGTATCAAAGGCTGCTAGCAAACAAATCTGTTGCTAATCTGCCGCAGTGACAGTGCACAGGGAACTCGCATCGGCGGGGACTCGGCCCGAAGACGCGGATTCCGAGTTCGGCCCGGATTCGGAGTTCGACATCGCCAAGACATTCGCGTTGCCCGCGCACAGCCCCGAGGACGCCGCCCTCAGGGGGCGCCGCCGCCACCTGGTACTCGACGTCTCCGTCGTCGTGAGCGTTGTCGTCGTCTACCTGCTGTCGCTGTTCGGCTACCACCTGCTGGCCACCTCGCCCGGACCGCTGCCGGAGCCCGACATGACGACCACGGACAACAGTGTGGTTTTGGTGCGCATCGAGCAACTGCACGCCGTCGAACATCGTCTGGACGTGAAAGTACTTGTCAAACCCGATGATTCGATGATCGACCCGCGGTTGAACGTGTTGAACACCGATACCTCGGTGCGCTTTTTCCCGCAGAACGACCTGGGTGATCTGCAGTACCCGGTGGGGAAGTCGCCGGCGCAGGTGGCGACCACCATTCCGGCGCACGGCGAGCCTGGCGACTGGCCGTTCGACACCTACACGACCGACACGATCCAGGCTGACGTGCTCGTCGGAGCCGGCGACGGCCGTCAGTACAAGCCGGCCCGGGTGGAGGTGACCGGCGTGCTGGAAGGCTGGGACGTGTCGGCGACCCGGGTCGGGCGCGACAGCCACGATCCAAACCGCCCCGACAACGTGATCATCACCATCAAGCGCGCCAAGGGGCCACTGGTCTTTGATCTGGGAATCTGCCTGGTGCTGGTAGCGCTTCCGACGCTGGCCCTGTTCGTGGCCATCCAGATGCTGACCGGCCGGCGCAAGTTCCTGCCGCCGTTTTCCACCTGGTACGCCGCGATGCTGTTCGCGGTGGTGCCGTTGCGCAACATCCTGCCCGGTTCCCCGCCCGCCGGTTCCTGGGTGGACCAGGCCGTGGTCATCTGGGTGCTGATCGGCCTCGCGACCGCGTTGATCCTCTACATCCTGGCCTGGCACCGGCAGGGGGACTAGGGCGCGGGGCAGTCAGTGCCTGGTTTTCGCCGGCGGATAAACCGATCGGGCGATCGTCGCCGAGATCCATCCGATGAGCCAGCCGCCGGCGAAGATCAGGAAGGTATACAGGCGGTCGGGGTAGGCCAGCGCCACAACAGTCAGCACCACTGCCCAGGTCAACGCGCAGCCGATGCTGTAACCCGAATAGGTCCCCCGCAGCCGCATACGACCAAAAATACTCGCCGGCGGCAGCGGGCGGTCTGCGGCAATTTGGTGCTGAGCGGACCGTCCCCTAGACTCTAGGGGTTGCCTTGGGCAGACCTCGGCCGGTGCAGACTGGCCCCGCGTGCCCTTCGGTGACAACCGTTTTTCAAGACCGCGCACGTCAGGTGCTCAAAAAGCATGTCCTAGCCTGCCGCGCACACGTCCACCAGGTCAGGAGATCGAGTGATTCAGCAAGAATCGCGGCTGAAGGTCGCCGACAACACCGGCGCCAAGGAGATCTTGTGCATCCGCGTGCTCGGCGGCTCGTCGCGACGCTATGCCGGCATCGGCGACATCATCGTCGCCACGGTGAAAGACGCCATCCCCGGCGGCAACGTCAAACGGGGTGACGTCGTGAAGGCCGTCGTGGTGCGCACCGTCAAGGAGCGCAGGCGCCCGGACGGCAGCTACATCAAGTTCGATGAGAACGCCGCGGTGATCATCAAGCCCGACAACGACCCGCGCGGCACCCGCATCTTCGGACCGGTCGGTCGCGAGCTGCGGGAGAAGAAGTTCATGAAGATCATCTCGCTCGCCCCGGAGGTGTTGTAGGTGAAGGTCCACAAAGGCGACACCGTGCTGGTCATCGCCGGCAAGGACAAGGGTGCCAAGGGCAAGGTCATTCAGGCCTACCCGGATCGCAACCGGGTGCTGGTCGAAGGCGTCAACCGGATCAAGAAGCACACCGCGGTCTCGACCAACCAGCGCGGCGCGCGCTCGGGTGGCATCGTCACCCAGGAAGCTCCGATTCACGTGTCGAACGTGATGGTGGTCGACTCCGACGGCAAGCCCACCCGCATCGGCTACCGCGTGGATGAGGAGACCGGCAAGCGGGTCCGCATCTCCAAGCGCAACGGCAAGGACATCTGACGATGACAACTGCAGAGAAGACGCTGCCGCGTCTAAAAGAGCGTTATCGCAACGAGATTCGGGACGCGCTGCACAAGCAGTTCGGCTACGCCAACGTCATGCAGATCCCGACGGTGACCAAGGTCGTCGTCAACATGGGCGTCGGTGAGGCGGCCCGTGACGCCAAGCTGATCAACGGCGCCGTCAACGACCTGTCGCTGATCACCGGCCAGAAGCCGGAGATCCGTAAGGCGCGCAAGTCCATCGCGCAGTTCAAGTTGCGCGAAGGCATGCCGATCGGCGCCCGGGTCACCCTGCGTGGCGACCGGATGTGGGAGTTCCTCGACCGGCTCACCTCGATCGCGCTGCCCCGTATCCGTGACTTCCGCGGCTTGTCGCCCAAGCAGTTCGACGGTGTCGGCAACTACACCTTCGGCCTCGCCGAGCAGTCGGTGTTCCACGAGATCGACGTGGACAAGATCGACCGGGTCCGCGGCATGGACATCAGCGTCGTCACCTCGGCGACTAACGACGACGAAGGACGAGCGCTGTTGCGGGCCCTCGGCTTTCCCTTCAAGGAGAACTGAGCAGATGGCGAAGAAGGCACTGGTCAACAAAGCCAACCGCAAGCCCAAGTTCGCGGTGCGCGGCTACACACGCTGCAGCAAATGCGGCCGTCCGCGTGCGGTTTTCCGCAAGTTCGGGCTGTGCAGGATCTGCTTGCGCGAGATGGCGCATGCGGGCGAATTGCCCGGCGTGCAGAAGAGCAGTTGGTGAGGAGTAGCGCCCAATGACTATGACTGACCCAATCGCAGACTTCCTGACACGTCTGCGTAACGCCAACTCGGCGTACCACGACGAAGTGACCCTGCCGCACTCCAAGATCAAGGCCAACATCGCCCAGATCCTCAAGAGCGAGGGCTACATCACCGACTTCCGCACCGAGGATGCCCGCGTCGGCAAGTCGCTGGTCGTCCAGCTCAAGTACGGCCCCAGCCGCGAGCGCAGCATCGCCGGTCTGAAGCGGGTGTCCAAGCCGGGCCTGCGGGTGTACGCAAAGTCCACCAACCTGCCGCGGGTGCTGGGAGGCCTTGGCGTCGCGATCATTTCGACGTCTTCGGGTCTGCTCACCGACCGTCAGGCAGCCAGACAAGGCGTGGGCGGCGAAGTCCTCGCGTACGTATGGTGAGGGGTTAGACGATGTCGCGTATTGGTAAGCAACCGGTTCCGATTCCCGCGGGAGTCGACGTAACCATCGAGGGCCAGAACGTCTCGGTCAAGGGACCCAAGGGCACCCTGGAATTGACTGTCGCCGAACCGATTACGGTGGCGCGCAACGACGACGGCGCAATCGTGGTCAGCCGCCCGGACGATGAGCGGCGCAACCGCTCGCTGCACGGGCTGTCCCGCACCCTGGTGGCGAATCTCGTCACGGGCGTGACGGAGGGCTACACCACCAAGATGGAGATCTACGGCGTGGGCTACCGCGTGCAGCTCAAGGGCAGCAACCTGGAGTTCGCACTCGGCTACAGCCACCCGGTGGTGATCGAGGCGCCGGACGGCATCACGTTCGCCGTACAGGCTCCGACGAAGTTCACGGTCTCTGGGATTGACAAGCAGAAGGTCGGCCAAATCTCGGCGAACATCCGCCGTCTGCGCCGTCCCGACCCGTACAAGGGCAAGGGCGTGCGCTACGAGGGTGAGCAGATCCGCCGCAAGGTCGGAAAGACAGGTAAGTAGTCATGGCGCAGACACAGGTTGAAGCGCAAAAGCCCGTGGGGCAGAGCGTATCCGCGACCCGCCGGGTCTCGCGGTTGCGCCGGCACGCACGGTTGCGCAAGAAGATCTCCGGCACCGCGGAGCGGCCCCGGCTGGTGGTCAACCGGTCATCACGGCACATTCACGTGCAGTTGGTGAACGACCTGACTGGCACCACAGTGGCCGCGGCTTCGTCGATCGAAGCCGACGTGCGGGGTCTGGATGGGGACAAGAAAGCCCGTAGCGTGCGGGTCGGTCAGTTGATCGCCGAGCGGGCCAAGGCTGCCGGCATCGACTCCGTGGTTTTCGACCGCGGCGGCTACACCTACGGTGGACGGATTGCGGCATTGGCCGATGCTGCCCGCGAGAACGGATTGCAATTCTGATGAGCAGCAGCAGCCCGATGAACGGAAGGACCGCATAATGGCGGAACAATCCGCTGGGGGTCAGGGCCCCGACAGCCGTGACGGCGGCCGCGACTCGCGTGACGGACGGGGCCGCCGCGACGGCGGTGGCCGGGGCGGACGCGACCGCGATCGCGACGGCGACAAGAGCAACTACCTGGAGCGGGTCGTCGCGATCAACCGTGTCTCCAAGGTGGTCAAGGGTGGTCGGCGATTCAGCTTCACCGCCCTGGTCATCGTGGGCGACGGCAACGGCATGGTCGGCGTCGGCTACGGCAAGGCCAAAGAGGTTCCCGCCGCGATCGCCAAGGGCGTCGAGGAGGCCCGCAAGGGTTTCTTCCGGGTGCCGCTGATCCGCGGGACCATCACGCACCCGGTCCAGGGCGAGGCCGCAGCCGGCGTCGTGCTGTTGCGCCCGGCCAGCCCGGGTACCGGTGTGATCGCCGGTGGTGCGGCCCGCGCGGTGCTGGAATGCGCTGGCGTGCACGACATCCTGGCGAAGTCGCTGGGTAGCGACAACGCGATCAACGTGGTGCATGCGACCGTGACCGCGCTGAAGATGCTGCAGCGTCCCGAAGAGGTCGCCGCTCGGCGCGGCCTGCCCATCGAGGACGTCGCTCCGGCCGGGATGCTCAAGGCCCGCCGCGAAAGTGACGCGCTGGCCGCTAGCTTGAATGCGGGGGCAGCGCGAGAGGGAACAGCACAATGAGTCAGTTGAAGATCACCCAGGTGCGCAGCACCATCGGTGCGCGCTGGAAGCAGCGCGAGAGCCTGCGCACGCTGGGTCTGCGCAAGATTCGCCACTCGGTGATCCGCGAAGACAACGCGCAGACGCGTGGATTGATTTCCGTGGTGAGCCACCTGGTTGAGGTGGAGGAGGCCAAGTGACCATCAAGCTGCACGACCTGCGGCCTGCGCCCGGGTCGAAGACCGCGCGCACCCGAGTCGGCCGCGGTGAGGGTTCCAAGGGTAAGACCGCGGGCCGCGGCACCAAGGGCACCAAGGCCCGTAAGAACGTCCCGTCGACCTTCGAGGGTGGGCAGATGCCCATCCACATGCGGCTGCCCAAGCTGAAGGGCTTCCGCAACCGGTTCCGCACCGAGTACCAGGTGGTCAACGTCGGCGACATCAACCGGCTGTTCCCCGAGGGCGGCGCGGTCGGTATCGACGAGTTGGTGGCCAAGGGCGCGGTTCGCAAGAACGTGTTGGTCAAGGTGCTCGGCGACGGCAAGCTGACCGTCAACGTCGATGTGACCGCGCACAAGTTCAGTGGCAGCGCTCGGGAGAAGATCACCGCTGCCGGCGGCAGCGCCACCGAGCTGTAACACCGCGAGCTTTCATACCGCGAGCAGACGTAAAAGCTCCCGCACGCCCGGCGTGTCGGGAGCTTTTACGTTCCGCCGCAAGCGGGCGGTGCCCCCAGCTCGCGCAACCTAACTCAACCGCGGAATGACCTGCGCGGCAAGGCGATCCATCTGCTCCCGGTCCTCCGCGACATTTTCGCCGACGGGATTGAACAGCAGCATCTGCGCGCCCGCGTACATCACTTCGCGGAGTCCGCGGACGACATCGGACGGTGTGCCGTAGACCGGGACCGTCTCGATCCCGGCCATGCTCCCGTAGATGCGACGCAACCCGGCCAGCACCCGCTCGCGGGCACGGTCGGCGTCGTCGTCGACCATCAGGTACACGCGCTTGCCGATGGTGAAGCCCGCCGGGTCCTTCTGTTGTTCGGCGAGTTCGCGACGCACGGTTTGCACCGCCTGGGCGAAGTCCGACGTGGATGACGAACCGGCGCCGAGGAAGGCGTCGCCGTGCCGGACCGCCCGGGCCAGCGCCTTGGGTGCGGTGCCGCCGAACCACAGCGGCGGGTGGGGCCGCTGGACCGGCTTGGGCTGGATGGGCAGGTCGTCGACATCGCGGAACCTGCCGTGGAACGTCACCCGCGGCTCGTCGGACCACGCCGCTTTCATGAGCTGCAGGCCTTCGGTGAAATAGCTTATGTAGGAATCGGTTTCGACGCCGAAGGCGGCGAACTTGCGGCGGCCGCCACCGGGTGCGACCCCGATGTCGAGCCGGCCGTGGCTGAGGCGGTCGACCGCGGTGATCGACGAAGCGAGCTGCAACGGATCATGCAGCGACGTCACCAGCACCGCGACGCCCAGGCGCAGTCGCGTCGTACACGCCGCCGCATACGCCAGCAGTTCCAGCGGAGCCAGCAGCGGTGAGGCGCCGATGATCTGTTCGAGCACCCAGCCACCCTCGAACCCCAGTTGCTCGGCGCGGGCCAGATAGGAGCGCAGCCCTTCGGCGTCGAAGTCGCCCGGAACGAGTTGAGGGATAGCGATGGAGTACCTCACGGGCTCCACCGTACGGGCCGGGCCGGCGCCGATCGGTAGGCTTCAAAGATGTTCGCGTTTTTACCTACGCTGCCCGGCGCCGGCGAAGTCCGTGCCCTTTTCGACCGGGTGGACACCGCTCGCCACCACGGCGTGCCGAATGGTTGCGTGCTGGAGTTGAGCCTGCGCAGCACGCCACCGGAGTCCACCGGCTTCGACCCGTTCACCATCATCACCGGCGGCGGCCGTCAGATGTCGCTACGGGAGACGGTCGCCGCGATTCACCGCGCCGCCGAGGACCCGCGGGTGGCGGGGATGATCGCCCGGGTGCAGCTGCCGCCCTCGCCGATCGGGGCGGTCCAGGAACTGCGCGACGCCATTGCGGCGTTCAGCGCCGTCAAGCCGTCCGTGGCATGGGCGGAAACCTACCCGGGCACGCTGTCCTACTACCTGGCGTCGGCGTTCCGGGAGATCTGGATGCAGCCGTCCGGGGGAGTCGGGCTGATCGGTTTCGCGGCCAATGCGATGTTTCTGCGCGATGCGCTGGACAAGGCGGGCATCGAGGCTCAGTTCGTAGCCCGCGGCGAATACAAATCTGCGGCAAACCTTTTCACCGAAGACGGCTTCACCGATGCGCACCGCGAGGCGGTCACCCGCATGCTCGAGAGCCTGCAGAGTCAGGTGTGGCAGGCGGTGGCCGAATCACGCAAGATCGCCGTTGAGTCGCTCGACGCCATGGCCGACCGCGCGCCGCTGATGCGCGACGACGCGCTGGCTTCCGGGCTGGTCGATCGGATCGGATTCCGGGACGAGGCATACTCCCGCGTGGCGGAGTTGGTCGGCGTCGGGGACGGTTCGTCGAACGGTGACGTCGACGCCGAGGAGAAGCCGCCGCGGATGTATCTGGCGCGCTATGCGGGTGCGGCCCGGCCGCGTCTGGCACCGCCGGTGCCCGCAATTCCTGGGCGCCGGGCGAAGCCCACCATCGCTGTGGTCACCGTCGAAGGAACGATCGTCAACGGCCGGGGCGGTCCGCAGGGCCTGCCTCTCGGTCCGTCGAATGCCGGCGGGGACACCATCGCGGCGGCACTGCGCGAGGTCGCCGCCGACGATTCGGTGTCGGCGATCGTGGTCCGGGTGGACAGTCCCGGCGGCTCGGTCACGGCATCGGAGACCATCTGGCGGGAGGTGAAACGAGCTCGCGAGCGCGGCAAGCCGGTCGTGGCGTCGATGGGCTCGGTAGCCGCGTCCGGCGGTTACTACGTCTCGATGGCTGCCGACGCGATCGTCGCCAACCCGGGCACGATCACCGGTTCCATCGGGGTCATCACCGGGAAGTTGGTGGTGCGCGACCTCAAAGACCGGTTGGGGGTGGCCTCGGACACGGTCCGCACCAACGCCAACGCCGATGCCTGGTCGATCGACACCCCGTTCACGCCGGAGCAGCAGGCCAGGCAGGAGGCCGACGCCGACCTGTTCTACACCGACTTCGTGCAGCGTGTCGCCGACGGCCGCAACATGACCACCAAGGACGTGGATATCGTTGCGCGCGGGCGGGTTTGGACGGGCGCCGACGCGCTTGAGCGCGGTCTGGTCGACGAGCTCGGTGGTTTCCGCGCCGCGGTGCGCCGCGCCAAGGTGCTGGCCGGGCTGGACCCGGACACCGAGGTGCGCGTGTTGAGTTACCCCGGCTCGTCGCTGCTGGACATGCTGCGGCCGCGGGCGTCGTCACAACCGGGCGCTGCTTCGCTGTCCGAAGCCGTCGGCGCGCTGCTCACCCGCTCGGTGGCCGGAATCGTCGACCACGTCGAGCAGACGGTGACCGGTGCCCGCGTGCAGTGGTTGGGCCAGGCGCGCTTCTGAGCGTGCGCCGCTAGCTTTCGAAGCGGCCGCTGATGTAGACGATCTCGCCCAGCGGGTCATCGTCTTCGGGGCCGGGAATGCGCAGCCCGCGCTGGGTGAACAGTTCGGTCCGCGTCACCCCGTCGGCCTTCCAGCCCTTGTCGCGCAGGTAGTCGACGGCGTGATTGCGGGCACCGGAATAGACCAGCGAGCCCATGTCGATGTCGACGCCGTGGTCTCGGAATCGGCCGGACATCTCCGACGCCTTCTCCACGTCGAAATCGACGATGCCGGGTACGAATTCGGTCGCGACGGTGCTGCCGGGGGCACTGAGAGAGGTGATGTTGTCGAACAGCCGGTCCTGGGCTTCGGGGGGAAGGTAGATCAGCAGCCCTTCGGCCAGCCACGCGGTGGGCTGGCTGGTATCCAGGCCGGCCTGCTTGAGCGCGGTGGGCCAGTCGCCGCGCAGGTCGATCGCGACGGTGCGCCGAGTCGCGGTCGGCTCGGCCCCGACGTCGGCCAGCGCCGTGGTCTTGAACTCGATGACCTGAGGCTGGTCGATCTCGTAGATCACTGTGCCGTCCGGCCAGGGCAGCCGATAGGCGCGCGCGTCGAGTCCGGACGCCAGGATCACGACCTGCCTGATACCGGAACCGGTGGCGTCGGCGAAGTATTCGTCGAAGTACTTGGTGCGCACGCCCATTCCGTCGATCATCGCCTGGACACGTTCGGGTGTGATGTTCTCGAACGCCGCGGGGTCGAGTTCGCCGTCCATCATCTTGACGAAGAAGTCGACGCCGACCGCCCGCACCAGTGGTTCGGCAAACGGATCCTTGATCAAGCCGTCAGGGGCCATGGTCACCATCGCGCGCCCCGCGGCGACCATGGTCGCGGTGGCGCCGACACTCGACGCGAGATCCCAATTGTCGTCGTCAGCCCGTGGCATGCCTGTCCTATCTGTCGGGGTTAGTGCCGTGTATACAACGCCGCTTCGATCTGTGGCATTTCCACCCCCGGAAAGTTGGACCGAATCGGTACCATTTGACGGTCTAATTAAGGCACGCTGAAGCGATGAGTAACCCGACTTTGTTAAATGACAAGGTGGACGGCAAACGCGTGCTCATCACGGGGGCTTCATCGGGAATCGGCGCGGCTCTGGCCAGGGCACTGGCCTCCCGGGGCGCAGTGGTGGGGGTGGTGGCGCGCCGTGAAGACCGGCTGACGGAGGTCCTGGCTGACTGCCTTCGCGGCTCACCGGATTCGATGATGTGGGTCGCCGATCTCGCCGACGGCATTACCGCCAGTAGGCTCGCGCTGCAAGCCTGGCACGCCATGGGCGGCATCGACGTACTGGTCAACAATGCCGCAATCCCCAAGCGGCGCAGGGTGACCGCGCTCAAGCCGGTCGAGGTCGAGAGCGTCATGCAGGTCAACTTCCTCGCTCCGATGCGGCTGACACTGGCTCTGTTGCCGCGCATGCTTGCCAGACGGGCAGGCACCATCATCAATGTGTCGAGCGTCGCCGGACGGCTCGGCATCGCCGCTGAATCCGCCTACTGCGCGAGCAAATTCGCCCTCTGCGGCTGGAGCGAGGCGATGGCCATCGACTTGGCGGGCACCGGGGTGTCGGTGAAGTTGATCCAGCCCGGCCCGGTGGACACCGAGATCTGGGACCAGCCCGACAATGAACCGCCCGAGTACAGCGGCCCCAAGGTCACGCCGGAAGAGGTTGCCGAGGGCATCATTGCTGCCATCGACAGTGATCGATTCGAGCACTACCTGCCCGACCTCAAGGCGGTGGTCGATGCCAAGAACACCGATCTCGACGCATTCATTGCCGGCATGGCGCAACGGTGAGGGCACTCGCCCACGGTGTGACACCGAAGGTGGCGATCGATCAGCGCCGGATGCGCGAGGCGCCTAGGCAGGGCGGATGGCCTGGTAGTACGCGAGCTGTCCGACCGCACGCTGCGTCTGCCGGGCAACCTCTCTGCATTCGAACCCGGCCTCGTTCAGCAGCCGCGGAATCGCGTCGCCGATGTTGTCACTGAAATGTGGATTTCGCTTTACCAGTCGTGCAAGCAGACCGTGGTGAGTGTGCGCGCCGCCGGCGATGTCGACGAGGTGCAGGCGTCCACCCGGCCGCAGCACGCGGAACGCCTCGGCGGCCACAGCGGCTTTGGCGTCTGCGCCAACGTGGTGAAGCATCATCGACGACAGCACCCGGTCGAACTCGCCATCGGCGTAGGGCAAACGCTGCGCATAGGCGGCATCGAACCGAATTCCGGTCAGACCGGCTGCCTTTCGCTGTGCCCGGTCGAGGATCCGGGGGTCGGGATCGGACCCGACCGCGTCGATCCCAGGCCGAGATCGCTTGGCTTTGATGATGACATTCCCGGTGCCGCAACCGATTTCCAGTACGCGCTGTCCGTCGGCGAGTTCGGCCTGCTCGATAAGCCGTTGATAGACGCTGGTGAAGCCCAGCAAGCGGGACATTAGGTCATATGCGGGCAGCAGCGCCTGGTGACCGGTCGCAGGCAGAAAATCATTTGGATGATGATTGGTCATAAGGACCATATTTACGCGTTGTTCGACAGCATGATTGGGTGATCATTGCCTCAACTTGGATTATCTTTGGCAGTATGACCCAAGCCACCCGGCTCCGCCGGCACCGTGATGGCGTGCCGGTCTACGGTTACCGGACCGACCCCGAGATACCCCCCGTGTCGGTGGTTCGCTATCACGAGTTCGCTGAAGGCCGGCCGCATATCCACGACTTCCCCGCGCTCTGGTACGTGCCGGCGGCGGCCGTGGTCTATGTGGCCGCCCCGGGAAAGGTGCTGGACCCGAAGCAGGTTTTTCCGGTCGGGGATGGGATCGCGGTCTTCTTCGATCCGGTTGCCCTCGGCGAGGACGGGCGATCGCCCTGGCCGGCTTGGCGGACACATCCGCTGCTGTTTCCGTTCCTGCACGGAGAAAGCGGCGGGGTGCTGCGCCTGCAGGTGCGCGACGATCGTAAGACACTGTGGGAAGGCACGATCCGGTCCATCGAAAGCGAAGTGACCGGGCGTCAGGAAAGCTATCGACAGGCCGCACTCGCGCACCTGACGCTGCTGCTGATCGAACTTGCCCGCGTGGCCGGCGACATCGTCGGCGATCTGCGGCGCAGCGGCGAACCGTTGTTGGCCGATGTCTTCGCTGTGATCGACCGCCGGATCGGCGAACCGCTGTCGCTGCGCGATGTGGCCGGCGAAGTCGGCATGACGCCGGGTCACCTGACGACGGTCGTCCGCCGTCGCACCGGACGGACGGTGCAGGAGTGGATCATCGAGCGGCGCATGGCCGAAGCGCGTGACCTGTTGGCCGAGACCGATCTCCCCGTTGGCGAGGTCGCCAGGCGTGTCGGCATAGCGGACGCCGGATACTTCAGCCGGCTCTTCAGCAGGGCGCACGGCGGCTCGCCCCGTCAGTGGCGTGCCGGCCACGCGCACCGGTTGTGAAATGCCCGACGCGATACGGGCGTGTCGCGTCTTGAGATTCACAGTCGGCGGCACCGGGGCTGGGCACAGGGGCTGGGCGCAGGGCGGCCCCAACGGGGGTTAGCCCAGGGCCCCGTAGGATCCGGTGACAGGCAGGTCAATCGGCGTGATGACGCCGGGGGCGGCGTCGCAGACGAACGGGATGGCGTTGACGGCCGCCACGGCGGTGCTGTCCATCAACACGGTCATCGCGTCCTGCCCGGCACGTCCGAAGCGGATCGTCGCGTCGACGAATGGCTGCCCGTCGATCACGATGCTGAAGCCTTCGGGATCGTTCCATTGCGGATCGAGCCCGTCACTGCTCATGGTCCAGCAGATGGCCAGTTCGACCACCGTCTTTCCATTGCGTAGCCCGCGGTAGGTTCGGCGCTGACCGGCGACGGTGCCGGCTTCGTAGGTGATCCAGCCGAGTTCCACATCCTCTTTGGCCACCGCGTTCTCCACGAACGCCTCTTTGGCCTCGAGCTCGGCGCCCAGCATGGCGGCCACCATGTCCAGCGTTTCGAAGTAACCCAGGCCGAAGCGTTGGGCGGCGGGGTCGATCGGCACAATCCGCTGGCGGGGGGGCTTGCCGAAACCCAGCACCCGCCAGGCGTCCCGCACCGGATAAGTGGTGCAGTCCAGCGTCTCCACCAGCTTGACGCTGTGCACCCGGCGGCATGCACCGGTGAGGAAGCCGGCCACCACGTTGATGAATCCGGGCTCGAAACCGGTGCCGAGAAACGTGGCACCGCCGGCCCGGGCCGCCGTCTCGAGCGCCGCACGCTCGGCCGGGTGGTGGGTGCCGGTCAGGAAATCTCCCGTCGTGACGACGTTGATCCCCTGGCGGAGCATCCTGGCCACCAGCTCGAAGTCGATGACCCGCGGCATATAGTTGACGCAGTCCGGGGCCAGATCCAGCAGTGCGTCGACGTCGTCGGTCGCGTTCAGCCCCAAGGGTTCTCGGTCGGCCAGGGTCCCGGCGTCGCAACCCACTTTGTCCCCGCCGAATGCATGGACTCCCACGACGTCGAAGTCGTCGCGCTCGAGCAGGATGCCCAGTGCCCGCTTGCCGATATTGCCGGTCGACCATTGCACCACGCGCCGCATGCCCCACGGTAACCGTTGACAGCCCGACTCGAACACTGTTCTAATCAGAACGTTGTTCGAAACGGGGGCAGGAATGGACGCGCCGGTACTGCGTTACGGCGCACTGGATCGTGACCACCTCACCAAGCACCTGTGGCAGTTGGCCAAGCGAGTCGGTGTGCATAAGGTGACGATGCGGGAGCTGGCGGCCGAAGCAGGCACCCGGCCGTCGTCGGTGTACTACCACGTGCGCGACAAGTCCGAACTGCTCGATCTGCTGATCGAATCGGTACTGGCGCAGATCGTGGTGCCACTGCACGGCGACTGGGAATCCCGACTGGTCGCGCTCTATATGAACGCGTGGCAGGTGCTCGTCGAGGTTCCGGGGATCGCCGGCCTGCTGCAGGGACACCCGCACACCGCGGCGGCGACCGAGATGGATCGTGCCACTCGCCGCATCCTGCATGAATCGAGTTTGCGCGCCGAGCATTTCGAGGCGGCGCACGCTGCGTTGTATGTCCACCTGTTGGGCTCGGTGCAGCTTGAGCACCTGCGCCGCACCGACGACGGGCCCAGCGATGAGAAGTTCTCCTATGGCCTGCGCCTGATCCTCAGCGGCCTGCGCAACGAGATACAGGGGGGATCGTGACGGACACCGCGGTCGACTTGGCCGAGCCCGGGTTGTGGGCTTCGGAGTTCCCCGACGAGCTGTTTGAGCAGTTGCGGACCCGTACGCCGGTCTTCCACCAGAAACTCACCGATGACGTCAAATCCGCGGTAGGCCGGGAATTCTGGGTCTGCACCAGGCATGCCGACGTCGCCCGTGTGCATCGCGATTATGAATCGTTCACGGCAACTCGCGGGCCACTGATTCAGGATGTGCCCCTGTTCGACGCGTACCCGGCCATCGTGAGTCTGGATCCGCCGGATCACACCATCCGCCGCAGGGTGATCACCCGTGCCTTCACGCCGCGGGCCGTGGCGAAATTGGAGGACGGCATTCGCGCCCGCGCCAAGGCGATGGCCGGCGCATTGTTACGCGACGGTGGCGGCGAATTCGTAGATCTTGCTGCGGGACTTCCGATTTCGGTAATCGGCGATATCGTCGGGATTCCCGAAGCCGACCGGCCGCGTGTGTTCGCACTCATCGACAAAGTGTTGAAGACCGCGGGCGGGCAGATGTCGGTTCCCGACGGTGACGACCTGATGCCCTTCCTGGAGTTGTTCCAGTACGCCAGTGAGCTGACCACCCACAAGCGTGACCATCCCGTGGATGACATCTGGAGTGCGCTGTGCACCACCGAGATCACCGCGGATTCGGGGGAGAGCTTCCTGCTGCCGGCCAATGAGCTGGAGATTTTCTTCTTCATCCTCGGCCTGGCCGGCGCTGACACCACACGCAACGCGTTGTGCGACGGCATCCGGGCGTTCGTCGCCAACCCAGACCAGATCGCGTTGTACCGGAACGATCCGCAGGCACGCGCCACCGCGGTGGAAGAGGTGATCCGCTACTCCACGCCCATCATCTTCTGGGTACGCGGGGCGACGAAGGATGTGACGCTGGGCGACACCCTGATTCCCGAGGGTGCCCGCGTGGTCACCATGCTGCGGTCGGCGAACCGCGATGAGGACGTCTTCGCCGACCCCTACCGCTTTGACGTCCGCCGTGATCCCAACCCGCATCAGTCTTTTGGTGGTGGCGGTGCCCACCACTGTCTGGGTGCAATGCTGGCCCGCGCCGAGGTCAGGGCGGCCCTCGACGAAATTCTGTTGCCTACCAACACGATCGAACTCGGCGAACCCAGGCTGCGGCTGCCGCACCTGGCCAACAACATGACCGTGTACGAATCAGTGCCGGTGACCCTGCGCTAGATCGGCTCGATGTCCAGCCAGCGATCGACCTCGAATCGGTCGTCCACAGCGCGCAGCGTCGCTCCTCCGTGACCCGGGTAGTGCGCGGGTACGACGGCCGCCCCGGCCGCGGCGGCTTCGGCGAAGATCCGGCGGCGGGTGACCGCAGCGGCGGCCTGGTCGATGTCGAAGGCGCAGGGGTCGTCGGGGCGGCGCACCTGTATCGGGTTGTGGGTCAGATCGCCGACGAAGACCGCAGGCCGGCCCGCGTCGAGCCACAGCACCGAGGAGCCGGGGGTGTGCCCGGGCGCGGGGCGTAATCGCAGGGCAGGGCTGATCTCGTAGTCGTCTGACCATTGGACGATTTGCGCATCCACCGGCAGGACGCTGTCCTCGAACACCAGCCGGTTACCGAGCTGTTGCAGCGCTTCCTCCTCGGCGCGCGGATCCTGTTGTGCCGCTGCCCCGTCGGGGTGGAAGTGGCGGTAGTCAGCCTGCGGCACCAGGTACCGGGCGTTCGGGAACGTCGGCAACCACGCGTCGTGGTGCAGCATGGTGTTCCACCCGACGTGATCGGAGTGGACGTGGGTGTTGACCACCACGTCGACGGCATTGCGGTCGACGCCGGCCGATTGCAGCGCCGCGAGGTAACCGGTGTTCAGCTGGTCCAGCGGCGGCATCTGCGGGCGCGTCCGGTCGTTGCCGACGCCGGTATCCACGACGACGGTCAGTCCGTCGACTTCGATCACCCAGCTCTGGATCGCGATATGCAACTGATCGGTGCCCGGATCGAAGAAGTCCGGTGCCAACAGGTCCGCGTTGTCGCGCCATCCGGCTGCCGGGGTGTGCGGGAAGACCCGGGTCGGCAGGTCGAAGCGCAGCTCCAGTACCCGGGTCAGTCTGGCGCGTCCCAGCTCGACGGCATCCATTACGTCCTCCTCGCCGAGCGTGAATTACCCGACGTGTCCGCCGCGTGTCGCGTGGAAAACTTCACAGTCGGCGCGGGCTCTCACCGGCCGCGCAGGTAGGTGTAGACACCGGCGAAGTTCCGGTTCACTTCCTCGGGAACCGGCACGTATCCACCGAGGGCCTTTGCGCCCCAAGCGATCTGCGCTGTGCGCTCGACCAGCGCGGTGATATGCATGGCCTTGTCCGGCCGTGGTCCCACCGCCACCAGGCCGTGGTTGGCGATCAGCGCGGCCCCCCGCCCTTCCAGCGCCTTGACCGCGTTGGCACCGACGTCGGGGGTACCGGACGCGGCGTATTCGGCGCAGCGCACGTCGCCGCCGCAGTACACCGCGAACTCGTCGATGCAGGCCGGGATGGGCTGGTGCGCGACGGCGAACATGGTGGCCCACACCGGGTGGCTGTGGATGACGCTGCCGATGTCGTCGAACGCCTGGTAGCACGCCAGGTGCAGCTGCATCTCGGTCGAGGGCATGCGGCCGTCCCTGGCCCGCAGTACGGCGCCGTCCGGATCGACCAGCACCAGGTCGTCGAGGGCCATGTCGGCGTAGTCGACGGACGACGGCGTGATCACCAGGTTGCCGTCGGAGCGCCGGGCGGAGATGTTGCCCGCGGTACCCTCCACCAGACCACGACGCAGCATGTCCTTGGCGGCCGCCAGCACGGCGTCTTCAGCATTCTCAACGAATTTCATGAGCCCAGCACCTCCGGGTTGACGATATGGGCGGGCCTCCCGCCGGACAGCAGCGCCTCCAGGTCGTCGGCAACCAGCTGTGCCTGCCGCGCCTCAGTGTTCCACGTGGCGCCGCCGATATGCGGGGTGAGCACGACATTGGGCATCGCGGTCAGCGGGTGGTCGGTGGGCAGCCATTCGCCGGCGAAATGGTCCAGGCCGGCGGCGGCCACCTTGCCGGTCCGCAGTGCGTCGACGAGGGCGTCGACGTCGTGCAGCTGGGCCCGTGCGGAATTGAGGAACACGACGCCGTCACGCATGGCGGCGAACTGTTCGGACCCGATCATCCCGACGGTGTCGTCGGTGACCGGTGCGTGCAGGGAGACGACGTCGGATTCGGCCAGCAACTGCTCGAGGGTGTGGTGGGCGTCGGCACAGTAGGGGTCGTGTGCGATGACCCGCAGGCCCAGGCCGGCCAGCCGCCACTGGGTTGCCCGGCCGACCGCGCCCAGTCCCACCAGCCCGGCGGTGAGTCCGGCGATCTCCCAGCCGCGGAACCGCTGATACGGGATGGTGCCATCGCGAAAGATGTTGCCGCTGCGGACATCCGCGTCGGCCGCCACCAGGCGCCGGGTGGCGGCCAGCAGCAAGGCGACGGTCATCTCGGCGACCGCGTCGGCGTTGCGGGCCGGGGTGTTCAGCACCGGGATGCCGGCCGCCGTGGCCGCGGCGACGTCGACGTTGTTGGGGTCGCCGCGAGTGGCCGCAACGGCACGCAGCCCCAGCTCGAACACCGGGCCCTTGACCGAATCACTTTCCACCACAACAATCTCGGCCGATTCCGTGCTGATCCGGTCGGCCAGTTGCTCGGCGTTGTAGATGCGCAGCGGGCTCTGGTCGATCCAGGGGTCGTAGACCACGTCGGCCAGGTGGCGGATCTTGGCGAAACCCGGGCCGCGGAGTGGGGCCGTCACCAGGGCGCGTGGTCGGGACGTCACGAAACTCCATGCTGGCGTACCGTGGCGCCCGTGTCACGTGAAGACGTCACAATCGGCATCGACGTCGGCACTACGGCGGCCAAGGCGGTCGCGGTCGACGAGAGCGGCCGGGTGCACGCGCGGGCGCGGATTCCGCATCAGCTGCTGGTGCCGGCCCCCGACCGGCTGGAACACAACGCCGAAGAGGCGTGGCGCGAGGGACCCGTCACCGCCCTCGGCCGGTTGAACCGGCCGGATGCCAAAGCGGTGGCCGTGTCGTCGATGGTGCCGTCGTTGACGGCCGTCGACTCCGAAGGCAGTCCCATCACGCCGGGGCTGTTGTACGGCGACAGTCGCGGCCGGGTACCCGACGCCGCCGAGCAGCCGGTGCCCGCGGTCGGCGAGGCCGCCGAGTTCCTGCGGTGGACGGCGGCCGAGGCGCCGGGTGCGGCCGGTTACTGGCCGGCGCCGGCCGTCGCCAATCACGCGCTGGCAGGGGAGGCGGTGATCGACTTCGCCACCGCGATCACCTCGCTCCCGCTGTTCGACGGCGCGGGCTGGAATGCGGCCGCCCTCGCCGACCGTGGCGCCACCGTCGACCAGATGCCGCGGGTCGAGACGTTCGGGAGACCGGTCGGGCAGGTCCGCGGTTCGTCGGCGGTGCTGGCCACCGGCGCGATCGACGCCCTGTGCGAACAGATCGTCGCGGGAGCGGATCACGAGGGCGACGTCCTGGTCTTGTGTGGCACCACCCTGATTGTGTGGATCACCGTTGCCGAGGCCCGGCAGGTGCCCGGGTTGTGGACGATCCCGCACACCGCGGTCGGCAAGAGTCAGATCGGTGGGGCCAGCAACGCCGGCGGTATGTTCCTGGGCTGGGTGGATCGTGTTGTCGCGCAAGCGGATCCGCTGGGCGCCGACCCGAGGCGGGTGCCGGTGTGGTTGCCCTACATCCGCGGTGAACGCACGCCGTTCCACGATCCGGACCGGCGTGCGGCGCTACATGGTGTGGACCTCACCCAGGACGCCGCGTCGGTGCGGCGGGCGGCCTACGAAGCGTCGGGTTTCGTCGTACGGCAGATCCTCGAGCTGAGCGGTGCGCCGGTGCGCCGCATCGTCGCCTCCGGCGGCGGAACCCGCGTGCAGCCCTGGATGCAGGCCATCGCAGATGCGACCGGGCGGCCCGTGGAGGTGTCTGCGGTGGCCGAGGGGGCGGCACTGGGCGCCGCCTTCCTCGCCCGGATGGCGGTGGGACTGGAATCGGTGATCACCGACGCGTCCCGCTGGGCCGCGGTGGAGCGGGTCGTCGAACCCCGCTCCGCGTGGGTGGGGCCGACCAAGGATCGGTACCGCCGCTTCTTGGAGCTGAGTGGCTCCAGATTGGCTTAGCCGCGATCGCAAGCGCGGGCGTGGGCCGGGGGCTGCGGGTCGCCCTAATTGGGCTCCGCCTGGTGGCGCGGTGAGTGCTCTGTCGTTCTACGCTAGTGCAATGACTGACCACGACCAGACCGCAGCCCGTCGAGAGATCGCAGACGCTTTGCTTGCCGCGTTGGAACGCCGGCATGAGGTCGCCGATGCCATAGTCGAGGCCAAGAACAAGCCCGCCGCCGTCGAGGCGATCGTGCAATTGCTCGGTACCTCTCATCTTGCTGCCGAAGCCGTGATGAGTATGTCGTTCGATCAACTGACCCAGGACGCGCGCGCGAAGATCCTCGCGGAGCTCGACGACCTGAACAAGCAACTGAGCTTCACCCTCAGCGAGCGGCCGGCAAGTTCGGGGGAGACCCTCGAGTTGCGGCCCTTCGCCGCTGCCCAGGACCGCGACATCTTCACCACCCGTACCGAAGAGATCAAGGCTGCCGGTGATGGATCCGGCGCTCCCGCCGGCAGCATCGACGACGAAATCAGCAAGGCGCTCAAGCGCCTGCACGACGAAGAGGCGGTCTGGTTCGTGGCCGTCGATTCCGGAGAGAAGGTCGGCATGGTGTTCGGCGAACTCCTGCACGGTGAGGTGAACGTGCGGATCTGGATCCACCCGGAGCACCGCAAGAAGGGTTACGGCACCGCGGCGCTGCGTAAGTCGCGCTCGGAGATGGCCTGGGCCTTCCCGGCGGTGCCGATGGTGGTCCGGGCGCCCGCCGCGAATCCCGAGTAATTTCCGGCTGGACAAAGACCCCGCTGCGGCTGACGCCGCGCGGGGTCTTTTTCCAGGTCCTTTACACGCTCGTCACACGCGCTTAAGATCGAGCCGTCCGTGTTACCGTCCCAGCCCACTGGCGGGGGGTTATGTGCCATCGGTTGAGCCCAGATGCCCGATCGGCGCCAAATCCGTTATGCCACTTGTGTTTTCTGTGCGTTTTCAATGGGCCGCGGCAAACTCTACAGAACGGTGGATCAGGTGAGTCGTCAGTGGTATGAGCATCCCTCGCTGGTTCTGCAGCTCAAGGCGCTGGCCGGCCTACGCAATGATCTGCGCGACCACAACCTGTTCGAGGGTGATGGAATCCGTCCCAAAGATGATCTCGGAGAAGCGACCGAGGAAGTCAAGCGGGCCCGCACCCCGGACGGCACGTGGAACGACCTCTCCGAACCGTGGATGGGGGCAAAGGGAACAGGTTTCGGCCGCAATGTTCCGCTGGCGAACACTGTCACCCACACCAAGCGATTGCTCGACCCGGACCCGCGGCTCATCAGCCGGCGGCTGATGGCGCGCGACGAATTCAAGCCCGCGGGAATCATCAACGCATTGGCCGCCGCGTGGCTGCAGTTCGAAAACCACAACTGGTTCTTCCACGGCGATGGACTGGCGGACAAGACAATCGATATACCACTGCGCAAGGGTGACGAGTTCCCCGAGGATCCGATGCGGATCCGCTGCACCATCCCGCCGCGCGGAGAGATCATCGACGGCTGCCCGGCGCCGGTGTTCAACAACGTCGAAACGCATTGGTGGGACGGATCGCAGATCTATGGCAGCGGCAAGGAACGCCAGGCCGAGGTGCGAACCTTCGTCGACGGCAAGATCAAGGTCGGCGATGACGGCCGGCTGCCCAAGAGTGACATCCCCGGGATCGACCTCACCGGCATGCGGGAGAACTGGTGGGTCGGGGTGGGCATCCTGCACACCCTCTTTGCCCGCGAGCACAACGCCGTGTGCGACGCCCTGAAGAAGGCCTACCCCAGTTTCGACGACCAGCGCCTCTTCGAACTCGGAGTCCTGGTGGTCTCCGCGCTGATCGCCAAGATCCACACGGTCGAATGGACCACGTGCGTATTGCGCCACCCCGCACTGCAGATCGGCATGAATGCCAACTGGTACGGCGCCCTGGGTGAGACGTTCCGTGACCGCATCGGTCGGGTCGGAGACAGCGAAGCGTTGTCGGGCATCATCGGCTCGCCCACCGATCACCACTCCGCGCCGTTCTCCCTGACCGAGGAATTCGTCTCGGTCTACCGCATGCACCCGCTGATCCCCGACGACTGGAACTTCTTCTCGCTGGCATCCGGAGAGCACCTGGAGAAGCGCGAATTCACGGAACTGCAGGGACGTTTCACCCGCGACTTCATGGACCGGATGGAATTCGGCGACATGTGGTATTCGTTCGGTTTGGCCAGCGCGGGAGCGGTGTGCCTGCACAACTATCCGAACGCGTTACGGCAGCTGACCCGGGTAGACGGCCAGATCACCGACCTCGCGACGCTGGACATCGTGCGCGACCGGGAACGGGGGGTGCCCCGCTACAACGACTTCCGGGAAGCGCTGCGGATGCCCAGGCGCAAGACCATCGACGACATCACTCCGAACAAGCAGTGGGCCAAAGAGATCAACGAGGTCTACAACGGCGACGTCGATGCGGTGGATTTGCAGATCGGCATGCAGGCCGAGCAGCCGCCTAAGGGCTTCGGCTTCTCCGACACCGCGTTCCGCATCTTCATCCTGATGGCGTCGCGGCGGCTGAAGAGCGACCGGTTCTTCACCAAGGACTTCCGGCCCGAGGTGTACACCCAAATCGGCTATGACTGGGTGAACCACACCACGATGAAAGACGTTCTGCTGCGCCATTATCCGGAGCTCGAGACGGTGATCGGCGACGTGGAGCGGGTGTTCGCGCCGTGGCCCAAGCTGGGTGCGCCGGCCGAGGGAAAGAAGCGCCGAGTGGTGCAGCTCGCCGACACCGTCCGTGCCTACATTCCGTGGGGGTCCTGATCCGTGGGTGAGGATTTCAAGCACGCATCGACACTGGAAGGCATCAGGTTCACGGCCCAGGTCGCGGTTCCCAATGTTGTGCTGGGGCTGTTCAACAAGCGGCAGCTGCCCAGCCGGGTCGCCTCCACCGTCGGGGCCGACTACCTCGGCTACCGGCTGGTGGAGGGCATGGTGCGGAGCTACGGCCCGGCGCCGTTCTACGTGCGAGTCGCCAAGGACGAGGCCCTGCTGGTGCACCATCCCGACGATCTGCACTTCGTGCTGGGCGGCTCCCCGGACCCGTTCGCTTCCGACCCGGAGGCGAAACGTAAGGGGATGAAGGCGTTTCAGCCTGAGGCCCTGACCCTCTCGCGGGGGCAGGAGTGGCAGCAGCGGCGCAATTTCGCCGAAGCAGTGCTGGATACCGGCAAACCGGTACACCGGCTGGCGCAGCCGTTCGTCGATGTCGCAGCCCAGACCGCACGGGAGCTGGCCGGCGACAAGATCGACTGGCCGGCGGCGAACAAGGCTTTTCAACGGATGACCCGGCGGGTGCTTTTCGGCGATCCCGCGGCCGACGATGAGGCACTCACCGAGACGCTCAGCGAGATGATGTCGGCCGGCAATAAAATGCCCGATGAGCCGGCGCCCCAGTACGACGAGTTCATCGCACGGATAGCGGGCTATCTCGACAGTCCCGCGGAAGGCAGTCTGGCCGCACTGATCCCGCAGGCGCCGGACCCCGGCTCCGCCCCGGCCGGCCAGCTGGTGCACTGGATGTTCGCAATGGGAGACACCCTGGCGGCCAACACTTTCCGTACGCTCGGCGTGCTGGCGAGCCATGACGAGCAGCTGCGTGAGGTCAAGGTTGAGATGGCCGATGCGGACATCGGCTCGGCCACCGGCATCGCCTCGCTGGAGTATCTGGCAGGGTGCCTGTTCGAAACGATGCGGTTGTGGCCCACCACCCAGTTGTTCGGCCGGGTCACCGCCCGGGACGTCGAGTTCCCCAGCGGTGCCGTGCTGCCCGAGGGAACCCAGGTGCTGATCTACAACGTCTTCAATCACCGCAACCGGCAGCGCATTCCATACGCCGACCGGTTCTCACCGGGCGAGTGGGTCAGCGGAGATGCGGGCAGCGACTGGTCATACAACTTCTTCAGCCACGGACCGCAGGTCTGTCCCGGGGCGGACCTGTCGATTTTCCTGGGTCAGACGGTGCTGGCCCACTTGATCGACGCCGGCGCCACCAGTCTGTCGGGGGATCGGCTGAATCCGGCGAAGCCGCTGCCGCACGGCTTCGACCTCTACGGCTTCAGCGCGTCGCGATAACCGTGACGATGTTGCGCATCGTGGCCGAATCGGGGTCGTCGGGGAAGACGCGCCCGTAGTCGGTGTAGAACTCCCGCCGCGGCCGGGTGGTCACCGTCCAGCCGTGCGCGTCCAGATAGTCCACGACGTTGTTGCGTTCACCGTCGTAGAACAGGTTCGACAGGTTGATGTCGCAGCCGAGGTTGGCCCAGCGCTGATTGAACTGCTGGGCACGCTGACTCATCGGCACGCCCGAGTCCGGGTGGTATTCGGTGGCAATCCGGCTACCTGGTCCGCTGAGCGCGGTGATGTTGTCGAAGAGCCGGTCCTGAGCTTCCGGCGGGAGGTACATCAGCAGACCTTCGGCACTCCAGGCGGTCGCCTTGGTGGGGTCGAATCCATTGTTACGCAAGGCTTCCGGCCAGTCGTCGCGCAGGTCGATGCTGACCGCCTTGCGGTGCGCCGAGGGTGTGGCGCCCAGCGCCGTCATCGCGGAGTTCTTGAAAGCGATGACCTCGGGCTGGTCGACCTCGTACACGACGGTGGCGCGCGGCCAGGACAGCCGGTAGGCGCGGGCATCGAGGCCGGCGGCCAGGATCACGGCCTGCCGCACCCCGACGCGGGTCGCGTCGAGGAAGAAGTCGTCGAAGAAGCGGGTACGGACCGCGATCGAGTCTGTCTCGAACTGGAGGTCACGTCCGTCGGCCGCGTCCGGCAGCGACTGCTCTATCGGCAGGTCGCCGTCGACCAGACGGGTGAAGAAATCCAGGCCCACCGCCCGGACCAGTGGCGCCGCGAAGGGGTCGTTGATGATCGGGTTGTCCTGCGCGGAAGCCACCGCGCGGGCGGCCGCGACCATCGTGGCCGTTGCGCCCACGCTCGAGGCCAGGTCCCAGGTGTCCCCGGCGGATCGCTCAGTGCTCGCCATGGCCCGTTCCTTCCGCAAGCCGCTCCGCGCTGAGGTAGACCACCTCGCCGAACGGGGCATCGTCGCCGGAGGCCGGCTCCAAACCGTGCTTGGCGAACAATTCCGAGTTACGCATGCTGGTGGTCTGCCAGCCCTGAGCGGACAGATAGGTGCCGGCGTCGGTGCGATCGTCGAAATACACCAGCGCGGCCATGTCGAAGTCGAGACCGTGACGGCTCCACCGCTCGTTCTGACGCTTCATCCGGCTGCGCAGTTCGTCCTGATTGAGCTTGTTGATGTCCAACAGCCCCTCGGTCGCGAATCGGCTTCCCGGGATGCTGAGCGCACCGATCTGATCCAGCAGCCGATCCTGGGCGTCCGCGGGCAGGTAGCCCAGCAACCCCTCGGCAATCCATGCGGTGCGTTGCGAAGGGTCGAAGCCGGCCGCACGCAACGCCGCCGGCCAGTCCTCGCGCAGGTCGACCGCCACCGTGCGCCGGTCCGCGGTCGGTTGCGCGCCCAGGCCGGACAACGTCGCGGTTTTGAACTCGATCACCTGGGGCTGATCGACTTCGAACACGGTGGTGCCCGGCGGCCAGGGCAACCGGTAGGCACGCGAGTCCAGGCCCGCGGCCAGGATGACGGCCTGCCGGATGCCGGCCTGCGTGGCCGAGGTGAAGAAGTCGTCGAAGAACCGGGTTCGCACGGCCATCGCGTTGGCGAAGTGGACCGTGCCGGTCGCCGTTTCTTCGTCCAGTTCGGCCAGTTCCAGCTCGCCGCTGGCCAGCCGGGAGAAGAAGTCGACGCCCACCGCGCGCACCAGCGGCTCGGCGAACGAGTCCGAGGCCACCGCCCCTGCACCGTGCGGATCCCTGGCTGCCACGGCACGCGCCGCCGCGACCATGGTGGCCGTCAGACCGACGCTGGACGCCAGGTCCCAGGTGTCGCCCTCATATCGTGCGCTGCCCGTCTGGGTCATCTACCTGCTCCCGAAGTGCGATCTGATACTTAGCAAATATAACGAACTACCCAGACTGTACGCTTCGGTCGGATTGCGCGACTCCTCCGCACGGCTGCGCTGTGCATCGTCGTCACGCGGAAGCTGGATTGCGCGACTCCTCCGCACGGCTGCGCCGTGCATCGTCGTCACGCGGAAGCTGGATTGCGCGACTCCTCCGCACGGCTGCGCCGTGCATCGTCGTCACGCGGAAACCGGCGCGCTTCGGTAAGCGGAGGCCACCCTGGACGGACCGGCGCGCACCAGCTGTTAGTCTCGTACACGGTTTGACGCGCTTGGATCTTGCAGGCCGTACGTCCTGGCCTGCTGGTGTTGGGCACGTGACGCGGGATGAACCCAGGAAGTATCAGACCTAGACAACGTCAGACATTGGAACCAGCCGGCCAGTCCCGGTTGGCATGCCGCGACCAGAGTTCGGCTGCGCAGGAGGAAGAGTGCTTTCGGCTTTCATCTCATCGCTGCGGACAGCCGACCTGAGACGGAAGATCCTCTTCACGCTGAGCATCGTCGTTCTCTACCGCGTCGGCGCCGCGCTGCCCTCACCCGGCGTGAACTTCCCCAACGTGCAGCAGTGCATCAAGGAAGCCAGTGGTGGCCAGGCCGGTCAGATCTACTCGCTGATCAACCTGTTCTCCGGCGGAGCGCTACTGAAGCTCACCGTCTTCGCGGTGGGGGTGATGCCCTACATCACCGCGAGCATCATCGTGCAGCTGCTCACCGTGGTGATCCCGCGTTTTGAAGAGCTGCGCAAGGAAGGCCAGGCCGGGCAGGCCAAGATGACGCAGTACACGCGTTACCTGGCGATCGCGCTGGCCGTCCTGCAGGCCACCAGCATCGTGGCGCTGGCCGCCAACGGCGGGCTGCTGCAGGGCTGCTCCCTGGACATCCTGGCCAACCAGACCATCTTCTCCGAGATCGTCATCGTGTTGGTGATGACGGCCGGCGCCGCACTGGTGATGTGGATGGGCGAGCTGATCACCGAGCGCGGTATCGGCAACGGCATGTCGCTGCTGATCTTCGTCGGCATCGCCGCCCGCATTCCCGCCGAGGGCAATCAGATCCTGCAGAGCCGGGGTGGCATGATCTTCGCGGCCGTCTGTGCGGCCGCGCTGGTCATCATCGTCGGCGTGGTGTTCGTCGAGCAGGGCCAGCGGCGCATCCCGGTCCAGTACGCCAAGCGGATGGTGGGCCGGCGGATGTATGGCGGCACCTCGACCTATCTTCCGCTGAAGGTCAACCAGGCCGGCGTCATCCCGGTCATCTTCGCGTCCTCGCTGATTTACATTCCGAATCTGATCACCCAGCTGGTCCGCAGTGGCAGTGGCGGTGGCGGTCACAGTTGGTGGGACAAATTCGTCGGAAGCTACCTTTCCGACCCGAGTAGCCCGGTGTACATCAGCATCTATTTTGGGTTGATCATCTTCTTCACGTACTTCTACGTGTCGATCACGTTCAATCCCGATGAGCGTGCCGATGAAATGAAGAAATTCGGCGGCTTCATTCCCGGCATTCGTCCCGGGCGCCCGACCGCCGATTATCTGCGCTTTGTGCTGAGCCGGATCACCCTGCCCGGCTCGATCTACCTCGGTGTCATCTCCGTGCTGCCCAACCTGTTCCTGCAGATCGGCAACAGCGGTGGGATACAGAATCTACCCTTCGGGGGTACCGCGGTTCTGATCATGATTGGCGTCGGGTTGGATACGGTCAAACAGATCGAGAGTCAGCTCATGCAGCGCAACTATGAAGGGTTCCTCAAGTGAGAGTGGTATTGCTGGGACCGCCTGGGGCGGGCAAGGGGACGCAAGCAGAGAAGCTGGCCGAAAAGCTGGGGATTCCGCACATCTCGACCGGCGAACTGTTCCGCAGCAATATCCAAGAAGGCACCAAGCTCGGCGTCGAGGCCAAGCGTTATCTGGACGCCGGCGACCTGGTGCCTTCCTCGCTGACCAACGAACTCGTCGACGACCGGCTCAATGACCCGGACGCCGCGAACGGCTTCATCCTCGACGGGTACCCGCGATCGGTGGAACAGGCCAAGGCGCTGCACGAGATGCTGGAGCGCCGCGGCACCGACATCGACGCGGTGGTGGAATTCCGGGTCTCCGAGGACGAGCTGCTGACCCGGCTGACGGGCCGTGGCCGCGCCGACGACACCGAAGAGGTCATCCGCAACCGGATGAAGGTGTACCGGGAAGAGACCGCCCCGTTGTTGGACTACTACAGCGACGAGCTGAAGACTGTCGACGCCGTCGGTAGCTTGGATGAGGTGTTCGCCCGCGCGCTCCAAGCTCTCGGCAAGTAATCGTGGGCGCCCTGGCACGGCTGCGGGGCCGCAAAGTGGTACCGCAGCGGACCGCCGGTGAGCTCGATGCGATGGCCGCGGCCGGCGCTGTTGTCGCCGCCGCGCTGAAGGCCGTTCAAGCGGCTGCGGTAGCGGGTGTCTCCACGCTGAGTCTCGACGAGATCGCCGAGTCGGTGATACGCGAAGCCGGCGCCATCCCGTCGTTCCTCGGCTACCACGGCTACCCGGCGTCTATCTGTTCGTCCGTGAATGACCGTGTCGTGCATGGCATCCCGTCCGCTGCCGAGGTTCTGGTACCGGGCGACCTGGTGTCGATCGACTGCGGGGCGGTGCTGGACGGCTGGCACGGCGACGCGGCAGTCACATTCGGCGTCGGCGACCTGATCCCCGCCGACGCGGCGTTGTCGCAGGCGACCAGGGAATCGCTGGAGGCCGGAATCGCCGCGATGGTCGTCGGTAACCGGCTGACCGACGTCGCGCATGCCATCGAAACCGGTACCCATGCCGCCGCGGCCCGCTACGACCGCGCATTCGGCATCGTCGAAGGTTACGGCGGCCACGGTATCGGCCGGCAGATGCACATGGATCCTTTCCTGCCCAACGAGGGAGCGCCCGGCCGGGGTCCCGCGCTGGCGGTGGGCTCGGTGCTGGCCATCGAGCCGATGCTGACGCTGGGAACTGGAAAGACCGTCGTCCTCGACGACAAGTGGACGGTCACCACCGTCGACGGCTCCCGCGCCGCGCACTGGGAGCACACCGTGGCCGTGACAGAAGATGGCCCGCGTGTTCTTACGCTTTTGAACTAACCGCCTTCTTGACTCGTGTGAGTAGCGGGAGGTGATCAGGTGGCTCGTGTGGCCGGCACCGGGGCTGCTGAGGCCGCTCTGATGAAAGCGCTCTATGACGAACACGCTGCGGTGTTGTGGCGGTATGCGTTGCGATTGACCGGAGACGCCAGTCAAGCCGAGGACGTCGTCCAGGAGACGCTGCTGCGGGCCTGGCAGCATCCGGAGGTCATCGGCGATACCGAGCGCTCGGCGCGGGCATGGTTGTTCACCGTTGCCCGCAACATGATCATCGACGATCGCCGCAGCGCCCGGTACCGCAACGTCGTCGGCTCGACCGACGAAGAGGGCACGCCGGAACAGTCCACGCCGGACGAGGTCAATGCGGCGCTGGACCGGCTGCTGATCGCCGAGGCGATGGCCCAGCTGTCGGTCGAGCACCGCGCCGTGATCGAGCGGTCGTACTACCGTGGCTGGACCACCGCCCAGATTGCGGCAGATTTGAAAATCGCAGAGGGAACCGTGAAGTCGCGCCTGCACTATGCCGTGCGCGCGCTGCGGCTCACTCTGCAGGAACTGGGAGTCACGCGATGACGCGGCTCCCCAAGCTTGAGCGTGACAGGAGGTGGATGACATGACGGGACAGGTGAGACACGATCAGCCCGGCGACCCGCACCGCTACGCGACGTGGGATGCCGCCTATGTGCTGGGGTCGCTGTCGGCTGCCGAACGGCGGGAATTCGAAACGCATCTGGCGGATTGCGCGTCGTGCCGCGAAGCCGTCGCCGAACTCAGCGGGGTACCGGCGCTGCTGTCGCAGCTGAGCCGCGAAGACGTGGTCGCGATCAACGAGCCCGGTCCGGCGCCGAGGACACCGGAGCTAGTGCCGTCATTGCTGGAGGCGGTGCGCTGGCGCCGTCGCCGTACCCGGCTGACCTGGCTGGCCTCCGCTGCGGCGGCCGTCGTACTGGGTATCGGTGTGTTGGTGGGGGTCAACACCTATGTCGGGACGCAGTCGCAGCCGGTGGCCGTCGCGGCGCAGCCGATGGCGCAGGTGGGCACCAAGATGCTGACCTCGACGGTGTCACTGTCCAACGAGCACTGGGGCACCTTCATCAACCTGCAGTGCTTCTGCCTGGCTCCGCCGGATGCCCATCACGACACGCTGGCCATGGTGGTGGTGGGTCGAGACGGCAGCCAGACCCGGCTGGCGACCTGGGTGGCCGAACCCGGCCATATGGCCACCCCGGCGGGCAGCATCTCGACGCCGATGGATCAGATCGCCTCGGTGCGGGTGGTCGCCGCCGACAGCGGCCAAGTTCTGCTCGAGCGTTCGATCTAGCTTGCCCGGTGCGGTAAGAAAGGGCGTGGCCGACTCTCACAAGCGCGATCCGATCGCCGTGGCGCGAACCAACTGGGAACGCGCCGGATGGGGCGATGTCTCGCAGGGCATGGTCGCGGTGACGTCAGTGATGCGCGCGCACCAGATCCTGCTGGCCCGCGTCGAGACCGCGCTGCGTCCCTACGATCTGAGCTTCTCCCGCTACGAGTTGCTGCGCTTGCTCGCGTTCAGCCGGACCGGGTCGCTGCCGATCACCAAGGCATCGGATCGCCTGCAGGTGCACGTCACCAGCGTCACGCATGCGATCCGGCGGCTGGAATCCGATGGACTGGTACGGCGGGCGCCGCACCCCACCGACGGGCGCACCACGCTGGTGGAGATCACCGAACTGGGCCGCTCGACGGTCGAGGATGCCACTGTGACCCTCAACGAGCAGGTGTTCGCCGATATCGGTATGGACGCTTCCGAGTCCAGCGCGTTGGTGTCGTCCATCGAGACGTTGCGCCGCAACGCCGGTGACTTCTGACTCAGCCGTTGCGCAGCATTTCGATGACCGCGCTGAAGTCCTTGTCGGCGTGGTCGGTGGCGAATCGAGCGTAGATCTCGGCGGCGTGGGTGCCCAGCGGAGCAGCCGAACCGGTGGAGGCCACCGCGTCCATGGCCAGGCCCAGGTCCTTGTTCATCAAAGCCGTCGCGAAGCCGGGCTTGAAATCGTTGTTGGCCGGTGATGTCGGAACCGGGCCTGGCACCGGGCAATTGGTGTGCACCGCCCAGCAGTTGCCGGTTGCCCCGGTGATGACGTCGAAGAGCGACTGCGCCGACAGGCCGAGCTTCTCGGCCAGGACGAACGCCTCGCCGATCGCGATCTGCTCTACCGCCAGCACCATGTTGTTGCAGACCTTGGCGGCCTGGCCGGCGCCGGCGGCTCCGCAGTGAATGACCTTGCCCGCCATGGGTTCCAGCACCGGGCGGGCACGTTCCAGGGCGTCGGATTCACCGCCGACCATGAACGCCAGCGTGCCGGCCGTCGCGCCCTTCACCCCACCGGAGACCGGTGCGTCGAGTTGCTGCATTCCGTGCGACCCGGCCAGCGCGTGCGCCTCGCGGGCATCGTTGACGGAGATGGTGGAGCTGTCGATGAACAGCGCCCCGTGGCGTGCGGCCGGCAGCACCTGGGCGTAGCAACGTTTGACCACCTCGCCGCTGGGCAGCATCGTGATGACGACGTCTGCGTCGGCTACCGCTTCGGGTGCGGTGTCGAACAGGGTCACGCCCTTGTCGGCCGCTGCGGCGGCGGCTGCGGGTACCGGATCGTAGCCGCGCACGAGATGGCCCGCGCCAAGAAGATTCGCCGCCATGGGCCCGCCCATGTTGCCGAGCCCCAAGAACGCGATCGCGAGACGTGTTGTCATAGTGCCCTTCTAGGCGCTGGCCCGGAAGCGCGCGGCCTCGGCTCGGCCGACGACCACCCGCATGATTTCGTTGGTCCCTTCCAGGATCCGATGCACCCGCAGGTCGCGGACGATCTTTTCCAGACCATACTCGCGCAGATAGCCGTAGCCGCCGTGCAGCTGGAGCGCTTTGTCGGCCACCTCGAAGCACGTGTCGGTGACGTAGCGCTTGGCCATCGCGCACAACTCGACTTTGTCGGCGGCATCTTCATCGAGCGCACTTGCCGCCCGCCACAACATCATTCGCGATGTCTCCAGTCCGGTGGCCATGTCGGCCAGGGTGAACCGGATGGTGGGTTCGTCGAGCAGGGCGGAGCCGAATGCCTGACGGTCGCGGACGTAGCCGCCCGCCTTGGCGAAGGCGGACTGGGCGCCCCCCAGCGAGCAGGCGGCGATGTTGAGCCGTCCGCCGTTGAGGCCGTTCATCGCGATGCCGAATCCGGTGCCCTCGCCGTCGGTCCCGCCCAGCATGGCGTCCGCCGGCACCCGCACGCCGTCCAGGATCACCTGCGCGGTGGGTTGGGCATGCCAACCCATCTTCTCCTCGAGCGCGCCGAAACTCAGCCCCGCCGTGTCCTTTTCGATGACAAAGGCGGAGATGCCGCGCGGGCCCTCGCTGCCCGTCCGCGCCATCACGACGTAGACGTCGGATGCCCCGGCGCCGGAGATGAACTGCTTGACCCCGTCGAGCACGTAATCCGAGCCGTTCTTCACTGCCCGCGTGCTCAACGCGCTGGCGTCGGAGCCCGCGCCGGGCTCCGTGAGGCAGTAGCTGGCGATGACGTCCATGCTCGCCAGCCGCGGCACCCACGCCTTGCGTTGCTCGTCGGTGCCGTAGCGGTCGATCATCCAGGCGCACATGTTGTGGATGGACAGGAACGCCGCGGTGACCGGGTCGGCGATAGCCAGCTGCTCGAAGATGCGCACCCCGTCGAGGCGGCGCAGTCCGCTGCCGCCGACGTCGTCGCGGCAGTAGATCGCCGCCATCCCGAGCTCGGCGGCTTCGCGCAGCACGTCGGTGGGGAAGTGCTTGGTGGCATCCCATTCCAGTGCGTAGGGCGCCATCCGCTTGTCGGCGAAGGCTGCCGCCGTCTCGGTGATCACCCGTTCTTCGTCGTTGAGGGTAAACATGTCGCTAATTCATTGTGGGGATGACGAATTCGGCACCGTCTTTGATGCCGGAGGGCCAGCGGGAGGTGACGGTCTTGACCTTGGTGTAGAACTGGATCGACGCCGTACCGTGCTGGTTGAGGTCGCCGAAACCGGACCGCTTCCAGCCGCCGAAGGTGTGATAGGCCACCGGAACCGGAATCGGCACGTTGACGCCGACCATGCCGACCTGCACCCGGGCGACGAAGTCGCGCGCGGTGTCGCCGTCACGGGTGAAGACCGCCACGCCGTTGCCGTACTCGTGCTCGGACGGCAACCGCAGTGCCTCTTCGTAATCGTGGGCGCGGACGATGCACAGCACGGGCCCGAAGATCTCGTCGGTGTAGATCGACATGTCCGGAGTGACATGATCGAACAACGTCGGTCCGATGAAGAAACCGCCTTCGAGATTGGCGTCGCCGAAAGTCAAGTCGTCGCTGGCGCGTTCGCGTCCGTCGATGACCAGTTCGGCACCGGCTTCCACGCCCTGGCCGATGTAGTCACGTACCCGGTTGAGTGCGGCCTCGGTGACCAACGGGCCGTAGTCGGCCTTCGGGTCCAGGCTGTGTCCGACGCGCAGGCCGTTGATTCGCTCGACCAGCCTGGCGCGCAACCGGTCTGCGGTCTGCTCGCCGACCGGGACGGCGACGCTGATGGCCATGCAGCGCTCGCCGGCGCTGCCGTAACCGGCGCCGATCAGTGCGTCGACGGCCTGATCGAGGTCGGCGTCCGGCATGACGATCATGTGGTTCTTGGCGCCGCCGAAGCACTGGGAACGCTTTCCGGTGGCGGCTGAATGGCTGTAGATGTACTGAGCGATGTCGGAACTGCCGACGAAGCCCACCGCCTGGATGTCAGGGTGATGCAGGATCGCGTCGACCGCTTCCTTGTCGCCGTGCACCACCTGGAAGACCCCGGGCGGCAGGCCCGCCTCGAGGAACAACTCAGCGAGGCGCACCGGAACCGAGGGGTCGCGCTCGCTCGGCTTGAGTACGAAGGCATTCCCGCAAGCCAGGGCAGGCCCGGCCTTCCACAGCGGGATCATGGCCGGGAAGTTGAACGGGGTGATGCCCGCTACCACGCCCAGCGGCTGGCGCAGCGAGTAGACGTCGATGCCGGGCCCCGCGCCCTCGGTGTAGTCGCCCTTGAGCAGGTGCGGGATGCCGATGCAGAACTCGATCACCTCGATGCCGCGCTGGATGTCGCCTCGTGCGTCCGGTAGCGTCTTGCCGTGCTCCAGGGACAGCAGCTCGGCGAGCTCGTCGATGTTCTTGTTGACCAGGTCGACGAACTTCATCAGCACGCGCGCGCGGCGCTGCGGATTCCAAGCAGCCCAGCCCTTTTGGGCCTCTGCGGCCGAAGCGACCGCGGCATCGATGTCGGCCTGGCTGGCCATCGGGACGGTGGCCTGCACCTCGCCGGTGCTCGGGTTGAGGACGTCGGCGGAGCGGGTGGACGAGCCGGTGGTGCGCTGCCCGTCGATGAAATGCGGAATCTGCGTGGTCATGGTTGTCCCAAGGTCAGGTCTGGAGGATACTTGCATATCCTAGTAATTGCGTCAGGTGTTGGCAAGCTGCGGGAAAGCCCATGGCGCGGGCTCGAACTGTCGTGACCGTGGCGGTACGTTCGGTAGATGGCTGTCCGGGACGCCGTCATGGCAGGCATCGCTAAGCAGCTCGGTCACCCGAGTGGGCTGCACGGGCGGTTCGTCGGCATGCTCCTCAACCGTGGCAACCGGGCCTTTGTGAACGCCGCGGTGCAGGCGCTCCAGCCTCGGCCGGCAACTGAGGTGGCGGACGTCGGTTTCGGCGGTGGGGTCGGGCTGAGGTTCCTGCTCGACAGTGTCGGCCGGGAGGGCCTGGTCCATGGTGTCGAGATCTCGGAGACAATGCTGGCCCGTGCCGAGCGTCGGTACCGCCGTGAAATCGCGTCCGGGCGCCTGATATTGCAGCAAGGGTCTTTGACAAAGCTGCCCTTCGACGATGGCCAACTGAGCGGCGTCATCACCGTCAACACCATCTACTTCGTCGCCGAGTTGGATCCTGCGTTCACCGAACTCGCCCGCGTGGTGAGTCGCTCGGGCCGCATCGTCGTCGGACTGGCCGACCCCGACGCCATGGCGAAGATGCCGACCAGCAGACACGGCTTCCACCTTCGCCCGGTGCCCGAGGTGGTTGAGTCGCTGCATCGCGCCGGACTCGCTGTCGACCACCGTCGAATCGACCGGAGTCATCTCCCGGCCCACCTGTTGATATGCACCCCCGCGCGCTGGCTCTGAAAGAGTCCGCACTGCAATGAGTGTGACGACGGCAGTGCTGCGCCTCGGACTCGCCGCGGCCCTTCTGGTCAGCGCCGTGAGTCATGCTTATCTCTATATCCATGGTTACCAGCACATTTCGATGATCGGCCCGGCCTTCCTGGTGCAGGCCAGTGTCTCCTTCGCGATGGCGCTCCTCATCGTCGCACGCGGTCCGGCCTGGCTCTGCTGGTTCGCTGCCGCGCTGGCCGGGGGATCTCTCGTTGCCTTCGTGCTGTCGAGGTCAGCCGGATTGGCCGGGTTTTCCGAGCACGGATGGACCCCGGCACCACACGCCGTGATCAGCGTGAGCGCCGAGGTTCTGACAGTCGTGCTCTGGGCGGTCCTGCAATTGGCCCCGCGGGCCGCTAGGGGCAGGTGGCGTCGACCTCGAACGTCTTGCTGACCTGCTGTCCCGCGTTGTCCACACCCGTTGCGGTGCCGGTGATCTGGTAGCTGTTGCCGTTCTTGGTTGCCTTGGCGCTGTTGCCGGGAGCGCCTTCGGTGAAGCTGAGGACCACGCCGTCGACGGTGCCCAGGCCGGCGCTGCGGACCGCGGACGCGTCCTGTTCCAGCCCGACGATCACGCCAGTCATCATGTCGCCGATGGCAATGGAGAATCTGCCCTGGTTCGTCTCGCACACGACCGCTCCGCTCACCGGTTGCGGCAGGCCGCCGATGATGACCTTCGTCTCCCCTGCGGCAGCAGGTGCCGCGGCAGGGCTGGACGACGGGGCGGGGGCCGATGAGGTCGCCGAGCTGGAGGCCGAGCTGGAAGAAGTGCCGGAGGACTTCTCGTCCTTCGAGCATCCGGCCATGCTCACGACGAGGGTCGTCGCGCTCAGGGCGACCAACAGCTCACGCTTCACGGGTGTCTCCTTCGATTGATCGGCACGCACAGCAGATGCTGACAAGCAGTATGTATGGCCGCTTGCCTCTGCGCATAGGTAGCCGTCAATCGTCGCGCAGGCCGGCCGCGAATCGCTGGGCCTGTTCCCAGGTGGGGAGCAGGCCGGAGGCCCGCACGTCGGCGAAGCTGGGTGCCGCGGCGTCGCGATCGGACAGGCTCGGAGGGGCACCGTCAACCAGCGGCCAGTCCACCCCGATCGCCGGGTCGGTGGCGCAGATGGTGTGCTCGCGCTGCGGGTTGTACTCCGCCGAGCACAGGTACATCACCGTTGAATTATCTTGCAGGGCAAGGAAACCGTGGGCAAGACCCTCCGAGATGTAAACGGTCCTGCGGTCCTGATCATCGAGCAGCACCGAGTCCCAGCGGCCGAACGTCGGTGACCCTTGGCGGATGTCGACCACGACGTCGAACACCGCACCCCGCACACAGGTCACGTACTTGGCCTGGCTCGGCGGCAACTGCGCGAAGTGCAGGCCGCGCAACACGCCGGCCGCGGACACCGAGCAGTTGGCCTGCCGCACATCGAGCCGGTGGCCGGTGACCTCGCGGAAACCTTTGTCGGTGAGCCATTCGAAGAACATGCCGCGCGGATCGCCGTGGATGGTCGGAGTGATCTCCCAGGCGCCCGGGATCTCGAGTTCGCGAACCTTCATCTCACTGACCGCGCTTCTCGTAACGGGCTTCGGCGGCGTCTTTGACTGGCCGCCACCATGATTCGTTGTCGCGATACCAGTCGATGGTGGCGCGCAACCCTTCCTCGAAATCGGTGTGCTTTGGCGCCCAACCCAATTCGTTGTAGAGCAGGGAAGGGTCGATGGCGTAGCGCAGATCGTGGCCGACCCGGTCGGTGACGTGGTCGAAGTCGTCGGGGTCGCGGTCCATCAACTGCAGAATCGTGCGCAGCACGGTCAGGTTGTCCCGCTCGCCCTCCGAACTGATCAGGTACGTACGGCCCGACTCGCCCTTTTCCAGGATCCGCCGCACCGCGCTGTTGTGATCCTCGACGTGGATCCAGTCGCGCACGTTGTGGCCGCTGCCGTACAGCTTGCATCGCCGCCCGGTGAGCACGTTGGTGATCTGGCGCGGAATGAACTTTTCGATGTGCTGGAACGGGCCGTAGTTGTTCGAGCAGTTCGACAGCGTGGCGCGCACGCCATAGGAGCGCACCCAGGCGCGGACCAGCATGTCGCTGCCGGCCTTGGTCGCCGAGTACGGGCTCGACGGGTTGTAGGGCGTGGATTCGGTGAAGCGCTGAGGGTCGCCGAGCTCGAGATCGCCGTACACCTCGTCGGTCGAGATGTGGTGCAACCGCACCCCGTTGCGTCGCACCGCTTCCAGAATGGTGAAGGTGCCCACCACGTTGGTGTGCAGGAACGGCTCGGGGTTGTCCAGCGCGTTGTCCACGTGCGACTCGGCCGCGAAATGGACGACAGCATCCGACTCGGCCACCAGCGCCGACACCAGCTCGGTATCGCAGATATCGCCTTCCACCAGCCTGATGGAATCTGCGACGTCGGCCAGTGACTCCCGGCGTCCTGCATAGGTCAACGCGTCGAGGACGGTGACGGAGTCCTCGGGGTGTTCGCGCACCGTGCTGTGCACGAAATTCGCTCCGATAAAGCCCGCCCCGCCGGTGACTAGCAGCCGCATGGCTACAAACCCTAACCGGTGAGGCCGAGCGCTCCTGCCAGTTCGGTGAGCGCGGGTATCAGCTTCTCCGGGCGTGAGGAACCCAGCACCTGGATTGCCACATGGTCTGCCCCGGCGTCCAGATGTTCGTTGAGCCGGCGCGCGATCGCGTCCGTGCTGCCGTAGGCGACCAGGGCGTCGATCAGCCGGTCGCTGCCCGGCTTGCGCACGTCCTCGTCGGTGAATCCCAGACGCAGCCAGTTGTTCACATAGTTGCTCAGACCCAGGTAGAAGTCGGCGAACTTGCGGCCGACCGCGCGCGCCTCGTCCGCATCGGCGGAAAGCACCACCTTGTGCTCCGGCGCCAGGAACACCGTGTTTCCCACCAGTTGGCGGGCCTTCCCGGTGTGCTCGGGCGTGGTCAGGTACGGATGGGCGCCTGCGCTGCGTTCGGCCGCCAGGCGCAGCACTCGCGGCCCGAGCGCGGCAAGCACCCGGCGGCTGGTGGGCACTGGGACGTCCTGAAAGCCCCGGTCCAGTTCGTCGAGGTAGGAGACCAGGGCGTCGTAGGGCTTCTGATACTCCTGGGTCGCCTCGGGGTGGCCCACCCCGACACCCAGCAGGAACCGGCCCGGATGCGCCTCTTCGATGCGGTGATAGGACTTGGCGACCTCCTTGGCCGGTGCCGTCCAGATATTGACGATGCCGGTGGCCAGTTGCAGCCTCTCTGTCTGCTCCAGCGCGGGTTCGACCCAGGCCAGATCGGCGTCCGGTGATCCGCCGACCCAGACGGCGCCGTACCCGAGCGACTCGATTTCGGCGGCCAGTTCAGGGGCGAGCGAGCGGGTGCCCAGCCACACACCGAACTTGCCCAGGTCAGGTTTGAGTGAAACGGAGTCAGTCATCGCTGTTCCCTATACCCGTTTACAGCCCGAGCGCCCCGGCCAACTCGGCCAGCGCCGGGACCAGGTCCTCGCTGCGGGCCAGCACCTGTACGGGCACGTGGTCTGCGCCGGCGTCGAGGTGCTCGCGCAGTCGCGCCGCGATGGCGTCGGTGGTTCCGTAGGCGACCACGGAGTCGACCAGACGGTCGCTGCCCGGCTTGGCCAGATCGTCGTCGGTGAAACCCAGCCGCTTCCAGTTGTTCAGGTAATTGGCGAGATTGAGGTATATGCCGAGGGCTTTGCGTCCGACGGCGCGGGCTTGCTCTGCGTCGGTGGTCAGTACGACCTTGTGCTCGGGGGCCAGAAATGCAGACGGCCCGATCAGTTCGCGCGCTTGAGCCGTGTGTTCGGGGGTGGTGAGGTACGGGTGCGCGCCGGCGCCGCGCTGCGCGGACAGCTGGAGAACCCGCGGCCCCAGCGCGGCCACCACCCGGCGATTGGCGGGGACGCCGTAGTCGTCGAGCTGGTCCAGATACCCGGTGAGGGCATCGATCGGCTTGCGGTATTCGCTGACCGCCTCGCGGTGACCGACGCCGATGCCGAGCAGGAAACGGCCGGGATAGGCCCTGTCGATCCGGTGGAACGACTCGGCGACGGGCTTGGCCGGGGCCGTCCAGATGTTGACGATCCCGGTCGCTACCTGCAACGTTGTCGTCGCGTCCAGGATCGGCTCCACCCAATCCAGTTCCGCGGGCGGCGAGCCGCCCACCCAGACCGCCCCGTAACCCAGGGCTTCGATTTCTTTGGCTTGCTGGGGCGTGACGCCGCGTCCGAACGATCCGAACCGGCCGAGATCGGGCTTGCTGTCAGCAGAAGCGGTCATGGTTTCACCAACCGGCAGGGCGGCGCCGCCTATTCCTCGGCCCAGGGGACCCGGGCGTTTTTGCGTCGAACGCGGGGCTGCGGGTATCGTGGACCAACGGTGCGGCGTCCGTGCCGACTCTTTGCGTGCCCTGTCTGAATTTCCCTCGGGAATTTCCATAATCGGCTCACGTTTTGTAGTCCGGACGAATGCTGCGCAAACCAGGTACGGACGAAAAGTAGAGGATCTCCGAAAAGTAATGGCCAAGAAGGACGGTGCCATCGAGGTCGAGGGTCGCGTGGTCGAACCCCTGCCCAATGCCATGTTTCGCATTGAGCTGGAAAACGGCCACAAGGTGCTCGCCCACATCAGCGGCAAGATGCGGCAGCACTACATCCGCATCCTGCCCGAGGACCGGGTGGTGGTGGAGTTGTCGCCTTACGACCTCTCCCGGGGCCGCATTGTGTACCGCTACAAGTAGCAACTGACAACGCCCAACAGAAGTAGCTCCAGAGAAGAACAGGACCGAGACTGCCGTGAAGGTGAACCCCAGCGTCAAGCCGATCTGTGACAAGTGCAGGGTGATCCGTCGGCACGGACGGGTCATGGTGATCTGCCAGGACCCGCGCCACAAGCAGCGGCAAGGCTGAGCCGGACGCCGCTGTTGCCGCACGCCGGCAACCTGCACAACTGAATGCTGACCTCCCAGCACCACTGAGCGGATACGCCGCTCAGACACGTCCGGACGGAGGCCGGGCCCCGCTCAAATCCTTCGGGGGGCGGGAACGGACTGGGAAAAGACCTCCGCTGAGAAAGAGGAAACGCCACCTATGGCTCGACTAGTAGGCGTCGATCTGCCGCGCGATAAGCGCATGGAGATCGCGCTGACGTACATCTTCGGCATCGGCCGCACCCGCTCGAACGAGATTCTGGCGGCCACTGGCATCGACAAGGACCTGCGCACCAAGGACCTGACCGACGACCAGCTGACCCATCTGCGTGACTACATCGAAGCGAACCTGAAGGTCGAGGGTGACCTGCGCCGTGAGGTGCAGGCCGACATTCGTCGCAAGATCGAGATCGGCTGCTACCAGGGGCTGCGGCACCGTCGCGGCCTGCCCGTGCGCGGCCAGCGGACCAAGACCAATGCGCGGACCCGTAAAGGCCCCAAGCGCACCATCGCCGGCAAGAAGAAGGCCAGGTAACCGATGCCTCCGAAGAAAGCAAGTGGGGGGCCCAAGAAGGGCCAGAAGACCCGCCGCAGGGAAAAGAAGAACGTCCCGCACGGCGCCGCCCACATCAAGAGCACCTTCAACAACACGATCGTGACCATCACCGACCCGCAGGGCAACGTCATCGCCTGGGCGTCGTCGGGTCACGTCGGGTTCAAGGGCTCCCGCAAGTCCACCCCGTTCGCTGCTCAGCTGGCCGCGGAGAACGCCGCCCGCAAGGCGCAGGAGCACGGCGTGAAGAAGGTCGACGTGTTCGTCAAGGGCCCGGGTTCGGGCCGCGAGACCGCGATCCGGTCGCTGCAGGCCGCCGGCCTGGAGGTCGGCGCGATATCTGACGTCACTCCCCAGCCGCATAACGGCGTCCGTCCGCCCAAGCGACGCAGGGTCTAGCAGGGTCTAGGAGGAGAATAGAAATGGCTCGTTATACCGGACCCGTCACGCGCAAGTCCCGCCGGCTGGGCACCGACCTCGTCGGTGGCGACCAGTCGTACGAGAAGCGGCCCTACCCGCCCGGCCAGCACGGCCGTGCCCGGGTCAAAGAGAGCGAATACCGCCAGCAGCTGCAGGAGAAGCAGAAGGCCCGCTTCACCTACGGCGTGATGGAGAAGCAGTTCCGCCGCTACTACGAAGAGGCCGTTCGTCACTCGGGCAAGACCGGTGAGGAACTGCTGCGCATCCTGGAAAGCCGGCTGGACAACGTCGTGTACCGCGCCGGTCTGGCGCGTACCCGCCGGATGGCCCGCCAGCTCGTCAGCCACGGTCACTTCTCGGTCAACGGCGTGCACGTCAACGTGCCCAGCTACCGGGTGTCGCAGTACGACATCATCGACGTACGGGACAAGTCGCTGAACACGGTGCCGTTCCAGATCGCGCGGGAGACCTCGGGCGACCGCCCGATCCCGAGCTGGCTGCAGGTGGTGGGGGAGCGGCAGCGCATCCTGATCCACCAGCTGCCTGAGCGCACCCAGATCGACGTCCCGCTCACCGAGCAGCTGATCGTCGAGTTCTACTCGAAGTAACGGACTTTCGAGCCAGCCGGCTCGGAAACCCTCAACGGCATCAAATAGCGGGTGCCGAGAAGGAGAAGAAGAAACACATGCTGATTTCTCAGCGTCCCACCCTGTCCGAGGACATCCTCACCGACAGCCGGTCCCAGTTCGTCATCGAACCGCTGGAGCCGGGATTCGGTTACACCCTTGGCAATTCGCTGCGGCGCACGCTGCTGTCGTCGATTCCCGGCGCGGCCGTCACCAGCATCCGCATCGACGGCGTCCTGCACGAGTTCACCACTGTGCCTGGCGTCAAGGAAGATGTCACCGACATCATCCTGAACCTCAAGAGCCTGGTGGTGTCCTCCGAGGAGGACGAGCCGGTCACCATGTACCTGCGTAAGCAGGGCCCGGGTGAGGTGACCGCGGGCGATATCGTGCCGCCGGCCGGTGTCACCGTGCACAACCCGTCGATGCACATCGCGACCCTGAACGACAAGGGCAAACTCGAGGTCGAGCTCGTCGTCGAGCGTGGCCGCGGCTACGTGCCGGCGGTGCAGAACCGGGCGTCGGGTGCCGAAATCGGCCGTATCCCGGTCGATTCCATCTACTCGCCGGTTCTCAAGGTGACCTACAAGGTGGACGCCACCCGTGTCGAGCAGCGCACCGACTTCGACAAGCTGATCCTGGACGTGGAGACCAAGAGCTCGATCACCCCGCGTGACGCGCTGGCCTCCGCCGGTAAGACGCTGGTCGAATTGTTCGGTCTGGCACGCGAACTCAACGTCGAGGCCGAGGGCATCGAGATCGGGCCGTCACCGGCCGAGGCGGACCACATCGCCTCGTTCGCGCTGCCCATCGACGACCTGGACCTGACCGTGCGGTCGTACAACTGCCTGAAGCGCGAGGGTGTGCACACGGTCGGCGAGCTGGTCTCGCGCACCGAGTCCGACCTGCTCGACATCCGCAACTTCGGGCAGAAGTCGATCGACGAGGTGAAGGTCAAGCTGCACCAGCTGGGTCTGTCGCTCAAGGACAGCCCGCCGAGCTTCGACCCGTCCGAAGTCGCCGGCTACGACGTCGCCACCGGCACCTGGTCCACCGAGGGCGCTTACGACGACCAGGACTACGCCGAAACCGAACAGCTCTAACAGCTCTGACAAATCTGACAAGAGTTCGTCCCGGCCCTACCTGATACGGGGGTCGGCCCCACATAGGAGACAGTCGCAATGCCCAAGCCCACCAAGGGTCCCCGCCTCGGCGGGTCGTCCTCGCACCAGAAGGCGATTCTGGCCAACCTGGCCACGTCGCTGTTCGAGCACGGCCGGATCAAGACCACCGAGCCCAAGGCGCGGGCATTGCGGCCGTACGCGGAGAAGCTGATCACCCACGCGAAGAAGGGCACGCTGCACAACCGGCGTGAGGTGCTCAAGAAGATCCGCGACAAGGACGTGGTGCACACCCTGTTCGCCGAGATCGGTCCGTTCTTCTCCGACCGCGACGGCGGCTACACCCGCATCATCAAGGTCGAGAACCGTAAGGGCGACAACGCCCCCATGGCCGTGATCGAGCTGGTGCGGGAGAAGACGGTGACCTCGGAGGCCGACCGAGCCCGCCGCGTCGGCGCGTCCAAGAAGGCGGCACCGGTGGCCGCTGCGGCCGCACCGCAGGCCGCGGTGGAGCCGGAAGAGGCCGTCGGCCCGACCGCCGAGGAGGCCACTGAGGCCGCCGAGACCGAGTCCGCCGCCGAGGCCGAGTCCGCCGCCGAGACCGAGTCGGCTGGCGAGGCCACCGAGACCGAGGCTGACGAGGCTCCCGAGAATTAGTGAGGTCGTCCGTCTGCGGCTCGATATCGCCTACGACGGAACTGATTTCGCGGGCTGGGCGACGCAAGCCGGGCAACGCACGGTCGCCGGCGTACTCGACGGGGCGCTGACGACCGTGTTCCGCGCGCCGGTACGCCTGCGCGCGGCCGGACGCACCGACGCCGGTGTCCACGCCACCGCGCAGGTCGCCCATGTCGATGTTCCCGTCGAGGCTGTGCCGCACGCATACTCGCGCTCTGACCGCGCTGGCGATCCCGAGTTCGGATCGCTGGTGCGCCGGCTCGGCAGGTTTCTCCCGGCCGACGTCCGGGTCATCGAGATCGACCGAGCACCAACGGGTTTCGACGCACGATTTTCGGCACTGCGGCGGCACTACGTGTACCGGCTGTGCACGGCACCCTACGGCGTGATGCCGCAGCAGGCGCGGTTCGTCACCGCCTGGCCGCGTGCGCTGGACCTCGATGCCATGACCAGCGCATCACGAGAACTGCTGGGCCTGCACGACTTCGCCGCCTTCTGCCGGCATCGGGAAGGCGCGACCACCATCCGCGAGCTGCAACGCCTCGACTGGACGCGCGACGGGGATCTGGTCACCGCGCAGGTGAGCGCCGACGCGTTCTGCTGGTCCATGGTGCGCTCCCTGGTCGGTGCCCTGCTGGCCGTCGGCGAGCATCGGCGAGAGCCGCGGTGGTGTGGTGAACTCCTCAGTGCGACAAGCCGGTCCAGCGATTTCGCGGCTGCTCCGCCGCAAGGTCTGACCCTGGTCGGAGTGGACTACCCGCCGGATGACCAGCTAGCTGCCCGAAACCTGATCACCCGCGATATCCGTTCGCCCCGTTAGAGTTTGCCCGCCACGAAGTTTGCGGCCTCGTTCGTCAGGCCGGGCACGTAGCCCAGGTGCGCTTTCCACAGGTTGCCGTCTGAGCAGATGGGGTCACCCTCATTGCACAGGTTGAGGATCTTGCCGCCGAACTGCGGGCTCAAAGCGGTCAACAAGCCGCCGGCCCGGCCGGACGGATTGCCGAACAGAGTGACCGCCGAGACGTGGTCGGCCGCTTCCGGCGGCAGCGGTTCGGTGAAACCGAGGCCGGGCAGCGGTGCGGCGGTGACGATGTCGATGACCGCGGCGCCCTGGGAGTATCCACCGAGCACCAGCCGCGTGTCGGGGCAGGCGTTGGCCATCTGCTGGACGTGGTCGCTGGCGTCGTTCGCGCCGTCGGTGGCGGCGAGGAAGTCTTTACTGGCCGGGTAGTTCACGCCGTAGGCGCCGATGTTGCGACCGGTCTGCTGGCGCAGTGTCCCAACCAGGGCGTTGCCCACCCTGCCGAGACCGGGTGGTTCGCCGGTGCCGCGGGCGAAGATCACCTCGACATCCGGGCAGGCCGCCTTCGCCGGCGGTGCCAGTGGAGGGGCGAGCAAGAGTGCGGCCGCCGCGAGTGCGGCGGCCGCCAACCGACCCAGGGGGGCACATCTCATGCCCCAATGTTAGGCGTTATTGACAGTGCGTCAGTGCACCTGAACGACGGGCTGCTGGACAGGGGCGCTGGGCGTGCCGGGCACCTGCGGGGCGAGCGCGGGATTCTGCGGCACTGTGCCAGGGATCTGGGGAACCAGCGGCGCTGGGAGCTGTCCGGGCATGTGCGGGACACCGTTCATGATCTTCGGCGCAGCGAAAGCGGCGCCCTGCGTCGTGTAGAAGGGCACGTACCCCTCGGTGTGCCCGCTCCACTCGTTACCGGAGCCCGCATGGCAGATCGGGTCCTGCGGATTGCAGTAGTCGACGGCTTTGGACCCCAGAAGGGTGCTCTTGGTGGGCAGCGAGCCGCCCGCCCGGTCGGCGATGTCGCCGAAGGTGACGACCGCAGCGATGTTGCCGACGTACTCGGGTGGCAGTGAACTGCCCCAGCTGATGCCGCCGATCGGAACTCCGGCCACGATGTCCATCACCGACGCGCCCTGGGAGTAGCCACCCAACACGATCTTGGTGTTCGGGCAGGCGGACACCGTCGACTTCACGTGGGAAATCACGTCGTTGGCCCCGTCGCCGCCGTGCAGCTGCAACTTGCTGGCCGCATAGTTCACGCCGTAGGTGCGGATGTTGAGGCCGCTGGTTTGTTCGCGCAGCGAGTCCACGAACGCATCGCCGACCCGTCCGAGGCCGGGTGCCTCATTGGTTCCCCGGGCGAAGACCACCTCGGCGTCGGGGCAGTCGTCTGCCCATGCGGATGGTGCGGCGGCAAGCGGACTGACCGGCAGGACAGCGGCGGACAGGGCTGCGAGGCCTACACCGGCCCGACCGGCAAGGCGAATGAAGTGCTGATACACGCCGAAATTTTACCCGCGGAGCGCCGGAGCAAAACCTCCGCAGCTGTGGATGAACGTGTAAACACCGCCGCTTGGCGGCCTACCGTAGCGGGGGAATCGGGCGAGAAGATGGGGGACAGGTGCCTCGGCAGGCGGTGAGCTGGCTGCACGTCAGCGGCTACCGCTGTCAGTTGCGGCGCCTCGAGCGCGCATTGCTGAGCCCCGGCGACGACTCACCCGCCGGACCGGCGCGGGGTTCGCTGGCGATCGGTTGTGTGCTGACCGTCATCGCCCTGGCGGGCTGCGTGTTGCTGAGCCGGCTGTGGCCGCAGCCGGGTCTGGGCGACGCGCGCATCGCGATGGGTCAGACGTCCGGGGCGCTGTATGTGAAGGTGGGCGACACCTGGCACCCGGTGCTCAATCTGGCATCGGCGCGCCTGATCGCGACGGCCGATGCCAATCCGCTGCCGGTACCCGAGGCGGTGCTGGCCCGCACTAAACGCGGTCCGCTGCTGGGCATTCCGGGTGCGCCACAATTGATCGTCCCGGCGTTGCCGGCGCAGCAGTCGTTATGGACGGTGTGTGACGCCGAGGCAGACGAGGGAACGACGGTCCTGCTGGGCGCGGATCTGCCGGTCGGCCGCGTGAATGCCGGGCAGGCGCTGCTGGTCGCCGCCGGAACGGGCGCGCCGGCTTACCTGCTGTACCACGGGCGGCGCGCGCTGGTGGACCTGGCCGATCGGGCCGCGGTGCGCGCACTGAGGTTGCAGGGCCGGGCCCCGCATCTGGTCTCCCAGACTTTGCTGAACGCGGTACCGGAGGCGCTGCCCGTCACGGTTCCCCGCATCCGTAGCGCGGGCGCGCCGGCAGGCGGCTGGCTGCCGGGATTCCGGGTCGGTGATGTGCTGCGAATCACACGGGCCGCGGGCGAGGAGTTCTACGTTGTGCTGACCGCCGGAGTACAGCGAATCAGCCCGGTCGTCGCGGACATGCTTCGGTTCACCGGCTCGGCCGACGTCACCACCGTCGCACCCGGCCTGCTGCGTGCGGCTCCCAACGTCGACTCATTGCCGGTCTCGGCGATCCCCGACCAGGTCCCGGCGGATCCCGGTGGTGCCACGTGGTGCGCGGTGTGGGAGCCCACCCCGTCAGGTCCGCCGGCCATCGAATTCCTGGCCACCCAGCGTGCGCCGGCCGCGGCGCCGGTGGCTCTGGCGCAAGCCGACGGGCGCGGGCCGTCGGTGGACAGGTTCTCCATCGCCGCGGGCCACAGCGCCTACGTCGCAACTCAAAGCCAGGTCGGCAACCGAACCCGGGTCGACACGCGCTACCTGGTGACCGACACCGGCGTGCGCTTCGCGATCCACGACGACGAAGCGGCTCGCCTCCTCGGACTGCCGGCTCGGCCGGTGCCGGCGCCGTGGCCAGTGCTCGCCGCGTTGCCGTGCGGGCCGGAGTTGAGCCGGGAGCAGGCGTCAGTCGTCCGCGACACTGTCGCGACGGGGCCGTGACCGGCGACGTGTCCCCAGCGCGGCAACAAGCAGAACCAGGCAGATCGCGGCCCCGGTCAGCGTGCGGGACCGGTTGTCCGGGCCCGGGTTCGCGGCAGGTAACGACATGGCCAGTGGTTTGGGGCCGGCAGCGTCCGCCGCAGGGATGTCGGTGGTGACCGCCGCCAGCGGGTCGACGGTGCCGTTGCCCACCCAAGGGTCCCATCCGGCCGGCGGATGGTGCGCGGTCGCCTCGATGCGCTGCATCACCTGGCGGGCGGTCCACTCCGGGAATCGCGCCCGGACCAGGGCGGCCAGTCCGCTGACGACCGGAGTTGCGTAGCTGGTGCCGGAGATCGGCTTGTCGTTGACCCGGTTGGCCAGTCCGTCACCGTCCGGGTCGAGCGATGTCACGCCCTCACCGGTCGCCGCGACATCCACCCATGGCCCGGGGAGCGTGAAGGATGACGGATTGCCTTGGGAATCAACCGAACCGACAGTCAGGACGTAATCGTCGTACCAGGCGGGGCTGACCACCACCGCGACAGTGTCCCGGGTGACGCCGGCCGGTTGGGGCGGACACTGCGTCACACCGCCGGTGTTTCCGGCCGCCGCCACCACGACGGCGTTCTTGACATCCACCGCGTAGGCAAGTGCGGCGCCCAGCGCGCGATCATCCGGTGCCCGGTCTACCGGGGCGCAGGCGACCGACGAGATGTTGATGACCGTGGCGCCGAGGTCGGCGGCGGTGCGCACCGCGCGGGCCAGGGTTACCACGTCGCCGACACCCTCGCCGGACCGGCCGGCGGTCGGCGCGAATTTGGCGCTGGACTGGCGGATGCTGATCACCGTGACGTCGGGTGCGATCCCGGTGAAGGCGGGATCGGTTGTGGCGGCGACTATTCCGGCCACCAGTGTGCCGTGGGCGTCGCAGTCCTGGGTGCCGTCGCCGGTGGCTACGTAATCACCACCGGCGATGACATCCTTCAGTCGTGGATGCCGGTGCACGCCGGTGTCGATGACCGCGACCCGCTGCCCGGCGCCGCGGGTGAATTGCCAGATCTGCGGCAGGTCGAACCCCGCGAATTGTGTCGCAGCGTCGGCACTGTCGGGTTCCGCACCGGCCACCGCGCACGTCTCCCGTTGGACGGTGGGGTGCGGGGGTGACGGTGATGCCGGCGCCGGCAACCACTTCTCGTCGACCGCAGGCGGCGCGACCGCATGCGCCTGCGGTGCTGCGCAGTGGGACACCAGCAGCGCGGCGAGCAACGGGCGCACCAGCCGGACGGTGCTCACGTGCGGAGCAGATTCAATCCGCGGACGGCGTCGAACGCGCCGCTTGTCCAGCACGCTACCGGGGCGACCAGGGTGAGCGCGATGCATCCCAGTGCCTGGACACCGCGGCGGGTGACTGGCGACACGGTGACGGCAGGAGCGACGAAACCCAGGTATATCGCGGTGGCGGCGGCCACTGCTGCCAGCCCGGCCACCCACGGTGCCTGCGCCGGTGGGCCGAGGGCGGCCATCGCCAATGTGGTTGCCAACGTGGTGATTCCAGCCGCCGCGAACACGAGACCTCGGCGCCTGTCGATCCGGGCGTGCACGACGAGCACGCCCCCGGTGACTGCGGCCAGCACGACGGCGCGGGGCGCGGCCAGCGCGGCGATCACTGCTCCGAGGGCGGCGGCGACCGCTAAGCCGGCCCGGAGGATGGTCAGCACACTGTCGGCGCGCTGAGCGTGTGCGGCCAGTCCGCTTTCGGGCAGTGGATCGTCCTGGTCGGCGCCGGGTGCCAGGCCGGCCAACCGGATCGACGCGCGCGGCGCGACCTCAATCAGTCCGAGGCAGGCGAGCGCTGCCGCTGACCCGACGATGTGCGGTGGGGCCGCGGTGAGGGTGCTCGCCAGGGCGGCGGCTACCGCGACAGTCGCCGCGCAGCAAACGACTGCGCCCAGTACGACCGGGCTACAACGGGTTACGCGCAGTGCGAGAGCCGCCGTGGCGCCGGCAGCCATGGCAGCGAGGAGCGCATTCGGGGCTCCGGGAGCGCCCGGCACCGCGAGCAGACCGGCGATCGCCGCCGCTGCGGTGGCGATGAGGCTGAGCGTGAGGCCGGCGATCGGGTTGCGGCGAATAGGCGGGATGACACCGGTCATTACCACGATCGCGAGGGCGGTGGCGGCGGCCGTCGCGGCGGCGGTGTCGCTGTGCCGAGCGGCGCCGGACGCGGCGCGCAGCAGTGCCAGCGCGGCCGTGGCCGCGAAGCAGACCGCGGCCAGTGCGGCGGTCATCGGTTGCCAGGACTGTGTCGGGCTGCCCAGGGCCGCGGACACCGCGTCGGCCGCATCGTCGTAGCGTATGGCGGGCGGCGCGGGAGCCTGCCGGCTCAACACAAGTGCGGTCCCGTCACGAATTCCGATCTGCCGCAACGTCGTCGAGTTCGGCAGCGGCGCGGCGCCGAGCCGCGCCAGGTGGTAGCGCGTCCCCGGGGTCGCACCACCCAGCGCGTCGACGATCGCCGGGATCAACTCCGCGACGGGCACGGTTGCCGGCAACGTCAGGTCGACGGAGGCGCTGTCGGCGTGGACTGCGACGCGGCGCAGATCCGGATCGAATTCAGACACCCCCGGCACGTTAAGCGGTTCCCGGCTGAGCCGTGTCCCGTTGTCCACAGCTGAATTGTGGCGAATCTGGTTGCCGCTTAACGTCGTCCAACTATGACCGCCGCCATTGACGTCAAGGCCCCGCCCGAGGTGCCGTCATCAGACATCTCGGGCCTGCCGTTGCTGCCGGTCGCGATGGCCGTCGTGGCTGTGGGCGCCACGGCGGCAGTCTTCTTCATCGGTTCTCCCGTGGCGCACCACCCCGCTGTGCTGACTGCTCCGGCAATGATGGTGGCGTCGCTGGCGCTGACGATCGGACGGGGCCGGCGGCGGGGCGCGGCGATCAGCGGCGACCGGCGTGAGTATCTCGAGTACCTGCGCGGACTGCGGGCGGAAGTTGCCGAAGTCGTTCGGGCGCAACATGCTTCGCTGACGTCGGAGCATCCTGAGCCGGGCAGCCTGTGGACCCTGATCGGCGATCCGCGCATGTGGACCAGACAATCCGCGGATCCGAAATCCTGGTGTGTCAGGGTAGGTGTGGGAAGTGCCCCGCTGTGCCCGTCGCTGCAGGTTGCTCCGATGCCGCGACGGTGTGATCCGCTCACGGTTGCCGCCCTGAATCGTTTCGTGCGAACACATTCGACGCTGCGGAATGCGCCGGTCGTGATGTCACTGCACAAAGGCGAACCGGTGACAGTCGACGGTGACGTGAGCCAGGTGCGCGGACTGCTGCGCGCGATGGTCTGTCAGTTGGCGATAGCGCACCCGCCCGGACAGTTGCTGATCGTCGGCGCGGTGGCGGACCTCGCCGAGTGGGACTGGCTGAAGTGGCTCCCGCACAACCGGCATCCGGACGCGACGGATCTGACCGGGCCGGCGCGACTGGTGTACCCGACACTGACCGCGGCACGCGAGGCGCTGGCCGTTATCGCGTCACCGCACGCAGTGATCATCGCCGACACGTCCGGGAGCGATGCCGTGGCGATCGCCAATGCCACCGTGATCCGGGCCGGCGGTAACGGGGCGGTCGTGGTGATCCGCCGGCCCGGCGGGCAGGACGTCCTCGACGAACCCGACTACCTCGACCGGCAGGACGCAGTCGTATGCGCGCGCCGGATCGCGTCGTACGCCGGTTCCGCAGCGGAGCCGCCGGACGCGGACGCCTGGCCCGGCGCCGACGCGGTCACCCGAAGCCAGTGCCCACGGGACCGGCTCTGTGTCCCGATCGGCGCCACACCCGACGGCCGCCACGTGCGCCTGGACATCAAAGAGTCGGCGCTGCACGGTATCGGGCCGCACGGGCTGTGCGTGGGGGCCACCGGGTCGGGCAAGTCGGAGCTGCTGCGCACCGTCGCCGTGGGCATGATGGCGCGGAACTCGCCGGAGGTGCTCAACCTGCTGCTGATCGACTTCAAAGGTGGCGCAACGTTTCTCGACCTCGCCGGGGCGCCGCACGTGGCCGCGGTCGTCACCAACCTCGCGGACGAGGCGCCACTGGTCGCACGGATGCGGGAGGCGCTGGCCGGTGAGATGAACCGCAGGCAACAATTCCTGCGCACGGCAGGCCACGTCAGCGCGGCGGAGTACCAGCGTGCTCGTGGACCCGGATCACTTCCTCTGCCGACGCTGTTCATCATCGTTGACGAGTTTGCCGAACTGCTCAGTCAGCATCCCGACTTCGCGGACACCTTCGTTGCGATCGGGCGGCTGGGAAGGTCCCTGGGCGTGCATCTGTTGTTGGCCAGCCAGCGGCTTGACGAGGGGCGCTTGCGTGGACTGGAAGCCCACCTGTCCTACCGGGTCTGCCTGAAGACACTGTCCGCCGTCGAGTCGCGTGCCGTGCTGGGCACCGCGGATGCGTACGAACTGCCGAGCGCGCCGGGGGCTGGGCTGCTGCGGACCCCCGCCGGGGATCTGATCCGGTTTCAGGCCGCGTCCGTATCGGGGCCGGCACCGGGTGCCGGCAGTTCGGCAGCGCCGGAGGTACGCCCGTTCACCGCAGAACCTGTTGGGGCCGTGCGCCGTCCGGATCCGCGTCGGAGTCCGTCCATCCTGCAGACGATCCTGGCCGGCCTGGAACACCAGGGACCGCCCGCCCATCAAGTCTGGTTACCGCCGCTGGACGCGGCGCCCTCCCTTGAGGCGCTTCTGGCGAGTCGAGCACCGACGCCTCTGGTTGTTCCGATCGGCGTCGTCGACCGGCCCTACGAGCAGTGCCGCCCGCCTCTGACGGTCGATCTGTCCGGGGCAGCCGGAAACGTCGCGGTGGTCGGAGCGCCGCGGTCAGGCAAGTCCACGGCGCTTTGCACACTCATCACCGCCCTGACCGCCACCCACGGACCCGGGCAGGTGCAGTTCTACTGCCTCGACTTCGGCGGGGGAGCATTGTTCGCCCTGCTTGACATGCCGCACGTCGGCGCTGTCGCCGACCGGGCTCAACCCGAACTGGTCCGGCGCACGGTTGCCGAGATGGAGTCGGCTGTACACATGCGCGAGGCCTGCCTGCGCGCAGGCGAGACGATCGATTCCTTCCCGGATGTGTTCCTCGTGGTCGACGGCTGGGCCGGCCTGCGTCTGGATTTCGACGGCGTGGCGGACTCGATCACTGTGCTTGCCGCCCAGGGTCTTTCGTACAAAGTGCACGTCATGGTGGCCGCGACGCGCTGGGCGGAGCTGCGGCCGGCGTTCAAGGATCAACTCGGCACCCGCATCGAGTTGCGGCTCGGTGATCCTGCCGATTCCGAATTCGACCGGCGGCAGTCCCGGCAGGTGCCGACCGACCGTCCCGGTCGTGGTCTGTGCGTCGACGGACTGCACATGATGATCGCGCTGCCCGCGTGGGAGGGGCCCGGCCGGCGAAGTGACGGGCCCGCAGCGCCCCCCATACCGCTACTGCCGAGTCGAGTGGAGTACGACGCGGTCGTCGGCGAGCGCGAGGCCGGGATCGTGCTGGGGCTCGAAGAGCGGCAACTGCGCATGGCCACAGTTGATTTCACGCAGCAGCCGCATCTGCTGATGCTGGGAGACAACGGGTGCGGCAAGACCGCGGCGCTGCGGACCCTGTGCCGCGAGATAGTCCGCACCCGGTCGGCGGCGCAGGCGCGGCTGTTCGTGGTCGACTTCCGGCGAACCCTGCTCGGTGTCGTGCCGTCCGAACATCTCGGCGGCTACGCCGGGTCGCCCGGCGCGTTGGGCGTCCTGATGCCGGGTCTGGTCGGCCTGCTGCACGCGCGGATGCCCGGCGCGGATGTCAGCCAGGCGCAGCTGCGCGACCGGTCCTGGTGGACCGGGCCGGAGATCTACCTGATGGTCGACGACTACGACCTGGTGACGGCGTCGGCCGGGAACCCGTTGCTCGCGTTGCTCGAGTATCTGCCGTACGCCGCCGATCTCGGGTTGCACATGATCGTCGCGCGGCGAAGTGGAGGTGCCGCGCGAGCCCTGTTCGAGCCGTTGCTCGCGAGCCTGCGGGAGCTTGGCTGCATGGGAATGATGATGAGCGGCCGGGCGGAGGAGGGCGCACTACTTGGATCGAAGCCACCCGTACTACTGCCGCCCGGGCGCGGCACCCTGATCACCCGCCCCGGTGTCGAGCAGCTGGTACAGGTGGCGTGGAGCCCGCCCGAATGACCGCGCATCGCGCCGTCGTCGCGGTGGGACCGGCATCTGTCAGCCGATTGTGCTGTGCGACAACGGGAGACGACGAGACCGGGGTGGCAGCGGTGGATGCGATCGACGACCGGGTGGCGTTGGTCGACGAGCGCCCGGTCGCCGTTGATGCGCTGTGGTGTGCGGTGCTGCGCTCGTTGGCGGAGGGGCATCGCGGCGTACTGGTGGTGCATCCTGCGTGGTGGTCGGCGCCCCGGGTTGCCGTCCTCACCGCGGCGGCGCGGACGGTCGCCGGGGCTGAGGCTGCGGTGCGGGCACGGACTTGGCTGTTGCCGCAGCCGGATTCGACCATCCTGGTGGAAATCGCCGAGCGGCTGGTGGCCATTTCGGGGGACGACCTCGTCGCCGTACCCCGCCTCACCGACGATGAGGCCGTCGCCACCGAGGTTGCCGGCGTGGTCGCCACCATGACGAACCGCGGCGTGACGATCGACGCCCCGAAAGTGTCAGGAGCGCCGCGGTTGGCTCGGTTGATTGCCGATGCGCTCCCAGCCGGGCGCAAGGCCACCATCGTCGATGATGACGCGGTGACACAGCTGGCCCGCGCGGCGGCGCCGATCCCCGACTGCGAACCGGTCAAAGAGGTGCGGTCCAGCGGCCGGATTCTTGCGCGGCTGGCGGCGGCAGGTGTCGCGGTGACCGCGGCGGGCCTGGCGCTGCCGGCGGTGAACTCGAAGCCCGTGATCCGGGCGGCGCCGACAACTCTTCTGATCGAGGGCGGCGTGGCGTTGGCGATCCCGGCCGACTGGAACGCCGAGCGGATCGTCGCCGGGCCGGGGTCGGCCCGCGTCCAGATCACCTCGCCCGCTGATCCCGAGGCGGCCCTGCACCTCACCCAGACGCCGACGCCCGGCGAGACGCTGGCCGACGCCGCCGCACAACTGCGCCGGGCGATCGACGCCGAACCGGCCGGCGTGTTCGTCGACTTCAACCCGACCGGGGCCAGCGCCGGCCGGCCCGCAGTGACCTACCGCGAAGTTCGTGCGGCCCATGACGTGCGCTGGACGGTGCTGCTCGACAGATCGCTGCGCATCAGCATCGGATGCCAGAGCCGGCCCGCCGGCCAGGACGCCGTCCGGGACGCCTGCGAGCGGGCGGTGCAGACCGCTCATGCGGTGGGCTGAACCGCGAAATCGATGGAACCAAAGCCGGCCCCCGAAGGTCGAACGTAATGAGGGACAGGAGACAGATGAATCCACACGCAGGCACCAACACCCTGAGCGCCGATTTCGCCCTGATGAGATCGGTCGCGGCCACCATCGACGCCCGCAACCAGGAGATCCGGGCGATGCTGCACGCCTTCATCGGCCGAATGAGCGCTGTGCCCCCGTCGGTGTGGGGAGGGGTTGCGGCGGCGCGCTTCAAAGACGTCGTGGATCGATGGAACGGCGAGTCGACGCGGCTTCATCATGTCCTGCACGACATCGCCGAAACGATCCGCGGCAACGAGGCCATACTCCGCGATGCCGGCCAGAGTCACGCGGACAACATCGCCGCCGTCGGCGGAAACCTCTGAACGGAAGGCGGGCCATGGATCAGGCGCTGTCGTACAACTTCGATGTCCTTGAACACTCCGTTCGCCAGGAGATTCACGCCACAGCCGCGCGCCTCAACGCGGCGCTTGACGAGCTACGGTCCCAGATCGCGCCGCTGCAGCAGCTCTGGACCCGCCAGGCGGCGGCTGCCTACCAGGTCGAACAGCTCAAATGGCACCGGGCGGCCACCGCGCTCAACGACATTCTGATCGAGTTGGGACACGCAGTCCGCGACGGCGCTGACGAGGTGGCCGGCGCCGATCGCCGGGCAGCGGGCGGTTGGTCGCGGTAGTCGTTTTGACCTGCGGGGATGCGCGTCGGTAAGCTGCTCCGTTGGCGTGCGGGTGCCTTCGGGTACACAGGGTCCTCGGGTCAATGTCGGTCGCCGAGACCAGCCCCTCCCGCAAAACGCCTGACCGGCCCCCGGTTCGCACCGGGATCCACCCGAGAAAGATGGAGTAAGCGCTGTGCCTACATACGCGCCCAAGGCAGGTGACACCACGAGGTCGTGGTACGTCATCGACGCCACGGACGTTGTGCTTGGCCGCCTTGCCGTAGCAGCGGCGACGCTGCTGCGTGGCAAGCACAAGCCGACGTTCGCGCCCAACGTCGATGGTGGTGACTTCGTCATCGTCATCAACGCCGAAAAGGTCGCCATCAGCGGCGACAAACTGCAGAGCAAGATGGCCTACAACCACTCGGGGTATCCCGGCGGTCTGCGTCAGCGGAGCATCGGTGAGCTGCTGCAAAAGCACCCCGACCGCGTGGTGGAGAAGGCGATCGTCGGCATGTTGCCCAAGAACAAGCTGAGCCGGCAGATCCAGAAGAAGCTTCGCGTCTACGCGGGCCCGGAGCACCCCCACACCGCTCAGCAGCCGGTTCCGTTCGAGATCAAGCAGGTGGCCCAGTGACCGAGACCAGTCTGGAAACCACCGAGGTGGCCGAAGCCGTGGTCGAGAGCGAGTCGTTCGTATTCGAGCGCCCCATCCAGACCGTCGGCCGCCGCAAGGAGGCCGTGGTGCGGGTGCGCCTGGTGCCCGGCACCGGCAAGTTCGACCTCAACGGACGCAGCCTCGAGGACTACTTCCCGAACAAGGTGCACCAGCAGCTCATTAAGGCGCCGCTGGTCACCGTCGAGCGGCTGGACAGCTACGACATCTACGCCCTCCTGCATGGCGGCGGCCCGTCCGGCCAGGCCGGCGCGCTGCGCCTGGGCATCGCCCGGGCCCTGATCGTGGCCAACCCCGAGGACCGGCCGGCGTTGAAGAAAGTCGGCTTCCTCACCCGTGACCCGCGTGCCACGGAACGGAAGAAGTACGGCCTGAAGAAGGCCCGCAAGGCGCCTCAGTACAGCAAGCGCTGATCAGATACCACTTTTTGGCTGCGAGCGTGTGTCAGTCGGCGTGTCGAACGCCTCTGCGGCGCGCTCGCAGCCAAAAGTGGGTATGAGCACAATCGCTAACTTGTGAGAGGTTTGTCCGCATGGGTCGACTATTCGGCACCGACGGCGTCCGGGGAGTCGCCAATCGCGAGTTGACCGCCGAGCTGGCGCTCGCACTGGGCGCCGCCGCGGCGCGGCACCTGGCGAGTTCGACCGGCCCGGGCCGCCGAATGGCCGTGATCGGCCGCGATCCGCGGGCCAGCGGCGAAATGCTGGAGGCTGCGGTGATCGCGGGCCTGAGCAGCGAAGGGGTGGACGCGCTGCGGGTCGGGGTGCTTCCGACACCCGCCGTCGCCTACCTGACCGGCGCTTACGACGCCGACTTCGGCGTGATGATCTCGGCTTCGCACAACCCGATGCCCGACAACGGCATCAAAATCTTCGGCCCCGGGGGCCACAAACTCGACGACGACACCGAAGACCAGATCGAGAACCTGGTTGCGGCCGGTCCCGGCCTGCGACCGGTCGGCGCGGGAATCGGCCGGGTCGTCGACGCCGAGGACGCGGCCGAGCGCTACCTGCGCCACGTCGGCAAGGCCAGCACCGTCCGCCTCGACGGGCTGACCGTGGTTGTCGACTGTGCCCATGGCGCAGCCTCCGTCGCCGCACCGAGGGCCTACCGCGCGGCCGGCGCCCGCGTCATCGCCATCAACGCCGAACCCAACGGCCTCAACATCAACGAGCGCTGCGGTTCCACCCACCTGGAGGGACTGCGCGACGCAGTCCTCGCTCACCGCGCCGACCTGGGGATCGCCCACGATGGTGACGCCGACCGGTGCCTGGCCGTTGACGCCAACGGCGAACTGGTCGACGGCGACACCATCATGGTGGTCCTGGCTCTGGCCATGAAAGAGTCCGGTGAACTGGCCTCCGACACCCTGGTGGCGACGGTGATGAGCAACCTCGGACTGCACCTGGCCATGCGCGCCGCCGGCGTGACCGTGCGTACCACCGGTGTCGGTGACCGGTACGTGCTCGAAGAGTTGCGGGCCGGCGATTTCAGCCTTGGCGGCGAGCAGTCCGGCCATATCGTGATGCCGGCGCTGGGTTCCACCGGTGACGGCATCGTCACCGGGCTGCGCCTGATGACCCGGATGGTGCAGACCGGTTCGCCGCTGTCCGCGCTGGCGGCGGCGATGCAGACCCTGCCGCAGGTGTTGATCAACGTCGATGTGGCCGACAAGGCCACCGCCGCCGTGGCGCCGGCGGTGCAGAATGCGGTGGCGCAGGCCGAGGCCGAACTCGGTGACACCGGTCGAATCCTGTTGCGTCCCTCGGGAACTGAGCCACTCATCCGGGTGATGGTGGAGGCTGGCGACGAGGAGATCGCGCAGCGGCTGGCCACCACGGTGGCCGACGCTGTCAGCGCCGCCGGCTGAAACTCGGTGGAACCTCGACGCCCCGTGCGGCGTCGAATGAGGTATGAGACTTGATAGTGCGGACGTGCGCGGTGTCGCTGACCGGATCGACGATGCGGCCGAACTGATCGGCGAGGCCGTATCGAACCACTTGGCGCGGTTGGCCTTTGACGGTGCCTGCGCCGGGCGGGCCTATGCCGTGTATGGCGACAGATTGCGGGGCGAGCTGGATGGCCTGGCCGCCGAACTATCGCAGTGGTCTAGTGCGGCGGCCGAGCTCGCCGCCGCGTTGCGTGCCGGAGCGGACAGCTACGCCGAGGCCGAGTCGTACGCCGCGGCCCGGATCGCGTAATCGTGTCCGAGCGGTTGGACGTCGCGGGGCGACTGGCTGAAGGTCTGCCCGCGCTAGAGCACATCCAGACCTATGTACGGGCTTGCGGGCAGGCCGGTTACCAGCATCCGGAGCTGACCGGCGATCCCGCGCAGGTATCCGACCTGTATGCCGGTGAAGAGGGGCTCGACCTGAATGTCCTCGACGGCGACTGTGCGGCGTTGCGCGCCGCGGCGGCGGTGATCGCCGAAGCGCTGCGATTGCAGCGCGATCAGCTCACCGTGCTGGCGACGGCCTGGACGGGATCGGGCGCCGACTCCGCGATTGCGTTTCTGCGGCGCCACTGCGACATCGCCTCTGCGGTGGTCAATGAGGTCCGCGCGGCGGCCCAACGTTGCGAATCGCTGCGGGACAATCTGTGGCGCCTGGTCGATGCGAAAGTCTCGACGACCACCGCGATCGACGGCCGCACGGCCGCCCAGCGGCCGGTTTGGCTGGCCGCCGCTGCCGCGCTCACGACCGACGCGGGCGCCCGCGAGGTGATTGATCGACAGGTAAAGCCCTACGTGGACAACGATATTCGGCATGATTGGCGCAGCGCGATGCTGTCTGCCCAGGCGGGCGTCGCGGCGGCCTACGACATGGTCACCGACCGGTTCGCCGCTGCTCCGCGCGCTCATTTCGAAATGCCCGGTGACTTCGGCGAGTACCGCGGGCCCGCCGCTGCGACGTCACCGCTGACGCCGGCCGCCCTCGCCGCCTTGCCGGGCGAGCCGGTGCCGGCCAGGTTCGCCGCGGCCCCCCTGAGCATCACGCCGCCGACGCCCGCGCCGGCGCCGCCGATGTCCGTACCGGCGGCGACGATGTCCGCGCCGGCGGCGGGGACGACACAACCTGACCTGGGGGCCGGGTGGCCGGGGGACTCGGGCCTGTCGGGCGGTGGTGGCGGATTCGGCAGTGGAGGCGGATTCGACAGTGGTGGCGGCCTGGGCGGGCTCGGTGGCCTCGCCAGCCGGATCGTCGCGGGCTTGGGCGACCTGCTGAAGTCCTCGGCCGGCGACGCCGAGGACGACCTGACCGACGACGAGGGCGACCGGCAGGAACCGGACCCGCTAAAAGAACCGGCAGAGCCGGAGAAACCCGAATCCGCGCAATCACGGGCGCACGGCGTTGCGCCGGCCACGCCGCCGCTCAGTGCAGCCCAACCCGCGGCCGCGGTACCCGCCCCAGCGACACCTCCGGCCGCGGCGCCGCCCGTCGGAGCGCCACCCGTCCAGCCACCGGCTGCCGCCCCGGTCGCCGCGGGATCGACACCGTGCGAGATCGCGGCGAACGAACTTCCGCAGGCGGGCCAGTGACGTCAGGGCAGCAGTTGCAGCAGTTCCTCGACATAGCGAACGGCTTCATCAGCCTGTGCCGTCGCAGGGCGGACCAGCAGCGTGGTCACCCCTGCCTCGGCGAAGACGGCCAGCCGTTCGGCGATGAAGCCGCGCGGGCCGATCAGGGAGACCCCACGCACCAGTTCGTCGGGCAACGCGTCGATCGCCTCTCGCTTGCGGCCGGCGAGGTAGAGCTCCTGGATCCGGTCGGCGGCCTCGCCGAATCCGTACCGGGTAGCCAGGTCGTGGTAGAAATTCCGGCCCCGGGCGCCCATACCGCCGATGTAGAGCGCCAGCTGGGGCTTGATCCAGGCGAACCGGTCCTCGACGTCGTCTCCGATCGCCAGCGCGGTACCCACCATGACGTCCAGCGGGCCCAGCGCGGGATCACGCCTGGCGGCCCCGGCCGCCAGTGCCTCGCCCCACACCAGATGGGCCTTGTCCGGATAGTAGAACGCCGGTTGCCAACCCTCGGCGATCTCCGCGGTGAGTTCGACGTTCTTCGGGCCCAGTGCCGCAATCGATATTGGAATGCGTTCGCGCACTGGATGATTGATCAGTTTCAGGGCCTTGCCCAACCCCGTGCCGCGATCGGCGGGCAGCGGGATCTGATAGTGCTTGCCGTCATAGCGGAGCGGCTCCTGCCTGCGCCAGACCTGTCGGCAGATTTCCACGGCTTCGCGTGTGCGCCCCAGCGGGGCGTCGAACGCGATGCCGTGGAACCCTTCGATCACCTGCGGTCCGGAGGTGCCGATCCCGAGGTTGAAGCGGCCACCGGAGACATAGTCCAGGCCGGCGGCCGTCATGGCGAGCAGCGAAGGCGTTCGGATGAAGAGCGGCAACACGCCGGAGGCCAGCTCAACTCTGCTCGTCCTGGCCGCCAGAAACCCGAGCTGGCTGATGGCGTCAAAGGCGTAGGCTTCGGCGACCACGGCCACGTCGATGCCGACCTTCTCGAGTTCGACGACGCGGTCGACGGCCTCGTGAAAGCCACCCGAATAGTCCAGCGCGATCCCGATCCGCATCAACGACACTTACCACGGTCCCGCGCAGCCCGGGAATCAGCCTGTCGACGTGCCCGTCCAGTATTCGGCGAAGCGCTGCCCGTCACCAGCGAGCCGCAGGATGTCGTTGCCGGTGAACCGGACCGGACCGTCCGGGCCGCCGCCGGTGCCGACCCACCGGCCGGCGATCAGGTCGCCATCGTGCAGCGGGCCAAGCTCGACGGTAAAAGTCAAGTCCGTCAACATGTTTCGTGTCTGCTCGATGATCTGCGTCAGTTCGTCCGGTCCGTGCACATCGCGATCGGGCCAATGTCCCACGAAGTCGTCGGTGACGAGCTCCGCCGCGACGGGCCGCCCGGCCCACAGCTCACTTATCCAGCGCTGGTACAGACTCTGTGCGTCAGCCATACATGGCTACTACCCGCTCGCGTGTGCAGGGACACACCCGTGCCGGTCACTTCAATAGCGCGACGATCTTCTCCTCGGCGGTCACCGGCGGCGCTTCGGGATCCACCGGCTCGGTGCGGGGCAGCGTCACGTCCGGATCGGCGAAATCCCGGTAGGTCTTGTCCCCGCCCAGGGTGTAGAGCAGATAACCGGTCAGCAGAGCGCGCACCGCCCGTTGGGTCTTTCGGTCAGAGCCGGCCAGCCCCACGGCTTTCGACAGTCGCCGGCCTTCTACCAGGCCACCCCCTTCCGCCTTGCTGACGATACGCAGCGTGGCCTTGTCCCAGGCGCGGTCCAGCGTGAGAGCGTTGGAGTTCAGGGTCTTGGGGTCGCCGGGCGCGGTCAGGATGAGGCCGGGCACGTCGAGTCCCGCAGCCGGCAGTTCCGCCGGGGGAGCGGTCACCGTGGGGAACAGCGCGGCTACCGCGGCGAGCGGCCTACCGGCCGAGCCGGACATACCGGCGGCAGCGAACACCGCAGCCGACCCACCGAACCCATGACCGGCCAGACCGAGCTTGGCGGGGTGAACGCTGATCTCGCCGGGGCCAAGCCGCACCCCGGAGATGATGTCCAGGGCGACACCGAGATCGAACGCCAGGTTCATCACCGACGGGGCGAGACCACGCTGGGTGTCCGGCGCGCCGGCCACGATGCCCCAGGACGCCAGGTGCTCCAGCAGGCCCGAATATTGAGCGGACCCGGTCAGCCAGTCGTGCCCGAACGCGATACCGGGCAGATTCATGCCGGCTTCGGGGGTGTACACCACGCCGGGGAGTCCGGCAAAGGCCAGGTCACCGCGTAGAACGCGGTGTGGACCACGACGGGTGAGGGCGGCGACGAGCTTGCGGATGCGGGCCACCCGTCGACGTTAGCGGTGCGCCGGCGGATGGGTAAAGGCGGTCCACGTACCGCCGTCCCAATAGCGCTGGCCGGGTTGCCCGGATGGGTCGGGATACCAGCCCGCCGGTGTCGTCCTGGCCGGTACCGCCCCCGCCGGTTGCTGCGACCACGCCGGTTGTTGCTGGGCGATCGGTTGCTGCTGGCCAGTCATGGCCTGCGGATTCTGAGCCAGGTTCCGCACCTGTCGAATGGCGTGCATGTTGGAGAACAGCGCGATCCAGTTGAACACCACCAGCGACGCCAGACTCCACCAGCCCGCCAACAGGCAGTGGGTCTGCGCATCTTTATAGGCCCGTTCGCACTGCTCGAGTGTGCCGGTGTACCGAACGGTCTGCTGCTGCCAGAAAATCAGCGCTCCGGTGTGCTTGAGCAGGCTGATGTGAAACAACGGCCCCGGATACCCGGCCGCCGAGGGCTGCTGGTACGGCGGTGGCGCTTGGTACGGCTGTGACACAGCAAACCTTTCGTGCAGGTAGAGACATATACGATATCGCCGGTCCCGGTGATAATTCCGCACCTGCACTACCCTGGTCAGAATGTGCGGAATCGTCGGCTACGTCGGGCAGCGCCCTGCCTGCGACGTCGTGATGAACGCCTTGCGCCGGATGGAATACCGCGGCTACGACTCCTCGGGCATCGCACTGGCGGACGGCAAGGGCAAGCTCACGGTGCGCCGCCGCGCAGGTCAGCTCGCCAATCTGGAGTCGGCGCTCGCCGACATGACCGAGGCTGAACTGTCCGGCACCACCGGACTGGGCCACACCCGCTGGGCCACCCACGGCCGCCCGACCGACCGCAACGCGCACCCGCACCGCGATGCGGCCGGCAAGATCGCCGTCGTCCACAACGGCATCATCGAGAACTTCGCCTCGCTCCGACAGGAGCTGGAGGCCGCCGGCGTGGAGTTCGCCAGCGACACCGACACCGAGGTCGCGGTGCACCTGGTCGCCCGGGCCTATCACGACGGCGAGACGGCCGGCGATTTCGCCGCATCCGTGCTGTCGGTCCTGCGCCGGTTGGAAGGCCATTTCACGCTCGTCTTCGCCAACGCCGACGAGCCCGGCACCATCGTCGCCGCCCGCCGCTCAACACCTCTGGTCATCGGAATCGGCGAGGGCGAGATGTTCGTCGGCTCCGACGTGGCCGCCTTCATCGAGCACACCCGCCATGCGGTCGAGCTCGGTCAGGACCAGGCGGTGGTGATCACCGCCGACGGGTACCGGATCAGCGACTTCCACGGCAACGAGGATCTGGAAGCGGGCCGCGAGTACCGGGAATTCCATATCGACTGGGACCTCGCCGCCGCCGAAAAGGGCGGCTACGAGTACTTCATGCTCAAGGAGATCGCCGAGCAGCCCACCGCGGTTGCCGAGACCCTGCTCGGCCATTTCGTGGACAACCGGATCGTGCTCGACGAGCAGCGACTGTCCGACCAGGAACTGCGCGAGGTCGACAAGGTGTTCGTCGTCGCCTGCGGCACCGCCTACCACTCCGGTCTGCTCGCCAAGTACGCGATCGAGCACTGGACCAGACTGCCGGTGGAAGTCGAACTGGCCAGCGAGTTCCGCTACCGGGACCCGGTTCTGGATCGCAGCACCCTGGTCGTGGCCATCTCCCAGTCCGGCGAGACGGCCGACACGCTGGAGGCCGTCCGCCACGCCAAGGAGCAGAAGGCCAAAGTGCTGGCGATCTGCAATACCAACGGCTCGCAGATTCCGCGCGAATGCGACGCGGTGCTCTACACCCGCGCCGGCCCGGAGATCGGAGTCGCCTCCACCAAGACGTTCCTGGCGCAGATCACCGCCAATTACCTGGTGGGTCTGGCGCTGGCGCAGGCCCGCGGCACCAAGTACCCCGACGAAGTCGAACGTGAATATCGCGAGCTGGAAGCGATGCCCGACCTGGTGGCTCGGGTGATCGCGGCGACCGAACCGGTGGCCGACCTGGCGTACCGGTTCGCTCAGTCGTCGACGGTGTTGTTCCTCGGTCGCCACGTGGGCTATCCCGTGGCGCTGGAAGGCGCGCTGAAGCTCAAGGAACTGGCCTACATGCACGCCGAGGGGTTCGCGGCCGGCGAGCTCAAACACGGCCCGATCGCGCTGATCGAGGACGACCTGCCGGTGATCGTCGTGATGCCCTCGCCCAAGGGCTCGGCGATGCTACACGCCAAGCTGATGTCGAACATCCGCGAGATTCAGACCCGGGGCGCCGTGACCATCGTGATCGCTGAGGAAGGCGATGAAACGGTGCGCCCCTACGCCGACCATTTGATCGAAATCCCTTCGGTGTCAACACTTTTGCAGCCACTGCTGTCGACCATTCCGCTGCAGGTGTTTGCCGCGTCGGTCGCGCAGGCGCGTGGCTACGACGTCGACAAGCCACGTAATCTGGCGAAGTCGGTGACAGTCGAATAGACGGGGGCGCCATGAGGTGGGGGATCGTCAGTCTTGCGGTTTTCGTCGTGGCGTACGTCGGTCTGGTCGCGCTGTATGCGCTGACCGGCATGGGCCCGGCCCATCCCGTGACGGACGGCCAGCCGTCGGCCGACGGCACCACTGTGACGCTGGATATCACGGGCATCCAGCCCTACCGCAATGCGCTCGTCGGCGACCTCACGGTGACACCCGGGCCCGCGCTGCTGGATCCGCTGACCGGAAATCTCAAGGAAGACCTCACCGTCGCCGCCACATCCGCGACCACGCCGACCAGCCGTACCTGGCCGAAAGGCACGCAGCCCGGCGTCGTCCCGATATCGCTCAACATCAACGGTGACGTGTCCGATTGGCCGTTCGACAGCTACGTCTCCAAACCGGTGTCGATCAACCTCTTCCGCGGCACCCCGCAAACTCCGGAATGGGCTTCGGTGACATTCGTCGATCGCCTTCCCGGCTGGAAGGTCGAGGTGCAGGGCGGCGCCACAGGCGAAGTCAAGACCCCCTACCGTGCGCAGGTACAGCGCTCGCCCAGCACCGTCGCGCTTGCCGTCGTGCTCCTCGCGGTCCTGGTCTCCATTGCCGGCTTCGGTCTGTTCGTCGCCGTGCAGACAGTGCGCGACCGGCGGAAGTTCCAGCCGCCGATGACGACGTGGTTCGCGGCCATGCTGTTCGCGGTGATACCGCTGCGCAATGCGCTGCCCGACGCGCCCCCGTTCGGAGCGTGGGTCGACATCACCGTGGTGCTCTGGGTGATCGTGGCGCTGGTGGCATCGATGGGTCTCTACGTGTCGTGCTGGTGGCGGCACCTCGCCCCGGAGAAACCGGTGGAGCCAGCGAAATCAGAGACGCCGGCGCAAGCCGAGAAGCCGGCGGAACCAGGGCAGCCAGAGAAACCGGCGAAATCGGACCAGCCCGCAGTACCCGGCCGATGAGGCTCGCGATCACGGGCGTGCTGCTTTTCGTCGCCGCCTACATCGCATCGATCGTGTTGTATGTCGACAGCGGTATGGGTCATCCGCACCGCATCGCTGACGGTTCGGCCCCGTCCGACGCGACCCGGGTCACATTCGACATCGAGGACATTCAGTCCGACAACAGCGTGCTGCGGGCCAACATCACCGTCGAACCCGGCGCCGGCTTGCTGGACCCGCAGACGCACACCCTCAAAGACGATCTCAGCGTCGTGGCGACCTCGGTGACGTCGGCCAGCAAGCGGACGTGGCCGAAGGGCACTCTTCCCGACATCATCCCGGTCGCAGTCACGCTCACCGGCGACGTCGCGGACTGGCCGTTCGACAGCTACCAGTCGGGCCCTTTGGCCATGCAGCTCTTCTCCGGGGCCGACCAGACGCCGGTGCCGGCCGCGGCCACCCTGGTCGATCGGCTACTCGGCTGGAAAATCGAGGTGAATCGGCTGGGCGCGGGCAACGAGCGCGCGCCCTACCGCCTCGATCTGTACCGGTCACCCAGTACCGCGGCCTTCGGTCTGGTCATCCTGGGTGTGCTCGTCGCGCTCGCGGTGCTGGCCCTGTTCGTCGCGGTGCAGACATTCCGCAACCGCCGGAAGTTTCAGCCACCGATGACGACCTGGTACGCGGCGATGCTGTTCGCGGTGATGCCCTTGCGGGGTGCGCTTCCCGACGCTCCGCCGTTCGGCGCGTGGATCGACGTGACGGTGGTGCTGTGGGTCATCGTGGTGCTGGTGATATCGCTGACGCTCTACATCGCGTGCTGGTGGCGGCACCTGGCCCCACACAGGGCCGAGCAGCCGACGAAACCGACTGAGCCATAATCGAGTAACTGAGCGGAATGTTGCCCACGCTGTACGCTGCGACCGCGGGCGTGAAAGGGTTGAACGGTGGCGAGGGTATCGGTATCGGTACGGGCTCGGGCGTTGGTGCGCATCGTGTGGCACTACGTCACCAGCGCGCCGCTGACCTACGGCTGGCTGCTCGCGCTGGCCATCACGACGCTCGTGCAGAACCTGCTCACCGGCCATCAGCTGCACTCGATCCTGTTGCACCGCTACACGAACGTGCACGCGCTGGCGACCGATCCGCTGGGCGTCCTGTTTTCCAGCCTGTGGTGGATCGACGGCCGGAGCCTGGAACCCTACCTGCTGCTGTTCACCATCTTCCTGGCGCCAGCCGAGCGATGGCTCGGCCAATTGCGTTGGCTCACTGTGGGATTGACGTCGCACATCGTCGCCACCTATGTCAGTGAAGGCCTGCTGTACATGGCGATCCAAATGCACGACGCCTCGGCGAGATCGGTACGCGCCCACGACATCGGGGTCAGCTACTTCCTGGTCGGTGTCATGGGGATCCTCACCTACCGGATCGCGCGGCCCTGGCGCTGGGGTTACCTGGGGGTGCTGCTGCTCATCTTCGGCTTTCCGGTGCTGGTGATGGACCGCATCGAGCTCAGCTTCACCGCCATCGGTCATTTCGCGGCGCTGCTGATCGGCCTGGCGTTCTTCCCGATGGCCCGTGAGCGCACGACCGGGTCCTGGAACCCGGCGGAGCGATTCAGAGCCGTCTTCGGTCGGCGGAAAACACAGGAGGCGCCGGGCTGACGATGCGGCACTACTACTCTGCGGACACGATTCGCGACGCGGAAGCGCCGCTGCTGGCCAGCCTGCCCGACGGCGTACTGATGAAACGGGCCGCCTACGGCCTGGCCACCGCGATCATTCGTGAGCTGACCGCCCGCACGGGCGGAGTCGCGGGCCGCCGAGTCTGTGCCGTCGTAGGGTCCGGCGACAACGGCGGCGACGCGCTGTGGGCGGCGACTTTCCTGCGACGGCGCGGCGCCGCCGCCGACGCGGTGCTGCTCAACCCCGACAAGACCCATCGAAAAGGCCTGGCGGCGTTCCGCAGGGCGGGCGGCCGTGTCGTCGAAAACATCGATAAGTCAACGGATCTCGTCATCGACGGGGTAGTGGGCATCTCCGGTTCGGGTCCGCTGCGGCCGGCCGCGGCCCAGGTCTTCGACCGGGCCGGTGACATCCCGGTGGTCGCCGTCGACATTCCCAGTGGCATCGACGTAGCCACCGGCGCCATCACCGGACCCGCCGTGCGCGCCGCGCTCACCGTCACTTTCGGCGGCCTCAAACCCGTACATGCGCTGGCTGACTGCGGCCGTGTCGAGCTCGTCGACATCGGACTCGACCTGCCCGAGACCGACCTGCGCAGTTTCCAGGCCGCCGATGTCCTGGCGCGCTGGCCGGTGCCGGGTGCCCGCGACGACAAGTACACCCAGGGCGTCACCGGCGTGCTGGCCGGTTCCTCGACCTACCCCGGCGCCGCGGTGCTCTGTACGGGCGCCGCGGTCGCGACCCATTCGGGCATGGTCCGCTACGCCGGCAGCGCCAAAAACGAAGTCCTGGCCCGGTGGCCGGAAGTCATCGCTTCGCCCACCCCGGCGGCGGCCGGGCGGGTGCAGTCCTGGGTGGTCGGGCCCGGCCTGGGCACCGACGAGGCCGGGGCGGCGGCCCTATGGTTCGCCCTGGACACCAACCTGCCGGTGCTGGTCGATGCCGACGGCCTGACCATGCTCGCCGCCCATCCGGAGCTGGTGGCCGGCCGTACCGCCCCCACGGTGCTGACCCCGCATGCCGGAGAGTTCGCGCGGCTGGCCGGATCGCCGCCGGGAGACGACCGGGTGGGCACGACGCGCCGGCTGGCCGACGCCCTGGGGGCCACCGTGCTGCTCAAGGGCAATGTCACCGTCATCGCCGATCCCGGCGGACCCGTCTACCTCAACCCGGCCGGGCAGTCCTGGGCGGCCACCGCCGGGTCGGGGGACGTGTTGTCCGGAATGATCGGCGCCCTGCTGGCATCGGGTTTACCCCCCGCCGAGGCCGCCGCGGCCGCCGCATTCGTCCATGCCCGAGCGGCCGCGTTGTCGGCCGCCGACCCAGGCCCGGGGGAGGCGCCGACCTCGGCGTCGCGGATTCTGCACCACATCCGGGCGGCTGTGGCTGATCTCTAAGCCGCCCTCTAAGCAACCAGCAACGAAAGGATCGATCGCCGTGTCCAAGAGTCACCCGTCGATGGCCACCCACTCGATCACGCCGGCCTACACCGGTCGCCTGTTCACCGCGCCGGTGCCGGCGTTGCGGATGCCCGAGGAGTCGATGGATCCGGAGGCCGCCTACCGGTTCATCCACGACGAGTTGATGCTCGACGGCAGTTCGCGGCTGAACCTGGCCACCTTCGTCACCACCTGGATGGACCCCGAGGCCGGGAAGCTGATGGCCGAAACGTTCGACAAGAACATGATCGACAAGGACGAGTACCCCGCCACCGCGGCCATCGAGCAGCGCTGCGTGTGCATGGTTGCCGACCTGTTCCACGCCGAGGGTCTGAGGGACGACGACCCCAGCAGCGCCACCGGGGTGTCCACCATCGGCTCCAGCGAGGCGGTGATGTTGGGCGGCCTGGCGATGAAATGGCGCTGGCGCGCCAAGACCAAGGACTGGAAGGGACGCACCCCCAACCTGGTGATGGGTTCCAACGTGCAGGTGGTGTGGGAGAAGTTCTGTCGCTACTTCGACGTCGAGCCCCGCTACCTGCCGATGGAAGAGGGCCGCTACGTCATCACGCCTGAGCAGGTTCTCGACGCCGTCGACGAGGACACCATCGGCGTGGTGGCGATCCTGGGCACCACCTATACCGGGGAACTCGAGCCGGTGGCAGAGATCTGCGCGGCCCTGGACAAGCTGGCCGCCGATGGTGGTGTGGACGTCCCGGTGCACGTCGACGCCGCCAGCGGCGGGTTCGTGGTGCCGTTCCTGCACCCGGATCTGGTGTGGGACTTCCGGTTACCGCGGGTGGTCTCGATCAACGTCAGCGGCCACAAGTACGGGTTGACCTATCCGGGCATCGGGTTCGTGGTGTGGCGCAGCCCCGAATACCTACCCGAGGACCTGGTCTTCCGGGTCAACTACCTGGGTGGAGATATGCCGACCTTCACGCTGAACTTCTCCCGCCCCGGCAACCAGGTGGTCGGCCAGTACTACAACTTCCTGCGGCTGGGCCGCGAGGGCTACACGCAGGTCATGCAGTCGCTGTCCTCGACCGCGCGCTGGCTCGGTGAGCAGCTGCGCACCGGCGAGCACATGGAGATCATCTCCGACGGCTCGGCCATTCCGGTGGTCAGCTTCCGGCTGGCCAAAGACCGCGGTTACACCGAGTTCGACGTGTCCCACGAGCTGCGCGGCTACGGCTGGCAGGTGCCGGCCTACACCATGCCGGACAACGCCACCGACGTGTCAGTGCTGCGCATTGTGGTGCGCGAGGGGCTCTCGGCCGACCTGGCCCGCGCGCTGCACGACGACGCGATCAAGGCACTGGCGTCGCTGGACAAGCTCAAGCCGGGCGGACACTACGAGGCGGAACACTTCGCGCACTGAGCAGTACCTATCGGGGAACTGACCGGCATTTCGACGTGGCCGGAAACCGCTCGACGCGCGATATGCGGCCGCTGATAACCCGGAATGGGCTGAGCTGGCTGGCGCGCCACAAAATATTGCCAACTGCGTAAATTGATTGGCGGAAAGGCCCCGAAGCCCTGGTGCTCGTATGGCATGCTCTAGCCCTCTGCATGACTTTGAACCTCGTACGGGCCGGGTTTAGGAGGCAGGATGTCTTACGTTGCTGTGTTGCCGGACATGCTGGCCTCCGCCGCCGCAGATGTAGCACGTCTGGGTGCGTCGCTGAACGACGCGACGGAGGCGTTCGCGGCTCCCGCTTCCTCGGTGCTGGCCGCCGCTGAAGACGAGATATCAACAACAATCGCATCGCTGTTCTCCGGCCACGCCCGCGAGTATCAGGCAATCGGCGCGCGTATCGCAGCGTTCAATGCCGAGTTCGGCAGCGCGCTGGCGGGGGCGGGCACTGCATATCTGGTCGCCGATGCGGCCAGCGTTTCGCCGTTGCAAACCCTCGCAGAGGGGCTGTTAGGCGTCATTAACGCACCGACCAACGCGTTGCTGGGACGTCCGCTTATCGGCGATGGCACAAACGGTGCGCCTGGAACGGGGGCCAATGGTGGAGCCGGCGGCATTCTGTGGGGCAACGGCGGCGCCGGTGGGTCGGGCGCGGCGGGTTCGCAGGGTGGGACCGGCGGCGCGGCCGGTTTAATCGGCAATGGCGGGGCGGGGGGCGCCGGTGGCGCGGGCGGCGGCGCTGGTGGCACGGGCGGCGCCGGCGGCTGGTTGCGGGGCAACGGCGGAGCCGGTGGTGCCGGCGGTGTCGGCGGCGCCACTGTCGCCGGCGGATCAGGTGGAATGGGCGGCAGCGCACGACTTTTCGGTGACGGCGGGATCGGCGGCATCGGCGGTGCGGGTGCGGCTGGTGCAGTCGGCGCCGCGGGCGCCGCCGGCACGTCGTCGACAGCTGACGGCGGTATCGGAGGTGTCGGCGGGCCCGGCGGAAAGGCCGGCAACGGCGGTGCCGGCGGCAACGGCGGAATGGTGTTCGGCGATGGAGGGGCCGGCGGACAGGGCGGGGTCGGCGGGGCCGGAGGCGTCGGTGGCGCCGGAGGCGCGGGATGGAACACCACGACGCCAGGCGACACCGGTGGTGATGGCGGTGACAGCGGTGCCGGAGGCGACGGTGGCACCGGTGGCGCGGGTGGCGCAGGCGGCAAGGGATCGGCGCTGTTCGGCGCCGCAGGTCTGAACGGCAACGGGGGAGCAGGCGGAGCCGGTGGCAATGCCGGGGCACCCGGAGACGGTGGCACCGGCGGTGCTGGACCCGACGCCCTGACGCCAGGCGGTACCGGCGGCAAAGGCGGCGACCCCACCGGGTTCGGTAAGGGTGGGGCCGGCGGGGCAGCCGGTGGTGCCGGCGCCGTCGCCGGCGCGGCCGGCGCAACGGGCGTCATCGTTACCGGCAATGGCGGTAACGGCGGTGAGGGCGGAGCGGGCTACACCGGCAGCGGTTCCGGGGGCGCCGGAGGTACCGGCGGGGCCGGCGGCGCCTACGGCAACGGTGGTACCGGCGGAGTCGGCGGTGACGCCGTGGGTGCGGGGGACGGCGGCGCCGGTGGCGACGGGGGAGTGAGCGGTGCGCTGGCAGGACGGGGGGGCGACGGTGGTCACGGAGGCGACGGCGCCGGTGCGGGGAGCGGGGGTAGCGGCGGTAACGGCGCCACCGTGTCATCGTATGGGTCCGTTGACGCCATCGCGGGCAACGGGGGGCGTGGCGGCGACGGTTCGACGGGAGGTTCGGGCGGCTCCGGAGGTTACGCGTCGTCCTATGGGACTGGAAGCGCGACGGGCGGCGCCGGCGGAGACGGGGGTTCGGGGACCACTGGTGCCGGCGGATCCGCAGGAAGCGGTGGTTCGGCCACCATCATCAACTACGCCTCGACAGGAGACGCCACCGGCGGCGTGGGCGGACAGGGCGGCAGCGGTTCCAGCGGCGGGTGGGGTGGTTCCGGCGGTTCGGTGTACACCTCCGCCACAGGGCACGCGATCGGTGGTGCCGGCGGCGATGGTGGTGACGGGAGCGTCTTCGGCGGCGGAAATGGTGGCTACGGCGGAGCGGTGAGTGTCAACAACTACGCGTCGACCGCGCCTGCCGTTGCCGGCAACGGCGGCAAGGGTGGCAGCGGCGCAACCACCGGCGGTGTCGGCGGATCCGGCGCTTCGGTGTATAGCGTCGGGCTTGGAGCCATCACTACCGGTTCGGGCGGGGATGGCGGTTTCGGAGCTTCGTCCGGCGCGACCGGCGGCAGCGGGGGTTACGCAACCCTGTCGAATTCGTCCTCAACAGCTACGGTGACCACGGGCAGCGGCGGCCGCGGCGGCGATGGGGCCGCCGGCGGCGATGGCGGCGATGGCGGCTACCTCTCGACCTCGGGTCGCGGCAATGCGGTCGCCGGTGGCGGTGGCGACGGCGGCAACGGGACCACCGGCAGTGGCGGGTCAGGCGGTAGCGGCGGCGAAGCGTTCGCCAATAACAGTGGTGCCACAGGGACGGTCACCGCCGGCAGTGGCGGGAATGGCGGCGACGGCGCCAGTGGCGGAGACGGGGGCCTCGGCGGCAACGCGTCCAGCCAGGGTGGCAGCGTGCACGGCGGTGCCGGTGGCAACGGAGGCGTCGGCACCACGGCCGACGGCGGCGATGGCGCCAGCGGCGGATCGGCGGAAACATCCGGACTTGGCAACGTCACGGCCGGCGCCGGGGGAGACGGAGGCGCAGGTGCCACCTCCGGCGGGGCTGGCGGCGTCGGCGGGAAGGCGACGGTGACCAATACCGCCTCGACGGGTACCGCGACGTCCGGCAGCGGCGGCGACGGAGGTGCCGGGACCACTCAGGCCGGCGGATCTGGCGGCAGCGCCGGCAATGCGACTTCCAAGGGCAATGGTGCGGTGATCGGCGGTGACGGCGGCGCCGGTGGCAGCGGAGCCACCAGTGGAGGAGGGGGCGGCTCGGGTGGATCCGTATCCACCTATGGATCGGGCGATGTCACCGGTGGTGCTGGTGGTGATGCCGGCGCCGGAGTCTCCGCCGCCGGTGGGTCCGGTGGCAGCGGCGGTGCCGGCAGCATCTACAACAACGCCTCCAAGGGGACGGCCACCTCGGGCAGCGGTGGATCGGGCGGCCGCGGTGCGTCCGGCGGGTCAGGTGGCTCGGGCGGCTACACGTCCAGCGACGGGCTCGGGGACATCGTGGCCGGCAGCGGTGGTGATGGCGGCACCGGGACCGTCTCCGACGGCGGGGCAGGCGGCTCGGGAGGGACGGCGAACGGCTCCGGTCCCGCGTCCACCGGAACTGCCCGCGGCGGGCATGGCGGCAAGGGTGGCGCCGGGGCCACCAGTGGCGGGGCCGGCGGCTCGGGCGGCTCGGTCTCCACCCAGGGGCTGGGCAACCTGATCGGCGGCGACGGCGGTGACGGCGGCGCCGGGACCACGGCCAACGGCGGCTCGGGCAGCGGTGGCGGCTCTGTCAGCAACTACAACAACGCCTCGAGCGGGAACCTCGTCGGCGGAAAGGGCGGCCATGGCGGGGATGGCCTTTCCGGCGGATACGGCGGTTCCGGGGGCTCGGTGAACAGCCAGGGGCTTGGCAACCTGATCGGCGGTGACGGCGGTGACGGCGGCTCCGGGACCACGGGCGCCGGCGCAGCCGGCGGCAGCGGCGGGTCAGTGAACGGCTTTGGTGCCGCGTCACAGCAAACGCTCACCGCCGGCGACGGAGGCAAGGGCGGCACCGGCGCCAGCGGCGGCAACGGCGGGTCTGGTGGAACGGCATCGTCGTCAGGCCTCGGCGCCATCTTCGCCGGGGCGGGCGGGAACGGCGGCTTAGGCACCGACGGTCCTGGTGGGGCCGGCGGAAACGGGGGCAGTGCGACTCTTTCCAACTTCGGCAACCCGTACGATGCCGTCGCCGGCGCCGCCGGCGATGGCGGCGACGGATCCATCGGCGGGTCCGGCGGTTTCGGCGGTTCGGCGTCCACCTCGGGGAATGGCAATGCCATGGCCTCCGACGGCGGTGACGGCGGAGCAGGGACCACTGGCGCCGGCGGGTCCGGGGGCGGTGGGGGCTCTGCGGGTGTCTACAACGGCACGGTCGCCGGTAAAGCTGTCGCAGGAAACGGGGGTAGCGGCGGCAACGGTGCCAGCGGTGGGTCGGGCGGCACCGGCGGCAACGTCGTCCAAGGCGGCTTGGGCGATATAACGGCCGGTCACGGTGGGGACGGAGGCGCGGGTAGCGCCGGTGATGGCGGGTCCGGGGGAGGTGGCGGCACGGCGGTCATCGGCCTCGCCGCCAACCAGAATGCTGCTGTCGGTGGTAACGGTGGCGCCGGAGGTGCCGGTGCGGTCAACGGCGGTGCCGGCGGCTCTGGTGGCGCGGCGACGAATTCCGGCTTGTCATCCGCAACAGGTGGTGACGGTGGTGACGGCGGGTCCGGCGCGACCGGTGGTGACGGCGGCAAAGGTGGGAGCGCTCAGGCATACCGCAACGTCAGCACGGCTATCGCGATCGGTGGCGCGGGCGGGCGGGGTGGTGACAGCTCGGGAGTGGCGATCGACGGCGGCGATGGCGGCGGTGGTGGTGACGCGTCCGCACACGTCTATCCGGTCAACGCCATTGCCGGCACCGGTGGGCTCGGCGGGGCTGCCACCGGCGGTGGATCGACCGGGTCTACAGGAATAGACGGCGGCACCTACCCGCTCTAGGTGCCGGTTTCGTCGCATAGCGGCAGCCGGTGGCTGGCGACGACAGTTCTGGGACAATGGTCGGCGTGTCCGTCACGCCGATCTCCCTGACCCCCGGTGTCCTCGCCGAGGCCGTCGTCGACCTGGGCGCGATCGCGCACAATGTGCGCGTGCTCCGGGAACATGCCGGAAACGCCCAGGTCATGGCCGTGGTCAAGGCCGATGGTTACGGCCACGGCGCCACCCGGGTCGCCTACACCGCCCTGGCCGCCGGCGCCGCCGAACTCGGTGTGGCCACCGTCGAGGAAGCCCTCGCGCTGCGAGCCGACGGCATCCTCGACCCGATCCTGGCCTGGCTGCACCCGCCCGGCTTCGACTTCGCCGCCGCACTGCAGGCCGATGTGCAGATCGCGGTCTCGTCGGTGCACCAACTCGAGGAGCTGCTGGACGCGGCGCGCCGAACTGGTGTCACGGCGACGGTCACCGTCAAGGTCGACACGGGTCTCAACCGCAACGGCGTGGCCGCAGCGGATTTCCCCGCCATGGTGTCCGCGCTCAAGCAGGCCGTCGCCGACGAGGCCATCACCCTGCGGGGACTGATGTCGCATATGGTCTTCGCCGACTCCCCGGAGCAGGCCATCAACGACATCCAGGCCCAGCGGTTCCGCGACATGCTGGCCTTCGCCGCCGAGCAGGGGGTGCGGTTCGAGGTGGCACACCTGTCGAACTCCTCGGCCACCATGGTCCGTCCCGACCTGACGTTCGACCTGGTGCGTCCCGGCATCGCGGTGTACGGGCTGAGCCCGGTGCCTAGACTGGGCGACATGGGTCTGATTCCGGCGATGACCGTCAAATCCCCTGTCGCACTGGTCAAGTCGATCAAAGCGGGGGAGGGCGTGTCCTACGCGCACACCTGGATTGCGCCCCGCGACACGAACCTGGCACTGATACCGGTCGGCTACGCCGACGGGGTGTTCCGGTCATTGGGCGGACGCCTGGATGTGCTGATCAACGGTCGGCGGCGCCCCGGGGTGGGGCGGGTCTGCATGGACCAGTTCGTCGTCGACCTCGGACCTGGCCGGCCCGACGTGGCCGAAGGCGACGAGGCCATCCTGTTCGGACCCGGTACCCGGGGTGAACCGACCGCGCAGGACTGGGCCGATCTGATCGGGACCATCCACTACGAGGTGGTCAGTGGCATCCGGGGCCGGATCACCAGAACGTATCGCGAGGTCGACCCCGTTGAGCGCTGACGACACCCACCGCACACCCAAGGGCAAGGCGTGGCTTGCGGGAAGCGCCGGGCTGACCGCGGTGGCCACCCTGGTCGGCGCGTCGGCGCGCAAGACGATCATCGAACGCGCTTCGCTGGACGACGATCCCTGGGCGGACGAGGATTTCGAGCGACTCGACAGCGATCGCGCGCAGGTGGTGACGACCTCCGACGGCGTACCGCTGGCCGTGCGTGAGGCCGGGCCATCCGACGCCCCCCTGACCGTCGTCTTCGCGCACGGATTCTGTCTTCGGATGGGCGCCTTCCACTTCCAGCGGATGGCCCTGGGCGAGGCGCTGGGCGCCCAGGTGCGCATGGTGTTCTACGACCAGCGGGGACACGGTCAGTCCGGCGAGGGCGATCCGGACTCCTACACACTCACCCAGCTGGGCCGGGACCTGGAAACGGTGCTGCAGGTCATGGTCCCGCGCGGTCCGATCATCCTGGTGGGCCACTCGATGGGCGGCATGACGGTGCTCTCGCACGCCGGTCAGTTCCCCGATCAGTACGGCCGCCGGATCGTGGGAGCGGCGCTGATCTCCTCGGCGGCCGAAGGTGTCACCCGCTCACCGCTGGGGGCGTTCCTGAAAAACCCGGCGCTGGACGCGGTCCGGTTCACGGCCAAATCGGCGCCGAAGCTGATGCACCGGGGACGCAACGTGTCCCGCTCCCTGATCGGGCCGATCCTGCGGGCCGCGTCGTACAGCGACCTTCAGGTCAGCCGCAGTCTGGACGCGTTCTCGCAGCGCATGATGAACGGCACCCCGATCGCCACCCTGGTGGGCTTCCTGCGCGCCCTGGAGACTCACGACGAGACCGCGGGCTTGTGGACGCTGCTGAAGATTCCGACCCTGATTGCCTGCGGTGACCACGATCTGCTCACCCCCGACGAATACTCCCGGTTGATGGCGGCCTCGCTGCCGCAGTCGGAGTTGGTGATCGTCCCCGGAGCCAGCCACCTTGCACTGCTGGACAAGCCGGACACCATCAACGACGGGTTGATCCGGCTGGTCGAACGAGCGCAACCGGACAAGCTGACTCTGCGCTACCGGCGATTCGGTGAACGGCTGCGGCGGCGGTTGCGGCGCCGTGGGTGACGGTGGGAAGGCCACGCTGGAGCACGTCGAGGACACGGTCGCGCTCGGATCGAAGCTGGGCGAACAGCTACGTGCCGGGGACGTGGTGGTGCTCTCCGGCCCGCTCGGGGCCGGTAAAACAGTGCTGGCCAAGGGAATTGCCGCGGCAATGGATGTCGACGGACCGGTCACGTCGCCGACCTTCGTGCTGGCGCGGGTGCATCGGGCACGGCAGGCGGGCCGTCCGCACATGATTCACGTCGACGTCTACCGGCTGCTCGACCAGCATGGCGCCGACCTGCTCGGCGAGCTCGACTCGCTGGATCTCGACACCGATCTCGAGGACGCCGTCGTGGTGGTGGAGTGGGGAGAAGGACTGGTCGAACGCCTTGCCGAGCGCCACCTCGATGTCCGGCTCGAGCGCGTCCCCCATTCCGACGTGCGGATGGCCGGCTGGGAGTGGGTGAGCCCATGATCGCGCTCGCACTGGACACCTCCACCCCGGCCGTCACCGCGGGCATCGTCAGAGTCGACGACGTCGCGACGCTGGCCCGGCGGGTCACCGTGGACGCGCGTGCGCACGCCGAACGACTCACGCCCAATGTTGTTGCGGCGCTTGCCGATGCAGGCCTGGCGATGACCGACCTCGACGCCGTGGTGGTGGGCTGCGGACCCGGTCCGTTCACCGGCCTGCGGGCCGGCATGGCGACCGCCGCGGCCTACGGGCACGCACTGGGTATCCCGGTACACGGCGTGTGCAGCCTGGACGCCATCGGCGTACTCACCAGCGGCGAGACGCTGGTGGTCACCGATGCCCGCCGCCGGGAGGTGTACTGGGCGCGATACCGCGACGGGCTTCGCATCGATGGCCCGGCCGTCAATGCACCGGCCGACGTCGACCCGGGTACGGCAGCGGCGGCGGCGGGCTCGCCCGAGCATGCGGCACTGGTCGATCTGCCGCATTGTGAACCGGTGTATCCGACCCCCGCCGGTCTGGTGCGCGCGGTGCCCGACTGGTCCGCCATGCCCGCACCGCTGGTCGCGCTGTATCTGCGTCGCCCCGACGCCAAGCCGTTGGCGGCGCGCCAGTGACAGCCCATCTCGAGCCCGTCACCATCGGTCCGCTGAACTACGCGGATGCCCGCCGGTGTGCCGAACTGGAGGCGCAACTGTTCGACGGCGACGACCCATGGCCTGCCGTCGCATTCGAACGCGAATTGCACAGCAAGACAAATCATTACGTTGGCGCGCGCAGCGCCGGCACGCTCGTCGGCTATGCCGGCATCTCCCGCCTGGGCCGGGTGGCGCCGTTCGAGTACGAAGTGCACACCATCGGGGTGGACCCCGTCCACCAGGGCCGGGGCATCGGCCGCCGGTTGCTCACCGAACTGCTCGACTTCGCGGAAGGGGGAGTGGTGTTCCTGGAGGTCCGCACCGACAACGAGGCCGCGATCGGTCTCTACCGCAGTGTGGGGTTCGAGCAGATCGGGCTGCGCAAGCGGTACTACCGGGTCAGTGGCGCCGACGCCTACACCATGCGGAGGGACGCTCAGTAGATGACGATCATCCTTGCCATCGAAACCTCTTGCGACGAAACGGGTGTCGGGATCGCACGGCTGGACGCCGACGGGTCCGTCGCCTTGTTGGCCGACGAGGTGGCATCCAGTGTCGACGAGCATGTCCGGTTCGGCGGAGTCGTGCCCGAGATCGCGTCCCGGGCACATCTGGAAGCCCTCGGGCCCGCGATGCGCCGCGCGCTGGCGACGGCGGGATTGGAAAGCCCGGCCAGACCAGATATCGTCGCGGCCACCATCGGGCCCGGGCTGGCCGGCGCCCTGCTGGTGGGAATCGCTGCGGCCAAAGCGTATTCGGCAGCCTGGGGGGTGCCGTTCTACGCGGTCAACCACTTGGGTGGACACCTGGCCGCCGACGTCTACGAGCACGGCCCACTGCCCGAGTCGGTCGCCCTGCTGGTGTCCGGTGGGCACACCCACCTGCTGCACGTCCGCTCTCTCGGAGAACCGATCGTCGAACTGGGCAGCACCGTCGATGACGCGGCCGGTGAGGCCTACGACAAGGTGGCGCGCCTGCTGGGCCTGGGCTATCCGGGTGGCCGAGTGCTCGACGAGCTGGCCCGCACCGGTAACCCTGAGGCGGTCGTCTTTCCGCGTGGCATGACCGGGCCGCGCGACGATCCGTACGCGTTCAGCTTCTCGGGCCTCAAGACCGCGGTGGCCCGCTATGTCGAGAGCAATCCCGACTTCGTGCCCGCCGATGTGGCCGCGGGCTTCCAGGAAGCGGTGGCTGACGTGCTGACCCGCAAGGCGGTCCGTGCGGCGACCGAACTGGGAGTGTCGACCCTGCTGATAGCCGGTGGGGTGGCGGCGAACTCGCGGCTGCGTGAGCTGGCTACCGAGCGCTGCCGCGACGCCGGCCTGACGCTGCGGATCCCCAGGCCGCGTCTGTGCACCGACAACGGCGCGATGATCGCATCATTCGCCGCCCACCTGGTGGCCGCGGGCGCCGCTCCGTCACCGCTGGACGCGCGCAGCGACCCGGGGCTGCCTGTGGTGCAGGGACAAGTCGGTTGATGTTCGCTGAGCGCGTAGAAGCACCGGGGCACCCTTGAGTGCTAGCACTCTCATGTATAGAGTGCTAGGTGGCAGTCGGACGACCCCCGTGTCGGCACCCGCGACGACGGCGCGAGGGACTCGGACGAATGCCACATCACCTGGTAATTCGGACGGTGCGGGGCAGTCCCGGGCCGACCGCCAACTCCGGTCAGGGCATACGCTCCGGACCCGATTCAACTAGTGGAGGGCTCCAATCGTGGCGAAGGTCAACATCAAGCCACTCGAGGACAAGATTCTCGTACAGGCCAACGAGGCCGAGACCACGACCGCATCCGGTCTGGTCATTCCCGACACCGCCAAGGAGAAGCCCCAGGAGGGCACCGTCGTCGCAGTCGGCCCCGGCCGTTGGGACGAGGACGGCGAAAAGCGGATCCCGCTCGACGTCGCTGAGGGTGACACCGTCATCTACAGCAAGTACGGCGGCACCGAGATCAAGTACGGCGGCGAGGAATACCTGATCCTGTCGGCACGCGACGTGCTGGCTGTCGTTTCCAAGTAACACTGGTCGTTTTTCAAGTACGGCAACGTGTTCCGCCCCGGCGATCCCCGCGCAAGCGCGGGTGATATCCGGGGCGGGATGCGTTACGAGCCCGGCTAAGGAGCTTCATGAGCAAGATAATTGAGTACGACGCGACAGCGCGTCGTGCGATGGAAGCGGGCGTGAACAAGCTCGCGGACGCGGTCAAGGTGACGCTTGGGCCCGGTGGCCGTCACGTGGTGCTGGCCAAGGCTTTCGGCGGACCTCAGGTGACCAACGACGGCGTCACCGTCGCACGCGAGATCGACCTGGAAGACCCCTTCGAGAATCTCGGTGCGCAGCTGGTGAAGTCGGTCGCCACCAAGACCAACGACGTCGCAGGTGACGGCACCACCACCGCGACCGTGCTGGCCCAGGCCCTGGTGAAGGGCGGGCTGCGGCTGGTCGCCGCCGGTGTCAACCCGATCGCCCTGGGCTCGGGCATCAGCAAGGCCGCCGACGCGGTATCCGAAGCCCTGCTGGCCGCCGCGACCCCGGTGTCGGGCAAGGAGGCCATCGCCCAGGTGGCGACGGTGTCCTCGCGCGACGAGCGCCTCGGCGACCTGGTCGGCGAGGCCATGAGCAAGGTCGGTCACGACGGCGTGGTCAGCGTGGAGGAGTCCTCGACGCTCGACACCGAGCTCGAGTTCACCGAGGGTGTGGGTTTCGACAAGGGTTTCCTGTCGGCCTACTTCGTCACCGACTTCGACGCTCAGCAGGCCGTGCTGGAAGACCCGCTGATCCTGCTGCACCAGGACAAGATCAGCTCGCTGCCCGACCTGCTGCCCCTGCTGGAGAAGGTCGCCGAAGCGGGCAAGCCGCTGCTGATCATCGCCGAGGACGTCGAGGGTGAGGCGCTGGCGACGCTGGTCGTCAACTCCATCCGCAAGACGCTCAGGGCGGTTGCGGTCAAGGCGCCATTCTTCGGCGACCGCCGCAAGGCATTCCTGCAGGACCTGGCCATCGTGACGGGCGGCGAGGTGGTCAACCCCGACACCGGCCTGCTGCTGCGCGAGGTAGGGCTGGAGGTGCTGGGGTCGGCCCGACGTGTGGTGGTCAGCAAGGACGACACGATCATCGTCGACGGCGCCGGCTCCCAGGACGCGGTCGCCAACCGGGTCAAGCAGTTGCGCGGCGAGATCGAAGCCAGCGACTCCGATTGGGACCGCGAGAAGCTGCAGGAGCGGGTTGCCAAGCTGGCCGGCGGCGTGGCCGTCATCAAGGTCGGCGCCGCCACCGAGACCGCGCTCAAGGAGCGCAAGGAGAGCGTCGAGGACGCTGTCGCGGCGGCCAAGGCCGCGGTCGAGGAGGGCATCGTCCCCGGCGGCGGCTCGGCACTGATCCAGGCACGCCACGTGCTCGAGTCGCTGCGCAACGAGGTCAGCGACGACGAGAAGCTCGGCGTGGACGTGTTCTCCGAGGCGCTGGCAGCTCCGCTGTATTGGATCGCGACCAACGTCGGCCTCGACGGTGCTGTCGCGGTCAACAAGGTCAGCGAACTGCCAACCGGGGAGGGTCTGAATGCCGCCACCCGGTCCTACGGCGACCTTGCCGCTGCCGGCATCGTCGACCCCGTCAAGGTGACGCGCTCGGCGGTGCTCAACGCCTCGTCGGTGGCGCGGATGGTTCTCAGCACCGAGACGGCCGTCGTCGACAAGCCGGCCGATGAGGACGACGACCACGGCCACGGCCACGGTCATCACCATCACTGATTAGTTCGACGGCAACACCCCCGGATCCTGTTGGGCCGGGGGTGTTTTCGTTGTGGCGACGTGCGCGTTCCGCGAGATTGAATCCACGCACCCACATCTCGGTGTGTCGTGTGCGTGAAGTAAGTGTCGCGCCAGGCGGCCGAGACCGCAGGCGTTACGTCACTGGGACGTCGGCTGAATCGACACCAGTCGAAACCAGCCGGGGTTCGCGTCGTCGGGCGTGAACCGCACCACCAGCACGTCCGGCGGGAACTGGGCGGCGATGTCGTTGAGAGTCCGGGGCAGGAACGCTCTGGACTTGGCCTCCCCGTACCAGTTGGGATTGGACGGGTCGACGGGTCCGACACCGTCGATCTCGGTGTCCCAGCGCTGAATCGCGGCGGGCGGCGTCGCCCCGAACCCGGTGGATTTCAGGTACGCGTCGGCCAGCCCGCTCAAGGTGATTGCTGTCCCGCCGCCGACGGGTTTACCGGTGATCGTCCCGTCGCTCACGTTGGCGGTCACCGATGCCAGCCGCACGGTGCAGACGTTGTCGACGACGGCGGGCGGCGCACAGAAAGCGGGTAGCGGGGTGCCGTGGGCTACGGCAGTGTTCAGCACGGCCGGAAACGACAGGACTGAGAGGGCGGCGCCGAGAGTGGCTGCTGCACGACTGCGGGTCGACATCCCTGCACTGTATATAGGCTGCGGACATGCAGTCATTGCGGCAAGCGCGGGAGGCCGCGAACGCGCAATCGGCGGCACTGTCCCACGGGGTCACCGCATACCACGTCGCCGGTGACGACGGTCCGTGGGTGGTGCTGGTGCACGGCCTGGTCACCCCCAGCTACGCGTGGGAGCCGCTATCGGAAGCCATTGCCGCGCAGGGGTTTCGGGTCTTGCGCTACGACCAGTACGGTCGTGGGCTGTCCGACCGGCCGCGCGTCGCCTACGACCTCGACCTGTATGTGGGTCAACTGCGCGAACTCGCCGACACCCTCGGCATCGAGCGCACGCATCTGATCGGGTGGTCGATGGGCGCCCTGATGGTGACGCGCCTTGCCGCGGAGTGCCCCGAGCGCGCCGAGAGCATCGCGCTCATCGCCCCCGGCCTCTATGCGAGTGGATCAGTCAAGGTTGCGGCCCAGCAGTTGCTGCGCTTGCCAGGCGTCCGCAAGCTCGTCGCCTCGCGCGTCGGCGACGTCATCGACCGCTTGCCGCAGCAGCACATGAGCCGTCCGGAGCGGTTCCCCGACTACAGCGAACGCGCCAGGGAACAGCTTCGCTTTCCCGGTATGGCCGAGTCCTTCGCCTCGACGGTCGCCAACTACCCTGCTCGGGCCGGGGACCAGTGGGCCGGTGTGGGAGAACATCCGCGCCCAGTGCTGGTGGTCTGGGGCACCGATGACGCCGTCACCCCGTATGCGAACAGGGCGCAGGTCCAGCGGTTGTACCCCCGCTCGGAGTTACTCGCTGTCGAGGGTGCGAGGCATGCTCCGCACCTGGACCATCCCGAGATCGTCCACCCGGCGATCCTGCGGCACCTGGCAGCGGCGCGGAACCGGTCCTGACGAGGCCGCTTCTGCGTCCAGACTGTGATCGTCCCGGCATGATGCCGATGAATTTTCCTGCCGGGGTATGTCATATCCAGCGTGCCGTCTTCGTAGACATCATGACGGGCAGCCAGACCGGGCCGCCCGCGGAGTTCAAGGAGCATGTGATGCCGCAGTATTTCCTGGCCGTCAACCACGATGCCGCCGACACCGCCGCGATGGCGGAGATGAGCATCGAGCAGATGCAGCCGATCTTCGAGGCCGTCGACGCGTTCAACAACAAGCTGCAGGCCGAGGGCGCCTGGGTTTTCGCCGGCGGCTTGACGGCACCGGAGTCGGCCACGACGGTCGACAACACCGGTGACAAGCCCATCGTCACCGACGGTCCCTACGCCGAGTCGAAGGAGTACCTGGGCGGATTCTGGATCATCGAGGCCGCCGACCTCGACGCCGCCCTGGACTGGGCGAAACAGGGGTCCAAGGCCTGCCAGGGCCGGGTCGAGGTGCGGGCGTTCCAGGAGGGTTGAACGAGCGCGTGGACGCGATCGAGCGGGTGTACCGGGAAGAGTACGGGCGGGTGGTCGCCTCGCTGGTGCGCCGCTTCGGTGACATCGATGTCGCCGAAGAGGCGGCCGCCGAGGCGCTGGTGGTCGCCCTGGAGCGCTGGCCCCGGGACGGACTTCCACCGAATCCGGCCGGCTGGCTCACCCGTACCGCGGCCAACAAGGCGATCGACCGGATCCGCCGCGAGTCGCACCGCGCCTCAAAACACCTGGCGGCAGCCATGATTCACGATGACACGCCCCATGAATCGACCGGGTCGGTCGACGACGACCGGTTGCGGTTGATCTTCACCTGCTGCCATCCGGCGCTGGCCCCCGAGGCGCGGGTGGCACTGACACTGCGACTCCTGGGCGGGCTCACCGTCGGTGAGATCGCCGGGGCGTTCCTGGTGACCGAGACGACAATGGCCCAACGAATCAGCCGGGCGAAGAAGAAGATCGCCGATGCGCACATCCCGTACCGCGTCCCCGCGGCCGCGGACCTCGGTGACCGGGTCGCCGCGGTGCTGGCCGTCATCTACCTCGTCTTCAACGAGGGTTACCTGGCGACCTCCGGATCGGCGGTGCGCGACGATCTGACCGCCGAGGCGATCCGGCTCGCCCGGATCCTGCGCGGGTTGCTGCCCGGCATACCGGAAGTGACGGGTCTGCTGGCGCTGATGGTGCTCACCCAGGCCCGCCGCGCGAGCCGGATCGCCGACGGGGAACTGGTTCCGCTGCACGAACAGGACCGGAGCGGATGGGACGCGGACTTGATCGCCGAGGGACATGCCCTGGTGCGGGAGTGCCTGGAGATCAACCGACCCGGCCGATACCAGCTGCTGGCAGCGATCAACGCCGTACACACCGATGCCCCGATTGCCGCCGACACCGACTGGTCGCAGATCGCCGCCCTGTACCGACAGCTGTTGGCTCTTGATCCAGGCCCGGTGGCCGAACTCAACTACGCGATCGCCGTCGCCGAGCTTGACGGCCCCGCGGTGGCGCTGGCGCGGGTCGACCGGCTGCCACCGACCATGCAGCGTTACCCCCCCTTTCATGTCACCCGCGCTGAACTGTTGCGTCGCCTTGGGCGGTCGCGCGAGGCCCGGGCGGCGTACGACGCCGCCCTCGCACTCGTCGACAACCCGGCCGAGCAGGCCTACCTCACCAGGCGGGCGGCGGGGCTACCGTAAGACCGTGGTTTGGCAACGTCCGTCGCCGCGGGTGCGTGAGTTGATGCGGCAGGGAGCACGGATGGTTCTCGATGCGCCCCCGGAGTTGCTCGACGAGTTCGACCGGGCAACGATGGCGGCGAACCCGTCGGTGGCCGAGGACCCCGTGCTCGCCGAAGCCGCCCGTCGCAGCGTCCGGTCCAGCCTGATGCATTGGGCTGCAGCAAATGTGAGCGATCCAGGCGCCCCGGTGCCGGCCAATCTCGGTCCGGAGCCGTTGAGCATCGCCCGTGACATGGTGCGCCGCGGGCTGGAACCGTTCACCTTCCGGCCCGCGCAGACCATTGGCTGGCAGATCTGGATGGACACCGTCTTTCGGCTCACGTCGGATGCCGAGGAGTTGCGCGAGCTGTTCGACGTGTCGTTCCGGTCCATCAGTGACTTCCTGGACGCCACGTCCGACGGCATCGCCGCCCAGATTCGGCAGGAGCGGGAGGAACTGCTGCGCGGCAGCCAGGCCGAACGCCGTGAAGTCACCGCACTCATCCTCGACGGCGCCCCGATCAGCCGGTCACGAGCCGAGAGCCGGCTGGGCTACGCGCTCAATCGCAGTCATACGGGTGCGGTGATCTGGACGGACGAACCCGACGGCGACCTGAGCCGGCTCGACCGCCTCGCCGACGCATTCGGCCGCGCGGCCGGCTTCTCGCGTCCGCTGACCGTGACCGCCAGTGCGGCCGGCCGGTGGGTGTGGGTGTCCGACGGACTCCCGGACGTCGAGCACGTGCATCGGGCAGTCGAGGACATCCCCGGGACGCGCATCGCCATCGGCACCCCTGCCGACGGAATCGAGGGTTTCCGGCGCACCCACCTCGAGGCGCTGACCGCCCAGCGCGTGGTGGTGGGGCTGCGTTCCGAACAACGGGTCGCGTTCTTCGCCGATGTCCAGCTGATCGCGCTGATCACTCAAAACCTGCAAGCGGCAGACGATTTCATCAAGAACACGCTGGGTGATTTCGAGTCGGCCAGCCCCGAACTGCAGCACACCGTGCTGACCTACATCAACGAACAGTGCAGCATCGGGCGCACCACCAAACGTCTTTACGCGCACCGCAACACGCTGCTGCGCCGACTCGACCGCGCCGAGCAACTGCTGCCGCGACCCCTCGAGCACAGCAGCGTCCATGTCGCCGTTGCGCTCGAGGCGCTGCAGTGGCGCGGAAAGCCGACCGCCTAGACCGCGATCAGTGCGCTCCCAGCCCGCCCATGTGGCCACCGCCCAGTGAGGGCCCGCCGAAACCGCCCGGTCCGCCGATCCCACCGATCTGTCCGGGTGAGCCGATGCCGCCCGGTGTTCCCGGCGCACCGCTCTGGGGTCCATAGGGTCCGTAGGGTTCCCCGGGTGCCGGAGGTCCGCCCGGGCCGCCGGGCCCACCGAATCCGCCGGGACCATAGAGGCCGCCCGGTGTGCCGGGCTCAGGAGGCCCGATGTGTGTCGGTGTCGCAGGTGGGGCGGTGCTCTCCACGCATTGCTGCAAGACGGCGTTCCAGGTGGTGCCGATGGGGCACGGTTCGTCGGCGTGGCTGATCGCCGGCAACCCGAGTCCGATCGCCGGCATCAACTCGAGCCCAACGGCGATCGCCGCGACCGCGGCGCCGTGGCGGAGGTAGTTCCTCATCGTCAGACCTCTTTCTGTGGAGTGGGATAGCTCCATACTCGAGGCTGTGACCGCGCCACCCAAGGGTGGATTTGCCCTAAAACATGGACAAAGTGGTGCAAAAGTGTGCACGTTTACAGTCCGACGGCTCGCTCCAAGTCTTTGAGCGAAGCCTCCAAGTGTGCCAGCAGGCGCTGCAGGTGCGGCACCGCGCGGCGGCAGCCCACCAGGCCGAAGTCCAGGCGGTCGCCGCTGCCCACCAGGGTGATGTTGAGCGCCTGGCCGTTGGCCGCGATGGACATCGGGTAGCTGCCCTGCAGCCGGGCGCCGTTGGCGTACAACGGGTTCCGGGAACCGGGGACATTGGAGATGCACAGGTTGAACGGTGGCGGCGTGGCGGCGCTGCCGGTGACGCCACCCAGCACCACGGGCGAGAGCAACATCATTCCCAACGCGATGGCCTGCGCCCGGGGCAGTCCGGCCAGGACGGCCTTGTTGGTCCGCATGGACGAGCTGATCGTGGCCAGCCGCGCGGCGGGGTCGTCGAGGTGTGTGGCCAGGTTGGCCAGCACGGCCGTGACCGCGTTTCCCCCGGCGCTCTCGCCGGCGGTGCGCAGGCTGACCGGAACCATTGCCACCAAAGGCTTGTCGGGCAATGCATTCTGATCCGCGAGGTAGCCGCGCAGCGCGCCCGCGCACATCGCCAGGACGACGTCGTTCACGGTGACGCCGGCGGCGTTCTTGACGTCCTTGATGCGCTGCATCGGCCATGACTGTGCAGCGCAGCGCCGGGCACCGCCGATCGGCACGTTGAGCATGGTGCGCGGCGCCCGGAACGGCAACGTCAGCTGCTGTTCCAGCAGCGCCGAACGGGCCAGTCCCAGCGTGGAGACGCCAAGGCCGGGAATGGATTTGATCGCCCGGGTCAGCGTCTGCGCGCGCGACGGCGCGTCGGAGCGATCGTCCGGGTAAGGTGCCGTGGACCACGGCGCGCGGATCTCCTCGTCGAGGGGGTCGGTACTGAGCGACCCCTGCAGCAGGTTGATCGCGGATACTCCGTCGACGAGCGCGTGGTGAATCTTCGTGTAGACCGCGAAGCGGTCGTCGGCCAGCCCTTCGATCACGTGGGTTTCCCACAGCGGGCGGTGCCGGTCGAGCATGCCCGAGTGCAGCCGCGACGTCAGCTCCAGCAACTCGCGCACCCGGCCGGGTCGGGGCAGTGCCGAGTGCCGCACGTGGTAGTCGATGTCGACGTCGGTCGCGGTGGACCAGCCGAGATTCAACCCGGCCGGCCGCAGCGCCGCCGGGCGCCTGCTGAAGAGAGGCGCGACATCGTCACGGCTGCGCAGGGCCTGGTAGTACTCGCGGACGAATTCCGGTCCGGCACCCGAGGGCGTCTGGAACAGCTGCAGCCCGGCGACATGCATCGGGTGCCCGGGCGACTCGGCGAGCAGCATCATCGATTCGACGGGTGACATCAGGTCCATGGCAGTTCCTCGCGTGCGTAGTTGTCTCGGTGGTCCTCGAGCGGCAGTTCTGTCGATTGCTGCACAAGCTATGGGGCCGGGGGCGGTAAGCGCTCGTCCCCGGGCGCCAAGAGCCATCGCGGATTTTGTGAGCGGATCACAAAAGAGGCCGGACAATATCGCCGATCCGGATGGTTGCCGGGTCGCGACGGGGTAGGTTGAGCCGGCATGAAGCCCACCTGGGAACCGTTTCGTGAGCCGGGCGCCGAGCGGGTCTGGGAAACGCTGCTACGCCCTATCGCCAGCGAATTACGCACGTGCGCAACCGAACTCGCCGCACTTGCCGTCGCCCGGGTGCAGGCGGAGATGCCCGCACTGGTTCCGGCCCCGCAGGCGGTCGAAGAGAACGTGGTCAGCACCGCGGCGAGCCTGCGCCAGCTGGCCGACATCATCGACCTCGGCGGCGACCCCCACGACGCCGAATTGCCGGCGCCGACTCGGGCAGTGGCCCGCGGCGCCGTGCAGCGTCAGATCCCGCTGGCCAGCCTGATGCGCTTCTACCGGGTGACTCATGAGCTGGTGTGGCAGTGGATGTGGGACCGCATCACGGCGACCGGGGCGGACCAGGCGCACCAGGCCGCAGCGCTCCGACTGGCCACCAGCTGGATGTTCGGCTACGTCGATGCCGCCCTGAACCTTGCGGAGCAGGCCTACGAAGCCGAACGGGAAGCGTGGCTGCGCAACACCGCCGCCGCGCGTGCCGACGCCATCGAGGACATCCTGGCGCAACGCGAACGAGACCAGCAGCGAGCCTCGAAGCGGTTGCGCTATGACGTCAATCGTCACCACGTCGGGGCGGTGGCGTGGGTCGAGGCGGTGCAGGAGGACGCCGACGTACAGGCGGCCTTGAGTGAGGCGCTCGGCGTGATCGCGCGTGAGCTGGGCGGTGAGACAATCTTCGTCCACCCGGTCGGGCCGCTGTCGGCGTTCGGTTGGATCAGCCATCAAAGTGCTTTCGGCACATTCGATTTCGCTGCACATCCGATCAAGCTTCCGGCGGGCGTTCGGGTCGGTCTCGGCGAGCCGGGCCACGGCCTGAAAGGCTTCCGGTGCAGTCATTCCGAAGCCGCCAACGCACGGCGGGTCGCCTCGCTGCTGGGGGCCCGCGCCGATGTGGTGACGCGCTACCGGGACATCGCGGTCACCGCACTGGCCAGCTGCGACGCCGAACTCGCGGAGGCCTTCGTGCACCGGGTGCTGGGGCCACTGGCGGCCGACGACGAGGCAACCTTCCGGGTTGCCACGACGTTATCGGTTTACCTGCAAGAAAATCGGAGCCGCGTCCGGGCCGCCCGACGGCTCACTGTGCACCCGAACACCGTCAGCTACCGCGTCGATCAGGCGCAGGTGATCCTCGGCCGCAGCATCGACACCGACAGCCTCGACCTCGCAGTGGCACTTGCGCTGCTGCCCACGCTGCCGGGACTCAACCGGCAACTGTGACGTCAGTACAAAGGGAGCGGGCAACCTTGGCGTCGCGCGCCAAGTAATCCGCGCCGTCCGTCCCTACGGTTTGGGTCAGTTGGCCGACCGGCCGCCAACCCGGAGCAAGGAGACCCCGATGCAGACAATGCAAGAACTCGACGTCAACTACATGAGCGGCGCCGACAACCCCTGGATTCCGTTCACCCCACTCAGCGACGAGGTCTATCTGAAGTACTGGAAGGTCGATCCGGTCCGTGCCGAGATCGTCGTCTCGATGAAGTTTCCGGCCGGACTGGAGCTGGCCCCGCACTACCACACCGGCATCGTGGTCGGGCACACCGTCAAAGGAGCCTGGCGCTACAAGGAAAACAACTGGGTTTCCCGCGCGGGTGACACCGTCTACGAAGTCGCCGGCTCGCGGCACACCCCGGAGAGTGTGGAGGACACCGAGGTGTTCTTCTTCATCGTCGGCGAGCTGCTGTTCACCGACGAGAACAACACCATCCTGTGGCAGGAGAACCACAAGACCTCCATCGAGCGCTACACGAATTACTGTGCTGCCCAGGGCATTCCGGCACGCGATCTGACGTCCTGGGACGCCTAGCGGCACAGTCCCACCATGACGAGGCCCACGCCGGCGATGAGCGCCGCCCCGAGGGACAACAACATGGCGCTGACGGTGCGCTCTTTCCCGGCGGAGGCCCGGTGGTCGCCGGTCGCGATTGGTGCGAGTCTGCGACCGGCGCCCCAGGCTGCCGCGAGCAGTGTGGCAAGCCAATTCGCATAGGCGGCGTACACGATGAGCCCGGCCGCGGTGGCAGCCCACGCACCGGACAGGTGTAGGTGCGGCCACAGCAGGCCCACCAGCACCAGGAACATCCCGTTAAGCACGCCTTCAAGATGGCTCGACAGCGCCATGCGCGGGTTTTTCAGCGATGAGACAGCGAACCCGGTCAGCAGGCCGAGTAGGAACAGGGCCAGTCCCAGCGTGAAGAGCGCCGTCTGCATGTGCCGATCGCGGCTCAGCCGCCAGGAGGAGTCGTGACCGTCTTCGGCGCTGTCGACGTCGTGGTCGGGGTGCCGGTGACGGTCACTGTGCTGGTGCTCGTACTCGTGGTCGCCGGGGGCACGACAGCGGTCGTGGTGGTGACCGTGGTGACACTGGTGGTCGTCGCTGTGGACGAGGTGGTCGACGACGTGGTCGTCGTCGAGGACGCCGCCGCGATGACGCCGCACGCCAATCGCTTACCGGTTTCGTCGGCGGAAGGCTCGCCGAAGGTGCTCGGCTCCGAGGAGATGACCAGCGAGGTGCCGGAGCTGTTTCTGAGGTCCGCGGCGGTGAAGCCACTGGTCGTGGTGACCAGTTTCGCCGAGCCGTCGGGCCGGACCTGCAAGGCGGTCAGCCGGCCGCTGGCGGGATACCCCGTATGGCCGGACGCCTGGTACACGCCTCCCGCGGACTCGAAGGCGCTGGGCTCGCAACTGCCCACCGAGTGGACAGCAAGCCCGTGGAACCCGGGAGTCAGCACCGAATTGGGGCCGGCCTCCACCGTCACGGTCGCGTAACCGCTTGCGAAATCAAAAGTGGCCGTAGCGATCTGGCTACCATCAGCACCCTTCAGCTGAGTGCTCAGCTTCTCCGCGCCGCTCTGCCCGCCAGACGACGACGAGGTGCTGCCGCCCTGCTGCGTCGAGCAGGCGGCCAATGGTGCGATTGTCGTGGCCAGCGCCGCGACCGCGAGTGTTACGCCCTTTTTCATGAGGCGTGCCTACCCCGATTGTCCTATGCCAAACCTCTCCGGATGCGGCGTGCGGCACGGCATGTGTCAATGGGAGGTGCGCACCAGCGGATAGCCGAAAAAGGAGCATCCCTTGTCCGAAAAGACACCCGACGACATATTCAAACTCGCCAGGGACGAGAGCATCGAGTATGTCGATGTCCGCTTCTGCGACCTGCCAGGCACCATGCAGCACTTCACAATTCCCATCTACGCCTTCGACGAGAACGTGTTCGAGGAGGGCCTGGCCTTCGACGGATCCTCGATCCGCGGATTCCAGTCGATCCACGAGTCCGACATGCTGTTGCTTCCGGACCCGGAGACCGCGACCATCGACCCGTTCCGCAAGGCCCCCACGCTGAACGTGAATTTCCACGTGCACGACCCGTTCACCCTGGAGCCCTACTCCCGCGATCCGCGTAACGTCGCCCGCAAGGCCGAGAATTACCTGATCACCTCCGGCATCGCCGACACCGCTTACTTCGGGCCCGAGGCCGAGTTCTACATCTTCGATTCGGTGAGCTTCGATTCGCGCATCGACGGCGCGTTCTACAAGGTCGACGCGACCTCCGGATGGTGGAACACCGGGGCGGAGACGGAGCCGGACGGCAGCCCGAACCGCGGCTACAAGGTACGCCCCAAGGGCGGGTACTTCCCGGTCGCCCCGACCGACCACTACGTCGACTTGCGCGACGAAATGCTCACCCATCTGACCAACGCCGGCTTCGCCCTGGAGAAGGGGCACCATGAGGTGGGCAGCGGTGGCCAGGCCGAGATCAACTACCGGTTCAACACCCTGCTGCATGCGGCCGACGATCACCAGATGTACAAGTACATCGTCAAGCAAACCGCTTGGCAGGCAGGCAAATCCGTGACGTTCATGCCCAAGCCCCTGTTCGGCGACAACGGCTCGGGTATGCACTGCCACCAGTCGTTGTGGAAAGACGGCGTGCCGCTGATGTACGACGAGGACGGGTACGCCGGCCTCTCGGACACCGCCCGCCATTACATCGGCGGGTTGCTCTACCACGCGCCGTCACTGCTGGCGTTCACCAATCCGACCATCAACTCCTACAAGCGTCTGGTGCCGGGCTACGAGGCGCCGATCAATCTGGTCTACAGCCAGCGCAATCGCTCTGCGTGCGTACGCATCCCGATCACCGGCAATAACCCGAAAGCCAAGCGGCTGGAGTTCCGTTGTCCGGACGCCTCCGGCAACCCGTACCTGTCGTTCGCGGCGATGTTGATGGCCGGGCTGGACGGCATCAGGAACAAGATCGAACCGCCCCCGCCCATTGACAAGGACCTGTATGACCTACCGCCCGAAGAGGCCGCGGACATCGCGCAGGCGCCGACGCAGCTCTCTGCGGTGATCGACCGTCTGGAGGAGGACAGCGAATACCTCACCGAGGGAGGCGTCTTCACGCCTGACCTGATCCAGACCTGGATCAACTACAAGCGCGACTACGAGCTGGCGCCATTCAACCTGCGGCCCACGGCTTTTGAGTTCGCGCTCTACTACGATGTCTAAACCTCGACGTCCTGGGCCCACCGTGGCGGGCGGACGTCGGGTCGGCGGGCGGCGGCCAGCGTCGTCGTCCGCTCGCCGTTGATCGCGGTCAGCGGGGGTGGTTGGCCCTTGCGCAGCGTCGCGATCAGTTCCCGGTAGGGGCCGATGAGGTAGACGGTGTCGCCCGCCTTGAGCCGCGCGTCGCGGCGGGGGCGCAATCTGATCGGGCCCTCCGGGCGGATGATGGCGATGACCCGGGTCTGGGTGGACAGCTCGAGCATCAAGAGTCCGTCCAGTTCGCTGCCCGCCGCCACCAGCATCGCGCCCACCATGAAGGAGCGCTGGCCGACCCAGAAGGTGCCCAGCACCTGCAGGCCCATCGCCGCCCCGATGAACCAGGGAGCCGCCAGGTCGACGATCGACCGCACGTTCTCGAAGCCGAACCGCCGGTTGATCGCAGTGCCCAGGGCGCGCCCTTGCACCCGCATGACGATCGGAACCGTCGTGTCGGATCCCAGGATCTCGAGCAGCACGATCCCCGTTTCGATGTTCTCCATGTCGTCGCGGGTCACTACTGCCACACCGCGCGCATGATCGACTCGCGCCGCCTCCAGCGTCTGACGCATCGTCGAGTCACCGAAGATGACCGGTACGTCCAGTTCGGCCACCGTCTGCAGGAACGGGTTGTTCTCGTTCTGCTCGACCACCAGGACGTCGTAACCGGCAGCGGTCAGATCGGTGACCACCCGGACACCGATCGAACCGAGGCCGATGACGACGATGTGGCCGCGCATGTGCCGGGCCCGTAGCCGTCCGGTGGTGTTGACGAAGCGCCGCGACAGCAGCAGGTCCGCGAGAAACGCCGTGAGAACCGCGGTGATGATCACGCCGCCGAACATCAGTCCGACAGCGAACAAGCGCAGAAACGTGGATTGATACGCGAAGCTGAAATCGCCGTACCCGACCGTGGTGATCGTCTCGGAAGCGAAGTAGAGAGCGTCGAGCCAGGACAGGTCCGGGTTGTGATGGCCCAGGCGCACCACCACGGTCGAGCCGAGCGTCAGCAATGCCGTGAACACCAGCGAGGGGTACACCATCGGATTCAGGTCGTCGAGCATGGCACGGGTCGCATCGATGGCGCGGCGCATGCGGGAGTGGCGCGACCGCGTCGCCGTCGGTGGTGGCACGGTGATCCCGCGGGCCTCCAGTTCGTCCTTGACGCCGATCATGGAGGTCCAGTCGCCGGCGTAGACCTGTTGGTCGCGTCCCGGGCAGGGCACCACCTCGCCGGGGACGGGGGAGTTCCTGCCGTGCACGACGGCCACCGGCGCCAGGTCGGCGTGGATCTCGCGCAGCGTCCCGTCGTGCGGCGCCTCGGAACCCCAGACGACGAAATCGATTCCCGCAGCTTCGAATTGGTGTGCGTTGCGGGACAGCACCGCTTCGACGATGGAGGGCGTCGCCAGGTCGGCGAGATCCAGGATCGCGCCGGGTCCGTTGACGCCGGCCACCCCTCGGCGCAGCACCTCGTTGGCCAGGCGTGCCACCACCCGTACGTTAGGACTGAATTCCCGTGCCAGTAAGGCAATCTCGAGGTTCACCGCATCGTTGGGCCCGGCGCAGACGACGGCACGGGCGCGGTGTACCCCGGCGGCGCGCAGGTCGGCGGCGGTGTTGATCTTGATGATCCGCGCGCCGGCGCCCCGAAGCTCCTCGGCGATGGTCCTCGACAGCGGGTCGTCGCCGCTGACGATGATCTCGCGGTGGAATTGAAAGATTTCGGCCATGTCGCCGGTTCGTTGTCCTCGTGCGTTCGTTTCTGTGTGGTCCCTATGACTATCGGTCAAGGGGGCGAATAGTGCCACCGGAATGGGGTGCGAAGAGTAGTGAATTACTATGCCGCACAGGCATAGTCGGTGATGTGCAACGAGATCGACTCGTGCCGGTCATCCACCCGCAATGTTGGTGGCGACAATGCGCCGCGGTGCAACGGATCCGGCCGAACCGGGACTTAATCCCGGCCAGGTGTGGTTACACCACTACATGACCATTCGACTCGGATTGCAGATTCCCAACTTCTCCTACGGCACCCCGGTCGCCGACCTGTTCCCCGCCGTGAAGGCGCAGGCGCAGGAGGCCGAGAGTGCCGGATTCGACACCGTGCTGTTGATGGACCACTTCTACCAATTGCCCGGGCTGGGCGAACCGGATGAACCCATGCTGGAGGCCTACACGGCGCTGGGTGCCCTGGCGACCGCCACCGAGCGCGTGCAGCTGTCGACGTTGGTGACCGGCAACACCTACCGCAACCCGACGTTGCTGGCCAAGGAGGTCACGACGCTGGACGTGGTGAGTGCGGGACGTGCGATCCTCGGCATCGGGGCCGGCTGGTTCGAGCTGGAACACCGGCAGCTGGGCTTCGACTTCGACACCTTCACCGAGCGGTTCGAAAAGCTCGACGAGGCGCTGCAGATCATCGTGCCCATGTTCCACGGCGAGCGGCCCAGCTTCTCCGGCAAGTGGTATCGGACCGAGAACGCGATCAACGAGCCACGCTATCGAGACCATATTCCGGTCATGCTCGGCGGCAGCGGCGAAAAGAAGACGTTCCGGCTGGCCGCCCGGTACGCGGACCACCTCAATATCATTGCCGACATGGACGTCCTGCCGGCCAAGCTCGAGGTACTACGGCAGCGTTGTGCCGAAATCGACCGCGACCCGGCAACTTTGGAAACGAGCTGTCTGCTGACGGTGGTGGTCGACGGGTACGGCGCACCTCAGGACATCGGCGAAGCGCGCGGCGGACGGGCCGTCACCGGCACGATCGAGCAGGTGGCCGAGCAGATCAAGAGCCGGGTCCTCGACGCGGGCATCGACGGCGTGATCGTCAATCTGCCGACTCACGGTTACACCCCGGGCGTCGTCTCGGCGGTGGGTGAGGCGCTTCGGCCGCTCCTCGACGCGGGATGAGGGGGTTACGCTGCCCCGGAGTGAAGCGGCGGAGATCGGAGCACGGGTGATGCTGAATGTAGGCGACCTGATCGATGCGCGGACAGTGACGGCAATCGACGGTGACGCCGTCGCGATTCCCGCTGCCGGTGGCCTCGTGCATCTTCAGTTCCGGCGGTTTGCCGCGTGCCCTATCTGCAGCCTGCACCTGCGCGAGATCGCGTCCCGGCACGAAGAGATCGCCGACGCCGGGATCACCGAGGTGGTGGTCTTCCATTCGCACGCCGAGGCGCTTCGCCGCTATCAGGCCGACTTGCCGTTCGCAGTGATAGCCGATCCCGATCGCCGGTTGTACGGCGAGTTCGCAGTCGGATCCTCCCTGCGTTCGGTCCTTCATCCCCGAGCGATGCACGCCGCCGGTCGCGGTGTACGCCGGATGGGGTCCGTGCGATCGATGTTCGGAAGTTTGGCGCCGACGGAGAATCACCTGGGTAAGCCCGCCGACTTCCTGATCGGTCCGGACGCGACGGTACTCGCGCGCAAATACGGTGATCACGCCGACGATCAATGGTCGGTAGATGAACTGCTGAGATTGGCTGCCGGCTGAACCAGGCGCGACAGAACACAGGCCCGGGGTACGCCACCCGGGCCTGCGTCGTCTTGCCGTAATCAGGCCGAGCGGCGGATTCCGCGGTTGCGTCCGAGGGAGCCCTTGAGCAGCATGTCGCGCTCGGCTTCCGAAAGGCCACCCCATACCCCGTAGGGCTCGCCGACGTCTAGTGCGTGGGTACGGCATTCATCGATCACCGGGCAACGCCGGCACATCTCCTTGGCCCGCTGCTCGCGTTGCATCCGCGCGCGGCCACGCTCACCATCGGGATGAAAGAACATCGACGAGTCGACACCGCGGCACAACCCCTGCAACTGCCAGTTCCAGATGTCGGCGTTGGGTCCAGGTAGCTGTTCCGGCTGTGGCATTGCTGATTCCCTCTCTGCACGGCACACCTGAGTGGGCAGGCTCGCGAACGAGGCGAGTTGTGCAACTGAATGGCAGTGGCGTCACCGATGACTACACCGAACACGTTAGACGCTAGGTGGGCTATCGAAATGCCGTCAATAGGCCCACGGTGTGGTGAAATACGTGCCCGTTGTTTGAGAATTAACTCCGCGTTCATCTGTGACGCCTTTGCCGAAGGCTAGGTGTGCTAACCGGATCGGTTCGTCAGGGTAAAACGCCAGCTCAGGGCTATCATGTGAGCAAGCTGTAATAGCCACCAAAGCCATCTTGGGTAATATTCCGGTAACACGGAGCGCACAAACTTTTTACCGATGATTCGCAGATATCACGGTGATTGAAACCTTAGGTGCGCGTGCGTTACCGCCGCCCGGACATTCTTTGGACCGCAGCGGTGATGCAGGGAAAGGGCGCCCCGCCTCAGGCAGCCTGGCCGATGCCCAGTTGGCTGCCCAGTTGCTTAGCCAGCTCCACCAACTGTGCCGCCAGCGCCGGGTTGCTGGCCTGGAGCTGAGCGAACGCCCCGAATAGCTGCGCGGCCAGTGCCGGGTTGCTCTGCACCTGCGCCACCAGACTCATCACCAACTGTGGATTGCTGGACAGGAGCCCGAACGCGGTGGTCACCAGCGCCGGATTATTCGCCAGCAGCGGCACGATCTGGTTGAGCAGCGCGGGATTGGCCAACGACGCCTGCAGGAGGTTGTTCAGGACCTGCGGGTTGGCGGCGACCGTCGCGAGCTGCTGGGCCAGTGCGTCCTGGGCCGAGCCGGCGATCGCCGACAGCTGGCCGGTCGCGGTCGCCACCACGCCATTGGCCGACGTCGCGATCTGTTGGACGACGGGCGTGATCGCTGCGTTCGCCGCCGCCACGACGGGGGTCTCGGCGATCGCCTTGGCCACCGGCGCGACGGCCGCATTAGCGCTTGCCGCCACCGCGGCCGCGGCCGTTGTCACCGCCTTCGTCGCGGGCGCAAAGGCCGTACCGACGGCGTAGCCCACCTTCCCCAACTGGTCACCCACCGTCGAAATCGCACCTATGGCGCCCACGCCGATCAGGGCGGCGATCAGGCCGTACTCGACGGCCGTGGCCGCGGGCGCCGGCGGCAACGCAGCCACTCCGATCCCGGTTGCCGCCGCAACCTGCCCGGGCAGGGATTTCAGCGCGCTCTGCCACGGCACCAACTGCCGCGCCACCTCGACGGCACCGCCGTGGTAGCCCACCATCGCGGCCACGTCCCTGGCCCACATCTCTTCGTATTCGAACTCCTTGGCCGCGATCGCCGGCGCATTGATGCCGAAGATGTTGTGGATCGCCAGCGACACCACGTTGTTCCGGTTGACCGCGATTTCGACCGGATGCACGACGGCAGCACGGGCCGCTTCGTAAATGCTCGCCACAGCTTTGGCGCCCGTCGCCGCCCCTCCGGCATGGCTGGCGGCACCGCCGAGCCATTCGGCGTACGTCTTGGCTACGGCGGCCATCGCCAATGCCGCGGGTCCCTGCCAGGCGGAGGCCGTCAGGTCCGAGAGCAGCGAGGTGAACGACTTGGCCGCCGACCCCAATTCGTCGGCCAGCCCGTCCCAGGCGGCCGCGGTGGCCAACATGGGTGCTGGACCTGCGCCGGCGTACATCTGGGCTGAAGTGACCTCCGGTGACGACACCAGGAAACTCATCGCAGTGTTCCTTCCTGGCCGGTACGTCCGGCCTGACCGCCATCGCGATGGCGGCTCCGAGGTGATCTACCCTGACCCCCGTCTGAACTTTGCTGCCGCCTCCCCGGCGCCGTGTGCGCGGCGGTGCTCCGCCGCCCACCGACCGATGCCGCCATTCCCTCTCCGGCCGCCACCATTACGCACCACATCCTTTGGCTGAAGCGCTCGGCGATCACCGCTGATCCGGGAATCGTGACAAGAGAAAAGATAATGGGGATCCGCTTAACGCGGGAGTCCATTTCGCGAAGTTTTCAGCGCACAATTCCGATTGTGTGTCGAACGCGTCCCAGTGTCAGTTTCGGTATGTTCGGCCGGGCGGTTACATACCAACCGTCGGCAATTGTCCGGCTGCGAGCGTCATCCGCAATTTGCGGTCAGAAGCTCTTACCGGTGGGCAGATCAAGCCTGCAACGCCGGCGCGGCGGCCTCCGGTGCGGTAGCGACCGGCGCCAAGGTGGTGGCTTGGGTGATCAGCGTCGGGTCGATGGAGATCGGGGTCAGGGAGATGGCACCACCCGCTTGTTCGATGGCTTGGGTGAGCAGGCCCGGGTTGGCTGCGACGGCGGACAGTTGGCCGGCGGCTTGGGTGAGTAGGCCGGGGTTGGCTGCGACGGCGGACAGTTGGCCGGCGGCTTGGGTGAGTAGGCCGGGGTTGGCTGCGACGGCGGACAGTTGGCCGGCCGCCTGGGTGAGCATGATCGGGCTGACGACGGAGGCGATCAGACCCGGGTTTGCCGCGATCGCCGACATCTGGGCTGCTGCCTCGGTGAGCAGGACCGGGTTGGCCGCGACGGCGGACAGCTGGGCGGCGGCCTGGGTGAGCAGGACCGGGTTGGCTGCGACGGCCGATAGTTGGGCGGCGGTCTGGGTAAGCAGCGTCGGGTCAGCGAGCGGCGCCAGCACAGCGGGGTTCGCCACGATTGTCGACAGGCGTGCTGCCGCCTGAGTGACCAGCGCGGGGTCGGCGACAACGGCGGCGATCGCTGTCGGTGCGGCCGCGACGGCCGACAGCTGCGCTGCCGCCTGGGTGAGTATCGCCGGACTGAATGCCACGGCCGACATGTCCGATGCGGCCCGGGTGAGCAGGGCGGGGTTCGCCGCCACGGCGGAAAGCTGCGCCGCCGCCTGGGTGATCAACACCGGGCCGCTCAGCTCTGAGGCAACTCTGGTCAGCTGCCCCATCGTCGCGGTGAATAGCGTATCGACCGAGCTCAGCACCCGGATACCCGAGCCGAGCCTGGTTGCGATGAGTCCGGCGATCAGTCCGTACTCGACCGCCGTGGCGGCCGGGGCCGGTGGCAATGCGGTACCGCCGACGCCTCCGGTTGCCGGCGCGATCTGACGGCAGACGCCGCTCAGCGCGTTCTGCCATGGCACCAGCTGTTGGGCGATCGCGCTCGCGCCGCCGTGGTAGCCCACCATCGCGGCGATATTCGTGGCCCACATTTCTTCGTATTCACCGTCAGTGGCCGCGATTGCCGGGGCATTGAGGCCAAAGATGTTGGTCAGCGCCAGCGACACCAGACGGTTGCGGTTGATCGCGATCGCGATCGGGTTCACCACGGCGGCCCGGGCGACTTCGTAGACGCTGGCTACCGATTGGGCTCCGGCCGCCGCTCCGCCGGCGTGGGAGGCTGCCGCGTCGAGCCAGTCCCCGTACTGCGCGGCGACACCGGCCATGGTTCTCGCTGCCGGGCTTTGCCACCCCGAGGTCAGCAGGTCGGAAATCAGTGAAGCGAACGAAGTGGCGGCGGTGTCCAGCTCATCGGCCAATGCCGCCCATGCCGCAGAGGCGGCCAGCATCGGGCCCGCGCCCGGCCCGCTGAACATCTGCTCTGACGTGACCTCTGGCAGGGACGTGAAGAAGCTCATCGCGAAGGGTCCTTCCTGCCTGTTCCGTCTCACGTGCGGGGGTGCCGACCCGATCACGCCGAAATCATGGCAGTAAGAAACATAATGGCGGTGGCAACAAATGTCAGCCCCCTTTCTTAATGAATTTGACCGTAAATCGGAATGCCATTCGAATATTCGAATTCGGATCGCGTGGTGATCCGGTGACGGGGGCCGAGTGGCGGTGTCATCGCCCTCGTTCGTGGGCGGAGCGGAGCCGTTCACCCACAATTTGTATTCAACTTTCGGGACGCGGCGGGCGATTCTGCCCACCGCATGCAGTAATCTTTCGGCGGGATTTGTCGAAGCGTCGACAGGCGGGGGCGAAATCATCACTGCACGCGAGGCGTCGGGCGTTGCTGAGCTCGACAAGGCATTTGAGGATGCCGCGTTCGGGGGCGGTCCGGGTGAGTGGCCACTTCCGACCGCGCGCACACCGCGGCAGCTGTGGCTGCGAGCCGTGGCCGCCGGGGGTCAGGGTCGCTACGGCAGTGCCTACGCCGACCTGGCCACGCTGCGACAGCGCGTCACTGCCGGCCCGCTCGCGTCACTGGCACACAGCACCCAGGGATCGTTTCTGCGCCAGCTGGGCTGGCACACCCTGGCGCGCGGCTGGGACGGGCGGGCCTTCGCGCTGGCGGGCGATGATCCCGAGGCGCGGGCCGACGCCCTCGTCGGTCTGGCCGCAGACGCGCTGGGCGTGGGCCGGTTTGCCGCGGCGGCGACGTTGCTGACGCGGGCGGACGCCGCGCTGGACGGAGCTGTGCTGGCGCCGCAGACGGCCGACCGGCTCGCGGTGCGCAGAGGCTGGGTGGGTGCGGAGCTGGCCATGGCCTCCGGTGACGGCTCGACCGCCGTGCGCCGCGCGGAAGAAGCGGTCCAGAAGGCACAGTCCATGACCGGCGGGTCCGCGCGGCACCGCGTCAAAAGCGACGTGGTGCTGGCTGCCGCGCTGTGCAGCGCCGGGGCGCTCGATCGGGCCCGGTCGGTGGCGGAACAGGCACTTCAGGCCGCTGAACCGCTGGGCCTGAACCCGCTTCGGTGGGCGCTGGCTTGCTTGCTGATCGATACCGGAAGCGTCACGGTTGAGCCACAGGGGCTGCCCGAACTCGTCGAAATTCGGGATATTTGCGCAGGTGAAGTACAACGCGCCGGCGGGACCTGGCGTACTGCTTGACCTTCTGTCCGCCCGTTATTGTCGCTCAGCGAGTTAGCCCGGGATGAGTCCCGTCTGTGACTTTGGAGAAACCACCGTCGATGACAATGCAGGGAGAACGTCTCGACGCAGTGGTTGTGGAGGCCGCTGCGGGGGACCGGAACGCGCTTCGGGAGGTGCTGGAGACCATCCGTCCGATCGTCGTCCGATACTGCCGAGCCCGCGTCGGCACCGTCGAACGTGGCGGACTGTCTGCAGATGACGTGGCTCAGGAGGTGTGCTTGGCGACCATCACGGCGTTGCCGCGCTACCGGGACCGAGGGCGGCCCTTCCTGGCTTTCCTGTACGGCATCGCGGCGCACAAAGTCGCCGACGCCCACCGGGCCGCCGGCCGCGACCTGGCTTACCCCGCCGAAGAGGTGCCCGAGCGCCGGTCTTCTGATGCCGGTCCGGAGCAGCGGGCCATCGAAGCCGACTCGGTGACCCGGATGAACGAATTGCTGGAAATTCTGCCGGCCAAGCAACGAGAGATCCTGATCCTGCGCGTGGTGGTGGGTCTGAGCGCGGAGGAGACCGCTGCCGCCGTCGGCAGCACGACGGGTGCCGTTCGGGTGGCGCAACACCGCGCCCTTCAACGGTTGAGAGACGAGATCGTCGCGGCAGGTGAATATGCGTAGTTCTGATTTCGGCAATGATCGTCCGGCGCTGGACGAGGTGGCCCACACCGATCTGCTCCTCGACGCGCTCGCGGCACGCACCGAGGGCGCATTCGGCGGTTCCGACGACTTGAACGACCAGGCACTGACGGCACTGCTGGGTGAATGGCGCGACGACCTTCGCTGGCCGCCGGCGAGTGCGCTGGTCTCCCAGGACGAGGCCGAGGACGCATTGCGCGACGGGATGATGGACCGTAGCCATGGCCGGCGCGGCCTCGCCGCCGTCGGCTCCGTGGCCGCGACCCTGCTGATCCTCAGCGGATTCGGTGCGGTCGTCGGCGACGCCCGGCCCGGCGACCTGTTGTACGGCCTGCACGCCATGATGTTCAACGAGCCGCGGGTCAGTGACGATCAGATCGTGCTGTCCGCCAAGGCCGACCTGGCCAAGGTGGAGCAGATGATCGCCCAGGGTCAGTGGGCCCAGGCGCAGACCCAACTGGCCGAAGTCAGCAGCACGCTGCAGGCCGTCAACGACGGTGGCCGCCGGCAGGGCCTGCTCGAAGAGGTGAATCAGCTCAACACCAAGGTGGAAAAGCGCGACCCCAACGCGACGGCCCGCCCCGCCTCGCCGCCCTCCACCAAGTTGGCGGTTCCCGATGCCCCGGCGAATTCGTGGACGCCACAGCCGCTGGCGCCTGCCACCGAGGCGTCACCCCCGGTGGCGGTCGAGGGATCGACGTCGCCGGAGCCGACGGAACCGGTCGACTCGACCACTCCGACACTGACCCCCACCACCACGCCGCTGCCGGCCACCACGACGGCGCCCAGCCCGTCAACGACACCCACCACCACGAAGCCCAACGCGTCGACCACCACGCCGTCGACATCGCCGTCACCTGCGACGAGGGACGGCACGGCGACGCCGACCACCACAAGTAAGCCCAAGCCGGGTACATCGGTCACGCCGAACTCGCCGGCGGCGGGAGCGGCTTCACCGGCTCCGTCGACGCCGTCGGGGCAACTGTGGGACAGGACTTCCGGGCCGGCTACCCCGAGAACACCGTTCCCGGGCGGCACTGCGCCTTAAATCAGGCCTTCAATCAGGGAGCGCGCGCCTCAGAGGTGGCGGCGAAAACCGTCGGCGTCCGACGTCGCTTCATTGAGCGAGGCGTCGGCGTACCCGCGGCAATAGTCCCACGTGACGTAGGCGTCCGGCTCGGGGTCGTAGGCCGGCTCGTGCGGACGCACCGTGCCGTCGATGAGGAGTTGCAGCAGGTTCGCCCGCAGCATGTCCCAGTCGTGGTAGTGGTCCTGCTGACACTCGTCACAGCAGACCACCAGGCCGCGGATCCCGCGGTGCGCCAACAGTGCCTCGTATACCGCCAAGTCCGCTAGATCCGCTTCGACGGCCATCCGTTCCTGCTGGTCGAGCGGCTGACCCGGCTCGACGGCCTCCAGGGCCGCCGACGGGTCACAGGGGTCGTCGGCGAAGGGATCGGGAGGCAAACCCGGCGGGAGGTGGTCACGCACCCCCATAGCCTACGCAGGCCGGTAGTGATAACGCCAGAAATTGCCGGGGCGCGCCCCAGGCCCCCGGGCACGGCACCGTGGCGCGTCGGCGCCGCTACCCAGATGACACAGCGAAGTCGCGAGTCGGGCTGTCCCCGGAAGCCGATAGGATGATCTTTCTTACCCCAGCCTGCATTTGGAGGGCCCCGCCGATGTCCCGTGGCATGTCCGGCCTCGAAGACAGCTCCGACCTGGTCGGCAGCCCGTACGTGCGCGTGGGCGGCCTGTCCGGAGACGCGGTGCCCACCGGAGGCGACGACCCGCACAAGATCGCTATGCTGGGCCTGACGTTCGACGATGTCCTGCTGCTGCCCGCGGCCTCTGATGTGGTGCCGGCCACCGCGGACACCTCCAGCCAGCTCACCAAGCGGATCCGTCTCAAGGTGCCGCTGGTCAGCTCGGCGATGGACACTGTCACCGAATCCCGGATGGCGATCGCGATGGCGCGCGCCGGCGGTATGGGCGTGCTGCACCGCAACCTTCCCGTCGCCGAACAGGCGGGCCAGGTGGAGATGGTGAAGCGCTCCGAGGCCGGCATGGTCACCGATCCGGTCACCTGCCGCCCGGACAACACGCTGGCCCAGGTCGACGCGCTGTGCGCGCGGTTCCGCATCTCCGGTCTGCCCGTGGTCGACGACGACGGCGCGTTGGTCGGCATCATCACCAACCGCGACATGCGCTTCGAGGTCGACCAGAACCGGCAGGTCGCCGAGGTGATGACCAAGTCGCCGCTGATCACCGCTCAGGAGGGGGTCAGCGCCTCGGCGGCACTGGGCCTGCTGCGCCGCAACAAGATCGAGAAGCTGCCGATCGTGGACGGCCACGGCCGGCTGACCGGGCTGATCACCGTCAAAGATTTCGTCAAGACCGAGCAGCACCCGCTGGCCACCAAGGACAGCGACGGTCGGCTGCTCGTCGGAGCGGCCGTCGGCGTCGGCGGCGACGCCTGGGTGCGCGCGATGATGCTGGTCGACGCCGGGGTGGATGTGCTGGTGGTCGATACCGCGCACGCGCACAACCGGCTGGTGCTGGACATGGTGAACAAGCTCAAGCTCGAGGTGGGCGACCGGGTCGACGTGGTCGGCGGCAACGTCGCGACCCGCTCGGCGGCCGCGGCGCTGGTCGACGCCGGCGCCGACGCCGTGAAGGTGGGCGTCGGGCCCGGTTCGATCTGCACCACCAGGGTGGTCGCCGGTGTCGGCGCACCGCAGATCACGGCGATTCTGGAGGCGGTCGCGGTATGCCGCCCCGCGGGTGTGCCGGTGATCGCCGACGGCGGGCTGCAGTACTCCGGCGATATCGCCAAGGCGCTGGCCGCGGGCGCGTCGGCGGCCATGCTCGGCTCGCTGCTCGCCGGCACCGCCGAGGCGCCCGGCGAGCTGATCTTCGTCAACGGCAAGCAGTACAAGAGCTACCGCGGCATGGGCTCGCTGGGTGCGATGCAAGGCCGGGGTGGAGCGAAGTCCTATTCCAAAGACCGCTATTTCGCCGACGACGCGCTGTCCGAAGACAAGCTGGTGCCCGAGGGCATCGAAGGGCGGGTGCCGTTCCGCGGCCCGCTCGGTTCGGTGATCCACCAGTTGACCGGCGGGTTGCGTGCGGCAATGGGATACACCGGCTCGCCCACGATCGAGGTGCTGCAGCAGGCGCAATTCGTCCGGATCACGCCCGCCGGACTCAAGGAGAGCCACCCGCACGACGTCGCGATGACCGTCGAAGCGCCGAACTACTACGCCCGCTGACGGTGACCATGGTTGAGATCGGCATGGGCCGTAGCGCCCGTCGTACCTATGAACTCAGTGAGATCAACATCGTGCCGTCTCGGCGCACCCGCTCGTCACAGGATGTGTCGACGGCGTGGCAGCTCGACGCCTACCGGTTCGAGATCCCGCTGCTGGCGCACCCGACCGATGCCCTGGTGTCCCCGGAGTTCGCCATCGAGTTCGGCCGGCTCGGCGGGCTGGCGGTGCTCAACGGCGAAGGGCTGATCGGGCGGCACTCTGATGTGCAGGCAAAGATTGCCCAGCTCATCGAGGCCGCAACCAAAGAACCCGAGCCGTCGGCGGCGATCCGGTTGCTGCAGGAGTTGCACGCGGCCCCGCTGAACCCTGAGTTGCTCGGTGCGGCGGTGGCCCGCATCCGGGAAGCCGGCGTCACCACCGCGGTGCGGCTCAGCCCGCAGAACGCGCAGGCGCTGACCCCGGTGCTGCTGCAGGCCGGCGTGGATCTGCTGGTCATCCAGGGAACGATCGTCTCGGCCGAACGCGTCGCCAGCGATGGCGAGCCGCTGAACCTCAAGACCTTCATCTCGGAGCTGGACATCCCGGTCGTCGCGGGCGGCGTGCAGGACCACCGCACCGCGCTGCACCTGATGCGCACCGGCGCGGCCGGGGTGATCGTCGGCTACGGCTCCACCCGCGGGGTGACCACCACCGACGAGGTGCTGGGCATCAGCGTGGCGATGGCCACCGCGATCGCCGACGCCGCCGCCGCCCGGCGCGAATACCTCGACGAGACCGGCGGCCGCTACGTGCACGTGCTGGCCGACGGCGACATCCACACCTCCGGCGAGCTGGCCAAGGCCATCGCGTGTGGCGCCGACGCGGTGATGCTCGGCACGCCGCTGGCCGAGTCGGCCGAGGCGCTGGGCGAAGGCTGGTTCTGGCCGTCGGCCGCCGCGCACCCGTCGTTGCCACGCGGTGCTCTGTTGCAGATCGCGGTCGGCGAGCGCCCGCCGCTGCAGCGCGTTCTCAACGGGCCCTCCGACGATCCGTTCGGCACCTTGAACCTGGTTGGCGGTCTGCGCCGGTCGATGGCCAAGGCGGGCTATTGCGACCTCAAGGAGTTCCAGAAGGTCGGCCTGACGGTCGCCAGCTGAGGGGGCCCGGTTCTGTCGCGAGCAGACATGAAATCGCACGTTGCAGCGCCAAAACACGCGATTTTGCGTCTGCTCGGCAGACTGCTTGACGCGCCCGATGTAAAGCGGGTCATACTGCTCCGATGAAACCGGACTTTGACGTATTGATTATCGGTTCAGGCTTCGGTGGCAGTGTCAGCGCGCTGCGCCTGACGGAAAAGGGCTACCGGGTTGGGGTGCTCGAAGCCGGCCGTCGGTACGAAGACAAAGATTTCGCCAAAACCTCGTGGGACCTGCGGAAGTTTCTCTGGGCGCCGAAGCTGGGCTGCTACGGCATTCAGCGCATCCATCCGCTGAAGAACGTGATGATCCTGGCTGGTGCCGGCGTAGGCGGCGGCTCGCTGAACTATGCGAACACGCTGTACATCCCGCCCGACCCGTTCTTCAACGATCAGCAGTGGAAGGACATCACCGACTGGCGTGACGAGCTGATGCCCCACTATCAGCAGGCGCAGCGGATGCTCGGTGTGGTCTACAACCCGACCTTCACCGATGCCGACCGCATTTTCAAAGAGGTCGCCGACGAGATGGGCTGCGGCGACACCTGGGTGCCCACCCCGGTCGGGGTGTTCTTCGGTCCCGACGGCAAGCAGACGCCGGGGCAGACGGTGCCCGACCCGTATTTCGGCGGCGCGGGACCGGCGCGCACCGGCTGCATGGAATGCGGATGCTGCATGACGGGTTGCCGGCACGGTGCCAAGAACACGCTGCTGAAGAACTATCTCGCGCTCGCGGAATCTGCTGGCGCGCAGGTGATTCCGATGACCACGGTGAAGGGATTCGAGCAGCGCGCCGACGGGCTGTGGGAGGTCAAGACGGTCCGCACCGGCAGCTGGGTGCGCCGCGATCGGCACACCTACACCGCCTCGCACCTGATCCTGGCCGCCGGCACCTGGGGTACTCAGCACCTGCTGTTCAACATGCGGGACAAAGGCAAGCTGCCGCGGTTGTCCGACCGGCTCGGCGTGCTGACGCGCACCAACTCCGAATCCATCGTCGGCGCGGCGACGTTGAAGGTGGATCCGAACCTGGACCTGACCCACGGCGTGGCGATCACCTCGTCGATCCACCCGACCAGCGACACCCACGTCGAACCCGTCCGCTACGGCAAGGGATCGAACGCGATGGGCCTGCTGCAGACGCTGATGACCGATGGCTCGGGACCGCAGGGCACCGATGTGCCGCGCTGGCGTCAGCTGCTGGACCAGGCCCGCGCGAACCCCAGGCTGATGCTGCGGATGCTTTACCCCAAGGAGTGGAGTGAGCGCACCACGATCGCGCTGGTGATGCAGCACCTGGACAACTCGATCACCACGTTCACCAAACGCGGCAGGCTCGGCATCCGCTGGTTCTCCAGCAAGCAGGGGCACGGCGAGCCGAACCCGAGCTGGATCCCGGTGGGCAACGAGGTGACCCGCCGCATCGCGGAGAAGATCGACGGCGTGGCCGGCGGCACCTGGGGCGAGTTGTTCAACATCCCGCTGACCGCCCATTTCCTGGGCGGCGCGGCGATCGGCGACAGCCCGTCGAACGGCGTCATCGATCCCTACCACCGCGTGTACGGCTACCCGTCGCTGTTCGTCGTCGACGGCGCGGCCATCTCGGCGAACCTGGGCGTCAACCCGTCGCTGTCGATCGCCGCGCAGGCCGAGCGGGCAGCGTCGCTCTGGCCCAACAAGGGCCAGAACGACGAGCGGCCGCTGCAGGGCGACTCCTACCGGAGGCTGGACCCGATCGCGCCGGAGAATCCGGTGGTGCCCGCCGACGCGCCGGGCGCGCTGCGGTGGCTGCCGATCGACCCGGTCAGCAAGACCGGCTGATCATTAAGACCGGCTGATCATTAAGACCGGCTGATCATTAAGACCGGCTGATCATTAAGACCGGCTGATCGGCTCACCCGTCAGCTCACCAGCGCCAGCGGCGCCCCGCTGACCACTCGGCTGCGCTGTCCGTAGACATCCACGGGCACGTCGCCCATCAACGTGATCCGGTTCATCAGCCGGTACTGGTCGTCGTAGTCGTCGACGGCCCGGTGCTGGGTGGCCCGGTTGTCCCAGATGGCCACGTCACCCGGCTGCCAATTCCAGCGAATCGTGTTCTCCGGCACGGTGATCCGGTTCTGCAGCAGGTCGAACAGGGCGCTGGACTCGCGGTTGTCCAGCCCGACGAAGCTGCGCACGAAGTCGCCGGCCAGCAGGGTCCGCTCCCCGGTCTCGGGGTGTACCCGCACCACGGGGTGTTCGGTCTGGAAGTCGGGCATCTCGAACGCCTGCCGGAACGCGCGCTGCAGGTCGGTCAGCTGCTCGTTGCGGATCGCTTTGTCCAGATAGTCGTAGCGGTTGGAGTGCACCGCCCACAGGTTGTCGGCCAGACACTTCAGTGGCTCGGGCAGGTCGGCGTAGGCCGTCGCGGTGTTGGCCCACAGCGTCGAACCGCCGTAGCTGGGCAGCGAGACCGCCCGCAGGATCGAAGCGGCCGGGTAGTTGGCGGCGAACGTGACGTCGGTGTGCCAGCGATTGGCCTTGCCGAGGTCGGAGTTGATCGGGGTGATGACTGGCGCGTCCGGTGCGAGAGCGGTGGCCGCCGGGTGGCCGATCGGGGTGCCGAGCAGGGCGGCGAACTCGAGTTGCCGCTGGTCGTTGAGGTGCTGCTGGTCGCGGAAGAAGATCACCTTGTGGGTCAGCAGCGCGGCGCGGATCTCCGCCACGACTGCCGGGGAGAGGTCGCCGCCCAGGCGAACGCCGTTGATCTGCGCGCCGATGCGGCTGCCCAGCTTGTCGACTGCTATCAGGGTTGTCATCGCTGTTCCTTCACGGAAGAGGGGTGTAGTCAACTGACTACATAGCAGCGAGTGTAGTCACCTGACTACGCCACGGCAAGGGGGGCGCCGCTGATCACCCGGCTGCGCTCGCCGCGGGCGTTGACCGGGACGTCGCCGAGCAGTGTGACGCGGTGCATGAGCCGGTGCTGGTTGTCGTAGTCGTCGACGGCGCGGTGCTGAGTGGCGCGGTTGTCCCAGATCGCCACGTCGCCGGCCTCCCAGCTCCAGCGAATGGTGTTCTCCGGCTGCGTGATCCGCGACTGCAGCAGGTCGAACAGAACGTCGGAGTCGTGCGGGTCCAACCCGATGAGGTGGCGCACGAAATTGCCGGCCAGCAGGGTGCGTTCGCCGGTTTCCGGGTGTACCCGCAGCACCGGATGTTCGGTGCGGAAATCCGGCTGCTGAAACCCGGTCACCATGGCCCGCTGGGCATCACTCAACGATTCCAGGTCCGCCTCGCTGATCGCGTAGTCGAACTTGTTGGTATGCAGACCCCACAAATTCTCGACAAGATCCTTGAGCGGCCCGGGTAGGGCGTCGTAGGCGGTAGCGGTGTTCGCCCACAGGGTGGTGCCGCCGTAACTGGGCAATGTGATCGCCCGCAGGATCGAGGCCGCCGGCGGGTTGGCGGCGAAGGTCATGTCGGTGTGCCAGGAAGTTGCTTTGCCCCACTCGGAGTTGATCGGCGTGATGATCGGGCCCAGGGCACCTCCGGCGCCGAACGCTTTAGCGGCCGGGTGGCCGACCGGGGTGCCCAGTGACTCGGCGAATGCCAGCTGGCCGGCGTCGTCCAGGTGATGCTGGCCCCGGAAGAAGATGACCTTGTGGGTGAGCAACGCCTGGTGGATCTGGTCGACCGTGTCCTGGTCCAGGTCGCCGGCCAGGCGCACTCCGTCGAGGCGAGCGCCGATCCGGCTGCTCAGCTTGGTGACGGTAACCGTATTTGTCATCGTGTTGTCCTTTTCGGGCCGACTGCTGTAGTCAATTGACTACCTCCGCTAACGTAGACGCGTGACTACACGGGCGGCAAGTGTTTCGCGCGGCGCGATTCCCACCGGGCGAGAAGAGGTGGCGGCCGCGGTGCTGGAGGCCGCCGCTGATCTGTTCGCCGAGCGAGGACCCGCCGCGACCTCGATCCGCGACATTGCCGCCCGCTCAAAGGTGAACCACGGCTTGGTTTTTCGTCACTTCGGTACGAAGGAAAAGCTGGTCGGCGCGGTGCTCGACCACTTGGGTGCGGCCACCACCGCGGCGCGGCAACGTGGCGTCCCGGACGCAGAGGTGGAGCAAGCCACCGAGCGGCATCTGCGGGTGATCGCCCGCACCGTGCTGGACGGTTACCCGATCGGGCAGCTGCAGACGCAGTTTCCCGGCATGGCGCAGCTGCTCGAGGCGGTGCGCCCGAATTTTCCCGACGATCGCAGCGCGCGGCTGGCGGTCGCCAATGCCGCTGCCCTGCAGTTCGGCTGGCGGCTGTTCGAGCCGTTCCTTCGGGCGTCGACAGGTTTGGACGACCTGGCCGATGCCGAGCTGCGGCAGTCCGTCGATGCCGAGTTGACCCGCATGGTCCAGCCCGACTGATTTCGCGGCGCCGCCGAGAACTGCGCTGCCTGCGGCGCAAGAATTTTGCAGGGATTTCCCAAAGTTCTGGCCAGCGCTTCGGCGGATCCTTTGCATCATGAAAACGAAGGCATCAAAGCAGTTGGGGCTCGCCGGCGCGCTGTTAACGCTGGCCACTGCGTCGGTAATCGCGTTTCCCGCTGCGGCACAGGCTAATCCGGGGGGAGCCCGGATGTATGGCGATCCCGCAGCGGCGGCACCATTCTGGCGCCGTCAGCACGACAACATGGCGTGCGCCGAGGTCGCGGTGGCCGACGTGGTCGGTCAGCTCACCGGCAACGAACCCAGCGAGGACGAGGTCAAGGCGGTGGCGGCCAACACCCCGAACTCGGCTGGGACCGGACCGATCTTCAACGGCAACGGCACCGACCCTTGGGACGTGGCAGTTCTGTTGGGGCACTACGGTATTCCGAGCGTCAGGGGCCAGTTCACCATTGGGGCGCTGGCACCGGAGCTGGGTGCCGGCCGCAAAGTGCTCGCCGCGGTCAACGGCGAGACGCTGTGGAATCAGCCTGGCGACCATGCCCACGAAGACCACTTCGTCGTCGTCACCGGCATCGACACCGGGGCCAATGTCGTGCACCTCAACGACAGTGGCGTCGACTACGGCCGCGACGAGGTGGTTCCCTTCTCCGTCTTCGAAGCGTCGTGGGCCACCAGTGGCCACTTCGCCGTCATAGCCAAGTGACCGGTGGCCGTCAGCCCGCGCTCGTCCGTGCCAGCGATCGCCGGTGCAGCGGCTCGCGGCCCGGCGGCTGTGGTGGCGGGGGCAGCAGTGCCTCGCGCGGTCGCACCGCGATGGTGGTGGGCTCCTCGGTGGTCAAGGTGAGTTCTTCACCGGCGTGCTGGATGACCAGCTCACCGCCCGGGCCGTCGCGCAAGGTGTAGGTGACATTCTCGTGGTCGGCGTCCACCGTCACGCGAAAACCACGCCAGCGCAACCGGAATCGCAACCGCGAAATGCCGTCGGGCAGTTGCGGGTCGAGGGACAGGACGCCCTCGTCATCGCGCAGTCCGCCGAAGCCGCCCACCAGTGCCGTCCACGCCCCGGCCAGCGAGGCCATGTGCAGACCGTCGCGGGTGTTGCGGTGCAGATCGCGCAAGTCGATCAGCGCGGCCTCGTAGGCGTAGTCGTGGGCCAGTTCCAGGTGGCCGACCTCGGCGCACATCACCGCCTGGGTGCAGGCCGACAGTGACGAGTCGCGGACCGTCCGCCGCTCGTAGTAGTCGACGTTGCGGGCTTTCTGCTCGGGAGTGAACTCGTGGCTCTGCCACTGCATCGCCAGGACCAGGTCGGCCTGTTTGATCACCTGCGCCGGGTAGAGCCGCACGTAGGCCTCGTGCATCAGCAGCGGGTAGGTGGTGTTGGTCTGGAAGTCCCACTCGGCGAACGTGGTGAAACCTTCGCACTGTTGATGGACGCCTAACTCCTCGTCGTAGGGGATGTGGGCGGCATTGGCCGCGTCGCGCCACGCCGCCATCTCCTCGGTGGTGACGCCCAGCGCGCCGGCCTTGTCGGGATGACGCTTGGCGGCATCAGCGGCGATGCGCAGGTTGTTGGCCGCCATCAGATTAGTGAAGACGTTGTCCCGGACGATCGCGGTGTATTCGTCGGGGCCGGTCACCCCGTCCAGATGCCAGACGCCGTGCCGATCGTGGTGACCCAGCGACATCCACAGCCGCGCGGTCTCGATCAGCACCGGCAGGCCGCACTCCTCTTCCAGCGAGTTGTCGCCGGTGACGATGCGGTAGCGCTCGAAGGCCATCGCGATGTCGGCGTTGATGTGCCAGCCCGCCGTGCCGGCCGGCCAGTATGCGGAGCACTCCTGACCGCGGATGGTGCGCCACGGGAACGCCGCGCCGTCCAGGCCGAGTTCGGCGGCCCGCTCCTTGGCCAGGTCCAGCGTCGAGGCGCGCCAGCGCAGCGCGTCGGCGACGGCGTGCGGCACGGTGTAGGTGAGCACCGGCAGCACGAAACCTTCGGTGTCCCAGAAGGCGTGGCCGTCGTAACCGGTCCCGGTGAGGCCCTTGCTCGGGATGGCCCGACGTTCGGCCCGGGCGCTGGCCTGCAGCAGGTGGAACATCCCGAACCGGACGGCCTGCTGGCTTTCCGGATCCCCCTCGACTTCGACGTCGGCCGCGTCCCAGAACAGGTCCAGGTAGGCGCGCTGTCCGTCCAGCAGTCCCTGCCAGCCGCTGTAGCGGGCGCTGGACAGCGCCGCGGCGGCCTGGTCGCGCAGTCCCGGGCGCGACCGCAGGCTGGACCAGCCGTACGCGAGGTACTTGACGATGCGTAGCTTCTGCCCGGGCCGCAGACCGCAGATGATCGTGGTGCGCGCCAGGTCCGCGCGGACGTCGGTGCTGATCTCGCACCGGCCCGGAACCTCGACCTCGTGATCCATCGCCGCCGCCATCATCAGTGCGCTGCTGCGGGTGCGGTGCATGAGAAGCGCTCTGCCCTCGGTGATTTCGTGATCGACGGCCTCCAGGGGGTGTTCCAGGATGGCCGCTACCCGGGGGTCGTCGGAGGTCTCCGGCTGGTCCTCGTTGGTGACCAGTTCGGACTGCACGGTGACGCGGGAGAAATCGTCGATGGCTTCTACGACGTACTCGATCGCGGCGACGCTGCGGTGCACCAGGGACACCAGCCGGGTGGACGTCACCTTGACCTGCTTGCCGGTGGGGGAGCGCCAGTGTGCGCAGCGGGTCAGCGTCCCGGCGCGCAGGTCGAGAATCCGCTCGTGGTCCAGCAATTCGCCGTAGCGGACGTCGAACGGCTCATCGTCGACCATCAACCGGATGATCTTCCCGTTGGTCACGTCGACGACCGTCTGCCCGGCTTCGGGATATCCGTATCCGGCCTCGGCATAGGGCAGGGGCCGGATCTCATAGAAGGAGTTCAGGTAGGTGCCCGGTAAGCCGTAGGGTTCGCCCTCGTCGAGGTTGCCGCGTAATCCGATGTGCCCGTTGGACAATGCGAACAGAGACTCCGACTGTGCCAGCAGATTCAGATTGAGCCGGGTCTCGCGGATCTGCCAGGGCTCAACCGGAAACGCTTCCTCAGAGATCATGTTGTTTCCCGTCATTGTCATCGGGTTGTTCATCGCCACCGAGCAGTTCGGCGAGATCGGTCACCACCACGTCGGCGCCATTGTCGCGCAGCTCGTCGGCTTGACCGACGCGGTCGACACCCACCACGAGTCCGAAGTTACCGGCCCGTCCGGCCTGCACGCCCGAGATCGCGTCCTCGAAGACCGCGGCGGCGTCCGGCTCGACCTCCAGCAGCTGGGCGCCGCGCAGGTAGGAGTCCGGGGCCGGCTTGCCGGCGATGTCCTCCTCGCGCAACGTCACACCGTCCACCCGCTGCTGGACGAAGCGGTCCAGCCCGGTGATCTCGAGCACGTCGCGGGTGTTGGCGCTCGACGACACGACCGCGATCTTCAGGCCCGCCTCCTGGACCGCCTCCAGGTAGCGGCGCGACCCGTCGAACACCTTCACACCGTCTTTGTGCAGAACCGCTTGGAAGGCATCGTTTTTCCTGGTGCCCAGGCCGTGGACGGTCTCGGCGTCGGCGGAATCGTCGGGACCACCGTCGGGCAGCTCGATGTCACGGCTCTGCAGGAATGACCGGACGCCGTCTTCGCGTTTCTTGCCGTCGACGTACTGGCGGTAGTCGGCGTCGGCGTCGAAGGGAACGAACTCTCCTCCGGACTGCTCGGCGCGCTGCTTCAGGAAGGCGTCGAACATCTCCTTCCACGCCTTGGTGTGCACGCTCGCGGTGTCGGTGAGCACACCGTCGAGGTCGAACAGGCAGGCGCGCACTTTCTCCGGCAGACCGAGCGCAGATACCACTGGCACAACCCCGCTTCCATGTAGTTGGCGATGTAGTTGGCAACACCCCTCCACATGCCCGGTGAGGCGCCGGCGGCAAACTATGAATCTATTAAGCCGTGTTTGCGGGCCACCTCTTCAAAGCTGCTCCGCACCGCGAGGATCTGCTGAGCATTCAGTGCTGGAGTTATGTGTAATAGCTTCTCGGTAATTGTGTTGCGGAATTCTTCGGGCGAAAGCACGTCGAAATATTCGTCGCCGGCTGCTGACGGCTCGTCGTCAACGGGCGCAGAACCGTTCGACAAACGTACTTCCCGCGCGAATTTTCCTCGATTTCCTTCGTCAATCTCAAAAGAGACCTGGGCGCCCCGCACGGCCCGGCCTTTCTCCATCTCGAGGTCGTTGACGTGCAGGAACACGTCTTCACCGCCGATATCCGGGGTGATGAACCCGTAACCACGCACCCCGTCAAACCGCACAATTCTGCCCGTGACCCGCACCCTTTTAGCCCCTGATCGATCCGTCCGCTACCCCGGCGATCATACCGCCGGGCACCGGCCCGACCCGCCGGGCGTTATTCGGCCCAGGCGGCCGGGAAATTGGTACCGCGTGCGCCGGTTCTGGCGGCTCTCAGCACCGCAACGACGCGCGATCGAGGTAGCCGCCAGCTACAGGATCCCGGCGACATCGCTGACGATTGACTTGGCTGCGCCGTAGTAGGCGTAGGCCAGGAAGAAGCTGAGGAAGGTCAGCAGTCCGGTGTCGGCGGCGAGGGGATACCCGACCGCGTTGATCAGGCCTGCCGGATCGCCGGCGACGGCCTGCCTGATGCCGTCCAGAAACAGGTTCACGTCGTAGGACGGCAGTGAGACGGCGATGGCGGTCAAGGTGTCGGCGGTGGGCAGCAGCGTCGAGTACGCCGACGCCATGGCACTGGTGGCGGCGGTGGTGATGTTGGTGTTCGCTGTCTGCAGGCCCTGGATGAAGCCGTCGACCGACAGCGGCTGCAATGCCGGCAGGCTCAGGTGGGGGACACCGGACGCCGACACGCTCGGCAGCGACGGTGGGTGCCAGGTGCTGAGATCGGCGGAGGCGGCGCTGATGCCCTGCTGGGTTCCGGTGACCAGGTCGTTGCAGACGGTCACGGGGCTGACGTTCGGGAACAGTCCGAACGGGGTGGGGACATTGGCCGGGCTGGTCGAGTAACCGTAGTCGGGGTCGCCGTAGCCGAGGTTCACGATCACTTTCAGGTCGGGCTGAATCAGATCGGCGATCGTATTGCCCAGGAACGAGGTTCGTAACGGCTCGAGCAGCGGCAGGTTATGAGTGGGGATCATGTAGTACTTCGTCATGGTGGGCCCCTCGGTGGGCAACTCCACAGCGGTGGCGACCTGTGCCGGCGTGAGGGTCGGGTACAGCGGGTGAACGTAGAGCGCGCCGAGCATCGCGTTGGCGTCGGCGACGAAGTTGAGCGGGTAGCGGGGGAAGTCGGCGAAGCCGTCGTATTCAATCGTGTACACGACGGTCGGATAATCATTGGCCGGGGTGGAGCCTGGAAACATCTTGCCCAAACTCGGCAGGGTCAGGCCGTCGAAGCGTGAATACAGCCCACCGTTGGGGTTCATCGGGTTCCCGACCAGGGAGAAGCTCACCGCATCGCTGGGCACGCCGGCGGCTTTGAGGTTGGCCATCTCCAGCGACGCGATCCCGGCGCCCTGCGAGAACCCTTGAACGACAACGGTATTGCCCGCTGCCAACTGGGTATGGATTGCGCTGTCGAGAATCGTCAGCCCCTGCGCCCAGGACGCTTCCTCGGTCAGGGTCTTGATGCCGGTGATCCAGTACGACTGCGCGGGTGTCAGCAGGGCCTGGGCGTTGGTCACGGTGAAGGCCGGGAAATTGGGTGTGACGTAGTTGGCCATGACGGTGTTCACGTAGCTCTGTGATGGCAACGGGAATCCGCTGCCGCCGATCACCAGGGTGACGTTGGGCGCCGCGGCCGAAGCCGTCGATGTGGCGGACAGCGCCGAAGCCGCCGACGTGGCCGACACCGCCGAGGCGGCACCTGAGGGCTGGATGAGCGTCTGCCACGGTGTGAGCGCAGCGGCCGCGGCCACGGCACCGGCGTAGTAGTCCGCCATCGCGGCCACATCCTGGGCCCACATCTGCTCGTACGCCGCCTCGGTGGCGGCTATCGCAGGCGCATTGAACCCCAGGATGTTGGAGGCGACCAGCGATAGCAACTGAGTCCGGTTGCCCGCCAGTATCTCCAGCGGCACGGTGGCGGTCAGTGCCGTGTCGTAAGAGGCAGCGGCGGCTGTCGCCTGGCGGGCCGCTTGCGCGGCACCCGTCGCGGCGTCCCGCAACCAGCACACGTACGAGAACGCCAGTTCTGCCATGGCTGTCGCCGAGGTTCCCTGCCATGCCGATTCCGCCAGATTCGACACCACCGACGTGAACGCGTCGGCCGTGGACGCCAGGTCCTCGCCCAGCCCCTCCCATGCCGCTGCCGCAGCCAGCAGCGGCAGCGAACCTGGTCCGCGCGCGATGCGTGCAGACGTGACTTCCGGCGGCGAGACCAGGAAATCCACCACAACCACCTACCATCCAAACTGTCAACGTGAGTAGACGACCCAGGGGACTATAGGAGCGGTTGTGATCTTCGTCAACTCAGGTTGACAACCGTGGAGTCCGTCACATGGCTAAACTCGGTGCCCGTGGAATCAGCCTCGCCGCGGCCCGTATTGGTGGTCGACTTCGGTGCTCAGTACGCCCAGTTGATCGCCCGACGGGTCCGCGAAGCGCGGGTGTTCTCCGAGGTGATCCCGCACACCACCACGGTCGAGGAGATCCGCGCCCGCGAACCGTTGGCGCTGGTACTGTCCGGCGGGCCGGCCAGTGTCTACGCCGAGGGCGCCCCGCAGCTGGATCCGGCGTTGTTCGACCTCGGGGTGCCGGTGTTCGGAATCTGCTACGGATTCCAGGCCATGGCGCAGGCGCTCGGCGGCACCGTCGCGCACACCGGCACCAGCGAGTACGGCCGCACCGAACTGAAAGTCCTTGGCGGCGAACTGCATTCGGATCTCCCCGGGGTGCAGCCGGTGTGGATGAGTCACGGCGACGCCGTCACGGCGGCACCGGAGGGATTCGAGGTGGTGGCCAGTAGCGCGGGGGCGGCGGTGGCCGCCTTCGAGGCGCGCGACCGTGGCCTGGCCGGCGTGCAGTACCACCCCGAGGTGATGCACACCCCGCACGGCCAACAGGTGCTCAGCCGATTTCTGCACGACTTCGCCGGGATCGGCGCGGAGTGGACGCCGGCCAATATCGCCAGCGCGCTGATCGAGCAGGTGCGTCAGCAGATCGGTGACGGGCAGGCGATCTGCGGACTGTCCGGTGGGGTGGATTCGGCAGTGGCCGCCGCGCTGGTGCAGCGCGCCATCGGCGACCGGCTGACCTGCGTTTTCGTCGACCACGGGCTGTTGCGCGCCGGCGAGCGTGCGCAAGTCGAGCGTGATTTCGTCGCCGCTACGGGAGCGAACCTGGTCACCGTGGACGTCGCCCAGACCTTCCTCGAGGCGCTCTCGGGTGTCCGCAATCCCGAGGGTAAGCGCAAGATCATCGGCCGGCAGTTCATCCGGGCGTTCGAGGGCGCGGTGCGGGATGTGTTGCACGGCAGCGAAGTTGATTTCCTGGTGCAGGGGACGCTGTATCCGGACGTGGTGGAGTCCGGCGGCGGCAGCGGCACCGCCAACATCAAGAGCCACCACAACGTCGGCGGTCTGCCCGACGACCTGAAGTTCAAACTCGTCGAACCGCTGCGGTTGCTGTTCAAAGACGAGGTGCGCGCGGTGGGCCGGGAGCTGGGACTGCCGGAGGAAATCGTTGCGCGCCAACCGTTCCCGGGCCCCGGACTGGGCATCAGGATCGTCGGCGAGGTCACTGCCGACCGGCTGGACACGTTGCGACGCGCGGACTTGATCGCCCGGGAAGAGCTGACGGCGGCGGGACTGGACAACCAGATCTGGCAATGCCCGGTGGTGCTGCTGGCCGATGTCCGCTCGGTGGGCGTGCAGGGTGACGGGCGAACCTATGGGCACCCGATCGTGTTGCGCCCGGTGTCCAGCGAGGACGCCATGACCGCGGACTGGACGCGGGTGCCCTATGAGGTGCTGGAGCGGATCTCGACCCGCATCACCAACGAGGTACGCGAGGTGAACCGGGTGGTGCTGGACGTCACCAGCAAACCGCCCGGCACCATCGAGTGGGAATAGTTTCTCCCCTGATCTGATGGACCTCCGCAGCGGCGGTGCTGGGATACGATATCGCGATGATCGGTAGCCTTTCCGCTGCTCACGCGGAGCGTCGCGAGTTCTGGGGCGAGTTGTGCCCGGGGATGTCGATCGAAGCCGGCGGCTACGCGAGACCGGCAGCGGTCGGCGAAATCGACCCACTGCTGGCCAACTTGAAGCGCGAGGGTTACGTCCAGGTAGCCGGCGCTCTGTCGGAAGCCACCATCGCACCGATCCGCTATGCCGTCTCGACGCTGTTTCAGCGCGGCATCCCGCTGGCGTTCGCGTTCGTCTATGACGAGTTATGGCTTGCCTTCCAAGGTCTTTCGCGATTCCTGACGTCGGTGCTGGGTGAGGGTTATCAGGCGCTGCCCGACTTCTGGGTCTGGCACGTCAACCCCAACGAGAACGCGCTGGGCTGGGGTCCGCACCGCGATCGGGTGATTCCCACTCTCGATGACGACAACTCGCCCCACACGCTGACGGTCTGGCTGCCGTTCACCGATGCCACCCCGCTCAACGGATGCATGTACATGCTGCCCGCGCACCTCGACGACCGGTTCCGGCAACGCCGGTGGGACGGCGAGAACAACACCGTCGTCTACAACCCGCAGGACATCCGGGCACTGCCGGCGACGGCCGGTTCGGTGCTGGCCTGGAATCAGGCGGTACTGCACTGGGGTGGGCGCGGCAGCCGGCTGGGCTCGGCGCCGCGGATCAGCGCCGCCTTCGAGTTCCAGCGCGCCGACCGTCCGCCGTTCAACAACCCCCTGCTGGATCCCGCCCGGGTGCCGACCTTCGAGGAGCGGCTCGGATTGATCGGCAAGCAGGTGCTGCAATACCGCCACATGTACCCCCTCAGTGATGAGATCGGGGCGATTGCCACCTCGCTCTTTCAGCGGTTCATGCCGGGAGCCCCGATCCCGGCGGCGTTTCCGGTCCCGACCGGAGTGGCAGCCAACTAGCGGCCGTTATCGGACGATTTCGCGATCGCCGTATGCGATGACGGCGGTGGCCCAGTCGCCGCCGGAAGCCTCGACGAGCCGGCGCGCGATGTCCAGATCGCTGTTGCGCGTGACCAGGATCAGTGCGGGGTCGACTGTGGTGGTGACCGATCCACCGAGCAATTGGTGGTGTGCGGCCTCGTCGGCGATGAACGCGTCACGGAAGCGTGCGAAATCGATGCCGGGCACCGTGATGAGGGTCGCGTGTGCGTCGCGTGCATCCTCGGTCGGGTAATCGAAGGTCAGCACCGCCTGCTGGTTGAATTGGCGACGCACGGCCTCGGCGGCGGCGTGCAGCGCGGGTTCGTCGACAGCGCACACATGGAACTCGCGTGCCCGTTCGATGGTGACCTGCTGCATCTCGTCGGACCAGAAGACGCCGTCCACGAGAACCGAACCCGAGACCGGCGCGCCGTTGAGCGCGAGCGTGGCTCCCGCCGGGAGTTCGAACAACCATGGCTCATCGCGTCCGGGTGAGTCGCTGTTGTCGGCGACGAACAGCTCGGCCGGGTGGCACATGCCTGGCTCGGCGTTTGCTGAACCATGCGCCACACCAGTGCCGCCGGCTATCAGCAGCCACACCAGCACCAGGGCGGGCCGGCGGAGGTGCACCCGGCGCCCCCGTTCGCGCCTTGACGCTGTCGGGGGGTGGGTGTTTACTCGAAACGTATCGAACATACTTTCGAAAACATCTGGTTGGGAGGCTGGTCATGACTGCGGCTTTTGCCTCCGATCAACACCAGGAAAGCCGTGCTGAGCAGCTTAAACAGCTGCGCCAGAAGATCGCCGCATTATCTGGGAAGGATACCGCCCCCGCTGAGGATCCGGTGCCGGTGGGTACGGCGCCGTTGCCGCGCGGAACGGTGGCGGTGCTGACGGGAGCGCGGTCGCTGGCCCTGCGCATGGTGGCCACGGTGACAGCCGCCGGCGGGAATGCGGTGATCATCGGGCAGCCGGACATCGGGTTGCTGGCCGCCGTGGAAATGGGGGCGGACCTGAGCCGGATCGCGGTGGTGCCGGACCCGGGAAACGATCCGGTTGAGGTGGCCGCGGTGCTCATCGACGGCATGGATCTGGTGGTCCTCGGCCTGGGGGGGCGTCGGGTGACGCGCACCCGGGCGCGGGCGGTGGTGTCCCGTGCCCGGCAGAAGGGATGCACGGTGCTGGTCACCGACGGTGACTGGGAAGGGGCGTCGACGCGACTGGAAGCCCGGGTCTGCGGCTACGAACTGACTCCGTCTTTCGGGGGCGCGACTCCTCCAGGGGTGGGGCGCATCAGTGAGGTACGACTGCAGATCAGCCGTTGCGGACGGTCGGCCGATCGAGCGCGAACCGGCTGACTCTGATGGCTTCCCGTGTGTTGGCGATCTGGTGCATGGACTGGCCCGCGGTCGCGGCGGCGGCGGCCGCGGGCCAGTCCGCGACGGATCCGGTTGCGGTGACGTTGGCGAACCGGGTGATCGCCTGTTCGGCGACGGCCCGGGCGGCCGGGGTGCGGCGCGGGCTGCGGCGGCGGGAGGCTGCGGCACGGTGTCCGGAACTGCACATCGTGGCCGCCGACGTGGACCGCGACGCCCGCTTCTTCGAAGGGGTGATTGCCGCCGTGGAGGATTTGGTGCCCCGCCCCGAGGTGCTGCGGCCCGGCCTTCTGGTGTTGCCGGTGCGTGGCGCGGCCCGATTCTTCGGGTCCGAGCAGCAGGCGGCCGAGCGGTTGATCGACGCGGTGGCCGCGGCCGGCGCCGAGTGTCAGGTCGGCATCGCCGACGGCTTGTCCACCGCCGTCTTCGCCGCGCGTGCGGGCCGGGTGATAGAGCCTGGAGGGGATGCACGGTTCTTGTCGGCGCTGTCGATCCGCCAGCTCGCCACCGAGCCCAGCCTGTCCGGTCCGGGACGGGACGAGCTGGCAGATCTGTTGTGGCGGATGGGAATTCGCACCATCGGGCAGTTCGCCGCGCTGTCGCGTACCGACGTCGCTTCCCGGTTCGGAGCCGACGCGGTGGCTGCGCACCGGTTCGCCAGCGGTGAATCGGAACGGGGGCCCTCCGGGCGTGAACCACCGCAAGAACTCGGTGCGGTGCTGGATTGCGATCCGCCGATCGACCGGGTGGACGCTGCGGCATTCGCGGGGCGCTCGCTGGCCGCCACGCTGCACCAGGCGCTGTTGTCCGCCGGAGTGGGGTGCACCCGACTGGCCATTCACGCGGTCACCGCCACCGGTGAGGAGCTGAGCCGGGTGTGGCGGTGCGCCGAACCGTTGACCGAGGACGCCACCGCCGACCGGGTGCGCTGGCAACTCGATGGATGGCTGAGTCATCGGATCGCTCGGGGCCGCCCTTTGGGTGGGCCGGTGACGCTGTTGCGGTTGCAGGCCGTCGAAGTGGTCTCGGCCGGGGCGCTGCAACTGCCGTTGTGGGGTGGTCTTGGTGAGGAGGACAGGCTTCGGGCCCGGCGGGCGCTGGTACGGGTGCAGGGACTGCTGGGCCCGGAGGCGGTGCAGGTGCCGGTGCTGTCCGGTGGACGTGGGCCGGCCGAGCGAATCACGTTTACCCCGCTGGGTGACGAACCGGTGCCGCGGGCTGATCCTGCTCAGCCGTGGCCCGGTCAACTGCCCGAGCCGTCGCCGGCGGTGCTGGTCGATGACCCCGTGGAATTGCTTGATGTTCAAGGGAATCCGGTTCGGGTGACCAGCCGGGGCGTGTTCTCCGCCGATCCTGCCCGGCTGGCCGTCCGGGGTCGGGACGACCAGCTGCGGTGGTGGGCCGGGCCATGGCCCGTCGACGAGCGGTGGTGGGATGACCGGCCAGAGGCCGGGCAGCGAGTCAACCGTGTCGCTCGTGCCCAAGTGCTGTTGGAGAGCGAGCGGGCGCTTTTGCTGTGTTACCGGCAGAGGAGGTGGTTCTTGGAGGGAATCTACGAGTGAGAACGCACTCTGATCAGCCGAAATGCTGCGGATTTACCGCCGGTGAAAAATCAGCCGCTCCGGAGCGCCCGCTCGATTCGGCGGATCCGTTGCAGTGGTGCGGGTTTCGGCAATCAGGCCAAGATTGGCGATCGGCGTTGTAACAGAAAAGTAATGATGACTGCTGCGCCGGACTAGCCGGCGGAGCGCGACTTGCGCTTGTTCAAGAAGGTCGACCACGACACGACGTCCGGGTGCTCCTTGAGCAGGGCCCTGCGCTGCCGTTCGGTCATGCCGCCCCAGACGCCGAATTCGACCTTGTTGTCGAGCGCGTCCGCGCCGCACTCCCGCAATACCGGGCAGTGTCGGCAGATGGCGGCCGCTTGGCGTTGCGCCGCTCCGCTCACGAACAGCTCATCGGGGTCTTTGGACCTGCACAGGCCCTGTGATACCCAACCTCGTTCGCCGCCGTCTTCGGCGTGCTGGGCGCTGCTGACGGCGACAAGGTTCAGCCGCCGAGCGGCCGGTCGTGTTCCTGACACGAAGTCTTCCCCTCACTATCCGGCCGTGATGTGCGGCCGCCTCCCCGCGGTGCAGACCAAGTTGTGACCAACGCTTCGTTGCTTTGTCGCCTCATACGTGATCTGAATCTCACCGTGCTTATAAATTAGGGGGTCAGGGGTCAATTGCGCAACCGTTCAACGGTATTTTTTGGGACGCATGTGCCATACTGTTGGTATGGTTTCAGCTGCTTGACCTTGACTTCCGGTCTTGTGGCCGGGTAAGGGGCGGTGTCTGGGCGATGGGCACCGCCCGCCGGCACGGTCCGAAGATACCCTGGGAACAGCACCCCAAACCGGAGCGTCCGGTAGCCGCCGGTCAGCGCAACCGGTTGGCGAACTCTTTGACCCGATACATGAACCGCGCGAAGAATGCCTCGGAATCGACGTCAATGCCTATCTGTGCGTTCGGCTTTCCTGCGCCATTCCAGTCGGCTGAGGTCATGCCCGGGTTGCCTGCCACCTCGACGTGCACCGTGGCGGTCCTGGTCACCACCAGCTGCGGGTCCAGCGCCACGGCCGCGGCCAGCGGATCGTGCAGATGAGCCAGGTACCCGAGGCCACGGTCCCGGTACACCTCGAAGTAGAACCGCATCGCCTCCCGGATGAACCGGATCACCGGCGACGCGGCGGGCAGACCGTCCAGCATCGGGGGCGTCATGACCACCGTGCGCGTCAGGTCCAACCCGCACACGACGGGCAGTCGTGGTTGGCCGGCCCAGGCCGCGAACACTTCGGCCGCCGCGTCCGCATCCACCCTGATGTTCCATTCCGGCGGACCTTGTCCGTCGAACACCCCGCCCATGACCACCAGTCGCTGCACCAGGCTCGGCAGCGCCGGCTCCATGCGCAAGGCCAGCGCCAGGTTCGTCAAGGGCGCGGTCGCCAGCCCGACCAGCTCGCCGGGATGAGCGCGTGCCGCGCGCACCCAGGCCGTCGCGGCATCGTGCTCGGTGAGCCGCCGATCGCTGCGCGGCAGCTCGGCATATCCCACACCGTTGGGGCCGTGGAAATCCCCGCGCCGCGGACGCTCGCCGTTCAACGGCCGGTCGGCTCCGCGGGAGACGGGGATGGCGGCGGCCCGGCACAGGTCCAGCAGGCCAAGGTTGTTCGCGCACACCTGCTCGACCGCGATATTGCCCCCGGTGGAGGCGATGCCCACCAGATCGGCGTCGCTTGCCAGCAAATAGATGAGGGCGAGGGCGTCGTCGATGCCGGTGTCGACATCGACGAACACGGCGCTCACCGGCGCCACGATACGCTGGGCGAATGCCCGATGATCTGACCCCGCATTTTGACGACGTTCAGGCGCACTACGACCTGTCCGACGACTTTTTCCGGCTGTTCCTGGACCCCACCCAGACCTACAGCTGCGCGTATTTCGAGCGCGATGACATGACGCTGGAAGAGGCGCAGATCGCCAAGATCGATCTCGCACTGGGCAAACTCGGACTGCAGCCGGGTATGACCCTGCTCGACGTCGGATGCGGCTGGGGCGCCACCATGATGCGCGCGGTGCAGCGCTATGACGTCAACGTCGTCGGCCTCACCCTGAGCAGGAACCAGGCCAATCACGTCGAGCAGCTGTTCGCGAAATCCGACAGCCCGCGCACCAAACGTGTTCTGCTGCAGGGCTGGGAGCAGTTTGACGAGCCGATCGACCGTATCGTCAGCATCGGCGCGTTCGAGCATTTCGGGCACGAGCGCTATGACGCGTTCTTCACCCTCGCGCACCGCCTGCTGCCGGATGACGGAATCATGCTGTTGCACACCATCACCGGGCTGCACCCGCTGGAGATGAAGGAACGCGGTCTGCCGCTGACGTTCGAGTTTGCCCGGTTCGTCAAATTCATTGTGACGGAGATCTTTCCGGGTGGTCGGCTGCCGTCGATACCGATGGTGCAGGAGCGGGCCACCGCGAACGGATTCACCGTCACCCGCGTGCAATCGCTGCAGCCGCACTACGCCAAGACTCTCGACATCTGGTCAGCGGCACTGGCGGCGCACAAGGACGAGGCCATCGCGCTGCAGTCCGAGGAGGTCTACGAGCGCTACATCAAGTACCTCACCGGTTGCGCCGAGATGTTCCGCATGGGCTACATCGACGTCGACCAGTTCACCTGCGAGAAGTGATCACCAGTGCACGCCCGGCACCAGCCGGGCCATCTGCTTGACCGGCTTGGGCACCCCCACCCGCGGGACGGCGCGCACGCCCCGGCTGGGGCGCCTGGGCCTACGGGGTTGCGGGGCAACGGCTTCGGTCGGTTTGGCGACACCGCGGGCGGCGGCGGAATCGGGATAGCCGAGGTAGAGCTGGTGCAGAATCCGGCGGGACAGCCGGGGCGCGAACTGATGTCCGGCTTCGGCGAGGGTGCCCATCGGGGTGTCGATGCGCACCGGTTTCTCCACCAGGCCGCGCACCACCATCGCGGCCGCGCGCTCGGCACTGATGGCCGGCACCGGGTTGAGCCGCTTGGACGGCGCGATCATCGGCGTCGCCACCAGTGGCATGTGGATATTGGTGAACGTGATGTGGTCGGACAGCGTCTCGGTGGACACCACGTCAGCGAACGCGTCCAGCGCCGCCTTGGTGGGCAGATACGAGCTGTACTTCGGGTTTCGTGCCTGCACGCCGGCGCTGGAGACGTTGACGACGTGACCGAACCTGCGCTCACGCCAGTGCGGCAACAGCGCCAAGACCATCCGCACCGCACCGAAGTAGTTGACAGCCATGACGCGTTCGTAATCGTGCAGGCGATCGGTCGAATTGACCACCGAGCGGCGGATTGAGCGACCGGCGTTGTTCACCAGATAGTCGACGTGGTCGAAGCGGCCCAGGATGTCTTTGACGGTGTGCTCCACCGACGCCGTATCGGTGATGTCGCAGGTGAACGCGTAGGCCTGCCCGCCGCCCGCGCGAATCTCCTCGACCAGCTCGTCGAGGGCTTCGCCATTGCGGGCCAGCGCGAACACGGTGGCGCCGCGCCGCGCCACGGCCAGCGCCGAGGCGCGCCCGATACCGCTGGATGCGCCGGTGATGATGACGTGCCGGCCCACCAGTGGTCCGTTCGGGTCGTCGCGCCGGGCGCGGTCGGGGTCAAGGTGTTCAGCCCAGTACCGCCACAGCTTCGGCGCGTATGCGGCGAACTCGGGGACTGCAATCCCGGTGCCCTGCAACGCCTCCCGTGTCTTGTCACTGACGAAGGTGGGGGCCAGGTCGACCACGTCGAGAACTTCGGCGGGCACGCCGAGCTGGGTGGCCGCCATGTTGCGCACCACTTTGGCGCGCCCGCTCACCTTCAGCACCGAGGTCGCCATCGAGCGCGGCAGCGTCCCGCGAAGCGGCGGCAGCCCGGCGGCTCGCGCGATGCCCCGGTAGATACCGCGCAGCCCGACGGTGGTGGGTGCCGTCAGGTGGAACGTCTGACCGTCTAGAGAAGCCGAGCCGTCGGCGTGCATGAGTGCCACGAGCGCGTCGGCCACGTAGTCGACCGGGACGATGTTGGTGCGTCCGGTGTCCGGCAGCATCATCGGTGTGAACGACGGCAGGACGGCCAGCTTGGCCAGCACGCCGAAGAAGTAGTAGGGCCCGTCGACCTTGTCCATCTCGCCGGTGCGGGAATCGCCCACCACCACCGCCGGGCGGTAAATGCGGTGGCGCAGCCCGGGCGTGTTCCGTACCAGGGCCTCGGCCTCGAATTTCGTTCGGTGGTACGGGGTCGGCAAACTCTGGCCGACGTCGAAGTCGTCCTCGGTGTATTCGCCCCGGAAGTCACCGGCCACCGCGATCGAGGAAACGTGGTGGAACGTGGCGCCCAGCCGCTGTGCCAGGGTGACGGCCGCGCGGGTGCCCTCGACGTTCGCCGCCCGCTGTTCGGCCTCGCCGGCGGTGATGTCGTAGATGGCCGCGCAGTGCACCAGGTGGTCGACGGGTCCGAGTTCGGCGATCACCTGATCGGGCAGATCCAGCTCCGGCAGCTCCCCGACCAGGGGTTTTGCCCGATCACCCCAGTCCAGGGCGAGACGCTCGAAGCGGCCCAGCGACCGGCGACGGACCAATACCCAGACCTGCGCGCCGGGATCGTGGTCGAGTAGACGGGAAACGAGTCGGCGGCCAATGAACCCGGTACCGCCGGTAACGACATACCGCATGCAGCCCATCGTGGCGGCATTGCGCCGCCCGCGTCAACCTTGACGCGCGCTCAGTTGAAGCTGCGCACGCCGTCCCAGTCGACCAGCGTCCAGCCGCTGACCGGGTTGCCGCTGATCACCACGCGCCCGACGTTGGGCAGCGGGTGGCTGTTGAGCAGGCTCAGCTTGGGGTTTCTGACGTTCATCAGCGTCCACACCATGATCGCCGTGCCCTGGGAGAACACCGCCGGCTTGTTGTGTCCGCTGTCGTAGATCTTGCGGACCGCGGCGCTGAACTGAGAGTTGAAGTCGCTGCCGCTCACCGAGCCCGGGATGCTGGTGTCCACGTCGCCGTCCACCCAGCGGACCGGCGCCAACATGTAGGTCGAGTTCGCCATCGACTCGGGCTTGCCGTTGTACCACCCGGCGTTGATCGACTGCAGGCCCTGCAGGACCTCGACCTGCCGGCCGACCTCGGTGGCCAGTGGCCCGGCGGTCTGCTGGTCGGCAGCCATGGGGGAGGAGTACAAGGCGTCGAACTCGGTGTGTCCGACCTGATGGGCGAGCTGCTGAGCCTGTCCCTTGCCGTCGGCGGTGAGGCTGGGGCCGGGCACCGCGGTGTCGATGATGCCGTCGGCGTTGGCCTGGGACTGCGCGTTGCGGATGAAGGTGAGGGTGATGCTGCGTGCCTGCGGGCTGCTGCTGCAGGCCCCCAGGATCACCGCCACGGCGGCCACAGCTACGAATTGGGAGACCTTTCGGACCAAGGTGCGCTTCGCCATGGCGATAGCCTGCCCTGCCGACACCGTTGGTGGGAAGGGTTTGCGATGGTTACTTCACCGAAATTGCGGAATTGACATCTGGAGGAGACTCGCATGGCGATTGACCCGAGTGCCGTCGGAGCGGTGACCAAGCCGCAGCTGTTCGAGTGGACCGACCGGGACACGCTGCTGTATGCGCTCGGAGTGGGAGCCGGGCTCGAGGATCTTTCCTTCACCACCGAAAACAGCCACGACATCCCGCAGCAGGTGCTACCGACCTATGCGGTGATCTGCTGCCCGGCTTTCGGGGCCGCCGGCAAGGTGGGAACGTTCAACTGGGCCATGCTCTTACACGGATCGCAGACCGTCCGGCTGCACGCGCCGCTTCCGCCGGCCGGCAAGTTGTCCGTCGTCTCGGAGGTCGTCGACATCCAGGACAAGGGCGAGGGCAAGAACGCCATCCTGATGCTGCGCGGCAAAGGTACCGATCCCGACTCCGGGACGCTGGTCGCCGAGACGCTGACCACGCTCGTCATCCGCGGTGAGGGCGGCTTCGGGGGCGAGAAGGGGGAGCGGCCGGTGGCTCCGGAGTTCCCTGACCGCGAGCCCGACGTGCGTGTCGAGCTGCCCACCCGCGAGGATCAGGCGCTGATCTACCGGTTGTCCGGCGACCGCAACCCGCTGCACAGCGATCCCTGGTTCGCCACGAACCTGGCCGGCTTCCCCAAGCCGATTCTGCACGGGCTGTGCACCTATGGGGTCGCGGGCCGCGCACTGGTGGCCGAGTTGGGCCAGGGCGTCGCCGCCAACATCACCTCGATCGCCGCGCGGTTCACCAAACCGGTGTTCCCCGGGGAGACGCTGTCGACCTTGATTTGGAAGACCGGGCCGGGCAAGGCGGTCTTCCGCACCGAGGCTTCCGGCGCCGAAGGTCAGGGGCCGCGGCTGGTGCTCGACGACGGCGAAGTCGAGTACGTGTCATAGCGGCGATCGCAAGCGCGGTGGAGCCGGGCGCTGCGGGTCGACGCCGTCAGGGTAGCGGCGATCGCAAGCGCGGCGGAGCCGGGCGCTGCGGGTCGACGCCGTCAGGGCTGGGTTTCACCGCGCGGTAGTAGTGCAGGTACGCGGCGGCCGGCACCACGACGAACGTCAGCACGATCAGCACGATCGAGAAGTAGTTGGCGCCGCCGTGTGGCCGCATGATCAGCGTCCGGTAGTCGAACGACACCGCGAGCGCCACCGAGATCACCACCGCCGCTACCGGTAACACCTTGTCGGTGAACGTGTTTCGCCGCACCTGTGAATGCGGGCCGGTGCGGTCGCGGGCCAGGACGATCAGGGCGATCGGGACGATGATGAACTGGATGAACCGGGCGATCACCGCCAGCCCGGTCAGGGTCTCGCTGTCGAAGCGCAGCGCCAGCGGAAAGGCCAGCGCGAGCGCCGCGGTGATGGCGAAAGCCAGCATCGGGACGCCGAACCGGTTCTGTCGCGACAGGCGGTGGGGCAGGGTGCCGGTGTCCGCCAGCGCGGTCCACAGTCGCGGCGCACCGAACGACGCGGCCACGTTGATACCGAACATCGACACCAGCGCGCCCAGGACGACGATGCTGCGGAAGGTGTCGTTCCCGATCGCCGCGGCCAGTTTGACCGTAGCGGTGGACTGCACAATCTGGTTGGAGCCCAACAGCATTGCCACCGTGACCGCCAGCACGTAGACGGTGCCGACCGCCAGAATCGACAGCGGGATCGCGCGGGGCAGATTGCGGTCGGGTTCGTCCATCTCCTCGGCGGCGTTCGCGATCGATTCGAAGCCGGTGAAGGCGTACAGCGCGGCCACAGTGGCCAGCACCACGCCCGTGAGCGTGCTCTGACCGAGTTCGACGACCCCGAACAAGGCGTAGGGCGCCGGTTGATACACACCGGGATCGTCTGCCGTGGCGTAGTTGTTCACGTGCTGCGTGGTGATCACCCAGAGACCGCCGGCGACGAAGACGCCGAGCGCGAACACCTTCCCGACGGTGGAGATGCCGTTGGCCCATTTGATCACCCGGTTGCCGAACAGGTTGATCAGCAGCAGCACGCCGATGAAGAGCAGGAACGTCAACGTCTTGACGCTGAACAAATGGGTGTCCCGGTCCCAGTGTTGTTGCGGGAAAACAACTCTGAGCAAGGTCGAAACGAACAGCGTGGCCAGTACACCCCATGCGATGGAGGCGACTATTGCGTGCGTGACCCCGACGTAGATGCCGATCCGCTGACCGAACGCGGCCGTCGTATAGGCGTACGAGGCGCCGTTGGTCCGGACGTATCGGGCGGCGGTGGCGAAGACGAGAGCCATGATGCCGGCGAACACGCCGGCCAGGACGTAGGCCAGCGGTGCCAGCGGGCCTGCCAGCTTGATGACCGCGCCGGGGGTCAAGAAGATGCCGGCTCCGATGACGGCGTTGATTCCGAGCATGACGATGCTCCAGAAACCGAGCTTGCTGATCGGACACACTCCTAGCCGCGGTAGCCCACGCTCGACACCGGAGTGTCCAGCGTGTCACATGCGGGTGAGCGGACGGGTCAGGTCCCGTCGCCGCCGTGTGCCCCGGCCGCACCGAACAGCGTGCCCTTCGCACCGCCGGCGGCACCGAGTCCGCCGATTCCCGGGGTGGTGCTGAGTCCGCCGTCGCCGCCGTTGCCGCCGTTGCCGCCGTTGCCGATCGTCTGTGCGCTGCCGCCGACTGCCCCTGCACCGCCGTGGCCGCCGTTTCCTTGTGCACCTTGTGAGCCGCCACTGACCCCAGCGCCGAACGGACCACCGGCGCCCCCGGTACCGCCGTTGCCCCCGCCGCCGCCGTTGCCGTAGAGCAGGCCGCCGTTCGCGCCGGTGCCGCCGCTACCGCCGGTGCCGCCAGCCCCGCCGGTGCCGCCGTTGCCTCCGATGCCGGGGACACCCTGTTTACCGCCATTGCCGGCGGTGCCACCGGTCCCGCCGGTCCCGCCGCTGCCGCCGCTGCCGCCGTTTCCGGCCAGCAGGCCGCTGCGGCCGCCGTTGGCGCCGGCCCCACCACTGCCTCCGGCTCCGCCGGTGCCTCCGGTGCCGCCCTGTTGGGTGGGTGTGCCGTCGACACCGGTCTGGGCGCCGCCGCCGCCACCGCCGTTGCCGCCCGTGCCGGCGTTACCACCGTTGCCGAACAGTCCGGCGTTGCCTCCGGCGCCCCCGTTGCCGCCGGCACCACCGGCGCCGCCGGCGTTGCCGTTGCGAGTACCGCCGGCGGCGGCCGTATTACTGCCGCCGCTGCCGCCGCTACCGCCCGCGCCGGCATCGCCGGTCAGCCACCCGCCGTTGCCCCCGGCACCACCGGCACCGCCGTGACCGCCTATCGACCCGGCTTGTCGGCCGACCGTGTTTCCACCTGCTCCGCCTTGCCCGCCGTGGCCTCCGGCCCCGTTCAAGCGGGCGCTGCCGCCGGCGCCGCCGTCTCCGGCGTAACCGCCGGAGGAATTGGTGCCGCCCGCGTTGTTGCGACCGCCGGCCCCGCCGTCGCCGGCATCGCCACCGTTGCCGGACAGCCAGCCACCGGTTCCGCCGGCCCCGCCGTTGCCTCCGGCGCCGCCGTTGCCGGTTCCGCCGGTCTGGTGTGACCCGGCGCCGCCCGCACCGCCGTGACCACCGTTGCCGATCAGTCCGGCGCTGCCCCCTGTCCCGCCGGCAGCGCCGGCGCCGCCATTACCGCTCGCGACATTCACACCGCCCGAGCCGCCGGCACCGGCGGTCCCACCATTGCCGTAGAGGCCCGCACCGGCGCCGCCGTTCCCTCCGGCACCGCCATTGCCGCCGGTGGAGCCGCCGCCGTTGGAGCTTCCGCCGTCGCCCCCTGCGGCCCCGGCACCGCCGTTGCCGAATAGCCATCCCGCGGCGCCCCCGGCCCCGCCGGCACCTCCGGTGCCGCCGGCTCCTCCTCCGCTGACGTTGGCGCCGCCCGCCCCGCCTGCCCCACCCGCTCCGCCGTCGCCCAACAGATAGCCGCCACCGCCGCCGGCGCCCCCGGCTCCGCCGGCGCCCGCGGACGGGCCGGACTGGCTGTTCTCCCCACCGACACCGCCGGCTCCGCCGGACCCGCCGTTGCCGAACAGTCCGGCGTGCCCGCCGCCCCCACCCGCGCCACCGGCCGAGGCGGTCAGGGTGTTCTGCCCGGCCGCACCATGGCCACCGTTGCCGCCGGCGCCGGCGACACCGCTGAACAGCCCGGCGTTCCCGCCGTAGCCGCCGGCGCCACCCGCCCCGCCCGGCGTGACCGCGTCACCGTCGGCGCCGGCCGCACCGCCGCCACCGCCGCCACCCGAGCCCCACAACCACGCGTTGCCGCCGGCGCCACCGGCACCGCCGGCGGCACCGAGGCTGGTAGCGGCACCGCCGCTGCCACCGGCGCCGCCATTGCCGTACAGCCAACCACCGCTGCCACCGGCCCCGCCGGCCGCGCCGGCCCCGCCGTTACCGCCGATGCCGCCGTTGCCGATGAAGCCCGCCGACCCACCGGCGCCGCCGGCCACCCCGGCAGTGGTCTGCGTGAAGCCGTTGCCGCCGTTGCCGTAGAGCAGTCCGCCGGCCCCGCCGTTCGGGCTGGCCGCCGTGCCGTCTGCACCGTTGCCGATCAACGGGCGGCCCAGCAATGTCTGGGTGGGCGCGTTGATCGCGTCCAGCAGGATCTGCTGCACATTGGTGGACTCGGCGAGCGCATACGAGTTGGCGCCAGCGGCCAGCGCCTGCGTGAACTGGCTTTGAAACGCTCTTGCCTGCGCGCTGATCGCCTGAAACGAGGCGCCGTGTTGGCCGAACGCCACGGTGACCGCCGCGGAAATCTCATCGGCGGCCGCGGCCTGCACATGCGTTGTCGGAGCCAGTGCCGCCGCGGCGGCCGCGTCGAGCGCTGATCTGATGGCCGCCACCTCTGCCGCCGCTGCGGTCATGAATTCTGGATTTGCATACACGAACGACACGGCAGTCCTCCCGATAGACTGCCGCGCAGCCTAACCCCGATCCGGCCGCGCCTCGGTCATTTTGCCGAGGTTGTCCGTAAATAGTCGGATTATGGTGGGGCGAAGGTTAATTCACGCCAGCGTCAGATAATTCCCGGGCCAGCTGATGAGTGAATTCGGCGGCCTGGGCGGGACTGTCCACGGCGAACAGCGCCGCCGTGGCCCGGTCGCCATCGTCGTTGTGCCGCACCAGAATTGGGATGCCGTCGGCGCGCACCGCATCGAATGCGTCCTCGTCGGTGATGTCGTCACCGAGATAGATGGGCAATCGGTGGCCCGCCTGTGCACCGAGGTGCTCCATCACCCACCGCAGAGTTTTGCCCTTGTCCCAGTCGAGATCCGGCCGTAGTTCGATGACTTCGCGACCGGTGGTCACCCGCAACGCATCGCGCTGCCCGGCGTTGCGCACCGTCGCCATCACCTCGCCAACCCGATCGCGCGCGGCATTGCGGTAGTGCACCGCGACGCCAAAGCGCTTGTGTTCCACCACAACACCGGGAATCGAGCCGAGTTGCTCACGCAGCTGTCCGGCCGCCTGCTCGAGGACTGGTATGGCCACCGCAGCTTCTTCGTTCTGGTGGTGGGTGCCATCGGGTGCGGTGAGTTCGAATCCGTGGCTGCCGGCGTACCAGATGCCGGGCACGCCCACGCGTTTGGACACGTCGGCCAGGTCACGGCCGCTGAGGATGGCAACCGGGCACTGCGCGGCCAGTTCCCGCAGCGCCTCGGTGGCGCCCGCGACCGGCCGGGCCGCGTCGGGGTCGTTGACAATATCCGACAAGGTGCCGTCGAAGTCGAAGAACACTGCGGGGGATTGACCGGCGAGATTGACGGCCTGCCGGGCGTCGGGCAACTCGGACATGCGCTTGTCGCCGGTGCGGACCTTGATAGCAACCGGGTCGGCCACCACCGCGTCGGCACTCTTGACCGGTTCGGCGCCGACCGCGATCACCAATGCGAATCCGGCTTCTCGGGCGGCGTTTGCCGCGCGTGCGTCCGCCGCCACCACGGCACATCGTCCCGGCCGGGTGCCCAACTTCCCGGCCGTCCCGACAAGCTCCTCGGAGCCGCATACGGCGGTACCGACATGAACCTCGTGCAGCTGGTCGAGCAGTTGTCGCGAGGACGGCAGGGCCTTGTCGAACAACACCGCATCGTGATGGCGTGGGTCGATGGTCACCGGCCCCGAATTTGGCATGACCCACCTTCTCACGGTGGTCAACGCCGGTGTTCGTCAGTGGCGCACCCGTGCCGGCGCCGGCGGCGGCCGCCAGCGCGCCGCGCTGTTAGGCGGTGTGCGGCGCTTGCGCCGGCGGTCGAACAGCACGACCGAGTCGCGGTTGAGCGCGATCAGCCGGGCCACGCCCGCCTCGATGCCGGCGGCAAGCCCGTTGATGTCCCAGGGGGTGTCATAGTCCGCGGTGATGCCGAAGACCAGGTCGCCGTCGTAAGAGATCACCGTGACCCCGACGCCCGGGGCGATCGGTGGAATCGGCAGGACCCGCTCGACCCGTCGGCCCATCAGCCGCAACCGCGCTCCGGCAGCGGCGGGCGCCAGTGTCACGGCATGTGGTGATTGCCGGGTCAGCGCATGAAAAACTTTGGCACACAACGTGAGCGGTGAGTCCGGCGGGGCGCTCCGGCCGGACGACGCGTGCACCGCGCGCAGCTGTTGGATGGGGTCCTGGTGCTCGACAGGGAGGGTTGTCAACACCGGCCCCGACACGCGCAACGCATCCGCCCGCGGCTGCTCACCGCGCTGTATCAGGGCCGTTCGGAACGACTCGGTGACTGCCGCGAACGCGACGTCGTCGGCGGTGACGCCGAATTTGCGGGCGAGTTGGTCGACGGGGCGGCGGGGGACGACCACCGACCGGTACCGGCGCATGGCGGGTGGCTGGTTGCCGGCCGGCCAGGGGCGCAGCACACCGGTGACGGCGCGGGCCGCCGCCTGCCACAGGCTGTCGGCCCAGCCGGGTGGCCCGGGGATCGCCTGCGCGGACTGGGGTTTGGCAACCGGATCGGCAGCGCCGTCGTCGTCGCAGAGCCGGGTCAGAAGGTGTGCCGCTCCGGGTTCCAGGGCCGTCTTGACCAGTAACGCCCATCGGCCCTCAGCCAGGCCTTCGATGATCCAGCATTCCCAAGGCCGGCCGGTTTCGAGTGGCTGTTCCAGCGCGTGGGCGATGACGCCGAACAGTTCACTGTCATCGCCGGGTGCGGGGAGGGCCGCGCGTTGCACGTGCGCGGCGCCCGGAGTGCCGCCGTATGACTGCGCGAACCGTCGCGCCAGCAAATCATTCATCTTTCGGCGCCCGGGAGCCGGCCCGGCCACGACGGCGACCGCTCCGGTCGTCATCACGGCATGCCGGCCAGGGTTCGGAGCTCTGGATAGTCCGGTGTTCGGTGTCGTCTGTTCTGCCATGCCCAGCCCCCGCCGTCGTTTTTTCAATCTGTACCAGTATCGGTGTCGCGCCTGCACCTGCCGAGGTCGGCCAGGTTAACAATGTGTTTTCCAGATAAAAGTGCGTTTAACTGCTGCGATGCGCCGTCGCGTAGCGCTGTTCGCAAATCGTTTCAGCGCCGTTGTCAAAGTGTTCGGGAGGATGTTTCGTGGGATAGCCCGACTAGTGTATCGAACAAGTGTTCGATACACTAGTCGGCATGGGTTGGTACCACGGACCGCCGAGCTGGGCCGAGATGGAACGGGTGCTCGACAGCAAGCCCCGCCATGCCGGGGAGGTGGCTCCGGTCATACCGGCCGGTGACGCTCCGGTATCGCACAAGCGTGGGTCCTACACCGCTAAATCGGCCGCTCTGCCGGCGCCGTCTTCGGTCGCCTACGCCGAGCTGCATGCGCATTCGGCATACAGCTTTCTCGATGGAGCCAGCACGCCGGAGGAGATGGTCGAGGAGGCTGCGCGGCTGGGTTTGCGAGCGCTCGCACTGACCGACCACGACGGCCTCTACGGGGCGGTGCGGTTCGCCGAAGCGGCCACCGAACTCGGCGTGCGAACGGTGTTCGGCGCCGAGCTGTCATTGGCCACTTCCTCATCGGTCGCCCGCACCGAGCAACCGGATCCACCCGGTCCCCATCTGCTGGTGCTGGCGCGTGGTCCGGAAGGGTACCGACGGCTGTCCCGGCAGCTGGCGGCCGCGCATCTGGCCGGTGGTGAGAAAGGCAAGTTGCGCTACGACCTCGATGCGTTGACCGAGGCGGCCGGCGGGCACTGGCACATCCTCACCGGATGCCGCAAAGGGTCGGTGCGTCAAGCGCTTTCCGCGGGTGGCCCGGAAGCGGCGAAACGGGCACTGGCCGATTTGGTGGACCGGTTCACCGCCGCCCGGGTCAGTATCGAACTGACCCATCACGGTCAGCCGCTCGACGACGAGCGCAACGCGATGCTGGCCGAACTGGCGCCGCATTTCGGAGTCGGCGTCGTCGCCACCACGGGGGCCCATTTCGCGGGACCGTCGCGGCGCCGGCTGGCCATGGCGATGGGGGCGATCCGGGCCCGGCAGTCCCTGGACGCCGCGGCCGGGTGGCTGGCCCCCCTGGGCGGTTCCCATCTGCGCTCGGGCGAGGAGATGGCCCGGTTGTTCGCGCATATGCCCTTTGGGGGCCCTGACGTGGTGGCCGCCGCCGCCGAGCTCGGCGAGCAGTGCGCGTTCGGCCTGGCGCTGATCGCGCCGCAACTGCCGCCGTTCGACGTCCCGCACGGGCACACCGAGGACAGCTGGCTGCGCACGTTGACCATGGCGGGCGCGGCCGATCGCTACGGGCCGGCAGACGTGGCGCTGCGGGCGTATGCCCAGATCGAGCATGAACTGAAAGTCATTGCCCAACTGCAGTTTCCGGGCTATTTCCTGGTGGTGCACGACATCACTCAATTCTGCCGGCGAAACGACATTCTGTGCCAGGGCAGGGGATCGGCTGCCAACTCCGCGGTCTGTTACGCCCTGGGGGTGACGGCGGTCGATCCGGTGGCCAACGATCTGCTGTTCGAGCGGTTCCTGTCACCCGCCCGCGACGGGCCGCCCGACATCGACATCGACATCGAGTCGGATCAGCGGGAGAAGGTCATCCAGTACGTCTACGACAAATACGGCCGCGACTATGCCGCCCAGGTGGCCAACGTCATCACCTACCGGGCGCGCAGTGCGGTGCGCGACATGGCACGCGCCCTGGGGTTCTCGCAAGGACAGCAGGATGCGTGGAGCAAACAGATCAGTCACTGGAGTGGGCAGCCCGCCGATATCGAAGGTATCCCGGAGCAGGTTGTCGACCTGGCCGAGCAGATCCGGAACCTGCCGCGGCACATGGGCATTCACTCCGGCGGCATGGTGATCTGCGACCGTCCGATCGCCGACGTGTGCCCGGTGGAGTGGGCCCGCATGGAGAACCGCAGTGTGCTGCAGTGGGACAAAGACGACTGTGCGGCCATCGGTTTGGTGAAGTTCGACCTGCTGGGTCTGGGTATGCTCTCGGCGCTGCACTACGCCCGGGACCTGGTGGCCGAACACAAGGGCATCGAGGTGGATTTCGCCCGGCTCGACCTCTCCGAACCCGCGGTGTACGAGATGCTGTCCCGGGCCGATTCGGTGGGCGTTTTCCAGGTGGAATCGCGGGCCCAGATGGCCACCCTGCCGCGGCTGCGTCCCCGGCTGTTCTACGACCTGGTGGTGGAGGTCGCGCTGATTCGTCCCGGGCCCATTCAGGGCGGGTCGGTGCACCCCTACATCCGGCGGCGCAACGGCCTGGATCCGGTGGTCTACGACCACCCCTCCATGGAGCCGGCGCTACGGAAAACGCTGGGTGTGCCGCTGTTTCAGGAACAGTTGATGCAATTGGCGGTCGACTGCGCCGGCTTCTCCGCCGCCGAGGCCGACCAACTGCGGCGCGCCATGGGTTCCAAGCGCTCGAGCGAACGCATGCAGCGGCTGCGCGGCCGGTTCTACGAGGGCATGCGCTCCCTGCACGGAGCCTCCGATGACGTGATCGACCGGATCTACGAGAAACTGCACGCCTTCGCCAATTTCGGGTTCCCGGAAAGCCATGCCCTGTCTTTCGCCTCGCTGGTGTTCTACTCGTCGTGGTTCAAGCTGCACCACCCGGCGGCGTTCTGCGCCGCACTGTTACGCGCCCAGCCGATGGGTTTCTACTCGCCCCAGTCGTTGGTGGCCGACGCGCGCCGGCACGGGGTGCTGGTGCATGGCCCGGACGTCAACGCCAGCCTCGCGCACGCGACCCTCGAGAACGGGGGAACAGAGGTCCGCCTCGGGCTGGGTGCCGTCCGCCACATCGGTGACGACCTGGCCGAGAAGCTGGCCGAAGACCGAAAAGCCAACGGCCCGTTCGGTTCTCTGCTGGATCTGACGTCCCGGCTGCAACTCACCGTGCCGCAGACCGAAGCGCTGGCGACGGCCGGAGCCCTGGGCTGCTTCGGCATGTCCCGGCGGGAAGGGCTGTGGGCGGCCGGGGCCGCGGCCACCCAACGACCGGACCGGTTGCCCGGCGTGGGCTCGTCGTCCCACGTCCCGGAACTGCCCGGGATGAGTGAGCTGGAGTTGGCCGCCGCAGATGTCTGGGCCACCGGGGTTTCACCGGACAGCTATCCGACCCAGTTTCTGCGGGCCGATCTGGACGCGATGGGGGTGGTGCCGGCGGCGGAGCTGGGTTCGGTGCCCGACGGGGACCGAGTGCTGATCGCGGGGGCGGTGACGCACCGGCAGCGGCCCGCGACCGCGCAGGGCGTCACGTTCGTCAACCTGGAGGACGAGACGGGGATGGTCAACGTGCTCTGCACGCCGGGAGTGTGGGCACGGCACCGCAAACTCGCGCACACGGCGCCGGCGCTGCTGATCCGGGGTCAGGTGCAGAACGCCAGCGGCGCCATCACCGTCGTCGCCGAACGATTGGGCCGCATCAGCCTGGCCGTCGGCTCGAAGTCCCGGGATTTCCGGTGACCCGCCCGGCGCCGAACGTGTTCTGGTGGCGGATTTTTCGCCGATTTTCCGCCCTCACGTCACGCTCGGCGCACCAGGATCAGGCCGTCGGGGTGGTCCACACCTTCGTCGGGGTGATCCGCAGCCGGGTGCTGTAGGAACCCATCGAGTCGGTCAGGCCGAACTTGTCGGAGGCCTCGCGGTATTTAGCCCAGTACGGCTCGTCGTCGCGGCAGTCGACATCGGTGGCGTCGACCGCCGCCGTCCCGCCGATCACGATGATGCCGCCGCCGTTGCCGTCGGAATCCAGGTTCAGGCTGACCTGCGGCCGGGCCTCGACGTGGGCGACCTTGGCGGCGCCGGGCATGGTGTAGACGATCAGGTCCGCCCCGTCAAAGTAGAACCAGATCAGCCGTGGCACCGGCTGTCCCGATTTGGCGACCGTGGTCAGCCAGCCGTACTGGTCGGATTTGAGCCTGCTGGAAACCTCTTGCGACAGTTCGATACTCATGGCTCAACGGTAGCCTCCAATCATGACCCTCAACTTGACCGTCGATGAAGTCCTGCGCACCACCCGTTCGGTCCGCAAACGCCTCGACTTCGACAAGCCGGTGCCGCGCGAGGTCTTGATGGAATGCCTCGAGCTGGCGCTACAGGCGCCCACCGGTTCGAATTCCCAAGGGTGGCAGTGGGTGTTCGTCGAGGACGCCGACACCAAGAAGGCGATCGGTGACGTCTACCTGGCCAATGCCAGCGGTTACCTCAGCTCGCCGGCTCCCGAATACGACGACAGCCGCGGCGAGCGGATGGCGAAGGTCCGCGATTCGGCGACCTATCTCGCCGAGCACATGCACCAGGCGCCGGTCCTGTTGATCCCGTGCATCAGCGGCCGGGAAGAGAGCTCGCCGATCGGCGGGGTGTCCTTCTGGGCCTCGCTGTTTCCGGCGGTGTGGAGCTTCTGCCTGGCGTTGCGCTCGCGCGGTCTCGGCTCCTGCTGGACCACTCTGCACCTGCTCGGCGACGGCGAACGCAAGGTGGCCGACATCCTGGGCATCCCCTACGACGAGTACAGCCAGGGCGGGCTGTTCCCGATCGCCTACACCAAAGGCACCGACTTCCGGCCGGCCAAACGGCTCCCGGCCGACAGCCTGACGCACTGGAACGGCTGGTAAACCACGGGTAGTTTCTGCCTGTGGCTGACGTCGTCATCGCCGGGGCCGGGCCCAACGGCCTGATGCTGGCCTGTGAGCTGGCGATGGCCGGTGTGCGGCCCGTGGTGCTCGACCCGATGTCCGGCCCCAACCCGTACCGGCGCGCCAACGGCATTGTCGGACAAGGGGTTCGGATCCTCGACCACCGCGGCCTCTACGCCGCGCTGGCCGGGACCGATGACCCGCCGCAGCCGGTTCCCGGGTCGAGCTTCGGCGCCTTCAGCCTGGACTTCACCGACGTGGCAAACCCGCAGTTGTTCATCCTGCACGTCGAACAACCACGGCTCATCGAAGTGCTGGTGCAGCGAGCCCACGAACTCGACGTGGAGTTCCGCTGGGGGCACCGGCTCGACGGATTCGACGAGCACCGAGACGGGAGCGACAACGGCATCACCGTGCAGGTAGCCGGTCCCGACGGAGGCTACGAGCTGACGGCGCAGTACCTGATCGGGGCCGACGGCGGCACCAGCGTGACCCGCAAACTGGCGGGCATCGACTTCGGCGGCACGTCCTCCTACGACGTGGTCGAGCGGATGGCCTTCGGAGTGGTGCCGCCCGACGACTGGGTGGATCCGGTCAGCGGGGCACTCGAGGTGCCCGGCGTCGGGCCCGTGCCGTCGCGCCAGTTCGTCCGCACCGACCGGGGCATCTTCGCGTGGGGGATGCTGGCCGGCCAGGCGGTGGTGTTCACGATCGAACTGGCGGGCACGCCGCGCGAAGAGCCCGATCCCGCGCCGGCCGACGCCCCGCCGATGACGCTGCGCGAACACGAGGCCAGCGTCCAACGGCTGCTCGGTGCTCCCGTGCCGCTGCGCCCGGCGGACCCGGACGTGCCACCGGATCTGCGCAAGTTCAGCGGGATGAATTCCCGGATCGCGTCTCGCTACCGGGATGGCCGGGTGATTCTGGTCGGCGACTCCGCACACGTGCACTTTGCGCTGGGCGGTCCGGGGCTCAACCTCGGACTGCAGGACGCGGTCAACCTGGGCTGGAAGCTGGCGGCAGTGCTGGACGGCCGCGTCGGCCCCGAACTGCTCGACACCTACGAAAGCGAGCGCAGGCCGGTGGCCGAGCGGCTGATCATGCACAGCCGCGCGCAGCTCGCCCTGATCCGGCCCGGGCCCGAGATCACTGCCCTGCGGGAGCTGTTCGGCGAACTGCTGACCCTACCGGGGGTGGTCGGTCACCTCGGTGACCTGGTCTCCGGCGCCGACACCCGCTACGGGACCGGCAGCGACCATCCGTGGGTGGGGCGCTGGGTGCCCGACTTCGCGGTGGCCGGCGCCGATGGCATCAGGCGCGTCGCCGAGCTCGCCCGCGACGGCCGGCCGTTACTCATCGACTTGACCGACGGTGTGGTGGCGGCCCGCGCGGCGGCCGGTTCCCGGCTGCTCACCATTGCGACCGGACGCGCGGTGGGCGAGGTGGCCGCGCAGGCGGTCCTGGTCCGGCCCGACGGCTATGTGGCCTGGGCGTCGTCGTCGCCCACACCCGACACCGAAGCCCTCCGCTGCGCTCTGACCAGCTGGTTCGGGATCACGCCGGCCTGATTTGTCCCCCGTTTGTCCCCCTATCGGAGGACACGGATTTCATCCCGCAATGTCCCCTATCGGAGGACACCGCAGCCGGATTTCGTCGGGCATTCTCAATGACAACAACACCGATAAAGCTTCGACCGAGAGGATAAACCCGATGAGCCACGAGATTCTGTTCCAGGAGATCGAAGCCGTCTACACCCTGCCGTCCTTCGGCACCGACGACTGCAACTGATGACCGCGCCGCACTGACGGCGCCCCCAAGCTGTGGCACGTTTCCCCCCTGCCCCCCCGACGTGCCCTGTGGAAAGCAGGCTCGTGCTCACGCACGAGCCTGCTTCTGCATGTCAGGGGTATATATCTGTGGGGTGCCGTCATCGCGCGATGGAAGTGCCGTCGAGATCTTCAGCAGGCTGCCGGCAGGCGCCGATCTGGAACAGATCAGCAGCCTGATCCCGCCGGGCAGCTCGGTGCTGGACCTCGGCGCCGGCGCCGGACGGCTGGCCGACCCGCTGGCCGAACTCGGGCACCAGGTCACCGCTGTCGACGAATCCGCCGAGATGCTCACCCATGTGCGCACTGCCCGCACCGTGCACGCCACCTTCGCAGAGCTGCGCTTGCAAGAGCGGTTCGACGCCGTGGTGATGGCCGGCTGCCTGCTCAACTACCTGAGTCCCGAGGTGCGCCGCACCGCGCTCGCCGCGGCCGCACGGCACCTCAAACCCACCGGAACCGCGCTGATCCAGTGGCGTTTCCCACAGTGGTTCGCGATGCGCACCGAGGGCCGGCACCGCATGGTCAGCGGGTCCAGCGTGCAGACCATGACGATCCACACCAGCCGCGACGGGGTGGTCGCCGGCGAGTTCGGCCTGGAAGTCGACGGCCGGGTGTTCAGCCAGCCCTTCGAGTTCCGGCTGCTGCCGACGGCGCAACTCGTCGAGGAGTTGCACGAGGCCGGGCTGCGCCTGGACACCGAAGCGCCGGAGACCACGGAATGGCTGCAGGCGCGTCCGCGCTAGACGGAGCCGCCGTACCCCTGCTGCCGCCACGCCTCGTAGACGGCCACCGCCGCGGCGTTGGACAGATTCAGTGAGCGCCGGCCGGCCAGCATCGGGATCCGCACCTGCGTCGTGATGTGCGGGTCGGCCAGCGTGGCCGCGTCCAGCCCGGTCGGCTCGGGCCCGAACATCAGCACGTCGCCGGGACGGTAGGCCACCTCGGCGAAGCGCGAGGTCGCCTGCGCGGTGAACGCGAACACCCGCTCCGCGCCCAGCGCCTGCCAGGCCTGCTCCAGCGAGCCGTGCACGGTCACCGACGCCAGGTCGTGGTAGTCCAGTCCGGCGCGGCGCAGTTTGGGCTCGGACAGATCGAACCCCAACGGCTCCACCAGATGCAGCTCGCAGCCGGTCGCCGCGGCCGTGCGGATGGCGTTGCCGGTGTTCGGCGCTATGCGGGGGGATACGAACATCAGCCGGAACATCCGTGAATCATGGCAAAACCCCTGGCGCCCCCGAAGTCGACTGCGCGGCTTGCGAAATCCTTGCGCCTTTCTTGACGTCGCCGCCAAGGCGTCTTCAAGAACTCGCCAAGGGCTCTGCAGAAATCTTGGCTCAGACCCACCGGGGAGGAGCCGAGATGTCAGTCGAGTCAGTTCAGGTGCACAACATCTACCCGCACGCCGACAACCGCTACGAGAACGTGGAGGCGACGGTCACGTTCGCCGTCGACCCCGAATACCGGGCGAACGAGCGCATCGCCGACCTGTCGCTGGCACCCCGCGACGCCGACGGACTGGTGCGTTTCGAGGCCGACCTGCGGCTGCTGCGCCCGGTCGCCGGTGGCAACGGCAAGCTGCTGTTCGTGGTGCCCAACCGCGGCGTCCCCACCAACGCCCCGTGGCTGAAGAACGGATTCCTGCTGGAGCGCGGCTGGACCATCGCCTCGTGCGGCTGGCAGTGGGACGTGCAGCGCGGACCGGCGATCCTCGGCCTGACCGCGCCGCAGGCCGCCGTGCAACCCGGCTTCCTGCGCCTGGAGTGGCGTTCGGACACCGTCCGCGACGACCACCCGCTCAGCTTCTCCGCACCGGAGATCGAGTCGATCCCGGGCGCCGAGGCACTGTTCACCTTCACCGCCTACCCGACCGTCGACGTAGAGGACCCCGACGCGGTGCTGACCGTGCGCACCGCACCCGACGCCGAGCCCACCACCATCGCCCGTGACAAGTGGCGCTTCACCGACCAGACCCACGTCGCCCTGGACGGCGGCTTCCAGCCGTTCCACTGGTACGAGCTGGTGTACCGCAGCGCGCTGGCCCCGGTCGCCGGCTGCGGTTTGCTGGCCATCCGTGACGTGGTCTCCCATCTGCGGGCCGACGACAGCATGGGCATCGACCACACTTTCGCCTACGGCGTCTCCCAGGCCGGCCGGTTGCTGCGGCAATTCCTGTCCGACGGCCTGAACATCGACGAGTCCGGGATGCCGGTGTTCGACGGGGTCTTCAGCGATTTCGCCAGCGCCAACCGCGGTGAGTTCAACCAGCGCTACGCGCAGCCGTCGACGCCCGGTGGCGTCCGCGTCGCGGGACCGTTCGGCAACGACCTGCTCGCGCTGCAGCGGCAACTCGGCGGCGTGCCGAAGACGATCTTCGCCAACAGCGCCACCGAGTACTGGCAGGGCGACGGCGCGCTGGTGCACGTCGACCCCGAGACCGGCGCCGACCTGCCGGAGGACCCCGACGTGCGCAGCTACCTGCTGGCCGGCACCGACCACTTCGGCAGCAGCAAGATCAAGGACGCCCTGCCTGCCGCGAACCCGGTGCACCACCTCGACGTCACACCGGTCACCCGGGCACTGCTGGTCGCCCTGGAGAACTGGGTCGCCGACGGCGTCGAGCCGCCGGCCAGCCGCGTGCCGCGGACCAGCGACGGCACTGCGGTGGCCCGCAAGGAGGTGCTGTCCGCGTTCGGCCACGCGCACACGCCTGCCCCCGCCTGGCTGCCCGCGGCGGGACACGTCGACCTGGTCTCGGCGGTCGACGAGGACGGCAACGAGGTGGCCGGCATCCAGCTCCCGGCGGTTGCGGCGCCGCTGGCCACCTATACGGGCTGGAACGCCCGCCGGTTCGTCGAGGAGTTGCCGGACGTCATGTACGAGCGCATCGGCAGCAAGCTGCCGTTTCGCCCCGGCCGTCCGTCGGTGGCCGAGCGCTACCCGACCCGCGACGACTACGCCGCCGCCGTGCGGTCGGCCGCGCAGACACTGGTCGCGCAGCGGTTCCTGCTCAGCGCGGAGGTGGACGCGGTGGTGAAGAAGGCGGTGGCCGACTATCCCGCGTGAGTTTGCCGGACCGGAGCGTCGGTGTAACGGCTTGTTGCGGCGAACCTTATCTACTCAGTAACAATTGTGGAGACCCCGGCTGGCGGCTGTCATACTCGTCGAATTGCCAGGCATTTCACGCCCGCGGCCATCTGCCGGCGAATAAAGCAGCAGGAAGTCTCATGAGTCTCTCGTTTCGCGCGACGCCACCAGAAGGTGCGGCCGGCCCGGCCGCCGGCACGTGACCATGTTCGCCCGCCCGACCAACTCGGTCGCGGCGGCCCCGCCCAGTGCTCCGCCGCCCATGGCGCCTGCGAAGCCGGCCAAGCCGGCCAGGCGTCCGCCGAGGTGGTCGCTGAGCAACTGGCCGGTGCGCTGGAAGGTCCTCGCGATCGCCCTGGTGCCGCTGCTGCTGGCGACGACGTTCGGTGTGCTGCGCGTGCAGTCAGAGCTGTCCACGTCCGGGGACCTGCGCCTGGCCGCGGCCCGCGCCAACCTGATACCGGCCATCACCAAGTACATGTCGGCGCTGGACGTCGCGTTGCTGGCCAGTTCCACCGGACGCGACGTGGAGGGCGCGAAGAAGAACTTCTCGGCCCGCAAGTACGAGTTGCAGACGCGGCTGGCCGACACCGACGTGATCCCCGACGTTCGTTCCGGGGTGAACACGCTGCTCAACGGCGGGCAGTCGCTGCTGGACAAGGTTCTCGACAACAGCATCGGCCTGCGCGACCGGATCACCACCTACGCGCCGCTGCTGCTGACCGCAGAGGATGCCATCAACGCGTCTGTGCACGTCGACAGTGAGCAGATCCGCGCCCAGGTGGAGGGCCTGAGCCGCGCCGTCGGGGCGCGCGGGCAGATGACCATGCAGGAGATCCTGGTGACCCGCGGGGCCGACCTGCCCGAGCCCCAGCTGCGCACCGCGATGATCACGCTGGCCGGCACCGAGCCGTCAACCCTGTTCGGCATGAGCGAGGTGCTGGGCTCCGGCTCGCCGGCCGCCAAGGATCTGCAGCAGCAGATGGTGGCCCGGATGGCGATCATGTCCGACCCCGACAGTGCGCTGGTGAGCAACGAGGACCTGCTGCGCTCGATCCACACCACCCAGGGCATTGCCGAGCAGATCATCAACGACGCCACGGCCTCGGTGACCAACTCGGTGCAGGGCCAGGCCACAGCGCGCCGCGACGCCGCGGTGCGTGACACCGTGCTGGTGCTGGTCGCCATCGGACTCGCCCTGGCGGTCGTATTGCTGGTGGCGCGTGCCCTGATCAAGCCGCTGCGGGTGCTGCGTGACGGCGCGCTGAAGGTCGCCCACACCGACCTCGAGGGCGAGATCGACCGGGTGCGGGGCGGCGCCGAGCCGATTCCGCAGCCGCTGGCGGTGTACACCACCGAGGAGATCGGTCAGGTCGCGCACGCCGTCGACGAACTGCACACCCAGGCGCTGCTGCTGGCCGGCGACGAGGCGCGGCTGCGGCTGCTGGTCAACGACATGTTCGAGACCATGTCGCGGCGCAGCCGGTCCCTGGTGGACCAGCAGCTGTCTCTCATCGACCGGCTGGAACGCAACGAAGAGGATCCCGAGCGGCTGGACAACCTGTTCCGGCTGGATCACCTGGCGGCCCGGTTGCGCCGCAACAGCGCCAACCTGCTCGTTCTCGCCGGCGCCCAGATCGGGCGTGACCAGCGCGAACCGGTTCCGCTGGCGACGGTGATCAACGCCGCGGTGTCCGAGGTCGAGGATTACCGCCGGGTCGAGATCAGCGCGGTGGCCGACTGTACTGTGCTCGGCGGCTCAGCCGGCGGCATCATCCACCTGCTGGCGGAGCTGATCGACAACGCGCTGCGCTACTCACCGCCGACCACCCCGGTCAAGGTCTCCGCCGTGCGCGGCAGCGAGGGCGGCGTGCTGCTCCGCATCGCCGACGCCGGGCTGGGCATGACCGAGTCCGACCGGCGGATGGCCAACATGCGGCTGCAGGCCGGGGGAGAGGTCACCCCGGAGAACGCTCGGCACATGGGTCTGTTCGTGGTGGGGCGGCTGGCGGCGCGGCACGGTCTGCGGGTCGGGCTGCGCGGGCCGGCGAGCGGCGAGGCCGGCAGCGGTACGACAGCGGAGGTCTACCTGCCGCTGGCGGTGCTGGTCGAAGGCCAGGCGCAGCAACAGCAGCCGCCGCAGCGCCAGTTCTTCGCGGTGCGACCGCCCGAGCCGGAGCCCACCGGGCCCGAGTTGCAGGTCAGCCAGACCGGGACGTCGGTGACATCGCTGCCCCGCCGCAGTCCCGGGTCCAGCGGAATCACCGAAGCCCCCGCGCAGGCTGAGGCGGGTGACGCCGGGCAGCCGCCGGCCAAGCGCCCGCTGCCCACGCCATGGTGGGAGAAGGGGACCGCCCAGCCACCGGCGGCGCAGCCCGCGCAGGCCGGGAGCACGGCGTCGGACACCTCGGCGTTCTTCGCCCGCCGCCCGGCTGAATCGCAACCGCCTGCCGCCAAACCCGAGCCGCCCGACCTCACCCCGTCGGATCCGCAGGACGACGACGTCATCTACCAGCGGATGCTGTCGGAGATCATGGGCGACCAAGACCCCCACCAGCTGGTCGACAGCCCCGACCTGGACTGGCAGACGGTGTGGGACCGTGGCTGGTCGGCGGCCGCCGAAGCCGAGAAGACCCCGGTCGAGTCGCGCACCGAGCGCGGGCTGCCGATGCGCACACCCGGGGCGCGGCTGGTGCCCGGCGCCGCGGACGCCGAGCAGGCCCCGGCCGCGCCGAACGGCGGTTTCCCGGCGCGTAACCCGGACGCGGTCCGCACCTCCATCGGTAGCCACTTCAGCGGGGTGCGCTCCGCCCGGTCACACGCCCGCGATGCCCAGGAAGGCGAGCAATGACGGTCCAATCGTCGTACAGCCCACTGGACTGGCTGGTGTCGAAATTCGTGCGTGAGGTTCCCGGCGTGGCGCACGCGTTGCTGGTGTCGGTGGACGGGTTGCCGGTCGCGGCCAGCGAGCACCTGCCGCGGGAACGCGCCGACCAGTTGGCCGCGGTGGCGTCCGGGCTGGCCAGCCTGGCCACCGGCGCCTCCCAGCTGTTCGAGGGGGGACAGGTGCTGCAGTCGGTGGTCGAGATGCAGAACGGGTTCCTGCTGCTGATGCGCGTCGGGGACGGCTCGCACCTGGCCACGTTGGCGATGCCGTCGTGCGATATCGGTCAGATCGGGTATGAGATGGCCATCCTTGTCGAACAGGTGGGCAACGTGGTGCAGTCCTCCCGCCGCGCTGAATCCGGACCGCAGTGGACCAACGCGAGCCGGCGGTAACCGGCGGGCAACCGAACCTGGTCCGGCCGTACACTTTGACGGCCGGGCGGACCGGCACCGACGTCGAACTGCCGCTGGAGGCGCCGGTGCAGACCCTGCAGGCGGGGCTGGTGCACCAATGGCCGGCCGGAGACACCCGCGGCCAGATCCTGCAGCTGTGTGTGGGCAGCCCGTCCGTCGCCGAAATCTCGGCCCGGCTGGATTTACCGGTCGGTGTTGCGCGCGTCCTGGTCGGCGATCTGGTCACGGCCGGTTACCTTCGGGTGCACAGGACCTTGACCGACCGTTCGACCCGCGATGAGCGGCACGAGCTCATAGGAAGGACCCTGCGTGGTCTTAGGGCACTCTGAGGCGCGCTTTGACCCCGGCGCGCACGACACCGCGTCGACGAAGATCGTGATCGCCGGCGGCTTCGGCGCGGGCAAGACCACCTTTGTGGGTGCGGTATCGGAGATCATGCCGCTGCGGACCGAAGCGATGGTCACCGACGCCTCGGCCGGCGTCGACATGCTCGAAGCCACCCCGGACAAGCGCACCACCACCGTCGCGATGGACTTCGGCCGTATCACCCTGGCCGACGACCTGGTGCTCTATCTGTTCGGCACCCCCGGCCAGCGCCGGTTCTGGTTCATGTGGGACGACCTGGTGCGCGGCGCGATCGGCGCGATCGTGCTGGTCGACGTCCGGCGGTTGCAGGACAGCTTCGCGGCCGTGGACTTCTTCGAACATCGCCGGCTGCCGTTCGTGGTCGCGGTCAACGAGTTTGAGGGCGCGCCACGGTATCCGGTGGGGGAGGTGCGCAGGGCGCTGACGCTGCCCGACCACATTCCGGTGATCAGCGTCGACGCCCGCAACCGCCACTCGGCCCGCGACGCGCTGATCGCGGTGAGCGAATACGCGCTGGCCAGCCTGGCCAGCAACTGACCACCTTGGAGTGGGCGGACCGCGAATTCACCGCCGAGGACTTTCGCGACGAGGACTTCAGCAGGCTGCACACCGAACGCGTCGTCTTCACCGAATGCGACTTCAGCGGCGTGAACCTGGCCGAGTCGCAGCACCGCGGATCGGCCTTCCGTAACTGTGTGTTCACTCGAACTACGCTGTGGCACAGCACCTTTGCGCAATGCAGCATGCTCGGCTCGGTGTTCGCGCAGTGCCGGCTGCGCCCGGCGACGTTCGACGAGGTGGACTTCACCCTGGCGGTGCTGGGCGGGAACGACCTGCGGGGTGTCGACCTGAGCGGGTGCCGGCTGCGCGAGACGAGCCTGGTGGAGACCGATCTGCGCCGCAGCGTGCTGCGCGGCGCCGACCTGCGCGGCGCCCGCACCACCGGCACCCGGCTGGACGACGCCGACCTGCGCGGAGCCAGCGCCGACCCGGCGTTGTGGACGACCGCGTCGTTGACCGGTGCACGCATCGATGTCCCGCAGGCACTGGCGTTCGCGCTGGCGCACGGCCTGCGCCTGGACGCCTGAGGGGGCCGGGCGCGTCAGCGCTTGAGCCGGATGCGCCACCACACCACGGCCGAATAGACCACCGACAGCGCGGCCAGCATCGCCATGTCGAATAGCCACGCCGGGCGCGAGTGCGTCCAGTGGCTGTCCTCGGGGCTGATCGATCCGGGCACCAGTTCGCGCAGGTTGACCGTCGCAGCCGAGGCCCCGTAACCCCAGCGTGCGGGCACCAGCCAGGACAGCTGGTCCAGGAACGGCCGGTTGGTCACCGGCACCACGCCGCCGGCCAGCACCAGTTGCAGCATCAGCGACAACACCAGCAACGGCATGATCTGTTCGCTGGACCGGGCGATCGACGACAGCAGCAAACCGAGAATGGCCGACGCCACGCATGTCGCCGCGATGCTGACGAACAGCTCGAAGCTGGGGTCACCCAGCAGCACCGCCCGCTGCGTCGGCGCACCCTTGCCCACCAGCACGATGCCGGTGGCGACCGCGTCGTGAGTCGCGCCCGGTCGCCGCGCATAGGGTGTCATTGACGCCCTTCGTCACGACGCAATCCCGAGCCGGGCTTGTGGATAATCGCGACCTACCGCCGAAGGCGGGTCTTAGTTGTTTAAGTCCCGTAGGGACTCACTCACCAAGCGCGCACGCGCACCGAGAACAATCCGCCAAAAACACCTCCGCACGGCGGCGCTACCGCGCTGCGCCGCGACCCTTGTCAGTGCAGCGGCTGGCCGCTGAGCTGGTCGCCGGCTGCCACGGACTGCACCGGGGTCATATCGGTGGGATCTGCGAGGCGATCACCGCTGCGGGGATCGATCCGGCGGTGTGGTCGGCACGCGGCATCACCGACGCGCTCAACACTGATATGAAGACCCGCGGCTGGTCCTGGCCCGACCGTATCGAACGTCCAGGTGCGTTTCTAGCCAGCCGCGGCATAGACACCTGTTGTCTCATTGTGTTCATCCCCGATGTACAGCACGTGGTCGCGATTGGTGTGTGGCCCCCATCCCTCACTGAGATACGCAGCAACCACCGATCCCTGCTGCACTTGGGTCCACCAAAACCAGGCATCACGTCGAGCGCCCGCGTTCTCGCCGTAGATGAAGACAATGGCTTTGCTGCCCCGATGAGCGTGTTGATACACCTTCTCAATGCAGAGCATGTGCAAACCGTTAGCGGTGGCGTAGCTGTAGAAACCAGCCCAGGTTTGAGCCGCCGCCGCGTCGCGTTGGTTCTGCGTAAGCCAGCCAAACATGCCACAAGAGGATATTCCACGCTGCGAGCCGCCCGTCAGCAGCCCTGAGATGCGGGGGATATGTTTTCGATTGGCAACGACATAGCGAAGGTGAAAGGTCCCACCAAGATGGGCGCTAATGACGGTTACGACCGCGAGGATCTGGCTCGTGCGCTTGACGACGTAGTTGGTGAGGCTCGTTCAGAGGGTGGGCTGGTATCGGTCAAAGTCGATAGCAAAGGACGCGTTGCTAGGGTATGGCTAGATCAGCAGGTATCGGGTGTGTCGGTGGATCGGCTCGCTGAGGCGATCGCAGCGGTGTGTGCCGAAGCGTTTAACAACCGGTTAGATCGCCTGGCTGATTTGATCGCGGACTACGACCGGACGCATGGTCTGGGCTTGAGCCTACTGGACCATCTACATACTTCGATCGACCGGCTCCGTTGAACAGCGGATCAATAAAGGAACCCAGCCGCCTGACGCGCTGGCTGCTCCCCATTTTTAGTCAAGATTATTTGTCATTCAGGAGGACCTGGTGGTGACCTTCGCGCAATTGCGCGATGCCCAGCCCGCGCTGTGGCAGGCCGCGGCCGACGACATATTGGAGGTGGCCAAACAATGTGAGCGCACCGCAGGCAATATTCACGCCAACGGGACCAAACCGCTTAAGGAACACTGGCCAGATCGTACCGGTACTTTGGCCCGCAATATGCTGGTCAAGATAGCCGATCGAATGACGAACATTGGCATCCTGGCTCGGGGGGCGACCACCCCGCTGGACACCTTGCAAGATGCGGTGGAGATTGCTCAGCAGGAATTGAAAGCGGCCGTATCCGAGGCAACAGCTAAGGGGTTTTCAGTGAGCAACGACGGCAGAATTGGGCTGCCTAAAGCCAGCGTGGACCCGATCGCCGATCTGCTGGCTGCGCTCAAGTTCCACGAAAGAATCGCCGACGCCGTTGAGGCTGCCACCCAGGCCGACCAGCTTTGCGCCGAGGCGCTAAGCATGGTGAGTCTCGACCCCGACACCACCACAGTTCAGCAAACCCAGAGCGCACAAAGCTCCGCGGTTCGCAACGCGGTGGAGGAGATGCGCGATCAGCTTCCAGACGGCCTGAGCCCTGAAGAGGTCGGGAAGTGGTGGGCTGCGCTCACCCCACAACAACAGCATCAACTTATGCTTGCCGCGCCCGTCGAGCTGCACGATCTACCCGGTGTACCGGCTGAGGTGAAGGCTCAATTGACCAACAGCGGCAACGGGTACAACTCGATTGAAGCCCTCAGATGGGCTCGTGCCAACGCCAATAATGAGGGGCTAAACCGGTTCGACAATAACTGTGCGTTATTCGTGTCCGAATCGCTGCGAGCCGGCGGATTGAGTGAAAAACAAGGCCAGTGGAGTAAGCTGGACTGGACCAATTTGATACCTGACATCCCTGGCTTTAAGGGCAAAGACCTAGATGGATTACGGTTCACCAAATCGTGGTACAACGCTGATGCGCAACGAGACTTTTTCTTAAACAACGGCGGGTTACAACTCCCGCCTTCGGGCGCTCGTCCCGGTGATGTCATCTACTTCAACTGGGATAACTCCGCCACGCATGGGGGCGAAACCAGTCATCACGCGGCAATTGTGTCCGCTGTTCTCCCCGACGGTGAAGTCCTGTACACCCAGCACACGCCGGGTGCGGTCAACTACAGCCTCCAAGACAGGTGGCCGATGGGTTTGCAGGAAGAGGGCGGCCAGAACGTGATCATCGTCCGCCCGAAGGAGACATGGTGACTCGCAATGTTACTGACCACGTGCCGTGGAGAGGAAAACCGTGGTGGTGGTTTGTCGGTACAGCGATCCTGCTCAGCAGTGCTCTTCTGTCACTGTTCATCGCATCACGTCGCGATGACGCATGGATAGGCGATGTGGTTAGCCACCATTGTCATCAGCCCCCGCCCCTGCCGGACACCCGGATGCTTGGTTGGATCACTGTCTCATTAGCAGGCGCAGCGGTGCTCAGCCTGAGCATCGGACTCGTTGTCATGTTGACCAGCCACCACCGATGGTGGGCAAAGCTTGGCGCGCTAGCGCTGTTAGCCGTGTCATTCCTGGTGACTCTGTGGATACTGCTAATGGGGTATCTCCATACAGAGGCACCAGGACCGCCGGGTCAAGGTATCGACGGAAGTGGCATGCCATGTCACGGATAGTTGAGAAGTCAGACGAGGGCGCGACACGATGAGCGATGGTGTTCAGATCGAGCCCAGCGAGGTCAAGAATGCCGGAAAGACCATCGAGACCGAGTCGGCACAGGCGCGCGGCGCGCTTGTCCCCTTGTTCGATTCAGCGCGACCTGCCGCTTCCGGGAACCTTGGCTTCGCGACAGGGGCCAAGCTGGTGGCATTGGCAGACTTACTGAAACGCGAAATGGATTCCACCATAACGATCTTGGACGGAACAGGACACGCAATCGTTTCCTCCGCCCAAGCTCTTTACAACGCGGACAACACCCACGGCATGAACATTGACACTGACAATGCGACCGGCATCAGCCGTATTGCCACAGCACTAAACGGACTTGGAAAACCACCCGAACAGTAAGTTCTCCCGCCACCAGGGTCTGACCCTGCTGGGACGCGCGCCTTGGCCCTACGCTAGTCGTCGTCCGTCGAGTCGCCGTGTTTATCGACGGTTGTTTTTGGCACGGCTGCCCGGATCACCATCGACGGCCGAGGGTGAACGCCGACTATTGGAACGAGAAGGTGGAGCGGAACCGCCAGCGTGATCGCGCGACCGACGCGACTCTGGCGGCAGCGGGATGGACGGTGTTGCGGTTCTGGGCTCACGTCGATCCTGCCGAGGTTGCCGCGGCGGTCAGGGCGGCGGTTACCGGCACATAGAAGCATGTTGCAAATCTCCCACGGTCCGTTGACCTCCAGGCCGCCGGCGCTGGCGGCGGCCGCGGTGCGGCGGACCAGCGTGCCGCCGGTGAAGGTCAGGTCAATGTTGCCGATGGTCACGACGTCGCCGTCGCTCAGCACGGCCGAGCCCACCCGGATGCCGTTGACGAAAGTGCCGTTGATGCTGTGCTTATCCCGGATCTCGGTGCCCAGGGCAGTCGGAGCGAGGTAGGCGTGGCGGCGCGACGCGAGCACGTCGGAGACGACGATGTCGCAGTCCTCCGCCCGTCCGATCCACGCGGTGCGGCCGACCGGGGCGGCCAGATTGTCGGCAGCGCCCAGCACGTTGATGCCCCGAGTCGGGAACTGCGACACCGTGGTCACCGGGCCCAGCCGGTTGGTCGGTGCATCCGGATCCGCGGCCGGCGGGAACGCGACCGGCGGGTGGCCGGGGGACAGAGGCCGCCGGAACAGCCGCGGGGGTCGGTGCGAGGGACGCTCGGCGGCCGGGATCCGGTCCGTCTCCGGTATCGATCCGTCGCGGTGCTGTTCCACTTCGAAGCTCACCCTCGGTCCGTCGGGCCGGGCGAGGCTGACCGTCAGGCCGTCTCGGATGTCCACCAGCGGCACCCGTTTGCCGTCGACGAAGATCCCGCTGGGTGAGTTGTTGTCGAAGGCGATCCAGCCGCCCTGCTCGAAGCGCAGCAGCAGATGCGCCCGGCCCACCACCGGGTGCGCGATCCGCAGGTCGGCGGCCATGTCGCTGCCCACGATCACGTCACGCCCGGGGGGGAAGGTGCGGTGCACGGGTCCGGTCCGAACGGTCAGCACGGGCTGCTGCGCTCGGGTCACTCCTTCACCCTAGGCGTCAGCGGCGCTTGAGTCGGATCCTCCACCACACGACGAGGCTGTACACCACCGAGAGGACGGCCAGCATGCCCATGTCGAAGAGCCACGCCGGGCGGGAGTGGGTCCAGTGGCTGTCCTCCGGACTCAGCGAACCGGGCACCAGCTCGCGCAGGTTCACCGTCGCGGCCGACGCGGCGTAACCCCACCGGGCGGGAATCGCCCAGGACATCTGGTCCAGCCCGACGCGGTCGGTCACCGGGATCATGCCGCCGGCCAGCACCAGTTGCAGCATCAGCGACACCACCAGCAGCGGCATGATCTGCTCGTTCGACCGCGCGAGCGACGACAGCACCAACCCGACCACCGCCGAAGCCACACACGTGGCCGCGACCGTGGTGAACAGCTCGAGGCTGGGATTGCCCAGGACGAGCGCCTTCTGCGTAGGGGCACCTTTGCCCGCGATCACGATTGCGGTGGCGATCGCGGCCTGCAGCACGGCGAAGACGAAGAACACCGTCAGCTTGGCACCCAGGTACGCCCAGGTGGACAGCCCGACCGCCTGCTCCCGCTGGAAGATGGGGCGCTCTCCGATCAGGTCCCGGATGGTCAGTGCGGTGCCCATGAAGACGGCGGCGATGGAGAGCAGCGTCAGGATCTGAGCCGCTTCGTCGGGGGTGTTGCTGGTCGGCGAGGCCATTCCGAACCCGGTGTTGCCGGGCACGGTCAGGGCCAGCCCGCCCAGGATGAACGGCAGGACGGCCAGGAAGACGAAGTAGGCGCGGTCGTTGACCACCAGGCGGATCTGGCGGCGGGTGATGGTGGAGAACTGGCGGCGCACGCTGGTGTGGGCCGGGGCGCCGAGGTCTGCCGGTGCCGGGGCCGCCGCGGTCGCGGGCGGTTGCTTCTGGGCCAGGAATCGGCGGTTCGCCTCGTCCGGGTCCGCGCCGACTTTGGCGAAGATGTGCGCCCAGTTGGTCGTCCCCATCACGTCGCCGATCTGGTCCGGGGGACCCAGATACGCCGTCTTGCCGCCCGGCGCCATCAGCAGCACCTGATCGCACACGTCGAGGTAGGTCAGGGAGTGGGTGACCACCAGGACCACCCGGCCGGCGTCGGCGAGTTGCCGCAGCATGGTCATGACCTGCAGGTCCAGCGCGGGGTCCAGTCCCGACGTGGGTTCGTCGAGGATCAGCAGGGACGGCCCGGTCAGCAGCTCCAGCGCCACCGACGCGCGCTTGCGCTGGCCGCCGGACAGGTTGTCGACGCGGGTGTCGGCGTGTTTGGTGAGACCGAGTTCGTCGAGCACCTGCGCCACCACCTGGTCGCGGTCGTCCTTGCTGGTGTCGGGCGGCAGGCGCAGCTCGGCGGCATAGCTCAGAGCCTGGTTGACCGTCAGCTGCCGGTGTACGACGTCGTCCTGCGGGACCATGCCGATCCTGCTGCGCAGCGATGCGTACTGCTGGTGGATGTCGTGACCCTCGAAGGTCACCGCGCCGGAACTGGGGGTGGTGTTCCCGGCGATCAGCCGCGAGAGGGTGCTCTTTCCCGCGCCCGACCCGCCGATGATCGCGGTCAGCGTGCCGGGCCGCGCCGTCATCGACACGTTGTCCAGCAGCCGGTTGTTGTTGATCGAGAACACGATGTCGCGGACCTCGAGGCCGCCGGTGCGCGTCGCGGCTTCGGTGCGCCGCACCAGGATGCCGCCGACGAACGCCAGGTCCACGTTGCCGATGGTGACCACGTCGCCCTCGGACAGGATCGCCGATCCGACCCGCAGGCCGTTGACGAAGGTCCCGTTGATGCTGTTGAGGTCGCGGATCTCGGCTCCGGCCGGCGCGGGCGACAACTGTGCGTGATATCGCGAGGCCAGGACATCGGCGACGACGATGTCGTTATCGGCTGCCCGGCCGATGCGGGCGGAGGTGGCAGGGGCCGCCGGTACCACGTTCGGAACCCGCACGGTGCCGGTCTGAGCCTGGGACACCGTGTCGTCGTGGCCCGCGGGCGCGGGAGGCCGCAGGTGGGGCTGGGCCGCCCGGGTAGGCGGCTGCAGGTGGGGCTGGGCCGCCTGAGTGGGGGGTTGAAAGTGCGGCTGGGCCGCCCGGGTGGGTGGCTGCACGTTGGGTTGTGCGGCCCGGGTCGGCGGTTGCGGGCCGGGCTGACGCGCGTCTCGGGCCGCGTCGGGCGGGATGGTCGGGATGGCGGTGGTCCGCGCGACGTCGTGCGGGTTGATCACCGGCACCCGTTCCGTCGGCGGCAGCACGCCCACGTCGCCGTGGTAGTGGCCGACCTCGAAGGTGATGCGCGGCCCGTCCGGCTGGCCCAGGTTGATGGTCTGGCCGTCGCGGATGTCCACACCCGGCACCCGCTTGCCGTCGACGAAAATGCCGCTCTGCGAATTGTTGTCGATCGCCAGCCAGCGACCCTGGTCGAAGCGCAGCAGCAGGTGCGCGCGGGAGATCAGGGGATGCGCGACCCGCAGGTCGGCGCGCAGATCGCTGCCGACCACCACGTCGGGTCCCGCTGCAAACTCGCGGTGCGAACGGTCTGATCGGACTGTCAGCACCGGTGAGGTTGTATTCATCCGGACAGAGTAAGCGGCGCGCGCCGCCGTTAACGGCGCTTCAGCCGGATCTTCCACCAGACGATGGTGCTGTAGATGATGCACAACACGCCGAGCATGGCCATGTCGAACAGCCAGGCGCTCGCGGTGTGGTTCCAGTGCTGGTCCTTGGGGTCGGTCGGGCCGGGGGTGAGGCGGTGGGTGTCGATGGTCGACGACGCCGCCGCATAGCCCCACCGGGCCGGCGTGGCCCAGGACAGCTGGTCCAGGCCGGTGCGGTTGGTCACCCAGATCATGCCGCCGGAGAACACCAGCTGCGACATGATCGCGGTGACCAGCAGCGGCATGATCTGGTCCTGGGATTTGGCGATCGCCGACAGGGCCATGCCCAGGATCGCCGACGCCACACAGGTGGCGGCGACCGTGACGAACAGCTCGAATCTCACGTCGCCCAGCAGCACCGCATCCGAGAGCGGTTTGCCCCAGCCGATCACCGCGATGGTGGTCGCGATGAAGGCCTGCATGATCGCGAACGCGCAGAACACCACGATCTTGGCGGCCAGGTATGCGCCGGTGGACAACCCGACCGCCTGCTCCCGCTTGAAGATCGGCCGCTCGCCGACCAGGTCACGGATGGTCAGCGCAGTGCCCATAAACACCGCTCCCACGTTGAGCATCACCAGGATCTGCCCGGGCTGGTTGGGCGCACTGCTGAGCGGATCGGCCATGCCGAACCCGGTTTTGCCGCGGACGGTCAGCGTCAGCACGCCGATCAGGAACGGCAGCAACGCCAGGAAGACCGTATACCCGCGGTCGGAGACCACCAGCCGGACCTGGCGGCGCGCGATGGTGGAGAACTGCCGGAACCCGTTGTTGTGCACCGGCTCGCCGAGGTCGGCCGCCGGACTGGTTTGCGACGGACGCTCCGGCTCCCGGTTTCCTTCCCGGAAGCGGCGGTTCGCCTCGTCCGGGTCGGCGCCCACCTTGGTGAAGATGTCGGCCCAGTTGGTGGTGCCCATCGCCTCGCCGATCTGGTTCGGCGTGCCCAGAAACGCGGTCTTCCCGCCGGGCGCCAGCAGCAGGATCTGGTCGCACACATCCAGGTAGGACACCGAGTGGGTGACCACCAGCACCACGCGGCCGGCGTCGGCCAGCTGGCGCAGCATCATCATCACCTGCCGGTCCAGCGCCGGGTCCAACCCGGAGGTCGGCTCGTCCAGGATCAGCAGCGACGGTCCGGTGAGCAGTTCGAGGGCCACCGACGCCCGCTTGCGCTGGCCACCGGACAGCTTGTCCACCCTGGTCTCGGCATGCTTGGTCAGCTCGAGTTCCTCGAGGACCTGGGCGACCACCTGAGCGCGGTCGGCCTTGCTGGTGTCCGGTGGCAGTCGCAACTCGGCGGCGTACCCGAGGGCCTGGCTGACCGTCAGCTGCCGGTGCACCACGTCGTCCTGGGGGACCATGCCGACCCGGCTGCGCAGCGAGGCGTACTCCGCGTGGATGTCGTGGCCCTCGAAGGTCACGTTGCCGGTGCTGGGGCTGGTGTAGCCGGCGATCAGGCGCGACAGCGTGGACTTGCCGGCGCCGGACCCGCCGATGATCGCCGTCAGCGTGCCCGGCCGGGCGGTCAGCGAGATGTGGTCGAGCAGTTGCTTGCCGCCCTCGACGGTGAACGTCACCGAGTTCACTTCCAGGCCGCCGGTGCGCGAGGCCACCGCGGTACGGCGGACCAGCGTGCCGCCGGTGAACGTCAGGTCGACGTTGCCGATGGTGACCAGGTCGCCCTCGGTGAGGATGGCCGACCCGACCCGCACACCGTTGACGAAGGTGCCGTTGACGCTGCTGTTGTCCCTGATCTCCGCGCCCAGCGGAGTGAGGGTGAGGAACGCATGGTGCCGGGACGCGAGCACGTCCTGGATGACGATGTCGTTGTCGGTGGAGCGGCCGATGGTGACCGAACCGGCCGGCTTCTCGTGGGTGCCCGTGCCCAGCAGGGCCTGGAACATCTTGGTGGCGATGTTGCTCTGCTCGGGCGGCTTCGCGCCGGCGGGTGGGCCGGGAGCGCGCAGCGGCTGCCTGGGCGTCGGCGGCGGCGGCGGGTGCGGGATATGCGATGAGGACGCGGCGTGCGGTGGCGGTCCGCTCGACGGGTAACCGGGCGGGGCCCATCCGGCCCCGCTGCTCGGGTAGACCGGCTGGCCCGGTGGCGGCGGTGGGGGACCGCCGGCATTCTGTCGTCCCGGCAACGGTCCCACCCAGGTGGCCTGGCGTCCGGTTGGAGGCGGCGGGGGTCCTGGTGGCCCGGCTGGCATGGCACCCGACGGCCCGGCGGGCCCCGACGGCTGCAGGACCGGCAGCGATTCGGTTTGCGGTGGGCGCCCGGCCGGGCCCCGGTGGCGCCCGACTTCGAAGATGAGCAGCGGCCCGTCCGGGTTGCCGATGTTGACCGTCTGGCCGTCGTTGATGTCGACCACCGGCACCCGGCGGCCGTTGGAGTAGGTGCCGTTGAGCGAGTTGTTGTCGATGGCCAGCCAGCGGCCCTGGTCAAAGCGCAGCAGTAGGTGGGCGCGCGAGATCAACGGATGGGTTATGCGCATGTCGGCGCGCAGATCGCGACCGACGACCACGTCGTGGCCCGCCGCGAACGTGCGCTCCGACCCGTCGTACCGAACGGTCAGCGCTGGCGGCGCGGGTGGAGGCATCGAACCAACTTTAGCCCCTAGATAAGCAGTGCATATCCCGCGGCAAGCCGCGCAGCGCGCCGGTGCGCCACGGGGCCGGTCCGGGGTTTACCCCGGGCGATTGTGCACTTTGCACAACAATATTGAATTCAATTGGTTATTTCGCACTGGAGTCATCGGCCTTTCGGCTGCGAATATCTACGCCCACGAGCCGGTGCTGCGGAAATCGAGCCGCTTGGTCAAAGGCGCTACGCCTAATGACGAGTGATGAGACCATGATCTGCACCCAAATCGACGGAAGGTGGTGCGGTTGAACTTTCAGCTCTTGCCTCCCGAAGTTAATTCTTTATTGATGCGGGCAGGCGCCGGTTCGGAGCCGTTACTGACGGCGGCCAACGCCTGGGACGGGTTGGCAGCTGAGCTGGGAGCCGCGGCGCAATCGTTCGGGTCGGTGACCTCCGGTTTGGCCAACGCCTCATGGCAGGGTCCGGCGTCGGCGGCGATGGCGGCCGCGGCCGCACCGTATGCCGGGTGGTTGACCGAGGTGGCGGCACAGGCGTCCGTGATGGCCGGGCAGGCCCGGGCGGCCGCGGGGGTGTACGAGGCGGCGCTGACGGCGCTCGTGGATCCGCTGACGATCGTCGCCAACCGGCTGCAGCGCACGTCGCTGGCCATGACGAACATCTTCGGCCAGAACACGCCGGCCATTGCGGCCGCCGAGGCAGCCTACGAACTGATGTGGGCCCAGGATGTGGCCACGATGGCGGGCTATCACGCCGGCGCGGCCGCGGTGGCGTCCGGGTTGCCCGCGTTCGCCGACCTCGTCGGCGGCGCCAACGCATTCGTCAACGCCGTCCTGACCGACCCCTCGAAGGTGCTCAGCCTCAACGCGGGATGGGCTCATGTCGGCAACTACAACGTCGGCCTGGGCAACGTCGGTGCGTTCAACCTCGGCGCCGCTAATGCCGGTGTGCGCAATCTGGGCTTCGCGAACGTCGGTGACGGCAATTTCGGGCTGGGAAATGTCGGAACCGCCAATTGGGGCCTCGGCAATTCCGGCTTGACACTCGGTACCGCCGGTCTGGGTAATGTCGGATTCGGCAATGCCGGGGGCGGCAACGTCGGCCTTGCGAACATCGGCCTGGGCAATATCGGCTTCGGCAATACCGGCAACAACAACATCGGCATCGGTCTGACCGGTGACAACCTGACCGGCATCGGGGGGCTCAACTCCGGGCAGGGCAACATCGGCCTGTTCAACTCGGGCACCGACAACGTCGGGTTCTTCAACAGCGGGACCGGCAACTTCGGGTTGTTCAACTCCGGCAGCTACAGCACCGGTGTGGGCAACGCCGGGATGGGCTCGACCGGGTTCTTCAACACCGGCAACTTCAGCTCAGGGCTGGCGAATGTCGGCCACTACAACACCGGCAGCTTCAACATCGGCAACGCCAACACCGGTGACTTCAACCCGGGCAGCGTCAACACCGGCTGGTTCAACACCGGCAACACCAATACGGGAATCGCCAACTCCGGCAACGTGAACACCGGAGCCTTCATCTCGGGCAACTACAGCAACGGCATGCTGTGGCGCGGTGATTTCCAGGGTCTGTTCGGCTTCGGCGCCGGATCGTCGATTCCGGCCATTCCCATCGGGATCGGCATCAACGGCGGCATCGGCCCGATCACGCTGTTGCCGATTCCGATCATCCCGGCCATACCGCTGAACATCCACTACACCTTCAACATCCCGCCCCTGGCCGTTCCCGACATCACCATTCCGGCATTCTCGGTGGGCACCGGCATACCGATCAACATCGGACCGCTCACGGTTTCGTCGATCACGCTCGTCGCGCAACAGCAATTTCCGTCTATCGTTTTCTCGGCCGGTCCCTTCAACGCTCTGGGAATCGTCACGATACCGGCGACCACCGCCTCCGACGGCACCGTTACCGGGCCGATCCACATTGACACCCGAATTCCCGTGTTGAATTTCAACGTCAACTGGAATACCCCGGAGGTCAAGCTTTTCCCGAATGCGATCAGCATTCCCGACAACCCGCTGTCGCTGCTCACCAATCTGTCGCTGGGAACCCCGGGATTCACCATCCCCGGATTCAGCATCCCGGGACAACCGATTCCGTTCACCATCGACATCGATGGCCAGATTGACGGGTTCACCACCCCGGCCATCACCATCGACCGCATTCCGCTGGACGTCGGTGCCGGCATCCGGATCGGCCCGATCCCGATTCAGGGCATCAACATTCCCGCGTCCCCGGGTTTCGGGAACACGACCACCGCGCCGTCGTCGGGCTTCTTCAACAGCGGCGCGGGCGGGGTGTCGGGTTTCGGCAACTTCGGGTCCGGTGTCTCAGGCTGGTGGAACCAGGCGGCCGGTGCCCTGGTCGGCACGAGTTCGGGCTACCTCAACGCCGCATCGCTGGGTTCGGGCGTGCTGAACGTCGGTTCGGGAGTGTCGGGCTTGTACAACACCGCGGCGGTGGGGGCGCCGGCGGTGGTGTCGGGTCTGGGCAACGTCGGTCATCACGTAGCGGGCTTATTGACGGCCGGGGACGGGGTGAGCCGGACGCTGATCGCCAACATCGGTCTGGCCGATGTCGGCAACTTCAATCTCGGCCTGGGCAATATCGGGGACCTCAACCTGGGGTTGGGCAACCTCGGGTCGCAGAACCTAGGCCTGGGCAATATCGGTGACCTCAACGTCGGGTTCGCCAATATCGGCAACGGCAATGTCGGGCTGGGCAACTCGGGATTGTCGACGGGTCTGGCCGGGCTGGGCAATGTCGGATTGGGCAATGCGGGCAGCAACAACATCGGGTTGGCCAATGCGGGGTTGGGCAATGTCGGGTTGGCCAATACCGGTAGCAACAATCTGGGGATCGGTCTCTCAGGGGACAACCTGACCGGGATCGGGGCGCTGAATTCGGGGTCGGGCAATCTGGGCTTGTTCAACTCCGGGACGGGCAATGTCGGGTTCTTCAACACCGGGACCGGCAACTTCGGGCTGTTCAACTCCGGCAGTTACAACACCGGCATCGGCAATAGCGGATCGGCCTCTACCGGTCTCTTCAATGCCGGCAACTTCAATACCGGCTTGGGCAATGCCGGGCACTACAACTCGGGCAGTTTCAACGCCGGCAACGTCAACACCGGTGATTTCAACCCGGGCAACATCAACAGTGGCTGGTTCAACACCGGACATGCCAGCACCGGCATCGCCAACAGCGGTAGTACCGACACCGGCGCATTCATGTCCGGCAACTACAGCAACGGCATTCTGTGGCGCGGCAACTACGAAGGCCTGATCGGCGCCTACTTCGCCCCCACCATCTCCCGGTTCCCCGTCACGCTGCACGTCGCCGGTCTGGTCGGCCCCATCCACGTCGCGCCCATCCCGGTCCCGGCGGTCCACTTCGCCGTCACCAACGCGGCGGTCGGCCTGGGCCCGATCAACGTCGCGCCCATCACCGTCCCGGCGATCCCCATCGATGCGGTGGGTTCGGTTGACCTGGCAGCCAATTCGATCGCTCCGATCCGGCTTCTCGACCAGCTCGGTGGCGCCGTTTCGGCACGCATCGGCTCGTTCTTCTTCAACAATCCCTTCGTCGCGATCGACAAGTACGGCAACCCGAACGGGTTCTTCCTGTCGAACCTGTCGCTGGGCGGGGTGCGGATCAGCGGCCCCACCCCGGGCAGCGACATCCCGCTGCGGATCACCTTTGCCAGCGACGCGCTGACCCTGCTCCCGAACGGTTTCTCCATTCCGGGCCAGACGGTGGCCACGGTCAACGTATCCGGTGGCAACGACGCCTTCACGTTCTTCCCGAACGGCCTGACCATCCCGAAGGCCTCCGCCGGGGTGGCAAACCTGGTCGGTGGCATCGACGCCTTCACCCTGTTGCCCAACGGCTTCACGCTCAGCATCCCGGCCACTGTCGACGGCGTCGCCTACGTCGGGGAGATCCCCATTCAGCTGATCAACCTGCCGGCGACGCCCGGGTTCGGCAACTCGACCACCACCCCCTCCTCGGGCTTCTTCAACACCGGCCCGGGCGGGGGGTCCGGGTGGGGCAACTCGGGCGTCGGTATGTCGGGCCTGTGGAACCAGGCTTCGAGCGCGCTGACGGGCACGACGTCAGGCCTCGCCAACTTCGGTGGGCTCGGATCCGGCCTGCTGAACTCCGGCGCCGGAGTGTCGGGTTTCTTGAACACCGCCGCGCTGGGGTCGCCCGCCCTGGTCTCGGGTCTGGGCAACATCGGTCACCACCTATCCGGACTTTTCCTGGCCGGCACCACCCTCAATGCCGGCAGCAGCATCGCCAATATCGGGTGGGCCGACCTGGGCGTCGGCAACCTCGGTTTCGGCAACGTCGGCGACGTCAACCTGGGTGCGGCCAACATCGGGGTGCAGAACCTGGGCCTGGGCAACATCGGCACCAGCAACGTCGGATTCGCCAACGTCGGCACGTCCAATTACGGGTTCGGCAACTCCGGTCTGTCGGTGGGTCTGCCCGGTATCGGCAACGTCGGCTTCGGCAACGCCGGCGGCGGCAACATCGGGCTGGCCAACCTGGGTCTGGGCAACATCGGATTCGCCAACACCGGCAACAACAACATCGGCATCGGACTGGTGGGGGACAACCTCACCGGCATCGGTGGGCTCAATTCCGGGCAGGGCAACGTCGGTTTGTTCAACTCCGGCACCAACAACGTCGGGTTCTTCAACACCGGCACCGGCAACTTCGGCCTGTTCAACTCCGGCAATTACAACACCGGCATCGGCAACTCAGGGACGGCTTCCACCGGTCTCTTTAATGCCGGCAACTTCAACACCGGACTGGCCAACACCGGGCACTACAACTCCGGCAGCTTCAACGCCGGCGACACCAACACCGGCGATTTCAACCCGGGCGACATCAACACCGGCTGGTTCAACACCGGCCACTCCAACACCGGCCTGCTGAACTCCGGCACCCTCAACACCGGCGCCTTCATCAGCGGCTACGGCAACAACGGCCTGTTCTGGCGGGGCAACAACGCCGGCCAAGCCAGCTTCTACTACGGCATCACGATCCCCGAGTTCCCGATCCACATCGTCACTACCGGCGGCGTCGGCCCTATCGTCATCCCGGACATCGATATCCTGCCGCCGCTGCACATCGACCTCAGCGGAGCAGCCAACTACGGCTTCACGTTGCCGGACATTCCGATTCCGGCCATTCACATCGGCTTCGGCGGTGGGGCCAACGTCAACTTCGAGGCGCCGGCCACCACCTTGCTCTCCGCGTTGAACGTCACCGGAAACGTCACCGCCGGCCCGCTCACCGCCTCGAACATCGTCCTCAATCCCTTCAACATCAACCTGGCGGTTCCCCAAGCGCTGCAAGATCCGCCCTTCAACCTGCCGCCGTCCATCGGCTTCGAACTGGTCGCCCCGCTGATCCTCGATTTCGTGACCCTCGGCGGCCTGTCAGTGCCGATCCAGCAGGCTATGGATCCCATTGCCTTGCAGGCGATTTCAATCAGCCAGGCGATCCCGATCGACATCCCGCCGATCGATATCCCGGCGCAGACGATCAAGGGGATGTCGATGAGCGACATCCTGCCGCTCAACTACTCGCTGGACACCCCGGCCATCTCCCTGACCGGCATGACCATCCCGGCGATCCCGCTGAACTACGACATTCCGCTGACGGCGGGTCCGTTCCACATCTCGATCATCGACCTCAAGCCGGTCCCGGGCTTCGGAAATTCGAGCACTGCGCCCTCCTCGGGATTCTTCAACTCCGGTGCCGGCGGCGGATCGGGCTTTTTCAACGAGGGTTCGGCCATCTCGGGTCTGCTCAACCAGGCCGCCAAAGAATCGATGCTGGGGACCCTCTCCGGCCTGGGCAACACCGGCGGCCTGTCCTCGGGATTACTCAACTCCGGCACCGCCATCTCGGGCCTGTTCAACGTCACCGGTGTGGACTTCAACACCCCCGCGTTCATCTCGGGTTTCAGCAACCTCGGCGACCATCTGTCCGGGATCTCCTACAAGGGCCTGTACGCGATGATCACCTATCCCTCCGGCCCCAGCGTCATCTCCGAATTCTTCGACAACGTCATCGCGGAACTGGAAAACCTCGACATTCGCAACGCGCTCAACCTCGGCAACGTCGGCGGTATCAATGCCGGCTTCGGCAACCTCGGCGACCTCAATTTCGGGGCGGGCAACTCCGGCAACGCCAACTTCGGCTTCGGCAACCTCGGCGCCCAGAACTTCGGCTTCGGCAACCTCGGCGACGGCAACGTCGGGTTCGGCAACATCGGTGACGGCAACTTCGGATTCGGCAACTCAGGCCTGACCGCGGGACTGGCCGGTCTGGGCAACGTCGGCTTCGGCAACGCCGGCAACGCCAACACCGGCTTCGCCAACGCCGGCCTGGGCAATATCGGCTTCGCCAACACCGGCACCAACAACATCGGCATCGGCCTGTCCGGCGACAATCTCACCGGCATCGGCGCGCTGAATTCCGGAAGCGGCAATATCGGCCTGTTCAACTCGGGGACCGGCAACGTCGGCTTCTTCAACACCGGCACCGGCAACTTCGGATTGTTCAACTCGGGCAGCTACAACACCGGCATCGGCAACAGCGGATCGGTCTCTACTGGTCTTTTCAATGCCGGCAATTTCGACACCGGCGTGGCCAACACCGGGCACTACAACACCGGCAGCTTCAACGTCGGCGACGCCAACACCGGCGACTTCAACCCGGGCAACGTCAACACCGGCTGGTTCAACGTCGGCAACACCAACACCGGGCTGTTCAACACCGGCAACGTCAACACCGGCGCGTTCAACTCTGGCAACTTCAACAACGGCGCCCTGTGGACCGGTGACTGGCACGGCACCTTCGGCTTCCGCTACGACCTGCAAATCCCGGCGAGCACCATTTTCGACTTCGACCAGACCTTCGACTTCGGGCCCATCAAACTCAGCGACCCCATTCACATTCCGGGAATGTCGCTGTTCGACGTCCACCAGATCATCAATGTCGGGCCCTACGTCATCCCACAGGTCGATATTCCGGCGTTCGAGCTCGATATTCACCAGACTTTGGAGATCCCGCCGATCGTCTTCCTGCAGGGCATGACGCTCGGCGGACAGACCTACACCACGCCGTTCAACAACCCGCCCGGCCTCGCCTCGGAATTCACCCTGCCGATCGTCAAGGTGCGGGTTCCGCTGATCAGTGATGCCGTATGGACCATCGGGCAACCCAACGGCCTCGGATTCGACGGCAACGCCGGCTGGGCACGGGAACCGGTCACAGGCATCACCTTCTACACCGGCACCGGCTTCGCCACGTCCGGCTACAACTCGATCACCATTCCGGTCATCAATATCCCGACGATCATGACCGACGCCATTCCGCTGAATATCGACATCAGCGGCGGGCTGCCGGCCTTCACCCTGTTCCCCGGCGGACTCAACATTCCGCAGAACGCCATTCCGTTCACTATCGACGCCACCGGAATTCTCGACCCGATCACCATTTTCCCGAACGGTCTCACGATCGATTCGCTGCCCCTGCACGCGGCGCTGAACGTCACCATGCCGCAGAGCAGCGTCACGCTGATCGACATCCCGCGGACCGCGGGCTTCGGCAACACCTCGCCGACACCGTCGTCCGGCTTCTTCAACAGCGGCGCAGGTGGGGTGTCCGGCTTCGGCAACTTCGGTGCGGGCGTGTCGGGCTGGTGGAACCAGGCGACGAGCGCGTTCACCGGGTCCGCATCCGGCGTGCTCAACGCCGGCTCGCTGCACTCGGGACTGATGAACTTCGGCTCAGGGGTGTCCGGCCTGTTCAACACCAGCACGCTGCCGCTGGGAACACCCGCGGAGCTCTCGGGAATCGGTAATGTCGGCCAGCACCTGGCCGGGCTTTTCACCGCGGGGACGACGGGCAACCAGAGCCCCATCGTCAACGTCGGGCTGGCCGACGTGGGCAACCTCAACGTCGGACTGGGCAACATCGGCAGCTGGAACCTGGGCGCTGCCAACATCGGCCTGCAGAACCTGGGCTTCGGCAACGTCGGTGACGGCAATCTGGGACTGGGCAATGTCGGAAGCAGCAACGTCGGGTTCGGCAACGCGGGCCTGACGGTGGGACTGCCGGGCATCGGCAACGTCGGCTTCGCCAACGCCGGCGGTGGCAACGTCGGCCTGGCCAACGTCGGACTGGGCAATATCGGGTTCGCCAACAGCGGCAACAACAACATCGGCATCGGCCTGGTCGGGGACAACCTGACCGGCATCGGCGCGCTGAATTCCGGAAGCGGCAATATCGGCCTGTTCAACTCGGGGACCGGGAACGTCGGGTTCTTCAATACCGGCACCGGCAACTTCGGGTTGTTCAATTCCGGCACCTACAACACCGGTATCGGCAATAGCGGAACGGCCTCTACTGGGTTCTTTAATGCGGGCAATTTCAATACCGGCCTGGCCAACCCCGGTCATTACAACACCGGCAGCTTCAACGCCGGCAGTACCAACAGCGGCGACTTCAACCCGGGCAACATCAACACCGGCTGGTTCAACACCGGCGACGCCAACACCGGCTTCGTCAACACCGGCAACGTCGGCACCGGCGCATTCATGTCGGGCAACTACAGCAACGGCCTGTTCTGGCGCGGGGAATACCAGGGTCTGTTCGGCCTGCACTACGAATATCCGCTGCCGCACATTCCGTTGCTGGACATTCACGGCAGCGGCGAGTTCGGCCCCGTGGTCATTCCCCCCATCCCGATCCCGGCCACCCACCTGCAACTGGGCGGGAACGTCGCGATGGGCTCGTTCACCATTCCGCAGATCGACATCCCCGCGCTCAACCCCGACATCATCGGAAGCATCGGATTCGGTCCGATCCATGTCCCGTCCGTCCACATCCCCGGCATCGACTCCATCAAAGTCGTCATGCACACCGACCCGGTGCGGGGACCGAACACAGCTATCAGTCCGTTCCTCATCTGGACGGAGGGTGACAGGTCCGGCATCTACCTTGGCCCCACTTACTATTCGTTCGGCGCGGATTACTTCCCGTCGTCGATCCTTGATCCCCCCACGCCGTTCGCGGTCAACAACATCACGGCCAATGGTGGCCTGGCGGGCGAAGCCAACACCTTCATCAACATCGTCACCCAAGGCTTCAACACCCCCGAACTCAACATCGGCCGGATTCCCGCGGGTTTCCACGTACCCGGCTTCGTCGACCCGATCACCGTCTTCCCCGGCGGCGTGACGTTCCCGGCGGCCAACCTGGTCAACCTCGGCGTCAGCGCGGGCAGCCTGGGCGTCGACATCCCGGCGATCACCTTCCCGCAGATCCTGGGCAACGTCGACGGCACCGTGTACGTGATCTCCAGCAACATCCCGTTCGTCAACATCCCGGCCACACCGGGCATCGGCAACATGACGACCGTCCCGTCGTCCGGCTTCTTCAACAGCGGGGCCGGTGGGGGTTCGGGCTGGGGCAACTTCGGTGCCGGCATGTCCGGTTGGTGGAACCAGGCGCACAACGCATTGCTGGGCACGGGTTCGGGTTACTTCAACGTCGGCACGCTGAATTCCGGCCTGCTCAACTTCGGTTCGGGGGTGTCGGGGTTCTACAACACCGCAGCCCTGGGGGCGCCGGCGTTGGTGTCGGGTTTGAACAACGTGGGTCATCACGTGGCGGGGTTGTTGACGGCCGGGGACGGGGTGAGCCGGACGCTGATCGCCAACATCGGTCTGGCCGACGTCGGCAACTTCAACCTGGGCCTGGGCAATATCGGGGACCTCAACCTGGGGTTGGGCAACCTCGGGTCGCAGAACCTGGGCCTGGGCAACATCGGTGACCTCAATGTCGGGTTCGCCAATGTCGGGCACGGCAACGTCGGGTTCGGCAACGGCGGGTTGTCGGCCGGTCTGGCCGGGTTGGGCAACGTCGGGCTGGGCAATGCCGGCAACAACAACGTGGGGCTGGCCAATGTGGGCCTGGGCAATATCGGGTTGGCCAACACCGGTAACAACAACGTGGGTATCGGGCTGAGCGGCGACAACCTGACCGGAATCGGAGCGCTGAATTCGGGGTCGGGCAATCTGGGCTTGTTCAACTCCGGGACCGGCAATGTCGGGTTCTTCAACACCGGCACCGGCAACTTCGGTCTGTTCAACTCGGGCAACTACAACACCGGCATCGGCAATGCCGGCACGGCGTCCACGGGGCTGTTCAATGCCGGGAATTTCAACACCGGTCTGGGCAATGCCGGGCACTACAACTCGGGCAGCTTCAACGCCGGCAACGTCAACACCGGCGACTTCAACCCGGGCGACATCAACAGTGGCTGGTTCAACACCGGACATGCCAGCACCGGCTTCGTCAACACCGGCAGCATCGACACCGGCGCGTTCATGTCCGGCAACTACAGCAACGGCATCCTCTGGCGTGGCAACTACCAGGGCCTGGCCGGCGTCGCACTCGGTTACACCGTGCCGCAGTTCCCGGCGGTCGGTGGCGACCTGATCGGCGGCGTCGGGCCGATCACGGTGCTGCCGCCGATCCAGATTCCGTCAATCCCGTTGTACATCAACACAAATGGTGGCATCGGCCCGGTCAGCATCCCGTCCATCCCGATCCCCTCGATCCACCTCGGCATCAACCCCACCCTGGATATCGGCCCGATCAGCGTCGGCCAATTCAGTGTCAGCGTCCCCGGCTTCGTGGTGAACTACAGCACTGCCCCGAGCACGTCCATCTCCGGGGGCAGTTCAGACTTCGTCGTGGTCGCCAGCTACGCCCTGCGCGTACCCGGAGCGATCACGATCTCGGGCAGCCAGGCCGGTATCCCCGGCTCGTCGCCGGGATTCACCGTGAACCCGATTACGATTCTGGCCGGGACGGCGACGTTCCCCGGGTTCACCATTCCGCTGGCACCAATCCACATTGGACTACCGATATCCCTGACCATCCCCGGCTCCGGCATTCCCGGCGGCGGGATTCCCAGCATCCCGCTGAACTTCGGGCTGAACTTCGCCACGCCCGCGTTCGGGCTCCCGACCGCCGTCATCGACCGGATTCCGCTGGACCTGCACGTCACGTCGACCGTCGGTCCGATCGAGATTCCGATCGTCGATTTCGGCAGGACTCCAGGCTTCTGGAATACGACTCTGCTGCCGTCGTCGGGCTTGTTCAACGTCGGCGGCGGCGGGGGCTCGGGCTTCTGGAATTCCGGGGCGGGGCTGTCCGGGTTCCTGAACGCGATCTCCGACCCGTCGCTCGGATCGTCATCGGGAGCCCTCAACTTCGGCACGCAGCTCTCCGGGCTGCTCAACCGCGGCGCCGGCATGTCGGGGGTGTTCAACACCAGCACGCTCGACCTGATCACCCAGGCGTTCAACTCCGGCTGGATGAATATCGGCCAGAAACTGTCCGGCCTGATTTATATCGGAACAGGGCCCTGATCCGCGCCTTAGCCAGTGCCACGGGCGGCTGTGCACTCTGCACTATTTAGCGGGACCGATGTGGGCAATTTGACCTTGGGTCACCGTATTGCGCAGAGCATCATTGGTCGCGCGCCGCGTCGCGCTCCGACGCGGTGTAGATGTTCGAATGGCTCACCAAATAACAACCACACAAATTGCTAATCAGGGTTTGCGTGGATTGCACTGAAAGACTATGAGGTGGCGAGGCGGGTGAGCTTCCATGCATTCCCCCCCGAAGTAAATTCCATCTTGATGTATGGCGGCGCGGGTGTGGGACCTTTGCTGGACGCGGCCGCTGCGTGGGACGTACTGGCCTCCGAGCTGAGTTCGGTCGCGACGTCGTTCGACTCGCTGACCGCGGGGGTGGCTGATACCTTCTGGCTCGGCCCGTCTTCGCAGGCGATGACGGCCGCCGCCAATTCGTACTCGGCCTGTCTGGATTCGGCGGCCGCCGCCGCGGAGGCGACCGCCGGGCAGGTCCGGGTTGCGGCCGCCGTGTTCGAGGCGGCGCTGGCGGGGACGGTCCACCCGCTGCTGATCACCGCCAACAGGTCCCACCTGTTGTCGTTGGTGTTGTCGAATCTGTTTGGGCAGAACACACCGGCCATCGCGACTGCCGAGGCCGCCTACGAGCAGATGTGGGCCCAGGATGTGGCGGCAATGGCCGGCTACCATGCGGGTGCCGCGGCGGCGTTAGCCCCCCTGCCGTCGTTTGCTGACATGGTCAAGACGCTCACCCTGAACGCCGGACTTGCCCAGGTCGGCAATGGCAACATCGGCGCGGGGAACGTGGGGATTCTGAATCTGGGCGCGGCCAATGCCGGCACCCAGAACCTGGGTTTCGCGAATTCCGGGAGTCTAAACCTTGGTCTGAGCAATATCGGTGACGCGAATTTCGGATTCGGTAATTCCGCACTCGGATTGCTGGCCGGCGGCAATATCGGCCTGGCTAACGCCGGCATGAAAAACGTCGGTTTCGGCAACATGGGCTCGGGCAATCTCGGATTCGCCAACACCGGCACGGGCAACGTCGGTATCGGACTGAGCGGCAACAACCTGACGGGTATCGCCGGGGTGAATTCGGGGACCGGCAATATCGGGTTGTTCAACTCGGGCACCGGCAACATCGGCTTTTTCAACACCGGCACCGGCAACTTCGGCCTGTTCAACTCGGGCAGTTACAACGCCGGGCTGGGCAATTCGGGGTTGGCGAGCACCGGCTTCTTCAATGTCGGTGATTTCAACACGGGTCTGGGGAACACCGGCAACTACAACACTGGCAGCTTCAACGCGGGCAGCTTCAACACCGGCGACGTCAACCCGGGCAACGTGAACACCGGGTGGTTCAACACCGGCAACACCAACACCGGCGTCGCGAACGCGGGCAACGTCAACACCGGCGCCTTCGTGTCCGGCAACTACAGCAACGGACTGTTGTGGCGCGGCGACTACCAGGGCCTGTGGGGGTCCGAGGCGGGCTTCTCGATCCCGCCCATCCCGATCCGGTTGGGCCTCGTCGGCGGCATCGGCCCCATCACCTTGCTGCCCATCCCGATTCTCCCCACCATCCCGTTGAACATCCATCACACGTTTTACCTTCCGCCCCTTGTCATTCCGGACATCGTGGTACCCGCATTCGGCGGGGGCACCCCCATCTCGATCAGCGTCGGGCCGCTCACCCTCTCCCCACTGAAACTTGCCAACGCCCAACAGTGGGGGCCGCTCAACGTGACCATCCCCGCCGGCAACCTGGGCACCAACGTGGGGATCCCGGGGGTGATCCAAATCCCGGCGATGCAAACGATTTCCAGCGACGGCACCGTCAATACCACCGGTCCTATCCGGATCAACACCAACTTCCCCGCGCTGAACCTGGTGATGAACTGGAATACGCCGGCGATCACGGCGTTCCCGGACGGTATCGCCGTCCCCAATGCGGCACTCGATCTGCTCACCACGTTGTCGGTGGGAACCCCGGGCTTCACCATTCCGGGTTTCAGCATCCCCGGGGATCCGATTCCGGTGACGATCGACATCTCCGGGCAGATCGACGGGTTCACCATTCCGGCGATCACCATCGACCGCATCCCGCTGGACATCGGGGCAGGCATCACCGTCGGGCCCATCCCGGTCCATCTCCTCGACATGCCGGCAAGCCCCGGTTTCGGGAATACAACGACGGCACCGTCGTCGGGATTCTTCAACACCGGCGCGGGCGGGACATCGGGGTTCGGCAACGCCGGATCGAGCCTGTCGGGGTGGTGGAACCAGGCGTCCGGCGCGTTGACGGGGGCGGGTTCCGGGGTGGGCAACGCCGGCACCTGGAGTTCGGGCCTGCTGAACTGGGGCTCAGGGATTTCGGGCTTCTACAACACCAGCGGGCTGGACATGACGGCTCCCGGGGTGGTCTCCGGCCTGGGCAATGTGGGCCACAACTTGGCCGGGATGGTGTCGATCGGCACCGCACTCAATCGGACGGTCATGGCCAACTTCGGATTCGCCGACGTCGGCAACTTCAACCTCGGACTGGGCAATGTCGGGGACTACAACCTGGGCCTGGGCAACCTCGGCGGGCACAACCTGGGTCTGGGCAACGTCGGGGACGCAAACTTCGGGTTCGCCAACCTGGGGCACGGCAATATCGGGTTCGGTAACTCGGGTGTGGCGTTGGGCCTGCCGGGCCTGGGCAACCTCGGGTTCGGCAACGCCGGCAGCGGCAACTTCGGTGCCGCCAACACCGGCCTGGACAACATCGGGTTCGCCAACACCGGCAACAACAACATCGGTATCGGGCTCAACGGCGACAATCTGACCGGCTTCGGCTACCTGAACACCGGCAGCGCGAATATCGGCTTGTTCAACTCAGGCACCGGCAACACCGGGTTCTTCAACAGCGGCAACGGGAACTTCGGGTTGTTCAACTCGGGCGACTTCAACACCGGCATCGGCAATAGCGGAACCGGATCGACTGGGCTCTTTAACGCGGGCAACTTCAACACCGGACTGGCCAACGCCGGCCACTACAACACCGGCAACTTCAACGTCGGCAGCACCAACACCGGCGACCTCAACCCGGGCAGCATCAACACCGGATGGTTCAATACCGGGCACGCCGGCACCGGCTTTGCCAACTCGGGTTCGGTGAGCACCGGAGTCTTCATGTCGGGCAACTACAGCAACGGCGTCTTCTGGCGGGGCGGCTACCAGGGTCTGTTCGGCGCGTACTTCGGGCCGTATATCTCCGAATTCCCGGTCACCGCCCACGTTGCGGGTCTCGTCGGACCCGTGCACATTGCGCCCGTTGCGGTGCCTGCACTGCACTTCCGGGTCGCCAACGCATCGATCGGCCTGGGCCCGATCCACTTCGACCCGATCACCGTTCCGGCCATCCCCGTGCAAGGGCTGGGAACCGTGGATCTCGGGGCGAACACCATCGGGCCGCTGAAGGCGCTCGACGCCTTCGGCGGCGCGGTATCGCTCGCCCTCAACTCCTTCACCCTGGGCAACCCGCTGGTCGAGGTGAAGGAGGTCACCCTGGGAACGGGCTACCTGATGAACATCAAGGTACCCAGCCCCACGTTCGGCGGTGCCACACCGGGAAGCCCAATTCCCCTCGCGTTCAACGTAAACGTCCCTCAGATCAACCTTCTCCCGAACGGCTTCGACATTCTCGCGCAACGGCTGGTGCAAGCCAGCGTGACCGGCGGCAACGACGCCTTCACCTTCTTCCCGCAGGGCCTGACCATCCCGGAAGGCTCAGCGGGGGTCGCCAACCTGGTCGGTGGAATCGACGGGTTCACGCTGCTGCCGAACGGCTTCACGATGTCGGTCCCGGCCACCATCGACGGGACGGTCACCATCGGCGCCATCCGTTTCCCGATCGTCGACGTGCCGCCGGTCCCGGGTTTCGGGAACACGACCACCACCCCGTCCTCGGGATTCTTCAACACCGGTGCCGGCGGGGGGTCCGGCTTCGGCAACTTCGGCTCGGGCATGTCGGGATGGGGAAACCTGGCCTCAAATGCTTTGGCAGGGACAACCTCTGGGTTCGCCAACGTCGGAAGGCTCGGCTCGGGTCTGCTCAACTTCGGCTCGGGTGTCTCGGGTGTCTACAACACCAGCGTGCTGGACCTGGCCACGCCCGCGGCGGTCTCCGGTATGGGCAACGTCGGCCAGCTGCTGTCGGGAGCGTTCCTGAACGGCACCGTGCTGAACCCCGCGCTTGTCAACCTCGGCCTGGCCGACGTCGGCCACTCCAATATCGGCTTCGGCAATCTCGGCGACCTCAACCTGGGCCTGGGCAACGCCGGGAGCGGCAACATCGGGTTCGGCAATCTCGGAAACGGCAACGTCGGGTTCGGCCATATCGGCAACGGCAACCTCGGGTTGGCCAACATCGGCAACAACAACATCGGTATCGGGCTGGTCGGCGACAACCAGTACGGAATCGGTGGCCTCACCTCCGGTTTCAACTCGGGGCAGGGCAACATCGGGTTGTTCAACTCGGGCAGCAACAACCTCGGATTCTTCAACAGCGGGACCGGCAACGTCGGATTGTTCAACGCCGGCAATGTCAACACCGGCCTGGCCAACGCCGGCCACTACAACACCGGCAGCTTCAACGTCGGCGATGTCAACACCGGCGACTTCAATCCGGGCAGCATCAATAGCGGTTGGTTCAACACCGGTCGCGCGAATACCGGTGTGGGCAACGCGGGCAACGTCGGCACCGGCGCCTTCATGACCGGTAGCTACGGCAACGGCTCGCTATGGCGGGGCGACCACCAGGGCCTGTTCGGGTTCTCCTACGGGATCACGATTCCCGAATTCCCGATACACGTCACCACAACCGGTGGTGTCGGCCCGATCGTCATTCCCGACATCGACATCCTTCCGCCGCTCCGCTTCGCGCTGACCGCAGATGTGAACTACGGCTTCGCCGTACCGGACATCCCCATCCCCGCAATCCACATCGGGTTTGACGGCGGTGCCCTGGTGCGGTTCTTCGCGCCGGAGACCACGCTGCTGCAGTCGACCGACATCACCGGGAACTACGCCTACGGCCCGGTGATCCTGCGCAACATCAATATTCCGGCATTCCCGTACAAATTCGTGCTGGACCCGGGCGGCCTCAATATCGTTTTCGAGGGGGAGCTCGGCCCTGTCGCGCTCGGTGATTTCCCGGCCGTCGCCGCGGTCACGGCGCCTTTGACCATCACCATCCCCGAAGTTCCGCTGGACGCCATCGACATCACTCAGTACATCCCCATCGACATACCGCCCATCGACATTCCGGCCTCCGTCATCAAGGGAATGTCGATCTCGGGGACCGTGCCGATCAACGTGGCGGCGGACATCCCGGCCGTCTCCATCCAGGGAATGACCGTCCCGGCAATCCCGGTGAACTTCGACCTGCTCACCACAGTTGCGCCGATCAATATCTCGATCATCGACATCAAGCCGGTCACCGGCTTCGGCAACGCGACCACCCTGCCGTCCTCAGGCATCTTCAACACCGGCGGTGGCGGCGGCTCCGGCTTCATGAACTTCGGCGCCGGCATCTCCGGCCTGTTCAACGTGACCACGCTGAATCCCGAGACACCGGCGCTGATGTCGGGTTTCAGCAATATGGGCCACCACATGTCCGGGTTGTCCCTCGACGGTCTGATCGCGATGATCACCTATCCCGCCCCGCCCAGCATCTTCGATCCGTTCTTCGCCGAGTTGAAGTATCTGGATTTCGCCAACGCGCTGAACCTGGGCAACGTCGGCGGCATCAACATCGGCCTGGGCAATGACGGCGTGCTGAACCTGGGCGCGGGCAACGTCGGCGGCAGCAACGTGGGGTTCGGCAACCTCGGCATGAGCAACCTGGGATTCGGCAACATCGGGAACGCCAACTACGGCTTCGGAAACATCGGCAACGGCAATGTCGGTTTCGGCAATGCGGCCCTGGGGGCTTGGGTGGGAGGCAACGCCGGGTTCGGTAACGCCGGCGGCGGCAACCTCGGCGCGGCCAACATGGGCCTGGGCAACATCGGGTTGGCCAATTCGGGCAGCAACAACATCGGGATCGGGTTGGTCGGCGACAACCTGACCGGGATCGGGGCGCTGAATTCGGGGTCGGGCAATCTGGGGTTGTTCAATTCCGGGACCGGCAATATCGGGTTCTTCAATTCCGGGACCGGCAACGTGGGGTTGTTCAACTCGGGTAGTCACAACACCGGCGTCGGGAACAGTGGGACGGCCAGTACCGGGTTGTTCAATGCCGGTCATTTCGACACCGGCGTCGGTAATGCCGGCCACTACAACACGGGCAGCTTCAACGTCGGCAGCACGAATACCGGTGACTTCAATTCCGGCGATGTCAATACCGGCTGGTTCAACGTCGGCGACACCAACACCGGGATGTTCAACACGGGCAACGTCAACACCGGAGCGTTCAATTCCGGCAGCTTCAACAACGGGGTGTTGTGGACTGGGGACCGGCACTGGCTGGCCGGGTTGTCGATCAATATCGAGATCCCTGCCACGACCATTCTCGACCTGCACCAAACGGTCAATCTCGGGCCAGTCGAGATTCCGCAAATCGATCTCCCGGGCATGTCGTTGTTCGACGTCCACGAACTGTTCGAGATCGGCCCGTTCACCATCCCGCAGATCGACGTTCCGGCGCTGGGCCTGGACATGCACGAAGTCATGGAGATCGCGCCGATCGTCCTGCTGGGACCCACCACGATTCCCGCGCAGAACATCGTCGTCCCCCTGAGCACCCCTGCCGGCACCGGGGAAACGACTCAGTCGCTACCCGTCATCAAGCTGACGGCACTCGGCGTGAACTGGCTGGTCGGGTCGACTTCGAGCAGCACCGGTCCCTTCCTGGCGCCTGACAAGGGCATCACCATTCACACCGGACCCGGCCCGGCGACCACCGGACAGCTCACCATCAGCCTGCCGGCCATCGAAATCCCGCAGATCGCCACGTCCAGCATCCCGCTGACCATCGATCTGTCCGGTGGCCTGCCCGCGTTCACCCTGTTCCCAGGGGGCCTGAACATTCCGCAACAGGCGATTCCCCTGACCATCGATGCGACCGGTCTGCTCGATCCGATCACCTTCTTCCCGGGCGGCTACTCGATCGACCTGCCGCTGCACTTCGACGTCAACGTCAGCGTGCCGCACAGCAGCGTCGCCCTGACGCTCATCCCGGCGAACCCGGGCTTCGGGAATACGACGGCGTTGCCGTCGTCGGGTTTCTTCAACAGTGGTGGGGGTGGGGGTTCGGGTTTCGGCAATTTCGGTGCGGGAGTGTCGGGTTGGTGGAATCAGGCGTCGAGTGCGGTGGTGGGGACGGCGTCGGGGTTGGGCAATGTGGGGATGTTGCAGTCGGGTTTGTTGAATTGGGGCGCTGGGGTGTCGGGGGTGTACAACACCAGTGCTTTGGGTCTGGTGACGCCGGCGATGCTCTCGGGTATCGGCGGGGGGTGGGCCGGTGCGGGTTCGCTGAATCTGGGGTGGGGCAATGTCGGGGATCTGAACGTGGGGTTGGGCAATCTGGGCCTGCACAACGTGGGGTTGGGCAATGTCGGGTCCGGCAATTACGGGTTCGGCAACGTCGGCGACGGCAATGTCGGTTTCGGCAATGCGGCGCTGGGGGCGTGGGTGGGGGGCAACGTCGGGTTCGGTAACGCCGGCGGCGGCAACTTCGGTGCGGCCAACATGGGTCTGGGCAATATCGGGTTGGCCAATTCGGGCAGCAACAATCTCGGGATCGGGTTGGTGGGGGACAACCTGACCGGGATCGGGGCGCTGAATTCGGGGTCGGGCAATCTGGGGTTGTTCAATTCGGGGACCGGCAATATCGGGTTCTTCAATTCCGGGACCGGCAATGTGGGGTTGTTCAACTCGGGTAGCTACAACACCGGCGTCGGGAACAGTGGGACGGCCAGCACCGGGTTGTTCAATGCGGGTGATTTCAACAGTGGTGTGGGCAATGTCGGGCATTACAACACCGGGTCGTTCAATGTGGGCGACACCAATACCGGTGATCTCAATCCGGGGGATACCAACACCGGCTGGTTGAACAGTGGTGATGCCAACACCGGGTTCGCCAACTCCGGAAGCGTCAACACCGGGGCCTTCATCAGCGGCAACTACAGCAACGGCATCCTGTGGCGGGGCGAATACCAGGGCCTGTTCAGCTACTCCTATAACCTGGACATTCCCCAGATCCCGCTGGTGGATGCGCACGTGGCCGGTGGCTTCGGGCCCGTCGTCCTCCCGCCGATCCCAATTCCTTCCACCAACCTGCATCTCAGCGGCAACGTCGCGATGGGTGAGTTCATCATTCCCGAAATCAATATCGCCATCCCCGACCCGAACATCACGGGAATCGTCAACATCGGGCCGTTCACCCTGCCATCCGTCAGTATTCCCAGCATTTCTGCCACCATTCACCAGATCGTGTCCGCCAGCGTCGGCGCCTACACGAAGATAGACCCGATCGAAATATGGACAAACGATCCGACGGTGACTTTCTATTCGATCGGCGGGAATTCGGGCGTTCCTTACGCCACGGGCCAGATCGTGATGGGCCCGGGCTTCGGTGGTGGATCGGACATCCTGGTCAACGCGGCCACCCGGGCGTTCAATACTCCGGTCATCTCTGTCGGGCAGATCCCGGTGGGCTTCCGCGTTCCCGGCAGCATCGACGCGCTCACCCTATTCCCGGGTGGCCTGAGGTTCGGCAACGCATCGTTGCTGAACCTCGACGTCATCGCCGGTACCCAGGCCGTCACCATCCCGTCCATCACCTGGCCGGAGATCTCGGCCAACGTCGACGGCACCGCATACGTCATCGCGAGCCACGTTCGGCTGATCGACGTTCCACTGACCCCGGGCTTCGGGAATACGACGGCGTTGCCGTCGTCGGGTTTCTTCAACAGTGGTGGGGGTGGGGGTTCGGGTTTCGGCAATTTCGGTGCGGGAGTGTCGGGTTGGTGGAATCAGGCGTCGAGTGCGGTGGTGGGGACGGCGTCGGGGTTGGGCAATGTGGGGATGTTGCAGTCGGGTTTGTTGAATTGGGGCGCTGGGGTGTCGGGGGTGTACAACACCAGTGCTTTGGGTCTGGTGACGCCGGCGATGCTCTCGGGTATCGGCGGGGGGTGGGCCGGTGCGGGTTCGCTGAATCTGGGGTGGGGCAATGTCGGGGATCTGAACGTGGGGTTGGGCAATCTGGGCCTGCACAACGTGGGGTTGGGCAATGTCGGGTCCGGCAATTACGGGTTCGGCAATGTCGGCGACGGCAATGTCGGTTTCGGCAATGCGGCGCTGGGGGCGTGGGTGGGGGGCAACGCCGGGTTCGGTAACGCCGGTGGCGGCAACTTCGGTGCGGCCAACATGGGTCTGGGCAATATCGGGTTGGCCAATTCGGGCAGCAACAATCTCGGGATCGGGTTGGTGGGGGACAACCTGACCGGTATCGGTGGGTTGAATTCGGGGTCGGGCAATCTCGGGTTGTTCAATTCGGGGACCGGCAATATCGGGTTCTTCAATTCCGGGACCGGCAATGTGGGGTTGTTCAACTCGGGTAGCTACAACACCGGTGTCGGGAACAGTGGGACGGCCAGTACCGGGTTGTTCAATGCGGGTGATTTCAACAGTGGTGTGGGCAATGTCGGGCATTACAACTCCGGGTCGTTCAATGTGGGCGACACCAATACCGGTGATCTCAATCCTGGGGATACCAACACGGGCTGGTTGAACAGTGGTGATGCCAACACCGGGTTCGCCAACTCCGGCAGCGTCAACACCGGGGCCTTCATCAGCGGCAACTACAGCAACGGCATCCTGTGGCGCGGCGAATATCAGGGCCTGATCGGTTACTCGCTCGACTACACCCTTCCGCAATTCCCCCTCGTGGCCGCCGACGTCACCGGGGGCATCGGTCCCATCACCGTCTTGCCGCACATCTACATCCCGCCGATCCCGTGGGGCATCACCGCCGCCGGGGGCATCGGCCCGGTGCCGATCCCCTCCTTCGACATCCCCACCATCCACCTGGGCGTCAACCCCACCATCGACATCGGCTCGATCACCGTCGAACCCTTCTCCCTCACCACCCCCGGCCTGATCCTGGGGCCCGTCACCATCGGCGACGTCACCAGCACCTCCGGATCGATGTCGGACGTGTGGCTGACGCCCAGCTACCTACCACCGATCAAGGTCGTGACGGCCAGTCCCGGCGGATCGACCTCCACCGCAAAGGGATTCACCATCACAGCCGTGGCCTGGGACTCCGCGACGATCGACTTCCCGGGCTTCACCATCCCGCTGGATCCAGTCAGCATCGGCCTGCCGCTGTCGCTGACCATTCCGGGAATCACCGTCCCCGGCGGTGCGATCCCTCAGCTTCCGCTGGGGCTCAGCCTGTCCAATGCCATCCCGGCGATCGACATCCCGCCGCTGGTCGTCATCGACCGGATTCCGCTCGACCTGCATCTGGACAGCGCGCTCGGCCCCGTCAACGTGCCCATCGTCGGGTTCGGTGGCACACCCGGCTTCCTGAACACCACCACCGGGGCCTCGTCGGGCTTCTTCAACGCCGGCGGGGGCGGCGGCTCGGGGTACTGGAACACCGGCACTGGCATGTCCGGCTGGTACAACGCCATGTCCGACGTGTCGCTGGGCGCCGCCTCGGGTTTTTACAACTTCGGCACGCAGCTGTCCGGCATCCTCAACCGCGGCGCGGGCCTCTCGGGGGCGTTCAACACCGGCACCCTCGGCCTCATCGCTGCGGCCTTCGACTCTGGTTTTGCCAACGTCGGCCGACAACTCGCGGGCTGGCTGTTCACCGGCATCGGGCCGTCCTAAGCCCGTCGCGTCAAAGGAGGTATCTCGATGTCTTTCGTGCTCGCGGCTCCGGATCTGGTGGCTTCCGCCGCGGCCCAGGTGACCGGAATCGGTGCGGCGGTCAGCGCCGCCAACGCGGCGGCACTGGCCCCCACGGTCCAGATGGTGGCTGCGGGAGCGGACGAGGTGTCCGCGGCGGTTGCGGCGCTGTTCGGCACCTACGGCCAGCAATATCAGGTCGCCAGCGCGCAGGCGGCGTTGTTCCATGACCGGTTCGCGCAGTCGTTGACCGCTGCCGGCGCGGCGTACGCCGGTGCCGAAGCGGTCAACGCGTCCCCGTTGGAGCAGGCACTGGCGGTGATCAACGCGCCCACGCAGGCACTGCTGGGGCGCCCGTTGATCGGCAACGGTGCGGACGGGGCCGCGGGCACCGGTCAGGCCGGCGGTGCCGGCGGGATTCTGTACGGCAATGGAGGCGCCGGGGGTTCCGGCGCGGCAGGTCAGCCGGGCGGCGCCGGCGGGGCTGCCGGATTGATCGGCGCGGGCGGGCCGGGCGGCGCCGGCGGAGCCGCGGTGAACCCCGGCGGCATCGGGGGTAGCGGCGGCAACGGGGGAAGCGGCGGATGGTTGTTCGGCAACGGTGGGGTGGGAGGCGCCGGGCGCAGCGGCGGGACAGGGGGACTCGGCGGCAACGCCCAACTGTTCGGGCACGGCGGGGCCGGCGGCGCCGGCGGCGACGGCGGTGCCCCGGGCAGTCTCGGCGGCCTCGGCGGCAACGGCGGCAGCGGCGGGACGGTATACGGCAACGGCGGTGACGGTGGGGCCGGCGGCCTCGGTAGCGCCGGCATAGCCGGGGCCGCTGGTCTCGACGGTGGGTCCGGCGGTGCGGGCGGGGCCGGCGGTGTGGGCGGCAAGGGCGGGCAATTCATCGGTTCCGGCGGTTCCGGCGGTCTCGGGGGTCACGGTGGGGCCGGCGGGATCGGCGGTGCTGGCCAGAGCGCCGTCAGTGCGGGCGATAACGGGCAGGCCGGTGGCAACGGCGGTGCCGGCGGCAGGGGTGGTACCGGCGGTGCCGGTGGAGTGGGCGGATGGCTCAACAACCTCTACATCCCAGACGGCGGCCACGGTTTGGGCGCGGCCGGCGGTGACGGCGGTAGCGGCGGTGCCGCCGGCAACGGCGGCCACGGCGCCACGGGTGTGGCCGGCGGTGGTAATGGAGGCGCCGGCGGAAACGGCGGCAACCCCGGCGCCGGTGGCGTCGGAGGGGCAGGCGGCGCCGGCGGCAACGGCACCCGGGGTGCGGCGGGTCAGACCGGCGGCACTGTGACCAGCGGCGGCAACGGCGGCAATGGGGGCAACGGCACGGATGCCGTCGTCGACGGTGGTTCCGGCGGCAACGGTGGGGCCGGCGGTCATGGCGGGTTGTACGGCAGCGGAGGCGCCGGCGGCAGCGGCGGCAACGGCATGTTCGGCAGGCCTGCCTTCTCCGGCACCTACCCCGATGACGGCGGCAACGGCGGCAACGGCGGAGCCGGTGGAGCAGGTGGCAACGGCGGAGCCAAGGCCGGCAACGGCGGTGCTGGCGGCGCGGGCGGAATGGGCGGCCACGGCTCCAACGGCGGCAACGGGCTGAGCGGTTTTGACGGCCTGAGCCCGGGCGCGGACGGTCAGAACGGCGCCAGCGGCGGCAAAGGCGGCGCCGGTGGCAACGGTGGCGCCGGCGGGGTCGGCGGGAGCGCGCCGGCAGGCACGGCGGGCAGCCACGGCGCCGGGGGAGCGGGTGGCGACGGAGGTAACGGAGGAGTCGCCGGGAACGGCGGTAACGGCCGCGACGGCGTGTTCAACGTGAACGGCGGTGTCGGCGGGAAGGGCGGCAACGGTGGAACACCGGGCGCAGCCGGCAGCGGCGGTCTCGGTGGCAGCAGCGGTGGCACCGCCTTCGCCGCTAACGGCAAGGCCGGATTCGGGCCGACCAGCGGCGGCAACGGTGGTAACGGCGGGGCCGGCGCCCACGCTCCGATCGCCGGACTTTCTGGTGCCGCCGGCGGGGCCGGCGGCAACGGTGGCGCCTACGGCAACGGCGGCAACGGGGGTGCCGGCGGCAACGGCGCGGCGGGTATGTTCGGCGCTCCGGTCAGCGGCGTTGGCCAGAGCGGGGCGAACGGCGACCCCGGCGGGGCCGGCGGCGCCGGTGGCGCGGGCGGCAACGGCGGCACCATCGCCGGCAAAGGCGGTAACGGCGGTGCCGGCGGCAGGGGCGGCTCCGGCGGGAACGGCTCGGACGGCACCGGCGGCGCGGATGCCACCACGGCGGGTGAGGCAGGCGGCACGGGCGGCAACGGCGGGGCGGGCGGCGCCGGCGGACATGGCGGTCAGGGCGGCGCGGCCGGTACCGGCAAGAGCGGCAACGGTATTCAGGGCGCCGGCGGTGCCGGTGGCAACGGCGGGACGGGTGGTCTGGCCGGTGACGGCGGCAACGGCGCGGACGGCACCTTCGCCGCCGGCGGCACCGGTACCGGCGGAGCGGGCGGTAACGGCGGCAACGCCGGCGCCGGCGGGAAGGGTGGCATCGGCGGCACCGGCTCCACCCCGGTGATCAATGGCCAGGACGGCCTCACCCAGGGCAACAACGGCCACGGAGGCCATGGCGGCAACGGCGCCGACGCCCTCACCCAGGGCAGTGCCGGCGGTACCGGCGGAGCCGGCGGCAAAGGTGGGGAATACGGCAGCGGCGGCGACGGCGGCAACGGCGGCAAAGGGGGCATCGGTCAGACCGGCATCGATAACCCCACCCCGGGCGGCACCGGCGGCATCGGCGGTACCGGCGGCATCGGCGGCAAGGGCGGCGCCGGGGGCGCGGCCGGTGACCACGGCCTGCAGGGCGGTGACGGCGGTATCGGCGGTGTCGGCGGTACCGGCGGTACCGGCGGTAAGGGCGGCACGGGTTTGAACGGCATCAACGGTGGTCTCGGGGTGGACGGCACCGACGCCAACGCAGGCGGGACAGGTGGACAGGGCGGGCAGGGCGGCCAAGGCGGACAGGGCGGCGCCAGGGGCGCTGCCAACCCGCTCAACGGCGGCAAGTTCGGCACGGTGGGCGCCGGCGGCACCGGCGGCACCGCCGGAACCGGCGGGACGGGCGGCACCGGCGGGACCGGCGGCAGCGGCGGGATGGCGAAGTCCGGCATCGACCAGCATGCCGGCGAAGGGGGCCGCGGCGGCGACGGCGGCGCGGGCGGCAAAGCGGGTCTCGCTGGTCTGGGCGGTTCCGGTTCGACTCAGGGCGCAACCGGCGCGGACGGTGTCCAGGGAGACGGCGGTAACGGCGGCGCCGGGGGTGCCGGCGGCCGCGGCGGCGACGGAACCATCGGCTACATCAATCCCTTTGCGGCTCAGGGCGGAAACGGTGGTAACGGCGGCACGGGCGCCAACGGCGGCGACGGCGGTACCGGCGGCCGCGGTGGCGACGGTGGCCCCGGCGATAACGCCAACGGCGCCCGGGGCGGCACCGGCGGGGTCGGCGGCACCGGCCTGCACGGCGCCGGTGGCAAGGGTGGGAACGGCGGGGACAGCGGCAACGGCGGCAATATCGGTGCTGTTGCGGCACCTGGCAATGGCGGGATAGGCGGCAACGCCGGCGGCGGCGGCACCGGCTACGGCGGCCCGGGCGGCGACGGCGGTAACGGCGGCAAGGGCGGCAACGGCGGTGTCGGTCAACTCAGCGCCGAAGGCGGCGGCGGTTCCGGCGGCGGCGGGGGTGCCGGCGGCAAAGGCGGCGCGTCGATCGTCGGAGGCGACACATACCTCGGCTCCGGGCCCGGCCCCGCCGGTGCCGGGCAACCCGCGCCCCCCAACGATTTTGTCGGCGGCGTCGGCGGCGCCGGCGGGACGGGCGGGAAGGGCGGTCAGGCCTAGCGCGTGTCCGGCTCTCCGGTGACCACGCAGCGGGTGCGGCTGTAGATGGTGGGCATGCACCGGTTGCAGTGTGTACAGGCCGACCGGACGCTCGCGCCGTCGCGGGCGATTCGGTTGATCAGGTCCGGTTCGGCCAGCAGCGCCCGGCCCATCGCGACAAAGTCGAAGCCCTCGGCCATCGCCAGGTCCATTGTCTCGCGGTTGGTGATGCCGCCGAGCAGGATCAACGGCAGCTTCAACTCGGCGCGGAACAGCTTGGCCTCGTCCAGCAGATACGCCTCTTTGTAGGGGTATTCGCGCAGGAACTTGGTGCCCGTCATCCGCATGCCCCAGCGCAGCGGCGGCTTGAAGGCGCCGGCGAACTCCTTGAGCGGCGCGTCGCCGCGGAACAGGTACATCGGGTTGACCAGTGAACTGCCCGCGGTCAGCTCGATCGCGTCCAGCCCGCCGTCCTCCTCCAGCCATCTGGCCGTGGTCAGTGACTCCTCGTGGGAGATGCCGCCACGCACGCCGTCGGACATGTTCAGCTTGGCGGTGACCGCGATCTGCCGCGGGCCCTGGTCGACGGCGCGGCGCACGGCCATCACCAGCCCGCGGGCCACCTTGGCGCGATTGGCCAGCGACCCGCCGAACTCGTCGGTGCGGCGGTTGATCAGCGGCGACAGGAAGGCACTCGCCAGGTAGTTGTGGCCCAGATGGATTTCGACGGCATCGAAGCCGGCCTCGACCGCGAACCGGGCCGCCTTGGCGTGATCGGCCAGTACGTCGTCGATGTCGTCCGCGCTGGCCTTCTTGGCGAACCGCATGCCGATGGGGTTGAAGAACCGCACCGGCGCCAGCGCGGTGGCCCCGTTACTGCGGGCGTTGGCGACCGGGCCGGCGTGGCCGATCTGGGCGCTGACGGCCGCGCCTTCGGCGTGGATGGCGTCGGTGAGGCGCCGGAAGCCCGGTACCGCCTCGGGCCGCATCCAGATGCCGTTGCCTTCGGTGCGGCCGCCCTGCGAGACGGCGCAGTAGGCGACGGTGGTCATGCCGACGCCACCGGCGGCGGGTTTGCGGTGGTACTCGATGAGATCGTCGGTCACCAGCGCATTCGGCGTGCGGGCTTCGAATGTCGCGGACTTGATGGTCCGGTTTCGAAGGGTCAGCGGACCGAGTTTGGCGGGGCTCAAGACGTCTGGGGCTGCAGACATATAGGCAGCCTAATCGTGATCGCAACACCGGCCACGTTGGGTGCGGCGAGGCCGCGCAGCGGGCATGTCAGACTGTCTGGCGTGGGCGCAATCACGCTGGACGGCAAGGCCACCCGCGACGAGATCTTCGTCGACCTGACCAAGCGAGTGGCCGCCTTGACGGCCGCGGGCCGCACGCCCGGGCTCGGCACCATTCTGGTCGGAGACGATCCGGGCTCGCAGGCCTACGTCCGCGGCAAGCACGCCGACTGCGCGAAGGTGGGCATCACCTCGCTGCGGCGCGACCTGCCCGCCGACATCTCGGCCGAAACGCTGAACGAGACCATCGACGAACTCAACGCCAACCCCGAGTGCACCGGGTACATCGTGCAGCTGCCGCTGCCCAAGCACCTGGACGAGAACGCGGCGCTCGAGCGGGTCGACCCCGACAAGGACGCCGACGGCCTGCACCCCACCAACCTGGGCCGGCTGGTGCTCAACATGCCGGCGCCGCTGCCGTGCACCCCGCGCGGCATCGTGCACCTGCTGCGGCGCTACGACGTGCCGATCGCCGGGGCGCACGTGGTGGTCATCGGGCGCGGTGTGACGGTGGGCCGCCCGTTGGGGCTGCTACTCACCCGGCGTTCGGAGAACGCCACAGTCACTTTGTGTCACACCGGAACTCGCGATCTGCCCGCGCTGACCAGGCAGGCCGACATCATCGTTGCCGGGGTCGGGGTGCCGCACATGCTGACCGCGGACATGGTCCGCCCGGGCGCTGCCGTCGTCGACGTCGGTGTCAGCCGGGTGGACGGCAAGCTCACCGGAGACGTGCATCCCGACGTCTGGGACGTCGCCGGCCACATCTCACCCAACCCCGGCGGCGTCGGTCCGCTGACCCGTGCGTTCCTGCTGACCAACGTCGTCGAGCTGGCCGAACGGCGGTGACGTTCCGATGACGGTCCGGGCCATTCTGGGGCGTGCGGTGCGCGCCCAGTGGCCGATCCTGCTCGTCGGGCTGATTTTCCTGGTGGCGTTCGTGCTGGCGGGCGCCAACTTCTGGCGCCGCGGCTCGCTGCTGATCGGCATCGGTGTCGGGGTGGCCGCCGCGCTGCGACTGGCCCTTCCCGACGAGCGGGCCGGTCTGCTGGTGGTGCGCAGCCGGGGAACCGACTTCCTCACCACCGCGTCGGTGGGTGCGGCGATGGTCTACGTCGCGTGGACGATCGACCCGCTGGGGACTGGTTAGCGGCGATCGCAAGCGCGGCGCAGCCGGGCGCTGCGGGTCGCCGCCATCGGGGTTAATTCCCGGGCATCCCCGGGATATTGGCCAGGCCCGGAATGCTTCCGACGCCCGGGATCTGCTGCAGCGCACCCGGCATCTTGCCGCTGGCGACGTCGGCCATCACCGACGGGCAGTACATCTGAATCGCGATGGTGGTGAACATCCCGGCCATTTCCGGCGACATCCCGCTCTGGCTGGCGAAAACGCGGGAAGCGGCCGTGTTGAACGACCCACCGGGCTGGGCCAGGATCGGACAGACCGACTTGCCCAGGTTCTCGGCGTTCAGGGGGTCGCCGTAGTTGATGCCGGCGTTGCTCAGCGCGGTGATGAACGCGTCGTCGACGGGGCTGGCCTCGGCCGGGGCGGCGAACACCGCGCCTGCGGCCAGCAGGGCTGCCGATCCCGCCAGTAATCGAACGGTCAGGGGTTGGTGACGCCATGGCTGCATGGTGGGCTCCCTCAGGATTGTTGGAGAGCACCCTCACTGGCACTCAAGCGACCTCTCGAACCTTCGTCTCTCACAGTCTCATTCAGGACACGATGGCGTAAAGGTTTGGCAGGACCGGCGTTTTGCCGCCGCAACGGACACAATAACGTCACGCTGTGCGCCGACACGTCGGCGGCGGGCCGCGTTCGATGCCGCGCCGATTAACAATGCGGCTCATGATTTCTCGTCAGGCTTTTCTGCGCGGCGCCGCCGGGGCGCTGGCGGGTTCGGCTCTGTTCGGAGTATCGCGGCCCCAGGCGTGGGCGGAACCGACCGGCGCCTGGAGCAGCCTGGCCTCCTCGATCGGGGGCAAGGTGCTGCTGCCCGCCGACGGCGCCGCCTTCACCACCGGCAAACAGGTCTTCAACTCGAACTACAACGCCGCTGCGCCGGCGGCGATCGTGGTGGTCACCTCGCCATCCGACGTGGCGAAGGCGCTGGCGTTCGCCACTGCCAACAAACTCAAAGTGGCCCCCCGCGGCGGCGGGCACTCCTACACGGGCGCATCGACCGCCACCGGCGCCATGGTCCTGGACCTGCGCGGCCTGACCGGCGGGGTGAACGTCGACAGCGCCAACGGCACGGTCACGGTGCCGGCCGCGACGACCCTGTACGCGGTGCACCAGGCGCTGGCGTCGGCCGGCCGGGCGATTCCCACCGGCAGCTGCCCCACCGTGGGCGCCGCGGGCCTGACGCTGGGCGGCGGTATGGGGGCCGACTCCCGGCACGCCGGGTTGACCTGCGACGCGCTGCGTTCGGCTTCGGTGGTGTTGCCCAGCGGTGAGACGGTCACCGCGTCGGCCGAGGATCACCCCGACCTGTTCTGGGCCCTGCGCGGTGGTGGCGGCGGCAACTTCGGCGTGACGACGTCGATGTCGTTCTCCACGTTCCCGGTCGCCGACTCCGACGTGGTGCGGGTGGATTTCGCTCCCGCGGCCGGCGCGCAGGTGCTGACCGGGTGGCAGACCTGGCTCGCTGCCGCCGACCGCAACACCTGGGGGTTGGTCGACCTGTCGGTCAACGGGACCGAGGGAAGCTGCCACGTGCTGGCGACCTGCCCGGCCGGCTCGGGTCAGGCGGTCGCCTCGGCGATCCAGTCGGCGGTGGGCGCCCAGCCGACCGCGACCGAGCACAAGACGATGACGCACATGGACTTGGTGATGTATCTCGCCGGCGGCAGCGCCTCGAGCTCGCCGCGCGGTTTCGTCGCCGGGTCTGACGTCATCGGCACCATGAATTCGGCTGCGGCGCAAGCGATTGTGGCTGCCCTCGGGAAGTGGCCGCCGGCCGGGGGGCGGGCGTCGGTGATCGTCGACACGTTGAGCGGCGCGGTCGGCGACGTGGACCCCGACGGGTCCGCCTTCCCGTGGCGGCGCCATGCCGCCGTCGCGCAGTGGTACGTCGAGAACGGCAGCGGCCAGACCTCGACGGCCAGCACCTGGGTGGCCACCGCGCACACGACGGTGCAACAGGTTTCGGCCGGTGGCTACGTGAACTATCTGGAACCGAACACCCCGGCGGCACGGTACTTCGGGTCGAATCTGGCGCGGCTGGCGTCCGTACGGCAGCAATACGACCCCACCGGGGTGATGTATTCGGGGCTGTCCCTGTAAACCGGTCCTGCCAAATCCCCCCATCGACAAACATCGGCCCGGTTCAATGTGCGTATCACCGCGTGATCGGGTGTCGGGAGCAGTGGCAGAGGAGCGCGTGGGTTGGAAGCGGGCGAGTTCGGTCGGTACCGGCTGGTCGAGCTGATCGGCCAGGGCGGTATGGGCGAGGTCTACAAGGCCCGCGACACCGTCATGGGACGCGACGTCGCGATCAAGATCCTGCCCGCCGACCGCGGCCGCGAGGCGGGCTTTCGTGAGAGGTTCAGCCGCGAGGCCCTGACCTGCGCGCGGTTGACCGAACCACACATCATCCCGATTCACGACACCGGTGAAATCGACGGCCGCCTGTATCTGGTGATGCCGATCATCAACGGCGTCGACGTCGATACCGCCCTCAAGCGCGACGGGCCGATGGCGCCGGCCCGGGCCGTGCGGATCATCGAACAGATCGCTGCCGCCCTGGATTCGGCTCATGCGCACGGGCTGGTGCACCGGGACGTCAAACCATCCAACGCCCTGCTGACCGACCACGACTTCGTCTACCTGATCGACTTCGGTGTCGCCTACGACAGCTCGGCCTCCAAACTGACCACCGCCGGCCGCACCGTCGGCACCTGGGCATACATGGCCCCCGAACGGTTGATGACCGACGTCGCCGATGCCCGCACCGACGTCTACGCGCTGGCGTGTGTGCTCTATGAATGCCTCACCGGGGAACGGCCGTTCGAGGGTGACCTGGTGGCACAACAGATGACGGCGCACCTCACCACGCCGCCGCCGCTGCCGACCGAGCGCCGGTCCACTATCCCGGTCGGCTTCGACGACGTCGTCGCCCGCGGCATGGCGAAGCAGCCCGGCGAGCGCTACTCGAGCGCGGGCGAGCTGGCGGCGGCGGCTGCGGCCGCGCTGGCGACTCCGGTGCGCGGGCAGGCCGGCGAACCCGCGGACCCCGGCCGCACGGGTCCGCTGACCCCCGCGGAGGCACTGCGCACAGGCGGCGCCGCGCCGCCCGGATCGGCGACCTCGTCGGGTATCGGCGCGGCGTCCTTCCCATGGCCGCCGGCCTCGGAGCCGGACCGGCCGCCCTACCGCGGGTGGGAACCCTTCCAGCCAATCGACGCGGGGGTGTTCTTCGGCCGCGACGCGGAGCTGGTGCGGGCCATGGATGCCCTGCACGCGATGCGCGAGAGTGACGAGACGCTGTTCGTGGTGCTCGGCGCATCGGGAGCAGGCAAGTCGTGTTTCCTGCGCGCGGGCATAGTGCCCCGGCTGCAGAGGGAGGCGCGCAGCTACCTCGTCCTGGATATCGTCCGGCCCGAGCTCAGGGCGCTCACCGGGGCGTGCGGGCTGGCGCAGGCGATCTGTGCCACCCGGCGGCGAAGCGGCCTCAACGATCCGCCGCTGGGGGACATCAAGGACGCATGCAGCCGCGGCGACGCAGCGCAGCTGCGGACCTGGCTGGTGGAATGCCGGGACGTGCTCGACACGGCCGGCGACGGCGCGCCGCCCACCATCGTGCTGCCGCTGGATCAGGCCGAGGAGCTCTTCACCACCGATGCCGAGGCGGCCGGGTTCCTGGCACTGATACGGGACCTCGCGCTCGGCGCGGACCGGCTGCCGTTCATCGTGGTGGCGACCGTGCGCACCGACTGTTACGGGTTGATGCAGGCCGCGCCACAACTCGCCGGGCTGCAGACCAGGCAGTTCGATCTGCGTCCGATGGACGCCACCCAGTTCCACAGCGTGATCACCGGGCCGGCGCAGCGATCGACCGACGGTGGGCGGCCCCTGTACCTGGACGAGGACCTGGTGCGCCAGCTGCTGGCAGATGCCACCGCCGGCGCCGACACCCTTCCGCTGCTGTCGCTGACCCTGGCCTGGTTGTACCGCGACTACGGGTCGACGGGCCGGCTCACCCTCAAGCCGTATGCCGAGCGGGGCGGTATCGACGGCGTCGTCCAGGCCGAGATCCGCGAATTGCTGTCGTCGGAACCCGGTGAGCGAGCCGAGCAGCTGCACCGATTGCGGGCGGCGTTCATTCCCTGGCTGGCCACCATCAATCCCGACAACGACCAGCCGATGCGGCGCCTGGCCCGCTGGGACGACCTGCCGGCCGACAGTCACCCGCTGCTGGAGCGTTTGATCGCGCGGCGGTTGCTGATGAAGGACCTGCGCGACGGCGTGGTGGTCGTCGAGGTCGCCCTGGAAAGCCTGCTGCGCCAGTGGGAAGAACTCGCGGGCTGGCTCGCCGAGGAGGGCGAGGATCTCAAGGCCGCCGACGCGCTGGAACGCGGTGCCGCTGAATGGCACAAGAAGCACCGTGAGGACGCCTGGCTGCTGCACGGCCCCCGGCTGACCGCGGCGGAAAACCTGGCGGCGAAACCGGGATTCCGCGACCGTCTGGACAACGTCCGCGACTATCTGAGCGCCTCGCGGCAGCGCGAGAACGACCAGGCTGAGCTCGAAATGCAGCGCCAGCAGGCCGAACTCGACGCCGCCCGAAAACTCGCCGCCGCCGAAACCCAGGCCCGCGAACAGGCCCAGGACAGCGCCGCGGCACTACGACAGCGGGGCCGGATCCTGCGCGCGGTTCTCGCCGGCACGTCCGTCATCGCCGTCATCGCCGTCGTCGGCGCCGTGGTCGCGGTGGTCATGTTCCGGCAGGCCACCCGCGAAGCACGCAACGCACTGGCCGCGGAACTCGACTCCCAGGCCGCCGCGGTGTTCTCCGGAACCATTACGGACAGCAACATCCGGGCGCTGACCGCCACTCTGGCGGCGCAGCGGCTGCGTTCGGATCCTGCCGCCGGCCGTGGCGCGCTCTACACCGCCGCCAGCGTGCTGAACAACACCCGCATCATCATCACCACCCCCGCACCGGTCGGCACGGTGGCGATGAACCCCGTCGGGCACACGCTGGCCTCCGGTGGCGGCGACGGCACCGTGCGGTTGTGGGATGTCGGCGACCCGGCGCACCCACGCGCACTGGGCCGGCCGCTGCAGGGCCAGGGCGACGCCGTAGCCAGCGTGGCGTTCAGCCCCGATGGGCGGGTGCTGGCTGCCGGTGGTGGTGACGGCACGGTGCGGTTGTGGGACGTCGCCGATCCGGGGCGTGCGGGTCCGCTGGGTGGGCCGTTGCAGGTTCAGGGCGGTGGTGTCGCCAGTGTGGCGTTCAGTCCCGATGGGCGGGTGCTGGCTTGCGGTGGTGGTGACGGCACGGTGCGGTTGTGGGACGTCGCCGATCCGGGGCGTGCGGGTCCGCTGGGTGGGCCGTTGCAGGTTCAGGGCGGTGGTGTCGCCAGTGTGGCGTTCAGTCCCGGCGGGCGGGTGCTGGCCTCCGGCGGCGGCGACGGCCGGGTGCGGATGTGGGATGTCGCCGATCCGGCCCATCCCACCCCGCTGGGCGAACCCCTGTCGGGCAACACCCGTTTCGTGCAGGATCTGGCTTTCAGTCCCGACGGGCGCACCCTCGCCTCCGGCAGCGGTGACGGCGACATCCAGCTGTGGGACCTCGCCGACCCGGCACACCCGAGGCAATTCGGCGAGCGCCTGCTCGGACACACCGGCATCGTCCAGAGTCTTGCCTTCAGTCCTGACGGGCGCGTCCTGGCCTCCGGCAGCGACGACGACACCGTGCGGTTGTGGGACGTGACAGACTCGGCGCACGCCGGTCCGTTGGGTGGACCCCTTGCGGGTCACAGTGGAAACGTGCCCAGCATCGCGTTCAGCCCGGACGGGCGCACGCTGGCCTCCGGGAGCCAGGACGGCAACATCCAGCTGTGGAACCTCGACACGGCGCTGCCGCTCCAGACCCATGCCGGTGCGGTGCACAGTGTGGTGTTCAGCCCCGACGGGCACACCCTGGCTTCGGGCAACGACGACGCCACCATCCGGTTGTGGGATCTCGCGGACCCGGTGCACGCGCGAGCGCTGGGCCAGCCACTACGAGGTCACATCGGCGCCGTCGAGAGTGTGGCCTTCAGTCCCGACGGGCGCGCGCTGGCCTCCGGCGGCGACGACGGCGCCGTCCGGCTGTGGAATGCGGCGGACGTGGCGCATCCGGTTGCGTCGGGTGGTCCGCTCACCGGCCACAGTGCGCCGGTGCGCAGTGTCGCGTTCAGCCGCGACGGCCGCACCCTGGCCTCGGGCGGCGACGACGGCACCGTCCGGTTGTGGGATCTGGCGGACGTGGCGCATCCGGTTGCGCTGGGTGGTCCGCTCACCGCTCACAGTGCGCCGGTGCGCAGTGTTGCGTTCAGCCCCGACGGCCGCACCCTGGCCTCCGGCGGCGACGACGCCACCATCCGGCTGTGGAACGTCGCCGACCGAAACCATGCGGCGCCGCTCAGCCAGCCGTTTCGGCCTTACATGAGCACCGTGTACAGCGTGGCGTTCAGCCCCGACGGGCGCACGCTCGCGGCCGGCAGTGGCGATGACACCGTGTTGCTGTGGAGCGTGACCGACCTGGCGCACCCGAAATCGCTGGGCCGTCCTCTGCACGGCCACACGGGCTACGTGTATCAGGTGGCGTTCAGTCCGGATGGCCACACGCTGGCGTCCGCGGCCGCCGACCACGATGTGCAGCTGTGGGACCTGGAAGATCTGACCCACGCACACCCGCTGGGCCAACCCCTGATGAGTCACACCGACACCGTCCTCAGTGTGGCGTTCAGTCCGGACGGGCGCAGCCTGGCTTCCGGCAGCGCGGACACCACCGTGCGACTCTCGCCCACCCCGCTTGACGCGACCGTCGGTCTGCTCTGCTCCAAACTCACCTCGAACGTCAGCCACGAAGACTGGCAACAGTGGATATCACCCAAGGTCGGGTACCTGACGCTGTGTCCCGATCTGCCGGTTCCGCAATAGGGGGTGTTGTCACGTCGGGGCTCCGCCGTTCGTCGACACTGTGGAGAGGGGAGGAACGACATGACCGACATCACCGCACTGCACCGGGCGCTGGTCGCCCGCATCCTCGACAGCGACGCGCACGCACCGGCCGAACTGCGCCGGGCCGCGTTCGACAACGCCCGCCTCAGCGAGCCGATAGCCACACTGGTCCACAAGATCGCCCACCGCCCGTACCAGGTGAGTGACGACGACGTGGCCGCCGCCCGGGCCGCCGGCCTCAGCGAGGACCAGATCTTCGAAGTCGCGGTCTGCGCGGCCGTCGGCCAGGCCGGCCGCCGGTACGACTGCGCGCTGGCCGCGTTGGCAGCAGCGACAGGAGCGGGCCGATGAGGCTGACCGTCCTGGACCGCGGCCACTCCGTCCTGACCAAGGCGCTGTTCACGGTGATCCGGTTGATGACCCGGCAACCCGTCGTCGACGCCGTGAAGCTGGCTCTGTACCGAACCGACTTCTACGGCGCCGGCCCGCTGACGCACGAGGCGATGCGCGGACCGTCGGAATGGTCCGTCGGCGAACGCGAGTTGATGGCGGCCGTGGTGTCCCAGGCCAACGACTGCCCGTTCTGTATCGCCGCGCACTCCGCCACCTCGAGCCAGTGGTATGGCGACCCGGCCATGGTGGCAGCCGTCCTGGCCGACCTGGACACCGCACCCATCGGCGAACCGCTGCGCGCCACGCTGCGGATGCTGGCAAAGCCGGACACCCCCGACTCGGCAGACATGCGCGCGGTGCTGGCCAACGGCGTTACCGCGCAACAGATCACCGACGCACTCGCCGTTGCCCTCGTCTTCGGCATCACCAACCGGCTGGCCGACGCGTTCGACTTCGAGGTCGCGGGACCGGAGGCGATGAACGCCGGCGCCCGGTACCTGCTCAAGCGCGGCTACCGCTGAGATTCAGGACGGCCGGTCAGGAAAGGGTGGCCCGCACGCACACCGTGACGTACGGCAGCGCCAGCCCGGCGGAGTTCGCCAGCGCCGGATGCGTCGCCAGCAGCCCGCGGACCTTGTCGAGGGTCTGCGTGCGTACTTCGGCCGGCGAGTTGATGCAGTAGGTCCGCGAGGCCACCAGGTCGATAAGCGCTTGCGGCGTCAGGTAATTCGTCCATTCCACCTGGTGGCGCTCGACCTCGGAGAACGGTTCGGGCAGCGTCGCGCGATCGCGCAGCGGATCGTCGTCGCGGCCGATGATTTCACCCAGTTCGCGTACCCAGCCCAGGCGTTCGTCCCGGGTGTTCCACACCAGGCCCAGCCGTCCCCCCGGCCGCAGCACCCGGGCCACCTCGGGAATGGCGCGAGCCGGGTCCACCCAGTGCCAGGCTTGAGCCACCAGTACCGCGTCCACGCTGTTGTCGTCCAGCGGGATCTCTTCGGCGGTCCCCAGCAGCGCGCGGGTTTTGGGCAGCGAAGCGGTCAGCACTTCCAGCATCTCGGGAACCGGGTCGACCGCCACCACGTCCAGCCCGCGTTCGACCAGCCGGGTGGTCAGCTTGCCGGTACCCGCACCGAGGTCGAGCACCTGGCGCGCGCCTGCCGGCAGCAGCCAGTCGATGGCCTCGGGGGGATAGGTCGGGCGGCCCCGCTCGTAGGCGGCCGCCGCCGAGCCGAACGACAGGGAGCGGTCACGCCTGGAGCGGGTCACCGCGAACACGCGCCTTGCGCGAGCGCCAGATCGAGGGTCTCGCGGAGCAACACGCCGACGGCGTCGGATTCCACCAGGAAGCCGTCGTGCCCGCAGACCGACTTGACCACCCGCACCCCGGCGCAGCCGGGCAGCAGCTCGGCCAGCTCGTCCTGCAGCCGCAGCGGGTAGAGCCGGTCGGAGGTGACGCCGCCGACCACCGCCGGGACGGGGCACCGGGTCAGCGCAGCGTGCAGGCCACCACGTCCGCGTCCGACGTCGTGGCTGTTGAGTGCCTCGGTCAGCGCCACGTAGCTGCCCGCGTCGAACCGCGACAGCAGCTTGTCGCCCTGGTGTTCCAGGTAACTCTGCACCGCATAGCGGCCGCCGGCCGTCGGGTCTTCGCCGTCCTGCGGGTCGTTGCCGAACCGGCGGTCGAGTTCGACCTCGCCGCGGTAGGTCAGGTGCGCGATGCGCCGCGCGATGCGCAGCCCGTCATCGGGGGAGCGACCTGTTTCGTAGTAGTCGCCGCCCTGCCAGTTCGGGTCGGCCTTGATGGCGGCGATCTGGGTGGTCTGGGTGCCGAGCTGATCGCCCGTGGCGCGCGCCCCGACCGCCAGCAGCAGCCCGGCTCGCACCTGTTCCGGGTGACCGACCATCCACTCCAGAGCCCGGGCACCCCCCATGGACCCGCCAACGACCGCGGCCACCCGGGTTATTCCCAACGCGGCCAGCGCGGCCAGATCCGCCTCCACCTGGTCGCGCACCGTGATCTGGGGAAACCTTGAGCCGTAAGGCTTTCCGTCGCGGGCCAGCGAACTGGGGCCGGTGGAGCCGCGGCACCCGCCGAGCACATTCGTGGCCACCGCGCACCAACGGTCGGTGTCGATGGGTGCACCCGGGCCGGCCACCCCGTCCCACCAACCCGGGGTCGGATGCCCCGGGCCGGCGGGTCCGGTGATGTGCGAGTCGCCGGTGAGCGCGTGCAACACCATGACGACGTTGTCCCGCGCCGGCGACAGCTCGCCCCAGCGCTGCACGGCGATGTGGACATCGTCGATCACCGCGCCGCTCTCCAGCCTCAGCGAGCCGATGTCAACGACGCCGATCTCGCCTTCGGCGGGCAGCGTCTGGGTAGGCACGTCGGAGATCGTCATTTCAGGTCTCCTCAGAAGGCCGCCACGGTCTGCGGGTCGCTGCTTGTCTTCGAGGCGCTATATACCCCGGCGGCAGCAAAGCCACGCTCCAGGTCGGCCAGGATGTCGTCGATGCCCTCGATGCCCACCGCCAGGCGCACCAGACCGGGGGTGACGCCGGTGGCCAGTTGCTCGGAGGGGCTCAGCTGGGCGTGGGTGGTCGATGCCGGGTGGATCACCAGCGAACGCACGTCGCCGATGTTGGCGACGTGGCTGTGCAATTGCAGCGCGTCCACGAACGCCTTGCCGGCCTCCGCGCCGCCGGCCAGCTCGAAGGCCAGGACGGCGCCGGTGCCCTTGGGCGCCAGCTTCTTGGCCCGCTCGTGCCAGGGCGAACTCGGCAGCCCCGCGTAGTTGACCGACAGCACGTCGTCGCGGGCTGCCAGGAACTCGGCGACCCGTTGGGCGTTGGCGACATGCCGCTCGATGCGCAGGCTCAGCGTTTCCAGGCCCTGGGCCACCAGGAATGCGTTGAACGGCGACGCGGCGGAGCCGAGGTCGCGCAAGAGCTGCACCCGGGCCTTCAGTGCAAAGGCGGGCGGTCCCAGCTCGGCGTAGACCACGCCGTGGTAGCTGGGGTCGGGAGTCGTGAAGCCGGGGAAGCGGCCCTGGGTCCAGTCGAAGGTGCCGCCGTCGACGATCACCCCGGCGATCGCCGAGCCGTGCCCGCCCAGATATTTGGTGGCCGAGTGGATCACCACGTCGGCGCCCTGGGCGAGCGGCTGGATCAGGTAGGGCGTGGCGATCGTGTTGTCGACGATCAGCGGGACCCCGTTGCGGTGGGCGACCTCCGAGACGGCGGGGGTGTCCAGGATGTCGATCTTGGGGTTGGAAATGGTCTCGCCGAAGAACGCCTTGGTGTTGGGCCGTACCTCGGCCTGCCAGGAATCGGGATCGTCCGGGTCGGCGACGAAGCTGACCTCGATGCCGAGCTTGGCCAGCGAGTAGTGGAACAGGTTGTACGTGCCGCCGTACAGCCTCGGGCTGGACACGATGTGATCGCCCGCGCCGGCGACATTGAGGATGGCGAAGGTCTCCGCGGCCTGCCCGGAGGACAGGAACAACGCGGCCACGCCGCCCTCGAGCGCGGCGATGCGCTGCTCGACCACATCGGTGGTCGGATTGCCGATCCGGGTGTAGATGTTGCCCGGTTCGGCGAGCGAGAAGAGAGCGGCCGCGTGCGCGACGTTGTCGAAGGTGTACGACGTGGTCTGGTAGATCGGCAGGGCGCGCGCGTTGGTCGTCGGGTCCGGCCGCTGGCCCGCGTGGATCTGCTTGGTCTCGAAGGACCACTGCGACGTCGGGTCGGTGTCGTTGTCGAGGCTCACTCTGGTCGCTTTCTGCTCTGAAATGGCGGTTAGGCAAAGAAAGGCACAGCGGACAGAGCTGGATAACCGGGGAGAATGCGCATCACGTTTCCCTGTCAGCTCAGGGGCCCGATCAATGGCGGACCCGCGCTTGCCGCGTAGCCGTTGCGGCTACTCAACCTGGTCATCACCCGGGGCACCCCACCGCGGTTGGAGGGTTGCCGGCCAGCAAGCCGGGGCTTGACGCTGGCGCTCATGACCGATTCGCAGCTTATCGTATGGCTGCTGTGTCCTGCCAAATCGGCAGTTGTGGCGGGTCAGCCCGCCGGCGGTTCCATGGCGCGGACGGGCGGCGACACTTCTTCGAGGAAATCGAGGATCACTTCGGTGACGCGTCCCGGAGCCTCGAACATCGGTACGTGCCCCACATTCTCGAGCACCGTGAACTGGTGGTCGTCGGGCAGATGGTGACGGAAGTGCTTGCTGAACCTGGGGGAGGGGACGATCCGGTCCTTGGTGCAGATCACCAGATGCGCCGGGACGGCGTTCTCGGCCAGTTCCTGCAGGCCGGGCATCAGCAGTGCCTTGAGCAGCAGCTGGAAGTAGGCCGGGCAGTGCGCGACGTCGTCGATGATGACGCTGAGCTCGCGCTCGCTGACGCCTTCGGGCTTCGCGCTGATGGCGTAGGTCGCCAGCTGACGGCTGAACGGCACGCGCATCACGTTCGGCCCGAACAGCCAGGCGAAGATCAGCAGCGGAATGCCCAGAATGAACTTGGCGATCACCTCGAACTTGGCCAGGCTCCAGCGCGTCCAGCCACCGGCCGGGGCGATGCCGGTGACGCTGCGCGCGCGACCGCGCCGCTCCAGCTCGAACGCGACCCAGCCGCCCAGCGAGTTGCCGACGATGTGGGCGGTTTCCCAGCCGAGTTCGTCCATCTGACGTTCGACGTGATCGGCGAGCACCTGCGACGACAGGAACCAGTTGCCGGCGCGCGGACCCCCGTTGTGGCTGGCCATCGTGGGTGCGAACACCTCGTAGCGGCCGGTTTCGGCGAGTTGCTGGGCGACGACCTCCCACACCGTCTGGGACATCAGGAACGGGTGCAGCAGCAGCACCGGCTCGGCCGAGCCGTCGGTGGGTCCGAGATGGATCGGCTTCCGAGTGGCGCCCGCCGATGACGGTCTACGCAGACGTCGCATAATTTCGACAGTAAATGCGGTACCGGCGGTACCGCAAGCCGCCCCCCGGGCGCTCGCTGGCTGGCGCCGAGCGGCCCAGGGCCCCGTGAAAAGATCGGGACATCATGAGCACCCCTACCGGAACCCGCCGGATCTTCTCCGGCGTGCAGCCCACCTCCGACTCCCTTCACCTCGGCAACGCCCTGGGCGCGGTGGCCCAGTGGGTGGGCCTGCAGGACGGTTACGAGGCGTTCTTCTGCGTCGTGGATCTGCACGCGATCACCATTCCGCAGGATCCCGAAGCGCTGCGGCGCCGCACGCTGGTCACCGCCGCGCAATACCTGGCGCTGGGCATCGACCCGAACAGTGCCACGATTTTCGTGCAGAGCCACGTACCCGCCCACAGCCAGCTGGCGTGGGTGCTGGGCTGCTTCACCGGCTTCGGCCAGGCCTCCCGGATGACGCAGTTCAAAGACAAGTCGAGCAAGCAGGGCGCCGACTCCACCACCGTCGGCCTGTTCACCTACCCGGTGCTGCAGGCGGCCGATGTGCTGGCCTACGACACCGACCTGGTGCCGGTGGGCGAGGACCAGCGTCAGCACCTGGAGTTGGCGCGCGACATCGCGCAGCGGTTCAACAGCCGCTTCCCGGACACCTTTGTGGTGCCCGACGTGCTGATCCCGAAGGTCACCGCCAAGATCTACGACCTGCAGGACCCGACGTCGAAGATGAGCAAGTCGGCCTCCACCGACGCCGGCCTGATCAGCCTGCTCGACGATCCGGCCAAGTCCGCCAAGAAGATTCGCTCGGCGGTCACCGACAGCGAGCGCGAGATCCGCTACGACCCGCAGGCCAAGGCCGGCGTCTCGAACCTGCTGAGCATCCAGTCGGCGGTCACCGGGATCGCGATCGACACGCTGGTGGATGGGTATGCCGGTCGCGGCTACGGCGATTTGAAGAAGGACACCGCCGAGGCCGTCGTCGAATACATCAGCCCGATCAGGGCGCGGGTGGCCGAACTGACGTCCGATCCCGCCGAGCTGGAGTCCATCCTCGCCGCCGGCGCGCAGCGCGCCAACGATGTCGCCAGCAAAACCCTGCAACGGGTCTACGATCGGTTAGGTTTCCTGCCGCAAAGGGAATGAGTTGACCGTCGAAGAGCAGACCGGGGCCGGCCTCGTGGATCGGCTGCGGGCGCGGCATGACTGGCTCGACCACCTTGTTCGCGCCTTCCTCCGATTCCGGGAGTGCAACGGGAACCTCTTCGCGGCGGGTCTGACCTACTACACGCTGATCGCGTTGTTTCCTTTGCTGATGATCGCTTTCGCGGTGGGCGGCTTTGCGTTGTCGCGGCGTCCGGAGTTGGTGGACGCGATCGACGAGCGAACCCGCTCCTGGGTGTCCCCCGAGCTGGGCCAGCAACTGGTCACGCTGATGAACTCGGCGATTTCGGCGCACACCTCCGTGGGTGTGGTCGGGCTGCTCTTCGCCGCCTGGATGGGCCAGACCTGGATGTACCGGCTGCGGGAAGCGCTGTGCAGGATCTGGGGCCACCGGGCGGACTCGCTGAGCTTCGCGCGCACCATCGTGTCCGACCTGGCCGCCGTGCTTGGCACCTTCGCGGTGGTGGTGTCCACCATGACGCTCGCTGCGCTGGCCCACGCCGAGCCGATGAAAGTAGTGCTGAATATGCTTGGAATACCTGAACTTTCGGTGTTCCACTGGATTTTCCGGACCGTTTCGGTGGTGATATCTTTCGTTGTGTCGTGGCTGGTGTTCAGCTGGGTCATTGTTCGATTGCCGCGGGAATCGGTGGGTTTGGCCACCTCGATGCGGGCCGGCCTGATGGCGGCTGCCGGGTTCGAGTTGTTCAAGTGGGTGGGCTCGCTGTACCTGAGGGTGGTGATGCGCAGTGTCGCCGGGGCGACGTTCGGGCCGGTGCTGGGTCTGCTGGTGTTCGCCTACGTCACCTGGGTGTTGGTGCTGTACAGCACCGCATGGGCCGCGACCGCGTCGGGGGCGGCATGACCGAACCGGCTGACAAGCCCGGAATCCTGCAGCGGTTGCGCATCCGCCACCCCTGGCTGGACCACATCCTGCGGGCGTACCAGCGTTTCGCCAAGCAGAAGGGCACGTTCTTCGCGGCGGGCCTGACGTACTACACTATCTTCGCGTTATTCCCTTTGCTCATGGTCGGTTTCGCGGCAGCGGGCTACATCCTGGCGGGCCGGCCGGAGCTGCTGAACACGATCGACGGCCGCATCCGGTCCGCGGTGGCCGGTGAGTTGGGGCAGCAGTTGGTGGACCTGATCAATTCGGCGATCGACGCACGCGCGTCGGTCGGCCTGATCGGTCTGGCGACAGCGGCCTGGGCGGGTCTGGGCTGGATGTGGCACCTGCGCGAGGCGCTGAGCGAGATGTGGGAACAGCACGTGGAACCCGACGGTTATGTGCGCACCAAACTGTCCGACCTGACCGCCATGGTCGGCACCTTTCTGGTGCTCATGGTGACGGTCCTGCTCAGCGCGCTGGGGCAGCGGAGGCCCATGGCGGCGGTGCTGAGATGGCTTCACATTCCCGACTATTCGGTGTTCGACGAGATCTTCCGGGGTGTGTCCGTACTGGTTTCGGTGCTGGTGACGTGGCTGCTGTTCACCTGGATGATCGCCAGGCTGCCCCGGGAGTCGGTGCATTTCGCCACCTCGGTCCGGGCCGGACTGATGGCGGCGCTGGGATTCGAGGCGTTCAAGCAGGTGGGTTCGATCTACCTGCAGACGGTGGTGCGCAGCCCGGCGGGTGCGGCGTTCGGTCCGGTGTTGGGGTTGATGGTGTTCGCGTTCGTGACGTGGTCGCTGCTGTTGTTCAGCACCGCGTGGGCCGCCACGGCGGCACCCGAGGACCCGCGGGATAGGCACGTCGACCCGCCGCCGCCGGCGGTCATCAGTCCGCGAATCTTGGTGGAAGAGGGTCTGCGCCCGCGTCAGACGGTGGCCGCGATGGCGGCGGGAGCCGTTGGGGCGCTGACGCTTTCGCGGCTGTTCAGGCGCCGTCGCTGAGTTCGGCGCGCATCCTGGCGGCGAACGCGGCGACGGCTTTGAGCGGCCGCATCATCACCGTGATCTCGTCCACCAGCCCGTCGTCGTCCGTGTGCAGGATGTCGCAGCCCTGAATCTCCAGTCCGTCCACGGTCGCCTGGAAGATCAACGCGCCGTCGAGTTCCCGGACGAAGTGGAAGTCGTCAAGCACCGTGGCGACAGTGCCGACCACCGTCGCGATCACGGCACGGCCGCGGTACGGCCGGTGTGCGATGGGGCTGTGCAATACCCCGTCTTCGGCGAAGATGCTGCCGATGGTGGCGAACTGACCGGCCTCGACGGCGGCGCGGAACGGGTGCGTCATGGGGACTCCAATCTTTGGGATACACAGCTATGACGCGCCGGCCCGCCCAGACGTGACAGCCGGCTACCGATCGGCCAGCCAGGAGCCCTCCACCATGACCTGGCGCACCCGCAGATCCTGGCCCAGGACAACGAGATTCGCCTGATAGCCGGCGCGGATGACCCCTACCCGGTCGAGTCCGAGCGCCCGGGCCGGGGTGGTCGAGGTCGTCTGGACCGCGGCGGCCAGCCCCGCGGTGCCGGCCACGGCGCGGAACAGCTGATCCATCGTCGCCAGGCTGCCGGCGATCGTGGCGGTGCCGCGCACCGTGGCCACTCCGCCGGCCACCACCACCGGCACCGTCCCCAACAGGTACTCACCCTCCTCGCTGCCGGCCGCCGCGGTGGCGTCGGTGATCACGGCGACGCGGTCGGCGCCGGCCCAGCCCAGCACCGCGGCTGCCATCTCGGGCCGGACGTGCACGCCATCGGCGATGAGTTCGATCGTCACCCTGGGGTCCTGAAGCAAGGCGAGCACCGGTCCGGGTTCACGGTGATTCAGCGGCGGCATCGCGTTGAACAGGTGGGTGCATACGGTGGCGCCCAGCGCCAACGCATGCTGGGTCTGTTCATATGTCGCGTCTGTATGGCCAACGGCGACAACGACTCCCGCGTCAAGGAAGCGTCGGATCGCGTCGTCGCTGCCGGGCAGTTCCGGTGCCAGGGTGACCATCCGGATGGTGCCGCCGGCGGCGGTGAGCACCGCGTCGATCTCGGCGGGGTCGGGAAATCGAAGCTGTGTGTGGTCGTGAGCGCCGCAGCGCGACGCGCTCAGCCACGGACCCTCCAGATGGGTCCCGGACACCACGCCTTCCCTGGTCGCGTCGGCCAGTAGCCGAACGGAGGTGATGAGCTCGGCGGGCGCGGCGGTGACCAGGCTGGCCAGGGTGGTGGTCGTGCCGTGACGTCGGTGGAATTGTGCAGCGGCGGCCGGTGCGTCGCTGAACGACGCGCCGCCGCCCCCGTGCACGTGCATGTCGATAAAGCCAGGCACCACAACACAATCGGGGAGGTCAACGTCGGGCTCCGCAGTCGGCGTGCCGGATCCGCAGTCGGCGATGAGCCGCCGCTCGGTGCGCACCCAGCCCGGACGGTAGACCTCGGCGTCGACGACGACGGTGCCGGCCCGGATCAGCGTCATGAGGCGAGTGCGTCGGCCGTCAGGTTCCCGGTGGGCATGACGCGTGGATCCCTTCGACTTCGATGACCCGGCCGATCGAACCGTAACCCTACCCCTGGAGTTGTGCAGCGGTGCTGGCCGCAGCCGGCTACAGGTTGGCGCCGTCGGCGCCGTCGGTGCCGTCGCTGCCGTCGCTGCCGCCGGGCAAGGCGCCGAGTCCGCCGGTGCCGCCGCCACCGCCGAGACCACCTGGTGCGTCGACGCCGTCGCCGCCGTCGCCGCCGTCGCCTCCGGCTCGCCAGGCCGCCTTAGCCGGCGTCATCACGACTCGTCGGGCCAGCGCCCACCGTTCTCCCAGAACACGCGGATCTCCTCGAGCTCACGGCCCTTGGTCTCCGGCGCGTACCGGTAGACGACGCCGAAGGCCACCACCGTCAATCCGCCGAAGACTGCGAAAACCCCTGCGCCGCCGAGTATTTGCAGCATGGTGAGGAAGAATCCGGCGATGAGCGCATTGCCGGTCAGCGTCGAGGTGAGCATCACGCTGGAACCCAGCGAGCGCAGGCGTGACGGGAAACTCTCTCCCGCATAAACCCACACCAGGGAGCCGAACCCGAAGTTGAAGCCGACGATGAATAGCAGGATGCCGCCGAATCCCAGGACAAGACCGCTGCCGGAGCTATTGGCGAAAATGATCATCAGCGTGGCATCGGCAACGATCATCATCACGATGCCGGACAACAGAATTGGGCGCCGGCCCAATCGGTCCACGGAGAACAGCGAGACGAACACCGCGGTGAGCCCGGCGAGTTGAACCAGCGCCGGCAACCCCAGTAAAGCGAAATCGCCCCGGAACCCCATCTCGGCGAAGATCGTCGGGCTGTAGTAGATGATCGCGTTGATGCCGGTGATCTGGACCAGAAAGCCGAGCACGACGACGAAGACGGTGGCTCGCAGGTACGGACGCCGGACCATCTCCGAGACCTTCCCGCCGCCCTCGGCCCGCAGCACGTCGGCGATCTCGTTCAGCTGGGTCTCGACGGCTGCGGGGTCGGGCTCCACCAGTGACAGCGCCCGGCGCGCATCCTCGAACCGCCCCTTGAGCAGATACCAGCGCGCCGTGTCAGGCATTCGCAGCAGCAGCGGCAGCAGCACGATGGCGGGTATGGCGGCGATGCCCAGCATCCAGCGCCAGGCATGCGCCCCCGCCAGCAGGTATCCCACCAGGTATCCGAGCACGATGCCGCCCAGGATGGTGACCTGGTAGGCGGTCAGCAGCGAGCCGCGCACGGCCGTCGGCGCCGATTCGGCCACATACACGGGGACAACCACGACGGCGACACCGATAGCCACGCCCAGCAGCAGGCGCGCGGCCAGCAGCATCGGCAGCGACACCGCGCACGCGCCCAGGATCGCGCACAGCGCGTACCCCGCGGTCAGCAGCACCGTGGACCGCTTGCGGCCGATCGCGTTGGCGATGACCCCGGCCGCCAGGGCGCCCACGATCTGACCGATCACCACCATCGTGGTGACCAGCTCCTGTTGCCGGGTGGTGAGGTGGAAATCCTGGGCGATGAACAATCGGGCGCCCGCGATGCTGGAGAGGTCGTAGCCGTAGATGACTCCGACGCTGGCGGCGGTTAGCCCGACCAGCAAACCCCGCCCGCTCAGGCTTTTACCTTGGCTTTCAGTATCTTGATGACCGCTTCCGGGTCGTCCGGAGTGATGCACACCCGCACCCGCCGGCCCACGTCGATCACCAGCAGAGTCGACTTGCGGCCGCGGCGGGGGTCCAGCGGAAACCAGTAGCGCGGATCGGCCGCGCCCCAGATCCGCCCTTTGCCGGTCGCCCAGCCCATCTTCTCGCGCCGGATGCCGCGGATGTCGGAGTAGGCGATCCGCTTGGCATTGGCGAACGGGAAGTAGTAGCGATTGACGGTGATTCCGTCCTCATCCAGCGTGAGTCCGGCGTCTTCGTACAGGGCGGTCATCCGGCAGAGTCTAGTGCTTCTCAGTGCTGCGTCCGGCTGTTCATCGAGCGCGCTACCAGTATCAATCCGAACACGATGACGGTGCCGATGACGGCGACCCCGACCCGGATCGGCAACGAGTCGGCCGACGACATCAGGCCGGCGGCCTGACTGTTGTCGGGTGCCCGTGCAGCCGGACTCTCCTTGGTGCTCACCAGCGAGGGATCGGGTTCGATCAGCGAGCCCACCTGGGTGCCCTGCGCGGTGCTGAAGCCGTAATCCAGCAGGTGCGCCGCCTGCTCCCACGGCGCGATCGGCTGCCGGGTGCCGTGCAGCAACACCGCCATCAGACGCCGGCCGTTGCGGTTGGCCGCACCCACGAACGTCTGGCCGGCGTCGTCGGTGTAGCCGGTCTTGCCGCCCATCGCCCCGGGGTAGTGGTAGAGCAGCTGGTTGTCGTTCTCCAGCTCATAGCCGGGGTGGTCGCCGTGCCCGGGGAAGTCGAAGGTCCGGGTCGCGACGATGTCGGCGAAGACGGGGTTGCGCCAGGCGTAGCGGTAGAACAGCCCGATGTCGTAGGCCGAGGTGCTCATGCCGGGCCCGTCCAGTCCCGACGGCGTGGCGACCCGGGTATCCCGCCCACCCAGCTTGGTGGCCAGCACGTTGAGCTTTTCCAGCGCCTGCTGCATGCCGCCGAGCTGCATGGCCAGCGCGTGCGCAGCATCGTTGCCGGAGTGCATCAGCAGGCCGTGCAGCAACTGATTGATGGTGTAGGTGCCGCCGGCGTCCACGCCGACCTTGGTGCCTTCGGCGGCCGCATCGTCGTCGGTGCCGGGGACGGCCTTGTTCTGGTTGAACGCGTTGATCGACGCCATTGCGACCAGCACCTTGATGATGCTGGCGGGGCGGTGCCGGCCGTGCGGGTCGCGGGCGGCGATGACGGCGCCGCTGTCCAGGTCGGCGACCAGCCACGCCTCGGCGGAGACGTCGCCGGGCACCGGGGGAGTGTCGGGGGCGGCGATGATGCCGCAGCCGCTGAGCGCGTTACCGCCGATCGGTGTGGGCGGCAGGGCCAGCGGTAGCGGAGGCTCACCGGCGCGGGGCACCTCGGAGGAGTCCACCGCGGGCGGGGTGTTGATCTTGTAGGGACAGTTGGCGGCCTGCGGATTCACCTCGGCGCTGGGCTCGGCATTGGCGAGCGCGCCTGACCCGGTGACCGCGAAAACGGCTGCCGCCAGGCACGATGCGGCGCGTAGAGAGGTCCGTGTGAAGGGCATCGGTGAGCAGATTAAGCGATCGACCCGCGTATCGCCGGACGGCGCGCTGTGACGGATGTTGCGAAAGTTACAACTGGGGACTCTCTAATTGACAGTGTCGGAAATCTATATGACACTGTCATATATCATGAGACTGCTGACCCTGCCCGAATTCGCCGCCGCGGCCGCCGACGCCGTGCAGGCCTCCGGCGCGGCACCGGACAACCGGCAGGCCAAGGCCGTCCCCGCCGAGCGGATGGTCCGCTACTACACGTCGCGCGGTCTGCTGCCCCGGCCGGGAAACCGCGGCCGCGCCCTGACATACGGACGCACGCACCTGGTGCGGTTGGTCGCGATCAAGCGGCTCCAGGGTCAGGGGCTGTCGCTCGACGAGATCGCCGAGCGTTTCGCGACGATGTCGGCGGAGCAGCTGGAGTCGCTGGCCGCGATCCCGGACAGTGCCATGCCGCCGGGTCTGGGGGACCCCGAACCCGCACCGGACTCCGCCCGCGCGGCCGGCGCATTCTGGCGCGCCGTCCCGGAAGCCGTCACCGCAGCCGTCCCGGACGCCGTCACCGCAGCCGTCCCGGAAGCCGGCACCGAAGCGGAACCCGCGCCCGTCGTCACCCACCTGCGGGCCGTCCGACTTTCCGACACTGTCACCGTGCTGATCGACGGCCCACTGCCGCCACTCGACTCGCTGCGCCGCGCCGCCGCGCCGCTGCTGGACCTGCTCGCCAACCCCGGAAAGGACCCTAGATGAGCACTCAGTTGCTACCCCTGCTCCCCGTCGAACCCGCACAACCGACCCGGACCGGTCGGCCCGGCTGCGGACAGCTGAGTGCCGACGACGGCCGTGCGCTGCCGCTGAAGTCGCTCAGCGTCGACACCGTCCTGGTCGGCATGACGGCCAGCTCCACGGTGCGGCAGCGCTTCGTCAACACCGGCGACACCGCGCTCGAGGCCACCTATGTCTTCCCGCTGCCGGCCCGCGCCGGCGTCACCGACTTCGCCGCCGATCTGGCCGGACGACGCGTGGTCGGGGTGCTCAAGGAACGCGGCCAGGCTCGCGCCGACTATGAGCAGGCCCTGGTCTCCGGCCAGCGCGCGGCGATCGTCGAGGAGGACCGCTCCGACGTGTTCTCGGTGCGGGTGGGCAATCTCGGGCCCGGCGAGGAAGCGATCATCGAGATGCGGCTGACCGGGCCCCTGTCATTCGAGGACGGCGAGGCCACCTTCCGGTTCCCGCTGGTCGTCGCGCCGCGCTACACCACCGGCACGCCGCTGCCGGGTGACCAGACCGGGCCGGGGCTGGCCTCGGACACCGATGCGGTGCCCGACGCGTCCCGGGTCACCCCGCCGCGCCTCGTCGACTCCGATGAACGCCCGGACCTTCACCTTTCGCTGAGCCTCGACGGAGCCGGACTCGCGGTGACCGATCTGCGGTCCTCGCTGCCGACCGCGGTGAGCGAAGCCGGCGGATTGACACGGTTGCAGGTGCAGCCGGGCGCGCGCGCCGACCGGGACTTCGTGCTGCGCTTCCGGGTCGACCGCAGCGAGCTGTCGTCGTCGGCCCTGTTGGTCCCCGACGCCGACGGCGAGGAGGGCACCTGGTCGGTGACGCTGCTTCCGCCGGTGCAACCATCCAGTGCGCCAAGGGATGTCGTGGTACTGCTGGACCGTTCGGGGTCGATGCACGGCTGGAAGATGATCGCCGCCCGCCGCGCCGCCGGACGGATCGTCGACATGCTGGACTCCGCGGACCGGTTCTGTGTGCTGGCCTTCGACGACCGCATCGACATCCCCACGGGTCTGGCCGGCGGCCTGGTCGAGGCGACGGACCGCAACCGGTTCGCGGCGGCGTCGTGGCTGGGCTCGCTGGAAAGCCGCGGCGGAACCGAGATGGCCGGGCCGCTGCACAAGGCGGTGGACATCGTGGCCGGGACTGCCGAAGACCGGCAGGCCAGCGTCGTGCTGGTGACCGACGGTCAGATCACCGGCGAGGACCACCTGCTGCGGACGCTGTCTCCGGCGATCGGCCGGACCGCGATCTACTGCGTGGGCATTGATCGTGCGGTCAATGCCGGATTCCTCGACCGGCTGGCACGGCTGGGGCACGGCCGATCGGAGTTGGTCGAATCCGAGGAGCGCCTCGACGAGGCGATGGCGCGGCTGGCCCGCACTATCGGGCGTCCCGCGCTGACGTCGGTACGGGTGAGTGCCGAAGGAGTAACGCTTCTGGACGACACGATCACCCCCAATCGCGCGCCCGACGTCTTCGCCGGGGTGCCGTGTGTGGTCTCCGGGCGATACCGTGGCGCCGGGGAGGCGACGTTCCAGATCAGCGCCGACGGCTCTTTCGCGACTGCGCTGGCTGCCCGGGTGGTGCCGGAAGCGGTTGCGGTGCGGACGATTTGGGCTCGCTCGGTGGTCCGTGACCTGGAGGATGACTACGCGTCGTACGCCGCCGACGACGAGCTGGCGGCCAGGCTGGTGGAGCACTCCTTGCGCTTCGGGGTGCTGTCCCGGTTCACCGCCTTCGTCGCGATCGACCCTGAGCGCACCGAGGCGGGGCCGCTGACCGAGGTGATTCAGCCCGTCGAGCAACCGTCGGGATGGGCGAGCAACGTCGGCTTTGTCGGGGCGGCTCAGGCCTACGCGATGCCCGTGCCCGAGGCGGTCATGCCCGCACCGTCTGGGGCCATGCCCCGGTCGGCCGCCGCCGAGGGTGCCGCGCCTGCCGAACCCGCCCCGCCGCGCTCGCTCGACAAGCTGCTCAAGCAGGTCGAGAAGGCGACACAGGTGCGCCGTTCCGGTCTCGAATCGGTCCTCGAGGAGTTGAAGCAGCACCGCGATGCGGCTACGGATCCGGAGCTGCGGGCGGCGCTGGACCAGCTGTGCGTGGCGCTGGCGCGGTTCCTGAAACAGCCGCGGGGGCCGCACAGCCGCGAGGTTCTGGTGGCCGTCGATGCGGTCAAGCGGGCGATGGCACCCGGTGACCGGCCGGCGAAGCGTCGCTTCTGGAGGTGACCCGGCTCGGGGATAGTCATAATAAACTTCGTGAAATAATTGACATGTAAATGTCTTCGTATATCGTGAAGGAGCATCTGGGCCGGTCCCACCATTGATTCGGAGGCTCGCACGATGACGCTGGTCGATGTCCCGCACGCCGTTCATATCGGCGCCGACGAACTGCCCTACGTCGACGTCGGCGACGGGTCGCTGCTGAAGGTCCTGCAGGTGAGACGGGACGAGGGGCTGTGGATCGTCGAAAACGTCTTCCAGGCCGGCTATGAAGTGCAGCGGCACAAGCACACCGGGCCGGTGTACGGCTACACCACGTCGGGAGCCTGGAAATACCAGGAGTACTCCTACGTCAACAGGGCCGGCTCGTTCCTCTACGAGCCCGCGGGATCGGTCCACACTTTGCAGGTCCTCGAGGACGACACCCACGTGTGGTTCCAGATCTACGGTGCCAACCTCAACCTCGACGCCGACGGCAATGTCGAAAGCGCCTACGACGGGCCCAGTACGTTGGCGACCTACCTCGCGCGGTGCGAGGCCGCCGGCCTCCCACGGCCGAATGTGCTTGTGGGATGAGTACTCCGACCGCCCCGCACCTCGTCGACCTGGCCGACCCGGACGCCTTCGCCGACGGTGCACCGCACGAGGCACTTGCCGTGCTCCGGCGCACCGACCCGGTGCACTGGCAGCCGATGCACGGCGAACCGGGCTTCTGGGCCGTGCTGCGGCACGCCGACGTGGTCGAGGTCGCGCGCCACCCGGAGATCTTCTCGGCCAATGTTGGCGGCATCGTCATCGAGAACCCTGCGCCCGAGAGCCTGGCCAGGATGCGCAACATGCTCGCGGCGATGGATCCGCCGCGACACCACGCGCATCGCGCACCGTTGTCGCCGCACTTTCGGCCACGCGCGATCGCCCGGCTGGAGGAGCGAGTCCGCGAGATCTGTGGCGCGATCATGGCGCAGGCCAGGGACCGCGGCGATGTCGAATTCGTCCACGATGTGGCGGCGCCGCTGCCGACCCACGTCATCGGCGAGTATTTCGGCCTGCCCCAACAGGATTGGCGGTATCTGCAACAGCTGGCCGAGCGCATCACCGCCAGTCAGGATCCGGAGCTTGCGGGTCCGGGGTATGGCGAGGGCGCGGGTGGGGCCGAGATGGCCCAGTACGCAATCGATTTCGCGGCGCGGCGGCGTCGGTGCGCGCCGGCCGACGATCTCACCTCGGCAATCCTGCACGGCGATTTCGGCGGACGCCCGATGACCGACGCCGAGTTCGGCGGCTTCTTCGTGCAGTTGGTCACCGCGGGCAACGACACGACCAAAGGCATCCTCTCCTCCGGACTGCTCACGCTGCTGCGGCATCCTGACCAGCTCGCCGAGCTACGGTCCGACCCGTCGCTCATCCCGCGCGCCGTCGAGGAGATCGTCCGCTACGACAACCCGCTGCACTACTTCCGGCGGACCGCGGTCGTCGACACCGTGCTGGCGGGAACACCCATCAGCGCCGGCGACAAGGTGGCGATGTACTACACCTCCGCCAACCGCGATGAGAGCGTGTTCGACAATCCGCAGTCCTTCGACATCCGTCGCCACCCCAACCCCCATCTGTCCTTCGGGATGGGCAACCACTTCTGCCTCGGCGCCCACCTGGCCAGACTCGAGGGACGGATCTTCTTCGAAGAGCTACTGGCGGCATTCCCCACGATCGAGCTGAACGGCGACCCGGTGCGAATCCGATCGAACCTGAACAACTCGCTCAAGCGCCTGCCGGTCCGGCTGGGCAGCGCGGCGTCAGGGGTGGGGCGTGCGATCGGTCTTTGAGCATCTCCGCTTCCTGATCGTGATCGCGGTGTGCGGGCTGGCGGTGACGACTGCGGTCACATTGCTGTGGGCGTCCGGGCGTGCGGTGGAACTCATCGTGATGCTGGCCCACGGCGGTTGGCGGCAAGACTCCGCGGTGATCAGCCTGCTGGAGGTCGTGGACCTGTTCCTGGTGGCGACGGTGCAACTCATCGTCGCGCTCGGGCTCTTCGAGCTTTTCGTCGCCGACCTCCACCTACCGGAGTGGTTGACGGTGCGCAATCTCGGCGACCTCAAGCGCCCGATCATCCAGGTTCTGGTGGTGGTCGTGGTAATCAAGTTCGTCGAACGGATGCTGATGACCGGCGCCCTGGACACCCTCTACTTCGGTACGGCAACCGCGGTGGTCACCATCGCTCTGGCCCTGTTCATCCGGTTCGGCGAGCACGCCTGAGGACGCCTCAGCCGGTGCTCACCCCGGTGAGCACGCCGCGCAGAATCGATTCGATGGTGTCGAACTCGGCCTGACCGCTGATCAGCGGCGGCGCCAATTGGATGACCGAATCGCCGCGATCGTCAGTGCGGCAGTACAACCCGGCCTCGAACATTGCCGCCGACACCCGTCCGAGCAACGCGGAGCGTTCGTCGTCGGGGAAGGTCTGCTTGGTGTCCCGGTCCTTGACCAGCTCGATGCCGAAGAAGAAACCCTCGCCGCGGACGTCGCCGACGATCGGCAGGTCGTACAGCTTCTCCAGCGTGCTGCGCAGCGCGGGGGAGTGCTCCTTGACGTGGGTGTTGAGGCCTTCGCGTTCGAAGATGTCGAGGTTGGCCAGCGCGACCGCCGTCGACACCGGGTGCCCGCCGAAGGTGTAGCCGTGCGGGAACATGGTCTTGCCGTCGTTGAACGGCTCGAACAGCCGCTCGCTGGCGATCATGGCGCCCAGCGGAGCGTAGCCCGACGTCAGGCCTTTGGCGCAGGTGATCATGTCCGGCACGTAGCCGAAGTCGTTGCACGCGAACATTGATCCGATGCGGCCGAAGGCACAGATCACCTCGTCCGATACCAACAGCACGTCGTAGGAGTCGCAGATCTCCCGAACCCGCTCGAAGTAACCCGGCGGCGGGGGAATGGACCCGCCGGCGTTCTGCACCGGTTCCAGGAACACCGCCGCGACGGTGTCGGGTCCCTCGAACTCGATCGCCTCGGCGATGCGGTCAGCTGCCCATTGGCCGAATGCCTTCGCATCGGCACCGTAGGGCTCGGGGGCGCGATAGAAGTTCGTGTTGGGCACCCGGAAGCCACCCGGCGTCACCGGCTCGAACGGTGCCGTGAACTTCGGCAGGCCGGTGATCGCGAGTGCCCCCTGGGTGGTCCCGTGATAGGCGATCGAGCGCGAAATCACCTTGTGCTTACCGGGTTTGCCGGTCAGCTTGAAATACTGCTTGGCGACTTTCCAGGCGGTCTCGACGGCTTCGGTGCCGCCGGTGGTGAAGAAGACCCGGTTCAGATCACCCGGCGCGTAGCCGGCAACGCGTTCGGCGAGTTCGATCGCCGACGGCGTCGCGTACCCCCACAGCGGAAAGAAGGCCAGCGTCTGCGCCTGCCGGGCCGCGACTTCGGCGAGTTCGGCACGGCCGTGCCCGACCTGCACCACGAACAGGCCGGACAGTGCGTCGAGGTAGCTCTTGCCGCGGTCGTCGAAGATGGTGACGCCTTCACCGCGCGTGATCACCGGCGGGGTGAAGTCCGGGCCGTGCCGGGTGAAGTGCAGCCACAGGTTGTCCATCTACTTGATGGTAGGGACACCGTCGCCGACGCTGCGCATCATCGCCGTCAGAGCGGCGCGGCCGCTGACCCCTCGTATATTGCTCGGCCGGTAGATGTGGCTTTCGACGGTCCGCACCCGACAGCGACACCGCGCGGCGATCTCGTGATTCGACAACCCACGAGCCACCAGCACCGCGACCTCCCGACGGTCCATCCTCGCGCTGTCGCCGCCAGCACGGCCTCGCCAGCCAGTCGTGACTTGCCCACCCACCCCGGCCTTTCCGGCCCGGGCCATTCCACGCACCGAATCGTCGTGGCCATGGATCGACCGTGGGCAGAACTCTAGCGAAGCAGTTGAATCTATTCGTGAAAACGGCTGCGCCAACAGTCGGCGTTACCCTCGGGGTTATGGTCGCCACCACGCAGGTGAATGAATTCGAGGCACTGCGACCGCATCTGCTGTCGGTCGCTTACCGGCTCACCGGAACCGTGGCCGACGCCGAGGACATCGTGCAGGAAGCCTGGCTGCGCTGGAGCACTCAGGACGGCGTCATCCACGACCTGCGAGCCTGGCTCACCACGGTGGTGAGCCGGCTGGGCCTGGACAGGTTGCGCTCGGCGGCGCACCGGCGGGAGACCTATACCGGCAACTGGCTGCCGGAGCCGGTCGTCACGGGCTTCTCGGACGCTCACGCGGCCGACCCGTTGACGGCCGTGGTGTCCGCCGAGGACGCCCGGTTCGCGGCCATGGTGGTGCTGGAGCGGCTCACCCCGGATCAGCGGGTGTCGTTCGTGCTGCACGACGGGTTCGCCGTGCCGTTCGCCGAAGTGGCCGACGTGCTCGGCATCAGCGAAGCGTCCGCGCGCCAGCTGGCGTCGCGGGCCCGCAAGGCGGTCGCCGCGGCGCCGCCGCCGGAGCCCGACCCCGCGCACGCCGAGGTGGTCGGCCGGTTGATGGCCGCCATGGCCGCCGGTGACATCGACACCGTCGTGTCCCTGCTGCATCCGGACGTGACGTTCACCGGTGATTCGAATGGCAAGGCGCCCACCGCCGTTCAGGTCATTCACGGCGCCGACAAGGTGGTCCGCTTCATGATGGGCCTGGCCCGCCGCTACGGCGACGCGTTCTACACCGCGAATCATCTGGCACTGGTGAACGGCGAATTGGGTGCCTACACGACGGGATTCCCCGCTGCCGAAGGCCGCCGGGAGATGGCGCCGCGCATCACGGCGATGACCGTGCGCGACGGCAAGGTGGTTGCGTTGTGGGACATCGCTAATCCCGACAAGTTCACCGGGTCGCCGCTGCGGATTACACCGGCAGGATGATCGCCGTGGCCGGCGGCAGGGAGATCGACTGACCGCCGGGCGGCACGTAGTCGTAACTGGGCGCGGGCCCGTAGATCCCGACGTGATCGGGGCTGGTCGGATCCAGCCCGGCCCACATGTCGTTGATCCAGCCCGTCGACAGCGTGTATACGGCCGCGGTGGCGCCGGGCGGGGAGAACTGGGTGATCACCTGCAAAGCCAAGTCGATCAGCGGTCCACGGCCCAGCATCGAGTCGACATGGGAGCCGCCCGCGATCTCGGCGCCGACGAATTGCCCCGGGTACAGGCTGGTCAACTGATTTGTGGTGTTTCCGAAGGCATTCCACGACTGAGGCGGCGCCGCCACGGTGTAGATCGGAACATTGGCCGCCTGCAGTTGGTTGATCGCGCCTGCGAATACCGCGTTGTTGTTGGCGACGCCGTCGAACATCACCACGCCCTTGAGATGGTTGGTGCCACCACCCAGATTCGCCAGGTAGTTGCCGGCCGCGATCGAAGTGAGGCCACCCCCGGCGGAGTGGCCGGACAGGATGAAGTCCTGCGGCAGCGTGCCGACGAATCCCGCGCGTTGCGCGCTGATGTTCAGGGCCGTCTGGGGACCCTGGAACAACGACGCCACGCCCTGTTGCATCTCTGGGCTGCCGATCCACAGGCCCAGCGGCAACGGAATCGACGGCACGGTCGGAGTCACGACGACGCTGTTGGTCTGACCTGCCAATTCGATGGCAAGCGGCTGGTACAACCACCCGAACGCGCCGAAGCCGTGCGAGAAATACACCGTGCCGTTGGCGTTCACCGCTCCGCTCGCCTGTGTCGGGAAGTACCACAACGCCGGAGCGGGGTAGTTGAACTGGGGAATCGGGAAGCCCAGGAACGACGTCGGCCCGATCGGGATTTTCACGAACGAGAAGCCGACCCGGACGCCGGTCACTCCGCCCGTGCCTGTGACGGGCAACGTGGAGGGGAAATTGATGAATTTGCCCAGGCCCACGGAATCTGTCGCGAAGTTGAGCAGCGCTCCCACCGTCGCGGCACCCGTGCCGTTGAACAGCGGACTGGTGGACAACGCGCTGCCGAGCTGTTGCAGCAACCCCTGCAACGGCCCCGCGTTTGCGGCCTCGGCGGCGGCGTAGGCGGCTCCCGCGGCACTCACCGCACGCTCGAAAGCGGATTGGAACTGTGTCGTCGTCCGTGCGGTCAGCGCCTGCAACTCGTCGGCGTAGCTGCCGAAGAAGGTGGCGATGGCCGCCGACACCTCGTCGGCGGCCGCGGCGGCAATGCCCGTCGTCGAGGGTGCGGCCGCCGCGGCGGCGTCTTCGATCGCCGCGCGGATTCCGGTCAATTCTCCCGACGCCAGGGCAAACGCCTCCGGCACTGCGATCACGTACGACGACATCGGCGGCTCCCCTTCCCCGGTGGCCCGACACTCAGGACTGATGCCAAATGTACGAGGTCGTCGCAGATTTAGTTCAGAAATTGAACGATTCGCATGCCGTGGGCCCAAAGGCCCTACCGCGCTGAGGTCGTCGGGGAGACCATTGGCGCAGTGGTCGGTGGCTGTTGAGTGAGGTCACGATGCCCCTGATGAATCGCCGCGCGGCTCTCGCCGTGTTCGGAGCGCTGGCCGCCGGCGGTGCGGTCGGCGCTGTCCTGCGCGGCCTGGCCGGACCGCCGGCGCCGCAGGTGCGGCTCACCAATGGTCCCGGTGGGATGGGTGCGGCCGACATGGCTGTCTATCGGGACATGTTCGCCCGGCACAGCGAGATCACCCGCACGGTGGACGAGGTACCGGGCGGCGTGCGCACTACCACGGAGTCACGTTCCCCCGACCTGGTCGCGCAGTTGCAGGCGCACGTCTCCGACATGTACAGCCGGCTGGGTCAGGGCGCCGAGGTGATGTGCATGAGCCCGACCCTGCCGACGCTGTTTCGCAGTGCCGGCGGATACCGGCGCCAACTCACTTACATCCCAACGGGTGTGGTCGCCGAGGAGACGGCTGATGACCCCACACTCGTGGAGACGATTCGCGCACACGCCCGTGAAGTCAGTGGGTTCGTGCGCGACGGCATGCCCGCGATGATGCAGGGCATGATGGGCCCCGGCATGATGGGACCGCACCATCAGTGATCACGCACCGGGCGCGTCAGCCCAGGGCACCCGGCACGCATCCCCGGAGTTGAAGCCCTGCTCGGTGATGCCCAGCGCCGAATACATCCGGGCCCGCATGTTCTCGACGCCGATCTGATAGGTCAGCTCGATCACTCCGGCGTCGCCGAAGCGGGCGCGCAGATCCTCGACCTGCTCGTCGGTCACCGCATGCGGGTCGGTGGTCATGGCGTCCGCGTAGGCGATCGCGGCGCGCTCGTCGTCGGAGAACAGCGGCGAGGTCGCATAACCGTCGATGTCCTTGAGCCGGTCGATGTCCAGGCCGTCCAGCCGCTGCAACATCTCCCCGAAGTCCACGCACCACGAACAGCCGACGGTCCGCGCGGTCCAGAACACCGCCAGCTCGCGCACGCTGGCCGGCAGGGTCTGCGACGCGCGTTGCAGCATCGTCTCGTGCACGGCATTGGCGACCAGCAACCGCGGATGATGCGCGGCGACGGTGAAGGGCTCGGGCACCTCGCCGAAGCGGCGCCTGGCGATTCGGTACATGGTGCGCACCAACAGGCCGGCGCGCTTCGGAGGCAAGGGTTCGATACGGGTTTTCTGTGTCATACCTTCCAGACGAGACAGTCGGCCAACCTGTGACAGGGCCTCCAAGAATCCGCCAAGAATTCTCCAAGCGCGGCGGTCGACTCTGGGCAGGTGGAGCACGCATCGTCGTCGTACTGGGCCATTACCGAATTTCCGCAGCTGACCGAACTCGAGGACTGGGCCCATGAGGAGGTGCTGATTGCCGACCCGCGGCTGGATCAGCCGGGCATCCGCGCCGCCGTGGACGCGGTCTTCGAAGCCAACCCGGTGCTCGGCGCGGTCTTCGAACCCAGCCGCGACCGTTGGCTGTCGCGCCCCGGCGGTAGCTGGAGCTGGGCCGTGGAACCTCCCGGCGTCACGGTGTCGGAGGTGATCGCCAGGCAGCGCGCCAGCTACGACATGCGCACCGGGCGATTGTTCGCGGTGTCGCTGCTGCCCGGCACGCCAGACCGGCTGGTACTCACCGCGAGCCGCCTGTGCGTGGACGAGGAGTCCTGGAACGGCGTGATCGACAGTCTCGTGGCCGCCTACGCGGCATCCAAGGAAGGCGCGACCCTGGCACCGGACGCCGACTTCAACGCTAGAAGTCGAGGCGGGCACTCATGGGTGTGGCGGCGGGCACGTCGCCCGCGGCGATCACCGTCCGCGCGACCGGAGTCAGCGCGCTGAACAACGCCTGCACTTCGTCGTCGTCGAGAGCATCGAACGCACGCAACGACAGTGCGTCGGTAGTGGTCTCGATCTCTTCCTTGAGGTCGCGGCCCTGCGGCGTCAATGCGCCACCGCCGTCCAGCAGGCCACGGTCGGCGAGGCTCTGGCGGCAGGCCTCCCACTCGGCGTCGTCGTAATGACGGGAACGCTTCATGAACTCCTCGGACACCGCGCTCGCCGCGGTATGAAAGACGTTCGATTCGCGCCCCGAGATCCCGGCCGCCACCAGCGCCGCGACGTGCCCGTCGCCGCGGTGCTCCCGCAGCAGCGTCGTCGCATGCCACAGCGCGGCGACCGGGTCCGACGGCACCGGCAGCGCGACGTTGGCCGCGAACAGCGCCCGCCCGCCGACCGGCGCCTCCCGTGCCGCGCGCATAGCCAATTCTGCTGCTGTACAGAGGTTTTCGTCTTCAGTGACGCCGCATCGGTGTAGGGCCGCGACGGCCGAGTCCTGGCGGGCGCGTAACGCGCGATCCGGCCCGGCGATCTGCCATGCGGCCGGCAGCGACCTGGCCACCCGCGCGTGCGCGAAGTTGTAGAACACCGCGGTCACGACCTCCGGCGGCACGGCGCCCAGCGGTGCCGAACGCGCAGCGAAGTACCCCATCCAGAATCCGCGATAACCCAATGCGTCCAGCGCCGCTCGAGCCTCGGGCGCGAAATAGGTCAGCGCATGGATCGGCTCGAAGCGGTCGTAGAAGTGCCTGGCGAGAGCGGGGGTTCTTTGCATACCTGCGTTGATAGCATCCAGAAACGCTTCGGAGGAGGCTCGGTGACGGGGGACGTGGAAGGCGAAGTCTTCGGGCGCTACCGGCTGCTCGAGGTGCTCCGCTGGGGCGGCACCGGCACGGTCTACCGGGCCCTGGACACGATGATGACCCGCGACGTGGCCATCAAGATGGTTCCCGCCGAGCCGGCGTACCAGGACCGGTTTCGGCAGGAGGTGGCTGCCGCTGCGCGCCTGAACAATCCGAACATCATCCCGGTCTACGAGGCCGGAGAAATCGACGGCCGTCTCTACCTGGTGATGCCCGTTGTCGACGGCGTCGACCTGCAGACCATCTTGCAGCGCGACGGGCCGATGAGCCCGGAGCTGGCCGTGCGGGTGATCGAGCAGGTTGCCGCGGCGCTGGAGGCCGGCCACAGCTGCGGGCTGACGCACGGTGACGTCAGCGCGGCGAACACCTTCGTGGTGGGCGGCGAGTTCGTCTATCTGCTGGATTTCGCTGCCACCGTGGACAGTTCGAGCCCGGGTGACCCGCGCGAAGACATCCGCGCCCTGGCCCGCGTCCTCCATCAGTGCCTGACCGGGCAGCCGCCCGGCACCGCCCACAACACCGTCCTTCCTGCCGGATTCGACGACGTGATCGCGCGCGGCATGGCCGAGGATCCAGACGAGTGCCATCCCACCGCTGGCGAGTTGGCCGTCGCGGCCCGAGCGGCTCTGGCGCCCGTGGTGACGAAGACGGCCGGGGACACGGAGTTCGGGCGGTACCGGCTGTTCGAGTTGCTCGGCGCCGGCGGTATGGGCTCGGTCTATCGGGCGCACGACACCTTGTTGGGCCGCGACGTGGCCGTCAAGGTCCTGCGACCGGAGCTGGCCGCGGAGCCCGGCTACCAGGAGCGTTTCCGGCGCGAGGCATATGCCGCGGGCCGGCTGGCCAATCCGCACATCATCCCGATCTACGAGGCCGGTGAGATCGACGGGCGCCTGTATCTGGTGATGCCGATCGTCGACGGCGTCGACCTGCACCACGTTCTCGACCATGCCGGGCCGATGAGTCCGCAGCAGGCGGTGCGCGTGGTCGAACAGGTTGCCGTGGCGCTGGATTCGGCACACAAGGCCGGGCTGGTGCATCGCGATGTCAAACCGTCGAACCTGCTGATGGTCGGCGAAGAATTCGTGTATCTGATCGATTTCGGGCTCGTGCACGAAGCATCCGCGGCCCGCCTGACGCGCACCGACATCGCCCCCGGAAGTCCGGCGTACATGGCTCCGGAGCGGTTCAAGGCCGGCACGATCGCCGACGCTCGGGCCGATGTCTACTCGCTGGCCTGCGTCCTCTACGAGTGCCTGACCGCGCGCCCGCCATTCAGCGGCGCCGGGATAGAGGGCCTGACCGCCGCGCATCTGTTCGGCGACCCACCCAGGCCCAGCAGCTCCGACCCGGCGATGCCCGCCGGGTTCGACGAGGTGATCGCGCGCGGCATGGCGAAGGACCCCGATGACCGATACCAGTCCGCGCCGGAACTGGCCGTTGCCGCCCGCGCGGCCCTCGCCACCAAACCCGCGGCGCCGGCCGAGGTCCCCGACGTACTCCATTCGACGCAGGATGCCCGCACGGTCCCATCCCCGACGCGCAGCCGTCGTCGCACCCTTGGGTTCGGTGCTGCCGCGGTCGTGGTCGCGCTCGTCGCCGGCATCGCATTCCTGGCGTTCACCAACAGATTTCCGTTCCGGTCGGAGACCGCACAGACCCAGGTCGTCCTGCCGTTCACCGGGCTCGACGGGCCGCTCGGGGTCGCGGTCGACGCCAACGGCAACGTCTTCGTCACCGACACCGGCAACAACCGGGTGGTGAAACTCGCCGCACGCTCCACCACCCAGACCGTCGAACCGTTCGCCGGCCTGAACCATCCGGGCGGAATAGCCGTCGACGAGCAGGGCAATCTTGCCGTCGCCGAGCCGGGGAACAACCGGGTGCTCGAACTCGCCGCGGGAACGACCAGCCCGACCGTGCTGCCGCTGACCGACCTGGCGGGGCCCGCTGGCGTGGCCATCTACACCCGCAAATCCGGCGCCGACCGGATCGTCGTCGCCGACTCCGGGCACGACAGAGTACTGGCACTGGGCGGGGTTAATTCCAGTCAGCGGGAACTGCCCTTCACCGGGCTCAACGATCCCGCTGGAGTTGCCGTAGGCGCCGACGGTGGCCTGTTCGTCATCGACCGGGAGAACGAGCGGGTGCTGAGGCTGCCGTGGACGGGATCGGTGGCCACTGTGTTGCCGTACGCGGTCGGCCATCCGGATTTCGTCGCGGTCGACGACGCCGGCGACCTCTACGTGACAGACAGCCAGGCCAATCGCGTTGTCAAGCTCACCAAGGACACCTCCACGTCGATCACGTTGCCGTTCAACGGGCTCAAGGGCCCGCAAGGAGTCGCGGTGGACTCTGCCGCAAATGTCTACGTCGTCGACACCGGGAACAATCGCGTGCTGAAATTGCCGCAGCGCTAGCGGGAGAACATCACCGCCCGCTTGACTTCCTGGATGGCCTTGGTCACCTGGATCCCGCGCGGGCAGCCCTCGGTGCAGTTGAACGTGGTGCGGCAGCGCCACACCCCGTCCACCTCGTTGAGGATGTCGAGGCGCTGTGCGGCGGCCTCGTCGCGGCTGTCGAAGATGAACCGGTGCGCATTCACGATCGCCGCCGGGCCGAAGTAACTGCCCTCGTACCAGAACACCGGGCAGCTCGTGGTGCAGCAGGCGCACAGGATGCACTTGGTGGTGTCGTCGTAGCGGGCGCGGTCGGTGGGGCTCTGAATGCGTTCCCGCGTAGGCGGATTGCCGGTGGTGATCAGGTAGGGCTTGATGGCCCGGTACGCGTCGAAGAACGGCTCCATGTCGACCACGAGGTCTTTTTCCACGGGCAGCCCGCGGATCGGCTCGACCGTGATGGTCAGCTGCTTGCCCGGCTTCTTGGGCAGCAGATCACGCATCAGCACCTTGCACGCCAACCGGTTCAGACCGTTGATGCGCATCGCGTCGGAACCGCACACGCCGTGCGCGCAGGAGCGCCGGAAGGTCAGCGTCCCGTCCAGATAGCCCTTGATGTAGAGCAGCAGGTTCAGCAACCGGTCGCTGGGCAGACACGGCACCCGGAAGCTCTGCCAGCCGCCGGTGGCCGCGTACTTGTCCGGGTCATCCGGGTTGAACCGGGCGATCTTGAGGGTGACCATCACCGCCCCCTCCGGAACGGGGGGCAGTGGCGGGTCGGTGGTTTCGACCTGAGTCGCTCCTTGTGTCTCCACAGACATCAGTACTTCCGCTCCTTCGGCTCGTAGCGGGTCTGCACGACGGGTTTGAAGTCCAGCCTGATATCGCTGAGCAGGTCGGTGCCCTCTTTGTAGGCCATCGTGTGGCGCATGTAGTTGACGTCGTCGCGGTTCGGGTAGTCCTCGCGGGCGTGGCCGCCGCGGGACTCCTTGCGGTTGAGCGCGCCGACCACGGTGACCTCGGCCAACTCCAGCAGGAAGCCCAGCTCGATAGCCTCCAGCAGGTCGCTGTTGAAGCGTTTTCCTTTGTCGTGCACGGTGATTCGGGAGTACCGCTCCTTGAGGGCGTGGATGTCGGTGAGCGCCTGCTTCAGCGTCTCCTCGGTGCGGAACACCGCGGCATTGTTGTCCATGGACTGCTGCAGGGCGCTGCGGATGTCGGCGACGCGTTCGTTGCCGTGCTCGGACAGGATGTCGCGCACCCAGCCGACCACCATCGCGGCGGGGTCCGGCGGCATGTCGGCGAAGTCGTGGCCCTCGGCGTAATTCGCCGCGGCGATGCCGGCGCGGCGTCCGAAGACGTTGATGTCCAGCAGCGAGTTGGTGCCCAGCCGGTTGGCGCCGTGCACCGAGACGCACGCGCACTCGCCGGCGGCGAACAGTCCCGGCACCGTATTGGTGTTGTCGCGCAACACCTGTCCGGTGACCGTCGTCGGGATGCCGCCCATCACGTAGTGACAGGTCGGGTAGACCGGCACCAGCTCGTGCACCGGGTCCACCCCCAGGTAGGTGCGGGCGAACTCGGTGATGTCGGGGAGCTTGGCCTCCAGCACGTCCTCTCCGAGGTGGCGGACGTCGATGTAGACGTAGTCCTTGTTGGGTCCGGCGCCGCGGCCCTCCAGCACCTCGAGCACCATCGAGCGGGCGACGATGTCGCGCGGCGCCAGGTCGACGATCGTCGGAGCGTAGCGCTCCATGAAGCGTTCGCCGTCGGCGTTGAGCAACCGGCCGCCCTCACCGCGCACCGCCTCGGAGATCAGGATTCCCAGACCGGCCAGCCCGGTCGGGTGGAACTGGTGAAACTCCATGTCCTCCAAGGGAAGTCCCTTGCGGAACACGATGCCGATGCCGTCACCGGTCAGCGTGTGTGCGTTGGAGGTGGTCTTGTACATCCGGCCGGAGCCGCCGGTGGCCAGCACGATCGCCTTGGCGTGGAAGACGTGGATGGCGCCGGTGGCCAATTCGTAGGCCACCACCCCGGTGGCCACCGGGCCGGTCGGGGTCTGGGTGAGAGCCAGGTCCAGCGCGTAGAACTCGTTGAAGAACTGCACGTCGTGCTTGACGCAGTTCTGATACAGCGTCTGCAGGATCATGTGGCCGGTGCGGTCGGCCGCGTAACAGGCCCGGCGCACCGGAGCCTTGCCGTGGTCGCGGGTATGGCCGCCGAACCGGCGCTGGTCGATGCGGCCCTCGGGGGTCCGGTTGAACGGCATCCCCATCTTCTCCAGATCGAGGACGGCGTCGATCGCCTCCTTGCACATGATCTCCACGGCGTCCTGGTCGGCGAGATAGTCGCCGCCCTTGACGGTGTCGAACGTGTGCCACTCCCAGTTGTCCTCTTCGACGTTGGCCAGTGCGGCGCACATGCCGCCCTGTGCCGCGCCGGTGTGGCTGCGGGTCGGATAGAGCTTGGTGAGCACCGCCGTGCGCACCCTCGGACCGGCTTCCACGGCGGCGCGCATCCCGGCACCGCCGGCGCCGACGATCACCACGTCATATCGGTGTTGTTCGATCACCGCTCACCTTTCAACAAGGTCTGTTACGAAACGTTGGGGTTGAACGTCATCAACACGTAAGTCCCGAGCATCAGCGTGAACACCATCGACACCGTCAGCAGCGCGTTCAGCCAGAATCGGGTGATGTTCTTGCGGCTGTAGTCATCGATGATGGTGCGAATCCCGTTGCCGCCGTGCAGCTGTGCCAGCCATAGCAGCAGCAGGTCCCACACCTGCCAGAACGGCGAGGCCCACCGCTGCGCCACGTAGTTGAAGTCGATGCGGTACACGCCGTTGTCCCACATCAGCATGATGAACAGGTGGCCGATGGCCAGGAAGACCAGCGCGATGCCGGAGAACCGCATGAACAGCCAGGCGAACTTCTCGAAGTTCGGGATGCCGGCACGGCGGCGCGGCGAACGAGGGTTGTCCAGGCTGGCCGGCCGGTAGTAGGCGCGCTGCTGCACCGGTGCGGTCTGACCGGGTCCGAGTTGCAGGTCGGGGCTGCTCATTTGAAGTGCTCCCACATGTGGATACCGGTCACCACGCCGGCCATCACCAGCATGATCAGGAACGTCACGGCGACGATCCACAACATCCGCCGCTGGTAGCGGGGGCCCTCGGACCAGAAGTCGATCAGGATGACCCTGATCCCGTTGAGCGCGTGGAAGCCCACGGCGGCCACCAGTCCGTACTCCATGAGTCCGACGATGGGCGTCTTGTAGTCCGCCAGCACCGTGTTGTAGGCCTGTGGGCTGACCCGCAGCACCGCCGAGTCCAGGACGTGGACGAACAGGAAGAAGAAGATGGTGGCCCCGCTGATGCGGTGCAACACCCACGCCCACATGCCGGGGTCGCCGCGGTAAAGAGTCCGCGGTGGCTTGCGCTTGCGTGTCGATTCCGAAACCGGCGGATCCGTGGTTGCCGTCTTCGAGACCACCTGAATACTCACCTCATTCACGCCGTTGGGAAACCGGCTGATCAAACGCATAAACCGGTAATCGCGAGCTTAGCTCGGCGGAGGTTGCCCGCGGTAGCGCCACGATGTGATCCGCGTCCTGTCTTGCGCGGCGGGCTAGGGTGGGCTGGTCGGGTCAGCTCAACTGCGGGCGGGGATGCGAATGGCTGAAGTTGATTGGAATGTGCTGCGGGACAAGGCAATCGCTGCTTCGGCTGACGCCTACGCGCCGTATTCGCGGTTCCCGGTTGGTGCGGCGGCCCTGGTCGATGACGGTCGGATCGTGACCGGATGCAATGTGGAAAATGTCTCATATGGACTTGGTCTGTGCGCCGAGTGCGGTGTCGTGTGCGCACTGCACGCCGGCGGTGGCGGCCGGTTGCTGGCGCTCGCGTGCGTGGACTCCGGCGGTGCGCCGCTGATGCCGTGCGGCAGATGCCGTCAGGTGCTGCTCGAACACGGCGGCCCGGAGATGTTGATCGACCATCCCGGCGGGGCGCGATCACTCGGTGAGTTGCTGCCCGACGCCTTCGGTCCCCATGACCTTTTTCGGGAATCTCGTTGACTGACAACGCATTCGATGCGCCCACCGTGATCCGCACCAAGCGGGACGGCGGCCGGCTGTCTGACGCCGCGATCGATTGGGTGATCGACGCGTACACCGAGGGCACGGTTGCGCCCGAGCAGATGTCGGCCCTGTTGATGGCGATCTTCCTGCGCGGGATGGACCGTGACGAGATCGCCCGGTGGACCGCGGCCATGCTGGCCTCGGGTCCGCGAATGGATTTCACCGACCTCGGTCTGCCGACCGTCGACAAGCACTCCACCGGTGGAGTCGGCGACAAGATCACGCTGCCCGTGGTGCCCGTCGTCGCGGCCTGCGGCGCCGCGGTTCCGCAGGCGGCCGGGCGCGGACTGGGCCACGCCGGCGGCACCCTGGACAAGCTGGAATCCATCCCGGGCTTCAGTGCGAACCTGTCCAACCAGCGGCTGCGCGAACAACTTTGCGACGTCGGCGCCGCCATCTTCGCGGCCGGTGAGCTGGCGCCGGCCGACGCCAAGCTGTACGCGCTGCGCGACATCACCGGCACCGTCGAGTCGCTGCCGTTGATCGCGAGTTCGATCATGAGCAAGAAGCTGGCCGAGGGCGCCGGAGCGTTGGTGCTCGACGTCAAGGTCGGCTCGGGTGCATATCTCAAGCCGGAAGCGCGCTCCCGCGAGCTGGCGCACACCATGGTCGAGCTGGGCATCGCGCACGGGGTGCCGACCCGCGCGCTGCTCACCGACATGGAGTGCCCGCTGGGCCGGGCCGTCGGCAACTCGGTGGAGGTGCAGGAGTCGCTCGAGGTGCTGGCCGGCGGCGGGCCGTCCGACGTGGTGGAGCTGACCCTGCGGTTGGCCGCGGAGATGCTGGAGCTGGCCGGGGTCGACGGTGTCGACCCGGCGCAGACGTTGCACGACGGCACCGCGATGGACCGGTTCGCCCGGCTGGTGGCCGCCCAGGGCGGTGATTTGTCGAAACCGTTGCCGATTGGTGGGTATTCGGAAACCGTGACGGCCGCCCGGGGCGGCACAATGGGCGACATCGACGCGATGGCAGTGGGGCTGGCGGCATGGCGCCTCGGAGCGGGCAGATCCCGGCCGGGGGCGCGGGTGCAGCACGGGGCGGGCATCACGATCCATCGGCGTCCGGGGGAGCCGGTCGCAGCGGGCGAGGTGTTGTTCACGCTCTACACCGAGACACCGGAGCGTCTGAGTCCCGCGCTGGCGGAATTGGACGGTGCCTTCACCGTGGGAGACGACGCGCCCGCGCGCAGGCCGTTGATTATCGATCGGATCACGCGATGAACCTGAGCCTCGAACAGATTCAGCAGGCGCCCAAGGCGCTGCTGCACGACCACCTGGACGGCGGACTGCGCCCGTCCACCGTGCTGGAGATCGCCGGCGAGGTGGGTTACGACGAGTTGCCGGCGACTGATGCCGAGGAGTTGGCGACGTGGTTCCGTACCCGCTCGCACAGCGGTTCTCTGGAGCGCTACCTCGAGCCGTTCTCGCACACCGTGGCGGTGATGCAGACGCCGGAAGCGCTGTACCGGGTCGCCTACGAATGTGTGGAGGATCTGGCCGCGGACGCGGTGGTGTACGCCGAAATCCGGTTCGCCCCCGAGTTGCACATCAACCGCGGGCTGTCGTTCGACGACGTCGTCGACGCGGTGCTGGCCGGATTCGCCGCGGGGGAGCAGGCGTGCGCCGCTGCGGGCAACCCGATCAAGGTGCGCTGCCTGGTCACCGCGATGCGGCATGCGGCGATGTCGCGGGAGATCGCCGAGCTGGCGGTCAGGTTCCGCGACAAGGGTGTGGTCGGATTCGACATCGCCGGCGCCGAGGCCGGGTACCCGCCCACCCGGCACCTCGATGCCTTCGAATACATGCGGGACCACAACGCGCGCTTCACAATTCACGCGGGTGAGGCGTTCGGCCTGCCGTCCATTCACGAGGCGATCGCGTTCTGTGGCGCCGACCGGCTGGGTCACGGGGTGCGCATCGTCGACGACATCCAGGTCGACCCGGACGGTGACGTGACGTTGGGCCGGCTCGCGGCGATCGTGCGGGACAAGCGAGTTCCGCTGGAGTTGTGCCCGAGCTCCAACGTGCAGACCGGCGCGGTGGCCAGCATCGCCGAGCATCCGTTCGATCTGTTGGCGCGCAGTCGTTTTCGGGTGACCGTCAACACCGACAACCGGCTGATGAGCGACACCACGATGAGTCAGGAGATGCACCGGCTGGTGGAGGCGTTCGGCTACGGCTGGACCGATCTGCAGCGCTTCACGATCAACGCGATGAAGTCGGCGTTCATCCACTTCGACGAGCGGCTGGCCATAATCGACGAGGTGATCAAGCCGCGGTATGCGGCGCTGATCGGGTAGGTGTCGGATCGGCGCGCGCCGCGCTCTTTCGACTTTGAATGCAGGTACACGTTTTTCGGCGTGTCGTGTGTGTGGTGTCAGTGTCGCGAGGTCCCGCGGCTCGTGGCAGTCCTGACCCCGCGCCCCGTGACACCGGCTGCGCTCGCTGTGCCGTTGGCACCGCGAGGCCCTGGGCAGGCGCCGGGCCAACGGTGGCATGCCACCCCGTGCCGCCCACTCCGCCGGCGCTGAATATGCCGGGCCTGGCCGCCGGCGCCACCGTAGCCGTTGCCCCCGCCGCCGCCCGTCAGGCCCATGAGCAGCCCGCAGGACCCGCCGACTCCACCGATACCGCCGACGCAACCGTCGATGCCGCCGGGCGCGCCAGCGCCGCCATTGGCTGCCAGCAACCCCCCGGTACCGCCGTTACCGCCGTTGCCAGCTACCTCTCACCCCCCGACAGTGCGAATTCAGCGGAATTGAATGATCGCCGGCAAGAGCGATAAGGACTTGGTGATATTGGAGGGGCAGATGACGGCGTCAGGCGCGCCGGACGGCCTCCTGCGCGAGTTGCACTCGCGAGTTGAACCCGAGTTTCGTGTAGACGTGGGTGAGGTGGGTCTGCACCGTGCGCGGTGAAACAAACAGCCGTTCGGCGATGTCCCGGTTCGAAAGTCCTTCGCCCACAAGGCGCACCACGTCGAGTTCCGCCCGAGTCAGAGACGGCCAGCCACTGGTTGCGCGTCTGCGTTCAACCCGGTTGCGTTGCGCGTGGGTTATCGCATCGGCAGTGGAGAGGGCGGCGCCCTCAGCCCAGGCGGCCGCCATCTCGTTGTCGCTCATCGCCGAGCGCAGGACGTTCACAGACGCGTCGTAGTTGCCGTCGTAAACCTTGAGACGTACCGAGCCCGTGCGAACTCGGTGCGCCTCAGCCGCACCGAACAACCGGGCGGCCTCGCGATAGTTGCCGTCGTCGACGGCCAGGCACGCCAGGCATTCCAGGACGTCCGGAACACCACCGTGGGCACCGACTTCGGCGGCACACGAGAGCGCGTCGTATGCGTCGCGCCTCGCTTGTCCGGGCTCCTTCTGCGCGATCGCGATGCGGCACCGGGTGGTCAGCGCCAGGGACCGGTGCCAGCCCGACGCCGATTCCACACCTTCCTCGACAGATTGCCGCGCGCCGGCGGTGTCTCCGCTCGCGAGCTGGACCTGAGCCTTGAAGGCACGCCAGAAATTGGCGGACTGGGGTTGGACATTGAAATTTTGCCAGACTTTTTCGTCCGCCTCTCGCGCCGTGCCGACGTCACCGTCGGCGAGCGCGGTCAGAGCCAGCGTCGAATAGCCAAGTCCCACAAAGTATTCGCCGGTGGCACTTTCGATGGCGGCCGCACTGGCCGCGCGCGCGGCACTCACGTCGCCCTGGTAGGCGAGCGCATCGCCCAGGCCCTTGAGACCTAGCGAGGTGAAAACATCCGCGTCGGGCCCGTCCTCGACCAGCGCACCGAACTGCGCGACCGCGCCGGCCAGGTCGCCCCGCCACAGCTGCGCGTAGGCCACCGCCAACCGGCACTGACGCGAGCCGATGCGGTCACCGATCAGGTCGCAGAGGTCACGCCCTTCGCGGCCAAGAGCATGCGCTGCGTTCGCGTCCCCGGCTACTATCGCGGCGCTGCTCTGCCAACTGAGGATCTGGCTGAGCCGCCAGCGATCACCCAGAGCACGGGCAAGCTGGGCCGCCTCGGCGAAGTAGTGCTGGACCGTCTGCGTCTGATAGTTGAAACCGGCGGTCAGACCGCAGGCGGTGAGAGCACGGGCGGTCAGTGCCGGGTCGCCAACGTCGCGGGCGAGCTTCAGCGCTTGCTGGGCATCCTCGATGCTGGGGGTCGCGTCGATGAACATCTTGAGTACGGCCTTGTCGGCCAGTGCTCGCGCCCACACCGCGGCATCGATTTCGACGCCGTCACTCTCTGCCTGTGCGACAAGCGATTCGAACCAGTCGCGACCCTCGGAGATGTGCCCCCGGACAAGCCACAGCTGCTGCAGCGACGACGCCATCATCAACGCCGATTCGAATCCAGAGTTGTCCCGATACCAGGCCAGGGCGGCGCGCAGGTTGTCGATCTCGGTCTCGATGCCGTCCAGCAGTTGTAGGTAGTCGTTACGGCCGGGACTGTCCAGCACCGCCGCCATGGCCAGGTAGTGCGTGGCGTGACGCCTGCGCGTGGTTTCGACTTCCCCGGCCTCGGCCAATCGCTCCATCGCGAACTCACCGATTCCCTCGAACCGCCGATAACGCGTGCCGCCGGGTGAACTGTCCGCCGCCACCAACGACTTGTCGACCAGCGATGACAGGCCGTCGAGCACCTGATAGCGCGGCATGTCCCCGAAGCCGACAACCGCGTGTGCCGCATCGAGTCCGAAGGGCCCGACAAACACCCCCAACCTCCGGAACAGCACTTGCTCTGACTCGCTCAGTAATTCGTGCGACCACGCGATGGATGCGCGCAGAGTCTGGTGGCGGCGCAGCCCCGTGCGGGCGCCGCCGGTGAGCAGCCGGATCTTGTCGTCCAGGCCCGCCCTGATTTCCGGCAGCGACAGCGAGCGAACCCGCGCGGCCGCAAGCTCGATGCCTAGTGGCATCCCGTCTAACCGTCGGCAGATCTCGCTCACCAGGTTCGCGTTGTCATCGGCGATCCCGAAATTCGGCCGGGCCGAACGGGCGCGGTCGACGAAGAAGGCGATCGCATCGTCCTCGTAGCACAGCGCCGGCACCCGCCAGGTCACCTCGCCGGCCACCGCGAGTGGCTCACGACTGGTGGCCAGCATTGTCACGCCGGGGCAGGATCGCAGTAGTGCGCCGATCCGCCGGGCGGCGCTGTCCAGCAGATGCTCGCAGTTGTCGAGCACGATCAGCACACGGCGCTGGCCAAGGTGACGTAGTACCGCTTCGTCCACCGAGCGACCAGGCTTGTCCGCGACTCCCAGCGCCCGGGTCACGGCCGCCGGTGCGAAGTCGGCGCTGGTGACTGGCTCGAGGTCGACGTAGTACAAGCCGTCCGGAAACACAGGCCTTAGCTGGGTTGCGACCCGAACGGCAAGTCTGCTCTTCCCGATACCGCCCCCGCCGATCAGCGTCACCAGCCGGTTGTCGCGGAGGATCTCGGTCACCTCGGCGATCTCGCGGCGGCGGCCCACGAAATTGGTCAGGTGGACCGGCAGAGCTGCTGCCACGCCGCCGTGTGTCGTGCACAGCGGTGGGAACTCGTTCTGCAACTCGGGGTGGCACAGCTGGTGTACCTGTTCCGGGCGCGCCAGGTCCCGTAGCTGATGTGCGCCGCAGTCGCTCAGCCAGGTCTTGGCCGGCAACTGGTCGGCCACGACGTCGGCGGTGGTGGCCGAGAGCAAAGTCTGCCCGCCGTGCGCCAGGGCACACAACCGGCTCGCACGAGTGATCGTGGTGCCGACGTAGCTCGTGGCGTCGTCGCTGAGGCGCACATCGCCGGTGTGTAAGCCGATGGGCAACCGAATGGGGTCGAGTCGCGTCAACTGCAATTGCAGCGCGCATGCCAGCGCGGCTCCGGCACCCCCGAAAGCGATCACGAAACTCTCGCGATCGAAATGCCCGTCGGGCTGGACCCGGACACCGCCGTGGGTGGCGGCGGCTTCAGAAAGGAGGCGGTCCAGCAGCATGAATTCGGGCGTTCCCGAGTCAGTCGGGATCGGCCTCCCGGCCGCGCCCTGGATGCCGGCTACCAGCAGCGTCACTGTCCCGGTCAGCAACACGCGCTCACGCTCCCTTTGGCCCTCAGCAAAGAGGGGTGGATCTCGCTCATGCTAGCCAGCGTTCACCCACTTCAAGCAAGGGATCTAAGCGGAAGTACGTAGAGATGATCCGCGGGCCCGCGAAATCTACGACCCGCCCCTGTCCGGCTTTACGTATTTCGGACGATGCCCGCGGACGGCCTAACGGGCGACAGTTGGTCCATCGAACTTCTCGACCCCCACAACCGAAGGGAAATACCCATGAGCAAGATCCGCACCCGCGCCATCGCCATCCTCGGCCTGGACGGTGAAGGCCCGAGTCAGAAGCGCGCCGCCAGGCGTCAGACCCAGCCGAGGCGCTACGCGTTCCTCGAGTCCTCGAGCATGTCCCGCGCCATGGACCGTCTCTGAATAGCATCACGGTGTGCTTCCCGACCGCATCCGCACCGACGAGGCGCAACTCCATCTTCTGCCCGACGGCCGCACGTTGGCCTACCAGGAGTGGGGCGACGCCACCGGATATCCCACGTTCTACTTCCACGGCACGCCGAGCTCCCGACTGGAGGGTGTGTTCGCCGACGGTGCAGCCAAGCGGAACGGGTTCCGGCTGATTGCGGCCGACCGCCCCGGATTCGGGCGGTCGACCTTTCAGCCGGGTCGCGCATTCTCCGATTGGCCGGCCGACGTCTGCGAGCTGGCCGACGCATTGGGCGTGGACCAATTCGGTGTCGTCGGGCATTCCGGAGCCGGGCCGCACCTGTTCGCCTGCGGTGCCCTGATACCGCCGACGCGGCTTCGATTCATCGGCGCGTTTGGACCTTGGGGTCCACTGGCGACGCCGGAGATCGTCGGTGCCTTGAGCCCGCAGGACCGTGTTTATCGCGGTCTTGCGCGGCTGGGATCCTGGCCTTTCGACGCCGCATTCGTGCCGCTGGGCTGGTGCGCAAAGTACTGGCCGGGTTTGTTCTGCCGGCTTCTGACGGCGTGGGTTCCCGACCCAGAGCGTCGAAAGTTGCGGGACGACCTCTTCGCGCGGCAGTTCCGCGCATCTCAGCTCGAAGCCTTCCGGCAGGGTGGCCGGGGCGGTGCCTATGAGTCGTTTCTCGACTATCAGCCTTGGACATTCCGGGTGGAAGAGATCGCGGTGCCTACCCACATTTGGCAGGGCGACTGCGACTCATTTATCCCGCACGCTATGGGCCGTTACCTTGAACGCGCGATTCCCCACGTGGATCTGCACTGGTCGGCGGGCAAGGACCACTTCGATATCGAGGACTGGGACGCTATTTTTGCGGCCTGCGCGGCCGATATCTAGGTAAGCCCGAAAAGTGAACCCAGGAATGCGACCGGCAGCCACAAGGCCAGCGCTGCGTAGATCGGGATGAGCAACAGGAAGCCGAGATAGTAGAGATACGACAGCGTTTGCCAGAACAGCCCCGTCACCGTGCTGACCAATGACGAGAAGATCTGATCCAGGGTGGGGATGCCGGCGGCGGCGGGCGCCAGCACCGACACGTTGGCGGCTTCCACGCTGGCGTAGCTGTTCGCCGCCGCGGTGAGGTGTTGGACGAACTGTTGGGAATACGCCGCGGCCTGATCCGCGGCGTATTGATAGTCCTGGCCGAAGCGTGAGAACAGCTGTGCGACGGCGGCGGAGACCTCGTCCGCGGCCGCGGGAGGCAGCGCCTGCGTTGATGCCGCCGCCGTCCCGCTCGCTGATTCGAGCACCCCGCCAATGGACGTCACCTGCGTTGCGGCCTGGGCAAGCAGATCCGGCACGGCGACGACCGCGGACATGGCGACCATGCAAGCAGGGGCGAGGTGCCGGCGGCAAGCAGTGCTCGAATGAGCTACCCAGTCGTGTTAGGACCGTCACCGTCTCGAGACTTCACAAGTTGTAGGGCGGGAATATCGACACTCCGTTGTACGCAAGTAAAGCGAACGATGCGATGAGGAAGATTGTGAAGAACAAGGCGAACGGAGCCATCACTATGAGAACCGGCAGACCGAGCATCGCGCCGAGTATCTGCGAAAAAGGCTGCGGCAAGGAGGCGATCAACGCCGAAAATTGATAGTACGAGGTGAGGCCGCTGTCGACCAACCGGCCGACGATCTCTAAGGGCACCTGCAGCAGCGAATTGGTGTTGACCGCTTCGGCACCGGCGTAGGAGCCGGCTGCCGCGGTCATCGTGTGCACGAATTGGTCGTGATACTCCGATGCCTGAGCAGCCACCTTCTGAAAATCCTCGGCGTGCTGAGCAAACAAGTTTGTGATACCCGCCGACACCTCGTCGGCCGCCGCCGGCAGCAACGTGCGCGTCGGGGCCGCGGCTTGCAGCCGGGCCGCGTGGATGGTGGTGTCGATGGCAGTCAGATCCGTTGCCGCCTGGACAATCGACTCAGGTGTGACGATCACGGGATTATCGTGACGCCGGACGCGACGGGTTGTCTTGCGTAGTCGACTACTTAAACCGCTGGGCTTTACGGCGCTATTCGCGCCTTAGCCGCGACGCTCACGCTGAACGTCGTCGCCGGCTCTCGGCGCTATTCGCGCCTCAGCCGCGACTCCACGAACGATTCCAACTTCTCCCACGCCCGGACCGCCGTGGCGTACGGCCCGGCCGGCTTGCTTTCCGAATCGGGCTCGAGCACGTAGGCGATCAGTTTGCCCAGCGGCTTGCCCTTGTCCAGGGCCTTGTCGACAGTGCTCTCTTCGGAGTAGTCACCGATGTCGCGCAGCAGTTCGACGGCGAGTTCGAGCTGTTCCCGATCCACCGCCTCCGGCCCGTCGGCGAAGTCGTCGGCCAGCCCGCTGAGCACGTAGACGTTCTCGTCGGTGATATCGATCTTGAGCGAGCCGTCGGTGGCCGCGGTGCGGATGTCGTCGTAGGTCGCCAGGTCCGACAGGTCGTGGTCGTGCTCATCGGCAAGGTAGCGGGCCAGCGCCCGCTCTGAGCTGAATACGCTGATGCGCCCGTTGCGGCCCAGGAAGATCGGCCGGTCGTCGAGGTAGCAGCGCAGCGTGTAGAACGTGCCGGCCCCAGTCATGATCCGGACCGGGTCGATGCCGACCTGCGCCCAGAAGTCCTCGTCGCTGCCCAGCACGACGGTGTCGCCCTCGGCACGCTCGTCCTCGACTTCGTCTTCGTCTTCGTCTTCGTCTTCGTCCTTGTCCTCGTCGTCCTCGTCGTCCTCGTCGTCCTCGTCGGCTTCCTCAGCGGCCTCCTCGGCGCCCTCGTCCGACTCGTCCGTCTCCTCGGGCTCGTCTTCTTCCTCGAGTTCCTCGTCGAGTTCCTCTTCAGCCTGCTTCGACAGCTCCTCGTCCACGTCGGGTGTGCTGACCACGTCGTCGATGGCCTTCAGCACGTCGTCCCAGCTGCGGCCGATGATCTCGGCGATGGCGTCCCACCGCTTCTGGCCCGCCCTGCCGGTGAAGTGATCGATGCCACCGGAGACGGTGCCCAGGGTCGGGTTGCCGTTGAAGAACTTCGAGATCGCCGGCAACTCGCACACCGACCCGATGGACGACACGATCGCCAGTGTCCCGGCCAGCGCGGCCACCGACTCCTCGGTGGGCTTTTCGGCGACCAGTTCCTCCACGGCGACCAGGTCGAACCGCTTGTCGTCGGCCGGGTCCAGCTTGTGCGCGTTGGCCTCGGTGATGTCCGCCCACGCCGGGTGGTCGACCAGATCGTTGTCGTCGTTGCCGCGGACGAAGGCGGTCAGGTCGGCCACGCTGTCGAAAACGTAGAGGTCTTCGTCCTTGCCGAGGAACGCCTCCCACTCGTCGCCGGAGTCGCGCCAGCGGGGCGCCCACAGCGTGTAGCGGTCGCCTTCGGACAGGCTCAGGCGGATGGGCACGAGGTCAGCAGCCATGCGGCACACAATAGCGACCCGGCCTGTTGACGCTTACCCGCCCCAAATAGTTGCGATGGCCGGAGCAGTTGCCGCGTAACCCGTTTTGGGCAGCCCGTACATCTCCTCCAGCGTGGACAGCACGTTGTAGTGGCTGATGGTTTCGTTGTAGCTGCCGGGCTGCACGTGCGCCCCGTAGAACACGGTCGGAATCTGATTGCGCGGTCCGCCGTCGTCTTCGTCCCAGGTGAGGATGAGCAGGCTGTTGTTGGCCCGGGCCCAGTTGGCGTACGCCGACATCTGGCTGTTGAGCCAGGCATCGCCCTGGGCGATCGAGCCGTCGTGCATGTTGTTGTCGTTGTTCGGGATCACGAACGACACCGTCGGCAGGCTCGCGTAGTTCCCGGGGCCCGGGAAGGTGGAGAAGGGCACCGAGACGCTGGGCGGGACGTTGCTGAAGTTCACCCACGGCACGTGCTTGCGCGCGTACTTGCCCGCGCTGCATGCCGTCGAGCCGACCGCGGGCAGATCCTCGGAGTAGCCGCCGAACGTATGCCCGGTGGCCAGCAACTCGGACGCGAGGTTCGGTTGGGCGCCGACGTCCACCGGGCAACTGTCCTTGGTGAGCCCGAAGGTGTTGCCGGCGAACAGTGCCAGGTAATTCGGTTCGCTGGGATGTGTCTCGGCGAACGATTGCGCCATCATGGCCCCGCCGGCGGCCAGCGCGTTGATCCACGGCGCCGCCTTGTTGCCGATGATGTTGGCCTGCGAGCGGTTCTCCTCGATCACGATCACGACGTGCGCATACGCCGGCAGCGTCGCGGCGGCCAGCGCCACCCGGGGCGCCGGCAGCACCGCCACGCTCAGAGTCAGGGCGCAGAAAGCCCTGGTCAAGTGCCGTCGCAGACCCCGCATGCCGGGAGTATAGGTGCGCTCGGGACCCGCGGAGCGAACGAAAATGCGCGTGTCAGCAGGCCTGAATCCGATTGTTATATAGGGTCACTTGCCGTGGACGTCCATGTCATCGACCACCCGCTGGCGGCGGCCCGGCTTACCGTGCTGCGCGACGAGCGCACCGACAACGCCGGCTTCCGGACCGCCCTGCGTGAGCTGACGTTGATGCTCGTCTACGAGGCCACCCGCGACGCACCCACCGAGCCGGTGCAGATCCGCACGCCGGTCGGCGACACCGTCGGGGTGCGGCTGGCCAGGCCGCCGCTGTTGGTGCCCGTGCTACGGGCCGGGCTGGGCATGGTCAACGAGGCGCACGCGGTGCTGCGCGAGGCGCACGTCGGGTTCGTCGGCATCGCCCGAGACGAGCACACCCATCAGCCCGTTCCCTACCTGGAATCGCTGCCCGACGACCTGACCGACCTGCCGGTGATGATCCTGGACCCCATGCTGGCCACCGGAGGGTCGATGGTCTACACCATCGGCCTGTTGTTGTCGCGCGGTGCCACCGACATCACGGTGCTGTGCGTGTGCGTGGCGCCGGAGGGTATCGCCGCGGTCGAGAAGGTGGCGCCCAGCGCGCGGTTGTTCACCGCGGCGATCGACGAGGGGCTCAACGAGACGGCGTTCATCGTGCCCGGCCTGGGTGACGCCGGAGACCGGCAGTTCGGGCCGCGCTAGCGGCGATCGCAAGCCCGGCGCAGCCGGGCGCTGGGGCACCTCCCGCTTGCGGGGGACGGGTCGCCGCCATTTGCTACCACTCACCACTGCCGGATCTGCGCGACCAACGCCCCGGACAGCGCGCGGGCCCGTTGCCGCGCGGCCACCAGGTCACCGTGCACCGCACACCGGACTTCCAGGTAGCACTTCAGTTTCGGTTCGGTGCCCGACGGTCTCACCACCACCCGTACCGACGTGTCGTCGTCACCGCCGTGCAGGATCAGGGCGTCGGCGATGTCGGTATGGGACGCGGCGAAGCCTCCCAATAGGTCCGGCGGATCGGCGCGAAGCCTCCGCAACACCGCGGCCGCCTCGTCCGGGTCGGCGACGCGGCGGGGCACCGCGGCCACCTCGTGCACGCCGTAGCGACGGGCGAGATCGTCGAGCAGGTCGGACACCGGGCGGCCGCGCAATGAGGCCACCAGGTCGCACATCAACACCGCGGCGCTGATGCCGTCCTTGTCCCGGACGGCCTGGGGGTCGACGCAGTGTCCGATCGCCTCCTCATACGCGTAAACGAGCGTCCCGGGTCGCTCGGCGTCGGCGCGCGCCAGCCATTTGAATCCGGTGAGGGTCTCGACGTGCACCGCGCCGTGCTGCGCGGCGATCGCGGCCAGCATGCGGGACGACACCACCGTGCTGGCCACCGTCCGGGGGCCGCGCGCGGGCTGCGACAGGATGTAATCGCCTAGCAGCCAACCGGTTTCGTCGCCCGACAGCATCCGCCACCCGTCCTGCGCGGGGATCCCCACGGCACAACGGTCGGCGTCGGGGTCCAGCGCGATGGCCACGTCGGCGTCGACGTCGGCAGCCAGGGCGAGCAGTGCGTCGGCGGCACCGGGTTCCTCGGGGTTGGGGAACGCGACGGTGGGGAAATCGGGGTCGGGCGCGAACTGCGCGTCGACCACGTGCACGTCGTCGAAACCGGCCCGGTGCAGCGTCTGCACGGCGAGCGCGCCACCCACCCCGTGCATCGCGGTCAGCGCCACCCGGACCGAACCCGTGCCGCGCCGCACCGCCGCCGCGCGACGGACGTACTGCTCGATGAGATCGGTTTCGGCGGGTGCGACGGGGATCCGCGCGATCTCATCGGCCGGCGGAGCCTGCGCCATGGCGGCCTCGATCTGGCGGTCGGTGGGGGAGACGATCTGGATACCGCCGTCGAGATACACCTTGTAGCCGTTGTCGCCGGCGGGATTGTGTGACGCGGTGACCTGGACGCCGGCTGCCGCTCCGGTGGCGCGCACCGCGAACGCCACCACCGGCGTGGGTACCGGAACGGGAAACAGCAGTACCGAAAACCCAAGTGCGGCAAGAACTTCAGCGGCCCCCGTAGCGAAGGAGGCCGAGCCGTGCCGGGCGTCGCGCCCGACGACCACCGTCGTGGACGGCTCCAGTACCCGGCTCAGCGCCCAGGTCGCCCGCAACACCACGGCCAGGTTCATCGCGTCCGGCCCGCCGCGCACCGGCCCCCGCAGGCCCGCGGTGCCGAAGGTCAGCGGGTGCGCGAACCGTGCGGCGAGCTCAGCCGGATCCAGCGCGGCAAGCTCGGCCGCGGTATGCGGGTCGGGGTCGTGGGCGATCCAATCCTCGGGCGTCACGGGTCAGAACCGGGCGATCACGTCGGCCAGCAACGATCCCATCCGCGCCGCGGACGCGGCCCCCGCGGCCAGCACCTCCGCGTGGCTCAGCGGCTCGCCGGTGATCCCGGCCGCCAGGTTCGTCACCAGCGACACCCCCAGCACTTCGGCACCGGCCGCCCGCGCCGCGATGGTCTCGTGCACCGTCGACATCCCCACCAGGTCGGCGCCCAGCACCCGTAGCATGCGGATCTCCGCCGGCGTCTCGTAATGCGGGCCCGGCAGGCCGGCGTACACGCCCTCGGCAAGCTCCGGGTCGCAGGCGCGGGCCAGCGCGCGCAGGCGCGGCGCGTAGGCGTCGGTCAGATCGACGAACTGCGCGCCCACCAGGGGGGAACGCGCGGTGAGGTTGAGGTGGTCACTGATCAGCACCGGCTGTCCCACCGCCATGTCGGTACGCAACCCGCCTGCCGCGTTGGTGAGCACGACGACCTGCGCGCCCGCCGCGCAGGCTGTCCGAACGGGGTGCACCACGTGTTGCAGGTCGTGTCCTTCGTAGGCGTGGATGCGTCCGGCCATCACCAGCACCCGGTGCGCGCCGACCGGTACCGACAAGATCTCGCCGCTGTGCCCCTCGGCCCTGGGTGGCGCGAATCCGGGAACATCGGCCTGGGCCAGCAAGGTGGTCGGGGAGCCCAGGGCGGCCACCGCCGGCGACCATCCCGAGCCCAGCACCACGGCGACGTCGTGTGTCACCACACCGGTGCGTTCGGCGATGACGGCCGCTGCCTGCGCGGCGAGTTCGCTGGTCACACTGGGCGAGAGTACTTGCTCGGGCACCGCTGCCCGGCGTGTGTGATGATCTGCCTTGTGCGGCATCACAAATCGTCTTCAATTTTCGCCGCGGCCGTCGTGCTGGCCTTCGGAGCTCTGCTCGGCGGCCCGGTCCCGACGGCGGGCGCCGATGACTGTCCCAACGTCGAGCTCGTTTTCGCCCGGGGAACCGCCGAGCCGCCCGGGATGGGCGTGGTCGGCGACGCGCTCGAGGCCGCGCTGCGGCCGGCCCTGGGCTCACGCAGCCTCGGCGTGTACCCGGTGAACTACGCGGCCAGTTACAACTTCCTCACCACCGCCGACGGGGCGAACGACGCGCGCGACCACATCGCGTTCATGGCGGATCAGTGCCCGCGGACGCGGATCGTGCTGGGTGGCTTCTCCCAGGGCGCGGCCGCGGTCTCCATGCTGGCGGGTGTGCCGCCCCTGGGGGACACCGTCGGCGAATTCGGCTCGGCCCCCGAGCTCGACCCGGTGCTCGCCCAGAAGGTCGCCGCCGTCGCGGTGTTCGGGAACCCGGGTATCCGGTTCAACGTCCCGCTGTCGTCCACCGGTCAGTTCGCCGGGCGGGCCATCGACCTGTGCAGTCCCGGTGACCCGGTGTGCACGGTCGGCGGCCGCGACCGGCTCGCCCACCGCGAATACGCGGACCCGCCGTACCCCGGCCAGGCTGCGGGGTTCATCGCCGCGCGGGTCTGACCGCTCTGCCAAGCACCGGCTAGAGGTTCTTGAACAGCTGAACAATGCTGAACAAGCCCCCGCCGAAGGAGCCCATATTGAAGAAGCCGGAACTGTAGCCGCTCGCGGTGAAGGGCGGCAGGTATACGGGCGGCTGGGTAGTTGGCACACCGGTGTTGAAAAAGCCTGACATGTTGCCGTTGTAAAAGTTGCCGCCGCTGGCCGTGTTGAAGAACCCCGACATAAGTTGAGCATTGGGGCCGATTGCGGTGTTGTTGAAGCCCGACACCAGATAGCCGGTGGTGTTGAAGCCGGACTTGGTCAATCCGGTGTCGGTGGTCGACCCGAAGCCGGTGTTGGTGTCGCCGGAATTGAAGAACCCGGTGTTGACAGCGCCCGAATTGCCGTCAAAGGTGTTGAGGGCGCCGGAGTTTTGGCTGCCGGTGTTGTAACTGCCCGAGTTGCCGTAGCCGGTGTTGTAGCCGCCCGCATTCCCCACTCCGGTGTTGAACGAGCCGCTGTTGCCGATGCCGAAGTTTCCGGAACTGGTGTTGCCGATACCGATATTGCCGTAGCCGGAGTTGCCGATGCCCAGGCTTTGAATGTTGCCCAGCTCCGCGGGCAGAATATTTCTGCCCGCGTTGAAGATACCGACGTTTCCATCACCGGAATTGAAGAAGCCGATGTTGCCAGTGCCTGAGTTGAACAACCCGATATTACCGCTGCCCGAATTCAGGCCATCGAAATGGAACACGCCGGCCGCCCGGTCGTAATACGTACCACCAACACCCACCAAGTTATTGCCGGTCAGGCCGAAACCGATGTTGTTGTTGCCGGTATTGCCCCCGCCCAGGTTGTTGTTGCCGGCGTTCCCCAAACCGGTGTTGTAGTTTCCGAAGTTGCCCAGGCCGACGTTGTGGCCGCTGGTCGAGATGGGGCCGGTGCCGAGGTTGCCGAAACCGTAGTTCGAGTTGCCGAAGTTGCCCGCGCCGATGTTGGCGTTGCCACTGTTGCCGCTGCCGATGTTCTGCTTGCCGGAATTGCCGCCGCCCAGATTCAAGCTGCCGGTGTTGCCGTTGCCGATATTGCCCTGGCCGGTACCGCTGTCATTGCCGTTGCCGATATTGCCGCCGCCCTTGTTTCCGATGCCCAGGTTGGGATCTCCTGGCGCGGCCGGTGCGGCGGGTTGCCCGCCGAACAGCCCGCCGATGCCCGGCAGGCCCTGCAGCGCCTGCTGCCAGGACGTCAACTGCGCGGCCGCGGCCGAGGCGCCACCGTGATAGCTGGCCATCGCCGCCACATCCGCGGCCCAGAAATCGTCGTAGAGACTCTCGACGGCCGCGATCGCCGGGGCGTTGAGCCCTAACCAGTTGGACCGGACCAGTTGAAGGAACGCTTGGCGGTTGGTCGCGATCGCTTGCGGGTGGATGGTGGCGGCCTTGGCCGCCTCGAACACACGCGCCACCACTTGGGCCTGACCGGCCGCGCCGTGGGCCTGGTCCGAGGCGGCCTGCAGGAACGCCGCGTAGGGGGCCGCGGCCGCCGACATCGCCTGGGAGGCCGGGCCTTGCCAGGACTGCCCGGCCAGCGTGGAGGTCACCGCGGAAAAGGCATTCGCCGCCGAGCCCAGCTCCTCACCCAGCCCGGACCACGCCGCAGCGGCCGCCAGCATCGGCGCTGAGCCCGCACCGACAAACATCCGCAACGAGTTGATTTCCGGCGGTAACACCGCGAAGTTGACCATTGCGACCTCCCGAAGTCGTCCATGACCAGTGCAGATTCAGAAGAATGTGACGGGGCGTTGCGTCGCGCGCCGTTTTGCCGCAATCAAGCGGCGTACGTTTCACGGCCTCCGGTTTCAGCGGCTTCAGGAGCCCGAATTGGAGACCGAAAGCGTCGATGCTGACAGTGTTCGGATGTGTGGATTTCGCTTCCCGGACTGTTTTTGAAAGCGCCGCAGGACGGGCTACGGTCCCGCAGGAGCCGCGTTAGATCAATACAGTGGCCGGGAATCCGCCGTAGCTCACCCAGGTGCCCACCAGCGTCGTCACCCACTGGATCCTGCGAATGGCGGGACAGCCGCCAAGCACATTCGGCGCAGTAGGCGATCGTAGTGGGGCACGTGGCGGTGAGATACTGCCAAGATGCTCCGAGTGCCCACACCCAGCGCGCTGGACCGCGTCGAGGCCGCGGTGCGGCGCCGCGGTGGCGACCTCGTCGAGCTGTCCCACGCCATCCACGCGCAGCCCGAGCTGGCCTTCGCCGAACACCGCAGCTGCGCCAAAGCCAAAGAGCTTGTCGCCCAACGCGGTTTCGAGATCGCCCCGGTCGCGGGACTGGACACCGCGTTCCGCGCGAACTTCGGCAGCGGTCCGCTGGTCGTCGGAGTCTGCGCCGAGTACGACGCCCTGCCGGAAATCGGTCACGCCTGCGGACACAACATCATCGCGGCGTCCGGGGTGGGGACCGCGCTGGCGCTGGCCGAGGTCGCCGACGAACTCGGCCTTACGGTGGCCCTTCTCGGCACACCCGCTGAGGAGTCCGGCGGCGGCAAGGCGCTGATGCTGCGGGCCGGGACGTTCGACGACGTTGCGGCGGCGGTGATGGTGCACCCGGGGCCCACCGACATCGCGGGCGCGCGGTCCCTGGCGTTGTCCGAGGTCAACGTGGAATACCGGGGCAAAGAGTCGCACGCGGCCGTCGCGCCGCATCTGGGCCTCAACGCCGCCGACGCGGTGACCGTGGCGCAGGTGGCGATCGGTCTGCTGCGTCAGCAGTTGGCGCCCGGACAGATGATGCACGGCATCGTCACCGACGGCGGGCAGGCGGTGAACGTCATCCCGGGGCAGGCGGCGCTCAAGTACGCCATGCGGGCGGTCGAGTACGACTCGCTGCGCGAGCTGGAAGGCAGGATGTACTCCTGTTTCGCCGCCGGCGCGCTGGCCGCCGGCTGCGAGTACGAGATCAACGAGGCCGGCCCGGCCTACGCCGAGTTGCGGCCCGATCAGTGGCTGGCGGACGTGTGTCGTGAAGAGATGCGCCGGCTCGGACGCGAACCGGTGGCGCCGGCCGTGGAGGCGGCGCTGCCGTTGGGCAGCACGGACATGGGTAACGTGACGCACGTGCTGCCCGGAATCCACCCGGTGATCGGGGTCGACGCTGGTGGCGCGACGGTGCACCAGCGCGCTTTCGCGGCCGCCGCGGCGGGTCCCAGCGCCGACCGGGCGGTGGTCGAAGGCGCGATCATGCTCGCGCGCACCGTGGTTGCGCTCGCCGCGGACCCGGCTCAGCGGGACCGGGTGCTGGCGGCCCGGCAACAGCGGGCGGCATCGTGAGCCTGGTCGACAGCGCCGAGTCGTGGCTGGCTGCCCACTACGACGACCTCGTCGACTGGCGCCGGCACATCCACCGTTATCCCGAACTGGGGCGCCAGGAGTTCGCCACCACCCAGTTCGTGGCGGAGCGACTGGCAGACGCGGGGCTGAACCCGAAGGTGCTGCCCGGCGGAACGGGGCTGGTCTGCGATTTCGGCCCCGAGCATCAGCCCAGGATTGCGTTGCGGGCCGACATGGACGCACTGCCGATGGCGGAGCGGACCGGCGCCCCGTACGCGTCGACGATGCCCAACATCGCGCACGCCTGCGGTCACGACGCGCACACCGCGATCCTGCTGGGCACCGCGCTGGCCCTGGCATCGGTGCCCGAGCTGCCGGTCGGGGTGCGGTTGATCTTCCAGGCGGCCGAGGAGCTGATGCCCGGCGGCGCGATCGACGCGATCGCGGCCGGGGCGTTGACCGGGGTGTCGCGGATCTTCGCGCTGCACTGCGACCCCCGGCTCGAGGTCGGCAAGGTCGCTGTCCGGCTGGGGCCCATCACCTCGGCGGCCGACCAGCTCGAGATCACTCTGTATTCACCCGGCGGGCACACCTCGCGCCCGCACCTCACTGCCGACCTGGTCTACGGTCTGGGCACGTTGATCACCGGGCTGCCCGGCGTGCTGTCGCGCCGCATCGACCCCCGCAACAGCACCGTGCTGGTGTGGGGCGCGGTGAATGCGGGCGTGGCGCCCAACGCGATACCTCAGTCCGGTGTGCTGGCCGGCACCGTGCGCACGGCCAGCCGCCAGACCTGGATCGATCTGGAGGCGATCATCCGCGAAGCCGTAGCCGGACTGCTGTCGCCGCTGGCCATCGAACATTCCCTGCAATACCGGCGGGGAGTGCCGCCCGTGGTCAACGAGGACGTCTCGACACGCATCCTCACCCACGCGATCGAGGCCGTCGGCCCCGACGTGCTGGCCGATACCCGGCAATCCGGTGGGGGCGAAGACTTCTCCTGGTACCTCGAAGAAGTCCCCGGCGCGATGGCGCGGCTGGGCGTCTGGTCGGGTGAAGGGCCGCAATTGGACCTGCACCAGCCCACATTCGACCTCGACGAGCGGGCGCTGGGGATCGGGGTGCGGGTGATGGTCAACATCATCGAGCAGTCGGCCGCCTTCTAGGGTTGCCCGGCTTTCCGGTCACGGCGTGAGCAGCACTTTGACGTGCTCGCCGGACCGTGACTCCGCAACCGCGTAGCCGGCGGCCGCGTCGGCCAGCGACATCCTCGTCGTGAAGATGCCGTCGAGGTCGAGCCGGCCGGAGGCCAGCAACGGAACCAGCTGCGGCCAGGTGCGCTGCACCGGCGCCGTCGTCATTCGCAGCGTGATGCTGCGCAGCAGGCAGGGCAGTGCCGGAAGCGGAAACGGTTGCAGGTCATGCAATCCCACCACCGAAACGGTGCCACCGGCCCGGACGGCCCCGATCGCGTCGGTCAGCGACGCGTCGGTGGCGACAGCGTCGATGACCGAATCCGCGCCACGGCCGCCCGTCGCGGCGAGGATGGCCTCGGCCGCCGGCGCCCGGATCGGCGTCGCACTCCACGTGGCCGCACGTGCCAGTCGGCCCTGCACCCGATCGACCGCGAAAACCGTTGCCGCACCTTGGGTGAAGGCGCTCTGCAAGGCGCACAGTCCGACCGCGCCCAGGCCGATCACCGCGACCGTGCCGCCGAAGGGGATGTCGGCCCGTTGCGCCGCCGCCCAGCCGGTGGCGAGGTTGTCGGTCAGCAGCACGGCCTGCTCGGTGGAGATGCCGTCAGGGATTCTGAGCAACTGGAAATCGGCGGCGGGTACGGCGAGCAGATCAGCCTGCGCGCCACCGAGCACGCCGGACCCGAAGATCCGCAGGCCGGCCGAGCAGGTGACCGGATCGCGGGTGGCGCAGCCCGGACAGGCGCCGCAGCCGGCCACCGAAGACACCATGACCAGGTCGCCGACCTTGACGGTGCGGACCTGCGGTCCGGCCTCGACCACTGTGCCGACCGCCTCGTGACCCAGGGCCACGGACTCGACCAGCGGATAGTCGCCTTCGTAGAAGTGCAGGTCGGATCCGCAGATGCCTGCGGCGGTCACCGCGATGATGGCCCCGTCGGGTCCGGGGAGGGCCGGATCGGGCCGCGTTTCGACGCGAACACTGCGCGGCCCGTCGAGAACTACCGCGCGCATGTCAGACCGGAATGGTGTCGTCGAGCTTGCCGGCGATCTCGATCACCTCTGCGACCTGGCCCGCCGTGGTCTTCAGCTGATCCTCGGTGTGCTCGCTGGTGATGAAGAACCGCAGGCGTTCCTGACCCGGCGCAACCGCCGGAGCGGTCACCGGGCCGACGTAGATTCCGCGCTGCAACAGCAGCGAAGAGGCGAACACGACCCTGGCCACGCTGGGGACCATCACCGGGCAGATCGGTGTGTTCTGTGACAGCCCGAGGTCCACGCCGAGGTCTTGCAGGGCAGTGGTGAACATCGCGGTGTTGCGCCACAGGCGCTGCACCCGGTCGGGCTCGCTCTCCAGCACTTCCAGGGCGGTGAGCGCGGCCGCCGCGGCGGTAGGCGGGAATCCGACGGTGAGCAGCATCGCGGGAGCGGTGGTGAGTGCTTCGATCAGATTCGCGTTGCCCGCGATGAAACCGCCGCAGCTGCCGAGCGCCTTCGACAGGCTGCCCATCCAGATGTCAACGGCGTCTCCGGGCAGCCCGTAGTGCTCACGTACGCCGTGCCCGTGGGGGCCGAGCACGCCGATGGAGTGGGCCTCGTCCACCATGACTCCGCAGTCGAACTCGCGTGCCACGGAGGCGATTTGGGGCAGCAGGCCGATGTCGCCGTCCATGCTGTAGAGCCCTTCGATCACGACGAGTACCCGATTGAAACGGTCCCGGGATGCGCGCAGAATGCCGCGTAACGAGTCCGGGTCGTTGTGCCGGAACGTCATGACGCGCGCTCCGCCCCACCTGGCGCCGGCAACCACGCTGGCGTGGATGAGTGAGTCGCATACCGCAGCATCACCGTCGTTCAGCAGATATCCGAGAACCCCGGCGTTGGTGAGGAATCCGCTGGTGGCGAGGATCGCCGCCTCGACGTCGTAGATCTCGGCCAGGCGCTGCTCGAGACGGGGATACAACGCTATCTCACCCGAGGTGATGCGGCTGTTCGACGCGGAGGCCCCGTACTGCGCGACCGCATCCTGAACGGCGCGAACCACTTTCGGGTGATGGGCCAGGCCCAGGTAGTTGTAGCCGGCGAAGTTGGTCAGCTGCTGGGCCGGTCCGTCGATGACGGCGGTGTTGTAGCCTTTGCGCTCGAGGAACAGCGGACTGGGCATTCCGGTCAGCTCCCAGATGGCGCGTCTGCGTGAGTTCAGTTCGCAGGCCGACGCCACCAGGGGGTGGTCGGCGAACTGTTGCCGGGTACTGCGCGGGGCCGGCGCCGCCGGACGCGGCAGCGGGCCGGCCGAGGCTCCGTTGCCGCGTCCGGCAAGCAGCCGGCTGGCCATGTCGCGCATCGCCGCTTCGTCGCGCTTGGTGTCGATCATTTCCCAGCTCCCGCGACGATAGTCTCGGCCAGTGCGGCACCGGCTTTGCGCAGGTTGTAGCTGGGTCCGAGCATCAGCGTATTGAGCGACACACCGATCGCCTCGCCGGTGCGGGCGCTGAATTCGACGGCCATCAGCGAGTTCAGACCGAGTTCCATGACGGGGACGTCGATATCGATGGAGTCCGTCGACACGCCCATGACGGTGGCGAGTTGCTCGGCGAGCATGTACCCGAGCACCGCGCCGCGCTCGTCCTCGTCCAGGGCGATCAGGTTGGCCCGCAGCCGGTCCTGGGCGGAGTTCGATTCCGCGGCGGTCGAGATGACCGTCGAGGTGCGCAACAACTGCCGGAAGTGGCCGAACACCGTGTCCAACTGCGACCAGTTGATCGAGATGATCGACGCCCGCCGGACACCGAGCCGCAGTGCTTCTTCCAAATAGAGTGGCCCGTCGTCCATTTCGATCGGATCGACGCCACAGGCGATCATGTGCCGGGCCAGGTTCTCGTCGGTTGCCATGCCGCCGCCTGTCCCGGACATGTGGCCCCAGCCGATGCATATCGCCGGGCGGCCTTGTTGCGCAATGGAATCGGTGAGGGCCTGCACGGCGAAGTTGGCCGCGGCGTAACCGAATTGCCCGAGCAGTCCGAGCATCGCGCCGGCCGACGAGTAGAACACGAACTGGTCGAGGGTGATGCCCGCGGCCTGCACGGCCGACCACAGCGCGCGCCCTCCGTTGACCTTGACGTCGTAGACCCGCTTGAGGTCGGCAAGGCTCATGTCGGCGATCCGCTGATCGGCGATGGCTCCCGCAGCGTGGAAGATACCGCGCAGCGGACGGCTACCCGACGAGCAGCGGTCCACCAGGGCCGCGACTGCGCGGGCGTCGGTCATGTCGACCAGTTCCTCGGCGACCGTTATTCCGGTGTTGCGCCACCGTGCGATCTGCCTGCGTGCCAGCTCGGTGGTCGCACCACTTCTGCTGGCCAGTACCAGGTGCCGGGCGCCACGCCGCACCAGCCACCGGCCGGTGGCCAGTCCGAAGCCGCCGTGTCCGCCGGTGATCAGATAGCTGGCGTCGGGGTCGGTGACGACGTCGTGCCAACCGGGCTTCACCGGTGGTGTGTTGTCGGCGAGGCGGAGCGCGACGCGACTGGTCCGGCTGGAGCGGAACACCTCTTCGCAGGCCCGTCCGATGTCGGCGGCATCGAAAACCTCGACCGGCAGTGGCAGATAGATGCCGCTGGCGAATTTCTCGTAGATGTCGGCTTCCCGCTTCAGGCAGGCCTGCGGGTCCCACTTCATGAACCGGTCCATGTCGATCTGGAAATAGCCGAGATTCTTGTCCAGCACCCCCATGTCCAGCGTGCTGTTCCCGTAGATGTCGGCCTTGCCGACTTCGACGATCCGGCCGAACTCGACGACGGCTTCGAAGTTGTGGCGGAGGATCTCGCCCGGTGCGCTGCTGATGATCACGTCCACACCGCGGCCGCCGGTGAGCTCGCGCACGTCGTCGACGAAGTTCAGCGAGCGTGAGTCGATCATGTAATCGGCGCCCGAGCCCAGCGCGAAGGAGCGTCGCTCATTGGTGCTCGCCGTGCCGATAACGGTTGCGCCGCAAAGCTTTGCGATCTGGATCGCGGCCTGCCCGACGCCGCCGGCGGCGCCGTGGATCAGCACGGTCTCGCCCGCCTTCAGCCGGGCCAACTCGAGCAGCGCGTACTCGGCGGTGATGAAAGCGGTCATGCTGGTGCAGAATTCGGGCCGGAACCGGGTCGCAGCGGACTCCGGCAGTTTGATGCACAGTGCCGCATCGGCGATCTGGTAGCGGATGAGCATTCCCCTGGCAGCGGTCGTCACGACGTCGCCGATCTCGAAACCGGCCACCCCGGGTCCGACCCGGGTGATCACTCCGACACCTTCCATGCCCAGGTCGGTGCCGAAATGTGTCCCCTCGAGTTCTCTTTTGCCGAGCAACCCGACGACTTTGATGGCGTCCTTGTAGTTCAGGCCGACGACCTGCATGCGCAGCTCCACTTCGCCGGCCCCGGGCGCCGGGCGGGCACAACTTCGCCAGCCCAGTTCCGACAGGATCCTCGACTTGGGCAGATCGACGGCGAAGTTGGCGTCCGGGTCGGTGAGCGGGTGTTGCTGTGCCATCGACTCAACCCGCTGCGACAGCGTCTGAGTCACGACGACGGCCCACCGTGATCCGTTGCGCAAGATGATCTCGTCGGTCTTGTCCTGGGTGAACGCGCCCGGAACCGACACCTCGGGCAGCAGTTCGGTGAGCTCGGTGTCGGGCCCCACGTCGATCAACCGCCAGCGCAACCGCGACTGCTCGGCGATCAGGGAGCGCCGCGCCCCCGCCAGGCCGGCGTGGCTGACGTCCGGCGCGGAAACGTCGTTTGGATGCGAAAAAGCCTGCTCGGTAACAAGACTCGCGTAGAAGCCCTCGTCGCCGCGTGCCTCCAGTTCCTCCGGTTGCTCGCCCTTGTTCTCCCGGACGAATCTTTCGGTGGTGATGGCAATCTGCTTCAGCAGCCACAGCTCCGAGCTGTCGTCGGTGGCGCGCCCCGCCACGACGCAGACATGTATCTGCGGGAAGTGTCCGGATGCCACCCCCAGCAGGTGCATCAGTTCGGCGTCGACGTCGGCCGCGTCGGCGCAGTGGTACAGGGTGGCGTGCGAAAGCGCCTCGGCCAGCTGCCGGGCCCGCGGGCTGGGCTCGTCACCGAGGGCCAACACCAACGTCGCAGTGTGCTCCGGGGACGGCAGGGTCGCGATGTCCAGCTCGTCACACAGCTCCCACACCTCCTCGTAGAAGAGCGGATCGAGACGGTCGATCGGCCCCTGCCCGGGCGTGATGGACCCGAAGCGCACCCCCGACAGTTGGGCGCACGCCATACGCTGCGAGTCCAGAATCGCGATGTCCGCGCGCAGCGGATCGTTCGGATGCACCGTGGTGATCACCTCGACGCACTCGGGGAATGGGCCGAATACCCGCACCACGTCGACGCCGATCGGCACGATGGTGCCCAGCGTGCGCCCGACGGACTGTTCGATGAGTGGCGAAATGGTGTGCAACGCAGCGTCGATGACGCCGGGGTGCGCTAGGTGCCGGGTGCCCTCATCCGGTCGCGCGTCCACGGTGCCGACGGCCTGAGTGAGGTTCGCGCGCAACGACGTGACGCGCCGGAAGCTCGGACCGTAGGTCATGCCGTTGCCGGCCATCGCGGCATACAGGTCGCCGGGATCGATGGCGGTCATGTCGGCGGCATCGGGGACGTGATGCTTGGTGGGCGAACACTTTCCGTCGACCAGGCGGCCGGTGGCGTGGGTGGTCCAGGTCCTGCCGGTGGCCGCGCGAGACCGGATGGTGAAGCGGCGACTGGCCTCGTCGAGTTCGGTGCGCAGGATAGCGCCGTCGGCCGGATCGAAGAACAGCGGAGCGGCAAAGCGGATGTCCTCGACGATCGCAGATTTCAGTCCGCTGCGGGCGGCTGCCGCGCTCAGTGCGGCATCCACGTACGCCATGCCGGGCAGCAGACACACGCCGTTGACCACGTGATCGGTCAGCCACGGGAGTACCTGCCCGCTGACGTGGAGTTCCCATGCGGCCGGATGGTCGAGGTCCGGGTCTCCCAGCATCGAAAAGCTGTCCTCGGTGCCGAATTTCATCTGCGTGAATTCGGGCAGTTCGTCGCGCAGGCGCTGGCGCTGCCAGGGATACCGGGGCAGCTCGACGTGCGGGGTCACTGTCCTGCACAGGTCCGTGGCGTCGAGTGCGCCGGCGGTGTACAGGTCGGCGATCGCCTGACGGATGCTCTCGGCATCGGGCTCGTTGCGGCGCAGGGTCGGGATCGCGGCGCCCGGTTCGTGGGTCTTGAGCAGCAGTTCGCGGATGTTCGCCGACAGCGCCGGGTGCGGACCGACCTCGAGAAAGGTGCGGTGGCCCGCAGCCATCAGTGCCTTGACGGTGTCGGCGAAGCGGACCGGCCGGCGCACGTTGGCACACCAGTACTCGGCATCCAGCCCACTGGTGACCGCTGCCGCGGTGACCGTGGAGTAGAGCGGGACGGTGGGCTGTTGCGGCGCGAGAACACCTAACTCCGAACGTAATTCGGCGAGTATCGGGTCCATCCGGTGACTGTGGTAGGGAACCTCCACGCGCAGCAGGCGATTGAAGACGCCTCGCTCGGTGAGAATCTGAGCGAGAGCCTGCAGCTCACTCACTACGCCGGCGACCGTCACCGCCGAGGGGCCGTTGATGGCCGCGACGTCGATGCGCATGTCAGCGCCGAGCAGCGGTTCCAGCTCGCTGTAGGGCAAACCGACGGCGAGCATGCCGCCGGTCCCGGCCGTGGTCGCCTGCAACCGGGCACGGTGATAGGTCACCAGCAAGGCGTCGTGCAGGGACAACGCACCCGCCAGATATGCGGCCGGCACTTCACCCATGCTGTGCCCGACCAGTGCGCTGGGTGTGATGCCGAACTGGGCCAGCTCGCGAGTCAGTGCCACCTGAAGCAGAAAGGTCGTCGGTTGCGCGATTGCCGTGGACGTGATCCGGGATTCGTTTTCGGGGCGCGACAGCTCTGCCACGATCGACCAGTCGGCGATGTCCTGGAAGGCCTCGTCGATGCGGGCGGCTTCGGCCGCGAACACGCCACCCGCGGTGAGCAGGTCGCGGCCCATGGCCCACCACTGCGTACCCATTCCGGAGAAGACGAAGACCAGCCCCGCGGAATTGTCCACCAGCGAACCGACCGGGGCGCCGCCACTGCACACCTGCCGCAGCCGCTCGGACAGATCCGCCGGATCGGAAAACGTCACCGCCGCCCGATGGCGTTGGTGCGCGCGGCGATTCCATGCGGCCTCGATGAGCTCGCCGGGAGCCGCGCCCGCCTCGAGCAGGTCGGCGTAGGCACCCGCGAGGGCACGCGTCGCCGCCTCGCTGCGTGCTGAGATCGGAAACACACCGGCTGTTCGGCGGGTGGTGGGAGCGGCCGGCGTGGGCGGCGCCGGGCGTGCCTCCGGTGCGGCGAGGATCACATGGGCATTGGTGCCGCCGTATCCGAAACCGTTGACGGCGACCGCCATCCGGTCGATGGACGCATCGAGCGCCTCCGGTTCGACCTGGATGGACAACCGCAGCTCGTCGAACGGGATCTCCGGATTGGGATCGTCGAACCAGCCCTGCGGCGGCAGCGTCCGGTGGTAGATGGCCAGCGCGCCTTTGATCACACCCGCGATGCCGGAGGCCGCTTCGGTGTGTCCGAGGGTGGCTTTCAGCGAGCCCACCGACAGCGGCCTGGCGCGGCCGTCCGCACACCCGTACACGCGCCCCAGCGCGCCCAATTCGATCGGGTCGCCGACCGGTGTTCCGGTGCCGTGCGCCTCGATATAGGTGACCTGGTGCGGGGCCAGGCCGGATCGGGCGCAGACCAAACGCGCCAGTGCCTCCTGCGAATCACCGTTCGGAACGGTGATGGCGGTGGTGTGGCCGTCCTGATTGCTCCCCGTCGCCTCCACGACCGCATAGATCCGGTCGCCGTCGCGTACGGCGTCCTCGAGCCTGCGCAATACAACCATGCCGGCGCCCTCGCCGCGGCCGTAGCCGTCGGCGTGGGCCGAGAACGGTTTGCTGCGGCCGTCCGCCGCCAGGAAGCCGCCCTTGCACATCGACACGAAGGTTTCCGGTTGCAGCATGAGGTTGACGCCACCTGCCAGAGCCATCTCGCAGTCGCCGTTGGCGATCCCCTGGCACGCCAGATGAAATGCGACCAGCGACGACGAGCACGCGGTGTCGATGGTCAGGGCGGGGCCCACGAGGTTGAGCGCGTAGGCGAGCCGGTTGGACAGCATGGTGAACGAGGCGGCCGTCGAGGTGTTCATGTCGATGTGCGGGAGCGCGGCCGCGGCCATGGTGGACACCGAGAAGTCGACGTTGAACGCGCCGACGTAGACGCCGACCGCCTCGCCCGCCAGCCGGCCGGCCACACCCGCATCGTCGGCCGCTTCCCAGGCGACCTCCATGATCAGGCGCTGCTGCGGGTCCATGCTGGTCGCCTCGCGCGGTGAGATGCCGAAGAACTCCGGGTCGAACTCCCACGGATCTGTGTGCAGGAACGCGCCGCGCTTGGTGTACATCGCGCCGGCGGCACCCTTGTCCGGGTCGTAGAAGCGCCTGTAGTCCCAGCGATCGGCCGGGATGTCGACAATGGCATCGTCCTTTTTGTTGACGACAAAATCCCAGAAAGATTGCGGTGAATCCACACCGCCGGCGTAGCGACATCCGATTCCGACGATCGCGATTCGGCTCATCGGCCAACTCCTCAGGCTGAAAGACAGTGATAAACAATTAAAAGAAAGTCATAGGCGCGCGCGATGGTTGGAATAAAACCGCGCAAGAAATAAAGGGCGTCGCGCCGGAAAGTTCGCGCGAAGTCCTACGCAGAGATGTGATCAGGCGGCGTGCTGATTTCCCGCCGGTTGAGAAAAGGCTTACTCATATTCAAAGAAGCGTCATCGCGGGTCTCCTCCTCGATCGGGAGAGTGAGAGAAAGATGCAGTATGCAATTGTTCTTAGCGGCAAGTGTAACCACGATCACTCTTGCGGTCAACCCTAGTTGACATATTGATCTGGGGCGGCGCGGGCGGTCTGCGACGGTTCGGCAAAGGCGAGATGCGCTGTCGGGCAGCCGACTTCGCGCCGGGTCAGCCTGCGGGAGCGAGCGGCACGTTCGGGGCGGCCGGCACGTCCGGGCGGTTCGTGCTGAACCGCAGCCAGTCGTCGGCGATCTTGCCGTGCCTGATCAGCCGAAGGTCGCGCAGGTAGCTGTGGGTCACCCGCCACGGGCTGCGCGAGCCTTGCCTGGGCATCCAATCCAGCACGCGCAGCACATAACCCGGCGTGAAGTCCTCAATGAACGGCCGTTCCTCCACGCCGGCACCCGGGTGCTCGGCCACCACGGTTGTCAGACCGTCGGTGTCCATGTGGGTCAGCAATCGGCAGATGAACTCCGACACCAGCTCGACCCTCAGGGTCCAGGACGCATTGGTGTAGCCGAACGCGAACGCCAGGTTGGGCACACCCGAGAGCATCGCCCCTTTGTAGGTCATGGTGCGGGCGAGGTCGACGGGCCGGCCGTCGATGCTGACCGTCGTGCCCCCGAAGAGCTGCAGGTTCAGGCCCGTGGCCGTCACGATGATGTCTGCCGGCAGCTCACGCCCCGAATCGAGCAGGATCCCGGTGGCGGTGAACCGGGAGACGGTATCGGTGACCACCTCGGTCCGTCCCTGCCGGATGGTGCGGAACAGATCGCCGTTGGGCGCCACGCACAGCCGCTGATCCCACGGATTGTATTGCGGGCCAAAGTGTTTTTCCACGTCATAGCCCTGGGGAAGCTGCCGGCGGGCCTGCTTGATCAGTCGTGCCCGCATCCGTTGCGGCCACCGCCGGCAGGCCCGGTACAACGCCGCCTGCCGCAGGATGTTCTTCCAGCGGACCGCGGCATAGGCAGCGCCCTGCGGCAGCCGGCGATTCAGCATGTCGGCGACGACGTCCCGTTCCGGCTCGGCCACGACGTAGGTCGCGGAGCGTTGCAGCATCGTCACGTGTTTGGCGCCCGAATCGGCAAGTGCCGGAACCAGAGTGACGGCGGTGGCACCGCTGCCGACGACCACCACCCGCTTGCCGGCGTAGTCGAGTTCTGCCGGCCAGTGCTGCGGGTGGATGATCGGTCCGCGGAAGGCCTGCGAACCCGGGAAGTTGGGGGAGTGGCCCTGCTCGTGGCTGTAATAACCGGTGCAGACGATCAGAAACGAGCAGGAGATCGTCACGGAGGAGGCGATCCTGCTTCCGGTGTTCACCTGCTCGGCGCGCAGCACCCAACGGCTCTCCGCGCTCCGCCAGTCCGCCCTGATGACCCTGTGGTTGAAGCGGATTCGCTTGTCGATACCCCACTCAGCCGCCGTATGGCCGAGGTAGTCGCGTATGGGTTCGCCGCCGGCGATGGCCCGGCCGGCCCACGGCTGGAAGTGAAAGCCCAGCGTGTACATGTCGGTGTCGGCGCGGACGCCCGGATAGCGGAACAAATCCCACGTACCGCCGAGTCGGTCGCGCTGTTCCAGGATGGCGTAGGTTTTCCCCGGGCATTGATTCTGGAGGTGCCAGGCCGCGCTGATTCCGGAAATGCCGGCCCCCAGAATGATTACGTCAAGGTGCTCGGTCATTCGCGCATGCTATCAACGCCGGGCGCACTCGGCGCCTTCAAAAATGCTGGGTAATTCCTGTGATTTCTCCCGAGGCTTTGACGCTAATCCGGAGCCGGCAATACATTTGATCGAGAATTTTTTCGATCAATCCGTCCCCAATCTTGGCGGGAACACCATTCATGCTGCAGCGAATAGCGATTCTGGCGACGACGGTGCCACGGCGCATCCTCGCCGTCGTCGCCCTGGTAATGATCGGCGCCGCCATGTTCGGCATTCCGGTGATCGACCGCCTGTCCGCGGGCGGATTCGAAGACCCGAACTCGCAGTCGGCGGACGCGAGTTCATTGCTGACCGGCACGTTCGGCCAGAGTGACCAGCAGTTGCTGGTGACGGTGACCGATCCGCAGGGCGCCTTCAGTTCATCGGCCCGCGCAGCGGCACTGGCCATCGTCGGAAAGCTGCGTGCGTCGCCGTATGTGCTCAGCGTCGCCTCGCCGTGGACCCAGCCGGCACCGGCGGGGATGGTGAGCCGGGACGGCAGGACCGGTCTGATCGTCGCCAACCTCGCGGGCGGGGAGAACGGGGCCCAGAAGTACGCGAAGCGACTGGCCGGTGAGGTGGTCACCGGCCAGACCGGCGTCGTCGTCCGTGTCGGCGGCAGCGCGATGATCTACGCCCAGGTCAACGACCGCACCACCAGCGACCTGTTGCGCATGGAGCTCATCGCTATTCCGCTCAGCTTCGTCGTGCTGGTGTGGGCCTTCGGCGGGTTGCTCGCCGCCGCGGTGCCCGTCGCCGTCGGGGTGTTCTCGATCCTGGGGTCGCTCTCGGTGCTTCGGTTGATCACCTACGCCACCGATGTGTCCGTTTACGCGCTGAACCTCACCATGGCGATGGGCCTGGCACTGGCGATCGACTACACCTTGCTGATCATCAGCCGCTACCGCGAGGAGATCGCCGGGGGCTCGCCCTGCGATGAGGCGATCCGGCGCACCGTGTCGACCGCCGGCCGCACGGTGTTGTTCTCCTCGATCACGGTCGCCCTGTCGATGTCGGCCCTGGCGCTGTTTCCGATGTACTACCTGCGGTCGTTCGCCTACGCCGGGATCGCCACGGTGGCATTCGCGGCGGCCAGTGCGATCATCGCGGCACCGGCGGCGATTGCCGTGCTCGGCGACCGCTTGGATGCGCTGGACTTACGGCGGCGCTGCGGGCGGCCCGACCCCGGGCAACGTCGCGTCGAACGGCTTTTCTGGTATCGGACAAGCAGATTCGTCCGGCGTGTCGCGGTGCCGGCGGGGCTGGCCGTCGTTGCGCTGCTACTGCTGCTCGGCGCGCCGTTTCTGCATGCGCGCTGGGGCTACCCGGACGAGCGGGTGCTCCCGGTGTCGGCCTCGTCGCGTCAGGTGGGTGACCAGTTGCGCCGCGAGTTCACCGATGACAGTGCGAAATCCATTCAAGTGGTGATCCCCGATGCCGACGGCATTTCCCCGGGTGAACTCGGCCGGTACGCCGCCGCGCTGTCGAAGGTCGACGATGTCCTGGACGTCTCGGCGCCGCAGGGCACCTACATCGGCGGCCGCATGGCCGGGCCGGCGGACGCACCGGCCGGCGTTTCGGGCGGTAGCGCATTCCTGACCGTGAACAGCAGGGCGCCGCTGTACTCGCGCGTCTCCGACGCCCAGCTCGACGCGTTGCACGCGGTACGGCCACCACTAGCGCGCGCGGTCGAGTTCGGTGGCTTGGCCCAGACGAATCGCGACAGCGTGGACGCCGTCCGGGCCCGGATGGGGTGGGTGCTCGGGTTCATCGCCGTCGTCACCTTCACGCTGCTGTTCCTGCTGACCGGAAGTGTGGTGCTGCCGGTCAAGGCGATCGCCCTGAACTTCATGTCGTTGACGGCCGTGTTCGGGGCGCTGGTCTGGGTGTTTCAGGAAGGACATCTCGCAGGTCTGGGCACGACCTGTACCGGCACGTTGGTCGCCAACCTGGCCGTGCTGCTGTTCTGCATCGCGTTCGGACTGTCGATGGACTACGAAGTTTTCCTGATCGCGCGGATCCGCGAGTACTGGTGTGAGTCGGCGCGCGCACTGCCGGGGCCGGCCCGGCGCGCCGCGAACGACGAGAGCGTCACCCTCGGGCTCGCTCACACCGGTCGCGTGATCACCACGGCGGCGTTGATCATGGCGATCAGTTTCGCCGCCCTCACGACCGCCGAAGTCTCGTTCATGCGGATGTTCGGACTGGGGCTGACGATCGCGGTACTGGTCGACGCCACTGTGGTGCGAATGGTCCTGGTCCCGGCGTTCATGTACCTGATGGGTCAGTGGAACTGGTGGGCGCCGGCGCCGCTGGCGCGGCTGCACCGGCGCATCGGGATCAGCGAATCGGCGCGGTCGCCCCGGGGGCGGCCACTACTCCGGACTGCTTGGCCCCGGGCCGATGTTCCGGGCCGGCCGAGTGCGTAGATCGTGCACGTAATCGGCTGGCGCACCGGCTATTTCGGCAGCGTCGGCCATGACACCCAGATACTGCGCGGACGGCAGGCCGCCTTCCCAGCCGTCCAGCACGTACAGCCAGGCCAGCACCGGGTCGATGTCGGTGTCGGAGGATTCGCGCTCCACCCGGCAGCGGATCTTCTTGTGGACGCCGAACTCGGAGCCCTCCCACCGGTCCAGGTTCATCTCGTCGGACGGCGTCATGTCGTACAGCACCACGAACACCCGCGAATCCGGGTCTTCCACGATGGTGGCCAGCGCGCCTTCCCAGCCGATGTCCTCGCCGCCGAACGTCAGCCGCCACCCCGGTAACCAGCCAGTTCCCGCCATCGGCGAGTGGGGTGCACGCTTGAGCATCTGCTCGGGATGCATGTTCGACCCGTAGGCGGCGTAGAGCGGCACGGGAAAAGCTTAAACTCCGCCCTGCGGAGTGCATCCTCGTCGGGCTAGGTTATGGGCTGTGGTGACCCGCATCGTGATCCTCGGTGGAGGCCCGGCCGGCTACGAAGCGGCCCTGGTGGCCGCCAACGCAAAGCCCGACGACGTCGACGTCACCATCATCGATTCAGATGGTGTCGGCGGCGCGGCCGTTCTGGACGACTGTGTGCCGTCCAAGACGTTCATCGCCTCCACCTGGCTGCGCACCGAGTTGCGCCGCGCGCCGCGGCTTGGCTTCGAAATCGACATCGACGACGCCAAGATCGACCTGCCGCAGATCCACGCCCGGGTCCGCAGGCTTGCCTCCGAGCAGTCGGCAGACATCGCCGAACAACTACGGGCCGTGGGCGTCAAGCTGGTGCAGGGCCGCGGCGAACTCGTCGACCCCACGCCAGGCCTGGCCCGGCATCGCCTCAAAGCCACCGCCCCGGACGGCACCGTCACCGAGCACGACGCCGATTTCGTGCTGATCGCCACCGGAGCCAGCCCGCGCATCCTGCCGTCAGCCCAACCCGACGGCGAACGCATCCTCACCTGGCGCCAGCTCTACGGGCTCACCGAGCTGCCGGAACACCTCATCGTGGTGGGCTCCGGGGTCACTGGCGCCGAATTCGTGCACGCCTACACCGAGCTCGGCGTGCAGGTGTCGGTGGCGGCCAGCCGGGACCGGGTGTTGCCCTACGAGGACGCCGACGCCGCCGCCGTGCTGGAGGAGTCCTTCGCCGAACGCGGCGTCAACCTGTTCAAGAACGCCCGCGCCGAGTCGGTCACCCGCACCGATGACGGCGTCCTGGTCACCATGACCGACGGCCGCACCATCGAGGGCAGCCATGCCCTGATGACCATCGGGTCCATCCCCAACACCGCCGGCCTGGGGCTGGAACGCGTCGGGATCGACCTGGGGCCCGGCGACTACCTCAAGGTGGACCGGGTGTCGCGCACGTCGGTGCCCGGCATCTATGCGGCCGGCGACTGCACCGGTCTGCTGCTGCTGGCCTCGGTCGCGGCCATGCAGGGCCGCATCGCGATGTACCACGCGCTGGGCGAGGGCGTGAACCCGATCCGCCTGCGCACAGTGGCGGCGACGGTCTTCACCAGGCCCGAGATCGCCGCAGTCGGCGTGCCGCAGTCGGCGATCGACGACGGCGAGTTCAGCGCGCGGACCATCATGCTGCCGCTGCACACCAACGCGCGGGCCAAGATGTCGGGGCTGCGGCAGGGTTTCGTCAAGATCTTCTGCCGCAAGTCCACCGGCGTCGTCATCGGCGGCGTGGTGGTGGCCCCGATCGCCTCGGAGCTGATCCTGCCGATCGCGGTCGCCGTGACCAACCGCATCACCGTCAACGAGCTGGCGCAGACGCTCGCCGTTTACCCCTCGTTGTCCGGTTCGATCACCGAAGCGGCGCGGCGGCTGATGGCGCACGACGATCTGGACTGAAGTCCGACTCAACAAACGCCTGACGAACTAGCCTGGGTACGCACGCCTACCGACAAGTAACCGACAGGAGTCCTTCGTCGTGAGCAACCCGAGCAACGACAGCGAGCCGACCTGGTCCGAGGGGTCGCTGGGACCCCAGCAGCGCGCACAGGCATGGGAGCGCCTGGGCAGCGAGCAGTTCGACGTGGTGGTGATCGGCGGCGGCGTGGTGGGCTCCGGGTGTGCGCTGGACGCCGCCACCCGCGGGCTCAAGGTGGCCCTGGTCGAGGCCCGGGATCTGGCGTCGGGCACGTCCAGTCGCTCGTCGAAGATGTTCCACGGCGGCCTGCGCTACCTCGAACAACTCGAGTTCGGGCTGGTGCGCGAGGCGCTGTTCGAACGGGAACTGTCCCTGACCACGCTGGCGCCGCATCTGGTCAAGCCGCTGCCGTTCTTGTTCCCGCTGACCAAGCGCTGGTGGGAGCGGCCCTACATCGCCGCCGGCATCTTCCTCTATGACCAGCTCGGCGGCGCGAAATCCGTTCCGGCGCAAAAGCATCTGACCCGCGCCGGCGCACTGCGGCTGAGTCCCGGCCTCAAGCGCAGCGCCCTGATCGGCGGCATCCGCTACTACGACACCGTCGTCGACGACGCCCGCCACACCATGACGGTGGCGCGCACCGCCGCCCACTACGGCGCGGTGGTCCGGTGCTCCACCCAGGTGGTCGCGCTGCTGCGTGAGGGCGACCGGGTGACCGGCGTGCGGGTGCGCGACTCCGAGGACGGCTCGATCACCGAGGTCCGCGGTCATGTCGTCGTCAACGCGACCGGCGTGTGGACCGACGAGATCCAGGCGCTGTCCAAACAGCGCGGACGCTTCCAGGTGCGGGCCTCCAAGGGCGTCCACGTCGTGGTGCCGCGCGACCGCATCGTCAGCGACGTCGCGATGATCCTGCGCACCGAGAAGTCGGTCATGTTCATCATCCCGTGGGGCAGCCACTGGATCATCGGCACCACCGACACCGACTGGAACCTCGACCTGGCGCACCCGGCCGCCACCAAGGCCGACATCGACTACATCCTGACCACCGTCAACGCCGTGCTGGCCACCCCGCTGACGCACGCCGACATCGACGGTGTGTACGCCGGCCTGCGCCCGCTGCTGGCGGGGGAGAGCGACGAGACCTCCAAGCTCTCCCGCGAGCACGCTGTGGCGGTGCCGGCGGCCGGCCTGGTGGCCATCGCGGGCGGCAAGTACACCACCTACCGCGTGATGGCGGCCGACGCGATCGACGCCGCGGTGCAGTTCATCCCGACCAGAGTCGCGCCGTCCATCACCGAGAAGGTGAGCCTGCTGGGCGCCGACGGGTACTTCGCGCTGATCAACCAGGTCGAGCACGTCGGCGAGCGGGTCGGACTGCACCCCTACCGGGTCCGGCATCTGCTGGACCGCTACGGCTCGATGATGGACGACGTGCTGGCGCTGGCGGCCGGCCGCCCCGAACTGCTCAGCCCCATCAAGGATGCGCCCGGCTACCTCAAGGTGGAGGCCGTCTACGCGGTCGCCGCCGAGGGGGCACTGCACCTCGAGGACATTCTGGCGCGGCGGATGCGCATCTCCATCGAGTACTCGCACCGCGGCGTCGACTGTGCCCGCGAGGTGGCCGATCTCGTCGCACCGGTGCTGGGCTGGAGCGCGCAGGACGTCGACCGCGAGGTGGCCAACTACAAGGCGCGGGTGGAGGCCGAGGTGCTCTCGCAGGCGCAGCCCGACGACGTCTCGGCCGACGAGTTACGGGCCAGCGCACCCGAGGCGCGCGCCGAAATCCTCGAGCCGGTACCGCTCAACTGAGGACTCACGTCCCTAGCCATCTGTCGGTGGCCCGGGTGAGCATGGGGGCGTGAAGAAACGCTCCGTGAGTGCGGTGCTGGGAGGCGGCATAGCCGGGTTGGCCGGCTGGGACCTCTGGCAGCGCCGGCACACCATCCTGCGCAACTATCCGATCGTCGGCCACCTGCGGTTCGTCCTGGAGGCGGTCGGCCCGGAGCTGCGGCAGTACATCGTCACCGACAACAACGCGGAGAAGCCGTTCAGCCGCGACCAGCGGCGCTGGGTGTACACCTCGTCGAAGATGAGCAACCGGTACTTCGGCTTCGGCACCGACAACGACCTGGAACGCGCCCACAACTACCCGATCATCAAGCATGCGGCGTTTCCGGTGTCGGCCCCGGACGGCGACCCCGGCCACCCCGACCCGAAGGTGCCGCTGCCGGCCGGCAAGGTGCTTGGCGGAGCGCGCAAGCGCGCCAAGGCATTTCGGCCACCATCGTTGGTCAACGTCTCGGGGATGAGCTTCGGCGCGCTGGGCGGCGCCGCGATCACATCGCTGAATCAGGGCGTCGCAATGGCCGGGGCCATGCAGAGCACCGGTGAGGGCGGGGTGTCGCCGTACCACCGCAACGGCGGCGACCTCATCTGGCAGATCGGCACCGGCTATTTCGGCTGCCGCAACGAGGACGGCACCTTCAGCCTGCCCCGCCTGGTCGACGAGGTGGCTGCGACTCCCTCGATCCGGGCCATCGAGATCAAGCTCAGCCAGGGCGCCAAACCGGGGCTGGGCGGCATGCTGCCCGGCGCCAAGGTCACCGAGGAGATCGCCAAGATCCGCGGTATCGCACCAGGGGTGGACTGCAAGAGCCCGGCCGGGCACTCGGCGTTCCACGATGTGGACGGCCTGCTGGAGTTCGTCGAGACGATCGCCGCGGCGACGGGACTGCCGGTGGGAATCAAGTCGGCGGTCGGGGAGGACGGGTTCTGGCCGGAGTTGGCCGCGCGGATGGCGCGCACCGGCCGGGGTGTGGACTTCGTGACGGTGGACGGGGGCGAGGGCGGTACCGGCGCGGCGCCGCTGGTATTCAGCGACCACGTCGCGCTGCCGTTCAAGTGGGCCTTCCCGCGGGTGTACCGCGCCTTCGCCGAACAGGGTCTGCAGCACGACGTCGTTTTCGTCGGGTCGGGCAAACTCGGTATTCCGGAGAACGCGCTGCTGGCCCTGGCGCTGGGCTGCGACATGATCAACGTCGGGCGCACGGCGATGTTCGCCATCGGCTGCATTCAGGCCCAGCGTTGCCACACAGGACGCTGCCCGACCGGAGTCGCGACGCAGTCGGCCTGGCTACAGCACGGGCTGGATCCGGCGCTGAAGTCGGTCCGCTGCGCCAACTACCTGGCCACCCTGCGCTTCGAGCTGATGTGTCTGGCCCGGGCCTGCGGCCACGTGCACCCCGCGCTGGTTCCGCTGAACGCCATCGAGGTGCTCGATGTCGACCTGCAGTCGGCCCGGGCTGAAGAGTTGTTCGACTACAAGCCCGACTGGGGGCTGCCCGGACCGGCCGACGTCGAGGCGATCACGGCATTGCAGACAACGCGCACCAACTGAGGCTGGGTCACGCCGGGCATTGTGCACTGCCGGCTGCCCAGAAATCGTGCACATTGCACATATCGATACTCGGTGATCTTGGGTATAAACAATTGCAACGAATGCAGCGGCCCAATTAGGTTCCGATTATTAATGCCGCGCATAATTGCGCTTCAGCTGGCCGATAATTCGCGCCAGCACTGCCATGTCGAACTCATATCAGCTGTTCAGAAGCCTAAATTGGTGCTCGAACGTCCGTAGTTCAGACATTTTGTGCGGAGCTTTGAATTTCCCGGAAACGCCGCGATCGGGAATGCTCATCGGGTTATAGTCAGGTAATTCCCCGCGGCCTACGCCGCTTGCTGGTTTCCCGATGTATTCGAAGAGGCATGAGATGACATACGTATCTATTTCCCCGGAAATCGTGGCTTCAGCGGCCGCCGACATCGAGAGCATCGGCGAAACGCTGGCGCGTGTCCACACGGCCGTGGCCGGACCGACGACGAGTGTGGTCAGCGCGGCAGCCGACGAGGTGTCTACCGCCATTGCGGCACTCTTTTCTCAGCACGCTGTGGACTACCGCGTGCTGGCTGCGCAGGCGGCAACGTTTCATGAGCAACTGACCCGCACTCTGGTGGTCAGCGGGAACTCTTACGCCGCAGCCGAAGCGGCCGCCGCGTCACCCCTGGAGGCCTTTGAACAGGGCGTGCTCGGAGTGATCAACGCACCGACCAATGCCCTGTTCGGTCGTCCGCTGATTGGTGATGGTGCCAACGGCGCCGTCGGCACCGGTCAGGCCGGTGGGGCCGGCGGCTTCCTCCTCGGCAACGGCGGCAGTGGCGGTTCCGGAGCACCCGGCCAGGCCGGTGGAGCCGGGGGTTCGGCGGGCCTGATCGGCAACGGCGGGGCGGGCGGCGCCGGCGGATCGGGGGCCGGCGGCGGCGCCGGTGGTACCGGCGGAATCTTGTTCGGCAATGGCGGCAGTGGCGGGACCGGTGCGTTCGGCCAGTCCGGCGGGGCCGGCGGATCGGCGACGCTCTTCGGCCACGGCGGAGCGGGCGGGGCCGGTGGAATGGGCGCGGCCGGCGGAGTCAGTACCAACGGCGGAGCCGGCGGCAACGGCGGCGCCGGCGGAGCCGGCGGTCTGTTAGCCGGCAGCGGCGGAGCCGGTGGGGCCGGTGGGATGGGCGGAACCGGTGCGACCGGGGGACAAGGTGGCAACGGCGGTCTCGGCGGGGCCAACAGGTCGATTGCGGGCTGGGCCGGTGGCGCCGGCGGGCTGGGCGGTGACGGCGGCAGCGGTCTGGCGGGCGCCGACGGTACCGCCGGCGGTGGCACCGGCGGAACCGGTGGCCTCGGGGGTAACGGTGGCGTCGGCGGAGCCGGCGGCTCCAACACCGGACTGTTCGGCGCGGGCGGGCTGCTGGGCTCCGGCGGCACCGGCGGGGCCGGCGGGGCCGGCGGCAGTGGCGGAACCGGCGGAACCGGCGGGACCGGTGTGGGCCATGGGGTAATTGGCGGCACCGGCGGCGACGGCGGCGTCGGCGGTAACTCGGGTGCCGGCGGAGCCGGCGGCGCTGGCGGGTTCCTGGGAACCACCGGTCTGGCAGGCCACGCGGGAGTCGGCGGCCAGGGCGGAACCGGCGGGACGGGTGGGGCAGGCGACTCCGGTGTCGCCGGCAGCAAGGGCGGCGCGACCGGTGGGGCCGGATTGAGCGGCGGCGCCGGCGGACGAGGTGGTGTCGGCGGCAGCGCCGCCGACGCTAGCGGCGTCAACGGCGCCGGCGGAACGGGCGGCCGGGGAGGCATCGGTGGGGACGGCGGGAAAGCGGGCCCTGACCTGGGCCTGGGAGCCGGGAACGGCGGCGACGGTGGAGCCGGTGGCAAGGGTGGCACCGGCGGCGCAGCCGGAACCGGCCCCGGCGCGGCGGGCAGCGTCGGCAATGGCGGACAGGGTGGTATCGGCGGTCATGGCGGTGCAGGGTCTGCCGGTATCGGCAGCTCCGCAAATGACGGCGGCGCCGGCGGCCGCGGTGGTGCCGGTGGTCAGGGTGGCGATGCCGGCGGTGCCGGCGGCATCACCGGCACGGGCGGGCTCGGTGGCAACGGCGGCGCCGGCGGCGCCGGGGGCAGCGGTTGGAGCTTGGGAGTGGCTGGACTCGGCCCCGGAGGCACCGGCGGAGCGGGTGGCGCAGGTGGTGACGGCGGCGCGGCAGGCACGGTGGGCACCGGTGGAACTGCCGGCAGCGGCGGCACCGGTGGCACCGGCGGTATCGGCGGTCAGGGTGCCGACGGCACCAACGGGATCGCCCAGACGGGTGCTCAAGGCGGACGAGGCGGTGTTGGCGGTGCCGGCGGTAACTCCGGTGGCGCGGGTGGCACCAACGGCGATGGCGGCACCGGCGGCCAAGGCGGGACCGGCGGGACCGGCGGCAGCGGCGTCACGGGCGGACTCGGGGGCGGCGGCGGCCAGGGTGGTGCGGGCGGTGCGGCTGGGACCGGTTCGGGGATGGCGGGCAAGGCGGGCAACGGTGGCCAAGGCGGCACCGGTGGCACCGGTGGTGCCGCTAACGCGGGCAACGCGGCCACCGAGGCCGGTGCGACCGGCGGCGTCGGCGGTACCGGCGGCACCGGCGGCACGGGCGGCGAAGGCGGCGCCGCCGGCGGTGCCACCGGCACCAACGGTGCCGGCGGGACCGGTGGCAAGGGCGGAATCGGCGGAGACGGTGGCAAGGGTGGTCCCGACCTCGGCCTGGGAGCAGGTAAGGGCGGCGACGCCGGTGCCGGTGGCACCGGCGGTACCGGCGGCGCGGCCGGCAGCGGTCCCGGCGCCGCGGGTGCGATGGGTGGCGGTGGTCAGGGCGGCACCGGAGGCAACGGCGGTGCCGGAGCCGCCGGCATCAGCAGTTCCGGACACGACGGCGGCGCCGGCGGCAATGCCGGAGCCGGCGGCCAGGGCGGAAGCGCCGGCGGCGCAACGGGTACCAGGGGCAGCGGCGGTGCCGGTGGCAAGGGCGGTGCCGGCGGTGCTGCCGCCAACGGCTTCAACAGCGTGTTAGGCGACGTCGGCACCGGAGGCACCGGCGGCACCGGCGGACGCGGTGGTGACGGCGGCGCGGTCGGTGCCGTGGGCACCGGCGGAACTGCCGGCAGCGGCGGCACCGGTGGCACCGGCGGAACCGGCGGTGCGGGCGGCAACGGCACGAACGGTACTGGCGATGCCGCCGGCAACGGTGGCCGTGGCGGCACCGGCGGCGCCGGCGGCAACGCCGGTGGCGTGAACGGAAGCAATGGCAGTGGCGGCGCCGGCGGTCAGGGCGGTCAAGGTGGCAACGGCGCTTCTGGAACCGCCGACCTCGGCAGCGGGGGCGGTGCCGGCGGCAAAGCCGGTGCTGGTGGCGTTGGCGGCAACGGCGGCGCAGCCGGCGCAATCGGGCAAGGCGCCAGCGGTGGGGCCGGCGGTCAAGGCGGGCAGGGTGGCACCGGTGGCTCCGGTGCGAACTCGACGTCGAACGTTTCGGGTCAAGGCCGCCAGGGCGGCGGCGGCGGCAACGGGGGTGCCGGTGGGGTCGGCGGGACAGGTGGCTCAGCCGGCATCGGTAGCACCAATGGCGCAGGTGGAGCCGGCGGCGCCGGCGGCGCCGCGGGCAACGGTGGCACCGGCGCCACGGGCCCGACCGGGAGCTTCAGTGGTCGCAACGGCGGTTCCGGCGGCCAGGGCGGCGTCGGCGGCGCCGGCGGCGCCGGCGGGCAGGCGGGCAACGGTGCGGGCGCCGGAGGCGCCGGGGGTGCCGGCGGTCAGGGGGCTGTCGGCGGCCAGGGCGGCCAGGGCGGCACTGCCGGCGTTACCGGAGCCAATGCCGGTGGCAATGGCGGCCAAGGCGGTGCCGGTGGCGCCGGCGGTCAAGGAGCGGCCGGTGTCGCGGGCGGGAGTGCCGGTGCCGGCGGTGCGGCCGGCAGCGGGGGCCAGGGAGGCATCGGCGGCAGCGGCCTCAACACCGGCAACGTCGGTTCCGGCGGCACCGGCGGCACCGGCGGGGCCGGCGGCGTCGGCGGTAATGCCGGCGCGACGAGCGGAAGTGGTGCCGGAGCGCTCGGCGGCAAAGGCGGCAGTGGCGGTAACGGCGGTGCGGCGGGCACGAGCACCCTCGCGAGCTTCGGCGGCAAGGGCGGGAACGGTGGTTCCGGCGGCGTCGGCAGCGGTGGTCAGCTCAGCGCCGGCGGCACGGGCGGAAAGGGCGGCGCCGGAAACAACGGCGGGTCCGGCGGCGCGGACGGTAATCCTGGGTGAGCTGGGATTGCGCGATAGGCGGCGGGTCAGCCCTGCGCAGGTACGCGCGCGTCCATCAGCCGGCCGCGCACGATGTGCTCGACGAGGATCGGGACGAACGTCTGCACCGGCGCGTCGATGAACTGTTGCGCGGCCTGCTCGCACCATTGCCTGATCTGCGGGCGCAGCGCCGCCGTGCGTTGCTGGTCGCCGCGGCCTTCGTGCTGGGCCAGTTTTTCTGCTACGTCGGCCACCGATCGCGCCACCAGAGAACGGCTCGCGGCGTTGACCTCGTCGTCGGCGCCTGAGCGCGCTTCCTGCAGCGCCTGCTCACCGCTGCGCTCGCCGGTGTCCGGCGGGATGACCTGCAGGCTCAAGTGATGCCCGTCTTGGCCGATCAGGATGATGCTGGCCGGCTCGTCGCCGCTGAAGCCGAGCAGTTCGATAGTGCGACCGCCGATTTCGAGGACCGGGGGAGCGCTGTCCCAGCTGTTGCGGTGGTAGCCGACCATGGCAATCGGGCCTAGCTCGTCGGCCAATGACGTCACCAGGCCGGGCAGTTCGTCGACCAACCGCGTGGACCGCGGCCACCATGCCCCGTCAACGTGCTCAGAGATGGGCCGAAAGGGCTTTATTTCCAACCGAGTTGGTCGCCGCGTCATCAGACTTACGGTACGTTCGTCGTGAGTAGCTCGCGAGCGCAGTGGCCCAACTGTGGGCGAATTTTCGGTTAAGTGCTTGGGGCGAAATCGTTTACGGCGCTGATGACCCCGCGGCGCCGCCAGCACGTCGGGCAGTCGGGGGAGTCTTGGACGGCGGCGGCGTTGCGCCCCGGCGACCATGCGGCACAAGTGGACGGTCCGGCCCCTCGGCGTCCGGCGTGACCACCAACCGGGTCCGCGTGTGGTTCAGGTGCGCCTCCCGCACGCTGGTGGTCGCGCGGATCGTCGCCCAGACCGCGCACTTTCATCCAGCGCGGTACCCCAGGAGTGATTGGGTGGCCGTTCCGATGCCCTTTGTCACTTGTGCAATCTGGTCAAGTGCGCGAGAGTCCTGCCGTGCCGCCGACATTGACCGCGAACGAGGTTGCCGCGGCTCCTCTTGAGGAAGTCCTGCGCCTGCTGGACTCTTCGCCCGCCGGATTGTCCGGCGCGGAAGCGGCCTCCCGGCTGGCCCGCTACGGCCCGAACGTGGTGCGGACACACCGGGTCAACGCCCTCGCGATCCTGGCCCGGCAACTGCGCAACGCGGTGCTCATCCTGTTGGCGGTCACCGCGACCGTGTCGTTCTTCCTCGGCGACAGCATGCAGGCCCTGATCATCGGCGTGATCCTGTTGGCCAGCACCGGCCTCAGTTTCTTCAACGAGTACCGCGCCGAGAATGCCGCGGCCCGGCTGCATGCCGGGGTCCACCACAACGCCGTGGTGCGCCGCGACGGTGAATTCGTCACCGTCGACGTCACTCAACTTGTTCAAGGTGACGTGATCCGGCTCTCACTCGGCGAGGCGGTGCCGGCCGATGTCCGGCTGATCGACGTCAGCGGCCTGGAATGTGACGAGAGCATCCTGACCGGGGAATCGACCGGCGAGGAGAAGGCGCCGCAACCGGTGCCGGCCGACACCGCGCTCGCCGACCTGACCGACCTGGCCTTCATGGGCACCATCGTCAGCGCCGGCGAGGCCACCGCGGTGGTGTACGCCACCGGACGCAACGCCGAATTCGGCCGCATCGCAGCGGGTTTGGACACCCGCCAGCCGGAAACGGAGTTTCAGGTCGGGTTACGCCGGTTCTCGTATCTGCTGCTGCAGGTCGCGATAGCGCTGATGGTGGTCATCCTGGCCAGCAATCTGTTGCTGGAAAAGCCGGTTATCGATTCGGTGCTCTTTTCGCTGGCGATCGCGGTCGGCATCACCCCCCAGCTGCTGCCCGCTGTGGTCAGCACCAGCCTGGCAACCGGATCGCGGCAGCTGGCCAAGGCGAAAGTTCTGGTCAAGCGGTTGGTCTGTATCGAAGACCTGGGTGACATCGACATCCTGATCACCGACAAGACCGGCACCCTGACCGAGGGGCGCATCCGGCTGGTCGACACGATCGACCCCACCGGCGCACCGTCGGAACCGGTGCTGCGGCTCGGGTTGCTGGCCACCGACGTCGACCCGGAATCCGGTGGCGCCAGCGCCAATGCGCTCGATGCCGCGCTATGGGAGGCGCCGCGGGCGCAGCGGCTGGTCGCCGGAGTGCGTCGCATCGCGATGTCGCCCTTCGACCATCAGCGAAGGGCGACCTCGGCACTGGTCGACGGAGTCGACGGCGGCCGCCTGCTGATCGTCAAGGGCGCACCCGAACAGGTGCTGACCCGTTGCGGCACAACGCCGGAGGCCGCGGCTGAAACCCTGGCCGGTCTGTTCGGCGCCGGGCGCCGTGTGGTCGCGGTCGCCACCAGGCCCGCCGATGACCTCGCCATGATCAGTCCCGACAACGAGTGCGCCCTGACGCTGGCTGGCTTCCTGGTCTTCGCCGACGAGCCCAAGGCCGCCGCGCGCCGGTCCCTGGCAGCCCTGGCCGGTCTGGGCATCGAACTGAAGATCGCCACCGGCGACAACCCGAGGGTCGCCGAAAAAGTTTGCCGGGATCTGGGTTTGGTGTCCAAAGGCACTGTCACGGGCACCGAGCTGGAGCCGCTGGAAAACGATGACGAATTCGCCGAGGCGGCCCGCACGCACACCATCTTCGCCCGCATCACTCCCGAGCAGAAGGCACGGCTGATCGCCACCCTGCGGCGCAGCGGACGTTCGGTGGGATTCCTCGGCGACGGCGTGAACGACGCCCTGGCACTGCATGCCGCCGACGTCGGCATCTCCGTGGACAGCGCCACCGACGTCGCCAAGGATGCTGCCGACGTTCTGTTGCTGGAGAAGGACCTGGGCGTGCTGGCCACCGGGGTGGCCGAGGGGCGGCGCATCTTCGCCAACACCATCAAGTACGTCCTGATGGGCACCTCCAGCAACTTCGGCAACATGTTCAGTGCCGCCGCCGCGTCGGCGCTGCTGCCGTTCCTGCCGATGCTGCCCAGCCAGATCCTGCTGAACAACCTGCTCTACGACAGCTCCCAACTGCCGATCGCCACCGACCGCGTCGACGAGGAACAACTGCACGCGCCGTCGCACTGGAACGTGGCATTCATCCGCCGGTTCATGATGATCTTCGGCCCGATCAGTTCGCTGTTCGACTTCATGACCTTCGGGTTGATGCTCGGTGTGCTCGACGCCGGCGCCGTCGAGTTCCGCACCGGTTGGTTCGTGGAATCGCTTGCTACACAGACTCTTATCATCTTCGCGATCCGAACCCGCAAGGTCCCGTTCTTCCGTAGCAGACCCAGCGGGCTGCTGACCGCCACCAGCCTGACGGTGGTCGCGATCGGCGTCGCCCTCACCGTGTCCCCGCTGGCCGCCACCCTGGGCTTCACCCCATTGCCGTGGCAGTTCTTCGCCGCCCTCGGCGGCTTCGTCGTGGTCTACCTCGTTCTGGTGGAACTGGCGAAGGCGATGTTCTACGCCGAACCCATACGCCTGGCCGGCCAGCCCCAGCGCACGCGGGGACGCGCCCACCGGATCCGCCGGCGCGCCGCCCGCTTCCACCACCACCGTGTCTAGCGGATTTCGTCGCGCGCACCCGCGCGGGTGGATAGTCTGCTCGCGATGGAGCCTGCACTGATCGGCGTTCGGGACGCCCTGGGGCCGGTGCGGGTACGCCTGCGCGGCGGACACGTGCTGTCCGAACTGACCGACCGGTTCGGTGCTCAGGCAGGTGCGAAAGTGCTGGCCGGTGAAGTGGTCGACGCCGACGGCACGGCGATCGGCAGTGAGACCGTGTTGCCCGCCGGGGCCAGCGTGTACCTCTACCGGGATCTGCCCGACGAAGTGCCGGTGCCCTTCGACATCCCGGTGCTGCATCGCGACGACGACATCGTCGTGGTCGACAAACCGCACTTCCTGTCGACCATGCCGCGGGGCCGGCACGTCGCCCAGACCGCGCTGGTGCGGTTGCGCTGCAGCCTGGGCCTTCCCGAGCTGAGTCCGGCCCATCGGCTGGACCGGCTGACCGCGGGAGTGCTGCTGTTCACCACCCGGCGCGAGCTCCGAGGCAGGTATCAGACTCTTTTCGCCCGCGGGCTGGTGTGCAAGACCTATCTGGCGCGGGCCGCCGTCGACCCTGGGCTGGTGCTGCCGCGGGTGGTACGCAGTCGCATCGTCAAGCGCCGTGGCAACCTGCAGGCGGTGACCGAGCCCGGTGTGCCCAATGCCGAGACCCTGGTCGAACTCCAGTCGCCGGACGGTCTCTACCGCCTGACCCCGCGGACCGGCCGTACCCACCAACTGCGGCTGCAGATGGCCGAGCTGGGCGTGCCGATTCACGGAGACCCGTTGTACCCCAGAGTGATTCATACCGAAGACCACGACTTCAGCACGCCGCTGCAGTTGTTGGCCCACCGCATCGAGTTCGATGACCCGGTGACCGGGTCGCGTCGCGAGTTCGTCAGCCGCCGAGAGGAAGTCTGGTCATGAGTGAAGACAACGCGCTCGTCATCGTCGCCGGGTATCAGGACATCGACACTGCACGCAGTGACTTCGAGAATCTGACGGGGCGGGCCAACGCCAAGACCTTGCCGTTGCAGGGTGCGGTGCTGGTCGGCAAGGACGCCGACGGCAACGGAGTGCTGCTGGACACCGGCAACAAACTCGGCCGCCGGGGCGCCGCGTGGGGTGCCGGCGCGGGCCTGGCCGTCGGCCTGTTCTCGCCGGCTCTGCTGGCCACCGCCGCGTTCGGCGCCGCGGCCGGCGCCCTGGCGGGCACCTTCGCCCATCACCGCATCACCAGTGGGCTGGGCGACAAGATCGGGGAGGCCCTGTCGGCGGGCAGCGCCCTGATCATCGCCGTGACGCCGGCGCAGGGCCGCCTCGCGGTGGAGCAGACGATGGCCGGCTCGCCGATGAAATCGGTTGCCGAGCTCAGCCGTTCGACCCTGCGCGCGCTGGGCTCGGCTTTGGAGGAGGCGATGGGCAAGTTCAACCCCGATCGCACCAAACTGCCGATACCGCAACGCAATTTCGGCGGCACCATCGGCCGCACCGTGGCCGAGTCGGTCGGTGACTGGACGATCGTTCCCGGCGCGGCAGCACCGGAGGATGCCCCGAACGTGCTGATCGTGCTGATCGACGACGCCGGTTTCGGCGGCCCGGACACGTTCGGCGGCGGCATCAGCACCCCGGCACTGTCCCGGGTGGCCGAAAACGGGTTGGCCTACAACCGCTTTCACGTCACGGCGGTGTGCTCGCCGACCCGCGCGGCGCTGTTGACCGGGCGCAATCACCACCGGGTCGGCTTCGGGTCGGTCTGCGAATTCCCCGGCCCCTACCCCGGCTACGCCACCGTCAAGCCGCGCAGTTGCGCCGCGCTGCCCCGGATTCTGCGCGACAACGGTTATGTGACAGCCGCTTTCGGCAAGTGGCACCTGACTCCGGACAACGTACAGGGCGCCGCCGGTCCGTTCGACAACTGGCCGCTGGGTTGGGGATTCGACCATTTCTGGGGTTTCCCGAGCGGGGCCGCCGGCCAGTACGACCCGATCATCACGCAGGACAACACGGTCATCGGCATCCCGGAGGCGCCGTCGGCTGACCGGCCGTACTTCTTCCCCGACGACCTCACCGACAAGGCCGTCGAGTGGCTGCACACCGTGCGCGCCCAGAACTCCACCAAGCCCTGGATGATGTACTACGCGACCGGCGCCACCCACGCACCGCACCACGTGTTCAAGGAGTGGGCGGACAAATACCAAGGACAGTTCGACGAGGGCTGGGATGTCTACCGGCAGAAGACATTCGAGCGTCAGAAGCAGCTGGGCATCATTCCGCCCGATGCCGAGCTGACCGAGCGGCCGGACCTTTTCCCGGCCTGGGACAGCCTCACCGACAGCCAGCGCAAGCTGTACGCCCGCCAGATGGAGGTGTTCGCCGGGTTCTCCGAGAACGCGGACTACAACGTCGGCCGGCTGCTCGACGCCATCGACGAACTCGGCGAGTCCGACAACACGATGGTGATCTACATCTGGGGCGACAACGGCGCCAGCATGGAAGGCACCAACACCGGATCCTTCAACGAGATGACCTTCCTCAACGGCCTGGATCTCGACGCCGACCAACAGTTGGCGCTGATCGAGCAGTACGGGGGCATCGAGGCGCTGGGTGACGAGTTCACCGCGCCGCATTTCGCCTCGGGCTGGGCGCACGCCAACAACACGCCGTTCCAGTGGGGCAAGCAGATGGCCAGTCACCTCGGTGGCACCCGCGACCCCATGGTCATCTCCTGGCCGAGCCGCATCCGGCCCGACGGCAAGCTGCGCAGCCAGTTCACCCACTGCATCGACATCGCCCCAACGGTATTGGAGGCGATCGGTTTACCGGTGCCGACCAGCGTCGACGGCATCGAGCAGGAGCCGATGGACGGCACCAGCTTCCTGGAGAGCCTGCACGATGCGGCGGCCGGCGAGCACCGCACCATGCAGTATTTCGAGATGTTCGGCAGCCGCGCCATTTACAAAGACGGATGGTGGGCATCGACCCGGCTGGATCGGGCGCCGTGGGATCTGTCGCCGGAAACCATGCAGCGCTTCGCGCCCGGTGTCTACGACCCCGACAAAGACGTCTGGGAGCTCTACTACCTGCCCGACGATTTCTCCCAGGCCAACAACATCGTCGCCGACCACCCGGATAAGCTCGCCGAGCTGCAGGAGCTGTGGTGGCAGGAAGCCGAGCGCAACCGGGTGCTGCCGCTACTGGGCGGGCTCGCGGTGATGTTCGGCGATCTGCCGCCGCTTCCGACCACCACCCGGTTCGCTTTCAAGGGCGATGTGCAGAACATCCAGCGCGGCATGGTGCCTCGCATCTACGGCCGCTCCTACGCGATCGAGGCGCGCCTGACGGTGCCCGAGGACGCCCAGGGCGTGATCGTCGCCAACGCCGATTTCATGGGCGGCTTCGCGCTCTGGGTCGACGAACAGCGCCGGCTGCACCACACCTACTCCTTCCTGGGTGTCGAGACCTACCGGCAGGTGTCCACCGAACCGATCCCCACCGGGGAGGTCACCGTCCGCATGCTGTTCGACTCGGCTCAGCCTGTCGTCGGCTCCGGGGGGCGGGTGACGCTGTGGGCCGGCGACCGCCAGATCGGTGAGGGCGAGCTGCCCCAGACGGTCAGCCTGTCGTTCACCTCGTATGCCGGGCTCGACGTCGGGCGTGACAACGGGCTCGTCGTCGACCGTGAGTACGAGGACAAGGCGCCGTACGCGTTCACCGGCACCGTCAAGGAGGTCGTCTTCGACCTGATGCCGGTCGCGCCCGAGACCGAAATGGCACTGCATGAACATGCCTCGGTGCAGGCCGTCGGGCGCGGCGCCGCTGGTTAGCCGCCGTCGCCTAACAGGTCGGCCAGGCCGTTCTGGATTCCGGTGTCGATCTGCTCGTTCATCGTGCCGCGAGGCTGGAACGAGGCACTGCCGTCGCAGCTGCAGTTCAGGACACTGAACGGGCTGGGTTCGGCGACGACTGGACTGGCGGTGGCTATCGCGGTAGTCAGTACGACGACCACACCGAACAACACTTTCCTGATCACTCATCACTCCCGGTGATATGCGTATCGAAAGTCTAGGTGTTGCGACGCCGGCGCCTGGTTACGACTCAGTTAACGTTGACTAGTTCGTCTGGTGGTGCCTGGGGCAGTAAGCGGCGATGCTGACACCGACGAAGTACCCGGAGTGATAACCGTCCAGGTTGCTGCTACCCGCCACTTCATTAGCGACATCGGCCTTCAGTCGACCGGCGTCGAGTTCGTCGCATACCTTGTGCGCGGCCAGTATCGCGGCCTGCGGTGTCCCGAAATTGATGGCGTGCGACTGGAGCGCATTGAGGAATTGGTTGTCGACACCGTCGGCGTGGGCGGTCGGCAAGACCGTCGCTGTCACCAGCGTGAGCGCCGCTGCCGGCACGAGAGCGCGTGAGAGTGAGCGGCACAGCGCCATCACTGGGACCTCCCCGCGGACAAGTGCGACGTAACACGATGCTTACATCGCGATCATCGCATGTTACGAAGGGAGATGGGTGCCATCCCCTCGATCCGTGACGGTGACCGGGTGAGTTTTCCAGACCGTGAACCGGTCGCGAACTGCAGCTGAAATCGTCGAATCGGCATGGTGCCGGCCCGCTTTAGAACAAATCTCGGTGCTCCGAACTTGTTAGTGTTCCGCATGACTACCCGTCGGTATTCGTCGAGGAATTGAATTGGACCTCAATCGATTCGGCGCCGGGCTGACGGTGTTGGCCATCGGTGCGGGAATGGTGTCGGCGTGTGCCGGTGACACCGGCGTCAGAGCCTGCGGTGGCCCGCCGACGCTCAAAGCCAGTGGCTCCACCGCCCAGGTGAATGCAATGACCCGCTTCGCCAAGGCTTTCGAACAGGCCTGCCCTGGGCACTCGTTGAACTACACCGCCAACGGTTCGGGTGCCGGAATCAGCGAATTCCTGGGAGGCCAAACCGATTTCGCCGGCTCGGATTCCCCGCTAAGCAAGACCGAGTATGAGCGGGCGCGGCAGCGGTGTGGCTCGCCGGTCTGGAATCTGCCGGTGGTGTTCGGGCCGATCGCCATCGCCTACCACCTCAGCGGCGTGCCGTCGCTGAATCTGGACGGACCGACCGCGGCCAAGGTGTTCAACGGCGCAATCACCGCGTGGAACGATCCGGCGATCGCCGCGCTGAACCCGGGCGTCGCTCTGCCCGCCGCGCCCATCCGGGTGGTCTTCCGCAGCGACCAGTCCGGCACCTCCGACAACTTCCAGCGATATCTCGACACTGCCGGTAACGACGCGTGGGGCAGGGGCGCGGGAAAGGTGTTCAACGGCGGCGCGGGGGAGGGCGCGGCCGGCAGTGACGGCGTCGCGGCGGCCGTCGCGAACGCCGAAGGTTCGGTCACCTACGTCGAATGGTCGTTCGCCCTGGCCCGGCACTTGGACGCGGCCAGAGTCATCACCTCGGCGGGCCCGGATCCGGTCGGCATCGACGCCACCTCGGTCGGCAAGACGATCTCGGCCGCCTGGTTCATCAGAGAAGGCAACGACCTCGCCTTCGACACGATCTCGTTCTACCGACCGAATCGGGCCGGCGCCTACCCGATCGTGCTCGCCACCTACGAGATCGTCTGCTCGAAGTATCCCGACCCGCAGCTCGGTGCTGCCGTCAAGGCGTTCCTGCAAAGCGCCACCGGCCCTGGTCAGAACGGCCTGGCCGACAATGGCTACGCGCCCGTGCCCGACGAGTTCCGCTCGCGCCTGTCGGCCGCGGTGGCCGCAGTCTCCTGATCGCGGCGCGCTGACGCGCAATGTTCCTGGGTATTTCCTCTGCCAGACAACGCAATGTTTCGCAAAAATTTACCTGAGTTGACATTGTGTATGGCATGGATTTCATCGGACTGCCACCCGAGGTCACCTCGGCGCTGATCCACTCAGGGCCTGGAGCGGAGCCGCTGGTCGACGCCGCCTATGCGTGGCAGCGGCTCGGCTATGACCTGGAGGAGTCGATCCGCGCCTACGCTCCGGTGCTGGCGTCGGTGACCGAGGCCTGGCACGGACCGGCGTCGACCGCCATGGTGCAGGCGGTGGAAACCTACCTCACCTGGCTGGGTGGCACCGCGCAGCAGTGTCTGGCGCTGGGCTCTTCGGCGCAGGCCGCAGCGGCAGCCTTCGGGTCCGTACAGGCCGCCGTGGTGCACCCGTCGGTGGTCAGCGCCAACCGGATCCAGCTGGCCCGGCTGCTCGCGACCAACGGCCTGGGCAAGAACGTTGCCGCCATCGCCGAGACCGAGGCGCAGTACGAACGCATGTGGGTCAGCAACGCCGCAGCCATGTATCGCTACCAGGCGGCTTCGGCGCAGGCCCTGCAGCTGCCGCTGTTCGCCTCGCCGCCGTCGATCACCACACCGGAGGGCCCCGCGGCGCAGGGCGAAGCGGTGCAGAGCGCAGCCGCGTCGGCGACATCCAGCAACGTGTCCAACGTGCTCGCCAATGCCGCCGCCGCGGTGGCGCCCGCGGACGCAGTCGCCCCGCCGGTGTCTCCGACCGACGCGCTGCTGCAGGCGATCGGCGTCACGTTCGACCCCAACCAGGGCTGGTTCGGGCTGGCGAACACCTACGCGAACCAGTTCATCTCGTCGGGTTTCCCGATCAACATGCTCAGCTACTTCGCCCAGTTCAGTTCGGCTCAGGCGCTGCAATCGGTGGCCCCGGATATCGCTGAGGGTCTCTCGGAGGGCGAATCGGCTCTGACGGCCTCGGCGGCGTCGCTGTCCGATGCCGCCGGCGCTCTGGGCTCGGCGGAACCGGCGGCAGCGATGGGCGTCGCCGTGTCGATGGGGAACCTCTCGGCGCCACCGGCGGCCACCGCGGTGCTGACCGGGGCACACATGCCGGTCCAGCTGGCGTCGGCCGCGTCGCCGCTGCCCGGCGCGGACGCGGGTGGCGACTTCTCGATGCTGCCGCCGCTGATGGCACCGCCCATTTCGGCCGGTAGCGGCTGGAAGAAGCGCAAGGAGCAGAAGTACGAAGACCTGGCGATGGGCCTGGAGCTCAAGGGCACCTTCATGACCCGTCCACCATCAGCGGGGTGAGCAGAGTCGGTACGTTTGACGGCATGCCCTGGGTGCGACTGCTCCTGCTGGCCGTTCTGCTTGCCGGCTTGGTCGGGTGCAACGAGCGGCAGGTTGCGGCGGCCCGTGCGCGGGATCAGGCGGGGATATTTCCCTACGGCGGACTGAACCGGACGTATCTGGTGCACGTCCCACCAGGGCCGCCGGTCGGATTGGTGCTCAACCTGCACGGCGGCGGCGGCACCGGCGCCGGCCAGCGCGGGCTGACCGACTTCGACTCTGTCGCCGACGCCAACGGCCTGCTGGTGGTGTACCCGGACGGTTACGACAAGAGCTGGGGTGACGGGCGGGGTGCGGCCCCGGCCGACCGCAAACGGCTCGACGACGTCGGTTTCCTGGTCTCTCTGGTGACCAAGCTTCGCGATGATTTCAAAGTTCCTACGGGCCACGTGTTCGCCACCGGGATGTCCAACGGCGGGTTCATGTCTAACCGGCTGGCCTGCGAGCGTGCCGACGTCTTCGCGGCGATCGCGCCGATCTCCGGCACGCTCGGTGTCGGCGTGGCCTGTAACCCGTCGCGGCCGGTGTCGGTGCTGGATGCGCACGGCACCGGCGATCCGGTGGTGCCCTACAACGGCGGCGACGTCCGGGGCCGCGGCGGACTGAGCCACGCCATCTCGGTCAACAGCCTGGTCGACCGCTGGCGCGCCGTCGACCGATGCCAGGGACCGCCGACGATCGAGGACCTGCCCCCGGTCAACGACGGGACCGTGGTGCGCCGCTACGACTCCGAAGGGTGCGCCGAGGGCACCGAGGTGATCCTGTATCAGATCGAGAAGGGCGGGCACACCTGGCCGGGCGGCAAGCAGTACCTGCCGAAGACGGTCATCGGGGCCACCACCCGGGTTTTCGACGGCTCGCAGGTGATCGCCGAGTTCTTCCTGACGCACGGTCGCGACTGAGCGCACGGCTCACCGCTGGCAGGACGGGCACCAGTACTGCACGCGTTCGGCCTCACCGTCGTAGGCGATGGGGGTGGCGCAACGCCGGCACGGCTGGCCCGCCCGTCCGTACACCCACACCTGCCGCCCCGCCCTGGTGTCGCCTGTGGTGGTGCGGTTGCGGCGAGAACGGTTGGTCCACAACATCTCCCGGGCCCGCGACACCAGACGCAGCGGATCGGCCAGGGCGCGCACCGGCGCGGTGGGCAGATGCCCGAAGACGAAACACAATTCGTTGCTGTAGACGTTTCCGACGCCGGCCATCACGCGCTGGTCCAGCAGCGCCGCAGCGATAGGGCGATCCGGTTCGGCGACCAGGTTGGCGGCGGCGACCCGCGCGTCCCAGTCGGGCCCCAGCAGATCCGGGCCCAGATGTGCGACAGCGGCCTCGTCGTGCTCGCGCTCGAGGATCTCCAGCACGCCGAGATCGTTGCCGACGGCGCGGACGTCGCCGGCTTCCAGGATGATGCGCGCCCGGTGATCCACGCGCTGACGGCCGATCCGCCAGCTGCCGTCCATCTTCAGGTGGGAGTGAATGCTGGCCGGACCGACCCGGATGAACAGGTGCTTGCCCCGGCTGAGGACCTCGTCGACCACTTGGCCGGTGAGGTCCACAGTGGCGAACTTGGGCACCCGGACATCGCAGCGCGTGAGCGTGCGACCGGCCAGGTTCTCTCGCAGCACGGCGGCGGTGTGAAAGACGGTGTCACCTTCGGGCATGGCTACCGCAGCCGCAGTCCGCGTGGCGTGCGGGAGAACCCGGCCTCAACCAACGCATCCAGCGCCGCCGTGGCGGGGCCGTCGGGAGTCAGCACCGACACGCCGTTGGCCCGCTCGACCAGCAGCGCCGGCACCCGCCGGGATGAGACGAGTTCGGCCAGCGCGACGGCCGCCGCGTGGCTGGCGTCCGGGTCGTCAGTGAACGTCAGCAGCGACCGTCCGCCGCGTTCGGAGAACCAGCACAGCTCGCCGTCCACCAACACCACCAGCGCCCCGGCCTTGCGGCCCGGCCGCGCCGAACCTTCGGCGTTGGAGGCGGGCCACGGCAGCGCCGCGCCGTAGGGGTTGGCCGGGTCGGTCGCGGCCAGCACCACCGCGCGGTAATCCGGTCGTTGCGGGTCCACCCCGTCGAGGTAGCTGCGTAGCCGGTCCACGGTCGAAGCGACCGCGAACTGTGCGCCGCCCAGCGACTCCACGAAGTACCCGCGCTGGCAGCGTCCGGCGTCTTCGAACGCGCTCAGCACTTTGTAGAGCGTGGCGAAGCCGCCGGGCACACCTTCGGCGGCCACCGCGCCTTTGGTCAGCACCCCGTGGCGGTTCAACAGCAGCTCGGCCTGGAAATGGGCCCGCAGCGTGGAGTCCGGCTCCGGCGGGGGCAGCGCCGACCACCGCCCCGCCACCGTGGGGTCGGCCGAGCGGACCTGCGCGTGCGCGACGCTGTAGCGGCTCAGCCGCGGTGCGCGCTGGGTGCGGTGCGCGGGCGCCGAGCGCCTGCGCGGGCCGGTGCTGCCGCCCAGCAGGGCGCGCACCGGAGCGAAGGTGTCGCCGGTGACCCAGCCGGCCCAGACGAGTTCCCAGAGCGCTGCTTTCAGCTCGGACTCCGACCCGCCGGCGCCGGCGAGCTGGCGGAAGAAGTACGCGCCGCCGCCGGACAGGGCGTCCATGATGCCCCGGTGCACGTCGGTGAACTCGATCTCGGCGGGCGGGGACAGCGTCAGCGGCACGGAGTCGGCCGCATGCAGCGCGATCCAGCCGTCGCTGCCCGAGATCGACCCCGCGCCCGACCAGGTGACCTCGCCGGCGGCGAGCAGCTCGTCGAGCATGGCGGGTGAGTAGTCACGAACTCGCGGCCCCAGCACCAGCGGCTCCAGCGCCGAGGCCGGAATCCGCACACCGGCCAGCTGATCGATCACGGATGCCAGACGGTCCACCCCCGTGTCGGAGGTGCCCACCTGGTGCCAGGCCGGCAGGAACCGCCCGTAGGCGGCGGTGCTGACCGGCTCGACTTGGGCCCGCAGCGCGGCCAGCGAACGGCGCCGCAGAATCCGCAGCACGTCGGAGTCACACCACTGCTCGGAGCCGGCGCCGGTGGACGTCGCGGCGACGAACTCGCCGCGCATGAGCCGGCCGTCCGCGGCCAGGCGGCCCAGCACGTCGGCCGTCACCCGCAGCCCCAACCCGAACCGGGCGGCGGCTTCGGCGGTGCTGAACGGCGTGTGGGTTCGCGCGTAGCGGCTCAGCAGCTCGCCCAGCGGGTCTGCCACCGATTCGGTGTACGCCGCGGGCAGGCCTACCGGGACTGCAGCCCCGACCCCGTCGCGGAGCCGGCCGATGTCCTCGACGGCGACCCACCAGCTGCGCCCGGCGAAAGACACCGTTAGCGCCCGCCGGGCGGCGCGCAGACCTTCCAGCCACCCCCCGACGTCTTCGGCCGTCGCCCGGGCGACGATCTCGTCCTCGGTCATCGGGCCGAGCAGGCGCAGCAGGTCGGCGACGCCCTCGGCGTCGCGCGCCAGCCGGTCGGACGACAGGTGCTGCAATTGCCGGCCGGTGCCGGCGATGACCTCGGGATCGAGTAGCTCGCGCAGCTCGACGCGGCCGAGCAGTTCGGCGAGCAGCGAGCTGTCCAGCGACAGGGCCGCCGCTCGCCGCTCGGCCAGCGGGACGTCGCCCTCGTACATGAACGCCCCGACGTACCCGAACAGCAGCGAGGCGGCAAACGGTGACGGGCGCGCGGTCTCGACCTCGATCACCCGCACCTTGCGCTGACCGATCTGCGTCATCAGATTGCTCAGGGTCGGCACGTCGTAGACGTCCTGCAGGCACTCGCGGACGGTCTCCAGCACGATCGGGAAATCGGGATACTTGCGCGCGACCTCGAGCAACTGGGCGGCGCGCTGACGCTGCTGCCACAACGGCGACCGGCGTCCGGGGTTGCGGCGCGGCAGCAGCAGGGCCCGGGCGGCCGACTCCCGGAACCGGGAAGCGAACAGGGCCGATTCCCCGACCTCCGCGGTGACGATCGGATCGATCTCATCGGGATCGAACACGAACAGTTCGGCGCCCGGCGGCGCTTCCTCGGTGTCCGGCAGCCGCACCACGATGCCGTCGTCGGAGGCGGTCGGCTTCTCGTCGAGACCGTAGCGTTCGCGTAGCCGCCGGCCCACGGCCAGCGCGAGCGGGCCGTGCACCTGCAACCCGTAGGGCGAGTGCAGGACCACCCGCCAGTCGCCCAGTTCGTCCCGGAACCGCTCGACCAGCAGCGTCATGTCGGTGGGCACCACGCGGGTCGCGGCGCGCTGCTCGTCCAGCAGCCCCCACAGGTTGTCCCGGGCGTACTCATCGAAACCCCAACCGGCACAACGCTTATCGAACTCATCGCGGGTGAGGGCGGCCAGTTCGCCGGTGAGCGCGCCCAGGGCGGCACCGAGTTCGGCGGGGCGGCCGGCGTTGTCGCCGCGCCAGAACGGAAGCCGGGCGGGCTGCCCCGGCGCGGGCACCACCAGCACCCGATCGTGAGTGATCTCGACAATGCGCCAGCTGGTGGCACCGAGTGCGATGACGTCGCCGGGGCGCGACTCGTAGACCATCTCCTCATCGAGTTCGCCTACCCGCGAGGGCTTTTCAGAATCGGTGGCCAGGTAGACGGTGAACAGCCCGCGGTCGGGGATGGCGCCGCCGGAGGTGACGGCCAGCCGCTGCGCGCCGGGCCGGGCGGTCAGCGTGCCGTGGTCGCGGTCGTACACCAGCCGCGGCCGGAGTTCGGCGAAGTCGGTCGACGGATACTTGCCGGACAGTAGGTCCAGGGTCGCCTCGAACACGCTGCGCGGCAGCGTCGCGAACGGCGCGCTGCGCCGCACGGTGTCGAACCAGCGGTCGGCGTCGAGAGGCTCCAACGCCGCCGCGGCCACCGTGTGCTGGGCCAGGATGTCCAGCGGGTTGGCCGGCACCCGCATGATCTCGATCTGGCCGGTGAGCATCCGTTGCACGCTGACCGCGCAGCCGATCAGGTCGGTGCGGTGCTTGGGGAACAACACCCCGCGCGAGACCTCGCCGACCTGGTGGCCGGCCCGGCCGATCCGTTGCAGGCCGCTGGCCACCGACGGCGGCGCCTCCACCTGAATCACCAGATCGACTGCGCCCATGTCGATGCCCAGTTCCAAGCTGGACGTGGCCACCACGGCTTTGAGCTGTCCGCTCTTGAGGTCTTCTTCGACGATGGCGCGTTGTTCTTTGCTGACCGACCCGTGGTGCGCGCGGGCCAGCAGCGTCGGTGCGCCGAAGCTCTGGCCGCTACCCATCACGTAGGCCGGCGCGCCGCCGGCGACCTGTGCATTGCTGCCCGCCGGTAACTCGACACCGGTGCGCTCGGCGTGAATCTCGTTGAGCCGTGAGGTAAGTCGCTCGGCCAGCCGCCGCGAGTTGGCGAACACGATGGTCGAGTTGTGCGATTCGATCAGGTCGACCAGGCGGGCCTCGACATCGGGCCAGATCGAGTTGTTGGCCAGGTTCGCCATGTCGGGCACCGGTACCTGAACCGACAGCTCGACCGTCTTGGCCGACGGCGGCGCCACGATCGTGGTCGGCGACTGCCCGGACAGGAACCGGGCCAGTTCCTCCGGCGGACGCACGGTCGCCGACAGGCCGATGCGCTGGGCGCCGCGGCCCTCCCGCAGTTCGTCCAGCCGCTCCAGCGACAGCGCCAGATGCGCGCCGCGCTTGGTGGCTGCGATGGCGTGGATCTCGTCGACGATCACCGTCTGGACGCCGGCCAGGGTTTCGCGCGCCGCCGACGTCAGCATCAGGAACAACGACTCGGGGGTGGTGATCAGAACGTCGGGCGGTGAGTTGACGAGTTGGCGGCGCTGGGCGGGCGGCGTATCTCCGGACCGGACACCCACGCTGATCTCGGGCGCGGGCAGGCCGCGGGCCTGCGCGAGCCGGGTCAGCCCGGCTAGCGGAGTGCGCAGGTTGCGCTCGACGTCGACCGCGAGCGCCTTGAGTGGCGAAACGTACAGCACCCGGGTGCCGCGCGGCCGATCTGGCGCGGCGGCCAGGCTGTCCAGCGCCCACAGGAAGGCGGCCAGCGTCTTGCCCGAGCCGGTCGGCGCGATGACCAGGGTGTTATCGCCGTCGGCGATAGCAGCCCACGCCTGCGACTGCGCGGTGGTGGGCGCGGCGAACGTGCTGGCGAACCAGTCGCGAGTGATCGCGCTGAACCGGTCCAGTGCAGACTGCGGGGCCGGCGTGGAAGTGCTCACCTTGCCATGGTGCCAAGGGGCACCGACACGCGACTAAACCTGCGGCTTGAACCGTGCGGTCGCCATGGCCTCAGCCAGCTGCGGGGGGATCTGCGGGACCCGGGCGATCGCGTCCAGCAGCGTGTGCGCGCAGGCGTCGGCAAGCCGGTCGGCTTCCAGTGTCTGATCCATGATCCGCTGCCGGCAGGTCTCGAAGGTGAATGCCAGCCAGCCGTTGAGGATGACCCGCAGATCGCGTTCCACCTCGGCTTCCAGGGCGGCCTGTCCCGGTATCCCGCCGACGACTTCCGCGATGCGGGTCATGATGTGTTCCATCTGGCGGTTCTTGGCTTCGTCGTCGATGCCGAGTAGAACCGGGTCGGAACGACCCAGGCCCACATACGCCGCCCAGGCGGCCTCCGGGTTTTGTTCGTGGTAGGCCATGTAGGCCAGCACGCCCATCCGGATCTCCTCGAACATTGTCATGCCCGGGGAAGGCTGGGTGTTGGTCGCCGCGTAGAGCCGGTCCGCTTCATCCTTGACGACGGCGGCGAAGAACGCCCGCTTGTCAGGGAAGTAGTGGTACATCAGCGCACGCGAAACCCCGGCGCGCTCGGCAATCTCGTCGATCCGCACCTCGTCGTAGGGTCGCTTACCGAAGACTTCCGCCCCCAGAGCGAGCAGTTCAGCGCGTCGATCCTCAGGGGATAACCGCCTCCTGGCTGTCGCCATAAGGACAGATATTACTCACGGCGGATATGCGCGCCGCTACCCGCGTATCCCAACGGCCGGCGGAAGTGCCGGCAGGTTGTGACACGGACCGCAGCCGGTTTGCACGGCGTTGTCGCTGGGTATGGCATAAAAAACGCTCTGCGGCTAACAAAATCCGGCAATCACCGCAGGCGATCGGCGAGATACAAGAGGTGCTCCGATGCGAACAGCAGACGAGAGATTGCGCAATGGTGACCGCGCGGGTCAGGACGACAGGGAAGTCCATGCCGCCATCCGCTTCGCCGCCTTGGCCACCGCCGCCGCGGTCGGCTTCGTCGTCATCGCGGCGTTGTGGGTCAGCACCTGCGGCGGCGCCAGCACCGACACCGTCGCCTGCGGTCCGCCGGAGCGCACGATGCTGGCGTTGGGCGGTCCGCTGATCCTGCTGGTCGCCGGCTTGTGGGCGTTCGTGCGGACCTACCGGGTGTGGCGCGACGAGGGCACCTGGTGGGGGTGGCACGGCGCCGGATGGTTCCTGCTGACGTTGATGTTGGTGACCCTGGCCATGAGCGTGCCGCACATCGCGGGGCCGGCCCTCGCCCTCGCATTCTGATATCCGCGGCATTAGCCGCGAATAGTCAGCTCTGTGCCCTCCGGCTGGCGCATCGATCCGCTGTGCGGCCGAGCATTGTGGTGGCGGCGGGCTGCGTCAGGAAGGTCACACACGGAAACCTGGTCGGCGGAGTTTTATCCGTACCGACATTGGGGTATCAACTCTGCACCATGATGAGTAACGGCAGTTCCGCGTCAGCGTGGTTACCCCATCATGGGGAACCGAATTACGTCGACACCGATCCAGACCCTTTTCGCACCGGGGATTGTGCCGGTTATGTCGACTTCGCCCGCAACTGGTTAGATACCCGGTGGCGATCATGACCAACCGGCTCGACCCCTTGGTCCACGGCGGGCCGCAATCCGGCGACCCTGCCGGGACCCCTGCCGGGAGTAGTGTCGGCCGAATATTGCCGGGAGGCCAGATGACCGATGCGGAACAGCGCGCTGACGGGCGCCAACGCGGATACCGCGCCGTCGAATTGAACGTTGCCGCACGGCTGGAGAACCTGGCGATGCTGCGCACCTTGGTGGGTGCCATCGGCACCTTCGAGGACCTGGATTTCGACGCGGTAGCGGATCTGCGGCTGGCGGTAGACGAGGCCTGCACGCGTCTGATCCGCTCGGCGACGCCCGGCGCGGTCCTGACGCTGGTGGTCGACCCCCGCGACGACGAACTCGTGGTCGAGGCCTCCGCGGCCTGCGACACGCATGACGTCGTGGCGCCGGGCAGCTTCAGCTGGCACGTCCTGACCTCCCTGGCCGACGATGTCCAGACTTTCCATGACGGTCGCGAGCCCGACGCCGCGGGCAGTGTCTTCGGCATCTCGTTGACCGCGCGACGGGCGGCCCCCAGTAAGTGACTGCCAGTTGACACAGCAAACTGCCGGCGGTTCAAATTCGCGTCCCAATGAATACGCCGATGTCCCGGACATGTTCCGTGAGCTGGCCGGCTTCCCGGCCGGCTCGGCGGAGTTTCAGCGTCATCAGGACAAGATCGTGGAACGCTGCCTGCCGTTGGCCGACCACATCGCTCGCCGGTTCGAAGGCCGGGGGGAACCCCGCGACGACCTGATCCAGGTGGCCCGCGTCGGGCTGGTCAACGCGGTGGTCCGCTTCGACGTCGAAACCGGTTCTGATTTCGTCTCTTTCGCCGTGCCCACCATCATGGGTGAGGTCCGGCGGCACTTCCGCGACAACAGCTGGTCGGTCAAGGTTCCGCGCCGGCTCAAGGAACTGCACCTGCGGCTGGGCACCGCCACCGCGGAGTTGTCGCAGCGACTGGGCCGAGCGCCCACCGCCACCGAGCTCGCCGCCGAGCTGGGTATGGACCGCGCCGAAGTGGTGGAGGGCCTGGTTGCCGGCAGCTCCTACAACACCCTGTCCATCGACAGCGGTGGCGGCAACGAAGACGACGACGCGCGCGCCATCGCCGACACTCTGGGCGACGTCGACCAGGGTCTGGACCGCATCGAGAACCGCGAAGCACTGCGCCCGCTGCTGGAGGCGCTGCCGGAGCGGGAACGAATGGTGTTGGTCCTGAGGTTCTTTGAGTCGATGACGCAGACTCAGATCGCCGAGCGGGTCGGCATCTCGCAGATGCACGTATCCCGCCTGCTGGCCAAGTCGCTAGCTCGACTCCGGGATCAACTGGAGTAGTCGCGCCTGCGCCGGCTGTTTCGGCCCGGCGGTGGGCAGCACCCCGTCGGGGTCGCAGATGCGCAGCAACCGCGCGACGGCCAGGCTGGGCACTATCGCCCAGCGCACATCGGCTCCCGAGCACACCACATTGATCCGGTGTAGAGCCGAAAATCCGGCTGTGCCAATAAATTTCAGGCCCGTCAGATCCAGCGTCAGCCAGCGGCAGTGCTTGACGCACCGCGCGACGTATTCGGCGAGCAGGTCAGCGTTGGCGGCATCAAGCTCACCGCAAGCGCTGACCATGCCTGAACCCTGTTCCCATTGGGCGTTGAACTCGGCGTTCTCGCATTTCAGCCAGGTTTGTGTCACAGACATTTGTGAACTCCATCAGTCGACGATCGTTCGTTGCTGTGGATCACATCGAGTAAGCGAAATGCCGCGGTCGGAAGTCGCACCTACAAGACGGTGTTTCCAGGCGGCTGTGAACTCAACCTGCTTTCGACCCTACCCGCGGTCTGCAGGCCCGACAAACGAGGGAGCCCTATTCACAGGAACGGTCGAGTGTGCGGCTGTAACGCCCCCGCCGGCGTGTCGGCCGCGGTGTGCGCACACTCGACGCGGTGTGCGCACACTCGACGCAGTCTGCAAGCGCCTACTTGATCTCGGCGAGCACCGTGCCCTGAGTGATGGCGGCGCCGGGCTCCACGGCCAGACCGGTAATGACACCGTCCTTGTGCGCGGTCACCGGGTTCTCCATCTTCATCGCCTCCAGGACCACCACCAGGTCGCCCTGAGCGACCTCCTGGCCCTCCTCGACGGCAACCTTGACCACGGTGCCCTGCATCGGTGCGGTCACCGCGTCGCCGGAGGCGGTCGCGCCGGAGTGCGCACCCCGCTTGCGCGGCTTGGGCTTGCGGCGCACCACGCCGACGGCGTCGGGCGCACCGTTGGACAGCGCCAGATCGCCGGGCAGCGAGACCTCGACGCGGCGGCCGTCGACCTCGACGACCACCTTGTGCCGCGGCCGGCTCTCTTCTTCATCGATCGGGTCGCCGCCGGTGAAAGGCTCGATGGTGTTGTCCCACTCGGTCTCGATCCAGCGGGTGTGCACGGTGAAGCCGTCTTCGTCACCGATGAACGCCGGGTCGGAGACAACGGCGCGGTGGAACGGGATCACCGTGGCCAGGCCCTCGACCTCGAATTCGTCCAGGGCGCGCCGGGCGCGGGCGAGCGCCTCGTGCCGGTCGGCGCCGTAGACGATCAACTTGGCCAGCATCGAGTCGAACTGGCCGCCGATCACCGAGCCGGACTCGACGCCGGAGTCCAGGCGCACACCGGGGCCGCTCGGCGGGTGGAACTTGGTGACCGGGCCGGGGGCGGGCAGGAAGCCGCGGCCGGCGTCCTCACCGTTGATGCGGAACTCGATGGCGTGCCCGCGCGGCGTCGGGTCTTCAGTGATGTCCAGCTTCTCGCCGTTGGCGATCTTGAACTGCTGCAGGACCAGGTCGATGCCCGCGGTCTCCTCGGTGACCGGGTGCTCGACCTGCAGACGGGTGTTGACCTCCAGGAACGAGATCAGGCCGTCCTGGCCCACCAGGTACTCGACGGTGCCGGCGCCGTAGTAATGCGCCTCTTTGCAGATCCGCTTGGCCGACTCGTGGATCTCCTTGCGCTGCGCGTCGGTCAGGAACGGCGCAGGCGCTTCCTCGACCAGCTTCTGGAAGCGGCGCTGCAACGAGCAGTCGCGGGTGCCGGCGACGATGACGTTGCCGTGCTGGTCGGCGATCACCTGTGCCTCGACGTGGCGGGGCTTGTCCAGGTAGCGCTCGACGAAGCACTCGCCGCGACCGAAGGCGGCGACCGCTTCGCGCACCGCGGACTCGTACAGGTGCGGAATCTCCTCGATGGTGCGGGCCACCTTCATGCCGCGCCCGCCGCCGCCGAAGGCCGCCTTGATCGCGACCGGCACGCCGTATTCCTGTGCGAAGGCGACCACCTCGTCGGCGTCCTTGACCGGGTCCGGGGTGCCCGGCACCAGCGGGGCCTGGGCACGGGCGGCGATGTGGCGCGCGGTGACCTTGTCACCGAGGTCGCGGATCGACTGCGGGCTGGGCCCGATCCAGATCAGGCCGGCGTCGATCACCGCCTGGGCGAAGTCGGCGTTCTCCGACAGGAAGCCGTAGCCGGGGTGCACGGCGTTGGCACCGGATTTGGCGGCCGCGTCCAGCAGCTTGCCGAAGTCGAGGTAGGACTCGGCCGAGGTCTGCCCGCCCAATGCGAACGCCTCGTCGGCGAGCCTGACGTGTGGCGCGTCCGCGTCGGGCTCGGCGTAAACAGCCACGCTGGCCAGTCCGGCATCCCGGGCTGCCCGGATCACCCGGACTGCGATCTCACCGCGGTTTGCGACCAGAACCTTGGAGATCTTCGAGCTGGCGTGACTGGGCACTAGCGCCTCCTGTATCGACGTCTTCTTCGTCTGTCGTGGAAGAAATTTCTCTTTAAGAGATTTTCTTACAAGTCTTATCGGGGGAAGTTTATGCGGCGCGCCGCGGAGGCGGTCACGCGGTTCCCCCTTCAGGCTGCTTCGCGCAGCCGTCTTTTGATTCGCGTCAGCATCGCCGACATGCCGCGCAGCCGAAGAGGGCTGATCAGAGCGGCCAGACCGAGTTCGGTATAGAAATCTTCGGGCACCCCGAGGATGGCGTCGGCCGGTTGCTCGTCCAGCCCGGCCGCCAGAATGGCGGCGAATCCGCGCGTGGTGGGTGCCTCGGCGGGAGCGCTGAAGTACAACCGCACCCGGTCCGGGTCGCTGGCGTCCACATGGAGGAACAGCGGCGACTGACACTCGGGAACCGGCTCCATCGCCGCCTCGGCGAGATCGGCCGGGAGTGCTGGGAGCTCGTTGGCGAACTCCAGCAACAGCTGCAGCTTGTCCTGGCCCTGGACCTCGGCGAAGTCGGACACCACGTCAGCCAGGGGCGCCGGCATGCTCATCGGTTCATCGCCCTGGTGCTTCACCTGGCTCAATGCCGGCGACGATCGGCACCCGCACGGTGTTGCCCCACTCGGTCCACGAGCCGTCGTAGTTGCGCACATCCGGCTTGCCCAACAGGTGGGTCAGCACGAACCAGGTGTGGCTGGACCGCTCGCCGATGCGGCAGTAGACGATGGTCCGGTCGTCGGGGCTCAAGAAGTCGTACAGCTCGTCGAGCTCCTCACGGCTACGGAAGCGCCCGTTCTCGTCGGCCGCCTTGCCCCACGGAATCGACCGCGCGGTGGGGATGTGGCCGGCGCGCAGCGCGCCTTCCTCGGGGTAGTCGGGCATGTGGGTGCGCTTGCCGGTGTATTCGTCGGGAGAGCGCACGTCGATCAGCGGCTCACTGCCGATGGCCTGCAGCACGTCGTCCTTGTAGGCCCGGATCGGGGCGTCGTTGCGTTGCACGACGGGGTAGCCCGACGAGTTCCGGCGGGGCACGTCCAGGGTGGTGTCGCGCCGCTCGGACAGCCAGAGGTCCCGCCCGCCGTTGAGCAACCGCACGTCGGGGTGGCCGAACAGGGTGAACACCCACAGCGCGTAGGCAGCCCACCAGTTGCTCTTGTCTCCGTAGATCACCACGGTGTCATCCCGGGCGATGCCCTTGCTGTCCATCAGCGCGGCGAACTGCTCGCCGTTGATGTAATCCCGCACCCGTGGGTCGTTGAGGTCGGTGTGCCAGTCGATCTTGACGGCGCCGGGGATGTGGCCCACGTCGTAGAGCAACACATCTTCATCAGATTCGACGATCGCCAGGCCGGGTGAGCCCAGGTGGGCGGACAGCCAATCGGCGGTCACGAGCCGTTCGGGATGGGCGTAGGCCTGCAGGGTGGGGCTGGGATCCGGAGGAAGCGGCACGTGCGCCAGCCTACTCAGTGCTTGCGCACCACCCGCTCGGCCTGGCCCGGCTTCCAGATGGTGATGTCCAGGTGGCCGTCGCCGACGTGTACCGCCGAGGCTCCGGTGATGTCGACGCCGATGAGATCGAACTCCTGGCCGCGCAGGTCGAGCCCGATCTCGTCGAACAGCGCATCGGCGAAGCGCTGGTTCAGCGGGCCGTAGGGGACGGTGTGGGCCCGCCCCCACAGCTTGGCGTCACCGTCTTCGACCTGCGTGTCGACGGTGGCGGTGTGCAGGCATAACCGCGGATCACGTTGCAGATCGCGGTATTTCGTGGTGTCCGGCATGCCGGAGATCCACAACTGGTCTTCGAATATCCGCGGCTCCATCGGGCTGATCCGCGGGAAGCCGTCGGAGCGCAGGGTGGCCAGCATGCACAGGTTGCCCGTGGCGCGATGACGGCGGATGAAGGTGGCCGCGATCTGAGGGGCCTGCGTGACGAACTCGGTCCAGGTGGCCATGGTTTCGAGGCTAGGCGGCGTTGCCCGCCCACAGGTCGCCGACCGACAATCCGCAGCGCGCCAGCAGCGAGCGCAGCAGTGGCAGGCTGACGCCGATCACGGTCGACGGGTCGCCGTCGACTCCGTCGATGAACCACCCGCCCAGGCCGTCCACCGTGAACGCTCCGGCGACGCGCAGGGGCTCACCGCTGGCCAGGTATGCCTCCAGGTCGGAGTCCGTCGGTGTGCCGAAATGCACCGTGGTGATTGATGTTTCGGATTCCACGCGGACCACTCCATGGTCGCGCAGCTGAATCAGGCAGTGCCCGGTGTGCAACTGCCCGGAGCGCCCGGCCATCGACCGCCACTGCTCGCGGGCGTCCTCGACGGACGCCGGTTTGCCGCACAACCGGCCGTCCAGGTAGAGCATCGAATCACAGCCCAGCACAACACAATTCGCGGTCACGTCGCGCTCGTCAACCGTGGCCGCCACGTGTTCGGCCTTGGCGCGGGCCAGCGCGCGCACCACCTCGTCCGGCGCGGCCTCGGGTCCCAGCGCCGCGATCATCGCGTCCTCGTCGAGGCCGGAGACCCGCACCAGGGGATCGACGCCTGCCTGACGTAGCACTTTGAGCCGGCCCGTCGAGGCCGACCCGAGCACCAGCCGCGTCATTGGCGCATGTGCGTCATTTCCTGCAGGGTGATCCGCTGCCAGCTGTAGACGGGATAGCGCAACTGATCCACCGGCAGGCCCCAGCGGGAGGGCTCGGGCGGGGCCGGCTCGGGCGCATGCCCGATGGTGCCCAGGACGGCGACCAGCGCGGCCAGCTCCTGGTCGGTGGGGTGCCCCCGCAGGACCTGGAGGTGCGGCTCGTGCGGGTGCGGCACCCCGGTGCCGTCGGTGCCTTCGGTCACGTCACTCACGTCGCTCACGTCACTCACGTCGCTCACGTCGCTCACCTCGCTCACAGGGGAATGTTCCCGTGCTTCTTCGGCGGCAACTGTGCGATCTTGCGCTCCAGCAACCGCAACGCTGTGCCGATGTAGCCGCGGGTGTGCGACGGTGGGATCACCGCGTCGACATAGCCGCGCTCGGCGGCGATGTACGGGTTGACCAGCGTGTCCTCGTACTCCTGCTGCAACTCCAGCCGCAGCGCGTCCACGTCCTCGCCGTTCTTGGCCGCTTCGGCCAGCTTCTGGCGGTAGACGAAGCCGACCGCGCCCGAGGCGCCCATCACGGCGATCTGTGCCGTCGGCCAGGCCAGGTTGACGTCACAGCCCATGTCCTTGGAACCCATGACGCAGTAGGCGCCGCCGTAGGCCTTGCGGGTGATGACCGTGATCTTGGGGACGGTGGCCTCGCCGTAGGCGTACAGCAGCTTGGCGCCGCGCCGGATGATGCCGTTGTATTCCTGGCCGGTGCCGGGCAGGAAGCCGGGGACGTCCACCAGCATGACGATCGGGATGTTGAAGCAGTCGCAGGTCCGGACGAACCGGGCGGCCTTCTCCGAGGCGTTGATGTCCAGGCAGCCGGCGAACTGGGTGGGCTGATTGGCGACCAGGCCCACCGGCCGGCCGTCGATGCGCCCGAACCCGACGACGATGTTCTGGGCGTACCCCGCCTGGATCTCCAGGAACTCGTCGTCGTCGAGGATCCGGGTGATCACCTCGTGGATGTCGTAGGGCTGGTTGGGCGAGTCCGGGATCAGCGTGTCCAGCTCGAGGTCCTCGTCGGTGAGGTTCTCCTCGATCGCCCCGGCGGGCACCGGGAACGGCTCGCGGGGGGCGTCGGTGGCGTTGTTGGGCGGCAGGTAGCTCAGCAGGTCACGGACCCACTCGAAGGCGTCCTGCTCTCCGGAGGCGACGTAGTGCAGCGTGCCCGACTTGGCCATGTGGGTGTGGGCGCCGCCGAGTTCCTCCATGGTGACGTCTTCGCCGGTGACGGTCTTGATGACGTCGGGGCCGGTGATGAACATCTGGCTGGTCTGGTCGACCATGATCACGAAGTCAGTCAGCGCGGGGGAGTAGACGTGCCCGCCGGCCGCGGCGCCCATGATCAGCGAGATCTGCGGGATGACGCCCGAAGCCAGGATGTTGTTGCGGAAGATCCTGCTGTATAGGCCGAGGGAGACCACACCCTCCTGGATGCGGGCGCCGGCGCCGTCGTTGATGCCGATCAGCGGCCGGCCGGTCTTGATGGCCAGCTCCTGGACCTTGACGATCTTCTCGCCGTAGACCTCGCCCAGGCTGCCGCCGAACACGGTGGCGTCCTGGCTGAAGATGCACACGTCGCGCCCGTCGATGGTGCCGTAGCCGGTGACCACGCCGTCACCCACCGGGCGGTTCTTCTCCAGCCCGAAGTTGGTGCTGCGGTGCTTGGCCAGTGCGTCCAGCTCGACGAACGAGTCCTCGTCGAGCAGGGCGGTGATGCGCTCGCGAGCGGTGAGCTTGCCCTTGGCGTGCACCTTGTCGACGGCCGCCTCACCCACCGGGTGCAGCGACTCTTCTCTGCGCTTGTGCAGCTCCGCCAACTTGCCCGCGGTGGTGTGGATGTCGATGGTGTGCTCGGCAGCGGGTTCGGCCGTGTGGTCGGCAACGCTTGTCATGGGAGTCGATGTTATCGGCAGGCCCCTGCCCGGTCCTTAAGCAGCCCTTAAGTAGTCTCCGGTCATGGGCGCCCAAGGTGCGGTGGACTGGTCAGAAGAGCGCGACGTCCTGGTTGCCGGGTCCGGCGGCGGTGGTGTCACCGGCGCGTATACCGCCGCCCGCGAAGGCCTCGACGTGCTCATGATCGAGGCGACCGACAAGTTCGGCGGTACCACCGCGTATTCCGGTGGCGGTGGGGTGTGGTTTCCGTGTAATCCGGTGCTGTTGCGGGCCGGTAACTGGGGCGGTCTCGAAGACACCATCGAGGACGCACTGACCTACTACCACGCGGTGGTCGGCGACCGGACTCCACGTGACCTGCAGGAGACCTTCGTCCGTGGCGGTGCGCCGCTGATCGAATACCTCGAGCAGGATCCCGACCTGAAGTTCGTGCCGTTGCCGTGGCCCGACTACTACGGCAAGGCGCCGAAGGCCCGCCTGGACGGCCAGCGCCACATCGCGGCCAAGCCGCTGAAGGTGGCCGCCGCTCCCGAACTGCGCGACGCGATCCGCGGGCCGCTGGACACCGATCGGCTGGGCGCACCGACCCCGCCCGACTACTACATCGGCGGCCGGGCGCTGATCGCACGGTTCCTCAAAGCCATCGGCCAGTACCCCAACGCCACTCTGCGCCTCAACACAACGCTGGTCGAGCTGGTGGTCACCGACGGCGCCGTCCAGGGTGCCATCGTCGAGAGCGAGTGCAAGCGCACGGCCATCTGGGCCCGTCGCGGAGTGCTGCTGGCAGCGGGCGGCTTCGAGAACAACGACGAGCTTCGCCGCCTTCATGGCGTGCCGGGAGTCGCACGCGACACCATGGGCGGCCCGGGCAGTCTGGGCCGGGCGCTGCAGGCGGGCGTCGCGGCCGGTGCGGACACCGACCTGCTGGACCAGGCGTGGTGGTCGCCCGGCATGACCCACCCCGACGGCCGCTCCGCCTTCGCGCTGTGGTTCACCGGCGGCATCTTCGTCAACCAGGACGGCGACCGATTCGTCAACGAGTCCCGGGCCTATGACCGGGCCGGCCGCGAGATCATCGCCCAGTTGCAAGACGGCTCGCTGGCCCTGCCGTACTGGATGGTCTACGACGACAAGGAAGGCGAGCGGCCGCCGGTCAAGGCCGCCAACGTCCCGATCGTCGAGACCGAGAAGTATGTCGAGGCCGGGCTGTGGCACACCGCCGACACGCTGGAGGAATTGGCCGCCAAGATCGGTGTCCCCGGGCCGAGACTGGCTGCCACCGTGGCCCGCTTCAATGACTTCGCCGGCACCGGAGTCGACAAGGATTTCGGCCGCGGCGACGAGGCGTTCGACCGGGCGTTCTCCGGCGGCGCGTCGCCCCTGGTGCCCATCGACCGGCCGCCGTTTCACGCCGCCGCGTTCGGCATCTCGGACCTGGGCACCAAGGGCGGGCTGCGCACCGACACCGCGGCGCGGGTGCTCGACAGGTCCGGGCGCCCCATTCCGGGCCTGTATGCGGCCGGCAACACCATGGCCGCACCCAGTGGGACCGCGTACCCGGGTGGCGGCAACCCGATCGGCACCAGCATGGTGTTCAGTTACCTGGCCGTGCGGGACATGCTGGATAGGCTGACCGGATGACTGATCGGGATCAGCTGTTCGACGAGGCCGCACTGCGCACCCAGGTCATCGGCGGGCAGTCCTACTGGCAGCGCCTCGATGTCGTCGGACAGACCGGTTCCACCAACGCCGACCTGCTGGCGCGCGCCGCGTCCGGCACCGACATCGACGGCCAGGTGCTGATCGCCGAGCACCAGACGGCCGGGCGCGGGCGCCATGACCGTCAATGGGTGTCCCCGGGAGAGCAGATCACCATGTCGGTCGGCGTGCGGGTTGATGACGTCCCGACCTCCGGCTGGGGGTGGCTGTCACTGGCCACCGGCCTGGCGGTGGCCGACGCGGTGGCCACCGCCACCACCGTCGAGGCGGGCCTCAAGTGGCCCAACGACGTGCTGACCGGGCACGGCAAGCTGGCCGGGATCCTGGCCGAGGTGACCAAGCCGTACGCGGTGATCGGCGTCGGCCTCAACGTGAGCGAGGCCCCGGCCGGCGTGCCTGGAGCCACCTCGTTGCGGGGCGAGGGGGTCGAGCACCCCGACCGCGACGTGCTCGTCTGCCGGATCCTGCGCGAACTCGGGGAGCGGATCACCGGCTGGCGCGCCGCCGACGGCGCCGACCCCCAGCTGGCAAACGACTACCGGGCCCGCAGCCTGACACTCGGTTCACGGGTGCGCGCCGAACTTCCCGGTGGCCGGCAGATCGTCGGGATCGCCCGCGACATCGACGAGCAGGGCCGGCTGATCCTGGAAACCTGGGACAGCGACGCCGCGAAGTCCGGCGAGACCGTCGTGATTTCCGCGGGCGATGTGGTGCACCTGCGGTAATCTCGCGCGACATGGGCTACCCCGACAACGCGCTGGCCGCCGGCGAGCAGGTCGTGATTCATCGTCACCCGCACTGGAAGCGGCTGATCCTGCCCGTCCTGACGTTGCTGCTGGTGACGGCGCTGGCGGGGGTGGGGTCGGGCTTCGTCAACTCGACCCAGTGGGCGCAGCTCACCAAGAACATCCTGCAGGGCGTCGTCTGGGGCATCTGGCTGATCATCATCGGCTGGCTGACAGTGTGGCCGTTCCTGTCCTGGCTGACCACGCACTTCGTCGTCACCAACCGGCGGGTGATGTACCGGCACGGGGTGCTCACCCGCAGCGGCATCGACATCCCCCTGGCGCGGATCAACAGCGTGGAATTCCGGGACAAGATTTTCGAGCGGATGTTCCGGACCGGCACGCTGATCATCGAATCGGCGTCCCAGGACCCGCTGGAGTTCTACAACATTCCGCGGCTACGCGAGGTGCACGCGCTGCTGTATCACGAAGTCTTCGACACCCTCGGCTCGGAGGAGTCGCCAAGCTGAGCCGCGCCCGAGGCGCCCAGGCGCCCGGTGCCCTTGGCCCGCCGGTTGCGCCACGACTTCAGCAGCGTGACGTTGCTGTCCTCCAGCCCGCCCTCCAAGGCGTCCTCGAAGACCTCGGCGATGCCGCCGGCCGTCAGCGCGGACTCCAGCGCCTTGTCCGGGTTGCGCGCGAACTGGTCGGGGAACACCCAGCGCCGGAACGCCCAGAACCGGAATGCCATCTGCAGCAGGTTGCCGACGATGTAGGCCGACAGGAAGTCGGCGAGGTTCTCCACCGTCAGCGTCACGTTCGGCACCCGCAGTTGCAGCACGTAGCTGGAGAACCACAGCGGAGCCATGCTCAACAGCACGCCCACGCCGCTGAACGCGAAGAACAGCAGGGCCTCGTGGTGGCGCTCGCGGCCGCCGCGGTCCCGGAAGCTCCACTCGCGGTTGAGCACGTAGGACGCGATGACCGCCACAATCCCGGCGATCACCTTTGCCGTGACCGGCTTCGATTCGAGAATTGTGAGCTTCAGCGTGTAGAAAATTGCCGAGTCAATGATGAATGTGGTGCCGCCCACGATGGCAAATTTGATCAGCTCGTGGTGGCGCATCGCAAAGGGTTGAACCACCCCGGGGAGGCGCGCAATTGTGGCATCGGCAAAGGACACAGCACGCCAGTCTACGGACGATCTCGAATTCGGCGCAAAATGGTACATAACGATTTGGTACGAGAGCCGGAAAACACGCCGGTCAGGCGCCGTGACAACATGATGGCCGTGCCGAGACCACGTACCCCGCTGGTGGCCATGGTCGGCGGTGGGCAACTAGCCCGGATGACCCATCAGGCCGCCATCGCCCTGGGGCAGAGCCTGCGCGTGCTGGCTAACACCGCCGACGAGCCGGCCGCCCAGGTCGCCCCCGACGTGGTGGTCGGCTCGCACACCGACTTGGAGGACCTGCGCCGGGTCGCCGCCGGTGCCACGGCGCTGACCTTCGACCACGAGCATGTGCCCAACGAACTGCTGGTCAAGCTGGTCGCCGAGGGCGTCAACGTGCTGCCGCCGCCGGAGGCGCTGGTGCACGCCCAGGACAAGCTGGTGATGCGGCGGCGGCTGGAGGCTCTCGGTGCCCCGGTGCCGCGCTACCTGGGCATCGAAGACGCGGACGCGCTGGATGAGCTGGACACGTTCGCGGGGGAGGTGGGCGGCCCACTGGTGGTGAAGGCGGCCCGCGGCGGTTATGACGGGCGCGGCGTGCAGATGGCACGTGATCTTGCCCACGCCCGCCAGATCGCGGGCGAGTACCTCGCCGGCGATGTGTCGGTGCTGGTCGAGGAGCGGGTGGCGCTGCGCCGCGAACTCTCGGCGCTGGTCGCCCGCTCGCCGTTCGGCCAGGGTGCGGCGTGGCCGGTGGTCGAGACGGTGCAGCAGGACGGCATCTGTGTGCAGGTGATCGCGCCGGCGCCGGATCTGGCGCCGGATGTGGCCGCCGACGCCCAGCGGCTCGCGCTGCGGCTGGCCGGGGAGCTGGGCGTGGTCGGCGTGCTGGCCGTCGAACTGTTCGAGACAACGGGGAGCGCTGCTGGGCCCCTCCTAGTCAATGAGCTGGCGATGCGACCACACAATTCCGGGCACTGGACCATGGACGGTTCCCGCACCAGCCAGTTCGAGCAGCACCTGCGCGCGGTGCTGGACTACCCGCTGGGCGACACCGACGCCACCGTGCCGGTGACGGTGATGGCCAACGTGCTGGGCGCGGCGCAGACACCGGACATGAGCATCGACGAACGGCTGCACCATCTGTTCGCCCGGATGCCCGATGCCCGCGTACACCTCTACGGCAAGACCGAGCGCCCTGGCCGCAAGGTCGGTCACATCAACTTCCTCGGCACCGATGCCGCCGGTCCGCAAGACCTCGCCGAGCTGCGCGAACGTGCCGATCTGGCCGCACACTGGTTGGCCCACGGGCAATGGACGGATGGATGGGATCCACATGACCATGACTAACCCCCGGGTCGGCGTGATCATGGGCAGCGACAGCGACTGGACGGTGATGCAGGACGCCGCGGCCGCGCTCACCGAGTTCGACGTTGCGCACGAGGTCCGCGTCGTGTCGGCGCACCGCACCCCGGGTGTGATGTTCGACTACGCCCGGCAGGCCGCCGATCGCGGCATCGAGGTGATCATCGCCGGGGCGGGTGGCGCCGCCCACCTGCCCGGGATGGTGGCCTCGGCGACGCCGCTGCCGGTGATCGGCGTGCCGGTACCCTTGGCCCGGCTCGACGGCCTGGACTCGCTGCTGTCGATCGTGCAGATGCCGGCCGGCGTTCCGGTGGCCACGGTGTCCATCGGCGGCGCCCGCAACGCCGGTCTGCTGGCGGTCCGGATGCTCGGATCGTCAGATCCGGAACTACGGGCGCGCATTGTCGCGTTTCAGAATCAGCTGGCCGAAACCGTGCGAGCCAAGGATGCGGAACTGCAAAGACTTGCGGGTAAGTTAGCCCGCGAATAGGAAAGAGGAGGCTGGCAGAGATGGCTGGTTGGTCCGGAGACGCGTCGTTCGATTTGTTCCAGTTGCCCGAGGAACACCAGGAGTTGCGGGCGGCGATTCGCGCGCTGGCGGAGAAGGAGATCGCGCCGCACGCCGCCGACGTGGACGAGAACTCCCGGTTCCCCCAGGAGGCGCTGGACGCACTCAACGCGTCCGGCTTCAACGCCGTGCACGTGCCCGAGGAGTTCGGCGGTCAGGGCGCGGACTCGGTGGCGGCCTGCATCGTCATCGAGGAGGTGGCCCGGGTCGACGCCTCCGCCTCGCTTATCCCCGCGGTCAACAAGCTGGGCACCATGGGGCTGATACTGCGCGGCTCCGACGAGCTGAAGAAGCAGGTGTTGCCCTCGATCGCGGACGGCTCCGCCATGGCCTCCTATGCACTGAGCGAACGTGAGGCGGGCTCGGACGCGGCGTCCATGCGGACCCGGGCCAAGGCCGACGGAGACGACTGGATCCTCAACGGCGCCAAGGCCTGGATCACCAACGGCGGCAAGTCGAGCTGGTACACGGTGATGGCGGTGACCGACCCGGACAAGGGCGCGAACGGTATCTCCGCGTTCATGGTGCACATCGACGACGAGGGTTTCACCGTCGGCCCCAAGGAGCGCAAGCTCGGCATCAAGGGCTCGCCCACCACGGAGCTGTACTTCGAGAACTGCCGGATTCCGGGCGACCGGATGATCGGCGATCCCGGCACCGGGTTCAAGACGGCGCTGGCCACCCTGGACCACACCCGCCCGACCATCGGCGCCCAGGCCGTCGGCATCGCCCAGGGGGCGCTGGACGCCGCGATCGCCTACACCAAGGACCGCAAGCAGTTCGGTCAGTCGATCAGCGACTTCCAGGCCGTGCAGTTCATGATCGCCGACATGGCGATGAAGGTGGAGGCGGCGCGGCTGATGGTGTACTCCGCGGCCGCGCGCGCCGAACGCGGTGAGGGCAACCTCGGCTTCATTTCCGCGGCGTCGAAGTGTCTGGCGTCGGATGTGGCCATGGAGGTCACCACCGACGCGGTACAGCTGTTCGGCGGTGCCGGTTACACCGTCGACTTCCCGGTCGAGCGGATGATGCGCGACGCCAAGATCACCCAGATCTACGAGGGAACCAACCAGATACAGCGGGTCGTGATGTCACGGGCGCTGCTGCGCTGAGCACCTCTGGTTAGATGCCATGCAGTTTCTTCAACTGGGGAGAGAACCCCAGTCCAACCGCTTAGTATCCAGCTGACGACCAAGTCCCCGCGATTGAGCAGCCAGTCGGGGTGGCAACGAACGCGCAGGGGCGGTGTCGGCGTACTCGCCGCTGCCGTCGCGCTGTCGTGCCGCTCAAACGTTTCCACTGCCCAGGGGGTGTGAGGTGACTGAGGCGATTGCGCCTGCGCACCGCGGACCGGCGGGTCCCTCATGACGGTGGCCGGTCCCTTGGACCCGGCGGCGACGTGGCAATCGCTGTCTCTTCTGCTCGTGGAGGACGACCGCGCGGACGCCGTGCTGGTCGAAGAACTGATCGCCGACACCGTCGCCGACATCGAGGTGGTGTGGGCGCAGTCGATGGAACACGCCGAGCGCCAGCTCGCCTCCGCCCGGCCGGACTGCGTCCTGCTCGACCTGAACCTGCCCGACGCCAACGGCATCGACGCCCTGGACCGCATCCTCAAGAGCGACGCCACCGTGCCGATCGTCGTCCTGACCGGACTCAACGACGAGTACTTCGGCGCGTCCGCGGTGGCCGCCGGTGCGCAGGACTACCTGGTGAAGGGCCGCGTCGAACCCGAGATGTTGCGGCGCGCGCTGTTCTACGCGATAGAACGCAAGCGCGCCGAGCTGATCGCCGCCGACCTGCACGCCAGCCAGCTGCGCGCCCGCGAGAACGCGCTGCTGGAACGGGGCTTGTTGCCGTCCCCGCTGCTGCTGGACGACCCGGGCGTCGACATCGTGGCCCGATACCGGCCGAGCCGGGAGAACGCCCTGCTGTGTGGCGACTTCTACGACGTGGTGCAGACACCCGACCGGGTGACCCACGTGCTGATCGGCGACGTCGCCGGGCACGGCCCGGACGAGGCGGCGCTCGGCGCGGCGCTGCGGATCGCTTGGCGCACTTTGACTTTCGCCGGTATTCACGGTGTGGAACAGATGCGTCAGCTGGAACGGGTGCTACACGCCGAACGGGCCGAGAACGGCGTCTTCGCCACGGTGCTCAGTTTGGCGATTCCGGCACAGGGGCCGGTCACCTCCATCCGCGCGGGTCATCCCGGGATGCTGCTGCACGGGCCCGGTTCGGTCGAGTGGATCGAGCCTCCGTACGGTCCGGCACTGGGCCTGCGCGGCAGCGACTGGCCGCAACACCAGCTGGAAGTGCCGGCCGGTCACGGATTGCTGCTGCTCACCGACGGGCTCTTCGAAGGCTACGCGGGCCGCGGGCCGCGCCGGCTCGGCGAGGACGGCCTGCTCGAGCTGGCGTGCCGGCACGCAGGGCTGGCCGGTGCGCAGTTCGTCGACGCCCTGATCGACGGAGCCCAGGAGCTGGCTCAGGACCAGGGTGGGCTCACCGACGACATCGCGGTGGTGCGCGTGGAGCGGACCGGTCGCCCGTGAGGACCGACGCGTCGGGTTCGCTGCCGAAAAAGCAGTTCACCGTCAGGGGATGGCTCGCCCTCGTGCTGTCCACGATGGGCCTACTGGTGCTGCTGGGTGCGGTGATCGGTGCCGTCCTGCTGGACCGCACCGACGAGTTGGCCCGCGAGCTCCGAGACAACATCCAGCCCGCGCGGGTATCGGCGTACCAGTTGCAATCGGCACTGCGTGACCAGGAAACCGGGCTGCGGGGATACCTGATCTCCGCGGACCGGCAGTTCCTCGGGCCCTACTACGAGGGGGTGGCCGCCGAGCAGGTCGCCGCCCGGGAGCTGCGGGGCAGGCTCACCCGTCGCCCCGACCTGACCGCCGACCTGGATGCCATCGAGGCCACCGCCGCCAATTGGCGCAGGGATTACGCTGAGCCGCTCATCGCGAGCGTGACCCCGAACACGCCGGCCGTGGTGCCCGGCGCGACGGTGGCGCTTGGCAAAGCCGAATTCGACTACATCCGACAGCTTTTCGCCGCGCAGAACGACCACCTCAGCGCGGCCCGAGACCGCGGCGCCGGCCAACTGTTACGCATGAACAACTGGCGGGACCAGGTGCTGGGCGCCATGGTGCTGATTTTCTTCGTCACGGCGGCCCTGCTGGGGATCCTGGTGCAGCGTGCCGTCTCCCGTCCGCTGGCCAGGCTGGCCGCTTCGTGCCGGCAGATCACCGACGGCCACTTCAGTGACAGCATCGAACCGCCGCGCCGGCCCGCGGATATCCGGGGCATCGCTGTCGACGTGGAGAACATGCGGCAGCGGATCGTTTCCGAACTCGAGGCGTCGCAGTCGGCCCAACTCCAGCTGGACGAGCAGGCGGCCGAGCTGCGCCGGTCCAATGCGGAGCTCGAGCAGTTCGCCTACGTCGCGTCCCACGATCTGCAGGAGCCGCTGCGCAAGGTGGCGTCGTTCTGCCAGCTACTGGAGAAACGCTACGGCGACAAGCTCGACGAGCGGGGCATCCAATACATCGATTTCGCCGTCGACGGCGCTAAACGCATGCAGGTGCTGATCAACGACCTGCTCAGCTTCTCCCGGGTCGGCCGCCTGAACACCAAGTACACCAAGGTGGAACTCGGCACAGCCCTGGACACGGCAGTCGCCAACCTCGCCGCGGCGATCGAGGAGTCCGGCGCCGAGGTCGTCCACCCGAAGCAGCCGCTGCCCCAGGTCTTCGGCGATCCCACGCTGCTGACGATGTTGTGGCAGAACCTGATCGGCAACGCCGTGAAATTCCGCCGGGAAGACCGCGCGCCGCGCATCGTCATCGCTTGTCGCCAGGGTGTCGACAACCACCGCGGCAACTGGGTGTTCAGCGTGTCCGACAACGGCATCGGCATCCCCGAGGAGTTCGTCAGCAAGGTGTTCATCATCTTCCAGCGCTTGCACGGCCGCGACACCTATGGTGGAACCGGGCTGGGACTGGCGATGTGCAAGAAGATCGTCGAACACCACGGCGGGACAGTCTGGATCGACACCACTTACACCGATGGGACGCGCTTCGAATTCACGCTACCCATACCGGAATCCGAGGCTGAACCCGACGCTGAGGCCACACTCGAAGGAGCAGACGCATGACATCACCCGCCCGCGCAATCGACATCCTGCTCGTGGAAGACGACCCCGGCGACGAGCTGATCACCCGGGAAGCGTTCGAGCACAACAAGCTCAACAACAGGCTGCATGTGGCGCACGACGGTGAGGAAGGCCTGAACTACCTCTACCGCCGGGGCGGCTACGAGCACGCGCCGCGGCCGGATCTGATCCTGCTCGACCTCAATCTGCCGAAGTACGACGGCCGGCACCTGCTGGAGAAGATCAAGTCCGACCCGGAGCTGAGTCGAATTCCGGTGGTGGTGCTCACCACGTCCTCGGCCGAAGAGGACATTCTGCGCAGCTACAAACTGCACGCCAATGCCTACGTCACGAAGCCGGTGGACCTGGACCAGTTCATGAATGCGGTGCGCCAGATCGACGAGTTCTTCGTGCAGGTGGTTCGTCTACCGAACGGCTGAGACCGCTTCCTTCGCAACCGGGCTCGCTTCGGTGGCGTGCACGATGCCGTGCTCGTTGATCTCGTGTACGTGCACGGTCGCGAAGTCGAAGAAGATGCCGACGACGCGCAGCTGCCCGGACGCCACCAGCGGCGCCAGGAGCGGGTGGCGCGTGAGTCGCCCGACTTGGACGGCGACGTTGACGATCGACAGCTGGTCGAGTTCGCTGAAAGCGAAGCCGTTGGACGTGCTGCTCAGCCGGGCGGGGTGGCAGTCCCGGAACGCGGCGACGCTGTCGTCCGCGTAGTGCAGCCACTGGCCTATCGGTCGGTTCGCCACGCCGGTGTCGTCGTTAAGCACCACCTGCATCGCGCGGCACGACGAATGTCCGCAGACGACAACCGAACTGACCCCCAGCTGGTTGACCGCGAAGTCCAGCGCGGCATCCACGGAGCGCTCGGCGGGATCGGTGGGCACCAGATTGCCGACATTGCGGACGATGTAGAGATCCCCGGGCCGGCTGGCCGTGATGGTGTCCGGCAGGATCCGGGAGTCGGCGCAGGTGAGGAACAGGGTGTCCGGGTTCGGCGAACTGACGAGTTCGTGGACGTGCCGGTGCAGGGCGCCCACCCCCACGCGGTGGTACTGCTTGACGCCGTCCAGGATCGACGAGTCCGTACCGCCATCATTGGCATCACGCCGCGACGGCCACGGAGCTTCGCGCAACGAGCGCGCGGTGTAGTGGCGTTTGGGCGGGCTGCTGTGCGCGCTGGACAGATTGGCGGGCGAAGTCTCGACGATGTGCACCGAGCCTCCGGTCGCCTCGTGCGCGGTCTTCCAGTCCGAAATCGCTTCGGAGATCGAGTGATCGATGTAGTCGGCGTTCAGGTTGAGGGTGACCTCGGTACCCGGCGGCAGTGTCGACAGCACATTGGTCAACCGCGGCAGTAGCAGGAAGCTCAGGGTGCCGTCGATGTCGACGTGCCACTGCTTGGATTCGTCGCCGATCGGCCGGGCCTCGATGGGCGCGCGGACCAGTCGCACCAGCAGGAAGAGGATTGCGATAGCGAGCCCGATCGCCACCCCTTCCAGCAGATTGAGGAACACCACGCAGACGATGGTGATGGCGTAGATGACGAAGTTCCCGGTGCGTACCGCGACCCTGATGTGGGCCAGCTTGATGAGCTGAATGCCGATCAGGATGAGCAGGCCCGCCAGCGCTGCCTTGGGAATCAGCTCCACCAGACTGGTCAGCAGCGACGCGAACAACAGGATCCAGACGCCGTGCAGCACCGCCGATGTGCGGGTACGGGCACCCGCTGCCGCGTTGGTGGAGCTGCGCACGATGACGCCGGTGACCGGTAGTCCGCCGAGCAGGCCGGAGACCACGTTGGCGCTGCCCTGCCCGAGCATCTCCCGGTTGAAGTTGGTGCGCGGCCCGCTGTGCAACTTGTCGATGCCCACCGCGGACAGCAACGACTCGACGCTGGCGATCAGCGCAACCGTCACCACCCCCAGTGCGACCGCGCCGATCTCCTGTGTCCACGGGTGCCCGCCCGGCGATAGCGGCGGTAGGTGGGGCAGCCCGATGGCTTCAAAGAAGTTGCCGGACAGGTTGATTCGCTCCACCTGGAGGTCGACGATCAGAGACAGGGCGGTGGCCGCCACGATCGCCACCAGCGCACCCGGGATGAACCTGACCTTGGGTGGCAGCTTCGGCCACAGCAGCAGAATGGCGATCACGGTGCTGCCGACGATCACCTCGTGCAACTCGTGGTTCAGGATTCCGCTGGGCAGCGCCTCGATGTTCGCCCACGCGGAGCTGCGCGACGATCCGCCCAGCAGCACGTGAATCTGCTGCAACACGATGGTCACGCCGATACCGGCCAGCATGGCGTGTACCACCACCGGGGCGACGGCCAGTGCGGCACGCGCGACCCGCACCAGGCCCAGCAGGATCTGCACGGCTCCCGCGCAGACGGTGATCACACACGTCATCTCCCAGCCGAACTCGTCAATCAGTCCGGCCACCACCACCGTCAGGCCCGCGGCCGGTCCGCTGACCTGCAGCACCGACCCGCCGACCGAGCCGGCGATGATGCCGCCGCTGACCGCGGCGATCAGCCCGGCCATCAGCGGCGCCCCCGACGCGATCGCGATACCCAGCGACAGCGGCAGCGCCACCAGGAAGACGACCAGTGATGCCGGGACGTCGTAGCGCAAGTTCGGCAGGATCTTTCGCGACTGCTGCGGCTCGACGACAGCGCTACTCATAACACTCCTCTGGGTCGGTCTGCCCAGGCAAACGGACCGGCGTGAACGGATGGGGTCCATCTGATGTCCACCGGGCGTCGGCGACCCGGATTCGCCATATATTTGTGATCAGCAAATTTCTTTGAATCCCACTACCAACGCCTGACCAAATCGTCCATGTGGGCCTGCGGGATTCGGCAAATCCCACGCCGATTCATTCCCAATTCAAAGAATGCGCGGCGCCGCCCCGGGCTGCACCAGCGGAACGTTGGGGTTCGGTGAGAGTCCGCGCTTCTGATCTAAGGTGAGGGCGCTGTCTACCGGGAGAGGGAAATGGCCACCGACAAGTCACCCAGCCGTATGGACCTGCGCAAGCAGCGCACCCGGGCCGCACTGATCAAGGCCGCGCAGACGTTCATCGCCAACGGCCAGCTCGAGGTGCCGGTGCAGGACATCAGCCAGGCCGCCGACGTCGGTGTCGGATCGTTCTACAACCACTTCGACAGCAAGGAAGAACTGTTTCAGGCCGCGGTGAACGACGTCATCGAAGCGCAGGGGGCACTGCTGGACGCGCTAACCGACGCGATCGAGGACCCGGCGGAGAAGTTCGCCGCCCGCTACCGCCTGACGGGACGGCTGTTCCGGCTGCGGCCCAAGGAAAGCCGGATAGGACTCGCGCTGGGGATGCAACTGATCATGGCGGACAAGGGCTTGGGCCCGCGCGGTGTCCGGGACATCGGCGCCGCGGCGGCCGCCGGGCGGTTCACGGTCACGGACCCCGAACTGGCGATGGTGCTCGGCGCCGGGTCTTTGCTGGCGCTGGGTCAGCTACTGCACGACCAGCCGGATCGCGACGACGCGAAGACGGTGGACGAGGTCACCGAAGGCCTGCTCAGGCTGTTCGGTATGCCGGCAGACGAGGCGGTGCGGATCAGCCGGGTGCCGCTGCCGGATCTCGCCTGGGTCGGTGACGTCGATCTCGACCAGTTGAGCTAGCCCGCGACCCCCGAGATACCGATGAGGCCGCCGTGTCCGGCGGCGCCCGCCGTGCCGTCGTCCGCGCTGGACTGGCCTGCGCCGGCGGCCCCGCCGTTGCCGCCGATACCGATGAGGCTGTTGACGTTGCCGCCGTTGCCGCCGTTGCCACCATTGCCGCCGGTTCCGGTGGCACTGCCGCCGTCGCCGCCGATGCCACCATCGCCGCCATAACCGATCAGACCGGTGGCACTCCCGCCGTTGCCGCCGTTGCCGCCGGCACCACCCTGGCCGGTCGAGACGCCGGCGTTGCTGCCGTGGCCGCCGGCTCCACCATTGCCGGCGATGCCGCCCAGCCCGATGCTGCCGCCGTCGCCGCCGTTGCCGGCGGCGCTGACGGAGCTCACATTGCCACCGGTGCCGGCATCGCCGCCGTTGCCGCCGGCCCCACCGACGCCCCACAGGTATCCGCCGTGGCCACCGTCGCCGCCGTCGGTTCCGGCTCCGCCCGGGGCCTTACTGAAGGTTCCGGACAGGTTGTAGGCGCTGCCGCCTTCACCGCCGGCGCCTCCCGCGCCGCCGACACCGATCAGGCCGACATCGCCGCCGGCACCTGCGGCGCCGCCGCTGCCGCCGGCGATCTGGACGCCGTTACCGGCGATGCCGAAGCCGCCGTTGCCGCCGCTGCCGCCGGCGCCGCCCACACCCCAGAGGTATCCACCGTGGCCACCGTTGCCGGCGGCGCCGCCGAGGCCACCGGTCGCGCCGGCACCCGCCGTGTAGTAGGTGAGGCCGCCCCATCCGCCGTTGCCGCCGTTGCCGCCGGCGCCGTAGAGCAATCCGGCCGCGCCACCGGCGCCGCCGGTGCCGCCGCTGCCGCCGGCGGCGCTGCCGCTCCCGTCACCGCCCCGCGCGCCGTTGCCGCCGTCGCCGCCGCTGCCCCAGAGCCCGACGGAGCCGCCCTGACCGCCGTTACCGCCGCTGCCGGAGACTTCCACCGATCCGCCGTCGCCGCCGTCGCCGCCGACCCCGTAGAGATAGCCGCCGCGGCCCCCGATGCCACCGTTGGCGCCGTTCACTCCGGACGGGTTGGTGCCGTCGAGGTTGCCCGCATTGCCGCCGTCGCCGCCCGCGCCGATGAGCCAACCGGCGTCCGCGCCCCGGCCGCCGGCCGCGCCCGCGCCCGAGTCGCCGCCGTTGCCGCCGTTTCCGCCGATGAGACCGGCGGCGCCGCCGTCGTGGCCGGACACTCCGGCGGCGAAGGTGTTGCCGCTGTTGCCGCCATTGCCGATCAGCCGACCGGCGGCCGCACCCTGCGCCCCCAGCCCGCCGTCGAACCCGTAGGCGCCCGGCGCGCCGTTCCCGCCGGACCCGCCGTCGCCGATCAACAGCCCGGCGCTGCCTGCGGCGCCGCCATTGCCGCCGGTACCGGTGTCACCGGCACCGCCGTTGCCGCCGCTGCCGCCGTCGCCGAACAGGTAGCCGCCGTTGCCGCCGGTTCCTCCGTTGGCGCCGGCGCCGGCGTTGCCGCCGCCGCCGCCCACCCCGTACAGCCAGCCGCCGCGGCCGCCCGCGGCGCCGGCCGTCGCGGAGGCCGAGCTGTCACCCCCGCGACCGCCGGTGCCGAACAGCTGTCCGGCGTCTGCCCCGGCCGCGCCCTGCCCGCCGCTGCCGCCGGCCCCGCCGTCACCGATCACATATCCGGCGCGGCCCGCGGCGCCGCCGGCCACTGGGCCGTAACCGCCGTCGCCGCCGTCGCCGAACACCCATGCCGACCCGCCGGCGCCGCCGTCGCCGTTGGCGCCGACGCTGCCTGCGGCGCCGTTGCCGCCCTGGCCGGTACCGGCTTGGCCGGCAGCACCGCCGTTGCTGCCCATCCCGCCGTTGCCGCCGGTGCCGAACAGTCGTCCCGAGTCCGCGCCGGCTCCGCCGGTGGCGCCGGCGCCACCGCTGCCGGCGTTGCCGCCCTTGTTGTACGTGCCGTAACCCGCGCCACCGTTGCCGCCACCGCCGCCGTCGCCGCTGTTGCCACCGGCCCCGCCGGTGCCGATCAGCCAGCCGCTGGCGCCGCCGCGACCACCCATTGCGCCGGCGCCGCCATCACCGCCGCTGCCGCCGCGACTGGTGGTATCGACGGTGGTGGCGACTCCATTCGCGCCGTGGCCACCGCCGCCGCCGGCGCCGCCGGCGCCACCGTCGCCGAACAGCCAGCCGCCGCTACCACCCGTGCCGCCTACGCCGCCGGCTGCGCCGTCGCCGCCATTGCCGCCCAGCGGCGGAGCGGCGCCCTGGGTGGGCGCGACGGTGCCGGCGATACCGCCCTTGCCGCCATTACCGCCGAGGGCCCCGTTGCCTCCCGCGCCGCCGGTGCCGAACAATCGTCCGCCGCCGCCACCGGCACCCCCGCTGCCGCCGACGCCTGCCTTGCTGCCGTCGCCGCCGCTGGCCGGGCCCAAGCCTTGGCCGCCGACCCCACCATTGCCGCCGTGTCCGCCGTTGCCGCCGGCGCCGCCCGTGCCGAGCAGCCAACCGCCGTCACCCCCGACGCCGCCACTACCGCCGGCTGCGCCGTAGCCGCCGAATCCGCCGCTGCCATTCCACGTTGGAGTGGCGATTCCACCGGTCCCGCCGTCGCCGCCGCGGCCACCGAGGCCGGCCGCCCCGCCGTCGCCGAACAGGCCCGCGGATCCGCCGCCGCCGCCCGTTCCGCCAGCACCGCCGTTCCCGCCGAACCCGCCATACGCCTGGCCCTGGTAGTCGGTGCCGTCAGCGCCGGTGCCGCCGGCACCGCCCGCACCGCCGATGCCGCCCGCCCCGCCCTGGCCGTAGAGCCAGCCTCCGGCACCGCCGGCGCCGCCGACACCGCCAATCCCGCCTATGCCGCCTTCGCCGGTTGGATTGCTGGGCGACGCGGTGCTGCCGCCGCCCTGCCCCGCGGCACCGCCGGCGCCACCCGCGCCGCCGGTGCCGAACAAGCCGGCGGCGCCTCCGGCTCCGCCGGTTCCTCCGTTGCCGCCAGCGCTACCCGTGACGTGCGCGGCGCCGGTGGCGCCGCTGCCGCCTACGCCGCCGGCGCCACCCGCGCCGCCGTTGCCCCACAGCCAGCCGCCGCGCCCGCCGGACCCCCCGGTGCCACCGGCTGCGCCGGACCCGGCGGCCCCGTCGGCGCCGGTGCCACCTGCGCCGCCGTTGCCGATCAGCCCCGCGCTACCGCCATTGCCACCAGCGCCGTTGTAGCCGTTGCCGCCGTTGCCGTACAGCCAGCCGCCGTCCTGGCCGTTGGGGCTGGCCGCAGTGCCGTCGGCACCGTTGCCGATGATCGGACGCGACAGCAGCGACTGGATGGATTGCAGCGGGCTTGCGTTGACCGCCTCAGCGGCGGCGTACGAGTTCGCCGCCCCGTCGAGCGCCTCGACGAATTGCGAGTGGAACAGGGCCGCCTGCGCGCTGACCGCCTGGTAGTCCAGGGCGTGACCGGAGAACAGCGACGCGAGTGCCGTCGACACCTGATCGGCACCCGCGGCCAGCACGCCGGTAGTTCCGGAGGCGGCCGCCGCGTTGGCCTCACCGAGCGCCGCGGCGATGCCCTGCACGTTCGCCGCCGCCGCTGTCAGCGCCTCTGGGGCAACCGTCGTAAAGAACATCGCTGCGTTACACCCCGTCCGTAGTCGGTATCTCGTTCAAGACGAGAAGGACCTTAATCCGATTGGACGAAGAATTGCAGTGTTTTACGCATAAAAAATGGCGCGACAGAGAAACTGAATTTTCTTCAGAAAAAGAAATTGAATATTCCTCAGAAGATTCGCGATGCGGTCTTTTGGAGAAAGCGCTCGAAGCGGCTTCTTCCAGCGGAAATGACCTGACTAGGTCAGAAACTGGTCATTATGCTGGCCGGCCGCCGGCGGTGGATCGGTGACCCTGGCGTCGAAGCTCGAGTAACGCGCCGGCGTGCGAACGACGGTAATGGCGTCGTCCCCGCCGTCTATCTTCAGGGACAGGTCGTTCTCGGCGAATAGCGGCGTGTCCACCACCTGCTTCCAGGTGTAGGCCAGGCACGCCATCAGGCCGCCTTCCTGCAGGAGCTCAACCCACTCGGCCGCGGTCTTGGCGGCCAGCGCCGATTCCAGTTCCTCGGTCAACTCGGGGTAGTTGATCGCCCTCGACCGCTGGTCGGCGAACCGCTCGTCTTCGACCAGGTCGGGCCGGCCGATGATCTGGCACAGCTTCGTCCAGTGCTTGGGCACGTAGGCACTGATCAACAGATAGCCGTCGGAGGCTTTGTACGCGTCTGACGGCTGGGTGGCGAAGCCGACCCCCTTGCGCTTCTTGGCCGGAGAAGCGGGCTGGGCGGGCGGATCGCTGGGCTTGTTCAGATGGATGGTCAGCTGATTGGCCTGCAGGCTGACGGCGACGTCGTACATCGCGACCTGCACCAGATCGCCCACCCCGTGCCGCTCCCGATTGAGCAGCGCGGCCAGCACCGCCTGCGCCAGCACGTGCCCGCTGGCGTTGTCGACCAACTGGAACGGAATGATCTGCGGTTTGCCGGTGGGGGTGGCCATGCCGGTGCACATGCCGGCCTCGGCGGCCACCATCAGGTCGACGCCCGGGCGGGTGCCGTTGGGGCCGTTGCCGCCGAAGGCGCTCAGCCGCGCGTAGATCAGCCTGGGATTGCGCGCCCGCAACTCGTCGGGGCCCAGACCCAGTCGTTCCATGACGCCGGGCCGGAATCCTTCCAGCACGACGTCGGCGGTGTCGGCCAGCTGCAGAATCTGCTGCCTGGCATCCTCCTGGGTCAGGTCCACCGCCACCGATTTCTTGCCCCGGTTGTTGGGCAGGAAATACGTGGCCAGCGGCGGCCGGCCGGGTAGCACCGAGGTGAGTCTGCGGGACTGCTCGCCGCCGGGCGCTTCGATCTTGACGACCTCGGCGCCCAGGTCGGCCAGGATCTGACCGGCCAGCGGCCCTGCCACGTTCTGGGTGAAGTCGAGTACCCGGAAGCCGTCCAGGGGCTTGGCGGAATTCGGCATCAAACGGACCTTCCTGAAAGCACCGCGGTGCAGTAGTAGTTCTCGGTGAACAGGTTTTCGTCGCTGGAGCGGCCGACGGTATGCGGCCGAAACCCGTTGGCCACCAACAGCTCGTTGAGCAGGATGCGCGTGACGTGCCAGCCGTGTCGCCGCAGATAGGTGGCGACGTCGTTGCGGTCGCCGGGGTAGCCCAGCCGGTCCATCTCCACGCCCAGGCCGTGCTCGTACCACCTGGCGAAGATGGCGTCGTAGAGCTCGCGGCTGGCCGGAGCGGCGAAGAACACCTCCGCCAGCAGCTGGCTGCCGCCGGCGCTGAGCGCGGAGATGTCGTCGAGCAGCTGGTCCTGGCCGGCCGGCGGCAGGTACCCGAACAGGCCCTCGGCGGCCCAGGCGGTGGGGGAGGTGGTGTCGAAGCCGGCCGCGCGCAGCGCCGACGGCCAGTCGTGTCGCAGGTCGACCGGCACGCCCCGCACGTCGGCGGTGGGAGCGGCGCCCAGCGCCGCCAAGGTCACCGACTTGAACTCGATGACCTGCGGGACGTCGATCTCGAAGACGATGGTGTCCTCCGGCCACGGCAGCCGGTATCCGCGTGCGTCGAGGCCGGACGCCAAGATCACCGCCTGGCGAATCCCGGCCCGCTGGGTAGCGGCGAAGAACTCGTCGATGTGGCGGGTGCGGGCCGCCTGCTGGTCGGTCATGCGCTGCATGCCCCACGGGGCGTCGGGGAAGTCGACGTCGGCGGTATCCAGTTCACCGCGTGCCCATCGCGTGAAGAAGTCGATGCCGACCGCGCGTACCAGCGGCTCGGCGAAGGGGTCGTCGATCAACCCCGCTCTGCTGGCGCGGGCACGTCCGGCCGCCACCATGGTGGCGGTCGCGCCCACACTGCACGCCAGGTCCCAGGTGTCGTCGTCGGTGCGCACCATGTGATCCTCCCGCAGCTGACCTGGTGGTTAGCCACTGTAACTAACCAGGTGGAGAGGACGGGTGAAGGCGTCCGACGGGGGCCGGGTGCGCGTCGGTCCGGGCGCACCCGCGGGCGGGCCACTACCATCGCGGAAATGACTCGTCCGGGCGCTGTTGGTGAACCTGCCGGCGTCGTCGACCACGCGTGCCACCAGGAGTCTGCCGACTGGGAGCGCAACGTGGTCTGGGCCCGCCGGCTGGCGTGGATCAGCCTGGCGGTGTTGCTCATCGAGGGTGGCGTCGGGCTATGGGAGGGCATCGCGGTCAGGTCGATCGCCCTGACCGGTTGGGCGCTGGGCGGAGCGTCCGAGGGGCTGGCCAGCGCGATGGTGCTGTGGCGCTTCACCGGCGACCGCACCCTGTCCCCGACCGCCGAGCGGCGCGCACAACGCGGCGTCGCGGTGTCGTTCTGGCTGGTGGCACCCTATGTCGCCGCGGAATCCATCCGGCATTTCCTCGGCGGCGAGCACTCCGAGACCTCGGTGCTGGGCATCGGGCTGACCGCGCTGGCACTGGTATTGATGCCGGCTCTCGGCTGGGCCAACCACCGGGTGGGTGCGCGCCTGCACTCCGGTGCGACCGAGGGCGAGGGCACCCAGAACTATCTGTGCGCCACGCAGGCGGCCGGAGTGCTGGCCGGGTTGGCGATCACCGCGGCCTGGCCCGCCGGGTGGTGGGTCGATCCGGCGATCGGACTGGCCGTGGCGTGCGTGGCCATGTGGCAGGGTGTGCTGGCCTGGCGCGGCAAGGACTGTTGCTAGACCCGGTGGTGGCGACCCGCAGCGCCCGGCTCCGCCGCGCTTGCGATCGCCACGGCGCTAGTCCAGCCGGTACCGGATCAGCCTCGAACTGTTGGCCACCACGGCCACCGACGACGCGTTGTGCAGGATCGCGGCCAGCACCGGTGACAGCGCGCCCCCGGCGCCGATGAGCAGGCCGGCGGCGTTGACCGCGATCGACATGCCGTAGTTCTCCCGGATCACGTCCACCGCCCGCGCGCCCAGGTCCCGTACATCGAGCAGGCGGTAGAGGTTGTCGTTGGCCAGCGCGACGTCGGCGGTCTCCACCGCGACGTCCGTTCCGGCCAGGCCCATCGCGATGCCGATGTCGGCGGCCGCCAGCGCCGGCGCGTCGTTGACGCCGTCGCCGACCATCCCGACGACGTATCCCTCGTCCTGCAGCCGGCGCACCACCTCGAGCTTGTCCTCGGGCATCACCTCGGCGCGCCACTCCTCGATGCCCAGCTCGTCGGCGACCACCTCGGCGATATCGGGATGGTCGCCGGTGAGCATGACGATCCGGCGAACACCGTTGTCGCGCAACTGGTTCAGCACCTCCGCGGCCTCCGGCCGCACTTCGTCGCGCAGGCTGATCAGGCCCACCAGGGTGCCGTCCACCGCGAGCAGCAACGGCGTCTCGGCCTGGTGGCGCAGCTTGCCGACCCACTCCTGCGCCTTCTTGGACACCTTGACCTTCTCGGCGCGCAACAGGCCGGGACTGCCCAGCAGCAGCGTGCGGCCGTCGGCCCAGGTCCGCATGCCCAGACCGACCAGCACCTCGCACTCCTCGTGCGGCGGGATACTGATGTGGCGCTCCTCGGTGGAGCGGATGACGGCCTCGGCCAGCGGGTGGCGCGAGTGGATCTCCGAGCTGGCGGCATAGGCCAGCACCTGCTCGGGCTCCCAATCCTTATGCAGCGAGACGATATTCGTCACCACCGGCCGTCCCACGGTGAGCGTTCCGGTCTTGTCGAAGACGATCGCGTCGACCCGGCCCGCCTGTTCGAGGTGCGATCCGCCCTTGATCAGGATGCCGCGGCGCGCGCCGTTGCCGATCGCGGCGCTGATGGCCGTCGGGGTGGACAGGCCCACCGCGCACGGGCAGGCGATCAGCAGCATGGTCATGGCGCGCCGGACGTCGCCGGTGACCAGCAGGGTCAGGGCCGAGACGACGAACGACGTGGGCACGAATCGGCGCGAGAAATTCTCGCCGACGGTCTGGATCGGGGCCCGGTCATGCTGTGCCTCTTCGACTCTGGTGATGATGCGCCCGATGGTGGTCTGGTTGCCGACGGCCTCGGCGCGCACCGCCAGGCGCCCGCGCACCACCACCGAACCGGCGTGCACGTGTGCCCCGGCGACGACGCTGACCGGCAGGTTCTCGCCGGTGATCGCGGACTGGTTGACCACCGCCTCGCCCTCGACCACCTCGCCGTCGACCGGGATGGCGACGTGGTCGTGCACCACCACCTCGTCGCCGATCTCCAGGGTGTCGATCGGGACCTGAACCTCCTGGCCCTCGGCCAGCCGGACCCAGGCGGTGTCCTGATTGCCGCGCAGCAACTCCGAGATGGCTCGCCGCGTCCGGCGCAGGGTCAGGTCCTGCAGATACTCGCCGATGTTGAGCAGCCACAGGACGGTGAGCGCGACGACGTTCTCGCGCAGGATCAGGCTGGCCACCGTCGCCGCCGAGACCAGTGCGTCGGTGCCGAGCTTGCCCGAGCCGACGGAGCGCAGGGCGCCACGCAGGAACGGGTAGCCGGTGAAGATGGTCACGCCGGTGGCCACCATCCGGCCGCTGGGACCCAGCAGCGGCGGCCGGGCGAACACGTACCGCCGCACGCCGAGCAGCGCCAGCGCCGCACCGCCGATCACCATGCGCAGCACGTCGCTGTTACGGATCTCCTCGGAATGCGGTGCGCGGGAAGGGATCAGGTCCGCGGCGACGCGTGCCGCGCCGCTGATCGCCTCCAGCACGGCGGCGCGGTCACAGCGTCTGGGCGAGTACCAGACGACGACGGAACCGGTGCGCGGGTAGGCGTGCACCACGCGTACCCCGTTGCATTTGGCGACGGCTTCCTCCACGGCGACAGCGCGCCGGGAATTGCGGCAGACCCAGTCGACCCGGACTCTCATGCGTCCGGCCGCATCGGAAATCACCTGCAGCGCAGGGTCTTCGGCCGGCGCGATGTCAGGAACCAGCGCGAGGGCCACGGGATCAGTGGTCGTGGTCGTGGACGTCACCGACGGCCGGCGTGGGCGCCTCTTCGCCGATCCGTTCCCGCGCCTCGGCCATTACGTCGGCGATCTTGAGCCGGGCCGACTCGGCGGCCACCTCGGCCCTGCGGGTGCTGCGCAGGCCCAATTCGGCTCCCTTGACCGCGGTTTCGTGCAACGGCGCCTTCTTGGCGGCTTTCTTCAGCACCTCGTACGCGGTCACACCGGCCAAGCCGGTGATCACTGTCGAAGCCGCCTTGGCCAAAAGCACCTGCACCGCCATTGCCGCACCTTTCCCTTGTCGTCTTTCCGGCAACGCTAACATCGAAATATAGCGATATCAACATGTATTGCCCGGGCGGCTCGCCGCGCTTGGACTGAGTCTGCGTGTGTGGCGGGCCCCTCTCGCACTTTCCCGCCAATCGCGCAGAGTCAGCGGGCGAGGGGGTGCTGGGGGCGCCGCGCGCTAGAGAACCTTGGTCACTTTCTCCATCTCGACCCGCCGCTGCAGCGCCGCCGGATCCGGATTGGCCACCTGCACCAGCGATCCGCCGACCGACAACACCGCCAACAGCCCGTCCACCACCTTCTCCGGCCGCTCCCACGTCGCCGTGGACAGCACCCGCTCGCCCGGCGCCAGGCCCTGCATCGCCGCCGACTGCACGCAGGCGGCCATCAGCTGGCCGGTCGACTGACCGGCCAGCGCCGGTCCCGGCCGGGGTTCGGGCACGATCTGATCGCCGTGCACCCGCACGGCGGTCGCATAGTCGGTGACGCCGATCGGCAGGTCGGGGACGGCTCGGCCGAAGGGGTCCAGCGACAGCACGGCAACCTCGCCGCCGGCGACGGCAGCGTCGGCTTCGTCGAGCCGGTCCAGGGTGCACAGTGCGACATCAGCCGGCCCGTCGAGCACCGCCTCGGCACCGATCCACCACACCCCGAACAACACCGCCGCGGTCTGCCAGTGCGCCGGCAGCAACACCGCGACCCGACTATCCGGCCCGGCGCCCAGCTCGTCGCGTAACAGGTTGGCGGTCTTGGCGGCCCAGTTGGCCAGTGTCACCGCCGACAGCTCGATACGCTCGCCGGTCGCGTCATCGTAGTAGGTGATGCGCGGGCCGACCGGGTCGGCACGCAGCATCGGGTCCAGGATGGCCCCGGCCAGGGTCGGGTTCAGTTGATGCACTCCGGCTTCTCCGAGCCCGCCGTGAGGATCGGCGACGGCGCTGGCACGTTGCTGTTGACCGATCCGACGGTCGAGGCGCGGGCCGGCGTCGGCGACCCGCCGTCCAGGCCAGAGCCGGGACCCGTGTAGTCGTTGGCCAGCACCACCCGCACCGACCCGGCCGCAATGGAGGAGTCGGCGACGACGGGTAGACCGCCCAGTTGCCGCGCGATCTCCTGGGCGCCGAGGTCGTCGGTCTTGGCGGCGCGCACCTGACTGTTCTTGACGTGGCCGCCGTCGTTGTTGCCTGCCGTGCCGGCGGCGAAGCCCTTGGCGCTCAGCACATCCAGTACCGCGGAGGCCAGGCCGTTGATGTCGGTGTCGTTCATCACGTTCACCGTGGTCTTGCCGGGCGTGTAGGCGAGTTCCTCCGTCTTGCCCTGGTCCTGCTCATGCAGCAGGCCGCCGACCCACTCCTGCACCGCGTGCGGGTCCACCCGCACCACACTCTGCATGCCGTCGTCGCTCCAGCCGGCTCCGTCGAGCACCGGGATGGTGGCGAACGCGACGTTGCCGCCGGTCAGCTTCGACACCTGCTGGACGAAGTCCATGATGTTCCAGCCCTCCGAGATCACCACCGAGCGCTGGACCGCCGCCTCCAGGCGTTTGAGGGTGGCGGGGGAGGACAGCGTCTTACCGGAGATCACCCGGTGTGCCAGCGAGGCCATGACGACCTGCTGCCGGACCACCCGGTCCAGGTCGCCGCGCGGCAGCTCGTGCCGCTGCCGGACGAAGCTCAGGGCCTGCGGGCCGTTCAGCCGCTGCTGGCCGGCCGGGAAGTCGGCACCCGAAAGCGGTTCGTAGACAGCGTCTTTGAGACAGACTTCGACGCCACCCAGGGCGTCGGCGATCAGGGCGAAGCCGAGCAACCCGATCTCGGCGTAATGGTCGACGGTGACGCCGGTGAGGTCGGCCACCGTCTTGATGAGTGCCTCGCGACCGGCCTGGGTGCCCGCCGTCGCGGCTTCGGTGGGCGAGGCGCCGGCCTGTACCAGGCTGGTGCGCTTGATCTCGCGGGTCTGGCCGTAGACGCCATTGATCTTGGTCTTGCCCAGCCCGGGGGCCTGGACGTAGGAGTCGCGGGGGATCGAGATCGCGGTCGCCGACTTCCCGTTGTTGGGGATGCGGACCAGGATGATGGTGTCGGTGTTGGTGGCTTCCTCGTCGCCGGCCCGCAGCGTGGCCAGTTCCTCGGAGGTCAGCGGGTTGCCGTGCGCGTCGGTGCGGCTGTCCAGGCCGACCAGCAGGATGTCGATCGCGCCGTCGTCGGCGCCGTGGCCCAGCGAGGCTGCCGACATATGGAAGATGCCGTCCTCGAAGGAGCGGACGTTGCTCCAGGCCACGCCGGTGCCAATCACCACCACCAGGGCCAGAGCCGTCGAGACCACACGAGTCACACGAGCCACAGTTTGCGCAGGCATCACTGTAGGCTACTTGTGCAACAGCCGCTTTCCGGGTAGCCGGGCTCGGCGTGCCAGACTCGAACCATGTCGAGCAGGCCGGAAAGGCTCCTAGTCACCGGTGCGGGCGGGCAACTGGGCACTCTGGTGGCGGCGCAGGCCACCCGCGCGGGTCGCGACGTGCTGGCCAGGACGTCGTCGGAGTGGGACGTCACCGACCAGGCCGCCGCCGACGAGATCATCCGGCCCGGCGATGTCGTTATCAATTGCGCGGCGTACACCGACGTCGACGGTGCCGAAACCGACCAGGCCCGCGCCTATGCCGTCAACGCGACCGGCCCGGAGCACCTCGCCCGTGCCTGCGCCCGCACCGGCGCCCACCTGATCCACGTCTCCACCGACTACGTCTTCAACGGCGAGTTCGACGGGAGCGGCCCCCGTCCGTATGAACCCGACGACCCCACCGGTCCCCAAGGTGTGTACGCCCAGAGCAAGCTGGCCGGGGAGCGGGCCGTGGTCGCCGCGCTGCCGGAGGCCGTCGTGGTGCGTACCGCCTGGGTGTACACCGGCGGCGTCGACAGGAGCGACTTCGTCGCGGTCATGCAGCGGCTGGCAGCGAAAGACGGGCCGATCAAGGTCGTCGACGACCAGACCGGTTCGCCCACTTACGCCGCCGATTTGGCCGGCGCGCTGCTGGAGCTGGCCGACAGCCCCGTGCGCGGGCGGGTGCTGCACGCCGCCAACGAGGGCGTGGTTTCCCGGTTCGAGCAGGCCCGCGCGGTGTTCGAGGAGAGCGGCGCCGACCCGCAGCGGGTGACGCCGTGCACCAGCGACGAGTTTCCACGGCCCGCGGAACGGCCGTCCTATTCGGCGTTGTCCGGCCGGTCGTGGGCCGCCGCCGGGCTGACCCCGCTACGCCCGTGGCGCCCCGCGCTCACAGCGGCGCTGACGGCCGCCGCCGAACGACCGTTACCCTCTACGCGTGACTGACGTGCTGCCGGTCGTCGCGGTGACCTACTCGCCGGGCCCACATCTGGAGCGGTTCCTGGCGTCGTTGTCGCTGGCCACCGACCGTCCGGTCGGGGTGGTCCTGGCTGACAACGGCTCCATTGACGGCACACCGGAAGCGGCTGTGGAGCGCTACCCCAACGTGCGCCTGATGCCCACCGGCGCCAATCTCGGATACGGGACGGCGGTCAACCGTGCGGTGGCCACACTGCGCGACGGCGAGTGGGACGACGAGTGGGTGATCGTCGCCAACCCGGATGTGCAGTGGGGTCCGGGCAGCATCGACGCGCTGCTGGACGCGGCCGCCCGTTGGCCCCGCGCCGGCGCGCTGGGCCCGCTGATCCGCGATCCGGACGGCTCGGTGTACCCGTCGGCGCGCCACCTGCCCAGCCTGATCCGCGGCGGCATGCACGCGGTGCTCGGGCCGGTCTGGCCGCGCAACCGCTGGACGCGCGCCTACCGGCAGGAGCATCTCGACCCCAGCGAGCGGCCGGTGGGCTGGCTGTCGGGGTCGTGCCTGCTGGTGCGGCGGTCGGCGTTCGACCAGATCGGCGGCTTCGACGAGCGCTATTTCATGTACATGGAGGACGTCGATCTCGGCGACCGGCTGGGCAGGGCGGGCTGGCTCTCCATCTACGTGCCGTCGGCCGAGGTGCTGCACCACAAGGGGCACTCGACCGGCCACGACCCCGGCCGTCATTTGGCGGCGCATCACCGCAGTACCTATATCTTCCTGGCGGATCGGCACACCGGCTGGTGGCGTGCTCCGCTGCGCTGGACGCTGCGGGGCTCGCTGGCGGTGCGCTCGCGCGTGATGGTGCGCAATGCGGTGCGCCGTTCGCGCCGGTCGACGCGGCAACAACTGGCAGAAGGGCGGCGCTGAAGTGGCAACCCACGACGTGGATGCGGTGGTCCTGGTCGGCGGTAAGGGCACCAGGTTGCGCCCACTGACGCTGTCGGCGCCCAAGCCGATGCTGCCGACGGCGGGGCTGCCCTTCCTGACCCACCTGTTGTCGCGAATAGCCGCCGCCGGCATCGAGCATGTGGTGCTCGGTACCTCCTACCGGGCCGAGGTGTTCGAGGCCGAATTCGGCGACGGCTCCAAGCTCGGACTGCAGATCGACTACGTGACCGAGGAGAAGCCGCTGGGCACCGGCGGCGGCATCGCCAACGTGGCCGAAAAGCTGCGCCACGACACCGTCATGGTGTTCAACGGCGACGTGCTGTCCGGCACCGATCTGGGCCAGTTGCTGGCCTTTCACCGTGAACACCAGGCGGACGTCACGCTGCACCTGGTGCGGGTGAGCGATCCCCGGGCCTTCGGTTGCGTGCCCACCGACAGCGACGGCCGCGTCACGGCGTTCCTGGAGAAGACTCAGGATCCGCCGACCGATCAGATCAATGCCGGCTGCTACGTCTTCCAGCGCCGGATCATCGACCGGATCCCGCGCGGCCGCGAGGTGTCGGTGGAGCGCGAAGTGTTCCCGGCCCTGCTGTCCGACCCGGACGTCAAAGTGTGCGGCTACGTCGACGCGACCTACTGGCGTGACATGGGCACCCCGGAGGACTTCGTGCGCGGCTCGGCGGACCTGGTGCGCGGCATCGCCCCGTCGCCGGCACTGCACGGACAGCGCGGGGAGAGTTTGGTGCACGACGGCGCCGCCGTGGCCCCGGGGGCACTGCTCATCGGCGGCACGGTAGTGGGGCGCGGCGCCGAGATCGGTCCCGGTGCCCGGCTGGACGGCGCGGTCATCTTCGACGGGGTGAAGGTGGAGGCCGGCTGCGTGATCGAGCGCTCGATCATCGGCTTCGGCGCCCGCATCGGCCCGCGGGCGCTGATCCGCGACGGCGTGATCGGCGACGGCGCCGACATCGGAGCGCGCTGCGAGCTGTTGCGTGGTGCCCGGGTGTGGCCCGGCGTCTCAATCCCCGACGGCGGGATCCGCTACTCCTCGGACGTCTGAGCCCGGCTCAGGGCTTGGCGCACCAGGTATTCCAGCGCATGATCCGTGCCCGGCGGCAGCTCGTCGGCCGGCCACCACCGCAGGTCGTCGGACTCGTCGCTGACCACGATCTGCGCGCCGGCCGGGGCGTGCGCGACGAACTGCAGGTCAAGGTGCCGCGTCGGCACTCCCAGCGAGCAGGTCACCGGATGCACGTGCACCGCGGCCAGTTCGGGCCGCAACCACAGGCCGGAGACGCCGGATTCCTCGGTCGCTTCCCGGTGGGCGGCGGCGAGGATCTCGGGATCGTCGTCCTCGCAGTGCCCGCCCAGCTGCACCCAGCGGCCAAGGCGCGGGTGCAGCGTGAGCAACACCCGCGTGCCGGTGTCGTCGAGCACCAGAGTCGATGCGGTGACGTGTCCTGGTTCGCACTCGCGCAGGCAGGAGTCGGTGCGGGCGAGCACGAACGCCAGCACCGCCTCGGCCAGCGAGTCCTGAGCCGGGTTGGGTGCCTGCCAGTCGGTGAGCAGCGCGATCACCGAGTCCCGCACGCTCATCGCGTCCCCCTCCCGGTTCGGCGGCGGCGCAACGCACGCCACGCGGCGCGGCACTGGGCCACCACATCCGGCGAAACGCCGAGCTGCTCGATCAGCACCCGCCGGTCCACCAGGTCCAGCGCCTTCTCAATCTCGTTGGCCCGCAACAGCAGATCCACGTCGACGGCCAGATCGGGGTCGGCGCACGCCGGTGGCGGGATGGGCAACCGCTCGGCCTCGGCGGGCTCGAGCTCCAGGATGCCACCGCCATAACTGCGGCCCATGATCTCGGCGAACGCGAACGTCGCGCTGTTGTGGAACACCGCCGCCAGCGCGCGCGGATCGATCCCGGCCGCAACCCGCACCCGGTGCACGGTGTCGGTGCTGGTGGCCTGCGCGGCGTTGACCGTCAGCCGCGGGGAGAGGTGAATCTGGCGCAGCATGAACAGGTCTGGAACCCACAACGACGGCGTGGTCCACCACGGCTTGCGCAGCGAGCACTTGTAGCCCCGGTGCACGCCGGCCGCCTCGCCGGCCGCGATGTGCGCGAGCAGCGCGCCGTCCTGCGGCTGCGCCGGTGCGTGCAACAGCCAGGTACGCTGACCGGCCGCCGAATCGCTTGTGCGGCAATCGTTGTCGTAAACCAGCCCGGACAGCTGAGTGCTGCGCGAGACCAGCGGCACACAGTGCGGCACCAGTCCCAGCTCGTGCGCTTGCGGGTCGGTGAACGTGAAGAAGCTGTTGCGGCCGGTCACGATGCCCACGTCCACCTCGGCGACCCCGCCGAGCCGGCTCAGGACGTCGGATTCTTGGAGGGCTCGCAACAGTCTGATTTGCGCCGGGTCGAGGAAGTACGCCGTCCACTTCTCCCGTTCGTGCAGTAGCGCCGGCGCCGACGGCACCTCCAGATCCGCATCGGCGAGGGCGTCGGCGGAGTCGAGCTGCACGGTGCGGATGCGGGCCGGCCCGGCGCCGGCGATGCCGCAGAACAACACCACCTCCTGCAATACCCCGTCGAACACCAGGCGCCGGAAGGTCACCAGCGTGATCTCCCGGTAGCGGCTCACCAGGTAGTCGCGCAGTCGCGCAGCGTAACCGACCTGCAACAGCTCGGCGGGCAGCACCAGGCCCACCCGGCCGCCCTCGCGCACCAGGGCGGTGCTCGCCACCACGAACGGCACCCAGGCATTGGTCAACCGGCTGGGCCGCAACCCCTCTCGGTGCAGCATCGCCAATGCGGGCTCGCGCTGCTGGGCCGCCCAGTGCCCGAACCGGATGTAGGGCGGGTTGCCCGCGACGCCGTCGAATTCGCACCCGCCCGACCAGGAGAACAGGTCCGCGGTGTCGACCGGCGCGAAGGTGCGCGCCTTCGCCGCTTCTGCGGCAACGAGTTCCACGCCGCGCGTCTGATCGCTGAGGGCGGCCAGTTCGCGCAGGATTCGCCCGTCGCCACAGGACGGTTCCAGCACCCGCGGGCCGGCCTGGGTGACCCAGCCGGCCAGGAAGCGGGCGATCGGCGCGGGCGTGTAGTAGCCGCCGCGAATCTTGTCCGCCGTCACGGCCGCCTTGCCCGCGAACGTCTTCATTTGCGGATCAACAACTCCGCGGTGGGCACCGGATCGCGCAACCCGGCGGGCTCGGCCGCATACCCGATCGCGACGGCGCCCAGCGGCTCCCAGTCGGCGGGTAACGCAAGCTCCTCGCGGACCAGGTCGGCGGCGAAGATCGTCGAGCCGATCCAGCAGCTCCCCACCCCGCGCACCGCCAGTGCGACCAGCAGCGCCTGCACGGCCGCGCCGACCGCGACGGTGAACATGGTGTGCTCGGCCGCCGTGCGGGCGGCGTCCGGGTAGCTGTGCGCCCCGTCCGGCACCAGGAACGGGATGATGACCTCGGGCGCGTCGTAGAGAATCTGGCCGCGTGCGACGCGGCGCTCGACGGAGTCGGCCGGCCTGCCGTCGCCGGTGAGGTCGGTCCGCCACTTGTCTTTCATCCGGTCCAGCAGGCGTGTCCGGGCGTCGTTGTCCTGCAACCAGACGAACCGCACCGGGCGGGTGTGGTGCGGGGCCGGGGCGGTGAGCGCTTCGGCGACGGCGCTTTCGACGAGTTCCGGCGCCAGCGGCTCGTCGCTGAACCGGCGCACGGAGCGGCGCAGCAGCTGAGCCTGCGAGCGGCCCAACTCGATGGCCTCGGCGGTGCCGAGCCAGAACAGGTCCTCGGTGCCCGCGCGCACCAGGCTGCGGGCCGTCGAACCGTCGTCGGCCGGGTTCAGCCCTCGCACCACGGCCACCGGCATGGCGGTGAGCTTGCCCTTGACCAGGTCGGCCGCGGCCGCGATCTCGTCGGCGACCGCCACCTCGGTGACCACCAGTTCGTTGCCGTGCTGGTCGACGGCGCCCGAATAGTTGTGCAGTACCGCCAGACCCGCGCTGCCGATCGCCGCGTCGATCTGACCGTTGCGCCAGGCGCGGCCCATGGTGTCGGTGATCACCACCGCGACGTTGACGCCGAGCCGCTCCCGTAATCCGGCCCGCAGGGCGGCGGCACTGGCGTCCGGATCCAGCGGCAGTAGCGCCAATTCCCTTCGCCCGACGTTGGATCCGTCCACCCCGGCCGCAGCCTGGATCAGCCCCAGCCGGTTCTCGGTGATCAACGTCCGCTCTTTGCGCGCGAGCACCCGAACGGCCTCTTCGTCGACCAGCTTGCGGCGCAACCGGTCTCGTTCCTCGTCATCCTCGGGCGCCGGTACCAGCCGGCCCTCGGCCTTGGACACCACCTTGCTGGTGACCACGACCACGTCGCCGTCGCGCAGCCACGGCGCTGCCGCACTGAGCGCGGCGCTCAGGTCGTCGCCGGGACGGAACTCGGGAAGCCCGGTGACGGGCAGGATTTCGACGGTGGCCGCGGCGCCGTGCTCGCCGGCCGGCGGCAGGGCGGTCACACCGTCACGCCCGCGAGGTCCAGCCCGGCACGCACCATCTCGGCGGTCGCCTCCGGGTCGGTCATCAACAGCGGGACCGCACGTACCGCGACACCGTCGATCTGCGCGTTGTCGCCGTCGTGCACCAACCAGCAGTCCAGTATCCCGGTGGCGCTGCGGGCGCCGTAATGCCGGCCGACCGCCTCCGCGGTGGAGTCCACCCCGATCACGGACAGGCAGGCATCGGCCATGCCGCGCAACGGCTTTCCGCCGATGATGGGGGAGTAGCCGACAACGGGGGCGGGGGCCGACCGCAACGCGCCACGGATCCCGGGCACCGCCAGAATGGCGCCGACGCTGACCACCGGATTGGACGGCGCCACCAGGATGACGTCGGCTTCGGCGATGGCTGCCACCGCTTCGGTTGTCGCGGTGGCCTTTTCGGCGCCGACGAACGCGAAGCTGTGGGTGGGCACCTGAGCGCGGTGCCGTACCCACCACTCCTGGAAGTGGATGGCCCGCCGGTTTCCGTCGGCCGGATCCGTGATCACCACATGCGTTTCACACCGGTCGTCGCTGGCCGGCAGCAACCGTGCGCCGGGTTGCCACCGGTCGCACAGTGCCGTGGTGATCTGCGACAGCGGATAGCCTGCGTTGAGCATCTGGGTCCGCACCAGGTGGGTGGCCAGGTCGCGGTCGCCGAGCATGAACCAGTCGGGCTGCACGCCGTAGCGGGCGAGTTCCTCTTTGGCATGCCAGGTTTCGTCGCGGTGGCCCCAGCCCCGCTCCGGGTCCACGCCACCGCCGAGGGTGTACATACAGGTGTCGAGGTCCGGGCAGATGCGCACGCCGTGGATCCACGCGTCGTCGCCGATGTTGACGACCGCATTCAGTTCGTGGCCGGCATCCTCACCCTGAGCAAACTGGCCCAGGCCGAGCAACCGCTGCACGCCGAGCAGGAAGCGGGCGCCCCCGACTCCCCCGACCAGAACGGTGACTTTCACACCAGGACAGTACCTGCCCGCCGGGACACGTTAGGGTGGGGTGAATCTTGGTAACCAATGTGGCGCAAGGGACTTGTGATCAATTCGTACTCGACACGCCGTGCTTCGCGGACAACAGAATCGCCGAAATTCGATCACGAGATGGTATGGAAATGCGCCGAAGTGCTTGACCAGGGTCCCTGGCCCGTGTCTAATCACATCAGTGTCATTTCCCGGTTGGCCGGCCGGTTCCGGTGTCGCAGACCGAGATTCGATCACTTGTTCGAATTGGGCATCTGTACATCAAAACAGTGGGAAACCATTTCACTCTCTATTAGTGAGGAGGCGGAGCATGTCCTATGAGTACCTTCGGGGAGTAACGGCAGGCACACCGCACACCACTCCCGAGCCGGCTGAAACCTACATGCCGCACGTCCGTCCTCATCTGAGCGTGGTTCCCGATGCGCCTGCCGCATTCGAACCGGAGCCGATCGAGGAGATCCCCGCCGACCAATGGCAGGACAAGGCGCTGTGCGCCCAGACCGACCCCGAAGCCTTCTTCCCGGAGAAGGGCGGGTCCACCCGCGAGGCCAAGAAGATCTGCCTGGGTTGTGAGGTCCGGCACGAGTGCCTGGAGTACGCCCTCGCGCACGACGAGCGGTTCGGCATCTGGGGTGGTCTGTCCGAACGCGAACGTCGCCGCCTCAAGCGCGGCATCATCTGATCCGAGGTCTGTAGCTCAGTCGTCGATCGAGGGGTCGATGACTGAGGGTTCCACGTCCAGATAGATCGCCACCTGGGCCACCAGGATTTCATGCAGCAAGTCGCCGAGTTCGACGGTGTCTTTGGCTCGTCGCTCAATGGGCTTGCGGAACAACACAATTCGCGCCCGCGTGGCATTTCCGCGGACGTCGACACCGGCCGGTATCAACCGGGCCAGCGCGATCGGACCGTCGGCGATCACCTCCGGCGGCCACTGCACGCTGTAGGGATCCTTGGCGGAGATACGCGGGATCTCGTCCACCGCGACGTCGAGTTCGGACACCCGGTCCTGCCAGCGCCGCTCGATCGGTTCGTAGGCTTCCAATACGGCCATGTCGAAGCGCTCGGCCCGGCTGCGCCACCCGGGAACCGTCGGCGGCAGCAAAGGACCCCGTAGATCCCGGCCTCTTCGGCGGCCCGGCCGGCCGAACGGCAGAGCCGATCTTTCCCCGCTCACGCGCCGATGGTAACGGTTGGACGCCGATGGTAACGGTTGGACATCGCCCCCGCCGATGCGCGTGTCCGCCGCTGCGGTGGCGTTTTCCCGCGATAGCCTTTCGAGCGTGAACGTACCCCGACGCTGCTGCCGGCCCGGGTGTCCGCATTATGCAGTGGCAACGTTGACGTTCGTCTATTCGGACTCGACGGCGGTGGTCGGCCCGCTCGCTACCGCGCGGGAACCGCACTCGTGGGATCTGTGCGTCAACCACGCCGGCCGCATCACGGCACCGCGCGGCTGGGAACTGGTCCGCCATGCCGGACCCCTACCCACCCATCCGGACGAGGACGACGAACTGGTGGCGCTGGCCGATGCCGTCCGCGAGGGCGGGGCTTCTGGGCGTACCCCGGCCCGCACCCCCGCGCTGGTGAACGGCTTCATCGCCAGTGACGGTTTCGACGACGTACCGCGCTCCGCGGGGACCGCCGCCGACGCGCATCTGCATCATGCGGGCGCCCACGCCACCGCGCCGAGTGGTGGTCTGCTCGCTCCGCCCGAGCACCGCTCCGGACGCCGACGTGGCCACCTGCGGGTACTGCCGGATCCTCCCGGTTAGTTCGCCACCGTCTGGGTCCGGGGCTCCGCCGGGCCGATAGGCTGGCGGCCAAGAGTCATCCCACCCAGGTCGTCAGGAGCACCGCAGAATGTCGTGGCCCGCCGAGGCTGTCCACCGTGTCATCAAGGCCTACGACGTTCGCGGCCTGGTGGGCGAACAGATCAACGAGGCGCTGGTCACCGATGTCGGGGCGGCGTTTGCCCGGTTGATGCGCGGCGAAGGCGCGAGCCAGGTGGTCATCGGTCACGACATGCGCGACAGTTCCCCGTCGCTGTCGGCGGCGTTCGCCGCCGGGGTCACCGGGCAGGGACTGGATGTGGTGCGCATTGGGCTGGCGTCCACCGACCAGTTGTACTTCGCCTCCGGGCAGCTGGATTGCCCTGGCGCCATGTTCACCGCCAGCCACAACCCCGCCGCGTACAACGGCATCAAACTCTGTCGTGCCGGTGCCAAGCCGGTCGGCGCCGACACCGGGCTGAAGACCATCAGCGAGGACGTGATCGCGGGCGTCCCGGGTCATGACGGGCCGCGCGGCTCGGTCACCGACAAAGATGTCCTGGCCGACTACGGGGTGTTCCTTCGCTCGCTGGTCAACACCACCGGCCTGCGTCCGTTGCGGGTGGCGGTGGACGCGGGCAACGGCATGGCCGGCCACACCGCACCGGCGGTGCTCGGCGCCATCGACTCGATCACGTTGCTGCCCTTGTACTTCGAGTTGGACGGGACGTTCCCCAACCACGAGGCCAACCCGCTGGACCCGGCGAATCTGGTGGACCTGCAGAACTACGTGCGCGAAACCGGCGCGGACATCGGCCTGGCCTTCGACGGCGACGCCGACCGCTGCTTCGTCGTCGATGAGCGCGGCAATCCGGTCTCGCCGTCGACGGTGACCAGCCTGGTGGCCGCCCGCGAACTGGGCCGCGAGATCGGCGCCACGGTGATTCACAACGTCATCACGTCGCGCGCGGTGCCGGAGCTGGTGGTCGAGCGCGGCGGCACGCCGCTGCGCTCGCGCGTCGGCCATTCCTACATCAAGGCACTGATGGCCGAAACCGGCGCAATCTTCGGTGGCGAGCACTCGGCGCATTACTACTTCCGCGACTTCTGGGGCGCTGACTCCGGCATGCTGGCGGCGCTGTATGTGCTCGCCGCGCTCGGCGAGCAGGAGCGACCTCTGTCTGATCTCACCGCCGACTACCAGCGCTACGAATCCTCCGGCGAGATCAACTTCACCGTGGCCGACGCACCGGCTTGTGTGGACGCCGTCCTGAAGACTTTCGCGGGCCGGATCCAGTCCATCGACCATCTGGACGGTGTCACCGTGGACCTGGGCGACGGCAGCTGGTTCAACCTGCGGAGCTCGAACACCGAACCGCTCTTGCGGCTGAATGTGGAGGGGCGCAGCATCGAGGATGTGGACGCCGTGGTCGCACAGGTGAGCGCCGAAATCGCCGCGCAGGCAAGCGGAGCCGGACCGTGAGTGCCGTGGGGGCCGTCGATCTCGAGGACGCTGACGGCCTGATCGCCGCCGACCGGGACGGGCTGCTGCGCGCGGCGTCGATGGCCGGCGCGCAGGTGCGTTCCGTCGCGGCCGCTCTCAGTGAAGGCGAACTGGACTCGCTGCGCGGTGAGGACCGGGTGCGCAGCGTGATCTGGGTGGCCGGTCGCGGCGCAGCGGAAACCGCCGGCGCATTGTTGGCGGCGACGCTGGCCACCGCGGCCGCCGAGCCGATTGTTCTCGTCACCGAAGCGCCGCCGTGGGTCGGTCCGCTGGATGTGCTGATTGTCGCCGGTGACGATCCCGGTGATCCCGCGCTGGTGGGCGCGGCCGCCACCGGAGTGCGCCGGGGCGCGCGGGTCGTGGTGGTGGCGCCGTTCGAGGGTCCCCTGCGCGATTCCACCGCCGGCCGGGTCGCGGTGTTGTCGCCGCGCTTGCCGGGTCCCGAGGAGTTCGGGTTGTGCCGGTACCTGGCGGCCGGGCTGGCGGTGCTGCAAACCGTCGATTCGCGGCTGACCATCGATCTGGCCGCGCTGGCCGACGAACTCGACGCCGAGGCATTGCGCAACAGCGCAGGCCGCGACCTGTTCACCAACCCCGCCAAGACATTGGCCGCCCGGATGACCGACTGCCGGGTCGCGCTGGCCGGTGACAACGCGGCGACCCTGGCCCTGGCCCGGCACGGTAGTGCGGTGCTGCTGCGGGTCGCGCAGCAGGCCGCGGCGGCCGCGGGCCTGGGCGACGCGGTGGCGGCACTGCGCAACGGACCGAGCGGCTTCGCCGACCCTGCCGATGCGCTGTTCCACGACGAGCAGATCGACGGTCCGCTGCCCCAGCGGTTGCGGGTCCTGGCACTGACGCTGGCCGCCGAGCGGACGGTGGTGTCCGCCCGGGTGGCCGGACTCGACGACGTCTATCTGATCGGTGCCGAAGACATGCAGGACGGACCCCCGCCGCCGACCGCCGCGGCCCGCGCCGAGCAGCAACTGGCAGTATTGGCCGTTCGGCTGGAGATGGCCGCGGTTTACCTGCGACTGGCACGGGGATAGATAAACGGTGGAACTGCTACGCGGAGCGTTACGGACGTACGCCTGGGGATCACGCACCGCTCTCGCCGAATTCACCGGACGGCCGGTGCCTGCCGCGCATCCCGAAGCCGAGCTGTGGTTCGGCGCCCATCCCGGTGACCCGGCCTGGCTGGAGACGCCGAACGGCGAAGCCTCGTTGCTGGCCGCACTAACCTCTGACCCGGATGGTCAGCTCGGGCCCACCTTGCGGGCGCGGTTCGGTGACGTGCTGCCCTTCCTGGTCAAGGTGCTCGCCGCCGACGAGCCGTTGTCGCTGCAGGCACACCCTAGTGCGGCGCAGGCCCTTGAGGGTTTCGCCCGCGAAGAGCGGCTGGGCATCCCGGTGAACTCGCCCGTGCGCAACTACCGCGACACCAGCCACAAGCCGGAACTGCTGGTGGCGTTGCAGCCCTTCGAAGCGCTCGCCGGTTTCCGTCAGGCCTCGCGGACCGTCGAATTGCTGCGGGCGCTGAACGTGTCCGATCTCGATCCGTTCATCGAGTTGCTCAGTGCCGGGTCCGATGACCAGAGCGATGCGGACGGCCTGCGCGCGCTGTTCACGACGTGGATCACCGCGCCCCAGCCCGACCTCGACGTGCTGGTGCCTGCGGTGCTCGACGGCGCGATCCAGTACATCAGTTCCGGGGCAACGGAATTCGCGGCCGAAGTGAAGACGCTGCTGGAACTGGGGGAGCGCTACCCCGGTGACGCCGGGGTGCTCGCGGCGCTGCTGCTCAATCGCATCACCCTGGCCCCGTGCGAGGCGATCTTCCTGCCGGCCGGCAACCTGCACACCTACCTGCGCGGTTTCGCGGTGGAGGTGATGGCCAACTCCGACAACGTATTACGCGGCGGACTCACGCCCAAGCACGTCGACGTGCCCGAGCTGCTCCGGGTGCTGGACTTCACGCCGACCCCCGAAGCGCACCTGCGCCCGTCGGTGCACCGCGACGGCCTGGAGCGCGTCTACGACACTCCGACCGACGAGTTCGCGCTGGCGCTGCTGGTGCTCGACGGCGATCACCTCGGGCACGAGGTCGACGCGCCGTGCAGCCACGACGGGCCGCAGATCCTGTTGTGCGCGGAGGGATCTCTGACTGTCTACGGCAAATCCGGGTCGGTGACGCTCGATCGCGGCGCGGCTGCGTGGGTCGGCGCCGACGACGGCCCGATCCGGCTGTCCGCGGAGCGCCCGGCAAAGTTGTTCCGGGCTACCGTGGGCTTGTGACCAACCCGCGCTGCCGACCCTGAGCGCGTAACTCCCGGCGCTCCTTCATCCACAGCCGCATGTTGTGCGCCATGGTTCGCCCGATCAACCGGGCCGGCGGAATCATGTACAGACTGTCCAGCAGCGAGAACCGGCGCAAAAACCATTCCGCCAGAACAGGATCCGTCTCGGCGGCCCCGAGGAACTGATCGAAAAGACCGCCGACCGCGCGCCACCACCGCGGCTCCGGGTGACCGGTCGCATGATGCAGAGCCACGTCGCCGATGGCGTTCATCATCCACACCGGGAACGTCGTCTTGGCAGTGAATCGGGCGAGCGTCGCTGCCAGATCCCCGTCCGGTGACTCCAGTGCCCGGCGCAGGTTGCCGGCCTGGATCGACGTCATCGTCATGCCCTGTCCGAACGTCGGGTTGAAGCTGGCCACGGCGTCACCGAACGGGATGATCCCGGCCGGGAACCGCTCCAGCTTGTGGTAGCGACGCCATCTGCTCACCGGGAAGGCGTGATACGCCGGCTCACCGAGTGGTTCGGCCTGTGCCAGCGCTTTGTTGAAATGTTCCGGCAGCAGATCGTCTGCCAGCGCGAGCATTTCGGGGAAGGTGCGCGGCGGCTTTTCGTGCGCCACGCCGAAGGTCGTGAGCACCCAGGTGCCGTCCTCGTAATACAGCATGCCCAGCCCCAGCGACTTGTCGTGCGAGGCGCCGGCGACCACCACCTTTTCCGCGATCAAGCCCTCGGGCATGCGGAATTGGTGTGTGGCGTAATTGATTCCGATGTCGACCGTGGCTTCCGGAGCACGCTGATAACCCCACTGGTCCAACCACACGGGCAGTCGGGTGCCGCGTCCGGCCGCGTCGACCACCAGATCCGCGGCTATGAATTCGGGTTCCTCACCGCGCACGGCAGGGTCCAGCAGCACTCCGGTGACCCGTTGCGCGGCAGGTTCGAAACGAGGCTCGGCGACCGGGCGCCGGACGATCTCGACGTTGTCGATCTCCAAGACGCGGCGCCGGATCTGCCACTCCAGATGCGGGCGGCTTGGTACGTAGGCGGTGAACTCGTCACGCAGCGTGTGCCCGGTGCCCAGCACGTGACCGGCGGCGCCCAGGTGGATGCAGTCCGGGCGGTTCTCCAGCATCGGCACACCGGCCGCCACCATGTCATTCAGCAGACCGGGAAACAGGCTCTCGAACTCGTTGGCGCCGCGCGCCATCAGCATGTGCAGGTGACGGTCCTGAGGGACGGTCGCGCGGTTGGCCGGTGCACTCGGCAGGTCGTCCCGTTCGAAGACGGTCACCCGCTCGTAGTAGTCGGACAGCACCCGGGCCGCCGACAGCCCCGCGATGCTCGCACCGATCACCACCGCATGATTTTTGTTCTCTACGCTCCCCACCATTCCCGCAGAGTACCCAGTACTGTGCGGTCACAACTGCAGGTGAGGAGAAGGGGCGGGCAGATGTCCGGTCGCTGGCGCACGAAATCGGTCGAGCAATCGATTGCCGATACCGACGAGCCGGCCACCCGGCTCCGCAAAGATCTGACCTGGCTGGATCTGGTGGTCTTCGGTGTCTCGGTGGTGATCGGGGCCGGCATTTTCACCGTCACCGCATCCACCGCCGGCGACATCACCGGACCGGCCATCTGGATCTCGTTTCTCATCGCCGCGGGGACCTGCGCGCTGGCGGCGCTGTGCTACGCCGAATTCGCGTCCACGCTTCCGGTGGCCGGCAGCGCCTACACCTTCTCCTATGCCACCTTTGGCGAGTTCCTGGCCTGGATCATCGGCTGGAACCTGGTGCTGGAGTTGGCCATCGGCGCGGCGGTGGTCGCCAAGGGCTGGTCCAGCTACCTGGGTACGGTGTTCGGTTTCGCCGGCGGCACCCTCGCGCTCGGGCCGATCGAATTCGACTGGGGCGCGCTGCTGATCGTCGCGCTGGTGGCCGTCCTGCTGGTGCTCGGCACCAAGCTCTCGTCCCGGTTCTCCGCGGTGGTCACCGCCATCAAGGTGTCGGTCGTGATCCTGGTTGTGATCGTCGGCTCCTTCTATATCAAGGCCGCGAACTACACCCCGTTCATCCCGAAGCCGGAGGCCGAGCACCAGGGCCGCGGGATGGACCAGTCCGTGTTGTCGCTGCTGACCGGCGCCGGCGGTAGCCACTACGGCTGGTATGGCGTCCTGGCCGGCGCCTCGATCGTGTTCTTCGCCTTCATCGGGTTCGACATCGTGGCGACCATGGCCGAGGAAACCAAGAATCCCCAGCGCGACGTCCCGCGCGGCATCCTGGCCTCACTCGGGGTCGTGACGCTGCTGTATGTCGCGGTGGCGATCGTGCTGTCCGGGATGGTCTCCTACACCCAGCTGCGCAGCGTCCCGGGCCACGGTCAGGCGAATCTGGCCACCGCGTTCCAGGCCAACGGCATCTACTGGGCCAGCGGGATCATCTCGGTCGGAGCGCTGGCCGGCCTGACCACCGTGGTGATGGTGCTGATGCTCGGTCAGTGCCGGGTGTTGTTCGCGATGGCGCGCGACGGCCTGCTGCCCCGGGGGCTGGCGAAGACCAGCTCGCGAGGCACCCCGGTGCGCATCACCGTGCTGGTTGCGGTGGTGATCGCCGCGACCGCGTCGGTGTTCCCGATCAACAAGCTCGAGGAAATGGTCAATGTCGGCACGCTGTTCGCCTTCGTCCTGGTTTCCGCCGGCGTCATCGTGCTGCGCCGGACACGTCCCGACCTGCCCCGGGGCTTCAGCGCGCCGTGGGTGCCGGTGCTGCCGATCGCGTCGGTGTGCGCCTGCCTCTGGCTGATGCTCAATCTGACCGCGCTCACCTGGCTCCGTTTCGGCATCTGGCTGCTGGTGGGGGTCGCGATCTACGTCGGCTACGGCCGGCGGCACTCGGTCCAGGCCCGGCGCGAGAAGGGTGACGCCGACCTGGACATTTGAGCTAATTTTGGATAGTTAGTTTACAAAACAACGTCTTGTGTCTAGACACGAGACGTAAACGGTTGTAATGTCCAACCTCAAGTGGTGAGACTCACACAAGGAGGTATGGCGTATGACCACACAAATCGACGGCACTCCGGAGGTGCCGGTAGCCGAGTGGCGCGACAAGAAGCGCTACTTGTGGCTGATGGGATTGATCGCTCCGACGGCGTTGTTCGTGATGCTGCCGGTGATCTGGGGCGTCAACAAGCTGGGCTGGCACACGGCGGCCGAACTGCCGCTGTGGATCGGGCCGTTCCTGGTCTACATCCTGTTGCCGCTGCTGGACCTGCGCTTCGGCCCGGACGGGCAGAACCCGCCGGATGAGGTGATGGAGCGGCTGGAGAACGACAAGTACTACCGCTACTGCACCTACATCTACATCCCGTTCCAGTACGCCAGCGTGATCCTGGGTGCTTACCTGTTCACCGCGTCGAACCTGCACTGGCTGGGCTTTGAGGGCGGACTGGGCTGGCTGGGCAAGATCGGCGTGGCGCTCTCGGTGGGCGTGCTCGGCGGCGTCGGCATCAACACCGCGCACGAGATGGGGCACAAGAAGGACTCGCTGGAGCGCTGGCTGTCCAAGATCACCCTCGCGCAGACGGCCTACGGCCACTTCTACATCGAGCACAACCGCGGCCACCACGTTCGGGTCTCGACCCCTGAGGACCCCGCCTCGGCCCGCTTCGGCGAGACGTTCTGGGAGTTCCTGCCGCGCAGCGTCGTCGGCAGCGCCCGCTCGTCGGTGCACCTGGAGGCGCAGCGCATCCGCCGGCTCGGCAAGAGCCCCTGGGACCCGCGGACCTACCTGGGCAACGACGTGCTGAACGCCTGGGCGATGACGGTGGTGCTGTTCGGCGCGCTGATCGCGGCCTTCGGGGTGAGCGTGATCCCGTTCCTGATCATTCAGGCGATCTTCGGCTTCAGCCTGCTGGAAGCCGTCAACTACCTCGAGCACTACGGGCTGTTGCGGCAGAAGAACGCCAACGGCCGCTACGAGCGCTGCGCTCCGGTGCACAGCTGGAACTCCGACCACATCGTCACCAACCTGTTCCTCTACCACCTGCAGCGGCACAGCGACCACCACGCCAACCCCACGCGGCGTTACCAGACCCTGCGCAGCATGGAAGGTGCGCCCAACCTGCCCAGCGGGTACGCATCGATGATCTCGCTGACCTACTTCCCGCCGCTGTGGCGCAAGGTCATGGACCACCGGGTGCTCGAGCACTACGACGGCGACATCACCAAGGTCAATGTGCAACCGCGGCTGCGCAAGAAGCTGCTCGCCAAGTACGGAGCGGCAGCATGAGCGCCGCGTACAAGTGCCCCGTCTGCGACTACCGCTACGACGAGGCCAAAGGCGACGCCCGCGAAGGTTTTCCGGCCGGCACCGGCTGGGACCAGATCCCCGATGACTGGACTTGTCCGGACTGCGCCGTCCGCGAGAAGCCCGATTTCGAACTAGTCCAGGAAGGATGAGATGACATGAGTGACTACAAGCTCTACCAGTGCGTCCAGTGTGGTTTCGAGTACGACGAAGAGCTGGGCTGGCCGGAAGACGGCATCGCGCCCGGCACCCGGTGGGACGACATTCCCGAGGACTGGAGCTGCCCCGACTGCGGTGCTGCCAAGTCCGACTTCGTCATGGTGGAGGTCGCCCGGTCATGATCGGCACGAACTTCGCCCCGAAAACAGATATGGTCGCGCCTGTGAAGCGGATTCCCTACGCCGAAGCGTCACGAGCCTTGTTGCGGGACTCCGTGCTGGACGCGATGCGGGACCTGCTGCTCACCCGCGACTGGTCCGCCATCACCTTGTCCGACGTGGCCCGGGCCGCCGGCATCAGCCGGCAGACCATCTACAACGAGTTCGGGTCCCGGCAGGGCCTGGCGCAGGGTTACGCCCTGCGCCTGGCCGACCGGCTCGTCGACACCGTTAAGGGTGCGCTGGACGCCAACATCGGCAACATCTACGAGTCGTTCCTGCAGGGGTTCCGGGCCTTCTTCGCCGAGTCGGCGGCCGACCCGCTGGTGATCTCGTTGTTGACCGGTGTCGCCAAGCCGGACCTGCTGCAGCTGATCACCACCGACAGCGCGCCGATCATCAGTCGTGCCTCGGCGCGGCTGGCCACGGCGTTCACCCAGACGTGGCTGGCCACCAGCGACGACGACGCCGGCGTGCTGTCGCGGGCGATCGTCCGGCTGTGCCTGAGCTACGTGTCGATGCCGCCGGAAGCCGACCACGACGTGGCGGCCGATCTGGCCAGGATGATGACCCCGTTCGCCGAGCGCCACGGCGTCATCAACGTGCCCTGACCAGGACGGCAATTGGCCGGAGGCTAGAGTGAGTCCAGAGAGTATCTAGGCTGACGCGCCTGCTCGGACTCAAAGAAGCCCCCAAAGAAGGATGTAAACCCCTATGACGACGCTCGAAAATTCGCTGACCCCCGACGTTCGCAACGGCATCGACTTCAAGGTTGCCGATCTGTCGCTGGCGGATTTCGGCCGCAAAGAGCTCCGGATCGCCGAGCATGAAATGCCCGGCCTGATGTCACTGCGCCGCGAATACGCCGAGGTGCAGCCGCTGAAGGGGGCCCGGATCTCGGGTTCGCTCCACATGACCGTCCAGACCGCGGTGCTGATCGAAACCCTGACCGCGCTGGGCGCCGAAGTTCGGTGGGCGTCGTGCAACATCTTCTCGACCCAAGACCATGCGGCGGCCGCCGTCGTTGTCGGCCCGCATGGCACACCCGAAGAGCCCAAGGGTGTCCCGGTGTTCGCCTGGAAAGGCGAGACGCTCGAGGAGTACTGGTGGGCCGCCGAGCAGATGCTCACCTGGCCGGACGAGGACAAGCCGGCCAACATGATTCTTGACGACGGTGGCGACGCCACCATGATGGTGCTGCGCGGCATGCAGTACGAGAAGGCCGGCGTGGTGCCGCCCGCCGAGGAAGACGACTCGGCGGAATGGAAGATCTTCCTGAGCGTGCTGCGCAACCGCTTCGAGACCGACAAGGGCAAGTGGACCAAGATCGCCGAGTCGGTCAAGGGCGTCACCGAGGAGACCACCACCGGCGTGCTGCGCCTGTACCAGTTCGCCGCGGCCGGTGACCTCGCCTTCCCGGCGATCAACGTCAACGACTCGGTCACCAAGTCGAAGTTCGACAACAAGTACGGCACCCGCCACTCCCTGATCGACGGCATCAACCGCGGCACCGACGCCCTGATCGGCGGCAAGAAGGTGCTGATCTGTGGCTACGGCGACGTCGGCAAGGGCTGTGCCGAGGCCATGAAGGGCCAGGGCGCCCGGGTCCAGGTCACCGAGATCGACCCGATCAACGCGCTGCAGGCGATGATGGAGGGCTTCGACGTGGTGACCGTCGAGGACGCCATCGCCGACGCGGACATCGTGGTGACCTCGACCGGCAACAAAGACATCATCATGCTCGATCACATCAAGGCGATGAAGGACCACTCGATCCTGGGCAACATCGGCCACTTCGACAACGAGATCGACATGGCCGGCCTGGAGCGCTCCGGTGCCACCAAGACCAACATCAAGCCGCAGGTCGACCTGTGGACCTTCAAGGAGACCGGCCGCTCGATCATCGTGCTGTCCGAGGGTCGGCTGCTGAACCTGGGGAACGCCACCGGCCACCCGTCGTTCGTGATGAGCAACAGCTTCGCCAACCAGACGATCGCCCAGATCGAGCTGTGGACCAAGAACGACGAGTACGACAACGAGGTGTACCGGCTGCCCAAGCACCTCGACGAGAAGGTGGCCCGCATCCACGTCGAGGCGCTCGGCGGCAAGCTGACCAAGCTGACCAAGGACCAGGCCGAATACCTCGGTGTCGACGTCGAGGGCCCGTACAAGCCGGACCACTACCGCTACTGAGCCGGGTCCCGTCGCGAGTGTGCGGCCAGCCGCACATCCAGCGTCGAGCGTGCGGCCTGCCGCACATTCGGCGCTGGGCGGATAGCATCGCGCCGTGCTGATCGCGATCGAAGGCGTCGACGGCTCCGGCAAGCGGACCCTGACCGACGGGCTGCGCACGGCATTCGCGGTCGCCGGCAAGTCGGTCGCAACGCTGGCGTTCCCCCGCTATGGGCAGTCGATCACCGCCGATCTCGCAGCCGAAGCGCTGCACGGTCAGCACGGCGACCTCGCCGGCTCGGTCTATGCGATGGCGACGCTGTTCGCGCTCGACCGGTCCGGGGCCGTCGCGGAGATCGAACGACTCACCCAGCAGCACGACGTGGTGATCCTGGACCGCTATGTCGCGTCCAACGCGGCCTACAGCGCGGCGCGGCTGCATCAGGACGCGGCCGGGGACGCGGTGGAGTGGGTGCGCACGCTCGAATACGAGCGGCTCGCCCTGCCGGTGCCGGACTGGCAGATCCTGCTCGCGGTGCCGGCCGAGCTGGCGGGGCAGCGCGCCCGCAGCCGGGCCGAGAGCGACCCGGGCCGGGCGCGCGACAGCTATGAACGCGACGACGGGCTGCAGCGGCGGACCGGCGCGGTGTACGCCGGACTGGCCGCCGCGGGTTGGTCCGGGCGGTGGCTGGTGGTGGACGCAGACATCGATCCGGTCGCTCTGGCCACGTCCCTTTGGGGGTCCGAGGCGGCCGTTTAGCACAATTTCGGTGCCATTTGGCCTTATCAATCGAGAAACACGCGTGTGGTAGCCGAGTTTTGTCTTGATCTGGTGACACCATGGAGACCATGAGGCAAAGGATTCTCGTCGTCGATGACGACGCTTCGCTGGCCGAGATGCTCACCATCGTGTTGCGTGGGGAGGGTTTCGACACCGCGGTCATCGGCGATGGCACTCAGGCCCTGACCGCGGTGCGCGAGTTGCGCCCGGATCTGGTGCTGTTGGACTTGATGCTGCCCGGTATGAACGGCATCGACGTCTGCCGGGTGCTGCGTGCCGATTCGGGCGTGCCGATCGTCATGCTGACGGCCAAGACCGACACCGTGGACGTGGTGCTCGGCCTGGAATCCGGCGCCGACGACTACATCATGAAGCCCTTCAAGCCCAAGGAGCTGGTCGCGCGGGTGCGGGCACGCCTACGTCGCAACGACGACGAGCCGGCCGAAATGCTGTCCATCGCCGACGTGGACATCGACGTGCCGGCCCACAAGGTCACCCGCAACGGCGAGCAGATCTCCCTCACGCCCCTGGAATTCGACCTGTTGGTCGCGTTGGCGCGTAAACCTCGCCAGGTGTTTACTCGTGATGTGCTGCTCGAACAGGTCTGGGGCTACCGGCACCCGGCGGACACCCGCCTGGTGAACGTGCACGTCCAGCGCCTGCGCGCCAAGGTCGAAAAGGATCCCGAGAACCCGACCGTGGTTCTGACCGTTCGAGGAGTGGGTTACAAGGCCGGCCCCCCGTGATCCGGCCGGGGAAGTGCGGTGTAGGTGATCTGGCGCTCGCCACGACGTAGTCGAGGTCGCTGGGGGCGTTCCGGCCCTTTGCCGCGCGGCTTGAGCGCTGTGAGCCGAGCCGTCGCCGTGGTCTGGCGTCGATCCCTGCAGTTACGTGTCGTTGCCCTAACCCTGGGGTTGTCGCTGGCGGTGATCCTGGCGCTGGGTTTCGTACTGACCAGTCAGGTCACCAATCGGGTGCTCGACGTCAAGGTCAAGGCCGCGACCGATCAGATCGAGCGGGCCCGCAACACCGTCAGCGGCATCGTCAACGGTGAAGAAACGCGCTCGCTGGACAGCAGCCTGCAGCTGGCCCGCAACACGCTGACCTCGAAAACCGATCCCGCCTCCGGTGCCGGCCTGGCGGGAGCTTTCGACGCCGTGCTCATGGTGCCCGGCGACGGGCCGCGGGCCGCCTCGACCGCAGGCCCGGTCGACCAGGTGCCCAACGCGCTACGCGGCTTCGTCAAAGCCGGCCAGGCCGCCTACCAGTACGCGACGGTGCACACCGAGGGCTTCTCCGGTCCGGCGTTGATCGTCGGCACTCCGACGTCGTCGCGGGTGGCGAACCTCGAGCTGTACCTGATCTTCCCGCTGGCCAACGAGCAGGCCACCATCACGCTGGTGCGCAGCACGATGGCCACCGGCGGGCTGGTGCTGCTACTGCTGCTGGCCGGCATCGCGCTGCTGGTCTCGCGTCAGGTGGTGGTGCCGGTGCGGTCGGCGTCGCGGATCGCCGAGCGCTTCGCCGAGGGGCACCTGTCCGAACGGATGCCGGTGCGCGGCGAGGACGACATGGCGCGGCTGGCCGTCTCGTTCAACGACATGGCCGAAAGCCTCTCCCGGCAGATCACCCAGCTCGAAGAGTTCGGCAACCTGCAGCGCCGGTTCACCTCCGACGTCAGCCACGAACTGCGCACCCCGCTGACCACGGTCCGGATGGCCGCCGACCTGATCTATGACCACAGCGCAGACCTGGACCCCGCGCTGCGCCGCTCCACCGAATTGATGGTCAACGAGCTGGACCGCTTCGAAACCCTGCTCAACGACCTGCTGGAGATCTCCCGGCACGACGCCGGTGTGGCCGAGCTGTCGGTGGAAGCGCTCGACCTGCGCACCACCGTCAACAAAGCACTGACCAACGTCGGCCACCTGGCCGAAGAGGCCGGCATCGAGCTGCTGGTGGACATGCCGACCGACGAAGTGATCGCCGAGGTCGACGCGCGCCGGGTGGAACGCATTCTGCGCAACCTGATCGCCAATGCCATCGACCACGCCGAGCACAAGCCGGTGCGGATCCGGATGGCCGCCGACGAGGACACCGTCGCCGTCACCGTCCGCGACTACGGTGTCGGCCTGCGACCCGGCGAGGAAAAATTGGTGTTCAGCCGGTTCTGGCGTTCGGACCCCTCTCGGGTGCGGCGCTCCGGCGGCACCGGGCTGGGTCTGGCGATCAGCATCGAGGATGCCCGGCTGCACCAGGGGCGTCTGGAGGCGTGGGGCGAGCCCGGTCAGGGTGCATGCTTCCGGCTGACGCTGCCGCTGGTGCGCGGACACAAGGTCACCACCAGCCCGTTGCCCATGAAGCCGATCCCGCAGCCGGCGCCGGCGGCCAACCCCGCATCCGTCGCCGATCAGCGCACCCGGGAGCACGCCGGATGAGGCGCTTGCTGGGTGTCCTGATGGCAGCGGTGAGCGTGCTGGCCGGCTGCGCGAGCGTGCCCAGTTCGTCGGCGCCGCAGGCCATCGGCACCGTCGAGCGACCGGCGCCGTCGAACCTGCCCAAGCCCACCCCGGGCATGGATCCCGACGTGTTATTGCGCGAATTCCTCAAGGCGACCGCCGATCCGGCCAACCGGCACCTGGCGGCCCGGCAGTTCCTCACCCAGTCGGCCTCCAATTCCTGGGACGACGCCGGTAGCGCGCTGCTCATCGACCATGTGGTGTTCGTGGAAACCCGTGGCGCCGAGAAGGTTTCCGCGAGCATGCGGGCCGACATCCTCGGCTCGCTGTCCGATATCGGGGTTTTCGAGACCGCCGAAGGCCAGCTGCCGGACCCGGGACAGATCGAGCTGGTCAAGACGTCCGGCGGATGGCGCATCGACCGCCTGCCCAACGGCGTCTTCCTGGACTGGCAGCAGTTCCAGGCGACCTACAAACGCAACACGCTGTACTTCGCCGACCCCACCGGGAAGACCGTCGTGCCCGACCCGCGCTACGTCGCGGTGTCCGACCACGACCAGCTGGCCACCGAGCTGATCTCCAAGCTGCTGGCCGGGCCGCGTCCGGAGATGGCGCACACGGTGCGAAACCTGCTGGCACCGCCGCTGCGGTTGCGCGGCCCGGTCACCCGGGCCGACGGCGGCAAGAGCGGCGTCGGGAAGGGTTATGGCGGCGCCCGCATCGAGCTCGAGAAGCTTTCCACCACCGACCCGCACAGCCGGGCTCTACTCGCCGCACAGATCATCTGGACGCTGGCGCGGGCCGATATCCGCGGGCCCTACGTCATCAACGCCGACGGCGCCCCGTTGGACGATCGGTTTGCCCAGGGCTGGAACACCTCCGACGTCGCCACGACCGACCCGGGCGTGGCCGACGGCGCCGGCGCCGGATTGCACGCCCTGGTGGGTGGATCGCTGGTGGAACTGGACGGACAGCATGTGACCACGTTGCCCGGAGCGTTCGGTCGCATGGGTGACCAGACCGGCGCCGCATTGTCACGCAGCGGGCGGCAGGTGGCATCGGTGGTGACACTGCGCCGCGGGGCGCCGGACATGGCGGCCTCCCTGTGGATCGGCGACCTCGGTGGCGAGGCGGTCCAGTCCGCCGACGGGCACAACCTGTCGAGGCCCAGCTGGTCGCTGGACGATGCGGTGTGGGTGGTGGTCGACGCCAACAACGTGCTGCGGGCGATTCAGGAACCCGCGACCGGACAGCCGGCCCGTATCCCGGTGGACTCCACCGCGGTGTCCAGCCGCTTCCCCGGGCCGATCACCGACCTGCAGTTGTCCCGCGACGGGACCCGCGCGGCGATGGTGATCGGGGGACAGGTGATTCTCGCCGGTGTCGAGCAGACTCAGGCCGGCCAGTTCGCGCTGACATACCCCCGGCGGCTGGGCTTCGGACTCGGAACGTCAGTGGTGTCCCTGTATTGGCGAACAGGTGACGACATCGTGGTGACCCGCAACGACGCCACCCACCCGGTGTCCTACGTCAACCTCGACGGCGTCAACTCCGATGCGCCCGCACGAGGGCTGCAGATCCCGTTGTTCGCCATCGCCGCCAATCCGTCCACCGTCTATGTCGCCGGTCCACAGGGCGTGCTGATGTACTCCGCGTCTGCCGCGGAGAACCAACAGGGCTGGTCAGAAGTGGCCGGACTGATGATCGGCGGCGCGGCGCCGGTCCTGCCGGGATAACAGTGTCGAGCAACTGACCCCACCGGCTACCCTGCTGGTGAGGAGGCGCTTGCCGATGTCGCCCAAGGTTCCATTCCTGCGTTGGGACGACCCGTTCCGCGCCTTGGAGATGCTGTCTTCGCTGTGGTCCTCGACCGGAATTCCGTCGGTCGGGGCCCACGCGGTGGCGATGCCTTACCGGACCTTGTTCGCCACGTTGCAGCAGCTGCTGGTCGGTAAGGAAGTCACCGTTCGCATCGGCGATCAGGACGTGACGCTGACCGTCGTCGAGCTGGAGTCGGAGCTGGATCCGCAGGGGTTGCCGGTGGGCCAGCTCGGCGAAGTCCGGGTGGCGGCACGCGATATCTGCTGGGCCGACAACCGCCTGCAGAGCGCGGTTGCCGTGATGCGCAACGTGCACATCCGTCCCGGGGTGCCGCCGCTGGTCATTGCGGCCCCGACAGAGCTGACCACCGAGTTGCCGAAGGACGTCTTCGACCATGTGCTGGAGCAGGCGGCACCGCATCTGCGCAGCGAGTCGGGGGAGGACGGGACGGCGCGGCTGAGTTGGGCGCGGCGACCCGGGCTGGGCGGTCTCGAGGTGGACGCCGACGTGGTGGGCTCGACTTTGTGGTTGCGCCCGCGGGCGGTGGTGGCCGGCCAGCGGCGGTGGAAGCTGCCATTGCGGACGCCGGCCTACCAGGTGGCGCTGCCGGAGCTGCCGCATGGATTGATGATCACCGGGGTCGAGCTCACACCGGATTCCCTGCACCTGGCCGGTCTGCTGCCGGAGTGGCGGATGGAGTTGCCGCTGCGGGCGCTCGAAGAGCTCATCACCCGGCTGAGCCAGGGTGCGCTGAGCTTCAGCTGGCCGTCGCTGTGGTGGGGCTCGGACTGATCGGGCGAGCGAATTACATGTCTGTAAATTACATCGCTGTAATTCGATGTAGACGGTAGCTGAATAGTCATTTCTCGCGCTTTTTCTGCCATTCGGCGATTGCGACCCGATGGCGACCCGGGCGACCGGGTAGCACAGTTTTGAGGGTCAAAACCCTTCCGCTCGTAACTGTTTGGGAAAGACACTGTCACGGCACGGCCGGTGCTTGGCATCGGTTCGGCAACCATCAATTTTGTGCTCTAGGCAAGAATTCGACACGCCAATACGGTTCCCCATTGTTATTGATTGCGGGGGCAATTGGGGAGAACGAACGGAGTTGGCGTTGCGGATTATCGATCGATTCTGCGTAGCGGTTGCTGCCGGCGCGGGGTTGTGCGGGGCTGCGCTGGCGTTGAGTCCGGGTGCGGTGGCCACTCCACTGCGCACCGGCGGCGGGAACTGCATCGAGCAGCAGATGGGATTCGCTGCCGGGCCGGTGGCCGCGGCGCCCGTGGTGCTGCCCGGTCCGGTGCCGATCGCGCCCGCGGTACCTGTCGTGCCGGTCGTGCCTCCGGTGCCCCCAGTGCCCGTGGTGCCTCCGGTGGCGCCGGTTGTTCCGGTCGCGGGCGCGGGGGCCGGGGCGGCCGAAGGTGCAGGGGTCGCTGCTCCGATCGCGACGCAGGCCGGTACCGGCAAAGGTGCACCCATGACTCCGTCCAGTGGGAAGGCCGCCGACCCGGTCGTGCTGCCGGGGCCGCAGGCGCCCTCGCCTCAGGCCGTGGCCGCCGAGGTGCCCTCGGCACCTATCCCGGCCGTGCTGGCCGGGACGACGACCGCATTGCCGGCGTGTGGGGCGGTGGGCGCTCCGGCGCAGTAGGAGTCGCAAGGTGGCGAATCCCCGACGAGGCATCTGACCCGCCTCGAGTGCTACAGGCCCGCTGAGCCGAGAGTGAAAGCGGTGACGAGGATGAGGGATTGGCCGATGGAGCACAGGAGCGGGATGACGAGGGGGAGTCGTCGGCGTCTCCACAAGTAGGCGTAGGTCGTCGCAACGACCTCGACGATGATCAGCACGCCGGTTCCCACCGCGCTGATCAACGCGGCCTCCCGAAGATGAGACCCGCGCTCGCAATGCACGTGGTGAATGCGGCACTGATCGTGTGGATCGGCGGTGACCAGAAGTGCCAGATTCAGCAGCACCGTGAACAGCACCAGAACGGCATGCAGCGCGACTAGCCCAATTGCCCCGCCGTTGCCCCTTCCCGTTCGGAGGGCCGAATTCTGTGCGGGCATGGACTGATTGTCGGCGACTCGGTGGCCTTTCGCACGAGTGACGGGGCCTGACCTGCGGTGACACCGGAGTGTCAGGGGGCCTTGTATACTCGAACAGGTGTTCGAATCATCCAGTGGCGGCGCTCCCTCCGGGGAGACACCGGGTCCCCGGTCGCCGACGGTGGGGGAGTGGGCGGTGTGGGATGCCCGCTGGCGCGAGTCGGTGGTGCGTCGTCAGGTGTTGGCCGTGGCGACTGAGGAGTCGGTGGGCTGGATGGCGCGGATCGGTGCTGCGGCGCGCTGGGTCAATCAGGGTGCGGCTGCGGAGTTGGTGGCGATTGGGGAGTTGTTCGCCTACCGGCTGGCCCGGGGTGGGGAGCGGGAGGACTGGGCGATCGACACGACCAGGGCGGTGGCTGGGGAGGTGGCCGCGGGGTTGAAGATCAGTCAGGGCCGTGCGGAGACCAAGGTGCGTTATGCCCGGGCGATGCGTGAGCGGCTACCGCAGGTGGGCGCGGTGTTGTGTGCCGGGGATATCGATCTGGAGGCGTTCTCGACGATTGTGTTCCGTACCGATCTGATCGAGGACCCGCAGGTGCTGGCGGCGGTGGACGCCGCGATCGCCGCGCGGGTGACGCGCTGGCCGTCGTTGAGCCGGGGGCGGCTGGCTAAGAAGGTCGATGCGATCGTGGCTCGCGCCGATGGTGATGCGCTGCGCCGCCGCAAAGAAGCGCAGGCTGATCGGGAGGTGTGGATCGGTGCGCCGGCCGACGGGATCTGCCCGATCGAGGGCCGGTTGCGCAGTACCGACGCCCGGGCCGTGGAGGCGCGGCTGACGGTGTTGGCGGCCACGGTGTGCCCGCATGATCCGCGCACCGCCGCCCAGCGCCGCGCTGATGCGTTGGGGGCGCTGGCCGCTGCGGCGACCCGGCTGGGCTGTGAATGCGGCCGCTCCGATTGCACCGCCGCCGGCAGAAAGCCTTCTGGCCCGGTGGTGATTCAGGTGATCGCCGAACAAGCCACCCTCAACGGGCACGCCGACAGCCCCGCCTACCTACTGGGCGGGCAGGACCTCATCACCCCTGAACTGCTGGCCGAGGTGGCGCTGACCGCCAAACAGGTGCCGTTGATCCATCCCGGCTACGCCGCCCCTGAACCCCACTACACCCCCTCGCAGGGATTGACCGATTTCGTGCGGGCCCGGGATCTGACGTGCCGCTGGCCCGGCTGCGAGGTACCGGCCACCGGCTGCGACCTGGATCACACCATCCCCTACGCCCAGGGCGGGCCCACCCATGCCGGCAACCTCAAGTGCTACTGCCGCGCGCACCATTTGATGAAAACGTTCTGGGGCTGGACCGAGCAGCAACTCGCCGACGGCACCCTGATCCTGACCTCCCCGGGCGGGGACACCCACGTCACCACCCCCGGTAGCGCGCTGCTGTTTCCCAGCCTGTGCCACGCCGTGGGCGGCATGCCCGCCCCCGAAGCCCACACCCCACCACAGGACTACTGCGCCGAGCGCACCGCGATGATGCCCACCCGCCGCCGCACCCGCACCCAAGACCGCGCCGCCCGCGTCGCCGCCGAACGCCGCGCCAACCGCCAGGCCCGCATCACCGCCACCGGCCCACCCGACGACGAACCCCCACCGTTCTAGCTGGGTGGCCGGTCGGGGTTCAGGGTCGACGGCTGCAGCGGTTTCGGGTCGGCTTCCTTGCCGCTGTCCACGGCCGGGACGCCTTCTTTGACGATCACCGGGTCACCGACGTGGACCGTATTGAAGTACCACTCCGCGTCGGTGGGGCTCAGGCTGATGCAGCCGTGGCTGACGTTGTCGACGCCCATCGCGTTGACCGCCCACGGAGCCGAGTGCACGTACAGACCGTGGTTGGTGATGCGCACGGCATAGTCCACCTGCAGGCGGTAACCATCGGGGTTGTCGACGGGAATGCCGACGCTGCTCGAATCCATCATCACCGAGCGGTCTTTCGCGAGAACGCTGTACGTCCCCACCGGCGTTCCATATTCCGGCCTGCCCATGGACGCGGGCAGCACGCCCGGCTCGCCGAAGTGCGTGCGGTGATGCGGCGCCGGCAGCGCCGGCGCCGGCGTGTCCGCCTCGACCCCGTCAATGCTCACGGTGAACGTGTGGTTGGTGATGTCCGCGACGCCGACGACGGCCGGGCCCGTCTTGAACTCCGTGCGCAAACCGCCCACCGAGAGCGCCACGGTGCTGTGCGCCGGCCAGAACCGGTCGGGCACCCACTGCACGACGTTGCTGTCCAGCCACTCGAACTTGCCGCTCATCGCGGGTGCCGACGTCACTTCGATGGCATGCTCCACGGCCTCGCGGTTCGCTACCGGTCCGCCGAATGTCACCACGACGGGGTGTGCGACACCCACCACCGAGCCGCGCACGGGCAGCAGCGCAACGATGTCGGCGTAGCTGGCCGACTTGCTCGCCGCCATCAGCGTGACGCCGGCGTGCCCGGCCATCACTGTCGAAGTGATGCCCAGGAACACCAGCAGAGACCGGATCGCCGCCCGCATGGCTTTCTCTCCAGGGTTAATTAGTCGGATGGGTAATAAGCCTTCGCTGCTGGAATGGTAGGGCCGCTACCAGCGCGAAACTGAAAGCGCGCGAACGCAAGTCGGTCAGTGTTTGGTTACAAGTAGGTCTCCGTCCGGACTTGTCACCCCCGGCGGCGACACTGACTGGATGCTCGACCTCGTCCTGCCACTGCAGTGCGGCGGCTGCGGAGCCCCGGCCACCCGATGGTGTCCGGCCTGCGCGAATGCACTCGCCGTGGAACCCGGCGAACCGCTGGTGGTCAGTCCCCGCATCGATCCCGAAGTACCGGTCTTCGCACTCGGCCGCTACACCGGCGTCCGGCGCCAGGCGATCCTGGCGCTCAAGGAGCGCGGCCGCAGCGACCTCGTCCTACCTCTCGCGCAGGCCCTGGCCGTCGGGATCCACCGTTTGTGGTGCTGGGGTATGGTCAGCACCCCGCTGACGATCGTGCCGGCACCGACCCGGCGCTCCGCGGCCCGGCGACGGGGTGGGGACCCCGTCACCCGAATCGCGGACGCCGCCGTGGCGGCCAACCCGGACATCGCCGTCACCGGCGCCTTGCGTATGCGGGCCCTGGCCCGCGACTCGGTGGGCTTGGACATCTCGGCCCGCGAACGCAACATCGCCGGCCGGGTACGGCTGCGCGGCCGCCGGCCGGCCACCGAGGTGCTGGTCGTGGACGACGTCATCACCACCGGCGCCACGTCGCGCGAGTCCGTTCGGGTGCTGTGCGCTGCCGGCGTGCCGGTCGCCGCGGTCCTCGCTATCGCCGCCGCGTGAAGAACTCGCAACAGGTCTGCGAATTAGGTGGCACGTTAAGGCGAACAAGGGCTAACGTCGACAGCACCAGCAGCACCCGCGGTAGGAGGTGAGAATACGATCTCTTGCTCCGGCGGGCAGCCTGCGGCGGTGGCTCCTCCATACCGCTCTAACCCCGTCGGTGCGTATCTGAATCAGTGCCGGGCACGCAGGTCGCGTGTGACGTGAAAAGAGAAACGAGTTGTCACGAATGCCAAGGCTCACAGCGGATTCCGAGCAAGTTCTCGATGCAACCGGAACCGGGGACCAGGCCGAACCAACGGCCCAGGCCGAGATCGTGTTCAAGGGACGCAACGTCGAGATACCCGACCATTTCCGCATCTACGTTTCGCAGAAGCTCGCGCGCTGCGAGCGATTAGACAAGACCATCTACCTTTTCGACGTCGAGCTCGACCACGAACGCAACCGCCGCCAGCGCAAGGCCTGTCAGCGCATAGAGATCACCGCCCGCGGCCGGGGACCGGTGGTGCGCGGCGAGGCCTGCGCCGACAGTTTCTATGCCGCGCTGGAGTCCGCCGTCGCCAAGCTGGAGAACCGGCTGCGCCGCGGCAAGGACCGCCGCAAGGTGCACTACGGCGACAAGACGCCGGTATCGCTGGCCGAGGCCACCGCGGTGCTGCCGCCACTGGACAAGGCGTTCAACGCCGAGCCGGCGGATGCGCATGACCACGTGGGCGCCGACTTGGAGCACAAGGACCACGAGCCGGGCAAGGTGGTGCGCACCAAGGAACACCCCGCCAAGCCGATGTCGGTCGACGACGCGCTCTACGAGATGGAACTCGTCGGGCATGACTTCTTCCTGTTCTTCGACAAGGAGACGGAACGGCCTTCGGTGGTCTATCGCCGGCACGCGTACGACTACGGCTTGATTCGGCTGGCCTGACTCAGCCTGGCCTGATCACCCCGTCACCTAGGATGGGGGTCGCCTGAAAGACTCCTACCCAACAGGGGAACAAAGCTGTGCTGTCGAGATTGCTGCGCCTTGGTGAAGGTCGCATGGTCAAACGCCTCAAGAAGGTGGCCGACTATGTGAACACGTTGTCCGACGACGTCGAGAAACTCACCGACGCGGAGCTGCGGGCCAAAACCGACGAGTTCAGGAAGCGTCTCGCCGACGAGAAGAACCCCGAAGACCTCGAAGACCTGCTCCCCGAGGCGTTCGCGGTGGCCCGCGAGGCCGCCTGGCGGGTGCTCGACCAGCGCCCCTTCGATGTGCAGGTGATGGGTGCTGCCGCGCTGCACCTGGGCAACGTCGCCGAGATGAAGACCGGTGAAGGCAAGACCCTGACCTGTGTGTTGCCGGCCTACCTCAACGCGCTGGCCGGCAAGGGCGTGCATGTCGTCACCGTCAACGACTACCTGGCAAAACGCGACAGCGAGTGGATGGGCCGGGTGCACCGCTTCCTCGGCCTGGACGTCGGGGTGATCCTGGCCCAGATGACCCCGGAGGAGCGTCGTGTCGCCTACAACGCCGACATCACCTACGGCACCAACAACGAGTTCGGCTTCGACTACCTGCGCGACAACATGGCCCATTCGCTGGACGACCTGGTGCAGCGCGGCCACAACTTCGCCATCGTCGACGAGGTCGACTCCATCCTGATCGACGAGGCGCGCACCCCGCTGATCATCTCCGGGCCTGCCGACGGCGCGTCCAACTGGTACTCCGAGTTCGCCCGGCTGGCGCCGCTGATGCAGAAGGACACCCACTATGAGGTGGACCTGCGCAAACGCACGGTCGGCGTGCACGAGAAGGGCGTGGAGTTCGTCGAGGACCAGCTCGGCATCGACAACCTCTACGAGGCCGCCAACTCACCGCTGGTCAGCTACCTGAACAACGCGCTGAAGGCCAAGGAGCTGTTCAACCGCGACAAGGACTACATCGTCCGCAACGGCGAGGTGCTCATCGTCGACGAGTTCACCGGCCGTGTGCTCATCGGTCGCCGCTACAACGAGGGCATGCACCAGGCCATCGAGGCCAAAGAGCACGTGGAGATCAAGGCCGAGAACCAGACGCTGGCCACCATCACCCTGCAGAACTACTTCCGGCTCTACGACAAGCTGGCCGGCATGACCGGTACCGCCCAGACCGAGGCGGCCGAGCTGCACGAGATCTACAAGTTGGGTGTCGTCCCGATCCCGACCAACAAGCCGATGGTCCGCACCGACCAGTCCGACCTCATCTACAAGACCGAAGAGGCCAAGTACATCGCGGTGGTCGACGACGTCGCCGAGCGGTACGAGAAGGGCCAGCCGGTCCTGATCGGCACCACCAGCGTGGAGCGCTCGGAGTATCTGTCGCGCCAGTTCACCAAGCGCCGCATCCCGCACAACGTCCTGAACGCCAAGTACCACGAGCAGGAGGCGGGCATCATCGCCGAGGCCGGCCGGCGTGGGGGCATCACCGTGGCCACCAACATGGCCGGCCGCGGTACCGACATCGTGCTGGGCGGCAACGTCGACTTCCTCACCGACAAGCGGCTGCGCGAGCGCGGCCTGGACCCGGTGGAAACGCCCGAGGAATACGAAGAGGCGTGGCACCAGGAGCTGCCCAAGGTCAAGAAGGAAGCAAACGCAGAGGCCGCCGAAGTAATCGAAGCCGGCGGCCTGTACGTGCTGGGCACCGAACGCCACGAGTCGCGCCGCATCGACAACCAGTTGCGCGGCCGCTCCGGCCGCCAGGGTGACCCGGGGGAGTCGCGCTTCTACCTGTCGCTCGGCGACGAGCTGATGCGCCGCTTCAACGGGGCCGCGCTGGAGAGCCTGCTGACCCGGCTGAACCTGCCCGACGACGTGCCGATCGAGGCGAAGATGGTCACCCGCGCCATCAAGAGCGCGCAGACCCAGGTCGAGCAGCAGAACTTCGAGATGCGCAAGAACGTCCTGAAGTACGACGAGGTGATGAACCAGCAGCGCAAGGTGATCTACGCCGAGCGCCGCCGCATCCTGGAGGGGGAGAACCTCAAGGAACAGGCGAAGGAGATGCTGACCGACGTCATCACCGCCTACGTCAACGGGGCGACCATTGAGGGATACGCCGAGGACTGGGACCTCGACGCGTTGTGGACGGCGCTCAAGACGCTGTACCCGGTGGGCATCAGCCACGAGGCACTCACCCACCACGACGCGGACTCCGAGCGCGACGACCTGACCCGCGAGGAACTCCTCGACGCGCTGCTCAAGGATGCCGACAAGGCTTATGCCGCAAGGGAAGCCGAGCTCGAGGAGATCGCCGGCGAGGGCGCGATGCGTCAGCTGGAGCGCAACGTGCTGCTCAATGTGATCGACCGCAAGTGGCGCGAGCACCTCTATGAGATGGACTACCTCAAGGAGGGCATCGGGCTGCGGGCGATGGCCCAGCGCGACCCGCTGGTCGAATACCAGCGCGAGGGCTACGACATGTTCATGGCCATGCTCGACGGCATGAAGGAGGAGTCGGTCGGCTTCCTGTTCAACGTCAGCGTGGAGGCGGTGCCGGCACCTCAGGTCGACGTTGCGCCGGTCGAAGCGCCCGAGGGCTTGGCCGAGTTCGCCACTGCCGCAGCGGCTTCCGACGGCGACGACGAGCCCGTGCGCGCGAAAGAGCCGGTGAGTACGTTGCGCGCCAAGGGAATCGACGACAGCGACACGCCCGCGCTCACCTACTCCGGCCCATCGGAAGACGGTTCGGCGCAACTGCAGCGCAACGGCGGCGGGGCGGCGAAAACCTCGGCCGGTGCGGCCGCCGGCGGCAGTCGCCGCGAGCGGCGTGCCGCGGCGCGCCAGCAGGGCCGCGGTGCCAAGCCCCCCAAATCGGTCAAGAAGCGCTAGCGTCCGGGATCGGCGCCATGCGCGGCGCCGAGTGTGAAGCTGGCCGCACGCTCGACGCCGAACGTGCGGCTGGCTGCACGTTCGACCAACCGGGCGCTGGCTCAGCCCCCAGCACGAACGCGTCGACCGGCGCAGCGTGCCCCCGCAGGTTCAGGGGGCGACGCGGAGCCGTCCCGACGCGCTCGTCGGCCACTCCAGCAGCGACGAGCAACTCTCCGCCGGCAGCGTGCTGCTGCATGCGTGCGGCGACGTTGACCGGATCACCCAGCGCGGTGAAGTCGACGACGGCGCCACCGACGTTGCCGACGTACGCGACGCCGGCGTTGACCGCCACACCCAACTCCAGCCAAGGGCCGCGGTCGCTGCCATAACCGACCGCTTCCAACAGCTCTACCCCGGCCGCGACGGCTTGGCTGCGGTACCCCGGACCGCTGATGCCGCGAACGAAGAAGGCCATCACCTCATCGCCGATGAGCTTGTCGATCACCGCATCGTGACGCAGCAGCGTCTGGGTCGCGGCGCCGTAGAACCGGTTGAGCAGCGCCGCGAAGTGCGTCGCCGCACCGCGCTGTCCCAGGGCGGTGGACCCGCGGACGTCGGCGAACAGCACCGCGACATCCACCTCGGCACCACCTGCGGGAAGCGCGTCGCAACAACGGCTGCACAGGTTGGGGTTCTTGCGCGACGGACTGAACCCGGCGACGGCCAGCACCCGCCCGGCAGGGCCGCCGAACGGGTTGTTGCACAGCTTGCACCGTGGCGCCGAGGGCAGATAACGGAACACGCGTCGCGCCTTGACCAACGACGCATGCCCTTCGGTCAGCACGCTGTGCCAGGGGTTGTGCTCAATCACCGTCACCATGGGCCGAGGGTAGGCCGGCGAACCGGGCAGTCGCATGGGGCAACTGCCCCAGAAAGTGCAGAATGAGGTCGTGCACCCGACGCTGCACGACCCGCCGAAAGGCCTGCGCAAGGCCGAGTTGCTGGCGGCCATCTCGCCGGCGATCGACCTCGGTCTGGGTCAGCCGATGGAACACATGCTGCGGTCCACCCTGATCGCGACTCGCATTGCCGACCGGATGGGCCTGGACGCGCGGCAGCGCGCGACGGTGTACTACGCCAACCTGGTGGGCTGGATCGGGTGTCACGCCGATTCCCATGAGCTCTCGGCGCTGTTCGGTGACGACATCGCCTTCCGTGCCGACACCTACGGGGTGGACATGGCCGGCCTGCCGTTCCTGCGTCTCATGGTCAGTCACGTGGGGCGCGGGCTGCCGGTGTGGGAACGCGGCCTGCGTTCGGCGGCCTTCCTGCTCACCGCGCGCAATCAGGTGGCCAATCTCATCAGTTCGCACTGCAGTTCGGCCGGGGTGCTGTCTGACCGGATCGGACTCGACAGTGACGTCGCAACGGCGCTGGCGTACATCTTCGAGCGCTGGGACGGCCGGGGGATGCCGAATGGTGCTCGGGAAGAAGAGATTCCGCTCGAAATACACATAGTCCACCTGTCCGATGTCATCGAGGTCCACCTGCGCACGGGCGGCCTGGATCAGGCGCTCGAGATCGCCCGGGCCCGGCGTGGCACACAGTTCAGCCCCGCCGTGGCCGATGTCTTCATCGCCGATGCCGCCGCGATCGTGGACGGGCTCCTCGAAATCGATGTGTGGACCGCGGCTCTGGCGCAGGCGCCGGATCGCGACCGCATCATCGGTGCTGAGGAGATCAACGAATTACTCAGGGCGATGGCGGATTTCGTCGACTTGAAGTGTCCCTGCTCGCCGGGGTACTCCCGCGGTGTCGCCGACCTCGCGGCCGCGGCGGCCCGGCACTGCCGGATGCCCCCGGCCGATATCACCCGTTTGTACCGTGCGGGCCTGGTCCAGGGTCTCGGCAGACTGGGGGTCTCCAACCAGATCTGGGAGAAGAAGGGGCCGCTGAGCACCGCCGAATGGGAGCGGGTGCGGATGTACCCCTACCTGACGGGGCGGATACTGAGCCGGATCCAGGGTCTGGAGTCGGTGGTGTCCGTCGCCACCAAGCACGAGGAGCGTATCGACGGATCCGGCTTTCCCCGTGGGCTTTCCGGCAACGAACTGACGCCGCACGACCGGCTGCTGGCCGCCGTGGCGGCCTATCATCAATTGCTCGAGCCGCGCCCGAACCGGGCCGCTCTGGATCCGGCCGCCGCTGCCGCTCAGCTGCGCCAGGACGCGCGCGAGGGCCGCCTGGATGCCGAGTCGGTGGAAGCCGCCCTGGCCGCGGCCGGGCACCGGAGCACCCGGCGCGCCTCGTGGTCGGCGGGGCTCACCGCCCGGGAAGTGGAGGTCCTGCGGCTCGTCGCGCAGGGCCGGTCGAACCGGGAGATCGCCACTCAGTTGTTCATCGCCGAGAAGACCGCCCGCAATCACGTCGAGCGGATCTATGCGAAGTTGGGCGTCAACAACCGCACGCAGGCCAGTCTCGCGGCCATCGACCGTGGACTGATTTGAGGCAAGCGCCCCATGTAACCGATCCCGCGACCGGCCGATGATCTCCCACTATGACCACACGAGTAGATGCCATCGACGTGAGCCGCCGGGTCGGCACACGACAAATCCTGCAGCCGCTGTCGCTGTCCATCGAACCGGGCGAGCTGGTAGCCATCGCCGGCGGTAGCGGAGCGGGAAAGACCACCCTGTTGAAAATCCTTGCGGGACTTCAGCCGCCGTCCGCAGGTGAGGTGGTGCACAACCTGGCCGGTAGAGGTGCCGGTATCGGCTATGTACCTCAGGACGACATCATCCACCTCGAGATGCCGCTACGCCGCACGCTGCGCTACGCGGCGCGGCTGCGACTGCCGGCGGGCACCTCGGCCGCCGAGGCCGATCGTGCGGTCGAGGAGACCATGAATGATCTCGACCTGAGCGACCGGGCCGAGGTGCCGGTGCGTTCGCTGTCCGGCGGTCAGCGCAAGCGCGCCAGCATCGCGGTCGAACTGCTCACCCGCCCAACTCTTTTCTTCCTCGACGAACCCACCTCGGGGCTCGACCCCTCGACCGCGGCCGACGTGCTGCGGCTGCTGCGCGGCCTGACGGAGCGGGGGGTGACGGTCGTGCTGACCACGCACGAGCCGGCCAGCATCGACCGGTGCGACCGGGTGATCTTCCTGGCCCGGGACGGCCGTCTGGCATTCAGCGGCAGCCCGATCGATGCGCGGCGGTATTTCGGGGTGCAGGACCTCGCCGAGGTCTACGACAGACTGGCCAACGGCAGTCCCGTGATGACGTGGGCACCGCGCACCGCGGTCCGGCCCGGCCCCGTTCCGGCGTCCACTCCAGACATAAAGCGTCCGAGCATCTTTCAGCAGTGGTGGCTGCTGACGCGCCGCAATGTCGAGGTGCTGGCCCGAAACCGGCTGACACTGGCGGTGCTGCTCGGCTCACCGGTACTGGTGACGGCGATGATGGCGACGCTGTTCCGGCGCGGTGCGTTCGACGCCGGTGGCGCGGCCGACGTCGGCCCGGCCCAGATCGTCTTCTGGATCGCGTTCGACGGTTTCTTCTTCGGCCTGACCTACGGACTGCTGCAGATCGTGGGGGAGATCGCGGTGTTCCGGCGGGAGCGCCTCGCCGGGCTCAGTGTGGGCGCCTACGTGGCGTCCAAAGTCACCGCGCTGCTCCCGGTGCTGGCCGCGGTGAGTGCGGTGCTGCTGATCGTGCTGCGCGGTCTCGGCCGGCTGCCCGCCGCCGGGTGGCATGTGTACATCCTGCTGTTCGTGACGATGCTGATCGAAGCGACCTCCGCGCTGGCCCTCGGCCTGCTCGCCTCCGCCGCGGTGCACAACGCCGCGCAGGCCGCACTCGCGCTGCCCATGCTGTGCTTCCCGCAGGTGCTGTTCGGTGGTGCCATCGTCCCGGTGGACAAAATGGCATTCCCGGGACGGCTGATGAGCCTCGGCCTGGCCAACCGGCACGCATTCGAAGCGCTGGGCCGCGACCTCGATCTGGACCGGCTCACCGCCACGCTGCCGGCCATGTCCGCCTACCGGTCGACGTTCAACGGCAGCACCGGCGGGAGTCTGCTCGCGCTCGGCGCATTCGCCGTCGTCCTGACGCTGGCCACCATCTGGGTGCTGGACCGGCGCTCGGCCGTCAGGTGGGCCGGCTGAGCGAAACCCGGCCCACCTCCTCTAGCGCAGCAGTGCCGCGGGGCTGTTCGAACAGCACCTCGGCACTGCGGCCGTCCACCAGCAGGGTGGCGATGGTGTTTCCGAACAGCGGACCGCAGGTGTTCGCCCAGGACAACGGCATCGACGGGACGCGGTGCAGACGTGCCCACCATCGGGCCAACTGCGCGGCGGGACGCGTCCACGCGAGCGTGAACACCGGCTTGACGAACAGCGGCACGTAGTTGTTCACCGGCGAGCACACCAGCTGGTGCACCGCGGCCGGCGCATCGGGCGCACCGGTCCACGCGACGCGAGCGGCGTAACTGTGGTGCACGTCGCCGGACAGCACGTTGACGGTGGCGGGCCCGTCGGGGCGGCCGGCCACCGAGTGAATCAGCTCCGCGAGCCGCTCGAACGACTTATGGAATGCCGGCCAATGCTCGAGATCCAAAGCCTGGCGGGTCTTTTCGGCGATCCTGCCACGCAGCCCCAGCCGGTCGGCGTTACGCTCGTTGGCCGCCTCCAGGTCCCCGAGCGCGGGCGGCATGAGCCACGGCACCGACGAAGCCAGCATCAGATGGTCCAATTCGTCGAGGCGGTCGGCCACCTGTGCTTCCACCCAGGCGAACTCGTGGTCCCCGACCATCATGCGCCGACCGGAGTCCAGGATCCGGCCGTTGCGGGAGTCGATCATGATGAGCCGGCTGCGTCCCAGGTCCCAGCGGTAGCTGAACCGGACGCCCTTGGTGCCGTCCACCTCCGCATCGGCGCGGTCGGCCAGCTCGGTCAGCTGCGGCCAGGTGTCGCCGTCGGTCGTGATCAGCCGCCGATAGTCCTCGTCGGCGGCCAACTCCTGCGGGCTCAGATTGCCCAGGTGTTGGTATACCCAGTAGGAGGCCAGGCCCGCCCGGATCCGGTCGCGCCACCACCGCTTCTCGTTCATCTCGGCGCGCCACGGCGCCGATGTGTTCCAGTCGTCCCTGATGTCGTGGTCGTCGAAGATCATCGCGGTGGGAACCGTGGACATCAGCCATCTGATCTCCGGATCGCTCCACGAATGCCGGTACAGCCGTTCATATTCGGCGAAACTCACCACCTCGTCCGGCGGTCGCTTGGCGCGCGTGGTCCGGGTGCGGCGGCCGGCCAGGCGCCGTCTGGCTTCGGGAGTCAGTTCGTCGGCGTACAGCTGGTCGCCGAGCAGGATCAGTGCCTCTGGCCAGTCGTCGATCGGCTGGGTGGCCATCCGCGCGGCGTAGACGTCCAGCGCGTCGAGTCCGAGTTTCGACTCGACGCTGGCGTCGTCGGTCTTGGGATAACGGCACGATCCGAAGATGGCCTGCAACCGGCCGGTGGATTTCGGCCCCCGGGTGCGGATGACGCTCGGCGGGAAGGGTGAGTCCGGCAGCGGCCAGACGACTTCGCCGTCGCACCTGACCTCGTATTCGGTGACCGTGTCCGGAGTCAGCCCGGTGACCGTCACCAGAGCGTAGTGATGACCCTGAACGGCGAACGTCCGCGCGGATGCCCCCAGTACGTCCACCGTTGCCGCACTGTCGGTTTGGACCCACACCAATGCCGTCGTGTCGGATACGTGCCGCAACGCGGGCCCGAGCAAGAGCGCCATCAAACCACCCTACGGGCACCGATGTTTGAGGCATCCGCCCCATGACCCGATTCGTCTCTCCGGCGAACAATCAGCTCATGAAACGCACTCTGACAATCGGTTACGGCGCCCTGAGTTACCTGATCTTCCTGGTCGCCTTCGGCTATGCCGTCGGCTTCGCCGGCGCAATCCTGGTGCCGCGCACGGTGAACAATGGCATCACCGCCCCGCTGTGGCAGGCCGTGCCGATCAACCTGGCGCTACTGGGCCTGTTCGGCGTGCAGCACAGCGTGATGGCCCGGCCCGCCTTCAAACGCTGGTGGACCCGATGGGTGCCGGCGGCGATCGAGCGCAGCACCTATGTGCTGCTGGCCAGTGCGGTGCTGCTGCTGCTCTACTGGCAGTGGCGCGCCATGCCTGGCCAACTGTGGGAGGTCCGTCAGCCTGCGGGGCGCTGGGCGATCTGGGCGCTGTTCTGGCTCGGGTGGGCGATCGTGTTGTCCTCGACCTTCATGATCAACCATTTCGACCTGTTCGGGCTGCGACAGGTGTACCTGGCATGGCAGGGAAAGCCTTACCGCGAGTTGGGTTTTCGCACCCACCTGCTCTACCGGGTGGTACGCCACCCGCTGATGCTGGGCTTCCTGGTGGCATTCTGGGCGGCCCCCACGATGACGGCCGGGCACCTGCTGTTCTCGGTCGGCATCACGGCCTACATCCTGGTGGCCCTGCAGCTGGAAGAGCACGACCTGACCGCACACCTGGGTGAGCGGTACCGCGACTACCAGCGCCGGGTACCGATGCTGATCCCTGTTCCTTCTGGCCGGAGATTCGTCAAGGATGGACACCATGGACGTCAAGGAGGTGCTGCTGCCAGGTGTCGGTCTGCGGTACGAATTCACCAGCCACCAGGGTGAGCGGATCGGCATCGTCGCACGGCGCAACGGTGACTTCGACGTAGTGGTGTACGGGGCGGAGGACCCGGACGAGGCCCGTCCGGTCTTCCGCCTGGCCGAGGACGAAGCCGAAGCCGTCGCCCAGATTTTCGGTGCGCCAAGGATTGCCGAGCGGTTTGCCGAACTTACCCGGGAAGTACCCGGACTGGAAGCGGGCCAAGTCCATGTCACGGTTGACAGTCCCTTCGTCGACCGTCCCCTCGGCGACACCCGTGCCCGAACCCGCAGCGGCGCGTCGATCGTCGCCATCGTGCGCGACGACGAGGTGCTGGCGTCGCCCGGTCCGGCGCAAACCCTGCGGGCACGGGACGTGTTGATCGTGATCGGCACCCAGGAGGGGATCGCCGCGGTCGAGCAGATCATCGGCAAGGGCTGAACCAGTGGAAGTTTCCAGTGCGCTGCTGTTTCAGCTCGGCGCACTCCTGACCATGCTTGCGCTGCTGGGGGCCGGCGCCCGACGGTTCGCGCTGTCCCCGATACCGGTTTATCTGATCGCGGGACTGGCGCTCGGCAAGGGCGGCCTACTTCCCGTGGCCGCTGCCGACGACTTCGTCATCACAGCGGCCCCCATCGGGGTCGTGCTGCTGCTGCTGACGCTGGGATTGGAGTTCTCCGCGACGGAATTCGCGTCCAGTCTGCGACACCATCTTCCGTCAGCCGGCGTCGACATCGTCCTCAACGCGATTCCAGGTGCGGTGGCAGGCTGGTTGCTGGGGATGAACGGGGTCGCCATACTGGCGCTGGCGGGTGTCACCTACATCTCGTCTTCGGGCGTCATCGCGCGGTTGTTGGAAGACCTGGGACGCTTGGGCAATCGCGAGACACCCGCAGTGCTGGCCGTACTCGTACTCGAGGACTTCGCGATGGCGGGCTACCTGCCGCTGGTTGCCGTGCTGGCGGCGCGGGGCAACTGGGTCGACGCTGTCGGTGGCATGCTGGCGGCGATCGGTGCGCTGCTTGCGGCGTTCGCGGCGTCCTACCGCTGGGGCCATCACGTCGGCCGCCTGGTGACACATCCTGATTCCGAGCAGATGTTGCTACGCGTACTGGGCATCACGTTGATAGTGGCTGCGCTGGCCGAAACCCTGCGCGCATCCGCCGCGGTCGGCGCGTTCCTGGTGGGTCTCACACTGACCGGCGACACTGCTGAACGTGCCCGCAAAGTCTTGGGTCCGCTGCGAGATCTGTTCGGCGCCATATTCTTTCTGGCGATCGGGCTGTCGGTGGATCCCAAAGAGCTGCTGCCCATGCTGGCGGTAGCCATCGCACTGGCGGTCGTCACCTCGGCTACCAAGGTGCTCACCGGGATGTTCGCCGCGCGGCGTGACGGAGTGGCGCGCCGCGGACAGTTGCGGGCCGGCACGGCGCTGATCGCCAGGGGCGAATTCTCCCTGATCATCATCGGGCTCGTCGGCACATCGATCCCGGCGGTGGCGGCGCTGGCGACCGCCTATGTGTTCATCATGGCGATCGCTGGCCCGGTGTTGTCCCGGTACACCGGTGGCCGGTTGCCGGCGAAAACCAGGTAGTGATCAGCCGATGTGCAGCGCCACCACCAGCCATCGGCCCGGGGGCAGCCGTTCCACCCGGCAGGCGATGGCGTGGACCCGCTCGCCGCGGCTGTACGAGCCGAACACCTCGGCCGCGTCATCGCCGAGGGCAGGCTGAACCCGCATTCGCCGTAGCACCGCGGCCCCCGTCGTGCCGGCTGCCGCGCGGCTGACCGCAACCACCGCATCGACCAGGTACGGCGCCAGCACCGCACCGAGTTGCGCGGCCGGGCGGCGGCGGTCGATCACCTCCAGCACGCGGCGCAGGGCGGCGTCGGCGAAGGTGGCGGCCTGACGCATCCGCGGAGACAACGGCGTCTTCGGCGCGGGGTGAGGGCGCGCGCGAGCGGCCGGCGCCGCCGCCGTCGGCAGACAACGCGGCGCGTCAGGGCCGGGCAGGTGTGTCGGCGGTTCGTAGTCGATCACCGGCGTTACGGCGGTGTCGGAAACGGGCACCCGTGGAGGGTGGCAGACGATCGCCGGTCTGCGGTATTCACCCACCGGCGTCCATCCACAACCGCTGCCGGCGCGAACCCCGACCTTCGCAGAACCGCGGATGCGGTTACCGTGGGCGACAACATGTCCCTGAAACGAAAGAGGGCGACTTGACGAGGAGGACCGAGCCGCGATGGTGACTCGTTTGTCCACTGCGGACGCGTCCTTCTACCGGCTGGAAAACACCGCCACCCCGATGTATGTCGGTTCGCTGTCGATTCTGCGCCGCCCGCGGGCCGGGTTGAGTTACGAGACGCTGCTGGCCACCGTTGAGCAGCGGTTACCGCAGATTCCGCGGTATCGGCAGAAGGTGCGCGAGGTCAAGTTCGGGATGGCCCGGCCGGTGTGGATCGACGACCGCGACTTCGACATCACCTATCACATCCGGCGCTCGGCGCTGCCGTCCCCGGGCAGCGACGAGCAACTGCACGAACTGATCGCGCGGCTGGCCGCGCGGCCCCTGGACAAGTCCCGGCCGCTGTGGGAGATGTACCTCGTCGAAGGTCTGGCAAAGAACCGCATCGCGATCTACACAAAGTCGCACCAGGCGCTGATCAACGGCATGGGCGCGCTGGAGATCAACCATGTGATCGCCGACCGGACGCGCCGGTCCCCGGCGTTCCCAGAGGACATCTGGGTTCCCGAACGCGACCCCGGCAGCGCCCGGTTGATGGTCGGCGCCATCGGCGACTGGATCGCGGGTCCGGGCGCGCAGATGCGGGCCGTTGGATCCTCCCTCGCCGGCTTGGTGACCAGCTCCACTCAGATCGTCGAGGCCGGACGCCGGGTGGTCGACATCGCGCGCACGGTGGCGCGCGGCACCGCGCCCAGCAGCCCGCTCAACGCGCCCGTGTCGCGCAACCGACGGTTCACCGTCGCCCGCGGAAAGCTCGAAGACTATCGGGCGGTGCGCGCGCGCTACGACTGTGACATCAACGACGTGGTGCTCGCTGTCGTGACCGGGGCGCTGGGCAACTGGCTGATGTCGCGCGGCGAGGCCGTCTCGTCGACCGCGACGGTGCGCGCGCTCGCGCCGCTGTCGGTGTACGCCGACGAACAGCTCGACTCGACCGGTCCCGGTCAGGCGATGAGCGAGGTGACACCGTTTCTCGTCGACCTGCCGGTGGGGGAGGGCAACGCGGTGGTGCGGCTGTCACAGATCGCCCATGCCACCGAGTCCAATCCGGCGGCATCCAGCCGGGTCGACGCCCGGACGATCGTGACGTTGTCGGGTTTCGCCCCGCCGACCCTGCATGCGATGGGCATCCGGGTGGCGACCAGTTTCGCCGCCCGCTCCTACAACCTGCTGATCACCAACGCGCCGGGAGCGCAATCGCAGATGTACATCGCCGGCACCAAATTGCTGGAAACCGATGCCGTGCCGCCGTTGCTGCACAACCAGGCACTGGCCATCAGCGTGACGTCCTACAACGGCATGCTGTATTTCGGGATCAACGCCGACCGCGACGCGATGAGCGACGTCGACCTGTTGCCGGGCCTGCTGACCCAGGCGCTGGACGAGCTGCTGGAAGCTTCCCGGTAGTTCTGCCCCGGTACCGATACCATCCATTGATGTGAGCACTCCGAAGAAGAAGAAATCCGCGGCCGCGCCGAAGATTCCGAATGACCTGTATGAGGCCGAATTATTCCGGCTGCAAACGGAATTCGTGAAGCTGCAGGAGTGGGTGCGGCACACCGGAGCGCGGCTGGTGGTGATCTTCGAAGGCCGCGACGCCGCGGGCAAGGGCGGTGCCATCAAGCGGATCACCGAATACCTCAGCCCCCGGGTCGCTCACATCGCCGCGCTGCCGGTGCCGACCGACCGGGAACGCGGGCAGTGGTATTACCAGCGCTACATCACCCATCTGCCTGCCAAAGGCGAGATCGTGCTCTTCGACCGCTCGTGGTACAACCGCGCCGGAATCGAGAAGGTCATGGGATTCTGCACGCCCCACGAGCACGCGTTGTTCCTGCGCCAGACACCGATTTTCGAGCAGATGCTCATCGACGACGGCATACTGCTGCGCAAATACTGGTTCTCGGTCTCCGAGGGCGAGCAGTTGCGACGTTTCAAGGCAAGGCTCAATGACCCTGTGCGGCAATGGAAATTGAGTCCTACGGATATGGAGTCGGTGTACCGCTGGGAAGATTATTCGCGGGCCAAAGACGAGATGATGGTGCACACCGACACCCCGGTCAGCCCGTGGTATGTCGTGGAATCCGACATCAAGAAGCACGCGCGGCTGAACATGATGTCTCATCTGCTGTCCACCATCGAGTACCGCGATGTGGAAAAACCGGTCGTCAAGCTGCCGGCGCACCCGGTGGTCAGCGGAAACTACAAGCGGCCAGCGCGGGAATTGTCCAAGTACGTCGACGACCACGTCGCCCAATTGATGCGCGGCTCATGACCCAGGTCTACATCCCCGCCACGCTGGCGATGCTGCAGCAACTCGTCGCCGACGGATCCCTGCGCCCGGTCGGCGGCACCGCTTTCGCGGTGACACCGACACTGCGGGAGTCCTACGCAGAGGGCGATGACGACGAGCTCGCCGAGGTGGCATTACGCGAGGCGGCCCTGGCCTCCCTGCGATTGCTCGCGGTGGAGCCCGGTGGCGGGCTGCCTGCGCGACGCGCGGTGGTGGCGGCCGACGTCGACCCGGACGGGCTCGCTTTCCGTCCGGACCTCGACGACGCCGTCGTCAGGTTGTCCGGCTCGGTGCCCATAGACCGGGTGATCGCCGCATACGTGGACAACGCCGGCGCCGAACAGGCCGTGCTGGCGGCGATCGAGGTGATCGATGAGGCGGACCTCGGTGACGAAGACGCCGACCTGATCGTCGGCGATGCCCAGGATCATGACCTGGCCTGGTACGCCACCCAGGAGCTGCCCTTCCTGCTGGAGCTGCTCTGAACTAGCTACGGCACCGTAAGTTACGGTACCGTAGCTTTCGTTATGGGCATCAAGAACGCGGTACTGTCCGCCAACGTCGTCAACACCAGGCGGCCAAGCGTCGCCGGTGCCGATCGCCATCCCGGTTGGCATGTGATACGCAAGCTCGCTGCGCGAATTACCACCCCGCTGCTGCCCGACGACTACCTGCGCCTGGCCAACCCGCTGTGGTCGGCCCGTGAGTTACGGGGCCGCGTCGTGGAGGTACGACGCGAGACCGAGGACTCGGCGACGCTGGTCATCAAACCCGGCTGGGGATTCAGCTTCGACTACCAGCCCGGCCAGTACATCGGCATCGGCCTGTTCATCGACGGACGCTGGCGCTGGCGGTCCTACTCGCTCACGTCGAGCCCGGTGAGCGCCGGGACCATCACCATCACCGTCAAGGCGATGCCCGAAGGCTTCCTGTCCACCCACCTGGTGGCCGGTGTTGAACCGGGCACCATCGTCCGACTGGCCGCACCCCAGGGGAATTTCGTGCTGCCGGACCCGGCGCCGCCGGCGATCCTGTTCCTCACCGCCGGTTCCGGGATCACCCCGGTGATGTCGATGCTGCGAACTTTGTTGCGGCGCAACCAGATCGGCGATATCGCGCACCTGCATTCGGCGCCCACCGAAGCCGACGTCATGTTCGCCGCCGAACTCGCCGCACTGGCCGACAGCCACCCCGGTTATCGCCTGTCAATACGCGAGACCCGGGCTCAGGGTCGCCTCGATCTGTCCCGGCTCGACCACGAGGTGCCCGACTGGCGCGAGCGCCAGACGTGGGCCTGCGGGCCGGAGGGCATGCTCGACCAGGCCACCAAGGTGTGGGGCGCTGCGGGCATCGCCGACCGCTTGCACCTCGAACGCTTCGCGGTGGCCAAAGCGGCGCCGGCGGGAGCGGGCGGAACGGTGACGTTCGCCCGCAGTGGCAAGAGCGTGGCCGCCGATGCGGCGACGTCGGTGATGGACGCCGGCGAAGGGGCCGGTGTGCAGATGCCGTTCGGTTGCCGGATGGGTATTTGTCAGTCCTGCGTCGTCGACCTGGTGGAGGGTCATGTTCGTGACCTGCGCACCGGCCAGGAGCACGACCCGGGTACCCGCGTGCAGACGTGCGTGTCGGCCGCGTCGGGCGACTGCGTGGTCGACATCTAGAGTTACCCACAGGTAACCTACGGGTACGTAGGTTGACCCCGATCCACGAGGAGACCATGGCGATCACGGACGTCGACGTATTCGCGCACCTCACGGACGCCGACATCGAAAATCTGGCCGCCGAATTGGACGCGATACGCCGCGACATCGAAGACTCGCGCGGTGAGCGGGACGCACGCTACATCCACCGCACCATCGCCGCCCAGCGCGCGCTGGAGTTGTCCGGCCGGGTGATCCTGGCCGCCAGCTCCCGGCGCTCGGCCTGGTGGGCCGGCGCGGCGACCCTGGGCGTGGCCAAGATCATCGAGAACATGGAGATCGGCCACAACGTCATGCACGGCCAGTGGGACTGGATGAACGACCCCGAGATCCACTCCTCCACCTGGGAGTGGGACATGAGCGGGTCGTCCAAGCACTGGCGGTACACCCACAATTTCGTGCACCACAAGTACACCAACATCCTGGGCATCGACGATGACGTGGGTTACGGCTTGCTGCGCGTCACCCGCGACCAGCCCTGGAAACGCTTCAACATCTTCAATCTGGTGTGGAACAGCCTGCTGTTGCTGCTGTTCGAATGGGGCGTGGGCATGCAGCACGTCGAGATCGGCAAGATCGTCAAGAAGCGGATGGATCACGCCGAGGCTCGCGAGCGGATCGACGAGTTTCTCCTCAAGGCCGGCCGCCAGGTGTTCAAGGACTATGTCGCATTTCCGGCGCTCACCTCGGTGTCGCCGGGCGCGACCTACTCCTCGACACTGAAGGCCAACGTGCTGGCCAATGTGATCCGCAACGTCTGGGCCAACGCCGTGATCTTCTGCGGCCACTTCCCGGACGGCGCAGAGAAATTCACCAAGACCGACATGGTCGGTGAGACGCAGGGCCAGTGGTACTTGCGGCAGATGCTGGGGAGCGCGAACTTCGAGGGCGGTTGGTTGCTCCGGTTCATGAGCGGCAACCTGTGCCATCAGATCGAGCACCACCTCTACCCGGATCTGCCCAGTAACCGGTTGCACGAGATCTCGGTGCGGGTGCGCGAAGTCTGCGACAAGTACGACTTGCCTTACACCACAGGCTCATTCCTGGTGCAATACGGCAAGACGTGGCGCACGCTGGCCAAGCTGTCGCTGCCGGACAAGTACCTGCGCGACGGCGCCGACAATGCGCCCGAGACGCGCAGCGAGCGTATGTTCGCCGACCTGGGGCCGGATTTCGCCGGCACCGACCCGACGACCGGACGCCGCCGCGGGCTCAAGACGGCGATCGCCACCGTGCGCGGCTGGCGGCGCAACCGGCGGTCGGTGGCCGCGGCCCCCACATCCGGTTCCGACGACGACCTGGCGGCATAGCGCCGGCCAGGTTCGCCCGGGCGGCCATACTGGTCTAGTGCAGGTGTTCGTGGGGTCCCAGGTGTCGCACTGGGATTTTCCGCGAACCACGGCCAGCGTCGCCTTGATGGCCGAATTCGGTTGCCAGAACGGGCTTTCGGTGGCCGAGGTGCTCGCCGACTCCGGACTGTCGGAGGCCGACCTGCACGACCACGAGCGGATGATCCTGGGGCGTCAGGAACTCGCCGTCGCGACGAACCTGGTGAAGCTGCTCGGCGAGCCGGCCGATCTGGGCGTGCGGGTGGGCCGTAGTTACTACGTGGGCTCGTTCGGCATCTTCGGTTTCGCCTGCCTGACCAGCTCGACGCTGGGCGATGCCGTCCGGTTCGCGGCCCGCTACTACGACCTCAGTTACGGATTCTGCCTGCCGACGGTCACCGTGGAGGGGCCCGAAGTCGCGCTGCGACTCGACCTGCCCGACCTGACCGGTCCGGTTGCCGAATTCCTGATGCGGCGTGACCTGGCAGCGATCGCCCGGGTGATGTCGGAGTTGCTGGGCAGCCCCATTCCCTTCACCTCGATCGACTTCGCCGGTCCCGCGCCCGCCTCCGGAGTCGCCGCGGCCCGCGAGGCGTTCGGCGTGACTCCGGGCTATGACTCGCCCGCCACGGTGGCGCGCTGGCCGGTGGGGCTGCTGGACAACCGGCTACCGCAGGCCAGCGAGATCAGCAAAGTGATGTGCGAGCAGCAGTGCCAGGCGTTGCTGGAGCGCCGCCGGCAGCGCACCGGCGTCGCCCGGCGGGTTCGCGACCGGCTGGCGTCGATCGACGGCGAACCCCACACGATCGCGGCCGTCGCCCGGCAGCTGGCGATGAGCGAGCGGACACTGCGCCGGCGGCTGGCAGAGGAGAACACCACCTTCCGGGAACTGGTCGAGGAGGTCCACCGGGGGCTGGCCGAGGAGCTGCTGGCCACCGGCGCGCTGTCGGTGGAGGACGTGGCGCTGCGGCTGGGCTATGCCGAAGCGACCAGTTTCATCGCCGCGTTCAAGCGCTGGACGGGGACCACGCCGGCCCGCTATCAGCGGTCGGTCGCGCCACGTTTGGCCGGAATCATGGATTTGCCGACCGCAATCGGCTGACGCCGCGGCCCCGATCGCCTCTAACGTCGAACGTATGACATCGACACCCCGCGTTTTAGTGATCGGGGCCGGCTTCGGAGGCCTGGCCGCCGCCTACGAGCTGTCCAAGGACGGTCTCGCCGACGTCACGGTGCTGGAGAAGGCCGACGACATCGGCGGCGTGTGGCGGGAGAACACCTACCCCGGCGCCGCCTGCGACGTCCCGTCGAACCTGTACTCCTACTCCTTCTCCCGCAAGACCGACTGGGGCAGGCGGTACGCCGAGCAGCCCGACATCCTGGACTACATCCACGACACCGCCGACCGGTTCGGTCTGCGCGGACTGGTGCGCACCGGCGTCGAGGTCACCTCCGCCGAATACGACGACGGCACCGCCACCTGGCGGGTGACGACCTCGTCCGGCGACACCCTCAAAGCCGACGTGCTGGTGCCCGCGGTCGGGCAGCTGTCGCGGCCGGCGCTGCCGAACATCCCGGGGCTCGACACGTTCGCCGGTCCCTCGTTCCACTCCGCGCAATGGCGCCACGACGTCGACCTGACCGGCAAGCGGGTGGCCGTCCTGGGCACCGGCGCATCGGCGATCCAGTTCGTCCCGCGCATCCGCCAGGATGCGGCGCAGGTGACGGTCTTTCAGCGCTCCGCGCCCTACGTGGTGCCCAAGCTGGATCGCGCCTACACCGACAAGCACCACGCCGCGTTCGCGAAGGTCCCCGGATTCGCCGCCGCCATGCGCGGAACCATCTGGGAGACCACCGAACTACTGGGCTTCGCGCTGACCAAGGCGGCCCCGCTGGCGCGGGTGCTGAAGACCCTCGCGATGTCAAACCTCAAGCGCCACATCAAGGATCCGGTGCTGCGGGCCAAGCTCACGCCCGACTATCCGATCGGCTGCAAGCGCGTGCTGTTCAGCAGTGAGTGGTACCAGGCCCTGGCGTGCGACAACGTCGACGTCGAGACCGGCACCATCCGCGAGGTGACGCCGACGGGCGTGCGCACCGCGGACGGCCGGCTGCACGAGGTCGACGTGATCATCTACGGCACCGGATTCAAGGCCACCGAATTCCTCGCCCCGATGACCATCACCGGCCGCGAGGGCCGCGACCTGCACACCGAGTGGGCCGAGGGCGCCCGCGCCCACCTCGGCATGGCCGTTCCGGGCTTTCCGAACATGTTCCTGATCTACGGCCCCAACACCAATCTCGGCAGCAGCTCGATCATCCTGATGATGGAACAGCAGGCCCGCTACATCCGGCAGATCGTGCAGGAGCTGGCCCGCGGCGGGGTGGCTCGGGCATTCGAGGTCCGGCGCGATGTCGAGCAGTCCTACGACTCGGGGGTGCAGTCCCGCCTGGAGCGCGGGGTGTGGACCACCTGCGACTCCTGGTACCGCACCTCGTCGGGCCGGGTTACCACCAACTGGCCGGGACTGGTCCACGAATATCAGCGCCGCACCCGGTTCGCGGCTCTCGACGACTATCACGAAGTGCTACCGGTACGGGCGGAGGTCAACGCATGACTGGCTTCGACTACGACGTGCTCGTCATCGGGTCCGGCTTCGGCGGCAGCGTGACCGCACTGCGCCTGAGCGAAAAGGGTTACCGGGTAGGCGTTCTCGAAGCGGGCCGGCGGTTCCGCGACGAGGACTTCGCCAAGAACAGCTGGCACGTACGGGATTACCTGTTCAAGCCGTCGGTCGGCTGCTACGGCATCCAGCGGATCGACGTGTTGTCGGACGCTGTGGTGCTCAGTGGCGCCGGGGTGGGCGGTGGCTCGCTGGTCTATGCCAACACGCTGTACCAGCCCGGGGACTCGTTCTTCGCCGACCCGCGCTGGAGCGGCATCACCGACTGGAAAGACGAGCTCACCCCCTGGTACGACCAGGCCACCCGGATGCTCGGCGTCGAAACCTATCCGCGCACAACACCTTCGGACAAGGTGATGTTGCAGATCGCCACCGACCTGGGCGTCGCCGACTCCTTTCACGCCACCCCCGTCGGGGTGTGTTTCAGCGACGCGGAAGGCCTGGCCGCGCCGGGTGCGCCGGTGGGTGACCCCTATTTCGGTGGTGCCGGCCCGAACCGCAACGCCTGCCTGCACTGCGGCGAGTGCATGACCGGCTGCCGGCACAATGCCAAGAACACGCTGGTCAAGAACTACCTGTACCTGGCCGAAAAACTCGGCGCGACAATCCATCCGCTGACCACCGTGGTCGATGTCCGGCCACGCGGCGACGGCGGCTACGACGTGATAACCCGTCGCACCGGGAGCAAGATCCGCCGCCGGCGCCGGACGTTCACCGCCGAGCAGGTGGTGTTCTCGGCGGCCGCGCTCGGCACCCAGCGCCTGCTGCACCGGCTGCGCGACGGCGGCAGCCTCCCGCGCATCTCGCCGCGACTGGGGGAGTTGTCGCGCACCAACTCCGAGGCCATTCTGGCGGTGCGGGCGCGCCGTGACGATGTCGACTACTCCGAGGGAGTCGCCATCACGTCGTCGATCCACCCGGACGAGCACACCCACGTCGAACCCTGTCGTTACGGTCACGACTCCAACCTGATGGGGCTGATGGGCACGGTCCTCGTCGATGGACTGGACGGTGTCGGAAGACGGCGTGGCCGCTGGCGGACCGGGATGAAAGAGCTTGTGCGCCAACGCCAGGACCTGCGCCGGCTGCTCAACCCGCGCCGCTGGTCGCAACAGACCATCCCGCTGCTGGTGATGCAGACTCACGACAACTCGCTCACCACCTTCACCAGGCGTGGGCTGTTCGGTCGGCGCATGGTGACCCGGCAAGGCGTGGGCGAGCCGAACCCGACCTGGATACCCGTCGGCCACGAGGTCGCCCGCCGGGCGGCCGAGCACACCGACGGCATCGCCGGCGGGGCCTGGGCGGATCTGGCGGACATTCCGATGACGGGTCACTTCATCGGCGGCTGTGTCATCGGCGAGACCGCGGCAGACGGTGTCGTGGACCCCTACCACCGCATGCACGGGCACCCCGGTTTGCACGTCATCGACGGCTCGACCATCACCGCGAACCTGGGCGTGAATCCGTCGCTCACCATCACCGCGCTGGCCGAGCGCGCCGCGTCGCTGTGGCCGAACAAGGGCGAGCGGGATCCGCGCCCGCCCCTGGGCTCGTCCTACGTCCGCGTCGATCCGGTGCCGCCGGTCAGCCCGGCGGTTCCGGCGAGTGCGCCGGGGGCACTGCGGGGCAACCGGGACTACGCTCGATAGATGCTCGCAGCGTTCGGATTCGAAACCCTGGGTGTGGTCGTCGGCGACATGTACTTCGTCGACCCGTCCCCGATGACAGGTCAGGAAACCCCGGAACGGGGAGTGCGGCTCGAACTCCGTCTGGTCGACCGGGCCGATCCGCAGGGCTCGATCTACGCCGGCATCCCGATCACGTTCACCCGGCCGGTATGGCGGGTGGACCTGTTCGGATCCACCGAGAGCCCGCCGGGCACCCTGGACCGCGCCCATCACCACCCCCGGTTCGACGGATGGGAGCCCGGGCGGCGGCACTTCGTCCCTGAGCTTTCCGCCGATCCGGTGTCGTGGCTGGCCGGTCAACTGGCCGATCCGGCCGCGGTGCTGGAGCGGGCCGGCGTCGACGCCTCCGACGTCACCGAAGCCGACCTGACCGGGCTCGCCGCAACGGCGCCCGAGATCGTCGCCACCGTCAAGCGGATGCTCGACGGGGTGCGCGAGGGCCAGTTGGCCCCGTCACCTCCCGAGCCGGTGGCCGCGGCCCGCACCGGCTGGCTCTGAGTACGTGGGTCCCGTCATCATCGAGTGCGCCATCAACGGCGCAACTCCGAAGTCGGCCAATCCCCATGTGCCCGTTGATCCTTCGGAGATCACCGCCGACGCGCTGGCCTGCATCGAGGCCGGTGCGGCGATCATCCACAACCACATCGACCGCTACGGCGTGAGTGTGGAGGAGGCCGCCGAGCGTTATCTGCAAGCGTGGCGGCCCGTCCTCGCGGCCCGGCCCGACGCGCTGCTCTACCCAACGATCCACTTCGGCGAGGGCTTTTCCATCTCGTATGAACACCTTCTTCCGCTCGCCGCGGCCGGGCTGCGTGTCGGGCTGGCCGATCCCGGGTCGGTCAACCTCGGCGGCACCGACGCCGATGGCGTTCCCACCGGAAATCTGGTCTACAGCAACTCCTTTGACACCATCAGCCGCGCGTTCGAGATCTGCCACCAAGCCGGACTGGGTCCCAGTCTGGCCATCTACGAACCCGGCTTCCTGCGGACCACCCTCGCCTGGTGGCGAGCGGGGAGGTTGCCGCAGGGCGCGATGATCAAGCTCTACTTCTCCACCGAACTGGGCTACCTGGGAGCGCCGTTCGGGCTGCCCCCGACCGAGCGTGCACTTGAGGCGTATCTGGAACTGCTTGCGGGGTGTGACATTCCGTGGGCAGTCTCCGTCGTCGGAGGTGACCTGTGCGCCAGCCCGCTGGCCAGGCTCGCGCTCGAGCGCGGCGGGCACCTGCACCTGGGACTGGAGTTCTACCGGGGTGACCGCACCCCGACCAACGTGGAACTCGTGAACGAGGCCGTGGAGCTCTGCGAACAAGCCGGACGTGCCGTGGCCACTGCTGAGGAGGCCGCGCAGATACTCGGATTGCCACGGCTGCGGTAGCTGACCCGGTGGCAGCGAGACTCCTCGAGCTGGGTTGCGGCCCAGTGCTTGTCGACGACGACGGCACTCTTGTCAGGGCCCGCGGCATCCCCTATGCGACCGCCGGGCGATTCGCCGCGCCGGTGCCCGCGCCGCGGCACCGGGATGTGCTGGACGCGACCCGGCGCGGTGCGGCATGCCCGCAGTTGCCGTCGCGGTTGGACTTCGTCAATGGGCCGATAGCCGACGATCTGGCGAAAAGCGAGCACTGTCAGGTGCTTTCGGTCACCGCGCCTCGTGACGCCCAGGGGTTGCCGGTGATGGTGTGGTTCCACGGCGGCGCGTACATGTCGGGCAGCGGTGAGGCGCCCAAGTACGACCCCGACGCGCTGGTCAGGGAAGGCCGGGTCGTCGTCGTCAACGTCAGCTACCGTCTGGGCATCTTCGGATACCTCAGCCCCGACGGGGCAGCCAATCTGGGGCTGCGGGATCAGATTCTGGCGTTGCGGTGGACCCAGCAGTACATCGCGGCGTTCGGCGGCGACCCGTCGCGTGTGACGATCTTCGGTCAATCGGCAGGCGGAGATTCGGTGCTGTCGCTGATGCTCAGCAGCCAGACCGCGGGTCTGTTCACCCGCGCAATCCTGCAAAGCGCGCCACTCGGCCTGCGCAAGGGCAGGCAGGCGATGACGGCTGCCATGCGGGAGGCGGTGCTTGCCGCCCTCGCCGGTGTCGCACCCGGCGAGGCCACCGTCGAACAGCTGCTCGACGCCCAGAATGCCGCCGTGACAACCGCACAGCGATTCGGCATGCTCGGCGGTTTCCCGTTCGCGCCGATCGCCGGTACCGACCCGCTGCCGTCCGCGCGCGACGAAAGCCGGGTACTCGCCGAGGCGGCAGGCCGGGTCGAGCTCCTCGTCGGCTACACCCGCAATGATGCCGACGCCTTCGTCGCGATGGACTCCCGAGGCCGGCGACTCGCGCGTCTGGGTCTACCGGGCCGGGTCATCGCACGAATAGTGGGCGACGTTCTGACGAGGCGAATATTCGGCGCGCCGGCGCGTGAGCTCGCCAAGTTCTGGACATCGAACGGCGGTGCGGCCGCGACCTTCCGGGTGGACTGGGCACCGCCGGGCGCACCGCTTCGCGCCTGTCACTGCATCGAATTGCCGCTCCTGTTCGGCACACCGGAGTGCTGGGCCGACGCGCCGATGCTCGGTCCCGGGCCTGACCCGATCGACATCGAACTGGGTCGCAAGGTACGGGGTTACTGGGCTGCCTTCGCCCACCACGGCGTCGCCGGGCTAGGTTGTTCCTCGCTCAGAATCTGAGGTGACCTTCTCGGCCAACGCCGCCAGCTTGGCGTCGAGTTGCTCTGCGGCGCTGAGCAACTCCGGATTCGGCTCGACGACCATCAGCGACGACGGTTTGACGTAGGTCAGACTGCTGCCGTCCGGCTCGTCCAGGATCAGCAGTTCGACCGGGGCGAACAGGCCCGCGGTCACGTCGTGGCGCAGCATGGTGATCGCAATCAGGGGATTGCCGAGAATGACCCGCAGCGCCCGGCGTTCGATGCCCGCATTTGGCAGCCAGGTGCCATGATCGATCAGCGCGAAGAGCATGAAACCGCTTGGTCCGACGTGCTTTTCGACGGTGGCCCGATAGGTGTCCCAGTCGTCGCACGGTTGGGTGACCGCGGCGATGGGGACCGGTTGCCGGCCGATGTCGGCCAGCAACGCGGCAACCACCTCGTCGTAACTCTTGCTGCTGTCGTAGCGCACCCGCACGCCGTCGAACTGGATTTCGCGTGTCATCGGCCCAGGCGCTCGACGATAGTGGCGTTGGCCATGCCGCCGCCCTCGCACATCGTCTGCAGCGCGTAACGTCCGCCACGCTGCTCCAAAGCATTGACCATGGTGGTCATGATGCGGGCGCCGCTGGCGCCCAGCGGGTGGCCGATCGCGATGGCGCCGCCGTTGACGTTGGTCCGCTCGAGGATGCCAGTCTGGTCCCCGTCGACGTCTTTCGCCCACGCCAGGACAACCGGCGCGAACGCCTCGTTGACCTCGAACAGATCGATGTCGGCCAGCGTCAGTCCGGCACGCTGCAGCACTCGTTCGGTGGCGGGTATGACCCCGGTCAGCATGTAGAGCGGGTCGGAGCCCACCGCGGTGGCGGTGTGGATGCGGGCCAGCGGCTTCAGGCCCAGCTTCGCCGCCACCTCGCTGCTGGTGATCATCACCGCGGCGCTGCCGTCGGACAGCGGCGAGGAATTGCCCGGCGTGATCTGCCAGGTGATCTGCGGGAACCGGGCCGCCGTGGCTTCGCTGTAGAACGCCGGCTTCAACCCGGCCAGCGTGTCGACTGTCGTGCCCGGGCGGATGATCTCGTCGGTGGACAGCCCGGCGATCGGGATGAGTTCGTTGTCGAACAATCCGTCCTTGGTGGCACGGGCGGCCTTCTCGTGGCTGGCCGCGGAGAACTCGTCGAGTTGGGCGCGCGAGAAGCCCCACTTCGCGGCGATCAGCTCCGCGCTGATGCCCTGTGGGACGAGTCCGTCTGGGTAGCGCCGCGTCATGTCCTCGCCGAACGGGTTGCTGCCCGGCAACACCGAGGTGCCCATCGGTACCCGGCTCATCGACTCCACGCCGGCGGCGATGACGATGTCGTAGGCGCCCGCGATCACGCCCTGGGCGGCAAAGCTGATCGCCTGCTGGCTGCTGCCGCACTGCCGGTCGACCGTGGTTCCGGGCACCGACTCCGGAAAACCGGCTCCCAGCAACGCATTACGGGCGATGTTGACGGCCTGGTCGCCGACCTGGGTGACGGCGCCGGCGATGACGTCGTCGATCCGGGCCGGGTCCACGCCGGTACGGGCCACCACCTCGCGCAGGCTGTGTGCCAGCAGGTCGGCCGGCAGCACGTCGTGCAACGCACCGTTGGCCTTGCCTTTGCCGACGGGGGTGCGAACAGCGCCGACGATTACGGCGTCACGGGTCATGGCTCCTCCTTGAGTCCAGCAGCTGAGTATGTTCTGCTATATCCAGCTATAACACCTAGGTATAGTGAAAGCAACCCAGGTCGGGAGGTGATGTGCGTGACAATGCTGCAGGGCAGGCTGGCCGATCGGGATGCGTGGTCGGCGGTCGGGGAGTGCGCGATTGAGAAGACCATGGCCGTGGTCGGCACCAAGTCCGCGATGCTGATCATGCGCGAGGCCTACTACGGCACCACCCGGTTCGACGACTTCGCCCGCCGGGTGGGCATCACCAAGGCGGCAACCTCGGCGCGGCTGGCCGAGCTCGTCGACCTGGGGCTGCTGGAGCGCCGGCCCTACCGGGAGCCCGGGCAGCGCAGCCGCGACGAGTATGTGCTCACCGAGTCCGGCATCGAGTTCATGCCGGTGGTGTGGTCGATGTTCCAGTGGGGGCAGCGGCATCTGCCGGGGCGCCATCGGCTCAGGCTGGAACACCTGGGTTGCGGCGCCGCAGCCGAAGTCCAGATACGTTGCGCTGAAGGGCATCTCGTGCCGGCGGACGAGCTGGGTATGCGGGTGGTCAAGTCTCCCTGAGGGTGGCCAGCAGCCGGCGCGCCGCCGCGATGCGACGCGGCGCGGTCCCGGCAAGCGCGTCCAGCGCGCATTCGGGGTCGGCCGGTGGGCCCATGTGGCCGCAGCCGCGCGGGCAGTCTTCGATGGCGTCGGAGAGATCGGAGAACGCCTTCATCACGTCGTCCGGCTGAATATGCGCCAGCCCGAACGAGCGGATGCCGGGCGTGTCGATCACCCAGCCGCCGTTCGCCAGCGGGAGCGCGACCGACTGCGTGGAGGTGTGCCGGCCACGGCCGATGTCGGTGACCTCACCGACCGCCCGGTCCGCAGCGGGCACCAGGCGGTTGACCAAGGTCGACTTGCCCACCCCGGAATGTCCCAGCAGTACCGTGATCTTGTCGTCGAGCAGGTCGGCCACTGCCAGTAGCGGATCGTCGACGCCCGCGGCCACCACCGTGAGGTCCAGGTCGACGAACTGCTCGGCGAACGGTTCAGGCGGCGCCAGGTCGGTCTTGGTCAGACACAGGATGGGCCGCAGGCCGCCGGCGTACGCGGCGATCAGCGCGCGGTCCACCAGACCGCTGCGCGGCGGCGGGTCGGCCAGGGCCACCACCATCAGCAGCTGATCGGCATTGGCGACCACCACCCGTTCGGTCGGGTCGGTGTCATCGGCGGTGCGCCGCAACACCGTTCGTCGGGGACCGCGACGGACGATGCGGGCCAGGGTGTCGGTTCGCCCGGACAGGTCACCGACGATGTCCACGTCGTCGCCCACAACGATCGGGGTGCGACCCAGTTCGCGGGCCCGCATGGCGACGACGCGGCGCTCGGGGTCCCCGCCCAGGACACATCCCCAGCGGCCGCGGTCGACACTGACCACCATGGCGGACTCGGCGTCGGCGTGCTGCGGACGAGTCTTGGTCCGGGGCCGCGATCCCTTGCCGGATCGGACCTTGACGTCGGATTCGTCGTAGTCGCCAGGCCTCAAGCGTTAGAACCCACCATGTCGCCCCACAGTTGCGGGAATTCGGGCAGCGTCTTGGTGGTCGCGGCGATGTCGTCGACTTCGACGCCGGGAACCCGCAACCCGACGATGGCGCCCGCCATCGCCATCCGGTGATCGGCGTAGGCGTGCCAGAGGCCCGCCCGCAGCGGCGTCGCGGTGATCACCAGTCCGTCTTCGGTTTCCCGGCAGTCGCCGCCGAGGCGGTTGATCTCGGTGCTCAGTGCGGCCAACCGGTCGGTCTCGTGGCCGCGCAGGTGCGCGATACCGCTCAGCCGGGAGGTGGCGCCCGTCGCTGCCAGGGCCGCCAGCGCCGCCACCGTCGGTGTCAGCTCGCCCACGTCGCGCAGGTCGACGTCGAAGCCGTCGTAGTCCGCCGCGCCCCGTACCTCCAGGATCGAATCACCCTGTGTGACGACAGCACCCGTCTTGTTCAGCACGTCCATGATGTGTGCGGCAGGCTGCACGCTGTGCTGCGGCCAGCCGGTGATGCGTACGGTGCCGCCGGTCACCACCGCCGCGGCGAGGAATGCGACCGCGTTGGTCAGGTCGGGTTCGACCTCCCAGTGCCGTGCCGCGACGGTGCCGGGCAGCACCTGCCATCGGTTGGGCTGCGCGTCGTCGACGACCACACCGGCCTGCCGCAGCATGGCCACCGTCATGGCGATGTGCGGTGCCGACGGCAGCGACGCACCGGTGTGCTGCACCGTCAGGCCCTCGGTGAAGGACGCGCCGGACAGCAGCAGGCCTGAGACGAACTGCGAGGACGCCGAGGCGTCGATGGCCACGGTGCCACCCGCCACCGCGCCGTTGCCCTGCACCCGGAACGGCAATCCCGAGCCGTCCACCGGCACGCCCAGTCCGCGCAGCGCGTCGAGCAGCGGGGCGATCGGCCGGGCGCGCGCCTGCTCGTCGCCGTCGAAGGTGACCGCGCCGGCGCTCAGCGCGGCCAGTGGTGGCACGAAGCGCAGGACGGTGCCGGCCAGCCCGCAGTCCACCCGGGCATCGGGGGCGGGGTCGATGCGGCCGCTGACCGTCAGGCCGGACCCGGCGCCCTCGACATGCAGGCCCAGCGTCTGCAGCGCGCCGATCATCAGGTCGGTGTCGCGGCTGCGCAGGGCGCCGGTGATGGTGGAGGTGCCCCGGCCCTGCGCGGCCGCCAGCGCAGCCAGGATCAGGGTGCGGTTGGTCTGGGATTTCGAGCCTGGAACGGTGACGGTGGCGTGCACCGGCGCCGTCGTGGAGGGGGCCTGCCATGCGCTCACCGGTCCATCATTCCGTGTCAGCCATGTCTGCCACCATTGGAGATATGTGTGGACGTTTTGCAGTCACCACCGATCCGGCCCTGCTGGCCGAGAAGATCAAGGCAATCGACGAGGCCACGGGCACCGACGAACGGGCGTCCGAGCCCAACTACAACGTGGCGCCCACCACCACGATCGCGACGGTGGTGACCCGCCATGACGAGCCGGACGACCAGGCCACCCGCCGGGTGCGGCTGATGCGGTGGGGCCTGTTGCCGCCCTGGGTCAAGGCGGGTCCGGATGGCGCGCCGGAGAACAAGGGCCCGCTGCTGATCAACGCCCGTGCCGACAAGGTCGCCACGTCGCCCGCCTTCCGGGCTTCGGCCAAGAGCAAACGGTGCCTGGTGCCCATGGACGGCTACTACGAATGGCGCGCGAATCCCGACGGGGGCACGGCCAAGAAAGCGGGCAAGACGCCGTTTTTCATGTATCGCAGCGATGGCGAACCGCTGTTCGCCGCCGGGTTGTGGTCGGTGTGGAAGGCGGACAAAGAAGCCAAGCCGCTGCTGAGTTGCACCATCATCACCACCGACGCCGTGGGCGAGCTGGCCGAAATTCACGACCGCATGCCGCTGATGCTCGGCGAGGGCGACTGGGATGCCTGGTTGAATCCGGATGCGCCGCTGGATCCCGAGTTGCTGGCCCGTCCACCGGATGTGCACGACATCGAGCTCCGCGAGGTATCGAAGCTGGTCAACAACATCCGCAACAACGGACCGGAGCTGTTGGAGCCGGCAGAGCCGGAGCCCGGGCAGATGACGCTCTTGTAGTCGGTCAGCGCTGAATCGACTGCCCGAGCAGCCCCACGATCGTCGCAACGGACGCCTCGAGGGCGCGGATGCGCTGATTGGAATCGTCGGCCGTCGATCGCATCTCGCTGATATTCGACCGCAGCACATCGGCCAGCAATTGCTGAGTGTCGCCGAACGCCTTGATCGCTTCGGTCATCGAGCGATAGTCGGCCTGCGTTCGTTCCACCGCGGCGACCCGCGCACTGAGATTTGCTAGGACGCTGTCGAGGTCTTCTGGCGTGGGCATGGTCGGCATCGTAAGTGGTTTCGCGACAGGTCGATCGGGTTTTTACCCGAGCCGCGAGGGTGAATCCGGTGACTCATTGCCCAACTGACGCCAGGGCGGGTCGGCGCACGTATGCCGCCCAGGTCAGCAGCCCGGCAGCGGCGTAGTAGCACATGAAGATCCAGAACGCGCAGGTTTCGGAGCCGGTGCTGAGGTAGGACTGCCGCAGAGCGAGGTTGATGCCCACGCCACCCAGTGAGCCGAGACCCGCGACGAAGCCGATTACCACTCCCGAGATGACACGTGGTGAGGGATGTCCGGCAGCGTCGAGTTCCGCGGAGTTGCTGGAGGCCTCGAAAAGTGTCGGAATCATCTTGTAGACCGAACCGTTGCCGAGGCCGGCAAGAATGAACAAGGCGATGAAGCCGCCGATGTAGCCGACCATCGTGGCTCCGGAGTCGCCGCCGGACTGGTCGTCGAGAGTGCTCATGATGAGCACCACACCGGTGGCGGGCACCATGGCGGTGAACACCGCGAGGGTGACGCGGCTCCCGCCGCACCGGTCAGCAAGCCGGCCCCCGTAAATTCTGGCTGCCGCCGCCACCAGCGGTCCGATAAAGCTCAGCGCCGCGGCGTGCAGCGACGCCTGCCCGGCACTCTCTCCGTCGGCACGGAACTCCATATGCATGATCTGGCCGAACGCAAATGCGAAGCCGATGAACGAGCCGAAGGTGCCGAGATAGAGCAGGGCGAGAAACCAGGTGTTCCGGTTGGACAGGATGGACGGCAGGATCCTTGCGAGGTGAGGCGCCTGGATCCGGTGTTGCTCCAGGTCATTCATGAACAGCGTCCCCGCGAGTCCGGTCACCGCCAGGAGCACGAGGTACACCGCGCAAACCCAGTATGGCTGCCGGTCTCCGGCAAGCGCGATGACCAGCAGCCCCACCATCTGGATTCCGGCGACACCGAGGTTGCCGAGCCCCCCGGTCAACCCCAGCGCCCGCCCCTTGAGTCGGTGCGGATAGAAGGCGTTCGCATTGGACATCGACGCCGCGAAATTTCCGCCGCCCAACCCGCTGAGGCCTGCGCACACCAGGTAGGGCCACAACGGCAGCCCCGGATGGTCCAGCAGCACCATCGCTCCGACCGTGGGAATGATCAGCACCCAAGCGGAGAAGACCGTCCACACACGAGCTCCGAAGATCGGAGTGCCCAGCGCATAGGGAATGCGCAGGCACGCTCCGACCAGCGTGGCGGTGGAACTGAGCAGGAGCTTGTCGGCCGCAGAAAATCCGTATACGTCCTCGGGCATGAACAGCGCCATCACCGCCCACAAAGACCATATCGAGTAGCCGAGGTGCACCGTCATCACCGAACAGATCAGATTGCGCCGCGCAATGACGTTGTTGCCCCCTTCCCAGGCGGTCAGATCCTCGGGATCCCAATGTGCAATATGACGCGAGCGTCGCATCGGGCTTCGAACCCTCTCCCAGTGCGGTCGCGAGCCGATGGCTCTCTCTGTGGGGCAGCCCGGGTTCGATGGTGATTCCCCGTCTTGGCTCAGGACCTGCTGTTCCATCACAATCCTCGAATTCCCCGCTGGTGTAACGGCATCGAGAAACCAGGTTGCCAGGCCGGTGGCGTCATGACGCAGATTTCGAGGCTGCAAACTGCTGGGCAATACCTGAAGAGTTGCTGAAGGGAGGGGGCGGTAAAGTCGCGCGCTCCGCAGCAAATGAATGAAATACGTTGTGCAGCTGCAATTTTGAATATGCGCTTGCTCTGGACGTGGTACTGCCATTCATCAGACTTCGGCAGCCATGCGGTCACAACTCATTCGTGTGGGGTCACAACTGCCAATCTCTACTGAAATCGATTCCGGCGGGGCAGGATTGAAGTCATGGCCCTGATGAAGGAGCGCGCCGGGCCATTGAGCTCCGGGAGACTGGAAAACTCTGCTTCAGAAGCGCATTCATAACGGGGGCGACGGAATGAGTCGGCTGTGAACGATCGCAATGAGGTCCGGCTGCGTGAGCTGGCCGACCGGGGGGCGGCGGAGCTGGCCGGTGCCGGCGCTGCCGATCTGTTGCGCTGGACGGACGAGACCTTCGGCGGTGCAACGGAAGTCGATGGGCAGTCTTCGTGCGACTACGTCGTCGCCTCGAACATGCAGGACGCCGTGCTGATCGATCACGCCGTCAAGGTCCGCCCAGGAGTTCCGGTCATATTCCTGGACACCGGTTACCACTTCGCGGAAACCATAGGCAGTCGTGATGCGATCGATGCCCGCTACGACATCGGGCTCCTGAACATCACGCCCGCGCACACCGTGGCCGAGCAGGACGAGTTGATGGGTAGCGATCTGTTCGCCCGCGACCCCAACGAATGCTGTCGGCTGCGCAAGGTTGTCCCGTTGGCCAGGGCGCTGCGCGGATTCTCCGCGTGGGTGAGCGGGCTGCGCCGGGTGGAGGCGCCGTCTCGCGCCAACGCCCCGCTGATCTCCTTTGATGAGGTATTTCACCTGGTGAAGGTCAATCCGCTGGCTGCATGGACCGAACAGGATGTCCAGAACTACATCGCCGAGAACAATGTATGGGTGAACCCGCTGGTGGATGAGGGCTATTTGTCCATCGGCTGCGAGCCGTGCACCGCCAGGCCGGCGGTGGGGGCCGATCCCCGCAGCGGGCGCTGGCAGGGACGAAGCAAGACCGAATGCGGTTTGCACCTTTCCTAAGCTCGCACCGTGCACCGGCAGGAGTCGCCTGCTAGGTCCTTTCCAGAGTCAGCTCGTCAGCTGATGCCGGTTGCTCACAACGGAGGCTACTGATGTGGCGCAGCAGCGTCCGTATGGCGCCGGCGGGGGGAGTCCGTCCGCCCACCCAGACCGCACGAAGTTGCCGTCCCAGATCGAGTTCGGGCACGGCAATGGCACGCAATCGGCCCACCGCGAGATCGTCGCCCACGGCCAGCCGGCTCATAGCCGCCGGTCCCGCACCGGCCAGGACGGCAGCACGAACCGCTGCTGCCGAGGATAGTTCGAGCACCGGCGGCGGCTGCCGCAGGTTGTCGCCGAGCACATGAAGCAGCGCCACAGTGAGTGAATCGCGGATACCGGAATGGGGTTCGCGGCAAACCAGCGGTGTCTGGGCCAACTCGAGGGCGCTGATGACCGGTGATCGCCGAGCCCATTTGTGGCTCGGCGGCACTACCACGACCAGTTCGTCGTGTCCCACCACGCAGCTACCCAATCCCGTTAATGGACCTGGCTTTTCGACGAAGCCAAGATCGACGGCGCCGTGCCGGACCGCCGCGATGGCCTGCTCGCTGGTGGTGGCGGTCAGAATCACCTGTGGGGCGGCGTCGCCATGACTGTTGGCGGCCTGCAGAGACAGCAGCCACTGGGGCATGAGGTGCTCGGCTATCGTCTGGCTGGCCGCCACCTTGATCCGCTGGCGACGCCCTTCGCGGAGGGAGCCGAGGCCGGCGTCGATGTCGCGGGCGACGTCGAGCAGGCGGGCGGCCCACTCGGCGACGACGACTCCTGCGGGTGTGAGATCCGAGCCACGCGTCGTCCGAACGGCTAAGGCCACGCCTGCTTGGGCTTCCATCGACGCAAGGCGTCTGGATACTCCCTGCTGGGTCATTCCTAGTTCACGGGCAGCTCCACCAAGACTGCCGGTCTCCGCGATCGCCAACAGAACTTCGAACGAGGCGAGTTCGGGCATATAGGAACTTAACGCCATGTTTCCACGAAATCACAATTAGCTTGTAATGAGCTGGCAAGACGCTGCGCTTTATCGCAGCGCATCCGCTGACCTGTTCCTGGATGGCCATTCGTTATGCGGCGCACCCGAACTGACACAACCTAACCGTGTGACTTCACAACATCAGACCCTCTACTGCCGCCCGATTCTTCGCGGAAGAATCGGAGCCATGATCGGCACAGGGACGCGCCGATTCTGTTGCGGTGTGACGCTATTTCTCCTTGGCCGCTATCGGCCGCCGCGAAGGCGTTGAGCCCGCAACAGACCTGCCGAACTTGCCGTTCAGCAATAAGTGGGGAGGAACATTAGTGACATACGTGATAGCTGAACCCTGCGTCGACATCAAAGACAAGGCATGCGTGGAGGAATGCCCTGTCGACTGCATATACGAGGGCCTCCGGATGCTTTACATCCACCCTGACGAGTGCGTTGACTGCGGTGCCTGCGAACCGGTATGCCCGGTCGAGTCCATCAGTTACGAAGAAGATTTGCCCGCCGAGTTCAGTCAGTACCTTCAGATCAACGCTGCTTTTTTTGCGGACCTCGGATCGCCGGGCGGTGCGGCGAAAGTCGGAGTGACCGAAGACGATCCCGACGCCGTCAAGAGCCTGCGCTCCGGCTCAACTCACCAGGGCTAGGGATGGATTTCGGGAGGCAGGCGCCGGAGATCAATTCCGGCCGAATGCATTCCGGTCCCGGATCGGAATCATTGTTGCAGGCCGCCGATGCCTGGGACCGGCTGGCGGCGAATCTCTCGGAGACGGTGGCATATTGCCGTGAGGCGACCGCGACGCTCGCAGAGGAATGGAAAGGCGCCGCGGCGATCGCGATGCGCGACGCCGCCACACCGTACCTGAGGTGGCTCGCACTCACCGCGACCCAAGCCGAGCAGGCGGCTACCCGGGCCTCGGCGGCGGCGAGCGCCCACGAGTCGGCCTTCGCGGCCTTGGTTCACCCGGACCACATCAGCGCGAACCGCGCGCATCGGCTTTCCTTGTCCGCGACCAATTGCCTGGGCCAAACGAGTCCGGCGATCGCGGAGATCGACGCGGCGTACGAGCAGATGTGGACGACAAACGCCAATGCAATGTATGCCTACGCCCGTGCGTCGGCCGAAGCCGCGGTATTGACTCCGTTCACTCCGCCGCCCGGTGGGACGCCCGTGTCGACAGCACAAGGCGGTGCCTCCTGCCCGCCTTCTCGCGCCTGGGCGCTGCGGGTAGGCCCGGAGATCATCTCGGCTGGGTGCCAGGTGATCGCGACGATTCCCGATGCGCTGCGTGCGCTCTGCCGTTCGCCACTGGCTTCCTTCGACGTGACTCTGTCGCCGATCACAGCCTCTCTGTCCAGGCTGGCGTCCCTGAGCGCCCCGTCCGACTTCGCGATCTTCTATCTGAATGGACTCAACAAGGCGGCGGCATTGGCTTGCCTCTCACCGGGCCCCGGGAGTGCGGGCGACTGCGCCGCCGCTCTCGGTCGGGGAAAACCCCTGGGGCGCCTGACTGTACCGCCGATTTGGATCACGGAGACCGCCGCCCCTGCCGCGGAGCCACTGCCGCGGGGCTGGGTCTGCGAGCCGATCCATCTGGTCCACGTCGCGGATCCGCAGCTCGCTCGGCCCGCCGGCGGGTGGCACACGACAACAACGGAACACGGTGACTGAATCCGGTTTTGGCGGAGAACAGGGGGATCAGGTGTTCGACTTCGGTGCGTTGCCGCCCGAAATCAACTCCGGCCGGATGTATTCCGGGCCGGGAGCAGAGCCGATGGTGCTGGCCGCGGCGGCCTGGGACGAACTGGCCGCAGAATTGGACACCGCAGCGGCCGGCTACAGCTCCAAACTCTCGGAGCTGAACAGCGCCCCGTGGGTTGGGCCCGCGTCGGCTGCGATGATGTCTGCGGTCGCCCCGTATGTCAGCTGGCTCGGTGCGGCGGCGGCGCTGGCCGAACAGACTGCCAGTCAGGCGCGGCTGGCCGCCGGTGCCTTCGAGGCAGCGTTTGCGATGACGGTGCCTCCAAATATAGTGGCAGCCAACCGAATTCTGCTGATGACGCTGATCGAGACGAACTTCTTCGGCCAGAATACTCCGGCGATCGCGGCCACCGAGGCCCAGTACATGGAGATGTGGGCCCAAGATGCCGCCGCCATGTACGGTTACGCGTCCGCGTCGGCGACCGCCCGGGACCTGACTCCGTTCACATCGCCGCCGAATACGATGGCCCCCAATGCAATTGGGGGTCAGAACGTCGCGGTTGCGCAGGCCGTCGCGACGCCGGCCGGGAACTCCGCCCAGATGGTCGCGTCGACGGGTTCGGCGACCACCGCGCCCCAGTCGTTGCAGCAGCTTCTCACGGATTTCATGACAAACCCATCGGCGTTGCCGTGGCCGTTGAACGAGATACCCACCGCGTGGAATACCTCCGGCATCAACCAGGCCACGTACTACACGTGGTTCCACAACCTCTTGCAGATTTATAACGCCTACGGAACGGGCTACCACGGCTACAACCTCGACCAGACTTTGACGTTCGGACCCGGGGGAACCACGGCCGGAGGTGGCGGCGCCTGGTACCCGACGCCACAGTTCGCCCATCTGGGGTCCGGTGGCGCCGCGTCGGCGAGTGCGGGTCAGGCAGGCAAGGTCGGGACGCTGTCGGTTCCGCCGAACTGGGCCTCTTGGTCGCCAGCAGCCAATCCGTCCGTCGTCGCGAAAGATGTTTCCCTCCAAACCACTTCGACATCGGGAACGGGCAACACCGTGCTCGGTGGGATGCCTACCGGGGCCGGAGGACGACGAACCGCAGGCTATGTCCACAAGTACGGGCTGCGCTACAAGGTGGTAACCCGCCCGCCGTCGGCCGGATGAAGCGACCAGGAACAGATAAGGGGTCAACATGCTGGATTTTGGAGCTATACCGCCGGAGATCAACTCGGCGTTGATGTATTCGGGCCCGGGGTCAGGCCCACTGATGAGTGCGGCAGCGGCCTGGAGTGCGCTTGCAGCAGAACTCAATTCGGCTGCAAGCGGGTATGACAAGGTGCTGGCCACACTGAGCGGGGAAGAGTGGCTGGGGCCGGCGTCGGCACTGATGGCACGGGCCGCCATACCCTACCTGGCCTGGCTGAGCACGACCGCGGAGCAAGCCGAACAAGCGGCCACACAGGCCCGACTGGCCGCGGCGGCGTACGAGACCGCGATCGCTGCGACGGTGCCCTCGCCGCTGGTGGCGGCCAATCGTGTTGAGCTGACGCAGTTGCTGAACACCAACCTGCTGGGCCAGAACGCCAGTGCCATCGCAGCCAACGAGGCGCAGTACGGCCAGATGTGGGCACAGGACGCCACCGCCATGTACGGATACGCGGGTCAGTCCGCGGCAGCGACCAGGCTGGCGCCCTTCACCGCGGCACCTCAGATCGCCAACCCGGCCGCCCAGGCACTGCAAGCCACCGCCGTTACCAGCGGAGTCGGCTCAGCGGGTACCGCGCAGTCCACGCTGACTCAATTGATCAACGGATTGCCGAATCAGCTGCAGAGTCTGGCGTCGCCCCTTTCGTCGATCCAGTCCAATCCGGTGCTCACCGAGATCTGGTTCCTGTTGAGCGGGCAGAACACGCTGCCCAACAACCTCGGCACCCTGGTTACCGGCTATAACAGCTACTCCGCCCTCTGGTACAACACCGAAGGCTTGCCGTACTTCAGCGTCGGTATGGCCAACTTCGGGGTGCAGATTGCCAAGACCACGGGAGCGATCGGCGGCGCGGCGCCGGATGCCGCGGCCGCCGTTCCCAAGGGTCTGGGAGGTCTGGGCGGAATGCTTAGCGGTGGCGGTGGGCCGACGTCGGCCGGACTGGGTAACGCCGCGTCTATCGGAAAATTGTCGGTCCCCCCGACTTGGGCCGGGGCGAACCCGGTGACCGGACATTCGGGGCCGCTCGTGGTGGAGAACCTCGCACCCGCCTCGTCCGACGCCGCAGGGCCCGGCAACCTGCTCGGCGGCATGCCGCTGGCCGGCCCGGGGATGGGTCAGGGCGGCGCAAGTCCCAAATACGGCGTCCGTCCCACGGTCATGACCCGCCCACCGTTCGCCGGTTAGCGCTCAGCTCCAACTCAGCGGCAGCGCCTTGAGGGCAAAGGAGTTCGACGGGAATTCGATCTCGGGAGTGTAGTTCTGCGGCAGTTCGAAGTCGGGGATCTGGCGCAGCCACTCAGCGATGATCACGCTCAGCTCGATCCGCGCCAGGTGGGAACCCAGGCAGCGGTGCGGCCCGCCGCCGAATCCCCAGTGGCGGTGCACTTTTCCGTCCATAACCAGCTCATCGGTGGAGATTGCGTCGCTGCCGTCGCGGTTGATCGCCGCAGTGCACAGCCGTACCGGTGTGCCAGGAGGAAGCGTCATGCCGCCCACGTGGACGAAGTCGGTGGTCACCCGCGCCGCCAACGGCGCGGCGGGCTCGAGACGAACGATCTCTTCGATGAAGACCCTGATCTGCTCGGGATCCTCGCGAAGCTCTGCGCGCAGTCCTGGCCTGCGGGCCAATTCGAACAGCGAGAATCCGATGGCCGCTGCCACGGTGTCGAGCCCGGACAGCACCAGAAGATGGCTCATGCCAAGCAGTTCGAGGTCGCTGAGGTCGCCCGGGTCCGCCATGATCTGCGACAACATGTCACGTCCCGGCGTGGTCCGGCGTTGCCGGATGGCGTCGGCGAAATAGGACAGCAACTCCTGTCCTTCCGGCTTGCCGACCACCGCGGCGTCTTTCCAGGCGATCACCCGGTCGCGGTCCCGCACTGGCAGCCCGTAGAGGTCCAGGAAAACCTGGAACGGGTAGAGGCGTGCGAAATCACCCATCGCCTCGCATCCGCCCCGGTCCGCGAGTGCAGCGATCATGTCAGCGGCGTGGCGCTCCATCACCGGCTGGTGCTTCGCCAGGGCGTGGGGACTGAAGAACGGCTGAAGGATCTTGCGGTAGCGAGTGTGCTGTGGTGGGTCGAATGCGGACGGCAGCACCGGCACCGGGCTGCCGGGTGGCTGAAGCGCCAGTTGTGCTGAAAACAGCTTGGCATCGCCTAACGCCGCCAGCACATCCTCACGGCGGGTCAGGTAATACGCGCCGTTCATGAACACCACCGGCCCTGCATCCCGCAACGCCCTCCACCCGACGCCACGGTCCGCGGCCATCGGTAGTCCGGCATGCTGCAGCCGGGGCAAGAAGGCAGGTTCTACTGTGAATTCCATTGTCGGCTCTACTGGTTGGGCAAAATCTCTCGGAAGGTATTCCGTGAGTCCGTCCAAGCACGATGTTATGAGGCGAGACTGGGACATAGATCCCAATGGGCTGTGAATCCGGTCAGGGCCAACACGTCCTAACATGCGTATGTGACCGGCAAGTACACCCACACGTTCGAAGAAATCCAGGACCGGCCCGTCGCGGTGATCGGCGCCGGCACGTTGGGACGCCGCATCGCATTGATGATGGCCAGCCGCGGGGGCACGGTGCGGATCTACGCACGCCGTCCCGAACAGCGGGCCGAGGCAGTCGGGTACGTCACCGACAATCTGCCGAAGCTCCTGCAAGACCGAGGTTTTGGAGAGCCGGGCGCCGCCGTCGGCGCTGCGACGCTGCAGGAGGCGCTGGACGGTGCCTGGCTGGCCATCGAGTCGGTGCCCGAGCGGTTGGACATCAAGATTCCGCTCTGGGGCGAGATCGACGCAGCCGCGCCGCCGGACACCATCTTCGCCACCAACTCGTCGTCGTTCCCGTCGCGGCTGATGGCCGAAAACGTCCGCGACAAAACACGGCTGTGCAACATGCACTTCAATATGCCGCCCCAGTTCAACGCGCTGGAACTGATGTCGAACGGCCAGACCGACCGTGGTCTGCTCGACACGTTGCTGGCCGTGCTTCCCGAATTCGGAGTGCATCCCTTCGAAGCTCGCAAGGAGTGCACCGGGTTTATCTTCAACCGGGTATGGGCCGCTATCAAGCGCGAGTGCCTCGCCGTCGTGGCCGAGGGTGTCGCCCGTCCCGAAGACGTCGACGGCATTTGGAAGGTCAACTTTGGCTTCCCGGTAGGGCCGTTCCAGATGATGGACCTGGTCGGCCTGGACGTGGTGCTCGACATCGAGAACAACTACGCGCAGGAGTTTCCGCATCTGCCCGAGAACGTGCGCGACCTGCTGCACTCGTACGTAGACGCGGGCAAGCTCGGGGTCAAGACGGGCGAGGGGTTCTACAACTACCGGTAGTCAATACAGCCGCTGCTCAACTTCGAACGCAAGACAGAGTTCCGCGACGTCCCTGGGACGTGTGAGTGTCCTGCCGGTCAGCTCCTCGATGCGGCGCAGCCGGTGCCGCACCGTGTTCGGATGGCAATAGATCTGCGCCGCAGTGTCATTCGCCGAGCCGCCGACATCCAGCCACGCCCGGAAGGTATCGATCAGGACTGCTCGTTCCTCGGCCGGCATGGCGTCCAGGCGTCCCAGCACCGACGATCTGATCCGCGTCATGACCTCGGGCGCGCTGACCGCTGCGAGGGCGAGCGGTGTGTCATCGAAAGCGGTGACCAGTTCCGGCGAGTTGCCCCCCGCCGCGAGCCGCGCGTAGCGCAACGCGTCAGCGGTCTCGGGCAGTTCGTGGAACGGCGGACTGATTCCCACCCGTGCTTTGGCGGCCTGCCGGAGCACCTCGACAAGAGCGTCGAGGGTGTGGGCCGGTTCCCGCACATGGACGATGCCGACCTGAAGCTCGGGCAGCAGTCGCCAGGCCGACCGGATGTCACGGGCGGACAGCTTGTTCTCGATGGCCGGCAGACCCAGTTTGCCGATCGCAGGTAGCACCGCGGCCACCACCACGTAGGGGCCCGAGGTGGGCAGCCGTAACAGGTCCGCGGCCTCCCACAGACTCTGCCGGTCGGTCATCCGGCGCGTCAGCAACGCCTCCACCACTGCCGATCTTTCTTCTTCCCGTTCCAGGATCTGCACCGTCAGTTGTTGGCGGTAGGCGTCGCTCATCGCCTGCGTGAACCTCTCCTGCGCGAAGAAGACCCGGGAGGTGGCATTGAGGATCGAGTCGGTGGGTATTGCCGCCGCGCGTGCCACGGCGAGGGTCTGCTCCCACATGAAGCGAAAGCCGATGCGGTAGGCGGTCATCACCGCCGGCAATGGCACACCGCTGATCGCCCGCGCGGTGCCGGTGCGCTCGGCGGGCGCTACGTCCGCATCGGCATCGGAATCATCAGCGAGCGAGTCGAAGATGAATGTCAGGTTCGCGACGCAGCTTTCGCGTACTTCGTCCTTCGTCACGACGGTCCCGTCGCTGTACGCGTCGATCTCGCGGCACAGCTGTTCGGCCATGGCTTCACCCAAACTCGGGGCGCGGGCCAACATGAGCCTGCCGAGTTCGATGACGTGCGGGTCAACCGTGGTGCCGACGGCCATGCACAAACTGTAGGCCCGATGTGCGCGGTCACACCGAAGAAGGCTTGACGTTGTTTGCCCGAACATTGTCGTGCGCAGCCGCCGGCACGACGCTGGAGTCAGGCCCAGAACAGCATTTCCCGGAGGCATTCCATGACCGCATTGAGCACCAATCTCGTTGTGTCGAAGGACCTTTATCCCGAAAGCATCGCGCTGCGCTGCGATGACCTGCAGGTCACTTTCGCCCAGTTGGACGCCGCGGCCGCGCGGGTGGCGACGCTGTTGGAGCGGGCCGGCATCGAGCCCGGCGACCGGGTGGGGCTGATGCTGGCCAACACCCCCGCCTACGCCATCGCCTTCTTCGGGATCATGTACCGGGGCGCCATCGCGGTGCCGATGAACCCTTTGCTCAAGGCCCGCGAGGTTACCTACTACCTTTCCAACACCGGTGCCGCGGCGCTGTTCGCAACCCCAACGTTCGCCGCGGAGGCCACCGCCGGTGCCGACGAGGTCGGCGCCCGGTGCTGGCTGGTTGACGACGCCGGACTGGCCGACCTGATCGCCGACCTACCCGCCCAGCAGAGCCCGGTCCAGCGCGGCGCCGACGACGTGGCCGTCATCGTGCACACCTCGGGGACCACCGGAAAACCCAAGGGCGCCATGCTGACTCACGGCAACATTGGTCACAACGCCGACGTCACGGTGCGCACGCTGGCGAAGATCGGTCCGGACGATGTGGTGATGGGTTGTCTGCCGCTGTTCCACGTATTCGGCTTGACCGGCGCGCTGAATAGCGCGGTGCTCGCGGGTGCGACGTTGACGCTCATGCCCCGCTTCGACCCCCGCAGGGCGCTCGACGTGATCGAGCGCGACGCCGTCACGATCTTCGAGGGAGTGCCGACCATGTACTCTGCGCTGCTCGGCGCTGCAGCCGAAGCGCCGGCAGGGGCGACGCGGAGTCTGCGGACCTGCGTGTCCGGCGGCGCCGCGCTGCCCGTGCAGGTTCTCACCGACTTCGAGAAGACTTTCGGCTGCACCGTTCTCGAAGGGTACGGGCTCTCCGAAAGCTCCTCGGCGGCCGCCTTCAATCATCCTGACCGCGCACGTAAGCCCGGTTCGATCGGCACGCCCATCGACGGCGTCGAAATGCGGGTCGTCGACCTCAGCGGAGTCGAGGTCGCCCGTGGCGGTACCGGAGAGATCCAGATCCGCGGCCACAACGTGATGAAGGGCTACTGGAACCTGCCTGAAGCCACCCAAGCCACCATCACTGACGACGGCTGGCTGCACACCGGCGACGTCGGGCGTGTCGACGACGACGGCTGTTACTACATCGTCGATCGCATCAAGGACCTGATCATCCGCGGCGGCTACAACGTGTATCCGCGCGAGATCGAAGAAGTGCTCTACGAGCATCCGGCGGTCGCCGAAGCCGCCGTCATCGGCCTCCCGCATGACTCGCTCGGGGAGGAAGTCGGCGCCGCGGTCGCCCTGAAGGAGGGCGCCACGGTGACCGCCGAGCAATTGCGCGACCACGTCAAGGAGCGGGTCGCCGCCTACAAATATCCGCGCGTGGTCTGGCTCGTCGACGAGCTGCCCAAGGGACCGACCGGCAAGGTCCAGAAGCGCGACATCACCATTCCGACAACCGAAAGGACCTGCTGATCATGGCCGCCCAACCCAAACCAGACGAACTGGCCGCACCCCTGGACCTGCTGCTCACCAGCGCCACCCGGCCCTTCTTCAGCCGGATGCTGCCCGACGCAACCTGGGCGCGGGTCGCCGGGAACCTCGCGCAACACCCCGGCGCCGTCGCGGACCGGGTCGGCACGCTGACCCGCGAACTCGGCAACATCACCACGGGTAAGTCACATCGCGCTCCGGCGCGCGCCGACAAACGCTTCAGTGACCCTGCGTGGCAGGAGAATCCGCTGCTGCACCGGATCATGCAGGCCTACCTGGCCGGGGCGGAGACCGCCGGCGGGCTGCTCGAGGACGCCGCACTCGACTGGCGCGACCAGGAGAAGATGCAGTTCGTCCTGGACAACCTGGTCGAGGGCCTCGCGCCCAGCAACAATCCGCTGATCAGCCCGCTCGGCTGGAAAGCCCTGATCGACACCGGCGGCCTGAGCGCCGTTCGGGGGCTGAAAGCCTTTGCCCGCGACATGCTGTCGAAGCCGCGGGTGCCGGCGATGGTAGAGCCCGATGCCTACGTGGTGGGGGAGACGGTGGCCGTCACCAAGGGGGCTGTGGTGCTGCAGAACTCGATGTTCGAACTGATTCAGTACGCACCGCAGACCGCGAAGGTGCGGGAAATTCCGCTGCTCATGGTGCCGCCGGTGATCAACAAGTACTACGTCATGGACATCGCGCCGGGCCGCAGCATGATCGAGTACTTCGTCGCGCAGGGTCAGCAGGTGTTCGTCATGTCGTGGCGTAATCCGCAAGCGCGGCACCGGGACTGGGGTTTCGACGCCTACGGCGCGGCGATCATCGAAGCGATGGACGCGGTGCAGAAGATCGCCGGCACCGACAGCACCCATCTGCTGGCGACCTGCTCGGGCGGCATCCTTGCGGCCATGACGGCTGCCCATCTGGCCGAGATCGGCGTGGGCGACCGAGTCGCCGGGCTGACTTTGGCGGTCACGGTTCTGGACGAGACCCGAGCCGGATTCGCCGCGGCGGCCATGAGCGATCGCGCGGCACAGGCCGCGATTCGGGTGTCGGCCAAGAAGGGATTCCTCGACGGACGCGACATGGCCGAGATGTTCGCCTGGCTGCGGCCTACCGATCTGGTGTGGCGGTATGTGGTGAACAACTATGTACAGGGCCGTAAGCCGGCCGCGTTCGATGTGTTGTTCTGGAACGCCGATACCACCCGGATGGCTGCCGCCCTGCACCGCGACATGGTGCTGATGGGTTTGCGCAACGCGCTGGTCACCCCCGGTGCGGTCAGCATGCTGGGCAGTCCGGTCGACCTGGGCAAGATCACGTCGGACGCTTACGTGATCGGCGGCGTCGCCGACCACATCTCGCCGTGGCAGGCCACCTACCGCAGCGCCCGTCTGCTGGGCAGCAAGGACAACAGTTACGTGCTGTCGACCAGTGGCCACATCGCGGCGCTGGTCAACCCGCCGGGCAACCCGAAGGCTTCCTACCGCGTCGGCCCGGTCGGCGACGAGGACCCGCAGCAGTGGCTGGGCGCCGCCGAGAAATTCGCCGACTCCTGGTGGCCGCATTACGTCGAATGGCTGGCGCAGCGCAGCGGTCCCGAGGTCGACGCGCCCAAAGCCCTTGGCGGGGATGGCCTTCCGCCGCTGGGGCCGGCACCCGGCAGTTATGTGATGGAAAAATGAGCCACTACGTCACCGCAGGCGGTCAGCGGATCCGGGTCGAGGTTCGGCCCGGAACCGGAGTTCCGCTGGTGCTGTGCAACGGTATCGGCGCCAGCCTCGAAGTGCTCGACCCGCTAGTGGATCAATTGAGTTGCCCGGTGGTCAGATTCGATGTCCCGGGCACCGGCGGCTCGCCGACATCGCCGCTGCCCTACGGCTTCCCCTATCTTTCCTGGGTGCTGGGCCGGGTGCTGACGAAGCTGGGCATAGGGGTGGTGGACGTTCTCGGGCTGTCCTGGGGCGGTGCCCTGGCGCAGCAGTTCGCGTTCCAGAATCCGCGCCGGTGCCGGCGGCTGGTACTGGTGGCGACCGGGACGGGCGCGCTGATGGTGCCGGCACACCCGCGCGTGCTCGCGAAAATGGTTACCCCGCGCCGTTTCTCGGATCCCAGCTACGCCGGGCTCATCGCCGGCGAGCTGTACGGCGGAACGGTCCGCACCCACGGCGAGGACGTCGCACGGCTCTTCCTCAGACAGGTGCATGCCGGATCAAAGGTCGGCTACCTGCACCAGCTGCTCGCCGGCTCCGTCTGGACCAGCCTGTTCGCCCTGCGCGCGGTGCGTCAGCAGACGCTGATCGTGGCGGGCACCGACGATCCGATCATCCCGGTGGTCAACGCGCACATCATGCATCGGTTGCTGCCGCACTCGCGTCTGCACCTGCACTCGGGCGGGCACATCGACGTCGTACACAACGCGCTCGAACTGGCGCCGGTCATCGAGCAGTTCCTGACCGCTACGCCTGGATCGCCGCGGTGACCGCTCCCGTCAGCCGGATCAGATCCTGCGGCGACACCGCCACGTCCCAACCGCGGCGGCCCGCGCTGCAATAGATCGTCGTCCACGACAGCGCGCCGGAATCGAGCACGGTGCGCAACCGCTTACGCTGCCCGAACGGCGAAACGGCGCCCAGCACATAGCCCGTCGTTCGTTCGGCGACAGCGGGATCAGCCATGGCGGCTTTACCGACCCCCAGCGCTGCGGCTGCTGCTTTCAACGACAGTTTCGCGGACGCCGGCACGATGGCCACCGCCAGGCCACCGGTCACCTCGATGATCAGCGTCTTGTAGATCTGTTCTGCCGCAATGCCTTCGGACTCGGTGAGGGCGGTCACCGCTTCGGTGCCGAACGAGCGTTCGCGGGAATCGTGGTCGTACTTCACCACCTGGTGCGGCACACCGGCTTTGCCCAGTGCCGCCAGAGCCGGTGTCGCGGCGGCGGCCACGTCAGGGCTGGGAGTACCCCGGCGGGTTGACGCCGTCCACCCAGAAGTCGACGCCGAGCTTGCCGCCGGGCACGCAGTCATAGACCGAGAGGTCAGTGACACCGGAGTCCAGCAGCACGTCCTCGCACAGCGCCATGTTGCCGGTGTACTCCCGGGACGGCTTGTTGAGGATGACGTAGGCGGCGTCGGAGTACACCTCGGGCTTGCGGGCGCGCGCCATCGCCTCGTCGCCGCCGAGCAGGTTCTGCACCGCGGCGGTGGCCACCAGGGTGCGCGGCCACAAGGTATTCGAGGCGATGCCCTCTTCGCGCATCTCTTCGGCGATCCCCAGGGCGCATAACGTCATGCCGAACTTGGCCATCATGTACGCCGTCGGCTTCAGCCACTCTTTGCCGAGCAGCACCGGCGGCGACAGCGTCAGAATGTGCGGATTCTCGCGGCCCTTCAGATGCGGGATGCAGGCCTGCGACACGGCGTAGGTGCCGCGCACCTGGATGCCGTTCATCAGGTCGAAGCGCTTCATCGGGACCTCGAGGATCGATCCGAGGTTGATGGCCGAGGCATTGTTGACGCAGATGTCGATGCCGCCGAACTGCTCGACGGTCTTGGCCACGGCGGACTCGACCGAGTCCGGGTCACGGACGTCTCCGACGATCGGCAGGGCCTGTCCGCCCGCTTCCTCGAGCTCCTTGGCGGCCGTGTACACCGTGCCGGGGAGCTTGGGGTGCGGCTCGGCGGTCTTGGCGATCAGGGCGATGTTGGCGCCGTCTTGAGCGGCGCGTTTGGCGATCGCCAGGCCGATACCGCGGCTGGCGCCGGAGATGAACATGGTTTTGCCGTTAAGGGACATGGCCGTCACATTAACGCCACGTTCGATCGGGGCAGACCGCGGGATCAAGGCCCGGAAATAGCGCGCCGGAAATTGCCGTTGTGAGAGGCGGTGACTGCACGAGTCGGTGGCGGCCTTTAGATTGAAGGAGGGAGTTCGGTGTCAACTGCGACGAGCCTCTTGGGTGCGGAGCGGTTGGATCGCTTCCTTGCGAGTCCGGTGGCGTGGTTTGAGCGCTCCGGCGACGCCGCAACCGAAGGGACCGTGTTAATCAAGATGGCCGACATCGATGGCGCGACCGGGCCCGACGGTGCCGTGCCCGCGGAGGAGACCGACGCCGAGTTGACGGCGCGCTTCGAGCGCGACGCGATTCCGCTGCTCGACCAGCTCTACGGCGGTGCGCTGCGCATGACGCGGAATCCGGCCGACGCCGAGGACCTGCTGCAGGAGACCATGGTCAAGGCGTATGCCGGGTTCCGGTCGTTCCGCGAGGGCACCAACCTCAAGGCGTGGCTGTACCGCATCCTGACCAACACCTACATCAACAGCTACCGCAAAAAACAGCGTCAGCCCTCGGAATATCCGACCGAGGAGATCACCGACTGGCAGCTGGCGGCCAACGCCGAGCACACCTCGACCGGATTACGGTCGGCCGAGGTCGAGGCGCTCGAGGGGCTGCCCGACACCGAAATCAAAGAGGCGTTGCAGGCGCTGCCGGAAGAATTCCGGATGGCTGTTTACTACGCGGACGTCGAAGGTTTTCCGTATAAAGAGATCGCCGAGATCATGGGCACGCCGATCGGTACCGTGATGTCCCGGCTGCACAGAGGCCGGCGTCAGCTGCGCGAATTGCTGGCCGACGTGGCCAAGGATCGCGGCTTTATCCGCGGCGAACAGGCACACGAGGAGGTGTCGTCATGAGTGAGTCCTGCGGTCGGCCCAGCGGGCACGACGACCACGGCGCCTTCGGCTGTGCCGAGGTGATCGCCGAGGTATGGACGCTGCTCGACGGTGAATGCACCCCGGAGAAGAAGGAAAGCCTGCGTAGGCACCTAGAGGCATGCCCGGGATGCTTCCAGCACTACGGCATCGAGGAACGGCTCAAGGCTTTGATCGCCACCAAGTGCAGTGGTGAGAAGGCGCCCGACAGCCTGCGGGAGCGCCTACGGCTGGAGATCCGCCGGACGACGATCGTCCGGGGGGAGTTTCAGGCCTGACGCGGGTCAGGCGTTGGGGCGCTTGCCGTGGTTGGCTTTGCTGTACTTGCGGTCACGCTTCTTGCGGCCACGCTTGGCCATGATGGAACCTCGTTTCGTCTGAATCTGGCGGTACTGGGCGGCCTGCGGGCCGCCGGGTTGCCTTCCAGTGTCTCATGCGGACGGCGACGCGCCCTCATGAGCCCGCGCGCCGCCACCCCGGCCGGCCTTATGGTTCGATATACGCAGAAGCGGCCGATACGAGTGGGGTGATGATGTCCGAGGAGGTTCGCGCCGAGATCGTGGCCAGCGTGCTCGAAGTCGTGGTCAACGAAGGCGACCAAATCGGCCAGGGTGACGTCGTGGTGTTGCTGGAGTCCATGAAAATGGAGATTCCGGTCCTGGCCGAGATCGCTGGCACCATCAGCAAGGTGAGCGTCGCCGTCGGCGACGTCATCCAGGCCGGCGACCTCATAGCCGTGATCAGCTAGCCGTTGGGCTTCACGTACCTGCATGTCCACTCTCGGTAATCTGCTCGCCGAGCACACGGTTCTGCCCGGCAACGCCGTCGACCACCTGCATGCCGTAGTGGGGGAATGGCAGCTGCTGGCCGACCTCTCCTTCGCCGACTACCTGATGTGGGTCCGCCGTGACGACGGGATGCTGGTGTGCGTCGCGCAGTGCCGGCCCAACACCGCGCCCACGGTCCTGCAGACCGACGCGGTCGGCAGCGTCGTCTCCGCCGAGCGGCTGCCGTTGGTTGCCGACACCTTCACCAGCAGTGTCGCCATCCAGGAAAGCGATGCGGGCGAACAACATTCGTGGCAGCTGCCGGGCCCCAATATCGCGGCGTCGCCGGTTCGCTACGGCGGCCGGGTGGTGGCGGTGCTGACCCAGCATCAGACCGAGCTGGCCGCGCAGCGGATGTCGGGCCACCTGGAGACGGCCTACCGGGAATGCGCTGTCGACCTGCTGCACATGATCGCCGAAGGGACTTTTCCCGACGTAGGCGACGTCGCCATGTCGCGTTCGACGCCGCGTGCGGGAGACGGGTTCATCCGCCTCGACGTCGAAGGCATCGTCGCCTACGCCAGCCCCAACGCGCTGTCGGCTTACCACCGGATGGGCCTTTCCAGCGAACTCGAGGGCCACAACCTGATCAAGGTCACCCGTCCCCTGATCTCCGACCCGTTCGAAGCCCAAGAGGTGGCCGAACACGTGCTCAACCTGCTGGCCGGCGGCTCGAGCATGCGTATGGAGGTGGACGCCGGTGGCGCCACCGTGCTGCTGCGGACGCTGCCGCTGGTGGTGCACGGGGAGAACGTCGGCGCGGCGATCTTGATCCGCGATGTCACCGAGGTGAAGCGGCGCGACCGCGCGCTGATCTCCAAGGACGCGACGATTCGTGAGATACATCACCGTGTGAAGAACAACCTGCAGACGGTGGCCGCGCTGCTGCGGTTGCAGGCCCGCCGCACCGTCAACGCTGAGGGCCGCGAGGCCCTGATCGAGTCGGTGCGCCGGGTGTCGTCGATCGCGCTGGTCCACGACGCGCTGTCCATGTCGGTGGACGAGCAGGTCAACCTGGACGAGGTTATCGACCGGATCCTGCCGATCATGAACGACGTGGCGTCGGTGGACCGGCCGATCCGGATCAACCGGGTGGGTGACCTGGGTGTGCTGGATTCCGACCGGGCGACGGCGCTGATCATGGTGATCACCGAACTGGTGCAGAACGCGATCGAGCACGCCTTCGATCCGTCGGCCACCGGTGGCTCGGTGACCATTCGCGCGGAACGCTCGGCGCGCTGGCTGGACGTCGTGGTGCACGACGACGGGCGTGGTCTGCCCGAGGGATTCAGCCTCGAGAAGTCCGACAGCCTGGGTCTGCAGATCGTGCGGACGCTGGTGTCCGCGGAGCTGGACGGCTCCCTGGGAATGCGGGAAGGCCCCGACCGCGGAACCGACGTGGTGTTGCGGGTTCCGATCGGCCGCATGGGGCGGCTGCTGGTGTGAGCACGCAGCAATACGGCCCCGATTTCATCGGGGCCGTATTGCTGCTTAGCTGAGTTGTCAGACTCCGCTTCGGGCCTTCGTCCGGGCGTTGCGGCGCTTGAGTGCGCGCCGCTCGTCTTCGCTCATCCCACCCCAGACGCCCGAGTCCTGACCCGTGTTCAGAGCCCATCCGAGACACTCTGTCGTCACCGGACACCGATTACAGACCAGTTTCGCGTCAGCGATCTGCGCGAGTGCCGGGCCGCTGTTCCCTACCGGGAAGAACAGCTCCGGATCCTCGTCACGGCAGACCGCCCTGTGGCGCCAATCCATTAGTTGCTACTCCTCACTAAGTGCGCAGCACCGCGCACGGGCATTTTTTCTTCTTGGCTGTTGAGCGTGCGCAAGAAAGGTTTCCGTACCTCTGCATATTTCTGCATGCAACCTTTTGATCGTTTCACAGGCTCAACAGATGTCAATAGTGTTACGTGAGCCCGTGGGGTATCTCACTTTGCCGATCTCTTACCCAGGCCCTTACTCAGTTGTACTACACTAACTGCCGAATTTCGCCCCATTTTTCATCGCGGGCTTGTCACATCTTTGATTTGCGCAGCTCAGAGGGCTTATTTTGGCGGTGGCGCGACGACCGCGAGAGCGGCCGGAACGGACCGGAACGTCATGGTTTCGCGCAGGCCGAGGTATTCTCCGTCGTACTGGCAGGCGGCCGGACCGGTCATGGTGCCGACCCGGATGTGGTCGATGTCATCGTCGCGGATGAGCTGCTTGGCTTCCAGCTTCGGCCGCTTGGCGAGCAGCTGGCGCAGCAGTCGCAGGGTGGGGATCAGCTTCATCTCGGTGAGCGCGAACAGGCCCAGCCCCGACTCGAAGCTGCAGCCGGGGTTGGTGACCATCGGCCGGTCGTCGCTGTAGGTCCAGGGGCTGGTGTTGGACACCCAGACGAAGTGCACGCCGGAGACCGGCTCGTGGTCGGGCCGTTCCAGAATCAGGTTGGGTTCGCGGCGGCTGAAGCGCACCGAGACGGGAGTCGCCACCCGCCAGTAGCGCACCGGGGTGATCTTGTGGCCCTTCTTGCGTTCCTCTTCGACGGCCCGGACCACCTCCGCATCCACCCCCATGCCGGCGTTGACCAGCGCGTATATCTCGCCGCAGTCGATCAGGCTAATGCGGCGCCACTCGTGGTGATGCTGGTAGGAGTCCAGCAGCGCAATGAGCTGGTCGGTCGCGCCGGATGCGTCCCGGGGGATGCCCAGCGCCCTGGCCAGCACATTCGCCGACCCGCCGGGGATGATGCCCAGCGCCGGGACCGGCCCTGACTGGGGCGTGCCGGGCCGGCCGAGCATGCCGTTGACCACCTGATTGACCGTTCCGTCCCCGCCGTGGACGACGACCAGGTCGAACGCGTCGGCGACGGCCTTGCGACCGAGCTCTTCGGCGTGCCCCGAGTAGTTGGTGGGCTCGATGGTGAGGTCAAGGCGATTGCCCAGGGCGCGTGTCACCAGCAGGCGGGCGCTCGGCGTGATGGTGGTGGCAATCGGATTGACGATCAACATGGCACGCATGATGAGTGAGCTTATGCGGGCTTCGTCCCACCGAGATTGCCGCCATGGTGGCGGACTGGGCGCAGAGCACGACCGTCGCGGCAATCTCAAGAGCGCCCGGCCAGCCTGACTACGCTGGCGCTGTGACTCACTCCGCCCCGTCCACCGTCCGTCGTGCCGGCTTCATCGTCGCGGCTCAGGGAGTCGCGGGGCTGGTGGTCGCCGTGATTCTGGTAATCCGCGGCCTGGCCGGGGCCGATCAGCATGTCGTCAACGGTCTGGGTACCGCGGCCTGGTTCGCGGTGATCGGGGGCGCGGTGCTGGCGGCTGGGCTCGCCTTGGTGAAGGGCAAGCGCTGGGGCCGGGGACTGGCTGTGTTCACGCAGCTGCTGCTGCTGCCGGTGGCCTGGTACCTGGCGGTCGGCTCGCACCGGCCGGTGTTCGGAACACCCGTCGCGCTCGTGGCATTGGTGACCCTCGCGCTGTTGTTCAGTGGGCCGTCGGTGCGCTGGGCAGCCGGGCGCGATCAGGCGGGGCCGGCCAGTGCGGCCAGTTCCGGGCCGGACACCCGGTAGGTGGTCCACTCCGTCTGCGGCCGCCCGCCGACGCCGTCGTACAAGGCGATCGCGTCGGTGTTCCAGTTGAGCACCGCCCACGCCAGCCGGCTGTAACCGTTGTGCACGCACTCTGCTGCCAGGACCGCGAGCAGCCCGCGGGCCAGGCCGCGACGGCGAAACCGCGGCCGCACGTACAGGTCCTCCAGGTAGATGCCCGCCACGCCGTCCCAGGTGGAGAAGTTCAGAAACCACAGGGCCATCGCAGCGACCTGACCGTCGCACTCGGCGACATGCCCGTAGACGGTCGGGGAATCGCCGAAAAGCGCTGTGGCAATCTGCTTTTCGGTCACCGTGCACTCATCGGCGGCGTGCTCGAACTCGGCGAGCTGGTGGATCATGGCGGTGATGTCGGCCACGTCGGCAGGCGTGGCGCGGCGGATCTGCGCACTCACTGCTCTACTCCCAGCGCTTTCAAAATCGTCGCGAATTTCGTTGTGGTTTCTGCGACTTCGTCGTCGGGATCAGATTCGGCGACGATGCCGCCGCCCGCGCGGGCCAGCGCGGTCCAGCGGTCGGCCGACAACTCGGCGCACCGGATCGACACCACCCAGTAGCCGTCGCCGCGCGCGTCGCACCAGCCCACCGCGCCGGCGTAGAAGCCCCGGTCGCCCTCCAAGGTGGCGATCAACTCGGTGGCCTGCTCGGTCGGCACCCCGCCGACCGCCGGGGTGGGGTGCAGCGCCAGCGCCAGATCGATTGCGCTCGTTGAGCTGTCGCGCAGCTCGCCGACAATCGGCGTGCACAGGTGCCAGACCGCGGCGGTGCGGCTCAGTTGCGGTTCGGCGGCGATGGTCAGGTCGTCACACAGCGGCTCGAGGGCCGCGCGCATCGTGTCGATGACCAGCTGATGTTCGTGCCGATTCTTGTCGGATGCGGCCAGTTCGGCGCCGTTGGCCGCGTCGATGTCGGGATCGGCCGAGCGGGGAGCCGAGCCCGCGAACGGCCGGCACACCACTTGCGTGCCGGTTCGGGCCACCAACAGTTCCGGGCTGGCACCCACCAGCGCCGTCCCGTCGTAGTCCGGGCCGGCCGCACTCAGGTCGGTGAGGAAGCCGTATGCCGTCGGGTCGGCGTCGATCAGTCGCCGCAGGACGACGCGGCCGTCCAGTGGAGCATCGGCGGCCAGCCGCAAGGCGCGGGCCAGCACCACCTTGTGCAGCGGATTATCCTGCGCCGCAAGCTGTTTGCGGGCGCGGCTGATGCGGTCGCGGTGCTCGTCGCTGGGCGGTAGGGCGGCGTCGATGCGGACGCTCGGCAGTGGACCGGTCGGCCAGCCGGGCAGGGCGTTGACGTGGCTCAGGTTCTCCGGGGCGAACAGCGCGGCCGGCCGGTGCACATCGAACGGCAACGCGCCCAACACGATTGGCGCACGTCCCGTGCGTAGCGCCGCGTGTGCCGCGGCGATGTCGGGGTAGCGGTCGCCGGCGCGCTCGGCGATCAGGGTTCCCCGGGGACCGGTGAGCGCAAAGGCCGGTTCGCGGCTCACGCGATCGCAGCCGGTTTGGGATGGCAGCTCAGGCCGAGCTGAGCGAGCTGCCGTATACCGTGCTCGAAAGTGCAGATCGCGATGGTGGCGGTTGGCATACCGAAGCGGCTGCCCTCGCTCAGGTCGAACTGCGCCCAGCGGGTGATCACGGCCCGGGAGAAATGACCGTGGCTCACGAAAAGAACGTCCCGCGACTCCATGTTCTCCAATGCGAGAGCGATCGCCCGGTCGGCACGTTCGCTGACCTGCGCGACGCTTTCACCGCCACGGCATCCGTGTGTCCACACCAGCCAGTCCGGGTCGGTTTCGTGGATCTCCGGCGTGGTCAGGCCTTCGTAGTCGCCGTAGTCCCACTCGGCGACCAAGGGCGTCACCTGGTCGACGATGAGTCCGGCCAGGTCGGCGGTGACCAGCGTCCGGCGTCGGGGGCTGCAGTACACGAATGGCCTGTCGAGTTTGAGATCGCCGAGCACCACGCCGGCGAATTCGGCCTGCTCCCGGCCGGCGGCGGTCAACTCGATGTCGGTGCGGCCGGTGTGTTGCCCCGACTTCGACCATTCGGTCTCTCCATGGCGCAACAGCACCAGCCTCCGGTTGTGTACGCCCATGCCCGCGATTCTGCCCGAGACACGCCGGGGGCGGTGCCGGGCCCGCCACCCGAACGGGGCAATGGGTTCCGTGCCAGGATGGGCACTGTGAGTGACATGCGCGTGCTGGCGGTGGCCAATCAGAAGGGCGGTGTGGCCAAGACGACGACGGTCGCGTCGCTCGGTGCGGCGATGGTGGACGAGGGAAAACGGGTGCTGCTCGTCGATCTGGACCCACAGGGGTGTCTGACCTTCTCGCTGGGCCAGGATCCGGACAAATTGCCGGTCTCCGTCCATGAGGTGCTGCTCGGCGATGTCGAACCGGGTGCCGCGCTGGTCGAGACGTCCGAGGGAATGACGTTGCTGCCGGCCAACATTGACCTCGCAGGTGCCGAGGCGATGCTGCTGATGCGGGCCGGGCGCGAATATGCGCTCAAGCGGGCGCTGGCCAAACTCGCGGACGATTTCGACGTGGTGATCATCGACTGCCCGCCGTCGCTCGGGGTGCTGACGCTCAACGGGCTCACCGCTGCGGGCGAGGTCATTGTGCCGCTGCAGTGCGAGACGCTCGCGCACCGCGGGGTGGGGCAATTCCTGCGCACGGTGGCCGACGTCCAGCAGATCACGAATCCGGATCTGCGCCTGCTGGGTGCTCTCCCCACGCTGTACGACTCGAGGACCACCCATACCCGCGATGTGCTGCTCGATGTCGCCGACCGCTACGAGCTGCCGGTGCTGGCGCCGCCGATTCCGCGGACGGTGCGCTTCGCCGAGGCCAGCGCGTCGGGCTCCTCGGTGCTGGCCGGGCGGAAGAACAAGGGCGCGCTGGCCTACCGCGAACTGGCGAAGGCGCTGATCAAGCACTGGAAGACCGGCAAGGCCCTGCCGACCTTCGCGGTGGACTACAACTAACCGAGCGCCACCACGGTGTCCCCGCGCTGCTCGATCACGCGGGAGCCCGAGACCGCCGGGATCACCGCCGAGCTGCCCGGCTGACGTTCCACCGGGATGTACCGGCTGGCCTCGCCGTTGACCGGGTCGTAAACGCCGATCGCACCGGTGACCGGCACCAGTAGCTGACCGGCCATCATCACTCCCGGGCCGAGCGGGGCGGCCGTCTCTCCGGCGGCGATCGTGTAACGCGCGGTCAGGTTGGTCGCCTCCAGCACCAGCAGCGCATCGCCGGTCCACCAGGTCACCAGGTTCCCGGTGCTGGACACCACCGACGACGGTGACGGCGGTCCGGCCAGCAGGGTGCTTGACACCGTGGTCCCGGTTTCGTCGACCACGTCGAGGTGAGGCTGCGGTGTCGGCAGGTACACCGCGGCGCGGTTCTGCGAGACCACCACGACGCGGGCACCGGTGCCCGGCCGCACCCCGGTTTCCTGCACCACCTGCTGCTGTGGTTCGTCGTCCTCTTTGCCGGGTCGCAGCAGGATCAGCTTGAGGTCCGCCTGGTTCGTGCAGGCCTCGAGCACCGCCACCGACGACGAGCTGGCTGCGGCCGATTCGAGGGTGCAGCCGGAGTGCAGGCCGCGGTTCACCGGCTTCACGCGCGCGTCGGTCTCGCCGTACGCCATCATCCGGACCATGTCGGAGCGCCACATCTCCAGCCGGGTGTCGCCCGCCGACAGCACGGTGGTGCCGTCAGAGGACAGCCGTACCTTCGGATCGGCGTAGCTGCTGCGGGCCGGCCCACGCCGCCCGGTCGATCCGTCGATGGTGCTGACCTGGCCACAGCCCCGGTCGTCCCGGTAGACGGCGACGGCGTAGTGGTATACCCAGGTCACCCCGCACAGGTCGGTGTCCCGCGAGTAGCTCCACTGGACCTGACCGGTGCCGGGATCGCGCCCCTGCACCTCGCGCCCGTTGCCGGTGGCGACGGAGCCTGCCACCACCACCGGAACCCGGGTTCCCGGGCTGGGAGCGGTCCAGAGCTGGCGCAGGGTGGCCGGGACGTCGCGGGCCTGGCTGGGCGTCGGGGCGGCAGTCGCGGCCGGCCGACTGACGGTGGCCCGCGCGTCGCTCGTCCACCAGATGAGCGACGCGGCTACCGCGACGACGACCGCGATTGCCACGGCGGCCGCAATGTCAGTCTTGGTGCGGCGCTCGGGTCGGACCACGGATGTGAGTATGCCGTCAGTTGGCCGCCGCGGCGGCGTCTGCCGGCTTGCGACGACGGCGACGACGGCGGGTGCTGCTGGACGGAGCGCCGGTGCCGGCCCCGGCGGGTGCGGCGTTCTCCGGAGCCGCGTCAGCGGCGGCAGCGGTGTTCGCCTCGGGATGGCCGGTGACGGGCTTGCCGCCGCGGGTGCGCTTGCGGCGGTCCGGACGCCGGGGCGGGCGTTGCGATGTGCCGCTGCTGGCCTCGCGTTGCTTGACGGGCGCCTTGCGCGGCGTGCCGACGCTACCCCCGACGTCGGTGGGGATGACCAACTCCGAGTACAGGTGCGGCGAGTTGGAGTAGGTCTCCGACGGGTCGGGGGAGCCCAGGCTTAACGCCTTGTCGATCGCCGACCAGCGCTCCAGCTCGTCCCAGTCGACCAGGGTGACGGCGACGCCGGTGCGGCCGGCGCGGCCGGTGCGCCCGATGCGGTGGACGTACATCTTCTCGTCCTCCGGGCACTGATAGTTGATGACGTGCGTGACGTCGTCGATGTCGATGCCGCGCGCGGCCACGTCGGTGGCCACCAGCACGTTGATGTCGCCGGAGCGGAATGCCTTGAGCGCCTTCTCGCGGGCTATCTGACCGAGGTCGCCGTGCACGGCTCCGACCGCGAAACCGCGTTCCTGGAGTTCGTCGGCGACCTTCTGGGCGGTGCGCTTGGTGCGGGTGAAGATCATCGTCGCGCCGCGATCCTGGGCCTGCAGAATCCGGCTGACCAGTTCAACCTTGTCCAGCGCGTGGGCGCGGTAGACGAACTGCTCGGTGGTGTCGTGCACGGCCAGCGAGTGCGGTGCCTCGGCCCGGATATGGGTGGGCTGAACCATGAACGTGCGGGCCAGGGTGATGATCGGGTCCGGCATGGTCGCGGAGAACAGCATCGACTGCCGGTCGGCCGGAATCTGGCGCAGGATGCGCTCGATGTCGGGAAGGAAGCCCAGGTCGAGCATCTCGTCGGCCTCGTCGAGGACCAGCACCGACAATCCGCCCAGCTGCAGGTGGCCCTGCTGGCACAGGTCGAGCAACCGGCCCGGGGTGCCCACCACGACGTCGACGCCCTTGTGCAGCGCTTCGATCTGCGGTTCGTAGGCACGACCGCCGTAGATGGCAAGGACGGACAGTGGGCGCTCGGTGCCGTCTTCGTTCTTCACCTTGAGGTACTTGGCGGCGGTGGCCAGGTCGCCGTTGACCTGCAGGCACAGCTCACGGGTCGGGACCACAACCAGGGCCCGCGGTGCGCCGGTCAGCGGTCGCGTGGCGGTCTCGGACGTGATGCGCTGCAGCAGCGGTACGCCGAACCCGAAGGTCTTGCCCATGCCGGTGCGCGCTTGGCCGATGACGTCTTCGCCGGCGAGCGCGAGCGGCAGGGTGAGTTCCTGGATAGCAAATGGGGTTTCAATGCCCTTTTCGGCCAGTGCGCTGACGATTTCGTCGCGAACTCCAAGGCTGGCAAAGGTCAACGGGGTGGTGCTTTTTAGTGCGGTCATACGCGGGAGGAGAGCCTTTCGGTGACAGTAATCGAGTTTGAGTCGGTACTTCGTCTGTGTCGCGGTTCGCGCGCACGATTTCCGACTCCGATTACGTCGCCGAGGCCCGCTGCTTGATCGGGGCGGGCCGTTGCGTGCACGCACATTTCTTTTGGGCAGTGACAGCACAGATTCAGCCACTGCCTACCAAGCATGATACCTGGTCGCCCAGCGGGCACCCATGTTCCGTTAATCCTGCCGACTAAAGTGTCACCATGCCTTCGCCATCCACCGCCGACTCCCACGACAAGGCGGCCGATTCGCCCAGGCCCCGGCTGCCGGCGGATCACCCTGGCGTCAACGAATTGTTCGCGCTGCTCGCATACGGCGAGGTGGCGGCGTTCTACCGGTTGACCGAAGAGGCGCGGATGGCCCCGAACCTGCGGGGCCGGATCTCGATGGCCAGCATTGCCGCCGCCGAGATGGGGCACTACGAGCTGCTGCGGGACGCCCTGGAACGGCGCGGTGTCGACGTGGTGCCGGCGATGTCGAAATACGTCTCGGCGCTGGAGAACTACCACCGGCTGACCACCCCGAGCACCTGGCTGGAAGCCCTGGTGAAGACGTATGTCGGCGACGCCCTGGCCGCCGACCTGTACCTGGAGATCGCCGACGGGCTGCCCGACGAGGTGGCCGACGTGGTGCGCGAGGCCCTGTCCGAGACGGGGCACTCCCAGTTCGTCGTCGCTGAGGTGCGGGCGGCGGTGACGTCCAGCGGCAAGCAACGCAGCCGGCTGGCGCTGTGGTCGCGGCGGCTGCTCGGCGAAGCGATCACCCAGGCGCAGTTCCTGCTGGCCGATCACGACGAACTGGTCGACCTGGTGGTTTCCGGGACGGGCGGGCTGGGGCAGCTGGGCGCGTTCTTCGAGCGGCTACAGCACACCCACGACAGCCGGATGCGCGAACTCGGGTTGAGTTAGCGGGTGCAGGTCGCCAGGGCGGAACTGGTGGTCGACGCCTTCACTACCTGACCCTGCGCGTTGACGATCGAGCAGTTCAGCTGGCCGTAGATGCTGGTCGCGATCACCGATTCGGTCTGCACGCCAGGATTGAGCACGACAACCTTCGTCCAGGGCAGCGCGACGTTGAACTCGGTCACCGGGAAGCCGCGGGCGTCGGTATAGGCGATGTTGACCAGATCGAAGAGCTGCTTGGTGCCCGTCACGCTGTAGACGACGGTGCGTGGGTTGATCGCCGCGCCGGGCGGGGCGGCTGTCGGAGCCGGGGCAGCGGTCGGTAGCCGCGGCGTTGCCGTCTTGGTGGGCGCGTCGCTGGGCGCGATGGTGGTGACCGTCTCCGGGGGGAGTAGGCCGCGGGATGAGGTCGGCGGGGCACTCGCGGTCGCGCTCGGCGGCGCACTGGATCGGGGCGTCGTGATGGCCGTACGGGGGGCCGGCACCCCGACCGTCGCCTTGGTGGTGGCGCTGTCGCCGCTGTTGATGATCACCGCGGTGGCAATGGCTCCGATCGCCACAACGGCGCCGAGGAACATGGCGATCGGGCGCCAGCGGCGGTCGGCGGGCCATGCCCATTCCTCGTCGGTTTGGTAGTCGGAATCGTCCCAGCTGTCGGTCTCCGGGTCGTCGTCGTCGAAGTCTGCGGCGTAGCTTTCCGCGCGAGCGTCATCGCCCGGGAACTCTTCGAGGTCTCGGACGATGTCGTAGAGGGTGTCACGGATGTTACTGATGGTGCCGATGTTAATGACGTGGACGGACCGGTTCAGGGCTGCGACGGGTGCCTAAACCGAATCGTGATGGGTTTGTTCACTAACCGCGAACTGCCGGTTTGGGGGGCGGGGCGCTGTGCCGGTCCGACCCGTCCACTAGCCTGCTGCACAGACGCCTGCGACGAAAATGCCAACGGAAGGGGCCCCGGTGGAGGTCAAGATCGGTATCACGGACAGTCCGCGCGAGCTGGTTTTCTCCAGTGCGCAGACGCCTGGTGAGGTCGAGGAGCTCGTCGGTGCCGCGCTGCGCGAGGACTCCGGTCTGCTGAGCCTGAACGACGAGCGCGGCCGGCGCATCCTGGTCAACGCGGCCAAGATCGCCTATGTCGAAATCGGTGTCGCGGACGCGCGCCGGGTCGGATTCGGGGTCGGCGCCGAAGCGGTGGCCAAAGCCAAGGCTTAGGAACGGGCGAGCGGCACGTGTGACAGGCCGCCCCAGGCGAACTGCACGGTGCCCTCGACCGCGTCGGACTTCGAGATCGGACGATCCGAGTCCAGCCAGTACCGGGCGCAGTCGACGCTCATGCCGACCAGTCCCACCGCGATCATCCGGGCGCGGTGCGGGTCCAGGCCCGAGTCTTCGGCGATGAGTGCGAAAACAGCGTCGATGCACGATTCGGTGGCCGCCCGCACCTGCGCGGCGACCTCGGGCTCGGTGACGTAGTCGTTTTCGAAGATCAGCCGGTAGCCCTGGCTGTCGTGCTCGATGAAGTCGAAGAAAGCCTGCACCGCCGAGTGCAGTCGGCGCCGGTTGTCGGTGGTGCGGCCCAGTGCCTGCTGCACGCCGCTGACCAGGTTCTCCACGTGCCGATTCAGCACCGCCAGGTAGAGTTCCAACTTGCTCGAAAAGTGTTGATACAGAACCGGTTTGCTCACTCCGGCGCGGTCGGCGATTTCATCCATGCCGGCGGCGTGGTATCCGCTTTCCACGAAGACGTCGCTGGCGACGATAAGCAGCTGGCCGCGGCGTTCGTCGCGCGGCAACCGGTTGCCCCGGCGGTTGGAGACCGGAGCGCCTTCGATCGGCCGAACACCGTCGGCCGATCTGACGGCACGTCGCTGCGCCGTCTTGGCTAGATCGCTCATCGTCCTCAATCTGATCGCTTTCGGCCGGCGACCGTTCAGCCATCCCCCTGGGCCGCCCTTGTATTGCCATGACCTTACTACCTGCGGACTCGTTGGGGTGTGAGGTCGATATGAAGCAGGTCGGCGGGTTTTCGGGCGCGCCAGGGCCGGTTGCCCCCGGCTACTGTGCCATCCTGGGGAAATGACGTCCCAGTGGCCGCCCCGCGATACCGGTCGGGCGCCAGTGCTGCGTGACGACTGGCGTGAGCCGCTGCGGGCGCAGCGTGACCCGCTCGGCCAGAGCGCGGGGCGGGTGCGCGCGGACCGGGACCGGCCGCGCCAGTGGCGCAAGCAGACCTGGCTGGGGCGGTTCGTGTCCACCTACGGCTGGCGGGCGTACGCGCTTCCGCTGCTGACGGTGCTCACCCTCGTCGTCGTGTACCAGACGGTCACCGGCACCAGCACGCCCAAGCCCGCGGCTCACACGATCCACAAGGAGCCGCCGACCATCGGTGCGGTGGGCACGTCGATCATCGACACGCCGCCGCGCGGCCTGGTCGCGTTCGACGCAAACCTGCCGGCCGGAACGCTGCCCGACGGCGGCCCGTACACCGAGGCGGGCGACAAGACCTACCGCGTCATCGAGGGGACCACTCCGCAGATCGGTCAGGGCACCAGCAAAGTGTTCCGCTACACCATCGAAATCGAGAACGGTCTGGACCCGAACATGTACGGCGGCGACAACGCGTTCGCGCAGATGGTCGACATGACGCTGGCCAACCCCAAGGGCTGGACCCACAACCCGCAATTCGCGTTCATCCGGATCGACGGAAACAGTGGGAGCAAGCCGGATTTCCGGGTCTCGCTGGTCTCACCGGTCTCGGTGCGGGAGGGTTGCGGCTACGAGTTCCGGCTCGAGACGTCGTGCTACAACCCGTCTTTCGGGTCTGATCGGCAGTCTCGGGTGTTCATCAACGAGGCGCGCTGGATTCGGGGAGCCGTGCCGTTCGAGGGTGACATCGGCTCTTACCGGCAGTACGTGATCAATCACGAAGTGGGACACGCCATCGGGTACGTTAAGCACGAGCCGTGCGATCAGCAGGGCGCGCTGGCGCCGGTGATGATGCAGCAGACGTTCTCCACGTCCAACGACGACGGGGCCAAGTTCGACCCCGACCAGGTCAAGGCCGACGGCAAGACGTGCCGGTTCAATCCCTGGCCTTACCCGATCGCGTAGGTTCTCGCGGGCGTGCTGATCGCCTAACCTCGATGTTGTGACGCCAACGTTGCCGCCGCTTGTGGAACCCGCCGCGACACTCAGCCGTGAGGAAGTGGCGCGCTACAGTCGCCATCTCATCATTCCCGACCTGGGTGTCGACGGACAGAAGCGGCTGAAGAACGCCCGGGTGCTGGTGATCGGGGCCGGAGGGCTCGGATCCCCGACGCTGCTCTACCTCGCAGCCGCCGGTGTCGGCACTATCGGGATCGTCGACTTCGACGTCGTCGACGAATCCAATCTGCAGCGCCAGGTCATCCACGGCACGGCCGACGTGGGACGGTCCAAGGCGCAGTCGGCGCGCGACTCGATCGTTGCGATCAACCCGCTGATCGAGGTGCGACTCCATGAATTCAGGCTGGAAGCTGACAACGCCGTGGACCTTTTCAGCCAGTACGACCTGATCCTGGACGGCACCGACAACTTCGCCACCCGTTATCTGGTCAACGACGCCGCCGTGTTGGCGGGCAAGCCGTACGTGTGGGGATCGATCTACCGTTTCGAAGGCCAGGCGTCGGTGTTCTGGGAGGACGCACCCGACGGGCTCGGGCTCAACTACCGCGACCTCTACCCGGAACCGCCGCCCCCGGGCATGGTGCCGTCCTGCGCTGAGGGCGGTGTACTGGGCATCATCTGCGCCTCGATCGCGTCGGTCATGGGCACTGAGGCAATCAAGCTGATCACCGGCATCGGCGAGACCCTGCTCGGCCGGCTGATGATCTATGACGCGCTGGAGATGAGCTATCGCACCATCAGGATCCGGAAGGATCCCACTACGCCGAAGATCACCGAACTCATCGACTATGAGCAGTTCTGCGGTGTGGTCTCGGAGGACGCCGCCGCGGCGGCGAGCGGTTCCACCATCACACCGCAGGAGCTGCGCGCCATGATGGATGCCGGCAAGAAGTTGGCCCTGATCGACGTTCGCGAGCAGGTGGAGTGGGACATCGTGCACATCGACGGCGCCCAGCTCGTGCCGAAGGGGCTGATCATCTCCGGTGAGGGCTTGGCGCAGCTGCCGCAGGACCGGGTGGCCGTCCTGTACTGCAAGAGCGGGGTGCGCTCGGCGGAAGCGCTGGCTGCGGTGAAGCAGGCCGGGTTCTCCGATGCCGTGCACCTGCAGGGCGGGATCCTGGCGTGGGCCGCGCAGATGCAGCCCGACATGGTGGTGTACTGACTGCGGCGCGCAGGCGCCTCTGGCAGATGGGATTGTCGGGCTCCTCAGCGCGTCCGTTCCGACGCGCATCGTCGCCCGCTGGGCTGGATTGTCGGGCTCCTCAGCGCGTCCGTTCCGACGCGCATCGTCGCCCGCTGGGCTGGATTGTCGGGCTCCTCAGCGCGTCCGTTCCGACGCGCATCGTCGCCCGACTAGGCTGACCGCTGTGACTGTCGAGCCGCCGCCTGAGCATGTGCTGGCAGCGTTCGGTTTGACCGGAGTCCAGCCCGCGCCCCTCGGCGCCGCCTGGGAAGGCGGCTGGCGGTGCGGTGAAGTGGTGTTGTCCATGGTGGCCGACAACGCCCGCGCGACATGGTCGGCCCGGGTGCGTGAGACGTTGTTCGTCGACGGTGTGCGGCTGGCCCGGCCGGTCCGATCCACCGACGGTCGCTACGTGGTGTCGGGCTGGCGGGCGGACACCTTCGTCGCGGGTGCACCGGAAGCCCGCCATGACGAGGTCGTCTCGGCGGCCGTTCGCCTGCACGAGGCCACCGGCAAGCTGGAGCGCCCCCGTTTCCTGACCCAGGGACCCACCGCACCGTGGGCTGACGTCGACGTCTTCATCGCCGCCGACCGTGCCGCGTGGGAGGAACGGCCGTTGCAGTCGGTGCCGCCCGGCGCGCAGACCGCGCCGGCATCCGCGGACGCGCAGCGCTCCGTAGAGTTGATCAATCAACTCGCCACGCTGCGCAAGCCCACCCGCAGCCCCAATCAACTGGTACACGGAGACCTTTACGGCACAGTGCTTTTCGCGGGCACCGCGCCTCCCGGCATCACCGACATCACCCCGTACTGGCGGCCGGCGTCCTGGGCGGCCGGTGTGGTCGTCGTCGACGCGCTGTCCTGGGGCGAGGCCGACGACGGCCTCATCGAACGCTGGAGCGCGCTGCCGGAATGGTCACAGATGCTGTTGCGCGCGTTGATGTTTCGTCTTGCGGTCCATGCTCTGCATCCACGGTCCACCGCCGAGGCGTTTCCGGGTCTGGCCCGTACCGCGGCGATGGTGCGGATGATCCTCTAGCGCGCCGGCCTACTTCACGCCAGATATCTCACGCGGAAGTACCAGGGGTATGGCAATTTGCTGCCCAGAAACCGTACAAGAGGCCCCTTTCTCCGCAATAGGTATCGATCTGTAAAATTGTTCGACACAGCCCGCACAACGAATAACTTTTCTATAACGAACGTAAAAATCTGGCCTCATATCTGGCACCGCGAATAACATCTGCGGATCGGGAATCTCTGCGGGAAAGTGGGGCCGTTGCCATGTCGTATGTGATCGCTGCAACCGACGCCCTCATCGCGGCGGCGTCGGACGTCGCGAGCATCGGATCAGCGATCAGCGCAGCCACTTTTGCTGCGGCGCTGCCCACCACCGAGGTGCTGTCGGCGGCCGCCGACGAGGTCTCGACGCGCGTCGCGGACCTTTTCGGGGCACACGCAGCGGGCTACCAGAAGGTCGCCGCCGAGGCGGCCGCTTTCCACGATCAATTTCTGCACTCTTTGGCGGCCGGATCGGCTTCGTATTTCCACACCGAAGCCCTGGGTGCCGAAATAATTCGGCAATCGCTGGATGCCATTAACACTCCCACTTTTGCATACTTCGGACGCCCGCTCATCGGGAATGGCGCCGACGGCGCGCCGGGTACCGGCCAAAGCGGTGGCGCCGGTGGCATCCTTTGGGGCAACGGCGGTGCCGGAGGCTCCGGCGCGACCGGGGCGAACGGCGGCAACGGAGGAGTGGGCGGCAGGGGTGGCGCTGCCGGATTGATCGGCTCCGGTGGTGCCGGTGGTGCCGGCGGTTCCTCTACGACAGGGATCGGCGGCGCCGGTGGTACGGGTGGCGCGGCAGGGTTGCTCGGTTCTGGTGGCGTCGGCGGTGCGGGGGGGCTCTCGGTTAGCGGTACCGGTGGTCGCGGTGGTGCCGGCGGTTCCGGCGGACTGCTGTTCGGCAACGGTGGGACGGGGGGTTCCGGCGGCCCACACAGCGGTACCGGCGGTGCCGGCGGCCGTGGCGGATTGCTGTTCGGCAACGGTGGCGCGGGGGGTTCCGGCGGAGACGGCGCAGTCGGGCTCCCGGGCTATGACGGGTTCCTGCCGGGCGCAGACGGCAGCAACGGCGGAGTTGGCGGCGTCGGCGGACACGGTGGTGCAGGTGGCCACGCCGGCCTGCTGTTCGGCGCCGGCGGCGCCGGCGGCGCCGGCGGTACGGGTGGGGTGGGGGGTGGCGGCGGTCATGGTGCAGGTGGCGACCTCGGACTCACCGGCGGGGCGGGCGGTGACGGTGGCCTCGGGGGGTCCGGCGGCATCGGTGGGGCATCGGGTCACGGAGGCGGCCTTTTCGGCAAGGCTGGTGCACCCGGTGTCGGCGGTGCCGGCGGTGACGGCGGAGTTGCCGGCTCGGGTGGAGCGGGAGGTCATGGCGCCGTAGTCAACGGGATCGCCGGTAGCGGCGGCGACGGCGGCAGAGGCGGTAATGCGGGCATCGGCGGTGCTGGCGGCAGGGCCGGCGCACACGGTGGAGTTGCCGGGGTGCACGGCCGAAGCTGGATCACCGGTGGCGATGGGGGTGCGGGCGGTTCCGGCGCCGATGCGACAACTGCCGGCGCAGCCGGCGGTGCCGGCGGCAAAGGTGGTGCGGGTGGCTCCGTGGGCAACGGCGGCGCCGGTGGCGCCGGAGGCAATGGGATGTCCGCTGCGCAGGTCACCGAGCCGGGCGCCAGCGGCACCCCCGGCGGTGCCGGCGGGGCCGGCGGAGCGGGCGGTGCCGGCGGGACGATCTCGGGTAATGGCGGTGCCGGGGGCTCCGGTGGTACTGGGGCAGACGGTAGTAGCGGCGTCACCGGATCGGTCGGCGGTGCGGGCGCCAACGGCGTTGATGGCGGCAACGGTGGTGCCGGCGGTAAGGGGGGCGCCGGTGGCGCCGGCGGGGCCGCGCTCGGCATTGGGGCCGGCGGTCATGGCGGTGCCGGTGGCAACGGCGGTCACGGCGCAGCTCCGGGTGATGGCGGTGCCGGCGGCAACGGCGCGGTTGTGAACGGTGTTGCGGGCAGCGGCGGTGACGGAGGCAAGGGCGGTGACCCCGGTGCCGCCGGAGCCGCGGGTCTGGGTGGCGCCGGCGGTACCGGAACTCAACCGGGTGCAATTGGGGCCGACGGTAATGCGGGTTCAACTGCTACCGCCGGCGGGAAGGGCGGCGCCGGCGGTTCCGGCGCCGACGCGACCGCTGTTGGTGGGGCTGGCGGTGGCGGAGGCAAGGGTGGTGCCGGGGGATCGGTAGGCGACGGCGGTAACGGAGGTGCCGGCGGTAACGGATTGGCGGGTACTCAGGGACCAGGCCCCGGTAGCGACGGTGGTGCCGGCGGTGGCGGTGGCGCCGGAGGCGACGGCGGTGCGGGCGGTTCGACGTCGGGCAACGGCGGTGTCGGAGGTGCGGGCGGCCACGGCGCGAGCGGCGGTTCGGGTGCGAAGGGTGCCACCGGCGGTGCCGGGTTGACCGGTGGTGACGGTGGTAGCGGTGGTGTGGGCGGCAAAGGCGGCGTTGGTGGCCTCGGCGGCACCGCGATCGGGAAGGGCACCAGCGGTCAGGGCGGAGCGGGCGGTAATGGCGGTCAGGGCGGAGCGCCGGGCGACGGCGGTAGCGGCGGGAACGGGGTGGTGGTCAACGGCACTGCGGGCGACGGTGGGGACGGCGGCCGCGGCGGCGAGCCCGGCGCTGGCGGTCTCGCCGGCCTTGGCGGAGCTGGGGGCGCCGGCGCCCGCCCTGGCATTGACGGGGCGTCGGGCAACGCCCCGTCCGCTGGCGGCAACGGCGGCGTCGGCGGAACCGGGGCCTCGGCGACCAGCGATGGCGGCGCGGGCGGCGCCGGCGGTAGAGGCGGTGACGGCGGTTCGGTCGGCAACGGCGGCGCTGGTGGCAACGGCGGAAATGGCGCGAAGGGCGTTCCAGGTGCCAATGCGACCGATCCCGGTCAACACGGCATGACGGGCGGCACGGGCGGTAGCGGTGGAAGCGGCGGGGCCGGTGGCCTCGGGGGTAAGAGCTCCGGTGGCGGCGGCGACGGTGGATCCGGCGGCCTGGCCGGCGCGGGGGGTGCCGGGGGTGCCGGCGGTTCCGCCAGCGGTAGCGGCGGCGACGGTGGTAACGGCGGCAGCGGAGGCAGCGGCGGGCTCGGCGGTCTCGCCCAAGCTGCCGGCGGCAAACCAGGCGAAATGGGCGCCGGTGGCAGCGGCGGCACCGGCGGCGCCGGCGGTGTCGGTGGCACCGGAACGGATGGCATTTGGTTCGGCGACGCGGGCATTGCCGGAGGTGCTGGCGGCAACGGCGGCTCGGGCGGCAGCGGCGGAACCGGCGGAATTATCGGTGGAAGTGGGGGCGCCGGTGGCGAGGGTGGTATCGGCGGCACGGGCGGCAGAGGCGGGGTCAGCGGCACCGGCGGCACCGGTGGCGGGGGTGGTACTGGTGGAAAGGCCGGCCTCGGCGGTGCCGCACTGTCACTCGGCGGGCAGATAGGCGCCGTAGGCACCGGCGGCACCGGTGGTGTCGGCGGCATCGGCGGGAACGGCGGCAACGGTATGAGCTACGCCACTGCGGGTGCTCCCGGTACCGCTGGAGGCATCGGCGGTGATGGCGGCGCTGGCGGAAAAGGTGGGGCCCCCGCCGTCGACGGTGCCACCGGAGGTGGCGACGGCGGACGCGGCGGTGCCGCTGGAACTGGCGGTGCCGGCGGCAACGGCGTCACCGGCGCCGCCAGCGGCGGAGCCGGCGGCAACGGCGGCAACGGCGGCAACGGCGGCAATGGCGGCGCGGGCGGCGCCGCCGGCGGCGCCGGAGCCAAGGCCGGTAATCAGGGCGACGCGGGAAGCGGCGGCGCGGGAGGCGTCGGGGGCAACGGCGGGACCGGCGCGAACGGCTACAACCCCCCCGGGCAAATCAACACCGGGCAAGTGGGATCCGGTGCCAATGGGGCAGGTACCAGGCTCGAAGATGTCGGCTTCGGGGTCAAACACCTGATAGGCGACAGTGGCGCAAGTGGGCCGGACTCCTCGCTTCCCGGCATAAGAGGCGGCAATGGCGGCGATGGCGCAGCCGCCGTGAACGGCGAACTCAATATCAACATCCGTGCCTTCGGCGGCACCGGCGGCGTCGGCGGTACCGGCGGGTTCCGCGCACAAGGTGGCAACGGCGGTTGGGGCGGAAACGCTTCCAACTTCCCCGTTTTCTATGCCTACGCCGGCGATGGCGGTGTAGGCGGCACCGGTGGCTACGGGGGCAGCGGCGGCACTGGCGGCAACGGCGGATACAACGCTTTTCCCGTCGAAGATTTCTTGGGGACGCGCAACACTTACGGCAACGGCGGCGCCGGCGGCACCGGCGGCGTGGGTGGCGGTACCGGCGGCATCGGCGGGATCGGCGGTAATGGCCCGATCAATCCCCTACTCAGCACTAACGGCCCGGCCGGCGGCACCGGCGGCAGTGGCGGTACTGGCGGAAAGGGCGCGTCACTCAGTGACGGGTATGGCTACGGCGCCGGGCCCGGCGGTGCCGGTGGCAGCGGTGGAAACGGCGGCAACGCCGGAAACGGCGGCGGCAACGCCGTCGGTGGCAACGCGGGTGCCGGGGGCGCCGGCGGTACCGGCGGCTATGGCGCGCCCGGCGGCACGGGTGGCACCGGTGGCAGCGGCGGCAACACCAGTGGCGGCAACGGCGGTAGTGGCGGCGACGGTGGCATGGGTGGCACCGGCGGTACCGGCGGTATGGGCGGCAATGGCGGCACCGGCGGCACGGGACCCAACGGTGGCGTCAACGGCGGCGGCGGTGCCGGGGGTGCCGGCGGCGACCCCGGCGTCGGCGGCGGCGGAGGAGCCGGCGGCGCACCCGGCAGCGGCGGACCTCCTGGTTATCCCCTCAATTACGTGCAGGGCCAGTGGGGTGCACCGGGCAATTACGGCCCCATCGGATTGACGGGTGAGACCGGGACGTCCGGTGCAGCCGGCCTAGCAGGCTGACGGCTTGCGGCACTTCAGAATTCGTGCCGGACCTCGCACAGCCGTATCCGCCCGTCGACCGCCAGCACTCCCTCCGCGCGCAGCAGCTCCAGCTGCCGGGTGGTGAGGTGGGCGGCGGGTCTGCCCGACGCGGTGATAACCCGGTGCCAAGGCAGGTCCGCGGAGTCTGTGCGCATGATCCAGCCAACGATGCGTGGGCTGGAAAGCTCTGCGGCAGAAGCGATGTCACCGTAGGTGGACACTCTGCCGGGCGGGATGGCCGCGACCAGAGCGCGTACCCGCTCGATCTGCTCGTCGGTCACCGCGGCCACGGCTAAACCAGCTGCAGCCGCTTGCGGACCAGGGCGGCGACGTCGTCGGGCTTGGCGTGCGGAACCATGTGATCACATTCGTAGTCGAGCAGCTCGAAGTCGTCGCCCAATCGCTCACGCAGTCCTGCGACCAACTCCTCGCTGACATAGGGTGGCGACGTCCACCGGGCCCGCACCAGCGTCGTCGGCACCCCGGGCGGGGGCAGCACAACCGCACGTGCCAACTCGCTCCAGTACGCCATCATCGCCGGCAGGCTGATTCGCCAGCCGTACCGCCCGTTGGGCAGCTGCACCAGATGCTCCTCCACGTCGGCGTCCAGCACCGCCGGATCCACGTCCGCCCACACGCCGCCGCCCTTCTCCTGGCGTGCCTCGGACCGCTCGGCATAGTCGGGGGAGCCGAACATCGCCTCGGCGATCTCAGCCATCCACTGCCCGTCCAGGCCGATCGCGGGATCCAGCAGCAGCAACGACGACACCAGGTCCGGTCGGGCCGCCGCCAGATGCATCGCCACCGCAGAACCGAACGAATGCCCGACCACCAGCACCGGAGCCTCGGCGTCCGCCTCGAGCAGGGCGGCGAGCGCAGTGACGTTGGCGTCGATGGTCCACGGTGCGGCCCACGACGAGCGGCCGTGCCCGATCAGATCCGGTGCGGCCACCGCGATTTCCGGCACGTAGTCCGCGAAGTGCTGCCAGCGCCGCCCGTGACCGGTCAATCCGTGCAATGCCAGCATCTGGAGCGGGCCGGCCGGGCCGAAGCGGTGCACATGAAGGGTCACGCTTCGATGATGCCAGTCCGCGTCATACCTGCTCGCGGCAACTTGTCGGACCTCCGTGGTTGCATGCCGGGCATGGCGTTGCAGTGGGATGGGCAGGTGCGCGAGGTGCTGCAGCCCGGGTCGCGCGGTCAGGTGCGCATCCTCGGCGGCCCCGGGACCGGCAAGAGCACCTTGCTGGTCGAGGCTGCGATCGCCCATATCGCGGCGAACATAGCTCCGGAATCTGTTCTGCTGCTTGCTGGTTCGGGCCGGATCGGCATGCGCGAACGCAGCGCGTTGACCAGGGCGATGCTGGCATCGAGCACGACGGCGGCCGTGCGCGAGCCGTTGGTACGTACGCTGCACAGCTACGCCTATGCCGTGCTGCGCCGCGCGGCGGAGCGGGCTGGCGGACCCCCGCCACGACTGCTGACCAGCGCGGAACAGGACGCCATCATCCGGGAACTGCTGGCCGGGGACGCCGAGGACGCCAACCGGTGGCCCGAGCACCTGCTGCCCGCCCTGTGCACCGCGGGGTTCGCCAACGAACTGCGAAACTTGTTGGCGCGCTGCGCAGAGCGTGGCCTCGACCCCCAGCAGTTGGAGCGGCTGGGGCGTCGTTGCGGACGCCCGGAGTGGGCCGCGGCCGGTCAGTTCGCCCGACAGTACGAACAAGTGATGCTGCTGCGGGCGGCGGTCGGCACCGCGGCGCCGCAGGCGACGGCGCCGGCCCTGGCCGCCGCGGAACTCGTCGGCGCCGCATTGGAGGCCCTCGCGGTCGATCCCGAGTTGCTGGCCGCCGAACGGGCCCGGGTCCGGGTGCTGCTGGTCGACGACGCTCAGCAACTCGATCCGCAAGCGGCGCAACTGGTTCGGGTGCTGGCGGCCGGTGCCGATACCGCCCTGATCGCGGGCGACCCGAACCAGGCGGTCTTCGGCTTCCGGGGTGGCGAGTCCGCCGGGCTGCTCGGCGTCGACGGACCGGCGGTGACATTGACGGAGTCCCATCGCTGCGGCCCCGCCGTCGCCCGGGTGATCAGCGGCATCGCCGGCCGGCTGCCCGGCTCCAGCGCCGGCAGGTGCATCGAGGGCTTAGGCAAAGAGGAAGGAGCGGTCACCGCGCGCCTGGCCGCCTCGGCGCACGCGGAGGCCGCACTGATCGCCGACACCCTGCGCCGGGCACATCTCGTCGACGGCGTGCCATGGTCCCAGATGGCGGTGATCGTCCGATCGGTGCCGCGTGCGGGCGCCCGGTTACCCCGCGCGCTGGCCGCCGCCGGCGTCCCGGTCGCACTACCGCCGACCGGCGGGTCGCTGTCGGACGAGCCGGCAGCCCGCACGCTGCTCACCGTCCTGGCCGCCACTGCCGACGGGCTGGACAGTGACCAGGCGCTGGCGCTGCTGTCCGGGCCGATCGGCCGGGTGGACCCGGTCTCGTTGCGGCAGCTGCGCAGAACCTTGCAACGCGGCCGGTCGGAAGCCTTCGGCGAACTGCTTGTGGAGACGCTCAACGGCAACGGGGCGTTGGCGGGGCCGCAGTCCGGCGCGCTGCGACGGGTACGTGCCGTGCTGGCCGCCGCCGCCCGGTGCCATCGCGGCGGAGGCGACCCGCGCTACACCTTGTGGGCGGCATGGCACCGCAGCGGCCTGCAGCGGCGCTGGCTGGCAGCCATCGAGCGGGGCGGCCCGGCGGGGGCCCAGGCCACGCGGGATCTGGAAGTGGTGACCGCGTTGTTCGATGTCACCGACGCCTACGTCACACGCACCGCCGGCGCGTCGCTGCGCGGGCTGGTCGAGCATGTCGAGGCGCTGCGGCTGCCGCCCGCCGGCCGCGATTCGGGTTCGCAGACGCAGCAGGTCAAGGTGCTCAGCGCGCACGCGGCGCTGGGACAGGAATGGGATGTGGTGGTCATCGCCGGGTTGCAGGACGGCTTGTGGCCCAACACGGTGCCGCGCGGCGGCATCCTGGCCACCCAGCGACTGCTCGACGGACTCGACGGCGTCACCGGCGAGGCGTCGGTGCGGGCGCCGCTGCTGGCCGAGGAGCGCCGGTTGCTGGTTGCCGCGATGGGCCGGGCCCGCCGCGCGTTGCTGGTGACGGCGATCGACAGCGACACCGGCGGCAGCGGGGGAGAAGCCGCCCTGCCATCGCCGTTCTTCTTCGAGATCGCGTCGCTGGCAGGCGAGGAAGCCGTTGTGGCCCAACCCGTTTGCTCACCGCGGGTGCTGTCCGCCGCAGCGGTGGTGGGCCGGTTGCGGTCGGTGGTGTGCGCACCAGAGGGCACGGTCGACGAGAACGCCAGATCCTGTGCCGCAACGCAATTGGCCCGCCTGGCCGAGGCCGGGGTGCCGGGGGCCGACCCTTCGGCATGGCACGGGCTGGTTGCGGTCAGCACCGACGCTCCGCTGTGCGGCAGCGACGACGTCGTCACGCTGACACCGTCCACACTGCAGACCTTGACGGATTGCCCGCTGCGCTGGCTCGCCGAGCGGCACGGGGGAAGCAATCCGCGCGAGCTGCGCTCGGCGATCGGTTCGGTGGTGCACGCGTTGATCGCCGAACCCGGCAAGACGGAGTCTCAACTGCTGACCGAGCTGGACCGAGTGTGGCAGCACCTGCCGTTCGACGCCGAATGGCATTCGGCCAACGAACTCAGCCGGCACCGCGCCATGATTCAGGCGTTCGTTGAGTGGCGCGCACAGACGCGCGCCGAGTTGACCGAGGTCGGCGTCGAAATCGGCGTCGACGGAGTCCTGGAGGCCCCGCGCAGCGACGGGGGACAGGTCCGGTTGCGCGGCCGGGTCGACCGGCTGGAGCGCGACGCCGCGGGCCGGCTGGTCATCGTCGACGTCAAGACGGGAAAGACCCCGGTCAGCAAGGATGACGCCCAGCAGCACGCCCAGTTGGCGATGTATCAGCTGGCCGTCGCCGAGGGCATGATCCCGGACTTCCAAAGCGGACCAGACGAGCCCGGTGGAGCGCGGTTGGTTTACCCAGGCAAGACCGGAGCCGCCGGTGCCACGCAGCGCGAGCAGGATCCGCTCACCCCGCAGGCCCGCGAGCACTGGCGTGACCTGGTTCGCCAGGCCGCCGAGGCCACGGCCGGGCCCCAGTTCATCGCCCGGCGCAACGACGGCTGCTCGCACTGCCCGCTGCGGCCGTCCTGCCCCGCCCACGAGGGGTGCGCGTGACGAGCCCGCGGTACAGCCCCACTGAATTGGCCGATGCGCTGGGCATCTTCCCGCCCACCGAGGAACAGGCGGCGGTGATCGCCGCACCGCCGGGCCCGCTCGTCGTCATCGCGGGCGCCGGGGCCGGCAAGACCGAGACCATGGCGGCGCGCGTGGTGTGGCTCGTCGCCAACGGCTACGCCGAACCCAGCCAGGTGCTCGGCTTGACCTTCACCCGCAAGGCCGCCGGCCAGCTGTTGCGGCGGGTGCGCTCGCGTCTTGCGCGGCTATCTGGAGTTGGCCCGGGGCCGGGGGAGGGGACGCCGACGGTCAGCACCTATCACGCGTTCGCAGGCTCGCTACTTCGGGAATACGGCCTGCTGTTGCCGGTGGAACCCGATACCAGACTGCTCACCGAAACCGAGCTCTGGCAGCTGGCATTCGATGTGGTCAACGGCTACGAGGGCGCGCTGGAAACCGACAAGACGCCGGCCGCCGTCACCGCGCTGGTGTTACGGCTGTGGGGGCAGCTGACCGAACACCTCGTGAGCACCGACCAGCTCCGCGACACCCATCTCGAGCTGGAGCGGCTGGTGCACACCCTGCCGGCCGGGCCGCAGCAACGCGGTAGCGGTCCCAACCAGTCGCTGCTGCGCATGCTGGCCACCCAGACTCAGCGCGCCGAGCTGGTGCCGCTGCTGGATGCGCTGGCGCAACGCATGCGCGGTGCCAAGGTCATGGACTTCGGCATGCAGATGGCGTCGGCGGCGCGGCTGGCAGCGACGTTCCCGCAGGTGGGACGGGACCTGCGCAGTCGCTACCGCGTGGTGCTGCTCGACGAGTACCAGGACACCGGGCACTCTCAGCGCATCGCCCTGTCGTCATTGTTCGGCGGCGGCGCCGATGACGGGCTGGCCTTGACTGCGGTCGGCGACCCCATCCAGTCGATCTATGGCTGGCGCGGCGCCTCGGCGACCAACCTGCCGCGATTCACCACCGACTTCCCGCTGTCCGACGGATCGCCGGCGCCGACGCTGGAGTTGCGGACCAGCTGGCGCAACCCCCCGCGAACGTTGCAGCTCGCCAACGCCATATCGGCCGAGGCGCGGCGGCGCTCGGTCGCCGTGCGGCCGCTGCGCCCCCGCCCGGACGCCCCGCCGGGCACCGTCCGCTGTGCGCTGCTGCCCGATATCGTGGCCGAGCGTGACTGGATCGCCGGCCACCTGCAGGAGCATTACCGGCACGCCCGCGACGAAGGGATCGCGCCGCCCACGGCCGCGGTCCTGGTGCGCCGCAACGCAGATGCCGCCCCCATCGCGGATGCGCTGCGCGCCCGCGGGATCCCCGTGGAGGTCGTCGGCCTGGCGGGCCTGTTGTCCGTCCCGGAGGTCGCCGACGTGGTGGCGATGCTGCGCCTGGTCGCCGACCCGACGGCCGGCGCGGCGGCGATGCGGGTTCTCAGCGGCCCGCGCTGGCGCCTCGGCGGGCGGGATATCGCCGCGTTGTGGCGGCGCGCTCAGGAGTTGGGCGGTTCCGGGCGGGCCACCGAAGCGCTCTCGGCCGAGTCCATCGCGAAGGCAACCGGTCCGGACGCAGACGTCGCCTGCCTGGCCGACGCCGTTTCGGACCCAGGCCCGCCCGGCGGCTACTCGGCCGCCGGCCATCAACGGATCACAGCTCTGGCCGCCGAACTGACCGCGCTGCGGGGGCATCTGGGTCACTCCCTGCCCGACCTGGTCGCTGAGGTTCGCCGCGTCCTGGGGGTCGACTGCGAGGTTCGCGCCGCCGCCACCGGGCAATGGTCTGGCGCCGAGCATCTCGATGCCTTCGCCGATGAGGTCGTCGGCTACGCGGAGCGCGCCGGCGGCGCAGCCAAGGCCTCAGTGGCCGGCTTGCTCGCCTACCTTGACGTGGCCGCGGAAGTGGAGAACGGCCTGACACCTGCACAGCCGATCGCCGCCCGCGACCGGGTGCAGGTGCTCACGGTGCACGCCGCCAAGGGCCTGGAATGGCAGGTGGTCGCGGTGGCACACCTGTCCGGCGGGACCTTCCCGTCGAACGCGTCGCGAAGCAGTTGGCTCACCGACGCCGGTGAACTGCCGCCGCTGCTGCGCGGTGATCGCGCCGCGGCCGGCGCGCTCGGCATCCCGGTCCTGGACACCTCGGCCGTCACGAACCGAAAGCAATTGTCCGACACAATCACCGAGCACCGCGCTCAGCTCGACCAGCGACGCGTCGACGAGGAACGCCGACTCCTCTATGTAGGTGTCACCCGGGCCGAGGACACGCTGCTGATATCCGGGCACCACTGGGGTGCCACCGGGATCAAGCCGCGTGGGCCGTCGGAGTTCCTGGGTGAACTCAAAAACATCATCGAGGAGTCCGCGCAGGCCGGCCAAGCGTGCGGGGTCGTCGAGCACTGGGCACCCGCACCCGCCGACGGCGAGCGAAATCCCCTGCAGGACAACGTTGTCGAAGCGGTCTGGCCTGTCGACCCGTTGTCGCGGCGGCGCGCCGACGTCGAACGCGGGGCCGCGCTGGTCAGCAAGGCAAGGTCGGCGGATAACACGATGGACGTCGAGGGCAAGGCCGACCTCGAAGGCTGGGCCGCCGACGTCGACGCATTACTCGCCGAGCGGGCGCGCACCGCCCAGCCCCCGGAACATGCGTTGCCGAGCCAGCTCTCGGTCAGCGGCCTGGTGGATCTGGCCCGCGACCCCGAAGCGGCGGCGCAGCGGCTGATCCACCGGCTCCCCACCCGGCCAGATCCACATGCGTTGCTCGGCAACGCCTTTCACTCGTGGGTGCAGCAGTTCTACGGCGCCGAGTTGCTGTTCGACCTGGGTGATCTGCCCGGCGCGGCCGACTCCGACGTGGGTGACCCGCAGGAGTTGGCCGCTCTGCAGCAGGCATTCACCGCTTCGCCATGGGCGGCCCGCACCCCGATCGCGATCGAGGTGCCGTTTGAGATGCCGATCGGCGACACCGTGGTGCGTGGGCGCATCGATGCGGTCTTCGCCGACGACGACGGCGGTGTCACGGTGGTGGACTGGAAGACCGGTGAGCCGCCGCGCGGGCTGGACGCCAGGCGCCACGCCGCCGTCCAGCTGGCGGTGTACCGGCTGGCGTGGGCGGCCCTGCAGGGCTGCCCGGAATCGTCGGTGCGTACCGCCTTCTACTACGTCCGCAGCGGGGCCACCGTCGTGCCCGATGAGCTGCCCGACGCCGACGAGTTGAGCACGCTGCTGGTCGACTCCGGTCGCCCCACCCTCGCCTGATCGTGGTTACATGACTTCCGTGGCGAAAGGGAGCTGGCGGCGGCTGCGGCGTCTCGACGAGAGGCTGACCGTCCAGCCCAGTTATGCGCTCGTCGGCGTGCTGCGGATCCCGCAGGGCCATTCCAGTCCCGCCCGCATCATCTCCCGCCGGGTCAGCATCGCGCTGGTGGCGCTGTTGGTCGGCGCGGTCACCGTCTACCTCGACCGCGACGGCTACCACGACTCGCGCGGCGACAGCCTGACGTTTCTGGACTGCCTGTACTACTCCGCGGTGACGTTGTCGACGACCGGCTACGGCGACATCACGCCGGTCTCCGAATTCGCCCGGGCGACGAACGTTCTGATCATCACGCCGCTGCGCATCGCATTCCTGATCTTGCTGGTCGGCACGACGCTCGAGGTCGTCACCGAAACATCGCGGCAGGCTTTCAAGATCCAGCGTTGGAGGAACAGAGTGCGCAACCACACCGTCGTCATCGGCTACGGGACCAAGGGCAAGACGGCGATCGGGGCCATGCTCAGCGACGAAGTGCCACCCGGCGAAATCGTCGTCGTCGACACCGATCGGGCGGCCCTGGAGCGCGCCGCCTCGGCCGGCCTGGTCACCGTCCACGGCGACGCCACGAAATCCGACGTATTGCGGCTGGCCGGCGCGCAGCACGCCGCCTCGATCATCGTCGCCGCCAATCGTGACGACACCGCGGTACTGGTCACGCTGACCGCGCGGGAACTCTCACCCAAGGCAATGATCGTCGCCTCCATCCGTGAGGCCGAAAACCAGCATCTGTTGCAGCAATCCGGAGCCAACTCGGTGGTGGTGTCCTCCGAGACCGCCGGCCGGCTGCTCGGCCTGGCCACCACCACTCCGACAGTGGTGCAGATGATCGAGGACCTGCTGACCCCGGACCAGGGGCTGGCGATCGCCGAACGCGAGGTGGAACAGTCCGAGGTCGGTGGGTCGCCGCGGCATCTGCGCGACATCGTGCTCGGGGTGGTCCGCGGTGGGCAGTTGCTCCGCATCGGCGCGCCCGAGGTGGACGCCATCGAGGCGGGCGACCGGCTGCTCTATGTCCGCCACATCGCGGACGAACGATAGGGCCTGCGCGTGGACTTCAGGTTGCGGGACATTCCGCTGCTGTCGCGCGTCGGGGCCGATCGCGCCGACCAGCTGCGCACCGACATCGACGCGGCCGCGGCCGGGTGGCCCGACGCGGCGCTGCTGCGCGTCGATTCCCGCAACCAGGTACTGGCCGCCGGCGGCAAAGTGGTGCTCGGCCCGGCGGCAGCGGAGGGTGACACACCGCCTCCGGACGCCGTGTTCCTGGGGCGCGTCGAAGGCGGCCGTCACGTCTGGGCGATTCGGGGCCCGCTGCAGCCACCCGACGACGGCGAAGTCGAGGTTCTGGATCTGCGCCGGCTCGGACGCATCATCGACGACACCAGCAGCCAGCTGGTGTCGTCCGCGCTGGCGCTGCTCAACTGGCACGACAGCGCCCGCTTCAGCCCGGTCGACGGCACTCCGACCAAGCCGGCCCGCGCCGGCTGGGCGCGGGTCAACCCGCTCACCGGCCACGAAGAGTTCCCCCGTATTGACCCGGCGGTGATCTGCCTGGTCCACGACGGCGGCGATCGCGCGGTGCTGGCCCGCCAAGCGGTCTGGCCGCAGCGGATGTTCTCGCTGCTGGCCGGGTTCGTGGAGGCCGGCGAGTCGTTCGAAGTCTGCGTCGCCCGTGAGATCCGCGAGGAGATCGGACTGACCGTCACGGACGTGCGCTACCTCGGCAGCCAGCCCTGGCCTTTTCCGCGCTCCCTGATGGTCGGGTTTCACGCCGTGGGCGACCCGGAGGAACCGTTCTCGTTCAACGACGGCGAGATCGCCGAGGCGACCTGGTTCACCCGCGACGAGATCCGTGCGGCACTCGAGGCCGGTGACTGGTCCAGTGCGTCGGACTCCAAACTGCTGTTGCCGGGCTCGATTTCGATCGCCCGGGTGATCATCGAGTCCTGGGCCGCCGAAGGCTGAGCCGGCCGGGGCGCGCTACTTGATGCGGTCGCAGATGTTGTCCAGGATCGTGCTGGCGATCCGCTCGGCCGGCTCGATGCCCAGCACGCCGACCGACATCAACACCGACTTGCGGGCCCGGTACTGGTGACTCCACCCGTTGTCGGTGATCCGCAGACTCATCGCATCAGGCTTGTCCAGCTTGAATGCGTACTTCGGGTCGTTCAACGCGACGCACGCGTTCAGTGAGGCTTCCAGCTGATCGAGAGCAGAGCGGGCCGCCTGCGCATCGGGGTAGATCGCGACGGCCTGGCTCACCGAGTCCTTCATGGTGCGGCCGCCCGGGTCGAGGTCGTCGGTCACCCCGCTGTAGCCCGCGCTGCGAAACTCGGTCCAGCCGCTGGCGAAGGTGAGATCGCTGGTGCCGGCCGCCCGGCAGGGCCCCGGCGCGTTGACGTCGCCGGCCGGCGGGTGATTGAGGTTCGCATGGGCGTGCGTGGTGAGCTCTTCGTAGTTGGCGATGCGCCGCACGTCTTCGACGCTGACGATCAGCGCGTCTACTCCGGTGGCCGCCGAGGTGCTGGGAGCTGCCGGGGTGCTCTGGTGTGAGCACGCGGTGAGCGCGGCGAGTGCGAAGAACACGACGAAAATTGCCCGCCGGACCAGCGCCCCTGCCATGGTCCTTATCGTAAGCGCGACAGGACGCGACGGTCCGCACCAATTGGCCGCCCGTGTCGGCCGCCCGCGTTCAGCCGGTTAGCTTCGCCTTGACCTCGCTCGCGCTCGGATTGGTCATCGTCGACCCGTCGGCGAACTTCACGGTCGGCACCGTCCGGTTGCCCCCGTTCACGGAGCTGACGAAATCGGCGGCGGCAGAATCCTGTTCGATATCGACCTCGTCATAGGCGATGCCCTGAGCCTTCAGCGCCGTCTTGAGCCGGAAACAGTAGCCACACCAGCTGGTGGTGTACATGGTCAGCGCAGCGTTGGTCATGACTCGATAACGTAGCCCGACGATGAACCATTCCTGTGTCGGCCCGCCGAGAACCGGGACACGCCCGGCTTGTCGGCGGGCACTGCCAAGATGGACGGCATGCCGGTGATGGCCGATGCCTTGATCTCGGGGCTGGACGACGAGCAGCGCGAAGCCGTGCTCGCTCCGCGCGGCCCGGTCTGCGTGCTGGCGGGTGCCGGCACCGGCAAGACGCGCACCATCACCCATCGCATCGCTCAGCTGGTCGCCAGCGGTCACGTCGCCGCCGGCCAGGTGCTGGCGGTCACGTTCACCCAGCGCGCGGCGGGTGAGATGCGGTCCCGGCTGCGCGCGCTGGACGCGGCGGCGCAGAATGGCTCGCGCGTCGGCACTGTGCAGGCGCTCACCTTCCACGCCGCCGCGCACCGTCAGCTGCGCTACTTCTGGCCCCGGGTGGTCGGCAACACCCGCTGGGAACTGCTGGACACCAAGTTCGCCGTCGTCGCCCGGGCGGCCAGCCGGTGCCGGTTCAACGTCAGCACCGACGACGTGCGCGACCTGGCGGGCGAGATCGAGTGGGCCAAGGCGTCGCTGATCACCCCCGAGCAGTACGCGGGTGCGGTGGCAGGGGCCGGGCGGGACACGCCGCTGGACGCCGAGAAGGTGGTGGCCGTCTACGCCGCCTACGAGGCGCTCAAGGTCCGGGACGAGGACGTGACGCTGCTCGATTTCGACGATCTGCTGCTGCACACCGCCGCAGCGATCGAGAACGACGCCGCGGTGGCCGCCGAATTCCGCGATCGCTACCGCTGCTTCGTGGTCGACGAGTACCAGGACGTCACCCCGCTGCAGCAGCGGGTGCTGTCGGCCTGGCTCGGCGACCGCGACGATGTCACCGTCGTCGGCGACGCCAACCAGACCATCTACTCCTTCACCGGCGCCTCACCGCGCTTTCTGCTGGACTTCTCCCGGCGTTTCCCGGACGCCACGGTGGTGCGCCTGGAACGCGACTACCGGTCCACGCCGCAGGTCGTGTCGCTGGCCAACCAGGTGATCGCCGCCGCCCGGGGCCGCGTCGCGGGCAGCAAGCTACAGCTCATCGGTCAGCGGCCGCCCGGCCCGGCGCCGTCCTTCCGGGAGCATCCCGACGAGCACACCGAGGCCGCTTCGGTCGCGGCCGCCATCGCGCAGCTGATCGAAAACGGCACTGCGGCATCGGAAATCGCGATCCTGTATCGCGTCAATGCGCAGTCGGAGATCTACGAGGAGGCGCTGACCGAGGCCGGCATCGCCTACCAGGTCCGCGGCGGGGAGGGATTCTTCAATCGTCAGGAGATCAAACAGGCCCTGCTTGCGTTGCAGCGCGCGGCCGACCGCGGGCCCGAAGGCGACCTGGCAGAGGTCGTCCGCGGCGTCCTCGAGCCACTCGGGCTGACGCAGGAGCCACCCGCCGGCACCAAGGCCCGCGACCGCTGGGATGCCCTCACCGCACTGGCCGAACTGGTCGACGACGAGGTGGCCCAGCGTCCGGGGCTGGAGTTGCCGGGTCTGGTGGCCGAGTTGCGGTTGCGGGCCGATTCCCGGCACCCACCCGTGGTGCAGGGCGTGACACTGGCGTCCCTGCACGCCGCCAAGGGTCTCGAGTGGGACGCCGTGTTCCTGGTCGGCCTGGCCGACGGCACCCTGCCGATCTCGCACGCGCTGGCGCGCGGCGCCGACAGCGAGCCGGTCGAGGAAGAGCGCCGACTGCTCTATGTCGGAATCACCAGGGCCAGAATGCATTTGGCGCTCAGTTGGGCGCTGGCGCGGTCCCAGGGTGGCCGTCAGACCCGCAAGCCGTCCCGGTTCCTCAACGGCATCGCCCCCCAGACCCGGGTGGAGGCCGCGCCCGGCAAGTCGCGGCGCAACAAGGGCCCGGCGCGCTGCCGAGTCTGCAACAAGGACCTCTCCACGCCGGCGTCCATCATGCTGCGGCGATGTGAAACCTGCGCTGGAGACGTCGACGAGGAACTGTTGCTGCAGCTTAAAGACTGGCGCCTGGCAGCGGCGAAAGAACAGAATGTGCCGGCCTACATCGTGTTCAGCGACAACACCCTGATCGCGATCGCCGAACTGCGGCCCACCGACGAGGCGTCGCTGATCGCCATCCCCGGCATCGGTGCCCGCAAACTCGAGCAGTACGGCCCCGACGTGCTCGAGCTGGTCCGGCAGGCTCAGTGAAGCGGCATATCCGCAGGTCAGAAAATCGGTTGCCGAGCCCGGCCGGTACCGTTTAGTCTCGGTAACGTATTTTGTCGGCCGCTCGTAGCGCACACGGAAGGAGGGTGGCCCGCGATGATTTCGATGAATTTGTACGGCGTACGCGCCGCCGCCCGCCATGCCGCCGCTACCCCGGCGGCAGCGGGCAAGCACCGCGTCGCCGCCGCGACTGAAGCGTCCGTGAGGCTCAACGTAAAGACGTAAGCAGCCAGTTTTCGCCACATGGCCACGGACCGGAAGTCGATCCGTGGCCATCGTTGTCTCCGCAGACAACTTCCCTGGTCCGGATCACGCAAAGGACAACCAACCGACCAGGAAGCAGGTGAAAAGGACATGTCGGCATCGACAGTCCCTAGACGGACGCAGCCGGCTCTGCCGTGTCATGCCGGTGATCCCGACCTATGGTTTGCCGAAACCCCGGCCGACCTCGAACGTGCCAAAACGTTGTGCGTGCACTGCCCGGTGCGGCGCCAGTGCCTGGCCGCGGCGCTGGAACGAGCCGAGCCGTGGGGTGTCTGGGGTGGCGAGATCTTCGAGCGCGGCTCGGTCGTCGGTCGTAAGCGTCCCCGAGGGCGGCCTCGCAAAGAGGCCGCCTGACGGGCGCTTAAACCACGACAGCGTCTGGTTCGGCGAAGCCGGGAATCAGCTCCTCCGACAGCGCCTTGATGGGCACCGTCGCATCCAGCTGGCACAGAATCGCGGCCACCGATGCGATCACCCGCATCGGGATCGCCAGCTTGGGCGGCAGGTCCATCTGCCGCGCCGTTTTGATCTGGGCCACCGAGCGGTCGAACTGGCTCACCGTCATCCGCTGCAGCCACTTACGGGTGTAGTGGAACTCGTCTACCTCGATGGGCTCGACGTACTGGCGCAACATCTCGTCGATCTCGCGGACCGAGACCTGCTGACCCTTCTGGATGAACCCGACCTTCTCCATGGTGGGTAGCAGCAGGTCGTAGTTCTTGTCGCGGGCCAACCGAATGGTCATGCCGAGTTCGATGGGGTATCCGCCGGGCAACGGTGCGACGGCGCCGAAGTCGATGACGCCCATCCGTCCGTCGGGCAGCAGCATGAAGTTGCCCGGGTGGGCGTCGCCGTGCAGCATTTCCAGCCGCCGCGGCGCGTCAAAGGTGAGTTCCAGCAGCCGAACGCCGATCAAGTCACGCTGCTCGGGGGTGCCGTGACGGATGATCTCGGCCATCGGGATGCCGTCGATCCACTCCTGGATCACCACCTTCGGCGCGCTGGCCACCACGTGCGGAACCGCGAAGTGGGGATGGCCTGCGTACGCCTTGGCGAACTTGCGCTGGTTGTCGGCTTCCAGCCGGTAGTCCAACTCCATCTCAGTGCGTTCGATCAGCTCGTCGACCACGCCCTGGATGTCGGCGCCGGGGGAGAGTTGCTTGAACACCCCGACCATGCGCTGCATCGTCTTGAGGTCGGCGCGCAGCGCCTCGTCGGCGCCCGGGTACTGAATTTTGACGGCCACCTCGCGGCCGTCGGACCAGATGGCCTTGTGAACCTGGCCAATGCTGGCTGAGGCGACGGGGGTGTCGTTGAACGACGTGAAGCGTTCCCGCCATTTGGTGCCCAGCTGGGCGTCGAGAACCCGGTGCACCTTGGCGGCGGGCAGCGGGGGAGCGTCCTTCTGCAGTTTGGTCAGCGCTTCGCGGTACGGCTCGCCGAATTGCTCGGGGATGGCAGCCTCCATCACCGACAGCGCCTGCCCGACTTTCATCGCCCCGCCCTTGAGCTCGCCCAGAACGGTGAACAGCTGGTTGGCGGCCTTCTCCATCAGCTCGGCGTTGACTTCGTCCTTCGACTTGCCGGTCAGCCGCTTACCGAACCCGAGGGCCGCCCGGCCGGCCATGCCGACCGGCAGGCTGGCGAGTTTGGCATTGCGGGCGGCGCGGCCGCGCTTGATCTCTGACACACCCCCATCATCCACGACGGCCACCGCATCGTCTGCATCGATTTGAGTCGTAGTTCTTTTGGGATATGTACTCTCTTCGGGTCGCGCATCCGTGTGACGCATCGATCCCCACGTCCGGAGGGTGGACACCAACAGCCATGGCAGCCAGACAATCGCAGCACGACGCCGCCGATTCCTTGTTCCGAGCGATCATCGAGGTGCTGGACAAGCACCGCAACGAGCGCACCCTGACCGAGGACGTGCTGGACACCCTCGGCCGTGCCTACGCGTCGATCTCGACCTGCGTTCCGGAGCAGGGCCGGCTCGGCTAGCAGGTACACAGCGGATGCCGGGTCCACGGGCGGGCCATGATCGTGCTCGCCCGTAGATCGAACTCCAGGGTGGCGTTGAGCGCTGCGGGCGGATCGGGCTGCTGCCCGCGCACTGCCGCGACGACCTGATTGACCTGGCTCAGCGCCAGCGCTGCGGTGGCCAGGATGGTGGCCCGATCGGCGACCCCGATGGTGTCGCGCAGCTGCGCCGCGATGGCCGGCCACGCCGCGTCGCGGTCGCGACGGTGCAGGTCAGCACAGCCCAGGCAGCTGGTCACACCGGGCAGGACCAGCGGCCCCACCAGGCCGGTGCCGTCGCGTACCCGGACGGGAAGATGCGGGACACCCGCGTTGTGCAGGTCGCGCACCATGCGCGGGTCGGCCACCAGGAAATCCGTCAGCACGACGAGATCCACGCTGGCCGTTGTGACGGCAGCGTGCGGCTGGCTGGTGTGCCCGGTCCGCACGCCCGAAGAGCGCAACGCGTGCACCAGCAGGTCGGACAGGGGACCCCGGCCATGCACCCGGATCGACGCCGTCCGACCCGACGGGTCGCCGCCGCCGCGGGTGGCCACTCCGGCCTCGACCAGCTGGGTGAGCAGATCCGTCAGGTCGTCGCCGGCCAACCCACCGGCCTGGCGCTGCAACTCGGTGAGCGACACCGGCGACCGCATGGACCGCAGCAGTGCCGCCAGATTCGGCGCGGTCAGATCGCCCGGGGGACGCACCAGCACCGCACGGCGGGGATGCCACCCGACCTGCACCACACCGTCGGGCCGCAACAGCACCGGCATCGCCGGATCGAGGGAGAACAACGGTGGTGCGGCCGACGCCATGAGATGTCACGGTGCCAGGCCGGGCGCGCGGCTGTGGTCAGTTATCCACAGGACCCGGGTCGTCCCGGATGTCATCCTCGAGCTCGGCGATCGCCGCGTCGATCCCGCTGGTGTCACCGCCCACGATCCGGTCGATGAAGGCCGCCGGGTCGTCGAGGTCGTCGGCGCCGGGCAGCAGGTCGGGGTGCTGCCACACGGCATCCCGCGCATCCATCCCGGCGGCGTCGGTCAGTCGCTGCCACAACGCACCGGCTTCGCGCAGTTTGCGCGGCCGCAGCTCCAGCCCGACCAGGGTCGCGAAGGTCTGCTCGGCGGGGCCCCCGCTGGCGCGGCGCCTGCGCAGCGTCTCGCTGAGCGCCGCCTCGCCGGGCAACCGGTCACCGAGTGCGGCGGTCACCACCGTCTGCACCCAGCCTTCGATCAGGGCGAGCAGCGTCTCGAGCCGTTCGAGCGCCTGCGTCTGCGCGGGCGTGGCCTTCGGCTCGAAGACGCCCTGGCTGAGCAGGTTTTCCATGGCGGCCGGATCGGCCAGCGATGCCGGGTTGAAATCCCGGGCCAGCTCTTCGATGCCGGTCATATCGATCTGCATCCCCGCGGCGTACGCCTCGACGGCTCCCAGTAACTGGCTGGACAACCAGGGAACGTGGCTGAACAGGCGGTGGTGGGCGGCCTCCCGGGCCGCCAGGAACGTCATGATCTCGCTGCGCGGCTGCTCGAGGCCCTCGGCAAAGGACTCCACCGCGTCCGGCAGGATGGCGGCGATCCCCTTGGGTCCGAGCGGCAGGCCGATGTCCGTGGACGTCAGCACCTCTTTGGACAGCCGGCCCAGTGCCTGGCCGAGCTGAGAACCGAAGGCGATACCGCCCATCTGCGACATCATCTGCAGCAGCGGGCCGGCCATGCCCTTGGCCTCTTCTGGCAGCGATTGCGCCCACACCGAGGAGATCTGCTGGGCCATCGGGTCGCACAGCCGCTTCCAGGTGCCCAGCGTGTTGTCGACCCAGTCCGACGGGCTCCAGCCGACCGCTCTGGTGGTGCCTTCCGGCAGTGCCGTCGCGCCGTTGAGCCAGGTCTCGGCCAGGTGCACCGCGTCGGCGATCGCCGAGTTGGTGGTGGCCGGGATCGGGGCGACGAACCCGATCGAACCCGACGCCACCTGTCGGGCCAGGTCGTAGTTCACCGGGCCGGCGTCCTTGCCGGACGCCATCGCGCTGCCGACACCGCCGAACATCTCACCCAGTCGGGTGAACAACTGGCCCAGGTTGGCCATGTCGAAGTCACCCCCGAACCCGAACGGGTTGTTGCCCGCGCCGGCGTTGGGATCGTTCTTCTCGCGCTTCTCACGGTCGGGGTCGTCTCCGCTGGAGAAGCCGAAAGGCAGGTCAGCCATGAGGTCAACCGTACTCACCACGCTGACGGAAAGCGCGCGGCACGGTCACGCTCTCAGCTGAACGTGTCCGAGGCCACGCCGGTTAGGGTAAGCGGCGTGAACAGGCGGATTTTGACCCTGATGGTCGCGCTCGTCCCCATCGTGGTCTTCGGGGTGCTGCTCGCGGTGGTGACGGTCCCGTTTGTGTCACTGGGGCCGGGACCGACCTTCGACACGCTCGGCGAGGTCGACGGCAAGCAGGTCGTGCAGATCGAGGGCACCCAGACCCACCCGACGACGGGTCACCTGAACATGACGACGGTTTCCCAGCGCGACGACCTGACCCTGGGCGAGGCGCTGAGTCTGTGGATCTCGGGTCAGGAGCAGCTGGTGCCGCGCGACCTGATTTACCCGCCCGGCAAGTCCCGCGACGAGGTCGACCAGGCCAACAACGCCGATTTCAAGAACTCCGAGGACAGCGCGCAGTACGCCGCCCTGGGCTACCTGAAGTACCCGGAAGCGGTCACTATCGCCACGGTCACCGACCCCGGCCCGTCGGCCGGGAAGTTGAAGCCCGGTGACGCGATCGACGCCGTCGACCGGACGCCGGTGGCCAACGTCGAGGAGTTCACCTCGCTGCTCAAGAAATCCAAGCCCGGCCAGGTAGTGACGATCGACTACCGCCGCAAGAATGAGCCGGCCGGCATCGCAGAGATCACGCTGGGCACCAACAAGGACCGCGACTACGGGTTCATGGGCGTGGCGGTGCTCGACGCGCCCTGGGCACCGTTCACCGTCGACTTCAACCTGGCCAACATCGGCGGGCCGTCGGCCGGGCTGATGTTCAGCCTCGCCGTCGTCGACAAGCTCACCACCGGTGACCTGGCCGGTTCGACGTTCGTCGCCGGCACCGGCACGATCACCGTCGACGGCAAGGTGGGTCCCATCGGCGGCATCACGCACAAGATGGCCGCGGCCCGTGCCGCCGGCGCCTCGGTGTTCCTGGTGCCCGCGAAGAACTGCTACGAGGCGATGTCCGACATTCCGTCGGGGCTCAAGCTGGTGAAGGTCGAAACGCTCGGTTCCGCGGTGGACGCCCTGCATGCGATGACGTCGGGGGCGGCCACTCCGAGCTGCTAGCCGAGCTGCCAGTCAGGCCACTTGCGTACAGTTGTCGCCATCGGGAAAACGAAGCAGGGAGCGTAGCCAGTGGGAATGCGGCCCACCGCAAGGATGCCGAAGTTGACTCGGCGTAGCCGGATTCTGATCCTGATCGCGCTGGGTGTGATCGTGCTGTTGCTGGCCGGCCCCCGGCTGATCGACGCGTATGTCGACTGGCTGTGGTTCGGCGAGCTGGGCTACCGCTCGGTGTTCACCACCGTGCTGGTCACCCGCATCGTGGTGTTCCTGGTGGCAGGTCTGCTGGTGGGCGGCATCGTGTTCGGCGGGCTCGCGCTGGCCTACCGCACCCGCCCGGTGTTCGTCCCGAGCAACGACAACGATCCGGTGGCGCGCTATCGGGTTGTCGTGCTGAGCCGGCTGCGATTGGTGGGCATCGGGGTGCCGACGGCGATCGGTTTGCTGGCCGGAATGGTGGCGCAGAGCTACTGGGTGCGCATTCAGTTGTTCCTGCACGGCGGCGACTTCGGCATCGCCGATCCGCAGTTCGGCAAGGACCTCGGCTTCTACGCGTTCGAGTTGCCGTTCTACCGGCTGGTGCTCAGCTACCTGTTCGTGGCGGTGTTCCTGGCCCTGGTGGCTAATCTGGTGTCGCACTACCTGTTCGGCGGGATCAGGCTGTCCGGGCGGGCGGGGGCGTTGAGCCGCTCGGCGCGCATCCAGCTGATCAGCCTGGTCGGGGTGTTGGTGGTGCTCAAGGCGGTGGCGTACTGGCTGGACCGCTACGAGCTGCTCTCACACACCCGCGGAGGCAAGCCGTTCACCGGAGCCGGGTACACCGACATCAACGCGGTGCTGCCGGCCAAGCTGATTTTGATGGCGATCGCTCTGATCTGCGCGGCCGCGGTGTTTTCCGCGATCACGTTGCGCGACTTGCGCATTCCCGCGATCGGCCTGGTATTGCTGTTGCTGTCGTCGCTGATCGTGGGGGCGGGCTGGCCGCTGATCGTCGAGCAGATCAGCGTCAAACCCAATGCGGCGCAGAAGGAAAGCGAATACATCAGCCGAAGTATCGCGGCTACCCGACAGGCCTACGGGCTGACGCCGGACGTGGTGACCTACCGCAACTACACCGGCGACGGGCAGGCGACCGCGCAGCAGGTGGCCGCCGACCGCGCTACCACCTCCAACATCCGCCTGCTCGACCCGACCATCGTCAGCCCGGCGTTCACCCAGTTCCAGCAGGGTAAGAACTTCTACTACTTCCCCGACCAGCTGTCGATCGACCGCTACCAGGACCGTGGCGGCAGTTTGCGCGACTACGTGGTTGCCGCCCGGGAACTCAACCCGGACCGGCTGATCGATAACCAGCGCGACTGGATCAACCGGCACACCGTCTACACCCACGGCAACGGCTTCATCGCTTCGCCGGCCAACACGGTGCGCGGCATCGCCAACGACCCGAACCAGAACGGCGGTTACCCGCAGTTCCTGGTCAACGTCGTCGGGGCGAACGGCAGCATCGTGTCGGACGGCCCGGCCCAGCTGGACCAGCCGCGGGTCTATTTCGGGCCGGTCATCGCCAACGCGGCCGCCGATTACGCGATCGTCGGCAAGACCGGGGCCGACCGCGAGTACGACTACGAGACCAGCACCGAGACCAAGAACTACACCTATACCGGTGCCGGCGGGGTGGCGATCGGCAGCTGGATCTCCCGCAGCGTGTTCGCCGCGAAGTTCGCCGAACGAAACTTCTTGTTCTCCAACGTGATCGGCTCCAATAGCCGGATCCTGTTCAACCGCGACCCCGCCCAGCGGGTGGAGGCGGTGGCGCCGTGGCTGACCACCGACAGCGCGGTGTACCCGGCCATCGTGAACAAGCGGATGGTGTGGATCATCGACGGCTACACCACGCTGGACAACTACCCGTACTCCGAGCTCACCTCGCTGTCCTCGGCGACGGCCGACTCGACCGAGGTGGCGTTTAACCGGCTGGCGCCCGACAAGAAGGTCTCCTACATCCGCAATTCGGTGAAGGCGACCGTGGACGCCTACGACGGCACCGTGACGCTGTATCAGCAGGACGAGAACGATCCGGTGCTCAAGGCCTGGATGCAGGTGTTTCCGGGAACGGTGAAGCCCAAGAGCGACATCAGCCCCGAGTTGGCCGAACACCTGCGCTACCCCGAGGACTTGTTCAAGGTGCAGCGCATGCTGCTGGCCAAGTACCACGTCAACGACCCGGTGACGTTCTTCTCCACCTCGGACTTCTGGGACGTGCCGCTGGACCCCAACCCCACCGCCAGCAGCTACCAGCCGCCGTACTACATCGTCGCGAAAAACATTGCCAAGAACGACAGTTCGGCGTCTTATCAGCTGACCAGCGCGATGAACAGGTTCAAGCGCGACTACCTGGCCGCCTACATCAGCGCCAGTTCGGATCCCGCGACCTACGGCAAGATCACGGTGCTGACCATCCCGGGTCAGGTCAACGGGCCGAAGCTGGCCAACAACGCGATCACCACCGATCCCGCGGTGTCCCAGGACCTCGGCGTGATCGGCCGTGACAACCAGAACCGCATCCGCTGGGGCAATCTGCTCACGCTCCCGGTGGGTCAGGGTGGCCTGCTGTACGTCGAGCCGGTCTACGCATCGCCGGGGGCCAGTGACGCGGCCTCGTCGTATCCGCGGTTGATCCGCGTGGCGATGATGTACAACGACAAGATCGGTTACGGGCCCACCGTGGGTGATGCGCTGACGGCGCTGTTCGGCCCCGGTGCGGGAGCCGCCGCGACCGGAATCCAACCCACCGACGCCGGAGTGCCGGCCGCCCCGCCGGCCAATCCTCCGCCGCCGGCCAACGGGCCGGGGACACCACCGCCGACGGCGGCGATACCGCCCCCGCCTGACGCGTCGACCACGCTGTCGCCCGCCAAAGCCGCTGTGCTGCAAGAGATCCAAGCGGCGATCGGCGCTGCCAGGGACGCGCAGAAGAAGGGCGACTTCGCCGGCTACGGGTCCGCGCTGCAGCGCCTGGACGAAGCCATCACGAAGTTCAACAACACGAAGTAGGCGCTCAGCCGCGCGCCGCGGTGCGGAACCTCTCCCGGTAGGCCTTTGGCGTGACGCCCAGGTGGTCGACGAACACCCGGCGCAGGCTCTCGGCGCTGCCGAACCCCGCCAACCGCGCCGTCTCCGCAACGCTGCGCCCCGCGTCGAGGGCAGCGCGGGCGGCGTCGATGCGCACCATCTCGACGTAGCGGGCCGGCGTCGTCCCGAGTTCGGACTGAAAGAGCCGGGTCAGCTGCCGGGTGCTCAACGAGGCCCGCTGCGCAAGGACGTTCACGCTGTGGTTGTCGGCCGGATTGGCCGAGATCGCCGCTGTGACCTTGCGCAGCGGAGACTGCGGTGGCGGGTCCGCCTCGACCAGTACCGAGAACTGTGACTGCCCGCCCGCGCGCTTGAGGTAGACCACCAGCCATCGGGCCACGGCGCGGACCAGCTCTGTGCCGTAATCCATTTCGACCAGAGCCAGCGCCAAATCGATGCCCGCCGATATCCCGGCCGAGGTGAAGACGTCGCCGTCGCGGACGAAGATTGCGTCCGGCTCAACTGAGATGTCGGGATACGCTCGCGCGAACAACCGGACGTCATGCCAGTGCGTGGTGGCGCGCCGGCCTTGCAACAGCCCGGCCTGCGCCAGAATGAACGATCCCGTGCAGATGGAGGCCAGCCGGCGGGTCCGGCCGGCGATCGACCTGATGGCCTTGACCAGGGAGGGGTCGATGGGGCGCCGAGGCAGGTCGTCGCTGCCGGCGACCAGGACGGTGTCCGCGGATTCGATCGACGTGATTGCGTCGGTGACGCCCAGCCGGGTCCCGATCGACGTGGTGACGTCGCGGCCGTCCACCGACGCGATCCTGAGCTGATAGTCGGCACCGGCGCGGTTGGCTTCGGCGAACACTTCGCCGGCTCCCGCGACATCCAGCATCGTCACGTCGTCGAAGACGACGATCACAACCACGCGAGCCCCCACCCGTCCATTCTGCGGCCATGTCGCTTTCTGTGGGAAAGACGGCGCAAACGGCTACCCGCCGTCAGGGTTTGACCGCCGCAGACTGACCGGATGAGCACTCAATCGATAGACACCATCGCCGGCATCGCCATCCCGGACACGCCACTGGTCCGCGAGGTCACCGACTACATCCGCGCCGCCGAAGACGATCTGCTCTTCGACCACTCCCGGCGGGTGTATCTCTTCGGCGCCCTGCAGGGGCGCCGGCTGGGCCTGCAACCCGACCTCGAGTTGCTGTACGTGGGGGCGATGTTTCACGACATCGGCTTGACCGAGCGCTACCGTACGTCGACGCTGCGCTTCGAAGTCGACGGCGCCAACGCGGCGCGCGACTTCCTGCTGGAGCGCGGCCACGACCCGGCCGACGCCCGAAAGGTGTGGCTGGGCATCGCCTTACACACCACGCCGGGCGTGCCCGAGTTCCTCGACCCCGAAATCGCCTTGGTCACAGCCGGTGTGGAGACGGACGTGCTGGGCACGGGCCGCGAGGACCTGGCACCGGAGGCACGGGACGCGGTGACCGCGGCGCACCCTCGGCCGGACTTCAAGAACCGCATCCTGGCCGCCTTCAACGACGGCATGAAGCACCGCCCGGACAGCACCTTCGGCACCATGAACGACGACGTGCTGGCGCACTTCGACCCGACGTTCCAGCGGGCGAACTTCGTCGACATCATCCTGGGCAACGGGTGGGATGAATGAACAAGCCAAAGGACCGACCGTGACCACATCAGTCTCCACCAATCGCCGTAACAGCAACGATATCAACCGATTTCAGGCCCCAGCCGGCTTGTTCGACAATCTGCAGAAGGTGCTCGTCGACCTGATCGAGTTGCACCTGCAGGCCAAGCAGGCGCATTGGAACGTCGTCGGGACGAACTTCCGGGATCTGCATCTGCAACTCGACAGCCTGGTCGACGTCGCGCGGGAAGCCAGCGACACGATCGCCGAACGGATGCGCGCCCTGAACGCGGTTCCCGACGGGCGTTCCGACACGGTCGTTGCCGGCACCACCGTGCCCGCGGCACCGCCGGGGCTGGTCAGCGTCGCCGACACCGTCGACATCATCACCACTCGGATTCACGCCGTCGTAGGCACCCTGCGCGCAGTGCACGACGACGTCGACGACGCGGACCCCACCACCGCGGACCTACTGCACGCCATCATCGACGACCTGGAGAAGCAGGCTTGGCTGCTCAAGGCCGAGACCGAGACGGCGTAAAGCTCAGGTCCCCTTCACGTTCATGATCTGCCGCAACGAGGTCACCACGTCGACCAGGGATGCGGCGTCGACCATGACCTGGTCGATATCCTTGTAGGCCTGCGGGATCTCGTCGATCCACTCCCTGCCGTGCCGGTATTCGATGCCCAGCATTGCCTCGGCCAGGTCCTGCTCATTGAACAGTTCCTTGGCCTTGGTCCTGCTGAACCGCCGGCCGGCTCCGTGCGGAGCCGACCACAGACCGTCTGCGTTTCCCTTGCCCCGCACGATGTATGAGCGGGTGCCCATCGAGCCGGGAATGATGCCCAGCTTGCCTTCGGTGGCATCGATTGCGCCCTTGCGGGTCAGCCACACGGTTTCGCCTTGGATGGTGGTCGGCACCGTGTAGTTGTGATGCGTGTTGATGCGCTCGACCGCCACGCGCTGCGCCTGGGCCCCGATCCACTCCGCGAACACGTGGATGAACCGGTCCATCATCTCGGCCCGGTTGAGGTAGGCGAAGCGCTGAGCCCACGTCAAATCCTTGATGTAGCGGTCGAATTCGGGTGTGCCCTCCTGAAGGTACGCCAGGTCGCGGTTCGGAAGCCTGATCGATGGGTTGGCCGTGCATTGGTCCAGGGCGATCTTGATGTGCCGCTGGGCGATCTTGTTGCCGACGCCGCGGGAGCCGCTGTGCAGAAACAGCCAGACGTTGTCGTCGGTGTCCAGGCACAGTTCGATGAAATGGTTGCCGCCGCCGAGAGATCCCAGCTGCTGCAACCACTTCGGGCTATGCGACAGGTCGACGTCGAGGTCCTGCTGTAACTTCAGCAGCTCGTCGTGCTTGCGAGCGGTGAACGAGAACCGTTGCAGGCTCTTGTTGTAGTTGCCGGGGGAGAGCGGGATCGCATCCTCGACCGCTTGGCGCAGTGCCGACAGCTTGGGTCGGTAGTCGCCAAACCGGCCGGCCAGGTCCTGCTCGGTGAATCGGGTCTTGGCCGCGACCATGCCGCAGCCGATGTCGACGCCAACCGCCGCGGGAATGACCGCGCCGCGGGTGGGGATGACGGTTCCGACCGCCGACCCCTTGCCCAGGTGCGCGTCGGGCATCAGTGAGACGTGCGGGTGCACGAACGGCATCGACGCGGTGACCTTGGCCTGCTCGACGGTGTTGCCGGCGATGTCGGTGGCGAAGTTGAGCAGCTTGGGCCCGAGCTGTTCGGGCATGACGGTCTCCTTGAACGTGGGTTGGCTGGTGAACGGTATTCCCGGCGGCGCCGCGTATGCAACGGAATTTCGCCCGGGCCGCCTGCCTCAGTGCTGGTGAGCACGCGATTTGGAGAGGTCCCCACGTGTTGGGTAACCTTGCGTTTACCGACGCGGGGTGGAGCAGCTCGGTAGCTCGCTGGGCTCATAACCCAGAGGTCGCAGGTTCGAATCCTGTCCCCGCTACAAAGTGGGATGGCCTCCGGAGACTTCTCCGGGGGCCATTTTTTTCCCGATAGGAACCTCGTGGGGAACATTCGCCAAGCTAACGTTTTCTTGGCGGTCCACGTTTGAGGTCGAGTAATCGAAGGTTCAGCAGGCGGTAGGTGGGAGGAGGCTACGATCGCGAATCATGACTGAACGAGCTCCGCGACCGTCGGCACAAGCGCAGGCCGGCGCGATTGCCCCGCTCGATGTCAATGGCTCCGGAGTCCTTCCCCCGGTCGATGCCAAAGTGCGCCGACTTTTCTGGCTGCTCGAGCGCTTCGCGCCCTCGTTGGGATCACGGTGGGCAGTCGAGTTGTGGTGCACCCCACCGATTCTCGAATCTAGTCTGCGCATGCCGCCGGGTGTGTCCCCAGGCAGGCCGATAGAAGCGTATTGGGATGGGCATCGGGTCGCTGGCGAGGAGTGGGGCGAGGGACGGCCGATTTATCTGGTCCATGGGTGGGGCGGCCGGCGCGCGCATCTGGCAATCTTCGTCAAACCGCTGGTGGAGGCTGGGTATCGAGTCGTTGCTTTCGACTTGCCCAGCCACAACGAATCCGATCCGGGTGCGCTCGCGCCCGGGCGTACCACCGCCACCGAGTGCGCCGACGCGATTGCGGCCATGATCGAGGCCCACGGGCCAGCCCATGCGGTAGTGGCTCACTCACTCGGAGCGAACGCGACTGCGCTGGCGGCGGCGCAGGGCGCACCCGTAGGGCGCTTGGTCCTATTGGCGCCAATGGGCGATTTTCCCCTCTATCTCGACTGGTTCGCCGCACGCCACGGCTTCGGTCGCCGGATCCGCGCGGGTCTGCACCGCCGGCTGGAAAAGCGAATCGCTATGCCGCTGGAAGAGACGAACATGACGCGGATCGGTCGGCGAGCCAACTACCCACCATTGCTCCTGATCCACGACCCCGACGACCCGGACAGCCCCTATGCCGCCACCGAGCGACTGGCCGCGGCGTGGCAAGGCGCACAATTTCTGACCACCAAAGGGCTCGGCCGCTTAGCGCATTACCGAATCCTGCGCCACCGCCCCGCTATTCGCGCCGGGGTGGAATTCATCGGTGCAACCACGCGCCCATAGCTCGAATCGAGGCTTGCGACTGGGCTTTAGGACTGCCCGTCGCCGCCGTCATTGGTGACCGAGTTGACCACCCCGAGCACCATCTCCAGGGTGGCCTGCTCCGCCAGCGTCCGCTCCTCGCCCGATTCGTATTGTGCCCGTTCAAGGTCGGCGAGCAGGGCGAAGACGACGGTGATCAAGCCCCGGGTGTGAAGCGCCCGAAGGCCGTCCGGCCGGGGTGGGGCCAGGGCTTCGAGGCGTCGCACGATCAGGGTGGTCGCGGCCCAGTCGCGCCGGCCGGTGAGGTCGATACCCGGGTAGTCGCGGATCTTCTCCATGAACCGCGCATGGAAGCCGGGAGCGCACGCACGCTGGTATTCGAAGACCGGTCCGAGCAACGCCTCCAGCAGTCCGCGGGCGGTGAAGTCGGCTCCCGCCTCGAGCGCCGCGAGCCGCTCGAGGCGTTGCGGTTCGAAGACGCTCTGTCGTGCCTCGACGACCGCGGTGATGAGTTGTTCCCGGGTGCCGAAGTGGTAGCGGATCGCGGCGCTGTTGCGCTGCCCGGCTGCGGCTACCACCTGGCGCAGCGACACGGCGGGACCTTGCTCGGCGATGAGCCGTTCGGCGGTGTCGATGAGCGTTACCCGGGCGGGTTCTCTGCTGCCCTCTTCCACGCCGCAGACTCTATCACGATCGTATTGCAGAAATAACCCATTTGTATTAGCGTGCCAAACGGCAGGGCGGCCGATTGCCGCTCAGACTCCGGAGGGTCCTCAATGTCTGAACTTGGTCAAATCCCCACCGATGCGGCAGCGATCACGCCCGAGCTCATCGAGCAGTTGATCGGCACCCTCAATCCCGGCGTCGGGGTGCGCGACCTCCGAGTCCGCAGGGTGTGGCAGTGGGGTGAGGGCGACGCGGTGTCGACGTCCGGACGCGTCGATCTGGAGCTGACGTACGACGGGGCGGGTACCGGTCTGCCCCGGCAGGTCGTGCTGAAGCTCGCTCGGCCGGACCTGCCGGCCTATCCGCTCTACCGCAACGAGGTTCAGGCGTACAGCCGCCTGTGGCCCTGGACCATGGTTCGCACCCCGCAATGCTTGGGGGCATGGTTCGACGCGGCCACCGGAAGTTTCGGCCTGGCCCTGGAGGACCTCACCGCCCGGGGGGCACAGTTTCCGTCCGTGGCGTCATCGCCGTCGTTGGCGAGCCTGGAAGACGCCATCCGGCAGCTCGCGGGATTCCATGCGCGGCACTGGGGAACGCGCGCCGACTGGTCGGCCCCCGAGCTCAAGTGGGCGCAGACGCAGGTTGCCGGAGAACTGCACGAACTGTTCACCCATCCCGATCTCGTGCCGGCGATGATCGCGGACGAGGTGGGCAACAACCTGCACAAGCGGGAATTGGTGCAGTCGGTAAACGAGAGCACGGATTCGCTGTACGAGAAGGTGCAGCTGGTCCAGCGCCATCAGTCACAGCTGCAGCAGACTCTGGTGCACGGTGACTGCCACGTGGGCAACACCTTCGTGCTCCCCGACGGCTCAATGGGATTCGTGGACTGGCAGCTCAGCGTCCGCGGCTACTACATGCACGACCTGTCCTATCTGATCGTCACCGGACTGGACGTCGCGCAACGGCGCGCCCACGAACGACGGCTCATCGACTTGCACCTGAGCCTGCTGCGCGGCCACGGCATCGAGGATCTGCCGACAGCCGCCGAGGCGTTCGAGGAGTACCGCCGTGCGCAGGCGTGGAACACCTACATCGGTTGGCTTACCTGCCCGGTGGAGAACTACGGCTGGGAGATCAACGTGGGCAACCACATTCGGCTGCTGACCGCCTACCGCGACCTGGACTCCGGTCGTGCCATCGAGGCGATCCGCTGAAGCGAAGCGGCACCGCTTCGCGTGCCCAGCCGCTCGGCCAGCCACGGCAGCGTCACCGCAAAGGCATTCGCGGCCGACGGCCAGTCGTGTTTGCCGGGCAGCGCGATCACCTCGCAGGCAATGCCGCTGGCGGCACCTGTCTCGCACAGCGCCTCCGCGGCGTCTTGCCCCACACCGTCGTGATCGCCAGACGTGCCGGGCACCGCGAACAGGCCGGACAGGTCGGCGTACTGGCCATGCCGGCCGATCGCCGTCCTAGGGTCGAACCGCCAGTATGCATCCGCTTCACCGCCGAAGAGCCGGTCGATAGTTTGTTCCCGGTTGCCGGCGTTCGGGCCCATATCGCCGCCGATGTCGACGAAAGCGCTGAAGGTGTTCGGGTGCATCACCGCCAGATCGACGGCACAGGTACCCCCGGAGGAGAAGCCGACCACGCCCCACTTCGGCTCTCCGCCAAGGCCGAACAGCTCATTGATTTCCGGAATCACCTCCGCGGTCAGGTGCTCCGCGGCATTGCCACGCGGTCCGTCGACGCACTCGGTGTCGACCGTGAATCCACCGGTGGCGTCGGCGAAAACAGCGATCGGGGCGTTGCCGCCGTGCGCGGCGGCATACGCATCGAGGGCGGTGGTGGCATTGCCGACGCGAATCCAGTCGGCCGGAGTGCCGAATTCGCCTCCTATCATCAGGATCGCCGGAATCGGCGTGGACGGTGGCCCGGCGAACCAGGCCGGCGGCAGGTAGACCCAGTCGCGGCGGTGTGAAAACCCGGACACCTTGGTGCCCGTCGTCACCGCCACCAGCTTTCCGCGTTGCACCGCAGCGCCTTTGCGCTGCATGGCGTAGGCGGTTCCGATATGAACCTGATCCTGCAGTGGCCTGTTGGTCAGCTGGCTCCATGCGGCATCAACGGTGGGGAAGTAACCCAGCCAGCTGTTGATCGTCAAACCGGCGCTCAGTAAGCAGAACGATGCCGCGAATACCGATGCATTGCGGCGCCATCCGCCGGCACCACGCCACCCGGCGACGGCCGTGGCGGCGGCGAGTCCGAAAAGGAAGACCCACAACCAAAGTCGTCGTGGCGCGGGCTCACTGGCGATCCCGAGCGTGTCGTACGCCCAATGCGCCGCCGCGACGGTCACCGCCCCCGCGGTGACTGCCAACGGAATCCACACCAGGCGCCACCGCCGCCCACGCCACCCGATGGCATAAAGCAGCGCCACCGCGGTGAGGAATTGCACCACGGCGGGAATAGTTCCATGCATCAGCGAGGCGTGCCCCACGGCGACCCTTCATTCGGCAGATCGACAGTGTTACCCGCAGCCGAGCGGTGAAAACGTGGCATGCCGCCGCCGGAGTTCGACGAGGTCTTTGCTGCTCCTGCGGGGCTGTTTATCATCATGGTGCGATTTGCCCATGACGGGTTTTCGCCGGCACTTCCTGGGAAGTTGATACCTAGAGTAGGCGTGGCTCCTGGAGGGGGACGTGACGTCGATGTTCGACACGAGGGATCGGCATGGCAGCACTGAGAACGGGTGAAGGTTTCCCTGACGTAGTCGTCACCGGGGTGGCGTCCACGACGTCACTCGCCCCAGATGCCGAGGAAACCTGGCAGCAACTGTTGCAGGGCAGCAGCGGAATTCGCAAATTGGATAAGGACTTCGTCACCGAATTCGATTCGCCGGTGCGCATCGGGGGTCCGTTACGCGAAGATCTGGACGAGCAATTCGGCCGCGTCGAGTTGCGCCGGTTCGCGTTCATGCAGAAGCTGTCGGCGGTGGTGAGCCGGCGCCTGTGGGAGCAGGCCGGCTCGCCCGAGGTCGACACCAATCGGCTGATGGTGTCGGTCGGCCTGGGCTTGGGCAGTACCGAGGACATCCCGCTCTGGCACAACATCTGGAAGGTCAAGGGACTGAAGGCGATCTCGCCGATTTCGGTGCAGAAATACATGCCGAACGCGCCTGCTGCGGTGATCGGACTGGACCGCGAGGCCAAAGCGGGCGTCGAGACGTCGGTGATGGCTGACGCGTCGGGCACCGCGGCCATCGCGCAAGCGTGGCAGAGCATCGTCCTCGGAGATGCCGACATGGCGATCTGCGGCGGTGTCGAGACCGTGATCGAGGCGGTTCCCCTGGCCACGTTTTGGCAGCTCGGCATGCTTTCCACCAACAACGACGACCCGACCGGTGGCTGCCGCCCGTTCGACAAGCACCGCGACGGCATGGTGCTGGCCGAAGGCGGCGCGATGATGCTGGTGGAGACCGAGGAACACGCGAAAGCGCGGGGCGCGCCCATCCTGGCCCGGCTGATGGGCGCCGCCGTCACGTCCGACGGATGCGACGCCGTGCTGCCGGACCCGGCCGGTGAGCGCGCCGGCGACGCCATCAGCCGTGCCGTCTACCTGGCCGGACTGGCGCCGGCCGACATCGACCTCGTCAAGGCGCACGCGACGGGAACCACGTTCGGAGACGCGGCCGAGGCGCGCGCGATCCACCGGGCACTCGGTGAGCACTCGCCCGCCGTATACGCGCCGAAGGCTGCACTGGGAAATTCACTGGGGGCGGCCGGCGCGATCGAGGCGGTGCTCACCGTTCAGGCGCTGCGTGACCGAATTGTGCCGCCCACTTTGAATTTCACCGAACCGGACCCTGAAATCGCGCTGGACGTCGTCGCCGGCGAGCCGCGTCGCGGCAATTACCGCTACGCCGTCGCAGAGTCGTTCGGCTTCGGCGGAAACAACGTCGCGGTGGTGTTCGGCGCGGCCTGACTCACTTGCGCCCCCGACGTCGTCGGCCCGGCCAACCGGTCGCCCATTCCGACATAGACAATCACTCGGGTCTCGTCCCGGTTTTCGGTGTCCGGCGCCGCCCCCAGGGGTAGACACACCGGGGCGCGGCATCCACCCAGTCTTGCCCGGGACGCCAACCTGACACCTATTATTCGTCGGGTGTTCACCGGCGAGCTGCGCGCAGCGCAGTGGCAATCTCAGGCGGGCCGCCTGTGGGCGCCGACCGCCGTCGCGCTCATCGCCGCGGTGGTGATCGGACTGCAGATCACGGCCAGCGGCGCGGGATTCGTGGGCCCGCTTCGCAGCCTGGCCGGCGACTATGTCGGTACGCCGACGTCGGCCACCGTTCCGTGGGTGGGTCTGGGTGTGGCGATGGTCGGGTTGTCCCGCCGCTACCGGCTCTGGTCGTTGTCGCTGGCAGCGGCCCTTGACGTGGTTTTCGCGGCGGTGCGGCTGGCGCGAGGGGGTGCGTGGACGCTCGGCAACGGTCCGCTGATCGTGCTCACCGGTTTGGCGGTGATCGTCGCGTGGCGGCGCTGGGCCAGGGAGGAACACGGCACGGCCCTGCGGGGAGTCGCTTTCGGCCTGCTGCTCATCATCGCCACGAAGGTCGGCGACAGCTGGTTGCGCATTACCGCGATCCTGCGGCCGGTGGTCATGGACGAGTACGCACTGCTGGCCGATCACGCCCTCGCGCAACCGTCGTGGCTACTGGGCCGGCTCCTGCATGCGGGTGGTCCGGTTCTCAACGCGGCGTTTCACTGGGTGTACATCGAATTGCCCGTCGCGGCAATGGTGGTCGCGATCTATCAACTGCGCAACGTCAGCATCGGCGGCTGGCCACGGCATTTCCTGATCCCGACATTCCTCGTGCTCGGCCTGATCGGGCCGCTGATCTACGTGTTCTTCCCGTTGGTCGGCCCGGATTTCGCCTTCGGGAGCGCGGGCCGGGGATTCGAAGTCGGCGACTTCTGGCCGCACTCCGTGCCGCGGATCAATTTGTCGCCCAGGGCAATTGCCTTCGACGGATCAACCCCACGCAACTGCATGCCCTCAATGCACACGGCGTGGGCGCTGGCGGTGTTCCTGCACTCCCGCGGGGGACCGCGGTGGCTGCGGATAGGTGGCGCGCTGTGGCTGGTGTGCACCGTCGCCGCGACCCTCGGCTTCGGGTATCACTACGGCGTCGATCTTCTGGCGGGCGGGGTGCTGTGCCTGACGGTGGAGTCGGCGTTGCGGGAACCGGTGCGCGACCGGGTGTGGTGGCGGATCGGCATGACGGGTTTCGGCGCCGCGTTCCTGGCGGCATTGTTGGTGTGTTGTCGCTATTTTGCGGCGGACATGGCGCGCTTCTCGGTGCCCTTCGGGGTGCTCATCGTCGGCACGCTGGCGGCATTCAGCGCCGCCTTCTACGTGACCTACTTCGCCCGGCAGGCGGCGCCCGCCGACGACAGAAGCCTGCCGGTACGCGGCGTTTTCGTAGGTCAGGGTTCGTCGGCTGTGTCCTGATGCGCCGCGGCGATGCCGTTGATGATGCCGGTGAGGAGCCGGTCGAGATGGTGGCCATCGTCGAACGCCCGTTGGCTGGCGACCAGCCGCAGGAACAAGCCACTGACGAAATTCAAGGTGGCAGAGACCTGTTCGTCGACGGTCGCCGGGGCGAGTTCACGGCCCGGCTGCGACCGGATGACGATGTCGCGCTGAATCCGGGTGAGCAGCTGCACGTTCTCGTGAAACACGGCCGTCAGATCCGGGTCCCTGTTGGCCTGCAGAATGAGTTCGAACCGGGCCTTGGTGCGGCTGAGCCGGGGCTCCTGCGCCGAGAGCATGATCAGGGCCGCCAGAGGAGAAATGCCGCCCGAGTCGTCCTCGCGGGGTCCGAGCACCGCGGACAGGTCGGCCAGGTCCAGCTCGCACACCCGCCGGGTGGTCGCCAACAGCAGCGCGGCGCGGGTACGGAAGTAGAACGACGTACTGCCGGCGGGCAGGCCGGCCCGCTGATCCACCTTCGGATGACTCAGGCCTTTGGCGCCCTCCTCGGCGAGCAACTGAATCGCGGTGTCGCACAACAACCTGCGACGGTGTTCACCCTTGGCCCTGTGTGGAGTCACGATGGGCTGGATCATACCGGCTATTGCGCCTAGGACTCTAAATCTTTAGAGTCACGGCATATCATGACAAATCCGCAGAAGATCAGTGACGAGCACGAGATCGCCGCACTGCTGTACCGCTACGCGCGCGCCGTCGACGGTAAGGACTGGGAGCTCTACCGTTCGGTCTTCACCGACGACGCGGTCATCGACTACACCTCTGCCGGGGCGGTCGCCGGCCCGCGCGATGAGGTCAGCGACTGGCTGAGCAAGGGAATGGCCGTGATTCCCTGGACCATGCACTACATCACCAACATCGAGGCCGACATCGACGGCGACACCGCGCGGGTCCGGGCGATGTTCTACAACCCGATGCAGCTGCCGGGCACGGCGGAGATGAGCGTATGCGGCGGCTACTATCACCACGAACTCGTCCGGACCCAAGACGGCTGGCGCAGCCGCGAGCTACGCGAGGAGAACGTGTGGTTCACCAATGCGCCTGGACAGCAAGGGCATTGATGACGCAGGGTCAGCAACCACCGGCCCCCAGGCCACCCGACGGCGACTGGCTGGGAACGCCGTTTCTGAAGTTCACCCGCGAGGGCGCCTTCGGAGTCTGCACCCTGGACCGGCCGGAAGCCCGCAACGCGATGACGCCGGCGATGTACTTCGGGATCAAGTACGCGGTCAATCACGTCGGCTCCGATCCCGATCTGGCGGGCCTGCTCATCACCGGCACCGGGGACGTCTTCGCACCCGGCGGCGACATGGGCGGCGGCGGTAGTGACAACTGGCTGACCTTCGGCTCGGCGCTCGGCATGGACGCGCTGCCCTTCGATACCCTGCGCCAGTCCGCCAAGCCGGTGGTCGCCGCGGTCAACGGACTCTGTCAGGGCGGGGGACTGCAGATCGCGCTGTGTGCCGACATGGCCGTGGTCAGCGACCGCGCCACCTTCCGGGTGCCCGAGCTCTACCGCGGCATCGCCGACACCTATTACAGCCAGATGCTCGCCCGGCTCATCGGTCCGGTACGGACCCGCGACCTGATGTTCACCGGCCGCACCCTGTCCGCCCGCGAGGCGCTGGAGTGGGGGATGGTGGCGCGCGTCGTTGCCCACGACGAGTTGCCCGTTGCGGCAAGGGAAGTGCTCGCACAGTGCTGCCGCACCGCACCTGCCGCCCGGGCAGTGATCAAGTCCAGCCTGGACAGCTACCTGGGCCTCTACGACCGGATCGGGATGCAGTCCAGCCTCGGCGCGCCCGAGTCGATCGAGGGCTTTCTGGCCTTCAAGGAACGCCGATCGCCCAACTGGGTGCACCCGAAACTACGGGTCGAGGGACGGCTGTAGGGCAGCGGTCACTTCTGCGGCGGCGCGCCGGCCGGCTTCGATCGCCCCGTCCAGATAGCCCGGATGCCCGCTGGCCGTCTCTGATCCAGCCCAGTGGAGGTCGCCGACCGGAGCGCATGCCATCGGCACGAATCCCTCGGTGGTGCCGGGTTTCGGCAGTGCGACGTACCCACCTTCGACGAATTCGTCCAGGTGCCAGGACTTCTCCTGCCAGTCGACCGGCTGCAGCACCTCATGACCGATGTGGGCCACCAGCGGCGCCAGCACTGCCTCGCGGCGCGCCGCGTCGTCCAGGAGGGACAGTTCGCGCGCCTCGGGGCCCCCGACCAGCACACACAGATGGCCGGGTCCTCCCGGCGCGGAGGTGTCGAAAACCGCGCTGCCGGGTTTGCCCAGGACGAGGAACTCCCCGCCGCCCCGTTCCCGCCAGAATGGCCGCTGATAGACAGCGACCGCCTTGAAGACCGACCCCATGTATGTATTGCACTGCAGGGCAACGTGATCCGCGGGTAGCGCGGGTTCGAACGCGATCCGCGACGCTACGGGCGGCGGCACCGTGACGATCACCTTGTCGGCCTGCACAACCCCTGACGGCGTGCGAAGCAGCACCCGGTCGCCACACTCGATCGAGGTCACCCGATGTCCGGTGCGCACCCGCGGGCCCAGCCCTGCCGCCAACCGCTCGACCAGCGCCCCGGCGCTCTCGACCAGCAATGATTCTTGGGCGCCGCCTTTGGTCCCGAGAATCGTCAGCAGGCCTCCCTGGTGACGGATCATGTCCGTGGCGGCACGCACCGACAGCCGGTCGAGATCGCCGGTCCACGAGATCAGGGCCACCACCTCGAGCAGTCGCCGAGCGGTACGGCCCGGCACCTTGCTCAGCCAGCGGTCGAGTGTCGTCGCGTTGAATCCGGCCGGTGCCCCGAGCCGTGCCAGCACGCCAATCCCGGTCAGCGCCAGAGCCGAGACGAGCATCGACGGGCCCAGTGGTGAAACCCGCCGCGGGCCGTCGATCACCGTAGGCAGCGTCCCGGTGTGCATGGGAAACACCGTCACGCCCAGCTCGGTGGCCAACTCCTTGACCCGGTGGTGGTCGTGGCCGATCCACTGCCCACCGAGGTCGAAACGCGACCCCAGCGTGCTGGTCCGGCCCAGCACGCGCCCGCCCACGCGATCGGCAGCTTCGAGGACGATGACGTCGATGCCCCGGCGATCGAGCTCGTGCGCAGCGGTCAGTCCGGATAAACCGGCGCCCACCACGACAACCGTTGAGTTCCGCACCGAGTGCCTCCCGCGTCCAGAATAAGTCGGTCAACCGACCGAATTAGTAAGCCACAGTCGGTGGCGCCTGCGCAACACGGGTCACCGCGCCGCCGGGATCGGCTGGGGGTCGGCGAACATCACCAGCATGTCCACGGCGCGTTCGAGATCGTGCCGTGCGCGCGCGGCGTCGGTGCTGGCCACGTACTGCACGATCAGGCCGTCCAGCACGGCCAGCGCCAACCGCCCGAGTGTCGGGAAGTCGACGGCGCATCGTTCGCCGGCCGCCCGTGCCGCCTGCTCGCACAGCGTGCTGACCAGATCGGTGTAGCGGTCGTACTGCAACTGGGCCAGTCCGCCCGCGCCTTCGCTACGCACCGAGTACATGGCCAGTTCGTACTGCATGATCTGCAGTCCGATCTGACGTTCGACCAGCGCGTTCCAGAACCCCGTCATACCCTGCCGCAGCCCGTGCGCGACGCCGCGGTCGGGCGCAAGGCCGGGCTGCACCGTCGCCACCACGTCGTCGATGACCGCCGTGATGACCGCGCGCAGCAACTGGTCCTTCGTCGGAAACACATAGTGCAGCGTGCCGAGCGGAATCCCGGCCTCGGCCGCCACCGCGCGCAAGGTCGTCCCCGGAACTCCGACGTCGCTCAGGACCCGGACCGCGGCGGCGACGATCTCCTCCTGGCGCCGCTCCGCACGCACGTATGCCATCGACGGCTCCTTGATTAGTCGGACAACCGACCGAAGTGTAAGCCCGGGATGGGGGTCTGGCGTCCAAACCCGCGACGGGGTGGAATAGGCGTGTGAAGCGACTCAACGGTGTCGACGCGCTGATGCTCTACACCGAGACACCCGAGATCCACATGCACACGCTGAAAATCGGCATCCTCGACGTGTCGAATATGGAGCAGGACTTCGACTTCGAGTTGTTTCGCTCGGTCGGGTACCAACGGCTTATGGCTCTTGAGCCGTTGCGCTACCAGCTGCTGGACATCCCGCTGAAGCTGCACCACCCCATGTGGGTGATCAACGACGACATCGACCTCGAATACCACGTACGCCGGGCTCAGGTGCCGGCGCCGGGTGGGCGCCGCGAACTCGATGAGTTGATCGGCGAGATCGCGAGCACCCCGTTGCGCCGTGATCACCCGCTGTGGGAGATGTACGTGGCGGAGGGGCTCGCCGACAACCGGATCGCCATCATTCACAAGGTCCATCACGTGTTGGCCGACGGCATGGCCTCGGCAAACCAGATGGCTCAGGCGCTGTCGCCGCATCAGCCCGAGCCGCGGCGGGTGCCGCCCGAACTGCCGACGCGCTCGCACCTGCTCAAGGAGGCCGTCCGCGACCACGCCGGGTTGATCCGGAAACTGCCGCGTCTGGTCAACGAGACGGCCTCGGGCGTCGCACGGGTGCGGCGCAGATCGAAGGAACGGGGCGCCAACCCCGACCTGGCGCGCAATTTCGCCCCGCCGCCGTGCTTCATCAACCACCGGGTCGGCCCGGGGCGCCGGTTCGCGACCGCGCCGCTCGCGCTGGCCGACGTCAAGGAGACGAGCAAGCACCTCGGGGTCACGCTCAACGACGTCGTGCTGACGACCGTCGCGGGCGCGCTGCGCCGATTGCTGCTGCGCTATGACGGCCACGCCGACGTCCCGTTGATCGCCGGGGTACCGGTGAGTTACAACCCGTCGCCAGACCGCTTGGCCGGCAATGAATTCACATACATGACACCGTCGCTGCCGGTGCACGTCGATGACCCGATGCAACGGGTGACGCTCACGGCGATGGCCACCAGGATCGCGAAGGAGAATCACCAGCTGCTCGGTCGGACCGTGCTGCCCGCGTGGATGTCCTATCTGCCGACGGCGTTGTCGCCGGGGATTTTTCGCACCCAGGCCCGGCGTATGGAGTCGGGCGCCGTCATGAACCTGGTCGTGTCCAACGTGCCCGGGCCGCGCGAACGCGGCTGCATCGAGGGGGCGACGCTCAACGAAATCTATTCGGTGGGGCCGATCGTCGCCGGCAGCGGCATGAATATCACGGTCTGGAGCTACGTCGACCAACTGGCCGTCTCGGTGCTGACCGACGACCGCACGCTCGACGATCCGCACGAGGCCACCGACGCGCTGATCGACTCCTTCCGCGAATTGCGCACTGCCGCAGGACTTTCCGGCGACCTCACGCCGGTCGCTGCCACCCTGCCGCCGGCCGCGGCGCTGATTTGACCGCGATGCGAGGCTGGCGCAGACACGTCGTTACCCGGTTGATGGTGGCGGGGCTCGTCGGCGTGGCCGCCGTGTCGCTGATCGCCGGCACGACGGGCTGGAAGTACGCGCCGAGCGTCGGCTGGACCACGGCGGCGCTGGTTTATCTGGTGTGGACGTGGATCGTCGTGCTGCCGATGGACGCCGAGCGGACGCGTGAGCACGTGGTGCCGGAGGACCCGCCGACCGGCTGGCTCATCGACGTGGTGATCCTGTCGGCGAGCGTGGCGAGTCTGGCCGGGGTGGCGCATCTACTGACCGCCAGTTCGAAGACCGGGGCCGAGAAGGACATCGCCGCAGCCATCGGAGTGGTCAGCATCGCCGTAGCGTGGTGCGTCGTCCATACCGTGTTCAGCATCCGCTATGCCGATGTGTACTACTCGGACTCGTCCGGCGGCATCGACTTCAACGGCACGGACAACCCGCGTTTTCTCGACTTCTTCTACGTCGGATTCACCATCGGAATGACCTACCAGGTATCCGACACCACGCTGAAGACCGGCCAACTGCGGCGGATCGCGCTGTGCCAGGCCCTGCTGTCCTACCTCTTCGGGGCGGTTATCCTGGCCGTCACCATCAATCTGGTTGTTGGGCTGAGTAATTCATGAAAGGAGCGTTCATGGCCGATCCCGACCGGCGCGCGCATCAGGAGGCTCGCACGGCTCGCGTCATCGAGCACATGCAGAGCGAGAACGTGCAGGAATGGGACCGGACGATGGCGACATTCAGCCATCCCCGTTACGAACTGCCCGACGGCACCGTGTTCGACGGAGCCGACGAGGTGATGCGGTACTGGATCGACGGCCGGACGCTGGTGCCCGACCAGACCAACGAGCTGATCGAGCTGACCCACCTCGACGACGGGCAGGTGCAGATCGAGTTCTGGTTGCGCGGTACTCCGACTACGGCGACGGAGCCGTTCGAGCTCCGGCTGTGGGCGGTGTTCGGCTTCGACGAGTCCGACCTGATCACCGGAGAACGCGTGTTCGCTCAGCCGCCGACGGCCGATCAGCTTGCGGGATGAATGTTTCTGGAATCCCCCAGACGGGAACGAGGACGTGTGCCGAATAGCGACGAACGTGGAGCGATCCGCAGCCTGATTCCCGCACGGATCGATCGGCTGCCCTGGTCGCCCTTCCACACGCGCATGGTGGTAGCACTCGGCGTGGCCTGGATCCTGGACGGCCTGGAAATCACGGTCGCCAGTGCGGTCGCCGAAACGCTGACCGAACCGCAGACACTGCATCTGTCGTCGGCCGCCGTCGGGTTCGTCGCCACCGTCTACCTGGCGGGCGAGGTGGCCGGTGCGCTGTTCTTCGGGCGCCTGTCCGACAAGCTGGGCCGGCGCAACCTGTTCATGGTCACGCTGGGCGTGTACCTGCTCGGCAGTGCGCTCACCGCCGCCACGCTCGGGAACAGTGCGGCCTGGATCGCGTTCCTCTATCTCACGCGATTCATCTCCGGGATGGGCATCGGCGGCGAATACGCCGCAATCAACTCGGCGATCGACGAGCTGATCCCGGCCCGGTTCCGTGGCCGGGTGGACATCGCGGTCAACGGCACCTACTGGGCCGGGGCGGTCCTGGGCACGCTGGGCACCTTCATTTTCCTGCGCGCGATCGATCTGAGCCTGGGCTGGCGCCTGGCCTTCCTGCTCGGCCCGGTGCTGGCTCTGGTGATTCTGCTGGTGCGGCGCAACCTGCCGGAAAGCCCGCGCTGGCAGGTGATGAACGGTCGCACCGAGGACGCCGAGCGGACCATCTCCCACATCGAGGAGGAGGTGCGGGCCACCGGGGCCGCGCTGCCGCCGGTCGACGAATCGACGGCCATCGAATTGCGGCCCGCCCAGGAAATCGGCTACCTCGCGCTGACGCGCGTGCTGTTTCGCGACTACCCGAGCCGGGCCGCGCTGGGTGCCGTGCTGATGATCAGCCAGTCGTTTCTGTACAACGCGATCTTCTTCACCTACACCCTGGTGCTGGGCAAGTTCTATGGCGTGCCGTCTGCGTCGACGCCGCTGTACCTCATCGCGTTCGCAGTGGGGAATCTGTTGGGGCCGCTGACAATCGGGCACTTCTTCGACACCATCGGCCGGCGCAGGATGATCGCGGGAACCTACCTGCTCTCGGGGCTGCTGCTGGCCGTCAGCGCGGCCCTGTTCCAGGCCGGCGTGCTGAACGCGATCACCCAGACCGTCGCCTGGTGCGTCATCTTCTACATCGCGTCGGCCGGTGCCAGCGCCGCCTATCTGACCGTCAGCGAGATCTTCCCGCTCGAGGTTCGTGCCAAGGCAATCGCGGTGTTCTTCGCCATCGCGCAGTGTTTCGGCGCCCTCGGGCCGGTCATTTACGGCGCACTGATCGGTGACGGCTCCAGGCCGCTGCTGCTGTTCCTGGGCTATCTGTTGGGCGCGGCGGTGATGATCATCGGCGGCCTGGTCGCCTGGTTCCTCGCCGTCGACGCCGAAGGCAAATCGTTGGAGGACATCGCCACACCGCTGGCGGCCAGGTGAAGTCATACTGAGTGTCGGGTACGGGTTCCGAGGACGGGAAAGGGACGTCAGTGGTCTTTCGCGCAGACCAGGAGATAGGCCGCGATCTGGCGGCCGTCGACTGGGCGTCGACTCCGCTTGGGCCAGTTGATAATTGGCCGCAGAGCCTGCGCACCGCCGTGGACATCCTGCTGTCGTCCCAGTTCTCCATGTGGATGGGCTGGGGCCCGGAGCTGACCTTCTTCTGCAACGCGGCCTACCGCCGCGACACCTTGGGCCGCAAGTATCCGTGGGCGCTGGGCCGGCCCGCCAGCGAAGTCTGGGCGGAGATCTGGCCGGATATCGCCCAGCGGGTGGAGCGCGTCCTCAGCGAGGGTGAAGCGACCTGGGACGAGGCGCTGATGCTCATCCTGGGCCGGTCCGGTTATCCGGAGGAGTCCTACCACACGTTCTCTTACAGCCCGTTGCGCGATGACGACGCCCGCGTCGTCGGACTGCTCTGTGTGGTCAGCGAGGACACCGAGCGGGTCATTGCCCAACGGCGCATCGCGACACTGCGCGATCTGGGCTCGGACCCCAGCGTCATCCGCACCGAGCGCCAGATGCTCGACTTCGCCTCAGGCCAGCTCAACAAGAACCCCTATGACCTCCCCTTCAGCCTGACCTACCTGTTCGGCGAGCGGGGCGACGCACAGCTGGCCGGTGTCAGCGGCATCGCGTTCGGGCATCCGGCGGCACCGGAGACGTTGACCGGCGACGGCGACTCGTTGTGGCCGGCCGACAAGGCGGCGCAGGGCGAATGTGAGGTGATCGAACTCGACGGCGTGGCGGCGAACCTGCCCACCGGCGCCTGGCCCGAGCCGCCGAAACAGGCCTTCATGGTGCCGCTGCTGCAACAGGGCGCCCCGCCGCTCGGGTTTCTGGTCGCGGGACTCAACCGGTATCGCGAGCTCGACGACGGCTACCGTGGTTTCGTCGAGTTGGTCGCCGGCTACCTCGCGACCGGGGTGAGCAGCGCCCGCAGCTACCAGACCCAGCAGCAGCGCGCCGAGGAACTCGCCGAACTGGACCGCGCCAAGACCACCTTCTTCTCCAACATCAGCCACGAGTTCCGCACCCCGCTCACCTTGATCCTGGGGCCGGTCGACGAGTTGCGCAGCCGCGACGACAGTCTCGACGAGACCGCTCGTCAGGAACTGGAGCTGGTGCACCGCAACGGATTACGTCTCGCGAAGCTGGTCAACACCCTCCTTGACTTCTCCCGCATCGAGGCGGGGCGGATGCGTGCCCAGTTCGAGCCGGTGGACCTGGCGTCCCTCACGGCCGAACTGGCCAGCGTGTTCCGTTCGGCAATCAACCAGGTCGGCCTGGCGCTCACGGTGGAGTGCCCGCCGCTGGACGAGCCGGTGTATGTCGACCGCGAGATGTGGGAGAAGGTGGTGCTCAACCTGCTCTCCAACGCATTGAAGTTCACCTTCGACGGTGGCATCTCGGTGCGGGTCACCCAGGAGGGCGGGCAGGCGGTGATCAGCTTCGCCGACACGGGGGTCGGTGTGTCGGCTGCCGAGATGCCGCGGCTGTTCGAACGTTTCCACCGCATCGAGACCTCCCGTGCGCGATCCACCGAGGGCAGCGGCATCGGGTTGGCTCTGGTGAAAGAACTGGTCGGGCTGCACGGTGGCACCATCACCGCCGACAGCCGGGAGGGCGAGGGCACCACCTTCACGATCCGGTTGCCCTTCGGTACGGCACATCTGCCCGCGGACGAACTGGTCGACCCGAGCGCCCCCCGGACCAGTATCGGCGCGATCTCGGAGCCGTATGTGCAGGAGGCGTTGCGCTGGCTGCCCGGCGAATCGGTGTCCACACCGGTTTCGGCGGCGCTGCCCGCAAAGGGCGGCGCCGCGCAGCCCCGGGTGCTCGTCGCCGACGACAACGTCGACATGCGGGAGTATCTGGGCAATCTGCTGGGTGCGTCCGGGTACCAGGTGAGCGGTGCGGCGGATGGTGAGCAGGCTTTGGAGGCGATCCGCGTCCAGCTCCCGGATCTGGTGATCAGCGACGTGATGATGCCCAAGATGGACGGCCTGCAGCTGCTGGCCGCGCTGCGGGCCGACCAGCGCACGGCAGCGTTGCCGGTGTTGCTGCTGTCGGCGCGGGCCGGTCAGGAAGCGTCCATCGAAGGCCTGTTGGCCGGCGCGGACGACTATCTGGTCAAGCCGTTCGCCGCCGCCGAACTGCTCGCCCGGGTGCGCGCCAACGTCGAATTGGCGCGGATGCGCAACTACCACGCACGCTGGCGCACCGCGCTGGTGGACTCGCTGCAGGAAGCCTTCTTCGTCATCGACGAACACGGCAGCGTCATCGAGATCAACGCGGCCTTCGGCGAAATCCTCGGCTACGGCCCCGAAGGACTTCCGTACGATCCTCCGCACGCCTGGTGGCCGGACCCCGAGCTCGATATCACGGCCCGCCAGCTGGTCGAGGACGAGTTCGCGAAGTCGCTCGACGAATCCGAGGGCAGTCTGACAATTCCGGTCACCCACCGCGACGGGCACCGGCTGTGGATCGCGGTCAACTTCAACCACGCTCATGACCCCGACTCCGGGCGCCGTGTCATGGTCGGCACCTTCCGCGACATTACGGCCGAACACTATGCCGTGCAGAGTCAGAGTGCGTTGGCGGAGCTCAATCAACAACTGGTGCAAGCAGATACGCTGACCGACGCCCTGCAGGGCGCCGCCGAGGTGCTGCGCCGGGTGTGGCAGGCCCGCCGGGTGCTGGCGGTCACCTTCGCCAACGGCCCCACCGAACGCGCACCGCGAGTCGTCTGCGCCGGAGAGCCGGTCGAGTGGGCCGACCTCTCGCCGGAACTGCAACAGCAGATCGGGTCCCTGCGCGAGACGGATCTGCTGAGCACCGTCACCGTCGATGCGGGCGTGGCCGGTATCGCGTCGCAGCATCCCCGCGGACTTCTGGCCATCTGGGTCGAACTGACCGAGCACCGGCGTTTCACCCGGGAAGACCAGACCCTGCTCGCGGTGCTGGCCGGGCGGCTCGGGCAGGGATTGCAGCGCGTCTACCAACTGGACGAGCAGCGCGAGACCGCGGTGGCGTTGCAGCATGCGATGTTGGGGCCGACGTCGCTGCCTCAGGGTTTCGCGGTGCGGTATCTGCCCGCGAGCCATCCGTTGCAGGTGGGCGGGGACTGGTACGACGTGGTCGATCTCGACGAGGATCGCGTCGCGTTGATCGTCGGGGACTGCGTCGGTCACGGCTTGGCGGCGGCGACCGTCATGGGCCAACTGCGCAGCGCCTGCCGCGCGCTGCTGCTCGAGCAGCCCAGCCCCGGCGCTGTTCTCACCGCCCTGGACCGCTTCGCCGAGCGACTCCCCGGTGCCCGCTGCACAACGGCTTTCTGTGCGGTGCTTACCCAGGAAACGGGGGAATTGGTCTACTCCAGCGCGGGGCACCCGCCCCCGATCATGGTGTACGCGGACGGCACAACGGTGCTGCTGGGTGGGGAACACGGGCTTCCCCTGGCGCTGCGCCCGAATTGGCAGCGCCCCGAAAGCCGCATCACCATGCCGCCGCGCGCGACGCTGTTGCTCTACACCGACGGGCTGGTCGAACGCCGCGGGCACTCCCTGGACGACGGCATGACACGTGCTGCCGACCTGGTGCAGAACGGCCGCTCGCAGGAGCTCGAAGAGGTGGCCGACCGGCTGATGTCCCAGCTGGAGCCTGGCGGCGGCTATCCCGACGATGTGGCCATGTTGCTGTACCGGCAGCCTGCGCCGTTCTCGCTGGAGTTCGCGGCCGACGCCAATTATCTCGCCGACAGTCGAGATGCCTTGCGCAGCTGGCTGACTCGGGCGGGTGTCGAGCCTGAGCAGATTCAGGACGTGCTGATCGCCGCCGGCGAAGCGGTGGCCAACGCAATCGAGCACGGTCACCGCGACCAGCGGGTGGGCACCGTCTCGCTGCGCGCGACAGCGATCGTCGACCGGCTGCAGGTCACCGTCACCGACACCGGAGCATGGAAGACGCCGACCCAGGTCGCCGAATTCAGCCGCGGACGCGGCATCTCCCTGATGCGAGTCCTGATGGAGGACTGCAGCATCCAATCCAGCGAAGCCGGTACGACCGTCTCCATGCATGCAAGGATCACGTAATGGCGACACCGCTCACCCTGAACACCGACCGTGACTCCGACGGGTCGCCACGCCTGACGGCCACCGGCGAGATCGACCTGAGCAACATCGAGGTGTTCAAGCGCGCTCTGTCCGACGCCAACGCGGGCAGCCGCGACCCGATAACCATCGATCTGAGCGCCGTCAGATATGTGGACAGCGCCGGCATCAACGCCCTGTTCGATCAGGCCGACGCTGTGGACGCGCTGCACGTGATCGTCCACCCGTTGCTCGTGCGCGTGCTCACGGTCAGCGGGTTCAGCAAGATCGCGAACGTCGAGGCTGCGTCGAAGGCACACGGCTGAACTGCATGTCAAGACTGCGCAGGTAGGTCTGCAACCCCGCGTCCTGCACCGGAATCAGGTGTGCCGGGGCGCCGGACTCGTTGTAGTGCGCGTGCCACATGCCGGGGGGCGTCGTGAAGGCGCCGCCGGCCTGCCAGTCCACCCGTATCGGGTCGGCGATACGGCCGTGATCGTCGAGGTGGGTGCCCAGGAGCGTGTAGCACCCCGGTTGGGCATCCAGAATCAGGTCGAGCGCGACGGACTGGTGACGGTGCGGGCGCTGCTCCTGACCGGGCGGCAGCACGCCGAACATCGCCCACAGCACATGCGTCAGCGTCAGGGTCTGCTCCTGCTCGGCGTTGGCCAGCAGCACGCTGACCCGGTTCCTCTCGTTGGCGCCCGGTTGCGCCGCAATGTGCTCGAGTTCGGCGACCACGTCCGCGGCGCGGAACTTGGTCGGACGGAATCGCGGTTCGGACGCCCGGACGCCGAGGTGGCGCAGCAACGGTTCGTCGTGCACCCAGTACATCGCCGCGTCCTCGCCGGCGCGGAAGGCCGCCCTGGCACCGGCTGGCAGAGTGAGGAAATCGCCCTTGGTCCAGCTGGTCGTGCGTCCGTCGACCGTGACGAGGCCCTGTCCGGACAACACGAAGTACATCTGCGAGGTGGCGTTGGGGCAGGTGTCGATCTGCTCGCCCGCGCGGATGCGCACGAAGTTGGCCAGCAGCGCCGGACTCGTCGCCGCGCCCGTGCTGATGCCGAGCTCGCCCGACAGGTCCAGCGGCACCACGCCGGTGGGCCGGTCCAGGTAGATCTCCGGGCTGAACTGGGCAATCGGCACCCGGGGCGTATGGCCTGAGCCGATCGGATCGGCGGCTTGGGTGTACTCGAAGTAGCGGGCCTGCTCAGCCCAGTCCTCGACTGTCGCGGCGTGGACGTCCATTGCGGTGCTCATGTCTATATCGTATCTATCTTGTATCTATGCTGCAACCGCGTGGGTGTGGCGCCCGCCGAATAGAGTCGGGATACCACTGAGCCGCAAGGGAGGGCTGAGACGTTGGAGGTCACCACCGGTCCGGGCGCGGCCAAGGACCGTGCTCTGGACTACGTCAAGGCCAAGGTGCTGACCGGGGAGTTCCCGGGCGGGGAACTGATCAGCGAGGGTGAGGTCGCCACCGCGTTGGGGATGTCGCGCACCCCGGTGCGCGAGGCATTCCTGCAGCTGGAGGCGGCCGGGCTGTTGCGGCTGTATCCCAAGCGGGGAGCGCTGGTGGTGCCGGTCTCCCCGGATGAGGTGCGCGCGGTCCTGCAGGCCAGGCTGGTGCTCGAGGAGTTCGCGGTACGGGCGGTGATCGGGCGCGGTCCCGCTGCGTGTGCGGCCGTCTATGAACGACTTTCGGCGCAGGTGCAGCGGCAGCGCAAGGCTGCCGCCGGCGCCGAGTTGCACGAGTTCCTGGAGTCCGACCGCGCTTTCCACAACGCCACGCTGGAAGCGGCCGGTAACGCCATCCTGGCCGGCTTCTACTCGACCCTGCGCGACCGGCAGATGCGGATGATCGGCGAATCGGCGCGCCATCCCGAGCGCCTGGCCACCATTATCGACGAGCACGAACGCATCGCCCGGGCGTTCCGTGACGGGGACGGGGACGGGGCGCGCCTGGCCGTGCGGGCGCACCTTTCGGGCACCATGCGGGCCCTGGGCCTGGCAGCTGACCTGGACGGAGGTGAACAGTGACGCAGCGCGTCGCGGTGGTGGGCGGTGGCCTGGCGGGGCTGGCCGCTACGGTGTGGCTGGCCGAACTCGGCTACGCGGTCACTCTGGTGGAAAGCAACGGCAAGCTGGGCGGGCGCACCATCGGCCTGACGTCCGGGCACGGCGACTCCATCGAGAACGGCCAGCATGTGCTGGCGGGTTCCTACGACTGCATTTTCCGCTATCTGAAATCCATTGGCACACAACATCTTCTGGAGTTTCCCGACGAGTTCGGCGTGCGGTATCCCGGCGGGCACGTCGAGACCTTCGGCCTGCGCCCCCGCAACGCGCGTCGCTTGCTGCTCGGAAGGGTGCGGGGTCTGGGACTGCCCGCTCTGCTGCGTGCCGCGCCGGCGTGGGCCCGGCTGATGCGTGACGTGGTGCGGTTCGACGACGCGCTGGATGACATCACCGTCGATGAATGGCTCGACCGTTGTGGGTTTCCGGCCGAGGTGCGGCGAATCATGGTTAATTCCATGGTGATCGGCCTGCTGAACGAGCTGCCGCGGCTCGCTTCGGCACACGCCTTCGCCGCGCTGCTGCGTACGGGCGCCGACCGGGTGCGCCGCGGCGGCCGGTCGGCCATGCGCATCGGCTATCCGACCGTCGACCTGGAGACGTTGTACCTCAACGGCGCTCGGCAGGTGATGGCCGAACGTGGCGTAGAGGTGCGGTTGCGCACCCGGGCGGCAGCGGTGGTAGTGGACGACGGCCGGGCGACCGGGGTTCGGTTGGCCGACGGCAGCGTGATCGACGCCGACGCGGTGGTGCTGGCTGTGCCGTCGTGGAATCTGCGCTCGCTGCTGGATGAGGTGCCGGGATCCGAGGAGATCCGGTTGGCGGCCAAACAACTCGAGCCCATCCCGATCATGAACGCCTACGTGCTGCTCGATCGGCCACTGGGGACCGTGGCGCCGTGGGAGTCGTTGCTGGACAGCGACATCGGCTGGGTCTTCGACCGCGACCGGATGCACGGTCCGCGCCCGGACGGTAACCATCTCTACGCGTTGACCACCTGCGCCGCCTATGACCTGATGACGCTGAAGAACCCGGAAGTGGCCGACCGCCTGGTCGGCGCGCTGCGCGCCAGTTACCCGGCCGCCCGGCAGGCCCGGGTTCTCGACGTCACCGTCGTGCCCTGGCCGAAGGCCACGTTCTCGTCCCGGGTCGGCATGTCGACCATCCGCCCCGGCAACCGGACCTCGGTGCCCAACCTGTTTCTGGCGGGTGACTGGACTCACAACGACTGGCCCACCACCATGGAGGGGGCGGCGCAAAGCGCTTCGTACGCAGTGGATCTCGTTCGTGCCGCGCTCGGGTCGGGGAGTTGAGCGCAGCTGGCGACGCACGGTATGAGATTCTGGGCCGCATGGCGAAGCTGCGAGGTCGTCGGGTTGCCGTCACCGGCGGGGCGCAAGGCATCGGGCGGGCGATTGGTGAGGTGCTGATCGCTGCGGGCGCATCGGTGGCCCTCGGCGATGTACAGGACGCCGCCGTCCGGCAGACCGCCGCCGAGATCGGGGCAACGGGCCATCACCTCGATGTGACCGACACGGCGGGCTTCGAGGCCTTCCTGGACCAGGCGACCTCGGATCTCGGTGGGCTCGACGTGCTCGTCAACAACGCGGGCATCATGCCCATCGGGCCGTTCCTGCAGGAGAGCCCCGGCGTCACCCGGCGCACCATCGAGATCGACGTGCTGGGCGTGCTGACCGGCACCCGGTTGGCCGGCGCCCGCTTCGCGGCGCAGGGATCGGGGCACATCGTCAACATCGCCTCGGTGATGGGAACCCTGGCTTCTCCGAACGCCGCCACCTACTGCGCGTCCAAATACGCCGTTGTCGGCTTCAGTGAGGCGTTGCGTCAGGAGTGGCGGGGCAGCGGCGTCCACATCTCGGCGATCTGTCCCGGCTTCGTCCGTACCGAACTGATCGCCGGAATGTCGGCACCGGGGCCGCTGGAGCGCTTCTTGGTGGTCAATCCCGAGGACGTGGCCACCGCAGTGGTCGCCGAACTGGCCAACGGCGCCTCCCGCACCGTGTTCGTGCCCAAGGCGGTGGGTCTGGTTTCCCGCGGGACCGCCCCATTGCCGGCTGCCCTGGTCGATGCGGTGTTCCGGCTGTCGGGTGGTAACAAGGTCACCGCAGAGCTGGACCGCGAGCAGCGGGCCGCTTACCAGGCGCGTATCGAGAATCAGGAGTAACTATGGGGGACAACGACACTCGCATCGAGCTGACCGGCGTGCGGGGCGTGCCGGAAAGCGCGCTCAGCCATGCGCTGGTCGCGACGCTGCCGCGCAACGAAGCGCCCGCTCCGTGGGAGTGCCGCTGCTCGGCCCTGCTGTGGCTGGGTCGCGGCGGTCGCGCCGCGGCCGCAGCCTTGCCGCCGGCCTTGTCCGGCAACCCCGCCCTGGTGACCCTGGGCGCCTTCGTCCGTTACACCGACACCCCGGTGGGCGCTTACGACGAGGTCCTCGGCATCGTCGGTTCTCGCAGCGGCCTGCGACCCTGGGGCAACGTCGCCTTCATGTCGGTGGATTCGGAGTCCAGTCTGGTCGGCGGCCGCACCAACTGGGCGATGCCCAAAACTCTGGCCCGCTTCGACGGAGAGCTGGCGGACGGGAATCTCATCACCGGCAGCAGCACCGCCGAGCCGTCGTGGACGGTCAGCGCGACGCCGCGGGTCAAGGGCCCGGCGCTGCCGCTGAAAGTCAAGGGCAGCGCGCGCCAGCAGTTCGCGGACGGTCGCGTCGGGGACTCGCTGCTCACCTTCAACGGCCGGATCCGCCCGGCACTGGTGACCGTCGGTGTGTCCTCGTCGGGCCCGCTGCCGACGTGGCTGCGCCCCGGACTGCATCTGGGCGCGTACGTCGAAGAGGCGACCTTCACCCTGGGCGAACCGAGGTTTGCGGACTAATCCAGCTCGCCGTACTCGTCGAACCAGTGCGCGAGCTTGCCGCGGCGGCTGACCGCGCGCAGCCGGGCCTCGGCCGCCGCGCGGGTCTTGCTGGTGGTGATGATCAGGAGCTCGTCGCCGCTCTCGATGCGGGTATCGGGTTCCGGGACGAAGGTGTGGCCGTCGCGGATGATCAGCGTGATGACGGCCGGGTCGGGCAGGCGCAGTTCCAGGATGGTCACGTTGTGCAGCCTCGACGGACGCTGCACCCGCATGGTCAGCAGTTCGGCGTCCAGCATGTCCAGCGGAGCGGCTTCCACCTGGATCTCGCGAGTCGCTTCACGGGAGATCAGGCCCAGCAGGCGCGCGATCGGCCGCAGACTGGGGCCCTGAATCAGGGTGAAGACGACGACCAGCACGAACACGATGTTGAGCAACCGGGAGCTGTCCGGCACGCCCTCCACAATCGGAAAGGTCGCCAGCACGATGGGCACCGCGCCGCGCAGGCCCGCCCAGGATAGAAAAGCCTGGTCGCGCCACGGCGTCCGGAACCAGATCAGGGTGCCCACCACCGACAGCGGCCGTGCCACCAGCAGCAGCACCAGCCCGATCACGATCGCGGGGATCACGTCGACCGCCAGTTCGCTCGGGTCCACCAGCAGTCCGAGCAGGACGAACAGACCGATCTGGGCCAGCCAGCCGACCCCTTCGGCGAAGGAACGGGTTGCCGAGCGGTGCGGCAGGCCGGAGTTCGCCAGCACCACGGCGGCGAGATACGCGGCGATGAAGCCACTGGCATGGGCGTCTCCCGCGGCGGCGAACGCCACCAGCCCCAGACCGAACGTGGCGATCGGGTACAGCCCGGAGGCCGGCAACGCGATGCGCCGCAAACCGAACGAGCCGAGGTAGCCCACCAGCAAACCGATCACGGAGCCGCCGAGCAGTTCGTACAGCAGGTCGGTGATCGCGCCTTCGGGCTTCAACACGAAGGGCACCACCGAGAACATCAGAACCAGGATCACCCCTGGTGCGTCGTTGAATCCGGACTCCGCCTCCAGCAGTCCGGCCAGCCGCCGCGGCAGCGGCAGCACCCGCAGCACCGAGAACACCGCCGCCGCGTCGGTCGAGGACACGATGGCGCCCAGCAACAGCGCGAGCTGCCAGTCGAAGTGCAGCAACAGGTGCGCGCCCACCGCGGTGACCACGGTGCTGATGACCACGCCCAGGGTGCCCAGGGCGGCCGCCGGCGCCAGTACCTTGCGGATGTCGCTGAAGCGGGTGGTGAGGCCGCCTTCCACCAGGATGACGGCCAGCGCGGCGATCCCCACGTTGCGGGACAGGATGACGTCGTCGAACTGCAATCCCAGGCCGTCCTCGCCGATCGCGACGCCGACCAGCAGGAACAACAGCAGGCTGGGGAACCCGACGACGGTGGCTACGCGGGTACCGACGATGCTCGCCAGCAGCACGAGGCCGCCGATCGACACAGTCAGGTACAGCTGTTCCAGGGTCATGTGGTTCCAGTTCAGACGAGGCGATCTGGTGTGGACGAGGCCGCCGATTTCGGCGTGCTGTCAGTAAATCAGCCCGCGCCGGGCCGCCGCGCGTTGCACAGCGGGAAGTGCCGGGTCTCTGTCCATACGCAAAGATGGTCACGTGACCAAGCGGAAATTGCGGATCGGCATCGCCGGCGCCGGCAATGTGGGCCGCTCGGTCGCCCAGGAGTTGCTCGACGCCGGTCACAAGGTCCTGCTGATCGAGCGGCAACGGCGCAACTTCGAGCCGCACAAGGTGCCGGAAGCGGACTGGCTCAACGCCGACGCCTGCGAAATGTCCGCGCTGCAGGAGGCGGGAGTGCAGACCTGCGATGTGCTGATCGCCGCCACCGGAGACGACAAGGCGAACCTGGTGGTGGGTCTGCTGGCCAAGTCCGAGTTCGGCGTGCCGCGGGTGGTGGCCCGGATCAACGACGTGCGCAACGAGTGGCTGTTCGGCCAGTCCTGGGGGATCGACGTCGCGGTCTCGACGCCCGGCGCGATGGTCGCGGGCATCGAGGGCGCCATCGACATCGGGCACCTGGTGCGTCTGATGGGGCTGCAGGAGGGACGCACCGCACTGACGAAACTCACTCTGCCGCAAGATAATCCACTGGTCGGGCAGTCCGTGGGCGAGCTGGGGCTGCCGGCCAACACCGCGCTGGTCACCGTGGTGCGCGGCGAGAACGTCATCGTCCCCGGGCCCGAAGATGTGCTCGAAGCCAGTGACCAGCTGCTGTTCGTCGCCGACAACGCTCGCGAGCGTGCCCTGTGGGCTGCCATCAACAGGGTCAGGCTCCCGTACATTCCCCGATCCTGAGCGCGGTACTAAACTTGCGACACCATGGCGATTCGGCGCGCCGTTCTGCTCATTGCGGATATCGGCGGATACACCAACTACATGAGCTGGAACCGGTTGCACCTCGCGCACGCGCAACAGGCGGTAGGCGCCCTGCTGGAGGCGGTGATCGACGCCGGTGGCAAGGGTCTGAAGCTGGCCAAGCTGGAGGGCGATGCCGCCTTCTTCTGGGTGCCGGACGGCGACGCCCGCGTTGTCTGCGAGAGGCTGCCCAAGATGCGGCAGTCGTTCCTGGCGCGCCGCGAGCGGTTCAAGAAGGAAGCGCTCTGCGACTGTCGCAGCTGCGAGCAACTGGGCACTCTGTCGCTGAAATTCGTGGCGCACGTCGGTGAGGTCGCCGAGCAGAAGGTGAAGCGCTACGTCGAGTTGGCGGGCGTCGACGTCATTTTGGTGCACCGCATGCTGAAGAACTCGGTGCCGATCCCCGAGTACCTGCTGATGACCGACGCGGTGGCCGAGTGCCTGGACGAATCGATGCGCCGGGCGTCGATGCCGCTGATCCACAACTTCGAGGGCATCGGCGAGACGTCGACGTTCTACGTCGATCTCTCGACCGCCGAGGTGCCGGACGCCGAGCCGCAGCGGGGCGGGCTGGGCAAACTGTCGGCGCGGTTCAACCTGGAGATGAAGACGCTGCCGTTCCTGGTGGGCCTGAAGAAACCCGCCGTCGGATTCCGCAACCTCGGGCGTGGCACCCCGGCGCAGGTGCCGGCCTGATGACGACGTCGGTCGACCTACTTCGCGAGATGTTCGAGCGCATGGTCGTCGCGAAGAACGGCGATTTGATCGAGCATTACTACCATCCGGAGTTCGTGATGTGCTCCGACGGGCTGACGCAGGGCTTCGCCGACTTTCGCGACAGCCACCGCAGGCTCTATGCCACGTCGATCGCCTACTCGGTCGAGTACGACGAGGAGGCCTGGGTGGAGGCGGCGGACAGGCTGGCGGGCCGGTTGTGGATCACCACGTCACGTCCCGGCGAAGAACCGACCCGGATAGAGTTGGTGCTGATCGCCGTCTATCGCGACGGGCGCATCTACCGGATCTTTGAGACTACCTGGCCGAGCTGGCGTAGCGTGGATGCGCTGGAAAACTACTGATACACAGTTTGTTTCACGGTTTGGGTAGCCGGCGCATCAGTTCGGCGGCCGCGTGCCGGCCGCTGAGCAGAGCGCCGTGGACGGTCGCCGGGTTGTCCGCTCCGATGGCCTCGCCGGCCAGGTAGAGCCGGTCGCCGACCGGTTCCTGCAGCCTGCGCCGGTCGTCGAGACCGGAACCTGGTGCGTGGAAGGAATACGAGCCCAGCGCGTAAGGGTCGGTGGTCCAACTCGAGGACCGCACCTCGGTGACGTCGGCGCCGAACACTTGCCGCGCGACGGGCTGCGCCCCTTTCACCAGATCGGCCGGGGGAGTGGACTCGACGCTGCGGCCCCGCGAACCGGGGTTGAACGCCAAGACGATCGGGCCGGAGGCCGCGGGCAGCGTGAACCACTGGGCCCACATTCCTTTCCCGGGGCCATTTTCGGGGCTCAGGTACTCGTAGAAGGCGTTCTCGGTGTCCCAGCTTCGTCGCTGAAAACGGAAGTAGCTCTTGGCCAGTACGCCGAAACCCAGCGCATCGATCGCGTGCGCGTGCCCTTCGGGCAGCGGTGGATCGAAGGTGATGCTCGCGGCCTTCAGCACGCCCAGCGGCACCGTGACGATCGCGGCGGATCCTTGGAAGGTTCGGTCGCCGGCCCGGATGGTCACCGAATTATCCTGTCGCGCAATGGAAGTGACGGGGGTGTTGAGCACGATCGGGAGCCCGTCGGCCAACAGTTGCGGTATCGCGTCGTATCCGCTGGTGATCACCGACTGGGGCCCGTCGGTGAACTTGCCGAGGTCGTACGTCGTGGCCGAAAGCTGGCCGGCGTCGGCGGCGTACTCGTCCTCGATCTCGGTGGTGACGTAGAAATCCAGTTCGGCGCGCTCACGGTCGGTGAGATCGCCGGACTGAGCGGTGATGGCCGCGCCGAGTGTTCCGCCGGTCACCTCGTCGCACGCGTCGGACACCAGCCGCCGCCAGGTCTTGGGGTCGAACGTCATCGGCTGCAGCTGGGGGTCGATCACCAGTTTGGTCGAGTCGTCGTAGTCGGTGGGCACGACCGAGGCGTGCACCTGCTGCGCCAGCGCCACCAGCGGATTGTTGGTGGTGCCGTGGATCCAGGACGCGCCCATCTCCAGCGGCACGCCCCAGTCACGGGTGGTGTGTACCCGTCCGCCGATCCGGTCCCGGGCCTCGAGCACCCGCACCGGCCAGCCCGCGTCGGCGAGGCTGCGCGCCGCGCCCAAGCCGGCCATTCCGGCGCCGACGATCAGGACCGATTTCGTGTCCGGCGGCCCGGTGGCGGTGGGTGCGGTGGAGCGCTGTGCCTGATGCCCGGAGGTAGTGCAGCCACCAGCCAGCAGGGTCGTTGCCGCCAAAAATCCGCGGCGGGATAACTCTGGCACGATTTCGCCGTTATCTGATCGTGTTCTGGTTTGTGACGGACCGCACATTACGGTCAGGTAAAGTCGCGGGCAACTGGATGGCGGCAACGGAGCCGTGACCAAGGCGGGAGCGGTGATGATTGCTCGGATGACTACCCGTGAAAGACCGGTTCGGCAGTTGCCGGCCGCCTTGCCGCCGAGCCGCACCGTCAAAGTTCGCGCAGCTGACGGCACCACACTGCACGCAGAGGTGTTCGGCCCGCCCGAGGGTTACCCCATCGTCCTGACGCACGGTTTCGTCTGTGCCATCCGGGCGTGGTCGCACCAGATCGCCGAGCTGTCCACCGATTACCGGGTGATCGCCTTCGACCACCGCGGCCATGGCCGCAGTGCGGTACCGCGCCGCGGCGGGTACAGCCTCAAACACCTCGCGTCCGATCTCGACTGCGTGCTGGACGCGACCCTGGCGCCGCACGAACGGGCGCTGATCGCCGGACACTCGATGGGTGGCATGACCATCCAGGCGTGGTCGGAGCGCTACCGCCACAAGGTCCGCCGCCGTGCCGACGCCGTTGCGCTGATCAACACGGCCAGCGGTGATCTGCTGGACAAGATCAGACTGCTCTCGGTGCCGCGCGGTCTGTCGCCGGCCCGAGTGGTGGCGGGGCGGACCCTGATCAGCGCGGTCGGTGGGCTGCCGCTGCCGGGCGCGGTCCGGATTCCGAGCCGGTATCTGGTGGCGATGATGGCCTGCGGTGCCGGCGCCGACCCGGCTGTCGTCCAACTCGTCTACGAACTGTTCGCACAAACCTCACCGATGGGCCGCGGTGGCTGCGCGCGGATGCTCATCGAGGAGATCGGCTCCCGGCACCTCAACCTGGAGGGGCTCACGGTGCCGACGCTGGTCATCGGCAGCGAACATGACCGGCTCACTCCGATCAGCCAGGCCCGTAGGCTCGCGCGCACCGCGCCCAACGTGGTGGACCTGGTCGAGTTGCCCGGCGGGCACTGCTCCATGCTGGAACAGCCGGACGAGGTGAACAGGCAGCTGCGTGCCCTGGCCGAAGCGGCCGTCGACCGCCAGGCCCGAGTGACGCTGATCAGCTCATAGCAGCGCGGCGACCTCGGCGGCGGCCCGCTGGCCGGATCGCACCGCGCCGTCGAAGTACCCGGTCCATTCGTCTGCCGTCTCGGTGCCGGCCCAGTGAATCGGCCCGACCGGCCGCCGCAGCACCTTGCCGTACTTGGTCCAGGACCCCGGCGGCACCGCGGCGGTCGGCCCGCCCGGCGCGAATTCCTCTGATCCCCAACGGAAATCCGTGTAGTCGAGTGGGTTGAGCGCTTCCTCGCCATACAGCGACGCAAAACAGCGCAGCGCCTCCTGACGTCGCCGGTCGGCGGGCAGCGAGTCGAAGGCGCGGGGGTCGACGAAGCCCAGCAGGATGCCCGGGCCGTCGGCGTGCGGGCTGACATCAAAGGTGATGAACACCGGGCCCTTGTCCAGCAATGCCTGGCCGGAGAAGCCCTTGGCCCGCCAGAACGGGGTTTCGTAGGCGGCGTAGGCCTTGGTCAGGCGGCCTTGTGGCCAATGCCGGGCGAGTTCGGTGTATTCGGGCGGCAGTGGGGGATTGAACTCGATGCCGGCACGGTGGGCGGGCGGAATCGCGACGATGACGAACCCGGCCTCGGCCTGGCCCTGATCGGAAGTGACCGTAACTCCCGACCCGTGCCGTTCGATGCGTCGTACGCACGCCTCCAGCACCACGCGGTCGCCTAGTTCGGCCGCCGCCCGGTCGGCGATCTGCTGGGTGCCGCCCGGCACCAGGTCCTGCTGTGCGCCGTTCTCGGTGTCGAGCAACCGGTTGAGTCCGCCGGCCGCGCGCACATACCGGGCAGCGTGCAGCATCGAGACGTCCTCGGGTTCGCAGCCCCACGTCACCCGGGTCATGATCGCCATCAGGTCGCGGGAAGAGTCGGTGGCGCGCACCATGCTCAGCCATTGGCCGAGCGAGACGCCGTCGAGTTGGCGCGCCCGTTTCGCATGCCAGGGCGCGGTTATCGGGACCGTGCGCGAGAGCCGCTCGAACTGCCACTGCAACCGGCCGATGTCGAGCAGACCGACCAGCGACAGCCGGGGGATGGTGCCGCTGTAGGGCCGGGCCGCACCGCGCCAGTGGATGACGTTCTTGCCGTCGTGGTAGGTGGGGACGGTGGGCAGTCCCAGCTCGCTGATCAGCTTGAGCACCGCGTCCTGGGTGGGGCCGACGAACGAGCCGCCCCGGTCGATGGGCAGCCCGGCTACGCTGCCGCTGAACGAGCGGCCGCCGACGCGGTCTCGGCCCTCCAGCACCAGCACGTCGTGGCCTTGCTGGGTAAGTTCCCGAGCGGCGGCAAGCCCGGCGAGACCGGCGCCCACCACGACAACGTCGACATTCCAGGGGGGGTTCGGCACGTGCTCCAGTGAACAGCATTGCCGGTCGGTTCCGTAGGGTTACTTCCGTGCCGGATCTTGAGGTGGGAGTGCGTTGAAGGTATTCACCGCTTTATACGGTCTGACCGACGCGGCCGACCGGGCGCGCGAACTGCGGGCCGCCGGAGCCCACGGCGTGGCCACCTTCGAGGGCCCGCACGACGTCTTCGCCCCGTTGACCCTGGCCGCCATGGTGGGCGGGCTGGATCTGATGACCAATGTCGCGATTGCGTTTCCGCGCAACCCGATTCATCTGGCGCACCAGGCCAACGACCACCAGCTGCTCAGTGCTGGACGGTTCCATCTGGGACTGGGGACGCAGATTCGTCCGCAGATCGAGAAACGTTTCGGCGCGCAGTTCGAACATCCCGTGGAGCGGATGACCGAGCTGATCGCGGCGCTGCGGGCGATCTTCGAGGCGTGGAATTCCGGCGGGCGCCTGGATTTTCGCGGCGAGTACTACCGGCACACGCTGATGACGCCGATGTTCAATCCCGGCCCGAACCCGTACGGCCCGCCGCCGATCTACGTGGGAGCGCTGGGACCCCGGCTGACGCGGGCCACCGCCGAGCACGCCGACGGACTGCTGGTGATGCCGTTCAGCTCGAAACGTTTTCTGCACGGCAGCACCCTGCCCGCAGTTCGGGCGGGCCTGGAGGCCCGCGGGCGGCGCGATTTCCGGATCATCCCGGAAGTCATCGTCTCGGGCGATTCTGACGAGGCGGTCGCGGGGACCCGGCGGCTGCTGTCGTTCTACGGTTCGACGCCGGCGTACCGGCCGGTGCTGGCCGCCCACGGCTGGGAGGACCTGCAGCCCGAGCTCAACGCGATGTCCAAACAAGGCCGCTGGCAGGAGATGAGCTCGCTGATCACCGACGAGATGATGCACACCATCGCCGCGTGCGGTACACCGGCGCAGATCGCCGCGCATATCCGCGACCGCCTGGACGGCGTCGCGGACACGGTGTTCCTGTATCAGGCGGCGCCCATCGGGCTGTCCACGCTGGCCGAGATCATCGACCAGTTAGGGAGCGACGGTTAGCCAGTCGGCGAACCCGGACGGGTCGTGCCGGCCCAGTGCGCCGTGCTCGTAGAGGCCCCAGCCTTCGACCGGGTCGCCGTCGCCGTCCCGGCATACCGCGCGGCCGACGTGGTCGATCACGCCGAAGCCCGAGCGGGCGATGATCCCGGGGTCGGTCATGTCGTAGGTCAGCCGCTCGGCGAACTTCTCGCCCTTCCACAGGCCGTGTGTCCAGTCCGAGTCGCCGCCGTAGCCGCCGCCGACGTGGATCGGCACCGGCAGCTTGGACTCCACGTCGAAGTGGACCGGCGTGCCGTCGGGACTGGTCGCGTCGATGGTTGCGCCGGTAGGGATCCGGGTGCCGGAGCGGTAATGGATTTTGACGCGCGGCCAGCCCAGTTGCTCGACCCGGCCGTCCCGCCACACCCGGGTGCAGTCGTTGAGTGAGCGGAACCCGTTGGGCTCCTCCTGAATGATCAGCACGATGGCGAAGTCGTCGAAGGCGATCGGCACGTAGAGCCACCACATGCCTTCGAAGGGCGGGTCTGCCGGGCGGCCGGCCGGTTCCGGCTCTCCGATCGGCCGGATGCCCCAGGACCGGTCGCGGCTGCCGATCCAGACCGCCGGGTCGACGTTGATGTCGTCGCCGTCGACGCTGAGCTGTCCGCTCCAGCTGCCCAGTTGCGCGAACCGCTGAGCGTTGAGGGTGACCCGGTTGCCCGACCGCAGGATGTGCGGCTGCTCCTGGACCACGTCGAACAGGCCCTCCCAGGTGAGATCGGCTGCGATGCCCTCGGTTTCGTCGAGCACGATGCGCAGTTTGCGCAGTGGCTCGATGACCTCGACGCGGTAGCCGTTGACGTGCTGGTTCAACCGGTCTTGGTCGACGGCGTCCGAAAGATGCACCGCGGTCTGCGTATCCCCGCGACGGACGAGCAGAAACGCGTCCTTCACGCCGAGGTTCGGGTAGTAGCCGATGCCGGTGATGACGAAGATGTCTCCGGTCCGGTCATGTGCGTTGAAATACGAGCGGTCGTAGAAGTTCCGGTCGGACGAGCCGGGCCAGGCGATCGGCTGCGGAATCTGGTGTACCGGGTACTCGTCGAGCGGGCCAAGCATTAGTGCTCCTCTCCGATAAGACGTTTCATCAACCCGGCGTGGTAGAACAGCGTCTCGACATCGTCGGGCTTCTCGACCTCGCCGAAATGCACCCGCCGCGCGCCGGTCCGCATGAACACGCACGCCCACATGACGCCGGAATAGACGTAGAACCAATTGAGGTCGCTGAGTTCGATGCCGGTCAGCTGCTGGTAGGTGGCGCGCACGTCTTCCTCACGCATCACCTCTGGTAGGCCGGGCAGCGTTGCCAGGCCGGCAAGCTCCTGAAAGACCTTGTGCGCGAATATCATCCAGGCGACATCGAGTTCACGCGGGCCGACGGTCACCATCTCCCAGTCCAGCACCGCCACCGGTTCGAAATCCTGGTACAGCACGTTGCCCACCCGGGCGTCGCCCCAATTCAGTACCGGCTCGCGCGCGTCGGCCTCGGCCGGCCAATTGTCTTGCAGCCATTGGAAGGTGCGCTCCACCAGGGGTGATCTGCCGATGTCAGGGACGGCGAAGTCATACCACGACTTGACCCAGCCGAAGTGCCGGCGCAGCGCGGTGTCACCGGTCAAGTCCTGGGTGAGGAAGCCAAACGTGTTCTCGGCGTGAGGGATCGAGTGCAGGGTGGCCAGCACCTTGACCGAGGCGTCCTGGAGCTTGCGCTGCTGCTCGGCAGGTGCGTCGGCGAACCAGTTGCCGCCGAAGGTATACGGCATCACGTCCGGCGGCACCACGCCCTCGACGTAGTCCATCAGGAAGAACGGCGCTCCCAAGACGTCGCCGGTGTTCTCGATCCAGCGCACCCGGGGTACCGGTACGTCGGTCAGTTCGCCGACCTGCCGGATCACCTCGAACTGGTGATCCAGCCGGTAGGTCGGGAAGACCGGAACGTCTTGTGCGGTGGGTGCGACCCGGGCGACCAGCTTCTGTTCGTTGCCTTCCCATCGCGCGGTCAGGATGATGGTTTCCGATGACATGCCCGTCGAGTCCACTCCGCTTTCCACGGTGACCTCGGGCTTTACCGGCAGCTTCGTCGCCAGCCACTCCGACATCAGGGCCGGGACAGTGCCGGTGTCGCGGCTCGAGCGTTGCATGCGGCCCACATCTTCGAGAGCCGGTTCATTGGCCACGGGTGTGCTTCCTTTGCGGGGTAATTACGATACGGTAGGTAGCGTTATGAAAGCAGACCCGTCCACCCTTGACAAGGTCCCCGGCGCCGGACGGCCGCGGGATCCACGCATTGACTCTGCCATCCTGGCGGCGACCGCGGAACTGCTTGTCAACATCGGCTATTCGAATCTCAGTCTGGCCGCGGTAGCCGAGCGGGCCGGTACTACGAAGTCCGCGCTGTACCGGAGATGGTCCAGCAAGGCCGAATTGGTGCATGAGGCGGCGTTCCCGGTGGCGCCGACGGCGTTGGTGGCCCCGGCCGGTGATTTCGCCGCCGATATCCGGATGATGATCGAGGCCACCCGCGACGTGTTCACCACCCCCGTGGTGCGGGCCGCCCTACCGGGACTGGTGGCCGATATGACCGCTGACCCAGAGTTGAACGCGCGGGTGATGTCGCGCTTCCACGGTTTGTTCGCGGAGGTGCGGATGCGGCTGCGTGAGGCGATCGACCGCGGCGAAGCGCATGCCGACGTCGACCCGGACCGGCTGATCGAAATTATCGGAGGAGCCACCATGCTGCGGATGATGCTGTATCCGGACCAGAAGTTGGACGACGCCTGGGTGGAGCAGACCGCCGCCATCGTGGTGCATGGGGTGACCCGGTGACGGCCATCGTCACGGGCGCCAGTCGCGGTCTGGGGCGCGAGATCGCGCTGGCGCTGGCGGCCGACGGTGAGGCGGTAGCTGTCGTCGGACGCACCGAGGCCGTATGGGATGAGCGGCTGCCCGGAACCATCGGCGAGACGGTCGCCGACATCGAGGCGGCCGGCGGACGGGCGGTGGCGATCCGGGCCGACCTCACCGACCACGATGACATCATCCGGTTGGTCGACGAGGCCCGGGATGCGTTGGGGCCCATCAATATTCTGATCAACAATGCGGCGTTCACCGCGCCGGGACGGCCGGGTGCCGCGCCGCGCGCCAAGAAAGCGGCGGCGGAGAAGGCGCGGTATCCGGGATTCGTCAGCATCCCGCTGACCGCCTACCGCCGGCATTTCGAGATCGCGGTGTTCGCCGCGTATGAGCTGATGCAACTCGTCAGCCCGGACATGATCACCGCCGGCGGCGGGTCGATCGTCAACATCACCTCCATCGCCTCGCGGCTGGGTGGCGGACTGCCCGGCTACGGGGGCTCCAAGGCGGCGCTGGAACATCTCACCGGTTGTGCTGCACTCGATCTCGCCGAGCACAACATCGCGGTCAACGCGCTCGCGCCGTCCAAGCCGATCATGACGCCGGGCCTGTCCTACTACGCCCGCGGTTTCGACGACGAGAGCACCGCCGAGGAATTCGCGCAGGCCGCACTGCAACTCGCCCGGGTGAGCCCGAGCGTGGTGACCGGCCGCACGATCGGGCACCTGCAGGTGCTCGATGGCAGCTACGCGCCGTTCACGGTGTAACTCGTCAGGCGGCATTGAACTCGATCAGTCTCACGGCGATGGCGTCTTCGGCTTCGCTGGTGCGGACGAATGAATAGATCGGTGGGGCGGTGGATCGGTAGCGCGCTTTGGTGGGGGTTTGGTGTTCGGTGGTGTGGTGGCCGTTGTGGTGGTGGGCGGTGACGGTCCAGCCGGGTGTTTCTTTGGTGTAGTTGCAGCGTTCGCAGAGGCCTTGGCCGTTGGTGGCGGTGGTGGGTCCGCCGTGTTTGACCGGTTGGATGTGGTCGCGGTGGCGGATGGGGGCATCGCAGTAGGGGGTGCGGCAGGTTTGGTCGCGCAGGTTGATGAAGGCGGCCAGGGCGCGGGGGAAGGCTCGGGCGCGCGATTCCATGGCTACCAGGGCACCGGTGGTGGGGTTGGCGTAGAGGCGGCGCAGGGTGGCCAGTGCGTGGTGATCGGCCAGCGCGGCGTTGAGCCATGTGCGGGCCACCTCGGCGGGGATGGGGCCGTAGCCTTCGAGCAGGGCGGCGTCGTTGGTGCCGCCGAGCAGGGCGCGGTCGGAGATGACGACGTTGAGGGCGATCGGTGCGGGGGTGGTGGCGGGGGTGGCGGTGATGCGTTCGAAGGCGGTGTCGGCCATGACTTGGCTGCGGGTGCGGTGGTCGACGGTGGTGTCGGCGGCGCGGCGTAGTGCGGCGTAGATCCCGACTCCCTGGGCCACGGGGAGCAGGATGCTGACCCAGGTCATGGTGTCGGGGGCGGGGCGGATGGTGACGGTGCGGTCCTGGGGGGCTTTGGCGGCGCGCTCGACGACTGCGCGGGCGTCGCGGCGGTAGGCGATTGTTTTGGCTGCGGCGGTGATCCGTTTGTCCCCGAGGCCGTGCAGTGCGGTGGTGTCGGCGCATAGTTCGCGGTCCAGTTCGCGGCGGTCTTCGAGGTCCAGGCAGGCCGATTCGCGCACGATGAGGGTGGCCCGCCATTCCGAGAGGACCCCGTGTTCCAGTGCGGCCAGGGTGTGGGGCATCTCGTGGACGAGGGCTTTGGCGAATCCGAGGTGGCGGGCGCCGCGGGCCGGGGAGTCGTGGCGGGCCAGCGCGACTTCGCTGGCCACTCCGCGGCCTCGTTTGGCTGCGGGGATCCCGGCGGCGGATTCTGCGGCGCGCCGGGCGGTGTCCAGGGCGGCGGCGGCGCGGGCCTGTCCGGCGGCGGCGGCGGATTTGAGTTGCTCCAGCGCGTCGATGCGCGCGACGAGTTCGGCTTCGGTGGCATCGGGGGCCACCTGCGAGAACTGCGCGAAGTCGAACACATGTTCGATGGTACCACGATCTACTGACTCAAACTTTCTGGCAGGGTCGCGTGTTTGTGGATAACCGCGGCCGTGGGCGAGATACGTCGGCAACGGAAGGCCCCGCTCACCGCAGCCCAACAGCAGCGGCTCACCTTCACCGAAACTCCTAAACACCAACCGCCGCCGATGTCCTGGCACATCACAACAGGCATCCCGGCCGACAAGCCCCCGCGACTGGACCCGGGTAGCCCGACGCCACTAGCCTTCGGCTATGGGGCCCAAACCGCCGGGGAACCGTCACTGATGTTCGGCAAGCCCACCACGCGGGTGGTGGCTATGGTCGCGCTCCTGATGCTTGTTGCCGCCGCGCTACGCGGGTATCTCCCGGCGCACCACGGGCGCCGCATTGCCGAGGAGGGGCCGAGCAGGACGGCGCTGATGTTCCTCGTCGCGGCGATCGCGGCCACCTTGGCGTTGCTGGCATTCTCGATCATCGCCAGACTGCGCGACCCGCGCGCGGTGGCGCCCAGCGCCGGCCCGCTGCCCGACATGCTGGGCGGCGGCAGCGCCCGGCCGAGCTGGCGCGTGGTGTTGATCGCGCTGGGAGTGGTCGCAGCATGGCTCCTGATCGCGGTGCTGGTATCCCGCTGGTTCACCCCGCCACAGATCAGTCTTGACGCGCCGCAACCGGATTCGGGCGCTACCCCGCCGGGCACCGGAGGTGCTCCGCAACCGAAACAGCCTGCGCGGCCCAAGGACGGCCCGGACATGCTCGGGTCGCTGGTGGCGTTTGTCCCGGTACTGCTGATGCTTTTCGTCGGCGGCTTCATCGTGTCGCGTCGGCGCCGCCGCGCGGTGACAACAGCACCAGCGGCTCCCGATCATGCCGAATTGCCCTCTGCGGACGTCGCTTCGGAGTCACTGGTGCGGGCCGCGGAGGTAGGGCTCGCCGAAATGACAGACCTCAGCCGGGAACCACGCGAAGCGATCATCGCCTGCTACGCGGCAATGGAGCGCGAGTTGGCCAACGTCCCGGGTGCGGTGCCGCAGGAGTTCGACACGCCCACCGAGGTGCTCGCCCGTGCGGTCGAACAGCGTGCGCTGCGAGCCGAAAACGCCGTCCAGTTGGTGAATCTCTTCGAGGAAGCCCGGTTCAGCCCGCATGTGATGGACGAAGCACATCGTGAGACAGCGGTCCGCGTACTTGAACTGGTGCTCGACGAGATCGCTCCACGCGCGGGCAGAGTCGCATGAAAAAGCTTATAGCACTGGGTATTTGCCTCATCGTCGGGATCGAGATGCTGGCGCTGATTCTGCAGGACCGCCGCTTCGTCCTGGTGGGCGCCGGCGTGGCCCTGGCGCTGGTGTTGCTCAACGTGCGCCGCGTCCTGGGTCACCCGAGTGAGCCGGAAGCTGAGGTGGAACACGACGATCTCGGTGATTCACTGCGCCGCTGGTTGTCGAACACCGAGACGATGATCCGATGGTCGGACTCCAGTCGCAAGGACTGGGACCGTCATCTGCGCCCGATGCTGGCCCGTCGCTTTGAGATCACTACGGGCCAACGACAGGCCAAGGACCCGGCGGCGTTCCGGGCCACCGGCGAGATGCTTTTCGGCGCCGAACTCTGGGAATGGGTTAATCCGAACAATGTCGGGCATGCCGATGCCAGCCAGCCGGGACCGGGCCGCGCGGCGCTGGAGGAAATTCTGCGTAAGTTGGAGAAGGTATGACGATGGAGCACAGATGACGACCCCGGCGGCCATGCCCGTTGGTACGACCACAGCCCAGTGCGAAGCGGTCCTCGACGAGATCGAACGCGTCGTGGTCGGAAAGCGCTCGGCGCTGAACCTCATCCTGACCGCGCTGCTGGCCCGCGGGCACGTCCTGATCGAAGATCTACCCGGGCTGGGCAAGACGCTGATCGCGCGTTCGTTCGCGTCCGCGCTGGGACTGGAATTCACCCGGGTGCAGTTCACCCCCGACCTGTTGCCGGCGGACCTGCTCGGTTCGACGATCTACGACATGCAGTCGGGGCGTTTCGAATTCCGCCGCGGCCCGATCTTCACCAACCTGCTGCTCGGCGACGAGATCAACCGCACGCCCCCCAAGACTCAGGCGGCGCTGCTGGAGGCGATGGCCGAGGGGCAGGTCAGTATCGACGGCCAAACCCACAAGCTGCCAACGCCTTTCATCGTGCTGGCCACCGACAACCCGATCGAGTACGAAGGCACCTACCCGTTGCCGGAGGCTCAGCTGGACCGGTTCGCCATCCGGCTGGAACTGCGCTACCTCTCCGAACAGGATGAAGCGGCGATGCTGCGCCGGCGCCTGGACCGTGGTTCGGCGGAGCCAACGGTCAACCAGGTCGTGGACGCAACCGATCTGCTGGCGATGCGTGAAGCGGTGGAGCAGGTCACCGTGCACGAGGACGTGCTGCAGTACGTGGTGTCGCTGGCAACGGCGACCAGGCACCATCCCCAGGTTGCCGTCGGCGCCAGTCCGCGCGCCGAACTCGACCTGGTGCAACTCGCGCGTGCCCGCGCACTGTTGTTGGGCCGCGACTACGTGATCCCCGAAGACGTCAAAGCGCTCGCCGTACCCGCCGTTGCCCACCGGATCACGCTGCGTCCGGAGATGTGGGTGCGCAAGATCCAGGGCGCCGACGTGGTCGGAGAACTGTTGCGGCGCCTGCCCGTGCCACGCGCCGACCGCCGGCAGACGTGATCACCCATCGCGAAGTCGAGATCCGCTGGCGCGCATCCGCACTCACGCTGGCGATCGCCACCTGCGCAGGAGTGGCGCTGGCGGCCGCAGTCATGGGCGGACGCTGGCAGCTCATCGCGTTCGCCGCGCCGCTGCTGGGGGTGCTGTGCTCGCTCAGCTGGCAATCTCCGGTCCCGACGGTTCACGTGCACGCGGACCCCGACTCGCAACGATGTTTCGAGAACGAGGAGTCGCGGGTGCGGGTGTGGACCACGACGGACGGCTCGGCCGCCGCGGACCTCACGGTCTCGGCCGTCGACGGGATGGAACTGGACGAGGCCGAAAGCGAGCCGCAGGCGAAAACAGTTGTAGCCGTGGCGAAACGGTGGGGCCGCTACCACCTGCGGGCCCGGGTGGACGTCGTCGCGCGGGGCGGGTTGCTCAGGGGGACCGGAACTGTCGATGTCGCCGACGTCATCGTGTTTCCCCTGACGCCGCCACAATCGACGTCACTTCCGCAGGTGGAATTGCTCGACCGGCTGGGTGCGCACCTGACCCGGCACATCGGGCCCGGCGTGGAATACGCCGACATCCGGCTCTATGTGCCGGGTGACCAACTGCGCGCGGTGAACTGGGCGGTGAGCGCCCGGCGGGGCCGACTGCATGTGACGCAGCGCCTGACCGACCGCGCCGCTGACGTGGTGGTGCTGATCGATACCTATCGCCAGCCGGCCGGGCCCGCAACCGCTGCCACCGAACGCGTGGTTCGCGGCGCTGCCCAGGTGGTGCAGACCGCCCTGCGGCACGGCGACCGGGCGGGCATCGTCGCTCTCGGTGGCAATCGCCCCCGCTGGCTCGGCGCCGACATCGGTCAGCGGCAGTTCTATCGCGTTCTCGACACCGTGCTCGATGCCGGCGGGCGATTCGAAACCACCACCGGCACCCTGGCTCCCCGCGCGGCCGTCCCGTCGGGTGCGATCGTCATCGCGTTCTCCACGCTGCTGGACACCGAATTCGCCTTGGCGCTCATCGATTTGCGTAAGCGCGGCCATGTGGTGGTGGTGGTGGACGTACTGGACAGTTCTCCGTTCGAGGGCGAGCACGACCCACTGGTCGTCAAGATGTGGGCGCTGCAGCGCTCGGGGATGTATCGGGACATGGCCACCGTCGGCGTAGACGTGCTGTCCTGGCCGTCGGATCGCTCACTCGACCAGTCGATGGCCCTGATGCCGGACCGTCGGATGCGCGTACGGGGATCGAGGCGCTGACATGCTCGCGCAGTCCGGGACCCGCGTCTTCTCGGTGGTGTTCGGCCTGCTGATGGTGGCGGCGGCCACCATCGGATCGCACGGGCCTGCGCTGGCCGCCGGAGCCGCTGCCGTGCTCGCTGTCGGACTGGGCGCGGTATTTCGTTCTGCGGCAACGATTGCCGTGTTGTTGGCGGTGTTACTCATCGCGGTCTCAGACGGTTCCCACGTGCTGGCCGCGCTGTCGGGATTGTGCGCCGCGGCCTACCTGGTGTGCCGGCATGCGTCCGGCGACGTGGTCACCGGCAGTTGGCCGACGATCGTCGCCGCCGTCGGCTTCACTTTCGTCGGATTGGTGGCGACGTCATTTCCGGTGCAGGTGCCCTGGTTGCCGCTGCTGGCGCCGCTAGCCGTGCTGGCGATTTATGTCCTGGCCACCCGTCCGTTTCTGAATTAGGCAAACGAATCTCGCGGCCGGGAATCAGCAAAAATCCGGCATTCGATGGGCAAGTTCTCTACAGTCACTTACGCGCCTTATGTGACAGCGGTCACAGGCGACATGTCATCGTACTGGTCCATCGGGAGGACGCGGTCATGAGCTTCTTCGGCTTGCCGCCGGAAATCAATTCGATTCGCATGTTCCGTGGCGCGGGTTCTGCGCCGATGCTGGAGGCGGGTCTGGCCTGGGACGGGTTGGCACAGGAGTTGTCGACCGCGGCGCAGTCGTTCCAGGCGGTGACATCGGGGTTGGCCGGGCAGGCGTGGCAGGGCGCCGCGGCGGCGAAGATGGTAGCTGCTGCGGACGTCTATGCGCGGTCGCTGGCAGTAGCGGCGAGCCGCGCGGGGGATGCTTCTGCGGCGGCCAGAGCGGTCGCGAGCGCGTTCGAGGCGGCCCGAGCCGCGACGGTGCATCCGCTGGCGGTTTCGGCGAACCGAAATGCCTTCGTGCGGTTGGTGATCGGCAACTTGTTCGGCCAGAATGCGCCGGCCATCGCGGCGGCTGAGAGTGTGTACGAGGAGTTCTGGGCGGCCGACGTGGCGGCACTGGTGGGCTATCACGGCGGGGCGGCGGCGGCCGCCGCGACGTTGTCGTCGTGGGGTAACGCACTGGCCGGTCTGCCGGTGTTGGGTCAGGTGGCGGCATCCGCCGCCGCTGCCGCGGCCGCAATTCCCGACGTGAACACCGGAATCGGCAACATCGGGTCATGGAATATTGGGGGCGGCAACAACGGTTTCCTGAATTTCGGTAACGGCAACACCGGAAACGTGAACCTCGGCGGCGGCAACCTGGGGAATCTGAACCTGGGCAGCGGCAACTTCGGTTCCTTCAATCTCGGTTTCGGGAGTACCGGTTTCACGAACCTCGGCCTCGGACACTCCGGCAATCTGAATGTGGGATTCGGCCACTCGGGCAACGGCAACGCCGGCTTCGGCAACCGGGGAAGCAGCAACCTCGGCGGCGGCAACTTCGGCAGTCTCAACTTCGGCAGCGGCAATCTGGGCTCGTTCAACCTGGGCAGCGGCAATCTGGGTTCAACCAATATCGGGTTCGGCAACAACGGCAGTTACAACTTCGGATTCGGGAACCACGGAAACAACAACATCGGCATCGGACTGACCGGCGACAACCTGTTCGGAATCGGTGCGCTCAACTCCGGCACCGGAAACTTCGGGTTCGGGAACTCGGGCAACAACAACGTCGGATTCTTCAACTCCGGTAACGGTAACTTCGGCATTTTCAATTCCGGCGACGGCAACTTCGGCTTCAGCAACGCCGGTGGTGTCAACACAGGGTTCTGGAATGGGGGTAGTACCAACACCGGCTTCGGAAACGCAGGTACTTCGAACTTCGGAATCGGAAATTCGGGGGATTTCAATGCGGGCGTTGGTAATTCGGGCGCATCGAACATGGGCACCGGGAATACCGGGCTGCACAACACGGGCTCCTTCAATACAGGAGCCTTCAACACGGGCATGTCGAACAGTGGCGGATTCAACACTGGTCTCGGCAATGCGGGCAACACCAACACCGGCTTGCTGAATTCCGGCGACTTTAATACCGGCGTCGGTAGTGCGATCACGCCGCCGGGCGCGACCGGCTCCGGTATCGGCAACACAGGACTAAACAGTTCCGGTTTCAACAACACGGCCAGCTTCTCGTCCGGTTTCCAGAACTCGGACGCCGGCGTCGGAGCCACCCTGATCTCAGGTTTCAATAACTCCGCTTCTGGTGCGGTCGGGTGGTTCAACACCGGTCAGGACACGGTAGGAATTGCGAATTCCGGCAACCTCAGCGCCGGTATCGCAATCGCAGGAGCGGGTAGCTCAGGCATCGGGATTGCCGGCAATGCGAGCTCGGGCTTCTTCCACCCAGGTAATGGGCAGGCCGGCATCTTCGGGCGTGCTGCCGCGCCCGCGTTCCTGCTCGATATCGGACCGCTGGCCCCAGCCCTGGCCGCGCTGCCCGGCGCACCTGCACTCGGCCTTGCACTGCCTGACGTCAACACCGGGCTGGGCAATCTCGGCAGCTGGAACCTGGGGGCCGGAAACACCGGCGACTTCAACCTGGGCTCCGGCAATATCGGCAACGTCAACGTAGGCGGCGGCAACCTCGGGAACCTCAACCTGGGCGGCGGCAACTGGGGCTCCTACAACTTGGGCAGCGGCAATCTCGGCTACACCAACTTCGGCAACGGCAATTACTTCGGCACCTTGAACTTCGGTGGCGGAAACTACAACGGTAGCGGGAACCTCGGTTTCGGCAATAACGCCGGTGACGGTAACTTCGGCAGCGGAAACCGGGGCAGCGGCAACATCGGCACCGGCAACTCGGGCTCGTCCAACCTCGGCAGCGGCAACCTGGGCTCATCCAACTTCGGGTTCGGCAATAAGGGCAATTTCAACTTCGGGTTCGGCAATAGCGGCAACAACAACATCGGCTTCGGCCTGACCGGTAACAACCAGTTCGGCATCGGAGCGCTCAACTCGGGCGTCGGCAACATCGGTTTCGGTAACTCGGGCAACAACAACGTCGGCTTCTTCAACTCCGGTGACGGCAACTTCGGGTTCTTCAACTCAGGCAACACCAACACCGGCTTCGGCAACGGCGGGTCCCTGAACACCGGCTTCTGGAACGGAGGCGCGATCAACACCGGCTTCGGCAATGGTGGGTTCAACAACACTGGGTTCAGCAATGGCGGCTTCAACAATGTCGGCGGCGGCAACGCCGGTCTGAGCAACATGGGATTCGGCAATGCCGGCTTCGCCAATACCGGCGATTTCAATGCGGGCGGCCAGGCCGGTGCTGGGCTCGGCGGCAACACCGGATCGTTCAACGCAGGTTCCCTGAACACCGGCTTCGGAAATTCCGGTGACCTGAACACGGGCCTGTTCAACGCAGGCAGCGTCAACACCGGCATCGGCAGCGCGACCGACCAGCCCGGCAGCGTCTCCGGATTCGGTCATGCAGCCGGCGCCACCAACGTCTCGGGATTCAACAACTCAGGCGATACCGTGTCGGGCTTCCAGAACGTGAAAACCGGTGGCTTCGTTGCGATATCGGGTTTCGGTAACAACGGCTCGGAGCTGGTTGGCTTCAACAACACGGGGCTCAACAATGTCGGCTTCGGCAACACCGGCTCATTCGGCTCCGGGTTCAACCTGTCGGGCCAGTTCAGTTCCGGTATCGGCGTTTCGGGCGCCGGCAGCTCCGGCGTGTCGAACTCGGGCAACGCCAGTTCCGGCTTCTACAACAAGGGTGACGACCAGTCGGGATTCTTCGACCAGACCTAGTTCACGAATGTCGCGGCGCGCTCGGCCAGGTCCAGCACCGGCTGCGGAAAGATGCCCAGCAGCACCGTCACCAGCGCGCACACCGCGATGGCCGCCTTGCTCAGCACCCCGGGCGCCATGACATGCGGTGTGTCGTCGGTGGGTTCGGTGAAGAACATCGACACGATCACCCGCACGTAGAAGTAGGCGGCCACGCCGCTGGAGATCACACCGATCACCACCAGCGGCACGGCGCCACCCTGCGCCGCGGCCTTGAACACCGCGAACTTGCTGATGAAACCACTTGTCAGCGGGATGCCCGCGAACGCCAGCAGGAACATCGAAAGCATCACTCCCACAATGGGGGAGCGCTGACCGAGGCCCGCCCAGTGCGACAGGTCGGCGTCTTCGACGTCCTCGGAATTGCGGACCAGGCCCACGATCGCGAAGGCGCCCACCGTGCTGAAGCTGTAGGCGACCAGGTAGAACAACGTGCCCGACAGGCCCGCGGAGTTGTCGGCGATCACGCCGGTGAGGATGAAGCCGACGTGTGCGACCGACGAATACGCCAGCATCCGTTTGACATTGGTCTGGTTCACCGCGGTGATGGTGCCCACCGTCATCGTCAGGATCGCGATTCCCCAGAGCACCGGGCGCCAGTCGTGATGCAACGGTGGCAGTGCCACATACACGACGCGCAGCAGGGCGCCGAAGGCCGCGACCTTGGTGGCCGCCGCCATGAAACCGGTGATCGGGGTGGGGGCGCCCTGGTACACGTCCGGAATCCAGGAGTGGAACGGCACCGCGCCGACTTTGAACAGCAGACCGACCGACAGCAACGCGACGCCGACCAGAGCCATCGACTTATTGGTCTCGCCGGCAAGGGAATCGCGGATGCCGGTCAGTGTCAGCGTGCCGGTGGCGCCGTACAGCAAGGCCACGCCATAGAGGAAGAACGCCGACGAGAAGGCGCCCAGCAGAAAATATTTCAGCGCCGATTCCTGCGACGCCAACCGGCGGTGCCGGGCCAGCCCGCACATCAGGTACAGCGGGAGCGACAGGACCTCCAGCGCGACGAACATGGTCAGCAGGTCGTCGGAGGCGGGGAACACCATCATGCCGCCGACGGACAGCATCAGCAGTGGGAAGAGCTCGGTCTGGGCGACGCCGGCGCGTTCGGCCTCGTGCTCGGTGTCGCTACCCGGTACCGCGGACGCCTGAGGGGTGAAGGAATCCAGGCCGGCGAAGACCTTGCTCTTCTCGGCGGCCGGGACCGTTCGCTGGCTGCGCTCGGCGACGAAGATGACGGCGAGCACCGAGACCAGGACGATTGTGCCTTGCAGGAACAGTGTCGGCCGGTCCACCGCCACCGCGCCGAGGACCGTACGCCGACCCTCGGCCGGGACCGACTTCGCCACGGCGACCACGGCGACGAAGGCCGCGACCAGCCCGGCGAGCGTCAGCACCACCTGCGCGCCGTAGCGCGCCCTTCGCGGCAGGAATGCTTCGACCAGCACGCCGAGCACCGCAATACCGAAAACAATGAACATGGGGGACAGCAGGAAGTACTCGATGCTGGGGCTGGGCAGCGTCATTGGTGCGGTCCTTCGGCTTTCCGGGGTACGCCGTTGATCGTGGGAGCGGGGTCATGCTGGCCGATGGTGGTCATGGTGCTCTCCACCGCCGGGTTGATGATGTCCAGCACCGGCTTGGGGTAGACGCCGAGCACGAACAGCAGCGCGAGCAACGGGGCGACGACGGCCAGCTCACGGCCCACCAGATCGCGGATCTTCTCGTTCCCGGTGGCCACCGGGCCGGTCATCACCCGCTGGTAGAGCCACAGCATGTAGATGGCCGCCAGTACCAGCGCCGTCACACCGAACGCCGCCGCCATCCAGTAGCGGTTGAAAGTGCCCAGCAATACCAGGAATTCGCTGACGAACGGAGCCAGGCCCGGCAGCGACAGGGTCGCCATGCAGGACACCAGGAAGGTGCCGGCCAGGATGGGTGCCACCTTCTGCACGCCGCCGTAATCGGCGATGTTGCGGCTACCGCCGCGGGATACCAGGAACCCTGCGATCAGGAACACCGCCGCGGTGGAGATGCCGTGGTTGAGCATGTACAGCGTCGAGCCGCTCTGGCCCTGGGTGGTCATCACGAAGATGCCCGCGATGATGAACCCGAAGTGGGAGATCGAGGTGTAGGCGATCAGGCGCATCATGTCGGTCTGGCCGATGGCCACGATGGCGCCGTAGATCACCCCGATGATGGCCAGCGTGACTATCGCGGGACGGAAATACGTTGCGGCGTCCGGGAACAGCTGCAGGCAGTAGCGCAGCATACCGAAGGTGCCGACCTTGTCCATCACGGCGGTGATCAGCACCGCGGTGGCGGGAGTGGACTCGACGGCCGCGTCGGGCAGCCAGCGGTGCAGCGGCCACAGTGGAGCTTTGATCGCGAACGCGAACATGAAGCCCAGGAAGATCGCCTTGAACACCACCGGGTCCACTCCGGCGAGGCGGCCGGCCTTGACGTCGTCGACGATGCGGACGAAATCGAAGGTGCCGCCGCCGTGCTGACTGGTGACAACGTAGAGGCCGATCACCGCCGCCAGCATGATCAGCCCGCCGAAGAGGTTGTACAGCAGGAATTTCACCGCGGCCCGCGAGCGGTCGCGGCCCTGCCCGAACCCACCGATCAGGAAGTACATCGGGATGAGCATGGCTTCGAAGAAGACGTAGAACAGCAGCACGTCCAGGGCGATGACCGAGATCAGCACCATCGACTCGATGGCCAGCGTCAGCGCGACATACGCGTGCACGCCCCGGGGATTGGTGTCGCCCCCGTCGTTCCAGCCGGCCACCAGCAGCAGGGGGATCAGGATGGTGGTCAGCACCACCAGGATCAGCGCGATGCCGTCCACACCGAGGGAGTAACCGGCCCCGAAAGCCGGTATCCAGGTGCGTCTTTCGACGAACTGGTAGGTGTCACCACCGGGCTTGAACCCGACCGCGACGACGAGCGAGACCGCGAGCGTCGCGACGGCGACCAGCAGGCCGGTCCATTTGGCGACCTGCCGCAGGCTCGGCGGCAACAGAATGATCAGCACCGCACCGGCCAGCGGCACCAGCCACAGGACGCTCAGCCAGGGCACGTTCACCACAGGTTCACCACCAACAGTGCGCCGGCCACCAGGGCCGCCCCCGCCAGCATCGACAGCGCGTAGTTACGGGCGAAGCCGGTCTGGAAGCCTCGCAACCGATTCGACGTCCGGCCCACCAGGGCGGCCAGGCCGTTGACCGACCCGTCCACGCCGGCGTTGTCGACGGCCACCAGCCTGTCCGTCAGGTGCGCACCCGGGCGCATGAAGACCTCCTCGTTGAAGGCATCGCCGTAAGCGTCGGCCCGTGCGGCCGTCGTCAGCACCGAAACCTGAGCGGGCGCCACCCGCGGAATTTCCGCCTTGCCGCCGTACATCCGGTAGGCCACCAAGGCGCCGACGACGACCACCGCCACCGCGACGACGCTGACGGCCCATTCAGGCAACGCGTGCGCCGCCTCTTCGTGCACACCAACCACGGGTTCGAGCCAGTGCTGCAAGGAGTCGCCCATCGCGAACAGGCCGCCGGCGAACACCGAGCCGAAGGCCAGGATGATCATCGGCGCCGTCATCAGCGCGGGCGACTCGTGCGGATGCGAGCTTGGCGCCCAACGCTTTTGACCGAAGAACGTCATCAGCATGACGCGCGTCATGTAGAAGGCGGTGATGCCCGCGCCCAGCAGGGCGGCCCCGCCCAGCACATAGCCCCGGGCGCCGCCGGCGCCCAGCGCCGCCTCGATGATCGCGTCTTTGGAGAAGAAGCCCGCAAAGGGCGGAACACCGATGATCGCCAGGTAGCCCAGCCCGAACGTCACGAACGTGATCGGCAGGGCCTTGCGCAGGCCGCCGTAGCGGCGCATGTCCTGCTCTTCGTGCATCGCGTGGATGATCGACCCGGACCCGAGGAACAGTCCGGCCTTGAAGAAGCCGTGGGTGAGCAGGTGCATGATCGCGAACGCGTAGCCGGCCGGGCCGAGGCCGGCGGCCAGCACCATGTAACCGATCTGGCTCATCGTGGAAGCGGCCAGCGCCCGCTTGATGTCGTCTTTGGCGCAGCCGATGAACGCCCCCAGCATCAGGGTGACGGCACCGACGATCACCACGGCCAGCTGCGCGCCGGGGGCCAGATTGAAGACCGGGTTGGACCGCACGATCAGGTAGACACCGGCGGTCACCATGGTGGCGGCGTGGATCAGCGCCGAGACTGGCGTCGGACCCTCCATCGCGTCACCCAACCAGGCCTGCAGCGGGACCTGGGCCGACTTGGCGCAGGCGCCCATCAGCAGCAGCAACCCCATCGCGTTGAGCACGCCCTGGCTGGCGGCGGGCGCGCCGGCGAACACGCCGGCGTAGGACACGGTGCCGAACGTGGCGAACATCAGGAACATCGCCAGGGCCAGGCCGGCGTCCCCGACGCGGTTCATCACGAACGCCTTCTTGGCCGCCGTGGCCGCCGTCGGCTTGTGGTACCAGAAGCCGATCAGCAGGTAGGACGCCAGACCGACGCCCTCCCAGCCGACGTAGAGCACCACATAGTTGTCGGCCACCACCAGCAGCAGCATCGAGGCCAGGAAGAGGTTGAGGTAGCCGAAAAACCTTCTGCGGTCTTCGTCCTCGGCCATGTAGGCGATCGAGTAGATGTGGATCAGCGACCCGACGCCGGAGATGAGCAGGATGAAGCACATCGACAACTGGTCGATCTGCAGGCCGAAGTCGACCTGCAGTTGACCCACCGGCATCCAGGTGAACACCTTCTGGTGGATGACACGGTCTTCGGCGCTGCGGCCTAGCAGTTCAGACAGCAACATCGCGCCGACGACGAACGCCGAGATCGCGGCCAGCGTGCCCAGCCAGTGGCCCCACGCGTCGGTGCGTCTACCGCCGAACAGCAGGATCACAGCACCCGCCAGCGGCAGCGCCACCAGCAGCCAGGTGTAGTCAGTCATCTTGGCGTTCTCAGCCTTTGAGTAGATTCGCGTCGTCGACCGACGCCGATTTGCGGGCACGGAAAATCGTCATGATGATGGCCAGGCCGATGACGACCTCGCACGCGGCGACCACCATGGTGAAGAACGCGATCATCTGTCCGTCGAGTTTGCCGTGCATCCGCGCGAACGTGACGAACGCCAGGTTGACGGCGTTGAGCATCAACTCGACGCACATGAACATGACGATCGCGTTGCGCCGCAGCAGCACCCCGGAAGCCCCGATGGTGAACAGCAGAGCCGAAAGGTAAAGGTAGTTGGCCGGATTCATGATGAGCTTCCCTTGACAGCTTCCGGTGAGGGTGTCTCGAGTCCGTCGGCTCCGCGGGTGCGCAGGATCTTGGAGACCGACAGGTCGGAGTAGGAGCCGTCGGGGAGCAACGCGGCGACGTCGACCGCGTTGTGACGGGCGTAGACGCCCGGGTTGGGCAGCGGGGTGGGGTGGCCGCCGGGACGGAACCGCTCCTCGGAGAGCTCGCGCTGGGTCTTGCGGCGCTCGAACCGTTCCCGGTGTGCCAGGATCATCGCGCCGACGGCGGCGGTGATCAGCAGCGCGCTGGTCAGTTCGAAGGCCCACAGGTAGCGCGAGAAGATCAGTGCCGCCAGGCCTTCGACGTTGCCGTTCGCGTTGGCCGCGGCGAGGCCGGAGAAGCCGCCGGTCGCCACGTTGCCGATGCCGGCGATCAGCGCGATACCGAAGCCGACGCCGGTGACCACCGCGGCGACCCGCTGGCCGCGCAGGGTCTCCTTCAGCGATTCCGCGGAGTCCACGCCGATGAGCATGAGCACGAACAGGAAGAGCATCATCACCGCACCGGTGTAGACCACCACCTGCACGACGCCCAGGAACAGCGCGTCCTGGGCCATGTAGAACACGGCCAGGATGAGCATCGTCATCGCGAGATACATGGCCGAGTAGACGGCGTTGACCGCCAGCACCACCCCGAGTGCCCCGATCACCGCGGCCGTGCCGAGCACCCAGAACATCACGGCTTCGCCGCTGGAGGTCCGGGTCAGAGTTTCCGCTGCGAACGTGACGATCATCGAGCGTCCTGACCTTCGCGCAGGCCCTGGGCCGTCACATTGCCCAGGTAGTAGTCCTTGTCGGTGGCGCCCTCGGCCCGCGGGTGCGGTGGTTGCGTCATGCCCTCCAGCAGCGGCGCCAGCAGCCGGTCCTTCTCGTAGATGAGGTCCGCGCGGTTGTCGTCGGCCAGCTCGTAGTCGTTGGTCATGGTCAAAGCGCGGGTGGGGCAGGCCTCGATGCACAGCCCGCACCCGATGCAGCGCAGGTAGTTGATCTGATAGACCCGGCCGTAGCGTTCGCCCGGCGAAAACCGTTGCTCGTCAGTGTTGTCCGCGCCTTCGACGTAGATCGCGTCGGCCGGGCAGGACCAGGCGCACAACTCGCAGCCGATGCACTTCTCCAGGCCGTCCGGGTACCGGTTGAGCTGATGGCGGCCGTGGTAGCGCGGTGCCACCGGTCCGGGCTTCTCCGGGTACTCCTCGGTGATGTTCTTCTTGAACATCGACCCGAAGGTGACGCCGAATCCGGCTACCGGATCCCAGAGGCGCTTGAAGATGTTAGCCACGTGCCTTCTCCTTGCTCGCACCTATCGGCTGCTCGAGTGTCTTGAACGGCAGCGGCGGTGTCGGGAATGCGGGCGCGAAACCGCCTTCGAAACCGGCCTGGTCGGCGGTTGCGGCCAGTTGCTTGCGTCGCTTGCGGGGGCTGGGTGCGCTGAACGGTTTTCGCAGGGTGGCGATCAATGCCAGCGCGAACAGGAGACTGCACACCACCAGCAGCGTGGTCCAGTGTTCGTAGCCCTGGTTGCGCAGCGTGCGGATGACCGCCGCGATCATGATCCACACCAGCGAGACCGGGATCAGCAGCTTCCAGCCCAGCGACATGAACTGGTCATAGCGGAACCGGGGCAGGCTGGCGCGCAGCCAGAAGTAGATGAACAGGAACGTCCACATCTTGAGGGTGAACCAGAGCACCGGCCACCAGCCGTGGTTGGCGCCCTCCCACATGTTCAGCGGCCACGGCGCGTGCCAGCCGCCGAAGAACATGGCCGCGGCCAGCGACGACACCGTGAACATGTTGACGTACTCGGCCAGCATGAAGATCGCGAACTTCAGGGACGAGTACTCGGTGTGGAAACCGGCGACCAGTTCGCCCTCGGCTTCCGGCAGGTCGAACGGCGCCCGGTTGGTTTCGCCGACCATCGAGATCAGGTAGATCACGAACGACGGCAGCAGCAGGAACACGAACCAGACCCGGTCCTGGGCGGCGACGATCTGCGACGTCGACATCGAGCCCGCGAACAGGAACACCGCTGCGAATGACAACCCCATCGCCACCTCGTAGGAGATGACCTGCGCGGTGGAGCGCACCCCACCCAGCAGGGGATAAGTGGATCCCGACGCCCAGCCGCCCAGCACGATGCCGTACACGCCGATGGCCGACATGCCCAGGATGAACAGCACCGCGACCGGGAGATCGGTGAGCTGCAAGGGCGTCCAGTGTCCGAACACCGACACCTCGGGGCCGAACGGGATGAAGGAGAAGGCGGTGAACGCGGGGATCGCCGAGATGGCCGGCGCCGCGAAGTAGACGAACCAGTCGATGCCCTTGGGGGTGATGCTTTCCTTCAGCGCCAGCTTGATGCCGTCGGCGAGGCTCTGCAGGGTGCCCCACGGTCCGGCCCGGTTGGGGCCGGGCCGCAACTGCATCCAGCCGAGGATCTTGCGCTCGAGCAGGATCGCCACCAGCACGTTGAGCATGAGGAACACGAAGATGGCCAGGGCTTTGCCCAGCACCAGCCACCACGGGTCGTGTCCGAAGGCGGTCAAACCGTTCATTCCGGCACCCCGATCTTCGCGCTGATCTTTACCAAAGCGCCGGAGGTGACGCCCAATTCCTGGTGCACTGCCGAGCCCGGAGAGTTCAGCGGTAGCCACACCACCCGGTCCGGCATGTCAGTCACGTTGAGCGGCAAGGTGATTGAGCCGCGATCGGTGCTGACGGTGACCGACTCGCCGTCGGTGGCTCCGATTTCCTTGGCGGTGTCGGCCGACAACCGCACCACCGGGGTACGCGCGGTACCCGCCAGATGCGGCTCGCCGTCCTGCCCGCGGCCGGCGTCCAGCAGCAGCCGCCAGCCGGCCAGCACCGCCTCGCCGGACTCGGGTTGCGCGGCGGGCGCGGCCTCGACGTGCGGACTGCCCGCATGCTTTCCGTCCCAGGTGCCCAGCCCCGCGAGTTCCTCGCGCGCCGACTCGACGGTCGAGCAGTTGAGCAGGATGCCCAGCTCGTCGGCCAGCGTGTCGAGCACCCGGTGATCGGATTGGCTGGCCTGCAGCATGCTGCCTTTGAAAGCCGGTTCGAAGCCGCGGTAGCGACCCTCCCAGTTGACGAAGGCACCGGCCTTCTGGGTGGTCGGGGCGACCGGGAACACCACGTCGGCCCGTTGGGTGACCGGGCTGTGCCGCAACTCCAGGCTGACCACGAAGGGCGCCGCGTCCAGCGCGGCCAGTACCGCGTCCGGGTCGGCGAAGTCACCGGGTTCGATGCCACCGACCAGCAGCGCGCCCAGGGTGCCGTCGGTGGCGGCGGCCAGGATGCCGTCCACGTCACGTCCTGCGGCGGAAGGCAATTCGTCGACGTGCCAGGCGGCGGCGACCTGCGAGCGGGCGGTGTCGTCGGCGACCGGGCGGCCGCCGGGCAACAGTGCGGGCAGGGCTCCGGCTTCCAGCGCCCCACGTTCTCCGGCCCGTCGCGGCACCCAGGCCAGGCGGGCACCGGTCGAGTCGGCCAACCGGGCCGCCGCCGAGAGCGCGCCGGGGACCGTGGCCAGCCGTTCGCCGACCATGATGACCGCGCCGGGGGTGCTGAGCAGGTCACCGACTTCACCGGTGGCCAGGCCGTCCAGCGCCGCGGGCTCACCGCCGGGCGCGGTCTGCAGCAGCCGACCCGACATCTTGTCCAGCGCGCGGGTGGCGAACGGCGCGATCGAATACACCGGGACGCCGTTCTTGCGTGCGGCCTTGCGCAGCCGCAGGAACACGATCGGCGATTCTTCCTCCGGCTCGAATCCGGCCAGCAGCACCACCGGAGCCGATTCCAGGTCGGCGTAGCTGACGCTGACCGGCCGGCCCGCGATGCGCGCCGCCAGGAAGTCGGCCTCCTCGGCCGAGTGAGGCCGGGCGCGGAAGTCGATGTCGTTGGTGTTCAGCACGATTCGCGCGAACTTGGCGTAGGCGTAGGCGTCTTCCCAGGTCGCGCGGCCGCCGACCAGCACGCCGGTGCGGCCGCGTGCCGCCTCGAGGCCCTGGGTCGCGGCCACGATCGCGTGCGCCCAGGACGCCGGTGCCAGCTCGCCATTGGCGTCCCGGACCAGGGGAGTGGTCAGGACGTCTGGCTGGGTGGCGTAGGTGAACGCCCACCTGCCCTTGTCGCAGTTCCATTCCTCGTTGACTTCCGGGTCGTCGCCGGCCAGGCGGCGGGTCACCTTGCCGCGCCGGTGGTCGGTGCGCTGGGCACACCCGGACGCGCAGTGCTCGCACACGCTGGGGCTGGACACCAGGTCGAACGGGCGGGCCCGGAACCGGTAGGACATGCCGGTCAACGCGCCGACGGGGCAGACCTGCACGGTGTTGCCGGAGAAGTAGGAGTCGAACGGCTCGTTGGCGTAGATGCCGACCTGCTGCAGGGCGCCGCGCTCCTGCATGTCGATGAACGGGTCGCCGGCGATCTGGTTGGAGAACCGGGTGCAGCGGGCGCACAGGATGCAGCGTTCGCGGTCCAGCAGCACCTGCGCGGAGATGTTGATCGGTTTGGCGAAGGTGCGCTTGGTGTCGGTGAAGCGAGATTCCGCTCGCCCGTTGGACATTGCCTGGTTCTGCAGCGGGCATTCACCGCCCTTGTCGCACATCGGGCAGTCCAGCGGGTGGTTGATCAGCAGCAGCTCCATCACGCCGTGCTGGGCCTTGTCGGCCGCCGCCGAAGTGAGCTGGGTGCGCACCACCATGTCGTCGGTGCAGACCGTGGTGCACGACGCCAGCGGCTTGCGCTGGCCCTCCACCTCGACCAGGCACTGCCGGCAGGCACCGACCGGGTCGAGCAGCGGGTGGTCACAGAACCGGGGGATCTGAATGCCCATCAGCTCGGCCGCGCGAATGACCAGAGTTCCCTTGGGGACGCTGATTTCGGCACCGTCGATGGTCAGCGTCACCATGTCCGGCGGCTTGACCTCGTCGCCGGTATCCGTCTTGGCCGCACTTGTCATTGCAGCGTCAGGCCTTTCCATTCAGAGTCGGCTCGAAAGACAACATGGAATCCTTGGGGTCGAACGGGCACCCGCCGGTCTCGACGTGCGCGATGTACTCGTCGCGGAAGTGCTGAATCGACGACATCACCGGGCTGGCCGCGCCATCTCCCAACGCGCAGAACGACTTTCCGAGGATCGCGTCCGAGATGTCGAGCAGCTTGTCGAGGTCTTCGCGGGTGCCCTGGCCGTTCTCCAGCCGTGCGTAGATCTTGTCCAGCCAGAACGTGCCCTCGCGGCACGGCGTGCACTTGCCGCAGGACTCGTGCTTGTAAAACTCGGTCCAGCGACGCACCGCGCGCACCACGCAGGTGGTTTCGTCGAAGATCTCGAGTGCCTTGGTGCCCAGCATCGAGCCGACCCCGCCGACGCCTTCGTAGTCCAGCGGAACGTCGAGGTGTTCGTCGGTGAGCAGGGGAGTCGACGAACCGCCCGGCGTCCAGAACTTCAGCCGGTGGCCTGCCCGGACGCCGCCGGCGTAATCGAGCAACTCGCGCAACGTGATTCCCAGCGGTGCTTCGTACTGGCCGGGCCGGGTGACGTGCCCGGACAACGAGTACAGGGTGAAGCCGGGCGATTTCTCGCTGCCCATCGAACGGAACCAGTCGACGCCGTTGAGGATGATCGACGGCACGCTGGCGATGGTCTCGACGTTGTTGATCACCGTGGGGCAGCCGTAGAGGCCGGCGACCGCGGGGAAGGGGGGCCGCAACCGCGGCTGGCCGCGGCGGCCTTCCAGCGAGTCGAGCAGCGCCGTCTCCTCGCCGCAGATGTAGGCGCCCGCGCCGGCGTGCACCACCAGCTCGAGATCGAAACCGGAACCGCCGATGTCGCGACCCAGGTAACCGGCCGCGTACGCCTCGGCCACCGCGTTCTGCAGGCGGCGCAGCACCGGCACCACTTCGCCGCGCACGTAGATGAACGCGTGGCTGGCCCGGATCGCGTACGCGGCGATGATGACGCCCTCGACCAGCACGTGCGGGGTGGCCAGCATCAGCGGAATGTCTTTGCAGGTGCCCGGTTCGGACTCGTCGGCGTTGACCACCAGGTAGTGCGGCTTGGCCGCGGGGCCCTTGTCGCCCTGCGGGATGAACGACCACTTGGTCCCGGTGGAGAACCCGGCGCCGCCACGTCCGCGCAACCCGGAGTCCTTGACGGTCGCGATCACGTCGTCGGGGTTCATGGCCAGGGCCTTCTTCATGGCCTGGTAGCCATCGTTGCGTTCGTAGGTTTCCAGCGAGAAGGACTGCGGGTCATCCCAGTAGCGGCTGATGACCGGCGTCAAAGGTGTTGTCATGCTTGGCCTTCCGGACCAGGGGGAGCCTGCATGTCGTTCTCCTGAGCCACCCGCAGCCCGGCCAGGGTGGCCGCGCCCGGGCCGCCCTGCCCTTCGTCGGGGCGCTCGTCGCGAAGACCGGCGAGAATGCGTGAGGTCTCGCGGAACTTGCACAGCGGGGCGCCCCGGGTGGGCGCCACCGGCCGGCCGGCGCGCAGGGAGTCGACGAGTTCGCGGGCCGAGTCGGCGGTCTGGTTGTCGTAGAACTCCCAGTTGACCATCACCACCGGGGCGTAGTCGCACGCTGCGTTGCACTCGATGTGCTGCAGCGTGACGGCACCGTCCTCGGTGGTCTCGTCATTGCCGACCCCGAGGTGCTCCTTGAGGTCGGCGAAGATCGCGTCGCCACCCATCACCGCGCACAGCGTGTTGGTGCAGACGCCGACCAGGTAATCGCCGGTGGGGCCGCGGCGGTACATGGTGTAGAAACTGGCCACCGCCGAGACCTCGGCACCGGTCAAATCCAGTTGCTGCGCGCAGAATTCCATACCGGCCGGGGTGATGTAGGAGTCCTCGCCCTGCACCAGGTGCAGCAGCGGCAGCAAGGCCGACCGGCTGTTGGGGTACTTGGCGATGATCTCCTTGGCTTCCACCTCCAGCCGCGCCTGCACCTCGGGGGGATACGACTCCGGGGCGCCGTCGACCACGAACTGGCTGGGCTCCTCCGGCGGCGGTCCGAGCCGCAGGAAAACCCTTTCGCCGCTGCCTGATTCGCTCATCGGTCCACTCCGCCCATCACCGGGTCGATGCTGGCGACCGCGGTGATCAGGTCGGCGACCATGCCGCCTTCGCACATCGCGGCCACCGACTGCAGGTTGGTGAACGAGGGGTCCCGGTAGTGCACCCGGTAAGGGCGGGTGCCGCCGTCGCTGACCATGTGCACACCGAGTTCGCCACGCGGCGATTCCACCGCCACATACACCTGGCCGGCCGGAACGCGGATGCCCTCGGTCACCAGCTTGAAGTGGTGAATGAGGGCTTCCATCGAGCTGCCCATGATCTTGGCGATGTGTTCCGGTGAGTTACCCATGCCGTCAGGGCCCACGGAAAGGTCTGCGGGCCAAGCGATCTTGCGGTCCTCGACCATCGTCGGGCCGGGCTTGAGCTGATCCAGACACTGCTCGACGATCTTGATCGACTCCCACATCTCGTTGACGCGAATCATGTAGCGCCCGTAAGCGTCACACGTGTCCGCGGTGATCACGTCGAATTCGTAGTTCTCATATCCGCAGTAGGGTTCGCTCTTGCGCAGATCGTGGGGCAGCCCGGTGGAACGCAGGATCGGGCCGGTGATGCCGAGCGCCATGCAACCGGTCAGGTCGAGGTATCCGACATCCTCGGTGCGGGCTTTCCAGATCGCGTTCTCGTTGAGCAGTTCGCCCATCTGGCGCAGCGGGATGCGCAGTTCCTTGAGGGCCGCGGCGATGTCGTCGACGCCACCCGGCGGCAGGTCCTGGGCGAGGCCACCCGGCCGGATGTAGGCACTGTTCATCCGCAGGCCGGTGATCTTCTCGAAGAGGGTCAGAATGATCTCGCGGGCCCGGAAGCCGACGAACATCGGCGTCATGGCGCCCAGTTCCATTCCGCCGGTGGCCAATGCGACCAGGTGCGACGAGATGCGGTTGAGCTCCATCATCATCACCCGGATGACGTTGACCCGTTCCGGGATCTCGTCGGTGATGCCGAGCAGCTTCTCCACGCCGAGGCAGTAGGCGGTCTCGTTGAAAAACGGTGCCAGGTAGTCCATTCGGGTGACGAAGGTGACGCCCTGCGTCCAGTACCGGTATTCGAGGTTCTTCTCGATTCCGGTGTGCAGGTAGCCGATTCCGCACCGGGCCTCGGTGACCGTCTCGCCCTCGATCTCGAGGATCAGCCGCAGCACGCCGTGGGTGGACGGGTGCTGGGGTCCCATGTTGACGACGATGCGCTCGCCGGGGTCGGCCTTGCGGGCGGCGTCGACGACCTTGTCCCAGTCCTGACCGCCTGCGACCACCAGGGTTTCGGTTGTGCTCATCAGTTGTAGCCCCTGCGCTCATCGGGCGGAGGAATCTGCGCGCCCTTGTACTCGACCGGGATGCCGCCCAGCGGGTAGTCCTTGCGTTGCGGGTGCCCGTGCCAGTCGTCGGGCATTTCGATGCGGGTCAGCGACGGGTGGCCGTCGAAGATGATGCCGAAGAAGTCGTAGGTTTCGCGCTCGTGCCAGTCATTGGTGGGGTAGACCCCGAACAGCGACGGGATGTGCGGATCACTATCGGGCGCAACAACTTCCAGCCGTAGCCGGCGATTGTGCGTGATCGACTTCAGCGGGTACACCGCGTGCAGTTCGCGGCCCGTCTCGTTCGGGAAGTGCACGCCGCTGACGCCCAGGCACAGCTCGAACCGCAGGTCCGGTTCGTCACGCAGTCGTTGGGCGACCTGCGGCAGCAGGTCGCGGCGCACGTGCAGCGTCAGCTCGTCGCGGTAGACCACGACCTTCTCGATCGCCTCGTTGAAGGAGAGACCCTCGCGGTCCAGCGCCTCGGCGAGGCGATCGGCGATGTCGTCGAAGTAGCTGCCGTAGGGGCGGGGGCTCTCGCCAGGCAGCGCGATCTCGCGCACCAGCCGGCCGTAGCCGGAGGTGTCGCCGGTGCCGCGCACGCCGAACATGCCGCGGCGAACGTTGATGACCTCTTGACCTTCCGGCGGCAAGTCGGCCCCCGGAGTCAGCGTCGCGCCCTGGGAGTCCTTGTCGGGTGAGCTCATCGCAGCAGTCCGCGCATCTCGATCGTCGGCCGGGCCGCCATCGCCGCCTCTTCGGCTTCAGCGATGGCCTTCTCGCGGTTGACGCCCAGCGGCATTTCCTGAATCTTCTCGTGCAGCTTGAGGATTGCGTACAACAGCATCTCGGGCCGCGGCGGGCAGCCGGGCAGGTAGATGTCCACCGGCACCACGTGGTCGACGCCCTGGACCACCGCGTAGTTGTTGAACATCCCCCCCGACGAGGCGCAGACACCCATCGCCAGGACCCACTTCGGCTCGGCCATCTGGTCGTAGATCTGCCGCAGCACCGGCGCCATCTTCTGGCTCACCCGGCCCGCGACGATCATCAGGTCGGCCTGCCGCGGCGTCGCCGAGAACCGTTCCATGCCGAATCGGGCGATATCGAACCTCGGACCCGCGGTCGCCATCATCTCGATGGCGCAGCAGGCCAACCCGAACGTCGCCGGCCACAACGAGTTCTTGCGGACATAGCCCGCAACCTTCTCGACTGTGGACAGCAGGATCCCGCCGGGTAACTGTTCTTCCAGTCCCACGTCCTACCTACCTCAATCCCACGTCAGGCCGCCGCGGCGCCACACATATGCGTAGGCCACGAAAACCGTGAGCATGAATATGACCATCTCGACGAGCGCGAAAGCCCCCAGCGAATCGAAGCTAACCGCCCACGGATAGAGGAACACAATTTCAATATCGAAGACGATGAACAACATTGCGGTCAGGTAATACTTGATCGGGAATCGCTGCCCGCTCGCGGCATGCGGTCCGCTGAACCCGGTTTCGGTGGGCTCGATCCCGCATTCGTAGGCCTCGAGCTTCGAGCGGTTGTATCGGGTCGGGCCGGTGATGCTGGCGAGGAAGACCGAACCGATGGCGAAGGCCGCGGCAATGCCCGCCATCACCAATATGGGTATGTAGACGTTCACTTGCTCCACGTTTTCCGTCGTTTGGGCTGTCGACAGCGGTCACGCGGCGACCAGGTGTGACGAAACCGGACTGAGGTACCCCGACATGACCTTGCCCACAGCCTAGCCAGGAACGGCTCGCCGGTCGCGCGCACCCTACCGATACGCCTATCGGACGGCCTACGGATAGACGCCACCGGCGCCGCCGGCACCCGGCGCACCGGCACCTCCGCCGTTGCCGCCGATCTGGCCGGTGGGGGCGGAGCCGGCTTTGCCGGATCCGCCGGGCAGGCCTGCGTCACCGGGGTTTCCGCTGCCGCTGGTGCCGCCCGAACCGCCGTCGCCGCCGTCGCCGCCGTCGCCACCGGTGCCGCCGGTGCCGCTGCCGCCGGATGTCGATCCGCCGGCGCCACCCGTGCCCCCGGCGCCTGCGTACCCGCCCTTGCCGCCGCTGAACGCGGAGCCGAAGAAGGCATCAGCGCCGGTACCGCCCATGCCCCCGTGACCGCCTTTACCGCCGTTGCCACCGACGGCGCCGGGACCCTGAGCCTGGCCGCCTGTCCCGCCGCTGCCACCGCCACCACCGAGACCGGCGTCGCCGGGTGCGGCGGTCAGTGTGCCGGCAGAACCGCCGCCCCCGACGCCGCCAGTTCCGCCGTTGCCGCCGGCGCCGCCGAGGTTGCTGGCAAGTCCGCCGAAGGCGAAGCCGCCGGTGCCGCCATTGCCGCCTCTGCCGCCGAAGCCGCCTTGTTGACTCAATCCGACCGGTGGAGTGCCGCCCGTGCCGCCGTTGCCGCCGTCGCCGCCGGTGCCGCCGGTTTCGACGAGGTCGCCGGAGCCGCCGTTGCCTCCGCTGCCGCCGTCGCCGCCGGCGCCGGCGAAGAATCCCTGCGGGGCCGCGGCGCCGCCGGCGCCGCCTTTGCCGCCGTGACCGCCGCTGCCCCCGGCCGCGCTGGCGATGGTGCCGCCGGTGCCGGCGGCACCGGCGTTGCCGCCCGCGCCGCCGCGCCCGCCCGCGCCGCCGTTGCCGTTGGTGGCGTCGGAACCGGTGCCGCCCGTGCCGCCGTAGCCGCCCGCGCCGCTGGCACCGTTCGTACCGCCGTTGCCGGAAGCGCCGCCGTTGCCCCCGCCGCCGCCGGCGCCACCCATGCCGCCGGGGTCGCCTTGGGTGATGCCCAACGTGACGCCGTTGCCGCCGTCTCCGCCCTGGCCACCCGTGCCGCCGGTGCCGCCGTTGCCCCAGGTGGCGCCGAAACCGGCAGCGCCGCCGTTGCCGCCCTTGCCGCCGGTGCCGCCCATGCCGCCGACTCGTGCGCCCGTTCCGGTGTCGATGCCGCCGTGGCCGCCGTAGCCGCCGTAGCCGCCGGCACCGCCGTTGCCTCCGGTGCCGCCTGGGGCGCTGCCGCCACTGCCACCGACACCACCGGCGCCGCCGGTGTCACCGACGAGACCCGGGCTGGCCGCACTGCCCATGCTGCCGGTGCCGCCGGCACCGCCCCTGCCGCCAATCCCGCCGTTGCCCACGGTGTAACCGATGCCGCGTAATCCCGCGTTACCGCCATTGCCGCCGGCACCACCTGCCGGGGCGACGGCTCCACCGGAGCCGGTGTCCTGGCCGCCCATACCGCCGTCGCCGCCGATACCGCCGTTTCCGGCGTTCCCGCCGATGCTGCCGTCTCCATTGGCAGTACCGCCATTGCCACCGTTGCCGCCGGCGCCGCCGGTGTCGCCGACCTTTCCGGGGGCAGCGACGTTGCACGAGGTGCCGTCGCCGCCGTTGCCGCCGGTCCCGCCGACGCCACCCACACCTGCTTTGGCGCCGGTTCCGGCCGTGCCGGCGTCCCCGCCGTTGCCGCCATTACCGCCGGCCGGGGCGACGCTTCCACCGGTTCCGGTGTCGAAGCCGCCGTGTCCACCGTTGCCGCCGGTACCGCCATTACCGGCGTTACCGCCGACGCTGCCGGTGCCGGTGGCCTTGCCGCCGTTGCCGCCGGCGCCACCCTGGCCGCCGGCATCACCGGCCAAGCCGCTGTTGGCGTTGTTGCCATTGGCGCCGGCGCCGCCATTGCCGCCGTTGCCGCCGGTACCTCCCTTGCCGGAGACGGCGCCGCTGCCGGGAGTGCTGGCATCGCCACCATTGCCACCGGCGCCGCCGGTCGGCGCGACGGTGCCGCCCGTGCCGGTGTCAAGGCCGCCGTTGCCGCCGTTGCCGCCCGCGCCGCCGTTACCGGCGTTGCCGCCGGTCCCGGTGCCGCCCGCGCCGCCGTTGCCGCCCGTGCCGCCGGCACCGCCGACGAGGCCGGTGCTGCCTGGGCCGGTGGGGCCGGCGTTACCACCGGTGCCACCGTTGCCTCCGGTCCCGCCGGTGCCCGCGGCACCGCCGCTCCCTCCGGTACCACCGCCGCCCACCGCGCCGCCGGCTCCGGCGTCGCCGCCGGCTCCGCCGTTGCCGCCTGCCGCTCCGGCCATGCTGGTGCCTCCGGCGCTGGATCCCGCGCCCCCGTTGCCGCCGGCGCCGCCGTTGCCGCCGAGGCCGCCGGAACCGTTCGTGCCGCCGGCGCCGGTGCCACCGCCATCACCGCCACCGCCACCAGCGCCGCCCTGGCCACCGATTGCTCCGACGAAACCTTTGCCCAGCGCAGCGTTTCCGCCGCCGCCGCCGGCGCCGCCTGCACCGCCCATGGCGCCTTGGCCGCCGATGGCCCCGGTACCGCTCGCAAAACCGCCGGCTCCGCCGAGCCCGCCGGCCCCGCCCTTGCCGCCTGCACCGGGTGCGACGGTCGAGGCGGAGTCGCCGATACCGCCGGCGCCGCCGGCTCCCGCTATGCCGCCGGCCCCGCCGGTGTTGGAGGCGAGACCGCCGGTGCTGGTGCCCCCAGCGCCGCCGTTGCCGCCGGCACCGCCGGCGCCGCCGGAGATCGTGGCGCCGAAGGCCACGGTGATGTTGGCGCCGCTGCCGCCGGCGCCGCCCTGGCCGCCGTTGCCGCCGGTTTCGACGAGGTCACCCACACCGCCCGCACCGCCCGCGCCGCCGTTGCCGCCGGCGCCCCCTGGTGTGCCAACGGCGCTGAAGTAGGCGGAGTTGTTGGCGCCGTTGCCGCCGACGCCGCCGTTGCCGCCATTGCCGCCCGCGCCACCGACGGGGCTCGAGGTACCGCCGGTGCCGGCAGATCCTGCGGCGCCGCCCTTGCCGCCGTTGCCGCCGGCTCCGGGCGGGCCACCGGCGTAGGCGCCGACGCCGCCGTTGCCGCCATTGCCGCCGTTACCGCCGGCGCCGCTGGCGCCGTTGGTGCCACCCGACCCGGAGTTGCCGCCGTTGCCGCCGACACCGCCGGCCCCGCCGTCCCCGCCGTTGTCGCCTGCGGTGGTTATGCCGCTGGTCCAGCCGTAGCCGGTGCTGCCGTTCCCGCCAGTGCCGGCCTTGCCGCCGGCGCCGCCATTGCCCCAGGTCGCGCCACCGCCGGCCGCGCCGCCATTGCCGCCGTTTCCGCCGGCGCCGCCCGCCGGGGCCGTGGTCCCGCCGGTACCGAGGTCGGTGCCACCGTTGCCGCCACTGCCGGCAGTGCCGCCACTGCCGCCGTTTCCGCCGATACTGCCGACACCCGTGGCGGTGCCGCCGTTGCCGCCAGCGCCGCCTTGACCACCCGTGTCGCCGACAACACCGGGGTTGCCCGTGTTACCGGTGCGTCCGGTACCTCCGCTGCCGCCGTTGCCGCCAGTGCCGCCGCTGCCGGCGATGTCGCCGGTGCCGACGGAGCCGGCGTTGCCGCCGTTGCCGCCGTTGCCGCCGGCCGGGGCGACGGTTGCGCCGGTCCCGGCGTCGAGGCCGCCGTTGCCCCCATTGCCGCCTTGGCCGCCGCTGCCCGCCTTACCGCCGACGCTTCCGAGGCCGGTGGCGTTGCCACCGCTCCCGCCGGTACCACCGGCGCCGCCGGTGTCGCCGGCGAGGCCCACGTTGCCGTTGTTGCCCGCGGTGCCGTTGCCCCCGTTGCCGCCCGCGCCACCCGTGCCGCCGCTGCCCGCGGTCACACCTAGGCCGGCCGCGCCGGCGTCTCCACCGTTGCCGCCGTTGCCGCCGCTGGGGGCGATCCCTCCGCCGAGGTTCTTGTCTGCCCCGCCGTTGCCGCCGTTCCCGCCGGCGCCACCGTCTCCGGCCCGGCCGCCGACACTGCCGGTCCCGGTCGCGATTCCGCCGGCACCACCGGCACCACCCTGGCCGCCCGTGTCACCGGCGAAGCCGCCGAGTCCGGCGTTGCCATTGCTGCCGGCACCTCCGGTGCCGCCCTTGCCGCCGGTAGCTCCAATGCCCTTGCCATCGCCGCCGATACCGGGCGTACCCGCCGCGCCGCCGTTGCCGCCAGCGCCGCCGGCGGGGGCGACGGTTCCGCCGGTGCCGATGTCGGTGCCGCCGTTGCCGCCGTTGCCGCCGGCGCCGCCGCTGCCGGCGTTGCCGCCGATGCCGCCGATGTAGGTCGCACCGCCGTTGCCGCCGATACCGCCGGCGCCACCGGCGTCACCTGCGAGACCAGCGCTGCCCGCATTGCCGGTGCTGCCGGCGCCACCGTTGCCGCCGTTACCGCCATTGCCGGTGAACTGGTTGAAAGTGCCGGCACCGGGATAGCCGGAATGGCCGCCGTTTCCGCCGGCACCACCGGACGGGGCGATGCCCCCGCCGGTGCCGGTGTCAGCACCGCCGGCGCCACCGTCGCCGCCGTTACCACCGTTGCCGCCCTGGCCGCCGAAGCCGACGCCGCGGCCGCTGCCGGCGGCGCCGCCCTTGCCGCCGCTGCCACCGTTGCCGCCCGCGTGGCCGGCCTCTCCGGGGACGCCCGCGTTCCCGTTACTGCCGTTACCGCCGGTACCTCCGTTACCCGCGGCGCCGGCAATGCCGTTGCGTGCGGAGCCCTCTCCGATGCCGCCGTTGCCGCCATTGCCGCCGAGGCCGCCAGTGCCGCCATTCTGACCACCGAAGCCGATATCGGCTCCGCCGTTACCGCCGATGCCTCCGGCGCCGCCGTGGCCGGCGTTGCCGCCGTCCAGGCCCGAGCCGCCGCTGCCGCCGCTGCCGCCGACGCCGCCGTCGAAGCCTGCGCCGCCGGGGTTGCCGGTCGCGCCGGTGCCGCCGGTGCCGCCGTTGCCGCCGGCGCCGCCGGTGCCGCTGATGCCCCCGATGGCACCGGTACCACCCTTGCCGGCGTTACCGCCGATTCCGCCGGCGCCACCGGCCGGCGCTGCGCCGCCTGCGAGACCTGTACCGCCGTCGCCACCGTTGCCGCCGGCTCCGCCGTTTCCGGCGTAGCCGCCGACGCTGCCGGTTCCAGTGGCGTTGCCGCCGTTGCCGCCGGTGCCGCCCTTGCCGCCGGCGTCGCCGGAAAGGCCCGGGCCGCCGTTGTTGCCGGCCGTTCCGGTGCCGCCGTTGCCGCCGTGTCCGCCTTTGCCGCCACCGCCGAGAGTCGCGCCGGTGCCGAACGCGCCGGCGTCGCCACCGTTACCGCCGTTGCCGCCGCTCGGGGCCATGCCGCCGCCGGGCAACTTGTCGATCCCGCCGTTGCCGCCGCTGCCGCCGGCACCGCCGTTACCCGCCTTGCCGCCGACGCTGCCGGCGCCGGTGGCGTTACCCCCACTGCCGCCGGTCCCGCCGGCGCCGCCGTCGGTGCCGCTACTGGAGCCCGAGAAGCCGCCGTTCAATCCCGCGCCGCCAGCACCGCCGTCGCCGCCGGCACCACCGGTGCCGCCGGTGCCCGCTGTGAAGCCGAACCCGGCCGTGCCGGCGTCACCGCCATTTCCGCCATTGCCACCTGCGGGGGCGCCGGCCCCGATGTCGGAACCGCCGGCGCCACCGGCGCCGCCGCGGCCACCGCTGCCGGCGTTACCGCCGACCCCGAGATTGCCGGTGGCGTTACCGCCACTGCCGCCGCGGCCGCCGGCACCGCCGGCGTCTCCGGCTAGGCCGGCATTGCCGTTGTTGCCGGTGCTACCGGCACCGCCGCTACCGCCATTGCCGGCAACGCCGTCGCTGCCGATCAGGCCCGCGTTGCCGCCATCGCCTCCGTTGCCGCCCTTCGGGGCGACGGTTCCGCCGGTCCCCAGGTCAGCGCCGCCGGCTCCGCCGTTACCGCCGCTGCCGCCGGCACCGGCAGTGCCCCCGCCGCCAGCGTTGCCACCCTTGCCGCCGGCTCCGCCGCTGCCGCCGTCGGTGCCGGGGCCGCCGTCTGCGCCGTTGCCGCCGAGCCCGCCGGCGCCGCCGTTGCCGACGGTGCCGCCGTTGCCGCCGGCACCACCGTTTCCGCCGGTGCCGCCGGGGATGGTCGCGTTGAACCCGGCGGCGCCGGTGCCGCCGTTGCCGCCGCTATTGACTGCGGCCCCGCCGGTGCCGTCGGTGCCTTTGGCGCCGCCGGTGCCGCCGATGCCGGCCGCGCCGCCGGTGCCGCCGCCTCCGATGGCGCCCGGGTTGCCGCCGTTACCGCCGGTTCCGCCGTTGATGAAGGTGCCGTTGCCCGCGGCGCCGTTGCCGCCGTCGCCGGGGGTGCCGGCGTTGCCGCCATTGGCGCCGGCTCCGCCGTCGCCGTTGGCGCCGACGATGCCGTGGGCGGACGCGCCGCCGTCGCCGCCGGTCCCGCCGTTGCCACCGGAGCCGCCGTTGCCACCGGAGCCGCCGTTGCCACCCGCGCCATTGTTGAATCCGGCCACTCCGGTGGCACCGGTCACGCCGTTGCCGCCATTGCCTCCGGTCGCACCGGAGCCGCCCTTGCCGCCTGCGCCGCCGTTGCCGGACACGGAGCCGCCGGACCCGCCGGCCCCGCCATTGCCGCCGGTGCCACCGGTGCCGCCGCCAGTACCTGATTCACCCGGCAGCACTCCGTTGTTCCCGGCCTGGCCGGCGGCGCCGTTGCCGCCTATGCCACCGGCGCCGCCGTTGCCGACGGTTCCACCGTTGCCGCCGGCGCCTCCGTTGCCGCCGTTGGCGCCGGGGGTGAGGGCGTTGAACCCGGCCCCACCCGCGCCGCCGTTGCCGCCGCTGGTGACCGGTGCCCCGGCCCCGCCGTCGAGGCCTTTGGTGCCGCCGGTGCCGCCGATTCCGGCTGCGCCGCCGGTGCCGGCGGCTCCGACATCGCCGGGGTTGCCGCCGTTGCCGCCGGCGCCGCCGTTGACGAACAGGGCCTCGCCGGCCGCGCCGTTGCCGCCGTCGCCGGGGGTGCCGGCATTGCCGCCGGTACCGCCCTGGCCGCCGTCGCCGTTGGTGCCGACGATGCCGTGGGCTGAGGCGCCGCCGTCGCCGCCGGCGCCACCCGCTCCGCCGGCGCCACCGCTGCCGCCCGAGCCGCCGGTCTGGCCGGCGCCGTTGTTGACTCCGGCGATCCCGGCTGCGCCGGTGAGCCCGTTGCCGCCGTTGCCGCCGGCTGCGCCGGCCCCGCCGTTGCCGCCTGCCCCGCCGTTGCCCGAGATCGAGCCGCCTTGCCCGCCGGCTCCACCGTGACCACCCGCCCCGCCGGCAATGCCGGGGGAGCCTGAGTCGCCGGGCAGGATCCCGTTGGGACCGGGAGTGCCGGCGGCGCCGTTGCCGCCGGCACCGCCAGCCCCGCCATTGCCGACTGAGCCGCCGTTACCGCCGGCCCCGCCCGCGCCCCCGTCGGATCCGGCGGTGGTGGCGTTGAATCCGGCTCCGCCGGTGCCGCCATTGCCGCCGCTGGTGACTGCGGCCCCGGCCCCACCGTCGAGGCCTTTGGTGCCGCCGGTGCCGCCGACACCGGCATTGCCGCCGGTCCCGCCGGCGCCGAGGGTGCCGGCGTTACCGCCGTTGCCGCCGGCGCCGCCGTCGATGAACAGGGCCTCGCCGGGCGCGCCGTTGCCGCCGTCGCCGGGGGTGCCGGCGTTGCCGCCGTGCCCGCCCGCGCCACCATCGCCGTTGGCGCCGAGGGTGCCGTGGGCGGCGGTACCGCCGTCGCCGCCGGTGCCCCCGGTCCCGCCGGCTCCGCCGTTGCCGCCCGATCCGCCGCTTTGCCCGGCGCCGGCGTTGACGCCGCCGATCCCGGCTGCCCCGGCAAGCCCGTTGCCGCCGTTGCCGCCGGCCGCACCGTTACCGCCGGCGCCGCCGGCGCCGCCGTTACCGGAGACCACACCGCCGGAGCCCCCGGCACCGCCGTGGCCGCCCGCCCCGCCGGCGATACCGGGCGAGCCGGAGTCGCCGGGCAACACCCCGTTGGGGCCGGCGGTGCCGGCGGCGCCGTTGCCGCCGACCCCGCCGGCCCCCCCGTTGCCGACTGAGCCGCCGTTGCCACCGGCCCCGCCCGCGCCCCCGTCAGTCCCGGCGGTGGTGGCATTGAATCCAGCTCCGCCGGTGCCGCCGTTGCCGCCGGCGGTGACCGCGGCTCCGGTCCCGCCGTCGAGGCCTTTGGTGCCGCCGGTGCCGCCGACACCCGCATTGCCGCCGGTCCCACTGGCCCCGACAGCGCCGGGGTTGCCGCCGTTGCCGCCGGCCCCGCCGTTGATGAACAGGGAGTCTCCGGCCGCGCCGGCGCCGCCGTCGCCGGGGGTGCCGGCGTTGCCGCCGCGCCCGCCCGCGCCGCCGTCACCGTTGACCCCGGCGGTACCGTGGGCGGCCGCGCCGCCGTCGCCGCCGGTGCCCCCGGCCCCGCCGGCCCCGCCGCTGCCGCCCGATCCGCCGCTTTGGCCGGCGCCGTTGTTGACCCCGGCGATGCCGGCTGCCCCGCTGAGGCCGTCGCCGCCGTTGCCGCCGGCCCCGCCGACTCCACCGGTCCCGCCGGCGCCGCCGTTACCGGAGATGACCCCGCCCAGACCGCCGGCGCCGCCGTGCCCGCCGGCTCCGCCGGCGATACCGGGGGAGCCGGAGTCACCCGGATTGAGCCCGCCAGGGCCGGAAGCGCCGGCGGCGCCGTTGCCGCCGGCGCCCCCAGCGCCGCCATTGCCGACCGAACCCCCATTACCGCCGGCCCCGCCCGCGCCGCCGTTGACGCCCGGGGTGAGCGCGCTGAACCCAGCTCCACCCGCGCCGCCGGACCCGCCGCTGAGCACCACCAGCCCGGACCCGCCGTCGGCGCCGGCGACCGCGCCCGCGCCGCCGGCCGCCCCACCATGCCCGCCGCCTCCGGCCGCACCCGGATTGCCGCCGTTGCCGCCGGCCCCGCCGTTGATGAAGCCGGCGGTGCCGGCGGCTCCGGCGCCCCCATCGCCGGGCAGCCCGGCCGCCCCGCCGGCCCCGCCGGCCCCGCCGTTGCCGGCCGTCCCGGTCTGACCGAACAACCCGCCGGCCCCGCCGGCCCCACCCATGGCCCCGTCACCGCCGGCGCCCCCGTTCCCCCCCGAGCCGCCCGTCCCGCCGGCCCCAGCGTCGATCCCGGCGATCCCGGCCGTGCCGGTCACGCCACTGCCGCCGGCCCCACCGGCACCGCCGGCCCCACCGAGGCCGCCGGAGCCACCGTCACCGACGATGACCCCGCCCCGGCCTCCGGCCCCGCCCATCCCACCGTTGCCGGCGGGGCCGCCGTTGGTGCCCCAGTCACCGGGGTTGACCCCGTGATGCCCGGCCGTGCCGCTCAGGCCCGCACCACCGACCCCACCGAGGCCGCCGTCGCCGAACACATACGCCTGACCACCGGCCCCGCCGATACCCCCGACCCCGCCCAGAGTGACCGCCGTTCCCCCGGCCCCACCGGCACCGCCATTGCCCATCAACCAGCCCCCGGCGCCGCCGGTGCCCCCGGCCCCGCCGGCCACCCCCGCACCCCCGGCGCCGCCGGTGCCGATCAACCCGGCCGCCCCACCGGCCCCACCGGCCAGCGGGGTGCTGCCGGTCGGGCTGTAACCCGCCCCGCCATCGCCGAACCACAACCCGCCGGCACCCCCGGTCGGGTTGGCCGCCGTACCCGCGGCGCCGTTACCGATCAGATCCCGGCCCAACAACAATTGGGTGGGGAAGTTAAGGATCGGGTCCAGCACCTGACCGAACACACTGTTGATCCACCACTGACTCACCGTGTGGGTGGGCCCGTACACCAACAGCTGAAACACCCCAGCCACCGGCGAGGCCGCCACGGCCGCCGCTGAACCCTGCAGCCATGCCGCCGCACTGACCTCCGCCCCGGCATACTCCGCCGCCGCCGAACTCAACGCCGCCACGAACTGGTCCTGATAACGCGCCGCCTGCGCAGCCAGCGCCTGATACTCCCGGGCATGAGTGCCGAACAACGCCGCAATCGCCGCCGACACCTCATCACCGGCCGCCGCCATCACCTGCGTCGTCGGCAGCACAGCTGCCGCACTACCCGCACTGACATCCGACCCGATCCGCGCCACATCCAACGCCGCCTGCGACACCACCTCCGGCGAAACGCTGACCATCGACATCGTCAAACCCCCTGCGCCCGAATTCACTGCTGCCCGTTAGCCATCAACTGCCACACCCGGTGGGGTATCGAGAGAATGACGTTCTCCGATGCTTCGTTGCGGGACCGAATCGTCGTTAGGGCCAGAAGTCCCTCGGTCGGCGCCGTTGGTCCCTACGCGGCTCGTCGGAAGCTGTCTGGGATGAGGTCGCGGAAAATTCGATTGATCTGCGTGACGGCCAGACGTGCGGAGCGCTTGTTGTTACTGTTGAGCTGGGTCGCTGCACGCTTTTGCGAGGTCAGCGCCGGATGACGATGGCCGATCTGGGAGGACGGGGTCTGTGAGTTTCTTTACGCTGCCACCGGAGATCAACTCGTTGCGGATGTTCCTCGGAGCCGGCAGTGCACCGATGTTGCAGGCGGCGGCAGCCTGGGACGGGTTGGCAGCCGAGTTGAGCACCGCAGCCCAATCGTTCGGCTCGGTCATCTCGAACCTGGCAGGCCAGGCGTGGCAGGGAGCGGCGTCGGCAGCCATGGCGGCTGCGGCAGCGCCCTATGCAGGCTGGCTGGCCGCGGCCGCGGCGCAATCTCAGGGTGCGGCCGGGCAGGCGCTGGCGGTGGTCAGCGCCTTTGAGGCGGCGCAGGCGGCAACCATCCATCCCGGTGCGGTGGACGCCAACCGCAATGCGTTCGTGCAGTTGATCATGACCAACCTGTTCGGCCAGAACGCGCCGGCAATCGCACTGGCCGAAAGTATCTACGAAGAGATGTGGGCCCAGGACGTCAGCGCGATGGCGAGCTACTACGCCGGCGCGGCGGCCGCCGCCGCGCAGGTGGTGCCGTGGCAGTCGGTGCTGCAGAGCTTCCCGGCGCTCGCCGGAGGCATCGCCAGCGGTCTGAGTGGAGCGGCCGGCGGCGGGGGTACCGGTGGTGGCGGCGCCGCTGCGGCCGCCGGGGGCAGTGCCGGCGGAGCAGGTGCGCCGCCTACTGGTGCCGAAGGCGCTGCCGCCGCCGGCGGCGGTGGTGGTGGAGGCGGTGTAGGTAGCGCAGACACTGGGCTCGCGCCGGCCAGTTACACCGGCGGCGACGCGGGTGCTTACGCCGGCGGCACCGCGGCCGGAACCGACGTCGGTAGCGCGGCAGCCACCAGCGCTAATCCCGGTGTGGCCAGCCCGGGTGTCGGGGGCTTCGGCATGATGCCAATGCCGATGCCGATGGGCGCAATGACCCGAAGTGCCGGCCTGCTGGGCGACGGCCCGTCGATGCCGATGCCCGCCAAAGCGCAGGAGAAGGAAGACGAAGAGGCCCTCGCAGCCCAGGAGGCCACCGAGGAAGCCGACGTCGCTGCCGAGGGTGTGGAAACACAAGAGGCAGAAGTGCCGGCCATGAGCGTGCTGCCCACCGCGGTCGCCGACGCCGCGGCGGCGGCAGCCCCGGGCGAAGCGAAGCCGGCCGCGCAGACACGGGGTGCATCGAGCATTCCGGCGTCGGGATTCCGTGCATCGGACGCTGTCGCCGAGGAATCAGTCGCCAGGTTGAGGCCGGAAATTGCGCCGGGAGAATTCCGTCCGCAGGCCGAGGAAGAGGAAGAAGCGAGGATCCGGATCCCCGGCGCCTAGGGTGCCTAGTGCGCGGGGGCGCGTAACAGGCTCAGCGCTGTCCGGCCCAGCACGATCGGGTCGAGCGGATGGGGCACTGCCGCCTCGGCACGCGACCAACTGGCAAGCCACGCATCGTCGGGGCGCCCGGTCAAGACCAAAATCGGCGGGCAGGATGACAACTCGTCCTTGAGTTGCTTGGCAATGCCCATGCCGCCGGTAGGAGTCGCCTCGCCGTCGAGGATGGCCAGATCGATACCGCCCTCGTCCATCGTGCGGATCACCATCGGGCCGGTGGCGACCTCGACGTAGCTCAATTCGGGCAGGTCCGGGTGCAGCCGTTTGCCCAGGGCCTGCTTCACCTGTTCGCGGGTGTGGACGTTGTCGCTGTAAACGAGGACGCGCAGTGGGGTGGTGTCGGGCACGGGTGCGATGTTAATTCACGCGCTGTCGGCCGACCGCATGAAGACTGCCTCAGCGGACACCGTGACCGCATTGGACATCACTCCGAGTTTGTTCCACCCCAGGTCGAACCGGGATCGGTCGATCTGCGAACGGCCCGAGATTCGTACCGAGCCGTCATCGAGTTCGGTGATCGTCACCGGCAGCGACACCGGTTCGGTGATGCCCTTGATGGTGAAGTGGGTCTGTAGGTCGGCGGACTTCCCGGTGCCCGGTTGCAGCGCATTGATGACGACGCTGATCGTGGCGAAGCGCTCGGCGTCGAAGAAGTCGGCCGATAGCAGGTGCTTGTCGCGGCGCCCGATCCCGGTGTCCAGCGAGGCCACCTTGATGTCGATCCGGCCCGATACCGCGCCGCCCTGAGTGAGCCGTCCTTCGCCGCTGAACTGGGTGAACGAACCTTTGACGGGCATCAGCCCCCACATGTTGCGGATCTTGAAGGTGATCGCCGAGCGGTCGGGCACCAGAGCCCAGGTCCCGACGGATTCCGGGTCGCTGAGCAGCGTTTCCAGGGTGGTCATCGTGGGTCCCTCACTTGTAGGGGCGCGAGTTCCGCGGGGTCGAAGTACTCGTCGATTCGGTCGATAAGTCCTTCTGTGTCCACCTTGATCACGATGCAAACCCGCATCGCGATCGACTGGCCGCCGTGACCGGTGGCGTGCAACACATGCTGCTGGACGAATCCGTTCTCGAAGACCTGGCGATCCAGGATCTGGTAGCCGCGCGATGCGGTGGTCGAGAGGAACCAGTCGATGACGCGCAACGCCCGCGGCTTGTCATCGCACGTGGTGGCGTCACGGCGGCCGTCGGTGCGCCAGACGGCGACGTTCTCGCTCCACATCGAAGCGACGGTGGCGCGATCGCCGTTCTCGATGGCGGAAAACAGGCGGTCTGCCAGCTCATTGACGGTCATGACTGCGGCTCCTTGTCGTATCCGGGATGGGCGGCAGCAAGCCGGTGGCTCACCAGCTTGCGCAGGCAGGCGACCACGTCGCCGTCGCGGCCGTCCAGATCACCGGCCCGGATGGCGGCGGCGAGCCCGGCTTCATCGGCGAATCCCAGCCCGGCCAGTGCCGCTTCCACGTCGGATGCACCCGGGTTCTGCAGTTCCCGCTCGACCATGCGCAGCGCGTTGGCCGCCACCCGGGCCTGGAAACTGGTGTGCGAGTTGACCTGCCCGGCGGTGGCGTCCCGGACGTCGCGTTCCAGAAATTCGGCGACGGCGGCGACGAGTTCGGCCGCGGTCGGCCGGCCGTGCAGGTTCATGAATCCTCCAACAGGTCAAGCAGATCCCACTCGTTCTCGCACACCCGGCGCCCGATCGTCGCCAGTTCCACCGAGCGGGTCTGGCCGGACAGGTGGCGTTCCGCCTGGTAACGGCAGATGACCCCCCAGCGCAACGTGGCCAGCACCAGCCACCAGTGGAACGCGGTCCGGTCGACGGTCGTCCCGCCGGCCTCCTCATAGAAGCGCAGGAAGCTCTCGATGCTGCCCAGCCCGCCCGCGGCGCAACTGGCCGGGGCGCCGAACCGCCAGGCGCGCACGCAGAACCAGGCCAGATCCTCGTAGCGCTCGCCGACGTGCACCAGTTCCCAGTCGAGCACGGCGGCCAGGTCGGAGCCGTCGACGATCAGGTTTCCCATCCGGAAATCACCATGCACCAGCACCGTGGGCGACGGCGCCGGCCGGTGGCTGGTCAGCCAGCGGATCGTCCATTCGAAAGTGGCTGTGGTGTCGCCCATGTCGTCGAGCTGTTGGCGGGAGTGCTCGACGGGGTCCTCGTGTGCCAGATCGGGGTCGCCGGCATCGGCGCGATGGATGGCGGCGAGGGCCTGGGCGCACTGCCGCAGCAGCCGCGGCGGGTCGTCGAGTTGGCGGAAGATGCGCCGGACGATGGTCTCGCCCTTGATCTCCTCGCATATCAGAAACGGGTTGCCCAGTGTTGCAAGCGAATTGTCCGCGATCAGCACGTGTGGCACCGGCGCGCCCGCGGCTGCCGCGGCCGCCTGAACCCGGGCTTCCAGTTCCATCCCGGCGTGGATGTCATCGGGGGGCCCGGTGCGCAGGATCAGTGGCCGGCGATCGGCGCCGGTGACCGCGTCGAACGCCCAGGTGGTGCGGCTGGCACCGCCGGTGAGCACCCGCAGGTTGTCGATGGCCACGCCGTCACCCAGAACCGGTTCGAGCAGCCCGGTCAGGCTGTCGGACAGTGTCATTGCTCGGTCATTTCCAAGTCACTTCTTGCCGAACTTGAAGAGCCGCTGGGCAACCCGGCGAATCTGAATCTCCTCTGCGCCCTCGGTAATCCGGTAGCGCCGGTGGTGGCGGTAGATGTGTTCGAGTTGCTCGTGGCGGCTGTACCCGATACCGCCGAGCACCTGCATCGCGCGATCGGCGGCGTCGCACACCAGACGGTTGGCCCGGTAGTTGGCCATCGACACCTTGTCCGAGACCTCCATGTGGTGGTTCTGGTCCAATTGCGTTGCGGCGTAATACACCAACAGGCGCACCATCTGCGCCTCGGTCTGCAATTCGACCAGCGGCCACTGCACCGCCTGGTTCACGGCCAGCGGTTTGCCGAAGACGTGACGCTCCCCGGCATAGGCCACGGCGCGGTCGATGCAGTACTGAGCGGCGCCGAGGCTACTGGCGGCCTGACGAATCCTGTTCTCGTGCAGGAAGGTCTGGCCTACCTCCAGGCCGCGGTCCAGCTCACCGAGTATCGCGTCGTGGGGCACCCGGACGTCCTTGAGTTCCACCTCGGCGTGATCGGTGGGCATGTTGAACGTCCACCAGTAGTACGGGATGGTGAAACCGGGGGAGTCGCACGGCACCAGAAACGCCGTGATGCCGCGCGCCTGGCCGGGTTCACCGGAGGTGCGGGCGAACACCAGGTCGTGGGTGGCGCGATGCACGCCGGTGTTGAATCGCTTGGCGCCGTTGATCACCCAGCCGTCACCGTCGCGGACGGCGGTGGTTTCCAGCCAGGTGGCATCCGAGCCGTGCTTGGGCTCGGTCAGCCCGAACGCCATCGACCGTTCGCCGGTGATCAGCGCCTCGGTCCACTCCCGTTTCTGCGCGTCGGTGCCGAACCGGTCCATCATGATGACCTGCGGGAAGTTGCCGACGATCGACGATTCGTCCTGCAGGTCGTTGTGCAGGCCGAGTCCCTTGTGCGCCAGGTGCTCCCGGATGACGGCCATGTCGATATTGGTGCCGTCGCGCCCACCGAACTGCGCGGGCAGCCCGTACCGCAGCCAGCCCGCCTTGTCGGCACGCCTGCGCATCTCACCGAGCAGGTCCTCCCACTCCCGGCGCGGGATGCCGCCGTTGTCCCAATCCGTGCGGGCATTTTCGCGGCGGTGGTCGAAGTACTGGATGTTCTCCCGTTCCAGCGGCTTGATCTCCGTCTCGATGAACTCGTCCATCTCGGTGAGCAAGCCCGGAAGGTGTTCGGGGAGGCTGAAATCCACGTTGATCTCTCCTTAGGTCGTCAGGCGCCGTACAACGTCTTCTTCCACATTCGCGACAGCAGGGCGATGGCCTCGTCGTCGGTGATCGTCACCCCCAGGTCCGGCTTTCCGACGAACACGGTGGTGAAGTTCTCGAACAGCAGCGCGATGGCCGCCGCCGTATGCTCCGGATTCAGCTCGGTGGCGTAACCCTGTTCCTGCGCGCGGCGCACCGAGGCCGCGACGATATCCATCCCGAATCGCCGGAACTCGTTCTGGACGTCGGCGAAACGCTGCTGCGTGGCGGCCAGCTGTGCCACCGCGATCATGATGCCGATGTTCTGTTTGAACATGCTCCAGTAGCCGGTGACCACCGAGGTGAAGAACGCGTCGTCGTCGGGAGATTCCGGTAGGTGAACCCGCAACCCGGACGGCTCGACCACGTCATGCAGAAACGACTCCGCCAGGGCGGCCAGCAGATCTTCTTTGTCGGTGAAGTAACGGTAGAACACAGCCGACGACTTTCCCGCCGCCGAAGTGATGTCGGCCAGAGTGGTGCCGTGAAAACCCCTTTCGGCGAACAACTTCCGCGCAGCCTGTTCGATGGACTGACGGGTCTGCTGGCCCTTGGCGCTGAGCACCTCGGCCGGCATCAGGTGCGCATCCGGTCTCCCGCGCGCAGCAGGGCGCTCGGGAGGTCGTGGCCGACAGCGGTTCTGGCGACCTGCGCGGCGGCGATCGCCGCCGGCAGATCGACGTCGACCTCGAATCCGCTGTCGGTCAGCAGGTACACCAGGTCCTCGGTGGCGATGTTGCCGGTCGCACCCGGCGCGAACGGGCAGCCGCCCAAGCCGCCGACCGAAGCGTCCAGCCGGGTGACACCGGCCGCGACGGCGGCGTAGGCACTTGCCAGCCCGGCGCCGCGGGTGTTGTGGAAGTGTCCCCCCAGCGGCAGCTCACCAATCACCGGATGCAGTTGCGCGATCAGCGAACTCACCCGCCCCGGGGTGGCGGTGCCGATGGTGTCGGCGATGCAGAACCGGTCCGCACCCTGCTCGCGTGCCGCTACGGCGATGTCGAGCACCCGTTGTGACGCAGTGGGCCCGTCGAACGGGCAGTCCCAGGCGGTGGCGACGATCACCTCGACGGACGCGCCGGCGTCGTGTGCAATGGCGACGATTTCGCTGATCTGGCGGGTTGCCTCGGCGCTGGACCGTCCGACGTTGGCCTGGCTGAACGCATCGGAGGCCGCGACCACGTACTCGATGGATCGCAGCCCCGCGGCGATCGCGCGCCTGGCCCCGTTCGGGCTGGCCACCAGCGCGGAGAAGTCGATGTCGGGGTAGTTGTGCAATTCAGCGGCCAACTCCGCGGCATCGGCCATCGACGGCACCTTCGACGGCGACACGAACGCGGTGGCTTCGACCTCGCGCACCCCGGTGGCGGCCACCGCGGCCAGCAGTTCCAGCTTGGCCGACAACGGGATCGGCTTCTCGATCTGCAATCCGTCGCGCAGCGCCACCTCGCGGATGTCGACGTGGGAGTTCACAGCACCTCCTCGGCCACCAACTCGGCGATGTCGTCAGCCGTCTTGCCCAGCAGCCCGGTGTAGACGTCGTCGTTGTGCTGGCCAGGTCGGGCCGGCCCGGCATTTCGCACGCTGCCCGGAGATTCCGACAGCACCGGCACGATGCCCGGACCGAGGACGTCGCGGCCCAGCCGTTCGTCGTGGTGGGGCACCAACATGTCGCGGGCTCGCAGCTGCGGGTCGTTGACCACCTCGGCGACGGTGTTGATCGGGCCGGCGATCACGCCTGCGGCCGAGAGTGTTTCGATGATCTCGGCGGGCCGGCGCTGGGCGGCCCAGGCGCCGATGATCGCGTCCAGCTCGTCCTGGTTCCGGCCGCGCGCGCCGTGGTTGGCGAAGCGGTCGTCGGTGACCAGTTCCGGACGCTCCATCGCCTTGCACAACCGGGCGAACACGGTGTCCTGGTTGGCGGCGATCACCACCCACGAGCCGTCGGCGCTCTGGTAGATGTTCGACGGAGCGATGCCTTCCAGGCGGGTGCCCGACGGCCCCCGCACCACGCCGCCGACGTCGTAGTCGGGGATGGTGGATTCCTGTACCGCTAAACAGGATTCGGTCAGCGCGACGTCCACCACCTGACCGTGTCCGGTGACACTGCGGCGGTACAGGGCAGCAAGGGCGCCCTGCGCTCCGAACATGCCGGCCAGGGTGTCGCCCAGCGACAACGCGAGCCGCGGTGGCGGGCCACCGGGAAAGCCGTTGAGGTGCCGCAGGCCGCTGGCCGCCTCGGCGACCGACGCATAGCCGGCCTTGTGTGCGTCCGGTCCGGTCTGTCCGTAGCCCGAGACCCGGACCAGGATGATGCCCGGATTGCGTTCGCTGAGCACGTCATAGCCCAGGTTCCACTTCTCCAGGGTGCCGGGCCGGAAGTTCTCCACCACGATGTCGGATTTCTCGACGAGCTCCAGAAATAGCTCGCGTCCGCGTGGCTTGCGCAGGTCGAGCGTGACGGCCCGTTTGTTGCGGGCGTGTACCGTCCAGAACACGTGGTGGCCGTCCACCTCGGCCTGACCCCAGGTCCGCAACGGATCCGGGGCGCCGGGTGGTTCGACCTTGATGACGTCGGCGCCCATGTCTCCGAGCAGGCGGCCGACGAACGGCCCGGCGATCAGCGTGCCGAGTTCGAGCACCCTGATGCCGTCCAGCGCACCCGTCATTCAGCGAACCCGTGCCGCGTCAGCCAGTCGGTGACGATGTCGACCGCCTGCCGCAACTTGTCTCGCTGGTCGGGACCCGCGTAATAGTGTGTGGCGCCGGGAATTTCGTGCATCTCCTTGTCCGGGTGCCCGATCGCCTCATAGAGCCGTCGGGTGTGGCTGGGTGTGCATGCGTCGTCGCCCAGGTTACCGATCACCAGGGCCGGGATCGCGAGATCCTTCCCGCACGCTACGCCGTCGCCCCGGGCCTCGTCATAGCTCCACTGCGACAGCCAGCCGCGCAGCGTCGAGAAGCGGGCCAGGCCGACCGGGCTCATGTTCACCACCTGGGGATCGCCCAGGTAGCAGGTGCCCGGTGTCCGCTCGTTCGGGTCGACCGTGGGGTCCAGCCAGCGCGGGTCGGCCATGGTTCCGTGCACGACGAAGCAGAACTCGTCATCCGGTCTGCCGGCCGCTTTCAATTCGGCCAGCTTGTCGCGGACCCACGCGGTGATCCGCCGGTTGCGGTCGATCTGCGCTTGGCGGTAGCGGGTGAGGAACTCCTCGCTATAGGGCGGTTGGTTGGGGTTGTCCGGGTTGTAGATGTCCAGCTCGGGATCACGCCTGGTGGGATCGGATTCGTCGAGAATGGAGGCGTCCAGCCACTCGGTCAGGGTGCCGTGCCGGCTGATGTGCGCGGCCAGCAGCATGATGCCGTCGGCGGGCGGCAGCTCGAGCTGGGTCAGGTCAGGCCCGTCGCCGGACGGGCTGGACGTGATGGTCGCGTGCTGGGCCTGCTGCTGGTAGAACACCGAGAGCGAGCCGCCGCCACTCCAGCCGGCCAGCACCACCTTGCGGTAGCCCAACCGGTTCTTGGCGTCCTTGATGCATTCGCCGAGGTCCTCGACCACCTTCTCCATCAGCAACGACGAATCGGTGCCGCGGAATCGGCTGTTGCAGTAGATGACATGATGCCCGGCGCGGGCCAGCGCGTTGATCATCGGCAGGTAGGCGCCGCCGCCGATCGGATGCATGAAAACCAGTACGGTGTCCGACGGCTTGTCCTTCGGCTTGAGTAGATAGCTTTCCAGCACGGTGATCTCGGCAAGACCGCCGTAGACGTCACGCACGCCGGAATTGTTCTGGAATGCAACAAGATAGGGGATCCGCTCGTACTCGTGTTTCATGAGTGCTGCCCCAGGTCGTGCGCCAGCACCTCGGCCGACGGTGTGAGCCGGCGCCGGGTGTCGATAGCGATCACCTGCCAGTCGACGCTGGAATACTCATCGAACTTGCGCCGGGCGCGTTCCCGCGCCTTCTCCGGTGCGCCGTGGTGAACCCCCTGCGGCGCATGGGATATCAGGCCCGGGGGCATCGGTATGCCGTAGAGCGATCCGCCGTGGAAGAACGCGATCTCGTCGTAGTCGACGTTGCGGTGATACCACGGGGTGCGCTCGGTGCCGGGGACGCCCTCGGCCGGTTTGGGCAGGAAGTTCATCACGTAGACGCCGGTTGCCTGCATGAAGAGATGCACTGTCGGGGGCAGATGCACACTGTTGGAGGTGATCACGTTGTAGTCGGCGATGTTGAAGGTGAACGCGAAGTTGTCCCCGCGCCAGCCTTCGACGTCGATCGGATTGTGTTGGTAATAAAGGATAGTGGTCGACCCAGCATTGCCCGATTCCCGATGAATCAGCCGGACCTCATACTCGTCGCGGCCGTCGTCGTCGATCGGTGCCGGCTCGGGGATGACCGCCTGTGCCGGATCGAAGGGGAAGTGCCGTCCGAGTGTCCCGGGCGGGGGGACCCGGAACTCGTCGGTGGCCTCGATCATCAGCAATGTGGTTTCGGTATCTGGTATTTGGCGCCACGTGGTGGCTTTCGGAAGATAGATCCAGTCGCCCTGCCGGTAGCGCAGCGGCCCGAACTCCGTTTCCAGCAGGCCGGCGCCGCTGTGTACGAAGCACAGCAGGTCGCCGTCAATGTGCCGGGTGTAGAAGGGCATCTCGTCGTGGCGCCGGCTCAGCAGCACCCGGCAGTCGGGATTGGTGAACATCACCAGCGGTCCGCCGTTGGCATCGGTGGCGTCACTGGGCTTGAGCTGGTCGGCCAGCACATCGATCGGGCGCAGCGGGCCCACCGCGCGGTAGGCGGTGGGGTCGTGGCGACGGTAGATGTTGGCGGTGCGTCCGGCGAACCCGCCGCGACCCATTTCGTCGTCCTTGAGGCCGTCGAGGTCGGCGTGCACGCGGTGCGGTGTCCTGCCCTTACGCAGGTGGACGAACGATTCCATGAAGCGGCTCCGGATGGTCGACAGCAATAAGTAAAAGTGACATTACTTTTTGTTTTGCTGCCGGGCAAGTCCCGAAGTCACACCGTGCTCGATGCGCTAGCGCACCCGCAACACGACTTTGCCTTTGGCGCTGCGGTTTTCCAGCGACGCGACGGCGGCTGCCGCTTCTTCCAGCGGGAACACTTCGGGCTCGGGGGCGCTCAGCTTGCCCGACGTGAACAGCTCTTCGAGCGCCGCCCACTGCTCTTCGAGCGCGCCGGGGTGGCGGCCGGCCCAGGCGCCCCAGCCCACGCCGACCACGTCAATGTTGTTGAGCAGCAACCGGTTGACCTTGACGGTCGGGATCTCCCCACCGGTGAAGCCGATCACCAGCAGACGGCCGGCCGGCGCCAGCGAGCGCAGCGAGTCGGTGAAACGGTCACCGCCGACGGGGTCCACCACGATGTCGACGCCACGGCCCCCGGTCAGCTCCTTGACCGCGTCCTTGAACCCGTCCGCCAGCACCACGTCGGTGGCTCCGGCGGCCGTGGCGATGCGGCCCTTCTCCTCGGAGCTGACCACCGCGATCACCTTCGATGCTCCGAGTGCCGGGGCCAGTCGCAGCGCCGAGGTGCCGATGCCGCCCGCCGCGCCGTGCACCAGTACCGTCTCGCCGGCTTGCAAACGGCCGCGGACGGCCAGCGAGAAGTACACCGTCAAGTCGTTGAACAGCACCCCCGCGCCGGCCTCGAAGCTGAGGTTGTCGGGCAGCTTGAACAGCCGGTCGGGCGCCAGCAGCGCGACCTCGGCCATGCCGCCGGTCAGCATCGTCAGACCGAGCACCCGGTCGCCGGGCTGCACGTGCGCGCCCTCCGGCGCCGAGCGCACCACCCCGGCGATCTCGGCGCCCAGCGTGAACGGCGGGTCCGGCCGGTACTGGTACAGCCCGCGGGTGAGCAAGGCATCCGGGAAGGCCACCCCGGCGGCGTGCACGTCGACCACCACACCGTCGCCGGTGGGTTCGTCGATGTCTGTCACCTCAATAGCTTCCGGACCATCAAGCCGAGTCACCCGTGCTGCGCGCATGCCGATCACCCTACTTCCGGGCCAGAACCCGCCCGCAACCCGCACGACCGCCCGTCCGGTGAAGGCCCCGGCGCGCACCTGGTCGAGTGCGCCGACCACGTCCTTTGATTGCGCCACCAGCACGGGGAATTTCTCCAAGTAGTCCGACGCTAGCCTCAGTTATGGATTCATTCCGACTTGGTCGTTTTTCGGTGGCCCGGGTCGGCTTCGGAGCGATGCAACTTCCCGGTCCCGGAGTGCTCGGCCCCCCGCGTGATCGTGACGGCGCACTGGCCGTGCTGCGCAGGGCCGTCGAACTCGGTGTCGACCACATCGACACCGCTCAGTTCTACGGGCCGGACGTCGCTAACGAACTGATCCGGGAGGCGCTGCATCCCTATCCGGAAAACCTGGCCCTGGTGAGCAAAGTCGGCGGGCGCCGCGACGAGAAAGGGGCCTGGCTGCCGTTGACCGATCCTGCCGATCTACGCCGCGACCTGGAAGCCAATCTGCGGACACTGGGGGTCGATCAGCTTGCTGTGGTGAACCTTCGGCTGATGGACAGCAACGAGCCCGACGAGCTCTTCGACGAACAACTGTCGATGATGATCGCCGCCCGCGACGAGGGACTGATCGGCGGCATCGGGCTCAGCGAGATCACCCACCGGCATCTGCTGCACGCGCTGGAGCGAACCGAGATCGCCTGTGTTCAAAACGCTTTCAATCTCGTCGACCGGTCTTCGGCTCCGGTGCTGGAGGAATGTACAAATCGCGGGATAGCCTTCGTGCCGTTCTTCCCGCTCGGTTCGGCCTTCTCCCCGTCGAACCCGGTCCTGGGCCACGAACTGGTGCGCAGTGCCGCGGAGCGACTGGGGTACACACCGGCTCAGGTCGCGCTGGCCTGGACTTTGGGTGTGGCGCCCAATGTGCTGCTGATTCCCGGCACGTCGTCGGTCGCCCACCTGGAAGAGAACCTGGCCGTCAGAGACATCCAACTCGGCGACGAACTCCGGGCCCGGCTCGACGCGGTGGTTTAGCCCCCCGTTCGCCGAGCGTGAACTCAGTGCGAAAAAATCGCGAAAATCTCACCGTCAGTTCACGTTAGGCGAAGGTGGTCAGCCGGGCGGTTCCCCCGTCGGTTGTACCGTAGTGATCGCTACGGTAATCTTGCGAGAGTTCCGGAATCGGGGGGAGTCACATGGCCGCCAAGAAGACCGAGCGTAAGCGCCGGCCCGACGGCGAACTGTCACGCACCCGGATTCTGGATGCGGCGACCGAGATCGCGGCCGAACGCGGTTACGAAGGCACCAGCATCGGGCTGGTCAGCGCGAAGTGCGGGTTGCCGGCCAGCTCGATCTATTGGCACTTCAAGGACAAAGACGACCTGATCGCCGCGGTCATCGAGCGCAGCTTCGGCACCTGGTTGACCGCGTGGAACCTCTCGGAACCGACACCGACGGCGGATCCCCGGGAGTTGATTCGGGGACTGACCGAGCAGACCGCCAAGGCGCTACTGGAGGCGCCGGACTTCCTGCGGCTTGGGCTGATGCTCGCCCTTGAGCGCCGGCCTGCCGAGCCCCGCGCCAAGACGATGTTCATCCAGGTCCGGGCACGCGCATTCGACCAGCTCAAGAACAACTTTCGCGCGACCATGCCGCAGCTCAGCGAGGCAAACGTGCATCAGCTGGCGACGTACGCGATGGCCGGTGCGGACGGACTGTTCGTCGCCAAAGAACTCGGCGGCGACGCGGTCGACCTGATCGCGCTGTTCGAGTTGCACGGGCGGGCCATCTACGAGCTCGCCCGCCAGCTCACTTGAGTTCGGCCGACGACAGGCCCAGCAGCCGGCGGGCCACCACCAGTTGCTGAATCTGCTGCGTGCCTTCGAAGATGTCCAAGATCTTGGAGTCGCGGCCCCACTTCTCCAGCAGCATCTGCTCGGAATATCCGGTGGTGCCGGCCAATTCGACCGTCTTCAGGGTGACATCGCTGGCCATCCGGCCGGCCTTGGCCTTGCTCATCGACGCTTCTTTGGAGTTGGGAATGCTGTTGTCGGCCTGCCATGCCGCACGCAGCGACAACAGATAGGCGGCCTCCCAGTCCGATTCCATCCGCAGGAACTCCGCGGCAGCGGCGCTCTGTACGTGCGCGGGCCGGTCGTAGTCGATCTCGACTCCGGCGTCGGTGAGGATCCGGCGGATCTCCTCCAGTGCGGCGCGCCCGATGCCGACGGCCATGGCAGCGACAATCGGCCGGGTGTTGTCAAAGGTCTCCATGACACCCGAGAAGCCTTTGCCTACCTCGATTTCCGGGTTGCCGAGCAGATTCTCCTTCGGGATGCGCGCGTTATCGAACCGGATAGCAGCGGTATCCGACCCCTTGATGCCGAGCTTGTGTTCGAGGCGTTCGACGGTGACCCCGGGGTGTTCGCGCGGCACGATGAACGATTTGATCGCCGCGCGGCCCTTGGACTTGTCCAGCGTCGCCCACACCACGATGTGGGTGGCACGCGAACCGGCTGTGACGTAGATCTTTTCGCCGTTGATGACGTACTCGTCGCCGTCCAGCTTGGCGGTGGTGGACACCGCCGCCGAGTCGGAGCCGAAGCCGGGTTCGGTGATCGCCATGGCGGCCCACACCTTGCCCAGGCGCTCGAGCTGCTCTTCGGTGGCCACCGCGGAGATGGCGGCGTTGCCCAAGCCCTGGTAGGGGATGGACAGCATCATCGCTACGTCACCCCAGCTGGCTTCGAGCGTCTGCACGAGGGCAGCCATGTTGGCGCCGTTGTGGTTGTCGTCCTTCTTGTCGCTGCCACGCAGCTCGCCGGCACCGGCGAAGCTGAATGACTCCGACGCGCCCTCGAAAAGGTTGATCAGCGTGTCGAGTTCGACCGGGTAGGCGTGCTCTCTCAGGTCGTACTTGCGCGCGATGGGCCGTACCAACTCGGCAACGCCCTGATGGGTCTTGGTCACCACCGCTTGCAGCTTGCCGGGTAGCTCGAGATTGATTGCCATGATTACTCTTTCGCCGTTGAAGAATACGAGTTAGATGACCAGGACGCCTTCGGCGACGCCGATGGCCCGCAGATCGCGGTACCAGCGCTCGACCGGGTGCTCCTTGGTGAATCCGTGGCCGCCGAGCAGTTGCACGCCGTCCAGCCCGATCTGCATGCCCTTGTCGGACGCAAATCGCTTGGCCAGCGCCGCTTCCCGGGCGAACGGCAGGCCCTGCTCGGCGCGCGATGCCCCGCGCCAGGTGATCAGCCGCAGCCCGTCGAGTTCGATTGCGATGTTGGCGCACATGAATGCGACGGCCTGCCGACGCGCGATCGGCTCGCCGAAGGCTTCGCGTTCCTTGACGTAGGGCACGACGTAGTCGAGCACCGCGTGCGAGGTGCCCACCGCCAGCGCCGCCCAGCCCAGCCGCGACAGCGCGATCGCCTCGGAGTAGTCCTCGTCCGTCGCCGCGTCTTCACCCAACCGGGCGTGCAGCGGCACCGAAACACCGTTCAGCTCAACCTGTCCCAACGCCGCCGCGCGGATGCCCATGCTGGGGTCGGCCTTGACGGTGAGGCCCTTGGCGGAGGACTCGACGATGAACAGCGCCGGCTTGCCGTTGAGCTGTGCGGCGACGATGAACAGTTCGGCGTCGGCCGCGGCGGGCACCAGCGACTTCACGCCGTCCAGGCGGTAGCCGGAAGGGGTGCGCACCGCGGTGGTCCGCAGCCGCGTCGGGTCGAACAGCGGATGAGGCTCGGCGATGGCCACGCACGCCTGCGGGACGCTCTCGCCCGCGAACTCACGCAGGTAGGTCGCCTGCTGGTCGGCGCTGCCCCAGTGGGTCAGGGCGGACGCTACGCCCCCGGGCGCCAGGATGGGCAGCGCCTGGCCCATGTCGCCGTAGGCAAGAGCCTCGGCCACCAGCACGTTGGTCACCGCGGAGCGGTGCTCGGCGATGCCGTCGAAGTCTTCCGGGATATTGATCGCGGTGATGCCCAGTTCCGCGGCCTTGGCGATCAGGCCGGGCGGATAGGTCGTCGCCTCGTCGGCGTCGTGGGCGGCCGGGCGCAGGATCTCCGCGGCGAATTCCTCGACGGTTTCGACGATCATCTTCTGGTCGTCGTCCGGTGTGAGGTCGAAGTAGTTCTTGCCGCTCGACTTGAGCCGGGTCGGCGTGCCGCGCAGGCTCTGCACCCGCTTGAACTGGCGGCTGGCGGCGGCGGTGGTGGAGAACACCTGTTTGGTGCCGTAGCGCAGCGTCCGGTTGAGCGGGTCGCGCAGCTTGTACTTGTCCAGGAACTCCTGGCCGACCAGCGGTGTCAGCAACGCAATGGCGATGTCGACGCCGGTGCGCTTGTGCGGTTTCATCCCGATGGTCGTCTGGGGGCCACGGCGCTTCTTGGAGCGGGTGCCGGAAGCAGGAAGTGTGTCGGTCATATCAGCAGCCTCTGTCGGTGGGGCGATGCGTATGACCGTATCTTACTCCGGAGTAAGATAGATGGCACGTGTTAGCTAGTTCACAGCGGGGCGCAGGCGATCGAGGACCTGGTCGTGCAGCAGGCCGTTGGTCGCCACGGCGCTGCCGCCGTGCGGTCCGGCGGTGCCGTCCAGACTGGTGAAGCGCCCGCCTGCCTCGTGCACGAGGACGTCGAGCGCGGCCAGGTCCCAGACCGAGACCTCGGGTTCGGTGGCGATGTCCACCGCACCCTCGGCGAGCAGGCAGTAGGACAGGAAGTCGCCGTAGGCCCGCACCCGCCAGACGGCATCGGTCAGGTCGATGAACTGCCCGCGCAACCCGAGCTGCGCCCAGCCGGTCAAGCTGGAAAACGACAGGCTCGCCGAATTCAGTTCTGCCACAGCCGAAACCGTGAGCCGGCGCGGCGGCGTCCCGGCGACCGAGGCGTACGCCCCCTGCCCGCGCGCCGCCCACCACCGTCGTTGCAGCGCGGGTGCGCTCACCACTCCGACGACGGGGACGCCGTCCTCCAGCAGCGCGACCAGGCTCGCCCACACCGGCACTCCGCGCACGAAATTCTTTGTGCCGTCGATCGGATCGATGATCCACTGCCGCCCGTTCCAGGTGGTGGTTCCGCCGAACTCCTCGCCGAGCACGCTGTCGTCCGGCCGTCCGGCCGCGATCGCCTGGCGCAGTTGCGACTCCACGTCACGATCGGCGTCGGTCACCGGCGTGAGGTCGGGCTTGGTGTCGATGCGCAGGTCCAGTGCACCGAACCGGGCGCGCGTCACGTCGTCCGCGCGGTCCGCCAGCGTCAGGGCGAACTGCAGATCATCGGCATGCGTCACGCCAGCAGTCCTACCATGGCCAGATGTGGGAATTCATGGTGCTGCTCCTGCTGGTGGCGGTGCTGGTGGTGTTTCTGGCGCCCCGGTTCATCCGTCCCGGCCCGCGCGGCGCCCTGGCCAGCGGCACATTGCTGGTCACCGGAGTCAGCTCGCGGGAAGCCGACAGCGCCGAGGCCGGCGAGCAGTTCGTCACCATTTCCGGCGTCATCAACGGACCCACCGTCAACGAGCACGCGGTCTACCGCCGCATGATCGTCACCGCCGGCCAGTGGCCGGTCACGGGTCAGCAGTTCCCCGTCGTGTATTCGCCCAACAATCCGGACAATTGGAACTTCGCGCCGCCCGAGCCGCCCGCGCCGCCCGAACCGCTGGACGGGTGAGGCCTCAGCCGACAGCGGGCGAGGGCCACATCACCCGCAGCCGGCGGCCGTAGCGCGGCACGACAATCGACGGCCGGGACGCTTTCATTCCGGGCACGCCGGGCAAACCCAGACCGGTGCCGGCCGGCTCGGCGGAGAAATTCGGCAGTGCCCGCGCCGGCGCCACTTTGATCGAGCCACCGGATTCCGTGGCCCAGCTCGGCGGCACCGACAGCGTGCCGATCGTGTTGGCGCGCGACAGTGTCGCGCTCACCTGACCCAGTCCCGAACCGGCTGCGAGGTTCGACGGCACCGGTGTCACCGCTGATCGGGTGGCCACGGTCGGCAAAATGCCCAGGTTGTTCTCGGCCCCGATGACCCCGCACGCGGTCAGATCGATTTTGGTGACGGAACCGATCGTGGTGCCCACGACGCGGATCTCGTCGAACACGGTGACATCGAGGTAGAACAGCGACGAGGGGTCGAGTGCGGTGTACAGCGCCCGCAGTGACAGGTCGCCGGAGGATTCCTGGGAGGCCGCGGTGGCCCGCTGCGGCGAGGTAAACGGCGTGAGCTCCGATGCCGCGGTCGAGCCTGCTTGGTAGCCGTACATCGCGGCGGCGTCCTGCGCCCAGTATTCGGCGTACTGCGCCTCGGTGGCTGCGATCGCCGCGGTGTTCTGGCCGAAGAAATTCGTCGCGATCAGCAACGCCAGCTGGACGCGGTTGGCCGCGACCACCGGCGGGGGCACCGTCATCGCATGTGCCAACTCGTAGGCGGCCGCCGCCGCCCGGGCCTGCATGGCCGTCTGCCGCGCCTGCCCGGAGGTGGCCTGCAACCAGCCGAGGTACGGGGCGGCGGCCGCTGTCATTGCCGCCGACGCCGGCCCGTGCCAGTGCAATGCAGTCAGGGTGGACAGCACCGATTGGCAACTCTGGGCCGTGGTTTCCAGCTCCGCGGCCAGGGAGTCCCAGCTTTCGGCGGCCGCCATTAACGACCCCGATCCGGGGCCGCTGTACATCCGCGCGGAGTTCACCTCCGGCGGCAGCCAAGCGAAATCGGTCATCCAGCGGCCGGCGGGCGCGCCATCACCGTTAGCCGGGCACCGTAGCGCGGCGGGGATCCAGCGCCTCGCGCCGACGTCCCGGCCGGCAGCCCGGGATAGCCGGGGTACCCGGACACCACCGCGTCCTCGGTCCCGGGAATCACCGTGAACCCCGCCGGCTCCAGGGCGGAAAACCGGCTGATCGACGGTGCGGCCCAGCTGGCGGGCACCGACATCTGCCCGATCGTGCCGGCCCGGCTCAGGGTCGCGGTGACGGTACCCAGACCCGCGCCCAGCGGGGGCGCGGCGGTCAGGCCGGACGCTGCGGGCGCTACGTCGGCCGCCAGCGCCGCACCCGCCTTGGGCAGCACCCCGAGATTGTTCTCGGCGCCGATGACCCCGGCGGCGAACGCTTCCAAGTAGTACGTGGAGTTGATCGACGTGCCGACCGCTGCGATGACATCCAGAGCGGTCAGATCGTCCGGGATGATCGACCCGCCCAGCGACTGCAACGACTGGGTCGCCGCATCGACGAACTGCGACACCGGATCTGACGCGGCGGCGCTGGCGTTGGCCTGGCTGACGGCGGCCTGCTGGGCGGACAGGCCGCTCTGGCTGGCGGTCTGTGCGGGGGAGGAGAACTGCGGCAGCAGCTGCGTCGCCGATTGCGACGACGCGGCGTAGCCATACATGGCAGCGGCGTCCTGAGCCCAGAAGTCGGCGTACTGCGCCTCCGCGGCCGCGATCGCTGCGGTGTTCTGGCCCAACAGATTCGTCGCGATCAGTGACGCGAGCTGAATGCGGTTGGCGGCGACGGCCGGCGGCGGCACCGTCATCGCGTAGGCCTGCTCGAAGGCCGCCCCGGCAGCCCGCGCCTGCGCCGCGGTCTGCTTTGTCTGTTCGGCGGTGGCCTGCAGCCAACCGGCATAGTGGGCCGCAGCGGCCGTCATGGCCTGCGATGCGGGACCGCTCCATTGCCAGGTGGCCAGGCCGGTCAGCACCTCGTCGTAACCCGCTGCGGTGGTGACAAGCTCCGCGGCCAGCGCGTCCCAGCTGCCTGCGGCGGTCAGGAACGAACTCGAACCGGGTCCGGTGTACATCCTCGCCGAGTTGACCTCCGGCGGCAGAAAGGCGTAATCCATTGTCACAGTTCTCCTTAATGTCGTACGCATGCACTACCAGATAAGTGGCGCGGCCGAACAGCATTTGCCTCAGCCGGCTGTTTTTCGGCAGCCCGGGGCGTGCAATCAAACCTGGCAAGGCCGGCGGGCGAAGCGTGTCGGATTCGATGAATTTACGGTGCGTTCAGAGTGAACAAATGGTGTCGGTCACCCGCGATGGTTGACCCGGTCCAGCACGCCCCGCAGGGTGTCCGGGTCACGCAGGAACGGCGTGATGATGTCGACGGGCAACGGGAACACCACCGTCGAGTTCTGGTCGGCGCCGAGCTCCAGCAACGTTTGCAGATAACGTAATTGCAGCGAGGCCGGACTCTTGGACAGGGTTTCGGCGGCTTCGCGCAACTCCTCGGACGCCTGTAGTTCCCCGCGGGCGTTGATCACCTTGGCGCGGCGTTCCCGTTCGGCTTCGGCTTCCCGCGCCATCGCCCGCTGCATCGACTCCGGTATCTCGACGTCCTTGATCTCGACGACCCGCACCTGCACCCCCCACGGCTCGGTCATCTTCTCGATGATGGTGCGCAGGTCGCTGTTGAGGTCCTCGCGGTGTGCGAGCAGCGTGTCCAGATCGGCGCGGCCCAGTAGCGATCGCAGCGTGGTCTGGGCGATCTGCGAGGTGGCCACCGCATAATTCTCGACGGCCAGGATCGCTTTCAGCGGCTCGGTGACCGTGAACATCACCACCGCGTTCACCCGGGCCGGTACGTTGTCCCGGGTGATCACCTCCTGCGGTGGGATGGTCAGCGTCACCAGTCGTTGGTCAACGCGAACCATTTTGTCCACCAACGGAATCAAGAAACGTAATCCCGGCTGGTACAGGTGCCGCACATGTCCCATCCGGAACACCACGCCCCGTTCGTACTCGCGCAGCACCGCCAGCGAGGCCGCGGCCGCCACAACCAGGATCACGATCACGAGGGCGGTCAAGCCCACTGCCAGTCCGGTCATGTCCGGTCCTCCTTGGGTTTCCAGCTGCCGCCCCAGTGGGTGGAGTAGCGATCGATCGCGGCGGCTACCTCGTCCTCGATGGCGGTGCGGTGGGGCAGGTGGTCCGGCGCATTGGCCGGGGTGTTCCACAGGTGGCGGGCCAGGGGCAGCCCGAGCGTCAGCACGACGGTGACGGTGCCGGTCAAGACCAGCACCTCCGACAGCGAGTGGTTGGCGATCAATGTCGCCGTGGGCAGAACGATTCCGAATCCCGCTACGCTGCAACCGATCCCGCGGTGGAAGCGTCCCGCCTCCGAATGTGGCCAGGGATCGACCTCGCGGCTGATCTCCCGGCCGTGATCCGAGGTGGTGCAGGTGGCCTTGACCGGGCAGCTGTTGCATACGACCGGCAGCGCGCGGTACCGCATCACCCGGTGCTTAGGGTCAAACGACGTCGGCCACAGCCACTGATCCTGCGGACACACCCAGGCATCGTGGTCGGGGCGATAGCTGAACCGGCCGGTCCGCCAGGCCGCGGCGCGCGCCGAGGCGTGTCGTGCCATGGCGTCGAAGCACCACCCGACGGCGAGCAGCATCAGCGAGTAACCGGCGATCAGCCAGACCGCCGTGGCGGGCGGTGTCATGTCTCGATGTACAGCGGGCGCTCGGGCAACTCATCGACCGTCGTGCCGGAGCGGAAGTTGCGTAACGCGGTCCATGCGATCCAGACGAACGGCAGTACCCCGCCGACGATCAGGATCACGTCTCCCGGCAGCCGGAGCCATTCCAGAACCGCGTTGCCGGGTTTGGTGATGTAGCCCAGTGATCGCGCCTCGAAATAGCCGTCGCCGACCGAGTGGTAGAGCTGCAGCACCCCCAGCGGCAACAGCGTGACGAATACCATCCAGGCCAGACCGATGTTCATGCACCAGAACGACGTTCGGGCCAGCCGCTCGGGCCACTTGTCGGCGGGGATGACGTAGCGGAACGCGAACATCGCCAGACCGACGGCGAGCATCCCGTAGACGCCCATCATCGCCGCGTGCCCGTGGTTGGCCGTCAGCGCGGTGCCGATCTGGTAGTACGACACCACTGGGAGGTTGATCAGGAAGCCGAATATGCCGGCCCCCAGGAAGTTCCAGAACCCGACCGCCACCAGGAACATCACCGCCCAGCGGTGCGGAAACGGATTCGCGTCCCCGGACTGCTGGCGGGCGCCGAGCTGCAGGAAGGCCCACGCCTCGACGGTGAGGAAGGTCAGCGGAATCACCTCGGCTGCCGAGAAGAACGCACCTAGCGCCATGTGTTCCACCGGTGTCCCGGAGAAGTACAGGTGGTGCATGGTGCCGATGACGCCGCCGGCGGAGTACAGGATGACGTCAAGGAATATGACGCCCAGCGCAATTCGCTCCCGTACCACCCCCAGCAGCACGAAGATGTAGGCCACCATCACGGTGGTGAACAGTTCCAGAAAGTCCTCGACCCACAGGTGGACCACCCAGAACCGCCAGAAGTCGGCGACAGTAAAGTGGGTGTCGCTGCTCGCGAGCAGTCCGACAGCGTAGAACATCGGAATCGCCAAGCCGGAGAAGAAGAACAGCCACGGCATGTTCATCTTCGATTCGGTCTTGAGCCGGGCGCGGATACCGCGCCAGATGATCGCGATCCAGACGAACAACCCGACGACGAGCAGGATCTGCCACAGCCGCGGCAGGTCCAGGTATTCCCACTGCTGAGAGAACAGACCGCCACTGGGAATGACGCCGTAGATGGACAGCGCCTCACAGGTCAGTGAGCCGAACACCACCAGCGCGACCGCTCCGAGCAACACGTACGCCAGCAGCGCCTGGCGTTTGGGCTCCCGGCGGGCGATGAAGGGCACCAGGAAGATGCCACCGGCCAGAAACGCCGCAGCGGTCCAGAACAGGGCCAGCTGCAGATGCCAGGTGCGGGCGAGGTTGTAGGGGAGCACTCGAGCCAGGTCCAGTCCGAAGAACGTGGACAGGTCAGCCCGGTAGTGCTCGGCCGCCGCGCCCAGCAACGACTGAGCCAGGAAGAGCACCGACACCACGGCGAAGAACCAGGTGGTGGCCCGCTGTGCCGGCGTCAGGCTCACTTCGCCAGGCTGGCGGAACGCCAGAGTGGACGTTTCGGCGCCGTGCCAGCCGACCTTCTGGCTCCAGCGTCCGTAGATCGCGAACATGACCCCGATGCCGCCCAGCAACGCGATGAGCGACAGCGCGGACCACACGATCACCGCTGCGGTCGGACCGTTGTCGACGCGTTGTTCGGCCGGCCAGTTGTTGGTGTAGGTGTACTTGTGGCCGGGCCGTTCGGCGGCCGCCGCCCACGCCGTCCAGGCGAAGAACGCCGTCAGCCGGCGGATCTGGGTCTTGTCGGTGATCAGCCGGGGCAGCAGTCCGTATTTGGTGGAGTTCTCGCCGAAGTAGGCCGCATAGTGGCTCTGGATGCGGTCGAAGGCGGCGGCCTGACGGTCGGTGAACACCAGCGTTTTCGTGTCGGCACGGTAGCGGTTGGTGCGGAACTCGCTGACCACCTGACTGTGCGGGTCCGCCACACCCGCGGCGCGAAACTGGTCGGTGACATCGTCTGTCGCCATCCGCAGGTAGTCGGCGGTGTAGTCGGGCCCCAGGTAGGCACCGTGGCCGAGCACCGATCCGTACTGCATCAGTCCGCGGGCCTGGAACAGTTCCTGGCCGGCGGTGATGTCTGCACCGGTGAACAGCACCTGGCCGGATTCGGTGACCACCTTGTCCGGCATCGGCATCGCCGCCGTGTAGGTCCGGTAGGCCAGGATGCCCATCACCAGAAAGCCGAAGATCAGCACCAGCGCCACGCCCTGGACCCACCCTTTGCCCACCAGGGGCTGAGATGTCGGCTGGGCGGAATGTGGCGATGTCTCTTGGACGGCCATGACAGGAACCCCCGGGTAGGCGACCGAACTTCTGCCCGGGCACCCGAGCGTCAGGGCGCCCAGACCCATCAAATTCGCGCCGTGCCGCGGTGGCAAGAGTTCGCGCGAAACCCTTCGCTCTAGGGACCTAAGCCACCGATCCGGGGACCAAGGCCTCTTGGGCGGCCGGCGAGTGGTCAATAGCGTTCGGGTTGGCCGACCGTTCGAGTTAAGGAGAGACCGCGATGAGCAGCCGCGACTCAGGTCCCGCAGTCGTCGTGGGTATCGACGGTTCGAGGGCGGCTCTGCACGCTGCGCTGTGGGCAATTGATGAAGCGGTCACCCGAGACGTTCCGCTGCGACTGGTCTACGTCATCGAATCGCCGCCAGTCTCAGGCGGAATCGCCGGGCACCAGGCAGCCGCGCGCGCGGCGTTGTTCGACGCCCAGCAGGCGATCAAGGCGACCGGCAAAGAGGTGGTGGTCGACACCGAGATCCTCTGGGGCCGGCCCCTCACCAAACTGATGCAGGAGTCCCGGTCGGCGTCGATGATCTGTGTCGGCTCGATCGGGCGCAATCACGCGCACAGCGGTCAGGGATCCGTTGCCGGCGCGCTGGCCGGATCCTCGCTGTGTCCCGTCGCGGTGATCCACCGGTCGCCCGACGGCACCACGGTCCCGACGATCAGGCGAGTGGTCGCGGAAGCGGACAACGGCGCCGTGTTGCGCCATGCCTTCCAGGAGGCTCGCCTGCGTGGCGTCCCGCTGCGCGCCGTTTCCGTGCAGGAGACCCACGCGCAGGCGGGTGACGGAAACCGCTTGGCGAAAGCGCAATTGGACCGCAGGCTGACCCGGTGGACACGCTTGTATCCCGATGTGCGGGTGGAGTCGGCGATCGTGCGGGGACACGGTGGCCGCTACATGGCTGACAACGAGGGGCCAGGTCAGCTATTCGTCACCGACGCGCACGCCGCGCAGGTGCGCAGCGTGTACAACGCGGGCTCCTCGGTGCTGACGGTGCGAAGCGGCAATCTGTAGTAATGGCGAGATCAGGAGTGATGCCTTGGTAAAAGTCTTCCTGGTCGACGACCATGAAGTGGTGCGACGCGGTCTGATCGACCTACTCGGGGCCGACCCCGAGCTCGACGTGGTCGGCGAAGCCGGCTCGGTTGCCGAAGCGATGTCGCGGATTCCGGCGGCGGGTCCGGATGTCGCGGTTCTCGATGTCCGGCTGCCCGACGGCAACGGTATCGAGCTGTGCCGGGACCTGTTGTCGCGCATGCCGGAATTGAGGTGCCTGATTCTGACGTCGTACACCTCCGACGAAGCGATGCTGGATGCCATCCTGGCCGGCGCCAGCGGCTACGTCGTCAAGGACATCAAGGGCATGGAGCTGGCCCGGGCGGTCAAGGACGTGGGCGCCGGCAGGTCACTGTTGGACAATCGTGCGGCGGCGGCGCTGATGTCTAAATTGCGCGACGCGACCGAGAAGCAGGATCCGTTGTCCGGTCTCACCGACCAGGAGCGCGCGCTGCTGGGTCTGCTCAGCGAAGGCCTGACCAACAAGCAGATCGCCGATCGCATGTTTCTCGCCGAGAAGACGGTGAAGAACTACGTCTCGCGGCTGCTGGCGAAACTCGGCATGGAGCGCCGGACCCAAGCTGCCGTCTTCGCAACGCAATTGAAGCGCTCCGAAGGTGCCGGCCGATGACCGTCGGGGAGCCGGTCGAGGCCGACCAGGAAGGTGGTCTGCATCCGCTCCGTCAGACGCTGTCCCAGTTGCGGCTGCGGGAACTGCTCGTCGAAGTGCAGGATCGGGTCGAGCAGATCGTCGAGGGCCGCGACCGGCTCGACGGGCTGCTGGAAGCCATGCTGGTGGTCACCTCGGGACTGGAGCTGAATGCCACGTTGCGCGCCATCGTGCACTCCGCGACAGAGCTGGTCGACGCCCGCTACGGCGCCCTGGAAGTGCACGACGGCGAACAGCGGGTGATGAACTTCGTCCACGAGGGCATCGACGAAGAGACAGTGCGGCGCATCGGCCCCCTGCCCCAGGGCAAAGGCATCATCGGCTTGTTCATCGATGAACCGAAAGCGCTGCGGCTGGACGATCTTTCGAAGCACCCGGCATCGGTCGGGTTTCCACCGAATCATCCGCCGATGCGGACCTTCCTCGGCGTGCCGATCCTGGTGCGGGAGGAGTCGTTCGGCACGCTGTATCTGACCGACAAGACCAACGGTCAACCGTTCACCGACGACGACGAAGTACTGGTGCAGGCGCTGGCGGCGGCCGCGGGTATCGCGATCGCGAATGCCGCTCTCTACCAGCAGGCCAAAGAGCGCCAGGCGTGGATCGAGTCGACCCGGGATATCGCCACCGAACTGTTGTCCGGCACCGAACCCGCCACGGTCTACCGCCTGCTCGCGGAGGAGGCGCTCAAGCTGACCGCCGCTGAGGCGGCCCTGGTTGCCGTTCCTCTCGACGAGACCGCCTCGCCTGCCGATGTCGCCGAACTGATGGTGATCGAGACGCTCGGGCCCGCAGTGAGCCACGTTGCGGGACAGACTATTCCGGTGAACGGCACGTCGCTGGGGGAGGTCTTCGTCAACGGTATGCCACGGCAGATCGACCAGTTGGCCGAAGGTGACTTGGACGGCCTGGATGAAATAGGTCCGGCGTTGTTGTTGCCGCTGCGCGCCACCGGCACCGTCGCGGGCGTGGTCGTCGTCCTGGGCCGGGACGGCGCGGGATTCTTCAGCAACGATCAACTCGAGATGATGGCCGCTTTCGCCGACCAGGCCGCGCTGGCCCTGCAGTTGGCGACGTCACAACGGCAGATGCGCGAACTCGATGTGCTGACCGATCGCGACCGGATCGCGCGGGATCTACACGATCACGTGATCCAACGCCTGTTCGCAGTGGGGCTGTCATTGCAGGCTGCTCTTCCCCGGGCCATCGAACCTCAAGTGCAGCAACGCCTTGCCGGGGCCATCGATGATTTGCAGGGAGTCATCCAGGAGATCCGGACCACGATCTTCGACCTGCACGGGTCCTCGCAGGGCATCACCCGACTGCGTCAGCGCATCGACGCGGCGGCCGGCCAGTTCGCCGATTCCGGGTTGCGCACCAGCGTTCAATACATCGGTCCGCTCTCGGTGGTCGACAGTATGTTGGCCGATCATGCCGAGGCCGTGGTGCGGGAAGCGGTCAGCAACGCCGTCCGGCATGCGCAGGCTACGGCGTTGACGGTGCGGGTCAAGGTCGACGACGACCTGTGCATCGAAGTCGGTGACAACGGCCGCGGTATGCCTGGGGAGTTCACCGGCAGCGGACTGACCAACCTCAAGCGGCGCGCGGAGGAGGCCGGCGGCGATTTCGCCATCGCCACACAGCCTTCGGGTGGGACACTGGTGCGGTGGTCAGCGCCGCTAGTCCAGTAGTTGCTCGGGCCAGTCGACAACACGGACCAGCCTGCGCCGGGGAGTGGCCGGCAAGGGATCGGCGTTGATCGGGGCCCAGCCGACCCGGAGCAGCATCTGCGGGTAGCCACTGTCGCCGAACACGTCGGCGCGCACCGCGGCGCGGGTCTCCGCGATCTCCAGCGGTTCGGTGATCGGGCAGCATGCCAAACCCATTGCGGTGGCGGTCAACAGCACGATGCTGGTGGTCTCCCCGGCGCGCAGTTGTGACAGACGGTCGTCCTTTTCGGTGCCAAGCGCCAGGATCACGCCACAGTCGTCGGCGGGCGAAACACCGGACGGCTGAGCCAGACCCGGACCGGCGAACAACCGCGCCGGAATCGGGGATTGCGGATCCGACGGCGGCGCGTTGCGGGCCGGGACTCCGGCGACGGCCCCGTATCGCCCACTCCACGTGGTCAATTCACGCATGTAGGCGTCGTCGCCGGCGTGATCCGAAACGGCGCGGGCGACGATGTTCCGCATCCTGACCAGTGAGTCGACCTGACGGAGCATGACTCCGCTGCGGGCCGCGCGCGCGGCCATCTGCGCGATGTCGCCGCCCGGCACCGGCCAGGAACTGTACGCGCGCCGGTCGGTCCGGCGGCGGGGGATCGCTGCGGCCAGCGCGATATCGGACTGGTCCGGTACCTGCGGCACCACCTCGATGGTGGCCAGGTGACGCGGGTTCTCGGGATCGGGAAAGCGACTTACCCTGGCATGCCAGCCCATTGACGCGAGCGCGACGACACAGTGGTGCAATGCGACGCCACAGCTGATGATCAGGTCGCGGCCATCGGGATCGGTGCTTTTCAGCTGCATGTCCGGTTCGGAGAACAGGTCCAGGCCGGCGGTGCCGACCCGCCAGCGCCAGGGCTGTGTGTTGTGGATGGAAGGAGCGCGGGTGGCCAGGGTGAGGACCGTTCGCAACGTGTCGGCATCAGGGAATTGGGCGTTCATCGGGGCCGAGCCCTTCCTGTCCATGACTGTGGTCACGCAATCAGCATCGTCGGTGCGCCGCGACCTGCGGCAGAGGCCGAAGCCCTACTGGCGTGGGACCTTTGGCCCTGCTCCGGACTCCGCCGAAGGCGGATAGTGAAACTGACAGTTGCACATACTTGGGAGGGTGCTGATCCATGGACCACCTGACGACGCTGGACGCCGGGTTTCTCAAGGCAGAGGATGCCGATCGGCGCGTCAGCCTGGCCATCGGGGGCCTAGCGGTCATCGAAGGGCCGGCTCCGGAGCAGGATGCGCTGATCTCGGTCTTCGCACAACGGATCCGCGGCTGCCCGCGGTTCGGGCAGCGGTTGCGGCTGCATCCCCTCGATCTTGGTGCGCCGGAGTGGGTGGACGATCCCGGGTTCGATATCCGGCGGCACGTTCGGCGGGCCGCCCTGCCGCATCCGGGTGACGACCGGGAACTGTTCGGGTTGATCGCCGACGTGATGGCACGGCGCTTGGACCGGGATCGGCCGCTGTGGGAGGTGTGGGTCATCGAGGGGCTTGCCGACGATCGCTGGGCGATGCTGACCAAGCTGCACCACTGCATGGCCGACGGAATCGCCGCCACGCATATCCTCGCCGGGCTGTGTGACGACGGTGTCGGCAGTGTGTCGCACGGTAAGGCTCGTGCACCGCGGAAAGTTGCGAAAGCCAGTCCCGCACAACGGTCGTCACTGTTCGGCGGTGTGGCGCAAGCCTCGGCTGCCCTGACTGCCGGAATCGCCCGCGCCGTCCAGGGTGCCGGCGAGATCGCCGCCGGGCTGCTGATCCCGTCCGCGTCGTCACTGAACGGCCCGCTCAGCGACCAGCGCCGGTACGGCGGGGCGCGGGTGGCCATGAGCGACATCGAACTGATCGCCTCGACGTTCGATGTCACGGTCAATGATGTTGCGCTGGCAGCCATTACCGAGAGCTATCGCAACGTCATGGTCGAGCGCGGGCTCAAGCCGCTGCGCGGTTCGCTGCGGACCCTGGTCCCAGTGTCGGTTCGGTCGGCCGGCGCGGCCGGTGAGACAGACAATCGGGTGTCGTTGATGCTGCCGAATCTGCCTGTGGACGAGGAGAGTCCGCTCGAACGGCTGAGAACGGTGCACGACCGTCTGGGCCGGGCGAAGTCGAGCGGTCAGCGGCAGGCGGGAAATATGTTCGTGGCATTGACGAACCGCATTCCGTTTGCGCTGAGCGCATGGACCGTCGGGCTGCTGATGCGCCTGCCGCAACGCGGCGTGGTGACAGTGGCGACCAACGTGCCAGGTCCGCGCCGCCCGCTGCGGATCATGGGCCGGCAGGTCACCGGGTTGTACCCGGTTCCACCGCTGGCGATGGACCTGCGCACCGGCGTGGCGATGCTCAGCTACGCCGGCGAAATGTTCTTCGGGATTCTCACCGATTACGACGTGGTCACCGACGTCGACCAACTGGCCCGCGGCATCGAGGCCGCCGTCACGAGATTGGTCAAAATCAGCAAGCGACGCAGGAACCCTCCGACCCGTGGCCCGCTGTCGCTGGTGGTCTGATGGCGGGCGCACCGGATCTCACCGACCGTGCCGACGTGGAGACCTTGCTGCGCCGCTTCTACGGGACGGCATTGCACGACGAGACTTTGTACGAAGTGTTCACGGAGTTGCGGGCCGCCGGGCTGGACGGGCACATCCCGACGATGTGCGACTTCTGGGAGACCACACTTTTCCGCGCCGGACGCTACCGCGGCAACGCACTGAGGGTGCACCGGGACCTGCACAGCCGAACTCCGTTGGCCGCGAACCACTTTGTGCGCTGGCTTAATCTGTGGAACGAGGCGGTGGACGAGCTCTACTACGGGCCGGTCGCCGAGCACGCCAAGCTGCAGGCAGCCAGGATTGCCTGGTCGATGCACCGCCGGTTGAACGGGTTTGACGCTCGAGAGCTCGACGCGCTACTCGCCCGCTGAGGCTTTATGCGACGGTCTCGTTGTGGTCGGGCTCGGGACCGAACACGAAGCGGCGGCCGGTGATGTCGTTCGGTGTGATGCGCACGAAATTGGGCTTGGCCGTCGCCACCCACGGATACAGCCCGGCCTTATCGGCCTGCTGGATGTCGGCGTCGGTCTTCAACAGCCGGGCCCGGCCGCGCACGATCACACTCCAGCCCTCGGCGACGTTGTGGTCGTCGGCCTCGAAGATCACCGTGCGATGCCCGACCGCCGAGAACAATTTGGTGCCTTCAGCTGTCCGGAACAACACGGTCCGGTCCTGCACGACGAAGTTGACCGGGAAGATCTCCGGTTCGCCGCCGAAGTTGGTCACCAACCGGCCGAGCGAGGCGGTGCCGAGCAGATCCCAACTCTCGCTTTCGGACAGGACGGTGATCGGCTCAATGCTCATTGGCTCATCCTTTCGGCTGGGGGCGTGGGGCGGATTTCGAGGACGGCATGCAATGGCCGGCGAGGTGTCGGAGCTGGAAGGGGTTCCATCGCCGGGGTGATACCGACGCGGATCAAGACCTGGGGTTCGCCGCGCCGGCCGATCAGGTCCCGCACGATCTCGCGGCTCTCGCTTGATTCGATCAGGTGCGTCAATGTGCAGGTCGCCATTCCGGCCATGGTGCATTCGAGTAGCACGGTCGAGAGTACTTCGCCGCAGCGCAGCACATCGGCTTTTGTGTCGGCGGGTGTCGACAACACCAGGATCTTCGACCAGTCGGTGGCTATGCCGGGGCGGCGCTCCTGGTGGCCGCGGATCGGGAACTCCCGGGCGACGTCCACCCGCAGCCGCTCAGTGTCGGACGCCAACGCTGATGGCGGCATGCCCTCGGACAGCGCGAACGGCGATGTCCACCAATCGAGTTCGGCATGGTACGACGCGTCGTCACGACGCAGTTCCTCGCTCAGCTGCGATGCTTCGACCAGTCTGAGGCGCTGCTCGTCGGCGAGAACGTGGAGGGTGGCTACGTCGTCGTCGAGGGCGTCGCGCAGCACCGGCTCGAAATGGTCCCAGTACATCGGGCGGTCGAAAGGCAGCCGATCGGTGTAGCGCTGCAGGATCGCTTCGGCCCGGTTGCGGTGTGCCGAGGTGACGAGGTCGATCGGACGGAATCGCAGGGTGGCCAGGTGCCGGGGGTCATTCGGGTCCGGGAAGCGGGTGATGGTGGCGCGCCAGCCGGCCGCCGCCATCGCAACCTCGAGGTGGTGCAGCGTCGCGCCACAGCTCATCAGGGCACCGCGCCCGGAATGGTCTGTGGCACGAACGGTTCGGGTGCGATCGGCGAACAGGTGGACGGCGTCATGCTCGACGACCCAATGCCACGGTTGACTGTTGTGGATGGACGGCGCCCGACAGGCCAGCAAGACTGCGCTCTTGACGGTCTCGATGTCCACGGCAGGGACGTTACGGTTGCCGCCGGGGGATTGGTAGGGACCTTGGTCATCCGGGGGGCATGTCCTGTGTCATCAACGCCTCGAAGTGAGCGAAATATTCTGTGCCGCTTGATCTTGCCCGAAATTGCCGGTCCTGTGTTGTCGGTGGTCCTTCGTAGAATTCGGGTATGTCATCGAGCACGCGTGAGGAGATCGTGGAGGTCTTCGACGCGTCCGACGAGGTGCAGGACCGGCTGTGCGCGTTGAGCTTTGACGCACTCACCACCCCCGAGCTGCTGCGGGCCCTGGAGCGCCTGGAACGCCGCGAGCGCCAATCCCGATCGGTGCGCCACACCCTGATCAACCACCTCAAAACCCAGGCCAGTGCGGACGAGCTCGGCGGCAAACTGCCCGCCGCACTGGCCGAGCGGCTACGGATCACCAAAGCCGAAGCCAACCGCTGGATCGCCGAAGCCGACGACCTCGGCCAGCGCCGCGCCCTGACCGGAGAAACCCTGCCACCACTGCTGACCGCAACCGCGGCGGCCCAGTGCGCCGGTCTGATCGGCGACACCGCGGTCAAGGTGATCCGCAGCTTCATGTCACACCTACCCACCACCGTCGACGCCGGCACCCGCGAGGCCGCCGAACAAGACCTCGCCGGCAAAGCCTGCGACTTCCGGCCCGACCAGGTCTCCGCCTACGCCCGCGAATTGATGGCACTGCTGCACCCCGACGGCGACTACACCGAGCAGGAACGCGCCCGCAACCGCGGCCTGGTCCTGGGCCCCCAGCAGTACGACGGCATGTCACGCATCAGCGGCCTGATCACCCCCGAACTCCGCGCGCTGATCGAAGCGCTGTGGGCCAAACTCGCCGCCCCCGGCGCCGGCAACCCCGACGACGACAAGCCCGTGTTCGATCCGGATGATGACGCGGTGCGTCGCGACACCCGCAGCCAACCGCAACGCCAGCACGACGCCATGATTACCGCCATCCGGGAACTGTTCGCCTCCGGCGAACTGGGCACCCACAACGGCCTGCCCGTCAGCATCATCGTCACCACCACCCTCAAAGACCTCGAAGCCGGGGCCGGGCGGGCCCGCACCGCCGGCGGCACCCGCATCCCCCTGACCACCCTGATCCGCTGGGCCGCCACCGCGCATCACTACCTGGCGGTCTTCGACCAGGCCAAGCCGTTAGCCCTGTACCACACCAAGCGATTGGCCAACCTCGCCCAGCGAATAATGTTGCTGGCCAAAGAAGGCGGCTGCACCCGCCCCGGCTGCGACACCCCGGGCTACCACTGCCAAGTGCATCACGTCTCCGGGTGGACGAACACCTACCTCACCGACATCCACGACCTCACCCTCGCGTGCGGACCCGATAACCGCCTCGCCGAAAAAGGCTGGACCACCCGCAAAAACGCCCACGGCCACACCGAATGGCTCCCACCCGCCCACCTGGATCACGGACAACCCCGCATCAACACGTTCCATCGTCCCGAAAAGCTGTTCGCACCCGAGGACGACGAACCCGGTTGATCGCGCTTGCATTGTGCCGTTGACCTGGCATCCTGTACGGATGGCAGGCAATGAGCTGGACCCCATCCGGGCCAAAAGCGCTCTGGCAGTGATCAAGCAGAACCCCGGGATTGTGCTTTTCGCGGTCTCGCCGCTGATCGCACTGGTGGCCGTCACCTGGTACTTCGCCGGCGCCGGCTGGGGAATCGTGCTGGCCCTGATATTGCTGGTGGCCGGCGGCGTGCTCGTTCTCCGCAAGCACTGACGCCACCGGCATGCGGTCGTGGTGGGGTTGGGGCACGCTCGAACAGGCGCTCACTGAGCAGGAGACGAAAGATCTGGTGGACCGCGTAGCTGCAATGCTGCCCGGCCACGACCTCACCGACCACCGCCCCCCCGACCCGAACGCGCTCGGGCTGCCGAGCCCTCGGGTCACTCCGCCGCAGTCCCTGGCCGGGTTGTGCTCATCCCAGGTGGTAGATCGGGCGGGGCACGCGCGCGGCAAGGCTTTTCGCGACGTCGCGCGCAACCTGCAGGGGCGGCTGGACCATCTTCCCGACCTGATCGTGCGGCCGCGCCGCGAACAGGACGTGGTCGACGTGCTGGATTGGTGTACCCGCCAACAGATTTCGGTCATTCCCTACGGCGGCGGCAGTTCCGTCGTCGGCGGCGTGGAACCACGTTTCGAGCAGCCCGCGGTCACCTTGGATGTCAGCGCGATGAGCTCGGTGATCGAAGTCGATCAGGTCAGCCGCGCCGCGCGTATCCAGGCCGGCGCGCTCGGGCCGTGGATCGAAGACCAGTTACGCAAACACAACCTGACACTGCGGCACTTCCCGCAGTCGTTCGCGTTCTCCAGCCTCGGTGGCTGGTTGGCCACTCGCGCGGGCGGACACTTCGCCACCCTCTACACCCACATCGACGACCTGACCGAATCCGTCCGCGTGGTCACCCCGGCCGGCGTCAGCGAGTCCCGCCGGCTACCGGGCTCGGGCGCGGGACCGTCCCCGGACCGGCTCTTCATCGGCTCGGAGGGCACTCTCGGTGTGATCACCGAGGCCTGGATGCGGTTGCAGTACCGTCCACGCTGGCAGGTCACCGCCTCGGTGGCCTTCGAGAGTTGGGCGGCAGCTGTCGCCGCCACCCGGACCGTCGCCCAAGCGGGTCTGTTTCCCGCGAACTGCCGGTTGCTCGATCCCGCGGAAGCATTCCTGAACGCCGGCGTACCGGTGCACGGTGGCCTGCTGGTGCTGGCGTTCGAATCCGCCGATCATCCGATCGACCCCTGGCTGAACCGCGCACTGGAGATCACGGCCGAACACGGCGGCACGGTCATATCCCGCCGCAACCGCGAATCCGACAGTGACGCAACAGAAGACAGGCCAGATGATGCGGCGACCAACTGGCGCTCGTCCTTCCTGCGGATGCCCTACCAACGGGATGCCCTGGCACGCCGCGGTGTCATCGCCGAGACGTTCGAAACCGCGTGCACCTGGACCGGATTCGAGAATCTGCACAACGCGGTAATGGGTGCCGCCCGCGATGCGATCCAGAAGGTCTGTGGCACCGGCGTGGTGACCTGCCGGTTCACCCATGTCTATCCCGACGGCCCGGCGCCGTACTACGGCATCTACGCGGCCGGCCGGTGGGGTTCGCTGGACGCGCAGTGGGACGAGGTGAAAGCCGCTGTCTCCGAAGCGATCAGCGCCACCGGCGGCACCATCACCCACCACCACGCCGTCGGCCGCGACCACCGCCCGTGGTACGACCGGCAGCGGCCCGACCCGTTCGCGAAAGCGCTTCGCGCGACCAAGCACGCGCTGGATCCGGCCGGAATCCTCAATCCCGGAGTGCTAGTGGGATAGTGGCGGCCCGCTTCGCCCGGCCTCGGCCGCGTTCGCGACCGCCACGTTGGGATAAGGATCAGCCGTGCCCGATGTGCAGCAAGCGCGCCAGGTTGGGCAGCTTGACCCGGGGACGTCCGTGCGGTTCGCCGGCCGAGCGCTCGAACCGGTCGATCACGTCCCAGTGCTCTGAGGTGATCACCTTCGGCTGCCGTTCGGTCAGCCAGGCCGAGATCCGGTCGGCGTGATCCGCGGGGAAGTCGGCCAGCGCAGCACCGGCCAAGTCGGCGATCAACGTGTCGACGGTCTCCTGGGAGTCGCTCTTGTTGGTGCCGATCACTCCGGTCGGCCCGCGCTTGATCCAGCCCACGACGTACTCGTTGCGACTGCCTTCGATACGACCGGCAGTGTTCGGGATGGTGCCGCGCTTCTCGTCGAAGGGCAGGCCCGGAGTGGGCACACCGCGGTAGCCCACCGAGCGGACCACCAGTTGCACGGGCAGTTCCTCGCGCTCGCCGGTGTCCTTGGCCGACACCCATCCGCTTTCGTCGGTGACCAGTTCGTTGCGACCCAGCACGATGTGCTCGACGCGCTCCTCGCCCTTGATCTCGATCGGAGAGGTGAGGAACCGGAACACGATTCGCCGGTGTCCCGGGCGCGGCTCGCGCTCCGCGTAGCCCCGCAACACTTTGATGTTCTGTTTGGTGGTCTTGCCCGCGGCCTCGGCGTCCTCGTCGGTGATGTCCGCGAACTGTGCCGGGTCGACGATCACGTCGACCCCTTCGAGCTCGCCCAGCTCGCGCAACTCCAGCGTGGTGAACGCCGTCTGCAGCGGGCCGCGCCGGCCGATGATCACCACCTCTTCGACGCCGCGGGGCCGCAGCGACTCCAGCGCGTGGTCGGCGATGTCGGTGAGCGCCAGCACGTCGGGGTCGGTCACCAGGATGCGGGCGACGTCGATCGCGACGTTGCCGTTGCCGACCACCAGGGCACGCGCCCCGGACAGGTTCGGTGTCTTCTCCTCGAAATGCGGGTGGGCGTTGTACCAGCCGACGAAATCGACCGCGGAGATGCTGCCCGCCAGGTTCTCCCCGGGAATGTTCAGCGGCTTGTCCGACTGCGCGCCGACGGCGTAGATCACTGCGTCGTAGTGCTCGGCCAGTTCCTGCGCCTGGACGTGTTCGCCGACGGCCACGTTGCCGAAGAAACGGAAGCGGGGATCGGTCGCGGTCTTCTCGAACTGTTTGCTGATCGACTTGATCTTGGGGTGGTCGGGCGCCACACCGGAGCGCACCAGCCCCCATGGTGTCGGCAGCATCTCGAGCATGTCGACGGCTACGTCGATCTCATCGGTGGTGTCGGCCGCCTTCAATAAAGACGCTGCGGCGAAGAAGCCCGACGGACCGGAGCCGACGATGGCGACGTGATAGGGACGCATGTAGAAGCATGCTAGACGGTGGTGCCGGTAACGTTGTCGCCCGTGGAACTTGACCGTCAAGCCGATATCGCCGCACTTGACTCCACCCTGACCACGGTGGAGCGGGTGCTTGACGTCGAGGGTCTGCGAACCCGCATCGAGAAACTCGAGCAGGAGGCGTCAGATCCCAACCTGTGGGACGACCAGGCCCGCGCCCAGAAGGTGACCAGCGAGTTGTCGCACACCCAGGGGGAATTGCGCCGCGTCGAGGAGCTGCGCAGCCGGCTTGACGACCTGCCGGTGCTCTATGAACTGGCCGCCGAGGAAGAGGGACCCGCGGCCGAAGCCGCGCTCGCCGAGGCCGACGCGGAACTGAAGGCACTGCGCGCCGACATCGAGGCCACCGAAGTACGCACTTTGCTGTCCGGCGAGTACGACGAACGTGAGGCATTGGTCACAATCCGCTCCGGTGCGGGCGGGGTGGACGCCGCCGACTGGGCCGAGATGCTGATGCGGATGTACATCCGCTGGGCCGAACAGCACAAATACCCGGTAGAGGTCTTCGACACGTCCTACGCCGAAGAGGCCGGCATCAAGAGCGCGACCTTCGCCGTGCACGCGCCGTTCGCCTACGGAACTCTCTCCGTCGAACAGGGCACCCACCGGCTGGTGCGAATCAGCCCGTTCGACAACCAAAGTCGACGTCAGACGTCCTTCGCGGAGGTCGAGGTACTGCCGGTGGTGGAGACCACCGACCACATCGAAATCCCGGAAGGCGACCTGCGTGTCGACGTCTACCGATCCAGCGGGCCGGGGGGCCAGTCGGTCAACACCACCGACTCGGCGGTTCGTTTAACCCATATCCCAACGGGTATCGTCGTGACTTGCCAGAACGAAAAGTCGCAACTGCAGAACAAAGTTTCGGCATTACGAGTGCTTCAGGCAAAGTTGTTGGAGCGCAAGCGTTCCGAAGAACGCGCGGAGCTGGACGCCTTGAAAGGCGATGGCGGCAGCTCCTGGGGAAACCAGATGCGGTCCTACGTACTGCACCCCTACCAGATGGTCAAGGATCTGCGCACCGAATACGAGGTGGGCAACCCGGCGGCCGTGCTGGACGGAGACATCGACGGGTTCCTGGAAGCCGGGATCCGGTGGCGCAACAGAAAAGATGACGACTAATAACCTCGCTCTACACATAAAAGGCATCGCCTCCGCGGCGCAGCGATGGCACGACTTCTGGCGCGGCCCCCTCGGCGAATGGATCATCACCAGGGGATTGCGGGTCGCCATGCTGGTGATCGCCGCAGTGCTTGCGGCCCGCTTCGTCAGCTGGGTGGCCCAGCGCATCACCCGCCAGCTCGACCTGGGATTCGCCGAGAGCGACGCGCTGGTCCGCTCGGAGGCCACCAAACACCGTCAGGCCGTGGCCTCGGTGATCCGGTGGGTCTCCATCGTGATCATCGCGATCATGGTGATGATGCAGATCGCCGATGTTCTGCAGTTCTCCGTCGGCGGTCTGGTCGCACCGGCCACGGTCGTCGGCGCCGCGCTGGGCTTCGGCGCCCAGCAACTGGTCAAAGACCTGCTGTCCGGGTTCTTCATCATCGTCGAGCGGCAATACGGGTTCGGTGACCTGGTGAAGCTGACGATTCAGGGTTCGACCACCGACGCCACCGGCACCGTCGAGAACGTGACGCTGCGGGTGACCAGACTCCGTTCGGCGGACGGCGAGGTGTTTACTGTCCCCAACGGCCAGATCGTCAAGTCGGTCAATCTCTCCAAGGACTGGGCGCGCGCGGTGGTCGACATCCCGGTGTCGACGAACGCCGACCTCAACCGGGTCAACGACGTGCTGCACCAGGAGTGTGAGAACGCCCAAAACAACCCGCTGTTGGGCGAGCTGCTGCTGGATTCGCCCACAGTGATGGGCGTCGAGAGCATCGAAGTCGGGACCGTCACATTGCGGCTGGTGGCTCGCACCCTGCCCGGCAAGCAGTTCGAGGCCGGCCGGCTGTTGCGGGTCCTGGTCATCCGTGCGCTGGGCCGGGCCGGCATCGTGACCGCGGCCGACGCGACGGTTGGAGTGGTCGACGACGCCGGCGTGCCCGCATCCGACGAGGTGCCTGAGGCCGACAAAGGTTCGGTGGCGCAGCGATGAAAAAGTTCGGATCCACGCTGCTGCAGAGGCTGCGTGACAGGCAGCGCACCCCCAGCCACTTGTTCGGGGGCCGTGTGCGGACGTCGACCGTGGTGCTGATCGTGGCGTTCTTCGCGCTGTGGTGGACCTACGCCACCTACCGTCCGCATCCCGAGCCGGCGCGCAGCGACACGCCGCCGCCCGGCCAGGTGGTGGCCCCCGGCTTCGTCCCCGACCCGGGCTACACGTGGGTGCCGCGCACCCGGGTGCAGCAGCAGCCCGTCACCACGACGCCCACGCCGACCACGACAACGCCGTCGCCTCCGCCGACCACGACGACCACGACGACGACACCGGGTCTGCCGTGCCTGCTGCCGCCGCCCTTCTGCCCTGCAACCACGACCCCGACCACACCGCCCGCCGACCAGCAACCGCCCGGGCCGGGACCCTCGCCTGTTCCGGGGCCCAGCTCAGCGCCTCCGCCGCGCTGAGTTTCGCGCCCCTGCGAACCACCCGGCTACACTGGCGTGCCGTGATGATCACCCTGGAACATGTCACCAAGCAGTACAAATCGTCGGCCCGTCCGGCCTTGGATGACATCAACGTCAAGATCGACAAGGGTGAGTTCGTTTTCCTCATCGGTCCGTCGGGATCGGGGAAGTCGACGTTCATGCGGTTGTTGCTGGCCGCGGAGACGCCGACCACCGGCGACATCCGGGTCTCGAAGTTTCACGTCAACAAGCTGCGTGGGCGCAACGTTCCCAAGCTGCGTCAGGTGATGGGCTGCGTCTTCCAGGACTTCCGGTTGCTGCAGCAGAAGACGGTGTATGACAACGTCGCCTTCGCCCTCGAGGTCATCGGCCGCCGCGCCGATGCGATCAACCGGGTGGTTCCGGAGGTGCTCGAGACGGTCGGACTGTCGGGCAAGGCCAACCGTTTGCCGCACGAGCTCTCCGGTGGTGAGCAGCAACGGGTCGCTATCGCTCGCGCATACGTCAACCGTCCGCTGGTTCTGCTGGCCGACGAGCCCACCGGCAACCTCGACCCAGACACCAGTAAGGACATCATGGATTTGTTGGAGCGGATCAACCGCAGCGGGACGACGGTGTTGATGGCCACCCACGACCACCACATCGTCGACGCGATGCGCCAACGGGTGGTCGAGCTGTCGCTGGGCAGGCTGGTTCGCGACGAACAGCGCGGCGTCTACGGGATGGATCGCTGAGTGCGCGCCGGATTCCTTCTCAACGAGGTCGTCACCGGCCTTCGTCGCAACGTCACCATGACGATCGCGATGATCCTCACCACCGCGATCTCCATCGGCCTGTTCGGTGGCGGTCTGCTGGTGGTGCGGTTGGCCGACAACTCCCGCGCCATCTACCTCGACCGGGTCGAGACGCAGGTGTATCTCACCGAGGACGTTTCTGCCAACGACCCCACCTGCAGCGGCGACGTCTGTAAGGCGCTGCGCAACAAGATCGAGGGGCGCCAGGACGTCAAGTCGGTTCGGTTCATCAACCAGCAGGACGCCTACGCCGACGCGATCAAGAAATTTCCGGAGTTCAAGGATGTCGCCGGCAAGGACTCGTTCCCGGCGTCGTTCATCGTCAAGCTCAGCAACCCCGACCAGCACGCGGAGTTCGCCGCCGCGATGGAGGGTCAGCCCGGAGTGCGCGGCATCCTCAACGAGAAGCAGCTGATCGACCGGTTGTTCGCGGTGCTGGACGGGCTGAGTAAAGCGGCGTTCGCGGTGGCGCTGGTGCAGGCCATCGGCGCCATTCTGCTGATCGCCAACATGGTGCAGGTCGCGGCTTACACGCGGCGCACCGAGATCGGCATCATGCGGCTGGTCGGCGCCAGTCGCTGGTACACCCAGCTGCCGTTCCTGGTGGAGGCGGTGCTGGCGGCGACGGTCGGTGTCGTCATCGCGATCGTCGGGCTGATCCTGGTGCGGGCGTTGTTCCTGGAAGGCGCGCTGAGCCAGTTCTATCAAGCCCACCTGATCGCGAAGGTGGACTACGCCGACATCGTCTACATCTCACCCATCCTGCTGCTGCTCGGCGTGGCCATGTCCGGTTTGACGGCATACGCGACGCTGCGCCTCTACATACGGCGCTAGTCATGGCCACCAAAGCGCGCAAAAAAGACGGCAGACAGATCATCGCGAGCAACCGCAAGGCTCGGCACAACTACGCGATCATCGACGTCTTTGAGGCCGGCATCGCGCTGCAGGGCACCGAGGTCAAGAGCCTGCGCGAGGGGCACGCATCGCTGGTCGACGCGTTCGCCACGGTCGACGACGGCGAAATCTGGCTGCGCAACGTGCACATCCCGGAGTACCGGCACGGCAGCTGGACCAACCACGAGCCGCGACGCAACCGCAAGCTGTTGTTGCACCGTCGGCAGATCGACACCCTGATCGGCAAGATCCGCGAGGGCAACTACGCGCTGGTGCCGCTGTCGATGTACTTCTCCGAGGGCAAGGTCAAGGTCGAACTGGCGCTGGGACGCGGCAAGCAGGCGCACGACAAACGCCAGGACCTGGCCAAGCGTGACGCCCAGCGTGAAGTGGTCAGAGAGCTCGGCCGCCGGGCCAAGGGCATGGGATGAGCGAAGACCCCGTCATCAGGGAGCTCTCGGCAGCGGTCGAGCGCAGCCCCGACGTGGTCGAGTTGCGGGTGCACCTGGCGCGGTTGCTGGCCGACAAGGGCCGCCATGCCGAAGCCCTGGGACATTGCAGCGCCGCGCTGACGCGCGACCCGGGCAACGCCGACGCATTGAGCGTGTTGCAGCGCTGCAGTGCGGCGCTGGCGGGCGGGGGACCGGCCGAGCCGCAGTTCGACTGGTCCAGCGCGGAGAAGCAGGTCGCCGACATCATCGAGCCGGCCTTCGTCGAAGGCGAGGACAGCGCCGACGTCGTCCACGAAGGCGATTACGACGTGCTGCAGCGCAGTGACGTGCGACTCGCTGACGTCGCCGGCATGGCCGATGTCAAACAGCAGCTTGAACTTTCGCTGTTGGGCCCGATTCGCAACCCCGACCTGATGAAGGCGTTCAAGATATCCGCCCGCGGCGGCATGCTGTTGTACGGTCCGCCCGGCTGCGGCAAAACCCATATTGCCAAAGCGATTTCGGGTGAGCTCGGCGCCAGCTTCTACCAGGTGGGCATTGCCGACGTGCTGCAGCGCTGGCTGGGGGAGAGCGAGCGCAGCATGCGCGAAGTCTTCGACAACGCCCGCCGCAACGCGCCCTGCGTGCTGTTCTTCGACGAGGTCGATGCGCTGGGGCATCGCCGTTCGGCGCTGGGCGGTAACACGGGAATTCGCACGGTGGTCAACGCTTTGCTGGAGGAACTCGACTCGGCCAGTTCGGTCAACGACGGTGTGTACGTGCTCGGCGCGACCAATGCCCCGTGGGACGTCGACCCCGCGTTGCGACGGCCCGGACGCTTCGACCGCACCCTCTTCGTCGGGTTACCCGACGCCGAAGCCAGGGCCGGTATCGTCCGCTACCACCTGAGGGATCGGCCGGCGGCAGGTATCGACCTCAAGGCCATTGCCGGGCGAACCGAGGGCTTCTCGGGTGCCGATCTGGCTCATGTGTGCGACAGCGCAACACAATTGGCGATGGCGGACTCCATGCGCAGCGGGCAGGTGCGACCCGTGTCGATGGCCGACATCACCGCCTCCCTCGCACAGGTCCGCCCCAGCACCGGGCCCTGGTTCGAGGCCGCGCGCAACGTCGTCGAGTTCGCCAACAACGACGGCAGCTACGACGAGTTGGCAAAATATCTGCGCCGCAGGAAAATTCGTTAATGACGCAGCCCGGCCCCGACCCGGTGGCCGAGGCCATCGTGGTCGCCGACGCCTACATCGAGTCGAAGAACTACCAGCGCGCACGTGAGGTGCTGCGTCAGGTACTGGCCGAGCATCCCAACGATCCGGGGCTGCTGGCCCACCACGCCCGGGCCGAGTATCTGATCGGAGACCATGCACAGGCTGCTTCCAGCGCCTACGCCGCCCTGTCCGCGGCACCGCACGACGAACTCGCCATGCGAATCTACGCTTTGGCACTGGACGGGCAGGGCCGTGGTCAGGAAGCGCTGTGGATGGCCTGGCGGACGGTGACTCAGCACCCGAATGAGGTTCTGTCGCACCGGCTCTACGCCCGAATCCTGCAGAAGGCGCACCGTCATCACGACGCGCTGATCGAGGTGGACGAGGCGTTGCGGCTCGCGCCGGCGGACGTCGACACCCTGGTGCTGCGCGGCACCATTCTGCACGACCTCGGCTACATCGCAGAGTCCTCCGCGGCGTACGAGCGGGCGCTGTCACTGGACCCGGGCAACGCCGAAGCGCAGAACAATCTGGCCGTCAACCGGCTGCGCGGCGGAAAGTTCGGTCACGCGTTGCGCGGCTTCCTCGGTGCCGCGGGTAGCGACCCGACGCTGGGAAACCTGGTCCGCCGCAATATCGGTGCGGTTCTCGCGACAATCCTGCGCCGCGTCACGGTCCTGGCACTGGTGGTGGGGATCTTGTCGGCCTTTGTCGGCTCGTCGCACGACAGGGATTTCCGCACCGTGCTGATGCAGGTGCTGATCGTGATGAGTGTCGTGGTGCTGATCGGCAACTTCGTCTGGCTGTTGCGCGCGGTGCCGCGGCGCACCCTGGTGTCGGCCGCGCGCAGCCGGGCCGGCGTCGTGGTTCGCATCGTTCACGCCGTGCTCGCGGCCGTCGTCGGGACATATGCGGTGGCGTTCGGCGGGCCGTGGGCAATCCCGGCAGGAGTGTTCGTGGCCATCAGCGGACTGTTCATCGTCCGGTTCGGGTTGCTTGTCTAGATCGGTCGATGGTGGCGACCCGCGGCGAGCGGCTTCGCCGCCCTTGCGATCGCCACTAGGCCGATGGTGGCGATCCGCGGCGAGCGGCTTCGCCGCCCTTGCGATCGCCACTAGGATCCGATCCATGGCCGACCGTCCTGTGACCCTGCTCGACAAGTCCGACATATTGGCGGGTCTGTTCGCCGTCTGGGACGCCCTGGACGTCCTGCTCGACGGGTTGTCAGAGGCGGACTGGCAGGCACCGAGCGCGTTGGCCGGATGGGACGTCAAGGCCGTGGTGTCGCACATCATCGGCACCGAGTCGTTCCTGCAGGGCGTCAGTCCGCCCGAACCCGACATCGACGTCAAAGCACTTGACCACGTGCGCAACGACATCGGCGTGATGAACGAATGCTGGGTCCGCCACCTCAGCGCGGAATCGGGTGCGCAGGTGCTGGCGAAGTTCCGCGAGGTCACCGGACAGCGCCGAAAAGTGTTGCAGGACATGTCCGAAGACGCGTGGAACGCAGTGTCGTTCACACCGGCGGGGCCGGACAGCTACGGACGATTCATGCGGATCCGGGTGTTCGACTGCTGGATGCACGAGCAGGACATCCGGATCGGTTTGCAGCGGCCGTCGTCCGACGAAGACTTGCAGGGACCGGCGTTGCGCCTGTCGCTGGACGAGGTCGAGACGTCGATGGGTTTCGTCGTCGGAAAACTGGCGAAAGCGCCCGAAGGTTCGCGCGTCCTGTTCGACCTCACCGGGCCGGCGGCGCACGAGATCCGCGTCAGCGTAGACGGCCGCGCCCAGCTCGTCGACGACTTCGGCGGGCAAGAGCCGACCGCGACGATCCGCGTCGACGCACTGCAGTTCACCCGGCTGGCCGGCGGGCGTCCGTTGTGCCCCGCACGCAGCCAGGACGTCGAACTGGACGGTGACCGCGACGTCGCGGGGCGGATCGTCGAGCGCATCAACTTCGTTATTTGACAAAGCGTTTCGTCGCTTGGAGCGACCTGGATCACACCTGTTAAAGGGATGTTGGCTCGGCGGCCCAGATGGGTAGCCGACTAATACGGGCGCCATCGCGCCACCCAAATCCACTCAGGGAGGTCTAGACATAATGACTGCACCGGATACGACCAGACTGCTCGCGCAGCTTCGCACTCTGCTCGATCTGACGAACACCGAGATTCAAATAGCTGAGACGCGGGTGATTCAGGCGCGCACCGAGGCGGTACGCCGCGAGTTGAGTCAGAACGCGGAAAACGGCCGTGAGCGAGCCGAAGCGATCCAGGCGAGGATTCGGGACCTGGGCGGCTACCCGGACGTGATCGGCCCGTTCCTGGGTCGCGCCGCGGCCGCGGTCAAGGCGCTGACCGAGCAGGCCGAGCCGTTCGACGAGGCGCTGTTGGGTGACCTCGCGCTCGAAGACCAGTTGCTGGACCGCGCGCGCTACACCAAAGCGCTGGCGATCGCCGCCAAGAACAAGGACGTCGAGAACTTGGCCGACCGTCTGATCACCGCGCACACCGCGACGGTGGAGTGGCTGACCACGGTGCTTGCCGAGGACGCCCTCGGCGGTCCGGCGGCGCTGCGTCGCACACCGGTGCAAATGGCCGCCGGCACTGCGGTGAAGCTGGTCAACCTGCCGGTCACCTGGTCGGCGCGTGGCATCGACCGTGCCGTCGAAAGTCTGCGCACCGCTGGTCCCGCGTTCCGGGAGCTGGTGGAGCGCGGCGGAAACGCCGGCGAGATCGCGGCCAAGGCTCTGTCCGCCTCGCAGAACGCCGCACTGCGGGCCGCCGAGCGCGTCACCCGCAGCGAGGGCGCGGACAACGCGGCCGACGCACTGCACGAGGGTCGCGAGTCGGTGGGTGTCTTGGACGCCAGTGAGTTGCCGATCGCGAACTACGACGAGCTGAACATCAGTGACGCCGTCGCCGCGATCAAGGACCTCACCACTCCCCGGGACGTCCGCGTGGTGATCGCTTATGAAGAGGCGCACAAGGCGCGGCAGCGGATCGTCTCCGCTGGGCAGACCCGCGTTGCCGCCATCGCGAAAGAGGCCGTCGGCATCAGCTAGCACTGTGTTTCGACCGAGTCCCCCCGGGCCGCCAACCGGGGGGACTCGGCCGCACGTGGCCGGGAAGAAAAATGCGTGGCCGCCGGTTGATACTGGCGTACCATTGGTTGTCCTGCCGGGAGACCGGCAGGGATGCTCGAAGAATCAAGACAAGGGGCTGAACGGTTTCGACTTCGCGCATCGAATCAAGGGAAGCGTGCCGGTGCAGGCAAGAGACCACCGTAAGCGTCGTTGCAACCATATAAGCGCCGATTCACATCAGCGCGACTACGCTCTCGCTGCCTAAGCGACGGCTAGTCTGTCGGACCGGGAACGCCCTCGCCCCGGACCCCGGCATCAGCTAGAGGGATCAACCGATGAGTTCGGTCGCGGGACTCATCGGGACACCAACAGCGACTGGGATCGTCATCCTGGCTAGTTCGCGTGACCAGGAGATCCGAGCAGAGACATAGCGGACTGCGCACGGAGAAGCCTTGAGGGAATGCCGTAGGACCCGGGTTCGATTCCCGGCAGCTCCACCGGTAGTACCCAGATAACTTCATATTCGAGACCTCCTTGCCGACAGCAAAAAGTGTCATACCCGTGGAGTACCACTGGATGCACAGTCGGCAAGGAGGTCTCTGTATGCGGATAGTCGTCGTCCAGAGAAGCGCCCATGGAGGCGAAACACTGCGCGCTCCCGACGGCGCGGCATCGCTCCCGTGGTCATCGGTTGTGGAAACGCTCGACCGACACGATGTCCCGACGGACTGCCGTTCAGCGTCGACGACGATGGCTCGCTGAACGGTTGCGACCGACTCAACACTCCTACCTGCTGACCGCGTGGCGTCAACGCGCGCCTACGACGTCGACAGCCTCCGGAGCTTCCACGCCTACCACCTCGCCCGGCTGCTGCGGTTTATCCGAGCGTGATCTGTATGGGTTCAGGACATCTTTGACCGATCGTCACCAGGACATCGTTGACGGGCAATCCGTGGCTGACACGGTCTTGTGGTGGTCAATCCAGAGATTTACGAATCAGATTCCGATGTCGCGGCGCGCGTCACGATCGAGGTCCGCCTGCGCGCTGTCACTGAAGTCAACGACGGTGCACCCGTTGGTCAGGTCGCTGAACGCTATGGCGTCACGCGCCAGACGGTCACTGCCTGGCGCAAACGCTACGAGGCCGGCGGCTTGAAGGCTTTGGCCGATCAGTCACGTCGCCCGCATTCCAGCCCGGGCCGCATCGCCGCCGATGTTGAGGCGTTGATCTGCGAGATGCGCCGGCATCATCGGCGGTGGGGAGCGCGGCGAATCGCTTATGAGCTGGAGCGTGAAATCGGCGGACAGGCTCCGTCGCGTTCGACTGTGCATCGGGTTCTGCTGCGCAACGGTCTTGTGAATACTCAAGAGCAGCAACATAAACGGGTCTACAAGCGGTGGGCGCGGGAGGCGCCGATGCACCTGTGGCAACTCGACATCGTCGGTGGGGTGTTCTTGGTCAACGGACGCGAACACAAAATGCTGACCGCCATCGACGACCATTCCCGATTCGTCGTCGCTGCCACCGTGTTGCCGCAGCCGTCCGGCCCGGCGGTGTGTGACGCGTTCCTCGCGGCGATCAACCGCTGGGGTGCACCCTTTGAGGTTCTCTCCGACAACGGCAAGCAGTTCACCGGAAAATTCACCCGGCCACTGCCCGTCGAGGTGCTCTTCGAGCGGATCTGCCGCGAGAACGGCATCACGGCTCGTTTGACCAGACGTCGTTCGCCGACGACCACCGGCAAGGTCGAGCGCTTCCACCGCACACTGCGGCGCGAATTGCTCGACGAAGTCGGTGCGTTCGAATCCATTGAGGCGGCCCAGGCCGCGATCGACGAATGGGTACATGCCTACAACACGGTCCGCCCGCACCAATCGCTGGACATGGCCACACCGGCCAGCCTGTTTCGAAACCGGGCAGGCGAATCCACACTCACGCCGTCAGACGAGACCCATTCCGCCGACCAGACCACCAATGCCGCACCGCTGGTGCAACCCACCGACACCCGCGCCTCCGGGCCCATCGAGATGGACGTCCGCGTCCCACCCTCAGGTGTCGTGGCCATCGCCGGCCTGCAGCAACTCTGGGTCGGCAAAAACTACGCCGGCCTGACGGTGACCTTATGGATTGACCTGACCCGCATCCATGTCCTGCTTGGCGACGAGGTCATCAAAACTGTCCCATCCCGAGTCACCACCGCCGACCTTGAGCACCTGTCGCTACGCGGTGTCCGCGCCGGGCGAGCAGACCCGGTTGCGCCCGCCGCGACAGGCGTGTCCGCGGGTAAGCGGCCTGCACCCGTCGAAATCGACCGCACAGCAAGCCGCGACGGCATCGTTGTGGTCGCTGGTCGCGACCTGGCCCTGGGTACGGGTATTGCCGGCACCAGAGTGACGTTGAGATTCGACGGTGGCCTCATCCACGCGACTGCAGGGAACATGTTGCTCAAGACACTGCCAAACCCATTCAGCCGCAATGAAGTCCAACAGCTCAAGGGGGTCAGACCCGCAGCATCGCCGCTTCCGCCGCCCCCACCGTCCGGCCCCCAAAGCGTTCAGCGGCGAGTCCCCAAAGACGGCGTAATCATGGTCGCCGGCCAACGTCTGCGTGTCGGCAGAACGCACGTCGGAACGATCGTCACCGTCGTAGTCGATGACCACCACTTCCGCGTCCTGGACGGCACCACAGAGCTGTCACTGCACGCACGGACGTCAACCAAGCCCATCCGCAACTTCAACGCCCACCGCCCCCGCCAACGGTAACCATGTCCCGACGACAACAGGTCGCGTATGTCTTGGGACCTCACAGGTCAAGCGCGCCGTTGCGGGGAATTGGTAGACCTCACCGCGGCAACGACCGAGGATCTGACGGCTTACCGCGATGGCCGCCAGCTGGAAGTCCAAGACACCACACTGGCTACGGAATTCGGCTGTTTCTCCTCCTTCTTCTACTTCGCCATCCAGGTCGGCTGGATGGCGAAAGACCCGATCCCTCGCTGGGGGCGCAACAACCGCAACACCCTCATTTCCCACAAACGGCGCGATCGCCGCGCGCGCTTCCTCAAGGCGGCCCAGACCAGACACTTCCTGGAAGTCGGCATGCGCGGTGACGGCTACGTCCCGGCGAGTGCGCCCGGCTACCCCGAACGCGACTATGTGTACGGGCTGTTACTGGCAACCACCGGCCTGCTACGCGAGGAGTGTGCGTTTCTTCTCGACGCCGAGGTGCCGGTCCCGGAAACGATGGGATCCGAGTCCATCCACGCCTTCGATCGGCTCGGCAAGAAGCAGGTAGTCCGATCCATCTACATCACCGCTCAGGTAGCCCGCGCCACCGACCTCTACCGCCGGACAGAACGGCACCGGGTCGTGCACGCGGCCCAACGCGGCCTCCGTGCCAAGATCCGCGACGGCTCTCTGCTGGTGGTCGATGACCTAATCGAGCGGCGGGGGAATTGGTATGTCGCCACAGGCTCCCAGCGCATTCCGATGGTCCGGTTCACCAACAAGGACCGCGCCAAAGCCGTTCGCATCCGCGATGACGGAACTATCGACCCACTTGCGTTGTTCGTCTCCCGCAGTGGACTTCCACCCGGTCTCGAACGCTGGAACCAACTCTTCTCCGACGCTCGAGGCCGAGTCCGGCCTTGCCATAGTGACATCCTTCCAGCCCGCCCACACGGGGCAAGCCATCTCAGTTGTCACCTATTCGTGCAGCAGACCCGACCGAAGACGCAACAGCCGCTGTCAACAGCCTCACCGTTGACTGGAACCAGCAAGCAGCGAAAGCCGCGAAGCTATACCTCACCGTCGGTGCTTTCTCCCGTAGCGGGCTGATAGAACAACTTGTCACAGGCGATGGGTACACAACTGCGCAAGCTCAGTACGGAGTGTCGGCCGTCGGGTACTGAGGCCACTTAGCAGTCTGCCCATTACAGCAACCCGTCGCCGTCACACGCTTGTCACTCGTCGGCAGGTTCGTACTTGAGGACTTTAGCGACACCGGGGAGCCGACATGGTGGGAATTTGCGACGACTCTGCCGACCTCGATGGCCTGGCTAGTTTGCTCGACAACGTGGTTGGTGAGGCGCGGTCGGAAGGTGGCCTGGTGGAGGTCAAGGTCGATACCCGGGGCCGGGTCAGCGATGTGTGGCTGGACGACCGAGTGTCTCGTGTCCCGGCGGACGAACTCGCGGTGGCAATTGCGGAGGTGTGTGGTGCCGCGTTCAATGACCGGCTTGACCGCCTGGCCGACGTGATCTCTGACTACGACCGCACACAAGGTCTTGCTAACGGTGTGCTTGAGCATTTGCACGCCGCTGTCGACCGGTTGCGGTAGTCGACGGTCGGTAAACCGACCGCACATCGAGTCCCGCAAGCCAACACGGTTAGACCACCGCCCGACATAGGCTATGAGGGTTGCCGCCGGATTGATTGTCATGGGGGAGGGGGTTGTGGTCACCTTCGCACAGTTGCGCGACGCTCAGCCCGCGCTATGGCAGACAGCCGCTGATGACCTCCTGGCGGTGGCCAAGCAATCCGAGCGGACGGCGGGCAATATTCACGCCAACGGGGCGAGGAAGCTAGAGGAGCACTGGCCGGATCACACCGGCACCCTGGCTCGCAACGTGCTGGTTCAGACCGCCGACCGAATGGTTAACACCGGCGTCCTGGCGCGCGGCGCGACTACACCCTTGGATACGTTGCAGGACGCAGTAGAGATCGCCCAGCGGGAACTGAACGCTGCGGTAGCCGACGCGACAGCTAAGGGCTTCTCGGTCGGTGACGACGGAAGGGTGAGTCTGCCGAAGGCCAGCGTGGACCCCGTTGGTGATTTGATGACCGCGTTGCGGTATCAGCAGCGGATTGCCGATGCGGTGCAGGCCGCCACTCAGGCTGACCAGCTGTGTGCCGATGCCTTGAACGCGGTAAGCCTCAACCCCGCCGACATCACCACCGAGCAAGCGCAGAACGCGCAAAGCGCGGCGGTGCGCAAAGCTGTTGAAGAGATGCGCGATCAGCTCCCAGACGGGCTACCGCCCGAAGAAGTTGGAAAGTGGTGGGCGGCTTTGACTCCGCAACAACAGCAGCAACTTCGCCTCGCTGCTCCCGTGGAGTTGTATGACCTGCCCGGCATACCCGCCGACGTCAAAGCGCAGCTGACCAACAACGGCAAGGGATACAACCCTATCGAGGCCGTTAGGTGGGCGTACGCCAATGCCCCCAACGAGGGTCTCAACCGATTTCCCAACAACTGCGCACTGTTCGTGTCTGAATCGCTGCGGGCAGGTGGTCTCTCAGAGGTGGAAGGCCGTTGGAGCAAAGAGGATTGGGCAAACCCGATACCTAACATGCCTAGTGTCCATATTCCCTTTTCCGACAGAAATTTCGACGCCGACCAGTACCGCTATACGAAGTCCTGGTACAACGCCGACGAACAACGGAGTTTTCTTGCAAATAGCGGAGGCTCCTCAGTTCCTCTATCGCAGGCTCGTCCCGGCGATGTCATCTATTTCAACTGGAGCGACTCGGCCGCACATGGCGGTGAAGTCAGCCACCACGCCGCAATCGTGTCAAGCGTCCTTCCTAACGGCGAAGTGCTCTACACCCAGCACACGCCGGGCGCGACAAACTACAGCCTTGAGGACCGGTTGCCGATCAGGCTCCAAGATCAAGATCCGCAGACCGTCGTGGTCATTCGCCCACCTGGAGCGCAATGAGCAATTTCGCTGTGGTGAGGCAGGCTCGATGGTGGTTCGTCGCTGCCGCGATACTGCTGGCCGGTTCATTGGTGGCGCTCTATACAGGTACGTGGCGAGTTGACGCCTGGGTGCAGCAGCTGGAAAGCAATCACTGCGCTACGCCCTGGCCCCCTGCACCGAACCTCACCGCACCTGGGTGGGCGACGGTTGGGCTTGCTATCCCCACGATGGTCTGCCTGCTGGCAGCTTCCGTGCTAGTCCTGATCGGAAAGCACCGCTGGTGGCTTAAAGTTATTGCGACGCTTGGCGTATTAGGCGTTCTGCTGGTGTCGTTGTTCATCTTGCTCGTCGGGTACAGCGATGCAACCTCCGGTGTTGATCGTTATACCGTGAGTGGCAGCGACGGAGGGCCGTTGTGTCCGGCTTCGGGTTAGGCGCTGAGGGGAGATCGCATGAGCGGTGACTTCGTTCAAATAGCACCCACCGAAGTCAAGAACGCCGGAAGCACCATCGAGACCGAGGCAGCCGCCGCGCGCGCCGCGCTTGTCCCGCTGTTCGACTCGGCGCAGCCTGCGGCGAGCGGTAATCCCGGCTTCGTCACAGGGCCGAAGTTGGTGGCCTTGGCGGACGGACTCAAGCGCGAAATGGAGTCCACAATCACTCGATTGGCCGGAACGGGCAACGCCATAGTCTCGTCCGCTCAAGCCATGTACAACGCGGACAACACGCGCGGAATGGACATCGACGCCGACGACGCGACCGGCCTCAGCCGTGTTGCCACCGCACTCAAGGGTCTCGGACAGCCACCATCAAAGTAATTCGGTCGAACCGCGCTTGGTTTAGACTCCTGGCCTTTCGCTGCACATTCGGGGCCTTCGATTGCCCGTATCTTTCCGGCATTAAGCTGTGGGCGTCGGCGGTTCATCGTCGGGCGGCGCGTGGTCTACGCGCGACTATTGCGACTACGAGACCTAAAGCCGCCATTATTAAGGCCGACTGGGTATTACCGAGCCACAATTGGTAGGCCGCTGACAGCTCGGCGGCCGTAATTACGCCTGCGAATTTCCATCCGCCCCGGCCAAGAATCATCCCGAAAATTGCTGCCACACAGGTCACCATTATTACCCAGTACGGAATCTGGTATTCAGCGAATACCGATCCAGGTTTGCCAAACGAGATTCCAAGATCCTCTCGTGCCGCTTCGATTAAACCTATGCGAGCACGTGAGGCCGCTAACCTTTTTTCGTCGTAGGCTTTGATCGCAACGTCTAGTGCCTGGCGTTTATTAGCCGGATCGAGAATCCATTGAGAGTTCCGGACGAATATTTCACTCGAAGCGAAGTGAACGTCAGAGTGCGCGTCTCGCAGCTTGTAGGTCGCGACACGAACCTTGGCTGATCCGACAAGGTCGACACCGGCTGTGGCACGCGATAATTGTTCTTCGGCCGACCGCTCTTGTTTGGTGGCTTCTAATTGGTCGTCCACCATCTGCTTAGTTACTTGGTCAAGCGGGACATCAAAGGTTCGTGTCCGGGATCGATCCTCGGCGTCCTCTAGGATTAATGTTTTTGCGAGCAGCTCGCTGTATGCATTTCTGCGCTCAGTTGTCTGAAACTGCTCAGAACTTAAACTTTTGGTCGATACGTAAGTAAAGACCGGCGCAGCGAGGCCTGGCGCGATCCCGGTGAATGAGTCCAGCTTGTTTTAGAGTCCTGTGGCCCGATGTGGGGCCGAGAAGGGACGATGAACACATGGCTGGTCGGAAGCGGTATTCCGCGGAGGACATCGTGCGCAAACTGCGCCGTGCCGATGAGCTGGCGGCGCAAGGTAAGACCGGTGAGCAGATCGCCGCCGAGCTTGGTGTCTCGGCGGCGACGTTGTACAACTGGCGCCGCGCCTACGGCGGGATGGACACCGACGCCGCCAAGGAACTCAAGGAACTGCGCGAGCAGAACGCTCGCTTGAAGCGGTTATTGGCCGAAGCCGAGTTGGAGAAGGACGCGCTGAGGGAGGTCGCCAAGGGAAAATTCTGAGCCCGGCTGCCAAGCGCCGCGCCGTGGACATGCTCAAGGACACGTTGAGTATGTCGGAACTGGTGTCGTGCAAGGCTGTTGGGCTGGCCCGCTCCACCTACCGCCGGCTGCCGGTCGCCCAGACCCCGGCTGATCCTGATGCCGACATGCGGGCGTGGCTGCGTGCCTACGCCGCCAAACACCCGTGTCACGGGTTCCGGCGTGCCTGGGCGGCGCTGCGCTACGACGAGCGCCGTGAGGTCAACAAGAAGGTCCACCGGTTGTGGCGCCAGGAGGGCCTGCAGGTCAAGGTCTGCTCGCCGCGCAAGCGGGCCGGGGTGTCATCGATCCCGCCGATCGAAGCCGATGCGCCGAATGTGGTGTGGGCGATCGATTTCCAGTTCGACTCCACCGTCGAGGGCAAGGCCATCAAGATCGCCTCGATGCTCGATGAGCACACCCGAGTCTCGCTGTTGAACATGGTCGAGCGTTCGATCACCGGCTGCGATCTCGTCGAGGAGTTGGAGAAGGTGTTCACCGCGGCAGGCGGGCCGCCGAAGGTGCTGCGTCTGGACAATGGACCGGAGATGGTTTCTCAAGCGCTGCAACAGTTTTGCGATGGCAAGGCGGGCATGGCTTACATCCCGCCGGGGTGTCCGTGGGTCAACGGTCACATCGAATCATTCAACAACCGTCTACGTAAGGAATGCCTCAACCGTAACCACTGGAACACCCTGCTGGAGGCCCGCGTGGTCATCGCCGACTTCAAGGAGGAACACAACACCCGACACCGCCACTCAGCACTCGGCTACCGCACACCCGCCGAGTACGCTGCGGTCTGCAGGTGCACCCACACCCCGGTGGCCTGCGAAATCAACTGAATCTGAATCACACCAACCCGACTCTAAAACCGGGTGGTCTCAGAAACGGGGACTCGCCACGTACACGGCGATGCTCCCAAAACACAGAACATGCCATGGACCGCAGATGTCCAGCTCATCGATTCGGTGAAACAACGATTGTCCGATCTCGGAGTCACCAAGCGTCAGCAGAAAGAGATCGGTGACGCGATGCTTCGACTGTGGCTCGAGGCAAACAGCACGTCAAATACAACTGAAATCGACCAGGTACCCGCGATCGAGAACTAGATGGAGGGCCGGCGGCGACCATTGCACTGGGATTAAGTGGCCTTCTTGGGCGCGCAGGCTGGGTGAGTCGCTAACCCTCTCTATCCTGGACGAAAACGATATCAATGCCCTGCCGTCCGAGATCTGCTCGTATCGACTCCAATAAAGACACGTCGACGCTTTCTGGACTGGTCATAGCGATTGTATATTTATAGTTGTAGCCAGTGGGCGTGCTAGTAACGGTCGCCTGAAAGTCAGGCCAAATCCGTCGGAGGCAAGCTCGTATGGTTTCCAAGTGGCGTAATTTGTAGGCCGGGTCCGAGAAAACTCGGCCAGGGTCGCCTGACACTACGTATCGGTGAGGGCGTCGCATCATTTCTGACATGAGCAATCCAGTTCGCTGCTGCGGGTGGGCATGGGCCGTCCGTCATGATCCCATGCTGGCTTCTCGCCCGGCATGGACTAGGTCGTCGACACTGAGATCCCCAGTAGGATCCGGTTGTCGGCCTAGCTAAGGAGCGCCGTGGCGAATCTGGTTTACGGCCCGCACCTCGTTGCCTTTTTCGACATTCTAGGCTTCTCTGACCTCGTAAGCAGAGACATGGGAGACGACGAGGCGCGAACGACCATCGAAATGCTTGACGGCGCGCTTCGCGAGTTGAGAAGAAGACTTGGCCAGCGGTGGAGTTGGGAGACCGGCGAGTTCACCGTCAAGATGTTCTCTGACTGCATCTGTGTTTCGGTCCCAGCAGATCCTACGAATGTAGATGCGTTCTTCCACGAGATCGCGTACCTGCAGTCGTGGATGTGCCTTGAGGCGGGCGTACCGTTGCGCGGAGCCGTCACCGTGGGGCGTCACTTTGTTAGCGAGCAGATGATTTTTAGTGAGGCGCTCGTCGAGGCGTATCAATTGGAACAGCATCCGGCGACCCCGCCATGCATTGTTGTTGCCGATCGACTACATAAGCTGATCGTGGACAGTTACAGAAATTCGGATATAGAAATGATCAACGCTGCCCACTTTCAGAATAGCTATGTCATGCGCGATGAAAGCAGCGGCCACCTTTTCCTCGATTACTTGAACTTCATGCCGGCCTCGGCGGATAACGGGGCCAAGCTGCGACTGCACCGAGAATGGATAATTGCAAACCTAGACAGATATAACCGGACGCTCAAAGTCGTACTGAAGTACGAATGGCTCAGGGACTACCACAACAGCTGGTGCAATTTATTCGAGAAGGACCGCGCAGATCTTTCCGAGCTGCTAATCGAGGTTCCGAACAAGCGATACAGCTTCAACGCAGGCGCAGCAGCAGTTCCGGTCAACGATCACTGAATGCGGTTTGTGTGATCGAGCGATGGTAGTCCGCGCTATGACCGAGCGATATAGGGTCGATTTTGCGCGTAGTTCTCGGGCGATGTGATGGACTACAGTTCGTGGAACCTCGTTCTTTGGAGATCGAGAGCCACCGACCGCGTCTGCTGTGGACGCCGCCACAGGTCTACACCGATGAAGCTCAACCGCCACCGTTGTCGACTGATGAAGGGGTCAGCGGCCTGTGACTGAAAGCGAACCCAGTCGGGAGGATTCGCCGACAAGCGCTGAGTTGCGCGCGATTCCCATCGACGACCCGATACGCCAGCGCGCAAGCAACATTATCGAACCGCCGGTCGATGCCCAGCTTGAGTCACTTCCTACCAACTTGATGGACTGGGAGGACTTCGAGCGATTGCTGCTAGATCTCGGGCGACACGAACTGGGGCTGCGCTCACTGAGCTACTTCGGTAGGCGCGGGCAAGCTCAGAAGGGACTCGACGTCGTCGGCGCGAATGCGCACGGGAAGACCGAAGGCATCCAGTCGAAGCGCTACCAGGAGTTCACCGTCGCAGACTTGGACTCGGCAGTGGAAAAGTACACCCGATCCACGGTGCCGTTCACTCTAGTTCGACTCGTCGTCGGTGTGAGTGCCAAAGTGGACGATCGAGTTGTGGTGGAGCGCAAAGCGGTTCTTAACGAGCAACTGCATCCGGTAGACATCGATATCTGGGACCAGTCACGGATTTCTGAGATGCTGCGCGACAAGCCCGAGATTGTGATCAAGTACTTCGGGCCCCGGGCTGCTGAACGCTTCTGTGTTCCACATGTGCTCGTTCCCCTCGAGATTCCAAGTCCCGACGCAGTGGCTACAGCGGACGCCGTTCTGCTGGGACCACTTATAAGTACCGATGCTCAAAGACTTGTCGATAGAGCCAACGATGTCGCCAACGACGATCCCGATGCGGCACTCGCGCTCTACCGGGAGGTGCAGAGCCGACTAGCGGTGTCGGGGTTCCCCGGCCACGCTGCCGAGTTCGATGACACAGTGGTAGCGCTATCTATTCGCACAGGGCAAGCCGACACTGCAATCCGCCCACTGATGGACGCGCTGTGGACAGCGGAGGGTAAGGGTGACTCACTGGGTGTCGACCGAGTTGTTCGCAGGTTGCGAGACCTCGCCGACCTCCCGGAGTTCGGGCCGACCCACAACAAAGTGCCGCGAACGCCAACACTTGGCGCTGCGTTCGAGATCGCAGACTTCGTTTCAGATCAAATGCATACGCCCATCCCGGCGCGCATCGAGATGCCGGTAGGGGCAACTACTCTCGCCGCTCGCGGCGACCGCGCCCGGGCGATTGTCTTTGCGGCGGAGCGCGCTCTGGGCAATGACGATCTGCCCTGGATCGTCGAACACCGGGAGCAGATCGAGTCGACTGCGGCCGAGGTAGACGTCAGCGACATCGAGTTAGCTATCCGGCTACGTTTGGTGATAGCCGACGCCACAGGGGTGTGGGCCGACTTGGTCCACATTGCTAGAACGCGGATGCGTCGTGACCTGAAGGCCTTGACACTCGCACGTTTTGCCCGCCATAGCCTTCTTCAGGCGGCCCCGGCGGACGCGGACAGCCAGTGGCGCGAAGCTATCGGTGAGGCGTGCTTGGCACAGCGACACGCCGATGCGGCGGATTGGCTCTATAGCCAGCGTTTCGTCGCCAACCGCTACCGCGGAATTGCCGCAGATACATGGCATCCTCTTGCACAGGCGCTTTCCGACTTGCCTTCGCGGCCAAGAATTGTCACAAATGCAACCGAGGCGCGCGAGCGCGCGTTTGCAGCAATACACTACGACGAGCCGAGGGTCGCTGCGATCAACCTTCGGCGGCAACTCCTCGACGGAATTCGATCGGCGTCTTTTCACGATGAACGTGAGGCCCGCCGTCTGCTCGGCCAGCTATACCGCACGACGGATGATCTGCCACTGGCGGCCTATTACACAATCGGAGCAGGCGATCCGAAAGAAGCAGGCGCAGTTGCCGCAGCCTTCGGTGACGTCTACCACGATGTGACCGAATGGATAACTAGCCCGCTGTCGTGGGTGGCAGCATCCGCCCTGCAGTTCGCCACCGAACAAGCCGACCTCATACCCGACGAAGACCTCGATGCCATTGTTGAGCTCGCGCTAAACGCAATCAACGAGGTCGCTACGGGCGCGCGTCTCGACTCTCCAATCCTGGGTCCGCAGATCTATTTGTCGGCGTACGGCCTGCTCGCCGCGCTAGCCGACCGTCTCTCAGAATTTCACGCCCGAACGCTGCTCGAAATGCTCGCCGACGCTGTGGTCGTGGAGGAGCATCACTATCGGCGCACAGACGAAAGCCATGTTGAAATCGCGGCAGGCATCGCCCGCGCCCACGACGGTAACCTTCGGGCCACCGCGCTTGAACAGCTTGTCGGATTGTATGCGCGCGATGCGCACCCGTTCCGGGCGTCTGCCCGCGACACGCTGCTTCGCAACCTTGATCAAGTCCGTGATCGGCTGCAAGAAATGGCCGGGAACGGTCACCATGAGGCTGGCGCCCTGCTCGGGTATAGCGATCCCGAGCACATCTCTCCGGAAGCGGCCCAAACCGCGGCGGAGCGCCTGAGTCAACCGACTAGAAACGGACCCAACGGGTTCGGGACTGGAACGGGTGCGGTCAACGACTCGCTGCTTGCCGCCGTGCTGCCGGTGGAGCGGCGCATTGCGTGCATCGAGATGCTCTTGACAAACGCGGCCGCGCCATGGGAGCCGTCTTCGAACAGAGACAGTTACCTTCTGGCGGCAAGCAACCTCGTGGACGATTTACACGAAGTTGATCGCATCCGATTCTTCCGCTCGGCCATAGATTTCGCGGCCAGTCCGCCTCCATCGCAAGCAGATGCGTTCAACGCTTCGATGAGTAGTCCGCTAGGCATGATGCGGATTAGCGACAATAGTGACTGTCGGCCGGCAGCAACTTTCCTCGCAGGGAATCTGGCGAACACTGTTGAGGAGAAGCGACAGGTCCGCGATGCGGCGCTGCGTCTCATAGGGTTTGGTTCAGACGATGATTACAGAGTCACAAAGACGCTTCAACTCGTTCAATCTGAGCTGGGGGACAGCGTCGGTCTACTCGCAAGGGGCAGCTGGACATTACGTAGTCTTGCCGCCATTCTCTGGGCAGAGGCAGGCGGCCTACCCGAGGAATTCGGGCGGGTATTTAGTCAAGACCGCGATGTCCGGGTAAGGCGCGCTCTCGCAAGCGCATTGGTCAGCGCTGACGAAGGAAACGGCGCAGAGGCCAGAGACGTGCTCTCTCATGATCCCAGGTGGTCGGTGCGCTCCATACTGCGCACGCCGTGATAAGGCTGGGTGACGGAGCGCGGTATCGCAAGTGATTGTGTGCGCGGCAAAAGATTATCAAGGTTTCGCGACACGCTGGCGCCTCGTCAACGTAGCCCGGCGATTCTATCAATCTTCCCTGCATCAACGCATCGGCGGCTTCGTCATGTCATCTTGGCCACGATTCGAGAAGCCGTGCCCCGCAGTTCTGTCAGTGCCCGGCACTACAGTTTCTACCCGTGGCTAGGTACAGGGGCGGACCCAAACCGTGGGAGCAGAGTGACGCTGAGGGAAGAAAGCTAGACCCTCGTCAGTTCCCCGAGATGAATGCTGTCTTCTACATGGCCGATCCTGCTGACTTCATCAGGATGAGAACCGAAGCCCTATCACTGATGGCGTGCCAAGATGAGGATCTGCAGCCTGCCTACGGTGCAGATAGAACGATCGGGACACTTAGGATCGCAGGGACTACGCCACCGACTCGCGAGTCGCGTGAGAGATACATCCGCACCGAAGCTGTGATGATTGTTCACCATGCCTCTGAGGCGCTTCTTCGGTTGTTCTATGCACATGTTGATCACGTCAAAGACTGTCCGTGGCTGGGCATGTCGGCTTCCACCGATTTTGCGGAATTCAAGATTCGCCTAGCCGACGCCGTTAAAACCGGCTTCAACCGCGATGAGATCGCCATGATTTTCCTCGGCGGCACTACACCTGCAGATGCGGCGATCGCTGTCCCCGAAGATGATTTTGAAGACGCGGTGGACGGATTGCAGATGCTGCTCGTCGACTGCGCGAAGCGGTTCATTGAAGACTCGTTCCTCTACAACGCAGTCAAGCATGGACTTGCCGCGGTTGATACCGACGATGACATGAAGATGGTCTTCACCACTGGTGATGGTGATCAGATCCCCCTGCATACGGGTTCGATGCACATGTTCCTGCACCGAAAGAGACATCCCGCAGCCGGGAAGGCGGAACGGCAGTGGCACTTCACGTTGGCCGATGTGAATCCACAGCGCGAGTTGAGTGTGTCGGCGCTCATTGGGCGCGCCATCGAGTCGCTTTGGTCAGTCGCTCGACGTCGCTACGTCGGATCAGCTGGCGGAGGCGTGTACCTCATCAGCAAGGCATCCGTTGAATTGGCAGTCTATGGCACCGTGCGTGAGGCGATGAACCTGCTGCGCAAGATCACGAGCGAGCTGATTAAGACCGACGCTGCAGGGGTGAACGATGCGACCCATCATGTCCCCATCGTGTACGAGATTCCGCGCGAGTGGGAGCCACCGAGCGGCGAGCACGATACCGATAACCGCTATGTGGAACTTCCTGTTCGGCAACAGGATAGGAGAATCTACTCGACCAGTCTCACCGCCTACCTGCCGATAACGCCATCGGGATATCAGAGGAGTTAAGCAGACTCCGTTCCACCGTGCGTCGACCTGCGCGCTGTAGCTACCGCAGAAAGCGCGACTGTAGTTTGGCGCGAATACACCGACGTCGACCCGACCCGCAATTGGTCAGCCCTGGGGCGATCCTTGAGCAACCTCGGCAACTACCAACGCGCCGTGAACCGCCTCGAGGAGGCGGAATCGACATTGAGAGAAGCGGTCGAAGTACTCGGGCCGACTGCGGCCGAGAACAACAGCGACCTCGATGCTTTGGCAACGGCGCTGGAGAACCTGGCGGCGGTGTATCTGGATTTGGGCCGCAACAACATCGCGGTCGACACCGCCGAGCAAGCGCTGCACTTCAGACGTGATCTGTTCGAAGCCGACCACGATCGTTACGCGGTCGCCCTCGCCTCAGCGCTGAACAACGCCAGCGCACAATACGGCGCGCTCGACGATCACGTACAAGCGGCGCAACTCGCCGGCGAAGCAGTGACCATCCTCGCCGATCGCACCGACACGCCCAAAGCGCATGAGATGATTGCTGCTGCGTTGAACAACTACGGCTTGAGTAGTCTTCGTGCTGGCGATGCCGAAACCGCCGTGCAAGCCGCCGAAGCGGCTGTTTCGGCATACCGCGGCATCCTAGCAGGTCAGCCTCGCGCCGCCGCCGGTCTTCAACGGCTTCGGCCACCTTCGCATCCAGTTCGGCGAACAAGGCGCCGAGTTTGTCCTCGAGGCTCCAGCGGCTGCGATCCGACCACGATCTGGTGCGGTAGTATTTGCCCAGTTGCAGCGTCAGGCGCCCGGAGCCGACCTTTCTGGCTTGCAGGGGGATTCGCTGCCAGGAGTACTTCGACGCGCTCAGCGTCGCTTCGTCAGGCACGTCGCAGTCGACGAGTTGTTCGCGCAGGCTGAGTTGGAAGGCGCCATCGCTGCTAATGATCTTCAGCCAGCCGTCGTCTTCGGGGTCGCGGTTCATCGACCATCCCCGCACCGCACATTCGTTGGCTACGGCCTGCAAAATCCGCAACGCGCGTTCCATCGTGGGTTCGGTCACGGGCAGTCGAATCCCGGATACCAGGTCGCGCACGGCATCGGTGATCGCGACGCTCGACTGCGGCACGGTCACCTTCGGCGATGGAGGCCGTCGCGGGCCTTCATCGTCGTGTTGCAGGCGGATCGTCAGATCGCCATGATCGCGTCCGGTGTGACGCAGGACGAAACCCTCGGGTAGGTGATGGCCGGTTATTAAGCGGTGAATTGCTCGCCGGTACATCGCCCGTTGGCGATCGGTCGGGGATGGCACCGTGAGCTGACTGCCTGCGGACGTTAGCTGCACCAGGAGTTCCGCGGCGAGATCCGTTACTTTGGGCCGGTTCAGCGAACTTCCGGCGCCGCCGTTCGGGATGGTGTCCGAAGGGTAGCTGCCATTCAAAATATAAAACCGGCCATCATCGGTGAGTTGGGCCGACCACTTGTTGCGACGCCGGTCCACGGTGACCAAGCCGCGCACGGCTAACGCGTAAGCGGTTGTCTTGTAGGTGAAGTCCTGCCACACACCTGCGGGGCAGCCCTTGGCGATCCACTGCAAAACCTCGACCTGGCGGGGGGTCAAGGGCTGGTTGCGGCGCATAACTACACAATGGTTTTGGCGTGGGCGCAGGGGCGCCTGACCGCTTGACCCGGGCGATGTCGGCGTCGTCTGGGACTAACCTGTGTCGCGGACCACGCTGAGCACACGATGGCCGAGACCGCGGCCACGTGGATGACGGTCAATGGCGCGTGATGTGAGCCTTCGGCCGAGGATGCTGCGTAGATGGTCTTGATAGCGCCACGCGCTGCTTCGTTCACTACACACATGCGAGCGCGACATGAGTGGACCTCAGCATCCGGCCACATTAAGCAAAGTGGGTCGGGCTCAGCCGACGGAAGGGCGTGCGCGGTAAGCATGAAGTGATGCTAAGACCGCCGAGACGCGCTGATAGGAATTCGGTGCGGTGATCGACCAAGCGACCAACACGGTGACCGCCACTACCCTTTCCGTCAACCTCCACAATGTCTACGGGGTGGCTACCCGGCGTGGGTACTCTCGCTCCGTGGCGTTGGTGAGCGGTCAAATCTTCGCCGGATGCACGATCATTCGGTTGCTGGGATCTGGGGGAATGGGTGACCCTCCGGACGCCGTCGAGAGAGAAAGTGACCAAGCTGTCAAGGGCGCTGCTGCGCGCTCGGCGCGTCGAAGTTGAAGACGTATAACGGTCGCCCGTTGAGGGAACTGTCCTGCTGGTTAAGGTCTTTGCTTTCAGGAGGGGAGTCGGCGTGCACCGGATCATTGCAGCGCACAAGGGTGAGCTGATCGGCGTCAATTTGGAGAAACCAGCGGAGTTCAGGGCTGTACAGCTGGTCGACGCGAATGCGGATTTCATCACCGTAAAGGCCGAGAAGGGACCCGTGGTGCACTACTCGATGCGCTATGTGATCTCGGCGTCGGAAGGCCAGTTCTCGCTCTACGCAGGAGTGACCAAGAAGAACAAGCCTGTGACTCTGCTGCTACAGGTGTATCAGTTCGTCGTGAGTGGCGGTGGCGGGTCCTTCGGCATTGGAATCGCGTTTTAGAGCTGCGCCGCCACACGCCGAGGACCAACAGTTTTCACAACCAGCGGACTCTGAAACTTTGAGTGGTCATTGTGCTTAGTTCGCGGTGCCGTGAACCTTCCTCGATGAGCAGGTCCAGGGGTTCATTTCGAGCACTTCCGCGATGCGCTCCACGGCAGTGAGGGTGAGGTTCCGCTCGCCGCGCTACAGGCCGCCCCCATCTAGGTGTGGTTCACGCCGAGCACGAGGGCGAAGGCTTGCTGGCTGAGACCACGGCCATCCCGGACTCAGAACAGGTTGCGGCCCAAGGTTCGCTGCAGATCGCCCTACATGGCGAAATCGACAATGCCGAGCTGCTACTTGAGTGTGTACAGACTTTCAAGGCATCATCAGCCAGGGCCCGGACTGCGCACCGCCGCCCAACCGCGCGGAAATTTGTTGTGGCGCAACAGGTTGCAGTCGAAGTGATTGGTCTTCCACTTCGGGCACCCGGGACGTGGTCGATCGCTGCGAAAGGAGGGCTTGCTAGCCGCTTGCCCAGGAGACTTCTGTCCGTTGAGCGAAACGGGTATTAAGGCCATGTGGCCGGGCCACTTGCCTTAACCACCCGCGATGACCCAGGAGGGCTGAAAGCATGACGCACGCATGGGTGATTCGCTCCGGACAACACGGTGAGCGTGACAGCTGGGCGCTGCAATCAGGATGCTCGGGCGGAGGCTGGGGCAGGTCGAAGACTTATCCGAATGCTCCACGCGGGAGGACGTGGCGCACGCGACCGCCAAGGCTTACCCGGGTGCGAGCGAAGCCAAGCTTGCCAACTTCACGGGCCAGCTATGGGCACTGCGTGGCCGGATCAAGCCAGGCGACTTGATGGTCATGCCAATGAAGACGACTAAACAGATAGCCCTAGGTCGGGTCACCGGCCTGTACGAATATCGCGCGAGCGAACAGGACGGCAGTAAGCGCCATTTGGTGGCGGTGGACTGGAAGAGGACAGACTTGCCCCGGACGGCAGTCAAGCAGGACCTGCTCTTCACTCTCGGTAGTGCGATGACGATCTTCAGTCCGAACAAGAACAATGCCCTGGCCCGATTGGAACAACTACTTGAGCACGGCACCGATCCGGGGCAAGTTGTTACGCCCCTAGTGCCGAAACAAAAGGCTGGGCAAACGGTTGACACGACCGAGGGTGTAGACGAGCCCGAACTATCACCAGATATCGAAGAGGTTGCCAAAGACCAGATCACGATCAGGATTACCGAAGAGTTCTCCGGGCACGGGCTCGCCTCGCTGGTGACCGCATTACTCGAGGCGGAAGGAATGAGCTGTAGGCAATCTCCACCAGGTCCGGATGGCGGGATCGACATCGTCGCCGGTCAGGGATTGTTGGGCCTGGACAGCCCGATCTTGGTGCAGGTTAAGTCTGGCGGCCAGGTCGGTTCCCCCGTCGTTTCTCAGCTACAGGGCGTGATGTCGGCCTACGGAGCCTCCCAGGGCTTGCTGGTGGCTTGGGGAGGGCTCTCCAAGCAGGCCCTGGATGTGCTCAAGAGTCACCAACTACGGATTCGTGTGTGGGAGGCCAGCGACGTGGTCGACTCGGTGCTGGCGCTCTACGAGAAGCTGGATGACGACATTCGCAGCCGCCTGCCGCTCAAGCGAGTATGGATGCTGGCCGACCAGGGGGCCTAACCGCCCTTGATCGACAGCTTCATTCTGACCGTCAATCGCACAAGAAAGCCGGGGAGGCTGAGGTCCAAACGGCCATCGTTGTTGAGCTGGCAGGCTACGGGAGGAAACGCCAAGCGGGGAGGCGGCGGTGGACGCCTGTCGGTACGCCATGACATCATGGTGTCATGACGCAGATCAGGCATGCTAAGACCGACACCACAGCGTTGACGGTGCGCTTGCCTGTCGAGCTCGCCGAGGCGCTGAAGAACTATGCCTTCGTCACTGAGACGTCCGGCAACGATGTCGTCAAACGTGCGCTCCTGGAATACCTGCAGGTCCATGGCCGCCAAGACCTCATGCGCTCGGCGTTCGAGCGCGTCATGGAACAGCACCGCGAGGCACTTGAAAAGCTCAAGGACCTGTAGGTGTGACGACCTATCTGTCCATCACTGACGTGTTGGACATCAATCAGAAATTCGTGGGTCCGGGTCAACTCCGCGACTACGGCCTTCTCGATGCTGCGGTAATGCGTCCGCAGTCCAGCGCGTTCGGCGCGGACGCATTCCCCAGCCTTCACGACAAAGCGGCGGCCCTGCTGCACGGACTGGCTTGCTACCACCCGTTCGTCGACGGCAATAAGCGCACCTCGTGGTCCGCGACCGCGACGTTCTATGACTTGCACCGTTACGTCCTCCCGGTGCGGAGTGATGACGTCGTACGACTGATGCTGGACGCCGCCGAAGGACGCTGCGACGTCGAGGACATCGCCGCCATCCTCAAGAGCTGGGCACAACCCGTCCCGGTCAACGACGACTGGATGGACAGCGCACCGGAGCGGGCACGCTTGCGCCGGACTGACGAAAATCAGATCACCGAACTCACGCACGACATGCTCCAAGAGATCGACGGGCTGCTAATCGCCCACGGACTCGACCACGATCTGCGAGCGAGCGCGAAAGAACTGTGGAAGGCAATAGACACGACTGCCGAAACAGTGGCGCAATCAATCGAAAGCGGACTCCCACTGCAGGAAGAGTCGTTGCAAAGTCTGCGCAGGATGCGGCATAACCTGTTAACAATTCATCCAGACATGCCGCCGGAGTGGGCCGACCAGGTGAACGCACATCCCCTGTTCATCATGCTCGACGCCCTGGAGATGCAACCACGCCTCAGGAAATCCCCGGGCCGGTCGAAGAAGCAACCCAAGCGCCGCCGACGGTAACGGGCGTGTGCGCCTCGCGGGCCGGCTATTTCTTGACGCGCAGCGTGGCCAACGCCTTCGGGGTGGCGAAGCCGGTGTCCACTAGCTCGGCGACACCATCGTTGAACGAGATCCCCGCTTCGTTGGCGATTTCGGTCAACTTGGCTAGCTCGTCGTCGACCGCGGCCTCTTGACGCCGTCAAGACCTGACAAGGAAACCGCTGGTAACGAGCGGGACCGAACCGAAACGAGACGTAACGAAACCGCAGGTGAATAGACAAAAGCCCAGGTAGAGCGTCGGGTTCGATTCCCGGCAGCTCCACAGAGGAATAGCAGGTCAGAGTGTGTTTTCGGCCCTGGCTTTATCCCATCGCAGGCACGTCAGGGCTGCAAAGGTGATTAATCGACGACTTGGGGCCGCGACGCGGAGCCGCAGCAGTTCTCGCGAAACCGTCGCCTGCTTTGTGGCAACGACATAAGCTCCGGCTAGTCGGCGGTGCCGGCTTGGCACGTGACCAGTTGCTTCGAAGAGTGGAGCTGCTCGATGTCGTATGTCGTTGCGTTGCCCGAGGCGATGTCCGCCGCCGCCACGAACCTCGCCTCGATCGGCGAGGTGGTCGCGACGGCCGGCCGGGGTGCGGCGGGTGACACCACGGGGTTGCTCGCAGCCGCCGAGGACGAGGTGTCAGCGGCGATCGCGGCCGTGTTCTCCGCTCACGGCGCAGGGTTTCAAGCTCTCAGTGCCCAGGCGGCGGCGTTTCATGAGCGGTTCGTCCAGACATTGTCCGGCGCGACCGGAGCGTATGCCGCCGCCGAGGCGGCCGGTGCTGCGCCGTTAGCGGCCTTCGAGCAGGCGGCGGTCACTGTTCAGCGGCTTCCTGCCGAAGCGGCCACCGGATTCGCATCGTTATTTTCAGTGCGAAGTTCGCCAATCTTGCAGCTGCTGGCGAGCGACATTCCGCCGTTCTCGTGGATCGTGGGAAGCAACTCGCCGCCACCGCTACTGAACCTGCTTCTGGGACAGACGGTTTCGTATACCACGTACGAGGGGATGAAGGTCGTGCAGATCACGCCGGCGCACCCGACCGGCGAATACGTGGTTGCCTTGCACGGCGGCGGCTACATCATGCCGCCGACAATCTTGCACTGGCTCAATTACTCGGTGAATTCCTACCTGACCGGCGCGACGTTCCAGGTGCCTATTTACCCGTTGATACAGCAAGGCGGTACCGCCAGCACGGTGGTACCAACGACGGCCAACTTCATCTCCTCGCAAATATCTCAACACGGGTACCAGAACGTCAGCGTCATCGGCGACTCCGCGGGCGGCAACCTCGCACTCGCGGCCGTCCAACACATACTGCAGACGAACCCGCTCGGCCCAGTCCCGTCTTCCATGGTTCTACTGTCGCCGTGGCTGGACCTAACGCTTGGACGCGAGGTCGGCATGTGGTGGGGCGACAACCTCTCTGTTACCAACCCCATGGTTAGTCCGCTCTATGGGTCGCTTGCCGGACTCCCGCCAACGTATGTCTATTCGGGTGGGCTGGATGTACTCGTAATCTCCGCTAATGCCCTCCAGCAGGCGGCCGTTAGCCAGGGAGCCCCGTTCAGCTTCTTAACTGCGCCTTTCGAACATCACGACTGGGCTCTGGCGGATTGGCTGCGGTGGCCGCAGATCAACCGTGAACTCGGTATCGCGGCCTGATCGCTGGTCAGGCGAGGCGGACTACCGACGAACCGTCAGCCCTACAAAGTCTTCTGGTCAATCGAGGGCCTGCGCGTCGAGGCCGTGTTTCCGCACCCTTGGCAAGTGAGGTCAAAGTCAGGCTGATGTCGGATTCCGGTCGCTTTTCTTGGCTGTCGCCTGCAAATGACGGGCTTGCGACGCGGTCAAGACCCGAGAACGCAACCGCAGGTAACAAGCGGGACTGAACGGGAACGAAACCGCAGCTCATATGCCAAATCCCAGCTGGAGCGTGGGGTTCGATCTCGGGCAGCTCCACCTAGAAGATGCTGGTCAGAGTCAGTGGCTCCGGCCAGATTTCCGTTTCATGGGCTGTGGCTGACTAGCTTCCCAGCAGAGTTCATCGTGTCGGGGGCTCTGGATAAAGTAGTGCTCGTGAATTATCGCCTTGCAATCGGGATGCTCGCCGCGTTGGCGGTGGTGATCATCGTCCCTGCCCAGGGCCATGCCGATCCGCCGACGAAATGTTTGACCAACACGCCCAAAGGCAAGCAGGTCTACGTCCCCTGCGATCTAGTCAATGCCGGCGTCAATTTCCCGCCGGGGCAACGTTGCCCTCTACCGCTCGAGCAGTACCCGAAGGATGTGCAGGACTGGTGCGGCGAAGGTCCAGGCCTTGCGAGTCCCACTCCCACGAGTCCTACCAGCCCGACAAGTTCTACTACCCCGACAAGTCCTACTAGCCCGAAAGCTTCTACGAGCACGACCGGTCCTACGAGCACGACCGGTCCTACGAGCACGACCGGTCCTACGAGCACGACGAGTCCTACGAGCACGAAGATTCCCACGACCACGACCAGTCCTACGAGTCCGACCAGTGCCGGTAGCTGACCTGCCCCGCAATGTCCAAACGCTCGCCAGTATCGCCGCCCTTCGGATTGTGCGGGCTGACAAAGGTCGCGGCTTGTGACGGCAGGCGAAACCGGAGCAGCAACTGCGCAGGCAGCGGCTGGCGGGATGGCGCCGCTCGATATTGAAGGCTCCGGCGTGCTGCCGCCCGTGGCTGACTCGGTGCGCCGACGTTTCTGGTTGCTTGAGCGGTTGGCGCCGTCGTTGGGATCGCGGTGGGCGGTCGAGTTGTGGTGCACCCCGCCGGTTCTTGAGTCGAGTCTGCGGATGCCGCCGGGTGTTCCACCGGGGAGACAGGTAGAAGCGTTCTGGGACGGGCACCGGGTCGCCGGGGAGGAGTGGGGCGAGGGGCCGCCGGTGTATCTGGTTCACGGTTGGGGCGGCAAGCGCGCACATTTGGCAGTGTTCGTCAAACCGCTCGTTGAGGCGGGGTATCGGGTCGTTGCGTTCGACTTGCCCAGCCACAACGAATCGGAACGGGGTGCACTCGCGCCCGGGCGCACCACTGCGATCGAGTGTGCCCATGCGATCAAGGCCATGATCGAGGCTCATGGGTCGGCGCACGCGGTGGTCGCTCACTCGCTCGGAGCGAACTCGACGGTACTTGCGGCGGCTCAGGGTGCACAGGTAGGGCGCTTGGTCTTCTTGGCGCCCATGGGCGAATTCCCGCTCTATCTCGATTTATTCGCCGCTCGTCACAACTTCGGCCGACGGATCCGCTCGGGCCTGCATCGTCGTCTCGAAGCGCGGATCGGGATGCAGCTGCACGAGACGAACATGACGTGGACCGGTCGACTTGCGAACTATCCGCCGCTGCTTCTCATTCATGACCCTGACGACCCGGACAGTCCCCATGCAGCCAGTGAACGCGTGGCCACCGCATGGCCGGGCGCGCGCCTACTGACAACGCGAGGGCTCGGAAGGTTGGCGCACTATCGAATCTTGCGCCACCGCCCCGCAATTCGTGCCGGCGTGGAGTTCATCGGTCAGCAGACAGCTGACACGAGCGCCGCGGAGCAATCCGGCAGCACTTAGCGTTCGATGAACTCCGCGCGGGCGGGGTTTGTGTCGGCGATCTACCGAGGAGTCCGGCCGGAGTCAGGATCGGGGAATTTCAGGCATCGGCATGCCAGCAGGGCGAGATTCCGTGCGACGTCGTCCTTCGGCTCGGTCTGCGTCAGGATGTGGCTCAAGCCCGTTCGCACAACGGATTCCGCCATCAGATCAACATCGGAGGCGGGGAGCTCCGGCCACTGATCGGTCAACCAGGTGCTCAGGATTGCCACGGCGTCCGCGATCAGGGGTTCACCGCGAGTCGTCACTAGCGGCAACAACGACGTGTCGCCGTCGACCGGGGCGCGGGTCAGGATGGTCTGCAGCAGCGGATTGTCGCGCGTCTCGTCAAGCATGTAGCTGACGGCGTCCCCTATCGCGCCGGGCAGGTCGCCGGGGCGTTGTGCCAAGCGGTTGCTCATCTCCTCGAAAAAGATGCGCACCTCGCGCAGCACCAGTGCCTGCCCCAGATCGTCTTTGGTCCCGAACTCCGCGTGCACACTGGCGCGACTGACGCCGATGGCGGTGGCGATCGCACCCATCCGCACCGCCGACCATCCGCGGTCGAGAACCACGTCCCGCGCCGCGTCGAGGGCCAGTTCGCGCAGGCGGGAGCGGCCATAGGCGCGGGTTTCGGCGCGGAGGTCTACGACGGTCATCAAGAGGGAGTCTAGCTGACGAAAACCGAAGATTGTCGATTGCTGTCGACATTTTCAGATTATTGTCTACAGTGACGGATACCACAATGCTTTGGAGGCACCATGACTCTCGCCTATACGCGGACAGAGCGTCCGTACGATCCCGCCGATCTGTCGTCGCTGGCTTTCTGGTCCGGCACCTGGCGGGACCGCGAGAAGACGTTCGCCGAACTGCGCGCCGAGCGCCCGATCTCGTGGCACCGGCCGGTAAACAACGGACTGTTCGAGGATGCCAACGATCAGGGCTTCTGGGCCGTAGTGCGGCACGCCGATCTGGTCGAGGTCACCCGGCGGCCGCAGGACTTCCTGTCCGGCGAGGGCATCGCGTTCGAGTCGATTCCCAAGGAGATGCTGGACGCGGCCCAGGGGTTCATCGCGATGGACCCGCCGCGGCACACGAAGTTGCGGCGGCTGATGGCCGCGGCGTTCACCCCAAAACAGTTGGCGCGCATCGACGATCACATCGTGGCCAATGCCCGGCGCGTGGTCGACGGCATCGCCGACAAGGGCGAGGCGGACTTCGTCAATGAGGTAGCCAGGCTGGTGCCGATGCACAACATCTGCGATATGGCGGGCATCCCCGAGGAGCACCGGCGCACGATCGCTCACGAGTCGGAGTTCGTCGACGGCTGGCGTGATCCGCGGCTGCTGGAGGGGTCCGAACCGCTGGCCCGGGTGGCGCAGGCGATCGTAACGGTGAACGCCATTGCGATGGAACTTGTCGAAGCACGGCGGCGCAAGCCCGAGGACGATCTGGTCACCGCACTGGTGCAGGCCGAGGTCGACGGCGAACGGCTGACCGACGAGGAGATTTCGTCGATCTTCTTCCTGTTGATCGTCGCCGGCAACGACACCACGCGGCAGTCCACGTCGCACGGCATGAAAGCGCTCACCGACTTCCCGGAGCAGCGGGCCTGGCTGATGGAGGATCTCGACGGTCGGATGCCACTGGCCATCGAGGAGATCGTCCGGTGGGCCACCCCGATCATGACGTTCCGGCGCACCGCCGCGCACGACACCGAACTGGGTGGTCAGCACATCACTCAGGGCGACAAGGTGATCATGTTCTACTCCTCGGCCAACCAGGACACCGAGGTGTTCGATCATCCTGAGCGGCTTGATCTTTCGCGTTCGCCGAATAAGCACGTCGCCTTCGGTGGCGGAGGGATCCACCATTGCTTGGGCGCACAACTGGCCCGCCGGCAGCTGTCAGTCACCTTCCGGGAACTGTTGACCCGCCTGCCCGACATCCACACGGTCGGTGAGCCGGAGTTGGGCACCGGCAACTTCTTCCACACCGTGTTGTCCATGCGCGTGGAGTTCACCCCCGAGACGAAGAAATGAAAGTCGTCGTCGATCGCACGAAGTGCTCCTCGATCGGACTGTGCGAGGCCGTCGCCCCCGACATCTTCGAGGTCGGACCCGACGGCGTCATGAACATTTTGATCGAGGACATCGGTGCCGACCGGCGCGGGGATCTCGAGCAGGCGTGCGAGAGCTGCCCGACGCAGGCGCTCAGCATCGTCGAGGACTGAGGTTTTCCGAGCGACGAACTGGGTCGAAACCTATGCTGCCGACATGAGTGAGTTTCATCCGTCGCCGCCCCCGGACCTTCCCGGTGTCCCCTCGGCCGAGGGACCCCTGCCCGGCCCCGACCAATTAGTAGGCCGGCCCCGGGCATTGCCCGTGGACCTACTCGGTGAATTGCATGGCCCGTTGTTCTATGCGGACTTCGGCGGCGGTATCAGAAAGCTCTACGCGTGCTCGCTGGAACTCGTGACCGAGTTGTGCGACGAAAGCCGGTTCGCCAAGAACCTGACGGCAACCCTGGCCCGAGTCAGGCCGCTGGCCGGTGACGGTCTGTTCACGGCCTACCACGGCGAGCCCAACTGGCAAAAGGCGCACGATGTGCTGTTACCGGGTTTCAGTTACGCGGGATTGCGCGCGTATCACGGCTCGATGCTGGACATCAACTGCAAGCTGATCGACCGGTGGGACGCCAGCGTGGGAGTCGGACCGGTCGATGTGTCGAACGACTTGCAGAAGCTGGCGATGGACACCGTGGCGCTGGCCGGATTCGGTTCGCGTTTCGACTCTTTCGAGTGCCCGGGCCTGGCTCCGATCCCGCAGAGCTTCACAACGGCTATGGGTGAGTTGGGATCTGGGACGGCGACGCCGGTGTTCAACGAGGAATTGGCCACCTTGCACGCGTTCATCGACGGGCTCATAGCCGAGCATCAATCCGGTGGGCGTGAGTCCGAGGATCTGTTGGCGCTGATGCTGCAACGAGACGCGGACGGCAATCCGGTTCTGCAGACCGACAACATCCGCAACCAGATCCTGACCTTTTTGATCGCCGGTCAACTCACCACGTCGGAGTTGATGCCCAATGCGCTGTTCAACATCGTCAGCAGTCCGGCGGTGTTGCATCGGGTGCAGGCCGAGGTGGACACCGTTTTCGGACCCGAAGACGACTACCTGCCCGGCTACGACGACATCGGCAAGCTGACCTATCTGCGGCAGGTCATCGAGGAAACTTTGCGACTTTCCCCACCGGTGTTGCAGTTCGATCGAATGGCGTTGGAAGACACGGTGATCGGTGGCAAGTACCCGATCAAACGCGGCGAGGCGGTCACGGTACTCACCGGCGCATTGCATCGCCAGCCGCAGTGGGGCGACAATGTGGAATTCTTCGATCCCGACCGCTTCGCTCCCGAACGCTCGGCGGGCAGGCCGACCGCGCTCTTCAAACCTTTCGGAACCGGTGCGCGATCCTGCATCGGCCGCCAATTCGCGCTGCACGAGGCCGCCATGGCACTTGCCCGGGTGATACATCGGTATCGTCTCATCGACGCTTATCACTATGTGCCGCAGTGGGAAACGCCGAACAGTCGCCGGCCGATCGGCTTCCGGCTCGATGTCCTCCGGCGCACCGCACAGGACCGCAAGACCGACACACCCGGCGTTGAGGCGGGCGGTGCGCAGAGTGCGGCGCAGCACCCCACGGCCATCACGGCCGGTACCAGGCTGGCCATCTTGCACGGCTCCAACCTCGGCACCTGCCGCGCTCTGGCCCGCCAATTCGCCGACGATGCAACGGCTTTAGGCTGCGTGACGACCGTGGCGCCGCTCGACGACGCCGCGGGTGGTTTCCCCGAAGCCGAGGCCGTCGTGATCATCGCCTCGTCTTATAACGGGCAGCCGACTGACGATGCGCGGGCCTTCCTCAGCTGGCTGCTCGACACGGATACCACGCTGAACCCGATACCCAACGTGGCAGTCCTTGGGGTGGGTGACCACAATTGGGCCGACACCTACCAGGCGGTCCCGCGGCGCATCGACGAGCGCCTCGGCGAGTTGCACGCGAACCGATTGGTTCCGCTGGCAGCGGCAGACACTTCGGGGGACATGGTCGGCACGATCGAGGAGTTCGCCGCCGCGCTGTGGTCGTCGTTGGCGGAACGCTTCGGTGACCCCGACGCCGCCCCGCTCACGGATGCGGCCGAACCGCTCTACGAACTGCGCCAGATCGTGGGTCCGGTGACGGCGGCAATGGACGCACGTTCGTCGGTGATCCCGATGACGGTCGTCGAGAGAACCGAACTGGTCAGCCCCGGGCTTGGGCAAGCCAAAACCAATGTGCGCGTGGAACTTCCCGACGGCGTCGACTACCAAACGGGTGACCACCTCACGGTGATGGCCGACAACCCGCCCGAGGTGGTCGACACCGTTCTGACCCAACTGGGCCTCGACCCGGGACTGCGGCTGGCAATCAACCCGCGGCGCAGCTCACGACGGCTCATCGCGCTGGACCGAGAGGTCAGCGTTCGAGAACTGCTGACGCACTTCGTCGAATTACAGAAGCCGGCTACTAGCAGCCAATTGCGCAGTCTCGCGGCGGCCAACAGCAATCCCGCCGAGCGTCAGCGGCTTACCGAACTCGCCGAGGCCCCAGACGGCTGCCCGTTCAGCGTGCTGGAATGCCTCGACGAATATCCGGCTTGCGTTCTCACCGGCGCCGAACTTCTCGAACTGCTCGACCCCATGGTGCCGCGGCACTATTCCATCGCATCGTCGTCACTGCGGTCACCACGCACGGTCGGACTGGTCGTCAGCGTGCTTGATGCGCCGGCTCGCTCGGGGCGCGGTTTGTTCAAAGGTGTCGCGTCCAACTACCTCGCGACAGTTCAACCAGGACAAACCATCCGTGCGCGGGTTGACCCGGCCCGCCAGGCGTTCCGGGCCGGTGCCGATCCGGCCAAGAACGTGATACTGGTCAGTGCCGGTACCGGCGTCGCACCGTTCCTCGGTTTCCTCGGCGACCGGCTGGCCGCACAGGAGGCCGGAGCGCCGGTGGAGCCTGCGTTGTGCTTTTTCGGGGTGCGTGACCCGGAGGTCGATTACATCTTCCGAGACCGGTTCGAACAGGCCGAGGCCCTGGGCATCGTGCAGATGCGCCCGGCCTTCTCTCGGGCGCCGCAAAACGGGGTTCGCTACGTGCAGGACCGGATCACCGCGGACGCCGACGACGTCTGGAACCTGTTGGGTGACCCGGCCAAGGACGCCCACGTCTACATCTGTGGTGACGGCGCGCGGATGGCGCCCGCGGTTCGCGGGTCGTTCCTCGACATTTACCGCGCACGGACGGGCGCTGACGAAGCCCAGGCCCGCAACTGGCTGAACGGTCTCATCGAATCCGACCACTACGTCGAGGATGTGTGGGCCGGCTGAAACAGGTTCCGGCGTGTGTCAGGCGCGCACCGCCTCTCGCACTGTGCTGCGGTCCACACCCAGCGCCTCGCTGAGACTCGGCTCATCGGGGTATACGCCTGCCGATGGTTCATTCACCGAAGAGTTCAACGAGTTGTGAAGTGGCAGACATGCGCGCCGAAGCCGATTACGGCGCAGCCACTCTTGACGAGATCCGCCCGGCCGTCAAGGTAGCGGGCGGTGGCCTGCTGATCGCCGCGGTGGTGCTTACGGCGCTGAACCTGCGACCCGCGCTTACCAGCGTGGGGCCGCTACTCGGCGTGATGCGCGAATCGCTTGGCGCGTCGGCCACCTGGGCCGGAGTGCTCACCACGCTGCCCGGACTGTGTTTTGCCGCCGCCGGACTCGCTGCGCCGTGGCTGGCCCGCCGGATCGGACTGCAGCACGCCATCAGCGCCGCGTTGGTGACACTGGTCGTCGGCCTGCTGTTGCGCGTACTCGACGGACCCTCCGTTGTCATCTCGGGCACTGTGGTGGCCACCGGCGGCATCGCATTGATCAACGTGTTGATCCCGGTGGTCATCAAGGGGTCGTTCCCCGCTCAGATCGGGGTGATGACGGGCATTTACACCGCTGCCCTGCAGGGTGGCGGCGCGATGGGGTCGGCGCTGACACCGCCGATGGAGTCTGCGTTCGGTAGTTGGCGTGGCGCGCTCGGCGGCTGGGCCGCCCTCGCGCTGCTGGCCCTGATCGCGTGGCTTGTGGGTGCCCGGCGAGTGAGCTCTGCCGAGCTGCCGGCCCGTCCCACGGGCGGATCGCTGCTACGAAATCGCTTGGCGTGGATGGTAACTCTGTTCTTCGGTTTCCAGTCCACACTCGCATACATCATGTTGGGCTGGCTGCCCGAGGTGTTCATCGACAGCGGTGTGCCCAAGGCGACCGCGGGGATGCTTGTCGGCCTGATGTCGCTGATCGCCGTGCCGATCAGCATTTTCCTCGCGCCGATGGCGGCTCGATCCGGCAGCCAGAGTGGCTGGATAGTCGCGCTGGGTGTCATCGGACTTGTCGGAGTCGTAGGTTTGCTGATCAATCCGGCTGCGGCGCCGCTGTTGTGGAGTGTGCTCGTCGGCCTGGGTATGAGCGTCTTCTCATTGGCGCTCACCGTGATTGCACTGCGCGCTCGCACCACCGAGGACACCGCGCAGTTGTCAGGGATGGCGCAGGGCTTTGGTTACCTGCTTGCCGGCGTCGGCCCGTTCCTCTTCGGGCTGCTTCATGACGTCACCAGCGGTTGGACCGTGCCGTGGATCTTCGTGCTGGTGATCTACGCACTGCAGATGACGATGGGCGCCCTCGCGGGCCGCAACCGCTACGTCTGATACCAATAGCAGTGCACCACAACGCTTTAGCGTGGGTGGGCCGCTGCAAGACTCCCGACTCGGTCCACGCCAGCCAGCCTTGGTCGCGGCTACCTGACGTCGAGCAGGTCGACCACGAAGATCAGCGACTCGCCGGGCTTGATGACGCCGCCGGCGCCACGGTCGCCGTAGGCGAGGTGGGCGGGGATGTGCAGCTGCCGGCGACCGCCGACCTTCATGCCCTGCACGCCCCGGTCCCAGCCCTGGATGACCTGGCCGACGCCGAGTTGGAACGTCAACGGGTCACCGCGGTTATACGAAGCGTCGAACTCCTCGCCGGTGGAGTGAGCCACGCCGACGTAGTGCACGACCACCGTCTTTCCGGAGGTAGCCTCCGCGCCGTCGCCCTCGACGACGTCGGTGATGATCAGGTCGGTGGGCGGCTCGCCGCCGGGGAAATCGATCTCGGGCTTCTGTGCAGTCATGCTCACCACCTTGGCAGATGGTCGCCGGTGGGCTCGTCGACGGGGGGCACGCTCGCGTCATGGAAGCCGGACTCCGGCTGCCGGGCTTGGCCTTGATGTGGCCGGCGCGCATCGCGGCGTTGAGCGCCGACGAAAGGAGATCGTGCTTGTCGGCGAGCGTCCTCCCGGCGGCGGAAACGCCGGTCGCAGCGTTGACCTGATCAGATCAGTCCGGGTATCAACGCTTTTCGCTCGGGCGGGTAGTCAGGGAATTTCTCCTGGTACCACTTGTGAGTGGCGAACGCCCGCGGGACCAAATTGCCCGCCGTGATCAGAAAAATGATCACTCCGGCGAGCGACCAGGTCAGCAGGGCGAACCCCGCCCATGCGATCAGCTCGCCCAGATATGCCGGGCTGGTGACGAACCGGAACCCCCCGCCGTACGGGATCTTGTACTCGGTTGCGCCCGGGTTCGCCTTGTCGCGCAGGTTGCGCACGATCGACTCCGACCGGACCAGCAGGATGAATCCGCTGAGGTAGACCACCAGCCCGACCAGAAACCGTGGATCGGTCAACCAATCGGAGCCGTACTGGTGCTTGTAGTCGTGGCTGAAGAACGCGCCATTGAGGTAGCCGTGCATCGTGGTGATCACCATTCCGAAGGCGAGCACGACGATGTTGAAGCTGCCGCGTTTGCCCGGCACCTGTCTGATCGAGAGCGGGAAGAACCAACCCCGGTTGCCGTAATGCATGAGCCAGATGGCCGCGAGGACGAGCGGCGTGGCGTCGAATCGGCTTGGCCCGGTGAGGTAGAAAATGGCGAACACCACGGTCGCGGGTATCTCCATCAGCCACCAGCCGAGCTTCGGATTGAGATTCACCCCGCGCGCCGTCGCGCCGAATCGGCCGTAAGGACTCTGCGCGAACAGGCCGCCGATGATCACCAATGCCGCGATGACCAGACCTATCGTCACGACGGTGTCGTAGGTGGTGTTGCCGGTGTACCAGTTCATCAAGCTCCCTTCGAGAGCTGACATCGGCGAGCATGTCTGAGCGATAACGCCTGCCGCAGTAGAACAACTTCTATCAGTACGCGATCAGCACGGCTGTGAGGGACTGTGTCTGCGCCGCTTCCTACGAGCAGAAGTCGCACGAATCCTCTTTGACGGGAGGCGGATTGTCTCCGTCCCACACGTCGCTCGGGAGCTGCCCCTGGTACGGAACGTTGCCGGCCGAGTTCTTGACCCAGTACCAGGTGTGGCAGACATTCATGTCCCATCGGTAGCCAACTCCCGGTCCCGACGACATGTCGTAACGGGAGTACACCATCGGGTTGCCTGGGCACCAGGTGTGTGGTGGTAAGGGTCCCGCCTGGGCCGGGGCGGCCAGCCCCACGCCACAGCCGGTCAACATAGCGGACGCGAGTGCCGCGATTCGTCGGCTCATGTTGGATCTCTCTCGTCGTTGGTCACCACCGCGTGCGCCTGACGCCTTGCGGAACTCTTGCGCAGGGCCGGGCCTCCCAAGACCTTGCGTAGGTCAGGCGCATATCTTGGTCGTAACGTCGGACGACACCCGAAGGAGCAATCGGTGGCTGTGGAGTTCCGTTGAACGAAGACCGACCCAACTGGGGCTGGGGGGACAAAGCGCCCGTGCCGATGTTCACCGAGGCCGAGATCCGCTCGGCCTGCAAGGACTTCGGGCTGCGCGACAGCGACACGCAAAGCGTCATTCAGCAGCTCAATGACAACCGCCGGAGCGAGCGCGCTGCCGGGCGCGATCCGGGCGAAGGTGGCCCGTCCGAACGGGGCGCCGAGTCGTAGCGCTCTTCGGGACCGGGGCTGTGCCAACTCGCATGAATTGACGCGGGTGCGCGTCGCGCGCCTTCGCGGTGGGTAATCGCTTATTGCACAGCGGTCCACTAGGCGGAGGCGAGTACGCGATGAGCAGAACTACTGTCAGTGCACAGAGGCATGCGGGTGACGTCAGATCCAAGGTCGCGAGGGTGGGCCTGATCGGTAAGGGAGCGCTGTATGCGCTCTTGGGTTTCCTGGCGATCAAGGTCGCGATGGGTGATGGCTCCTCGGCCGGCGCCAGTAAGACCGGGGCGATCCAGACCGTCGCGCAGGCGCCGTTCGGCAAGTTCCTGCTGATCGCCCTGACGGTGGCTTTGATCGCGCTGGTGGTGTGGAAATTCAGCCAGGCCGTCTCCGGTGATCCGATCGAAGGGTCCGACGGCAGCCATCGGGCCAAATACGCGGGCAAGGGCGTTCTCTACAGCGGTGCGGCGCTGGCGTCGCTGTCGATTCTCATCGCGAACTGGGGCGGCGATGCCGGCGCGGTCCCCGGCGCCGGTGGTGGCGAGGGCCAGGAGCATGCCGCCGGGGTGGTCATGGGCCTGCCCGGCGGACGTTGGATCGTGCTGATCGTCGGCCTCGGCGCTATCGGCTTCGGTGGCTACGAGATCTACAAACACGCCATCAACTGCGAGTTCATGAAGCGCACCGGAGGCCTGAGCCAGGACAAGCGCAAGGTCATCGAAGCGCTGGGCCGGGCGGGTTACGTGGGCAGCGGACTGGTGGCCATCGGCGTCGGCTTCTTCTTCGTCATCGCCGGCCTGACCTTCGACCCGAAGAACGCCAAGGGATTGTCCGGGTTGTTGGCCGAACTCGCCGGCCAGAGCTGGGGACAGCTGGTCCTCTGGCTGATCGCCGTCGGCCTCTTCGCCTACGGATTGTTCTCGTTCGCCGAGGCGCGCTACCGCCCCGCCACCTAGCGCGGTCCCGGCCGGCGCTCTGCGTGCCCGCGATAGATTGCTCTTCGTGAGCGAAGACAGAGTCCGGGTTCGGATCGCAGACAACGGTGTGGCAACGGCAACGATGGTGCGCGCCGACAAGCACAATGCGCTCGATCAGGCGATGTTCGATGGCCTGGTGGATGCCGCCGCGCAACTCCGACGTGATACCTCGGTCCGCGCGGTCGTGCTGCACGGTGAGGGCAAGAGCTTCTGCTCAGGCCTGGACGTGGCAAGTTTCATGGGCGGCGAACGAGGCACGGGCGTCTTGTTGACCCGAGACGGAGACGGGCCGGCGAACCTCGCCCAGCGCGTGAGCTACGACTGGTCGTTGGTACCGGCGCCAGTCATCGCCGCGATCCATGGCAACTGCTTCGGCGGCGGTCTGCAGATCGCGCTCGGCGCCGACATCCGCATCGCCGCGCCCGACGCGAAGCTGAGCGTCATGGAGATCAAGTGGGGCCTCGTTCCCGACATGGGAATCACACAGACGTTGCCGAGACTCCTACCTATCGACGTCGCGAAAGAGTTGACGTTCACTGGCCGCATCGTTTCCGGCAGTGAGGGTTCCGAGCTCGGCTTGGTCACCCGAACCGCCGCGGACCCGTTGTCGGCGGCGCTTGCGCTCGCGGACGAGATCGCGCAGAAGTCGCCGCATGCCGTCCGTGCCGCGAAGCGCTTGTACGACCAGACCTGGGTCAGCAATGACCCCGCGGCTGCTCTCGCCCTCGAATCAGAGTTGCAAACCGGACTGATCGGCTCGCCCAACCAAATCGCTGCTGTGGTCGCTGGAATGTCCGGGGAGCGGCCGGTTTTCGCCAACCCGGCTTAGCGTGAGCCATCTGGGATTCAGGACTGACGCGCGACGATCACGGGCACCTTCGCCCTGCTGACGGCCGCCGCCCCGACCGATCCCAGCAGCTTGCCGCGGAACCAGCTGCAGCCGTGGCTGCCGACCACGAGCAGCTGTGCCTGCTTGGAAGCCTCGATCAAACACCGTGCGGGATCGCCAATTTCGATGATGCGCCGGATCGGCACCTCGGGATAGCGTTCGGGCCAACCGGCCAGCCGCTCAGCGAGGCTCTCCTCCTCCTCGGATAGCCGAGCGTCCCACGTCGCGTCCTGGAACGACCCCCAGTAGCCGGAAACCCAGGGTTCGGTCCACACGTGCAAGGCCATGAGGGCGACACCTCGACGCGATGCTTCCGCAAATGCAATGGCCGTCGCCGCTTCCGATGCCGGTGAGCCGTCGATGCCCACCAACACCGGCGCCCGCGCGACATGGCCGTTCACGGTTTGATCGTCGTGGGTCACGGCGACCGCACAATGCGCGTGGTAGACCAGTGCCGAACTCACCGAGCCCAGGCCGCCACCGGCCAACACGCCGCCATGTCCGCGGTGGCCGACCACGAGCATCTCCACCTCTGCGGAGAGGCCCACGAGCGTCGGGACGATGGCCGAATTGAACACCTGGCTATCGATCTGCACGGGACCCGACGCCGCAGTGCACTCCTCGGCGACCGTGATCGCCGTCGCGATGAAATCGCGGGCCCGCTGCCCCTGCCATTGCCTGAAGCCGGGCGGCGCGGCGATCTCGAACCACTCCGGCAAGGCGGCGTCGGAGATGTGGACCAGAGCCAAAGGGGCGCCCCGCAGCACCGCATCGCGGGCCGCCCATCGGACGGCACCCAGCGCCGCGGCCGAGCCATCAACGCATACCAGGATCGCGCCGCGTGGTGGATGCCACATGTCGGCTCTTTTCTGATCGGCCATTTACCCACCCGCAGCATCACTCAGCGAGGTAGTGACTATCAGGGCCGAAGAGATGCAAGCCGAAGGACCAAAGACACTGTTTGGCGCTCGAAGGCCGCGGCGGAGCTTCAGGCGTTCGGTGTCCGCCCCGATGGCGGTGGGTATCCAGAGTGTCGGCTGATAGGAGTGGCGCATTTCCAATCGAGCACCCGAACCCACCGATGACGGGCACTACATCGTCGTTGACGGTCGCAAATGGCGCGCAACGGATCCGTCGATTCCCGACGATCGCAGGCAAGAGCTCGTCCGGATATTGATGGCCTGGCGCCGGGAGGTGCGTCGCACCAAGGGAACGCCTGCGGAGTCGACCGCCCGCGCGGGTGTCAATGCTACGAAAGTTGCTCTGGGGGAGCGTGGTTCACCGCCATGGTGGGAGGCGAGCGAAGAACAGCGCCGCGCTCGATGGCAGGCAGAAGTCAAGGAGCCGGGCGAATAGGCTTCAGGAACCAGCCATTTACCAGAGCACCCCGTGACTCGTCGACAGAATGAACCCGTGGCTGCCCTCGGTATGGCAGTGCACGGCACCCTGGTTGTCGACCGCGCACACACCGCCGAGGGTCTGCACCCGGTATCCAGCGGGTAGCACGGTCACGTTGCCGGTGAAAGTCTTGGTGTCCGAATGACGGTACTCGGCGGGGTGGGTCGCGTCGGCGAAGGTTTGGTTGGTGCCGGGTGGGGCGTCTGCGGGCACCGCGTCACATCCAACCGGACCGCCGTTGGGGGCGAGGCCGCATGACCGCCCGTCCGGAGTGGTGAAGTAGACCCACGAGCGGTACGAGGTGGTGTAGGTGCCCGGGGCGAGCGGATAGCCGTCGAGGTCATCAACCGGTGGGTCACCGGGTGCGGCGACTGCCGGTGCGACCGAGATCGCCATCGCACCCAATGTAGCCAACGCCCCAAACCGCCATAACCGCATCCGCTGACTCTATTCGGTCCCGTCTGGATGGGTGGCTGACTTATGGCCCGAAAACCAGGGTCCTTAGTCTCTAATCGCGATGTGCGCGGGCGCCGATACTGGCGAACCTGATGTGGGCAAACTTATTTCGGTCCGTTGCGGCAGCGTCGACGGCATTCGCGCTCGCGGGCTGCGGCTCGACACCGAGTAAGCCTCCGGTTGCGCCGTTCACGATCATCACTGGACCATCCAGCACTACCTCCAGCACCACCACCTCGCGGGACCAGAACGGTGCCGGCCTGCCGCCGATGAAGCACTTCCGGATCGGTGGTGACAGCTACGGGCCGGTGCAGGACTGCCACGTCGTCGACACCGCGGTCACCTGCACAGCGACTTGGGACCAGCCATATCAAGCGGATACGTACACCGGAAGCTTCACCGGCACCTTGTCCGGGATGACGATGACGGGGACGTGGACGACTCATCAGACCGGCCATGACGCGAACGACCCGCGCTGCCGATGGCAGACGGACACGTCGGTGCCGACCACCTTCGAGTTCAGCCTGGACGGAACCGTGCTCGACCACTCCGGTCCGGGGCAATGGCGGACAACCCGCAGCGGTAGTTGTTCGGGGGTGGAGTCCGGCACCAGCTCGGCCGCGGAGGGCGGTCCCAACTCCTGGAAAGTACTCGATTAGCAACTCAATTCCGTTGCTGCACAAACTGAATCAAGTTAGGACTTTCGACTCTATCGACGTGTTCGCTCCGGTGCTGTGATCAAAGCATCCCCTGGTGGGCGGGGTGGTGAAGATCATGGGCGATAGGCGAAGTCGCTGTTGGCGAGGGGGCCGACGCCAGACGCTCCAGGGCATCTGGCCGAACTTTCGTCCTGGCAGTCAGGCAGGAGATCCACATGGCGAATGACGCGAACGGACAGTGGATCGGTTTGGGAGTGGGTGACGTCGACAGTCCCGACACCCCGCGCGACGCCCCGAACTGGGATGCGATCAGGCTGCTGACGGCCAAACTGCACGACAAATATCAGTGGGCGCGCGATCTGGGAGTGGTAGCCCAACCGAACTACGACGAACTGGTGGCCCGCGCGGTCGAACAGTTCTGTCAGCGCACCGGGTTGCCGATCATCCGCGACGCGAGCGGGCGTGCGGTCGCCAATCTCGCTGTGCGGCAACGGCTGGGCAGCTATCCGGCGCCCGGAACCGGTGACAGGGTGCGCTCGGGCTCCGCGCCGACCCTGCCGATCATGTTCACCGTCGAAGGGCACCAGTCGGACATGTTCTTCGGCCCGGTGGCCGACACGGCGACTCAGCTGGAAGGCGAGGGGCTGTGCCGCCATCAGCCGATCGCCTATAACAACGCGGCCCTCCCGTTCGACAACGCCAGCGGGGAGAACGAACTCGCCCGCCTGGTCGGGGCGACCGTAATGGACAACGGGGTGCCGTTCCCGGCGGGCACCAAGTGGGTGCTCGGGATATTCAGTCAGGGTGCCATCGTCGGCTTCGACTTCTGGATGAACCATCTCGCACCAGGCAAGCCGCTCGAGTGGCGGGAGGCCGACCTACTCGGCGTCCTGGCTTACGGCAACCCGTGCCGTCAAACCGACAGCATCGCTCCCTGGGCCACCGGTTGGATCAAAAAGACTGGAACACATGGCCTGGATCCCTACCGGCGCTTCGGCCTGCCCGGCTTCCCGGTCAAGCCGGACAACTGGATGGACGTCTACCGCGAGGGCGACATCTTCGCCGAGAACGGCGACGACAACGCCAGCAAGGCGAAAGCGGCGGTGTACCAGGCCGCCGCCCGCGGCGACTTCTTCTCGGACCCGATCTCGCTGGCGTTCCAGATCAGCAAGCTGTTCAGCCGGCCCCTCGAAGAGATATGGGCCATCATCGAGGCGATCATCTCCGGGGTCGTCTTCGTCCACGACAAACCGAACCCGCACTATTCCCCGTACGACGTCAACGAAGGCGTGAACTGGGTGCGGAGCTTGCTCACCGGTCGCCTGGTGGCACCGCCAACACCCAGTCCGGCCAATGCATGACGTGTGCAGAGAAAGAAACGAATCATGGCATCAAAACACGCCACAAAGCCAAAACCAGCTCGCCAGTTGAGGATTGATAGTCCCACTAAAGTCAAGTACCACCCGTTGGCACCTGGCACTTATACCGGTGACAGCAGCGGGTACCGCACCGATGACCGCCCCGACCACCGTGGTGTCGACATCGCGGCGAACTACGGAACGCCGATCTACGCGCCCGCCGACGGATTCTTCGTCCATGTCGGAATCAATGACGATCCAGGCGGTTTCGGTTCGTGGTTGTGGATCGACGCGCAGCAGGAATGGGGCCTGGACTTCGTCGTCGGACACATGCCCCCGTCATCACTGGTCAACCCCGACACCGGTAAACCGTGGCGAACCAACGACACCGTGCGGGCCGGCCAACAGATAGCGGTGGTGGGCTCCGAGGGTAGTTCCTCAGGCCCGCATCTGCACTTCGAGACCTGGGGCCCGCCCGGGCGCAGTGGCGGGCCGGACCGTGACCCGAACAAGACGTGGCTCAAGGACGCCGTCGACCCGCGCCAGGCTCCGAAACTGCAAGCAGCACAGTCACTCATCGGGCAGATCCTCCTCGACTACTCGGCCGGCGTTCCCAGCGCCGAGCAGATCAAGGCCGCCGGGTACGCCGGCGCCGTGCGTTACGTGTCGGATCCGCGCGCAACCTGGATGCAGGGAAAGCCGTTGCGCAAAGCGGAGGCCGACGACCTGCGTGCCCACGGCCTGGTGGTGGTGTCGAACTACCAGTTCGGCAAGGCCGACACCGCCGACTGGAAAGGCGGGGCGGCGCAGGGATATAAAGACGCCGAACGTGGACAGCAACTGCATACCGAAGCGGGCGGGCCGGACACCGCCCCGATCTACGTGTCGATCGACGCCTGCCCCAGCGAACAGGAGTGGAACACCCAGTGCCGACCCTACTTGCTGGCCTGGCAGGAGCGGCTCGGCAAGGAGCGGATGGGCATCTACTGCAATTACCCCTGTATCGACTGGGCAATCCGAGACGGCATCGGCACGTACTTCTGGATGCACAACTGGGATGAGGGACATAGCGGCGGGCAGGTTCATCCGGCGGCCCACCTGCACCAGTTCGAGATCGACAAACAGAGCGTCGGCGGCGTGGGCGTAGATCGCAATCGCATCCTGCGGGAGGACTTCGGCCAATGGGACGTCACCGCACCAAGTGCTGCCGTGCAACAATATTCGGAGCGCTGGATGGCGCTGAAACGGCTGGGTTCGCTGACCCGACAGTCCGGCTTCGATACCGTCGCCGAAGTCATCATCGGTGAAACCCTGCGACGCCGCTACAACCGCGAGGAAGCGATCGCCTGCCTGTCGACGGCGATTCAGGAGTCGGGGTTGCGCCCAGATGCGCAGGGCGGCGGCGGCGCTTGGCACGGTATCTACCAACAGGACGGAAGTTACCCGGGCCGCGACGATCCCAACGAGAACATTCGGGTGTTTCTCGACCGGCTCGACGAGAAGCGTTGCAGTGCAGGGGCATCGTCGGACATCTGGAAGAACATCTTCTGGCTCCAGCAGCGTCCCGGTGAAACGTCCGCCGACGACGCATACAACGATCCGGACGCGCGCCGCGATTATCTCGATGAAATTCGCAGCCGCAGGACAAAAGCCGGCGAGATGTTCGAACGCTTCGCCGGAGCACCAGAGGGAGGAAAAGAAATGCCGTACACCGGGGACCCTGTGTGGTTGGAGGAAGTTCTGCGCCAAGCGCTGGGCGACCGTCTGGTCGTTCACGACGGCTGGCAGGACCGTGGCACCGGATGTGGTGAAAACGGTTCCAGTTCAATGGGACCGATCTGGGGGGTGATGATCCATCACACCGGAAACGTCAACGAAAAGTGGGAGGTCATCCGCGATGGTGTGATGCAACCCGGAGGGTGGCTGCCGGGCCCGCTGTCGCAAGGGTTGATCACCTCCGACGGGAAGTTCCACCTGGTCGCTATCGGTCCGTGCAATCACGCCGGTCCCGGCTGTTATCCGGGAATCCCCGACGGCTGTGGCAACACGAGGCTGATCGGCTTCGAGTGCGCGTGGCAACCAGGGGCACACTATCCGGGCAATGAGACGTGGCCGCCCGCGCAGATCAACACCATGCGCGACGCCAGTGCGGCGGTGCTCACGAAGCTGGGCTACGACGACGCAAGCCATGTCATCGGGCACAAGGAATGGGCCGGCGCGGAGAATCCTCTCGGCATCAACAAACAGGGCAAGCCGGACCCGGGCGACATGGACATGAAATGGTTCCGCGGTGAGGTGAAGAAGGCGATGCTCGGTATGTTCGACCAGTTCGGCAAGTTGACGACGCAGGTCGAGGAGCCGAAGAAGGCGGAACCCACCGATCACATTCTGCTGCAGGAGATTTGGGAGCAGTTGCTGGGTCCCGACGGCAAGGGCTGGCCGCAACTCGACGGCAGGACTCTGGTGGATGCCGTGGCAGAGGTTCTCAAGCGGGCAGACGGCGACCAGACGGTCACTCCATCGCTCGCAGCAGCCGCGGAGCCCGGTTCGGCCACGCCGTTGGCCTCGCGCTCGCGGCGAACACCCGCCCGGAAGAAGACCGCCACTCGGAGCAGAAAGCCAAGCGGCGCAGCGTCTATGCAGGGCACCTGACCGGTCGGCCGGGCACGATGAGCGCGCCAGGACAGGCACCCGAGGTACCGGACGCGACCGCCGGCCGGCGGCGCGCGCGGTGGACGAAGACACGGGTATGGGTGGGGGCAGTCCTCACGTCCGCGGTGGTGATCCCACTCCTTACTTTGGGGGTGACGGCGGGTGTGCGTTGGATCAACGAGCTCTTGCACCCGCCGCAGTATCTCGCGGTAGTGGTCACCGTTCCGTCACCGGTGGAGTTCGACAACGGCTGGGTATTCGCCACGCCCCCTGCGCAATTGCCTTTGCCGCCCGAGCACGGTGACGTTGACCGGTGGGCATCGGACAACGGCGGCATTCCCGCCAGCGGCAACGTCGTCGAGCTCAGGCTGCAGGGCCTGCACGGGCACCATGTGGTGATCCAGAGGATCACCGTCAACGTCGTGTCGAGGGCCGAGCCGCTGCGGGGGGCATACGTGGTCCTGATGAGGCAGAAGGGGCCAACGGACACGTATCAGTTCGGGTTGAACTTGGATGCAACTCCGGTTGCAGTAACAGCGGAGACCGACGAGAAGCTGCCTCACACCGTCAGTAGCGCTGCGCCCGAGAATCTGCGGATCAGTGCCGTGACGACCACGTGCACCTGTGAGTGGACTGCGACGCTGCAGTGGTCTGCTGACGATGGCAAGCAAGGCGCGATCGACATCAACGACAACGGTCGCGCGTTTCGAGTAGCCGCAACAACACGCGCGATACCGGAGACTGTCGGCTGGGGCCCTAATGGGTGGGGCGTAATCACCGGCTGAGCGCCAGGCTCCCCGGGGCAAGCAGCGCTACGCGTTGCCCAGCACGATCGTGCTGAACAGCGTCGCCGCCCAGTAAGTCGCCAGCAGAGTCGACGCGAGGCCCAGCAACGCAACGAAAATGGGCGGCGCCAGGATCAGGGCTCCCAACTGGACGAGAAATGTCCAGGGATTGTCGTCCGCGGCGGGCGCGGCGGCCGACAACGCCGCGGCGTTGGACGCCTCCGCGCTCGCATATGCGTGGGCGCCGTTGGTCAGGGCCTGCGTGAACCGCTCGTGAAACGCGGCCGCCTGCAACGAGACCTGCTGAAACTCCTCGGCGTGCGAGCCGAACAACCCGGCGATCGCCGTCGACACCTCATCGCCCGCGGCGCTGGCGATGTTCGTTGTCGGTGCCGCTGCCCGCAGATGGGCGCAATCCAGATCGGACCCGATGGCCGCCAAATGACGTGACGCGCTGATGAGACTTTCCGGCGCAACCTGCATCTTCGGCAGCATATCCACGCCGACCACGGCCGACATCGGTTTCCGGCAAACCGCTTCCCGAACGCTGCACGGCGGCTTAAGCTCCCGACAATCGGGCGATCGAAGGGTGGAGCGGCGCTGTGTCTTACGTTGTTGCGTTTCCCGAATTGATGTCTGCTGCGGCCACCGACGTATCTTCCATCGGTTCGGCGGTCGCCAGCGCAAACGAGACCATCGCGGGCGCCACCACAGCGGTATTGGCCGCGGCCGAGGACGAGGTGTCGGCGGCGGTCGCGACGCTGTTCTCCGCCCACGGCGAGGGCTATCAAGTACTCAGCGCCCAGGTGGCCGTGTTCCAGGAGCGGTTCACGCAGGCATTGGCCGGCGCGGCCGGAGCGTATGCCTCCGCTGAGGCGGCAAGCGCTGCCCCGTTGGCGGCATTCGAGCAGACGGTGCTCAGCATTCAGCAGATCCCTACCACGCTGGCCGCCGGATTCGCATCGCTGACATCGGTGCAGGGTTCTCCGCTGCTGGCGCTGATCGCCAGCGACGCCCCGCCGTTGTCGTGGTTCCTGGGCAACTCGCCACCACCGCTGCTGAACGCGCTGCTGGGCCAGACCGTCCAGTTCACGTCGTATGACGGAATGCGCGTCGTACAGATCACGCCGGCCAACCCGACTGGCGAATACGTCGTCGGCCTGCACGGCGGTGCGTTCATCTTCCCGGCGTCGTTCTTCCACTGGATCAACTACTCGGTGACGGCCTACCAGACCGGCGCGACCTTCCAGGTGCCGATCTACCCGCTCGTGCAGGAAGGCGGTACCGCCAGCTGGGTGGTGCCCCGAACGGCGGGACTGATTTCCTCGCTGATCACCCAGCATGGGGCGGCCAATGTCAGCGTGGTCGGCGACTCCGCCGGCGGCAACCTCGCCCTGGCCTCAGTCCAGTACCTGGTCGGCCAGGGTCAGCCTGTCCCGTCGTCCATGGTGCTGCTATCGCCGTGGCTGGACGTCGGCAACAGCGGCGGTCTCGGTGGGATCTGGGCAGGCGGTCTGTCCACGACCAACCCGATGGTGAGCCCCCTGTACGGGTCGCTTGCCGGGCTTCCCCCGACCTACGTCTACTCCGGCGCCCTGGACCCACTCGTCCAGCAAGCGGCGATCCTGCAGCAAGCGGCCGTCGCGCAGGGTGCTCCGTTCAGTTTCATCCTGAATCAAACCGGGATTCACGACTTCATCCTGCTCACTCCGAGCGGTCTGCCCTACTGGCCTGGTATCAACCAGCAACTCGGCATCGCGGCCTGACCGCGGGTTTAGGCGGTCGCCGGGCTTTTCGCATCAGACTGCGCGGGCTCCCGCTCGCCCGACGGGATCGCCGCAGGCACCGGGTCGAACGCGGCGGGATCAGCGAGATACTCGCGAAAGATCCGGGCCATCGTCGCCGCCTGGTAGCCGTCGACGAACCGGTGGTCGAGATTGATCGTCAGAGGCAACACCGGACGGACGACGGGTTGACCGTCTCGCGCCAGCACCTTGTCGGTCACGGCACCGATCAGGATTGTGATGGGCACGTGGCAGAAGTTCGGCACCGGGGCGGCGGCTGAATCGAGGCCGTAGGTCCCGACGTTGCTGACGAGGATGGATCCGTACGGGCGGGCTTCGAGGCCGGTGAACGGAAGCGGCAGTTGCAGGCTCTCGGTGACGAATCCGACGCCGGCCATCAGGGGGCGCAGCAGCAGCGGCGGCAGCCCTTTGACCATCGCCTTCATCTTCTTGAACTGCGGGTCGTTGTCGTGACGGATCCGGCCGGCCCGATCGGCCAGCTCCTTGGCGATCGCCCACGGCGGCTTCTCGTTGATGCGGCGCACAACGGTGCCGGATAGATCGGTCCTGGCTGCCTCCACCCCGGCCACCGGATCGGTGCGAAGCGATACGACGAAGAAGCAGTCGATGGTGGGGGACGGCAGGAAGCTCCCGAATACCACGCGGCCGTTGAGGCCGGGCAGGGCTTCGACGACCTTGCCCGCAGCCCGGCCGACGAGGTCTACGGGGGTGATGTGCTGGCCGGTCGCCAGGCGAACCTGGTCGATGTAATCGAGCAGCTGACCGGCTTCGACGTCGATCGTGGCCGAAATAGTCGGGTCTGTCCGCGGCCGCCAGGTCGCCATGGCGATCTTTCGCCAGACGGAGAACGGGATGGCTGGCGTGGTCTCGGTCATCGTTTGAGAATCGGTGACCACAGCCACAGGCGGCCAGAGGACAAGGTCCCTGCCCGGCGGGTCTTTCGGACGAAAGCTCCTCGTCAGGCGGCTCAGCCGGCCGCCTGCAGGGTGATATCGGACAGCTCCGTGCGGCTCTCGCCGTTGGTGGTGCCGAGCCGGGAGATCCACACCAGCACATTCGAGGTCTTGGTCTTGCTCGTCACCGTGATGCGGTTGCGTCCCGGTTCCAGCGACGTGGTCGGAGCCAGTTCCGTGGTGTCGGACAGCTTGGCGGGCTTCTCGGTGGGGGACGAGCGGAGCTGGATCTGGGTTCCGGTGCTGGGCACATCGAGCGTCACGACGCTCAACGCCGTCGGTTCGGACAGGTGCAGCATCAGACCCATGCCCTGGATGAATTTCGGGAAGGGCACGGCGTCGGTATAGGTCACGGTGGACCAACCGGTGTTGGGGTTGCCGTCGATCGCCAGCTTGGCGTCCTGCGGATTGTCAGGGGTGCCGTCGGGGGAGAACACCGTGGCGCTCACCGGCTTGACGATGGGCCCCGGGCGTGTCTCGCGGCCGAATCCGTGCGTGAAGTACAGCACCGCACCGGCGCTCAGCGCGATGACGGCGACGGCGGCGAGAGCGGCCAGTATCCATGCCCTCTTGCGCCGTGGTGGCTTGTCCATCGGCGCTGTCGGCGATGTGGTCGATCTGGTCGATGTGGCGGCGGGGGCCTCGGGCCGGGGCCGCTTCGGGCGTGCGCCGGCCGACAGATTGACGATCTTGTCGGCGTCGAGAGTCTCGCCGTCCCACATGCCGGTGACCTCGACTTCGTCGCCGTCGGAGAGCTGACCGGCGACCAGATCGGTCTGGATTTCGACCGGCAGCACAGGCGGCAGGTCCTCGAGCGGTTCGTGCGGCACCACCTGCAGTGACAGCGTCCCGACCTGATCTGGTGCACCGTCCGAGCGGACTCCGCGGGCGATACCGGTAACGATCAGACGTTCGAGTCGCTGGGTGGTGGGACGCTCGGCCAGGCCGGCATTTCCGGCCTTACCAGCCTCGGCGAGGGCCCGGGCGAAGTCCGCGCACGTCGGGTAGCGCTTGTTCGGGTCCTTGGCCAGCGCTCTCGCCAGAACGGCGTCGAGGCGAGCGAGCTCGGGCCGCCGCTGCGAGATGCGCGGTGGCGGCGAATTCAGGTGATGGCTGAGCACCACGGCGCGGTTGGAGTCCTGGAACGGCGGAGCGCCGGTCAGCAGAAAGAAGGTCGTCGCGGCCAGCGCATACTGGTCCGCCCGACCATCCAGCGGCTTGCCCAGCAGTTGCTCGGGAGCCACGTAACTGATGGTTCCCACCGCGACGTTCGCCTCGGTCAGGTTGCTGACATCGTCGATCTTGCGGGCGATGCCGAAGTCGGTCAGCAACACCCGGCGCCGCTGCCCATCGGCCGCGGCCACCAGGATGTTCTCCGGCTTGACGTCGCGGTGGAGCAGACGGCGGTCATGACCGAAATCAAGCGCCTCTGCGACCGCGCTCACAATGTCGGCCACGTCGCGCTCGGGCATGCCATCCGGGTAGCGGTCGCGTACCAGCTCGCCCGCATCCATACCGTCGACGTATTCCATCGAGATCCAGAGCCGGCCGTTGAACTCACCGCGGTCCAGCACAGTGACGATGTGTGGATGCCACAGCGTGGCCGCCAGTTCCGCCTCGCGTTTGAACCTGGCCTGGAATTCCTGGTCGGAGGTGGCCGCCAGGGACAGGACCTTCAGCGCATCGTGACGAGGCAGACGTGGGTGCTGCGCGAGGTAGACCTCGCCCATCCCACCAGTGCCGAGCAGCCGCTCGATCACGTAGCCAGCGAAGACCTCGCCGTTTTTGAACGGCATGCCCGAAAGCCTACAAACCGGCACGGCGAGGGGGCGAATTTCACCCACCGCAACCGCACCCGGCCGACGGCGATCACTCAGCGGGTGGCTTGTCCTCGGGCTGCTTGTGCAACGACTCGTTTGCGCTGCTCACGACGCTCCGGATGAACTCGTACTGGGTTTTGACCAGTTTGTCCGCCATGTCCAAAGCGGCGTCCACGATGGTGTTGCGTCGTGACGGGTGATCCTCACCGTGCCCGGGCAACGAATCCTCGACCGTGCCGACGAACTTGCGCACCGCATCGATCGCCGCCCGTTGTCCGGATTCGACCGACTTGAGGACTTCGTCAGAAAGGCCGGCCGCTCGTTCGGTCAGGTCAGCCGCCCGTTCCGCGACGGTCTTCTTCTCGGTGTCTGTTTCTGCCATGATGGCGCTCCTCCCGGTATATGCACGCATCATGCGCCCCCGGCGTGGGCCCGCTGTAGGGCCGATGGTCCCTGGTCGGCGGGCCGATCTGCCGCAAAGGAATGCTCGGCCGATGAAATGCCAAGGCGCGGTGTTGCTGGGCGCGGGCCGGACATGGGAGATCCGTGAGATCGAGCTGGATCCACCGCGGGCCGGCGAGGCGCTGGTGAAACTGGCGGTCGCCGGGATATGCCACTCCGACGGGGGGCTCATCGACTTTCAGTGACGATGCAGGACGACGAATCAGGATGCTTCCACGGGCTTGGGGCGTCGCTTGTCTTCGTACATGGCGGCGTCGGCCCGGCTCAGCAGATGGTGCAGTTCTTCGGGCTCCGCCGCCAGCGCCACCCCGATGGAAGCGCCGATGGTCAGCCGGAGATCTGGGTTTATGGCGATCGGCTCGAGCAGCGACTGACGGATGCGCTCCGCCACCAGAGATGCCCCGGCGGCATCCGCCCCGGGCAGCAGCACGAAGAACTCGTCGCCCCCCAGTCTGACCGCGGGCGGGCTGTCCGCGCCGGCCCGGATCACGACGTCTGCCCCGGTGCGGGTGACCTCGGCGATGCGCTTGGCGACCTCGCGCAGGACACAGTCCCCGGCCTCGTGCCCGTATTTGTCATTGACCGCTTTGAAGCGGTCGAGGTCGATGAAGATGGCGGCCACTGGGGCGGCGGACGATGCTCCCGCCAGCATGGCGGCCATCACACTGCTCAGATGGTGACGATTCGGTAGCCCGGTCAGCGGGTCGTGCATGCCGAGGTGGGCGAGCTGGGCCTGGGCGCGGCTGAGTTGCGCGGATTCGACGTCGTATGCCAGCAGGCGCGCCGCCCGCAGGTCGGCCTCTGTCCAGGGCACGCTGGAGCCGCTGGTCTGCTCGAGCCAGGTGTCGAACGACTTGCGTGGATTGAGCGACCCCGTGGAATGCGTGCGCGGATCGCCCAGCCAGCGGAGTTGTTGCAGTCGGTCTCGCCGGAACCAGATCACGAAGTCGTCGGGTGCGCTGAGTGCGACGAACAAGCAGCCGGCCGCCCCGAGAGCGTCCGCGGTCTGTTGCTGCAAGCGGTCAGCGGCCCATGGCGAGCCGGGCGATCTAGAGGCGCGGATTTCGCTCGCGAGTCGTCGGACGGCATCCTCTGATGGCGCTGCGCCGATCGATTGGTAGTGCCCGTCTGCACAGACTGCCGCGCTCTCCGCCCCGCAGAGATCCAGCAGGTCCTCGGAAGCGGAAGCGAGGCCTTCGCCGATGGCAGGGGCCGTCTGCATGGCGGCCCGCAGGCGGTTGCGCACAGCTTCACGACGGGCCGCATCATTGAGCCTGGAGATCTGTTCGGCCGCGGTGACCTGGAGCTTCCCCTGCAGGACCAGCAATTCACACGCTCGGCGCTCGGAGCGGGAAAGCCAACGGGGGTGTTCCGACGTGCACGACACGAGGCGGGTCAGCCGGCCGCCCTCCGCCATCGAAAACGACACGCTCGCAGCGGTATTCATGTTGCGCATGAATTGCAGATGAAACGGCGACACGCTGCGCAGCGCAGCGTGACTCAGGTCCAGAGCGGTTCCGGCCATCCGCGGGGACGCGATGACCGCGACGTCGCCCTCGTCGACATCGGGGATGAAGCGCGACGCTTTGCGCGTGTAGATGTGGCGGGCCTGGGGCGGAATGTCGCTGGCGGGGAAGTGATGCCCGAGGTATCGAACCAGGCCGGGCAGACGGTCTTCGGCGACGATCTCGCCGTGCTCGTCTTCGTGGAACCGGTAGACCATTGCGCGGTCGAATCCGGTCATCGCCCGGACGGCGCTCGCAACGGCGGCTTCGATGTCGGGAACGCTCATCGCTTCACCGATCCCCTGTGAGGCATAGAGGACCGGAACAAGATTGGCTGGATCCTCGCCGTGCGCCCGCTCGATCTCGACGACGATCTGGCCGGCCACCCGGTGCAGAATCACATCGACCTTGAAGCCGACGGCAGCGGCCAGGCGTACCCCGTAGAGGTCGGGGGAGGAGGGCCGGTAGCCGGTTTGCTCGATCGCCTCCTCGAGCCGCTGGTGTTCGTCCGCAGGGAAGACGCTCAGCAACGGCGAGTCGAAAAGTTGGTCCGGCGCCACCCCGATCAACTCAGCGGTGTTGGCGCTCGCATAGGTGATTCGGCTGTCCTGCAGGTCGGCGGCGATCAGCGCCCCGTGGGACTGGATGCGGCCCGACAGGTGCAACTGCTCGCTCGCGCAATCGGCCAGGGACTGCGCGAGCGGATGGTCTCCGGCAGTCATCCCGGTCCTCGTGGTGAACCGGCCCCGCGCCCGCGTTCACGTGCAAGATCCACCCTCGAAGGATAAGGGTTCGTCGACCGGTGTTCACCCAAAGCTTCAGGGATTGCGTCGCGACGAACTGCCGCGGCACGGCGCGCTTCGTGACGAGGGCACACTGCCGGTCCCGCGATCGGCATTCAGTCGAATGCAGGCAACTGTGCGGATTATCGAGACCATCGATCAAAAGCTCTGTGGTGCAGCGTAAAAGAACTTTGCCCACAGATGCCGTGCGTCAGTTGCCGGCTTCGATGTCGGCGACCCTCGCCGCGCCTGCGGCTCCGCACAATGGCTGCAGGTCCACGCCGCCGGCTTCCAGGAGAGTGTCGACGCGGTGCTTGAGTTCGCCCGACGCAAGGTAGGCGTACAGGTTCTTTCCGGGGCACGAGGTCTGGGCGAGATCCCGGTGGCCGGCCAGCGTGTTCGTCGAGATGCCGTATCTGGCTGCTGCCCAGGCGAATACGCGTGCAGCTCCCTGAACCTGCGCATCCGGCACCGTTTCCTTGTCGAAGTCGCCTTCGCAGATGACGAGGAAGTGGCCGATCGTGTTGTAGTCGGTGGCCGTGTCGCCCGCAATGTCGGGTCGGCGCAGCTCGTAGATGTTGCCGTTGGCGTCGACACCGAAGTGGTAGGCGATGTCGATCCAGCCGAGCGTGTCCTGGTGGTAACGCTGGTCCGCGCGGAAGCGGGCCGGAGCATTGCTGTTGGCGCCCAGCACCACCGCGGCGTGGTGCAGCGTCATGCGGCCGATGGTCTGGGGTGTGCCGCCGGGCTTGGCGGGACGGGCGCCCCACGCGTCGCGGCAAAGCGCCGACGCCGGGGCGGCCCGCTGTGCCGAAGCGGTTGACGAGGGAGTCGCGGGGACGGCGGACGTGGTGGACTGCACCGGGGCAGGATCCGCAGCGGTCCGCCCGGCGCATGCCCCGATGGTGGCCGTCAGGCCCAGGCCGCCGGCGAGCGACAACAGCCGGCGGCGGCTGACGGAGTCCGCGTCACTGTCCATGGGCTAAACAATAGATTCGGGCGAATTGACTTGTGGGTCCGCCGCGGCGTCATAAGCTTCGGTAATTCGGCGATCGTTACTGGCTGGGCATCGTGGGGGTTGCCCGGAGGGGTGGGTTGAGCTCGATGTCATCCATTCTTGTGTTGCCCGAGGTGATGGCCGCCGCGGCCACGAATGTGGTGTCGATCGGTTCGGTGGTCGCGACAGCAAACCGGGACGTGGCCATTGCCACGACAGCGGTCCTGTCCGCCGCCGAGGACGAGGTGTCGTCTGCGATCGCGTCGTTGTTCTCCGACCACGGTCAGAGCTATCAGCTGCTCAGCGCCGAGGTGGCGGTGTTCCATGACCAGTTCGTGCAGGCGCTGAACGGCGCAAGCGGGGCGTACGCCGCGGCCGAGGCGTCCAACGCCGCGCTGCTGAACACCTTCGAGGCCGTTGCCCAGGAAATCCAGCAAGCACCGGCGGCGTTGGCCGGCGGGTTCAACCGGCTGGCCAACGAGATTGTCACCGGGATCTTCGGAGCGCCGGCCGCTCCGCCATTCGCGGCCGATCAGACCGGAACCTTCACCGGCTCGCCCTCACTCATCACGCGGCTCGAAGAAGCGCTGCTCTACCCGGTCAAACCACTGCTGAGTCTGTCCGGGCTCGAGCCTCAGCTGTCGATGACGGGTTCGCCGATCCTGTCGCTGATCGCCAGCGATGTCCCGCCGCTGTCCTGGTTCATCGGCAACTCTCCGCCGCCGTTCCTGAACCTGCTGCTCGGCGAGACGGTCTCCTACACCACCTCCAACGGGATGAGCGTCGTCCAGATCACGCCGGCTCATCCGACCGGCGAATACGTCGTCGCCATCCACGGGGGCGCCTTCATCCTGCCGCCGTCATTCCTGCACTGGATCCACTACTCGGTGATGTCGTATCAAACCGGAGCGACCGTCCAGGTGCCGATCTATCCGCTGCTGCAGCAGGGCGGTACCGCCGGCCTCGTGGTGCCTGCCATGGCCAACCTCATTTCCGAGCAGGTGGCCCTGCACGGGCCCACCAACGTCAGCGTCATCGGCGACTCCGCGGGTGGCAACCTGGCGCTGGCGGCCACCCAGTACATCGCGGGCAACGGGCTCAACCAGGCGGGATCGATGGTGCTGCTGTCGCCGTGGCTGGACGTGTCGATGACCAATCCGAACATCGCGTTCGTCCAGGACCCGCTGTTGCCGATCGGCCCTGCGCAGCAGATCGGCAGGGCGTGGGCGGGCAACCTGTCGGTCACCAACCCCTTGGTGAGCCCGCTCTACGGCGCCATGACCGGCCTCCCGCAGACCTACGTCTACTCAGGCAATCTCGACATACTTTCCCCCGATGTCCTGCGCCTGCAGGATGCGGCCAGGGCGGTTGCCGCGCCGTTCAACTTCGTGCTGGCGAACGGCCAGATTCACGACTGGATCATCCTCACCCTGGACGGCCCGCAGTACTGGTCGCAGATCAACCAGGAACTGGGCATCGCCGCCTAGTCCTGTTCGGTTCCCAACAGCCGCAACGGGTGCAGGCCGTCCACGGCGCCGACGAACGGCGGGTGGATGCTGTAGCCGATCATCCGCCGGATGTCGTCGGACACCGTTCGCGCGATGTCACGCGTTACCGACAGGGTGAACGCCTCCATCGGTCGCAGCCACGGCTGGCAGTACTGGGCGGTGACGGCCAGCCGGTCGCCCGTGGTCGTGTTCGCGCCGCCGCCATGCCACAGCGTGCCGACGAAGAAGACACACGATCCGGCGGGCATCACGACCGGAATCGCAGGATCTTCCGGGCCAGGACGGTGTTTACCCCAGCGGTGGCTACCCGGTATCACCACGGTGGCGCCGTTATCGGCGGTGAAGTCGTCGATCGCCCAGATCGTCGCCGCCGCCAAGGGCTCCCGCGGACGCGGAATGGGGTAGAACCCGTCGTCGTGGTGGGCCAGCTGTGCGGACTCGCCGGGCTGGATGTTGATGGCCTGCAATGCCGACAGCAGGTAGTTGGGCATCAGCAGGCGATCCAGCACCGCCAGCACCCGCGGATTGTCGACGAGCCGGTCACACACCCGGGTGCGGCTCAGCACGCTGTAGACGCGCTGGGTGCGCCGGCCCTCGAAGGAGTTGCGCCCGGTATGCGCCAGCCAGGGGCGCACCGCATCCCGGATCTCCCGGCACTGCTCGGCGCTGAGCAGGTTCTCCCAGACGACGTAGCCGTCGCGGGCCAGGGCCGCCATGTCGGCTTCCACGACCGCGCCCTCGACAGAGCTGCCACCGCTGGGCGTCCATTTGTGCCGCTGCGCCAGATCACCCCGCAGGTCTTCGAGCGTCGTCACGGACTCTTCGTCGATGTTCATGCGGTCCTTCGGGTAGTACTCCTGACCACATTAAGCTGAAACTGCTCAGCCCTTGACCGTGAACACGGGGAATCACGTGAAGCGAAACGCCATCGCAGTCGCAACGGTTCTGCTGGCGCTCGTCCCGGGCTGCACGCACGACTCGGCGGCACAGATTGCGGTGAGCAGCGGCCCGCCGAACCAGGCCCCTGCTCGCGTTCACGCGGCGCCACGCCAGCTGCCCGAGATGGCGGACGCACCTGCCTTCGGCGCCGTCTCTTCATTGATCAACGACGCGATCGCGGCCGACAAGCTGCCCGGCGCCGTGGTCGAGATCGGGCACGGGGGCGCGGTCGCGTTCCACCGGGCCTACGGGTTGCGCAAGCACGCCGGTGAGCCCGGGCTGGACGGGGTGCCGGCCCCCGCGGAGCAGATGACCGAGGACACCATCTTCGATCTGGCGTCACTGACGAAGAACCTGGTCACCTCCACCGCCGTCATGCAGCTCGTCGAGCAGGGCACGGTGCAGGTCGACGATCCCGCACAGCAGCATCTGCCGGACTTCAACCCCGCGAACGATCCGCGGCGCGCCAGGGTGACGGTCCGGATGCTGCTCACGCACACCTCCGGCGAACCGGGCGACGTCGATCTCAGAGATCCCTGGGGACTCAACGGGCCCGACAAGGCCGAGGGCATCCACCGGGCGCTCAGCACGCCGCTGCAGTCCGGGCCCGGCGAGGGTTTCCGCTACTCCGACATCAACTTCATCCTGCTGGGGGCGCTGGTGGAGAAAGTCTCCGGCGAAGCTCTGGATGTGTATGCGCGGCAACATATTTTCGATCCGCTCGGCATGGAAGAGAGCGGCTTCCTCCCGCCCGTCAAAGCCTGTGGTCCGCACACGACATACGGATCCGCGGTCGCGTGGGCACCCGGGGCCGGCCAGCTGCCGACCACCTGTCCGGAAGGAACCTGGAACACCGGCCTGCTGGCGCGTATCGCACCGACGGCACGCGACGAAGAGGGCAGAGCCGACCCCCGCAGTAACCCCGATCTGGATCACCTGCTGCGCGGCACCGTGCATGACACGACGGCGCGCCGGATGGGCGGGGTGGCCGGCCATGCCGGCGTTTTCTCCACGGCCCACGACGTCAGCGTCTTCGCGCAAGCGCTCCTCGACCGGCTCGCCGGCCGTCCCAGCGAATTCCCCTTGCAACAAGCGACTTTGGTGATGATGACCACGCCCCAGCAGCCCGGACACTCGCCCCAACAGGTCGATGCGGCCAACCAGGCCGCCCGGAAAGCCCTTGCGCAACGGCCGAACCGGCCTCAGCCGCTGCTCGCTGCGCGTTACCCGGCGATTGCGGGGCAGAACCTGCGCGGCTTCGGCTGGGACATCGACACCGGCCAGTCGGCACCACGGGGTGCGGTCTTTCCGGTCGGCAGTTTCGGGCACACCGGCTTCACCGGGACCTCGCTGTGGATAGACCCCGGCTCCGACACGTACATCGTGCTGCTCTCCAACTCGATCCACACCCGGGGCAGTCCGCCGATGTCGACCTTGCGGGGTGAGGTCGCGACGGCGGCGGCGCGGGCACTCGGCCTCTGAATTCAGGGACGTTCGAAGTGCTGGTAGTCAACCGGAGTGGTCCAGTCGCCGCCCCATCGCCAGCCGCGATCCGTAAAGGTCCGCACCGCCGCGTCGCCGGTGTGCAGGATCCCGGGATCGGGGCGACTGCGGTCCAAATACGGTGCCGCGTTGTGCGGCTCGAACGTTCCGTTGGCATAGCGGCAGGGGTTGCGACGTGGGTTGAGATCGATCGCCCGGCCGTAAGCGTGTTGAGCCCATCGGTCGGTGCCCGGGATGGTGCGGCAGTTGAACGCCGAGGTGTTGTCGTCCTCCATCGACAGCTCGTCGTCAGCTCCCGGGTAGTGGTCGACCGTCTGCATCCGCTCGATGGGATAGCCCAGCCGGTAGAGCAGCGTGAAGATTTCGGTGACATCCGCGACAAGGTCTTCGTGCACGACCAGTTCGCCCTGGTGAGTTTGGCCGTCAAAGCCTTTGTAGCCGAGGCGGATTCGCCGCAACTGCGTGGGTTCCACGGGGCAGCCCGGATGCCAGCTCGCTCCGAGCTCGGTGGCAGTGACCGGCTCGACCGCCGCGGTGGTCGGTCCCGCAGCGGCCGACGAGGACGGGGGCGAAGTGGTCGGGGCGGCCGCGTGGGGTGGGGCGGCACGGGAACACTGCGCCAGGACGGGAAGCAGCGCGAGAAGGGTGACCGCTACCAGCCGGGAGCTCAACGCGGTTCGATCAGTAACGTCGGAACCCCGCAGGTGCCGTCCTTCACGCTGAGCACCCGCGTACCGGGTTTGCGTCCGGGGCGAACCTCCGAGACCTCGAGACCGGCTGCGGCGAGCCGCGCGCGGGCCGCGTCGGCGTTCGGGACGCGCCAAGACAGGCCCCAGAGCTGGTCGGTGTGCGCCGGCAACGGCGCGTCACCGAGCGGCTGAGCGATCTCGACGGTGACGCCGCCGACGCGGAAGAAGACCAGCCGCATGCCCCAGTCCGGAAAACTGCGGTCCAGCGCCAGGCGCAGGCCGAGCCCGTCGCCGTAGAACGCGATCGCGGCATCCGCGTCGGCGGTCTGCACCACCGCATGGTCGATTCCGGTGACCACGGCATCTGCGGATCCCGCCGGCACGGCCTCGGGAAGGCGATTCGGGGATTCGTGCTCGATCGCGATGACCAGCACGCCGCGGGTGCTCGCCTGCGGGAGCAGCATGCTGCGCCAGTGCCGGATCATCCCGGTGTCGGTGTCGCGACCTTCACCCGGCGAGACAGGTGGTGGCGCAAGGCCGTTGGCGACCAGCCGGGCGCGGGCGGCATCGAGGTCGGAAGTGGCGAACGCGAGGCCGATCGGTCCGTCGCCGCGCCGGTCCAAGTGCGCCGCGACCGTGCGGCCCAGCGGCCCCTCGCCGTGGGGGCTGATCAGCTCGAGATAGGTGTTGTCGAGTTTGAACAACGCGTTGGCCGTGCCCCAGCCCGGATGATCGCCGCGCCACGACGGGCTCCGGGACAGCAACGTGGCGTAGCGGCGCGTGGCGTCGCTGAGGTCGCGCACGGCGACGATGACGTGGTCTAGCGCGTCGAACACTGCCGACTCATCCCTGGGCGGTCAGCAGCAGAGCGCCGGCGATGACCACTTCCACGACGAAGTAGAACCAATTGGGATAGAACGGGGTCTTGCCCTCGACGACGGCCGACACGATACGGCCGAACGCCATACCGGCCAACGCCAACCCGACGGTGACCACGATTCCCGTCCGCATCGGGCCTGCACTGGTAGCGGCAAACGCCAGCACGCCTGCGATTGCCAGGCCGAAGCCGCCGTAGACGGCCCGTACCTCCGAGCGGGACTCGCGCTGCGGCAACGTGATGCCGAACACCTCGATCATCTTCGCCGGGGCGGCCAGCGCGTAGCTGCCCATGCCGAGAAAGAACACCGCAGCTGCCGCGATCACTGCTGCTGTCACTGGTGCCTCCTGACACTCCGGCGATCACAGGTCGACGATGGTCCCGGCCGCGGGGTCGACCTTTCCGTCGAGCAGGTCGAGGTAGCCGCGCTGAATCTCGTCCTCAGTCGAAATCCGTTCGACACGAAGCCATTTGGAAGCCCAATCGGCGAACGGCGCCCATGCGTCGGCGACATTCTGGTCGAGCTTCGCGGTGCCCCAGTCGGCTCCGCGCTTCTTGATGCGGTCCGGCGCGAAGAAGAACACGGGTTTGGGCCCGGCGAGGTCGCCGCTGCCCTGTGTCATCTGAGTCCAGTGGGTCATCCCGACGGCGGAGCTGTGGGCGAGGCGGTCGCCGTAGCGGGCGTGGACGCCGGCGCGCACCGCGCCGTCACCGGAGATGTCGATGTACACGGCGCGATCACCGGGCAGCTCAGAGATGTTGTCGTACAACTGAACTGATCCATAGACGTCGAGTCCTTCGACAAAGGCGCGATTACCCGCCGAGGTCAGGCCCACCACGTTGATGCCGTCGCGCTTGGCGAGCAGGTACGCAGCGATGATGGCGGTCTTCGACGAGGCGCTGGAGATCACGATGGTGTCGGCGCCAAAAAAGCCTTCGTCCGCGACGAAGTCGTCGATGAGGAACGAGGTGAAAAAGAGCGGGAAGAACAGGATGTGCTCCGCCTCCCGGTTCGCGGCATAGACGGGGTCGGTCGTGACGTCGCGGTAGCTCTGGTAGGCCGACGGCAGCGGCAGCCGGTGGGGCGCGGCGTCGATGAACCCTTTTTCATCGATGCGGTCCGGGACGATCAGCAGGTGGCTCGCACACGGTAAGTAGCCGTAGACGCGTATGCCCGGCGCCAGGTCGGGGTGTCGCGATTGCTCGACGTGGGCGTATCCCCAGACATTCAGCTTCCCCCAGTCCGGGTCCGACGCGGGGAAGAAATCCCAGTAGCGCATCGCTTCGCCGAAGACTGCGTAGGTGATGTTGTTCGAGGTCAGCCCGAAGGACTCGACCCGCAACAGGGCTTCACCGTCGGCCGGCGTCGGCGCGGCACCGGAGACGAAGCGGGTCTGGTGCAGATCCTTGCGAAGGATTTCGAAGTCCATGCCAAGAGACTATGGGCGACGTCAACGTCGGGGCACCGGACGTCAGGCTACCGGGTGGCTCGGCGAGGCGTCGGCGAGTTCCTGACGAACGCGCTTCTCCACCAGCAGTGGGATGAAGTCCCGAATGGGACTCGCCTGGAATCGGGAATGGTGTTCGCGGACGGCGGCGTCGAGCACCTCGAAGCTGACCGCGGGGAACTGTTCCTTGAGGCGGCGCTCGATCTCAGCGATCCGGGTCTGCTCACTGATCCGTGCGCGCGGCGGCATGGTGAAAAGGATTGCCCGGACGGTGACTGTTCGTCAAACCCAAGGTGAACGATTGCGTTGAAGGGACTGTGCGCAGGCCCGCAGCCCATGTACCATTTGGTACATGATTACTGAGAGTGGCGTCGAAATCGACGCGCCGGCGCCCCTGGTGTGGGACGTTTTCAGCGATGTGGAGCGCTGGCCCGAATGGACCGCGTCGGTCTCCGAACTGCTCGCCCTGGACGGCCCCGGCCTCGCCCTCGGCAAGCGGTTCCAGATCAGGCAACCCAAGTTGCCCAAGCTCGTCTGGGAAGTGACCGATGTGGTCCCTGGGGTGTCGTGGACCTGGGTCCAGCGGTCCCCGGGCGGCATCACCTCAGCGCTGCACTCGCTGACCCCGATCGGCGATGACAGGACCCTCGTTCGTCAGGTGCTCGATCAAGGCGGCCCGGTAGGCGCGCTCATCGCCAGGCTGATGATCCGCACCACGCGCCGCTACCTGGAGATGGAAGGCCAGGGGCTCAAGGCCCGCAGCGAGCAATTGCGACATTCACTTGGCCCGCACTGACGTCGGGCGCCGCCGGCAGCTGCTCGATGCCCTGATCGACGAATTCGCGGCCGGCGGAATCGGCGACCGGTCACTGCGCGACGTGGCGGCCGCAGTGGGAACCAGTCATCGGATGCTGTTACACCACTTCGCATCCCGGGACGAGATGTTGCTGGCGATCGTCGAGGAGGTGGAAAACCGGCAGATGACGGTGCTGGCGGAGCTGCCGACTGACCCGGCGGGAAGTTTCGCCGCGATGTGGGCCACCCTGTGCCGCCCTGACTTGCGTCCTTTCGAGCGCCTGTTCTTCGAGTGTTACGCCCGCGGTGCCCAGGGTGAGGAGCCCTTTGCCCGGATGGTGCCCGGCGCCGTCGACGGCTGGCTGGCCGAAGCGGCGAAGGTCGCCGGCGCCGCCTACGACCCGGCGCTGGTACGACTGGGCCTTGCCGTCACCCGTGGACTGCTGCTCGACCTGGTGGCCACCGACGACGATGCCGGTGTCGCGACCGCCGTGCACGCTTTCACCGACCTTCTCCGGGGGCCGGGACTAAGCCGGGACTGAAATAGCGGACCGGTCGGTGCCGCGCCGCCGGACGACTTCATCGACCGCTTCGTCTCCGAGCTGCTGGGCCGCCAGAACCCCTGACCGGCGTGGTTGGCGGCGGTCTTTTTGTGGGTACAGCATCCGACATGGACCGCCCCGACACGATCATCGAAATCCATCGTGAACGCGTGCAGGACCAGACGGTCGAGATGTTCAGCGGCGACAAGCGCACCGAGTCCGTGGATGGCACCGGGTATTCGGCAACCGCCACGCTCGACCTCACCCTCGACCGGGTGTGGTTCATCGTCGACGCCCACGGGCGGGCGTGGCAGGAAGAGCACGATGGCGAAACGCGCGATCCGCTGCGGCATTTCGCGATCGACCTGGTGGTCTTCGATTCCAGGATCGTGATCGACTCGGTGACCTGCATTCCCCTGGTGGAACTGCCGCCGGCGACGGTCACGATCCCGGACGGGCCCCGGGCCGGGGAGTCCCGCGAGATTCCCTACAACGAGATCCCACTGTTCGGGCGACTGACCATTCACGATCAGCTCGAGCGGCACGAGTCCGAGCCGGGCAAGCACACCATCGCGCTGAACTTCACCGAGCAGGATGCGCCGGTGCTGCTGGCGGATGCGCTGCCGGACCCCTTCGCGGCCCGGCTGTTCGGGCCGAACGTCGAGCGCCGTGCCGACGGCACCACCGCACTCACCGGGGGCGACCCGCGGATCAGCTGGGAACTCGACTATGCCGAGGTTCACTGGATCACCCACAGCATCGCCGGCCAACTGCTGGTGAACATGGAGCGGCTGCAACATCCCGGCCTCTCCGACGATGAGGCGCAGACCAGGGTGCTCGACTCGCTCGCCACACAGATCGCCGATGCGGTCCGCCCGCAGCTGGCCGAGATGGGCGACGACGGCATTCAATCCCTGTTGCCCACACCGCTGGACGTCGATCCCCAGGCGCAGGACGACAGCACGGTGAAGGATCTCGACGCGGTCGTGCACCGCTTCGAGATCGGGGAAACCGTCCACGAATCCATGGTGGTTCAGCTGCAGACGCTGCGCGAGCTCCCCGCCGGTGAGCAGCTCCCACCGTCGATTCTTGCCGAAAACCCGCAAGAGAAAACGGGATTGGCCGTCAGCGGGTGGGGCATCCTGCGTCAGGTCCGGGACACCGTGAGGAACAGCTTCGAACTCGACGAGGGCGACTTCGACCCCGACGCGCCGTGTCTGTTGCAGGGGCCCAGAACCGTTGTCATCGGCGGCGAAGAGCGCAGCCTGGACGCCTTGGACGCCGACATCCTGCCGCGCACCGGAGATGGCCGGCTGGTGGTCGACGGTACCGTCAGTGCCGAAACCAAGCTCTACGACTTCAAGGCCGGCTTCAAGGTCACCTACGAGATGGGTCTCGACGAGATACCGCGCGACCCGAAAGTGGAGGAGACCCGGCGCGCCAACCTCAAGACCGTCGAAAGCCTCGAGGAGGCGCTGCAATCGGCGGGAGAGAAGAAGCGCGCGGGTGAGCTCAGCGGCGAGGAGTACGAGGCGGAGGTCAAGCGAGTCAGCGAGCTCTTCGATGAACTGCCGCGCACCGTGGGAGTGCGACCGATGCAGAATCCGCCTGAGCCCGAAGTGAATCCGGAGTTCAGTCTGACGGCGGCAGGAAAGGTTGCCACGGCGGCCGGCGCGGTGGCCGTCGCCGGCCTGATCGCACTCCCCGTCACCGCGGCGGCAGGAGCGGCGGGAGTCGGTGTGGCCGGGGCGGGCGGCCTGCTGACGTTGGCGATCGCTCAATACCTCACCACCGTGTTGACGATCGACTGGTTCGGTACCGGGATCGGGTCGCGTGAGGTCAAGAAGTCGCTGAACGACCAGCCCGACGGAACCTCGTTGCCTCCTATCGGGATACCGGTCGACGTCAACCTCAACCGGCAGCGCCTGGCGGTGTACTTCCGCCCGCTGCCCGGCAAGTTGTGGGTGAGCTGCCTGCAGACCGAGGAGTCCGAAGATGCTGAATTTCAAGCGATTCGGACGATCGGCGGCGAGTGGCCCACCGATGGCCGGCCGTGGAAGCTGTCCAATGACGATGCGCTGTTGTACGTCGCCTCCGACGAACTCGAGCTCCTCGTTGAACCTGACTCCGCAGGGGCGAACGAACTCCCACTCAGTGTCGCCACCGCCGCGGACGGGCAGCCCTACCTCTGTGTGGAAGCCGACCCCGACCGGCTCTACCGCCTTGCGCGGTGCTCACCGGAAGAGGCCGCACACAGCGGGTGAGTTCGTCAGAACTTCGCCACCGCGCCGGCGTCGACCGGCAGCGCCGCCCCGGTGATGTACTGCGCCTCGTCGGAGGCGAGGAACAACACGGCATTGCTGACGGCGCGCGCCTCGATCAGCGGCTTGGGCAACAGGTGAAATTGACCGATGATCTCTCCGGCATCTTGCACGGTGGGGTTCGGCAGGTCCGGCCGCAGCGTCCGGACGAACCAGTCGTTGTCCAGCATCGGCGTCAAGATATTGCCCGGGTGAATCGAATTGACCCGGATCCATTGTGGGGCAAGCTCATTGGCCAGCGAGTTCATCAAGCCGACGACGGCGTGTTTGGCTGAGGCGTAGTGCGCCATGTAGCCGCCGCCGCGGATGCCCAGCATGGAGCTGACCAGGATGATCGAGCCCCCGCCGTTGGTCATGTGCGGCAGTGCGACTTTGACCGTGTGCCACACGCCGGTCAGATTGATGTCCATCATCGTCTGCCACGCGGCTTCTTCGATCATCGCCGCGGGCGCGGGAATCCCGCTGATGCCGGCATTGGCCACCACGATGTCGAGTGGCCCCAACTCGTCGACCCCTTGCGCGACCGCAGCGCGCAGACCCTCCAGATCCCGCACGTCGGCCTTCGCGGTGACGATGCGGCGGCCCGCCTTTTCCACCAGGTCGGCGGTGTCGGCAAGGTCGCTGTCGGTGGCACCGGGATAGGCGACGCCCTCAATATCTGCGCAGACATCGACCGCGACGATGTCTGCGCCTTCTTCGGCCAGCCGGATCGCGTGTTCGCGGCCCTGTCCGCGCGCTGCGCCGGTGATCAAAGCGACCTTGCCGGCGACTCTGCCGACCCTGTTCTCTGCCATAGCGACAAATCCTGCCATGGCGGCTCGAAAGCACCTCAGCCGTCGCCAGTCCCGCCGTCCACCGCAACCAACAGGTCGTCGAGTCGCCGGGCCAGATTCCAGCCGAGGTAGACGGCGAAGTGCACGACGAGTTCTTCGAGTTCGGTGCGGGTCATGTCACCGAGGGTCAGGGCAGCCCGCAGGTGCTCGGTGACCTCCTCGTCGATCGCGGCCGATGCGGCGCCGCAGATGCTGATGATGCGCCGGTCGCGACGGGTGAGATAGCCGTGCCGACTCCATATTTCGCCGTACAGATAGTCCAGGCGGGCACGACCTTGAAAGCCAGTCCGGGCCTGCGGCGGCGCGTCGCCGTGGACCAGCCGGTAGGCCGAGATGCCGCGGTCGCGGCGGACGTCGTCGTCGACCGGTTCCGCCCAGGGCTCGAAGTCCGGCGCCTCGACCGGGGAGCCGGACTCCTCGGCGATCTTGTAGGCGCTCATCATTCCGTACACCTGCATGACTGAGGCCTTGGGCCAACCGGCCTGGGTCGCGAAATGCAGGACGAACTCGTCGAACTCCGGGTAGCTGATATCACCGCTCTTCAGGGCCGCGTAGACGTGGGTTTCGATCGGGGTGATCGCCCCTGCCGCGCCGACGCACGTCAAGGTGATCCAGCGGCGGTCGCGCGCAGTGAGGACACCGCGGCGCCACATCTCCCCGAAGACGTACCCGATGACCCCTGCCTCGAGGTAGGCCCCGGCCGGTTCGGGGCTCGCGGTGGTCATGATGCGTTCGTACTCGGCGCGCGCAACCGCTCGCCGTTCCTCGCGAGTCCTCCACTGCGCCATCACAATCGCATGATCCAGCCGCCGTCGACGGAGATGGTCTGGCCGTTGATCCAGTCTCCGGCGGGTGAGCACAGCAGCAGCATCGTGCCGACCAGGTCGGCCGGCGGCCCGGAAGTCTTGCCGGGGATCTGCGCGCCGAGGATGTCGCGGATCGGCGAGTCCTTCGGCAGGCTGACGTATGCGCTGTCGTTGTCGACCAGTCCGGGCGCGATCCCGTTGACGTTGATGCCACGCGATCCCAGTTCGCTGGCCAGGTTGCAGGTCAATCCGTGCAGCGCATACTTCGAAACCCCGTAGATGCCGCCGGCCATGAATGCGCCGGCCGACAGACCGTTGACGACCCGTCCACCACCGCGCGAGGCCATCGACTCGACGACGGCCTGGGTGCACAGCAACGGACCGCGCAGGTTCACGTTGAGTACCCGGTCCCAGTCCGCCACCGGCATATTCGACAACCCGTAGGGCGGCAGGTCGGTCATGATCGCGGCGTTGTTGATCAGGATGTCGATGCCACCGAACGCGCCCGTCGTCGCGGCGACCATCGCGGTGGCCGACTCGGCTGAGGTGACGTCCAGGTGCACCGCAAGCGACCGAAAACCTTTGTCTCGCAGACTATCGGTGGTGCGCTGCGCCGCCTGCAGGTTGATATCGGCGATCACCACCGCAGCGCCCACCGCGCACAGCGCCTCGGCGTAGACCTCACCGATACCGCCGGCGCCGCCGGTGACCACGGCAACCTTGCCGGTGAGGTCGAAGAGTTGTGTCACGTCCATTCGAGCATTAGGCACCACTTGATTAATGAAGTCAAGTGCCTTATTAATAAGTAGCATGGCTTAATCGAGCGGCCGGAGGATGCGATGACCGTCGACCTGAGTGTTCCCGTCGTGCATCTGCACATCGGGGGAGAGGCCCGCACCAGCGGCTCGGGCGGCGTGCACCACCACGTCTATCCCCCGACCGGGGAAGTGCAGGGTCCGGTGCCGCTGGCCGGCCCGGACGACGTCGACGCCGCGGTGCAGGCGGCGCACCGGGCGTACGGGGAGTGGCGGGCATGGCGGCCCGCGGAACGGGCCCGCGTCCTGCGCCGGCTGGCCGAACTCATGGAGCGCGACACCGCCGAAATCGCCCGGCTTTCGGTGCTGGACAACGGAATGACCGCCGGAATGGGCCAACCGCTCGTCGGGATCATGGTCAACTGGACGGCCTACTACGCCGGCTGGGCCGACAAGGTGGAAGGCCGCGTCACCTCGTTCCCGGCCAACCAGCGCGAACTCGCCTACTCGTTGCCCGAACCCTACGGCGTCGTCGGCATCATCCTGACCTGGAACGGCCCGGTCGTCTCGGTCGGCATGAAACTCACTCCCGCACTGGCCGCCGGAAACACCGTGGTCATGAAGCCCTCCGAGCTGACTCCGTACGCGACCGAACACCTGATGGGGCTCATCAGGGAAGCCGGAATCCCTGATGGCGTGGTCAATCTCGTGCTCGGCGGAGCCGACACGGGGGATGCGCTGGTACGCCACCCGCTGGTGCAGAAGGTCAGTTTCACCGGTGGTCCGGCCACCGCGCGCACGATCCTGGCCACCTGCGCGGAATACCTCAAACCGGCCGTCCTCGAGCTCGGCGGCAAGTCCGCCAATGTGCTCTTTCCCGATGCCGATCTCGATACGGCGGTCGCCGTCAACACCTTCAGCGTGTTGGGCACCCTGGCCGGTCAGGGATGCGCGATCCCGTCGCGCATGATCGTGCACGACGACGTCTACGACGACGTCGTGGATCGGGTTGTCGCAATGGTCTCCGGCATGCGATGTGGCGACCCGTTCGACCCGGCGACGCTCATCAGCCCGGTGGTGACCCGGCAGGCGCAACAGCGGATCCTGGCGATGATCGGGCGAGCGCAGGCCGACGGCGCGAAGTTGCTGGCCGGCGGTGGGATTCCCGACTATCTGTCCCAGGGTTTCTTCGTGGAGCCGACCGTCTTCGGCGACGTGGACCCGGCTTCCGAACTCGGACAGGTCGAAGTGTTCGGGCCGGTGCTCTCGCTGATGCGGTTCGAGACCGAGGAACAGGCGATCGAGATGGCGAACTGCACCGAATACGGCCTTGCCGCTTACGTTTACACGCGTGACGTCGGCCGGGTGCAGCGAATGGTGTCCGCGCTCAAGGCCGGTGGTGTCTACGTCAACGGTGCCAGCCCGGTCACCGGCTGCGAACTCGCCTTCGGCGGAGTGGGCATCTCCGGATACGGCCGCGAAGGTGGCGAGGAGGGACTGTTCGAGTTCCTGCGCACCAAGGCGGTCGGCATCGCATGAGCAGGCCGTTGAGTCTGGACGGCGCGGTCGCGGTGCTCACCGGTGCCGGCAGCGGCATCGGCCGCGCGACCGCCCTGCAATTCGCCGGTCGTGGGGCTTCCGTGGTGGTGGGCGATCTGTCGGAGGAGCGGGTCACCGAGGTCGTCGACCAGCTCACCGCGCTGGGCCGGCCGGCGATCGGGTTGCGCGCGGATGTGACGGTGGAAGCGGAGCTCGAGCAACTGCGCGACGCCGCCCTGCGGCGGTTCGGCCGGGTCGACGTGGTGATGAACAATGTGGGCGTCCTGGCGATCGGCGCGCCCGAAACGTTGCCCGAGGAGGCGTGGACCCGCACCATCGACGTCAACCTGTTCAGCATTGCGCGCAGCAACCGGGTTTTCCTGCCGGGACTGATCGCGCAGGGCAGCGGTCATGTCATCAACACCGCGTCGGCCTCGGGATTGCTCGCGTACGGCTTCGACCGGTTGCCCTACGTGGCGTCCAAGCACGCCATCGTCGGGCTCTCCGAGGCGCTGGCGGCCTATCTTGGGCCCAAAGGCGTTGGTGTCACCTGCCTTTGCCCTTCCGGGGTGATCACCAACATCCTGGAAGGCATCACGGTGTACGGGGATGCGGCGCCGACCCCGCGCGCGCCGGCGCACCAGATCGTTGGCGCCGACGATGTCGGGAAGCTGACGGCCGACGCGGTGGAGGCCGGGCGCTTCCTGGTGGTGACGGCTCCGGAGGTGCACGATGCACTCATGCAGCGCGCCACCGATATCGAGGCCTACATCCGGGCGACCATCGAGGCGCAGGGATGAGCGGTTTGCGGGTCGGTTTCGTGGGTCTGGGGTCACAGGGCGGCCCGATGGCAAGGCGGATTGTCGAGGACGGGTTCCCGACGACGCTATGGGCGCGCCGCCCCGAGTCGGTCGAACCCTTTGCCGGCACCGGTGCCGCGGTGGCATCCGATCGTCGGGCGCTCGGTGCTGCCTCGGATGTGTTGTGCCTCTGTGTCGTTGGTGACGCGGACGTCGACGAGGTACTGCGCGGCGACGAGGGCGCGCTGGCCGGGATGGCGGCCGGTGGCATCGTCGTGATTCACAGCACCGTCCACCCGGACACTTGCCGGCGCCTGCAAGCCGACTTCCCGCATCTGCATGTCGTCGACGCCCCGGTGTCCGGTGGCGGGCACATGGCTGCGGCAAAGGCGTTGCTGGTGATGCTCGGCGGCGACGGCGACGTGGTCGACCGCTGCCGGCCGGTGCTGGCGACATTCGCGAATCCGCTTGTGCACCTTGGGGGTCTGGGTGCCGGGCAGGCGGCGAAGCTACTGAACAACGCGCTGTTCAGTGCGCATCTGGGACTGGCCGCCAGCGTCTTCGCTCTGGCCGACCGGCTCGGCGTAGACAACGACGCCCTCAACACGGTGCTGTCGAAGGGCAGCGGCCGCAGTTACGCGGCCGAAGTGATCGGCAATTCCGGACACAGCCTGGCGGTGATGGCTCAACTCGCGGGTTCCCTGCTGGCCAAGGACGTCGACCTGCTCGCGGACCTGGCCGGTCGTGATTCCGCCGAGGTCGTCCAGGTTGCGGCCAACACCGTCGACGCGATGAAGCGCCTCAATGCGCAATGATCTGACGGTGAGTCCACGGAACGGCCCCCTTCCGGCAACCGCCCTGCAGCTGCTGCTGGCGGCCGAGCGGCTGTTCGCCGAACACGGGCTCGCCGGCGTCTCGCTGCGGCAGATCTCGGTCGAGGCCGGCTCCTCGAACAACTCGGCCATCCGGTACCACTTCGGTTCCAAGGATGATCTGCTGCGCGCGATCTTCACCTACCGCCTCGGCGACCTCATGCAGCGCCGGGCATTGTTGCGGGCCCGGGCACGCCCCGACGATCTTCGAGCGCAATTGGAGGCACATATCGTCCCGCTGATCGAGTTGGCGGAATCCCCGGACAGTTCTTACGTGTCGTTCATCGATCAATTGCAGCGAACCGGCCAGGTGGAGGTATTCCTGCGCCAATCCGATGCCATGAAGTCACAGGACGAGTTCGTTTCCGGGATGCAGCGCCTGCTGGGGCACATTCCGGAGCCGGCGCGCTCGCTACGGATTCAGCAGGCGCAGGATCTCGCCGTGCACCTCGCTGCCGAACGCGAGCGCGCGATTCGGCGCAACGACGCCGTGGTGCCTTTCGCACTGTTCGTTGCGGGCGTGGTAGACGGTCTCGCGGGATTTCTTGCCGCGCCCGCGTCCGCGGAAACGCAGCAACTGCTCTCGCGATAATCCGCAAATATTGAATTCGGGAAAACCCGAATGTTCGGTTCAGATGGCGCTATTCTCCGTTTCTGCGGTTCGGTATTCGGGAGCCGTGACGTTTTCTTGTTCGGACCTATCGGGCTGGTCGTATTCGGGAGATGTCATGTCATTTGTTATTGCGGCGCCGTCAATGTTGGAAGCGGCCGTTTCGGATCTGGCCGGCATTGGTTCGGCGCTCAGCACCGCCAATGCGGCCGCAGCGGGCGCGACGACGGACCTGCTGGCAGCGGCGGCCGACGAAGTGTCGGTGAGCATCGTCGCCCTGTTCGGTTCGCACGCGCAGGAATACCGGGCGGTCAGCGCGCAGGCGGCGGCCTTCCACGGCCAGTTCCTGCAGGCTCTGAATGCGGGTGCAGGCGCCTATGCGACTGCGGAGGTCGCCAGTGCCGCACCGCTGGATGGTTTGCTGCAGGTACTGCTCAATGTCGTCAATGCACCCGCGCAGGGTCTCTTCGGGCGTCCGCTGATCGGCAACGGGGCGAACGGCGCGCCGGGAACCGGTGCGGCCGGCGGAGCCGGCGGTTTGCTGTTCGGCAACGGCGGAGCCGGCGGGTCCGGCGCGGCGGGCCAGAATGGCGGGGCCGGTGGGGCCGCAGGCCTATTCGGCGCCGGGGGTGCCGGCGGGGCCGGCGGGGGTGCGGTTGCCGGCGGCGTCGGTGGAGTAGGCGGGGCCGGTGGAGCCGGTGGCTTGTTGTACGGCACCGGCGGGGCGGGCGGCGTCGGCGGCAGCGCGAGCCCCGGCGGGGCTCTGGGCATCGCCGGCGGCACCGGCGGGGCCGGCGGTGTCGGCGGGCTGTTCGGCGGCTACGGCGGGGCCGGTGGGGCCGGTGGCGATGGTGGCTCCAACGGCGCCGGCGGTATGGGCGGCCGCGGCGGCGCCAGCCCGTTGTTCGGCAATGGCGGCAACGGCGGGAACGGCGGCATCGCGGGCTTGGGCGGCGGCAACGGCGGGGCCGGTGGGGCCGGCGGCGCGGCCGGCGCGTTGTACGGCACCGCGGGTGCCGGTGGTGCCGGCGGCGCCGGCAACGTGGTCGGCAACGGTGGCGCCGGTGGGGTCGGTGGGTCTGGTGCGCTGTTCGGCGACGGCGGCGCGGGCGGTTCTGGTGGCGGCACCTTGGCCGGCGCCGGCGGAGCCGGCGGCGCTGGTGGAGCCGGCGGGGTGTTCGGTGATGGCGGAGCCGGTGGTGCCGGTGGCGGCAGCAACTTCGGCGTCGGCGGTGCCGGCGGGACCGGCGGCGCGGGATTGCTCGTAGGAATGGGCGGCACCGGTGGTGCCGGCGGCGGCAGTGTGGGCAACGTCGGGGGGGTGGGCGGTGCCGGCGGCGCCGGCGGGGTGTTCGGCGACGGCGGATCGGGAGGTGCGGGTGGTGCCAGCGTTTCCGCAGCCGGCGGAGTCGGCGGTGCCGGTGGTAGCGGCGGGTTTGTCTTCGGCGCCGGCGGTGTGGGAGGCATCGGCGGTGCCAGCTCGGCTACCGGCGGTAACGGCGGGGCCGGAGGCAACGCGATCGGGTTCGGCACCGGCGGGGCCGGCGGGGCCGGCGGCAGCGGCAACGCCGGTAGCGGCGGTGACGGCGGGGCCGGGGGCAGCACCGCATTCAGCGGTTCCGGCGGCGCGGGCGGCGCCGGCGGATTCAGCGAGGCGGGACCCGGAGGAAACGGCGGCAGCGGTGGGGCCGGCGGCGCGGTGAACGGTGCCGGCGGGGTCGGCGGCGCCGGCGGAGTGAGCGAAGCCGCGGCCGGTGGCAACGGCGGAGCCGGCGGCAAGGGTGCTTTGCTGATCGGCAGTGGCGGGGCCGGCGGGGCCGGCGGGCAAGGAAACGCCGGGGGCGCCGGTGCCGGGGCCGGCGGTTCCGGCGGGGCCGGCGGCAGCGGTGCGCTGATCGGGAACGGGGGCAACGCCGGTGTCGGCGGGACCGGTGACACCACGGGCAGCACCGGTGTCGGCGGTACTGGCGGGCTGCTGTTGGGTCTGGACGGATTTAACGCCGCAGCGAGCACCTCGCCGCTGCACACCGCGCAACAACAGCTTCTGAACGCGGTCAATGCGCCCTTCGAGACTCTGACCGGGCGACCGTTGATCGGCAATGGCACGCCCGGCGCAGCGGGCAGCGGAGCTGACGGCACGCCTGGTGGCTGGCTGTTCGGCGACGGTGGCGCAGGCGGTTCCGGTGCTGCCAACATGTCGGGCGGTCATGGCGGCAACGCCGGGCCTTTCGGCGCGGGCGGCTCCGGCGGGGCCGGAGGCGCGAGCACTACAACCGGACCCGGCGGGTTCGGCGGTAACGGCGGATTCGGCGGTCTGCTGTACGGGGCGGGCGGCTCCGGCGGTACCGGCGGCAGCGCGGGTGCCCTGGGCAGCGCGGGCGGTGCGGGCGGATACGGCGGCCAAGGCGGGCTGTTCGGCGGGTACGGCGGAGCCGGTGGAGCCGGCGGCGCGGGCGGTGTGACCGGGGTTGGCGGGACCGGCGGACTCGGCGGTGCCAGCCCGCTGACCGGCACCGGCGGCGTCGGTGGTGCGGGTGGGCTCGGCGGCTCCACCAGCGGCGACGGCGGGACGGGCGGCGGCGGTGGGGCGGCGGGTGCACTCTACGGCGCCGGCGGTGCCGGCGGCGCCGGCGGAGCCAGCAATGGCGCACCCGGCGGGACCGGCGGTGCCGGCGGTGTCGGCGGCGCAGCGGGCTTGATCGGCAACGGGGGTGCCGGCGGCCTCGGCGGCGGCAGCATCAACGGCGTCGGCGGCGCCGGCGGAAACGGCGGGGTCGCCGGGGTATTCGGCAACGGCGGGACCGGAGGGACGGGTGGGGCCAGCAGCACCCTGGGGGGCGGTTCCGGTGGGGCCGGCGGCGCGGGCACGATGTTCGGCAACGGTGGCACGGGCGGGGCCGGTGGGGCCAGTTCCAACGGCTTCGGCGGGGCCGGTGGTGCCGGTGGCGACAGCGGCCGCTTTTTCGGCCGGGGCGGTGCGGGTGGATCCGGCGGAGCCAGTGTCTTCACCGGCGGGACCGGCGGGGCGGGTGGAAACGCACTCGGATTCGGCGACGGCGGAGCGGGCGGGTCAGGCGGGGCCGGCGCCATATCCGACGGTGGGGCCGGGGGGGCCGGCGGCTACGCCAAATGGCTCGGCAACGGCGGAGCCGGCGGGAGCGGCGGCGTCACGGGCAATGGTGTCGGTGGCGTGGGCGGTGCCGGAGGCAATGCCCTGTTCAGCGGGTCTGGGGGCGCGGGCGGTGGCGGTGGGGTCAGCCTCATCGGCATCGGCGGCAGCGGCGGTAACGGCGGGTGGGCCGGGGCGTTCAATGGGATCGGCGGTGCCGGCGGTGCCGGCGCGGTGGGCGTTCTCGCTGTCAGCGGTAACGGCGGTAACGGCGGTGCGGCGCCGGGGATCGTCGGCTTCGGCGGTGCTGGTGGCGCGGGCGGCAACGCCCCCGAACTCACCGGTGTCAACGGCGTCGGCGGCAAAGGCGGTATGGGCGGCAGCGCTGGACAGATCGGTAACGGAGGCAACGGCGGCAACGGCGGGGACACCGCGGCCCCCGGTACCGTCGGTGCGGGCGGTCAGGGCGGCGCGGCCGGGCCGCGGATCGGTGTCAACGGGCTCAACGGCTTCACCGGGCTGCTGACCTGACGCAGCCCGGTCGCTCGCCAATTCAGCTGTGCCGGTGCAGAAATCCGTGCAGGCTGGCCTGTACCAGTTCCTCGACGATCGCGTCGCGTGAGGGTTGCTCGGCGCCGAAGAAGGCCGACCGCAATGCCACCATGCCGACGATCATCGCCACCGTGGAGTGCGCGGGCAGTTCGGGCCGCGCGGAGCGCAGTCCTCGCAACCGCATACCTTCGCTGCTGATCTGCCCGAGCACCGCGATGGCTTGCCGGATGTCGGCGATACCGGCATCGGCGAAGTCCTCTTCGCTGAAGGCCTCCGAGGCGGCAAGGGTCACCAGCAAGCCGCGGTGCTCGACGATCACGTCGTAGAGCTGTCCGACGAAATGGCGCGCCAGCTCGTCCTCGTCGGTCTCCTCCGGCACCATCTGTTGCCAGGTCCGGCCGAAATCGTCGACGAAGCTGGTGAAGGGAACGACCAGGGCTTCCCGGAATAGGCCTGCCTTGGAACCGAAGTTGCGGAAGAGCAGATATTCGGTGACCCCGGCGGCCGCGGCGATCTCGCGGGTGGTGGTGCTGCGGTAGTCCTTGCGCGCGAACAGTTCCCGGGCCGCATCGAGCAGCAGTCGGCGCGGTTCGCCGCGCGGCCGGCGGACCGCGGCAGGCCCGCGTTCAGAAGGGCGCTGGGACACGGCTTTCGACGATAGTCCGGTTGACCGCACGATTAAGATAGTGTCCACTATTAATTGTGGGCGCAGTCATCATGCTCGGCACGCTGGTCGGGCTGATCGTCGTCATTTACGGCGTGGTCTGCTACTTCGATCCCGAAGCCCGGCGATGAGCACGGGGTTGACGCCGCTGCTCACCGGCGCGGTCATCTTCGGCTGGGGCAGCGGCATCCTGTTCACCGCGGCCGGCGTCTACCTGAGCGTTCGCCGCCGGCGGCTGCACCCGCTGTTGTTGCTGTGCATCTCGGCGATCTCGTTTTCCTGGATCGAAGCGCCCTACGACTGGGCGATGTATGCGCAGTTCCCGCCGGCTCTCCCGCGGATGCCGTCGTGGTGGCCGCTGAACATGACGTGGGGCGGACTGCCGTCGTCGGTGCCCGTGGGCTACATCGGTTATTTCGTGTTGCCGGCCACGATCGGCGCCTTCCTCGGGCAGCGGATCAGCCGGCGGTTCGGCTGGAGAAGACCCCTCACGCTCCTCACGGTCGGCCTCGTCGTCGGCTTCTGCTGGGCCTTCGTCTTCAACGCGTTCGTCGGCGCCCGCCTGGGTGTCTTCTACTACGGCTATGTCATCCCCGGCCTTGCTGTCTTCGAAGGGACGCGGCACCAGTACCCGATCTACGACTCGCTGGCGATGGGTGTGCAGATGATGGTCTTCACCTACCTGCTCGGGCGCACCGACTCCGAAGGCCGAAACGTCATCGAAGCGTGGGCTGACAAACGGTCGACGAGTTCCCGGCAGTCTGCGCTGCTTTCCGTCGCGGCCGTGGTGATCGCCGGAAACCTCATGTACGGGGCCGTCTTTGCGCCTCACCTGGTGACGAAACTGGGTGGCTGGGTGACGTCGGGCCCGACCGAGCAGCTGTTCCCCGGCGTGCCCAATCAGCCCGCGCGCTAACCCGGCGCGTTGGTCACTTCTTCGACACAATGTCATCGCGGTCCTACCAGCTGGGATGGAAACAGCGCGACGATTGACTGCAGCCGAGAAGGAGGCAGTGTTTCGATGCGAGCAGTTGTCCTGAGCGCGCTGATCGCCGCGCTCTGTGTGTTGAATCCGCTGGCATCGCCCGCTCGCGCCGATCCGACGTCGACGTGCGGGGTGAACCTGAATGCGCCCCAGATCGAAACGGCGCTCGGTTCGTTACCCGCGCTGCCGGAGGGCTCCGCGTGGGATCACAACGTCAAGAGTTTCGACCCGAGCAGCAACTACAACCCGTGCGCAACGCTGTCGACGGTCATCGTCACCGTCGTCGGTGCCACCGGCAGTTCGCCCGACATGGCGTTGCTGTTCCACAAGGGCAGTTACGCCGGCGTGGCGACGTTGAAGGCGTATGCATTCACCAGCTTGAATGCGGCCAAGACCACCGATGACACCGTCGCCTTGGACTACAAGGACGGCAGGGAGGTCTGCACGGCATGCCCGGGACCGATCACCACCGTGCGATACCAATGGCAGAACGACCACGTCGCGATGTTGGACCCGGCTCCCGCCTGGTGAGCGATGAAGATCGACAAGCGGCTGGCGCATATCGTCCTGCAGACGGGTTGCTGCTGCCTTAGCTTGGTCAAACGGCGCGCAGCGGACAAGATGTAGAGCGGAATGCCCGCACGGGCCGACGATGTCGGTTCGTATGTCTGAAGGTCGAGAATATGGTTGTGCGCCACCGGGGTGGTTGCTGGCAAACGTGGTTATTGCGTTACAGTGCAGCAATTTTGGTCGCAATCGCCGCGCTGGCAGCGCCAGGACGAGCTTCGGCGGCTCCGCTGCCCTGGCAGCCGGCGCTGGCTGCCGAGCCGGCGCTGCTGGCCCGCGACCTGGTGTCCGACGAGCAGGCGCTGCGCGACCCGTCCTCCTCGGATGCGGTGCTGCAGGCGGCCGCCCTTCGTCAGCAGGCCGCCTACCGCGCCATCGGACGTCACCCCGAGTGGGAGCCGATCATCCGGCCCGTCATCCCGGCCTCGCTCGTCGGGATCTACGACCTGAACGTCGACGCGCGCCACCACCTGATGGCCCTGAACGCCGGAGAAGCCAAACCCACCCTGCCTGCTTGGCGCATCGACGCGCCGGCACCACTGGGCGAACTCGTCGCCGACTATCAGGCCGCCGCGGCGGCCTCCGGCGTCGACTGGAACTACCTCGCGGCGATCAACATGGTCGAGACCGACTTCGGCCGCATCAACGGCGTCAGCACCGCCGGCGCGCAGGGGCCCATGCAGTTCCTGCCGTCGACCTTCGCCGCGTACGCCGAGGGTGGCGACATCCACTCCCCGCGCGACAGCATCATGGCCGCCGGGCGCATGCTCGCCGCCAACGGCTTCGCGGGCAATCGCGACGGCGCCGTCTACAGCTACAACCATTCCAGTCACTACGTCGGAGCGGTGAAGGATTACGCCGCGGCGATCGCCGCCGATCCCGCCGTCCTGCCCGGCTACCACCGCTGGGACGTGTATTACCTGACGACCTCGGGCGACGTGTTGCTGCCTGTCGGTTACTTCGCCTCCGAGCGGATTCCCGTCGGCGACTACCTGGCCGGTCATCCCCAATGAGAATCAATCTCACCAGCATCCTCGTCGACGACCAGGACAAGGCCCTGCGCTTCTACACCGAGGTTCTCGGCTTCACGCCGAAGGCCGATATCCCGATGGGCGGCGCACGCTGGATCACCGTGGTGTCACCGGAAGATCCGGACGGCGTCGAACTCGTGCTGGAACCCGACGCCCATCCGGCGGTCAAGCCCTTCAAGGCAGCACTGGTTGCCGACGGCATCCCCTTCACGTCTTTCGCCGTCGCCGACGCCCGGGCCGAATACGAGCGGCTTGCCGGTCTCGGCGTGCGCTTCACCCGGGAACCTGTCGCCATGGGACCGGTGATCACCGCGGTGTTCGACGACACATGCGGAAACCTCATTCAGATCGCACAACTGACCGGCTGAGGCGCTCAGGTCATGCACACGTTGGAGAACAGCAGGACCGGCCAGGACACGATCGAACCCAGGTAGGACACGACCAGGTCGGCGCCGTGCATCTGGCTGAGGTGATCGGTGTGGCTCGAGGACCAGACCACTCCCACGACGAGATACGGGACCCCGAGCATGACCGCCAGGCCGAGCAGTTCGGCGATGGTCAGCTTGTACTCCAGCACGCTGCGAAGTTTTGTCAGCATCGGTACCCCCTGTTCGAAATGCGGCCCGGCCGGTGATGACGCAGTGCTATGTTAATGGCGATTCCTGGGTCCGGGGGTGGCTTATGGCTGTTTCGCATGGCGGGGCGCAACCGCAGTTGCTGTCGCTCGACGACACGCGGATCCATGTGGCCCGGCATACAGCCCGCTGGAGCAGCGGGCAGGTGGACGTCGGCGAGGCGATGGACTTCTGGGCATTCGCCGCGGGTGCGGCGAATGTGATCATGCAGTTGTCCTGGCCCGAGGTGGGCCATGGGGTCGTGGAATCCACGGTCGATTCGGGCAACCTGCTCAAGCACCCGTGGAAGCGGGCGCGCACCACGTTCCAGTATCTGGCCGTGGCGGTCTTCGGGTCGCCGGACGACCGCCATGCGTTCCGTGCCGCGGTCGACGGTGCGCATCGACACGTCAGGTCCACAGCCGAGAGTCCGGTGCGCTACAACGCCTTTGACCGCAACCTGCAGATGTGGGTGGCCGCCTGCCTGTTCGTCGGGCTGGAAGACACCTATCAACTGCTGCGCGGGCCGATGACCGAGGATCAGGCCGAACAGTTCTACCGCTCGGCGGCGACACTGGGCACCACCTTGCAGGTCCGCGAGGATCAATGGCCGCCGACCCGAAAAGCATTCGACGCGTACTGGATTGATGCATGCCGGCACGTGGTGATCGATGACGTCGTGGCGGATTACCTGCGCAATCTCATCGACCTGCAGATGGTCAATCCGCTGCTGCGCCTTCCGTTCCATCGGCTGCTGAAGTTCCTGACCGCCGGCTTTCTCGCCCCGGTTTTTCGCGACGCGCTCGACATCTCCTGGAGCGACGCGCAGCAGCGCCGATTCGAACGGCTGTTTCTTCTCGTTGCCTTCGTCAACCGGTTTCTGCCGCCGTTCATCCGCCAGGGCGCCAGTCAGCTGCTGCTCGCCGACATGCGCCGCCGGGTACGACGGCACCGTCCGCTGATCTGAGGCCGGGCATGGAGCGACTGCGTCGGGTGCTGAACTATCAGCTCAGTGTGGGCGCGCTCATCGAGATCGCCGTGTGGCTGGCGATCCCATATCTGGTGGTCGGCTTCCTGTGGGCGTCTCTGCACCCCGGTCAGGTCGAGCAGATCAGGATGCGAATCGCGACAGTCTCGCCGGTGGGTGCGGACGTCGCGGCGTTCGGTGCGGCGGCAGCGCTGTGGCCGGCGTCGTTGCAGATCGCCGCAGCGTGCCCGGCGAAGCAGTGAATAACGCTGTGCCTAAAACGATTTGACGTTATCGATGCTGACGAACATACCGTGGCCGGTGCCGCCATTGGTGAAGCGGGTGCCGTCGCTGCTCGCAACGATCGTCCAGCCGAGCACGTGGTACGTCTGGCCGTAGTTCAGCACCAGGTCGTTCTGCGGCGTGCCGCCGCCACCGAGATTGGCGTTGTTCCAGCTGAAGGCGCCCGATGCCCGGATCACGGCCTCGTCGAAGTGTTCGCCGTACGGACCTACCGGTGCCTGCGGAAAGCCCGGGCCGTGTTCGCAGGTGACCATCGAGTCACCGTCGTTCAGTTCGGCCGAGATGACGATGCACCGTACCGCGCCGGACTGGGTTCTCACGTACTGGCGACCCGCACCGGGATCGGCGATCGCGGGCGCAGCGATACCGGCCGCGAACAAGGTGAACGCCGTTGCGACTGCCGCGCGAATCATGCCGTGCCTCCTCGGGTTTCCCGGTTCAGCATGCAAGGAGACTCGGCGGGACGCAATACACGGTTCAGTTGCACACCCAGTTGACGATCTGGCCGCCGCCGAGGCGGTCCAGGGCGTCGGCTTCCGCGGCTGCACGGGTGTAACCGGTTCCACCTTGGTAATTCGAACCGTCGGAAGCCACTGCGCCGCAGAGGTTGAAGCTGATGATCACTCGGCAGTCCTTCTGGCCGCAGTTTTGCAACGCCACTTGCTCTGCCTTGGCCTTGACCGAGTAACCCTGCGATCGGCCCCAGGCGCCGCTCGGCGCGTAGGCGATTGCGCCATAGCGCATCACATGCGGGACGGGCATTTCCGGCCGCATGCCCATCTCCGCGACCGCAGCGTTGTCGAGATCGGCGCCCACCTGCCCGACCAGCGGAAGCGCGACGATCATCAGGCCCGCTGTAGCCCCTACGCTGGCAACGGTGAACGCGATTCGGTGGCGACGCTTATTCCTCATCTGAACTCCCTTCTCGAACTACTTGTGGGTTCAGATCTGGTGAGACGCGCGGCATGCGGAAGCTAATTGCTCTGGGCGTCAATATTTCTCGCGTCAGGGGTGGGGGACTGATGGCGATGGGCCAGTCGATTGCCGGGGCTCCATCGAGCCGCCCGGGCCCATCATCCCGGGTCCGGTGCCCCCGCCGGAACCCATCATCGGGCACGTGCTCCCCGTCTCGCCGCCGTAGCCGCGGTGCACGCCGTAGGGGCCGGATGTGCTACGCCCCAGAAAGAATCCCGAGAAGAAGATCACCGCCACGATGAAAACGACCCCGGCGGTGATGCTGACAACGGTCCAGGCATGATCGAGCCGGCTGTGTCGATCGGCGAAACGCGGGTGACCCAACTGCTCTGTCCCGGTGGTCGGTTCGGCAGATTCTGGAACGTGCGTCATAATGCCAGTGTGACGGCGCATACCCCATGGGGGTAGGGACCAAAGTCACAATTCTCGGCGTGCCGCCGCCCCTTACGCCGGGGCTGAGAAACCCGGTCCCGCCTCAGGAGTCACATTGCGCGCGGTGATTTCCTCGGTGCAGTGTGCGCAGATCAGCCGCGGATCGGCGACCTCACCACAAACCTGGTGCCGCAACAGGATTGGCGGCCCGTCCGGGTTGGGCAGGTGCTGGTCGCCCCATCGCATCAATACCACGACCGCGCCGAAGAGATCGTGGCCGACCTCGGTCAGGTGATACTCGTAGCGCTCCGGATCCTGCGAGTAGCGCACCCGCTCGAGAAGCCCCGCGTCGACGAGCATGCGTAGCCGCGACGACAACGTCGGCCGCGGAATGCTGAGGTTGCGGGCGAGCTGGCCGAACCGCTGCACCCCGAAGAACGCCTCGCGCAGGATCAGCAATGTCCAGCGTTCGCCCACCAATTCCAGCGCCCGGCCGACCGATTCCCCCTCGAAGCGGTGGGACAGGTCGGCGGACGTCATAGTTCAGTTACTGTACCGGTTCAATTACTGAACTGCACGTGATACCTTGACCGCACGACATCAGCACCGGGAGCCGCCGATGAATCACGCAGACACCCCAGAGGTCCTTGCCGAGAAAATCGCGCTGTCGGCCCGTGACATGGCGCCCGAGATCGACCGGGAGCGCAGGCTTCCGCCCGAGCTCGTGGCCCGCCTCAACGAGGCCGGCCTGTTGCGCGCCACCATGCCACGCGAGGTCGATGCACTGGAACTGTCGCCGCCCACGGCACTGCGGTGTGCGGAGGCGATCGCGCGGGGTGATGCGGCGACAGGTTGGTGCGTGTCGATCGCGATTACCAGCGCGCTGTTGGTGGCCTACCTGCCCGAAGCCGCGCGCGAGGAGATGTTCGGCGGTGGACGAGGCGTCGCCGCCGGGGTGTGGGCACCGCGGGGTAAGGCGAAGGCCGTCGACGGGGGCGTGGTCGTGTCCGGGCGCTGGCCTTTCTGCAGCGGAATCACGCACGCGGACATGCTGTTTGCGGGTTGTTTCGTGGACGAGAGCCGGGTGCCCGCGGTGGTCGCGCTGCCCAAGGAAGACTTGCGGGTGCTCGACAACTGGCACACCCTGGGGCTGCGCGGCACCGGCAGCCACGACACCGTCGCCGAGGAGGTCTTCGTGCCCGCCGACCGGGTGCTCTCGGTGTTCGACGGGCCGGCCGTCGACCGTCCGCTGTATCGCTTTCCCGTGTTCGGTTTCTTCGCCCTGTCGGTCGCCGCGGCGGCGCTGGGCAATGCCCGTGCGGCTATCGACGATCTCGTCGAGTTGGCCGGGGGCAAAAAGGGACTCGGGTCGACGCGCACCCTGGCAGAGCGTCCGGCGACCCAGGCCGCGGTGGCGACGGCGGAGTCGGCACTGGGTGCGGCCCGCGCGTGGTACTACGAGGCGACCGAAACCGCGTGGCAGGCCAGCCAGGACCCCGATCGTGTTCCGGTGGCCCTGCGAAACCGGCTGCGGCTGGCGGCTACGCACGCCGCCCGCACCTCCGCCGACGTGGTGCGCAGTATGTACGACCTGGCCGGCGGCACCGCCATCTACGACACCTCGCCGCTGCAGCGCCGGTTCCGCGACGCATTCACCGCGACCGCCCACTTCCAGGTGAATGAAGCGTCCCGCGAACTGCCCGGCCGCCTGCTGCTCGAGCAGCACGCCGACACCTCGATGCTGTGACGAAACTCGAAGTTGTCCTTCCGTTTTGGCTCGACCGGCCGGACCGTGAGGCATTGGAGATCGCACGGACGGTGGCCGAATCCGGTTCCTGTGGTTTCGAGGCCCTCTGGATCGGGGAGATGGCCACCTATGACGCGTTCGCCCTGGCGACCGCGATCGGGCTGCGCGCGTCGGAGTTGCCGCTGAAGGTCGGCCCGCTGGCCGTCGGTGTCCGTGGCCCGGTGACGCTGGCGCTCGGTGTGAGCACCGTGGCCTCCCTCACCGGCAACCGCGTCGACCTCGCCCTGGGAGCCTCCAGCCCGGCGATCGTGACCGGCTGGCACAACCGCGGCTGGGCTCACCACGTCCCGGTCATGCGAGAAACCATCGAATGCCTGCGACCGATGCTGGCCGGCGAGCGCGTCGATTACGCCGGCCGGCACGTCAGCAGCCATGGTTTCCGGTTGCGCAATCCCGTCCCGGAGGCGCGAATCGCTCTGGGCGCGTTCGGCCCCGGCATGATCGCGCTGGGGTCGCAACAGGCCGACGAAGTGGTGCTCAACCTCGCGTCGCCCGCGCGGGTGGCCGAGGTGCGTCACGCCGTCGACCACGCCGCGGGCGGACGGCCCGCGCCTCGTCTCACGGTGTGGGTGCCGGTCGCAGTCGATCCCGGCCCCGCCGCGCACGCACAGCTGGCCGGTCAACTCGGCGTCTACCTGGCGCCACCCGGATATGGAGAGATGTTCGGCGCGTTGGGATTCGGCGATCTGGTGCAGCGGGCCCGGACCGGCGTCTCCCGCCGCGAACTGGCTTCCGCGATTCCCGTCGAGTTGCTCGACACCGTTTGCGCCCTGGGTCCCGCGAAGCGGATCTCCGAGCGCATCCGCGCCTACCGGGACGCGGGCGCCGACTGCGTCGCGGTGGTCCCGTCGACCGCCGAAGATCCCGGCGGCCGCAGGGTTCTCACCGCCTTGAGTCAGGAGATGCCATGACGCCCGTCAACACCGTGTGCCGGCTGGCTGCCCGTCCGGTCGGACTGCCGAAAGTCTCCGACTGGCAGATCGGCGACGAAGCCGTCCCGACGCCGGGGGAGGGCGAGTTCCTCGTGCAGGTCGAGTACCTGTCGGTCGATCCGGCAATGCGCACCTGGATGAACGCCGGACGGTCCTATGTGGCGCCGGTGGAGATCGGCGAGGTGATGCGGGCCGGCGGCATCGGGCGCGTCGTCGAGTCGCGGCACCCGGATTTCGCCACCGGCGACGAGGTGTTCGGCACCTTCGGGGTGCAGCGCTACGCGGTCTCGGACGGCCGTGACGTCACCCCGGTCGACACCACGTTGGCGCCGGCTCCGGTGCACCTCGGTGCACTGGGCATCAGCGGTTTGACCGCCTACTTCGGGCTGCTCGACGTGGGCAGGCCGCAGCCGGGCCAGACTGTGGTCGTTTCGGGCGCCGCCGGTTCGGTGGGCAGCAGCGCCGGCCAGATCGCCCGCATCAAGGGGTGCCGGTCTATCGGCATCGCGGGTGGTGAGGACAAGTGCCGCTGGCTGGTCGAGGAACTCGGCTTCGATGCCGCGATCGACTACAAGGCGGGCGACTTGCGCAAGCAGTTGAGAACGCACGCGCCGGACGGCATCGACGTCTTCTTCGACAACGTCGGGGGCGCCACCCTCGAAGCCGCGTTGTCCCGGCTGGCCCGGGGTGCCCGCGTCGTCATCTGTGGTGCCATCTCGCAATACAACGCGAGCGATGAATTGCGTGGTCCGGCGAACTATATGCAGCTGTTGGTCGCTCGGGCCTCCATGACCGGCTTCGTCATCTTCGACTACGCCGATCGTTACCGCGAAGGGGTTGTGCAGCTTGCGGATTGGCTGCGCACCGGCGAGTTGCGTTCGCGGGAACAGATTATCGAGGGCACCGTAGCCGACTTTCCCGAGGTGCTGCTCGGACTGTTCCGGGGCGACAACACTGGCAAACTGATCCTGGCACTCGATTCCTGACGCCGAGGTGTTTGATTTGCGCCGACGACGGCTAGATACCTGGTATGGGCAAATACCAGGTCGTGGTAGTCGGCACTGACGGGTCGGATACGTCGTTCCGCGCGGTCGATCGCGCTGCGGCGATTGCGGCCGAATCCGGGGCGAAGCTGATCGTGGCTTCGGCGTTCCTCGACGGGGATGGTGACCGGGGCGGCACGGACCCGGATCAGCTTCGTACCGTGGAGTACCGCACTCAGGGCAACGCACCTGTCTACGACATGCTGCGGGCCGCGGCCGACCGGGCCAAGGAGGCCGGAGCCTCCGACGTCGAGGAGCGCGCCGTGGAAGGCGTGCCGGTGGACGCGCTGGTGCAGTTGGCCGAAGACGTCAACGCCGACCTCTTGGTGGTCGGCAACGTCGGCGCCAATTCGATCGTCGGCAAGGTCATCGGATCGGTCCCGAAGGCGGTCGAACGGAAGGCGAAGACCGAGGTGTTAGTCGTCGAGACGGACGGCTGAGTTCCCAAACCCTGTGTGGCTGCGTACAAGTGGCAGGACGGCACTGGTCGCGAACCCGGCCGGGGCGGCGCACACCGCTGGTACGGCGTTGAGCACCTGCATGGCGGTGGCGACGCTGGCCGAGCGCACATGCTCGGCCATGTCGGCAGCCCGGGTGAAGCTGGCCAGCGCGAAGAAGTGGGCTCGCATGGATGGGTCGCCCTCGATGGTCAGCGTCCAGCCGTGCTCGGGTTTGGGCCAGTGCGGGGGATACTCGCCGCCGACCGTCCACAACGCCTCGATCTCGATCAGCGTCTCTCCGTCGCGCCGGCCCGACCATGTCCAGCGTTGACCGGCGGTGGTTCCGGCGCGCAGCAGATGCTCGAAGATTTGATGATCCTCCCGGGCGGGCACCGCGTCGACTTCCGTGACCACCTCGTCGATGCCGGCGTTCAACTCGTCGGCGAGGAACCAGACCTGATTCTCGAAGATCGAGCTGTTGAAGGCCAGGAATTCGCTTGCGGTGGGGCTGATCCGATCGACCGGCTGACCGAAAGCCATGTTGTCGAACGTGATCGAGGTGCTTTCGTACACCGACCAGTCCGCGCGCTCCTGCAGGGTGATCTTGTCGATGGTGCGGCTCATCCCGGACAGGGCCAGGGGCAGGACGCCCGACAGGTTGCCGGGATTGAGTCCGCTGCCGTGTATCGAGGTTCCGCCGGTCTTACACGCCGTCGCCAGCCGGTCCCGGTCGGCGGGCGGGATGCGGTGCGGGTGGAATAGAAAGGCCGTCGTGACAACGTTTTTGCCACTCCCCAGCAGGGCGCACACCTCGTCAAGGCGGGCCAGGCGGGGCGTGTACAGCACGCAATCGGCGTCGAGAGCCAGGATGTCGTCGACGTCGGTGGTGGCGGCGACGCCGATGGGATCCCGGCCGGCCAGGGTGCCGACGTCGACACCGTTCTTGTCCGCTGAATAGACCCGGGCGCCGACGATGCGCATGTCGTGGCGGTGATCGATGATGGCCGTGAGCATCTCACGGCCCACGGCGCCGGTGCCCCAGGCGATGACGCGGAGCATCTAGATCGCGAACCGGCCCGCGAACGCGCGCAGTGGCAGGTCGGCACTGGTGATCAGCCCTGGGGGAGCGGCGACCACCGACTTGATCGAGTTCAGGGCAGGCAACCCGGTGACTGTCATGCCGATGGATGCGAAGTTGTCCGGGTTCGACAGATCAACGCCGGGCTTGGGGAAGATCATGTGCTTGTTGTAGATGCACGGGTCGCCCTTGATCTGAGTGATGTAGCAGCCCTTGATATCCCAGCTGGGGTCGGTGTGCGGGGTCATCTGCCACTCCAGGTGCGTCTCGACCCGGGGAACGCCGTCCACCATGCCCTGGTACTTGATGTAGTTGCCGCCCAGCGAGCCCTTGGGCAGGGTGTACCAGCCCAGGTCGACGTCCTTGGTGCAGGCGCCGAGTTCGTAACCGAACTTCACCTCGTCGAGTTGCAGGTCGAAGCAGTCGGCCATCATCAGCACGCTGTCGGCGAAGACGCGGGTGTACTTCTCCAACTTTCCCGGGATGGACGGATCATCAACGGGCAAGCCGTAACCCACCTCGATCCAGGTGTCCTTGGAGTGATGGCACGACACGTCGACCGACTCGATGGTGGTGACATTCTCGATTTCGGCCACATCGGCCGAACACACCACGCCGAGGATCTGGTTGACGCCGGGGTTCATGCCCGTCCCGTAGAACGTCGAGCCGCCCTTCGCGCAGGCCTCGGCCAGTAGCTGGGTGACCGGTTTGCCTGAGTGGTGCGGATGGTTGCGGTCGCGGTGCCAGCCGGTGATCCAGTCCGCGGTGGTGACGATATTGATCCCGGCCTCAAGCACTTTCACGTAGAGGTCCTCGTCGGGGAACACGCCATGAAATGTCAGCACATCGGGCTTCGCGGCGATGATCTCCTCGACGCTGCCGGTCGCCGTGACGCCGTTGGGCGCCAGTCCGACCAGCTCGCCGACGTCGCGGCCGACCTTCTCCGGTGAGTAACAGTGCACTCCAACGAGTTCCAGGTCCGGATGAGCGGCGATGCGCTTGATCATCTCGGAGCCGACGTTGCCGGTGGCGACCTGGAAGACCTTGATCGGGGACGTCATGCGGGTGCCTTTCCGGAGTTGCTGAGTTCGGCGGCGGTGCCGCCCTTTCCATCGGGATAGAAATTCTTGGCCCAGTTGCGGATCGCGGTGAACCCCTCGTACTCCGCGTTCGCCAGGGCGGGTGGGTCGGAATAGCGCTGGTGCGACCAGATGTGCACGTCCTGGGAGAACTGCCGGATCACCTCCTCGCCGAACATGCGGGCCTTGGTTTCGGCGCGTTCGTCGTCCCTGCCGGTAACCCGGCCGATGTAGACCATGAACCGGACGTCGGACGTGCGCTCGTCGACCGGTGTGATCGCCGAGATGGTGCGGTTGTCGACCATGCCCCAGCTGCGGGTGACGGCCACCCCGAGTCCGCCGTTGATCGCCTCGACGCCGCTGCGGACATCCTCGATGCTCTGCTGGTCGTCACCTTCGAAGGTGATGGTGAAGTCGACGTAGGACACCGGTTCGTCGAAGTCGTGCCGGGTGAAGATCGGGACGATCGGCGTGTTGTGGACGTACTTGAAGTGGGCGAAGTCGACACCGTTCTCCAGCACGTACTGCGGGTGCAACTCCAACCCCGGTTGGAAGAGTCGTTGCTGCGGGTAGTAGTCGGCGCGCGAACGGCCGTCGCCGAAGTCGGCGAAGATGTCGGGTGCTTCGAAAAACGGTGCGCGGCTGTCGATGTCGTGCCAGATGTACACCGAGTCATTGCGCTCCACCACGGGATAGGTGCGTATGCGGCGCCCCTTGTTGGGACGGTCCTGATACGGGATGCAGACGTTGCGGCCCTGTTGGCTCCACTGCCAGCCGTGGAACGGGCATTGCAGCACCTCGCCGACAACCTTGCCGCCGTAGCCGAGATGGGCGCCCAGGTGCTCGCAGTAGGCGTTCATCACCGTGAGCCGACCGGAGTCGGCGCGCCAGGCGACCAGTTCCTGGTCGAAGTACTTCATGGTGTGAACAGCGCCGACGCCGATCTCGTCGGACCACGCGACCTGAAACCAGCCGGTGGGTTTCATCGACAAAGGCGGCTTCGCCATGCATGCGGTCCTCTCGATCCGATCATCAAGCACTCTATGAAAAAGTCATAGATGAGTCAACGAAACCGCGTTTCGCGCGTTACGATGCGGCACATGGCAGTGGCGGACAGCGCGAATCGCAGAGCCAACAAACGCGGGTTGGCCACCCGTGAGGCGATGCTGCACGCCGCCGTGACCGCGCTGGCCTCGGGAGATCCCGGCGCGGTGTCAGCGAATCGGATCGCCAAACAGATCGGGGTCACCTGGGGCACAGTGCAATACCAGTTCGGGGATGCCGACGGGTTCTGGGCGGCGGTGCTGCACCACACCGCGCAGCGGCGGGCCAATGTGTTCGCCAACCCCGATACCGGGGCGTCATTGCAGGAGCGGGTCGCCGAGATCATCGACACCCTGTATGACGGACTGACAGCGCCCGACTCGCGGGCGATCGAGAACCTGCGCGCCGCGTTGCCGCGAGAACCCAGCGAGTTGGATCGGCTCTACCCGCGCACCGCGGCGGAATTGCGGTCGTGGGGCCAGGGTTGGCACGCGACGTGTCAGAAGGCGTTCGCCGATCTGCAGGTCGATCCGCAGCGCGTCCGCGAGATCGCGACGCTGATCCCGGGTGCGATGCGCGGCCTGGTTTCGGAACGGCAACTCGGCAGTTACGCCGACCTCGACGAGGCGCGGCGGGGGCTGACCAACGCGATCGTGGCTTACTTGGGGGAATCGACCGGGTCGGTTCGTCGAGCGTGTCCGTAGGGCGGGAGTCTGGCCCGATTCTTGACCGTGAGAGCACGCTCGGTGACTCGGGGAGCCGGTCGGGGCGCCCGCGGGTTCAATAGACAGGGTGTGGGGTACCAAAGCTGGTGTGAATGTCGTGGGTTCTGCAGCACGCGCCGGGCTCAGGCTGGCTCCGGGCCTGGTGTCGCTGTATCGACGGACGGGCGCCGACGTGCCGTTCGGGGATCCGGTCCCGTCGCACGGCACCGAGATGGAGGGCTGGTTCTGGCGGCTGTCCGACTGGGACGAGGGGCGCGTGGTGGTGGCTCTGTGCAGCGCGAACCGGCAGTCCGACGGCGACTGGTCGACGGCTGCGATCGCGCTGCACCCCGGTGGGGTGGTGCGTTCTGCCGCGGTCGAGGGTGTGACGGCGAGTCAAGCGCGGTTCAGCGTGCAGGCGGAGTCGGACGGGAACGTGATCGACGCGAGCACAGAACGCCTGCGGATGGTTCTCGGCGACACCGCGGTCGACCTGAAGTTTCACGATCCCTATCAGTGGCCCAAGCCGTTCGGCGGCGGAGGAGTGTTCTCCTCGGTACCGTTCCTCAACCAGTACTGGCACCCGTACCGACTGGGTGGCAAAGCCTCCGGCACCGTGACGCACCAAGACCAGCTTTGGGAATTCACCGACGCCGCGTTGTACTGCGAGCGAAATTGGGGAGCCGGCTTTCCGCTGCGGTGGTGGTGGGGACAGGCGCACGACTTCGGCGACGACGACGTCTCGGTGGCGTTCTCCGGCGGTCTGCTCGAGCTCGGTCCCCTCAACCGGGATGTCACAGGAGTCGTTGTGCGACTTGGTGATCGGGTCCTACGCATCACTCCGCCCGCCTTGGTGTCGTCCAGCTGCGACGTGCGGCGGTGGCACATCGACGCCCGCACCCTGCGGTACCGCGTCGAACTCGAGGGCCATGGCACACCGGACGGGCCGCACGTGTTGCCCGTGCCTCTGCCGGCCGAGCGCCGCAACATCGACACCGACTACGAATATCTGGCCGGCACGCTGCACTGCCGGGTGCGGGAATGGGGTCGCGTGATCTTCGAGGGCACTTCGACATTGGCCGGCCTCGAGGTCGGCAGCCGGCCCCCCTCATGAGCGCAGTGATGAGCCGATCGGCGCGCAGCCCGGTACGCTGCAACGCCATGAGGCAGACGCCATGAGCGCGGGTCTGTTCGGCCTTCTCGACGACGTGGCGACGCTCGCTCGGCTGACCGCCGGCTCACTCAACGGCGTGGGGCCCGCGGCGGGACGCGCGACGGCGAAGGCCGCCGGAGTGGTCATCGACGACACGGCGGTGACGCCGCAATTCGTCGACGGAATCTCCGCCGAGCGTGAGCTGCCGATCATCAAGCGCATCGCGCTGGGATCGCTGCGTAACAAGCTGCTGTTCATCCTGCCCGGTGCGATGTTGCTCAGCCAGTTCGCGCCGTGGCTACTCAGCCCGATCCTGATGCTCGGCGCCACGTACCTGTGTTACGAAGGCGCCGAGAAGGTTTGGAGCAGCCTGCGCGGTCACGACGGCGAAGACGAGCAGCCGGAGAACGAGCGTCATGTAGTGGCCGGCGCAATCCGCACCGATTTCATCCTCTCCGCCGAGATCATGGTGATCGCGCTCAACGAGGTCGCGAGCCTGGCGTTCGTGCCGCGACTGGTGATTCTGATCGTCGTTGCGCTGGTGATCACGGTCGCGGTCTACGGCGTCGTCGGGGGCATCGTGAAGATGGACGACGTCGGTCTGCACCTCGCCAAGACCTCGCCCCGGGTCGGCAGGGCGGTGGGCCGTGCCCTGGTGACCGGGATGCCCAAACTGCTGGCGGTGCTGTCGGTGGTGGGGACGGTGGCGATGCTGTGGGTGGGCGGACACATCCTGCTGATGGGCGCCGACCACCTGGGCTGGCACATGCCTTACGGCCTGGTGCACCACGCTGAGGAATGGGCCCATCACGCGGTGCAGGGAGTGGGTGCCGTCCTGGGCTGGTTGGTCAACACCGCGATGTCTGCGGTGGTCGGATCGGTGGTCGGAGCGCTCGTCCTGGCCGTCGTGAACGTGTTTCAGCGGATTCGGCGGTCACGCTCGAAGGCCTAGCCTTGCGGACGCCGGCGATCCCAGATCCGTTGTGTCTGTTGGCTCACCGACCCATCATGTGTCTGTTGAAAGTTGCGTCCGCCACGCCGGAAGGTCGCGATCACCGCGGCGGGCACCTCGGCTTCCAGCAACGGCTCATCCAGCCAGGAGCACGGCCGCACATGCACCAAATCGACGGCCACCGCGTCGTCGTCATCGTCGCGGAAGTACGGCCCGTCGAGGCGACCGAGCCAGAACAGGCCATCCTGGTCACGGGTCCACACGAATGACCCGTCGGCCGCGGCGGCGAAGCGGTCGACCCGAGCGGCCAGACGTTCCGCTTCGGCCGGGTTGCGCACCTGCTGTCCGAAGCCGCACCGGCCCAGCCGGCGGGCGCGCCCGATGGTGGCTCGCGGATCGATGCTGTCGTCGCGGGAGCGCAGGGGAGCGCGGTAGACGTCGGCCATGTCGCTCATTGTGCGGGATATGCTGTTGCCGGTGTCCACCTTCAAGCGCTACCTCGTCATCCAGGCGATGGTGTTTGTGTGCGGCATCGTCGGCCCGATCTTCTTGATCATCTTCTTTTCCGCACCAACAGATCCGCAGATGAAGTGGGCGTACTGGTGGGGCCTGTTCATCACCTACATCGACATCATGATCGCGATCGGAATCACGGCCTCCACCAAGGAGAATGCCCCCGCTCAGGTGCCGCAGAAGGTTCGGTAGACGCCGAAATCCGTCGGCGCGGGCGATGCGTACCGTTCGAATCCGGGCCGCTCGGTATACGGCGCGCGGATCGCGTCCAGGAGCCGGCCGAACGGGGCCAGATCGCCGTCGGTCGCCGCTGTCAGCGCCTCCTCGACGAGGTGGTTGCGCGGGATGTAGATCGGGTTCACCCGGTCCATCGCGTCGGCGTCCGGTCCCAGGGCCCGCCAGCGTTGCACCCAGTTGTCGAACTGCGCGGGGTCGACGAACTGTCCACGCGCAGCTTCGTCGTCGCCGCGGGCGGCGCGGGCCAGGTGGCGGAAGAACGAGGTGAAGTCGACGTGGCTCTCCTGCAGCATCGGAAGCAATTCGTCGAGCAGCGGCAGCACGGCATCCACGTTGGTGGGCACGCCGAGCTTGGCGTGCATGCCCGAAAGCCACGCCGAGTGGTAAGCATGAAAACCGTCGAATGCATGCTCTATCAAGGCAATCGACTCGTTGACGTCCTCTCCGAACAATGGCAGCAGCGTCTCGGCGAAGCGTGCGAGGTTCCAGGCGGCGATCGTCGGTTGATTGCCGTAGGCATAGCGGCCCCATGCGTCGATCGAGCTGAAGACGGTGTCGGGGTCGTAGGCCTCCATGAACGCGCACGGCCCGTAGTCGATGCTCTCGCCGGAGATCGTCATGTTGTCGGTGTTCATCACCCCGTGGATGAAACCGACCATCATCCAGCGCGCCACCAGCGACGCCTGAGCGGCGACCACCCCTTCGAAGAGCGCGAGGTAGGGGTTCTCGGCGCTCGCCGCCTCCGGATGATGGCGGGCGATGGCATGGTCGGCGAGCCGGCGCAATAGATCGAGATCGCCTGTGGCAGAGGCATATTGGAAGCTACCAACTCGGAGATGACTGCTCGCCACCCGGACCAGCAGCGCGCCCGGCAGCATGATTTCGCGGGCCACCGGTCGTCCGGTGGCCACCACGGCCAGCGATCGCGTCGTCGGAATCCCGAGTGCGTGCATGGCCTCGCTGACGATATATTCGCGCAGCATCGGACCGGTGGCGGCTAAGCCGTCGCCGCCGCGGGCGAACGGTGTGCGCCCGGAGCCTTTGAGGTGGATGTCGCGCAGTCGGCCTTCGGCGTCGGTGAGCTCACCGAGCAGCAGGGCGCGCCCGTCACCCAGTCGGGGCACGTAGCCACCGAACTGATGCCCGGCGTAGGCCTGGGCCACCGGCGCAGCACCCGCGGGGACCAAGTTCCCCGTCAGGAACCGCAGTCCATCCGGACTGCGCAGCCAGTCGGCGTCCAAACCGAGGTCGGCGGCCAACGGGTCGTTGAGCACCAGCAGCCGAGCCTCTGGCGGCACGTCGGCCTGCCAGGAGACCGCCATCTCGGGCAACTCGCTTGCGAAGCGATTCTGCAGGGCGATCGTGGTGTCGGGAGTAACGCTCACTTGTCACACACTACGGAGAATCACCCGTCCTCGTTGGTGGCCAAACCTTCCGGCGGAGGCGTGGAGTACGCCGGGTAGGCCGGCGGTGACACGATGCTGTCGTCGCCGCTTTCGTCGGGACTTTCCGGGTCTTCCGGTGTTTCGGGGTGGCTCATGTATCTCCTAGCTGACGGAGTGTTTGATCAAGTCGCGCGCGCGATCGAGCATCGACGCGAACGGGCCGACGGCGAAATTCAACTTGGCCGATTCCACGCCGGCGTGCGGCCTCGTCGGCGCGATGGCCTCGGCGAGTTTCACCGCCGTTCCCATCCGCTTGAGTTCCTCCGGGCCGATGTCAGCCTGCAACTGCTCGAATTCTTCGAGTTCCTCGTGTTCGGCGTGAGCCAGCACGGCCTCGCGCAGCGTGGTGAGCTCGTCGATGAATTCTTCTGAGGTGATGTCAAGGCTTTCGATTTTCGACAGCAGTTCCTTGGCGGAGTGCTCTTCGGCCAGCAGGCTGTCGACGATCGCTTCGCCGGAATCGACTTCGCGCCGGGCGCGCGGGTGGACGAACATCTCCTCCGCGGTCTCATGCACGGCGAGAAGCTGTCGCAACTCGATGAACGGCTTCTCGCGGGCTTGCGGGTCGGAAGCGAGCAGGACCTGGTCGAACATGTCCTCGATCAGGTCGTGCTGGGCCTTGAGGAAGGCGATCACTTCTTCGGGTGTTTCAACAATCATTTCGGACATACCAGAAAACCTCCGGTGCGGGGGCTCGGAAACTGCGGGCGGGGGGCTGTGCACCGCTTGTCGGCGCATACCCGGGCAACTGGGCGCTAAAACGCCAGCCGGTGGGCGACCAGGCGTTCCACCTCGTCCGTGTCATACGGCGCGCGCAGGCCGAGGATCAGGTGCTCGGCGCCGGCTTCGGCCAGCGCCGCCATAGCCTCGGGGTCTGCGCGCTCGATCCACACAGTGCGCTCGATCTCCCGCGGGTCGCGCCCGATTTCTTCACACCACCGATCGATGACCTGATTCTTGGCTCGGATGGTGGCGGCGTCGCCGTAGCCGTTCCACATGTCCGCGTGCTGGGCCACCAGACGAAGCGTGCGGCGTTCCCCGTTTCCCCCGATCAATATCGGCAGTGGGCCGATCGGCCCCGGCTGTAACAGGCCCAGACGCCGGCGGATGCGGGGGAGCGTCTCGGCGAGCAGGTCGAGCCGTTGCGCGGGCGTGCGCACCGGGTAGCCGTATTCCTTCTCGTCCTTGTCCATCCAGCCCGAGCCGATCCCCAGCACCGCGCGGCCCTCCGAGAGGTGATCCAGGGTGCGGGCCATGTCGGCCAGCAGGTCGGGATTGCGGTAGCCGCAGCCGGTGACCAGCATCCCGATCTGGGACACGTTCGACGCGGTGACCGCCATCGCGCCCAGAATCTGCCAGCCCTCGAAGTGGGCTTCGTCGGCGGCTCCATAGAGCGGCGGGAAGAAGTGGTCCCACGTCCAGAGACTGTCCACCCCGAGTTCGTCGACGGTCTGCCACGCCGCCCGCAGGGCGGCCATCGTCGTGTTCTGCGGATGAATCTGGACGCCGACCTTCACGGTGTCAAGCATGCACCCCGGCGGTTGCGCTCCGCGGCGGGAACCGTCGCCGCAGGGCCAGCGACACGTAGACGAGGGCGACCAGGACGGGTACCTCGATGAGTGGTCCGACGACGCCGGCAAGGGCTTGCCCCGAGGTGGCGCCGTAGGTGGCTATCGCCACGGCGATGGCCAATTCGAAGTTGTTGCCGGCGGCGGTGAAGGCCAGCGTGGTGGTGCGTTCGTAGCCCAGGCGCAGCGCGGCGCCCAACGCGTAGCCGCCGCCCCACATGATGGCGAAATAGGCCAGTAGCGGCAGCGCGATACGGGCGACATCCGCGGGGCGGCTGGTGATCTGTTTCCCCTGTAGCGCAAAGAGAATCACGATGGTGAACAGCAATCCGTAGAGAGCCCAGGGCCCGACGCGGGGCAGAAAGCGGGTCTCGTACCAATCGCGGCCCCTGGCGCGTTCACCGAGCCGGCGGGACAGGTAACCGGCCAGCAGCGGGATGCCGAGGAAGATGAGAACGGATTTGGCGATCTGCCACGGCGAGGTGGAGATCGTGGTTTGGGACAGACCCAGCCAGCCGGGCAGCACGGACAGATAGAACCAGCCGAGCACGGCGAACATGAGCACCTGGAAGATCGAGTTGAGCGCCACCAGGACCGCGGCCGCCTCGCGGTCACCGCAGGCCAGGTCGTTCCAGATGATGACCATGGCGATGCAGCGGGCCAATCCGACGATGATCAGGCCGGTGCGATATTCGGGCAGATCGGGCAGCAACAACCAGGCGAGGGCGAACATCAGCGCCGGTCCGAGCACCCAGTTGAGCAGCAGGGAACTGACCAGCATCCTGCGGTCGGCGGTGACCGTGTCGAGGCGGTCGTAGCGCACTTTTGCCAGCACCGGATACATCATGATCAGCAGGCCCAGGGCGATCGGCAGCGAAATCCCGTCGATTTGAACCTTCTGCAGAGTGGTGTTCAGCTCTGGTATCCACCTGCCGAGCAGCAGGCCCGCGGCCATGGCGACACCGATCCATACCGGCAGGAACCGATCGAGGGTGGAGAGTTTGGCCACCACCGGTTGTTCGGATGCTGCGGTCACGTCGCTCATGCAGGTGCTCCTGGAATGCTCGTGATTTTCTGGTCCTGGCGTGGGATGCCGGCACGCAGGAGCTGATGGGTGGTGGCTGTGGCGGTTCTCAGCCACAGCCGCAACAGATGTCGCCTGAGCGCGGGGTCGTCCTCGTCGGTGTAGGCCTCCCGGGAGTGCAGGACGACCGCGTTGTTGAGCAGTTGAACGTCGCCCGGCTCGAAGCGCATCTCGATATGGAAGGCCGGATCGTTGGCGATGTCCTCGACGAGATCCAATGCCGCGCTTTGACTCTCGGTGAGCCGGGGGGCGTCCGGGTGGCGTTGGGAGTCCCGGATGTACCAGGCAACGAAGAACAGTCGCGGCATCCCGTCGATGTCGGTGATCGGGGGCAGCTCGAAGAACGGCGACTCGCCGGCGCCCTGCTCTTCGTTGCGGTCCCACGGCATCGACTGATACATCACGTCGACCAGATGCGGCGCACGGCGCAGCATCTCGTTGTAGACGGCGTGCGCGCTGACGATCCTGGACTCACCACCGGTCTTGGCCGGGTGCAGGCACAGCAACCCGACGAGGTCCGAGCCGTCGCTGTGGAAGTCCTGACGCAGGTTGGTGCGGTACTTGCGCACGCCCGGCGCGGCGGGTTGGCGTTCGTCCCGGATGTGCGTGAGGACGTTGGCGTCGCGGTCCTGGCCGACCGGCTCGCCCAGCAGTCCGCCCAGACCGAGGTAGGCTCGCTCGGTCTGGGCCGCGGTGAGCGCGTCGATGGGGAATCGCCGCAACCGCACGAAACCGGGCCCCTGGGTGAGCAATTCGGCCCAATGCCGGGCTCCGTTGCTGAGATGACGCGCTAAATCCGCGATTTCGCCACCGCGTCCATAGTCGATCAGCGCCTGCCGATCCGCGGGGGAGAGATCGAATGACCAGAGCGCTTCGTCGGGGAACTCTCCGGGCGTCCACACCGAGGGCGCCCGGACCGGCGCCCTCACTGCGCCGCGGCCTGCGCGCCGCAGCAGGGGGCCTGCTCGTCAGCGGCTCCGAAGAAGGTCTGCGCATCGGCCAGCTTGGTGTAGATCTCCCAGCGGTGCCCGCCCGGGCCGTTCACCCACACCTTGTCCTGGGTGGCGAAGCAGCACGTGGTGCCCATCTCCTCCTCGGTGAACAGGCCCTCGCCGGCCAGGCGGGCGATCTCGGCGTGCACCTGATCGCTGGATTCCACTTCCATCCCGAGGTGGTTGAGCGTGCCGCCCTGGCCCGGATTCTCCAGCAGGACGAGCTTCAGCGGCGGCTCTTCGATCGCGAAGTTCGCGTAACCCGGTTTGACCTTGGCGGGCGAGGTGTTGAAAAGCTTGGAGTAGAACGCGATGGCGTCGTCGATGTCATCGACGTTGAGTGCCAACTGAATACGGGACATGGGGCGCCTCCTGGCAACCTTTACGACATATGTCGAACTCATCTGATGGGCATTAGCATGCCACTTTTTCGATATATGTCAAACCCTATGGCATGATGGGTTCATGCCCAAGGCCCTGCCGGTGATCGACATCTCCGCGCCTGTGTGCTGCGCACCGGTCGCCGCAGGAGTGATGAGCGACGACGACGCCCTGCACGTGGCGCTCCGGCTCAAAGCGCTGGCCGATCCGGCACGGGTGAAGATCATGTCCCTGCTGTTCGGCGCGACCGGGGATGGATGCAACAGTGGGCAGTTGGCTGCGGCGATCGGCGTCGGCGAATCCACGGTAAGCCACCATTTGAATCAATTGCGAAACGCCGGCCTGGTCGAGTCGACCAGGCGTGGCACCAACGTATATCACCGTCCGCACCGCGCCGCGGTGGCCGCACTGGTGATGGTCCTGGACCCGGACTGCTGCTCCTAGAACAACTTTCGGTGATCTGCCCGGTCGGGTAGCAACTCGGCGATGAGGTCTTCGACGCGGGCCCTGATCTGATCGCGGATGGGCCGCACCGCCTCCACGCCTTTGCCGGCGGGGTCCTCGAGCACCCAGTCGCGGTAGCTCTTGCCGGGAAAGAACGGGCAGGTATCGCCGCAACCCATCGTGATCACCACGTCCGAGTCCTGCACCGCGTCGGCGGTCAGAATTTTCGGATTCTCGGCGGAGATGTCGATGCCGACCTCGGCCATGGCCTGCACGGCGGCGGGATTGACCGCATCGGCCGGAGCACTGCCTGCCGAGCGCACCTCGATGGCGTCGCCGGCCAGCGCTGCGAGGAAGCCGGCGGCCATCTGGGAGCGGCCGGCGTTGTGGATGCAGACGAACAGAACGGACGGTTTGGCACTCATTGCTCTCAACCTAACGCCGGCGCGTGCCGTGCGGGAGGCATCCGAGATACTCGGTGGGTGACGGGAATCGGCGTATGACGGGTCATCCGAAACTCACGCTCTATCTGCGCAACTTCGGTGACGGCCCGGACGTGGACTGGACGCCGACGCTGAAGGTGGCCGGCGCCATGGACGCCGTCGGCGTCGATCGCGTCGTGGTGTCCGACCACGTGGTGTTCGGTGAGAATCTGGACGCCTACGCCGATCCGGCGGTAGGGGGCACCACCGGTGGTAGACAGCCGACCGGCCCCGACGGCCAATGGCTGGAACCGCTCATCCTGCTGACGGCTATCGCCGCGACCACCACCCGTATCCGGCTGGGAACCTCGGTGTTGCTGGCCGCGCTCAGACGGCCGGCCGTGCTGGCCAAACAATTGGCCACCATGGATGTGTTGTCAGGTGGGCGGATCGATCTCGGCGTGGGAATCGGCTGGCAACGCGAGGAGTACCAGGCCGCCGGACTGCCCTTCGAGCGCCGTGGCCGCCTGCTCGATCACACGTTGGGGGTGTGCCAGACGCTGTGGACGCAGCAGCGTGCCAGCTACGACTCTCCGGAGCTGTCCTTCGACGGCATTCATCAGATGCCAAAGCCGTTGCAGCCCAATGGTGTTCCGATCTGGGTCAGCGGCACCGTCAACTCCGCCGTCGCGCGGCGGCTGAGCAGGTTCGGCATGCGCTGGATTCCGTGGGGACCGGCGATCACCGACCTCGGCAGCGCCGTGCCGGCGATGAAACGTGCGATCGCTGACACCGGTGCAGATCCGAGTGGTCTCGAGGTTCAGGGCTCGGCGGCCTTGGTGAAGGGCTCCGATCGAAGAATCGATGTGCGTGCCTCGGTGGCGGTGGTTCCGCGCATTCTCGCCGACGGCGCCACCGACATCCGGTTCTCGGGGTCCCTGCCCTCAGATCCGGATCAGGCCCAGGAGGTATTGGCGGAGCTGGTCAGTGCCTTCCGCGCGATCACCGGCTGATCAGATAGCGGCGACCAGCTTGCTGTACTGGGGGCAGTAGGCGCGGACGGAGATGGCGACGAAGTCTTCGGCGTGCACAGCGAAGTCCGGGCTGCTGGACCGGAACTGCGCGACCACTTCTTGCACCGTCATGCCCTGCCCGATGTTCTGGCACACCGTCTTGCCGTTGAAGACGGCGGCTTCCGGGTTGGCGAACTGGATGCCTTTCTCGTTGAGCGAGGCGATGTACCGGCTGTCCTGGTCCGCGGTGGACGAGACGGTGGTGGTAGCCGGCGCGGTGGTGGTCACCGGCGCGGTCGTGGTCCGCGCCGGCTCTGCGGCTTTCTCGGATGTGTTGTTCTGGTGCATCAGCCAACCCGCGACGACGATCACGACGGCCAGGGCGAGGCAGACGAGCAGGACGGTGGCGGCCCGGGTCCACGCGGTGGTCCAGGACTGCTCGACGTCGTCGGGCGGTGCGGTGGGATTCGCCCGGCTGGCCGGGGCTGCCGGGGCGTCCTGGATGTCGGGGAGTTCGTTACCGCTGGACCAGGCCAGGTTTGCCGAGTCTGCCGTTTCGCCAGCGTTGTAGTCGGCGCCTCCGACCCGGTCGACCATGGGGGTCATGGTAGTCGGCGCGGCGCGTGTCAGGTCAGGTGGCGGTTTCGCCAGCGGGTCAGGCGGCCACTCGGCGCCTTAATCGCCGCCATCACCGAGCCCATCGACGACGCGACCGACTTCGCGTGCTCCTGCGGTTGTGCGGCGGGAACCGGCGGTGCATCGCCCACCCACCAGGTCGGCGCCAACAATGCCGATGTCACCGGGATCGCCCGCTCGACGCTGGCGCTTCCCCACCGGTAGGCGCGATCGATCGCGGTGGCCGACGGGGCCAGGTTGATCGGCGACAGGGTCGGCTCGAAGCGGACCAGGTGGTCGGCGTAGGGCAGATTGCGCAGCATCTGCACCTGTATCGCCTGCAGGATCGGGGCCAGCCAGAGGTGTCGCGAATCCCATTGCGGGTGAAAACAATCGAAGGCGAGATAGCAGGCGTTGCGGGTGCCGAGCTTGCCGTCGCGGACCCGTTTCCACGCCAGTTCGACCGGCACGTTGCTGGCCGCCCCGCCGTCGACCAGGGCCGCGATCTCCCGCTCGGCGAACAAGTCTTCCAGCAGTGGCAGCATCCGGGCGTCACTTGTTTCGTGATGCAGCACGCCGGGGATGGCCGAGGAGAACGATGCCGCGTCCAGGACGTCGAAGTCGAGTGCCGGATCGTCACCTGAGATCACGATCGGCTTGACCACCCGCAGGTCGATGAACGCCGACACCTGCCACATGCGCGCCGCCACCAACGGCCCGATCCCGATGGGCCGGAAAGGAATTGAGCGCAATTGCAGCGCCGCCAGCTCGGGCCGGCGGAACCTGGAGGGCAGCGCCGCATACGGCTGCCGGCGCACCCCGGCAACCACCACGTCGAACGGAATCGCGAGGTCCGACATGCGCAGGCGCTCGCCGTCTTCGGTGCTGAGCAGGGTGTGCGCGAACCGGTCGAAACGCAACGTGAACAGACCGGCCATGCCGTGGCGGCGCCGGACCCGTTCCGGCCCGAGGATGGCGCGATAGGACACCGTCTTCGCCCACGCCACGTACTCCTCGATCGGCACCGGCAGCTCGCGGGCCACCAAACTGCCCATGATGGATCCGAACGACGAGCCGATCATGTAGTCGGGTACCTGGCCGGCCTCCAACAATCGCGCCACGCCGCCGATGTAGACGAAGCCCGCGCCACCGCCGCCGCCGAGCACGGTGACGAGCTTCTTGAAGCCCACTTCGGCGTCCAGTTCGGCGGCCGAGAAGTCATTGCGGTGCCGGTCGATGAGCACCTGGCGCTGGTCGTCCTGATCCTGGGCCAGGCCCCCCAGCAGTTCACGGGCCGCCGTCAACGCCTTGACCGGATCGGGTTCCTCGCGCAACGGTACGAACAACGCATCGACGACCCTCGAGCGCCACGGCCCGATCTCCGCGCCCACCGAGATGTCACCGCGGCCCCGGCTGCCGCCCGGGCCGGCGGCGCCGGGTTCGAAGTCGGCGAGCCGGGCGAAATTCAGGATGTAGCGCAGTCTGCGCAGCTGCTCGTCGCTGAGCACATCGGGATTGGCCAGGTGATTGCGCACCAGCCGGTTTTCCATTTTCTGCAGCAGCAGGGCCGGGTCCGCCGATGGCAGGTCGACGGTGTCCAACGCGGCATCGGTCGCTTTGGTCTCGAGGTCTTCGAGGTCTTCGAGGTCTTGAAGGTCCTCGGCAGCCGGCGTGAGATCAAACTCGGGCACGTGGCGTCCCCTGCCAGGTCCGAAACGGGCGCGCAGCACGTCGGCGAACGGGATCTCCATGAGGAACCACCCTCTCATGGGTGGCTCCGGGTGCGATTACCGTCCGGGTACGGGCACCGTGGGCATCGCGGTGGTACCCGGCCAGCAACCCAGCGGGCTGATGCCCTTGTTGATTGCCGCGGTGATGCAGTTCTGCACAACCACGTTGGGGTCGTTGCTGATGGAGCGGGACAGGATTTCGTTGGCCTTGGCCTGGGCTTCCGCGGTGCGCTGGGACTCCACTGCGATCGAGGTCTGGGCGCGCTGCTGATTGAGCTGGTTGATCTTGTCCTCGGTGCCCTGGTCGTACTGGATGGTGGGCACGTTGATGTCGAAGATGTCGACCTGTCCGCCCACGTCCTGGCGCATCAGGTCAGCGGCGCGCTTGGCGAGATTGGGCAGCGGAGAGACGTCGAGGTTCTGCGGGTCCAGCGGATTGAACGCGGCGAACACCTCGTTGAGCGCGACGGACAGGTTCCGCTCGATCAGGTTGACGCGCACGTTGTCGAATGTCTTGTACTGCTGGAAGAGCTCGGGGGCGGCGTGTTGTTTGAGCTGCCAGCGGATGCTCACGTCGGCCCAGGCGGTGGACTGGTTGCCCAGTCTGACCATGATGCGCTCGTCGTGATTGCCGTCCTTGACGTACTTGTCGATCTGCACCGCACCGTCCATCTGATGCGTCATCTGCCACGGCCACTTGCCGTGGAATCCGTTGTTCAGACTCACCCCGGTGGGGCGCCCGAAGGTGGTGACGATCGCGATCTGCCGGGTGCCCACGATCGTGAAACAGCCCAACAGGAAGAACAGGACCGCGCCGCCCAGAGCTCCGAAGACCGCCGTCCTGCGACGGCTGCGGGCTTTGTCGTCGCGACTGAGCAGCAAACCAAGGGCCGCAACGCCGGCCACGATGAGGCTCACGACGAACATCACGATCTGCCACGTCATCCCAGACTCCTTCTCCTGTGGTGTGGGAAGACTCTAAGCTGCCGCCATGGCCATCGATCGTGCCGCTCTCATCGCGGGCAGTATCCGACTCGCTTCAGGGATCTCCTTCCTCGTCGACCCCGACCGTGCCAACCGGCTGTGGGGCACCCCGCACCAGCCGGACGCGCAAGCACGACTGCTGTTGCGCTCTATGGGATACCGAGACGCATTGATCGGCGGGCTGCTGGCCACGGCTGCGCTGCGTGGCAGAAACACCCGCGGGTGGTTCTTGGCGTCGGGTGGAGCGGACGCGGCCGACCTACTTGGCGGTATGAGCGTGCATCACGACTTGACGCGCTCCCAACAGGTCATCGGCCTCGGCGGCGCGATTGTCGGTGTGGGCGTTGGGCTTTGGGGCGCGGCACGCCCGGCGAAGCGGGTTCCGCAGGTGGCCGTCGACGCCTAACTCCAACGCCTAACTCCAGGGGCCGATGCCGCCGACCTTGTCGATGCGGATGCGGGTGAGGAATCCCGGCGGCGCACCGGCCGGCGGGAACACCTGCGGGTCCGACAACGTCTGCGCGAGCTCTTTCAACAATTCCGGCGCACCACCTTCGACGATGCGCGCCGTCCCGTTGATCGCGAGGTACGGCCGCATGTCCCCGTGCGGGTCGCCGGTCGAGACGATCGTGACGGCAACGCGCGGATCGTTGCGGACGTTGCGCACCTTCTTGTGTTCGGCCAGGTGCGCGGTGACGAGTTCGTCGCCGTCCGGTGTGGACTGCAGCGCGACCCACACCAGGCTCACCTGGGGACTGCCGTCAGGATTGAGGGTGACCAGCGTGGCGTCGGCGCCGTTGCCGATCAGTTGGCGTGCCGCGTCGTTGAGCTTCATGCGTTGTTCTACCGCCCAGGTCAGGAATTAATTCCCATAGCCGGGTCTTCTTGCCAGAGTGAACCCGAGGAGAGGGACGAAAATGCGCTACGGAATTCTGACATTCATCACCGACGAGAGCATCCGCCCGACCGAGCTGGGCCCGGCGCTCGAAGAGCGGGGCTTCGAATCGCTGGCGGGTCCGCTGGAGGAGTTGCGTGCGGTCGCCGGTCCCGATGTCCCGGTGACGGTGTGCCAGTGGGGTGAAGCCACCGCGCAGACCCTGGAGGGTTACGCGCCGCTCGGAGTGGAGCGTGTCCTACTCAGGTTGGACACCGCGCCACGCGACCAGTCGCTGCGCCAGCTGGACGAGTTGGCCGAGCTCGCGCGGTTGACGTGAGGCATCAGGGAAAGACGATGCGCAGCCTTTCCCACCCGCGCACCGTCGAGGTCGGCGCCAGCTTGAGGCTGTCGTAGTCGACGTCCCATTCAGGCCAGCGGTTCAGCAGTTCGTCGAGCGCCACCCTGCCCTCCAGGCGTGCCAGATTCGCGCCCAGGCAGTAGTGGACCCCCTTGCCGAAAGTGAGGTGGGAGATGTTGTCCCGGTGCACGTTGAATGTGTCAGGATCCTTGTAGCGCAACGGATCCCGATTCGCTGATCCGAAGAGCAGTAGCATAGCGCTGCCCGCCGGCACGGTGGTGCCGTATGCCTCGAAGTCGCGGATGGTGTAGCGCGCGACGTGCGGGCCGGTCGGCTCGAAGCGCAGCGTCTCGTCCACGGCGCGCGTCAGCAGGGACCGGTCCCGCTCGACTTCCCGGCGCTGGTCGGGGTGCTCGGCGAGCACCTTGGCCAGCCAACCGATCAACCGGCCCGTCGTCTCGTTACCGGCGCCGGCAACCACCTGCGTGTAGTGCAGCACCTCCTTGCGGGTGAGCTTTCTCGTCACGCCTGTTTCGTCCTCGAACTCGACGTTGAGTAGTGCGGTCATCAGGTCGTCCGAGGGATTCTTGGCGCGCCAGTCCACGTAGTCGGCGTAGATACGCCCGTCGGCAATCGAGTCCGGATCGGCCACCTTCATCGGGGTGCCGGGTTTGGTCCGCAGGTTGGCGTCGTTCGCGTCGCGCACCCCGATCTGGTCGTCCTCCGGGATGCCCAGCAACATGCCGATGACACGCATTGGCATCATCGACGCGAGTTCGGCGATGATGTCGAAACCGTCCGAGCCCACGAGGGGATCCAGGCACCGGACGCAGTAGGCCCGGATCTGGTCCTCGATCGCCGCCATCCGGCGCGGCGTGAACACCCGCGACATCACCCCACGCAACATGGTGTGCGTCGGCGGGTCCTCGAACATCATCACGCCCGGAGGCATGGGGAACTTGGACTGGATCAGCTCCAAGATGTCACTTCGACTGTTGGAGAACGTTTCCCAGTCCGACAGCGCCTTCTCGACGTCGGCGTGGCGGGAGATCGCCCAGAAGTTATACCGCTCGTTGTAATACAGCGGGGCCTCGTTGCGCAGCCGGGCGAAGGTGGGGTACGGGTTGGCGGTGATGTTGACGTCGTACGGGTCGTAGTAGACGTCGGTCTCCGAAGTGATGGTCACGACAGGTCCTTTCGCTACTTCAGGCAACTTCCCGCGTCCACCGGCAGGGTGACGCCGGTGATGTAACGCGCCTCGTCGGAGGCCAGGAACAGCACCGCGTTGCTGATGTCCTCGGCGTTGACCCACGGGATCGGCAGGGTGTGGAAGCTCTGGCAGATCGGCGCCAGGTCATCGGGTCCCGGATTTTCCAGATCGGGCCGGAAAAGCCGGAACGTGGGCTCGTTGATCAGCAATGGTGTGTTCACATGGGTGGGATGCACCGAATTGACCCGGATGTTGCGCGGACCGAGCTCCGCCGCGAACGACCGCATCAGCCCGACCACGCCGTGCTTGGCCGCCACGTAATGGCCGGTGTGCGCGTAAGACTTCAGGCCGGCCACCGAGCTGGTCAGCACGATCGAACCGCCGCCGCCGGAAAGCAGATGGGGCACAGCGGCTTTCACCGATTTCCACACTCCGGTCAGGTTGACGTCGATCATCTCCTGCCAGAGTTCCTCATCCATCCGGTCCAACCGGACACCGCCAGTGCCGATTCCGGCGTTGGCGACGACGATGTCGAGGCGGCCGAGTTGCTCGACGCCGCTGTCGACGACGGCCTTGAGCGCGTCGTAGTCACGGACGTCGACCTCGGCGGTGACCACGCGGCGGTCGAAACCCTTGACCAGATCGGCCGTTTCGGCGAGATCTTCCGGCGTCGAGGCGGGTGCCGGGGAGTTGTCGAACGGTCGGCAGACATCGACGGCGATGATGTCGGCGCCTTCCTGGGCCAACCGCACCGCGTGGCTGCGACCCTGGCCCCGCGCCGCGCCGGTGACGAATGCGACCTTGCCTGCTACTCGGCCGGGCATCGGCATCCTCCTGATTGAGTAACATGGTTACTCCCGGTACAGTAACCACGTTACTGGGTTGAGGCAAGACTCGAAGTAAGGGTGGATGTGGTTAGCGCCGAGGTCATGACCGACGAGTCCGATCCGATCCTGGATGTGGTCGTCGAGATCCTCGAGACCGAGGGCTATGACGCCGTCCAACTGCGTGAAGTCGCCAAGCGGGCGCGCACCTCGTTGACCACCATCTACAAGCGTTTTCCCACCAGGGACACGTTGATCCTGGCCGCCTTGCAGCGATGGATGGACGAGAACCGGTATGCCGGTCTGGCCTCACAGACACCGGAGCCCGGCGAATCGGTCTACGACGGTCTGATGCGGGTGTTCCGGACCATTTTCGAGCCCTGGGAGCGTCACCCGGACATGTTGCGTGCGTACTTCCGGGCGCGGTCGGCTCCCGGAGGTCAGGAGTTGGTCAGCCACGGCCTGGACGCCGTGATACCCGCGGCGATGGCCGTGCTTACCGGCGCCGAACCCGACCTGGTCGAGGAGCTGCCGCCGATCGTGTCCAACCTCGCCTACGGCTTGGTCGCACGGTTCGCTGCCGGCGAGATCCCGATCACCGACATCTTGCCGACGCTGGACCGCGCCCTGTTCCGGCTGACCGCTAGCGCGGCGAGAGGATGATCACCGGAATCTCGCGCTCGGTCCATCGCTGGTACTTCTCGAAATCCGCATAGAGTTCGACGAGCCGGGGCCACAACGCGGCGCGCTCGTCGGTGGAGGCGACCCGTGCCGAAACCTCAAGATTGCGTTGGCCTTTCACGTGAATCCGGGTATCGGGGGCGGCGACGAGGTTGAAGTACCATTGCGGATTCTTGGGATGGCCGCCCTGTGAGGCGACGATGACGTAATTGGCCCCGTCGCGCAGGTAGAGCAGGGGAGTGGTGAACGACTTTCCCGATTTGCGGCCACGATGTTCGAGCAGCAATGTCGGCACCGGCTTGTCGAATCCGGCGCCGATGCGCCACTTGTTGCCGATGCGGCCATTGGTCAGCTTGAAGATCGCGACGTGCGCCTTCGACGCGTACTTGATGATCTTCGTTGTGGCGGGGGAGGCCAGCCCGTCGGGCTTCTCCTCGGGCAGCGAGAACTTCGGCATCCGCTTTTAACCTCTCTCAGGACGCCTTGGCGTACCGGCGGACCAGTTGACCGTCCCGGAAGGTGTCCGAGTGCTGTTGGCCGTTCTTGTCGCGACCGAAGAAGGTCCAGCGCGTAGAGCCGGCTTGCGGCGTGCTGATCATCCTGACTTCGTACGGGCGATGGTCGGGAGCCGCCGTGCCAATGGTGTCACCTACCCGGATCTCCGACGGATGAATCTCGGGTGCATCGCACCAATTGTCTGTGGCCATGTGACCATCCTCCCCTATGTCGCGGGCAACCGTTACCAATCAGCATTACGGCCGAAGGTTCTGCGGTGCTGCAGGTGGCGTACCGTCATGGCCGAGCCTTTTCGTTGTCAGCGATGGTGACCAGTAGCCAGCTACGGGCCGTTCCTCAGGGCAATGCGATTCCTCCGGCGTCCCGCAGCCGCGGGGCGGACGATGCCGAGCATGAAGGAAAAGCCCCGGTGAATCTCGTCAACCATTCGCTGGGGGTGCGACGCTAGTCCACCCCGATACGCCTCACCCTGGCGACTGAGCTCGGCAATGACATCGACGGAGCCTGGTGGCCCCGGACCGACCGGATCGGCGTCGAGTTGCCGGATCTCATTCTGGCGCTGCGTGCCCGGCTCGGCGAGATCACCAACATCGCGGTCAACTGGCCGCCACTGCAACGACCGCCCGATTTGAACTGGCAGGGCTGGCAGCACAAGCAGCAGCATGTGATGACGGTGACGGGTGCCGACGCGCTGGCCAACGTCCTGATCGTGCCCTACTCCACCAATGGCACGCTCGCGTTGATGATGTTGCGCCGGGCTGCCGACCTGCCCGTCGCCAGCGCTCATCGCGACACGGTGCCGTTTCAGACCGCGGGCTCGATCCTCTATGCGGCGCGCCAGCAACGCGCCACAACCTGACTACCCGGCCGGTGCCAGTCGCGACCAGCGGCTGCGTTCCAGCTCGGTCAGCTCATTGGACGTGATCGCACCGAACTCGGCGGCATCGCGAGTGAAGTGCCGTGCCGCGTCGGCGCGTGCATCGGGGCCCTCGAGCCGGAAGCAGCTCGGCGCCAGCGGGCCGAACAGCAGCGCGCGGCGCAGTTGCGGCCAGCGATCCGGCTCCGGCTCCACGCCGGCCGCGCGGGCGAACGTCAGCGCAACACGGTCCATGCGTGCCTTCTGGCTGCCGCGACTCGCTTCAATAGACCTCCGCTGGTCGGATTCGGCCGGAGCAGAGATCGCACCGCCCCAGGTGTACGCAATCCAGCGGGCCTGAAGCTCCAACGGCACAAAGTAGCCGCCTGACTGATCCCACAGCCCGACGAAAGCCAACCCAGGCAGATCGGGGTGGAAGGTATGGCGGTCGGAATCGAAATGCGTTGCACCGACGTTCAGCAGTGCCCGGGTGCGCGCGTCGAGGAGCGGCAGGCTCAGCTGATATCCGGTGCCGAACACGAGTGCGTCGAACTGCCCATCGTGTCCGTCGGAGAACGTCACCCGCGAGCCATGGACGGATTTCATCCACGGCCGCAACGTGATTCGGCCCTCGGCGACCAGCGGCAGGAATCCGTCGTTCAGGGTGACACCAGCGGTGGCCAGCGACGGATGCGGTGCCGGAGCCCCGAAGTCCGCAGGGTTTCCGCCCGCTCCGACCACGAACTGCTTGAGCTGGCAGTCGAATTCTGTTGCCGGGAGCGATTCGCCGGCCAGAGCGTGGTAACGAGTGAACATCCGGTGGTCCGACGGCACGTCGCCCACGAACTTCGGCAGTACGTAGCGTTGCCGCCGCTGCGTGACCGTCACGTGTGCGCCGCTCTGGGCGAGGTCGGTGGCAACATCGAGGGCACTGATCGCACCGCCGGCCACCAGCACGCGCCAGCCCCGGTACGGTGCCGGCCCACGGTAGTGATACGTGGACGTCGCGCCGAGTATGCCGGAAAATGACTGCAGGCCAGTGATATTCGGGATCGCGGGGGTATGGAACCGGCCGGGTGCCAGCACGACGCGCTCGAACTTTTCACGGGTGCCGGAGTGGCTGAGCAGCCACGCGTTGCCGGTGCGCCGGAGCAGATCGACACGGGTGCCCAGGCGGATGCGCGGGGTGATGCCGAACATGTCGGCGTAGCGGCACAGGTAGGCCAGGATGTCGCGGTTCGACGGATAGGGCGTGGCTACTTCGGGTGGGAGGTCACTGAAAGCCGTGAGGAGCCGGCTGCTGTTGGTATGCATCGCGGGCCACACGCCGCTGCTGCCTTCAAGGCCTGCCCATTGCCCACCAAGCGTCGGCGCCTGTTCGAAGAGCGCCACCTCAAACCCGTGCGCCAGCAGCCAGCGCGCCGCGACGAGCCCGCCGGGCCCGGCTCCGATCACTGCCACGCTGTCAGGCATCGTGCCACCTTCGCACGAAGTGCCCTCGGATCGCCGCTTCCGCCGAGATTGCCGCCACGGTCGTCACTATGGCGAAGACGCGACCACTACCGCAATTTCGATGCCAGCCCTAGCGGAAGCGCCCCAGCACCCGGCGCACCAGGCCCTCGGACTCGCCGGTCGGAGGCTGTCGGTTGACGTACGGCCACGGTTGATTGCGCTCCGGCACTGCCGAGGCCCGGGCCTGCTTGAGTTGCATCCGCAGGTGCTGCCGCAGGTCGTGCAACTCGGGGTCGGTCCAACGGTTCTGTGCCTCAACGGGATCGACGGTCAGGTCGTAGAGCTCCCACTGGTCGTCGATCGGGTCGGTGCGGTAGGCCTCGCCGCCGATCCCGTTGGCGGCCAGGTGACGCACGCCGGGCTCGGTCCAGTTGGCCGGATCGTCGAAGGTGCGCACCAGTTTCCACAGATGCCCCGAGCCGCCGTCCTCAACCGCCACCCGCACGACCAGGCCCTCGAAGTTGGAGGCCACGTGCGCGGGAAGCTTAATCCGAAGTGGCGCAGGAGGGTTCACGTCACGGCCCAGTTGCCGGGACAGCGCCGACGCGCCGGTGTCGCCTTCGAGCACATTGTCGCGGGTCATCAGGTAGACGGCGCGGTCCTCGTCGGCGGGAGCACCGTCCACCACCGGCATCAGGTCCCGGCCGGGCAACGGGTGCACCTCGGAGAATGACTCGGCAAGTTGGGCCGCCACGGCGTCGACGTCGACGCCGGCCGCGCCGAGCAGCGTCGGCACCAGGTCGACGTGGGACGTCGGTGCCGCAACGGTGCGCGCCGCAGTCGCATCCGCGCCGATGCGGGCGATCACGAACGGCACCCGGGTGGCCTCGTCGTACAGGTTGAACCACTTCTGGTGCAGGCCGCCGTGCGCTCCGAGCAGGTCACCGTGGTCGGAGGTACGCACCAGCACCGCGTTCTCCGAGCCGCCCTCGGTGACCGCGCGGCGCACCCGGTCGATCGGCGTGTCCACCTCGGCGTGCAGGCGGTAGTACAGGTCGCGATAGCGCTGCAAGTTGCGCTTGTAGGTGCGGCTGATCGCCGGCGACGGACCGTACCCGGAGTAATAGGCCTCGCGGAAGGCGATCTGCGCGGCCGGCTTGGTGGACAGATCCTCATCCGCGGTGGGTGGCGGTGGCACCTGCGGTGGGTCCAGCGGAGATGGCTGGATCGGGCTGCGCCGCACCCAGGCCGGGAACAACACGATGTCGTGCGGGTTGACGAAGCTGGCCACCAGCAGGAAGGGCCGCAGCGCATCCGCGTCGCCGGCACGGCGCCGGGCATACCGGTCTTCGAGCCAGGCGACGACCCGGTCGGCGATCAGCGGGTCGCGGCGGTAGCCGCTGTTGGCGTTGCCCGCACCGTGCGGTTCGGGGCCCACCCAGCCGGAGAAGCCGTACGCATCCAGTCGGTCGGCGTCGAGGTAGCGCTGTACCGCGGCCTGGTCGACGACGCCGTCGTCGTCGTTGGTGGCCAGTGATCCGCCGGTCGCCGGGTCCTCGAGGTCGGCGTGGGAGATGTGCCACTTGCCGTCGTAGTGGGTGTCATAGCCCGCGGCGCGGAACCAGTTGCCCAGCGTCGGCACCTCGCCCGGGCGCAGCCAGCGCAGTCGCGAGTCGTCGAAGCGCTTGCCGATGCCGTCGGTCTGCGTGACGCCGTGCAGGTCGGGATAGTGGCCGGTGAAGATCGTCGGACGGCTCGGCACGCAGGCCAGCGAGCCGGTGTAGTGCCGCGTGAAGTTCACGCCGTGCTCGTCGAACCAGCGACGACCGGTCAGCGTCTGCCGGCGCCAGGCCGACAGTTCGTCGGTCTCGTACGGCGGGGCCGCCCGTTCCTCGTCGGTCATCACGATGACGATGTCGGGGCGGTCAGACATGCGCGTTCTCCATTCGTTGTGCCAATCCGGCAAGCAGTGCATCGGACTGCTTGGCCAGCACCCGCAGCGCCACCCATTCAGCCATGCGGGCCGGCCGGTTCGTTCCCACCTCGACGGTGCTGATCAGGGCGACTGCGGTCTGGGCGCCCACCGGTCGCAGCGTCCAGCGGTTGGCCACCCTGCGTAGCCGCGCCGGCAGGCCTTCGATGTCGTAGGCGAGCGTCGCGGGCGGGTCGAACTCGGTGATGCGCTCGACCAGGGTGTTGGGGCCTACCTGTACCCGGCGGGTGGTGCCCAGCGGCCCTCCGTCGGGACCGTGATTGAGGATGCAGGAGTGGTCGATGCCGTCCGCCCAGAAACTCAGCGCGCCGAAGTCGGCGAGGACATCCCAGATAGCCTGCGGCTGCGCCGCGATGGTCCGACTGCGGCTGATATCTCCCACGCCCGCCATCCAACACCATGGCGTCACGGTTGTCGGGGATTCGGAATCGAGCGCCATTCGGGCGGTGGGACCCGGCGAGCCGCACCGAGTGCCCGCTAGCTGCGTTTTCTCCTGCGTGAAGGTGCCCCGGGGGAGGTCTGGTTTTCCCAGGACGGCCGCACTGTCGCTACGGTAATGGGCGATCACGACACCGACCGGCAGAAAAAGGCGGCAGAGCACGCAATGTATGACCAAGCCAATTACGACGCGACGGATCCCGCCGACGTCGGCTCACGCATCGATCCGGTCCTGGCCCGGAGCTGGCTGTTGGTCAACGGCACGCATGCCGACCGGTTCCAGGCTGCGTCGCACTCCCGCGCCGACATCGTGGTGTTCGACATCGAGGACGCGGTGGCGCCCAAGGACAAGGTCAGTGCCCGCGACAATGTGGTCCGGTGGCTGGGCGACGACCGCAACGACTGGGTCCGGGTGAATGGTTTCGGCACTCCCTGGTGGGCGGACGACCTCGCGAAACTCGCCGATACGCCGGTGGGCGGGGTGATGCTGGCGATGGTCGAATCGGTGGATCACGTCACCGAGACCGCCAAGCGCCTGCCGAATGTGCCGATCGTGGCGCTGGTGGAAACCGCCCGTGGGCTCGAGCGCATTACCGAGATCGCAGCGGCCAAGGGCACCTTCCGGCTCGCCTTCGGCATTGGCGACTTCCGGCGTGACACCGGCTTCGGCGAAGAACCGGCCACCCTGGCCTACGCGCGCTCCCGGTTCACCATTGCGGCCAAGGCGGCGGGGCTGCCCAGTGCGATCGACGGCCCCACCATCGGCTCCAACCCGCTGAAGCTGATCGAGGCGACCGCGGTCTCCGTCGAGTTCGGCATGACCGGAAAGATCTGCCTGTCACCGGACCAGTGTGCCGTGGTGAACGAGGGTCTGTCCCCGTCTCAGGATGAAATCGGTTGGGCCAAGGAGTTTTTCGCCGAGTTCGAGCGTGACGGGGGAGAGATCCGCAATGGATCGGACCTGCCCCGCATCGCCCGCGCCACCAAGATCCTCGATCTGGCCAGGTCCTACGGCATCGTGGCATCGGAGTTCGAGGACGAACAGGTGCACTCGCCGGCGCCCTCGGACACCTATCACTACTGATCGGCCGTGCCCGCAGTTCGCATCGACCGGGTCTACGCTGACGTCACACCGCGGGACGGACAGCGTGTCCTCGTCGATCGGCTCTGGCCGCGCGGCATCCGCAAGGACGACCCGCGGGTGGGCATCTGGCGCAAGGACGTTGCGCCGTCCAGCGAACTGCGGCAGTGGTACAACCACCAGCCGGAACGGTTCGACGAGTTCGCGGCCCGCTACGAGGCCGAGCTGGCCGGCAACGCGGCGCTGGCAGATCTGCGCGAACTGGCCCGGCGGGGCACGGTCACACTGGTGACCGCGAGCCGGGACCTGCAGGGCAGTGATGCCGCCGTCCTGGCCAAGCTCCTCGAGACCCGCTGACTCCCGTGAGACGATCAGCGCATGCAACTCGGATTGCATGCGCTGGGAATCGGGTCCGGCGCTGACCGCAGGGTGATCGACGCCGTCGCCGCCGCGGCGGAACGCCACGGGTTCGCCACCCTCTGGGCGGGCGAGCACGTCGTGATGGTGGACGATGCCACGTCCCGCTACCCGTACTCCGACAGCGGTGTGATCGCAGTTCCCGCAGAAGCTGACTGGCTGGACCCTTTGATCGCCCTGAGCTTTGCCGCGGCCGCGTCCAGCCGGATCCGGCTGGCGACCGGCGTGTTGTTGCTCCCCGAGCACAACCCGGTGATCGTGGCCAAGCAGGCGGCCAGCCTGGACAGGCTCAGCGGCGGGCGGCTGACGCTCGGTATCGGCGTCGGATGGTCCCGGGAGGAGTTCGAAGCACTCGGGGTTCCGTTCGAGCGGCGCGCGGCGCGCACCGCCGAGTACGTCGCCGCCATGCGCACCCTGTGGCGCGAGGACATCGCGTCGTTCGACGGGCAGTTCGCCGCCTTCGACTCGATCAGGGTGAACCCCAAACCCGTTGCGAAGCAGGGTATCCCCGTCGTGGTCGGGGGTAACAGCGAGGCCGCGCTGCGTCGTGTCGCTGCCTGGGGCGACGGTTGGTACGGGTTCAACCTCGACAGCCTCGACGAGGTGCGCGACCGCATCGGGCGGCTCAAGAGGCTGGTCGGCGAATTCGGACGCGACCCGGCCGGCTTGCGGCTGGCGGTCGCCCTGGCGGCACCCCGGGTTGACGATGTCGGCGCCCTGGCCGAGCTGGGTGTCGACGAGCTGGTACTGGTCGAGTCACCACCGGGCAGCGCCGACGCCGTGCCCGACTGGATTTCGGATTTGGCGGCCGAATGGAAATCCGCGCTATGAACAGACCGGGACCCTGCGTGAGGCTCAGTAGTCGTATTCGGCCAGCGGTGTCTCGGGGGTGCGCGGCGAGCCGTCCAGCGACATGGCCGCCGGCACCATCTCGCTGGTGACCAGTCCGTGGCGGGCCGTCACATCGTCGATGACGGTGAAGCTGCGGGCGATCGCATCGGGGGTGTCGACCACAATCGTCATCAGCGGCACCTTGCGGGTGATCTGAAAAAGCTTGTCTCCGTGCGGTTTATGGTTTCCGTGGAAACCCCAGGTGCCGCGTAGCACCGTGGCGCCCCGGGCCGTCCGGGAGCGCATCAGCTGCTGCACGATCGCCCGATGGATGGGCTGGCCCTCGTCGCTGTCGCCGTCGGCGGTGTGCACCATCAGCTTCTGCCACAACGTGCGTCCCTGGCTGTCGGTAGGCGGTAGCTCCTGTGGCCGGGCGAACAATTCGCCGTCGCGTTTACACAGCCGCACCCGCTCGATCGTCAGCAATGGGTTCGGCAACACGGAGGCAAGTTCGGCGGCCGCGGCCGAGACTTGCGGGGGCAGCCCGATGCCGATGATCATCTGCGGCACATTGACGTTGCGGCCGAAGAACCTGGCCCGCTGCCGCTGACCGTATGCGGTGCCGTCGACGCCGAGAAGGACTGTGGCGCCAGCGAATCCGTGACTGTAGAGCAGGTCGCAGACGGCCAGGTGGGCCGGCTTGCCGGCGACGCGTACCTGTCGGCCCACGTAGATGGTGAGCTTGGCGGCGTCTCCGGTGCGGCTGTCGATTTCACTGAGTGCGTCGGTTCCGCTGTCGCGGGTGATGAGGCGGGCGCGTTCCAGGGTGACCAGCCCGTGGCCCGTCATGGCGGTGACGTCGTCCACCAGGCCCCGGATCTTGGATTCGACGTCGACGGCGACGATGGTCACCGGTGGATCCTCGGACAGGCTCAACGACACGTCACTGTGGAGGCCGCCGGTGGGTCCGAAACTCGCGACCCCACGCATCATCACGCTGGTTGCCAGGCCGCGAGCGCCGAACAGGTCCAGCATTTCGTCGGCCAGGAAGCGCCGTGGTTTGCCGACGGCACGCTGGCGCTCGCCGAAGTACGCGGTCAGCTTGAGGCACTTCTCGCTCATATCAACCCCGCGATCGATTGTCCCAGCAGCACCGCGCCCAGTCCGAGCAGCACACTGACGGCGATGTTGGCGAACGCCGCCAGCATCTGACGTTCCTCGCTGAGGCGCTGGGTTTCCAGCATCCAGGTGGAGAACGTGGTGTAGGCGCCGACGAACGCGGTTCCGATCAGCAGGGACACGTCCTTGGGCAGGGCCAGGCTGCTGAGGAACCCGAGCAGGGCGGCACCGGTGATGTTGACGGTCAGGGTGCCGTAGGGGAACGGGCGGCTCACGCGACGGGCCACCGTGCGATCCACCAGAAACCGTGTCACCGAGCCGATACCGCCGATGAGCATGACGCCCAGCCAGACCAGGACCGTCGTCATCGGATGCGCACCCGGCGTACCAGGGCGGTGGCCAGGTATACCGCCACCAGTCCCATTGCGATGCTGACGACGGTGTAGGTGGCAGCCAGCGCCCAGTGACCGTGCTCGATCATCCTGATGGTTTCGACCTGCATGGTGGAGAAAGTGGTTAAGCCGCCACATAATCCGGTTCCGAGCAGCGGGCGCCGATAGCTCGACAAGGGCAGCCGTTCCAGCAGTCTTGTGGTGAAGTACCCCACCAGGAACGCGCCGACGATGTTGACGACGAACGTCGGCCACGGCCAGCGCGCCGGATCGGGGACGGCCAGGGTGGCCAGGGCGGCCCGGGCCAGCGAGCCGAGCGCACCGCCGGCGAAGATGGCCGCCAACTCGCGATAGTCAGGCCGTGCCACGGGCTGTTTCCTTCCGGTCTGCCAACTGTGCGCCTACGCAGCCTAAAGCGTGTCGCGGGTTACGGGCAGAATTGTTGACCATGGCCAACCCGCGAGCCGGTCAGCCGGCCCAGCCCGAAGACCTCGTCGATCTGCCTCACCTGGTGACGGCGTACTACACGATTACCCCCGATCCCGACGACGTCGCCCAACAGGTGGTGTTCGGGACCTCGGGTCATCGGGGTTCGGCATTGAATGGTGCGTTCAACGAGGCGCACATCCTGGCCACCACTCAGGCGATCGTCGAGTACCGCGCGGCGCAGGGGACCACCGGCCCGTTGTTCATCGGCCGCGACACCCATGGTCTCTCCGAGCCGGCCTGGGTCTCGGCGCTGGAGGTACTGGCAGCCAATGATGTTGTGGCGGTGATTGATTCCCGGGACCGCTATACCCCGACGCCGGCCATCAGCCATGCCATCCTGACCTACAACCGGGGCCGGACCGAGGGCCTGGCCGACGGGATCGTCGTGACTCCCTCACACAACCCGCCGGCCGATGGCGGATTCAAGTACAACCCGCCCAACGGCGGACCCGCCGACAGTGCCGCGACAGGTCTGATTGCCAAGCGCGCCAACGAGATTCTGCGAGACTTGTCATTGGTGCGGCGGGTGCCGCTGTCTCGTGCGTTGGCGGCGGTGCAGCGGCACGACTATCTGAGCGCCTACGTCGATGATCTGGTCAATGTGGTCGACATCGACGCGATTCGTGGGGCGGGGGTGCGCATCGGCGCGGATCCGCTCGGCGGCGCCAGCGTGGACTACTGGGCCGAGATCGCCTCGAGGCATCGTCTGGATCTGACGGTGGTCAATCCGTTGGTGGACGCGACGTGGCGGTTCATGACGCTGGACCACGACGGCAAGATCCGGATGGACTGCAGCTCGCCGGACGCAATGGCGTCTCTGATTGCCAACCGGGACCGATACCAGATCGCCACCGGCAATGACGCGGACTCCGACCGGCACGGCATCGTCACACCCGACGGTGGGCTGCTGAACCCGAACCACTATCTGGCCGTGGCGATCGACTACCTGTACACGCACCGGCCGTCGTGGCCGGCCGGGGTGGGCGTGGGCAAGACGGCGGTCAGTTCGTCGATCATCGACCGCGTGGTGGCGGGCATCGGCCGCGAGCTGGTGGAGGTGCCGGTCGGATTCAAGTGGTTCGTCGACGGGCTGATCGGCGGGACCATCGGGTTCGGCGGTGAGGAGTCGGCGGGGGCCTCGTTCCTGCGCCGTGACGGCTCAGTGTGGACCACCGACAAGGACGGGATCATCCTGGCCCTGCTGGCCTCGGAGATCCTCGCGGTGACCGGGCTGACGCCGTCGCAGCGGTATGCCCAGCTGACCGCCAAGTACGGCGCGCCGGTGTATGCGCGGGTGGACGCGCCCGCCGACCGTGAGCAGAAGGCCCGGCTCGGGCGGTTGTCGGCCTCGGAGGTGACCGCCACGGAGCTGGCGGGGGAGCCGATCGTGGCGAAGCTGACGGCCGCGCCGGGCAATGGTGCGCCGCTGGGCGGGCTCAAAGTGACCACAGCGAACGCCTGGTTCGCCGCCCGGCCGTCGGGCACTGAGGACGTCTACAAGATCTACGCCGAGTCGTTCCTGGGGCCGGAGCATCTGGCGGAGGTGCAGGCGGTGGCGCGGGAGTTGGTCAATTCCGTGATCGGGTAGGCGGCGTGGCATCACATGCGTCACACCAGTACCTCCGGGGAAGTGCAGGCTCATCGGCGAACGCGATATCACCGGTGATATCGCGCCATGCTCACCAGCGGTTTTGAACGCGTGTGGCCGGTGGTGTAGCTTCGATGAGCACGAGGGGCTATGGCGCAGCTGGTAGCGCACCACACTGGCAGTGTGGGGGTCAGGGGTTCGAGTCCCCTTAGCTCCACCCATTTGCGCAGCATATGTAGTAAACATCTCCAGATTTAGCCGGTGTCAACGCCGTGTCAATCAGTGTAGCTGATTAGACTGACCGCCATGGGATTCCCGTACCCGCGTTTCATCGGCCAGCATCAGCGAGATCTCATCGCGAAAAAGAGCCAGCCAGACGATAACGGCTGCTGGATCTGGACCGGCTTCCTCTGCAGTGGATACCCCCACATGAACGTCGCCGGCCGCGTCGTCGGGGCGCACCGCGTCTCGTGGGTGCTACACCACAACAAGGAAATCCCCGAGGGATACGAGGTCGACCACGTCTGCAAGAACAACCTCTGCGTCAACCCAGAACACCTGGAAGCAGTGACCCGCAGGGAAAACCTGCGGCGCCGACACGGCCCAGCCCACCTCCCGCCCGCGCCGGACGAGAAGGAATGCCGCCGGTGCCACCGTCTCGGCGAGCGCGGATTCAGGTGGGAGGCCCATCATTGGTATTGCAAGAACGAACGCACGTGCCAAGCCCGCATCGACAGAGCCGCTACGGCGAAGGTCATCGTTCCCACTTCGACAAGGTGCGCAAACTGCGGCCACATGAAACGGCGGCATAATCCGCTGTCGCCCGACCAAATGGCCGTGTCCTCACTGCCTGCCCACTGTCACGTCATCAACTGCGCATGCTCGGGCTGGCAACAATGAACGGTGTTGGCTGCGAGAACTGCTGCAGCATTCCACCGGAAGCTCCGGGGCCACCATGCTGGTGTGATTGTCACGACGAAGAGGAGCGGGAATGACCGAGGGCATCATGCGCGCTGTCCCAGTCGCGCTGGATGGACCGATCTGGAAATGCCCCGAATTGTGGATCCATCCAGACTGGGTTGATCATGTGCCAGGCTGGTCATGGAAGCTCGACATGCCCAACCCGTTGGAAGACGACGGCCCGTGGCGATTCGGCCTCGACGTGTTTCTTGGGCATCACATCGCGTACCAATCCCCAGATGGCCCTGTGGTGTGGAGGATCGTCGGCCTGAACGAATCGCGCACCAACCTGCTCTGTAAGTGGCCGGACTAATGGCTTCAGTCCGTAGACGCGAGCACAAGAACGGCACCACCGTCACTTGGGCGACCCTATTCCACCTCGACGGTAAGCAGACCTCCGTCCCCTGGCAGACCGAGCTGGAAGCCCGCGAGTTCTGCACCCTCGTCAACACCGTCGGCGCGCGCAGGGCGATGGAGATCGAGAACATCCCCCTGCCGAAGTCCGCGACCCCCAAGCCGCGCGACTTCACCGTCGAACAGTGGCTCACCCGCCACATCGACAACCTCACCGGCGTCGAGCAAGGCACCATCGACAAATACCGCGCCTACGTCCGCAACGACATCGCCCCCACCCTCGGCCAGATCCCGCTCGACAAGCTCGCCGAAGAAGACATCGCCGCCTGGGTCAAACGCATGGAATCCACGCCGAGCGCCAAGACCGGGCGCCCACTCAGTCACAAGAGCATCAAGAACGTTCACGGCTTCCTGTCGGGTGCGCTGGCCGCCGCCGTGCCCCGCTACATCCCCGCGAACCCTGCCGCCGGCCGCCGACTGCCCAAAGGAACAGGCGATGACACCGAGGCCACCGACCGCATGCTGTCACGTGACGAATTCGACAGCCTGCTAGCCGCAACCACCGACTACTGGAAACCGTTGATCGAGTTCCTTGTCGCATCTGGATGCCGCTGGGGGGAGGCCGTCGCCCTGCGCCCCGGTGACGTTGATCGTGCCGCCAGGACCGTTCGGATCCGCCGTGCCACCAAGTACAGCTCAGCCGGATACGAGATCGGCGCCACCAAGACCAAACGCTCGAACCGCACCATCGACGTCGACACCGCTGTCCTCGACAAACTCGACTACTCCCACGAATACTTGTTCGTCAACCGCGCCGGCGGCCCCGTCCGCTACGCCGGGTTCAAGCGCCGGGTATGGGATCCGGCAGTGCGCCGCGCCAAGCTCGACCCACCGCCCTCGCCACACGCACTGCGGCACACCTGCGCGAGCTGGATGCTCATGGCCGGCGTCCCCATGCTGGTCGTCTCCCGGCACATGGGCCACGAATCCGCGCTCATGACCGCCGACGTGTACGGCGGCCTGGACCGCACCGCCACCAAAGCCGCCGCCGCGGTGATGGGCGAACTGCTGGCGCGGCCGACGCAGAAAGCGATCGAAGCCTGAAACGTGCCGATCAGACCTTTCCCGTGGTGGTCGCCTCGGTGCCGGTTTTTCCGACGGATTGGAAGCGCACCCCATATCGGACCAGGTTCTGACAAGATGGGTACATGACCCGACCCCGCGCGGACTCAGCCGACGAGCCCGAACACGACATCGTCGAGAAGGCGATTGACGTGCGCTGGCCCGACGACATGGGCGCCAACGTCGAGGCAGTCAACCAGGTGATATTCGCCTGGGATCAGGCCAGTTCGGACGCGGTCTACATGTACCTGGGCCACATAGGTCCACCGCCGTGGCTATCGCCGGACGCCGCGGAGGAACGCCTAGCCGCAGCCGGCGGAAGCCTGCTCGTAGCCCCGAAAGGCAGCTTCATACTCGGCCGGGACCGTGCCGAAGAAATGTGGCTCGCGCTCGGTCGTCATCTGGGGAAGCTTCCAAGATGACGGCATCGATCACGCTGTCTCGGCCCAGCTCCGGCAGCGGACAGCGGCTAGTGGTCTCAGCCAATTCCTCTGTTTCCGAGCATTATGAATTCAGTTCCGCAGTGGGAGCTCCGGGTTCCGACCATCTCAACGTTGGAAGGCAACTTCGCGAGCTGACAGCGACCAGCTCGGAAATGCTGGAACACTTGCGGTTGGCCGCAGGCTACAGACGGCTAGCCGCGCAGAGCGAAGAGGAAAGGGCTATCGACTCTGACCGACGCGCCCGCCGTGATCGGAATCGCACACTTCGCGCCCTATGACCACTGCGAGCCGTGGCCAGGTGTTTCACGCCGACATCGGCCGCCGCGGCCCCCACTTTTACGTTGTCGTGTCGAACAACGCGCGGAATCGAGCTCTTAAAAGCGTGCTGGCCCTGATGATCACCACAACCGACAAATCCCACATCCCTACTGCGGTGCAGCTAACTCATCAAGATCCCTTCACTGGTTGGGTTGTCGCCGACAACATCGACACACTCTGGGACGACGAGCTTCCGAGCATATCGTCTGGCGCTCTGTCGCCGCCCACTATGGCGAAGGTGAACGACGCTATCAAGGTCGCATTCGGCCTGACTTAGCGGCGATCCGACGCAGCCGATTCACCGTCACCGGGTCGTATACCAACGCAGCCTCCGACGCGGCCAGCTGGTTCAGGCGCTGATAGAACCGGATCGGCGTCATCCCGAGCTGGTCACGGATGGCTTCCTCCTTCGCGCCCGCGGCCTTCCAGAATTGACGTTCCATGGCCAAGATTGCTTCGTCGAGATCGCTCAAGCTATCCACTGCCACTCTCCGTTCAAATGGTGCTCAAGTTCAGCGACTTCGAACGGGTCCAGGCTCGCCATTCGGGTGCGCAGGGTTGGGATGTCAACCCACAGCTCTTCGGCAAGCTCGGCGGGGTCGCCAGCCGGACACCACCGGTACGCGTCAATGAGCGCCGCGATCGGGATCAAGCGGCGGGCGGCTAGCTCGCTGACCGCGCGTTCTTCTCGGGCCCGCGCCCTGGGCTCCGCCGGCACAGGACCCCGCTCAAGGTGAATCAGTTCATGCGTGAGGGTGCAGCGGCGCCGGACCTGGTTGAGCTTCCTGCACAACCAGATCATGTGACCGAGCTGCAACCCCCACACGCGGTCAGGGAGTTCGTTGCGACAGTCGATCGTGATGTGCGGGTAGTGCTCGCCCGCGTGTTTCCAGGGGTGCCACCGTTGGCTCATGGGATCGGACGCTAACCATGGACACTGACAAGAACCCCCGCTGACCAGCAATTACACGTGTGTAACTAGGTTTCGTCTTCTTTCGCATAATCCTCTTCACGGGCGGCCGTGCTATATCGACCGAGGTCGTCCCACCACGGGTTTGACTGATCGGGCGCCGAGTGAGGGGCATGCTCGGGCCCACGACCAATATGTCCCCACTCGCGTACGACCTCTGATGCAGCTTCTGTGGCGTCGGCGAAGGCTTCCTTTGCCCACGGAAAATTTGGCTCACCGGTCGAAAGTTGGCGATAGAGTTTTTCGCGTTCGCTATAGATGCGGGCGAGCCAACTTTCCAATTGCGGAGCAAACCCGCTCTCCAGGATCCGAATGATCAGATACGCAGAGATATCGAAAACGACGCGGCGGGACGCAGCCAGTAGTTCCTCCGAAGGTTCGGATTGCCCAAGGACTGCGGCAGCGAGATCGGTCGCTGTCGACCAGCCGGACTCGATCACGGCCTTCTCATCGGAGATTGTGTATTCGGCTGGCGCGGGGGGTTCGTTTACCTCCGGCGGAAATAGCTTCGCAAGATTCTTGCCCAGTCCCTCCGGCATGCCTCCCGTGCGGAGGGTGCCTCCGTCGCGCACATACTGAGCGGCTTCGCGGACGGTCATCATCCGTTCGAGCTCGTCGGCGGCGTCATCACGGCCGGTTGATCGCAATTGGTCGGGCGTAGCCCCGACCGCACGTGCCATCCGCGCCAGAGTGTCCGCCGGCGCCACTACAGGCACCCGTGTGTCTCGGGTCGCTTGCTGGTACCCCTTGGCAATCTGTCGCCAGCGACCTTCGCTAATGCTGGCCAGCTTCGCGAACCGCGAGACCGCCCTTTCCTTCTTTGGAAATGCCTGTCGAAGATCCTCGATTAGCACTGCCTCGGGGGGCTGAACCAAGTCGTCGTCCATGAGGCAACAGCTTCCTACGCGTAGACCTACGAAGTCTAATCTTCGTAGGTTCGCCAAACTACGTAATGACACGCATGTCATATTCGAACATTGCAGGTCAGCGTAGGTCCGACACACCTACGGCGTACTACGCTTGACCTACGCGAAGCTACGGCGTAGCTTCGGTCGCATGCCCATCACCGCCCGGAATCCCCATGGGGTATGGCACGAGCTCCGCATCATGCGCACCAAAGATGGCCGCAGCCTGACGGACCTTGCCGACTCCTGCGACCCTCCGATGTCGCTCTCGTATTTGTCAGATCTGGAACGCGGCCGCCAGATGCCGAGCGCCGACGCCACTCGCAGACTGGCCACCGCGCTCAACGTCCCGGTATCTGTCCTAGAACGGCGCCGGCACGTCGATGCGGAAGGCAATGATGTTGCGCTTCGCGAACTGATCCGTGAAATCGTGCGCGAGGAACTGGCCGCGGCAGGTGCGGCATGAGCGCCGATCTGGTTCAAGCTGACTCCGGTGGTTCGCCGTTCGATGCGATCCGCCGTTACACGCCTGAGGGTCGCGAGTACTGGTCGGCTCGCGACTTGATGCCGCTCTTGGGATATCTAGTGTGGCGCGACTTCGCCAACGCAGTGCAACGTGCCCGGATCGCGTGCTCCAACTCGGGGACCGATCCACACAGGCACTTTGCGGGCGCCCGCAAAGTTGCAGCTAGTGGGCCTGCCGCCGAGGACTTTCACCTCTCCCGCTATGCCTGCTACCTCGTCGCGCTCAACGGTGACCCACGGAAGCCTCAAATTGCAGCTGCTCAAACGTATTTCGTCATCAAGACCCGCCAAGCCGAAACCGCCGTCGGCTCGCCGGCGCTAACTGGCCCCGAACTTCTCGCCCACGCAGTCATCGAGGCGCAGAAGATTATCGCCGCCAAAGACGAGCGGATCGCACAGCTTGAGCCCAGCGCCATCGCATGGGACCGGCTGTATGAACTCGGCGCTGACTTCGAAGTCGACGACGCCGCCAAGATCCTGTCGCGCGATCTGAACATCAAGATCGGACGGGACCGCCTCTATGAGTACATGAATTCGATCGACTGGATATTCCGTGGCCGCCGCGGCAGGTGGAAGGCCTACCAAGACCAGGTCGAGCTGGGCCGCCTCAAGCACCGCCCGGGCGAGCAGTACTGGTGCAAGAAGACGGAGCAATGGAGGCAAGGTGACCCCTCTGTCCTAATCACGGCCAAAGGGTTGGCCGAACTTCACCAACGACTACTGCGCCGCAGTGGACAACTAGAACTGGCGGTGTCATAGATGCGCGCCGACGACTACATCAAGTACGCCGCCGCGATGGTCCGCGAGCGCATTGAGTGGACGACTGACGAAATCGGTGGGGCGTGCTGTGGCCACGGGCACGACATTCCACTTGACGCACTCATGTATCTCCGTGCTGACGTCGAAGCTCTGGCCGCGAAGTTCGGTGACATCAACACCTACTCGGACGGCCGAAAAGTCAAGACAGGCACCCAGATTGAGCATGGTGTCTACACAGAGAAGGTCTGGCATCCGGACCCGTCAGCGGAGAAACCTCACTCATGGCGGGGGCACCTGCTTTCTGATCCCGGGATCCCGTCGCCAGGCATCTACGAGGTCACCACCTACCCGGCGACGCAGGAGATCCACGTCCGGGTGGTGAGAACAGCGTGACGACTGCTGCTGAGTCCTTCTCGTTCTACGTCGATCCTCACGTAATCGACTGTGAAGCAGGAACCGTCGTCATCGGATTGGGATCTGTTGGCGACGGTCATGACGCCGCTTGCATCGCGGCCAGCAGTGGAAACACACCATACGGCGACGCCCTTCTGACGCGCGAACAACTGGGCACGTTGATCGGCTCACTAAGTGAGATCTACGGCGCGATGGGTCTCGAATTGTGACTCGCACCCACTCGCTTGAAGATGCTGCACGCCAGATCTGCGGCGATTCTTTGAAGAATCCGGCGTTGTGGCTTCGCCGGCGGATCCGTGAGGGCAAAGTTCAGGCGGTCCGCGTCGGGCACACGGTGCGGTTGACGGACCAGCAGATCCTCGACGCGATCGAGGCGTTGACCATCGGCGGCACAAAGGTGCCTGAGGTGCCTGCGGAAGCCCCAGTGCGGCTGGGTGTTACGCCAGCTTCACTGCGGAGGCGCAGCGCATGATCCGCACACTGCTCACCCAACTCTGCGACATCGTGGCGCTGCTGTCGGGGCCGGATCACCCGTTCGGCGGCGAGGAACTGCCCGCCCCGGGGGTGACCGCATGATCGTGCACACGCCCGACTGGATACAGCCCGGCGACTACTTCGACGTTATCCCGATCACGGCCGCCGCGAACGTCGCGGAGGACTCGCGGTGCGTGGCGTGGATCTTCACCGCCGCGCTGGTTGGGTTCGCTGTCCTGCTCGTCCGCTGGGCCCGGAGGCGGCCATGACGACGGAGCGGATGGCGCGCTTCGAGGCGTACGGGCCGCCGAAGCCGTCGATGGCGACCGCGGTGCGCGACGTCGACGAGGCGGTCAGCGAAGCGACCGCGTTGCGCCGGGAGAACCACCGGCTGCGCAGCGAGAAGGCGAACCTGCAGGCGAGTCTGGAAGCGGAGCGGGCTGAGGTTGCGCGGTTGCGTGGGGAGAACCAGCGGGTCTGCGCGGAACGCGACACCGCGAAAGCACTGCAACACAGGGGAGTGACTGCATGAGCAACGCGCCGGTTGTGACGGTCTATACCAGCGGCCCGGGCTGCATGGCCTGCGTCCAGACGAAACGTCATATGGATCGCCGGGGGATCGCCTACACCGAAGTCGTCATCGGGGACGACGAGTTGACGATGGAAGCGATCGCGTATCTGGGGTTCCGGACTGCGCCGGTTGTATGCGCGGCGACGAAATCCGGCGAGCAAGTTTGGGACGGGTATCGGCCTGACCGGATCGACCGGCTGACGATGGCGGTCGCATCGTGATCGAGACGTTGTTGCGCGCGGCCGGTGGCGCCGCGTCGTTCACTCTGGGCAGCCTATGGCCGATGCGCTGGCCCGCGTTCCCGGTCGCGTTTTTCGACTTCGACATGTTCAACGAGCCCGCCGACCGGTTGTGGGAGGAATCGAAGGAACGCTGCGCCCGGGAGGCGCGCGCCCTCGAAGCCCAGGCGCGGGAGTTGGCGGCGCAGACCGCGATCCCGACGACCGTGATGGCGAACACGGTCACGGTCTATGAACGCTTGCTCGCGGCGATGATCACCGGTGACTTCGGCCACGACCTAGCCGACCTAATCGGTATCGACCTGACTTCTTCTGCTGCTGGCGAGGCCAGCGACATCGCTCACCGCGGCCCCACAGCAGAAGACGGCCCCGCGCTCGGCTCCCTCCCCCCAGCGGCCAGCGCGGGTCCCCAAACTTCAGCAGGGGACTGCAGCCCCACTGAGGGGCCCGGCGCGGGCAGCGCCATCACGGGCCAACCCAAATCCGCTTCGGCGGCTGAAGTCCCCGCAGGGTCTGAGCTTCGGGCTCACAACCCTGCGGGGCACCCAAGCCTGACGGTGGGTGAGCTGGAAGACGCCGCGTATGCGGTGCGCCGGCACGTCGAGGACCGTATCGCTCCGTCGTCGGAGATCGGGACCGACGCCTGGACGCGCCTGGCCGAAAAGCTGGAAGCAGCAGCGGGGGCGGTGACGCGATGATCCGCACCCTCATCACCCAGCTTTGCGATGTCATCTCGCTGTTGTCTGGGCCGGATCATCCGTTCGTGTGCAACGAGATTGACGCCCCACCGCTGTAAATAAGTCGGCCCCGCGCGGTGTCCGCCGCGCGAGGCCAGTGTCCACAACCAACCCCGTGAAAGGAATGTCATGGACAACCCACAGACTAGCCGACCGCAGAGGCGGCCGTACGTGTGCATGTCGCAACACCTCGACCCCACCCACCCGCCGTTCGCTGTCGTGTTCCAAGACCAGGGCGGGCCCATGATCCGCACCAGCCCGTTCGGGCAGTCCGAAGGCGTCCACATGTCGATCACGATCGAGGACTGGCGCCGCTGGAACGCGGTGGTGGAGAAGGCGGTCACTGATTTCGCCGCGCTGCACCTGTCGGCGGTGTCGCTGTGAGGCCGCTGGTTCCCGTCCTCGTCGTCGGCGCCGGTATCGCGATGCTGGCCGCCACCGCCGGCCTGTTGACCGGCATGTCCACGGTTTTGAAGGTCGGCGCGGTGATCACGATCCTCTGCCTCGCCGCGACTGGCGGGATCAACTTCCGGTGGGAGCGGCAGCGGGCCCGCGCGGAACGCGAACACCCCGCCGACTGCCTGTGCACGGTCTCAACCCGGTATCACCTGGACCTGGTGTGTGCGCGGTGAATCCTGAAGCGTTCCAGCAGTTCATCGCGAACGTCCGTAAGTGCAGCATGAGCGGCGCCATCACCGACCCACCCGCCGGCATGCCCACACCGACGTACTACCTGGGGATCTGCGATACCTGCCGGTCCGTCAAGGAATTCCCGACCGAGCGGGCCCGCGACCTCTGGGATCTCTATGTCAACCTGACTCAGGACCACTGTGACGGCTTGATTCGGGACCACCTCGGCGAGGAGGTGGTGGCTCAGGCGTCTTCGTAGGCTGTGATCGCGAGCTGCTACCGCGGGTATGGCTGAGCCGGTATGAGGTGGTGCCGGTTTCGATGATGGTGCCGTGGAAGGTGAGTCGGTCGACGATCGCGGCGCAGAGTCGGGGGTCGGTGAAGGTTTTGGTCCAGCCGGAGAAACTCTCGTTGGATGCGATGGCTACTGACGCCTTTTCCTCGCGTTCAGTGAGTACTTGGAACAGCAACTCCGCGCCCCGGCGGTCGAGTTCCATGTAGCCGAGTTCGTCGATACATAAAAGATCGACGCGGCCGTAGCGGGCGATCGTGCGGGCGAGTTGCTTTTCATCGGCGGCCTCGACGAGTTCGTTGACCAGTTTGGTCGCCAGTGTGTAGCGGACGCGGAAGCCTTGCTCGGCGGCGGCGGTGCCCACACCAATGAGCAGGTGGGACTTGCCGGTGCCCGAGTCGCCGATCAGGCAGAGCGGGTCGCCTCGGCGTATCCAATCGCCTTGGGCGACGGTATGTACGGTGGCGGCGTTGATGTTTGGGTTGGCGTCGAAATCGAAGTCGCCCAACCATTTCTGACGTGGAAACCCGGCCGCTGCGACTCGCCGCAAGGTGGATCGGCGGTCCCGGTCATCGCATTCGGCCAGGAGCAGTTCGGCGAGGAAGCCGTGGTAGGTGAGCTGTTCACGCTCGGCGACTTTCACTGCTTCGTCGATCACCGCACGCACGGTCGGCAACCGCAGGCGTCGGCATGCGGAATCGACGGCGGCTTGGGCCGCTTGTGGGGTCATCCCGCGTTGGCGGCGCAGGGTGTTGGTGACTTTCGTGGCCGTGCTCATGATCCAGTCGTTCCTTCCATTCCGTCACCGGGTGGCGGTGTTGGGGGTCTGCGTTGGAGCAGCTCGTCGTAGGCCGCGACGTCAGGCAGCGGCCGGGTGTCGGGTGGCAGGCCGGCGATCACGGTCGCTGGATCAGCCAGGCGGCGCTGGGTCAGACTGACGACCCGGTAATCGACGGTATTGGCATGGTTACCGGCGTGACGGTCTGATTCGAGACCACCACCGGCGGCATGCAGGCGTGCTTCGACCGCGACCACATCCGCTGAAACGGCACCGACCGACAGGGCGGCGTGGATCCCGGCGATCACATCGGTAGCGCGCATGCTGCGGTGCAGCAGCAGCACGTCGATTAGCGAGCGAGTCCCGCCAGCATCGCCGTCGACGCGGCGGGCCTGCTGCCAGAACGCCTCGTGCGCTGCGGTGAAAGTGCCGGCGGCGCGGGCCTGAGCAAGCGCGGTGGAGCCGGGCAACGCGCCGGGTTTGCAGTGCAACACCTCCAGATAGTGGTCGAGGTTGATCGATTGCCCGTTGCGGGTCGTGACGCGTTCATGGCGTGCGGCGATAGTGCGGCCGTCGAAGACGACCAACTCCGAGGCCCGCAGCGACACCCTGACTTTGCGTCCGATCAACCGGGCGGGAACCGAGTACTTCGCCGACCGCGCCGTGATCAGCGCCGACCGGTCCACCCGTGGATGCAGCACCAGCCCCGGGTCGAACCGCTCGGCAGGCAGAGCGGCGAGATGTTCTCGTTCGGTCTGGAAGTCCTGGCCCACGGTGTGCAGCCGGCCGGTGACCCGCCGATGATCCTCACGTGCTTCGCAGCGGCGGATGTAGTCGTTGAGCTCTGACAGCGAGTCCACTTCCGGCATGGGCGTGAGCCAGGTGCGGCGGAAACGTCCGATCTCGCCCTCGACTCCGCCTTTCTCGTGGGCGCCTTTCACTCCCGGCTGGCAGTAGAACGGGTCGAACCCGTAGAACGATCTGAACAGCACCCACCGGTCGTTCTCGACCCTGCCCCGACCGCGGCCGAACACCACCGAGGTGACCGCAGACTTCAAGTTGTCGTAGCGGATATGGCGCACCGGGATGCCGCCGATCACGTCGAATGCTTCGATGTGGCCTTCGAGGAACGCCTCCTGCGACTGAGTCGCATACACCCGATGGACTGCCTTGCCGGACATCGACATTCGGAAAACGAACATGTAGCAGCGGGTTCTGACACCAGCGAGGATGACGTGAACCTCGCCGAAATCAACCTCAGCTTCAGCGCCGGGCGGGTGTTCCTGCGGCACGAACGCTTCCTGCGCCTGCTTACCGGACTCGGCGATGATCTCCGCACGACGGACCCGGACATAGTCACGCACCGACGAATACGACACATCCTCAACGCCGTGTTCATCGGCCAGACGATTGCAAATCCTTGTCGCAGTGTGGCGTTGCTTGCGGGGCGCATCCAGATCGGTCCGCAGCATCGCATCAATCGCAGGTTTGAGCGGGCCCAGTTTCGGCGACTCCCGCACCGGTGTCTTCCGCCTCGGCGGCTCCGGATTCGCCAACGCGTGCCGGACCGTATCCCGGCCAACCTTGTACTTACGAGCAAGCGCCCGAATACCCAAACCCTCGACCCGGGCGTCCCTACGTATCTGGGCGAACAGCTCCACACGACTTCCCATCCGGAACCCTCCGACAGCGAGCCAATAATCGACACGCCAACCGTCGAGGGTGGTCCTGAATCAAACCGTCACAACACACCGGTCTGAAAGAAGGTGGTCCTGAATCAGGCCGTCACACCGGTCCTGAATCAAACTGTCATAGCCACTGGGAGCGTCATCACCCGCACGGCGATGAGGTAGGCGATGTCTAACCTTGCCCCCCACACCTGCACCGAGTGCGCGGCCGGTAAGCGCCGCCACTGCCCAGTGTGCTGGCAGACCGTACATGCCACCCGCGGCGGAAACATCATCTCCCACTGGGACTCCGAAGGCATCGACCTCTGCCCCATGGGCGGACAACCCTACGAACTGGCCGGATTGGGGCGGCGCCGTTTCCGCCCAACTGAAAAGAGATCAGCATGACAATCGCCCCCGCGCCCCGCTGGATCAACCCCACATGCATCGAAGCACTACACGCCAACAACCGCGTCCGCACGGAACACGCAGCCCTGCACACCGTCGTCGCCGCGCGGAAAGCCTTACGGGTCATGCGGAAATGGGCCGGCCACCCCAAAACCCGCAAGCCCGCCGGCATGTTCGGTAGGTACCACCGGGCACTCACCGCCCGCGTAGAACACCCCGACGCCAGTCTCGCCGAGATCGCCGCACGACTCGGCCTGCGGAAAGACCAATACAGCGCACGCCTACGCCGCGCCATCGCCTACGCCCAAACGCTCGAGGCCAACGCATGAGCGCAGACAAGCCATCCGCGCACACAACCCTGGTCCGTTCCAATGACAGGTTCGTGACCGCCTCAATCAACCTCGGCGAACTGATCCACATCCACCCGTACGCGTCCCGCTGGCCCGAACCCCTGTACGCGGTCCGGTTCCGCCACGGCTCGATGGACATGTCGCAGACGTCGCTGGACCAGTTGATCGTGAAAGCCCAAGCGGCGCGGGAAATGTCACGCGCATGGGAGGCCGCGCGGTGAAACCCGTGACCCAATTCTCCAGTGGAGAGCGTGAACAGTGGCGTCCGGTAGTCGGCTATGAGGGGCGATACGAAGTTTCCTCACAGGGCCGGGTGCGTTCACTGGACCGGTTGATATCGAATCCACTGCCTAGCGGAACCATTCGTCGACAACGCATCGCCGGACGTGTCCTCAAGCAAACAGTCTGCGCGGCGGCCGGCGGATATCCCCGCGTAACCCTGCGGAACGGGACTGAAGAACACGGTCTTCGGTGCGTACACATCGTGGTTCTAGAAGCATTCGTCGGGCCGAGACCACAAGGGATGGTTGTCCGCCACTTGAACGGACAACAGACAGACAATCGCCTCGAAAACCTCTCCTACGGAACACCTTCGGAGAACAACTTCGACTTAGTTCGGCACGGCAACCACATTCACGCAGCGAAAACGCACTGCAAGAGTGGCCACAAGTTCACACCTGAGAACACCTATATCAATCCAGGCAGCGGGCAGCGTGTCTGCCGAACGTGTCGCCGAAAGTTCCAGCGAGACTACGAAGAAAGGGTTGCTAGATGACGGGTCTTCCCGCCGAAGATGGAATCTATTCCGGCATCTCGGATAGTGACTACCATCGGGACCTTGGCTCGCTGTCATCTTCAGGTGCGCGCGCGTTGCTGCCACCGAGTTGCCCCGCCATCTTCGACTGTGAGCGCCGGAACCCACCAAATCCAAAACCGGAGTATGACTTTGGCCACGGCGCTCACAAACTAGTGCTTGGTGAAGGATCCGAGATCGTTGAGGTGCCCTTCGACAGTTGGCGCAGCAGTGAAGCCAGAGCGGCCCGAGAAGAAGCTTGGGCCGCAGCCCAAGTTCCGTTGCTAGCCAAGGACGCCGCAAAGGCGAGAGCGATGGCGGAAGTGGTCCGCGCGCACCCAGTCGCGCGTTCACTGTTCGACGCGGACGGGCAGCCGGAATTGTCAGGTGTCTATGTTGACGCTGAAACCGGTGTTCGATTGAAGTTCCGTCCCGACTGGCTCTGCCAGATCGGCGGCCGCATTGTCGGACTCGACTACAAGACGACCACCAACGCCGAGCCGGGCCACTGCGCCAAGTCAGCCGCCGAGTACGGCTACCACATGCAGAATGCCTGGTACCTGGACGGTTTGGCCGCTACCGAAGTCGCCGACGACCCCGACTTCCTGCTCGCCTTCCAGTCCAAAACGCCGCCGTTCCTGGTGTCGGTGATCCGCATCCGGCCCCACCACGTCGACCTGGGCCGGCGCCGCAACCGCCTCGCGATCAACGTCTACCGCGAATGCACCGAAACCGGTGTCTGGCCCGGCTACGGCGACCACATCCACGAACTCGACCTTCCCTCATACGCCGTCTTCAAACAGGAACAGGAGCTTTCCGCATGACCAGTACCGTGCAGCGTTACCAGCCGCCCGCCAACGGCGCCCGCACCAACATCAGCCAAGCCACCGCAGTCGAGCAGACCCGGGCGATCGCCGACGTCCAGGCCGCCGTCACCGTCGCCCAGAACTGCCCCCGCGACATGGCTGAGGCCGAACGCGAAATGGAGTACGTGTGCAGCCGCCTCGATATGGCTGAGCAGGCGTTTTACCAGGTCACCAACCGCGGATCCGGCCCGTCGGTGCACCTGATGCGGGAGTTGGCCAGGATCTGGGGCAACGTCGACTACGGCGTCAAGGAACTGGCCCGCAATGACGAGAAGGGCGAATCCGAAGTCTTGGCGACGTGCTGGGACATGCAGAAAAATACCCGGTCGTCGCGGACGTTCATCGTGCCGCATCAGCGGATGCGCGCCGGCCAACGCACCCAGCTCGTCGACCTGACGGACATTTACCTCAACAATCAAAATGTCGGCGCCCGCGCCGTGCGTGAGTGTATCCAGACGATCCTGCCGCGCTGGTTCACCGAGAAGGCCCAGGACATCTGCCGCGGCACCCTCGAGCACGGCGAAGGGGAACCGCTGCGCGACCGCATCGAAACGATGGTCACCTGGTTCCGCGAGAAGATCGGCGTCAGCCAACAGCAGCTTGAATCGCGGCTCGGCCGGAAGCGGGGCGCGTGGACCGCTGAAGACGTTGCGCAGATGAAGATCGCTGGCAAGTCGATCATGGCGGGGGAGGCGAACCGCGACGAACTGTTCCCCCCTGTCGCCGCCGAAATTGTCACCGCGCCATGCGAAGCCGACGCCGCCGAGCAGCAGAATCCTGCCGCGTCGAAGCTGAAGGGCAAGGTGAAGTCCGCGGCTGTTGAGGAAACACCAGCCGCACCACCAGCCGCGGATCCTGGTCAGGGCGGCGAGAACGACGCGAGTCAGGGCGCTGAGCCGTCGTCGGGCGCCACCGTGCTGACTGACTCACGTGACCAGGGACCGGCCACCGATCCGGCGCCGAGTGACATTCCGGAGAAACCGATTCAGCGCGATGTCACACCCCCGGGTGCGCCAACCCCATCCACGCCCGGACAGACCGACCGGGTAGCCGCCGCCCTGGCGAAAGCGAAGAAGGGCGGCATCCCCGCCGCCTCACGCCGTGACCTTGCCGACGACGTCACGAAGCTGCTCGACGAAGGCGGCTGCCGCAACGACTCCGACCGGCTCGTTGCACTCGCCCAGATGCACGGCAGCGCGCACCACGAAATCGACCCGGCGGTCCTCACCGACACCGACCTGAAGAAGATCCGCGACACCCTCACCGCCTGGTCCCAGGTCGGCACCCTCTCCGACATGGTCGGCCAAATCCTCGACGCCGCAGACATGAACGCCGAAAGCGGCCAACAACAAACCCTCGACGGCACCAACTGAAAGGAAACATCATGGCCGAAAACAACGATCAAGCAACCGAATTCGCCACCCTGCTACTCACACACGCCAAAGGCCGCGCCCACGACGAAGCCACGAAGAAACTCCGCGAGGCCGTCGAAGCCGTCCAGCAGACCGGCAAAGCCGCCTCGGTAACCGTGAAGCTCGACATCAAGCCAGTCGACAAGATCCCCAACGCATTCCGCATCCAAGACTCGATCACCGCCAAGATCCCCGAAGACCCCCGCACATCCATGTGGTTCGGCGACGACCACGGCGGCCTGCACCGCAACGACCCGAACCAACGATCCCTCTACGACGACGAACCCGCCGACAACAAATCCGCCGCCGCCGGCCGCGACAACTGACCCTCACCCAATCCCTGAAAGGCAACTCTGAACATGGCAAGCACAAACGACGACACCGCAACCGAACTCGGCGTTATCAGCTACGAAGGTCCAGCCGGGGCGATAGTCCGGACACCGCATGAGGCGCAGATCATCAACGGCCTGCTACCGCACCAGAAGCACGCAGTCGCCGTCACCGAAGAACACGGACTGCAGGTCACCGACATCGCAGTCGACCCCACGGAATTCCCATCCCCGCTGCGCGTCAAAGGCGAGCGCACCGTCGCCGACCTCGACTCCTTCCTCGCGGAACTCGCCCGCCGACCCCTCGACCAGATCGGCGACACCGGCACCTTGTGGGGCAGCGCCAAGCGCGGCGTCCTCACCGCCATCTACAACGACCACGCCGGACTCATCGCCACCAACGACCCCGGCGCAGGCTGGCGCGACGACAAACTCACCCTGAAACTCACCGCAGACGACGACTGGGCCGCCTGGCACGCCATGTCCGGACGCCTCTACCCCCAGAACGAATTCGGCGACAAAATCGAAGAACTCCTACACACCATCACCAGCCCAGACCAAGCCGAACTGCTCGAAGTCATCGACAGCATCCGCTCATCAACCAGCGGCGAATTCGAATCGAAAGTCGAACGCGCACACGGCGGCCTGAAACTCACCTACCGCGAAGACCACACCGTCACCGCCGGCAAGGGCCGCGAACTCGAAGTACCACAGGTGATCATCCTCAACCTGCGCCCGTGGGAAGGACACCCCGAGACCTACCCCGTCGAAGCCAAGTTCCGGACCCGCATCACCAACGGCTCCCTTGGACTCGCGATCAAACTCCAACCGACCGCCCAGATCCTCCGCGAAGCCTGGTACACCATCACCCAGTCCGTCACCGGGCAGACCGGCAAGCCCGTCCTGGCGGTGCAGTGATGCCCGATACCGCTCTCGTCTACGTCGACCTGATCCGGGCGCCCGCGCTCGTACGGCTACTCGGACGCCAACAACCCTGGCGCTGGCGCGCACTCAACGCCGGAAACGGTCGCGTCCTCGCCGTCAGCTCTGAGCGGTACACGAACCGTCAGGATTGCATCGACGCCATCGTGCAGTTGTTCGGCTTCAACACCGCCGCCTACATGCGCGAAGCCGAACACGGCAACACCTGCCTCCGACTGGCGGCCCACGCATGAGGTTCCGCGACATCCGCGCCGGCGTCGGCCCAGACGGATGGGGCGTCGACGACGTCCCCGCCCACCTGCTGGCTGCCACCACCCCGGCCCGCCCCAAATCCACCGCAATCAAACACCCGCCCGCCTGGTACGGCGCCCGCATGCAGATGGCCCGCGACACCGCCAACCAACAACCCAAACGCTCACGCAGACAACGACTCACACGCAAACCACGAGTAGGACGCTGGAAATGACAACCAAGAAAAAGCTGACGGAACTTACGCCCGCCCAGCGCGACCGCATGTCCTCTTTCGCGCAGGAGTGGATCGAATACGGCTGGCGCACAACCCCACTCACTGACGAGGAGTGGGCGGTTTGGGAAGCCGGGGCGCGGAGGTGTTACGAGTTCGCTGGTATTCCGTGGCCGAACACGGTGATTCGGGTGTCGTCGCCAATGGTTGGTGCGTTCGCGGCTCCGTTGGCTGCTTTGGCGATTGAGGCGGTCCGGAAAATTTCTTCTCCGGGCAGCGCCGTGTACAGCGCCGTGGACAGCGCCGTGTACAGCGCCGTGGGCAGCGCCGTGGGCAGCGCCGTGGACAGCGCCGTGGGCAGCGCCGTGTACAGCGCCGTGGACAGCGCCGTGGGCAGCGCCGTGGACAGCGCCGTGGACAGCGCCGTGGACAGCGCCGTGTACAGCGCCGTGGACAGCGCCGTGGACAGCGCCGTGGGCAGCGCCGTGTACAGCGCCGTGGGCAGCGCCGTGGGCAGCGCCGTGGACAGCGCCGTGTACAGCGCCGTGGACAGCGCCGTGAAGAAGGGCAAGAAACTGTTTTGGCACCGCTACATCGGCGGCCGCCACTGGTGCTACTGGCCCGCGTTCGTCTCCTACTTCCGCGACGTCGTCGAACTGCAACTCGACGGCGACACCTGGGAACGATCCAAGGCCTACCAAGATGCGCAGTCCGCCGGCTACTGGTGGCCCAACCGCGACTTCGTCATGGTGTGCGACACCCCCGCTGTGTTGCATGTTGAGTCGGCGACCGGTGCGCACCGTCTGCACTGCGAGACCGGGCCCGCAGTCGCTTGGTCGGACGGGTGGGGCCTGCACTACTGGCACGGAACCCGTGTTCCCGCCGATTTGATCGAAACCGGTTGGGACATCGAACGGATCATGTCCGAACGCAACACTGAGGTCCGGCGTTGCGCGATCGAGAAGATGGGCTGGGACCGGTATGTGGCCGCGGCAGGGTTGAAGCTCGCCGACGAGGCTCCCGACCCCGGTAACCCCGGCCAGGTGCTGCGCCTGTACGACGTTCCCCGCAACGTCTTGGACTGGCCGGTTCGGGTGTTGGTTGCGCACAACGCTACCCGTGAACGCGACGGCTCGCGCCACACATTCGGGCTGACCGTGCCGACGGATTGCCGGACTGCGATAGCGGCGTCGGCGTGGACGTTCGACCTCACCGAACGGGAGTACAAGAAACTGGCCCGCGCAACCTAGCAACGGGTCGAAACACAAAGAGAGGAAATAAGAATGGCAACAACAACTGAGATGATCGAGGCCACTGGCGTCGATGTCGTCACGGCGACGGACATGGCGGATGTCGACATCCCCGTGCTGGGCGGGATGCAACGCCAGGGTGATGTCTTGGTCCGGCCTGCCGCGGTGACGGCCACGAGTCCGGTGCCGGCGGCTGGAACGCCGGTGGTGCAAGGCGAGTCCGGCGGTAACACGCACGCCATCTACGCCGCGGACGGACCGGTGTTCTGCGACGTGCTGCCCGGTTCCGCCCGGGATTTGCGGGTGGCTTTGCTGTCGGTGCCGGAGGGGTCGACCGCGTATCTGGGGCATCCGGAGCACGGCTACAACGGGATCGCGCCGGGTAGTTACGAAATTCGTCGTCAGCGTGAGATGGCAGAAGAAATCCGGATGGTGCAGGACTGATGCACGCGATGGTGGGGGCGGCGGGGCAACTCGCCGCTTTCCCCGACTGCGTCATCCCGGGCTGCCCGAACCCTGTCGCCGCCGTGGGTGAGCCGTGCTGCGACTGCCGCACCGCGTTCGGGTCGATGCTGCGCCCGGGTGGCCGCCCGCTGACGGCTGCTGAGATCGCCGAGCGAGACCGGGGTGTGCGGGCCGCGTACGCGCTGCAGCGGGAGGTGGCCGGATGCTCACACTGACGGATCTGCCCGATCGGATCAAATACAAGATCGACACGAATGGCCCGATCCCAAGTGGCCCGCTGCGACCAGTTGAAGGCAGGTGCTGGCTGTTCGACTCCTGGCACAACTCCGCTGGGTATCCGTACATCCGCGTTGATGGCCGGGACCAGCCCGCGCATCGGGTCGTCTTCAAGATGATGACGGGCCAAGACATTGTTGGGCTCGATCTGGACCACGTTTGCCGAAATGTTGCCTGCGTCAGACCATCCCATCATGACGCGGTCACCCATACCGAGAACATGAAGCGGCTCGGCAAGGCTCAGACCAGTTGCCGCCGGGAGGGTCACGATTGGAGCGACCCGCGCAATGTGCGGACGCGCCCGAATGGTCGCCGGTACTGCGCCGAGTGTGACCGTATCAGTTTACGTCAGCGGTATTTGGCTAGAAAGGCTGCAGCACAGTGACTTTGCAACTTCTGGATATGTTTTGCGGAGCGGGCGGCTCAAGCACTGGTGCGATACAGGTGCCGGGTGTTGAGGTACGCGTGGCTACTAACCACTGGCAGTTGGCGATTGAGACTCACGGGGCGAACCATCGCCAGGCGGATCACATCTGCGCGGACATTTCGCAGATCAACCCGCGCCGATTCCCCCGGACAGATCTTCTCTGGGCAAGTCCCGAATGCACTTCGCACAGTGTTGCTCGCGGCAAGAAGCGTGTCGACGCGCAACCGGATCTGTTCGGCGAGGTCCTGCCGGACGCGGCGGCCGAACGATCGCGGGCAACCATGTGGGACGTTCCCCGGTTCGCCGAGCACCACCGCTACCGCGCAGTCATCGTGGAGAATGTCGTCGACGCCTGGCACTGGCAGCCCTTCCAGGCGTGGCTGCAGGCAATGGACTCCCTCGGCTACAACCACCACGTCGTGTTCCTGAACTCCATGCACGCCCAGGCGCTCGGGCCGGGCGCACCGCAGTCGCGCGACCGCATGTACGTGCTGTTCTGGCGCAAGGGCAACCCGCGCCCCGACTTCGAGCGCGTGACCGCGCCCGCCGCCGTATGCCCGAATCATGGCACCGTCCGGGCGCGGCAGGTGTTCAAGCGCGCCGACCGGGCACCGTGGGGACGGTACAGGTCACAGTACGTCTACACCTGCCCGGTACGCGGCTGCCTGACCGTCGTTGAGCCCCACTACCGTCCGGCTGCCGACATCATCGACTGGGCGCTATTGGGCCAGCGGATCGGGGACAGGGCTAAGCCGCTCGCTGCGAAGACGTTGGCACGCATCCAGGCCGGGATCGACCGGTACTGGGCGCCGCTGCTGGTGCCCGTCGAAGGCCGCGACGGCAAGCAAGCCGCGCCGGTTGACCAGCCGGTGCGCACGATGACGACGCGCAGCGAGACTGGTTTCCTCGTACCTACTGGCGGCACGTGGCGTGACCGCGCCACCGCTCTCACTGATCCGGCGCCCACCCGCACGACACGAGAGAACGACGGCTTGGCGTTCATCGCCGAGCTACGCGGCGGCGGGTCGAAGCATCGGCCCGTGTCCGATCCGCTGTGCACGGTTGTGGCGAACGGTAACCACCACGGCCTCGTTACGACCTACTACGGCAACGGGGGGACGCGCCCAGCCGGGGACGCGCTGGCCACCGTCACGGCGGTGGAGCGTCACGCGCTGCTGATGCGCAACAACAGCAGTAAGGGCGACGGCGCCGAGATGGTCACGCCCGCCAGCGAACCGGCCCGCACCGTCACCACCGCAGGCCACCAGTCGCTGCTGACCGCCGAACGGCCGACCATCGACCTCGACGACGTCCTGTTCCGGATGCTCGAGCCCCGCGAAATCGCCGCCGCAATGGACTTCCCCGGCACCTACCGCATCCTCGGCAACCGCCGCGAACAAGTCAGGCAGGCCGGGAACGCCGTAACACCGCCAGCCGCACGGGATCTCGTCGGCGTCGTCGCTGAATCGCTGGGAGTCACCGCATGACCAACATCCACTTCGCCGCCGCCCTCTTCCCCCAACACACCAAGTCCGGCGCCGACGCAGTCCTCACCGCGGCCGACAACGCCGCCACGCAAACCCAACGCCTGCAACGCTTCCGCACCCAGGTCGCCGAACTGCTCGGCATCCCGGCCAACGCGGAGGACGGCGACAGCGTCTATTTCGACACAGCTGACAATCATGTGGCTGCGGTCGTACTAGATAGCAGTGCTGGCGAGGCCCAACTCGTCTATCCCAAGAACGCCCGCGCTCTCGCGGCTGCTCTCCTGGCTGCTGCTGACGCTGCAGAGGCGGTGAAGTGATGGACCACCACTACACCCCAGACCCACAAAGCGGAGCCGGAAACTGCCGATGTGGGGCTTCGAAAAGACACCGCCGCCACCCACACGAGTACCTACACCAAGCGCCTGAGTTCGGCGGGAACCCGAAGCTGTGCACGTGCGGACTACCGCCAGAGGCGGAATGCCACGTTGCCACGCTTCCGACATTCTGGGAGACCACAGGCGGCGCTGCAGAGGCGGCTACTGATGCCTGACCCCGGTATCCAACAACAACTCATCGGACGGCTCGACGCCGCACTCACAACCTGGAACAGGCCTCAGAAGAGCCTCGCGAAAGCCGTTGGCATCACCGAGAAGCACCTATCCCAGATTCTCAACGGGAAGGCATGGCCACGCCCTGAATTGTGGGATTCGTTGCTCCATGAGGCCGAGATCTGGCCGGTTAGAAACGGGGAGGCGGCTACTGATGCCTGAGCCGTACTACACCGACGAACAGGTCACCCTCTACCACGGGGACGCGCTCACCGTCGCCCGCGAACTCCCCACCGCAGCAGCAGACTGCATCGTCACCAGCCCGCCCTACTCAGATGCCGACTCGGTTCAATTCCTTGGCACGCGCGTATATGGCCTCGCGCTCCGCGATTGTGTCGGCAGACACCTCGAGCCGGCGCACCATAGTTGCGCCCCAGCGGGCCATTGTTTCGACCGCTTGACGGTGCGCGTGGGTTTCGGAGCGCGGGCGGGACTTCGACGCGCGCAGCGCCAGTGCGTTCTCGGCCTGGGCGCGCTTCACGCGCAGGTACGGCAGCATCACGGCAAGCGCATCGGATGCAACCTTGTTCGTGGCTTCCCAGTAGTACAGCGGGCGGCCTTGGGTAGCCGATGGCTTCTGCAACATCAGCGAGCCGCCGAACGTCTCCTTGAGGAGCCTCGGTATCTCCGGGGTGACTTGCTTCAAGCAGATGCGCTCCGAGTAGGTGGCTTGTCGCGCATCGCCTTTGACGCGCGCCGCGTAGGTCGATCGTCGGATTCCGATGGACCCATCCGAGTCGATAGCACCGGCCAAATAGGCCGCGAGTTCTGAGGGGATTGTCATGTCAAATAGCCTACGTCAAGGGGGTGATGAGATGAGCGAAGAAACTCCGCGGCCGTACTACCAAGACGACCAAGTGACCCTGCATCTAGGGGATGCCCTCGACGTTGCTCGGCGTATGCCAAGCACTTCCGTTGACTGCATCGTGACTTCGCCCCCATAGCCGTACTTCGGGCTGCGGGACTACGGCACCGAAGGCCAGTACGGGCTCGAAGCAACACCGTCCGAGTATGTCGAGCGCCTGCGTGAACTGTTCGCCGAGCTACGCCGCGTCCTGGCCGACGACGGCACACTCTGGATCAACCTCGGAGATTCGTACTACAGCGGCCGCGGTAACCCTGGTCCGAACTCGGCGGATGAGAAGCAGCCCGCGCGACGTGGTTGGGTGCGGCCGCAAGACCGGTGCGGCGTCGAATGGTCGTCGCCGAAGAACCTTCTCGGCATCCCTTGGCGCGTCGCGTTCGCACTCCAAGACGACGGCTGGATCCTGCGCTCCGACATCATCTGGGCCAAAAGGAATTTCATGCCAGAGTCGGTCACCGACAGGCCGACACGGGCGCACGAATACGTGTTCCTGATGGCGAAGTCGCCGCGCTACTGGTACGACGCCGACGCTATCCGTGAGGAATCCGACCCTCGCCAACAAGCGCACAACGAGCGGTACGCCCATGAGTACACCGCACACACCGCCCGCGCGGCCGCCAGTGGGCAGCCGGGGAATGTCAACAACGTCGGCATCCATTCTCGACCAGGTAAGCCCGGACGCAACGCGCGGAGTGTTTGGTCGATTTCGGCGCAACCGTTCCCCGGCGCTCACTTCGCGGTGATGCCGCCGCAGCTCGCGGAACGCTGTGTCGTGGCTGGCTGCAAACCGGGCGGCACAGTGTTGGACCCATTCAACGGCTCCGGCACAACCGGGCTCGCCGCGCAACGCACCGGCCGCAAGTACATCGGCATCGACATCAACCGCGAATACCTCGACCTGACGCTGAACACGCGGCTGCGTGAGGCGACGTTGGACTTCGAGGCCGGCGCATGAGCACCCGCCTGTTTAACGCCCGTTACCCCGGCCGCTGTGACGCCAACGGCTGCCGCATCGAAGAGGGCGACCGCATCGGCTACGCGGACGGCTATGACAGGCCGTTGTGCGAATCCTGCTGGTGCGCCGACAAGGAAGAGACCGCGCCGCCCCAGGTGTGCGCTAGCTGCTTCACCGTCCACGCCGGGGAGTGCTGGTGAGCACCCGCGACGAGCGCAACGCCCGATACCGGGCCAACCTGTGCGTCGACTGCGGCGAGGTGGAGCACAGCGCCGGACGGCCGCGGTGCGACAACTGCCATGACAAGTACCTCCGAAACCCGTTAGGAGACAACCAGAATGCATGACAACGACCCATTCGCACGCACACCATCAAAGCAGCAGCCGGACCACCCGTTCCTCACCCTCGCAGCGGCATGGCTCGTCGTGTTCAGCGCCGTCCTTGTCGCACTCTGGATCTGGTTCTGATGCAAGACGACATCATCGCTGCTGTCGCACAAGCCATCTGGCAGGCGGACCCGTTCAAGATGGGCGACCCCGACACTTGGACCGGCAGCGGGGAACAAGCCTACTACCTAAGCATGGCCCGCAACGCCATCGATGCGCTCGGCCTGCAAGTGCAGTGGGGCTGGCAGCTCGGCGACAACACACCATCCGTCTACCCCACGGAACAACAAGCCCGCGACCGCGTCACCTACCTCGACTCCGTGTTCCAGGTCGGCACCAAACGCCACGTCGTGCACCGACTGACGACCCCCTGGACCCGAGACACCACCGATGCCCCGGCAACAACATGACCCGCACGTCGACATGGTTGCCGCCGCTATCGCCGCCGCACACCTACCCGCATACCAGTGGGCGCGACTCGGCGACGACGGCCGCTACCGCTTCCGCCGCATGGCGAAAGCAGCCATCAACGCACTCACGCAGTGCCCTAAATGATCGGAAGGAACAGTGACCGCCATTCCCAATACGCCGCTAACGCAGCGACTCCGCAGTATCTGGTCATGCGCGGACGGACACGAACCGTGGGAACAGTGGTATGCACGCCACTGTCAAGGCGGAACCGCTAACGGGCGCGCTGTCGCCGCTGTCCTGTTCGACCGCGCCCGCCGCTACTGGCCCGACTTCTACAGCCCCGCAGACCTTCCCGCAGTGGCCGCGTGGGCCGACCTGATCGACCGCTGCCTTCCTCTCGTCACACCCGAAGTGATCGAGCAGGCCGTCGATGACGTCCACGCGGTTTGCGCCTACCCGTGCCCCGCGCATTTCCTGCGCGCCGCTCAACAACTCATGGAGGGCACCACCCGATGACCAGCCGGGAGTACGCCAAAAACCTCTTCGCGAAGTGGATCGATGATGACTGGCTGAACCAGCCGCGGTTCGACAAGCTGTTCTGGGAGGCGCTCAACGGAACTCGGTCGGTCAACCTGATCGGCGTCGCACCCATCAACTTCACCCGCTGGCGACGGATGATGCGTGACGGCCCGCATTTGGCGACTGACCTTGAGTTGAAGGCGTCGCTGATCCGGCAGGGGCGTCGCCGGTATGTGTACGTGGATGAGACGACCGGGGAGTACCTGATCCGGTCGCGGATGCGCCGCGACGACCTCGACAAGCAGCCCACCAGCTTCCTGTCCGCGCTTCGGATGCTCGCTGTGTTGGACAGTCGCCGGTTCGCGGTGCCGCTGCGCGCGGAGCTTGGCCGCCTCACTCTGCCGGTGATTTCGACCGCCAGGAACGAGGCTGCAGCAAACAGATTGCAGGACGCTTTGAAGCGGGCGTGGGATGCCGCAGTGACTCATCTGGACGCGCTCGCGGAAGGGATGCCGGATCCTATCCCAGATCCCTTCCTGGATGACTACCCAGATGGGATACCTGATGGGATCACTGGTGGGATAAGCCGACCTGCGGAAACGCAAACCGCCGAGATGGGATCCGGTATCCCACCCCGCATCCCACCAATTTCAGGTTCAGGTTCAGGTTCAGGTTCTTCCACCCTCGTAGGTGGTTACGTTGGGGAGGCCGCGGCCGAAACCGAAACCGTCCCCTCCGCAGCCCCGCCAGACCCCAACGGGCCCCCACCCGAACGCTGCCCAAAACACATCAACCACCCCGACCCGCCCAACTGCGGCGCGTGCGCCGGCTACCGCCGCCGCCGCGAACGCTGGGACGAGCAACACACCCAAGCCCAACGCGACCAGCTCGCCGACTTCTGGGCCGACGTCCGAGCATCGCGCTGCTGCGACGACAACGGCCACATCGAAACCGACGACGGCCTCACCCGCTGCCCCAACCACAACTGGCCGCTGATCAATGCATGACCTCGACGACGACCGTGACCCGTACCCGCCGCCGTGGCACGCCGCCCGCGTCCCGCCACCGGCCCGAAGCCCCGTGATCGAGGCGTACGTCGACACCGACGCCCTGGAAGTCGACTGCGACAACTGCCACGTCCCGGCCGGCGAGTTCTGCACCAACCCGGAGAACGGGGAGCTGCGGAAGATGCCCTGCAACTCACGGATCACGAAAGCCGCCAACACCACGACAGGAGCACCGCATGCCTGACAGCGACGGATTCCGGATCGACATCGCCTGCCCGGACCAGCCACGCGAATCAGACCCCTGCGCCCGCCGCGACGGATCACACGGCAACTGCGGCACATGCGGCAAGAACCCCGCGCCAGCAACAGACGGCCCTGGCTACCCGACACCCGAACTCGAGCAGCAGCCCGACCCGGAACGCCAGACGAAGATCAACGCCGCCGTCGAACACCTACGCAAACTCAACGCCCAGCTCGAGGTCTTCCACGCCGCACGCCGCATCGCCGACAACCACGCCCTGCTGTCCTCACGGGCCGTCGAGCAGATCCGCGCCTTGTACGCCGACTACGACACCAAACACCCCACGCAGAACGGGCCGACGTCGTGACCGCGCCGAATCTAGGCATTTGCCAATGCCAGGTCACCTTCGACGACGGCAAGCAACAACTCCACGACGAAGATCACGAACACAGCGACTTCGAGCCGTACGCCTGCGCCGACTGCGACTGCGACGGCTGGCGCCCACCCCGCAATGCCGGGGCAGATTCAAACGCACAGCCACAAAACCCGCCCGGCGAGGGGTACGACACCAGCGGGCCAGTTTCGTCACGCCCAGCAGCCGTGACGAAACTGGCCCAACTCGACCTCCAAGCGAAGTACGTCCAAGACACCGCCCAACACCTCGACCAAATCATCACCCAAACCCGCGGCACCTTCACCGACCCAGACGACCCCCTCGCCGCCTGCGCACTCGCCGACATCCTCGAAACAACCTGGCCCGGAAACGCAGACTCCTGGGTCGCACTCGTCCTCGCCACACGCCGACTCATCGACGCCACCAACCACGGCCGCGGACGCGGAATCCGCGACACCATCCGCCGAAAGATCCAACGATGAGCGCCGAAACCCTGCAAGCGATCGAATCAGCGATCCGCGCCCACATTGCCGACGCCAACGGCGACGTCGCCGCACTCACCGACTGGTTCGTCTCATACGGCGTGATGACCCAATGCGAAGACACACCGAACGGAATCTCCTACGTCACCGGATACGCAACCTCTGACGCTTCACCGCAGGGCGCGCTGGGTGTCGCAACTCTTGGAATCCGCTATCTGACAGACGATCTGGCGGGTCCGACGGAATGACCGACCACACGATCCGCTGCCGGGACCGCCGCTACTGCGGCGGCGCCCTGTTCACCGTCACCGCGGCCGACCAGGAAGCCGCACACATGGCCGCACGCAACCAAGGCTGGCTCATCCACACCGCCAACGACCAAACCACCTGCCCAGCATGCCAAGCCGGCACCCACCCCAGGAGGAACCCGTGACTGAAGATCACACGTCCACACGCAGATCATCCTGGGGACTTGACGCCAATGAACCCAAAGAGAATTGGCGTGATCTGGCGCTCTGCCGACAAGTTGACCCCGAAATTTTCTTCCCCGACAAAGGTGGGTCAACCAAAGAAGCCAAACGGGTCTGCGCGAACTGCGAGGTCCGCGAAGAATGCCTGACCGACGCACTCTCCCACGATGACCGATTCGGAGTCAGAGCCGGGCTGTCCGTACGCGAACGCCGGAAACTCAACATCGGCCGACCCCGCCGCCCGCAACGAACCGAACACATACCCCTGAAACCGCCAACCCAGCACCCCCAATGCGGCACCGAAGCGGGGCAGAAAAAACACTCCCGCGAAGGTGAAAACTCCTGCGACGCATGCAAACAAGCAGGCAGCGACGCACGCCGCAACCGACTCGAAACCCGAGCAACCGCATGACCGAAAGCCGCCACCGGTGCCTCGCCGGCCGCGCGTGCCGCAGCCAAGCCGTCGAGGAAGTCGAAGGAAAGAACGTCGAACTTCCAGCCATCACCGAGAAACCCGACACCCTCTGCGACTCCTGCCGACGCAACGTACACACCGTTATCACAGAATCACTGACAGTCTGGGACTCATTGCACAACGCACTCGGCGATCGCGCCATGCGCGGCAGCAGTGAACGCATCTCCGGAACCAAAACTCCACCCATTCCCATTGACGTCGAGGTCGACGCAGCGAAAGACGCGCTGGCGGAATGGCTCATCGCGGCCGCAGCCCGCGTATCTGAATACCTCAACACCGACACCCCCCAACCCAAGTCCCGCATTGACCGCGAACAACGACGAATCGTCCAAGCGTGCACCCGGCTCGTCGAACCCAACATCGACCGCCTGCTCCAAGCACCAGCAGAAACCGTCACCGTATGGCGCAAGACCGGAGAATCCACCACCTACGTCGACAAAACCGGAATCGACATAGCACTAGAGATCGTCCGATGCCACCGCGTCGCCCATGCCATCCTCGGGGACCAGAACACCCACCAATCAGTGCAACTAGCCTGCCCGAACTGCCACACACGCCGCTGCAGCAGAACCGTTACCCACCGGAAGAACGGCGGAGTAGACGACTTCGTTGCCTGCGCCGAATGTAAAAGCAGTTGGACGTTCGAGATCTACCAATTCCGATGCCGCCGCGACGCCGAAGACATGGAGGCCACACACATGGACGCCGAGAAACTCAAACAGTTCGAAACCACGATCGAAGACGAACGCACAAAACGCACATGGGCGGAATGGTTGCTCGCAGAGATGACGTGGAAGTTCACCCTCGCACTCGACTGCCCCAACGTATCCGCAGCAGACTTCGCCAACGCCGTACTAGAACACACCAAAACGTCTGTGTAGCAAGATAAAATGACAAATATGCAACGACGCGAGCAACGTGAACGCCACCACGTGCTCTACCGGTTCTTCAACGTGGACGGCGAACTGCTGTACATCGGAATCACCCGAAACCCAAGCTCCCGCTTCAAATCACACCAGCATGAAAAGTCCTGGTTCTCCGAAGTCACCAGCTCCACCATGGAACACTTCACCTCCTGGCAAGAACTCATGGATGCCGAACTGTCCGCGATCCGCCGTGAATCGCCGAAGTACAACATCGCCGGCACCTGGCAACCCCAGCCGCCGCCCAAATCCGAAATCAGGCTGCGCCAAGCGCGCGCCCAAGCGCAATCCGTCTTCGGCCGCGATGCCAACCACTTCCAAAGCCCCGACAGCATCGCCGACGACGACCCGCCACCAGAATTCTCCCACCAACACTACCCATGCCTAAAATGCCGCCGCTTCTTCGTCTACCGAGAAGTCGACGCCGAAGGAATCCCAACCACCGACACCCTGCGCTGCTTCTACTGCGAAACAGAATGGTCCGACGACGAATGGACCAACGCCGTCATCGAACTGCTCAACAACAGGGTCACCGGACCATGAATCGGGAAGATAAACTCAGCAAACTAGTTGCCCTGCTCTGGGAAGCCACACCCGAGACAGTCCGATCACAACTCCTACCGGCCATTCATCAACTCGGCGCGACCTGGGCGATACCTGACAGCGAAGCCCCCCCGAACTGGATGACGACGGTCGAAGTCGCACTCGAGTTCAAGCTGTCGCCAGCGTCAATACGGTCCAACTGGCCACGCCAGTACGGCGTGCGCCCCACCAACGATCGTTGGCTAATCGAAGACATCGAACTCGTCCGCCTCAAGCGGAGACTCAAAGGGCAAGTCGCATGACGCCCCACGTCTCGACAAGCTGACCGTCCGCTCAATTATCGGTAGGAGGAAACATGCCTGACTTCCACGGCACGACGGGCCGCGATGATCTCGTGGGCGGCGGCGATGCCACCCAATTCAGCACCACCGTCGAGGGTGTAACCCTTTGCTCGGTACAGCCTTTCACTGACGACGAGAAGGAAGCACTCGGCGCTTATTTCCGGCTGCTACGGAAAACGCGCGACCGCGAGCGTGGCGTTGTCGACCTCGACTGCGACCCAACATAAGAACCGCTGATCGGCGTAAGGGTAGACACGTCGGGAGCAATAATGCCGATTCTGCGGCGAAATTTGTAGTACCCTGAATAACCAGTTGGAACCGCTATGCCCAGACCCGGGCAAAGCGGCTTTTTTGTGCCCGCAGGAGGCCAACATGCCTGCACTCCCACGCCTATTCGCCTACGCCCGCGAACACCAGAACCAAGCCCGCAACGCCGGCGACGAACTCCGCGCCGAACTGTGGAACGCGATCCTCGACAAACTCATCGACCGCAACACACTGGCCAAGCTGATGAAGGGGAACCGCTGATGGCCGCAGGAGTAGACACCAGCCCCGGCGTAGGCGCATCCGCATCGCTGAACGCGTATTGGACCACGGGGCCAGGCCGCGCCAAGTGGGCCGACAGTCCGAAGCCCTGGACCACGCTGTACAACCTGCTGCGCCAGTACATGAGCGAAGCCAAAGCCAAAGGACTCGCAACCGAATACTTCGTCCGCGTATTCGGCCACGGCCCAACAGCCAAACACTAGGGGGAACACCATGATCGCCATCGCCGTCATCCTGCTCATCTTCGGCTACGTCTTCGCCATCGCACCCCTCGTCACCCTCGGCTGGATCCTGCTGTTCATCGGCGCAGTGCTACTCGCACTCGGCGCCACCGGACGCCCCGTCCTCGGCCGCCGCTACTGGTACTGATGCCCCCAGCTTGGTCCGGGCCAAGGACCGCAAGCAGCAAGATCACCGGCACCAGAGCATGGCGCAAACTACGCGTCGAAGTCCTCAAGCGAGACCACAACCGCTGCCAAGTCCGCGGCCCTAACTGCATCGGCCACGCCGACGAGGTCGACCACGACCACAACGTCGCGGCCGGTGGCGCCAAGCTCGACCCACGCAATGCCCGCGCCATCTGCGAGCCCTGCCACCGCGACAAGACCCGCGGCGAGAGCACACGCGGACAGAGCGCCTGGAAACGCCAGCCTGAGTCGCACCCGGCCCGCCTGCACCACACCTGACCGGGATACCCCCGGCGGTACACCGCATACCCCCCATGGCATCCACCCCTCCCAGGCGGCAAGGGCGGACGCCGTGGGGTTCTGTGGCTCGGGCTGAGCCTGGGTCTGGCGATTCGGGCACCTTCGATTTCGTGATCACCTCTGACGAGCCGATATGGCGCTGGGAGGAAAGCCGATATGGCTGCTACACAACGCATTTGCGGGTTCTGTTCGACACCGCTTCCTGATGAGGCCGATATTCGCCGCAGGTACTGCAACGACACCTGCAAGGCAGCGAACTGTTCTGCTGCTGCTCGCCTGGATGGCCGCTTCGAGAAGTGGACTCAGGCAACTGCAGAACGCAAGCGCCAGCCGATGAGAGTCGGCCGATGCGTTGTCTGCGACGACGAGTTCACGTCGAAGTATTCCGGCCGCCGCTACTGCTCGAATCGCTGCGGCGCGAAGGCGTCGTACGAATCGCGGCGGGAGACGGCCGAGTTTTGGGCAGCTCATGCTGAGCACGGGCGTCGTCGGCGCGCGCGGAAGAAGACGGCAGTGGTGGAGAAGTTCACGGCGGCCGAGATTTTCCTGCGAGACAGCTACCGGTGCCACATCTGCCGTAAGAAGTGCCGGGCGTCTGAAGTGGTGCCGAACCCGTTGGCACCGACGATCGACCACCTGATTCCGCTGTCGCGCGGAGGGGAGCACACCCGCGCGAATGTGGCCACGGCGTGCTTTCGGTGCAACTCGGTCAAAGGTGCCCGCGGCGGCGGCGAGCAATTGGCGGTGATCTGATGGCGGGACGTGGACCAGCCCCTACCGAGGCGGGCCGCCTGGCCGGTCATGGTGCTGCGAAGGCGCGCGAGTCCGGCACGGAGAAGATCGATGCCAAGGTCGCGAAGCAGCCACCGCTGCCGTCGTTCACGGTGACGTGGGTTGACGAGGACGGCGTGACGAGGTCGGCGAAGTTTCGGTGGCCGGCGCAGACGCGGTCTTGGTGGAAGATGTGGTCGGAGTCGGAGCTGTCGAAGAAGTTCACGGCGAACGACTGGTCGGAGTTGCTGGACACAGCGCGGCTGCACGCGGCGTATTGGTCCGGTGATCTAAAGGTGGCTTCGGAGTTGCGGTTGCGTACCGCGAAGTTCGGTGCGACTCCGGAGGATCGGGCCAGGTTGGGAATCCAGTTCACGTTCGCCGACCCGGCAGCCAATTCGAAGCCAACTCCCCCCCATGCGACCGGTTCTCGTGCCCGCCGCGGCCCGCTGCGGGCAGTTCCAGATTCGGCGTAGATGCCGTGGAAACCGTCGGTACCCGGGGAGGTGCCGACACTCGGTTACTACGTCCTTGACTGGATCACTGAGAATCTAGCCGCGCCCGGCCGCGACGAGTACGAGCCGTTCGTGCCGTATACCGAGCAGGAAGACTTCATCCTCCGCTGGTACGAGATCGACCCGGAGACAGGCCGGTTCAAGCACCACCGCGGGCTACTCGGGCGGCCGCGTGGCTGGGGCAAGTCCCCGCTGCTCGGGGCGCTCGCGTTGGCGGAAGGGCTCGCTGATGTGGTTCCGGCGGGCTGGGATGCCGATGGGCAGCCTGTTGGTCGGCCGTGGCGGTCGATCAAGACTCCGCTGATTCATATCGCCGCGGTGTCGGAGGAACAGACGGCCAACACGTGGCAGCCGCTGCTTGAGATGGTCCGTAACGGTCCCGCGGTCGACAATTACCCGGGGCTTCGGCCGATGGATTCGGTTGTGTTCTTGCCTCGCGGTGAGATCAAGCAGATCACGACGTCGGCGCGCACCACCAAGGGAGCGCCGATCATCTTCGCGACGCTGGACCAGACCGAGGAATGGGTGCCGTCGAACAACGGTCCCAGGTTGGCGCAGGCGATCCGGACGAACGCGGCGAAGAACGGTGGCCGGACGCTTGAGTCGCCGAACGCGTTCATCCCGGGGCAGAATTCGGTCGCTGAGGCCAGCGCGGCCTATGCCGCCGACATTCGCGATGGGCGCGCCCGAAACCCCGGTCTGCTGTACGACCATCGGGAAGCGCCGGCGGACACCGACATGTGGGATGTCGAGTCGCTAACGTGGGGACTGCGTGTCGCCTACGGCGATTCATCTGCACACCCTGACGGTTGCGTGATTCACGACCCGCCATGCCCTCCTGGGCATTCGGAGCTGGATCCGCTCATCGATCAGGTGTATGACCCGGCGTCGGATGTGCAGCAGCTCCGCGCGGACTTGCTGAATCAGATCACCCACGCCTCCGATTCCTGGGTGTCCGCACCGGAGTGGGGGGCGTGTTTCGACGGCGAGGCGATCGTCGCCGACAAGGACGTCATCGTTCTTGGGTTCGACGGTTCCCGCGGCCGAACGAAGGGCAAAGCGGACGCGACTGCGCTGATCGGTTGCCGGGTCCGAGATGGGCACTTGTTCGAGATCGGCGATCGGTCGGTGTGGGAGCCTCCGCGCGCGGAGATGTCGCGGCGCGATCGCGTGAAGACGGGCGATCAGAGCAGCTGGCAGCCGCCGGTGGCTGAGGTTGACGCGGTGATCCGTATGGCGTTCAGAAAGTACACCGTTGTCGGCTTCTACGCGGATCCGTCTGGTTGGGCTGAGCATGTGGCGAAGTGGGAAGCGGCGTTCGGCGACAAGCTGCACCAGAAGGTGCGCGCGTCAGGGCAGTCGAAGATCGCGGCCTGGCCGCGCGGTAAGGGCGTCAACGCGGTTGAGGCGGTCAAGTCGCTGCATGCTGCGATTGAGCACGGAGAATGCACCCACGATGGGTCTTCGGCACTCACCAGGCACGTACTGAACGCGCGCCGGCGCCAGGTACGGACCGGCTACCTGCTTTACAAGGCGTACCCGGACTCGCCAGACAAGATCGACGCCGCGTACGCGGCTGTCATGGCATGGCAGGCGCGCCTGGACGCAGTCGCTGCCGGTATCGGCAACAGGCGCAAGAAACGTGTGATCACCCGAATCAGATAAGGGGAGGTGGAACGACTTTGACCGCTCCTGCCCCTGTGACTGACCTTGAACCCGAGGAATGGTTTAACCGGATCAACGCGATGTTCACGGCGCCGACGCGGCCGGTGTGGCGGGATCGGATGCCGCGGCCGGCGACGGTGCACAGCCTTGAGGGGCCGGGTCACATTGCCCGGTACTGCACCCCGCGGGACCGATATTTGGACACGTTGTGGTCGTACAAGGTTGGTGATCCGCCGCTGCCGCAGCTCGATCCGGAGTATCACGATGTGTTCCGCGGTGTGTTGCGGAAGGCGCGGTCGAATTATGCGCCGATGTGTATTGCGCCGATGTTGGATCGTCTTGAGTTGCAGTCGGTTTCGACGTTGGTGGATTCGGACACTGATGGCGATGACATGGCCGCCGACATCATGGATGAGACTGGGTTCGCTGCGGTTCTCAAGGACATTTACGCTTTCGAGTTCGCGATGGGCGAGTCGTATGCGATGGTCGTTCCGGGTGTTGAGGGTGGGCCGACGTTGTCGAATGGGCGTCCGGTGCCGTCGATTCATGCGATTGATCCGCGGCGGTGCATCGGGATCCCGGACTGGCAGAACCCCGTTCGGCTGCGTGCTGCTGTGGTGCATCAGTTCGACCCGATCACGCAGGAGAACGTTGCGTTTCTGTTCTTGCCGGGTGAGAAGTGGACGCTGCGCTATCAGGGCGGTATGGGGTTGTGGCAGGCCGACGCAGAGCCGGAGCCGATCGAAGGTCTTGATGCGCTCGGCGGGATTCCGATTGTGCGGTTCGAAAACCTCGACGGGCTGGGCGAATACGAGCCTCACCTGGATCTGTTGGACCGGATCATCGACACGACGCTGCAGCGGATCATCGGGTTCTGGTATCAGGCGTTGCGGCAGCGCGCGCTCGAGGGCGACGAAGACGAAGACGATCAAGACAGCCCCGAATCATCTGAGCCTGTCGACTGGAACAAGATTTTCCGGGCGGGCCCGGGCGCGATGTGGCGCATACCGGCTGGGTTCAAGATCTGGGAGTCGCAGCAGACGGATTTCGGCGGAATACTCAAGGGCAAGCGGGATGATGTTGAGGAATTCGCCGCACTGACCAGCACGCCGCTGCACCTGATCACGCCGGACGCGGCGAATGGTTCCGCACAGGGAGCCGGCCTGATCCGGGAATCGTTGACGTCGAAGGTCCGTGACCGGCGGACCCGTTCGGCGCCGTCGCTGAAGCTGTTGTGGCGTATCGCGTTCGCGTTGGCCGGCGCACAGGACCGGGGCCGGAAGATGCGGCTGCATTGGGGTCCGATTGAGTTCCGGACGCTGGCTGAGATGGGGTCGGCGTCGTCGCAGGCGATGGGCACACTGTCCCTTGAGGATCGGTGCGAGCGGATCTGGAACATGTCTCCGGATGAGACTGCGCGCAATGTGCAGCGGCTGATGGCTGATCAACTGGCTGGGCTGCCGTCGGCGCCGACGTCGTCGCAGTCGGCGGCACCGGCTGCTGCGCCTGCTGCTGCGCCTTCGGCGGCGCCTGGTGTCTCGGCGGCGGCGAATGACAGCGCCAGCCAAACCCAGTAGTTACGCGGAGGCGCTGGCGGCCGCTGAGGCTGTCCAGGCAGCGCGTAGCGCCCCGCCTGATCCCGCCGCGGCGGTGGCGGCAATGTCGGAGCAGATCATCACGGCCAGGGATAGTGCGGCTGCTTGGGCGAAGGCGGCGATCGGCCAGTTGTGGTTGTCGGTGAACCCGTACGACGACGCGCAGGTCCGCGAGTTCACGGTGAAGGCGGCGGGGCTGTTGTCGTCGGCGCAGACTGCCGCAACACGGGTGGCTGCGGCGGGGCAGAGCCAGCAGCTCGCCGCGCTGGGGATCCGGATCACCGGGACACCGTCGAACCCTGTTGATGTGCGCGCGCCCGGTGCGTCGCTCCGGAAGGGTCAGTTGCAGTTACACCGACACGCGGTGACGGTCGATTACGCGGCTGTCGATGGCGTGAAGGTGTCGGCGGCCGATATGACCACCGAAAGTGTGCTGCAGCGCCCGGCCGCGCTGTTCCGGTATGTGCAGTCGCAGGACGGCCTGGACGCCGCGCAGCAGGCCAGCCAGCGACTCGACAGCCTGATCGACGACAACCTGATGCTGGCGCAGCGGTTGGCGCAACAGCAGGTGCTCGCGCAGGCGGTGAACCTGGACGGCGGCGGGCAGCGCGGCCGTAACCGCGTGAAGATCACCGGGTACCGGCGGGTTATCCATCCGGAACTGTCGCGCGGCGGGACGTGTGGCATGTGCATCGCGGCGTCTGACCGGATCTACAAGATCGCCGAACTGATGCCGATCCACGCGCACTGCAAGTGCACGATCGCGGCGGTAACCGAGGACTACGATCCGGCCGATGATCTGAACGCAGTCGATCTGAATGCCTTGTACAAGGACGCGGGCGGTACATCGGTGGCGCATCTCAAGCGCACCCGCTATCAGGTCGACGAGCACGGCGAGCTGGGGCCGGTGTTGGTGCCGCAGAAGAAGTACCGGCCACGAACTGCGCAGTCGGTGAAGAAAGCCGGCGGCACCGGTATCGATCCGGGTGCGAAGCCTGAGTCGAAGGCGGACATAGCGGCCCGGCACCTGCCGCTGCTGAAGAAAAGCCTGGAAGACCTGCGCGCACGCGGTCTGGCTGAGGATTCTCCGCAGGTCACATACCACCTGGCGCAGATCGCGAAGTTCGAAGCCGAACTCGCCAAGTAAAGAACTTCCGCCGATTCCGGCGGGACGCCCGTTATGGGCGAAACACCACCCGATATGGGGAGTTGCATTGTCCACGTTACCTTTTCACCTAACCTCCGGCCTCGGCCTGGCGCAGCCCGTTATGGGTGCACGGACAGGGGGGCGGCGATGAACGGCGAAGGCCAGCAGCAGGCAGCCCAAGACGGCGGCGCCCAGCAGGGCGGCGAGCAGCAGGGCGGCCAAGGGCAGCAATTCGGGGCGCCCGATAAGGGGTTCCCGGAGAACACGCCCGTCGCTGACATGAACCCGGAGCAGCGCGCGAACTACTACAAGCACCAGAATCGTCAAACGGACAACAAGCTGGCAGCGTTCAAAGGTGTTACACCAGAACAGGTTGCGCAGCTTCAGCAGGAGAACGAAAACCTGCGGAACGAAAAGTTGTCATCTGACGAGAAGGCGCTGAACGCGGCGACGAAGAAGGCCGCGGAGGAAGCTCGCGCGGCGGCCGACGCTGAGTGGCGGCCGAAGTACCAGGCTGCTGAGCTGAAGGGCTTGGCGGGCCAGGTGCTCAAGGGTGAGCAACTGAAGTCGTTCATGGCGGTTACGGACCCCGCCAAGTTCGCCGACGAGAACGGCGTGATCGACGAAGACAAGGTGATGGGCCACCTGACAGCCATTTTCGGCACGGGTGGACAGGACCAGCAGCAGGGCCACAACAACGGGCACCAGCAGCGGTCGTGGGGACAGCACAGCGGCGGGACAGGTGTTCCCGCTCGACCCGGCGATGCCGGCAAGGCCGCGGCGGAAAAACGCTTCGGCAAAACCAAAACCCCGTAAGAAAGGACGCACGCTATGTCGACCGACATTTCGTTGCAGACGACGACCTATCAGGTCGGCAACAAGCAGTGGCTCCTGCAAGAGCCCGACGTCAAGCTCAACGTGACCCTGGACATCTCGAAGTTCACGTCGGGCACCCACTACCCGAACGGGTTCATCCCGTCGGGCACCGTCCTGGGCAAGGTCACCGCGACCGGACTGTTCGGCCCGTACGACGCGGCGGCCAGCGACGGCCGGCAGACCGCCTATGGCCTGACCTACGCCGATGTGCGCGCGGTGCGGCAGAACGGTTCGACCGCAGCGAAGGTCGGCACCGGAGCCGTCGTGAACGACGCGATCGTGTCGGTGGGCAAGCTGCCCTTCGCGACCGGCACCGGCATCACCGGTGCGCTCGACGGAACGTCGAACACGGGCACCGTCACCGCTTCAGCCAGCCTCACCGCCGCGAAGGCGGCTGTGAACCAGATCCGTTGGGAGGCGTAACAAATGGCTCTTTTCCTGGACGGCCCTTTGCCGTTGGAAGACACCATCACGTTCACACAGCAGGTGCCGTTGCCGTCGAACAACATGTTCACGCAGATGTTCCCGACGCGGAACTACGACACCGACGAGATCGACTTCGCGACGATCACCAAGACCAACCGGGCTGCGAAGTTCCGGAACTGGGATGGTTCGTTCTGGGTCGCTCCGCGTGACACCGGCGCCGAGAAGCGCGTGCGGATGCTCCCGCTCGGCGGCCAGTTAAGCGTGGGCGAGTACGAGCGCCGGCAGAAGGAAATGGCCCGCTACGGCGGCACCATTCAGAACATCCTGGTCGACGCGATCTACGACGACCTGACAAACCTGACCCGGTACGCCCAAAACCGTGTCGAGCTGGCGTGGGGTGACGTTCTCACCGACGGTGTGCTGACCATCAACGAGAACGGTGTGCAGCAGCAGGTCGACTACGGCATCGCGGGCGGCCAACTGGTCACCGCGGGCACTCTGTGGTCCAACCACAGCGCGTCGACGCCGCTGACTGACCTGATCACGTGGACCGGCGTGTACGCGGCCGTCAACGGGATGCCGCAGGGCCAGTTCAAGACGTCGCTGGCGGTCGTTCAGCATCTGATGCAGAACACCCAGTTGATCAACGCGATCAAGGGCGCCAACACCGGTGTGACGTGGGTGTCGATCGCGGAGATCAACGCGTTCCTGGCCGGCTTCGGTATCCCGCCGTTCGTCGTGCCGACCGACGGTCAGCCCGGCGGCTCGATCTACAACTCGAGCTTCGACGTCGACGGTGCCACCACGGCTGCGTTCCCCGCGAACAAGCTGCTGTTCCTCCCGTCGGATCTGTCCACGCTCGGCTTCACCGCATGGGGCGTCCCGACGACGTCGATGGAGTTGAACGCCAACAACGTTCAGGTTCAGTCGGCGCAGGGGATCATCGGCATCCTGGTCCGCGAGGAGCAGCCGCCGTTCCGCAAGACCACGTTCGTCGACGGCGTTGTGCTGCCGGTGCTCGCGGACCCCCGCAAGATCCTCGTCGCAACAGTCGCATAAGGAGAAGCTGAAATGGCAACCAATCAAAGCGATTTCGCGGTGTACGTGACCGACAAGAAGGGCAAGCAGCACTGCCTGCTGCCCGGTGACGAGATCCCGTCGTGGGCGGGCAAGCAGATCACCAACCCGTATGTTCTCGGCGTCGACCCCGACGCGGAGGACGACGAGCCGGGCACCGACGGGCCGCCGCCGCAGTCCGGGCGCGGTTCCAGCCGCGACGCGTGGGCGGCCTACGCCGAATCCCACGAAGTCGACGTGGAAGGCAAGGACCGCGACGAGATCATCGCGGCCTGCCAGGAAGCCGGTGTCCCGGTCGAATGACCGACCCCACCGGCGGCAAGTTCGCCACCCAGGATGATGTCACCAGCCGGTTCGAAGGCGATTTCCCTTCGAACCGGCTGGCCTGGGTAGTGAAGCGGATCATCGACGTCGAAGACGAACTGATGTTCCAGGTGCCGTCGCTGCGCAAGGACGCCGCGGCCATCGACGCCGAGTCCGAAGCCGCCGGCGACCCCGATCGGCGGCAACGGGTAGTGCGGCTGGTCGCCGATAAGGTGCTCGACCTGTACCGCCACCCCGACGGCGCGAATCAGTTGACGCGCACCATGCCCGATATCACGGTCAGCCGCACCTTCGGGGCAGATCCGACGCGCGGACGCGTGCAGTTCACCTCCGACGAGCTGGACCGCGTGCGGCTGCACACCCGCCGAACAAAGTTCGGCACCATCACAATTCAACCTCCGCCCTACAGCATCCGCCCATGATTCCCGCCGACGAGATGACCGGCGACGCAAGGTCACTCGTCGCGGAACTGCTCGAGCTGCGCGGCCAGCCGATCGCGCTGACACCGGTCGCCGCCGGGGCCGGGGCTGAGGGGCGGGGTAGGGATTACGCGCCCGCGGCTCCACGTCCGGCGCAGGTGTTCGCGAAGTTCAAGACCAGCGGACTGGACGGTGCTGAGCATTCTCAGACCGATCGCGGCACGTCGCGGAAGTTTCAGTTCGACATGATCGGCGCCTACGACGCGGTGATCGGTGAGGGTGACACGTGGGAGGACGACGCTGCCAGCTACGAAGTGCAGGTTGTCGACCGCACCCAGCCCTACCAGGTGAAGGCGACGGTGACGGCATGGCTGAAGGTGGCGGGGCACAGCTTTGGCTAAGTCCTTCGGCCGCCTGACGGAGTTGAATCGCGGCCTGATCAAGTTGCGCGGCAACGTGTCCGAGTTGAAGGACGACTACGAACGGACCATCAACACAGTCATGGGTTTGACGGCGGTCGACGGCACCGCCTACATGAAGCAACACGCCCGCTGGCGTGACGACACCGGTAACCGCAAGGACCGGATTCCCGGGGCGGCCCGGGCTGGGCTGAAGACGGTTCCGGAGCTGAAGGGCTCCCACAAAACAATCTGGTTCCTGCACGGCGTCGATTACGGGATCTGGTTGGAGATCAAGAACAACGGCAAGTGGCAGATCATCATGCCGGCCGTCGCGGAGATGGGTAAGCGGATGATGAAGAACCTCCGCGGCTCGCTGTCGCAGGTTCGGAAGAACGCCGGATAGATGGCGCGCGACGCGGTTTGGACGCTGCTGAACGCCGACGCCCGACTCGCGGAGTTGGGCGGGGCCGGGTTCATGGTGATCGAGCAGTACGCCACTGATCAGCGGCCGGATGCGGCGGCGTTCATCGTGATCTGTTGGCGGCACACCGATTTCAGCGAGGAAATTCAGGCGAACGCCGAGCGTCACTTTGAGCTGTACGTGCATATCCCGGTGAAGGTGTCGACGGACTTCGTGCGGATCGAGAACATGATCGACCGCTGCGACGAGCTGTTCAAGGCCGTCGAGGACTCCACCGATCCGGTTGTCGGTGAGGACGGCTGGCAACTGGACTACGTCGGGTTCGAGGGCCGCGGCCTGGATTTCGAGGACGAGGGCTATCAGACGATCTGTAAGTCGGCGTCGTATATGGCGTTGGCCAGCAAGGTAATTGCGCCTTAACGGGTGCGGAACCATCAGGAAGGGACAACGGTAATGGCAGCAGGAACCCCGCGTAGCGGCGGCAGCACTCCGCCGATCGAGTCGCCCGAGGGTGCGGCGCCAGCGGTGTCGGAGGACGAGAAGGCCCAGGCGCAGGCCGCCGAGCAGAAGGCCGAGCCGGGTGACCCGGGCGAACGGTTCGTGCAGTACGTGATTCCGCTGCGCGCCGCCGCCCAGACCGTGTCGCGGCCCAGCGGCTTCGATGGTGACGGCAGCCCCGCTTCGCGGGTGGGTGTGGCGTCGGCGGAGACCAGCATCACCCCGCAGCAGTGGAACGCCGTCGGCATCCCCGCGAGCGAACCGCTGGTGTGGAACTTCGAGAACAACTGGCGGATCCCGGTGTCGAAGCTGTCGGAGCTGCAGTTGAACTACCTGCTGAAGGAAGACCGCAAGTACAACGGTGTTCGGTTCGAGCTGGTCGACGGCGCCGGCAACAAAGTCGTCGACAAGTAGACCGTGCAGCCGCAGCCCGACGCATCCGAGGACATTGTCGATGTCCGCTGCCAGGGCGGGCTGCATTTCAAGGTGGTTGACGGAGACACCGTCGAAGTCAAGTGCAGGCATTGCAGCGACAAGGATTCCGTTGTCCTGCACCGATACTCGCTGCCGGATTTCACCCCGCAGAAAACGATCAGGTTGAAAGAACTCAGAGGCCGTGGAGCCCGTTCCCCCCGAAAGGAAACCCCTTAAATGGTTGCATCACTTGGGAACCCGGACACCAAGCCTTACGGTCTTCACCGGCTCTGGATCACCGGCTACACCGACACTGACGGCACGATCCTGGCGGAAACCAGTTTCCGGCTGCCGCTGGCGCGCACGCTGGCGTTCACCGAGAACGAGGACACGGACACCCTCGACGGCGACGACAAGCCGGCCGCGGCGATCCAGGGCAAGGGCTCCACGGTGTCCGGCACGCTCGAGGGCGGCGGCCTGGACCTGACCACGTTGGCGATCATCACCGGCGCCCAGCTCATCGAGTCCGGTGTCGGTCCGACGCTCAAGCGGACGGTCCGGAAGCGCGCCAGCGATCAGCGCCCCTACTGGCGCGTGGAGGGGCAGGTCATCTCCAACGGCGGCGGCGACAACGTCATCCGCATCTTCCGCTGCAAGGCCAACGGGAAGATCGCGCTCGACTCGAAGTACGGCGCGTTCATGATCCCGAGCATCGACTTCATGGGCACGCCGATGCCGGGCGAGGACGCCGACTACCTGTGGGAGATCGACTACAACGCGACGAAGACGACGCTGGGTTCGACGCCGGTGGCCAACCCGCTGCCGATCCCGATGAACCTGACCGTGGGCACGATCGCGGCGGCCACTGTGGACCTGGCGTGGACGGACATCCCGACCGCGAACAGTTACAAGGTGCAACGTTCCGTTTCGCCGTTCACGTCGTGGACCGACGTCAGCTCCGGTGCCGGTGGCGAGCCGACCGACGCCGACACCACGGTCACCGGTTTGACCGCGTCCACGGCGTACAAGTTCCGCGTCGCGGGCGTGTTCGGTTCGACGACCGGCGAGTACTGCACCCCGGTCTCTGCCACCACTGCCGCCAGCTAGCCCGCTGGCGGCGGCCCCTCCCATCCATTGAGCCCGTAGGAGGCCGTGATGACATCACCAATCGAGAAGCAGCAGAAGATCACATCAGTCCCGGCAGGAAAGAAACGGGACTGGTGTTGCGGAACCCTGGTCACGGGCCCGCACGTCGCGGGTTGCGCGTACGAGCCGCGCGACACCCGAGCTGCTGCACCGGAGCCGCCGGCCGCCGACCCCCAGCCGGGGCCGGCGCCGGCGGCTTCGCCTGCGTCTGAGGCACCCACGCCCGCGCCGCGGCCGCGCGTGTACGGGTTCCGCAAGCGCCCGGAGTTCGACGTCGACCTGCCGTCCGGCGCGCTGGTCCGGGTCCGCCAGTTGACCATGACCCAGGTCATCGAACTCGGCGTACTCAACATGAAGGACTCGTTCGCCGCTGAACTGTTCCAGGGTGTCGAGGACGACGGCGGGTTCTCCCCGGAGGCGTTGCAGAGCGCGGAGGCGGCGCTTCAGGATGCGGAGAGCCGGGAGAAGCTGTTCGGGCCGCTGAACCGTATCACCGCCGCCGCGGTCGTCTGCCCGACGGTGGTGCTGGTCGGCTCGACGACCGATGAGCAGATCAACGTCGAGGAAATCGATTTGGTCGACAAGCGGATCATCTTCGAATACGCGATGCCTGATGAGATGAAGAATGCTGCGTTGGAGGCGCAGCACGACGCGCTCAAAAGGGTACGCCCGGAACAAGCCGCTGGTCTGGGAAGTATGGGAGACGGCGAAGACGTTCGGGAAGCTGCCGAGTGAAGTCGCGATATTCGACTGCGAGCTAACCGAATTCAGCAAATTTTGCTTCAACCGGGATGTGGCCGCGTTCGGTCAGGCGGTGCAGACGAAGGTTCAGAAAGCGGCGACGTCGAGCAATCCGGTGATCGCGCAGACGCAGCGTCAGCGTGAGTTCGAACGAATGATGGGCGGTGACATGGACATTTCAGCGACTGGCTTCGCCGATCCGAGTGAGGCGGAGTCTCCGTATGTGCGTGTCGTCGGGGAGAACCCGGCCGACCCGGACGAAATCGCGCTCGGCGACGGCTGGATGATCTGACATGCCCGACGTGAAATCGCCGCCTGTGAGTGGACTTTGGAAGAACTGCACAGCGTGCGGAGAACTGAAGTCGTTCGATGAGTTCTGTGTGAAGTCGAATCTAGCCAGCGGGTACAACGGAAGGTGCAAGACCTGCGTCCGCCGGATCGAAGACCTTCGGCTGTGGGGAATCACTTACGAAGAACTGCAAGCTATTTACGGCACGGTATGCAACCTGTGTGGCCGCGACGAAACGGTGGTCGACAACAGAAGCGGCCGCCTGCACCGGCTCTCAGTCGATCATGACCACCGTTGCTGCAAGCACGGTTGCAAGGCGTGCATTCGCGGTCTTCTCTGCCGCACCTGCAACTACCAACTGGGCGTGCTCGAAGCACGTCCCGACTGGCTCCGCAAGGCGCTCGAGTACCTGGGGCACGACGCATCTTGGGTGGTGGACTAGTTGGCCGATTACAACCTCGGTAGGGCTTATGGAAAAATTGAGATCGACTACTCAGGTGATGGCGCGGATCGGGCGGCCGAAGGTCTCGACAAGGTCATCGTTTCGTCGGAGAAGGCTGATACGTCGCTGTCGAAAACGCAGCGGACGCTGTCGGATACCGACAAGCAGATGCAGACGTCGGGGAACTCGGCGAAGGCGTACGAGGCGCGGCTGAACGAGGTCCGTCAGGCCAGTGAGAACGTCGCGCAGGCGGAGCGTAATCACCAGCAGGTGCTGCTGAACTCGAAATCCACGATGGACGACATTGAGCGTTCCTACAAGCGGGTTGAGGAAGCCAAGCAGCGGCACGTGCAGGCCACCCGCGATGAGCGTGACGCGCACCGGGTGCTGCATAGTGAATTGAACATTGGGCACCGGGCTATGGGAGCGTTCCGTGACCTGATTCCTAACGTGAGTTCGCGGTTGACGCAACTAGGTAACGCGCAGACCGACGTTGCGAATAAGTCGAACGCGCTGGCGAAAGTGCTCGGGATTGCCGGAAAAGCCGTTTCAGTGCTTGGTCCGGAGGGCAGAGCTGCAGGTGTTGGCCTTGAAGTGCTGTCGAAAAGCGCATCGGGTGGCGCTGACAATTTTCAGCAGCTCGGTTCGGCGGTTTCACGTAGCGGAGAGCATCTGCGGAATTTCATCCGTGATATCGCGAAGTTCGAGATGTCTTTCGCGAAAATCTCGGGGTTGACACTGGCGTTGCCGTCGGTGGGCGGCCTGGCCGGTCTGGGCGGCGCGGCCGGCGCGCAAGGCATCATCGAGATCGTCGACGCGGTGCGGCAACTGTCGGGTGTGCTGGGGTTGCTGCCGGCGGCGATTTCGGGTGCGGCGTTCTCGATGGGCACGTTGAAGATCGCTTTCCACGGCGTCGGTGACGCGCTGAAAGACATGATGGACTCGGACCCGAAGAAGTTCCTTGAGGACATCGCGAACATGGCGCCGGCGGCGGCGCAGTCGATGCTGCAGATCGCGCAGTTCCGCGACATGTTCAAGGCCGGTGCGGGCGCGATTCAGCAGTCGTTCTTCGAGAAGATTGCCGCCGACATCGCCCCGTTGATTCAAAACTGGTTCCCGGCGGTAACGTCGGCGATGTCGCAGGTGGCTGGTATTTTCGGCGATTTCGCGCACCAGTTCGCGGGGATTTTGCAGCAGCCGGCGACGATGGCGGCGTTCACCACATTCACCGACAACCTCGCGGCGGGTTTGAAGGCGTTGCAGCCTGCGATCGCCCCGCTGATGGGGGTGTTCACGCAGTTGGTGACGGTGGGGTCGTCGTTCTTTCAGCAGATCGGCGGCAACATCGCGCAGTTGGCGCAGCAGTTCGGTGACTTCATCAACCGGTCGGCGGCCAACGGGTCGTTGCAGGCGTGGATTCAGACCGGTATCAACGCGTTTGGGCATCTGGTGAACATCGTGGAGAACGTGGCGTCGGCGTTCAACACGGTGATGACGATGGCCGACCGGTTCGGCGGCGGCGGGCTGCTGGGATGGTTGGACAAGGTGACGGCGGAGTTCGATAAGTGGACGCAGTCCGCTGAGGGCCAGCAGACGCTGACGAATTTCTTCCAGACGTTGCGGACGGCGACTGATGCGTTCGTGCCGATGCTCAAGCCGTTGGTGCAGGGGTTGGCGTCGCTGGGTGAGGCGTTCGTGAAGCTGGGCATCGGGATCGCGCCGGGCTGGCAGACGTTCTTCGACACGTTCCGTGATTCGATGGCGCAGCTCGGCCCGCAGATTGTGGCGATGGCGCCGGCGTTGAACACGTTCCTGACGGGGATGGCGCAGGCGTTCTCGCAGTTGATGGCGCAGGTTGGGCCGCAGTTGCCGCAGATTTTCCAGACGTTGGCGAACGCGTTCGTGGCGTTGTTGCCGCAGTTGCCGCCGTTGGTTGATGCGTTCCTGCGGCTGGTGCAGAACGTGGGCCCGCAGTTGCCGACGCTGTTCCAGGCGGTCACCGACGCGCTGAATGCTTTGGTGCCGCTGCTGCCGGTGATCATTGAGCTGACCCGCGAATTCGTTTCGGTGATAACGAAGTTCGTTGAAGTCATCGGCTCCGTCATCGACGGCATCCGCGGCCTGAATGACGCGTTGGGGAAGGAGTTGCCGCAGGCGATCCGCGGGATCTGGGACACGCTCGGCAACTTCTTCAACGACCTGCCGAATAAGGCTATGGACTGGGGTAAGAACCTGATCATGGGACTTATCCGGGGGATCACGGATAGCAGCGTTTCCGGGCTACTTTCCGGTGCGCTCAGTGGCGTTGCCAGTCTGATTCCGGACTTCTTGAAGACACGGTCGCCAGCCAAACGCGGCCCTTTGCATGACACTTCGCCTAACGAGATGGGGGAGCGGCTGGTTGGCAATCTGGCCGCAGGCATGGTGTCTGCCCGGGGCGCTGTTGAGGCGGCGGGCGCTTCGACCGCAGAGGCCGCTTCGGGGGCCATGTCCGGCGCAGGAGCGGGCGCGGGCGGGCGGCGCGCGGCGATCGCCAGCGGTGCTGACGGGCTCGGCGGGGCGCTGCTGCCCGACAACATCGCCAACGCCGACACCAGCATCCTGTCCGCGTATCTGCGGCATGAGTTCCCCGAGAACCGCGGCCTGAAGGGTTTGGCGAAGGATCTCGGCGCGTTGGTGCAGAGTTTCCAGTCGGGCTCGAATTTCCTGATGCAGTACGGCATTCAGCAGGTGATGCAGACGTTGACGTCGCTGCCGGGCGGTAATCAGCAGACGTGGCGGAAGATGTCTCCGGAGGCGTTCGCCCGCCAGCAGACTGAGGATTTGATGCGTAAGGCGGGGCAGCGGGGCCCGTCGTGGAACGACGTCCTGGGCACCGGCGGGCCGGCGGGTGGTTTGGCGGGGCATTTGGCGCCGATCGACGTCACCGCGTCCTCGTCGAAGGAGCAGATTCAGCAGGCGATCATCGCGGCGGGGAAGGCGCGCGGCCTGGACGACGCGGCGATCCAGACCGCGCTGGCGGTCGCGGCCGCCGAATCCGGTTTCAACCCCACGATCCCCGGTGGCGTGCAGGGCAGCGCCGGTCTGGTGTCTGGGTTGTTCCAGCAGTCGCCGTCGTCGGGGTGGGGGACGTTGGATCAGGTCAACGACCCGAAGTATGCGATCAACGCGTTCTATGACGCGTTCACCAGGGAGTTAGCGAAGAACCCGGGTAATCCGCTGTTGGCGGCGGTGTTGACGCAGAACCCGCAGTTGGGGTCCGGCGCTCAGGGCTCGAAGTACATGCAGGACGTGATGAACCAGCTCGGGCTGGCGAAGCAGATCATGGGTCAGCAGCCGACGTGGCCGCAGGTGACTGGCGGTGCTGGTGCCGGCCCGGCGCCCACTGTGCCGCCGATCGCTGCACCGGCGGCGGGTTCGATCGCGCCGAAGGGCCCGCTGACGTACGTCGCGGAAGCCAAGGGCTGGGTCGACGGCAACGGCACCGTGTTCTCCGATCAGGGCGGCAAGAACCCGACCGGGCAGCAGTGGCGGGGCCCGGGGAAGTTGGGGCCGCTGGCGGCCGCTGGCGGCGCAGCCCCGGCACCGCCCCCGCCCGCCGCGGCGCCGCCTGCGGGGCAGGGCGGAATCGGGCTGAACCCGGCCTCGCAGGCCACGCGCGTTCCGAACGCGCCGAACGTTGAGGCCGGTATCCGCGCGATCGGCGGCCTGCCCACCTTGTACCCAACCACCGGTCCGAACGCCTATCAGGTGCCGGCGTGGGCGCAGCAACTCGCCGCCGCATTCAACCTGACTGCGTCGACCTACGCCACCGGCGGCAGCCTGCATCAGATGGGCTACGCGTTCGACTTCAACGACCCGGCCGCACCCAATGGGCCGTCGGCGAACAAAGAAGCGTTCGCGAAGTTCATCATGGCGAACCTGCGGGATCAGACGCTGCAGTTGATCTATCGCGGTAGCCAGGATTACGGCATCGCCAGCGGGCAGGTGCAGGGACAGGGTCAGTATTACACCGGCAGCGGCGGCTATCAGGAACATACCGATCACGTGCATTGGGGCACAGACGTTCCCGTGCTGCTGAACGGCCAGGTGCCGCCCGGGTCGATGCTCGGCGCCGCGACCGGGCTCGGCGCGGGCAGTGTCACGCTGCCGGGCGGCCGTCAGCTCGATCAGCTCGTCGATTCCAGCGGCAAGACGATGACGATCAACCAGCAGCAGTTGCAAGCCTATCTGCAGGGAAACCCTGCGCTCGCCGCTCAGATCAACTCCGCGCAAACCCCCGGCGCCGGTGACCAGGCGGTGCTCGGCGCGCTCACCGGCATCGACACCACCATCGCCGGGCTGCGCGCACAGGACGCCGTCGGGAACCAGAACCTGATCCAGTCGTTGCAGTCGACGCAGCAGCAGATCGCGCAGAGCCAGGGGTTCGCGCAGGGCCCGAACTCGATGCAGGTGTTCTCGCAGTTCATGGGTGGGGCGTCGAACGCGGTCAGCAGTGTCCTGCAGGCCGTTCAGGGCGGGCTGGATTCGATTGCGGCGACGCAGGATATCGCTGACCGGCTGGTCTACGGGGTGCGGAATACCGAAGACGTGAACAAGATCATCGACGACGTGCAGAAGTACATCACGTTCGCCTCGCAGGTCGCCCAGGCCACCGGCAGCGTGTTGTCGATGATCGGCGGCCTGGTCGGTGCGGGCGGCTCGGGTGACCCGTCGGGTGGGTCGCAGGGCGCGGCGATGGCGTTGTCGGCGGCGGGGCAGATCGCGCAGATGATCTCGGGGATTCTGCAGGGGGTGAACGCGGCGATCGACTTCGGTCAGCAGGTGTATCACATCGCCGGAACCTACGTTGGCAGGTTCTTGTCGCAGTTGACCGCCGGAGGGCTGGGGACGCCGCTGATGGGTGATGTTCGGTTCCTGCTGAACAAGAACACCGGGCAGTTGATCTCCTACAGCCAGGACAACCCGGGGAATCAGAACGTGCAGAACGTGCCGTCGTGGCTGAATCAAACCTACGACTACAACGGGAGTGGTAATGCGAATCCTGGTGTGGGGCAGTTGAATATCTATGCCGGTCCGGGCCAGTCGCCGCATGACATGATGTCTGAGGCGATGTGGCTGGTGAACTCTGGCGCCACCGCTGGCGCCCTGTCCCCGGCGAACTTCTGATGGCTTCCAAGAATCTGGTTCGCGGGCAGTGGCAGATCGGTGATCTGGTGATGGGTCCGGGCACGCAGTACGACGTGATGCCGCCGAAGATCGGCTCCTACAACGTGCAGAACCAGGACACCCAGATTCCGTTGTCGGACACGATGCTGTTCGGGCAGGACACATTTCAGGGCGGGACGTTGACGTTCAAGATCGGGGTGAAGGACAACGCCCCGGTCCGGTACATGCCGAACACGCTGCCGGCGGATTTGGTGACGAAGGCGTCGAAGCTGCTGGGTGTGTTGCAGGGGGAGTGGAAGGCCGACGAGGTCAAACAGCAGTTCGGCGCGGCGAAGGCACTGATCCACTGCGACCGCTACGGGGTGACGAAGCAGATCTGGGGTCGGCCGCGGAAGTTCGAGTACACCCCGAAGACGCAGACGAGCCTGTGGCGGACGGTGAACGCGGAGTTCGTGCGGCTGGACACGCTGTGCCACGCCGATAGTGAGACGTTGGCGTCGCTGACGGTGGGCGCGGATCCGGTGTTCTATGCGACGGGCGGTGACGCCCCGGCGTGGTTCCGGGTGCTGCTGATCGGGCCGCAGTCGCATCCGATCGTCAATGTCGGGAACAACGAAATCGAGCTGGACCTAGACATTCTGGCCGGGGTGACGGTCGAGGTCTCGAGCTATCCGTGGATGCGGCGGGTCGTCGACTCGAACGGTGTGAATTGGCGGAACGCGGTGATCGGGGCGACGAAGTATCTGGACCAGTTGCGGCTTCCTGCGTCGTCGCCGGTGGCGATGTCGTGGGAGGCGTCGTCGACCAGCTCTGCGAGTAAATGCTTGGTGTTGTGGCGCGACGCCTACCACACCATCTGATCGAATTATTCACTCTCACTTGATTGTTGGGGTAGAAGCATGGGTTTATCGAATTCTGCGATGGTTGACGGGGCGAACGGTATCCGCTCCAACCTGGGCGGTGCGCAACTGCACACCGCCAACCCGGGCACCGGTGGGGCGGCCAGTAAGTCCAGCGCCGGGATGGAAGTGCCGTCGTGGACGTCGCCGACCGCCGACGGAGACTTCGGCCTGGCCGCGCCGATGGTGTTCGAAGGCGGCACACCAAACGGACCCGTCACCTGGATTTCTTTGTGGTCCAACACATCCGGCTCCGGAGTGTGGAAGGGCAACTTCGCGCTGACCGGGGACAACACGTTCGACTCCAACGGCGTGATCACGATCGAAACGTTCGACCTGAACGGCTCCGCCACCTGACATGACGTCAGCCACCGCTGCCGGCGACTACACCTTCACCGGCAGCGTCGCCGCGCGCCGCCCAGCCAACGCCCAGGCCGCCGGCACCTTCGCGTGGGACGCGAACGTAGTCGGTATCAGCACCAAACACGCAGGCACGTCCGGCACCTTCACGTGGACGTTTCTGGAATCCGTCGCCGAGAACGGTGTGTTCCTGCCCGAAGACGACCGGTGGCGGATCAGCGTCCAAGAGTCCCGCGGCGCCCGCGAGTTCGTCACCTACGACCTGAACGTCACGAAACTGCGGATCACCCGCGCCCTGTCGGGCCCGTTCGATCTGCAGTGCGACGTCAACCCGAACGACCCTTCGGCGGCCGGGATCTACTTCAAGCCGTGGCGGCAGCTCATCCACGTCGAGAAGATCATGCAGGGCAAGCGCCGCCTCTGGGGGACCGGGATCGTGCAGCCGTCCGATATCGACGAGAACACCGGCGTCCTTCAACTGAAAGCCAAGGGATTCTCCTGCTACCCCAAGGGAATTCCGTGGCTCGAAGACCTGAACTGGTTGGCGAACGACGTGTACCGGCCGGTCGTGGAGATCTGGCGGCACCTGCAGAAAGATTTCCCCAACGGTGACCTTGGTGTCGAGATCTATCCGACGACCGCGGGTGTGGAGATGCTGCCCGGGTACGCGTTCGACGGTGACCTGCTGAACCTGAACTTCTTCGCCACGTTAGTCCGCCAAACAGACCGCCTGGACTCCGGCGACTACATCGACGCTCTGGCCCGCGACGTCCCGTTCGACTATGTCGAGCAGTCCGCGTGGAACACCGACCGCACCGACGTGGTGAAGAAGATCAAGCTGGGCTATCCGCGGCTGGGTGTGATTCAGGAGAATCTGGCGTTCATCCTGAACGAGAACGTGATTTCGGCGAAGCCGCACACCGAATCTCAGGTCGACTGGGTGTCTGACGTCGGCATCACCGGCTACTTCCCCGGCCAGGAGTATTCGTCGAGGTTGGCGAATGCGGATCCGGATCGGCTGCGCCGCTACCTCGACGAAGACACCGCGTTCATCGACTCCAACGAACGCTCCGCGGCGTGGGCGCACCGGCGTCTCGCGCGCCGGCAGACGCCGCCGTATTGGGAGACGATCACGATCCTGCCGAACCATCCGAACGCGCCGCTGGGTTCGTTCGATGTCGGCGATTCGATCATCGTCAAGGGCAACATGCCGTGGGTCGGTGAGGTCGCCCAGTACCACAAGGTCATCGCGATCACCGTCGACACCGAAAAGGGTGTGGTGCAACTGACTTTGAAGGCTGAGGGCGCGTTCAACTACGACCCGATCTTCTTCCCGTCCGGTGTCACGAACATCATCTTCAACTCGGCGTTCGACCTGAATCTGAACGGCTGGACGCCGACGGGGCCGGGCTGGTCGCACGACGACGCGCAGGGCGCGAACCGGCTCGGCTCGGCGACTGTGCACGCCGACGGCGGCCACCACGACCTGATGACGCAACCGTACGGCTTGGCGCCGTTCCAGATTTTCCCGATGGGGGTGTCAGTGAAATGCGCGAACGGCGTATCCAGTGGTGGGGCAGTGCAATTGGTGGCGCAGTTCTACGATGAGGACGACAACCCGACGACGGCGTTCCTGGTTGGCGCGGTGAGCGGCAACGGGCAGATCCCGTGGACCAGGTTGGCCGGTAACCTGCTCGCCCCGACCGGCGCCGCCTCGGTTGCGATGCGCCTGCACGTCGACGCGGCGATGACCACCGGCCAGGTCTGGTTCGACGACGCGAGCATCCAAATATGACCCGGCCGGGGTTCGGCGGCCGCCCCTACAGCGGGCAGGAGTCGCGGGCACTCACCTCGATCACCGACTCCCCCGGGATCGGGCAGGACACCGACTTCACCAGGTTGCTGCAGCAGCACGACGCGCAGATCAAATACCTTGCGGGGAACCAGAAGAAGCTGCAGCAGGGCGTTAACGAGGCGACGCAGAACCCGATTCAGCAGTTGCAGCAGTTCATCGCCGACGTCATCGTCCTGATGGGCGGCGGGCAGCTCGCCGAAGGGCTACTCGACTTCGGCGACCTGCAATACATCCTGCCCACGCTGGGGGCGCTGTTCGGGCTCGGCGACGGCCCGTTCCCGCTGTCGCTGTTCGAGGCGGCGGAACGGTTCTTCCTGGGCTACGTGGTTCCGACTCGGCAGTTCACCGACGTCATCAACAACATGATCGGCGCCTGGATGCAGGTGTTCGGCATCGACCCGAAGTTCGTGAAGGACACGAAGGCGTTGCTGACGGCGGTCGGTGATCTGTTCGACGGGCTGGCCGGGCTGATGCCGTCGATCAATGAGCTGTTCGGGGCGCTCGGTATCACCGCCGCGGGTTTGGGTCCGTTGGGGCTGGTGCTCAAGCCGATCATCGACCTGTTCTCTGGTATCGACTTGGCGCGGTTCGGCAACGCGATCGAGTTCATCACCGACGCGATCGACCCGTGGATCGTGCAGTTGACGTCGATCATCAACTTCCTGAACGAAGTGGTGCGCGTGCTCGGCGCTGGCGGGGACGTGTTGAATTCTCCGCTGCCCCAGTTGACGGTGCCGTTCCGGAACCTGATGCAGTTCCTCGGCAACGTGCGGCTTGGTGTTGAGTCGTTCAACCCGATCCTTGCTGCGCAGCAGTTCATTTCGCGGCTCCTGATCCCGGCCGGGTCGATCAGCAACGTGCAACCGAACCTGCAGGTCGACCCCGGGTTCGACGATTCGGAATCGCTGGGTGATGATGGGCCGGCGTGGACGCGGGAATACCCGGACCCGCTGATCACCGACCCCGACTTCGTGTGGGATCTGATCGGGCACACTGCGGACGGGTCGGCGACGGTGCATGCGACCGGAACCGAACACGGCCTGCAGGGGTCGGTGGTGCCGGTCGAGGCGGGGCAGACGTTCGACCTGGCGGCGTGGGTGACGTGGACGGGGGTGTCCGCGACGGGGTCGCCGTTCGCGCTGCAGGTGTTGACCGACACCGGGGCGATCACCGATGTCGCGGCCGTCGCGTCGCCGGGCGCGTCGGGCGGGTGGGCGCAAATCGCCGGTTCTTACACGGTGCCGTCGGGTGTTGAGACGATCCGGATCCGCCTGTGCGTGAAGGATTCCGCGTCGGCGGGGCAGGTGTGGTTCGACGACGCCACGATCCGCCGGACGTCGCTGATGCAGAAGGGGTTCATTTCCGGGCTGGTTGATGATCTGACGGAGATCTTCGCGAATTTCGCGGCGATGATCGACGGGATACTCGGCACGGGGCACACGTTCGGGCAGTTGGTCACGTTCATCTCGTCCGGTTTGTCGACTGCGGCGACGGTGGCCGACAACCTCGGCGCGATGCTGTCGGACCTCGGCCTGTCGACGCTCAATCAGTTGGGGTCGCTGATCGGGAACCTCGACACCGGGTTAGCGGACGCCGCGACTGCGATCAGCGACGTCGGCGACGATATCGCGGCGTTGCTTTCCGGCGCCGGCGAAGCCACGACGGCCGCGTTGGGTGCGCTGATCACGCAGCTCGTCACGATGCTCACCCAGATCTCCGACATCTTCAACGGCACCGTCGTCACCCCGGTCAACACCACGGTTTCCCAGGTGCAGGAATGGTTCAACGCCAACGTCGCCTACCTGGCGAACATCCCGAACACCGCCGTGCAAGGTTTGACGGGGTTCGGCACCAACATGGGCAACACCGTCCAGGCTCTCACCGATGGTGTGTGGCAGGGTTTGCGGGCGTTCCTCGGCATCCCGTCTGGTGTTGCGCCGCCGCAGGTGTCGACCGCGGCGCAGCAAGTCCGCACCGACCTGAACAACGCCTCCGACATCGCCGCGACCGCGGCGGCGTTCCAGGCCAAACAATCCATCTCCAAGCAGTCGTATCTGTCGATCGACCCTTCCGCGGATCCAGTGTTCCCGCTGTCCAACATCAACGGCGCATCCCCGACAACTGTCGCGGTGACACAGACGAAAAGCGTCATGGGGGTCATAGGGCTACCTGATAACGGTTTGAAGAAATCTGTTGTGTGGCTTGGTGGTTCGCTCACCGGTATCACCGGCGTCTATGTCAACATCTACAAAGTGAACACCACGACAGGGGTGTTCACCCGCACGCACCGGTCGTTAAACATAATCGGGTCGCTGACGAGCCCCCTTCCGGGCTACAGCTACGGCTGGCAGTTCTACAACCTGCCGATGACCGACTTCTTCCCCACACTGCAGGGGGAATGGTACGTCGCCGAAATCCAGGTAACTGGAACCGGCACATACAACATCGTTGGGGTCAGCAACGCGTGGATGCCGGCGCACACCAGCGTCTACCCCAAGGGTTTAGGCGCAACCCGCAACAGCGACACTCGGCCCACCGTTCGCACCGTCGGCACCTTCGCGCTTGGCGGAACAGGTGGAATTTCCACAGCCTCAACGACATTAAACGTTGCGGCAGGCGATTACATCGTGGCAGTTACCAGCGCCCTGGTCTTCAAGGTGACTGGGCTCCAAGCGTATTGCAACGGTGTTGCTATGACGCAACTGGGAGCGGTTGCCCAGTATGGGCCGTCTGGTGGGACCGCGGCGTATACCCAAATCTGGGGTATAACCCAGGCAGCGGCAGGAACCACAGGCTCTGCTGTTTCCGTATCCGCGACATGCACTGGCGCATCAGCCAACATCTCCTGTGAGGCAATGACTTTGGTGGGTGTCTCGTCAGTTGGCGCCGCTAGTTCCACCACCGGAGCCGTGGCAGCCGGGGGTACCATGACAAAAGCAGCGCCCGTAACCCCCTCCAACACAACGATTGTCACCGGATTCACCTCTTGGCAGGCTGGCAGCATAGACAACTTTGGTGGAGGTACCGTCCGGGGGGCTACTTCTAGCAATAACATCATCATGGGAGACGCGGCGGGGACAGGCGCGGCCTTCAACCAAACAGCTAGAAACGTCGGCGGGAGTCAGACGTACAACTGGGGCGCTGTGTCCGTAGTGCTAAATGGAACGGTTGGCTCGGCCCCTAGCTCGATCGCTGTCCCCGTATATGACGCAGCCGTGCCGTGGATTTCTCTGGCGGGCGGCGCCGGCCGCGCGCAACACCTACCCGAGACAGCCGAATTCGAGACCGCCGGAACATTCACCTACACGGTTCCGTCCTGGGTCCAAGACGGCGACTACATCGACATCGTCCCCATCGGGGCCGGGGCAGGCGGGGACTACTGGGGGGTTCTGGCGTCGCCAATACAAGGGGGAACAACGAACCCCGCGTACCAGTACGGCGGCCTAGCCGGTTCATGGAACCCGGTCCGGCTCAGGTACGGCGACGCTTATGACATCCCAACCGGCACAACATCATTCTCGGTGACGGTGGGCGCACCCGGGGCAGCGGCCCCCGCCGTACACGCAACTCACACTCCCCAACACGGCGGCGCCGGGGGCAATACCACAGTCACAATCCCTGGCCACCCAACAATCACCGCCGCTGGTGGCGCCGGCTCCGCGCCATCGGGCGGAAGTGGGAGAAGCCCGGGAGATGTGGTCTTCCAAGGAGTCAAATACTTCGGCGGAGCTGGCGGCACCTCCTTACCTGCGGGGCCAGGCTTAGCAACCAGTCCCGGCGCTGGTGGAGCGCGCGGAGTATCGACCCACAACCAATACGAGAACTCGGATTACAACTCCACGCCTGGCGCTCCCGGCGCCTGCTACATCACCGCAGTCCAAGACTCATAGGAGACGGCTATGCCGATGCTGATCACCCCGAAAGAGCCTGTCGAGACGAAGGCATACAAGATTCCGGAAGACCTTCCCGACCTGGCGAAGGTGTGCACGCCCCTAGGATTCACCCTCGCGAACAAGTGGTATCTCGACCCGTCGCCGTCGGCACCTGATCACATCCTGTGCGCGGTCACGCTGCGCCCGACCAACGGTGTGGCGACCGACCAGAACACGCTGAAAGCCACTGAACAGGACTGCATCACGTGGGACGGCATCAACTTCGTCGTGAAACCTTACACGGAAGTCGCGGCGGTCTACGACATCAAGGACGCCCCGCCGGAGCCGGACCCGGTACCACCGACACCGGCTCCGGAACCCGAGCCGGAGCCGACACCAGACCCGGATCCCGAACCGACACCCGAACCGGCGCCGGAGACCGGGCCGGAAGACCAGGGGCAGCCATGACGAGCTGCGCCGCCACCGACGGATACCACCTCGGCCGCGCGCACGGCCGACTCACCATCAACCCCACACCAGCACCGGAAAGTCGTTGCGTGCGCTGCGGTTACCCCTGCCGAGATCACCTGCCGTTCCGCTACTGGATCCGCCCCTACCTCATGCACCTACTGCCCGCACGCATCGCCCGCTGGCTCCGGCCGCTGCGGCGATGAAAACGAAAGGCTCCTGATGGCGCGTCGCACTGTCTACGGAAACAACTGGTCATCAAACGGATGGCCGATGGTCGACGAAGGCTCCTGCACCTGGGTCACCGTCCCCGGCACTGATGTGAGCCTCCAAATCCAGAACGGGCAACCTCTCCAAATCCTGCGGGCGTTCGCCGCGGACTTCAACGCAGAAGTCGAACCACTCCGTGACGCCGACTCGGCGTGCTGGACACCCGGCAACTCCGTCGCCGATTCCAACCACCTGTCCGGCACCGCAATGGACCTCAACTGGAACTCGCACCCATTCCAGATCGCCGACGCCGGCTTCGACCAGGCGAAGCGGGCCAAGGTCCGCGAGCTTCTGAACTGGTACGAAGGCACGATCTTCTGGGGCAACGACTGGTCAGATCCCAAGGACGCCATGCACTTCCAGTTGGCGTCGCTCGCCAACGGCGGGAACATCAACACCTACGGCAACCCGTTCGTGGACGACTTCATCAACCGGAAGATCCGCCCCGACGGCTTCTCTGCCCGACGCGGTTCAACACCCGCCGCGCCGTCGGTGTTGACGGTCCCGCTCGTCCAGAACGCGAACGGCACATGGACCTCCCCAAATCCTGCCTGGGCACATCTCATCATGCGCGAATCGAGCGGCAACCCGACCATCATCCAACAGATCATCGACGTCAACTCCGGCGGCAACGAAGCAGAGGGGCTGTTCCAGATCACCCCGAGGACGTGGCGGGCGAACAACGGCACCGAGTTCGCGCCGAGCGCCCGGTTTGCGACTCCACAGCAGCAGGCGATAGTCGCCGCACGCATCTTCACCCGCAACCCCAGCGGGTCAGATTGGGGCGCTGGACTTCCCGGGCGAGAAGACCCGAAGCAACTCGCCGCCGGCCTCGTCCCACTCACCACCCCCGCAACGAAAGGCCCGCTCATGGCACTCACCGACGACGAACAGACCGAACTCCTGACCAAGGTCCGCTACATCTTCGACCAGCTCGGACCCAAACACCCCGACTGGGGGCCGGACTCGTCAATGGGCGCCTACCCCAACGGCGACGAAATGACCTTCCGCGATGGCGTGGCAGAACAGAAGCGCGACGTCGAAAAGCTGCTCGCCGCGATCACCGCGCCGGGCGTAGCCGTCGTAGTGCTGCAACAGCCAGCGGACAAGTGATGCCCGAACTCAAGATCGGCAGCCAAGGTGCTGAAGTCCTCCGGTTCTACGACTACTTCACCCGGTGGGCCAAGTCGTATGCGAACCTGCTCGGCAAGCGTGACGGCTACTACGGCAACGACGAAGCCCGGTTCACGTCTGAGTTGCAACGCCGCCTCGGGCTGCCGATCACCGGCCGCTTCGGCGACGTCGAAGCCAACCGCACCGGCTACCGCTGGACCGGCACCGCCACCCCGCCGCCCGCGCCGGTGTACCGGAAAATCTGGCTGTACTCCGCGCCCGGATCCGGCGGCAACTGGGACCAGGGCCCCTCGTTCGACCTGGGCAACCGCTGCAAAGACGTGCTGCACATCAACCACCAGCCCATCTCGTTTCAGAAGGGCGGCTATCTGGGGTTCATGGGCGGCGACCCGACGTACTCCTACGTCGACGTGACCTACGACCAGTACAAATCGCTCGAATGGCTGCTCGACCACAACCCCGACATCAACGACCCCGACGTCGAACTGTGGTTCTCGGGCTACTCGCAGTCGGCGGACGGCATGGAAGACGCACTCGAGATCTTGTTCGGCGACGGCGGGTTCCGCATCCCGAAGACCGGCGAAGTCGTGGGACCCGGAAAGTATCGGCACCTACGGTCGCGGATCAACGGGCTGGTTCAGTTCGGCAACCCCTCGACCAAGGGAACCGGTATCGCGCGCAAGGTCCGGCCGGCGTGGCTGGACGCGCTAGTTCGGAACGTCAACTACGACAACGACTTCTATGCCGTCGCGCTCGACGCGATCCGCCCGCCGATGTACGCGATCATCGTCCAGGCCGAGATGGAGCTACCGTTCTTCGTCCACGTTCTGCGGCTGGCCGCGCGCATCATCCCCGACTGGCTGACGTTCCTCCCGATCGGCGGAATGCTCGGCGGGATCGGCGGCGCGTTCGGGCCGGTGGCGCAGCTGTCCGTCGGCGCCATGACCGGACTCGGCGGCAACCCCGCGCTCGGGCAGCTGATGGGCATGGCCGGCGGCGCCGGAGACACGAAAGTCGACGACGACCTTTACAACCTGCTCAAGCCGACCGGCGTCCTGTCCAACATTCCCGGACTGAGCACGCTGATCGGCGCGCTGCCCGGTCTGCAAGCGCACGGTAACTACCCGTTCGATCCGGTGATGATGGACCGCGCTTACGACCACATCGCCGGCTTCCGCCGCTAGTTCCCCACCCGACCAGGTTCAACAGCGAGCCTGGCCCCCGCATCTCCCGAGAGGAATAACCCGCATGAACCTCTCATCCGTGAAGGCGTTCTTCACCACACCGTTCTTCAACTACGGGCGCGCGCTGCTCTACGTCGCGATCCCCGCCTGGCTGTACCAGCTCGTCACCGATGGGCGCTTGTCGCAGGACCGCGCTGATCTGGTGATCGCGGTCGTCCTCGCCGCGATCGGGCCCGCCCTAGCCGCCGTGTTCGCCCCGAACGGCTGGCGCACATGGCTATTCGGACTCGCCACACCCATCCAAGGCTTGCTGGTCGGCATCGGCGGCATCTCCCACAACGCCCTCGGAATGCTCGTCATCGCACTACTCGGCGCGTTCATCACGTCCGGATTCGCGGCCGCCAACGTCCGCCGAACCGAAACCACCACACCCGACACCGGCGCGGTGGTCGCAACGAACCAGAACGCCAAACTGCGCAACTGGGACGGCGACATCACCAACCCCGATGCCTGAACGCAACGTCAGCCCAGACCACCTCCGCACCGGACTCTGGCTGCTCGGCCTATTCCTCGCCGGATGGGCCACCCTCGCCGCCCTACTCACCGCACCCGCCAACTCACTCGTCGGCACCGCAGCCCAAACCCTCGGCGCACCCCACTGGCTGTTCCCCGCAGCCCTCGCATGCGTCGCCGTCCCCCAGGTCATCGGCCACACCCTCCGATTGAGCCGCATCGTCATCACCGGCGACATCCTCGGCGGCACCGTCTGCGCCGGCGCGGCCAGCGTCCTCGGCGGCAACGCCGCCATCGCCGCACTCAACTGGGGCACCATCGCCGCGATCTTCCTACTCCACGCCGTCATGCTCTCTCAAAGGCAGACATCGTGAAGCGGCTCCTAGCCCAATTCTGGGCCGCCATCGACGCCGAAACGATCGCCGTGTTCCAGGCCGTGTTCGGCGTCGCATTCATCCTCTGCGGCTTCAACGGCATCTTCTTCTCCGCCAGCCAACCCCCAATCACCCTGCGCGGCCAGCTCGACCACGAAACCGCAACCCTCTGGTACGGGCTGCTACTCGCCGGCACCCTGGTATCGCTCATCGGGAAAATCATGCGCGGCCGCCTCACCTACACAGGCATGCTGCTCCAGTTCGTCGGCGACCTGATGGTGTTCCTCGCCCTGCTGGCCTACATCTCCGGAACCGTCCAGGTCGAACCGTTCGGCACCGGCGGCTTCGGCTCCTACGCCGCCAGCGCCCTCTGCGCCTCCGCCGGACTGTTCATCACCCGCGACGTCCGCCGCCTCATCGGCATCGAAAAGCTGGTTCGGAGATGAGCGTCGCCGACACCCTGATCAACGGAGCAACGGGTGCTGGCGGCGCCGGGATCGTCGTCGCGATTGTGCAGGCCGTGTTCTCCTACCGCGGGAAGCGCGCGGAAGCCGCCCGCACCGAATCCGAAACGTGGATCAGCGAATCCCGTGAAGCGTTCCAGCGGCTCGAGGACCAGTGCGACGACTGCAAAAAGGAACTGGCCAAAGCCAAGCGGGAGCACCGCGACGAGATGGCGTCGATCCGCCAGCAGCACACCGACGAGATCAACGCCATGCGGGAGGTGCTTGTCGATTTCAAGATGGCGCTCATCAAACGCACCGACGTCGTCGACGAACTCCTGCCCTACGTCGACGGGCTCCCCGAAGACAAGCTCCGCGAGTTCCGCCGCGAAAACCAGGCCGTGAAATTCGCCATCATCAGGGCCCAGCCATGAGCCGGATCATTGTGAAGTTGCAGCCCACCGACATCGCGTGGATCGTGCTGATCGCCTACGTCCTCGGCGTGAACATCACACTGACGGAGCAGCTTTCGATGGCGATGGACCGCTATCTGAAGTCGCACCGATGGACCTTCGAAGCGGTGCTGTTCGCGGTCTACGCGCATCTCTCAAACAAAATCCCAGACCGATTCGATCCGATCCATCTGCTGTTCGTCGCACTCGTCAAGGCACTGCGCCGACACCCACGCATCACCGTCGTCATCGACGACTGAACCCGCACAACAGAAACGCCCCCGGCCGCGAGGCTGGGGGCGCTTTCGTCGTTCCTACGGCAGCAGGATTCCGCTGACACCCATCCGCCCGTTCGGAAAGATCCCCGGGAACAGGTTCGGGATCCCGCCACCAACACCGCCCGGGCCACCAATCCCCGGCATCGAATCAGGGAACCCCGCCTTCGCGTCACCACCGGTGCCGCCGTCCCCGCCCTGACCGAACAACACCGCCGAGCCACCGAAACCACCCCAGCCACCCATCCCGTTACTCAACCCGACCCCACCCGTGCCGCCGGTGCCGCCGTTACCGAACAACCAGCCGCCCTGCCCGCCGCTGCCGCCCGCGCCGGCGCGGAACTCCACCGGAGTCGGGACACCGTTCTTCACGATGATCACCTGACCGGACGGGCCACCGGTGCCGCCCGCGCCGCCGTTGCCGATCGTGCCGCCCGCACCACCAGTACCCCCGGAGCCGCCGATCCTGGTCGCATCGCCGCCCCGGCCGCCGTTGCCCCACAACAGGCCACCCGCCCCGCCGTTCGTGCCGTTCCCGAACGCGTCGGTGTACCCGTTGGCGCCGTCCCCGATCAACGGACGCCCGAGAAACGTCTGGAACGGGCTGTTGATGACGTCCAGCAGCGGCTGCAGCGGGTTCGCCGCCGCCGCCTCAGCCGACACATACCGGCCCACACTCGCGTTCAGCAGCCCCACGAACTGATCATGGAACGCCGCCACATGAGCAGAGGCAGCCTGGAACGCCTGCCCGTGCGAGCTGAACATGGTTGCGATCGCCTCCGACACCTCGTCAGCCGCGGCCGCCAGCACACCCGTCGTCGGCGAGCTGGCCGCCGCCGCCGCATCGCTGACCGCCGACCCGACCCGCGCCACGTCCGCCGCCGCAGACGAAACGAACTCCGGAACAATCCCGAACGACATGTCTCTTTTTCCCCCGGTCAGTGCTTGATTGGTTGAGTGGGCGACCAATGATCAGCCCCACGTCGGCTCCGCAGCCGCGGCCGGTCCCCGAAAACAGCGCGCGCCATCAGGCTACGGTGATCGTGATCCGCCCGGGCCAGAATCGCTGAACGCCTCCGCTGCCGCCGATCAACCCACACCGCACACGAAACGATCAGCAGCGGCACGAAGAACCACGGATGCGCGAGCGTCACCGACACGGCGGAGAGAAGCAGCGGGACCGCGATCACCGCAGTCGCGGCCGGGTGACGTTCCGCCCACGACTTCCTGTCCGTCTCGTAACCACACCGCGGGCACTCGTGCTTCATAACTCAACCTCACAGCACTCTATCGTGTACGGGCTGACCGGCCCAGACGCAACGTAACCCCCGGGCACCGAAACAGTACAGACCCAACTGCCCTCACCATCGCGGATGACGAGGTCGTGGCCATCGCCGTACAACAGCCAATCCGCCCAGCGGGACAGAAGACCGCCGACCCAGTCGCGCAAACCGCTTGCAGGCTCACACGCGTTCATCGATTGACACCGTCAATGCGACGCGTGACCGTCCTGGTCTTTTCCAGTCCACTGCAGTCCGCCGCTGCCGCCCTACTCCCGGATAACTGCTGCTCAGCAGGCCTTTTGTGGCGGGGGATAATATTTTCGAGTCCCCTTAGCTCCACTCATTTGCACAGGGACCGTCTGTTGCGCAGCTAACGGCAGTCTTGACGACTTTCGCTATTCGAGCGTTTGTGGAACACCTGAAGGCCCCACGCTGACGCTCCCCAATGCGCAGAGCCGGCTTCCCCACATGGCACGTTGATAAGCCGGACGCGCAGATCGTCCGAGCAGGTCAGCGGCGCGCCAGCCAGTCGGCCAGCCGCATGGTGCCCAGTTCGGCGTCATCGTCGGTGACGAGCGTCGTGTCGTCTACGTGCAGCCCGGAGTACGTCGCCGACGGGTCGTCGACTACATCGAGCGTTCGGCTCTGATGGAGCAGGACCGCGCGGGCCATGTCGGCGAATGAAATTTTCTGCGGGCCGCCGATGTTGTGGATGGCGTTTCGCGATTGGCCCGTCGCGATGCGTGCCAGGATCGCCGTGACCTCGGCGGAGTCAATGGTCTGTATCAGAGCCACCGGTGCGCGCACCTCGTCGCCGACGGTGAGCGATTCGGTGATGGATTCGGCTAGTTCGTGGAACTGTGTGGCCCGCACGACCGTCCAGGGAAGTCCCGAGGTCGCGGCCGCGCTTTCCTGTGCAACCTTGCCGCGCAGGTATCCGGCGTGAGGCGCCATTACGTCCGCGCCGACGATCGACAGGACGACGTAATGTCCGACCCCGGCCTTGGCGGCGGCGGCGGACAAGTTGGCCGAAGTCTGCATGAAGAACGCTTCGGAGGAGTCTTCGGGAGTGGGGGAGTTGATCACGTCGATGACGACGTCGGCGCCGACGAGGGCATTGTCAAGGCCGTCGCCGGTGAGCAGGTCGACGCCGGAGGAGCGGGACACTTCGGTGACGTCGTGGCCGGCGTTGCTGAGCAGGGGGACGAGTTGGCGCCCGATCAGACCGGTGGCGCCGACGACAGTGATCTTCTTCGCTGGTTCACTCATTGCCGCTTGATCCTCCTTCTAGTGCAGGCGGTCGAATGTCTTGGAGGAGTCGGTCGTTGGCTTTTCCTAATCGAGCCGTTGCCGCCAGTTCCGTTCACCGCCATGCGCTGTTCTCCCCCCAAGGCAGCATGACATCTAGCACCGACAGCGCTCCGCGCACCCGGCCAAAGCGCATGACCGACTGCTGATGGGTCGGATCTAGCCGACTGGGTTCCCTGCTATCGGCACGTTTGTTGCAGGACGCCGGAGGCCTGACCGACCTCAGCTGGCCTCATCGATGTGGCCACCAACTCTTCTCACGTAACAGCGTGGCGATGGCAGGCACAGTGACGGTTCGGACGACGAAGGTATCCAGCAGAAGGCCGCAACCGATAATGAACCCCGCTTGCATCATCATGCCGACTGATCCGATTATCATGCCGAACATGCTGGCGGCGAAGATGATTCCCGCCGAGGTGATAACGGACCCGGTGTTGGCGACGGTGCGCAGGACGCCGACGCGCATATTGCTGGTCGTTTCCTCGCGGAGTCGGGATACCAGCAGCATGTTGTAGTCGGCACCGACGGCGACCAGCAAGATAAAGGCCAAAACCGGTACGGGCCAAGCGATGTCGTGGCCGAACCCATACTGGAACACGAGAAGTCCCAACCCCAGGGCGGCGAAGTAGTTCAGCACGACGGTGCCCAGCAGGTAGAGCGGGGCGATCAAAGCGCGCAACAGCAGAATCAAGACGATCCCGACGACCAGCAGGGTAGCGGTGGCCAGGCGGACGAAGTCGGTGGACAGCAGATTTTGCAGGTCGGAGTTCACGGCGGGAAAGCCGACCATGGAGATCACAGTGTTCGCCAGCGACGTGTTGGGCCTGGCGGCGTTGGCCGTGTCGACGATGGTGCGGTTCAAGGCCATGGCGTCGGCCGAGTAGGGATCATAGGACGAGGCGATGGCGAACCGGGCCGTGCGCCCGTCAGGAGACACGAATTGGCGGGCCAAATCGCCAAATCGGCGGTCGCCGAATGCATCTGGTGGCAGATAGAAGCCAGAGGCGGCGTCTGATCCGGAGGTAGCGCGTGCAGAGTTCTGCAGCTGGGTGGCGATCTGGCTCATGCCGCCAAGCAGTTGGATGTTGCTGTCGGCCAGGGTGTGAACTCCGGTCGCCAGTGCCTGGGCGCCGAAGGCGAGACGGCTGACGCCGTCTTGCAGGCGGTGGATGTTGCCGACGAGGTCCGCGGGGTTCCCTGCGGCGCCGAGGGTTTGTTGCATGGTGGTGGCGGCGTTTTCGATGCCGGTGAGCGTGCTGGCCAGGGATGTGTTCTGGCTGAATTGGTCGCTCAGGCCGACGATCTGATCGAAGAATCCGCCGTTGCGCAGCGTGACGAGTGCCCGGGTTTGGTCGCGCAGCTGCAGGCATTCGGGGGTAGTGGCACACCACGCAGAGGTGTCGAGGCTCTGGACCAGGGGCTCGATGACCGCAATAGCGGTCGCGGCTTGTTCGGCCAGTGGCCGCAGTCCTCCGGCGCTGCGCGCGGCTTGATCGAGACCCGGCGCGGTGGCGTTGAGTTGTTGCAGCAGGGGACGGGCGTTCTGCAAATTCTGGCCGGCGTTTTGGGCTTGGCTGAGCAGGCCGGTCAGCGGAGCCAGTGCGCGCCGTAGCGTGGTGTCGAGTTGCCCGAGGCCGGCAGCGAGTTGGTCGGCTCCATTGGTGAGCTTGGCGAGGTCGTCTCGGTGGGCTTGTCCGTCGGCGACCGCACCAGCCATTCTGTCGCCGATTTGTCCGTTCTGCCATGACAATTGCGCTTCGTCGAGCCGTTTTCCGGTGGGGCGGGTGACGCCGGAAACACGCTTCACGCCGGGGAGTTGCGCGACCCGGGACGCCAGTTCGTCGAGGTCGGCGAGGCCCTTCGCGGTGCGCATGTCGGTACTGGATCGGACGAGCAGGAACTCGTGGATGGCGGTGTCTTTGGGGAAGTGCCGGTCTAGCAGCTGGTACCCCAGGTTGCTACCGGTGCTTGCGGGTTGGCCTGCCCGGTCGTCATAGGTGATCCGCATCCCGGCCACGACGCCGGCCAAAGCCAGCAACGCCACTACGCTGGCGGCCAGCATTCGGCCCGGCCGCCGCACCACCACGACCGCAACACGGTTCCAGTACCGGCGGGAGAGGTCGGCGCGGGGCTCGGCGATACCTCGCTTGGCGGCGAGTGCCAACACCGGCGGGAGCAGCGTGACGGTAGCCATAAATCCGAGCAGCACGGCCACAGCGCAAGCCGGGCCGACACCCTTGAAGGCACTGAGACGGGCGAACACCATTGCGGCGAACGCCAGCGCGACGGTGGCTGCTGAGGCCAGGATGACGCGTCCGATGCTGCCGCACGCGTGGGCGATCGCCTGTTCCGGGTCGACGTTTTGTCGTCGTTGTTCGTGGTAGCGGCTGAGGAAGAACACGGTGTAGTCGGTCCCGGCGCCCAACAGGATGGCAACCAGGAAGGCGATGGTGAATTGTGAGACGGGCACACCGAGTTGACCGAGCGCCGAGAGGACACCGCGGGCGACGGCCACGCTGACGCCAATGACCAGCAGCGGTAGCAGTGCGGTGAACACCGATCGGTAGACCAGTAGCAATATCAGCGCGATGAGAACGGCGGTGACAACCGAGACGATCAGTGCGTCGTGCTCGCCGGCGGCGATCTGATCGTGAAACGTCGCGGCGGGCCCGGTCACATACGCGGTAGTCGGAGATCCGTGGAATACCGAGGCGACGGTCGCGCGCACGGCGTCGACCGACGCGGCTGACTTGGGGTCGCCGAGTGTGCCCGCGATCCCGACCGGAAGGAACCACGCTTTCTCGTCTGTGCTCACCGCGCCGGTTCGGGTGACGGGGTCAGCCAGGAGATCCTGTACCAGCAGGACGTGCGCTTGATCGGCGCGCAGCGCGGAAACAACCGTGTCATAGCGCTGCCGTGCCGACGGGGTCAAACCTGCGGGGTCTTCCATTGCGATGACGACCGTGGTCTTGGCGCCCCGCTCGTCAAACGCGGCCGCCAGTCGTCGACGGCGCGAAACGACGCGACGTCATTGGGCAGCAGCTGTACCGACTGGTGACGCACGACCGTCTCCAACTGGGGGAAGACCACGTCCAGGATGACCGCCGCACCGATCCACGCCCCGATCACCAGCGCTTTGTGCCGCAGGGCGAATGCACCCAGCGCCGCGAGGCGAGCGCTGTACTCACCGGTGGATTCACGCAGCGGGCTCAGGCCCGTCGGGCCACTTCGGGGCGAATCAAGGGTTGTCCTCCCGTTTGACCGCATCACGCCAAACCGCCGGCAATGAGCCGAACTTCGACCTCCGACGTCGGTGCTTCAGCTGGGGGAGACGCGCGCAACGCTGGCGGGTCTTGGAGCGGCTGGTCATCCCGTGTCATTGTCGACCCCCCTGATGGTGAAGTACTTCACCAAAGTAATTGGTGATATTCTTCACCAAATCGGCGCGGCAATGCAAGCCGTGTCCGCAGAGTTAAAGGAGCGTCGACGCGTCGATGAGCATCCATCGCGGCCGAACTGCCGATCAACGGCGTGAAGAACGTCGCCGGCAACTCATGGAGGCGGCCCTCGACGCGATTGCCGAACACGGTGTGAGCACCCTACGGGTACGCGCCATCAGTGCACGTGCGCGACTCAACGACCGCTACTTCTACGAGAGCTTTCCCGATTGCCAGGCGCTACTTCTCGCCACTTTCGATGACCAGTTCACCCGCGCACTGACCGGAATCATGGGAACGGTCGCCGATTCGCCACCCGAACTGCAACCCCGCGCGAAGGCCGTCCTCGAGTTCGTGTTGGCGTTCATCGACGAGGATCCGCGGCGACCACGGCTGCTGATCGAGCTGCAGACCGCCGAGGCGCTTGTCGAACGGCGCCACGAGATCATCGATGTCCTCGTTCAGATCATGGTCGGCCAAGCACGCGCACTACTCGGTGACGCCGCCGGAACCGACGAAAACCTCAGACTGACGGCGTTGACCGTCATCAGCGGTCTACTTGAACTCGTCACGCAGTGGTATCGACACCAAATCAGCGTCAGCCGAACCGAACTCATCGAATTCATCACTGCCCTCGTCGTGACGACCACGGACATCAGCGGGAAGCTGGGGCGTCAACTCAAGCCGCGGCGCAAAGGAAAATCGGGGCCGGAAAGCACTGGCCAGCATTTGATCACGTGACCGTCGTTCGGAGCGACGGTCACCCTGGGCGGCGGTTGCCGCCGTCGTCGGGGGTGGCCAGTTTGGCGAGGGTCTGAATCTCGCTGTCTCGGTATGGCTTTCCGTCAGGGTGGATCAGGTCTTGAAACCAGGTCTGGGGATCCGTCGTGTACGGATGATCCCATGAGTCCCAGGGCAGGTAGGTCTGGGTCTTCCCGGCGACGAGGCCCCAATTGATCGCACCTACGTTGGGGTTCAAGCCCCCCTTAGCTCCACTCACAAAAACCCGAAGTCAGATCCTTCGGGTTTTTTGCTGCGCCGGAATTCGTGAGGTGGTCAGCTGATCTGACGGTGCATACCGTCGTCATCCCCCGAGGCAGCCTTCCAAGCCGCTCCCCGCAACCCGCTACGACAGGGTGGGGTTAGGCTCAGGTCAGCCCATGACTCAACGCAGGATCTATCGAAAGCCATGATGTCCGAGGACCAGACGAAAGACGTCCCGCCGGATCGCCTCTCCATTGATCCGCGCAGCCCGTTCTATAGCGAAGAGGCCCTGCGCCGCGACGTGGGTATTCGCTTCAACGGCGTCGAGAAAACCAACGTTCACGAATACGACGTTGCCGAGGGTTGGGTGCGTGTTGAAGTTCCCACAGCCAAAGATCGCCGCGGAAATCCTATGGTCGTCAAGCTCAACGGTACGGTCGAACCGTATTTCCGCCCGGCGGAATAGCGCTACCGCCCCATCCTGGCGACCACGACGTGTCGTAGAGGTAAAGCTCACGCCGCGTCCGGTGTGAACAATTCAGCCGCCTTCCTTCGACCGTTACGCTCATTCGGATCGACACTCACCCCGGGCGGTCATCCCGGGCCGTCGGGACCGCTCAGTTTGGCGAGGGTTTGAATCTCGCTGTCTCGGTACGGCTTTCCATCCGGGTGGATCAGGTCTTGAAACCAGGTCTGGGGATCCGTCGTGTACGGATGATCCCATGAGTCCCAGGGCAGGTAGGTCTGGGTCTTCCCGGCGACGAAACCCCAATTGATCGCACCTACGTTGTAGCGCTTCGCAATTGGCAATATTCCTTCGACGGTGCTGCCGAGCGTCCGGGCCAGGTACTCGGTGCAGATCATCGGCCGCCCCAGCGGGGAGAGTTCGGCGATCCGAGCCTCGAATGCCGCTGGCCGGTCATAGCTGTGAAATGTGATCACATCGGAATTGTCCAGTTGGATATTGGCAATTGTGCTGCGGCGGTTAGGGTTTCCCCACTCGCCTTGCCACACGGCACTCGTCAAGGGCTGACTGGGATCCACCGAACGTGCCCAATCGAATACCAATGAGAGCAGGTCGGCGACCCGCTCCAGCTTGTCTTTCCGCTCGACCTTGCGGTAGGCACGCGATGGATTGTCGGGTTCGTTCCACAGATCCCAAGCCAGAATGCGATCGTCGGAGCGGAATTGGTTCAGCACTCCCGTTACGTAGTCGTGCAGCGTGCGGCGGTAGTCCAGGTCGTCGAGGTGTTGAGCCCCCGGACTTTGCACCCAGCCGGAATTGTGCACGCCGGGCGTCGGTGCGCGCTGCGGGCCCAACTTCGGGAACGGATCCCAACAGGAGTCGAAGAAGACGAAGATCGGCTTGATGCGATGTTTCGCCGCGATGGTGACAAACTCCGCCAGACGCATTCGGAAGCCCCAGGGATTCTGGGCCCAGAGCTGATCGTGCAGGAATACCCGCACCGTGTTCAGCTTGTGCAGCTGGGCCCAGCCGAGCTCGACATCGATGCGTTGTGGGTCGAAGGTGTCGGCCTGAAACATCTCGAGCTGGTTGATGGCGTTCGAGGTGATGTAGTTGGCGCCGACGGGCCAGGCCTGCGCTTGATACCAACGGTTGGCCCGGTCAGCCGACCACCGGCTCTGCTGTGCGGCGGCGCGGGGCGCGCGCGTCAGTGTGGGCCCCGCCGCCAGCAGCGCCGGCAGCTTCAGCACCATTCGACGCCGCACGAATTGACGATAGTTCCCCGGATGAGGTGATTGCGCAGCTTTAAACGATTTCCACCATTTGAGGTGCGCTGACATGGACGGTACTAGGGCGCCAATGCTTCCGGATACTCACCCGAGCGCCCCGGCGCCCCCGGCAGCCCGGGTTCGGGTGATCACCGGCCGCACGAACCCGGCGTCACACGCCGCCCGGCGCACCGCCTCGCCGACCATATCCGCCCGGTCGATCGGCACCAACGCGATCACAGAGCCCCCGAAGCCGCCGCCGGTCATCCTGGCACCCAGAGCCCCGGCATCGATGGCGGCGTCGACGATCAGGTCGATGTGCTCGGTGGTGATGCCGAAATCGTCACGCATCGACACGTGGGAGGCAGTCATGATCCGGCCGGCTTGGGCGAAATCCGAATCACCCAGGGCAACAACGAAGTCAAGCACCCGGCGGTTCTCGGTCAGCACATGACGAGCACGCCGGGCAGCGACAGGGTCGGTCACCGCGGCCAAGGCCGACAGTCCTCGGTCTTGAACCTCACGCAGTGATGACGCCTGGAGATCTTGGGCCGCTCTCTCGCACGATGCGCGTCGGGCGGCATACTCTCCGCCGGCATGACGGTGGCGTGTTCGGGAGTCGATCAGCAGCAGCGCGACGCCGGCAGCGTCCGGGTCGAATGCGACTGGCGTGAGGGTGAGGTTGCGAAAATCGATCAGCACAGCGGTGGCCGGTTCACCGAACAGCGATGCCAACTGGTCAAGCAAACCCGTTGGCGCGCCGACATAGTCGTTCTCAGCGCGCTGCGCAAGCCGCGCCTGTTCCATTCGGTCGATGTGTGCATCGGCGGCCGACGCGATCGCCCCCAGCGCCGCACACTCCAACGCAGCCGACGAAGACAGGCCCGATCCGATCGGCACGTCGCTGGTGATCGACATCGCGCCGCCGGGCACCGGGTGGCCGGCTTCACGCAGCGCCCACATCACCCCGGCGATGTAGCCGGCCCAGCCCTCGATGTAGCTCTCGGGGTCAGTCGGTGCGGTACCCAGCGGAATGCGCACGGAGCCGTCCGCGCGATCGCTGCTGACCGTGATCGCATCGCTGTCGTCGGGGGTGAAAGAGACGGTGGTGCGCTCCGGTAGCGCAATAGGCAGTGCAAAGCCGAGGTTGTAATCGGTGTGCTCCCCGATCAGGTTGATCCGCCCGGGTGCGGCGAAGCGGACCGTCATCCGAGTTCCCGCAGCCGCTGGGCCACGCTTTCGGGCGTGACGTCGCTGATGAACGCCCCCATCCCGGACTCGGAGCCCGCCAGGTATTTGAGCTTGGTGGCGCTGCGCCGGATCGACATCAACTCGACGTGGAAGTAGCCGTCGGCTTGGGCTTCAGTCGCGGTGAACTGATGCAGGGCGGAAATGTAGGGCAGCGGAGTGGGGGCGTACATGTTGTCGAATCTCTTCAGGACATCGAGGTAGAGCTGCGCGAACCCGTCCAGTTCGTCGTCCTCAAGATCGACCAGACTGCGCACCAACCTGTTCGGGTAGAGGTGTACCTCAACCGGCCAGCGCGCCGCGAACGGCACGAATGCGGTGAAGTGCTCGGTGCGCGCCACTACGCGACTGCCGTCGGCCACCTCGCGCGCCAACAGGTCGGCAAAGAGGTTGCCGCCGTGGCGCATCCGAAATTCGCGTGCCTGACCCAGCATCTCGGTGAGCCGCGGCGTCAGAAAGGGATAGCCGTAGATCTGACCATGCGGGTGGGTCAGCGTCACCCCGATTTCCTCGCCGCGGTTTTCGAAGCAGAACACCTGCTCGATGCCCGGTTCGGCCATCAGTTCAGCGGTGCGGTGCCGCCACGCCTCGACGACCAATCGGGCATGGGCCGGCTCCAAATCCGCGAACGACCCGGAGTGTTTGCTGGAAAAGCAGATCACCTCGCATCGACCGTGTCCCGGCGCGGACACAAAGCCGCCATCCGCAGGCGCCAGGATTCGTGCGGCATGTGACGCCGGGGTAGACCGTGCGGCGCCGGAGAGGCTCGGGAACCGGTTCTCGAAAACGACCACGTCATAGTCGGGGGCGGGCACCTCGCTGGATAGTCCGGTCGGACCCGGACACAGCGGGCACTGGTCGGCGGGCGGCTTGTAGGTGCGGCCCTGGCGTAGCGCGGCGATGATCACCCACTGTCCGGTTGACCGGTCGAAGCGCAACTCCGACTGGTCGGGGTCTTGCGGAGGCAAAGGCCGGCGATCCGGAACCGGTGCTGGACGGTGCCCGGGCAACGAGAAAAACAGCAAGTCGCGGCCATCGGCCAGCTTTGCCCGCATCGGCGACTCCACGACGTTGAAGGTTAGCTTGGCCGATGTGGATGACGCAGCCCCGATGGCACCGGGGTCAGCGTTCGCCAGGTTTTGCTGGACTTACCTCGTAACGATCGGGGTATCTAGCCGATATGGATCGCGATGCAGGCGCCGGCGTGCACACCGTACTCGCCGACGCCGACGCCGCCGCGTATCGGTCGTTGCGGCAGCGACCGGTAACACGGGCCGAGCGCTACGCGCTTGGGAAGAGTCTGCGTAAGCGTGTGCCGCGCAAGTCGCTGGCCGACTGGACGGCGCCCTCCGACCGTCCCGACCCCGTGGAACTGGTCAACATGAGTCACCAGGGGAGGGACGACCGGCTGATCCCGATCCGGGTCGGCCGCATGGTCGACTCGCCATACGGATTTCTGCGCGGCGCTGCCGTGGTGATTGCCGAGGACGTCGCGCATCTGCCGGCAACCGGTATCACACCCGTCGTGTGCGGTGACTCGCACGTCGGCAACTTCGGGTTCTATGCATCTCCTGAGCGGGATCTGGTGATCGACCTCAACGACTTCGACGAGGCCCACCCAGGCAGCTGGGAGTGGGACCTGCGACGGTTGGCCGCGAGCATCTGGGTGGCCGGGCGCCAGAACGGGACGTCGGAAGAGGACTGCTGCGATGCCGTGCGGTCCTGCGTGGCTTCGTATCGTCACGAAGTGCGGCGGCTTGCCGACTTGCCCTTATTCACAAGGTCTTTCGTTAGGCTTGATGTTGACAGGCTGGCGGCCGAGACGTCAGGTCGGCTCAGGAAACAGGTCGTGAGATCGGCAAAGCGGGCACGCCACCGCACCGGCGACCGGGCGTTGCCACGCTTCACCCATGAGGTCGATGGCGAGCGGAAGATTGTCGAGGAACCACCTTTGATCACCCGGGTGTCCTCCGGTGAATCCGCGTTACTGGCGGAAGCACTCGACGAGTATGTCGAAACCCTGCCGTCGTACTGGCGACGCGTGCTCGGTGGCTACACGTTGGTCGACGTTGCACACAAGGTCGTCGGGGTGGGCAGTGTCGGCCTGCGCGCCTACGTGGCGCTGTTGGAAGGCTCGTCGGAAGAGGACGTAGTTTTTCTGCAGCTCAAGCAAGCTCGTCGATCGGTGCTTGCGCGCTACGTGCACGGTGAATCTGCATGGCACGCGCACCAGGGGCAACGGGTGGTGGAATACCAACAGTCACTGCAGACGGTGAGCGATCCATTGCTGGGTTGGACCACGATGGGCGGCTTGCAATACTACGTGCGCCAGTTCCGAAACATGAAGGGAAGCATACCTTTAGAGGCGATCGATGCGGCCGCGCTGGCTGACTATGCCGGAGTGGTGGGTCAGCTTCTGGCCAAGGGGCACGCCAGGACAAGCGGCGCCTCGATGATTGCCGGTTACCTGGGGAGTTCCGCCCGGGTCGACAAGGCGCTGTGCACCTTCGCGCGGCGTTACGCCGATCAGACCGAAAAAGACCACGCCGCATTGGTCAGCGCCGTCGATCGAGGATTGCTGCCAGTTGAACGCGGAGTTTAGCCAGGTCACCAAGCGTTGGAGAGAACGGCGTGGGACTCGCGAAACCACGAGGTGGAAGGTGTTGCGCCAGACACCGAAATCTGAAACCATCCGGCGGCGGCGCGGAAGCGGCATGATCGCAGTTGGATCGCGCCATAGCTGTCCCGTCGTAGCAGTCCATGGAACGCACCCGAAGAACCCACGCTTGCTGACTCCGTTTATCCCAACAACGCGAAATAGACCATGATTGAATACGATTCGCACAAATGGCTGGACCACTTTTTTGACATCCGCGGCTCGCTGGTCCGGGAGATCATCGGTCGGGTCTCCCTGTGCGTCGCTTGGTCGGCGGCGGTTGTCGCCTTTCACACATATGTCGCACCGGTCGGCATGCCCATCCAGCTGCACACACTGATGGGCCTCGCCCTCGGTCTCCTTCTGGTTTTTCGCACCAGCTCCAGCTATGAACGTTTCTGGGAGGGGCGCAAGCTGTGGGGCGGGATCGTGAACGAATCACGCAACCTCGTCCGCAGCGCCAGCGTATACATCTCAGGGGATCCAGCGCTGGTCGCCCGACTCACCCGATGGACAGCTGCCTTTGCCTGGGCGGCCATGCACCGCCTACGCGGTACCGAAGGCCTCGGACCACAAATCCCCGAACTTCCGCCCACGGAGGTACAGGAGGCGATCAACGCCCAGCATCCCGCTCTCGCTGTTGCCGGCAACATGTCCGGTTGCCTCCGGGAAGCGCACGAGCGGGGCCTGATCTCTGACATCATGCTCACGTCGATGGACCAGAACATTCAGCTCCTGGTGGACTACCTCGGTGGTTGCGAACGAATTCACAAAACGCCGATGCCCTTCGCCTACGCCGTTCATCTGCGCCGGGCGCTAGTCCTCTATTGCTTCACCCTGCCCTTTGCCATGGTCGACACCTTCGGCTGGACGACCATTGTCGACGTCCTTATCATCGCGTACACATTTTTCGGCATCGAGGAAATCGGCGTCGAAATCGAGAGCCCCTTCGGGCATGACGCGAATGACCTTCCCCTCGAGGACATCTGCGAAACCATCCACAAAAACATCTACGCCCAGGCGGGCATTTAAGAGCTGCCGGTCGCCGTGCCGCGCTCAGCGATGCAGGTGCCACTGACCGCAATCCGCGGCAAGCACGTCGTTGACGTCCACTTCTTGTCCCCCCACTTTCGGGCCCGGGTTCGACGCCGTACTGACCACCCGTTGGTACAGGACCGCGGCGGGGTCGATCTTGCTGCCCGACCAGGCCTTGGTCTGCCAGGCCCAGCGTTTGCCGGGTGTGCGCGAGTTCCCGATCACCCCGTCGGCAGCCGCCCACTGGCACACGGCGATGCCGCCGTAGACACCGGTGCGCTGCACGCCCAGCACGGAGTTGATTCCGCGAAACCACTTCAGCGCCACGTTGTTCCACGTGTCGCGGTTGATGTCCTCGTCGATGGTGAAGAAGATCGGGGCGCTCTGGCCGCCACCCGCGGCGGTATGCAGCTTCCACGCGGTGCGGGCATCGTCGACGCCGCCCTCGAACCCCCGCTTGAAGTCCGACTGTGCCGTCCCGCCCGGCTTGCCGTATTGGTAGTTGCTCACGATCATCAGACCGGCAGCGGTCAGCTCTTCGGCGTAGGGCCGGGTGATCGGCTTCGCGCCGAAGGACGACCCGGGACGCGAGAGTGAGACGTAGTTGATGACCCCGGAGTAGCCGGCAGCTTTGATGTGCTCTGCTGCAATCTGATGCATGGCGAAGTCGATCAGCTTGGGTGCGGCGGCGGCAGAAGCAGGAACGGCGGCGAGTGCCGCAGACAGCCCTGGCAGTGCGGACAGCGCGACGGCGTAGCGCAAAACGTCACGGCGAGCAAGGGGGCGCGGCGGCCGGAGGCAAAATTGAAACGACAAGTCCTGCATCGCGCGATGTTAAGTATGTGACTGTTGCTAACAGAAGTGGCGTTTGACAGCTGATACCAAATCGGTCCGTGTCGTTCACCGGCCAGAGCCACAGGGCCGCTTATCCTCAGCCCCGCTCACCGAGCCAGGCCGATCGCCTCCTGCAAACCCCGGGTGGCTAGTTGGTCAGCGAGTTCGTTGTCGGCGACACCCGCGTGCCCCTTGACCCAGAACCACTCGACTCGATGTCGCGCGCACGCCGCCTGCAGCCTCATCCACAGGTCGACGTTCTTCACCGGCTGCTTGGCGGCGGTCATCCAGCCGTTGCGCTCCCAGCCGAGAACCCACTTCGTGATGCCGTTGCGGACGTAGGTGCTGTCGGTATAGAGATGGACCTCCACCGCGCGGGTGAGCGCCTCCAGCGCCATGATCGGCGCCGTCAGTTCCATCCGGTTGTTGCTGGTCGCAGTGGACTCACCGCCGTACATTTCGCGGACGTGGTGCCGTTGGCGCAGCACGGCACCCCACCCGCCGGGACCGGGGTTGGGTCTGCACCCGCCGTCGGTGTGGATGACGACGATGTCGCTGACGGTGTCGACCATGCGCTGAGAATAGGCACTGCGCCGCGCGATCGGGCGCCCGACTCGCGATGCGCTAACCTCCGGCCGGGCCGACCTGCAGCATCTCGTTCGCCCAGTCCATATGACCCTCGAAGCCCAAATCCGTCGCCCTTGCGCGGTACCGTTCCGCCACGTCGGGGTAGACGCCCTGGTCGCCGACGGCTCGGCACAGCAGCGCACGCAGTCGCAGCAGCATGACCTCCAGGATCGCCGAATCGCCCTCGGCCCCCAGGCTCGCCAACCAGTCGATCGCCTCTCGAGCTTCGACCAGATCATCCTCCGCCCCGAGCTGCAGCAGCGTCTGGACCAGGACGCCGGCGGCCCATACGCCGTAGAAGAGGTGTCCCGCCCGGCGCAACTCCCCGACCGCCTGACGCATCACCGGAATCGCGGCTGCGAGGTCGCCGCGAAGTGACGTTTCGCGAGCGGCCCACATGTCGGTGACGGGGATGAGGAAGAGGGCTCGCTTGCGCAGCCAGATGTCGCGGGTCTGCATCATCAGTTCCAGGCCCCGCTGCCGTTCGGCGGCGGCGTCTCGATTGAGAAGTCCGACAGCCAACGTGTAGGTGGCCAGACCCATGGCGCGATCGCTGCTGGCCGCCCGGGCCGTCCGAAGTGCGTCCTCGCTCAGTCGCACCACGGAGTCTTCGGCCCGCAGGACCCCGTACTGCAGCGCGAAACCGTAGGCCCACGCGGAGGCTCCGGAGAAGGTCTCAGCATTGCTGCGTTGAGCAATCGTCATGGCGTCGTTTAGATCCTCGCGCCATCCCGTACGGCCCAGCCACCAACGGGCGGTGCCACGCCACGCCGACGCGATCGCCAAGGGTGAGGCCACACCAAAGCCGGCGCCTCTGCCGGGATCGCCGCCGGCCAGGTCGATGACGATCTGCGACCACCGGATGATCTTGTCGAACGCGCCGACCCCGATCCAATTGACGAACGCGATGCCTACCAGCCCCATGGCCGGGGTGGTATCACCGGTCGACTCGAGCAGCTCCATCTGCCGGGAGGAAACAGCCGCCGCCGCTTGCGTGCGCCCTGCATAGCAGTGCTCGGTCGCAGGCCCGGTCATGCCGATGGCCAGCGACACCTTGTCGCCGGCCGCCTCACACAGCTCACCCAACACCGCGAAACGTTCCTGGCTTTCCTGAGCCTCTCGGGCCTGCCAGTCGGTGGCACACAACATGGTCCGGGGCGCGATCCGCATGACCAGCCGGTCGCGGTCATCGGCCGGCAACGCATCGGCGATCCGGCTTGCCCGTTCCCAGCTGAGCCGGGCCGCCACGAGATCGCGGTTGGTTGACCACGCGCCGGCGCGCATGTGCCAGGCGTACGCGCCGTGCAACTCGCCCGCCGCATCCAGATGTTCGGCGATCAACGCCGCATGCTCGTCCGCCGAACCCGGCGCACCAGTTTCGATGGCGGTTGCCAGGCGCCGATGCCACTCGGCGCGATCGGACTTCAGCTGCGATTCGTAGGCCACCGACCGGATCAACGGGTGGCGGAAGGCATATTCGGGGCGCTGGCCGAGTCGCATCTGATCGATGAGTTCGGCGCGCAGCAACTCGTCGTACTCCGCCTCGACACCCAGGGTGGACAACAGCTCCGCCCCGAAGCGGGCTCCGATCACCGACGCCGCGTGCAGCGTCCGCCGCGCCGCCTGGCTCAGGCTGTCGATGCGGGCCTCGATTGTCGCCGCTACCGTGGCCGGCACGCTCACCTCGCCGACGGCGGCGGCACATGTGTAGTCACCGCTGTCACCGGCCAGCACCCGGCGCTGAGCCAACTCGCGCACCATCTCCTCGACGAAAAACGGATTTCCGGCTGCGCGCTCGGCAATCACCGCGGTGAGCTGTGCGACCGACGGGTCCGACCCCAGTAGCTCCTGCAGCAGCACGGTGGTCTGCGAATCACTCAGTTGCGCAACGGGTATGGTCTGAGCGCCCGGCGCCCCCAGAAGTGCCCCCGCATACTCCGGGCGGGATGTGATGAGCACCATGGACGCAGTGTGCGGAGTCACCGCCAGGAAGTCGGCCAGCATCGACTCGCTGACCGCGTCGATCCAGTGCACGTCCTCGACGATCAACAGCACCGGTCGCGTCTGTGCCAGCGCATAAGCCTTGACCAACGCGGTCAACCGCCGCCGCCGGGCGTCCGGGTCCATCTGGGGCAAGGGCGCATCCGGGTCGGCGATGCCAAGCAGGTCATCGAGCAGCAGCAGGTCCTGCGGGTCCGCGTCGGACAGCTGCCGCCGCAAAAGGGCACGGCCGGCCCGGTCGTCCAGGGTGGCCACGCCGGTTCGCGCACGCAGCAGCCGGGTCAGGGCGTGAAATGGGATATCCCGGGCGTGAGATTCGCAGAATCCCCAGGACACCTCCACCCCGCGAGCGGCCGCCAAGGCCGCAGCCTCTCGAGCCAGTCGGCTCTTGCCTATGCCCGGCGGTCCGACCACATTGATCACCCCGCCGCGCCGGCCGATCGTGCGCTCGAGCATCGCGTCGAGGGCCGCCACCTCCCAGCGCCGCCCGACGAGACTGGTCTCGACGCGCCCGACCAGGCCATCGCGCGGGTCGATTGCGAGAAGTCGCTGGGCGCGCACCGGGTCGTCGACGCCTTTGATCTGCACCCATTCGGGCTCAGCCAGCTGCACCGTGCGCTCGACCAACCGCGCGGTCGCCTCGGACAACATCACTCCGCCCGGGGGTGCCACGGACTGAATCCGGTGCGCGAACCCGACGGTCTCACCCGTGGCGGCGTACGTCGACGCACCCATTTCACCGACGATGACCCGGCCGGAATTCATGCCCACCCGCAACCGCAGTGCCACGCCGTCGCGCTGCGCGACCCCCGCCGCCAGTCGGTCGACTTCCTTCTGGATCGCCAGGGCAGCGAGACACCCGCGAAAAGCGTGATCTTCCAACGCAACTGGGGCGCCAAAGATAACCATCAAGCCGTCACCGGTGTACTCGACGGTCCCGCCGCCGTAACGGCGTGCCACCGCGGCCGAGCGCACCAGCAGCTCCGTCATGACCTCGCGCAACCGCTCCATGTCCAGGGCGGCGGCGATGTCCATCGAGCGCACCACGTCGGCAAAGAGCACTGTCACCTGTTTGTACTGAGCCGCCGGGCCGACGCGCGTGACCTGCGTACCGCACTCACTGCAGAATTTGGCGTTCGCCGAGAGCTGGGTCCCACACGACCCGCACGACCGGAGCGCGGCCGTCCGCACACCGCGACCGTCGTCCACCTTGGGGCCCACCTCAATATGGTGTCACCGGGTGTCGGCGGTGTCCGTCCAATCGCCGCCTTCGGGCCTCGGCTCAGTGCTGGACGCGGATGCCGATGGTGCCGAGGGCTTGGTGCAGATCATCGCAGTAGGGGACGGACGGCTGCGAGGCACTGGCGCCGACCCATTGCCCCGGTCGACCGGCGCGGGAGAGGTCCAGGTATCCGCCTGCGCGCAAACCCAGCAGGCACGTGGTCGCCAGCAACGCGCCGCCAACGGCAATGACATCGAGCGAGATGCTGCGCCGGGCGGCTACCAGTGCGTCACATTGATCGGTGTAATCGCTGAGTTCGTACGGTGCGCCGAAGCTGGCGTGCAGGTCCTGATTGACGTCGTCTTCGCGGGCTGCGCGGCGATGGTCGGGGTGGAATCCGGTGCCACAGGCGATCGGTGCGCCACTGCGATCGACGACGTGCAGCGACAGCGGCAGCGACAGTCCGAACAGTGCTCCGAGCACGGCCGCGGTGCCCAGCACACCCAACACCCACCTCACTGCGCTGTCCTCCGGTTCTGCAAGGCGTCTATTGCACAGGTGTTTACCCGGTGCCGGGCTTTTCATGCCTACTCATGCATCGGCATTGGGCGCGGGGAGCGGCCGGATTTATCCGGAGAGCTGAGCGATCAGAAGCGCTACGCGTTCGGCCTCAAAATCGGCACGAAGCCGGCCAGTGCCGCCGAGGCTGACCAGTCCATGCAGCGCCGACCAGAGCACTTCGGCGAGGGTGTCGGCGTCTCCGTGCTCGGCCAGTGGTGCGACAACTGCGCGCAACTCGGCGAAGGCTGCTACGAGTTCGGGCGGGGTGTCTTCGTCGGCGAAGTGCAGGGTGGTCGTGCGGGTGAACATCGCGTCATAGAGCGCGGGATTCTCGCGAGCAAAGTCCACGTAGGCGTCCGCGAGTCGACTCAGCGCGTCGGTGGTGGCCTCCGCGCCCGAGCGCGCAGCGCGCAGTTTCTCGGTTAGTTCGCTGAACCCCTCCAGAGCGACAGCCCGCGCGAGCTGGTCCATGTTGGTGAAGTGCGAGTAGAGCACGGGCTGGCTGTATTCGATCTCGGTGGACAACCGCCGAGTAGTAACGGCGTCCCAGCCTTCGGTTTCCGCCAGCCGCCGCGCGGTGGTGACGATCAGCCGCTGGCGTGCGGCTCGCTCGCGGCTACGGCGATCTTCAGCTGACATACCCGACGATAGCATCGCTAGAACTAATAGCGTCGCTATTGACAGCCCAGGATGCGCTACCTAGCATCGCTAGCATGTCTAGCGTCGATACGAGGAGTGCCTAATATGCCCCTTTCCCAACTCGCACAACTTGCGGCGTTGCTCGCCGTAGTCGGCAACGGGGTGGTCTACGGCACCGATGTGTTCTGCGCGATCGTCTTGCGACCGGCGCTGGCCCAAGTTGACGACCGGGCCCTGTCCGCGGTCAGTGGATTCGTGCACCGCTATGGTGACCGGCGGATGCCCGTGCCGGGGGTGCTAGGTGTCGCCATGGCCGCCGTCAGCACCGTTTTCGCCGCACTGGCCGCGCAGTGGACCCAGGCCATTTCGGCCGGGGTGGCTGTGGTGCTGTTGGTGGCCTGGCTGCTGCTATACCTGCGCGTGAGTGCGCCGATCAACCGAAAGCTCACCGCCGCCGCCGACGACGGCCGGGTGTTGCCGAATTTGCGAGCACTGCAGGCTGATTGGGATCGGATCATCGACGCACGCGCCTTACTGCAAGGACTCGCGCTCGTCGCGCTGTGCCTGGCCATGATCGCCTGATCGGGAAAGTGCACCCGAATGATAAACGCACCGAAAACCGTTGGGCGCCTTCTCATGCGGGCCGCACCTCTGATCAATGCGCCGGTGGCCGCGGCGGCCGGTTCGCGCCGATTCGGCGGGCTGGTGAATCGCAACATCACAATGCTGACCTACACCGGGCGGCAGTCCGGGCGCGAGTTCAGCATCCCGGTGGCCTACCGGCGCAGCGGTGAACAGGTCATCATCCACGCCAACCTGCCTCAGACGAAGACGTGGTGGCGCAACTTTCTCGGCGAGGGCGGCCCGCTGACCCTGCGACTCAACGGGATCGCGCGCGCCGGGCACGCGGTGGCCACCCGTGACGACAACGGCCGCGTCACCGTCATCGTTCGGCTGGGTCAGACGACCGCGTGACTGCCGATCGCACGGGCGATCAGCTTGCCGTCCTGAAAGACCTCCGCCTCCGAGGCGACGACGCGGCGGCCGACCCTCGTCGTGCGTGCTGTGCAGGTCAACAGGGTCCCGGGAACCGCCGGTCGCAGGTACTGGATGGTGAGGTCGAAGTGCGGTGCCGCCACTCCGTCAGCGAGCGCAGAGTGAACCGCCAGGCCGGTGCTGGTGTCCAGCAGAGCCGCAAGGAATCCGCCGTGGATGGTGCCGCGCTCGTTGCAGTGCTCGGCCGACGGCAGGGCCTCCACAATCGCGTCCTGCCCCTCGGACGGCACGTAGCGAAAACCCAGGAACGCAGCAAAATGACTCCCCACCGCGGGCTGCGTCACTTGCGCTGCTGGCGGGTGGATTCGCGCACCGCCTCGGCCGCATCGCGGAAGATCTGCCCAAAGTCGGGCACTCGGGCGCGTGCGGCGGGCAGTGGGGCGGTCGAGCGCTGTGCCTCCGGCAGGTCGAGGACGAGCCACGCCCCGAAATGGTGGGGCTGCACGCGCAGTAGCAGCGTGTCCAGTTCGTCCTCGAGAACCACGGGGACCGTAACGAATTCGCCTGGTTGCGCCTTGTCGAGGCGACGGCGTACGTCGGTGGCATCGGCGTCCTCGGCGAGGCGCCACCGAAGTTCCTGGCCGGTTCGGTGGGCCGACGAATACAGCACCAGATATTTCCCCACGGGACGAAGCGTAAGGCCTCGGCGCGAGTCGGCAGCGCTCAGTCCAGCAAATTCCAGAACTCGGTCAGCACGGCCGCGCCGCGGGCGGGGTCCTGCACCATCCACCAGTGCCCGAGGCCATCGAGCACTGCGGTGCGAGCGCCGGCCCGGTCAGCCGCGCGGCGCCGCGTCTCTGCACCGCCGATGTACGGGTCGTCGGTCGCCAGCAACGAAAGCCCGGGCCGGGTTGCGGCGTTCTCGAGTGCGCGTCCCGCTTCGGCCATCGCGGGCTGGGCCGAGCGGTAGAGCGCCAGAATCGCCCGGCCCATCGCCGCATCCTGCTCGCGGGCAATCGAGGTGGCGATGTCGGGTGGTATGCCGAGCGCACCCATCTGGGCGGCCCGGTCCGCCACCGTCCCGCCCAGCATGGTGTCGACCAGTTGCTCGCCGTCACCGGGCGTCTGCCAGACCTGGGCCATGTCGTGCCACACGTAGTCCGCATCGAACAGGCCGACGGCGTCGCTCGCCCAGCTGCGGACCAGCTCAGGGCGGTGCATCACCACATTCATCACGTGCCCGCCACCCCAGTCGTGGCCGACCAGGTCGATCGGGCCGCCGATCCGCTCCAGCTCGCCCTCGAGCCAGTCACGATAGGCAAGGTAGGTCGCCGGAAAGTCCTCCGGCAGGGGAGCGCCGAATCCGGGCGGGGACAGCCGCACCACGTCCTCGCGCCCCAGCGCCTCGACCAGCGGACCCCAGAGGGCGTCCGTCTCCGGATTGCCATGCACCAGAACAATCGACACGCTGCCTCCTTCGACGGGTTCCGATTAGGTTTTACTCCCAAGTCGCATTAGTCTTGCGCGCGGTCCGTCATCGACTCAGGAACTCACCTATGCCTCTTCAGCCCACTCTGCGCCGCCCACATTCCGCGCGCAGAGGTCGTACACAGCGTATGAACTGCGTAACGGTTGGCCAGTGCTTCGACATCGACATCACCCGGGACGCCGACGGATGGTTGATCCGGATACCCGAGGTGGACGGGTTCGCCCGGGCCGCCCGCCGGTCGGCAGTAGAACTCGCAGCGCGGCAGTGCATCGCGCGCAAGACCGGCATTCCCATCGGTTACGTCGCGGTGTGGGTCGCCAACGAGATCGGTTGACCTGACCCCTCGTCAGTGCGAGAAGACGGTGAGGTCTCCGGGTTCGTGCTCGAGCACCTCGCGGTTGAAGATCATCATGTACCCGAAGTAGAGGGCGCCCGTGCCGAGCAGGCCGGCCACGATGATCATCGGGACCGTTGCGGCGTCGGGGGAGAGCAGGATGACCAGCGCGCAGACCGACCAGATGAGCGCAGCGATCGCGATCGGTAGCTCGAACCGCCCGATGTCGAAGGCTCCCTCCTGACGATCGAGTCGCTTCCGCACCCCCAAATACAGAACGACGATCATGCCGTACGTCAGTGCCGGAAACACGGTGCCGGAGGTGATGAGCTCCAAGAGGGCGTCGCCCGGCAGCACCGCCAGCACCGCGATTCCTATGACGACGGGCACGACGGTCGCCGGAATCGGCGTCTGGGTGCGGGAATTCACCCGTCGCATGAGCCGGTGCGCGGGGAAACGATCGTCGCGCGACATCGCGAAAATCATGCGCGAGCAACTGGTCAGCGTGACCATTCCACCGCCGAAGAAGGCAATCGCTATGGCGACCAGGAAGATTCGCTCGGTCACCGTGCCGAGCTGATCGTGCATGATCATCGCCACCGGTGAACCGGCGGCCGACACATGCGGGATGTCGTCGATGGCGATCGTCAATGCGATCAGGAACAGCAGGCCGAGCACGCTGGCGGCCGCCACCGATCCCACGATGGCGCGCGGGACACTGCGGAAAGGGTCCTTGGCCTCTTCGGCCATATTGGCCGCAGAGTCGAAGCCCACCAGCGTTCCCAGGCCCACGATCATGACGGCCATCAACCCGCCGCCGAAGGCGAAGTAATTCGGGGCCCCCTCGGTGATGCCGCGCGACGTCAGATTGCCCACCGAGCCGTTCCCCGTCACCGAGACGGCCACCACGAGCGCGATGGCCAACACCACCACGATGGACAACTCGATCGCCACGGCCGCCGAATTGATCAGTGCCACAAGCCGTGTCGAGGCGATCGCCAGCACGGCCTGAATCACCATGACCGTCACGGTGATCAGGCGCGCGGTGCCCTCATCGGGCGCCACGTTGAACAACGGCATCAGACACGTGCTCGCCATCGCGCTGTCGATCGCCATCAACCCGGTGATCAGATAGCAGAAGGTGAGCCAGCCGAAAAACCAGCCGATCTTGGGGTTGGCCAGCCGGGATCCCCACTGGTAGGACGAACCGCTCAGCGGGATGCGCGCCGCGAACTGCGCGATCACCAACGCGATCAGCAGTTGACCGACCGCCGCGACGATCCACGTCCAGATTCCCACCGGGCCCGAGTTGCGTAACAGGTCGTCGTAGGTTCCGAAGATGCCCACCGCCACCGAAATGAAGGCGAAGGAGACCGCGAACACCTGGAAGGAGCCCAGCGTGCGCTTGAGCTCGGGCTCGTAGCCGTATTCCTCGCGAAACTCGGTCATTGAGCCCCCTTGAGTCTTCTCAGATCTTGACGGTCAGCGGCCAGACTTTCCAGATGTCTTCGCAGTATTCGGCAATGGCGCGGTCCGAGGAGAACTTTCCGCTACGCGCGGTGTTCAGGATGGACATCTTGGTCCAGGCATCGCGGTCCTGCCATGCCCGGCTCACTCGCTCCTGACATTCGACGTAGGACGCGAAGTCGGCGCACACCAGGAAGGAGTCGTGGTAGCGCAGGTTGTCGACCAGCGGCCGGAATACCTGATGATCGCCGTGCGAGAACGTCCCGCCGGAAATGAGGTCCAAGACCGCGGTGAGCTCCTCGTTGCTGTCGATGTAATCCGAGGGTCGGTAACCGCTCGCCTTGAGCGCTTCGACCTCCTGCACGTCGAGGCCGAACAGGAAGAAGTTCTCCGGTCCGGCCTCCTCGCGGATTTCGACATTGGCGCCGTCCAGGGTGCCGACCGTGAGGGCTCCGTTGATCATGAACTTCATGTTGCCGGTGCCCGAGGCTTCCTTACCGGCGGTTGAGATCTGCTCGGACACATTGGCCGCCGGATAGATCAGATGCGCGTTCTGCACGTTGAAGTTCGGGATGAACGCCACCTTGAGGAACTTGTTCACCTCCGGGTCGTTGTTGATCGTTTCCGCAACGGCGTTGATCAGCTTGATGATTCGCTTGGCCAGGAAGTACCCGGGTGCCGCCTTGCCACCGAAGATGAAGGCGCGCGGCGGAATCGCCAGCGTGGGGTTCTGCTTGAGCCGGTAGTAGAGCGCAATGATGTGCAACACGTTGAGGTGCTGACGCTTGTACTCGTGAATTCGTTTGACCTGAATGTCGAAAATCCACTCGGGGTTCAGCTCGACTCCCGTCGCCGACCGCACGAAGGAGGCCAGGCGCGCCTTGTTGTTGCGCTTGATGTCCCGCCACTGCTCCCGGAAGGAGGAGTCGTCGACGTACTGCTCCAACCCACGCAGCCGGCTCAGATCGGTCAGCCACCCGTCACCGATGGTGCGGTCCAGTAGTTCCCGCAGACCGGGATTGGCCAGCGCCAGGAAACGGCGTGGCGTGACGCCGTTCGTCTTGTTGCTGAACCGCTCCGGCCACATCTCGTAAAAATCCTTCAGCACACTGTCTTTCAGCAGCTCGGTGTGCAGCGCGGCTACGCCGTTGACGGCGTGACTGCCGACCGTCGCCAGATGTGCCATGCGGACGTTGCGGCCACCGTCCTCACCGATCAGCGACATCCGGCTCACCCGGTCGTGATCACCGAGGAACCGGATGCGCACCTCGTCGAGAAACCGGCGGTTGATTTCGTAGATGATCTCGAGGTGACGTGGCAGCGACTCACCGAACATCTGCAGCGGCCAAGTTTCCAGTGCCTCGGGCAACAGCGTGTGATTGGTATAGGCGAACGTGGCGACGGTGATGTCCCACGCCTCGTCCCAGTCCAGGTGACGTTCGTCGAGCAGTAGCCGCATCAACTCGGCAACCCCGATCGACGGGTGAGTGTCGTTGAGCTGCAGCGCAAATCGCTGGGGGAGTTCACGCACCGAGACGTCGGCCAGGTCGTCCATGATGTGCAGCACGTGCTGCAGCGAACAGGAGACGAAGAAGTGCTGCTGCAGCAGTCGTAGCCGCTTGCCGGCTTCCGGCTCGTCGTTGGGGTAGAGCACCTTGGTGACCGTCTCGGAGGTGACCTCGTCCTCGACCGCCTTGTAGTAATCGCCGGTGTTGAACGCTTCCAGCGCGAACGACTTCACCGCGCGCGCGCTCCACAGCGTCAGCACGTTGCAGGTGTTGACACCGTAACCCTGGATGGGGGTGTCGTAGGCGACGCCTTTGAGCATCAGACCCGGCACCCACCGGGAGTGGTCGCGCCCGGCGTCATCGGTGTAGTGCTCGACATGGCCGCCCCACTTGACCAGGTAATTGACGTCGGGTTTGGCTATCTCCCAAGGGTTTCCGCTGTCCAGCCAGTTGTCGGTCTGCTCGACCTGCCAGCCGTCGTGGATCTCCTGGTCGAAGATGCCGAACTCGTACCGGATGCCGTAGCCGATCGCCGGACGCTCGAGGGTGGCCAGCGAGTCCAGGTAGCACGCGGCGAGTCGGCCCAAGCCGCCGTTGCCCAGACCGGGCTCCTCTTCGCAGGCCAGCACCTCGTCGTAGTTCTGGCCCATCGCGGACAGCGCTTGTCTGGCCGCCCGCTCCATGCGCAGGTTCAGCAGATTGTTGCCCAGCTGGGGGCCCATCAGGAACTCCGCCGACAGGTAGCAGGTCACCTTGCGGCCGAGATCGAGGGACACCTGCGTCGAGGCCACCCGGCGGTCCTGCATGCGGTCGCGCACGGCCAGTGCGAGTGCCTTGTAGTAATGCTCGGGCCGCAGCGCGGCCGCGGGGCGCCCGATCGAGTAGCGCAGATGATCGGTGATCGCGCGTTGCAGCGCGGCGGCGCCCATCCCCGTACGGGAGTGCTCGGTCAGTTCGGCCCTCCCGGCGGCAGGAATTTCGTCGGAGGGTGTCTGATCGAGATCAGTCATCGTGGGTCCTATTCCCTAGGAATCGCACCGAAACATGGCAGAAGACCGGCAGACAGTCTGTCAGCGATGTTTGCACACCCGGCACGCGAATGCCTTCCGAAACATGAACAGCGGGCTATGTACTCGTTATGCATTAGTCTCACGCTACGATGAAACAGATGGCCAAGAAGGCGGTGACTCCCGGGCCGCGCGACGAGCGCGGGGTGCTGCAAGCACGAATCCTCAACTCCGCCAGGCAGGAATTCGCCACGCACGGCTGGGCGGGGACCACCATCAGGGCTGTCGCCCGCGCCGCCGACGTCGATCCGGCGCTGGTGTATCACTACTTCGGTTCCAAGGAGCGCCTGCTCGACGCGGCGACCGACCCGCCGGCCAAATGGCTGGAGACCGTCGCCGCGACGTGGGCCACGCCCCGCGCCGAGTTGGGCACCCAGCTGGTGCGGGCCGTGCTCGGCGCCTGGGCCGACGACGAGATCGGCCCGGTATTGCGCGCGGTGGTGCTGACGGCTGCGCACGACGAGCGCACCCGGGAGAAGCTGCGCGCGGTGGTCGAGCGCAGCCTCATCGGCGGATCGACACTGGGTACCGACGAGACGGATCGGTTGCGGCGCAGCGGGTTGATCGCCAGTCAGCTGATCGGCTTCGCCCTGATTCGCTTCATCTGGAGAATCGAACCCGTCGCCTCGATGTCCGAGGAGGACGTGGTAGCCGCCGTCGCGCCCAATATTCAGCGGTACATCGACGGAGACGTGGTCGCCAGGCCGGCCAGTACCGGGGGCAGCGGTTCCTGATGCAGGACGCCGAGGCGTTGCGTGGCGCGGGTGAGCGCGACGTAGAGTTCGGCGGCGCCGCGTGGGCCGTCGGCGAGTATCCGCTGCGGATCCACCACCAGAACGGCGTCGAATTCCAGCCCCTTGGTCGCCGACGGAGGCACCGCGCCGGGAACGCCGGGTGGCCCGATCACCACGCTGGTGCCCTCGCGGGACTCCTCGTACTGCACGAATTCCGCTATAGCCGAAGCCAATTGGCCTTCTTGTAGCTGCCGCGACCACGGCGGGACACCGCATGCGCGGACCGACTCGGGCGCCACGACATCGGGTGCGAACTCAGCCAGCAACGCCGCGGCGACGGCCATGATCTCCGCCGGCGTGCGGTAGTTCACGGTCAGCGACCGGTACACCCAGCGGCCGGGCACATACGGTCGCAACATCGCGTCCCAGGACGTCGCTCCGGCCGCGGACCGTCGTTGCGCGAGATCGCCGACCACGGTGAAGGATCGGGCCGGGCAGCGTCGCATCAACACCCGCCAGTCCATTTCGGACAGTTCCTGCGCTTCGTCGACCACCACATGCCGGTAGGTCCAATTCCGGTCCGCCGCAGCTCGTTCCGCCAGTTCACGCAGGTCGTGTTCGACGAACCGGTCGGCCAGGTCCGCGCCATAGAGCAGGTCCTGCGCGAGCAACTGGTCTTCGTCGTCCATCAGGTCTTCCCGGCTGACCATGAGGTCGAGCACCCCGGCCGCATATGCCGCCTCTTCAGCCTGCTCGCGTTCAGCGGTCCGTCTGGCGAGTTCCTCGGCTTCCTTGTTGACGCCCAGCAGGTCCACCAGTTCGTCCAGCAGGGGCACATCGGACACCGTCCACGCATCGCCGACTTCCCGCCAGAGCGCTGGATCGGCACCGGCCGCGCGCAGCCTTTCTGGTGACTCGAACAGCGTGGACAACAGCGCATCCGGAGTCAATATCGGCCAGAGATCGTCGAGGGCGGCGGCGAACGCGGTGTTGTCCGCGAGTTCCTCGATCAGCTCCTCGCGAAGCTTCTCCCACGCGTCCCGGTCCGACCGGGTCAGCCAGCCCCGCCCGATCCTGCCGATCGCGCGCTCGGTCAGGACCCAGGTGACGATGTCGGTGAAAGCGGCGCGGGCCGCATTGTGCGGCAGTCCGGTGGCGCGCGCTTCCTCCCTGGCCCACTGCGCCGTCTCGGCGTCGATGCGCAAAGTCACATCGGACAGCTTGATGAACAGCGGATCCTCCGGCAGCCGTTGATGATCGGCGATCGCGGCGGCGAGCACATCGAGGATTTCCAGGGAACCCTTGAGCCGCGCGGCCGTTGGCTCGTCCTCGTCGGTGATGTGCAGTCCGGGAACCAGGTCGCCGATGGTCATGAAGACCACGGTGGATTCGCCAAGTGACGGCAGGACGCGGCTGATGTGGTCCAGGAACGCCGGATTGGGACCGATGACCAGCACGCCGTGCCGTTCCATCCGCTCGCGCTGGGTGTAGAGCAGATAGGCGACGCGGTGCAGTGCGACCACCGTCTTGCCGGTGCCGGGACCGCCCTCGATCACCAGCACGCCGGAGTGATCCAGGCGGATGATCGAGTCCTGTTCGGCCTGGATGGTTGCCACGATGTCGCGCATCCCGTCGCCACGGGGGGCGTTGATGGCGGCGAGCAGGGCTGCGTCGCTTGAACTTTCGCGCTGGTCACCGTCGCCCGGCCGGCCGAGCACTTCGTCGGTGAAATCGACGACGCGACGTCCGCGGGTGTGGAACTGGCGGCGCCGCCTGATGTCCTCCGGGTTGGCGGCGGTGGCTGTGTAGAACGGGCGTGCCGCCGGCGCCCGCCAGTCGATCAACAACGGTTCGTACTCGTTGTCCTCGTCGAGCAGGCCGATGCGTCCGATGTAGGCCCGGCTGCCCGAAATGCCGTCCAGCCGACCGAAACACAACCCGTCGTCGGCGACATCCAGTCGCTTCATCCGTCGCGCCAGTGCCCGCACCTCGACATCGCGATCCATCGGCGTCTCGCCGTCGCCCCGCAATGCGGTGCTGTACCTCGACTTCGCCTGCGCCCGTTCGGCGTCGAGCCGGGCGTACAGGCCGGTGACGTAGTCCTGTTCCAACCGCAGTTCGTCGTCGAAGTTGGTAGCTGACTCCCGCAATTCACCCCCCAATCCATGGACCCCAACTCAGGCAGCGGCGTCCGGCCAGCACGTCCGGCCAGCAATTGTGCGGCATGAACCGGGCCTTGCCGCAAGCCCCCGGAGCCGTTATAAGGTGAAAAGGGCTTGAAAAAGGCTTTGAGCTCCAATTCGTCGTCTGGAGTCGCCATGACCGGACCGCCGCCCGACAATCCGTACGGTGGCTACCAGCCGCCCGAGGGTTATCCGCCGTATCAGGGCGGCGGTTACCAGCCGCCACCACCGTAAGGGCCCTATGGCGGCTACCCGCCGCCGTCGCCGCAGCCATATGGCGGGTTCTCTCCGCAAGGGCCCTACGGGCAGCCGATGAAGCCCAACAACTACCTGGTGTGGTCCATCATCACGATCTTCCTGTGCATGATTCCGGGCATCGTGGCCACGGTGTACTCCAGCAAGGTTGACGGGTTGTGGGCGCAGGGGCGCTGGGCAGAGGCGAGCAGGTCCGCGAACACGGCCAAGACGTGGGCCATCGTGGGAACGGTTCTCGGCGGGCTGCTGTGGTTGTCCTATCTGGGCAGGATCGGCTCCCACGTTTCCTAACGGTCGTCCGCCAGGCGGGTGATGGCGTCGGTCAGCGCGTCGGTGCTCAGCGGGGTGCCGGTCGCGAGCGGATGCAGCATGGCGCCGTCGAGAAACACCGCGATGGCGTCCGCGGCCCGTCGTCCGACGCGCGGTTCCAGCAGTGCGACGAGACCCTCGTTCCATATCCGGGCCAGGGGCCGCAATTCATCCCGGTAACTCGCTGCCAGGTACAACTCGTTGAGGGTCCGATACTGGTCGTGATCGACGAGGAAGTCGGCGGTGAGCCGCGCCAGCACGGCGGGCAGGTCGGCGTCGGCGTCCAGTTCCCGACGCCATTGCTCCAGCTGCTCCGTCGAGGCGGTGGCTGCGTGCGCCAGGGCTGCTTCCCGCAGTTCGCCTAGGTCGGCGAAATAGTAGGTTGTGGACCCCACCGGGACGTCCGCCTCGGCCGCCACCAGGCGGTGCGTCAGCTGGCCGAGCCCGCGGCGGGCGATCACCCTGGTGGCCGCCTCGACGATCGCCTGACGGCGACCGGCCGGGTCGCGCGGCCGGCGTTCGGGTGCAGCACTCAATGCGCACCCCCGAGGTTCAGCGTGACCACCCCGCCGATGATCAATCCGACACCGATCAGCTTGGCCGCCGACAGGGGTGACCCGAGGAAGACCACCGCGATGAACACGATGACGGCCGTCCCGATCGCCGACCACAATGCGTAGGCGACGTCGGTCTGCATCCCGCGCGAGATGGACAGCGCGAGCAGCGCGAACGACACCGCGTAGCCGAGCAGGCAGATCACCGTCGGCCACGGTCGGGTGAAACCTTCCGTGCTCTTGAGCAGGCTGGTCGCCGCGACCTCCGCGAAGATGGCGACCAGGAGGAACGCATAAGCCACGACAACTCTCCCTTGTGCACAGATGTACATGTACAAATGTACACTAGCACTGTGGCGGGCTGTGGCGTGGCGTGCTGCGCGACCGTCAAGCGCCCCAGCGGCCGAGCGCGGCCATCTGTTCCAACCGGGTGATTCCGCCGTCGAGACGTTCGCGCAAGACCTCTCCGGCCATCGTGTAGGGCAGTGCCGCCTCGGGACTGCGCTGGGCCTGGGCGGCGATCGCGTCCATCAGGGACTTCGCCATCGATAGACGCGGGTAGCTTGCGTGGATGGCAGCGGCCGACTGCTCATCAATGAAGTCGGCGTTGCGCCCGAAGTCGATTCCGACGCCTCCGTTGACCAGATAGCAGATCGGCCCGCGGCGCTGGGCGATTCCGAACGAACTGTGCAACGCAATGGCTTCCCATACCGCATCGACCACCGCCCGGTCGCAGCCCTGCTCGGTCAGCAGCTTCGCCGCTAGATCCGCGCCTTCGACCTCGAAGCGCTCTTTGCCGGCGGCGGCGGTGCCGGCGCCGAGATCGTGCAGGACGCAGCCCAGGAACAGAGTCTCGCTGTCGAAATCTGATCCGGGTTGCAGGCCTTCGTGTGCGGCGAGCAGTTCGCCGAACAGGTAGCTGCGGACGCTGTGGTTGAAAACCGCCGACGACTCGGTGGACCGAGCTAATTCTATTGCAGCACAAGCAACTTGGGAGTCGACGAGGGAGGGTATCGTTTGCATGAGCACGACTGTACGAGCCGCGGCGGTGTGGGTGTGAGTGGCGCAGCAGACACCGATCCCACTATTTCGGCCATGTCGGGCCGCAACCGTAACGTGGGCACCATGACGAACGACCTCAACCACCGCGTGGCCGGCTTGTCGCCGGAAGTCCTGAGCCTGTTCCGGTTGGTCTACGGCCTTCTCTTCGCCGGCTACGGCTCGATGATCCTGTTCGACTGGCCCGTTCCGTCCGGGCATCCCATCCGGGTCGGCGACTGGCCGGGCTGGTATGCCGGCGTGATCGAACTCGTCACCGGGCTGTTGATCGCTCTCGGGTTCTTCACCCGTGTCGCCGCGTTCGTGGCCTCCGGCCAGATGGCGGTCGCGTACTTCTGGATGCATCAACCGCTGGCGCTTTGGCCGATCAGTAATCCGCCGGACGGCAACGGGGGAACTCCGGCGATTTTGTTCTGCTTCGGCTTCCTGCTGTTGGTCTTCATGGGGCCGGGCCGGTACGCGGTGGGCGGTAAGCGGTTGCGGCTCAGATGATTCCGGCGACGCGTTCGCTGCAGTAGGTCCGTCTGGGCTGGGGGAAGGTGACGGTGCGTGCTCCCGAGGGGCAGGCCGAGGTGTCCACCGTGTTGTCCAGCCGCGTGGTGATTCGAACGACGGTGCCGCCGGCGCCGCAGCTCACCGCGCGGATGGTCTCGCCATTGTGATCGGAGGAATAACAATGGCTGACAAGGAGATTGGGTATGAAGCACCGCCGCGAACCGTCATGCTCTACGGATAGATACGAGCTGCTGTCCAGCTTGCCGTCGGGACAATTCCCCCCGGCGTCCGCGGTGGCGGCATATTCCAGCACTGCTTCCGGACTGCTGCAGCTCTTGGACTTCCAGCGCTGCTTATCCAGGATCTCGTTGCTGAAGCAGTCGCCCACCGCCAGTCGGGAACTCCGGCCGGCGGCCAGGGCCACCGTGCCCACGACGCCGAGGGCGCTCAAGGCGAGAAGCACGACGCCGGTGACGATCAAGCCGGTGCCGGACTTACGCGGCGGCTGCGGCACCGGCGGATAACCGCCACCGGGATAGCCGGGGAACGCGGGCGGATAACCGGCCGGGTACCCGGGCAGGTAGCCCGGCGGGTAACCGATGGGGGCCTGACTGCGCCGCGCCGAACGAGTGCGCAATCCGATGATCAGCAGGGGCACACCCAGCGCGGTGCAGACCAGTGCGCCGATGACTCCCGCCGCCATCACCGCTGCCTGCATCAGCTGTCCAGGTTGGTGCTGGTGGTGAACTCTTCCCACGCCGAAATCTCGGCCGCTCGGCGTTCGGCGATGTGGCGGTAGGAGAACAAGGCATCCTCGCCGAGCAGCAGGAAGGCAGGGGGCTCGTCGGACTCGACTGCCGTGATGATCACCCCGGCCGCCTTGGCGGGATCACCGGCCTGACTGCCGTGCATCGTGTCGTTCTCGATGCGACGTCGCCCGGCGGTGTCGGCGTAGTCGTCGATGACGGCGGACGACTGGGTCAACGAACGCCCGGCGAAATCCGTTCGGAAAGCCCCGGGTTCGACGACGGTGACCGAAATGCCCAGCGGCGCAAGCTCACCATGAAGTGCTCCGCTCATGCCTTCCACGGCGGCTTTGGCGGCCGAGTAGTAACCCGATCCCACCGGTGTCAGCTGTACGCCGATAGAGGAGATGTTCACGATCGCACCGGAGCGGCGCTCCCGCATGCCCGGCAGCACGGCCTTGATCATCGCGACGGTGCCGAAGAAGTGAGTCTCGAACAGGGCGCGCACATCGTCGTCGTCCCCTTCTTCGATGGCGGCGCGATACCCGTAGCCGGCGTTGTTGACCAGGACGTCGATGCCCTCGAACCGCTCCTGGGCCTGCTGTACCGCCGCGCTGACCTGTTCGGCGTCGGTGACATCGAGGGCTACGGCCAGCGTGCGCTCGGATGCGGTGTCGGCCAGGTCGGCGATTTTCGAGATGTCGCGTGCGGTGATGACGACGTTGTGGCCGGCGTCGATAACCGCTTCGGCGAGGGCGCGGCCGAGGCCGGTCGAGCAACCCGTGATGAGCCAGGTGGACATCGGCGACTTCCTTCCGGTCGAAGGCGTTAAAGCCAGCAGGCGGAACGGAATTCGCGACGTGTCTCGGTCGGCCTAGAATCCCATCTTCTGGCACTTGACGTTTCGGTTCTGACAGTACATTCCGCTACCGGTCCATTCCTTCGGCCCGGGACCCTTCTCAGTGGCGTCCCGGTCACGGGGATCAATCGTCAATCCCGGAACGATGATGAGCAGATCGTCGATGATCTGAGGCGCCGCATCCTCCGGGTCGGCGCGGGCCACGCCGGCGCAGCCCAGCAACGCCGTCATTGCGATCAGGACGGCCAGCAGTGCTGAAGCGAACCTGTGACGTGTCATTGGTCGCCCTTCCTGCCGATGGGCACGATCCCGGCTACCTGCGGAGTCTACTCGCCACGCGGTTTGTCCAGCCTCCCGTGTTTGCATCGCGAACCAGCCACAAACGTGCAACGACTTCGAGTTGCCGCCCCGGCCAAACCCGAGACCGATCAGCCCGTGCTTAGCGTGGAGGCCGTGATGCCGATGTTCGCGGTTGTTCGCCGTGCTGCGGTATTCGCTGTGTGCCTTCTCTTGATGACGCCCGCGGCTGCGGCGACCGCCCAGCCCGGTGCCGAACCGGTGTCAGGCACGGGGTCGCCGGCCGACGGGGTCCTGCCCCCCGGCACGCCCGCGCGGGTCAACACCCCCGATGGCTGGACGCTGGCCCTCGGCGCGAAAGACGAGAAACAGGTTCCCGTCGCGCCGCTGACCACCGCGGCATCGTCCCGCGAATACCTGTCCAGCGGAGTCTTCGTCGCGTCGCTGATCGGGCCCGAACCGCCGCACGGCATCTTGGAAGTGGGCTACGAGATCGGCTGCGGGATAGACATGAGCACCGCCAACGGCGTCACCATGGCCAACGGCGGCGGCATCGCTCCGTCGCTCGGTGCGGAGCTGCCCCTGGGGCCCGGCCAACCCCCGGTGCTACTGCCGCTGATCACCGGCTCGTATAACGGGGTCGTCAGCGTGGGCATGAAGCCCGGCTTCGTGGTCGTGGTGCCGGTGGTGCGGAAAGAGTTCAAAGGTCCGAACCCCTGGATCATGATCAGCGACTTCCACATCAAGATCGACGGATGCGTGGGTCAGTCCTTCATCCGCTCGTACTCCACTCTGACCCGCATCACCGATGAGTCTGACGTGGTGGTGTCCTACGTCGGCACCACCAAGGCCGTCTGAGAGGCCGTCTGAGAGGCCGGGTCAGAGGCCGTCGAGAGGCCGGGTCAGCGGGTGAAGGCCCCACCGTCGAAGCGCTCCAGAGAGACGAAATCGGGGACCGGGCGGCGGCGCAGTTTGGTCAGCTGACGCGGAGGTTTGCCGAGCGGCACCAGCGCCGCGATCGCGTGTGTGGCCGGAATTGCCAACAGCTCGCGGATCGCGTCTTCGCGTGGGATGGCCATCGTTGTGATGGTGCCGCCATAGCCTTCGTAACGGGCGGCCAGCAGGATGCTCCACACCAGCGGGTACACCGAGGCTCCGCCGGCGAGCCCGACGCGGTCCAGCCCCTGATCCAGGGCGGCCACCACGGTCAGGTCGACGGAGACGACCAGGACGACGGGGGCGTTGATCATCGGAGCGACAAACGTCTGGGGAATTTCGGTGTCATCGATGACGTCTTGCGGCACCGCGCTGGGATGCACCGGATTCCAAGGGTTTTCACCGGCCGTCAGCTGGGCGAAATAGCGGCGGGCGGCGGGCGTCCCGAATTCCGCCAGCCGGCGGCGGGTGCCGGCGTCACGCACCACCGTGATGTGCGCGCCCTGCCGGTTGCCGCCGCTGGGCGCGAACCGGGCGTTGTCGAGGATGCGGTACAGGACGTCGTCGGGCAGTGGATCGTCGGTGAATTCCCTTGCGGCGAAAGTGCTTCGCAGCACGTCATAGAACTCCATGGCCCCGCCGTTCCAGCCGGAAGGTGCGTTGAATGCCGGTCGGCTGGGTAGTGACGGTGACTTCCACCGCACCGGTAGGGGCGACCGTGTAGATCTCCTCGACGTCGGGCCCGTCGTGCCAACGGCCCACCGGTTGGCGCCCGAGATCGTCACGGTCGCTCAGGGCCGGGTCGAACGGGAACAGAACGGGATCGTAGGGCGTGACGTCGCCGTCGGGTCGTCCGTTGACAACGCGGCTGCACTCCACGAACCGGAAGTGCCCGATGTTGTGCGCCGCCCGGTACTTTCGGCTGACGACCAGCGGGGTGCGGCCGTCGGCGGGAAGTGCGGCGTCTTTGGGCACGATCGGGTCGAAGACCACGTCCGCTCCGGCGTGCGCCTCTCGGAACACCCCGAAATGCCGCGAAAATCGTTCGGACAGCACGAAACCCGACTCGGTGTCCAGAAATACGGCGAGTCCGATCGCCGTCGCGGCGAACGGGTGCGGCGAGCGTTTGACCCGCTTGTCGCCGAAACTCGCGCGCAGCATCCGCGAAACGATCGGGAAGCTGCCCGCACCGCCCACCACATAAATGCCCGCCACCTCCGACCATGGGACGTCCCTGCCGTCACCCACGGGGTCGTGCAGGACGCGCCCCAGCAGCTCCGTCGTCCTGTCGACCAGTGATGCGCACGCCGCATACACGTCGTCGATCGGACAGGAGAACGGTGGCCGGTCGACGCCGTCGATGACGCTGAGGTCTACCAGGAAACGCCGGGTCTGTGGGCCGACCGCCTCCTTGCGCGTGGCGCACTCTTCCACGAGCAAGTCGTAGGGTGCGCCCTGCAGCGTCGGCAGCTGTGAGTCGGCCAGCACCAACTGCGCGATCGCGTCGTCGAAGTCGTCACCGCCGAGGCGCTGAATTCCCTCGCTGACCACAACCTCGTTGACGTGCCCGGCCATCTTCAGCAGCGAGGCGTCGAACGTGCCGCCGCCCAGGTCGTAGATCAACACATACTCGCGTTTGGCCGTGATCGTGGAGCGGTACCGATGCGCGTACTCCAGTCCTGCGGCCGACGGCTCGTTCAACAGCGCGACGACCTCGAACCCCGCCGCGGCGAAGGCGTCGAGGGTCATAAAGCGTTGGGCGCTGGACGAATTGGCGGGTACGCTGATCGCCGCCTGCACGGCCTCACCGCTGGCGGCCCCGGCATTGGAGCGCTCGGTCAGGTCGCTTTTCAGTTGCGCCAGAAACCCGGCTAGCAGATCGGCCAATCGGTGTTCACGGCCGGCCAGTTGCACGGTGGTCTGCGGCCCGGCGTCGTTCAGCAGTCGCTTGAACGACCGGAGCACCTCCCAGCCCGGCTCGTGGCGCACGGCCGCCGCATCCAACCCGAAGCGCAACTCGCCGTCGGCGTTGGCCGCGATCAGCGACGGCCACGCGTCGACACCGTCGTAGGCGACGACCGGGTAATTGCCACGGTCGACAATCGCTGCGACGGTGTGGGTGGTGCCGAAGTCGATACCGACTCTCATTCCGCACAATTCTAGGGACCGGCAACGCAGTTCGACACCAGCAGGCCCCAGCGCGCCGCGGCTACCGCGTCAGGGTCGCCGCCCGGTGGGCGAGGACTCACTGCGATTCGGCTGAGGTCTGATGCCCGGCTGAGGGCAACTCGTGGTTTGGGCGGATGGATCGAATGCGATGGGTAGGCTCAGTGGGCCGGTCAGCGCGGTCAGCGGCGCCCACGGGGCCGCGCCGGTGCGGCGGGCGTTGGGCATGCGGCGGGTGATGACGGACAGAGCCTCGGCCAGCTCGAGACGGGCAAGATTTGCTCCCAGGCAGTAGTGGGTGCCGGCGCCGAACGTCTGAATCGCGGGGGCCGCCACCCGGCGGATGTCGAGCCGATCGGGATCGTCGTAGACGGCGGGATCCCGGTTGGCGGCCCCTGTGTTGACGACGACCAAGGTGCCCGCCGCGATGGTGAGACCCGCGAGATCGACGACTTCCACGGCAGTACGCAGGGTGATCAGCGTGATCGGCGAATGGCGGATGACTTCCTCGACAGCGTTGACCGCCAGTTCCGGATGCTGACCCAGCAGTGACCATTGACCGGGGTGGTCGCACAGCACGTGTACTGCTGCGCCCAGCTGGCGGCGGGTGGTGTCGTTGCCTCCCATCAGCAGGGCGGCGACGAGCATTCTGAGTTCGTCGGAGCTGAGGCGATCACCGCCGTCTTCGGCGCGGATCAGTTCGGAGATCAGGTCGTCGGTCAACGCGTGGCGCCGGTCGGCGAGCATGTCGTCGAGGTAGGCGTCCAGGGCATCCCAGGCGGTGAGGATGGCCGGCGCCTCGGCAACGGCGTCCCAGCTGAAGGCCTTGATGATGTCATCTGCCCAGCGGGAGAACAGATCCCAGTCCTCGGGCGGTGCACCGAGTAGCGCGCAGATGACCTGGATCGGGTATTGACGCGCGATGTCAGTGACAACGTCGCAGTGCCCGCGAGGGGTCTGCCGGTCAATCAGTCCGGTGATGATGTCGACGACCACGGTGCGCAGTCGCGCGGTCGCTTTAGGTGTGAAGGCTCCGGAAACCAATCGGCGTAGCCGCCGGTGTTCATCCCCGTCGAGGCTCAGAATGTTGGCCGTGACGCGGTCCCACAGGGGTCCGGAGGTGACGCCTTGCGCGGCAAGAAACATTCCTTGCGGCACCCGGAATCGGGGGTCGTGAAGCACGGTCCGCACCAGGTCATAAGTCAGCAACTCGGGCCCGTACGGACCGATCGCGATCGGGCTCTGCTCACGGGCCTGGCTGATGATTGCGTGGGCTTCGTCGGGATGTTGAGCGGCTGCGTAGTTGATCGTCGGCAGCCCGGCTTCGAAAACATTCGGGCTGCCTGAGCGACCATCCATTGTCTCGGTCATGATGCTCCTCTGCGGGCGGGTTGCGGACTCGGCTGACTCGACTGTGGCGTTTCTCCGGCGCCGGATCGTCGGGGACAACGCGTAATTGAGGTCGCCGGACGCCGGTGTGTTTTTTGCGGGTTTCTGCACGATCGGCCCGACAGACCGGCTGCTTCGAGGACGAACGGTCGCCCAGTACGGGATTTCACTGATGTTTGCCGCCGGCAGCCGCTAGATGCTGGCTAGCATGACGGAAACTGATCTGCGCGCGGACATCCCGCCGGTGGATTGGAGTGTGCTGGGCGTGGGCGAGCTGCCAACCGGGACGGTGACGCTGCTGCTTGCAGACGTCGAGGGCTCGACGCGGCTGTGGGAGACCCAACCCGAGGAGATGACGGCGGCCCTCGCGCGCCTTGACCGCACGCTGGTTGACCTGCTTTCCACCCACGGCGGAGTGCGGCCGGTCGAACAGGGGGAGGGTGACAGCTTCGTCGTCGCGTTCGCCCGCGCGAGTCAGGCGGTCGCGTGCGCCATGGAGTTGCAGCGGGCGCCGTTGGCCCCGATCCGGTTGCGTATCGGCGTGCATTCCGGCGAGGTGCAACTGCGCGATGAGGGTAACTACGTCGGAGCGACGATCAACCGCGCGGCGCGGCTGCGCGATCTGGCTCACGGTGGGCAAACGGTGGTGTCCGGCACCACCGAGGACTTGGTAGCCGACACCCTTCCCGCTGACGCGTGGCTGACCGACCTGGGCAGGTACGAATTGCGCGGCATCGCGCGTGCCGAGCGGGTGGCGCAGCTGTGCCAATCCGGTGTCCGCAACGACTTTCCGCCGCTTAGGACGTCGAAATCCGCTGCCGCCGAACATATGCCGGTGCAACTCACCAGCTTTGTCGGGCGCGACGTCGAGATGGGCGGCGTGCGGCGGACCCTCGCCGACGACCGGCTGGTGACCCTGACCGGCGCCGGCGGCGTGGGCAAAACGCGGCTCGCCATACAGGTTGCGGGCCAGGTGGCCGCCGATTTCGCGGATGGCGCTTGGTATGTCGACCTCGCGCCGATCACCGACCCCGATTTGGTGCCGGTCGCGACAGCGGGTGCTCTGGGTCTGGCGGATCAGCCGAGCCGCTCGACAACCGCCGCGCTGGTCCGGTTCGTGGGGGACCGACGGATGTTGGTGGTACTGGACAATTGCGAGCACCTCCTCGACGCGGTTGCCTCGCTGACAGCCGCCCTGTTGACCGCCTGCCCCGCCTTGACGTTCTTGGCGACCAGCCGCGAGCCGATAGACGTGCCCGGCGAGGTGACCTGGCGCGTGCCGTCCCTTTCGCTCGAGGACGATGCCGTGGCGCTGTTTCTGGACCGGGCGCGGCGAGCGCGATCCGACCTCCGGATCGCCGACGACGACGTCGAGACGGTCAAGGAGATCTGTCGTCGCCTCGACGGCATGCCGCTGGCCATCGAGTTGGCGGCGGCTCGGATGCGGGCGTTGTCGCTTGACGAGATCGTGGCCAGTCTTCATGACCGGTTCCGGTTATTGACCGGCGGCGGGCGCACTGCAGTGCGCCGACAGCAAACTTTGCGAGCGTCGGTGGACTGGTCGCACGCGCTGCTGATGGAATCCGAACGGGTGTTGTTCCGCAGGCTTGCGGCGTTCATGGGGGGCTTTGACCTCGCCGCCGCGAGGGCCGTCGCGGGAGGCACCGATATCGAACGCTTCCAGGTGCTCGATCAGCTCACGCTGCTCGTGGACAAATCTCTTGTGGTGGCCGACAACACCGGGGGCCGAACCCGGTATCGCCTGCTGGAAACCGTTCGCCAGTACGCTCTGGAGAAGCTCGACGAGTCGGGCGAGGCGGCCGAGGTGCGAGCCCGTCACCGCGATTACTACACCGCGATGGCGGCGGCGCTCGACGCGCCGGCCGCCACCGGACACCAACGCAGAGTCGAGCAAACAGAATCGGAGCTCGACAACCTGCGGGCGGCCTTCGCCTGGAGTCGGGAAAGCGGCGACATCGAATTGGCATTGCAGCTCGCGTCGTCGCTGCAGCCGCTGTGGCTGACACGCGGCCGCCTGCGCGAAGGAATGAGCTGGATCGATGAGGCGCTGGCGGACCTGGGCAGGATAGACCGCGAGGTCGCGCCGGCAGTGCTGGCGAGGGCGCTGGCCGACGCGGCGCTGTTCGACGGGTGGGTCGGTGTGCCGGAGCGCAGGGAGCAGGCCAACGAGGCGCTCGCGATCGCCCGCCAACTCGACGACCCATCCCTGTTGGTCCGTGCCCTTACCGCCTGCGTTGGTACGGGCGCCTTCAATCCCGAACAGGCGGCGACATACTTCGCCGAGGGCATTGAGTTGGCCCGCGATCTGGGCGACAAGTGGAGATTGAGCCAGCTGCTCGGCTTCCAGGCGTACGCGGCCGCCATGGCAGGAGGCGCTATCTCCGAGAGCGCGGCCGTCGAAGGGCGCGACCTCGCCGACTCGATCGGTGACCGAGTCGCCTCGGGTCAGTGCCGGCTTTGGGGTATCGCCGGCGGGCGGGCGATGCGCGGCGAACTCCAAGGCGCCGAGGACGAATTACGGGAACTACTCGCCGATGCCGAGGCGGCCGGCGATCTGTTGACCAAGTTCAACGCCCTGATGGCGCAAAGCTTCGTGCTGGGATGGCACGGCAACACTGCCGCGGCGCTCGCCGCCGCCGAAACGGCGGTCGAGTCCGCCGCCGAGCTCGGGGCAGCGATCGAGGGACTCGGCTATCTCGCGTTGGGTTGGACGCTCCTGGCCGCGGGAGATGTTGCGGCTGCCAGGGATACTCTCGCTGCGGCTTACGGCCGCATCCCGGACGCCGGCTGGTCTGCAACGAACTTGATGTGGAGAGCCGAAACGGAACTCGCGGCGAACGATCTCGTGGCGGCCCGGCTCTGGGCCGATCAAGCGGTGTCGGCAACTGCGGGATATCACCGAACGCTAGCGCTGAATACTCATGCCCGCGTGGTCCTTGCCGAAGGCCACCCGGAGAGCATCGAGGAGGCCGAAAGGGACGCGTACCAAGCACTGGCGCTTGCGGCCGATTGCGGGGCACGGCTGGGCGTGCCCGACGTTATCGAAAATCTTGCGGGGCTGGCCGCCCGAGCCGTGAGTTACCGGGAAGCGGCCCGACTCTTCGGTGCGGCAACAGCAATCCGGCAACGCACCGGCGAGGCCCGATACAAGATCCACCAAGCTGACTACGAAGCCTCAGTTGCTGCGCTTCGAGATGCCATGGGCCAGAGCGACTTCGATGCTGCCCACGCCGAGGGCGCCGCGCTGTCGACGGGGGAGGCGATCGCTTACGCACGGCGCGGTCGCGGTGAACGTAAGCGCCCGTCCTCCGGCTGGGCTTCGCTCACACCCACAGAACGCGACGTCATACGCCTCGTCAGCGAAGGGCTGAGCAACAAAGACATCGCCGCAAGGCTTTTCGTCTCGCCACGCACCATCGAAACCCATCTCACACACGTCTACACCAAGCTCGACTTGTCTTCGCGAGTGCAACTCGCGCAGGAAGCCACCCGACGTGGACCGTGAACTGGTGCCCGGCGAACGAGAATCACAGAACTCTGAGATGCCGAGGGTCGGGTGATCGGTTTCGGGCCCCCACCACCCCGCAGCGCCGTGAGTGGGGAGCGCCGCGGAATAGTCCGTGGCCAGCCAGTACGCAAGTGTTTTCGGGGACGTAAGTTGGCGACCTAAGACCCTAGTGAGGCGGCGCGCGCGTTACGCAAGCTGAACCGGCCGGCATCGCGCAAAGTAGAGGAAGCCGCCGATGGTTTCAGTTGAGTTGGCGAGGGTCACCCAGCCGCTGCGAGCGGTCGGCGAGTTCTTCGCGATGTCACTGGACACGCTGGTAGCGATGTTCAAGCTGCCATTTCCGTGGCGCGAATTCCTGCTGCAGAGCTGGTTCGTCGCACGAGTCTCGCTGATTCCGACGCTGCTGCTGACCATTCCGTTCACGGTGCTGGTCGTATTCACCCTCAACATCCTGCTGGTGGATTTCGGCGCCGCCGACTTCTCCGGCACCGGGGCGGCCACCGCGTCGGTGACCCAGATCGGGCCGGTGGTGACGGTTCTCGTCGTCGCCGGTACCGGAGCCACCGCAATGTGTGCCGACCTCGGTTCCCGCGCGATCCACGATGAGCTCAACGCGTTGCGGGTGATGGGCGTCGATCCCATTCGCCGGCTGGCGGCGCCCCGGGTGTTGGCCGCCACCGTCGTAGCCGTGTCCCTGGTGTCGCTGGTGACCCTGGTGGGGCTGGCCGGCTCCTTCGTCTTCTCGGTGTTCGTTCAGCACGTCACCCCGGGCGCCTTCGCCGCGGGCCTGACGCTGATCACCCACCTGCCCGATCTGATCCTCGGACTGGTCAAGGGAGCGCTGTTCGGGATGGCGGCGGCGCTGATCGCCTGTTACAAGGGCATTTCCGTGAGCAAAGGGCCGCAAGGTGTGGGCAACGCCGTCAACGAGACGGTCGTCTACTCCTTCATCGCCCTGTTCCTGATCAACATCGTCGCCACGGCGGTCTTCTACACGGGGCCGCAATGAGTTTGGTGGCGAGCTGGAATCACGTTGGCGCCCAGGTGGCTTTCTACGCCCGGACGTTCACCGAGATGCGCACGGCCTTTCGGCGGTACGGCAGAGAGATGGTACGACTCGTCGCCCAGATGAGCATGGGAACCGGTGCGCTGGCAGTGATCGGCGGGACGGTGGTCATCGTCGGCTTCCTGACCCTGTCGACCGGAGCCGTCATCGCCGTGCAGGGCTACAACCAGCTCTCGGGCATCGGTGTGGAGGCGATGACCGGCTTCATCTCGGCCTACGTCAACGTCCGGATCATCGCACCGGCCGTGGCCGGCGTGGGTCTGGCCGCCACCATCGGAGCCGGTTCCACCGCGCAACTGGGCGCGATGAGCATCGCCGATGAAATCGACGCGCTGGAGGTGATGGCTGTCCGGTCGGTGGCCTACCTGGTCTCTACCCGGGTGGTGGCCGGAGTCGTCGTGGTGATCCCGCTGTATTGCGTGGCCGTGGTGTGCGCCTTCCAGGCCGCACGATTCGGCACCACCAGGCTGTACGGGCAGTCCACCGGGGTGTACGACCACTACTTCCACACCTTCCTCAACTCGATCGACCTGCTCTGGTCGTTCGTCACGGTGATCGTCGCGGCGATCGCAATCATGTTGGTGCACACCTATTACGGCTACACGGCCCGCGGTGGGCCCGCCGGAGTGGGGGAGGCGGTCGGCCACTCGGTACGCACCTCCCTGATCGTGTTGACCCTTGTGGTGCTGGCGATCTCGCTGTCCGTCCACGGCCAGTCCGGTCATTTCAACTTGTCGGGCTAGCGGGCAGATCGGGGTAGCCATGCAGGAATCACGCCCGGGGGGAATGCATCCCGCGTGGTGGACCCTGATACTGCTCGTGTCGACCGTCGGCGTCGTCGTGGCGACCTCGGCGCTGTTCAGCGGGTCGTTCAAATCGTATGTTCCGGTGACCTTGATCTCGGACCGGGCGGGTCTGGTGATGGATCGCGGCGGCAAGGTCAAGATGCGTGGCGTGCAGGTGGGCCGGGTTGGCGCCATCAGCACCGGCAAAGACGAGGTACGCATCAGGCTGGACATGTACCCGGGGGAGATCAGATACATCCCGGCGAACGTGCGGGCCCGCATCCGGGCGACCACGCTGTTCAGCGCGAAATACGTTGACCTGGTGTACCCCAGCGATCCGGATCGCCGACGGCTGGCCGCCGGCGCGGCGATCAAAGTCGACAGTGTCGGCACCGAGGTCAACACGATGTTCGCCAACCTGGTCAAGGTACTGAGTCAGATCGACCCGGCCAAGCTGAACGGTGTGCTCTCGGCGCTGGCCGACTCTCTGCGCGGTCACGGCGCAGCCATCGGCCAGGGCATCACCGACGCCAATGAGGTGCTACTGGCGGTCAACCCGCGAGCGGAGACCATCCGCGCCGACACCCGCGCGGCCGCAACGGTCGCCGACACGTACAGCGCTGCCGCACAAGACATTCTGCGGGCACTGGACGGCGCCAGTGTCACGGGCTCGACCATCTCGGACGCACCCGACTTGGATGCGTTGCTGGCCAACGTCATCGGGTTGTCGCGCAGCGGTACCCAAGTTCTGGGAGCGAACCGGGACAACCTGATTCGAGCCGCGAACCTGCTGGAGCCCACCACGAGCCTGCTGATGAAATACAACCCCGGGCTGACGTGCATGCTGGTCGGCGCCAAGCTCGCCCTGGATACCGGCTACCTGGAGGCAACCGGAGGCGCGAACGGGTACTCCCTGGTCATCGACAGCACTCCACTGTTCGGCGCCGATCAATACCGATATCCCCAGAACCTGCCGATCGTCGGGGCCAAGGGCGGCCCCGGCGGAAAGCCGGGTTGCGGCTCCCTGCCCGACGTCGCCGCCAATTGGCCGCTGCGGCAACTCATCACGGACACCGGCTGGGGAACGGGCCTCGACATCCGGCCCAATCCCGGCATCGCGTTCCCGGCGTACGCCGATTACCTCCCCATCACCCGGGGGGTGCCCGAGCCGCCCAGCATCCGCTACCCGGGCGGGCCGGCGCCCGGACCCATCCCGTATCCCGGGGCGCCGCCCTACGGCGCCGCGCAATACGCCCCGGACGGGACTCCGCTCTACCCGGGTCTGCCGCCGGCGCCCCCGCCCGGTGCGCCGCGTGAACCCGGCCCGGCGCCACCGGGATCCGAGCCGTTCGTGCCACCGGCGCCCGCCCAGGTGCAGCCCACCCCGAGCGGGCACTAGGACATAGGAGCAGCCCACGTGAGAATGACTGTGCTAGACGCGATCTGGCGGCTCGCCATCTTCATGGCCGTGTGCGTGCTGGGCCTGGTCGCCATGCTGGCCATCTTCGCCGACCTGCGGTTCGGTAAAGAGAAGCAATACCGGGCAACGTTCAGCAATGTCTCGGGGCTGGAGGCGGACAACTTCGTGCGCATCGCCGGAGTCGAAGTCGGCCAGGTCAAAAAGATCTCGATCCAGGACGACGGCACCGCCCTGGTCGACTTCAGCACTGACGATTCCGTGGTACTGACCGAGAGCACCCGGGCGGTCATCCGGTACCAGAATCTGATCGGCGGTCGGTATCTCGCTCTCGAGGAAGGGGGCGGCGGCACAAGGCAACTCGCACCCGGCGGGACGATCCCGCTGACCCGGACCGCTCCCGCCCTGGATCTGGACGCCCTGATCGGCGGCTTCCGGCCGCTGTTCCACGCGCTGGATCCCAACCAGGTCAACGTGCTGTCCAGCGAGCTGATCAAGGCATTCCAGGGTGAGGGCGCCACCATCAGCTCAGTCCTGGTGCGCACCGCGGCGCTGACGAACACGCTCGCGGATCGGGGCCGGCTGATCGGGCAGGTCATCGCCAACTTGGACACCGTGCTCGGATCGCTCGGCGACCAGAGCACCCAGTTCGCCAAAGCCGTTGACGCCCTGGCGCAATTGCTGGCCACGCTGGCTGACCACAAACAGGACCTCAGCACGTCACTGGCCTACACCAACGCGGCCGCCGGCTCCATCACCGATCTGCTGGCACGGGGACGGCAGCCGCTGGGGAAGACCTTGCACGAGTCGGACCGGATCGCGGGTCTCGTCCTGGCCGATCACGACTACTTCGACGATCTGCTCAACACGCTGCCCGATGCCTATCAGATGCTCAATCGGCAGGGCCTACACGGCGACTTCTTCAGCTTCTACCTGTGTGACCTGATCTTGAAGGTGAACGGCAAAGGAGGGCAACCGGTTTACGTCAAGGTGATCGGTCAGCCGTCGGGGAGGTGCACGCCGCGATGAAGTATTTCTCGGAGCGCAATCCGCTTATCGTCGGCGCGGTCGGGGTGGTGGTCGTCGCCGCGGCGGTCGTGACCGCCCTGACGTACAGCAAGCTGCCGTTCTTCAAGTCCAATAAAGAGTATTCGGCCTACTTCGCCGAAGCGGGCGGGCTGCTGATCGGGACCGCGGTGCAGGTCTCGGGATACAAGGCGGGCAAGGTCGACAGCATTGCCCTGGACGGGCCGCGGGTGCTGGTCACCTTCGAGGTCGACAAACACATCCGGCTCGGCGAACGCAGCGAGGCATCCATCAAGACCAAAAGCCTGCTTGGCGCCAAGATCCTGGAGGTCACCCCCCGGGGCGACGGCAGGCTGCGCGGCCCGATTCCGCTCGAGCGCACCACATCGCCCTACCAGCTACCCGACGCACTCGGGGATCTCGCGGCGACCATCAGCGGACTGGACACGAACCGGCTCTCCGAATCACTCGGCGTGCTGGCGGACACCTTCTCCGGCACCGCGCCCGATCTCAAGGTCGCGCTGAGTGGGGTAGCCCGGTTCTCCGCGGTACTGGCCGACCGGGACGCGCAACTGCGAAACCTGTTGTCGAACGCGAACAAAGCGACGACGGTGCTTGCCGAGCGCAGCGACCAGATCGTGCGCCTGGTCGCTGACACTAACGCGGTCCTGGCCCAATTGCGCAGCCAGAGCCGTGCGCTGGACGAGCTATCCGGCAACATCGAGGCGGCGAGCCGTCAACTCAAAGGCTTCATCGCCGAAAACCGGCAGACCCTCAGGCCGACGCTGGACAGGCTCAATGCGGCGCTGGCGATCGTCGACAACCGCAAAGAACGGATTGCGCTGGCCATCAAGAAGTTCAACGATTATGCGCTGTCGCTGGGCGAGTCCATGTCCACCGGACCATGGTTCAACTTCTACATCGCGAACCTGATCCCGGGCCAGTTCATTCAGCCCTTCGTCGACGCCGCGTTCTCCGACCTCGGTCTGGACCCCAATGTGCTGCTGCCTTCACAACTCACCGACCCGGAGGTCGGGCAGCCCGGCACCCCGGCACTGCCGATGCCGTACCCGCGCACCGGCCAGGGCGGTGAGCCGCGGCTGACCCTTCCCGACGCGATCACCGGCAATCCTGGCGATCCCCGCTATCCCTACCGGGAACCGCCACCCGCACCGCCGCCCGGCGGACCGCCACCGGGGCCGCCGGCCTTGGCGCCCGGCCAGACCGCCCCGCCGCCGGTACCCACCCACCCGCCGGTGTTCGTGCCTGCTCCGGGGGAACAACGATGAACAGCAACATTATTCGCATCAAGTCGGGTATTCGCGTCGGGTCTGGTATTCGAATCGGACCGCTCATTCGAATCGGACCGTTTATTCGAATCGGACCGTTTATTCGAATCGGACTGGGTGCCTTGCTGGTGCTGACCCTCATCGGTGGAGTCGCGGCGGCCTGGCACGGGCTGGCGACGCCCGGCAAAACGAGAGTCGTCGCCTATTTTCAGAACAGCAACGGGATCTTCGCCGGTGACGAGGTGCGCATCCTGGGTGTGGCCGTCGGCAAGATCGACACCATCGAGCCGCAGCCGCAACGCGTCAAGATCACCTTCTTCTACGACTCGAAGTACCAGGTGCCCGCCGACGCGAAAGCGGTGATCCTGTCGCCGTCACTCGTCACGTCGCGTGCCATCCAGCTGACACCGGCCTACACGGGCGGACCGCAATTGCATACCAATGCGGTGATCCCGCTGGAGCGCACCGCCGTTCCCGTGGAGTGGGACGACTTGCGCTCGGATCTGGAAAGACTCGCGCAGCTGCTGCAGCCGACCCGTCCGGGCAATGTCAGCGCACTGGGGGCGGTGGTCAACACCGCCGCCAGTAACCTGCGGGGTCAGGGCGCGAGCATCCGCGATACCCTCGTCAAACTCTCCCAAGCGGTTTCAGCGATCGCGGACCACAGCAACGACCTCTTCAGCACGGTGCGCAATTTGTCGATCCTGGTTTCGGCGCTGCAGAGCAGCGCGGACCTGATGACACAACTCAACCAGAATCTCGCCGCGGTGACCGGACTGCTGGCCAACGACCCGAACGAGGTGGGCAACGCCGTAGCGGCCGTCGCCGAGGTGGCCCGCGACGTCACCGGGTTCGTGGCCGAGAATCGAGAAGCGCTGGGTACCTCGGCGGACAAGCTGGCGTCGGTTTCCCAGGTGCTCAACGGCAGTCTGGGCGATATCAAGCAGGCGCTGCACATCGCGCCGACCGAACTGCAGAACTTCATGAACATCTACCAGCCGGCGCAGGGCACGCTCAGCGGTGCGCCGGCGTTCAACAACTTCGCGAACCCCATCGCGTTTCTCTGCGGGGCCATACAGGCGGCGTCGAGGCTGGGCTATCAACAGTCGGCGAAGTTGTGTGTTCAGTATCTGGCGCCGATCATCAAGAACCGGCAGTACAACTTCCCGCCGCTGGGGGAGAACACGGTGGTCGGCGCCACCGCGCGCCCCAATGAGGTGACCTACAGCGAGGATTGGCTGCGGCCGGACTACGTACCGCCACAGCCGATTACGCCCTTGGGTGTTGGCCTTGCGCCGTTGCCGGCCGAAATTCACGCCACCGACCCCGCCGACGGACTACCGGGACTGCTGCTACCGGAAGGCGCTAGCCGATGATTCGCCGTGGGACCGCAGCTCTGTTGCTGGCTCTAGTCATGCTGGGTCTGGGCGGTTGTGGATGGCGCGGCCTCAATTCATTACCGCTGCCGGGCAGTACCGGGAACGGCCCCGGCTCCTTCACGATCCACGTCCAACTGCCCGACGTGGGCACCCTCGAGCAGAACTCCCGTGTCCAGGTGGGCGACGTGACGGTTGGCAACGTCACCAGGATCGAACGGCAGGCGTGGCATGCACTGCTGACCATCAGGCTCAACGGTGACGTCGACCTGCCGGCCAATGCAACCGCGACGATCGGGCAGACCAGCCTGCTCGGCTCGTTGCATATCGAACTGGCCCCGCCGGCCGACGTCCCACCGCAGGGCAAGCTCAGGGAGGGATCGCTGATCGCCCTGGCGTCGGCCGGCAGTTACCCGTCGACGGAGCAGACCCTGGCGGCTATCTCGTTGCTGCTCAACGGCGGTGGTATCGGACAGATTCAGGACATCACCGAGTCGTTGAGCACGGCTCTGTCCGGGCGTGCCGACGACCTGCGCAGCCTGATCGAGCAGCTGGACCGGTTCACCGGTTCCGTGAACGATCAGACCGGCGACATCCTGTCCGCGACCGAACGCCTTAACAATCTGGTCGGCCAGCTCGCCGACCAGCGGCCCGTGCTCGACCGCGCGCTCGCGACGGTGCCGAATGCGCTTGCGGCTCTTCGGCAAGAGCGCCAACAACTGGTCGATGCCCTGGATCAGATCGGCAAGATCAGCGCCCTGGCGGCCGACTCCGTCAACCAGACCAAAGACGCTCTGGTCAAAGAGCTGAAGGAGCTGGGGCCGGTGCTGGAATCACTAGCCAACGCCGGCCCGGCTCTGACGCGCTCCCTGGGTCTGCTGCCCACCTACCCGTTCCCTAAGGACACGATCAGCAAGTGGGCCCGCGGCGACTACGCGAACCTGACCGCGATCATCGACCTGACCTTGAGCCGGCTGGACGCCTCCTTCCTCACCGGCACCCGCTTCGAGGGCAATCTGACCGAACTCGAATTGCAGTGGGGCCGAACGATCGGCCAGATGCCCAGTCCCGCCACCGCGGGCAATCCCCTTGTTGCTCCCTACCATTGGGACCAGGGGCCCTGACATGCCACCCTTGACGAGACGAATCCTGATCCAGCTGGCGATCTTCGGGATCGTCGCGGTGGTGGGTGGCACCGTGATGGCCCTGGGTTATATGCAGCTACCGGCCATGTTCGGGGTGGGACGCTACCAAGTCACCGTGCAGTTGCCCCAGGCCGCCGGCCTCTACGTCAGCGGGAACGTCACCTATCGCGGCACCGAGGTCGGCCGGGTCGAGAGCGTGCGCCTCACCGACACCGGTGTCGCGGCCGTGCTTTCGCTCAAATCGGGCGTCGACATCCCCTCCGATCTCGATGCTCAGGTGCACAGCCAATCGGCAGTCGGTGAGCAGTACGTGGCGTTGTTGCCGCGCCGGGATTCCCGCCCGCTGCGCAACGGCGACGTGATCACCAGAGACCGCGTGTCGGTGCCACCGGACCTGGATACCCTGCTGGACTCGGTCAACCGGGGTATGGAAGCGATCCCGCGCGACAGCCTGAAAACCGTTGTGGACGAGTCCTTCACCGCCGTGGGTGGCCTGGGGCCGGAACTGTCCCGATTGGTGACGGGTACCAGCACGCTGTCCAGCGACGCCCGCAAGAACCTGGGCCCGCTGCTCACCCTCATCGACCAATCCAAGCCGGTGCTCGACAGCCAGGCGGCGTCCCCGGACGCGGTAACGCAGTGGGCCGCTCACCTCGCCGACATCAGCTCGGGGCTGCAACGAAACGACGGCGCCCTGCGGGACGTGCTGCGCGACGCGGGCCCGGCGGCCGCCGAGGCGCGCCGGCTGTTGGACCGGCTGAACCCGACGCTGCCGATCCTGCTGTCCAACCTGATCGGCGTCGGCCAGGTCGCGCTGACCTACCACGCCGGGATCGAACAGCTGCTGGTGCTGCTTCCCCAGGCGGTAGCGACCATTCAAGCCATCGGCGTCCCCAACCGAAACACCAAACAGGCCTACCGGGGAGCCTTCCTGAGTTTCAATCTGCGGCTCAACCTGCCGCCGCCGTGCACCACGGGGTACCTGCCGGCCCAGCAGCAGCGGGTGCCGTCCTGGGAGGACCACCCGGACCGACCGCCGGGCGACCTGTACTGCCGGGTGCCCCAGGACTCGCCGAATAACGTTCGCGGCGTTCGCAATACACCGTGCGTCGAACAGCCGGGCAAACGGGCTCCCACGGTCGCGATGTGCGAGAGCGACCAGAGTTACATACCGCTCAACGACGGCTACAACTGGAAAGGTGACCCGAACGCGACGCTGTCGGGCCAACCAGTCCCGCAGCTGTCGCCGCTTCCCGTTCCGCAGCTGTCGCCGCTTCCTGTTCCGCAGCTGTCGCCGCTTCCAGTCCCGGCTGCCGAATACGATCCGGCTACCGGCAGTTACGTCGGCCCCGACGGACGCGTCTACACCCAGTCCGACCTTGCTCCCGCCGGCCCACGTACCTGGCAGTCGATGCTGCTGCCGCCCGGAAGCTGAGTGATCAGTCAGGTTGCGCGGTGGACATCGCATTCCACCGGCGTTGCACATCGCGCTCGGCGCCGGTGGGAATCAGACCCGACGGGGCGAACCGCTTGGAGTTCACCGGGTGATCTTCGGTCAGCGGCCGGCCGGAGCCGCGAATTGCCTTGAACGAAGCCACAACTCCTGCGGCGACCACGACGACGACCACCGTGGCGAAGACGACCGACAGCGTTCCTTGCACGAAGGCGTTGCGGACCACGTCGTCGAGTTGACGCGCGTTGACGGCCGAACCGAAGGACGTTTTGCCGGCGTCGCGGGCCGCCGAGTACTGAAAATACTGCGTCCAGTAACCGAGCTTGGGGTCTCCGGAGAAGATCTTCTGCCATGACGCGGTGAGGGTAACGGACAGATCCCACAACAGCGGGACACCGGGGATCCAGGCCCATTTCAGGTGGCCCTTCTTGATGACGATCACCGTGATGATGGTCAGCGAGATGCCCGCAAGCAGTTGGTTGGCGATTCCGAACAACGGATACAGCGAGTTGATGCCGCCCAGCGGATCGGTCACCCCGAGCAGCAGCGTGCTGCCCCAGGCGGCCACGACCGCCAGACTCGACAGCCAGGCGCCCGGCCGCCAGCTGGGATTACGGAACTTGCGCATCGGGGCGCCCAAGTTACCGAGCGCGTCGGACACCATGAAACGCGCGACCCTGGTGCCGGCGTCGACGGTGGTCAGGATGAACAGCGCCTCGAACATGATCGCGAAGTGGTACCAGAACGCTTTGAGGCCGGCGCCCCCGAACACCCGGTGCAAAATCTCCGACATACCGAACGCCAGCGTCGGGGCGCCACCGGTGCGCGAGACGATCGTCTTCTCGCCGACGTCGGCAGCGGCCTGGCGGACCTGGTCCGCGGTCACCGGCGGTCCCGCCAGGCCCAGTCCGTTGACATACCGCGCTGCGGCGGCCGCGGTGTCGTGAGTCTGCGGCGACGGTGCGTTGATCGCAAAGTACAAGTGCTGGTCGAGGATTGACGCGGTGAGCAGGGCGATGACGGCGACGAACGACTCGGTGAGCATGCCTCCGTAGCCGACCAGCCGCATCTGCCCTTCCTTCTCCAGCAACTTCGGCGTCGTGCCGGAGCAGACCAGCGCGTGGAAACCCGACAGGGCGCCGCACGCGATGGTGATGAACAGAAACGGGAACAATGAGCCGGCGAACACCGGGCCGTCGCCGCTGATGGCGAACCGCGACACCGCGGGCGCTTCCAGGGCCGGCCGCGCGACACACACGCCTATCGCAAGCAGCGCGATCGTGCCGACTTTCATGAACGTTGAGAGATAGTCGCGCGGCGCCAGCAGAAGCCACACCGGCAGCACCGAGGCTGCGAGCCCGTAGATGATGAGAAGCCAGGCCAGGGTGACCGGCGAGAGCGTGAACCAGCTTGCGCCCCAAGATGTTCGGGCGACCCAGTCGCCGGAGATCACCGCAAGCAGGAGCAGTGCCACCCCGATCGCCGACACCTCCGAGATTTTCCCGGGGCGCCAGAACCGCAGGTAGCAACCCATGAAGAGGGCGATCGGGATGGTCATGGCGATCGAGAAGACACCCCACGGACTTTGCGCGAGCGCACGAACGACGACCAGCGCGAGCACGGCGATGATGATCGTGATGATTACCGGGATGCCCAGCAGGGCTGCCGTTCCGGCGGCGCCGCCGAGCTCGTCGCGAACCATCTGACCCAGCGAACGGCCACGTCTGCGGGTGGAGATCCACAAGGTCAGGTAGTCCTGCACGCAACCGCCGAGTACCGCGCCCACCACAATCCAGATGCTGCTGGGCAGGTAACCCATCTGGGTGGCCAGCACCGGCCCGACGAGCGGGCCCGCGCCGGCGATCGCGGCGAAGTGGTGACCGAACACCACTCGGCGATCGGTGGGCACGTAGTCGGTGCCGTCCTCCAGGATTTCGGCTGGGGTGGCGAGGTCGTCGCGGGGCTGCACGATCGTCGCTTCGATGAACCGTGCGTAGAAACGGAAGGCGATCACGTAAGTGCAGACCGCGGCGACCACCACCCACACGGCGTTGACCGTCTCGCCGCGAACGAACGCGATGATCGCCCAGGCGGCGGCACCGGTCGCCGCGATCACACCGAAGAGGATCTTGTGCCTGAGCGTGATCGGGGAGCGGTCGATGATGGCGACGGGTGGCAGGTCGGGCTCGGTGCGGATGTAGCTGACGTCGCTGTCCACCCGGGCTCCCTTCCAGCGGCCGATAGCGGCGGCCGATAGCGAGTGTGAATCTACCGATGCCGCCGCGGGTGTGTCGCGTCGTGCGATGGACAGTCGGCGCGGGCCCGGCGCGGGGGTCAGTACATGGCGCGCACGGCGTCGATGGTGTCGGCCTCGGCGGGGCTCTTGTCGTCGCGGTAGCGCACGACCCGCGCGAACCGCAGCGCCACGCCGCCGGGGTAGCGGGTCGACCCCTGAACGCCGTCCAGGGCGATCTCGACCACCTGCTCGGGCCGGACCTGCACGACATAGCCCTCGGTGCCATCCACGGCCAGCTCGGTGAACCGTTGGGTCTGCCAGTCCAGCATGGTGTCGGTCATCCCTTTGAATGTCTTGCCCACCATCACGAACCCGCCGGATTCCGGATCCCGCGCGCCGAGGTGAATATTGGACAGCTTGCCGCGCCGCCGGCCCGAGCCCCATTCCACGGCCAGCACCACCAGGTCGAGGGTGTGCACCGGCTTCACCTTCAGCCAGCCGGCCCCGCGCCGGCCGGCCTGATACGGCGCATCCGGTGCCTTGGCCATCACGCCTTCGTGACCCGCGGCCAGCGTCGCGTCCAGGAAGGCGGCCGCGGCCGCCGGATCAGAGGTGACCAGCCGGTCCACCCGGTGCCGCTCCGGCACCAGTTCGTCCAGCGCGGCGAGGCGCTCGGTGGCCGGCGCGTCCAGCAGGTCGGCGCCGTCCCGGTGCAGGATGTCGAAAAAGAACACCGACAGCGGCTGTTTGTCGCGCGCGGCCGCGACGTCCACGGACCGGCCGAACCGGGACGCGGTGACCTGGAAGCGGTGCGGACGATTGTCCGGGCGCAGCGCGATCGCCTCGCCATCGGCGATCAGGTCGGTCACCGGCAGCGCAAGCGTGGCCTCCACCACCTCCGGTAGCCGTGCGGTGACGTCGTCGAGGCTGCGGGTGTAGACGCTGACATCGTCGCCGCGACGGTGGATCTGTACTCGCGCGCCGTCCAGCTTCGCTTCGAAAATCGTGGTGCCGTCGTGCCGTTCGAGCGCGCCGGCGACGTCGGTCGCGGTCTGTGCCAGCATCGGGCCGACCGGTCGGCCGACCTCGAGCGCGAAGGCGTCCAGCGATCCGCCGGTCAGGGCCGCCGCCGCGACGGCGGGCAGATCACCGGCCAGCATCGCCGCCCGTTGCACGGCCGCGGCGGGCAGGCCGGCGGCTTTGGCGACGGCGTCGGTCATGATGCCGATCAGTGCGCCCTGGCGCAGTTCGCCGCCGAGCAGCCGCAGCAGGAAGGTCTGTTCGGTCTCGGTCGCGGCGGCGAACAGGCCGCTGAGCAGGGCGGCGCGGCGCGCCTGGGACCCTTTGCCTGCGACGGCGCCGATCTCGGTGAAGGTTGCGTCCACCCGGCCCACGGTCAGCGTGGGATCCGGCGCGGGCGGAGGCAGCGATCGCAGCGCGGCCCAGCCGACGCCGATCTGGCGTTGCCGAAGCTCGCCGGAAAGCCAGGACACGACGGTCGCGACCAGCTCAGGATCGGCCGCGGCGCCGCGCAGCAGCTCTGCGATGCGGGCGACCTTGCTCAGGCGCGACGAGGTCGCGCCCACGTTAAGCGAAGTGCTTGCTACGTCGAGAAGGAGCACGGTTTCGAGCTTGGCACGGCTCGGTGACACGGTGCCGCACCGGACGCGCTACCGTGACGGGTTAACGTTACAAATTCCAGTCAAAGTGACAACCCAGATATTGGAGGTTCGGGTGGAGATCAGCGGCAAGAAGGTCGTCGTCATCGGCGGCGCCTCGGGGATGGGACGGGCCAGCGCCGAACTTCTGCACCAGCGTGGCGCCCGGGTCGCGGTGCTCGATCGCGAGGGTTCGGACGGCAAGGCCGTCGCGGACGGTCTGGACGGCAAGTTCTATCCGGTCGACGTCACCGACTTCGCCGGCACCGAGCAGGCGCTGCAGGCGGCGGTCGACGACCTCGGCGGCCTGCACGTCACGGTGACCACCGCGGGCGGCGGCATCGCCAAGCGGACCATGACCAAGTCCGGCCCGCACGACCTCGAGTCCTTCCAGTCCGTCATTGACCTGAACCTGATCGCGACGTTCAACATCAGCCGACTGGCCGCCGCGCACATGGCCAAGAACGACCCGGAGGACGAAGAGCGCGGTGTCATCATCAACACCGCCTCCATCGCTGCCTTCGAGGGCCAGATCGGACAGGTCGCGTACACCGCCGCCAAGGCCGGCATCGCGGGCATGTGCCTGACCATGGCGCGCGACCTTGGCTCGCTGGGGATCCGGGTGCTGGCGATCGCGCCGAGCCTGTTCGCCACGGGACTGACCCAGGGCATCCCCGACGAATTCGCCGCGGCCCTGACGAAGGACGCGGCGTTCCCCAAGCGCCTCGGCCGGCCCGAGGAGTACGCCAAGCTGGTCGCCGCCATCGTGGACAACCCGATGCTCAACGGCCAGTGCCTGCGGCTCGACGCGGGGCAGCGGTTCGCGCCGAAGTAGCACCCCGGCCGGGGCCGGCCCTCGCGGCGCATTGAGTACACTCTTTACGGAATCAGCAGCGCCGCGAGGAGGGCCCGCATGGGTATCGCACTGACCGACGACCATCGCGAACTCGCCGAGGTGGCGCGCGGGTTCTTGACCTCGCAGAAGGCTCGCGCGGCGGCGCGGTCGCTGCTGGACGCGCCGGAGGAGGCGCGGCCCGCGTTCTGGCAGGGCATCGTCGAATTGGGCTGGCTCGGCCTGCACATCGGCGAAGAGCACGGCGGATCCGGTTACGGGCTGCCCGAATTGGTGGTGGTGATCGAAGAGCTCGGCCGTGCGGTGGCGCCAGGTCCGTTCGTACCGACGGTGATCGCCTCGGCGGTGATCGCCCGGGACGGCACCGCCGACCAGCAGGCGCGGCTGTTGCCGGGTCTGATCGACGGAACCGTCACCGCAGGCGTGGGACTGGTTGGCGGCGTGCGGGTTTCCGACGGTGCCGCCAACGGCGATGCCGGGGTGGTGCTCGGTGCCGGACTGGCCGATGTGCTGTTGCTCGCGGCGGGTGAGGATGTGCTGGTGCTGGACCGCGGCAGGTCCGGCATCTCCGTGGAGGTGCCGGAGAACCTCGATCCGACACGGCGCTCCGGACGCGTTCGCCTGGAGAACGTGACAGTGACCGACGACGACATCCTGCCCGGTGCGGCGGCGTCGGCACTGGCCCGGGCGCGGACGCTGCTGGCCGCCGAAGCGGTCGGCGGTGCGACCGACTGTGTCGAGTCGGCGGTGGAATATGCCAAGGTGCGCAAGCAGTTCGGTCGCACCATCGCGACTTTCCAAGCGGTGAAGCATCATTGCGCGAACATGCTGGTGGCTGCCGAATCCGCGCTGGCCGCCGTGTGGGACGCTGCCCGGGCCGCCTCGGAGGATGAGGAACAGTTCCGGCTGGTGTCGGCCGTGGCCGCCACGCTGGCGTTCCCGGCCTACGCGCGAAATGCCGAGCTCAACATCCAGGTGCACGGCGGCATCGGGTTCACCTGGGAGCACGACGCACACCTGCACCTGCGGCGCGCCCTGGTGACGTCGGCGCTGCTCGGCGGGGACGCCCCGGCCCGCGACGTCTTCGACCTCACCGCGGCCGGCACGGTGCGGGAGAACAGTCTGGACCTGCCGCCGGAGGCCGAGGAGCTGCGCACCCAGATCCGCGCCGACGCCGCCGAAATCGCCGCCCTGGAGAAGACGGCGCAGCGTGACAAATTGATCGAGACCGGCTACGTGATGCCGCACTGGCCCAAGCCGTGGGGCCGTGCCGCCGACGCCGTGGAGCAGCTCGTCATCGAAGAGGAGTTCCGCGCAGCCGGTATCAAGCGGCCCGACTACGGAATCACCGGCTGGGTCATCCTCACCTTGATCCAGCACGGAACCGATTGGCAGATCGAAAGATTCGTAGAGAAGGCGCTGCGCAAAGACGAGATCTGGTGCCAGCTGTTCTCCGAGCCGGAGGCCGGCTCGGACGCGGCGTCGGTCAAGACCCGCGCCACCCGGGTCGAGGGCGGATGGAAGATCAACGGGCAGAAGGTGTGGACCAGCGGGGCGCAGTACTGCGCGCGCGGTCTGGCCACCGTGCGCACCGACCCGGAGGCGCCCAAGCACGCCGGCATCACCACCGTCATCGTGGACATGAAGGCCCCGGAGGTCGAAGTGCGTCCGCTGCGGCAGATCACCGGCGGCGCCGAGTTCAACGAGGTGTTCTTCAACGACCTGTTCGTGCCCGACGAGGACGTGGTCGGGGCGCCCAACTCCGGGTGGACGGTGGCGCGGGCCACGCTCGGCAATGAGCGGGTCAGCATCGGCGGCAGTGGCTCGTTTTACGAGGGATTGGCCGGCGAACTGGTGAAGCAGGCGCAACGGCGTTCAGATCACTTGGCGGGCGCGGTGATTCGGGTGGGGACCTATCTCGCGGAGGAGAATGCGCTGCGGCTGCTGAACCTGCGCCGTGCCGCCCGCAGCGTCGAGGGTGCGGGCCCGGGGCCGGAAGGCAATGTCACCAAGCTGAAGCTGGCCGACCACATGATCGAGGGTGCCGCGATCTCGACGGCACTCGCCGGACCGGAGACCGCGCTGCTGGACGGGCCGGCCGCGCTGGCCGGCCGCATGGTGATGGGCGCGCGCGGGATGGCGATCGCGGGTGGCACCTCGGAGGTGACCCGCAATCAGATCGCCGAGCGGATTCTCGGTATGCCGCGCGACCCGCTGATCAACTGATCGGCTGCGGCCCGGGCACTCAGGGCGCCGGAGCGAACTGGGGGGCGCCGCCCGAGCCCCGCTCCGGCCGCAGCACAACGGGCATCCCGCACGTCACCGAATCCGGTTCGCAGTCAACGATATTGGCCGCGACGCGCAGGCCGCTCTGTTCGGCCAGTTCGATCAGCGCGATCACGTACGGTGTCGGGATCTCTGGGTTGTAGGGGTGATGGTTGACGGTGTAGGTGAACACCGTTCCACGGCCGGACACCGGCTTGGCTGTCAGCGGCCCGCCGCAGTCGCGGCATTCGCCGGCCGCGGGATGCACCCAGTGCGCGCAGCTGTCGCAGTGCTCGACAAGCAACGAAGAGGTCGACACGAGGAATACAGTACACTCAATTCTCACTGGTACGTCGAGTGTTTGGCCTACGGACGGTGCAGATGAAGTACTTCGAAAAAGACGCGATCGTCTCCGGCATCGGTATCTCGCGCATCGGCCGTCGCACCGGTATTCCGGGGCGGGATCTGACGATGGAGGCGGTGCGGACCGCCATCGAGGACGCCGGACTGCGCGCGGCCGACATCGACGGCATCGCGACACTGGGCGACACCCCGGCCGCCGAGGTCAACGCCGAACTGGGGATCGACGCCGCCGATTGCGGAAGTGGGTTCGGCACCGGCGGTCTGCTGAGCCCGGTGATGTCGGCGTGCCGTGCGGTTGCCGAGCGACGGGCCCGCCATGTCGTGGTCTACCGCACCATTCAGATGCTGGGCGGCACCGTCCTGCAGGACAAGGACGCCCCTGCTCCACCACTGGCTCGCATGTTCGACGCACCCGAAGGTGAGCGTCCGGCCGTCGGCGCCATGGACGACATCAACGATCTGGTTGCCGCGCACGCGTATTCGGCAGCCAATTGGCTGGCGCTGAACTGCCGGCGGCACATGGATCTCTACGGAACGACCAAGGAGCAACTGGGCTGGATCGCCCTTAATGGCCGCCGCAACGCGGCACTGAATCCCCTTGCGGTCTACCGCGATCCGATGACGATGGCCGATTACCTGGGCGCCCGCCCGGTATCGACGCCGTTCGGGTTGCTGGATTGCGATGTGCCCATTGACGGCTCGATCGCGGTGGTGGTTTCGCACGCCGAGTACGCCGGCGACTGCCCGCACCGCGCCGTGAACGTCGAGGCCATCGGCGGTTCCGACGGCGCCGGCGGATGGTTTCACCGGCCGGATTACCCGAAGATGGCGATGTCGGACGCGACCGCGCAGATGTGGTCGCGGACGGAATTGACGCCGGCGGACCTCGACGTCGCCCAGTTGTACGACGGCTTCACTTTCCTCACCCTCTCGTGGCTGGAAGCTCTCGGTGTGTGCGGCGACGGCGAGGCGGGGCCGTTCGTCGAAGGCGGCGCCCGTATCGCCAGGGACGGCCGGCTGCCGCTGAACACCTATGGCGGCCAGCTCTCGGCCGGCCGCATGCACGGCTACTGGGCGTTGCACGAGGGATGCCTGCAGCTGCGCGGCGAGGCGGGGGAGCGGCAGGTGCAGCGGCGCCCCGAGGTCGGCGTGGTGTCCGTGGGCGGTGGTCCGGTCGCGGGCTGCATGCTGCTCACGTGTTGAGCCGGCAGTGACCGTCGAACCGGACCAAATCCGGCCGGATAAGCGAGCCGCGAAGATCGCCCGTCGCATCGAAGAAGACATCGTCCGCCGCGGCTGGGCGGTCGGGGAGTCGCTCGGCTCGGAGGCGGCTCTGCAACAACGGTATGGCGCGAGCCGCTCGGTGTTGCGCGAAGCAGTCCGTCTGGTCGAACACCACCAGGTGGCGCGCATGCGGCGCGGGCCGAACGGCGGGCTGATCATCTGCGAGCCGGACGCCGGCCCGGCGACCCGCGCCGTCGTGATCTACCTCGAATATCTCGGCACCACGCTGGCTGATCTGCTCAACGCGCGGCTGGTGCTCGAGCCGCTGGCCGCCGCGCTGGCGGCCGAACGCATCGACGAAGCCGGGATAGGGCGGCTGCGATCGGTGCTGAGCGCCGAGGAGCAGTGGCGCCCCGGACTGCCGGCGCCTAGCGACGAGTTCCACATCGCGCTCGCTGAGCAGTCGAAAAACCCAGTCCTGCAACTCTTCATCGATGTCCTGATGAGGCTGACCAAACGCTATGCCCGCGCCTCGCGGACCGGTTCGGCGGCCGAGGCCGCCGATGCCGCCCACCGGATGCGCGGTGCCCACGCCGACATCGTCAACGCCGTCACCGCCGGTGATTCGGCCCGGGCCAAGACGCTCAGCGAGCGGCACGTGGAACGCGTCACCGCCTGGCTGGCCGAACACCGCGACCCGGCACGTCGAGCCCGGCCCGGGTCGCTCGGCAAGCGCCTGGCCACCGAGGCGCCGCGTGGCAAGCTCGCCGAAGTCCTGGCTGCCGGCATCGCCGACGACATCGCCGTCAGCGGCTGGCAGGTTGGTTCGGTGTTCGGCACCGAGTCGGCGCTTTTGGAGCGCTACCGGGTGAGCCGGGCGGCACTGCGGGAAGCGGTGCGACTCCTGGAATATCACGAAGTGGCACACATGCGCCGGGGCCCCGGCGGAGGGCTGGTCGTCGCGAAGCCGCGGGCGCAGGCCAGCATCGACACCATCGCGCTCTACCTCCAGTACCGCAAGCCCACGCGGGAGGACCTGCGCTGCGTGCGCGATGCCATCGAGATCGACAATGTGGCCAAGGTCGTGCAGCGTCGCGCCGAACCGGAGGTGGCGGACTTCCTGGACCCGCAGGGCTGGTCGAGCGTGGCGGGCGAAGGCAGCGACGACGCGCGCAACGCGGCGATCGAAGAGTTCCGCTTTCACGTCGGCCTGGCGCGCCTTGCCGGCAACGCGCTGCTCGACCTATTCCTGCGAATCATCGTTGAGCTGTTCCGCCGGCATTGGTCCACGACCGGACAGGCACAGTTGACGTCGACCGACGTGGTTGCCGTCGAAACGGCACACCTGCGCATACTGGACGCGATCGAGTCCGGTGACGACAGCTTGGCGCGATACCGGATCCGCCGGCACCTGGACGCCGCGGCGTCGTGGTGGCTCTAGCCGCGACACGCGCAGCGGCACGGCCCTGCTTAGCAAAGCCTTGCCTGGGGTACAGCAATACTCAAGTGACAGGCGGTACAGCGGCGTGCCGGCTGAGGTTGGGTGGGAGTTTTATGACCACGAGCACGGCGATCAGGCCCCCGGATGCGACGAGTGGCTTCGTGCATTCCGCGCTGTTCTATCAATCCGAGCGGGAATGTCTGGACTTTGTGATGCGGTTTGCCGCCGACGGCTTCGCGGTAGACGAGCCGGTGCTGGTCGCCGTCCCCGGTGACAGGCTGGCGATGCTGGGTCCCGAACTGCATGCGGCGCGCGCCGGCTCTGACGGCGAGTTGCGTCTGGTGGACATCGCCGAGGCGGCGCGAAACCCGAGTCGGTTCCTGGCGATGGAAACGGCGTTCGCCGAGAAGCACGCCGACCGCACCGTCCGCATCGTGAGTCAACTCGTGTGGCGTGGCCGCACCGCAGACGAGTGTCTGGCCTGTATGGAGCACGAAGCATTCATCAACGGGGCGCTGAAGACCCGGAACCTGACGGGGTTGTGTCTGTTCGACGCCACGCACCTGCCCGACGATGTGCTGGCAGACGCCCGCAGCACCCATCCTCTGCTTTGGCACGGGGAATCGGCGTATCCCAGCGACGACTACGCGCCGGATGAGGTGCTGGCGCGCTGCAACAAGCCGCTGCCCGCTCACCCGGGAGCGGTGACCTACACGGTTCGGCGCAGCGCCGACCTGCGGCCGGCGCGGTCGTTCGCCGCCGACTACGCCGGCTGGGTCGGGCTGTCCAAGGACGGTCTGGACGACCTGCAGATGATCGCCACGGAACTGGCCACGAACAGCCTTCAGTACGCCGGGGGCTCCTGTCGGCTGGCCTTCTGGCGGGACAAGGAGCACCTGATCTGCGAGGCCCGCGACGGTGGGCGACTCGACGACCCCTTCGTGGGGCTCAAGCGCCCGAGTGCCAGCGGCACCGCCAGTCGCGGTTTGTTTCTGGTCAACGCGATGGCGGATCTGGTGCGCACTCACACCACGGCCAGCGGCACCACCATTCAGGCGTACCTGAGGTTGGACGCGTCCCGGGATTGCTGACCCGGCACCCGCGTCAGCGCAGCCGGGCTACTGGGGAACCTGCTCGACGGGCGGCGGCGCCGGGGCAACCGGGGTAACCGGTGTCTTCATGCTGCAGCCGACCGACAGCACGGCGAATCCGGCGAACAAGGCGGCGCCGATCGCGGCTTTCACCCTGGTACTTGCGCTCATAATTTTGCCCCTCCCGAACGTGGGCTGGCGGCAGCGACCGCCGTTAAGGATGTTACCTGCGTCACATTAGTGCGAACATGACGCCAAGGGAATACCTGGAATAACAGGAGATCTGTTGTCACTCAATGGATCCCGCGATGGAATCCGCGCCGGGGCAAGCGGCGTGGGCCGCGCCGGTGCGGCGTTCTGGTTGCCGGCGATTGTGCCGGCGTCGGCGGTTGCGTGAGCTGAGCGTGCCGGCAGCTACCGGCCGGTGAACAGTTCGCCCTGGTTGGGCTGGATTACCGGATCCATCGGCTTGCTGCAGCCGACGGCGAAGAGTGCGAATGCCGCCAGGATCAGGGCTCCGACAACCTGAACGGTCTTCGGGTGAGTGCGCATGGGTCTGGCCTTTCTCCGCCGTGCTGCATGGAACGTTTGGCGCCTGTGATGCTAACCCCGCGCGACGACTGGGGAACCGGTTTTCGGAAATGCGCAAAAAGTTTTGTAACGAATATCCCGAATAGTCAGGTGTGCTAATTATGCTCCGCCGGGATATGCATTCATTTGGTACGTGAGCCCGCTGGGAACCGACTGCGAGTACAGCGGTTCCCAGCGGGTTCCCCCGACGTTTCCCAGGAGGTGTCCTACGGCGCGACGGTCGGAGGCGGATTGCCGATGGTTCCACCGACGCTGGCGCCGGTTTGCGCAGTACAACCCGCTGCAGTCAAAGCAAAAGCGGCGGCCAGCACGGCGGCGACAACCTTCACCGAATGAATCCCCCTGCCAGATTTGCGTACTTTCATCGGCTTCCCCCTTCGTGTGGCTGTTTACCCCATTTAGCGAATCTAATCGCTATCAGGATGCTAACTCCGGCAATGCATCCCTCGAGCAGTTTTCCGGCGATCCGGACTAATTCGCGAATGAGATTCCGAAATCGGCTGAGTCGGAAATGTGGTTGCGCTCGACCGGGCACGCCGTCTAGTGTCTCCGCTCGTGCGTCTTCTCATGCTTGCCGTAGTAGCCAGCACCCGCAGCGGGGTCTGATCCAGACCGACCCCCCGCTGTGGGTCGGAAGCTACTACCGTCGGTCGCTCCTTCGAGCCAGAGAAGGCCGGCGCAATGACAGTCCTCAGCCCACATCGCCACTGTTTCAGTGAATCCGGTTCCGCCGCCGGGTGGTTCAATCGCCACTTCGGGGTCGCGTTGCCACGGGGGTTACGCGATCAGGCCGCCGCCCTGTCGTGGGAGCGCTTCGTCGCCGTCTATGGCCAGACCGCCGGGCCGGTGCGCCTGGGGCAGTGGTCATGCGTCGACGTCGAGCGCCATCCGGCGCGGATGGGGCCGCAGGCGCGCAACTTCCGTGCGGTGATCGCTGTCGGCGACCGCATCGCGACGTCGACCGCGGCGGCCGGGGGAGCGGTCGCCGCGCTTACCGCGATGCTTCATGCCCGCGGAGTCCACGTGGAAACCCTGAACTTTCACCAGATGTGCGCAGGAAATGACACAGCTACCTTCGTCCGCGGCACCGACGGCGTGCGTTCCGAGTGGGCTATGGGGTGGGGCCGGGAATCCACCGAGTCGGCGTTGCGCGCGGTGATCGCCTGCGCCAACCGGTTGGCGGCCGGCTCTCAGGGCTGAGTCCACGTCCCCCGGGGAGACGGCCGGTTCAAAGCGGACGCAACACGATGTGCATGCCGTCCATCGGCACCGGCATGCCGCCGTAGTCCCAGCGTGGCTGGTAGTCGGGCCGCGGCAGTTCCAGGCGGTAGCGGCGCAGCAGCCGGTGCAGGATCGTCTTGACTTCCAGCTGCCCGAACACCATTCCGATGCATTTATGCGCGCCGCCGCCGAACGGCGTGAACGCGTACCGGTGTCGTTTGTGCTCGTTGCGCGGCTCGGTGAACCGTTCGGGGTCGAACTTCATCGGGTCGGTCCAGATCTCCGGCAGCCGGTGATTCACCCCGGGGAACGCGGTGATGTTGGTGCCCTCGGGCAGGTAGTGGCCCAGCAGTTCGGTGTCGCGAACCGTCCGTCGCATCGCCCATTGGACGGGCGTCACCAACCGGATGGACTCGTTCATCACCAGGTCCAGAGATTCCAGTTTCTCCAGCGACTCGATGTCCAGTGGCCCATCGCCGAGCCGGTCGGATTCGTCACGGCAGCGTTGCTGCCACTCCGGGTGCGCGGCCAGGTGGTAGATCATCGTCGTGGCGGTCGACGTGGAGGTGTCGTGGGCGGCCATCATCAGGAAGATCATGTGGTTGATGACGTCTTCATCGGAGAACCGGTTGCCGTCCTCGTCCTCGGTCTGGCACAACACGGTCAGCAGGTCATTGCCTTCCTTGCCGCGACGCTCCTTCACGCGCTCGGCGAAGTAGTTCTCCAGCAGCTCACGCGCCTTGAGGCCGCGCCACCAGGTGAACGGTGGCACGCCGGTGCGGATGACGGCGTTGCCGGCGCGCGTGGTGGTGGTGAATGCCTTGTTGACCTTGGTGACGAGCTCGCGATCGGTGCCGGGCTCGTGGCCCATGAACACCATCGATGCGATGTCCAGCGTCATCTCCTTCATCGCCGGATACAGCAGGAAGCGTGGGTCGTTGGTCACCCAGTCATCGGCGATGACGTGCTGCACCACCTGGTCGATGTGCTCGAGGTAGCCGACCAGACGGGACCGGATGAACGCTTCCTGCATGATCCGCCGATGAAACATGTGCTCCTCGAAATCGAGCAGCATCAGTCCGCGGCGGAAGAACGGGCCGATCACCGGGGTCCAGCCCTGCTGGGAGAAGTCCTTATTGCGGTTGGAGTAGATGGCCTGCGCCGCATCGGGCCCCAGCGCCGTGACAAACGGCAGGAATGGCGAGTCGCCGAAGATCAGCGGGCCCCTGGTCTCGTACAGGAACTGCAGGTATTCCGGTCCGCCGCGCAACATCTCGATCATGTGCCCGAGGATCGGCAGGCCCGCGTCGCCCACGATTGGCTTGAGTCCGCTGCCCGGCGGTGGGTCGGCGAGCTTCTTCTCCGGGAACTGGGTGTTGCGCAGCCTACGTTCCACCAGGCCCATGCCCGGAAAGTTGTTGAACGACGGGGTGAACCGACGTTTGGCCTGATCGAGCAGATAGTCGGGGGTGCTGATGGTCGTCGCCATTGACGCGCGCTCCTAACCGGTTGTGGTCACCGTCACTTTTTTCACTATTTCGGAAAAACTTGACGCCTGTCAAGTTTTCTTTTTGGATTGGTGTGGTGCATGGTCAAGGAGTGATCGCGAGTGAGTAGTCCGGCCGCCGACGAGGGGCAGGGCGCGCCGGCGTCACGCCGGCGCGGTGACAAGCACCGGCAGGCGATCATGCAGGCGGTTCGTGAGCTCCTACAGGAGGGTCCGTTCTCGGAGCTCTCGGTCAGCGCGATCAGCCTGCGGGCCGGGGTGGCGCGCTCGGGTTTCTACTTCTACTTCGATTCCAAGTATTCGGTGCTCGCGCAGATGCTGGCCGAGGCGGCCGAGGAACTGGAGGAGCTGACGCACTTCTTCGCTCCGCGTCAGCCCGGGGAATCACCTGAGCAGTTCGCCAAGCGGATGGTCGGCAGTGCCGCGGCGGTCTACACCGACAACGACCCGGTGGTGCGGGCGTGTGACGCCGCTCGCCACACCGACGTCGAGATCCAGCAGATTCTCGACCGGCAGTTCGACGTGGTGTTCCGCCAGATCGTCAGCGTGGTGGATGCCGAGATGAAGGCCGGCACCGCCCGGCCGATCAGCGACGACATCCCTACGCTGATTCGCACCCTGACGGGGGCCACGGCGCTCGCTTTGACGGGCGACCCGCTGATGGTGGGCAGTGAGAGTGACTTCGAGCGCCGGGTAAGCGTGCTCGAGAAGATGTGGCTCAACGCGCTGTGGGGCGGTCCGGCGCGGTAGGTATCGTTGCCGATCATGGTGCAGAGCGGCTCCACCGAGTACTTCGCGGGCAAGCGGTGTTTCGTGACCGGCGCGGCCAGTGGCATCGGCCGTGCCACCGCGCTCCGGCTGGCGGCGCACGGCGCCGAGCTGTATCTGACCGACCGCGACGCCGACGGCCTGGCGCAGACCGTGGCCGACGCCCGGGCGCTCGGCGCACAGGTGCCCGCCCACCGGGTGCTTGACATCTCAAAGTACGACGAGGTCGCGGCATTCGCGGCGGACATCCACGCGGGGCATTCCAGCATGGACGTCGTGCTCAACATCGCCGGCGTCTCGGCGTGGGGGACCGTCGACCGCTTGACCCACCAGCAGTGGGAGAAAATGATCTCGATCAATCTGATGGGCCCCATCCACGTGATCGAGTCGTTCGTTCCGCAGATGATCGCGGCCAGCCGGGGCGGGCACGTGGTCAATGTTTCCTCGGCAGCCGGAATCGTCGCGCTGCCATGGCATGCCGCTTACAGCGCCAGCAAGTACGGCTTGCGCGGACTGTCCGAAGTACTGCGTTTCGACCTCGCCCGGCACCGCATCGCGGTGTCGGTGGTGGTGCCCGGCGCCGTGAAGACTCCCTTGGTCAACACCGTCGAAATCGCCGGCGTGGACCGCGAAGACCCGCACGTGGCTCGCTGGGTGGACCGCTTCAGCGGCCACGCCGTCTCGCCGGAGCGTGCCGCCGAGAAAATCCTGGCGGGAGTCGCGAAGAAGCGCTACCTGATCTACACCTCTCCGGACATCAGGGCGCTGTACGCGTTCAAGCGGCTGGCGTGGTGGCCCTACAGCGTGGCCATGCGGCAAGTCAATGCGATCTTCACGCGAGCCTTGCGGCCCGCACCGCCGCAATTGGAGCGCTAGGTTCGCGACGCCGAGATTTCGGTCCGGCGGCGGTTTGTCTTCCGGTAACCCCCGCCGGCGATCTACGGTCTCCATGGGGGCCGACACCATCGGCGGAGGTTGGCGTGGACAGCGACGTCGCACGGATTGTTGCGCGCCTCGACGAGCAGGCTGCCGCGCTCAGTGATGCCCTGTGCACCCTCGCCCAGGACAATGTGCCGGAGCTTCCCCGCGACGAACGGATGAGCGAGTTGATGCGCGCCGCTATGCGCGACCAGCTCCACACGATATGCCGCGCCCTGCTCTCGGACATCGATGTCACCGAGATCGCCGTGCCGCCAACACATACCGAGTACGCCAGATCCCTTGCCCGTCGCGACATTCCGATCAATGCGATGATGCGCGCCCACCGGCTCGGGCAGCGCCGGTTGGGTGAGACGGTGTTCGCCGAACTGCAGGCCGCCGGCATGGCTCCGGAGACCCAGGTCGCCGTCGTCGAGAGCCTCGCCAGGACGTTGTCGAAATACGTCGACGTGCTGTCACAGCAGGCCCTTGCGGCCTACCAGGGCGAGTACGCGCTGCGGCTGACGGCTCAGCGCATCGCAAGTGAAACCCAGGTCCGCGACCTGCTCGATAGCGCCAAATCGTTTGACGTCGAGGATGTTTCGGCGACGATCGGTTATCCGCTGAGCGGGGAGCACCTGGCGCTCATCGCATGGTACCCAGCCGTCGACGGTCCACACGAGCGGGGCGCGAGCCTGGGGGAATTCGTACGCGCGTTGGCTGTGGCCGCCGACGCGACGGCACGCCCGCTGTTGATCGGCGCCGAGCGCACTGTTTGGTGGGTGTGGTTGCCCTACCGTCTGGTGCCGGGTGACGCCGTCGCGAACATCCGGGATTTCGTCCGGCTGCGGGCGGATGCGCCCAGCCTCGCGATCGGGGCGATGGGTTGCGGCATCGAAGGGTTCCGTCGCTCTCATCGTCAGGCGCTGCGTGCGCGCACGGCCGCCGAGGCGCTCGGTCAACCGGCCGACGTGGTCGCAGCAACCGATGCCGGCATCGTTTCGGCGGCGCTGCTGGACGCGGACGTCGAGGAGATACGCGGATGGGTGGCCGACGTCCTGGGCCCGCTGGCGTTCGATAACGACGACGATTCCCGACTGCGTCAGATATTGCGGATCTATCTGTACTGCGGTCGGCCCTACCGGGTCGCGGAGGAACTGCAGGTGCCGCTCGAGGCTGTCAAGAATGACGTGCGGCGAGCTGTCGCCAGGCGGGGCCGTCCGATCGAGGACAAGCGCAACGTCGAGCTTGCACTGTTCGCCTGTCAGCGCCACGGTGCCGCCGTCTTGCGGCAGCCCAAGACTGACCCCGGAGCGGTCCCGCCGGCTGATTTCGGCCTTGCCGCACCACCCCCGCCGTGAATGTCAGTGCGATATCCGCTGTGGTACGGGCTTTTTCGCTACTCGGCTCGAGCGGGATCAGGAAGGCATTTCCAGTTCCAGGCGAACCCCGAGCAGTCGGATGGGGCGGTCGAGTTCGAACAGGTCCAGGATGCGGAGGGCGGTCGCGGTGATCACGCCGGAATCGGTAGTGGGAGCGTCGAGTTTGCGGATCTTGGTTCTGGTGTAGAAAGTCGCGGTACGGACGGTGACCGCGACTCGCGTGACGATCCGCCCCCCGGGAGGCATGCGCACCACGTCGTCGAGGGCCTGTTGGGCCAATTCGGTGATCGCCGAATCCATTTCAGTGCGCTCGGTGAGGTCGCGCGGGAAGGTGACGACATGGCTGCGGGAACGGGGTACCCAGGGCTGGGCGCTGACCTCGGTGTCGCCGCCGCCCTTGGCGAGCAGCAGTAGCCACAGACCGGTGCGGGGCCCGAACGTCGATGTCAACAGCTCGCCGTCGGTTCGGGCGAGTTGTCCGACGGTGGTGATATCAAGGGCAGCAAGCTTTTTCGATGTCTTCGGTCCGACGCCCCAGAGTGCGTCGACGGGCCGGCCGGCCATCATTTCCATCCAGTTGGCATCGGTCAGCTCAAACACCCCGGCCGGTTTCGCGAAACCGGTGGCAACCTTGGCGCGTTGCTTGTTGTCGCTGATGCCCACCGAACACGACAGTCCGGTCTCGGCCGAGATGACGCTGCGGATGTTTTCGGCCGCCGCGACCGGGTCGGCCGGCACCGCGACATAGGCCTCGTCCCAACCCCATACTTCGACGGGATGTCCCAGGTCGCGCAGCAGGCCCATCACCTGCTCGGAGGCCTCGTCGTACGCGGCGGGATCGGAGGGCAGGAACGTAGCGTCCGGGCAGCGGCGCGCCGCCGCACGCAGCGGCATGCCGGCGTGCACGCCGAATTCGCGCGCCTCGTACGACGCGCAGGTGACGACCTTGCGGGCTTCGGTGGGGTCGCCGCTGCCTCCGACGATGACCGGCCGCCCGGCCAGCTCGGGATGCCGGCGTAACTCCACCGAGGCGAGGAACTGATCGAGGTCGACGTGCAGGACCCACCGCGTCATGTCGGCGATCAGCGTCCGCACAGCTTGCGGGCCAGGCTCGCCCACGCCTCTGCCAGTGTCTCGGTGGTGTGGCCGCCCTCGGTGAGTTGATGGTCGACATAGCCGACGTCGAGCAGAGCGAGCAGGGCATCGGTCTGGATGTCCAGGTCCCCGGTGGTGTGGGCGGCCTGCAGCAGCACTCTGACGTGAGTGCGCAGTACGAAGGCGGCGCCGACGTGTCGCATGTGCGGGTCACGGCTTGCCGCGGACATCAGCTCGCGGTGGGCGCATGCGAAGCGGATGCGTTCGCGGCCGAACGCGATCAGCCTCTCTAGTGGCGGCGCATCGGGACCCAGCGGCGGCGGGCCGAAAAGGAACGCCTGTTGGCTGGCCTTCTCGTCTTCGTCGAGCAACACCAGCATGAGGCCCGAGCGGCTGCCGAACCGGCGGAACAGGGTTCCCTTGCCGACGCCGGCGGCAGCGGCGATGTCATCCATGGTGACCGCGCCGGCGCCGCGCTGGGCAACCAGCTGCCGTGCCGCCTCCAGCAGCAGCGCCCGGTTGCGCGCCGCGTCGCTTCGTTCAGGCAGCGACTCGACCGCCAGGTCCTCGTGCGCGACAAGGCGCAATTCGCCCTTGTCCTCGGCACCGCTCACCCCTGCACTGTAACGCGGCGGGAATAAAGCGGACTATAGTCCGTTTTAACCGTGCGAAGATGGACTTTCAAATCCGAAGGGAACGGGACAGTGGCAGATATCAAGATCTTGGCGCTGGTAGGCAGCCTGCGTGCGGGCTCGGTCAACCGGCAGATCGCCGAACTGGCGGCCGAACTGGCCCCCGAGGGGGTCACCGTGACGGTGTTCGAGGGGCTGGGGGAGGTTCCTTTCTACAACGAGGACATCGATGACGCGATGAACAGCGAGCTGGACCAGGCGCCCGCGCAGGTGGTGGCGTTGCGCGCCGCGGCCACCGAAGCCGACGCCGCCCTGGTGGTCACGCCCGAGTACAACGGCTCGATCCCTGCCGTGGTGAAAAATGCGATCGACTGGCTCTCGCGGCCGTTCGGCGACGGCGCGTTGAAGGACAAGCCGCTGGCGGTGATCGGCGGCTCGATGGGGCAGTACGGCGGGGTCTGGGCGCATGACGAGACCCGCAAGTCGTTCGGTATCGCCGGTGCCCGGGTGAGCGACGCGATCAAGCTTTCGGTGTCGTTCCGGACGCTGGGTGGCAGCGCCCCCGCCGAGAGCGCCGAACTGTCGGAGAACGTGCGCGACGTCGTCGGCAAGCTGGCCGCCGAGGTCGGCTGAGCCCGTTTGCATCAAGCCGGCCTCACCCGGCTTAACGCTCTAGTCAAAGCCGTCGGCGGACTCGCCGGCGGCTTTGCTGGTATCGAGCGGCCGGGTTGGGCGCGACCGACTTGTCGGTGCCCGCTGCTATACCTCTGAGCATGCACGCCCGGCTGCCCGCGCAGATACACCGACGCCGCGATTGTGTGATCTGCGACACGCCGAAGCGACACGCCCGAGAGGGCTTACTACCAGGGAATTTCAGAAATGTTATTCAGAACATCTTGTATCTCTTCGCGTTGTCACCCCCTAGGTGTAGTGTTTCGAGGATCGGCAGATCCCAGGTTCACCAAGCCCCAACCAGGTCCCAACCGACCCAGCGGGGCGCGATGAGCTTCCCGGAAACGCAGGGCGCACCTCGAGCCAGGTCAGCTCGAAAGACGCGCCCGCGGGATGGGAATCTGGGGGCTCGCCGGGGCGCTGAATATAGCGCGGATGTACCCCCTAGTCGTTGCCAGTCCCGTCATCCCCTCTTCCGCAAAGGAGCGGTACGCCCATGAGCATCACCGTTTACAGCAAGCCCGCCTGTGTGCAGTGCGTCGCCACCTACAAGGCGCTGGACAAGCAGGGCATCGACTACCAGAAGGTCGACATCACGCTGGACCCTGAGGCCCGCGACTATGTGATGGCGCTCGGCTACCTGCAGGCGCCCGTCGTGGTGGCCGACAACGCACACTGGTCCGGCTTCCGGCCGGACCGCATCAAGGCGCTCGCCGAGTCGGCGCTGAGCGCCTAGTTCGGCCAACGGATAGATCAAGGAAGGTTGCGGTGCCCGATGGACATCTCGGAGATCACGGGGCGCAATCTGGTCTATTTCTCGTCCGTGTCGGAGAACACCCATCGCTTCGTGCAGAAGCTGGGTGTTCCCGCCACGCGGATACCGCTGCACGGCCGCATAGAGGTTGACGAACCGTACGTGCTGGTGCTGCCCACCTACGGTGGCGGACGGGCGACTCCGAACATCAACGACGGAGGCTACGTCCCCAAGCAGGTCATCGCTTTTCTGAACAACGAGCACAACCGCTCCCTGATCCGTGGCGTCATCGCTGCGGGCAACAACAACTTCGGTGCCGAATTCGCCTATGCGGGCAACGTCATCTCCCGCAAGTGCGGTGTTCCGTACCTCTACCGCTTCGAACTCATGGGGACCGAGGACGACGTGGCCGCCGTCCGCGCCGGCCTCGCTCAGTTCTGGGCTCAATATTGGAAGGAACAGACGTGCCACCAACCGTCACTGCAGAGCCTGTAACCGCCGGCGTGCACGGATTGCCCGACGAGACGGACTACCACGCGCTGAACGCGCGGCTGAATCTGTACGACGCCGACGGCAAGATCCAGTTCGACAAGGACGTGCTTGCCGCACGCCAGTACTTTCTGGAGCACGTCAACCAGAACACGGTGTTCTTCCACAACCAGGACGAGAAGCTCGACTACCTGATCCGCGAGAACTACTACGAGCGTGAGGTGCTCGACCAGTACTCGCGCAATTTCGTCAAGAGTCTGCTCGACCGCGCCTACGCGAAGAAATTCCGTTTCCCGACGTTCCTGGGCGCCTTCAAGTACTACACCTCCTACACCCTGAAGACCTTCGACGGGAAGCGCTACCTGGAGCGCTTCGAGGACCGCGTCGTGATGGTCTCGCTCACCCTGGCCGCGGGCGACACCGGACTGGCCGAGAAGCTGGTCGACGAGATCATCGACGGCCGGTTCCAGCCGGCCACGCCGACCTTCCTGAACTCGGGCAAAAAGCAGCGGGGAGAGCCGGTTTCGTGCTTCCTGCTGCGCATCGAGGACAACATGGAGTCGATCGGGCGATCCATCAACTCCGCGCTGCAGCTGTCCAAGCGGGGCGGGGGAGTTGCGTTGCTGCTGAGCAACATTCGTGAGCACGGCGCGCCGATCAAGAACATCGAGAACCAGTCTTCGGGTGTCATCCCGATCATGAAGCTGCTCGAGGACTCCTTCTCCTACGCCAACCAGCTGGGTGCGCGGCAGGGCGCCGGTGCGGTGTACCTCAACGCCCACCACCCCGACATCTACCGCTTCCTGGACACCAAGCGGGAGAACGCCGACGAGAAGATCCGCATCAAGACGCTGAGTCTGGGCGTCGTCATCCCGGACATCACCTTCGAGCTCGCCAAGAAGAACGAGGACATGTACCTGTTCTCGCCTTATGACGTCGAGCGGGTGTACGGCGTGGCATTCGCCGACATCTCGGTCACCGAGAAGTACTACGAGATGGTCGACGACGCGCGTATCCGCAAGACCAAGATCAAGGCCCGCGAGTTCTTCCAGACGCTGGCCGAGCTGCAGTTCGAGTCCGGCTACCCCTACATCATGTTCGAGGACACGGTGAACCGGGCCAATCCCATCGAGGGCAAGATCACGCACTCGAACCTGTGCTCGGAGATCCTGCAGGTGTCCACGCCCTCGCTGTTCAACGATGACCTGTCCTACGCCAAAGTGGGCAAAGACATTTCGTGCAATCTGGGTTCGCTGAACATCGCCAAGACGATGGACTCGCCGGACTTCGCTCAGACCATCGAGGTGGCCATCCGTGCGCTGACCGCGGTGAGCGACCAGACCCACATCACGTCGGTGCCGTCAATCGAGCAGGGCAACAACGACTCCCACGCGATCGGCCTGGGTCAGATGAATCTGCACGGCTACCTGGCTCGCGAAGAGATCTTCTACGGCTCCGAAGAGGGCATCGACTTCACCAATATCTACTTCTACACGGTGCTCTACCACGCGTTGCGCGCTTCCAACCGCATCGCGATCGAACGCGGCACGCACTTCAAAGGTTTCGAGCGGTCCAAGTACGCCTCGGGTGAGTTCTTCGACAAGTACACCGACCAGGTGTGGGAGCCGGCCACCGAGAAGGTACGCCAGCTCTTCACCGACGCCGGCATCCGCATCCCGAACCAGGACGACTGGAAGCGGCTCAAGGAGTCGGTGCAGACGCACGGCATCTACAACCAGAACCTGCAGGCGGTGCCGCCGACCGGGTCGATCTCCTACATCAACCACTCGACGTCCTCGATCCACCCGATCGTGTCGAAGGTGGAGATCCGCAAGGAAGGCAAGATCGGCCGTGTGTACTACCCGGCGCCCTACATGACCAACGAAAACCTGCAGTACTACCAGGACGCCTACGAGATCGGCTACGAGAAGATCATCGACACCTACGCCGCGGCCACCCAGCACGTGGACCAGGGTCTGTCGCTGACATTGTTCTTCAAAGACACCGCCACCACGCGTGACGTGAACAAGGCGCAGATCTACGCCTGGCGCAAGGGAATCAAGACGCTGTACTACATCCGGCTGCGTCAGATGGCGCTGGAAGGGACCGAGGTCGAGGGCTGCGTGTCCTGCATGCTGTAGGTGTCATTCGGTCACGTCGCAGGTCAGGGGAAATGCCCCCTGACCTGCTTCTATTTCCGGATAGGGTGCAACCTACCTCTGCGCCGGGTGGCAATGCCGGCCTGCACAGTTCGTGTGGTCCGGCGTCAATCCGCCGGGCCGAGGCCAGACCCGTGCCCGGTCATGCTATGACGAGGGATTGGCGCTCTTCACCACCCTTCTGGCGCAATAACCCCTCGTCACCGCCGCCACCGCCTCGTTAGCCTGCGGCCATGAGCGCATCGACGGCAGTACCGCTGACACCGGTGAGCCGGATCAAGCGCGCCGCCGCTCACGCTGCGGCGCGTCTCCCCCGGTCGGTTGTGCGGCGCCTGATCCGCTCACCACTCAACAACGACGACGAGCAGATGGCGCCGGAGATCGCCCTGCTGACAATGGCGGCGACGGACTTCAGCACGTGCGATCCGGCGCGGGCCCGCCTGATCGTCGAACAGGAAGCGCAGGTGCTCGCCGAGCGATTTCCCCCGTTCGTCGTCGAGGAGGACCTCGTCATGCCGGGCGGCCTGAAGGCGACCCGCTACCGGGCCGGCGCGACGTCACGGGGCTTGCTGCTCTATTTCCACGGCGGCGGGTTCGTATTGGGAAGCCGGGCCAGCACGGAATCCGCGGTGCGTTTCTTCGCGGTCCACGCCGGTGTTGACGTCTTGTCCGTCGACTACCGCCTTGCACCCGAGCACAGGTTCCCGGCGGCGGTGGAGGACGCCCTCACCGCGTGGGACTACGTCCTTGGCCGAGCACCGGAATGGGGACTCGACCCACACCGTATTGTCGTCGGCGGGGACAGTGCCGGAGGCAATCTCGCTGCGGTGCTCACCCTGCAGCTGCGCGGGCGGGACATCCAGCCCGCGCTGCAGGTGCTGATCTACCCAGTGACCGACATGTCGAGCGAGCATCCGTCCTACGTCGAGTTCGCCGACCAGAATGCGCTGAGCGCGAAGCAGATGCGCTGGTACATCGACCATTATCTGAGCACGACCGCCGATGCTGAAGATCCGCGCGCGTCGCCGCTGCTCGCCGACGACCTCGGCGGGCTGCCTCCGGCGGTGGTCACCGTTGCCGGGTTCGACCCGCTCCGCGACGAAGGGATCGCCTACGCCGAACGCCTCACCGCAGCGGGAGTGCCGACCCGTCTTTTCCGAGAGGGCGGGCTCGTGCACGCGTACATCTGGATGACGGCTGTGAGTCCGGCGGCACGGGCGGCGACGGGGAGGATCGCCGCGGCGATCGCCGAAGCGGTTCGCTGACGCAGTCGATCGGCAGTCCGATCTGCGAACGGGCCCATCGTGATACGTTCCTCCGGTGTCCGCACTGGTCAAGGACTCCGCACTCGGGCTCCGGGTCCGGGCGAACTCGACAATCCCGACTGATGGGCACGACGACGCACAACGGATCTGATCCCTCGCCGGCAGGTGCGGCCCTGCAGGACGCGGTCATCCCGCCCAGCGTCGTCACCGGCGTTCTGGATATCGCCGAACAGCGTGGCGTCCGGACCGACGTCTGGCTGTCAGGAACCGGACTGACCCGGAGTCAACTCGATCTGCCGGCTACCCGCCTGTCGTTCCGGCAGGCGATCTCCATCCTGCGCCAAGCGCTGCGCGCAATGCCTCCTGGACCGATCGGCATGCAGGTCGGGAGCCGGGACGTGTTGGTGTCATGGGGCATTCTTGGCTTCGCCGTCCGGTCCTGCCGGTCGACCCGAGAGGCGGTCCAGCTCGGACTGGGACTGCATCAGGCGGCCGGGACTCTGCTCAATTATGAAATCCGCTTTGGCAGAGAAGAATTCGAGCTGCGCATCATCGAACGCAACCCAGACCCGGAGTTGTTGCCGTTCCTCTGCGAGGAAGCGTGTGCGGCGACCGTAACTCTGATGCGCTCCGTTCACGGCGCGAATCTCGCGCCCACCCGCATCGAATTCGCCTATCCTGCACCGGCTTATGCAGATGTGTACCGGAAGTTCTTCCGCTGCCCGTTGAGGTTCGACGCTGTCGCAACTCGTCTGTGCTTCGAGTCGGGCCTCCTTGATCGCCCGATTCCCACCGCCAATCCCGCACAACTCGCCGTCGCGGTCTCGGCGGCTCGCCAGCTCGCCGACCCGGGGGACCGCCGCCCCGATATGGTCGCCGCAGTGGAAGGGGTTATCCGGGAACGGCTTCCGCAACCAGTCACCGCGACGATGGTCGCCGAGCGGCTGATGATCAGTGAGCGCACGCTGCACCGGCGAATGGCCGATGCCGGCCTCAGATTCGGTGAGATCCGCGACCGCGTGCGGTTGGAGCGCGCCGCGGCCCTGCTGCGCGAGTCCACGCTGCCGATCGGGGCGGTGGCCCGGCAGGTCGGATACAGCGACAGCCGCGAGTTCCGCCGCGCCTATCTGCGGTGGACCGGGCGAACACCGAGTGCAGAGCGCGGTATGAGAGGCGAAAGCGGTCAATGACGCGGCGTGGCCAGCCGGTCGGTACGGCGGTCCAGAGCCTCCAGCGCCGCCGCCAGACCCTTGACACCGAGCCAGCGCAACGGATCTGGTGGCATCGGGATTCGGCGGCGTTGCGTGAGGACCGCGGGGGCTTGGGCGCTGCCGATGGCGATGCCGGCTGCGACCGTTCCGAGCAGTCCGGCCAAGGCGACGCCATGACCGCAATAACCCAGTGCGGCAACGATCCTTTCGTGTCGGCCCACACGGCCGATGAAAGGCAGGAAGTTGAGGTTCATCGCGATGTGCCCCGACCAGAAGCCGGCCATGGGCAGGTCTGCGAGTTCAGGAAACCGGGCGCGGAAATTGCGCTCGATTTTGGCGAACGTTCTTGGTTGATCGTCGGGGGAGAAGCGGCCACCGTAGCGGTACCCCACGTAGCGTGAGCCCCCGGAGATCCGACCGTCCGCGGTGATCCGATAGTTCTCCAGCGCCTCGTGGGCGGTGTAGATCCCTTCGCTGCCGTTCCAGCCGATCCGATCACGCTGTTCTTCGGTCAGCGGCTCGGTCACGAACAGACAGTCGTTGACCGGGGTGACATGGCCGTACCGCAGACCCATCTGCGGTGTGTGGGCGTTGGTGGCCAGCACGACTGTCGCCGCGGACACCGATGCACGCGGTGTCGATATCCGGACTCCACGGACGTGTTCGTCGATGGTGAGCGCCGGCGTTCCTTCGTAGATGCGGGCCCCCGCGCGCAGTGCTGCCTTGCGGAGTCCACGCACATACCGGCCCGGATCGAGCACGCCGCCGCGCTCTTCGAGTGCCGCACAGTTGACGAACGCGGGGATGCCGCGCGCGTCCAGCTCGTCACGCTCGACCATGCGAACCGAGGCGCCGAGCTCGCCCGCGGCTGCGACGGCGGCGCGCAGACGCTTCTCGTGACCCGGGTGGATACCGGCGATCAGATTGCCGTTCGGCACATAGTCGCAGTCGATGCCGTGGCGCTTAATCGTGTCCTCGGTGTGCTCGACGGCCTCGTCGGCCAGTCGCGCCAGCGCGCCGCCGGTGCGCGGGCCGTACATCTTCAAGACGCTCGGCAGGTCCTTGCCGATAGTCGGGGTGAGGTGCCCGGCGTTGCGTCCGCTGGCACCGAAACCCGCGTACTCCGCTTCAAGGACGACAGCGTCCACCCCTGCGTCGGCCAAGGCGATCGCGGCGCTCAAGCCGGTGTAGCCGGCCCCGACGACCACCACCTCGCAGTGCACGTCGTTCTGCAGGTCAGGCCCTCGTCGCGGGGTGTCGCTCAGCCACAGACTCGGCACGAAGGTGGTCATCTAATTCTCCTAGGTCAAGCCGCGGCCGGTTGGCAAGCGCGGTTGGTGGCCGGCGACCCCTGACACTGACCGAAGGCTAGGAGTCGCGGAGCGGTTAAGCCATCCCCGTCAGGCGGATTGGCCGATGCCACCACACAATTGGCGGACATGGCCATCCTCGGCCGACCGATGAGTGACTGGGCGCGCATCCCGACCCGCGACGACGATGCATTCTCGGTGTGACCATGACCGTGGACTGAGGCCGCGACGACGCGGGGCTACGTGGCGAACGTTGCCGCGAACCAAGCCGTGGTCACCGAGTGCGTCTGCGGGGGCGGGAAATGAACGGGGCCGGCTCCGAGTGGGCCCACCTTGACGGTCCACACCGGCCGGGAACGATCGATAGGCACCGCACCATCGTCGGTTGACTCCAAGACGACGTCCTCGCCGTTGCATCCGTAGGCGCCGACCAGGTCGTCGTCGCGACCACCCCAGGCACCTCCGTTGCGGATTCGACACTGCACACCGTTGTCGAGTAGCAGCGCGAACGGCGTCGGCAACGACACCGGTTGGATGGAAGGCAGCGCATCGGTCACGGTCACCCGGTGAAGTTGTTTCCTCCACGGATCGTCGACGCACAACAGGGTCTGCGCCGTCGATTTCCAGCACACGTCGGCGGCCGCTGCTGACGGTGAGCATCGATAGATGCCGGGGTCGACGGCGGAGGGCGAGGCGTCACACATCGAGACGGTGCCGCTCACTTCTCCGGTTGTCACGTCTCGGTAGCCGTTGGCGGGTTGTCCGTCAACGACCGCGACCACATTGATGACCTGCGTTTTGGCGGCCGCGGGTGTGGAAGCTGCAGCGCTGGGCGACCCCACCGCCGAAGAATCCGGCCGGGTAGGCGCCTTCGAGGTCTGGCATGCGGTGCCCGCGGCGGCGAGCACGAGGCATGCGCAGATGGTTGCGCGGCGTGTCGATCGGAGTCCATTGGCGACGAGTCGAATTCGGTGCATTCGGTGATTGTGCGTTGTATGGCCTCGGCCGACGGTGAATCTTATGACGCTCAATGCGCGTGTCGCGTCGGCAGATTCACGGCCGGCCGGGCGGTAGACACCCGGTCTGCGCAGGTCAGCGGCTCCGAAGCGGTAAGGTGCATGACGTGGTGAGAATGCCTCGACCCGCTTTGCCCCACCCGGTCCCCAAGCCCGGTGTGAAAGTCGACGCGCGCAGCGAACGGTGGCGCGAACACCGCAAGAAGGTGCGCGCCGAAATTGTCGACGCCGCCTTCCGTGCCATCGACCGGCTGGGCCCGGAGTTGAGCGTGCGGGAGATCGCCGAAGAGGCCGGTACCGCGAAGCCGAAGATCTACCGCCATTTCACCGACAAGTCCGACCTGTTCCTGGCTATCGGCGAACGCCTGCGCGACATGTTGTGGGCGGCGATCTTCCCGTCGATCAACCTGGCCACCGACTCCGCCCGCCAGGTCATCCACCGCGCCGTTGAAGAGTTCGTCACCCTGCTTGACCAGCATCCCAATGTCATGCGGGTCTTCATCCAGGGCAGCTCCAGCGCCCAGTCCAAGGCGACGGTGCGAACCCTGAACGAAGGCCGCGAGATCACGCTGACCATCGCCGAGATGTTCAACAACGAGCTGCGGGACATGGAGCTCGACGCCGCCGCCCTGGAACTGGCTGCGTTCTCGGCGTTCGGCTGCGCCGCATCGGCCACCGAATGGTGGCTGGGTCCCGAGCCGGACAGCCCGCGGTCCATGACGCGCGAGCAGTTCGTCAGCCAGCTGACGACCATCATGATGGGCGTCATCGTCGGCACCGCCGAAACGCTGGGCATCGCGATGGACCCAGACAAGCCGATCCACGATGCGCTGCCGGCCGCCCTGCCGTGAGCTGAGCCGCAGCGACGTTGACATCGTCGTGGCTATCCATGACACTCGGATATATCCGATACCCCGGGTACTGGGTATCTGCGTCTCAACGAGCACGCCCGCCCACTAGCGGCCACAACAGGAAAGATCCACCATGACCGACGTCGTGACCTCGGCTACCGAATCCGCCGAGAAATCGCAGTCCCAACCGACACACACCCGCACCCTGATCATCGGGACCGGGTTCTCGGGCCTGGGTATGGCCATTGCGCTGCAGAAGGAGGGCGTGGACTTCGTCATCCTGGAAAAGGCCGACGACGTCGGCGGCACCTGGCGCGACAACAGCTACCCCGGCTGCGCGTGCGACATCCCGTCGCATCTGTACTCGTTCTCCTTCGAGCCCAAGCCGGACTGGAAGAACCCGTTCTCGTTCCAGCCGGAGATCTGGGACTACCTCAAGGGCGTCACCGAGAAGTACGGGCTGCGCCGCTACATCCATTTCAACTCGCTGGTCGACCGTGCCTACTGGGACGACGACGAGTACCGCTGGCACGTGTTCACCGTCGACGGGCGGGAGTACGTGGCGCAATTCCTGGTCTCCGGGGCCGGGGCACTACACATCCCGTCCGTGCCCGACATCCAAGGGCGTGACGAATTTGCCGGTGCCGCTTTCCATTCCGCGGAATGGGACCACAGCGTCGACCTGACCGGGAAGCGGGTGGCGATCATCGGCACCGGCGCCAGCGCGATTCAGATCGTGCCCGAGATCGTCGGGCAGGTCGCCGAACTCCAGCTCTACCAGCGCACCCCGCCGTGGGTGGTGCCGCGGTCCAACCCCGAGATTCCGCCGGCGTTGCGTGCGGCCATGGAGAACGTCCCCGGGTTGCGTGCCCTGGCGCGACTGGCTATCTACTGGGGCCAGGAGGCGCTTGCCTTCGGCATGACCAAGCACCCCAACGCGCTGAAATTCATTGAGGCGTACTGCAAGTGGAACATCCGGCGTTCGGTGAAGGACCGCGAACTGCGGCGCAAGCTGACGCCGAAATACCGCATCGGCTGCAAGCGGATCCTGAACTCGTCCACCTATTACCGCGCGGTGGCCGATCCGAAGACGAAACTCATCACCGAGGGCATCACCCGGATCACCCGCGACGGCATCGTCACCGCCGACGGTCGCGAACACCAGGCGGACGTGATCGTGTACGCCACTGGTTTCCATGTAACCGACTCCTACACCTACGTTCAGATCAAGGGCCAGCGCGGCGAGGATCTGGTGGACCGGTGGAACCGCGAGGGCATCGGCGCCCACCGCGGCATCACCGTCGCCGACGTGCCCAATCTGTTCTTCCTGCTGGGGCCCAACACCGGGCTGGGTCACAACTCGGTGGTGTTCATGATCGAGTCCCAGATCCGGTACGTGGCCGACGCGATTGCCAAGTGCGACAAGATGGGTGCCCAGGCGCTGGCTCCCACCCGCGAGGCGCAGGACCGCTTCAACGCCGAATTGCAGGAGAAGCTGTCCGGTTCGGTGTGGAACAGCGGCGGCTGCAGCAGCTGGTACCTCGACGAGCACGGCAAGAATACGGTGCTGTGGGGCGGCTACACCTGGCAATACTGGATGGCCACCCGTTCGGTGAAGCCCGAGGAATATCAATTCCTGGGCCTGCGCACCAAGTCGGGCAAGAAAGCCGCCTGAGGAGAAGCGCTCAGTTCTGAACGCTCACAACCGAATTCGCGGACTCACCGGCGAACGACCGGAGGTTGCGGCGCATGATCCGGTCCAGCGCCCGGTCGGGTAGCACCCGGCTGAGCCGCACCAGGACCGCGGCGTCGCGGCCGATGGTGTAGCGGGTGCGGGGCCGACTCGCGGTGGCGGCCTTGACGATCACCTTGGCGGCGTGCTCGGCCGGCACGCCGATGTCGAGGAACGAGCGCGCCTGTGCCGTCACGGCCGCATTGAGATCGCCATAGCGCGCGAGTTGCGCGGCGGTCATGTCCGCGATGAGTCCTTGCGCCGTCGCGATACCGCGCTCGGGCATCGCGGTCTTGACCGCGCCGGGCTCGACGACCACCACCTTGACCCCCAGGTCGGAGACTTCGCGCCGTAACGCATCGCTGGCGGCCTCGAGGGCGAACTTCGAGCCCGCGTACGCGCCGTAGGTCGGTAGCACCACCTTGCCGCCGACCGAGCTGATGTTCACGACGGTGCCGCAGCTTTTGAAAAGCTCGGGCAGCAGCGCCTGCGTGATGGCGATGTGGCCGAACAGATTGACCTCGAACTGTCGTCGCCACTGCGCCATCGGCAGCGTCTCGACCGGTGAATTGATCGCGATCCCGGCGTTGTTGACCAGCGCGCGCAGGGGGCGCGGGTCGCGCGTGACGCGGTCGGCGATCGCGGCGATGTCGGATTCGACGGTGATGTCGAGGATCTGCGGCTCGATCCCGTCGGCGCGCAGCGCGTCGGCATCGGCCTCGCGGCGCACCCCGGCCAGCACGTGAAATCCCCTGCGCGCCAATTCTTCAGCGGTGGCGGCTCCCATACCGGTGGAAGCGCCGGTCACGACGATCAGTTCGTTGCGGCGATCGGATGATGTCATGGCGGCCTCCGTGGGCATTTGAGTTGACGCTGTCATCTCAAAGCTAGCAGTTGAGTTGACGTTGTCAACTCAAGTTCGGCTTATGCTCGGCGGGTGATGTCACGAGCGGAGAGTGCGGCGGCAACGCGCCGGTCGCTGCTCGAGGCCGCGGCGGTGTTGCTCGACCGCGGGGGAGTCGAGGCGGTGACGTTGCGTGAGGTGGGCGCCCGCTCCGGGGTGTCGCGCTCGGCGGCGTATCGGCACTTTGCGGACAAGGAGTCTCTGCTCGCGGTGCTGGCGTCGGATGCGCTGAACGAATTGGGTGATTCGCTCGAGGAATTGGCAGCCGGTGACTTGTCGCCCGACGCGGCGTTGCGGTCGGCCCTGCTGTCGCTGATCGCCCTCGGGCGCGACCGGCCGCACCTGTACCGGCTGATCTTCACCACCCCGCCGGCTGACCTGACCGCGGCGGCGCAGGCGGGGGAGCGGACACAACATTTGTTCATCGACATGGTCGGCCGCCTCACCGGTCCGCAACACGCCCGGCGCTACGGAGCGCTCCTGCTGGCCAGCGCCCACGGGATAGCGGGCCTGGATCTGAGTGGCCACCTGGACCTGGACAAGTGGCACACCGACGCGGAGGAACTCGTCGACACGATGATTGCTCTGCTCTCGGGCGCGACGGGAGACGCATGACCGCTGAAAGTCGGGCAAGGCGGTTGCTCGGCGGGCTGTGTTTGGCGGCGCTGCTGGTCACCGGCTGCGGTCACGGCGGCACGCCGCAGGCGGGTTCGGCCGCCGTGCCGACCGAGGGCAGTCGCCCGCCGGACGCCGGGCTGCCGCAGGCCGCCGAACCCCGCCAGGCGCCGCCACCCACCGATCCCGTCCTCGGGCGGACCGTCTCGGTGGGCCGCTCGCCGGAAGGGATCGTCGTCGACCCGCGGACGCGGACCGTCGCCGTCGCCGTGCGCGACCCCGACCAGCTGGTGCTGCTGGACGCCGACACCGGTGCCGTCACCGGCCGGGTGCCGCTTCCGGGAAGTGTCCGACACCTCCAGCTCGCCGCTCCCGGGGGACCGGTTCTGGTGCCGGTCGAAACCGCCGACGTACTGATCCGTGTCGACCTGCCGCAAGGCAAGGCGCAGCCGGCCATCCACACCGGCGAGCATCCGCACGACGCCGCCGCGGCGGCCAACGGCACGGTCTTCGTCGCCAACGAACACGGCGGAACGGTGGCCGTCGTCCGCGGTGATCAGGTCGTCAAGATCTTCGCCGACAGTGTCCAGCCGGCCGGGACGGCGCCGGTCGGGACCGCGATGGGGGTCCTGGACGTACGCAAGAACGACCTCACCGTGTACGACGCCGAACGGCTGACCATCGTGGGGTCGGCGCCGGCCGGCGCGGGGCCGACCCACCTGCTCGCCGACCGGCACGGGCGGATGATCGCCGCCGACACGCGCGGTGACGCGGTGCGGGTGTTCACCCCGCTCCCGGTCCCGCGGGAGGTGGCTACGGTGGCTCAGCCGGGCGGACCGTACGGCATCACCTACGACGCGGCGCGCGACCGGCTCTGGGTGGCGTCATCGGGGACCAACGAAGTCGTCGGCTACGACATGAGCGACACGAACCCGCGCGAGGTACGACGCTTTCCGACGGTGCAAAATCCCTACACCGTGGGTGTGGACGCGAATTCCGGGCGGCTGTTCGTCGCCGGGGTGACCGCGGGCGTGGTGCAGATCATCGAGCCCTAGTGCCTTGGCCGCTGAGATTCCGCCGGAGTGCCTGGTGTTGGCCGGCCCGGGTCAACGGTGCTACCTCCTCGGCCGCAAAGCAGCAGCGCAGGCGGGCGTGGGCGGGGCGCCGCAGGCCGTTGCCGCCAGGGCGCGAACGCATTTCGGCATGTGAGAAGTGGCTGGCAGCGACACGCGCAAAACACAAGTTGTTGTGTTGCGGCAGCTTGTCGGACACCAGGGGTAGTGTTTGTGGCCTAAGCACGTCCGGCGCTGCCGGCAGCCAAATCGGCCTGGTGAAGTGGGGTTTCGGTGAGTGGAAATGCAAAGCTGATCGACCGCGTTTCGGCGATCAACTGGAACCGTCTGCAAGACGACAAAGACGCAGAGGTCTGGGACCGGTTGACCGGGAACTTCTGGCTGCCCGAGAAGGTGCCGGTGTCCAACGACATCCCGTCCTGGGGCACGTTGAAGCCCAGCGAGAAGCAGCTGACGATGCGCGTGTTCACCGGCCTGACCATGCTGGACACCATCCAGGGCACCGTCGGCGCGGTCAGCCTGATCCCCGACGCGCTGACTCCGCACGAAGAGGCGGTGTACACCAACATCGCGTTCATGGAGTCGGTGCACGCCAAAAGCTACAGCCAGATTTTCTCCACGCTGTGCTCGACCGCCGAGATCGACGACGCGTTCCGCTGGTCTGAGGAGAACCCCAATCTGCAGCGCAAGGCCGAGATCGTGCTGCAGTACTACCGCGGCGACGAACCGCTCAAGCGCAAGGTGGCCTCGACGCTGCTGGAGAGCTTCCTGTTCTACTCCGGGTTCTACCTCCCGATGTACTGGTCGAGCCGGGCCAAGCTGACCAACACCGCCGACATGATCCGGCTGATCATCCGCGACGAGGCCGTGCACGGCTACTACATCGGCTACAAGTACCAGCGCGGCCTGGCGCTGGTCGACGAGGCCAAGCGCGCCGAGCTCAAGGACTACACCTACGAGCTGCTGTTCGAGCTGTACGACAACGAGGTGGAGTACACCCAGGACCTCTACGACGAGGTCGGGCTTACCGAGGACGTCAAGAAGTTCCTGCGCTACAACGCCAACAAGGCGCTGATGAACCTCGGCTACGAAGCACTGTTCCCGCGCGACGAGACCGACGTGAACCCGGCGATCCTGTCGGCGTTGTCACCGAACGCCGACGAGAACCACGACTTCTTCTCCGGGTCGGGGTCGAGCTACGTGATCGGCAAGGCCGTGGTCACCGAAGACGAGGACTGGGACTTCTAGAGTCGGTTTCCGGCAGTGACCGCTTCTTCCTCGTCTACAAGAAGGCGCCAAACGTAATGAGATGGACGAGCAGCAGTGGGAAGAAGGGCGCCAGAAGTGCTTGGTACAGAGTTGGATACGTATCGTAAAGCGGACTGATCAAGTCAACCCACAGGCGTAATAGGGGGCCGGAGACATAGAGACCGGCAGCCAGCGGTCCACCTACCAGGAACAACGGTAGCGCGCTATAGAAGTAGTCGGGGTTGGTGAGGTAGAGCTGACCTAGTTGCCCCGCCAGAGCCGGGATAGAACTGGCAATAAAACCGATGCGACGCACTGCCTCACCCACGTAGTAGGAAATGGCCGACGGGTCCGTGGCCGCCGCGGCGACTGAGTTCGTGGCGGCAATCGCGGGGTGCAGCAACGAGGCGACGTTGGCGGACTCGGCCATGGCATACGAGCCCGCACTGGCGGTCAAGTGCTCCACGAACTGCTGGTGAAATGTCGCCGCCCTGGTGGCCAGCTTCTGATAGTCCTCGGCATAACCGGAGAACAGGTGCGCGATGCCCGCCGAGACCTCGTCGGCGGCCGCCGGCAGCAACGCTTGGGTCGAGGCCGCCGCCGTCAGGTGGGCGGCCTCGAGCGTTGCAGCAATGGCGCCTAAATCCGTTGTAGCCGCAGCTATCGGCTCCGGCGCTGCGATCACATATGTCATCTCCGCCCCTTTGGTTCATCGCCGCAATGGCAAATCGACGCGCAGTCGGTTGCGCATGAATCCAGCCTCGCAAGGTAAGACTGGCCCGGCTTAAGTACCCGACTACCTCATTGCGCGGGCATGACGGCGGAACTGCGCTACGACTGCGCCGGGGACTCGCCGGGTTGGGCGGCGAGCCGACCGACAGGCTGCGGCACCCAGCTCTGCAGAACCTTCCGGCCGATCAACTGGCAGCCGTGAGTGCGCGCCAACTGCTTTGCGGCTGAGGTGAATTCCTGGTTGCTGACGACGATGCTGCGGGTGCAGCCGTGGTGTCGTGCGCCTGCCACCACTTCCTGGACGGCCGCGACGCCCACCGGTTTGGCGTACCGCTTGCATTGCACCGCGACATACCGGCCGTCCTTTTCGGCGACCAGGTCCACGCCGTAGTCACCGACGGGCGGGGTGAACGTGACCTGCCATCCCGCCCGGCCAAGGCGGGTGGCGACGTAGCTTTCGAACTCGGCACCGTCCATCGCGTCGATGTCCCGCAGACTCCTGACGCGTGCCGCGCGGCGCGGCCACTTCCGGTTGGCCAGCCAACCGGCCAGCACCACGCACAGCAGAGCAAGGTAGAACGCCAGGACGGCAGCCGCCAGGCTGTGCCTGGTGATTCCGGCGACTGCCGCGACAATCAGTGGGATGGCGAGCAAGGCTGCTGTCATGCGCGGGTCGTCGGGGGAGCCGTCTGCACGAACCGATGATAGGGAAGGGCGACGACAAGCGGTCTGGCGCGCGCACGTGTGCGCGCCGTGAACGAAGCATGAATTGTCTGCCCAGCACGCCTTCGCAAGTGGCGTCGCCGACCTCGCTTTCGCGACACTGTGCGGGTGACGAAAGACAATTCCGATTGCGCCCACCCCAACTTCTTTCGGTCGGTGATCCGCTGGCTGCAGGCGGGTTATCCCGAAGGCGTGCCCGGGCCCGATCGCGTCCCGCTCTTCGCACTGCTGCGCAGCACACCGCTGACCGCGGATCAGCTCAGGGAAGTCGTGGACAACCTCAGCGCGAAAGGCTCGCCCGCGGTCGCCGACGGTGTCATCGACGGAAACGAGATCGCGGAACAGATCGCAGAATTGACGCACCGCGACCCCGGTCCGGAGAACGTCCGGCGCGTCGCCGCCACCCTGGCCGCCGCCGGTTGGCCGCTGGCCGGTATCGATGTCAGCGAGGTGATCCCCGGTGATGAGGACGGCGAAGCGGCCGAAGAGGTGGCGGCCCGGATCCGGGCTACCGCTCAGGGCTGACCGGCCTGTCCTATAACGTCGAGATGTCGATGACGAAGCGGTACCGCACGTCGCTGGCCAGCACGCGCTCGTAGGCTTCGTTGACGTAATCGGCTGCGATGACCTCGATTTCGGGCGTCACGTGGTGTTCGGCGCAGAAGTCGAGCATCTCCTGGGTCTCGGCGATACCGCCGATGTTCGACCCGGACAGGCTGCGCCGCGCCAGCGCGAGACCGAACGCCGGGACCTCCATGGGGTGCTCGGGGATGCCGAGCTCGACGATGGTGCCGTCGACGTCAAGCAGATTCAGGTACTGGCCCAGATTCAGGTTCGCCGAGACCGTATTGAGGATCAGGTCGAAGCTGCCCCGCAGTTTCTTGAAAGTGTCCGGGTCGGAGGTGGCGTAGTAATTGCTTGCGCCCAAACGCAATCCGTCTTCCATCTTCTTCAGCGACTGCGACAGCACGCTCACCTCGCAGCCCATCGCCGCGCCCAGCTTGACGCCCATGTGGCCCAGTCCGCCCAGACCGATGATGGCCAGCCGGGTGTCCTGGCCGGCTTTCCAGTGCCGCAGCGGTGAGAACAGCGTGATGCCCGCGCACAGCAGCGGGGCGGCCGCGTCCAGCGGCAGAGACTCGGGGATGCGGACGACGAAGTTCTCGTCCACCACCACTGCCTGGCTGTAGCCGCCCTGCGTCGGGGTGCCGTCTTTGTCGGTCGAGTTGTAGGTGAAGGTGGCACCCTTCTTGCAGTACTGCTCGAGACCGGCTTGACAGCTGCTGCACTGGCCGCAGGAGTTGACCATGCAGCCGACGCCGACATGGTCGCCGACCTTGTGCTTGGTCACCTCGGACCCGACGGCGGCGACGACGCCGGCGATCTCGTGGCCGGGAACCACCGGATAGTTCGGTACGCCCCATTCGGCTTTGACGGTGTGGATGTCGGAGTGGCAGATTCCGGCGAATTTGATGTCGATGGCCACATCGTGCGGGCCGGGTTCGCGTCGTTCGATCGTGGTCTTGGTCAGCGGTTCGGTGGCCGACGTGGCGGCATATGCGGAAACGGTGCTCATCATCATCCTCTGGGATCTAGTTACGCTCTCATATAGGTTAGCTAAGTTAACGGTTTGCACGCCAATTGCGGCGGCGTTGCGCTCATCACTCTCAGTTGATGGGCGCGTTGATCCAACGCAGATCATTAACGATGCCGCGGGCGGCGATGATTCCCTCACCGGTCTGCCAGATCTCGTCGTTGACGATGAAGATCCGGTTGTCGCGGTTGGCGCCGAGCCGGCGCCACGGGCCGCTGTCCAGGACGGTCGCCGCGCGTTCGGCCGCGGCCGGGGAGGCGCACGACACATAGATGATGTCGGCGTCGGCGGCGGAAAAGTCCGGGTTCCTGGCCAGGTCGGCGTCGGTGGCACCGAACTCGAGGTAGGGCTTGTCGGTGAACCGCTGCGCCGCGGGCCGATCCACCCCGACCGCCTTCAGCACGCTGGCGGGGAAGTTGTCGGCCCCGTAGACGCGCAGCGTGCTGGCGGTCAGTTGCACCACCGACACCTGGAAATGGGGCGCGTCGTGCTTGGCGCCGACATCGGTGGCGCGCTGCCGGAATCCGGTGATCACCGCCTCGGCGGCGGCGCCGCGGGCGGTCGCCGCACCGACGCCACGCAGGTTGTCTTCCCAGGCCGCACCCGGGGCCGCGGTGAACACGGTCGGTGCGATCGCCGCCAGTTGGGGATACAGCGTCGGCGTCAGCGCCACCGAGCCCAGGATCAGGTCCGGGTGGGCCGCCGCGATTGCCTTGAGGTCCGGTGCGTTGCGCGAACCGGCGCCCGGCGCATCGTGAATCACCTTGCCCAGGTACGACGGTTGACTCGACGAACCGTCCGGCAACGCCGCGGCGACAATCCGGGACTGCAGGCCCAGCGCGCACAGCGAGTCCAGTTGGTCTCCGGAGAGCACGACGATGCGCTGGGGATCGGCGGGCACCTGAGTCTCGCCCGGAACGACCCCCGCCGCGTTGCGCGCCGGGGGTGGGGGAGCAGGGTCCGGCGCGGCCGCGTCCCGCGCACATGACTCGTCGGGTTTGCGGTCGTTGCCCAGCACACCGGCGCCCGCGATCTGGGTGGTCGGCGTGACCATCGACGACGCTGACGTCGGCTTGTCCGAACCGCAGGCCGATGTCAGGACCAGCGCGACCGCCGCTACGGCGCCCAGACTGATTCGCAGGCCGCCGGTTTGCACGTGTCCGACGTTAACATCCGGCCTGCTCAGACCCGGCCGTCCGGCCGGTCGGCGCGTGCCCGCCGACGCAATTACGACAGTTTGTAGGACCAGGACTACCGGCAGGCTGAACGCGGGCTAAGATTCGTGTCAGCACTTGATGTGCGCCCCTGTCCGGATGGATGTTTGGAGGATCTGTTGACAGCCGAAGCGCCCCCACGGGGAGAACTCGAGGCAGTCCGTCCCTACCCGGCTCGCACCGGACCCAAGGGCAATCTGATCTACAAGATGATCACGACGACCGATCACAAGCTGATCGGCATCATGTACTGCGTCGTCTGCTTCATGTTCTTCTTCATCGGTGGGCTGCTGGCCCTGCTGATGAGAACCGAATTGGCCGTACCCGGCCTTCAGTTCCTGTCGAACGAGCAGTACAACCAGCTGTTCACCATGCACGGCGGCATCATGCTGCTGTTCTACGCGACGCCGATCGTGTTCGGCTTCGCCAACTTGGTGCTGCCGCTGCAGATCGGGGCGCCGGACGTGGCTTTCCCCCGGTTGAACGCCTTCTCGTTCTGGCTCTTCCTGTTCGGTGGTCTCATCGTGGCCGCCGGCTTCATCACCCCGGGTGGCGCCGCCGACTTCGGCTGGACCTTCTACACCCCGCTCAGCGACGCCGTCCACACCCCGGGCGCGGGTGCCGACCTGTGGATCATGGGCATCATCGTCGGTGGTCTGGGTACCATCCTGGGCGCCGTGAACATGATCACCACCGTCGTGTGCATGCGTGCACCGGGCATGACGATGTTCCGGATGCCGATCTTCACCTGGAACATCCTGGTGACGTCGGTGCTGGTGCTGATCGCCTTCCCGCTGCTGACGGCCGCCCTGTTCGGCATGGCCGCCGACCGGCACCTGGGCGCTCACATCTACGACCCCGCCAACGGCGGCGTGCTGCTGTTCCAGCACCTGTTCTGGTTCTTCGGCCACCCGGAGGTCTACATCCTGGCGCTGCCGTTCTTCGGTGTCGTCTCCGAGATCTTCCCGGTGTTCTCCCGGAAGCCGATCTTCGGCTACACCACCCTGGTGTACGCGACGCTGTCGATCGCCGCGCTGTCGGTTGCGGTGTGGGCACACCACATGTTCGCGACCGGCGCGGTGCTGCTGCCCTTCTTCTCCTTCATGACCTTCCTGATCGCGGTCCCCACCGGCATCAAGTTCTTCAACTGGGTGGGCACCATGTGGAAGGGACAGTTGACCTTCGAGACGCCGATGCTGTTCTCGGTCGGTTTCGCCGTGACGTTCCTGCTCGGTGGCCTCAGCGGTGTCCTGCTGGCCAGCCCGCCGCTGGACTTCCACGTCACCGACAGCTACTTCGTCATCGCGCACTTCCACTACGTGCTGTTCGGGACCATCGTGTTCTCGACCTACGCGGGCATCTACTTCTGGTTCCCGAAGATGACGGGCCGCCTGCTCGACGAGCGGCTCGGCAAGGTGCACTTCTGGTTGACGTTTATCGGCTTCCACACCACGTTCCTGGTGCAGCACTGGGTCGGTGACCAGGGTATGCCGCGCCGCTACGCGGACTACCTGCCGACCGACAACTTCACCACCCTGAACATGATCTCCACCGTCGGTGCCTACATTCTGGGTGTCTCGGTCCTGCCGTTCGTCTGGAACATCTTCAAGAGCTGGCGCTACGGCGAGGTGGTGACCGTCGACGACCCGTGGGGTTACGGCAACTCGCTGGAATGGGCGACCAGTTGCCCGCCGCCGCGGCACAACTTCACCGAGCTGCCCCGGATCCGTTCGGAGCGTCCGGCGTTCGAACTGCACTACCCGCACATGGTCGAGCGGTTGCGTGCCGAAGCCCATGTCGGGCGCAGTCACGGTCCGGCCGACGGTGATGTCACCAGAGCGGACGACGTCAGCGTTCGCACCTGATGACGGCCGGCGCGGGTGAGTAAGCCACCCAGGGTCTCGGTACTGATCACGGTCACCGGCGTTGACCAGCCCGGTGTGACGTCTGCGCTGTTCGGCGTCCTCGCGCGGCACAAGGTCGAGCTGCTCAACGTCGAACAGGTGGTGATCCGTGGCCGGCTGACGCTCGGCGTACTGGTGTCGTGCCCCTTGGATGCCGCAAACGGCGAGCTCGATGCCTTGCGTGCTGACGTCGAAGGCGCCATCCGCGAGGTGGGCCTGGACGTCACGATCGAGCGCAGCGACGACGTCGAGATCATCCGGGAGCCGTCGACCCACACCATCTTCGTGCTGGGCCGCCCGGTCACCGCGGGCGCGTTCGGTGCGGTCGCCCGGGAAGTCGCCGAGCTGGGCGTCAACATCGACTTCATCCGCGGCGTCTCCGACTACCCGGTCACCGGTCTGGAGCTGCGGGTCTCAGTGCCGCCCGGCGCCTACGGTCCGCTGCAGAGCGCGCTGACCAAGGTGGCCGCGGACGAGCAGGTGGACGTCGCGCTCGAGGATTACGGCCTGGAATGGCGCACCAAACGGCTCATCGTGTTCGACGTCGATTCGACGCTGGTGCAGGGTGAGGTCATCGAGATGCTGGCGGCACGCGCGGGCGCCGAAGGGAAGGTTGCGGCGATCACCGAGGCCGCGATGCGCGGTGAACTGGATTTCGCGGAGTCGCTGGAGCAGCGAGTCGCCACCCTGGCCGGGCTGCCCGCCTCGGTGATCGACGATGTCGCCGAGCAATTGGAGCTGATGCCGGGCGCCCGAACGACGCTGCGTACGTTGCAGCGCTTGGGTTTTCGCTGCGGTGTCGTCTCCGGCGGCTTCCGGCGCATCATCGAGCCGCTGGCCGAGGAACTCAAGCTCGACTTCGTCGCCGCCAACGAACTGGAGATTGTCGACGGCACCCTGACCGGTCGCGTGGTGGGGACCATTGTCGACCGGGCCGGCAAAGCCACCGCGCTGCGCGCGTTTGCCGAGCAGTATGGCGTGCCGATGGAGCAGACGGTCGCGGTCGGGGACGGCGCCAATGACATTGACATGCTCGCCGCGGCCGGCATGGGGATCGCGTTCAACGCCAAGCCCGCGTTGCGCGAGGTGGCCGATGCCTCGTTGAGTCACCCGTATCTGGACACGGTGTTGTTCCTGCTGGGGGTGACGCGCGGCGAGATCGAAGCCGCCGATGCGGTGGACGGCGTGGTGCGCCGGGTCGAAATCCCTGCCGAATAACTCTGGCGAGCAGACGCAAAATCACCTTGGAGCGTACGTTCCAAGGTGATTTTGCGTCTGCTCGCGCCACTGAGGTGCCCAACATCTGATAAATTCTTCAACTGTTAAATTGATGAATTCTTAGTGAGGGTCGGTGTCCGAGCCGCTGTACAAGCTGAAGGCGGAGTTCTTCAAGACGCTGGGCCACCCGGCGCGGGTGCGCATCCTGGAACTGCTGTCGGAACGGGACCACACAGTGGCCGAACTCCTGCCTGAAGTGGGCCTGGAGTCCTCCAATCTGTCCCAGCAGCTCGCCGTGCTGCGCCGCGCCGGGGTGGTGACGGCGCGCAAGGACGGCAACACGGTGATCTACTCGATCACCTCGCCGCTGATCGCCGAGCTGATGGCCGTGGCCCGCCGGGTGCTCACCGGCATGCTGACCGGGCAGGTCGCGATGCTCGAGGACCTGCGCGCCGACGTCCCCACGGCACAGCGATGAGCTGGATCGGCCGGATACAGCGGCTGGGCCGGGTCGCCGAAAGCGCGGCGCCCAAGCCCGTCGCGGCCGTCGTACCACCGACCGGGGTCGCCGGGTCGGTGCAGGTGCGCCACGTCGACGCCGGCTCCTGCAACGGCTGCGAGGTGGAGATCTCGGGGGCGTTCGGGCCGGTATATGACGCCGAGCGGTTCGGTGCCCGGCTGGTGGCATCGCCCCGGCATGCGGACGCGCTGCTGGTCACCGGCGTGGTGACCCGCAACATGGCACAGCCGCTGCGCAATACCCTGGCCGCCACGCCCCTGCCGCGGGTGGTGATCGCGTGCGGGGATTGCGCGCTCAACCGGGGCGTGTTCGCGGACGCCTATGGGGTGGTCGGTGCGGTCGGTGAAGTGATTCCGGTGGACGTCGAGATCCCCGGCTGCCCGCCGACTCCCGATCAGGTCGTGGCAGCCCTGCGATCGGTGACGGGCAGGTGACGGCGACCCTGGCGCCCGAAGACGCGCCGGATATGTTGCACCGGAACGGAATTGGCGCATCGGTGAGCGGCGTTGCGACGGCGGTGATCGGTGTCGTCGGTGCGGCGCTGGGATTGGCCGCGGTATCCGGTTGGCAGGCTCAGGTACGCGTGCCGTGGCTGCTGCCGCTCAGTGGCGTGGAATTCGCCGCCGATCGGCTCGGTGGGTTCTTCATGGCGCTCACCGGAGCGGTGGCCGTCGTCGTCGGTGTGTACAGCATCGGCTACCTGCGCCGCGAGCGGCATGGTGCGGTCGCGCAGCTGACGTTGCCGGCGTTCGTCACGGCGATGCTGCTGGTGCCCGCCGCCGCCACCGTGAGCACCTTCCTGCTGGCCTGGGAACTGATGGCACTGGCCTCGCTGATCCTGCTGGCCTCCGATCACCATCGTACCGAAGTACGTTCCGCCACAGTCTATTACGCGGTGATGACGCAGATCGGTTTCGCGGCGATCCTGCTCGGCCTGATGGTGGCGGCCGCGGCAGCCTGCACCGACCGGTTCGCCGACATGACCGGTATCCCGGAGACGTCGCGTAACGCGGTTTTCCTGCTGACGCTGCTGGGGTTCGGCTCCAAGGCGGGCCTGCTGCCGCTGCACGCCTGGTTGCCCCGCGCTCACCCCGAAGCGCCGAGTCCGGTGTCGGCGTTGATGAGCGCCGCCATGGTCAACCTCGGTGTCTACGGAATCGTCAAGGTCGACTTGCAGTTGCTCGGACCGGGGCCCCGATGGTGGGGAGCCGTCCTGTTGGCCGTCGGCGCCGTCTCGGCCATGTACGGCGTGCTGCAGGCCTCGGTGGCCGCCGATCTCAAACGGCTGCTGGGGTATTCGACGATCGAGAACATGGGACTGGTCGTGCTGGCGTTGGGGGCGGCCACCCTGTTGGCCGCCTGCGGCGCAGGTGCGGCCGCGGTGATAGCGATGACAGCGGCGCTACTGCACCTGATCGCGCACGCCGCATTCAAAAGCCTCGGCTTCATGGCCGCCGGATCGGTACTGGTGGCCACCGGTGAACGTGACCTCGACCGGATGGGCGGGTTGGCACGGCGGATGCCGGTGACCACGACCCTTTTCGGCGTGGCCGCGCTCGGGGCGTCGGGGTTGCCGCTGGGCGCCGGATTCGTCGGCGAATGGCTTCTGGTGCAGTCGCTGATTCATGCCCGCCCCGAACACAATTCGCTGCTCGGATTGGTGACACCGGTCGGCGTCGGCGCTGTGGCGTTGACGACGGGGCTGGGGGTGGCGGCGATGGTCAAGGCATTCGGTACCGGCTTTTTGGCGCGCGCCCGCTCGCAGCGGGCCGAGCAGGCGTGCGAGGCGCCGGTCAGCATGCTCATCGGCATGGCCGGGGCGGGGGTCGGATGCGCCGTCGTCGCGGTACTGCCGTTCGTCGTGACCGCGCCGCTGCAGTCGGTGCTGCGCAGCCTGCCGGCTGCCCGCAACGCCGACCTGAGCGGACTCGGTCTCGTGTTGCGGCTGCCCGGGATCGACGGCTCTGTGTCGCCCATCCTGCTGACCGCGGCCCTGGCCGGGGCGCTGCTGGTCGTGGTGGCCCTGTCCCGCTGGGGAGCGCGGCATCGCCCCGAGCCGGTGACGTCGCCGCTGTGGGCCTGCGGCGCTGACGGTCTGACGCCGCGAATGCAGTACACCGCAACCTCTTTCGCGCAACCGCTGCAACGCGTTTTCGACGACGTGCTGCGTCCCGACACCGGTATCGAGGTGACACATCTGGAGGAGACCCGCTACCACGTCGCGCGAATCGCGTACCGGATCAACGTCACCGACGCCGTCGAGGACCGGGTCTACGCGCCGGTGATACACGCCATCGCCGCGGGCGCCCGGGCCGTCCGCCGCGCCCACAACGGAAGTGTGCATCTGTATCTGGCGTACGGCTTCCTCGGCGTGCTGATCGTTCTGGTGGTGGCGCGGTGAACGTCATGTCGGCGGTGGCCGGCGCGGTGCAGATCGTTGGTGTCGTCGCGGGCGCACCATTGGTGCTGGGGTTGATGCGCCAGGTCCGGGCCCGCTCGGAGGGGCGTTGCGGCGCAGGCATTTTGCAGCCTTGGCGTGACATTCGCAAGCAGTTGCGCAAGCAGCAGGTCACTCCGTCGGGCACCACGCTGGTATTCGCCGCCGCGCCGGTGGTACTGGCGGCCACCACGCTGCTGATCGCCGCAATAGTGCCGATCGTGGCCACCGGCTCCCCGCTGGACCCGGTCGCCGACCTGTTAGGTGTCGTCGGGCTGCTCTTCCTGGGCACGGTCGCGCTGACACTCGCGGGCATCGACACCGGGACGTCCTTCGGGGGTATGGGCGCCAGCCGGGAGATCACGATCGCCGCACTGGTGGAGCCGACGATTCTGCTGGCTGTCTTCGCGTTGTCCATTCCCGCCCGCTCGGCGAACCTCGGCGCCATCGTCGGCTTCACGCTCGCCAGTCCGGGCGAGGTGGTGTCGCTGGCGGGCATCCTGGCTTTCGTCGCCCTAGTCGTCGTGGTCATCGCCGAGACCGGACGGTTGCCGGTGGACAATCCGGCCACGCACCTGGAATTGACCATGGTGCACGAGGCGATGGTGCTCGAGTACGCCGGACCCAGGCTCGCACTCGTCGAATGGGCCGGCGCCATGCGCCTGACGGTGTTGCTGGCGTTGCTGGCGAACCTGTTTCTGCCCTGGGGTATTGCCGGCGATCAGCCGACCCTGCCCGGCGTGGTCATCGGTATCGCGGCCATCGCGATCAAGGTCGCCGTTGCTGCCGTCGTCCTGGCCGGCGCCGAGGTGTTCATCGCCAAGTTGCGGCTGTTCCGGGTGCCTGAGTTGCTGGCCGGCTCTTTTCTGATGGCTCTGCTGGCGGTGAGTTCCGCGAACTTCTTCGCGGTGCAGGGGTGATGCGATGACCGAGTCGTATGCGGGCGTGCTCGACCTGGCCCCGGGCGGACTGGTGCTGACCGCGGTGCTGATCGTGTGGCGGCGTGACCTGCGTTCCATCGTGCGGTTGCTGGCGCTGCAGGGCATCGCGCTGGCGGCGATTCCGCTGATTCTCGGTGTGCACAGCGGGGATTGGGAGCTGGTCGGCGTCGGCGCGGCCCTCTTCGTGTTGCGTGGGGTGGTGTTGCCTGCGCTGCTCGCGCGTGCGCTGGGCGCCGAGGAGCGCCAACAGCGCGAAGCGACACCCTTGGTGAACAGCATCGCGTCCCTGTTGATCGCCGCGGCGCTCACCGTGGTCGCGCTGGCCGTCACCCGTCCGGTGGTCGACCTCGATCCGGGCCCCGCCGTCAGTGCCGTGCCGGCCGGGATGGCGGTGGTGCTGATCGCGATGTTCGTGATGGTCACCCGGCGGCACGCCATTTCCCAGGCCGCGGGTTTCCTGATGCTGGACAACGGCATTGCGGCCACCGCATTCCTGCTGACGGCCGGCGTTCCGCTGATCGTCGAACTCGGTGCCTCGCTGGATGTGCTGTTCGCGCTGATCGTGCTCGGTGTGCTGACCGGCCGGCTCCGGCGCATGCTCGGTGGCGCCGACCTGGACCGCCTCCAGAGATTGCGGGATTGATGACGACGGAGCTGATTCTGGCGCCAATCCTGGCGCCCGCCCTTGCCGCCGCCGTCGCGGCGGTCGCCGGATGGCGCCGCGGAACCGCGGTGCTCACCACGCTGTCCGCACTGGTCGTGCTGGGTTGTGCTGTGGCGCTGGGTCTTCAGACCGGGGCGCTGCCGCACGTGGCCCTGGGCGGACTGTTGCGCACCGACGCGCTCTCGCTGACCATGCTGGTCGTCATCGGCGTCGTCGGCATCCTGGCGACCTGGGCCAGCATCGGTTACATCGACGCCGAGCTGGCGCACGGTCACACCGACCCACGTGACGCGCGGGTGTACGGGGCGCTGACCCCCGCATTCCTGGCGGCCATGGCAGTCGCGGTGTCCGCCAACAACATCGGCGTCGTCTGGGTGGCTGTGGAAGCCACCACGGTGATCACGGCGTTCCTGGTGGGGCACCGTCGCAACGTCACCGCGCTGGAGGCCACCTGGAAGTACGTGGTGATCTGTTCGGTCGGCATCGCCGTTGCTTTTCTGGGGACGGTGCTGCTCTACTTCGTCGCGCGGCACGCGGGGGCCGACGGGGCCAGCGCCCTCAACCTCGACGTGCTGGGTGCCCGCGCCGCACATCTGGACCCGGCGGTCACCCGGTTGGCCGGCGGACTGCTGCTGATCGGATACGGCGCGAAAGTCGGACTGGTTCCGTTCCACGGCTGGCTGGCCGATGCGCACAGCCAGGCGCCGGCCCCGGTGTCGGCGCTGATGAGCGGAGTGCTGCTCTCGGTGGCCTTTTCGGTGCTGTTGCGGCTGCGGCCGATCGTCGACGCCGCAGTGGGGCCGGGCTTCCTGCGTGCCGGCTTGTTGACGGTGGGACTGGCCACGGTGTTGATCGCCGCGCTGTTGCTCACTGTCGCAAGTGATCTCAAGCGGATGCTGGCCTACTCCTCGATGGAGAACATGGGGTTGATCGCGGTGGCGGCGGCCGCGGGCACCAAGCTCGCGATCGCGGCGCTGCTGCTGCACGTGCTGGCGCACGGCGTCGGCAAAACGGTGCTGTTCCTGGCCGGTGGGCAATTGCAGGCCGCGCACGGCTCGACGGCGATCGCCGATATCAGCGCCGTGTTGTCGCGCTCGCGGTTGGTAGGTGTGTCGTTCGCCGTCGGAGTGGTCGTCCTGCTCGGACTGCCGCCATTCGCCATGTTCGCGAGCGAAATCTCGATCGCGCGGTCGCTGGCGGATGCCCGGATGTCCTGGGTGCTCGGCGCCGCGCTGCTGCTCATGGTGGTGGCGTTCGCGGCGCTGGTCAGCAACTCCCGCCGGATCCTGCTCGGACCCCCGGGTGACCACGCGCCACCGATCGTGGTGCCGGCCGCCGTAGCGGGTGCCCTGGTGAGCGGTGTGGTGGCCTCATTGGTGCTGGGGGTCACGGCGGGACCGCTCACCGGGTTGTTCAACGCGGCCGCCGGCCAGTTCGGAGCCGGGTGATGCAGCGGCGTGAGGTCAGCGCCGACGAGCTTCCCGGTGCGGTAGGGGACCTGCTGGAGAACGGTTTTCGGTTGGCGCTGGTGGCCGCTCACGATGACGGCGATGCGATACGCATTGTGTACCTGCTGCTGGCCGGCGGCCCGGACCGCAGAACCGAGCTCACGGTGACCACCGACGCGGCCGGTCCGTCGGTGCCGTCCCTGGGGCATCTGTCGATCTCCGCGGGCCGCTTCGAGCGGGAGATGATGGACCTGTACGGGGTGGAACCGGTGGGGCATCCGCAGCCGCGGCGGTTGGTCAGCCACGCGCACTGGCCGCAGGACTGGCATCCGATGCGCCGACAGGCCGGAAACCCGCCCGAATTCGCGACGGTAGGCGGATTTCCGTTCGTCACCGTCGACGGTGCCGGAGTCTACGAAATCCCGGTTGGACCGGTGCACGCCGGCCTGATCGAGCCGGGGCACTTCCGGTTCTCGGTCATCGGCGAATCGGTGCTGCGCCTGAAGACACGACTGTGGTTCGTGCACAGGGGAATTGAGAAGCTCTTCGAGGGACGTACCGCCGCCGACGGCATCGCGCCGGCCGAGCGGATCAGCGGCGACACCTCGGCCGCCCATGCGCTCGCCTACAGCCTGGCGGTGGAGGATGCGCTGGGAATCGATATTCCCGAGCCGGTGCACGAATTGCGGGCGCTGCTGGTCGAGCTGGAACGGCTGTTCAACCACGCCACCGACTTGGGCGCGCTGGCCAACGACGTCGGTTTCGCCCTTGCCAACGCGCACGCCCAGCGCGTCCGCGAATGCCTGTTGCGGATCAACGCCCGGGTCACCGGCCATCGCTTGCTGCGCGGCGCGATCCGTCCGGGAGGTGTTGTGCTGCAGCAACTTCCGGATACCGCGGAGTTACACACGCTGGCTCGGGAGGTTGCGGAGATCAGCGAGCTGACCCTGGGCAATCCGGTGATCTACGACCGGTTCGCCGACACCGCGGTGCTGCACCGCGAGGACGCTCAGGCGCTGGGCTGCCTCGGCTATGTGGCCCGCGCCAGTGGCATCGGCACCGATGCCCGCCTGGATCATCCGACCACCGCGCTGCCGTTGGTCCCGGTCGGTCGAGACGAGGGTGACGTGCTGGCCCGCTACACAATCCGGCGCGACGAGTTCGCGGCGTCGGTCGGGCTGATCTGCACGCTGATCGAGGGGCACCGCGGCCCCCTCGACTTCCAGACGCCGCTACCGGCGGCCGGAACCTCGGGGGTGGGCATCGTGGAAGGGTGGCGGGGCACGGTGGTCCACCGCGTCGAGGTCGACGCCGGGGTGGTCACCCGGTGCAAGGTGGTCGACCCGTCCTGGTTTAACTGGCCCGCATTGCCGGTCGCGATGGGCGACACGATCGTTCCGGACTTCCCGTTGGCCAACAAGAGCTTCAACCTCTCCTACGCCGGCAACGACCTCTGACCGCGAGCAGACACAAAATCCCGTTGGAGCGAATGGGCGGTTTCTAGGAGTCGTTGCAACACTGCTGGTTAGTTGGCCAGTAGTAGATCACGCAGGCGCTCGGCTGGGGTATCCCAGTCGAGTGTTTTGCGTGGGCGTCCGTTGAGTTGCTGGGCGACGTGTTCGAGGTCTTCGGGGCCATAGACACTTAGGTCGGTTCCCTTGGGGAAGTATTGGCGCAAAAGGCCGTTGGTGTTCTCGTTGGTGCCGCGCTGCCAGGGGCTGGCGGGATCGCAGAAGTAGACGGCCATGTCGGTGGCCATGGAGAACTGTTTATGTCCTGCCATTTCCGATCCCTGATCCCAGGTCAGTGAGCCGCGCAGATGAGCTGGCAGCGATGCGATCGTGGCGATCAGGCCATCACGGACGGCTTCGGCGTGGTGGCCGTTGGGTAGAGGCACCAGAAGTGTGTAACGGGTGGCGCGTTCGACCAGGGCGGCGATCGCGGTCTTGTTGGCTTGTCCCATGATCAAGTCGCCTTCCCAGTGCCCAGGTACCGCGCGGTCGGCGATTTCGGCGGGGCGATCACTGATCATGATCATCGGATCGATAAACCGTTGGGTGCGCTGATCAGGGCGGCGACGGGGTTTGCGTATTGTGCGTCCACTGCGAAGTGCCTGTGTGAGTTCACGTTTGAGGCCACCTCGGGCTTGAAAGTACAGGGCCTGGTAGATCGTTTCCGTGCTCACCCGCATGCTTTCATCGTCGGGGAAGTCCTTGACCAGGCGGTAAGAGATCTCTTCGGGAGACCACCGTTGGGACAGCCCCTGCTCCACCGCCTGGCGCAGCTTCTGGTTGATCACCAGTTTGGCTGCTTTAGGCCGGCTCCGAGCGGCGTGGGCGGCCCGATCAGCGTGATAGGGCAGATACACCCCCTGCACACTGCGCGCGGCGACCTCACGCGAGACCGTTGACTTGTGCTTGCCGATCCGGGCGCCGATCGCGGTCAAGGTCCATCCGTTGACCAACCCGTCGGCGATGGCCAACCGATCCGATAACGACAGGTAGCGCTCACTGATCGCCGCCACGGCCACTTTGTCGGTGTTCACCACCTGTGTGTAGCGCCCGGCGGCGCGGTACTGGATGACCGTGCCGTCTCGGCGCACCCGCGTGTCGGCGACCCGCACGATACCGTCGCGCCAATTCCGGGCCGTGCCTACGTGGACCCCGACCTCGCGCGCCGCCCGGCTGACCGACCAGCCCTGCTCAAGCAACTCAAAGAACCGGGCCCGGGCCACCGGCTTACCGAACGGCCGCCGCTGCTGGCTGACCAAGCCAAGCTCCACCAGCATCCGCCGGGCAGTACTGTGCGACACACCGACCGCCTTCGCCGCCGCATTGACTGAACCCGTAGCCTCGAAGACCGCCACGACCCGGCTGATATCCACACCACTAACATCCGGGCGCGGGGAACCCACGGGCCGGCCCAAGGCCGCCAAAATCGCATACCCATGACCCCGCGAGACACCCAACTGGGCGGCGGCCTCCTTCACGGGCACACCGGCATCCACCAACTTTGCTAACAAATCACCAAGCCGAACACAGTCCTTGGAAAACGACACGGTCGCCGCAACCTCTCAAATCGAGAGTGTTGCGACGACCGCGTGAACCCGCCATGCTCCACGGTGATTTTGTGTCTGCTCGCGGGGTAACGCGACCCGGCAACCACAGCCGCGACGCGGTACGGCACGATGGGCGGGTGCCCGAACCCGGCTCTCTCGAAGCCGATCCCGACCTGCTGATCGACTTCAGAAATGTGTCGCTGCGCCGTGGCGGGCGAACTCTGGTGGGCCCGCTGGACTGGGCCGTCGAACTCGACGAACGCTGGGTGATCATCGGCCCGAACGGCGCCGGAAAGACCTCGCTGCTGCGCATCGCCGCCGCCTCGGAGCATCCGACCAGTGGCCTCGCGTTCGTGCTGGGGGAGCGGCTCGGCCGGGTGGACGTGAGCGAGTTGCGGTCACGGATCGGCCTGAGCTCCTCGTCGCTCGCGCAGCGGATCCCGTCCGACGAAGTGGTGCGCGACCTCGTGGTGTCGGCCGGCTACTCGGTGCTGGGCCGCTGGCGTGAACAATACGAAGACGTCGACTATCGGCGCGCGGTCGACATGCTGGAGAGCCTGGGCGCCGAGCACCTCGCCGATCGCACCTACGGGACGCTGTCCGAAGGCGAACGTAAGCGGGTGCTGATCGCCCGCGCGTTGATGACCGACCCCGAGCTGCTACTGCTTGACGAACCCGCCGCCGGCCTGGATCTGGGTGGCCGCGAAGAACTGGTGGCCCGGCTGGCCGATCTGGCCGCCGACCCCGACGCGCCGGCCCTGGTGCTGGTCACTCACCACGTCGAGGAAGTGCCACCTGGGTTCAGTCACTGCCTGCTGCTGTCGGAGGGCGAGGCCGTCGCGTCCGGGCTGTTGCCCGATGTGCTGACCGCGGAGAATCTCTCCACCGCGTTCGGGCAGCGGATCGCGCTCGATGTGGTCGACGGACGTTATTTCGCCCGCCGCGTTCGCACCCGCGCAGCTCATCGGAGGCGACCATGAACGAACCGCACGTTCCGCTGCCGGCGCGACCGGCCGCAACCGTGATGCTGGTGCGCGACGCGCCCGGCGGCCTGAACATTTTCCTGATGCGTCGCCACTCGGCGATGGAGTTCGCCCCGGGGGTGATCGTGTTCCCGGGCGGCGGCGTCGACGACCGCGACCGCAACGCCAATATCGCATGGGCCGGTCCGCCTCCCGAGTGGTGGGCGCAGCGGTTCGGCATCGAAACCGACCTGGCCATCGCCCTGGTCTGCTCCGCGGCACGGGAGACATTCGAGGAATCCGGTGTGCTGTTCGCCGGACCGGCCGACGACCCGGACAGTATCGTGGGCGACGCCTCCGTCTACCGCGAGTCCCGGCACGCGCTGGCCGACCGCACGCTGTCCTTCGCCGACTTCCTGCGCCGCGAGCAACTGGTGCTGCGCTCGGACCTGCTGCGGCCGTGGGCGAACTGGGTCACCCCGGAAGCCGAGCGCACCCGCCGCTACGACACCTACTTCTTCGTGGCGGCCCTTCCCGAAGGACAGCGCGCCGACGGCGAGAACACCGAGTCCGATCTGTCCGGCTGGGCGTTGCCGCAAGAGGCGATCGCCGACTTCGAAGCCGGGCGCAATGTGCTGCTGCCGCCGACCTGGACACAGCTGGATTCGCTGGCCGGCCGCACCGTCGCCGAGGTACTGGCCGTCGAACGCCAGATCGTGCCCATCCAGCCGCTGCTGGAAAAGCGGGGCGACAACTGGGTCTTCGAGTTTTTCGACTCCGACCGCTACCACCGGGCGCGCGAAGCCGGCGGATCGATGAAGTGGCCGCTTTGAACGAGTTCGTGAGCGTCGTGGTCAGCGACGGCTCGCAAGACGCCGGGCTGGGCATGCTGTTGCTGTCGCGGCCACCCACCAACGCGATGACCCGGCAGGTCTATCGGGAGATCGCCGCCGCGGCCGAGGAGCTGGGCCGGCGCGATGACGTCGCCGCCGTGATCCTGTTCGGCGGTCACGAGATCTTCTCCGCCGGCGACGACATGCCCGAACTGCGGACGCTCAGCCCGGCCGAGGCCGGCACCGCGGCCCGGGTGCGGCGCGAGGCCGTCGACGCGGTCGCGTCCATCCCGAAGCCCACTGTAGCCGCCATCACCGGATACGCCCTGGGCGCGGGGCTGACGCTGGCGCTGGCCGCCGATTGGCGGGTCAGCGGTGACAACGTCAAATTCGGCGCCACCGAGATCCTGGCCGGACTGGTCCCCGGTGGCGGCGGAATGGCCCGCCTGACCCGCGCGGTCGGACCGAGCCGGGCCAAAGAGCTGGTGTACAGCGGCCGGTTCTTCGATGCCGAAGAGGCGCTGGCGCTGGGTCTGATCGACGACATGGTGGCTCCCGACCACGTCTACGACGCCGCGGCGACGTGGGCCAGGCGGTTCCTGGACGGTCCGCGACCCGCACTGGCCGCCGCCAAAGCGGGAATCAACGCGGTCTACGAGACCCCTGGAGACCGCGAACGCCACGCCGCCGACGACCGTCGCTACGTCGAGGTGTTCGCCGCTGGTCAGGACGCTGACGCGAGAGGCGGCAGCGACGGCGGTTAGGCTGCCCTGCATGACGAGGAGTTCTGAGATTCCCGCCGACTCGGCACCCAACCCGCACGCCACCGCCGAACAGGTGGAGGCGGCCCGGCACGACAGCAAGCTCGCCCAGGTGCTCTACCACGACTGGGAAGCCGAGAGCTACGACGACAAGTGGTCCATCTCCTACGACCAGCGCTGCATCGACTACGCCCGGGGCCGCTTCGACGCCATCGTTCCCGAAGAGGTGACCCGCGAGCTGCCCTACGACCGCGCGCTGGAACTCGGCTGCGGCACCGGATTCTTTCTGCTGAACCTGATCCAGGCCGGGGTGGCGCGGCGCGGGTCGGTCACCGACCTGTCGCCCGGCATGGTCAAGGTCGCCACCCGCAACGGGCAGTCGCTGGGCCTGGACATCGACGGCCGGGTCGCCGACGCCGAAGGCATCCCGTACGACGACAACACTTTCGACCTGGTGGTGGGGCACGCCGTGCTGCACCACATTCCCGACGTGGAGCTGTCGCTGCGCGAGGTGTTGCGCGTGCTCAAGCCCGGCGGCCGGTTTGTCTTCGCCGGTGAGCCGACCACCGTCGGCAACGGCTACGCCCGGGCGCTGGCGGACCTCACCTGGAACGTCACCATCCGGGCAGTCAAGCTGCCCGGGCTGGGCAGCTGGCGCCGCCCGCAGGAGGAGATCGACGAGAACTCGCGGGCCGCGGCGCTGGAGTGGATCGTCGACCTGCACACCTTCGACCCCAAGGACCTGGAGCGGATGGCCACCAACGCGGGCGCGGTGCAGGTCAAGACCGCCAGCGAGGAGTTCACCGCCGCCATGCTCGGCTGGCCGGTCCGCACGTTCGAGTCGACGGTACCGCCGGGGAAGCTGGGCTGGGGCTGGGCGAAGTTCGCCTTCAACGGCTGGAAGGCGCTGAGCTGGGTGGACGCCAACGTTTGGCGGCACATCGCCCCGAAGGGCTGGTTCTACAACGTGATGGTCACCGGGGTCAAACCCTCCTGAGCCCGTTCGATACCGGCGACGTCAGATACCTGCGCTCGGAAGCCGGCCGCGAGGCTTTGGCGATTGTCACCGGCCTCGAGTTCAGTGACGCCACCCGGATTGCCGACATCGACGCGGTGCGCCGCCGGTTCGGTGAGCGTGCTCCGGCGCTGGTGGAGACGACGTTGCTGCGCCGCAAGGCGGCCGAGAAGCTGGCCGGTTTGGGTGACGTCTCGGGCTGGCTGTTCACCGACGAAGCGCTGCAGCAGGCCACCGCCGCACCGGTAGCGCTGCACCGGGCGGCCCGGCTGGCCGGGCGGGTGGTGCACGACGCGACATGCTCGATCGGCACCGAGCTTGCCGCGCTTTCCGGCGTGGCGCAGCGGGTCATCGGCAGTGACATCGACCCCGTCCGGCTGGCGATGGCGCGCCACAACCTCGGAGCGACGACAGCTCTGTGCCGCGCCGATGCGTTGCACCCGGTCACCCGCGGCGCGGCCGTCATCGTCGACCCGGCCCGGCGTGGCAGCGGCCGCCGCCGTTTCAATCCGGCCGATTACCAGCCCGCCCTGGGACCGTTGCTGACCGTCTACCGCGGCCGGGACAGCGCGGTGAAGTGTGCTCCGGGGATCGATTTCGACGAAGTCGGCCGATTCGGCTTCGACGGGGAGATCGAGGTGACGTCCTACCGCGGCTCGGTCCGCGAGGCCTGCCTGTGGTCGGGCGACCTCGCCCAGCCGGGTGTGCGGCGACGCGCGAGCATCCTCGACCTCGGCGAACACCTCACCTCCGCCGATCCGGACGACTGCGAGGTGCGGACGGCGGGCCGATGGATCATCGACCCTGATGGCGCCGTCGTCCGGGCCGGCCTGGTGCGTCACTACGGCGCCCGGCACGGGTTGTGGCAGCTCGACCCCGAGATCGCCTACCTGTCCGGTGATCGGCTGCCGCCCGGAGTCCGTGGCTTCGAAGTTCTCGAGCAGCTGGCCTTCGACGAGCGGCGGTTGCGGCAGGCCCTGTCGGCGCTGGACTGCGGGGCGGCCGAAATCCTGGTACGCGGGGTACAGGTGGACCCTGACCAGTTGCGTCGCCGACTGCGGTTGCACGGCGGCAGAGCACTCTCGGTGGTCATCGCCAGGATCGGGCGCAGCGGCCCGAAGAGTGCCAGTCACGCGGTGGCCTACGTTTGCCAGCCGTCTCGGTAACGCCGGGTACGCTGACGGCGATTACCCCTTAGGGCGTACTTACGCCACTTTGGTGTGCAAGGACTCGGTACAAGGACAGAGATGCGTTATCTGATAGCGGCCGCAGCGCTGGCCGCCGCCGCCGTGGTTGGCTGGCCGGCGAGTGCCGCCCCGCCGTCGTGTGCCGCACTGGGCGGCTCGTTGGAGGCTGCCCAGATGTGCCATATCCACCAATCCAGCGCCACCTACACACTGGACATGACCTTTCCCGTGGACTATCCCGACCAGCAGGCGCTGACCGACTACATCACGCAGAACCGCGACGGGTTCGTCAACGTCGCGCAGAGTTCGGGCGGCCGGCGTGACCAGCCCTATCAGATGGACGCCACCAACGAGCAACACAGCTCCGGACAGCCGCCCCGCACCCGCAGCGTGGTGCTGAAGTTCTTCCAGGATCTCGGCGGGGCCCGGCCGTCCAACTGGTTCAAGGCGTTCAACTACAACCTGGGGAGCAAGCAACCCATCACGTTCGACACGCTGTTTGCGCCCAATACCAACGCGCTGGACGCGATCTTCCCAATCGTGCAACGGGAACTGGAACACCAGACCGGACTGGGTGTGACGATTTCGCCGGGTGCCGGTCACGACCCGACCAACTACCAGAACTTCGCAATCACCGACGACGCGCTGATCTTCTACTTCGCCCAGGGCGAGTTGCTGCCGTCCTTCGCCGGCGCCACCCAGGTGCAGGTGCCTCGCAGCTCGATCCCGCCGCTGGCGATTTAGTGCCGTTCATTCTGCGCCGGTGGCGACGAAGTGCGAGTAGCGCGCGCCCTCAACGCCGAGCCAACGGTCAGGCGGGCTCGAAGGAGTACACCTGGCCGTCGCTGGTGGTGACCACCACCTGCCGGTCCTTGCCCACCGACACTCCGACCGGGGATCCGGTGGCTCCCGGCAGCGCATACATGTTGACGGTGTGGCCATCGCCCGGGTCGAAGACCAGCAGGTTCATCCCGGCCGACACCGTGTAGCCGACACTGCCGCCGGCCACCGACGCGGTCGACAGCGGGGTGACGTCGTCGCGTCGCCAGGCCGAGTCGGCATGATCGCCTTTGTCGTGGAAGGCGGCCAGCCGGGCATCGGGGCCACCGCCGGAAAGGATCAGACCCTGCGGCGTGACCGACGGTGGCGTCTGCGCCGTAAAGCCCAGCTGCGCAGACCATTTGACCTTGCCGTCGGCGGCTTGCAGCGCCCACAACCGTTGGTCGCGGCCGTTGACGTAGACGGTGGTGCCGTCGGCGGACAGCACCGGACTGCCCAGCACGCCAGCGCTGACGGCGTCGCTAGTCCACTCGCGGGACAGCTGCCCGCCGCGGTACTTCAGCCCGATCAGTCCAGCTGCCGGTGCCCCCGGCTGCCAGACGCTGACGACCACCGTCCCGCTCGCCGGCGAGAATGCGGGCGCAGCCGCCACCGGGCAGCCCGCGCGGGACGGCGCGCAGTCGGCCAGTCCGCGTGTCGCATCGGCCGGGTCGACGCCCTCCACCAGATCCAGCGCGGTCCCGACGACGGCACCGCGGTGGGTGTCGAAAACCAGTAGCTGTCCCAGGTGAGTGCTGACCAGCAAATGGCCGTCGCCCAGGAACCGCGGGGTGGTCGGCATCCCGATCACCGGCTGCCGCCAGCGCGTCCACTGGGTCGGCGGGAACGAGATGATGGCTCCGGGTTGCCCGACGTAGAGGTTGTCGAAGCCGTCGAACAGCGGGCCACCGAAGCCGCCGCCCTGCACCAGGCGGGTGCACCAGCGCTGCCGGCCGTTGCCGATCTCCCATTCCATGAAGGAGCAGCCACCCGGGGTCTGTGCGTTGAGCGCCAGGAAGCCGCGTGCTCCGAGGGCGGGGCCGGCCGCCACGCTTCCCTTGGCCGAGCGAGTCCACCGCAGGACGAGCTTGCCGGCGCCCGTCGTGGGGCTGTAGCTGCTGTTGGCGGCGTCACCGTACTGCGCCGGCCAGCCCAGCGCGGGTGCGGCGTCCACCCAGGAGTCCGTGTTACCGCAACCGCCGAGCCCGAGGGTGAGGATGGCCACCAGGACAGGCGTCAGGAGACGTCGCGCGAGCACACGTGAGGGTATCGCGGGCGGCCGATCGCCCAACTCCGCAGCCCGCCGGTCCGGGCGGCTCCGTCGTCGGTAGGCTTCGGCACATGACGAGCATGTGGGGTGCTCCGCTGCATCGCAGGTGGCGGGGAGGGCGGCTCAGGGATCCGCGCCAGGCGAAATTCCTGACGCTCGCCTCGCTGAGGTGGGTACTGCGCAACAAGGCATACACCCCGTGGTACCTGGTGCGATATTGGCGGCTGCTGAAGTTCAAGCTGCAGAATCCACACATCATCACCCGCGGCATGGTGTTCCTCGGCAAGGGCGTCGAGATCCACTGCACACCCGAATTGGCGCAGCTGGAGATCGGGCGCTGGGTGCACATCGGGGACAAGAACACGATCCGGGCGCACGAGGGTTCGCTGCGGTTCGGTGACAAGGTGGTGCTGGGCCGCGACAACGTCATCAACTGCTACCTCGACATCGAGCTCGGCGACTCCGCGCTGATGGCCGACTGGTGCTACCTGTGCGACTTCGACCACCGGATGGACGACATCACGCTGCCGATCAAGGACCAGGGCATCATCAAGTCGCCGGTGCGAATCGGCCCCGACACCTGGATCGGGGTCAAGGTATCGGTGCTGCGTGGCACGGCCGTCGGCCGAGGGTGCGTCCTGGGGTCGCACGCGGTGGTCCGCGGCGTCATCCCGGATTATTCGATCGCGGTCGGCGCGCCGGCCAAGGTGGTCAAGAACCGCAAGCTGTCGTGGGAAACCTCAGCCGCCCAACGCGCCGAACTGGCTGCGGCACTTGCCGATATCGAACGCAAGAAGGCCGCTCAGTAGAAACCGCTTGGCCTGCGGACTGCGCGACACTGACCGCACGCACACGACCCGCCGCGCCAACTGTGCGCAGCGTCAATCTCGGCGGACGCACACCCGGGGATCGGCCTATTCGGGGTGGTCGTCGACCTTGATGTCGAAGTTGACGTCCCCACCGACCACGTTGGTGACGGTGACATTGATGCCGTACTTGGAGCTGCCGTCGGTGAGCTGGCAGCGCAGCGTGGCGCCTTCGTAGCCCTTCAGGTTCTCCGGGCAGGTGACCGCGTCGGGCCGCTGACCGACCTGCTGGTAGAGCTTGTCGCTGATGATGTGGGCGACCTGGTCCTTATCGACCGTCTCCACCATGTCGAACTTGACGTCCTTGCCTTCGACGCTGGTGACGGTGACGTTGACGTTGTAGGTCTCGTCCTTGACCTTCATCTCGCAGTTGGTCTGCGCGCCCACCTTGGCCGGCAGGTCGTCCGGGCAACTCACCGAACTCGGCTTGTTGCCGTTGGAGTCGGTCATCTTGGTGATGATCTGGCCGGCGACGTCCTTCTTGCTCACCGTCTTGGGGCCCGACGATCCGACCGAACACGAGCAGGCCCCAGCACTGGCCATCAGGCCGACGGCGGCACCCGAGACCAGCAACGTCCGAACGATCCGAGCCATAGCGCCTCCCTGGCGTGTGTAGAACCCCGTGATGAGTCGGGGAGATAATGGCACGCCGGCGACCATCTGAAAAGCGAATCAGCCAAATGGCTGCCTCAGCTGATGTCCCGGTAGCGCCGCAGCGCCTCCGTGCGCTCGGCCGCATGGTCCACGATGGGTTCGGGATAGCCTTTCGGCCGCTTCCCCTTGGCCAGGTGGACATCGTCGGCATCGGCCAGTTCGGGTACCCACCGGCGAATGTAATCGCCTGCGGGATCGAACTTTTCGCCCTGTTTGGTCGGGTTGAACACCCGGAAGTACGGTGCCGCATCGGTGCCGCAGCCGGCACTCCACTGCCAGCCGTGCTGATTGCTGGCCATATCGCCGTCCACCAGTTGCTCGAGGAACCAGCGGGCGCCCCATTGCCAGGGCAGATGAAGGTCCTTGACGAGGAACGAGGCCACGATCATGCGCACCCGGTTGTGCATGAACCCGGTCTCGCGCAGTTGGCGCATCCCGGCGTCCACGAACGGGTAGCCGGTTTCGCCCGCCTTCCATGCCTCGAATTTGCGCTTGGCCTGCGCGTCGGTGTCGGTTTCGATGGCGTCGAAGTCGCGGTTCCAATTCCACCAGACACTGTGCGGCCAGTGATGCAACACCGAGGCGTAGAAATCGCGAAATGCCAACTCCCGCAAATAGGCTGAGTCGCCCTGGCGCCGCCGGTTGAGGTCGGCGACCATCGTCCGGGGGTGAATGGTGCCGAATTTCAGGTGCGCCGACATCCGGCTGGTGCCGGGCAGATCCGGCCGATTGCGGTCGTCGGCGTAGCCTTGCACCCCAGCCTCGAGGAACGACGCCCACTGGGACAGGGCCGCCGCCTCGCCGGCCGCGAGATCCAGCTCGACGCCCGGATCCGGCGTCTTGACCTCTTTGCGGGACTTCACTTGCGACGGGTCGATCCAGCGTGCGCTGTCGGCATCGGTAGAGGCGGGGGAGCGCCAACCGGTTTCGCGCCACCTGCCGAAGAAGGGCGTGAACACCTTGTAGGGCGTGCCGTCGTCCTTGGTGACCCGCCCGGGCGAAACCAGGTACGGCGAGCCCGTGGCGACCAGTGGCACCGTGTCCAACGCATCGCGGACCCGCTCGTCGCGGCGCCGCCCGAACGGCGTGAAGTCCTCCGAGATGTGCACCGCAGCGGCCTCGATCGACTTGGCGAGGAATGGAATTCGCTCCTCCGGGCGCCCGCGTGTCACCAGCAGCCGACCGCCCAGATCGTCATTAAGCCGGCGCAGCGAGTCACCGAGAAACTGCAGGCGCCGCGGTCCGGACGACGCCTCCAGTCGCGGATCGAGCACGAAACAGGCCAGCACTTCGTCGTTCTCCGATGCGGCCGCAAGCGCGGGGTGATCACGCAACCGAAGGTCGCGTCGAAACCACAACAGTGCCGGCATGGTCGGCCCTCCTTCAGCGGTTCAGCCGCCAGATGCTCGTGGCCAATACGGTGGCGAATCCACACCACAGCGGGTAGGGCAGCAGGGCCCAGCCCTTTTGTGGGTCGGCGTCGACGGCGCGCCGCACCAGGTCGGCGCTGCTGGCGGTCAGCGCCGCGGCGCCCACCGCAGAGGGGCCCAGCTTGTGGTAGCGGAAGAAAAGCCAGCTCCAGCCCGCGTTGATCGCCAGGTTGACTCCTAGGGCCGCGGCGTAGCTGCGGGCTTCCGCGTCGCGCCCGTCCTCGCGAAAGCGGTCGATGGTGTTCGCGGAGGTGACCGCGATGTCGGTGTACAGGCTGGTCCAGGCGATCGGGAAGGCCACCTTGGGTGGCTGGAAACTGGGCTTGCGGAGCCGGTCGTACCAACCCGGTGTCCGATTGGGGCTGGCGACGCTCCCGGACGCCGCAGCCGCGGTGACGGCCAGCGCGGTGCCGGCCAGAGTTGACTTATTCATGATGTCTCCCTTCGGTTTTGGCGTGATTAAGGTCAGCCGGCCACCAGATACGGTCGCCGATCAGAGCGAAGAGTGCGGGGATCACCAGGGTGCGGACGACGAAAGTGTCCAGCAGGATCCCCAGGCCGACGATGATGCCCAGTTGGGTCATTACGATCAGCGGCAGGACGCCGAGGACGCAAAAGACCGCGGCCAGAACGATTCCCGCGCTGGTGATGACGCCGCCGGTGGCCGACACCGCGCGCACCATGCCGTCCCGCGCCCCGTGCTCAGCTGCCTCCTCACGTGCACGGGTGACCAGGAAGATGGTGTAGTCCACCCCGAGTGCGGCCAGAAAGAGGAAGGCGTAGAGCGGCGCGATGTTGTCCAGCGCCGGGAATCCGAACACATGCATGCTCGCCCAGCCGCCCAGGCCCAGCGCGGCCAGTGCGCCCAGGATCGTCGCCGCCAGCAATGTCGGCGGTGCCAGAGCGGACCTCAGCAGCGCGTACAGGACAACCAGGATCACCAGCAGGATCGCCGGTATCAACAGGATCCGATCGTGTACCGCCGCGTCTCGCACGTCCAGCGCCTGAGCGTCCGGCCCACCCACTATGGCGTCGGGTGTCACCGCCTTGGTCGAATGTCGCAGTGCCGCAATGGTGGTGAATGCTTGCGGAGAAGACGGTGCGGCATCGGTCACCACCGACCACTTGGTCAGCCCGGTCGCCGAGGTGCCGGACGGGTTCGCTGATATGACGCCGGGAGTGCCGACGATCGCCTGCTGCACCTCCGGCGCCTTGTCGGCCGGCGCGATCACCTCGGTGGGGTTGGCCAGGCCGGCCGGAAAGTGCTGGGCCACGATGTCGAAGCCCGTCACCGAATCTGCTTTGACGCGAAACTGTTCGGTTTGGGAGAGGCCGATGCGCGTGGTCAGCAGTCCGGTGGCCAGCACGGCCAGCAGCGCGATCGTGACCGAAGCGACCAAAACCGGACGGCGCGAAACGGATTCGGCGACGCGATGCCAGATGCCGGTATCGGTGTCACTGTGCTGGGTGTCGCCGGGCTGCGGCACGAACGGCCAGAACAGCCGCCGTCCACACACGGCCAGCAGCGGCGGCAACAGCAGCAGGACCGAGACCGCCGCAACCAACAAACCGCAGGCCGCGAGCGCTCCCAGGCTGCGCGTGCTGGGCGTGGACGCGAAGATCAGGGTGAGCAGAGCCAGCACCACGGTGGCGTTGCTGGCCACGATCGCCGGCCCGGCCATCCGGACCGCGCGCCGCAACGCGTCACGGTGATCGTCATGTCGCCGGAGCTCTTGCCGGTATCGCGAAATCAGCAACAGCGCGTAATTGGTTCCGGCACCGAACACCAGCACGCTGGTGATGCCTGAGGTCGAGCCGTCGAAGGTCAACCCGGTCAGCGACGCCACCGCGACACCGACCGCACTGGCCAGGCGGTCGGCGAATCCGATCACCACCAACGGCACCAGCCACAGCACGGGCGAGCGGTAGGTGGCAATCAGGAGCAGGGCCACCACCGCCGCGGTTACCGCCAGCAGGGTGACGTTGGCGTTGCTGAACGCGTTCGCGATGTCCGCCCCGAACGCCGGTCCGCCGGTGACATGTGCGGTCATGCCGGTGGGCAGGCCTCGATTGGCGGCGGTGCGCAGCGCGTCCACCGCGTCGCTGAGGGGCAAGCCGGACAGTTCGGCGCTGACCGGCACCACCCCGATCGCCGCCTTGCCGTCGGCCGACACCAGGACCGGCGCCGCGGGTATGCCGGAATTGAGCTCCGTCTGCATCCGGTCGCGGGCGCCTTCACACGCCTGCTTCAGGGCGCCCGCACTGTCGGTGGCGGCACCGTTGACCACCACGATGAGCGGTACCCGGTCTCCACCGGGAAACTGGCTGGACAGCTTCTGCACCTTCGCCGAATCCGATTCGGTAGGCACCGACAGCGGCGCCTGCCCCGCTGCGGCATTCCCGCCCACCAGCACCATGAAACCGACGCCCAGTACGAAGACGCCGAGTGCGAGCAACCAGGAGAGTCGTCGGGTCACAGTCGCGGCAAGTCCGTCCCACACAGCACCAAGCATTTCAGTAACTGAAATATTAATCAACTGAAATTCGGTCAGAAACCAGATATGCTGCTCATCGGTATGGAACCCGACGAGCAGGCGTGCCAGCGAACCGCCCTGGAATCGCAGATCGCTGCTGATCTGCGGGAGTTGTCGTCTGAGTCCGACCAGATCGGCCGGATCTTTGCTGTCTCCCACGATGTTCGGCCGACCGATTTTCGGGCTCTGCTGCACATCATGGTCGCCGAGACAGCGGGTCAACCGATGACGTCCGGGGATCTCAGCCAGCGGATGGGTCTGTCCGGTGCGGCGATCACCTACCTCGTCGATCGCCTGATCGACTCCGGTCACATTCGGCGGGACTCCCATCCGGCGGATCGGCGCAAGGTCATCCTGCGCCACGCCGAGCCCGGTATGAACACCGCAAGATTGTTCTTCACCCCACTCGGGGAGCACACCCACGAAGCGATGGCCGATCTGCCCGACGCGGATCTGGCTGCGGCGCATCGGGTTTTCGACGCGCTGCTCGCCGCGATGCGCCGGTTTCAGGCTGAGCTGGGCCCCACCGATTCCTGATAGGCGGGCGGTTGCCCGTGTTCGGGAAGGGCGGTGAACGTCCGGCGGTGCCAAGCCGCCAGTGGTTTCGGTGCCCACCAATTGAGCCGGCCGAGCACGTGCATGAACGCGGGCACCAGCATCATGCGGATCACGGTGGCGTCCACCAGGATCGCGATCGTCAGCCCGACGGCGAACATTCGCATGAACGACACGCCGGCGGACATCAGGGCGGCGAACGAGATCGACATCAGCAGCGCCGCGGCCGTCACGACCCGACCGGTGCGAGCGATGCCCAGCGCGACGCTTTCGTCGTTGTCGGCATGGGTCTGCGATGAGGCGAGCCAGTATTCGCGGATGCGGGACAGCAGGAACACCTCGTAATCCATCGACAGCCCGAACGCGATGCAGAACATCAGCACCGGGACATTAACCGCCAAGGTCCCGGTGGGAGTCGTGCCGGCCGCGCCGAGGTGGCCTTCCTGGAAGATCCACACCAGCGCACCGAACGTCGCCGTAAGCGACAAGATGTTGAGCAGCACCGCCTTGATCGGCAGCACCACACTGCCGGACAGCAGGAACAGCAGCACCAGCATGACAATCGCAATGAAGCCGAACACCAGGGGCAAGCGCGAGGTGATGCCGCGCACGCAGTCCTGATTTGTCTGCGCCAGACCGGTGATCAGGACTTGCTTGTCCGCGGGCAGTGCGATCTGGTGAACCCGGGCCAGTTGCTGCTCGGATGCCTCGGTGTACAGCGGGGCGGTGCTGTCAATCGTGAGAAACGCTGCGCCGTCGGCCATTCCGGCTGGCGCTGAGGGTGGTCCCTTGGGCTCGCCGGCGACGAAGGTCCCGGTTGGTGAGGACACCGACGACACATCCGGCACCCGGGACAACGCGGCGGCGTAGGTGTCGAGATCCGGGCGGCTCAACCCGGTGGTGTCGGGAATGACCGCCTTGATGCGGGTGGCCGAGTTGGACGGAAATTGCGCTCGGATCCGTTCGTTGGCCAATCGCGCGGACGACGTGTCGGGCAGGACGCGGTCGTCGGCATAGCCCCATTTGACCCCGAGGAAGGGCGTGCCCAGCGCAAGCAGCACGATAACCAGCAGTAGCCCCAGCGGTATCGCTTGTCTGATAACGAATTTCGCCAATCGGTACCAGAAGGTCTGCTCTATCGGCCGCGGAGAAGGTGTCGGCCGGCGCAGCAGGCGACGTACCAGGTGCCGTACGTCGAACGCGTCGATCCGGTTGCCGAGCAACAGCAGCACGGCCGGTGTGACCGACACGGCAGCGGCAGCGGCGAAAGCGACCACCGCGATGCCGGCATAGGCGAAAGACTTGAGGAAGTACATCGGGAAGAAGATCATTCCGAGCAGCGCCAGTGCCACCGTCATCGCCGAGAACAGGACGGTTCGCCCGGCCGTCGACATGGTTCGCACCACCGCTTCTGTAGGTGGTACTCCGTCGGCAAGTTCGTCGCGGTAGCGGCTGATAATCAGCAGGGTGTAGTCGATGGCCAGAGCGAATCCCAGTGCGACCGCGACGTTGAGTGCGAAGATTGACACGTCGGTGACCAATGCGATCCCGCGCAGGACGGCGAGTGAGCCCAGGATTGCGAAACCGCCCACCGCCACCGGCAGCGCGGCCGCCAGCACACCGCCGAAGACCCAGACCAGGGCGAGGAAACTCAACGGAATGGCGATGACTTCCATTCGGAGCAAATCTTTTTCGGTCTGCTGGTTGATTTGCGCATAGACCATGGCCGACCCACCGGCTTGTACCGTGACGCCGTCGTGTTCTCCGGCAAAACGGTCCGCCAGCGTCTGGGCGTGTTTGGCGGCGGTGTTCTCGTCACCCTTGAGTGCGGCGATGATCATCGCGGACTTGCCGTCACCACTGACCGTTCCGGGGGTGGGTTGCGGTTGCCAGGGTGAGGCCACTTGAGAGACGAACGGCGATTCAGCAAGCTGTCGTGCCAGCTCGGTGCCGACCAGGTGGCCATTGCCGGTCTTCACGCCGTTTTCCGCGCTGACGAGCAACACCAGTTCCATGTCACCTTGGTGAAAGGTGTTGGTGAGCATGGCCGATGCCCGGGCCGATTCAGAGTTGGGATCGAGGAATCCACCCCCAGACAGACTGCCGGCAGCGGGTATGCCGAAAACGGCGGCCGCAATCATCACCAGAATCGCGCCGGCGATCACCCGTCGCGGCGCGGCGACGCAGGCTCGGACAAGTCCCGACAACATGTTCCGTCCCTCGAACTTTCGCTACCAACCGAAACGACAGTTCAGTTTATTAAACATTAATCCAATGAAGCGTTGGTTGCCAGCCGAGCGAGAAATAAGGTTGCGTTACTTGCCATGTGCGACAACGAAGTTGCCGTGGAATTCACTACCCGGAGATAAGTGCTGCTACCAAACCGCGCGGATCAGCAACGGTCACCGTTAGTGCCGAATGGTCCCGGAATCCGATGACCCTGCGCAGCGGTGGCTGGAAATGAATGCATACCCCGGCGTCGGCATTGGTTCCGAAGGTCAGCCCGTCATCGGCCATCGACAGGCGCGGGCCGACGGCAGTCCACCAGCGGTACGGACCGGTGATATGCGCTTCCACCACGTGGGACAGCGGCGCTTCGGCACGCAACGGGCCGTAGCGGGCGACGAAGCGGCCGTCTTGAGTCAGCGTCACACCTTGCTCGCCGGGCCAGCGGAAGGGCAGCCAGAACGGCACCAGGCGTAGGTCGTATTCATACGGGAACGTACGGTCCAGGTGCCGTTTCGAGGCCATCGCGCTACCGCACCAACCCCGGAGCCGATCGTCGGATGGCAACGGCGTCCTCGATCATCTGGAGTGCCTCCGGTACGGATCGGACCAGGGCAAGGCCGTGGTCCTTGACCACTCGAAGGAGCGGGCCCAATGCGGGACCGCTCACCACGGAGCAGTACAGGCCGGCGGAGCGATGCTGATGGTTGAGGGCGAGCAGTTGCTGGAATCCTTCGATACCTAGGAAATCGAGGTGGCTGAGATCGACGATCAGCGGCGTGCGTGCTCTGGTGAATCGTCGGATCTCCGCGGCGATCCGCGCGGCGTTGGCGGCGTCGACGCCGCCGTCCACACGGACCACGGTGGCCAGCCGGCGGGCGTATACGAACATTTGTGCCCCATCGCAATTGACCACGTAGCGGTAGCGGGGGCGGCGTTGGTCTGGTGAATCTACAGCGTGCATCGGTGTTGCCTATCAAGTTGTGGGCGGAACCAGCGGATGAGCGGTTCCAGAGCTCAGGAATGTAGCTGCGGACTCAACTGACACCAGCCTAGACGCAATCCGGCCCGTGGGTTTCGGTCAGTGACCATGGCAACACGAGGCTTGCCGGTCATCGGGCCACCTGGGCCGGGTATTCCGCAAGCAGGAAGGGTGAACGAGTGGCGGGACGTCTTCGTTTTCCGGCTGACGCGGGCACAGCTCCTGGGGAGATAGCTTAATTGATTTAAACATTCAGTAACTTAACAAAATCGCGGATCGCGCGTATGCTCGAGACTGCCGAGGCGTACTGCCCGGGTGGTGGTTCAGCAACGACGACGCCGGTCTGAGCACTGGCTCAGTTGTGGGCGCCGGAAAATCGCGACACCATGGACTGATAGGGGAAAGAGGCCACCTTGTTGAAATCGATTGGTGCAGTGGTGGGGCAATTCGCCGAAGCCGCCGGCATGGTCGTGGGCTACCGGCACGGCATTGAGGAGCCTGCTCACACCACCGAGAAGCTCACCCGCGACGTGGAGATCCGTCATTACGGCGATCGGATCGCGGCTCAGACGACCGTTGTGGCCGACGAGGAGTCGGCACGCAATGTCGGGTTCCGCCGGCTCGCGCGCTATATCTTCGGCGCGAACAACAATCGCGACAAGATCGCGATGACCGCGCCGGTGGCGCAGGAATCCCGCACCAAGGGCGAATGGGTGATTCAATTCTTCATGCCGTCGCACAAAACCATGGACACCCTTCCCGCGCCGGACGAAGGCGACGTCAAGTTGGTGAACGTGCCGCCCGCGACCGTCGCGGTGCACAAATTCAGCGGCATCCCCACCAAGCGCTCCGTCGAGTCCCACACCAAACAGCTGATGAACACCTTGGGGGAGTTGGGATTCGAGGCGACGGACTCCCCGGCGGCCTGGTTCTACGACCCGCCGTGGACGGTTCCTGCCTTGCGCCGCAACGAGATCGCCGTACCGGTCAAACCCAGGAGTGAGGTCTGAGTGTTGCTGACCGCTAGGGCCGGAGTTCCGTGATGGCGCAGCCGCGCGAGATGGCGACCCGCAAGCTGCGTCACATCGACGTGTGCCTGGACGGGGACGTGAACTATCACGGGGTCACTACGGGCCTGGAACGGTATCGGCTTCCCTACAACGCGCTGACACAGACCAATCTGGCCGACATCGACTTGTCGGCGCAGTTCCTCGGGTGCCCGTTGCGTGCGCCAGTGCTGGTGGGCGCCATGACCGGAGGTGCCGAGCTGTCGGGCACCATCAACCGGAATCTGGCGACCGCCGCGCAGCGGCTGGGCATCGGAATGATGCTCGGCTCTCAGCGGGTGATGTTGGAAAGTGCCCTGGGCGAGCAGGCCGCGCCGAGCTTCGCCGTGCGCGACGTGGCCCCAGATGTGTTGTTGGTGGGCAACATCGGCCTGTCCCAGTTCGTCAAGGACGCGATACCGGAGATCAATGCGGCGCTCCACCGGGTGGGTGCCAATGCACTTGCGGTGCATACCAATCCACTGCAAGAGGCGATGCAGCACAACGGCGACACCGACTTTGCGGGATCTCTGGACCGGCTGCACGACCTGATCCCGATGCTGGATTACCCGGTGTTGTTGAAGGAAGTCGGCCATGGCCTCGGCGCCACCGCGGTTGCCGAACTGCTGCGCTCGACCGGAGAACCGCCGGTGGCGGCCATCGACGTGGCAGGGGCCGGCGGGACGTCGTGGTCGCGGGTTGAGCAGCTGGTCCGCTATGGCGAACTGCGTTACCCGGATCTGGCCGACTGGGGTATACCCACCGCGCAAGCGCTGCTGGAGGTGCGTGCGGCGCTTCCGCGCATCCCGCTGGTCGCCTCGGGTGGTATCCGGACCGGTATGGACGCGGCGAAAGCGCTCGCCCTGGGCGCCGACGTGGTGGCGGTCGCCCGCCCCCTGCTCACCTCCGCGATCGAGTCGGCCGATGCGGCAACCGCGTGGCTGCAGAGCTTCATCGACGAACTGCGCGTCTGCCTGCACGGATGTGGTGCGGCCGATCTGCCTTCGCTGCGCACGCTCGGCGCGCTGCCTGTCAGCTAGGCTCACGCATGGCCATCATTCTGGCTTACGGTTCGCCCGCGCTGGGTCATCTCTATCCGATGGCCGCACTGCTGCAGGAGTTGAGTGCCCGCGGGCACCAGGTGCATCTGCGCACCATGAGCAGCGAAGTCGTCGCCATGCGGGCGCTTGGCGTGAAGACCGATCCGGTGGATCCGCGAATCGAAGCCATCGTGGGCGATGATTGGCTGGCGCACAACGCTTTAGGAGTTCTCAAGCGGTCGATCGACGTGCTCTGCCGACGGGCCGTTTTCGAGGTGGACGATCTCAGATGCGCGATCGCCGAGACAGCGCCCGATGCGGTGATCGTCGATGCGAATTGCTGGGGCGCGATGTCGGCGGCCGACGTCAGTGGGTTGCCGTGGGCGGTGTTCTCACCGTTCACGCCCTATCTCCATTCGCGGACGGCGCCACCGTTCGGACCCGGCCTGCGACCGCTGCCGGGAGTGATCGGGCGGGTCCGGGACGCCTCGATGCGGCCCTTCGTCAGGTACCTGTTCGATCGCCCGATGTTGCCGCGGATCAACGCGCTCCGCGCCGAACTGGGCGCGCCGCTGATCAATTCGGTGGACGCCTTGATGAGGCGGGCGCCGCTGCTGTTGGCGGTCGGAGGCGAGCCGTTCGAGTATCCACACCCGGACTGGTCCGACACGGTGCACTTCATCGGTGCGTGCGTGTTCGAGCAGACGGTGTCGGCTGCTCCGGACTGGCTGGATGCGGTCGAGCGGCCCATCGTGCTGGTGAGTACCTCCTCGATCGCCCAGGCCGACGCGAAGTTGGGTCACGTCGCGCTGAAGGCACTGGCCGACGAACCCGTTCACGTCGTAGCGACCTTCCCGGCCGGCGTGCCGGCGGGCCTTCCCCGGACGTCGAACGCGACGGTGTGTCAGTTCGTGCCGCACGGGCCGGTGCTCGAGCGGGCCGCGTGTGTCGTCACACATGGCGGCATGGGGACCACCGTGAAGGCGCTGAACCGGGGTGTACCGGTCTGCGTGGTGCCCTTCGCCCGGGACCAGGGCGAGGTCGCGCGTCGCGTGCAGATGGCCGGATGTGGCACCCGGCTACCACCCAAGCGGCTGACACCGGCACGACTGCGGGCCGCGGTGCTCAGAGCGGCGACGATGACGGACGGGGCGCGGCGGGTGGCCGCCGGGTTCGCCGCGACCGGGGGCGTGGCGCGGGGCGCCGATCTGATCGAGCAGCGTTTGCTCTCAGCGTCGCGGCACGTCGGACCGGGCGGCCCCCTGCCGCCGGCGGGCGGTCGAAGCGCTTCGCCCGAGTTCCGCTGATTCCTCGTGGTGCTCCACGTCGGCTAGTTCGTCCTCGAACGTCGCCATCGCGTCGATCATCGCCAGGAACACCCGGTGGGCTGCCACCAGGTCCTTGTCCGGCATGTCGGCCAGGGCCGCCCTGATGTGTGCGCCGAGGGGGCTGAAGAACGTGTGCGCCAGACTCATGCCGCGCGTCTCGTAGCGCAAGAGCCACTTGCGGCGGTCGTCGGGGTCGGGCTCGCGCCGGATGTGGCCGGCCTCGATCATCCGGTCGACCAGGTAGGTGATGGCCGGTGGCGATACGTCCATCCGCTGCCGCAATTCCGCCAGGGTGAGCGGCTTACCCGCGGTTTCGGCCACCATGATGTGCAGCAGGGCGTGGAAATCGCTATTGCTGACGGCGTTGACGCGGGCGTAGTGCCGTCCGACCCGATCAGAACGGGCGGTGATCGCGCGAATGTCGGCCGAGAGCTGCCTCTCGAGCTCCGCCCGCCTCGGCGGCGGCTCAGTTGCGCCGCGCTTGGTCACCTACCCGCACCCCTTCATCAACCATTCAGAGTACGGCGTGCCCGCCCGATGGTGCGTTAGCCGGTACCCCCGGCTTTACCTCGGGGTCGGGTCGTGGTCCCGCGAAGGGCGTTCGAGCGGTGCCGCGTGCAGTGGTCGTCGCGCGCGATCGTCAGCTTTTCTTCAGCGCATCCGGCTTGTGCACCGCGTCTTTACCGGTCTTGTCGCTGCGCACCTGGTACTGCGGGTCGTCCTTGGAGGCCCGCACGGTGCGGCCCGCCGCCTCGGTGTCCGAGGTGATCTTCCGTTCCACGGTGCCTTCGACGGTGTTGCCGTGGCTCTTCCATTCGACCTTGTCGCCCTTGCGCAGATTGTCGTCGCTCACCTGAGCTCGCTTCCGTCGTTTCTCAGGCGGGTACCCGCCGGCCCTGGATCAGTAACGCGATCCAGGAGAGCGCGGCCGCGGCGAACGCCAGCCCTTGCGCAATGCCGGTGCGGTTGGAAGGCAGGACGGCACCGTCTACGTAGCGGCCGATGAAGCCGTTCTCCGGCAAGGCGCCCATGCCGGCCCGGGCGCGCGCCCAGTCTTCCAGGGTGGTCAACGGGCACCGAAGATCCAGCGTGACCACCGCGACTCCCCAGCAGACGGTCGGAAGGTGCAGCCAGAAGGTGCGCCGCCAGCGCAATGCCAGGAAGCCGCCGCTCGGCAGGTAGGCGAGGTAGGCGAAGTGCGCGGCTGCGGTGGCGATCACAAGGGCGAAATATCTTCTCTTCATCGCTGATTCAGCCTAGATGACTGGGCAGCGGTGCGCGGGTCAGTCGCCGCTTCGCAGCCGGTACCGGCGTTCGGCGTAGGCCAGGTCGTCGCGCCACAGGCGGTTGGCCGCGTAGCGCATCAGCGGTGCCACCAGGGGCGCCACCGAAAGAGCCGCTTTGAACCCCGGGCGCTGCGAATGTGCGACGACCGCTTCGATCACGGCGACGCGGGGATGCCCGTCGGGCCCCGGACCGATTGGGGTGGCGTGAGTTTCGACGACGCTGCCGGCGCCCTCGCCTTCGACGATGCGCATCACGATGGTGCGCGCATCGGGGCAGGTGAATTCGGCGATGGTCGGCACACCGAAGCGCCCGACCCGGAAGGTGACCGAGACGACGAATCGGTCGTCCTCCTCGGTCGGGGTGGTGAGCACCTCGAGCCGGGTGAACGAGTAGGGGTGGAACCAGCTGCCGTGCCAGGGGTCGAGGCGGTTGGCGATGATGTCCTGCGGTTCGCAGGTGCCGTCGACGCGGGCGACGGCGGGCAGCGTGGTTCCGGTGGGCCGTTCCGGGATGACCGGCACGTCCCGCGGTGTTTCCCCGCCGACAGCGTCCAGCCGCACCCAGGCCAGCACGCCGTCGTCGTAACTCGGCAGTGGTGCCCAGCCCAACTTGCACGAATTGCCTTCCAGCGCCAGCCCATGCCAGCGGCAGAACAACACCCCGTCGGCGACCGTGCCGGTGGCCAAATCTGCGCCCAGATGCGGACAGCTCGCCGGACCCACCGTCAGATGACCGAGCCGATCGCGCCAGGCGACGAGTTCGACGCCGGCCACGCGCGCGCCGAGTGGACGAGTGCTGCGCACGTCAGTGCTGGCCGCGAACACGTACCAGTTCCCGGTGGGCCGGCGCTGCGACCGTTCCAGGGCGGCATTGATGATCGACGGTTGGGCCTGGCCGTAGGTCGGACGCTGCTGCGTCCACGCCGCACGTGGAACCAGCTGCAGCGGCCAGTCTTTGGGCCACCGGTCGCGGAACTGATCGCCGACGCTCATGCGCGCCCTCTAATTTGGCGCAGCGCCAGCGATCTCAGCAATGCCGACCGGCCCCGGGTGGGAACAGTGAGCAGGTCGTGACCGGACACACCCCACCGCGCCAGCAGTTGGTTGGCGGCGACCCAGCCGGTGGTGGCGGCACGCTCCATCAGCGCCACCGGCAGGTCCACCCGGATGCCGTCGCCGGCCAGCACCAAATTGGGTTGCGGTGTGGCCACAGTGGGGCGGCGGGTGTAGGTGCCCGGGGTGAACAACGGGCAGTCGCTTCGGCGCAGCACGCGTTCCTCCACCACCGTGGCACCGGCGGTCTCCGGGTAGAGCTTGTGCAACTGCTCGATCGCCGCTTCGCTGGGAGTCGCGGAATCCATTGCATAGGAGTGCAATTCAACGACAGAGCCACCGGTACGGCGGGCCCAGGCGGCGGCCTCGGCCTCGTAGCGGTCCAGCACGCTGATGTTGTCGAGTGGGGGATGGCCGGCCGTACCCAGGAACGGAGCCCGGTCTGGCCTGACCGGGCGGTCGAGCCACAGCCGGTGAACCACAAACGAAGGCGCGGTGCGCAGCCGCCGTATCTGCGCTCGCCACAGGTCGTTCCCGAGGTCGGGCGAGGTGGCGACAATCTGTTGCAGGCCAGCAACATCGAGCGCGAGCACCACCGCGTCGGCGGCCAGGGAATCGTCGGCGGTGTGCACCCGGAAACCGCCGTCGACGGTCTCGACGCGCTGCACCGGCGCGCCGACCCGGAAGCGGGCACCGCGTCCTTCGAGATACTTCCGCAACGGATTCCACAGGCCGACATCGAAATTGGCGTTCGCGACGTCGAAGATCAGGCCCTCGCTGGAGCCCAGGAAGTAGATGTGGAACATGGTCGCCAGTTCCCCGGCCGAGAGTTGCGTCGGCTCGGCGAAGAAGCTGCGCGAGAACACCTCGAAGGCGAGGTGGCGCGCCGACTCCGGAAAGTTGATGCTTTTCAGGAATGTCTCGGCGTCGAGGTGATCCAGCTGGTGATAGATCTCGGGAACCGATACCGCGGCCAGCGGCGCCGACGCGCGGGCGTCGATGCGCGCGAGGTCGGAGAGCCGGAACGTCGGGCTGCGCAGCGCGAACACGAGTGCGTTCCAGGGCGGTGTGCGGGGCAGTCCGCGAAAGGTGTCGCGCCGGCCCGCGCCATCGATCAACGGGTAGTCGGTGACCGGTGTGAGCATGCGCAGCTGGGGGTCCACCCTGCTCAGCAGCGCCCGCAAGTTGTAGTACTGGCGGAAGAAGGCGTGGAATCCCCGGTTCATCGGGGTTTCGGTGCCGTCGGTCTGTTCGGTCCAGCCGCCGACCCGCCCGCCGAGATAGGACTCCTTCTCCACCACCTCGACGTCGACGCCGCGCTCGGCCAGTCCGGTGGCAGCGGCCAGGCCGGCGATCCCGGCTCCGACGACAACGACGCGCGGGCGCGACGCCAGCGAGGTGGCGTCGGCCAGCCCGGGCGTTGCCGAGTGTCGTTCGCGGCGTCGGTCGGTCACAGCGGCACCTCCCCGATAAAGGTATGGACGATGTTGCGTTCCCAGCCTGGCATGGTTTCGCCGCGGACTGCAGTGAAACCTGCATCGGACATCCGCTGCCGGAAACGCTGCGCCCCGTCGAAACTCAGGACGCTGCGCCACAGGTGCCGATACAGGGTGGTGCTGCGGGTCCGCAACCAGCCCGACGGGATGATGATGCCCCAGCACACCGCGTGCCAGATCCTGATGGCGGCGCGGGAATCGCGCACCGAGTACTCGTGCACCGCCAATGTCCCGCCCGGCCGCAACATTTCGGCGAAGGCGCGCAACTGGCTGTCCGGGTCGGCGAGGTTGCGCAGCAGGTAGGCCGCCAGGATGCCGTCGAACGGGCCGGTGATTCCGTGGTCGCCGAGTTCCTCGATGGGGGTGTGCACGAACCGAACCGACGCCGGCCACGACTTGGCGCGCGCCGCCTCGAGCATGCCGGCCGAGGCGTCGACGGCGACGATCTCGGCTTCCGGCGCCACCGAGAGCAGGGCGGCCGTCGACGCTCCGGTGCCGCACCCGGCATCGAGCAGTCGCAGACCGCGGCCGTTGTCCGGTAGGCCCATGCGCTGCGCTGAACGCCGCAGGTTGCTGTGGTAGCCGGGGTTGGCCCCGACCAGCCGGTCGTAGGCGTCGGCGCCGACGTCGAACGCGTCTGGGACGTCGCCGCGGGCAAGACCTGCTTTATCCATCATCACCGCCGTACACGTTGATACTCCCACAGCAGCAACACCCCAGTGACGAGCGCGAAGCCGAACAGGAAGTCCTCGACCGGAATGTCGAAGGGAAATCTCAGGCCGCTGGTCTGCCGTTCGTCGTAGATGACCACCGGCGCGCTGAGCTTTGTCAACCAGCCGTCGACCGGAACCTGGAAGCCCAGCACGATCACCATCGACAACCAGTAGGCCAGTTTCCGGAACAGGCCGGTACGCAACACCGTGAATTCCAGTGCGCACACCGCCAGCACAGACACCACGGCCGGAACGGTGTAACCCAGTCCGGTCATCGGCGTCTGCTCCAGGCGAGGATGGTGCTCACCGCGCTGTAGGTGAGCAACCCGCAGATCGGAATCACCACGAAGAACAGCACCTCCTCGATGGGTATGCGAGGCGGCATCTCGATGCCCGTGATGTATTCGCCGTTGTACCACCATATTCCGGCGGCGATCGCTATGGCGTCCCACACCAGGAACACCGCCGCGAACGGCACCAGCGCGCGCAACAGGCGGCCGGGCTGGCGGTACACGCCCTTGCCGAACACTTCCAGCGGCAACGTGATCAGCAGACACAGGCCCAGCACGATCAGGTACTGCCAATGGTCGCTCACGCGGCACCGGGCTTCCGGCTTTCGGGCAGAGATCGACGGATACGCCAGGACTGGAACAGCGCACCGCCGGCCACCTGGATGCGGCGCGCCTTGCCCACGGTGGCGCGGTGGGTGAACACGGCGAAGTCGCTGTCTTCGATACGGTCCAGAATCTCCGAATAGAGCGTCAACGCCGTTGCCACACACGGACGTGAACGTGGTGCCAGCAACGGAATGCCCTGCGCGGCAAAGCTGTAGATCTCTCGGGTGATCTTGTGCTGCTCGGCCAGCGCGTCCCGAACCCGCGCATCGGTGCGGCGGTGCATGTGACACCACAGCATCAACTCGCGGTCTACTCCGTGAGCGGCCAGTTCGTCGGCGGGCAGATAGATCCGGTCGCGCAACAGATCTTCGTCGACGTCCCGCAGGAAGTTCGTCAACTGGAAGGCGCGCCCCAATGCTTCGGCGTACGGTGCCGCCTCGTCGGTGTCGGTGACCGTTCCCAGGACCGGAAGCACTTGCAGGCCAATGACTTCCGCCGAACCGCGCATATAGCGGTTGAGCGCGTCGCGATCCGGATAGGCGGTGACGGTGAGGTCCATGCGCATGGAGTCGAGGAAGTCCACGAACAGCTCGGCCGGAATCCGGTAGCGGTTCACCGTGTGGTCGACCGCTGTGAGCACCGGCTCGTCGCGCTGCTCGCCGCCGGCGAAGAACCGGTCCGACAGCAGCTGCAGCCGGGCCGCCCGTGCCGCCGCGTCGAGGTTCGGATTGAACTCATCGAGAATGTCGTCGGCCAGGCGGGCGAAGGCGTACAGCGCGTGGATCGCCGGACGCTGGTCGGGAGCCAGCAAGCGGGTCGCCAGGAAATAGGTGCGGCCGTTCTGCGCCGCGATCTTGCGGCAACTGCGATACGCCGCGCGCAATCCGGGGTCGTCGATGCCCGCCGCGTCGAGCTCGGTGCGGATCATCGCGACCGGGCTTTCAGATCCAGGTGCGTCGAATCCCGGTCCGCCACCCCGGTGACGCGGTCGGCCGCCAATCGTCCGGATATCAAGGTGGTCGGCACCCCCACACCGGGGGTGGTCGACGAACCGGCCAGCACCGCGTTGTCGATACCGCGCACCATGTTCGAGGGCCGGAACGGTCCGGTCTGAGCGAACGTGTGCGCCAGCGCGAACGGGGTGCCCGCCAACATGCCGGCGCGTGCCCAGTCGGCGGGAGTGTCCACGTGCAGCACCTCGGCATTCTCGCGCAGCCCCGGTAACAGTCGCTGCTCCACCGCCTCCAGCATGGTCTGAGCGTAGGGGCCGGCGGTGTTCGACCAGTCCACGCGTCCCCGGTCCAGGTTGGGCGCCGGCGCGAGGATGTAGAGCAGATCGCGACCCGGCGGTGCCAGGCCGGGATCGCTGGCCGTCGGCCGCGTCACCAGCAGCGACGGATCCCGCATCAGCCGGCCGTCGTCGATGATGTCGGTGAACGTCTGGTCCCAGGAGTCGCCGAACAGGATGGTGTGGTGCGCCGGAGGCGGTTCGATGGCGCGGCAACCGACGTGCATCACCACGGCCGACGGCGCCGCGCGGAACTTCAGCGGGCGCCTGGGCCGCCGGCCCAGTAACTCGTACGTCAGCGGTAGCTCGGTGGTCAGCACCACCGCGTCGCAGGCGATCCGGTCGCCCTCAGCGGTGATCACCGCGTTGACGCGGTCACCGTTGCGCTCCAGGGAGGTGACGGGGGACCCGTACCGGAATTGCACCCCGGCGTCCTGGGCTGCGGCGGCAAGCGCGTCGGGCAGGGCCCGCACGCCTCCACGCGGGAAGAACACTCCCGACACCGTGTCCATGTAGGCGATCACCGCATACACGGCCAGCGCGTCCTTTGGCGCGACGCCCGCGTACAGGGCTTGGAAGGTGAACACCCGCCGCAGCCTAGGGTCGCTGATGTAGCGCTTGACCATCGTCTCCCAGCGGCGGAAGCCGCCGAGTCCGGCGAGCCGGGCCAGCTGCGGCGTCACCATCGACAACGGCGAATCGAAGTTGGAGGCGATGAAACCGTCGAACTCCGTCCGGTAGAGGCGGTCCAGCCAGTCCCGCAGCGCCCGGTAGCCGGCGGCTTCCTGCCTCCCGGCGAATTCCCGGACCGAAGCGGTCATCCGCTCGGCGTCTGTGTGGACGTCGAGGGCGGCGCCGTCGGCGAAAATGGACCGATAGGCCGGGTCGACAGGCAGCAGGTCAAGACGCTGCGACAGGGATTCCCCGACGGCGGCGAAGGCCTCGTCGATGAGGTCGGGCATGGTCAGCACCGTTGGACCGGTGTCGATCAGGTAGCCGCCGATATCGCGGCGACCGGCTCGCCCGCCGGGCCACGGCTCGCGCTCGACCACGGTGACGTCACGGCCCCGGCCCGCTAGATGCAATGCGGCCGAAAGTCCGGAAAGTCCCGCTCCCACCACCACGACCCGATCGGTCCGGCCTCGCACCGTACGCATCAGCACCCCTTCCCTGGGATCATGCGGCACGCCTCGTGCAGACGCCGGCCATGCTGGCCAGCGCTCCGTTGATCGGGCCGTCGATTCCGCTGCTGTCCAACGCCTTCTGAGCTATCTCCACGCGATCGCTGATGAGTTCCTCGATGCGCTGCACCGCTCCGGTCGCGAAGATCAGGGAGCGCCAATGCTCGAGGTCCGCGTCGGTGAGGTGGTTGCTTTCCACCAGCTCCCCGAATTGCCGTCGCGTCGAGGCATCGGCGAGTTCATAGGCCGCGACCATCAGGCTGGTGGCCTTGCGTTCGAGCAGATCACCGCCGTTGGGCTTGCCGGTGGTGTCCGGCGCGCCGAAGACGCCGAGGATGTCGTCGCGCAGTTGGAACGCTTCGCCGACGGCGCTGCCGTATTCGCCCAGCCGTGCCAGGGTGTGCTCACTGCAGCCGGCCATGGCGGCCCCGATCTCCAGTGGCCGGCGCACGGTGTAATTGCCGGATTTCAGCCGCGCGACGTTCAGTACTGCATCCAAGGTGGGGAGTCTGCGGATGTCCAGGGTCAGGTCCGCGAACTGGCCGACCGCCAGCTCGGTGCGCATCGCGTCGTAGCGCGGCCAGGCCCGCTGCAGCTGGTGGCGGCTCAGCCCGCAGTCACGCAGCATCTGTTCGGCCCAGATCAGGCACAGGTCACCGAGGAGCACCGCCGCGGACTCGCCGAACCGGCGAGACGAGCCGGACATCGCGCGCTGGCGGTGCCAGCGCTCGAACTGGATGTGTGCGGCCGGCAGCCCGCGCCGCGACGGTGAGTCATCCATCACATCGTCCTGCAGCAGAGCAAAAGCGTGTAGCAATTCTAAGCTCGCGGTCGCCGAAAGGGCCGCTTCGCTGGCCGGGGCACCGGACAGCCAGCCCAGGTACATAAAGGTCGACCGCAGGCATTTGCCGCCGCGGACGAACTCCAGCAGGACCTCACCAGCGGAATCGACGCCGCAATCAACCAGGGTGTCGGTGCAGCGGGCCGCGACGAACGTCTCGACCTGGTCCAGGACCGCCTGGCGCAGGTTTTTCCGCCAATCGTCGAACTGGTCGGCTGCAGACAGGCCCGCCGCACCCTGACGGGCTTCCGCGAGCGCCACCCGCGGAAATTCTCGTACATCTCCCACAGCGACTCCCTCGACACTGTCAGCCGCTGATACCGGACGGCTCAGATTCACGCGCTGGTACCCCCTTGACGAGATGCCAAACCACGGGCTGGTCGCGGTGGCCGGGTCGGATAATTATCTTCACTTATTTAATCGTTAACTTAATGAATGACTCTCAGGTCCGCCAGTCGTGCGGGTCGGCCGCCGACTATTGAGCACACGTAGCAGAGCCTGTTTAGGTTCAAGCGGGTTTTCCTCCCTAGGGACGGGGAACCCACCGCCGGTGAACGTTTCTGATCTTGTTGCTCTGCCGTTCCAGTGGGGTTCCGCCGTTCGGGGCAAGCGTTTCTTTCATCCACTCGGGGTGGTGGCCCACGGCTCTTTCGAACGAGTCGCCCCAGACGCTTACGGGTTACCGATTCCTTCCTGCGACGTGGTTGCGCGTTTCTCCAAAGCGACCGGCACACCAGGGGGACTGCCCGATTTCATCGGACTCGCGCTGCGCGTCGACTCCGGAGCCGGGCCGTGGGACATCCTGCTGGTCTCCGCCGGATCCGGAGTGCTGACCCGCGCGGTGGCTTTGCGGCCGGTCTCCTCATGGTCAGGGCATGACATGACCACCCTGATGCCCCTGAGTTACGGCGACAGAAAGTGGTGGCTGCGGGCGCGGATCGACAGCGGCGTCGACGGGGCCGGCCTCTCGCTCGGCGACATCCGGCGGTGTATCGACAGCGCCGGTGTCCGGGTGGTGCTCGATCAGGCCTGTGGTAGCTCCGACTTCCGGGAACTAGGCCGCCTTTCGTTGACGGGGGTGGTCGAATTGCAACCGGGACAGGATGTTTCGTTCGATCCGGTGCTCAATACCGCGCCCGGCGTGAAGCTCTATCCCGGGTGGCTGGCCGATCTGCGGGCAAGTGCGTATGCGCGCAGCCGGAACGGGAGGGAGTCGCGCGAGTGACCAGGCGGGCCGCGGTCGTTGCGCACCGCGCTGTCGCGCGATGTGTCCGACCCTTCGTTCACCACCCGACCGGTGCCGTGGCCCGATCGAGCGCGCTACCCGCTGCGACCCAACAGGTGCCGCAAGGCGGATTCGAGGTCCGGCTGACGGAAGTGGTGGCCCGCCAGGCTCAGGCGCGAGGGTGTGACCCGCTGGTTGGCCAGTGCGAGTTCGCGCGCGCCCTGCGCCCCGAGTAGCACGCGCGGTCCCAACGACGGCACCGGCAGCACCGCGGGACGGTGCAGCACATGCGCCAGGGTGCGGGTGTACTCGGAATTCCGGACAGGTTGCGGCGCAACGGCATTGACCGGACCGGACAATTCGCTGTCCCACCACGCACGGTGGTAGATGTCGATCAGGTCGTCGATCCCGATCCAGGAGAACCACTGCTGCCCGTCGCCGAGGCGGCCGCCAAGTCCGGCGCTGAACAGCGGCCGCATCAGTTGTAATGTGCCTCCGGCGGGGGACTGGACGATACCGGTGCGCACCTTCACCACGCGGGCTCCGGCCTGCTCGGCCGCGCCGGTGGCGTCTTCCCAGTCGGTCACGACATCGGCGAGGAAGCCGTCGCCGCGCGCGCTGTCTTCGGTGAGCGGCTCTTCGCCGCGGTCGTATCCGTAAAACCCGATGGCCGAGGCGGAGATCAACACGGGCGTTCCGGTCCTGGCAACCAGTTCGGCCAGCCGGCGTGTGGGTCCGATCCGGCTGTCCCGGATCGCTTTTCGGTGCTTCTCGGTGAACCGGCCGGCGATCGAGGCGCCCGCGAGGTGAATGACCGCGTCCACATCGGCCAGCAGGTCGGGATCGGGGTCATCGGTATTCCAGGTCCGCTCGTCGGGGCCGTGCGCAGTGCCGCGAACCAACCGGATGACGCGGTGGCCTCCGGTGCTCAGAAATGCCGTGAGAGCGGTGCCGACCAACCCCGACGAGCCCGTGACGGCCACGGTCGAGGGCTCCAGACCGTGCTGGGCCGCCCGCTTGTGCGCGGCCAGATCGTCGGCCAACTGCCGGTGCCGGTACACGAACATGGGGTGCAGCGCCCGCTCGGGCACCGGCGTCTCGACACGGTCGATGACGCGGGTCTGCCCCGCGCCGACTTCTTCGAAATCGTGGGTGTGCCGCCACTGCCCGATGATGCGCGGGGGCAGCGAAGCCAGTCCGTCGCTGCTGAGAACGTCGACGAAACGCCTTGGCGGATCGTAGGAATCCGCCTGGTGCTGGGCCACCCAGCGCAGCCCGCCGGGCAGGCCGAGGATGGCGCGGCCGTCCTTCAGCGATGCGGCTTCGCTGATGAGTCGCATCGGCGACCAGGGCGGCGAAAGCCTGGCGAAGGCTCCGGGGCGGGTGTGCCAGGCGAACACTTCGTCGCGCGGCGCGTCAATCACGCTCGAATAGATCAGGCCCATGAGTGTGACGTTACCGACGAATGCGACGGCATGCGCGTGCGGCATTCTTGTCAGCATGGGTGTTCGCGACGGAATCGTTTCGCTGCTCGACGCCGTGTTGGACCGGGCCGTGGTTCCCGGCTACACCCGGATCGGCTACCGGCTTCGAACCCTCGAGTGGGCGGACGACCCGCCAGCGGACGCACTGCGTGGCCGCACCGCGCTGGTCACCGGCTCCAACCGCGGCCTCGGTAAAGCCATTGCCGCCGGCCTGGCCGGGCTGGGGGCAACCGTGCTGCTGACGGTGCGCGACGGGGCGAAGGGTGAGCAGGCGCGGGCGGAGATCCTCGCCGAGCACCCCGACGCAGACCTCCGCGTCGAAGTGTGCGACATGTCGGACCTGGCCGCCGTGCGTGCGTTCGCCAAGGACCTGGCCCGGCGGATGGCCGGCCTGGACGTGCTGATCCATAACGCGGGACTGCTGCCGGCCGAGCGCACGGAGACCGCGGACGGGCACGAGATCACCTTGGCCACTCACGTATTGGGTCCGCTGTTGTTGACCGAGGGCCTGTTGCCGTTGCTGCGCGCGTCCAGCGATCCGCGGGTGATCCTGATGTCCTCCGGCGGGATGTACACCCAGCAGTTGCCGGTCGATGACCCCGAATACCGCACGGGCCGCTACCGCGGCGCCATCGCCTACGCCCGCAGCAAGCGCATCCAGGTGGCGTTCACGTCGATCCTGGCCCGCCGCTGGGCCGGCATCCGGGTGTACTCGATGCATCCCGGCTGGGCCGACACGCCCGGGGTGGCGTCCTCCCTGCCGGGCTTTCGGCGCCTCACCGGCCCGTTGCTGCGCACCGCAGAGGAGGGCGCCGACACCGCGATCTGGCTGGCCGCGACCAAACCGGCCCCGCCGACCGGGCTGTTCTGGCATGACCGGCGGCCCCGGCCGCAGCACTACCTGCCCACTACCTGGTACACCGACGACGACCTGCAGCGGATGTGGCGCTACTGTGCCGACGCGACCGGCCTGGACTAACGATCGGGCAGCGCGTGCTCGACGACCGGCCGCCGCGGGTGCGGTTGGCGCTCACGGCGTTTGGCGGCCAGATAGACCTGGGCTGTCTCGTGTGCCACGGTCTTCCAGTCGAAGTCTGACGTCAGCCGCTCGCGGGCGGCCCGGGCCCGGCGCTGGGCCGCCGCCGGGTCGTCGAGGACCGCGCCAACCGCCGCGGCCAGCCCGGCGACATCGCGAGGGGCGAACGACCTGCCGGTGACGCCGTCGATCACGGCCTCACCCAGGCCACCGGTGTTGGAGGTCACCAGCGGAATACCGGCCGCGGCGGCCTCCAGCGCGGCCAGTCCGAACGGCTCGTAATGGCTGGGCAGCACCGCGGCGTCGGCCCGGTGCAGCGCGGCCAGCAGCTCGTCGTGATGGAGGTGCCCGACGAAATGGGTCGCCTTGCGCACCTTGTGTTTTCGCGCCTGCTCGATGAGCCAGTCCTGCTGGGTGCCGTCGCCGGCGATGGTCAGGGTGGTGCCGGGATGGGCCCGCCTGATCCGGGGCAGTGCGGCGATGGCGTCGTGCACGCCCTTCTCGTACTCCAGCCGTCCGACGTAGAGCAGTTCAGCCGGGCCGGTGCGCCGTCGGCGGGCCGCGAAGGGCCAGCGTGCCGCATCGATTCCGTTGCGGATCACCGTGGTCTCGGACAGGCCGGGCCCGAACAGTTCGGTGATCTCCTCGCGCATCGACGCCGAACACGTGATGAGCGAATCGGATTCGCGCACCAGCCAGGATTCCACCGCGTGCACCTGCCGGCTGATCGCTCCGCTGACCCAGCCGGAATGCCGGCCGGCCTCCGTCGCGTGAATCGTGGAAATCATTGGTACGTCGTAGAATTCGGCCAGCGCGATGGCGGGGTGTGCGACCAGCCAGTCGTGTGCGTGCACCACGTCGGGGCGCCACGGCCGGCGGCCGGTGCCGAGGGACAGCCCGGCGCGAATCATGGCGTGGCCCATGGCCAGCGTCCAGGCCATCATGTCGGTGCTGAACGTGAACTCGTGCGGGTCCTGCGCCGCGGCGATCACCCGCACCCCGTCGTGGACTTCGTCCGAGGTCGGGTGGGTACTCGGGTCGGTGCCGGTGGGCCGGCGGGACAACACGACTACGTCGTGGCCGGCCTGGGCGAGGGCGGTAGACAGGTGGTGGACGTGCCGGCCGAGGCCGCCGATGACGACCGGCGGGTATTCCCACGAGATCATCAGGATCTTCATACGGGACACGTCACTTCGGGAGCCTCCGGGCGTCCAGCGCGCCGAACAGCCCGTCGGCCGCGTTCCAGCCCTGCGCCAGTCGCTGCGCGGAGTCGCGGCGGCCCGACGCCAGTGCGCCGGCGATCTCCCGGGTGGCGTGCGCGTGCAGATGTGCGCGGTAGCGCGCGTAGTCGGCGGCGGAGTCCTTGCTGACCATGAACGGCCAGTCGCTGGACACCGTCAGCAGCGTCTCGCGCAGGATCTGGTCGGCGACGTGATCGCGGGGTATGGGGCCGTCCAGCGAGGCCGTCTGGGCCAGTGCTTTGTCCACCGTGGTCAGCGCCGTGTCGACCACTTCGGCGTTGAGCTGGACCAGGTCGGCCACCTGCTCACCGTTCCATACCTGCCAGTCCTTACCGGAACCCCAAGAGCTGGGCGGCAATTCGACCGGGGAGCCGACGAATCCGGCCGACATCGCGTCGCGCAGCGTGCCCACTTGGACACCGGCTTCGGGCAGTGCGCGCAGCATGCGCGCCAGCCACGTCGGGCCCTCGTACCACCAGTGCCCGAACAGCTCGGTGTCGAATGCGGCGACCACATGGGCGGGACGGCCGATCCGCTCTGACTCGGATACCAGACGGTTGCGCACCAGCTCGACGAAGTCGGCGACGTGCACGTCGACGGCGCGGTCGGCGCGCTCGGCGTCGTACGGGGCCTTACCCTCCGAGCCCACGTTGCGCCCGGTGACCCGGGCCGGCTTCAGCCCGGTCAGGTGGTCGTACGTGTGGAAGTCGCGGTAGGCGGCGTGCCCGGGGTAGCCCGACTTCGGTGACCACACCCGGTAGCTGACCTGCAGGTCACGCCCGAACGCGACCACACCGCTGGTGCCGACCGGACGGCCCAGCGCGGTGTCGCCGTGCAGCGACGGTCCGTCGACCATGAAGTGGCTGACCCCGGCCGCGGCGTAGTCGTGCTCCATGCCGGGGGCGTACGCGCACTCGGGTGCCCAGATCCCCTTCGGATCGTGCGACAGCCGCAGTCGCGCGTCCGCCAGGCCCTCGCGCAGGGCGAACTCCCGCAGCCGCGGCGCCAGCAGCGGCTGGAAGGGATGGGCGAGCGGCCCGCCGAGCAGCTCGACCGTGCCGGCTTCGATCAGGCCGCGCAATAGCGGGCTGCCACCGTGCCGCCACAGTGTCGCGAAGTCCTCGAGCGCCTGATCGGCTTCCTGGCACTCGCGAATGCCGAACGCGCGCAACGCTTCCGGGGTGCACGACAGATACCCGGCGGACTTCGACCGCGGCAGCGACCGCACGCTGGCGGCCACTGTGGTCGCTTCGAAGGCGCGCAACCGCCAGTTGGCCAGCCAGTGGTACATCCCGTTCAGGCAGTACGGGTCGTCGAGCTGGGCGTTGACCACCGGCGTCATGCCGAGGGTGATCAGGCCGCCGCGGTCCTCATCGGCCAGCGCGCGCAGCACCCGGAACAGCGGCAGGTAGGCCGCCGCCCACGACTGGTAGAGCCATTCCTCCCCGACCGGCCACCGACCGTGATGGGCGAGCCAGGGCAGATGGGTGTGCAGCACCAACGTGAACATGCCGGGCACCCGGCCGGACGATGTGGTCAATTGCGCACCGCGATCGCGACGAGATCCAGGCTGTCGTCGATATCACATTCGGCCCGGTCCAGTAGGTCGAAGTCGGCGGTGGCCACCGCCGCGACATCGGCCACCAACTCCGGTGACCAGGGCGCATCGGCCACCGCCCGCGCGATCTGCGCCTCGATGATGGAACCGCCGTGCCGCTCATCCATCGCCCGCAGTCGCGGCCCGTGGAACAACCCGCTCATCGACACGTCGGCGAACCCGCCTTCCAGCAGCAGTTCGGTGAGTTCGTCGGCGTTGAGTTCGCGGGTGTGAAACGGGTTGATCGGGGTGTCACGGCCGGGGGAGAAGGTGATCCGGTTGGGCGTCGACATCATCAGCAGGCCCGCCGGTCGCAGTACCCGCGCGCACTCGCGGACGAACTGGCCCTGGTCCCACAGATGCTCGATGACCTGGAAGTTCACCACGACGTCCACACTCGCGTCGGGAAGCGGCAACTCACTCAGGTTGGCGTGCAGCACCTGCACCCGGGGGTAGCGGTGCCGGACGTGCGCGACGGTGGATTGGTCGTAGTCGACGGCTACCACCCCTCGTGCGACACCGGCGATCAGGTCGGCGCCGTAGCCCTCTCCGCAACCCGCTTCCAGCACGTCACGTCCCGCGCAGCGGGGTGCGAGGCGCTCGTAGACCACTTCGTGGCGGCGGAACCAGTAGTTCTCGATGTCGAGATCGGGGATGGTGCGCTCGCCTGTCAGCGGCAACCCCGGATCGACCGGGTGTTCGATCCGGTCCGGTGTGTTAGGGACGATTGCACTCATTGTTAAGGCAGGCTAATGCCTGGCCTCTGATTCGCGAACCGGACGGGGGATCAAGGGGGCAGCCCAGGGCGATCTGCCCAGGAAGCACCCGCTATGGTGGGTTGGCAGACCGTGAGAAGTTACCCACTAGTAACATGGCGTAAGCGGTTGCGAAACGCGTGACCGAGGTCCTGCAGTCGACCGCTGCGGGACTCCTTCGAGGAGGACGAACCACACTCATGACGAACATCGTGGTCCTGATTAAGCAGGTTCCGGACACCTGGTCGGAGCGCAAGCTCTCCGACGGCGACTGGACGCTCGACCGCGAGGCCGCTGACGCGGTCCTGGACGAGATCAACGAGCGCGCCGTCGAAGAAGCGCTGCAGATCCGGGAACGGGAGGGTGGCGAAGGGTCGGTCACCGTGCTGACCGCCGGCCCCGAGCGCGCCACCGAGGCGATCCGCAAAGCCCTGTCCATGGGCGCCGACAAGGCCGTCCACCTCAAGGACGACGGCCTGCACGGGTCCTGCGTGGTGCAGACGGCGTGGGCGCTGGCCCGCGCGCTGGGCACCATCGAGGGCACCGAGCTGGTGATCGCCGGAAACGAGTCCACGGACGGCTCGGGCGGTGCGGTGCCGGCGATCATCGCCGAGTACCTGGGCCTGCCGCAGCTCACCCACGTGCGCAAGCTGTCCGTCGAGGGCGGCAAGATCACGGCCGAGCGGGAGACCGACGACGGCCTGTTCAGCCTCGAGGCGAGCTTGCCCGCCGTGGTGAGCGTCAACGAGAAGATCAACGAGCCTCGCTTCCCGTCCTTCAAAGGCATCATGGCCGCCAAGAAGAAGGAAGTGACCGTCCTGACGCTGGCCGAGATCGGCGTCGAGCCCGACGAGGTGGGCCTGGCCAACGCCGGGTCGACGGTGCTCTCGTCGACACCGAAGCCGCCGAAGACCGCAGGCGAGAAGGTCACCGACGAGGGCGAGGGCGGCACCGAGATCGTCAAGTACCTGGTCGGCCAGAAGATCATCTGAGCCCACCCCACGTAGAGAGCGAATAAACCATGGCTGAAGTTCTGGTGCTTGTAGAGCACGCCGAAGGGGCCCTCAAGAAGGTCACTTCCGAGTTGATCACCGCGGCCCGTGCCCTTGGCGAGCCGGCCGCCGTCGTCGTCGGTGCGCCGGGTACCGCCGCTCCGCTGGTCGACGGCCTCAAGGAGGCAGGCGCCGAGAAGATCTACGTCGCCGAGTCCGACGTGGCGGCAAACTACCTCATCACCCCGTTCGTCGACGTGCTGGCCTCGCTCGCCGAGTCCAGCGCGCCCGCGGCGGTGCTGCTGGCCGCCAACGCCGACGGCAAGGAGATCGCGGGGCGCCTGGCCGCCCGCATCGGCTCCGGTCTGCTGGTCGACGTGGTCGAGGTGCGGGAAGGCAACAAGGCCCTGCACTCGATCTTCGGTGGCGCCTACACCGTCGAGTCGCAGGTCAATGGCGACACCCCGGTGATCACCGTGCGCGGTGGTGCCATCGACGCCGAGCCGAAGGCCGGCGCCGGCGAGCAGGTCAACGTCGAGGTGCCGGCTCCGGCCGAGAACGCGACCAAGATCACCTCCCGCGAGCCGGCCGTGGCCGGCGACCGCCCCGAGCTGACGGAGGCCAGCGTCGTGGTCTCCGGTGGCCGCGGTGTGGGCAGCGCGGAGAACTTCACCGTCGTCGAGGAACTCGCCGACTCGCTGGGCGGTGCCGTCGGCGCCTCGCGTGCCGCCGTCGACTCCGGCTACTACCCGGGCCAGTTCCAGGTGGGCCAGACCGGCAAGACCGTCTCGCCGCAGCTGTACATCGCGCTGGGCATCTCCGGGGCGATCCAGCACCGGGCCGGTATGCAGACCTCGAAGACCATCGTCGCCGTCAACAAGGACGAAGAGGCGCCGATCTTCGAGATCGCCGACTACGGCGTGGTCGGAGACCTGTTCAAGGTCACCCCGCAGGTGACCGAGGGGGTCAAGGCCCGCAAGGGCTGATCGACCGGTATCCGTGAAAGCCCCCGCCGCGTGCGGGGGCTTTTGCGTTGCCGAATGCTTCATCTGACGTGCATCGACATGTCAGCGGGCCGATGCCGGCTAGCTGAACGCCTGCTTCATGTTGGTGCCATGAGCATCGCATCCGTTCTCATACCCAGCGACAAGCCACGCGGTCCGGTGACACGGTCGTCATCCGGTCCGCACTACTCCCTGCTGCTGTCCACCGACCCCGGCCTGATCGAAGCAGCGCAGCGCCTGCGCCACGACGTGTTCAGCAGCACACCCGGCTTCGCGCTGCCCCCCGCGGCCGACGGCCGCGAGGGTCTGGACGTCGACCGGTTCGACGAATACTGCGACCACCTCCTCGTCCGCGACGACGACACCGGCGAATTGGTCGGCTGCTACCGCATGCTGCCGCCATCCGGCGCGATCGCCGCCGGAGGTCTCTATACCGCAACCGAATTCGACGTCCGCGACTTCGACGCCCTGCGGCCGTCGCTGGTCGAGATGGGGCGCGCAGTGGTGCGCGAGGGCCATCGCAACGGCGGGGTGGTGCTGCTGATGTGGGCGGGCATCCTGGCCTACCTGGACCGCTGCGACTACGACTACGTGACCGGCTGCGTGTCGGTTCCGATCGAAACCGAGGGCGACGTTCCGGGACGTCAGATCCGCGGTGTGCGTGACTTCGTCCTGCAACGGCACCCTGCGCGCTACCGGGTCCGGCCGTATCGGCCGGTCTGCATCGACGGCACGGCGCTCGACGACATCGCACCGCCCGGCCGGCCTGTCATCCCGCCGTTGCTGCGGGGCTACCTGCGGCTCGGCGCCCGGGCGTGCGGCGAGCCTGCCCACGACCCGGACTTCGGGGTGGGCGATTTCTGCGTGCTGCTGAGCAAGAGCGACGCCGACACCCGCTACCTCAAGCGGCTGCGGTCGGTGTCGGCCGCCGCCGACATGGGCGGTGCAGCCCGGTGAACACGACGGCCGCGCACCCGTGGCTGCCCCGGGCATCGTGTGACATCGGCTGCCTCGACGAGGTGGTACAGGCGCGGCGGCTGCCGGTGCGGTTGCGGGCCGCCCTGCGCATCGGCCTGGTGCTGCTGCTGGCCCCCGGGCTGCCGTTACTGGGCATTCCGCTACCGGGTTCCAGCCATCTTCAGCGCGCCTACTGCCGGCTGGTGCTGCGTAGCCTGGGAGTGCGAATCTCAGTGTCGGGCAACCCGATTCGGAATCTGAGCGGGGTCCTGGTGGTGAGCAGTCACGTCTCCTGGCTGGACGTCTTCGCGATCGGGGCGGTGCTGCCCGGCTCGTTCGTCGCGCGGGCCGACATGTTCAGCGGCCCGGCCATCGGAGTGGTGGCGCGGATCCTGAAGATCATCCCGATCGAGCGCGCCAGTCTGCGGCGGCTGCCCGCCGTGGTGGCCGCGGTCGCGGCGCGGTTGCGTGCCGGCCAGACGGTGGTGGCCTTCCCGGAGGGCACCACCTGGTGCGGCGCGGCCTTCGGCAGCTTCTACCCGGCCATGTTCCAGGCTGCGATCGATGCGGGCCGTCCGGTGCAGCCGTTGCGCCTGACCTATCACCACGTGGACGGGCGGATGTCGACCGACCCGGCGTACGTGGGCTGCGACCCGTTGCTGCGGTCGGTCTACCGGGTGGTCTGCGCACGCCGCACCGTGGCCCGGGTCCGGGTCGAGTCGCTGCAGCTACCGGGAGCCGACCGGCGGGCCCTGGCCCGCCGGTGCCAGACGGCGGTGCGCTCGGGTGCGCCGGTGAACCTGGATCACGCGCTGGTGGCCTGACTGCTCCCGCCTCGGGGGACAATGGCGTTCGTCGGGCGTCAGCCGAGTGCGGAGAGGTGACTATGAGTCGTTGGCCGAAGCCGGACGTTGCCGGTCCAGGGCAGGAATCCGTGTGGGACTATCCCCGCCCGCCGCGGCTGGAAGACTTCGCCGGTTCGATCACCATCGAATTGGGCGGTCAGCAGATCGCATCGACGCAGCGCGCCTGGCGGGTGCTGGAGACCAGCCACCCGCCCACGTACTACCTGCCGCGTGATGCGTTCGCGGAGGGGGTGCTGCGGCCCGCTGCCGGTTCGTCCTGGTGCGAATGGAAGGGACAGGCGAGCTACTTCGATCTAATAACGCCGGCGCGGGTGGCTTCGCGCGCGGCCTGGACTTACGAGCGGCCCACCGCCGGTTTCGCACCGATCGCGAATGCGATCGCCGTGATGGCCGCCGAGGTGGACCGGTGCACGGTCAACGGTGAAGAGGTCATTCCGCAACCCGGCGGCTTCTACGGCGGCTGGATCAACAGCTGGATCGTGGGCCCGTTCAAGGGAATTCCGGGATCGATGGGTTGGTAGCCGGCGAGCGGGAACACTAGGGCGATGACGTTCAGTGTGAGTCGGCTCGTTGCCGCGCCACCGCAGGCCGCGTGGGATCTTCTCGTCGACCTCGACGCCTGGCCGCAATGGGGGCCTTCGATCACCGGCGCCGAACTCGACCAGCCGGGTAGACGACTGACCGCGGGCGCGAAGGGGACGGTCCAGACCGCGCTGCTGGTGCGGCTGCCGTTCGTCGTCACCGAGTTCGAGCCGGGCCGATGCTGGGCATGGAAGGTGGCCGGGATCCCCGCCACCTGGCACCGGGTGGATCCCGCAGACGGCGGCGCACGGATCACCTTCGGCGTGCCGCGGTGGGCACCCGCCTATCTGGCGGTGTGTGAGATCGCGTTGCGCCGGATGGAGAAGCTGCTGGCGTAGCGGTCTTACGGGGGGCTGTCACCGAGGCGGCGTTGCTGGGCCACCACCTCGTCGAGGTCCTTCAGCCTGCCCAGCCCGGCCATCGGTTGAGCCATCCGCCGGTTGCGTCCCAGCTCTTCTCGGTTGCGCGCCAGAAACCACCAGTAGCCGCCGGTGAACGGACACCCCTGCTCACCGACCCGTTTGCTCGGCTGGTACCGGCAGGATCCGCAGTAGTCGCTCATGCGATTGATGTAGGCGCCGCCGGACGCGTACGGCTTGGTCGCCATCAGCCCGCCGTCGGCATGCAACGACATGCCAACCACATTGGCGACCATCACCCAGTCGTAGCCGTCGACGAAGGATCGGTGGAACCAGTCGGTAACCTCGGCCGGATCCCAACCGCGTTGCAACGCGAAGTTGGACAGCACCATCAGCCGGGGGATGTGATGGACCCAGCCGTGGTCGCGTACCTGTGCCAGGACGTCCTTGAGGCAATTGGCCTCCAGCGCATCGGCGTCCAGCTCGGTGAACCAGGACGGCAGGCTGTTGGTCGTGTGTAATGCGTTGCGGTGACGATACTTCCGGCCGAAGTGCCAGTAGACGTGCCAGATGTAGTCCCGCCACCCGATCAGCTGCCGGATGTATCCCTCCACGCTGCTGATAGGTGCCTTCTTGCTGCGGTAGGCGTCTTCGGCGGCGTAGGCGCAGTCCAGCGGATCCAGCAGGCCCAGGTTCATCGGCGCCGACAGCAGACTGTGAGCCATGAACCGGTCGCCGGTCAGCATCGCGTCTTCATGAGGGCCGAAGTGCGCCAGCCGGTCCCGCAGAAAGACTTTCAGCGCCTGTTGCGCTTCTGCGGCGGTGACGGCGAACTCGCGTGGGCCGTCGCGCCCGACAAACGACACATCGCCGTCGCGTTCCCAGCGGTCCAGATCGGCGCGGACCTGTTCGTCGATCTCGTCTTCTTCGGCCTGCCAGGGCGGTGGAACGCCCAGATCGGCCGTGTTCTTGGGCGCGGGTTCGCGATTGTCGGCGTCGAAGTTCCACCGTCCCTCGACCGGCTGGTCACCGTCCATCAGCAGATCGAACCGGCGGCGCGCGGTGCGGTAGAAGTTCTCCATCCGCAGCGTGCGCTGTGATTTCGCCCACTCGTCGAAATCCTCCCGGCTCGTGCAGAAACCCCGGGCGGGCAGGACCTCTACCGACGGCAGCGACCGCACGAATCGGTCAGCCGCCCACGAGGTGGGCTGGCACACGCTGAGCGGTTCGTCGAGTTGATCGAGCGCTTCACCGTAGCTGCGGGTCTGCAGAAACACCGCCTGCTCACCGAGTTCAGCCGCCCGGTGGCGCAACGCCGAGAGCACCAGATGAGCCTTGCGCCGATGGAAGCGGCGGCGTTGGAACACCGCCCGTGACTCGATCAGCAGCACCGGCTGGGCGGGATCGTCGAGGAAGTGGGGGCCGAGCTGATCGGCGAAGCACCATCGCCGGGTCTCGGCGCTCATGCGATTTCCGGCTGTGTCGTCGGTGCAGTCATCGTCCCCCACGCAAATTACTGAACACTTTGTTCACCAACTTAGCGATTAATCGGGGGCAGCTCCACCGTTCGGGGCACCAATCGTCGCAGGACGGGCACCAATCGTCGCAGGACGGGCCGGTATCGTGGGGCGGGTCATGGTCTACCTCGATCACGCCGCCACCACCCCGATGCACCCCGCTGCCATCGAGGCGATGACCGCTGTGCTCGGCACCGTGGGCAATGCGTCGTCACTGCACACCACCGGTCGCACGGCGCGCCGGCGAATCGAGGAGTCCCGGGAGCTCATCGCCGACAAGCTCGGCGCGCGCCCCTCGGAGGTCATCTTCACCGCGGGCGGCACCGAGAGCGACAACCTGGCCGTCAAGGGCCTGTACTGGGCCCGCCGCGACGAGAACGAGAACCGCCGGCGCATCGTCACCAGCGAAGTGGAACACCACGCGGTGCTGGACAGCGTCAACTGGCTCGTCGAGCACGAAGGCGCCGAAGTCACCTGGATGCCCACCGACTCCGACGGCTCGGTGTCGGCTGCCGCGCTGCGGGAGGCGCTCGACGGCGGTGACGACGTCGCGCTCGTATCGGTGATGTGGGCCAACAACGAGGTCGGCACCATCATGCCGATCGCTGAATTAGCCTCCGTCGCAGCCGAGTTCGGCGTTCCGATGCACTGCGACGCCGTGCAGGCGGTCGGGCAGCTGCCGGTCGACTTCGGTGCCAGCGGGCTCTCGGCCATGAGTGTGGCCGGGCACAAGTTCGGTGGCCCGCCCGGGGTGGGCGCACTGGTAGTGCGCCGCAATGTCGCGTGTGTGCCGCTGCTGCACGGCGGCGGTCAGGAGCGCGATATCCGTTCCGGGACACCCGATGTCGCCGGCGCGGTGGGCATGGCCACCGCAGCCGGCATCGCGGTGGACGGCCTGGAGGCCAACAGCGCGCGGCTGCGGCAACTGCGGGACCGGTTGGTCGACGGCGTGCTCGCCCAGATCGACGACGTCCGGGTCAACGGGGCCCGCGACCCGCTGCGGCTTCCGGGCAACGCCCACTTCACCTTCCGCGGCTGTGAAGGCGATGCGTTGTTGATGCTGCTGGACGCCAACGGAATCGAGTGTTCGACCGGATCGGCCTGCACCGCCGGGGTGGCGCAACCGTCGCACGTGCTGATCGCGATGGGCGCCGATCCGGCCAGCGCCCGCGGATCGTTGCGGCTCTCGTTCGGACACAACAGCGTCGACTCCGACGTGGACGCGGCGTTAGAGGTGCTTCCCGGTGCGGTGGCGCGCGCCCGGCGGGCTGCCCTGGCCGCCGCGGGGTTGGCCCAGTGAAGGTTCTCGCCGCGATGAGCGGTGGGGTGGATTCGTCGGTGGCCGCGGCCCGCATGGTGGACGCGGGGCACGACGTGGTGGGAGTGCATCTGGCGCTGTCGACCGCTCCGGGCACCCTGCGCACCGGATCGCGTGGCTGCTGCTCCAAGGAGGACGCGTCCGACGCCCGGCGGGTGGCCGATGTCCTCGGAATACCGTTCTATGTATGGGATTTCGCGGAAAAGTTCCAAGCGGACGTGATCGACGATTTCGTGTCGTCCTATGCGCGCGGCGAGACGCCAAATCCCTGTGTGCGCTGCAATCAGCAGATCAAGTTCTCCGCATTGTCGGCGCGCGCGCTGGCGCTCGGTTTCGACCAGGTGGTCACCGGGCACTACGCGCGACTGTCCGGGGGACGGTTGCGGCGCGCCGTCGACCGGGACAAGGACCAGTCCTACGTGCTGGCCGTGCTCACCGCCGAGCAGTTGCGCCACGCCGCCTTCCCGATCGGCGACACCCCCAAGCCGCAGATCCGCGCCGAGGCGGCCCGCCGTGGCCTGGCGGTCGCGGACAAGCCGGACAGTCATGACATCTGCTTCATCCCGTCCGGCAACACCCAGGCGTTCCTCGGCGCGCGCATCGGCGTCCGTCGCGGGGCGGTCGTCGACAAGGACGGTGCCGTACTCGCCGAACATGACGGTGTGCACGGCTTCACCATCGGTCAGCGCAAGGGCCTGGGCATCGCCGGTCCGGGGGCGGACGGTCTGCCACGGTATGTGACGGCGATCGACGCCGACACCGCCACCGTTCATGTCGGGAGTGCGGCCGAACTCGACGTTCACACGCTTCGCGGACGCGCGCCGGTCTTCACCGCGGGAACCGCGCCCTCCGGTCCGATCGAATGCGCGGTGCAGGTGCGCGCACACGGCGAAATCGCAGACGGCGTAGCCGAATTGGTTGACGGCGAGCTGGTCGTGCAGTTGCGGGCACCGCTTCGCGGGGTGGCCCGTGGTCAGACGCTCGTGCTGTACCGCCCCGATCCCGACGGTGACGAGGTGATCGGCAGCGCTACCATCGCCGGCACCGGGCGGGCCTAGCCTCCCGGCACATTTTTGGCGATGTTCGTCATCACGATCTCCGACACCGATTCGGGGAAGCCGCAGAAGGTGACTTCCAGCAGAGCCACCGAGAGCACCCGGTAATCGCGGCCACACGAACCCGGTCGCATGCGCAGCGAGTCAGGGCCGGTCTCCCACGAGTTGACGAACAGCCAGCCCATCGAACTGTCCGCACAGTCCTTCACCGTTGACACCAGCCCCTCGAACGCGCGCCGCGCGATGTCGGCGTCGTGGTAGCTCGCGGCGCCCTCGGAAATCAGCCGGCCACCGGGTGGGTCCTGAAACGTCGTCTTGTGGAACGACTTCACCTCGGGGCCGAACGTCGCCGTCTCGGCGAACACGAACCGGCATTCCGCCGGGGCGGTCGCGGCGAGGTCTTCGATGTCGACGGGGTACCGGCCGTCCATCGAGGGAATGATCGTCAGATGCTCGCCGGAACCGGTGATCGAGCGCATCCTCGACTGGTCCAGCAGCACCGTGCTGACGTCGAGCACGTCCAGTGGTAGGGCGCCGAAGGCCGGCAACGCTTCGCCGTCGACCACGCGAGTGCACGCCGTTGCCAGCAGCATCGCGCAACACGACAGGAGCAACCGTGTTTTTCTCGCCATGAGCCGCCCTTCCGGCTCGAACTTACCCGGGTCCGGCAGCGCTAAACACCCCTGGCCGGTGGCTCCCGTTGTGATGTCGAATACGGTTGCCGGGTGAGTGTTTTCGCACAGGGCAGCGGCGTCGGATCGTGGCCCGGCACCTCGGCGCGCCAGGCCGCCGAAGTCGTCGTCGGCGAGTTGGCCGGCGCGTTGGCCCATCTCGTGGAGTTACCGGCCAGGGGAGTGGGTGCCGACATGCTCGGGCGCGCCGCGGCACTGCTGGTCGACGTGGCCCTGGACACTGTCCCGCGCGGCTACCGCCTGGTCTCTCGTCCCGGGGTCGTGACGCGCCGGGCCACCAGCATGCTCGACGAGGACATGGACGCGCTCGAGGAGGCGTGGGAGACCGCGGGCCTGCGCGGCGGCGACCGGGTGGTCAAGGTGCAGGCGCCCGGGCCGGTCACCCTGGCGGCGGGGCTGGAGTTGGGCAACGGCCACCGCGCGATCACCGATGCGGGCGCACTGCGCGACCTGACCGCCTCGCTGGCCGAAGGCGTCGCCGCCCACCGCGCCGCGCTGTCCCGCCGTCTGGATACGCCGGTTGTGGTGCAGTTCGACGAGCCGACGCTGCCGGCCGCCCTCGGCGGCCGACTGACCGGGGTCACCGCCCTGAGTCCGGTGCCCGCGCTCGACGAGGCGGTCGCCGAGGCCTTGCTGGCGATGTGTGTCGAGGTGGTGGGAGTGGACGTCGCGGTGCACAGCTGCGCTCCCGATGTTCCCTGGGAGTTGTTGGCACGCAGCGGAATTGCGGCGGTTTCGGTCGATGTGAACACGCTGCGGGCCGCCGACTTGGACGCTGTCGCGGCATTTGTGGAGTCGGGGCGCACCCTCGTGCTGGGCGTGGTCGACAGCAGTGCCCCCGACCGTCGGCCGTCGGTCGAAGAGGTGGCCACCAGAGTCGTCGCGGTAACCGACCGTCTCGGATTCGGGCGTTCGCCCCTGCGGGGCCGCGTCGGTGTCACCCCGGCATGCGGCTTGGCCGTCGCGACCCCGCAGTGGGCGCGCACCGCGGTCAGTCTGGCCCGCGACGCCGCGGATGCATTCGCTGCGGACCCCGACGCGATCTGAGGATTCGCAACCTTTTGGTTGCGGTTCTGTGCTCGCTGTGCTGTCGTAATAAGCAACCAGGAGGTTGCGCATGAATACCGACCGGATCGAGAAGCAGGTGCTGTTGCGGGCTCCGCTGCAGCGCGTGTGGGCGGCGATCAGCGACGCGGAGCAGTTCGGACGCTGGTTCGGCGTCCGCTTCGACGGGCCCTTCGCCGAAGGGAAGACCGTCACCGCGACCATCACCCCCACCGAGGTCGACGCCGAGGTCGCCAAGCGTCAGCAACCCCATGTCGGTGTGACCAGTCGCTGGCAGATCGTCGCGGTGGAACCGCCGCGACGCTTCGCCTACCGCTGGCCGATCGACCCGGGAAATGCAAATGCCACCACGCTGGTGGAGTTCACGCTCGACGAGGTCTTCGACGGGGTGCTGCTCACCATCGTCGAATCGGGCTTCGACGCGATACCCGAACCCCGCCGCGGTAGTTCCTTCGAGGCGAACGCCGAGGGCTGGGCCATTCAGACCGACCTGGTGCGCCGCTATCTGGAACTCCTGTGAAGACGGTCGGCGCCCGCGTGTTCGACGCTCTCGGCGATGCCAATCGCCTGCGCATCGTGGTGCTTCTGTGCGAGGCGGGTCCGAGTTCGACAACCCAAGTCACACAGGTCATTCCGGTGACCCGGCAAGCGGCCACCAAGCACCTGCTGCTGCTGGAGTCCGCGGGGCTGGTGACCAGCAGCCGGCGCGGCCGGGAACGGCTGTGGATGGTGCAGGCCGAACCGCTGGCCCAAGCCGGCGACTACCTCGCTCAGTTGTCCCGCCGCTGGGACGCTGCGGTGGATCGGCTGCGCGCGTTCGTGGAGGAGTGAGACCCGGGTTTGGACGAGATGGCCGTGGCGGCTGTGTTCCGGCGGGTGGTCACGACCGCTGCGGCAATCTCGGCGAGGCCTCGTCGGCCCCCTTCGATAGCCTGCCAAGGTGACGTCTCCCGAGGGGCTACGCCCGGAAGTCCTGCACGAGTGGCAGGACCTGGCCGAGGAGGTACGCGAGCACCAGTTCCGCTACTACGTGCGCGATGCGCCGATCATCACCGATGCCGAATTCGACCGCCTGCTGCGCAAGCTGGAGGCGCTGGAGGCCGAGTATCCGGAGCTGCGCACACCCGACTCACCCACCCAGCTGGTCGGCGGCGCCGGATTCGCGACGGAGTTCGAGGCCGCCGAGCATCTCGAGCGGATGCTGAGCCTGGACAACGCGTTCAGCGCCGACGAGTTGAACGCCTGGGCGGCCAGGGTTGAAGCCGAGATCGGCGACTCGAGTATTGAGGCGCATTACCTGTGCGAACTCAAGATCGACGGCGTCGCGCTGTCGTTGGTGTACCGGGACGGGCGACTGACCCGCGCGGCGACCCGGGGCGACGGTCGCACCGGTGAAGACGTCACACTCAACGCGCGCACCATCGACGACGTGCCGCTGCGATTGTCCGCCAGCGAGGAGTACCCGGTGCCCGCGGTTCTCGAGGTGCGCGGCGAGGTCTTCTTCCGGGTGGACGATTTCGCCGCCCTCAACGCGAGCCTGGTGGAGGAGGGCAAGGCGCCGTTCGCCAATCCCCGCAACAGCGCCGCGGGCTCGCTGCGCCAGAAGGATCCCGCCGTGACCGCCCGCCGCAAGCTGCGGATGATCTGCCACGGGCTGGGGCACACCGAAGGTTTTCGGCCGGCCAGCCAGCACGCGGCCTACCTCGCGCTGCAGGAGTGGGGGCTGCCGGTCTCCACCCACACCACCGTCGTCAACGGACTGGCCTCGGTGCAGGAACGCATCGACTACTGGGGTGAGCACCGCCACGAGGTGGACCACGAGATCGATGGCGTGGTGGTCAAGGTCGACGAGTTCGCGCTGCAGCGCCGGCTGGGTTCCACCTCGCGTGCCCCGCGCTGGGCGATCGCCTACAAGTACCCGCCGGAGGAGGCCCAGACCAAGCTGCTCGACATCCGGGTCAACGTCGGGCGCACCGGGCGGGTCACTCCGTTCGCGTTCATGACGCCGGTCAAGGTGGCCGGCTCGACCGTGGCGCAGGCCACGCTGCACAACGCCTCGGAGGTCAAGCGCAAAGGTGTGCTGATCGGCGACACGGTGGTGATCCGCAAGGCCGGCGACGTCATTCCCGAGGTGCTGGGCCCCGTCGTCGATCTGCGCGACGGCTCCGAACACGAATTCGTCATGCCCACAACATGTCCCGAGTGCGGCACGCCTCTCGCGCCGGAGAAAGAGGGCGACGCCGACATCCGCTGCCCCAACTCCCGGGGCTGCCCGGCGCAGCTGCGTGAGCGGGTTTTCCATGTGGCCAGCCGCAACGCCCTGGACATCGAGGTGCTCGGCTACGAGGCCGGGGCCGCGCTGTTGCAGGCCGGGGCAATCGCCGACGAAGGCGACCTGTTCAGCCTCACCGAGGACAAGCTGCTGGGCACGGAGTTGTTCCGGACCAAGGCCGGCTGCCTGTCCGCCAACGGCAGGCGCCTGCTGGCCAATCTGGACAATGCCAAGTCTGCGCCGCTGTGGCGTGTCCTGGTGGCGTTGTCGATTCGTCATGTGGGGCCGACGGCGGCGCGCGCGCTGGCAGCCGCCTTCGGCACTCTCGATGCGATCGCCGAGGCGACGACCGAGCAGCTGGCTGCCGTGGAAGGGGTGGGCGCCACGATCGCGGCCGCGGTCACCGACTGGTTCACCGTCGACTGGCACCGCGACATCGTCGAGAAGTGGCGCGCCGCCGGTGTGCGGATGGCCGACGAGCGCAACGACAGCGTGCCCCGCACCCTGGCCGGGCTGAGCATCGTGGTGACCGGCTCGCTCACCGGCTTCTCCCGTGACGACGCCAAAGAGGCCATCGTCAGCCGCGGCGGCAAGGCGGCGGGGTCGGTGTCGAAGAAGACGTCTTTCGTCGTGGTCGGGGATTCGCCCGGCTCGAAGTACGACAAAGCGGTCGAACTCGGTGTGCCGATCCTCGACGAGGACGGGTTCCGGACGCTCCTTGCCGAGGGGCCGCCGGAAGCCGAACCTGCCGCGGAGTGACACGGCCGGGCCGCGAGTCGGTACGGTACTGGACCGTACTAATGCCTGCGTCCTATCGTGGGCGCTATGGTCCACACGGCCGAACCTCCCGCGGATACCTCGCCATGGTCGCCGCGCGAGTCCGAGTTGCTGGCGGTGACGCTGGATCTGCTGGCCGAACACGGGTATGACGGGCTGACGGTGGACGCCGTGGCCACCACCGCCCGGGCCAGCAAGGCCACCGTCTACCGCCGATGGCCGTCGAAGGCCGAACTGGTGCTGGCCGCCTTCATCGAGGGGGTGTGCCAGGTCGCGGTGGTGCCCAATACCGGCTCGCTGCGCGGCGATCTCGTCAAGATCGGGGAGACCATCTGCGAGCATGCCGCCGAGCAGGCCAGCACCATCCGGGCCGTGCTCGTGGAGGTGTCGCGCCACCCCGCCCTCGGTGAAGCCATGCAACTGCAGTTTCTCGATCAGCGAAAAGCATTGATCCGGCACGTGTTACGGCAGGCCGTGGACCGGGGCGAGATCAGCGAGGACGCGATCGCCGACGAGTTGTGGGACGTGCTGCCGGGGTACCTGATCTACCGCTCCATCATTCCGGGCCGGCCCCCGGACAGCCGCACGGTACGGGCGCTGGTGGACGGCTTCCTCCTGCCGGGCCTGACCCGCTCCGGCTGACTGCGCCCGCCGTTGCGGCCGGGCTTGAAAGTGCACGCTCGCGTCTCTTGTGCAGTACGGTCCAGTACCGTACTGTCATATCCAAGGAGCGCGCCGGTGTCGCGGTGGAATCGCCCGATCATCGAAAGGTCAACGGGTGCAGGGTAGTTCGCGAATCTCCTTGGTCAGGAGGGGGTGGATGGTGCTGGTCGCGCTGGTGGTCGCAGTGACCGCGGGATTTGCCATCTACCGCCTGCACGGCCTGTTCGACTCCGGGAAGAATGCGTCGAGGGGCCAGGGCGTCTCGAACGAGATCGTCCCGTTCAACCCCAAGCATGTCGTCCTGGAGGTCTTCGGCGTGCCGGGCGCGACGGCCACCATCAACTACCTCGACGTCAACGCGCAGCCGCAGCAGGTCGTCGATGCCGCGCTGCCGTGGTCGTTCACCATCACCACCACCGAGCCCGCGGTCCTGGGAAACGTTGTGGCACAGGGCAGCGGTGACACGATCGGGTGCCGGATCACCGTCAACGGCGACGTGAAAGACGAACGAACGGTCAACACGCCCTACGCCTACACCTTCTGTTTGGACAAGTCCGGATGAGCAACGAACAACTGCCGCGAATCCCGCACACCATCCGCCGGCTCTCGGTGCCGATTCTGATCTTCTGGGTGCTGCTGGCGGGAGTCTCCAACGCCCTGGTGCCGCAGTTGGAAGAGGTCGGCAAGACCCACAACGTCGCGCTGATCATGGCCGACGCTCCGTCGTTGCAGGCGACCAAGCGCATCGGTCAGAAGTTTCACGAGTTCGACACCGACAGCACGGCCATGGTGGTTCTGGAAGGCGATCAGCCCCTCGGTGCCGACGCACATCGCTATTACGACACCTTGATCCACCGGCTCGAAGCCGACCGCAAGCACGTCGAGCACGTCCAGGACTTCTGGGGTGACACCCTGACCGCCGCCGGATCGCAGAGCACCGACGGCAAGGCCGCCTACGTGCAGCTCAACCTCGCGGGCAATCAGGGGTCCGCGCTCGCCAACGAATCCGTGGGCGCGGTCCGGGAAGTCGTCGAGCACACACCGCCGCCGACCGGCGTCAAGGCCTACGTCACCGGTGCGGCTCCGCTGATCGCCGATCAGTTCGACGTGGGCAGCAAGGGAACGGCGAAGGTCACCGGCATCACCGTCGGCGTGATCGCGTTGATGCTGCTCTTCGTCTACCGCTCCTTCCTGACCATGCTGCTGGTTCTGGTGACCGTCCTCATCGAGATGGCGGCCGCCCGTGGCATCGTCGCCTTCCTCGGCAACGCGGGCATCATCGGGTTGTCGACCTATGCGACGAATTTGCTCACTCTGCTGGTGATCGCCGCCGGTACCGACTACGCGATCTTCGTCGTGGGCCGCTACCAGGAAGCCCGCAGTGCCGGCGAGGATCGAGATACGGCGTACTACACCATGTTTCGCGGCACCGCCCACATCGTGCTGGGATCGGGCCTGACCGTTGCCGGTGCGGTGGCCTGTCTGAGCTTTACCCGGCTGCCGTACTTCCAGAGCCTTGGCATTCCGGCCGCACTGGGCATCCTCGTCGCGCTGGTGGCCGCGCTCACCCTGGCGCCGGCCGTGGTGTCCCTGGGTGCCCTGGTCGGCATCTTCGAACCCAAACGCGCGATGCGGACCCGCGGCTGGCGGCGTATCGGCACGGCGATCGTCCGCTGGCCGGGCCCGGTGCTGACGGTGGCGTGCGCCCTGGCCTTCATCGGCCTGCTCACCCTGCCCGGATACAAGACGAGTTACGACACCCGTCCTTACATGCCCGAAAGCGCGGCGGCCAACGTCGGATACGCCGCCGCCGAGCGGCACTTCTCCCGCGCGCGCCTGGAACCCGAACTCCTGATGCTCGAGTCAGACCACGACATGCGCACCCCGGCCGACATGCTGATCCTGGACCGGGTCGCCAAAGCGGTGTTCCATCTGCCCGGCATCGCGCAGGTGCAGTCGATCACCAGGCCGCTGGGCACTCCGCTCAACCACACCTCGCTCGCGTTCCAGATCAGCGCGCAGAGCGCCAACCAGACCGAAAACCTGCGTTATCAACGTGACCGCGCGGACGACCTGCTCAGGCAGGCCGGTGAGCTGTCCAAGGGCATCGACATCCTGCGCCAGCAGTACACCCTGCAGCAGGAACTTGCGACGACCACCCACAGCGAGGCCCAGAGCTTCCGGGACACCGTCGCCATCATGAACGACCTGCGCGACAAGATCGCCAACTTCGACGACTTCTTCCGGCCCATCCGGAGCTACTTCTACTGGGAGAAGCACTGTTTCGATATCCCGGCCTGCTTTGCGATCAGGTCGGTGCTCGATGCGTTGGATGGAATCGATCAACTCACGTCACGATTCGAAGACCTGACAGCCACGCTCGAAAAGCTCGACGCGCTGCAGCCGAAGCTGGTGGCCCTCATACCCCAGCAGATCGCCAGTCAGGAAACCAATCACGACCTGACGATGGCGAATTACGCCACCCTTTCCGGGATCTACGCACAGACCGCCGCGGCCATCGAGAACTCGACGGCCCTGGGCCGCGCCTTCGACACCGCCAAGAACGACGACACCTTCTACCTGCCGCCGGAAGTCTTCAACAACCCCGACTTCAAGCGCGGGCTGAAGTTGTTCCTGTCACCCGACGGCAAGGCCGCCCGGATGATCATCACGCACGAAGGCGATCCGGCCACCCCGGAAGGCATCTCCCACATCGAGCCGATCAGAAGAGCCGCGCACGAAGCCGTGAAGGGCACGCCCATGGCCGAGGCGAAGTTCTACCTCGGCGGCACCGCCGCCACCTACGCCGACATCCAGGACGGTGCCAAGTACGACCTGATGATCGCCGGAATCGCGGCACTGAGCCTGATCCTGTTGATCATGATGACGCTGACCCGCAGCCTGGTCGCCGCGCTGGTGATCGTCGGCACGGTGGCGCTGTCCCTCGGCGCGTCGTTCGGGTTGTCAGTGTTGGTGTGGCAGTACATGTTCGGGATCAAGCTCTACTGGGTGGTGCTCGCGCTGGCGGTGATCCTGCTGTTGGCCGTCGGCTCGGACTACAACCTGCTGTTGATATCCCGCTTCCGCGAAGAGATCGGCGCCGGGCTCAACACGGGAATCATCCGGGCGATGGCCGGATCCGGTTCCGTGGTCACCTCGGCGGGTCTCGTTTTCGCGGTCACCATGTGCGCCTTCCTGTTCAGTGGTTTCCAAGTGCTGGGTCAGATCGGGACGACCATCGGGCTGGGCCTGCTGTTCGATACCTTGATCGTGCGGTCGTTCATGACGCCATCAATCGCGGCCCTGCTGGGGCGCTGGTTCTGGTGGCCGCAACGGGTACGACCGCGCCCGGCCAGTCAGATGCTGCGCCCCTATGGCCCACGGTCTGCCGTCCGTCAGCTGCTGCTGTGGGAGGACGACGACGACGTGGTGAAACCCCAAGCGCGCTAATGTAATCCGGTGTCGATGGCACCGTCGGCGAGCAGCTTCCTGGTCGCCGACGCGGACAGCGGCCGGCAGAACAGAAAGCCCTGGGCGCGCACGCATCCCTCCTTCAGCAGCGTCCGGGCCGCGCCTTCGCTCTCCACGCCCTCGGCGACAACGTTCAGATCGAGCGCCGCGGCCAGTCCCATGACGGCGCGGACGATGGCCAGATCGTCGGCGCTGACATCGAGATCTTCGACGAATCCGCGATCGATCTTCAGGGTGCTCACCGGCAAGGTCCGCAGCAGGCCCATCCCGCTGAACCCGGTGCCGAAGTCGTCGATGGCGATGTCGATCCCGAGGTCGGTCAGTGCGCTCAGGGTGGCCCGGGTGCTCGCCACGTCTCTGATGAGCATGCTCTCGGTGATCTCCAGCCCGATCGCGCTACCCGTGAGCCCGAACTTGCCGACGGTCCTGCTGACGGTGTTCACCAGGTCCTGAGCCACCAGCTGAGCCGGAGAGACGTTGACGCGCAACATGATATCGAGACCCACGCCATCGGAGCGCCACTGCGCCAGGTCGGCGCAGGCCGCGTTGAGCACCCACTTGCCTAATTCTCCGGCCAGATTCAGCGATTCGGCGACCGGGATGAACGCGTCGGGCAACAACAGTCCCCGGGTCGGGTGCTGCCAGCGGGCCAGCGCCTCGACGGCCAGGATCTTGCCGGTCAGCATGTCGATCTCCGGCAGGTACAGGACGGTCAGCGCATCGGTTTCGATCGCCCCCGGTAGGTGCAGCTCGATGTCGGCGCGGACCTTGCGCCGGTTGATCACGTCGGTGGAAATGATGCCGATGCGTTGCGCCCCAGTGCCTTTCGTGCACTGCAGCGCGTCATCGGCGTGCCGAAGCAGGTCCAGGCTCGAGTCTTTGCCCGGCGTGCCGGTCGCCACACCGATGCTCACCGTGCGGTTGAGAACCTCACCGCCGATGGTGACGTGATCGGTCAGCCGCGAACTGAGATGTTCGGCCAGCCGTTTCGCGTCGGCCAGATCCGTGGCCGTCTCCGGCACGACGACGAACTCGTCGCCACCGATCCGGGCGATCAAACCGCGCCCTTCCATCGCTGCGCGGGCCTCGGTGGCGAAGTCGCGAATGAACGCATCGCCGGCCTCGTGCCCAAGGTAATCGTTGATCGCCTTGAGCCGGTCGAGGTTGAAGATCAACACCGTCACCGGGCCGGGCCTGCCGGTGGTCAAGCGCTCATCGAGATGGTGGATCAGGGCGCGCCGGTTCGGCAAAGCGGTCAGATCGTCGTGGCTGGCCTGATAGCTCAGCTGATCCTCGATGCTGATCCGGGCTTGCACCTGGGCCAACATGGTGGCCACCACGGTCAGCGCGTTGATCTCCTCGTCGCTCCAGCTGCGGTCGCCGTATTTGACGAAACCCAGCGTTCCGGTGGTGACGTCGCCGGACAGCAACGGAATCGAGGCCAGCGAGACGGCCGGAATGCCGCTCGCTTCGGAGATGGTCTGCTGGTACTTCTCGTCCTGGGAGGCCGGACGCAAGATCACCGGTTCCTTGGCGTTCTCGGCGAGCGCGAATACCGGGTCGGCGTCGGCGAAATAAATGGTGTGCAGGGGGTCGGGGTCCGGAACTTCCGGCCGCGGCGGCCATTCGGCCACCAACACCGTGGCACCGATGGTGTGGTCGTTGTGCCGCAGGAAGCTGACGTCGACGTCGAGGTAGCGGACGAGCTCAGCCAGCACTTCGGTGCTGTTGGCCACCGCGGTTTTGCTGGTGGCGCCCAGCAGTTTGGTGGCCACCGTGGTGATGATGGCGGGCAAACTGGTTGCGGGAGTGTGGCTTTGCATGTGGTGAGTCTCGAAATGATTTGCTGAAAGCGGTCCGGTGCCGACCCCGACAACGCGTTCGTACTGGCTGTGAAGTTTTAAATATATCCTGGCGAGTTCGCTGCGTGGGGTATTTGCGAATCAGCGCAGCAGGGTGGCGACGATGCCGGCCAGGTAGCCGAGGCGGGCCACTTCCGATGGCCGGAATTCCGGGCCCGGCCTCCCGAGCACCACGGCGGTGTGTTTGTCGCCGAGTGGCGCCGCGGCCATCGTCGTGTCCATGTCGCGCCAGGCCTGCGGGACCCAGTCGGCGCTGCCGTCCAGCGTCAGGGCGTGCTCGATCGGCAGCCAGGGCGCCGAGTCGGCCCGGGTTTCCGGTGCTCCCGTGCTGCCGGCGAGCCGCTGCAGCTTGCCCTGCGTCTGCCGCAGCACCGTGCACCAGCTCACCCGCAGGATTCTGGGCGCCTGGTCGGCCAGCACCTGTAGCCGCGACGCGTTGTCACCGGCCGCCGAGACGCGGTCGAGCAGTTCCAGTTCGCGGTGCGCCTCGAGCAGGCCGGTGTGCGGGCGAACGCTGTCCACCCGAACCCCGGGCAGCGATTCGGCGGCGGTGATCAGGGTGTCCGGCATTGCTCCGGGGGGGAGCTCGATCACCAGGTCGTCGATCGCGTACCCGGACATGCGCTCGACGACATCCAGCGACAGGATGTCGGCTCCCACCGAACCGAGCGCGACGGCCAGTGACCCCAGACTGCCTGGTTGGTCGACCAACTCGATGCGCAACAGATAGGAAGGCACGGCCAACACTGTTGCACAGCGACGCGCGGGTGGCATTTCGGCCGCTGCCCCTGCGGTGCTGACTTGCGCCCAGCGTGAAGCCAGCTTCACGGTGGGCGACGAACGTGAAGCCAGCCTCACGGTCGCGGCACGTTAGGCTTTTCGCTCGTGTCCCAGATCTCCCGTGACGAGGTGGCCCACCTGGCCCGGCTGGCCCGGCTGGCATTGACCGAGACCGAGCTGGACAGTTTCGCCGGTCAGCTGGACGCCATCTTGAGCCACGTCAGCCAGATCCAGGCCGTCGACGTGACCGGCGTCGAGGCCACCGACAACCCGCTCAAGGACGTCAATGTCACCCGTCCGGACGAGCCGCAGCCGTGCCTGACCCAGCAACAGGCGCTCGCGGCGGCGCCGGAGGCCGTCGACGGCCGCTTCGCCGTCCCGCAGATCCTGGGGGAGAGCCAGTGACGGACATCATCCGGCTCGACGCCGCCACCCTGGCCGCCAAGATCGCCGCTAAAGAGCTCTCGTCGGCCGAAGTGACCCAGGCCTGTCTGGACCAGATTGCGGCGACCGACGACCGCTACGGCGCGTTTCTGCACGTGGCGGCCGATCAGGCGCTGGCCGCCGCTGCCGACGTCGACGCGGCGGTGGCTGCCGGCGACCAGCTGCCCTCGGCCCTGGCCGGGGTACCGCTGGCCCTCAAGGACGTGTTCACCACGATCGATATGCCGACCACCTGCGGCTCCAAGATCCTGGAAGGCTGGCAGGCCCCCTACGACGCGACGCTGACCGCGCGGCTGCGGGCGGCGGGCATCCCGATTCTGGGCAAGACCAACATGGACGAGTTCGCGATGGGCTCGTCGACGGAGAACTCCGCCTTCGGGCCAACCCGCAACCCGTGGGACGTCGAGCGCGTTCCCGGCGGCTCCGGAGGCGGCAGCGCCGCGGCGCTGGCGGCGTTCCAGGCGCCGCTGGCCATCGGGTCCGACACGGGAGGCTCCATCCGGCAGCCGGCGGCGCTGACCGCCACCGTCGGGGTCAAACCCACCTACGGCACGGTGTCGCGCTACGGGCTGATCGCCTGCGCGTCGTCGCTGGATCAGGGCGGACCGTGCGCGCGCACCGTCCTGGACACCGCGTTGCTGCACCAGGTGATCGCCGGCCACGATCCCCGCGATTCCACCTCGATCGACGCGCAGGTGCCCGACGTGGTCGCCGCCGCTAAAGCGGGTGCAGCCGGTGACCTCAGCGGCGTGCGGGTCGGTGTGGTGCGCCAACTGCACACCGGCGAGGGCTACCAGCCCGGGGTGCTGGCCGCCTTCGAATCCGCCGTCGGGCAGTTGAAGTCACTCGGCGCACAGGTCAGTGAGGTGGACTGCCCGCACTTCGACTACTCGCTGCCGGCGTACTACCTGATCCTGCCGTCGGAGGTGTCCAGCAACCTGGCCCGGTTCGACGCCATGCGCTACGGGCTGCGGGTGGGCGACGACGGCAACCACAGCGCCGAAGAGGTCATGGCGATGACCCGGGCAGCCGGCTTCGGGCCGGAAGTCAAGCGGCGCATCATGATCGGCACCTACGCCCTGTCCGCCGGTTACTACGACGCCTATTACAACCAGGCGCAGAAGGTCCGCACGCTGATCGCGCGGGACCTCGACGAGGCTTACAAGTCCGTCGATGTGCTGGTGTCGCCGGCGACCCCGACCACCGCATTCCGGTTGGGGGAGAAGGTCGACGATCCGCTGGCCATGTACCTGTTCGACCTGTGCACGCTGCCGCTGAACCTGGCGGGCCACTGCGGGATGTCGGTGCCCGCGGGACTGTCGCCGGATGACGGGTTACCAGTAGGCCTGCAGATCATGGCGCCGGCGCTGGCCGACGACCGTTTGTACCGCGTGGGTGCGGCTTTCGAGGCCGCCCGCGGCGCTTTGCCGACCGCTATCTGAGTAGCGCGAGCAGACGCGAAGTCGCATGAAACCCTAGGTTTCTATGCGATTTCGCGTCTGCTCGCGCCAGGTAGGGGGCCACAGGGCAAGATGAGCACATGCGGATCGGAGTTCTCACAGGCGGTGGTGACTGTCCCGGCCTGAATGCTGTCATTCGGGCGGTGGTGCGCACCTGCGACGCCCGCTACGGCTCGTCGGTGGTCGGATTCCAGGACGGATGGCGCGGGCTGCTGGAGAACCGGCGGATGCAACTGCGCAACGACGATCGCAATGACCGATTGCTGGCCAAGGGCGGAACGATGCTGGGGACGGCACGCGTAAACCCCGCCAAACTGCGGGCCGGACTCGATCAGGTCAAGCAGACCCTCGACGACAACGGCATCGACGTCCTGATCCCGATCGGCGGCGAGGGCACCCTGACGGCGGCGCACTGGCTCTCGGAGGAGAACGTGCCGGTGGTCGGAGTTCCGAAGACCATCGACAACGACATCGACTGCACGGACGTGACTTTCGGCCACGACACCGCCCTGACGGTCGCCACCGACGCGATCGACCGCCTGCACAGCACCGCCGAATCCCATCAGCGCGTCATGCTGGTCGAGGTCATGGGCCGCCATGCCGGCTGGATTGCGCTCAACGCGGGCCTGGCCTCCGGCGCACATATGACGCTGATCCCCGAACAGCCCTTCGACGTCGAGGAGGTGTGCCGGCTCGTCAAGCGCCGTTTCCAGCGTGGAGACTCGCACTTCATCTGCGTGGTCGCCGAAGGGGCCAAGCCCGTCGCCGGCTCGATTGCGCTACGGGAGGGCGGACTGGACGAGTTCGGCCATGAGAAGTTCACCGGTGTGGCCGCTCAGCTCGGAGCCGAGGTGGAAAAGCGCATCAACAAGGACGTCCGGGTGACGGTGCTGGGGCATGTCCAGCGCGGCGGATCCCCGACCGCCTACGACCGGGTGCTGGCCACCCGGTTCGGCGTCAACGCTGCCGACGCGGCGCACGCGGGCGAGTACGGGCAGATGGTGTCGCTGCGCGGGCAGGACATCGGGCGGGTGCCGCTGGCCGACGCCGTTCGCCAGCTCAAGCTGGTCCCCGAGAGCCGCTACGACGACGCGGCCGCTTTCTTCGGTTGAGGAGTTGGCTCAGCGGTCGTCCAGCCTTCACCTTTTGGCAGGTTTTTCGTTTTTAAGAATCGGCTATACGTCGAGTATGAACAACCGCGGTCCGTATCGCGGAGTCCTTGAGCGGCCCGTTTCACCGGCCCGGACGCAGGGCAGTCCGGTTCAGCGCTGGCGGGTGGCCCCCGATGACAGTGGAGCCACCACGGTGCCCCAACCGCTCCGTTCAGACGGCACACCCCAGGCCCCATCCCAAGCCCCAGCCCAGGCTCCAGCCCAGGCCCCGGCCCGACAAAGCCGCAGCTCACCGCCCTCTGCTTCGGTAGCGGCGTCGAATCCCGCGGTGCCCGTGGTGCGCCCGTCGCCCCGCGGGCCGGTACCGGGCGGCATTGCGCTGGACGCGATCGAACCCGAAGCGCCGGCGCGGCGGAACTGGCGGGACACGGTGCAGCGCTACACCGGCCTGGATCTGGGGCAGGGCCGGGAAGCGGCCTACGAGAGTGCCCTGTGCGATCAGATCCGCACCCCGGTAGGCGGTGCGCACTGCATCGCCGTCGTGAACCTCAAGGGCGGTGTCGGCAAGACAGCGGTCGTCGAGTCGCTCGGCTCGACCTTCGCCAGTATCCGCTCCGACCGCGTCATCGCCGTCGACACCGACGCCGGCGACCTGTCGGACCGGCATGGCCGCCGCCACCCGCTGAGCCTGGCCGACCTGCTCACCGACAGGTCGGTGGCACGCTACGCCGATGTGCGGGCGCACACGTACATGAACAGTTCGGGCCTGGAAGTGCTGGGACCCCCGGACTACGCCACCAGTCACTGGGACATCAGTCGTCAGGATTTCGTCAAGGCGTTCTCGATCCTGCGGAGCCACTACTCGCTGGTGCTGGTGGACTGCCCCAAGACGCTGAAGTCCGGCGTGATGGAGGCGGTGCTGCCGGAGTCCCGGGCGCTCGTGGTGGTCACCAGCACGTCGATCGATGCCGTTCAGAAGACGCATATCGCGCTGGAATGGTTGCGCAGCAACGGGTATCGGAAGTTGCTCGAGTCGACGGTGCTGGTCGTCAACCACATCGAGCGGACCAAGCCCAGCACCTTGGCCGCCAAAGGAATCGACGACCTGTCGGCGTATGTCGCAGCCACGGTGGCGCTCCCGTTCGACCGGCACGTGCACCAGGGCACGGAGATCGGGCTGGACCGGTTGAGCAGGGAAAGCCGGCGCTGCTACCTGGAGATGGCGGCCGCGGTGGCCCGCACGTTCCCGCAACGGCCGTCCTGAGAGGGGCCGCACCAGCACCACTAGGATCGATGCCTATGACGGTAGCTGGGGCTGACCTGCTCGAATACGACGAGGTCATCGAACGATTTGATCCGGTGCTGGGGCTCGAAGTCCATGTCGAGCTGTCCACCGCCACCAAGATGTTCTGCGGCTGCACCAATACGTTCGGCGGCGAACCCAACACCCAGGTGTGCCCGGTATGCCTGGGGCTACCCGGTTCGCTCCCGGTGCTCAACCAGGTCGCGGTCGAGTCGGCGATCCGGATCGGTCTGGCGCTGAACTGCGAGATCGTCGAGTGGTGCCGGTTCGCGCGGAAGAACTACTTCTACCCGGACATGCCGAAGAACTACCAGATCTCCCAGTACGACGAGCCGATCGCCATCAACGGATATCTCGAGGCGCCGCTGGAGGACGGCACCACCTGGCGGGTGGAGATCGAGCGCGCCCACATGGAGGAGGACACGGGCAAGCTCACCCATATCGGCAGTGAGACGGGGCGAATCCACGGCGCGACCACGTCGTTGATCGACTACAACCGGGCCGGGGTGCCGCTGATCGAGATCGTCACCAAGCCCATCGTGGGCGCCGGCGAGCGGGCCCCGCAGATCGCGCGGGCCTACGTGACCGCGCTGCGGGACCTGTTGCGCGCGCTGGACGTGTCCGACGTGCGGATGGACCAGGGCTCGATGCGCTGCGACGCGAACGTGTCGCTGATGCCCAAGGGCGCAGGCGAATTCGGCACCCGAACCGAGACCAAGAACGTCAACTCGCTCAAGAGCGTCGAGGTCGCGGTCCGATACGAAATGCAGCGCCAGGCAGCGGTTTTGGTTTCTGGTGGCTCGATTGTCCAGGAGACCAGGCATTTCCACGAGTCCGGTTACACCAGTCCCGGCCGGGCGAAGGAAACCGCTCAGGACTATCGCTATTTCCCGGAGCCGGACCTCGAGCCCGTCGCGCCGAGCCGCGAGCTGGTGGAGCGGCTGCGCCAAAGCATCCCCGAGCTTCCGTGGCTGAGCCGCAAGAGGATTCAGCAGGAGTGGGGTTTCTCCGACGAAGTGATGCGCGACCTCGTCAACGCCGGTGCGGTCGAATTGATCGCCGAAACCGTCAAGAACGGAGCGGCCAGCAAAGACGCTCGCTCGTGGTGGGGAAACTTCTTGCTGCAGAAGGCGAACGAGGCCGGTATAAGCCTGGACGAACTGGCCATCAGCCCGGCACAGGTCGCGGAGGTGATCGCCCTGGTGGACCAGGGCAAGCTGTCCAACAAGCTGGCGCGTGAGGTCGTCGAAGGCGTGCTGGCCGGAGAGGGCGAGCCGGAAGCGGTGATGACGGCGCGTGGCCTGGCGCTGGTGCGCGACGATTCGCTCACCCAGGCCGCGGTTGACGAGGCGCTGGCAGCCAATCCTGATGTGGCAGAGAAGATTCGGGGCGGCAAGGTGGCTGCGGCCGGCGCGATCGTGGGTGCGGTCATGAAAGCCACCCGCGGGCAGGCCGACGCGGCGCGGGTGCGTGAGCTGGTGCTGGCGGCCTGCGGGCAGTCCTGACGCGCCTTGCTTAGGACTTGGTAGGAAATCGGGCGGAAAGAGCCCGCGGCGGCTCCGGCGGACCCATCATGGTGGAGTGATCGGTGAACCGTTCGACGACCTGATGTCGATGCTGGACTCTCCGGTGTTCGTGGTGACCACCGCGGCCGATGGTGTTCCGTCGGGCTGCCTGGTCGCCTTCGGCACCCAGACCAGCGTGCAGCCGCCCAGCTTCATGGTCGGCCTGCCGTTCAGCAGTGGCACCCATGAGGTCGGCAGCCGGTCGGAGTACCTGGCGGTGCACGTGCTGCCGCGCGGTCAGCACGTGCTGGCCGAGTTGTTCGGCAACTGCCCGGACGACCCGTTCACGCACTGCTCCTGGCGCGCCGGGCCCCTGGGAATGCCGATCCTCGACGATGCCGCAGCCTGGTTCGTCGGCCGGACGGTGAGCCGCAGCCCCGTCGCCGACCATGTGGCCTATCTATTGGAGCCCGTCGCCACCTGGGCTCCGGAAAGCGCCGACGAGCTGTTGTACCTGTCCGACCTCGACGACGACTACGAACCGGGTCAGGAGGCGCCGCAGCGGCTGTACAGCGGGGAGCGCAGCGAGGCGAAACCGAAGTACGGCATGAGGTTCACCCTCGACGCACCCTTCTGAGGCCCTGGGCAGCCTCTTCCGTCCGGCGAGCAGACGTGAACTCGCCCTGGAACGCGCGCTCCATGGACATTTTGTGTCTGCTCGCTTGGAAGCGCCGCTACATCTTGTCGTCGTTGTTGCGCGGGAATCCACCGCCCTGCGGGAACAGCGGGAACACCACGTCGTCGAGCTTCTCGGCATCACCTGCGGTCTTGTTCACCGTCGCGCCCCAGACGTTTCCGTCCGGTGACATCCGCAGCGCCCAGGCGTGCGCGTGAGTGTCTTTGCGGACCACATCCGGCTCCCCGGTCACCGCTCCCGTCTTCGGGGCCAGCCGCACCGCCACCGTCAGCTTGGTGTTGATCAGGTTGACCAGGACCGTGCCGTCCATGGCCGCGCACCCGGCGACGCCGGGCTTGTCCGGCCACGTCCACACGGTGGAGACCTCAGATTTCTTCGTGATGCGCTGCAACCGGTCGGCGCCCGGCGTGCGGTCCGCGACGTACAGCGATCCGTCGACGGGATCGATGCACATGCCCCCGCCCGAGCCGACGCCCGACAACGCCGTCGTCGGCGGCGCCTGGCCCAGGGTGGTGGGCTGCTCGATACGCAGCACCTTGCCGGCCAGTGACCTCGGGTCGGCCGCCATGGCGGGGTTGCCGGCGTCGCCGGTCATCACCACCAGGGTGGTGGGGGTGGTGAAGATCAGCGCACCGGTATTGCCGGTGGCGCCTTTGGGGATTCCGGTCAGGATGTCTTTGGGGACGTCGCCTTCGGCGATGCGGATGACGCGGTTGTCGGTGGGGGTGCTGATGTAGGCGTACATCAGCCGGTCCTGGGAGAACGTGGGCGACAGCACGATGTCCATCAGGCCGCCGTCGCCGGACGGGTCGACCGGGATGACCATCTTGACCTTGGGTTCGGCGCTGACCGAGATTTCCTTGACGGCGCCGGTGGTCCGCTCGGCCACCAGCGCGGTCTTGCTGTCGACGCCCATGATCAGGCCGCTGGTGCTTTCCAGGCACCCCTGCATCACCCCTGGTGCCGGGCACGCCTTCGGAAAGGGCGTCGGCGGCAACGGCGGCGGCGGGGGAGGCGTGGAGCTGGGTTGCGGCTTCAGCTCCGGGTTGGTCGTGAACGGCTGCGACTGGGCGTCGTTGAACCGTGCGCAGCCGCTCGACACCAGCACCGCCGCACACAGCGCAGCCAGCGCGCACCGAACCGACCGCCTTATCCGCATGACCGACAGGCTACGGAATCGGCGAGGAGGGCCGCCACCTGCCGCCGAGTCCGCGGCGTGTTACCGCAACGATGCGCGCTCGTCGAAGGGCTAGCTGCACGCGCATTCCGTCGGCTGCGCAGCAAAGTGCACGAGGAGATCGAAGCGATCACACGCTCGATCGCCGACACGGCTGTGCGGGGGGTGGCGCTGGTGGCGGGCAGGGCCGGAGCCGGTAAGTCACGCCTGGCTCGTGGGGTCATCGCGGCAGTCGCGGCGGCCGGGTGGACGGTCCGAAGCGTGGCCGCGACGGGGCTGCCGAAATGCCGCCGTTTCGCCGATATCGGGTCGGTTCAGGGGTCTACCGGAACATTTCAGTGGCCGAACTGCGGATTTAACGGGCCAAAGCGCCGCTCAAATCCCAGCTTCAGGCGCAATTGCCCTTACCCTGACACGAGTGACCAGTTCGAATGAATCGCATTGGCAGCGGCCGGACAGTCCCGCAGTGCCAACTTCCAGCCGTCCCGCCTCGGCAAGCCTGGTCGACCCCGAAGACGACCTGACTCCGGCCGGATACTCGGGCAACTTCGCCAACACCGGAACCACCACGATCATCCCGCCTTACGAACCGCATACGGGCGGCTCGTCCTACAACTTGGCGGACGCCCAGGAGCCGCTGCCGTACGTGCAGCCGCAGCCGACCAGCCGGCAGATTCCGGCCGCTCCCGCAGCCGTCGACTTCGACGAGGAAGACGAGCGGTTGCGCGCCGCCGGGCGGCGCGGCACCCAGAACTTCGGGCTGCTGGTACTGCGGGTCGGGCTCGGTGCGGTGCTGATCGCGCACGGGCTGCAGAAACTGTTCGGTTGGTGGGGCGGATCCGGGGTTAACGGGTTCCGGAACTCGCTGTCTGAGATCGGCTTTAACCACGCCGATGTCCTGGCCTACGTCAGTGCCGGGGGTGAGATCGTCGCGGGCGTACTGCTGGTGCTGGGGCTGTTCACCCCGATCGCCGCAGCCGGCGCGCTGGCTTTCTTGATCAACGGTCTGCTGGCCTCGGCCTCGGCACGGCCTCGCACCCACACCTTTACGTACTTCCTGCCGGACGGCCACGAATACCAGCTCAGCCTGATCGTCATGGCGGTCGCTGTCATCCTGGCCGGGCCCGGTCGTTACGGCCTGGACGCGGGACGAGGCTGGGCGCACCGGCCGTTCATCGGCTCGTTCGTTGCGTTGCTGGCCGGTATCGCCGCCGGGATCTGCGTCTGGGTGCTGCTCAATGGAGTGAACCCGCTGGCCTGACGGGCGGCCGGTGGCGACCCGCGGCGCCCGGCGCGCCGGGCTTGCGATCACCGCTGGGCTTGATGGCGGTGACCCGCGGCGCCCGGCTTCGCCGGGCTTGCGATCACCGCTGGGCTTGATGGCGGTGACCCGCGGCGCCCGGCTTCGCCGGGCTTGCGATCACCGCTGGGCACATCAGCGATAGGGGTTGGGCACCCGCCCCGAGCTGGCCTCGGTGAGTTGCGGCAGGGTCGCGAAGGTCACTGCGGGTAAGCGCAGTTCGGAGCCGTTTTTCAGGTGCGCGCGGGCCCAGTTACCCCGATGGAACCGCAACCCGTCGATGTCTTCCCAGGCCACCGTCTGGCTGCCCAGCAGCGTTCGCGCCGTCACTCCCCGGTCGTCGGCAACCGTCCGGAACCGGATGATCAACGCGGACAACAACACCGGAATCACCAGGATCGGTGCGCTGAGCGGGAAGGCCGTCACCGGAACCAGCAGGCACAGGGTCAGAAACCCGACGGCGATATGCGCCATCGGCGACAGTTTGATGACGACGGGTGACTCGGTAACCACCCTCGCATCATTGCACCGACCGGATTCCTGCGGCCGACGTGTTGACCCTGCGCTGAGGGTGAGGAACCTGGGCGTGTCGCCGCCCACAACGCAGAGTCAACGCTCTCAGCGGACCGGATTTGACGGTTGAGCAGTGCGAAGGCTACCGTCGAGCATTATGCAGTCTGGAATGCTCGTAGTAATTAGTCGGCGCGTTGGTGCCTGACTAGCTCTATCGAGCACCAACGCAGCCCTCGTACAGCAGCCCAGCTGGCGGGGGTTTTTTCTTGCCCCGAGACGCCACAGCCGAAAAATACCGAAGAGGAAACCGTGAGCGCACCCACCAAGCCACCGGCTCCGGCCGCGACGCCCGCTTCACAAGAGGCCGCCGAAATCGCCTCGGATGCCGGGAAGGCAGCCGCCAAGCCGGCCACTGGCCAACCGAAACGCATTGCCCCGCACCAACTTACCGGCGCGCAGGCGGTCATCCGGTCGCTGGAGGCGCTCGGCGTCGACATCATCTTCGGCATCCCGGGCGGCGCGGTACTGCCGGTGTATGACCCGCTGTTCGACTCCCAGCAGCTGCGTCACGTTCTGGTGCGCCATGAGCAGGGCGCCGGTCACGCGGCCAGCGGCTACGCGCACGCGACCGGCCGGGTCGGCGTGTGCATGGCGACGTCGGGTCCCGGCGCCACCAACCTGGTCACCCCGCTCGCCGACGCGCAGATGGACTCCATCCCGGTGGTCGCGATCACCGGCCAGGTCGGCCGGCAGCTGATCGGGACCGACGCCTTCCAGGAGGCCGACATCTCCGGCATCACGATGCCGATCACCAAGCACAACTTCCTGGTCCGCACGGGCGACGAGATCCCCCAGGTGATTGCCGAGGCCTTCCACATCGCGGCATCCGGGCGCCCCGGCGCGGTTCTCGTCGACATCCCCAAGGACGTCCTGCAGGGCCAGTGCACCTTCAGCTGGCCACCGCGCATGGAGCTGCCCGGCTACAAGCCGAACACCAAGCCGCACAATCGGCAGATCCGGGAGGCCGCCAAGCTGATCGCGGCCGCGAAGAAGCCGGTGCTGTACGTCGGTGGCGGCATCATCCGCGGCGAGGCGACCCAGGAACTCCTGCAACTGGCCGAGCTGACCGGCATCCCGGTGGTGACGACGCTGATGGCGCGGGGTGCCTTCCCGGACAGCCACCGGTTGAATATGGGTATGCCCGGCATGCACGGCACGGTGGGCGCGGTGGCGGCGCTGCAACGCAGCGACCTGCTGATCGCGCTGGGTACCCGCTTCGACGACAGGGTGACCGGCAAGCTCGAATCCTTCGCGCCCGAGGCCAAAGTCATTCATGCCGACATCGACCCCGCCGAGATCGGCAAGAATCGGCACGCCGACGTGCCGATCGTGGGTGACGTCAAGAACGTCATCACCGACCTGATCGAGATGCTGCGGCATTACGACACACCCGGCAACCTCGACATGACCGAGTGGTGGGATTACCTGGAGGGTGTCCGCAAGACCTACCCGCTGAGCTACGACCCGCAGAGCGACGGCAGTCTGGGACCGGAATTCGTGATCGAAAAGCTGGGCCAGATCGCCGGCCCGGACGCCATCTACGTGGCGGGCGTCGGTCAGCACCAGATGTGGGCCGCGCAGTTCATCAAGTACGAAAAGCCGCGCACCTGGCTGAATTCCGGTGGTCTGGGCACCATGGGCTTCGCGATTCCGGCGGCCATGGGTGCCAAGATCGCGCTGCCCGACACCGAGGTCTGGGCGATCGACGGCGACGGCTGCTTCCAGATGACCAATCAAGAGCTGGCTACCTGCGCCATCGAGGGCATCCCGATCAAGGTCGCGCTGATCAACAACGGCAACCTGGGCATGGTGCGCCAATGGCAGACGCTGTTCTACGAAGAGCGTTACTCGCAGACCGACCTGGCCACCCACTCGCACCGGATTCCCGATTTCGTGAAGCTGGCCGAGGCGCTGGGGTGTGTCGGAATGCGTTGCGAGCGTGAGGAAGACGTCGAAGAGATGATCAACCGGGCGCGCGAGATCAACGACCGCCCGGTGGTGATCGACTTCATCGTCGGCGCCGACGCGCAGGTCTGGCCGATGGTCGCCGCGGGCACCAGCAACGACGAGATCCAGGCCGCGCGCGGCATCCGCCCCCTGTTCGACGACATCACCGAAGGGCACGCCTGATGACAAGCGGTTCGCCTAAGACGCACACACTTTCGGTTCTGGTCGAGGACAAGCCGGGTGTGCTCGCCCGCGTAGCGGCACTGTTCTCCCGGCGCGGGTTCAACATCGAATCCCTGGCGGTCGGTGCCACCGAACAGAAGGATATGTCTCGGATGACCATCGTGGTCTCCGCCGAGGCGACGCCGCTCGAGCAGATCACCAAGCAGCTCAACAAGCTGATCAACGTGATCAAGATCGTCGAGCAGGACGTCGACAATTCGGTGGACCGGGAGTTGGCGCTGATCAAGGTACGCGCCGACGCCGGCACCCGTAGCCAGGTCATCGAGGCCGTGAACCTGTTCCGCGCCAACGTGATCGACGTCTCGCCAGAGTCGCTGACGGTGGAGGCCACCGGCAACCGCGGCAAGCTGGAGGCCCTGCTGCGGGTCTTGGAGCCGTTCGGTATCCGCGAGATTGTGCAATCGGGTGTGGTGTCGATGGCCCGCGGGCCGCGTGGCATCGGCACCGCCAAATAGTTTTTCGCTGCTAAAAAAGAAGGAGTAATACCCGTGCCGCAGGCATTAGAGATGTTCTACGACGACGACGCAGATCTGTCGATCATCCAGGGCCGCAAGGTCGGCGTGATCGGTTACGGCAGCCAGGGCCACGCCCACTCGCTGAGCCTGCGTGACTCCGGCGTCGAGGTTCGTGTGGGACTGAAGGAGGGTTCGAAGTCCCGGGCCAAGGTCGAGGAGCAAGGCCTGACCGTCGACACCCCGGCCGAGGTGGCCAAGTGGGCCGACGTGATCATGCTGCTGGCGCCGGACACCGCGCAGGCCGAGATCTTCACCAACGACATCGAGCCCAACCTGAAGGCCGGCGACGCGCTGTTCTTCGGCCACGGCCTCAACATTCACTTCGGCCTGATCAAGCCGCCCGCCGACGTCACCATCGCGATGGTCGCCCCCAAGGGCCCCGGTCACCTGGTGCGCCGTCAGTTCGTCGACGGCAAGGGGGTGCCCGCGCTGATCGCCGTCGAGCAGGACCCGACCGGCAACGGCCAGGCACTGGCGCTGTCCTACGCCAAGGCGATCGGCGGCACCCGCGCGGGCGTCATCAAGACCACCTTCAAGGACGAGACCGAGACCGACCTGTTCGGTGAGCAGGCCGTGTTGTGCGGTGGCACTGAGGAATTGGTGAAGACCGGCTTCGACGTGATGGTCGAGGCGGGCTACCCGCCGGAGATGGCGTACTTCGAGGTGCTGCACGAGCTCAAGCTGATCGTCGACCTGATGTACGAGGGTGGCATCGCCCGGATGAACTACTCGGTGTCCGACACCGCGGAGTTCGGTGGCTACCTGTCCGGCCCGCGCGTCATCGACGCCGGCACCAAGGAACGGATGCGGGAGATCCTGCGCGACATCCAGAATGGCGACTTCGTCAAGAAGCTGGTGGCCAACGTCGAGGGTGGCAACAAGCAGCTCGAGCAGTTGCGTAAGGAGAACGCCGAGCACCCGATCGAGGTCACCGGTAAGAAGCTGCGTGACCTGATGAGCTGGGTCGACCGCCCCATCACAGAGACGGCCTAGTTTCTAGGCCGAGCAGACGCAAAATCCCCTTGGAACGCGCGTTCCAAGGGGATTTTGCGTCTCTTCGCGCGGGGCTTCGGCGAGCTGGCCACCGGCGTTCGCCCAGATTGCACCTACGCACACGTTCCGCGGCGTGTCGTGTGCGTAGGTTCAGTGTCGCGCTGGGATCAGGCGAGGCGACCGGCGGTCTGAACCACCCGCCGCGCCAGATGATCCAGCGCGTCGCCCGTGGCTGAGTCGAACTCGCTGATGTTGTCGTGCGTCGAAACCAGGCTCGCCCCATAGGGATTGCCGTCGACGAACTTCAACGGGTCGGTGTACCCGGGTGGCACGATGATGCCGCCGAAGTGCATGAGCGTGACGTAGAGCGTCAGCAGCGTGGTCTCTTGGCCCCCGTGCAGGGTGTTCGACGAGGTGAACCCGGCGTATACCTTGTCGGCGAGTTTGCCTGCGGCCCATAGCCCGCCGAGCCCGTCCAGGAAGTCACGGAGCTGCGAGGCGACCGAGCCGAACCGGGTGGGGGAGCCGAAGATCACCGCGTCGGCCCACTCGATGTCCTCACCGGTGGCAGCCGGAAGATCCTTTGTTGCTTCGTAATTCGCCGTCCAGGCCGGATTGTGAGCGAACGACGCCGGGTCGCGGGTTTCAGCGACATGCCGGATCCGGACTTCGGCGCCCGCGGCTTCGGCTGCCGCAGCGACGCGCTGCGCCATGGAGGTGCCGTGCCCGGTCGCGGAGTAGTAGATGATCGCGAGTTTGGTCATGATGCCAGCCTAGGTGTGGCTATGTGTGAGGTGTTGGTTCGCGTGAGTAGGCAAGAGACGTAAAGCGGATGGTCCTGGCGAATCCAGCGAAATGTTTCCCTACCGGACCTGGTGCGCGTCATCACCGGAATCTTCTGAGCGGTTGTGGATTCACTCGATGCGCCATGAGCGACTGCAGGGAGCCGGGCATGTGCGCGGGCACCGCGGTCGTTGATTGCGATGGACGGTGAGCGAATTCCGGCCAGCCGATGGCTCATGCCGTTGACGTGCATGCCGCCTGGCAGTTAATCGGCTGCTTCACCTCTGAGCCGGTGGGCTTGGCGTTCTCCGGCGGGAGTAAGTCCCAGCCAGATCGTAAGGTCCCACAACGCGCGCTCGTCGTAGTGCCGAACGAAGAGATCGTAGACGCGGTCCATGGTGGCGTCGATCGAGAGATCCCATCCTGTGAACTTTTCGCCCGGGTAGGGAAGGTCCCCGAGTTGCATGAGCTCGCCTTCCAAGAGCGATCGGATGGTTCGCAAAGCCAACTCTTGTCGGGCCGAAAGGGTTGCAGCGAGGTTGTCGTGGATGATCACCGATTCCACCTCCGTCAGCGGCACCAGATCGTAGAGCGCACTGGTGAGCAGCTCGGCGCGCAGCCTGTCTTGTGCGGTTGACGCAGGCTGGCTCTCTGTGTGCCCGTCCTGATCGGGTTGAGTCATGATTCTCCGTACCTGGGAAATGTGTTTGGGCTGTGGCGGTTTCGGCACCAGGGAAAGTCAACGGCATTGCGGAAGCTCGCTGGTGCGGATAGGCACTGTGCACACTCGGCTGCTTCACCGCCACATCTAGCTCGGCGCGGCGCCGTGCAGGCCCGCCGCCCGGACCACCTGGTGCCGGCTGGTCACGGAACGTTGGCCGATTTCAGCATCGAGTTGTCCCGCTCATGCCGTTGACGCCTATGCCGACTGTTAGCTAATCGGTTGCTTCACCCCTGAGCCTGTGGGCTTGTTGTTCTCCAGCGGGAGTCAGTCCCAGCCAGACCGCAAATTCCCAAAGATCAGGTTGTTCGTACTTGCCGACGAAGAGATCGTGGACGCGGTCCATGGCGGCGTCCGTCGAGAGATCCCATCCTGCGAACTTTTCGCCCGGGTAGGGCAAATCCCCGAGTTGCATGAGCTCGTCTTCCAACAGCGATCGGATGGTTCGCAAAGCCAACTCTTGTCGGGCCGAAAGGGTTGCAGCGAGGTTGTCGTGGATGATCACCGATTCCACCTCCGCCAGCGGCACCAGATCGTAGAGCGCACTGGTGAGCAGCTCGGCGCGCAGCCTGTCTTGTACGGTCGACGCAGGCTGGCTCTCTGCGTGCCTGTTCTGATCGGGTTGCGTCATGATTCTCCATGCTTGGGCACTGTGGTTGGGCTGTCGTGGTTGCAGGACGAGGGGAGTCACCAGCATTGGCGTCATCCCGGGGTGAATTCGTCTAGGTCACCTAGCTCGTCTTTGCCCAACACCGGGGGTCCGTGGTGGCTGTAGGGTGGGTGAACAGGGTGGGGGACGGATTCTGGCGGTACCGGGCCGATACCGATTATTGGCGGTGCGCGGCTGGGCGCCGGCGTGGCGGTTGGGGGTTCGACCGGTGTGCGGGCGGGTGGCGCTACCCTGGGGGGTGCGGGAATGTCCGGCACGCCGCCCCTGGGGTTTAGGTGCACCTTTGTGTAGTCACCCTTGCTCGGGTAGCGGACATCAATGACGGGCTGTCCGGTCGACTCGGCAGCCCAGCGTTGCCCAATCGTTGTACCATCAGGAAGCCGATATCTAGTGCCTTTGCTGGGATCGCCGTAGCCGTTCGGGATTTCCACCCCGTTTTGTTGGGCCCACTGCCACAGGTTCTCGAGATCCGCCGGTGAACGGACTTCCCTGACCCGTGGATTTTCACCTTGTGGGAGTTTGTCCAGCACTCGGCGGATATCGTCGGCAGTTGGGCCGTTTGGCGGTCCTGACTCAGGCGTGGGTGCCGGTGTTGGGTCCTGTTTCCAGTGGTGGTCGACGGCTTGGACGCGGCTTTGATTTGGCGGCACAGCGCGGGCAGGCATCGATGGGAAGGTGTGGCGGATGCCAACTACAGAAGCGGTGATGTGATCGGCCACGTGCTGATCGAGTCTGACCAGTTGAGCGGCACGCTGGCGGATTTCGCCGGCGAAGGCTTGCGCTTGGGCTTGGCGGGCAAGGCGCTGCGCGGTCGACCCGCTCCTGGAGCGGTCGGTGACCGACAGGTCTTCGCCGACATCGAATCCGGCGGTGCGGGCATCCTCGACCGCGTAACGCACCCGCGAGCGCGACGCATACAAGTCTGAGGCTCCACTGCGGGCCACCTTGGCCGCCTCATGCAACTGATCGGCCGCTGCGCTGGTGGTGAGCATGTCGGAATGCGTCTCGTTGCGCAGCAAATCGGCTGCTGCGCCTTGCCAATTCACTGATAGCGCGTCTCGCCAGACCTGGTTGGCGACCCCGTAGCAGCGCCGGGCGACAGCCTCCCAGTGGTCGGCGGCCTCGGTCAGATGTTCGGTGGGCCAGGCCGTTAGCTGCGCAAGGGCGGGAAACACGGTGACCCCGGACATTGCTAGACGCGGATCGTCGGCGGCGCCACAGCGGCCAGCATGTTCGCTGAAGCGGCCTCGTTGGCGAGGTAGCCAGTCTCAGCCTCGGCGACGTAACTGGCCCGCAGGTTCACACGAGCGGCCAGCGCCGCTGAAAGAGCTGTGACATCGCCGTAGGCGCCGCTGACTGCTGCAGCGCTGGCCTGACACGACAAACCCAGCCGCGTCGGCGCCGTCGTCTCGTTAAGGTCGTCCACCAACGCGCCCCATCGGGTGCTCAGAGTCCGGAGAGCACCGGGATCGACGCGGAAATGCGGCTGCACGGCGGCAGCTTAGCCACCCTCTTCGACGCTCGCACTTCACCAGTGGGATCGGCTGAACCGCTCGATTCAAAAGGAGCGGGCGCACAACGATGGGCACCCCGCGACGTCGACCATTTATGACCGGGGCAAGCGTCCGCTCGAGTCACATCTTGGATGCGGTGCATGCATCACTTCGGTGCCATCCGGTCTGGGCGAATCACGGAGCCAGACTCGGCATCTCCCGGATCCCAAACTCACGCCGCAACAGCGTCCGCGCCGCGTAGTAGCCGGCCATCCCATGCACGCCCGCACCCGGCGGGGTGGCCGCCGAACACAGATACACCTTGGGAATCGGTGTGCTCCAAGGGTTTACCCGCGGAGTGGGGCCGGCGAGTGCACGCAAAGCCGAGTTGCCGCCCACGCTGATATCACCGCCGACGTAATTAGCGTTGTGATCGCTCATGCGTGCGGCCGGCACGCTGCGGGCCGCCACCACGATGTCGCGGAAGCCCGGCGCGAATCCTTCCACTACTCGGGTTACCGCTTCGGTTGCGTCCTCGGTAGATCCGGCGGGCACATGCGCGTAGGTCCAGAACGGCCGTCGCCCTTGGTCGTCTATCCGACTGGGGTCGGTGATGTGTGGCAGCGCGCCGAGGATCATTGGTGCGGCGGCGTGATGGCCGGCCGCGATGTCCGCCTCGGCCTGCACCATCTGCTCGCGCGTGCCGCCGAGATGGAGGGTTGGCGCTTGGTTGAGCCGCGGATCCGACCACGGGATGTCCTCGCTCAGCACGAAATCCACCTTGGCCGCTCCGGAGCCAAATCGATAGCGGCGCAATGCATTAGCGTATCGGTGTGGAATCGAGTGACGGTAAACGTCCAGCAGGGTGGTCGGCGCGGTGTCGTAAACCGCGACTCCGTCGAGCGCCTCGGTGACCTCAACGCCGGCCGCGATCTCGCCTCCGTGCGCGCGCAGGTCGGCGATCAGCGTGTCGGAGATAACCTGAGTGCCGCCCACCGGGATCGGCCAGCCCACCGCGTGAGCGAGCGTCGCGAGCATCAGTCCCGCGCCTGCCGAGGCCAGCGACGGCAGCGGTGTAATCGCATGCGCTGCAACGCCGGTGAACAAGGCGCGGGCATCCTCGCCGGCCAGTGCGCCCCACGCCGGGGTGCCCTGCGTCAGCATCCGCAACCCGAGGCGGACAACCGTCGGCAAATCTCTGGGCAACGATCGTTTGTCGCCGAGCAGGAAGGCCACGACCGCGTCCGCGTGGGACACGAGCGGCCCGAGAAAGCGCCGCCATGGCTCACCGGCGTCCAGTTCGGCGCAGGTTCGCTCTAAATCCCTGTACGCGACGGCCGCCGGCCGTCCCGGCAACGGGTTGGCGTATGAGATCTCGGGCACGGCCAGCTGGACCCCGCGTGCGGTGAGATTGAACTCGGCGAAGAACGGCGACGCCAGTGCCAGCGGGTGCACCGCCGAGCAGATGTCGTGCAGAACTCCGGGAAATTCGAGATCGGCCGCGCTGCGTGCGCCCCCGCCGAAGGTCGGCTGGGCCTCGAGGACCTGCACTTTCAATCCCGCGCGGGCACAGATGACGGCCGCGGCGAGCCCGTTTGGTCCGCTGCCGACGACGGTGACGTCCATCTGTGAATTACAGCCGACGACGTCGTCGAAGGGAATTCCGCACCTAGTTCAGGCCGGACATGACGCACAACACCTCGTCGAGGGTGGCGGTCGCGAGCCCGGCCGCGGCGGCCCGTCGGCCCAGTTCGGCGAGCGGATCGGGGGCGTCGGCACGGACACCCCCGATGCGATCGAGTCGGGCGGTGTCGAACATTGCCGGACCGTGCGCCACTTGCCCGCTAACTACATAGCGTCCAGCGCCGGGCGCGCGCGACACCACGTCATCGGTCGCGCTCGTACCGATCAGCCCGTCCGCGTCGGCGAAGTTGACCGCCACCTGGTAAACGTTCTCCTCAGCCTCGAACACGCTCGTCAGGCGGGTGATCAAGCGCTCCTGGGCATAGAACTGCCCGCCGTGCCCCAGGTGCAGCCAGAACCGTCCGTAGATCTGGTCGCGGATCTGAGACAAAAGGGTTCCCGCAGACTCTCTGTCGGTGATCGGACAGAACTCCAGAAACGGATACCGTTCGAGCAATTCCGCTCGATCGGCCGCAGGCAGGCGCGCATCGACCACCAGATAGCGGCCGATCCGCGATAAGTCGTTGCAGCAGTTCAGAAATGAGTTCAGCGTCGCCTCGGTGCGGTCGCGATCCGGCCCCGCGATCAGGCTGAGCACCACCTCGGCGTCGCGACGGTGGCCTGCCAGGTGCAGCGCCAGCTCACCGGGGTAAGAGGCGGCGGCTTCGAAAATCCTTGGCGCGCTGTTGTCGCAGTTGGCGGAGATCCGTTGCCGATCCTCTGCGGGAAGGCCGGGCCGGGCCAGGGCTCGCCGCCAGAGCGCGACCGCCTCGGCGTGCTCGCCGATCCACGATGCGCAGACGGCAGCCTCGTCCAGCGCACCCCAGGTGTAGGTATCCGCACCGACAAGAAATGTGTCCTCAGTGGGAAACGGGATCTCGGCGGCGTGCTTGGCGAACAGATAGCCGAGCCGGTAGCGCTCGTCGAGACGGTAGCGATAAGCGATGGCGTACAACGGTTCCGCGCGGGTCGGCCGGAATTCCCAGGCCCTCAGGTAGGCGCTCTCTACCTCCGGCCAGGGCGCACCCATCGACCACATCGACTCCGCGACTCGGTACATCGATTGGTAGGTCTCCTCGACCCATCCGCCCATATCGACCCGGCGCTGATACCACTTGCGCGCGTTGTCGAAATCGCCTAAGTCAAAATAACTTTGCGCCAGATAGAACACCGACCGCGCATCATCAGGATTGCGCTCGATCTCGGCCAGCAGCAGGTCGCGGTCGCTCTCGTATTTCTGCTGCGGATTGCGGTTGCGTGCTCCGAGGCGGCGAGAATCGATGTAGTAGTCACCGTCGAGTCGGTCGTGACTGAAATCGGAGTCGACGATGACGTCTTCATGGACCACGCCTGCGTAGCGGACCGGCAACCCGTCGCGGAAGAGGTTGGGCCGCCAGAAGACATTCGAGGTTTGGCGATAGCGGAGCTGGTAGAGATCTTTGCCCAACTGGCCGAAATCGAGGTCGCCCATCACCTTGTCGTCGGCGTCGAGGACCCAGATGTAGTCGCCGTGGCCCTGGGCAAGGGTCAACGCCTCGGACCGGTTGTGCCCGAAATCGCGCCACGGGCGCTCATGGAGCTCCCCGGGAATGCCAAGGCGGGCCATGTGATCGCGGATGACGGACTGGGTCCCGTCGTCGGAGCCGGTGTCCACGATCACCCATGCACTGATGTACCGCGCGATGTCGTCCAGGGTTTCCTTGACGATCGCCGCCTCGTTGCGGACGATCATGTTGACGCAGATCGCCGGGCGTACGAGGGAGGACACGGCCGGATAGTACTCAGCGGCGCGGGCGCTCCTCAGCGGGCCCGGACGGCCCGCATCGTCGCACCGCTGGTTCTGATGGCGGGGACCCGCAGCGCCCGACTCCGTCGGGCTCGCGATCCCCGCGGGCCCGGATGGCGGGGACCCGCAGCGCCCGACTCCGTCGGGCTCGCGATCCCCGCGGGCCCTGATGGCGGGGACCCGCTTCGCCCGGCTCCGCCGCGCTCGCGATCCCCGCGGGGTGTGATGGCGGGGACCCGCAGCGCCCGACTCCGTCGGGCTCGCGATCCCCGACTACGCTGTCCGCGTGAACTTGCCTGTTGTTTTGATCGCCGACAAACTCGCTCAATCAACCGTCGCTGCCCTGGGAGACCAGGTCGAGGTGCGCTGGGTAGACGGTCCCGACCGCGAGAAGCTGCTGGCCGCGGTGCCCGAGGCGGACGCTCTGCTGGTGCGGTCGGCCACCACCGTCGACGCCGAGGTACTCGCCGCCGCCCCCAAACTGAAGATCGTCGCTCGTGCCGGCGTCGGCCTGGACAACGTCGACGTCGACGCCGCCACCGCGCGCGGCGTGCTGGTAGTCAACGCGCCCACGTCCAACATCCACAGCGCCGCTGAGCACGCGATCGCCCTGCTGCTGGCCGCATCCCGCCAGATCCCGGCCGCCGACGCCACGTTGCGCGAGCACACCTGGAAGCGGTCCAAATTCTCCGGCACCGAGATCTTCGGCAAGACCGTCGGTGTGGTGGGTCTGGGCCGCATCGGCCAGCTGGTCGCCCAGCGGATCGCCGCCTTCGGAGCTCATCTGGTCGCCTACGACCCGTACGTGTCGCACGCCCGCGCCGCCCAGCTGGGCATCGAACTGCTGCCGCTCGACGAGCTGCTGGAACGCGCCGACTTCATCTCGGTGCACCTGCCCAAAACCCCGGAGACCGCCGGTCTGATCGGCAAGGAGGCGCTGGCCAAGACCAAGCCCGGCGTCATCATCGTCAATGCCGCCCGCGGCGGTCTGATCGACGAGGCTGCCCTCGCCGAAGCCATCACCAGCGGCCACGTCCGCGGGGCGGGTCTCGACGTGTTCGCCACCGAGCCCTGCACCGACAGCCCGTTGTTCGAGCTGCCGCAGGTGGTCGTCACGCCGCACCTGGGCGCCTCGACGGCCGAGGCGCAGGACCGGGCCGGCACCGACGTCGCCGAGAGCGTGCGACTGGCGCTGGCCGGCGAATTCGTCCCGGACGCCGTCAACATCGGTGGCGGCGTGGTCAACGAAGAGGTGGCGCCGTGGCTCGACCTGGTGCGCAAGCTCGGCGTGCTGGCGGCCGCGCTGTCCGACGAGCTGCCCGCATCCCTGTCGGTGCAGGTGCGCGGTGAGTTGGCCGCCGAGGATGTCGAGGTGCTGAAGCTGTCGGCGCTGCGCGGCCTGTTCTCCGCCGTCATCGAAGACGCCGTCACCTTCGTCAACGCCCCCGCGCTGGCCGCCGAACGCGGCGTCACGGCCGAGATCAGCAAGGCCACCGAAAGCCCCAACCACCGCAGCGTGGTGGACGTTCGGGCCGTCGGCTCGGACGGCTCGGTCGTCAACGTCGCGGGAACGCTGACCGGGCCGCAGCTGGTGGAGAAGATCGTGCAGATCAATGGCCGCAGCTACGACCTGCGCGCCGAGGGCATCAACCTGGTGATCAACTACGCCGACCAGCCCGGCGCGCTGGGCAAGATCGGGACGCTGCTCGGGGCGGCCGGGGTGAACATCCAGGCCGCGCAGTTGTCCGAGGACACCGAGGGCCCGAGCGCCACCGTTGTTCTAAGGCTGGACCAGGACGTGCCGGCCGACGTGCGCTCGGCCATCACCGAGTCGGTGGGCGCGAACAAGCTCGAAGTGGTTGATTTCTCGTGACGAAGCTCGCCGTCATCGCCGGCGACGGGATCGGTCCGGAGGTCATTGCCGAGGCCATCAAGGTCCTCGACGTCGTCTTGCCCGGTGTTGAGAAGACCGAGTACGACCTGGGTGCCCGCCGCTTCCACGCCACCGGTGAAGTGCTGCCGGAATCGGTGGTGCCCGAACTGCGCCAGCATGACGCCATCCTGCTCGGCGCGATCGGTGACCCGTCGGTCCCCAGCGGTGTGTTGGAGCGGGGGCTGTTGCTGCGCATGCGCTTCGAGCTCGACCATCACGTCAATCTGCGTCCGGCCCGGCTGTACCCGGGTGTGACGAGCCCGCTGGCCGGAAACCCCGACATCGACTTCGTCGTGGTGCGTGAGGGCACCGAGGGGCCCTACACCGGCAACGGCGGCGCAATCCGCGTCGGCACCCCCCACGAGGTGGCCACCGAGGTCAGCGTTAACACCGCGTACGGGGTGCGCCGGGTGGTGACCGACGCGTTCGAGCGCGCGATGAGACGGCGCAAGCACTTGACGCTGGTGCACAAGACCAACGTGCTGACCTTCGCCGGGGGACTCTGGCTTCGGACCGTGCAGGAGATCGGCGAGCAGTACCCCGACGTCGAGGTCGCCTACCAGCACGTCGACGCGGCGACGATCTTCCTGGCCACCGACCCCGGGCGGTTCGACGTGATCGTCACCGACAACCTGTTCGGCGACATCATCACCGACCTGGCCGCGGCCGTGTGTGGGGGTATCGGCCTGGCCGCCAGCGGCAACATCGACGCGACCCGGACCAACCCGTCGATGTTCGAGCCGGTGCACGGCAGCGCTCCGGACATCGCCGGGCAGGGCATCGCCGATCCGACCGCAGCGATCATGTCGGTGGCGCTGCTGCTGGCCCATCTTGGCGAGGACGAGGCGGCTGCCCGGGTGGATCGTGCGGTCGCGGCCTACCTGGCGACTCGCGGGGACGAACGGCCTGCCACCAGCGTTGTCGGCGAACGGATTGCAGCCGGGCTCTAGTTTCGAGCCCGGGCGGCAACACCCGGGTCGGCACCAGTGGCGCCGCGGCCAACGGGAACAACGCGCACAACGCCCACGCCAGCGGATAGGCGGCGGCGGTGATCAACGCGCCGAACATGGGTGGCCCGGCGGCGGCCATCAGTCGCTGCGTGGTGTTCTGGGTGCCCAGCGCACGTCCACTCCAGTAGGGACCGGCGAATTCGGTGATGGCGGTGGCCTCCAGTCCGTTGTCGAGCACCGCCAGTACCGAGACGGTGATCATCAACATCACGTCGAAGCGCGAACCGACCCGGTCGCTCAGCGACAGCAGGACCAGAGCCAGCGCGGCCGCGAGGGCGATGATGCGGACCGGACGCATCCGCGAGCCGACGCGATCCGACCAGCGGCCGACCAGGATTCGGCCGCCCGCCCCGATCAGCTGTGAGATGGTCACCAAGCCGCCGGCCGCCGCCACTGACCAGTGATGCTCGTTGATCAGCCAGACGAGCATGAAGGTGACCGTCACCGTCTGGGGCATCATCAACAGAGCCGACGCCGCGTGGATTCGCCACAACACGTTCGAACCGCGGTAGGGGCTGGCCAGTTCCTGGTGCGAGGCCGTCCGCCGGGATTTGCGTGGCGGGTCGACGACGCCGATGAGGCAGACGAGCGTTGCTATCCCGCACATCACCGCCGGGAACATCAGCGCCGCGTGCGCGCTGTTCTCGGCGAGCTCGGGAATCACCAAGGCGCCCAACGCGATTCCGAGTGGTTGGGCGGTCTGGCGGAAACCCATCGCCAGTCCCCGCTGCTGCGGCGGAAACCACCCGGATACCAGCCGGCCGCCCGCGGTGTTGGCGCTGGCGGCTGCCATGCCGCCGAGGAAGAGGAAGACGCCCATCAGTAGCAGCGAGTGAACGGAGGCGGCGGCATAGGCGGCGGCTGCCGTCAGAGCCGAGCCGACGGTCAACACGATGCGTTCGCCGACGCGGTCCAATGCGTAGCCCCAGGCGACCAGAGTGACGACCATGCCCCAGCTCGGCATCGACGCCAGCAGACCCGCCTGGGCGAGGGGCGTTCCGCGTGCCGCTTCCAGGCGGGGGATGAGGAAGGCGATGCCGTTGATGAAGAGGAAGGAACTCGTCGTGGCGACCAGCGAGACGGCGACGATCGACCACCGCGCGACCGCACTGGCCGGTTCCCGAGGCATTTACTCATGCTTGCACAGCAGCAACGTCGTTTTGGCCGCCGCGGTCGTCGAGTACGTTGCCTAACCGGCGCCTACTCACCGTCGGTTCCGTCGCCTGCCCGCCGTCGAGACTGCGAATTTGGCGGGCTCTACTCGTACTTTCGCTGCAAATTCGCAGCCTGGGTGACGCGGACCCTCCAGGCCCGTAGCGCCCGGCTACGCCGGGCGCGTGGCCCCAGATAGGCTCATCCGAATGCGCCTTGGACGAATCGCCAGCCCGGACGGTGTCGCTTTTGTCAGCATCGAAGGAGATCTCAACGACCCCGCCGCGATGACGGTCCGCGAAATTGCCGAGCACCCGTTCGGCACGCCGACCTTTACCGGCCGGTCCTGGCCACTGGCCGACGTCCGGTTGCTGGCCCCGATACTTGCCAGCAAGGTCGTCTGCATCGGCAAGAACTACGCCGACCACATCGCCGAGATGGGCGGCCAGGCCCCGGCCGACCCGGTGATCTTCCTCAAGCCCAACACCGCCATCATCGGGCCCAACGTGCCGATCAGATTGCCCGCCAACGCATCACCGGTGCATTTCGAGGGCGAGCTGGCGGTGGTCATCGGCCGGGCGTGCAAAGACGTCAGCGCGGAGCAGGCCGCCGACAACATCCTCGGCTACACCATCGGCAACGACGTCTCGGCCCGTGATCAGCAGAAGTCCGACGGCCAGTGGACCAGGGCCAAGGGGCACGACACGTTCTGCCCCGTCGGCCCCTGGATCGTCACCGACATCGACCCCGGTGATCTCGCCCTGCGCACCGAAGTCAACGGTGACGTCAAGCAGGACGCGCGCACCTCGCTGATGATCCATGACGTCGGCGCCATCATCGAGTGGATCTCGGCGGTAATGACCCTGCTGCCAGGCGATCTCATTCTTACCGGAACCCCCGCCGGCGTCGGCCCGATCGAGGACGGCGACACCGTGTCGGTCACCGTCGAGGGTATCGGCACCCTTACCAATCCCGTTGTCCGCAAAGGAAAGTCGTGACCAACGCAGAGCACGTCCGGGTTAGGTTCTGCCCGTCGCCCACCGGCATACCCCACGTCGGGATGATCCGCACCGCGCTGTTCAACTGGGCCTACGCCCGGCATACCGGCGGTACCTTCGTCTTCCGCATCGAGGACACCGACGCCGAACGCGACAGCGAGGAAAGCTATCTGGCGCTGCTCGACGCCCTGCGCTGGCTCGGGCTGGACTGGGACGAAGGACCCGAGGTGGGCGGCCCGTACGCGCCGTACCGGCAATCGCAGCGCAAAGACCTGTACCGCGATGTCGTCGCGCGCCTACTCGAGGCGGGCGAGGCGTACTACGCGTTCTCGACGCCGGAGGAGGTCGAGGCCCGGCACCTGGCGGCCGGACGGAACCCCAAACTCGGCTACGACAACTTCGACCGTCAGCTCACCGACGCGCAGCGGGCGGCATTTCTGGCCGAGGGGCGCCAGCCCGTGGTGCGGTTGCGGATGCCGGACGCCGACCTCGCCTGGGATGACCTGGTGCGCGGAACCACCAGCTTCGCGGCCGGTTCGGTGCCCGACTTCGCGTTGACGCGTGCCAACGGGGATCCGTTGTACACGTTGGTCAATCCGTGCGACGACGCGTTGATGAGGATCACCCACGTGCTGCGCGGCGAGGACCTGTTGCCGTCCACCCCGCGGCAGATCGCCCTGTACCAGGCGTTGATCCGGATCGGCGTGGCCGAGCGCATCCCGGAATTCGGTCACTTCCCACCGGTATTGGGGGAGGGGACCAAGAAGCTGTCCAAGCGTGACCCCCAGTCCAACCTGTTCCTGCACCGCGACCGTGGCTTCATCCCCGAAGGGCTGCTCAATTACCTTGCGCTGCTTGGCTGGTCGATCGCCGACGACCACGACCTGTTCAGCCTCGACGAGATGGTCGCCGCCTTCGACGTCGTCAACGTCACCTCCAACCCGGCTCGCTTCGACCAGAAGAAGGCCGACGCCATCAACGCAGAGCACATCCGCATGCTCACCGTCGACGACTTCACCACCCGGCTGCGCGACTACCTGGAAACCCACGGACACCGACTCGGGTTGGACGAGGGAGCTTTCAAGACGGTCGCCGAGCTGGTGCAGACGCGCATCGTCGTGCTCGGCGACGCCTGGGATCTGCTGAAGTTCTTCAACGACGACGAGTACGCGCTCGACCCCAAGGCCGCCGCCAAGGAATTGGGTCCGGATGCGGGCCCGGTGCTGGACGCGGCGACCGGTGCGCTCGAGGGCATCACGGACTGGACCACAGAACAGATCGAAACCGCCCTCAAGAGCTCCCTCATCGACGGAATGGAACTCAAACCTCGCAAGGCATTCGGGCCGATCCGGGTGGCCGCCACGGGCACCACGATCAGCCCGCCGTTGTTCGAGTCACTGGAACTTCTGGGCCGTGATCGCAGCCTGGGGAGGCTGCGCTCTGCGCGAGAGCGGGGCGGGTCGGCCTAGGCGTTCCAGGGCGTGCGTACGACGCCTGAAGTCTTTGGTAGTGTGCACTGCGGCTTCAAAGGCTTGGAACGGCTCGGATCCAGTAGCGCCAGGACGCGGGTGTTAACCCGCAGAATGTGCACTGACCAGCGGTTTCAGGTCGCAAATGGGGTATGGTGTAATTGGCAACACAGCTGATTCTGGTTCAGCCATTCTAGGTTCGAGTCCTGGTACCCCAGCAAAGCTCCACCGGCGCACGGCAGACGCCGAGCGATTAGGTGGGGTATCCGGGTTGAGCTATGCTGACTGCTCGGATCGTTTCTGGCCCCGTCGTCTAGCGGCCTAGGACGCCGCCCTCTCACGGCGGTAGCGTGGGTTCGAATCCCATCGGGGCTACAAAAACGATTTCTGCGGTTATTGATCGCCGCCGCCTCTGGCGGCCGCCGCGGTCGTACCACCCACCGGCATGCTGGGCAGACCCAGCTTGCGGTGATCCCACGAACGAGTCCGCCGGCTTACGATGCGCACGCCGACCCGCTTGTTCATCATCTGGTCCACGAACGGCTTCATGTCGTCGCTGTAGGGGCCCGTGTAGCGCTCCCACACGCTGACTCCGACCCGGTGCAGCGCGTCGGGATCGTCGACGATCTCGGCGACGCCTTCGAATGACACACCGCGCAGGGTGTCGTAGGTGTCGCCGTCCTCGAGAAGGAAGCTGACCCGAGGGTCGCGCCGGAGGTTGACCGCCTTCTGCGACTTGGCTTTGGTCTCCAGCCAGATCTCGCCGTCGACCACCGCGTACCACATCGCCACCAGATGCGGCTGCCCGTCGGGTCCGATGGTGGCCAGCGTGCCGGTCCGACTGTTGTTGATGAAGTCGGTGATCTCGGCCTCGGACATGACGATGCTCGCGCGTTGATTCGTTCCCATGGCGTCAGTGTGTCAGGCGCCCGTGCGTCGCCTCTGCACTGGTGGTGCCGAGCTTGCGCTCAACGTCGGCTCAAGCCTCTCAAGTGACCCCCGGATGCAATCTCGGTGCACCCGGCCGCGGTACTACAACCGCCGCGTCAACGCCTCGGCGGCGGCCAGAAGGTCGGCGGCCCAACGCGCGCCGGGACGCCGGCCCATGCGGTCGACCGGTCCCGAAACCGAGATCGCGGCGACCACCACGCCCCGCCCGTCGCGCACCGGCGCCGATACGCTCGCCACGCCCGGTTCGCGCTCGGCGACACTTTGCGCCCAGCCACGTTTGCGGACTTCGGCGAGTACCCGGTCGGTGAACATCGCCTTGGGCAGTACCGCTTTCTGGGTCGCAGGGTCGCTGTGGGCCAGCAGCACCTTCGCCCCGGATCCTGCCGTCATCGGCAGCCGGGCGCCGACCGGCACCGTATCGCGAAGGCCCGCAGGCGGTTCCAGAGCGGCGATGCAGACACGGGAGGTGCCTTCGCGACGGTACAACTGGACGCTTTCACCGGTGGTCTCCCGCAATTGGGGAAGTACCGCGGCGCTCGCGGCCAACAACGGGTCGCTGACATACGCCGAGAGTTCGGTGACCGCAGGACCGAGCCGCCACCGGCCCTCCTCGTCGCGACCCACCAGCCGATGCACTTCCAGCGCTGCGGCCAGCCGGTAAGCGGTGGCCCTGGGCAGGCCGGTGCGCTCGCACAGTTCGGCTAGCCCGCAGGGCGATTCCGCGATCGCATGCAGGATGCCGACGGCTTTGTCGAGGACGCCGATGCCGCTATGCTGTCTCACAAGAAGATACTAGCGTCTCGCATAGTGAGATCACCAGCCCGGAGGGATCCGCGAGCCGCGAATGGACGAATCGAGTTGAAGATGGCACCGCAGGCAGCGCAGACGCACAACCCACCTGACGCCGGCCGGCCCCGCACGTTGGCCGAGAAGGTATGGGAAGACCACGTTGTGGTGTCCGGCGGCGACGATGCGCCGGACCTGATCTACATCGACCTTCATCTGGTGCACGAGGTCACGAGTCCGCAGGCATTCGACGGCCTGCGGCTGGCCGGCCGGCCGGTGCGACGGACCGACCTGACGATCGCCACCGAAGACCACAATGTGCCGACCATCGATATCGACAAGCCGATTGCCGACCCGGTGTCCCGCACACAGGTCGAGACATTGCGGCGCAATTGCGCCGAATTCGGTGTGCGGCTGCACCCGATGGGCGATATCGAACAGGGCATCGTGCACGTCGTCGGACCGCAATTGGGTCTCACCCAACCCGGGATGACAATTGTCTGTGGCGATAGTCACACATCCACCCACGGTGCATTCGGTGCAATCGCAATGGGTATCGGCACTTCCGAAGTCGAACATGTGCTCGCCACCCAGACGCTGGCGCTGCGACCGTTCAAGACAATGGCGGTCAATGTCGACGGTCAGCTGCCCCCAGGGGTCACGGCCAAGGACGTCATCCTCGCGCTGATCGCCAAGATCGGGACCGGTGGCGGTCAGGGGCACGTCATCGAATACCGCGGCAGCGCCATCGAATCGCTGTCGATGGAAGGCCGGATGACGATCTGCAACATGAGTATCGAAGCCGGTGCCCGGGCCGGGATGGTGGCCCCGGACGACACCACTTTTGAATTTTTGCGGGGCCGTCCGCATGCGCCCACCGGTGCCGACTGGGATGCGGCGCTGGCCTACTGGCAGCAGCTGCGTACCGATCCGGGAGCGGTTTTCGACACCGAGGTGTACCTCGACGCCGCTTCGCTCACCCCGTTCGTCACCTGGGGAACCAACCCCGGCCAGGGGGTGCCGTTGGGTGGCAGCGTGCCCGATCCCGAGCTGATGACCGATGACGCCCAGCGTCAGGCCGCTGAGAAAGCGTTGGCGTACATGGACCTTCAGCCGGGGACGGCGATGCGCGATATCGCGGTCGACACCGTGTTCGTCGGGTCATGCACCAACGGCCGGATCGAGGACCTGCGGGTTGTGGCCGATATCTTGCGTGGTCACAAGGTCGCTGAGGGTGTTCGGATGCTCGTGGTTCCAGGCTCGATGCGGGTTCGCGCGCAGGCGGAAGCCGAGGGTCTCGGCGAGATCTTCACCGCCGCGGGCGCCGAATGGCGGCAGGCGGGCTGCTCGATGTGCCTGGGCATGAACCCGGATCAGCTTGCGCCGGGGGAGCGCTGCGCCGCGACCTCCAACCGCAATTTCGAAGGGCGGCAGGGCAAGGGCGGTCGCACGCACCTGGTTTCGCCGGCCGTCGCCGCAGCCACCGCCGTCCGCGGCAAGCTTTCTGCGCCGGCGGATTTGAACTAGCCGACTTGAATTCACATTGAGATTTAGGGGAAGAGCATGGAAGCCTTTGACACCCACACCGGCATCGGTGTGCCGCTGCGCCGGTCCAATGTCGACACCGATCAGATCATTCCCGCGGTCTACCTGAAGCGCGTCACCCGAACCGGTTTCGAGGACGGCTTGTTCGCGAGCTGGCGGTCGGATCCGTCATTCGTGCTCAACCTCAGCCCCTTTGACCGTGGCTCGGTCTTGGTCGCCGGGCCGGATTTCGGCACGGGGTCTTCTCGCGAGCACGCCGTCTGGGCGCTCATGGACTACGGATTCCGGGTCGTTATCTCGTCCCGGTTCGGTGACATCTTTCGCGGCAACGCCGGCAAGGCGGGGCTGTTGGCGGCCGAAGTGGACCAAGATGGCGTCGAACTTCTCTGGAAGCTGATCGAGCAGAGCCCGGGGCTGGAAATCACTGTCAATCTTCAAGATCGAAATGTCACCGCGGGAACAGCGGTGCTGCCGTTCAGGATTGACGATCACACCGCCTTCAGATTGCTCCACGGACTGGACGATATAGCCCTTACGCTGCAGAAACTCGACGAAATCGAAGCCTTCGAGGCGGCCCGTCCAGGGTGGAAACCGCGTACTTTGCCGGCCTCCTGAAGGGCCGGACAGCGCCGAATTCGGGCGCTAATCCGGGGGCATTTCTCAGTGGCGCCAGCGGCCAAGGGCGGCAATCGGATTGCCGAAATGGTCGGTTCCCGACCGCAATAGCGGGCTGAAATTGCGCGTGGCTCTTGGCAATTTGCCAGTTGAGGGATTACCGTAGTGCACTAGTCGGTTCCAAAAGAGGACCACTGGCCTCGGAGGGTTGGATGAATAAAGCAGAGCTCATAGATGTGCTCACACAGAAATTGGGCTCAGACCGTCGGCAGGCGACCGCCGCTGTCGAGAATGTCGTCGACACGATTGTGCGCGCCGTCCACAAGGGCGACAGCGTCACGATTACCGGTTTCGGTGTCTTCGAACAGCGTCGCCGCGCGGCACGCGTCGCCCGCAACCCGCGCACCGGTGAGACGGTGAAGGTCAAGCCGACGTCTGTTCCGGCGTTCCGTCCAGGAGCTCAATTCAAAGCGGTTGTGGCTGGCGCACAAAAGCTCCCGGCCGAGGGCCCCGCAGTGAAGCGTGGCGTGGTCGCCAGCGCGGCCAAGAAGACGGCTGCCAAGAAGGCTCCGGCCAAGAAGGCTGCCACCAAGGCTCCGGCCAAGAAGGCCGCCACCAAGGCTCCGGCCAAGAAGGCCGCCACGAAGGCTCCCGCCGCCAAGAAGGCCGCCACCAAGGCTCCCGCCGCCAAGAAGGCCGCGACCAAGGCTCCGGCTAAGAAGGCTGTGACCAAGGCTCCGGCTAAGAAGGCTGTGACCAAGGCTCCGGCTAAGAAGGCTGTGACCAAGGCTCCGGCCAAGAAGGCTGCCACCAAGGCTCCGGCCAAGAAGGCTCCGGCCAAGAAGGCCACGAGCACACGGCGCGGCCGCAAGTAGTCAGCTCACACGAATACCCTCCGGCGGGCAGCGATGCCTTCGGAGGGTATTCGCTTGTCAGGCGCGCACGTTCGCGGCCAGCGCGCCGCCGATGTGGTCGGCGGCGATGAGCCGGCCGTCCGACAACGAGAGCACCCAGGTACTGCCTTTGAGGTTGCGTGACTTGTCGGGGCGCACTCCGTCGCGTTCGCACCACCATGCGATCAGGTCCGGAATCACCTTGCCCTGCGTACAGATCACGGGTGTTCCGGCGCGTTGGGCGATCTGCAGAACCCGCTGCCGACCGCGTTTGGCGTTCCTGGCGTACGCCTCCTCGGTCAGGTGTGGCTCGTTGTGGATCTCGACGCCCAACTCGGCGGCCAGCGGCTCCACGGTCTGATGGCACCGCACGCGATCAGCCGCGTAGACCCGGTCGGCGCCGAACGCCATCAGCTGACCGACCAGCGCTTCGGCCTGGGCGCGGCCCTTCTTGTCCAGCGGCCGCTTGGTGTCGTCACCGCGATACCGTGACTTGCTGCCGGCGGTGCCGTGCCGCACCACTAGGACGGTCTTGGTGTCCGGTGGCTGTTTGACGAACCGCCGCAGGACCTTTCGATCCGGTGCGTAGTCGAGCTTCTTCATGGCGTCGGCCACCGGCAGCCAGATGAGCTCGTCGACCTCGTGTCCGGGAGCGAACCTGCCGCCGGTGCTGCGTGCCGCCCAGTAGTGCACCCGCTTGACGCCCTGGTCGATCGGGTAGGTGATGGTCGTCAGACATCTGCCGAGATGACTGTGGTGGCCGGTCTCTTCGAGCACCTCGCGCACCGCGGCGACCGCCGCGGTTTCGCCCGGATCGACTTTTCCTTTGGGCAATGACCAGTCGTCGTATCGCGGTCGGTGAATGACGGCGATCTCGACCGACTTTGCCGGGTTGCTCTTGACAGGTCGCCACAACACCGCGCCGGCCGCGTACACGACCCGGTTACCGGGGCGTCGACGGTCCGACGAGTTCTGGATCGACACCTTCACTCCTGCAGGTCAATTCGGCCAGGTCGCTCGTGCTGCTGCTGGACGTGGTCCCTCGGGACGCCACGGTATTACGGGCTGCGGTGTCGCTCCATGAGGGAAGCCTGATGATCGCGCACGCTTTCACCCTCCTGCGGCGAGGCCGTCCATTGGCCGTCGGAACCGAGTTCCCAGCATCGGGTGGCCGGGTCCAGCGCGGACTCGAACAGATCGTCAAGCTGTGCGGTCAAGCGCGGGTCCTTGACCTGAGCCATCACCTCGACGCGCCGGTCCAGGTTGCGGTGCATCATGTCGGCGCTGCCTATCCAGAATTCGTCGATGGCGTTGAAATGCAGAATCCGCGAATGTTCCAGGAAACGACCGAGAATGGAGCGCACGGTGATGTTCTCGGAGAGACCCTCGGCGCCCGGGCGCAACGCGCAGATGCCGCGCACCACCACCTCCACCCGCACGCCGGCCTGCGATGCCCGGTAGAGCGCGTCGATCACCTGCTCGTCGACCAGAGCATTCATCTTCAGTCGTATCCGCGCGTCATTGCCCCGACGGTGCGCTTCGACCTCACGTTCGACGCGCTCGATGATGCCGGTGCGGATGCCGTGCGGGGCGACTAAGAGGTTGCGGTAGGTCAGCTTTCGTGAGTAACCGGTCAGCGTGTTGAACAGGTCGGTCAGGTCGGCACCGATGGCGGGGTCCGCCGTCAGCAACCCCACATCCTCGTAAAGCCGCGCCGTCTTACCGTTGTAGTTTCCTGTCCCCACGTGGCAGTACCGCCGGATTGTCGGGCCTTCGCGACGCACCACCAGGCAGGTTTTGCAGTGTGTCTTGAGGCCGACAAACCCGTACACGACATGCACGCCCGCCTGCTCAAGGGTTCGCGCCCAACGAATGTTGGCCTGCTCATCGAAGCGCGCCTTGATCTCAACCATTGCCACGACTTGCTTTCCGGCCTCGGCGGCGTCGATCAACGCCCGCACTATCGGCGAATCGCCGGAGGTGCGGTACAGCGTCTGCTTGATCGCGAGCACATTGGGGTCGGCCGCGGCCTGTTCGACGAACCGCTGCACGCTTGTCGAGAACGAGTCGTACGGGTGGTGCACCAAGACGTCGCCTTCGCGCAGCGTCGCGAAGATGCTCTTGGGTGTCTCCCGCTCCGCGAAGGCGGGGTGAGTCGCCGGAACGAAGGCCCGGTCCTTCAGCGCGGGCCGGTCGAGGCCGTAGATCTGCCACAACGACGACAAATCCAGCAGCCCAGGCACTTCGATGACATCGCCGGGATGCACGTCGAGCTCGCGCAGCAGCAGCTCCAGCATGCCCTCGGTCATGTCGTCAGAGGCTTCGAGTCGCACCGGGGAACCGAATCGGCGCCGCGCCAATTCGCGCTCGAGCGCCTGCAACAGGTCCTCGTCGCGGTCCTCTTCCACCTCGAAGTCGGCGTTGCGGGTGATCCGAAACGCATGGTGCTCCACGATTTCCATGCCGGGAAAGAGCACCGGGAGGAAGGCGGCGATCAACTCTTCCATCGGCAGGAACCGGACGACCACCTGATCGTCCCCCTCGTCACCCTTGGCTTCAAGTTCGACGAACCGGTCGACGTTGTCGGGGACCTTCACCCGCGCGAAATGCTGAGTGCCGTCTTCGGGTTGCTTGACGGTGATGGCCAGATTCAGGCTCAGCCCGCTCACGAACGGGAAGGGGTGGGCGGGGTCGACCGCCAGCGGGGTGAGAACGGGGAAGACCTGCTCGTGGAAATACGTCGACAAGTGCTCTCGTTCAGCATCGTCCAGATCGGCCCACGTGACGATGTAGATGCCCTCCTCCTCGAGCGCGGGCAGCACCGAGTCGAGGAATACGCGCGAGTGACGGATGGAGATCTGTTGAGTCTGCTCGCCGATGCGGCGCAGTTGTTCGCGCGGCGTCAACCCGTCCGCAGACCGGACCGACAGCCCCATCTCGTCGCGGCGTTTGAGGCCGGCGACCCGAACCATGTAGAACTCGTCGAGATTGGAGGCGAAGATCGCCAGGAACTTGGCGCGTTCGAGTAGCGGCATGGAATTGTCGTCGGCCAGGGCAAGGACACGAGCGTTGAAATCGAGCCAGCTCAGTTCCCGGTTCAGGTAGCGCTCTTCCGGCAGCGCGTCGATGATCGCCGCCGGGGTCGCGGCCGGAGGAGCCGCAGGAGCCGAGTCGCCAGGGTGCCAAGCGTGGTCGTCGGGACGTGCCTCTGCCTCTGGGGTGGCTTCGATTTCGGTCACCCTGCGATCATTGCCTATCACCCGGCGATGCTGCCAGCAGTCAGCAGAGATCCATGCGCCGTTTGGTTGCCATTCACCCGGCGGTGCGCCTCACCGCGCGGAGCGGTGCGCGATAGCGCGTGCGGTGGCCGAGCCCACCCCGAGTTGGCGGGCGGCCGCAAGGTCAGCCGGTGTGTCGACGTCGCAGCGCAGGCCCGGCCAGGCGCCGGTGAGCTCGATCGCGCCCGAACGACGATGGCGCGCTGCGGAATCCGATCCGAAGTGCGGATCCAGCCCGGTGCCGAACGCGCACAGCACCGCGGTGCCGGTACCGAGCCGGTCGGCGACGAAGCTGCGCTGGTGGTGGCGCGCCGCCGAGATCGCCTCGGCGAGTTCTTGGGTCTGCAGGGCCGGTAGATCACCTTGGAGCACAACGGTATTGGGGGAATCGACGGCGCGCGCCGCGGCGCTGATGGCGCTGTTGAGCGGGTCGGGGTCGTCGGGCGGCGTCGGGTCGTCCAGCACCCGGGCGCCGAGATCGGTGGCCGCGGCCGCCGCCGCTTGGTCGGGGGTGATGACGGTGATCGAGCCCAGGGAACCGACCCGGGACGCCGCGGTCAAGGTGTCGACGAGCATGGCCAGCACCACGCCCTCGCGCGTCGGCGCCGAGAACACCGGAGCCAGCCGGGTCTTGGCGGCGGCCAAACGCTTGACGGCGATGATCAATCCGACATCCCCGTGTGTGCCGCCCATGTGCTCATCCTGCCAGCGTTACGTCGGCGGAGGTGACGGCGGCCGGTCGCTGGGACTACTGTTTAGCGGCTGCCGTCGCGGTGACGATGGCACACAGGGCACACATTAGGGGTGGTGGATGGCCGGCACGGGAACCGTCGCGGTGATGGGCGCGGGCGCATGGGGCACGGTGCTTGCCAAGGTGCTTGCCGACGCCGGGGGTGAGGTCACGTTGTGGGCGCGGCGCGCCGATGTCGCCAACAAGATCAACAAGACCCGGTACAACCCCGACTACCTTCCCGGCACGGTGCTGCCTGCCGGGATTCGCGCCACCAACGACGCCGAGGAAGCGCTGTCCGGTGCCACGACGGTGCTGCTCGGCGTGCCGGCTCAGACCATGCGCGCCAACCTCGAACAGTGGAACGGTATGTGGGCCGACGGCGCGACTCTGGTGAGCCTGGCCAAAGGCATCGAGCTCGGCACGCTGATGCGGATGAGCCAGGTGATCGTGTCGGTCACCGGCGTGGACTCCTCGCAGGTTGCGGTGATCTCAGGACCCAACCTGGCCAGCGAGATCGCCGAGAACCAGCCTGCGGCCACCGTCGTCGCGTGCAGCGACTCCGGACGCGCCGTGGCGCTGCAGCGGTTCTTGAACAGCGGCTACTTCCGTCCTTATACCAATTCCGATGTGGTGGGAACCGAGATTGGCGGGGCGTGCAAGAACGTCATCGCGCTGGCGTGCGGAATGGCGGTCGGCGTCGGGCTGGGCGAGAACACCGCGGCGGCCATCATCACCCGCGGGTTGGCGGAGATCATGCGGCTCGGGCTGGCGCTGGGTGCCAAGGGCGCGACCCTGGCGGGGCTGGCGGGGGTCGGTGACCTGGTGGCCACCTGCACCTCTCCCTATTCGCGAAACCGCTCGTTGGGCGAGCGGTTGGGCCGCGGCGACACCATGCATACCGCACTGCACGGGAAGGACGGTCACGTCGTCGAGGGCGTCACCTCCTGCGAGTCGGTGCTGGCGCTGGCGTCGAGCTATGACGTCGAGATGCCGCTGACGGACGCGGTGCACCGGGTCTGCCACAAGGGTTTGTCGGTCAACGAGGCCATTGCTCTTCTTTTGGGTCGCAGCACCAAACCGGAGTGAATCGCAGTCGTCGCGGGGCGGTGCCGCCGACATCTCAGTAGTCGGCACCGGGCTGAACGGCGCGCAGGTGCGCGACAGGGACTGCTGACCAGCGTCGGCAAGCAGCGTCTTCGAGCCGATAGCCGCATTCGGCGAACAGGTGCTGTCCAGCGCTCTACGGTTAGCGCACCGCGCGAAGACGGCGTGCCCCGGGAGCTCGCATCCGCCGACGTTGTGTACCTGACCCTGGGAGTTCCCTCATGTCTTCTTTCCTGATCGCCGCACCGCAGGCAATGGCCACCGCAGCAGCGGACTTAAGTCAGATCGGGGAGATGGTCAGGCAAGCGACCGCGGTCGCGGCGCCGACAGCGGCGATCATGCCCGCGGCCGCCGATGAAGTGTCGGCGGCCATCGCGGCCTTGTTCGGCACCGTCGGCCACGAGTATCAAGCTGTCAGTGCGCAGGCAGCGGAGTTCCACGCACAATTTGTGCGGACGCTGGCCGGAGCCGCCGGCTCGTACGCGGCCGTGGAAGCCGCCAGTGTCGACGTCCTGGGGTCCCTGGAGGGGCAGGTCCTGGGCGCGATCAACGCGCCTACGAATCTGCTGCTGGGTAGGCCGTTGATCGGTCCCGGTACCGACGGGGCGGCAGGCACCGGGGCTGCCGGCGGGGCCGGCGGGATTCTCTGGGGCCGCGGCGGTAACGGTGGATCCGGCGCGGCGGGAATCGCGGGTGGGGCCGGTGGTGCTGCCGGGTTGCTGGGAACCGGTGGCGCCGGCGGGGCCGGCGGAGCCGGTGCCGGCGGCGGAACCGGCGGCACCGGGGGTTGGCTGTGGGGCAATGGCGGTGCCGGGGGTGCCGGCGGAGTCGGGGTGAATGCGCTCAGCGCCGGTGCCGGCGGCGCCGGGGGCAATGCGTTGCTGTTCGGTTCCGGCGGCGCCGGCGGTCAGGGCGGAGCGGGAATCAGCGGTGTGGCCGGCAGCGCCGGCAGCGCGGGCAGTGCCTTGGCGGCCGGTGGAACCGGCGGAGACGGGGGCGGCGGCGGGACGGGGGGCGTCGGCGGGGCTGGTGGCCGCGGCGGCCTGATCGTGGGTGACGGCGGCGCCGGGGGTGTTGGCGGTTCCGGGGGCGTCGGCGGTGCCGGCGGAACCGGTGGTGCGGGCTGGTCGGCCACCACCGCGGGCGTTACCGGCGGCGATGGCGGCGACAGTGGCACCGGTGGGTCGGGCGGTGCCGGCGGGGCCGGCGGCGCGAGTGGCGCGAGCCGGAGCGTGTTCGGTCACGCGGGCGCCTACGGCTCGGGTGGTGCCGGGGGTGCCGGCGGCGATTCCGGCGTTGCTGGCGATGGCGGGTCCGGCGGAGCCGGCAGCGCGGTGACCCTCGGTGGTGGTGCCGGTGGCAGGGGTGGCGACACCGGTGGCGTCGGGGCCGGCGGAACCGGCGGAGCGGCCGGCGGCCCGGGAGCGGTTGCCGGGCCCAACGGGGCCGCGGGCACCGTGATCGCCGGGGGCAACGGCGGTGCCGGTGGGGCAGGCTTCAATCCCATCGCAGCCGGTGCCGACGGCGGCGCCGGCGGGGCCGGCGGCGCCGGTGGGAATTTCGGTAACGGGGGTGCCGGTGGGGCCGGCGGCAACGGGGTGGCCGGGGGCAACGGTACGGCCGGCGTCGCGGCGGGCGAGTCCGGTGGCGATGGCGTCGACGGCGGGTCCGGTGGCGCCGGTGGCGCCGGTGGTGCGGGTGGCTCGGTCCGGGGAGACGGCGGGGCCGGGGGCGCCGGTGGACACGGCGCGCAGGGCGGTAACGGCGGTGCCGGGGTCAACGGCGCGGCCGCGACGGCACCCGGCGATGCTGGGCAGGCCGGGGGTTCCGGCGGCAAGGGCGGCGCCGGCGGCGACGGCGGCAACGGCGGGGTCGGAGGCACTGCGGCACAAGGCGTTTCGGGCACGACTGGCACCGGGGGGAACGCAGGCAGCGGCGGTAACGGCGCAACCCCGGGTGACGGCGGGGCGGGTGCGGCCGGCGATGCGACCCATGCTGACGGCGGGGCCGGCGGGCACGGTGGCAACACCGGCATAGGCGGTGCGGGCGGCACCGGCGGCGGCGGGCGCACCACGGGGAGCGACGGCACCGCCGGCTCCACGCCCGCCGGGATCTTGGGCAACGGCGGCAAGGGCGGGGCGGGTTTCACTGCCACGACCCCAGGTGACGATGGCGGCGCCGGCGGCGCCGGGGGTGCGGGCGGAAACTTCGGGAGTGGCGGGGCCGGCGGGGCTGGCGGTAACGGCGCCGACGGTGGCAATGGCGCGGCCGGGACGACGGCCGGTGAATCCGGCGGCGACGGCATTGCCGGTGGCGCCGGGGGTGCCGGGGGTGCCGGTGGTGCCGGCGGCTCAGTTCGCGGCAACGGTGGAGCCGGTGGCGCCGGCGGACAGGGCGCCGATGGCGGCGACGGCGGTGCCGGGGTCAGTGGCGCAGCGGCGACCACGCCCGGTGCCGACGGGCAGGCCGGCGGTTCGGGCGGCGATGGCGGCGCCGGCGGCGATGGCGGAAAAGGCGGAGCGGGCGGCAGCGCGGCAAACGGGATCGCCGGCACCACGGGTGCCGGCGGCAACGCCGGCAGCGGCGGCAACGGCGCAACGCCGGGCGACGGCGGCGCCGGGGCGGCCGGCGACGCCACCCATCTCGCAGGTGGCGCTGGCGGTGCCGGTGGTGACACCGGGCTCGGCGGCAAGGCGGGTGTCGGCGGCACCGGCTCCAGCACGGGATCTGACGGCGTGGACGGCACGACACCGGACGGGGTCATGGGCAACGGCGGGGCCGGTGGGGCAGGCGCGAACGCCACCACCCCAGGCGTAGACGGTGGCGCCGGTGGCGCCGGCGGTGCGGGCGGAAACTACGGCAACGGTGGCGCCGGTGGCGCCGGCGGCAACGGCGCGGCCGGCGCCGCAGGAGTCAACCCGACACCGGTCGCCCCGGCGGCCAATGGCGACAACGGCACCGGCTACCCCGGCTCGTTCAACTCGGCGACATCGGGCACCGATGGCGCGAACGGCGCGGTGGCCGGTCAGGCCGGCGGCAAGGGCGGCAACGGCGGGGGCTATGTGAGCACCGTCGGCGACGGCGTCGGGGCGTCAGCCGGCAAGGGTGGCGACGGCGGTCTCGGCGCACCCGGGGGCAACGGCGGCGATGGCGGGTTCGGCGGTTCGCTCGTGCTTGGGCAGGCCACCGGGGTCACCGGCGGCGCCGGTGGCCGCGGCGGGGACGGAGTAGGCGGCCAGACCGGCGGCGCCGGGGGAGCCGGCGGGGTCGGCGGTGAAGGCGGTTCGATCCGCGGCAACGGCGGCACCGGCGGCGCCGGCGGCAAGGGTGGTACCGGCGGCGCCGGGGCCGCCGGCCTTACTGGTGGCGCCGGGGGAGCCGGCGGCGACGCGAACTCCACTGACTTCCCCGGGCAGGACCAGGTGGGTCCCTCCACCGCTGGTGACGGCGGTGTCGGCGGTGCCGGTGGCACCGGCGGTGCGGGTGGAACCGGCGGCGTGGGCGGTGCCGGCGGGGCCGGAGGCGTGCACCACGGTGCCGGATTCAGCGACGGTACTCACGGCGTCGGCGGTGACGGTGGCAACGGCGGTACCGCCGGCGTCGGCGGCGACGGCGGGGTCGGTGGCGCCGGCGGCGATGGGGCCAAGGCCGGCAACGGCGGCGCCGGCGGGCACGGCGGAGATACCGGCGCGGTCGGTCTCGGCGGCCAGGGCGGCGACAGCGGCGGCGGCGCCACCGGCGCCAAGGGCCTGGCCGGCGGGCTTCCAGACGGGACGGCCGGCAATGGCGGGAAGGGCGGTGCCGGCGGCAATGCCACCGCGGCGCCCACCGGCCAACCCCCGGGGGCCGGCGGTGCCGGCGGAGCCGGTGGAGACGGCGGCAACCTTGGCAACGGCGGACACGGCGGTACCGGAGGCACGGGTGCGGACGGCGTCCGCGGCGGCGACGGCGTCAACCCGGGGGACTCCGGGAGCGCCGGCGAGACCGGTGGCGCCGGTGGAGTCGGTGGTGCGGGCGGCCTGGGCGGGTCGATCCGGGGTAACGGAGGCACCGGCGGGTTCGGCGGTCACGGCGGCACCGGTGGTGGCGGCGGGGACGGCGTCGACGGCAATTCTGGAGCCGCACTCGGCGAAGCCGGCCAGGCCGGCGGCAGCGGCGGCAACGGAGGAACCGGCGGGGCGGGCGGGGCGGGCGGAAACGCCGGCGGCGTCGCCGCGGGCGGGTCAGGTACCGCGGGCATCAACGGCACCGGTGGCACCGGCGGCACCGGCGGTGCTGCCGGAAAGCCGGGTGACGGAGGTAATGGCCAGGTCGGCGGGTTCGGTCATGCGGACGGCGGCCGCGGTGGCGACGGCGGCAATCCCGGAAACGTAGGTGCAGGTGGCGCCGGCGGCGATGTGGGCAAGGGCGGTTCCGGGGGTGGCAAAGGCGTCGACGGCATCGCGGGTGCCGCGGTCACCAGCGGTGGCAACGGCGGTGATGGCGGTCAAGGCGGCTACGCCGCGGGCCTGGCCGGGCAGGGCGGTGACGGCGGCGCGGGCGGCAACGGCGGGTCCGTCGGCAACGGCGGCAAGGGCGGCGACGGCGGCAAAGGCCTCGACGGCAACTACGGGCAGAGCGGCGGGACGGGCGGTGCTGGAACCTCCGGCTCCGGCGGTGCGACTGGCGGCAAAGGCGGAGCCGGCGGCAGCGGCGGCTCGGTGTCGGGTAACGGCGGCGCGGGCGGTGTCGGCGGGGCCGGCGGAGCGGGCGGTGGGGGCGGCGGTGGCGGTACCGGTGGCGACGGAGGCGTGTTCAGTTCCGGTGATCCCGGTGGCGCGGGCGGTGCGGGAGGCGACGCCGGAGCGGGCGGCGAAGGCGGTGCAGGCGGGCAGGCGCTGGGCCCTGGCAACGGCGGTGCCGGCGGCAAGGGCGGCGCCGGGGGCCTGGGTGGCGGCGGCGGATCCGGCGGTGACGGCGGTGTCGCGGGCGAATTCGCCGCGGGCGCATTCGGCGGCAACGGCGGTACCGGTGGCGACGCGGGTAAGGGCGGTGCCGGTGGTTTGGGTGGCGCCGGCGGCGCGGCCAACGGATCCGGCACGGGCGGCCTCGGCGGTGACGGCGGCTTCGGCGGCTCGGGCGGCAACGCCGGTGCCGGCGGAGCCGGCGGGAACGAAGGCGGTGGCAGCACCGGCGGCAACGGCGGTGCCGGCGGCGCCGCGGGCGACGCCGGAGCCGGCGGCGGTGGCGGCCGGGGCGGTGACTCCGCCACAGGTCTCGCCGGTGACGGCGGCAAAGGCAGCAGCGGCGGCGTGACAGGGCTGGCCGGCGCCGGCGGCGCCGGTGGCGCGGACGGCGGAGCCCCGGGGGAGACTGGTCAGGGTGGTGCCGGCGGTGCCGGTGGCGCCGGTGGCGATGGGGGCGACGGGAACCCGGCGGCGGGGCCGTCCGGTAACGGTGGCAAAGGCGGCGACGGCGGCTTTGGAAGCACCGGCGGCGGCAAGGGCGGGGCAGGCGGGGACGGCGGGTCCGTCGGCAGCGGCGGCAACGGCGGAGACGGTGGATACGGCACCAACGGTTCTGCCGGTGCCGACGGTGGCGCCGGGGGCAATGCCGGTGCGATCTCCGGCAACGGCGGCGACGGCGGCATCGGCGGCGGCGGCGGCACCGGCGGCACCGGCGGCGCGGGTGGCATCGGTGGCCCGCAGTCGGGTAACGGCGGCAACGGCGGTAGGGGCGGCAACGGCTTCGGCGTCGCGGGCGCCAGCGGCGGTGACGGCGGTGCCGGTGGCAGCGCAGGGTTGTATGGCAACGGGGGCAAGGGCGGCGACGGCGGTGCCGGCATCGCCGGTGCGAACGGCGCGGCGGGAGCCCCGTACAGCAATCCGGGCCAGGCCGGCACTGCCGGCGGTCACGGCGGCGACGGCGGTGCGGGCGGAGAGGGCGGTTTGGTCTCCGGAAACGGCGGCGACGGCGGCAGGGGCGGCGACGGCGGCAACGGCGGCGACGGCGGGGCCGGCGGCCCCGGCGAACCGGCCGGCTTCCTCAGCTCTGGCACCGACGGCGGTCCCGGCGCCACCGGCGCGGTGGGCGGCAACGGCGGGACCGGCGGCGCAGGCGGTGCAGGGCACGGGACAGGAAACGGTGGCGCCGGCGGGGCCGGCGGCATCGCCGGGCAGGGTGGCAACGGCGGTGACGGCGGTGTCGGCGGCAACGGCACAGGGTTCCTCACCGTGGACAACGGCCACGGCGGACCCGCCGGAAATGGGGCCAACGGCGGTGCCGGCGGTTCCGGCGGCTCGGGTGGCGCGGCCGACGGATCAGGCAATGGTGGTGCCGGCGGTGCCGCCGGTGCCGCGGGTTCCGGCGGAAACGGCGGTGTGGGCGGCGCCGCCGGCGACGGATATGGGCCGCCGGCCGTCGGTGGCGGGATGGGCGGCTACGGCGGTAACGGCGGCAGCAGCGGCGTCGGCGGTGCCGGCGGCAGCGCCACCGATGGTTCCGGGGCCGCAGGCGGTGCCGGTGGTGCCGGCGGCGATGGTGGTATCGGCGGTAATGGCGGACGCGGCGGGTACTACGACGGTGGTTCCGGAGGCGATGCCGGGGCCGGCGGTAACGGCGGTCACGGCGGCACCGCGAGCGCCGGCGGTGCCGGCGGGGCCGGCGGCAACTCGGACTCAGGGACTGGCGGCAGCGGCGGCGCCGGCGCGGCCGGCGGCGTCGGCGGTGCGGGGGGCCTGGGCGGTGCCGGCGGCCAATCCGTAATCGGGAGTAAAGGTGGCGACGGCGCCAACGGCGGTGGCGGCGGCGCCGGGGGCTCCGGCGGTGCCGGCGGCAGCGGCGTCATTGGCGGTGCGGGCGGTGTCGGTGGCTCGGGTTCGGCGGGCGGTGCCGGCGGCGATGGGGGCAACGGCGGCAACAACAACGCGACGGAACGAGTTGCCGGTTTCGGCGGCAATGCCGGCAATGGCGGCATCGGCGGTGGCGGCGGCTCGGGTGGAGCCGGTGGCTTTGGCATCACCCACGGCGGCGCCGGCGGTGCCGGCGGCTCGGCATCGAACGGCGGCGCCGGTGGTAACGGCGGTAGCGGCGGCCAGAACTTCAGCGCGGGCACCGTCTCCCTCGGCGGTGACGGCGGCGTCGGCGGCAACGCCGGCAACGCCGGCAGCGGCGGCAGCGGCGGCCGCGGCGGGGACTCCGCCGTCGGCGCTGCCGGTGGCGGCGGGAACGGTGGCGGTGGCGGATTGGGCGGCACGTACGGTCACGGCGGTAGCGGCAGGGATGGCGGGAATACGGGTGCCCCAGGTAAGGCCGGCATCGGGGGTGACGGCGGTGCCGGCGGCGACGGCGGCAACGGTGCGGCATCGGCAGGCCCATCCGGTGCCGGCGGTGACGGCGGTGCAGGCGGGGCCGGCGGCACCGGCGGAGCCGATGGCGGTGGTGGCGGAGCCGGCGGTGACGGCGGATCATACGGAAACGGCGGAAACGGCGGGGCCGGTGGATTCGGCTCAGCCGGTGCTACCGGCACACCCGGCCCCGACGCATACGGCTATGCCGGCTACGGCGGGGCCAACGGCGGGAATGGTGGCGCCGGCGGCGCCGGCGGCGCCGGTGGGTCGATATCCGGCGACGGGGGTGCCGGTGGGCTCGGCGGCGGCGGCGGCAATGGCGGTGACGGCGGGGGCGGCGGCAACGGCGCCAGTGACTTCCAAGGCGGCATTGTCAGGTCGGGCGGAGCCGGCGGCGCCGGCGGCTTTGGCGGCAACGGCGGTGGCGGCGGTGCCGGCGGTGAGGCTCTGGGCGTCGGTACCGGCGGTGCCGGCGGTGGTGGCGGAGACGCGGGCACGGGCGGCTCCGGCAGGGCCGGCGGTCTCGGTGGTTCGCTGCCCGCGAGCGCGGCCGGTGGTAACGGAGGCAACGCGGGCAAGGGTGGGACCGGCGGTAACGGCGGTAGCGGTGGCGACTCTGCATCGGAGAAGGCCGGCGACGGAGGCAACGGCGGTGCCGGTGCGGTGGCCGGCTCGCCAGGTGTCGGGGGTACCGGCAATGCGGGTTATTCGGGCGCTGACGGAAGCCCCGGCCTGGCCGCCGTCGGCGGCCCCGGCGGCACCGGCGGTCCAGGGGGCACCGGCGATTCACCCGCCAATAACGGCGCCGACGGCCAGGACGGCCCCAACGCCTAGTGAAACAACGCCCTGACGTCGCCGAACCGGCCCCGACAGCCCCGACCCGGTAGCCTCTCCAGGTTGTGACTGCCAGCAAGCGCGTACGCGTCGCCGTGGTCTTCGGCGGGCGGAGCAACGAGCACGCCATCTCGTGCGTGTCGGCGGGCAGCATCCTGCGCAACCTGGACCCGCAACGGTTCGACGTCGTCGCCATCGGGATCACACCGCAGGGCGGGTGGGTGCTCACCGACGGCGACCCCGCCGCGCTGGCCATCAACAACCGGCAGCTACCGGGGGTGAGCGCCGATTCGGGCACCGAGCTGGCGTTGCCGGCCAGTCCCCGATCGGAGGTTTTCGGGACCGTCGACGTCGTGTTTCCGGTGCTGCACGGACCCTACGGCGAGGACGGCACGATCCAGGGACTGCTCGAACTCGCCGGTGTCCCGTACGTGGGTGCCGGTGTGCTGGCCAGCGCTGCCGGCATGGACAAGGAGTTCACCAAGAAGCTGCTCGTCGCCGAGGGACTGCCGGTCGGCGCGTACACGGTCCTGCGGCCGTCACAGGAGACGCTGCACCCCGAGGAACGCGAGCGGCTGGGCCTGCCAGTGTTCGTCAAGCCGGCACGGGGCGGCTCATCGATCGGCGTCAGCCGGGTGGCCAGCTGGGACGATCTGCCGGCCGCAATCGCCGCCGCCCGCAGCCATGACCCGAAAGTCATCGTCGAGGCGGCGATCAACGGCCGCGAGCTGGAATGCGGTGTCCTCGAAATGCCGGACGGCACCATCGAAGCCAGCACGCTGGGCGAGATCCGGGTGGCCGGGGTGCGCGGCCGCGAAGACGGCTTCTACGACTTCGAGACCAAATACCTGGACGACGCCGCGGAATTGGACGTGCCGGCCAAGGTGGACGACGAGGTTGCACAAGCGCTGCGCCAGTTGGCGATTCGCGCCTTCGAGGCGATCGGTTGCCAGGGCCTGGCCCGGGTCGACTTCTTTCTCACCGAAGCGGGACCGGTGATCAACGAGATCAACACCATGCCCGGTTTCACCACGATCTCGATGTACCCACGGATGTGGGCGGCCAGTGGGGTGGACTATCCGACCCTGTTGGCCACCATGGTGGAGACGGCACTTGCCCGCGGCGTAGGCCTGCGTTAACGAGCCGGTGCCGGGTCGATCGGCACCGCGGCGATGGTGCGGTCGATGATGCGCGAAATATCTTGAATCGGAACAGGTCCCGAGTTAGCGGGCAACGTCAGCGCCACGTACACCGGCCGGTCGACCGTGTACCAGGTGGATCTGCCCTCCTCCGCCGACCCTTCCTCGTTCACCTGAAACCACTGCACCTTGTCGACGACCTGGATCGGCGACCCCACCACGAAGTCGGCTGGTCGTTCGAGGCCGCAGCGCATGACGACCGGGTCGGTCGCGGTCCGGGTCCGCCAGGCGCCGGCTGCCTGCGGCGCCGGCTGAGCGAGTTCGGCCCGCTGAAAGTCGCCGAGCTGCTGGGGTAGTGCCGCCAGTAGCGCCTGGCAGGGCGGGCTGGCGGCCTGGGGAGCGGCCACGGTGGGAAGCGCGATGGGTTCTTGCGACGTGCGCCGGGTGGCAGCGAGCACCAGGATCGCCCCGATGGTCGCCACGGCCAGCACCAATGCGGCGATCATGACGGCGCGCGGCGGCCCGCCGGCGTCGGCCCCGCCTGTCACCTGATCATCTCCTCTGCGGTCCGGTGCTCCGTCGCTACTACACTGACGCCGTCCAGCCGAACGGGCAGGGACCCAACTTACCGCAGGTCGGACGGCCGTCCGAGGGGCATCACACGGCCGGAATACGCAGAGATGAGGTGACGTGCGCGACGACGGGGAGTCCCCGACACTGCAGCAGGTCGGTGAGTTCGCAGTGATCGAGCGGTTGGTGCGGGATCGCCGTCAGCCCGCCGCCGTCACGCTGGGACCCGGCGACGATGGGGCAGTGGTGTCGGGCAGCGATGAACGCACCGTGGTATCGATCGACATGCTGGTCCAGGACCGGCACTTTCGGCTCGACTGGTCGACACCGTATGACGTCGGACGCAAGGCGATCGCCCAGAATGCCGCCGACATCGAGGCGATGGGTGCGCGACCCACCGCGTTCGTGGTGGGCTTCGGAGCACCCGGCACAACCCCGGCCGCCCAGGCGGTCTCGCTGGCCGACGGGATGTGGGACGAGGCGGAAAGGGTGGGTGCCGGCATCGCCGGTGGAGACCTGGTCAGCTGTCCGCAGTGGGTGATCTCGGTGACTGTGCTCGGTGACCTCGAGGGCCGGGCACCGGTGTTGCGGTCCGGTGCGCGGGTCGGTGCGGTACTCGCCATCGCCGGTGAGCTGGGACGCTCGGCGGCCGGATATGCCCTGTGGTGCAACGGTATCGACGATTTCCACGGCCTGCGGCACCGGCATCTGGTGCCGCTGCCGCCCTATGGGGAGGGCGCGATGGCGGCGGCTGGTGGCGCCATGGCGATGATCGACGTCTCCGACGGTCTGATCGCCGATCTGGGTCACATCGCTACCGCGTCCGGGGTGGGAATCGACCTGTCCGCCGAAGCGCTGGAACCCGACCGCGACGCGGTGTCGCAGGCGGCGGCCGCCGTTGGTGCCGACCCGTGGGCCTGGGTGCTGGGCGGGGGTGAAGATCACGCGCTGGCGGCGTGTTTCGCCGACGCCGTGCCGCCCGGCTGGCGGGTGATCGGGCGGGTGATCGACGGGCCGGCGCGGGTGCTGGTCGACGGCAAGGTGTGGGACGGGTACGCGGGGTGGGAGTCGTTCCAGTCAAGTTAGGCTGGCGCGGATGACCGTCTACGCGATCGCCCAGCTGAAGTTCACCGACCGGGCTGCCTACGACCGTTACCAGGCAGGCTTCATGGATGTCTTCCGCCGTTACTCCGGCACCGTGCTTGCCGCCGACGAGGCACCTCGGGTAGTCGAAGGAGACTGGGACCGCGAGAAAGTGGTGCTCATGTCGTTCCCGGACGAGGCGGCTTTCCATGCGTGGGCGCAATCGCCGGAATACCAGGAGATTTCGAAGGACCGCCAGGCCGGCGCCGACACCGTGGTGCTCTTGGTGAAGGGACTGTCATGACCGCGCGCCCGCTGAGTGAACTCGTCGAACCAGGCTGGGCGACGGCGCTGGCGCCGGTGGCCGATCAGGTGGGCAAGATGGGTCAGTTCCTGCGCGAGGAGATCGCGGCCGGCCGGCGGTACTTGCCCGCGGGTCCGAACGTGTTGCGCGCCTTCAGCTTTCCCTTCGACGGTGTCCGGGTGTTGATCGTCGGGCAAGATCCTTACCCCACACCGGGCCATGCGGTGGGCCTGAGCTTCTCGGTGGCCCCGGACGTGCGTCCGCTGCCCCGCAGCCTGTCCAACATTTTCGACGAGTACAGCGCCGACCTCGGTTTCCCGCAGCCGTCCAACGGCGACCTGACGCTATGGTGCCAGCGCGGGGTGATGCTGCTGAACCGGGTGCTCACCGTGCGGCCTTCCACCCCTGCATCGCACCGCGGGAAGGGTTGGGAAGCGGTGACGGAGTGCGCAATTCGCGCTTTGGTTGGTCGCGATCAGCCGCTGGTCGCGATCCTGTGGGGGCGCGACGCGTCGACTCTCAAGCCGATGCTGGCCGAAGGTAACTGTGTCGCGATCGAATCGCCACATCCGTCGCCGTTGTCGGCGTCGCGCGGGTTCTTCGGGTCGCGGCCGTTCAGTCGTGCCAATGAACTGCTCACCGGGTTGGGGGCCGACCCGATCGATTGGCGGCTGCCGTGACGACGACCGTACAACCGGACCAAGTCGGCAGCATCACATTGATCGACCTGTTGGGCATCTGCGAAGTGCAGGGGCGTGACGGTTTCACGGTGTCAACAGTGACAGTTCCTTGCTGTTGCGCATTCGTCCTCCCGACCAAAGCCGACTTTTGATTCAAACCCTAGCAATCGGGAAGACCCCAAAAACTCACGAATTGTGCGCCTCGCTCATGGTGGGGTACGTGGCCGCCGGTGTAACGGCGGTTACCGAGGCGCCTTCCGGCCGAGGAGGATCTGGCTATGCCTGACGTCGTCATGACCCCATCGCCGCAGGTGAGTGAGATGACGGCGTTGCGGGCGCAGCGGCGCGGCGGGCCGGAAGTGCTGACCGTCGAATCGGCTCCGGTACCCGTCCCAGGGCACGGCGAAGTGCTGGTCGCCGTGCATGCGGCGGCTATCACCTTCGACGAATTGACCTGGGAAGAGACCTGGACGCGCGACGGCGTGGACCGGACACCGACGATCGTGTCGCACGAGGTATCCGGAGTGGTGGATCAAGCGGCGCCGAACGTTTGCGACGTCCAGCCCGGCGACGAGGTGTACGGACTGGTGGCGTTCGACCGAGACGGCGCCGCAGCTGAATTCGTCGCGATGCCCTCGACCGACCTGGCCGCCAAACCGACGGGCCTGTCCCACCCGGAGGCCGCGGCATTGCCGCTGGCCGGGCTGACCGCCCTGCAGGCCCTGGTCGACCATGCGGAGGTGCGCCCGGGCGAGGCGGTGCTGGTGCACGGCGGTGCCGGGGGAGTGGGTGCCCTGACGGTGCAGCTCGCGGCGCACTTGGGTGCCGAGGTCACCGCGACAGTACGCAGCGACACCGCGGAACTGGTGCGCGGTTTCGGTGCCCGGCACGTGATCGACACCCGCACAGCGTCTTTCGATGACACGGACGCGGCTTATGACGTCGTGATCGACACCGTCGGCGGGCGGACCCTGGACCGCTCCTACGGTGTGCTGCGCCCCGGCGGCCGCCTGATCACCCTCAGTGCGCCGCCCCCGCCCGGCAAGGCCGACGAATTCGGCGTCACCGCAACGTTCTTCATCGTGACCGCCAACCGGGACCAGCTCACCGAACTCGCCACTTTGGTGGATGACGGTGCATTGCGCGTCGAGATCGCCCGAACCTTCCCGCTTGCACAGGGCCGGGCAGCATTCGAAAGCGGCTCGCGCCCAGGCCGGCGAGCCGGAAAGACCGTCCTGGTCGTGCGCGACTGACCGTACCTGTCAGGATGAAAACGTGTACGACCTCGAGGAGACGATTCGCCAACGCCGATCCAGCCGCATGTTCTTGCCCGAGCCCGTGCCGCGGCAGTTGGTCGAGGAGTCGCTGGAGCTGGCCATGCATGCCCCGTCCAACTCGAATGTGCAACCGTGGCAGGTCATCTTCACCAGCGGGGCCGCCACGGACAGGCTGGTAGCGGCCTTGCTGGCCAAGGCCCGTTCCGAACCACCGCGGGTTCCGCAACTGCCACCGGCCTTCGCCCATCTGCGGCGGGAGCTGGGCGCGCAGGTCTACGGCTCGATGGGCATCGCCCGCGACGACGCCGCGGGCCGTCAGGAAGCGGTGCTGCGTAACTGGGAGTTCTTCCGCGCCCCGCTGGGCGGGGTGGTGTTCATGCATCAGGACCTGGACGTCATCGACGGAATGGGCGTCGGGATGTTCATCCAGAATCTGTTGCTGGCCTTGACCGCTCGTGGACTGGGCACCTGTGTTCAGGTCTCGATCGCCGGCTATCCCGAGATCGTCCGCGAGCAACTGGGCATCGCAGCGGACATGCGCATCCTGTGCGGACTCGCGGTGGGCTATCCCGACCCGGACTTCCCGGCCAACTCGCTGCGCATCGGTCGCGACAGCCTGGACAAGCACGCGGTGTTCCTCGACGAATGACCTAACTACCCGGGAAATTCACGTCTTTCGTCACGGCCTTCCATTCCTCGATCGACGCAGACAGGGCGGCGATCTTGTCCCGCATGGCCTTGAGCACATCGCGGCCCAGCAACAGCCGCAGCGGCGGATCGTCGAGTTCGGTGACCATGAGTACCGCCTCAGCCACCTTGCGCGGGTCGCCCGGCAGGTGGTCGGCGAACTGCTTGATCAGGTCCTTGCGCGCCGCGACGTCGGTGTAATCATCGATAGGAGTGGCGGTTTCCTTCATCGACCGGCTCGCCCAGTCGGTGCGGAACGCGCCCGGTTCGAGGGCGGTCACCTTGATCCCCAGCGGCCGCAGCTCGGTGGCCAGGGCCTCGGTCACCGCTTCCAGCGCGAATTTGGTGGATGAGTAGTAGGCGTTGGGCGGGTTGGCCACCAGCCCGGTCATCGACGAGATGTTGACGATGTGGCCGGATCGCCGGGCCCGCATCGCCGGCAGCACCGCCTTGATCATGTCGACCGCGCCGAAGTAGTTGACGTCGAACAGTTTCCGGACTTCGGCGTCCTCGCCTTCCTCCACCGCCGACAGATAGCCGTGGCCGGCGTTGTTGACCAGCACGTCGATCCCGCCGAAGGCGCGCTCCGCCGCGTCGACGGCTGCGGCGATCTGCGCGGCGTCCGTCACATCGAGCGCCACCGCCAATGCGTGATCACCGAACTCGTCTGCCAGGTCCTGTACCGCCTCGGCCCGACGTGCCGTCACCACCACTTGGTGACCCGCTTCCAGAGCGCCACGGGCGATCTCGCGGCCGAACCCGGTGGAGCAACCCGTCACCAACCAGCGTGCCATCTCAGACCGTCCCTTCCGGAAGCCGCCGCAGATAGGCCGCTCGCCGGTCAGCGAGTTCCGCGGCCCGCTGCTCGGAGCTCACCCGCGGCAGGTGCGGCACCTCGGCATCAAGGCGATCCAGCTTCACCACTCGCCCGTGTGCGCCGAGGCCCGCCCGCGGCCCGGTCTCGCCGAATTCCGCCGTCCGCAACGTCAGAATCGCCTCTCGCAGCCCGTCGGTGTCGATCCAGTTCGCCACACCGGGATCCTCCGGCGCGATCACATACGTGTAGGTGCCGTCCTCATTGGCCACCGACTGCGCCTTGTTGAGGCTGCCGGTGCGGTCGATGATGTCGAGGGTGGTACCCCAGATATTGCTCAGCGGCACCGTGAAGTATTCGGCACCACCGTCGTTGAGGTCCACCACGAACCCCTCGTCCGGCGCGAGATCGAAGCGGCCCATCACGTAGAACTGGTTGCGCATCGCGCCGTCGGTGTCCGCGGACCAGGCCAGGTCGAACCGGTTGGCCGGCATCTTGTACACGCCGTGGCTGAGCTTGCCGGTGAAGTTCGCGAAGTACGCCATCATCGCCGCGGTGGCCTCCGCCTGCTCATCGAGCGTGCGGGCCGGCGTCGACGGAGCGTCGCCGAGCCGTTGAATGTCAAAGTGATTCGGATCGTCACGAGCCCAGTCGAGCAACACGTCGCGGATGTAGAACTCGTGTGCCTGCGGGGTGCTCCGCACGTGGTTGGGCCGCCCGCCGGCGGGGTCGGAATCGACGGTGATGGTGAAGCTGCCGTCGGAATCGACCGCCATGGTGCGCCCGTTGAGCACGTCGACGGTGCCCATGTGCGCATCCCACAGCGTGAAGTAGTTCTCGGTCATCCGATGCTCACCCACCCGGCCGTGGATCTCGTAGCGTTCGTTGCCGCAGATCGGGATCACCCGGTACACGCTGTCCGGATTATCGATGCCCCAACGGGATCCGGGAATGCGCCGGCCGTCCACCGAGTGCGCCAACCGGGTGATGCAGCTGACCTTGGGCCGCAGCTTGTCCTGGTTGGACGACCACACCGCGGCCGAGAACATGACCTCGGCGAACGCATCGTCAAACCGCTCGCGCATGGCATCCGACGCCTTCGCGCGGCCCAGCCACGTCTGCGCCACGTCGCGGTAGGCGGCCTTGACGGTGGGGTGCTCGATCAGCTCAAGAGCGGCCAGTTCCTGTTCGTGCTGCGATGCGGTGGCGACCGGGTGGTCGGTCATGCCTTGCTCCTGTCTCGAAAACGACTGTTGTACAACGTAAATCGCTCGTCGACCTGTTCGGGTCGCAGGCCGTAATCGGCCAACCGGTACGGTGGACGCTCGAAATCGTCAAGCCCCCAATCGGTCAGCGACTCCTCGCGTTGCGTCCCGGCCATCACCGCCGCGGCGTCGAACGGCGTCACCACTAGAACTTCAAGTGCTGGCTGACATCGCCGATCTGATCGACGAACATGGTGCGGCTCTCGAACCACCACACCCCGTCGAGCCGTTGGAAGGTGTCCTTGTAGTGACCGGTGACGATCACCTGCAGCGGCAGGTCGGGGGTGGCCTGCGTGACGCAGTAGTACGACGTGCTGCTCGCGGTGCCGGCCGCATCGTCGATGTAGAGCTGGACGTTGCTGGTGTTGTGCCTCGTCTTGGGAGTGCCGTCCTCGTAGATACGGGTGGCCATCTCGTACATCTGGCGCACCCGTGCGGCACCGGCGAACACCGTCTCCGGCGGACCGTCCTCGACTCCGCAGATGCGGCCGTGTTCGAAGAGCCTGGCGACACCGTCGAGGTCGCCGCTGTCCAGGAGTTGGGCGTAGGTGTAGATCAGGTTGGTGATTGCTAGTGCGCTGTCACTCACGTGGAACCGCCTCGGCTGTACTCCGTTGTTTACGCCAGACCCGTTGCTGACGTTACTTGGAGGCCGAGGCGGCTCGGCAGGCCGTCCCGCGTTTCATCGAGCCTGCAAAATTGGTGGCCCGCACCCGCATTTTCGCTGCGGATTTACAGTCTGGGTGAGTGTCCCTTGGCACGCGCGGCTGCGCGGCATCGAGCCTGCAATATCGCAGGCCGTACTCGCACTTCGGCCCACAGATTTACAGCCTCGGCGAGCGTCCTCACGGTGCGCCGCCGCCGAGCGTCCCGAGCGCGTCGAAGCGCGACTCGTGGGGATCTAGCCGCGGGTAACCTTGCCGGCCTTGATGCACGACGTGCACACGTTGAGGCGCTGCTTGTTGCCGCCGGGACGGGTCACGGCGTGCACGGTCTGAACGTTGGGGTTCCACCGGCGGCTGGTGCGGCGGTGGGAGTGCGACACCGACTTACCGAAGCCGGGGCCTTTCCCGCAGATATCGCACACAGCGGCCATGGTTCAAACTCCTCAAGTCTGTTGCTGGGGTCCGCCGACCTCGTCACAGGGTCGGCCGAAACTGAGCCGGAATAGCCCAGGATAGCCCAGGGGAGTCCCAGAATACCGACTGTGGTCGGCATCCACCAAAACGGGAACGGCACCTGTCGCCACGGCTGACTAGGCTCTTGCACGGCTACGCTGGCGCGCACCAAGGGCCGTAACGAGCCTGCATGAAGGAGGTGGGGGGTTGGGCACACCGGATCGTCCGCTGGACGGCCCCGCCCTGCGCGACTGGGCCCACACCGTCGTCAGCGACCTCATCACCCACATCGACGAGATCAACCGGCTCAACGTGTTCCCGGTCGCCGATTCCGACACCGGCGCAAACATGCTGTTCACGATGCGTTCGGCGCTGGCACAAGCCGACGAGGACGTGGACGCGGACGTCGCCCGCGTGGCGGCGGCGCTGTCAGCCGGCGCCGTGACCGGAGCGCGCGGCAATTCCGGGGTGATCCTGTCCCAGATCCTGCTGGGTCTGGCCGAGGTGACCGCGGATGCGGCCGGCGACTCCGGCGGCGCGCTGTCCGCCATCGACGCGGCGACGCTGGGTGCGGCGCTGTGGCGTGGCGTTGAGCTGGTCGTGGCATCGATGGGCGGCGACGAAGTTCCCGGCACCATCGTCTCGGTGCTGCGTGCAGCCGCCGTTGCCGTCGAGCACTCCGCGGCCGCCGGTGACACGCTGTCCCGGGCCGTCATCGACGCCGGCGACGCGGCCGTGGTGGCGCTCGAGAAGACCACCGAGCAGCTCGACGTGCTCGCCGACGCCGGCGTGGTCGACGCGGGCGGGCGGGGGCTGCTGGTCATGCTGGACTCACTGCGCTCGACCATCACCGGCAGCGCCCCCGCGCGGTCCTGCTACGAACCGTCGCCGCAGTCGCGGGCCCCCGACTCCGCTGCCCGCCGTCCGGCCCCCCAGTTCGAGGTGATGTACCTGCTCGCCGCCTGCGATGCGGCGGCGGCGGACACGCTGCGCAACCGGCTGGGCGAACTGGGCGATTCGGTGGCCGTGGCCGCGGTCCCGTCGGAGAGCTATTCGGTGCACGTCCACACCGACGACGCGGGTGCCGCCATCGAGGCGGGTATCGCCGCGGGACAGCTGAGCCGGATCGTGGTCTCGGGGCTCAGTTCCGGTGCCACCGGACTGCCTCCCGGCAGCTGGACCCGCGAGCGTGCGGTGCTGGCGGTCGTCGACGGCGACGGCGCCGACGAGTTGTTCGCCGGCGAGGGCGCATGCGTGTTGCGGCCCGATTCGGACGCCGACGTCACCGCTCACCACCTGGTGAACGCCGTGGTGGACACCGGCGCCGCCCAGGTCATGGTGCTGCCCAACGGATATGTCGCCGCCGAAGAACTGGTCGCCGGATGCACCGCCGCGATCGGCTGGGGTGTGGACGTGGTCCCGGTGCCGACCGGGTCGATGGTGCAGGGTTTGGCCGCCCTGGCGGTGCACGACCCGGACCGCCAGGCCGTCGACGACGGCTACTCGATGGCCCGCGCCGCCGGAGTGGCCCGGCACGGCTCGGTGCGCATCGCCACCGAGAACGCCCTGACCTGGGCCGGCACCTGCAAAGCGGGCGACGGCCTGGGCATCGCCGGTGACGAGGTGTTGATCGTCGCCCCCGATGTCGCCGCGGCGGCCATCGGATTGCTGGACCTGCTGTTGGCCTCCGGCGGCGACCTGGTGACCGTGCTGACCGGCTGCGAACTCGCCGACAGCGACGTCGACGCGGTGGGCAAGGCCATGGAGCGGCACATCCACGACCGCCATCCGGGCAGCGAGTTGGTGATCTACCGCACCGGACATCGCGGCGACGTGCTGTTGATCGGGGTGGAGTAGTGGTCGGGCTCGGTGACCGCCTCGACATGGTGATCGGGGCGAAATCCGCCGACCCACTCGACGACGTGTTCGGCATCAAGACCGTCGGCGATCTGCTGCGGCACTACCCGCGAACCTATGTCGCACGCAACGGGACGCGTGGTGTCGAGGACGCGCGGCCCGAGGAAGGTGAGCACATCACCGTCGTCGATGTGATCACCGAGGCGAACTGGGCCCAGATGCGGAAGACGCCGAACCGGAAGTTTCTCCGGATCACCGTGGGGTCCGGCCGCGGCAAGGTGACGGCGACCTTCTTCAACGCCGACTACCTGATCAAGTCGCTGACCAAAGGCACCAAGGTGATGTTGTCCGGAGAAGTCGGCTACTTCAAAGGAGTCATGCAGTTCACCCACCCGGCTTTCCTCGTCCTGGATTCCGCCGACGGAAAGAACACCGGCAGCAAGTCGCTGCGCAGCATCGCCGACGCGTCCGCGAAGTCCCGCGGGGGCGAGGTGGCGATCGAAGAGTTCGAGCGTCCCTTCTACCCGATCTATCCCGCCAGCGCGAAGCTGCAGACCTGGGACATCTATTCGTGTGTCCGGCAGGTCCTCGAAGTTCTGGACCCGGTTCCCGACCCACTGCCCCGAGACCTGTGTGCCAAGCACGACCTGATTTCGGAGGACGAGGCGCTGCGTGCGATCCACCTCAGCGATGACGAGACGCGGCGCGCGCAGGCCCGCCGCCGGCTGACCTTCGACGAGGCCGTCGGTCTGCAGTGGGCGCTGGTCACCCGCCGGCACGGCGAGCTGTCCGAATCGGGACCGGCGGCGCCGCCGCGACCCGACGGTCTGGCCGCCGAACTGAAGCACCGACTGCCCTTCGAGCTGACGAAAGGCCAGCGCGAGGTGCTAGCGGTGTTGTCCGACGACTTGTCGCAGACCCGCCCGATGAACCGGCTGTTGCAGGGTGAGGTCGGTTCGGGCAAGACGATCCTCGCGGTGCTGGCGATGATGCAGATGGTCGACGCGGGCTATCAGTGCGCGTTGCTCGCCCCGACGGAAGTCCTTGCGGCGCAACACCTCTTGTCGATAACCGATGTGTTGGGTCCGCTGGCGATGGGTGGTCAGCTCGGCGCGGACGACAACGCAACCCGGGTGGCGCTGCTCACCGGCTCGATGACGGCCGCGCAGAAGAAGAAGGTCCGCGCCGAGATCGCCGTCGGCGAGGCCGGCATCGTCATCGGCACCCACGCACTCCTGCAGGAGGCCGTGGAGTTTCACAAGCTCGGCCTGGTAGTCGTCGACGAGCAGCATCGATTCGGCGTCGAGCAACGAGATCAATTGCGCGCCAAGGCTCCCGCCGGAATCACCCCGCATCTGCTGGTGATGACCGCCACGCCGATCCCACGCACCGTCGCCCTGACCGTGTACGGCGACCTGGAGACGTCCGTCCTGCGGGAACTGCCGAAGGGACGCCAGCCCATCACCAGCAGCGTGATCTTCATGAAAGAGAAGCCAGCCTGGCTGGAGCGGGCCTGGCAGCGGATCAGGGAGGAAGTCGCCGCCGGTCGCCAGGCCTACGTGGTGACACCGCGGATCGACGAAACGGAAGCCGACGCCAAAGCCGAAGAGCGGCCATCGGCGACGGCGGAGGGGACTTTCGCCAGGCTGCATGCGAAAGAGCTGGCGGACCTGCGACTGGGCCTGATGCACGGACGGTTGCCGTCCGACGAGAAGGACGACGCGATGTCGGCGTTCCGGGCCGGCCAGATCGATGTGTTGGTGTGCACCACCGTCATCGAGGTCGGCGTCGACGTTCCCAATGCCACCGTGATGCTGGTGCTCGATGCCGACCGGTTCGGGATCAGCCAGCTGCACCAGCTCCGTGGCCGCATCGGCCGCGGACAGCATCCGAGCCTGTGCCTGCTGGAGACCTGGAGCTCGGAAGGGTCGCTAGCCGGTAGGCGGCTGAAAGCGGTTGCTGCGACCATGGACGGCTTCGCGCTCGCCGATCTGGACCTCAAGGAGCGCAAAGAGGGAGATGTGTTGGGCCGCAACCAGTCCGGCCGGGCGATCACGCTGCGCCTGCTGTCGCTGGCCGACCATCTGGAGGTCATCGAGGCCGCCCGCGCGTTCTGTCTGGCCGCCTACGAACAGAACCCCGCCGACGCCGGTCTGGCCCTGATGGCAGCACCTTTCACCAACGCCGACCGCATCGAATACCTGGACAAGTCATGAGACCCCGGACGTTGTGGTGGCTGGCCGCCGTCGCAGTGCTCGCTCTGGTCGTCGCCTACCAGACCCTGGGTTCGTCGGCGGCCCGGCGTGCCGACGAATTCGCCGCTCGCGCAGACGTTCCCACGGTCGCGCCGGGTGCCGACGTGCTCGCCGGTATCGTCGTCGTTCCGCAGCGCCTGCACCGGTACGACTACCTGCGCGCGGCGTTCGGCGATGCCTGGACCGACGACAACGACGCTCCGGGCGGGCACAACGGCTGTGACACCCGGGACGACATCCTCAACCGCGATCTGGTGGAAGTCATCCACGTCTACACCAAACGCTGCCCTGACGCGGTGGCCACCGGCATCCTGCACGACCCGTACACCAACTCCGTCATCACGTTTCAGCGCGGCGCCAAGGTGGGCGAGGCGGTGCAGATCGATCACCTGGTGCCGCTGGCCTATGCCTGGGACATGGGTGCCAACGTCTGGCCGGTGGCCGAACGGGTGCGGTTCGCCAACGATCCCGCCAATCTGCTGGCGGTGCAGGGGCAGGCCAACCAGGACAAGGGCGATTCACCGCCCGCGCTGTGGATGCCGCCCAACGCCGCTTTCGCCTGTCAGTACGCGGTCCAGTTCATCGCCGTGCTGCGCGGTTACGCCCTGCCGGTGGATCAGGCTTCCGGAGACGTGCTGCGCAGCGCCGCCGCGACCTGCCCACCCGGCTGACCGGGCGACTGTGAAGCTCCCGGCGCGACACTCCGCGCCGTCGCCGAATTCACACTCGGCGCCAGTGCGTTACGTTCCGGCGTAGGTGTCCGGGTCCGGACGGAGGCGGGTGCCGTCGTTCAGACCGTTCAGTGCATTCATGTGCTCGGTGGCCAGCTCGAAATCGAACACGTCCAGGTTGCCGGCGATGTGCTCGGCATTGGCCGAGCGGAACACGACCGAGTTGCCCAATTGCACATTCCACCGCAGCAGCACCTGAGACGCCGTCTTGCCGTATTCGCCGGCGATCGAGGTGACGGTCGGGTTCTCCGCCAACTTGCCGAGCGCCAGCGGGGTGTAGGCCTGCGTGACGATCTGGTGCCCGGTGTTCGCCTTGCGCAGTTCCTCCTGGTTGAGCAGGGGGTGCAGCTCGATCTGGTTGACCGCCGGGGTGACGAACGTCAGGTCGATCGCCATTTCCAGATGCTCGGCGGTGAAGTTGGACACACCGATGGAGCGCGCATGTCCTTCCCCGCGGGACTGGATCAGCCCACCCCAGGAGTCGACGTACTTGCCCTGCGCCGGCGCCGGCCAGTGGATCAGGTAGAGGTCGACGTAGTCGAGACCCAGGCGTTCCAGGCTGGCATTGCAGGCTTGCTGCGCTGACGCGAAGCCGTGATCCTCGGTGGCCAGCTTGGTGGTGACGAAGAGCTCCGCGCGGGGGATGCCGGAGGCTGCGATCGCCCGGCCCACCGCGGCCTCGTTGCCGTAGGCAGCTGCGGTGTCGATGAGGCGGCAGCCAATCTCCAGCGCGGCCGACACCGCACGTTCGGTCTCGTCGTCCGAGAGGTCCGCGGTGCCGAGGCCGAGCACTGGAATCGTGTTCTCGTCGTTGAGGGTTATTGAGGGAATCGCCGCGGCGCCCGACTCGCCAGTCACGTAATTTCACCTACCTGTTTGAAGTGAATGCTCTCGGATCTCGGGACCACGATATTACTGAGCTATATAAGCCACCTAATCAACCCGCTGTGAGTGTCCGAAATCGCCAATATGGCCACGACGTACAGTTGGTCGCGGGGTGCGCCGAAATCGGTGAGTCGTCAAGTGTCACGAAAGTTCTTGTAGGGAGCGGTCCATGACCAAAAGCCTGCCTGGCACGCAGGACCTCCATCTCGGAGCAACGCGTGCACCGACCGGGTGGATGACGCGCGTCCAGAACACCGTCACCACCGCTGGCGTGAAAGTCATTCCGTGGATTCCGTCGGCCGCCAAACGGCTTTTGACGCGGGGCCGTTCGGTGATCATCGACGGCAACACGCTCGACCCCACGCTGCAGCTGATGCTGACGGGCCTGCGGGCCGCCGGTATGGACGGCCTGATCACCGACGACGATGCCGCCGCCTCCCGGGCCATGATGCGATTGAACATGGAGTCGATGCCCGGCCCGCAGATCCACGTCGAGGTGACCGAACTCTCGTTGCCCGGCAAGGCGGGCGAGATCCGCGCGCGTCACTACCGCCCGCCCACCGACGGGCCGGCACCGCTGCTGGTCTTCTATCACGGCGGCGGCTGGGTGATCGGCGACCTGGATACCCACGACGCGCTATGCCGGTTGACCTGCCGGGACGCCGCCACGCACGTGCTGTCCATCGACTACCGGCTGGCTCCGGAACATCCGGCGCCCGCGGCGGTGGAGGATGCCTATGCCGCCTTCCAGTGGGCCTGCGAACATGCCGAAGAACTCGGTGCGACCCCGGGGCGGGTCGCCGTCGGCGGAGACAGCGCGGGCGGCAACCTGGCGGCCGTGGTCAGTCAGATGGCCCGCGACAACGGGGGGCCCGCCCCGGTATTGCAGTGGCTGATCTACCCGCGTACCGACTTCAACGCGCGCACCCGGTCGCTGAGTCTGTTTGCCCGCGGCTTCCTGTTGACCAAGCGCGACATCGACTGGTTCACGGCGCAGTACCTCCGCAACACCGGTATCGACACCAAGGACCCGCAGGTGTCACCGGCGCTGGCCGAGTCGCTGTCCGGTCTGGCGCCGGCACTGATCGCGGTCGCCGGATTCGACCCGTTGCGCGACGAGGGGCAGGACTACGCCGCCGCGCTGCGGGCCGCCGGCACCGAGGTGGACCTGCGCTATCTGGGGTCGTTGACGCACGGGTTCGCCAATCTGTTTCCGCTGGGCGGCGGCAGTGCCGTCGGCACGGCGGAGCTGATTTCGGCGTTGCGGGCACACCTGAGCCGGTACTGACCGGTTGCACCAGTGGCGTCGGTAGTCTAGAGGCGCCCGACTGCGGGTGAAGTCAACGAAACGTGAGGATCTCGTGGCCGACAAACCCAAGCGCCCCGCCCGACTCGACCTGAAGTCCGGAGACGGCAAGTTCGGCAGGCTCATCCAGATCGGCGGGACGGCGATCGTGGTGATCTTCGCCGTCGTCCTGGTCTTCTACATCGTCACGTCCAACCACAAGAAGACCACCGCCAGCGGTGAAGGCGCGGTCCGCGTCACGTCGAGCAAGCTGGTGGCCGATAACGGGAAGCCGAAAGCCGTCGTCGCGTTCTACGAGGACTTCCTCTGTCCGGCCTGCGGCAACTTCGAGCGGGGCTTCGGACCCACCGTCTCCAAGCTGATCGACATCGGCGCCATCGCCGCCGACTACTCGATGGTGACCATCCTGGACAGCCCGCGCACCCAGAACTACTCGTCGCGGGCGGCCGCGGCGGCCTACTGCGTCGCCGACGAGTCCATCGAGGCGTTCCGCCGGTTCCATTCGGCGCTTTACAGCAAGGACATCCAGCCGTCGGAGACGGGCACCAAGTTCCCGGACAACGCGCGACTGATCGAGCTCGCCCGCGAAGCCGGCGCCGCGGGTCAGGTGCCGGACTGCATCAACAGCGGCAAGTACATCTCCAAGGTCACCGGCCTGGCGAGCGCGAGCAACATTCGCGCCACCCCGACCATCCGGATCAACGGCGAGGAGTACGACCCGTCGACTCCCGAAGCGCTGGTCACCAAGATCCGGGACATCGTCGGCAACATCCCCGGCATGGACGAGGCCTCGGCCGCGTCGAAGACGTAAAGACGTGTCCGTCGACGTAGCCGCCGAGGAATCCGGCGACCTGAAACCGGCGGGCGTGGGGGTGCCCGTACTGAGCGCATGGTGGGTACTGATCGGCGGTGTGATCGGCCTGCTCGCCTCGATCACCCTGACCGTGGAGAAGATCGAGATACTGCGTAACCCGTCCTACGTGCCGTCCTGCAACATCAACCCGATCATGTCGTGCGGCTCGGTGATGGTGACCTCGCAGGCGTCCCTGATGGGCTTCCCCAATCCGCTGGTCGGCATCGCGGGCTTCACCGTGGCGGTGGTCACCGGAGTGCTGGCGGTGGCCAAAGTGCCGCTGCCACGGTGGTATTGGGCCGGGATGGCGGTCGGCCTGCTGATCGGCGCCGGGTTCGTGCACTGGCTGATCTTCCAGAGCCTCTACCGGATCGGGGCACTGTGCCCGTACTGCATGGTGGTCTGGGCCGTCACCGTCACGATGCTGGTGGTGGTCGGGTCCATCCTGTTGCGTCCGGCACTCGAGGACCGTGCCGGCTGGCGGTTGCTGTTCGGCTGGCGGTGGTCGATCGTCACGTTCTGGTTCACCGCCGTTTTCCTCCTGATTCTGGTTCGCTTCTGGAACTATTGGTCGACGCTCATCTGAAAGGGGGTCAAGGGTGATCTCCAAAGTGCTGGTGGCCAATCGCGGCGAGATCGCGATCCGCGCGTTCCGCGCGGCCTACGAACTCGGTGTGGGTACCGTGGCGGTCTATTCCTACGAGGACCGCAACTCACTGCACCGGTTGAAGGCTGACGAGTCGTACCAGATCGGCGAAGTCGGTCACCCGGTGCGGGCGTATCTGTCCGTCGACGAGATCGTCGAGACCGCCCTCCGCTGCGGGGCGGACGCCGTCTATCCCGGTTACGGATTCCTCTCGGAGAACCCGGATCTGGCCGCCTCGTGTGCGGCGGCGGGCATCGCTTTCGTGGGTCCCGGCGCCGAAGTGCTTGAGCTGACCGGCAATAAGTCGCGGGCGATCGCGGCCGCCCGGGAAGTGGGACTGCCGGTGCTGGAGTCCTCGGCGCCGTCGTCGTCGGTGGACGAACTGGTTTCGGCGTCGCAGTCCATGCGATTCCCGTTGTTTGTCAAGGCCGTTGCCGGTGGCGGGGGGCGCGGCATGCGGCGGGTCACCGACAGCGCGGCGCTGCCCGAGGCGATCGAGGCGGCGAGCCGGGAAGCCGAGTCGGCGTTCGGCGACCCGACGGTGTACCTGGAACAAGCCGTGCTGCGGCCGCGCCACATCGAGGTGCAGATCCTGGCCGACACGCACGGCAACGTGATCCACCTCTACGAGCGCGACTGCAGCGTGCAGCGCCGTCACCAGAAGGTCATCGAACTGGCGCCGGCGCCGAACCTGTCGCCGGAACTGCGCGACAAGATCTGCGGTGACGCGGTCGCTTTCGCCCGCCACATCGGATACAGCTGTGCCGGAACGGTCGAGTTCCTGCTGGATGAGAGCGGCGACTACGTCTTCATCGAGATGAACCCCCGAATTCAGGTGGAGCACACCGTCACCGAGGAGATCACCGACGTCGACCTGGTTTCCAGCCAGCTGCGCATCGCTTCGGGGGAGACGCTCGAGGATCTGGGTCTGACGCAGGACGCCGTGCGGCCGCATGGTGCCGCGTTGCAGTGCCGCATCACCACCGAGGATCCGGCCAACGGTTTCCGGCCCGACACCGGGCGAATCAGCGCGCTGCGGACGCCGGGCGGCGCCGGCATCCGGCTGGACGGCAGCACGAACCTGGGCGCCGAGATCAGTGCGCACTTCGACTCCATGCTGGTCAAACTGACCTGCCGGGGCAGGGACTTCCAGACCGCGGTCAACCGGGCGCGCCGCGCGATGGCCGAGTTCCGGATCCGCGGGGTCTCGACGAATATCCCGTTTTTGCAAGCGGTTCTGGACGACCCGGACTTCCAGGCCGGACGCGTCACCACGTCGTTCATCGACGACCGGCCGCACCTGCTGACGGCCCGCACCTCGGCCGACCGCGGTACCAAGATCCTGAACTACCTGGCCGACGTCACCGTCAACAAGCCACACGGCACGCGGCCGTCGAAGGTCTACCCGCAGGACAAGTTGCCCGCAATCGACCGGGACACCCCGCCCCCGGCGGGATCCAAGCAACGGCTGCTCGAACTGGGTCCGGAAGGCTTTGCGCGCTGGCTGCGGGAGTCGCCGGCAGTCGGAGTGACCGACACGACGTTCCGCGACGCGCACCAGTCGCTGCTGGCGACCCGCGTACGCACCAGCGGATTGTTGATGGTGGCACCGCATCTCGCCCGGACCACACCCCAGCTGTTGTCGGTGGAGTGCTGGGGCGGAGCGACCTACGACGTGGCGCTGCGTTTTCTCAAGGAAGACCCGTGGGAGCGGCTGGCCGCTCTGCGCGAATCGATTCCCAACATCTGCCTGCAGATGCTGTTGCGGGGCCGGAACACCGTGGGTTACACGCCGTACCCGGAGATCGTCACGTCGGCGTTCATCGAGGAGGCGACGGCCACTGGTATCGACATCTTCCGGATCTTCGACGCGCTCAATAACCTCGACTCGATGCGCCCGGCCATCGACGCGGTGCGCGAAACCGGTTCTGCGATAGCGGAAGTCGCGATGTGTTACACCGGCGACCTGTCCGACCCGGGGGAGCGGCTGTACACCCTCGACTACTATCTGCGGCTGGCGGAGAGCATCGTGGAGGCCGGCGCGCACGTGCTGGCCATTAAGGACATGGCAGGTCTGTTACGGGCGCCCGCCGCCCACACGCTGGTCAGCGCGTTGCGCAGCCGGTTCGACCTGCCCGTACACGTGCACACCCACGACACCCCGGGTGGTCAGCTCGGCAGCTACGTGGCGGCCTGGCAGGCGGGGGCGGACGCGGTGGACGGGGCGGCGGCGCCGATGGCGGGCACCACCAGCCAGCCGTCGCTGAGTTCGATCGTGGCTGCCGCCGCGCACACCGAGTACGACACCGGCCTGTCGCTGTCGGCGGTGTGCGCGCTGGAGCCGTACTGGGAGGCGTTGCGAAAGGTGTACGCGCCCTTCGAGTCCGGGCTTCCCGGCCCGACGGGGCGGGTCTACCATCACGAGATTCCGGGCGGCCAGTTGTCCAACCTGCGCCAGCAGGCGATCGCGCTGGGGCTCGGTGACCGGTTCGAGGAGATCGAAGAGGCATACGCGGGAGCCGACCGGGTGCTGGGCCGGCTGATCAAGGTGACTCCGTCGTCGAAGGTGGTCGGCGACCTGGCGCTGGCGCTGGTGGGCTCGGGCCTCACCGCCGACGAATTCGCCTCGGAACCGGCTCGTTTCGACATTCCGGATTCGGTGCTGGGCTTCCTGCGTGGCGAGCTCGGGGATCCCGCCGGCGGGTGGCCGGAGCCGCTGCGCTCGAAGGCGCTGGCCGGTCGTGCGCCGGCCAAGCCTGCCCCGACGCTGTCCGCCGACGACGAGAATGCGCTGTCGGCACCGGGGCCGAAACGCCAAGCCACCTTGAACCGGCTGCTGTTCCCCGGTCCGACAAAGGAATTCGAGGAGCACCGGGATAACTACGGCGATACTTCGCAGTTGTCGGCCAACCAGTTCTTCTACGGCCTGCGCCAGGGCGAAGAGCACCGGGTGAAGCTGGAGCGCGGCGTGGAGCTGTTGATCGGGCTGGAGGCGATCTCCGAACCCGACGAGCGTGGCATGCGTACCGTCATGTGCATCATCAACGGCCAACTGCGGCCGGTGCTGGTGCGCGACCGCAGCATCGCCAGTGCCGTACCGACCGCCGAGAAAGCCGAGCGCGGCAACCCGAATCATGTCGCGGCACCGTTCGCCGGAGTCGTCACCGTGAGCGTCTCGGCCGGCGATGAGGTGGCTGCGGGACAGACCATCGCCACCATCGAGGCGATGAAGATGGAAGCTCCGATCACCGCACCCGGCGACGGCACCGTGGAGCGTGTCGCCGTGTCGAGTACCGCCCAGGTGGAAGGCGGGGACCTGCTGGTGGTGCTGCGCTGACGCGCATTATCGGTGGGACAGCCGGGGGCAGAAGGCTGACGGTGCCGCCGCGGGGGACCAGGCCGACTACCGACCGGGTGCGCGAGTCGCTGTTCAACATCCTGACGGTGCGGCTGGACTTCGCCGGCCTGGCGGTGCTCGATCTGTATGCGGGATCGGGCGCTCTCGGGCTGGAGGCTCTATCGCGAGGGGCGGCGTCCGCGTTGTTCGTCGAGGCCGACCAGCGCACCGCGGCCGTTCTGGACCGCAACATCGCCGCCGTGGGTCTGCCCGGCGCCGTGGTGCGCCGGGGCACCGTCGCCTCGGTGCTGGCGGCGGGGGCGCCGACGCCGGTTGACCTGGTGCTCGCCGACCCGCCCTACGACACCGAAACCGCGGACCTGAACGTCATTCTGGGTGCGTTGGGCGCGCACGGCTGGGTGCGCGACGGAACCGTGGCGGTGGTGGAGCGCGGTGTCGGAAGTGCGCCGCTGACCTGGCCCGACGGCTGGGAGGTGTGGCCGGAGCGGGTTTACGGCGACACTCGTCTGGAGCTGGCCGAAGTGATCAACGACGCCGTGTAGCGTCGTCTCCTATGGCAGGCGCGGTATGTCCGGGGTCCTTCGACCCGGTGACGTTGGGCCACATCGACGTTTTCGAACGCGCCGCGGCCCAGTTCGACGAGGTGGTGGTCGCGATTCTGGTCAACCCGGCCAAGAAGGGCATGTTCGACCTCGATGAGCGGATCGCGATGATCGAGGAATCGACGACACACCTGCCTAATCTGCGGGTGGAATCCGGTCAGGGCCTGGTGGTCGACTTCGTCCGGTCCCAGGGCATGAACGCGATCGTGAAAGGTCTCAGGACAGGCACGGACTTTGAATACGAGCTGCAGATGGCGCAGATGAACAAACATGTCGCCGGGGTTGACACGTTTTTCGTCGCGACCGCTCCGCGATACTCGTTCGTGTCGTCATCGCTGGCCAAAGAAGTCGCGATGCTCGGCGGTGATGTGACCGAGCTGTTGCCCGAGCCCGTCAACCGCCGCCTGCGTGAGCACCTGGCGCGGCGCAGCGGTTAGCCGCCCAGCTGCCAATAGTTCTCGGCCTGGATGGTGCTCTCACCGGACCAGCGGTAGGCGGTCAGCTTGCCGCCTTTCGCCGCGCTGAAGTCCACGCAGGCGCAGTGTGCGGTCCAGTCGCGGGTATGTTGCGGGGCGCCGTTGCGCCAGTAGTGGCCGTAGAACACCGGCACCGTCTGGGTGTAGGTGTAGGAACGCTCGCGCGGCGAGACCTCAATGTCGGGCAGTGGGGGATACGGGGTGCCGTCCGGGGCCGTGAATGTCTCTGCTATCTCGGCCATTTGGCGCAGCGTGGTGGCATTGCCGTCCCACCAGCGGATTCTGGCGGCCCCACGCAGGTGGCCGTCCTTGTCTTTGAAGTGCGGGAGTTTCCTGGCCGTCAGGCTGATCTCGGGTCCTTTCAGGAGCACTTCGACGGCTTCGTAGAGCTGGTGGCCTTTTGTGGAGGCATCGACGATCTGGTCGGCAGCGGTGAAACCAGACGAACCGAGTTGTTGCTCAAGACTTTTAATCGATTCTGCGTGCCAGCAGGCGTGCACCACCCGCAGATCGCCAAGGTCGAGCCACAGTGGCAAGGTCGCGAACCACGCCACGTAATGAGCCCGTTGGTCGTCGGTGAGCTGATCCAGGAACTGCCGGTGCTGCCGGTTGTTCTTGTCGCTGTGCTCGCGCAGATGGCGCCCGCTGCCGGCGGGATGTTCGGTCGCATACCCGATCGCGTTGAATTCGTGGTTGCCCATGACGATTTGGGCGCTGCCGGCGTCGACCATGCCTTTGACGAGCTCGAGGACTTGCAGTTGCTCACTGCCGCGGTCAACCAGATCGCCGACGAAGATCGCTTGCCGCTCGGGATGGCGGAGCGTGCCGCTCCGGTGCTGATAGCCGAGTTCGGCCAGCAGCGTCTCCAGAGCGGCAGCGCAGCCGTGGATGTCGCCGATGATGTCGTAACCCTGCACGACCCGATCTTTGCATCCCGGGACGTCTAGCTGGGGTCGTAGCAGGTGTAGAACGTCTGCGTGGCGTAGTCGTAGCAGGTGTAGGTGCCGTACTCGGGCTGGTGGCTCGGAGCGGCGCCGGCCGTCGCGGTCCCGAGCGCCGCCAGGCCGATGGCCGAGGCCAGCAGCGACATGCCGGCAAGCGCGCGGATACGGGTGGTGTTCATGTGTTGCCTCACTTCGCTTTGATCAGGCGGCGGGATTGCCGTTGCAGCAAGACTGAGGCCGGGTGCTTGGCGGAATCTTCTGAAAGTCTTGGTGCGGAGGGTAACCCGCAGGACATCGCGACGTGCCGGTCCGTGGTCGGCGGGTTCGTCGCAGCGGCGGCATGGTCGAGCGGTACGCGATCCGCGACCGGTTGATCGGGGCGCTCGCCTTGTACTGCAAAGAAACCCGGGACTGCTCGAGGTATAGCGCTGTGGCTCCTGCTTGAGTTACGGTCCTGCGCAGAACAACGTTGTTCGGCGGGATCGAGGACTGCCATGTCGGGAACCGTAATGATCACCGGTGCTTTCGGTCTTGTCGGGACTGAGACCGTCAGACGGTTTGCGGCCGACGGGTGGCGGGTGATCGCCACGGCGCATCACAAGACCTATGACACGTTGCCGCCGCGCGTGGAGACCCGGCGGGTTGACCTGATTGATTCCGCTCAGGTGAGCTCGCTGGTCGCGGAGTCGACGCCGGACGTGATCGTCCACCTTGCCGCGGTGATCCCGCCGCTGGTGTACCGCGACGCCGGATTCGCCCGCAGGCTGAACGTCGGTGCCACCGCTTCGTTGGTGCGCGCCGCACAGGATCAGCCGAACCCGCCGCGGTTTCTGCATGCGTCCAGCACTGCGATCTACGGCTCGCGCAATCCCCATCGCCATCCCGAGTTGATCACCGTCGACACGCCGCTTCGGCCCTGCGAGCTCTACGGAGGACACAAACTCGAAGCCGAAGAATGTGTGCGGTCCTCCGGGCTGGACTGGGTGGTCTTGCGGCTCGGCGGCGTGCTGAGCATCGATCCGAGGGCGATGCCTGTCACGCGCGACATCATGTACTTCAGCAGTGCGCTGCCCTCGGACGGCCGGGTGCATTCCGTCGATACCCGCGATGTGGCAGCGGCATTCGCGGCGGCCGCGGGTAACGACGTCGCCGGTGAGATCTTTCTGATCGGCGGCGACGAGTCGCACCTGTTACGGCAGGGCGAGATCGCCTCGGCGATGGCGGCCGCTCAGGGCATGCCTGGTCTGATGCCACAGGGCCGCCCCGGCGACCCCAATAATGACGACGGCTGGTATCCCAACGCGGACTGGATGGATGTGGCGCCGGCGCAGCAGGCGTTGCAATTCCAGCACCATTCGTGGCCGGAGATGCTGGCCGAGATGCGCGCGCAGACCGGGTGGAAGCGCTACCCGCGACGAGTCGTCGTCCCGTTGGCCCGCGGGTTCATCAAACGTCAAGGGGCGTATCGGAAATCGCCGGGGCAGTACGCCGATGCATGGGCCGCCCTCGGTGCACGGTTCGGCAGCACGGCGATGGACGTCGCAACAGCCTAGAAGACGATGGTCTGGTTGCCGTGCACGATGACGCGGTCCTGGCAGTGCCACAACACCGCCCGCGACAGCACGGCGCGCTCGACATCGGCGCCGACCCGCACCAGATCTTCGACGGTGTCGGTGTGGCTGACTCGCACCACGTCCTGTTCGATGATCGGACCCTCGTCGAGGACTTCGGTGACGTAATGCGCCGTGGCGCCGACGAGTTTGACACCGCGCTCCCGGGCCCGCTTGTAGGGCGCCGCACCGATGAAGGCGGGCAGGAACGAGTGGTGGATGTTGATCAGCGGGCAGCCGACGGCAGCCAGGAACTCCGGCGTCAGAATCTGCATATAGCGGGCAAGGACCACTAAATCGACGTTGCCGCTGAGTAATTGGAGCTGGCGCTGTTCGGCCTCGGCGCGCGTGTCACGGGTGGCGGGGATGTGAACAAATGGGACGCCGAAGGGACGTACCTGCTCTGCCAGGTCGGGGTGGTTGGCGATCACCATGGCGATGGACATCTGAAGCTCACCACGTCGGTTGCGCCACAACAGGTCCAGCAGGCAGTGGTCATCCTTGGATGCCATGATGGCCACCCGCTTGGGTCTGGCGGCTTCGGTGAACCGGTAGTCGATGCCGAACTTCTCGGCGACAGAATCGCCGAACTCGCGCCCCAGTCCGTCGATTGCCGCGGTCAGACCCGGCAGGTGAAAGATCGCCCGCTGCAGGAAAGTTCCGCCTTCGGGTGCCGTGGAATGCTGGTCCAGCGAGATGATGTTGGCACCGGCCTGAGTGAGGAAGGTGCTCACTGCGGCGATGATGCCCGGGCGGTCGTGGCAGCGCAGCAACAACCGTCCGATGTTGGCGGGCTCGTTCGGTGTTGACACCTGGGTCCCTTTCGCCGTGAATTTCCGCAGGCCCACGATACCGCCGCGGTCGGGCGTTGCGGCAGCTATGGGTCGTCTTCTTCGTCGGGCGTGAATAGCTTTTCAGGATGGTGGAATGTGTTGATGCGGGGTTGTCCGTGATCCAGGTGGGCGGGTGGGAGCCATTCGGTGTGGCCGTGGGCGTTTTTGCGGGTGGTCCAGCCTTTTTCGGCGAGGCGGTTATCGGGTCCGCACGCGAGGGTGAGGTCGTGGATGTCGGTGAGGTAGGTGTTGGTCCACCCGGAGACGTGATGCACTTGGCAGTGGTAACCGGGGGTGTCGCAGCCTGGGCGGGTGCAGCCGCCTTCTTTGGCCAGCAACATCATTCGCTGGGCGAGGTTGGCCAATCGCTTGGTGTGGTACAGGGCTAACGGCTTGGCCTGGTCGAAGACCGCCAGGTAGTGATGCGCGGTGGCGGCCCAGCGGATCAGGGTGGTCAGGGGGATGCGGGTGCCGCCGGCGGTGCGGGCCCGCCCGGCCCCGGCTTCAAGGTCTTTGAGGGTGGTGGTGACGATGATGCTGACGGGCAGGCCGTTGTGGGTGCCCAGTTCGCCGGAGGCGAACAGTTCCCGGATGGCGGTAATCATGGCGTCGTGCTGGCGTTGCGGTTGGCTGCGGGTGTCGCGACGCACCGCGTCATCATCCGGATCGAACACGGGCTTGTCGTCGTCGGGGTTGCCGGCGCCGGGGGCGGCGAGTTTGGCCCACAGCGCTTCGATCAGCGCGCGGAGTTCGGGGGTGATCAGGCCGCTGATGCGTGACATGCCGTCGTACTGCTGGGGGCCCAGGACCAGGCCGCGTTTGCGGGCGCGTTCCTGCTCGGTGTAGTCGCCGTCGGGGTGCAGCAGTGCCATCAATTCGCGGGCGTAGGCGGAGACCTGGTCGGGCCGGAAGTCGCAGGCTTTGCCGGCGAGGTCTTGTTCGGCCTCGCGGGTGCCGGCGTCGACGGTGGTGGGTAGGTGTGACATGAAGCTGCGGATCACCTTGACCGCGGCGTCGCCGATCAGACCGGCGCACTGGGCCGCCGCGGTGGCGGTCAGCAGTGGTGGCAGGGTTTCTCCGGTCAGGGCGCGGCGCTGGCCGAGGTCGTCGGCTTCGGCGATCCAGCGGTTGGCTTCGGCTTTGGTGATCCGTAGCCGCTCGGCCAGTGCGGCGGGCAGTTTTCCGCCGAGCTCGTCCTCACTGGCCTGGGTTTTGAGTTGGTTGATCAGGGTGTGGCGCACCGATCGGGATTGGCGCTCGCGGCGTTCCAGGCGCTCGAGGGCCCGCAGCAGCTCGGGGGTGGTGAGTGCGTCAAAGCTCAACGCGCACAGCCGGTCCTGCACCTCGTCGGACGCGTCGAAGACCTCCACGATCTCCTCACGCGTGCTCGATGACATACCCGGATTCTACGAAGGACCACCGACAAGTACGCTCCACCGCCAATCGCGAAACAGGTTGATAGCGCAGGCTTTTTCACGTGCCAGGGCCTGATGCCGCCGATCAGCCACCAGGGTCGAGAACTGTCCCATGGTCAGCACCCAATCAAGGCAACAGCCAAAAATCAGTGGCAGCCCGCCCCGTGCCCCCCGTGCTCGTGCTCGGCGTCCGGCGACCCGCCCATCATGCGCAGCATCGGCATCCCGCCCGAGGTGAAGAACCGCGCCACCATCACCCCGGCGATCACCAGGAAAAGGATGTTCAGCCAGGTGGTGTAGTTCCACGTGATACCGGCCGACATGACCATGGCGTTGCGCTCGCGGGGAATGAGACCCGCTGTGCCGAAGATCAATTCGACCAGATAACCGGCTGCCACCATCGCGGCGTAGAAGGTCGCCAGCAGCGTCAGCATCATCCTGGTGCCGTAGTACTTACGGTAGATATTGAGGATCGGCAGGATCAGCAGGTCGGCGAAGATGAACGCGATGACCCCGCCGAAGCTGATGCCGCCGTTCCACAACACCGCGGCGAGCGGCACGTTGCCGATCGAGCAGACGAACGACACGATCGCCACGAACGGCCCGACGATCGGTCCCCACACCACCGACCAGGTCGGGTGGTTGGTCAAAAAGAATTCCTGCCAGAAGCTTTCGGGCACCCAGGCCGCGATCGCACCCGCGATGAACAAACCGATCACCAGGTCGCGCAGGATCGCCAGCCACTCCATCACGAAAACGTGCGACACCGAGGTAAGCCCCGGACCGGAGAACAGCCGCCGCCAGAACGATCCGTCACCCTGAATCGACATGTCCATCGCCGCATGGCCTTCCATCGAGCCGGCCACTCCCTTTTCCGCCTGCTCGCGCGCGGCGTCGATCAGCCGCTGACGCACGAACAGCCGGAACAGCAATGCCAGCATGATGATCATCAGCGGCCCGCCGACGAACTCAGCGGCGGTGAACTGCCAGCCCATCAGCAGCGCCAGGATGATGCCCAGCTCCACCACGAGATTGGTCGAGCCGATCTCGAACGCCATCGCGGCGGTGAAATTGGCGCCCTTGCGGAACAGCGACCTGGCCAGGGCGACGGCGGCGTACGAGCACGACGACGACGCGGCGCCGAGTCCCGCCGCGACCGCCAGGGTCCGTGGCCGGTCATCACCGAGCAGCCCCACGATCGTGGAGCGGCGTACCACCGCCTGCACGACCGCAGACAAGGCGAAACCCAGGATCAGCGCCCACAGGATCTCCCACGTCATCGAACCCGTCAGGGCCAGGGCATGACCCAGGGCGCCCAGCACTTTGTCTGCCATCGAGGATCTCCGCTCGTACGTGTCAGTGTCCGAAATATATACCCCATGGGGGTATATGTCAATCGCCGTGGGTCAGGAGAATGCCGGCTTTCGGCGTTCAATTCGGTTCAGGCCATTAAGCTTGGCGGTTCGTGCTGCCGGGAGCCAGACTCCGCACACCAGCTCAGCTGAGACGAGGAAACGATGAATTCACGCCTGAAGGTGCCCAAGGCATCGGCTCTACTGCTGGCACTCGTCGCCGCACTGGCGCTCTGGTTGTCCGGATGCGCCTCTGCCCCAAAGGAATCCGAAGGCCCGCCCGCCACCGGCACCACCACCGATTCACCGTTGATGGCCGACATCCGGCAATCGGTGGACGCGACCAAGGCGCTGACCAGCGCGCACCTGTCCGTCCGCACCAACGGCCAGGTGGACAGCATGCTCGGCATCACCAATGCTGACGTCGACGTCCGTGCCAACCCGCTTACCGCAAAAGGATCGTGCACCTACAACGGCCAGGCTGACGTTCCGTTCCGGATCAAGGACGACTCCATCTCGGTGAAACTCTTCGACGACTGGACCAACCTCGGCTCGGTGTCCGACCTGTCCGCGACCCGCTTGCTCGACCCGGCCAACGGGGTGGCGAAAATGCTTTCCGGCGTCAACAACCTGCAGGCCCAGGGCAGCGAAGTGATCGACGGCGTCAACACCAACAAGATCACCGGCACGCTGCCGGCCGACACGGTCAAGATCATCGATCCGGGCGCCAGGCAGTCCAGGCCGGCGACGGTGTGGATCGCCCAGGACGGGTCGCACCGGTTGGTGCGCGCCAGCGTCGACCTCGGGTCAGGCTCGGTCCAGGTCACGCTGTCGAAGTGGAACGAGCCGGTCACCGTCGATTAGCGGCGCCATCGCCGCCAGCAGCACCACTCCCACCGCAACGGCGGTGCCGGTCTGAGCCAGGGCGACCGACGTACCGAGGAACATCAGACCGGCGCCCAACACCCCTCCCGCCGCGGCGAGCGGTGCCAAGGCCCGTCTGGAGTCGGCCCCCGCCAGCGCTGCGATCAGGTGGGGCGCGCCGCAGGCCGCAATCATGGCGAAGGATGCCGGCACCGCCGCGGCGTCCACGGAGCCGTGCAACAGGAATTGCCACACCGCGACGGTGACGCCCAAGCCGGCCAGACACGAGCCCATCAGCGCGAGCCCGACCGACAGCCCGCCGGCCACGCCGCGCCACATCCCGGCCAGGGCCGCCACCGTGATGACCGTGAGCACGAGCAGAATCGCGTCGTGCTCCAGCGCGGCGCGGACGGCCGCGGCCAACGCCGCGCCGCCGCTCACCGTGACCTCGCTGTCGACCAGGCTGCCGTACTTGGTCGCGTTCCCGACGGCGGTGTCGATCCGCTCCACGCGGGAGGCCGCGGCCAGGTCCACGCCGGTCTGGTCGGAGTACACCAGGAGCCGGGCGGCGGTGCCGTCGGCGGAGAACATGGTCTGACGCACGTGCTGGTAGGACGGATCGGCGAGTGCCTTCCGCGGCAGATAGAAGCCGCCCTCGCCGGTGTCGGCGAAGTCGATGCTGAGGTTCTTCAAAAACGCGGACAGCTGCACGACCTGCGGAATCGTGCTCTCGATGGTGGTCTGCAAGGTCGGGACGAACGAGCGCAGCTGATTGAGTGCCGACCGCATCTCGGCCACCGCGCGCGGGGTACCGGAAAGGGCGTTGGTGGCGCGTGCCGACCCGGCGGCGAGCCGGGTGGCGCCATCGGAGAGGACGGTGACGTCGGCGATCACCCGGTCGAACGGGTCGATTGCCTTGCGTGCGGCCGAGCACAACACGTCGGCGGCGCAATCCTGAACCCCACCCATCCAGCCGCGGACCGGGTCGAGATAACCGGAGACCTCGGCGGCGGTGTCCTTGATGTTCCGGGTGCCCGACACCACGGAGTTGATCGCCTGCTGCAGCTGGGCGAGCCCGCCGACGCCTGCGCTCACGCTTGCCTCGAGCTCGTTGACCGAGCCCGAGACCTGGTCCAGCACCGAACCCAGCGTCTTGACCGCGGTGACCTGCGGCACGAATGTGGCGGCCTGCCGATCCAGTTGATCGCTGAGCCGGCCCGCGGCCGAACTGAGCGAGGCATCTGTCCAGGGGACGCCGGCCGGCCAAGCGGCCGACTGCACCTTGCGGACGCCGGGAATTTCCATCAGCCGGCGACTCACCGCGTCGATGGCGATGAGGCCGGCCGGGTCACGCAGGTCGTGGGCGGATTTGACCATGACGACATCGGGTAGCCGGTTGCTCGCCATGAACTGCTTGACCGAATGGGCCGGGACATCGCCTACGCCCCAGTGCATTCCGAGGATGGGCAGTGCGCAGACCGCGGACACCAGCGCGACGGCGACGACAGGGCTGCGTACCACGCGGCGCACCGGTTGCGGCAGACCCCACGAACGGCCCGGCCGCGCCGTCGCTTTCGCCGGCAACGCAGGCAGCAGAGTCAGCGAAGCGCCAAGTGCGACAACGACACCCAGCGCGGCCAGCCCCACGGCATGTATCGCCGGCGTCCGTGCCAGCAGCAGGGGGCCGGTGAGTGCCACGACACCTGCCCCGGGCGCGGCCAGCATGGGCAGTGTCGCGCGGTAGCCGCGTCGCTCCCGGGTGGTGAGCAGCAGCGCGGATGCGGCGACCACCCCGATCATCAGCACTGCCGCCACAGTCCAGGCGAAAAGGCCGTACCACGCCGCCAAGGGCCAGGCGACGGCCAGCGACAGCCCGGCGGCCAACGCCGCGACCGCGAGGGACGACAGACCCAGCCGCAGCAGGAACAGCGCGGCGACCAGCAAGGCCGCGGCGACGATCGCGGCCGCCTGCCAGGGCGCCAACCGCAGCTCCGTGCCTCGCGCGGCGGCCGGGACGGTGATGCGGGCGCGCAGTCCCGCGTTCGGCGGGAGCTTGCGGACCACCGATCGCGCCGCATCGAGCGATTCGGCGGCCTTGGCGGTCCCGGCCTCACCGCGCAGCCAGATCACCGCAGCACCGGACCGTCCGTCGGGGCTGGTGCCCAGCGGCGCCATCAACGGGTCGGACCACCAGTCCAGCACCGATCCCACATGCGCGGTGTCGGCCCGCAGGGCACGCACCGCGTCGTCGTAGTACTGCCGGTCGGCATCGCCCAGCGGATCGCGGCCGTCCAGTACCAGGTAGGCGATCGCGTCGGAGCCGGTGCCCGGAAACGCCTGCGCGAGGCGGCTGTTCGCGGCATCGGCGCGCGCAGGTAGCGCGCTGGGGCGCGCTGGTGGCGGTGCCAGTGCGACGAGCGCGTTGGCGACCACTGCCACCGCGATCCAGGCCGCGACGACGAGAAGTTTGGCAAGCCGGGACACGATGTTCTTAAACGTCCAACCGGGCGAACTGATCGTGCCGGTACTGCTCCACACACGCCCGGCGTCGGACCTTGCCACTGGTGGTGATCGGGATCGAGCCGGGCGGCACCAGAACAAGATCCGCGACGGACAGGCCGTGCGATGTGGACAAGGCCGAGGTGACTTCGCGCTTGATCTCAACCCAGCGGCCCGCGTCGTCGTCCGGCTGCTTGCGCAGTTCGATGATGGCGACCAGCTTTTCGGTGCTGCGATCGCTCGGGACCGCGATCGCCGCGCAGCGGCCGCGGGTGATTTCCTGGATCGTCGCCTCGATATCGTCCGGAGAGTGGTTGCGCCCGTAGACGATCAAGAGGTCCTTGATCCGGCCGATGATGAACAGCTGACCGTCGGTGATGAAACCGGAGTCTCCGCTGCGCAGCCAGGGACCCTCGGGCGTGCCCTCCGGCGGGTCGGCAAGGGTGGCGCCGAACGTGCCTTCGCTGTCCTCGGAACGCTGCCAGTAACCGGCCGCGACGTTGGCGCCGTGCACCCAGATCTCGCCGACGCTTCCATCCGCGCACGGCGTGCCCGAGTCGGGATCGACGATGCGCACCGTGGGTGAGCGCGGCACCAGGTAGCTGACCAACGCGGTGCCGGTGCCCGGTGCGCACGGAACAGCGTGGCCCTCGGCCAGTTTTTCGGTGTCGAAGTCGACGAGTTTCGGTGGTTGGTCCGGACTGCTGGTGGCCACGAACACCGTCGCCTCGGCGAGGCCGTAGGACGGCCGGATCGAGCTGTCCCGGAGGTTGAAGCGGGCGAGGCGCTCGGTGAAGCGCCTGACACTCGCCGGCTGCACGCGCTCGCTGCCGCTGAGGACGGTGTGCACGTGGGCCAGATCGCGGCCGGCCATGTCCTCGTCGGAGATTTTCTTGGCTGCCAGCTCGAAAGCGAAGTTCGGTGCCGCGGTGAACGGCGAGGTGCTGTCGGCGAGCATGTGCATCCACCGGGCGGGGCGCTGCAGAAACGAGACGGGGGTGGTGAGCACGGCCGGAACCCCCAGCAGGATCGGCGCACACACGCCCAGCACCAGACCCATGTCGTGGTAGAAGGGCAGCCACGAAACCAGTGTCAGATCCGGCGGTGGGACGCCATCGGTTTCCGCGAAGTAGGCGGCCATCAGTTGCTCGACGTTGGACCGAAGATTCTGGTGGGACATGATGACGCCAGCGGGGGTGCGGGTGGACCCGGACGTGTACTGCAGGTACGCGGTTGGCGGGTGGTCGTCGGTGGCGGCGCCGGTTCGGACCCGGGCATCCAGGTCCAGCGAGTCGACCTCGATCACCTTCACCGCAGACCCGCCGGGGTGAGTTGAAATTTGTTGTATCACATCGTCTTTGACGGCCGAGGTGGTCAGTACCGCAACCGGCGCGGCGTCGGCGAGCACCGACATGACGCGTTCATCACTGGCCCCGCCCTGGGGAACCGACAGCGGGACCGCAATGATGCCGGCCTGCAGGGCGCCCAGGAAGGCGACGATGTAGTCGAGCCCTTGCGGAGCCAGGATCAGCGCGCGGTCACCCGGTGAGCCGTGGCCGCTGAGTTCGGCTGCGGCATTCATCATGCGGCGGTACAGCTGCGCCCACGTCAGCGTTTGTGGAACGCCGTCCCAATTCTGCTCGTAGTCGATGAACGTGAACGCCGCCTCATTGGGCTGGAGACGGGCGCACGCGCGCAGCGCAGCGGGCAGGGAACGCACACTCATGCGCAAGACGTTACCGGCGTTGCTGGGTGCGCAGAGACGGAATCGTAATGACCGGGCCGCCGCCGGAGGGCGCCGGGACCGCCCGGCACCGGGCCATCGGCGCTGGTAGAGCGCCCTGAGATTGGCTACCACCTGGGAATTGGCTGAGTTTGGGCACTCGGGGCGGCCACGGCGTCTAAGCTCGGCCCCGAGACGGTGTCGAGGTCCCGTCAGCCCGGGGGTTTGCCAGCCCGGAGCTGCACTATTCCGTTGCCCGTACCCCTATCCGGTGCCGCGTCGGGCCCGCGCCGGTTGAGCTGAGACGAGGTTGGTAAAGGGATGGACGCACGTGTCACCCCCATTGCGGTGATCGGTATGGGATGCCGGTTGCCGGGCGGTATCGATTCCCCCGAGAAGCTCTGGGAGGCGCTGTCACGCGGGGACGACCTGGTCACCGAGATCCCTGCAGACCGCTGGGACGCCGACGCTTACTACGACCCGGAGCCCGGGGTTCCCGGCCGCACGGTCTCGCGGTGGGGCGGGTTCATCGACGACGTGGCGGGCTTCGACGCCGAGTTCTTCGGGATCAGCGAGCGGGAAGCGACGTCGATCGATCCCCAGCACCGGTTGTTGCTGGAAACGGCGTGGGAGACGATCGAGCACGCCGGTCTGGACCCGGCCGCGCTGGCCGGCACCGCGACGGCGGTGTTCACCGGGCTGACGCACGAGGACTACCTGCTGCTGACCAAGGGCTCCGGCGGTCTGGCCAGCCCGTATGCCGTGACGGGCCTGAACAACAGCGTGGCCTCCGGACGGATCTCCCACGCGCTGGGGCTGCACGGGCCCGCGATGACGTTCGACACCGCGTGCTCATCGGGTCTGATGGCCGTGCACCTGGCCTGCCGCAGCCTGCATGACGGCGAGAGCGACCTGGCACTGGCCGGTGGTTGCGCGTTGCTACTGGAGCCGGATGGCAGCGTGGCGACCTCCGCGCAGGGCATGCTCTCGGCCACCGGACGCTGTCACAGCTTCGATGCGGACGCCGACGGTTTCGTGCGGTCCGAAGGGTGCGCGATGGTGCTGCTCAAGCGCCTGCCCGATGCGGTGCGCGACGGTGACCGGATCCTCGCCGTGGTACGCGGGACGGCCACCAACCAGGACGGGCGGTCCGAGACGCTGACCATGCCGTCCGAGGACGCGCAGGTGGCGGTGTACCGCAAAGCCCTGGACGCGGCGGGCGTCGCCGCCGAATCGATCGGCGCGGTGGAGGCGCACGGCACCGGCACGCCGGTGGGTGACCCGATCGAGTACCGCGGGCTCACGCGCGTTTACGGCGCCGACGGCAGCCGCTGCGCGCTGGGGTCGGCCAAGAGCAACATGGGGCACAGCGAGTCGGCCGCCGGGGCGGTCGGACTGATCAAGGCCATCCTGTCGCTGCGGCACGGGGTGGTGCCGCCGCTGCTGCACTTCAACAAGCTGCCCGACGACCTCGCCGTGATCGACACGGGAATCTTTGTGCCGCAGTCGATCACGCCGTGGCCGCAGGGCGACGGGCCCCGGCGCGTCGCGGTGTCCTCGTTCGGGATGTCGGGCACCAACGTGCACGCCATCATCGAGCAGGCGCCCGAACCGGAGAACGTCACCGAGGCCGCGGCACCGGGGCCACTGGTGTACGCGGTGTCGTCGTCGTCGTCGGCCGACGGTCTGCGCGAAAGCGCGCGACGACTTGCCGATTGGGTTGAGACGCATTCGGATTCGGTGAGTCCCGCCGATCTCGGCTACACGCTGGCCCGCCGCCGGGCGCACCGGCCGGTGCGCACCCTGGTGGTGGCCGACGGACTGGCTGATCTCGCCCAGCGGTTGCGCGAGGTTGCCGAGGGAGACGCCGTGTATCCGGCCGCGGTGGCGCACGACGACCGGGGGCCGGTGTGGGTGTTCTCCGGTCAGGGTTCGCAGTGGGCCGCGATGGGCGCCGATCTGCTGGCCGGCGAACCAGTGTTCGCCGCGACCGTCGCCGAGCTCGAGCCGCTGATCCAGGCCGAATCGGGTTTCTCGGTGACCGAGGCGATGACGGCGCCGCAGACGGTGACCGGCATCGACAAGGTGCAACCGACGATCTTCGCGATCCAGGTGGCCTTGGCCGCCACGATGCGGCAGGCCTACGGGGTGCGGCCGGGCGCGGTCGTCGGGCACTCGATGGGCGAGACGGCGGCGGCCGTCGTCGCGGGTGCGCTGTCGCTGCACGACGGGGCGCGCGTCATCTGCCGTCGTTCGAAGCTGATGGCCGGCATCGCCGGCTCGGGCGCCATGGCGTCGGTGGAATTGCCTGCCAAGCAAGTCAATTCCGAACTCATGGCCCGCGGAATCGACGACGTCGCCGTGGCGGTGGTGGCCTCGCCGCAGTCCACGGTGATCGGGGGAGCCACCGAGCAGGTGCGCGATCTCGTCGCGCGGTGGGAACAACGCGAGGTGATGGCGCGCGAGGTCGCCGTCGACGTGGCATCCCACTCGCCGCAGGTGGACCCGATCCTCGACGAATTGGCCACGGCGCTGGCCGATCTCGAGCCGATGGAGCCCACGGTTCCGTACTACTCGGCCACCCAGTTCGACCCTCGCGAGCGGCCGGTGTGCGACGCCGACTACTGGGTGGACAACCTGCGCAACACCGTGCAGTTCGCCGCCGCGATCCAGGCTGCGCTGGACGACGGGTTCCGGGTTTTCGCCGAGCTGTCTCCGCACCCGCTGTTGACGCACGCCGTCGACCAGAACGCGCGGAGCCTGGACATGACGGTGGCCGCCCTGGCCGCCATCCGGCGCGAGCAGCCGCTGCCGCTTGGGCTGCGCGACTTCCTGACGGACCTGCACAGCTCCGGCGCGGCAATCGATTTCGCCGTGCTCTACCCCGGCGGGCAGCTGGTGGACGCCCCGTTGGCGGCGTGGAGTCACCGGCATTTGTTCATCGACGCCGACGGCAGCGACAGCAAGACGCAAGGCGCGTGCACGATCACCGTGCACCCTCTGCTGGGGTCCCATGTCCGGCTGGTCGAGGAGCCGGAACGGCACGTGTGGCAGACCGACGTCGGCACGGCGACCCTGGCCTGGCTGGACGACCACCAGGTGCGCAACGTGGCCGCGTTGCCCGGAGCCGCGTACTGCGAGATGGCCCTTGCCGCCGCGGCGGAGGTCTTCGGCGACGGAGCCGAGGCGCGCGACATCGGCTTCGAGCAGATGCTCCTGCTCGACGACGAGACCCCGATCGACGCGGTCGCCACGGTGCAGGCGCCCGGCGTCGTCGACTTCGTGGTGGAATCCGCGCAGGACGGTGAGACCACCCGCCACGCCACCGCGTCGCTGTGCGCCGCCGAGGACGACTCGGTGCCGCCTGCCTACGACGTCGCCGCCCTGCTGGCCGCGCACCCGCAGAGTGTGAAGGGGTCCGAACTACGCGAGTCGTTCGTCGAGCGCGGTGTCTTCCACGGCGCCGCCTTCAGCGGCCTGTCCACCGCGCACACCGGGGAATCGGGCGGCAACACCGTGCTGGCCGAGGTCTCGCTGCCGGCATCGATTCGTTTCCAGCACGCCGCCTATCACGTGCATCCGGCGTTGCTGGACGCCTGCTTCCAGTCGGTGGCCGCCGGCGTGGCCGGCGCCGGCGGCGACGGCCTGCTGTTGCCACTGGGTGTGCAGCGGTTGCGCGCCTACGGGCCGCTGCGCGATGCCCGCTACTGCTACACCCGGGTGACCCGGGTCGACCCGACCGGTGGTGAGGCCGACCTCGATGTGCTCAACGAGCGCGGCGCGGTGCTGCTGGCGGTGCGCGGGCTGCGGATGGGCACCGGGACCACCGCGAGCGGCGAACGGGACCGGGTACTCAACGAGCGGCTGCTGACCTGTGAGTGGCAGCAACGGACGCTGCCCGACGTCGACGACGACGAAGCGGGATCGTGGCTGCTGATCGGCACCGCCGAGGCCGGCGACATGCTGATGAGTTCGCTGAACGACGCGCTGAAAACCCAAGGCGCGGAATGCTTCAACCTGCAGCTGCCCATCGGTGCCGAGATGGAGCCGTTGCGGGCGCAGCTGCGGGCCCGCTCGTTGCGTGGAGTGGTGGTCCTGTGTGGACCCCGCGGCAGCGCGCCCGATGACGGGGGGTTGACCCAGGGCCGGGAACAGGTGCGCCAGCTGGTGCACCTCGCGCGGGAACTGCCGGAGTTGGAGGGCGAACTGCCCCGGCTCTTCGTGGTGACCAGGCAGGCCCAGTGGGTGTGCTCGGGCGACGATGTCAATCTCGAGCAGGCCGGCCTGCGTGGTCTGTTGCGGGTGATCGGCAGTGAACACCCGTTGCTGCGCACCACGCAGATCGACGTCGACGAGCACACCCAGGGTGAGCAGGTGGCCGCGCAGCTGCTGAGCGGCTCGCCCGAGGACGAGACGGCCTGGCGCGGCGCCGAGTGGTACACCGCCAGGCTGTGCCCGACGCCGCTGGTGCACAACGACCGCCGAACCACCGTGATCGACCACGAGTCCGACGGCATGCGCCTGCAGGTGCGCACCCCGGGTGACCTGCAGTCGATGGAACTCGTTGCCTGCGACCGTGTTCCGCCCGGCCCGGGGCAGATCGAGGTGGCGGTCGCGATGTCCACCATCAACTTCGCCGACGTCCTGATCGCGTTCGGCAAGTTCCCCGTCGTCGACGACCGCGAGCCGCAGCCGGGTATGGACTTCGTGGGCGTGGTGACCGCGGTAGGGGAGGGGGTGGCCGGTCACCGGGTCGGTGACCGCGTCGCCGGTTTCTCCGAGGGCGGCTGCTGGCGCACGTATCTGACCTGCAACGCGAACCTGGCGATCACGTTGCCCGCGGGGTTGAGTGACGAGCAGGCGATCGCCTCGGCCACCGCGAATGCCACCGCCTGGTACGGCTTGCACGACCTGGCCGGCATCAAGGCGGGCGACAAGGTGCTGATCCACTCCGCTACCGGCGGCGTGGGGCAGGCGGCATTGGCGATCGCGCGCCACGCCGGGGCGGAGATCTTCGCCACCGCCGGCAACGATGCCAAGCGACAGATGTTGCGCGACATGGGCGTTGAGCATGTCTACGATTCGCGCAGCGTCGAATTCGCCGAGCAGATCCGCCGCGACACCGACGGCTACGGTGTGGACATCGTGCTCAACTCGTTGACCGGTGCGGCGCAGCGGGCGGGTCTGGAGCTGCTGGCCTTCGGTGGACGGTTCGTCGAGATCGGCAAGGCCGACGTGTACGGCAACACCCGGCTGGGGCTGTATCCGTTCCGGCGTGGCCTGACCTTCTACTACCTGGACCTGGCGCTGATGTCGGTGCTGCAGCCCGAGCGGGTCCGGGAACTGCTCGAGACGGTGTTCACGCTGACCGCCGACGGTGTGCTGGCGGCGCCGCAGACCACGCACTATCCGCTAGCCGACGCGGCGAACGCGGTGCGCGCGATGAGCAACGCCGAACACACCGGAAAGCTGCTGCTGGACATGCCACGCAGTGGGCGGGCCAGTGTGGTGGTGCCGCCGGATCAGGTTCCGGTGTTCCGCCGCGACGGCGCCTACATCATCACCGGCGGGGTGGGCGGGCTGGGCCTGTTCTTCGCGTCGAAGTTGGCGGGAGCCGGTTGCGGCCGACTGGTGTTGACCGCCCGTTCGCAGCCAAATCCCAAGGCACGCCAGATGATCGAGCGGTTGCGGCGGGCCGGGACCGACGTGGTGGTCGAGTTGGGCAACATCTCCGAACCGGAGACCGCCGTGCGGTTGGTGGAGGCGGCGACCGCCACCGGACTTCCGTTGCGTGGCGTGGTGCACTCGGCAGCGGTGGTAGAGGACGCCACGCTGACCAACATCTCCGACGAGATCATCGACCGCGACTGGTCCCCCAAGGTTTTCGGGACGTGGAGCCTGCACAAGGCGACCCTCGGGCAGCCGCTGGACTGGTTCTGCCTGTTCTCCTCGGGTGCCTCATTGCTGGGATCGCCCGGGCAGGGCGCCTACGCCGCGGCCAACAGCTGGCTGGACGCGTTCTCGTACTGGCGCCACGCCCATGGGCTTCCGGTGACCACCATCGCCTGGGGTGCGTGGGCCGAGGTCGGCCGGGCCACCTTCCTGGCCGAAGGCGGCAAGCAACTGATGATCACCCCGGACGAGGGGATGTACGCGTTCGAGACGCTGCTGCGCTACGACCGCGCCTACAGCGGGTACATCCCGATCATCGGGGCGCCCTGGCTGGACGATGTGGTGCGACGCAGCCCGTTCGGCGAGATGTTCAAGTCCAGCGGGCAGAGCACGCGGGGGCCGAGCAAGTTCCGCGCCGAGCTGACGGCGGCGCCGCAGGAGGAGTGGCCGGGACGGCTACGCCGCCTGATCACTGAGCAGGTCGGCGTGATCCTGCGCCGCACCGTGGATGCCGACCGGCCCTTCGTCGAGTACGGCATGGATTCGCTGGGCATGCTGGAGATGCGCACTCATATCGAGACCGAAACCGGGATCCGGTTGAGCCCCAAGGTGATCGCCACTCACAACACGGCGCGGGCGCTGGCCGAACATCTGGCGCAGACGCTGGCCGAGGAGCCTGCCGCCTAGCTGGGTGCGTCAAGCCGCGAGCAGCGCGGTGAGCGGCGCGAGCAGCGCGGTGAGCGGCGCGAGCAGCACGGTGAGCGGCGCGAGCAGCACGGTGAGCGGCGCGAGCAGACGTAAAATCGCCCAATTTCGTTCCGAAATAAGCGATTTTACGTCTGCTCGCCACCCCCAGGGGCGCTCGCCACCCCCAGGGGCCGCGCCACCCCTACGTCACTCGACCGCCCAGCCGTAGTCCGACGGCGCGGTGCACAACAACTCCCGGATCGCTTCGAGTGAGTCTTTGCGCTGCGGCGAGTGGCCGTGGTTCTCGATCACCAGGTGGTCGCCGGACATGCCGCACCCGTAGAAGTCCAGCGGCACCGTGATCGAGCAATAGAACTGTCCGCGAAAGCCTTCCAGCTCGATGCCCGCCGGCATCCGTACGCTCGGCAGCGCGCTCACGTCGGTGCAGAAGACCAGCGGCGGCAACCCCGCGGGCGTCCCCTCGAACGCTACGCCGAAGTTGAGCCCGGACTGCTGGATGATGCCGTCGGCGATGTCGGACCGGAAGGTGACGCCGATATCGGTGGCCAGATCCACGATGTCGGTGTCCGGTCCGACCTCGGCCAGGTAGGTGGCCACGCCCACCAGATTGGTGGCCTCGGTCGGGGCGACCGGCGGGCTGAGGAAATAGCGCAGGTCGACGGGGTACACGTAGGGGATGGGAACGTGCGGCGTCTCCCGCAGCCGCCACTCGGTCATCAGGATCGCCGCCGCCACGACGGTGTTGACGCTGACCCGGTTCTCGTGCGCGAACTCCACCAGGTCGGCCGTCTCCTGCTCGGAAAGCCGCACCCGGGTGACCGGAACCGGTTGCGGCAGGCCAGGAGTCGCGACGAGGGTCGGCTTCACCGCGGGCGGCAGGTCGTAGGCGAACATCACCGGCAGGAAGCGTTCGACGCCGGTCATGCCGAGCTTCTTGACGCCGCGTTGTTCCAGCACCACTTCCAGCGGTTGCGGCGCGGGCTGCGGGTTGACCGGTCCCGGGTCGCCGGTGGTCACCACATCGGTGTAGCGGGAGAACAGCTCGTCGAAAAGGCCGGCGCCGTGGTGGCCGTCGGCGATGCTGTGGTGCAGAAAGATGGTCAACTCAGAGCTGTTCTCGTGCAGCGTCAACCGCAGATTGAGTAGCGTCTGGGTCTGATCCAACGTGATCTCGCACGCGTTATCGGCGCCCTCCTGCACCACGATTCCCGCGTGCAGCATGTCGTCGGACACCAGATTCCAGTCGCCGTCCGGGCTGTGCTCGAGATGGCTGGCCAGGATCGGGTGGGCATCCACCAGGGCGTCGAACGCCTCGGACAGGGCATCGGCATCGACCCGGCCGCGCAGCTGGACCGTGACGGCGGTGAAGACCTCGTACTGCGCGAAGACTTCCTCGCTGCGGGACAACTTGCGGATCACCGATCCGGGAAACACGTGAGAATCCGGCCTTTCGTGTCAGTGCGTGCTGGCTCGTCGGTAGCCGATGGCCATGGGGACGGCGCAGGCTGCGGCGATCCCGGCGCTCCACAGCAGCGTCGCGATCATCGGCGCCAGCACCGGGCCGCCGGCCGACAGCCCGCGCATGGCCGTGATCGCGTAGCTCACCGGCTGGTGCGCGACGACCGGCTGAATCCAGTGCGGGTACTGGTTCAGCGGCAGCAGGCCGGTGGAGAAGAAGATCAACAGCAGCTGCCACAGCTCGACCGCCTCGACCACCAGGGTTTTGGAGGTGAACAGGGCAATGGCGGTGGTGAGTGCGGCGAACGCCATACCGAGAATGACCGGGACGCCAAGCCACATCAGGGTGGCCAGCGCGCCCCCGCGAAACCGGAAACCCAGCGCCACGCCCGCGCCCAGCATCACACCGGTGGTGACCAGGATCCGGATCGCCTCGGCGATGATCCGCGCCAGCGGGCCCGACGCGCGGTGCACCGGCATCACCCACAGCCGGGTCAGCAGGCCGCTCTGTTGCTCGCGCATCAGGTCGATCGCGACGAACGCCGAACCACTTACCGCCCCGCCCAGCGCCAGCAGCGGCACGATGCTGTACAGCGCGCTGTCGTGGGTCATGGCGTAGATCAGGTTGCCGAGCACGATGTAGAGCACCAGCATGAAGGCGACCGGCAGCACCAGCGCCTCCATCACGGTGACCAGGTCGCGTCCCCAGCGGGTGAGGATGCGCTGGGTCTGCACCAGCGTCTGCGTCAGCATCAGCCGTACCGAGCTTTCCGGTGCCCGCACCACAGTGCCCGCGGTCATGGGCGCCGGGACAGGACGAGAACGGACACGGGCACCAGGAACAGCGCGAAGCCGGCCAGCCACAGCAGCGGCGGCGTCATCACCGACCAGGTCACCGGCACAGGCGATTTGACGGTATCGCCGGCCAGCGCGCGCAGCCCGATCACCAGCTGCGAGATCGGCTGATTGCGCACGATCGGCTGGATCCAGTGCGGGAACATCTTGAGCGGTTGCAGCCCCACCGACAGCAGCCCGAAAATCAGGATCGGCATGGTCAGCAGCGGCAGCATCGCGTCGGGATTGCGGGTGGCGGTGCCGATCAGGTCGGCGCCGAACGACAAGACCACCCCGATCGCGATTGCCAGCACGCAGAAGCCCGCGATGTAGAGCGCCCCGCGATGAAATCGGAACCCGATCACGTGGGCGGCGATCAGGGATACGGTCAGGCCGACACAGCAGCGGTACACGCTGGCCGACACCCGGGCCAGCACTGGCGTCAGCGGCGCTATCGGCATGGACCGGAACCGCCGGTTCACCCCGTGCAGGGCATCGGTGGCGGCCCGGAACGCCGAGGAGATGGCCGCAAAAGCGATGGCCTGCAACGTGATCAGCGGTGTGATGTACTGCCCCAGATTGCTGGCGATGCCGCTGCCGGCGCCACCCACGTAGTGATTCCACGGGATGGAGAACGGGACGTAGAACCCCACCGCGAAGGACAGTGAGGCGCCGATCGCGGTGATCAGTTCACCATTGCGCAGGGTCGGGGCGATGAAGCGGATAGTCAGCACCCACCACTGCTGCAGCATCGACGGCTGCCGAGCCCCGGCCGCCGCCGAACCGGTGACCACGCTCACCGCACCGCCTCCGGGGTGAGGTGACTCAGCGCCCGGGATTCGCTGGGATCGGCTGTCATGGAGAGGAACACGTCGTCCAGTGACGGCCGGCGCAGCGCGATGTCGGCCGGTTCGAGGTGGGCGGCGTTGAGCAGGCGCACGGCCTCGATCAGCGTGCCGGTGCCCTCGGCGGCCGGCATGATGATCCGGTCGGACTCGGCGGCCAGCATGGCCCGCTGGCTTTCGGGCACAAGCGGCCCGAGCGCGGCGACCATCGCCGGCAACTCCTTGACGTCGCGCGGCACGATCTCGCAGAAGGTGCCGCCGGCGCGGTGCTTGAGCTCGTTCGCGGTGCCTTCGGCGATGATGGTGCCCCGGTCGATGAGGATGATGCGGTCGCTGAGCGCGTCGGCCTCCTCGAGGTACTGCGTGGTCAGCAGCGTGGCGATGCCGAGCTTCTTGAAATTGCTCACCAGGTCCCAGATCGCTTGCCGGCTGCGGGGATCCAGCCCGGTGGTGGGTTCGTCCAGGAAAGCCACCAGCGGTTGCACCACCAGCCCGCAGGCGATGTCGATGCGGCGGCGCATGCCGCCGGAGTAGGTGCTGACCCGCCGCTTGGCGGCGTGCACCAAGTCGAACTGCTCGAGCAGCTCGGCCGCACGGCTGCGGGCAGCGGACTTGGACAGACCGTAGAGGCGGCCGAACATTACGAGATTCTGTTCGCCGGAGAGCATGTCGTCGAGGGCGACCTGTTGCCCGGTCAGCATGATGGACCGCCGCACTCCGGCCGCGTCGGAGACGACGTCGTGGCCGGCGACCGAGGCCGACCCGGTGGTCGGCCGGGTCAGTGTCGACAGAATGTCCACCATGGTGGTCTTGCCGGCGCCGTTGGGGCCGAGCAGGCCGATGACCTCGCCGCGGCCGACCTCGAAACTGACGTCGTCGAGTGCCACCACCTGTCCGGAGCGGGCGCCGAACGTCTTGCCGACCCCTTTGACGACTACCGCTGCGTCACTTGGCATTCCAGTCTCCTCAGTCAAGGCTCGACAGGTCCACCAGGGCACCCGCTTCGGCCACGCCGGCGATTTCGCTCTCCAGTTGTTCGGCGGCGATACCCTCCTGGATCAGTTCGCGCAGTGCCTGCGGGAAGGTGCGTGCGAGTTCCTGCACCGTGTCCGCCGCGATCCGTCGGCTGTCGTACCACCAGTCGAGATGGGTCGAGCCCGCGAACCGGTACACGCGCACTTCGAGGGCGTGGCCCAGCCCGGGGATGGTTTCGCGCACCGGAAGGGTCACGTCGGACTCGAACCGCACCGGGGCCTCGATCGGCGGAAGTTCGGGAATCGTTCCGGCGTAACGGAAATGGATGTCCGGTGGGCGCTGCGCGCCGAAGGTACGTCCGGTGGGTGCGTACAGGTAGCGCAGCAGCCCGTAGCCGACGCCGTAGTGCGGCACCGCCTTCAGGGTCTTGTGCACGGCGTCGAGTTGTTCCACCACCGCGGAGCCCTCGCCGGTGGCGCAGGCCAGCGGCACCGGGTAGTACGTCGTGCACCAACCGGCGGTGCGGCGCAGGTCGACGTCGGGCCGCAGCACCGAGCGACCCTCGCCCTCGAGTTCGACGGCGACCACCCCGGTCCCGACCGTCTGCGCGATGGTGCGGCCCAGTGCCGCAAGCAGAATCTCCTGGATCGAGCGCCGGAACCGTCGCCGCGCGTCGTCGAGTTCCGATGTCTGCTCGGCGTCCAGGGTGCCGGACAGTTTGCGGAGGTCGGCGGCGGTGGGCGGCGTCGCCGCCGGTTCGGCCAGCCAGCGGGTCACGCTGGCGGCGTTGTCGATCCAGAAGTGCCGGGTGTCCAGTGCGGCCGGATGGGTGGCCAGGGCCGCCATCCGCTGTGACCACTCCCGCCAGCCGGTGGCGGCGGGCTCCAGCGTGATCTCGCTGCCGGCCAGGTGCTGTCCGAAAGCGATCACGATGTCGCTGCCCAGGATCTGGTGTGAGGCGGTGTCGGCCACCATGGCGTGCACGCCGAGCCCGAGATAGTTCGGGCCGCCGGACGAATCGACAATGTGCACCGCGATGAGCGGTGCGGTCGAATCGCTGTGCTCGGCAATCACTTCGGCCAGCACCGCGGCCACCCCGGTACCGCCGGGCAACGAGCGCGACACCAGGGTCGTGAAGTCCGCAGGCGGGCCGACGTGCTGTTCCCAGACGCCGTCGTTGTCCACCAGTTGCAGCCGCAGCGCGTCGTGATGGTTGCAGACCGCGGTCAGCACCGTCCGGATGTCGTCCGGGCTCACCTGCGGCTCCAAGCGCAGGATCAGCGGTACCCGCCAGCGGCCACCGTCGTGCAGTCCATGTTCGAGGAAATACTCGGTGTTCGGCAGGATCGCCGGATTCGACTCCGGCTCGGGTGGTTTGGCCAGACCGCTGGCCGCAAACGCGGCATCGACGGCGGCGGTGAGCGATGCCAGGGTCGGATGCTCGTAGAGATCCTGTGGCGTGATGCTCAGACCTTCGTTGGAGGCGGTCATCGCGATGCTGATCGCCATCAGCGAATCGCCGCCGAGGTCGAAGAAGTTCGCCTTCGGGTCGACGGAGGGGACGCCGAGGCACTGCTGCCAGACGCGCTGCAATGTGACGCCGGTCTGCGACGGCCCCAACTCGACGGCGGGCTCGGCGGCGTGAGTGACCGCGGAGCCGTTGACGGACACCGTGGCCGGCTCCCAGTGGGTGGGCTTGGGTTCGATCCAATGCCGTTCCCGCGCAAAGGGATAGCCGGGCAGCGACACGATTCGCGGCGGCACCGGATGTCTGGGTGACCAGTCGACCTCGACGCCGGCCGCCCACAGTTCGCCCAGCGCGCGCAGGAAGGTGTCACGGTCGTCGGCCTGCTGGATGGGGTGCCGCATCAGCCGGACGGAACGGTTGGCGCTCGACCACCTCGGGTGCCGGATCGCCGAACCGGTCAGGCTGCCGCCGGGCCCGACCTCGACGAGGATCCGGTTCGGATCGGACAGCACCGCGTCGAGTTCGTCGGCGAACCTGATAGTGGAACGGATCTGGCGCGTCCAGGTGTCGGGGTCGGTGGCCTGCTCGTCGGTGAGCCAAGTTCCGGTGAGGTTGCTCAGCAGCCGTGTATCGGGAGTCTTCAGCTGCCGGCTTCCCAGGAATTCCCGGAACTCACCGAGCATCCCGTCCATCTGGCTGGTGTGGAAGGCGTGGGTGGCGCGCACCCGCCGCACCGGAACACCGTGCTCGCCCAGACGCTGGGTGAACGCGCGGATCGCGTCCTTGGGCCCGGCCACCACACAGTTGCCCGGGTCGTTGACCGCGGACACCTCGGCTCCCGGTACCAGGTGCTGCGCGACGTCGGCGGGGCTGAGCGCCACCGCGACCATGGCGCCCGGCGGCGACTCGTGCATCAGCCGGGCGCGCAGCGACACCGTCTTGACGGCGGTCGGCAGGTCGAAGACGCCGGCCAGGGTGGCCGCGACGTATTCACCGGTGCTGTAACCGATGTACGCGCCGGCGCGCACACCGTAGCTCTCGACCAGCTTCGCCAGCGCGTATTCCACGGTGAACAGCGCGGGTTGGGAGCGGTCGATACGCTCCAGATCGGCTGCGGTCCCTTGGGCAACCGGGTATATCGCCTCGTGCAGATCCAGGCCCATTTCCGCCCGGAAGGCGGTGGCGCAGGCGTCGAAGTGTTCGGCGAAGACGGGCTCGGTGTCGTACAGCCCCTTGGCCATGCCGGGATGCTGGGCGCCCTGGCCGGGGAACAGGAAGACGACCTGGTCGGTGCTTGCGCTCTGGCCGTCGGATGGGGATTCGCCGACGAAGACGTTGTCGTGCTCGGCGGCGCGCAGCAGCGTGATCGCCTGAGCCCGGTCGGCGGCGACGGCCGCCATGGTGACGTGGTGCCGGCGGCGGCCGCTGAGCGTGTGGGCGACATTCGCCATCCCCGGGGCCAGGGCCGGGGCGTTCGGGCGGTCCAGCGCGGTGGCCAGCGCGGTCCGTGCCTCGCCGAGGGCCTCGGCGGTGCGTGCCGAGAGCAGCAGCACCTGCGGGCCTTCGGGCCCGGCCTGCGCCGGGACCTCCGGAGCTTCTTCCACGACCACGTGCGCGTTGGTGCCGCCGATGCCGAACGAGCTCACCCCGGCCCGGCGCACTCCGCCGGATTCCCATGCACCGTAACGGCTTTGCACCGTGAAAGGGGTTTCGTCGAGGTGCAGCTCCGGGTTCGGGCTGGTGTAGTGCAGGGTCGCGGGAATCGCCTTGTTCTTCAGACACAGGATCGTCTTTATGAGCGCGGCGATGCCGGCGGCGACCTCGAGGTGACCGATGTTGGACTTGACCGAGCCGATCACACACGGCGCCGACCGCGGCTCCTCGGAGGCTTCGAACGCCGCCCGCAGACCCTGGATCTCGATCGGGTCGCCCAACGGCGTTCCGGTGCCATGGGTTTCGACGTAGGTGATGGTCGAGGCGTCGACGTCGGAGACGGCGTGGGCCTCGGCGATGCAGTCGGCCTGGGCCGCGGCGCTGGGCGCCGCGAAACCCATCTTCGCCGATCCGTCGTTGTTGATTGCCGATCCGCGGATGACGGCGTGGATGCGGTCGCCACTGTCGAGGGCGGCCTGCAGTGGCTTGAGCACCACCAGCCCGACACCGCTGCCGAACACGGTCCCGTCGGCGCGGACGTCGAACGGACGGCAGTGCCCCACCGCCGAGAGCATCTGGCCCGGCGAATGCCAGTACCCGACATGGTGTGGGACGCACAGGGATACGCCGCCGGCCAGCGCCATGTCGCACTCGCCGGACAGCAGGCTCATGCAGGCCAGGTGGACGGCCACCAGCGACGACGAGCACGCCGTCTGCACGGCAAGGCTGGGCCCGCGCAGGTTGAACTGGTGTGAGATCCGGGTGGCCAGGAAGTCCTTGTCGTTCTGCAGGAACATGCTCAGCTGGTCCCAGTTGAGCCCCTCGGCCAGTACGGCGTTCGGGTCCTGATGTGACAGCAGGTTGTGCAGCAGATAGCCACTGGGAGAGCTGGTCCCGTACACGCCGATCGACCCGTCGTATCGGGCCGGGTCGACACCGGCGTCTTCGAGCGCATGCCAGGCGCACTGCAGGAACAGCCGGTGCTGGGGATCCAGCGACCGGGCCACCAGGGGCGGGAAACCGAAGAAGTCGGCGTCGAACTCGTCCACGCCGTCGACGATCGGGGCGCGCCGGACATACGACGGATTCGCCAGTGCCTTGTCGCTGATGCCTGCATCGCGGAGCTGTTGCTCGGAGAGGGTGACGATGGATTCCTTGCCGCGCCGCAGGTTGTCCCAGAACGCCGACACGGTGTTGGCGCCGGGGAACCGGCCGGCCATGCCGACCACCGCGATCGCGTTGTCGGGAATGCTCACTGGATCTGTCCTCCCTGTACGTCAGGTCTGGTTCGGCGCCGCAGCGCGGCTCCCTGTCGCGCCGCTGCGCGTTGCTGCGCGCGGTCGCGGACGGTGGTAGTGGTCTCGGTCGCCGGTTCAGGGCTCGACAGGCCGAGTTGGCGCATCAGGTCGGCGGTCAGGTCGTGCAGCGTGGCACCTTGGAGCAGCAACGCCACCGGCGGCTCGGCGCCGAAGTCGGCGCGGGCGGTGTTGCGGATCCGCACGGCCATCAGTGAATCCATGCCGAGATCGAGCAACGGCAGACCGGGGTCGACGGCGGATTTGTCCGCATACCCCATCACGGCGGCGATCCGGGACCGCAGCAGGTCGGTCATCACGCGTGCCGCCTCGGCCGGATCCAGGTCCCGCAGCGAGTCGGGGCCGGCCCAATCATCGCCGCCGCCGGCGGCTTCCAGCTCCCGCACCACGGCGGCGAAGAAGTCGTGGCCGCGGATCTCGGGGAAGGCGATCAGCGCCCGGTCCGCGCGCAACCGCGCGACACCCGTGTGGCTGCGACCGCCGGCCAGCAACGTTTCCATGGCCGCGAGCCCCTCGGCCGGGGTGATCGGGTCCAGCACGCTGCCGGCCAGGCTGCGGGCCATGCCGACGTCGGACCACGGGCCCCAGTTGATCACCGCGGCCGGCAGACCGGCCGCTCTGCGCTCGGCAACCAGGGCGTCCAGCCACGCGTTCGCGCAGGCGTATGCACCCTGGCCGGGCGCGCCGAGCAGCGCGGCGGTGGAGGAAAATCCGACCCACCAGTCCAGCTCGCGGCCCGCGCTGGCCTGGTGCAGCCGTTGTGCGCCAATGGCTTTGGGTGCCCAGACGCGGTCCAGGCTGTCTTTGGTCATCGAGTACAACAGGGCGTCGTCGATGACGGCGGCCGAATGCAGGATGCCGCGCAGCGTCCTGCCGCCGTCCTCGGCCGCCGCGACCAGCCGCTCCGCCACGCCGGGATCCGCGATATCGCCCAGGACGACCGCGATCTCGGCACGGCCCTGCAGGTCGGCCAGGATTCTGCGCTGTTCCTCGCCGGGCTCGCTGCGGCCGTTGAGCACCACGCGGCCCGCGCCGCCCTCCACCAGCCAACGCGCCACCACCAGCCCCAGGCCGCCGAGGCCGCCGGTGATGATGTAGCCGGCACCGGAGCGCACCACCGGATGGCTCCGGGTGTCGTCGAGCGTGGCCCGGGTGAGCTGTTCGACATAGCGGTGCTCGCCGCGGTGCGCGATGACGGTGCTCAAGAGTTCGGTATCGGCCGCGCCGAGTTCGGCGATCAGTCCGTCGGTACCGCCATCGAGATCGAGCAGAGTGCCCCGCAATTCGGGGTGCTCGTAGGCGAGCACCCGGATCAGACCCTTCAGGGCACCGACGGCGGGTTGCCCGGCTTCACCGTCGGCGACCACCAGACCGCTCCTGCTGACCAGCCACAGCCGCGGCGGTTCGCCGTGCCAGCCGCCGACGATCGCGCGGACCACGGTGCTGATCGACCACACCAGGTCACGTGCCCCGGTCACGTCGGAGGTGTCGCCGACGAAGACGACCACACCGGCGGGCGGATGGTCCGGATCGCCTGCGGCCTCGGCGAATGCGGCCAGCATCGCGGGTTCGTCGTCCAATGCGGCGGTGAGCACCCGATGCTGGTCGGATCGCCATGCGGCGGCGAATTGCTCGGCGGACGCCTGGGCGGTCGGCGCGGCCAGCACGAGCCAGCTGCCCGGCAGCGGCGGAGCGGCTGCGGCCGTGAGCGGCTGATCGATCCACGCGGCTTCGAAGATCTTCTGTGCCAGCGGCAGTGGCACGCTGCGCCGTTCGACCGACCGCAGGAAGATGTCGTTGATCTCGGCGGTCACGTTGCCGGCGGCGTCCATCAACACGATCCGGCCGAGCTTGCCGCTGCCGCCCGCGTCGGTGAGGGTGGCGCGGCAGCGGGCGTACCGGCCGGGGTTTGCGTACACCCGCAAGCTCTCGAAAGAGACTGGCAGATAACTGGATTCGGTCACGCCATCGGTCGGCATCGCGGCCGCGAGGCTCTGCAGGGCGGCATCGAGCAGCGCGGGATGAATGCGGTAGCCGGGGTGGCGGGGCGCCTCGTCGGGCAGCGTGATCTCGGATTCCACCGAACCGTCCGACAACCGGTCGATGCGGGTCAGGCCGGCGAAGGCCGGACCGTAGTGCAGGCCCGTCTGACGCAGCAGCGCGTAGAAGTCGGCGGGCGAGACCGAGGTCTGGGATTGTCCGGTGGCAGGCACCGGTCCGGGGGCGGCCTGCGTCGCCTCCACCTTCGCCACGGCGTGCCGGGTCCAGTCACCGCCGCCGGCGCGCGAGTGGATCTCGACACGAATCTTGCTGTCGCCGTTGCGGATGAGCTGGGTGGTCAGCTCGGTGTGCTTGTCCAGGGTGAGCATCTGCTCGACCTCGAGCTGGTTGACCGACACGCTCTCGGCGGGCAGTCCCAGTCCCTCGCCGGCCGCCGCCAATGCGATCTCCGCGTAGCCGGCGGCCGGCATGATCGACTGCCCGAACACCCGGTGCTCGGCAAGCCACGGAGAGACATCGGTGCCGACGTCGGCCCGCCACACGTGATCCCGGCTGGACGGTACTTCGACGTGCACACCCAGCAGCGGGTGTTTCATCACCAGGTCGGCCATCGAGGACCGGTCCGCTACCCAGAACTGCTCGTGCTGCCACGGGGTGGTGGGGATATCCGCCAACCGGCCGCCGGTCGTCGCCGGGGGATGGCCGGTGATCTGCGCGAGGTGGCTGCGGAAGGTGACGGTGTCGTCGGCGTCGCGCTGGAGTGTGCCGACAGCGCGATAACCCGGGCCGTCCAGCGTTTCGATGACGGCGTGGGTGAGCAGTGGGTGCGCGCTGACCTCGATGAAGGTGTGGTGCTGCTCGCCGGCCCGCTCGATGGCCTGCTGGAAGTGCACCGGGTTGCGCATGTTGACGGCCCAGTGTTCGGCGTCGAATACCGCTGTGATGTCGGGGTTTTCGTAGGTGGTGGAGATGATCGGGATCACCGGGGTGCGTGGCTGCAGGTCGGCGAGCTCGGCGCGCATCGCCGGCTGCAGCGCGTCCATTGCCGGATTGTGCGGGGCCACTTCGATATTGACCCGGCTGGCGAACCGGTCCTGAGCGCGCGCCTTCTCGATCAACTCCTCGATCTGCGCGGTGGGCCCGGAGATCACGCTCTGGCGCGGTGAGTTGTAGATGCCCAGGGTCACCTGCGGGTAGTCGGCGATCAGCGCCTCGGTGGCCGCGGCGTCGAGCTCCAGCAGCGCCATCGCGCCCTGCCCGGACAGCGGCGCCATCAGCCGGGACCGGGTCGCCGTCACCCGCAACCCTTCGGCCGGGGTCAACGCACCGGCGACCACCGCGGCGGCCACCTCACCCATCGAATGCCCGATCACCAGATCGGGCTCCACCCCGTAGGAACGCCACAGCGCGGTCAACGCCAGCTGCATGCCGATCAGACCCAACTGGATCTGCTCGATCCCCACCAGCTCGGCGCCCTGAGCCAGCACCTCCTGCAGCGAGAAGCCGGCCTGGGCAACAAAATCGGGCTCCAAATCGGCCACCGCCGCCGCGAACGCAGGCTCATCGGCCAGCAACCGGCGACCCATCCCGGCCCACTGCGATCCCCGCCCCGAATAAACGAACACCGTCCCCGCCCCCGCAGCCGTGGCCTGCGGGCCGACCACACCCGGTGCGGGTGTCCCGGCGGCCAGCGCGCGCAATCCGGAGACCGCATGTTCGCGGTCGCGGGCGACCACGGTCCCGAACCGCGCCTGCCGGGCGCGGTGGTGGTGCAGCGTGTGCGCGATGTCGGCCAGCGGGACGTCGGTGCCGGCCCTCTCCAGCCAATCGGCCAACACCCCCGCGGTGGCGGCCACCCGCTGCGGCGTCTTGCCGGAGACCACCAGCGTCGAGACCGCCGCACCGGTATCCACCTGCGCCGCAACGGTATTAGGCGCCTGCTCGATCACCACATGCGAGTTGGTCCCGCTGAGCCCGAACGAGGACACGGCCGCGCGGCGCGGGCCCGAGCCGTCGGGCCACGGGGTGCCCTCGGTCGGCACGAACAGCCGGGTCGACGACGCGTCGATCGCCGGGTTCCACCGGGTGAAGTGCAGGTTGCGCGGAATGTAGCCGTGCTCGACGGCCAGAATCGCCTTGATCAGTCCCGCGACACCGGCCGCCGCTTCGAGGTGGCCCAGGTTGGTCTTCACCGCCCCGAGTGCGCAGCGGCCCTCACCTCTTCCGTAGGTGGCCGACAGTGACTCGAACTCGATCGGGTCACCCAGGATGGTTCCAGTGCCGTGCGCTTCGACATAGTGCACGCTCTCGGCGGCCACGTCGGCCTGCTTGAGGGCGGTGGTGATCACGTCTCGTTGCGCCAGGGCGTTCGGGGCGGTCATGCCGTTGGACCGGCCGTCCTGATTGACCGCCGATCCGCGGATCAGCGCCAGGATCCGGTCGCCGTCGCGGGTGGCGTCGGACAACCGCTTGAGCACCACCACGCCGCAGCCTTCCCCGCGGGTGAAGCCGTCGGCCATCGCATCGAAGGCTTTCGAGCGGCCGGTCGGGGACAGTGCCGACCATTTGGAGACCGCGATCGCGGCGAACGGTGACAGCGCCAGCTGCACCCCGCCGGCCAGCGCCACGTCGCTCTCCCGCAGCCGCAGGGATTGGCAGGCCAGGTGCACCGCCACCAGCGACGACGAACACGCGGTGTCCACCGCCACCGCCGGGCCGCGCAGGCCGAGCAGGTAGGCGATGCGGCCCACCGCGGCCGCGTGTGGGGTGCCGGTGGACAGGTAGGCGTCGATCTCGGCGCGGCGCTCGATGTTGACGATGGTGTAGTCCCACGTCGACAAGCCCATGATGGCGGCGGTTCGGCTGCCGCTCAGCGAATCCGGTGCCAGCCCGGCGTTTTCCAGCGACTCCCAGGCCACCTCCAGCAGGACGCGGTGCTGCGGGTCCATGGCGGCGGCCTCGCGCGGGGTGATGCCGAAGAAGTCGGCGTCGAATCCCGCCACGTCGTCGATGAACCCGCCCCACTTGGTGGTCATCTTGCCCGGGGTCTCCGGATCCGGGTCGTAGAACGCGTCGGCGTCCCAACGGTCGGCGGGCACCTCACCGATGGTGTCCCGGCCGTCGAGCAGCAGTTGCCAGAAGTCCTGCGGCCCATGCACATTCCCGGGCAGCCGGCAGCCCATCCCGATCACCGCGATCGGCTCGGCGACGTCGGTGGGGAAGGCCGTGCCCGCACGCACCAGTTCGCGCGCGAGAACCTCGCGGGCCTTCGGGGACATTTGGGCGGCGCGTTCGGCCAGACTCGTCATTACTCCGCGCCTTCCGTCGCTGCTTCCAGCTCACTGGCCGCAACCAGGTCCGACAGCAGATCCAGTTCCTCGTCCGATAACTCGGGCTCCTCCTCGGCAGACTCGGCCTGGGGGGCGTCCTCCTGGTAACCCAGTCGCTCGCACAGGGCGCCGGCCAGGTCGGTGATGGTCGGGTAAGCCCAGACCAGCGCCACCGGCAGGGTGGTGCCCAGGCTCGCCTCCAGCCGGTTGCGCAGTTCCAGCGCCATCAGCGAGTCCAGGCCCAGCTGCTCCATCGGAAGGTCGTGGTCGATCTGGTCGGTCGAGCGCAGCACCGCCCGGATCTCGTCGGCGATGGCTGTGGCGAGCCGCCTCGGGCGGTCGGCGGGATCGGTCGCGTCCAGTTCGGCACGGATCCGGCCGCCGCCGGTGCGCTGCTCGACGGTGATCGACTCTCGCAGCGTGGCGAACAACGACGATCCCGCTGCGGCGGGGAAGGATTGGAACCACTGCCGCGCGTCGAGCGCGAACACGCCGGTGCGCGCCCGGTCGGCGGCGAGCACCAACTCCAGCGCCGCCAGGCCCTGCGCCGGGGTGATCATCGAGACGCCGAGGTCGGCGAAGAACTGCGCGCGGCCCACTTGCGCCCAAGGGCCCCAGTTGATTCCGGCTGCCGGCAGGCCGTGGGCACGTCGGTAGGCGACCAGCCCGTCGATCCAGGAGTTCGCCGAGGCGTAGGAGCCCTGCCCGGGTGCGCCGACCAGGGAGGAGACCGACGAGAACGACACCCACCAGTCCAGGCCGGCATCCTTGGTCGCTTCGTGCAGCCACCAGCCGCCGGCCACCTTCGGGGCGAACACCCGCGCCGACGCGGCGTCGGACATGTTGAGCACGATCTCGTCGGCCAGCACCATCGCGCTGTGTACCACGCCGGCCAGCCGGAAGCCGGCGTCGCCGACGGCGGCCACCAGGCGCCGGGAGGTATCGGGATCAGCGAGGTCCCCGGTGACGACCTCGACGCGGGCGCCCGCGGCGTTGAGACCGTCGATCGCGGCCTGCATCTCCGGACCGGGTGCCGAACGTCCGTTGAGCACAACCAGTCCCGCGCCCTGCTCGGCAAGCCACCGGGCGGTGACGAAGCCCAGCCCGCCGAGGCCGCCGGTCACCACATAGCCGCCGTCCGGCCGGACCAGTGGCGGTGCCGGACGCGGTGCGAGTGCGGTGATGCGGCCTGTCTGCGGGATGGACAGCGTGACGCGACCGGGGTGCTTGCCTGTTGCCCGCAGGGCGTCGACCGCGTGCTCGAGATCGAATTCCGTGACCGGCAGCGGCGCCAACCGGCCGGCGGCCGCGTGCCCCAGAATCTCTTCGAGGTAGGCGCGGTAGCGCGTGGGTTGCAGACGCAGGTTCAGCCCGATGTCCACGACCGCAAACGAAGCACTGCGGGCCAGCGCCTCCAGGCCGAGCGAGGTGTCGGCCCCGCCCAGTTGAATGAACCGCCCACCCGCGGCCAGCAGCTGTACACCCGTGTGAATCGCCTCTCCCGGAAGCGAATTGAGGACAATGTCAACCGGCTCCGCGGGCGCGCTGGTATGCACCTGCGCGCCGATCATGGTGGCAATGGCTACCGCCGCCAGTTCCACGCCGTCACCGCCGGCCTGGATCAGCACCTTCTCACCGGGCGCCAGCCGCCCGACCGTGCACAGCGCATGCCATGCCGTCAGATAGGGCAACCCGAAGCCGGCCGCCTCGGCGTCCGACACGACGTCGGGGACGGGGACGACGAGGTCGGCGTCCGCGACGAGGTGAGAACCGAGCGGCCCGGAACCGAATGCGATTACGCGCCTGCCGCTTTCGACCAGCCCAAGGCATTCGGTGACCTCGCCGCCGTGGTTCAGCGGGGCTTTCAGGACGCGGACCTCGAGCTGGTTGTCACCCGGCTCGGGGCGGCCGGCCGCGCGCACCTGCAGTTCGCTGTCGAGTACGAAGGCACCGCCGGCATCGATATCCACTGTGCTGAAACGGTTTTCCGGGATCAGCCCGCCGGACACCACCGGCGTCGCCACCAAGCGGCTCACATACCGTTGCCCGGCGCGCAGAGCCACCTCGTCCTGATCGGAGCCGGCCAGCAGCTCGTCGGCCAGACCGGCGAGCGCGGGTGTGCCGTCCGAGTCGAGGTCGACCACCGTCGTCTTCAGTTCGGGGTGCTCGAAGGTCAGCACCCGCGCGACGCCGCGAAGCTGCGTCTGCGCGAGGGTCACCGACTCGGCGGGGCCGAGCTGTTGGGCGCCGCGGGTGACGATCCACAGTCGCGGGCTGTTGCGTGCGCCCACCCGCGACACCGTCCTGACGATGTCGGCGATCCGCTGCGTGCGGGCGCGGGCGAGGTCGAGTTGGGCCGGCAGGGGGAGAGCCTCATCGGCGGAGCGGGGCGGGCACACCACCACGATGCCGTCCCACGAGATATCGCGCCGACCGATCGCCGCGCGCATGGCCTCGTCGTCGGAAACGGTTTCGCAACAGGCGATTCGGCCGGTGAGTTCCGCATGCAGGGCGGCCGTGACGTCGTCGGAGCCGACCAGCAACAGCGCCCCGGGCGCAGCGGCCTGCCCATCCAGGGCCGCAGCCGCCCAGTGCACGGAGAACAACCGGTTCTCGAGTTCTCTCGTCCCGGACCGCAGTACCGCCATCTCGACCCGCTCGATATCCAGCACCGGCCGGCCGTCGTCGTCGAGCAGCGACACCCGGCCGGCCAGGCGGTCCGGGTCGTCGGTCGGGGCGAGCGAGGCGATCGCGGTCACGCCGTCCAGCACGTCGCCGTAGACCCGGACGCCGGTGAAACCCACCGGCAGCACGATCGCCGGCTGGGCGCCGGTGGTCAGTTCCGTGGCCGGCCGGGTCGCGCCGAGGGTCTGCATCGCGATGTCCATCATGACCGGGTGCAGCAGGAACTTGCGGGCTCCGGTCTTGGCCGTCGCCGGCAGTCGCACCTGCGCGCGGGCGGCGCCGGACGGCAGCAGCGACAACCCGGCGATGCCCTGGAATGCCGCCCCGTGCTGTTGCCCGGCGGCGCGCAGGCGTCGATACAGCTCCTCGGGATCGACGGGTGTGCCCGCCACGACGGGCTCCGCAGGCTCCGGTGCGGCGGGTGAAGCCGGCGCCAGCGTGGCGGTGGCATGTTTGATCCAGCCGGAACCTGAGCTGCGAGTGCGTATTTCGACCCGGCAGGACTGGTCGTCACCGGTGAGCGTGGTGGCGATCATGGTGTTGTCGGTGACGTGCATCAGCTGATCGAGGGTGAGTTCGCGGATCATCCAGGACGCGCCGGCGAAGGTCTCGGTCGCCGCGGCCAGGGCGATGTCCGCATAGGCGGCTCCGGGCAGCACACAGACACCGTCCACGCAGTGGTCGCCCAGCCAGAGCAGGTCGGGGCTGATCGCGCATTCCCACACCCGGGTGCCGTTGGTGGGGTCCTCGGCGCCGGAGCCCAGCAGGGGATGGCCCGCTGTCGCGGTGGTTGAGCCCGCGTCGATCCAGTGCCGGGTGTGCTGCCACGGGGTGCCCGGCAACAGCGGGTGCGGCTCGGGCGGATGCGGTGTGTCGGGCGGCCGGGTGCCGTGCGTCGCGCTGACGTTGGTGTGAAAGGTGACGGTGTCGTCGGTGTCGCGCTGCAACGTGCCCAGCACGCGCGCGTTCGCTTCGCCGAGTGTGTCGGTGATCGCGTAGGTGAGCAGTGGGTGCGGGCTGACCTCGACGAAGGTGTGGTGGCTCTGTGCCGCCAGACTGACGGCCTGGTGAAACCGGACCGGGTTGCGCAGGTTCGCCGTCCAGTAGTCGGCGCCGAGCAGGGCCGGGGTCGGTCCCTGGACGGCGGTGGTGATGATCGGGATGGCGGACGGCCGGGGCTGGAGATCGGCGAGCGCGGAGCGCAATTCGGGCAGGATCGGGTCGATGATGGGGTGGTGCGAGGCGACGTCGACGTCGATGCGCCGCGCCAGCAGGTCCCTGGTGGCGACCGCGGCGATCACCGCGTCCACCTGATCCGGCGGCCCGGCGATCACCGACTGGCGCGGTGAGGCGTGCACCGCGAGGGTCAACTCCGGGTAAGCGGCGATCGCCGCCGCAGTGTCGGAGGCGTCGAGTTCCAGCAGGGCCATCGCACCCTGACCGGCCAGTGCCGCCATCAGCCGCGAGCGGGTGGCGATCACCTTCAGGCCGTCGGCGGGGGAGAGTGCACCGGCCACCACGGCAGCCGATACCTCGCCCATCGAGTGGCCGATCACCGCATCGGGCTTGACGCCGTAGTGGCGCCACAGTGCGGTCAGTGCCAGCTGAACTCCGACCAGCACCGGCTGAATGTTCTCGATGCCCACCAGTTCGCGGCCCTCAGTCAGGGTCTGGTGCAGTGAAAAGCCTACCTGCGCAACGAAATCGGGCTCCAGTTCGGCCACCGCCGCGGCGAACGCGGGTTCGTCGGCCAGCAGTTGGCGGCCCATGCCGATCCATTGGGAACCTTGGCCGGAGTAGACGAACACCGTGCCGGGCGCGGCGGAGCCGTCGTTGCAGACAGGGTCGGCGGCCACGGCCCGCAACCCCGCGATCGCCTGTGCCCGGTCCCGGGCCACTACGGTGGCGAACTTGACCTGCCGGGCGCGGTGGTGGTTCAGGGTGTGCGCGACGTCGGCCGCCGCGATGTCTGTGCCCGGGCCTTCCCACCAGTCGGCCAGGGCCGCCGCGGTGGCCGCGATCCGCTGCGGTGTTTTGCCCGATATCACCAGGGTGCACACCGGCGCTTGCGGAACAGGCTGTGGCACAACTGGATCAGGTGCCTGCTCGAGTACCACATGCGCGTTCGTGCCGCTGACGCCGAACGAGGACACTCCGGCGCGGCGCGGGCCCTCGGTGGCAGGCCAGGCCATCCCGTCCGCCGCGATCACCAGCCGGGACACCCCCTCGCTGACGTGCGGTGTCAGCTGCCGGAAGTTGAGGTGCCGCGGGATATGCCGGTGACCCAGTGCCAGCACGGTTTTGATGAACCCGGCGATGCCGGCCGCGGCCTCGAGGTGGCCCAGGTTGGTCTTGACCGAACCCAGCACCAGCGGTTGCCGCCCGGCGCGCTCGCTGAAAACCTTGCTCAGCGAATCGAGTTCGATCGGGTCGCCCAGGGGGGTCCCGGTGCCGTGTGCCTCGACGTAGTCGATGTCGGCGGGCGCGAGTTCGGCTGTCGCCAGGGCTTTGCGCAACAACGCCTGCTGCGCGGGGCCGTTGGGCACCGTCACGCCGCTGCTGGCGCCGTCCTGGTTGACCGCCGAACCGCGCACCACGGCCAGGATGCGGTTGCCGTCACGCTGGGCGTCGGTCAGCCGCTTGAGCACCACGACTCCGGCGCCCTCGCTGCGCACATAACCGTCAGCAGCGGCGTCGAAGGTCTTGCATTGGCCCTCCGGGGACAACATGCCCCACCGGGAGCAGGCGATGCTGGGTCCCGGGCTCAGCAGCAGGTTGGTGCCCCCGACCAGGGCCATGTCGCTCTCCCGGGACCGCAGGCTCTGCGACGCCAGGTGGATCGCCACCAGCGACGACGAGCAGGCGGTGTCGACGACCACCGCGGGACCCTGTGCGCCAAGGAAATACGCCAGCCGGCCCGCGGTGAAGTTGAGCGCGTTGCCGGTGGGGATGTAGGCGTCGAGGTCCTCGGGCCGCAATTGACCGGCCAGGGTCACCATGTAGTCGTACGAGGTGACCCCGACGAAGACGGACGTCTGGGTGCCGCGAATGGTGTGCGGGGCAACGCCGGAGTTCTCCAATGCCTCCCAGGCGACTTCGAGCAGTAACCGCTGCTGTGGGTCCATCGCCGCGGCTTCGCGGGGAGAGATGGCGAAGAACTCGGCGTCGAACTCCTCGGGCTGCCAGCCGGTGAGGAACCCACCTTCGCGGCTGCAGATGGTGCCCGGCACGGTGTGGTCGTCGGTGTAGTAGGCGTCGGCGTCCCAGCGTTGTCCGGGCACCCGGATGATGCCGCTCCGCCCGTCGCGCAACAGGTCCCAGAACTCCTCCGGGTTGGTCACCCCGCCCGGGAACCGACAGCCGATGCCGACGACGGCGATCGGCTCACGGTGGGACGCCTCGGCGACCTCAAGACGTACGGTGAGATCGTCGATCTTGCGCAGCGCCTCGGTGATGATCGCCCGGCGGTCTGGTGTCGGGGCATTCTGACTAGTCACAGCGGTCAGCTCAGCCTCTCCGAAAGGTGCTGCAGCAACTCGTCCTCGCTCAGGTCGTCGTACGTGTCGTGCGGCGCCTCTTCGGCTGCCGTCGCAAGCTCGGCGAATTCCGGCAGCACGGTCGCCAGGTAGTCGGTCAGGCCGTAGACCGTCGGATAGTCGAAAACCACTGAGGCGGGCAGATGTTCGCCGAGGCTGTCGGACAACGCCCGCTGCAGCGTCACGCTCATCAACGAGTCCATGCCGAGCTGGAAGAATCCGGTGGACGGGTCGAGAGTCTCGGTGGCCGGCATGCCCATGACCGTGGCGGCCAGCAGGCCGACGTGGTCGAGCAGCATGTCGTGGCGCCGGTGTGCGTCGGCGGTGCGCAACGCCTTGCGGAATTCGCTTTCCGGCAGCGCGGCATCCGCCGAGGCGGGGAGCAGGTCATCGACGATGCGCAGCGATCCGCGGGTGCGGAATGCCGCGGCCAGCAGGGGCCAATCGGCGGCGACGACCGCGGTGCGCACCGCGGCGTCCGGGCTCATCACGAAAGACAGCGCGCCGATGGCGGTTTCGTCGTCCATCGGCACCAGCCCGGATTCGGCGCTGACCTGGCTGGCGTCGCGTTGCGCGTCAGCCAGCGATTTCCACAATCCCCAGTCGACGACGGTTGCCGGCAACCCCATGGTGCGCCGCGCGTAGGCGAAGGTGTCCAGAAAAGTACTGGTCGCGGTGTAGTGCGCGAGCCAGCGGGAACCGAGCAGACCGGAGACGGAGGAGAACAACACGAAGTGCCGCAGCGGGTTTCCGGTCAGCTGCCGCAGCGACAGCCGGTGCAGCAGCGCCGCGGCGTCCAGTTTGGGACGGAACATGGCGGCCACGTCGTCCTGGGACATCTCGCTGAGCAGCACCGGTCCACCGGCGAACGCCGCCAGATAGATGCCCTCGAGGGGCGGCAGGTCGGCCCCGAACCGGTCGAACAGCGCGCCCATCGCGTCGGCGTCGGTCGCGTCGGCTGACACTTCGATGAGCTGCGTTCCGGCCGTGCGCAATTCGTCGGCCAGCTGTTGCAGCGCGCCGGGTTTACGGGCCACCGCGACGATGGTGGTGGCACCCATCCGGGCGAGCTGGCGGATCAGGTGCGGCCCGATGTTGCCGGTCGCACCGATGACCAGGTGGCTGGTGTCGCCGCCGAGCTGTGCCTGCGGAGAGCCCGCGTCCTGCGGTCGCCAGTGCAGCCGCGGGACGTGGCGGCCGCCCGACCGGTACACCGCCTGGTCCTCGCCGTCTCCGGCGCCGGCGGCCTCGACCACGCGCTGCGCGGCGATCTCGGCGGGCATCGTGTGGTCGACGTCGATCAGAGCGCCCCAGATCTCGGGGTGTTCGAGGGCCAGCGAGCGGCCCAGGCCCCACAGCACCGCGTGGGCGGGATTGGCCCGATCGCCTTGCGCGATCGGCTGGGCGTTGCGGGTCATGATGAACAGCCTGCGTGGCGGGCCGCCGGCCACCAGCGCCGCGGCGAGCCGGCGGGCGGCGCCGAAAATCCGATACGCAGCCGGGATGTCGAGCAGCTCATCGCCGCTCGGCGGTGCATACAGCACGTTGTCCACGCCGTGCAGCGCATCGGGCAGGTCGGCGGCACCATCGGGCAGCTCGGTCACCCGCGAGCCCGTGGCGGCACCCATGGCGGCGACCAGGGCGGGATCGCCCGCCACCAGCCAGGTCTGGCCGCCTGCTGTCTCGGCGGCGGGCGCCGGACGCAGCGGCCAGTCCAGCTGGTAACTCCATGCCTCGACGGTGTCTGCGGATCGCTGTATCCGGTTGCGCGCCGGACGTTCCGGGCCGGCGGCCTCCAGGTCGATCCAGTGGTGGGTGTGCTGCCACGGGGTGGTGGGGATGGCCGGGTGCGGCTCGGGCGGGTGCGGGGTGTCCGCCGGCCGCACCGTGTAGAGACTGGTGCGGAATGTGACGGTGTCGTCGGCGTCGCGCGTCAAGGTGCCGACGGCGCGGTAGCCGGGGCCGGGCACGGTTTCGGCGATGGCCTGGGTGAGCAGCGGGTGGGCGCTGATCTCGACAAAAGTGTGGTGCCGCTCGGCCGCCGCCGCGATGGCCTGCTGGAAGCGCACCGGGTTGCGCATGTTGGTGGCCCAGTGCTCGGCATCGAAAGTGGGCGTCTGGTCCAGATTTTCGTACGTCGTCGACAGGATCGGCAGGGCCGGCCGGCGCGGCGCCAGATCCGCCAGCTCCGCACGCATTGCCGGCTGCAGCGCGTCCATCGCCGGGTTGTGCGGAGCCACCTCGATATTCACCCGGCCGGCGAAGCGATTCTGGGCGCGCACCGCCGCGACCAATTCGTCGATCTGGCCGGTGGGACCGGAGATCACCGTCTGCCGGGGTGAGTTGTAGATGCCCAGCGTCACCTCGGGGTAGCCGGCGATCAGCGTCTCGGTGGCTTCGGCGTCGAGCCCGAGCATGGCCATGCCGCCCTGCCCGGACAGCGGTGCCATCAGGCGCGAGCGGGTGGCCGTGACCCGCAGGCCCTCGGCGGGTGTGAGCGCGCCGGCCACCACCGCGGCGGCCACCTCACCCATCGAGTGCCCGATCACCAGGTCGGGCTGCACGCCGTAGGAGCGCCACAGCCGGGTCAGCGCGAGTTGCATGCCGATCAGGCCCAGCTGGATCTGCTCGATGCCGGCCAGTTCCCGGCCCTCGGCCAGCACATCACGCAGCGAGAAGCCGGCCTGTTCGGCGAAGACCGGTTCCAGTTCCGCCACCGCGTCGGTGAAGGCCGGTTCCTCAGCCAGCAGCCGGCGGCCCATGCCCGCCCATTGCGAGCCGCGTCCGGAGTACACGAACACGATGCCCTGTCCAGGCGAATCATCCTGGTAATTAACAAGGTTCGGCGCATGCTGACCGGCGGCCAGGGCGCGCAGCGCGGTCACTGCCTGGCCGCGGTCGCGGGCCACCACGGTCGCGACCCGGCTGTGACGGGTGCGGTGGTGGTTGAGGGTGTGGGCGACGTCAGCGACGGCCGCGTCGGTGACGTCCAGCCAGTCGGCCAGGATTCCGGCCGTCGCCGCCATCCGCTGCGGGGTCTTGCCCGAAACCACCAGTGCCGACACCCCGGTGCCGGCGGTGGCCGACGGCGCCAGGTCGGGTCCCTGCTCGATGACGACGTGTGCGTTGGTGCCGCCCAGCCCGAACGAGGACACCGCCGCGCGGCGGGGGCCTCCGGTGCCCGGCCACGGGCTGTTCTCGGTGGGCACGAAGAACCGGGTCGCCGCGGCGTTGATCGCCGGATTCCATTGCGAGAAATGGAGATTCGGCGGGATCTGGCCGCGTTGGACCGCCAGCGCGGCCTTGATGAAGCCGGCGATCCCGGCGGCCGCCTCGAGGTGACCGAGGTTGGTCTTGACCGCGCCGAGCGCACACGCGCCGCCGTCACCCTTGGTAAGACCGTATGTCGCTGCCAGCGCCTCGAATTCGATCGGGTCACCGAGGACCGTTCCGGTTCCATGCGCCTCGACGTAGTTGACGCTCTCGGGCGCCACGTCGCCGGACCGTAGCGCGTCGGCGATCACGTCGCACTGCGCGGCCGTGTTCGGCGCGGTGACCCCGTTGGAGCGGCCGTCCTGGTTGACCGCGGACCCGCGTACCACCGCCAGCACCCGGTCGCCGTCGCGCACCGCGTCGGTCAGTCGCTTGAGCACCACGACGCCGGCGCCCTCACCGCGCACGAAACCGTCGGCGGCCGCGTCGAAGCTGGCGCAGCGGCCATGCGGGGACAGCAGGCCCCAGGCGGAAATGGCGATCTGGGTCTCCGGGCGCAGCGTGACGCTCACGCCACCGGCCAGCGCCACATCGGTTTCCCGCAACCGCAGACTCTGGCAGGCCAGGTGCACCGCCACCAGCGACGACGAGCACGCGGTGTCCACCGCCACCGCCGGGCCCCGCAGCCCCAGCAGATACGAGATGCGGCCGACGGTGATGCTGTGCGCGTTTCCGGTTCCGGTATAGGCGTCCACCGTGTCGGGGTTGGCGGCCAGCATGGACTGGTACTCGTTGAAGTAGACGCCCATCATGACCCCGGCGCGGGTACCGGACAGCGAATCCGTCGGTATGCCTGCGTGTTCGAGGGCTTCCCACGCCACCTCGAGCAGCATCCGCTGCTGGGGATCCATCGCCGCGGCTTCGCGCGGGGTGATGCCGAAGAACTCGGCGTCGAAACCGGCGATGTCGGGCACGAACCCGCCCCACCTCGTGGTCATGTGCCCCGGTGTCAGCGGGTCGGGGTCGAAGAACGCCTCGGCGTCCCACCGGTCGGCGGGCACCGGCGAGATGGCGTCGCGGCCCTCCACCAGCAGGTCCCAGAAGCTGTCCGGACCGGTGACACCACCGGGGAACCGGCAGCCGATCCCGACCACCGCGATCGGCTCGGCCACCGCGATCCGCGAGATCTTCTCGAACTCGCCTGACAGTGCGGCGCGTTGCTGCGCACTCATACCGGAAATCCGGCTGAAAGCCGTGCGCATCACGAAGGCCTTTCGGCCTCGGACGACGTCGACTCGATGCGGTCAAAGAGGCTGTCCAGCACGCTGCCGGCCGACGCGGAGAGCGCGGCCATCTGGTCTTCGCCCGAATCCTGCTCGGGTGCAACCCGATTGGCCAGATAGGCCGCCAGCGCGGCGACGGTGGGATGGTTGAACAGCATGGTCGCCGACAGTTCGATGCCCACGAACTGCTCGGCTTCGCGCCGAATCGCCATCGCCATCAGCGAATTCAGCCCGAGTTCGGCGAAGGGACGGTGACTGTCCAGGTCGTTCTCGGGCAGTCGGAGCTCGCGCGCGATGATGCCACGCAGCCCATTCTCGAATTCTGCGCGCAGGTCCGACGCCGAATACGCCGACCAGTCCCGGGCCGGGATCAAATAGTTGTCGTCGAGCGCAGATCCGTCCGCGGTCGAGGGAACCGGCAGCACCACCGCCTGTGCCACATCGTAGCCGTCGACGTGCTCCCACGCGGTGAATGCCTCTTCCGGCGTGATGTCACGCGACCCCAGGCGGGCCAGCTCGTCGCTCACGATCTGGGCATCCGCGGCGAAACCGAGTCCGCGCCAGGCCACCCAGTCCAGACTCATGGTGTGGCAACCCTGCTGGTGCCGCGACCGCGCCAGCGCGTCCAGGTAGGAGTTGGCCGCTGCGTAGGACCCCTGTCCCGGGATTCCGAATACCGTTGCGGCCGAGGACGTCAGGAAGAAGAAGTCGACGCTGCCCGGCGGGAACACGTCGTGCAGCACCTGGCTGCCACCGATCTTGGACCACATCACCTCGCGCACGGCGTCGTCGGTCATGGTGGTCACCAGTTGGTCGCGCGTGACGCCGGCCGCGTGGATGACCCCGCGGATCGGTGCGGCACCGTCGGTGTCCCGTCGGTCCAGCAGGGCCTGCAACTGGTCGCGGCAGCCGATGTCGACGGCGACGGCTTCGACTGCGACGCCGCGCATTTCCAGGGCGCGGATCGCGTCGATCTTGTGCCGCAGTCCCGCGTCCAGGGTCGCGAGTTCCCAGTTCCGTCTGGGCGGCAACGGGGTGCGGCCGGTCAGCACCAGCCGCCGGGCGCCGCGGTCGGCCAGCCAGCCGGCCATCAGCAGCCCGAGCGCGCCCATGCCGCCGGTGATCAGATATGCCGCATCCGCCCTGCACTGCACCGGCTTGCGTACTGGTTCGCCGCGCAGCGCCGCCAGCGCCGGTGCGAGCACGACGCCGTCGCGCAGCACCAGGATCGACTTGCTCGGATGCTGGATGAGCTCGGCGAGGCCGCCGGCTGACTCTGACTCTGGTTCTGGCTCTGGCTCTGGCTCTGGCTCGGCGAGATCGACCAGCCCGCCCCACAAGTCGGGGTGCTCGGCCGCGATCACGCCGGCCAGGCCCCACAGGAAACTCTGCCGCAGCGCGGACGCGGTCGCCGACTCGTGCACTCCCCGGGTGACGATCCACAGCGTGACCCGGTCGGTGCGCTGTGCCAGGGCGCGGACCGCGGCGCTGAGTTCCGCGCACGCCCGGACGGCGAAGTCGACGTCGGTCGCGTCGGCGGGCCGGGACTCAGCGACATACAGCACGTACCGTGCGTCGGACACGGCGCCTGGCCCGAAACCCTGCTGCGCCAACCCGTCCCGCAGTGCGCCGCCGTCGTCGCCGAGGATCGCCAGGGTGCCGGGACCCAGCGCATCGCCGCGGTCGACGCGCGGCTGCCATTCCAGGATGTGGGCGAAGGTGCGCGCGTCCGAGTGCTCGGCGGCCGGAGCGGCGGCGAGGTCCAGCGCCCGGTAGCGAAGGGACTGTACCGACAGCAACGGTGCGTGGCCGTGGGCCCCGGCGACGACGTCGACCGTGATGCCCTCGGCGTCGCGGCCCATGTTGGTCACCAGCACTGCGCCGCGGGGGCCGGTGCCGTCTTCGCGCAGCCACACCCGTTCGATGGAGGCCGGAACATACAGGCGTGCATCGTCGATCTCCGACAGCGCCCCGACGATCACGGCGGCGTCGAGCAGTGGCCCGATGGAACCGTCGGGCAGCGACTCGGGCAGCTCGATCGCCGCCTGCACGCCGTTGGCGGTGGGCTGCCAGGAGTCCAGGGTCCACTTGAACGGCAGACCGTCGACGCCGCGCAGCGCGAGCTGTCCGGTGACGTCAGGCATGTCGTCGTCATCGAGCAGGGGCCGGGTCCGGTGGGCAATGACGGGTCCGGATTCCGGCGGGGCCGCTGCAAGTTGTGCGGTCACATGGCGTGTCCAGCGGTCGGTGTCGGCCGGGCGCGAGGCCAGGCTGATCGACTGGTCGTCGGCCACCACCTGGATCAGCCGCGGTTGATCGGCGAAGACGGGCTGGTCGAATCGCACAGCGGACAGCGATGGGTAGCCCAGTTCGCTTGCGGCGCAGAGCAATGTGCGCAGTACGACGGAGGCGGGAACCACCTCGGCGCCGTGGAAGCGGTGCCGGCCGCGGTACGGCTTGGCGTCGGGAGCGAGCCGGGCCTGCCACAGGTGTGACGGCAGACCACCGGCCACGGTGGTGACCCTGCTGTGCCGGCCGAGCAGCGTGCCGGGAGACGGCGCCGCGATCACGGAATCGGCAGGTCGTCGGGGGTCGATCCAGTGCCGGGAATGTTGCCACGGCGTGCTGGGCAGCGGCGGGTGCGGTTCCGGCGGATGCGGAGTGTGCGGCGGGTGGGCGCTGTGGACCGTGTTGACGGCGGTGTGGAACGTGATCGTGTCATCGGTGTCGCGTTGCAGCGTGCCGATGCTGGTGTACCGGGTGCCGTGCTGCGCGCTGTGCAGGGTGTCGATGACGGCGTGGGTGAGCAGTGGGTGCGCGCTGACCTCGATGAAGGTGTGGTGCTGCTCGCCGGCCCGCTCAATGGCCTGCTGGAAGTGCACCGGGTTGCGCATGTTGACGGCCCAGTGTTCGGCGTCGAATACCGCTGTGATGTCGGGGTTTTCGTAGGTGGTGGAGATGATCGGGATCACCGGGGTGCGCGGCTGCAGGTCGGCGAGCTCGGCGCGCATCGCCGGCTGCAGCGCGTCCATTGCCGGATTGTGCGGGGCCACTTCGATATTGACCCGGCTGGCGAACCGGTCCTGAGCGCGCGCCTTCTCGATCAACTCCTCGATCTGCGCGGTGGGCCCGGAGATCACGCTCTGGCGCGGTGAGTTGTAGATGCCCAGGGTCACCTGCGGGTAGTCGGCGATCAGCGCCTCGGTGGCCGCGGCGTCGAGCTCCAGCAGTGCCATCGCGCCCTGCCCGGACAGCGGCGCCATCAACCGGGACCGGGTCGCCGTCACCCGCAACCCTTCGGCCGGGGTCAACGCACCGGCGACCACCGCCGCGGCCACCTCACCCATCGAATGCCCGATCACCAGATCGGGCTCCACCCCGTAGGAGCGCCACAGCGCGGTCAACGCCAGCTGCATGCCGATCAGACCCAACTGGATCTGCTCGATCCCCACCAGCTCGGCGCCCTGAGCCAGCACCTCCTGCAGCGAGAAGCCGGCCTGGGCAACAAAATCGGGCTCCAAATCGGCCACCGCCGCCGCGAACGCAGGCTCATCGGCCAGCAACCGGCGACCCATCCCGGCCCACTGCGATCCCCGCCCCGAATAAACGAACACCGTCCCCGCCCCCGCAGCCGCAGCCTGCGGACCCACCACACCGGGTACCTGCTGGCCGGTGGCCAGTGCCCGCAACCCGGCAATGGCCTGTGCGCGGCCATGCTCGCCACGGCGGGCCACCACGGTGCCGAACTGGGTATGACGCGACCGGTGGTGGTTGAGGGTGTGGGCGACATCGGCGAGCGGCACGGCGGCGCCGGGCCCCTCCAGCCAATCGGCCAACACCGCTGCTGTCGCGGATACGCGTTGCGGCGTCTTGCCCGCCACGATCAGCGTCGAGACGGGCGGCTCCGCAAGCGGCCCGGGTGCTGCGGCCACCTCCTGGCCTTGCTCGATCACGACATGGGCGTTGGTTCCGCCGAAGCCGAACGACGACACGCCGGCCCGGCGCGGGTGTCCCGTCTCTGGCCAATCGGTCTGGCTGTCAACGACTTTCATTCGCAGATCGGCGAACGGGATGTGCGGGTTGGCGCTTTCGAAGCGCTGGTTCGGCGGGATCTGACCGCGCTGCACCGCGAGGACCGTCTTGATGAAGCCGGCGATTCCGGCCGCGGCCTCGGTGTGCCCCAGGTTGGTCTTGACGGCCCCCAGCAGCAGGGGAGCGTCGGCGGGGCGGCCTCGACCCAGGACGGTGCCCAGCGCACGGGCCTCGATCGGGTCGCCGAGCAGGGTTCCGGTGCCGTGTGCCTCGACGTAGTCGACTTCGGTGGGCTGCATGCCCGCGTTCGCGTACGCGGCGCGCAATACGGCCATCTGGGCGGCCGGGTTGGGCGCCATCAACCCGTTGGAGCGGCCGTCCTGGTTGACCGCCGAGCCGCAGATGACGGCCAGTACCCGGTCGCCGTCGCGCTGGGCGTCCGTCAACCGCTTGAGCACCACCACCCCGGCGCCCTCACCCCGGACGAACCCGTCGGCGGCAGCGTCGAAGGCGCGGCAGTGACCCGTCGGCGACAAGGCGCCCACCTGATCGAAACCGCGGAACACGGCCGGGGACAACAGCAGGTTCACCCCGGCCGCGATCGCCAGCTGTGAGTCCTGGGTTCGCAGGCTCTGACAGGCCAGGTGAATCGCCACCAGCGACGACGAGCAGGCGGTGTCCACCGCCACCGAGGGACCGCGCAGGTCGAGGAAATACGACAGGCGGTTGGCGATGATGCTCATCGCACCGCCGGTGTTGCTCCACCCGTCGATCTGCGCAAGGTCGGTGGCGGCGATGGCCCCGTATTCGCTCAGGCACGATCCGGCGAACACGCCCGTCTGCGAGCGGCGCAGCGAGCTGGGCGGAATTCCGGCGTGCTCCAAGGCTTCCCATGCCACTTCCAGCAGCAGCCGCTGCTGCGGGTCCATTTTGTCGGCCTCGCTGGGCGAGATTTCGAAGAACTCCGCGTCGAACGCGTCGATGTCGGGCAGGAAGGATCCCCACCGCGTGGTCCGGGCGAGCACCGCCCTGACTTCAGCCGAACCGTCGTCGAAGAGTTCCCATCGCTCGTCGGGGATCTTGCCGATCGAGGAACGGCGTTCACACAGGAAGTCCCACAACGCGTCCGGCCCGGATATGCCACCGGGGAAGCGGCACCCCATGCCGATCACCGCGATCGGCTCGTCCAGTGAGTTACGCCCCGGACGGCTCAGCGCGGCGGTTTCGGGTTCGGGCTCGGGGGAGGTGAGGTGTGCGGCCAGGTCGTTGATCGTCGGATGCTCCCAGAAGTCGATGGGGGAGACCGTCCGGCCGAGCAATTCGGTCAGCTCGCCGGACAGCACGACGGCATCGCGGGAGCTCACACCGAGATCGGCGAGGGTCAGCTCGGGGTCGACCTCGTCGGGCCGGCACCCGATGTTGGTGACCAGATAATCGACAAGCCAGTGGCGTAGGTCGGCCTCGCCGCTGATGCTCGCCGTCATACGCTCACGTCCAGCCGCTTGAACCCGTCGCTTCGATACCGCTCGACGCAGGCCGAACGCCGGACCTTGCCGCTGGTGGTGATGGGGATGGAGCCGGGAGAGACCAGGACCAGGTCGGCGACCCGCAGGCTGTGCGACCGCGAGATCGCCGAGGTGACCTCACGCTTGACCGAGCGGAGCTTGAGCAAGGCGTCTTCGGCCGAGGCGCCGCGCCGCTTCAGCTCGATGATGGCGACCAATTGCTCGGTGATGTCGTCGGGCACCGAGATCGCGGCAACCCTGCCGCCGGTGATCTCCTGGATTGTCGCCTCGATGTCGTCGGGGTAGTGGTTGCGGCCGTCGACGATGAGCAGATCTTTGATCCGGCCCATGATGAACAGCTCACCCTCGGACAGGACGCCCAGATCTCCGGTGCGCAGCCAGGGCCCCTCCGGGGTGCCGGGGGCCGGGTCCACGATGTGGGCGTTGAAGATGCGGTTGGTCTGTTCGGGCTTCTGCCAGTAACCCAGGGCCACGTGGTCGCCGTGCACCCAGATCTCGCCGACATCGCCGGACATGTTCTCGACCATGGTGTCCGGGTTGACGATGCGCACCGCAGCGGGGTCGGGGCAGCCGTAGCTGATGAGTTCGGTGCCGACCGACCCGTTGGAGCCGCAGCGCTTGGCCTGTCCGGCGGACAGGTGTTCGTAGTCGAACCGCACCGTCCTGGGTGCGGTTCCCGGTTCTGGCGCGGCCACGTAGAGCGTGGCTTCGGCGAGGCCGTAGGAAGGCCGCACCGCGGTGGGGCTGAGATTGAATTTGGCGAATCGCTCGGTGAAGCGCTTCACGGTGGCGACATGGATCCGTTCGCTGCCGCTGACGATGCCGACCACGTCGCTCAGGTCGAGACCGGCCATGTCCTCGTCGGACGTTCGTCGTACGGCCAATTCGAAAGCGAAATTCGGTGCAGCGGAAAAGGGTGCCGGGTTGGTGGCAAGCAGTTGCATCCAGCAGGCAGGGCGTCGCAGGAAGGCCATTGGGCTCAGCAACACCGCACTGCGTTCGGCGACCATTGGCGCGCAGATTCCGAGAATGAGGCCCATGTCGTGAAACAGCGGCAACCACGACACCACGGTTCCGTTGGGAATCTTCGCGAGGTCCCCGAAATAGCCGTACAGACTCTGCGTCACATTCGCGATGACATTCTTGTGCGACACAATGACGCCGGCCGGCGTGCGAGTGGATCCGGACGTGTACTGGAGATAGGCCGCGCCACTGGATAACCGCAGGGCTTGCGCCGAATCGCGTGGCGAGTCCAGGTCCAGCAGATCGACTTCGATGATGAAGGGAGCGGCCTGGCCACTCTGTGGGGTTGCATATTTCGACACATCACTCACCACGGACGACGTGGTGAGAATGGCGACCGGCCGGGAGTCCCGCAACACCGAGGAAACGCGGTCGTCGTGGATACCGTACTGCGGCGTCGACAGGGGGACGGCAATGAATCCGGCCTGTAGCGCACCGAGGAATGCGACGACGTATTCCAATCCCTGCGGCGCCAGAATCGCCACCCGGTCGCCGGGCGCGCCGCACAGCCTGAGTTCGTCGGCAATCACACAGGCGCTGCCGTAGACCTGAGACCAGGTCAGTGTTTCAGCAAAGCCGTTCGGATCCAGTCCGTAATCGATGAACGTGTACGCCGCGGTATCGGCCTGGTGATCGGCCCGCTGCTTCAGCAAAGCGGGCAATGACCCGTCAGTCACCGGCATCGCTTAACACTCCCGTTCGAACTTTTGCCCTGGTGCACTATTGCGGCCTCGCGTCAGATCTAACGGGGCCGCATAGCGGTGCGACTAGTGCCGGTGAGCGGCACGCGTGCATGGCGTAGTCCATGTCGACGATGATTTGCATCCCCACCGAAGCACTGCTGTGTGCCGCCGGATGATCGCCCCTGGACTAATCCCGCTCCCCTTACAACTAGTCGCGTGTTCAAAAGTAATCATCTCTCGGTACGGGTGGGGGCATTATCGGAAAATCCACACGCTTCCCACAGCCATCGCGGAGGTCATCGCGCACGGTCGCAGTCGGCTGATCTGCGCTCTATCTTGTCTACTCCTGCTGATTGCTGTGATGGATGTGACCTGTGATACTCCGGTGGCGGATGTTGGTCTGGTGAGAACCGCGCCTGAAATTTTCCAACCCGCTACCGCTCGTTTTCTGGGACCGGCGTCCCGTTGTGACGAGGGTAACACCACCGTCGGTGGGCGCTGGACGGCTTCTTCCGGAGGTCCGGTTGCCGCACGTCGCGGCACCGTGCCGGCGAACCTCGGCGTCTAGCCGGAGCGCGCTGCCCGCCAAGCTTTGCCGCGACGCAATCAGCCGCGCCAGGTTCGCCGTCCGGGAGGGTCCACGACGCGGCGCGGCTAAGTTCAGTCCGCCCACTCCAGCGTTCTGGTCTCGACGTCGTCGACCAGTTCCGGCAGGTTGCTGTTCAGATAGAAGTGGTCGCCAGTAAACACCCGAAGCGTGAACTCCGAGGTGGTGCGGTCGCCCCAGGGGGCCATGTCGTCCTGAGTGGCTATCCAGTCCTTGTCGCCGATGGAGGCGTAGATGGGACACGCGAGCTTCGTCTCCGGCGGGCTGTCGTAACCGGCGATGGCACGGGCCGCCCGCAACGTCGGCAGCACGCCGACCAGAAATTCTTCGTCATTGAAGAATTCCGGATTCATCCCGGTCATCTGGGCAACCAGATTCAGCATCTCGTTGTCGGACATGCCTTTGATCTGCTTATAGCGAATGTGGCCCGGAGCCGAGCAGGCGGACACGAAAAAAGCCAGCACATGATATCCAGCCGACTGAAAGCGAAGTGCGACTTCGAATGCCAGCATTCCGCCCATGCTGTGCCCGAAGAATGCTATTGGAACTTCGGGACGGGCCGCGGGCTTCATCATCGCGAAGATATCGTCGGCGAGGGCGGGAATGCTGGTGAGTGGTAGGAGTCCCGCGCCGTCGCGTTGACCGGGGTACTGCACAGCGATACGCGTTATATTGTCCGAAAACTCGCGGGAAAAGGGAACGTAGTCTTTTGCGGTTCCTCCGGCGTGCGGAAAAATATACAGCGTAGGTTTATCGGAATTTCCGCCTTTGCCGCTTTTTGTCGAACTCCCGTGCACACCGGCCAGCATAGCGTGATCCGGAAAGTGCCTGATCGCTTTCGTGACGGCCGCGCTGCGGGTGGGCGGTGGCCAATGCACTGCCCACGGGGGGTCTGCGGCGATAGTCTGGTGGGCAAACCAGGTGCATACGAATCGTCTGCGGGCCGTCGAGACCGTGACCGCGACAACCAACCGAAGACAAGCAGCCGAAAATTGGGCCCGACACACCGGAGTCATCACCGCTGTCACAGACGTAACACCAGGCACACTGGTAACAACAAATAACGCCAGGAGGGTATGGCCGTGTACCGAGTCTTTGAAGCGCTGGACGAGTTGAGCGCCATTGTCGAAGAAGCCCGTGGCGTGCCGATGACGGCCGGCTGCGTGGTGCCCCGCGGCGACGTGCTGGAACTGATCGACGACATCAAGGACGCGATCCCGGGCGAGCTCGACGATGCACAAGACGTGCTCGACGCCCGTGACTCGATGCTGCACGACGCGAAGTCGCACGCCGACTCGATGGTGTCGTCGGCGACCACCGAGTCGGAGTCGATGATCAACCATGCCCGCGCCGAGGCGGACCGGCTGCTGTCCGACGCCAAAGCGCAAGCCGACCGGATGGTCAGCGAGGCGCGTCAGCACAGCGAGCGGATGGTCGGCGAGGCGCGCGAAGAGGCGATGCGCATCGCCGCCTCGGCCAAGCGTGAATACGAAGCCAGCGTCAGCCGGGCCAAGACCGAATGTGACCGGCTGATCGAGAACGGCAACATCTCCTACGAGAAGGCCGTGCAGGAAGGCATCAAGGAGCAGCAGCGGTTGGTGTCGCAGAACGAGGTGGTCCAGGCCGCTCACGCCGAATCCACCCGGCTCATCGACACCGCGCACGCCGAGGCCGACCGGCTGCGCGGGGAATGCGACATCTACGTCGACAACAAGCTTGCCGAATTCGAGGAGTTCCTCAACGGCACACTGCGCTCCGTCGGCCGCGGCCGTCACCAGCTGCGCACCGCGGCGGGCACCCACGACTACGCAACTCGGTAGTCCGCGCCTCATAAGCAGTAGACCTGCGGGCTGCGCGCCGTAGGATTCCCGTATGGCAAGGCAGCACGGCCACACCGCGCAGCGACGCGCTCTTACCCCGTTGACCATCGACGTCGCCCGGTTGGGACGACGTCCGGGGTCCATGATGGAGATCCACGACACCGTCGAAAGTCCGGTACGCATCGGTGTGGAGCTGATCGCCATCGAAGCCGGCGCGCCGCTAGACCTGGATCTGCGAGTGGAATCGGTGTCCGAAGGCGTACTGGTGACGGGCACGGTGGAAGCACCGACTGCCGGCGAATGCTCCCGCTGCCTGTCGCCGATCCAGGGCCGGGTGCAGGTAGGGCTGACGGAGCTCTTCGCCTATCCCGACAGCGCCACCGAAGCCACCACCGAGGCAGACGAGGTGGGCCACGTCGTCGACCAGACCATCGACCTCGAGCAGCCGATCATCGACGCCGTCGGCCTGGAGTTGCCCTTTTCCCCGGTGTGTTCGCCGGATTGCCCGGGGCTGTGTCCGCAGTGCGGGGTCTCGCTGGCTGCCGAGCCCGGTCACCGGCATGAACAGATCGACCCCCGATGGGCCAAGCTGGCCGCGATGCTGCCCCATTCCGATGACGCGGAGACCGAACAGCGAGGTGAGCAGTGAGCCAGCCGCGACAGACACTGCTCGAGGCGCTCGGTGTCGATCTGCCCGACGACCTGCTCTCACTGGCGCTGACGCACCGCAGCTATGCCTACGAGAACGGGGGGCTGCCCACCAATGAGCGTCTGGAGTTCCTCGGCGACGCGGTCCTGGGGCTGACCATCACCGATGAGCTGTACCACCGCCACCCCGACCGTTCCGAAGGCGACCTGGCCAAACTGCGGGCCAGCGTGGTGAACACGCACGCGCTCGCCGACGTGGCACGCACCCTGACCGAAGACGGGCTGGGCGCGTTCGTGCTGCTCGGCCGCGGTGAAGCCAACACCGGTGGCGCCGACAAGTCGAGCATCCTGGCGGACGGGATGGAATCGTTGCTCGGCGCGATCTATCTGCAGCACGGCATCGAGGTGGCGCGCGAGACGATTTTGCGGCTATTCGGTCAGTTGCTGGACGCGGCGCCCACTCTCGGCGCCGGCCTGGACTGGAAGACCAGCCTGCAGGAGTTGACCGCGGCACGCGCCCTGGGTCCGCCGTCGTACCTGGTCACTTCCACCGGACCGGACCACGACAAGGAATTCACCGCGGTGGTGGTGGTGATGGATACCGAATACGGATCCGGTGTGGGGCGCTCCAAAAAGGAGGCCGAGCAGAAGGCGGCGTCTGCGGCGTACAAGGCGCTGGACGCGGTCGAGGAACTGGACTCCGCGGGGAAGACGTCCGCGTGACGTGCTCCGCGCATGGTGATGACCCGCGTCGCCCGGCTTCGCCGCGCTTGCGATCATCACGGGTCCCATGGTGATGACCCGCGTCGCCCGGCTTCGCCGCGCTTGCGATCATCACGGGTCCCATGGTGATGACCCGCGTCGCCCGGCTTCGCCGCGCTTGCGATCATCACGGGTCCCATGGTGATGACCCGCGTCGCCCGGCTTCGCCGCGCTTGCGATCATCACGGGTCCCATGGTGATGACCCGCGTCGCCCGGCTTCGCCGCGCTTGCGATCATCACTAAATGCCTGAGCTACCTGAAGTCGAGGTGGTGCGGCGCGGTCTGCATACCCATGTCGTGGGAAAGACGATCACTGGCGTCCGGGTTCACCATCCCCGTGCCGTGCGCCGTCACGAAGCCGGGCCCGCGGATCTGACCGCGCGCCTGCTCGACGCGCGCATCACCGGAACCGATCGGCGCGGCAAGTACCTGTGGCTGACCCTGCGCACCCCGGATGCCGAAGAGGACGAGCCGGACACCGCGCTCGTCGTCCACCTGGGCATGAGCGGCCAGATGTTGCTGGGCGTGGTGCCGCGCGAAGACCACGTCCGGATCTCCGCGTTGCTCGATGACGGGACGGTGCTCAGTTTCGCCGACCAGCGCACCTTTGGCGGCTGGCTGCTGGCCGACCTGCTGACCGTGGACGGCAGCGTCGTTCCGGAACCCGTCGCGCACATAGCCCGTGATCCGCTCGATCCCCGATTCGACGCCAAAGCGGTGGTTGACGTGTTGCGGCACAAGCACTCCGAGATCAAACGCCAGTTGCTCGACCAGCAGGTGGTCTCGGGGATCGGCAACATCTACGCCGACGAGGCGCTGTGGCGGGCCAAAGTCAACGGCGCCCGTATCGCCGACACCCTGTCGCGGCCCAAGCTCACGGCTGTGCTGGACTCGGCGGCCGAGGTGATGCGTGAGGCACTGGCGAAGGGCGGCACGTCCTTCGATTCGCTATACGTCAATGTCAACGGGCAATCGGGCTACTTCGACCGTTCGCTGGACGCCTACGGACGAGAAGGCCAGAACTGCCGTCGGTGCGGAGCGGTGATGCGCCGGGAGAAGTTCATGAACCGCTCGTCGTTCTACTGCCCGCGCTGCCAGCCGAGACCACGTGGTTGACGATATGGATTGACCCTGCGTCCAGGGCGGCAATTTCGTCGAATCCACGCCCTCAACGCAGGCTCAACGAAAAGAAGGGAAGTCATGACTGATCTGTGGGTGGAACGCACCGGCACGCGCCGCTACACCGGACACAGCTCCCGCGGAGCACAGGTGCTGGTGGGCAGCGAGGACGTCGAAGGCGTGTTCACTCCCGGTGAGTTGATGAAGATCGCACTCGCCGCGTGCAGCGGGATGTCCAGTGACCAACCGCTGGCCCGCCGCCTGGGAGACGACTACCCGGCCGTGATCCGGGTTTCGGGCGCCGCTGACCGCGACAACGAGGTCTACCCCCTGCTCGAGGAGAAGCTCGAGCTGGATCTCTCCGGCCTGACAGACCAGGAGAAGGAGCGCCTCATCACCGTCGTCAACCGGGCCATCGACGCGGTCTGCACCGTCGGGCGCACACTGAAGTCCGGCACCACCGTGACGTTCGAGGTGGTCGATGTCTGACGTGCGATTGACCGCCTGGGTGCACGGCCATGTCCAGGGCGTCGGATTTCGCTGGTGGACCCGGTGCCGGGCGCTGGAGCAGGGCCTGACCGGTTACGCGGCCAACCAGGCCGACGGCCGCGTGCTGGTGGTGGCCAATGGAACGCGTGAGGGCGGCGAACGGCTCCTCGAACTGTTGCGGGGTGAGAGCACGCCGGGACGGGTGGACAAGGTGATCGCCGACTGGTCGGAGCCGACGGAGCAGTTCAGCGGGTTCGTCGAGCGATAGCTCCGGTCGTTCCCCCGCGGTGGCGTGAAGCCGGGCACATCAGGCGCGGCCCCAGCCAGAGACAAAAGTGTCAGCTGTGGCCACTGCGACACCGGTCGCCTGTTCAACGACTGAATCCGACCGAAACTGCCGCCCGGGCCGTCGCGTGCGGCGAAGGGTCGCACAGTCCGAGCGGTAATCTGGCCCCTCGTGTACCTCAAGAGTCTGACGCTGAAGGGCTTCAAGTCCTTCGCCGCGCCAACGACTCTGCGTTTCGAGCCGGGGATCACCGCGGTCGTCGGTCCCAACGGATCCGGCAAGTCCAACGTGGTCGACGCGCTGGCCTGGGTGATGGGGGAGCAGGGGGCCAAGACGCTGCGCGGCGGGAAGATGGAAGACGTCATCTTCGCCGGGACGTCCTCGCGCGCGCCGCTGGGCCGTGCCGAGGTCACCGTCACCATCGACAACTCCGACAACGCGCTGCCGATCGACTACAACGAGGTCTCGATCACCCGCCGGATGTTCCGCGACGGCGCCAGCGAGTACGAAATCAACGGCAGCGGTTGCCGTTTGATGGACGTGCAGGAATTGTTGAGCGACTCCGGCATCGGACGGGAGATGCACGTCATCGTCGGTCAGGGCAAGCTGGACGAAATCCTGCAGTCCCGCCCCGAAGACCGCCGGGCCTTCATCGAAGAGGCCGCGGGCGTGCTCAAGCACCGCAAGCGTAAAGAAAAAGCGCTGCGCAAGCTCGACGCGATGGCCGCGAACCTGGCCCGGCTGTCCGACCTCACCACCGAGCTGCGGCGCCAACTCAAACCGCTGGGCCGCCAGGCCGAAGTGGCCCGTCGAGCCCAGACCATCCAGGCCGATCTGCGCGACGCCCGCCTCAGACTGGCCGCTGACGACCTGGTCAACCGCCGTTCCGAGCGGCAGGCCATCTTCGACACCGAGGCGAGAATGCGGCGCGAGCATGACGAAGCCGCCGCCCGGCTGTCGGTGGCATCCGAGGAGCTGGCCGCCCACGAGGAATCGCTGACCGAGCTGTCGCAACGTGCCGAAGCCGTTCAGCAGACCTGGTTTCGCTTGTCAGCGCTGGCGGAACGCGTCGGCGCGACCGTCCGGATCGCCAGCGAACGCGCCCACCACCTGGATATCGAGCCGTCCAGGACCAGCGACACCGACCCTGACGCACTGGACGCCGAGGCCGAACAGGTCGCGCTTTTCGAGGAGCAGTTGCTGGCCGAGCTGGCGGAGGCCCGCACCCGGCTCGATGCCGCGCGCGCCGAGCTGGCCGAACGCGAGCGCCGTGCGGTGGAGGCCGACAAGGCTCACCTCGCGGCGGTTCGGGCGGAAGCCGACCGGCGGGAGGGCCTGGCGCGGCTGACCGGTCAGGTGGAGACGATGCGGGCGCGCGTCGAATCGATCGACGACAGCGTCGCGCGGTTGTCCGAGCGGATCGAACACGCCGCGGCCCGGGTGGAGCAGACCCGAGCCGAGTTCGAGGGCGTGCAGAGCCGGGTCGGTGAACTGGACCAGGGCGAGGTAGGCCTCGACGAGCAACACGAACGGACGATGGCCGCGCTGCGTCAGACCGACGAACGGGTCACCGAGCTGCAGGCCGCAGAACGTGCCGCCGAACGTCAGGTGGCGTCGTTGCGGGCCCGCATCGATGCGCTCTCGGTGAGTTTGGAGCGCAAGGACGGCACCGCGTGGCTGGCTCGGAACCACGGTGCCGCAGGGCTTTTCGGTTCGATCGCGGAACTGGTCAAGGTGCGTCCGGGCTACGAGGCGGCGCTGGCCACGGTGCTGGGCTCGGCGGCCGACGGGCTTGCGGTCGACGGTCTGGGAGCCGCACGCAATGCCGTCGCCGCACTGAAACAGGCCGACGGTGGCCGCGCGGCGCTGGTCCTCGGCGACTGGCCGGCCCAGCCGCAGCCGCAGGTCGGCCTGCCGGGTGGCGCGGTGTGGGCGCTGGACATGATCGAGGCGCCGCCGCGGTTGCGCGGGGCGATGGTGGCCATGCTCTCGGGCGTCGCGGTGGTCGACGATCTGGGCGCAGCGCTGGAGCTGGTCGCCGGCCATCCGCAGCTGCGGGCGGTGACACGCGACGGCGATCTGGTGGGCGCCGGCTGGGTGAGCGGCGGGTCCGACCGCAAGGTCTCCACGTTGGAGATCGCGTCGGAGATCGAGAAGGCGCGCAACGAACTGGCCGCCGCGGAGTCGCAAGTGGCGCAGCTCAGCGCGGCGCTGTCCGGCGCGTTGACCGAGCAGGCCGCCCGTCAGGATGCGGCCGAGCACGCGCTGGCCGCCCTCAACGAATCCGACACCGCCATCTCGGCGATGTACGACCAGCTCGGCCGGCTGGGGCAAGAGGCCAGAACGGCCGAGGACGAATGGAACCGGCTGCTGGCCCAGCGTGAAGAGCTCGAAGCGGGCCGGGGCCGCACTCTCGACGAGGTCGTCGAACTCGAGACGCGTTTGCGCAATGCGCAGGAGACCGAACACGTCCAGCAGGCCGAGCCGGTCGACCGGCAGGAGATCGCGGCTGCCGCCGATGCGGCACGCAGCTTCGAGGTCGAGGCCCGGCTGGCCGTACGCACCGCCGAAGAGCGCGCCAACGCGGTGCGCGGGCGGGCCGATTCGCTGCGCCGTGCCGCCGCGGCCGAACGCGAGGCTCGGATCCGGGCCGAACAAGCGGCGGCCGCCCGGATGCGCGCAGCCGCGGTGGCGGCGGCGGTGGCCGAGTCGGGACGGCTGCTGGCCCGGCGGCTCAGCAGGGTGGTGGACGCGGCGTCACTGATGCGCGACGAGCTGGCCGCCGAGCGCCAGCAGCGGTCCGCGGCCATGACCGCGGTACGTGAGGAAACGAATCTGCTCGGCGCGCGGGTGGCCGCACTCACCGATTCCCTGCACCGCGACGAGGTGGCCAACGCGCAGGCGGCGCTGCGGATCGAACAACTCGAGCAGACGGTGCTCGAGCAGTTCGGGATGGCGCCGGCCGACCTGATCGCCGAATACGGCCCCGACGTCCCGCTGCCGCCCACCGATCTGGAGATGGCCGAGTTCGAACAGGCCCGCGAGCGGGGTGAACAGGTGGTCGCGCCGGCCCCGATGCCGTTCGACCGCACCACCCAGGAGCGCCGGGCCAAACGCGCCGAGCGGGAGCTCAACGAGCTGGGCCGGGTCAACCCGCTGGCCCTCGAGGAGTTTGCCGCGCTGGAGGAGAGATACAACTTCCTGTCCACCCAGCTCGAGGACGTCAAGGCGGCGCGCAAGGATCTGCTCGATGTCGTCGCCGAAGTCGACGCCCGGATCCTGCAGGTGTTCAGCGAGGCGTTCGTCGATGTCGAACGCGAATTCCAGACGGTTTTCACCACCCTGTTCCCCGGCGGCGAGGGGCGCTTGCGGCTGACCCAGCCCGACGACATGCTGACCACCGGCATCGAGGTCGAGGCCCGCCCGCCTGGCAAGAAGGTCACCCGGCTGTCTTTGCTGTCCGGCGGCGAAAAGGCGCTGACCGCGGTGGCCATGCTGGTTGCCATCTTCCGGGCCCGCCCGTCGCCGTTCTACATCATGGACGAGGTGGAGGCCGCGCTCGACGACACCAACCTGCGCCGGCTGATCAGCCTGTTCGAGATGCTGCGGGACCGTTCGCAGCTGATCATCATCACCCACCAGAAGCCCACTATGGAGGTGGCCGACGCGCTGTACGGCGTGACGATGCAGGGCGACGGGATCACCGCCGTCATCTCGCAGCGCATTCGCGGTCAGCAGGTGGACCGGCTGGTGGCCAACTCTTCGTAGGTTGCCCGTAGCGTGGGGCTGACAGTCCGCCAGCCCGTACCGGCCCCCGTAGTTCTGGGAAATAGTTCTGGGAAGGATTCATCAGCGTGTCGCAAGGTCTTTGGATCGCCATCGCGGTCATCGCCGCCCTGGTCATCATCGCCGCGCTGGTCTTCGGCCTGGTGCGCTACCGCAAGCGCAGGATCAGCCTCGCGCCCAAGCCCACACCCGAGGCGATCGACCGCTCCGGGGGCTATACGGCGTCGTCCGGCATCACGTTCAGCCGGACCCCGACGCTGCAACCGGAACGGATCGACACCACCGGTCTGCCGGCCGTCGGCGACGACGCCACCATCCCGCGCGACGCCCCCAAGCGTCCCATTTCTGAGGTCCACCTTCCCGAGCCGAAGCTCGAACCCAAGCTCGAACCGGAGCCGATACCCGAGCCGGAGCCGGTACCCGAGCCGGAGCCGATAACGGAGCCGGCGCCCGCGCCCGAAGCGCCGCAGATCGAGGCGATCGAGCCCACCGAAGGGCGGCTGGAGCGGCTGCGCGGGCGGCTGGCACGGTCGCAGAACGCGCTCGGCCGCAGCATGCTCGGCCTGCTCGGTGGCGGTGACCTGGACGAGGACTCTTGGCAGGACGTGGAGGACACCCTGCTGGTGGCCGACCTCGGCCCGGTGGTCACCGAAGCGGTGGTGTCCCAGCTGCGAACCCGGCTGGCCAGTAGCAACGTCCGCACCGAAGCCGACGCCCGCGCGGTGCTGCGGGACGTGCTCATCAAAGAACTGCACCCGGAGATGGACCGATCCATCCGGGCGCTGCCGCACGCCGACCATCCCTCAGTACTGCTGGTCGTCGGCGTCAACGGCACCGGAAAGACCACCACGGTCGGCAAGCTGGCGCGGGTCCTGGTAGCCGACGGACGTCGCGTGGTGCTCGGGGCGGCCGACACGTTCCGGGCCGCCGCGGCCGACCAGCTGGAAACCTGGGCGTCGCGGGTCGGGGCGGAAGTGGTGCGCGGCGCCGAGGGGGCCGATCCGGCGTCGGTGGCGTTCGACGCCGTCGACAAAGGCATCCAGGCCGGTGCCGACGTCGTCCTGATCGACACCGCCGGGCGGTTGCACACCAAGGTCGGCCTGATGGACGAACTGGGCAAGGTCAAACGAGTAGTGAGCCGCCGGGCAGCTGTTGATGAGGTGTTGCTGGTGCTCGACGCCACCATCGGCCAGAACGGCCTGGCGCAGGCCAAGGTTTTCGCCGAGGTCGTCGACATCACCGGGACGGTGCTCACGAAGTTGGACGGAACGGCCAAGGGCGGCATCGTTTTCCGCGTTCAGCAGGAGCTGGGCGTGCCGGTGAAGCTGGTCGGGCTCGGTGAGGGAGCCGATGACCTCGCACCGTTCGAGCCGGCGGCGTTCGTCGACGCCCTGCTGGGCTGAAAGCTCTTACACAGCAACTTTTACGTTAATCCTGACGAAACACGGCGGCTCCATTGCCGCAACAACTTATGCGCATGGTTCTCGTCAGGTCACCAGTCATCATTCTGGGGCCCTCCCAACGCTGACTGGAGGTGATAGCGAGTGAGTTTCCCTGTGATGGGCCAGCCCAATACCGGCGATACGGCCTGGATGTTGGCGAGTGCGGCACTCGTGCTGCTGATGACGCCGGGCCTGGCGTTCTTCTACGGCGGCATGGTTCGTGCCAAGAGCGTGCTCAACATGATCATGATGAGCATCAGCGCGATGGGCGTCGTGACGGTGCTGTGGGTGCTCTACGGCTACTCCATGGCATTCGGCAACGACACCGGCAATGTCGTCGGCAGCCCGACCGAATACTGGGGCCTGAAGGGCCTCATCGGTGGCAACTCGGTTGCCGCCGACGCGTCCAAGGGCGTCGCGGCGACGGACATCCCGCTGGCGGGCACGCTGCCGGCCTCGGTGTTCGTGGCCTTCCAGTTGATGTTCGCGATCATCACGGTCGCCCTGATCTCCGGCGCGGTCGCCGACCGGCTCAAGTTCAGTGCCTGGCTGGTGTTCTCGGGCCTGTGGGCGACGCTGGTGTACTTCCCGGTCGCGCACTGGGTCTTCGCCTTCGACGGGTTCGCCTCGGAGAAGGGCGGCTGGATCGCCAACAAGCTGCACGCGATCGACTTCGCAGGTGGAACCGCGGTGCACATCAATGCCGGTGTGGCGGGCCTCATGCTGGCGCTCGTCCTGGGCAAGCGCAAGGGTTGGCCGACCACGCTCTTCCGTCCGCACAACCTGCCGTTCGTGATGCTGGGCGCCGGTTTGCTGTGGTTCGGGTGGTACGGCTTCAACGCCGGGTCGGCGACCAGCTCGAACGGCGCCGCGGGGTCGACGTTCGTCACCACCACGATCGCCACTGCGGCGGCGATGCTGGCGTGGCTGCTCACTGAGCGCATCCGCGACGGCCACGCCACCACCCTGGGTGCCGCCTCCGGCATCGTCGCCGGGCTGGTCGCGATCACGCCGTCGTGCTCGTCGGTGAACGCACTGGGCGCACTGATCATCGGCGTGGTCGCCGGTGTGCTGTGCGCGCTGGCCGTGGGTCTGAAGTTCAAGCTCGGCTTCGACGACTCGCTCGACGTTGTCGGCGTCCACCTGGTCGGCGGTCTCGCCGGCACGTTGATGGTCGGCCTGGTCGCCGCCCCCGAGAGCGTCGCGATCAACGGCGTGGCGGGCGTGTCCAAGGGCCTGTTCTACGGCGGCGGGTTCGACCAGCTGGAACGCCAGGCAGTGGGCGCGTTCACCGTTCTGGCCTACTCGGGCGTTGTCACGCTGATCCTGGCGCTTATCCTGAAGTACACCATTGGGCTGCGGCTGGGAGCAGAGCAGGAAGCGGCGGGCATCGATGAGTCGGAGCACGCTGAGAGCGGCTACGATTTCGCGGTTGCCAGCGGTTCGGTTCTTCCCCGCGCCAGCCTGCCGGACACCCCGAACGGCCTGCAGGCGCGAGTGGCCGAGAAAGTTGAGGCGGAATAGATATGAAGCTGATCACCGCGATCGTCAAGCCGTTCACCCTCGACGACGTCAAGACCAGCCTGGAGGACGCCGGCGTCCTGGGCATGACGGTCAGCGAAATCCAGGGCTATGGGCGGCAGAAGGGCCACACCGAGGTCTACCGGGGCGCTGAGTACTCGGTCGACTTCGTGCCCAAGGTCCGGATCGAGGTCGTCGTCGACGACTCCATCGTCGACAAGGTCGTGGACAGCATTGTCCGGGCGGCACGGACGGGCAAGATCGGCGACGGCAAAGTGTGGGTCAGCCCCGTGGACACCATCGTGCGGGTGCGCACCGGTGAGCGCGGTTCTGACGCTCTGTAGTCGCGCGTTGCCGAACCAAGGCAGATGGGCCGGCCGGGTGTGACACCGAACCGGCCGGACCCTTCTGAAACCTCGAAAACGGAAGCACCGCAAGCAGGAAGCGCCGTTGCGGCAGTCGATCTGGCTGCCGCGCGGCGCGAACTGCTGTCTGACGGCCTCAGCGGCATGAAACCTGCCGAGATGCGGCAGGCAGTGCTGGACCTGCACGAAAACTGGTTGACCGCAAAGGCTTCCGAAATCGGCATCACCGACGACAGCGGCTACGCCATCGTCGCGGTCGGCGGCCTCGGCCGTCGTGAGCTACTTCCGTACTCCGACCTCGACCTGGTGCTGGTGCACGACGGGAAGCCGCCCGAAGTACTGGGGCCGACCGCCGACAAACTGTGGTATCCGTTGTGGGACGCCAACATCCGGCTCGATCACAGCGTGCGTACCGTCAGCGAGGCGCTGAGCACCGCCAACGCCGATCTGACGGCCGCCCTGGGCATGCTCGAGGCGCGGCACATCGCCGGATCCGCAGCCCTGTCGGCCGAACTGATCGACGGGATCAAACGGCAGTGGCGCAGCGGAATCCGTTCTCGCATGGACGAACTCGTGGAGATGACGCACGCCCGCTGGCTGCGTCTGGGCCGTATCGCGCACCGCGCCGAACCCGACCTGAAGTCCGGCCGCGGCGGGTTGCGCGATGTCCAGTTGCTCAACGCGCTGGCGCTGGCGCAACTCATCGACCGTCACGGGATGGCCCGGGCCGATACCGCTGTCGGCTCGCTGGACGATGCGTACCTGACGTTGCTCGACGTCCGGACCGAATTGCACGTGGTCTCCCGCCGGGGTCGTGACCAGTTGCTGGCGCAGTTCGCCGACGAGATCAGCGAAAAGCTTGGCGTCGGGGACCGATTCGACCTGGCGCGGATGCTGTCCAGCGCCGGTCGCACCATCAGCTTCCACGCCGTCACCGGACTGCGCACCGCCGCCAACGCGTTGCCCAAGCGCGGTTTGACCGCCCTGATGCGGCGACCCAAGCGGCGACCGCTGGATGAGGGTGTCGTCGAGTACGCCGGCGAGATCGTGCTGGCCCGCGACGCCCGTCCCGAAAGCGACCCCGGTCTGGTGTTGCGGGTGGCCGCCGCCGCGGCGGACACCGGCGTGCCCATCGGTGCCGCCACGCTGAGCCGGCTGGACAGCGCGCCACCGCTGCCGACACCGTGGCCACGGGAGGCCCTGGACGACCTGCTGGTGGTGCTGCTGGCCGGTCCCACCGCGGTAGCCACCATCGAGGCGCTGGACCGCACCGGGTTGTGGGGGCAGTTGTTGCCCGAGTGGGATGCGATCCGCGACCTGCCGCCGCGCGATGTCTCGCACAAGTGGACCGTGGACCGTCATGTCGTGGAGTGCGCCGTGCACGCGGCACCGTTGACCACCAACGTGGCGCGACCGGACCTGCTCGCCCTGGGTGCCCTGCTGCACGACATCGGCAAGGGCCGCGGAATGGACCACTGCGTGCTCGGCGCTGATCTGGTGATCCCGATCGGGCAGCGGCTCGGTTTGTCGCCCGCTGACGTCGACACCATCTCCAAGATGGTCCGCCACCATCTGCTGCTGCCGATCACGGCCACCCGTAGCGACCTGAACGACCCCAAGACCATCGAGGCGGTGTCCGAGGCGCTGGGCGGTGACCCGCAGCTGCTCGAGCTCATGCACGCGCTGTCGGAGGCCGATTCCAAGGCCACGGGTCCGGGCGTGTGGAGTGACTGGAAGGCGTCGCTGGTCGAGGACCTGGTGCGGCGCTGCCGGCTGGCGATGGCGGGGGAGACGCTTCCGCAAGCGGAACCGACTGCGCCGCACTATCTTTCGCTGGCTGAGCGGCAGGGCGTGCACGTCGAGCTGCAAGGGGGTGACGGCGAACGGCTGTGCGCGGTGATGGTGGCCCCGGATCAGCGCGGGCTGGTGTCGAAAGCCGCGGCCGTGCTGGCGCTGAACTCGCTGCGGGTCCACTCGGCCTCGGTGAACATCCACGAGGGCGTGGTGATCACCGAATTCATCGTGTCGCCGCTGTTCGGCTCGCCGCCCGCGGCCGAGCTGCTGCGCCAGCAGTTCGTCGGCGCCCTGCACGGCGACATCGACGTGTGCGGGACGCTGGAAAAGCGCGACATGGAGGCCACCAGCTCGGCCACCGCCCGGGCCGGCGAGGTCCAGGTGGGAGTGCCCGTCACCCGTTCCACCGCCCCACCGCGCATCCTCTGGCTGGACACCGACACCCCGGGTCAGCTGATCCTGGAGGTCCGCGCCATGGACCGGGTCGGCCTGCTCGCGTTGCTGACCCGTGCGCTCGAGCGCGCCGAGACCGACATCCTTTGGGCCAAGGTCAACACGTTCGGGTCGACGGCAGCCGACGTGTTCTGTGTGGCGGTGCCGCCGGAGCTCAATGCGCGGTCCGCGGTGGAGAAGCACCTGCTGGCGGTGCTGGGTGCGCCCGCGGTGGTGCTGGAGGACGAGCCCGTCGGGGACTAGCGCCATGCTCTGAGCCACCGCCCTCAGTGTGAACCTCACGACGGGACACGCCGATTCACCGTCGCATCGTCCACGCTCGGCGAAAGGTTTTGGCTCGCGTTACACCGGCTCGGCGTTGAGCTGGCGCACGGCGTCGATCCGCGCTTTGAGCTGATCGCTGGTGGCCGCGGCGATCGGCGGCCCACCGCAGCGGCGGCGCAGCTCGTTGTGGATCCAGCCGTGCGGCTTGCCGGTGCGATGGTGGGCCACGGAGACCAGGGCGTTGAGTTCGCGGCGCAGGTCGCGCAGTTGACCGTGCGTGGTCAGCGCCACCGCCGGGGTGCCTGCTTGCGCCCGTTTCTGTAGTTGCTCGTCCTGCCGTCGGTGCAGCAGCGCACGCATCTGTTCGGCGTCGAGCAGGCCGGGGATGCCGAGGTAGTCGGCCTCCTCGTCGCTGCCGGCCGGGGTTGCGGTGCCGAACGACGAGCCGTCGAAGATGACCTGGTCCAGTTCGGCGTCGGCGCCCAGCGAGGTGAAGCCCTTCTCTTCGCCGGGTTCGGTCTGCGTCTTGGTGGCCGGGTCCTCTTCGAGTGGGTCGCCCTCGGATTCGCGGTGCGGTTTGCCCAGCACGTGGTTGCGCTGCGCCTCGAGTTCGCTGGCGAGCTGCAGCAGATTCGGCACCGACGGCAGGAAGATGCTCGCCGTCTCACCTGCTCGTCGGGATCGCACGAACCGCCCGATGGCCTGGGCGAAGAACAGCGGCGTCGAGGCGCTGGTGGCGTAGATACCGACCGACAGCCGCGGCACGTCGACCCCCTCGGACACCATCCGCACCGCGACCAGCCACCTGCTGGTGCTGGCGGAGAACTCCGAGATGCGCGCCGACGAGCCGGGGTCGTCGGAGAGCACGACGGTCGGCGCCTCGCCGGTCAACTTCGTGAGCAGGGTCGCGTAGGCGCGCGCCGCGGTGCGGTCCGAGGCGATGATCATCCCGCCCGCGTCCGGCACATGCTCACGCTTCTGGCGCAGCCGTTGGTCGGCCGCCGCGATCACCGCCGGCATCCACTCGCCGGCCGGGTCCAATGCGGTGCGCCAGGCGCGGGCGGTCTGCTCGGCCGACAGTGGTTCGCCCAACCGCGCCTCATGCTCTTCGCCGGCGCTGTCCCGCCAGCGGGCCTGCCCGGAATAGGCCATGAAGACCACGGGGCGGACCACGCCGTCGGCCAGCGCCTCGGCGTAGCCGTAGGTGTGGTCGGCCTTGGACCGCATCAGGCCGTCGGCGTCGGGTTCGTAGTTCACGAACGGGATCGGACTGTCGTCGCTGCGGAACGGCGTCCCGGTCAGGGCGAGCCGGCGGGTCGCGTCACCGAAGGCTTCCCGGATGGCGTCACCCCAGGTTTTGGCGTCACCGCCGTGGTGGATCTCGTCGAAGATCACCAGCGTCTTGCGCTGTTCGGTACGCACCCGGTGCAGCGTCGGGTGGGCGGCCACCTGGGCGTACGTGACCACCACGCCGTGGTACTCCGGCGAGGTCTGCGGGTTGGAGTTGGAGAATTTCGGGTCCAGGGAAAGTCCCTGGCGTCCGGCGGCCTGTGCCCACTGGATCTTGAGGTGCTCGGTGGGCACGACGACGGTGATCTGCTCGACGGCCCGGTGCGCGATCAGCTCGCCGGCGATCCGCAGGGCGAAGGCGGTCTTGCCGGCACCGGGTGTGGCCACCGCCAGGAAGTCCCGCGGCTCGGTTCCCAGGTACTTGACCAGCGCGCGACGCTGCCAGCCGCGCAGCGACCGGGTCGTGTCGGCCGGGAAGTGGCTGACCGGCTGCAGCGACACATTCCCCCCATACAGATTCGGCCTGGTGGCTTGGCCGCGCGAGACGGCGCAGTGGCTGTGAAATCTAGCACGACAACGCTTTTCGGCGCTGCAACGACGTGGCTGTCCGGTCAGATTGGCTGGTCGCGGGTCTGCAGCCAGTCGTGGATGCGCGTGGCGACGTCGGGCCACCCGGGTTCGAGCATCATGTTGTGGCCCATCGAGAAGAACTCCGGTTCGGTCCGGTACGCCTGGGCCGTCGCCCGCACTTCCGCGGTGCTGACGAAGCCGTCATGCTCGGCGCCCAGAACGAGCATCGGGGTCGTCACCAGTCCGGTCCGGACCCGCCGGATCATCGGATCCAGCGCGGCCGCCCGCAGACTTTCGGGCCCGGCCTGCGACCGGCAGGATTCGACGATCTCCTCGGGTGTCTGCCGACAGAAGAGGTAGTCGCGGGCCAGCGTCGCCGTGTCGACGAATTCGAGCAACGTGCCGCCGGTGAAGGCCCGCATGGCGATCAGGGGATGGCGGCGCCAGACGCGCATCGCCAGCCGCAGGAAACCCTTCGGGGGCACCGAGCCGACCAGCACCGCGGCGGGCGCACGCCGGGTTTCCAGATACCGCTGCACGGCGAAGCCGCCGAGGGAATGGCCGATGAGCACCAGTGGGCCGCCGAGTGAGTCGGCCACCGTGCGGACGTCCTCCACGTAGTCGGCCATGGAGCACCACCGCAGGGCCTTGGGTGCGGGACTGGCGCCGTGGCCGCGCAAGCTCACCGCGACGGCGCGGTAGCCGGCGTCGGCGAAATAGTTCAGGAAGTTCTCCCAGCACCACGCGCCGTGCCAGCCGCCGTGTACGAACAGCAGCGGTGGGCCGGTGCGGGAGCCCTTGTCGATGACTTCGAGCATCACCGCGCTCCGACTGCCTGGTACTCGGCGCGGTTCGGCACCGTGGCCGCGCCCAGGCCGAGCAGCGTGGCCAGGATCACCGGGAACTCCAGGTAGGCGTGATAGCTGGCGAACGCGGAGTACACCGCCTTGCCGGAGGCGTAGTCCGTGACGAACACGACGGCTAGGGCCACTCCGACGGCGGCACCCAGCGTCCACGCCCGCGCGCCGCTCAGCCACGGGACGCGCACCTCGAATGCCCGCGCCGCATCGGGTGCATGGCGGGGAAAGAAGTACACCCAGACGAAGTAGTGCATGGTCTGCAGGAAGGCGAACACGACGAGCAGCCTCAGGCCCATCTCGGTCAGCACGGCCGCCGGCGGGGCACTGGCCGCCACGATGGGGTGGGGATTTCCCGCGAACCCGGCCAGCGACGAACTGGTACCGCCGAAGTGGCGGTCGAGCACACCGGACAGCAGCATCGCAGGAACGACCAGCACCCAGCCGAGCTGCACCGATCGGAAGGACCGGCGCAACGCCGGGGTGGGCAGCCGGGCCGACCACTCCCACAGGAAGAACAGCGGCACCACATTGTGCAGATGCGACAGCACGACGAAGTGGTAGGCGGGCCAGCTCAGCGAGGCGGCCGTGGCGATCGCCAGCACCGCTGCCGCCGCGACCAGCGCCGGCCCCCGTAACCCCGCCACACAGGCAGCCAAGAGCACCGCGTAGCCGATGACGATCTCGGCCAGCCGCGCCGGCTCGCCGACGATCATGGCGGCCAGCCGGCACAGCACGATGACGGTGATCAACCCGAGCAGCCACGACAGCAGCCGGCCGGAGAGTACGGCTGCGAAACGTCCAGTGACGTAGCGCAATTCCAGGACGTTGTGCAGGACCCCAAAGGCCATCAGCCCGAGCACCGTGGTGGCCAGCGGAGCGCGCACTGCGATGGCCAGGGCAACTGCGGCGGCCCCCGCGAACAGCCAGATCACCCGTAAAGTCATCGCGTGTCCCAGCTGACCGCTTTCGTCATCACGGTCGCGGTCGAATCGCTGTGGTACGTCGGCGGCCTCGTGGGCATCGTCGGGCTGCGGTGGTGGTCGGCGCTGATGCTGACGATCGGCGTCAACGCGGTCACCCATCCGGTGGCGTGGTGGGTCCTGGCGCCGGACCCGACTATTGCGCGGCTACTGCTGACGGAGGTCGCGGTGACCCTCGCCGAGGCGGCTGTGCTGGCGGTCGCCGTCCGGCGTGACCTGACGACACTGGCGCTACTGAGTGTCGGCGCCAATGCTTCGTCGCTGCTCACCGGGCTGATCCTCAACCGGTAGGCGGACCTGGCGGGGGAGGCGGCGACCACTGGGGCGGCGGGCCTTGTGGGGGCGGCGGGCCTTGCGGCGGCGGCGGGCCCCATTGCGGTGGCGGCGGGCCCCACTGCGGTGGCTGCTTCGGCCGCCGCGAGCGGCGTAGCCAGATCACGACAGCCACCGCGGCCGCTACCACCAACAGCAGAAACACGACGACCACCAGCAGCACCGGAGAAGACGCCGATGGTGCGGGGGCCATGTCTGCGAGCACAGTGACCACGGGGCAAAAGTAGCGTTTTCCAACCTCGATCCACCAGGCTTCGCCGAAACTGAAACCACGCACGCCCGCATCGGCGTGTCGTCTGCCTCGTGACAGTGTCGCGGGCCCACGGCAACAGGACCACTAGGACTGCTGGTGGTGACCCCCAGCGCCCGACTCGGTCCTTGTCTGCCGCCCCGACGGCAGCACCACTAGGCTGGCTGTCGTGTTTGAATCGCTGTCCGATCGCTTGACCGGTGCCCTCCAGGGGCTGCGCGGCAAAGGCCGCCTCACCGACGCCGATATCGAGGCCACTACCCGCGAAATCCGGCTCGCGCTGCTGGAAGCCGACGTGTCGCTGCCCGTGGTCCGGGCGTTCGTCCACCGGATCAAGGAACGCGCCCGCGGGCATGAGGTGTCCGGCGCGCTCAACCCGGCGCAACAGGTCGTCAAGATCGTCAACGAGGAACTGATCGGCATCCTCGGCGGCGAGACCCGCGAGATCGCCTACGCCAAGAACCCGCCGACGGTGATCATGCTCGCCGGCCTGCAGGGTTCGGGCAAGACGACGCTGGCCGGCAAGCTGGCGTTCCGGTTGAAGAACCAGGGCCACACCCCGCTTCTGGTGGCCTGCGACCTGCAGCGTCCCGCCGCGGTCAATCAGCTTCAAGTCGTCGGTCAGCGCGCCGGCGTCCCGGTGTTCGCGCCGCACCCCGGCGCCTCACCCGAGTCCGGGCCAGGCGACCCGGTCGCCGTCGCCGCGGCGGGCATCGCCGAGGCCAGAGCCAAGCACTTCGACTTCGTCATCGTCGACACCGCCGGCCGGCTCGGCATCGACGAGGAGTTGATGGCCCAGGCCGCGGCCATCCGCGACGCCGTCCACCCCGACGAAACCCTGTTCGTCCTGGACGCGATGATCGGCCAGGACGCGGTCGCCACCGCGCAGGCATTCGGCGACGGCGTCGGGTTCACCGGCGTCGTGCTGACCAAGCTGGACGGCGACGCCCGTGGTGGTGCCGCCCTGTCGGTCCGCGAAGTCACCGGTGTGCCAATCCTTTTCGCCTCGACCGGCGAGAAGTTCGAGGACTTTGACGTCTTCCACCCGGACCGGATGGCCAGCCGCATCCTCGGTATGGGCGACGTGCTGAGCCTGATCGAGCAGGCCGAGCAGGTCTTCGATGCCCAACAGGCCGAGGCCGCCGCCGCCAAGATCGGCGCCGGTGAGCTGACGCTGGAGGACTTCCTCGAGCAGATGCTTGCCGTGCGCAAGATGGGCCCGATCGGCAACCTGCTGGGCATGCTGCCCGGCGGGGCACAGATGAAAGACGCGCTGGCCGAGGTCGACGACAAGAGCCTCGACCGGATCCAGGCCATCATCCGCGGCATGACGCCGCAGGAGCGGGCCGACCCGAAGATCATCAACGCCTCGCGGCGGCTGCGCATCGCCAACGGCTCCGGCGTCACGGTCTCCGAGGTCAACCAGCTGGTGGACCGCTTCTTCGAGGCGCGCAAGATGATGTCCTCGATGCTCGGCGGCATGGGCATCCCCGGGCTGGGCCGTAAGTCCGCGACCCGAAAGTCCCGCAACTCCAAAGGCAAGAAGGGCAAGAAGGGGGCCCGCGGACCGACGCCGCCGAAGACGCGCAGTCCATTCGGCGCCGGCATGCCCGGCATGCCCGGCATGCCGGCCGGGTTCCCCGACCTGTCGCAGATGCCGGAAGGCCTCAACGAACTGCCGCCGGGGCTGGCCGACTTCGACCTGTCCAAGCTGAAGTTCCCCGGCCAGAAATAGCCGCAGTGCGACTGCACGTGCGGGGGCTCGCCCTGCCCGGCGACATCGCCACCGAACTGTGGATAGTCGACGGCCGCATCAGCTCCGAGCCGGTCTCCGGCGCCGACACCATCTTCGATGGGGGCTGGATCCTGCCGGGGCTGGTGGACGCGCACTGCCACGTCGGGCTCGGCGAACACGGCGCAGTCGAACTGGACGAAGCGATTGCCCAGGCCGAAGTCGAACGCGACGTGGGCGCGCTGTTGCTGCGCGACTGCGGCTCACCGATCGACACCCGGAGTCTTGACGACCATCACGACCTGCCCCGCCTCATCCGGGCCGGACGGCACCTGGCCAAACCCAAGCGCTACATCCCCGGGCTGGCCGCCGAGATGGAGGACGAAGCGCAGCTGCCGGATCTCGTCGCCGAGCAGGCCAGGCGCGGAGACGGCTGGATCAAGCTGGTCGGCGACTGGATCGACCGGGGGATCGGCGACCTCGCGCCGCTGTGGTCCGATGACGTCCTCAAGGCGGCGATCGACACCGCCCACGCGCTCGGCGCCCGCGTCACCGCGCACGTCTTCGGCGAGGATGCGCTGCCCGGCCTGATCAACGCCGGCATCGACTGCATCGAACACGGCACCGGCCTCACCGACGAGACGATCGAACTCATGGTCCGGCACGGCACCGCGCTGGTGCCGACGCTGATCAACTTGGAGAACTTCCCGGGCATCGCCGACGCTGCCGTGCGCTACCCGACGTACGCCGCGCACATGCGCGACCTCTACGACCGCGGATACCAGCGGGTCGCCGCGGCGCGCGACGCCGGTGTGCCGGTGTATGCCGGCAGCGACGCGGGCGGCACCATCAGGCACGGACGTATCGCCGACGAGGTCGACGCGCTGCGCAAGATCGGCATGAGCGCCGAGGAGGCTCTCGGGGCAGCGTGCTGGGACGCCCGGCGCTGGTTGGGCAGGCCGGGCCTGGATCACGGCGCATCGGCGGACCTGTTGTGTTACGCCGACGACCCCCGCCGGGGCGCGGCCGTGCTGAACCGGCCTGATCTGGTGATCCTGCGCGGCAAGGTGTTCCGCCCCGGACATTAGATTTCGCCGAGTGTTAGCCGGGCGCAGCGCGTCCGGCCGCAACTCGGTGGTTACCATCGCTGAATGGCGTTGGCCAGCGGCGCAACCTTTGCCGGTTACACCGTCGTGCGGCAACTGAGTTCGTCGGCGACCGGCGAGGTATACCTGGCCCAGCGGCCGGATCTGCCCGGATGGCAGGCGCTGAAGGTCCTGCCGCCCGCGGCCGACGACGACTTCCGCGCCCGGTTTCACCGCGAGACCGTGGCGGTGGCGAACCTCTATCACCTCAACATCGTCGAGGTGCACGAACGCGGTGAGTCCGACGGACAGCTGTGGATCGCAACGGATTACGTCGACGGTACCGACGTCGCCAGGTTGATGGCCGATCGCTTCCCCGCGGTACTGCCGATCGGTGAAGTGCTCGGGATCATCACGGCCGCGGCGGCTGCCCTGGACTTTGCCCACCTGCGTGGCGTGCTGCACCGCGACGTCCGGCCCGGCAACATCCTGGTGACCGCGCCGGGCGCCGGCGACCCACAAGTGATGTTGTGCGACTTCGGATTGCAGCGCCCGCCCGGTGAAGCTGGCTACGCTGCGCCCGAGGAGGCTACCGGCGCCGCCGTCGACGGACGCGCTGATCAGTACGCGCTGGCGGCGACCGCGCTGCACCTGTTCACCGGGGCGCCGCCGACGGCAGGGACCCCGCCGCGACTCAGCGAGTTGCGCCCGGACCTGGCCCGCCTGGACGACGTGCTCGGGCGGGCGCAGGCCGACCAGCCGGCGGATCGATTCGGCAGTTGCCGCGAGTTCGCCGCCGCCCTCGCCGATCGGGCGGGAATCGCCGACCACGACGCTGCGGCGACACCCGTCGAGCAGCCTGCCGCCGAGCCCGCCTACGTCGTCGACTACCCGGTCTACGCGTGGCCGGAACCGGCACCGCCAGCACCGGTCCTGGAACCGGCCAGCGGGCCGCCGGCGGGACTCCTGCGATCCGCCGCGGGCTCGCTGGCGCGGCGACTGGACGCCTTTTCCAGCGGAACCGGGCGCACCAGGCGATTCGGTCCGCGCCGGATACTGATCGGCGCCGTCGCCCTGGCATTGTTGGCCGGTTTGTCCGCGGCTGTCATCAGCGTCGGGCGCCACACCGATACTCCTGTCCGCGCCGGGGGCCCGTCGACCACGTCGAGCGCCGTGGCGGCCACCACCAAGGCTGCCCCACCGCCCCCACTGGACGGCACCTATCGCATCGAGGTGCAGCGCTCCCGGCAGACCTTCAACGACAATCCCACGCCGCAGCCGCCCGACGTCCAGACCTGGTGGGCGATCCGCTCGTCCTGCACGCCCACCCGCTGCCTGGCGGCGGCGACGCTGCTCGACGACACCGATCACGCGCAGGTGAAATCGCCTGACGTTCATCCGCTGCTGCTGGAGTTCATCGACGGCCAGTGGCGGTCCAGGCCGGAGACCACGAAGTTTCCGTGCATCGGGCCCACCGGGCAGGCGAGCACCCAGATGACCACCCAGGTGCTGACGCTGCGGCTGCAATCCCAGGGCGACCTGGCCGGCGAGATGTCCGTGACGGTACGCAGCAACGAATGCGGCCAGTTGGGAGGTCTCATCCGCATCCCGGCCGTGGCGGACCGCAGCGGTGACATCCCGCCCGCGGTGAACGTGCCGGACCCGGTGACCGGCACGCCGGGCACCACGACGACGGCGACCACGGTGGCACCGGAACCGCCGACCACCAGGCCTTCCGGGCCGGGGCGCTGAACCTTGGGAAAGATTGCGAGCGATCGCTATCTATGTTAGCTTCGTGGCAGCCCAGCCAGCCATTCTTGGAGGAACTGTGACTTTCGACGTGATCATCCGCGACGGCCTGTGGTTTGACGGAACCGGCGCCAAGCCACAGAAACGGAGCCTGGGCATCCGTGACGGCGTGGTCGCCACCGTATCGGCCGGCCCGCTGGACGAGACGGGATGTCCGGAGGTGATCGACGCCAAGGGAAAGTGGATCGCGCCCGGCTTCATCGACGTCCACACCCACTACGACGCCGAGATTCTGCTCGACCCGGGTCTGCGTGAGTCGGTACGCCACGGGATCACCACCTTGATGCTGGGCAACTGCTCACTGTCGACGGTGTACGCCAACTCCGAAGACGCCGCCGACCTGTTCAGCCGCGTCGAGGCGGTGCCGCGCGACTTCGTCCTGGGCGCGCTGCAGAACAACAAGACGTGGTCGTCGCCGGCGGAGTACGTCGAGGCGATCGACGCGCTGCCGCTGGGGCCGAACGTGAGCTCCATGCTCGGTCATTCGGATCTGCGGACCGCGGTGCTGGGACTCGAGCGGGCCACCGACGAAACCGTGCGCCCCACCGATGCCGAGCTGGAGAAGATGGCGCGAATGCTGGACGAGGCGCTCGATGCCGGGATGCTCGGCATGTCCGGGATGGACGCGCCGATCGACAAGCTCGACGGGGAACGGTTCCGGTCACGGGCACTGCCCTCGACCTTCGCGACCTGGCGCGAGCGGCGCCGCCTGATCAAGGTGCTGCGCAAGCGCGGCCGTATTCTGCAGAGCGCACCCAACGTCAACAGCCCGGTGTCCCCGCTGATGTTCTTCCTGACCAGCAGCCGGCTTCTCAACCGGCGCAAGGGCGTCCGGATGAGCATGCTGGTGTCGGCGGACGCCAAGTCGATGCCGCTGGCGGTGCACACCTTCGGCCGCGGCACCCGGGTGCTCAACAAACTGCTGGGCGCCAGCGTGCGCTTCCAGCACCTGCCGGTGCCGTTCGAATTGTATTCCGACGGAATCGATCTGCCGGTCTTCGAAGAATTCGGCGCCGGTACGGCCGCGCTGCACCTGCGGGATCAGTTGCAGCGCAACGAGTTACTGGCAGACGAGTCCTATCGTCGGGAATTCCGTCGGCAGTTCGACCGGCGCAAGCTCGGACCCTCGTTGTGGCACCGCGACTTCCACGACGCGGTGATCGTGGAGTGCCCCGACGAGTCGCTGGTCGGCAAGAGCTTCGGCGCGATCGCCGACGAACGCGGGCTGCATCCGCTGGACGCGTTCCTCGACATTCTGGTCGAGAACGGCGAGCGCAACGTGCGCTGGACGACCATCGTTGCCAACCACCGGCCCAAGCAGCTGGACAAGCTGGCCGCCGACCCGAGCATCCACATGGGTTTCTCCGACGCCGGCGCTCACCTGCGCAACATGGCCTTCTACAACTTCCCGCTGCGACTGCTCAAGCGCATCCAGGAGGCACAGCGGGCCGGGTCGCCGTTCCTGACGCCGGAACGAGCGATCTACCGCCTCACCGCCGAGGTCGCCGAGTGGTTCGGGCTCAACGCCGGCACGCTGCGTGAGGGCGACCGTGCGGATTTCGTGGTGATCGACCCCGCCCACCTGGATGACTCGGTGGACGGCTACCACGAGGAGGCGGTGCCCTTCTACGGCGGCCTGCGGCGCATGGTCAACCGCAATGACGCGACCGTGGTCGCCACCGGTGTGGGAGGTGCTGTCGTCTACCGTAACGGCGAGTTCCGCGAGGGCTACGGCCAGACCGTGAAGTCGGGCCGTTACCTGCGCGCGGGCGAGCGCCAGTCGGCAGCGATGAGCCTGTCGGCCTGAGATGGCCAGGACGCAGCAGCAGCGGCGCGAGGAGACCGTCGGCCGGCTCCTGCAGGCCTGCATCGACACCATCATCGAGGTGGGATATGCCCGGGCCTCGGCCGCGGTGATCACCAAACGCGCCGGGGTATCGGTGGGCGCCCTGTTCCGTCACTTCGAGACGATGGGCGATTTCATGGCGGCCACCGCGTCCGAGGTGCTGCGCCGGCAGCTGGAAACCTTCAACAAGCAGGTCGCCGAGATACCGGCCGACCAGCCGGCACTGCAAGCGGCGCTGACGATCCTGCGCGACATCACCGGCGGCCCGACGAACGCGGTGCTCTATGAACTGCTCATCGCCGCGCGTACCGACGAGAAGCTCCGAGAGACGCTGCAACACGAGTTGGGGCAGTACTCGGCGAAGATCTTCGACGCGGCGCGTGCGATGCCCGGCGCGGACGGCTTCCCGGACGATTCCTTTCCGGTGCTGGTGGCCCTGCTCACCAACGTCTTCGACGGAGCCGCGGTGGTCGAGGGGGTGCTGCCACAGCCCGAGATCGCCGAGCGCAGGATTCCGGTGTTGACCGCGCTGCTCACCGCGGCCTGGCCGAGCGTCACCGCCTGACGCTCCGCCGCTGCTACAGCGAGCCGATGCCCGCCTGCGGGCCCAGCGCGAAGCCCCAGTCGAACAAGCTGGCCGCCTGATCCCAGTAGGTCGGCCCACCCTCTTTGACCAGGCCGTACATCATGGCGATCACCAGTCGCCGGCCGCCACGGCTAGCCGCTCCGACGAAAGTCTTGCGGGCCGCGTTGGTGAACCCGGTCTTGCCGCCGATGGCACCGGGGTAGCGCGCGAGCAACTCATCCTGGTTCAGGATCGGCTGGTCGCCGTTCTCGCCGGGGAACATCGCCGACGGCTCGGCGGTGATGCTGGCGAACGTCGGGTTCGCCATGGCCGCGCGGAAGATCACCGCCAGGTCATGCGCCGTCGACCAGCCGGAGTCGTCGGGCCCGTCCAGTCCGGAAGGCGTCGCCGCATGGGTGTTCGACGCCCCCAGCGACGCGGCCTTGGCGTTCATCTTGGCCACCGCGACCTGTTGGCCGCCCAGCATGTCGGCCAGCGTGTTGGCGGCGTCGTTGCCCGACACCAGCAGCAGGCCGTCGAGCAGTTGGCGCGCGGTGTAGCTGTGGCCCACCTTCACCCCGACGCAGTTGCACTCGACGGCGGTATCGGTGAGGTCGGCGACGACCGTGGAGTCCAGCGGCACCTCGTCCAGCACGACGAGCGCGAGCAGCACCTTGATGGTGCTCGCCGGCGGGTGGGCGACGTTCTGCTCGCGGCCGGCCAGCACCTGACCGCTGTCCATGTCGGCGACGATCCAGGTCTGCGCCGGACCGTCGGGAATGGGCATCGAACCCGCTGCCTGTTGGACGTCGGTGTCCGCGTGCGCCACCGGGATGGCGCCCGGCAACGTAACCGTGAGCAGCGCGGCGGCCGCGGCGATGAGCTTTCGCATGGAGGCACATTTTATCGTTCGGGACCGCGGTGTTGAATCGAGACATGTTGAGCCTGGAAGAGATATCCGATCGGCTGGAGATCCAGCAGCTTCTCGTCGACTACTCCACGGCGATCGACCAGCGCCGATTCGACGACCTGGACAAGGTTTTCACCCCCGACGCGCACATCGACTACACCGCCCTGGGCGGGATCGCCGGCGAGTACCCCGAGGTGAAGAAGTGGCTGTCGGAGGTGTTGCCGAACTTCCCGGTGTACTCGCACATGCTGGGAAACTTCTCGGTTCGCATCGACGGCGACACGGCTTCGTCGCGGGTGATCTGCTTCAACCCGATGGTGCTCGGCGGCGACAAGGAGCAGATCCTGTTCTGCGGGCTCTGGTACGACGACGAGTTCGTGCGGACGGCCGAGGGCTGGCGGATGACCCGCCGTGTCGAGACCAAGACGTTCCAGAAGGTCATGTAGCTGGGTGCACTGTCGCCGAGATTGCCGTCAGGGTCGTGCCACGGCCCCCGGACACGACCATGACGGCAATCTGAGCGCGGCGCGGCGCGGCGCAGCGCCCGCTCTTGCGGTCGCCACGCCAATTAACGCCCGGGGACCCCGTTCTGGCACAATTGGCCGCTGTCCGCCCCGCGATCACGATCGCCGGGTGGTCACACACGCGAGGCAAAACCGGACCCGGGCATCCCGCCCCCGTCGCTGAATTGCAGCGTGACACCACAGGAGAGTCGCTTAACCATGGCTGTGAAGATCAAACTCACCCGGCTTGGCAAGATCCGCAATCCCCAGTACCGCATCGCGGTTGCCGACGCGCGCACCCGTCGCGACGGTCGTTCCATCGAGGTCATCGGCCGCTACCACCCGAAGGAAGAGCCGAGCCTGATCGAGATCGACTCCGAGCGCGCGCAGTACTGGCTCGGCGTCGGCGCCCAGCCCACCGAGCCCGTCCTCAAGCTGCTGAAGATCACCGGTGACTGGCAGAAGTTCAAGGGCCTGCCCGGTGCCGAGGGCCGTCTGAAGGTCAAGCCGGCCAAGCCCAGCAAGCTCGAGCTCTTCAACGCCGCGCTGGCGGCCGCCGACGGCGGACCCACCACCGAGGCCACCAAGCCGAAGAAGAAGTCCGCGCCGAAGAAGGCCGCCAAGGGCGACGAGACGCCCGCCGACGCCGCGGCGGAGGCACCGGCCGAAGCCGGCGAGCAGTCCGAAGCCACCGAAAGCTGACCGGCGCCATGAGCACCGTCGTGGTCGACGCCGTCGAACACCTGGTCCGTGGCATCGTCGACAATCCTGACGACGTCCGGGTCGACCTGGTGACCAGCCGTCGCGGGCGCACCGTCGAGGTCCACGTCCACCCTGACGACCTGGGCAAGGTGATCGGCCGGGGCGGACGTACCGCCACCGCGCTGCGCACCCTGGTCGCCGGTATCGGCGGCCGCGGAATCCGCGTCGACGTGGTGGACACCGACCAATAGCAGCGCTCACATGGAGCTGATCGTCGGGCGCGTGGCCAAGGCGCACGGCATCACCGGCGAACTCGTCGTCGACGTTCGCACCGACGATCCCGACGTCCGGTTCGCGCCGGGTGCCACCCTGCGCGCCAAGAAGCCCCGCGATCCGGGTCCGGCCCGCAGCTACGTCGTCGAAAAGGCGCGCCCGCACGGCGCCCGGCTGCTGGTGCGCCTGGCCGGGGTCGCCGACCGTGACACCGCCGACGCGATGCGCGGCTGCCTATTCGTCATCGACTCCGACGAGTTGCCACCGATCGACGAGCCGGACACCTACTACGACCACCAGCTGGAGGGACTCCGGGTCCGCACCGCAGCGGGTCAGGAGATCGGCGTGGTCGCGGAGGTCCTGCATACCGCAGGCGGCGAATTGCTCGCCGTCAAAAGCGAATCCGGTGAACTGCTGGTGCCGTTCGTCAGCGCGATCGTGACGTCGGTGTCGCTGGACGACGGCACCCTCGAGATCGAACCGCCGGACGGTCTGCTGGATCTGGAATGAGAATCGACGTCGTCACAATCTTCCCGGCGTACCTCGAGCCGCTGCGGGAATCGCTGCCCGGCAAGGCTATTGCATCGGGTCTCGTCGACCTGCAGGTGCACGATCTGCGGCGGTGGACCTACGACTTGCACCATTCGGTGGATGACTCGCCCTACGGCGGGGGACCGGGCATGGTCATGAAGGCGCCGGTATGGGGTGAGGCGCTGGACGAAATCTGTTCGGACGACACGCTTCTGGTCGTTCCCAGTCCCGCCGGGGTGCTCTTCGACCAGTCCACCGCGCAGCGGTGGAGTTCGGAGCGGCATCTGGTCTTCGCCTGTGGGCGCTACGAGGGCATCGACCAGCGGGTGGTCGAGGACTCCGCGCGCTGGATGCGCGTGGAAGAGGTGTCGATCGGCGATTACGTGCTGCCCGGCGGCGAGTCGGCGGCACTGGTGATGATCGAGGCCGTGCTGCGACTGATGACCGGTGTGCTGGGTAATCCTGCGTCGGCTCAACACGATTCGCACTCGCCGGGCCTGGACCGCCTGCTCGAGGGTCCCAGTTATACGCGCCCGCCGAGCTGGCGCGGCCTGGACGTCCCGGAGATTCTGCTGTCGGGTGACCATGCGCGGATCGCCGCCTGGCGCCGCGAGGTGTCACTGCAGCGGACGCGGGAACGCCGGCCGGAGCTGCTGGACTGATTTAGGCGTCCACCCCCCTACACCCGGGCGCACTCATCCACCCTGTAAATCCGCAGCGAAAGTGCGAGTGGCGGCCTGCAATTTTGCAGGCTCGGTGATGCACTAGATGCGGCCGTTGGGGAAGATCGTCTTGACCGCTTGGGTGATGGTGTCGCGCGCAGTCGCGTCATCGGAGGGCTGCAGCGACTCGATCACCATGATGTAGCGGCGGTCTTTGCCGATTACGCCGGTCGACAGATGCATCCAGTCGGCGCCTATGCAGCACATCCAGCCCTGTTTGACCGCGACTGGTTCCGCATAGAGACCGTCGGGGATCCCGAAGCGCTGGGGATAGCCGTCGATGCCCGTCGGGGTCGACTTGGCCAGGTCGTTGACGATCAGCTTGGCGCGCTCCATGGGCAGCCCACCCGAGCCGTCGAGAAGCATTTCGTAATAGCGGATCAGGTCGGGCGCCGAACTGATGGTGTTCCACCACCGCCCGTCGCTGGGCGGCGCCGTCGAGGTCAGGCCGTACCGGCTCGCCACCTGGGTGATGATCGCGTCGCCGCCGTCCTGGCCCCAGAAACGCTCGGCCGCCCCGTCGTCGGACGACTGCAGCATCACATCCAGTGACTGGCGGTCCTCGGGGGAGAGCACCGACCTGCCCTCGGACTCTCGCAGCAGCAGGTCATCGGCGATGAACAGTTTGGCCACCGACGCCGTGGCGATGATCTGGGTGTTGCCGTTGGAGACCAGCTGGTGGGTCGCGCGGTCAAGGATGGCCACCGCTAGGGTGGCGCCGCTGGCCGCAGCCTGGTCGGTGGCCTGCTGGATGCGCGCCTGCACGCCGGCCAGCCCGCTCGGCGTGAGACTCGGCAGCGCCATCGGCTGTGCGGTGGGGGTGATGGCCCGCAGCAACAGCTCGACCAGCTGCTGCTGCGGCTGGGCCTGCTGCTGGGTCGCCGTCTGATCGGTGGAGTTGAACGTTTTCGCGTGGACCGTGGCCTCGCACCCGGCCACCACCACCAACGCAGCCGCCGCTACGGCGGAAAGCAACGTCAGCGGCCGGGCTCGCATGGCACTCCTTCGGCATCCTCGGGCTTCTTCAAGGCATCCGTGCGGGGCGGCCGCTGCGCAATTCCGTGCCATCTGCGCCGGGTATCCGGCTTTAGCGGGTCCTGGGAAGGGTTTGGATCCGCGCGGTTCGACCCCAGCTATATGTACCACTTGCAGGCGGTTTAGGGCGGTCGCGAACCACTACAGTTTCCTGTGATTTTCACTGCATGCGCCCCGTCTGGCACAATTGGCCAGTTGTCGTTCAGCGGTTGTCGGCGGGCCCGGTGCCTACCGCCTGCTGGGGGATACACCCAAGAAGCCCTAACCATCGGCTTGGTGACCGTCGCATGCCTGCGTGCGGTCGGCCAAGTCGCAAACCCCGAGGAAGTGTCTTTCCAATGAACAGGCTGGACTTCGTCGACCAGGCGTCGCTGCGCGACGACATCCCCGCGTTCAACCCGGGCGACACCATCAACGTTCACGTCAAGGTGATCGAGGGCGCCAAAGAGCGCATCCAGGTCTTCAAGGGCGTCGTGATCCGTCGCCAGGGTGGCGGCATCCGCGAGACGTTCACGGTGCGCAAGGAGAGCTACGGCGTTGGCGTCGAGCGGACCTTCCCGGTCCATTCGCCGAACATCGACCACATCGAGGTGGTGACTCGTGGCGACGTCCGTCGCGCCAAGCTGTACTACCTGCGTGAGCTCCGCGGCAAGAAGGCCAAGATCAAGGAAAAGCGCTGACCGCGGACGCGACCCGGCGTCCACAGCCCCACGCCTCGTGCTGGCTACCCTGATCTCGTGACTGACACTGAGGATTCTTCTCCGGAGGACTCGCCCTCGGAGCGCCGGCCGGACACCGCCAAGCCGGAGTCGGCTGCGCCGGAGACCGATCCGGAGGGCGAGGCCGTCGCCGATCCCAAGGGAAAGCGGAAGAAGGACAAACCCGAGAAGCGCTCGACGCTGCGGGAACTGACCACACTCGCGGTCGTCGCGATCGTGCTCTACTACGTGATGCTGACCTTCGTGGCGCGTCCCTACCTGATTCCTTCGGAGTCGATGGAGCCCACCCTGCACGGGTGCTCCACATGTGTCGGTGACCGCATCATGGTCGACAAGCTGACCTACCGGTTCAGCTCACCGAAACCGGGCGACGTCATCGTCTTCAAAGGTCCGCCGTCGTGGAACGTCGGCTACAAGTCGATCCGCTCACCCAACACCCTGGTGCGCTGGGTCCAGAATGCGCTGTCCTTCATCGGTTTCGTGCCGCCCGACGAAAACGACCTGGTGAAGCGGGTGATCGCAGTCGGCGGGCAGACGGTGCAGTGTCGCGCGGACACCGGGCTTACGGTCAACGGCAAGCCGTTGAAGGAGCCTTACCTGGACCCGAGCACGATGATGGCCGACCCGTCGGTCTACCCGTGCCTGGGCAGCGAGTTCGGGCCCGTCACCGTGCCGGAGGGGCGGTTGTGGGTGATGGGGGACAACCGCACGCACTCGGCGGATTCCCGCGCCCACTGCCCGATGCAGTGCACGGGTGACCCCACGGCAGGCACCGTGCCGGTCGCCAACGTCATCGGCAAGGCCCGATTCATCGTGTGGCCGCCCAAGCGATGGGGTGGTGTGAGTTCGATTGACCCTCAGCAGGGTCAGTGACCATGGCCACCACCTGGCCACCGCGGACGGTGATCCGCAAGTCTGCCGGTCTACGCACGCTGGAATCCGCGCTGTACCGCAGCGGTCTGGGCCCGGTCGCCGGGGTGGACGAAGTCGGTCGCGGCGCGTGTGCCGGCCCGCTGGTGGTGGCCGCTTGCGTGCTCGGTCCGGGACGGCTGGAAAGCCTTGCGGCCCTTGATGATTCGAAGAAGCTGACCGAGAAGGCCAGGGAGAAGCTGTTTCCGCTCATCCGTCGCTATGCACTGGCCTATCACGTGGTGTTCATTCCCTCGACCGAGGTGGACCGCCGCGGTGTGCACGTGGCCAACATAGAAGGCATGCGGCGCGCGGTGGCCGGCTTGTCGGTGCGGCCGGGATACGTGCTCAGCGACGGCTTCCGGGTGCCCGGGTTGTCGGTCCCGTCCCTGCCGGTGATCGGCGGCGACGCGGCGGCCGCCTGCATCGCCGCGGCCAGCGTGCTGGCCAAGGTCAGCCGGGACAGGCTGATGGTCGCCATGGATGCCGACCATCCCGGCTACGGTTTCGCCGACCACAAGGGATACAGCACGCCGGCCCACAGTCGCGCGCTCGCAGAGCTCGGTCCGTGCCCGCAACACCGGTATTCGTTCATCAACGTGCGCCGGGTCGCGACGGGCGGCACGGCCGAGTTCATCGCAGAGTGCCCGAGCGATGGCGACGATTTCTGTTGAGAGAAGATGGGGCAGCAGCTCCGGGAGAAGGACGTCTGAACTGATGAGTGCCGAGGATCTCGAAAAGTACGAAACCGAGATGGAGCTCTCGCTGTACCGCGAATACAAGGACATCGTCGGTCAGTTCAGCTACGTCGTGGAAACCGAGCGCCGCTTCTATCTCGCCAACAGCGTGGAAATGGTGCCGCGCAACGCCGACGGCGAGGTCTATTTCGAACTGCGCCTGGCCGACGCGTGGGTGTGGGACATGTACCGCCCGGCTCGTTTCGTCAAGCAGGTGCGGGTGGTGACGTTCAAGGACGTCAACATCGAAGAGGTCGAGAAGCCCGAGCTGCGGCTGCCTGAATAGCAGCTCAGGCGTCCTCCTCCGAGTCCGGCAGATTGCCGCGGGACTCGATGACCTTGCGCGCCACGTCGGCGAGTTTGATGTTGAGGCTCTGCGAGTGGCGCCGCAACAGATCGAAGGCGTCGTCCTCGTTCATGTCGTGCAGCATCATCAGCATGCCGACCGCTTTGCCGATCTCCCGGTTGCTCAGCAGCCCCCGGCGCAGGCTGGTGGCGTCCTCGCCGTGCGCGATGGCGTTAATTGCGACGCTGGCGAAGGACGCCAGCACCGCGGCACGGCCCGCGGCCTCCGAGTCGAACTTGTTGGGAGTCTCGCTGAACAGGTTCAGCGCCGCGCCTTTGCGCTTGTCGATCAGGAGCCGAAAACCCATCGCGCCGCGCACCGGCGTCTCCTCGATGAGCCGGGCGGCGAAGTGCGGCCACTGGTTCGGCTTGGTCAGGTCGGGTTCGATCTGCGGCGTCTCTTCCTCGATCGCATCGATGCACGGACCGTCGCCGGAACGGCGTTCGAGATCGTCGATGCGGTGGGCCAGGCGCGAACTGGCGCCCACCGTCACATAACGATCGTCCCGCTTGACCAACAGGCTGGCGTGGTCACAACCCGGGACCACCAGGGTGGCTGCCACGCAGATCGCGGCATACATCTGGGTCGCATCTGAACCCTGATAGATGATCTCGGCGAGGGCGGCGAAAACCGTTCCCGGGTCAGCCGTGAGTGCACCAGGTGCTGCACTCGCGGCGGTGGTTTCGTCGGCCACGTCGCTTCCTCCCTTCGGCGCTGCTATGGCCGTAGAGTAGCGGGGCCGCGCACGGCCTCACACGCCGACGGCGCGTTCGAGATCTTTCAGAGATGTCTCCAGGTGACTCAGCATGCGTTGCAGGTGCGGCACACTGCCTCTGGCGCCGACGAGCCCGAAGTCCAGATTCTCGGCGTTGTTGGTCACCGTGATGTTCATCGCTTGACCGTCCAAGGTTATCGACAACGGGTAGTTGCCCACCATTTGAGCTCCCCGCCAGTACAGCGGCTCCTTGGAGCCGGGCACGTTGGAGATCACGATGTTGAACGGTGGCGGGGCGGTCCGGATGAACCCGGGAATGAGTCCGAGGAACAGCCCGCCGGTCATGAAGGCCGACAGGGCGAGTTGCTGAACCTTGGGCAGCTGGTTGAACACCTCTTTCTGCTCGCTCATCGACGAGCTGATGCCCTGGATGCGCTTTCCCGCGTCTTCGATGTGGGTGTTGAGGTTGCACAGCACGGTGCCCACCGAGTTCCCGCCGCTCTCGGCCTCACCTTCCTTGCGCAGGCTCACCGGCACCATCGCGATCAGCGAGGTGTCCGGGAGAGCGTTCTGCTCGATCAGATAGGTCCGCAGCGCCCCGGCGGACATGGCCAGCACGACGTCGTTGAAGGAGGCATTCGCGGCGTCCTTCACCGCGAATATCCGTTCCAACGGCCAGGACTGGGCGGCAATGCGCCTGGCGCCGCCGATCCTCACGTTGAACATGGTCTTCGGTGCCCGGAACGGGAAGGTCAGTTGCTGCTCCAGCAACGCCGCACGGGCCAGGGACAGTGTCGACGGCGCCAGAGCGGCGGTCGAGCGCACGGTGTCGGTCAGCGTGTCCAGCGGCGACGATTTGTGGCCGCCGGCCCGCTGCCGGGGCTTCAGCTCCCATGGCACCCGCACTTCGTCATCTTCGGGGTCGTCGGTGAAGGCGCGCTGCATCAACCGCAGCGCGGACACTCCGTCCATCAGCGAGTGGTGGAACTTGGTGTATACCGCGTAGCGCCCGTCGTTGAGGCCCTCCACCAGGTGCGCTTCCCACAGCGGACGGTGGCGGTCCAGCAGGCTGCCGTGCAGCCGGGAGGCCAACTCGAGCAGTTCGCGGACCCGTCCCGGGCGTGGCAGCGCGGAGCGACGGAAGTGGTAGTCGAGCTCGACCTCGCGTTGATGCGACCACGCAAGGTTGGTGACCGGACCGAAGAACGCCGGGTGCTTGTTGAAGGTGGGTTGGACGTCAGTGCACCGCAGCATCGACTCGTAGGCCTCGGTCACGAAATCGTCGTCGGCACCTTCCGGCGGCTTGAACAACTGCAGCGCGCCGACGTGCATGGGGTGTTCGCGAGATTCGCCGACCAGGAACATGGAGTCGGCCGGTGCTATCAGCTGCATGGTTCCTCTTTCGCCGGGAGGCCCGATGTGAACGCGCTATGAATAACCATCTGCCGCAGTTCGCACACATCTGTGAGCTACGACTTTTTGCGTTTGGCCAGAGCCGGCGATGGGAAGCTTCGTTCAAATGGGACTTACTGTCGCCGTGACCGGTCCGACCGGGGAGATCGGCATTTCGGCTGTCACGGCTTTGGAGCGCGAACCGGCTATCACCAAGATCCTCGGGATGGCGCGCCGGCCGTTCGATCCGCTGACGCGCGGCTGGACCAAGACGACGTACGTCCAGGGCGACATCCTCGATCGTGAGGCGGTCGACGCCCTGGTCGCCGACGCCGACGTGGTGGTCCACCTGGCGTTCATCGTGATGGGCTCGCGCGAGGAGAGCGAACGGGTCAACCTGCAGGGCACCCGCAACGTGTTCGAGGCGACCGTCGAAGCGCAGAAGGCATCCGGACAGCCACGCCGTCTGGTCTACACCTCATCGGTGGCCGCCTACGGCTACCACTCGGACAACCCGGTGCCGCTGACCGAGGACGTTCCGACCCGTGGTTCGGCCGAGCACTACTACTCGGCGCAGAAGTCGGCCTGCGAAGCGGTGCTGGCCGAAATCACCGCGGACTCGCCGCTGGATGTGTTCGTGCTGCGGCCGTGCATCGTCGCGGGTCCCGAGGCGCCCGCGCTGGCCGACGCGATGCCGTGGAACCAGCTGCCCGCTCCGATGCGCGCGGTGTCCAAGGTGCTGCAGAAACTCAAGCCGGTGATCCCTGATCCGGGAGTGCCGCTGCAGCTGGTGCACCACGACGACGTCGCCGCCGCGATTGCCCTGGCGGCCGTCGCCCCGGCCCCGCCGGGGGCTTACAACATCGCCGGCAACGGGGTGGTGACGATCAGCGATGTCGCCCGGGCCCTGGGTGGCCGACCGGTACGCGTGCCTGCCGTGGCGGCGTCGGCCGCATCGGCCGCGATCTCGCATCTGCCGTTCGTGCCCTCGCTGATGGAGTGGCTGCATGTGGCGCGCGCGTCGGTGGTCATGGACACCACCCGGGCCCAACGCGAACTCGGCTGGCATCCGACGCACACGTCGGCGGAGGCGCTCGAGTCGCTGGCCTCAGCGGTGTGAGGCCGCCCGGGGTACGTTGAGGCCGTGACAGCGCAGACTGCGAGGTCGGCGGGGAAGACCCTGTGCGGCACCTGACCGCGCGCCGGCGGGTCCGGCATCTGGCCGCCGGCCAGGCGACGACCCGTCAGGAGACCCTGGCCGTCGAGGAGCCGCTGGAGATACGCCTCAACGGCACGCCGAGCACCGTCACGATGCGCACCCCGGGGTCGGATTTCGAACTGGCGCAAGGATTTCTGCTCACCGAAGGGATCATCGCGCAGCGCGCAGACGTGCAGACCATCCGCTACTGCGACGGCCGCGACGACGACGGCGCCAACAGCTACAACGTGCTCGACGTGACGCTGGCGCCCGGTGTCGAAACGCCGAGCCTGGACGTCACGCGCAACTTCTACACCACCTCGTCGTGCGGGGTCTGCGGCAAGGCCTCGCTGGAGGCGGTGCGACTGATCAGCCGGCATGCGCCCGGCGACGACCCGGCAACCGTCTCCGCGGCCGCGTTGCGGGCGATGCCGGATCAGCTTCGCGGCGGGCAGAAGGTCTTCGCCGCCACCGGCGGCTTGCACGCGGCGGCCCTGTTCGGGGTGGACGGCACCATGCTCGCGGTGCGGGAGGACATCGGCCGGCACAACGCGGTCGACAAGGTCGTCGGCTGGGCGCTGGAGCACGGGCGGGTGCCGCTGGCCGGATCGGTGTTGCTGGTCAGCGGGCGGGCGTCGTTCGAGTTGACGCAGAAGGCGCTGATGGCCGGCATCCCGGTGCTGGCCGCGGTGTCCGCGCCGTCGTCGCTGGCCGTAGCGTTGGCCGAGGAATCCGGGATCACGCTGGTGGCTTTCCTGCGGGAGGACTCGATGAACGTCTACAGCCGGGCGGACCGGGTTGAGTGACCCCCGGCGCGGGTAGCCGCTCGGAATCACATACGTGAGGAGACGGCCGTGCTGCATGAAATGGTGTTAGCCGCGCAGAGCAATCCCGAGGCAGCGGGATTCATCCTGCGCGGTATCAAAGGGATCTTCGTCGCGATAGGCAGCGTCATCGCGGCCGTCATCTGCGCCCTGGTCGCGTCGATGAAGGGCCGCAGCGCTCTGTTCTGGGGCATCCTCGGGCTGTTCTTCAGCATCTTCACGCTGATCGTGGTCATCATCATCCCCAGCAAGAAGACCTGATCGACTGCCCAGCACTGGCGCTGCCTTCCGTCTAATCTGTTGCTGACTTGAAGCGACAGTCCGCTGGGGAGGCGCCGTGGAGGGGACACCCTTTGGCCGTTACCGGCTGATCGAATTGATCGGCCGGGGCGGCATGGGCGAGGTGTGGCGCGCGTTCGACACCGAGACGCAGCGGGTGGTCGCGGTCAAGGTGCTGCCGGCCAATCTGGCCAGTGACCCCATGTTCGAGCAGCGTTTCCGCCGGGAGGCCCTGGCCGCCGCCGGTCTCACCGACCCGCATGTGGTGCCCATCCACCACTTCGGGGAGATCGAGGGTCGCCTCTACGTTGACATGCGCCTGATTGAGGGGCGCGACCTGCAAACCGTCCTCGCCGATGGCCCGCTGGAGCCGTCCCGTGCCATCGGCATCGTCGAACAGGTGGCCTCGGCCCTGCGCGCTGCGCACCGGGTCGGCCTGGTGCACCGCGACGTCAAACCGTCCAACATCCTGGTCGCAGAAAACGACTTCGCGTATCTGATCGATTTCGGCATCGCCCGCGCGGCCGGGGAGACGCAGATGACGGGCACCGGCAACGTGATCGGCACCTGGGCGTACCTGGCCCCCGAACGGGTGACCAGTGGGCAGTCCGATGCGCGAGCCGACACCTACGCCCTCGCATGCGTCCTGCACGAATGCCTGACCGGCAGCCAACCGTTCCCCGGCAAGAGCATCGAACAACAGATCGGCGGTCATCTCGGTTTGCCGCCGCCCCGGCCGTCGGTTCTCCGCGGCGAATTGCCGGCCGCACTGGACGAGGTCATCGCCACCGGGATGGCGAAGAATCCGGATGACCGCTATGCGGCGGTGACGGAGCTGGCGGCGGCCGCCCGGGCGGCACTGACGGATCCGGTCGGCGTGCAGAAGGTCGACATGGCTTCTCGCGCAGCGCCTTCCGTTTCAGATGACGAAACGCAGGTTGCGGATCGCCGGCCGTCGGCGACTGATCCGACCCTCGCCGCACCGCACCCGCCGGCCACACCGGATGCCAGGGGGCGCAAGAAATTCCCGGCCAAGATGGCCGCGGCGGGACTCACGGCGGTGCTCGTCGTCATCGGAACCGTGGTCGCCTTCCTCGTCTGGCCGGAGCCCCGCAAACCGGTCCCCAAACCGCCCGCCGCACTCGCCAACACCGGTCCGTTCACCGGTGTTTTCACGGTTGACTACGGACCCGAAACCACATTGGGTGGCAAGCCGATAACAGACTCGTCGCCAACCAAGCGGCAGTGGGCGGTGCGGTCACAATGTGCCGCACGGGGTTGCGTGGCCACGGCGGTGAGTCGTGCGACGTCGGACAAGCCGGCTTCCGACTTGGTATTCGACGACATCGGCGGCGTCTGGATTTCGGTGTACACCGCACGCTGGAAATGTCATGACCAGGATGTCGAGCAGTTCCGCGCGATCTCGCTGCGACCCCGGCCGGACGGCTCGCTCTTCGGTGAAGCAAGGGCCGAAGATGCCGAGGGTTGTTCGAGCACGAGAACGGTGACGGTGAGGCGGACCGGAGATGTCGGTCAGGCCGACGGAGTCGATGATCCCACCGCTGTTGCGCCGCGGGTGGCGTCGCCGGCAGCGGGAGCCCGCGGCCGCTATCACGAGACGTTGTCCTTCAAGACGAAGACCTACGAGTACGACCTCACATCAGTCACCGACTGCCTGCGCGATGCGACGCGCTGCATGACGGTATTTTTCGCCCCGGACGTCGTTACCCCATTGGTCTTCTTTAACGGAAGCTGGCGTCAGAACAACAGCTTTTCCCGATCGTGCGCCAAGGGCGGGACGTCCACGGTGCGGAATACGGTCGACTTTCCGATGCCTCAGCCACCTCAGGATCCGATCGGGCAGCTGACCGGGCGCGGCCACCAGGAAATCTCAGGTTCGGCATGTGCGGCCAACAACGACTACGAGGACAAGTACGTCAGGACCGGTGACTGAAAGGCATTGCGCCGCAGATCTTGTGAATAACTGGGCAACTGGGGATAGAACCCTGGTTCCGGCGCGTTGAGGCCCCGGTTGCGGGCCGCCGATGTCGGCACCCGCGGGCACCTTGTGCGGCATGACGACCCACAGATCGATGACGAGAGCTCAGCTCGGGGCTTGGGGCGAACAGCTGGCCGTCGACCATCTGACCCGCCATGGGCTTGAGATTCTGGGCCGTAACTGGCGCTGCCGCTACGGCGAACTTGATCTCATCGCTTATGAGAAAACCTGCAGCACAATAGTTTTCGTCGAGGTCAAGACCCGCACCGGGGACGGTTACGGCGGGCTGGCCGAGGCGGTGACCGAAGCCAAAGTGCGGCGGTTGCGCCGCCTGGCCGCCCTGTGGCTCGCCGGACAAGATCAACGCTGGGCCGCGATCCGCATCGACGTGATCGGGGTGCGGGTCGGTCGGCAGCCGGTACCGGAGCTCACTCACGTGCAAGGCATCGGCTGATGGCACTGGGACATGCGTTCTCTGTTGCCGTTCAAGGGCTCGACGGGCAGATCGTGGAGATCGAAGCAGACATCGCCTCGGGGTTGCCCGGTGTGTATCTGGTGGGTCTGCCGGACGCGGCATTGCAGGAGTCGCGCAACCGGGTGCGCGCGGCGGTCAACAACTCCGGCAACGAATGGCCGATGGTGCGGCTGACGCTGGCACTGTCACCTGCCACGTTGCCGAAGATGGGGTCGGTCTACGACATTGCGCTGGCTGCGGCGGTGCTGTCGGCGCAACGGAAGACGTCCTGGGATCGGCTGGCGAAGACGGTGCTGCTGGGGGAGTTGTCGCTGGACGGGCGGGTGCGGGCGGTGCGCGGGGTGCTGCCGGCTGTGCTCGCCGCCAAGCGGGACGGCTGGCCGTCGGTCGTCGTCCCGGCCGACAACCTGGCCGAGGCGAGCCTGGTCGACGGCATCGACGTCTGGGGGGTGCGCACGCTGCGGCAGCTGCAGGGCTGGCTCGGCGGAACGGCCGCCCTGGATCAACGGATCGTCGCGTCGGCCCCCCTCGAGGAGCCGCCCGCTGATCTCGCCGATGTGGTGGGCCAGTCGCAGGCCCGGTTCGCTGTCGAGGTGGCCGCCGCCGGAGCCCATCACCTGATGCTGACCGGACCGCCCGGCGTAGGCAAAACGATGCTCGCACAACGGCTTCCGGGCCTGTTGCCACCGCTGTCGGACAGCGAATCGCTGGAGGTGACCGCGATCCATTCGGTCGCCGGACTGTTGTCCGCCGATACACCGCTGCTCAGGCGGCCCCCGTTTGTCGCGCCTCACCACAATTCCACCGTCGCAGCGCTTGTCGGCGGCGGCTCGGGAATGGCCCGCCCGGGAGCGGTCAGCCGCGCGCACCGCGGCGTCCTGTTCCTCGACGAATGCGCGGAAATCAGCGTCAGCGTATTGGAAGCGTTGCGAACACCGTTGGAAGACGGCGAAATTCGGCTGGCGCGGCGCGACGGGGTGGCCTGTTACCCGGCGCGGTTCCAATTGGTGCTGGCCGCCAACCCCTGCCCGTGCGCACCGGCCGACCCGCAGGACTGCATCTGCGCCGCAGCGGTCAAGCGCCGGTATCTGGGCAAGCTGTCCGGCCCGCTGCTGGACCGGGTGGATCTGCGAGTGCAGATGAATCCGGTCCGGGCGGGCGCGTTCGGGGTGGCCGCCGGGGAATCGACGGCGCAGGTGCGCCAGCGGGTGACGGCGGCGCGGGAAGCGGCTGCCGAGCGGTGGCGCTCCCACGGTTTCCGCACCAACGCCGAAGTCACCGGACCGTTGCTGCGGCGCAAATTCCGGCCCAGCAGCACCGCGATGGAGCCGCTGGGCAAGGCGCTGGACGACGGCCTGCTCAGTATCCGCGGCGTGGACCGCACGCTGCGCGTCGCGTGGAGCCTGGCCGATCTGGCCGGCCGTACCTCGCCCGGTCTGTCCGAGGTCGCGACCGCACTGAGTTTCCGGCAGGCGGGGGCGCTGCGATGAGCGACAGCTCCACGATGCGCGCCTGGGCATACCTGTCGCGGGTCGCCGAACCGCCCTGCGCGGAACTCGCGGCCCTGGTGGCCAGTGTCGGGCCGCAAGAGGCGGCCGAGCGGGTCCGGCGCGGCCTGGTCGATGACGACCTCGTCCGGCTCACCGCGGCGCGCCGCGAGATCGACCGGACTGCAACGGATCTCGAGGTGATTCACCGCCGTGGCGGCCGACTGGTGACGCCGGATGACGACGAGTGGCCGGTGCTCGCCTTTGCCGCGTTCGACGGCGCCCGGTCCAGGAACACCATGCCGATGGTGTTGTGGGCGGCGGGTCCCGCGCGCCTGGACGACGTGGCCGCGCGTGCGGCCGCACTGGTCGGCACCCGGGCCGCGACGGCTTACGGCGAACACATCGCCGGCGAACTGGCCTCCGGGCTCGCGCAGCGCGACATCGCCGTAGTCTCCGGCGCCGCCTACGGCATCGACGGGGCGGCTCACCGCGCCGCCCTGGCCGCCGACGGGATCACCGTCGCCGTCCTGGCCAGCGGGCTGGACATCCCGTACCCGGCCGGTCATTCCGCGCTGCTGCACCGCATCGCCCAACACGGTCTGGTCTGCACCGAGTACCCGCCCGGGGTACGCCCGGCCCGGTTCCGCTTTCTCACCCGCAATCGGCTGGTGGCCGCCCTGGCGGGCGCCGCGGTGGTGGTGGAGGCGGGACTGCGCAGTGGGGCCGCGAACACCGCCGCCTGGGCGCGATCGCTGGGCCGCGTCGTGGCCGCGGTACCGGGGCCGGTGACGTCGTCGGCATCGGCGGGTTGTCACGCGCTGCTGCGCAACGGCGCGGAGCTGGTCACCCGCTACGAGGACGTCGTGGAGTTGGTCGGCCACATCGGTGAGCTGGCGCCCGACGAGCCGCGGCCCGCCACCGCCCTCGACGAGCTGGGGGAGACCGAGCGACGCGTCTATGAGGCGCTACCCGGCCGGGGCGCGTCCGTGGTCGACGAGATCGCCGTCGCCGCGGGCTTGGCGCCAGAACTCGTGCTGGGGCCGCTGGCACTGCTGGAACTCATGGGTCTGGCCGAGTGCCGCGACGGGTGCTGGCGGATTGTGCGTCAGCGGCGTCGCCAGAGCCGACTCGTATAGTCGACGTGGGGTCAGATCGGGACAGGAGAAAACGTGGCAGGCCGGCCCGTGCAGGCTTTCGAGGTGGTCAGTACCGAGCAGCTGACGCCGCACATGGTGCGGGTGGTGCTGGGCAGCAACAACTTCGACACGTTCGTGCCCAGCAAGTTCACCGACTCCTACGTCAAGTTGGTGTTCGTCGCCGAGGGCATCGACGTGGCTGCGCTGCCGCAGCCGCTGACGATCGACAGCTTCGCCGGACTGCCGCCGGAGAAGCGGCCGCCGGTGCGCACCATCACCGTCCGCCGAGTCGACGAGGCCGCCGAACGGATCACGCTGGACATCGCGGTGCACGGCGAGCACGGAGTGGCGGGACAGTGGGCCGCCACGGCCCAGCCGGGCCAGCCGATCTATCTGATGGGCCCCAGCGGCGCCTACGCGCCCGACCCGGCCGCCGACTGGCACCTGCTGGCAGGCGACGAGGCCGCGCTGCCGGCCATCTCGGCAGCCCTGGAGGCACTGCCGGACTCGGCGGTGGGCATGGCGTTCATCGAGGTGGCCGGCCCCGACGACGAGATACCGCTGACCGCCCCGGAAGGAGTCGAGGTCAACTGGGTGTACCGCGGCGGACGCGCGGATCTGGTGCCGGAGGATCGCGCCGGTGACCACGCCCCGCTGATCGAGGCGGTCACCACCGCCCGTTGGCTGCCCGGCCAGGTGCATGTCTTCATCCATGGCGAGGCGCAGGCCGTCATGCACAATCTGCGGCCCTACATCCGCAAGGAGCGCGGCGTCGACGCCCAGTGGGCTGCCTCGATCTCGGGCTACTGGCGGCGCGGGCGCACCGAGGAGTCGTTCCGGCAGTGGAAAAAGGAGCTGGCTGAGGCGGAGTCCGCGGAGCAGTAGGTTCGGCTCAGACGCGGGCTGGCATCCTCTAAGTCATGGCATTCGGCGACTATCAGCTCGAAATCTATTTCCAGGGTCTGGCCGGGGTAGCGCCCTCGCTTCCGATGGCGTTCGCCGAGCTGGAGGCCAGGGCGGAAAAGGCGATGGCGCCCTCAGTCTGGTCGTATGTCACCGGGGGAGCAGGCGATGAACGCACCCAGCGCGCCAACCGCGAGGCGTTCGACCGCTGGGGTTTGATGCCGCGCATGTTCGTCGGTGCCGCCGAGCGCGACCTGTCGGTGCAGATGTTCGGCCTGACACTGCCCTCGCCGTTGTTCATGGCGCCGATCGGTGTCATCGGCCTGTGCGCACAGGATGGGCACGGCGACCTGGCGACGGCGCGCGCGGCGGCGCGCACCGGCGTGCCGATGGTGGTCTCCACCTTGACCGCCGACCCGCTGGAAGACGTCGCCGCGCTGTTCGGCGACACCCCCGGGTTCTTCCAGCTGTACACGCCCAAGGACCGCGACTTGGCCGCCAGCCTGGTGCAGCGGGCCGAAGCCGCCGGCTACAAGGCCATCATCGTCACCCTCGACACCTGGATCCCCGGCTGGCGCCCCCGCGACCTGACCACGGCCAACTTCCCGCAACTGCGGGGTCACTGCCTGAGTAACTACACCAGCGACCCGGTGTTCCGCGCCGGGCTGCAACGGCCGCCCGAGGAAGACCCGCAGGGCACGGTGCTGGCCTGGGCGCAGACCTTCGGAAACCCGCTCACCTGGGACGACCTCACCTGGCTGCGGTCCCTGACCGACCTGCCGATGATCATCAAGGGCATCTGCCACCCCGACGACGCCCGGCGCGCGATCGACGGCGGCGTCGACGGCATCTACTGCTCGACGCACGGCGGCCGCCAAGCCAACGGCGGGTTGCCGGCACTGGACTGCCTGCCCGGCGTCGTCGAGGCCGCCGGCGGGCTGCCGGTGCTGTTCGACTCGGGCATCCGCAGCGGAGCCGACGTCGTCAAGGCGCTGGCCATGGGCGCCACCGCGGTCGGCGTCGGCCGGCCCTACGCCTACGGGATGGCCCTGGGCGGGGTCGATGGCGTCGTCCACGTACTGCGCAGCCTGCTCGCCGAAGCGGATCTGACCATGGCCGTGGACGGCTACCCGTCGCTCAAAGATCTCACCCCGGACACGCTGCGGCGCGTCCTCTGAAAGACCGGGGCGCGCCGTGTCAGCGTGAGGGAATGCAGGCCGTCCTCGACGAGTTCGACGAATACCTGGAACTGCAGTGCGGTCGCTCGGCGCACACCCGTCGCGCCTACCGCGGCGACCTGCGCTCGCTGTTCGATTTCCTCACCGCGCGTGGATCGGATCTGCAAACCCTGAGCCTGCCGGTGCTGCGGTCGTGGCTGGCCGGGGCCGCCGGTGCGGGGGCGGCCCGCACCACGCTGGCCCGCCGCACCTCCTCGGTCAAGGCCTTCACCGCCTGGGCCGTGCGCCGGGGCCTGCTGGCCACCGATCCCGCCGCCCGCCTGCAGGTGCCCAAAGCCCACCGCACGCTGCCGTCGGTGCTGCGCCAGGACCAGGCGCTGGCCGCCATGACGGCCGCTAAATCCGGAGCCGAACAGGGTGATCCACTGGCCCTGCGCGACCGGCTGATCGTCGAACTGCTCTACGCCACCGGCATCCGGGTGAGCGAGCTCTGCGGTCTGGACGTCGACGACGTCGACACCGCGCATCGGGTGGTGCGGGTGCTGGGGAAAGGCAACAAACAGCGCACGGCGCCGTTCGGGACACCGGCCGCCGAAGCGCTGAGCGCCTGGCTGTCGAACGGGCGTCCGGCGCTGGCCACCGCGGAGTCCGGCCCTGCGCTGCTGCTGGGCGCGCGCGGCCGCCGGCTCGACGTGCGGCAGGCCCGCACGGTGGTGCACCAGACCGTCGCGGCGGTGGACGGCGCACCCGACATGGGACCGCACGGGCTGCGGCACAGCGCCGCCACCCACCTGCTCGAAGGGGGAGCGGACCTGCGGGTGGTGCAGGAGTTGCTCGGCCATTCCAGCCTGGCCACCACCCAGCTCTACACCCACGTCGCGGTCGCCCGGTTGCGCGCGGTGCATGACCAGGCGCACCCGCGGGCCTGACCCGTCAGCGGCTTGAGCCGGATCGGCGTCGACGCCAGCAGGCCCAGCGGGTCGACATAGTCCGCGTGCGAGGCCGGACCCCACATCGCCCCCCAGTGCAGACACGCCGCCACCGGGCACCCGGCGTGCCCGGCCAACAACTCACCGATGACCGCGCCGGATGCCACCGTCTGGCCGGCCCGCACCCGCGCGCGCAGCGGTTCGTAGCTGGTGTGCAAGCCGCCGGGGTGAGCCAGCGACACCACCGGGCGGCCCCCCGAGAGCCCCGCGAAGATCACCGTCGCATCGCCCGCGGCGTAGACCGCCTGGCCCGGGTTGCCCGCCAGGTCAACGCCACGGTGCCCGGCCTGCCAGTCGGGCTTGGGTGCATCGAACGCGCGCGTCACTGCCGGTGCCGGACGCAGCGGCCACTGCAGCCGCTCACCGGCGGCGTCGGCCGGCGGAGCGTTGAGCAGCACCCAACACACCGCCAGGACCAGCAATATCCATCGCATCCGGGTAGTGCACCGGACCCGCCCACGCCCCGCCAGTCACTGGGACGGCCCTGTGGACGCTGGGATCGGCCCGGTGGGCAGCGGGAAAAACCACCCGCCCGCGCGGTGTAAACTCCTCTACGCAGCTCGTGAAAGCGGGCTGACTTCGCGCGTCTGCAACGCGGCCCAGTAATCGAGGGACCCGCATCAGCATGCCGAGCGGTCCCGTTAGTCCCCGGACGCGGGTTCGGCATCGCAGCAGGCGCCAGGGCCCGGTCTCAACCGATTCCGGGCGACAACCGACATTGAAAGCTGGGCATTGCCATGGCTGTTGTAACCATGAAGCAGCTGCTTGACAGCGGCACCCACTTCGGGCACCAGACCCGTCGCTGGAATCCCAAGATGAAGCGGTTCATCTTCACCGACCGCAACGGCATCTACATCATCGACCTGCAGCAGACGCTGACCTACATCGACAAGGCGTACGAGTTCGTCAAAGAGACCGTCGCCCACGGCGGCAGCGTCATGTTCGTCGGCACCAAGAAGCAGGCACAGGAATCCGTCGCCGCTGAAGCGACCCGTGTCGGCATGCCGTACGTGAACCAGCGCTGGCTGGGCGGCATGCTCACTAACTTCTCCACCGTGCACAAGCGTCTGCAGCGCCTCAAGGAGCTCGAGGCGATGGAGCAGACCGGTGGTTTCGAGGGTCGCACCAAGAAGGAAATCCTGATGCTGACCCGCGAGAAGAACAAGCTCGAGCGCAGCCTCGGTGGTATCCGCGACATGGCCAAGGTGCCGTCGGCGATCTGGGTCGTCGACACCAACAAGGAGCACATCGCCGTCGGCGAGGCCCGCAAGCTGGGCATCCCGGTGATCGCGATCCTCGACACCAACTGCGACCCCGACGAGGTCGACTACCCGATCCCGGGTAACGACGACGCGATCCGTTCGGCCGCGCTGCTCACCAAGGTGATCGCCTCCGCGGTCGCCGAGGGTCTGCAGGCCCGTGCCGGGCTGGGCCGTGGCGACGGCAAGCCCGAGGCCGAAGCCGCCGAGCCGCTGCCCGAGTGGGAGCAGGAGCTGCTGGCCGGTGCCGCCGCTACCGCCGGCGCCGCCGAAGCCCCGAGTGGCACCCCCGAATCAACAACAGACGCATCCTGAGATATCTCAAGAAAGGCTGAGCATTGGCGAATTTCACCGCTGCCGACGTCAAGCGACTTCGGGAGCTGACCGGTGCTGGAATGCTCGACTGCAAGAACGCGCTGGCCGACTCGGACGGCGACTTCGACAAGGCGGTCGAGGCGCTGCGGATCAAGGGCGCCAAGGACGTCGGCAAGCGTGCCGAGCGTGCGACGGCTGAAGGTCTGGTGGCCGCCAAGCAGGGCGCACTGATCGAGCTGAACTCCGAGACCGACTTCGTCGCCAAGAACGCGGAGTTCCAGGCCCTGGCCGACGAGGTCGTCAACGCCGCCCTGGAGTCCAAGGCGACCGACGTCGAGAGCCTCAAAGCGGCCAGCATCGGCGACAAGACGGTCGAGCAGGCCATCGCCGAGTTGTCGGCCAAGATCGGCGAGAAGCTGGAGCTGCGCCGCGTGCAGTACTTCGACGGCAACGTCGAGACCTACCTGCACAAGCGGGCCGCTGACCTGCCGCCGGCCGTCGGGGTGCTCGTCGAATTCACCGGCGAGGACAACGACGCGGCGCACTCGGTTGCCCTGCAGATCGCCGCCCTCAAGGCGCGCTACCTGTCCCGCGACGACGTCCCCGAGGACGTGGTGGCCAGCGAGCGCCGCATCGCCGAGGAGACGGCCAAGGCCGAGGGCAAGCCGGAGCAGGCGCTGCCCAAGATCGTCGAGGGCCGCCTCAACGGCTTCTTCAAGGACAGCGTGCTGCTCGAGCAGCCGTCGGTGTCCGACAGCAAGAAGTCGGTTAAGGCACTGCTCGACGAGGCCGGAGTCACGGTGACGCGCTTCGTGCGCTTCGAGGTGGGGCAGGCCTAGTCCGGGTCTGCCTCGACACTCGACGCATGGCTCGGGTACACGCTTTTCGCGACGACGCCCTAGGCGACCTGGATGCGGTCGCCCTGGCCGAGGCGATCCGCACCGGCCGGGTGGGCCGGGTTGATGCCGTCGAGGCCGCCATCGCGCGCGCGGAGGCGGTCAACCCAGCATTGAACGGCCTGGCCTACCAGGCCTTCGACGCGGCCAGGGCCGCCGCCGGGCAACACGGCGGCGGCTTCCGCACAGGCTTTTTCGAAGGCGTGCCGACGCTGATCAAGGACAACATCGACGTCGTCGGACAGCCCACGATGAACGGCACCGACGCCTGGGAGCCGCGACCGGCCAGCGCGGACAGTGCGGTCACCCGGGTGGTGCTCGACACCGGACTGATATCGCTGGGCAAGACCCAGCTGTCGGAGTTCGGGTTCAGCGCCGCCGCCGAGCATCCGCGGCTGGGGCCGGTCCGCAACCCCTGGAACACCGACCACACCGCCGGCGCCTCGTCCTCGGGGTCCGGCGCGTTCGTCGCCGCCGGGGTGGTGCCCATCGCGCACGCCAACGACGGCGGCGGTTCCATCCGGATCCCGGCAGCGTGCAACGGGCTGATCGGGCTCAAGCCGTCGCGCGGGCGCATGCCGCTGGACCCGCAATACCGGCGGTTGCCGGTGGGCATCGTCGCCAACGGCGTCCTGACCCGCTCGGTGCGCGACACCGCGGCTTTCTACCGTGAGGCCGAGCGGCTGTGGCGCAATCCCAAGCTGCCGCCGATCGGCGACGTGACGCGACCGGGGAAGCAGCGCCTCAAGATCGCGGCACTGACCAGTTCCGTGCGGCGCGAGGCGAGTCCCGAGATCAGGGAGTTGACCCTGAAATCGGCGGCGCTGCTCGAGGAACTGGGCCATCACGTCAGCTACATCGACAACGACTGGGTGCCGGCCAGCTTCGTCGACGACTTCGTCCTGTACTGGGGCTTCCTGGCGTTCGCGCAGGTGGGTAGCGGTCGCCGACTGTTCGGCGACACCTTCGACCGCACCAGGCTGGACGAGCTGACACTGGGACTGGCCCGGCACACCCGACGCAACATCCACCGGGTGCCACTGGCCATCGCGCGGCTGCGCGGTCTGCCTCGGCGCAGCGCCCGGTTCTTCGGCGACTACGACGTGTTGCTCTCTCCGACCCTCGCCGAGCCGACGCCCGCCATCGGACACCTCGCGCCCTCCGACTATCAGCAAGTCATCGACCGGCTGATCGACTGGGTAGCCTTCACTCCGCTGCAGAACGTGACCGGCGAACCCGCGATCTCGCTGCCACTGGCGCAGTCAGCGGACGGGCTGCCGGTGGGAATGATGCTGGCGGCCGACACCGGCCGGGAGGCGCGGTTACTCGAATTGGCCTATGAACTCGAAGAGGCCCGGCCGTGGGCAAGGATCCACGACTGACGTTCAGTCCGATCCGAGCTTGACGAGCATGTTCTTGAACTCGCGCTGTTCGGCGTCGCTGAGCCGGCAGAGGATGTGGGCGTCGGCGGTGCGCACCACCGCCTCAGCCCGTTGCAGCAACTCCTGGCCCTGGCTGGTCAGGGACGCCGGCAGGGCGCGGCCGGAGGACACCGACGCCGGTCGCGACACCACACCGAGGTCTTCGAGTTTGCGCAGCACCGTGTTCATGGCCTGAGGCGTGACGCCGGCGCCACGGGCCAACTCGGCACTCGACAAGCCTGGTCTCAGGGACAGGATCCGCAGACACACGAATTCGGGGAGCGTGAGCCCCAGGGGACTCAGCGCCGCGGCCACCTCAGGCCGGAGCAGGGTCGTCACCCGGTACAGCAGATATCCCAGCGGCGCGTCCTGGACCGAAGTCATATCAGGGATATTGACATATCAGCGGCCTGGGCGTCGGCGAACAAAGCCGCGTGATTCCGCGAGTAAGGAAATCGCCGCCAATTCGGTCTCCGCCCAAATGCAGTGACCGGTGTTGCGCAAGTGAGTCGGCGAATTGGATGTGGCCCAAATCAAATTCGCGATGTTTACCCAGCTAGAAAGCTCGCAGGTGACGGTTTCGGCACCTGCGGGTGTTTGAGCCGCGGCGGCACCGGTAATGCGACCGGGGTGCGGTTGAGCGCTTGAGTCAAGGGCGCGCGCCGCCTCGAACGACACCAACGGAGAGGATTCAGCGTGAAGTTCACCACCACCACTGCTAAAACTGCCATCGCAGCCGCGGGAATTGCGGCAGTGAGCCTTTTCGGTGCGGCGGCCGCGGCGGCCACGCCCGGCGTCCCCGAGGGACTCGGCACCCCGCAAACACTGGTCGACGGCGCGCTGGTTACCGACTACACCGTCAGCAACCTGCAGCCGGCCAACGTGACCATCCCCGGCTACACCCCGCAGGGCCAGCTGTGGCAGGCCGACATCAACGCCCGCGCCAACAGCGGCGTGGTGACTCCGGTCGTGTCCAACTTCAATGCCCGCGCCGGCGAGCAGAACTACCGGGTGATCAGTGCGCCGGCCACCCCGCAGGGTCTGAGCCCCGCTCCGATCACTCAGGGCGGCACCTCGACCGGCAAGATCTACTTTGACGTGACCGGGCCGGCACCGAGCGAGGTCGTCTACAACGACGGCATGCAGGACGTGCTGGTGTGGGACACCAACCCGGCGAGCGCACCGGCGCCCAACTCGGTCCCGGGCCAGACGGGCCAGCTGCCCAACACTATGCCCGGCCAGCCGAACACCATGCCCGGCCAGCCGAACACCATGCCCGGCCAGCCGAACACCATGCCCGGCCAGCCGAACACCATGCCCGGCCAGCCGAACCCGGCTCCTGGGATGACGCCTAACGAGCCGATTCAGCAGAGCTAACCAGCATCGCCCCCTCCCCGCGCCACGGCCATGGCGCGGGGAGGTTGCTGTTCGCGGCAGGAGCCGGCAGCAATGTGAGTTGTCTATGCGCGTTGTGGGTATGAACACGGTATGACCCACACCACAGACCACCGGCCGCCGGAAGTCCGCGACCAGGCGCAGCGATTCGCCGACGACGCGCGGACGGCCATGCAGAAGAAGCGCGACAAGCAGGACGGCGGCGTCAGCGGCTGGGTGGCGCAGCGCGCCGGCGCGTGGGACCTCGAAGGCCAGGACGAGGACACCATGCACCGCCAGAAGTTTTTCTGGAATGCGTTGGTGGACTATTGGTTTCGCATGGAGATCGACGGCTGGGAGAACATCGGCCCGGCACCCGCGCTGTTGATCGGCATCCACTCGGGCGCGCCGTTCGTCTGGGACGCATGGACCGTCGGCCTGCAATGGTGGCGACGGTTCGGCCCCGACCGCCCGTTGCACGGCACGGCCCACGACGCGCTGATGGCCATTCCGGGTATCGGCAAGTACTTCCGCGCGATGGGCGTGCTGCCGGCGGCGCCGGATGCCATCGCGACCGCACTCGCCGAGGGACGCGACGTGGCGCTGTGGCCCGGCGGCGAGGTGGACTCATTGCGGCCGTGGGTCGAACGCGACCGCGCGATCCTGGCCGGGCGCAAGGGCTTTGTGAAGATGGCGATCCGCGCCGGCGTCCCGATTGTGCCGATCGCCACCGTCGGTGGCGCCGACGCCATGCCGGTGCTCATCCGTGGTGACCGTCTCTCCCGAATGTTGCGGCTGGACAAGCTGTTTCGGCTCAAGGTGTTCCCCGTGGCGATCTCGCTGCCCTGGGGTATCGCGCCGGCGGCGCTGCCGCAGCTGCCGCTACCGGCCAAGATCAGGACCCGGTTCATGCCGCCGATCGAGCTGGATCACGACCCCGAACGCGCCGAGGATGAGGATTACGTCGACGCCAAGTACCGCGAGGTCCAGGACAGCATCCAGCGCGGCATGGATGCGCTGGCCCGCAAGCGGGCACTGCCGGTGTTCGGCTGACCGTGCGCCCGCTTATTGGGCGATTGAGTCGCGGTCGAATTCCGTCCACACCGGATTGAGCATCGGCTCGCCGACGATCCAGCGCGGTTGCGGGGGAGACACCGCCATATACCCGACGCCCCGCACGGTATCGACCATGGACTCGTGCGCGGGGCCGAGCTTGGCGCGCAACCGCCGCACGTGCACGTCGACGGTGCGCACCCGGCCGTTACTCTCGTAACCCCACACCTCATGCATCAGGCGCGTCCGGCTGAAGGCCCGACCAGCATGCTGCACAAGGAAATTCAGCAATTTGAACTCGGTGAGCGTCAGGCCCAGGTCCTTGCCGTGCAGGGACACCGTGTAGCTGGCCGGATGGAGCAGCAGGTCGCCGAACTCCAGCGTGCCGCCGACGGCCTTACGTCGGCGGGTGATGGCCAGGCGCAGTCGAGCCTGTAACTCGGCGGCACCGGCCGCGGCCAGCAACACGTCGTCGAAGTTCCAGTCGATGTCGACTTCGACGAAATCGGCCGGCGCCACCACGGCGACAACAGCCAGTTCCGGCCGATTGGCCGTCAGGTGCCGGCAAGCCGAGCGGGCGGCCACCAGGTCGGTGCGGGAATCGATGATGGCGACATCCGCGCCCTCGGTGAGGCCGACTTCTCCGTCGCCCAGAGGTGCGACGCGAACGGTCAGGGCGAACGTGTCCAAAGTGGGCAACGCGGATTGAAAGTCGGCCTCATTGGTGAGCAGAAGAACGTCCAACCGCCATCTCCAAACCTAGGTGCCCGCAATCCCAGCGAACCATCCTCCGACCCCGTTCGTCACCTCCGGTAGAGATGCCGCCCCGATGGAATGCCGAATACCCCGTTCAGCGTGCGATTATTCCATTTTTGATACCGCGGGTACTGCGAAACGGCGACTTCTCCGCAAAGTTCGATGGACCCGGTCCGTATGCACAGACCGGGCCCATCCTCGAAACAAGCTCTACTGGTTGGACTTCTGCCGTTCCTCGGCGACCTGGGCGGCACCGCGGGCAGCCTCCGCCTGGGCTTCCTTCTTGGCCGCCTCGCGCTGCGCCTCGGCCTTGTCCTGCTGCGCTTCGCCCTCGTTGACCAGGTCACCGCGCCCGGTCACGGTACCGACGGCTTCCTTGGCCTTACCTTTGACGTCCTCGACGATTCCCTTGACTGCTTCAGCCGGGCCGGAGTTGCTGTCCGCCATGGTGTTCCTCTCAGTGGCCGTCGCATCAGCGACGACGGGTCTTCGGGGGTGGGTTCACCGGTCGAAGAAACGACCGCTGCTTCATGACGATGCGGGTCCTGCTTCTCAAGACGCCGATCCATCGCCGCGTGCTGCGGATTCCCCCACCCTGCGGCGGTCAAACATGAGCAGCGAGATTGTGCACCCCGCCCACGCCAGAGCGTGGCAATGAGGCAGGATGATGAGGCGCCGTTCCGGGGTGGTGACCGGGATGGCACTCTCATGCGAGGAGACTGATGACGGAGTCCAGGGAGCCCGACGCCGCCGGCTCGGCGGCTCCAAGGATTAACGGCTCGTCGTCGAAGTACTCGCGCGTGCTGCTCAAGCTCGGTGGCGAGATGTTCGGTGGGGGGCAAGTCGGGCTGGATCCCGACGTCGTCGCGCTGGTGGCCCGGCAGATCGCCGAAGTGGTCCGCAGCGGCGTGCAGGTCGCCGTCGTGATCGGCGGCGGCAACTTCTTCCGTGGTGCGCAGCTGCAACAGCGCGGTATGGAACGCACCCGTTCGGATTACATGGGCATGCTCGGTACCGTGATGAACAGCCTTGCGCTGCAGGACTTCCTGGAGAAGGAAGGCATCGCCACCCGCGTCCAGACGGCGATCACGATGGGTCAGGTGGCCGAGCCCTACCTGCCGCTGCGCGCGGTGCGGCACCTGGAGAAGGGTCGCGTGGTGATCTTCGGCGCGGGTATGGGACTGCCCTACTTCTCCACCGACACCACTGCCGCACAGCGGGCCCTCGAGATCGGCGCCGAAGTGGTGCTGATGGCCAAGGCGGTCGACGGTGTGTTCGCCGAGGACCCTCGCGAGAATCCCGACGCCGAGTTGCTCACCGCGATCAGCCACCGCGAGGTCATCGACCGTGGCCTGCGGGTGGCCGATGCCACCGCCTTCAGTCTGTGTATGGACAATGGCATGCCGATCCTGGTGTTCAACCTGCTGACCGACGGCAATATCGCCCGGGCGGTGGCAGGTGAGAAAATCGGGACGTTGGTCACCACCTGACGGGAAGACGAAATAATGGTCCGCGCTTGCGACGATGCAGCTAGCACCGATGCGGGGGCACCACCCGCTTGCGGGGGAAGGAGCGGCGCACGTGATTGACGAGGCTCTCTTCGATGCCGAGGAGAAGATGGAAAAGGCCGTATCGGTGGCCCGTGACGACCTCTCCACCATCCGGACCGGCCGCGCGAACCCGGGAATGTTCTCCCGGATCGCGATCGACTACTACGGTGCCATGACGCCGATCACCCAGATGGCCAGCATCAACGTTCCCGAGGCGCGGATGGTGGTGATCAAGCCCTACGAGGCCGGCCAGCTGAACGCCATCGAGAACGCGATCCGCAACTCTGACCTGGGAGTCAATCCCACCAACGACGGCACCATCATCCGGGTCGCCATACCGCAGCTCACCGAGGAACGGCGCCGGGAGCTGGTCAAGCAGGCGAAGTCCAAAGGCGAAGACGCCCGAGTCTCGGTGCGCAATATCCGCCGCAAGGCGATGGAGGAGCTGCACCGCATCCGCAAGGACGGCGAGGCCGGCGAGGACGAGGTCGGGCGCGCGGAGAAGGACCTGGAGAAGGCCACCCACCAGTACGTCGCCCAGATCGACGAGCTGGTCAAACACAAGGAAGCCGAGCTGCTGGAGGTCTGACGACCACCCCGCAGCTCAGTCCATTGACGTCCGTGGCAACCTACGATGCCGGCACCGGAAGCCCGTCCGACGAACCGGCCCACGAACCGGCACACGTCTCCACCGAGCCGGTGAAGAAGACGTCCCGGGCCGGGCGCGATCTGCCGGCGGCGATCGCGGTGGGCGCCAGCATCGGCGCGGTCCTCATCGCGACCTTGCTCTGGTTTCCGCATTTCTGGGTCGCGTACTGCGCGCTGGCCACCGTGGTGGCCAGCCACGAGGTGGTCCGCCGGTTGCGTGAGGCCGGGTATCTGATCCCGGTCATCCCGCTGCTGATCGGTGGCCAGGTGACGGTTTGGCTGACCTGGCCGTACCGGGCCGTCGGCGCGCTCGCCGGATTCGGCGGCATGGTGGTGGTCTGCATGATCTGGCGGTTGTTCATGCAGGAGCAGCCGGCCGCCGATGATCAGGCAGCAGCCGACGGTGTGCCACCGGCGAGGAACTACCTGCGCGACGTCTCGGCCACCGTGTTCCTGTGCGTCTGGGTCCCGTTGTTCGCGTCGTTCGCCGCGATGCTGGTCTATGACCCTCAGCACGGCCCGGGCTGGGTGTTCTGCATGATGATCGCCGTCGTGTGCTCGGACACCGGCGGATACGCGGTGGGAGCACTGTTCGGCAAACATCCGATGGTTCCGATGATCAGCCCGAAGAAGTCCTGGGAGGGCTTCGGCGGCTCGCTGGTCTTCGGCATCACCGCGACGATCCTGACGGCCACTTTTCTGGCCGGCAAATTGTGGTGGGTCGGCGCGCTGCTGGGTTTGCTGTTCGTGCTGACGACCACGCTCGGCGACCTGATCGAGTCCCAGGTGAAGCGTGATCTGGGGATCAAGGACATGGGGCGGCTGCTGCCCGGCCACGGCGGTCTGATGGACCGGCTCGACGGCATCCTGCCATCCGCGGTGGCCGCCTGGACCGTTCTGACGCTGTTGCCCTGAGACACCGCCGGCTGGTCGATTCCGGTCGCCGGGCGGCGGATCAATCTGTCACGCCGTGAGACGCCGATAAAGCTCATCGACCGGGGGCGCCGGTGGCACCGGCGGCGACGGCGGCGCTGTGTGAGCTTTCGCACCTGATTCGGCGTGACAGACTGGACGGGTCATGGTCCAGCAATTGGTATTCGAGGCGCCCCGCCGCGGCAAGCCGCCGCGGCATTTGGCCGACCTGGATGCGGCCGGGCGCGCGGAGGCCGTCGCGGAGATGGGCCTGCCGGCGTTTCGCGCCAAGCAGCTCGCCAACCAGTACTACGGACGACTGATCGCCGATCCGCACCAGATGACCGACCTGCCCGCGGCGGTGCGCGATGCCGTCGCGACCACGATGTTCCCCGTGCTGCTCACCGCCGCACGCGAGGTCACCTGCGATGCCGGCCAGACGCGCAAGACGTTGTGGCGGGCGGGCGATGGCGCCACCGTCGAGTCGGTGCTGATGCGCTACCCGCAGCGCAACACCGTGTGTATCTCGTCGCAGGCCGGCTGCGGCATGGCGTGCCCGTTCTGTGCCACCGGGCAGGGCGGGCTGACCCGCAACCTGTCGACGGCCGAGATCCTCGAGCAGGTACGGGCCGCGGCGGTGGCGCTACGCGACGACTTCGGTGACCGTTTGTCGAACGTGGTGTTCATGGGCATGGGGGAGCCGTTGGCAAACTACTCCCGGGTGGTGGCCGCGGTGCGGCGGATCACCGAGGCGCCGCCGTCCGGGTTCGGGATCTCGGCGCGTTCGGTGACGGTGTCGACGGTGGGTCTGGCCCCCGCGATCCGCAAACTGGCCGACGAGCGGCTCGGGGTGACGCTGGCGCTGTCGCTGCACACGCCCGACGACGAACTGCGCGACACGTTGGTGCCGGTCAACAACCGGTGGAAGGTCAGCGAGGTGCTGGAGGCGGCCCGCTATTACGCCGACGTGACCGGCCGGCGGGTCTCGATCGAGTACGCGCTGATCCGCGACGTCAACGACCAGCCCTGGCGGGCCGACCTGCTGGGCAAGCTGCTGCATCGGGCGCTGGGCGCACTGGCGCACGTGAACCTGATCCCGCTGAACCCGACCCCGGGCAGCGACTGGGATGCCAGCCCGAAGCCTGTGGAGCGCGAGTTCGTGAGACGTGTTCGCGCGCAGGGTGTTTCGTGCACGGTGCGGGACACCCGCGGCCGCGAGATCGCCGCCGCGTGCGGACAGCTGGCCGCCGAAGGCGGGTAGCTGGAGCGCACGCGATTGTGCCTGCGGTGCGGACAGCTGGCCGCCGAAGGCGGGTAGCTGGAGCGCACGCGATTGTGCCTGCGGTGCGGACAGCTGGCCGCCGAAGGCGGGTAGCTGGAGCGCACGCGATTGTGCCTGCGGTGCGGACAGCTGGCCGCCGAAGGCGGGTAGCTGGAGCGCACGCGATTGTGCCTGCGGTGCGGACAGCTGGCCGCCGGAGGCGGGTAGCTGGAGCGCACGCGATTGTGCCTGCGGTGCGGACAGCTGGCCGCCGAAGGCGGGTAGGGCAGCTCGTTGAGCCTGCAAATCTGCAGCGAAAGCGCGAGTAGCGGCCGCCAATGTCGCACTCTGAGTGAGCCCCCGCCGCCCAGATGCCGCAAGGTTTTGAACCTTTCCCCGCTGGCCATACGTGCTCAAAGCAAAAGCCGGCGAATGAGGTGTTCATGAAACTGCTGTCCCTGCTGAAGATCTTCACCGCCGCAGCCGCGGTCGCTCTGACGCTCGGGCTGACTGTCGCTCCGCGCGCGGTCGCCGCCGACGATCGGCTGAATTTCACCGGAACCACCCTCAGCGGTGCCCCGTTCAACGGCGCCACCCTGCAGGGCAAGCCGGCGGTGCTGTGGTTCTGGACGCCGTTCTGCCCGTTCTGCAACGCCGAGGCGCCCGGCCTCAGCCAGGTCGCCGCCGCGAACCCGGGCGTCACATTCGTCGGCATCGCGGCCCACTCGGACGTCGGGCAGATGCAGGGCTTCGTGTCTAAATACGGCCTGAACTTCACCAACCTCAATGACGCCGACGGTGCGATCTGGGCGCGCTACAACGTCCCGTGGCAGCCCGCCTGGGTCTTCTACCGTGCGGACGGGTCCTCCACCTTCGTCAACAACACCACCTCGGCCATTTCGCAGCAGGACCTGCAGGGCCGGGTCGCGGCGCTGACGTCCTGAGGGTGAACGACGCCCTCATCGGCCTGGCTTTCGCCGCCGGACTGGTGGCAGCGCTGAACCCGTGCGGATTCGCCATGCTCCCTGCCTATCTGCTGCTGGTCGTCCGGGGACGGCAGCCAGTCGGCCCAGTCACCGCCGTCGGCCGAGCGCTGGCCGCGACCCTGGGAATGGCGCTGGGGTTTATGACGGTCTTCGGCGTGTTCGGCGCGCTGACCATCTCGGCGGCCACCACCGTGCAGCGCTACCTGCCCTACGCGACGGTGGTGATAGGCGTGATGCTGATTGCGCTCGGCGGCTGGCTGCTGTCCGGCCGGGAACTGACGGCACTGGCACCGTTCGGCCCGCGGTGGGCGCCGAGCGCGCGGCTGGGTTCCTTCTACGGATACGGGATCAGCTACGCGATCGCCTCGCTGTCATGCACGGTCGGACCGTTCCTGGCGGTCACCGGGGCCGGACTGCGCGGTGGCTCGGTACTCGGCAGTGTGGCCGTATACGCCTCCTACATCGCGGGTCTGACGCTGGTCGTGGGCGCGTTGGCGGTCGCGGCCGCAACCGCGCGCTCGACGCTGGTCGCCAGGATGCGGACGGTCCTGCCGTTCGTCAATCGCCTCAGCGGCGTGCTGTTGGTCCTGGTGGGGGCGTATGTCACCTATTACGGGGTGTACGAAGTGCGGTTGTTCGACGCCAAGGGCAACCCTGATGACGCCGTGATCGCCGCCGCCGCTCGCGTGCAGGGCGCGATTGCCGGCTGGGTGCACGAGCACGGTGGCTGGCCATGGGTGGTGGCACTGACCGTGGCGTTGGCGGCCGTGTTGGCGGGCACCTGGTACCGACGCCGACGCGGCCGTGACACTACACATGGTTGTGTGTGACACCACAATGGTGTCATTATGACAGTGTGGATCTGCAGCCCTATATCGACACGGTGCGCGACGAGCTGACGGTGGCCGCATCGGCCGCCGGTACCGACGCGCAGGATCTGGCCGAGCGGTTGACCGCCACGCTGGAGTCCGCCCTGCGGTTGGCGCTGCTGGAAGCTCTCTCGGCAGCCGCCGACGAAATCACCGGCGAGCTGGCACCGGGGTCGGTCGAACTTCGGTTGCGAGGCCGCGACCCGGAGTTCGTCGTAAACGTCGCGCCGGAGGAGCTGAGTGTCGACGGCCCCGACGAGCAGGTGGTCGTCCCGCCTTTCGACGACGACGGCGCCACCTGGCGCGTCACCCTCCGCCTGCCGGAAGGCCTGCGGGCTCCGGTAGAAGCGGCGGCGCGCCGCGAGGGCGCCTCGCTGAACAGCTGGCTGGTACGAGCCGCGGCCACCGCCGCGGGCGGCGGCCGGTCCACACACCGCAATGCGCACCGCCTCACCGGCTGGGCGCGCTGAACACACTGAACACCGAGGAGATTCTCAATGAAGTTGTCAAGCCGCCGCAGCGCTAGGTGCGGTGGGTTGATATGGCTTGTGGTCGCGCAGCATTGCCCACAGGACGTTGAGGCGTCGTCGGGCAAGGGCAAGCACGGCTTGGGTGTGGCGTTTTCCCTCGGCGCGTTTGCGGTTGTAGTAAGTCCGCGATGCCGGGTCGGTGCGGATGGCGATGTGGGCAGCCAGGTAGCAGGCCCGCAGCAGACGTCGGTTGTAGCGGCGGGGGCGTTTGAGGTTGCCGCTGATGCGTCCGGAGTCGCGCGGGACTGGGGCCAGCCCCGCGACGCCGGCCAGGCGGTCGGGGTTAGCAAAAGCGCTCATGTCCCCGCCGGTGGCGGCCAGGAACTCGGCACCAAGGGTGACGCCGAAGCCGGGCAAACTCAGGATGATTTCGGCGTGGCGGTGGCGGCGAAATCGCTCCTCGATCATCGCTTCGGTGTCGCCGATTTCGGTGTCGAGGGCCATCACCTCCTCGGCCAGCCGGGCCACCAAGGCCGCGGCCACTTGCTGTCCGGGTACGACGGTGCGTTGGGCGTTAGCCGCCTCCATAGCGGCAGCGGCAATGGCATCGGCGTTGCGGGCCTTGCGCTTACGCAGCCAGAGCGCGAGCCGGGCGGCACCGGCGCGACGCAGCCCGTCGGGTGTTTGATACCCAGTGAGCAGGGTCAGCGCGGCCTTGCTGGCGCTGTAGTCGAAGGCACGCTCGAGGGCAGGGAAATATTCGAGCAGCTGGGCGCGCAACCGGTTGAGCGCCCGGGTGCGATCGGCCACCAAATCGGTGCGCCTGGCCGTGAGGATCCGCAAGTCCACAGCGATGTCGTCCCCGGCTCGCAGCGGTTGCAGGTCGCGGCGCATCCGCGCCTGATCGGCGATCACGGCGGCGTCTTTAGCGTCGGTTTTCCCTTCCCCGCGGTAACCGCCCGAGGCATGGTGCACGGTGCGCCCCGGAATATAGAGCAGCCGTTGCTCGGCGGCGATCAGCAAGGTGATCAGCAATGCCGCCCCACCGGCATTCAAATCGATCGCCCAGGTCAGCTCACCACCATCAGCCAGCGTCTGGACCGCGCCGATCAGATCCAGCAGCGCGGATTCGTCATTGGCCACCCGCCGCGACAGCAGCCGCTTCCCGTCGGCATCGATGACCACGCAATAGTGGTCCGATTTCCCACCATCAACCCCAGCCCACAACGGTTGTGCCACAACCACCTCCCTGCTCGCTATCGGTCCGACCAACCCAGCAGACGACCACGCCGTCACGTCCTTACACAGCGATCAAATCGCATCTCTCAATTAGCGGTCGAGTCGTCGCGGGACAACAGGCGGCCAATCTCCTTCGGCCATCAACGATGGCGACCACATGAAAGCCATACCCGCTGCCCCTGGGCGATTCGAAGCCTACGGCCGACGGCAACGAACACCCTGCAAGAAAGGTAAGGACCACCATGTCCTTATTCACCACACCTGATCCCATCAGCGTCCGAGTCGCAGCCGGAACAGGGTCGGTGCGGCTCACGGCGACCGATCGCACCGACACCTCCGTACAGTTGCGCCCGGACGACGACACGTGCGACGCCGACGTGTGGACTGCCGAACACGTCCGCGTCGACTTCCGTGACGGCCGGCTGACGGTTTCCACACCCAAGCGGGCGCGACACCGGGGCGGCGCCGTGCAGATCGACATCGCACTGCCGTCTGGCTCCCGGGTGTCCGCCACGCTGGGATCGGCCGAGCTGCGCGCCGAAGGCGATTACAGCGACGTGCGGGTCGCGGCCGCCGCCGGCGACATCGACATCGACGCGGTCACCGGAAAGCTGAAGAGCACCAGCGCTTCCGGCTCGCTGTCCGTGCAGCGGATCAAAGGCTACGCATCGATCGCCACGTCCTCTGGTGCGGTGCGCGTCGAGAACCTCGACGGCGAGCTGAAGTTCAAGGCGGCCAGCGGATCGCTGTCGGTCGACACCTTGCGTGGCGCCGTCAGGTCGCGGACCGCGTCGGGAGGCGTGATCGTAGAGGCGGGCATCCGCGGCGTCGTATCGGCGCACACCAGCAGTGGTGAGGTTGCGGTCGGCGTTCCGGAAGGCACGGCCGTCCGGTTCGACATCGTCACCGGCTCCGGCAGCGTCACCAACTGCCTGGCGGCGGCGGACGGTCCGCAAGCCGATGATGAAACGCTTGTCTTACAAGTCCGCAGCGGCTCCGGCGATGTACACATCCATCGCGACCCGGCCGCTGCACCGGCTATCTGAGCCAGCCGCGCCGGCGACCCCAGATGTCGCGCACCAGGACGAACAGCGACAGCGCGGCGAATCCGATGAGGAACCAGTCCTCGACATGGCCGACGTGGTTACCGCGCAGCATTGCCAGCAGGAAGATGACGACGAAGATCCCGACGGCGTGCCAGGTGCGGTAGTTGATGCGGCTCCATCCCCAGCGCGCGGACGGCACCTCGGCCTCGTCGACGCCGGCAAACGGCTCTACCTCAGTACTGGCCACGGCGATCCCTCCGGTTGTCACTCGGACTGACACTGCCTGAACATTCTGGCACAGGCCGTTGGCCTGCGGTCAGCACTCCACCCGGAGGGATCGCCGCAACGTGGCTGCAGGCCTTACGCCGGGGGCATCAGCACCGTGTCGATCAGGTAGACCTGCGCGTTGGCCGTCGACACGCCGCCGCAGACCACATTGGCGTTGTTGACCCGGATGTTGTTGCCCATGCCGGTGACCGTGACGTTGGCGCCCCGCAACGTCTTGTGAGTGCCGATCACCCGGTTCGGGCTGGCCTGCCCACTGACCACGTGGTAGGTGAGAATGCTGGTCAGCAGGTTCGAGTCGGTCTTGAGCTGGTCAATGGTGGCGGGCGGCAGCTTGCCGAACGCGGCGTCGGTCGGTGCGAACACCGTGTACTGGCCGCTGTTGAGCGTGTCGACCAGGTTGACCTGCGGGTTGAGCTGGCCGGACAGCGCCGACGTCAGCGTGGTCAGCAGCGGGTTGGCGGCCGCCGCCTCGGTGACCGGAACCTGCGACATGCCCTGCACCGACGCGGGGCCGGTGGGGTTGGCCGCCGCGTAGTCCGCACATCCAGGACCGACCAGGTCGCTCGCCGCTGCCGTGGGAGCCAGCGCTACGCCGCACGACATCAGCGCTACCGCGAAACCGGTTGCTGCCATTGATGTTTTCTTCATGGTTAGTTCGCTCCTCGTGGTGAGTGGGACGGACCCTTGTCATCTTTGATTCGGAGCCGGACAGCGTCCGGACGGGTGTCAGCCGTAAGTGAAGGAAAAAACCTGGAGTCCCTTGCTGGGACGCACCTCGATGGTGCCCGAACCCTGACGTGGATCGGCGACGATCTGGTGCGAGGTCGGCGGCCCGTCGATCGCCATGCTGGTGGGTTTGCCGTTGCGGGTCACCGTGAGTGTTCCGGTGCCGCCGACGACGACATAGATGTCCTTGGCGTGATAGTTGAGCTTGATGGCCGAATCGTCGCCGGTTGCGGTGGCGCCCTGGTAGTCCAGCGCCCACGGGCCAGTCAGGGCGAAGCTGTCGGCCGCCAGGGTGGGCGGATAGCGAAACGTCTGGGTGCCCTCGTCGTACTCGCCGCCGCCCCCGTAGTTGACGGCTTTGCCGACGGCGAAATAGGTTTCGGCCGTGGTGATCGCCTTCGGCGTGAGGTCGGGTGCACCCACCGGCCCGGGCAGCGTGACGCCCGGCCTGGCATCGCTGAGGAGCTGTCGGATCAGCTGCTCGGTGTCGTGGTAGCCGCCCTCGCCGAACTTGAGGTGACGTACCGTGCCATTGGCGTCGATCAGGTACTCGGCCGGCCAGTACCGGTTGCGGTAGTTGGTCCACGTCGAGTAGTTATTGTCCAGCGCCACTGGGTATTTGATATCGAGATCCGCCGCTCCCTTGGCCACGTTCTCCGGCACTTTCTCGAACGCGTACTCCGGGGTGTGAACGCCGATCACTTCCAGGCCGGCATCCTTGTAGGCCTGGTACCAGCCGACCACGTGCGGGATGGCCCGTTGGCAGTTGATGCAGGAATAGGCCCAGAAGTCGATCAGAACGACCTTGCCGCGTAAGGACTTCAGCGCGATCGGCTGATTTCCCGGGGTGTTCAGCCACCCGGTGATGCCCCGCAGATCCGGTGCGGGCCCGCAGTTTTCGAGCTTGGTGCCGCCTTGTGTGCAATTGGACAACGCGACGTTCTGATCGGTGACGATTCCGCCGAGCTTCTCCTGCACCTGAGGCGAGCCGCCGACCCGCTCCTGCAGCGAAGCCGTGTAGTCGGGAATCGCGCGCTGCAGCGCGGCCGGCAGGTCGAACACCAGCGCGACCGCCAGCAGGATCGTCACGATCCCGGCGCCGATCCGGATCTCGCGCTGGCGACGCCGAAATGCGCTCACCCGCTGCGCTATTCGCTGGCCGGCCAACGCGAAGAACAGCAACGGCAAAGCGGCGCCGACGGCGAAAGCGGTGGTGAGCACCACTGTGCCGGCACCGATCCGCGCGGTCGCCCCGGCCACCACGATCGCGGCCAGCACCGGCCCCGCGCACGGCACATACAACACACCCAGCGCCAGTCCGAGCCCGAAACCGTTGCCGCGCATGGCTATCTGCTTCTGTGGGATACGGGAAAAGGGCCGCTCGAGCAGCTGCTCGAAACGGGGGAAGATCAGACCGGCCCCGATTGCCACCAGCGCGACCAGCGCCACCCAGCGGATGGCGTCCTGCGGCAGGTGCAGCGCCGACAGCAAGGCCGAGCCGAGCAGGGTCACCACGCTGAAACTGAGCACCAGCCCGCCGATCACCCGGTAGGGGCGGGTCGCCTCCGATCGATTCACCTTGTGTTTGACCGCCACCGCACCTTCGGCCGGTGCTTCGCGCGAGGTGCTGTTCGCACCGGAGAAGAAGATCACCGGCAGCACCGGCAGGATGCACGGTGAGATGCCGGTGATCAAACCGCCGATAAAGCCGATCAGCGCCAGGGTCCACATGTCAGTCATTCGTCACGGCGGCGGTCCCGGATTGGTTCAACTCCAGGGAAAGGCCAGGCAAAGGCCAGGGAAATCCGTCAAGAAAAAGGCAGCCCACCTGAGGTGGGCTGCCTTGTCCAGAAAGTGTTGTCCTGATAGACGCGATGTCACTGGCCCGGGGGCATCAGCACCGTGTCGATCATGTAGACGGTGGCGTTCGCGGTGTGCACGCCTCCACACACCAGCCCCGCGTTGTTGACCTTCAGGTCGTTGCCGGCTCCGGTCACCGTCACGTCGGCGCCTTGCAGCGTCTTGTGGGTGCCTGCCACCTTGGCCGGGCTCGCCTGACCGTTCACCACGTGGTAGGTCAGGATGCTGTTGAGCAGCTTGGCGTCGGTCTTGAGCTGGTCGAGGGTGGCTGCCGGCAGCTTGTCGAACGCGGCGTTGGTGGGCGCGAAGACGGTGTACTGGCCGCTGTTGAGCGTGTCGACGAGGTTCACCTGCGGGTTCAGCTTGCCGGACAGCGCCGAGGTCAAGGTGGTCAGCATCGGGTTGTTCGACGCCGCGGTCGCCACCGGGTCCTGCGCCATGCCCGCCACCGAGCCGGGTCCGGTGGGGTTCTGGGCCGCGTACTCCGAGCAGCCGGGGCCGATCAGGTCGGCGGCCGGGTCAGCCTTGGCCGACGAAGGTGCGGAGCTCACAGTCGCCGAAACGCTCGCGGAGGTCGCGCTGCTGGTGCCCTGGGATGCGGGCTTGCCGTTGGAACAGCCGGCGACACCCGCGATCGCGATCGCCGCGAGAGCCGCTGCTGCCACTGACTTGGCCTGAGTATTCATCACGTGTCAATTCCTTTGTTAGGAAACAAATTTGAACTGACGGCCGACGCCGCCATTGGTGCCGTACATGAAGTCATTCGGAGTGGCGGCGATCACGGATGGGTGCGATTTCGAAAAGACGGCACAATGGGTGGGTGACTTTCTCGGGTGACGGCCAGGCTCCCGTCGAGCGGGTACGCGTATTGGTGCTGGGCAGCACCGGTTCCATCGGCACCCAGGCGCTGGAAGTTATCGCGGCCAACCCGGACCGGTTCGAGATCGTCGGGCTGGCCGCCGGGGGCGGGAACATGGACACGCTGCTGCGTCAGCGCGCCGAGACCGGAGTCACCAACATCGCCGTCGCCGACACCGGCGCCGCCGAGCGGGCGGGGGACATCCCATTTCAGGGCCCTGACGCCGTCACCCGGTTGGTGCAGGAGACCGAGGCGGACGTCGTCCTCAATGCGCTGGTCGGGGCGCTGGGCCTGCGGCCGACCCTGGCCGCGCTGGAATCGGGCGCTCGGCTGGCCCTGGCCAATAAGGAGTCTCTGGTCGCCGGCGGCCCATTGGTGCTGCGCGCGGCTCGGCCCGGGCAGATCGTTCCGGTCGACTCCGAACACTCCGCGCTGGCTCAGTGCCTGCGCGGCGGCACCCCTGACGAGGTCGCCAAGCTGATCCTGACCGCCTCCGGGGGACCGTTCCGGGGCTGGCCGGCCGCCGACCTCGAGCACGTCACCCCCGAACAGGCCGGCGCCCACCCCACCTGGTCGATGGGCCCGATGAACACCCTGAACTCGGCGTCGCTGGTCAACAAGGGGCTCGAACTCATCGAAACCCACCTCTTGTTCGGCATTCCCTACGACCGCATCGAGGTCGTCGTACACCCGCAGTCGATCGTGCATTCGATGGTGACCTTCACCGACGGCTCCACGATCGCCCAGGCCAGCCCTCCGGACATGAAGTTGCCGATTTCACTGGCGCTGGGCTGGCCGCACCGGGTGCCGGGGGCGGCCACCTGCTGCGACTTCTCCACCGCCTCTACCTGGGAATTCGAGCCGCTGGACGCCGAGGTGTTCCCGGCCGTCGAGCTGGCGCGACAGGCCGGGGGAACCGGAGGCTGCCTGACCGCCGTTTACAACGCGGCGAATGAGGAAGCGGCAGAGGCGTTTCTTTCCGGACGCATCCGGTTTCCTGCCATCGTCGCCACTATTGCCGACGTGCTGCACGCTGCCGACCAATGGGCCGCGTCACCAGCTACCGTGGATGACGTACTCGAGGCGCAGCGCTGGGCCCGTGAGCGAGCGCAACGTGCGATCGCGGCAGCAAGCTCGGCACCGGCGGCGGTCAGAGTCTCGGGCATGGCGTGAGAAAGGTCGTAACAGACAGATGATGTTCGTTATCGGCATTGTGCTGTTCGCACTCGCGATCCTCATCTCGGTCGCACTGCACGAGTGCGGCCACATGTGGGCCGCCCGCGCCACCGGCATGAAGGTGCGCCGCTACTTCGTCGGCTTCGGCCCGACGCTGTGGTCCACCCAGCGCGGCGAGACCCAATACGGATTCAAGGCCATCCCGGCGGGCGGCTTCTGCGACATCGCCGGTATGACCCCGGTCGAGGAGCTGGCTCCCGACGAGCAGGACCGCGCGATGTACAAGCAGGCCACCTGGAAGCGGGTCGCCGTGCTGTTCGCCGGTCCGGGTATGAACTTCGTCATCTGCCTGGTGCTGCTCTACGCGATCGCGTTGATCTGGGGTCTGCCGAATCTGCACCCGTCCACGAAGGCCATCGTCGGCGAAACCGGTTGTGTCGCTCAGGAAGTCAGCCAGGGCAAGCTCGACAAGTGTGACGGCCCGGGGCCCGCGGCGCTCGCGGGACTGCGCCCCGGCGACGTCGTCGTCAAGGTCGGCGACACCCCGGTCAGCACGTTCGAGGACATGGCCACGGCGGTGCGCAAGATGCACGGCAGCGTGCCGATCGTCGTCGAGCGCGACGGCAAGACGATCACCACCAACGTCACTGTCGAATCCACCCGCCGCTATGTCCCCACCGGACAGGACAACAAACTCGAGCCGGCCAACGTCGGCGCCATCGGTGTCGGCGCTCCGCGCAATGAACCAACCCGTTACAACGTGCTGTCGGCCGCGCCGGCCACCGTCGCGTTCGCCGGCCAGCTGACTGTCGAGGTCGGCAAGTCGCTGGCCGCCATCCCGACCAAAGTCGGGGCGCTCTTCCACGCGATCGGCGGCGGACAGCGCGACCCCCAGACGCCGATGAGCGTGGTCGGTGCCAGCATCGTCGGCGGAGACACCGTCGACCACGGGTTGTGGGTGGCGTTCTGGTTCTTCCTGGCCCAGCTGAACCTCGTGCTGGGCGCCATCAATTTGTTGCCTTTACTGCCTTTTGATGGCGGCCACATCGCGGTGGCTGTTTTCGAGAAGATCCGCAACTCGATCCGTACGGCCCGCGGCAAGGTTGCCGCCGCGCCGGTGAACTATCTGAAGCTGATGCCGGCGACCTATGTGGTGCTGATCTTCGTGGTCGGCTACATGTTGTTGACGGTCACCGCTGACCTGGTCAACCCGATCCGGCTCTTCCAGTAATAGAGAGAAGGCGAAACACAGTGACCATTGGCCTGGGTATGCCGCAACCACCGGCGCCCACGCTCGCTCCTCGGCGTCCCACGCGTCAGCTCATGGTCCGCGACGTCGGCGTCGGCAGCGACTACCCGATTTCCGTGCAGTCGATGTGCACGACCAAGACCCATGACGTCAACTCGACGCTGCAACAGATCGCGGAATTGACTGCGGCTGGTTGTGACATTGTCCGGGTGGCCTGCCCGCGGCAGGAAGACGCCGACGCGCTGGCCGAGATCGCCCGGCACAGCCAGATCCCGGTCATCGCCGACATCCATTTCCAGCCGAAGTACATCTTCGCGGCCATCGACGCCGGCTGCGCGGCGGTGCGGGTGAACCCGGGCAACATCAAGGAGTTCGACGGCCGCGTCGGGGAGGTCGCCAAGGCCGCCGGCGCCGCGGGTATCCCGATCCGCATCGGGGTGAATGCGGGATCGCTGGACAAGCGGTTCATGCAGAAGTACGGCAAGGCCACCCCCGAAGCGCTGGTGGAGTCGGCGCTGTGGGAGGCGTCGCTGTTCGAGGAGCACGGCTTCGGCAACATCAAGATCAGCGTCAAGCACAACGACCCGGTGGTGATGGTGGCGGCCTACGAGCAGCTGGCCGCGCAGTGCGACTACCCGCTGCACCTCGGCGTCACCGAGGCCGGTCCGGCATTTCAGGGCACCATCAAGTCCGCGGTGGCCTTCGGTGCGTTGCTCTCGCGTGGCATCGGGGACACCATCCGGGTGTCGCTCTCGGCGCCGCCGGTGGAGGAGGTCAAGGTCGGCACCCAGATCCTGGAGTCGCTGAACCTGCGGCCGCGCAAGCTGGAGATCGTGTCGTGTCCGTCGTGCGGACGGGCCCAGGTCGACGTCTACACGCTGGCCAACGAGGTCAGCGCCGGCCTGGACGGCCTGGAGGTGCCGCTGCGGGTCGCGGTGATGGGCTGCGTCGTCAACGGTCCGGGCGAGGCTCGCGAAGCCGACCTCGGAGTGGCGTCGGGCAACGGCAAGGGCCAGATCTTCGTCAAGGGCGAGGTGATCAAGACCGTGCCCGAAGCGCAGATCGTCGAGACGCTGATCGAGGAAGCGATGCGGCTCGCCGAGGAAATGGGCCTGGAAACCGAAGACGATCCCGGGACGGCAGCGAGCGGTTCGCCTATTGTGACCGTAAGCTGATAGGGGCCAAGTTAACTGGCCCCCGGTACGCACCACAGAGAGTTATGAGATGTCGGCTCCGCCCATCTTGCGCCTCGTCGGCGAGAGACGGGTTTCGGTGGTGCGCGATGCCGCCGCGGTATGGCGGGTCCTGGGTGACAATCCGGTCGAATCCTGCATGGTGGCCGCGCGAGTCGCGGACTACGGTGTCGAACCCAACTCCATCGGTGGCGAACTGTGGACCCGGCGCGCTCCCGAGGAATCGCTGTGCTTCGCCGGGGCTAACCTCATCCCGCTACGCGGCAATCTGATCGACCTGAACGCTTTCGCCGACGAAGCCAAGAGCACGGCCCGCCGGTGCTCGTCGCTGGTCGGCCGGGCCGATCTGGTGCTGCCGATGTGGCAGCGACTCGAGCCGGCCTGGGGCCCGGCCCGCGACGTGCGCGATCGGCAACCGCTGATGGCGCTGGACAGTCATCCCAATTGCGCGCTGGATCTCGAAGTGCGGCAGGTGCGGCCCGAGGAGATCGACGCTTACCTGGTGGCTGCCGTCGACATGTTCATCGGCGAAGTCGGCGTGGACCCGCGGCTGGGCGACGGCGGCCGAGGCTACCGGCGGCGGGTGGCCAGCCTGATTGCGGCCGGACGGGCCTGGGCCCGCTTCGAGCACGGGCAGGTCATCTTCAAGGCGGAGGTGGGGTCGCAGTCGCCGTCGGTCGGCCAGATCCAGGGGGTGTGGGTGCACCCCGAGCGGCGGGGCCTCGGACTGGGCACCACCGGCACCGCGACGCTGGCCGCCGTCATCGTCGGCAGCGGGCGCATCGCCAGTCTCTACGTCAACGACTTCAACACCGTCGCCCGGGCCGCCTACGCCCGGGTCGGTTTCAAAGAAGTCGGCACGTTCGCCACGGTGCTGCTGGATTAGTGGCGGGGTAGCGGTTCATTCCGCGAGTGGAACCGCCCTGCGACACTCGGCGCTCGAAATCGCAGCCTCGTTGCTTTCGCGCGGATAACGGTCAGGTCTCGGTGTGTCTGCGCCGACGTGACCGCATCAGTTCTTAACATCAGTACCGATGGTCACAATAGGCTCAAAAACCACACTGGCAACATCCGTTGCAGTTCTGCTGATGGCGCTGGTCGTACTGCCCGGATGCACCCCGAAGCCGGAAGGGCCAGGCCCCGCCGCCGAGAAGTTCCTGGCGGCCTTGTCCGTCGGGGACACCGCGACCGCCGCTCAGCTCAGCGACAACCCCAATGAGGCACGCGAGGCGCTCAATGCCGCCTGGGCCGGCCTGCAAGCGACCCACCTGGACGCACAGGTGCTGAGCTCGAAGTACGCCGAGGACACCGGCACCGTCGTCTACCGCTTCACCTGGCACCTGCCGAAGAACCGGACCTGGACCTACGACGGCCAGTTGAAGATGGCTCGCGACGAAGGGCATTGGCAGGTCCGCTGGGCGACCACCGGGCTGCACCCGAAGCTGGGGGAACACCAGACGTTCGCGTTGCGTGCCGACCAGCCGCGGCGCGCCTCGGTAAACGAGCTGGGCGGCTCGGACGTCCTGGCGCCCGGCTACATCTACAACTACTCGCTGGACGCCACCAAGGCGGGACCCGACCTGATCGGCACCGCGCACGCCGTCATCGACGCACTGCATCCGTTCAACGACACGCTCAACGATCCTCAGCTGCTGGCTGAAACGGCCAGCTCGGCCACCCAGCCGATCGACCTGGCCACGCTGTTGCCCGACGACAGCAACCGGGTGTTCCCGGCGATCGGGCAGCTGCCCGGCGTCGTGATCACCCCGCATCCGGAGTTGTTGCCCACCGATCCGCACTTTGCGCCGGCGGTCATGGCCGAGGTCAAGAAGTCGGTGATCGATCAGCTCGACGGCCAGGCCGGATGGCGCATCGTCAGCACCAACCAGAACGGTGTCGACGTCGCGGTGCTGCACGAGGTCGAAGGCTCGCCCGCGCCGTCGGTGTCGATCACCTTGGACCGGGCTGTGCAGGACGCCGCTCAGCATGCGGTCGACACCCGGGGTGGCAAGGCGATGCTGGTCGTGATCAAGCCGTCGACCGGAGAGATCCTGGCGATCGCTCAGAACGCCGGTGCCAACGCCGAGGGCCTGCTGGCCACCACCGGCCTGTACCCGCCCGGCTCTACCTTCAAGATGGTCACCGCCGGTGCCGCCGTCGACCGCGACATGGCGACCCCCAACACGATGGTCGGCTGCCCGGGCCACATCGACATCGGCCACCGCACCATTCCCAACTACGGCGGCTTCGATCTCGGTGTGGTGCCCATGTCGCGCGCATTCGCCAGTTCCTGCAACACCACGTTCGCCGAACTGAGCGCCAAACTGCCGCCGCGCGGGCTGACGCAGGCCGCCACCCGCTACGGCATCGGGCTGGACTACCAGGTCGAGGGGATCACCACGGTCACCGGTTCGGTGCCGCCGACGGTTGACCTAACCGAACGCACCGAGGACGGCTTCGGCCAGGGCCGGGTGCTGGCCAGCCCGTTCGGCATGGCCCTGGTGGCGGCGACCGTCGCAGCGGGGAAGACCCCGGTGCCGCAGCTGATCGCGGGCCGGCCGACCACGGTCGCCGGCGACAACACGCCGATCAGCCCGAAGATGGTCGAGGCGTTGCGCCCGATGATGCGGTTGGTCGTCACCAACGGCACGGCAAAAGAGATCGCGGGCTGCGGGGAGATCTACGGCAAGACCGGGGAAGCCGAATTCGCGGGCGGCTCGCATTCCTGGTTCGCCGGATATCGCGGTGACCTGGCGTTCGCTGCCCTGATTGTCGGAGGCGGCAGCTCGGAGTACGCCGTGCGGATGACGAAAGTGATGTTCGACTCGCTACCGCCCGGCTACCTGGCCTAACGCGATTGCAGGCTCGCAACAGCGGTAAGTTGCGAAGGTGAGCATGACCGGGCCGGGCGGAGACATGGCGGCGATGCGGGTGTCGGACGCCGACCGCAACGGCACCATGCGCCGACTGCAGAATGCCCTGGCGCTCGGGCTGATCAACATCGACGAGTTCGAACAGCGCACCCGCCAGGTGTCCTACGCGCGCACTCGCGACGAGTTGGACAGGCTGGTCGGCGACCTGCCCGCGCCGGGAGAGATCGTCACCTCGGCGACCGACCGCGTGGAACTGCGGGGCTGGGCCGGCTCCCTGAAGCGCCACGGGGAGTGGACGGTGCCCACCCGGCTGTCGCTGGTGCGCCGGTTCGGGTCGATCGACCTGGACCTGACGAAGGCACGGTTCGCGGGTCCGGTGGTGGTCATCGAGATCGACATGAAGTTCGGCTCGCTGAACCTGTGGCTGCCCGAGGGGGCCAGCGCGTCGATCGACAACGTCGAAGCCTATGTGGGCAGTGCGTCGGATCGGCGCAAAGACCCGCCGGCCGAAGGCAATCCGCACGTGGTGCTGAGCGGTCAGGTGGTGTTCGGCTCGGTGATCATCCGCGGGCCGCGACGGACGTTGCTGCGCCGTCCCCGGTTGTGACTGCCCGCCGGCCTTCGCAATGTGCGGTGTGGCGCCGGATCGGCTTGGACGCTCCGCCCAGGCTGTAATTCTGCAGTGGAAGTGCGAGTGGGGCTCGCCAATTCGGCAGGCTCGATGGTGTACGTGAGCCCGGCAGCGGGTCGGTGCGCCCAGGCTGTAATTCTGCAGTGGAAGTGCGAGTGGGGCTCGCCAATTCTGCAGGCTCGATGCGGCGCAGCCGCTCGGCGGCACTAACGGCGCAGCATCGTTAAGCTAGCTGCCATGCCTGTTCGAACCGCGCTGTCTCCCGGCGTGCTCTCCCCGACGCTGCCGGTACCCAAGTGGATCGCGCGCCCGGAGTACGTCGGCAAGTCCACCGCCAAAGAGGGCTCCGAGCCCTGGGTGCAAGACCCCGAGGTCATCGAGAAGATGCGGGTGGCGGGCCAGATCGCGGCGCGCGCGCTGCAAGAGGCGGGCAAAGCCGTCGCGCCGGGCGTCACCACCGACCAACTCGACCGCATCGCACACGAGTACATGGTCGACAACGGCGCCTACCCGTCGACACTGGGCTATAAAAATTTCCCGAAGTCGTGCTGCACATCGCTCAACGAGGTGATCTGCCACGGCATCCCGGACTCGACGGTGATCGAGGACGGCGACATCGTCAACATCGACGTGACCGCCTACATCAATGGAGTGCACGGCGACACCAACGCGACCTTCCTGGCCGGCGACGTCTCCGAGGAGCACCGGCTGCTCGTCGAGCGGACCCACGAGGCCACCATGCGCGCCATCAAGGCCGTCAAACCGGGACGGCAGCTGTCGGTGGTCGGCCGCGTCATCGAATCCTATGCAAACCGGTTCGGCTACAACGTGGTTCGCGACTTCACCGGCCACGGCATCGGCACCACGTTCCACAACGGGCTGGTGGTGCTGCACTATGACCAGCCCGCGGTGGAGACGGTCATCCAGCCGGGGATGACGTTCACCATCGAGCCGATGATCAACCTCGGCACCCTGGATTACGAGATCTGGGACGACGGCTGGACGGTGGTCACCAGGGACCGCAAGTGGACGGCGCAGTTCGAGCACACCCTGCTGGTCACCGAGACGGGCGCGGAAATCCTCACCCTGCCCTGAGCCTGTTGGCGCGAGCAGACACAAACTCGCACTGGTTCACCCGCAGTCGTGCGATTTCGCGTCTGTCCGCAACGGGGCCCCGAGGAAATGTAGCAATAACTGCCGCACCAGATGAATTCAACAGCGCACATTTGCTCCGGTTAAAGTAGAAGTGCGTTCTACGAATTCGGATATCGGACAGCTTCCTGTGTTGTAGCTTGACTGCTCGGGCTGAATTCTGGAGGCGGTATGGTGCGACCTGCGCACGGTTGGGCGAGTGGCGCGGCTCGTGCGTCGAGTTGCTCCCTGGCCGGGTCATGACGTTCTTCGCCCTTCCGCCGGAGGTCAACTCTGCCCGTATCTTCACCGGAGCCGGCCCTACCCCCATGCTGTCCGCTGCGGCGGCATGGGACGGATTGGCCAGTGAATTAGATTCGGCTGCAGCATCTTTCGATTCAGTGACGTCAGGGCTGGCTGGTGGCGTCTGGCAGGGGCCGTCCGCGGCGGCGATGGCAAACGCCGCCGCCCCCTATGTGGGCTGGCTTAATGCGGCGGCGTCCGGGGCGGCGGAGGTTGCCGGTCAGGCGCGGGTCGCGGCCGGGGCTTTCGAGGCGGCCAGGGCCGCGACGGTGCATCCAGCCGCATTGGTCGCGCATCGAGGACAATTGTTATCACTGGTTTTCTCGAACCTGTTCGGGCAGAACACCCCGGCTATCGCGGCGGCCGAAGCGGTCTATGAGCAAATGTGGGCGCAGGACGTCGCGGCAATGTCGGATTACTATTCGCAGGTTTCGGCTGCCGTCGCTCAATTGGTGCCATGGCAGAGCTCCCTACAGGACCTGGCCGGCCGGGTCGCCGGGTTGCTGGGGATCCGGGCGAACCCGCCGGCCGCAACTCCCGCGGCAGACAGCGCAGCCGCGCAGACAAGCCGCGCCGCTGAAGCAACCCCCGTTCCGGGGGCGGCTGCTGCCGGCGATCCGGTCGCAGCGCCCAGATCCGCCGCAGCGGCGTTGGCTGCCGGCATCGGCAATCAGGGCACCGGCAACAGCGGCAACGGAAACAGGGGCAACGACAACGTCGGCAGCGGCAACAGGGGCAGCGGCAACAACGGTGACGGCAACACCGGTTCGACCAACGGCGGCAGCGGCAACCAGGGCACTGGCAACGACGGTAACGGCAATATCGGCGACAACAATCGCGGCAGCGGGAATACCGGCAACTCCAACCAGGGCAACGGCAACCGGGGCAGCAACAACGCCGGGGACGGGAACCGGGGCAGCGGCAATGCCGGGAGTGGCAACACCGGTAACGGCAACGTAGGCAACGGCAACAACGGTGTCCTGAACAACGGTGACGGCAACACCGGCGGCTCGAACCCGGGCAACGGGAATACCGGTAACAGCAACCAGGGCAACGGCAATCAGGGCATCAGCAACACCGGCGACGGCAACCGCGGCAACTTCAACACCGGTAGCGGCAACACCGGCAACAGCAACGCCGGAAACGGCAACATCGGCAACCTGAACAGCGGCGACGGAAACAACAACACCGGCGACCTCGCCCACGGCAACGCCGGCGACGGCAACCTGGGCGGCGGCAACGCCGGAGATGGCAACAAAGGCGCCAACAACCAGGGCAACGGCAACCTCGGCGACGGCAATATCGGCGACGGCAACAAGGGCGCCACCAATCAGGGCATGGGCAACCTGGGTGACTCGAACGTCGGAAACGGCAACGAAGGCAACAACAACCGGGGCAACGGCAACCTGGGTAGCGGCAACACCGGCGACGCCAACAAGGGCGACAACAACGTGGGTGACGGCAACCTGGGCAACACCAACGGAGGCGACGGCAACAAGGGCAGCGCCAACGGCGGTTCCGGCAATTTGGGCGATGGAAACGTCGGCAACGGCAACAAGGGCGACAACAACGCCGGACTGGGCAACGCCGGCAATGCCAACAACGGCGACGGCAACAAGGGCAACGGCAACGCCGGCTTCGGTAACGCCGGCGACAACAACACCGGTGACGGGAACAAGGGCAACGCCAACTCAGGCGACGGCAATACCGGCAATAACAACCAGGGCAACGGTAACCGGGGCAACGACAACGTCGGCAACGGCAACTTCGGCAATGCCAATTCAGGTTTGGGCAACCGGGGCGACAACAACACCGGTAATGGCAACCTGGGCAACGGCAATGCCGGTTTCGGCAACAAAGGCGACAACAACCTGGGGTCGGGCAACCAGGGCAACGGAAACGTCGGTCACGGCGACATCGGCAGCAACAACACCGGTAGCGGCAACATCGGTAGCGGGAATGCGGGCAGCGGCAACCGCGGCATCGGGCTGGGGACTGGTGACAACAACCTGGGCAACGGCAATCAGGGCAGCAACAACACCGGCAGCGGCAACATCGGCAACGGGAATGCGGGCAGCGGCAACCGCGGCATCGGACTGGGGACCGGTGACAACAACCTGGGCAACGGCAACCAGGGCAGCAACAACACCGGCAGCGGCAACATCGGCAACTCGAACGCCGGCAGCGGCAACACCGGGAGCGGCAACGTTGGCAACGGCAACGCCGGCAGCAACAACCAGGGTGGCGGCAACACCGGCAGCGGCAACGTCGGAGAGGGCAACCGGGGCAACGGCAACGCCGGGAACGGCAACGTCGGCAACAACAACCCCGGCATGGGAAACACCGGGACCGGCAATCAGGGTGGCGGGAACACCGGAACCAACAACCAGGGGTGGGGCAACAACGGCACCAACAACATCGGCTTCGGCAACACCGGGAACAACAACGTCGGGCTGGGGCTCACCGGTGACAACCAGTTCGGTATCGGCCGACTGAACTCGGGGTGGTTCAACCTGGGCCTGGGCAACTCCGGAAACTTCAATATCGGCTTCGGGAACTCGGGCAGCGGCAACATCGGCTTCGGTAATTCGGGGAACTACAACATCGGCTTCGGTAATGCCGGCAGCGGCAACTTGGGCTGGTGGAACGGCGGCACCGGCAACACCTTCGCGATGAACTCCGGTAACTACAACACCGGATTCTGGAACGCTGGCAACTTGAACACCGGTTTGTGGAATTCCGGCAGCGGCAACACGGGATTCTTCAACGCGGGCAGCACCAACACCGGCCTGTTCAACTCGGGCAGCACCAACACCGGCCTCTACAACTCCGGCAGCACGAACACCGGGCGGTTCAACGCGGGCAGCACCAACACCGGCAATTACAACTCGGGCGGCACCAACACCGGCGACTACAACTCGGGCGGCACCAACACGGGTGACTACAACGCCGGCGGGACGAACACCGGCAACTACAACGCCGGTGGCACCAACACGGGCAATTTCAACTCTGGTGGTACTAACACCGGCAGTTTCAACGCCGGTGGCACCAACTACGGCAGCTACAACGCGGGCGGCACCAATACCGGCAGCTTCAACGCGGGCGGCACCAACACCGGGTACTACAACTCGGGCGGCACCAACGCGGGCTACTACAACTCCGGTGGCACGAACACCGGCAACTACAACTCCGGTGGCACCAACACCGGCCATTACAACGCCGGCGGGACGAACACCGGCAATTACAACGCCGGTGGGACGAACACCGGCAACTACAACGCAGGTGGCACCAACACCGGCAACTACAACGCCGGTGGCACCAACACCGGCGACTACAACTCGGGCAACACCAATACCGGCAATCTGAACTCCGGGAACACCAATACCGGCAACCAGAACTCCGGGAACACCAATACCGGCAACCAGAACTCCGGGAACACCAATACCGGCAACCAGAACTCGGGCAACACCAATACCGGCAACCTGAACTCGGGCAATACCAACACCTTCGGCGACGCCTCCCGACCCGACGGCTACAACTCCGGCGACACCAACACCGGAAGCTACAACTCCGGCAACACCAACACCGGAAACCACAACTCCGGCAACACCAACACCGGCGACCTCAACTCCGGCAACACCAACTCCGGTGCGCGCAACTCGGGCAACACCAACACCGGCAACCTCAATTCCGGCAACACCAACACCGGAAACGCCAACTCCGGCAACACCAATACCGGCAACTTCAACTCGGGGAACACCAACAGCTACTACAACCCCAGCATCCCGGACGGCTACAACTCAGGGAACACCAACACCGGTAGCTACAACTCCGGCTTCACCGACACTGGCTTCCGGAACTCAGGCAACACCAACACCGGCACGGGCAACTCGGGTAACACCAACAGCGGCAACTACAACTCGGGCTTCACCAATACCGGCGACAAGAACTCGGGAAGCACCAACACCGGCAGCTTCAACTCCGGCAACACCAACACCGGCGACAAGAACTCCGGCTTCACCGACACCGGCAACGGAAACTCAGGCAATACCAACAGGTTTGACTTCAATTCCGGCAACACCAACACGGGCAACAAGAACGCCGGCTTCACCAACACCGGCGACGGCAACAGCGGGAATACCAACACCGGGGCCAACAACTCCGGTAGGACCAACACCGGTACCGGCAACAGCGGCGACACCAACACCGGATCCAGCAACTCCGGCAACACCAACACCGGCGACGGAAACAGCGGAAACACCAACTCTGGCGACAACAACTCCGGCAACACCAATACCGGTAGCCGAAACAGCGGCAGTACCAATACCGGCAACGACAACACCGGCAGTACCAACACCGGCGACGGCAACTCCGGGAACACCAACACCGGCAACAACAACTCCGGGAACACCAACACCGGCAACAACAACTCCGGCAGCTGGAACGTCGGCGACAACAACACCGGCAACGGGGCTCCGGTCGCCGCCTCGGGAACCAACAACGGTGCGGGCTCGTCAGGGTTCAACAATGCCGCGGCGTCCGGCACTTCCGGCTTCGGAAACAGCCTCAGCAACGGCACGTCGGGTGCCAACAATGTCGGTCTGGGCGGTGGAAACTCAGGCATCGGTAACGGTGGTGCGGGCGGCGGGAACTCGGGCACCGGCAACGGTGGCTTCGGCAGCTCAGGCAATTCCGGGAAAGACAACGGCGGGTTCGCCAACGGCGGCAATTCTGGTACAGGCAACGCGAGCCCGGGCGGCGGCAACTCCGGCGGTAGAAACAATGTGGCCGGCGGCGGAAACTCCGGCAATTTCAACAGCGGTGTCGGTGGCGGCAACTCGGGTACCAGCAACAGCGGTGCCGGCGGCGGCAACGCCGGCTCCAACAACTCCGGCAGCAACGGCAGCTCCGGCGAAGGCAACCAGGGCAGCGGCGGGAACTCCGGCTTCAGCAACAGCGGCAGCGCCGGACAGTCGGGGACCAACAACAGCGGGGGCGCCGGAAACTCCGGCACCAATAACAGCGGGTCGCTGGGCAGTTCAGGTGAGGCCAACGCCGGCGCGGGCGGCAATTCGGGCATCGGGAACAGGGGCAGCGCGGGTAACTCCGGCGAAGGCAATTCCGGCAGCGCCGGCAACTCGGGCTTCAGCAACAGCGGTGGTGGCGGCAACTCGGGCCGTAACAACACGGGCGTCACCTTCGGCAGTTCGGGCGCCAATAACATTGCCGCAGGCGGAAACTCGGGAACCAGCAACTCCGGTAGCGGCGGCAACTCCGGCTCCGGTAACGCGGGCAGCGCCGGCAACTCAGGTCTGAACAACAGCGGCGGCGGCGGCAACTCGGGCACCAGCAACACCGGGGCGACCTTCGGGAGCTCGGGCCTCAACAACGCGGCGGCCGGTGGCAGCTCAGGCACCGGCAACAACGGGACCGCCGGAAACTCGGGCTTCAACAACAACGGCAGCGGCGGACAGTCGGGCACCGGCAACAACGGCGGCGCCGGTACGTCCGGCTCGGGCAATAACGCCGCCGGCGGCAGCTCCGGTTCGGGCAACAACGGCACTGCGGGCAACTCGGGTACCGGCAACAACGGCAGCGCCGGGAACTCGGGCTCCAACAACAACGGCAGCGCCGGCAGTTCCGGCGCCAACAACAACGCGATCAGCTTCGGCAGTTCAGGCACCGGCAACATCGCCGCCTCGGGCAGCTCGGGTTCGGGCAACTCCGGCAGCGGCGGGGATTCCGGCACCGACAACGCGGGCAGCGCGGGCAGCTCCGGCAACAACAACAACGGCACGGCCGGCAGTTCGGGCAGCGGCAACGTCGGCGGCGGCAATGCCGGTTCGGGCAACATCGGCTTCGGCAGTTCCGGCGGCACCAACATCGGGGCCGGCAGTTCCGGCACCAGCAATCCCGGAGCGGGCAACGCGGGCACCGGCAACGTCGGTGGGGGGACGTCCGGCATCAACAACCCCGGCACGGGAAGCTCCGGTAACCAGAACTTCGGCTTCGGCACGTCCGGGAACTACAACGCCGGCGCCGGCAACTCGGGAACGCTGAACCCGGGCGCGGGCAGTTCGGGCCTGCTGAACATCTATGCCGGCGACTCCGGCTGGCTGGCATCGGGTTTGGGCAACTCGGGTCTGCTGACACTGGGTGCGGGCAACTCCGGCCTGGTGACGCCGGGCGCCGGCAACTCCGGCCTGCTGCTCGCCGGGCTGGGCAACTCCGGGACGCTGAATCTGGGCACGGCGCTGTCCGGCCCGTTGAATCTCGGCGCCGCCAATTCGGGCTTGCTCAATGTCGGCGCCACGCTGTCAGGTTTCGCCAACCTCGGGATCTACAACGCAGGTCTGCTGGACGTCGGTTACCTGCCGCGGGCGCTCTATGTCGGCAATCTCGCGTTCGAGGTCGCCACCTTCCTGCTCCGCCAACTGACGGGTCTGCTTCCCGGCGTGTAAACGCGGACCATTGGGCGTAGTTTTGGCGGGGTGTCCAGGATGATGACCACGCTCGACGGGTTCTCCGCCCAGGTAGGAGTTGCCGGTCCGGAGAAGGGTGTCGTGGTGGTGATCCTCGGCGCCGAGCAGCGCGCCGTCGTGGCGTACGACGCGATCTGCGAGCGCCTGCACACCGCGTCGCTGCGAACCGTCGTGATCGCCGCGGATCCGCGGTTGACCGCGAAGTCGGTCATCGGAATCCTCGATTCGCTGGGGATCGGCTGGGCCGTGGTGGTGGGTGACCGCGACGGCGCGGAACTCGCCTGGGAACTGGCGGCTACGAGGCTGGGCCGGTTCGCCGGCCTGGTCGCCATCGATCGCGGGCACCCGGCCGTGGCCGGTGCCGACGGGGTGGTTCGCGACGACGACTGCCCACCGGTGGAGATCGGCACCACCGTGTTGGTGAGCTCTCCCGCCGCGCGAGACGCGGCGCGCGACAGCCAGCGGCTGGTCTTTTCCGACTACCGGGTCGTGGACCTGGCGGGCCGCCGCAACGCCCAGGAGTCGACAGCACAGTTGGCCACCGAAATCGTGTTGCGCACCAGCGCCTGGTAGGCGCGGGGGTTCAGTCAAGTGCCACAACATGATTCGTCACGCCTGGCGTTGACGGAACTGGTGCAGCTGGTGGGCACCGGTGACATCGACACCGTCATCGTCGCGTTCACCGACATGCAGGGCCGGCTGGTCGGCAAGCGGGTGGCCGGCCGGTTCTTCGTCGACGAGGTGGCCGCGCACGGCGCCGAGTGCTGCAGCTACCTGGTGGCCGTCGATGTCGACCTGAACACCGTGCCCGGCTACGCCATGTCGAGCTGGGAGACCGGCTACGGCGACATGGTGATGACGCCGGACCTGTCGACGCTGCGCCCGGTGCCGTGGTTGCCGGGCACCGCGCTGGTGATCGCGGACCTGGCCTGGGCCGACGGCAGCCCCGTGGCCGTGTCGCCACGCGCCGTGCTGCGCCGCCAGCTTGACCGGCTGGCGCAGCGCGGACTGGTCGCCGACGTGGCCACCGAGCTGGAATTCATCGTGTTCGACCAGTCCTACCGTCAGGCGTGGGCCGGCGGCTACCGGGACCTGACGCCGGCCAGCGACTACAACATCGACTACGCGATCATGGCCTCCTCGCGCATGGAGCCGCTGCTGCGCGACATCCGCCTGGGGATGCAGGGCGCGGGTCTGCGGGTCGAGGCGATCAAGGGCGAATGCAACAACGGCCAGCAGGAGATCGGCTTCCGCTACGACGAGGCGCTGGTCACCTGCGACAACCACGCCATCTACAAGAACGGCGCCAAGGAGATCGCCGACCAGCACGGCAAGAGCCTGACGTTCATGGCGAAATACGATGAGCGCGAAGGCAATAGCTGTCACGTCCATCTGTCGCTGCGCGGCCCGGACGACACCGCGACATTCGCCGACGGCAGCGGCGGCATGTCGGCGACGTTCCGTAGCTTCGTCGCCGGCCTGCTGGCCACGGTGCGCGAACTCACGTTGTTCTTCGCGCCGAACATCAACTCCTACAAGCGTTTCGCCGACGGCAGCTTCGCTCCGACCGCGGTGGCCTGGGGGCTGGACAACCGCACCTGCGCACTGCGGGTGGTGGGGCACGGACGCAGCATTCGGGTGGAATGCCGGATACCGGGTGGCGACGTCAACCAGTACCTGGCGGTCGCCGCGCTGATCGCGGGCGGTCTGTACGGTATCGACCGGGGCCTGGAACTCGGCGAGCCCTACGCCGGCAACGCGTACCAGGCGCAGGACGTCGAGCGATTGCCCGGAACGCTGGCCGAGGCCGCCACGCTGTTCGGGGAGTCGGCGCTGGCGCGGGAGGCCTTCGGCGACGACGTGGTCGCGCATTACCTGAACAACGCGCGCGTCGAACTCCGGGCGTTCAACGCCGCGGTCACCGATTGGGAGAGGATTCGTGGCTTTGAGCGGCTGTAACGCCCCGGTGGTGGGACTGTCGATGTACCTGGAGCAGGTGCGGACCGGGGTGTGGGACATTCCCGCGGCGTACCTGCCCGCCGACTACTTCGAGGGCGTCATGCTGGCCGGTGGGATACCGGTGCTGCTGCCGCCGCAGCCGGTCAACGTCGACGCGGTGAACCGGCTGCTGGACAGCCTGGACGCGCTGGTGATCACCGGGGGCTACGACCTGGACCCCGCGGCGTACGGGCAGCAACCCCATGCCACCACCGACGAGCCGCGCGTCAACCGCGACGCGTGGGAGTTCGCGTTGTTGCGCGCCGCGCTGGACCGCAGGCTGCCGGTGCTGGGCATCTGCCGTGGCGCGCAACTGCTCAACGTCGCCTATGGCGGCACCCTGCACCAGCACCTGCCCGAGGTGATCGGCCACTCCGGTCACCGCGCCGGTAACGGCGTATTCAGCAGGCTGCCGGTGCGCACCGTTCCCGGAACCAGGGTGGCGGCGCTGATCGGCGAGACCGCCGAGGTGCCGTGTTACCACCATCAGGCGATCGACGCGGTGGGCGAGGCGCTGGTGGTCAGCGCGTGGGACGTGGACGGCGTCGTCGAGGCGGTGGAGCTGCCCGGGGATGCGTTCGCCCTTGCGGTGCAATGGCATCCGGAGAAGTCGCTGGACGATCTGCGGCTGTTCACCGCCCTGGTCGACGCCGCCCGATCCTATGCGGCCGCATGACCTCCGCGCAGCTGATCAACCCCGCCACCGAAGAGGTGCTGCGCTCGGTCGAGCATGCCGACGCCGCCGCCGTCGACGACGCGGTGGCACGGGCGAGCGCCGCGCAGCGGCGCTGGGCGCGGCTGGCGCCGGCCGAACGCGCCGCCGGACTGCGGGCGTTCGCGGCCACCGTCGACGCGCACCTCGACGAACTGGCCGCGCTCGAAGTCGCCAATTCCGGGCACCCACTGGGTTCGGCCCGGTGGGAGGCGGGCAATGTCCGCGACGTGCTGCAGTACTACAGTGCCAGCCCGGAACGCTTGTCCGGCAAGCAGATTCCCGTCGCCGGCGGCATCGACGTCACCTTCCACGAGCCGATGGGCGTGGTAGGGGTGATCACCCCGTGGAACTTCCCGATGGTGATCGCGACGTGGGGGATCGCGCCTGCGCTGGCGGCGGGCAACGCGGTGCTGGTCAAGCCGGCCGAGTGGACGCCGCTGACCACCATGCGCCTGGGTGAGCTGGCTGTCGAAGCGGGGCTGGACGGCGACCTGTTGCAGGTGTTGCCGGGTCAGGGCTCGGTGGTGGGGGAGCGGTTCGTCACCCATCCGGGCATCCGCAAGGTCGTGTTCACCGGATCCACCGCGGTGGGCAAGAAGGTGATGGCCGGTGCGGCGGCGCACGTCAAGCGGGTGACGCTGGAACTCGGTGGCAAGAGCGCCAACATCGTGTTCGCCGACTGCGATCTCGAGCGGGCGGCCGCGACGGCGCCGGACGGGGTGTTCGACAACGCCGGTCAGGACTGCTGCGCACGCAGCCGGATCCTGGTGCAGCGCAGTGTCTACGACCGCTTCATGGAGCTGCTCGAACCCGCCGTGCGCGCCGTCGTGGTGGGCGACCCCGCGGCCGACGGCACCCAGATGGGTCCGCTGGTGTCGCGGGCGCACTGGAACAAGGTGGCCTCCTACGTGCCCCCGAATGCCCCCGTCGCGTTTCGCGGCACCGCCCCTGCTGGTCCCGGATTCTGGTTCCCGCCAACGGTTCTCACCCCGAGGCGGACCGACCGCAGCGTCACCGAGGAGATCTTCGGTCCGGTCGTCACCGTCCTGCCCTTCGACGACGAGCACGACGCTGTCACGCTGGCCAACGACACCGAATACGGTCTTTCGGGTTCGATCTGGACCAACGACCTGTCCCGCGCCCTGCGTGTGTCGCGGGCGGTGGAATCCGGCAACCTGTCCGTGAATTCGCATTCCTCGGTGCGTTACACCACCCCGTTCGGCGGGTTCAAACAATCCGGTGTGGGCCGTGAGCTCGGGCCCGACGCCCCGCTACATTTCACCGAGACCAAGAACGTGTTCATCGCCATCAAGGAGGAGCAGTGATCGACCTGAGTCGACGGCTGGCGGGCCGGGTGGCGGTCATCACCGGCGGCGGCAGCGGCATCGGGCTGGCCGCGGCGCGGCGCATGCACGCCGAGGGCGCGACCATCGTCATCGGCGACATCGACGCCGAGGCCGGTGGTGCTGCCGCCGAAGAACTCTCCGGACTGTATGTGGCAGTTGATGTTTCCGACGAGGAGTCGGTGAACAAGCTATTCGACGGCGCCGCGCACGCATGCGGGTCGGTCGACATCGCGTTCAACAACGCCGGCATCTCGCCGCCGGAGGACGACCTGATCGAGAGCACCGAACTGCCTGCCTGGCAACACGTCCAGGACGTCAACCTGAAATCGGTGTATTTGTGCTGCCGCGCGGCCCTGCGGCACATGGTGCCCGCCGGCAAGGGTTCGATCATCAACACGGCGTCCTTCGTCGCGGTCATGGGCTCGGCGACGTCGCAGATCTCCTACACCGCATCCAAGGGCGGAGTGCTGGCGATGTCGCGGGAACTCGGGGTGCAATTCGCCCGGCAGGGGATCCGCGTCAACGCACTGTGCCCGGGACCGGTGAACACACCGTTGCTGCAGGAGCTTTTCGCCAAAGACCCCGAGCGGGCCGCCCGCCGGCTGGTGCACGTGCCGCTGGGGCGCTTCGCCGACCCCGACGAGATCGCCGCTGCCGTCGCATTTCTGGCCAGTGACGACGCCTCGTTCATCACCGCCTCGACGTTCTTGGTGGACGGCGGTATCAGTTCCGCCTATGTGACGCCGCTGTAGCCGACATAGTTCCGGAAGCCGGACCGGGCCTGACCGCGGCCTCGGCGAGGCGTTAGGAGTAGACCAGGCTCCCGCTGACCGCGAGCCCTCCGATGGTTCGCAGGCGCCGTCTCGAGCAGTAGAGGTCGATAACGGCCGGCTTGGGTGGTTCCGCGGTGCCCCAGGCCGGTGGCACCGACAGCCGGCCGACCGACATGCCTCTGCCCCAGGTCGCCTGGACCGTTGCCTGGACCTTGCGGGCCGCGGCCGGGCCCTTGCCGAGGAAGTTGAGCAGGTGCATCGGGAACTTCACCGGGACGGCAAGGCAACTCAGCTTCGCCAGTGACGAGGACACCGTGGCAAGGGCGGTGCCCAGGGACGTCAACGGCGATGCCGAAAGCGACTGCAACACCTGCGGTATCGAGGAGATCAACTGCGAGCCGGCGGCCATCACGTCGGGGTCGCCGAGTGCACCTTGCCGGGCCAGCACCGGCAGGTCCAGGGCGAGCGGGCCGGAGGTGAACGGCGCCAGCTGCGCGGCGGCGGCCGCGGATTCGGCGTAGGTGTACATGGCCTCGACGTCGCGGGCCCACATCTGTTCGTAGTGTGCGTCCATCTCCGCGATCGTCTGAGTGTCCTGGCTCAGCGCGTTGGCCGCCGCCAGCGACGCACGGTGGGAGCGGTTGGCCGCGACCACCGGCGGGGGCACCATCGCCGCATAGGCTTCCTGGTACGCGGCCGCGGCCGCCCGGGCGTGCTCGGCGGTCTGTCTGCTCTTGGCCGCTGCGGCGTTCAGCCACCCGAGGTAGGGCGTCGCGGCCTGGGTCATGGCGACTGCCGCCGTACCCTGCCAGCCGCAGTTCAGCTTCGCGGCCACGTGGCGGAATCCGTCCGCGGCCTCCTCGAGTCCCTCAGCGACGTTGCTCCACCCGACCGCAGCGTCCAGCAGCGACTGCGCACCAGGGCCCGAATACATTCGCGCCGAGTGGATTTCCGGCGGCAACTGCCCGTAATCCACGGCTAGATCTCCCGCCCTGCGAACAGGCGACGCGCACACACGACGGCTGGGAGCTCCACAAATTTGAATCTATCGCGCCCGGCGCACCGCGAGGATGCAAAAGAGATTTGAGTTTGATTAGAGCAATTCGATCAGCGGGATGGCCATCTCGGCCGCTGTCGCCGCACCGTGAAAGCCGACCAGCCGTGCCGACTCCGGCGGTTCGTGGCCGGTCGCCAGGACCGCCGATCCGCCCGTGCACACGACTACGACGTCACCGATGCGGGGCAGATGAACCGGGTTGACCGGACCGAACAACCCGGCCGTGACGGCCTGGTCGCGCGTGTAGACATCGGCGCGACCGGCGAGGCGTTGGGTCCAGGCGGCCACTACGTCGGCGGTGGCGCCGGGCTCGGTGTGCAGGTAGCGCACGCGCGGCTCTCCGGCGACCACTCTGATCCCGGCGGCCAGTTCGGGGTTGGCGTCCATGTCGATACGCGCGTCCGCGGCGACGTTCAGGCCGCCGTGGTCTGCGGTCACCAGCAGCGCCGCATTGGCGGGCAGCGACTCGGCCAGCCTGCTCAGCAGGGCGTCGACGCGGGCCGCCGCTTCATGCCACTCCGGCGAGCCGACGCCGAACACGTGCGCCATCGTGTCCAGGTCAGCGGTATAGCCGTAGATCAGGCCGGGGGCGGCGTGCACCTCGTCGATCATCAGCTGTGCGTAGTCGTCGTCGGCGTGCGTGGGCAGGAAGAGGGCGCCATGGTAGGCGGCTTCGGTCAGACCGCTGCCGATGAACCACTCCGGCAGCAGCGCGCGGGCCTTGACCCCGGCATGGGCGAACCGGTCGAACCACGTTGGGAGAGGCTGCCATTCGTCCACCGGCGGTTCGTCCCGCCACCGGATGTGGTTGAGCACGCGGTCGGTGCCCGGGATGTTGAGGGTGAAGCCGAGGATGCCGTGCTGCCCGGGCTGGGCGCCGGTGCCCAGTGACACCAGGCTCGTCGGCGTGGTGGACGGGAACGTGCAGTTCAGCTGGCGCAACCGGCCCGTGCGACCGGCCAGCACGGAGGCCAGCAGCGGGGCGTCGTCAACCAGATCCGGCAACAGGTGCCAGCCCAGCCCGTCGACCAGGACCACCATGATCCGGTCGACGTCCCCGAGCGATTCCGTCAGCCCGAGCGCGTCCACCGCGCCAGGTACCCCGAGCAGAGCCGCCGTGCTGGGCAGCACGTCGCACAGGGAATCGGGCACGAGGGCCAGTGTGACACGGAATCACCTATCAAGACGTTGGTTGGTCACCCGTATTTGCCGGTCCGTGCTGTCGGCGAGCGCGCGCACCTGGTCCGGGTGCAGCCGGCCGCACAGCCGGCCCCAGTGCAGCGCGACGTCGTCACCGGCCGCCACGTCCGGCACCGCGCAGTACCCGTCGGCCCAGACCTCGAGCACCCGGTGCTCCGGTTCGGACAGACCGAGCCCCCGGCCGTCCCACACCAGCCGCCGGCACCGCACCTCGACAGCGTCACCGGTGCGGGAGCTGACCGTGCCCCAGTTGATCCGGCAACTGTCGAGCACATGCAGGGGGTGTTCATCCATGCCGCGGCCCAGGAAACGCGTCCAGGGATACACGCCGAAGACGTGAAAGCAGTGGTTACCGGCCGCCTCGCCGGCCAGGTCGGGGGTCAGGTGTGACCAGTATCGGCCGGCCTGTGGGCCGATGATGGCGAGCAGTTCGCCGAAGAATCGGGGCCCGGCGACTTCCGCTCCGACACCGCCGCCGAGCCAATACGACTCGACCAACCGATGGTCCAGCGGATCGGCGATGTGAGTCAGCCGCGACAGCACCCGCAGATACGGCCAGGCGCCGGAGAAGCGGCGCGCCGCGGTCAGCACATCGTCCACCGTGCCGTCCCGCAGGGTGGCGCCCAGCGGCGGGCCGCAATAGCCGAGCGCGTTGGGCGCGTAGGCGTATCGGGCGAACATCTCGGCGCCCGCCGCGTCGGTCACGGCTGGGCTGACCCCGCCACCGTGACGGCGTCACGGTGCATGCGCCCGAAGTTGTAGTAGGCGGCACAGGCCCCCTCCGGGGACACCATGCAGGTGCCGATCGGTGTCTCGGGTGTGCAGGCGGTGCCGAAAACCTTGCACTCCCACGGTTTGAGGACGCCCTTGAGCACCTCGCCGCACTGGCACGCCTTGGGGTCGGCGACCCGCACGCCGGGCATCGAGAAGCGTTGTTCCGCATCGAAATCCGCGAAGTCGTCGTGCAGGCGCAGTGCGCTCTGCGAGATGAAACCGAGCCCGCGCCATTCGAAATGCGGTCGCAGTGCGAACACCCTGCCCATCAGGGCCAGCGCGGCGGGGTTGCCGTTCTCCGGCACCACCCGCTTGTACTGGTTCTCCACCTCGCACCGGCCCTCGCGGATCTGCCGCAGCAGCATCGCGACCGAGGCCAGGATGTCCAACGGCTCGAAACCGGCGACCACCAACGGCTTTCGGTACACCTGCGGGACGAACCGGTAGGGCCGGTTGCCCACCACCGTCGACACGTGTCCCGGGCCGATGAATCCGGACAGTCGCAGGTCCGGCGATTCCAGGATCGCCTTGATCGGCGGCACGATCGTGACGTGGTTGCAGAACACGCTGAAGTTGGGCAGCCGTAACTCACGGGCCCGCACCAGCGTCACGGCGGTGGACGGAGCGGTGGTCTCGAAGCCGATCGCAAAGAACACCACCTCGCGATGCGGGTTGTCGAGGGCGATCTTCAGCGCGTCCAACGGGGAGTAGACGAACCGTACGTCCGCGCCGCGCGCCTTGGCGTCCAGCAGACTTCCGGCCGAGCCGGGCACCCGCATCATGTCGCCGAAACAGGTGAAGATCACACCGGGCCGCTCGGCCAGCCACATCGCGTCGTCGATGCGGCCCATCGGGATCACACAGACCGGGCAGCCCGGGCCGTGCACGAGTTCCACGTTCTCGGGCAGCAGATGTTCGATGCCGTGGCGGTAGATGGTGTGCGTATGACCGCCGCACACCTCCATGAATTTGAAGTGCTCGGGACCGGCCCCCGCGAGGTGCTCGATCGCACTCAGTAGCGTGCGGGCCGCCGCCGGGTCCCGGAACTCGTCGACGAATCTCATTGCGCTCCCTAAACAATCGCGGAAGAATCGAAGGCTTCCAGCTCGGTGGTGTAGGCCTCGCCGAGCTTCTTGATGGCGGCCAGGGTCAGCAGCGCTTCGGTTTCGTCGATCTTGGCCATCGCGAAGCCGACGTGGACCAGCACCCAGTCGTCGGGCGCGGGCGGGTCGCCTTCCAGCAGGCGCACACTGATGGTGCGCTGCACACCACTGACGTCCACTTTGGCCAAATGGTTCGCGGGATCGGTGATGGCGACGATCCGTCCCGGAATGCCCAGGCACATCGGCCGGCTCCTCTCTGATGTCAGCAGATTCGCGGCAACGGGTCGCCGACCAGCATGTCGACGATCCGGGTGCCGCCGAATCCGGTTCGTAGCAGCACGCTTTCGCGCGGTTCGGTCACGATCTGACCTATGTCGGCGGCCTCGGCGCCCAGCGGGTGGGAGCGCAGGGCGGCCAGCCCCGCCTCGGCTTCCCCGGCCGGCACCACGGCGACGAACTTTCCTTCGTTGGCGACGTAGAGCGGGTCGATGCCGAGCAGTTCACATGCGCCGGTGACCATCGGCTGTACCGGCAGGCGCTCTTCCTCGAGCAGCACGCCGAGCCCGCAGGACTGGGCCAGTTCGTTGCAGACCGTTCCCACCCCGCCGCGGGTGGCGTCGCGCAGCCACCGGGTGGACGGCGCAGCCGTCATCAACAGCTCCACCAGCGGGCTCAATGACGCCGTGTCCGAGGCGATGTCGGCCTCGATGGCCAGGTCACCGCGGGCCAGCATAACCGCCATGCCGTGATCGCCCATCGTCCCGGACAGCAACACTCTGTCGCCGGCACGCACCGACCCGGCCGACAAAGCGCGGTCGGCGGGTATCACCCCGGTGCCGGTGGTGGTGATGAACATGCCGTCGGCGGCGACGTTGGGCACCACCTTGGTGTCACCGGTGACGATCTGCACACCGGCATCGGCGGCCGCGGACGCCATGTCGGCCACGATCTCCCGCAGTTCCGCGATCGGGAAGCCCTCCTCGAGTACGAAGGCCGCCGAGATCCAGGACGGCACGGCACCGGCCATCGCGAGGTCGTTGCAGGTGCCGTGCACGGCCAGGGTCCCCACCGAGCCACCCGGAAACCGTCTGGGCTGCACCACGAATGAGTCGGTAGACATGGCGATCCGCTGGCCCCCGGGCAGGGTGAGCACCGCACCGTCGCCCAGTGACTCGAGCAGCGGGTTGCGGAAGGCGTCCAGGAACACGGCGTCCACCAGTGCCGCCGACGCCTTGCCGCCGGCTCCGTGCGCCAGCGTGATGTGGTCGTCGAGTAAGCGGGGACGCCGCCTGCGGAACGACTCGATGCGCTCGATCACCTGCCCCTCGGCGAATCGCGGTCCTGACGAGAGGTATTCCCCGGCTGAGTTCGTCATGCGGCCCCCACCTTCTGGTCACACTTGTGCTGCACGGCCAGCCACAGCCGATAGCCGAGCAGCGCTTGGGCTTCCTGAATCCGGTGCACGCTCTGGGATCCGACGGTGAAGCAGGCGTCCACATTCGGGTTGTCCGCGAACGCGCCGCCGTGATATCCCGCGAAACCGATGGTGTACAAGCCTCGTTGGCGGGCCTCTGCGAGCGCGGTGAGCAGGTTCGGTGAACTCCCACTGGTGGACATGGCGACCGCGATGTCGCCGGACGTGGCCCGCGCGATCAACTGGCGGGCGAACACCAACTCGAATCCCACGTCGTTGCCCAGCGCGGTGACGATCGCCTGATCTGTGCTCAAAGACCAGGCCGGCAAGGGGTTTCCGACCGGCGGGCGGGCGAACAGCCCGGCCAGCGTGGTGCAATCGGTGCTGCTGCCGCCGTTGCCGAAGGTGAACATCCGTCCGCCGGCGCCGAACCGCCGCGCCATTTCAGTTGCGGCACGCTCCATCAGGCCGGCATTGGCGGCCAGGGTGGCACGGCGCACGGCGAGGCTCTCGGCGGCCTTGGCCTGTGCAGACGCCGCCAGGTCGGCCAGCAGCGAATCGGGATCTTCTTCCTGCGCGTCGATGAACGGGTAGAGGAAGTTGGTCGGCTCCTGGTCCGTCATGAGTCCTCCCGCGCCGCGCGTGAGATCGCCGTCCCCGCATGCACGACCACCAGGTCGCCGGCAGCGACCGGCCCGATCAGGGTCGTGACCACCGTTTCGGTGCCCCGTGCCGTTCGCACGGTGGCATGGTCGCCGTCACCCGGGGCCAGCACTTCACCGAGCCGGCCCTCGTCGCTGCAGGTGACGCAAACCGTCTCGGCGGGAGGCGCTTTCAACAATCCAGGGTGCTCAAAGCAGACATGGGTCAGTTCCCACAGCAGGTGGTAGAACAACACGAAGCCACCGGTCACGGGAACCAGGGGATCGGGGTCGTCCAGCCACAGCACATGATCGGCGGCTCCGGGTTCGGGCCGGCTACCGCTGCCGATCCAGATGGTGGTGGCTCCCCAGGCCGGACAGCGACGCGCCACCGATCGCACGTCCGGGTCGTCGGCGCCGGCGACCGCGATCACCAGGTCACCGGGCCGTACCGACACCCGGACCAGGTCCGCCAGGTCAGGCCCGGTCAGTGCGACCGCCGGCAGTGCCCGCTTACCCACGATCACCGGGTGCACGAACTCGACCGCGATGTGCCTGGCATGCGGTTCCCACGACGGCGCGATCGACCACATGGTGGCGCCCGCGGCGAACCGCCTGGCTGCCGTGAAGGCCGCACTCGCCAGATCAGCAGCCAAACCGGCCGCGAGTCCGCCTTCCACGACGGTGCTGCTGTTCATCGGTGTCCCTCCTCCCGCGCGATCAGCAGACAGACGGCGGCCTGGCCCAGCGCCAGCCCCCCGTCATTCGGCGGCACGGCCCGGTGGGTCAGCACCTCAAAGCCTCTGTCCTGCAGCTTTTTACGACATAGCTCCAGCAGCAGTACGTTCTGGAAGACGCCGCCGGTAAGCCCGGCCAGCCGGATCGGGCCGGCCACCCGGCACACCACGTCGGCGACGGCCTCGGCCACCGCCCGGTGAAAGCCCGCGGCCAGCGCCGCCGCCGGCACTCCGCCCCGCAGCGCCGCCACCATCGCCCGCATCATCGGAGCGGGGTCGATCATCCCGTCCGCGTTCACCGCGAGGTGCAGCGGTTCGACGGCCGGCGCCGCGTGCGCCAGGATCTCCAATTCGATGGCCGCCTGGCCCTCGTAGTCGATCCGGTGGCGCACGTCCAGCACAGAGGCGACCGCATCGAACACCCGCCCCATGCTGGAGCACGGCACGCACGCCGCCCCGCTCTCGAGAAGGGAACGGGTGAGCCGCAATTCGTCGGCCGTGGCCGCGCGCACCGGCGCCAGATCGGCATCCCAGCCGATCCCGGCCTGCCACAGCTGGGACAGGGCCATGCGCCACGGATTGCGCACCGCCGCGTCGCCGCCGGGCAGCGGCACCGGGCGCAGGTGCCCGGCCCGCCGGAACCGGTGACTGTCGTGACCCAGGATGAGGATCTCGCCGCCCCAGATGGTCTGGTCGCATCCATAGCCGGTGCCGTCGAAGGCCACCCCGACGATCGGCTCGCCGAGTCGCCCGTGTTCGGCCAGCAGCGACACGACGTGCGCGTGGTGGTGCTGAACCAGATCCAGCGGCCGGTCCTGCGCGTGCCGCTCCGCCCAGGCGCGGGTGTGGTAGCCGGGATGCAGATCGGCCGCCAATCGTGCCGGACGGCCGCGTATCTCGCTGAGCTGTCCTACCGCCCGCTCGAAGGACCGCAGCGCCTCATACCCGGCCATGTCGCCGAGATGACCGGACAGGTAGGCGCGCGAACCGTCGGTGAGGCAGCACGTGTTCTTCAGCTCGCCACCGACGGCCAGCACCGCGGGGCCGTCGAGACCGAGCTCGACCGGCAGCGGCGCATAGCCGCGTGAGCGGCGGATCGGCAGTTCCCGCCCGTCCACCACGCGCACCACCGAGTCGTCGCACGGCACGTGAATCGGCCGGTCGTGGTTCAGGACGGCGTCGCACAACAGCGGAAGTCGTTCTGCGGCATCCCGTTCGGTGAAACAGATCGGCTCGTCGGAGCGGTTCGCGCTGGTGAGCACCACCGCGTCGAGCGGTCCGTCCAGCAGCAGATGGTGAACAGGGGAGTACGGCAGCATCAGGCCGATCAGGGGGCTGCCGGGTGCGACCGCGCCGGCCACCGGTGCGCCGGGCCGGCGGCGCAGCAACACGATCGGCCGCGCCGGACCGGCCAAGACCGCGGCCTCGGTGTCATCGATGCGCGCATACCGCCGCGCGACCGTGAGGTCGCGAACCAGGACAGCGAAAGGCTTGCCCCCGCGCGACTTTCGTGCCCGCAATGCGGTGACCACCGACTCGTCGTCGACGGCGCAGGCCAGGTGGTAGCCGCCGATGCCCTTGACGGCGACGACGGCGCCCGAAGCCAGCGCCTGCTGGGCCGCCGAGACAGCCGCGTCGGATCCGTCGGTGCGCCCGTGCTTGCCGTCGAACCACAGTGACGGTCCGCACTGCGGGCACGCGATGGGCTGGGCATGGAACCGCCGATCGGCCGGATCGTGGTACTCCGTGGCGCATCGACCGCACATGGCGAACCCCGACATGGTGGTGCCCGGCCGGTCGTAGGGCAGCGACCGGATGATGGTGAACCTCGGCCCGCAGTTGGTGCACGTGACAAACGGGTGGCGGTAGCGGCGGTTGTGCGGGTCGAACAGTTCGGCGAGGCAGTCGTCGCACACCGCCACGTCGGGTGGGATCGGCGTCGCCGGTCCGTCCACGGCCTGGCTGGCCACGATGCGGAATGCCGGTGCGCTCGCGTCGGGAAATTCGGCGTCGGTCACCGATACCGACGTGATGCGGGCCAGTGGGGGTGCCTCACCGCGTAAGCGGCGGGAGAATTCGTCCACCCGGCCGCGATCTCCCTGCACCTCGAGAAACACCGCACCCGAGTCGTTCCCGACGAATCCCGTCAGCCCCAGTTCCACGGCGAGGCGGTGCACGAACGGACGGAAGCCGACCCCTTGAACCACCCCGGTCACCGTGATGCGCCGCCGCACATCGTCAGACCGGGTCAGGGGTGCGGTGGTCACCTCAACCGCCCTCCGCAGGGCCCCGGCCCATCAGTTGCAGGCCTGCCATGGCCTCCTCGGCGCCGGCGCGGTCGGTCTTCTGCACGGCGAAGCCCATGTGGATGATCACCCAGTCGCCCGGTTCGAAGATCTCCTCCGGCAGCATCCCGATGTTGACCTTGCGCTGCTCCCCGGCGACGTCGACCAGGGCGAGTTGGCCCTCGTATCCCTCCAGCATCCCGATCACCCGGCCGGGAATCCCCAGACACATCAGCACTGCCGCTCTGCCGGTGCCGAAGCCTGCAACGCCGCAACGATTTTGCGCACCGCGCGGACGGCGCGCGGGACGGCGGCGGCGACCGGTTCGGTCAGTCCCAGGTGTTCCTCGACGCTGCCGGCCTCGCATCCGACGATGACGGTGTAGGGCGGGGCGCCGCCCAATGCCCGCAGGCTGGCGAACACCGTCTGGGGATCCATGCTGTGCGCGTCCAAACCGGTTGCACCGGAATCGCTGTCGTGATTGGCCTGGAAGACGTGCAACCTTCCCGGACTGCCGCGGCCGGGGATGGCATCGATGAGAATGAGCGCGTCCCACTCCTCGAGCAGGTCGTATGCCAGATGCATGCCGCTGATGCCGTAGTCGACGACGCGTGCGTCATCGTGCGGAACGTCGGTGAGTCGGGCCACCTCGGAGCCGAAACCGTCGTCGCCGAGGAAGATGTTGCCGATGCCGGCTACCAGAATGCGCGCTGCCACGGGCCGTCCCGACCTACATGCGCCGCAATCGCAGGTACCGCTTGGCATCCGGCAGGGACGCCAGGCCCAGGCCCACTGCGGCCGCGACGACCAGCGCGATGAGCGCAAGGAATATCCAACCTAAGACATCCATGACGGGTTCCTTTCGGTGAGCGGTTCGATTTCGTCGGGGGAGAAGTACAGGTAGCGGCCGTACCAGTCGTGCAGGTCGGCCGCCGGGTCGTCCTCCACCACCACCGCCACGTGGCTGTTGCCCTCGACGTCCTGGTGCACCGAGGTGACGCGGGCGGTCTTGCCGGCCACGAAGATGTCCTGGGCGTCGGCGTTGCGGCGCGGTCGCAACACGACCCGGCTGCCGCGCGCCACCCGCACTCCGTGCACCAGCACGGCGTCGACATCCGGGCGGACCGCGTTGTCGGCCAGTGGATCCCACCAGTCGATACCGTCGGGTACGTCGGGAACGAGCCCGGCGGCCCGGTGGGGATCGCGCAACACTCCGTGCAGGCGGCCCATGTCCTCGGCGGACATCGCGTCACACCGGTCGATGATCTGCGCAGCGCGTGGATCGGTGGCCCGGGCCTGCGCCTTCTCGTCGTCGGTCATCGTCATCACGCGCAGCGTGAGGATCTCGTCGATCTCCGTGCAGTCGTACAGTGCTGTGCTGCTCTGTTCGGCCACCTCGGGGTGGTCGTAGAGGATGATCGGCGAGATCAGCAGCATGTCGCGGGCATCCGGCGGTCCGGCCAGCACCGGGAAACACCGATGGTGCCGGCACCGTGTTGCCGCGCCCGCCGCGGCGGCCGGTGGCTCCAACAGCGACACGAACTCACCGCCTTCGACCGCGGCGATCACGTGGCAGCCGATCATCGAGCGGGCCAGCGCGTCGCGCTTGTCGCCGGCCGTCGTCCCGGTGTTGGCCAGCCGCAGGGACATTCGCAGCAGATCCCCATCCGTCTCGACGGAGACCGTGAGGTGAGCGCGTACCTCGCGCCGATCCCGGACTAGGCGGCCGCCGCCGACGGACTCGATCTCGGTCGCGGCGGAGGCCAGTACCGGCAGGTCGAACGGCGCGTCGTCGAAAGCCAACGGGCCGAACGAAAGCTCGCACTCCACCGCTTCGTCCCAGGTGAGCCAGGACCCGGCTGCGGTGCTGAGCGCGTCGACCGACTCGAAGCCGCCGGCGACCTCTCGTTGGGCCTGACGGTGTTGCAGTTGCAGGAAACGCACCACCAGGGTGATCGCATCACCCGAGCGGACCAGGAACTGCGCCGCCAGTGCCTCGTCCTCGCCGAGTCCGGCCGCGGCAGCACCGGGTGGGCCGAGTACGCCGAATTGCCAACGGGATTGATTCTTGCTCGATGTCCCGCGATAGGGATAGAGCAGGTACCCCTCGTAGAGCACCGCGTCCGCGACGGCGCGGGCTTGGTCCCAGCTCATGGTGCCATCTCCCGTACTGCCGACTCGGTCAGGAGCGCGGTCACCGCATGGTCGAGATCGAGCAAGCCGTGCGCCGACTTGTAACCGGCCAGCGCCGAGACGGTCTCGTGCCGCAGACGCACCCAACCGGTGTTGGGGTAGTGCACGGCGATGAGGTCGCGCCACACACTGACCGGCATGTCGTAGCGGTCCTCGCAGTCCCAGGACACCTGCTGCACCGAGAATCCTCGCGCGGACTTCACGAAAATGGTTCCACTGAACAGGAATTGCAGGGGCAGTGCACCGTCGCGGAGCGCGTGCAGGTACTTCGCCGCGGTGACCTCGAAGTCGTAGGTGCACTCGAGCGGCAGCGCCACCGTCGTGCTGCCGGCGAATCCCGGCACCATCGCGCCGCAGTGCTGCCACAGAAAGGTGCGCTGGGTGGTCGCCCAGCGATCCCGGGTGCCGAACAGGTCGGTGAGGCCGGCGGCCTCCTCGTCGGTGTAGGAGCGGCGCAGTGGTTCGATGCGGACCTGGCAGCGCAGCGCGATCGCGTGCACGGGGTCCTCGGCGACGACGCCGATACGCGCGGTCAGTATCGGTGTGACGGCATAGGGTTCGGGCGCCACGTCCAGCACGGCGAACGACACATCCAGGTGCTCGGTCATGGCAGGGTATCCCGGGCCCGGGCGGCGATCTGCGCGAAGAAGTCGTCGATGAAGTGTCGCGCCTGCTGGCCACCGTCGAAGCCGCGCCACAGCATCCGCAGCCGGCCGACGAATTCGTAGCAGGCGTCGATCGGCACCAGAAACGTCTGCGGCGAACCACTTTCCGGTACCCGCACCAGCAGCGCCTCGACGTCGTCGGCGAGCAGGTCGACGCGGCGGTCGGCGGCCCGGATCGCCTCCCACATGTCCAGCTCCAGCTCGGACTCGCAGGCACCGGCCGGGCCGGGGTAGAACGCGACGGTGCGGCCCAGCGCGGAGTTGGTGAAGAAGAACGCCACTGAGACGGGAATCTGCATCGCCTCCCACGCCCGGCGGTCGAGCGCGAACCCGGGGAATGCCAGATACCGGTCGGGCACCGCGCGGTAGCGCAGTTCGGCGTGCGGGTCGGTGAACAGCAGGTAGCAGCCGCGGCACACGCACATCAGTTGTCGGCCAGCCACATTGACCACGTGCTGGTGCTCGTCGGCAATCGACTCGGCACACATTTCGCACCGTTCGCCGGCCGGCTCGGGGGGCCGCCGGCTGTTGATACGGGTCAACACGTCGTAGGGACCGCTCATGCCGAAGCCCCCAGTATCTCGCGTGGCAGCGCCACCGACAGCACTCCGTCGCGCTCCAGCAGCGGCAGCGGCTCCAGGTGGCCGCCGGGCCCGGCGCCGGCCCGAACGACGTCGAATTGCGTCCCGCACCTGGGGCATTCGAGCATGCTTCCGTGCAGCAGTGCCCCGGCCAGAGTGTCCGCACAGACCGGGCAGCGGTCCCGGTAGACGAAGATCCGCTGGTCCACCCGGCAGGCGAGCACCGGAACGGGGGCGATCAGGAAGCCCGCCACCTCGCCGGGTGCCAGGCCGGCCAACTCCGGCGCGGCGTGCCAGGCAGGGACTGCACCCGAACGCATCGGGGCCAGCAGGGATTCGGCCGGGATCACGTCGGTCCGTGCGGTCGTCACCACCTCGATGTCGGTGATCTCCGGTGCGGCAGCTCTGATCGCGTCTTCCACCGCGAGCTCCAATGTCACCGCCGAGGAGGGACAACTCTTGCAGCTGCCCTGGAATGCGAGTCGCACCGTGCCGCCCTCGATCTCGATGAGATCGACGTCCCCGCCGTGCGATCCCAGGTAGGGCCGCACCCGGTCGAGCGCCTCGGACACCCGGCGCCGCATATCGTGCGGATGCAGACCGTGCACCAGGAGCAGGCTGGCCACCAGGTCGTCGGTGGCCAGCCGCTCGGTCAACTCGGGGCCCGCGTGGGCCAGAATCCGTTCCAGCCCAGCGCCGTAAAGCCCGACCACTTCGCGCACCAGGTGCTGCGCCCGCTCGTAGGCGGCCGTCCCGCCGGCGGTGAAGGAATCCAGCAGCGTCTGGATCCGATCGCCCGCGGCGCGCCATTGCGCTTCCGAGTCGGAGTTCTGCGGGACATCCACCATCTCCTCACTCACCGGCAGCGGGTGACTGGGTGGGTGTGTGCAGTCTCTCCAGCGTCTTGCCCTTGCCCAGGTACATGTGCACGCCGCAAGGCAGGCACGGATCGAAGCTGCGCACGGTGCGCATCACGTCGATGCCCTTGAAGTTCTCCCGGTCGTTCTCCTCGAAGATCGGCTGCCCCTGCACCGCGTCCTCGTAGGGGCCCGGCGTGCCGTAGCTGTCACGCGGGTTGGCGTTCCACGGGGTCGGCGGATACGGGTGGTAGTTGGCGATCTTGCCGTCCCTGATCACCATGTGGTGGCTCAGCACGCCGCGCACCGCCTCGGTGAACCCGCAGCCGATGCCCTCGTCGGGCACGTCGAACTTCTCCCACGTCTTCGTTCGTCCGGCCCGGATCTCGGCCAGTGCCTGTTCGGCGAAGTACAGTCCGCAGGCGGCCGCGTACGCCTGGAAGTAGGTGCGGGCGCGGTTGCGCTCGATCGTGTTCGAGCCGTACCTGGGCACCTTCCACTCGAACTCCACCGGGCCCTTCAGCGCCGTCTTGGGCAGGTTGATTTTGACGCTGTTGCCGGTGGCCTTGACGTAGCCGATATCGACCAGGCCGGCCAGCGCGGTCGACCACAACCGGGCCAGTGGGCCGCCACCGGTGTCGAGCGCCAAGTGGTCCTTGCCGTCGAACCAGCGCGGCGACATCACCCAGCTGTAGTTGCCGCCGTCCATTTCGCGCTTCTGCGGATGCGGGTTGGTGTGCTGGTTCCACGGGTGCCGACGGTCCACCGGGTTGCCCAGCGGATCGGTCTTGACGAACATCTCCTGGTCGGTCCAGTCGTCGTAATACGAACTGCCCAAGAGGATCCGGATGCCCAGGTTGATGTCGACCAGGGAATGGGTGAGCAGCTTGCCGTCGACGACGACGCCCGGGGTGACGTACATCGCGTTGCCCCAGCGCTCCATGTCCTTGTACTCGAAGTTGCACACCTCGGGATCCTGGAACGACCCCCAGCAGCCCAGCAGGGTGCGGCGCAGGCCGACCTTCTCGTAGCCGGGCAGTGCCTCGTAGAAGAAGTCGAACAGGTCGTCGTGCATCGGGACGACCTTCTTCATGAACTCGACGTAGCGCATAAGCCGGGTCATGTAGTCGGTCATCAGCTGGATGGTGGCCACGGTGCCCACCCCGCCGGGGTACAGCGTGGAGGGATGCACGTGCCGACCTTCCATGAGACAGAACATCTCTCGGGTCCAGCGGCTGACTTGCAGTGCCTCGCGGTAGAACTCACCGCTGAACGGGTTCAGCGAGCGCATGATGTCGGCGATCGTCTTGTACCCGTGCGCGTCGGCATGTGGTGCGGCGGTCTTCTCCGCCTTGGCCAGCACACCGGGGTTGGTCTCGGCGACCATCTTCTCGCAGAAGTCGACCCCCACCAGGTTCTCCTGGAATATGTTGTGGTCGAACATGTATTCCGCGGCCTCGCCCAGGTTGACGATCCATTCGCCGATGTGCGGCGGCTTGACCCCGTAGGCCATGTTCTGCGCGTAGCAGGAGCAGGTGGCGTGGTTGTCGCCGCAGATGCCGCAGATGCGGCTGGTGATGAAATGGGCGTCGCGCGGGTCCTTGCCCTTCATGAAGATCGAGTAGCCCCGGAAGATCGACGACGTGCTGTGGCACTCGACCACTTCACGGTTCTCGAAGTCGATCTTGGTGTAGATGCCGAGGCTGCCGACGATCCGGGTGATGGGGTCCCAGGCCATCTCGACGAGCTGACCGGGTTCCCGCTTGGACGTTGACGGTTCGGGAATGATGGTTGTCATAGCGAATACTGCTCTCCGTCTAGACGGCTCTCTGGGAATGGTGAACTGAGCCGTTCACCAGGTACGGCGGGCGCCGGTGACCAGTTCGGTGCCCTTGTGGCGCCAACGCGGTTCCTTGTCAACGGTCTTCGCCGTGATGTGACGCAGGCTTCGGATCACGGTCCCGTACAGACCCGAGGCGGTGCTGGACAGTTTGCCGCCGGGCGGCTCGTCCATGAACGGCATGAACTTGTCCGGGAAGCCGGGCATCGTGCACCCGATGCAGATGCCGCCGACGTTCGGGCAGCCCCCGATGCCGTTGATCCAGCCCCGCTTGGGCACATTGCACTTCACCACGGGGCCCCAACAGCCAAGTTTGACAATGCATTTCGGCGAGCCGTACTCGGTGGCGAAGTCGCCCTGCTCGTAGTAGCCCGCTCGGTCGCACCCTTCGTGCACGGTCTGGCCGAACAACCACTTGGGGCGCAGGGCGTCATCGAGCGGGATCATCGGTGCCTGGCCGGTCGCCATGTACAGCAGGTATGTCAACGTCTCGGCCAGGTTGTCCGGGTGGATCGGGCAGCCCGGCACGCAGACGATCGGTATGCCGGCCTTGCTCTTCCAGTCCCACCCGAGGTAGTCGGGCACACCCATCGCGCCGGTCGGGTTGCCGGCCATGGCGTGGATGCCGCCATAGGTCGCGCACGTGCCGACGGCGACGATTGCGGTGGCCTTGGGTGCCAGCCGGTCCAGCCACTCGCTGGTGGTCATCGGTTGGCCGGTGGCCGGGTCGTTGCCGAAGCCGCACCAATAGCCTTCGCTCTTGATCTGCTCGTTGGGAATGGACCCTTCGACAACCAGCACGAATGGCTCGAGCTCGCCTCGATCGGCCTTGAAGAACCATTCCAGGAAATCGTCCGCGCCTCCGTTGGGTCCGCATTCGAAATCGATCAGCGGCCAGTGGACGGCGACCTGCGGGAGACCGGGGAGGGCACCTAGGGCGATCTCCTCGACGCTGGGCTGGGTGGCGGCAGTCAACGCCACCGAATCACCGTCGCAACTGAGGCCGGCGTTGATCCACAGAACGTGAATCAACGTTTGTTCTGCTTTGACTGCTGCTTCTGTGGGCATAGTGCAGCTTTCCGGGGCCGGGCTGAGACCCCTACGCCGCCGGAGTCGACCGTCGGCCCACTTGCACGGCGCTATTTTCAGGCCTACTCGCGGTGGGGAGCAATGTCAACGGTTCGATGTGCCAGAACTTCAGTTGCACACGCATTGCATAACGTGACCGCTTCGATCAAATCGTCTGGCACGCAACGGGCGTAGTTTATTTTCGGCTCCGTCAGTTACTCTGCTGCGGACCTTTCGCAAGATCGCTTACGCTGAAATAACTTTGTACGGACGGGATTTCAGGACACGTCGAGTGAAATAACCAGAAACTCGTTGCCGCACAGTACTTCGACGTCGGGACTTTCGCATTCCGGACACCAGATGGACCACGGCGAAGTGACCTCCGACCCGCGGCCGCAGGCACGGCAGCGGATCTGCGCGGCGACGTGTTCGATGTGCAACTCGGCGTCCGGCATGTCCTCGGCATCGCGCACCAGCGTCCAGCAGAAGGACAGGGATTCGGGCACGACCTGCCGCAGGGCGCCGATCCGCACCCGCACCAGGTCGACGTGACGACCCGCGGCGTGGGACTTGGCCACCCCGGCGATCGCGTGGCACAGCGAGAGCTCATGCACCGTCGCCAACGGTAACACCCCGAAAACCGCTGTGGATCAGAACAACTGGCGGAAGAATCCGGTGATATTGGCGCCGATATTGCCGATGCCGGTGATGAGGTCGGGGGTTTGGAAGTTGTTGATGCCGGTGTTGTAGAGGCCGGTGATGTAGGTGCCGGTGTTGAGGATGCCGGCGAGGTTTTGTCCGTAGTTTTGCCAGCCGCTGGTGAAGCCGTTGGTGATGGGGTCCAGGACGGCGGTGTTGAGGAAGCCACTGGTGCCGTATCCGGTGTTGAAGAAGCCGCTGCTGTTGCCGCCGCCGGTGTTGCCGATGCCGCTGCTGGGTGCGGTGGTGGTGTTTCCCAGTCCGGAGAATTGCAGCAGCGTGTAGGTGTCGGTGTAGTCGACCAGGAAAGCCGAGGCCAGTTCGTCCGGGACATACGGGTTGCCGGAGAACCAGCTGATGCTCGTCCTCAGGGGGATGTCGAGGGAGAAGTTGATGCCGATGTTGTTGGCGCGCCAGAACAGGCCGATGTCTTGGTTGCCGGCGATGAAGGCGCCGGTGTTGAGGTTGCCGGTGTTGCCGAGTCCGGTGTTGGTGTTGCCGATGTTGTCGGCGCCGGTGTTGGTGTTGCCGATGTTGTGGGCGCCGGTGTTGTAGTTGCCGATGTTGAGGTGGCCGGTGTTGAAGGTGCCGATGTTGTGGTTGCCGAAGTTGTAGTTGCCGGGGTTGAAGTTGCCGGTGTTGTAGTTGCCGGTGTTGAAGGATCCGGTGTTGTGGCTGCCGGAGTTGAAGAAGCCGGTGTTGTTGGTGCCGGAGTTGAACAGGCCGGTGTTGCCGGTGCCGGAGTTGAAGCCGCCGAAGCCGATTTGGTTGTCGCCGGTGAGGCCGATGCCGATGTTGCCGGTGCCGGTGTTGGCCAGGCCGATGTTGCCGGTGCCGGTGTTGGCCAGGCCGAAGTTGAAGTCGCCGAGGTTGGCAAAGCCCCAGTTGGAGCTGCCGGTGTTGGCGCTGCCGAAGTTGTTGGAGCCCCAGTTGGCGTTGCCGATGTTGGTGCTGCCCAGGTTGCCGCTGCCGACGTTGGTGGAGCCTTCGTTGCCCAGGCCGAAGTTGAAGTTGCCCCAGTTGCCGTTGCCGACGTTGCCGCCGCCGAGGTTGCCCCAGCCCAGGTTGGCGGGGCTGGTGTAGGTGATGCCGAATAGGCCGGCCAGGTTGTGTCCGCTCATGCCGACCCCGGAGATGATGTCGAGGTTGGCGGGGTTGAGGGTGGAAGAGTCTCCGGCGTTGAACAGTCCGGAGATGGCGTTGCCGAAGTTGGCCATGCCGGAGGCGAATCCGTCGGAGTCGCTGGTGAAGTTGAGCAGGCCGGAGGTGCCGGTGCCGGAGTTGCCGAAGCCGGAGACGGCGCCGCCGAAGCCGTAGTTGAAGAAGCCGGAGGAGGGGGAGGTGGTGGCGTTGAAGAAGCCGGTGCCGGCGGGGATGGTGAACAAGGTGATGGAGTTGGACACGGTGATGCCGGTGTCGCCGAGGATGGTTTGGGGTAGCGGGATGGTGGCGGAGAAGCCGGCGGTGCCGTTGTGGTCGGCGGTGTTGAAGAAGCCGTTGTTGGAGCTGCCGGTGTTGAAGGCGCCGGTGTTGAGGTCACCGGGGTTGGCGATGCCGGTGTTGAGGTTACCGACGTTGTAGGCGCCGGTGTTGGAGTCCCCGGCGTTGCCGAAGCCGGTGTTGAGGTCTCCGGAGTTGTTCCAGCCGGTGTTGTAGTCCCCGGAGTTGGCGAAGCCGCTGTTGGCTTGGCCGGAGTTGTACCAGCCGGTGTTGTACTGCCCGGAGTTGGCCCAGCCCCAGTTGCCGGTGCCGGTGTTGGACAGGCCGTAGTTGTGGTCGCCGGCGTTGAGCAGGCCGAAGTTGTAGGTGCCGGCGTTGAGTAGGCCGACGTTGGCGTTTCCGGCGTTGAGCAGGCCGACGTTGCTGGAGCCGGCGAGGAGCAGGCCGAGGTTGTTGTCGCCGGTGTTGAGTAGGCCGACGTTGGCGTTTCCGGCGTTGAACAGGCCGGTGTTGTTGGCCCCGGAGTTGAACAGGCCGGTGTTGCCCGAGCCGGAGTTCAGGCCGCCGATGCCGATTTGGTGGTCGCCGGTGAGGCCGATGCCGATGTTGCCGGTGCCGGTGTTGGCCAGGCCGAGGTTGTAGTCGCCGGTGTTGGCCAGGCCGATGTTGGCGCTGCCGTTGTTGGCCCAGCCCAGGTTGAGGTTGCCCAGGTTGGCCAGCCCGAAGTTGTTGGAGCCCCAGTTGGCGATGCCCAGGGGGTTGGCGCTGCCCAGGTTGGCCAGGCTGAGGAAGTTGTGGTCGCCGATGTTGGCCTGGGCGAAGATGTTGTAGCTGCCTTGGTTGGCGCTGGAGAAGAAGTTCCAGGCGCCGATGTTGGCGTCGCCGAAGTAGTTGCGGTAGCCGATGTTGGCGTTGCCGGCGTTGTTGTGGCCGATGTTGGCGCTGCCCACGGCCCAGTTGCCGGTGTTGCCGCCGCCGGTGAGGAAGTCGCCGGTGTTGCCGCTGCTGGAGAAGGGGTTGAGGAAGGGGGGCAGGAAGGAGAAGCCCAGGCCGTTGTAGTTGCCCAGGTTGCCGTTGCCGTAGTTGAAGTTGCCGACGTTGCCGTTGCCGATGTTCCAGAAGCCGACGTCGGCGAAGCCGATGTTGTGGGGCAGGGCGGTGAAGATGTCGATGCCGGCCAGGTTCGAGCCGATGTTGCCGAAACCGGAGACCACCGCCAGCGCACCCTGACCTGCCCCCAAACCGGCGTTGTAGAGGCCCGAGACCGCGACTCCGGTGTTCAGTGCCCCCGAGAGCAGACCGCCGATGTTGCCCAGCCCTGAACTCAACCCGCTGGCGCCCGAGGCGATGTTGAACAACCCCGAACTGCCCGACCCGTAATTGCCGAACCCCGAGGAATTCCCGGCCCCGGAATTGAAGAAGCCCGACGATTCCGACGTCGTCACATTCCCGAAGCCCGGCTCCCCACCGACGGAGAACAACGTATGCAACGTCGTCTGCACCGTATACGGCATGTTCTGATACGCGGCCAATTGCGCGTAATAGAAAGCCGGGCTGTTGTAGGCCACGAAGAACGTGTCCTTGTATGAGGTGGTTTGTGTGACGGCATAACTCAGGGTGATCAGGCCTTCGCCGTTGCCGCGCCAGAAGAGGCCGTTGTTGCGGTCTCCGGAGATGAAGGCGCCGGTGTTGAGGTCACCGGTGTTGGCGTATCCGGTGTTGGTGTTGCCGGTGTTGTAGTCCCCGGTGTTGGTGTCGCCGACGTTGAAGCTGCCGGTGTTGTAGTCCCCGGGGTTGGCAAAGCCGGTGTTGTAACTGCCGGTGTTGTGGCCGCCGGTGTTGAAGCTGCCCGAGTTCCACCAACCCGAGTTCGCCACACCGGAATTGGCCCACCCGGTGTTGTAGTTGCCGGAGTTGGTAAAGCCCCAGTTGCCGGTGCCGGAGTTCAACCACCCCGTATTTCCCGACCCCGCGTTGAGGAACCCGGAGTTGCCCGAACCGGAGTTGAACAACCCGGTGTTGGCCACCCCCGAGTTCAAGCCGCCGAACCCGAACTTGTTGTCCCCGGTCAACCCGATCCCGATGTTGCCGCTGCCGGTATTGGCGATCCCGATATTGCCGTCGCCGGTGTTGGCGAACCCGAAATTCAGACTCCCCGCATTCCCACTGCCGATATTCAGACTGCCCAGGTTGCCGCTGCCGAAGTTGACACTGCCCAGGTTCCCCCCACCCAGATTCGACGACCCCAGATTGCCCCACCCGAAATTCAAACTCCCCAGATTCCCGCCACCCAGATTCGAATCCCCCACACTCCCACTACCCACATTGAAATTCCCCAAATTCCCCCCACCCACATTGAACGCACCCACATCCCCCCACCCCACATTGAACCGACCCACATCCGCCAAACCGAAGTTCAGCCCACTGCTGAAGTAGCCGCTGATGTCCTGGCCGGTGTTGGCCAGGCCGGTGATGAGGTCGGGGGTTTGGAAGTTGTTGATGCCGGTGTTGTAGAGGCCGGTGATGTAGGTGCCGGTGTTGAGGATGCCGGCGAGGTTTTGTCCGTAGTTTTGCCAGCCGCTGGTGAAGCCGTTGGTGATGGGGTCCAGGACGGCGGTGTTGAGGAAGCCGCTGGTGCCGTATCCGGTGTTGAAGAAGCCGCTGCTGTTGCCGCCGCCGGTGTTGCCGATGCCGCTGCTGGGTGCGGTGGTGGTGTTTCCCAGTCCGGAGAATTGCAGCAGCGTGTAGGTGTTGGTGTAGTCGACGAGGAAAGCGCCGGCGGACTCGTCGGGGACGTTCGGATCGCCGAAGAAGTAGTTGATTGTGGTGTGGATCGGGATGTCGAGGGAGAAGTTGATGCCGATGTTGTTGGCGCGCCAGAACAGGCCGATGTCTTGGTTGCCGGCGATGAAGGCGCCGGTGTTGAGGTTGCCGGTGTTGCCGAGTCCGGTGTTGGTGTTGCCGATGTTGTCGGCGCCGGTGTTGGTGTTGCCGATGTTGTGGGCGCCGGTGTTGTAGTTGCCGATGTTGAGGTGGCCGGTGTTGAAGGTGCCGATGTTGTGGTTGCCGAAGTTGTAGTTGCCGGGGTTGAAGTTGCCGGTGTTGTAGTTGCCGGTGTTGAAGGATCCGGTGTTGTGGCTGCCGGAGTTGAAGAAGCCGGTGTTGTTGGTGCCGGAGTTGAACAGGCCGGTGTTGCCGGTGCCGGAGTTGAAGCCGCCGAAGCCGATTTGGTTGTCGCCGGTGAGGCCGATGCCGATGTTGCCGGTGCCGGTGTTGGCCAGGCCGATGTTGCCGGTGCCGGTGTTGGCCAGGCCGAAGTTGAAGTCGCCGAGGTTGGCAAAGCCCCAGTTGGAGCTGCCGGTGTTGGCGCTGCCGAAGTTGTTGGAGCCCCAGTTGGCGTTGCCGATGTTGGTGCTGCCCAGGTTGCCGCTGCCGACGTTGGTGGAGCCTTCGTTGCCCAGGCCGAAGTTGAAGTTGCCCCAGTTGCCGTTGCCGACGTTGCCGCCGCCGAGGTTGCCCCAGCCCAGGTTGGCGGGGCTGGTGTAGGTGATGCCGAATAGGCCGGCCAGGTTGTGTCCGCTCATGCCGACCCCGGAGATGATGTCGAGGTTGGCGGGGTTGAGGGTGGAAGAGTCTCCGGCGTTGAACAGTCCGGAGATGGCGTTGCCGAAGTTGGCCATGCCGGAGGCGAATCCGTCGGAGTCGCTGGTGAAGTTGAGCAGGCCGGAGGTGCCGGTGCCGGAGTTGCCGAAGCCGGAGACGGCGCCGCCGAAGCCGTAGTTGAAGAAGCCGGAGGAGGGGGAGGTGGTGGCGTTGAAGAAGCCGGTGCCGGCGGGGATGGTGAACAAGGTGATGGAGTTGGACACGGTGATGCCGGTGTCGCCGAGGATGGTTTGGGGTAGCGGGATGGTGGCGGAGAAGCCGGCGGTGCCGTTGTGGTCGGCGGTGTTGAAGAAGCCGTTGTTGGAGCTGCCGGTGTTGAAGGCGCCGGTGTTGAGGTCACCGGGGTTGGCGATGCCGGTGTTGAGGTTGCCGACGTTGTAGGCGCCGGTGTTGGAGTCCCCGGCGTTGCCGAAGCCGGTGTTGAGGTCTCCGGAGTTGTTCCAGCCGGTGTTGTAGTCCCCGGAGTTGGCGAAGCCGCTGTTGGCTTGGCCGGAGTTGTACCAGCCGGTGTTGTACTGCCCGGAGTTGGCCCAGCCCCAGTTGCCGGTGCCGGTGTTGGACAGGCCGTAGTTGTGGTCGCCGGCGTTGAGCAGGCCGAAGTTGTAGGTGCCGGCGTTGAGTAGGCCGACGTTGGCGTTTCCGGCGTTGAGCAGGCCGACGTTGCTGGAGCCGGCGAGGAGCAGGCCGAGGTTGTTGTCGCCGGTGTTGAGTAGGCCGACGTTGGCGTTTCCGGCGTTGAACAGGCCGGTGTTGTTGGCCCCGGAGTTGAACAGGCCGGTGTTGCCCGAGCCGGAGTTCAGGCCGCCGATGCCGATTTGGTGGTCGCCGGTGAGGCCGATGCCGATGTTGCCGGTGCCGGTGTTGGCCAGGCCGAGGTTGTAGTCGCCGGTGTTGGCCAGGCCGATGTTGGCGCTGCCGTTGTTGGCCCAGCCCAGGTTGAGGTTGCCCAGGTTGGCCAGCCCGAAGTTGTTGGAGCCCCAGTTGGCGATGCCCAGGGGGTTGGCGCTGCCCAGGTTGGCCAGGCTGAGGAAGTTGTGGTCGCCGATGTTGGCCTGGGCGAAGATGTTGTAGCTGCCTTGGTTGGCGCTGGAGAAGAAGTTCCAGGCGCCGATGTTGGCGTCGCCGAAGTAGTTGCGGTAGCCGATGTTGGCGTTGCCGGCGTTGTTGTGGCCGATGTTGGCGCTGCCCACGGCCCAGTTGCCGGTGTTGCCGCCGCCGGTGAGGAAGTCGCCGGTGTTGCCGCTGCTGGAGAAGGGGTTGAGGAAGGGGGGCAGGAAGGAGAAGCCCAGGCCGTTGTAGTTGCCCAGGTTGCCGTTGCCGTAGTTGAAGTTGCCGACGTTGCCGTTGCCGATGTTCCAGAAGCCGACGTCGGCGAAGCCGATGTTGTGGGGCAGGGCGGTGAAGATGTCGATGCCGGCCAGGTTCGAGCCGATGTTGCCGAAACCGGAGACCACCGCCAGCGCACCCTGACCTGCCCCCAAACCGGCGTTGTAGAGGCCCGAGACCGCGACTCCGGTGTTCAGTGCCCCCGAGAGCAGACCGCCGATGTTGCCCAGCCCTGAACTCAACCCGCTGGCGCCCGAGGCGATGTTGAACAACCCCGAACTGCCCGACCCGTAATTGCCGAACCCCGAGGAATTACCGGCACCGGAATTGAAGAAGCCCGACGATTCCGACGTCGTCACATTACCGAAGCCCGGCTCCCCACCGACGGAGAACAACGTATGCAACGTCGTCTGCACCGTATACGGCATGTTGTAGTAAGCCTGTAGTTGTTGCTCGTAGAAATTCGGCGCGTTATACGAGGCAAAAAATGTGTTCTTGTACATCGTTGTCTCGATCACCGAGTAGTTCAGGGTGATCAGTCCCTGGCCGTTGCCGCGCCAGAAGAGGCCGTTGTTGCGGTCTCCGGAGATGAAGGCGCCGGTGTTGAGGTCACCGGTGTTGGCGTATCCGGTGTTGATGTTGCCGGGGTTGTAGTCCCCGGTGTTGGTGTCGCCGACGTTGAAGCTGCCGGTGTTGTAGTCCCCGGGGTTGGCAAAGCCGGTGTTGTAACTGCCGGTGTTGTGGCCGCCGGTGTTGAAGCTGCCCGAGTTCCACCAACCCGAGTTCGCCACACCGGAATTGGCCCACCCGGTGTTGTAGTTGCCGGAGTTGGTAAAGCCCCAGTTACCGGTGCCGGAGTTCAACCACCCCGTATTTCCCGACCCCGCGTTGAGGAACCCGGAATTGCCCGAACCGGAGTTGAACAACCCGGTGTTGGCCACCCCCGAGTTCAAGCCGCCGAACCCGAACTTGTTGTCCCCGGTCAACCCGATCCCGATGTTGCCGCTGCCGGTATTGGCCAGCCCGATATTGCCGTCGCCGGTGTTGGCGAACCCGAAATTCAGACTCCCCGCATTCCCACTGCCGATATTCAGACTGCCCAGGTTGCCGCTGCCGAAGTTGACACTGCCCAGGTTCCCCCCACCCAGATTCGACGACCCCAGATTGCCCCACCCGAAATTCAAACTCCCCAGATTCCCGCCACCCAGATTCGAATCCCCCACACTCCCACTACCCACATTGAAATTCCCCAAATTCCCCCCACCCACATTGAACGCACCCACATCCCCCCACCCCACATTGAACCGACCCACATCCGCCAACCCGAAATTGATCACCGAGTCGTTCAGCAGGTCGGGCAGCGAGGCGAAGGAGGGAATGGCGGCGGCCACCGCCGACGCGCCGGAGTAGTACCCGAACATGGTGGCGACGTTCTGCGCCCACATCTGCTCGTAGGACGCTTCGGCGGCGGCGATCGCCGGGGCGTTGAGACCGAACCAGTTGGAGGTCACCAACGACACGAACTCGACGCGGTTGGCCGCGACCGCCGCGGGCGGCACGGCGCTCGTCAACGCCGACTCGAACTCCTCGGCGGCCGCTCGCACCTGAGCCGCCGCGCCCTCGGCTCCGGCCGCCGCGGCGTGCAGCCAACCGGCGTACGGAGCGGCCGCGGCGAGCATCGCCGATGCGGCCGCGCCCTGCCACGCACCACCCACCAGCCCCGACGTCGCGGATCCGAAGGACTCAGCAGCCGCGCTGAGTTCGGCGGCCAGCCCGTCCCAGGCCGTCGCGACCCCCACCCACGGACCCGACCCGGCGCCCCCGTAGAGGAGCGCGGAGTTGATCTCCGGTGCCAACATCGGAAAGTCCATGCCCAGCCCTTCATGTCCTCTGACGACCATGCGCGCCCACCTCGGGCCGGTAAGCCCTGCGAGTGCAGACGGCGCTAGAAATTAGCAGCATCCGAGACCGTTTATCGCGGTTTTCGCACGATTAGGTTAACTCGTTTCGGAGTGATCCTTCCCGGCGTCCGATAATTGAAGAAAATTCAGCAATTTCTGAATATTATTCAGAAACTTCCATCCCCCTGAAGGCCGCTATGCGGATCGCAGTACCCGGCTGGGGGGTTAGCGTCCAGGAGGGGGCCTGAGCTGGCCGGTACCGTCTCGAGTGCACCCGTATTGCCGCGAAAAGGGCTGTACAAGAGGGGTTTTCATCACACGGATCGGCACTGATCGGTCGGCTGCAGGGGGCGGTCGGTCGCGTCGCCGGTACTAAAAGATTCGCATTGCGGTCGTCAAGAATAATTGCTAGATTTCTGCGTGAATTGCTGGAATGAAATGGCCCACGTTCATATACTCCGCGTGTTCGATTCGCCAGCAGCCAACCAATTGAGAGGGTCCGGGGCATGTCCTTCCTGTTTGCAGCACCCGACGTATTGGCCGTGGCGGCGAATGATCTGACGAGGATCGGATCGGCCCTCGGCGCGGCGAACGCTCAGGCGGGCGGGGCCACGGCGAATCTGCTGCCCGCGGCCGCTGACGAGGTTTCGGCGGCGATCGCCGCGCTGTTCACCGACCACGCTGAGCAATACCGCGCGGTGAGCCTTGAGGTGGAGCTGTTCCGGGAGCGCTTCGCCCAGTTGCTGGCGAGCGGCGGTAGCTCGTATGCCGCGGCGGAGGCCGCAAACGGAAACCTGCTGCAGCAGATCGAGCAGGCGACGCTGAATCTCATCAACGCCCCCAGCGAGTTCCTCACCGGCCGCGCGCTGATCGGCGACGGCGCCGACGGCGCGGCGGGCACCGGCAGCCGTGGTGGCGACGGCGGATGGCTGTGGGGCAGCGGGGGCAATGGCGGATCCGGGGCCGCCGGGAGCAACGGTGGCGCCGGCGGATCGGCCGGGTTGTTCGGGCGGGGCGGAAACGGTGGAGCGGGCGGGGCGGCGGTCACTGCAGGCGGCGCCGGTGGCAACGGCGGTGCCGGCGGGGCCAGCGGACTTCTCGGTGGCTTCGGCGGGGGCAACGGTGGGGCCGGCGGGGCGGGTGCCGCCGGTGCGGCAGGGCAGGCCGGCGGCGCGGGCGGCGCGGGTGGTGCCGGCGGGGCCAACATGCAGGTGCTGTTCGGCCAGGGCGGGGCCGGCGGCATCGGCGGTACGGGTGGCGCCGGTGGAACCGGCCTCGCCGGCGACGCGGGCGCGCGCATTGCCGGCGGCGGCGGCAACGGAGGCATCGGAGGTGCTGGCGGCGCCGGCGGTTCCAACAACGCTCTGCTGTTCGGCTCGGCCGGCGCCGGAGCCGTCGGAGGCACCGGCGGTGCGGGCGGTGCCGGAGCCATGGGAGGCGTCAGCTCGGGTGTCGGCGTTGCGGGCGGAACCGGCGGCGACGGCGGCGCTGCGGGTGCGGGCGGCGCTGGGGGAGCGGCCAATTGGTTCGGTAACGGCGGCGGCGCGGCGGGCAGCGCCGGTACCGGTGGGGCGGGCGGTCAGGGCGGTCACGGTGGGGTGGGCGCCGACGGTTCGCCCGCCGGCGTTGACGGGTTTGCCGGCGGCGCCGGTGGCGCCGGTGGCCAGGGCGGCTCCGCGGGCGTCGGCGGCACGAATGGTGTGGGCGGTGTCGGTGGCGACGGTGGCGACGGCGGCGCCGGTGCCCAAGGCGTCACCACGGCCGGCAAAGCCGGCGGGGCGGGCGGTGCGGGTGGCGCCGGCGGTGACGCGGGGGCGGGCGGTGCAGCCGGTTCGGGTGCCGGTGCCGCGGCCTCGGCCGGCCACGGCGGTTCCGGCGGTGGCGGTGGCCAGGGCGGCGAGGGTGGTGCAGGCGCCGACGGCACCACCGCCGGTGCGGCCGGCTATGCCGGTGGTCATGGCGGCGCAGGCGGTCAAGGAGGTAGCGCGGGGACGGGCGGCACCAACGGCAGCGGCGGGGCCGGCGGTGCCGGCGGCCAGGGCGGCAACGGTGTCGCCGGAGCCACGGGCAACGTCGCGCGCGACGGCGGTTCGGGCGGCGACGGGGGTGCCGGCGGTCAGGGGGGTGCCACCGGTACCGGCGGCACCGGCGGCCGGGCAGGTGAGGGCGGCCGAGGCGGCGACGCGGGTGCCGGTGCCGATGGTGCGGCCGCCACCTTCGACGGTGTCGCCGGCAATGGCGGATCCGGTGGCACGGGCGGCGCCGGCGGTACCGGCGGGGCGGCGACCTCGCTCAGCGGCGTCGCCGGCAGCGGGGGAGCGGGCGGCACCGGCGGAGCGGCCGGCACCGGCGGCATCTCGTCAGGCCTGGCCGGTCAGGGCGGCACCGGGGGCAGCGGCGGCAACGGCGGAGCGGGCGGCACCGGCGGCGCCGGAGCGGATCGTGGCGTCGCCGGTACCGGTGGTGTGGGCGGTGCGGCCGGCAGCGGCGGTGCCGGCGGCGATGTGCTGGCAGGCGAGGACGGATTGGGCGGCTACGCCGGTAACGGCGGCGGCGGCGGTACCGGCGGCCTGGGCGGCAACGGCGGGGTGGCCGGCGCTGAAGGCACCGGAGGTGCCGGTGGCAAAGGCGGCTCCGGTGGCGCTGCCGGGCTAGGGGGCAACGGGCTGGCTCCCGCGGGAGTGGCCGGCAACGGGGGCGACGGTGGGGCCGGCGGCGGCGGTGGCCAGGGTGGCGCGGCGGCCGCCGGCGGAATCAACGGTGCCGGTGGCGCCGGTGGCGTCGGTGCGGATGGCGCGCACGGCGGCGCTGCCGGCGGCACCGAGAACGGAGGGTTCGGAGGCAGGGGCGGCAACGGTGGCAGCGGCGGAACTGCGGGGACCGGCGCGGGCGCTGCGGGAGTCGGCGGCGACGGCGGCAATGCGGGTGACGGTGGAAACGGCGCCGACGGCGGCGGCATTTCCACCTATTACGGAGCCGCCGGCGGTTATGCGGGCGACGGTGGTGCCGGCGGTGTCGGCGGCAACGCCGGGGGTGCCACCGCGCACAACGGCGACGGTGGGGACGGCGGCGCCGGTGGCCGCGGCGGTGTCGGCGGCAATGGCATTCCGGACAACGGCAGCGGCGCCCGGGCCGGCGCCGCCGGCGGGGTCGGTGGCCGGGGCGGCAGTGGCGGGGCGGCCGGCACCGGCGGTGTCGGCGGGGTTGACGGCAGCGGTGGCCAGGGCGGACGTGGCGGCGACGGCGGTAACGGTGCCGACGGCCTCGCCGGCACCGGGCACAACGGCGGCGCAGGCGGCGACGCCGGCTTCGGGGGCCTCGGCGGCAACGCCGGTGGAGCGACGGGCGTCAATGGCAGCGGTGGTGACGGCGGCGTCGGCGGTAGCGGCGGCCGCGGCGGCTCGGGCGTCTCGGTCGGTACCGGTGCGGCGGGGGCCGGCGGCCAGGGCGGCAACGGTGGTGCAGGCGCCGCCGGCGGTGCGGCCGGTGTGGGCGGCATCGGTGCGACCGCTGGTGACGGCGGTGCCGGGGGTGCGGGCGGAGCGGGCGGTGCCGGCGGCGACAGCGCCTTCAACGGCGCGGCGGGAACGGGCGGAACCGCCGGTAAAGGCGGCGCCGGTGGTACCGGCGGAGCCGCGAAGGCGTCCGGCAACCTGGCGGGCGCCGGCGGTACCGGAGGCGCCGGCGGCGACGGCGGGGTCGGCGGCACTGCCAGCGGATACAACGGCCAGGGCGGTATCGGCGGCGCGGGCAACAGCGGTGGTGCCGGTGGCACCGGTGGCGCTGGTGCGCCCGGCGGCGTCGCAGGGGCCGGCGGCAGCGGCGGCGCGGCCGGCAACGGCGGCGACGGGGGCAAGTCCGTGGTGGGCAGCGACGGCTACGGCGGCTTCGGCGGCAAAGGCGGGACCGGGTCAACCGGCGGCGTCGGCGGCACTGGTGGGGCCGCCGGTGCCGGGGGCACGGGCGGTACCGGCGGGACAGGTGGCGCGGGTGGCGACGGCGGTACCGGGGGCACCGCACTCGGTCCCACCGGGGTCGCCGGAGGCGGCGGTACCGCCGGCTCCGGAGGTGCGGGCGGCCAGGGCGGCACGGCGGCCGCGGGCGGCGTGAACGGCGACGGCGGTACCGGCGGCGGTGGTGGTTCCGGCGGTGACGGCGGGGCGGCGGGAGCTTCCCAGAACGGTCGCTTCGGCGGAGACGGCGGTGCCGGGGGACGGGGCGGGGTGGCCGGCTCCGGCGCCGGAGCCAGCGGAAACGGCGGCGACGGTGGCAAGGGTGGCGCCGGTGGCGCCGGCAGCAGTGGCGGCGCCGGCCTCGACGGCACCGGCAACAACGGTGGTAACGGCGCCAACGGCGGTCGCGGTGGCGACGGCGGTGACGCCGGCGGCGAGACCGCCCGTGCCGGTGACGGCGGTGCCGGTGGGGCGGCCGGCGGCGGTGGTAAGGGCGGCGCGGGCACCGTCGACACCGGCAACGGTCCCGGAGCAGGCGGCCAAGGCGGTAACGGGGCCATCGGCGGGGCCGGTGGCGCCGCCGGGTTCGGTGGCCAGGGTGGCACCGCGGGCGACGCCGGTGCCGGTGGCCGCGGTGGCGATGGCGGCACCGGCGCCGACGGCCTGGCCGGAAGCGGCCACACCGGCGGCGCCGGGGGCTCGGCGGGTCGCGGCGGTGCCGGCGGCTTTGGCGGTTCGGCCTACACCGGCGTCAACGGCGATGGCGGGCAGGGCGGTGACGGTGGCACCGGCGGCGCCGGCGGTGTCGGTGCCGCGGGCGTGGGCGGCGCGGGTCAGAGCGGCGGCGCCGGCGGCAAAGGCGGAGACTCGGGCAGCGGCGGCATCGCCGGTACCGGGGCGGGTTCAGCCGGCAGTGCCGGGCACGCCGGTAGCGGCGGTACGGGCGGCGCCGGTGGCACGGGTGGGACCGGCGGCGACAACACCGGCGCGGGCGGTACGGGCTATGCCGGTGGTGCCGGAGGCGTTGGCGGCCAGGGTGGTTCGGCAGGCTCGACCGGCATCAACGGTGCCGGCGGTCAGGGTGGTGACGGTGGCGCCGGCGGTCGCGGTGGTGACGGCAAGGCGGGCGTCGGCACGGTCGGTCAGGCCGGCGGTGCCGGCGGTCATGGCGGCGACGCCGGTGCCGGCGGAGCGGCCGGCACGGGTGCGGGTGCCGCCGCCGGCGCGGGTCACGCGGGCACCGGCGGTGCGGGGGGCCACGGCGGTGACGGCGGGTCCGGTGACGCCAACAGCGTCGCGGGCGGCACCGGATACGCCGGTGGTGCCGGTGGCGCCGGCGGTCAGGGCGGGTCGGCCGGTGCCGGTGGCACCAACGGTGCTGGTGGCCAGGGTGGCGACGGCGGTTCCGGCGGTCGCGGCGGTGACGGTCAGGCAGGCGTCGGGACCGCGGGACAGGCCGGCGGTGCCGGCGGTCAAGGCGGCGACGCGGGTGCCGGCGGCGCGGCAGGCACCGGTGTCGGTGCTGCCGGCAGTGCTGGTCAGGCGGGCAGCGGCGGCTCCGGCGGCCACGGAGGCAACGGCGGAAGCGGTGCGGCCAACACATCAGCGGGCCAGGCCGGGTATTCCGGCGGCGCCGGTGGTGCCGGCGGCCACGGCGGTTCAGCAGGCGCCGGTGGCACCAACGGCGCGGGCGGCCAGGGTGGCGACGGCGGCCGGGGCGGTGCGGGCGCGGCCGGCGCCGCGGGCGTGGGTACCGCCGGACAGGACGGCGGCGCCGGCGGCAAGGGGGGTGACGCGGCCGCCGGCGGGGCGGCCGGCAGCGGCGTAGGCGCCGCGGGCAGCGCGGGCCGCGCGGGCACCGGCGGTACCGGTGGCCAGGGTGCCGATGGCGGTGCGGGTGGCGCCAACACGCTCGCCGGTCAAGCAGGGTATGCCGGCGGCGCCGGCGGCGCGGGCGGCCAGGGCGGTTCGGCAGGCGCGGGTGGCGCCAATGGTGACGGCGGCCGCGGGGGTAGTGGCGGTACAGGAGGTGCGGGCGGCACCGGTGCGACCGTTGCCGGTAGCGACGGCGGCACCGGCGGCACCGGCGGTCGCGGTGGTGACGCCGGCGCCGGCGGCGCATCCGGAGCCGGCACCGGGGCGGCCGGCAGCAAGGGCCTCTCCGGTGACGGCGGCAGGGGTGGTCGCGGCGGTGACGGAGGCGTCGCCGGCCGGGACGGCAACGGCAACGGCTACACCGGCGGTGCCGGTGGCGTCGGTGGCGCGGGCGGCAACGCGGGTGCCGGCGGCATCAATGGCAGCGGCGGAGCGGGTGGCACCGGCGGTCAGGGCGGTACCGGCGCCACGGGTCGTCCGGACACCGGCGTCGGGGCCGGCACCGGCGGCACGGGCGGGCGCGGCGGCACCGGCGGTGCCGGCGGGCTGGCCGGCACCGGCGGCACCGGCGGAGCGGTGGGCCTCGGCGGCGACGGCGGCCAGGGTGGGACCGGCGGCGTCGGCGGCACCAACAACCACGTCCTGATCACCGCCGGTACGGGCGGCAACGGCGGCGCAGGCGGTCAGGGCGCCGCCGACCTCGGCGGCGGTGCCGGAAACGGCGGTGCCGGTGGCACCGGCGGTGCCGGTGGGCTGGACGCCAGCGGCGGCGGCGCGGGCGGCATCGGCGGCGATGGCGGCGTCGGCGGCACCGGCGGTGCGGGCACCACCGGTCCTGCCGGCACCGGCTCCACCGGTGGCCGGGGTGGGGCCGGCGGCGTCGGCGGTCAGGGCGGCAACGGCAGTGCCTACAACGGTGACGGCGGATCCGGTGGCACGGGCGGCCAGGGCGGTACCGGCGGTGCCGGTAGCGCCGAGGGCGACGGCGGCACCGGCGGGTCGGGCGGCGCCGGCGGGACGGCAGGAGCGGCGGGCGCCGGCGCCGGCCTGGGTGGCAACGCGGGCGCCGCCGGTACCGGCGGGCAGGGCGGACGCGGCGGCCAGGGCGGCGGGTCGGCCGGTGACGGCGGCACCGGCGGTGCCGGAGGCATCGGCGGCAGCGGCGCCGACGGCTTGGCCGGCACCGGCAAGAACGGCAGCGCCGGCGGCCAGGGCGGTCAGGGCGGCCAGGGCGGTAACTCCGGTGGCACCACGGGTGTCAACGGCAGCGGAGGCGCCGGGGGGACCGGCGGCCACGGCGGTGTCGGCGGCTCGGGTACCGCCGACACCGGCCTGGGCGGCGGAGACGGAGGCCGGGGTGGCGACGGCGGTTCCGGTGGCGTCGGCGGCGCGGCGGGAACCGGAGGCACCGGTGGCGCAACCGGTGCATCGGGAATCGGCGGAGACGGAGGTGCCGGCGGAACCGGCGCCGGCAACGTCACCGCCGGCATGACGGGCGGCCAAGGCGGCGCGGGCGGCCAGGGCGGTCAGGGCGCCGCCGGCACGGCTCCCGCGCAGGGCGGCGCGGGCGGAGCCGGCGGCAGTGGCGGCGCTGACCTCAGCGGCAGCGGCACCGGCGGCAGGGGCGGCACCGGCGGCACGGGCGGCCAGGGCGGCACCGGCGCCGACAACAGCCTCCCCAACGGCACCGGCTTCACCGGCGGCCTGGGCGGCGCCGGCGGCGTCGGCGGTCAGGGCGGTGCGGCGGCCGCCGGTGGAACCAACGGCGGTGGCGGCGCCGGTGGTCAGGGCGGCACCGGCGGCAGCGCGGGGCAGGGCACCGCGGCAGACGGCAGCGGTCGGGGCGGCGTCGGGGGCACCGGCGGAACCGGTGGCGCCGGCGCAACGGCCGGCACCGGCGCCGGTGCGGCCGGCACGGCGGGCGCCGGCGGTCAGGGCGGCACCGGCGGCCAAGGCGGCACGGGTGAGTACGCCAGCGGCACCGGCGGGCAGGGCGGCACCGGCGGCCAGGGCGGCACCGACACCGGTCTCGGCGGCGGCACCGGAGGCCGGGGCGGCACCGGTGGCCAGGGCGGCGAGAACCTGGGCAGCGGCGCCGGCGCGGGCGGCAAGGGAGGTACCGGCGGCCAGGGCGGCGCCGACGTGCGCGGTGGTGCCGGTACCGGCGGCCAGGGCGGTACCGGAGGCGCCGTGGGCGCGAACCCCAACGATTACGCCGGCGGTGGCGACGGCGGCGCCGGCGGGACCGGCGGGCGTGGTGGTGACGGCGCGGCCGGGACCGGCCACACCGGCGGCACCGGTGGTGCCGGTGGTCAGGGCGGTGCCGGTGCCAACGAGTTCTCCGGTGGTGCCGGTGGCGCCGGTGGCCAGGGCGGGACCGGCGGCAGCGGCCGCACCAACTTGACTGGCGGCACCGGCGGCACCGGTGGCCAGGGCGGCGTCGGCGTGCAGGGGGGTGCCGCCGGCACCGGTGGTCAAGGCGGCACCGGCGGTACGGGGGGCCTCAACGTCAGGTTCGGCGACCCGATCGGCGCGGGCGGCCAGGGCGGGCAGGGCGGTCAGGGCGGCGCCGACACCGGGGCCGGCGCAGGCGCCGGTGGGGTCGGCGGCACCGGCGGTGTCGGTGGGACCGACTACTTCGGTGGGGTCGCCGGGGCCGGTGGCGCCGGTGGTCAGGGCGGCCAGGGCGGCGCCGGGCTGTCCCGGAACGTCGGAAGTGGCGCCGGCGACGGCGCGCAAGGCGGCATCGGCGGGGCGGGCGGCCAGGGCGGTGCCGGCGGCGCGACGGTCGGCGGCGGAACCAACGGCGCCGGCGGGGCGGGCGGCACCGGTGGAACCGGCGGAACCGGCGGCAACGGTGGCGGCCAGACCGGGTCGGGCAGCACGGCGGGAGCGGGCGGCCAGGGCGGTACCGGCGGCGCCGCGGGCGCCGGGGGCGCTGCGGGTAACGGCCAGGGCGCGGCGGGCGCGACGGGTGATGGCGGCAACGGCGGCCAGGGCGGCACCGGCGGCCAGGGTGGCCGTGGGCGCCTGGGCGCCAACGGCGGCGTCGGGGGCGGAGGCGGCGCCGGCGGAAGCGGAGGCGCCGCGACCGGCACCGGTCACGCCGCGGGCAACGGTGGTGCGGGCGGTGTCGGCGGCCAGGGTGGCGACGCCGACTACGGCGCCACCGCCGGCCGCGGCGGAACCGGCGGCACCGGCGGGTCCGGCGGCACCGCGACGGCAGGCGCCAACGGTGGCGTCGGCGGCAAAGGCGGAACCGGCGGCGTCGGAGGCGTCGGCGGGACCGGAGATGCCGGGTTGCGCCCGGGCGACACCGGCGGAACCGGCGGAGCCGGGGGCACCGGAGGCCAGGGCGGTAGCGCCGCCACCGGCGGAACCAACGGCGCCGGTGGTGCCGGGGGTACCGGCGGGCAGGGCGGCAAGGGCGGTGCGGGCTTCGCCGACGACGGACGCAACGTCGCCGGCGGCGGCGGGACCGGTGGCACCGGCGGAGCCGGCGGCAGCGGCGGGCTGGCCGGCACCGGCGCCGGCGCGGCGGCAAGTGCGGGCGCGGCAGGAGTCGGTGGTCAGGGCGGCCAGGGCGGTACCGGTGGCCGTACCACCTACGCCGGAAACAGCGCCGGCACAGGCGGTGTCGGAGGCCAGGGTGGCGCGGGTGGGCAGGGCGCAGACGGCCCGGTCAGCGGCGGTACCGGTTACAGCGGTGGGCTCGGCGGCGCCGGCGGTCTCGGTGGCGCAGGCGGCGCCAACACCGCGGGAACCGGCGGGACCGGCGGTGTCGGAGGCAAGGGCGGCTCCGGTGGTGACGCCGGAGACGGCACCGGCGGTCAGGCCGGGGGCACCGGCGGCAAGGGCGGCAACGGCGGCACCGGAGGCACCGGCGGCACCGGATCCAGCGGTGTCCCGGGCAGCAGCGGTATCGGCGGCGGCACCGGTATCACGGGCGGCGGACCCGTCGGCGCGCTCGGCGGCAACGGCGGCTCCGGTGGCACCGGCGGCACCGGCGGCGGCGGATCCAGCTAACCCACGCGTTCCGGCGCCGGCGCCCACTTCTCCTCGAGCCGTCCGTAACGCCACACCAGCAGCGCGACGGCCCAGGTCAGGACGAACATCCCGACGACGACGAAGCCCACCGTGTTCAGGTCCAGGCCGGCGATCCAGTCCCACAGGCCACCACGCCAGCCCAGATGGTCGGCGAACAGCCCGAGCAGTTCCACCGTGCCGATCAGCAGTGCCACCGCCACCGACAGCGCGGTGACGGTGAAGTTGTAGTAGATCTTGCGAACCGGGTTGGAGAACGCCCAGCCGTAGGCGAAGTTCATGAACGAGCCGTCGATCGTGTCCAACAGGCACATGCCGGCGGTGAACAGCACCGGCAGGCACAGGATGGCGTACCAGGGCAGCCCGGAGGCCGCGCTGGTGCCGGCCAGCACCAGCAGGGCGATCTCGGTGGCGGTGTCGAAGCCCAGGCCGAACAGCAGTCCCAGTGGGTACATGTGCCAGGACTTGGTGATCGACTTGGTGAGGCGTCCGAGGAAGCGGTTGATCAGGCCGCGATTGTCCAGCTGCTGCTCGAGTTCAGCCTCATCTGTTTCGGGGTTGAACTCGCCCTGCCGCATTCGCTTGAACACTCGCAGGATGCCGACCAGCACGAAGATGTTGAGCAGGGCGATCAGGTACAGGAACCCGCCCGAGACGCTGGTGCCGATCAGCCCCGTATAGAAATGCAGCCGCGACGAATCGTCCTCGACGGGACCGACCACGGCGCGCAGCCCGAGCGCCAGCAGCAGCGCCAGGGTGAACACCACCGAGGAGTGTCCCAGCGAGAAGAAGAAGCCGACGGCCAGGGGCCGCTGGCCTTCGCTCATCAGCTTGCGGGTGGTGTTGTCGATGGCGGCGATGTGGTCGGCGTCGAACGCGTGCCGTAGCCCCAGGGTGTACGCGGTGAGTCCGATGCCGACGCCGAAAGCCTTGTGGCCCAGACTCAGATGCGCCGGCTCCACCACCAGGATCAGGGTCAGCCACCCCACCAGATGCAGCGCGGCGATCACCGCCAGCATCAGTCCCAGCCGTCCCCACTCCGCGGGTGACAGCGCCGCCCGCAGCCGTGACCAGGGCGACCGCCGGTCGAGCTGATCACCGGACATCCGAGATCCTTCCCGCCGTCGAAGACGCGCTCAACTGTAGGTTCGCCGGTCAAATGGCTGCAAGTGACTTGCAGGAGCCGACGCGCCGCAGGGCCGCGCTGGCAATCCCGGGCCGGCAGCGCGACACTGAACAGGTGACGACTGAACCGGCGGGCCTGGACCCGGCGGCCACCGAGCGGATCGGCGAACTGCTACGCGCCCGCGGGCTGCGTCGGATGGCCTCGCGGATCCAGGTATTGGCGGTACTCGAACCCGTAAACGGCCACTTGTCGGTGGCCGAGATCCAGCACCGGTTGCCGGCGTGCTTGGCGCCGGGAGTCCAGCCCCCCGACCTCGCGACCATCTACCGCACCGTGACCACCCTGGTCGACCAGGGGGTGTTGCACGCGTTGACGCTCGAGGGCGGCGTCACCACCTACGGCATGGCCACCGCGCCGCATCACCACGCCGTGTGTACCCGGTGCGGGTCGATCATCGAGGTGCCGGCCCGCCAGCTGAGCTCGGCGCTCGAGCACGCGATAGCGGGCAGCTCCTTCGCGCTCTCCGAGCGCGCCGGCCTGACGTTGCACGGCCTGTGTCCGGCCTGTCAGCAGCTGGCGCAGGACTGAGTCAGCTCAGGCCCAGCAGGGCGTTCTCCACCACCTCGGGCAGCGCCGGGTGGATCCAGTACTGGCCACGGGCCATCTCGTGGGCGGTGAGTCCGAAGCTCATCGCCTGGATCAGCGGCTGAATCAGCGACGACGCCTGATGGCCCATGAAGTGCGCGCCCAGCAACCGGCCGGTGCCGCGTTCGGCGATCAGCTTGACGATCCCGGTGGTGTCCTCCATCGCCCAGCCGTAGGCGACGTCGCCATAGTCCTGAACCTTGACCGAGATGTCGAATCCCTGTGCTAATGCCTGGTTTTCGGTCAATCCGACGCTGGCAAGCTGGGGATCCGTGAACACCGCCGAGGGGACGAACCGGTGATCGGTGACGGCCATCGACCCGGTGTCATCCCAGTCGCAGAGGAGATTCCGCTGCACCACACGTGCCTCGTGGTTGGCCACATGCTTGAGCTGATACGGCGATGACACGTCGCCGAGCGCGAAAACCCCACGTGCGGAGGTCCGTTGGTATTCGTCGACGACGACGCGGCCGTCCTCGATGTCGATCCCGGCCTGCTCGGCGTCCAGCAGGTCGGCGTTGGGCAGCCGCCCGGTGGCCACCAGTAGCGCGTCCGCGTCCAGGGTGCTGCCGTCGTCGAGCTGCAGCGACACACCGGAACCCCGGTTGTGCCCGCCGACGACGTTGCGGTGCGTGCGCAGTTCCCACCTGCTCGCCACCACCCGGGTGAACCGTTCGCAGATGGTGTCGTCGCAGTGGCGCAGCAGGCAGCTGCCTCGGATCACCAGTGTCACGCGCGAACCCAGTGCTGAGAAAACATGCGCGAATTCCGCTGCCACATAACCACTTCCGACGATCACGAGATGCTCGGGCAGCTCGGGAATCCGCATGATGGTGTCGCTGGTGTGGTATTTCACGCCGGAGGCGGTGATGGCCGGCGGAACGGTGGGCCGCGAACCCGCGGCGATCACCACCTGGTCGGCGGTGAATTCCTCGCCGTCTTCGGTGCGCAGCAGGTATCGCCCGTCGGCCGCGACCGGTCCGAAGCGCGTGTGGCTGCCGTACACGTCGATATTCGGTGCCGACCGGCGGTAGTCTTCGCCGCTCGGGCCGATCGGGTCGATACGCCCGAACACCCGCGAAACGATGTCGGTCCAGCGAATCCCGTCGATGTGGGCATCGACGCCGTACTGGGCCGCTTCCCGGATGGTCTTGGCCACCTCGGCTGCGTAGACGAACATCTTGGTCGGAATGCACCCGACGTTGAGGCAGGTGCCGCCGAAGACGCCCTGTTCGCAGATCGCCACCCGCTTGGCCGCATAGTGTTCGTTGAGAATGCTGTTGCCCGAACCGGTTCCGATGATCGCGAGGTCGTAGGTCTCCATCGATGCGTCACCCTTTCCCCGACTGGTTCTCGGGCGGGACCGAGGCGTCGGTGTCGTTGAGCCTGCTGAGGTGTTCGTCGAGCCAGCGGTCCAGATGGCGATACGCTAGCTGACGCGGTTGGGAAAGCGACAGGAACACATCGTGTTTGGCATCCGGCACCGGAATGATGCTGGTGCGGTTGCCGATACAGCCGGCCCACCGCGCGATCTGGCTGACGTCGAGCACCGCGTCGCCGCGTTGCAGGGCCGCCGGTTCGGCGCTCTCGGGCACGGTGTGGTCCGAACGCAGGATCAGATTGGGCACCCCGACATCGAGCCCGCGGTGCAGCCGGGCTTGTCCGCGGCGCACCGCGTGCAACCAGCCGAACGTGACCGGGAAGCCGCCCAATGGTTTCCACTGCAGGTTGTACTCGAATTCGCCGTGGTAGTCCCGGTGCAGGCTGGAGCCGTAACCGCCGCTGCCGCTGGCCCGGGCGACACCCTTGCTGCGCATCCGCGACAGCGCGGCGATGGTGGCCGAGGTGACGCCCAGACGCAGAACCGCCGGGCCGTGCAGGTCCAGAAACGGGCTGTTGAGCACCAGGCCGCTGACACCGGCCGGCGTGCCCGCACTCTGCCGGCGCAATCGGTCCAGCCACAGCGAGACGATCAGCCCGCCCACCGAATGGCCGTACATCAGCACTCGGGTGTCGGACTGCTCGCGGATCAGCGCCAGTGCGTGGTTGAGCTCGTCGTCGTAGCGGTCCAGCCTGGTGGTGAAATGCGGCGTCTGGTCCGCCCGGTGGGAGCGGCCGCACTTGCGCAGGTCCAGGGCGTAAAAGGTGAAGCCGCGGTCGGCGAAGTGGTCGGCCAGCCCGGTGTTGAAGAAATAGTCGGTGTAGCCGTGCACGGCCAGCACCGCGTGGTCGGCCGCCGACTGCGGGCCACGGCGGACCAGCGTTGCGAAGATCTCGCCCTCACCGTCCGGATCGGGCCCGAGCGGGATGGTGCACTGCCAGTAGCCGGGCAGGACGTCGGGCACCCAGCCAGTCACGAGGCCAGCTTAGAGGTTGCGGCCTCGGCCGATGCGGTGGATTGGGTGGCCAACTCCTTCGGCGATAACCTTGGGGACCGGCATTCTCCAGGGGAAAGGACTAGCGATCGGCGTGGCACAGCTAGCCAGAACCGACGTCGTGCTGGTGGGTGCCGGAATCATGAGCGCCACCCTTGGGGCGTTGTTGCGACGGCTCGAGCCCGACTGGTCGATCACCGTGATCGAACGCCTGGACGGCGTCGGCGCCGAGAGCAGCAGCCCGTGGAACAACGCCGGCACCGGTCACGCGGGGCTGTGCGAGATGAATTACACCCCGCAGCGTCCCGACGGCACGATCGACATCAGCAAAGCGGTCTCGGTCAACGAGCAGTTCCAGATCACCCGGCAGTTCTGGGCTTACGCGGCCGAGAACGGCATCCTGACCGACGTGCCGGCTTTTCTGCACGCGGTTCCGCACGTCAGTTTCGTGCGTGGCGCCGCCGGCGTCGACTATCTGCGGCGACGCCGTGACGCTCTGGCTCGCAACCCGTTGTTCGCCGCCACCGAACTGATCGTGGACCCTGCCGAGTTCGCACGCCGGCTGCCGTTGATGGCCGCCCGTCGCGACTTCACCGAACCTGTTGCCCTGAACTGGGCCGCCGGCGGCACCGACGTCGACTTCGGAGCCCTGTCACGACAGCTCATCGGTTACTGCGTCAAAAGCGGTGCCACCGCGCTGTTCGGCCACGAGGTACGCGGCTTGTCGCGTCAGCGCGACGGTGGCTGGACGGTTACGGTCGGCAACCGGCGCACGGGTGAAAAACGTAAGTTGGCAGCGGAATTCGTCTTCGTCGGCGCCGGTGGCGACGCCCTGCCATTGCTGCAGAAGGCCGGAATCGAGGAGATCCGCGGCTTTGCCGGGTTCCCGATCGGCGGCCGGTTCCTGCGCACCGCCAACCCCGAACTCACCGCCGCGCACCGGGCCAAGGTGTATGGGAGCCCGTCGCCAGGAGCCCCGCCGCTGGGCGCGCTGCACCTGGACCTGCGACTGGTCAACGGCCGGCCGTGGCTGGTGTTCGGGCCGTACGCCGGCTGGTCACCGAAATTCCTCAAGCACGGCCACGTCAGCGATCTGCCCCGGTCGATACGGCCGGCGAATCTTCCGGCCATGCTGGGCGTGGGCGTCCGGGAGAGGACGTTGCTGCGGTATCTGCTCGCCCAGCTGCGCCTCACCGAACCGGACCGGGTCGCGGCTTTGCGTGAATTCGCGCCGACCGCAGTGGATTCCGACTGGGAGCTGACGGTTGCCGGGCAGCGCGTGCAGGTGATCCGGCGCGCCCGGGGCAAGGGCGGTGCGCTGGAATTCGGCACCACCATCGTGGGCGCCGCCGACGGCAGCATCGCCGGCCTGCTCGGTGGCTCGCCGGGTGCCTCGACCGCTGTCCCGGCGATGCTGGACGTGCTGCAGCGCTGTTTCGCCAACCGGTACCCGTCGTGGTTACCTACCCTCAAAGAGATCGTGCCGTCACTGGGAGCTGACTTGTCGCGTGAACCCGCCCTGTACGACGAACTGAGGTCGTGGACGAACAAGGCGTTGCAGCTGGAGGCGGCGTAATGAGTGAGGCGTTGCGCCGCTCCTGGTTCAAAGACCTTGACGCGCGGACCCTTTACGAAATCCTCAAACTGCGGGTCGAGGTGTTCGTGGTCGAGCAGGCCTGTCCCTACCCGGAACTGGACGGACGCGACCTGCTCGCCGAAACCCGGCATTTCTGGCTGGAATCTCCGGACGGCGAGGTGATCTGCACCCTGCGTCTGATGGAGGAACACGCCGGCGGTGAGAAGGCTTTCCGGATCGGCCGGGTGTGCACCAAGCGCAGTGCCCGCGGACACGGTCACGCCACCCGCCTGTTGCGCGCCGCCCTGGCCGAGGTCGGCGACTACCCCTGCCGCATCGACGCGCAGAAATACCTGTTCGATATGTATGCCCGGCACGGGTTCGTGCGCGACGGTGACGATTTTCTCGACGACGGCATCCCGCACGTGCCGATGCTGAGACCTGGTTCGGGACCTGGTTCGCCCGCGGCGGGTGCCCGGTGAAGCCTTATCCGTTCAGCGCGATCGTCGGGCATGACCAGTTGCGGCTCGCGCTGCTGTTGTGCGCGGTGCGTCCGGAGATCGGCGGCGCGCTCATCCGCGGCGAAAAGGGCACCGCCAAGTCGACGGCGGTGCGCGGGCTCGCCGCGTTGTTGTCGGCCGCGACAGACTCCGGCGGCGCCGGTCTGGTGGAGATGCCGTTGGGGGCCACCGAGGACCGGGTGGTCGGCTCGCTGGATCTGCAGCGGGTGCTGCGCGACGGCGAACACGCCTTCTCGCCGGGCCTGCTGGCCCGCGCACACGGGGGTGTCCTCTACGTCGACGAGGTGAACCTGTTGCACGACCACCTGGTCGACATCCTGCTCGACGCCGCGGCCATGGGCCGCGTGCACATCGAGCGTGACGGTATCTCCCACACCCACGAAGCCCGGTTCGTGTTGATCGGAACAATGAATCCCGAAGAGGGAGAACTGCGTCCGCAGTTGCTCGACCGGTTCGGCCTGACCGTCGACGTTCACGCCTCGCGTGACGTCGACGTCCGCGTCGAGGTGATCCGGCAGCGGATGGCCTACGAAGCCGATCCCGACGCGTTCGCCCGGAAATACGCCGACGCCGACGCCGAACTGGCCCGGCGCATCGCCGCCGCCCGGGCCCTTGTGGACGACGTGGTGTTGCCTGACAACGAGTTACGGCGGATCGCCGCACTGTGCGCGGCGTTCGACGTCGACGGCATGCGTGCCGATCTGGTGGTGGCCCGCACCGCCACCGCCCACGCGGCCTGGCGTGGTGCCCTGACCGTCGAAGAACAGGACATCCGGGTCGCCGCCGAACTGGCGTTGCCGCATCGTCGCCGGCGCGACCCGTTCGACGATCACGGCATCGAGCGCGACCAACTCGACGAAGCGCTGGCCCGCGCGGATGCGGAATCCCAGGGCGAGCCGGAACCGGATCCCGATCCTCCCGGCGGCGGTCAGTCCGCCAACGACCTTGCCTCGCAGCCGGATTCGATTCAGACGCAGGCGCCGCCGGCTCCCCGGCCCAGCGCGCCACCGGCAAAAGTCTTTCGCACCTGGGCGCTGACGGTGCCCGGGGTCGGCGAAGGCGCGCCCGGCCGGCGGTCGCGCGCCCGCAACGCCGCCGGCAGCGTGGTGGCCGCCGCCGACCCGTCCGACCCGGGCGCGCACGGCCTGCATCTGTTCGCGACCCTGTTATCCGCGGCCGAGGACGCCGACCGGGCCGGTCCGCTGCGCCTGCACGGCGGCCACCTGCGCCGGGCCGTTCGCGAGGGCAGGGAAGGCAACCTGGTGATCTTCGTCGTCGACGCCTCGGGCTCGATGGCCGCCCGCGACCGGATGGCCGCCGTCGGCGGGGCCGCCCTGTCGCTGCTGCGCGACGCCTACCAGCGCCGCGACAAGGTCGCCGTGATCGCTTTCCGGCAGCAGGAGGCCAGAATCCTGCTGCCGCCGACGTCGTCGGCGCACATCGCCGGGCGACGGCTGGCCCGGTTCGACACTGGCGGCAGAACTCCGCTCGCCGAGGGCCTGCTGGCCGCGCGGGGACTGGTCATCCGGGAGAAGGTGCGCGACCGTGCCCGCCGTCCGCTGGTGGTGGTGCTCACCGACGGGCGCGCCACGGCCGGGCCGGACCCGTTGGGCCGCAGCAAGATTGCGGCGGCCAGGTTGGTGGCCGAAGGTGCGGCCGCCGTCGTCATCGACTGTGAGACCTCTTACGTCCGGCTGGGCCTGGCGGGGCAGCTGGCGCGGCAGCTGGGCGCGCCGGCCATCCGGCTCGAGCAGTTGCACGCCGATCACCTCACCCAGGCCGTCCGCAGCGTCGCGTGAGCTGGTAATCGACTATGCCACAGGGTAATCCGACCGAGGTGCCGAACGACGGCCTGACCACCCGGGCGCGGCGCAACACTCCGGTGCTGGCGGTGCACACCGGCGAGGGCAAGGGCAAGTCGACGGCGGCGTTCGGTATGGCGTTGCGGGCGTGGAACGTCGGGATGAGCGTCGCGGTCTTCCAGTTCGTCAAGAGTGCGAAGTGGAAGGTGGGGGAGGAGGCGGCATTCCGCGAGCTCGGCCAACTGCACGAACGCACCGGCGCGGGTGGCGCGGTCGAGTGGCACAAGATGGGTTCCGGCTGGTCCTGGACACGCAAGTCGCGCAAGTCCGGCAGCGAAATCGACCATGCCGCAGCCGCCGCCGACGGTTGGACCGAGATCCGGCGCCGCCTGCAGGAGCAGCGGCACGACTTCTATGTCCTCGACGAGTTCACCTACCCGCTGAAGTGGGGCTGGCTCGATGTCGAGGAGGTGGTGCACGCACTGCGGGACCGCCCGGGCCACCAGCATGTGGTGATCACCGGCCGCGACGCGCCGGCACGGCTGATCGAGGCCGCCGACCTGGTGACCGACATGGGCAAGGTGAAACACCCGATGGATGCCGGCCGCAAGGGCCAGAAGGGCATCGAATGGTGAGCTCAACGCCCGCCGTCGTCATCGCCGCACCCGCATCGGGCAGCGGAAAGACAACGGTGGCAACGGGTTTGATCGGCGCACTACGTCGGGCCGGCCACCGGGTGGCGCCCTTCAAAGTCGGCCCCGACTTCATCGACCCTGGCTACCACGCACTGGCCGCGGGGCGGCCCGGCCGCAACCTCGACCCGGTGATGGTGGGGGACAAGCTCATCGGCCCGTTATTCGGCCACGGCGCCCGCGGCGCCGACATTGCGGTCATCGAAGGGGTGATGGGCCTGTTCGACGGCCGCATCGGCCCGGACGCGACCGGTCCTGCCGCGGGATCCACCGCACACGTTGCGGGGCTGCTGGGTGCGCCGGTGATCCTGGTGGTCGACGCGCGGGGCCAGAGTCACAGCATGGCCGCACTGCTGCACGGCTTTTCCACCTTCGATCCGCATACCCGGATCAGCGGCGTCATCCTCAACCGGGTCGGGACGGCCCGCCATGAGCTGGTGTTGCGGCAGGCCTGTGAGCAGGCCGGGGTTCCGGTGCTGGGCGCCATCCCCCGCGACACCGAATTGGAGCTGCCGTCACGGTATCTGGGGCTGGTCACCGCGGTGGAGTACGGCCGCCACGCCCAGCAGGCGATAGAGGCGATGACGGCCCTGGTTGCGCGGCACGTCGATGTGGCCGCGGTGGTGGCGGCCGCCGGCGGCCGGGTGGAGGACCCGCCGTGGGAGCCGGCCACCGCGGTGGGAGCCGCGGGCAGGGAAGTCCGTGTCGCTCTGGCGGCCGGCAAGGCGTTCACGTTCGGGTACGCCGAGCACGCCGAGTTGCTGCGGGCCGCCGGGGCGCAGGTCGCCGAATTCGACCCGCTCAGCGAGAGCCTGCCCGAGGGGACCGACGCGGTCCTGTTGCCAGGCGGGTTTCCCGAGCAGTTCACCGCGGAGCTGTCCGCCAACGACGTCGTCCGGCGCCAGATCGCCGAACTGGCCGCCACGGGAGCACCCGTGCATGCGGAATGCGCCGGCCTGATCTATCTCGCCGACGAGCTGGACGGCTTTCCGATGTGCGGGGTGCTGGCCGGGTCGGCGCGGTTCACCGAGCAACTGACCCTGGGGTATCGCGACGCGGTGGCCGTTACCGATTCGTCGCTGTTCGCGGCCGGGCAGCGGGTGGTAGGCCACGAATTCCACCGCACCACGGTCACCTTCGCCGACAGCTACCAGCCGGCCTGGGTCTACCGGGGCGGCCAGGCCGACCGCAAACACGACGGCGCCGTCCACGCCGGTGTGCACGCGTCGTATCTGCATATCCATCCGGCCGCGGCGCCCGAAGCGGTGGCCCGCTTCGTCGCGCAGGCCGCCAAGCCGCGGGTCTAGCGCGACATTAAGCTTGCCCGGTGACCGAGAGCCCCTTTCTGGTGGGACTGCGACTGACCGGCCGAAAGGTCGTCGTCGTCGGCGGGGGAGGCGTCGCTCAGCGCCGGTTGCCGCTGCTGATCGCCAGCGGCGCCGACGTCCACGTGATCACCCGCAGCGCCACCCGTGCGGTCGAGGCGATGGACGGGATCAGCCTCTCGCTGCGCGACTACCAAGACGGCGACCTCGACGGCGCCTGGTACGCCCTGGCGGCCACCGACGACCCGGAGGTGAACGCCGCCATCGTCGCCGAGGCCGAACGGCGGCATATCTTCTGTGTTCGCGCGGACGTCGCGGTCGAGGGAACGGCGGTGACGCCGGCGTCCTTCAGCTACGCGGGGCTGTCGGTGGGGGTGCTGGCCGGCGGTGAGCACCGGCGCTCGGCGGCCATCCGGTCGGCCATCCGCGAGGCGCTGCAGCAGGGCGTCATCGCGGCGGAGGGCCCCGATTGGGGGTCCGAGGAGATCCTGCGCGGTGGGGTGGCGCTGGTGGGCGGTGGTCCGGGTGATCCCGAGCTGATCACCGTTCGCGGTCGCCGGCTGCTCGCGCAGGCCGACGTGGTGGTAGCCGACCGGCTCGCTCCGCCCGAACTGCTGGCGGAGTTGTCGCCGCACGTCGAAGTGATCGATGCCGCCAAGATCCCGTATGGGCGGGCCATGGCCCAGGACGCGATCAACGAGGTCCTGATCGAGCGGGCCCGGGCCGGCAAGTTCGTCGTCCGGCTCAAAGGGGGCGATCCGTTCGTGTTCGCCCGGGGCTACGAGGAAGTCCTGGCATGCACCGAGGCGGGAATTCCGGTGACTGTGGTGCCAGGTGTGACCAGTGCCATAGCCGTGCCCGCTCTGGCGGGCGTTCCGGTGACTCACCGGGCCACAAATCACGAGTTTGTGGTGGTCAGCGGCCATTTGGCGCCCGATCATCCCGAATCGTTAGTGAATTGGGATGCTTTGGCAGCAATGTCCGGGACCATTGTTTTGCTGATGGCGGTCGAACGGATCGAACTTTTTGTCGCCGCGCTGTTAAAAGGCGGCCGACCTGGGGATACTCCGGTCATGGTGGTGCAACACGGAACGACGGCGGCCCAGCAGACGTTGCGGGCGACCCTGGCGGACACGCCGGAGAAGGTCCGCGCGGAGGGCATTCGACCTCCCGCGATCATCGTTATCGGGCCCGTGGCGGGTCTCGGCGGCGCTCAGGGTTTAAACAATTCTTAAGATTACTGTAAGGTAACCCGCTATGACGGCTCTCAACGACTCAGAGCGGGCAGTCCACACTTGGACTGAGGGACGCTCGGAACGTTCGGCCCAGGAGCGTCCCACGCAAACAGTGGAGACCCCTTTGCAGCGCTTGAGCAGGTATTACCCCACGTGGTTGCCCTCACGCCGATTCATCGCCGCGGTGATCGCGATCGGCGGGATGCAGCTGCTGGCCACCATGGACAGCACGGTCGCGATCGTCGCGCTTCCTAAGATTCAGAACGAGCTCAGCCTGTCCGACGCCGGCCGTAGCTGGGTGATCACCGCTTATGTGCTGACTTTCGGCGGGCTGATGCTGCTCGGTGGCCGGCTCGGAGACACCATCGGGCGCAAACGCACCTTCATCGTCGGTGTCGCGCTGTTCACCATCTCCTCGGTGCTGTGCGCGGTGGCCTGGGACGAGGTGACGCTGGTCATCGCCCGGCTCTCGCAGGGTGTCGGTTCGGCTATCGCCTCACCGACCGGTCTGGCGCTGGTGGCGACCACCTTCCCGAAGGGCCCGGCGCGTAACGCCGCGACCGCCGTCTTCGCGGCCATGACAGCGATCGGGTCCGTGATGGGCCTGGTGGTCGGCGGGGCGCTGACCGAGTACTCCTGGCGGCTGGCCTTCATGGTCAACGTGCCGATCGGGCTGGTGATGATCTACCTGGCCCGCACCGCGCTGCGCGAGACCAACCGCGAGCGGATGAAGCTCGATGCCGCCGGGGCCATGCTGGCCACGCTGGCGTGCACCGCCGCCGTGTTCGCTTTCTCGGTGGGCCCGGAGAAGGGCTGGGTGTCGGTCACCACGATCGGTTCCGGTGTGGTGGCGGTGCTGGCGGCCATCGCGTTCGCCATCGTCGAGCGCACCGCCGAGAACCCGGTCATCCCGTTCCAGCTGTTCCGCGACCGCAACCGGCTGGTCACCTTTATCGCGATCTTCCTGGCCGGCGGCGTCATGTTCACCCTGACGGTCTCCATCGGCCTGTACGTGCAGGACATCCTGGGCTACAGCGCGCTGCGCGCGGGTGTCGGCTTTATTCCGTTCGTGATCGCCATGGGCATCGGCCTTGGTATCTCGTCGCAGCTGGTGTCGCGGTTCTCGCCGCGGGTGCTGACGATCGGCGGCGGCTGGCTGCTGCTCGGCGCGATGATCTACGGCTCGATGTGCATGCACCGCGGGGCGCCGTACTTCCCGAACCTGGTGCTGCCGATCGTGATCGGCGGGATCGGCATCGGCATGGTGGTAGTGCCGCTGACGCTGGCCGCTATCGCGGGCGTGGGATTCGACCAGATCGGCCCGGTGTCGGCGATGACCCTGATGCTGCAGAGTCTGGGCGGGCCGCTGGTGCTGGCCGTCATCCAGGCCGTCATCACGTCGCGCACGCTGTTCCTGGGCGGTACGACCGGCCCGGTGAAGTTCATGAACGACATGCAGCTGCAGGCGCTCGACCACGGCTACACCTACGGCCTGCTGTGGATTGCCGGAGCGGCGGTGATCGTCGGTATTGCGGCCCTGTTCATCGGTTACACGCCCGAGCAGGTTGCGCACGCCCAAGAGGTCAAGGAAGCGATCGACGCCGGGGAGCTGTAGGCCTTTCTCCATCTCGGTCTGGCGTTTCGCGCTGAGACTGCGAAATTGGTTGCCTCTTCTCGTACTTTCTCTGCAAATCCGCAGTCTCGGTGATGGGCCGAGGTTTTACACCCCGTCGTGCCCAACGAGGCTGCGCTGAGACTGCGAAATTGGTTGCCTCTTCTCGCACTTTCTCTGCAGATCCGCAGTCTCGGCGCGGGGCAGGGGCCGCCGCCGTGGCCGGCCCTGGCGTCGCCCGACCCTGCCCGCGGCCCACGTGACGCGGGACGCACCCGGCCCCCAAGTAGGCTTGCCGCCTGTGATCACCCGGATGTCCGAGCTTTTCCTGCGCACCCTGCGCGACGACCCCGCCGAAGCAGAAGTGGCCAGCCACAAACTGCTGATCCGCGCCGGATACGTCCGGCCGATCGCCCCTGGGTTGTACAGCTGGCTGCCGCTCGGCCTGAAAGTGCTGCGCAACATCGAGCGCATCGTCCGCGAGGAGATGAACGCGATCGGCGGCCAGGAAATCCTGTTTCCCGCCCTGCTGCCACGCGCCCCCTACGAGACCACCAACCGGTGGACGGAGTACGGCGATGGCGTGTTCCGGGTCCAGGACCGTCGGGGCAATGACTACATGCTTGGCCCCACCCACGAGGAGCTGTTCACCCTGACGGTCAAGGGCGAGTACAGCTCCTACAAGGACTTCCCGCTGACCCTGTACCAAATCCAGAACAAGTACCGCGACGAGGCGCGCCCGCGCGCCGGCATCCTGCGCGGCCGCGAGTTCCTCATGAAGGACTCGTACTCGTTCGACCTCGACGCCGCCGGCCTCAAGGCTTCCTACCACGCCCACCGGGAGGCCTACCAGCGCATTTTCGAGCGGCTCGACGTGCGTTACGTCATCGTCTCGGCGGTGTCGGGTGCGATGGGCGGCAGCGCCTCCGAGGAGTTCCTCGCCGAGAGCCCGATCGGTGAGGACACCTTCGTCCGGTGCGTGGAGTCCGGCTATGCCGCCAACGTCGAAGCCGTCACCACCGCCCGCCCCGAGGGCCTGCCCGCTGAAACTGTGGCCGGACTGCCGGATGCCGAAGTCCACGACACCGGCGACACCCCTACCATCGCCACCCTGGTCGCCTGGGCCAACGAGGCATTGGACCGCCCCGTCACAGCTGCCGACACCCTCAAGAACGTCCTGCTGAAGGTCCGCCAGCCCGGCGAGGAGTGGGAGCTGCTGGCCATCGGCGTGCCCGGCGACCGCGAGGTCGACGACAAGCGACTCGGCGCGGCACTGGAACCGGCCGAGTACGCATTGCTCGACGACGCGGACTTCGCGAAATACCCGTTTCTGGTGAAGGGCTACATCGGCCCGAAAGCGCTGCGCGACAACGAAGTCCGTTATCTGGTTGACCCGCGCGTGGTGGACGGAACCAGCTGGATCACCGGTGCCGACGAACCCGGTCGCCACGTGGTCGGCCTGGTGGCGGGCCGTGACTTCACCGCCGACGGCACCATCGAGGCCGCCGAGGTACGTGAGGGCGACCCGTCCCCCGATGGCGCCGGCCCGCTCGTCATGGCCCGCGGCATCGAGATCGGCCACATCTTCCAGCTGGGCCGCAAGTACACCGACGCGTTCAGCGCCGACGTGCTCGGCGAGGACGGCAAACCGGTGCGGCTGACCATGGGCTCCTACGGCATCGGGGTGTCGCGTCTGGTCGCCGTGGTCGCCGAACAGCACCACGACGAGCTCGGCCTGCGCTGGCCGGCGTCGATCTCGCCGTTCGGGGTGCACCTGGTGATGGCCAATAAGGACCCCGAGGCCCGGCTGGGCGCCGCCAAGCTGGCCGCCGACCTGGACAAAATCGGAGTCGATGTGCTGCTGGACGACCGCCAGGCCTCACCCGGGGTCAAGTTCAAGGACGCCGAGCTGCTCGGCGTGCCCTGGATCGTCGTGGTCGGGCGCGGCTGGGCCGACGGCCGGGTGGAGCTGCGCAATCGTTTCAGCGGGCAGACCAGCGAGCTGGCCGTCGGCGATTCGCTGACCACCGACCTGGTCGCCGCGATCAGCCTCTAGCGGCGATCGCAAGCGCGGCGGTGCCGCGCGCGGCGGGTCGCCGCCGTGTGCCTAGCGGCGATCGCAAGCGCGGCGGTGCCGCGCGCGGCGGGTCGCCGCCGTGTGCCTAGCGGCGATCGCAAGCGCGGCGGTGCCGCGCGCGGCGGGTCGCCGCCGTGTGCCTAGCGGCGATCGCAAGCGCGGCGGTGCCGCGCGCGGCGGGTCGCCGCCGTGGCTATCAACTACTCGTTCCCGCCCGGGAACGTCGTGGTGATCGGCCAGCCGCCCAGCACCTTGTTCCACCGGGCGGCCATCACCGCGCTCTGGGTCAGCGCGGTCGAGGCGAACGCGCGGTCCTCGGCGGTCTCGGCGTGCTCGACGACCGCCCGCCATGCGGTCGCCCCGTCGTTCTCCATGCGTGCCGCCAGCCGCGCCGCATCCGCCGGGCTGCCCACCGGCGAAGGCAGCTGATAGCCCGCGGCGGCCGGCGCGGGTGTGACCTTGCGGGCACTCAGCATCGCAATGACGTCGTCGCGGCGCTGGCGATGCTGGTTGAGTGCCTCCACCACCAGGTCGTTCACGCTGGGTGGCGACAGCGCCGACACGATGCCGTAGCCGTAGATGGTGCCGTGTTCGACGGCCAGCGCGTCGCTGAGCGCGGTGACGTCGGCGTCTTTGCCACCACTCATATCGACGGACCTCCCGGCACCAGTGCCACCTCGCAGGACGCGGTGCACGACGCCGCGATCGAGGCGAGAAGTCCGGCCCGGTAACCCGACGACGTCGACACCAGGCGGTTGGCATCCTCCGCCGATTTGCGCAGCGAGTCGATCACGTCGGAAACCGGTGGCGGAGGCGGGGGCGGTGCCTCTGGCTCGGTCGGGCTGGTGCTCGAGGTAACACTGCCCGTTTCACTGGTCGAAGAAACCAGCTTGCCCGCGGCCCGGGCGATCTCGGTGGACAGCGCCCGCGCGTGCGCGGCGCGCTGCGTGGCGACCACAGTCAGCGCGGCGGCGATCTGCGGCGGACTCCCGATCGCTCCGGCGGCCGCAGCGGCCAGCGCGCTGTCATGCCGGGCCTGGTCCAACGGCCCCACCAGCTCCTCAACGGACGGAGGCTTGGGCGCCGACTCGCCGCAGGCGGTTGCCGCCACCCCGAGTGCGAGAGCGGCACCACCGGCGAGCACGCGCCGCCTGCTGATGACGGGTACTGCTCTGGACACGCCCCACATCCTGCCATCACCGCGCACCGCGTCAGCGCCAGCCACGACGCGGTCTGGGACCGGCGATGCGACTACGGCGTCGTTGTACGGGCGTCAATAGCGGATCCTGGCGTATCGTTGGTAGCCGGGCTCTCTGAGTTCGCTGTGAAAGCCGTGCGCCCGCCGATGACCGACAACTCAAGATGAGGAGCTCGCCGTGACCACCGGGCTACCTTCGCAGACGCAGGTGATCGAGCTACTGACCGCAGAGTTCGCGCGCGCAGGTTACGAGATCGAAGACGTGGTCATCAACAGCCGCACGCGCCCGCCGCGCATCACGGTGATCGCCGACGGCGACACCGCGTTGGACCTGGACACCATCGCGGCGCTATCCCGCACGGCGTCGGATTTGCTGGACGGTCTGGACGGTCCTGGCGCTGACGGCTACATCCTCGAGGTCAGCTCGCCCGGCGTGGAACGCCCGTTGACCACCGAGAAGCACTTCCGCAGAGCGCGGGGCCGCAAGGTGGACCTCGCGCTGGCCGACGGATCACAGCTGTCCGGCCGGGTCGCCGAAGCCGGCAACGGCACGCTGTCGCTGGTGGTCCGCGCCGGCCGCGAGCTGGCGATACGGGAGATCCCGTTGACCGATGTCGTCAAAGCCGTTGTACAAGTTGAGTTTTCGCCACCAGCCCGAGCGGAGCTGGAGTTGTTGGGGCAGGCACAGGGGACGGAGGCCGGAGCATGAACATCGACATGGCCGCGCTCCATGCGATCGAGGTGGACCGGGGCATCTCGGTCAACGAACTACTCGAGACCATCAAATCCGCGCTGCTGACCGCCTATCGGCACACCGAGGGACACCAGTCCGACGCGCGCATCGAGATCGACCGTAAAACCGGCGTGGTGCGGGTGATCGCCCGCGAGACCGACGAAGACGGCAACCTCATCAGCGAGTGGGACGACACCCCCGAGGGATTCGGCCGCATCGCCGCCACCACCGCACGGCAGGTGATGCTGCAACGCTTCCGCGACGCGGAGAACGAGCGCACTTTCGGCGAGTTCTCCACCCGGGAGGGCGAGATCGTCGCCGGCGTCATCCAGCGCGACAGCCGGGCCAACGCCCGCGGCCTGGTCGTGGTCCGGATAGGTACCGAGGCCAAGGCCTCTGAAGGGGTGATCCCGGCCGCCGAACAGGTGCCCGGCGAGAGCTACGAGCACGGCAATCGGCTGCGCTGCTACGTCGTCGGGGTCAGTCGCGGTTCCCGCGAGCCACTGATCACGCTGTCGCGGACGCATCCGAACCTGGTGCGCAAGCTGTTCTCGCTCGAGGTGCCCGAGATCGCCGACGGCTCGGTGGAGATCGTGGCGGTCGCCCGCGAGGCCGGCCACCGGTCCAAGATCGCCGTCGCGTCGCGGGTGCCCGGTCTGAACGCCAAGGGCGCCTGCATCGGGCCGATGGGGCAACGGGTCCGCAATGTGATGAGCGAGCTGTCCGGCGAAAAGATCGACATCATCGACTACGACGAGGACCCGGCGCGCTTCGTGGCCAATGCGCTGTCACCGGCCAAGGTGGTCTCGGTCTCGGTGATCGACGCGAACGCCCGCGCCGCCCGCGTCGTGGTTCCCGACTTCCAGCTGTCGCTGGCCATCGGCAAGGAAGGACAGAACGCCCGGCTCGCCGCCCGCCTGACGGGGTGGCGCATCGACATCCGGGGCGACGCGCCGGGGCAGCCCGAGGAGGGCGCGAGCCACGGGATGGCGCACGAGCGCTGAAGCGCAACCTGGCGGCGCGCTGATGGCCGCGGTGGCCCGCGTCAACTCGGCCGCCGAGGCCCTGACAGCGGCTCAGAGACCGAGCTCCCGCTCGATCTGCGGCCAGTAGCGCAGACCGCCCGGGCTCAGCAGAATCCAGTCATGGAAGCCGCCGGTGGCCAGGACGAAGTTGATCGGCGCCGATTGCAACACGGCGTTTTGCGCAAGGATGAACTGGTCTGGCGCGACGGGATCCAAGGAGCCCGCGTAGACATAGGTCGGCGGGAGCCCCGCGAGGGACCCGAATAGCGGGCTTACCAGGGGATCGGTCAGCGCAAGATCGCCCGCCCAGAGTTGGTTGGCCTGATAGATCCTGTTCGAGCGATCGGGGAAGAACGGGTCGTCGATCAGGCCGATGTTCGGATTGACCAGCCGTTGGTCCAGCAGTGGCGACAGTAGAACCATCGATCGCGGCACGGCTTGGTTGTGGGCCACCAGATATTGGACGGCCGATAGTCCGATGGTTGCGCCCGCGGAGTCACCGAGCACGCTCACGTGGGAAGCGCCGTGAGCCGCTATTTGGGTGGAGATGTAGCCGGCCACTTTGGGTACCACGGTGCCGGCCGTACCGCCTTGCTGAATCAGCGGGTAGATCGGCACCGCAAAGGTCGCGCCGGTTTGATACGCCATCACTGAGTAGCCGAGCCAGTGGAAGATCATCGGCGGCCAGACAAATGCGCCACCGTGCAGTGCGACGACATAATTGCCGGTCGGGTTTGCCGGGACGATCTCGACGACGCTCATCCCCTCATAGGTGGTGTAGCGAACCGTTTCGCCCAGTAGCGCGGTCAAGAGGCGCGGTGGCGCGTCGCTGAAGAGCGGGTTCAAGAGGCCGCTGACAAACAGCTGCTGAACCGGAGAACCCAGTGTCCCGAGTTGGTCGTAAATCCCGGTCAAGGTCAGGAAGGTTTTCAACGGCCGCAGCGCCGCCGTTTCAATGCGGGTGAGCAGGTCCTGTGTGCCGCTGAAGGCCGGATTCTGCCCGGCCGGGACCGGCTCGATGGCCGATGATCCGAAGATCGAGGTCCAGAGCGAGTTTCCGAGCGCCGAAAGATTGACGGCTTCCGCGCTGATAAACGATTCCGCACTCGAACTCAGCGCCACGATGACTCGGGACTGAAAAGCCGCAGCCTGGGCGCTCATCGCCTGAAATTCCCGACCGTGGGCCGAGAACAGATCCGCGATGGCCGCGGATACTTCATCGGACGCGGCAGCGAGCACCGTGCTGGTGGAGGTCGCTGCCGCCGCGTTGGCTTCGCCGAGCCTCGAGCCGATGGTCGCCAGTTCCGTTGCTGCCGACCCCATCATCTCCGGCACAGCGAGCACATACGACATGGCAATACGCCCCTTTTCTCGTTTGAGGGCCTCGCACTGATCGTGGGATCAGGCAAACCAGCCTCACGCCGATCGATCGGGTGATCCGCAGTAGTCGTGTACTGAATTGAGTGCCGGCGTGCGGGGGAATGCTGAGCCCACCGGGTGTTGAGCGTTGAGCGCTTCAAGCACGCGCGGGCCGACGCTCGGAGATCACCGGGGTGAGGCGAGCGCTGACCCGCACCCCGGGTGGTTCTGACCACTGGTCGGGTGACGCTAGACTGAGCCGTGATCCAGCGCGAGCCTTCGGTCTCGGCGCGCCAACGCCCGGACAACCCCAGCGGACCGGTGCGGACGTGTGTCGGATGCCGGAAGCGAGAGCTGGCCGTCGAACTGCTTCGAGTGGTGGCTCGGTCGACCGGGAACGGTAACTACTCCGTAATCGTTGACACTGCCGGAAGCCTGTCGGGGCGAGGTGCCTGGTTGCACCCCGGCCCGAAGTGCGTACAAGAAGCGATTCGGCGGCGAGCTTTCACCCGCGCGCTGCGCATCACCGGTTCACCGGATACATCCGCGGTGATCGAGCACGTCAGTTCCCTGGCGGGCCCGTCCACCAAGGCAACAGAACAGGTAGCAACGAACATGAGCACACCGTGAAGTCCCGATGACCATGCGTCATAGCTAAACCCGAGGCGCGGCCCAACCGCTTGTCGCCTCATAGACAGGAGATGTAGTGGCAGGTAAGGCCCGCGTACACGAGTTGGCAAAGGAACTCGGTGTCACCAGCAAGCAAGTCCTCGCTCGACTGACCGAGCAGGGCGAATTCGTCAAATCGGCATCATCCACGGTGGAAGCACCCGTGGCCCGGCGGCTCCGCGAGTCGTTCGGAGGTGGCAAGCCCGCGGCCGGTGCAGCCAAGAGCGCACCGTCAGCTCCGCCGGCTGCCGCCCCGCCGGCGGCCCGGCCCGCCGAGAAGGTGGCGCCCGCGGCAACCGATGCGGCACTCGACCGCGCACTGGACAAGGCCGTCGGAAACGGCGCGCCCACCAGCGCTCCCGCCAAGCCGGCGGCGCCCAACCGGCCGGCCGCCCCGGCCGCCCCGGCCGCCCCGGCGGCTCCGGCGCCACCCGCTGCGCCGGCCACCCCGCCGGCTCCCGCGGCTCGGGCCAAGCCCGCGCCCCCGGCCCCGCCGACCCCCGGCCCGGCGGCGCCCGCACCGGGACAGCCCGCGGCCCCACAGGCCCCACAACCAGGGATGACGCCGGGTCCGCGTCCGGGTCCCATGCCCAAGCCCGGCGTGCGTACCCCCCGCGTCGGCAACAACCCGTTCTCCTCGGCACAGCCGGTCGACCGGCCGATCCCGCGTCCGCACCCGCAGGCTCCGCGTCCCGGCGCACCCCGCCCGGGCGCGCCGCGGCCGGGCGGAGCCTCGCCCGGCAGCATGCCGCCGCGTCCCGGTGGCGCCTCCGGCGGGCCCCGTCCGCCGCGGACCGGCGCACCCCGGCCCGGTGGCGCCCGCCCCGGTGGTAGTGGCGGTCCCGGCGGCGGCGGCGGCGGTAACTACCGCGGCGGCGGCGGTGTCGGCGCGGCGCCCGGCGGTGGCGGCGGCTTCCGCGGTCGTCCCGGCGGCGGTGGCCCCGGCGGTGGCGGTGGTGGCGGCGGCCGTCCCGGTCAGCGCGGCGGTGCAGCCGGTGCGTTCGGCCGTCCCGGCGGCGCACCCCGGCGTGGCCGCAAGTCCAAGCGGGCCAAACGCGCTGAATACGAGAACATGCAGGCCCCGGTCGTCGGCGGTGTGCGGTTGCCGCACGGCAACGGCGAGACCATCCGGCTGGCCCGCGGCGCATCGCTGAGCGACTTCGCCGACAAGATCAACGCCAACCCGGCCGCGCTGGTGCAGGCGCTGTTCAACCTGGGCGAGATGGTCACGGCCACCCAGTCGGTCGGCGACGAGACGCTCGAGCTGCTGGGCAGCGAGATGAACTACAACGTTCAGGTCGTCAGCCCCGAGGACGAGGACCGCGAGCTGCTGGAGTCCTTTGACCTGACCTACGGCGAGGACGAGGGCGGCGAGGAGGACCTGCAGACGCGTCCGCCGGTGGTCACCGTGATGGGTCACGTCGACCACGGCAAGACGCGCCTGCTGGACACCATCCGTAACGCCAGCGTCCGTGAGGGCGAGGCGGGCGGCATCACCCAGCACATCGGTGCCTACCAGGTCGGCGTCAATTTCGAGGGCACTGAGCGGCTGATCACCTTCATCGACACCCCCGGTCACGAGGCGTTCACCGCCATGCGTGCCCGCGGTGCCAAGGCCACCGACATCGCCATCCTGGTGGTCGCGGCCGACGACGGCGTCATGCCGCAGACGGTGGAGGCCATCAACCACGCGCAGGCCGCCGACGTGCCGATCGTGGTGGCGGTCAACAAGATCGACAAGGAGGGCGCCGACCCGGCCAAGATCCGTGGTCAGCTCACCGAGTACGGCCTGGTGGCAGAGGACTTCGGTGGCGACACCATGTTCGTCGACATCTCCGCCAAACAGGGCACCAACATCGAGGCGCTGGAAGAAGCGGTGCTGCTGACCGCGGACGCCGCCCTGGACCTGCGGGCCAACCCCGACATGGAGGCCCAGGGTGTGGCCATCGAGGCGCACCTGGACCGCGGTCGCGGTCCGGTGGCCACCGTGCTGATCCAGCGCGGCACGCTGCGGGTCGGCGACTCGATCGTCGCCGGCGACGCCTACGGCCGCGTGCGCCGCATGGTCGACGAGCACGGTGAGGACGTCCACGAGGCGCTGCCGTCGCGCCCGGTGCAGGTCATCGGCTTCACGTCGGTGCCCGGTGCCGGTGACAACCTGCTGGTCGTCGACGAGGACCGCATCGCCCGCCAGATCGCCGACCGGCGCAGTGCCCGCAAGCGCAACGCGCTGGCCGCCCGCAGCCGCAAGCGGATCAGCCTGGAGGACCTGGACTCGGCGCTGAAGGAAACCAGCCAGCTGAACCTCATCCTCAAGGGCGACAACGCCGGTACCGTCGAGGCGCTGGAAGAGGCCCTGATGGGCATCGAGGTGGACGACGAGGTGGCGCTGCGCGTCATCGACCGCGGTGTCGGTGGCATCACCGAAACCAACGTCAACCTGGCCTCGGCCTCAGATGCGATCATCATCGGCTTCAACGTGCGCGCCGAGGGCAAGGCGACGGAGCTGGCCAACCGCGAAGGCGTGGAGATCCGCTACTACTCGGTGATCTACCAGGCGATCGACGAGATCGAGAAGGCCCTGCGCGGCATGCTCAAGCCGATCTACGAGGAGAACCAGCTGGGTCGTGCGGAAATCCGCGCGATCTTCCGGTCCTCCAAGGTCGGTGTCATCGCCGGCTGCATGATCACCTCCGGGGTGGTGCGCCGCAACGCCAAGGCCCGGTTGTTGCGGGACAACATCGTGGTGACCGAGAACCTGTCGATCAACTCGCTGCGCCGGGAGAAGGACGACGTCACCGAGGTCCGGGAGGGCTTCGAGTGCGGTCTGACGCTGGGCTACTCGGACATCAAGGAAGGCGACATCATCGAGTCCTTCGAGCTCGTTCAGAAGGAACGGTCATGACGACGGTGCTGAGCGCCCATGGCTGACCCCGCACGGGCACGCCGGCTGGCCAAACGGATCAGCACCATCGTCGCCTCGGCGATCGAATACGAGATCAAGGATCCGGGGCTGGCCGGTGTGACCATCGTCGACACCAAGGTCACCAACGACCTGCACGACGCGACGGTCTACTACACGGTGATGGGCCGGACGCTGGACGACGAGCCCGACTATCCGGGTGCCGCGGCGGCGCTGGACCGCGCCAAGGGAGTGCTGCGCACCAAGGTCGGAGCGGGCACCGGTGTGCGCTTCACGCCGACCCTGACCTTCACCCGCGACACGACGTCGGACACGGTGAACCGGATGGAGGAGCTGCTGGCGCGTGCCCGCGCCGCGGATGCCGATCTGGCGCGGGTTCGGGTGGGTGCCAAACCGGCGGGGGAGGCCGACCCGTACCGTGATAGTGGATCGGCGGCCGAACCGCTGGTCGCCGGGGGACTTGGCAGTGCTCGAGGCATCGAAGCTGAGGACACCGATGACGATTATCAATCGCAAGATCGATCCGAAGATTGAGCTGACCGGCATACCGCGCCTCAACGGGGCGCGCGTCGATGCAGCCGGCGCCGTGCAGCTGTTGTCTGCCGCTGAGTCGGTGGCGGTGATCTGTCACGTCCATCCCGATGCCGACACCATCGGCGCCGGGCTGGCATTGGGCATGGTGCTGGACAGGTGCGACAAACGAGTCCAGGTCAGCTTCGCAGCGCCGGCGAACCTGCCGGAGTCGCTGCGTTCGCTTCCCGGATGCGACCTGCTGGTGGGTCCCGACGACGTGCGTCGCGACGTCGACCTGGTGGTGACCGTCGACGTCCCCAGCATGCACCGGCTCGGCTCGCTGCAGGATCTGGCCGCGGATGACCAGCACATGCTGGTGATCGACCACCACGCGTCCAACGGACTGTTCGGCACCGCGAACTACGTGGACACGTCCGCGGATTCGACCACGATGATGGTCGCCGAGATCCTCGACGTCTGGGATAAACCGATCGACCGGGCGGTGGCGCACTGCATCTACGCGGGGTTGACCACCGACACCGGGTCGTTCCGGTGGGCCAGCGCGAGGGCGCTCCGGCTGGCCGCCCGCCTGGTGGACATCGGGGTGGACAACGCCGCCGTCAGCCGCTCGCTGATGGACAGCCACCCGTACGCCTGGCTACCGATGCTGTCCCGGGTGCTGGGCACGGCCCGCCTGCTGCCCGACGCCGCAGGCGGTCTGGGACTGGTCTACGCGGTGGTCGACCACCACGAGTGGCTCCACTCCCGCTCTGAGGAAGTGGAGAGCGTGGTCGACATCGTGCGCACCACGCAGCAGGCCGAGGTGGCAGCGGTGTTCAAGGAAGTCGAACCACAGCGTTGGTCGGTGTCGATGCGGGCCAAATCGATCGACCTGGCCACGGTCGCGATGGGCTTCGGCGGCGGCGGGCACCGGTTGGCGGCCGGCTATTCCACCGCCGGCACCATCGACGACGTGGTGGCGGCGCTGCGCACGGCGCTCGACTAGCGGCCTTGCACGACGGCGGGCCCGGCCCTGGCCGACCGGTTGCCGGGGGGCGGCAGATCGCCGCGCTGGCCCTGCCGGCTCTGGGTGTGCTGGCTGCGGAGCCGCTCTACCTGCTCTTCGACACCGCGGTGGTCGGGCGGCTAGGCGCGGTGGCGTTGGCCGGCCTGGCTGTCGGCAGCCTGGTGCTCGGCCTGGTCAGCACCCAGTTGACCTTCCTGTCCTACGGCACGACGGCGCGCGCGGCGCGCTATTTCGGCGCCGAAGACCGCGCCGCCGCCGTGCACGAGGGTGTCCAGGCGACGTGGCTCGGCGTGGGTCTGGGCGCGGCGATCGTCGTCGTCGTGCAGGTCACGGCGGTGCCGGTGGTGTCTGCGATCGGCTCGAGTGACCAGATCGCGTCCGCGGCGCTGCCGTGGTTGCGGATCGCTATTCTGGGTGCCCCGGCGATTCTCGTCTCGCTCGCCGGAAACGGCTGGATGCGCGGCGTGCAGGACACCGTGCGGCCGTTGCGTTATGTGGTTGCGGGCTTTGGGCTTTCGGCGGTGCTGTGCCCGGTGCTGGTGTACGGCTTTCTCGGCCTGCCGCGGCTGGGTCTGGCGGGGTCGGCGGTGGCCAATCTGATCGGTCAGTGGCTGGCGGCGCTGCTGTTCGGCGGCGCCCTGCTCGCCGAGCGGGTGCCGCTGCGGCTCGACGGTGCCGCGCTGCGTGCCCAGCTGGTGATGGGGCGGGATTTGATCCTGCGCAGCATGGCTTTTCAGATCTGCTTCGTCTCGGCCGCTGCGGTAGCGGCCCGGTTCGGTGCCGCCGCGCTGGCCGCCCACCAGATCGTGTTGCAGCTGTGGACGTTTCTCGCCCTCGTTCTCGATTCGCTGGCCATTGCGGCGCAGTCACTGGTGGGTGCCGCGCTGGGGGCCGGTGACGCCGCGCATGCCAGGTGGGTCGCGTGGCGGGTGACGTGGTTCTCGCTGCTGGCGGCGGTGCTGCTGGCCGTCGCGTTCGGGGCCGGCTTTCCGGTGTTGCCCCACCTCTTCACCGACGACCACTCCGTGCTCACCGCGGTGGCGGTCCCGTGGTGGTTCATGGTGGCCCAATTGCCTATCGCCGGAATCGTTTTCGCGTTGGACGGCGTATTGCTGGGGGCCGGTGACGCCGCGTTCATGCGCACCGCCACCGTCGCGAGCGCCTTGCTCGGGTTCCTGCCGTTGATCTGGCTGTCGCTGGCCTACGGCTGGGGGCTGACCGGGATCTGGTCGGGGCTGAGCACATTCATGGTGTTGCGGTTGGTCTTCGGCGCCTGGCGGGCGCTGTCGGGGCGCTGGGCCGTCACCGGGACGGGCCCGCTCTGATGCGCGCCGAGATTGCGGTGGCGGTTGCGATTGGTCACCTCTCCACAGCCCTGATAGCAATCTCGGCGCCGATACCCGGGGCTAGACTGCGCCGGTGAGGACGACGCAGCGGGCCCGGCGCCGCCCGTGGAGTGACTACGCGCTGTTCCTCGTCCTCGTCGGACCGAACGTGGCGCTGCTGGCGCTGTTCATCTACCGCCCCTTGGCCGACAACATCCGGCTGTCCTTCTTCGACTGGAACATCTCCGACCCGCAAGCCGAATTCATCGGCCTGTCGAACTACGCGGAATGGTTCACCCGTTCCGACACCGCGCGCATCGTGCTCAACACGACGGTGTTCACCGTGGCCGCGGTGGCCGGCTCGATGGTGCTGGGGCTGGCGCTGGCCATGCTGCTCGATCAGCCGCTGCGCGGCCGGAATGTGGTGCGCTCCACGGTGTTCGCGCCGTTCGTGATCTCCGGTGCTGCCGTGGGGCTGGCCGCCCAGTTCGTCTTCGACCCGCACTTCGGTCTGATCCAGGACCTGCTGCGCCGCGTCGGGCTCGGGGTTCCCGATTTCTACCAGGACGCGCACTGGGCCATGTTCATGATCATCGTCACCTACATCTGGAAGAACCTCGGCTACACCTTCGTCATCTACCTGGCAGCGCTACAAGGGGTGCGACGAGACCTGTTGGAAGCGGCGCAGATCGACGGTGCCGGCCGGTGGACCACATTCCGGATGGTGACGTTGCCACAGCTGCGTCCCACCACGTTCTTCCTGTCGATCACCGTGCTGATCAGCTCGCTGCAGGTTTTCGACGTCATCAACGTCATGACCCGCGGCGGCCCGGAGGGCACCGGCACCACCACCATGGTCTACCAGGTGTATCTCGAGACTTTCCGAAACTTCCGCGCCGGTTACGGCGCCGCCGTCGCCACGATCATGTTCCTGGTACTGCTGGCCATCACCTACTACCAGGTGCGCGTCATGGACAGGGAGCAGCGCCAGTGAGTTCCGATCGCTTTCGCCCCGCACGTCTGCTCGGCTACGCGGCGATGCTGGTGGTGGTCGCGCTGATCGCCGGACCGCTGACGTTCGTGTTCTTCACGTCGCTGAAAGAGCAGCCCGACGTCTACTCGCAGCCGACAACCTGGTGGCCGCCGCACTGGCATCCGCAGAATTACCGGACTGCCACGCAACAGATTCCGTTCTGGACCTATGTGCGCAACTCGGTCATCATCACCTCGTCGCTGGCGGCGGTGAAGTTCGTCCTCGGCGTGCTCAGCGCCTTCGGCCTGGTGTTCGTGCGGTTTCCCGGGCGTAACGCGGTGTTCCTGTTGATCATCGCCGCTCTGATGGTGCCCAACCAGATCACCGTGATCTCCAACTATGCGCTGATCTCTCAATTGGGCCTGCGCAACACCTTTCCCGGCATCATCCTGCCGCTGGCCGGTGTCGCGTTCGGAACCTTCTTGATGCGCAACCATTTTCTGTCGCTTCCTGCCGAGGTCATCGAAGCGGCACGGATGGACGGCGCGCGCTGGTGGCAACTGCTGCTGCAGGTGGTGTTACCGATGTCCGGGCCCACGATGGTGGCGTTCGGCATCATCACGGTGGTCAACGAGTGGAACGAATACCTGTGGCCGTTCCTGATGTCCGACGACGAGTCGGTGGCACCGCTGCCGGTGGGCCTGACCTTCCTGCAGCAGGCCGAAGGCGTCACCAACTGGGGCCCGGTGATGGCGGTGACGCTGCTGGCGATGTTGCCGATCCTGTTGATTTTCATTGTCTTGCAGCGGCAGATGATCAAGGGCCTGACCTCCGGTGCGGTGAAGGGGTGACGGTGCTGAGCCGCAGAGCGCTGCTGACATTGGCGGCGGCCGGTGTGACGGCCGGCTGCGCGGGCATGGGCGACCGTAGCCCGGTCAAGTCCGGAAACGGCCCGATCACGTTCTGGTCCAACCATCCCGGTCTGTCGACCGGGGTGGAGCGCGAGCTGATCAACCGGTTCCAGCAGGAATTCCCGGACTTGCAGGTCAAGTTGATCGATGCCGGGAAGGACTACGACGAGGTCGCGCAGAAGTTCAACGCTGCGCTCATCGGCGCCGACGTGCCCGATGTCGTTGTGCTGGATGACATCTGGTGGTTCCACTTCGCGCTGAGTGGCGTCCTGGCCCCGCTGGACGACCTGTTCCGCCAGGTGGGCGTGGACACCACGGACTATGTCGACTCATTGCTGGCCGACTACGAGTTCGGCGGGCACCACTACGCGGTGCCGTATGCGCGGTCGACGCCGCTGTTCTACTACAACAAGGCCGCCTGGGAACGGGCCGGGCTGCCGGACCGCGGGCCGATCTCCTGGCCGGAGTTCGACGAGTGGGGACCGCGCCTGCAGAGCGTTGTCGGCGCGGGCAACCTGGCGCACGGCTGGTCGAATTCCGAAGCGATCTCCTGGACCTTCGAAGGGCCGAATTGGGCGTTCGGCGGTGCGTATTCCGACCAGTGGACGTTGAGGTTCACCGACCCGGCGACCATCGCGGCAGGGACCTTTCTGCGCGAATCGATCCACGACAAGCGGTACGCGGCGATTGCCAACAATATCGCCAACGAGTTCGCCACCGGCATCCTCGCCTCCACGGTGGCCTCGACGGGCGCGCTGGTCGGGATCACCGCCGCGGCCCGGTTCGACTTCGGCGTGTCGCCGTTGCCGACCGGCCCCGGCGGAGCAGCCGCATGCCCGACCGGCGGTGCCGGTCTGGCGATCCCGACCAAGCTGTCCGACGATCGAAAGCTCAACGCGCTCAAGTTCATCGCGTACGTCACGAATCCGCGTAACACCGCGTACTTCAGTCAGCACACGGGTTATCTCGCGGTGCGGAAATCGGCAGCAGACGACCCCAGCCAGCAGCGGTATCTGAACGACAATCCGCGAGCCCGGGTGGCCTTCGAGCAGCTGCCACACACCCGTCCGCAGGACTACGCCCGCGTCTTCCTTCCCGGCGGCGACCGTGTCATATCCGCCGGTCTGGAGTCCATCGGCCTGAAGGGGGCTGACGTCGGCGCAACGTTCGGCAGCATCCAGAAACAGCTGCAGGCGATCTACAACCGACAGATCAAGCGCAAGCTCTCCGGGTTCCGCCACTGAGGGCCGGCGGTCAGCTTCCGCCCCCCTTGCCCCCGGCACCGCCGCCGCCACCGGTGCCACCCGCGATGCCGCCGGATCCGCTGCCGGGTCCCCCGGTGTTGCCGAAGGAGCCGGCCAGGATCTGCAAGCCATATCGTCCAGCGCCACCCGTGCCACCCGTCCCCCCGGTGCCGCCGAAGCCGCCCGGCCGAGAGAGGTTGCCGCCGTTGCTGATTCCGGTGCCGCCGGTGCCGCCGGTGCCGCCGGTGCCGCCCGACGCACCCGGGGCGTTGGTGCTGTCACCGCCGTAGCCGCCGTTGCCCGCATTGCCGCCGTTGCCCGCCAGGTAGGAGTTGGTGGCGTTGCCGCCGTTTCCGCCGTTGCCGCCGATTCCGCCGACGCCGCCCGCGCCGAGATTGCCCTTGCCGCCCCGGCCACCGGTGCCGCCCGCGCCGCCGTCCGCGTTATTGCCGACGCCGCCGTTGCCGCCGTGACCGCCCGCGCCACCGGTGCCGCCGGTGGCGCCTTCACCGCCGGCGCCGCCTGTCCCGCCGTTGCCGGCGGTGGGGTTTGCCACACCGGTGGTGTCGCCGTTTCCGCCGTTTCCGCCCGCGCCGCCGCTGCCGCCCTTGCCCTGCATTCCGGTGCCGCCGGTGGTTCCGGTGGTGGAGCCGGCTCCGCCTGCGCCGCCGTTGCCACCCTTGCCCGCGGTGCCGCCGGCACCGCCGTTGCCGCCGTTGCCGGCCTGCGGGGTGATGCCGCTGGCCGAGGCGCCGTTGCCGCCGTTGCCGCCAGTCCCGCCGTTACCTCCGCCGCCGCCTTGGCCGCCGTTGCCGCCGGCGCCCTGAATGCCGTTCGTGCCGCCGTTCAGATTTACCGCTTTGCCCGCGGCTCCGCCGGTTCCGCCCTGACCACCTTGACCGCCCTGGCCGCCGGTTCCGCCAGTGCCCCCGTCACTTCCATGGGGCATGCCCGTGGTGCCTGATGTCCCGTTTCCGCCGGCGCCGCCGCTGCCGCCATTGCCGCCCGAACCGGCGGCACCTCCGTTGCCGCCGCTGCCGTGGAACACCCCGCTGTTGCCGCCGGCGCCGCCGGAACCCCCGGCCGAGCCGTTGCCGCCGTTGCCGCCGGTGCCCCCGGCCGTGGTGTTGTTGGTTCCGTTAGTGCCGGTGGCTCCGTTTCCGCCGCGTCCGCCGTTGCCACCGTTGCCGTCCAGCCCGCCGTTGCCGCCCTTGCCGCCGTCGCCACCCGCCAGGTTCGGGTTGAAGGAGTCCGCGCCATTGCCGCCGTTGCCGCCGTTCCCGCCGCTGGTGGGGGTGTAGCCGTCGGCGCCCCGGGCGCCGGGGGCGGACCCGGTGCCGCCGGCCCCCCCGGTTCCGCCGACTCCTCGGTTGCCGCCATTGCCGCCAGTGCCGCCACTACCGTTGCCGCCGTTGGCGAAGCTGCCGTCGCCGCCCTTGCCGCCGTTGCCGCCGACGGCGCCGTCACCGGCGTTGCCGCCGTTGCCACCGACGCCCTGCTTGCCGGCCTGCCCGGCGGTTGCCGTGCCGCCGGCCCCGCCGTTGCCGCCGGCGCCGCCGTTGCCGCCACGGCCGCCGTTCATACCGTCGCCGCCGGTGCCGCCGGGGAATTTGCCCGGCTGGCCGTTCAAGCCGACCGCGCCATCACCCCCCTCGCCGCCGTTTCCACCGGCTCCGCCGGTACCGCCGTTGCCGGCCATCGAGCCACCCTTGCCGCCAGTGCCGCCGTTTCCGCCGGAGCTCCCGCTGGTGCCGTCGCCGCCCGCGGCCACCGCGTTGGTGCCGGATGCACCGTTGCCACCGGCCCCGCCGGTGCCTCCGTTGCCGTGAGAGCCGCCGTTGCCGCCGTTGCCGCCGTTTCCGCCGGCCACGTTCGGGTTTACCGAGGTGGCCCCGTTACCGCCATTGCCGCCGTTGCCGCCGCTGACGGGGGTGTAGCCGTCGGCTCCGCGGGCGCCGGTGGTGCCGTCGGGACCGAGTCCACCGGCGCCGCCGGTGCCGCCGACTCCGCGATTGCCGCCGTTGCCGCCGTTGCCGCCGTTGCCGTTGCCGCCGTTGGCGAAGCTGCCGTCGCCGCCGTTGCCGCCGTTCCCTCCGACGGCGCCGTTGCCTGCATTGCCGCCATTGCCGCCGGCACCCTGCTTGCCGGCCTGTCCCGCGGTGGCGGTACCCCCGGCCCCGCCATTGCCGCCCGCTCCGCCGTTGCCGCCCCGGCCGCCGTTGGTGCCGTCACCACCGGTGCCGCCGCCGGCCTTGCCGACCTGGCCGTCGAAGCCCCGGCCGCCGTCGCCGCCGTCGCCGCCGTGCCCGCCGGCCCCGCCGTTGCCACCGTTGCCGGCCAGGGCACCGCCCTTGCCGCCGGTGCCGCCGTTCCCGCCAGCACTGCCGCTGGCGGCGTCGGCGCCGGCGATCGCGTCGGAACCGAACGTGCCGTTGCCTCCGGCACCCCCGTTGCCACCGTTGCCGTACAGGCCGCCGTTGCCGCCGTTGCCACCGTCATTCCCCTTGACGCCGGGTGAAACCGAGACCGAGCCGGCGCCGCCGTTTCCGCCGTTTCCGCCGCTGTGCGGGCTGTTGCCGATTGCGCCACTTGCCGCCTGGCCGAAGCGGCCGCCGGCGCCACCTGCCCCACCGGCGCCGCCGGTGCCGGGATTGCCGCCGTTACCGCCATTGCCGCCGTTCATGTTCCAGGTGCCGTCGCCACCGTTGCCGCCGTCGCCGGCGGCTCCGCCGGTACCGCCGTTGCCGCCCGCACCACCGAGGGCTTGGCCGCCCGAGGGGGTGAAGATCTTGTTCAACCAGCCGCCCTCGTTGCCGGTGCCGCCCACGCCGCCGACGCCGCCGTTCCCGCCATTGCCGCCGGCCTGGCCGGTCTGGCCCGCGCCGCCGTGGCTGCCGTTGCCGCCGGCGCCGCCCGCACCGCCCTGCCCGCCGGTGCCGCCGACTCCACCGGATCCGAGCAGCTGCGAACCCCGTCCGCCGATACCCCCGGCGCCACCGTCGCCGCCAGAGGTGCCTGACCCGCCGGCGCCGCCGCTGACCCCCGCGACGCCGGCGCCGCCGGTGCCGCCGGCCCCGCCGTCGCCGTAGAGGAACCCGCCCGTACCCCCGTTTCCGCCGGTACCACCGTGCGGTGTCAAGGATGTGCCCACGCCCCCGACACCGCCCGCGCCGCCGCTGCCCAGGAGCACAGCATTGCCGCCGGCTCCACCGCTGCCGCCGTCGATTCCGGCGCCACCGGCCCCGCCGTTGCCCCAGAGCCAGCCGCCGGTGCCGCCCGTGCCGCCATATCCACCGGCGCCGCCGGCTCCGCCTGCGCCCAGCAGCCGGGCCGCCCCGCCGGCTCCGCCGAAGTACCCGGCCTCGGCCGAACCTCCGGCCCCGCCGTTGCCCCAGAGCCAGCCGCCGGTGCCGCCGGTGCCGCCGTATCCACCGGCGCCGCCCGCACCCCCGGAGCCGAGCAGGGTGGCGGTGCCGCCGGCGCCGCCGACGACACCTGAACCGCCCACGCCGCCGCTGCCCCACAGCCAACCGCCCGCGCCGCCGGTTCCACCGGCACCACCCACCCCGCCGGCACCGCCCGCTCCACCGTTACCGATCAATCCGGCCGCCCCGCCGGAGCCACCGCTCTGGCCGGCGGCACCCGAACCGCCGGCACCGCCGTTGCCCCACAAGATTCCGCCCGCGCCGCCGGCCTGACCGCTACCCGCCGCACCATTGGCGCCGTCGCCGATCAGCGGACGGCCCAGCAGCAGTTGGGTGGGGGCGTTGACCGCACCCAGCACACCCTGCTCGATGGCCTGCAACGGCGACGCGTTGACCGCTTCGGCGGTGGCGTAGGACCCGGCGGCGGTGCCGATCGACTGCACGAACTGCGCGTGGAAGTTCGCCGCCTGCTCGCTGATCGCCAGGTAGTGCTGCGCGTGATTGCCGAACAGCGCGGCAATGGCGGCCGAGATCTCGTCCTGGGCCGCCGGCAACACTGACGAAGTGGGCAGTGCCGCAACCAGATTGGCCTCGCTGATGGCCGATCCGATGCGGGCCAGGTCCGAGGCGGCCGCAGTGATCGACTCCGGCGATGTGATGACGAATGACATGGCAATGCCTTTCTCGAGCCGCGATGCATCGCGCGCAGAGGGGAGCAGAGGGGAAGGTGGGCGCGCCGCCCGCTCGGCGCTACCAGAAAAAATACGGTGCCAAATCCGATACGTCAACAGATAAAATACATTTGTGCATCATACGGTTCAGCCGGGCGAGCGGGTCGGGCGGTCGGCCCTGGCCGTGGGCGCGCCGGGCCGCATTTCACCGAACCGGTCAGCCACTGCCGGCGACGCTCGCCGGGTACGTCACGGTCGAGTTCAGCGTGGCGCTGTGTCAGGTACGGCGTTCAACCAGATGAATAGTGCGGCAACGAAAGTGACACCGACGATGGTCAGGCCCAGGGCGGGCCAGAGGCACATCACCGACCGTCGAATTCCGGCTGTCACCGAACCGATCACCGCCACCAGCAAACCGGCAATGATCCCACCGGCGACCACGGCGATACCGAAGCCGGTCTGGGAGTAGAAGTGCTCGACGCCGGCGCTGTCGCAGTTGTCGCTGCACCCGGGCAGCATCAACCACATCGCCGGCCCCAACGCGCCGATGAAGGAGAGCACACTGGCCGCGAACTGCGCGACGAACAGGACGACCGTGAGGACGACGTCGGTGCTCGAACGCCGTGCGCGTTGCGGAGCCGGTTGTGGCATCACAAGGCGGCTAGCGCACCTGGGAACGTCCGCGTTGCAGTACCGCCTCACGATTCGCCGCGATGTCGTCGCCGCTGGTGCGGAACTGCCGTGCCGCAGCGGCTTCCAGCCACAGACCGCCGCCGATCTGGGCGTCGTCAATGTGGTGGTAGGACGCGAGCAGCGCCCTGACCGCATCCTGGTTGTTGCCGACGATGGAGGCTGCGACGGCGTGGGCGGTGGGCAGCAGTTGGTCATGCGCCACCACCTCGGTGACCAGCCCGGCACGCAGTGCGTCGGCGGCCGACAGGTAGTCGCCGGTCATGCTCATCCGCCGGGCGAGTCCGACGCCGACCTTCTGCGGCAGTCGCACGCTCAGGCCCCAGGTCGGCAGCAGGCCGACCCGGGCGTGGGTGTCGGCGAAACGGGCCTGCTCGGAGGCGATCAGGATGTCGCAGTAGAGCGCGAGCTCGAGCCCGCCGGTGACCGCGGCACCGTTGATGGCGCCGATCACCGGCTTGGTCAGCGCCGGCCAGCGTGGCGAGATATCGGGCAGAGCGGTCTGCCCGCCCAGCTCCTTGAGGTCCAGTCCGGCGCAGAACACCGGATCGGCGCCGGTGACGATGATGACGTCGACGCCGTCGTCCGCCTCGGCGTCGGCGAGGGCACTGAAGAACTGGTCGCGCAGGTCCGCGGACAGCGCGTTGCGGGACTGCGGACGGTTCAGGGTCAGGGTGCGCACCCGCTCGTCGGTGTCGATCAGCAGGATCTCGTCGGTCATGGCTCTTACCGTAGCCAAAGCCGATGCCGCGCTTATCGTGGAGACCATGTGCCGCAATATCACCGAACTTCGTGGGCTGGAGCCGCCCGCCACTGCCCAGGAGATCGCGGCCGCGGCGCGCCAGTACGTACGCAAGGTCAGTGGGATCACCCATCCGTCCGCCGCCAACGCCGACGCGTTCGAAGCCGCGGTCGCCGAGGTGACCGCCTCGACCGCCCGGCTGCTCGACGCGCTGCCGCCTCGGCGCCAGCCGCCCAAGACCGTCCCGCCGTTGCGCCGCGCCCCTCAAGAAGGTCCAGCAGTGGCCCGCCAAGCGCTGAGATGACGAGCGCTCGAGCCACGACAGCGCTCAAAGAGTGGAGCGCGGCGGTGCGGGCGCTGCTCGACGGACGCCAGACGATCCTGCTGCGCAAGGGCGGCATCGGCGAGAAGCGCTTCGAGGTGGCTGCCGACGAGTTCCTGCTGTTCCCGACGGTGGCGCACAGCCACGCCCAGCGCGTCCGTCCCGAGCATCAGGATCTGCTCGCAGCCGGCGCCGCGGACAGCACCGAGGACTGGGTGACGGTGCGAGCAGCTGCGAAAATCGTTGCTGCACTTGCGGTTAACCGGACCGAGCGATTGCCCGACATAGAGGATCTGCATATCTGGACCGCCGATTCGGTGCGCGCCGACCGCCTCGACTTCCGGCCCAGACATCAGCTCGCCGTCCTGGTGGTGTCGGCGATACCGCTCGTCGAACCGGTGCGGCTGACCCGCACCCCCGACTACGCCGGCTGTACCAGTTGGGTGCAGTTGCCCGTCGCGCCCCAGCTGTCGGCGCCCGTGCACGCCGATGCCGAGTTAGCCGAGGTCGTCCACCGGGTCCGTGCCGCCATCGCCTGAAGCCGGCAGCAGCAATCGGGACTCGCCGAAGTGCACCGAGTGGGTGGCCGGCTTGAGCTCGCGTCCGGTCAGCACCGGTTCGCCGGTGCCCAGGTTGGGCGCATAGCGCGGGACCCAGCTTCCGGAGATCAGGACGCGAATGCGCGACCCGGCCGCGAAGCGGTGCGCGATCGGATCGAGTTCGACGCGGACGCTACGCGCGGAGTCCCCGAGCCGGCGGTACCCGTCGCTCACGTTGCGGGATTGGCCTTTGGCATCCACTTCGCTGACCCGGACGAACAAATCGACGTGCGGGTTGTCGGAACTGTGCGCCAATTCCAGGACGGGGCTGCCATAGACGAACAGGTCCTCGGTCAGGGTGGCGCCGGTGAAGCTCAGCACGTCGTCGCGCTGGGCGAGCTCGGTGTCGTCGCGGTAGCCGCCCTTCGCCGACAGCAGCGGCCCGCCGGTCGTCGGGGTCGGGTTCTTCGGGTCGTAGCGGAAGTTCGCGGGCCGGGTTTTGGTCTCCGGCGGGGTGTCGCCCAGGTGCCCGTAGGGCTGCAGGTACAGGGCCAGTTCGTCGGTGGCCGGCGGCCAGTCGGGCAGGTGACGCCAGCCCTGGCCGGTCACGAAGACGTGCACGGGGCTCGGGCGGCTCAGCGCCGGTGCGCCGCCGAGGTGGAAGTCCAGCCAGTCCAGCGTTTCCCGCGTCGTGAGGGGGAGGGCTTTGGTGATCATCTGGACGTGCGTCCAGGGGCCGACCGTCATCGCGACGTTCACCCCCCGCCGGGACAGGTGCCGGTACTGCCGCGTCGTCTGGCCGACGAACAGGTCCTGCCAACCGCCGAGCAGCAACACCGGCACCTCGGCGCGATCCAGCGCGTCGGGAAAGCGCAACCGCTCCCAGAAAGGGTCGCCGGGTTCGGGTTGCGTCGCCCACGTTTCGAACCAGGGTGCCCCCGAGCCGAGCAGATCGCGTGCGGCCGGCCCGAACGGAACCCTCTGGACGGTCTTCGCCACTTTGCGGGGCGCCCGAAGGTGCCGGATGGCGTGCCGGAGGCGGCGGGGGTCCTCCTGCCGGCTCACCATGTCGCTCCAGCCGAGGAAGTCATTGACCGCAAATGTGCCTGTGCCCCAAGTGGATTCGCAGAAGTCGTGCGGACCGGCCGCGATCACCGCGGCGGCCAGTTCCGGGGGCGGATCGTTGAGCAGCGCCCACTGGGTGAAGCCGAGGTAGGACAGCCCGACGGTGGCGAAGCGGCCGGTGAACCACGGTTGCTCGCGCAACCACTGCACCGTGTCGGCGCCGTCGTCCGCCTCGTTGGCCATCGGCTCGAACTCGCCGGCCGAGCCGAAGGTGCCCCGGACGCTCTGCATCACCACGTGATAGCCGCGGGCCGCATACAGGGTGGCGAAGGCCAGCGAGAACGGCAGCTTGCGCCCGTAGGGTCCCCGCACCAGCAACGTGCCGGTCGGCTTGGACGTCTGGGGCGCGTAGTGGTCGGCGATGAGATGGACGCCGTCGCGCATCGGAATCTCGACGCGGTCGACGGTGTAACGCGTGGTGGCTCGTGGTAGTCCGAACGCGGCGCCGATCGCGCCGAGAGCGGCCCGACGGCCGAGACCGCTGGTCAGAGTCCGCTGCTTGAGTTGCTCACGCCGAAGGGATGTGATGCTCACACAGCCAGAGTAGGCAGGATCAGAATTTGTAGAACGGAGCGAGGTCGTTGGCCCGCTGCAGATTGGTGGACGGGCAGTCGACGTCGGGCTCGGAATACACGGTGGAGTAGAACAGCGACTGCTGGATGACGCCGTAGCTGGTCTTGAACGTCACCATGCAGGAGATGTACCAGAAGCTGTTGTGATAGGTCGGCTTCAAGGTCCAGTACTGGGCGGCGCGGTGGCCCTGGATCGTGGTCTCGACGGCGTCGGCGGGCAGCGTCTGGGCGTAGGTCCGCCACACGATCGGCTCCACGGCCAATTGGTAGTTGCCGGCGTCGAACTGGCAGCGCAGGCCTTCGAGCGGCTCCGGAGGGGTGAAAGCCAGTCCCAGCCGCTGCACCGCGTCGAACGGAATATCGGTGCAGGGATCGAACGGACTCGGGTCGCTCGTCGCAACGATCGGGCTCTTCATGGTGGTTTCCATCGGCTGAGCCGTTGACCGCAGCTCGACGGGCCCGCGCGCCGTCGGGGCCGGGGGAGCGAATTGGAAGCCGATGATCACCGCTGTGACCAGCGCACTCAGCGCTGCAGCCAGACGCACTTTGGCGAACACGACACCCCCTGCTCCCGGCGATCCTCTTGCCGGGAGTGTACAAGTCGCTGCAATGCAGCCGTGAGCGAAACGAGGCAATCCACTGCGGATCGCTAGGGTGGTGAATCGTGACAGGACATGAGCAGGGCGGGGGACAGCCGACACTGTGGGCTGTCTCGGACCTGCACACCGGTCACCTCGGCAACAAGCCCGTCACCGAGTCGCTGCATCCGTCGTCGCCGGACGATTGGCTGATCGTCTGCGGGGATGTCGCCGAACGCACCGATGAGATCCGCTGGGCGCTGGATCTGCTGCGGCGGCGGTTCGCGAAGGTGATCTGGGTGCCGGGCAACCACGAACTGTGGACCACCAACAAAGACCCACTGCAGATCTTCGGCCGTGACCGCTACGACTATCTGGTCAACATGTGTGACGAGATGGGCGTCGTCACCCCTGAGCACCCTTTCCCGGTGTGGACCGAGCGGGGCGGCCCGGCCACCATCGTGCCGATGTTCCTGCTGTACGACTACACGTTCCTGCCGAACGGAGCCGCCACCAAGGCCGAAGGTCTGGCCATCGCCAAGGAACGCAACGTGGTGTGCACCGACGAGTTCCTGTTGTCCTGTGAGCCGTACGCCACCCGCGATGCCTGGTGCCGCGAGCGGGTCGCCAAGACGCGGGCCCGCCTCGAACAGCTCGACTGGATGCAGCCGACGGTGCTGGTCAACCATTTCCCGCTGGTGCGCGACCCCTGCGACGCGCTGTTCTACCCCGAGTTCGCGCTGTGGTGCGGCACCACCAAGACCGCCGACTGGCACACCCGCTACAACGCGATCTGCTCGGTCTACGGTCACCTGCACATTCCGCGCACCACCTGGTACGACGACGTGCGGTTCGAAGAGGTGTCGGTGGGTTACCCGCGCGAGTGGCGCCGGCGCAAGCCGTACAGCTGGCTGCGCCAGGTGCTGCCCGACCCGCAGTACGCGCCGGGCTACCTGAACGACTTCGGCGGGCACTTCACGATCACCCCTGAGATGCGGGCCCAGCACGCCCAATTTCAGGAACGACTGCGCCAGCGGCAGTCCCGGTGAACACCCGCACGCTGGTGTCGTCGCTGCTGCCCGGCACCCTGGTCGACAACCTGGGCCATGCCGAGCTGTATTCGGACCCGCCGGACCTGCAGCCGCTGCCCGAGGAGGAGCCGCTGATCGCCCGGTCGGTGGCCAAGCGGCGCAATGAGTTCATCACCGTGCGGCACTGTGCCCGCGTGGCGCTGGGTGAGATCGGCGTGTCGCCCGTCCCGATCCTCAAGGGGGACAAGGGCGAACCGTGCTGGCCCGACGGTGTCGTCGGCAGCCTCACCCACTGCGCCGGCTACCGGGGCGCGGTGGTGGGACGTGACGGGCCGGTGCGCTCGGTGGGCATCGACGCCGAACCGCACGATGTGCTGCCCAACGGCGTGCTGGACGCGATCAGCCTGCCGGCCGAGCGCGCCGAGATTCCTGCGGCACTGCCGAACGAATTGCATTGGGACCGAATCCTGTTCTGCGCCAAGGAAGCAACGTACAAAGCGTGGTTCCCGCTGACCAAGCGCTGGCTGGGTTTCGAGGACGCACACATCACGTTCCAGGCGGACTCGCCGGCCGCCGGCCGCTTCGTCTCCCGGATCCTGATCGATCCCGAAGCCCTGTCGGGTCCGCCGCTGGCGTCGTTGACCGGGCGCTGGTCGGTCGAGCGCGGGCTGGTGCTCACCGCGATCGTGCTATGACCGAAACCGGCCCCGGGCTGGGCGCCGGATTGGTCGTTGTCGACAAACCGGCCGGGATGACCAGTCACGACGTCGTGGGGCGGTGCCGACGGATCTTCGGCACCCGCCGGGTGGGTCATGCCGGGACGTTGGACCCGATGGCCACCGGTGTCCTCGTGATCGGCATCGAGCGCGCCACCAAGATCCTCGGCCTGTTGACCGCCACGACGAAGTCGTATGCGGCCACCATCCGGCTGGGCCAGTCCACCTCCACCGATGACGCGGAAGGTGAACTGCTGCAGTCGGTTCCGGCGGACCACGTCACCGACGAGGCGATCGCGGCGGCGCTGGACGGGCTGCGCGGTGACATCGAGCAGGTGCCGTCGGCGGTCAGCGCGATCAAGGTCGCCGGCCGGCGCGCCTACCAGCTGGCCCGCGAAGGTCAGGCCGTCGAACTGCGGGCCCGGCCGGTGCGCATCGACCGGTTCGAGGTGCTGGCGACGCGTCGCGCGGAGGGCCTGATCGATCTCGACGTGGCGGTCGACTGCTCGTCGGGCACCTATATCCGCGCGCTGGCCCGCGATCTCGGCGCCGCGCTCGGTGTGGGTGGTCACCTGACCGCGCTGCGGCGCACCCGGGTCGGGCGGTTCGACCTGCGCCACGCCGTGACGCTCGAGGACCTGGCCGAGCGCCCGCGCCTGTCGCTGAGCCTCGATGAGGCGTGCCTGCTGATGTTCGCGCGTCGTGACCTGACGGCCGAGGAGGCCGACGCCGCCGCCAACGGCCGGCCGCTGACACCGGCCGGTCTCGATGGCGTGTACGCGGCCGCCGCCGAGGACGGCCGGGTGATCGCGTTGCTGTGCGACGAGGGTCGCCGCACCAGATCGGTGGTGGTGATCCGCCCGTCGACGTTGTAGAGCTCTCTGCTCGCCGAGGCTGTAACTCTGCAGCGAAAGTGCGAGTACGGGTCTGCAATTCTTCAGCCTCGACGTTGGACCGCCCCCGGTCGGCCGTCTTGGTCAGCCGAGTTGCACACTGGGAGACAAGTCGATCAAGCCGAGGGGGCAAAGGTGCCTGCTAAGAGTCGTAACAAGGTTTTCGTCGTGGGCGTGGGCATGACGAAGTTCGAGAAGCCGGGCCGGCGTGAAGGCTGGGACTACCCGCAGATGGCCAAGGAATCCGGCACCAAAGCGCTGCAGGACGCGGGCATCGACTACCCCGAGATCGAACAGGGTTTCGTTGGATACGTGGCCGGCGACTCCACCTGCGGACAGCGGGCTCTCTACGAGCTCGGCATGACCGGGATCCCGATCGTCAACGTCAACAACAATTGCTCCACCGGGTCCACCGCGCTGTATCTGGGCGCGCAGGCCATTCGCGGCGGGCTGGCCGACTGCGTGCTGGCGCTGGGCTTCGAAAAGATGCAGCCGGGCTCCTTGCAGGGCGGCGCCAACGACCGGGAGTCCCCGCTGGGCCGGCACGTCAAGGCGCTGGCCGAGATCGACGAGTTCGCCTTTCCGGTGGCGCCCTGGATGTTCGGCGCGGCCGGCCGCGAGCACATGAAGAAGTACGGCACCACGGCTGAGCATTTCGCCAAGATCGGCTTCAAGAACCACAAGCATTCGGTGAACAACCCCTACGCCCAGTTCCAGGACGAGTACACCCTCGATGACATCCTGGCCGCGAAGATGATCTCCGACCCACTCACCAAACTGCAGTGCTCACCGACCTCGGACGGATCGGCGGCGGTGGTGCTGGCCAGCGAGGATTACGTCGCCCGGCATGACCTGGCCGGGCAGGCGGTGGAGATCGTCGGGCAGTCGATGACCACCGATTTCGGCTCCACGTTCGACGGCAGCGTCCGCAACATCATCGGCTACGACATGAATGTGCAAGCCGCCCAACAGGTTTACCAGCAGTCGGGGCTCGGTCCCGACGACTTTCAGGTGATCGAACTGCACGACTGCTTCTCCGCCAACGAGCTGCTGCTCTACGAAGCCCTCGGCCTGTGCGGCGAGGGCGAGGCGCCCAAGCTGATCGACGACAACCAGACCACCTACGGCGGACGCTGGGTGGTCAACCCGTCGGGCGGGCTGATCTCCAAGGGCCACCCGCTCGGTGCGACGGGGCTGGCGCAGTGTTCCGAGCTCACCTGGCAACTGCGCGGAACCGCGGACAAGCGCCAGGTGGACAACGTCAGCGCCGCCCTGCAGCACAACATCGGGCTGGGTGGCGCGGCCGTCGTCACCGCCTACCAGCGCGCCGAGCGCTGAGCTGTGATCGAGTGGTCCGAAACCGATCTGATGGTGCGCGACACCGTCCGTCAGTTCGTGGACAAGGAGATCCGGCCCAACCTGGATGCCCTGGAAACCGGCGAAATGCCGCCTTACCCGATCGCGCGCAAACTGTTCAGCCAGTTCGGTCTCGATGTGCTGGCTGCGGAATCGGTGAAGAAGATGCTCGACCGCGAGCGCGCCAGCAAGGACGGTGACTCCGAGCCCGAAAAAGCTGACAGTGCAGACGGTTTCGGCGCCCAGGGCTCGATGGTCGCGGTGCTGGTGTCCGAGATCGCCCGGGTCAGCATCGGGCTGCTGAGCACGGCGTCGGTGAGCCTGGGCCTGGGTGCGGCGACCATCATGAGCCGCGGCACCCTGGCTCAGAAGGAGCGCTGGCTGCCCGATTTGATGACGCTGAACAAGATCGCTGCCTGGGCCATCACCGAACCGGATTCCGGCTCGGACGCGTTCGGCGGCATGAAGACCTATGTCAAACGGGATGGCCAGGACTACATCCTCAACGGCCAGAAGACGTTCATCACCAACGGGCCGTACGCCGATGTGCTGGTCGTCTACGCCAAGCTCGCCGACGATGCGGCCGGTGCTTCCGCCACGGACCCACGCAACCGGCCGGTGCTGGTGTTCGTGCTCGATTCCGGGATGCCCGGCCTCACCCAGGGCAAGCCGTTCAAGAAGATGGGCATGATGTCCTCGCCGACGGGGGAGTTGTTCTTCGACAACGTCCGGCTGACTCCCGACCGGTTGCTGGGCGAAAGTGAGCAGCCCGGCGACGGCGACGGCCGGGAGAGCGCCCGGGCCAACTTCGCCGCCGAACGGATCGGCATTGCGATGATGGCGCTGGGCATCATCAACGAATGCCACCGGTTGTGTGTGGACTACGCGAAGAGTCGCACGTTGTGGGGCAAGAACATCGGGCAGTTCCAGCTGATCCAGCTGAAACTGGCCAGGATGGAGATCGCCCGGATGAACGTGCAGAACATGGTGTTTCACACCATCGAGCGCCAGCAGGCCGGCAAACCGCTGACACTCGCCGAGGCATCGGCGATCAAGCTGTACAGCTCCGAGGCCGCCACCGACGTCGCGATGGACGCCGTGCAATTGTTCGGCGGCAACGGCTACATGGCGGAGTACCGCGTGGAACAGCTTGCGCGCGATGCGAAGTCATTGATGATTTACGCCGGCAGCAACGAGGTTCAGGTGACCCACATCGCCAAGGGGCTGCTGTCGGGCTGAGAGACGGTCCGCTCGGCGAAGGCGAGAACGCCACACACGCCGCTAGCCCACTACCCAGATCGCCCGCGCGGCCGGGCTGCCCAGCTCGACGGTGGCCGTCGCCCTGTCGCCCGACGACACCGCCACCGAGATCATGCCGGCGAATTCGCGGCGCGTGAGCACCTGCAGCTGTGAATCCAGGTTGATTCCCACGCTGTCGAAGTACCGCAACATTTCCGGGTCGGCGTCGGAAATGCGGGCCACCTTGCCGGTGTCGCCGTCGCGGCAGGCCCACAGCTGACGCGCCGGTGGCGTCGGCACCTGCCCGTCGGTGGCCGGTATCGGGTCGCCGTGCGGGTCGCGGTGGGGGTAGCCCAGCTTGGCGTCGATGCGCGCCACCAGCCGGTCGGACACCGCGTGCTCGAGCACCTCGGCCTCGTCGTGCACCTCGTCCCAGCCGTATCCCAGCTCGTTGACCAGGAACGTCTCCAGCAGCCGGTGCCGGCGCACCATGCCCAGCGCCGCCCGCCGGCCAGATTCCGTCAGCGTCACCGCGCCGTACTTCTCGTGGTTCACCAGCCCCTGCTCGGCGAGCTTGCGGATGGACTCCGATGCGGTGCTGGCGGACACCCCGATCTTCTCGGCGAGCATCTTGGTGCTCACCTTCTGTGGAACCCCGTCGGGGGACCACTCCTGGACAGTCCAAATGACTTTCAAATAGTCCTGGGCAACCGGGGTGAGCCCGCCAGGCTCGTCGTCAGCCCTCACAACCACAAATCTTAGGCAATCCACGCCTAATCCGGCGCCGTGGGCGCCGAGCCTGCACCCACGACATCGCGTCTGCGCCCAGGAGCGGACCCGCCGAGCAGTCCCCGGCGTGGACGCGGCCTCGGTATGAAAGCGGCCTACCGGACACCCGATAGGCTTGCGGCGTGCAGCGGTGGCGCGGCCAGGACGAGATCCCCACAGACTGGGGCCGATGTGTGCTGACCATAGGGGTCTTCGACGGGGTGCACCGAGGGCACGCCGAGTTGATCGCGCATGCGGTCAAGGCGGGCCGCGCCCGCGGCGTGCCGTCGGTGCTGATGACCTTCGACCCCCATCCGATGGAGGTCGTTTATCCGGGCAGCCACCCGGCCCAGCTGACGACGCTGACGCGGCGGGCCGAACTCGTCGAGGAGCTGGGCATCGACGTCTTCCTGGTGATGCCCTTCACCACCGATTTCATGAAGCTCACGCCGGACCGCTACATCCACGAGCTGCTGGTGGAGCACCTGCACGTGGTGGAGGTGGTGGTGGGTGAGAACTTCACCTTCGGCAAGAAGGCGGCCGGCAGCGTCGAAACCCTGCGCAAGGCCGGTGACCGGTTCGGGTTCGCGGTGGAAGCGATGTCGCTGCTGTCCGAGCACCACAGCAACGAGACCGTGACGTTCTCTTCGACCTACATCAGGTCCTGCGTGGACGCCGGCGACGTGCTGGCGGCTACCGAAGCGCTGGGCCGCCCGCACCGGGTCGAAGGCGTCGTGGTGCGAGGCTACGGCCGGGGGTCCGAACTTGGGTTTCCCACCGCGAATGTGGCGCCGCCGATGTATTCCGCCATTCCGGCCGACGGCGTGTACGCGGCATGGTTCACGGTGCTCGGGCACGGGCCGGTGACCGGCACCGTGATTCCTGGTGAGCGGTACCAGGCCGCGGTGTCCGTCGGCACCAACCCGACATTCTCCGGGCGGACCCGCACCGTGGAGGCCTTCGTCCTGGACACCAGCGCCGACCTGTACGGCCAGCATGTGGCGCTGGACTTCGTCGCGCGGATTCGCGGTCAGCAGAGATATGACTCGATCGCCGACCTGGTCGAGGAGATCGGCAGGGACACCGAGCGCACCCGCGGCCTGCTGAACCAGCCCTGAGCCCTGCTAGACTGCCCGACGACATCGGCGCGTGCTGCGGTTCGCGGTGGCCGCGCTGTGAAAATCCTTGATCGCGGACCTATTGATGGAGATGTTTTCGTGGCGCTTACTGCCGAGCAGAAGAAAGAAATTCTGAAGTCCTACGGTCTGCACGAGACCGACACCGGATCCCCGGAGGCGCAGATCGCGCTGCTGACCAAGCGCATCGCCGACCTCACCGAGCACCTCAAGGTCCACAAGCATGACCACCACTCGCGCCGCGGCCTGCTGCTGCTCGTCGGCCGCCGCAAGCGCCTGGTCAAGTACCTGACCCAGGTCGACGTGGAGCGCTACCGTTCGCTGATCGAGCGGCTGGGTCTGCGCCGCTGACCCGTGGCGCGTCAGGCGCCGTCGCGGCCCTCATCGTGGCCGTCGTCGTCGGCGCAGGGACCGGGTGTTCGGCGGGGAAAAGTGGCTCCGACCTGAGTGAATTCACAGTGGGGGACTGTCTGCGGCTTGGCGGCACCGCTGCTCAGCCGCAGGCAGCCAAGGCGCCGTGCGGGAGCCCGGAGTCCAACTTCAAAGTTGTCGCTGTCGTGAAAGACCGGGCCCAGTGCCCGTCTGACGTCGATTCGTCGTACTCGACCCACAACTCGATCAGCGGCTCGGACGCTACCGTCTGCCTGGACATCGACTGGGTGATCGGTGGCTGCATGAGCGTGGATCCACACCACATCGCCGATCCCTTCCGCGTCGACTGCAACGACGTCTCGGTGCCCAACCGGCAGCGCGCCACCCAGATCCTCAGAGACTTGGACCCACCCGTCTCGGTGGATCAGTGCACCAGCGGCCTGGGCTACACGTATTCCCAGCGGCGGTTCGCCGTGTGCGTCGAGGACATCAGCAGCGCACCCCGGAGCTAGAGGTCGGACGCACAGGGTGGCGGGTTGTGCCCCCATGTTTCCAGTACCCGGAGTTAGCTCGGTGTAGAGTGAGGACGTTCTGGGCCTGTTCGGCCCGAGCACCTTGGTGCGGTTCGCGCAGATCCGCGTGCGCCGTTCCAGCGAGTCGCCACGCGTGTCACGGGAAGCAGCTCTGTATCGGGCGGTCTTCGGTAGTGGCTGCCGGGCTCCCAGGATCTGGGGCAGGTCGGCAGCTTCGATCGATGGCCGTAGCCGCATTCAGACACTGCTCCCTGGTTTGCTCGCGCACCGACTTGCGAAACAGCTGAATAACCAGAGAGGCCGCACTGACGTTATGTCTGCGACTGAAATCGAAGAAGGCGTCTTCGAGTCCACCGCCACCATCGACAACGGGAGCTTCGGCACCCGCACCATCCGGTTCGAGACGGGACGCCTGGCTTTACAGGCTGCCGGCTCGGTGGTCGCTTACCTCGACGACGAGAACATGCTGCTGTCGGCGACCACCGCCAGCAAGAACCCGAAGGAACATTTCGACTTCTTCCCCCTGACCATCGATGTCGAAGAGCGGATGTACGCCGCGGGACGTATCCCGGGGTCGTTCTTCCGTCGGGAGGGCCGGCCCTCCACCGACGCGATTCTGACCTGCCGGCTGATCGACCGGCCGCTGCGCCCGTCCTTCGTCGACGGCTTGCGCAACGAGATCCAGGTCGTCGTGACGGTCTTGAGCCTGGACCCCAACGACCTGTACGACGTCGTGGCGATCAACGCCGCGTCGGCGTCCACCCAGATTTCCGGCCTGCCGTTCTCCGGACCGGTCGGCGGCGTCCGGGTGGCGCTCATCGACGGCACCTGGGTTGCCTTCCCCACCGTCGAGCAGCTCGAGCGTGCGTTGTTCGACATGGTCGTCGCCGGCCGCAAAGTCGACGGGGACGTCGCGATCATGATGGTCGAGGCCGAAGCCACCGAGAAGGTCATCGAGCTCGTCGAGGGCGGCGCCCAGGCGCCGACCGAGACCGTGGTCGCCGAAGGGCTGGAGGCGGCCAAGCCGTTCATCGCCGCCCTGTGCACGGCGCAGCAGGAACTGGCCGAGGCGGCCGCGAAAGACACGCGCGACTACCCGACGTTCCCCGACTACGAGGACGACGTCTACTACTCGGTGGCATCGGTGGCCACCGACGAACTCACCGAGGCACTGTCGATCGGCGGCAAGGCCGAGCGTGACAAGCGCACCGACGAGCTCAAGACCCAGGTGGTCGAGCGACTGGCCGGCACCTATGAGGGCCGGGAGAAAGAGATCGGCGCCGCGTTCCGCTCGCTGACCAAGAAACTGGTCCGCCAGCGCATCCTTACCGACCACTTCCGCATCGACGGGCGCGGCATCACCGACATCCGCGCGTTGTCGGCCGAGGTCGCTGTCGTTCCGCGGGCGCACGGCAGCGCGCTGTTCGAGCGCGGCGAGACCCAGATCCTGGGTGTGACCACCCTGGACATGGTCAAGATGGCCCAGCAGATCGACTCGCTCGGGCCGGAAACCTCCAAGCGCTACATGCACCACTACAACTTCCCGCCGTTCTCCACCGGCGAGACCGGCCGGGTCGGTTCGCCCAAGAGGCGTGAGATCGGGCACGGCGCGCTGGCCGAGCGGGCTCTGATCCCGGTGCTGCCCAGCGTCGAGGAGTTCCCGTATGCCATCCGGCAGGTGTCGGAGGCCCTGGGCTCCAACGGCTCGACGTCGATGGGCTCGGTCTGCGCGTCCACGCTGGCGCTGCTCAATGCCGGGGTGCCGCTCAAGGCGCCGGTGGCCGGCATCGCGATGGGCCTGGTCTCCGACGACGTCGAAGGAGAAACCCGCTACGTCACCCTGACCGACATCCTGGGCGCCGAGGACGCGTTCGGCGACATGGACTTCAAGTGCGCCGGCACCAAGGACTTCGTCACCGCGCTGCAGCTGGACACCAAGCTCGACGGGATCCCCTCGAAGGTCCTCGCCGGCGCGCTCGCGCAGGCCAAGGACGCCCGGCTCACCATTCTCGAGGTCATGGCCGAGGCCATCGACCGTCCCGACGAGATGAGCCCGTACGCCCCCCGGGTCACCACCATCAAGGTGCCGGTGGACAAGATCGGTGAGGTCATCGGGCCCAAGGGCAAGGTCATCAACGCGATCACCGAGGAGACCGGCGCGCAGATCTCCATCGAGGACGACGGCACCGTGTTCGTCGGGGCCACCGACGGTCCCTCGGCCCAGGCCGCGATCGACCGCATCAACGCCATCGCCAACCCGCAGCTGCCGACGGTCGGGGAGCGGTTCCTCGGAACCGTGGTCAAGACCACCGATTTCGGTGCGTTCGTGTCGCTGCTGCCGGGACGCGACGGTCTGGTCCACATCTCCAAACTCGGCAAGGGCAAGCGGATCGCCAAGGTCGAGGACGTGGTCAACGTCGGCGACAAGCTGCGGGTGGAGATCGCCGACATCGACAAGCGGGGCAAGATCTCGCTGGTTCTGGTGGACGACGACGATGCCGCTGCCGCTCCGGAGCCTTCGGGAGCAGCGCCCGCCGATGCCGCGACGGTCAGCAGCTGACACCGGGGGCGCTTCGCCCCCGGATAAGGGAGCAGTGCGTCGTACTACCCTGCCCGGCGGTCTGCGCGTCGTCACTGAATATCTGCCCGCGGTGCGCTCGGCATCGGTCGGTGTCTGGGTCGGGGTGGGATCCCGCGACGAGGGCACGACCGTGGCCGGTGCCGCGCACTTCCTCGAGCATCTGCTGTTCAAGTCGACGCCGACCCGTACCGCGGTAGACATCGCTCGGTCGATGGACGCCGTGGGCGGTGAGCTCAACGCGTTCACCGCCAAGGAACACACGTGCTACTACGCGCACGTGCTGGACACCGACCTGGCGCTGGCGATCGACCTGGTCGCCGACGTGGTGCTCAATGGTCGCTGTGCCGTCGAGGACGTCGAGCTGGAACGCGATGTGGTCCTCGAGGAGATCGCAATGCGCGACGACGACCCCGAGGACGCGCTGGCCGACATGTTCATGACGGCGCTGTTCGGTGACCACCCGGTGGGCCGCCCGGTGATCGGCAGCGTGCAATCGGTGTCGTCGATGTCGCGGTCGCAACTGCACTCGTTCCACCTGCGCCGGTACACCCCGGAGCGGATGGTCGTGGCCGTGGCCGGCAACGTCGACCACGACGAGGTCGTCGCGCTGGCGCGCGAGCACTTCGCGGCCCGCCTGGTGCGCGGGCGCCGGCCGGTGGCGCCGCGCAAGGGGGCGGGGCGGGTGACCGGCGACCCCGGCCTGGTGATGAGCAGTCGAGACGCCGAGCAGACGCATGTCTCGCTCGGCGTCCGCACGCCGGGCCGCGGCTGGCAGCACCGCTGGGCGATGTCGGTGTTGCACACCGCGCTGGGCGGCGGGCTGAGTTCGCGGCTGTTCCAGGAGATCCGCGAGGCGCGGGGACTGGCGTACTCGGTCTACTCGTCGCTGGACATCTTCGCCGACAGTGGCGCGCTTTCGGTGTACGCCGCCTGCCTGCCCGAACGCTTCGCCGACGTCATGAAGATCACCAACGAAGTGCTGGAGTCGGTGGCCCGCGACGGCATCACCGAGGACGAATGCCGGATCGCCAAAGGGTCGCTGCGCGGCGGGCTGGTGCTGGGCCTGGAAGACTCCGGCTCCCGGATGAGCCGGATCGGTCGCAGCGAGCTGAACTACGGCAGCCACCGCAGCATCGAGCACACGCTGCGAAAGATCGAGCAGGTCACCCTCGACGAGGTCAACGCGGTGGCCCGGCGCCTGCTGAACAAGCCCTACGGCGCTGCCGTCCTCGGCCCGTACAGCACGAAACGATCGCTGCCCCAACAACTTCGAGCGATGGTAAGTTAACCCGATGGTTTTGGGTTTCTGGGACATCGCCGCGCCCATCGTGGGTGCGCCGATGGCTGGCGGCCCTGGGACCCCCGAGCTGGCCGCGGCGGTGTCGAACGCGGGCGGGCTCGGCATGGTCGCCGGCGGCTACCTGACCGCCGAGCAGTTCGCCGACGATATCGCCAAGGCGCGCGCCGCGACGACGGGACCCGTCGGGGTCAACCTGTTCGTCCCTCAGCCCAGCGTCGCCGACTGGGTGCAACTCGAGTACTACGCCGAAGACCTCGAAGAGGTCGCCGATCACTACCGCGTCGAAGTGGGTCATCCGGTGCACGGCGACGACGACGACTGGCAACGCAAACTCGAGGTCGTGGCCGACGTGCGCCCGGAGATGGTGTCGTTCACCTTCGGGGCGCCGCCGCCGGATGTCATCCGGATGCTCAGCGCGCAGGGCCTGCTGGTGTCGGTCACGGTGACGTCGGCCTACGAGGCCGGAATCGCCGTCGCCGCAGGTGCGGACAACCTGGTGGTCCAGGGCCCCGCGGCCGGAGGCCACCGCGGCACGTTTGCGCCGGACATGGAGCCCGGCGCCGAGTCGCTGCACCAGCTGCTGGACCGGATCGGCAGCGCGCACGATGTGCCGATGATCGCGGCCGGCGGGCTGGGCACCGTCGAACAGATCGCGGCGGTGTTGCGCAGGGGAGCGGTGGCCGCGCAGGTGGGCACCGCGCTGCTGCTGGCCGACGAGGCCGGCACCCATCCGGCCTACCGGGTCGCGCTGAAGAACCCGGAGTTCGACTCGACCGTCGTCACCCGCGCGTTCTCCGGCCGCTATGCCCGTGGTCTGGCGAACAATTTCACCCGTCTGCTGGATCACGTTGCGCCGCTTGGATATCCGGAGGTCAATCAGATGACCAAGCCGATCCGCGCGGCGGCGATCGAGATGGAGGACCCGCACGGCACAAACCTGTGGGCGGGCGAGGGTTACCGGGAGACCCGCAGCGGCCCGGCGGCCGACATCGTCACCGCGCTGGCCCCCTACATTCGCTGACCGGCCTGCTGACCGGCCTGCTGACCGGGTTCGCTAACCGGCGAGCAGGCCGGCCGGATCGGTGAACGGCAGGCCCAGGTCCTCGGCCACATGGTCGGCCAGCAGTTCGCCCGCATGCGTCGAAAGTCCTTTGGCCAGAGCGGGATCTGACCGGCAGGCGGCCTGCCACCCCAGATCGGCCAGTTTGCGCACATACGGCATGGTGGCGATGGTCAGCGCGTACGTCGACGTCTTGGGTACCGCGCTGGGCATGTTGGCCACGCAGTAGAACAGCGTGTCGTGCACCGTGAACGTCGGATCGTCGTGGGTGGTCGGGCGGGAGTCTTCGAAGCAGCCACCCTGGTCGATCGAAATGTCCACCAGTACTGCTCCCGGCTTCATCTGTGCCACAAGCGAATTCGGGATCAGGCTGGGCGCCTTCGCGCCGGGCACGAGCACCGCGCCGACCACCAGGTCGGCGCGTGTGACGGCGCCCTCCAGCTCGTAGGCCGAGGAGTAGCGGGTGCCGATCCGGCCGGCGAACTCCGCGTCGAGCAGCCGGAGCTTGTGCAGGTTGACGTCGAGCACCATCACCGATGCCCCCATGCCGCTGGCGACCCGGGCCGCGTTGTAGCCGGCGGTGCCGCCGCCGATCACCACGACGTCGGCGGGTTTGACCCCCGGCACCCCGCCCATCAGGGCGCCGCGGCCGCCCTGAGTCCGCATCAGGTGATAGGCCCCGACCTGAGCGGAGAGGCGCCCGGCCACCTCGCTCATCGGAGCCAGCAGCGGTAACGATCCGTCGGCGGTCTGGACCGTCTCGTAGGCGATCGAGGTGGCCCCGGAGGCCAGCAGTGCGTCGGTGCACGATCGCGAGGCAGCCAGGTGAAGGTAGGTGAACAGGACCAGCCCGGAACGTAGGTGGGCGTATTCGGCGGGCATCGGTTCCTTGACCTTCAACACCAGGTCCGCGGCCCACACCTCGGCCGCGGTATCGGCCAGCACGGCCCCGGCCGCTTTGAACTCGGCATCGGTGATCGCCGACCCCTCCCCGGCCCCGGCCTGAACCTGCACGTCATGACCGTGCTGAACCAACTCCGCCACCCCGGCCGGGGTGATCGCGACCCGGAATTCGTTGTTCTTGGTCTCGGTCGGAATTCCGATGCGCATGACTTCCAGTGTGAAGAAACATCGGGGATGACGCGAGCCACGCCACGCGTTCGGAGACAACTCAAACATCGCAGATTCGGCGGTGACCGCCCTGGCTATGATCAGCCCATGAACCAGCCCTCGGCGACAGCGACCGTCCAGATCGACGCCAGCCCGGAGGCGGTGTACGGACTGATCACCGATCTTCCGACGCTGGCCGCGCTGGCCGAGGAGGCGGTGTCGATGGAGCTGCGCAAGGGTGCCGCGGTCACCAAGGGGGCGGTGTTCGTCGGTCATAACGAGAACGGCAGCAAACGCTGGACGACGAAATGCACCGTCACCGACGCCGAGCCGGGCAAGGTCTTCGCTTTCGACGTGCGGCACACGATTTTCCCGATCGCACGCTGGCAGTACGACATCGTGCCGGCCGACGGCGGCTGCCGGGTGACCGAGAGCACCTGGGACCGCCGGCCCGGCTGGTTCGCCAAAGTGGCAGGTAGGGCCACCGGAGTCGCCGATCGGACGGCGGCCAACGCCAAGCACATCGAGCTGACGCTGCAGCGTCTGAAGCAGCGCGCCGAGAAAAGGTAGTACCGCGGGTATCGCATACCTGGGGCATTTCAGTACACTTGCCACTCGAGGCAAGGGGGCCGTGATGAGCACAGTTGACGATCGGGCGGTGGGTCCGCATTCGAGGTCGGACTCGGCCAGGGCGCCGGTCGACCATGAACGCCTGGTTCTCGAGGCGCGCAACGTCTCTTTCGATTGGGCCGACCTGCCGTTCCACTACGTGCCCGGCCAGCCGATGGCCACCCACGTCCTCAATGTGCTGCACCTGCTGCTGCCCGCCGGTGAGGAATTCTTCGTCGACGTCTTCAAGAAGACGCTGCCGCTGATCAAAGACGACCAACTGCGCCTGGACGTGCAGGGATTCATCGGGCAGGAGGCGATGCACTCCCAGGCGCACTCCGGAGTGCTGGCCCACTTCGACGCGCAGGGTATCGATCTGACGCCGTTCACCGACCAGGTGCGCTGGCTATTCGGAAAGCTCCTGGGGGAGCGGCCGCATCGCAGCGTGCGCCGGCAGCACACCTGGTTGCTCGAGCAGGTGGCGTTCATCTCGGCGATCGAGCACTACACCGCCGTGCTGGGCGAGTGGATCCTGGACTCGCCGGCGCTGGACGCCGTCGGTACCGACCCGGTGATGCTGGACATGCTGCGCTGGCACGGCGCCGAAGAGGTGGAACACAAGGCCGTCGCATTCGACACCATGCGGCACCTGCGGGCCGGGTACTGGCGGCAGGTGCGGGCCCAGCTGGCCGTGACACCGGTGCTTACCCTGTTGTGGATTCGCGGCGTGCGGTTCATGTTCTCGGTGGACCCGTGCGTGCCGCCCGGCACCAAGGCGCGCTGGCGCGACTACCTGCGCGCCGCACGGCGCGGGCTGGTGCCCGGGCTGCGCCGGCTGATCGGTGTCGTCGGGTCCTACTATCGCCCGGGCTTCCACCCGTCCCAGCTGGGTGGGCTGGAGCGCGCCGTCGACTATCTCGCGGTGTCGCCCGCTGCACGGGCCTCGCACTGAAACATGGCTACTGTCAACGCATCTGACGGTGTCACGCTGGCCGTACACTGTTACAACGACATCGATCCAGGGCGCCCGACGGTCCTGGCCATTCACGGCTATCCGGACAACCATCACGTCTGGGACGGGGTTGCCGACCTGCTCGCCCAGCGCTACAACGTGGTCGCCTACGACGTGCGCGGCGCAGGTGAATCATCCTCGCCGGCAAGCAGATCCGGATATGCCCTGCCGCAGCTGGTCGACGACATCGGCACCGTGATCGACAGCTTGGGCGTCGGACGGGTGCATCTGCTCGCACACGACTGGGGCTCGGTGCAGGCGTGGTCGGCGGTCACCGACGAGGCGGTGGTGGCCAAAGTTGCCTCGTTCACCTCGATTTCGGGGCCGCACGTGCGGCACATGGGTCAGTTCGTGCGCTCGGCCCGCAGCCCGCGCGAGATCGGTCGGGTGGCCCGGCAGGCGAGTTCGTCGGTGTACGTCGGGTTCTTCCTGAGCCCTGGGCTGCCCGAAGTGTTCTTTCGGTCCCGGCTCGGCGTGAAAGTCGTCGAAGGCCTGGAACGGTTCGGGCGGTCGAGCACGCTGAGCCGCCGCATCACGCCGCAGCGCACGCTCGGCGATTACCTCAACGGCCTGAACCTGTACCGCGAAAACCTGCCCGCGCCGCTGGTGTCGCCGGGCGACGAGGTGCCGCAGACCGCCGTCCCGGTGCAGGTGCTGATCCCCGGCAAAGACCTCTTCATCACCCCGGCGCTGCAACGGTATATCGGCGCGATTCCACCGACGGGCAGGGTCGTCCCGATCCAGGGCGGGCACTGGGTGGTCACCTCGCGACCCGACGTCATCGCGCGGCTGACCGCGGAATGGATCGACCAGGTCGTCGCCGGCGAGCCCGAATCTGAAGTGCGCGCCGGCCCGCGGGAAGTGGACGGCAAGCTGGCCCTGGTCACCGGGGCCGGCTCCGGCATCGGCCGTGCGACCGCGGTAGAACTGGCCCGCAACGGCGCGGCGAAGGTCGTGATCGTGGACCGCGACCCCGGCGGCGCCGGCGAAACGGCGGACGCCGTGCGTGCTGCCGGCGCCCAGGCGGTCGTCTACCAGGCCGACGTCACCGACGAGGGCATGATGAATGACCTTGCCGCACAGGTGTTTAACGATCACGGTGTGGTGGACATCCTGGTGAACAACGCCGGCATCGGGATGGCCGGCCGGTTCCTGGAGACCTCGCCGCGGCACTGGGACGACATCATGGCGGTCAACGTCCGCGGCGTCATCACCGGCAGCCGGGCCTTCGGCGCCCAGATGGTCAAGCGCGGCGAGGGCGGAACCATCATCAACCTGTCGTCGGCGGCGGCCTTCCTGCCGTCGAAATCGATGGTGGCCTACAGCACGACGAAGGCGGCGGTGCTGGGATTCAGCGAAGCCCTGCGGGCCGACCTGGCCGACGAGGGCATCACCGTCACGGCCGTGTGCCCGGGTTTCGTCAATACCAATATCGCCAGGAGCACCGTCTACGCCGGCATGTCGGCGCAGCAGCAGGAACAGGCCCGCGCCAAGGCGGACGCCGCCTACCGTCGGCGCAACTACACCCCGGAGGCCACCGCGAAGGCGATCGTCAAAGCCGTCAGGACCGGTCCGGCGGTGCTGCCCGTCGCTCCGGAGTCCAGGCTCGGGTATGCGATGCGGCGCATCAGCCCGTCCGCGATTCGGTTGCTGGCCCGCCTGGACATCAGGCAGCAATAGGGAATGACCGTGCCGGACAGCATTTGGACGAGTAGGCCCGCCGACCTCTATGGCCGTCGTGACCACGACCGCTTCTTCACGGTGTTGTGGGGGATACGCACCGTGATGGGCGGCCTCGCCGCGGCATCGCGGTGGAAGCCTTCGCGGGTGACGCCGGTGCCGCGCACACACCGCGCGAGGGTCATCGCACGCGAGTTCGTCGCCCCCGATGTGGTCGCCCTGACGCTGGCCGACGAGGACGGGGGGTTGCTGCCGTCCTGGACGCCGGGTGGGCATATCGACGTGCAGCTGCCCTCGGGCCGGCGGCGGCAGTACTCGCTGTGCGGACCGCCCGGACGCCGGACCGACTACCGCATCGCGGTACGCCGCATCCCCGACGGTGGCGGCGGGTCGATCGAGATGCACGACGCCTTCGACGTCGGTGACACCCTGGTGTTCGAAGGTCCCCGCAACGCGTTCTATCTCGGAACGTCCGAGCGAGAGGTGCTGTTCGTGATCGGCGGCATCGGGGTGACGCCCATCCTGCCGATGATGCGAGTGGCTGCTCAGCGCGGAATCAATTGGCGCGCTGTCTATGCCGGTCGCAGCCGCGAGCACATGCCGCTGCTGGACGAAGTGCTTGCGCTGGGACCGGAGCGGGTCACCGTGTGGGCCGACGACGAACGCGGCGGGATCGCCACGGTGGATGACCTGCTGGCCGGGGCCGGACCTACGACCGCGGTGTACGTCTGCGGGCCGGCCGCGATGCTGGAGGCGGTCCGGGTGGCCCGCAACGAACACGCAGACGCGCCACTGCATTACGAACGGTTCAGCCCGGCCCCGATCGTCGACGGAGTTCCCTTCGAGCTGGAGCTGGCCCGCTCGCGGGAGGTGCTCAGCGTCGCGGCGAACCGCTCGGCGCTCGACGTGATGCTCGACCACGACCCGATGACGGCCTACTCCTGCCAGCAGGGGTTCTGCGGCACCTGCAAGGTCAAAGTCATTGCCGGGCAGGTGGATCGGCGCGGCCGCACCGCTGAGGCAGCAGACGAGATGCTGATCTGTGTCTCCCGCTCGGCCGGCGGCCGCCTGGTGATCGACGCCTAGAAGACCCCTTTTTCGACCAGCACATCGGCGTAGTTGGTCAGGTCGTCGGCGAACACCTGTGGCTGCTCGAACGCGGCGAAATGACCGCCGCGCTCATGAACGGTGTAGTGCACCAGGTTGTATCGGGCGGCGGCCCATGCGCGCGGAGTCTGCAGCATCTCGCCGGGATAGACGGCGTAACCCGTCGGAACGTCGACACGGCCGGACCAGTCGCTGAGCGGGCCGGTGCCCGCGCGGGCGGACTCGCAATACAGTCGCGCCGCCGACGTGGCGGTGCCGGTGAGCCAATAGAACATCAGGTTGTCGATCAGCCGATCGGTACTGATGGGCATGCCGTCAGAGATATCGCACCAGGCGTGGAACTTCTCGAGTATCCAGCCGGCCAGGCCCAGCGGCGAGTCGTCCAAGCCGAAACCCAGCGAATGTGGCCGGGTGGACTGGATTTCCATGTACGCGGTGCCGTCCTTGACCCGTTCCACGCCCGCCGCGATCGCCGCCCATTCCTGTTCGGTGACATCGGCCAGCAGTGCCTGGTCGTTCTGGTCGGGTGGCGAGAACAGCATGTTGGTGTGAATCGCGACCGCGTGCTTGGGGTAGTGCTCACCGAGGTGGCGGGTGACCAGTGCACCCCAGTCGCCACCTTGCGCGAGGAAGCGGTCATATCCCAACTGGGCCATCACGTCTGCGACGGCAGCGGCGACTTTCGCCACGTCGACTCCGCGCTCTTTCGTAGGTCCGGAGAAGCCGTACCCGGGCATCGACACCAGCACCACATGAAAACGCTTCTGCAGCAGGGGGAGTACATCGAAGAACTCCACCACCGAACCCGGCCAGCCATGGGTGATGACCAGCGGAATGGCGTCGTCACGGGCTGACCTGGTGTGCAGGAAGTGCACCCGCTGGCCGGCGGCCTCGGTGAGGAATGAACCGGCAGCATTGACTTCGGCCTCGGTGCCCCGCCAGTCGTAGCGGTGCAGCCAGTGATCGATGACGTTCTTGAGGAACGCTTGTTCGGTGCCGTAATCCCAGTCGGCTCCGGAGATTTCGGCCGGCCAGCGCGCGGTGCTGAGCCGATGGCGCAGGTCGTCGAGGTGGGCCTGGGGTACCTCGATCGGGTGGGGCCGGATCGGGGAGGCGGCGGGTGCTGTGCTCGGCGCGGTTACCGGTGGCGCGATCAGCGAGACTACGGCTGGAATGCTCGCCGGTGCCTCGACGGGCGCCGCTGCCTGTTCTGGCGGCTCCTCGCCGAGCGAGCGGTACAGGCGGTAACCCACGTGGGGCACGGTCACACCGGGCAGCGGCTTCCATACGTAGGTGCGCTCGTCGAGTGTGAAGCCGTGCTTTTCGTAGAAGTTCCGGGCCTTTTCGTTCTTGTTGGCGGCCCACAGGATGATGTCGTTGTTCGGATAGGTGCGTAGCGCCTTGCTCAGCAGCATGCCGCCGATGCCGTGGCGCTGGCTCTCGTCGACGACGTAGAGCGCGTCGATCTGAATGTGCTGGGGGTTGGACAGGTCCGGCCCGAACAGCGTCATTCCCAGCAGCTTGCCCCGGGCCTCGGCCATCCACATCTGCCAGCCGCCCCGCTTGAGCGTCGTCGGATAGAACGTGTCGGCCCACGTCTTCGGCGTGCTGATCATGTCCAGGACGTGGGTGGCCACGATGCCTTGCCAGGACCGACGCCACACCGGATAGTGCATCGCCGCGACCCGGGCGTAGTCCTTCGGCTTGGCCTCGCGGATCCGGATTTCGCTGGATCTCACGCGCGCACCTCCGCTTCTCACACCGACGTCTCGACCATCCCAGCCTAGAGAGGCGTCGGCGTGCCGCGTCTTGCCGCATCCCTACGGCCCGGCCCGTTCGTCGTCGTCGTCGTTGAGAAGTCGCTCAGGGTGGTGGTAATCGTTGGTGCGGGGGCCGCCGCGGTCGAAGCGCTTCGGCGGGGTCCACGCGGTGCGATGGTTGGCAAATTTGGTTGTGGTCCAACCTCTTTCGATCAGTTTGTGGTTAGGGGCGCAGGCCAGCGTGAGGGTGTCGACGTCGGTGTTGCCGCCGGTGGCCCATTCGTTGATGTGGTGGACTTCGCATTTGTCGGCGGGGACGTCGCAGCCGGGGAAGGTGCAGCCGCGTTCGGCGGCGATCAGGGCCAGTCGTTGATCGGCTGAGGCGATGCGGCGGGCACGCCCGAGGTAGAGGGGCCGGTTGGAGTGTCCGTCGAAGATGGCGAGGTAGTGGACGGCGCGGCTGGCCATTTCGACCAGTTCGCGCATCGGGATCACAGTGCCGCTGGCGGTGACGCCGTGGCCGGTAGCAGTGGTCAGTTCCTGCAAAGTGGTGGTCACTACGACGGTGACGGGCAGGCCGTTGTGCTGGCCGAGACCGGGGTCGCCGAGCTGGCGGCGTAGCAGATCGTTGAGGGCGTCATGCTGGCGTTGGCCGGGGGTGCGGGTGTCGATCTCGGGGGTGGCATCCGACGAGAGGTTGTCGGGGTTGCACTTGCCAGGGGCCGCGAACCGAGCCAGCCAGGCTTCGATGTTGGCGCGCAGTTCGGGGGTGGCGATGAGGGTGGCTTCGCTCATGCCGTCGGCGCGCTGGGGTTTGAAGGTCAAGCTGCGCTGGCGGGCGCGGTCGTGGTCGGAGAATTTTCCGTCGGGGTTGATCAGGACGGCGGCGCGTTTGGCGGCTTTGTCGAGTTGGTCGGGCCGAAGTTGGGTGGCTTGCTGGGCCAGCAGGTGTTCGGCGTGCTCGATGACGGTGGCCGGGGTGGGGGTGGGCAGATTGCGGACAAACGTTTGGATCACTCGCAGGTGCTGGGCGTCGAGCAGGCCCCGACGCCATTGCTGGGACGTGGCCGGGAGTTCGGGGGGCAACCGCTGGCCGGTGAGTGTGGTGCGTGGGGCCAGTTGGGTGGCGTCGCGGATGCGGCGGCGCGCTTCGGCGTAGCTGATGCGGCACCAGTCGGCGATGACCTGGTGGGTGGGGCCGCCGATGTCGGCAGGGTCTTCCGTGGCGAGGCCCGCGATCAGGTCGTGGCTGACCACGGCTTGCTGTCGGCGGGAGGTTTCGAGGCGTTCCAGGGCCCTGCACCGCACCACAGGGTCCAGCATCTGGTGCTGCAGGTCAGCGATTGAGGCGACGGCGGCGTCGAGGGCGTCGAAAGCGGCCACCAATTCCGCCGAAGCCGTGATCGCACGCATGTTCGAATTCTATTGAACGGCGGGTTCGTCCGCCGTTTCGGAATCCCGGCCTGTGGACAAACACCCGACTGTGGATGAAACCCTGCCCAGTAGGCTTCACGCCATGCGGGTCGGTGTACTGGGAGCAAAAGGCAAAGTCGGGGCAACGATGGTGCGGGCGGTCGAGTCCGCCGATGATCTGACCCTCTCGGCGCAGGTGGACCAGGGGGACGCGCTGAGCCTGCTGAGCGACAGCGGCACCGAGGTCGTCATCGACTTCACTCACCCTGACGTCGTGATGGACAATCTGAAGTTCTTGATCGACAACGGCATTCACGCCGTCGTCGGCACCACGGGCTTCACCAACGAGCGCATCGAGCTGGTCGAGTCCTGGCTCGCGAAGAATCCGGGTACGTCCGTTTTGATCGCACCGAACTTCGCCATCGGCGCGGTGTTGTCCATGCACTTCGCCAAACAGGCCGCGCCGTTCTTCGACTCGATCGAGGTCATCGAACTACACCACCCGCACAAGGCCGATGCGCCTTCGGGCACCGCCACCCGAACCGCCAAGCTGATCGCCGAGGCCCGAAAAGGCCTGCCGCCCAACCCCGATGCCACCACCACCAGCCTGCCCGGTGCCCGCGGGGCGGACGTCGACGGCATTCCGGTGCATGCGGTGCGGCTGGCCGGACTGGTCGCGCACCAGGAAATCCTGTTCGGCACCGAGGGAGAGACGCTGACCATCCGCCACGACAGCCTGGACCGCACGTCCTTCGTCCCCGGCGTGCTGTTGGCGGTCCGTCGCATCCGCGAGCGCCCGGGACTGACCATAGGTATAGAGCCGCTGCTCAACCTGACATGACGAAGACTCTGCGGATCCAGCTGCTGATCGCCTTCCTCTGCGCGGCGATGCTGGTGTATTTCTTCCTGCTCGGCCGCATTGCCCTGGTGATGATCGGGTCAGGCCGGCCCGCGGCCGTCGGCTTGGGGGCGGCGCTGCTGATCATGCCGTTTCTTGGACTGTGGGCGATGATCGCGACGCTGCGCGCCGGATTCGCCCATCAGCAACTGGCCCGTCGCATCGCCGACGACGGAATGGAACTCGACGTCAGCGCGCTGCCCAGGCGGGCATCCGGGCGCATCGAACGCGGTGCCGCCGATGCGCTGTTCGAAACCGTGCGTACCGAGCTGGAAAACGATCCCGACAACTGGCGGCGCTGGTACCGACTGGCGCGCGCTTATGACTATGCGGGGGATCGGCGTCGGGCCCGGGAAGCGATGAAGGCTGCGGTCCAGCTGGAGGCCAAAGCGTGACCACGCTGCTGATCGTCCACCACACCCCGAGTCCGCACTGTCAGGAGCTGTTCGAGGCAGTCGTGGCCGGCGCGACCGACCCGGAGATCGAGGGCGTGGAGGTGATCCGGCGCCCGGCCCTCACCGTTTCGCCGGTCGAGATGCTCAATGCCGACGGATATGTGCTCGGCACCCCGGCCAATCTCGGGTACATCAGCGGCGCCCTCAAGCACGCCTTCGATCAGTCTTACTACCAGCTGCTCGACGCTAGTGGGGGCAGACCGTTCGGCGTCTACATCCATGGCAACGAGGGCAGCGAGGGAGCCGTGCGAGCTGTCGACGGCATCACCGCCGGCCTGGCGTGGGTGAAGGCGGCGGATCATGTCGTGGTGTCGGGCAAGCCGTCGAAGACGGACCTCGAGCAGTGCTGGAACCTGGGCGCGACGATCGCCGCGACGTTAATGGGCTGAGCCGGCCGGAGACGGGAGCAGCGCGATGGGCACACCGCCTAGTTCAGAGGGTGAGCTTCTGCACCGCCTCGGCAGCCTCGCGGTCGAACTCGAGGGCCACCGGGACCCGAAGACGGTGCTGCACGAGATCGTGCAAGCCTCGGTGCAGATCGTGCCGGGTGCACGCTGGGCGGGTATCTCGCTTCTCGAGGGAGACCGCGTGGAATCACGCGCTCCCACCGATCAGGTCGTCGCGGAATTGGACCAATTGCAGTCGACCCTGGATGAGGGACCCTGTCTGAGCGCGCTGCGCGAACACCACACGGTCAAGATCGACGACATGGCCAGCGAAGTGCGATGGCCACGCTTTGCCGGCGCGGCGCTGGACCGTGGCATCCGGAGTCTCTTGGCATTCCGATTGTTCGTGCGTCGAGGAAGTCTCGGTGCTCTCAACCTCTACGGCGGCGAGACAGGCGTCTTCGACGAGGAATCTGTTCTCGTCGGCGAGGTGCTGGCTCAACACGCGTCGGTTGCGCTGGCCCGCCTGAGCTCGGAGGCGCGCTTTCAGCGGGCGCTCGACAGCCGGGACGTCATCGGCCAGGCCAAGGGCCTGCTGATGGAGCGCAACAACGTCGACGGTCTGCATGCGTTCCGCATGCTGCTCAAGGTGTCGCAGGAGACCCACACGAAGCTGGTCGACGTTGCGCGGTGGCTGGTGAAGGCGCATGAATCCGGGCTTTCGTAAGCGGATTCACCAGAATCAGGTGTGCGCCGGCCGAAACGCCTCCGCCGGCTGACCAAGTGCGAGTGCCGAACTGGTGCCGATCGGCCCGTGCCGGTCGAACAGCGTCGCGCTTCCGGTGGCGACTCCGGCTGTGCCGTAATGGCTCTGGGCCGCCAAAGCCACGAATTCGCCGTCCGGCAAGCGGATCGCGGTAACCGTGTAGTCGGCATTGATATGGCGCAGCCCGGCCGTGCCCCAATGGGTCCGCCGTGCCATCGGGCCCGGTATGTAGCGGTCACCGTCGGCAGTGAAGAACGGCTCCTGAATCGTCACCGCAACGACGATAGGACAGCCATATTCGGTCATCGGCAGAAGTCCCCGCAGGAGTGGACCAAGGCCCCTGTCCCGAGACCAGCGGTGCGAGCAAGCTCGGAGAGTATGACTACCTCCATCAAGCCGCGCGTTCGAGATGCGGTCCGACAGTTCAACAAGCACGTACTCAACCCGGCCATGATGGCGGTGGCCGGCCGTCGCTTCTGGTATGCGTCGGTGATCGAGCACACCGGGCGGAATTCGGGACGGCGCTATGCCACACCGGTCGTCGCGGTCCCAGTCCCGGACGGGATCGTCGTGCCGCTGCCTTACGGAACCGGCGTCGACTGGCTGCGCAATGTGCTTGCGGCCGGATCCGCGACGATCCGCTGCAAGGGCCGGACCTACCACGTGGTGCGACCGCAAGTGGTCGACGCAGCCAGCGTCGATCCCCAGTTGCCGGCAGCCCGGCGCAGAGCTTTTCACGCCTTCGACGTCGACAGCTTCGCCAAATTCGCACTGGCCTGATCCTGCGTTTCGCCCTAGCGTAATGACACGGGCGACGGGAGGAACGGGCATGCCTGACGTAGTGGAAATTTCGCGCAGCAGCAACCCTTTCCCGCGAGACGGGATCACCGCCGACAGGGACGGCGTCGCACATTACGACGACATCCCGGCCACCTTGCTCGACATGCTCCACGCGCAGGTGACTGCCCGGCCGGACAGCGAAGCCTTGGTCGAATTGGGCGCGGAGCGGCTGACCTACCGTCAGCTCTGGGACCGTGCGTCACGCGTTGCCGGCGGCCTGCGCGCCGGCGGTCTGAAACCGGGGGACCGGGTCGCGGTGCGCTACCCCGCGGGAGTCAATTGGGTGCTGGCGTTCTGGGGCACAGTGATGGCCGGCGGCATCGCGGTCGCCGTCAATACACGATCGGCCCAGCCGGAGGTGGATTTCGTCCTGTCCGATGCGGGCGCGCATATCGACTTGGCCGCGGATACGCCGCTGCCGGACGGCCCGCCTTATGTTGCCGAAGATCTCGGCCCCAAAGATGTTGCCGCGCTGTTCTATACGTCGGGCACCACCGGGCATCCCAAGGGCGTGCCGACCACCCACGAAGCATTCGTCACCAACACCGAGAACGGGATCCGGTGTATCGACCAGCCGCGCGACCTAGGTGAGGGCTTACGCACCCTCATCTCGGTGCCGCTGTTCCACGTGACAGGTTGTAACTCACAGCTTTTGGCGGCCACCCGGCTCGGTGGTGCGGCAGTGATCATGCCCAGCCTCAACCTGGACGAGTTGGTATCCTCGCTGGGCGCCGAGCGCATCTCGGTGATGGTCACCGTTCCGGCGATATACGCGTTATTGCTGCGGCACAAGGAGTTCGCCAACGCCGATGTGTCCGGTGTCCGCTGGGTAGGGTACGGCGGGGCGCCCATCGCACCCTCGCTGGTCCGGTCCGTAAAGCAGGCCTTTCCGGCTGCCACCGTGTTCAACGGCTACGGTATGACCGAATCCGCGTCGTTGATGACCGTGCTGCCCGACGCCGAGGCCGTCGAGCACGCCGACTCCGTCGGATACGCGGTGCCCTCAGTGGATCTCGGTCTGATTCCGGACAAAGACGGCCAGCTTGTCGGTGAATTGGTGACCAGAGGGCCCAATATCACCGCCGGTTACTGGAACCGGCCAGAGGCCACCTCCAGCACCATCGTGGACGGCTGGCTGCACACCGGAGACGTGGTGCGCGTCGACGAGGCCGGACGCGTGCACATCGTCGACCGGCTCAAAGACATCATCAACCGCGGCGGTGAGAACATCTCCAGCGTCGAGGTCGAAGCGGCGCTGCTAGCCGCGCCCGGCGTCATCGATGCATGCGTTCTCGGGGTGCCGGACGACGTCATGGGGGAGAAGGTCGGCGCGGTGCTTGTCGGAGAGCAGATCGATGTGCCGGTGGTGCTCGAATACTGCCGCGAGCAACTCGCCGATTACAAGGTCCCGCAGTACGTGACGGTGGCGACCACACCGCTGCCACGCAACGCCGGCGGAAAGTTGCTCAAAGCCAGGCTGCGCGAAAACGCGCAGTGGGGTCCTGCGTTGCGCTGACGCACCCGGCTTTTCGCCCGAAAATCACCTCCTCTATCGGTGATTTGGGCGCACATACCACAGCAAAGTGACACGCTCAATTTGGCGGTGTAACGAAGCCGTGAATCGGCGCGCCGTTTTTGCCGGACGGGGGTGCGGATCTTCAGCAATCACAAACAGTCCCGACTGTCCGTACACAAGAGGAGCAACACATGTCTTTCGTGACCACACAACCCGACGAGTTGCTGGCCGCAGCGGGGAAGCTGCAGACCGTCGGCGCCCAGCAGGCCGCTCAGAACGCCGCCGCTGCGGCGCCGACCACCTCCGGCATGATTCCCGCCGCCGCAGACGAGGTGTCGGCGCTGCAGGCATCCCTGTTCGCCGCGTACGGCACGCTTTATCAGCAGGTCAGCGACCAAGCAACCGCCATGTACGACGCCTTCGTCAACACTCTCGGCCTCAGCGCGCAGACGTACGCCGCGACCGAGTCGGCCAATTCGGCCGCCGCTGCACTACCGGCTGCCCTGACGGATTCACCGCTGGCCGACGTGGCCAACATCGTCAATATCGGGGTAGGCAACTGGGCCTCGGCAGCCTCGAATCTGGTGGGCATGGCCAACGGAGGCCTGTTAGTGCCGGTCGAAGAAGGTGCGGTAGAGGGTGCCGCCGATACCGCAGGCGGTGCCGCCGATATCGCAGGCATGGAAGGGGCAGCGGGTGTCGGGTCGGCACCCGTCGCCGCCGGGATCGTCGGGGCACCCCCGACGATGTCGGCCTCATCTGCCTGGGCCGGCCCCGCCGCCCTGGTGTCGAGCACCGCGCCGAAATCAATGGGCACCACAGCCGCCGCGGCGCCGACGGTGACAGGAACGACACTGCTGCCCGGCATGCCGGGAATGGCGTCAGCGAGCCGCAGCAGCACCGGATTCGGGGCGCCGCGCTACGGGGTCAAACCCCTGGTCATGGCCCGGCCGGTGCACGCCTGAAGGGATTGCACATGCTGGACTTTGGCGCATTGCCTCCGGAGATCAACTCCATGCGGATGTACACCGGCGCCGGGGCCGCGCCGATGATGGCCGCCGCCGCGGCGTGGAACGGACTGGCGGTCGAGCTGAGCACGACAGCGGATTCCTTCGAGTCGGTGATCAGTGCGCTCACCACCGAGCAGTGGATGGGGCCCGCCTCGCTGTCCATGGCCGCTGCGGCGCAACCCTTCCTGGCCTGGCTGACCTACACCGCGGAATCCACGGCGCTGGCGGGCTCCCAGGCGGTCGCGTCCGCGGCGGCGTTCGAGACGGCGCACGCGATGACGGTGCCTCCGGCAGAGGTGGCCGCGAACAGGGCCCTGCTGGCCGTCCTGGTGGCGACCAACGTACTGGGACAGAACACCCCTGCCATCGCGGCGGTCGAGGCGCAGTACGGCGAAATGTGGGCGCAGGACGCGCTGGCCATGTACGGCTACGCGGGGTCCTCGGCCGCGTCGGGGAAGCTGAACCCGCTGGCGGTGCCGGCGCAGGCCACCAACCCCGCGGCGGTGGCCAACCAGGCCGCGGCAGTAACCCGAGCCGCCCAGCAGTCCGGATTGAACACTCTGATCGGCGACATCCCCAACGCGGTTGGAGTCTTGGCGTCTCCGGCAGCAGCCGACGCGGCGGCGCTGGATCCGGTCACCCAAGCCATCACCGATCTGCTGGCCGTCCCGTTCGTACAGAACACCATCAACGGCGCGGTCAACACCGCGGGATGGTTCACCACTGCCGGAATCACCACCGGAGTGTTCCTGCAACACACCCTGGATACGCTGCCCGCCGCCGGGGCGGCCGCCGGGATCGGTCCGGCGGGCGCCGCCGCGGTGGCCAACGTGGTGAGCCCGGTTGGTGCTGGTGCCGCTCCGCTGATGGGCGCGGCAACGTCGGTCGGCGGGCTTTCCGTGCCGGCAAGCTGGTCTGCCGCGGCGCCGGCGGTCACCACCGGCACGACGGTCGGCGAGGGCAGCGGGTGGGCGGTGCCCGAGGAAACCGGAGTGGTCGCCGGTGTGCCCGGGGCACCCGGAGCGGCGATGGCGGCCAAGGGCGGGTCCGGCATGGCCGGACCTCGCTACGGGTTCAAGCCGGTGGTCATGCCCAAACACGTCATCGGCTGATCATTGGAAGTTCCTATGAGAACGGCAAGTTGGCGAGGAGCGCGATTGCTAAAACTCATTAAAATCACGCTGAGCGGTGGCCGGTATCGTTTCTGGGGGCCGCGCCTTCACGCGACCACTAGTCGGGGGGCTAGCCAGCATCGGCGCTGACGTAACCGCCTCGTAGAAGAAGCCCGCAGCGGGCCTACGCAACGACGGAACATCTCACGTGGACTTTGGAGCGCTACCGCCGGAGGTCAACTCCGCCCTCATGCATACGGGCGCGGGCGCCGCTCCGCTGCTCACAGCGGCGAGTGCCTGGAACGGTATCGCGGACGAGCTGAGCACCGCTGCGACCTCCGTCGAGTCGCTCATCACCCGGCTGAGCACCCAAGAATGGGTCAGTGCGGCGTCATTGTCGATGGCGGCCGCCGCCCAGCCGTTTGTCACGTGGCTGAGCCGCACCGCCGACGCGTCGGCGGTCGCGGCCGCTCAGGCGATGTCGTCGGTGGCCGCATTCGAGACCGCCTTCGCGATGACGGTGCCGCCGGCCGAGGTCGCGGCCAACAGAGCCCAGCTGGCCGCACTGATCGAGACCAACACGGTTGGGCAGAACATGCCTGCCATCGCCGCCGTCGAGTCGGCTTACAGCGAGATGTGGGCGCGCGATGCCGCCGCCATGTACGCCTATGCCGCATCTTCGGCAGCAGCGGGAAGGCTTGATCCGCTGCTGAGCCCCACGGAGATGACGAATCCCGCCGGTCTCGGCAACCAAGCCGCGGCTGTCGCTCAAGCCGCCGCATCCGGTTCTGCTTCCGCGGAGCAGGCGGCGCTGGGCGCGATCGTCGGTGCAGGGCCGGACGCCGTATTGAGCCTGGCCGGACCGGCCGAGGCCCCGGCCAGCACCGGGTCCACGTTGCTGGACTTGTTCATCGCTTTCGACCGCGAAGAACTGTGGTGGGCCGGCACGTTCGATCACAACAGGGCCACCTACTGGGACTACTCGGTCGGCCAGATCGGCAGTGGCGGAAACGATGACGACGAGCCCAAGGAGATTTCGCACGACGCGGCCCATCACGGCGCTGCGGCTCACTCGGCGAAGCCGGGGGTCGTCGGCAAAACCCCGACGGTTGCCGGACTGGGCACGGCGCACCTGGTCGGTGCACTGTCGGTTCCGGCGAGCTGGTCGAATTCAGTGCCGGCCGCCGATATTCCGGCTGCCGAGGGCACCTACTGGGAGGTGCCCCGGGACGAGGATTCGTTCGAGCAACCGACGCCCGCTCCCGGAAGTGTCGCGGCCATCTTCGACGGCCGTACCCGCCCGGGGCCCCGCTTCGGCGTCAAGCCGGTCGTTATGCCCAGGCAAGGACTCCTTTGAACCGGGCCGTACGCTGTGCCCTATGCGGCCACCACCGCGCGATGTCCTGATCGCAAATCGCGGCGAGATCGCTCACCGCATCATTCGCACCGCCACCGAACTCGGTTGGCGCACCGTCGCGGTCTACGCCGAGGATGACGCCGATAGCCCCCACGTGTACTCGGCCGACGAAGCGATCGCATTGCCGGGCAACGGGGTAGCAGCCTATCTCGACCGGACCGCGGTGCTCGGCGCGGCAAAGGCGGCGGGGGCGACGACGATCCACCCGGGATACGGATTCCTCAGTGAGAACCCCGAATTCGCCCGCGCCTGCGCGGATTCCGGATTTGTGTTCGTCGGTCCGGATGGCGGCGTCCTCGAACTGGTGGGCAACAAAACCTCGGCCCGCGCGGCGGCGATCGCCGCCGGCGTGCCGGTACTGGCCGCCACGGACGGTCCGGCCGGCGTCGAGGACATCCGCGCGTTCTTCGCCGCGCAGAACGGCGCCATCATGCTCAAAGCCCTCGCCGGCGGCGGGGGGCGGGGGATGCGCAGGGTCGAGCGCGCCGACCAGATCGAGGATGCCTACCGCCTCGCCGCGGCGGAAGCCCAACTCGGGTTCGGTAATCCGGCGCTGTTCGCCGAAGCGTTGCTCCCCGACGCACGGCACGTCGAGGTGCAGATCGTCGCTGCTCCGCATGCCCATCAGACCCGTGCTCTCGCGCTGGGCGATCGGGACTGCAGCATTCAACGGCGGTACCAAAAACTGGTGGAAATCGCGCCCGCCCAGCACCTTTCCGACGGCCTGCGTCGTGAATTGCACGGGGCGGCGGCGCGACTGTGTGCCAGGGTGGCTCTGCACGGTCTGGCCACCGTCGAATTCCTGGTCCGCGGAGAACAATTCGTGTTTCTGGAAATCAATCCGCGCATCCAGGTAGAACACACCGTGACCGAGCAGGTCACCGGTCTGGACCTGGTCGGTATCCAGTTGGCCATCGCCGGTGGCGCCACATTCGGCGACCTGGCGATCCCTCCCGGAATCTCCTCCGACGGAACCGATATCGCCGGTGATCCTGCCGCCCGGTCCGGCATCGCCATCCAGACCCGGGTCAACATGGAGACCATCGCGCCCGACGGTGCGGTGCTGCCCAGCGCCGGCACTCTGACGGCTTTCACCCCGCCGACCGGTCCGGGAGTGCGCGTCGACACCTACGGCCGGCCCGGTCTGGCACCCAGCCCGCGGTACGACTCGCTGCTGGCCAAGGTGATCACCCACGTGCACAGCACCTCCTTTGCCGCCGCGGCCCGCAAGGCGCACACCGCGCTGGAGGAGTTCAGCATCGAGGGCGTGGGCACCAACATCGCGGTGCTGCAAGAGCTGTTGTCCGACAGTGAATTTCAATCTGGTTTGGTGACAACGAGTTTCGTCGACGACAGACTTCCCCGATTGGCGTCGGCGGCCGCGGCGCACCAGCGACAGCACCCGGCGCCGGCGGCGGTCGAGCTCTACCCGGGTGAGGAGGTGCTCCGGGCGCAGCTCGCCGGGACGGTCGTCGAGGTGGCTCGTGACGGCACGGAGGTGGGCGCCGGGGGTCAGGTGGTGGTGCTCGAGGCGATGAAGATGCAACACGTTCTTGTGGCACCCGACGCGCTGCGCACGGTTCGCAACCTGGTGGCCCCGGGACAGGTCGTCGGGACCGGAGACCCACTGGTGGTCTTTACCCGCACGGAATCCGGTTCCGGTGATGAGAAGAGCTCGGCCGCAGTGGATCTGGATCACCCCAGGGAGGATCTGGATGAAGTGCGGCAACGGCACCTGGTGACGCTCGACGAGGGCCGTCCGGCCGCGGTGGCCAAGCGGCACAAGTCGGGCCGTCGTACCGCGCGGGAGAACATCGCCGATCTCGTCGACCCGGGCAGCTTCGTGGAGTACGGCGCGCTGGCCATCGCCGCCCAGCGCAGCCGGCGCTCCGAAGAAGACCTGATCGCCAACACTCCCGCGGACGGCCTGGTCGCCGGGCTGGCAACCATCGGCGCGGATCGCTTCGGCCCCCAGTCCGCAAGGGCCGTGGTGGTGTCCTACGACTACACGGTGCTGGCCGGGACGCAAGGCATGCGCAACCATGCCAAGACCGACCGCGTGTTCGACCTCGCCGTCCGGAAACGGATCCCGGTGGTGCTTTTCGCCGAGGGCGGTGGTGGGCGTCCGGGCGACACGGACGTCGGCGGGATGGCGGGGCTGGACGTACCGACATTCCGGATGCTTGCCGGACTGTCCGGCCGGGTGCCCCTCATCTCGATCGTTTCCGGGCGTTGCTTCGCCGGCAATGCGGCGCTGGCCGGGGTGTGCGACGTGATCATCGCGACGCCGGATGCCAACATCGGCATGGGCGGCCCGGCGATGATCGAAGGCGGCGGCCTCGGTGCCTACCCGCCTGAGGCGATCGGGCCGATCGATGTCCAGCGGCGCAACGGCGTGGTGAGCCTGGTGGCCCGCGACGAGGCACATGCGGTGTCGTTGGCCAAGCGGTATCTGTCCTATTTCCAGGGCGCCGTGGCGGACTGGGCGGCGCCGGATCCGCGTCTGGCCCGGCATGTGGTGCCGCAGAACAGGTTACGCGCCTACGACGTGCACCGGGCTATCGACAGCATCGTCGACGTCGGTTCGGTGCTGGAACTGCGACCCGACTACGGAGTCGGCGTCGTCACCGCCCTGGTCCGAGTGGAGGGCACGCCCTACGGCCTGATCGCCAACAGCAGCCATCACCTCGGCGGCGCGATCGATGCGGAAGCGGCCGATAAGGTGGGCGACTTCCTGACACTGTGCGAGTCATTCCGGCTGCCCGTGGTATCGCTGTGCGACACACCTGGGTTCATGGTCGGCCCGGAGGCAGAGAAAGACGCCGCAGTGCGCCGATTCGGTCGGATGTTCATCCTGGGAGCGCAACTGACCGTGCCGTTCGGGATGATCATTCTGCGTAAGGGCTACGGCCTGGGTGCGATGGCCATGGCCGGCGGCTCGTTCCGCGCGCCACAGTTCACGGTCGCGTGGCCCACCGGTGAGATCGGTGGCATGGGACTGGAAGGTGCTGTGCGCCTTGGGTTCAGCAAGGAGTTGGCTGCCGCGCCCGACGAGCCCCAGCGCCAGGCGCTGTTCGACAAACTCGTCGCCGCGGCCTATCAGCACGGAAAAGCGCTGCGCGCCGGCACCACCTTCGAATTGGACGACGTGATAGACCCGGCGGAATCCCGCGCCTGGATCACCAGGCTCCGGGACTCCTGACATCCAGGTCCGTCAGGCGTGGCCGGAGCCGCAGCCGACGCCCGGCAGACAGCCCTCGCCGCCGGGAACCCCGCCCGGACCCCAGAACTGGCCCCCGTTGCCGCACCCGACGCCCGGGATGCAGCCCTGGCCGCCAGGACCGCCGTTCGGTCCCTGGTCGGTGCCACCGGAACCGCAGTTGCCGTTGGCGTCGCAACCGCCGCCACCGGGGTCCAGCGGGATGAAGTGGGTGATGCCGGTACTGGTAGCGCCCGGCCCGGTCGCGGCAACGTCAGCGGCGGCCATCGGTGCCGCGGCAATTGCTGCAGCGACAGCCCCGGCCACCACCAGTGGTTTCAGGAGATGTGATTTCGCTAACATGCAAATCGCATACCACGTTCACGAACTTTCAAACCTGCACCAGGCGGGCTTCTTTCTTGAAACAACAGAAGGCGTAAGCACATGACCTCTTTGGACTTAACCGGCCGCACCGCCATTGTCACGGGCGCCTCGCGGGGCATCGGATTGGCGATCGCACAGAAGCTTTCGGACGCGGGCGCCAATGTGGTGCTGACCGCGAGGAAGCAGGAGGCGGCAGACGCCGCCGCGGCGGAGGTGGGCGAGCGCGCTCTGGGCGTAGGCGCGCATGCGGTCGACGAGGATGCCGCACGGCGCTGCGTCGACTTGACCCTCGAGCGGTTCGGGCGAGTGGACATCCTGATCAATAACGCCGGCACCAACCCGGCCTACGGCCCGCTGATCGACCAGGACCACGCCCGGTTCAACAAGATCTTTGACGTCAACTTGTGGGCGCCGCTGCTGTGGACGTCGTTGGTGGTCAAGTCGGGCATGGGAGAGCACGGTGGCGCCATCGTCAACACCGCCTCGATCGGTGGCATGCACCAGTCGCCGGCTATGGGCCTGTACAACGCCACCAAGGCGGCGCTGATTCACGTCACCAAGCAACTCGCACTGGAACTTTCGCCCCGGATCCGGGTCAACGCGATCGCCCCCGGCGTGGTCCGCACCCGGCTGGCCGAGGCGCTGTGGAAGGACCACGAGGACCCGCTGGCGTCCTCGATCGCGCTGGGCCGGATCGGCGAGCCCGACGATGTGGCCGGTGCGGTCGCGTTCCTGGTTTCCGATGCGGCCAGCTGGATCACCGGCGAGACCTTGGTGATCGACGGCGGCCTGCTGCTGGGGCCGGCGCAGGGCTATCAGTCCGGCGGCCGGCAGTGACCACCGAGGCCGAGTTGGACGCCCTGGTCCGTGCGCTGCTGGACGAACACGACCCGGCCGGCACTTCGGCGCGGGACTTCCTTGGCGCACAGTACGACGCGGGTTTGGCGTGGGTGCATCTGCCGGTTGGTTTCGGCGGACTCGATCTGCCGCGGAGCGCGCAAGCGCGGGTCGACGCGCAGTTGGCCGCGGCGGGTGCGCCCATGGGCGGCACCGTCAAGAACTACATCGGCATGGGTATGGCCGCGCCGACGATCATTGCGTACGGGACCGATGAGCAGAAGCGAAAGTTCCTGCGTCCGTTGTTCACTGGCGAACAGATCTACTGTCAGCTGTTCAGCGAACCGGGTGCCGGATCGGACCTGGCCGCCGCGGCTACCCGCGCCGTGCGCGACGGCGATGAGTGGGTCGTCAACGGGCAGAAGGTCTGGACATCGCAGGCGCAGCACGCGCAGATGGCGATCCTCGTCGCACGCACCAACCCCGACGTCCCCAAACACGCGGGCCTGACCTACTTTCTGTGCGACATGACGCAGCGGGGCGTCGACGTCCGGCCGTTGCGTCAGATTACCGGCGAAGCCGAGTTCAACGAGGTTTTCCTCACCGACGTCCGGGTACCCGATGCCAACCGGCTCGGTCCCGAGGGCGGCGGTTGGCGGGTGGCGACCACCACGCTCAACAACGAGCGGGTCGCGATCGGATCGCGGGCCGGCACGCCGCGGGAGAGCGGCCACATCGGAAAGGTCGCCAAGGCCTGGCGCAGTGATGCGGCACTGCGCAATCCGGCCATGCACGACGAGCTGATGCGGCTGTGGGTCGAGGCGGAGGTGCTCCGCCTGACCGGTGAGCGACTGCGCCAGCAGGCCGCCAGTGGTCAGCCCGGACCAGAAGGTGCGGGAATGAAGATTGCCTTCGCCCGCATAGCGCAAGCGATTTCGGGCTTCGAGATCGAACTGCACGGCGAGGCGGGGTTGCGCTACGACGACTGGACCATGCGCAGGCCGGAGGTGGTGGATCTGACCGGCCGCGAGCCGGGGTACCGCTACCTGCGCGCCAGGGGCAACTCGATCGAAGGCGGTACCTCGGAGATCCTGCGCAACACCGTCTCCGAACGGGTGCTGGGCCTGCCCGGCGAACACCGGGTGGACAAGGCCCTCGCGTGGAAGGACCTGCCCCGATGAGCGACCTGCTGTACTCCGACACCGAGGACGCGTTGCGCGACGGTGTCCGGCAGTTGTTCGCCGACCGGTGTCCGCCGGAATCGGTGGCGAAGTGTTACGACACTCCGCCACAAGACTTTTCCGGAGTCTGGCGAACGCTGGCAGTAGAGCTCGGTGTGGCGGGTCTGCTGGTACCGGAGTCGCTCGGCGGGGCGGGCGCGAGCGCCCGCGAGGCCGCCGTCGTGATGGAGGAGATCGGTCGCGCCGTAGCGCCGGTGCCGTACTTGTCCAGCGCGGTGCTCGCCACCGTCGCGTTGTTGCGGGCCGGTGACACCGAGACTGTGTCAGCGTTGGCCTCCGGCGAACTCAGCGCGGCACTGGTGGTGCCGCTGTCCACCGCCCCCTGGGATGCGGTCACCGGACTGGACGTCGGCGATGGCGGCCTGAGCGGGCAGGTCACCAGCGTGGCCGGCGCCGCGGAGGCCGGCGTGCTGGTGGTGCCCGTTGCCGGACCGGAAGGGCTTGAGCTGCACACCGTCCCGCGCGACGGCGACGGCGTGCAGGTGTCACCGAGACTGGCCCTGGACATGACGAGACCCATTGCGGATGTTCAGTTTTCAGGTGCCAGCTCGACTTTCGTCGGAGCCGGTACCGAAGCGGTGGCGGCGGCGTTGCACACGGGCGCGGCGCTACTGGCCTCCGAGCAGCTCGGTGTCGCGCAGTGGTGCTTCGACACCACGCTGGCATACGCGAAGGAGCGCAAGCAGTTCGGCCGCGCGATCGGTTCTTATCAGGCGATCAAGCATCGGCTGTCGGATCTGTGGTTCGAGGTCAGCTCGGCGATGTCGGCGGCCCGCTACGCGGCCGACACCACTGCCCGCGGCGATGACGATGCGGCGGTGGCAGTGTCTCTGGCGCAGGCCTACTGCAGTGGCGCGGCGGTGCACGCCGCGGAGGAGTGCGTGCAGCTGCACGGCGGCATCGGCATGACCTGGGAGTATCCCGCGCACCTATTCCTCAAGCGCGCCAAGAGCGATCAACTGGTGTTCGGCACCGCCTACCGGCACCGTTCACGGCTCGGTGACCTCGTCGACCTCCCGGCCACCTAATGGCGCTCGCGAGCGCGTTGGGCTACCTCCCGCGTGTGGCGGCGTGCCCCTCGGCTCGGCACGGTCAGGCGAGTGCCTCGGCGAACGTTTGCGTCATTGCCGCCCAATGCCGCTCGTCGGCGACAGGGTCGTAAGGCGGGTTGTCCGGGACGGCGAACCCGTGTCCGGCTTGGTACCACTCGATCGTGTGGCGCACGCCCGCCGCCGTCAGCGCCTTTTCCAATTGCTCGGCCTGATCGGCGGTGAAGGACGGATCATTCTCCGCGCCGCCCACGTACACCAGCGCGTTCATCTTGTCGGCCAGCAGGTGCGGGCTCTGGTCGTTGTCGCTGACCAGGCCCCCGCCGTGGAACGACGCCGCTGCGGCGACCCGCTCCGGGAGCCGGCCAGCCAGCAGTACCGAGATCCGGCCGCCCATGCAATAGCCGCAGACGCCGAAGCGTTCACCGCGGACCTCCGGGCGTCCGGCCAAATAGTCGAACAACGCAGTGGCGTCGCGGGTGATCCGGTCCGGCGTCACGGTGCCCAGCATGAACATGATGCGGGCCCGTTCCTTCGGGTTGCTGAAGGCGGTGGCCATGTCGAACGGGGCCCAGTCGCCCTCGCGGTAATACACGTCGGGAAGCAGCACGGCGTAACCGAAGCCGGCCAACTTGGCCGCCATCTGGTCGAAGGTGTCGCGGACCCCGCCGGCGTCGGGAAACATGACCACACCCGGCCACGGACCCGCACCCTCCGGAGTGTGAAGAGTCACGTTGCAGGTGCCGTCGGCGGTGGTCACGTGGTCGGTGATTTTCGGCATGGTGTCCGTTCTACTCCGTCGCCGTCCCGGCGCCCCGCCGCGCCCGGCTTCGCCGCGCCCGGCTTCGCCGCGCTTGCGATCGCGCTAAGCTGACCGCGTGCCGATCGCGACGCCGTACGAGGACCTGCTGCGTCAGGTGCTCGCCACCGGCACCGCCAAATCCGACCGCACCGGCACCGGCACCCGCAGCCTGTTCGGCCAGCAGATCAGATACGACCTGTCGGCCGGTTTCCCGCTGATCACCACCAAGAAGGTGCACCTGAAGTCGGTGGTCTACGAACTGCTCTGGTTCCTGCGCGGCGACTCCAACGTCAGCTGGCTGCACGAGCACGGCGTCACCATCTGGGATGAATGGGCAAGCACCACCGGCGATCTCGGGCCCATCTACGGTGTGCAGTGGCGATCCTGGCCCACTCCGAGCGGGCAGCACATCGACCAGATCAGCGCCGCACTCGAGCTGCTGCGCACCGACCCGGACAGTCGCCGCATCATCGTCTCGGCCTGGAACGTCGGCGAGATCCCGCAGATGGCGCTGCCGCCGTGCCACGCGTTTTTCCAGTTCTACGTGGCCGACGGCCGTCTGAGCTGCCAGCTGTATCAGCGCAGCGCCGACCTGTTCCTCGGAGTGCCGTTCAATATCGCCAGCTACGCGCTGCTCACGCACATGATGGCGGCCCAGGCCGGCCTGCAGGTCGGCGAATTCGTCTGGACCGGCGGCGACTGCCATATCTACGACAACCACGTCGAGCAGGTCGGGCTGCAACTCACGCGCGAGCCCCGGCCATACCCGAAACTGCATCTGGCTCATAGGGATTCGATTTTCGATTACACCTATGACGACATCGAAGTGCGAAACTACGACCCCCATCCCGCGATCAAAGCCCCAGTAGCCGTATGAAGGTAGGCCTGGTCTGGGCTCAGTCGACATCTGGTGTGATCGGGCGCGGAGGCGATATACCGTGGCGGGTGCCGGAGGATCTGGCGCACTTCAAGAAGATCACCATGGGGCACACGGTGGTGATGGGCCGGCTCACGTGGGAATCGCTGCCGCCCAGCTTCCGTCCGCTACCGGGCCGGCGAAACGTCGTCCTGAGCCGCCAGGCCGGTTTCACGGCTGACGGGGCCGAGGTGGTCGGGTCGCTCGACCAGGCCCTCACCGAGCCCGAGACGTGGGTTATCGGTGGTGGTCAGATCTACGCCCTGGCGCTACCGCTGGCCAGCAGGTGTGAGGTCACCGAGGTCGACATCGACCTACCGCGCGACGACGAAGACGCGCTGGCACCCGTGCTCGACGAGTCGTGGCAGGGTGAAACGGGGGAGTGGCAGGTCAGCCGCGCAGGGTTACGTTACCGGTTTCACAGCTACTTCCATCCGTGATCGGCCCCCTCGGCGCGACCGATTGAGCTGACATACTCGGCTTGGGGGCGGTCTCACCGGATATCAAGCATCAGAAGGGGGAATCAAGAGTGGTAACCGAACCCGTGAAGACGTTTTCTCGCAAGTTCCTGGGCTACGACCAGGCCGCGGTGGACGCGCACATCGAAGTGTTGACCACCAAGCAGCGGCTGCTGCGTGACGACGTGGAGAGCCTGCGGACGCGGCTGCAAGAATCCGGCGACCAAGCGGCCGCGCTGCGCAAGGAAGTGGCGTTGCTCACCGACACCTCGCCCTCGCCGCACGCGATGCAACAGCGGATGGCCAAGATGCTCAGGCGTGCGGTCGACGAGGTGTCGCAGATGCAATCCGAGGCGCGCGCGGAAGCGGACGCGATGATCGCGGCGGCCGAGGCCGATGCGGAAGCCGAGCAGCAGAAGTCGAAGGAGCGGTTGGCAGAGATGGCTGAGCAGCTGAACGCCCTGCAGGCCGAATACGAAGAGACCAAGGCAAAGCAGGAAGCCGAACTGGCAAACATGCGCAACGACGCCGAATCGGAGATCGGTGAAGCGTGGGATCAGGCCCGGCGCGAGCGAGACCAACTCCTCGCCGACGCCAAGCAGGAGGCCGATCACTACCGTGAGCAGGCCCGGCGTGCGGTGGACCAGGCGACACAGCAACGAATCAACGTGCTGGAACAGCTGATGAGCGTCTACCGCGACCTCGAACCGGTGCCGGCTGCACTCGAGTCGGCATACGAACAGCGCAACCAGTCGGCAACCAACGGGACGGCGGATCGCCAAGTCAGGACGGCGTAACCCCGCGCCGGTCCCGCCGCCGGACCGCGCGGACCGGTAGTCTCGGCGCCGTGTCGGTCCGCAAAGCCAGGCTGACCGCCGCGCAGGCCCGGCGGATCGCCGTTGCGGCGCAAGGGTTTAGCGAGCCCCGTCCGGGCGGCGTCGTCACCCGCGCACACCTGCGGCGGCTCATCTCGCGGATCCAGGTGCTGCAACTGGATTCGGTCTCGGTGGCGGTGCGCGCCCACTACGCCCCGGTGTTCAGCAGGTTGGGACCCTACGACCGCGACATGCTGGACAGCGCCGCGTGGGGGCCGCCGAAGTCGCGACTGCTGGCCGAGTACTGGGTGCACGAAGCGGCGCTGATGGCGGTCGACGACTGGCCGCTGCTGCGCTGGCGGATGCGTCAGTACCGGCACGGGCGCTGGGGCACCCACATCGTCAAAGCCAACCCGCAACTGGCCGACGACATCGTGGCCGCCGTCGCCGAGCTGGGCCCCAGCACCGCCGGACAGATCGAGACGCACCTGGAAGCGGCGCCGCGCAGGGCCAAGGGCGCCTGGTGGAACCGCAGCGACACCAAGTGGGTGTGTGAGGCGCTGTTCGCCTCCGGAGTGCTGACCACCGCCACCCGGGTGGGTTTCGCGAGGCACTACGACCTGGTGGAGCGGGTGTTGCCCGCCGAGGTGCTCACCCGCGAGGTCGACGATGACGAAGCCGTCCGAGAGCTGACGCTGCGCGCGGCCACATCACTGGGCGTCGGCACCGAGGCCGACATTCGCGACTACTTCCGGCTGTCCGCCCAGCAGACGAAACCGGCCATTGCCGGGCTGGTGGCCGCGGGCGAGATCGAAACGGTGGACGTCGAGGGCTGGTCCGCGCCGGGCTACCTGCGGGCCGGGAGGACGGTTCCGCGCCGCGATCGCGGCACTGCGCTGCTCTGTCCGTTCGACCCGCTCATCTTCTTCCGGCCGCGCGTGGAGCGGATCTTCGATTTCCACTACCGCATCGAGATTTATACCCCTGCCGCCAAACGGCAGTACGGCTATTACGTGTGGCCATTCCTGCTCGATGGCGAGCTGGTGGCGCGGGTGGACCTCAAGGCCGACCGTGCCGGGGACACGCTGCAGGTGGTGGGCGCCTTCGGCGAGCCGGATATCGCGCGGCCGAGGGTCGCCGCGGCGCTGGCCGATGAGCTGTCACAGATGGCGTCCTGGCTGGAATTGAGCCGCGTGGAGGTTGCTGACCGCGGCGATCTGGCCGCGGAGTTGCGCGCAGCCGGTAAGCGAGCCGGCTGATGGATCAAAGCTTGAAGGACACGCTGTGGCACGCCGCCAACAAATTGCGCGGCTCCCTGCCGGCCAGCCAGTACAAAGACGTCGTCCTCGGACTGGTGTTCCTTAAACACGTCTGCGACGCGTGCTGGAAATCGTTGGCCGACAACGCCGAAGCGCCGGACATCGGTGAGCTGGTCGACCGGGCGATGGACGAGGTGATGACGGAACATCCGGCGCTGGCCGGAATGCTGCCGCGGCACTACCAGCGCGTCGACGAGCGCCGCCTCGGTGAACTCATCGCGATTCTCGATCAGGCCGCCATGGCCGGTGGCCACCGGGATCTCATGGGTGAGGTGTACGAGTATTTCCTGGGCAGTTTCGCCCGCGCGGAAGGACGTCGTGGTGGCGAGTTCTTCACACCGCCGAGCGTCGTCCGGGTCATCGTCGAGGTCCTGCAGCCGGGCAACGGACGAGTGTACGACCCGTGTTGCGGCTCCGGTGGAATGTTCGTCCAGACAGAGCAATTTATCGCCGCGCGTGAGGGCCGGCCGGGTGACATCGCCATCTACGGGCAGGAAAGCGTCGAGGACACGTGGCGGATGGCCAGGATGAATCTGGCCGTGCACGGCATCGACGACAGGGGTCTGGCTCGCGGAGACACCTTCGTCCGTGACCAGCACGCTGGCGTGCAGATGGATTACGTAATGGCCAATCCGCCATTCAATATCAAGGATTGGGCGCGCAACGAGCAGGATCCGCGCTGGCGCTTCGGTGTTCCGCCGGCCAAGAATGCCAATTTCGCCTGGATTCAGCACATCCTGTCCAAGCTCGCGCCACAGGGCCGGGCCGCAGTGGTGATGACGAACGGCTCCATGTCGTCAAATACGGCCGGCGAAGGGAAGATTCGGGCTGGCATCGTCGACGCGGACCTGGTGTCCTGCATGGTGGCCCTGCCCACCCAGCTGTTCCGCAACACCGGGATTCCCGTGTGCCTGTGGTTCTTTGACAAGGCCAAGACGCGCCGGGCGGGTCAGGTGCTTTTCGTCGATGCGCGCGGGTTCGGGCACCTTGTCGACCGCGCCGAGCGCGCGCTGGCCGTTGACGAGATCCTCCGGATAGGTCAGACCTATCACGCGTGGCTTTCCAAAAATGCCGACTATCAAGATATCCCGGGGTTCTGCAGATCGGCCACGCTGGACGAGATCCGAGCCGCGGGATACGTGCTCAGTCCCGGGCGTTTCGTCGGGGCGGCCACCGCCCAACCCGGCGCTGAACCTCCCGACGAGAAGATCGCGCGGTTGACTGCAGAGCTGCTGGACGCCCTGGACGAATCCGATCGGCTGGATGCGGTGGTGCGCGACCGATTAGGACGCGTCCAGTGGCGCTGAGGCTGGGCGATCATCTTGACTTCCGCAGCGGCCGCGCGGCGCCGGAACCCCGGATCCGCGGGCCGTTCCGGGTCTACGGCGCCAACGGGGCGATCGGTTCAGCAGCCGCAAGTAACGCCGCCGGCCCCGTGATAGTCATCGGTCGGGTCGGAACATATTGCGGCAGCGTGCATTACAGTGATTCCGACATCTGGGTCACCGACAATGCGTTCACCTGCCGCCCAAAAAACCCGGCAGAGACGCGCTTCTGGTACTACGCGCTGCGGGCCGTTGGACTCAATGGGCACCGTTGCGGATCCGGGCAGCCGCTGCTCAATCAGAGCATCCTCTGCGACATTCCGGCACCTGATGTCTCGGCCGAGCACCGGCCGCGGATCGGCGCTCTGCTCGGCGCCGTCGATCACAAGATCGCCGCCGGCCGGCGCGTGATAGCAGCGGCTGAGGCCCTGATGGTGGGCATGGCCGAGATGGTCTCGCACCGGGTGCCGCTGTCGAGCCTGGCGGCCCGATCGGGCGAATTCGCGGATCCGCAGCATTTCCCCGAGTTCGTTGCGCATTTCAGCCTTCCGGCGTTCGACGAGGGCGCGACACCCCTCGTGGTCGCGGGTGCATCGATCAGGAGCGGCAAATTCCTGCTGAGGCAGCCGTGCGTGCTGTTCGCCAAACTCAACCCCCGCATTCCCCGCGTCTGGAACGTGGCGGACATGCCACCACAGTTGCCGGTGGCCAGCAGCGAGTTCGTCGTACTGACCCCAGCCGGCGTCGGCGCCTCGGTGCTCTGGGCCGCGCTGTGCCAGGCCGACGTCTCAGAAGCGTTGCAGCGACAGGTGGTGGGAACATCAGGGAGTCATCAGCGGATCCGCCCGCGCGACCTACTCGACGTCGGGGTTCGTGACGTCCGGCGGCTGCCTCCGGATGCGGCGCAGACCATCACGGACCTCGGTGCGCTGTGTCAGACGCGCCGCATCGAGATCGCACGGCTGGCGGCGTATCGCGACGCGCTGCTCCCGCTGCTGATGTCGGGCGAGGTGCGCATCGGGGACGCCGTGCTCGTCGGCCAGATAGGCTGATCGCCGTGGCCGAAACCGCGCCGCTGCGCGTGCAACTGATCGCCAAGACCGACTTCCTGTCGCCCCCGGACGTCCCCTGGACCACCGACGCCGACGGGGGTTCGGCGCTGGTCGAGTTCGCCGGCCGGGCCTGCTACCAGAGCTGGTCCAAGCCCAATCCCCGGACCGCGACCAACGCCGGCTACATCAGGCACATCATCGACGTCGGGCATTTTTCGGTGCTCGAGCACGCCAGCGTGTCGTTCTACATCACCGGCATCTCTCGGTCGTGCACCCACGAGCTGATCCGGCACCGGCATTTCTCCTACTCGCAGCTCTCCCAGCGCTACGTTCCGGAGCACGACTCCCAGGTGGTGCTGCCGCCCGGCATCGAGGACGATCCGGAGCTGCGCGAGATCCTGACCGCCGCCGCGGACGCCAGCCGCGCCACCTACATCGAGCTGCTGGCCAAGCTGGAGGCCAAGTTCGCCGACCAACCCAACGCGGTATTGCGTCGCAAGCAGGCCCGCCAGGCCGCCCGCGCGGTGCTGCCGAACGCCACCGAGACCCGCATCGTCGTCACCGGGAACTACCGGGCCTGGCGGCACTTCATCGCGATGCGGGCCAGCGAGCACGCCGACATCGAGATTCGGCGGCTGGCCATCGCGTGCCTGCGCCAGCTGGTCGACGTCGCACCCGCGGTGTTCGCCGACTTCGAGGTCTCCACGCTCGCCGACGGCAGTGAGGTCGCAACCAGCCCGCTCGCGACCGAAGCCTGAGCCCGCGGTGCTATGAACCTCGCCGTAGCCAGGTAATCTGGGGAACCGTGAGCACCGTCGGATTCGATGCCCCAGCGCGGCTGGGAACCCTGCTGACCGCGATGGTGACACCATTCGACGCCGACGGCGCTCTGGACACCGCCGCCGCGGCGAGGGTGGCCAGCCACCTGGTGGACCAGGGATGCGACGGTCTGGTCGTCTCGGGAACCACGGGTGAGTCGCCGACCACCACCGACGACGAGAAGCGCGAACTCCTGCGAGTGGTCCTGGAGGCCGTGGGGGACCGGGCGCGGATCATCGCCGGCGCCGGCACCTACGACACCGCACACAGCATCAAGTTGGCCAAGGCGGCGGCAGCCGAGGGTGCACACGGACTGCTGGTGGTCACCCCGTACTACTCACGGCCGCCGCAGACCGGGCTGATCGCGCACTTCACCGCCGTCGCCGACGCAACCGACCTGCCGGTGCTGCTCTACGACATCCCGCCGCGCTCGGTGGTGCCGATCGAATTCGACACACTGCGAACGCTGGCGGCACATCCCAACATCGTCGGCGTCAAGGACGCGAAGGCCGACCTGCACGGCGCGGGTCAGATCATCGCCGAGACCGGCCTGGCCTACTACTCCGGCGACGACGCGTTGAATCTGCCGTGGCTCGCCATGGGCGCCACCGGTTTCATCAGCGTGATCTCCCACCTGGCGGCGGGTCAGCTGCGTGAGTTGTTGTCCGCCTTTCATTCCGGTGACGTGGCGACAGCCCGCAAAATCAATCTCTCGGTGGGGCCCCTGTGCAACGCGATGAGCCGGCTGGGCGGAGTGACGCTGTCCAAGGCAGGCCTGCGGCTGCAGGGCATCGACGCCGGCGACCCGCGGTTGCCGCAGGTGCCGGCGACACCGGAGCAACTCGACGCACTGGCGGCCGATATGCGCGCCGCCTCTGTTCTACGGTGATCTGACGTTGTACGAGGAGCTCGCACCGCCCGGTCCATTGACCGCGGGCGGGTTGCGGGTCACCGCGCTCGGCGGGATCAGCGAAATCGGCCGCAATATGACGGTTTTCGAGCATCTGGGCCGACTGCTGATCATCGACTGCGGCGTGATGTTCCCCACCCACGACGAACCCGGCGTCGATCTGATCCTGCCCGATCTGCGCCATATCGAGGACCGGCTGGACGACATCGAGGCGCTGGTCCTCACCCACGCCCACGAGGACCACATCGGCGCGATCCCGTTCCTGCTCAAGCTGCGGCCCGACATCCCGGTCGTCGGCTCCAAGTTCACCCTCGCGCTGGTCGCCGCCAAGTGCCGCGAGCACCGCATCAAGCCGGTGTTCGTCGAGGTCAAAGAGGGGCAGAGCAGCCGGCACGGAGTGTTCGAGTGTGAGTACTTCGCGGTCAACCATTCCATCCCCGACGCGCTGGCCATCGCCGTCTACACCGGTGCCGGCACCGTGCTGCACACCGGCGACATCAAACTCGACCAACTGCCGCTCGACGGCCGTCCCACCGACCTGCCGGGGATGTCGCGGCTCGGCGACGCAGGTGTGGACCTCTTCCTGTGCGACTCCACCAACGCCGAGCATCCGGGTGTCGGGCCGTCGGAGAGCGAGATCGGCCCGACACTGCACCGGCTGATCCGCGGTGCCGACGGACGCGTCATCGTGGCGTGTTTCGCCTCCAACGTCGACCGTGTCCAGCAGATCATCGACGCCGCAGTGGCATTGGGCCGGCGGGTGTCGTTCGTCGGGCGGTCGATGGTGCGCAACATGGGCATTGCCCGCGAGCTCGGCTTTCTGAAGGTAGCCGACTCCGACCTGATCGACATCGCCGCGGCCGAGGAGATGCCGGCCAACCGGGTGGTGTTGGTCACCACCGGAACTCAGGGCGAGCCGATGGCCGCGTTGTCGCGGATGTCCCGCGGCGAGCACCGCAGCATCACCCTGACCGCCGGTGACCTCATCGTGCTGTCGTCGTCGCTGATCCCGGGCAACGAGGAAGCGGTTTACGGTGTCATCGACGCACTGGCCAAGATCGGCGCCCGCGTTGTCACCAACGCCCAAGCGCGAGTTCACGTTTCGGGTCATGCCTACGCCGGCGAACTGCTGTTCCTCTACAACGGGGTACGCCCGCGCCACGTCATGCCGGTGCACGGCACCTGGCGGCACCTGCGGGCCAACGCCAAGCTGGCCGCCAGCACCGGGGTGCCGGAGGAGTCGATCATGTTGGCGGAGAACGGCGTCAGCGTCGACCTGGTCGCCGGGAAGGCCAGCATCGCCGGAGCGGTACCGGTCGGCAAGATGTTCGTCGACGGCCTGATCACCGGCGACGTCGGCGAAATCACGCTGGGGGAGCGGCTCATTCTGTCCTCGGGCTTCGTCGCCGTCACCGTGGTGGTGCACCGGGGCACCGGTAAGCCGGTGACCACCCCGCACCTGCATTCCCGGGGCTTCTCCGAGGACCCCAAGGCGCTGGAACCCGTCGTGCGCAAGGTCGAGGCAGAGCTGGAATCGTTGGCGGCCAACAACGTCACCGATCCGATCCGCATCGCTCAGAGCGTGCGGCGCACCGTCGGTAAATGGGTGGGCGAGACATACCGCCGGCAGCCGATGATCGTGCCGACGATCCTCGAGGTGTAAACGGCCCCGCGAGTGTGAAGTTCACGACGCGACACGCCGCTGAGGCGTCGTAGATTCCACGCTCGACGGGGTGGCAGACACCGCTAGACCTTCTCGGCGTAGGCCGACCATTCGATCTGGGATGCAGGCAACGTGCGGCCGGTGGGCCTGACGTAGCGCTCGACGAGTTCGTCCGGCCCGACCTGTTCCACCAGTCGCCAGCCGTACTCCTCGAGGAAGGCCGCGACCTCGTCGGGCAGCAGGCCGAAATGCCACAGCCGGCGGCGTCCCCGCACCGAGCGGTACAGCGCGCGGGAGCCATAGCGATTCGTGCCGTCGATGAAGTCGCGACGGACGTAGCTGAACACCAGTCGACTGCCCGGCGCGGTCGGCCGCAGACCCTGCAACGTCGCGCGGACGGCGTCCTCGGTGAGGTACTGCGTGACACCCTCCCAGATGAAGAACGTCCGGTAGTCGGGCCGGTAGCCGTGCTCGGCCAGTGCGGTCAACAGGTCGTCGCGCTCAAAGTTCAACGCCACCAACCGAACCGAGAGCGGCAGCTCACCCAGCACCTTGCGGACAGTCCTGGCCTTGCGGGCGATGTTGACCGGCAGGTCCACCTCGAAGACCGGTCTGCGGATCTGGCGGGTCAACCGGTAGGCGCGGGTGTCCAGGCCCGCGCCGAGTATCGCCACCGCGTCGATGTCCTCAAGAGCGTCCGCGAGCTTGTCGCCGATGAACTGTTTGCGGCAGGCCAGATTGGCCCATAATCCCGGGCCGGTCCGCTCCGATGCGCCGATCAGCGCCCGCCGAAACACCGTCGCGCGGGTAGCGGCGGCGAGCCAGCGCAGCGGCAACGGCAGGAAAAGCTCCGCGAGGTCGTCGTCCACCAGCCTGCGGCCGGCCGGTTCGTTCTGCTCGACCGCGGCCAACAGCATCGGTCCGAACGCGGTTCCGGCAGCGGGGTTTCGGGCCACGAGCTACCGCTTGTTCACTGAGCCCGCGTCGACCGGCAACGTGACTCCGGTGATGTAGCGGGCCTGGTCGGACACCAGCCACGCCACCGCATTGGCGATGTCCTCCGCCTGCAGAATCTGCACTGGCAGTGCGTTGCTCATGCCGGGTGCCCGACCGCTCTTGCTGACCAGATCGGTCAGCCACTGGCGGATGAACTCGTTGTTGATCATCGGTGTGTCGACTCCGGAGGGGTGCACCGAGTTAACCCGAATATCGTGCGGTGCAAGCAGATTGGCGTACAGTCGCATCAGTCCGACCAGACCGTGCTTGGCGGCGGTATAGCCGATCGAGCCGGCGTCTGCGCTGCCCACACCCGCCAGGCCCGCGGCCGAACTGATCAGCACGATCGAGCCGCCCTCGCCCTGCTCGATCATGGTCGGCGTCGAGACGTCCACGGTGTGGTAGGCGCCGGTCAGGTTGACGTCGATGACGTCGCGCCAGCCGTCGGCCGACTGCATGGGGGCGATCCCGGCATTGGCGATCACGATGTCGAGCCGGCCGAACTCGTCGAGGCCCGCCTGCAACGCAGCCTCCAGCGAAGCGCGGTCCCGGACGTCACCCTGTCGGGCGACGATGCGCCCCCCGGCGTCCTCCACGAGTTTGACGGTCTGTGCCAGGTCCTCTGCGGTGCCGAGCGGGTAGGGCACGCTGTCGATCCGGTCGCACAGGTCGACGGCGATCACGTTCGCGCCGTCAGTGGCCAACCGGACCGCATAGGCGCGTCCCTGACCACGCGCGGCGCCGGTGATGAAGGCCGTCTTGCCTTCCAGGGGCCGGGCCATCAGGCGCGCAATTGCCCTTTGTCGGCATCGCCGGCCGGAACCGGGGCCAGCATCTTGATGTCCGGCGCCCCGGCCAGGTGCTCGCCGACGGCACCGAACATCTTGCCGATCGCGGGCGCCGTGCTGTGGGTCTTGAGCGCCTCCTCGTCGGCCCACTGCTCCACGAAGACGAAGGTCTCGCCCGTCTGGTGCAGCGAATACAGCTGGCAGCCCGGCTCGCCGTGCACTTCTTCGACCGCGGTGGTGAGGATGTCGCGGACGGTGTCGACCGATTCGGGCTTGACGGTCAGTGTGGCGACGACGACGACGGGCATGCTGGGGCCTCCTGGCGACTTTGGCGGGCGGGTTCGAGCACTGTGGCCACCCTACTCACACCGCTATCGCACGACGGTTTCAGCCGTCGCCTTACTCCGTGGTGCGCTCCAGGCCCACCAGATCGAGCACGACGGCCGCCGGAGTGCCCGAAGCGGCCACCAGAGTGAACGGCCGCTGGTGGGCGGCCAGCTGCTCGCGGGTCATGAACAGCGCCCGCACACCTCTGCTCGTCAGCATCGTGACCTGGTCCAGCAGCACGGTCAGCCCGACGGTGCCGCCCTGGGCGGCGTCGGAGAGGTCAGCGTTGAACCGGTCGGCGGTCAGCGCATCCACGGCGCCGGTCACCGTCAGCGTCGCTTTGCCGGGTTCGTCGTTGCGCTCGGCGCGGTAAGTAGGCGGCGCAGGCGACGGGCTGCTCCCGAAGCTTCCGGAGGCGACCAGCGCGGGCCGAGATACCTTGTGGCGCAGCGTCAGTACCGTGCCTTTCCCGGCCGGCCGGGGCGCGCCGTCATGTTTGATCGTCACCTCGTCCAGGAGCCGTTCCATCATCGCCAAACCACGCCCGCGGCCGATGTCGGCGATTCCGGGCGTACGCCACTGCCCGTCGTCGCCGACGCACACTTCGGCCACCCCGCCGGAACGCAGAACGCCCGAGATACGCAACGGTCCGGGTGCGCAGTCGGGATAGGCGTGTACCGCGACGTTGGCGACCGCTTCGTTAACGGCCAGCTCTATCGCCAGCGTGGCCTCGTCGCTGATGTCGAGCGCGGCCAGCCACGTTCGGATCCCGTCGACCGCTTCGGTGATGCCGTGATCGTCGGCGATGGTGGACACGGCCAGCTCGGGCGGGGGTGCGGCGACAAGCTGTGCCGCCAGCGTGGTTACATCATCGTCATAGCCTGTGCGCGTGAGTAATTCGACGGTCAGCTGGCACGCACGAGCTGCCGGTGAAACCGCCGCGCCGGTGGGCAGCACCCGGTTCGCCACCGCGTCGGCCGCCACTTGCGCCACCTCCGCATAACCGTCTGCCATGGTTCTGCCCGGGCGCTCGATGAGTCCGTCGGAGTACAGCAGGACCACATCGCCGGCCTTGAGCGATCTCCGGATGACCGCATGGTGATGCCCGACTCCCAGTGGGGCGCTTCCGCTTTGGTGTAGAAACCGGGTGTTGCCGTCCGCCCCGACAACGACGGGGGGCGGGTGCCCGCACAGGCAGAACTCCATGTCCGCGGTCCGCGGGTCGATCACGACGATGGCGACGGTCGCGGCCCGCAGCGGTCGCTTCTGTGCGGCGAACGCGTCGACCTGGGCGATGGCAGAGCCGAGGTCCGCAGCCGTGGTCACCGCCAGTTCGAGCGCGGCGCGAAGTTGTCCCATGGCCGCCGACGCCGCCACGCCATGCCCCACTACGTCCCCGACCACCAGTGCCATGCGGCCGTCGTCCAGCGGTAGCGCGTCGAACCAGTCCCCGCCGGCGGCCTGGTCGCGCGAGGCGGTCAGGTAGCGGGCAGCGAGGTCGATATGCGGGACGACCGGCAGCTCGATGGGCAGCAGTGCCCGCTGCAGTTCGTCGACGACATCGCGGGTCGCCTCGTAGCGGCGTTGGGCCTCGGCGGCCTGCCGCCCAGCGAGCTCACGCTCCATCACCTGGTCGGTGACGTCGATCGCGTACGCGAGCACCCATTCCCGGTTGTCGGTATGTGGTGCGACGACGAAACTGAGCCAGCGTTCCTCGACCCGATTGGACGCCGGGTGCTCCCACTGGACTCGCCACTCCCGTCCGACTTCGGTGCGGCCGGTGGAGTAGACCCGCTCGATCACCGGGTTCATCAGCTGACCGTCCAGTTCGGGGAACACCTCGGAGACGGTGCATCCGATCACGTCGTCTCGGCCTGCGACGTAGCGGAACGCGGCGTTCGCCGCGATCAGGCGCAGCTCCGGCCCCTGCCAGCAACACGCCATGACGTCCAACGCCTCGAATACCGACCGAACCACCGCCGGATCACCGACCCGGCTGTCGAGATGCCTATCTTCCAGCACCCCACCACAATGCACTCTCCGCAGCCTGCGCGGTAACGGGATGAGCAAGCCGGGATTAACGATCCGTTACCAGTGTGGCGGGTGGTGTTGATGTTATTGATGCGACTACGCTTGCGGGCATGGCCAGTAAGACCGCAGCCCGCTCCGGAACACGAACGAGCAGGTCAGGGGCCACTTCGCGGGCCGGGGCCGCAGGTGGGCGAGCAAGCGCGTCTCCCCGTGCACCCAAGAAGCGTCCGGGCAAGCCCGTCAAACGGGTCAGCAGGCCCGCCAAACGCCGCAATCAGTCGGTGCTCGTGCTGACCGGACGCGCGTGCGGACGGGCTGCTCGCGCCAGTTGGATGATGGCCGCCAGGGGGACCGGGAGCGCGGCGCGCTCGATCGGTCAGGCCCGCCACATCGAACCCGGACACCGCCGGGACGGGATCGCGCTGGCGTTGCTGGGCGTCGCCGTAATCGTTGCCGCCAGTTCATGGTTCGGCGCCGCCCGACCGGTGGGGGCGTGGGTGGATTCAGGTCTGCGCCTATTCGTCGGCTCAGGTGTTGTGCTGCTGCCGTTGGTTGCGGCCGCCGCGGCGATAGTGCTGATGCGCACGGAGCCCGACCCCGACGCGCGGCCGCGGCTGATCCTCGGCTCCAGCCTGATCGCACTGTCGTTTCTCGGCCTTCGCCACTTGTGGTCCGGATCGCCGGAGGACCCCGAATTACGCAAGCGCGCAGCGGGATTCATCGGCTTCGCGATCGGTGGGCCGCTCTCGGACGGCTTGACCGCGTGGATCGCGGCGCCCCTGTTGTTCATCTGTGCGTTGTTCGGGGTGTTGCTGCTGACCGGCATCACTATCCGCGAGGTGCCTGACGCCCTGCGAAACATGTTCGGCACCAGACTGTTCCAACGCGAATACGACGACTATGACGAATACGACGACTTCGCCGGTGACGACGCGGACACGGTCGAAGTCGCCCCCTCCGAGGACTTCTCGGACGGCTACTACGACGAGGCCCCGCTGCGCCCCGAGGACGAGCCGAAGCCCTGGCCCACGGCGGCGGACGCGGCGCTCGCCGAGCCCATCGCCGACGAGACGCCGACCGTTCCCGAGCCGCGGACCCGTCGGCGTGGAGCGAAGGCCGACAAAGCCGAAAAACAAGACACCCCAGTGCTCGACCGGGTGGTCGAAGGTCCCTACACACTGCCGCCGCTCGATCTGCTGGTGGCCGGTGAGCCGCCCAAGAAGCGCAGCGCCGCCAACACCCACATGGCCGGCGCCATCGGCGAGGTGCTCACCCAGTTCAAGGTCGACGCCGCGGTCACGGGCTGCACCCGCGGGCCGACGGTCACCCGCTACGAGGTGGAGCTCGGCCCCGGCGTCAAGGTGGAGAAGATCACCGCGCTGCAGAAGAACATCGCCTATGCGGTGGCCACCGAGAGCGTGCGGATGCTGGCCCCGATCCCGGGCAAGTCCGCCGTCGGCATCGAGGTGCCCAACACCGACCGCGAAATGGTGCGGTTGGCCGACGTGCTCACCGCGCCGTCGACCCGCCGGGACCACCACCCGCTGGTGATCGGGCTGGGCAAGGACATCGAAGGCGACTTCATCTCGGCCAACCTGGCCAAGATGCCGCACCTGCTGGTGGCGGGTTCCACCGGCTCGGGCAAGTCCAGCTTCGTCAACTCCATGCTGGTCTCGCTGCTGACCCGCGCCACCCCGGAAGAGGTCAGGATGATCCTGATCGACCCGAAGATGGTGGAACTGACGCCGTATGAAGGCATTCCGCACCTGATCACGCCGATCATCACCCAGCCGAAGAAGGCGGCGGCGGCGCTGGCCTGGCTGGTCGAGGAGATGGAACAGCGCTACCAGGACATGCAGGCGTCGCGGGTGCGGCACATCGACGACTTCAACGCCAAGGTGCGATCTGGCGAGATCACCGCGCCACTCGGCAGCCAGCGGGTGTACCGGCCCTATCCGTACGTCCTGGCGATCGTCGACGAGCTCGCCGACCTGATGATGACCGCGCCGCGCGACGTCGAGGACGCCATCGTGCGGATCACCCAGAAGGCGCGCGCCGCCGGCATCCACCTGGTGCTGGCCACCCAGCGCCCGTCGGTGGACGTGGTGACGGGGCTGATCAAGACCAACGTGCCGTCCCGGCTGGCGTTTGCGACGTCATCGCTGACCGACAGCCGCGTAATCCTGGACCAGGCCGGCGCGGAAAAGCTGATCGGAATGGGCGACGGCCTGTTCCTGCCGATGGGGGCCGGCAAGCCGATCCGGTTGCAGGGCGCCTACATCACCGACGAGGAGATCCAGGCCGTCGTCGCCGCCTGCAAGGACCAGGCCGAACCGGAATACACCGAGGGTGTCACCGCAGCCAAGCCCAGCGGTGAGCGCGCTGACGTCGATCCCGACATCGGCGACGACATGGACGTGTTCCTGCAGGCCGTCGAGTTGGTGGTGTCCAGCCAGTTCGGCTCGACCTCGATGCTGCAGCGCAAGCTGCGGGTGGGCTTCGCCAAGGCCGGCCGGTTGATGGACCTGATGGAGACCCGCGGCATCGTCGGGCCCAGCGAAGGCTCCAAGGCCCGCGAGGTGCTGGTCAAGCCGGATGAGCTGGCCGGCACCCTGGCGCTGATCCGGGGCGGCAGCGGCGCCGACGGCAGCGACCTCGACGAGGACTAGGCCCAACAGCGCGAGCAGACGCGAAATCGCGCTAAAACCGCCGGTTTTGCGTGATTTCGCGTCTGCTCGCGGGGGGCTACAGGACCAGCAGCATCCGGGAATTACCCAGAATGTTGGGCTTGACGTAGCTCAGATCCAGGAATTCGGCGACACCGATGTCGTACGAACGGCACATTTCCTCGAACACCTCGGCGGTCACCGGAGTGCCCTCGATCTCGGTGAACCCGTGCCTACCGAAGAACTCGGTCTCGAACGTCAACACGAACAGCCGCTCGAGTTCCAGCTCCCGGGCCACTTCTAGCAGCCGGTTCACGATCGCGTGGCCGACTCCGTGACCGGTCAGGTCCGGGTCGACGGCGACCGTGCGGATTTCGCCGAGGTCCGACCACAACACGTGCAGTGCGCCGCAGCCGACCACTTTCCCGGTCATGTCCGGGTCTTCAGCCACCCAGAATTCCTGGACGGACTCATAAAGCGTCACCAGATTCTTTTCCAGCAGAATCCTGCCGGCGTAGGTGTCCACCAGTTGTTTGATCGCAGGGACGTCAGACGTTCGCGCCCGCCGAACAACCGGCCGGTAATCCCGTCGATTCTCGGTCACGGGGCAACAGTATCGACATCACTGACCACATGAGCTGGCCAGCCGTTATTCTGAGGCCGTGTCGGGGCAACCGCAGGCGGGTCAGGCAGCGGGTCAGGCCCGTATCGCGAATCTGGCGAATGTCCTCACCCTGGTGCGGTTACTGCTGGTTCCGATCTTTCTTTACGCGCTGTTCTACGGCGACGGTCACCACACCTATGCGCGCGTCGTGGCGTGGGCGATCTTCGCGGTGGCCGTCATCACCGATCGCTTTGACGGCCAGCTCGCCCGCAACTACGGCATGGCGACCGAATTCGGCGCCTTCGTCGACCCGATCGCCGACAAGACGCTGATCGGAGCCGCCCTGATCGGGCTGTCCATGCTCGGTGACCTGCCGTGGTGGGTGACGGTGCTGATCATGACCCGCGAAGTGGCGATCACCGTGTTGCGGCTGGCTGTCATCCACCGCGGCGTCATTCCCGCCAGCTGGGGCGGCAAGCTCAAAACGGTGGTCCAGGCGGTGGCGATCGGGCTGTTCGTGCTGCCCCTGTCCGGGATTCTGCACACCGCGGCGGTGGTGGTGATGGGTCTGGCGATTGTTCTGACCGTGGTCACCGGCATCGACTACGTCGCGTCGACGGTCAGAGAAATTCGCCGAACCCAACACGACGCCTAGGGAACCATTGCGCCCACCGCCTGCGTTCACGTGAAGTCCCAGGAATTCTTGGGGATGACCAGACGAAGGGGAGCACGATGGCGTCACTAGTGCGTGAGGTGGTTGGCGACGTGCTGCGGGGGGCCCGGACGTCGCAGGGCCGGACGCTACGGGAGGTGTCCGATTCGGCGCGGGTGAGTCTCGGGTACTTGTCGGAGATCGAGCGCGGCCGCAAAGAACCGTCCAGCGAGCTGCTCACCGCGATCTGCGACGCCCTGCAGGTCCCGTTGTCGCAGGTACTGATCGACGCCGGCGAGCGGATGGCCCGCGAAGAGCGCACCAGCCGCGCTGCGTCCATCGATACCAGCATCAAGGTGGTCATCCCTCCGGTGGTCTCACTGGCCGTGGCGTGAGCGCCGCGGGTAGACCCGCGTCCACGAGATATGCACCATGGGTGGGGCGACGACGGCTGACCCACTAAATTGAGCGGCAGGGTAAGCGTTGCGGCCCATCCGGACCACAAGAAGAAGCGAAGGCGGAGCTAACTGATGGCCAATCCGTTCGTCAAAGCGTGGAAGTACCTCATGGCGCTGTTCAATTCCAAGATTGACGAGCACGCCGACCCGAAAGTGCAGATCCAGCAGGCCATCGAGGAGGCGCAGCGCACCCACCAGGCGTTGACCCAGCAGGCCGCGCAGGTGATCGGTAACCAGCGTCAGCTGGAGATGCGGCTCAACCGGCAGCTGGCCGACATCGAGAAGCTGCAGGTCAACGTTCGTCAGGCGCTCACCCTGGCCGACCAGGCCGTCGCCAGCGGGGACGCCGCCAAAGCCACCGAGTACAACAACGCCGCCGAGGCCTTCGCGGCCCAGCTGGTGACCGCCGAGCAGAGCGTCGAAGACCTCAAGACGCTGCACGACCAGGCTCTGCAGGCGGCCGGGCAGGCGAAGAAGGCCGTCGAGCGCAACGCGATGGTGCTGCAGCAGAAGATCGCCGAGCGCACCAAGCTGCTCAGCCAGCTCGAGCAGGCCAAGATGCAGGAGCAGGTCAGCGCGTCGCTGCGGTCGATGAGTGAGCTCGCCGCGCCGGGCAACACCCCCAGCCTGGACGAGGTGCGCGACAAGATCGAACGTCGTTACGCCAATGCGATCGGCTCCGCGGAGCTCGCGCAGAGCTCGGTGCAGGGCCGCATGCTCGAGGTCGAGCAGGCCGGGGTGCAGATGGCCGGTCATTCCCGCCTCGAGCAGATCCGCGCGTCGATGCGGGGCGAGGCACTGCCCGCCGGCGGCGCGGCCGCACCGGGCGTCACCCCGGCAACCCCGGCCACTGAGCCGGGCGGAGCCGTCCCCGATAAGCCGTTCGGTCAGTAGGGGCGAGCCGATGGCGGCGAAGTCGAATCAGCGGGGTCTGTGGCGCGGGTTGCTGCAGCGCGGATTCGACACCGCCGCCGACGTGACCGACCTGCTCGCCCGCAAGATCAGCGCCGCCAGCGATCCGCGAGCGCGCCAGTTGCGCCGACGGCGCCGCGCCCTGCGGTGGGCCTGGATCTTCACCGCCGGGGTGGTGTTCTGGGGTCTGGTGACCGCGGTGTTGGCGGCCTGGGGCTGGTTCGCGCTACTGCTGCAGATCACCGGCGCCGTCGCCGTCGTCATGGTGATTCCGGCGACCTTGTTGTTCTTCCGCTACTACTGGTTGAAGTCCGAGCCCCTGCCCGCGCAGCGGCCGGCCAGTCCTCGCCGGCTGCCGCCCGCCGGTTCGGCCGCCCGGCCCGCCATGTACGCCCTGGGGGCCTCCGAGCGTGGCTTTTTCTCGCTGCTGGGCGTGATCGAGCGGGGCGAGATGTTGCCGCCCGACGAGATCAGCGACCTGACCGACGCCGCCAAGCGAACCTCGGCGGCCATGGCGGCGACCGCCGCCGAGGTGGTGTCGATGGAGCGAGCCGCGCACAACACTGAAGCATCTCGTCACTACCTGGTGCCGACCATCAACGCCTACACCGCGCAGCTCGGCGCCGGGGTCCGTCAGTACAACGAAATGGTTACTGCGGCAGCGCAATTGGTGTCTTCTGCGAACGGTGAAGGCGCAGCCACCCTTTCGCAGCAACGCTACCGTGACGAGCTGGTCGGTGCGACCGATCGCCTGCTGAGCTGGGCGCAGGCGTTCGACGAGCTCGGCGGGTTGCCGCGGGCGATCTAGGTCTCGCTGCTACGGGAACTGCAGTCCGTTCTGGCCGTTCAGGCCCAGCAGCAGTCCGCCGGTGCCGCCGGCGCCGGCGACGGCACCAACCGTGGCGCTGACTCCGCTGTTGCCGCCGTTACCACCCAGGCCCCACAAGAAGGCGCTGCCGCCGTTGCCGCCGTTGCCGGCCTTGCCTACCAGCCCGTCGCCGCCGTTGCCGCCGTTGCCGCCGTCGCCGATCAGCCCACCTTTGCCGCCGACATGCCCGTCCGGGATCGCCAGCTCACCCCAGGCGTCGCGCGGTGTTTCGGAACCTGACGCGGAATTTCGTATTTGTCCGCCGCCGTGACGGCCGATGCCTTTACAGCGTCGCGCGCAGCGACGGAACCACCACTCCGGCCACGCCGCGCAGGAACCCCTTCAGCATGTCGTAGCTGTCGAAGTAGTCGCGCCACAGCGTGATTCGCCCGTCTTGCAGCTCGAAGGTCCCGCAGATCCAGAACTGCAGCCGCAGAGGGCCCAGGATCAGTGCGTCGGTGCGCTCGGTGAGGACGGCGGAGCCGTCGGCTGCGATGCGGTGGATCTTCACCTCGAAGCCGATGCGCCCCTGCATCTTGCTCAGCAGCGCTGTCGTCTTGCGGCCGCCCCGAATTCGGGAGAACCCGACGTTCTCGTAGACGAGTTTGTCGTGCAACAACTCGTCGACGGTGTCGAAGTCCTCGGCCTGCAGGGCGTTGAGGAAGTCTTCGACCACACGGATGTTGTCGGTGGTTTCGGCTCCGGATCCGGGCCCTCTCTGAGTCAGCTCAGTCATAGTCGCCAGCGTAGGCGAGCTCAGGTGCGGCAGGGTGAGGCGGATGCGCGTTGCCGTGGTCGCCGGACCCGATCCTGGACACTCGTTTCCCGCGATTGCGCTGTGCCGGCGCTTCCTGGTGGCCGGGGATTCGCCCACGTTGTTGACCGGGGTGGAGTGGCTGGATACCGCCCGCGCGGCGGGGATCGACGCGGTGGAGCTGGACGGCCTGGTGGCCACCGACGAGGATCTCGACGCGGGGTCCCGGATTCACCGCCGCGCGGCACGGATGGCGGTGCTCATCGCCCCGACGTTGCGCGACCTGGCGCCGGATCTGATTGTGTCCGATGTCATTACGTCCGGCGGCGGCTTGGCCGCCGAGCTGCTGGGGATCCCGTGGGTCGAGCTCTGCCCGCACCCGCTTTATCTGCCGTCGAAAGGGTTGCCGCCGATCGGGAGCGGTCTGGCGCCCGGCACGGGGCTGCGGGGCAAGCTGCGCGACACCGTGATGCGGGCGTTGACGGCGCGCTCCGTGCGGGCGGGGCTGGGGCAGCGGTCGGCGGTCCGGGTCGAGATCGGGCTGCCGGCGCATGATCCCGGGCCGTTGCGACGGTTGATCGCCACCTTGCCCTCGCCCGGTCTACGGCGTCCACCGGCAACATCGGGATGGCCGAACTGGCATTGCAATCCCTGAGTCCGGGGGAGACCCTGCCGGTAGGGGCGCGGGTCGTGGTGTCGCGACTGCGCGGTGCGGAGTTGGAGGTGCCGCTCTGGGCGGCGGTGGGTCTGGGCCGTCAGGACGAACTGTTGACGCACGCCGACGTGGCGGTCTGCGGCGGCGGCCACGGGATGGTCGCCAAGACCCTGCTGGCCGGGGTGCCGCTGGTGGCTGAACCAAAGTCGGCCTGCGGCATGCCTACCCAAGCGTGCCGCAGGCCGCCAGAGGAAGGCAGCCACAAATGCTCCCCGCAACCGCGCATTCGATGGTAGAAGTATCCTGGCAGTGGCAAGTCTGCGGGCTGAGGCACAAGGAGTCCTCGCGACGTGGTGCGTGTGACTAGCCGAATGAGGCATTCTCGCCCCCTTTGAGTTCAATCGGACGCGTCGGCAACCTCCGTGATCTCGGCTTTTGCGTATCGGTGGGCCGCTGCGACGCGGGCCACGGCGTCGGAGATGTCTTGGTCGGTGTGGTTCGACATAACCTGCATTCGTAGGCGCGCCTTCCCCTTTGCGACTCCGGGAAACTCGACGAGGTTGGCGACTAGACCATTGGCCTGCAGCCACCGGCTTGTCAGACGGGCAAGGCCCTCATTGCCGATTTTCACGCAGACGATCGGTGAGGGGGCGCCGTAAGTTTCGAAACCCGCTTGGCTTAAACGCCCACGTAACAACTGAACGTTGGTCATCGTCTGCTGCCTCAGCGAAGCACCTTCCGGGCTGTCGACGATTTCGAACGCTCGCAGAACGACGGCGGCCTGGATCGGCGACAGCGCGTTGGAGAAGGTGTTCGGCGAGGAGTAGTAACGAAGGTATTCCTTCACCTTTCGGTGGTTCGTCGCAACGAAGCCCCCATTGGACGCGAAGGTCTTGGAGAACGATCCCATCACCAGATCCACCTTGCCGATCATGCCCTGCAGTCCGATATGTCCGCGGCCATCGAGGCCGAGGCAGCCGAGGTCATGTGCAACATCAACTACCAGCGTCGCCCGGAATTCTTTCGCGAGATCCTGCATGGCGGCGATGTCGGGTGTGTCGGAGTCCATCGAGAACAGCGCCTCGGTGACGATCATGATGCCGTTACGGGTGTCATGAGAACGGACTGATTCAAGCTGCGCGCGCAAGTCGGCGACGTCGTTGTGTCCGAACAACCGGATGTTCGGTGTCGCGGCGCGCGCACCCTCCTGGAGGCAGGCGTGAGACAGCCGGTCCATCAGGATGTGATCGCTGGGGCGGACCAATCCCTTGACCACTCCGTAACCTGCGGCCCAGCCCGTTGGAAAAAGGCTGACGTGCTCAGCTCCCACGAACTCAGCAATGCGGCGTTCCAGCGCTAGAGAGACCGAAGTGTTTCCTACCAGAGCAGGGGACCCCGCGCTGTGAACGCCGTACTCCTCGATCGCATCTACAGCAGCGGCCTTGATCGCAGGATGACCCGACAGTGAAAGGTAGTCCTGAGAGGCGAAGTTGATCCCGTCCATTCTCCGGCCGGCGTCGTCGTAGGCGGTGACGCGGCGCCGCGGACCTGCTTCGGTGGATCGGCCCATAAACCATAGGCTGTGCTCGCGCCGTCGGTCCTGCCATTCATAAAAATCATCCAGTCGATTAATAAGATGGTCGCCAGTGACATCGCGGAAGTCCAACATGCTCCCTGTCAATGTCGCCGGGTCCAATGCGGCGGATCTCACGGGTAAAGATTCTAATTTTGCTGCCAGTTCGGTCATGAGTATTCCTCCTCATGTGATGTGTTATTGAAATACCTTGAGAGTGTTGCTTGAGCAAGCGAGTAAGCAGATGTTTTGGGAGCGCAGATCCCATGTCAAAGGGATGCTGGAGGCAAGACTAGCCCGAGCCTGCCTTGATGTAAACACCTTTAATAAACTTAAATAAACATGCTTTCGGCACGGTGCATCCACCCCGGATATTCATCTGTCCCATGGGTCATTTTGCTTCGAATGACTAAGTGCCACTGTAACTTTCGGCATCTAGGCGGCCGAAGGTTGCTGGCAGGCGAATGAGATATTGGCGCAACACTTGAAACATAAATGTCTAAAATCAACATCTTGCGTATTAATACTAGTTCGGATGGAAAAATTTTGGCATTCGCAATAAAGAGGGTCGCTAGCCGACGTGGGACTGAAACTTGATGATACGTAAACGTGACACGCGCAACGGGGGCGTCTCAAGGTTCGTCCCTGTGGGATTGAAAGCTCGCAACTTTATCTAACAATGTCTTAGTATCCCGCGTAACAAGTGAACAGTCGGACATTCGCATAGCTGTGCCAGATTGCTGTATGTTTCTGCGGTTTCTTGGTCGCCCTGCGCGGGATTCTTTTGTGCCGAAAGCGGTAAGCGGGTCGGGGCTCCGGGTGCGAGGTGGTGGGTGTGAACGTCTGAGCGCCCTAGTGGCGTGACAAACAACGAAGGAGATCTAGATGGCATTGTCGCCGGCCAAGCGTGCATTCATGAAGTTCTGGTATCCCTATGTCGGGATGCTGAATTCTGCTTTTCCCTCGATCAAGATCGAAGGTAAGCACTTGGTTGTCTCGCCCAGCGTCTACAAGCCGCTGGAGAACGAGCACGCCGCCGCCCGGTATTGCCGGCCGGGGGACCGGGTACTCGATCTCGGCTGTGGCAGCGGAGTATTCGCCTTGTTCACGGCGCCGAAAGCTAGCGAGGTAGTAGCGGTAGACATCAATTCGAATGCGGTCGAGAACACCATTGAGAACTGTCGCCGCCACGGCCTGACGAACGTGACGGTGCAGCGGAGCGACATGTTCTCCAACGTCGAGGGCAAGTTCGACATCGTTCTGGCGAATCCACCATTTGTTTCACTTGAGTTCGAAAGCGACGAACAACAGTTTGCGACCTCGGTTCGCTTCCTGCCCACTCTGTTCGGCCAAGTGAGCGACTACTTGACCGACGGAGGGCGGCTTCTGATTCTGTTTCCCCTCTGGTACCGAACAAGGCTTGAGAAGCTCGCCGCGGCGCATGGTCTCGAGCTGTTGGAGGCCAAGCGCACGCCACGTAAGTCTCTTCGGCTAGGCATGCTGAGCTTGGCTTATATGCAAGTAGGTTGGCGTTCGGCCTTCTACCTGTTCGGTGTTGCGGCGTGACACGGCGTTCCGGCCAGTACCGCTGTGTCCGTCGGAACCGCTTGCTTTCGCCTGAAAGAATCTGGACAAGGTGAGCTCGGTTCGAGGGCATCTTCAGACGTAGATGAGTGCTTCGAAGTCGGTGCCGCAAACCCTGCGCCTCGGCTTCGGCTCTCTTGTAGTCCTCTTCTAAATCAGCCGATGGTCGTCAAATCGTGCTGCCGCGCTTGCCTCACGTAGGAATCAAGGGGGCAAGACTGCGCCTACCTCTTGAATGGTAGTGCTGAGGCGTGGTAGCGGGGTGGTCTGACTGGGCTAGGGCGATAATCGCGGGACCACCGTAGGCGAGATCGGGTGTGGCAGGGTGAGGCGGATGCGCGTTGCCGTGGTCGCCGGACCCGATCCTGGACACTCGTTTCCCGCGATTGCGCTGTGCCGGCGCTTCCTGGTGGCCGGGGATTCGCCGACCTTGTTGACCGGGGTGGAGTGGCTGGATACCGCCCGCGCGGCGGGGATCGATGCGGTCGAGCTGGACGGCCTGGTGGCCACCGACGAGGATCTCGACGCGGGGTCCCGGATTCACCGCCGCGCGGCACGGATGGCGGTGCTCATCGCCCCGACGTTGCGCGACCTGGCGCCGGATCTGATTGTGTCCGATGTCATTACGTCCGGCGGCGGCTTGGCCGCCGAGCTGCTGGGGATCCCGTGGGTCGAGCTCTGCCCGCACCCGCTTTATCTGCCGTCGAAAGGGTTGCCGCCGATCGGGAGCGGTCTGGCGCCCGGCACGGGGCTGCGGGGCAAGCTGCGCGACACCGTGATGCGGGCGTTGACGGCGCGCTCCGTGCGGGCGGGGCTGGGGCAGCGGTCGGCGGTCCGGGTCGAGATCGGGCTGCCGGCGCATGATCCCGGGCCGTTGCGACGGCTGATCGCCACCCTGCCCGCATTGGAAGTCCCCCGCCCGGACTGGCCGGTCGAGGCCGTCGTGGTAGGTCCGTTGCACTTCGAGCCGACCGACCGCGTGCTGCAGATCCCGCCGGGTTCGGGGCCGGTGGTTGTGGTCGCCCCTTCCACGGCGTCCACGGGCACCATCGGGATGGCCGAACTGGCATTACAAGCCCTGAGACCGGGGGAGACCCTGCCGGTAGGCGCGCGGGTGGTGGTGTCCCGGCTGGGTGGTGAGGAGTTGGAGGTGCCGCCCTGGGCGGCGGTCGGGCTGGGCCGTCAGGACGAGCTGTTGACGCATGCCGACGTGGCGGTCTGCGGCGGCGGTCACGGGATGGTCGCCAAGACCCTGCTGGCCGGGGTGCCGCTGGTGGTGGTCCCCGGCGGCGGGGATCAGTGGGAGATTGCCAACCGGGTGGTGCGTCAGGGCAGCGGGCGGCTGATCAGGCCGTTGACCGGCGACGCGCTGGCGGCGGAGGTCAGCGAGGTGCTGGCGTCACCGCGGTATCGGGCGGCGGCCCGGCAGGCCGCCGCCAGCCTCGCCGAGGTCGCCGATCCGGTGCGGGTGTGTCACGAGGCGTTGGCGGTCGCCCGCTGAACGGTAGGTTGGCGGGCGTGCGGCTGACCGAGTTCAACGAGCGGGTGGTGCTGCGCTTCGGCGCTGCATATGGATCTTCGGTGCTGGTCGATCACGTGCTGACCGGGCTGGGCGGCCGTACCGCGGCCCAGGCGATCGAAGAGGGGATCGAGCCCCGCGAGGTGTGGCGCGCGTTGTGCGCCGACTTCGACGTGCCTCGCGATCAGTGGTGACTTTTACTGGATGCGTTGAGTCTGCGTTCAGGGTGACAGTCAGTCGAAAACACCCGCCCTCACCGCAGAATCGGCGCCGTCGTCGTCAGCCGAGTGCGCAGTCGCCGCACGTGCCCCCGCCCGGGATGCGGCAGTACAGGCAGCAGCTGTTCCGCCGGAAATCCAGGTTCGCGCTGGTGATCACGCCGGTGCCGGCCAGGTTGCCGATGTCCAGCAACGCGGACGTGGTCCGCGCGATCGTCACGCGGAGATCGGGGCGCGCCAGCACCAGTTGCCGCGACGTGCCCACCAGTGCCGACGCGACGTTGCCATAGAGCAGTCCGGGCGCCAGGCCGACCCGCAAGCCGGCCGCAAGCCGGTCCAGGTGGTCCCGCACCACGATCCGGTACATCAGTTCGGGGGAGACGGTCTCGACAGGCACTCCGACGGGCTCCGGCAGCCTCAACCGGGCGCCGTCGTCGGCGCGTTGGAGGTCGGTCAGGTCCGGAACGACCCCGTGGGCCAGCGCGCACGCGAGAACCGGCGACCACAGCCGGGCGGCGTGGCCGAGGTGTACCAGGGAAGCGCCGATGCGCAGGTCGGCGGTGCCGTAGTGCCGGGAGGTGGCCTCGATGAGGTCAGCGCAGCCGGTGGCGTAGGACCGCGTGACGGGGTGCCACCCGGCCGGATCTCCGCCCACGGTCAAGGCGAAAAACCCGCCATAGGTGGAAATTTCGGCCAGTTCCGCAGCGATGTTCATGTGTTCTTCGAGGTGATCCTGCCACACGCGGCGTGTCGAACTTGAGTCGAACAGGTGTTCGGCTACTGTGGTGATCACTCGGAGATCTCAACTTGTCGGTGGCCTTCTTTAGTGTCACGGCCAACCGACCGATACCGGTCACCGGAACACCGACTACAGGAGAGGCATCATGGCTCAAGCCCCCGATCGCGAGAAGGCTCTCGAACTGGCTATGGCCCAGATCGAGAAGAGTTACGGCAAAGGCTCGGTGATGCGCCTCGGGGACGAGGTGCGCCAGCCGATCTCAGTGATCCCCACCGGGTCCATCGCACTGGACGTGGCTCTGGGCATCGGTGGCCTGCCCCGGGGCCGGGTTGTCGAGATCTACGGCCCGGAGTCCTCGGGTAAGACCACCGTCGCACTGCACGCGGTGGCCAACGCCCAGGCTGCCGGCGGTGTGGCGGCGTTCATCGACGCCGAGCACGCGCTGGATCCGGACTACGCCAAGAAGTTGGGCGTCGACACCGATTCGTTGCTGGTCAGCCAGCCGGACACCGGAGAGCAGGCGCTCGAGATCGCCGACATGCTGATCCGTTCGGGTGCGCTCGACATCGTGGTCATCGACTCGGTGGCAGCGCTGGTGCCGCGCGCGGAACTCGAAGGCGAGATGGGTGACAGCCACGTCGGACTGCAGGCCCGGCTGATGAGCCAGGCGCTGCGGAAAATGACGGGGGCACTGAACAATTCGGGCACCACGGCGATCTTCATCAACCAGCTCCGGGACAAGATCGGCGTGATGTTCGGCTCGCCCGAGACGACGACCGGTGGCAAGGCGCTGAAGTTCTACGCGTCGGTGCGCTTGGACGTGCGGCGGATCGAGACGCTCAAGGACGGCACCAACGCAGTGGGTAACCGCACCCGGGTCAAGGTAGTCAAGAACAAGGTTTCACCGCCGTTCAAACAGGCCGAGTTCGACATTCTCTACGGCAGGGGCATCAGCAGGGAAGGATCGCTGATCGACATGGGCGTCGATCAGGGCTTCATTCGTAAGTCCGGCGCCTGGTTCACCTATGAGGGTGAGCAACTCGGTCAGGGCAAGGAGAACGCTCGCAACTTCTTGCTCGAAAACGGCGATATCGCCAACGAGATCGAGAAGAAGATCAAGGAAAAGCTCGGCATTGGTGCCGTGGTGACCGATGACGGCGTCCTGCCCGCCCCCGTCGACTTCTGAGTCGTCTCGTCGCGACGAGCAGGCGCGGGCCCTGTGCCTGCGCCTGCTCACCGCGCGATCACGAACCAGGGCCGAGTTGGCCGGCCAGCTGGCCAAGCGGGGATACCCCGACGACGTCAGCAACCGGGTGCTGGATCGGCTGGCCGGCGTCGGTCTGATCGACGACGCCGACTTCGCCGAGCAGTGGGTGCGGTCCCGCCGCGTGAACGCCGGAAAGAGCAAGCGAGCACTGGCCGCCGAGTTGCACACCAAAGGCGTGGACAACGAGGTGATCGACACGGTGCTGGCCGGTATCGACGCCGGTGCCGAACGTGAGCGGGCAGAGCAGTTGGTCCGGACAAAATTGCGGCGCGAGGTGCTGAGTGAGGACGACGCCAAGGTGACTCGCCGCCTGGTCGGGATGCTGGCCCGCCGCGGGTACAGCCAGACGGTGGCGTGCGAGGTGGTGCTGGGTGAGTTAGCGGCCGAACGGGAGCGCCGGCGGGTCTGAGGGGCCCACCGCAACGGCCGACAACCAGGCTCTGTGTCGCCCGCCAGTACGATGGCCCCGTGACTTCGACGGTGGCACCGGGCGCTGCGGGTGTGACAGGCGATGGCGCGCCTGCCAGCGACTCGGGCCGCACGTACCAGGTCCGCACCTACGGCTGTCAGATGAACGTGCACGACTCGGAGCGGCTCGCCGGACTGCTCGAAGCCGCCGGCTACCGCCGCGCGGCAGAGGGTGACGACGCCGACATCGTCGTCTTTAACACCTGTGCGGTCCGAGAGAACGCCGACAACAAGCTGTACGGCAACCTCAGCCACCTGGCGCCGCGCAAGCGCAGCAACCCCGACATGCAGATCGCGGTCGGCGGCTGTCTGGCACAAAAGGACCGCGACGCCGTACTGCGCAAGGCGCCGTGGGTCGACGTCGTCTTCGGCACCCACAACATCGGATCGCTGCCGGCGCTGCTGGAGCGGGCCCGGCACAACAACGAAGCCCAGGTGGAGATCGCCGAGGCGCTGCAGCAGTTCCCGTCGTCGCTACCCAGTGCCCGCGAATCCGCTTATGCCGCTTGGGTTTCCATCTCGGTGGGCTGCAACAACAGCTGCACGTTCTGCATCGTGCCGTCGCTGCGGGGCAAGGAGGTCGATCGCAGCCCGGCCGACATCCTGGCCGAAGTGCGGTCGCTGGTGGATACCGGCGTGCTCGAGGTCACCCTGCTGGGCCAGAACGTCAACGCCTACGGCGTCTCGTTCGCCGACCCGGCGATTCCGCGCAACCGGGGCGCGTTCGCCGAGTTGCTGCGGGCCTGTGGCGACATCGACGGCCTGGAGCGGGTCCGGTTCACCTCGCCGCACCCGGCCGAGTTCACCGACGACGTGATCGAGGCGATGGCGCAGACACCGAACGTCTGCCCGGCCCTGCACATGCCGTTGCAATCGGGGTCGGACCGGATTCTGCGTGCCATGCGGCGTTCCTACCGGGCCGATCGCTATCTCGGCATCATCGAGCGGGTGCGGGCGGCCATGCCGCACGCCGCGATCACCACCGACCTCATCGTCGGCTTCCCCGGCGAGACCGAAGAGGACTTCGCCGCCACCCTCGACGTGGTGGCCCAGGCGCGCTTCGCGGCCGCGTTCACCTTCCAGTACTCCCCGCGCCCCGGCACGCCCGCCGCCGAGCTTCCCGATCAGGTGCCCAAAGCCGTTGTACAGCAACGCTACGAGCGCCTCGTGGAGTTGCAGGAGAGCATCTCTCTGCAGCACAACCGCGCGGTGGTGGGCCAGACCGTCGAGCTGCTGGTCGCCGCCGGCGAAGGACGCAAGGACAGCCGCACCGCGCGCATGACCGGCCGCGCCCGCGACGGCCGGCTAGTCCACTTCACCGCCGGAGCCCGTGAGGTGCGTCCTGGCGACGTCGTCACCGCCGTGGTCACCGACGCCGCGCCGCACCATCTCATCGCTGACGCCGGCATCCTGACCCACCGCCGCACGCGCGCCGGCGATGCGCACCTTTCGGGTCGAACCGGCGTCGGACTGGGTATGCCTGGTGTCGGGGTGCCCGTCGCCGTGCCGGCCCAGCCAGCCGGTTGCGGCCAATGAATGAACGGAGAACTTCACGTGGCGGAATTCGACGCCTACCGGTCTGAAATCGAGGCGGCCGAGCGCCGGGTTGCTCGCGAAATCGAGCCCGGTGCCAGGGCTCTCGTCGTCGCGATCCTGGTGTTCGTGCTGCTGGGCTCGTTCATCCTGCCGCACACAGGCAGCGTGCGGGGCTGGGACGTGCTGTTCGGCACCCACGGCGCCGGCTACGCCGCGGTGGGGCTGCCCTCGCAGGTATTCACCTGGCTGGCGCTGGTGTTCAGCGTCGGCTTCTCGATTCTGGCCTTACTGACCCGGCTCTGGGCGGTGGCCTGGGTGGCACTGGCCGGTTCCATGCTCGCCAGCGGTACGGGTCTGCTTGCGGTCTGGTCGCGCCAGACCGTGCCGGCGGGCCATCCCGGACCGGGCATCGGCCTGTTCGTCGCGTGGATCACCGTGATACTGCTGACGTTCCACTGGGCCCGGGTGGTGTGGCAGCGCACCATCGTGCAGCTGGCCGCCGAGGAGCAGCGCCGCCGTATCGTCGCGCAAGAGCAGTCCAGGACGCTGCTGGACAGTCTGGGGACCGGCACTCCCGACGCCGATGCCGGCGCCGAACCGAAGGACCCTTAAGACCGGCGGGTCAAAGCCTTGGCCGCGGCGTCAGCCCACTGACGCCATTGCTCGGCGTTCGCCCTCGCCTCGTCGGCTTCCTTGGTCTTACCGGCCGCGGCCGCCTTCGCGGCCTGCTGTTCGAACTGCTCGGCGCGGGCGCGGAACTGCTCGGCGCGGGCCTGGGCCTGCGGGTCGGCCCAGTCCGATTCGCCGGCGTCGCGCACCTTCTTCTCGATCGCGCGCAGTCGCCGCTCCAATTCCGCGGACCGCTCCCGGGGGACCTTGCCGATCGCGTCCCACTTATCGGCGATGCTCCGCAGCGCGGCCCGGGCGGCGTCGTGATTGCTGGTGTCGATCTTCTCGGCCTCGGCCAGCAGCGCCTCCTTGGCGGCCGCGTTGGCCTTGAACTCGGCGTCCTTCTCCGCGGTGACGGCGTTTCGGGCGGTGAAGAACGAGTCCTGGGCGGCCTTGAACCGGCGCCACAGCGCGTCGTCGACGTCCTTGCTGGCGCGGCCCGCCGCCTTCCACTCGGTGAGCAGCTTGCGGAACTCCGCGCTGGTCGCGGTCCAGTCCGTGGAGTCGGACAACGCCTCGGCCCGCTCGCACAGCCGCTCCTTGGACTGGCGCACTCCGGACCGCTCCCGGTCGAGTTCGGCGAAGTGGGATCCGCGCCGGCGGTTGAAGATCTCCCGGGCCGCCGAGTAGCGCTTCCACAGCGCGTCGTCGACCTTGCGGTCCAGCCCGGTGATCGTCTTCCATTCGTCGAGGATCGCCCGCATCCGGTCGCCGGCGGCCTTCCATTGCGTCGAGTTGGCGGCGATGTCCTCGGCCTCGGCGGCCAGTGCCTCCTTGCGGGCGGTCTGGGCGGCCCGGTGCTCCATGCGGCGGGAGCGGTGCGCGGTGACATAGACGTCGATACGGGCGCGGATGTCGGATAACCGGCCGGCCAGCGCATCGATGTCACCCAGCACGCAGGCGGTCGGCAGCGTCTCGAGCAGGGCCCCCGCGTTGGCGTTGATCTTGCGGGGATCCCCGGTTCCCGACACCAACCGCTCCTCCATCAAAGCGATCTCGGTGCTCAGATCGTCGTAGCGCCTGCCGAAATAGGCGAATGCCGCCTCCGGGTCACCGGCCTGCCACGAACCCACGACCCGCTCTCCGGCGGCGCTGAGCAACCACACCGTGCCGTCGTCGTCGACCCGTCCGAACCGGTGGGGATCGCTGTGCGGCAACGTCGACGTCGGATGTGGCGACGCGTGCGCGGCGGGTCTGGGCGCTGCACCCGGTCGGGGGCCGGGTCGTGGCCCGGGCCGTGGCCCTGGAACCGGCCTGGAAACCGGTTCGGCTATTGCTGCGTCGTTGCTGCTGGGCTGCTCACCCGTCATTGCGCTCGTCACCTACCCTCTGCCAGTAGCGCGGTCTACTTCCCGCGCAGCTGCCGCGCGAAGCGGCACCCGTCCGGTCGGCATTGTGGTGCGAACCCCCGCAGTTTCCGACCGGTTTCCAACAAGTATTCAAGCAGCTTGGACGGCGGTGTGCCGCCACCTTCTGCGCACCGGTGCGTTTTCCACCCGGGTATTGAGCTGTTCCAGGCTGGGACCCCCTGTGCTCGCGACGAGGCCGCCATGCCGGAGCCGTACCGCGACGGCGTGAAACCCCCAGGACAATCGGGCCCTTTTCTGAACCGGTCGGCGCGCGGGCCCTGGGTAACAACTCGGTTCCCGTTCAATTGCGGCTGATAGCGATCCTGCGCGGTTGGGTACCGTTACCTAGGGCGTCCGCTCGGGTTTTCACAGCTGCCTCTTAGCTGGTTCTGGGAGGATCTCAGCTCGGTTGGAAAGTCTGAGCGGAGCACGATCACTGTCCAGACCACGGGCAGAGCCATAGAGTGTTTGATGAACTGCCGGCGAACATCGCGGGAACGCTGGTGGCGAAGTTGGGGAATTGAGGGTCGCCATGTCAATGGTCGGAATCTCCGCGATAATCGCGTTGTTCGCGGCGCTCGCATCGGCCACCGGAGACGTGATCCGGCAGCGATCGGCTCATGAGATCACCGATGAAGAAGTCGGCCACCTCAAGCTCTTCGGCATGTCGCTGCGCGACGCCAAGTGGTGGACGGGCGGCGGGTGCGCGGTGCTCAACTACAGCCTGCAGGCGATGGCCCTGGCCTTTGCGTCAGTGGTGCTGGTGACCGCGTTACAGGTGACCGCGCTGCTGTTTGCCCTGCCGATCTACGCCCGGCTGGCACGCCATCGGATCACGCGGTCGCAGTGGCTGTGGGCAACTGTGCTGGCCGCGTCGCTGGCCGTGGTGATCATCGTCGGCGATCCGGCCGCCGGCCACGACCGGGCGCCGCTGGGCACCTGGATGGTGGTGGCGGCGGTGATGGGACCGATCCTGGTGTCCTGCGTGGTGGCCGCCAAGGTGTGGCACGGCCGTCCGCAGGCCGCGGCGCTCCTGGCGCTGGTGGCCGGTTCGTCTTTGGCGCTGTTCGCTGTGCTGACCAAGGGCGTGGTCGACGTTCTGCACCACCAGGGTCTGGGGGCCGCCGTGACCACCCCGGAGTTCTTTCCCTGGCTGGTCGTCATGCTGTGCGGGATGATCTTCCAGCAGTCGGCATTCCGCGCCGGTTCGCTGACCGCCTCGCTGCCCACGATGACCGTCGCCAAACCGGTGGTGGCGACCATCCTGGGGGTCCTCGTGCTCGGTGAGACGCTGGACACCGACGGTATTGAAGGCGTGGTGCTCGCCATCGCCGCGGCCGTGGTGATCACCGCGACGGTGGCGCTGGCCCGCGGCGAGGCCGCCAATATGGAAGCCGACGCCGAAGAGGTGCATCGGGTCGACGGGCCGGACAAGGGAGCCCCGGTCATCACCGCCGCTGACGGGTAGGCGCACTGCTTCGCATGTCCCGCGCGCCGAGACGTTAGTTTGATGGCGTGCTGAGCGCCATCGCCGTCATCCCGTGCGCGCCGGTGCTCGTTCCCGAACTTGCCGGAGCCGCCGCTGCCGAGATCGCCGATCTGTCGGCCGCTGTCCTCGCCGCGGCAGCCGTGCTGCCGGATCGCTGGGTCGCCGTGGGAACCGGCCCGGTGGACGCCGTGGTGGGCCCGGACAGCGCCGGCACCTTCGCCGGATTCGGCGTTGACGTGCCGGTCCGCCTGACGCCCCAGGCTGCGGGCGCGGGGATGGACATGCCCCTGTGCGCGCTGATGGCCGGCTGGGTGCGTGGTCAGGCGCGCCCTGACGCCTCTGTCGAGGTGCGGGTCTACGCGGGCGACCAGGACCCCGGCGCCGCGGTGCACCGCGGCCGCGACTTGCGGGCCGAGATCGACGAGCATCCGGACCAGGTCGGCGTACTGGTCGTGGCCGACGGTGCCAACACCCTGACCGACAGAGCGCCCGGCGGCTACGACCCCGGCGGCGCGGATGCCCAGCGACTGCTCGACGATGCGCTGGCCGGTGGGGACGTCGCAGCCCTGAGCCGGTTGCCACAGCGGATTCTCGGACGGGTGGCTTTCAACGTCGTGGCCGGCCTGGCCGGACCCGGACCGCGCTCGGCCAAGGAGCTGTACCGTGGCGCCCCCTACGGCGTGGGTTACTTCGTCGGCGTCTGGCAGCCGTGAGGCCACTGGCGATCATCGGCCCCACCGGTGCCGGGAAGTCGCAGCTGGCGCTCGATGTGGTCGAACGACTCGGCGGCGCAGCCGAAATCGTCAACGCCGACGCGATGCAGCTCTATCGCGGTATGGACATCGGGACCGCCAAGCTGCGCGTCGGGCAGCGCCGCGGCATCCCGCATCACCAACTCGACGTCCTCGACGTCACCCAGACCGCGACCGTGGCCCGCTACCAGCAGGCGGCGGTCGCCGACATCGAAGGGATCCAGCGCAGGGGAGCCGTGCCGGTCGTGGTCGGCGGCTCGATGCTCTACATCCAGTCGCTGCTGGACGACTGGACCTTTCCCGCGACCGATCCGGCAGTGCGGGCCCGCTGGGAGCAGCGGCTGGCCGAGATCGGTGTCGCCGAACTGCACGCCGAACTGGCCCGTCGGGATCCGGCCGCGGCGGCCGTCATCCTGCCCACCGACGGCAGACGCACGGTGCGGGCCCTGGAAGTGATCGAGCTGACCGGACAGCCGTTCGCGGCGTCGGCGCCGCGCATCGGTGCGCCGCGCTGGGGCACGGCCATCATCGGGTTGGATTGCGAGACAACGATTCTGGATCAGAGGTTGGCGCGACGCACCGAGCTGATGTTCGCCGAAGGGCTGGTCGAGGAGGTGCGTGGTCTGCTCGGCCGCGGGCTGCGTGACGGCGTCACCGCTTCGCGGGCCCTGGGTTATGCCCAGGTGATAACCGCACTGGATGCCGGCGGCACACCGGAGTTGCTGCACGAGGCGCAGGAGCAGACTTTCGTCGGCACCCGCCGCTACGTGCGACGCCAGCGGTCCTGGTTTCGCCGCGACCACCGCGTGCACTGGATCGACCCGTCTGCTGCCGGTGCCGTCGACGAGGCGCTGCGTGTCTGGCGACACGTATCCTGACCGGGTGATCCGCGCCGACGCCCTGCGGATCAGACGCGGCATCAAGGAGCGCCCATGATCTTCGCCAAGGGCCACGGCACGCAGAACGACTTCGTGCTGTTGCCCGACGTGGATTGTCGGTTGACCCTGTCCGCCGCGCGCGTTGCCGCCCTGTGTGACCGGCGCCGGGGACTGGGCGCCGACGGCGTCCTGAGGGTCACTACCGCCGGTGCGGCCCTGGGCTCCGGTGTGCTCGACCGTCTGCCGGACGGGGTCGCCGAATCGGATTGGTACATGGACTACCGCAACGCCGACGGGTCGAGGGCGCAGATGTGCGGCAACGGCGTGCGCGTGTTCGCGCACTACCTTCGGGCCAGCGGGCTGGAGTCGCGCGACGAGTTCGTCGTCGGCTCGCTCGCCGGGCCGCGGCCGGTCACTCTGCACCACGTCGATGCGACCGACGCCGATGTCGCCGTGGACATGGGCAAGGCCAACAAACTGGGCACCGGCCATGCCGTGGTCGGCGGCCGGCGGTTTACCGGTGTGGCCGTCGACGTCGGCAACCCGCATCTCGCGTGCGCCGATCCGGGGCTCACGGTGGAGGCTCTGGCGGCTCTGGACGTGGCGGCGCCGGTGCACTTCGACGCGGACCAGTTCCCCGAGGGCGTCAACGTCGAAGTGCTCACCGTGCCGGTCGATGGCCTGGTCTGCATGCGGGTGCACGAACGCGGCGTGGGGGAGACCCGCTCCTGCGGCACCGGAACGGTGGCGGCCGCGGTCGCCGCGCTGGCCACCACCGGCGCCGACACCGGCGTCCTGACCGTGCGGGTGCCCGGCGGTGACGTCACCGTCACCGTCACCGAATCGACCAGCTTCCTGCGCGGGCCGTCGGTACTGGTGGCACACGGCGAAGTGAGCGGGGAATGGTGGCGCGCGCAAGAGCGTTAAATCAGGTGCATGACGCCGATTCGGCGTGCAACATTGCTAATTGCCTATGAAAAATTCTGATTCATTTCCCGAGTTTCCCGAGACCATCGGGCCGGAGCCCAGCACTGGCGAACTTGCCCTGGAAGACCGATCTGCATTGCGCCGGGTCGCGGGGCTGTCGACCGAACTCACCGACATCTCCGAGGTCGAGTACCGCCAGCTGCGCCTGGAACGCGTGGTGCTGGTCGGCGTCTGGACCGAGGGCACCTCAGCCGACAACCAGGCCAGCCTCGCCGAGTTGGCGGCGCTGGCCGAAACCGCGGGTTCCCAGGTGCTCGAGGGGCTCATTCAGCGCCGCGATCGCCCCGATCCGTCGACCTACATCGGTTCGGGCAAGGCCCAGGAGCTTCGCGAGGTGGTGCTGGCCACCGGCGCCGACACCGTGATCTGCGACGGCGAACTGTCCCCGGCCCAGCTGACCGCGCTGGAAAAGGCGGTGAAGGTCAAAGTCATCGACCGGACCGCGTTGATCCTGGACATCTTCGCGCAGCACGCCACCAGCCGGGAAGGCAAGGCGCAGGTCTCGCTGGCACAGATGGAGTACATGCTGCCGCGGCTGCGCGGCTGGGGTGAGTCGATGTCCCGGCAGGCCGGCGGTCGAGCCGGTGGTAGCGGCGGCGGTGTGGGCCTTCGTGGCCCGGGTGAAACCAAGATCGAAACCGACCGGCGCCGCATCCGCGAGCGCATGTCCAAACTCAAGCGCGAGATCAGGGCGATGAAGCAGGTCCGCGACACCCAGCGCAGCCGTCGCCTGCACTCCGACATGCCGTCCATCGCCATCGTGGGCTACACCAACGCCGGCAAATCCAGCGTTCTCAATGCGCTCACGGGGGCCGGCGTGCTCGTCCAGGACGCGCTGTTCGCCACCCTGGAACCCACCACCCGGCGCGCCGAATTCGACGACGGCCGCCCATTCGTGCTCACCGACACTGTCGGCTTCGTGCGTCATCTGCCTACCCAGCTGGTCGAGGCGTTCCGCTCCACCTTGGAGGAGGTCGTCGACGCGGATCTGCTGGTGCACGTCGTCGACGGGTCGGACGTCAACCCGTTGGCCCAGATCAGTGCCGTGCGGCAGGTGATCTCCGACGTGGTCGCCGATCACGGAGCCGAAGCTCCGCCGGAACTGGTGGTGGTCAACAAAATCGACGCCGCCGGTGATCTGATGCTGGCCAGGCTGCGCCACGAACTTCCCGGCGCGGTCTTCGTCTCCGCTCGCACCGGCGATGGTATCGACGCGCTGCGCCAGCGGATGGCCGAACTCGCCGTGCCCACCGATACGGCCGTGGATGTCGTCATCCCCTACGACCGTGGCGACCTGGTGGCCAGGGTTCACTCCGACGGGCGGGTCCACCAGGCAGACCATCAGGCCGACGGCACCCGCATCCAGGCGCGGGTCCCGGTGGCGCTGGCCGCTGCGCTGCGGCAATTCGGGTCGGAAGCCTAACCAGGCAGACGCGCCCGCTCGACCAACCGCCCGGTTGGTATATGTTGGGCTCAAGAGTCTTCCACCTATGACAGCCGGAGGTCGCACCCATGGGCAGCGCCGTCAAGTATCAGCGCACACTTTTCGAACCGGAGCACGAGCTGTTCCGGGAGTCGTATCGCGCATTCCTCGATCGGCACGTCGCGCCGTATCACGATGAATGGGAGAAGGCCCACATCGTCGACCGCGGAGTGTGGCTGGAAGCCGGCAAACAGGGCTTCCTGGGCATGGCGGTGCCGGAGGAGTACGGCGGCGGGGGAAACCCGGATTTTCGCTACAACACGATCGTCACCGAGGAGACCACCCGCGGTCGCTACAGCGGCATCGGGTTCGGCCTGCACAACGACATCATTGCGCCCTACCTGCTGCACCTGGCCACCGAAGAGCAGAAGCAGCGCTGGCTGCCGAAATTCTGCACCGGAGAACTGATCACCGCGATCGCGATGACCGAGCCGGGAACCGGAAGTGACCTGCAGGGCATCAAGACCCGCGCGGTCAAAGAGGGCGACCACTACGTGCTCAACGGGTCAAAGACGTTCATCACCAACGGAATCAACTCCGACCTGGTGATCGTCGTGGCGCAGACCGACCCGGAGAAGGGCGCGCAGGGCTTCAGCCTGCTGGCCGTCGAGCGCGGCATGGAGGGCTTCGAACGCGGCCGTCACCTCGACAAGATCGGCCTGGACGCCCAGGACACCGCCGAACTGTCTTTCACAGACGTGAAGGTTCCGGCCGAGAACCTGCTCGGCCAGGAGGGCATGGGCTTCATCTACCTGATGCAGAACCTGCCGCAGGAACGGCTGAACATCGCCGTCATGGCGGCAACGGCCATGGAAACGGTGCTCGAGCAGACGCTGCAATACACCAAGGAGCGCAAGGCTTTTGGCAAGCCGATCGGTAGCTTCCAGAACAGCCGGTTCGTGCTGGCCGAGCTGGCGACCGAGGCCACCGTGGTACGCATCATGGTGGACAACTTCATCGCGCTCCACCTGGAGGGGAAGCTGACGGCCGAGCAGGCCGCGATGGCCAAGTGGTACTCCACCGAAAAGCAGGTTCATCTGATCGACCGCTGCCTGCAACTGCATGGTGGGTACGGCTACATGCGCGAATACGATGTTGCCCGTGCCTATCTCGACGCCCGGGTGCAGACCATCTACGGCGGCACGACCGAGATCATGAAAGAGATCATCGGCCGCGGGCTGGGCGTCTAGCGCTTAGTCCGCGTCGCGGTGCGCCTCGTGCACCCGCCGCAGTAGCTCCGCCAGCTCGTCGTCCGGTCTGAGCTTGTCGTTGTATTTGGTTGCCAGCACGTCTATTTCGCGTTCCGCCTGCAGCAGCGCGGCGTAGGCCTCGTCGCGTTGCGCCGGATCCTGCATCGAGGCCAGGTACTCGTTCGCATGCCGGCGTGCCCGGCTGACGGCGTTCTGTCTGCGGCCGCGCGCCGAATACAACGACACCAGCGTCGTTATCAGCAGCACCGCGACGATCACCAGCAGCGACACCGTGATGCTCAATTCGACGACCGGAACTGGCCTGCCGTGGTTGATGAAGGGAAGGTTGTTGTCGTGCAGCGCTTCCAGAATCAGCTTCACACCGATGAAGCCCAGTACCACGGCCAGTCCGTAGGTCAGGTAGACCAGCCGGTCCAGCAGATTGTCGATCAGAAAGTACAGTTGGCGAAGGCCGAGTAGTGAGAACGCGGTCGCGGCGAACACCAGGTAAATGTTCTGCGTCAGACCGAACATCGCGGGCACCGAATCGAACGCGAACAACAGGTCGGTACCGCCGACGGCGATCATGACCAGCAGCAGCGGCGTCATCACCCGCCGACCGTCCTGCACCACGAACAGCCCGTCGCCGTCGTACTCGGTGGATGTCCGCAGGAAGCGGTTGGCCAATCGGATGACCAGGTTGTCGGCGTTACTGTCTTCTGTCTCTGCCGGTTTGGCGAGTTTGCCGGCCATCACCAGCAGGCCCAGGCCGAATACGTAGAAGACCGCGTTGAAGCTGTTGAGGAGTGCGCCGCCCAGAATGATGAAGACGGTGCGCGCGATCAGCGCGAAAGCGATACCGAACAACAGCACCTTCTGCTGCGCCACCCTGGGCACCGCGAAGCTGCTGATGATCACCAGGAAGACGAAAAGGTTGTCCACGGAAAGGGCTTCGTTGCTCAGGTAGCCGGCGAAATACTCGACCGCCATGTGGGGGCTGCCCAGGACGGCGACGCCCACACCGAAGATCACCGCTATGCCGATATAGGTCGCCGACCAGATCGCGGCCTCACGTAGCGTCGGCACGTGCGTCTTGCGTACCTGAAAGACATAGTCGAACAGCATCAACCCGGCGATGAGGACGATGGTGACGGCCCAGCCAAGTCCGGAAACGCCCATGCGCGCTGGATTTCCTCTCACGGGATCGGCCGGCATGCCAGGCGGGATGTTGTCTCCGGCACGGTAACCCAATGGGTGACAGGGGCGCAGCGCGGTTTCACCGGTTTCTCGCGACACGAGCGCGGGCCGGCATCATTTCGACATCGGCTCGGTATCCGTTTCCGTAATATGTACGATTTGACTTCGCATATCTCGTTCGCTAGAGCAAAGTTATGCGAGCCCGGTGGCGATGTGAATCGTGGCCGGGAAACGGCCCACGGCGGTGAATCCGCCTGCTTGCCAGGTGGGCAGGGCGTCGGCTTGGAGGCTTGGTGAACGGGCAGAGGGGTCAATTGAACAAGTTGGTTGGGCGTGCGCTGGTCGGCCTGACGGCCGCCGCGTTGGCGACCGGTTTGGCCCTGGGGTTGCTGGCGCCTGCCGCGTCCGCGTCGCCGATCGGCGACGCCGAGGCGGCCATGATGGCCGCATGGGATAAGGCGGGCGGTGCCTCGTCCACGCTCGGCGCCAGAAAAGGCGACGTCTACCCCCTCGGGGACGGATTCGCTCTGGACTTCGACGGCGGCAAGATGTACTTCACTCCCGCCACCGGTGCCAGGTACATGTTCGGCCCCATCCTGGACAAATACGAGTCACTGGGCGGTCCGGCCAACAGCGATCTCGGATTTCCGACCATCAACGAGGTGCCCGGACTCGCCGGGCCCGACAGCCGGGTGAGCACATTCGCGGCCAGCGACAACCCGGTGATCTTCTGGACACCCGATCACGGCGCATTCGTGGTCCGCGGCGCACTCAACGCCGCCTGGGACAAACTCGGCAGCTCGGGCGGGGTGCTGGGGGCGCCGGTCGGCGACGAAACCTACGACGGTGAAGTGGCGTCGCAGAAGTTCACCGGCGGAGAGGTGTCCTGGAACAGGAAGACCAAGGAATTCAGCACCAACCCGCCGGCCCTGGCCGATCAGCTCAAGGGCCTGCAGATAGCGATCGACCCCACCGCCGCCATCAACATGGCCTGGCGTGCGGCCGGCGGCGCGAACGGTCCGCTGGGCGCCAAGAAGGGCGGCCCGAATCCGATCGGTGGCGACGGCATCGTCCAGGAGTTCAACGGCGGCAAGATCTTCTTCAGCCCGGCCACCGGCGCCAACGCCGTCGAAGGGCCGATCCTGCAGAAGTACGAGTCGTTGGGCGGACCGGTCAGCAGTGACCTGGGCTTCCCGATCTCGAATGAGGCGGACGGCGGCATCACCCCGGCCAGCCGGATCGCCACCTTCTCCGCCGCCGACAAGCCGGTGATCTTCTGGACTCCTGATCACGGCGCGTTCGTCGTGCGCGGCGCCATGAAGGCGGCATGGGACAAGCTGAAGGGGGCCACCGGCAAACTGGGCGCCCCCGTCGGCGACCAGAGCGTCGACGGAGACGTGGTCTCGCAGAAGTTCACCGGCGGCAAGGTGTCGTGGAACCGTGCGAAGAACACCTTCACCACCGATCCGGCGAACTTGGCGCCGCTGCTGTCCGGCCTGCAGGTGTCGGGGCAGAACCAGCCCAGCACCACCGCGTCGCCACCGCCCGGCAAGAAGTTCACCTTCCACTGGTGGTGGTTGGCGGTGGCGGTGCCGGTGTTGCTGCTTGTTCTGATGACTGTGCTGGTGGTGTTCGGTCTGCGCCGCCGTCGCGCCGGCCGGGCAGTGCCCGCGTACGACCACGGTCACGATGTGGCCGACGAGTTCGACAGGGGCGCCGACGGGCGCTGGTCGCACGACGACATCGATTACGGCTCCGAGCGCTTCCCGCCAGTCGAGCACCACCCTGAAGAGCACGAGATGCCGGAGTACGGTGCAGCGCCGCGGGTGAGCTGGTCCAGAGGGGGCGGGACCGTGGCCGCGCCCGACGAGCGCGGTCTGGGCCGTGAGGAATACCACGACGAGCACGACCGCAGCGCCGAATACGCCGACGACTATGCGCATGGCGCCGACGATTACGCGCACGGCGCCGACGACTACGCGCACGGCGCCGACGATTACGCCGCCGGATCCGAGGAATACGTGGCTGCGGCCGAGCAGGACACGGACTTCGAGGAGCACGACGAGTCCGGCGGGTTCGAAGGCGATGAAGACCCCGACGCGGTGGACACCACCCCGACACCCATCGTCACACGCGGCGCATTCGGCCAGCTCGTGGAGGCCGAGCCCCACGTTGCGGAAACGGTCTCGCCGGAAGCGTTCGCGGAGGAGTCCTCGATACCGCACAGCGAAGGTGCTGCGGCGCCGGACGTTCCCGAGGCCCATCCGGAGCACGAATTTCCGGACATCTTCTATCCGCGTGGAGGTCCCGCGGAAGAGGAGGTGCCCGACGTGGCGCCGGAGGACGCGAACGTGGCGCCTGAGCCGAGGAAGGGGCGGCATGCCGCCGCCGATGACCCGGGTTATGCGCCGGCAGCGACCGAGGCGGCTTACGCCGCGGCGCCGCAGGCCGAGGCGGCCCGAGGCGCGGAGGGTGCTGCAGTGCGGCCAACCATCCACCTGCCTCTCGAGGATGACCCGTACCGGGCCCCGGATGGCTACCCGATCAAGGCCAGCGCCCGATTCGGCCTGTACTACACGCCCAACAGCGCGTTGTACCACGACACTCTGGCCGAGATTTGGTTCGCCAACGAGGCAGTGGCGCAGGCCAACGGCTTCGTCAGGGCCGACTGAGCCATAGGCCTGCTGGAGCGGTTCAGCCTTACACCTTGCGGATGACCGTGACGACCTTCCCGAGCACGGTCGCGTCATTCCCGGGGATCGGGTCGAACGCCGGGTTGTGGGGCATCAGCCACACTTGGCCACCTGCTCGCTTGAAGGTCTTGACGGTGGCCTCGCCGTCGATCATGGCGGCCACGATGTCGCCGTTGTCCGCGACGTTCTGCTGACGTACCACCACCCAGTCGCCGTCGCAGATGGCGGCTTCCACCATCGAGTCGCCGACGACCTTGAGAAGGAACAACGTCCCCTCGCCGACCAGCTCACGGGGTAGCGGAAAGACGTCCTCGACGGCTTCCTCGGCGAGGATGGGCCCACCGGCGGCGATGCGGCCCAGTACGGGCACGAAAGTGGGTTCCGGGAGGGCATCCGAGCCGGCCACATCGGTGGTGGGTGCAGTCACGGCGTCGTCAGCCGCCCGCACATCCACGGCCCGCGGTCGATTCGCGTCCCGGCGCAGGTAGCCCTTGCGCTCCAGCGTGCGCAATTGATGAGCCACCGAGGATGTCGACGTCAGGCCCACCGCGTCGCCGATCTCGCGAATACTCGGCGGATACCCGCGGGTGGTGACCGAGGCCCTGATGACTTCGAGGATGGTGCGCTGCCGCTCGGTCAGCGCGGAGTCGACGGAGTGCAGCCGTCCGTCTGCGGTGGTTCCGCGGGAACCGGCTCGATCAGCTACTGGGGGGTCGTTGCTGTCGCTCATGCCACTGAATGTAACCGCCTCCGACCGAAGAATCAAACATGTGTTCGACGGGCGTGTCAGGCCGGCGTCGGCAGCGCCTCTATCGGCCCGGATCTGCGGAATCACAAGTGTGTAACTTTCCGGTGGATCGGGTATCCGAAATTCACCCAGCTGGTTGCACCGACAAAATCCTGTCGGTGGTGAGGTCTACCGTTTTGCTCGTACGACACGCGTCGCTCAGGTGTTCGATATCGAACACCTGAGCGACTAAGGTCGAACACACGAGCGATTTTTCGTCGACCGGAGGCAACGACATGACAATCAGCTACGCGGGCCCGCAGCGCACCTGGAACGGGCAAAGGCTGGTGACCAGGCCTGCCAACAGGCCGTTCGACGAGTCGCCTTACTACCGCGCGGGGCAGATCCGTTCGACCAGGCCGGGCCCCACCCGTCCAGGCGGCACGCCCATGCGGTACTACGGAACCGGTGTCGCGGTGTCGACGGCATCGCACCGCCGCCGTCCGGTCTCAGTGTTGACGACGGTGGGATTGGCCCTGCTCGCCGGCATCATCACGCTCTGGCTCGGTTTGATGGCCAACTTCGGCAGCGTGCTGAACGACGAGCCCGCTGAGGCGGCGGCGCAGGTGCCCGCCGCACTCGCGGTGGTCCGCGTGGAACCCGGAGAGTCGTTGCAGCAGCTGGCCTCCCGGGTGGCACCCGGCGCACCGGTCCGCGACGTCGTGGAGCGCATCCGCAACCTCAACGCCCTGGACTCCAATTCGGTGGCGGCCGGCCAGACGTTGATCGCTCCGATCGGGTGAAGCCCGGCCGAATAGCGCTCTGCACCAACGTTGCTCGGCCCGTTCCGGCCAGCGTGTGAACGGGCGTGCCAGCAGTGGCCCCGCCGGGGGTGCGCAGGTACTCTCGGGGTGGTTCTGCGGTACCCCGAAGTCAGGCGCAGCGAAGGAGCGGTTATGCACTGCCCGTTCTGCCGCCATCCCGATTCGCGGGTAATCGACTCGCGAGAGACCGATGAAGGTCAGGCGATCCGCCGGCGCCGGTCATGTCCCGAGTGCGGACGCAGATTCACCACCGTGGAGACCGCGGTGCTGGCCGTCGTCAAGCGTAGTGGCGTCACCGAACCCTTCAGCCGGGAAAAGGTGATCAGTGGTGTTCGCCGGGCCTGCCAGGGCCGACAGGTCGACGACGATGCGCTGAACCTGCTGGCCCAGCAGGTAGAGGATTCAGTGCGGGCCGCGGGGCCGGAAGTGCCCAGTCACGAGGTGGGTCTTGCCATTCTGGGGCCGTTGCGCGATCTCGACGAAGTCGCGTACCTGCGCTTCGCCTCGGTCTACCGGTCTTTTTCGTCGGCCGACGACTTCGAGCGGGAGATCGAGGCGCTGCGTGCCCACCGCAACGTGTCGACTGCGGGCTGAGCACAGCCATAGGCTTCTCACATGCCCGTCGATCTGCATCCCGATCTCGCAGCGCTAGCGCCCTTGCTGGGCACCTGGGTGGGGCGGGGCGCCGGCGAGTATCCGACGATCGAGCCCTTCGAGTACCTCGAAGAAGCGGTCTTCACCCACGTCGGTAAGCCTTTTCTGGTCTACGGGCACAAGACCAATGCCGTCGCCGACGGCCGACCCCTGCACGCCGAGACCGGTTACCTGCGGGTACCGCAGCCCGGAAGGCTTGAGCTGGTGCTCGCCCATCCCAGTGGCATCACCGAGATCGAGGTCGGTACCTACGAGGTCACCGGTCCCGTGATCGAGATCGAGCTGGCGACCGTCGACATCGGGCTCACGCCTACCGCCAAAGAGGTGACCGCCCTGAGCCGTTCGTTCCGGATCGACGGCGACGAACTGTCCTACTCGCTGCGGATGGGTGCGGTCGGGCAGCCAGAGCAGCATCACCTGTCCGCCGTGCTGCGCCGGCAGCACTGAGCCGGGGGGTCAATCCAGCCGGCGCACACCGTCCTCGGTGACTCGGCCGGCTACCTGCACCCAGCCCTCCGGGCTCCACGTGGTCGTGATGAGCGAGCCGCGGCCCTGCGTGATCACGAGATCACGGCTCAGGTACTCGGTGACGCGGACCGCCGCCGAGCCGGTCGCCTCGTCTTCAGGCACTCCCAGATTCGGTGCGAACATCCGGCTGCGCACCGCGCCGCTCGCCTGATCCGTCCACGCCCACAGATAGTGCGCGATGTCGTCCGGGAAATCGTCGGGATCGGCCTGCAACACCGCATCCGGGGAAGGCAGGTCGTGGATGGCGAACTCCGGTGCCCATTCCGCAGGGGCGCTGATCGCGGTGAAATCGCCGGAGTAACCCACCCGCACCAGGCCGGCGGGCACCTGCAGCGTGTTGATCGGAGTTCCCCGGTGGCGTAGCCACCATGCCGCGCCCACGCTCGGGTGGCCGGCGAAGGGCAGCTCGGTGCGCGGGGTATAGATGGTTGCGCGCGCGGTGGTCACGCCCGCCGCGGGCATTTCGACGAAAATTGTTTCGCTGTAACCCAATTCGTGTGCCACTCGCTGGCGGTCGGACGAGTCGACCAGGCTGGCGTCGACCACGCCCAGCGGATTGCCGAAGTTTCCGTCCGTGTCGGTGAACACCCGCAGAACGGTGACGTCGATGCTCATGCACCGACCCTACGGGGGATCGGTCAGGTGGCGCTGCGCTCGTCGGCTCCCATGGCGTTGAGAACGGCGACGCGGGTGTCGGTCGGCCCGGACACGGTGCGTTCGCCACCACCACTGCGCAGCAGTTGCCGCAGCGCTGTCTGGTCGTATTCGGGCGGTTCGGTGGTGTCGATGAACCGCTGGACGACGTCGAGGAAGCGGGCCGGGTCGTCGTGGAAGGGAAAGTGGGCGGAATCCTCGAAGATCTCGAGCCGGGAGCCCGGCATCGCGGCGTGCGCCATGTGGGCGTGCCGCACCGGGATCACCGAGTCCTTCTCACCCCAGATGATCTGAACCGGAATAGCTTCGGTCAAATAACATCGGTCGAGCATCGTGACGATCTGGCCGCGCCAATCCACCACGGCCCGCAGCGTGCGGGTGAAGGCCGAGGACGCTGTCGGCTCCGGCAGGTCATTGAGAATGCGGAGCATGTTGGGGAGATCCCGGCCGATGGCCGTCGAGCCGAGCGCCAGCCCCGCCACCTGGCCCAGGATCTGGACCGCCGGGAGCACCATGGGCAGCCGGAGCAGCGCGAGCGCCTCGGCGCCCATCGGCAACGACGCGAACCGCAAGGCGATGTTGACGTCCTTGGTGACGCCGCCGGCCCCGACCAGGATCAGCCGGTCCACCAAATGCGGGAACTGGTAAGCGAATTGCATCGCGACCCCGCCTCCAAGGGAATGGCCGACGATGGTCACCCGTTCGATGTCCAGCACGCTGAGCAGGTCCCGCATGCCGTTGGCGTAGGCCGCGGCCGAGTAGTCGGCGCGCGGCTTGTCGGACTTGCCGTGGCCGAGCAGGTCCGGAGCGATGACGGTAAATCGCTGGGCGAGCTTGGCGTGGACGCCGGTCCACGTGGTCGAGTTGTCACCGATACCGTGAATGAGCAGGATCGCCGGTCCGGAGCCGGCGATCCGGAAGGCCCTCTTGTAGCCGTGAATGGTGCGGAACTGCAGCGACGGGGATGTCACTTCTCGCACCGGGCGGAGATTGCGCGTCCGCTCGGTCATGTCGGCAACCTCGTTGTCGGGCCGGGTAGGCGTGTCGGGTTAATTCGAGTCGTCGTCGTCGAATTTCTTCTCAGCCTGCTGAGCCAGGAACCGCTCGAACTCGGCGCCAAGCTCATCGCCGCTAGGAAGATCCTCGTCGTTCGTCAGTAAGGATCTGTTTTCCTGAGCGTCAATGAAAGCATCGTACTGGCGCTCGAGTGCGGCCACCACTTGAGCGACTTCGGCGCTCCCTTGTACCTGCTCATCGATCTTGGCCCGAATGTCGGTGGCCGCCTCGGTGAGTGCGGTCAGCGGCAGCTCCAGCGCTCCGGTTTTGGCCACCTGCTCGAGTAATGCCTGGGCGGCGGCGGGGTAGTCGGTCTGCGTCAGGTAGTGGGGGACGTGCACCGTGAAGCCGACGACTTCGTGGCCGTGTTGTGCCATCCGGTACTCCAGCAGGTTGGAAGCGCTACCGGGAACCTGGATTTCGGAGATCCAGGGCTGGAAGTCCGCGATCAGTGCCGGGTTGTTGGAGTGTGCGGTCATCGTGACGGGGCGGGTGTGCGGGACCGCCATCGGCACCGTGCCGAGTCCGATGGTCTGACGCACGCCCAGTCGTTCGGCGAGCAGTCGCACCGCGGTGATGAACCGCTCCCATTTCAGGTCCGGCTCCATGCCGGCCAGCAGCAGAAACGGCGTGCCGACGGTGTCGCGCAGGGCGTACAGGCTCAGCTCGGGGTCGTCGTAGTGGGTGAAGTGATCGGTCTTGAACGTCATCAAGGGCCGCCGCGAGCGGTAGTCCAGCAGCTCGTCGATGGCGAACGACGCGACCAGTTCGGTGTCCAGCGCCGCCCTCAGGTGACGCGAAGCCAGCCGGATCGCGTGGCCGGCATCGGAGAAGCCTTCCAAGGCGTGGATCAACACCGGACCGCGGCCGTCGGACGTGGACAACACAGGCGCCGGGAACTCCAGCTCGTACATGCCGGGTTGTCCTGGCTGGTACTCCTGCGCCTCTTCGGGGTCGTAGTGGTCGGACATCGGTGCTGCCTCCTCTCGGGGTCTCGCAAGGTCACTCCAGGGTGCCCTGTCCAGTGTCGCTCAATCGAGGCGGGCTACATCGCCGAACACCCAAGCTGTGTGTGCCGCCCCTTCAGCAACGCATCGCAGCCGGTTTCTATTCGCTTGCCGGGGCGTGCCATCAGGCATGATGGAGCTCAATGCGCGCCGTGACGGGGATCCTGTGCCTGCCGGTCAGCCTGACGGTGTTATTCACGTCATGCGCCCGGCCGGCCCATCATGCGTCGGTGAGCAGTGCGCCGGTGCCAAAGCCGGGCAGCTCGGTGCAGCGGCTCGGCGAACCCGGAAGCGCGGCACCGGACCCGCGGGTGGGCGCGATATTTCGGGGTGTCTCTCAAGAGGGCGGCAATCTGCACGTCTGCACCGGGTCAGTGGTCCATTCGACGGGCGGCGACCTGGTGCTCACCGCTGCGCACTGTCTGCTCGGTGAGATCGACGCCACCTTCGTGCCCGGTTTCGCCGGAGAAGCGACGACCACCGACACCTTCACCGTTGACGAGGTCTACTTCGACGCCCGCTGGATCGCCAGCCGGGATCCGCGCGCGGACAACGCGATCGCCAAGGTCAGCGGCACCGGATCGGTGGAGCGGCGGGCCGGCGCGGCGCTATCGCTGGGCACCGCGCCGCCGCCCGGCAGCCGGGTCGGTGTCACGGGTTATCCCGTCGGCGTCGGCGGGCGGCCCGTCGCCTGTGAAGGCACCACCGGGCTCACCGACGACGGGTTTCCGTCGCTTCCGTGCAAGGGGCTGGTCGATGGAACCAGTGGCGCGCCCTGGGTGAGCGGCGCGACGGTCGTCGGCGTGGTCGGCGGCTTTGAAGGCGGGGGGTGTACCGAGAACATCTCGTACTCAGCGCCTTTCGACGAACGCACCGCCCAACTCCTGGCCCGCGCCGAAGCCGGTGGTCCCGGTGACAGTCCGCCGGCCGACTACAGCGACACCTGCTGACGCATCGCTAGCGCCGGAACTGGTGCAGCGCGCGCATCTTGTTCGTGACGTCCAGCGCGGCGACCTTGTATGCCTCGGAGAACGTCGGATAGTTGAACACCGCATCCACCAGGTAGTCGACGGTGCCTCCGCATCCCATGACGGCCTGTCCGATGTGCACCATCTCGGTGGCGCTGGTGCCGAATATGTGTGCGCCCAGCAGGGTGCGGTCGGTGGTGGACACCAGCAGCTTGAGCATGCCGTAGGAGTCGCCGGCGATCTGGCCGCGCGCCAGTTCCCGGTACCGGCACACACCCACCTCGTACGGGATCGAGTCCTTGGTGAGCTCAACCTCGGTCTTCCCGACGTAGGACACCTCGGGGATGGAGTAGATCCCGATCGGCTGCAGTGCGGTAATGCCGTCCGTCGGCTCTCCGAACGCGTGGTAGGCGGCCAACCGGCCCTGATCCATCGAGGTCGCGGCCAGCGCCGGGAACCCGATGACGTCGCCGACGGCGTAGATGTGCTCGACCTTGGTCTGGAACTGGTCGTCGACGAAAATCCGTCCGCGGTGGTCGGTTTCGAGGCCGGCGTTCTCCAGGCCCAGGTGCTCGGTCTGGCCTTCCCGGCCTGCGGAGTACATCACCGTCTCAGCGGGGATCTGCTTGCCGCTACCCAGGGTGGTGACGGTGCCCGACGCGCCGACGTCTACCGCGGTGACCTCCTCGCCGAACCGGAAGGTGACCGCCAGGTCGCGCAGGTGGAACTTCAGCGCCTCGACGATCTCCGGGTCGCAGAAGTCGAGCATGGTGTCCCGCTTCTCCACGACAGTGACCTTGGTGCCCAACGCGGCGAACATCGAGGCGTACTCGATGCCGATCACACCCGCGCCGACGACGACCATCGACGCCGGCAGCGACTTCAGGTCAAGGATCCCGTCGGAGTCCAGCACCCGCTTCTCGTCGAACTCCACCCCGGACGGCCGCACCGGCTTGGTGCCGGTGGCGATGACGATGTAGTCGCCGCTGACCGTCACCCGCTCGCCCTGGGCGTCCTCCTCGACCAGGACGGTGTGCGGGTCGACGAAGCGGCCGTGCCCCAGTACCAGGTCGATCCGGTTGCGCATCAGCTGCGAGCGCACCACGTCCACCTGCTTGCCGATCACGTGCTGGGTGCGCGCCAGCAGGTCGGCGGGGGTGATCTTGTCCTTGACCCGGTAGCTCGCGCCGTAGAGTTCGCGCTGGCTCATCCCGGTCAGGTAGACGACCGCCTCGCGCAGGGTCTTCGACGGAATGGTGCCGGTGTTGACGCAGACGCCGCCGACCATTCGGCCGCGCTCGACAATAGCGACTGACTTGCCCAGCTTGGCCGCCGCGATGGCGGCCTTCTGGCCACCGGGCCCGGATCCGATAACGACCAGGTCGTACTCGCGCATCGAAGTCATGTGTAGACGATAAAGCCCACAGTCGTGACTTTCTCCACAAGCGGGCTGCTGAATCACGTTGCGCGAGCACGAAGTGACGGAGCCGGTCGTCACCGTGGATGCCATGACGACGCATGAACCCGACTTTGCACTGAATCGACCCGGCGCTTTGATCGCCGCGCTACCGGCCGTCCTCGGCTTCGTGCCGGAGAAATCGCTGGTGTTGGTGACTATCGAAGACGGGTTGCTGGGGGCGGTGATGCGGGCCGACCTGTCTGAAGACCTCACCGGCCGGGTGGACGACTTGGCGCGGCTCGCCGCCATGGCGGATCCGGAGGCGGCGATCGCGGTGATCGTCGACGCCGAGGGCGCGCAATGTCCGGGATGCAACGAGGACCATCGGCTGCTGTGCGGCGCGCTCGCCGACGCCCTGGCGCAGCACGGGATCGAGCACTACGCGGCGCACGTAGTGGATTTCGTTGTCGCGGGCGGACGTTGGCATTGCGTCGACGGTTGCGGCGCGAGCGGCCAGATCGACGACCCTTCGGCGTCGCCGCTGGCCGCCGCTGCGGTACTGGAAGGCCGCCGCCTCTACGCGCGGCGGGCCGACCTGCAGGCGGTGATCGCCCCGGATACAGCGCGCAGCGCCGCTCTGGCCTGGGCCGTGGATCAGGCAGCACGCGCACGCGCGATCGAGCACGACGCCGACCCGACCGGCTGTAGTCGCCGCGACGTGGAGAACGCGATGGCGGTCGCCGCGCGGGTGAGCGACGGCGAACTGTTGTCCGACGGCGACCTGGCCGAGGTGGGCTGTGCGCTGACCGACGTCCAGGTGCGCGACACGCTGTACGCGCTGGCCGTGGGGGAGGACGCCGACGCGGCCGAGTCGTTGTGGGCGCTGCTGGCGCGCCTGTTGCCGCTGCCGTGGCGGATCGAGGCGCTGGTACTGCTGGCGTTCAGCGCGTACGTGCGCGGCGACGGGCCGCTGGCGGGATTGTCGCTGGACGCGGCGCTGCGCGACGACCCGCAGCACCGGATGGCGGGCATGCTGGACCAGGCGCTGCAGTCAGGCTTGCGGCCCAATGACATTCGGCGACTGGGCGGCACGGGTTACCGGCTGGCCGAGCAACTCGGCGTGCGGTTGCCGCCGCGGCAGTCCTTCGGGCAGCGGGCGGGTTAGGCGTAGGGGCGCGGTCAGACCTTCTCGACCTTGACGGCGTGCGCCATCTCGTGTGGCAGGGTGACGTTCTCGTGGCCGGGGATGAGGATGGTCACCCCGCCGCTCTGGCCGTTCTCCACGGTGACGCGCGCATTGGGCACCACGCCGGCGTCCTTGAGGCGCGCGATCAGGTCGATGTCGCCCTGCACGTGCTCGGTGAGCTGACGGACCACGACGGCGACCGGCGATCCAGGCGGAAGTTCGGTCAGCCGCACCAGGCTGACGTCGTCGGCGCCGGAGTCCGGGCCGACGCCAAGGTCCAGAAGACCGGGAATCGGGTTGCCGAACGGTGATGTCGTCGGGTTGTTGAGCACCTTGACCAGTCGGCGCTCGACGTCCTCGCTCATCACGTGCTCCCAGCGGCATGCCTCGGCGTGCACTTCCTCCCAGGGCAGCCCGATGACGTCGACCAAGAGGCGCTCGGCGAGCCGGTGCTTCCGCATCACCGAGATGGCCAGTGCCCGGCCCTTGTCGGTGAGCTCCAGATGCCGGTCGCCCGCGACACGGAGCAACCCGTCACGCTCCATCCGGGAGACGGTTTGGCTGACGGTCGGTCCACTCTGCTCAAGCCGCTCGGCAATGCGTGCACGCAGCGGCGTCACGCCCTCTTCTTCGAGGTCGTAGATCGTCCGTAGGTACATCTCGGTGGTATCGACCAGATCGTTCATTCAGCATCCTCCGTTGCCGCCGAGTCTACTTCGCCAGCCGCGCGAGTGGTTTGTCCAAAACGCCCCACCGGCAGCAGTATGCCCGCCGCGCATGCGCGGCGGGCACACCGTCTCCTACCAAGCTTGCCAAACTGGCGTGAGCTACACCTAGCTGGCGTATGACCGCAGCCGGTCGGCCCGCTCGCCGTGGCGCAACTTGCACATCACGTCACGCTCGATCTGGCGCACCCGTTCGCGCGACAGCCCGAACAGCTTACCGATCTGGTCGAGGGTGCGCGGCTGACCGTCATCCAGGCCGAACCTCAGCCGGATCACCTGGTGTTCACGTTCGTCCAGCGTGGCGAGCACGCTGCGGATGTCGGTGTGCAGTAGTTCGGCGATCACCGCGTTCTCCGCGGACATGGCTTCGGCGTCCTCGATGAAGTCGCCCAGCGGGGCTTCCTCCTCCGAGCCGACCGGCATGTCCAGGCTCACCGGGTCGCGACTGTGCTCCAGCAGGTCGTTGATCTTCTCGATCGGAATGCCGGATTCTTCGGCCAGTTCCTCGTCGGTCGCCTCGCGGCCCAGGTTCTGGTGCATCTCCCGCTTGATCCGCGCCAACTTGTTGACCTGCTCGACGAGGTGGACCGGGAGCCGGATAGTGCGGCTCTGGTCGGCCATGCCGCGGGTGATGGCTTGCCGGATCCACCAGGTCGCGTAGGTGGAGAACTTGAATCCCTTTGCGTAGTCGAACTTTTCCATCGCACGGATGAGACCCAGGTTGCCCTCCTGGATCAAATCCAGCAACGGCATTCCGCGGCCGGTGTAGCGCTTGGCCAGCGACACCACCAGTCGGAGGTTCGCTTCCAGCAGGTGACGACGCGCCGCCTGACCATCGCGGACCACTGCCTGCAGATCGCGTTTCCGGTTCTCGCCGAGGCGCTTCCGCGTTTCCAGCAGATGTTCGGCGTACAGCCCGGCCTCGATGCGCTTGGCCAACTCGACCTCGTCGGCGGCGTTGAGCAACGCCGTCTTGCCGATGCCGTTCAGATACACGCGCACCAAGTCTGCCGCTGGGCTTTGAGCATCCAGATCGCCGTCGAACCGGCTTGTGGTGGCCCGTGCAGTGAGTTCGGCCATTGCGCCCTCCCGATTGGCTTGTCTTGTCATGTGGTTAACGAGAAGCCCGCCGGTTGAGTTCCCACGGGATCGTCATCTCACACCCCGTGACGTGCAGAAATACGGCGCAGACCTGAGAATGTCCTGAGAAGTGGCGCGCAGGGACGGTTAGTCGGAACCGTCCGGGTCGATTGTCTGCGGTTCGGGCCGCGGTGCGACGTGCGGTCGCGGCGCCAGGGCCGGACGCTCGGCCGTCGGGAACAACGGCGTGCGTTGCCTGACGTGATCGAAGCGCCGTGGTTCGTCGGCGCTGCGCGGCGGCCGGTCGTTGGCGATTAGAACGGCGATCCACGGCAACGGAATAGAGGCCGCCACGATCAACAGTGACACCAGACCGTTGTGCCAGGCGCCGTACGCGAGCGCGGCCAGCAGCAGTGCCGGAATACGAAAAGCCATGATGGACAGGTACTTACGCACCCGAGCGCGATGCTGCACCTCGTAGGACGGTGCGGCAGCAGTGATCAGTACAGGCCGGCCCTCATGGTCGAAGCCGTCGAACTCCGGGCCCCGCTTCATACCTCCACTGTTGCACACTCTGCCGATTCCCGTTTCCCCGGTGTCTGACGGCAGGTCAGGGGGCACAATATGTGGGATGGACACCCAGACGATCGAGCGCACCGATACCCGCGAACGCACCGACGACGGGACCGGGAGCGATACGCCGAAGTACTTCCACTACGTCAAGAAGGACAAGATCGCCGAGAGCGCGGTCATGGGCAATCACGTTGTCGCGTTGTGTGGCGAGGTATTTCCCGTCACCAAGGCCGCCAAGCCGGGCTCGCCGGTGTGCCCGGAGTGCAAGCAGATCTACGAGCGGCTCAAGAAGGGCTGATCAGGACTTCGGTTCGACCGGGTCCGGCGCTTGCATCGCGGGGATGTTCGACTGGGGTGGCGCCGGATCGGTCGAGCCGGTCAGCGCTGCGGTGCGGCGAACCAGCCAGTTGCGCAGTCGGTGGGCGTGGGTGGCCGGAGCCGGCCATTCCTCTTGAATCGCAGCATTGAGCTCGGCGCCGATCATGATCGAGAAGCCGCCGAAGAACGCGAAGAGCAGGAACGCGATCGGCGTGGCCAGTGCGCCGTAGGTGTAGCCCGTGCTGCCGATCCACCGCAGGTAGAACCGCAGGCCGAGGGTGGCGACCAGGAACACTACCGAGGCCAGTACCGTCCCGGGGATCAACCGGTGCGTCGGTAGCGGCACCGGCAACGCCACCCGGTAGAGCACCGTCACCCCGGCCATCAGGCCGAGGATCAACGCAGGGTAGTAGCCGTAGTGCAACAGGTTCTGCAGGCCGAGCGGAATGTGCTCGCTCACCTTGCGCGGACCGACCACCGCCACCGGCGCAGTGATCACCACGAACGCCAGCATCATGATGTACAGGAACAGCGCGAAGAAGCGCTGGCGCACCGGGTGACGCAAGGGCGTCTGGTCGTGGGCCTCCACAACCGCGTCGACGAACGACGAAATCGCCGACGAGCCCGCCCATAGTGAGATCAGGAAACCCAGCGACACCACCTCGCCGCCCGCGGTCTCGGTGATGTCGCGGATGGACGGCTCGATGATCTCGTTGACGACGTTGGGCGAGAAGAAGTTTCGGGCAGTCGACAGCGTGCTCTTGATGATCGAGGGCAGCGTGTCCGCGCCGAACAGCGGCGCGACCCACGCCAAAGCCCCCAAAATGCCCAGCAGTAGCGGTGGGGTCGACAAACAGGTCCAAAAACCGGCTTCTGCCGATTCGGAGAAAATGGAATCGTCCCACGCCTTGGACAGTGTTCTACGACTGATTTGCCAGACGTGGTGGCGGGACGGTTTTGGGACCTGGTCGTTCATACCCCCCCAGCATTGCCCATCAGACCTCGCACGCGCGACATTGCGCCGGGCGAGTTCTGCGGCAATTACTGGCTGCTGACCTCCAGCACCGCCGCCAGCTCGGCCAACTTGGCCTCGTGCTTGTTGGCGTGGTGCTGGCAGAAGAGGAGCTCAGCGCCCGAAGGCAGCTTGGCGCGGACCCGGGCAGCGGCGCCGCAGCGGTCGCAGCGGTCCGCTCGAGTGAGCTCGGGACTGGTCAGAGTTGCGTTCATGGCTCCTCCGTTCTGGCGATAATTTCACTCTGACAGACGTTCAGAGTTTTCGCCTTGTTCCCCGACCGTTATGGGGTGTGTCGTTTCTCACGAATATTTGCCCACAATTGGGGCAGGGTAATCACCGTGTTACCAACTGCCGATTTTTTAGTGCGATTGTGCTCTGAGCAGGAGTGGGCCGACGCCAGGGAGCGCGGCCTGATCCCCGCGGAACCCCCGGAGCCGCAAGCGGAGCCGTTCGTTCACCTGTCGACGATCGAGCAGGTCCATCTGCCGGCCAACCGGATCTACCACGGCCGCGACGACATGGTCCTGTTGTACGTCGACGCGTCGGCTCTGCCGGGGCCGGTCCGGTGGGAGCCGGGGGTGCCGAGCGATCCGGAATCCATGCTTTTTCCCCACTTGTACGGGCCGCTGCCGGTCGAAGCGGTCACTGAGGTCGTGCCCTACCCGCCGGCCAACGACGGCAGCTTCCCGGCCCTCAAGGCTCACGGCCCGTGACTGACGCCGCGTCTTGGCGGCACCCGGACCCAGGACCCGACTACTCAACACTCGAGGTCGGCGTCCGCCTCGATCTCCACCAGTAATTCGGGTGCGATCAGCGCCGGCACCTCGACCATGGTGGCGACCGGACGGATCTCACCGAACACCTCGGCATGCACGTCGCCGACTTCGCGCCACCGGGAGATGTCGGTCACGTAGATGCGGGTGCGAATGACGTCGGCCAGCGTCGCGCCCGCCTGCCCGAGCGCAGTCTCGATGCGGCGCAGGGCATCCCGCGTCTGAGCGGCCAGACCGTCACCGTGTCCGGTGGTGCCGGCCACGGCGACCATTGGGCCGACGCGGACCGCTCGGGAGTAACCGACGGCCGATTCGAAGGCGGAGTCCGAAGAAACGTTCTGGCGGGTGGCGGACATGGCGTCACAGTACGGAGTGACGGATCTTGACGTCGCGTGCAGACCGCCCTTTACCCGCTGGGCATCTGCTGGTAGCTGTGCTTTGGTGCGTGGCAATCGGCCACTGGTGTGGATCGCTGTAGCGCTGGCGACCTCGGGTTGCCTCGGCGCCGGGCACACCTCCGCGCCCTCACTGAACGACGAGGTCCGCATCGGCGACCTTGCCTTCACCGTGACGGCGATCAATATCGGGGTTGCGCAGACAGGTCACCGAAGCGCGCAGGGCGTCTTCGTGATCGTCAACGTCATGGTGGACAACAAGGGCGATCGGCCGCGTTCGCTGTTCTGCCAGGACCAGACGCTCAAAGATCACGCAGGCAAGCGGTACACGAACGCGGTGAACCTCGACTCTGCCGCCGACCTCGTCTCGCTCGGCCCCGGCACGAAGGCGCTCGTCAAGTGTGCGTTCGACGTGCCGTCCGGAACGCTGCCCGCCGCCATCGAACTACGCGACTCGCCGTACTCCCGGGGCGTCAGTGTGACGCTGCTGGGTGGGGTCTGAACCCTAGTCCAGGTAGTCGCGCAACACCTGCGAGCGGCTGGGGTGGCGCAGCTTGGACATGGTCTTGGACTCGATCTGACGGATCCGCTCACGGGTCACCCCGTACACCTGGCCGATCTCGTCCAGGGTGCGCGGCTGGCCGTCGGTGAGCCCGAAGCGCAGCCGCACGACGCCGGCCTCGCGCTCGGACAACGTGTCCAGCACCGACTGCAGCTGATCCTGCAGCAGCGTGAACGACACGGCGTCCACCGCGACGACGGCCTCGCTGTCTTCGATGAAGTCGCCGAGCTGACTGTCACCCTCATCGCCGATGGTCTGGTCCAGCGAGATGGGCTCACGGGCGTACTGCTGGATCTCCAGCACCTTCTCCGGCGTGATGTCCATTTCCTTGGCGAGCTCCTCCGGAGTGGGCTCGCGGCCCAGGTCCTGGAGTAGCTCGCGCTGGATGCGGCCCAGCTTGTTGATGACCTCGACCATGTGCACCGGGATGCGGATGGTGCGGGCCTGGTCGGCCATGGCGCGGGTGATGGCCTGGCGGATCCACCAGGTGGCGTAGGTGGAGAACTTGTAGCCCTTGGTGTAGTCGAACTTCTCCACCGCACGGATCAGGCCGAGGTTGCCCTCCTGGATGAGGTCCAGGAACGCCATGCCGCGACCGGTGTAACGCTTGGCCAGCGACACGACCAGACGCAGGTTGGCTTCCAGCAGATGGTTTTTCGCGCGATCGCCGTCGCGGCAGATCCACATCATGTCGCGGCGCTGAGCCGCGGGCAGCTTCTCGCCGCGCTCGGTCAGCTCGACCATCAGCTGTGTGGCGTACAGGCCTGCTTCGATGCGCTTGGCGAGCTCGACCTCTTCTTCGGCGTTGAGCAGCGCCACCTTGCCGATCTGCTTGAGGTAGGCACGCACCGAGTCAGCCGACGCCGTGAGCTCGGCGTCCTTGCGCGCCTGGCGCAGTGCCTCGGACTCGTCTTCGTCCCAGACGAAATCACCGGATGCCTTGTCCTTTTCGGTGGGCTCGGAGATGTCCTCGTCTTCCTCGACGGGGGCGGCGGTGACCACAGCGGTCGTCACGGCCTCGCCATCCTCGGCTTCACCCTCCTCGATCTCGCCGTCCTCGGCGTCGGGAGTCACCTCTTCGTCCAGATCGTCCAGGCTCAGGTCGCCGGCGTCGATCTCCAGGTCTTCGCCAGGCTCCACGTCGAGGTCGGTGTCGAGTACTTCAGTGTCGACGGCGAGGTCTTCAGGCGATACGCCGTCGGCGTCCTTGGACTTGGCCGGCGCCTTGGCCGCGGCCTTGGCGCGGGTCTTCCTCGGAGCGGCGCCGGGCGCGCCGTCTGCCGCGGGACCGGCGGCCTTCGCAGCCCGCTTTGCCGGAGCGGAACTGGTGGCGGCCTTGGCCGCCGTGCGCTTGGCAGGAGACTTCGTGGCGGTGCGCTTCACCGGCTCTTCGGTCGCCGCACTTGCCTTGGTCGGTGCCACATACACCCCTTCAGTTGGACGCACTTCCGGTGGGTCTGGGCATGGAAGACCGAAAGTGTCTGCTATGTCGAATGTCGGCGTTTGATATCAGCGTGAGTATCGCGCGCTATCGGTTTGGGCGGCCGCCGACGACCATTGTAACTTCACGATGCCGTTTGACTGGCCGAGCGGACGAAATTCAGTGCGTCACGTCTCCCACTGACGCCATTGCCGCGCCGACGATACCGGCCGCATTCTGCAGCGCGGCGGGCACCACGGGGGTGCGATTTTCCAGCAGGTGCACCCATTTGTCGGCCTTGCGGCTGATCCCGCCGCCGACGATGAACAGGTCGGGCCAGATCGCGTTCTCGATGGCAACCAGCACCCTGGTCACCTGCTTGGTCCATTTCTCATAGCTCCAGTCGTTGCGCTCCTTCACCGACGAGGCAGCACGTTCCTCGGCTTCTTTTCCGCCGACCTCGAGGTGGCCGAACTCGGTGTTGGGAATCAGCTTTCCGTTGTGTATGAGCGCCGAACCGATGCCGGTGCCGAAGGTGAGCAGCACGACCAGACCCTCATGGCCTTTGCCGGCGCCGTAGCGTTCCTCGGCCAGCCCCGCGGCGTCGGCGTCGTTGAGAATCGTGACGTCCTGGCCCGCGAGTTCGGCGCTGATGATGTCGCGGGCGTTGGTTCCGATCCAGGACTTGTCGACGTTGGCCGCCGTCTGCACGATGCCGTGGGTGACGACGCCGGGATAGGTGACCCCGAGCGGGCCGGTCCAGCCGAAACCGTTGACGACCTCGGCGATGGTCTTGGCGACCGCGTCGGGCGTGGCGGGCTGGGGAGTGAGCAGTTTGATGCGGTCGCCGATCAACTGTCCGGTGTCCAGATCGACAATTGCACCTTTGATGCCGCTGCCGCCGACGTCGATACCGAATCCTCGGCGCTGTGCAGTGCCGGCATCGGTCCCAGAGGCGGTGCTGGTCATCGAAATCTCCTCGGCGAGACTGGGTGGTCCGCTCACCTTATCGACCCGCTGCGGCAAACGGGGTGAGGCGGGTTGCGTCCGTTGCGGACTCGGCGCGTGTGGTCCGATAGACCGGTGACAAGCCCCGCCGGACCGGAGCCCGCGCTGCTGCGCGAAATAGCCGTGACGGTCGCCACCGAGGCGGCCGCTTTCGTGCGGAGCCGCCGCGCCGAAGTGTTCGGGCCGAGCAGAGACCTTGCCCCCGATGCCGCCGAAGTGCGCGCCAAGACCACTCCGACCGATCCGGTAACCGTCGTCGACACCGATACCGAGCAGTTTCTGCGCGAACGGCTGGCCGTACTCCGCCCGGGTGACCCCATCCTCGGCGAGGAGGGCGGTGGGCCGAGTGGTGCGGCGTCCGACGCCGCCGGGGCGGTCACCTGGGTACTCGATCCCATCGACGGGACGGTGAATTTCGTCTATGGCATCCCGGCCTACGCGGTGTCGGTCGGCGCGCAGGTCGACGGTGTGTCGGTGGCCGGCGCGGTAGCCGATGTCGTTGCCGACCGGGTGTATTCGGCGGGCAGCGGGCTCGGGGCGCACGTCACCGACGGGCAAAGCACCCTGGAGTTGCGGTGCACCGCCGTGGCCGAGCTCTCAATGGCGTTGCTGGGTACCGGATTCGGATATTCACCGACGCGCCGGGTACGCCAGGCCGAACTGGTGGCGCAGATGTTGCCGGTGGTCCGCGATGTGCGCCGCATCGGTTCGGCGGCCCTGGACCTGTGCATGGTTGCCGCCGGCCAACTGGACGCGTACTACGAGCACGGCTTGCAGGTGTGGGATAGCGCGGCGGGCGCCCTGATCGCCGCGGAGGCGGGCGCACGCGTGGTGTTGCCGCCGCCGGACGCGGACGGGGCCGGCCTGGTGGTCGCCGCCGCGCCGGGCATCGCCGACGCCTTGCTGGCGGCCCTGCGCCGCGTGGGAGGCCTGGATCCGATCGAGTGAGCTCAGCAGCTGTTGGAGTGAATCTTTGCCAGCAGCGTGTGATCTGCGGGCTCGCTGGCCCCGGGGCGCAAGGTCGCCAGGACGGCGTCGATGTCGTCGTTGTGGGCCAGGGAATTGAAGTCGGTACCCAGCGCGAGATCGACGGAGTCGTCACCGCGGCTGTCGTGGAACAGCTCCGTGCAGGGCGCCACCAGCCACAGTGCCGCCGCGGTGGCTTGCCCGGCCGTGCCGAAACGGATCTGTCCCTGGCAGTTCAGCCGGGTTCCTGCGTAGATCGGGTCGTTGGCGGACGTGGGTTGCGCGAAGCCCAAATCCTGTAGCGCACCGGCGATGTCGCCGGCCTGGCCACCTCTGCCGCTGGCGTTGAGGACCCGCACCTTGGTATCGCTGAGCTTGGCGGGCGCGACGTCGATCATCTCTGTCCGGGACACCTGCTCGCCGAGCTTGGCGGGCGTCTCGCTTCCGGTCGACTGCGGAGGAGGATTGCAGACCGCGACCTCGCGGACGTCCGCCGGCCGGGTCAGGGCGACGGTCCACACCACACCGGTGACCACCACCAGGAAAATCACCACGATGATGGCGGGGCGGGGATTGCGGCGCCGGAAGGGCCGACCGTGCTTGTCGAAGGCGGTACCCTCGGTGATGTGTGCAACCACACATGCACTCTAATCGCACCGTAATCGCACCGTTTAAGGCCAAGTACAAGGGCTATTCCAGCGGTGTGACGTAAATCACAACCAATCCATCCGCATTCCGGGCACGAATAGTTTGGTGCACGCGTTCGACGCTGGTACAAAGCGTTCCTTGAGCTTATGAGGGCCCTGAGGGGATAAGGACGGGGAAGAAGATGCCTACCGACTATGACGCTCCACGGCGTACCGAGACCGACGACGTCTCGGAAGACTCGCTGGAGGAGCTCAAAGCACGACGCAACGAGGCGGCGTCAGCCGTGGTTGACGTCGACGAATCCGAGTCCGCCGAGAATTTCGAGCTACCTGGTGCCGATCTTTCGGGCGAAGAGTTGTCGGTGCGCGTGATTCCCAAGCAGGCCGACGAATTCACCTGCTCGAGTTGCTTTTTGGTGCAACACCGCAGCCGGCTGGCCAGCGAGAAGAACGGCGTGATGATCTGTACCGACTGCGCGGCCTGACCGCCGCACTCAGCTTCGGGGACGTTCTCAGCTCCGCAGCGCCGACAGCACCCGCTCCGGGTGGCGGCAACTCACGAGCCAGTACGGCGTCGGGTCATCGGGATCATCGAGCACCAGCAGTACCATCGGGCCGACCCATGCGCGGTGCAGGACGTAGGCCGCCGGGTCGAGCTGGCGGCCCAGAGCTGCCGATTTGGCGGTACGCGCAATCTCAGCCGATCGGGAGACCACAGTGACCGGCAGATGCGCATCGCCGGCCCACAGTTCGACGCCGGAATCACCAGCGGTGACCCGGACCTCGACGCGGCCCAGCCACAGCAACACGCCGGTCGCCACGGCGAACAGGGTGGCAAACGGGAGCCAGCCGGGCAGCGACCGTATGCCCAGGTTGACCTCGTACGCGATGATTGCCGCGAGCGTGAACCCCAGTGGCCACCACCACCAGGGCACCCACAGCCGCTCGCGATATCGCACGCTTTGCGGCGCGACGCGCGTATCGGACACGCGGTCAAGGGTAGTCTGTGCCCCCGTGTCGACCAGTCTGGCCATAGTCCGTCTCGACCCGGGCCTTCCGATGCCCAGTCGCGCTCACCACGGTGACGCCGGCGTCGACCTGTTCAGCGCCGCAGACGTCGAGCTGGCACCCGGCCACCGGGCTCTCGTGCCCACCGGCATCGCGGTTGCCATCCCGTTCGGCATGGTCGGGTTGATCCACCCGCGTTCAGGACTGGCCTCGAGGGTGGGGCTGTCGATCGTCAACAGTCCCGGCACCATCGATGCCGGATATCGCGGCGAGATCAAGGTCGCGCTGATCAACCTCGACCCCACCACCCCGATCGTGGTGCACCGCGGCGACCGGATTGCCCAGTTGCTGGTGCAGCGGGTCGAATTGGTCGAATTGGTCGAGGTTTCGTCGTTCGATGAAGCCGGGCTGGCCGAAACGTCGCGTGGCGAAGGTGGTCACGGTTCGTCCGGCGGCCACGCGAGTCTGTGAGCGGGAGACGAAGCGATGAGAAGGAGCGGGGCTGATGCCAGCATTCGGTAGACGCACACGCAAGGACGACAGCGCTTCGAAACCGCAGCCGGCCGATCCGCCCGTCAGCGCCGCCGGGGACGACCCCGCCGACGGCGACGAGGCGGTCGAAGGCCCATTCGACATCGAGGATTTCGACGATCCGGCCGACGCCGAGACGGCGCGCCTCGACCTGGGCTCGGTACTGATACCCATGCCCGCGGCGGGTCAGGTGCAGGTCGAGCTGACTGAGACCGGGGTGCCCAGTGCGGTGTGGGTCGTCACGCCCAACGGACGATTCACCATCGCCGCCTACGCGGCGCCGAAGACGGCGGGGCTGTGGCGGGAGGTGGCCGGCGAGTTGGCCGACTCCTTGCGCAAAGACTCGGCCACGGTGTCCATCAAGGACGGTCCGTGGGGACGTGAAGTCGTGGGCAGCGCATCCGGTGCGGTGCGCTTCATCGGCGTCGACGGCTACCGCTGGATGATCCGGTGCGTGGTCAACGGACCGCACGAGACCATCGACGCGCTGACCGACGAGGCGCGTGAGGCGTTGGCGGACACCGTGGTTCGCCGTGGCGACACTCCGCTGCCGGTACGCACCCCGCTGCCGGTGCAGCTGCCCGAACCGATGGTGCAGCAGCTGCGTGAGGCCGCAGCCGCTCAGCAGGCCGGTGAGCAGGCGCCCGATCAGCCTGAGGCGCCAGCCCCGTCCAATGAGCCCGCGGCGCGTCGCAGCACCGAAGGTTCGGCGATGCAGCAGCTGCGCAGCACCTCGACCGGCGGCTGACTTTTACCGGTCAGCGATCGAGACTGCGGGCGTCCTCCAGCGCCGCCAGGCACGCGGCCCCCAGGGCCGCCGGGTGCGCGCCGATCTCGTCGAGGGTGACCGTGCGCAAGGCGGCGCGGGGTGCGGCGCTCGCCCAGTCCGCGCCGACCTGCAAGGGGTGAATCGGGTCGTCGACCGCGGCCGCCACGCCCAACGGCGGGACCAGCCGCGTCAGTTCGGCGCAGCTCGGTGCCACGTACGACGCCGCCTCCTCCATGGCGTCCGGCAGTAGCGGCCACTGCACCGCCCAGGACCGGGCCAGCTCGTCGGCCAGCCACGGCGGGCTCGAGGCCCGCATCTGTGCCGTCGTGGCTTCCAGGCCGTCGCGGCGCAACTGCGAAGCCGTGTACTGCGCGGCGAGAGCCGCCGGTGCCGGGCCTGGGTCCCCGGTCCAGGCCGGCAGCGCCGCCAGCACGGCCACGGTGCGCTCGGGGTGAGCCAGCGCCCAGGTCGCCGCAACGGCCGCACCGATCGACACTCCGCCGACCGCGATGGGTCCGGATTGCGCCGCGTCGTCGAGCGCGGCCAGATAGCCGTCGATCAATCCCTGTGGTTGCGGCGCAGGTGTGACCAACACCGCACCGGATGCCTGCAACGGGGTTGAAAAGGCCCGGTAGACGTAGTTGTCGTCGGATCCGGTGCCCGCCAGCAGCACCGTTGTGACACCGCTCAGGTCGATCACCACCTCCCCATAGTGCCTGGTGTTGTGAGACACCCGAATATCAGTGGTTTCATCTGTGTGGCATGCGGGAACCAACAGGTCTACGGTGACCGTTGGCATGGTGGAATGCTGATTTGAGACATAGCTTTCTTAACGACGTCGAGGTGTCAGGAGTGGCCATGGGGGCCCAAGGTTATCTACGCCGGCTCACCCGTCGGTTGACGGAGGACCCGGAGCAACGCGACGTCGAAGAACTGTCCGACGAAGTCCTCAGTACCGGCGCGCAGCGAGCAATCGACTGCCAGCGGGGCCAGGAGGTCACGATGGTGGGCACGCTGCGCAGCGTCGAGACGAACGGCAAGGGGTGCTCCGGCGGGGTTCGTGCGGAATTGTTCGACGGCAGCGACACAGTCACGCTGGTCTGGTTGGGGCAGCGGCGCATCCCCGGCATCGAGTCGGGACGCACCCTGCGGGTCCGGGGCCGGATGGGCAAGATGGAGAACGGCACCAAGGCCATCTACAACCCGCACTACGAAATTCAGCGGTGACGATTTCCGCCGTCACCAGCGCACCGAATTACCGTGAGCGCTAATCGTTTCAGTGCCGAGCGCATGCTGGCACAGGCCGGCGGCGTGAGCGGCCTGGTCTATTCCACGCTTCCCGTCGTCACGTTCGTGATCGCTTCCAGCGTCGCCGGCCTGCTGGCCGCCATCGCCAGCGCGCTGGCCGCGGCGGCCCTGGTTCTGCTGTGGCGGCTGATCCGTCGAGATTCCCTGCAGCCGGCGCTGTCCGGATTCTTCGGTGTGGCCGTGTGCGCGTTGATCGCGTATCTGGTCGGACAGTCCAAGGGCTACTTCCTGCTGGGCATCTGGATGTCGCTGGTCTGGGCGGTCGTCTTCGCGGCGTCGATCGTGATCCGGCGTCCGTTGGTCGGTTACCTCTGGAGCTGGGCGAGCGGCCGCGACAACGGCTGGCGCGCGGTGTCGCGGGCGGTGTACGCGTTCGACATCGCGACGCTGTGCTGGACGGTCGTGTTCATCGCGCGTTTCGGCGTCCAGGGCCATCTGTACGAGCTCGGCAAGACCGGCTGGCTGGGGGTGACGCGGATCGCCATGGGGTGGCCGCTGACGGCGCTGGCCGCCCTGGTGACGTACGGGGCGATCAAGGTCGTGCTGAGGGCATTACCGGCCGCGGAGCGCCCGGTGGCGGCCGAGATCGACGGCGAGCCCGTTCGCGACTAGCTGCTGGGCAGCAGCAGCCTGCGCAGCTCCTCTTCGGCTTCGGTGACCGCGACGAACAGCAACTCGTCCCCGCCTTCCAGCGGCTCGTCGCCCTCCGGGACGATCACCCGCGGACCCCGCAAGATGGTCACCAGTGAGACGTCGCGCGGCAACTGCAGCTTGCGCACCGGCTTGCCGCCCCACGGGGTGTCGTCGGGCAGGGTGATCTCGACCAGATTGGCCTGGCCCTTGCGGAACTCCATGAGCCGCACCAGATCGCCCACCGCGACGGCCTCCTCGATCAGCGAGGCGAGCATCCGTGGTGTGGACACCGCCACATCGACGCCCCACGCATCGGTGAACAGCCATTCGTTGCGCGGGTCGTTGACCCGGGCCACCACCCGCGGGACCGCGAATTCGGTCTTGGCCAGCAGGCTGAGCACCACGTTCACCTTGTCGTCACCGGTGGCGGCGACGACCACGTCGAAATCCTCGAGATGCATATGCTCGAGCAGGCTCAACTCGCAGGCGTCACCCAGCAGCCAGTGCGCGGCCGGGATGGCGTCGGTGTCGAGATGATCGGCGTTGCGCTCGATCAGCGTCACGTCGTGATTGTTGGCGACGAGTTCGCGGGTGACCGAGCGCCCGACGGCACCGGCGCCGGCAACAGCTACCTTCATTTGCGCCACTCCTTAACGCCGGCTTGGAAATAGGGCAAGTCGGCGTCCTTAGGCCCGCGTTTCACTTGTCCAAGTCCTCGCTCGGCGGCAAAGCCGCAATGGCCACGGCTTCGGCGGCGCGCCCGGAGATAGCGGCGACATAGACCTGATCGCCGGCCTGCAGCACGGTCTTGGGTTCGGGCAGGATGCCGGTCCCGAAGCGGATCAGGAATGCCACCCGGGCGCCGGTGGCCTGCTCCAAGTCGGTCGCGCGGTGTCCGACCCAGTCTTCGTGCAGCACCACCTGCGCGACCGCGACGGTACCCGTCGGATCTCGCCATTTCGCCGTCTCAGTCTCCTGAGTCAGGGCGTTGAGCAGGCGATCGGTGGTCCACGGGACGGTCGCGATCGTCGGGATGCCCAGGCGTTCGTAGACCTCGGCACGCTTGGCGTCATAGATTCGCGCGACCACGCGCCGCACGCCGAAGGTCTCGCGGGCCAGCCGCGCCGAGATGATGTTGGAGTTGTCGCCGGAGGACACCGCGGCGAATGCGTCGGCTCCCTCGATGCCGGCCCGCAGCAGCACGTCGCGGTCGAAACCCTGACCGAGCACCCGGTCGCCATCGAACTCCGGACTGAGCCGGTTGAACGCGGCGCTGTCGCGGTCGATGACCGACACGTCATGGCCGATTCGGTACAGTCCGTCTGCCACCGAAGAACCGACCCGGCCGCAACCCATCACAACCACCTTCACTCGGAGGTCCTTTCGGTTGTGTCCTGCGCGTCATTGTGATCGGCAACCTTCGCTGGCGGGCCGATTTCGGTCGTGAGAATTCTCGCCTACGGAACGCTACCGCTAAAGCCAGGTGGGCTTACTCTTGGCTCTCGTGTCCAAACTTTCAACCGCTGCGCGCCGGCTGCTGATCGGACGGCCGTTTCGCAGCGACCGGCTGGCCCACACGCTGCTGCCAAAGCGCATCGCGCTGCCGGTGTTCGCCTCCGACGCGCTGTCCTCGGTGGCCTATGCCCCTGAAGAGGTCTTCCTCATGCTGTCGATCGGCGGACTGGCGGCCTACGCGCTGGCGCCGTGGATCGGTCTGGCGGTGGCGGCGGTCATGTTGGTGGTGGTGGCCAGCTACCGGCAGAACGTGCACGCCTACCCCTCCGGCGGCGGTGACTATGAGGTGGTCACCACCAATCTCGGGCCCAACGCCGGCCTGACGGTGGCCAGTGCCCTGATGGTGGATTACGTTCTCACCGTTGCGGTTTCGACGGCGTCAGCGATGTCGAACATCGGCTCGGCGGTGCCGATCGTGGCCCACCACAAGGTGTGGTTCTGTGTGGCCGCGATCCTGCTGGTGACGGCGATGAATCTGCGCGGCGTGCGGGAATCCGGGCTGGCGTTCGCCATCCCCACCTACGGCTTCATCATCGGCGTCACGGCCATGATCGGCTGGGGCCTGTTCCGCATCTTCGTGTTGGGAAACCCGCTGCGGGCCGAGTCCGCCGGCTTCCACATGCATGCCGAGCACGGCAAGATCCTGGGCTTCGCGCTGGTTTTCCTGATGGCGCGGGCGTTCTCCTCGGGGTGCGCGGCGCTCACCGGTGTCGAGGCGATCAGCAACGGCGTGCCCGCATTCGAAAAGCCCAAGTCCAAGAACGCCGCCACCACCCTGCTGATGCTCGGCGCCATCGCGGTCACTCTGCTGATGGGCATCATCGTGCTGGCCAAGAAGATCGGCGTGCAGCTGGTCAGCGATCCGGCGACACAACTGGCCGGGGCCCCGGCCGGCTACTACCAGAAGACGCTGGTTACTCAACTGGCGGAAACGGTATTCGGCAACTTCCACATCGGTTTCGTGCTGATCACCGCCGTAACCGCCTTGATCTTGGTGCTGGCGGCCAACACCGCGTTCAACGGCTTCCCGGTGCTCGGTTCGGTGCTGGCCCAGCACAGCTACCTGCCCCGCCAGTTCCATACGCGCGGCGACCGATTGGCGTTCTCCAACGGAATCGCGTTCCTGTCCCTGTCTGCGCTGCTGGCGATCGTTGCGTTCCGTGCTGAACTGAGCGCCTTGATCCAGCTCTACATCGTCGGCGTGTTCATTTCCTTCACGCTGAGTCAGATTGGCATGGTGCGGCACTGGACCCGGCTGCTGCGCACCGAAACCGATCCGGCGGCGCGGCGGCGGATGCACCGTTCGCGGATCGTCAATACGATCGGGTTCCTCGCGACCGGCGCGGTGTTGTTGGTCGTCATGGTCACCAAATTCCTGGCCGGTGCCTGGATCGCTCTGGTCGCCATGACACTGCTGTTCGCACTGATGAAGCTGATCCGCCGGCATTACGACGGCGTCACCCGCGAATTGGCCGAGCAGGCCGCCGAGCACGGCGACGAAATAGTGCTGCCCAGTCGCAACCACGCTCTGGTGCTGGTGTCGAAGCTGCATCTGCCCACGCTGCGGGCCCTGGCCTATGCCCGCGCCACCCGGCCCGATGTGCTCGAGGCCGTCACGGTGAGCGTCGACGACGGCGAGACCCGCGAACTCAAGCACGAATGGGAAGAAAGCGACATCAGCGTCCCGTTGAAGGTGATCGCCTCCCCCTACCGTGAAATCACCCGTCCGGTACTCGATTACGTCAAACGGGTTAGCAAGGAATCGCCGCGCACGGTGGTGACGGTGTTCATCCCGGAGTACGTGGTGGGTCGCTGGTGGGAACAGTTGTTGCACAACCAGAGTGCGCTGCGGCTCAAAGGGCGTCTGCTGTTCATGCCGGGCGTCATGGTCACCTCGGTGCCCTGGCAGCTGACGTCCTCGGAACGGATCAAGACGCTGCAGCCGCGTGTCGCACCCGGGGACGCCCGACGGGGCATATTCGATTGAACCTCGAATCCGCCGGCGGGGAACTGACTTTGGTCACCGGCGCCCCCGCGAACGGCGGCAGTTGCATTGCGCATCACGAGGGCCGCGTGGTCTTCGTCCGCTATGCGCTGCCCGGCGAACGGGTGCGGGCCCGGGTGACGGCCGATCGCGGATCTTATTGGCACGCAGAGGTTATCGAGGTTCTCGAGGCGTCCGAGAGCCGCACGGACTCGTTATGCCCGATCGCCGGTGTGGACGGCGCCGGATGCTGCGACCTGGCTTTCGCCGCGCCGGCGGCGGCACGCGACCTCAAGGCGCAGGTGGTGTCGAATCAGCTGGACCGTCTCGGCGGACACAGCTGGACGGGCGCGGCCGAAGCGCTCTCCGCCGGGTCGACCGGGTGGCGAACCCGGGTTCGCCTCGACGTCGGATCCGACGGGCGCCCCGGATTTCATCGCTACCACAGCGACCAGTTGGTCACCGATCTGCGCTGCGGCCAGTTGCCGGTGGGGATGCTCGACGGGCTGTCCGGGGCCGACTGGCCGGCCGGCGCCCACGTGCACGTCGTCGTCGACGACGACGGTGAGCGTCATGTGCTGCGTACGGTGCGACACGGCAAACGCGCGGTGTCGCAGGTGATCGAAGGTGACTACCACGCCGTGCAGCGGGTCGGTGCACGCAGCTGGCGCGTACCGGTGACGGCGTTCTGGCAGTCACATCGCGAGGGCGCCCGCGTCTACAGCGACTTGGTCGCCGACTGGGCACAACCCGCGTCCGGTGCGACGGCATGGGACCTCTATGGCGGTGCCGGAGTGTTCGCCGCGGTGCTCGGCGCCGCGGTGGGGGAGGCGGGCCGGGTGCTTTCGGTCGACACCGCGCGTGGGGCGACGGGAGCGGCGCGTGCCGCCTTGGCTGACCTGCCGCAGGTCGAGGTTGTCACTGATTCGGTGCGCCGCGCGCTGACAGCGCAGGACAGCTGCGCCGACGTTGCGGTGCTCGACCCGCCGCGCACCGGCGCCGGCCGCGAAGTGGTCGATCTGCTGGCCGCTGCCGGCGTGCCGAGGGTGGTTCACATCGGTTGTGAGGCGGCGTCTTTCGCCCGTGACATCGGCTTGTACCGGGGGCACGGCTACGCCGTCGAGAAGATCCGGGTGTTCGATGCGTTCCCGCTGACCCATCACGTCGAGTGCGTGGCGCTGTTGACCCGTTAGGGGGTGGCAGACGGGGTGACGCATGAATTGGCGCCGAAATGTACGTCAGCCCGTTGTTAGGATTTGCCCTACACGGGGACGTGAGCTGACGGCAGTGGGGTCAGCGCGCAGGCACATGGAGGGGACGCCGGGCCGGGCCGGCCGGTACGGTTCGGAGGCCCGCGCGAGAAGACCAGAGCGGAGATCGAATGAGTGTGTCGTGGCGGGAAACGGCCAGCGACGATTGTCAGGCTGACTTCGATGCGCTGCTGGATGAGTGTATCGGCATCGCAGCGAACAACCTGGTACGCAACTGGGGGTTGGACCCGACCGCAATCGCGGTCGACGCAAGAGGCGGCAAGTCGGTCGTGATGGCTGAGGATTCACACGGCCTGTCCAGCCGCGAGGAATTGGTGAACTCCCTGCGGAGTTCGGCGTCGGCAATCAGATCGTTCGCCATTGTCAGCAGAGTCAGCGATGACTCCGCGGACACGTTGATCGAGATTCACCTCGAGCACCGCGACATCGCCATTCAGATGGTTTTCCCCTACGAGATCCCGGACAGCGCCACCTTCGATCTCGGCACGCCCCGCTCAGCGGTCGCGGACCATCGGCTGTTCACCCGCGAGTACCGCTGATGAGCAGGCCCCTGTTCGTCGATCCGGGTGCAGCACTGCATGCGGGCGCCGTTGCGCGCGAACAGTCGGAGGCGGTGACCGCGTACCTCAGGTCCGTCGACCAGGATGTCGAAGACCTCGTGGCTACCTGGAAAGGCGATGCCGCGATGGCCTATTCGGATGCTTGGCGCGAGCTTTTGCCGTTGCTGCAGTCGATGGCCGCGGAGCTTGATCGCCTCGGCGAGCACGTCAGCCGCAGCACTGCCGCCTTCGTCGAGTCAGACCTGGTCGAGTGACGGCAGGGGGTTCCGGTGGTCGAGTATTCCGTCGATCTCAAGCTGCTGCAGGAGACAACTGACAGGATCGAACGCCTCGTGCGCGATATCACGACGGCGATCGAGACAGTGCATAGCGACGTCGCTGCTCCATGCCAGGAGGCACTCATGGGGCAGACGGGCGATGCGTTCCAGGACAGGCACGCTCAATGGTCCGAGCTGATTACGCGTGCCAACGGTGAAATGGCGGAGATGCGGGCTGCGGCTCAGCGAGCACATGACAACTATTCGGCCGCGAAGTCGGCAAACCGCGCCATGCTCGGGCGGTAGTTCGTGGTCGACAGGATCAACACCCAGAGTTACTTTGACGGCGCGACCGCACTTTTCGACGTCGCCCAGGCGCTGCAGCGCGCGCAGGCCACCCTCGCCGAGGATCTTGCCGGCACCGAAGGCATGGCGGGGAAGGACGAGCGCGGCAAAGAATTCGGCGAGGCCTACGACGAGCAAGCCAGTCGGATCGAAATGTTCGGCCGCGATCTTGCGGCCGCGGTGCAAAACTACGGTCGCGTGCTGCGTCAAGCGGGTATAAATCACGCCGACGCGGAGGCCGATTCGAATATCAACGGTGGCGCCCCGATGCCCCCGCCCGCCGATCCCGGCGAGCTTCTCGCCTCGTGCGTCAACATTCCGCGAGCCAGCGGTGGTAGCAGCGACGGATTGATGGAGAACATCGGTCTGCTCGAAGAGATCGGCATCCCCGTTCCCGACGGCGATACGGAGAAACTGAAAAAAGCAGAGAACGCCTGGGCCCGACTCGGATCAGGTCAGTCGATGAACTTCGCCGACAAGGTCAATGCGATTTCATCGAAGTTCGACGAACTCAACGGCGACGAGGTCGATATCATCGTCGAGGATCTGGAGGAACTTGGTTCGCTCGTCCAAGACTACACAAGCCTCGCCAACTCGCTCAGAGATGCATGCGCCAACCACTTCGAATATCTCACTGAATTACGCAACGAACTTGACGATATTCTACAATCACTTGCGATCGACCTTGCCGTTACTGCCGCGATAGGCATTCTTTCGTCATTCGTATCCTTCGGAGCTGGTGCTGCAGTAGCAGGTGGGAAGGCCGCCGCTACGATCGCGCGGTATGCCATGAAAATCAGAGACGTCATCCAGGCGGTCAAGAGACTGAAGGCGTTTAAGAAGATATCAGAGTTCTTTGCCGGGTCTCGCGCGTCAAGCCAGAATGAGAAGCTCATCAGATTTCTTCAGATGCAGCTGAAGAGTGCCCGGACGCAGGGCATGAAAAACAACCTCAAAGGTCGGATCGGTGAGCTGAAAGCCGGGATCGATCCCAATGTTCCAAAGACGGAGATTGTTATCAACGGGCGAACAAGAATACCTGATAGAATCGATCCGATATCCCGAGAACTTACCGAAGTAAAGAATGTAAATTCCGTGGGTAAAACGAAACAAATCGAGGACATGTTGGCTTATGCTAGTCAAAGAGGCTATACCATGACTTTGGTAGTCGATACGCGTACCGCAATTTCGGGACCCCTTCAGCAGCTGGTCAACAGTGGTCAACTGCGCCTTATCAGAATGGCGTTGAACTAATGCCTGCACCAGCGCAATGGATACGGGCGCATGAACGGCTCAGTCACGACATTGCTAAAGCTGCCAAAAAGGCAGGACTGCCGTTTCGCACCATCACAGATCTCATCAATACCGACAAACGGTATCCGGAGTTGCTACCCGTCCTGATCGACTGGCTCCAGAACGTCGAGGCAAAAAGCGGGCTTACTACTCCAGCCGAGCTGCACGATTTCCGAGAAGCTCTCTACCGGTCGTTGACCACGATCGACGCGATGGGCACCGAAGCAGTGCCACTCTTGTTCGACAGCTTCTATCTGCAGCCACCCGCCCCCCCGATCATCCTGGCAACGATCGGGACTGCACTGAAGTATCTCGCGGCGCCGACCGACTACCCGCGGATGCGCCAATTGGCGGTCGACCGCACGTTGGGCTACGGACGAGCACAGATCTTCGAGTGGTTGCTGCGCGCCGACCCCGACGATGGGTTGTCGGTGGCCCTCAGTGAACTCGACGACCCGTCGGTCCGGCCGTACATCCTGCGGTCGCTGCGGGTCATCAAGCATCTACCGGCGTCCCTGCGTCCGCACATCGAGCCACTTCTCGAGGACCCTGACAGCGAAGTGCGACTGCAGGCGAAGCGGACCCTGGCGAAAGTTGGCAAGTAAATAGCCTCAGCAGTGAGCGAACTGCCTCAGGTAAGGCCGCGGCGTCGTCGAAGGATTGCCACATCGGCAGCGATGAGATCGTCGATTCGAGCCCGCAGGCTTTGTGCCGTCACGGGTACTGCCCGGCTGCGATCCGGTGTGTACACATAGTCTCCGTCTCCCGTGATCCGCACCAAGACCACAACGCCGCGCGCCCAGTCCACCCCGCGGACCGCCGAAGGTTCAGCACGGGACTGCACGGTTGCCATCAGCGTCACGTCGTCGAAGTCGGAAATTGTGGTGGTGCTTCGCACATTCGGCCGCTCGCGGATGTTCACATCGGCGTAGCTTTCGTCCTCTGAACCGCCTGCCCACCCGAGGTCGCGGTCGCCGAAGTTCGCCAGAAAGCCTGGTATGCAGATGGCCGAACGCCTCCCCGGCTGGGTGAGCCCGGTCAAACCTGCGGTCGCCGCTCCAATATCCAACGGCGAAAGGCTGTACACGTCAACGACTTCAGCGGTCGGACGCTGTACCGCGACAAAGCCGGCTTCACCTGCTCGGTGGGCAACCAGCCGGACAGGGGGAATCGCGGGCGCGAACGGCTTGAGCCGGCACTCAACCCAGATGTCAGCTTCCTTGTACGTCTCCGCCCATTGACGAAGGTGCCGGAAGTCGGCATCCATTCGCGCGGTGAAGGGCACCGTCGCCTGTTCGAGCTCGCCCCAGTACGGCTCCCTTTCCGTGCGCCACAGCGGGTACGGCACACCGTCGCCAGACTCGGCGCACATACCGATAAGGTCGTTCAACGCAACGCTGCCAACACGTTTCAGGGAAACCGTCTGCGTGGCCACCAGCAGAACGATACTGTCCCGACGCAGGGCTCTGCCGCGATCGTCGATCTGTAGGTTGTCCTGACAGCTCCTGGCGAATGCGGTGCGCGGGGTCGTCCTAACCTCATCGGTGTGCGAAGTGCTCTGTGCAGCAGTCGTTTTTACATCAAACCTGTAGCGCGCCAGCGGCACAGGGCTGCTGCGCCACATCCCGCAGTCCGCGGCTGTGATCGAAGCTCAAGCAAAAGGTGCTACCGCAGCCCGCTGATATACTCCGTCGCGGTGTGCCGGGAAGTCTGGTCGGCGACGCTTGTGTCGACCGATCGAAAGGCGTAGGTGCCTACCACCGAAGAACGGTCCGTGCGGGTGGTCAGTGTTGGCCGCATCCACGGAGCGCTGGTGCCGGAATGTGCTACCGGCCGGCGCCTTAACACCGAAGGTTCCGCTGCCGGACGGCCGCAGCACATCGCCGCTAACGTACCGGCTGTGAATCGTGAGGGTCAGAGGCGGCTCCGATGAACGAGAGCGCCCGCTACGCACTGATCGTCTTGTTCTCCAGTGGCGTCGGATTGATCGCTGTGCTGGCGAACCGTCTGACCGAGCGGGTGAAAATTCCGGTGCCCCTGCTCGTTCTGGTGGGCGCAGCGGTGACGGTACACGCGGTGCCGGTGGTGCAGCCGCCGGCCGAGCGGACCGTGGAGCGGGTGCTGACCATCGCGCTGGTGTTGGTGCTGTTCGACGGCGGCATGCATATCGGCCCCGCGCGCTTCCGCGCGGCGACGGCCCCGATTCTGTCGGTCGGCGTCCTCGGGACCGCGCTCACCGCGGCCGGGGCGACGCTGATGCTGCATTACGCGTGTGGAATCGATTGGTACGCCGCGGTTCTGGTGGCTACCGCGGTGGCGCCCACTGATCCGGCCGTGGTCTTCTCGGTGTTGGGCAAGCGCGAGATCTCCGGTCGCAGCAGCACCATCCTGGAAGGCGAGTCCGGCGCGAACGACCCGGTGGGCATCTCCCTGATGGCGAGCCTGATCGCCGCCGGTGGCCTCAGCGCCGCGGGCTTCGCCGGCGTGGGAACCCAATTCGTCCTTCAGATGGCTGTCGGCGGGGCCGTCGGTCTCATCGGCGGGCGCGCCCTGCTCGTCTTCATGCGCCGCGTCGCCCTGCCCAGCGAAGGTCTCTACCCGCTGCGAACCCTGGCGTGCGCGCTGATGCTGTACGGCATCGCCACACTGGCCCACGGCTCGGGATTCTTGGCGGTGTTCGTCGCGGGCATCGTGATCGGGGACGCGCGCGCCCCGTACAAGCCCGAGATCAAGCGGTTCCATGCTGCACTGGCGGGACTGGCCGAGATCATCGCCTTCACGGTGCTGGGGCTGACCGTCGACCTCCGGGTACTCACCCACCCGGACGTGTGGATTCCCGGGCTGGTGCTGGGGGTGGGCCTGACCGCGTTGATCCGGCCGCTGGCGGTGGGCGCGTGCCTGGTGCCGGTGCGACTGGAGCGCAACGAACGCAGTTTCATCCTGTTCGCCGGCCTCAAGGGTGCGGTGCCGATCCTGCTCGGGGAATTCCTGCGCGCCGCGCACATCCCCGAAGCCGAGCGGCTGTACGGCATCGTTGTCGTCGTCGTCATCTTCTCGGTACTGGTGCAGGGCAGCGCGGTGCCCGGAGTCGCGAGGCTGTTGCGGTTGCCGATGCGGACGGTTGAGACGCAGCCCTGGGAGATCGGTGTCCGGCTCGCGGACGAGCCGCACGGAGTCCACCGCTTCACCGTCGCTCCGGGCTCCACAGCCCAGGGATGCACCGTCGAGGGGCTCAGTGACCAGGTCGGCGACATTTGGGTGAGCATCGTCGTGCGCACCACCGGCCTGGTGCCGGTGCGCGGCGATACCGAACTGCAGGCCGGCGACGAGGTCGTCGTCCTGGCAGATCCCGAATTGCACGACACGCTCGCCGAACTGTTCGGAGCCGCCTAGACCGGCCGCTCACCCTGCTCCGGTTGCGCGCGCTGCGTAGACTGGCCAGATGCTGGAACAGATCCGCGGGCCCGCCGATCTGCAGCACCTTTCGCAACAGCAACTCCGGGACTTGGCCCAAGAGATCCGCGAGTTTCTGATCCATAAGGTTGCTGCCACCGGAGGACACCTTGGCCCCAACCTCGGTGTCGTCGAACTGACCCTCGCGTTGCACCGGGTGTTCGATTCACCGCACGACCCGATCATCTTCGACACCGGCCACCAGGCCTACGTCCACAAGATGCTGACCGGCCGCGCCCAGGACTTCGAGACCCTGCGCAAGAAGGGCGGCCTGTCGGGATATCCGTCCCGGTCCGAGAGCGAACACGACTGGGTCGAATCCAGCCATGCCAGCGCGGCGCTGTCGTACGCCGACGGCCTGGCCAAGGCGTTCGAACTCACCGGACACCGCAACCGGCACGTGGTGGCGGTGGTCGGCGACGGCGCGCTCACCGGCGGCATGTGCTGGGAGGCGCTGAACAACATCGCCGGTTCCCGCCGTCCGGTGATCATCGTCGTCAACGACAACGGGCGCAGCTACGCGCCGACGATCGGGGGCGTGGCCGATCACCTGGCCACCCTGCGGTTGCAGCCGGCCTACGAGCGGTTGCTCGAGCGCGGACGCAACGCGATGCAGGCGGTGCCGGTGGTCGGTGACGTGGCCTACCACTTCATGCACAGCGTGAAGGCCGGCATCAAGGACTCGCTGTCCCCGCAGCTGCTGTTCACCGATCTCGGCCTGAAATACGTCGGCCCGGTCGACGGTCACGACGAGCGGGCGGTAGAAGTGGCGCTGCGCAGCGCCCGTGGTTTCGGCGCCCCGGTGATCGTGCACGTCGTCACGCGCAAGGGCATGGGGTACGGCCCGGCCGAGGCCGACGTAGCCGAGCAGATGCACTCCACCGTGCCGATCGACCCCGTCACCGGGGTGGCGACCAAGGTGGCGGGCCCGGGTTGGACGTCGACGTTCGCCGAGGCACTGATCGATGTGGGCCGCAAGCGCCGCGACATCGTGGCCATCACCGCGGCGATGCCCGGGCCGACCGGCCTGTCGGCCTTCGGGGAAGCGTTCCCGGACCGGTTGTTCGACGTCGGCATCGCCGAGCAGCACGCGATGACGTCGGCGGCCGGGCTGGCCATGGGCGGCATGCACCCGGTGGTCGCGATCTATTCGACGTTCCTGAATCGGGCGTTCGACCAGATCATGATGGATGTGGCGCTGCACAAACTGCCGGTCACCATGGTCCTCGACCGCGCCGGCGTCACCGGCAACGACGGCCCCAGCCACAACGGCATGTGGGACCTGTCGATTCTGGGTGTGGTGCCGGGCATGCGGGTGGCCGCCCCGCGCGACGCCACCCGGTTGCGGGAGGAACTCGGCGAGGCGCTCGACGTCAGTGACGGGCCGACGGCCCTGCGTTTCCCCAAAGGTGATGTGGGCGAAGACATTCCGGCCCTCGAACGGCGCGACGGGGTGGACGTGCTGGCGGTGCCGGCGGACGGCCTGAACAACGACGTGCTGCTGGTGGCGGTCGGTGCGTTCGCGTCGATGGCGCTCGCCGTAGCCAAGCGCTTGCTCGACCAGGGGATCGGTGTGACGGTGATCGACCCGCGCTGGGTGTTGCCGGTTCCCGACGTGCTGCGCGACATGGCCTCTCAGCACAAGCTGCTGGTCACGCTGGAGGACAACGGAGTGGCCGGCGGTGTCGGTTCGGCGGTGTCGGCGGCGCTGCGTGCCGTGGATATCGATATCCCGTGCCGCGATGTCGGCCTGCCGCAGGAGTTCTACGACCACGCGTCGCGCGGTGAGGTGCTGGCCGACCTGGGGCTCACCGACCAGGATGTAGCCCGTCGCATCACGGGTTGGGTTGCCGCACTGGGCACTTCGCCGGTCGAACAGTCCGCGATCAGCGAGCAGCTGGACTAGTCGGCTCCGGAGCCGGCCTGCGGGGCCCGCGTCACCGCAGCGGCCAGCACGGGGACGACGAGCTCGCGCTGCCAGGGCCGCGCCTGCCCGGCGTGCAGGTACTCCTCGGCAACGGCGACGGCGTCGTCGCCCGCCGCGGCGAGGCTCTCCCAGTCCCAGCACAGCCGGCGCACGAGGTCCGGCGAGACCAGGTTCTCGGTCGGGATACTCACCCGCTCCGACAATCCGGCCAGCGCTGCGCGGGCGACTTCCAGTCGCGCGGCGGCGTCAGGCTTGCGGCGGCTCCACCGCGCGGGCGGTGGCGGTCCGGCGGACTGCTCCGCGACGTCCGGCAGATCGTGATTCTGCCGGGCCGCCTCCAACGCCGCCAACCACATCGGCGCACTGCGGCGCTGATTGCGGCCACCGAACACCGGTAACGCCACCAGTTCGTCGACGGACTTCGGGTCGGCCAACGCGGCGTCGATGATGGCCGAATCCGGCAGGATCCGGCGCGGCGCGATGTCACGCCGCTGGGCGATCCGGTCGCGGGTGGTCCACAACTCGCGGACCGCGGCCAGCGCCCGGCGATCGTGCACCTTGTGGATGCCCGAGGTGCGGCGCCAGCGGTCACGCCGGGTGGGCGCGGCGGACAGCCGCTCCTCGGATGTCCGCAGATGTTCGAATTCCTGTGCGGCCCAATCGGTTTTGCCTTGCTCGGCGAGCACCTGAGCGATCGCGTGGCGCAACTCGATGAGCAGTTCCACGTCCAGTGCGGCGTAGTTGAGCCAGGCCGACGGCAGCGGGCGTTTGGACCAGTCGGCGGCGCCGTGTCCTTTGGCCAGGCCCTGGCCCAGTAACCGTTCGACCATGGTCGCCAGGTTGACCCGATCGAATCCGGCCAGGCGGCCGGCCAATTCGGTGTCATACAGCGCCGGCGGCCGCATGCCGACCTCGGCCAGGCAGGGCAGGTCCTGGTCGGCGGAGTGCAGAATCCATTCGTCTTGGCCGAGCACCTCGGCCACCGGTTGCAGGACGTCGAGCGGATCACCGCCGTGACTGACCGGGTCGATCAGCACGGTGCCGGCGCCGGACCGGCGAATCTGGATCAGATAGGCGCGGTTGGAATAGCGGAACCCCGAGGCCCGTTCGGCATCCACGGCGAAGGGGCCGTGGCCCCGGTCGAGCTGTTCGGCGGCCGCGGCGATGTCGCTGGCGTACACGGACAGATTCGGCATGCCGTCGGCCGGGTGCAAGAGCAGCGGAACTTCGGGCTCCGTGCTGCCCGGCGGATCGGTCTCCGCCGGAGACGGGTCGGGGCACATGTCAGGCGCGTGACCGTGAACTCAGGTCGGTGACACCGGCCGGCGGCAGACCCGCGGCGTGCTCGAGAACGTCGCAGAACGCCTGGACGTGGCTGCCCACATCCGGGGTGGTGGCAGTCCACGATGCGCGCAGCTCCAGCTGGTGGGCGCGCGGAGGACCGGAGATGTCGCCGTAACGCACCGACGTAGTGGCGGTGACCGTCCCGCCCAGCGCGGTCATGTGTTTGGTGTGCGAGTCCAGCGCCTCGGACAGCCAACTCCACGCGACTTCCGGCAGCAGGGGATCAATGGCCTCGTGGGAGTCCAGGTCCGCCTGGATGTAGGCGACCAGGCGGATGGTGCCGTCCCAGGCATCGGAGCCCTCGGGGTCGTACAGCAGGATGAGCCGGCCGAACGCGTCACCTTCGGATCGCTCGGGAACGATTTCCAGGTCCGGGTGCTTGACCTCGGCGCCCAGCGCATAGCTGAACGGCGCCAGGCGCTGGGGTGGGCGAATCGGGCCCAGCTCGATCTCGGGCCGCACGGTGACACCGTTCATCGCCGCGACCGCTTCGCGGAATGGCTCGGGTTCGACCGCTGATGTCATGAATTTCGACGGTAGACCCATCGGTCGACACGCGCGCACAGGCGCGCCGAATCGGGCTCAGCTCGACGGACGGCTGTCAAACCGGGCCGGGCGCTTCTCGCGGTGCGCGGCCAACCCTTCCTGCACGTCAGGGCCGCTGAAGCCGATGAATTCCAGGCCGAGTGAGGTCTCGAAGGCCGGGGCGAACATGCGATACCAGTGGTTGAGGCTGTGCTTGGTCCAGCGGATCGCCTGCTGCGCGCCGGCGGCCAGATTTTCCGCCAGCTTGGTGGCGGTGGCCAGCACGTCGTCGTCATCGACGCAGGTCGACACCAGGCCGATCCGTTCGGCCTCTTCGCCGGAGAGCGTCTCGCAGGTCAGCAGGTAGTACTTGGCCTTGGCCATGCCGACCAGCAGCGGCCAGCAGATCGCCGCATGGTCCCCGGCGGCCACGCCCAGCTTGGTGTGCCCGTCGATGATCTTCGCCGTCCGCCCCGCCACCGAGATGTCAGCCAGCAGCGCCACCACCAGGCCGGCGCCGACGGCGGGGCCCCTGATCGCCGACACCACCGGCTTGTCGAAGTTGACCAGGTTGAGCACCAGGTCGCGGGCCTCACGCATGATGCGGATCCGGCCCTCGTAGTCACCGATCGTCTCGTCGATCAGGTCGAAGCTGCCGCCGGAGGAGAACGCCTTGCCTTCGCCTCGGACCAGGACGACGTTGACGTTGGGATCGCGGTTGATCACCGGCCAGACGTCGGCGAGGTCGCGGTGCATCTGTGGTCCGACCGAGTTCAGCCCGGGGGCGTCGAGCACCAGGTTGAGGATTCCGTTGTCGCCGGGTTCGCAGCGCAGGCTGGGGAAGTCGTCATAGGTTGCGGGCATCCCGGCTGATGTTACGCAGCGGTGGCGGCGGCGTTCGCTTCTGGCAGCATTGAGCGCGATGAACACAACCCGTCGCGACCTCCCCTCGTCGCCGTATCTGGCCGCGGTCGCCGGCCGCAAACCCACCCGGGTGCCGGTGTGGTTCATGCGGCAGGCCGGCCGTTCGCTGCCCGAGTACCGGGCGCTGCGCAAACAGCACAGCATGCTGGCCGCGTGCTTCGAGCCGGACGTGGCCTGCGAGATCACCCTGCAGCCGGTCCGGCGTTACGGCGTGGACGCCGCAATTCTGTTCTCCGACATCGTGGTGCCGCTGCGCGCCGCGGGAGTGGATCTGGACATCGTCCCCGACGTGGGGCCGGTGATCGCCGATCCGATCCGCACCGCGGCCGATGTCGACGCCATGAAACCCCTTGACATGCAAGCGGTTCAACCGGTGCTGGACACCGTCGGCCTGCTGGTGGCCGCGCTGGGTGACGTACCGCTGATCGGGTTCGCCGGGGCGCCGTTCACGCTGGCCTCATACCTGGTCGAGGGCGGGCCGAGCCGCAATCACGCCCGCACCAAGGCGATGATGCTGGCAGAGACGGACACCTGGCACGCGCTGCTGACGAAACTGACCGACCTCACCATCGCGTTCCTGCGCGGCCAGATCGAGGCCGGGGTGGACGCGATCCAGATGTTCGACTCGTGGGCCGGAACGCTGTCGCTGGCGGACTACCGCCGGTATGTGCTGCCGCACAGCTCCCGGGTTTTCGCCACCCTGGCCGAGCACGGCGTGCCGATGACGCATTTCGGTGTCGGGACCGCCGAGTTGCTGGGCGCCATGTCGGAGGCCGTGCAACCCGGGCGTGCGCGCGTCGTCGGTGTCGACTGGCGGACCTCGTTGACCGACGCCGCGAGCCGGGTCGTTCCCGGCACGGCGCTACAGGGCAACCTCGACCCGGTGGTGGTGCTGGCCGGCTGGGATGTGGCCCAGCGTGCTGCGCGCGCGGTCGTCGACGACGGACGTCGCGCCGTCGACGCGGGAGCGGCGGGTCACGTCTTCAACCTCGGACACGGCGTGCTGCCGGAAACCGACCCCGGTGTGCTGACCGAACTGGTGGCGCTGGTCCAATCGTTATGACCCGCTCGTATTGCGTTGTAGGCGGCGGCATTTCGGGTCTTACGGCAGCGTACCGGCTGCGCGCCGCGGTCGGCGACGACGCCACCATCACGCTGTTCGAGCCGGCCGACCGACTCGGCGGCATCCTGCGCACCGACGTGGTGGGCGGCCAGCGCATGGACCTGGGGGCCGAGGCGTTCGTGGCGCGCCGGCCCGAGATGCCGGCGCTGCTGGCCGAGCTGGGGCTGTCGGACCTGCAGCGCGCAACCACGGGGGTGCGGCCACTGATCTACAGCGGCCGGCGGTTGCACGCCCTGCCGTCGGACACCGTGGCCGGGATTCCGTCATCGGCCGCGTCGGTGAGCGGGCTGGTCGACGACGAGACGCTGGCCCGCATCGAAGCGGAACCGCAGCGGCCGCTGCACTGGACACCCGGCAGCGATCCCGCAGTGGGCGAGTTGGTGGCAGACCGGTTCGGGGAGCAGGTGGTGGACCGCTCGGTGGAGCCGTTGCTGGCCGGGGTCTACGCGGGCTCCGCGGCGACGATCGGGTTGCGGGCGGCAGTGCCCACCGTGGCCGCAGCCCTGGACCGCGGCGCCACCAGCCTCACCGATGCGGTCCTGCATTGCCTGCCGCCGGCCGGCGGGGGAGCGGTGTTCGGGTCGTTGCAGGGCGGCTACCAGGTGCTGCTCGACGAACTCGTGGCACGCAGCCGAATCCGTTGGGTGCGCACGGGGATCCGCAGTCTGGAACCCGGCTGGACCCTGCACGACGAGACCGGCGCCGGCTGGGCCGCGGACGCCGTGATCCTCGCCGTCCCGGCGGCACAGCTGGCCCGCCTGGTGCAGACGATCGCGCCGCGCACGGCTGCGGCCGCGGGCCGGATCATGACCGCCTCGGCGGCGGTGGTGGCCCTGGCGGTGCCGGGCGACACGGCCTTCCCGCAGTCCTCCGGCGTGCTGGTGGCCAGCGGAGAGCCCTTGCACGCCAAGGCGATAACCCTGTCGTCGCGCAAATGGGGCGGCGGTGGCGACGTGCAGTTGTTGCGGCTGTCGTATGGACGGTTCGGTGATGACATCGCCGCGGCCACCCCTGACGACGAGCTGCTGGCCTGGGCCCGCCAGGACATCGCCGACGTGTTCGGGCTGACCGTGGAACCGATCGACGCGCGCGTGCAGCGCTGGCTCGATGCGATGCCGCAGTACGGGCCGGGGCACGCGGACCTTATCGCCGAGCTGCGGGCGGGTTTGCCGCCGACGCTGGCCGTGGCGGGCAGCTACCTCGACGGGATCGGTGTGCCGGCCTGCGTCGGGGCGGCCGGGCGGGCGGTCACCGGCCTGGTGGCACCATAGGAGTCATGGCACGCCTCGACTTCGACGCCCTCAACGCAACCATTCGCTACCTGATGTTTTCGGTGTTCTCCGTGCGGCCCGGTGAGCTGGGCGATCAGCGCGACGCCATCATCGACGAGACCGCCACCTTCCTCAAGCAGCAGGAAGAGGGCGGCGTGGTGGTGCGCGGCCTTTACGACGTGGCTGGGCTGCGCGCCGACGCCGACTTCATGATCTGGACCCACGCCGAACGGATCGAGGCGTTGCAGGCGACGTATGCCGACTTCCGCCGCACCACCACGCTGGGCCGTGCCTGCGCACCGGTGTGGAGCAGTGTGGCGCTGCACCGGCCGGCCGAATTCAACAAGAGCCACATCCCGGCGTTCCTCGCGGGCGAGGAGCCGGGGAACTACATCTGCGTGTATCCCTTTGTGCGGTCCTATGAGTGGTATCTGCTGCCGGATGACGAACGGCGCCGGATGCTCGCCGAGCACGGGATGGCCGCGCGCGAGTACAAGGACGTGCGCGCCAACACCGTGCCGGCCTTCGCGCTGGGCGACTACGAGTGGCTCTTGGCGTTCGAGGCGCCCGAGTTGTACCGGATCGTCGACCTGATGCGGGAACTGCGCGCCACCGACGCTCGCCGGCACACCCGCGAGGAGACGCCGTTCTTCACCGGCCCCCGGGTGGGAGTCGAGCAGTTGGTGAACGCGCTGCCGTGAGTGCCCCTTTCGATTCCACCGACCCGGCCCGCTTCGAAGAGAGCTACCGCGACGAACGCGTCGTGCGCGGCCTGCCCGCCGCAACGCCATGGGACATCGGCGGCCCGCAGCCCGTCGTGCAGCAACTCGTCGCTGTGGGTGCCGTGCGGGGGGAGGTGCTCGACCCCGGAACGGGGCCCGGCCACCACGCGATTTACTATGCCTCGCAAGGCCTTTCGGCGACGGGCATTGATGGGTCGGCCACCGCGATCGAACGGGCCCGTGACAACGCGGCGAAGGCCGGGGTGACTGTCGATTTCCAGGTCGCCGACGCCACCAAGCTGGAAGGTTTGGACGGCCGCTTCGACACCGTCGTGGATTGCGCGTTCTTTCACACCTTCATCACCGCGCCGGAACTGCAGAAGTCCTACGTGCAAGCGCTGCACCGCGCAACCCGGCCGGGGGCGCGGTTGTTCATGTACGAGTTCGGCGTGGGCGAGGTCAACGGATTCACGATGTTGCGGTCGGTGTCCGCCGATGACTTCCGGGAGATCCTGCCGTTGGGCGGTTGGGAGATCACCTATATGGGCCCGACCACCTATCTGATCAACGTGAGCCCCGAATCGATCGCGTTGCTCGCCGCGCGCAATCCCGACATGGCCGAAGAGGTGGAGTCGATGCTCGCGCAGTACCGGGCGATGGAGCCGTGGCTGGCCGGTGGGCGGGTGCACGCGCCGTTCTGGGAAGTGCACGCGACCCGCGTGGATTGATCGGGTTGCCGAGCTCGGCCGCGGAGTGTGGCCGCCGCGTCGGCTCGGCGAGTGTGAATTCGGCGCCGCGACAAGCCGACGAAGCGTCGCCCAATTCACAGTCGGCGCGGCGATGTGGGCGGGGCGGCGCGGCGATGTGGGCGGGGCGGCGCGGCGATGTGGGCGGCGCGGCGCGGCGATGTGGGCGACGCGGCGGGTGTCAGCCCTCGTCCGGCACCAGCGTCAGCGAAATCGAGTTGATGCAATACCGCAAGTCGGTCGGCGTCGGGTAGCCCTCGCCGGCGAACACGTGGCCCAGATGACTGTGGCAGTTCGCGCACAGCACCTCGGTGCGGGTGGTGCCCATCGAATGGTCGGGACGCAGCACCACCGCCTCGGAGCTCGACGGGTCGAAGAACGACGGCCACCCGCAGTGCGACTCGAATTTTTCTGTGCTGCGGAACAATTCGGCACCGCAGGCCCGGCAGTTGTACACACCTCTGGTCTTGGTGTCGGTGTATTTTCCGACGAACGGGCGCTCGGTGCCGGCACGCCGCAGCACCTCGAACTCCTGCGGGTTGAGTTTCTTGCGCCACTCGTCGTCGGAGAGTTGCAGTTTCGGTCGCGCGAGTTCAGTCATCGCTTCTCCTCAATCGCTTGGCGGTCCCTCTCCCACGCTAGCTCGCTCACGCTCGGCGAGCAGCCACGGCGGATCGATCCCGTCCTCGAGCCTGTTCTCCGCCTTGGCATCCAGGAACCGGAAGTACAGCACCGTGAACGTCACGATCAGCACCAGAGACCAACCGTAGGTGATCTTCAGGTATTCCAGCGCCCGTCCCCATCGCATCCAGTTGAAGAGCAGCCAGCGGTCCAGCGTCATGAAACCGTAGATGCCCAGCCACGCCGGCCAGTTGCGGATCACCGAGTTGGGCAGCACGACGGTCATCAGGAACGGGAACAGCATCATCGAGTAGTAGCCCTGGGCCAGCGACATCACCAGCCACGACCACAGCATCAGCACCCCGGAGGACGTGGTGAACCAGAACAGCGGGTCGCGGGTGCGGTAGTACCGGTACAGCAGCCACAGGGCGCCGATAGCGATCGCGGTGAACAGCAGCCGCAGCGCGATGATCAGCCAGAAGGGCAGGCCGAAATAGACCCCATTGCCCTCGATCGAGCTGTTGAAGTAGTCGCGGGTGCCCAGGATGTAGGGCACCGTGCGGGTGAAGAAGTCCATCGGGTGCGGCACCAGCGGCAGCGCGGCAAGGTTGGCGGCCAGCGGCACCAGGAACGCCATCACCAGCGCCCGCCACTGGCGGTTGAGCAACGGCAGCAACAACAGCGGTCCCAGCAACGGTTTGAGCACCAGTGTCAGCCCGATGGCCAGGCCCGCCCACCACTGACGGCTGGACCGGCCATCGAGCAGCCACCGCAGGAAAAGCACTTCCAGCAGCAGGATGCAGCCGTTGATGTTGGTGAAAACGAGTGTGTTGGTGACGGTCTCGGTGCAGAACATGGCCAGGATCAGCGCCGGTGCGGCCACCGAGGACAGCGTGAAGTGGAACATCCGCAGCAGCAGGTAGGCAGCGACCAGGATGGCGACGGTGTTGATGGAAATGAACAGATAGCGCGACGGCGCGAACGGCAGATAGCCGAAGGGTGCCATCAGCAGCGTGCCGCCGGGCGGATACAGGTAGTGCGGGTCGACGTAGTCGAAGTGCTCGTTGTAGATGTCCCAGCCATGCCGGAAATTCAGCACCGCCCGGTACACCGGCTTGAAATCGTCGGTGATGTTGCCGTTGGTGGTGAGCACGATGCTGCGGTGGAGCACCGACAGAATGGCCGCCGGCCATAGGACCGCTCGCAGCACCGATGCGGTGGTCGATGGGCCGGGACGGAATGCGGCCTGCACTGATGCGCGTAAGCCGGTTCTGGTCGAGTCAGCTGCCGTCACCAGCGCACCGTACACCGGCGTCGCGTTCGCCCGGCCGTGCAGGGGCCGGGGAGAAGCCGGACAAATCGGCTTCTGGGTGGGCGCCAGGCGGTCTGGGCGCTGATTACGCCGGACAGTAGGTGTCGGTGCCGGGCAGCCTTCCGGTGTCCAGATAGCCGACCAGCGGAGGAACCGCGCACGACGAATAGATGCTGGCGCCGTGACCGATGCCCTGCCACATCACCCGCTTGCTGGCGGCGTTCGCGTTGATGACGGTGGCCGCCGTCGCCGCGACGCCCTCGTTGCCCGCGATCGGGTCGTTCTGCACGCCGAGCAGCAGCACGTCGATCTTGAGTTCTTTCGGCGCCTGGGGGGTCGAGCCGGTGGGCCAGTGCACGCACTTGACCAGATTCAGGGCGGCGACGGCACCGAACTGCGGGTAGAGCTTGCCCCAGGCGACCACCAGCTCGCGCACCCGGTCCGGGGTGGGCCGGTTCAGCGCGTCGCTGCAGCGGTTGACGAACTGGCCGTCACTGTCCCGGATACTTTCGGCGCGGTTGACGAGGTTGTTCAGTGGGTTCTCGTCACCGGAACGGGCTGCCGCCAGCGCGTTCGCCAGCTCCACGGTGGTGTTGACCCGGTCGCCGGTGGGAAATCCGAGGGCGGTGCTGATCGCGTTGGCGATCGAGGCGACCGACGCGCGCACACCCTTGCTGGTCCTGGCGTCGGCGAGCAACGCACTGACCGCGCCCTTGGGGTCGGGACCCAGAGCGCAGTTCACCGCCACGCACTGCGCCGCGAAGGCGTCCAACGCGGCCTGCTGGCCCTTGACCTGTTGTTCGGCCGCGGCCTCAGCGCTGGCGCCGATGGCGACGGGCGAGTCGAGGATCAGTCTGGCCACCTTGTCGGGACGGGAGCCGGCGTAGGTCAGCGCGAGCTGCGCGCCGTTGCCGATACCGACGAGCGCGACCGACGGTACGTCCCACAGGTTGCGCAGGCGCTCGATGTCGGAGGCCGCGTGCGCGTTGTCGTAGGCGGAATCGCCGGGCGCGATGGCGTCGGTGCAATTGGTGGTGGCGGTGTTGGAGATTTCGGAAAGGTTGGCCACCGGGTCGTCACCGGTCTCGAACTGGGCCTGATCGCGCATGTTGTCGCGGTCGAGCCGGTCGCGGCAGTCGATGGGACTCGACGTACCCATGCCGCGGCGGTCGATGGCCACGATCGGGTGAGCGTCCAGCACGTCGGTGCCGGCGCGGGACAACCAGACCGGAAGTTGGGTGGAAGACGCGATGTCGGTGCCGGTCGTGAAGACCAGCGGTCCCGCGTCCTTGGGTGTCTTGGGGGAGCGGGCGCGGACCACGCCGATGCTCACCGACCCCGACCCGCCGTTGACCGGGTCCAGGTCTGCGTCGAATGTGGCGCAGTCCAGCTTGACGCCAGGTGCGGCGGGGACGCCCGCGTCGGCGTTGACTTTCGACGTGCAGTCGCGCCAGGACAGGTCGTTCTTCGGTGCCGCGATGGGCGGCGGACCGCTCGGTGGTGGTTTCGTGGTGACGGCGCCTTGCGGGCGGGCGCCGGAATTGGTGGCGAAGCGCGGGTCGGCGCCGAATACCGGGACGCAGCCGGCCAGCACTGTGGTCACTGCCAGCAGGATCGTGGCGGACGTGAGGTGCCGACGCATGCCGACCACAGTAGCGGGAACCGCCGACTACTCCTTGACGTAGCGCGTGTAGAGATAGCCGGCGTCATCGGTGAGGACGTGGGAGCAGCGCATCCGCGTCGTCACCTGCCCGGGTCCCGAGGCGATCCGGTGCGCCTCGCCACCGACCACCAGCGGCGCGATGGTCAGGCACAACTCGTCAAGCAGGTCGGCCTCGATGAACGCGCCGAGCAACGTCGGGCCACCCTCGGTCAGCACGTGGCGCAGGTTCCGGTCGGCCAGCGCGGTCACCAGGACGGACACGTCGACCTCGGCGGGATCGTCGCCCGAGCAGTCGATCACCTCGGCGCCCAGCCCGACGAGGTGACGCCGGGTGTCGTCGGCGGCGGCCGTGCAGGTCAGGATCAGCGGCGGCACCTCGGTGCGAGTGAACACCGCGAGATCGCGGTCCAGATGACCGGATTTGGTGACGATGGCCAGCGGCGGGATCTCGCTCTGGCCGCGCGCCTGCCGTTGTTGGCGCTGCCCCACGCTCAGCTGCGCACCCGAGTAACCCTCCGAGCGCACCGTGCCCGCCCCGACCACGATCACGTCGGCGAGTTCGCGCAGCACCACGAAAACGGCCCGGTCGCCGGGCCCCGCCAGTGCGCCGGACAGCCCCTCGACGGTGGCGCCGCCGTCCAGGCTGGTGATGAAGTTCGCCCGTACCCGGGCTGCCCCTTCCGGATAGGCATAGAGCTGGGGTAATTCGGCGTGGTCGAGTTGGCGTTGGGACCCGAGCAGATTCAGTGACGTCTCAGCGGCCAGACCGGATGCGATACCGGCCTCGAAGTCGGACATGTGCTCGATTGCAGCACGTCGCTACAGTGCCACCATGCACGGGTCCACCTCTTCGGCCGCGGTGGGTCACTTGGTGGACCGGCGTCCGGCGGTGTCACCGGAGCGGTTGATCGCCCAGTTGCGGCCGCCGCCGACATTCGCGGAGGTGAGCTTCGCCAGCTACCGGCCCGATCCGGCCGAGCCGACTCAGTCCGCGGCCGTGGTGGCGTGTCAGGAGTTCTGCCGGCAGGCGCAGGAGCGACGGGCCGGGCGCAAGAAGCTATTCGGCCGGCGCGAGGTCCTGCCCGGGGTCGGGCTTTATCTGGATGGCGGGTTCGGGGTGGGCAAGACGCACCTGCTGGCATCCGCGTACTACCAGTTGCCTGGCAGCGGACCGGGCACCGACGACAGTCCCAAGGCGTTCGCCACTTTCGGTGAGCTGACCCAACTGGCCGGGGTGTTCGGGTTCGTCGAGTGCATCGACCTGTTGGCCGGCTACACCGCGGTCTGCATCGACGAGTTCGAATTGGACGATCCGGGCAACACCACGCTGATCTCGCGGATGTTGTCGTCATTGGTCGAACGGGGCGTGTCGGTCGCCGCGACCTCCAACACGCTGCCCGAGCAACTCGGTGAGGGCCGCTTCGCGGCTCAGGACTTTCTGCGTGAAATCAACACGCTGGCAAGCATTTTCACTACAGTTCGGATCGAGGGCCCGGACTACCGGCACCGGGATCTGCCGCCCGCGCCGCCGCCGCTGAGCGATGAGGAGGTCGCCGCCCGCGCCATCGGCGTTGCCGGGGCGACGCTCGATGATTTCGATGCGCTGTGCGCGCATCTGGCGACCATGCACCCGTCGCGCTACCTGACCCTGATCGAAGGCGTGACAGCGGTATTCGTCACCGGTGTGCACGCGCTGGACGACCAGAACGTGGCGCTGCGGCTGGTGGCGCTGACCGACCGGCTCTACGACGCCGGCATCCCGGTGGTGGCTTCCGGTGCGAAGCTGGACACCATCTTCAGCGAGGAGATGCTGTCGGGGGGCTACCGGAAGAAGTACCTGCGGGCCACCTCGCGGCTGCTCGCATTGACTACCCGACCTCCCGGATCATGATGTAGTCATCCTCCAGGTGGGGGCCCAGCTGGAAGGTGCGGGTGCCACTGACCGCGAAGCCGTTCTTCGCGTAAAAGCGTTGCGCGCGTTGATTCTTCTGGTTCACACCCAGCCAGACCTGGCGTGCTCCCCAGGCGGCGGCGCGGGCGAGTGCGGCCGTCATCAATGCAGCGGCGACCCCGGTGCCGTGGAAGTCGCTGAGCGTGTAGAGCTTTGACAGTTCCACGGGCTCACCCGGTGCTGAGCGAACCAGCATCGCGTAGCCGACGATCCGGCCGTTACGGCGGGCGGCCAGAATCGCGCGCTGCGGGTCGGTCAGGTATTCGGCGAACCGGTTCGGGGACAGGTACGCGTCGACGAACGCGGCGACGTGCTCGGGCGCCACCGAAGCCGGGCATGCCAACGGAAATGTCTGGGCCGCAAGGGTGGCGAGCTGGTCGGCATCCGCGGCAACGGCGGCGGCTACGCTATCCGGATCGTCGTAACGAGCTTCGTGCAGATCGTCGCGCAGATCAGAGGTTCCACTGTGCGAGGTGCTCACCGGTCTTGCGGTCCAGCAGCACGACCACCGACACCGGGTCGCGGTAGGCGTCCCAGTACACCCCGCCCCGGACCACCGCACCTTGTGGCGCATTGCCCAGCGCGGCGTCGAGCCAATCCGGCGCATCACACGGCCGCGGCTTGTAGGCATCAGCGAACGGGGTGACACCGTCGAAGCTGAAGTTGGTCGCCATGACGTAGGAGTTGGGCACCCGGACCGCACGGACCACCACGTCGGCGCGGTTCACCGAACTGTCCGGGAAGCTTTTCACCGGAACGCCGCTGCGGGTGTAGCCGAATCCCGGTGGCGGGTCGACGGGGACCACGCTGGTCACGGTGACGTCAGCGACGTAGGTACCTGTGTCCACTCGCAACGTGTCGCCGATGTGGCCGATCGGTGCGTCGCCGGCCCGCGCCCGGGGAAGGGCGGCGTCTACCGACAACACGCCCGCCGCCATGACGAGGAACGCGGAAAGGACGATCAGCCAGCGGTGCATCTTCGCCTCCTGGGCTGCCTGTTCTCCGGACCTTCGCATGATTACACACGCAGCTTTGCTGCGGGCAGGGTTGGTCCCCTCAGGTCTGTGCGTCCGGGGGAGCGGTGAAGGATTGCAGAGCGGTGGCAAGGTCTGCCTCGACGCGTTCCTTGTCGACGCCGGCGCGGTGCAGCGGACCGGCACCGCCCTCGGCTTCGAGCAGCGCGAGCAGCATGTGTTCGGTCCCGATGTAGTTGTGGCTCAACCGAAGTGCCTCACGGAAGGTCAACTCGAGCACTTTGCGGGCCGGGCCGCTGAAGGGGATCAGCGCGGGGATTTCCGCCGCGCGCGCGGGAAGTTCTATCGACTTCTGCAGGGCCTCGGCGTCGATCTTCTGTTGGCGGATCAACACGGTGGCCAGCGCCGCGGGGTCGCCGAGCGTGCCCAGCAGCAGATGGTCGGGGGTGATCAGGTCGTTGCCCGCTTCGTGTGCGGCATTCTGCGCGGCCACCACGGCGTTTCGGGCCCGTGGGGTGAACCGGGAGAAGCCCTGCTCCGGGTCGAGCGGGGTGGCGTCGGCCTTGGGGACGAACCGTTTCTGGGCAGCCTGCTTGGTAACTCCCATCGCCTTGCCGATGTCGGTCCAGGAAGCACCCGAGCGCCGCGCCTGATCGACGAAGTGTCCGATGAGGTGGTCGGCGACCTCGCCGAGGCTCTCCGCGGTGAGGACGGCGTCGCTGAGTTGGTCCAGGGCGTCGCTGTGGACTTTTTTGATGGTGTCGATCAGCTCGTCGAGACGGACGGGATGGGTGATCTTGGCGGGCTCGACCATGCCGTCAACGCTAGGTTGACGATTGCTGGTTTGTCAACCTGGGGTTGACGCCGACGATGTCGGCGGCCAACTGCGCCAGCGCACCGTAGTCGTAGGTGTCGGCCAGCTTATCGCTGGCCGCAGCGCACTTCGCCGGGAAAGTTCACCTCGCGTTCGTCGTCGCTCGAGATGCGGCCTGACCTCGGGTTTGGGAGAATCTCAGGGCTATGAGAATCCTCGTTTGCGCGGCCGCCGCGGTGGCCGTCATCGGCTGGGCGGCCCCCGCGCACGCAGATGCCAACCAGGATCAGGCCTTTCTGGTCTCCCTGGGTGCGGCCGGGCTCACCTACAAGGACCCCGAGAGTGCGATCGCAGCCGGCAAGAAGGTGTGCGATATGGCCAACGAGGGCAAGACGGGGGTCGAGGTCGTCAAGGTGCTGCAGGACGCGAACCCCGCTTTGTCGCAAGTGAATGCGGCCCGTTTCACCGCGATCTCGGCCGGCGTGTACTGCCCGTCGCAGTTGCCGCCGGCACAACCGGCCGGCAACGGCGGCTGAGCCTCAGCCGGCGTCCCTCGGGCGCAGGCGGGGTCCGCGACATCCTGCGCGGCAAGTGCGTCCCCACCGGTAGCCCGGGCGTGTGCACCCGGTGTACCAAGGAGGGCGGAAGACACCCGCGTGCGTGAGGGAGAGTGTGCCGTGATGACGCAGGACTATCGCCGGTGAGGACGGGATTGGCCGCGGGCGCGGCACTGGGGACCACCGGCGTGTTGAGCTGGGCCGGACTGCGCGCACTTGTCGGGTGGATCGAACGCAACCCCGATCCGCTCACCCGGGAGCAACTGCTGGCCGAGCCGGAAGGCGACGAGGTCACGATCACCCGCCCCGACGGGACGGTGCTGCGCGCGCTGTCCGCGGGCGAGGGTTCGCCGGTCGTACTCGTGCACGGTTACACCGTCACCCTCGCCGAGTGGAACGTCGTGTGGGATGCGTTGTTGGCCAGGGGGTATCGCGTTATCGCTTTCGATCAGCGCGGGCACGGCAGGTCCACGCTCGGCTCCGAGGGGATCGGTTCTGGGCCCATGGCCGCCGACATCGCCGCGGTGCTCGAACATTTCGGCGTCGACGACGCGGTGCTCGTCGGCCATTCGATGGGCGGATTCGTCTCCATCCGCGCAATGCTCGACCATGCCGACGTCTCGGAGCGTCTGCGAGGCCTGGTGCTGTTCGCCACCTGGGCCGGCCGTGTGATGGACGGAGCGCCTCAGAACAAGGTGCAGATGCCGCTGCTGGAGCGCGGGATACTGCCGCGGTTGCTGCGCTACCGGACGATGGCAGTGCTATTCGGCGCCGCCCAGTGCGGCAAGCGACCGTCCCCGGCAATGGTCTCGGTGTTCACCGAGGGCTTCCGGCAGCACGTCGACGAACACGGTCCGCATATTCCGATCGTGCGGGCCTTTTCGCGTGAAGACCGCTATCCGCGCCTAGGCGAGATCACGGTGCCGACCGTCGTCATGGTCGGGGCGGCGGATCGCACTACACCGCCCAATCACTCGCGCCGGATGGCTGACGGCATTCCCGGCGCCCGGCTGGTCACAGTGGCCGACGCGGGGCACGCGCTGAACTGGGAGGCCCCCGATGAGCTGGTCAAGGTCATCGAATCGCTGACGGCTTAGACCGGTTGGTCACCGACTATCGCCGTGCGGCTTCGGGTCAGCCCTGGCCCGTGGGCTTCGTAGCCTGCGTCCAGGTCTGACCATCGAAGTAGCGCAACACGTTCGGTGTCGACGGATCGGGATACCAGCCCGCAGCCGGTTGCCACGCGTGCGGCACGTAGGGCTGGGGCTTCGGTGATCTCGTCATACGCACCACCAACGCAATGAGTCCGGCGACGAGGCCGAGTCCGACGAGACCGACGACGAGCAGGATTGCGAGCAGTGACATACCTGGTCACTCTTCCAGGTTCGCGCAGTACATGGGCGGCGACGGTGCTGATCACGCGACGCTGACAACGCCGAGATAAGACTCGCCGAACATCAGCGCAGGGTGATTTTAAGGGTTAACGTGAGGTAAACTTTCTGCTAACTCCCGATGTATTGGGAGTCTGGATTACCGGTCTCGAGCCAATCGGAGCCCCGCTATGTCCACCCGCATCACCCTCGCTGCCGGGTCCCTACTAGCTGGCGTCTCGCTGCTGTATGGCGCCGCCGCTGTGAACGCCGCCGCATCGTGGGCCGACACGGCCCAGGATGATCAGTTCCTGGCTCTGCTCGACCAAAAGGGCGTCTCGGCCATCTCCGGTGTGCCGGCCCTCATCGCCACAGCGCATCAAATTTGCGGCGGGCTCGCGTCCGGCATGTCGGCGGACGCCCTACTGGATGCGCTGGTGGATACCGCGAACACCGTCACCCCCGGCGCCGACCCGGCCCGCCTGGTGCGTACCGAATCGCGATTTCTCGACGCGGCAGTGGAGGCCTACTGCCCGAACAACCGGGGACGGGTGGTGTTCACCAATCCCGCAGCCTGGAGTCAGTCGAAACATGTTGTGGTGCTGGCTTCTTCGCTGATCAAAGGCGCCAATCCGGAAATCCCGGCTCCGCCGGGACCGGGAGTTGAGGCGCAGAACCTCACGCCACCGGCCGTAGTGGCCCCGCCCCAGCCGAGGAAGCCGGCACCTCCCGTTGTCGGCCCTCCGCCCGGCGGTGGCGGTGGGGGAGGAGGCACCGGCGGTGGCACCGGTGGGGTCTCCCCGATGCCGCCTCTGGAGCCGGGGATCATCACGCTGGCGCCATAACGCTCAGTCGATCTACGGTGCTGTGATGCCGCATGGGCTGCCGATTCCGCACGCCGCGCTGCACCGGTCGATCAGCAACACCGTCGGCAGCACGCCCGACATCAATTGGTCGATCTGTATTCGAGACGCCGCCGGTCGCCCGCTGGTTCACCACAATTGCGATGCGGCCATGAAGACTGCCAGTGTCGGAAAGCTGTTGCTATTAGCCGAAGTTGCGCGGCGGTGCGACGACGGCACGATGGACTTCGACGAAGTACTGGACCGCAATCCTGCCGTGCACGTTGCCGATTCGGGTATCTGGCAGCATCTGCAGGTTCAGCAGTTATGTGTCCGCGATCTGTGCGTGCTGGTCGCGTCGGTCAGCGACAACCTCGCCACCAACGTGTTGCTGAACCGTGTGGGATTGCAGAGCGTCCAAGAACTCGGTGGGGCAATTGGTTTCACCAAGACTGCGCTGCTCGATCGGGTTCGGGACCAGCGCGGCCCCGATGACGCGTGGACGTTCTCGGTGGGTTCGGCCGCCGAGTTGTCCGATTTCATGTGTCACCTGGCCGCCAAGCGGCTCATCTCGTCGTCGGTCTCCAACGAGTTGAACGCGTGGCTGGCGACGGGCGTGGATCTGTCGATGGTGGCGTCCGCATTCGGCCTTGATCCGCTGGCGCATACCGAACCCGATCGCGGCTTCACCATCCGCAATAAGACCGGGACCGACGCAGCCGTCAGAGCCGACGTGGGCACCGTCGAACGAAATGGCACCTCGTTCTCCTATGCCGTCATTGCCAACTGGGATGCCGGCGGCTCAGATCTGCGGGACACGGTGGTTGCTGGAATGCGCTCGATTGGTGGGGCGCTCAGAGACCTGCTGGCGCACGAATCCTGAATCTGGGTGTTACACCAGCCGCGATACGAAAGACGTTGGCCGAGTACCTACGCGGCGGAGCCGATCAGACGCCCGAACGCCGGCCAGACGACGCCTGGAGCGCAGACAACGCCGCGGCCCGAATCGCGTCGTTGTCGACCGCGGTATACCGCTCCGTCGTGGCAGCGCTTTACGATGCGGTCCTGGGCTCACGACGCTGAAGGAGGACCTGGCGATGGGATTGCCCGCATTGGTTCTCGTGCACGGAGGCGGGTTCGCCGCTGATTCTTGGGACCCAACCATCGACGTGATCCGCATCCTGGAGCCGGAACTAAAGGTGCTCACCGTTGATTTGCCGGGTCGGGGAACTAAAGGCGGTGACTTGATCACCGCTTGTGTCGATGGGTGGGTCGATTCGGTGGTGTCGGACATCGAGAATGCTGCGCTCGACGACCTCGTGATCGTCGGCCATTCGCTGGCGGGCGTGATCGTCCCCGGTGTTGTCACCAAGCTCGGCTCGGCGCGGGTGCGGGAGATGATCTTGGCCACCGCGCAAGTACCAACCAACGGCAGCGCCCTGGTGGACACGCTTTCCGGGGCGCAGAGCTGGTACGCACGTCGCACCGCGAAACGTCATGTGCAGAAATCCCGTTCATTACGCCCGGGAGGTTTGCCTACTGCGTTGGCGAGGTTTGTATTCTGCAACGGAATGACTCCCGCACAGCGCAGGTTCACGCTGGCTCGGTCCTGTCAGGAATCACCCTCAATAATGATTGAAAAAGTTGACCGCAGTGGAATGCCCGACGATGTGCCACGTACGTGGATACTCACTCGGCGTGATCGCGCCGTCTCGGTGAAGATTCAACGCGAGTGCATCGCCGCGCTTGGCGGAGTGCAGACGCTCATTGAGATCGACACCTGCCACATGCTGATGGTGAGCGAACCTGAACGGCTGGCAGAGATCCTCATCGGGCGTTGCCGTTTGTACGAACAGCCCAGGCCCTGAGGATGGCGTCGACCAGGCCGGCCCACGCCGGCGGGAACGATCGCGGCGCGGGCCCGCTCACATCACGTCCAGCACGGTTGCGGCGCCGTCGAGCGCCTGGGCGAGCCCGTCGGGATTGGCGCAGTCCCAGCACCCGGCACGGATCGCGGCGGCGCGGATCCTGAGCGCGGCGGCGGGATCGTCGGCCGTGCAGGCCGCCTCGGCGATAGTCGCGGCGGCGAGCCGTGCATCGGCGGCGGTGGTGAGGCCGGCAAGTGCGCCCTCGACGTGCAGGGCGCCGGCGAAGTCGCGCAGCGCACCGGCGAGGGCCGTCGCTTTGGGAACGGCTTCGCCGATGCGAACGAGGTAGTCCAGCGCTGCGGTTTCGGGACCGGTCGGTGGGGTGCTGGTGGGAGTTGTCATGCCGCCAAGCTAACCCACGAAAATGGCGAATTGCCAAGGGCTGCAACGAAACTCAGAAATATGTCGCTAGCAGCGCAAATGCCGGAAGCGGGCATATTTCAGGAACGGCGCAACTGCCGCGCAGTCACGCCGGCCAACACCCGGTCAACGTCGTTGATGAGGGCGCCGACAACATCGCGGTCGGACTCATCGACGGCTACATAGGCGTGCAGAAGATGCTTACGGGCGTCGTGCAGGTGGTCGCTCAGCGCCGTTTCGGCGGCGGCACTGGACATGGCGAAACCTTTGAGGTTTGCGCCGAGCAGTTCACATTGAGTTCACGCGGACTGATTTTGCGGATGAAACCGGAGTTAGAACGTGGTGCGCGATACTGGGATTGAACCAGTGACCTCTTCCGTGTCAGGGAAGCGCTCTCCCGCTGAGCTAATCGCGCTGGGGGATCGAAATCGGAGGTGGAGACGGGAATCGAACCCGTGTGCACGGCTTTGCAGGCCGTTGCCTCACCACTCGGCCACTCCACCGCTGGGATTGATGCCAATTCGCACCTTCGAGCGGATGACGGGATTCGAACCCGCGACCCTCACCTTGGCAAGGTGATGCGCTACCAACTGCGCTACATCCGCGCGCAACGGGCGAGATCGTCGCCCGGTGCGAAGCACGACGATAGTCCAGTGAGCAGTCCCGCACAAATTGCTTGGTCAGAGCATGTCGACGGGGGCTCCGGACGGGCGTGGAAACCCCTGGCCCGTCCGGCCCTCGCCGTGACCGTGCTAGTGTTCGACGTCGTTCGCCTCTCGGCGCCGGTCCCGTGGCTCAGTGGAAGAGCGTCCGCTTCACACGCGGAAGGTCGCTGGTTCGATCCCAGCCGGGACCACTCCCAAACCCTGCCTCCTCACCGTCCTTGACGCTCGGCCTGGTTGCGGCCTGAGCACCCCGAGGTCACAAGTCCGTACCTGACCGCGACACCCGGCTGTTGAACGGCCGCGCGAGGCGGCCGGCGGCCTAACCTGTCTGGCACTTGGACCGATGATGTGCCGTGCCGCCCTGACCGGCGCCGCGGGCTGAGGAGCGCAGACGTGAGCGAACTGGAGCGGCGGCGGTTCCTGATCGCCCTGGCCGCAACCGTCGCGGCCACCGGCGTGCCGGTGGCGCACGCTGACGTCCTCGGTTCGGCGCCTGATCCCAACCCGTCGTCACTGAAGGTGTTGCCGCCGCCTGATCCGGGCGCGCGGGTGCCGCTGGCGCGAGGCGCGGTGCTCAAGCAGCTTCCCGGGGCCGGCGATCTGCTGGCCTGGACGGTCGATGACGGCGCTGACACCGAAGTGGTCCGGCTCTACACGCAATTCGCCAGGGACACCGGCGTGCGGCTCACCTACTTCGTCACCGGCGCCTATCGCGCCTGGACGGAGAATGCCGCATCCCTGCGACCGCTTGTGGAATCCGGTCAGATCCAGCTGGCCAATCACACCTGGACGCACCCGGACCTGACGAAACTCACGCCGCGACAGATCGCGGACGAACTCAAAAGCACCGACGTGTTCCTGCGTAACACCTACGGAGTCGATGCCGCGCCGTACTTCCGCCCGCCGTACGGCCACCACAACGCGTCGGTCGACGCGGTAGCTGCCGATCTGGGCTATCAGAACCCCACGTTGTGGAGCGGCGACCTGCGGGATTCCGCGCTGCTCCCGGAAGACACCATCGTCCGGCTGGCATACCAGTACTTTGCTGCCCAGAACATCGTGATCGGCCACCTCAACCACACACCGGTCACGCATGTCTACGGTCAACTGGTCGACATCATCCGCGCGCGCAGGCTCCGCACCGTGACATTGAACGACGTCTTCGTGCACCCCGAAATGCCTTACGGAACAACAGCATTGCCCGGATGAAACGGCCTCCATTGCGCGCATGATGACGCGGGGGTTGACTGGCGGTAGGGGTTGGGACCCCGCCACAGAAAGAAGATTCCGATGATTGAACTGTTGCCGGACATGCCGGAGGGAGTAACCGGCATCCGCGTATCAGGCCGACTTCGTGGCGACGAGCTACGCGAGATGAGGCCAAGCCTGCAGGAGCGGCTGAACACCGGCGAGATCAGGATTGTCGAGGTTATCCCGTCCGACTACGAGGGTTTCGGGCCCGGCGGGCTGATCGAGGACCTGAAGCTCGGCTTCGGCACCGTCTTGCCGCACCATGCCGCTTTCAAGCGCATCGCGATCGTCACCGACCTCGAATGGGTCGCTCACGTGCTGCATGCGCTGGCTTGGCTCGTTCCCGGCGAGCTTGCCGTGTTCGGCCTCGACGAGCTGGAACAGGCCAAGGAGTGGGCTGCCGGCTGACGTCCCAGATGTCGGCCCGTCTATAACTAGAGACTGGCTCGCACCACCAGCACGCGTCCAGTCGCCGAGGCTGCAAATCTGCAGCGAAAGTGCGAGTGGAGGCCTGCAGAAATACATTCTCGGTGATGCGCCTGACTGAGCAACGCATCCAGATGCGCGAAAGGGAGACGACATGGCGGTCACGGTGATTCTCGAGCTCCGGTTCAAGCCCGAGTCGGTGGCTGCCGGCCGCGAGCTGATGGGCCGCACCCTGGAAGTCACCCGTGCGTTTGACGGCAACCTGCAGACCGATGTGTGGATCGACGAGGACGACGAAGCGCACTGGCTCATCTATGAGGTCTGGGAATCCGTCGAAGCCGATGAGGCGTACCGCCGTTTCCGTGCCGGTGAAGGCAAGGTGACCGAGCTTCCGCCGCTGTTGGCTGCGCCGCCGAACAAGACGAGGTACACCACCGCAGACGTCTAGGGCGGGCGAGCGCCAGCACGACGGCCTACCCTCATCCGCATGAGCTTTTCCGAAGGCATAGGCACGCTCAAACTCGAATGCCCGCAGGCTCATCCGGTGGGAAGGATCCTGCGCGAAACCGCGCACCAGTCGGTCCAGTACGACCCCGGGGCCACGGTCGGACCCCGCCGGTTCTGGCCCGAGGAAAGCGAGCAGACGCAGTTCACGGCGCACTGCCGATTCTGCGACAGGCCGGTGGGCGAGGCCACGGTGACGTTGCGGGAGAAGTTCACCGAGCTGCTCGCCGACACCGGCGAGACGTACCGCACCACCACGCTGCCGTACCTCTAATACGCACCAGCGCAACATCTTCCGAGCTTCCGAAGGTCCGCCTGCGTAACGGTCGGCCGACTCCTATTTGACGCTTGCGCAGTAAGAGTCGCTGGTATTCGCCCATGCTGATATCGCCGACCATTTATTGATTTCGTAAGGTTCATCAGGAAACGTCTACGAAAGCGCACGCCAGCACGTCCTTCTCGGTCCTACTAGCACGGAGATTTCATGACGCTCATCCGCAGACGCCCGATGGGTGTCCTCGTCGCGATAGTGGCGAGCCTCGCCGCGGTCGCATCTTTCGGGGCCCCGACGGCGCAAGCCTTCTACGTCAAGTACCACGAGACGATCACCCGCAACGCCCTGCCCGCCGACCAGGTCAGCCAGCTGGCGGTCAACCAGATCCTCATCGGCCCGCCGCCCGGCGGGGGAGCGATGGGCAGTGACGTGTTCGCCACGGACGAGTTCCGTCACCTGGACAACTCCATCAACCCCGTTGACATCTGCAACCGGGCCCGCCAGGCCTGGGACGTCTTCTCGCCCATCGTGCTGAGCGGATCGGTGCTCAACGGCAACGTCGAGGCTGACGGACCGGGCGCCCGCGCCGCCTTCGGCGCCCTGCTGCATACGCAGCAGGACTTCTACGCGCACTCCAACTGGGTCGAGGAGAACGTCGCCATCGGCCAACTGGACCGGCTCGCACCGCCGATCTTCCCGACCTGCAACCCGGCGGACTTCCCGGCGGATCTGCACACCGGCTACTACAACATCGACTTCTCCCAGCAGTTCCCCCTCGAGGGCTGCCCGGCCGGCGGACCGCCGCCCGGATTCCAGGAGTGCCACACGGTGCTGAACAAGGACGGCCCACACACCCCGCGGGGCAGCCAGGTCATCCCGGGCACGAGCATGACGATGTATGACCTGGCGGCGAAGCTGGCCACCCAGGCCAGCACCAACCTGTACACCACGGTGCGGGATTGGGTCGCCAACGAGAACGGTCAGAACGCCGCGGTCCAGCTATTCCAGCAGGGCGGACCGATGCCGTCGCTGGACAGCCTTCCCCACATCCCCAACATCCCCAACATTCCCTACACCGGTAGCTAAGCGGAATCAGCGGGTGCCCGGGTCGATCCAGTCGATCCATTCGCCGTGGGCGGCCAGCCCGGGCACACCGCTGATCCCGGCCTGGCCACCGTCGATCGAGGCGTTGTCGCCGCTGAGACAGACCGTGGGTAGGGGATGCTCGTCATCGCTGATCGACACCACATCGACCGGCCCGAGCGCATCGGTGCATACGGCGGTCAGACACTGATTCGCTAGGCAGTCTAGGGTTTTCGGGTGTCGGTTTCCCACATGCTCCTGATCGGACTCGCCGGGCTCGGGGCCGGCGCCATCAATGCGCTCGTCGGATCGGGCACCCTCATCACCTTTCCGACACTGGTCGCGCTGGGCTATCCGCCGGTGACGTCCACCATGTCGAATGCGATCGGGCTGGTGGCCGGCAGCGTATCGGGCACCTGGGGCTACCGCAGGGAACTGCGCGGGCAGTGGAACCGGTTGCGATGGCAAATCCCTGCATCGCTGGCCGGCGCCGTGCTGGGCGCATACCTGCTGCTGCACCTGCCCGAGAAGGTTTTCACCCGGATCGTGCCCGTGCTGCTGGTGCTGGCCTTGATCCTGGTGGTCATCGGACCGCGCATCCAGTCGTGGGCGCGCCGGCGCGCTGAAGACGCGGGCCGCTCCGCCGAGCACATCACGCCGGCCAGGATGGCGGCCCTGGTGATCGGCACGTTCCTGGTGGGTGCCTACGGAGGCTATTTCACCGCGGCGCAGGGCATTCTATTGGTCGGGGTGATGGGCGCGCTGCTGCCGGAATCGGTGCAGCGCATGAACGCCGCGAAGAATCTGCTCACGCTGATTGTGAATATCGTTGCCGCGGTGAGCTATACGCTCGTCGCCTGGGAGCGCATCAGCTGGCCGGTGGCCGGACTGATCGCGGTAGGGTCACTGATCGGGGGTTTGATCGGCGCGCGCTACGGACGAAGGCTCTCGTCAAATGCGCTGCGCGGCACCATCGTGGTGGTCGGGTTGATCGGTCTGTACCGGTTGCTCGCCGTGTAAATGCGGTCGCGAGGACATACGATTCGGCAATGCCGGTTACTCCTGATGACGCAATCGCCGCGATCCGGGACGGCGGCGGCGCGTGTCCGGGCTATCGGGCGCTGCACGCCAAAGGCGCCCTGTACCGGGGTACCTTCATTGCGACGCCAGAGGCCGCAGGTCTCTCGCGCGCAAGGCATCTCGACGGCTCACCGGTGCCGGTGCTGGTGCGGTTCTCCAACGGATCGGGCAACCCCGCCCAGCCGGACGGGGCGCCGGGCGTGCGCGGGCTGGCGGTGAAGTTCACGCTGCCGGACGGCACGACGACCGATGTCTCCACCCAGACTGCCCGGCTGTTCGCGGCGAGCGGGCCGGAGGGATTCGTCGATCTGCTCAAGGCGCTGCGGCCCGGCCCGGCGATGCCGGCCCGGCTGGCCCGCCTTTTCGCGACCCGCCCGGCGTTGCTGCGTGCTCTGCCGGTCCTGGCGGCCGCCGGCAAGACGCCGGCAAGTTACGCCACCATCGAATACCACGGTTTGCACGCTTTTCGCTGGGTCGCCGCCGACGGCAGCGCCAGATTCGTTCGCTACCACTTGATTCCGGCGGCCGGAGTACAGCACCTGCCACTGCGGGCGGCCCGCAAGAAGGACCGGGACTTCCTCGACGACGAACTGCACACCCGCCTCGGCGACGGTCCGGTGCGGTTCGATTTCCGTGTTCAGCTCGCCGGACCGGAGGATTCGACGGTTGATCCGTCGGCGCCCTGGCACAGCGCCGACACCATCAGCGTCGGCACGATCGAGGTCACCGGCGTGGACACCGAGCGCGAACACGGCGGCGACATCGTGGTCTTCGACCCGATGCGGGTCACCGACGGCATCGAACCCTCCGAGGATCCGGTGCTGCACTTCCGCACCCTGGCCTACTCCGCGTCGGTGAAGTTGCGTGCCGGCGTCGACCGTGGCCCGGGAGCGCCGCACACCTGACGATCAGGGACTTAATGCCCTACCCCGGAGGGGTATCTGCACCTTAGCGTTGACATATGACGCAAGAATCCGAATCCACCTCGGCGGCCGCCTCCGCGACCGAAGGTCGTTGGCTGGGGCAATTGGCGGCCTGGGTGGGCATCGTGGCCGGTGTCGTTTTCATCGTTGCGGTGGTCTTTTTCGCGGGCTTCTCCGTGGCGTGGTCGCAGGATGGCCACCCATGGGGTCAGGGCGGCTCCGGCGGCGGGCGCACCGGAACCTGCCCGATGATGGGCTCCGGGGGAACGATGCAACCCGGCGGAGGGATGGGACCGGGGGGAATGATGGGCCCTGGCGCAACGATGGGTCCCGGGCGACCGGGAGCCCCGGCGCAAGCGCCCACCACCACCACCCGGCCTACTCCATAGGCATCACACTAGGCGCGGCAACGTTTTTCAGCTGACCGTCGCCGCCGCTGCGTCCTCGATGACGTCCAGTGCCGTCTCCCGGCGGTGCCATGCCTGACGTTGTCGCATCGCCCCGTTGCCCTGCGTCGTCACGCGGTCGAGTTGGTCGACGACGTGGTGGTATTCGCCGAGCGCGTCCAGCGCCGGGCGGACCCGATGAACCAACGCACTCAATTGCTCGCGCACCGGCACTGCCTCGCGGTCGCCGACCAGATCCAAAGTGCTGCCGGCCAAACCGTCATGGGCGGCCTTCCAGTACGCGGCCCGTAGCGCGGCCGGCGCCAACCGGTCGACGCTACGGTCGCGCTCGTCGACCGCCGTGATCACGGCCGCCCGGATCAGCGTGGCCAGCAGCACGGTGTCGGCCGCGGTCGCCGGAACATCGGCCACCCGGACCTCTACGGTCGGAAAATCCGCCGAGGGGCGCACGTCCCAGTAGACCATCCCGCTATCCAGGATCACTCCGGTATCGACCAGCATGCGCACCGTGCGGTCGTACTCGTCGATGGAGGTGAAGTACGGCGGGGGACCGGCGACCGGCCAGCGCCGCCACAGCACGCTGCGCCAGCTTGCGTAACCGGAGTCGCTGTTGCGGTAGATCGCCGAATTCGCCGACAGCGCAAGCAAAGTCGGGAGCCATGGGCGTAGCCAGTTGCCGGCGTGGACGGCCGCGGCGCGGTCGGGCACCTCGACGTGGACGTGACACCCGCAGATGCCCTGCTCATGGGCCACCATCCCGTACTGGTCACCGATCTGCCGGTAACGCGGTGTGTCGGTGACCGGGAACTCGTGGGGTGTCACGGGAGGCAATCCCAGTGCCAGCAGGCGCACGCCGACGGCCGCAGCGGCCCGGGCGGCCGTGCGCCGCAGCCGGGTGAGCTCTTCGTGCAGCTGTGCGGCGCTGGTCGCCACGCTGGAGGTCGTCTCCACCTGGCAGCTGGCCAATTCCAGCTCGAGCTCGACTCCGCGGCGAGCGGCCTCGGCGGCCACCTCGCGGTTGCGCGGCGCCGGTTCCCCGGTGTCCGGGTCGACCAGGAGAAACTCTTCCTCCACACCCACCGTCGGAAGGCCGCCCCCCGAGCGCCGCGTGCTCATGCCCGCAACCTACCCCTGCGACGGCGGGGCAAACCTGCCGTTCATGTGCGTTAGGACGGAGAAGTTGGCCATGTCGGCCATTTCCCAGTACGAAGCCGCCTCGTTGGGGACAATGGCCTCGGAGGGAACCGAGAGTTCGACTCTTACGGGGTCTCTTGGGTGGGTTCGGCGGCGTGCGAAGCACGTCCCAATGAAGGAGCGATCTAGCAGTGTTGAGTCCCCGGTTGCAAGAACATGACTACGTCCTTGATTCCACCGAGGACCTGGTCGCCCAGGACGGCATCGAAGCGGTGACGATTCGTGCGCTCACCAAGGCCACCGGCGTGTCCAACGGCGCCATCTACCGCACCTTTGAATCCCGTGGCGGCCTGCTCGGCCGGGTCTGGATCCGCGCGGAACGGCGCTTCCTGGACCAGCTGATCAGTTTGATCGAGGAGGCCAGGTCCCAGCCTGGCAGCGAGCCCCTGGACGCCGTCTACGCCGCCGCCGAGACCTCGTTGCTGTACCCGGACCTGTATCCGGGCTCGTCGGCCTGCCTGATGACCGTGCGTCGTGACGACGTCGTGAGTCAGCCGATGCCGGCCGATATCGCCGAGCACCTGCAGGCTCTCGAGCGTGAGCTGGCCGCCGTGATGGCCCAACTGGCAGAAGGGCTTTGGGGACGCAGCGACGACGGGGCGGTCGACCTGATCGCAACCTGCATCATCGATCTGCCGAAGTGGATCGGTCTGCGTGGCGGGCGGTACAGCCTGCCCAATCTGCGTGAGTACCTGCGCGCGGCGGTGCGCTCGGTGCTGGAGGTGGGCCCGCCGCCCGCCGGGCCGGACCGCGAGCTGGCTACCAGCGGTGCTCGCCACGGCGCGGCGTAACCGTCGTCAGGCCATCGCCAGGGCGTTGTCCACCGTCGGGTAGATCGGTAGCACCGCGCTCAGCCCGCAGGCTGCCACGATGCGGCCGACGATCGGCGCATGGCTCACCAGACGCAACTCGACGCCGCGCTGACGGCAGTGCTCGGCGGCTTCGGCGAGCACGCTGTAGGCGCAGCAGCCCATGAAATCGACGTCGGTGACGTCGACGACGAAGGGACCCGGTGCGGTGGCTGTGGCGGCCGCTTCGGTCACCAGCTGGTGCCAGGTGTTCTCGTTGCACGCGTCAATTTCGCCGCCGGCGTGAATCACCACCGCATCGCCGCTGCGATCGGTGATCGCACGCAAGGTGCTGCGTGGTTCGCCGAGTTGATAGACCAGGCGGGTGCTGAGTGTGAGATGTGTGGAAAAAGATTCTGCAATGACCAGGCTCATGGTGCACTCCTAATCGGCTGGCGCAGATCGCGCCGCGATGGATGCCCGCCCTGCATATCTGAAGACAGACAGCTTGATCGCCGTGTAAGTTCCATTTGTATAACAAGACAGGGCTGTCTGTCTACATGGCTTCGGTAAGAGTACGGTAAAACTCGTTATGACAACGCCCGACGTCACGGGTCCCGGGGGGCCCGCCGTGCCCGCGCGCGAACGGATTCTGACTGCCGCCTACGAGTTGTTCAGCCGGCGTGGAATCCGGGCGGTAGGCACCGAGGAAGTTATCGAGCGCGCCGGCGTGGCCAAGGCGACGCTGTACCGGCACTTCGCGACCAAGAACGCGCTGGTCCTGGCGGTGCTCGAACGTCGGGAAGTGCTGTGGACGCACGGTCTGATCGAGGAGCGCTCCGCCTCGCTCGGCAGCACCCCGGAGGAACAGTTGCTGGCGATCTTCGACGTCCTGCACGAGTGGTTCCAGAACCGCGACGGATTCGAGGGCTGCTCCTTCATCAACGTGCTGCTGGAACTGGGCGCCGACCACCCCGCCGGAAAGGCAAGCATCGTCCATATCAACAACGTGCGGGAAATCGTCCTTAAGCGGGCGGTGGCCGCCGGTCTACGCGACGTCGAGGACTTCGCGCGCTCCTGGCAGATCCTCATGAAGGGCGCGATCATCCTGGCGGCGGTCGGCGACATCGACGCCGCCATGCGCTCGCGCACCATGGCCCGCGGCCTCATCGAGCAGCACCGGCCGCGGGACGGCGTTCAACCTGAGCACGACCCCCAAGGGGCGCTCAGCTGAGTCAGGCGGCCTTTTCCGGAGCTGGAGTCCCGGTCTTGCGGTAGTGCTCTTCCTCGAGTTCGGCGATCGCGCGCGACGTGCGTTCGCGCAGCAGGATCGCCGCGGTGACGCCGCAGACGACCGCGATCACCAGGGCGACCCAGGAGAACCGCGACATCCAGCGTTCGGCGGCGACACCGGCGTAGTAGACCAGGGCGGTGGTGCCTCCGGCCCAGCAGATGCCGCCGCTCACGTTGGCTGCCAGGAAGCGCGGGTAGGGCATCTTCAGCGCCCCGGCCAGCGGCCCGGCGAAGATACGCAGCAAGGCGATGAACCGTCCGAAGAACACCGCGCGGACACCCCAGCGCTCGAACGTTCGCTCGGCGAGCGCGACATGGCCGGGACCGAAGTGCTTCGGGAACCTGCGGCCCAGGCGGTCGAACAAGGGCATCCCGAAGCGGCGGCCGATCGAGTAACCGATCGAGTCGCCCACCACCGCGCCGATCACCGCAGCCGCGCCGACACCGATCGGGTTGACCCCGATTTCGTGATGCGAGGACATCAGCGCCGCGCTGACGAGCACGATCTCGCCGGGCAGCGGAATGCCCAGGCTCTCCACTCCGACGACGCCGCCGACCAGCAGATAGACCGCAAGCGGCGGGATTGAATGCAGCAGGGCGTCCAGATCCATGAATAAAGAATGCCTGACCGCGCCCGGCCGCGCGGCGCAACGGTGTCAGCGGATCCCGGTGTCGATACTGTCGTGAGGTCACGACGTCAGGACGGCTCGGGAGGTTCCGGTGGAATTCAACCTCGCCCAGGTGGTTTCGGCGGTCGCCGCGGCTAATCCGGACCGGGACGCCATCGTGTTCGGCGACCGGCGCTTCAACTTCGCCCAGACCGAGGAACGGGCCCGCCGGTTCGCGCGTGCGCTGCACGGGTGGGGATTCGGTGCCCGCAAGGAACGCGCCGAGTTGGCGCCGCACGAATCCGGGCAGAGTCATCTGGGTCTGTATCTGGCCAACTGCAATGAGTTTCTGGAGGCGATGCTCGGGGCATACCAGGCCCGGGTCGCTCCGTTCAACGTCAACTACCGCTACGTCGCCGACGAGTTGGTGTATCTGATCGGCAACGCCGATGCGGATGCGCTGCTCTATCAGGCGCGCTTCGCGCCGACACTGGCGCAGGCGCTGGAACGGGTGTCCCGGCCGGTTCGGCTGATCCACGTCGACGACGAGTCCGGCAACGCGCCGTTGCCCGGGGCGGTGCGCTACGAGGAACTGCTGGCGTCGGTGTCCGACGAACCCCTGGACGTGGTGCCCTCACCCGACGACCTCTACATGCTCTACACCGGGGGCACCACCGGCATGCCGAAGGCGGTGCTGTGGCGTCAGAACGACATCTTCATGAACGCGATGGGCGGGCGGACCTTCGGCACCGGCGAGCCGGTGAGCAGCCTGGAGGAGATCGTGGAGCGCTCGCGGCCCGACGGGCCGGGGTCGATGACGGCCGCACCGCTGATGCACGGCGCAGCGCAGTGGGCGGCGTTCATCAACCTGTGCGCGGGACGGCCGTTTGTGATGGCGCCGACAACCACCCATCTGGATCCGGCCGAGGTGTGGGCGCTGGCCAGCCGCGAACGCGTGGTGTCGTTATCGATCGTCGGCGACGCCTTCGGCCGCCCGCTGCTCGACGAACTGCAGACCGGCGACTACGACCTTTCCGGGCTGTTCGTGCTGGTCACTGGCGGTGCGGCGCTGAGCGCCCCGCTGAAGCAGCGGTTCGTGGAGCTGCTGCCGCACCTGACCATCCTGGACGCGGGCGGCTCGTCGGAATCGGGGGCCCAGATGGGCCAGGTGTCGAGTGCGGCCCAGCAGGCGTCGGGCAGGTTCGCGCCCAATCCGGGTGCCGTGGTGGTCAGCGAGGACCTGACGCGGATCCTGTCACCCGGTGACGACGAGATCGGCTGGCTCGCCCAACAGGGCCCGATCCCGTTGGGATACCTCGGCGATCCGGCCAAGACCGCCCGGACGTTCCCGGTCATCGACGGGGTGCGTCATTCGGTCCCCGGTGATCGCGCCCGGTGGGACGCCGATGGCCAGATCGAACTGCTGGGCCGGGATTCGGTGACCATCAACTCTGGCGGCGAGAAGATCTTCGCCGAGGAGGTGGAAGCCGCGATCAACGAGCACCCTGCCGTTTACGACGTGGTGGTGACCGGCCGTCCGAGTGAGCGGTGGGGAAACGAGGTGGTCGCGCTGGTGCAGCTGGCGGACGGCGAGCAGGTCGACGCCGAGAGCATCATCGCCGAGGCGGCCCGTCACGTCGCGCGCTACAAGCTGCCCAAAGAGGTGATCTTCTGCGCCAAGCTGCAGCGGTCGCCGTCCGGCAAGGCCGACTATCGGTGGGCGAAACAGCAGGCGACACAGGCTAGTTGAAGAATCCCGACTGGTCGTCGCCCCGGTGCCCGCCGCCGGAACTGGTGTTGCCGGCGTTGGCCAGACCGGAGTTGGAGCTACCCGAGTTGTTGATCCCGGCGTTGTAGGAACCCGTGTTACCGAAGCCGGACAGTGCGAAGCCCGTGTTGTGGAACCCGACATTGCCCCGGCCGTCGGAGTTGCCCCAACCGGAGGTGTAGCCGAAGGCGTCAGCGGTGCTGTTCTGGAACCCTGACGAGTCCGAGCCGGTGTTGTAGAAGCCGGACAAATTGCTGCCGACGTTGCCGAATCCTGAATTCGTCACGCCCACAGGTGTTTCCGAGCTGGCGAACCCGGTATTCAGACTTCCTGAATTGAACAGGCCGGTGTTGGTGTTGCCGGAACTGAACAGACCGGTGTTCCAGTAGCCCGAGTTGAATGCGCCGGTGTTCGTTCCGTATTGGGCCGAGTTGAAGAATCCGGTGTTGCCCGAGCCTGCGTTACCGAAGCCGACGCTGTTGTATGTCGCGTTGCCCGCGCCCACGTTGGCGATGCCGGCGTTGTCGAAGCCGAAGTTGGTGCTGCCACCGTTACCGAAACCCGTGTTGACCGATCCCGCATTCCAGAAGCCGGTGTTGGTGGTCCCAGCGTTGCCGAATCCCCAGTTGCCGTTGCCGGAATTGAAGAAGCCGACGTTGTTGTCGCCGGAGTTGAAGAAGCCGATGTTGTTGTTGCCTGAGTTGCCGAATCCCAGGTTTCCGATGCCGGCATTCAGCGCGCCGATACCGACCTGGTTGTCACCAGTGAGCCCGAACCCCACGTCGTTGTTGCCGTTGTTGCCGAACCCGAAGTTGAAACTGCCCTTGTTCCCGAAGCCGACATTCGAGTCGCCGGCGTTGCCGCTACCGAGGTTGAAGGAGCCGAGGCTTCCGCTGCCCACGTTGGTGGAGCCGATGTTTCCACCACCGCGGTTGCCGTCGCCGACGTTTCCGGGGCCGAGGTTTCCATTGCCCTGGTTTCCGCCACCCAGGTTGAGATTGCCGTAGTTGCCGTTGCCGAAGTTGGTGTTGCCCCAGTTGCCACTGCCCAGGTTGGCGTTACCGGTATTTCCGCTGCCCAGATTGGTGTTGCCGCCGTTGCCGCTGCCCAGGTTGGCGTTGCCGTAGTTTCCACTGCCCACGTTGGCTTTTCCGGTGTTTCCGCTGCCGAGGTTGTTGTCGCCAGTGTTCCCGACGCCGAGATTCCATGCACCGCTGTTGCCGATGCTGGTGTTCAGATCTGCCAGACCCCCCAGAGACTGCCACGGTGTCAACTCGGCTGCGGCCGCGGATGCGCCGGAGTGATAGCCGACCATCGCGGTCACGTCCTGGATCCACATCTGTTCGTAGCTGCTCTCGGCGGCTGCGATCGCGGGCGCGTTCTGCCCGAACAAGTTCGACATCACCAGCTGGACAAGCGCTTTGCGATTGGCCGCCACCACCGCTGGATGAATGGTGCCCGCCCGTGCGGCCTCGAACAAGTCGGCCACCGCCATCGCTTGACCGGACGCCTCACTGGCCCGGGTTGCCGCGGCGCTGAGCCACTGGGCATAGGGTGCGGCAACCGCGGTCATGGCCGTCGCCGCGGGACCCTGCCACGCCTGCCCCGCCAGCACAGACGTCACTGATGCGAAGGACTCGGCCGCCGAGGCCAGTTCGGCAGCCAGCCCATCCCAGGCGGCCGACGCCCCCAACATCGGTGCCGAACCCGCTCCGCTGAAGATGCGCAGCGAATTCACCTCCGGCGGCGATACCAAAAAGTTCATAACAGACTCCAGCGACTTCCCCGGGTCACGTCATGACCGGTTTTGCATACCGCGGGACTGTATATGACGCGCCTGGCTAATATTCGCGTTTCGCTGGATCGTTCGGGATGCCGCACCGCATCTGCCAGCTCGGCGCGACAGACCGGTGCCATCGCGCGCTGAGTCGGCGCCCGGGGCGCCCGACGCGTAGAAATGGTGCGCCGGAACACCGCTTGTCAGCGAAAGGGCAAGTTAGAGAAGGGGATTGAGGCCCGGGCCGACATTACCCGGCAAAGTGGGCGCCGCGTTGCCAACCAGTCTTGATTCCCCGACCACTCTGCAACGCGACGCAGGCCAACCGTACCGAGAATCACGAGTCCATAGGGGCGTTTTCGGTGAAAACCGTTGTCGGCAGCAGGCGCCGGCGCAGCCGGTCGAACGCCTGTGGCTCGGGGCAGGTCTGGTAAAGCCCGTGGAGGTGCAGGCCGTCGTCCTCGAGCGCGCAGTCCCAGGTGTGGTACTCGGGGCGCACCCGGGCCAGGTCGAGTTTGTTCGGGGGGCAGCGCCAGCCAGAACACTGCCCAGGTGCATCCAGCACTCGCAGGCCACATCCTGAAACGCTTGCGGCTTTGCTGTGGTGAACCCGCCGGGTGGGCGCGACATCCGGTCAGGACCGGGAATCCTGGGGTAGCCGCGCTGCTTTTCTGCGGCTTCGTCACGCAATGTCCATCGCGGTGTTCGCGTCGGGTCTACTCTGAAGCCGTCGCCAGGCCTGTCGGGAGGTTGCTGATGTCGTTCGTCATTGCTGTGCCCGAGTTGGTCGCGACGGCCGTGGGCGATCTGGCGGGGATCGGATCGGCGTTGTCTTCGGCCGGCGCGGCGGCGGCCGCGCCGACGACCGGGATCGTTGCGGCGGCCGGGGACGAGGTGTCGGCGGCGGTTACGGCGTTGTTCGCGGCACACGGTCGCGGTTACCAGGCTCTCAGTGCGCAGGCCGCGGCGTTTCACGAGCAGTTTGTGCGGTCGTTGGCCGCTGCGGCGGGTGCGTACACCGCCGCCGATGCGGCCGGCGCGTCGCCGCTGGAGAGTCTGCTGGGGTTGGTCAACGCTCCGACGCAGACGCTGTTGGGGCGCCCGTTGATCGGCAATGGCGTTGATGCACCGGACTTTTCGGGGGCACCTGGTGGTGCCGGCGGGTTGTTGTTCGGCAACGGTGGTCGCGGTGGTTCGGGCGCGCCCGGCCAGGCCGGCGGGGCCGGTGGAGATGCGGGCCTGTTCGGTAACGGCGGCATCGGCGGTGCCGGAGGCGCGGGTGTGACCGTGTCGGGTGCCGCCGGTGGCGCGGGCGGTCGAGGTGGCTGGTTGTTCGGCAACGGCGGCACCGGTGGACTCGGTGGGGCGCAGGGCGCGACGGCCGTCGGTGGGGTCGGCGGTGTAGGTGGTGCGGCACGTTTTGTCGGTTGCGGTGGTGTCGGCGGTGTGGGCGGCGCCGGCGCGCACGGCGGCGACGGTGGCGCGGGACCGCTGCTGATCGGAAACGGCGGTGCCGGTGGCCATGGAGGGGCGGGCGCCGCCGGCGGGAACGGCGGTGCCGGCGGGACGTTGTTCGGCGACGGTGGTGCGGGTGGGCAGGGTGGGTCCGCGGCCGCGGGGGTGCTCGGTGGAACTCCCGGCACCGGGGGTCACGGCGGCAATGCCAACTGGTTCGGCTCCGGCGGCGCCGGCGGGCAGGGTGGTACGGGTCTGACCGGCGTCGCGGGGGTGAATCCCGTGCCGACCGGCACGGCCGCACCCGGCAACAGTCCCACCCTCGCTCCACTAACTATTAGCAACCTGGGCAACGTAACTGTGCAGGGCACCGGCGGCGGTACCGGAGGCACCGGCGGCGTGGGCGAGACGGGCGGCACCGGTGGAACCGGGATGGATCTTATTGTCACCGTTGGGTCGCCCGGTATCACGGGGACCCTCACCATCGGCAGCGGGCCAGGGGGCAACGGAGGTTCGGCCGGCGTTGGCGGCGACGGGGGCGCGGGCGGAAGGGGCGGCAATTCGCTGATCGTGGCGAGCGGCACCGTGGGAGGCGTGACTACGGTTTCCGGCGGGACCGGCGGAAGCGGTGCCTCCGGCGGCCCCACCGGCGGTGCGGGTGGCGCGGGCGGCCTGGGCGGCTTCGCGAACAGCCCCTATGCGGGGACCGCGACCGGCGGTGACGGCGGCGCCGGTGGTGCGGCGAGTACGGCAGCCGGGTCCGCCGGCGGTAGCGGCGGCACTGGCGGCGCGGGCGGCACCGGGGGACATGGCGGGTTGTTCGTCGGCAATGGAGGTGCCGGAGGAGCCGGAGGGATCGGCGGCACCGGCGGTGCCGGGGCGTCCGGTTTTGCGGGTGGCGACGGCGGCGGAGGCGGCTCTGCCGTCAACACCGCGACCGGAAGCGCGATCGGTGGTGACGGCGGGACCGCAGGCCACGGCGGTATCGGTGGAACGGGCGGCACGGGTGGCATCGGTGGCATCGGCGGAAATGGCGGTGCGGCCGGATTCCTCGGAATCGGCGGCGCCGGCGGCGCCGCCGGCGCCGGGGGAGTCGGCGGAGTCGGTGGCATCGGTGGTGCCGGGGGCGATGGCGGCGGGGGCGGTGGAGTCATGATGACGGCCGCGCCGTCGGGAGCGACCGGCGGCCAGGGCAACAACGGTGCCCTCGGCGGTGACGGCGGCGCCGGCGGAGCGGGCGGTGCCGGGGGAACCGGCGGCGGCAGCGGGGGAGCCGGAGGTCTGATCGGGTGGGCCGGCGCCTCGGGCGCCGCGGGAGCCGGCGGCTCCGGTGGCACCGGTGGCCAGGGTGGCATCGGCGGCAACGGCGGCAACGGCGGGGACGCGACCACGGGTGGCGCGGTCGGCTCAGGCGGAAATCTGGCGCTCGGGGGACAGGGCGGCCTCGGCGGTGCCGCCGGCGGTCCAGGTGGCAGCACCGGGAGCACCGGGTTGTCGGGGGTGTCGGGCAGTAACGGGAAGGCCGGGCAGTTCGTTTAGAGATTCCCGCCGGCGGCGGGCTACGCTCGCGAAGTGCCGAATGAGGTGCCGCAGTACCCGATCGAGTCGGTCGACAACGCGCTCAAATTGCTACTGCTCCTTGGCGAGCAACCCCAGATCCGATTGACCGAGGCCACCCGGTACCTGGGCGTCGCGTCGTCGACCGCGCACCGACTGCTGGCGATGCTGACCTACCGCGGCTTCGTGCGCCAGGACCCCGAATCCAAGGCATACCTCCCGGGGCCGGCGCTGACCAGCGTGGCGTTCGCGATCTTCGGCCGCCTCGACATCCCGCGCACCGCCATGCCCGTCATGCGGCGACTCAGCGAACGCCTCGGCGAGTCGATCCACGTGGGGATGCTCGACGGTGCCACGGTTCGCTTCGTCGCCGCGGTCGAGGGTCCCAAAGCGGTGCGGGTGGCCTCCCGGCTGGGGCGCACCATGCCGGCGCACTGCACGTCGACGGGCAAGGTCCTGCTGGCCGGATTGCCGGAAGACGAACTGCAGCAACTCTTTTCGCATGAGCCACTGGAGCGCGTCACCGAGCGGTCGATCGACACCCGGGCCCGCCTGCGCGGCGAGTTGTCTCGCATCCGCAGACAGGGCTACGCCACCAACCGCGAGGAAAGTGAGGAGGGTGTCGCCTCGGTCGCGGTGCAGATTCCGACCCGCGCGCCCGGCCTGCGCCTCGCGCTCAATGCCGCCGCGCCGTTGCAGCGCTTGCCCACGTCGAAGTATTCGTCGGTGGCGGCCGCACTAACCGAGGCTGCCGAAGAGATCGGCGATCAGCTGGGCTGAGCACCCAGTCGAGCGACCTCATGCCGCCAGGCCGACTCGACGTTGAAACCAGACCCCAAGTCCGGCAATTCATCCCAGTCGGCGTCATCGATATCGCGCAGGGACCCCCCGGCGGCGCGCACCCGCAACGACATGCGCGCCAGCGCGTCGATGCTGATCGCTTGCAACACCGCCTGTTCGATGCCGGGGGCGGCGCTGGTGATGCCGTGGCCACGCAAAATCACCACGGGCCTGCCGGCCATGGCGGCCACCATCTCGTTGGCCAGCAGCGCATTCCGGATCAGCACCGCGCGCTGGTAGACCGGCACACCGCCGCGGGCCAGCCACGCGCCGGGAATATCGAAGGCGCCGTAGAGGGGCCGGATGGCGATACCGGCCAGATCGGCGGCGACGACGTCCGGCGGGTGCAAATGGGCGACGGCCTGGTGCCTGGCGTCGGCCCGCATCGTTTCGAGGTGGATCGGTAGCTCGTTGGGCACCCGGTAACCGTCGAGTTCCCCTGGGGCGCCTTCGGTTCCGGCGAAGGTGATGAGCCGGATGTCGCCGGGCCGGGTAAAGGCCACCCCGGTGTCGGTGTCGCTGCGGCAGCGGACCAGCAAGTGATGGTCGTCGATCCGCAGGCTCAGATGCCCCAGCATGCCGTCCACCAAGCCGCGGGCTGCCGCGACGCGACAACCCTGTGCCACCAGCTCGCGCTGCGCCTCCAGGCTCATTTCGGTGCGCCCAAGCGGAATCCGCCGTCGGGGTGGACCGTCTCGCCGGTGATACCGCGTGACCGATCCGAGGCCAGGAACACGTAGCTCCAGGCATGATCTGCGCCGGTCAGGGCGACATGGAGCGGGGTGCGGGCGGCGAGATCGGTTGCCCGGCCAGGAGAGTCGTCGAGGCGGACATCGCCGAGTCCGAGGCTGGCCAGCCCCCGCAGGTCGGTGTTCAGGGTGCCGCCCGGCGCCACGCCGTTGACCCGGATTTGGGGGGCCAGATCGTGTGCCAGCGCCGTCACCAGGCCGCGGACCGCGAACTTTGACGGCACGTACAGCACGCCGCCACGGCCCGGGTAGTAGGCCGACGTGGATTCCGTCAGCACGATCGCGGGTCCGGTCCCGTTACGCAGCAACGGCAGCGCGGCTTTGGCCGATTGCAGATGACTCAGCACGTTGGTGCGGAACATCTCGTCGAACGCCGCGGACAGGTCGTCGGCGTCGATATCGTCGATGCCGCGGTAGAAGTCGAACACTCCGACGCAGTTGACGAGCGTGTCCAGGCCGCCATAGGCATCGGCCGTCGCGGTGACCGCCCGGTCGTTGTCGGCGCGGGTGGTGGCGTCACCCTCCACCACGGGAACGTCGGGCAGCTCCGCGCGCAGCCGCTCGCATTTGTCCGGATCACGTTCCAGCACAGCCACTGTGGCGCCTTCGCCGAGGAACGCGTCGACCACCGCCCGCCCGATTCCCGACCCGGCGCCGATGACCAGGGCGCGTTTGCCGTCAAGCCATCCGGTCATCGTGGTCCTCTGGCTCATCGGGCAGCAGCGGGGCCTGGGAGTTGCCGACCATGGCCGCCAGGGTACGGGGGTTCTGCCAGGTGAGAGCCTCCACCTCCAAGGCATCCAGCGTGATCGACCGCCCAATGCGGGGCGAGCGGATCAGCAGTCGCGCGCCGTTGCGCGTGTCGACCCGCTGCACCACGACTTCGGTGAATTCATTCGCCAGCATGATGGGCTCACCGGCAGGGATCACAGGAACACCGCCAAATTCTGCATCCGCAACACCGATTCGTCGACAAAGATCCTGCGGCGGGCCAACTTCCAGGAACTTTGACTCTCGTCCCAGCGCAGCAGGTCTTCGCGCCCGCAGGACAGCAGGGCGCTCTCGTTCACGTCGCCGCGGCTGCGGAACAGCAGCTCGGCGGACTCGACGAGCAGGTGCGCCGGATCCTGTTCGAAGGTGCGCACGTTGGTGATGAAGTGCCGTAGTCGTGACGGCGGATCTTCGGCCCATACGTGTTCGGTGCCCATCCGGGCCACCCGCTGGGTCAGCGAGTACTTGTCCTCGGCGAAGTGGTCCATGCCCGGAGAGGTGTCGAATCCCGCGTTGCGGGCGGTGGTAACCCGCACCGGCATGACGTAGCGGATGTCGTCGGTCATGGTGTCCAGCCAGGCCTCGTACTGCTGCGCGTCCAGCAGGTAAGCCTCGTCCACCAAGAACTGGTGTGCCTGGTTATGCCGAATATCGTTGAAAGGCAGTGGTTTACTCATACCGACTCCAATTGCTGCGCCCACAGCTTGAGCAGCTCCCGCTGGTTGTACTCGTTGTAGCCGACCTGCGCCCTGCCGGGCCCGTGGAACGACTCCGGGGGCAGCGCCTCGATCACCGGGCTGTCGTCGGAGAGCAGTCCCATCCTGCTGTTCAGCAGTAGCCGCCGCGCCATCGAACCGCCCGCGGTGGTGGTCAGCGACACCCAGTTCTCCACGTCGTCCTGCTCGAACATGCCGGTCGACCCGAAGCACATCAAATACGCCTGGTAGGAGTCTTTCTTGAACTGCTCCGGGGCGGCCGCGTCGACGGCGAACCACGAACACACCTCGGTCTCGTTCTCGCTGATCGGTTGCCACTGCCTGATCGAGATGAACGGCAGTACCTGCTCGCTATGAGGGAGCTTGGGCCAGTTGTGCACAAAGCTCAGGTTCGGGAAACAGGTTGCCGCCGAGAACATGAAGCCGTCCTGGGCCACCAGCTGTTGGTGTGCCGGCGACCAGACCGACTTGATCCGGTCAATCATCTCGTCGGGATATCCGACGTAGCGCATGCGCTCGTCGAAGTCACCCGGGGGCAGCTTGTAGGTGGTTCCGCCGCCGCGGTGGGCCCAGTAGGTGGCGCCGTCTTTGCGCTTCTGCGCCTTGGGTTCCCGGAACAGGCCGATGTCGACGATCGAGGCGTGCGTGTGCGGTGTGTGGTACATGTCGCCGGAGAAGTTCTCCGCCCCGATCTTCCAGTTGGCCTTGATCCGCCACCGCTGCGGACCCCGCACCTGCAGTCCCTGGGTGCTCTGCTTGGTGTAGAAGTCGAGGTAGAACGCGAAGTCGCCGAGAAATTCCCGTAACGGCGGAGCGTGCGGGTCCAGACTGACGAAGATCATGCCGTTGTAGCTGTCCAAATTCGTTGCAGGAAGCAGCGTTTGGCTTTTGTCGAAGCCCTGGTCGCCGCCGTAGGCTTCCCGATGGAACGGCAGACCGGTGAGGCGGCCGTCGTTGCGGTACGTCCAACCGTGGTAGGGGCAGCGGAAATTGGAGGCGTTGCCCATCTCGGCGCGGCACACCTGCATCCCGCGGTGCAGGCACATGTTGAACAGGGCCCGTACCCGGCCACCGGAGTCGCGGGTGACGATGAACGAATCGTCGAGCACCCGGCGCACCACGTAGTCACCGTCGTGCGGAACTTCGGACTCGTGCGCCACGAACATCCACGCTCGGCTGAAAAGCTTCTCCTTTTCCAGTGCGAACAGGTCGGCGTCGTTGTAGATGTGCGCGGGGATCATGCCCCGACGGACATGGTCGAAGAGTTGATCGCTCACCTGCACCTCGCCTCGCTCCCGGCATCCTTCTGTTCTACAGAGAGCCATTCTGCCCTGCGGCCACAGCAGTTCAAACGGCAACTCACAGGCGCCTCACATTCAAACCGCGGCGATGACAGGGAATTCTGGCATTTGCGGCCCAATCGGTCGTCGCACCAGGGGAGGATTACATGCGGAAGTTCGGTCCGCGGGTGCTGGCCATGATCGAACGACAGGAGTGGCTCGATCGGCCCAGCTATCGCCTCGAGCACATCATGGCTTTCCTGTTCAACGCTCTGGGGCGGATGAGGGACCGGGTGATGAACGCGCTGAACGGCGTCTGGCTCGGGCATCCGGTGCATCCGCCCCTGGCATCGCTGGCCAGCGGAGCACTCGGCACGGCAGTGGCGCTGGATGCGTTGAGTCTGGTGCCGGCACGGCGACCGGGCGCCGAGCGGAACACCGCTCAGATCGCCTCGCATGCCCTCGGCCTCGGGATTGCGGCCAGCATCGCGTCGTCGGTCACCGGGGTGTCCGATTGGCAGCACACCCACCAGGCGGATCGACGCGTCGGGTTGGTGCACGGTGCGGTGAATTCCGTCGCGACGCTGCTCTACGTACTGTCCTGGCGGGACCGCCACCACGGGCACCGTCTGCGGGGAGCGGGGCTGGCGGCGGCCGGGTATGCGATCACGCTGGGCGGCAGCTACCTCGGTGGTGCGTTGGTGTTCGATTCCGGCATCGGCGTCGACCAGAGCGGTGAGCGGTTACGCACCCGGCAGTGGACACCGGTGCTGCCGGCCGGCGCACTCAACGGCAAGCCGGTTCGCGTGGAGGTGGACGGCGTCGGACTGGTTGTGTGCCAGAGCAAGCCGGGAGAAGTGGCGGCATTCGGCGAGTTCTGTCCCCACCTGGCGGCGCCGATGGCCGACGGCTGGGTCGATCGCGGTCGGATCGTGTGTCCCTGGCATGGATCACGATTCGCGCTGGAGTCCGGCGAAGTGCTGCGTGGTCCGTCGGCCGCACCGTTGCCGTGCTACGAGGCTCGATTGAGGGAGGGAAATGTGGAAGTGCGCGGAGTGGCCAATTGAATGCATATGAAGTGCTCAAGGATCACCATGTGGTGCTGAAAGGCTTGGGGCGCAAGGTCAGTGAGGCGCCGGTGAACAGTCAGGAGCGCCATGAACTGTTCGATGAGATGCTGCTGGAACTCGATATTCACTTCCGGATCGAGGATGACCTGTATTACCCGGCGTTGGCGGCGGCCAGTGAGTTGATCGCGGTTGCCCACGCCGAACATCGCCAGGTGGTGGATCAGTTGGGCGTGCTGCTGCGGACCCCGCAGAGTTCATCGGCTTACGAGGACGAGTGGAACACGTTCAAGACCGTGCTGGAGGCGCATGCCGACGAAGAGGAACGCGACATGATTCCCGCGCCGCCGCCGGTGCAGATCACTGACGCCGAACTCGAGGAACTCGGGAACAAGATGGCGGCGCGGATCGCCCAGTTGCGCGGTTCGTCCCTGCACAAGCTGCGTACCCGGGGCAAAGCCGCGCTGTTCAAGGCGATTTAGTCCAGCGGCCGTCGTCCGATGCCGGCCATCATGATCGGCGTGAAAACGCGGACGTCGCCGGTGAAGCGTGCCGCGGCCGCATCGGCGTCCGCACTCGCGATCAGCCCAGCCTCGACGACGGCCGCGCGCAGACTCTCGAAGGACAACCTGAAAAAGTCGAAACCCGCTGCGCTGGAATCGATTACCCGCGCCCGGCCTTCGCCGCGGACTTCGGTCAGCCCGGCGGCGGCAAGATCGGCGACCACGCGACGGCCGTAACGCGGCTCGAAACCGGCCTGCTGCATGAACGACAGGATGGCATCGGTGACGAGCTCGAGTTGGGCGTCGGCTTTGTCGAAGCCGAACGGTGTCCAGTCCAGATCTTCGATCACCATCCATCCGCCGGGGCGCAGGGTCGTCGCCAGGCGGTCGATGATCTGTCGCCGGTCCGGCAGATGCTCGAGCACCAGGCGCGAGTGCACCAGGTCGAATTGGCCTTCGGGGAGTTCATCGGTGCGGATGTCGAGGCGGCGCACGTCGATGGCGTCACTGGCCAGTGGTTCGATGAAGCGGGTGTCGATGTCGACGGCCACCACAGAAGCGCCGCGACCGGTCATCCAGTGCAGTAGTGACCCGCCCCCGGCACCGACTTCCAAACAGCGCCAGGACTTTTCGGAACGACCGAGCCCGAGTTCTTCGAGCAGCGCCTGGGTTCCCGCGTCCCACAGGCTCTCCATGGCGCCCAACCGGGTCCGTTCCTCGGCGAAGTCCTGGTCGTACACGTAGTCGCTCGGCATGGCGCTCAGGGTATCGGTCGGCGAGGGTCCCGTGTCACCCGCTGGCGCCGCTCGCGCCCTGGCTACCGGTGCTTCCGTTGGCGCCGTTGCCGCCTACGCTGCCCGCGGTCGCGTTGCCGCCGGCGGCGCGACCACCCGCCCCTCCGGCGCCGCCCGCGCCGCCCGCACCACCGGCACCGCCCGCACCGCCTGCGCCGCCGGTCGCGCCGTCACCCACCGAGCCGAGCAACCCCCCGGCCCCCGCCGTGCCAGCCGCACCGCCGGTGCCGCCGGTGCCACCGGCCCCGCCTGTGCCGCCTGATCCACCGGTGCCGCCGGTGCCGCCGGTCGAATCGTTGTCTCCGGTACCGGCAGCGGTGGCGTTGCCGCCGACTCCACCGGCCCCGCCGGCAGCGCCCACACCGCCGGCGCCACCAATGCCGCCGGCGCCGCCGTGCCCGGCATCGCCGCCATGGCCGATCAGCATCCCGCCGCGCCCGCCGTTGCCCCCGTCACCGCCGGCCCCGCCGGTGCCCCCGACACCTCCGGTGCCGCCGACGCCTCCGGTGCCGCCGACACCGCCGCTAGCCTGCCCGATGCCCGGGGCGGCGGCACTGACGGACGCCGCACCTCCGGCACCGCCCGCGCCGCCTGTCGCGCCGGCGCCGCCCGAGCCGCCGAGGCCGCCGACACCGCCGGCCCCACCGGCCCCACCGTCTCCGAACAACAGCCCGGCATTGCCGCCGGCCCCGCCGTGACCGCCGGCTCCCGCGATGGCGGCGTTACTGCCCAGACCGCCCATACCGCCCTGGCCCCCGGCGCCGCCTTCGGCGAGGTAGAGCGCGTTGTTGGTGCCGGAATTGCCGCCCGTACCGCCGCTGCCACCGGTGCCACCAACCTGTCCCGCGGATCCGGACGTGCCGACAGCGCCGTCACCGCCGGTGAACAGCCCGGGCACCGTGCCGATGTGATCGCCACCGCTGCTACCAATGGCGGCGGGGCCGCTGACCGGTGTCGCAACACCCGTTCCGGCCAGGCCCGTGCCGCCCAGGCCGCCGGCGCCGCCATTGCCGAACAGATTCGCGCTACCGCCAGCGCCGCCGTTGCCGGCGGATCCGGCGTGAAAGCCCGCGACGGCGGCGCCCCCGGTTCCGCCCGCGCCGCCGTTGCCGAAGAGCCACCCGCCGGCGCCACCGCGGCCACCGGCGGCGCCGTATCCGCCACCACCGCCGCGTCCGCCGTTGCCGAACAGGCCGGCGTTGCCGCCGTTGCCGCCGGTCAGTCCGGATGAACCCGGCTGGGTGTAGCCGGCGCCGCCGTTGCCCCACAGCAGCCCGCCGTTGCCGCCGTCCGGATTCGCCGCGGTGCCGTTGGCTCCGTTGCCGACGAGCCGCACACCGAACAGATCCAGACTGGGTTCGGCGGCGGCGAGGCCGGCGAGGTTGGTGGCCTCGGCGCTGGCGTAGGACGCCACGCTGTCGTGCAGAGTCTGGACGAACTGATTGTGGAACGCCGACACCTGACTGCTCAGCGCCTGAAAACTCTGGGCGTGCGTACTGAACAGTGCCGCGATGGCCGACGAGACTTCGTCGGCGCCGGCTGCCGCGATGGTGGTGGTGGAGCACGCCGCAGCCGCTCTCGCCGCGTCGATGGACGACGCCAGCGTGGTCAGGTCACCGACGGCGACTCCGATTAAGTCCGGTGTGCTGAGCAGATATGACATCGCGGAAAACCTTCTTTGCCCGCCGGGCGGAACCGATCTAGTGAAGGTTTTATCCGATTATGAACAAATCTTCAACCACGAAGATTAGTTCAGCGATGATCGGGCCCAGAGTCGCGCAGCAACGGTGCGGGAATGCGACACGGCCGGGCATGACGGATGACGCCATGCCCGGCCGTGTCGAAGAAGGTGCTGCTCCTGGCTATGGTCAGCCGTTCGCGCCGGGGGCGCCGTCGTTGCCGTTGCTGCCCGCGGGACCCGCGACGCCCGGCTGCCCCGGTGCCGGGTTGGTTCCGGTCGCGGTGCCGACGACCGTCGATCCGGCGCCCGCAGCACCGGCCGCCCCGCCGTCACCGCCGAAGCCACCCGCGCCACCGGTGGCGGCGGCGCCCGCCAGGCCGAACAACCCGCCTGCCCCGGCCGTGCCGGCCGCGCCGCCGCTGCCGCCGGCACCCCCGTCGCCGCCGGTCCCGCCCCGGCCGCCGTTGCCGCCGAAACCGCCGTCGGACGCGTTGAACGCACTTGCACCGGTGATCGCTGCGTTGCCCCCGGCTCCACCTCCGCCTCCGACGCCGCCGATTCCGCCGGTGCCGCCGCCGCCGCCGGCGCCGCCGTAGCCCGCGTCCCCGCCGCTGCCGAAGAAGAATGCTCCTCGGCCTCCGGCTCCGCCGGCGCCCCCGGTGCCGCCGGTGCCGCCGGTGCCGCCGGTTCCGCCCTGGCCGCCGGTGCCGCCCTGGCCACCGACGGCCTGACCGCTTGCGGAGAAGTTGGCGATGGTACTGACCGTCGCGGCGCCGCCGGTACCGCCGACGCCGCCGTTGGCGGCGGTGCCACCCGAGCCGCCGATTCCACCGACGCCGCCGAGTCCGCCATTGCCGCCGTCACCGTAAAAGAGTCCCGCGTTGCCACCGGCTCCGCCGATTCCACCGACGCCACCGGCGCCGGCGACACCTGCGTCGATCCCGGCCCCGCCGAAACCGCCCTGGCCACCGGGCGCCCCTTGGGCCAGGTAGACCCCGCTCGGGATGCCGCCATTGGCTGAGGACGCGCTACCGCCGACTCCGCCGGTGCCACCAACCTGGCCGAGCGTTCCAGGGTCGCCGGGCTGGGCTGAGCCACCGCTAACGGCCGGCGGAAATGCACCACCCGAGGCTGCTGCCCCATCGCCGCCGGACGCGGCGGTGCCGTTGTTGGGCGTAATCGCGTTGGCGCCGGCCAGGCCCGCGCCGCCGCTGCCGCCGGCGCCGCCGCTGCCGAACAAGACCGCGTTTCCACCGAGGCCGCCGGCGCCAGCCAATCCGCCGTTGAAGCCCGACGCCGCCGCGCCGCCGACACCGCCGGCGCCGCCGTTGCCGTAGAGCCAACCGCCGGCCCCGCCCTGACCGCCGGCCGCACCGAAGCCGCCACCGCCGCCCGCCCCGCCGTTGCCGATCAGACCCGCGCGGCCGCCGTTACCGCCGGCCAGTCCGGACGCCCCCGTTTGGGTGTAGCCGGCACCGCCATTGCCCCACAGCAGGCCGCCTCTGCCGCCGTTGGGATTCGCCGCGGTCCCAGCTGCGCCGTCTCCGACGAGCAGCACTCCGAACAGCTCCAGGCCGGGCTGCGCCGCGGCGATGCTCGCCAGGTTCGCGGCTTCGGCCCCGGCGTACGACGCCGCACTGGAGCTCAGGGTTTACACGAACTGGCTGTGGAAGGCCGAAGCCTGCGCGCTCAGCGACTGAAAGCTGTGGGCGTGCGAGCTGAAGACGCTCGCGATAGCCGCCGACACCTCGTCGGCGCCGGCCGCCAAGACGCCGGTGGTCGAGCCTGCCGCCGCAGCCCTGGCCGCGTTGATCGATGACGCGAGGTTGGTCAGATCTCCGACGGCAGATCCGACGAACTCGGGCACGGTGACGACATATGACATGGATGTCCTTCCAACGAGCAGTTGAGAGAAATTGCCACGAACGTGTTTGCCAGCGTGCCGGAATCTAACATTGGCATTTGCTCTGGGTTGGCGTTTTGACAAAAACGTCAATTCGCCGTGGCGGCACACGGGATCGCAGCGGGTATCAACCAAACCGGACTTGTCGGCGGCGGCGCAGCGAGTAGCCTCACGCGGTGTGGAGGCCGGGGAGCGCGTCGCGTCGCAGCGTGACATCTCCGCGCAGATTGCCGCCCTCGCGGCCGGCCACCAGCCGGGCAGCGCCGACGCAACGCCGCGCCTGAATTACCCGCCCTATCGCAGTAGCATCCTGCGCCACCCCGACAACCCACTGTTGGCCATCGACCCCGACGAGATCGAGCGATCGGCACCGTGTTTCGGCCATCAGGATGTCGACCCGCTTGACGCCGACCTGACGGCCGGGCACCGGGGTGAACCGATCGGGGAACGCATCATCGTGACCGGACGCCTGTTGGACGATGAGGGCCGGCCGCTGGCCGGACAGCTGTTGGAAATCTGGCAGGCCAATGCCGGCGGGCGTTACCGCCACGAAGGCGACCAGCACCCCGCCCCGCTCGACCCGAATTTCACCGGCGCCGGCCGCTGTCTGACCGGTCCCGACGGTTCCTATCGCTTTACGACCATCAAGCCGGGCCCCTATCCCTGGCGCAACCACCACAACGCGTGGCGGCCGGCGCACATCCACTTCTCGGTGTTCGGAACCGCTTTCACCCAGCGCCTGGTCACCCAGATGTATTTTCCCGGTGACCCGCTCATCGCGCTGGATCCGATCGTCCAGTCCGTCCTCGATCCCGTGGCGCGGCACCAGTTGGTGGCCCACTACGACCATGACGTCACCGAGCCGGAGTACGCAACCGGCTACCGCTGGGACATCGTCTTGAGCCGGGGTTGATGCGATGGCCGAATTCCGTTGCACCCCAGGGCAAACGGTCGGACCATTCTTCGGCATCGGGCTGCCGTTCCCGCGCGACCGCGAACTAGTCGGCGCCGCATTCCCCGGTGCGGTGGAACTGTACGGCACCGTGTACGACGGCGCCGGAGCTGCGGTGCCGGACGCACTGGTGGAGATCTGGCAGCCCGATAGCGAAGGCCGGATCCTTCGGTCGTCAGGTTTGCTGCGCCGTGACGGTCAATCATTTACCGGCTGGGGCCGGGCGGCGACCGACCCGGACGGACGCTACGCGTTCACCACGCTCGCCCCGGGTCCGACGGGTGCCGGGAGGCCGCCGTACTTCGCGGTCACCGTCTTCGCCCGGGGATTGTTGGATCGGCTGTTCACCCGCGCCTATCTGCCTGATGCCGACCTGGACACCGTCCCGGAGCTGGGCGGCCTGGCACCGCGGCGCCGGATGACGATGCGCTGTGTCGCCGAAAGTGATTCCCGCCGAACGCGATACCGTTTCGATGTGCGCCTGCAAGGTCCTGACCAGACGGTGTTCCTGGCCTATCGGGACGACCGGACGTGAGCAACCTGCTGTGGCCCGGTGACGAACGTGCCGGTGAGCAGATGAGCGATCGGGCGCTGTTGCAGTCGATGGTCGCGGTGGAGTCTGCCTGGTTGGGCGCGCTGGGGACTGCCGGCTTGGCACCCGTATCGGGCGCCGACCTGCGGAAGCTGGTGGGGGAGCAGGACTGCGAGCGTCTCGCCGTCACCGCCGAGGACGGCGGCACTCCGGTGATCGGTCTGGTGGCCCTGCTGCGCCGGCGGGCAGTACCGGCGGTGAGCCCGTGGATCCACCGGGGACTGACCAGCCAGGATGTCATCGACACCGCCCTGATGCTGGCGTTGCGCGGCGTCCTCGCCGAACTGCGGACCCAGCTGGAAACACAGATCGGCACGTTGTCCGCACTTGCCGAGACGCATCGGGACACGTCCATGGTCGCCCGCACCCTCACCCAGCATGCCGCGCCGACCACGTTCGGCGCCAAGGCGGCCGGCTGGCTTGCCGGCGTACTCGACGCCCATGACCGGCTTGCTGCCCTGTCCACCCCCGCCCAGTTTGGCGGGGCAGTCGGAACGTGGGCGGCCACGGCGGAATTGGCCGCCCTGCGCACCGGCGCCACCGACCCCGGCGAACTCGCCGAACGCGTCGCGCGCACCGCAGCGACGACGTTGGGACTGGACTACCGTGCGCCCTGGCATACCGCACGGGCTCCCTTCACCGCCGTAGCCGATGCGCTGGTGACATGCACCGATGGCTGGGGTCGCATCGCCTCCGACGTCGTCACCCTGGCCCGCCCCGAGGTCGGTGAGCTGAACGAGCCTGCCGCCGAGGGCCGGGGCGGTTCGTCGGCGATGCCCCACAAGCGAAACCCCGTGCTGTCCATCCTGATCCGGCGGGCCGCGCTGGCGGCCCCGCCGCTGGCCGCCACGCTGCATCAGGTGGCCGCACTGGCCAACGATGAGCGACCCGACGGCGCCTGGCATGTCGAATGGGACACCGTGCGCACGTTGGGCCGGCGCACGCTGGTGGCGGGTTCGCAATGCGGCGAACTGCTGGCCGGGCTGCAGGTGCACACCGGTCGGATGAACGAAAACCTCTGCAAGGCAGACGTTCTCGGAGAGCAACGGGCGATCGCCGAACTCGCCGGGCGGCAGCCTTCGCCGAGCTACGTCGGCGCAACCGACAGGTTGATCGAGCAGAGCCTGCAGCGAGCCCGGCGCGCTCTGGGAGGTTAACCGGGCTTCTGCGCGACGATGGCCACCGCGGCCAACCGCTCGCGGTGCCTGCGGAACGTTTCGCGCATCGCCAGCACCCGTTTACGGGCGTCGGGTTGGGTGAGCACGTTCTTGCCGAATGTGATTGCGCCCCGGAGTCCTTCGTCGGCAATCACGCGCCGCGGTGCCAGCAGCGCCATCGGCGCTGTCGCGACGTGCTGCACCACCAGCCCATGGCCCCCGAGCAGCTCCGACCACTCCGCGACCGTCAGCGGGCGCGCATTGACTTTGATCGCGCGGGCCAGCGACTGCCGCACATCGGTGGTCACCTCTTCGGGCAGATCGTCGGGTGTCAGGGCAAGCTCGTGGATCGCGTAACGTCCCCGTGGCCGCAGTACCCGCGCGGCTTCGGCAACGATGGCGTGCTTGGCCGTATCGCTTTGCATGGTCAGCATCGCCTCGCCGATCACCACGTCGGCGCTGGCGTCGGGCAGACCGGTATCGGCTGCGTCGATGTTCTTCACTTCACCGTGCCCCGCCACCACACCGCGAACCCGGTTCGCCGCGTCCGGGTCGGCTTCCGCACCGACGTAGGACCTGGGCCCCCGGGCAATGATCTCCGCAGCCGTGCGGCCCAGCCCCGGAGCCAGCTCCAGCACGTCGGCATTGGCGATCTCGGCGCGGGCCAGCAGGGTGCGGGTGAGCTCCACGCCGCCGGGCCGCAGCACCCGCTTGCCCAACCGCGCCAGCAGCCAATGGCCGGGGACGTGTGCATCGTCCCGGGCGGAGAGCGGAAGCGGGTCTTTTTCGGAGTTCATAGTGGAGTGTGTTGCTGAACAGAAAGGTAGCGCAGCCGGTATACCGGAGACGGCAGTGCTGTATTTGTACAATATTACTTGTGTAAACTCGCTAGTCCACGCCGCACGCGCTCGGAAGGGGTGAGTGACTCGCCATGGCAGATCCTGATTCGGGACCAGAGTCGACCGGGCGCCGTCGCGAGGTGCTGCGGATTCTGCGGGCGTCCCGCACACCGCTGAGCATCGCTGCGATCGCGAAGAAGCTCGGGGTGCACCCGAATACCGTGCGCTTCCACCTGGACACCCTGGTCGGTGAGGGGCGCGTGGAGCACGTGCAGCCGTCTCGTCGCGGCCCTGGTCGCCCGCCCCTGATGTTCCGGGCGGTGGCGCAGATGGATCGTGAAGGCACCCGGCAATACCGGCTGTTGGCCGAGATCCTCGCCATCGGGCTTGCCGCCGAACCCGATTCCGCCTCCCGGGCGGTGGCTGCCGGCCGCGCGTGGGGCGAGCGGCTCGGATCTCCCGGACCTCAGCCGGACGCTGAACAATCCATCGCCCACCTGATCGGCGTTCTCGACGATCTGGGTTTTGAGCCCGAGCTGCAAGCCGCCGACGGAAAGCGGCAGCTCGGTCTGCGGCATTGCCCGTTTCTCGAACTCGCCGAACGGCAGTCGAGCGTGATCTGCCCCGTCCATCTCGGGTTAATGCGCGGCGCCCTGGAAACCTGGGCGGCGCCGGTGACCGTGGAGCGCCTGGAAGCGTTCGCCGCACCCGACCTGTGTCTTGCGCACCTCGCACCGGCCGTCTCAACGACATGAACGCGGGCCGCTCCATCGAGGTCGCTGTCACTTTCGTCTGGCTCGGCATGGTGCTGGCCATCTCGTTCCTGGAGGCTCCGCTGAAATTTCGGGCTCCGAACGTGACATTGCAGATCGGGCTGGGTATCGGCCGACTGGTCTTCCGCGCGCTCAACACCGTAGAAGTCGCATTCGCCCTGACCATCGGGGCTCTGGTGGTGGCCGGTCCGACCCCGCCGCGGATCGTGGCCGCGTTTTCGGTCGCCGCCGTCGTCCTGGCCGCGCAGTTGATCGCCGTGCGACCCCGTCTGACCCGGCGCTCCGACCAAGTCCTCGCCGGGCTGGATGCACCACGTTCCCGGGCCCACTACGCCTACGTCGGGTTAGAGGTGGTCAAGGTGGTGGCGTTGCTTGTGGCGGGGATACTGCTACTGAACAACTGAAAGGTGAGGGCCGTGGAATCTATCTCGCTGACAGACCTGGCGTCCGAAAAGCTTGCCGAGGCGCGCACGACGCACAGCGGCCGCGCCGCCCACACCATCCACGGGGGTCACACCCACGAACTGCGCCAGACCGTGCTGGCCCTGCTGGCCGAGCACGAGCTGTCCGAACATGACAGCCCGGGTGAGGCGACCCTGCAGGTGCTGGAGGGTCATGTGCGGTTGACCGCAGCCGAGGACACGTGGGAGGGCAAGGCAGGTGACTATCTGGCCATCCCTCAGGTGCGTCACGCCCTCCTGGCGGTGCAGGACTCGGTGGTGATGCTGACCGTGCTGAAGTCACAACCGGGCGCCTCGCACTGACCGTGTTGGCCACGCCGTGGTCGCGAGACCTCGGGTTGCGGGTACCGATCGTCAACGCGCCGATGGGCGGGGTCGCGGGGGGACGGCTGGCGACGGCGGTGACGGCGGCCGGCGGTTTGGGCATGGTGGGGATGGGCAGTACCGCAACCCGGTCGTCGCTGGCGGCCGAACTGCGCCAGGTGCGCGGGCGGTTCGGGATCGGCCTGGTCGACTGGGTGATGCGGAGTCAGGGCGGACTGCTCGACGACGCGCTGGCCGCCCGGCCGGCGCTGTTGTCGGTCAGTTTCGGCACCGACCTGTCCTGGGTTTCTGCCGCGCGCGACGTCGGAATACCCACCGCCACACAGGTTTACGACGCGGAAGGCGCCCGCCGGGCAGTTGATGCAGGGGTGGACGTTCTGGTGGCGCGCGGGGCGGAAGGCGGCGGCCACGGCGAGGTGCGGTTGGCGACGCTGCCGTTGCTGGACGTCGTGCTCGATGCCGTGGATGTCCCGGTCCTGGCGGGCGGCGGGATCGCGTCACCGCGAAGTCTGGCGGCGGTGCTGGCCGCCGGCGCCGACGGGGCGTGGATCGGCACCCGGTTGGCCGCCTGTCCGGAGGCGCTGACCGGCGCCCCGGGCCGGCAAGCCCTGATCGACGCGGCCGCGACCGACACGCGGGTCACCCGCGTCTTCGATGTCGCCGCCGGGCTGCCGTGGCCGCAGAGGTTTCCGTCGCGGGTGCTGGCCGACGAGTTCGTCGCGCGCTGGACGGGCCGTGAGGAGGCTCTTGCCCGCGACCCGGCGGCGTGTGCCGGGCCGCTGACACCGGTCGACGCGGGCCAGGGGGTCGGGATGATTCGCGACGATGCCAGCGTGGCTGAGGTCATCGAGGCGCTGTGTTCGGGAGCCCGACACCTGCTGACCCGGTGGACGGGGTAAGGCGCGTCAGACCCCGCGCAGATAGCGCTTGGCGATCACCCGTTGCGCGACCGTGACGAAAGGCCCGCCCAGCTTGCTGTACCAGGTGGCCGGCCGGGAGAACGCGGAGACTTCGGCATAGACCGCCGAGGTGCCCGGGTCGTAGAGGACGGCGAATCGCTCCTCGCCGGACTCCGGATGGCCCGGCAGTGTGCCGTAGGCGAAGCCGCGGACGTCGGGCTCTTCGATCACGTACACCACCCGGCACGGCGCGCGCAGGACGCCCAGCATCGTGACGACGACCACCGAGGAGACGGCGACGGTGTCGGTGCTGGCGTTCACCCGCAGCCCGGCGCCTCGTTGCATGCCCCAATGCATGAGCGCCTTGGCTGCCTGCTCGAAGCGGTCCCGCCCAGTGCCGATCTGCGCCGACGCGCTCATGTGGTCGTAGCCCGGCGGAAGCTGATCGGCGGCGGTGGCGCCCACTTCCTGATAGGTCAGCTGTTCCTGGGCGAGCGCGTGCAGGTCCACCCGGCCCAGCTTGCCACTAATCCGCTCAGGATCCGCCGCCGGATCCTCCGGTGCCGCCGGCGCCGCCTCTGCCACCCGCACCGCTGAAGCCATCGGGGGGGAGGCCGTCCTGGCCCGTCCGGCCGCCGCCGCCGGGTTCCAGGTTGCCGAGGATGTTGCCGCTGCCGCCGTTGCCGCCGTCGCCGCCCTTGCCACCCGGTGAGCCACCCTGTCCGAACGGCGGTAACGGACCACTGCCGCCTGTACCGCCGGCACCGCCGTTGCCGCCCTTGCCGCCGGCCCCGGTCAGGCCCGAGCCGCCGTTGCCGCCGTCGCCGCCGTCGCCGCCCGTTCCGGTGGCCTCACCGCCGAGGCCATCACCACCTCGCCCGCCATTGCCGCCGCGGCCGCCCGTGGTGGTGCCGGTCCCGCCGTCCCCGCCGGCACCGCCGTTGCCGGTGCCCTGCGATCCTTTGCCGCCGTCGCCGCCGTCGCCGCCGGAGCCGCCGGCGCCGACTTGGCCGTAGCCCCCATGGCCGCCCTTTCCGCCCTGACCGCCCGTGCCGACCAGCCCGCCGGCACCGCCATTGCCCGCGTCGCCGCCGTGGCCACCCGTCGCACCGTCGCCGCCGGAGCCGCCCCAGCCACCCATTCCGCCCTTGCCGGAGAGGCCGGCGCCTCCACCGTCACCCCCGCGACCGCCGTTGCCGCCCGCTTGTTGCACGCCGGCCGCGCCCGTCTTGCCGGCTGTGGAGCCGGCGCCCCCGACACCGCCCACGCCGCCCTTGCTTGCGTAGCCGCCGGCCCCGCCGTAACCGCCGCCTTCACCGCCGCCCTTGCCGTCGGTGCCATTGCCGCCGTTGCCTGCGGTGCCACCGTTACCGCCGTTGCCGCCGGCCCCGCCGACGCCCTGGATTCCAGCCTTGCCGGTGGCGGCTTGCGCGGCTCCTCCGGCGCCCCCGGCGCCGCCCGCGCCGCCGTCTGCGCCGCGCCCTCCGCTGCCGCCGCTCTGACCGCTCACGCCGGTACCGATTCCGTCCATGCCGTCCACGCCGTTCCCGCCGGTGCCGCCGTTCCCGCCGGCGCCGCCGGCGCCACCCAGTCCGCCGTTGCCGGCCAGCGTGCCGCCCTTGCCGCCGGCCCCGCCGATGCCGCCTGTCCCACCGGCACTCGCATCGGTACCGCGGATGCCCGGGGCGCTGCCGTTCTCGCCGTCGACGCCGTCAGCGCCGGCACCGCCGGTGCCGCCGGTTCCGCCGTTGCCGACCTGTCCGCCGTCACCACCTCGGCCGCCAGCAGCTCCGGCACCGCCCGGCGTGGTGGCGGCCGCACCGGTGCCGCCCGTTCCACCGTTGCCGCCACTGGTAGGCACGGCACCCGCGGCGCCCTGCTTGCCGGTGCTCGAACCGGTGCCGCCGGCTCCGCCGGAGCCGCCAGTGCCGGGGTTACCGCCGTCGCCACCCCGACCGCCGACACCGCCGTTGACCGTCACGCCGCCGTCGCCACCACGGCCGCCGTCACCGGCAGTTCCTCCGGTGCCGCCCGCGCCACCCGCTCCACCAGCGCCTTGGCCGCCGCTCTTGCCCGAACCGGCCAGCGCCTGGCCGCCCTGGCCTCCGGCACCACCTTTACCGCCGGTGCCTCCGACACCGCCGCCGCCACCTTTCCCGCCGGTGGCGCCGGCGGCGGTGGCGTCAGAGCCGTCGGCACCCGTGCCGCCGGTGCCGCCGACTCCGCCGACGCCACCGGTTCCGCCGGCTCCGCCATTGCCGGCCTGCGCGCCACCCAACCCGCCGGCGCCGCCGGCGCCGCCGATTCCACCGGTGCTTCCGGATCCTCCCGACGCCCCGGGCGAGGCGCCCCCAGGACCCTGCTGACCTTGGCCGCCCGCGCCGCCGTTCCCTCCGGCGCCGCCATTGCCGACCAGGCCGCCATTGCCGCCCTTGCCGCCGATGCCGCCGGTGCCGCCAGGCGTGCCGGCGACGCCGCCGTTGCCGCCCTTCCCGCCGTTGCCGCCGCTGGTGGGGGACACGCCGGCGGCGCCCTGTTTGCCGGCGCTCGAGCCGGACCCGCCCAGGCCGCCGGTGCCGCCGGAGCCTGGGTCACCGCCGTTGCCGCCCGCACCGCCCGTGTCACCGTTGATGTTCGCCGCGCCGTTGCCGCCGTCGCCCGCGACGCCGCCGGTGCCGCCCGCTCCGCCCGCGCCGCCGGCGCCCTGGCTGCCGGCCTTGCCGGTCGCGGACTGGGCGACGCCACCGGCTCCGCCGGCGCCGCCGCCACCACCGAATCCGCCCTTGCCGCCGTCGCCGCCGTCGCCGCCTGCTGCGCCGAACAAGCTGCCGTCGGTGCCGCGACCGCCGGTGCCCCCGGTGCCGCCGGTGCCGCCTGTTCCGCCCGTGCCGCCGTTCCCGCCGTTGCCGGCCAGGGTCCCGCCCTTGCCGCCCTGACCGCCGGCTCCGCCGGTGCCGCCAACTCCGCCCGTATTCCCGGTACCGCCGGGGGAGGTGTCAGCGCCCGCGTTGCCGGTTCCGCCGTTGCCGCCGTTGCCGCCGTTACCTCCGTTGCCGACGAGACCGCCGTTGCCTCCTCGGCCGCCGGCCGCGCCGGTGCCCCCGGGAGTGGTGGCGTTCGCGCCGGCGCCGCCCGCACCACCGTCGCCGCCGCTGCCGGGAGCGCTGCCGGCAGCGCCCTGCTTACCGGCACTGGAGCCGGCGCCGCCGGCCCCGCCGGTTCCACCAGCGCCGGGGTTGCCACCGTTGCCGCCGGTGCCGCCGACGCCATTGTTGACTGCCCAGTCGCCCGCGAGACCGGCGCCGCCATAACCGGGGGCACCTCCGGCACCGCCCGCCCCGCCGGTCCCGCCCGCGCCCTGGCTGCCGTTCTTCCCGCTCGCGGCTACCGCGGTTCCGCCGGCGCCGCCCGCCCCGCCGGTTCCGCCAGTTCCCCCAGCGCCGCCACTGCCACCGTTTTGCCCCGAGCCGTCGGCGAACAGGCCGGACAAGCCCGACTGGCCGAAGCCGCCGGCACCGCCGACCCCGCCGGTCCCGCCCATGCCGCCGGCTCCGCCGTCGCCGGCGAGGGTGCCACCCCTACCTCCGGCGCCGCCGACGCCGCCTGTACCGCCGGTCTTGCCCTGGTGACCCGAGTCGCCGAAGGCGACCGCCGAGTCGCCGGCAACACCGGTGCCGCCGGCGCCGCCGGTCCCGCCCATGCCGCCGTTGCCGACCAGCCCGCCGTCGCCACCTCTACCCCCCGCCGCGCCCGTGCCACCCAGCACGGTCGCATCGGCGCCAGTGCCGCCCCGGCCGCCGTTGCCGCCGGTGGTGGCGGCGTTGCCGGCCGCACCGTCTTTGCCGGCGATGGAGCCCTTTCCGCCGGCCCCGCCGGCACCACCGGCGCCGGGGTCGCCGCCGGTGCCGCCGGTCCCGCCGGTGCCCCCGTTGATCGACAGGCTGCCGTTGCCCCCGGTGCCGCCGTCACCGGCCGTCCCGCCGGTGCCGCCGGTGCCGCCGGTGCCACCGGCACCACGATCGCCGGCCAGGCCCGTACCGGAGCGGGCGGCGCCGCCCGCTCCACCGGCACCGCCTACGCCACCGGCTCCGCCGCTGCCGCCGTCACCGCCTTCGCCACCGGTTGCGGCCGGAGCGGTGGCATCGGCACCGCGTCCACCGGTGCCTCCCGTCCCGCCCGCGCCACCGAGTCCGCCGGCGCCACCGGCACCGCCGTTACCGGCCTCTGTTCCGCCCTGACCGCCGACGCCGCCCTGACCACCGGCGCCGCCAGTGCCACCGGTCCCGCCGGTTGCCCCCGCCGCGGCCGCAGCTGATCCCGTGGTGCCGGTTGCGCCGTTGCCGCCGGTGCCGCCCGCTCCGCCGTTGCCGACTCGCCCGCCGTCACCGCCCTCGCCGCCGGCCGCCCCGGCGCCGCCGGGCGTGGAGGCGGAGGCGCCGGCGCCGCCGTTGCCGCCGTTGCCGCCGCTGGTGGCGGTGCCGCCGGTGGCGCCCTGCTTACCGGTGCTGGCACCGGCACCCCCGGCGCCGCCCGCGCCGCCGGTGCCCGGGTCGCCACCGGCACCCCCGGCTCCGCCGACACCGCCGTTGACGGTCAGGTCGCCGGCAGCCCCGGTACCTCCGTCGCCGGCGACGCCCCCGATCCCGCCGGTGCCGCCGGCTCCGCCGACGCCCTGGCTGCCCGCAAGCCCGGACGCCGACCGCGCGGCTCCACCTGCCCCGCCGGTGCCCCCGGCCCCGCCGGTTCCGCCCGTACCGCCGGTGCCGCCCGCATCGCCGGCCGCGCCCGCCGCAGTGGCGTCGGCGCCCCGTGCGCCGCGACCTCCTGCACCGCCGTCACCGCCACCGCCCCCGGCGCCGCCGGCGCCGCCGTTGCCCGCCTGGGTTCCGCCGTCGCCGCCGCTGCCCCCGGCACCCCCGACGCCGCCGCTGTGCCCGGTTCCGCCGGTGCCGCCGGGCGTCCCGGCATCCGAGCCGACACCGCCGGCCGCACCGCGACCACCCGCGCCGCCGTCCCCGCCGTTGCCGAACGACCCGCCGCTGCCGCCCCTGCCACCGGCACCGCCAGTGCCGCCCGGGGTGGTGGCGTCTGCCCCGCGGCCGCCGGTCCCGCCATTGCCACTGGTCGGGCTGAGTCCCGCCGCGCCGTCGGCGGCGCGGGTGGTAGCGCCGCTGGCGCCGCCGCTCCCGCCGGTTCCACCGGTCCCGGCATTGCCGCCGGAACCGCCGGCTCCGCCGTTGCCGGTGCCACCGCCGGCGAAGGTCCCGTCGGCGCCGTTGCCGCCGTCGCCGGCTTGACCGCCGGCTCCTCCGTTGCCGCCTACGCCGCCGGCCCCGTGACTGCCGGTCTGGCCGGTGGCGGCCCGTGCCGCGCCGCCCTGGCCGCCGTCACCGCCCGCACCGCCGGCTCCTCCGGTGCCGCCATCGCCGCCGGTCATGCCCGCGGTGCCGGCTGTGGTGGCGGTGGTGCCCAAGGCGCCTGCTCCGCCGGCTCCGCCGGCCGCGCCTTTCCCGCCACCGCCGCCGGCGCCGCCATCACCGGAAATAGTGCCGCCCAGGCCGCCATCCCCGCCGCGGCCGCCGGACCCGCCGTGGGTGCCGGCGGTACCCGAACTTCCCGCTGCGATGGCTGCGTCGCCCGCCTCGCCGGCCAGGCCGTCGCCACCGTTACCGCCCGCGCCGCCGTTGCCGACGCTGCCCGCGTCACCGCCTCTGCCGCCGGCACCGCCGGTGCCGCCCGGGGTGGTGGCATCGGCGCCACGGCCGCCGGAGCCGCCGTTGCCACCGGTGCCGGGAGTGCTGCCGGTTGCGCCGGCAGTTCCGGGGTTGGCACCGGTCCCGCCGGCGCCGCCCCTGCCACCGGAGCCCGGGTCACCGCCCTGACCGCCGGCGCCGCCGTCGAGATGGCCCGCCGTACCGTTGGCCCCGGCGCCGCCATCGCCGGCCACACCGCCGGCGCCACCGGCTCCGCCTGCCCCGCCGACACCGGGTCCGCGACTCACGCCCAGCAGTCCGCCGCTGCCGCCCGTGCCGGCTTCGCCACCGGCTCCGCCGGACCCGCCGTCGCCCCCGTTACCGCCGGTCATGCCTGTCCCGCCGGCGACCAACGCGTCGGCCCCGCTGCCGCCGGCCCCGCCGGAGCCGCCGGCACCGCCCGTCCCGCCTGCGCCGCCGAAGCCGCCGTTGCCGATCAGCCAGCCGCCAGAGCCGCCGTTGCCGCCCTGACCACCGTTGCCCCCGGCACCGCCGGCCGTCCCGTCGGCGCCTGTCCCCAGACCGCCTGCGATACCGGCGATGCCGGCGGCACCGGCGCCGCCCGCGCCGCCGGTGCCACCGTTGCCGAACAGGACCGCCCGACCGCCCTGCCCGCCCGCTCCACCCACGGCATCGAGCGTGGTGGCGGTTGCGCCCGCGCCACCCGCTCCGCCGTTGCCCCACAACATTCCGCCGGCGCCGCCGGTACCCCCGGTGCCGCCGACGGCACCGGGCAACGCCGCAACACCGCCCGCACCACCGGTTCCGCCGTGACCGAACAGCCACCCACCGCGGCCGCCCGCGCCGCCCATGGCACCCGCTCCGCCCGTTCCACCCGCGCCGCCGCGGCCGATCAACCCGGCTGCGCCTCCGGAGCCGCCGGCGACCCCGGGGGCGACCCCGTCGGCCCCGTTACCACCGTTGCCCCACAGCAGCCCGCCGGCGCCGCCCGCCTGGCCCGGTGCCGTGCCGTCGGCGCCCTTACCGATCAAAGGACGTCCCAGCAATGTCGAGGTGGGCGTATTGATGACGTTGAGCAGCAGCTGTTCGGCGTTGACGAGCTCGGCGCTCGCATATGACTGCGCGCTTGAGGTCATGAGGGCCGAAAACTGCTCGTGAAATGCCGACAGTCGACTGCCCAGAGCCTGGTACTCGCGACCGTGGTTGCCGAAAAGCGCTGCAATGGCGGCTGATACCTCGTCCTCGGCGGCGGCGGCCAGTGTGGTGGTAGACCGGGCGGCCGTCGCATTCGCCGTACTGATCGCAGCACCCAGCCGGTTGAGATCTGTCACCGCCGCTGCAATCAATTCCGGGGTCGCGGTTACCAGAGACATCGCCATCCTCCAACTAATTCAATCTGCCGAGCGGAAATAGCCGTGCGCACGGTTAACCGGCGCACGACGGCAATAAGTGATCCGGGTGCAGGCCACAGCGCGAGCTGTCACTATCCGATTTACGGATTCGGGGCCGGCCGCGTCACCTATTCGTGGCGTGGGGTTCGATGTCCACGAAAGAAGGTGAGGTCGCGCACTGCAACCCCGGCCGTGCCCGACCGTTGTGGGGCCGCGCAATGCCCATTCGGCACGCCGCCATGCTGTGGCAACGCGGCCGAATTCATTTGCATAACAGGATCATTCGGTGTAGTGATGGAAAGTGTCAAGCGGTTGCCGGGAATCGATAATCGGCCGTGAATTCGGTGGCGCCGCGGTGTCTCACCTCGACCGCTCGACCAGCGCTTTTGCCCCGGGTGCAGCGCGGCGGCGTCTCAGCGCGAGACATATTGATCAACGGTGTACGGGGCTCGATTCGGTGCTAAACATCGGCACGCACGGACAATTGAGCAACGCCGTGAACATTTGATCACAAATGCGCGCCGATCGCGCGATCGATGTCGTTAGTATCAGGGCCGTGGATTGGCTGGCCGGCGATAGGCGTCATCACGCGCGGGAGCGCATCTACGATTCCGCTGCTGCACTGGTGGAGACTCGTGGCTTTGATCGGCTCAGTATCGATCTGATTGCCCGGAACGTCGGTTGTTCACGCGCGACTGTGTACCGGCACGCGGGCGGGATTGACGCGATCCGGGATGCGATCTTGATTCGGGCGACCAACCAGGTGGCCGAAACGGTGGCGCAGACGGTCAAAGCGCTGCCCGCAGAGGAACGCACTGTGGGAGCAATCCTGGTGTCACTCAAGGTCCTTCGCTCGCATCCGGTATTCGCGTCGGTAGGTGCTTCGCGGGAGACGGGCCGACTGGTGGAACAGACGCTGATCGGTTCGCCGCGCATTCCCGAGGCGGCGGCCGTTATCGCCGGCCTACCCGGTGATGACAAGCTCGCCGCATTATGGATGGTGCGGGTAGTGCTGGGCCTGCTCTATTGGCCGGTCACCGGCATTGACGGCGCGGAAGAGGCGATCGTCCGCCGCTTCGTCGCGCCGTGGTTGAGCTGAGGTCGCGCGGTTGTAGAGCAGAACTCGCCGCCCAACGCGCGTACGGTCGACACCGTGGCTGCACACGTATCGGGAAGATTCACCCTGGGAAGCGACCTGACCGTCAATCGACTCGGATTCGGCGCCATGCGGTTGACCGGCGACGGCGTCTGGGGGCCGCCGGCTGACCGCGACGAATGTGTGCGTGTGCTGCGTCGGGCCGTCGACCTCGGCGTGAATTTCATCGACACCGCCGATTCCTACGGCCCCTACGTGTCCGAAGAGATCATCCGCGAGGCGTTGCACCCTTACCCGGGTCTGGTGATCGCCACAAAGGCCGGGCTGCTGCGCACCGGGCCGAATGTCTGGATTCCCCTGGGGAATCCGAGTTATCTCCGGCAAGAGTGCGAGATGAGCCTGCGTCGGCTCGGCGTCGAGACGATCGATCTGTTCCAGTTGCATCGCATCGACCCGAATTTTCCGCTGAGCGACCAATTGGGTGAATTGGTGACGCTGCAGGGCGAAGGCAAGATCCGCCATATCGGCCTGTCCGAAATCGACGTGGACCAACTCAACGCCGCCCGCGAGATCGCCGCGATCGTGTCGGTGCAGAACATGTACAACCTGACGACCCGTACCGCCGAACCGCTGCTCGACGCCGCGACGACGCAGGGCATCGGATTCATCCCGTGGTTTCCGCTGGCGTCCGGTCCGCTGGCGGCACCGGACGGGCCGCTGCACAAGATCGCCGCCGCGCACGGCGCGACGCCGTCACAGCTGGCGCTGGCCTGGCTGCTCAAACGGTCACCGGTGATGCTGCCGATCCCGGGCACGTCCAAGGTCGCGCACCTGGAAGAGAACGTCGCTGCCGCGGACATCGACCTCACCGATGAAGAATTCGAGGCATTGTCGGCGGCCGGTGCCGCACAAAGCAATTGAATTCAATTTCGCCGGTGGAGTGCGAACTGATTTAGGTTCAGTCCGAAACGCAAACGCATAGCGGTCCAGCGGCGCACAATACGTGTGCCCGAACCGGGAGTGGGTCCTAACTGGAGGCCGCCATGCCGTTTGTCGTCGCTCACCCGCAGCTATTAGCCACCGCAGCAACGGATCTCGCCAGCATCCGCGCCGCGCTCGGGGCGGCCAACGCAGCGGCTTTCGCCCCGACGGCTGAGGTGCTGGTTGCAGCGGCCGACGAAGTATCGGCGGCGATCGCGACCGTGTTCGGTCGGCACGCGCAGGCCTATCAGGCCGTTAGCGCGCAGAGCGCCGTATTTCACGCACAGTTCGTGCAGGCACTCAATGCCGGTGCCCTGGCGTATTCCGGTGCCGAGGCCACCAGCGCTGACCAACTTCTGCTGGGCGTGGTGAATGCGCCCGCCCAAGCGCTGCTGGGCCGCCCGCTGATCGGCGACGGCGCCGCCGGCGCGCCCGGCCGTAACGGCGGGGCCGGCGGATTGCTGTTCGGCAACGGCGGGCGCGGGGGCGACGGGCTGCCGGGACAGGTGGGCGGCAACGGCGGCGCGGCCGGATTGATTGGCAGCGGCGGAGCCGGAGGCACCGGGGGAGCCGGTGCGGTCGGCGGCAACGGTGGCAGCGGTGGATGGCTGTTCGGCAACGGAGGCGCGGGTGGACAGGGTGGCGCCGCGCTGGCCGGTATCAACGGCGGCATTCCCGGCCAGGGCGGCCATGGCGGCAACGCCCTGCTGTTTGGCGACGGTGGGGCCGGCGGACAGGGCGGTAGCGGCCGGGCGGGAGTCAACGGCGTGAATCCGGTGGTGAACGGCCCGACCGCTTCCGGGACGCCGGGCCTGAATGATTCCGTGAGCGGCAGCGCCTACGGCACCTCAGGAGGCACCGGCGGCGACGGTGGGCTCAGTGCCGGCGGCGGCACCGGAGGAAATGGTGGCAGCGCCAATTCCCTGACGAATTTCGCGATCGGCGGCAACGGCGGCGCCGGCGGCGCCGGTGGCAACGGGGGAAATGGCGGCAGTGGCGGAACGGCGTACGGCGGGGGCGGTACCGCAATCGGCGGCATCGGCGGAGATGGCGCCGCCGCGCAGGCGTCCGGTGGGGTTGGCGGGGCCGGAGGCCATGGCGCCAGCGCCGACAGCATAGGAGCCGGGGGTTTCGGCGGTGCCGGCGGTAGAGGCGGTGACGGTGGCTTCGGCACCGCTGGCGGTGCGGGTGGTGCCGGGGGTGCGGGCGGTGACGGCGGGCGTGGTGGCGTCTTCGTCGGGCAGGGGGGTCACGGCGGCGTCGGTGGGCAGGGCGGGATCGGGGGAGTTGGTGCGGCCGGTGGTGACGGTGGTGACGCGGGCAATGGTGGGAAGGCGACAGCCCTCGGTGGGAGTAGCGGCGCGAAGGGGGGCAATGGCGGCGCCGCAGGAGACGGCGGTACGGGCGGGTTCGGAGGAACCGGGGGATCGGGTGGGCGGGGTGGAAACGGCGGTGCCGGCGGTTTCCTGTTCGGCAATGGCGGTGCCGGTGGCGCTGCGGGCGTTGGTGGCGCCGGCGGTACCGGCGGCGTGGGCGGTGCCGGCGGGTTTGGGGGTAACGGAGGTGGCGCAACCGGTACCGGCGTTGCCGGCGCGGGCGGCTCCGGGGGCGGAGGTGGTGACGGAGGCACCGGTGGTACGGGGGGTGCCGGGGGCGGCAGCGGCGTCGGGGGCTTGGGCGGTGCCGGCGGACTGCTTTTCGGCGAAGAGGGCACCAACGGAACCGCCGGCCAGGGCGGTGCCGGTGGGCAGGGTGGAGCGGGCGGCGCCTTCGGCAAGGGCGGGGCCAAGGGCGTCGGGAACACCTCGAGCGGCCTGAACGGCACTGACGGGAGCCCCGGCAGCCCCGGCGGGACCGGGCAGCACGGTTGATGCATGCGTTGCCTGACACGCAGGCGTCCACGTCATGGTCAACGGTGAAGGGCTTTGTTCCCTATCTCCGAGTTCCCTATCTCCGACGAAAGGAGCCCTGAATATGGCCGTTCGTGTTCATCCAGCACTGATTCGTTGCAGGAGGTTCTCATGTCATACGTAGTTGCGATACCGGCGTTATTGTCCGCCACGGCAGGGGATGTGGGCCGTATTGGCGACGCACTTGCCGGGGCCGGCGCGACAGCGCTGGGCCCGACGACGTCGGTGCTGGCCGCCGGGGCCGACGAGGTGTCGGAGGCCGTTGCAGCTCTATTCGGTGGATACGCGCAGGCGTACCAAGTGGTCAGCGCGCAGGCCGCGACGTTTCACGGGCAATTTGTGCAGGCATTGATCGCGGGCGCCGGGACGTACGCGGGCGCCGAGGCGGCCAACGCCTCGCCGCTGCAAGCCGTGGAACAACAAATCCTCGGTGTGGTCAACGCACCGACGCAGGCGCTGCTGGGGCGACCGTTGATCGGCGACGGCAGCAACGGCGGACCAGGGCAGAACGGCGGTGCGGGCGGGTTGCTCTTCGGCAACGGTGGCCGCGGCGGCGACGGCCTGCCGGGTCAGGTGGGCGGCAATGGTGGCGCGGCGGGCCTGCTGGGTAACGGCGGTGCCGGCGGTACGGGTGGCGCCGGCGTGGCGGGTGGCTCCGGCGGCACCGGTGGACTGCTGTTCGGTAACGGTGGCGCGGGAGGAAACGGCGGGGCGGCGATGGCAGGCATCAAGGGAGGAATCGCCGGGCATGGAGGCGCTGGCGGCAGTGCCCTCTTGTTCGGCGACGGCGGAGTTGGCGGTCAAGGCGGTACCGGCCTCACCGGTGCGGCGGGCATCAATCCGAGCATCAGTGGAGTCGGCGCCACGGGCGCCCCCGGCAGCATTGACGTGTTGAGCGGTGTCAACGGAAGAGTGGTCGGGGGCACCGGGGGAGACGGGGCGGACGTCGGCCTCGGCTCCACCGGCGGTACCGGTGGTGCCGGCGGTTTCGCGGGAATCTTCGCCGGCGCGGTCGGAGACGGTATCGGTGGCAACGGGGGCACGGGCGGAGCGGGCGGAAACGGCGGCGCCGGCGGCGAGGGTGGGTTCGTGTTCGTTGACAACGGGGCCAGCAATGGAGGCACATCGGCGGCAATGGGAACATCGCCAGCGCGCCCGGTGGTGCAGGCGGTGCAGGCGGTGCCGGCGGCGGGGCGCTCAGCAACATTTCCGGCAACAGCGTTGGCGGCAGTGGCGGAGCGGGTGGCGGTGGCGCAACCGGGGTGTCGGGCGGTGCCGGCGGGACCGGTGGCGCGGGCGGTCACGGCGGCAATGCGGGGCTGCTTATCGGGAACGGCGGTGCCGGCGGCCTGGGGGGCACGGGCGGTGGAGGTGGCTCGGGAGCCACGGGCGGTACTGCAGGCAGTGGCGGTGAGGGCGGCTCCGCTACCGCAGGCGGGGCCAACTTTGCCAGCGGTGGTTTTGGCGGCAACGCGGGTCCCGGTGGCGCCGGCGGCACCGGAGGCGTCGGCGGTCTGGGCGGCGACGGCGGCAACGGCGGACGCGGCGGCCTGTTGATCGGTGACGGCGGCAGCGGCGGTGGGTCGGGTCTGGGCGGCGTCGGCGGCACAGGCGGCGTGGGTGGCGCCGGAGCAACTGGTGGCAACGGCGGCGGCGGCTTTGCCGGTCAGGGCGGACAGGGCGGACCGGGCGGCGCGGGTGGCGACGGCGGTGCCGGTGGCGCCGGCGGCGATGGCGGCGGCAGCGGTGGCGGTGGGATCGGCGGATCGGCCGGCATGTTGTTTGGTCATACGGGCACAAACGGTGCGGCCAGCGGGGGTGGCGGGGGTGGCGCCGGAGGGGCGGGCGGTGCCCTGGGCGCCGGCGGCAAGGGCGGTGACGGGTCGTCCGGCGTCGGAGCCGGCGGTGCCTCCGGGAAAGCGGGCGTTCAGGGCGCCCCCGGCCAACCCGGTTAGCGCGACCGGCGCCCCTCGGGGCTCGCATACGGTGTCTTGGTGACGAGCAACGCGGCCCCGCACCCCGGCGGGGGATTCAACCCCCCTGAACCCACCGACAAGGGCGGCCCGGATTACCACCGTTTCATCGAAGGGGTGCGCAGGCTGCAGGACCACGCCCGGGCTGTCGACGCGCCGGACGAGGTGATCACGGAAGCAGCCAACCGGCTCGAAGAACTGTCCGCACTGCTGGCCCCGTTCGACGCCGACGAATGGCAGTCGCCGTCGGGGCGGCGGATGGACCTGCCGATGCGGGGCAACGTCCTGACCATCCCGATGCAGGCGCACAAGACCGACGCGGGCCGCATCGAGGGCTGGGCCCGGTTCGCCCGCTTCCACCTCGGCCGCAACGGAGCCGTACACGGCGGATCGCTCGGCATGCTGTTCGACACGGTGCTCGGGCTGACGGCGTCGGTGCTCACCGGCAGCCGCCGTCAGCGCACCGCATACCTCAAGATCGACTACCGCAATATCGTGCCGATCGAAAGGGAGTTGCAGTTCGACGCGGGAGTCGATGTCGAGGACGGACGCAAGATCTTCGTGTCCGGCCGGTTGCGCGACGGGGACACCTTGCTGACCGAGGCGAACGCCCTTTTCGTGCGACTCAAGCCGGGGCAGCCGTAACACGGGGCGGTTGATGCACCTGTCCGAAAACTGAATATTCGTCAGAAATAATGTCCTTGACAAATCATTGCATAGGTGTCGAATATTGATGAAGGTCGATCGATGGCCGCTCGCTGATCGACCTGGGCGTCCCTATCGCATCTCGTGGGGACGCATCGGGCAATATGCGGCAGCAGAGGCAATGGGTCGGGACCATGACCGAAATCGTGAATGCGGTAAATCGTCCAGCGCGGTCAGCCGAGCGATCGGGACCCTCCGTCGCAATCGTCATTCCCGCCTATAACGAGGAACGTTTTATCGGCAGGTGCGTCGCGTCCTGTCTCCGCCAGACATCGCTTCCGGACGAAATCATCGTCGTCAACAACAGGTCCACCGACGGCACCGAAACGATTGTGCGTCGGCTGCAAGCCGAGAACCGTCATATCCCTATCCGGATATTGACCCAAAACGAATATCAGGGCATCACGCCCACCCGCAACTGCGGCTTCGACCAGGTGCGCAGCACGGTCATCGGCCGGATCGACGCTGATTCCGTCATAGCGCCCAACTGGGTCGCGACGATACGCCGCCGATTCCGCGATCCGGCTGTCGACGCGGTCACCGGTCCGGTGTTCTATTACGATATGCCGTTGCGGCAAGCGACCTTTCGTCTCGACCGTGCCGTGCGCGACAGGTTGCACCGCAAGGCGAAAGACCAACGGTTCCTGTTCGGCTCCAATATGGCGGTCCGGGCGTCGGCGTGGCGCGCGGTTCGCCACCTCACCCGGCTGGACCTCGAAGACCAACTGCATGAAGATATCGACCTCGCCCTGGTGTTGTTCAAGAATGGCTGTGACATCGAATACGAGCGCAGCTTGATCGCCGGCCTGTCCGGACGGCGGGTCGAGAATTCGCCGCGCGATTTCTACCGCTATGCGACGCGCTATCTGCGAACCACCAAGGTGCACCGCGTCAACAGCCGCACTGCGCTGATGACCATCGCGATTCTGTTGATGGGATACTTTCCGGCTCATATCTTGCGCTTGTTTTACGACGGCGAGAGCAACCGATTTACGTTGGCGAAGCTGCACGACTCGAGGCGCCACGGGCGCACGCACCGGCAGGTAAGCGGCAGGCTCGTCGGCGCGCGGACCGGCTCGTTCCGGCCCGCCCACGCGCTGCGGCCGGCAGTGGCAGTGGCGATGCTCGGCCACTAGGACGCTCTTGGGCGGCTACTGGGCCCGCCCCGCCGATTTGTGAACCGCTCCGGGGGCATCGGCTCGGGCCCGTCTCGTTCGGCATAGCATGGTCGCGATCGATTCCGCCATGCCCGCGAACATGCCCAAGCCACGGAGAACCACGCAATGAGCGTCCCCGCACAGCCCGTCTCAGGAGCCGTTGAAGCCCCGATCCGGGTTCCCGCCGGGACTACCGCGGCGGCCGCTGTCGGCGAGGCCGGGCTGCCCAGGCGTGGTTCGCCCGACGCGATCGTGGTCGTCCGGGACGCGGACGGCAAGCTGCGCGACCTCAGCTGGGTGCCGGACGCCGACGCCGAGGTCACCCCGGTGGCAGCCAACACCGACGACGGCCGCAGCGTCATCCGGCACTCGGCGGCACACGTGCTGGCCCAGGCCGTGCAGGACCTGTTTCCACACGCCAAACTCGGCATCGGCCCGCCCATCACCGACGGCTTCTACTACGACTTCGACGTCGCCGAACCGTTCACCCCCGACGATCTGGACAAGCTGGAAAAGCGGATGCGCCAGATCGTCAAGGAAGGCCAGCTTTTCGACCGCCGCGTCTTCGCGTCCAAGGACGAGGCGCGCGAGGAACTGGCCAACGAGCCGTTCAAGCTCGAGCTCGTCGACGACAAGTCCGGTGACCCGGACGTCATGGAAGTCGGGGGAGACGAGCTCACCGCCTACGACAACCTCAATCCGCGCACCCGCGAACGGGTGTGGGGCGATCTGTGCCGCGGACCGCACATCCCCACCACCAAGCACATCCCCGCGTTCAAGCTGACCCGAAGCTCGGCCGCGTACTGGCGCGGAGACCAGAACAACGCGAGCCTGCAACGCATCTACGGCACCGCATGGGAGTCGCAGGAGGCCCTCGACCACCATTTGGAGCTGATCGCCGAAGCCCAGCGCCGCGACCACCGCAAGCTGGGCGTCGAGCTCGACCTGTTCAGCTTCCCGGACGAAATCGGTTCCGGCCTGGCGGTTTTCCACCCCAAGGGTGGCATCATCCGTCGGGAACTGGAGGAGTACTCGCGGCGTAAGCACGAGCAGGCCGGGTACGAGTTCGTCAATACCCCGCATATCACCAAGGAACAGCTGTACATCACCTCGGGACACCTGGAGTGGTACGCCGACGGGATGTATCCGCCGATGCAACTCGACGCCGAGTTCAACCCGGACGGCACCGTGCGCAAGCCCGGCCAGGACTACTACCTCAAGCCGATGAACTGCCCGATGCACCACCTGATCTACCGCTCCCGCGGCCGGTCCTACCGCGAACTTCCGTTGCGGCTCTTCGAGTTCGGCAGCGTCTACCGCTATGAGAAATCCGGCGTCATCCACGGCCTGACCCGGGTGCGCGGCATGACCCAGGACGACGCGCACATCTACTGCACCCTCGACCAGATGCGCGACGAACTCACCTCGGTGCTGCGGTTCGTGCTCGACCTGCTGGCCGACTACGGCCTGGACGACTACTACCTGGAGCTCTCCACCAAGGACCCGGACAAGTACGTCGGCTCCGACGAGGTGTGGGAGCAGGCCACCGAGATCCTGCGAGAGGTCGGTGAGGCTTCCGGCCTGGAACTGGTGCCCGACCCGGGTGGCGCGGCGTTCTACGGCCCAAAGATCTCCGTGCAGGTCAAGGACGCGCTGGGTCGCAGTTGGCAGATGTCGACGCTGCAGGTCGACTTCAACATGCCGGACCGCTTCGAGCTGGAATACACCGCCAGCGATGGAACCCGGCAGCGTCCGGTGCTGATCCACCGGGCGCTGTTCGGATCGATCGAACGGTTCTTCGGCATCCTCACCGAACACTATGCGGGCGCGTTCCCGGCCTGGCTGGCGCCGCATCAAGTGGTCGGCATACCCGTGGCAGACGAGCACATCCCGTACCTGGAAGATGTTGCGGCACAACTGAGATCGCATGGTGTGCGGGTCGAGGTGGACACCAGCGACGACCGGATGGCCAAGAAGATCGTGAACCACACCAACCAGAAGGTGCCGTTCATGCTGCTGGCCGGTGACCGCGACGTGCAGGCCGGGGCGGTGAGTTTCCGCTTCGGTGACCGCACCCAGATCAACGGGGTGCCCCGGGACACCGCGGTGGCGGCCATCGTCGACTGGATCGCCCGCCGCGAGAACGCCACTCCCACAGCCGAACTGGTGAAAGTCGTGGAGAGTGGCAGTGACTGATCCGAGTGGCGAAGACACCATTCACGACCGCGGCGCCGGCGAGCGCGACCACCTGCAGCGGTTGTGGACTCCGTACCGGATGAACTATCTGGCCGAAGCGCCCGCGACCCGCGACAGTGCCAGCCGCGGCGAGCCGTTCACTGACATCCCGCGAATGTCCGACGAAGAGGGACTGGTGGTGGCGCGCGGCGAACTGGTCTACGCCGTGCTGAACCTCTACCCGTACAACCCGGGTCACCTGATGGTGGTGCCCTACCGGCGGGTGTCGGAACTCGAGGACCTCTCCGAAGCCGAGAGTGCCGAGGTTATGGCCTTCACCCAGAAGGCGATCCGGGTGATCAAGACGGTGTCGCGTCCGCACGGCTTCAACGTCGGCATGAATCTGGGCACCTCGGCAGGTGGTTCGCTGGCCGAACACCTGCACGTGCACGTCGTCCCGCGGTGGGGTGGCGACGCCAACTTCATCACCATCGTCGGCGGCTCCAAGGTGATACCGCAGTTGCTGCGCGAAACCCGCCGGTTGCTCGCCGACGAGTGGGCGAACCAGCCATGAGGCACTCATGAGCAAATTGCCGTTCCTGTCCCGGGCGTTCTTCGCCCGCGCCACCGACCCGGTCGCCAGGGGCGCCTTGAAGGTCGGCCTGACCCCGGACCTCGTCACCGTCATCGGCACCGTCGGCTCGATGGCCGGCGCCCTGGTGTTCTTTCCGATGGGCAAGCTGTTCGTCGGCGGGTGTGTGGTGTGGTTCTTCACGCTGTTCGACATGGCTGACGGGGCGATGGCGCGCATCCGCGGCGGCGGCACGAGGTTCGGCGCGGTGCTGGACGCCACCTGCGACCGCATCAGCGACGGAGCGGTGTTCTGCGGACTGGCGTGGTGGATCGCCTTCCACATGCACGACATGCTCTTGACCGCGGCGACGTTGATCTGCCTGGTCACCTCGCAGGTCATCTCCTATATCAAGGCCCGGGCCGAAGCCAGCGGTCTGCGAGGTGACGGCGGGTTCATCGAGCGCCCCGAGCGGCTCATCATCGTGCTGGTCGGGGCCGGGGTTTCGGATTTCCCGTTCGTGCCCTGGCCGCCGGCGCTGCCGATCGCGATGTGGTTGCTGGCTGTGCTCAGCGTGGTCACCTGCGGGCAGCGCCTGTACGCGGTCCGCACCTCGCCCGGGGCCGTCGACCGTATCCCCATCCCAGGAAAGAACGAGATCCCAGGAAAGAACGAGCAGTGATTCCGCCATCAGTAGGCCTCAAACTGCCCGGCCGCCCCCGTGATCTGTTGACCGGCAAGGCCACCGACTGGGCCTATGCCACCGGATGGCGGGCTGTGCGGGTGCTGCCGGAGTTCGCCGCGCGCAACGCTTTTGAGGCCGGTGCCCGCTATGCGGCCCGCAACGGGGGGCCCGAGCAGCTACGCAAGAACCTGGCGCGCGTCACCGGGGTGCCGCCTGCGCGGGTTCCGGACTCGCTGATGCGCGCCTCGCTGGCGTCCTACGCGCGGTACTGGCGTGAGGCGTTTCGGCTGCCGACGATGGATCTGCAGGAGCTGACGCGCCAGCTCGACAGCGGTACCCACGGCCAGGACAATCTCAACGGCGGGCTGGCCGCTGGCCGCGGCGTGGTCTTGGCACTACCGCACAGCGGCAACTGGGACATGAACGGTGTCTGGCTGGCGCAGACCTACAGCACCTTCGCCACGGTGGCCGAGCGTCTCAAACCGGAATCGCTGTACCAGCGCTTCATCGACTACCGGGAGACCCTCGGATTCGAGGTCATTCCGCACTCCGGCGGGAAACGACCGCCGTTCGAGGTGCTCTGTGACCGGTTGCGCAGCAACCAAATCGTGGCTTTGATGGCCGAGCGCGACCTCACCCGCACCGGCGTCGAGGTCGAGTTCTTCGGCGAACCCACCCGGATGCCCGCCGGGCCGGCCAAGCTTGCGATCGAGACGGGCGCGGCGTTGCTGCCTTCGCACTGCTGGTTCTCCGGCGACGGCTGGGAATGCAAGATGCAGGAGCCCCTGGACTGCAGCAGCGGCGACGTCGGCGCCATCACCCAGGCGCTGGCCGATGAGTTCGCGCGCAATATCGCTGCCCATCCCGCAGACTGGCACATGCTGCAACCGCAGTGGCTGGCGGATCTGTCGGACGACCGGCAGGCCTGGTTGAAGGACGGCTGATGCGGATCGGGATGGTCTGCCCCTACTCGTTCGACGTGCCCGGCGGGGTGCAGTCGCACGTGTTGCAGCTGGCCGAGGTCATGATCGAGCGCGGACACCAGGTCAGCGTGCTGGCGCCGATGTCTCCGGAGACCTCACTGCCGGACTACGTCGTGTCCGCCGGCAAGGCCGTCCCGATTCCCTACAACGGGTCGGTGGCCCGGCTGCGGTTCGGCCCGGTCACCTATCGCAAGGTGAAGAAGTGGCTCGCCGAAGGCGATTTCGACGTGCTGCACCTGCACGAGCCGGGCGCTCCGAGCCTGTCCCTGCTGGCTCTGGACATCGCCGAAGGCCCGATCGTGGCGACGTTTCACACCTCGACCACCAAGTCGATGGCCATGTCGGTCCTGGGCGGCATGCTGCGCCCCAGGTTCGAAAAGATCGTCGGCCGGATCGCGGTGTCCGACCTGGCGCGGCGCTGGCAGATGGAGTCGGTGGGATCGGATGCGGTGGAGATCCCCAACGGCGTCGACGTCGGTTCCTTCGCGTCAGCACCACTCTTGGAGGGATATCCGCGGCCCGGCAAGACGGTGCTGTTCCTCGGGCGCTACGACGAGCCGCGTAAGGGCATGGCGACGCTGCTGGCCGCCATGCCTGCCGTCGTGCAGCGTTTTCCGGACGTGCAACTGCTTATCGTGGGCCGCGGTGATGAGGACGAATTACGTTCTCAAGCAACGGGATTCGTGGACCACCTGAAATTCCTGGGTCAGGTCGACGACGCCGGAAAGGCGTCGGCGATGCGCAGCGCCGACGTGTACTGCGCACCGAACACCGGCGGTGAGAGCTTCGGCATCGTCCTGGTGGAGGCCATGGCCGCCGGCACCGCCGTGGTGGCCAGTGATCTCGACGCGTTCCGGCGGGTGCTTCAGGACGGTGAACTCGGACGGCTCGTTCCGATCGAAGACGGAGATGCCCTGGCCGAGGCGTTGATCGCGGTGCTGCAGGACGACGCGCTGCGCGAGCGTTACGTCGCCGCGGGCAGTGAGGCGGTGCACCGCTACGACTGGTCGGTGGTGGCGAGCCAGATCATGCGGGTGTACGAGACGGTTGCCGGGTCGGGCGTGAAGGTCCAGGTGGCCAGCTGATGACGTGGCTGCTGTGGGCTCTGGCTGCCGGGCTGTTCGTGGTGCTGGTGGTGTTCGGCGCCTGGGGCTACCAGCGGGCCAACCGGCTGGACCGGCTCAACGTCCGCTACGACCTGTCCTGGCAGGCACTGGACAGCGCGCTGGCGCGGCGCGCGGTGGTGGCGCGCGCGGTCGCCATCGATGCCTACGGCGGCTCGCCGGAGGGACAACGGTTGGCGACGCTGGCCGATGTCGCCGAGCGGGCGCCGCGCGGCATGCGGGAGACCGCGGAGAACGAGCTGTCGGCCGCCCTGGCACTGGTCGACCCGGCGTCGGTGCCGGCGGCCCTGGTGGCCGAGCTGGCCGACGCCGAGGCACGGGTGTTGCTGGCTCGCCGGTTCCACAACGACGCGGTGCGCGACACCCTGGTGCTGGCCGAGCGCCGTATGGTGCGGTTGTTCCATCTGGGCGGAAGGGCGCCGCTGCCAACCTATTTCGAGATCGCCGAGCGGCCGCACGCGCAGCGGCATACCGGCGACAAGCTCAACCATCGCACCTCGGCGCGGGTGGTACTGCTCGATGAGTGCGGCGCGGTGTTGTTGTTGTGCGGGTCGGATCCCGCGATCGCCCATGCCCCGCGGTGGTGGTTCACCGTCGGCGGCGAAGTCAGGCCGGGGGAGCGGCTGGCCGAAGCGGCGGCCCGGGAGCTGGCGGAGGAGACCGGCCTGCAGGTCCCGCCGGCCGCGCTGGTCGGACCCGTCTGGCGGCGCGACGAGGTATTCGAGTTCAACGGTTCGATGATCGACAGCGAAGAGTTCTACCTCGTGCACCGCACCCGGCGTTTCGAGCCGGCGCTGGACGGCCGAACGGCGTTGGAACGCAGCTACATTCACGGCGCCCGGTGGTGCGGCCCGGCCGATATTGCCGAGTTGGTCGCCTCCGGTGAAATCGTGTACCCGCGGCAACTGGCGGAGCTGCTGCCCACCGCCAACGAGCTGGTCGACTCGGCCCCGCGCGACGCCGTCGTCCCGCAGTCCATCAGCTGAGGCCCCGTTCGCGCAGACTGCGAGCCCGGATTACGGCGCTCTGTAGTCAGTCCCGCGGCCGCCGCCTCACGGTAAGCGCAGCGGCCACCCGAGGCCGCTCAGCGCGTCGTCGACTCCTTGCACCGCGCCCTGCTGCAGCTGCGCGGCGAGCGCTGCCGGATCGATCTGCGGGAACAGCCCGAACGGCGCCGGCACATCCTGGTAGGCGGTGCGGTCGTAGCCCAGCTCGACGAGCACCCGCAGGTCCGGCTGGATCAGGTCGGCCAGCGGGTTGCCCACGAACGGCACGGCGCGCAGCGGGTTGAGCAGGGGCAGGTCGTGCGTCGGGATCAGGATGTACGTGGTGAGGCTGTCCGGGGACACCGGCTGCACGATGCCCGTCGCGAACTGGGCCGCTGACAGCGAGTACGAGGGGTGGATGTAGGCGAAGCCGGCCAGCGCGTTGGCCGTTGCCAGCAGATTGAGGGGGTAGCGCGGGAAGTCGGCGGCGCCGTCGTACTGGATCGCGTAATCGATGGTGGGGTAGACGTTGGCCGGCGTCGCGCCGTTGAACGTGAAGCCCATGAACGGTATCGACAGGCCCGGAAAGCGCGACAACAGGCCGCCGTCGGGCCGGTTGGGGTTGGCCACCAGCACGAAAGACAATTCGTCGGTCCCCGGGCGCAATGCCGCCGGCAGCGACTGCAGGTAGCGCATTTCCAGCGTCGCCACCGTGGAGCTCTGCGACAGGCCGAAGACCACGGTGTCTTTGCCCGCCGCGTGCAGGCTCATGATCGCGGCGTTCAGACGCTGCATGCCCTCGGCGATCGAGGCATCGAAGGTCAGGCTGGTCGGCCCGGTGAGTGGGAACATCTTCGACGGCGTCACCAGGAACTGCGCGTCGTAGGACGGATGGGTCGGGGTGATGAAGCTGTTCGCCAGCGTCTGGAAGCCTGACCAGGGCAGCGGGCTGGGCCCCGTCCCGCCCATCAGCAGGGCGGTTGTCGTCGGGCTGCCACCGCCCACCGGGTTGAGGTCGATGAGGTTGACGCCGATGTTGCCGTCGCCCGGAAGTCCGTACCCGATCAGCCGGTTACCCGTGTTGATCAGCCCGACGTTCCAGTTGCCCCGGTTCTGGACGCCGATGTTGCCGTCGCCGCGGTTTCCGATCCCGATGTTTCCGTTGCCGACGTTGTCGAACCCGATGTTGTTGGCGCCCTTGTTGCCCGAGCCCAGGTTGAAGGTGCCGTTGGCCCAGTCGATGCTCAGGCCCGGCAGCCCGGTGGCGGCATAGGCGCCGGCCAGCTGGGCGGCCACCTCCGACGCTTCGGCGTGATAGCCGGCCATGGCGGCGACGTCCTGGGCCCACATCTGCTCGTAGTGGGCCTCGGCGGCGGCGATCGCCGGGCTGTTCTGGCCGAACAGGTTGCCCGCCACCAGTGACACCAGTCCCGACCGGTTGGCGGCGACCATCGCGGGGTGCACGACGGCCGCCTGCGCGGTCTCGAACGCGGCCGCCGCCGCTCGCGCCTGTGCGGCCGTCTGGCCCGCCTGCGTCGCCGCCGTCGTTAACCACGTCACATACGGGGCCGCGGCGCGGGTCATCGCCAGCATCGCCGGGCCCTGCCAGGCACTGTCAACCAGCCCCGAGGTGACCGCGCTGAACGAGCGCGCCGCGGCCTCCAGCTCGGCTGCCAACCCGTCCCACGAGCCGGCCGCGGACAGCAAGGGCTGCAGCCCCGCACCTGCGAAGATGCGCGCCGACGTGAGTTCCGGCGGCAGAACAGCGAAATTCATCGCGAGGCTCCCCAACTCGCTGGCCAACAACGCGGAGCTTAAGGCAACGTGGGCCTTCGCTGCGGGTAAATCCGGTTGTCGGTCCCCTTTAGACTGGTGGTCACTTCCCGAAATTCAAGGAGCGTAGTGAACAGCCAGCAGAACGGCGCCCAGCCGGCTTTGAGCAAAACCGGGGCCCAAACCGGAACCGCGCGCGTCAAGCGCGGCATGGCAGAAATGCTCAAGGGCGGCGTCATCATGGACGTCGTCACTCCTGAGCAGGCCCGCATCGCCGAAGGCGCGGGTGCCGTCGCCGTCATGGCGCTGGAACGGGTGCCCGCCGATATCCGGGCCCAGGGCGGGGTGTCGCGGATGAGCGACCCCGACATGATCGAGGGCATCATCGACGCGGTGACCATTCCGGTCATGGCCAAGGCCCGCATCGGGCATTTCGTCGAGGCGCAGATCCTGCAGAGCCTCGGGGTGGACTACATCGACGAGTCCGAGGTGCTCACCCCGGCCGACTACATCCACCACATCGACAAGTGGAAGTTCACCGTGCCGTTCGTGTGTGGGGCCACCAACCTCGGAGAGGCGCTGCGGCGTATCGCCGAGGGCGCGGCGATGATCCGCTCCAAGGGTGAGGCCGGCACCGGCGACGTCTCCAATGCCACGACGCACATGCGCGCGATCGGTGGGGAGATCCGTCGGCTCACGTCGCTGTCCGAGGACGAATTGTTTGTCGCCGCAAAGGAATTACAGGCGCCCTACGATCTGGTGGTGGAGGTGGCCCGGGCCGGCAAGCTGCCGGTCACGTTGTTCACCGCCGGCGGTATCGCCACCCCCGCCGACGCCGCGATGATGATGCAGCTCGGCGCCGAAGGGGTGTTCGTCGGGTCCGGGATCTTCAAGGCCGGCGACCCGGAGCAGCGCGCCGCGGCGATCGTCAAGGCGACCACGTTCTTCGACGACCCGGATGTGCTGGCCAAGGTGTCACGCGGGCTGGGCGAGGCGATGGTCGGCATCAACGTGGAGGAGATCCCGCAGCCGCATCGCCTGGCACAACGCGGTTGGTGACGGGCGGCTGATGACGGGCGGCTGGTAAAAACAGTCCGTGGCGATCGAAGAGATCCTCGATCTCGAACAACTCGAGGTCAATATCTACCGCGGCAGCGTGTTCAGCCCCGAATCGGGATTCCTGCAGCGCACCTTCGGCGGGCACGTGGCCGGGCAGTCGCTGGTGTCGGCGGTGCGTACCGTCGACCCGCGCTACCAGGTGCATTCGCTGCACGGCTATTTCCTGCGGCCCGGGGACGCAAAGGAGCCCACGGTTTTCATCGTGGAGCGCACCCGAGACGGCGGATCGTTCGCCACCCGGCGGGTCAACGCGATCCAGCACGGCGAGATCATCTTCAGCATGGGGGCCTCCTTCCAGGTCGACCAGGAAGGCATCAACCACCAGGACGCCATGCCCGCGGCGCCGCCACCGGACGGGCTGCCGGGCCTGTCCTCGGTCAAGGTCTTCGATGACGCGGGTTTCAAGCAGTTCGAGGAATGGGACGTCTGCATCGTCCCCCGTGATCGCTTGAAACTGTTGCCCGGCAAGGCTTCTCAGCAGCAGGTATGGTTCCGGCATCGTGATCCGCTGCCTGACGACCCGGTCCTGCACATCTGCGCGCTGGCCTACATGAGCGATCTGACACTGCTGGGTTCGGCGCAGGTCACCCACATGGCCGAGCGCGAGCACCTGCAGGTGTCGTCACTGGACCACGCGATGTGGTTCATGCGGGCCTTCCGGGCTGACGAATGGCTGCTCTACGACCAGTCCTCGCCGTCCGCCAGTGGGGGCCGCTCGCTGTGCCAGGGCAAGATCTTCAACCAGAGCGGTGAGATGGTGGCCGCGGTGATGCAGGAGGGGCTGACCCGCTTCAAGCGCGGATACCAGCCGACCACCCCGTGAGTGCGCCGCTGGTCGGTGTGCTGGCGCTGCAGGGCGACACCCGCGAGCACCTGGCCGCGCTGCGCGAAGCCGGCGCCGAGGCCGTCACGGTGCGCCGCCGCGCCGAACTGGACGCCGTGGATGGGTTGGTGCTACCCGGCGGCGAGTCCACAGCGATGAGTCACCTGCTGCGTGACTTCGATCTGCTCGACCCGCTGCGGGCCCGGTTGGCCGAGGGGCTGCCCGCCTATGGGGCGTGTGCCGGAATGATTCTGCTGGCCAGCGAGATCCTGGACGCCGGCGCGGAGGGCCGGGCAGCGGTGCCCCTCAGCGGGATCGATATGACGGTGCGGCGCAACGCTTTCGGACGTCAGGTCGATTCGTTCGAGGGCGACATCCGGTTCGAGGGGCTGGACGGGACGGTGCGCGCGGTGTTCATCCGGGCGCCGTGGGTCGAGCGGATCGGCGCCGGTGTGCGGGTGCTCGCCGAGGCCGCGGGGCACCCCGTCGCGGTGCGCCAAGGTGCCGTGTTGGCGACGGCGTTCCATCCGGAGGTGACGGGCGACCGGCGGGTGCACCAGTTGTTCGTGGACATGGTCAGGAAGCGCTAGCTCCCCGATACGCCGGCGATGGGCAGGGCCAGCAGTTCGCGCAGATGCGCGGTGGTGGTCGTCGGGTCTTCCAGACTCCAGAAGTGGCCCGCGTCGACGAAACGGACCAGGACTTCGGCCGCGTGGGGGATGTGGTCGCGGGCGTCCACGTAGTACTCGCGGGGCTGGACGGTGCCTTCGTAGCTCTGTAGCACCATGACCGGGCATGTCCAGCGCTCGAGGAGTCGCGTTCGCCGGGCAATCCACTCCATGTGGAACGTGGTGGTGTTGAAGTAGCGCGGTACGGCCTTCTCGATGTCGGGGTAGCTGAATTCCTGGATCACCCGGAGCATTTCGTGGTCCGGCAGGTCGATGCGGCCTATCCACGCGTACACCAGGACGACGAACCGGGTCCGGTCGGCCATCAGTCCGGTGAACGGCGCATCCCGGAACATCGCGGCCTGCGGGGCCAGTGCCGGGTGGAAGTGGTAGAGGTGCTGCTCGCCGCGGCCGTACCGCAGCACGCGGTCGGGATGATTGGCGGCGATGAAGTCGCCCTGCACGCTGCCGCGGTCGTGGGCGATCAAGTTGAATCGGTCGACGCCGACGCGGTCCAGTGCGGCCACCAGTTGCTCGGCCGCCGCCTCGTGGCGGTAGTCGCCCTCGGCCTTGCTCGACTGTCCGTAGCCCTTGAGATCGAAGGCGATGCAACGGTATTCGCCGGCGAACGCCGCCATCTGGTGGTGCCACTGGTACCAGGAGTCGGGTAGGCCATGGAGAAAGACGACTATTTCGGAGTCGGCCGGCCCGGCTTCCACGTAGTGGAATCGGACAGTTTCGCCGTCCGTGCCGTCGACGTCGACGAACCGGTGGGTGAAGGTCACGTCGTCGAGTAGTTCGGTGGCGCCCTCGACGTCGGGGTCGCGCGGGGCCGGGACGCCCAGTCTCGCGAGCCGTTCCTCGACCAGGGAGGGATCGGCTCGGTAGGAGGCCAACGCCGGCACGATGCGCTCGGGCAACTCGGTGTAATGCGGCTTCGCGGAAAAAGTTGTCGAAAAGTTCGTCGAGATGGGCGTCGAAACAGTTGCGTTCATTGCGATCCTCAGGTCCTCACCAATGCTCAACAGGTTAATTTCACCGTACGTTGAAACTAGTTTCAACACAAGATGAAACTCTTCCGGATGTACGGCAGGGGTGGTCGACTGACGGCTGCGACCGCGTTCTCGGTGGGTTGAACTCATATCGGCGATCGCGCGCGACGTTCGCCGGCCGGCGCCGCGCTGGCGGACGGCGTCGCTGAGTGGCCACGTAGACTCTGAAGGCGACTTTTCCGGCGAAAGAGGTACGAGGCACCGATGAGCGGCCATTCCAAGTGGGCAACCACCAAGCACCAGAAGGCCGTGAAAGACGCGCGCCGTGGCAAGGAGTTCGCCCGGCTGATCAAGAACATCGAGGTCGCCGCCCGCACCGGCGGCGGCGACCCGGCGGGCAACCCGACGCTGTACGACGCCATCCAGAAGGCGAAGAAGACCTCGGTGCCCAACGACAACATCGAGCGGGCGCGCAAGCGCGGCGCGGGTGAGGAAGCCGGCGGCGCCGACTACCAGACGATCATGTACGAGGGCTACGGGCCCAACGGCGTCGCGGTTCTGGTCGAGTGCCTGACCGACAACCGCAACCGCGCGGCCAGCGAGGTGCGGGTGGCGATGACCCGCAACGGCGGCACCATGGCCGATCCCGGTTCGGTCGCCTACCTGTTCTCCCGCAAAGGCATGGTGACGTTGGAGAAGAACGGCCTCACCGAAGACGACGTGTTGACCGCCGTGCTCGAGGCCGGCGCCGAGGACGTCAACGACCTCGGCGACAGTTTCGAGGTCATCTCCGAGCCGACCGACCTGGTGGCCGTGCGAACCGCGCTGCAGGAGGCCGGCATCGACTACGAGTCGGCCGAGGCGAGCTTCCAGCCCTCCGTGAGTGTCCCGGTGGACGTCGAAGGTGCCCGCAAGGTGTTCAAACTGGTCGACGCGCTGGAGGACAGCGACGACGTGCAGAACGTGTGGACCAACGTCGATTTGTCCGACGAGGTGCTGGCCGCGCTCGACGAGGACTGAGCCCGGGTTAGCCGGAAGCAGGCCCCATAGACCTGCGGAGAAGCTGCTCGCCAGCCACGCGCGCGTGTGCACTCTGCACACCTTCGGAGGACCCCGCCCGCAACGCCGGCGTTTGACCGCGTTGCGGTGTTCTAGGGCGCTGTGCACATTGCCCTATTCAGCCCCGGGGCTCTGTGCAATTTGACTTTGCGGGTCCTGTCCGGCGCTCGTGATCATCTTCATCGGGATTCCCAATTTCTGTGTCGCCCGGGGGGATGAGAGGCAGTCCGATGGCTTTTTTGGTCGCTGATTCAGAATTGTTGAGCGCAGCAGCCGCCGACCTGTACGGAATCGGCACGGCGGTGGAGGCCGCCAACGCGGTCGCGCTGGCGCCGACGGTGGACTTGCTGGCCGCCGGCGCCGACGAAGTGTCCGCCGCCATCGCGGCCCTGTTCGGCACCCACGCCCAGCAGTATCAGGCGGCGAGCGCTCAGGCGGCGCTGTTCCACGAGCGTTTCGTCCAGCTCATGATCTCATCGAGCGGTACCTATGCCCTGGCCGAGGCGATCAACGCCAACCCGCTGCAGTCCGTCCAAGAGCAGGCACTGGGCGCGATCAACGCGCCCACGCGGTTGTTGTTCGGGCGCGCGCTGATCGGCGACGGGGCCAACGGAGCGCCGGGAACCGGTCAGGCAGGCGCGCCCGGGGGGCTTCTGTACGGCAATGGTGGCGCCGGCGGGTCCGGAGCGGCCGGACAATCCGGCGGCGCCGGTGGTGCGGGAGGGCTCATCGGCCACGGCGGTGCCGGCGGTGCCGGTGGCGCGGCGGCCACGCCGAACGGCGTGGCCGGCAGCGGTGGCAGTGGCGGTAGCGGCGGCTTGCTCTGGGGCAACGGCGGCGTCGGCGGCACCGGCGGACAGGCGGGTGCTCTCGGTGTCGCCGGCAACGGCGGTGGCGGCGGACACTCCTACCTGATTGGTGCTCCCGGGGCCGGAGGCGCCGGCGGAAACGCGCCCGGGGGAACGGCCGGGGCCGGAGGGGGTGGCGGTACCGCCGGATTGTTCGGACCCGGAGCCGTCGGTGGCGCCGGCGGGGAGGGACGGTTCGGCGGCGCCGGGGGCGCCGGGGGTGAAGGCGGCGCGTTCGGCAACGGCGGTGCGGGTGGGACGGGCGGTGCCGGTGTCGGTGGCCAAGGCGGCGCTGGCGGCGCCGGAGGCACGGCCGGTTGGTTCGGTGACGGCGGTGTGGGAGGTGCCGGTCAGGCTGGTGGTGCCGGAGGGCTCGGCGGTAACGCCCGGTTCCTGGGAATGGGTGGGGCCGGAGGGGCCGGCGGAGACGGTAGCGCCACGGGAACCCCACATGGTGGCACCGGCGGCAGCGGCGGCCTCGGCGGCATTCTCTACGGCAATGGTGGTGCCGGCGGCTTCGGGGGCAACGGGGCCGCGGGCGCCACTGGCTCAGCGGGAGAGTCCGGTTTGATCGGGGGAACTGGCGGCGCGGGTGGTGTGGGCGGCCGCGGTGGCGCGCTCATCGGCACCGGCGGAGCGGGCGGTCTCGGCGGTCACGGTGGCGACGGCGGTGCGGGCGGCAGCGGCGCCAGTCCGTCGGCCGCCGGCGCTCATGGCCAGTCCGGCGGCAACGGCGGCAACGGCGGCGCCGGCGGGACCGGTGGAGCGGGCGGCACTGGCGGCTGGCTGAACAGCCTGTTGACACCTACCGGCGGCGAAGGCGCGGGCGGTAGCGGCGGCAACGGTGGTAACGGCGGCATGCCGGGCAACGGCGGCAACGGTGCCAACGGCACCAACGGCGGGGCCGGCGGCAATGGCGGCGACGGCGGTAACCCGGGCTTCGGCGGGGCGGGCGGCGCCGGCGGGACGAGCGCCAAGGGTGGGGCCGGTCCGAACGGGCTGACGGGTAGCCGTCCCACCAGTGGCGGCGACGGCGGCCACGGGGGCAACGGTTCCGACGCGATCGGCACCAGTCAGGCCGGCGGCAACGGCGGGCGCGGCGGCAACGGCGGAACGTTCGGCAACGGCGGGGCGGGCGGCGATGGCGGCAGGGGCATGTCCGGCAATCCCGCCTTCTCCAGCGCGACCCCCGGCAACGGTGGCGACGGCGGCGCAGGTGGCGCGGGCGGCGCCGGCGGCAACGGGGGAGCGGCCGCCGGCAACGGTGGCGCCGGTGGTGCGGGCGGCCTGGGTGGCCGGGGCGCGGACGGCGGCAACGGTTTCGACGGCTTCGACGGGTTCAGCCCCGGTGCAAACGGAGGCAACGGCGCCAGCGGCGGAAACGGCGGCCACGGCGGCGCCGGCGGCGCCGGTGGCGCCGGCGGCAGCGCGCCCGCCGGCAAAGCCGGTGCGCACGGCGTGGGCGGAGCCGGCGGCGATGGCGGTAACGGCGGAACACCTGGTGACGGCGGTCACGGCCGCGACGGCACGATCAGCGTCAATGGCGGTGTCGGCGGCCGGGGAGGTGACGGTGGCAACCCGGGTTACGGCGGGGCAGGTGGCGCCGGCGGCAGCAGCGGTGGCGGCACCTTCGCCGCCGGCGGCAAGGCCGGAAGCGCACCCACCAGCGGCGGAAACGGGGGCAACGGCGGCAGGGGTGCCGACGCGCCCGCCGCCGGCCTCAGCGGCGCCGCCGGCGGCGCGGGAGGCAACGCCGGATCGGTCGGCAACGGCGGCAACGGGGGCACCGGCGGATCCGGTGGAGTGGGCAATTCAGGCATTCCGGTCGCCGGCGCCGGACTGAACGGCGGCGACGGCGGGACCGGTGGGACCGGCGGAGCGGGCGGCGCCGGCGGCAAGGGCGGCAGCGTCGCCGGCAAGGGCGGAAACGGGGGGACCGGCGGTATCGGTGGCAATGGCGGGAACGCCGCCAGCGGCACCAACGGCCTCGACAACTCGGCCAACTCGAACGGAGCCGCGGGTGGCGACGGTGGGGACGGCGGCGTCGGCGGACAAGGCGGGCAGGGCGGAAAGGGCGGCGCGGCGGGCACCGGTAAGGACGGCAACGGTGTCGCGGGCACCGGTGGGGCCGGCGGCAAGGGCGGCAACGGCGGCAACGCAGGAAACGGCGGAAACGGCGCCAGGGGCACCTTCACCGGCGGCGATGGCACCGGCGGAGCGGGCGGCAATGGTGGGGACCGCGGGGCGGGCGGTACCGGCGGCGCAGGAGGTGCCGGTGGCGGCCCCGGTGCAAGCGCCGGCGGCGCCGGGGGGTCCGGCAGTTTCGGTACCAGCGGTGGGGACGGTGGCAAGGGCGGCAACGGTGCCGACGCCGTCACCGGGACCGGCGGCAACGGTGGAGCCGGTGGCAACGCGGGCATCGTCGGGAACGGCGGCGACGGCGGAACGGGCGGCAGGGGTGGCATCGGTACCAACGTGACTGCCACCGCGGCGACGGGCGGCACCGGCGGGAGCGGCGGCAAGGGCGGCGCCGGCGGCAACGGCGGACTGTTCGGCGGTGACGGCGGCGACGGTGGTGCCGGCGGGGTCGGCGGCAAGGGTGGCCAGGGCGGACAGGGTACGACCGGCGGTAACGGCGCTGACCGGGGTCCCGGTGGCGGCGACGGTGGCATTGCCGACAACGGCGGTACCGGGGGCAGAGGCGGGCAGGGCGGTACCGGCGGAGAAGGCGGCGCAGCCGGCAAGGGCAGTTTCATCGGTAACGGCAAAGACGGCGCCATCGGCATGGGTGGCGCCGGCGGCCAGGGCGGGACCGGTGGCACCGGCGGCACCGGGGGCACCGGCGGCGACGGGGGCGAGTCCACCGCAGGCCGGCCCCAGGCCGGTCAGGGCGGCCGGGGAGGTGACGGTGGCGAGGGCGGTGCCGCCGGAGCAGGCGGAATCGGTGGCGGGTCGGGCGCGAACCAGGGCGCTACGGGCGGAGCCGGTATTCAGGGCAACGGCGGCCAGGGCGGCAACGGCGGCAGCGGCGGCAACGGCGACGTGGGTGGCGTCATCAACCCCGCCGGCGGACAGGGCGGTAACGGTGGCAATGGCGGAACCGGAGCCAACGGTGGCAACGCCGGCGCCGGTGGTCGCGGCGGTGATGGCGGCACCGGTATCAACGCCGACGGTGCGCGCGGTGGCACCGGCGGTGTCGGCGGCACCGGCCTGCAGGGCTTCGGCGGCAGGGGCGGTAACGGAGGCGACAGCGGCAACGGCGGGGACGCGTCTGTCGCGTTCGATGCAGGTGACGGTGGCATCGGCGGCAACGCCGGAGGCGGGGGCAAGGGGAGTTTGCCCGGCCTCGGCGGAGCGGGCGGCAACGGTGGGCGCGGCGGCAACGGCGGCAACGGCATCGGTGTGCCGCTCGGCTCCGGCGTCGGCGGCAAGGGCGGTGGCGGAGGCGCCGGCGGCTTCAGTGGCGACGGAGAGTTCCCGGGCCAGGCAGAAGCCGGAGGGCTGCCGAATGGGACCACTGGCGGTCAGGGCGGCGCCGGTGGCGGGGGCGCCAGCTGAGTCAGTCGTATCCGCGCCGCATGTCGTCGACGATCCGCGGGTTTTCCAGTGTCGACGGCTCCACCGGACGCGGCCGTACGTCCTCGGAGAACACTGTGGCGGCGTCCAGCACGTGCTGGTCGAGGTAGCGCAGTGGCGGGACGTCTCGCGGGAGCGCCGCCACGGGAGCGGCATCACCGCGGCGGGCCAGGACGAATCCCCAGTCGCCGAAGGTGGGCACGTAGACGTGGTAGGGCGTGACCGCGTAGCCGCCGGAATGGATCGTCGAGACGGTGCGCCAGAACGCCGTGCGCGTCGAGAAGGGGCTGCCTGCCTGCACCACCAGCAGCCCGCCGGGGGACAGCACCCGCCCGACCAGCGCATAGAACTCGGTCGAATAGAGGCGCCCGAGCACCGGGGTGTCCGGATCGGGCAGATCGACGATTACCGCGTCGAAGCGGTCGGACCGGCCGCCCCGCAGCCAGGTCATCGCGTCGTCGATCACCACCTGCACCCGTGGGTTGTCCAGCGACCCGCCGTTGGCGTCGCGCATGGTGGTGCGCGCCAGTTCGACGACCGCCGGGTCCAGCTCCACCTGGACGATCCGCTGCAGACCCGGCAGGCGCAGCAGCTCGCGCGCCGCCAGCCCGTCGCCGCCGCCGAGCACCAGCACCGAGCGGGTGCCGGCCCCGAGCGCCGGGTAGACCAGGCTCTCGGTGTAGCGGTATTCGTCGCGGGTGGAGAACTGCAGGTCGCCGTCCAGATACAGGCGCATATCGCTGTCGCGGCGGGTGACCACGATGTCCTGGTACGCCGAGTGCCGGTGGGCGATGATCGGGTCGGCGTAGAGCTGTTGGCGGGTGGAGACCTCGATGTCCTGCGCGCGGATCAGCAGCGTCACCAGTACGGCCAACGCCGCAGCCAGCGCCGTCAGCGCCGCCGCCAACTGCCGCGCCGAGCCGACGCGGCGGAGCAGGAAAACGGCGACGATCGCCGCTGCCGCCAGGTTGATGATGCCGGTGGCCGCCGCGCCGCGGATCATCCCCAGATGCGGAAGCAGCAGGAAGGGCCATGCCAGGCCGCCCACCAGTGCGCCCAGGTAGTCGGCCGCGTTCAGATTGGCCAGCGTGCGACCGGTGTCGGTGGCCAGATCGGTGGGGCCTGATGCCCGTCCGCGCTGCAACAGCGTCATCAGCAGCGGCACTTCGGCACCCACCAGGCACCCGATCAGCCCGGTGCTGACGGCCAGCACCAACGTCGAGCCGTCGACGAAGGCGAAGGCGATGTACAGGGCTGCGGCGGACAGGCCGCCGACGATGCCGAGCAGCACCTCCACTGCGATGAAAGTGATCGCAGCGCGCGCCAACAACGGCTTGATCAGCAGCGCGCCCAGCCCGAGTGCGGCGATATACCCTGCCACGATCAGCGACGTCGCCACGATGCCGCCGCCGTTCAGGCTGGTCGAGAGTGTCAGCATCGCCAGCTCGTAGACGATCCCGCAGGCCGCGCACGCCGCCACGGCGGCCAGCAGGACTGCGCGCCACCGGCCCAGTGACGGCGAGACGGGTTCGGCCGCAGCGGTCGTCGTCATAACAACGCGGCCGCGTTGACCCCTCCCACCGCCAGCAGCATCGCCGCTGTGGCGAAGGCCGCCGGATGCAGCTGAGGTTCCTGGACATGTTCGTGGAAGTTGCCCGGCACCGCGACCCGCAATATGACCAGAGCCAGTCCCTGCAGGATGACGCCGATGCCGCCGTAGATCGCCACACCGAGCAGGCCCTCGCCCAGCTGATTGGAGCTGGTGGAGATGGCCGCGATGATCACCGTGCCCAGAGCCGCGTACATCGCGGTAGCCAGGATGGCGGCGTTGGGCCGGCGCTCGATGAACACCAGCCGACGCAGATTTCCCGGTGTCAGGACGTCGACCATCACGAACCCTGCGATGAGCACGACGACGCCGACCGCGAAGTAGAGGACGGTGGCGACGGCCCCGTGCAGGATCGGATCGACGCTGACGCTGCCGAACTCCACCGCGCTGTTGTACATGACAGTCCTCCTTCGCGATTACCTACTTGACGCCACCCGGCCCACCGGGTCTGCCGCCCGAGCCGCCAGACGGGGATCCGGGGGTGAACCCGGGGCCGAGGAAGACATAGGAGCCGTGGCTGTAACCGGCGCCCAGGTCTTCAACCCGGATGCTGCAGGGGCGCGTGCCGTCGGGTCCGATCACCACTATGTGGTCGCGGTACCGCAGATATTCGGTGCCGCCACTGGACGCCCGCGCCGCGGGGGTTTTGTAGTGGGCCAGCGTGTCGGCAACCTGCCTGGGTGATCCCGAGCAGATGTAGCGACGTGCATTGGCGTCGTGCACGTATTCCTGATAGTGGTCGGCGATGTAGGAGCCGACGTCGCGGTTGACCAGCACCAGCCCGACGCCCAGGAATGCGCTCCCGGCGACGGCCAGCCCGAATGCGAGCAGCAGCAGTCGGTTGCGGCTCACGGATGCCACCGGCTTGCCGTGTAGACCACCGTCCCCCCCGCGCCGGTGGGGTAGAGGTGCCAGGTCCGCCACTGCCAGCCGTCGCCGTCGGGCTCGGCGCCCAGGGCGGTCAGTGCGGCATCGTCGCCCGGGAACACGCCGCCCAGCCAGCCGGGTTCGCGGGCACACCGTTGCCGCAAGTCCCTGGCCAGCGCGCGGAACGCGGCTTCGTTATGCGTCGTGCTGTGTGATTCCAGGTGATAGCCCGGCGCCTCCGATCGGGCGGGCAGACCGTCCCCCGCGGCGCAGGAGACCTGTTCGGAGAACTCGCCCATGCCGTGTTGCACGGTGACGACATGCGAGGCGCCCAGGACGCCGAGCACCAGGGCGCCGCCGCGGGGGTGCTCCAGCCGGTAGCTGGCCAGGGTGGGCGGCGCCGCCGCGTTGAGCACCAACGCCAGTCGGGCTCCGGACACATCGGCCGGAGCCACCGCCAGGTGGTGAAGCGGCACCTCGATCAGCCCGCGGGCGCGGGGTAGACGGTCATTTCCCCGGTGCGCACGGTCTTGCCGGTGGATATCTCCCACGGCATGTCCGGGGCCCACCGCTCGAAGGAGAGCAGCGCTGCATTGTCGGCGCTCGCGTAGTCGACGTAATCCATCTCGCCGCCGGGCGGGAGGCCGGTGGTGCCCTCGGTTGTGTAACCGGCGTGACCGCGCTCCACTTCATGCAGAGCGGTGCCGTCGACCGTGTGCGGCCCGCCGGGTTGCAGGTCGAGGTCAGTACGTTTGAACCACATCGCCAGCTCGAGTCGGCCGTCGTCCTCCTCGACGCTGAACCAGATCGGCTCGCTGCTGGTTTCCGGTCCACCTTCGAGCAGGTGTTCCCACCACACGAACGGGCCTTCGCGGTAGGTGACCGATCCGCGCACCACATAGTCGACGCCGCCGTAGCTGACGATGGCACCGGGGCCGAGCTGGCGGGGACCGTATTCGTGCGGCGTGGCGAACGCGAGTGGGTCCTGCCGGGGTGCGGGCGTCTTGGGCGTTTTGGGCTTCTTCTTGAGGGCGTAGACGAGAACCAGAAGCGATGCGATGAACAGCGCCATCGCTATCACGATCAGTTGTGCTCCCACGCGAACCCTTCCGTAGTGCGCATAACGTAACTCACGCCCCCAGCGCGTGTCCCTCATCGGTGATGTCGCATCCAGCGGCTACGCTATCGAACAGCTGTTCGGAACTTCGGCTGACGATGACGTGGGGAGCTACGGTGCGGGTGATGGGCGTCGACCCCGGCTTGACACGGTGCGGGTTGTCGCTGGTGGAAAGCGGGCGAGGGCGGCAGATCACCGCGCTGGACGTCGACGTGGTGCGCACTCCGTCGGGCGAGCCGCTGCACCGGCGGTTGCTGGCCATCAGTGACGCCGTCGATCACTGGCTCGATACCCACCACCCGGATGTGCTTGCCATCGAGCGGGTGTTCTCGCAGCTGAATGTCAGCACGGTGATGGGTACGGCGCAGGCCGGCGGGGTGATTGCGCTGGCGGCCGCCAAACGCGGCATCGACGTCCACTTCCATACGCCGAGCGAGGTTAAGGCGGCGGTCACCGGCAATGGCAACGCTGATAAGGCGCAGGTCACCGCGATGGTCACCAGAATCCTTGCGCTACAGGCCAAACCGACCCCGGCCGACGCCGCCGACGCGCTGGCGCTGGCGATCTGTCACTGCTGGCGGGCGCCGATGCTGACTCGGATGGCCGCTGCCGAGGCGCAGGCCGCGCAGCAGCGCAGCAAGTATCTGGCCAAGTTGAAGGCGGCCCGATGATCGCCTCGGTGCGCGGTGAGGTGCTGGAGGTGGCGCTGGACCACGTCGTGATCGAGGCCGCGGGGGTCGGATACCGGGTCAATGCGACGCCGTCGACGCTGGCCACGCTGCGGTCGGGCAGCGAGGCGCGGCTGATCACGGCGATGATTGTGCGCGAGGATTCGATGACGCTGTACGGGTTCTGCGACGCGGAGACCCGCGACCTGTTCCAGACGCTGTTGTCGGTCTCGGGCGTCGGGCCGCGGCTGGCGATGGCGACCCTGGCCGTGCACGATGCGACGGCGCTGCGCCAGGCCCTGGCAGACGGCGACGTCACCGCGCTCTGCCGGGTGCCCGGCATCGGCAAGCGCAGTGCCGAGCGGATGGTGCTGGAACTGCGCGACAAGGTGGGCCTGGTCACCGGGTCCGGCGCCGCACCGGCGGTGAACGGTCACGCCGTGCGTGCCCCGGTGGTGGAGGCGCTGGTCGGCCTGGGGTTTGCGGCCAAGCAGGCCGAAGACGCCACCGACAAGGTGCTCGCCGCCGATCGTGAGGCGTCGACGTCGACGGCCCTGCGGGCCGCGTTGTCGCTGCTGGGCAAGGCGAAATGAACGATCCCGAAGACTTCGACGAGCGCGACGTGTCACCGGCCCTGGCGGTCGGCGAAGGCGACATCGACGGCAGCCTGCGGCCCCGCTCGCTGCAGGAGTTCATCGGTCAGCCGCGGGTACGTGAGCAGCTGCAACTGGTTATCGAGGGAGCCAAGAACCGCGGCGGCACCCCGGACCACATTCTGCTGTCCGGGCCGCCCGGCCTGGGCAAGACGTCGTTGGCCATGATCATCGCCGCAGAACTCGGGTCCTCACTGCGGGTGACGTCGGGGCCGGCGCTGGAACGCGCCGGCGACCTGGCCGCCATGCTGTCCAACCTGGTGGAACACGACGTGCTGTTCATCGATGAGATCCACCGCATTGCCCGGCCCGCCGAGGAGATGCTGTATCTGGCGATGGAGGACTTCCGGGTCGACGTGGTCGTCGGCAAAGGCCCGGGCGCGACGTCGATTCCGCTGGAGGTGGCGCCGTTCACGCTGGTCGGGGCGACCACGCGGTCCGGCGCTCTGACCGGCCCCCTGCGCGACCGCTTCGGCTTCACCGCGCATATGGACTTCTATGAGCCGTCCGAACTGGAGCGGGTGCTGGCTCGCTCCGCCCGGATCCTGGGTATCGAGTTGGGTGCCGAGGCGGGGGCGGAGATCGCGCGCCGCTCGCGGGGCACACCGCGGATCGCCAACCGGTTGCTGCGCCGGGTGCGGGACTACGCCGAGGTGCGCGCCGACGGCATCATCACCCGGGACGTTGCGAAATTCGCGCTGCAGGTCTACGACGTCGACGAGTTGGGGTTGGACCGGCTGGACCGGGCGGTGCTGTCGGCGTTGACCCGCAGTTTCGGCGGCGGTCCGGTGGGGGTGTCGACGCTGGCGGTGGCGGTGGGGGAAGAGGCTGCGACGGTGGAAGAGGTGTGCGAGCCTTTCCTGGTGCGCGCCGGTATGGTCGCGCGCACGCCGCGAGGCCGGGTGGCCACGGCGTTGGCCTGGACACATCTGGGCATGACGCCGCCGGCCGGGGTCTCGCAGCCCGGGCTTTTCGACTAGGAGAACGCAGATGGTCACCGCCGCTTTGATTTTCGCCGCGCTGGCCGCGGTCCTGCACGTCTACATCTTCACCATGGAGTCGCTGACGTGGACCTCCAAGCGCACCCGTGCCACCTTCGGCACCACGGCGGAGGAAGCCGAGACCACCAAGCTGCTGGCGTTCAACCAGGGTTTCTACAACCTGTTCCTGGCCATCGTCTCCGGGATCGGTATCGCCGCGATGTTCGCCGGTCACCGTGACGTCGGGGCGGCGCTGGTTTTCGCCGGCGTCGGATCGATGGCAGCGGCCGCGGTGGTGTTGCTGCTCTCGGCGCGAGACAAGGCACGGGCGGCGGTGACGCAGGGCCTGTTCCCGGTGATCGCGGTTGCGCTGCTGCTGATCGGGCTCCGGTAGTCGCTCACCTCGGACGGGCGCTCACGGCGGCGATCAGGCACTTTCTTCGCCACCAGGACACGCTGAGCGGCATGCTTCAACGTCTCCGCGTCCGGGTACCCAGCCCGGTACCTACCGAGGGAGATGTCATGAAAACCATCGAGGACCGCCCCACCCGGGGACGAATCCCGCGCTCGCGTGGCGCCGTGATCGGACTGCTGCTGGTGATCCTGGGCGTCTGGGGAGCACTGATCCCATTCATCGGCCCGAACTTCGACTTTTCTTATACGCCCGGCCAGGCCTGGACCGCCGCCCGCGGCTGGCTGGAGGTCCTGCCCGGTGTTGCCACCGCGGTCGGCGGCCTGTTGCTCATCGTTTCGCGTAATCGCGGCAGCGCCATGCTCGGTGGTTGGCTGGCGGCACTGGGCGGGGCCTGGTTCGTGGTCGGCCGTACCTTTGCGCCGTTGTCGGGCATCGGCTCGGTCGGTGACCCGGTCGGTGCCACCGATCGCAAGCGGGTCGCGGTGGAACTCGCGTACTTCTCTGGACTGGGCGTCCTGATCGCCTTCCTCGCCGGGGCCGCGTTGGCCCGGATGGCGTTCCGGCTGGCACGTGACGTCCGGCCCCTCGAACCCGTTGCGCCCGTCGCCCACCCGGTGGAGCAGGTCCCGGCGCAGCCGCAGTACAGCGGATTGGTCGAACCCGAACGCGAGGTGTCGACCGACGCATTGACCACGCCGCGGGACCGATTTGCGGCGCCGGCCGAGGGGACCGAGCAGCGGCGGGGGCTGTTCCGGCGGCATCGCTCGCCGGTGTCGCACCCGTAGCCGGACTTCACCGCACAGGCTGGCCGCGCAAGAGGTGTCGGCCTGTGTCGCTGTGTCGCGGGGGAATCGTCTGCGTATCGGCGCTTCCCTGCAGATCGCTGCGCGTCCGACCCGCTGACAGTACTAAAGCACCGCCGCGATGGGCTGGCGCGATCGAGCTCAACTACCTTGCCCGACGCCGCCCGCAGCGCCTCCGTAGAAGAAGTAGCCTACGCCGCCGATCCCTCCGCTCCCCGAGCCGAGCGCGCTACCGTTGCCTCCGTTCATGCCCGCAGGTCCGATGCCACCGTCACCACCACTGAAGGTGCCACCCGGTTTGCCTGCAGCGCCGTTGGTGAGGGTGGGGGAGCCGCCAGACGGCGCCGCGGCATATCCGCCCGCGCCGCCGCCCCCGCCGCCCCCGATGACACTTCCACGACCGCCGGAGCCGCCCTCAGCGATGAGAATCTGACTGGTCACTGAAGCCAGCCCGCCAGTTCCTCCTGATCCGCCGGTGCTGCCGATGTCTCCTGCAGCGCCTCCTCCGCCTCCGCCCCCGCCGAACGCCCCATTTTCCGCGGCCGTGCCGCCTGCCCCGCCACCGCCGCCGGCGCCGCCGTTTCCGCCGCTAGTTGCCGACGCGATGGCGCCGCCTACGCCACCTCCGCCGCCCGTGCCGCCGTAAGCCACCGCGGTGCCAGAGTTGGAGGCGAGGCCGCCGTTGCCCCCTGCGCCGCCGCTGCCACCTTGACCCCCGAGGGCCGCTCCGCCGCCGCCGTTGCCGCCTTGACCGCCCGCGCCGCCTCCGCCACCGCCGCCCCCGTAGTTCAGCGAGCCGCTGATGTTTTGATCATTGCCGCCATTGCCGCCATTGCCGCCGGTGCCGCCTTGGCCACCCTGTCCTCCAACAGTGTTGCCCCACCCCGGCGCACCCCCATTGCCACCAACGCCGCCCCTGCCTCCTAGCCCGCCCTGTGTACCTCCCTTGCCATCGGCGTCGGGGGCCCCTTGGCCGCCATTACCGGCAGTGCCTCCGGTGCCACCGTTGCCGCCGACGCCTCCACCAACGCCATTTATGCCGGCTCCGCCTGTGCCGCCGGTGCCGCCGTCACCACCACGGCCACCCACAGCGGGCGTGGTGCCCGAGGCGCCGCTCAACCCGGTGCCGCCTGCGCCGCCTTTCCCGCCGGTGCCGCCGTTGCCCCCCGTCCCGTTGGCGCCTGCCGCTCCTCCGTCGAGCTCAATGCCCGCGGCACCGGCCGTGCCACCGGTGCCGCCATGTCCGGCAGCCGCGCCGGCTCCGCTGGTGCTGCCGGTGTTGTTGCCGCCGTTCCCGCCGATGCCGCCCTTGCCCCCGACGCCCCCGTTGCCCGCTTGCCCGCCGCCGACGCCGTTGATGCCGGCACCGCTGGTGCCACCCTGGCCGCCGGTGCCGCCTTGGCCACCCTGTCCGCCGGCGGTGGCATTTGTCGCGCTGTTGAGGCCGCTGGTGCCGGTTCCGCCATCGCCGCCGTTGCCGCCCAGGCCGCCGTTGCCGCCGGTGCCATTGAGGCCGGCCGCGCCGCTATCGCGGGTGGCGCCCGCTGCGCCGGCTGTGCCGCCAGTGCCGCCTTGTCCGCCGTTGCCGCCGTCGCCGCCGCTGTCGCCGGTGTTGGTGCCGCCGTTTCCGCCGATGCCGCCGTTTCCGCCGACGCCGCCGTTACCGGCTTTGCCGCCACCGAGGCCGTTAAAGCCGGCGCCGCTGGTGCCGCCGGCGCCGCCGGCACCACCCTGGCCGCCCTGTTGGCCTGCGGTGGCGAGATTGCCGGTGACACCGTTGGCGCCGGTGCCGCCATCGCCCCCGTTGCCCCCCAGACCGCCATTGCCGCCGGTGCCATTGAGGCCGGTCGCGCCGCCGTCACGGGTGATGCCGGCCGAGCCGGCAGTTCCGCCGGTGCCACCCTGGCCGCCTGCTACGCCGTCGCCGCCGGTGACGCCGGAGTTGGTGCCGCCATTGCCGCCGTTTCCGCCGTTTCCGCCGACGCCGCCGTTGCCTGCCTGCCCGCCCCCGACGCCGTTAGAGCCCGCGCCGCTCGTACCGCCCTGCCCGCCGGTTCCTCCTTGGCCGCCCTGAATGCCCTGGGCAGGGCTGACCGGGTCGCTGGGGCTGCTCGCGCCGGCTGCGCCGTTGCCGCCGTTTCCGCCGAGGCCGCCGGTGCCACCGGTGCCGTGGGTGCCAGCCGCACCTCCTGCGACTTGGGTGCCCGCTGCTCCGGCGTTACCGCCGGTGCCGCCCTGACCTCCTTGAGCGCCGGCGCCCCCGCCGCTGGTAGCGGTGAACCCGTAGTTGCTGCCGCCGTTACCCCCGGTGCCGCCGTTTCCGCCGCGGCCGCCACCGCCGGCTTTGCCGCCACCGGCGCCGTCAATGCCCGCACCGCCGGTACCTCCGGCGCCGCCGGTGCCACCTTGGCCGCCCTGGCGACCGGCGGTCGGGTTGATGACGTCATCGGAGCCGTTGGCGCCCGTGGCGCCGTTGCCGCCATTGCCACCGAGACCACCGGTGCCGCCGGTACCGTGAGCGCCGGCGGCACCGCCGTCGGCGCGGGTGCCGGCGGCTCCCGCACTGCCGCCCGTTCCGCCTTGTCCGCCCTGGCCGCCGATGCCTCCGCCGGTTGCTCCGGTCGTAGTGATGCCGGTGTTGGTACCGCCGTTGCCGCCGCCCCCGCCGCGTCCGCCGTCGCCGCCGTCGCCGGCTTGGCCGCCGCCGAGGCCGTTGATCCCGGCACCGCCGGTGCCGCCGGCACCACCGGCTCCACCTTGGCCGCCCTGGTTACCCGAGGTCGGGTTGGCGATGGAGTTCTTGCCGGCAGTGCCGGTCGCGCCGTCGCCGCCTGCGCCGCCGTGCCCGCCGGCGCCGCCGGTGCCGTTGAGGCCGACAGCTCCGCCGTCGGTGATCTGGCCGGCGGCACCGGCAGCGCCGCCGGTGCCGCCCTTGCCGCCCGCGGCGCCTATACCGCCACCGGTGGCGCCGGTCGACGTGGTGCCCAGAAATGAACCACCTTGGCCGCCCGCACCGCCCTCGCCCCCGGAGCCGCCGGCACCGGCTTTGCCGCCACCGATTCCGCCGATCCCGGCGCCGCCGTCGCCGCCCGTCCCGCCGGTGCCTCCGTGGCCGCCCTGTAAACCGACCGTGGGCGTGGTGGCGCCGTCGGTACCACTGGCTCCGTTCGCTCCCGATCCGCCGGCACCACCCGCGCCGCCCGTCCCGCCGGTGCCGACACCGCCGTTCGCCCCGCCGTCCACGCCGCTTCCTGCGGCCCCCGCGGCACCCCCGGCGCCGCCATGTCCGCCGTCGGCGCCCGCGCCGCCTCCGGTCGCGCCGGTGGTTGTCGTGGCGGTGGCATTGCCGCCGTGGCCGCCGGCGCCGCCGCCGCCACCGTCGCCGCCCTGGCCGCCGGCTCCTCCGTTGAGTCCGCCGATACCCGCGCCGCCGCCACCTCCCTGGCCGCCGGCGCCCCCCATTCGGCCCATGCCGCCGGCCGTCGGGGTCGCAGTGGAGCTGCCGATCGCCCCGGCGTCGCCCTGGCCACCGGTGCCGCCGGTGCCACCGACGCCGCCGGATCCGGTGCCACCCGCGTGACCTGCTGCCCCGAGGTAACCGCCGGATCCGCCGGCTCCTCCCACCCCTGCCGCGCCGCCGTGACCCCCGGTACCGCCGTTGCCGCCGTCGGCGTCGAACCCCACGCCGCTGCCGCCGAACCCACCCTGGCCGCCGGCTCCGCCCAGTCCGCCGGCTCCGCCGGCGCCACCGGCACTCATCAACCCGGCGCTGGCCCCGCCATCGCCGCCCGCTCCGCCTGCACCGCCGGCAAAACCGAGGCCACCCTGGCCGCCCAGCGGACCTGCCCCGTCGGCGCCGGCAGCGCCGATCGCACCTGCACCTCCGGTTCCGCCAGCGCCGCCGGCTCCGGCGCCGCCGCCGAACAGGGCTCGCCCTGCCCCTCCGAGGCCGCCGGTCCCGCCGGCACCCCCGACACCAGCCACACCAACACCGCCGGCGCCTCCGGCACCTCCCACTCCACCGAACCCACTCAGCAGACCACCGGAGCCGCCCGCTCCACCGGTACCGCCCACCAGGCCGGCCGCACCCACGCCCCCGGCGCCGCCAGCGCCGCCGTTGCCGAAGAGGCCCGCATCGCCACCACGCCCACCGATTGAGCCGGGCGCGCCCGATCCGCCCGCGCCGCCGTTGCCCCAGAGAATCCCGCCCGCCCCGCCTGCCGCCCCGGTGCCCGCGGCGCCGTTGACGCCGTCACCGATAAGCGGGCGCCCCAAGAACGTGTTGGTCGGTGCATTGATGAACCCCAGCACGTTCTGCTCAAGCACGCGCAGCGGTGCAGCGTTCAGAGCTTCAGCGGCAGCGTAGGCGTGTGCGCCGCCAGCAACGGTTTGCGTGAACTGGCCATGGAACTGGGCCACCTGTGCGCTGAGTGCCTGGTACTCCTCGCCTAAGGCGCCGAACAGTCGTGTCACCGCCGCCGAGACCTCGTCACCGCCCAACGCGGCGATGTTCGTCGTGAGGGGCGCCGCGGTCGCGCCGGCGGCCCGCAGTACCTCTCCGATCCCGCGTAAATTGCTCGCCGCTGCGGCCAAGGTCTCGGGTGTAGCGATCACGTAAGAAGACAAATCCGGCTCCCTTGGCCTCGCTTGGGACAGATCCCCGATGGGACTGCGCCGCGAACGTTATCGCGCGTCGTGAGGAATTTTCAGCGATTCCGTCAATTTGCATACAAAATCAAAGATCCCGGTTGCGCAAAAAAGCTCTCGTCAACCTTGCGCCGCTCGTGCGATTGCTGTGGCGGTCACCGTTGAAAGGTCACTAAGCAGTTAAATCGCGTGTAAATGCTTTTGAAGCAAGCAATTTGGAGAGTCGCTGGTCGACCTTCGTGGTGTCAGCCGGTCGCGTTTGGACGGCGCGCGAAAAATGTGCCGACCTCATTTTAGAATCAGTTTTCAATTCATCCCGGCGATCACTGGTTATGGTCCCGTCTTGCAGCAACCTTCTTGCGGCCGCGGACGGGAGCACTTGGGAGCGACCGGCGACCAAGCGTCGTGCCTATGCGGACGGATCCGGAGTCGTCGTCGGCGGCGCAATGATCTTGTCGGCATCGCCGGTTATATCGAGCGATGTCGGGTACCCGGCGGCCATGAAAAGTGCAGAGCATGAACATCGACTGCAGATGCCCCGGTCCCGCGGCGCCGTCAGTGGACTGCTGCTGGTTGTCGCGGGTGCTTGGGGGGCGCTGATCCCGTTCGTCGGGCCGCGCTTTCACTTCGCCTTCACACCCGCCCAGGATTGGGCGTGGACAGCGGCACGCGGGTGGTTCGAAGTGCTGCCCGGAGCGGCCGCGGTGTTGGGCGGTCTGCTCCTGATCCTGTCCCGGAACCGGGTTGTCGCCATGGCCGGCGGCTTCGTGGCGGCGCTGGCCGGTGCCTGGTTCGTTCTCGGTCAGCGGATCGCGCCGCTGCTGCACCTGGGAACCATCGGCGATCCCGTCGCATCGACCGAACGTAAGCGCGCCGTCCTGGAGCTTTGCTACTTCACCGGCTTAGGAACCCTGATCGTCTTGATCGGCGGATTCGCGCTGGCCGGCACCGCCGCCCGGTTGGCACGCGACCTCCCGGCGCCGGTTGCGCAGGACGTCACCCGCGAGCCCGTCGCTGCTGTGGCGCCCAAGACCGAGCCGACTCCGGACGCAGCGACAAAGCCCCGCGGACAGGTCACCCCCGCCAACGACCCCCGGCGCTGGCGGGAGGTTCGCCGTCCGCGTGAAAACGTCGGGGCGGGCCGCTCCAACGCGTATCTGCGGTGGCCCCACCCGCAAGGATGATCGCCGCGAATTGAGCGAACCCGCAGCGCTCAGCGGTCACCGCGCGTGTTGACGACCCGTTGCGCGATCTCCACCAACGAGGTGTTGCTCTCCTGGGACAGCCGCCGCAGCATGTCGAAGGCCCGCACGTCGTCGACGTCATAGCGTTCCATGATGATGCCCTTGGCCTGTCCGATCCGGTCCCTGCTGGCCACCGCGGAGCGCAGATTCTCGCTCTGTCTGTTCGACATGATGGCCGCGGCGGCATGGGCGGCCAGGACCGTCCCGATCGTCTGCTGCTCGACATCCCAGGTCGTCGGCTGGTACCCGAACAAGTTCAGCGCGCCGGCGGTGCGCTCATGGGTGTACAGCCGGAAAGACAGGCCGCTGAGCACGCCCAGCTTGCAGACGGCTGCCGAGTAGGAGGGCCAGCGCGTCTCGTGACGAAAGTCGTCGGTGCGCACTACGTCGTAGTCCGACGATGACGCCGCCTCGATACAGGGTCCTTCGTTGAGCGCATACTGCAGTTCGTCGAGTTCGTGCGGCACGTTATCGGTGGTGGCGACCGACTCGAACTGGCCGCCTTTGCTGATCAGAAGAATGCCCGCGGTGTCGACACCGGCAATCAGTTCCACGGCCGCCGCGGTGACCTCGGCGAGGATGTCCCCGGCCCGCCGGGGCGCCGCGACGACGCGAGCCAGGTCGGCCATGCGCACTGCCAGATCGTGGTTGGACGGCTCAGACATGGCCTTGAGTTTCCCCACCGCCACCGGTCGTCAAACCGACCCACGATCCAAAAGCCGGGGGCAGGCATTCGGCGGAAATCTCCGAACGCCTGCCCCCGGCTGTGGAATCAGAGCAGCCCGAGCAACCGCAGATCGCTGACGTACTTGGCGATGATCGCCGGGGTGACATGCGGGATGTCCTTGTCCGGGCCGATCTTCGCCTCCTGCACCGCCGAGCGGAACACGACGGTCGGTGCGATCGATCCGTTGATCGGCCGTTCCGGCTTCTGGTAGTTGTGCAGCAGCGGCAGCAACGAGGCCTGACGCTGCTTCTCCGGCAGCGACCGCAGCGACGTCTCGAACCGCTGCAACCATTCGCCGTAGTCGGCGATCCGCTGGATGGCGCATCCGGCACCGTTAGTCGGAGAGATCATCCAATCGACGAACTCGTCGAACCCGATGCCGTCGTCGTAGGGGTTCATCACGTGGTAGGTGGCGAACCCGTCGCCGCTCTGTGCGCCGAGCACGGCCACGGCTTCGGCGATGAACTCGACCGGCAGACCGTCATAGTGGGCGCGCTGCCGGTTGCCGTCGTCGTCCAGTTCGTAGAACGATCCGGGGGCGATACCGGTGGCGGCCAGGCTCAAGATCGTCCGGGTGAACATGTCCGGCACGTTGAGCTGACCCGCCCAGGTGGTGTCGGCCAGGATCATGTCGCAGCGGAACACCGCGACCGGCAGGCCACACAGGTCGTGCGCCTCCCGCAGCAGCACCTCGCCGGCCCACTTGCTGTTCGCGTAGCCGTTGGCGTAGCCGTCGTCGATCTGGCGTGTGGCACTGATCGTCCGGATGTCGGCGTCCTCGGTGAACGCACCCGGCTCGATTCCGCCGCCCACCGCGATCGTCGAGGTGTAGCTGAAGGGCTTGATCTTGGTGGTCAGGGCCAACCGGATCAGCTCCGCGGTTCCCAGCGCGTTGGGCCCGAACAACTGGCTGTAGGGCAGCACGTGGTTGACCAGGGCCGCCGGGTCCACGATGACGTCGACGGTGTCGGCCAGCCGCTGCCAGGTGACGCGGTCCAGGCCGAGGTCGGCCTCACCCTTGTCGCCGGCGAGCACCTCGAGGTGCTTGTCGGCCAGTTCCCGGTAGTGCGCCAGCAGCTTGGGGTCCCCGCTGTCGAAGGTGCTGTCCAGGCGGGCGCGGGCGTCCTCGTCCGACTTGGCCCGAACCAGGCAGATCACCTTGCCGTCGACCAGGGACATCCGCTGCAGCCATTCCAGCGCCAGGTAGCGGCCCAGGAAGCCGGTGGCTCCGGTCAGCAGCACGGTGCGCACCTGGTCGCTCGGCGCCGGCAGGCCGGGTGCCGCGGCCAGGGTGTCGGCGTCGATGAACTTGTCCAGCGTGAGGTCACTGGCGTGCACCTCGACGGCGTCCCGGCCGTGCACCGAGGTGAACGTGGGCCGCTTGGAACCGGGCTGACGCTCCGCCTCGATGTAGGCGGCCAGCGCCTGCAGGTCGTTGGCCGGGCTGACGATGACGCCGACCGGCACCTCGACCCCGAAGATCTCCTGCAGCAGGTTGGCGAAGGTCAACGCGGACAACGAGTCTCCGCCGAGATCGGTGAAGTGCGAGTCGGGGGACAGATCGCTGCTGGCTGTGCCCAGCATTGCGGCCGCGGCCCGGCTCACCGTCTCCAGCACCGGCCCGTCGGCCCCGCCGCGACGCAGCTCGCTGAGTTCGCTGGCCTGGCCGGCGGCCAGGTCGGCGTAGAGCTGCTCCAGCCGCTCGCCGTAGTGCGCCTTCAGCTTCGGCCACGCCAGCTTGCGGATACCGGTCAGCAGACCGTTCTCCAGGGTGAACGGGGTGGTCTCGAGGAGGAAGTCGCGCGGCACCTCGTAGGACTGCAGTCCGGCCTCCTTGGCGACGCTCTGCAGCGAATCGGCGATCATCGGCTTGAGCGCTTCGACGCCGTGCGCGGCCAGTGCGTCCGCGGTCGGCACCACGACTGCCAGCAGGTAAGGGTGCGCGCTGTTGCCATAGACGTAGATCTGCCGGACCAGCGGGCTGTTGCCGAACACCGCCTCCAGCTTGGCGACGGTGACGAACTCGCCCTGAGCGAGCTTGAGCACGTTGTTGCGGCGGTCGACGTAGCGCACCTGATTCGGCGCCACCTCGGCCACGACGTCGCCGGTGCGGTAGTACCCGTCCTCGTCGAACACGCTTTCCGTGATCTCGGGGCGCTTGTAGTAGCCGGGGAACAGGTTCTCGGTCTTCAGTAGCAGCTCACCCCGTGGGTGAGGCCGGTCGGTGGTGAAGTAACCCAGGTCCGGAACGTCGACCAGCTTGTAGTCGATCACCGGCGGGCGCTGCACCTCGCCGTCGAAGAGCACCATTCCGGCTTCGGTGGAGCCGTAGCCGTCCAGCAGGTGCATTTCCAGCAGCGATTCCACCCAGGTCTTGAGCTCGGGGGAGATGGGCGCTGATCCCGTCATCGCGAAGATGAATCGTCCGCCGAGCAGGTTCTCCCGTTGGTCCACCAGGACCTCGGCCTCGACGGCGGCACGGTCGCCCCCCTCGAGAAGCCGGGCTTGATGGCCTGACTCCTCCTCCGACTCGTGCCTCGTCGGCATCGTCGCCAGGCGGCGGTCCACCTCGCTCTGGAATTCGCCGTACAAGGTCTCCCAGATTCGCGGCACGAAGTTCATCTCCGTGGGCCGCACCAGGGCCAGGTCTTCCAGGAAGGTGGACAGGTCGCTCTTGGCGGCGAAGTATGCGGTGCCACCGTTGCCGAGCGTGCCGTACAGGATGCCGCGGCCCATGACGTGGCTCATCGGCATGAAGTTCAGCGTGATCGACGCGGCGGTCGGTCCGAACCAGTTCTTAGCGGACCGGCGGAACATTTTGCCGACGTTTTGCTGCGGGTACATCGCGCCCTTGGGGGCGCCGGTGCTGCCGGAGGTGTAGATCAGCAGGGCGAGCGCGTCGTCGGCCAGTTCGGTAAGCGGTTGCGCCGGCGAGTCCGCGCCGCGCTGCAGGATGTCGGCCAGCGTTTCGACCGCGACACCGGTGTTCGCCAGGGCGGCCACGGCGGAGTCCACAGCCTCCCGCTCGTCGTCGACCTGCGGGTGGTAGTCGAACACCACCAGCTTCCGGGGTGCCTGCTCGGCCCGGCGGATCAGCTCGACCGCGTCGCTCAACTGGTTGACACTCGCGGCGATCAGGCTGGGCTCGGTCTCCGTGACGATCGGCTGTAGCTGGGCGATCGCGGCGCTGGTCTGCAGCGGCACCGAGATGGCCCCGATCTGCCCCAGCGCCATGTCGATCGTGGCGTAGTCCACGCTGTTGAAGCCCAGCACGCAGACGCGGTCGCCCGGTTGAACATCAGCGGCGGTCACGGCGCGCCCGAATGACGCGATCCGATCGCCCAGTTCGCGGTAGGTGACGGTCTCGAACCGGGGGAGCAGGTTCAGCGAAGTGCGGCCGGTCACCGGGTCCGCGACCAACTCGACTGCCCGCTGGCCCAGCGCCGGCCGGTCGGCGTAGCCGTCGAGGACGGTCTGGATGACCTGGGGAAGTCGCAGGTCGGGGTTCTCCAGCGCTTCGGCCACCGCAGGGTCGGGCTGGGCGGCGGCGAACTGGGGGTCGGTGGCAGCAAGCTCCTCGGCGCGGCGGGCGATCCGCTCGTCTTGTGTGGTCGTCATATCAGATCCTCTTTGAAATGAACTGGAAAGAATGAAATCTAAGTGGCGCAACGCTGCGCTGATAGAAAGAACGTTAGCTAAAGTAAAGATATTCCTCAATGGTGGGCCACTGCGAGTTCGCTGTGAGTTGCGCCACCAGCCTCACGCCCGGGAGTCGGCCGGGTCGAGAGCGTCGAGTAGTCGTTGCATGGTGGCGCACATGTGCGCGAAGTCATCGGGGCCGACCAGTCGTGACCACCGAGTCTCAATGTCGGCTACACGATCGCCGGCATCGGCGAGCAGGCGTCGTCCGCGGTCGGTCAGATCGATGAGTTTGGCGCGGCCGTCGTTCGGGTCGGGGCGGCGGGTCAGATATCCCAGTGTCGCGAGGTCGTTGACCAGTTCAGACGTCGCCGCCAGGCTCAGCTGCGCCCGCGCCGCCAGCTCGGTCAGCCGGATGCCGCCCATCCGGATGTTGCCGAATATCTGCAGGTGCGGGTCCCGGATGTCGCCGTAGCCCTGCTCGATATGCGGTGCCGCGAGATCGGTGCGGAACTGCCGCGTCAGCCGCACCAGCAATTGACCGATCGCCTGCCGATCCGTCGGGAGCCCACTTGACGCCGCCATGGTTCACGAAGATACTACGGATACCGAAGTTTCGGTTTCCGAAGTAAATGGGGTGATCATGAGCAGCCTTAACGACGAGTATGTCGAGACTGATCTGGGGCGGCTTCACGTACTGCGCCGGGGCACCGGACCGGTCACCCTCCTGTGGCACAGCCTGTTCCTGGACTCCCGCTCGTGGGTTCCGCTGATCGGCGCGCTCGCCGATCTGGCGCCGGATCGCACCGTCATCGCCGTCGACGGGCCGTCACACGGGCGCAGCGAGCCACTGAACCGCGACTTCACATTCGACGAGTGTGCGCAGGCCGCTGCCGACGTCTTGGACGGGATGTGTGGCGGCGGGCCGGTGGACTGGGTGGGCAACGCCTGGGGCGGTCACGTCGGCATCGTGCTCGCCGCGTCGCAACCGCAGCGGATCCGAACGCTCACCACCATCGGCACCCCCGTACACGGCACCGACACCCGATTTCGCCTGACGAAGGGGTTGCCCCTGGTGGCTCTGTATCGCCTTTTCGGACCTGTCAGCCTCGTCTGCGATCCGCTGTCGGACGCGCTGCTGGGGCCGGACGGCTCGACCGGCGTGATGGAGGCGTTCCGCCAGGCCGACCGCGTCGGGATGTATCACGCCGTGCGCTCGATGATGCTCAAGCGCCCGAGCCTGCATAACCGACTGCCGCAGATCGCGGCACCGACCCTGATGCTTGCCGCTCACGACGACGACGAAGGCTGGCCGCCGGAACAGGCCAGGGCAGCCTGCGCCGCGATGCGCGACGCCCGCGTCGGCGTCGTGAGGGGTGGCGGCCGGGTGGCGCCCCTGCTGATCGACGCGCAGACGATCGCGCGGACGCTGGTCGACTTCTGGTCTACCGCGACTGCTCCGCCGCGACACTGAACCAAGGCACACGACACGCCGCCGAGGGTGTGCCTGGTGTCAATCTCGAACGCCGGGTCGGCTCAGAGGTCCGCGAGTAGCCCGGTCAGCACGTCCAACCCCTCGGTCAGCAGCTCGTCGCTGATCGTCAAGGGCGGCAACAGGCGGATGATGTTGCCGTACATCCCGCAGGTCAACACGATGATCCCAGCCGCGTGCGCGGCGGTGGCGAGCTTCGACGTGAGCTCAGGATCGGGGTCGGAGGTGCCGGACTTGACCAGCTCCATGGCGATCATCGCGCCGCGTCCACGTACATCGCCGACCCGGTCGTCTCCCGCCTGCAATCGCAGCAGTGGCTCGGTGATCAGGCGCTCGATCTCCTGCGCGCGCCCGATAAGTCCCTCGGACTCGATGGTCGCGATGGTGGCCAGCGCCGCCGCACACGCGACGGGATTGCCGCCGAACGTTCCGCCCAGGCCGCCCGCGTGCGGCGCGTCCATCACCTCGGCCCGGCCGGTGATTCCCGACAGCGGCAGCCCGTCGGCAATCCCTTTGGCCGTCACGATGACGTCGGGCTGGATGCCTTCGTGCTCGCAGGCGAACATGGCGCCGGTGCGCGCAAAGCCGGATTGCACCTCGTCGGCGATGAACACCACGTCGTTTTCGCGGCACCAGCGCAGCAGAGCGGGAAGGAATCCCTCGGCGGGGACGATGAACCCGCCCTCGCCCTGGATGGGCTCGATGATGACCGCCGCCAGGTTTTTCGCCCCGACCTGCTTGTCGATCATGCTGATGGCACGCGCCGCGGCCTTCTCGCCGTCGGTGGCCAATTCCTTGTCGAGCAGGCTGTCGCGGTACGGATAGGACAGCGGCGCCCGATAGATCTCCGGGGCGAACGGGCCGAAGCCGCTCTTGTAGGGCATGGACTTGGCGGTCAGCGCCATCGTGAGGTTGGTGCGGCCGTGGTAGGCGTGGTCGAACGCAACGACGGCGGACCTGCCGGTGTAGGACCGCGCGACCTTGATCGCACTCTCGACCGCCTCGGCGCCGGAGTTGAACAGCACCGAACGCTTCTCGCCCTCACCAGGGGTGATCCGGTTCAGTTCCTCGGCCACGGCGACGTAACCCTCGTACGGCGTCACCATGAAGCAGGTGTGGGTGAACTCGGCTACCTGCTGGCGCACCGCTTCCACAACGGGTGGCGCCGCGTTGCCGATCGTGGTCACGGCGATGCCGGAGCCCAAGTCGATGAGCCGGTTGCCGTCTACGTCCTCGACGATGCCCCCGCCGGCGCGTGCCACGAACACCGGCAGGGTGACCCCGACGCCGTGCGACACCGCGGCGGTCCGTCGCTTGTTCAGCTCCAAAGACGCGGGACCAGGGATTTCAGTGGCCAAATGACGGCTCTGCTCGAGGCTGGCCACGGACTCCTCCTCCCGCGGACGCGCAGGTCACGTCGCGATCAAAAGCCTAGCCGGTGACCGGCGCGCAAGCGGCTTCAGCTGTGCCGACCCCCGGCCAGGACGATGCCGGTCGGTTTGCGACCTGCGGGAATGGCAGACTGGACCCCTAGCGACGCGAGCGAGCCCGGGTCAGACCGGCGCCAGCCCCGGATTATGCGGGGAAATTCGAGCACCACCGATATGAAAGACGGGCGTTCTGATGGAGAGTTTTGTCCTGTTTCTGCCGTTCCTGCTCATCATGGGCGGGTTCATGTACTTCGCGTCGCGGCGGCAACGCAAGGCGATGCAGGCGACCATCGACCTGCACGAGTCGTTGCAGCCGGGGGATCGGGTGCACACGACATCCGGACTGGAAGCGACCGTCGTCAGCTTCACCGACGACACCGTCGACCTCGAGATCGCACCCGGCGTCATCACGACGTGGATGAAGCTGGCGGTGCGGGACCGGATCCTGCCCGACGACGATGAGGACTACGAGGAGAGTCCCGCGCTCGAGGCGGCCGATGAAGACGAAGACGCGGATTCGGACACCAGCCGCGTCATCAAGGACTCCTGACCGACACCGACTGCCGCGTGCGGGACATGCGCCCCACCGCGGCACGTAGTCTTTTCGGAGGTTCTGTCCAGGGCTGGACGGATCCTCAAGACCGATTCTCAAGGAGACAGAAGGAACGTGGCATCGTCTTCGGCGCCGGTGCAGCCTGCCCGCTACCTGTCGGTGTTCCTGCTCATGCTCGTCGGCGTCTACCTGCTGGTGTTTCTCACCGGGGATAAAAAGGCCACGCCCAAGCTGGGCATCGATCTGCAGGGCGGCACCCGCGTGACGCTGACGGCGCGCACCCCGGATGGCTCGCGGCCGAGCCGGGACGCGCTGGCGCAGGCTCAACAGATCATCAGTTCCCGGGTAAACGGGCTGGGTGTCTCCGGCTCGGAGGTCGTCGTCGACGGCGACAACCTGGTCATCACCGTGCCCGGCAGTGACGGCAACGAGGCGCGTGACCTCGGTCAGACTGCGCGGCTGTACATCCGGCCGGTGCTCAACTCGATGCCGGCCCAGAAAGCTCCCGAAGAGCCGAAGCCCGGTCAACCGCCCGCCGGCGGTGAGCCAGGCGGTCCCGGTCCCGCTCCGGGCGCCCCCGGTGCCGGCGCGCCGGGCGCTCCGGCTCCGGCTCCGGCTCCGGGTGCTCCCGCTCCCGCGCCGCCACAGTCGGGCGCCCCCGCTCCGGCGCCGCCCCGCGGGCAGCCCAGGCCCTACCCGCAAGATCCGGCGCCCAGCCCCTCGCCCGCCCCGAGTCCCGCGCCGGCGCCCAGCGGTTCCCCGGCGCCCAGCGGTTCGCCGGCGCCCAGCCCGGCCCCCGCGCCGTCGCCGACCGGTCAGGCGCCACCGTCCGACGTGCCGCCGACGGATGCACCCGCCGCACCGGATCCACGCAAGGACCTCGCCGAGCGCATTGCGCAGGAGAAGAAGTGGCGGCAGAACACCAGCCAGTACATCCAGATGATCGCCCTGCAGTTCGAGGCCACCCGGTGCGACAAGGACGATATCCTGGCCGGCAACGACGACCCCAAGTTGCCGTTGGTCACCTGCTCCACCGACCACAAGACCGCCTACCTGCTGGGGCCGTCGATCATCAGCGGTGACCAGATTCAGGACGCGACCTCCGGGATGAACCAGAGCAGCCTGGGCTACGTGGTGGACCTGCAGTTCAAGAGCGCCGCGGCCAACGTCTGGGCCGACTACACCGCAGCCCATACCGGCACCCAGACCGCCTTCACGCTGGACTCTCAGGTGGTCAGTGCCCCGATGATCCGGGAACCCATCCCCGGCGGCCGGACCCAGATCAGTGGCGGTGATCCACCGTTCAGCGCGGCCACCGCCAAGCAGCTGGCCAACGTCCTGAAGTACGGGTCGCTGCCGCTGTCATTCGAGTCGTCGGAAGCCCAAACCGTCTCGGCGACACTGGGTCTGACGTCGCTGCGTGCCGGACTGATCGCCGGCGGAATCGGACTGCTACTGGTCCTGGTGTACTCGCTGCTGTACTACCGGGTGCTGGGGCTACTCACCGCGTTGTCGTTGGTTGCTTCCGGCGCAATGATTTTCGCGATCCTGGTGTTGCTGGGCCGGTACATCAACTACACCCTGGACCTGGCCGGCATCGCGGGTCTGATCATCGGTATCGGTACCACCGCCGACTCGTTCGTGGTGTTCTTCGAACGCATCAAAGATGAGATACGCGAAGGCCGTTCGTTCCGCTCAGCCGTTCCGCGAGGGTGGGCGCGGGCGCGCAAGACCATCGTGTCCGGCAACGCGGTGACCTTCCTGGCCGCCGCCGTGCTGTACTTCCTCGCGATCGGGCAGGTCAAGGGATTCGCCTTCACCTTGGGCCTCACCACGATCCTCGACCTCGTGGTCGTATTCCTGGTCACCTGGCCGCTGGTGTACCTGGCTTCCAAGTCCCCGAGGTTGGGCAAGCCGGCGTACAACGGCCTGGGTGCAGTCCAGCAGGTCGCACGTGAACGCCGGGCGTCGAGTTCGGCCGCCAAGACGGGACGGGGTTGAGCCATGGCGTCCAAGGCCGACACGAAGACAACAGTCATCGCACTCGACGACGACTCGAAAACCGCTGGGTCGCAACACAGTTTCCTCTCCCGGCTGTACACCGGCACCGGCGCTTTCGAGGTGGTCGGGCGTCGCAAGCTCTGGTACGGCGTCAGCGGGGCGATCATGGCCATCGCCATCCTGGCGATCCTGATCCGCGGATTCACGTTCGGTATCGACTTCAAGGGCGGCACAACGGTCTCCATGCCGTCTGCGGGCACGTCGGGCACAATTCAGGTCAGCCAGGTGGTGGACGTCTTCCACAAGACGATCGGCAAGGACCCCGAGTCGGTGGTCACGGTCGGCAAGGGATCCTCGGCCACCGTGCAGATCCGGTCGGAGACCCTGTCCAACCAGCAGACCGAGCAACTTCGCAACGCCCTGTTCGACGCGTTCCACCCCAAGGGCACCGACGGTAACCCCAGCAAGAAGGCCATCAGCGACGCGGCGGTGTCGGAGACCTGGGGCGGTCAGATCACCACCAAGGCGGTGATCGCCCTGGTGGTGTTCCTGGTGCTGGTCGCCGTCTACATCACCGTGCGCTACGAGCGCTACATGACGATGTCGGCGCTGGCGGCCATGGTCTTCGACCTGACCGTCACTGCGGGCGTCTATGCACTGGTGGGATTCGAGGTCACCCCGGCGACGGTGATCGGCCTGCTGACCATCCTCGGGTTCTCCCTCTACGACACGGTCATCGTGTTCGACAAGGTCGAGGAGAACACCCACGGTTTCCAGCACACCACCCGGCGCACCTTCGCCGAACAGGCCAATCTGGCCGTCAACCAGACGTTCATGCGCTCCATCAACACCAGCCTGATCTCGGTGTTGCCGGTGCTGGCGCTGATGGTGGTGGCGGTGTGGTTGCTGGGTGTGGGCACGCTGAAGGACCTGGCTCTGGTACAGCTCATCGGCATCATCGTGGGCACCTACTCGTCGATCTTCTTCGCCACCCCGCTGTTGGTCACGCTGCGGGAACGCACCGAGCTGGTGCGCACGCACACCCGGCGGGTGCTCAGACGGCGCAGTGCCGGTGCAGTCACCGAGCACCCCGCCCCCAAGGATGAGCCCGCCGACAGTGACGACGAGGACGCCTCTGACGCGCCGGAGCAGGTCACCGAGGCCGTCACCGTCAGCAAGCCCGCCGCCACCAACAAACCGGCACCCGGTGCGCGGCCGGCTCGTCCCACCGGCACGCGGCGTCCCACCGGCAAGCGAAACGCCGGCAAGCGGTAGCTCGCATGTCCACCTGGTCTCGCTGGCGGGGCGCCATGCTGGCCACTGGAGCGACGGCAGTGCTGGCGGCGTCCACCCTCACCGCATGCTCGGGTAGCGCCGCGGGGCGCGTCGATTACGTGGTGGACGGCGTCCTGTCGACCTACAACGCCAACACCGTGGTCGGTGCGGCCTCGGCCGGTGCCCAGGCGTTCGCCCGCACCCTCACCGGGTTCGGCTATCACGGTCCCGACGGGCAGGTGGTCGCTGACCACGACTTCGGAACCATCTCGGTGGTGGGCGGCTCGCCGCTGGTGCTCGACTACCAGATCGCGGACAACGCGGTCTATTCCGACGGCAAGCCGGTGACGTGTGACGACCTGGTACTGGCCTGGGCGGCGCAGTCCGGGCGCTTCGGCGGGTTCGACGCCGCGACTCAGGCGGGCTACGTCGACATCGCCAACATCGAGTGCACACCCGGCCAGAAGAAAGCCCGGGTCTCGTTCATCCCGGATCGCGGCGTCGTCGACTACACGCAGCTGTTCACCGCCACCTCGATGATGCCGTCACACGTCATCGCCGACACCCTCGGCACCGACATCACCACGGCGCTCCTGACCAACAAGGGCGCGGTGGTGGAACAGGTCGCGAAGGTGTGGAACAGCACCTGGGACCTCAAACCGGGTGTGGACCTCAAGCGCTTCCCGTCATCCGGCCCGTACAAGATCGAGCGGGTGCTCGACGGCGGCGCGGTGGTGCTCGTGGCCAACGACCGCTGGTGGGGCGCCAAGGCGATCACCAAACGCATCACGGTGTGGCCGCAGGGCGGTGACATCCAGGACCGGGTGAACAACCGCAGCGTCGACGTCGTCGACGTGGCCGCCGGATCGTCGGGATCGCTGGCCACTCCGGATAACTACGAGCGCTCCGACGCGCCGTCGGCCGGCATCGAGCAGCTGATCTTCGCCGCGCAGGGCCCACTTGCGACCAGCGCTGCCCGGCACGCGTTCGCACTGTGCACACCGCGGGACACGATCGCCCGCGACGCCGGCGTGCCGATCGCCAACTCGCGGCTGTCGCCGGCTGCGGAGGACGCGCTGTCCGCGGCCGAGGGCGCCAACGAGGCGGCCCAGTTCACCAAGGCCGACCCGAACGCCGCACGGGCTGCGCTGAACAACGCGGCGCTGACGGTACGGATCGGCTACCGCGGACCCAATGCCCGCCTGGCCGCCACCGTCGGATCCATCGCGGCCTCGTGCGCGCCGGCCGGAATCACCGTCTCCAACGTGACGCTGGACACGTCCGGGCCACAGGCACTGCGCGACGGCAAGATCGACGTGCTGCTGGCCAGCACCGGGGGAGCGAGCGGCAGCGGGTCCACCGGATCGTCGTCGATAGATGCCTACGACCTGCACAGCGGCAACGGAAACAACTTGTCCGGCTATGCGAACCCGCAGGTCGACGGCATCATCGGTGCGCTCGCGGTCTCGGCCGACCCTGCCGAACGGGCACGGCTGCTGGGTGAAGGCGCCCCGATCCTGTGGGGTGACATGCCGACCTTGCCGCTGTACCGGCAGCAGCGCACATTGCTGATGTCCAAGAAGATGTACGCCGTCAGCCGCAACCCCACGCGCTGGGGGGTCGGCTGGAACATGGACCGATGGGCCCTGATGCAATGAGGTCGCAGTGAGCAGCGTCCCCGCCATGATCACCTCACTCGCCCGCACCGTCCCTGATTTCCCCGAACCCGGCGTGCTGTTTCGCGACCTCACCCCGGTGTTCGCCGACCGCGACGCGATGGCCGCCATCACCGACGGGCTGGCCCGAGCTTCCGAGGGAGCCGACCTGGTGGCCGGCATCGATTCGCGAGGGTTCCTGCTTGCCGCCGCCGTCGCCACCCGGCTGCACACCGGCGTGCTGGCGATCCGCAAGGGCGGAAAGCTCCCGCCGCCGGTCTTGAGCGAGGACTACCAGCGGGAGTACGGCGCCGCCACCATCGAGATTCCCGCCGACGGAATCGAATTGGCGGGTCTGCGCGTCATGGTCATCGACGACGTGCTGGCCACCGGAGGCAGCGTGGGAGCCGCGCAGCGGTTGCTCGAGCGGGTCGGCGCTGTCGTCACCGGCGCGGCGGTGGTCATGGAACTGGAGGCACTGGGCGGTCGCGACGCGATCGCTCCGCTGCCCCTGCACAGCTTGAGCCGCTCGTAAGCGGTTCGCCAACGGAAGGGGAGTCTGATGAGCGGTGCCAAGAACCCGCGGCCGCGTCCCGCCGGGGTGAGCGACGACACGGTAGAGGCGGTCGGGGCGGTGACCGAAGCGCTGGAGTGGGTGGAACGGGCCCGCGGACACCTGTATTCGTTTCACCAATTGATGGGGCACGCGGATCTGCTGCTCGGCGAAGCGTGCGACAAATTGCGTGCCGCAGGACACGACGACATCGCCGATCGGCTGGAGACCGACATGGTGGGCCGCAACGTGCTTCAGGGGCGATGGACCTTTCAGATCGTCGAGGAGTTCGACGACGACTACTGGTCGGTGTTACGCGATCACGAGCGCCGGGTGCGCGACGAGCTGCAGGGCGGCCTGCGGCATCTTTTCGAATCGGAGATGAAGGAAGACCGCCGCACGGCCGGCCGGCCACACCATGAAGCCCGCCCCGACGAGAACAACGGATAACTGAACGATGTGCGCGGACCGGATATCCTCTAGGCGGAGGTGACTGACGTGGCGGAAGACCAGAGCACGTTGCAGGCTGCCGCGCCACCGACCGAGCCGCTGCCCGTCGCGGAGATCCCCGAGCCGCCGGCAGAGCCGCTGAAGACGACCACCAGCGCATCCCGACGGGTTCGCGCCCGGTTGGCGCGACGCATGACCGCACGCAGCGGCGCCATCAACCCGGTTCTCGAGCCGTTGGTGGCGGTACACCGCGAGGTCTATCCGAAAGCGGATCTGGCAATCCTGCAGCGTGCCTACGAGGTCGCCGACCAACGGCACGCTACCCAGTTCCGCCACTCCGGCGACCCCTACATCACCCACCCGCTGGCCGTCGCCAACATCCTGGCCGAGTTGGGCATGGACACCACCACGCTGGTGGCCGCTCTGCTGCACGACACCGTCGAGGACACCGGCTACACCATCGAGCAACTGTCCGAGGACTTCGGCGACGAGGTGGGCCACCTCGTCGACGGCGTGACCAAGCTGGACCGGGTCGTGTTGGGCAGCGCAGCCGAGGGCGAGACGATCCGCAAAATGATCACCGCCATGGCCCGCGATCCGCGCGTGCTGGTGATCAAAGTGGCCGACCGGCTGCACAACATGCGCACCATGCGCTTCCTGCCGCCGGAGAAGCAGGCACGCAAGGCCCGTGAAACACTGGAAGTCATTGCCCCGCTTGCCCATCGACTCGGCATGGCGAGCGTCAAGTGGGAACTGGAAGACCTGTCGTTCGCGATCCTGCACCCCAAGAAGTACGAAGAGATCGTCCGCCTGGTCGCCGGCCGCGCTCCGTCCCGGGACACCTACCTGGCCAAGGTGCGCACCGAGATCACCAACACCTTGAACGGGTCGAAGATCAAGGCGACGGTGGAGGGCCGGCCCAAGCACTACTGGTCGATCTATCAGAAGATGATCGTCAAGGGCCGTGACTTCGACGACATCCACGACCTGGTCGGCATCCGCATCCTGTGCGATGAGATCCGCGACTGCTACGCCGCTGTGGGCGTGGTGCATTCGCTGTGGCAGCCGATGGCGGGGCGGTTCAAGGACTACATCGCCCAGCCCCGCTACGGCGTGTACCAGTCGCTGCACACCACGGTCGTCGGACCGGAGGGCAAGCCGCTGGAGGTGCAGATCCGCACCCGCGACATGCACAAGACGGCCGAGTTCGGTATCGCCGCGCACTGGCGGTACAAGGAAGCCAAGGGCCGCAACGGTGTTCCGCATCCCCACGCTGCCGCCGAGATCGACGACATGGCCTGGATGCGTCAGCTGCTCGACTGGCAGCGGGAGGCCGCCGACCCCGGGGAGTTCCTCGAGTCGTTGCGTTACGACCTTGCGGTGCAAGAGATTTTCGTGTTCTCGCCCAAGGGTGACGTCTTCACGTTGCCGGCGGGGTCCACGCCGGTGGACTTCGCGTACGCGGTGCACACCGAAGTCGGCCACCGCTGCATCGGCGCCCGGGTCAATGGACGACTGGTGGCGCTGGAACGCAAGCTGGAGAACGGGGAAGTCGTCGAGGTTTTCACCTCCAAGGCGCAGAACGCGGGGCCGTCGCGGGACTGGCAGCAGTTCGTGGTGTCGCCGCGGGCGAAGACGAAGATCCGGCAGTGGTTCGCCAAGGAGCGCCGTGAGGAGGCGCTGGAGGCCGGCAAGGAAGTCATGGCCCGCGAGGTGCGCCGGGGCGGACTTCCGTTGCAGCGCTTGGTCAATGGTGAGTCGATGGCCGCGGTGGCCCGCGAACTGCACTATACCGACGTGTCGGCGATGTACACCGCGATTGGGGAGGGTCACGTCTCGGCCCGCCACGTGGTACAGCGGCTGCTGGCCGAACTCGGCGGCATCGACCAGGCCGAAGAGGAACTGGCCGAGCGCTCCACTCCGACGACCATGCTGCGCCGTCCCCGCAGTACCGAGGATGTCGGGGTGTCGGTGCCCGGGGCGCCGGGTGTGCTGACCAAGCTGGCCAAGTGCTGCACGCCGGTGCCCGGCGACCAGATCATGGGGTTCGTCACCCGCGGCGGCGGTGTCAGCGTGCACCGCACCGACTGCACCAACGCCGCGTCGCTCCAGCAGCAGGCCGAGCGCATCATCGAGGTGCTGTGGGCGCCGTCGGCGTCCTCGGTATTCCTGGTGGCGATCCAGGTCGAGGCGCTCGACCGGCACCGCTTGCTGTCCGACATCACCCGGGTGCTGGCCGACGAGAAGGTGAACATCCTGTCGGCGTCGGTCACCACATCAGGTGACCGGGTGGCGATCAGCCGATTCACTTTCGAGATGGGCGACCCCAAGCATCTGGGGCATCTGCTCAACGTGGTGCGCAACGTCGAGGGTGTGTACGACGTGTACCGGGTGACGTCAGCTTCGTAGTTCGTCCTGCGGGCGCATGAGGCGCCGGTGCCGAAACACGCGGACGACCGTTGCGGGGTGCACCACGGATACGAGTGATGTCCGCTGTCTGATGCCGCCTAGGCCTTCGCGCCGGTCCCACCCTTTCCGCCGGCGCCGCCGCTCCCGCCGAAGATGCCACCGATTCCGGTGGGCGGGTTGCCGGACAAGCCCCCGCTCGGGAAGCCTCCCGGCACCGCTTTTCCATTGACGGAAACGCTGCCGCCGCTACCCCCATCACCCCCGGAACCCCCGGCTTCGCCGGGAAAGCCAAAGATTCCGGAACTACCGTCCGAGCCTCTGCCGCCGTTGCCGCCGTTGCCGCCGTTACCCCCGTTGACCACACCGGCGCCGCCGTCTCCGCCTCTGCCGCCTTTGCCGCCGATTCGCGCCTGCACCCCGTCGCCGCCGGTACCGCCGTTTCCGCCGTTACCGCCGATGTTGCCGCTGCCTCCGAAACCGCCGTTACCACCGTTGCCGGGGTCGGGGAAGAAGATTGCGACGCCGTCGCCACCGTTGCCGCCGTTTCCGCCGTCTCCACCATTGCCGCGGATGCCAGTGGCGCCGGTGGCTCCCACGCTGGAGCCCGACCCGCCGGCGCCGCCGGTTCCGCCGTTGCCGGCGTCGCCACCCCGTCCGCCGGTGCCGCCGCTACCGTTCGGCGGCGTGTTGATCGTGACCCCGGGCCCGGGTCCGCCGTTGCCGCCGTTTCCGCCGTTGCCCCCGGTGCCGCCCACACCTCCGGTTCCGCCGGCACCCTGGATTCCGGCCTTGCCGGCGGGGGCTGCCCCGCCGCTTCCGCCGGTCCCGCCCTTCCCACCGATGCCGCCATCGCTGCCTTTGCCGCCGTCGCCGCCGGCCCCGCCAGACGGCGCACCGAGGCCACCGTTGGTGCCGTTGGCGCCGGTGCCGCCGGTCCCTCCGGTACCACCGACGCCGCCGGCGCCGCCGTCGCCGGCCCATGACCCACCCCGGCCGCCGCTGCCTCCGATCCCGCCCGTTCCACCGGCGCCACCCGGCGCGTTTGGATCACTCGATACCGAGCCCGGCCCGCCGGTGCCGCCGGTTCCGCCTTTGCCGCCGTTGCCGACCAAACCGCCGTCGCCGCCCTTGCCGCCGGTCGCACCCGTGCCGCCGACCGTGGTGGCTGCCGCGCCCTGTCCGCCCTCGCCGCCGTTGCCCCCGCTGACGGCGCCGGCGCCGATTCCGCCTTTCGCGCCGGGGGTGGACCCGAGACCTCCGATTCCACCGTCCCCGCCCTGTCCGGGATCGCCGCCGTTTCCGCCGTTGCCGCCCGCGCCGCTGTTGGTGCCCTGAACGCCGAGCTGGCCTTTGCCGCCGTTGCCCGCGACGCCACCGGTCCCACCTTGGCCACCGGCCCCGCCAACCCCTTGAGCGCCCGCTTTGCCCGCCGGCGCGGCGCCACCGAGGCCGCCGTTGCCGCCCGCTCCGCCGGTACCCCCTTTGCCTCCGTCACCGCCCCGGTTTCCGTCGACACCCAGGACTGTGGCATCGGCTCCGTCGGCGCCTTGGCCGCCAGTCCCGCCGGACCCGCCGGTTCCGCCATGTCCGCCGGCGCCGCCGTTGCCCGCGAGTGCTCCGCCGGCGCCCCCTTTCCCGCCGTCGCCCCCGGCGGCGCCGGTAGCGCCGACCTGCCCTTTCGCGCCTGGTTGGGTCTCGATCGCGCCCTCGCCGCCGGGGCCTCCTTCGCCGCCGTTGCCGCCTGCCCCGCCATTGCCCACCAGCCCGCCATTGCCGCCGTCGCCACCGGCACCGCCTGGTGTGCTCACACCGGCGAATTCGAAGCCGTTGCCGCCGTTGCCACCCGCACCACCGTTACCCCCGGTCAGGGCCGCGCTGCCGTCGAGACCCTTGGCGCCAGGAGTGGAGCCAGAGCCGCCTAGCCCGCCTGCGCCGCCGCCACCCGGATTTCCGCCGTTGCCGCCTCTGCCGCCGGCGCCAGGGCCCACAGACCCGTCGCCACCGCGCCCGCCGTCACCACCGGCGGCCCCGGATCCGCCCTTGCCGCCGGCCCCACCAGCGCCCTGTAGGCCGGCCTTGCCCGCCGGCGTCGCGCCACCCGCGCCGCCGTCGCCGCCTTTTCCGCCGGCACCGCCGGCGCCTCCGTCCCGGCCGTCACCACCGGTTCCTCCGTTGGGACCGCCGTCGATGCCGCGGGCACCGACGGCGCCGTTACCGCCGTCTCCGCCCGCGCCGCCTGCGCCGCCTGCGCCGCCGACGCCGTTCTTGCCGGCACTACCGGTCAGACCACCGGCACCACCGACCCCGCCATTGCCGCCGGCGCCGCCCGTCCCGCCGGCGCCCCCGTCACCACCCGTGCCACCGGTACCGCCGGGCACAGCCGCAGCATCTACTCCGTTCGCGCCGGCACCGGCGGCACCACCGGCGCCGCCCAGGCCGCCGTCTCCGCCCGGTCCGCCTTTGCCGAACAGCAACCCGCCGGCGCCGCCTGCACCCCCGTCGCCCCCGGCCCCGCCCGTGCTACCGGCAGTGCCGGAGTTGCCTGCGACAGTGGCCGCCAGTCCGGCCTTTCCGGCCAGGCCGTTACCCCCGGCGCCGCCGAATCCGCCGGCCCCGATCAGTCCCGCGGCACCGCCGTTTCCGCCGCTCCCGCCGGCCTGGCCCGGGTCGAGGGCCGCCCCGCCGATCCCGCCGTCACCGCCGTCGCCGATCAGCCAGCCGCCTCGGCCGCCGTTGCCGCCGGCGGCTCCACCACCTCCGTCACCGCCGGCGCCGCCGTTGCCGAACAACCAGGCTTGGCCACCCTGGCCGCCAACCCCGCCGGCCGCTGCGCTGCCGCCGGCGCCGCCGTTGCCGAACAGCCATCCGCCTACGCCGCCTGCGCCGCCAACCGCTGTCGCCCCTCCGGCGCCACCCGCGCCACCGTTGCCCACCAGCCAGGCGCGTCCGCCCAGCCCACCTGATCCACCCGCCACCCCGCCGCTGCCGCCGCTGCCGCCGTTGCCGAACAACCAGCCGCCCGCGCCGCCCGCGCCTCCCGGGGCGCCCGCACCCCCTGCGGCCCCTTGTCCGCCGCTTCCGAGCAGTCCCGCAGCACCGCCGGCGCCACCGGCCATCCCGGGAGTGGACCCGGCCATGCCCTTTCCGCCATTGCCGTACAGCAGCCCACCGGGTTCGCCCGCTTGGCCCGGCGCCGTGGCGTCGACACCGTTGCCGATGAGTGGCCGGCCTAACAGCGCCCGCGACTGCGCATTCGTCGCATCCAGGAGCTGCCGTTGCACGCTGGCCAGTTCTGTCTGCGCATAGGCATTCGCCGCGGCATTGATGCCCGATGCGAATTGTTCCTGTATTGCCACCAGGCGGCTATTGAGTTGTTGAAAATCCACGGCGTAGCCGCCGAACAATGCCGCAATGGCTGCCGATACGTCATCAGCGGCCGCCGGCAGGATGGCGGTCGTGGGTAGGGCGGCGGCGGTACCGGCAGTCTGGATTGCGGCGCTTATCGTGCCCAGATCCGTTGCGGCCGTTGCCAAGTTGTCCAGCCCAACGTTCACCCACGACACGGCAACCACCTACTGTCTCGAATGGACATGATGCGAAGTTCGCTATCCGTCTGCCGACAGATTTGCGCCCTTACACAATGAAAGCGGAGTTTAGGCGTCACGCTGACATTGCATCGGGCACTCCCAGCTCAAAGTTTGTGCCTTCGACCCCGCGTGAAATTTGAATTCAATATCTGGCGTAATAAGCGCAGACTGGGGCCTTTATTGGCGATGATGGCCGCCCCAGAATATTTATCTCGGGTTGCTGGATGTAATTCTTAGGGCGTACCCGACACGTCGGTCGTGTCGACCGTGTCGGTGGACTCGGTTTTGCCCCTGTCCGACTGGTCCGCGGTTGTCTCGGTGGTCGTCTCTGGCGCCTGCGTCGTAGTCGTCACTGTCGTGCGGGTCGTGGGGGTGTTCGAGCCGTTGTCGTCGCCGCCGGCGAAAAACGCGACCAGGGCAGCGACCAGGACCAGCGCCAGCCCTGAGCCCGCGACCGTTGCGATCAGCATGGTGCGGCTCGCCTTGTCCGGGGCCGGCGCGTCGGGGCCCGCCGGGGCCAGGCCGGTGTGTGCCTCGGGGGGCGGCGGGGGAGGCAATGCCAGGCCGGCGCCACCCAACGCCGCCCGGGCGGCATCGGCGAGGTCGGTCACCGTCTGGTACCGGGCCTCCGGGTCCTTGGCCATCCCGCGCGCGATCACCGCGTCGAAGGCTGGCGGCACATCACGAGCGATGGCCGTGGGGCGCGGCGGCGGTGCGTGGAGGTGCCCGGAGATCTGCTCTTCGAAGCTGTCACCGGGATAGGGCCGCTTGCCGGTGAGGCATTCATAGAGGGTGCAGGCCAGCGCATAGACATCGGCGCGTGGGTCGGTGATGCCGCGGAAGCGTTCGGGAGCCAGATAGGCCAGCGTGCCCATCGTGAGCCCGGTCTGCGTCAGGGCCGTGTCGGTGGTCGCGCGGGCGATGCCGAAGTCGATCAGGTAGACGAAGTCGCGGGCTTTGGCGACCAGGATGTTCGACGGCTTGACGTCGCGGTGCACCAACCCCGCCTGGTGCGCGCTGTCGAGCGCAGCCGCGGCCTGTTCGATGATCGCGACGGTCTGCGCCGGGCTGAGCCGGCCGCCGTTCTCGGCGATGAACCGCGCCAGATCGCGGCCCTCGACCAGACGCATGTCGACATAGAGTTGGCCGTCGATCTCGCCGAAGCTGTGGATCGGCACCACGTGCGGGTCGTTGAGGCTGGCTGCGATGCGCGCCTCGCGGCGGAATCGGTGCTCGAACTCTTTGTCCTCGGCCAGATTCGGTGGCAGCAGCTTGATGGCGACGACGCGGTCAGTCTGGGTGTCGTAGGCGCGATACACCTGACCCATGCCGCCTCGACCCAGCAGCCCCTGCAGCTGGTACCGACCGAACGAGCTCTCGGCCACGAATCTCCTCCCGGTAAGCCGCCGCCGCCCCGGGGTCCCAGGTTAGTCGAGCAACATCGAGGTGATGGTCACGTCGAGGGCGGGCGGGCCGTCCTCTCCGCCTCCGGCGACACCCGCCGCAGCGATCTTGTCCAGCGTGGCCAGCCCGTCGTCCTGAATTTTGCCGAACACCGTGTACTCCGGCGGCAGCGCCGAGTCGCGGTAGACCAGGAAGAACTGACTGCTGTTGGTGTTGGGTCCCGCGTTGGCCATGGCCAGGGTGCCGCGGGGATAGATCACCGGCTCCTTGAGCTTCGGGTCATTGGCGGGGTACTGGTCGGTGGGGTATTCGTTGGCGAACTGGTAGCCCGGCCCGCCGGTGCCGTCGCCCTTGGGGTCGCCGCACTGCAACACCGACAGCGACGGTGAGGTGGTCAACCGGTGGCATTTGGTGTCCTTGAAGAACCCTTGGTTGGTCAGGCTGGCGAAACTGTTGACCGTGCAAGGCGATTCGTTGTTGGCCAGCATCAGGCCCAGATTGCCCTGACTGGTCACCATGCTGACGCTGACCTGTGCGGGCTCGGTCGGGACCTTGCCGGTGCGCGGCGGCTTGACGGGCTTGACAGCCTTGTCCGGGGACGCCGGGTATTGGCAGTTGGCGCCAAGGTTGGCCGGCGCCTTGAACTGCGGCAACGGCACGGCATTACCGAGCTGCACCGGCGGCAGGCCGGCGGCCGACGAGCTGGGCGCGGCGCTGCTCGACGTGCTCGACGCCGACGGGTTGCCTTTGTTGTCGTCCTTGGTGACGACGACGGCAACCACCACGGCCGCCACCACCGCCACCGCGGCGACCGCGCCACCGGCGATCGTCAGGATGCGGCGCCTCTTGGCCTGCTTGGCGCGGCGCTCCAGCTGCCGCTCGAGTTTGCGCTTTGCTGTCGCACGTCGCTGCTGATTGGTCGGCACGGCCGCTATCTTTCCATGGCTTGCGGGATGGGAAACTGGGACCGTGTTGATCACCGGATTTCCGGCCGGGTTGTTGCAGTGCAACTGCTATGTGCTGGCCGAGCGGCCAGGCGCCGACGCCATCATCGTCGACCCCGGCCAGCGCGCGATGGGCCAGTTGCGGCAGATACTCGACAAGAATCGGTTGACTCCGGCGGCGGTGTTGATCACCCACGGTCACATCGACCACATGTGGTCGGCCCAGAAGGTCTCGGACACCTTCGGGTGCCCCACCTACATTCATCCCGAGGACCGGTTCATGCTGAAAGACCCGATCTACGGCATGGGGCCGCGGGTCGCGCAGGTGTTCGCCGGCGCGTTCTTCCGGGAGCCCAAGCAGGTCGTCGAACTGGACCGCGACGGCGACAAGATCGACCTGGGAGGCATCTCGGTCAATATCGACCACACCCCGGGGCACACCCGCGGTTCGGTGTGTTTCCGCGTGCTGCAGGCGGCGGAGAAGGAGGCTGACGTCGTATTCAGTGGCGACACCTTGTTCGAACGGTCCATCGGCCGCAGCGACCTGTTCGGCGGCAGTGGACGGGACCTGTTGCACTCGATCGTCAATAAACTGTTGGTGCTCGAGGACAAGACCGTGGTACTACCCGGACATGGCAACTCCACCACGATCGGCGCCGAACGCCGCTTCAACCCGTTCATCGAAGGCCTGAGCCCGTGACGGAATTCGTTGCTCCCAAGGGTGTTCCGGATTACATCCCGCCGGATTCAGCGGAGTTCGTCGCGGTGCGCGACGGGTTGCTCGCGTCGGCCCGGCGGGCCGGCTACGGACACATCGAGCTACCGATCTTCGAGGACACCGCGCTGTTCGCGCGGGGGGTGGGGGAGTCCACCGATGTGGTGTCCAAAGAGATGTACACGTTCTCCGACCGCGGCGACCGCTCGGTGACGCTGCGACCCGAGGGCACTGCCGGTGTGGTGCGCGCGGTGATCGAGCACAGCCTCGACCGGGGAGCGCTGCCGGTCAAGCTGTGCTACGCGGGTCCGTTCTTCCGCTACGAACGTCCGCAGGCCGGCCGGTACCGGCAGTTGCAGCAGGTGGGTGTCGAAGCGATCGGGGTCGACGACCCCGCGTTGGACGCCGAGGTGATCGCCGTGGCCGACGCCGGGTTCCGGTCGCTGGGGCTCGACGGGTTCCGGTTGGAGATCACCTCGCTCGGTGACGAGAGCTGCCGTCCGCAATACCGGGAATTGTTGCAGGAGTTCCTTTTCCGCCTCGACCTCGATGAGCCGACCAGACAGCGGGCTGCGTTGAACCCGCTGCGGGTGCTCGACGACAAGCGTCCGGAGGTGAAGGCGATGACCGCCGATGCGCCGGTGCTGCTCGATCACCTGTCCGATGCCGCCAAACAGCACTTCGACACGGTGCTGGCGCATTTGGATGCGCTCGGGGTTCCCTACGTCATCAACCCGCGCATGGTCCGCGGCCTGGATTACTACACCAAGACCACCTTCGAGTTCGTGCACGACGGATTGGGCGCGCAGTCCGGCATCGGTGGCGGCGGCCGCTACGACGGCCTGATGAAACAGCTTGGCGGGCAAGACCTTTCCGGCATCGGTTTCGGACTCGGGGTGGACCGGACGCTGCTGGCTCTGCGCGCCGAGGGCAAGAGCGTGGGGTCCGCGGCACGATGTGACGTGTTCGGTGTGCCGTTGAGCGAGGCCGCCAAGTTGCGGTTGGCGGTGCTGGGTGCCGCGCTGCGGGGCGCCGGAGTTCGGGTCGACTTGGCCTACGGAGACCGCGGCCTCAAGGGTGCGATGCGCGCAGCCGACCGCTCGGGTGCGGTGGTGGCGCTCGTTGCCGGAGATCGGGATCTGGGTGCCGGCACGATCGGCGTCAAGGACCTGAGGTCGGGGGAGCAGGTGTCGGTGCCGGTGGATTCGGTCGTCGCTGAGGTGCTCTCGCGGTTGTAGCTACTGGGGCCTGGGCTGCCCGGTGGCGAGGGGGCCTGGGCTGCCGGGCGGCGAGGGTGCGCATAATGCCGGCGACACGTCGTCGATCGCGTTCATCTGCGCACCCTCGCCAAGCCACCCGACGGCGCGCCTCGCTCACCCACTTGACGCCGCATCGAACTATTGTTCGAATGGAGGCATGCGCTGGGCAGGCCAAGCGGTGGCGGTCAACGGGACGCCGGTCGACGACGGAGCGCTGCCGGGGCTGCAGCGGCTGGGCCTGGTCAAGAGCGTGCGGGTGCCGCAGTTCGAGGGCATGACGTTTCACGAGGTGCTGTGCAAGTCGGCGCTGAACAAGGTGCCCAACGCGTCCGCCCTGCCATTCCGCTACACGGTCAACGGCTATCGCGGCTGCTCACACGCCTGCCGATACTGCTTCGCGCGTCCCACCCACGAATACCTGGACTTCGACGTCGGCACCGATTTCGACACGCAGATCGTCGTCAAAACCAACGTCGTCGAGGTATTGCGGCAGGAACTGCGCAGGCCGTCGTGGCAACGCGAAACGGTCGCGCTGGGCACCAACACCGACCCTTACCAGCGCGCCGAGGGCCGCTACGCACTGATGCCCGGCATCATCTCGGCGCTCGCCGAGTCGGGCACGCCGATGTCCATCCTCACCAAAGGCACCCTGCTCCGCCGCGACCTGCCGCTGATAGCCCAAGCCGCTCAACAGGTTCCGCTGTCGGTCGCGATCTCGCTCGCGGTAGGCGATCCGGACCTGCACCGCGATGTCGAGCCGGGCACGCCGACGCCGCAGGCTCGGCTGGCGCTCATCACCGCCATTCTCGAAGCAGGTCTCGGCTGTCACGTCATGGTCGCGCCGGTGCTGCCGCACCTGACCGATTCGACCGAACACCTCGACGCTCTACTCGGACAGATCGCGTCCGCCGGCGCCACCAGCGTCACCGTGTTCGGGCTACACCTGCGCGGTGCCACCCGGGGCTGGTTCATGGCCTGGCTGGCTCTCGCGCACCCTGAGCTGACCGGCCGGTACCGCGACCTCTATCGCCGCGGTGCGTACCTGCCGCAGAGCTACCGGGACATGCTTCGGGAACGCGCCAGACCGCTGATCGCCAAATATCGGCTGGGCAGCGATCCGCGACCGTCGACACCGCCGGCCGCAATCGCAACTAACCCGGAACCGTTGCAGCAGGCCCTCTTCTAGCCCCCGCGCGGCTTGGTCAAGGTGAACTGGTCGATCGGGACAACGGCGCCGTACGGTCCCCGCACCGCGTAGTAGGTCGCCTTGATCGACGTCCGGCCGCCCGGCGTACCCGGATCGACGTCGAAAGCCACGAATCCGTACGCGTTGTCGCGGTCACGGAATGCCGACCACGGCGCGTCCTCCATCACGTAGATCGGCGGCTTGCGCCTGACCGCCGGGTCGAAGGCGCCCACCCCGGTGATCACCTGGCAGCGCAGGTCGGGGAAGAACAGACCGTTGGTCGGGTGCGACGTACCGCCCCCGCCGATCACCAGGTGCACGGTGCCCTTGGTCACGTCAATCACATCCATGCGGGTGTCCACGGGTATCGGTGTCCGCGTATCACCACCGAGGGCGCCGCGCAACGGATGCGACCGCTCGTAGTGGTGTTCGTGCCCGCACACCACCAAGTCGACCTGGTACTGATCGAACAGCGGCAGCCACTCCTGGCGGATGCCCAGGTCCGCCCCGTTGGCTTTGGCGGTGGAGATCGCCGTCTGGTGCATGCACACCACCACCCAGTCGATCCCTGGATCGTGCCGCGCGGCGTCCAATTCGGCTGCTAGCCAACGCTTCTGCTCTCCACCGGAGTAGGCGTGGATGTAGGAGTTGCCACCGTCCTGGTAGGCCACGTCGTCATTGTTGAGGCTGATCACCCGCACGGCCCCCGCGGTGAACGAGTACCACAACCCCCGGAATTGCGTACTCGCTCCTGAGTCCGGCACCGCGAAGTATGTCTGGTAGGCGCCGTAACCCACGGGGCCGTTACCCAATTCGTTCTCATGGTTGCCCGCGGCAGGCATCCACGGCCGGTGGCGTGCCGAACGGCTGTTGTTGACGAACCAGTCCGACCAGGTGCGAATCCGGTCTTGAGCCAGGTTGGCGTAACAGAGGTCGCCGTTGACGAGGTTGAACAGCGGCGCCATCCGTTCGATTGCCGCCGTGGTGTCGCCGGCCGCCGGCGATCCGAGGTGGTCGTTGACGTAGCGGCCGTCGGTCAGGGTGCTCAGCGTCGGTGTCGACTGATCGCCGAAACTGGTGAAGCGGAAGGGCTTTCGTCCCGTCGGCGCCGTTCGCAAAGTGCCCAGCTCGGGTTGGGCGCCGTCGTGCACCGCGGCATAGATGTAGTCGGTGTCCGGCTGAAGGCCCGTCAGACGCGCGTGATTGACGCGAACCTCCGTATTGGACTTGGCATCTCGGTAGGTCCGGGTTTCGGCCGTCACCGTGCTGCCGAATCCGGACGTCGGCGCGCCCACCATCACTCGCGGATTGCGGACGGCGTCGGTGGTGTGCCAGGACACCACCGCCTCAGTGCCGGCATCCCGGCCGAACTGCAGATGTAGCCCGCCCACGGGCGGCGCGCCGGCGCGATCCGGCTGCGACCAGACCTCCGAGCGATTCGACCGCAGCAGCGTGGCGCCGCCCACCCCGACGCCCGCACCGAGCACACCGGCCACCGCGCCGGTCGTAATCAGCGCGCGGCGGCTGAAGCCCGGCGGTTCGCCCTGTTCCGGATCGTCGCTCATGGGGTGCTTCTTACCCGACCCGGGTGAACGTCGCCAGAACTGGGTGAGCGCGGGCAGCTAGTGCCGGTGCGGCTCCAGCAACGCGCCCTGCCCCGTGGACGGCGCGTGCGCCGACAGCCACTCTCGGGTCGCGGCGTGCGAGCGCTCGATCAACGTTGCCGCGTGCGAGAAGTCCGACCCGGAGATGCTGACCGGGCACAGCGGGCGAATGACGTGCAGCTCGCAGGTGGTTTCGTAGCGGGAGATGTCGTCAGCGAGGCGGTGGTTCAGGGCGATCGTCATGGCGTGCAGCGCCATGTTGACCGCCGACTTCGGTGTCGCGGGCAGGTTGCAGGAGTAGCCCGTCGGCAAAACCCAGACCCGATCGGCGCCGAGGGCGACGGCGTGCGAAACCGGTGTGTTGTTCACGACACCTCCGTCCATCAGGTCGCGTCCGTTGATCTTGACCGGGGGGAAGATGCCCGGGATGGCGGCGCTGGCCGCGATCGCGTCCACCGCGTCGCCCGACGAAAGCAACACGTCGGTGCCCGAGACCACGTCCGTCGCCACCACGTGCAGCGGGATCGGGGCGTCCTCGAGGCGGGCGAACTGCAGCTTCTCGGAGAGGATGCGTCGCAGGCCGGAATTGGGCACCAGGTGTGTTCGTCGCCCGAACATGCCCAGCACACCCGACAGTGGGTGAGCGGGAAACACCTGCTGGCGGGTCAGCGATATCCACAGGTCGGCGAGCCCGCGGATGCCGGCGGCGTCGGCCCGGGAGGCGAGCCAGCCGCCGTTGACCGCGCCCACGGACGTGCCCACGATCAGGTCAGGGGTGATCCCCTCGTCGGCGAGGGCACGCAGCATCCCTACATGGATTGCTCCCAGGCTGGCGCCACCGGACAACACGAACGCTGTGGGCACAGCTAGATGGTAGAGACGTTTGTCCAAAATCGGCGGGTAACGAATCCGGTAGCGTTTCCGATATGACGAACGTGCACAAACTGGCCAGCGCGGTCGCCGCGGGACTCCTGGGTGCGGCTTTCGTGGCCGTAAGCCCGACCGCGCACGCGGACCCTGCCGGCCACCAGGTGACCTACACGATCACCACCACCGGCAACCTCACCGGCAACGTCCGTTACATGAGCGCCGATCCGCCCAGTCAGGGAGCTTTCGACGCGAACTCCTCGCAATTCTTGACGACCGTGGCGGCCACTTTCAGCGCCGACCAACCATTGGTCTACACCGCCACTCTCGCGAACCCGAGCCAGTGGGCCTTCGTCAGCGCCAGCGGCGGCTGCCACTGGCCGGACTGCGGCTCGGGAAGCACGCCGGAGTTGCGCTGTGAGATTTCCGTCGACGGCCAGGTGGTGGATACCCGCAGCGCCACCACCGGCGTCACCTGCTCGACGCGGCCCTGGTAGCAGACAGACAAACGCCGGCGGGGGAATGCGGTCCCGCCGGCGTCGTCAGTCCTTGACGGGTTCGCAGGCTTACTCCGCGATCTCGCCGACGACGAAGCCGAACAACGAGTACGAGGCCTCTTCGTCGAAGAACAGAACTTCGTGTGCCATGGGTGCACACACCACCTTTCGCTCAATGTGATTGAGCCTCAATGGTGCAACGCGCCCAGGGGTTCTGGGCAGCCTACGGATGGTCCTAATTCTGGTCCCCCGAACGACGTACAGAGCCCTCCACCGGGCGGATCAACTCCGAGCGGAGACGGTGAGCCATTCGGAGGATTCGGGGTTCTCAGTCTCCAGCGTCAGGCCGACCTCGTCGAGCAACGAGCGGAACTCGTCGACGCCGATCCGGTGTGCCTCGAACGACTGGGTCAGGCTCTGCCCGCCGTAGGCGAGGGTGAACTCGCCGAGGACCCGGTCGCCATCGTTGTGCAGGATGGTCATGGTCTGCTGCATGTCGCCGTCGGCGCGGTGGTAGCTGCCCGCCGGTCGCAAGGTGAACCACTCCGGTGGTCGCCACTGGATGAGCGCTTTGCCGGTCGGCTTGAGATGGTGGGCAACCGTGGCCAGCAGGCCCCTTCGCCCGTCCACGCCGGGGTAGTTGACCAGGCTGCTCGCCAGCAGCACGAGGTCGTACTTCTCGGACAGTCGCAGGTCCTCGATGCGGGCCTCAACGGTCCTCGCGGCGCGCACGTGCGCGAGCATATCGGCCGAGTCGTCTACCGCCGTGACCTCGAATCCTTTTTCTCCCAACGGATTAGCGATGCGTCCGGCGCCGGAGCCCAGGTCCAGTACCGAGCCGCCGGGCTCGAGCAGCGTGGTGATGAGGCTGATCTCGTCGGTCACCGACACGCGTCGGTAGATCTCGACGAGGCTGCCGTCGCGGGTGATCGGGCTGGCGGAAGTGTTGTCTGAGGCCATAGTGGTTCCGAACTCGTGTGAGGTTTGCCGGCGAGTGCCCGCGGAGACGAAGGCCTTCCGTCGGCCGCGGGCCGTGTTCACTCGGCGATCTCGTCGACGATGAACGAGATCAAACCGTACGTGGCCTCCTCGGCGGCGAACAGCATTTCGTAGGACATAATCCTTCTCCTTCACGAATCTCTGACCCGGTGGTCATTACATAGTGACGAAACATGTCAATCTGTAACGTCAAGTGTGGGCGAAGTCCGACCCGGTGTGTATCCCACGACCGGGTCGTCTTCTGTCCCCCAATCGGGGGACAGCGGGCTACGGGCCGGGTGCGGTGATGACGACGACCTCAGCGGGCCCGCCGACGGCTCTGAGTCGGTGGCCCACGGACGCGTCGAAGTATGCGCTGTCGCCCGGCGCCAATGAGATGACGTGCTCGCCGTAGCTCAGTTCGATGCTCCCGGCGTGCACGAAAATGAATTCCTGGCCGGTGTGCTCGGGGTGGGGATCGTCGGAGGCATCGTGGGTCGGCCGTACCAGGAAGGGTGACATCGATTTGCCCAGCAGCGTGGTGGCCAGTGCCCGGTAGCGACCGCCGGCCGGATCGGCGCGGTCGACGGTGATCCGCTCCTCAGTGGCATCGTCGGAGAACAGCCGACCGACATCGACGTCGAGTGCCCGTGCCACCTTGAGGGCCACCGCGATCGACGGCGTGCTCTGGCCGCGCTCGATCTTGGACAGGTAGCTCTTGGTCAGGCCGGTCTGATCGGCCAGTTGCTCGAGGGTGAGCCCGCGCTGCTTGCGCACCGTCCGCAGGAGAGCGGTCATCGGCGAGGCCCCCTATGACACAAAGTTTCCTATAGTGCTACTATTGTGTCACACTTTCCCGATCGAGGGAGTCGTTGATGGCAACCACTTTTTCCGCGGCAAAAGCCGACCTGATGCGTCGCGCCCAGGAACTCCTCGATGCCGAGAATGCCGATTCCGGACTGAGCACCCGCCAGAAGATCGCGCTCACCTGCCGCGCGCTGTTCGACGCCGGTCATGAGTCCGGTTTGGCCGGTCAGATCACCGCACGTGCCGAAAAGCCGGGCACCTACTACACCCAGCGGCTGGGTCTGGGCTTCGACGAGATCACCGAGGACAATCTGCTGCTCGTCGACGAGGATCTCGATGTCCTGGAAGGTTCCGGAATCGCCAACCCGGCCAATCGTTTTCACAGCTGGATCTACCGCGCCCGAGCTGACGTCCAGTGCATCGTGCACACGCATCCCTTCCATGTGGCAGCCCTGTCGATGCTGGAGGTGCCCCTGGTCGTGTCGCACATGGACACCACCCCGCTCTATGACGATTGCGCGTTCCTGGCGCAGTGGCCCGGCGTGCCCGTCGGTAACGAGGAGGGCGAGATCATCTCCGCCGCGCTGGGCGACAAGAAGGCCGTCCTGCTCGCGCATCACGGACAGGTGGTGGCCGGCGCCAGCATCGAGGAGGCCTGTTCCCTGGCGGTGCTGATGGAACGTGCCGCCAAGTTGCAGCTCGCCGCGATGGCCGCAGGCGACGTCAAAGAGCTCCCCGAAGCACTCGCCCGAGAGGCCCATGACTGGACGCTGACGCCTTCACGCAGCCGCGCCAATTTCGCCTACTACGCCCGGCGTGCGCTGACGCGGCACCCCGACGCCCTGACTACTCTGCCCGCCAACTGAATTCGAGGAAACGTGCCCGAGATCCACGGCATCATCGCCTACCCGATCACCCCGTTCACAGCCGACACGTCCGGCGTCGACACCGACCGGCTCGCCGCCCTCGTCGACCGGCTGGTGGCCTCCGGTGTTCACGCGATCGCCCCGCTCGGCAGCACCGGCGAACTGGCCTATCTCGATGAACCCGAGTTCGATGCCGTCGTCGACACCACGCTGACCGCCGTCAACGGCCGTGCTCCGGTGGTGGTCGGGGTGTCAGATCTGACCACCACCAACACAATTCGGCGCGCCCGGTACGCGGAGCAGGCCGGCGCCGACGCGGTGATGATCCTGCCCGTCTCGTACTGGAAGCTCAGCGATCGCGAGATCGCTCAGCACTACCGCAGCATCGGTGAGTCGATCGGAATCCCGATCATGGCCTACAACAACCCGGCCACCAGTGGTGTGGACATGAGCCCCGAACTGCTGGTCACCCTGTTCGACAACATCGACAACGTCACCATGGTGAAAGAATCCACCGGTGACCTGAACCGGATGCGGCGCATCGCCGAACTCAGCGGCGGCGAGTTGCCCTTCTACAACGGCAGCAATCCGCTTGTGCTCGACGCGCTCAGGGTGGGCGCGTCCGGATGGTGCACGGCCGCACCGAATCTGCGCCCGCAGCCGTGTATCGACCTGTACAACGCGGTGCGCGCCGACGACCTCGAGAAGGCGCAGCTCCGCTACGACGACCTAAAGCCGTTGCTGCAGTTCATCGTTGCGGGCGGGCTGCCCACCACCGTCAAGGCCGGCCTGGATCTGCTCGGCTTCCCGGCCGGCGACCCGCGGCCGCCGCTGCTGGCACTCGACGAGCGGCGTCGTGCCGAGTTGCAGGCTCTGCTGGCCGGTTCGTGAACCTCAAGCCAGTACCAAGGGCACCTCGTCGAACCGGTTGAGCAGCGGAATCGGTTGCAGCCGAAGATCTTCCGGGGCAAACGCCAGCGTCAGATTCGGGAAACGCCCGATCAGCTCGCCGATGATGATCCCCGTTTCCAGCCGTGCCAGATGTGAACCGAGACAGAAGTGGGTGCCCTTGCTGAATGCGAGGTGGTTGTTCGGGCTGCGGGTGATGTCGAAGCGGTCGGGGTCGGGAAATTGAGCGGGGTCGCGATTGGCTGACGTGAGAAGCGTCGTCACCATGGACCCCCGGGGGATCGTGACTCCGTGCAGCGTGATGTCCTCACCGGCGAACGTGGTGGCTTCGGTACCGCCGACGGTGCCGGAGTAGCGGAGGATCTCTTCCACGGCGCTGCCGATGAGTTCGGGTCGCTGGTGCAGCAGGCGCAGTTGGTCAGGGTGGGCGAGTAGTGCCGCGACGCCGTTGGTGATCACGTTGGGGGTGGTTTGGTAGTCGCCGGTGATGAGCAGGAACACCATCGCGACGATTTCGTCGTCGGTGAGGCCACCATCTTCCCTGGCGGTGATCAACTCGGTGATGATGTCCGCGCCGGGGTCGGCCCGACGTTGCTCGACCATTTCGCGCAGATAGGCGACGAAGGCTTCCATCTGCTGGGCGGCGCCGGCCGCGTTGTGGTTCAGCATCGCCTCGAACAGCAGCTCGATGAAGGCGTAGAACGTGGACCGGTCTTCGCTTGCGACACCCACTATTTCGCTGATCACTGTGGTCGGCACCGGCAGCGCGTACTGCTGATGCAACTCGATGCGCTGCCCGGGCTCGAAACCGTCCAGCAGTTCGCGCGCGACCGTGCGAATCCGGTCACCGAGCCGCTCGATTGCGCGCGGGGTGAACGGCCGGCTCACCAGCTTGCGCAGGCGCAGGTGCGACGGGTCGTCCTGGTAGACCATGGTGTCGGTGGTCAGCACGCGGATCGCCTCGGGTACCACCGAGGCGTCTTCGGCGGCACCGTCCAGCACGCGGCGGATCCGCGGATCGGTGACCAGGTTCGCGCAATCCTGGTAGCGGGAGACGAAATAGACGTCCTGATCGGGTGGGCGCAGCGCCAGCCGCCCCCGGTAAACCGGCGCCTCCCGGCGCATCCAGTCGTAATACCGGTGCTGGTCCGCGTTGAACTCAGCCGTCCCGACCGTGATCGGGTGCTCGAGATTCACCCCAGATCGTTGGTGTTGAACGTGTCGCACTTGTTGGGTTCGCCGGTGGAGTACCCGGTGGTGAACCACTTCTGCCGCTGCGCGGACGAGCCGTGCGTCCAGGACTCCGGGTTCACCCGCCCGTTCACCTGCTGCTGAATCCGGTCGTCACCCACCGATGCCGCCGCCGACAGGGCATCCTGAATGTCCTTGTCGGTCAACGGCTGAAGGAACGGCTGGCCGGTGCTGTCCTGCTTGACGGTGGAGGCGTAGTGCGCCCACACCCCGGCGTAACAGTCGGCCTGCAGCTCGGTGCGAACCCCGCTGCCGGTGGCGCCCTGCGCCCCGGACTGGGCCCGTCCGAGCACCCCGAGCAGGTTCTGCACGTGGTGCCCGTATTCGTGGGCCACCACGTATTCCTCCGCGAAAGGCCCTCCGCTGGAACCGAATTGGGTGACGAGAACCTGGAAGAAATCGGTGTCGAAGTAGGCCGTCTTGTCCACCGGGCAGTAGAACGGACCGACGTCACTGCTGGCGGGCCCGCACCCGGTGCTCACCTGGCCGCTGAACAGCCGCAGGTGTGGGCGGGTGTACTTCGGCATCAGCTGCTTCCACACCGCGTCCAGCGAGTTGCTGGTGGCGACCACGCGGCACTGCACGTATTTGTTGGCGTCCGCACCCGTCTTGCACCGGTTCAAGTCGAAACCGGGCGCCACGTCCTCGCGGGAGTCCAGCGGCTGCTGGCTGATCACGCCGCCGGGATCGACGCCGAGCAGCATGGCCACGACGACCAGCAGCAGGCCGCCGATGCCGCCACCGATGGCCATCCGGCCCATTCCGCCGCCGCCCGAGGACGTCGCGGAACTGGTGTCGATCTGCATACCCTCGTTGAAGGTCATCGCACGCTCCCCGGAGCTAGAGTTTCAACCGCGCCGACACAGCCTATCGCTGCTGTGTGGCAGCGAACCGGGTGTCGGTGTAAGTCCGCAGGTTGCGTAGGAACCGGCGCAGCGACAGGTTGAGCAGCGGGCCGAACAGCACCATGCCCAGGCCCGCGCCGCGGGTCGGCCGCTGGGCCATGGTCCAGGTGAGTCGGCAGCCGCCCGGTAACACCTGTACCCGGTAGTCCTCGGCGAACGCCGCGACCGCCTTGGTGGAGCACTCGTTGAACCGGAATGCCATGTGCGTGAACGGCTCCCAGGCGATGAACTCTTCGTCGCCGACGATTCCGCCCCGCATCTCGACAACGCGGGTGGTGCCGATGCCCCGGGGTTCCGGACTGGTCCAGGTGACCTTGGTGATCACCTTGGCCCAGCGCGGCCAGGAGTCGGCGTCCGCGAGCACTTCGAAGAGCTGCTCGGGTGTGATGGCCAGATCGACACTGTTGCGGAAGCGGTAGGGCGCCGTCTCGATGAAGCTCAGGTCGACGCGTTCGCAGGGATGCATGGCATCAACTTAACCGGGTCCGTCGCTGGCAGCGGCGAGCAGCGGTACCAGCACGTCACTGATCGGGGTGGGCAGGCCGTGCGCCCGGGCTTTGCGGACGATCACCCCGTTGCGCAGGTCCCACTCCATCCGGCGGTGTGCTTCCCGGTCGGTCAGGATCGAGGTGCCCATGTCTTCCGGTACCGCGCGGAAGGACTCGACCAGTTGCTCGGCCACATCGTCGCTGAGTTGGGCGCCCTCGGCGCGCGCCACCGCCACACACTCGGCCATGTATTGGCGGCCCAGTTCGGCCACGTCGTCCCGGCGGAACATGCCGGAGCGTCGGCCCGATAATGCCATCAGTCCGGCCAGCGCGTTGAGCAGCAGTTTGCGCCAGTTGACGGTGACGAAGTCGGGGTTGCACTCCACTTGGCATCCCGCGCCGCTCAGCAGTTCGGCGAATGATTCCGCGGCGCGCCCGGTAGGCACTACCAGCGCGGCCTCACCGCGCAACCGCACCCAGCCGGCCGGCTGGGTCTCGGCCGAGAACCACACGCTGCCCGGTATGACGTGCGCGGACGGCGAGAGCGGCGCCACCTGCTCGACCTGTTCGACGCCGTTCTGCAGGACGGCGACGACGCTGTTTTCGTCGCACAACCGGGCGAGCCAGCCGGCCGCTGCGGCGTTCTGGGTGGCTTTGACCGCGAGGATGAGCACGTCCACCGGACCGCTGACGGCGTCGGGATCGGTATGCACCGGGCCCGGTACCACGATCGGTTCGGCGTCGTCCGGGCGCAGTTCGATGCCGTCACGCGGTGTGTGCCCGCACAGCAGCACATGGTGTCCGGCGGCGTGAAGCAACGCCGCGACGGTCGTGCCGACGGCGCCGGGGCCAACGAGTGCAATTTCGGTTGCGATGCAGCCAAAAGTACCGGCAGGATCGGGCAAATCAACCGGCCCTCTAGACTAAGCAGTCAATCTCACCCGGTGTAAAGGAGTATTTGTGCTGCGCAGCCACGCCGCGGGATCGCTTCGGGACGGCGATGCCGGGCAGCAGGTGACCTTGGCCGGGTGGGTGGCCCGCCGCCGCGACCACGGCGGTGTCATCTTCATCGATCTCCGGGACGCGTCGGGCGTCGCCCAGGTGGTGTTTCGTGAACCTGAGGTGCTGGCGCAGGCGCACCGGCTGCGCTCGGAGTTCTGCGTCGCGGTCACCGGTGTCGTCGAGATCCGTCCGGAAGGCAACGCCAACCCCGACATCGCCACCGGTGACATCGAGGTCAACGCCACGTCGCTGACCGTGCTGGGTGAATCCGCGCCGCTGCCGTTCCAGCTCGATGAGCCGGCGGGGGAGGAGCTGCGGCTGAAATACCGCTACCTGGACCTGCGCCGCGAGGGCCCGGCTGCGGCAATTCGGTTGCGCTCCAAGGTCAATGCCGCCGCGCGTGAGGTGCTGGGGCGGCACGACTTCGTGGAGGTCGAGACGCCGACGATCACCCGGTCGACGCCGGAAGGGGCGCGCGACTTCCTGGTCCCGGCGCGGCTGCATCCCGGGATGTTCTACGCGCTGCCGCAGAGCCCCCAGCTGTTCAAGCAGCTGCTGATGGTGGCCGGGATGGAGCGGTACTACCAGATCGCACGCTGCTACCGAGACGAGGATTTCCGCGCCGACCGCCAGCCGGAATTCACCCAACTCGACATGGAGCTCAGCTTCGTTGACGTCGAGGACGTCATCGCGGTCTCCGAGGAGATCCTGTCCGCGCTCTGGGCGCTGATCGGCTACCAGATCCCGACGCCCATCCCGCGGATGACGTATGCCGAGGCGATGCGCCGGTACGGGTCCGACAAACCCGATCTGCGGTTCGGGCTGGAGCTGGTCGAATGCGCAGAGTTCTTCAAAGACACCACATTCCGGGTGTTCCAGGCGCCCTACGTCGGTGCCGTCGTGATGCCGGGCGGCGCCTCGCAACCGCGGCGCACGCTGGACGGTTGGCAGGAGTGGGCCAAGCAGCGCGGACACCGCGGCCTGGCCTATGTCCTCGTCGGCGAGGACGGGACGCTGGGTGGCCCGGTGGCCAAGAACCTGTCCGACGCCGAGCGCGACGGCCTGGCCGGCCACGTCGGCGCCAACCCCGGTGACTGCATCTTCTTCTCCGCCGGGCCGGTCAAGACGTCTCGGGCGCTGTTGGGCGCGGCGCGCATCGAGATCGCGCACCGTCTGGGCCTGATCGATCCGGACGACTGGAAGTTCGTGTGGATCGTCGACCCGCCGCTGTTCGAGCCCGCGGAGGACGCCACTGCCTCGGGTGACGTGGCCGTCGGTGCAGGAGCCTGGACGGCGGTGCACCACGCATTCACCTCGCCCAAGCGTGAACACGAGGGCAGCATCGAAAACGACCCCGGTGCCGTGCTGGCCGATGCCTACGACATCGTCTGCAACGGCAACGAGATCGGCGGAGGTTCGATCCGTATCCACCGTCGCGACATTCAGGAACGGGTGTTCGCGGTGATGGGCCTGGATCGGGCCGAGGCCGAGGAGAAGTTCGGATTCCTGTTGGAGGCGTTCACCTTTGGTGCGCCGCCGCACGGCGGAATCGCCTTCGGCTGGGACCGGATCAACGCGCTGCTGTCGCGCGTCGACTCGATCCGCGAGGTGATCGCGTTCCCCAAGACCGGCGGGGGCGTCGACCCGCTGACCGATGCGCCGGCCCCCATCACGGCTCAGCAGCGCAAGGAATCGGGAATAGACGCCAAGCCCAAGCGGCTTGACCAAGCATGACAACGCCTGACACCGACACCCTCAAAGCGTTCAACCAGGGCATCGTCGAGGAATTCCGCGCCAACGGCGGCAAAGTCGGCGGCCAATTCGCCAATGCCGACCTGCTGCTGCTCACCACCACCGGTGCCAAGTCGGGCCAGCTCCGGATCGCGCCGCTGGCCTACTTGCGCGTCGACGGGCGGCTGATCATCATCGGGTCGTTCGCCGGCGCACCGGTCGACCCGGGCTGGGTGCACAACCTACGTGCCCGGCCTCAGGCACATGTGGAAGTCGGCACCGAGGCGTTCGACGCGACCGCGCACGAGCTGGACCGCGCCGAGCGTGACGCGATCTTCGACCAGATCACCGCGGCCGCACCGGGCTTCGCCGAGTACCAGGCCAAGACCAGACGGGTCATCCCGCTGTTCGAGTTGCGGCGCGTATAGGCCGACACAGCGCCCCGGGGGATGCTTCTGTTGGGCGATTGTCCCGGCAGGCGCGCCGGGCCTGGCATGCGGTAAGCAAGCGGGATGAAAAGCTCGCTGCTGGCCGGGGCGGCCGGCGAAGGAACCGCGGCCGTCCACCGACTGCGTGCCGCGCTGTGGCCGATCACCCAGACATCGGTCGCCGCCGCGCTGGCGTGGTACCTGACCCACGACCTGCTGCACCACAAGCAACCGTTCTTCGCGCCGATCTCGGCGGTGGTGTGCATGTCGGCGAGCAATGTCCTGCGTGCGCGCCGCGCCACCCAGATGATGGTGGGCGTCGCTCTGGGTATCGCGGTGGGTGGCGGGGCGGACGGCTTCTTCGGTCCCGGACAGTTCGGTATCGGCGTGGCCGTATTCGCGGCGCTGACGGTGGCGATGCTCGTCGGCCGGGGCGCGATCGGGCAGGGCTTGATGTTCGCCAACCAGACCGCCGTCTCGGCGTTGCTGGTCCTCGTCTTCTCGCACACCGGCATCGTGGTGACCGAGCGCCTGTTCGACTCGCTGATCGGCGGCGGTCTGGCGCTGGTGTTCGCCCTGCTGCTGTTCCCCGCCGATCCCGAGCGGCTGTTGAGCGATGCGCGTGCGGCTGTCCTGGCGGCGGCCCACCAGACGCTGCTGCAGACCGCGGAAATCCTCGAGAATTCCGACGCCAGCACTCCGGCTTGGCTCCGGACGATCTCCGATCACCTGCATCAGGAAGTCGGTGCGCTGATCGAGGCGCGGTCAACGGCGGAAGTGGCCGCGCGTCGCGCACCACGCCGGTGGGCGTCGCGCGGGTTGATTCGGGAGATCGACGCCCAGTCCGCGCAGCTGGGTCTGTTCGCCAGTTGCGTACTGCATCTCGCGCGCTCGGTCACCCGGCCGCGGGGGAGAGAAGCCGCACCGGCGCTGAAGACAGCGGTGGCGGAACTCACCCACGCGACCGGTCTGGCCGATGCCGATCCTGCGGCGGCGGCCGCCCACCTGGCAGCCGCGCGCCGCTATGCCGCGGAGCTGCAGGCCGGCGCCCGAGACCGGGCCGAAGTGGTGGTCGCCGACGTCGTCTCGGGGTGCGCCGACGATCTGCAACAGGTCATCGATCGGCCGGTGACTGCGCCAAAAACTCCTTGACCAGCTGTTTCGGCGCCTGGGCCAGCCAGGCTTCGGTGATCAGCTCACGCAGGTCACGGACGCCGATCTCGGCCAGCCGAACCAGCACCGCCGGGTAACCGTCAAAGTGCGGGGTGGTGAAGTACACCTCCGGCTCGTCGGCAACCAGCGCGAACTTGACCCCTTCGTCCGGTACCCGCACGCCCAGGATGTCGCCAGACGGGGGATGCACCCCGTTACTCATCAGCGCGTCGATGTCGGATTTTCGCAGCGGACGCTCCCACGCGATCAACTTCTTACCCACCCGCCAGTCGCGCGGTGACTGCTCGGCGGTCAGCGGCAGTGCACCGACGACGCGGGCCACGTCTTCCCAGGTGGCCACAGTTCGATTGTGCGCCCCAACGCCGCAGTTCGGCGCATTATCCGGAATTGCCTGGGCGGCAAACGTGCACGGTCAGATCTGTTCGGCGCCGCCGTCGACGAACAATTCGGTGCCTGTCATGAAGCTACTTTGATCTGAGGCGAGGAAGAGCACCGCGGCCGCGATCTCTTCCGGCCTGCCGAGGCGGCTCATCGGAACTTTCGCAGCCTCGTTGTCCAGGAGTTCCTGCTCCTGGCCGGCGGGCGCGAGGCCTTTGAGGCCCGGTGTCTCTACCGGTCCCGGTACGACGGTGTTGACGCGGATGCCGCGGCTCACGAGTTCGGCAGCCCAGGTACGGCCGAACGAGCGAATCGCCGCCTTGCTCGCGGCTCGCATTGTCACCGATCGAGGCCACCGCGGCCTCGATCGTTTGCTGGTTGCGGCCGGTCAGGAAGACATGCGCGCCTTCGGCTGCCAGCCGCTGGGCGGCCGCCAGGCCGATGCCCGAGTTGCCGCCGGTGACGAGCGCCGTCTTGCCGCTCAGCTGACTCACGAGGAACTGCCCGCTTCGAGAGCCGTGCTCATAACCAGCGAGTCGTCGTGCGGCCGCGCCGGCGAGTGACTGAGCCACGTCACCAGCCTGTCGTAGATCGACGGATGGTTGAGCAGGTCGAAGTGGTTGAGACCGGTCAACGTGAGCCCGTGTGCGGCCTCGAACGGAACCTTGCGCGACCTGCCCCGACCGGACGCGCTTCTGGGCCGCACCAGATGGTCGCCCATGAGCAGGCCGACCGCCTTGGGGGCGGCGGTGGTGGAGACGAAGTGGTACACCGCGTGGGGCAGGAAGGGCACTTCCCGGCAGCGGTCGCGCAGGAACTCGTCCGGGTCGCAGTCGCGCCAGTCCTCGTGGACCAGTGCGCCGAACCGCAGGTCCTTCACCCCGGCGCTGCGGGTGTTCAGAAACGCCGCCACGCCCCGCGTCTCGGGCAGCTTGGCCAGCGCCCATGCGGCGATGTTGACGCCCTTCTCCAAGTCGGCGCCCAGGTGCGGGGACCCGAGGCACACGACATGCCGGATGGCGTCGGTCCAGGCGTGTTGCTGCTCACGGCCGTAGTGGCAGGCACTGCGGGACACCAGGCCACCCATCGAGTGGCCGACCAGCACGACGTCTTCCACCGCCGTCGGCCACACCTCGTGCAGCCGGTGCAGCAAACCGGCCAGCGCATGACCGTTTTCGGAGATGTGATGACCGCTGTTGGACCGCACGAATACCGGGGTGAATCCGAGGTCCTTGCGCAGCCGTTTTCCGTACGGACGCAGCGTCTCCCCGGTGCGCGGCGTGCGCCACCATGACCGTTCGGTCATGCACCAGCCGTGGACGAACACCGCGATCCGCCCGGTGGCACGAGGGAAGGCCTCGGCGATTCCCTCGGGGGTCAATTCAACCGGCTGGCCCCGACGCCGGACCTGCATGGACAGCGCGAATCCGTTCTCCCGGTTGGTCATCTCGTCGCCGTAGATCCCGTTGACCGCGGCGAGCGCCCCGGCAACTCGCGGGCGTGCCAGGACGGTCTCGTCGTCGTCATTGCTCAAGGTGTGCGCCGCCAGCGCCCCCGCGCCGTAGAGAGAACCGCGGACCGCGCCGTCGACCAGGGTGTAGATCGTCGAGGCGGTGGTGTCGTGGATCAGCTGCACGGGTTTGGCCGCCGGGCCGATCGAGGTGAACACGCGACTGGCGATGCCGTGATGCACATCACGGACCAGCGTCGTCAGTACCCGCGTGCCTTCACCCGCAAGGTCGGCCAGCGACTTCAATTCGTGTCCCTGCACGGGCCAACTCCTTTCTGACTTGTCGGATAGGGTTCCCGTTTCGCCCGGGACTAGACCAGGAGTACAGACTGTCAGCATGCGGTGTGAGCCCTACATGCCGCCACCCGTAGACATGGAGGTTGGTCTTGCCGTCTGAGGAGCCGTCCGAGGAGTTAAACGGCTGGTCGGCGCCGTTGGCCGCGAAACGCTACCGGGTCACACACCGCACGGAGTACCGCTACTCCGACGTCGTGACCAGCTCATACGGGCGCGGGTTCCTCACCCCCCGGGACTCGTTGCGGCAGCGCTGCGTGGCGCACGAACTGATCATCGACCCGGCTCCGGCCGACAGCTCGACCAGCCGCGACACGTACGGCAACATCAGCTCCTACTTCCACGTCACCGAGCCGCACCGGGCCCTGACCATCGTCAGCGACTCGATCGTCGACGTCGCGCCGCAGGCGACCGGCATCTACACCACCGGGCCGGCGCTGCAGCCGTGGGAGAAGGCGCGTCCCACCGGAGCGCAAGGCGCGCTGGCCAGCGACTTCGTCCTGGACCTGACACCGCCGGAAATCACCGATGCGGTTCGCGAGTATGCGGCTCCCAGCTTCGAGCCCGGACGTCCGCTCGTGGAGGTGTTGCGTGACCTCGCATCACGGATTTTCCGCGATTTCACCTACCGTTCGGGGTCGACGACGGTTTCGACACGCGTCAATGAGGTTCTGACGGCCCGGGAAGGGGTATGCCAGGACTTCGCGCGGCTGGCGATCGCCTGCTTGCGTGCCCATGGGTTGGCGGCCTGCTACGTATCCGGTTATCTGGCTACTGACCCACCCCCTGGAAAGGATCGCATGATAGGCATTGACGCCACCCACGCCTGGGCGTCGGTGTGGACGCCGCAGCAGCCGGGTCAGTTCGAATGGCTTGGACTTGACCCGACCAACGACCAACTGGTCGACCAGCGCTACATCGTGGTCGGCCGCGGCCGCGACTACGCAGACGTTCCACCGTTGCGCGGCATCATCTACACGAACTCGGAACGTAGCGTGATCGACGTCGGTGTCGACGTCGTCCCGTTCGAAGGAGATGCGCTGCATGCGTGACTTCCATTGCCCTAACTGCGGCCAGCGACTGGCGTTCGAGAACTCCGAATGCCTGTCGTGCGGCAGCTCGCTGGGGTTCTCCCTGGACCAGATGGCGCTGCTGGTGATCGCCAAACGCGACGAAGAAAGCGACCACGCCGGTGCGGTGCCCGCGGACCAGTATCAACTCTGCGCGAATCTTTACGTCGCCGAATGTAATTGGCTCGTTCCGGTGGGTCATCCGGGCGGGTTGTGCGAGTCGTGCGCGCTGACCATCGAACGTCCTAATGACAATGACACCGTCGGGCTGGCGGAATTCGCCCGCGCCGAGGCGGCCAAACGGCGGCTGGTCGCCGAACTGCACGAACTGCACCTGCCGATCATCGGACGCGACCAGGACCCGGACTACGGACTGGCGTTTCGGCTGCTGTCCAGTGCGCACGAGAATGTGATCACCGGGCACGAAAACGGCGTCATCACTTTGGATTTGGCCGAGGGCGACGATGTGCACCGCGAACAGTTGCGGGTCGAGATGGAAGAGCCGTACCGCACCCTGCTGGGGCACTTCCGCCACGAGGTCGGGCACTACTACTTCTACCGACTGGTCAGGTCACCCGAGTACCTGCAGCGGTTCAATGAGTTGTTCGGCGATCCCGACGCCGACTACCAGGCCGCGCTGGACCGTCATTACAGCCAGGGCGCGCCGGAGGGCTGGCAGGAGACATTCGTCTCCTCGTACGCGACCATGCACCCGGCCGAGGACTGGGCCGAGACGTTCGCGCACTACCTGCACATCCGGGACACTCTGGACACCTCGGCATCCTGCGGTCTGGCCCCGGCGGCCGCCACGTTCGATCGACCGCCCTTGGGGCCCAGCGCGTTTCCCACCATCATCGAGATGTGGCTGCCGCTGTCGTGGTCGCTGAACATGGTGAACCGGTCGATGGGTCACGATGACCTGTATCCGTTCGTGTTGCCGCCCGCGGTGCTCGACAAGATGCAGTTCGTCCACAACGTGATCGAGCAGGTGACCTCGCAGTTGCAGGCGGCTAGCTGACCCTGGCGAGCAGACGCAGAATCGCCCTGGAACATCCGTTCCAGGGCGATTCTGCGTCTGCTGGCGCCACTGAAGCGGCTCCACCTAGGCTTCCACCTAGGTGCCGCCTAGGCGGGTCTGGCGCGGTAGACGCGGGCGGGCCGGCCGGCCCCGGCGGGTTTGCGGTACCGGTCGGTCCGGACATAGAGCGGGGAGCGGTCCAGGCGTGCCCGCGCGGCCGTATCGGTGATCGAGGTGCAGGCCCGCAGCAACGAAAAGACCTCCACGAAGGTCGTTTCCGGGCCCAACAGCGCGTAGGTTGTGCCGGCATCGGTGAGCAGGCGCTCACCGATCCGGGACAACGCAGACCTCGCCATCGCGGTGTGGTGGAACGGCATCGCGTCGGGGATCTCGGTCACGGATAGCGCGCCCTCGGTACCGGCGGCGACCCGGGCGGCCACGACGATCGACACGGTGTGTCCGCGTTCGTCGCGTGCCGGGTCGCTGACCACGTCGACGACCGTGACGCCGCTGGTGATCTCCGCGCCGGCCTTTTCCCGCACGATCCTCCTGGCGGCCTGCTCGACGGTTTCACCGGCCTGGGCGGCCAGCAGTCCCCCCGGCAGGGTGGTGGCCCCGCGGTGCGGGGTGCCGGCGCGCCGAATCAGAACGATGCGCGGCACCGGCTCGTCTCCGGTGAGCGCCACCACGTCGACGCTGAGCCAGGTCTGCGTCACGGTCGGCTCCAGCGATCGCGGATCGCGTTCTCCTGCCTCAGGTTTGCGCGTACCTCGGCGAAAGTCTGGGTGCGCAGCAACTTTCCGTCTTCGAAGACGAGCTGCAGTTCATCGTCGGCTTCCCGATCGGCGTGTTCGATCAGGTACGGGCGGCCGTCAGTGTCACGACGGACCGCGAGGCGTCCGGTGGCCGACTTCTTGGAGCCGTCGTCGGTGATGGGATCCTTGAGAATGTCGCGGCCCTGCCCGTCGACCTGAACCCAGGTGGCTTTGACGGCCATTTTGAACGTGTCCCGGGTCTGATACTGGTAGGTGTACGAGCCGAAACCGAAAACGACTGCCGTAGAGGCGAATCCCTGGGCCATCAGGTTCCCGGTGATGGAGTCGGCCCGTTCATAGGTGATCGAGTCGCCGTAGATCGCGCCCACGTGCGGATCCAGTTCGCGGTAGCCCTTGTCGTTGACGACGGTGCCGAACGTCTCCGCGAGCAGCAGCACGACGCCCTTGTTTTCGGGTGTGCCGGCCGGGGCATCCGGATCGCCACACAGGATGAGCTCGGGGTCGCCGGAGTCTGGCCTGATCACCAGCTTGCCGTCGCGGGTCCTGATCTCCTCGGCGCGCGCGGGCAGGTACTCGGTGAGCACCCGCCACAGATTCCAGGTGTCGGACACTACGGACAGAGTGCCCGTCGGGTACAGCTGGAGCAGCCGGTCGAAGGTCTGCAGTTCGCCGTCTTGGCCGCCGGCGCACATCACCGAGTGCTCGGTGGCCGGGACACTGGCCCCGATCAGTTTGCCGTCGTTCCCCGGGTAGTACTGCTGGATATACCGGATGGCCGGCAGGGTGTCGGTGCCGCTGAAACTGATCAGGTGGCCGGCGCCCGATGCCGCTGCCGCCTCGGTACCGCTCATGCCGCGATAGGCGAACTCGTGCCCCTGGAATTTCACCGCGTCCTCGTCGCCGGACTCCGCCGCGCGCTCGTCCAGCAGTACGCGGTTGCGCCAGGCGAGGGTGGCGCTGGTGATCGGCTGCCACAGCTGGGCCGACATCTCGGTCTCCAGATAGTTGGTCAGCCAGAAGAACCGGCTGTCGGTGTTCTCCACCGTCAGGTAGGGCACCCGCAACGGGATCAGCGCCCCTTCCTTGGCGGCCCGCACCCGAAGCGGTAGGTAACCCAGTGTGTGCAGCTGCCGGAAGTGTTCTGCACCAATATCATTCGTGCCGAGCAGCGCCGTCACGAACTCCTCGTATCCGGCCAGTACCGCGTCGAGTTCGTCGGGGGAGAGGTCGAAGAACACTTGCCAGCGTTTCTGCAGTTGGCGCAGATAGGCTTGCAGCCCGAAGAACACGGTGGCGTCGACGTCGGGAAGCCGGCTTCCGCGTGCGGTCAGATTCGAGTAGACGAACTCGGTGCCCTTCGGGTACTGGCGGCGGTGGTCCAGCTTGTAGGCGTCGGTGGACAGCAGCGTGTCCAGGGCGCGGTCCTGCCGGTCGTTCATCATCGTTGTGTCCCTTCGGAATTGCCGGCGATGCGGCGGATGGTTTGCGTCACGTACGGCGCCAGCCTGGTGATGTGGACGTGCGCGTCACGGGCCCCGGACAGCGAGTCGGTGGTGTGGACGCGGCGGTACCCGGACAGCGCCTTGCGGGAGTGTTCCGGACCGGTGAACCCGCCATGGGTCACCCACAGGTCCAGCGTCACCTCGGGAGGCATCGCGTCCCGCAACAACGCGAACGTCCCTCCACCGTCGCAAATGTCGTCCATCACCAGATACCGGCCGGTCTGCACGCCGTCAGGCGCCTGGTATCCCTTGAGCTTCCCGGTGGCCTGGTCTCGTGACTTGGAAGCGATGAGTACCGGTATCTCCAGCTGCTCGCCCACCAGCGACGCACGAGCTTTCGATCCGGCATCCGGCCCGATGACGCCCTGGTAGGGGCCGCTGGCGGCGACGGCGTCCCCGACGATTGTCGCCAGGTCGAGTTCCCAGCGGCCGACGGCCGGATTAGCGGCACTCAACGCGTCCAACCACACCGTCGAGTGTGGATCGACGGTGACGATGTCGGTGATACCGGACAGGGCCGCCAGCCTGGCGTTGGTGCGGGCGGGGCTCGGCAGATCCTTGTCGCCCCGTGCGCTCGGCAGGTAAGGCATCACCAGCACCCGTCGGTCGCTGTCACCGACCAGCGATGCCCAGTTGAAGACGACGGACCAATCCGGGGCCGGCGTGCGAACCCACAGCACCTGGAATCCAGGGGAGAGTTCGGCGTCGCCGGTGCGCCGCACCGTCACGTCACCCATCGGGTAGGCGAACACCTCGATCGGTTCGGGTGTCAAGGCTTCGGTGTCGAGGGCGAAGAACTCGTAATCGGACATGCACTCACCGTAGCACCCATTTCTCACAAAATGTGAGAAATGTGGCAGGGGTTACCTCCCCGAGCCGAGCAGACACAAAATCACCGTGGAGCGCACGCTCCGTGGTGATTTTGTGTCTGCTCGCGCAACCTGCCGGACTTAGGCCGGCATCGTCCGGCGCTCGTCGGGTCCGCCCCACAGCGGCTGCATCCCGCCGGGCAGGGCCAACTGTGTCGCGGTGATCACGTCGGAGAGGTCGCGCAGCCCGGCATGCACCGCGCCGAGCAGCTCAGCCAGTTCCTCGCGGGCGCCGTCGGTGATCTCTTCCAGCTCGGCGGGATCCGAACGCCGCAGCCGGGCGCTGATCTCATCGACGATCCGTTCCGGGCGCGACGAACCGGTCGAACTGGGCAGGTTTTTGAGGTTGATGCGCAGCCGCTCCAGCTGGAACTGCAGCGAGCGCGGGTTCTGTCCGTCGAACAGCATCAGGTCGGTCACCGCGGCGATGCTGATCTTGCCCAACGTGCGCCGCCGGTAGATGACCGACGATTCGCAGGCCTCCAGCATCGCCTCGACCACCGACTGTTCGGCGACGGTGCCCCGCACTTCGCTCAGTGTGTCGGCCAGCAACGCGGTCAGCCACAGTCCCCGTTCGATGCGTTTGCCGATGTCCATCATGGTCCAGCCGACGTCGTGCACCATGGACTCGCCGGCCACCCCGGACAGCGTCAGCATGCCGGCCAGCGCCTGCGACTGTGCCGAGGCCAGCAACGCGTCCGCCTCGGCCAGCGACTGCGGCGGATCAGATCGCAGTCCCACGGCACGTTCCACGTTGGCCAGCACCATCCAGGTGTCGTTGGACAGTTGGTCGCGCACCGCCCGGGCGGACAATGCCAGCCCTTCCACCGACTGGATCAGCGAACCCGGCCGGTCCAGATCCACCGTCATCGACCACAGCATGGAGGGGGCCACGGCGATCATCTCGGCCTTGTCGGAGTCGCCGTCGCCGCTGGCCCCGGTGTCGGTCCCGGTGATCTGGCCCAGCGCGGCCATCAGGACCGGCACGCACTCGCTTTCTTCGGTGTCCTGATGGTGGCGGTAAACGTGGTAGCGCTCGCGCGCCACGATCAGCAACCGGGCCATGTTCTCCGCCCGCTCGCCGTAACGCCCCATCCAGAACAGGTCGGACAGCACACGCGGAGAACTGACGGTCCATCGCCCCGCGCCGGCCGCGGCGGCGGGTTGCGGCGCCGACGGGAGGGAGATCACCTTCTCGGCGATCGCCCGTTCCGTCGGCCGAACCCAGATATCTTTCGCGGCAACCGTTTTCAGCGTGAAGGCATCCGGCTCCGGAGCCACCACGTAGCCCAGTCCGCCGATCATCGGCGCGTATCCGCTGCGTTGAGCGACCGTGAACAACCGCATTCCCACCCCGGCAGAGGACAACACGCCCGCGTGGTCGGTGGGGGCCGAGGAGAACGTCGGCAGTTCCTGGCCGGCCCAGCGCCAGGGCACCGCCTCGATCTGGGCCGCCAGCTCGGCCAACTGCGCCGACGAAAGTGTCGGTCCGACAAGGGTTTCCCCGCCATCGGTCGGTTTGATCAGCAGCGACGACAGGTTGGCCAGCAGGTGGGAGAGTTCGTTGGGAATGCCGCCCCAGTAGACCGGCGCGGTGGGCAGCAGCGGCTCTTCGCCGAGCAGGCGCTCGGCCATCTCGGGCAGAAACCGAAGCAGCCCAGGGCTTTCCAGGATGCCGCTGCCCAGTGTGTTGACCACGGTCACCGTCCCGCGATGCAGCGCTTCGACCAGTCCGACCACGCCGAGCCGGGAGTCGGCACGCAGATCCAGCGGGTCCGCGTACAGCGCGTCGACCCGCCGCAGCACGACGTCGACACGCTTGAGGGTGCCCAGCGAGCGCATCCACAACTTGCCCTCGCGCACCACCAGGTCGGCGCTTTCCACCAACGGGAAGCCCAGCAGGGTCGCCAGATACGCCTGGTCGAATGCCGTCTCGGAGTAGATGCCGGGGCTCAGTACCACCACCACCGGGTCCTGCACCACGTCGGGCGCGGCATCGATCAGGCCGAGCCGCAGCGCCTGCGCGAACGGCGTGGTCGGCCGCGGTGCGATGCGCTCGTACAGATCGGGAATCGCGTGGGCCAGCACCCGGCGGTCGGCCAGCGCATAACCGGCGCCCGAGGGAGCCTGTGTCCAGTCGGCGTTGACCTGGAACCCGCCATAAGGCAACCGGCTCAGATCGCAGCCGTGCATGAACAGCTGGTGGTGTCCGGGCACCTTGATGCCGTTGGCGGGCCGCACATAGCCCGGATGGGCGAACACCAGCGGGGCCGGCAGCAGGCCCTCGGTGAGCAGGCTGCGCGGCCCGTACAGGTCGGCGAGCACGGCATCGAGCAGGCGCGAGCGTTGTACCAGCCCGGCTTCCAGCACTTCCCAGTCGGCTGCGGAGACGACCAGTGGCAACGTGTCCAGACTCCAGGGCCCCGGCTCCGGCCCGTGGCCGGGGGCCGGCTGCGCCTCGCGCGACGGGTCCACGCCGGTGTAGGTGATGCCGTCATGGTCGATGAGGCTGTGCACCACCGAACGCATCCGGTCCAGCCCCACCCGGCCGCCGTGGGAGATGGTGTCGGCCAGCTCCGTCCAGGTCTCGCGCACGTCGCCGTCGGCGTCGACGAACTCGTCGTACCCGCCGCCCGGGCCGTCTCGCAGGTCGAACAGGGCTTCCTGGGCGCGCGCGGTCCGGTAACCGGCCAGCAGGCGGTCGACGTCGTAGCGGTCACCGACCGAGAAATCTGGAAGCGCCATTACTGCTGCACGGTACGCACGCGCCGCAGGTCGAGGATGCCCGGCGCGCCGATGTCGGTGAGGAATCGGGCCTGCTTCTCCCGCAGCCCGGCGAGATCGAATTTGCCGGGGGTGAACCCGGCCGCTTCGAAGCGGCGCGCGCGGCGGGATTCGGCTTCCACGGCGTTGACCGGCGGCTCGTCGTAGGCGCGCCCGCCGGGGTGGGCGACGTGGTAGGTGCAGCCGCCGCGCGAGGTCCCGGCGGTCAGGTCGACCAGCTCGAACTGCAGCGGGACGTCGGTCGAGATGGTCGGGTGCAGGGCGCTGGGCGGCTGCCAGGCCTTGAACCGCACCCCGCCGACGTGGATGTCGGGGTTGTCGGTGGCCAGCAGGGGGACGGGATATCCGTTGCAGATCACGGCGTAGCGGTGCCGGTCGGCGCCGATGACGCGGACCTGGACGCGTTCCACCGACGAGTCGACGTAGCGGGCCGTTCCGGTGGCGGTCGACTCCTCGCCCAGGGTGTTCCACGGTTCGATGGCACCCCGCAACTCGATCTCCACGCCGTCGAAGACGGCCGTGCCGATCCGCGGGAACCGGAACTCGGTGAACGGGTCCAGCCAGCTGGTCTCGAACGCGATACCTTGGGCGCGCAGATCGGCCGCCACATCGGCGATATCGTGAATCAGGAAGTGCGGCAACAAGTATCGCCCGTGCAGGTTGGCGCCGTGCCGGATCAGCGGGGCGCGCAGCGGCTGCTCCCAGAACCATGCCACCAGCGAGCGCACCAGCAGCGACTGCACCATCGCCATCCGCAGGTGCGGCGGCATCTCGAAGCCGCGCAGCTCCAGCAGCCCGAGCCGGCCGCGGGCACCTTCGGGGCTGTAGAGCTTGTCGATGCAGAACTCGGCGCGGTGGGTGTTGCCGGTGATGTCGGTGAGCAGATGGCGCAGCGCGCGGTCGGTCACCCACGGCTTGGCGGCCCCACCCGCACTCAGGCGGGCGATCTCGGCGAAGGCGATCTCGAGTTCGTAGAGGGCCTCGGCGCGGCCCTCATCGACCCGGGGAGCCTGTGAAGTGGTGCCGACGAACCGCCCCGCGAACAGGTACGACAGCGACGGGTGCCGCTGCCAGTAGGTCAGCAGCGACACCAGCAGGTCCGGGCGGCGCAGCAGCGGTGAATCGGCGGGAGTCACTCCGCCCAGCGTGATGTGATTGCCGCCGCCGGTGCCGCCGTGGGTGCCGTCGATGTCGAACGACTCGGTGGACAGCCGCGCCAGCCGCGCCTGCGCGTACAGGGTTTCCAGCTGCTGGCGCTGATCGTCGAAGCTGGCTGTCGGCGCGACATTGACCTCGATCACGCCCGGGTCCGGGGTGATCGTCGTCGAGGTCAGCCGTGGGTCCGGCGGCGGGCCGTACCCCTCGATCACCACCGTGGTGTCGACCTTCGCCACGGCGGTCTCGATGCGCGCGACCAGGTCGACGAAGTCTTCCAGTGCTTCGGTCGGCGGCATGAACACATAGAGCAAGCCGTTGCGGACCTCGGCGACGAGCGCGGTCGTCGGTGCGTTGTGGGGTTCGACGAGGACGGCCTGATCGGGTGCAGCGGGGGGCAGCGGGTCGCTGATGGCCACCGGGTCGACGGCGAACGAGGCCGGCGGCGGGCTCCAGCTGATCGAGTTCAGCGGCAGCCGCAGACCTGCCGGCGAGTCGCCTTCGGTCAGCACCAGACGGCCCCGGCGCAGGCGCCAGTCGGCGCTGGCCCAGCCGCTGCCGTCGTCGCGGCGGTGCAGGGGCAGCACGAAGGCCGACGGGCTGGTGACGGCTTCGTCCAGACGCGCCAGCAACTCGGCCCGGCGCGCGACCCCGTCGTCAGCCAGGTCGTCGTCGGGTGCCACCGCGTCGCCCGCCGGCAACCGCACCGCGGCGGACAGCCGGGCCAGCGGGTCCTCGAAGGCCGGGCGCACCTGCGACAGCGGCAGCCCCAGGCTCTCGGCGATGCCGGCCAGCACTTCTTGCGCGGTGTCGATCTCGACCGGATCGACCTCGTCAGGCCCCCAGGGATCGGCGAACAGTGCCTCGTTGGTCCACAGCGGCCGGCCGTCGGTGCGCCAGTACAGCCCGATCTGCCAGCGCGGCAACGGCTCTCCCGGATACCACTTGCCCTGGCTGCGCTGCACCAGGCCCTGCGGCGCCCACTTCGCCTTCAACCGGGCGGCCAGTTCCGATGCCAGCTTCCGCTTGTGCGGGCCGTCGGCGGCGGTGCGCCATTCCGGGTCGACCTGGTTGTCCACCGACACGAACGTCGGCTCACCGCCGACGGTCAGCCGGACATCGCCGGCGGCCAGCCGCTCGTCGACGTGGTGGCCCACCGCGCAGATGGTGTCCCACGCGTCGTCGCTGTAGGGCAACGTGACCCGCGGGTCCTCGTGGACGCGGGTGACGGTGTTGGAGAACTCCATCACCGAACTGCAGGGTTCGGTGCTGCCGGTGATGGGAGCCGCGGACGCCGGGTGCGGGGTGGCCGCCAGCGGGATGTGTCCTTCCCCGGCAAACAGCCCTGACGTCGGGTCCAGGCCGATCCAGCCGGCGCCCGGGATGTACACCTCGGTCCACGCGTGCAGGTCGGTGAAGTCGGCGGCGGGCCCGGACGGGCCGTCGAGGGCTTCGATGTCGGAGGTCAACTGGACCAGGTAGCCCGAGACGAACCGGGCGGCGAGCCCGAGCTGCCGCAGGATCGACACCAGCAGCCACGCCGAGTCGCGGCACGAGCCGACGCCGCTGCGCAAGGTGAAGTCCGGAGTCTGGACGCCGGGCTCCATCCGCAGGCTGTAGGTGACGTCGACGTTGATCGCTCGGTTCAGCGCGACGAGGAAGTCGATGGTGCGGGTGCCCTCGGGCACCGAGAAGTTGCGCACCCAGGCCTGTGCCAGGTCACCGGGACCGGATCCCTCGCCGTCCTCGTCGACGGGCCGCAGGTACGGCTCCAGGTCGTCGGCCAGCGGCTTGGGGTACAGCGACCGGTCCGGGTGCCACGTCTCGGCCCAGTCCTCGATGAAGAAGTCGAACGGGTTGATCACCTTGAGGTCGGCGATGAGGCCGACGGTGATGGTCAGCTCGCGGGTGGGTTTGGGGAACACCAACCGGGCGAGGAAGTTGCCCAGCGCGTCCTGCTGCCAGTTGATGAAGTGTTCGGCCGGCTCGACCCGCAGCGAATAGGCCTCGATGGGCGTGCGGGAGTGCGGAGCCGGGCGCAGGCGCACCACGTGCGGATAGACCTGGACCAGCTTGTCAAAGGTGTAACTGGTGCGGTGCTCCAGTGCAACTTTGATGCTCATAACCGCTGATCCCATCACAAGAGACAGCCGCCCGCAGCGCGCGCCTATGGTGGCTTGCGTTGCGGGCGGCTGTCATTCGGCTGTCCGGCCGCTCCGTGTGAACGGCCTGTTTCGGTCGTTTTACCGCTGGTGGCAGCTGTGCCCGACAGTTAGGAATACTGTTGCGGCGGCGGGTACTGCCCGGGCGGCGGACCCGGCGGGTACTGTCCCGGCGGTGGGCCCGGCGGGTACTGGCCCGGAACACCGGCCTGCTCCAGCTCGGCGACGTGTCCGCCCGTCAGCTTGCGGTAGGTGTAGATCTGCACCAGGGCCGCGACGGGCGCCCCCACCACCAGACCGATGTAGCAGGCGAGCTGGCCGACCGCCACGGCCGCGTACTGAACCAGCCAGGACAATGCGCTCGGCCCCATGTTGGCGCGCACGGTCGCAAAGCTGGCCTTGATCGCGTCCAACGGCGACAGGTTCTTGTCGACGACGTACGCGACGGCGAACTGGGTGAAGAAGGCGATGACCAGCGGCCCGATGATGGTGCAGGACAGCAGCGACGACGCCAGCACGATCAGCAGGGTGGTGAGCAGCACTCCGACCACGTTGCGCGGCTTGAAGAAGGTCCCGATGCTGACTGGACGGCCGTCAGCGAGGTCCAGGGCAGCGGTGGTCAGACCGGCCTGCAGGAATGCCGCGACGACCAGGGCGAGGATGATGCCGACCGTCATCACGATCCAGCTGATCAGGCCGAACTCGGTGCTGCTCGACTCGTAGCTGACGCCGTACCCGTAATCCGTGGTGGTGGTCGTGGTGTCGGCGGTCGCGAATGCGATCCCCAGCGGGATGCCGATGACGGCGGCAAGGATCAGGAAGTAGATCGCGACCGGCGCGGCCAGCGCGGCGGCGTTGTTCTTGAACTTGCCCCACGACCAGTTGAAGGCGTCGCCGACGCTGAACGGTGGGCCGCCGGGACCTCCTCCCAGGCCTGACTGCGGCGGGTAACCCTGCGGCGGAGCGCCGTAACCCGGCGGTGGTGGCGGCGGAGGGGGAGTCCCGTATCCCGGAGCCTGGTAGCCGCCGGGGCTCTGCTGGCCGTATTCGGGCGGTGGCGGGGGAGCGCCGTAGCCGGGCGGCGGGGGCGGGGGCGCCCCGTAGCCGGGAGGCGGCGGTGGGCTGTACCGCGGCGGGGGTTGGTAGCCCGGCGGGTTGCCGCCCTGAGGGTCGGCCGGGTTGCCGGGATGTTCTGGCGGCTGGCTCATGGCTGTCCTCGTTGCCTCGTAGTTCGCTCGGGTCGATCGGGGCGTAGCAAACGGGAACTTAGCAAATGTGCGCCCTGGATGCTCGCATTGGTCGTGGGCGGCTTCCTTGTGGTTGGCGTGTCCGCGCTGCGTGGTATGCCTGAAGTCGTGTCCGACGGTCTGTTCGACCTGCCCGGTGCGCCGAAATCGACCGATTCCGCGTTGAGTGTGTCGGGTGCCGGTGCCCCGTTGGCGGTGCGGATGCGCCCGGCCTCGCTCGAAGAGGTGGTGGGTCAGGAGCACCTGCTGGCCGCCGGGTCACCCCTGCGGCGCCTGGTTGAAGGGTCGGGTGTCGCGTCGGCCATCCTCTACGGGCCGCCGGGGAGCGGGAAGACGACGCTGGCGGCGCTCATCTCACACGCCACCGGACGACGTTTCGAGGCGCTGTCGGCGTTGTCGGCCGGTGTCAAAGATGTTCGGGCCGTTATTGATTCGGCTCGAACCGGGCTGCTCCGTGGCGAGCAGACGGTGTTGTTCATCGACGAGGTGCACCGGTTCTCCAAGACCCAGCAGGACGCCCTGCTGGCTGCGGTGGAGAACCGGGTGGTGCTGCTGGTCGCGGCCACCACCGAGAATCCGTCGTTCTCGGTGGTCGCCCCGTTGCTGTCGCGCTCGCTGATCCTGCAGCTGCGGCCGCTGACCCCCGACGACATCCGCACGGTGGTGCAGCGGGCGATCGACGACCCGCGCGGACTGGGCGGCAAGGTGACGGTCGCGCCCGAGGCTCTCGAGCTGTTGGTGCAACTGGCCGCCGGTGATGCCCGGCGCGCGCTGACCGCGCTCGAGGTGGCCGCCGAGGCTTCCGATCACGTTGTCGTCGAAACCATCGAGCAGTCCCTGGACCGGGCAGCGGTGCGCTACGACCGGGACGGCGATCAGCACTACGACGTCGTCAGCGCCTTCATCAAGTCGGTGCGCGGCTCGGACGTCGACGCGGCACTGCACTATTTGGCCCGGATGCTGGTGGCGGGCGAAGACCCGCGGTTCATTGCCCGGCGGCTGATGATCCTGGCCAGCGAGGACATCGGCATGGCGGATTCGACGGCACTGCTGGTGGCCGTCTCCGCGGCACAGACGGTTGCGCTGATCGGCATGCCCGAGGCGCAGTTGACGCTGGCCCACGCCACCATCCATCTGGCCACCGCGCCGAAGTCCAACGCGGTGACGACGGCGCTGGGCGCGGCGATGGCCGACATCAAGGCGGGTAAGGCCGGTCTGGTGCCGCCCCATCTGCGCGACGGACACTATTCCGGTGCGGCCAAGCTGGGCAACGCGCAAGGCTACAAGTACTCCCACGATGACCCCGATGGCGTTGTCGCACAACAGTATTCACCGGATGAGCTGGTAGGTGTGGACTACTATCGGCCGACCGGGCGGGGTGGGGAACGGGAGATCGCCGGCCGGCTGGACCGGTTGCGCGCGATCATCCGCGGAACGCGGGGGAGGTCATGAGAAACCCACGTGTCCCGTCGAGCCTGTAGATCGGGTGGGCGTTACGCGTACTTTCCCGCCAATCGTGCAGGCTCGGTGAGCCTGGGCCCCTCAGACCAATTCCGGCACCCGCAGGTGCGCCAGCGCCAGCTCGAACTCCCCGACGTCGTCCTGGTCGAGGCCGAGATCGCGCATCATCGCCGTCCGCATCGAGCGGGCGGCGTCTGTGCAGCGCTCCATCGCCTCATGGCTGTCGTAGGTCACCGAGACGACAGCCCGTGCCGACGTCTGGTCGACCATCAGGCTGGCGCTGCAGAACCCGTCGAACTCCTCGATGGCCGGCAGCACCGCCCACCGGTAGTAGTCGATGCCGCGCTCGAACTGCTCGGGCCGCGTTCGCAACCACGTGGCGCGCACACAGGCGCCCGGGGCGGAGCGGTGGTCGCGATGCAACACCGCGATGCGCCACTGGTCGACGACGGCGCTGCCGCCGAAGATCTCGACCGCGCGGTAGCGCACCGGCCATACGCGCTCGGCGCTGCGCTGCATCGCCGATTCGGTTTCCCATGAGCTGGTGGCAATGCAGCGGCCCGACTCGCGATCGACCAACAGCGAGAGGCCCAGGCAGCCCTCCATGTCATCGAGGGCCGGCATCACCACGTCGCGAACATATTCGATGCCCATGTTGATCGACGAGCGCTGCGCCTGGATGGTTGTGGAACGTGCAAACACGATCGACCCCTCCTCTCGGTCGGGGCGGCGCCACCGGCGGCGCCACCGGTCCACCACCACCTTCCTCCGGCACTGTCGGCTGATCAAGCCCCGTAGGCTGGTCAGGATGGATACCGATGTGCTGGATGTGGACACCGCGCGTCGCCGCATCGTTGACCTCACCGACGAGGTACGCGAATTTTGCGGCAACCACGTGGACGGGCTGTGCAATGTGTTCGTCCCCCACGCGACCGCCGGGCTGGCCATCATCGAAACTGGTGCCGGGTCCGACGACGACCTGGTGGAGACACTGGAGCGGCTGTTGCCCCGCGACGACCGGTACCGGCACTCGCACGGCTCGCCGGGGCACGGCGCCGACCACGTGTTGCCGGCGATTGTTTCGCCCTCGGTGACGGTGCCGGTCAGTGGCGGCGAGCCGCTGTTGGGCACGTGGCAGAGCGTCGTGCTGGTCGACCTGAACCGCGATAATCCGCGGCGGTCGGTCCGGTTGACCTTCGTCGACGGCTAGATGGAAGGCTAAGCGGGCCTCATTGCGTGTTCGGCGGGAAGCTCCGGCGAATAGGCTGATACCCGACTGTCGCCAGCCAGCCCAGGAAACTAAGGAAGAAGCACAGTGCAGACACACGAGATCAGGAAGCGGTTCCTTGATCATTTCGTGAAGGCGGGCCACACCGAGGTGCCCAGCGCCTCGGTGATCCTCGACGACCCCAACCTGTTGTTCGTCAACGCCGGCATGGTCCAGTTCGTGCCATTCTTCCTCGGCCAGCGCACGCCTCCCTACGCCACGGCCACCAGCATCCAGAAGTGCATCCGCACCCCTGACATCGACGAGGTCGGGATCACCACCCGGCACAACACCTTCTTCCAGATGGCCGGCAACTTCTCTTTCGGCGACTACTTCAAGCGTGGCGCCATCGAGCTGGCCTGGGCACTGCTGACCAATCCGGTTGCCGACGGCGGCTACGGTCTTGATCCCGAAAAGCTCTGGGCGACAGTCTATCTCGACGATGACGAGGCCGCTCAGCTGTGGCAGGACATCGCGGGTCTGCCGCCCGAGCGCATTCAGCGCCGCGGCATGGCCGACAACTACTGGTCGATGGGGATACCCGGTCCGTGCGGGCCGTCCTCGGAGATCTACTACGACCGCGGTCCCGAGTTCGGCGTCGACGGCGGCCCGATCGCCAACGAGGACCGCTATCTCGAGGTGTGGAACCTCGTGTTCATGCAGAACGAGCGCGGCGAGGGCACCTCGAAAGAGGACTACGAGATCCTCGGGCCGTTGCCCCGCAAGAACATCGACACCGGCATGGGCGTCGAGCGCATCGCGCTGGTGCTGCAGAACGTGCACAACGTCTACGAGACCGACCTGCTGCGTCCGGTCATCGACCTGGTCGCCGGCCGGGCGCCGCGCGGCTATGACGTCGGCAACCATGCCGACGACGTGCGCTACCGCATCATCGCCGACCACAGCCGCACCGCTGCGATCCTGATCGGCGACGGCGTCAGCCCCGGCAACGACGGCCGCGGCTACGTGCTGCGGCGGCTGCTGCGCCGGGTCATCCGGTCGGCCAAACTGCTGGGCATCGACACCCCGATCGTCGCCGACCTGATGGCCACCGTGCGCGACGCGATGGGCCCGTCGTATCCCGAACTGGTCAACGACTTCGAGCGGATCAACCGCATCGCCGTCGCCGAGGAGACCGCGTTCAACCGCACCCTGGCCTCGGGCTCGAAGTTGTTCGACGACGTGGCCGGCGCCACCAAGTCCGCGGGCTCCACGGTCGTCAAAGGCTCCGATGCCTTCACCCTGCACGACACCTACGGCTTCCCGATCGAGCTCACCCTGGAGATGGCCGCCGAATCCGGCCTGACGGTCGACGAGGCAGGCTTTCGCGAACTGATGGCCGAGCAGCGCCGGCGCGCCAAGGCCGACGCCGCCGCGCGTAAGCACGCGCATGCCGACCTCACCGCCTACCGCGAACTGGTCGACGCGGGACCGACCGAGTTCACCGGCTTCGACGAATTGACCTCCGAGGCAAAGATTCTCGGCATCTTCGTGGACGGCAAGCGAGTGCCCGTGGTGGCCCATGCCGACGCGGTGAACGCCGACCGGGTGGAACTGATCCTGGACCGCACACCGCTGTACGCCGAGTCGGGCGGTCAGATCGCCGACGCCGGCAGCATCAGCGGCACCGGTTCGGGATCCAGCGCCCGCGCCGCGGTCACCGACGTGCAGAAGATCGCCAAGACCTTGCACGCTCACCGCGTCAACGTCGAGTCCGGGGAGTTCGTCGAAGGCGACACCGTCGTCGCGGCGGTGGACCCCGGCTGGCGCAAGGGCGCGACGCAAGGGCATTCCGGCACCCACATGGTGCACGCCGCGCTGCGACAGGTGTTGGGCCCCAACGCTGTTCAGGCCGGATCGCTGAACCGCCCGGGCTACCTGCGCTTCGACTTCAACTGGCAGGGACCGCTCTCGGAGGACCAGCGCACCCAGATAGAAGAGGTGACCAACGAGGCCGTCCAGGCCGACTTCGAGGTCCATACGTTCCTCGAGAAGCTCGAGAAGGCCAAGGCGATGGGCGCCATGGCGCTGTTCGGCGAGGCCTACCCCGAACAGGTGCGGGTGGTCGAGATGGGTGGGCCGTTCTCGCTGGAGCTGTGCGGAGGTACCCACGTGCACAACACGGCGCAGATCGGGCCGGTGACCATCCTCGGCGAATCCTCCATCGGTTCCGGGGTGCGACGCGTGGAGGCCTACGTCGGGCTGGATTCCTTCCGGCACCTCGCCAAGGAACGGGCCCTGATGGCCGGATTGGCGTCGTCACTGAAGGTGCCGTCCGAGGAGGTGCCGGCGCGGGTGGCGAGTCTGGTGGAACGGCTCAAGGCAGCCGAAAAAGAACTGGAACGCGCCCGGCTGGCCACCGCCCGCGCGGCAGCCACCAACGCCGCCGCCGGGGCCGAGCGCATCGGCAACGTCCGGGTGGTCGCGCAGCGCATGTCGGCCGGGATGACGGCGGCGGATCTGCGCTCCTTGGCCGGCGACATTCGCGGCAAGCTGGGCAGCGACCCCGCGGTGGTCGCCCTGATCGCCGAAGGTGACGGGCCGACGGTTCCGTACGCGGTGGCCGCCAACCCGGCCGCTCAGGATCTGGGGCTCAATGCCAACGAACTGGTCAAACAGCTCGCCGGAAGTGTTGACGGCCGGGGCGGCGGCAAGGCTGACCTGGCCCAGGGTTCGGGCAAGAACCCGGCCGGCATCGACGCGGCCCTGGACGCGCTGCGCTCGGAGATCGCCGTGATAGCGCGGGTCGCTTGAGTGGTCGAATTACCGCAGGCACACGGCGGCGACCCGCTTCGCCCGGCTTCGCCGCCCTCGCGATCGCCGCAGCGCCAGCCTGACCGGCCGGGCGAATCAGACCCCGGCAGGGGCCGGCGACTCGGCGTCGACGTGGGCACGGTGCGTATCGGTGTGGCCGCCAGCGATCCGGACGGCATTCTGGCCACCCCGGTGGAAACCGTGCGCCGCGACCGGTCCGGCAGGCACCTGCGCCGGTTGGCGACGCTGGCGGCCGATCTCGAGGTCGTCGAGGTGATCGTGGGCCTGCCGCGCACCCTCGCCGACCGCATCGGCCAGTCGGCACAGGACGCCATCGAGGTGGCCGACGCACTGGCCGAACGGGTCGCGCCCACACCGGTCCGGCTTGCCGACGAGCGGCTGACCACGGTCACCGCGCAACGGTCCCTGCGCGACGCGGGAGTCAGGGCCAAACAGCAGCGGTCGGTTATCGACCAGGCTGCGGCCGTGGCGATTCTGCAGGGCTGGCTCGATCAGCGCCGCACCCTCATCGCAGGCCCCGCCGGCAGAGAGGCCTCCGATGTCTGAGCGGGAAAAGGCCAAGCCGATGGCAGTCGAGCCGAGCCGGCACCGCCGTACGCGCGCGGCCCGCAAGAAGGAGCAACGCACCCGCCGTCGCCGCCGGGTGGCCGGCGGGTTCGCCGCCGGGGTGCTCGTCGTCGTGGTGGTGGCGGCCGTCGTCGTCGGCGCGAAGCTCTGGCAGGTCTTCTCCGGCAACGAGGACGACTACACCGGTACCGGCAAGAACGACGTGGTGATCCAGATCCAGGCCGGTGACTCCACGACCGCGGTGGGGGAGACGCTGCTCAAGCGTGGGGTGGTGCGCACCGTGCGGGCGTTCGTCGATGCCGCCCACGGCAACGCCGCGATATCGGCGATTCAGCCCGGGTACTACCGGATGCGTACCGAGATCCCGGCGGCCAACGCGGTGTCGCGCCTGGCCGACCCGAACAGCCGGGTGGGCAAGCTGGTGATTCCGGAGGGCCGCCAGCTCGACGACACCACCGACATGAAGACCAACAAGACGACGCCGGGGATCCTCACCCTGATCTCGCGGGCCACGTGCGTGGATCTGGATGGCAATCAGCGGTGCGTGTCGCTGGCCGACCTCAAGGCGTCGGCGAGCAAGAGCACTCCAGCGGCGCTGCAGGTGCCGAAGTGGGCTCTTGAGCCGGTCGGGGAGCTGCGCGATGATCACCGCCGGCTGGAGGGTCTGATCGCACCCGGCACCTTCAACATCGACCCGGCCGCTTCGGCGGAAACCATCCTGGCCAGCCTCATCAGCGCGGGCACCGTGGAATACCTGACGTCGGGGCTGGAGGACACCGCCAAGGCGATCGGCCTGTCGCCGTACGACATCCTGGTGGTGGCGTCGCTGGTGCAGCAGGAAGCCAACGTGCAGGACTTCACCAAGGTCGCGCAGGTGATCTACAACCGGCTGCATGAGCACCGGAAGCTGGAGTTCGACTCGACGGTGAACTATCCGCTGGACCGCCGGGAGGTCGCCACCAGCGACGCCGATCGCGCGCAGCGGACCCCGTGGAACACCTACATGTCCGAAGGCCTGCCGGCCACCGCGATCTGCTCACCCGGGATCGACGCGCTGCGCGCGGCCGAGCATCCGGCGGCGGGTGACTGGTTGTACTTCGTCACCATCGACGCCCAGGGGACCACGCTGTTCACCCGCGACTATCAGCAGCATCTGGCGAACATTGAACTGGCCAAACGCAACGGTGTGCTCGACTCCGCGCGATGAAGACTCCGCGCGATGAAGACTCCGCGCGATGAGGACTCCGCGCGATGAGCGGCGCTAGAAAGGCCGGGGTGCTCGGCTCGCCGATCGCCCATTCTAAGTCCCCTCAGTTGCACCTGGCCGCCTACCGCGCGCTGGGCCTGCACGACTGGACCTACGACCGCATCGAGTGCAGCGCCGAGCAACTGCCGGGCATCGTCGGGGGATTCGGCCCCGAGTGGGTCGGCGTGTCGGTGACCATGCCGGGCAAATTCGCCGCGCTGCGATTCGCCGACGAGCGCACCGCCCGCGCCGAGCAGGTCGGTTCCGCCAACACCCTGGTACGCACGGCCACCGGGTGGCGCGCGGACAACACCGACATCGACGGTGTCGCGGGCGCGCTCGGTCAGGCGTCGGGACATGCCCTGGTCGCCGGGTCGGGTGGCACCGCGCCGGCGGCCGTGGTGGGGCTGGCCAACCTCGGGATCGCCAGCATCGCGGTGGTGGCCCGCAATGCGGAGAAGGCGGCCCGACTGGTGGAGCTGGGCACCCGGTTGGGCGTTGCGACGCGGCACTGCGGCCTGGACGACGGCGCGCTGCCCGAGGAGGTGGCGGCCGCGCAGGTCCTGGTCAGCACCCTGCCGGCCGATGTCGCCGCTCACTATGCCACCACTTTCGCCGCCGTCCCGGTGCTGCTGGACGCCATCTACAACCCGTGGCCCACACCGCTTGCCGCCGCGGTGCGCGACGCCGGCGGACGGGTGATCAGCGGCCTGCAGATGCTGCTGCACCAGGCCTTCGCGCAGGTGGAGCAGTTCACCGGGATGCCCGCGCCCCGTGAGGCCATGACTTGCGCACTCGAGGAATTGATTTAGCCTGCCGCGCATGCGGATCGCGATCGGGATCGGGATCGGGATCGTGGCGGCGTGGCTGGTCGCCCTCAGCTATTACGACGTTCGGGAGCGGCGGTTGCCCAACTGGCTGACGCTGCCCGGCGGTGCGGTGATCCTGATCGCGGCGGTGCTGGCCGGTCGCGGCACACAGGCGCTGATGGGTGGGTTGGCGTTGACGGCGGTGTACCTCGCCGTCCATCTGGCGGCGCCGGCGGCCATGGGAGCCGGAGACGTCAAGCTCGCGGTGGGCCTCGGCGAGTTGAGCGGCTGTTTCGGGGTCGAGGTGTGGCTGCTGGCGGCGCTGGGCGCGCCGCTGCTGACCGCCGCGGTCGGGTTGCTCTGCGGGTTGCGGACCGTGCCGCACGGGCCGTCCATGTGTGTGGCGACGGGGTTCGCAATGGCGCTTGCCATCGCGTAGCGCCCCGCGGCGTGGCGCTGGTTCTGCGCCTGTGCCGCTTCTACTCGAACTTCTTCACCCTGGCTGCAGACTCAAGGGCGTGAAAGCACACCGCCGCACACGTGGGAAGATGTTCGGGTGTTGCGCTGGATCACTGCTGGGGAATCCCATGGCCGCGCGCTGGTGGCCATGGTCGAGGGCATGGTCGCCGGCGTCGAGGTGACGTCCTCTGAAATCGCCGACGAGTTGGCCCGTCGCCGCTTGGGCTACGGCCGCGGCGCCCGGATGAAGTTCGAGCGCGACGCGGTGACCATGTTGTCCGGCGTTCGGCACGGCCTCACGCTGGGTGGGCCCATCGCCATCGAGATCGGCAACACCGAGTGGCCGAAGTGGGAGACGGTGATGGCGCCCGACCCCGTCGATCCGGCACAGCTGGCCGACAGCGCGCGCAACGAACCGCTGACTCGGCCGCGGCCCGGCCACGCCGACTACGCCGGCATGCTCAAGTACGGATTCGATGACGCCCGGCCGGTGCTCGAGCGTGCCAGCGCCCGCGAGACCGCGGCCCGCGTCGCAGCCGGCACCATCGCCCGGGCGTTCCTGCGCCAGGCGCTGGGTGTGGAGGTGCTCTCGCACGTCATCTCCATCGGTGCCTCGACGCCGTACGACGGCCCGCCGCCGCGCCCCGAGGACTTGGCCGCGATCGATGCCAGCCCGGTCCGCGCCTATGACGCCGAGGCCGAGAAGTCGATGATCAGCGAGATCGAGGCGGCCAAGAAGGACGGCGACACCCTCGGTGGCGTGGTCGAGGTAGTGGCATCGGGCCTGCCGGTCGGCTTGGGCTCGTTCACCAGCGGCGACAACCGGCTGGACAGCCAGCTGGCCGCGGCGGTGATGGGCATTCAGGCGATCAAGGGCGTCGAGATCGGCGACGGCTTCGAGACCGCCCGCCGTCGGGGCAGCCGCGCCCACGACGAGATGTATCCCGGGCCCGACGGGGTGGTCCGGTCGACCAACCGGGCCGGCGGGCTCGAAGGCGGCATGACCAACGGGCAGCCGCTGCGGGTTCGCGCGGCGATGAAGCCCATCTCCACCGTGCCGCGGGCGCTGGCCACCGTCGATCTAGCGACGGGCGACGAGGCTGTCGCCATTCACCAGCGCTCGGACGTGTGCGCGGTGCCGGCGGCGGGAGTGGTCGTCGAGACGATGGTGGCGCTGGTCCTGGCTCGCGCGGCACTGGAGAAGTTCGGTGGCGATTCGCTGGCCGAGACCCGCCGCAACATCGATTCCTACCAGCGCACGGTCGCCGACCGGGAGGCGCCGGCCGCCCGCGCCGCCGGAAGCTAGCCGGAGATGGCTCCCAGGGCGGTACTTGTCGGCCTACCGGGTTCGGGCAAGTCGACCATCGGCCGTCGGTTGGCCAAGGCGCTCGGGGTGAGTCTGCTCGACACCGATGCGGCCATCGAGCAGCAGACCGGGCGCACCATTGCCGACATCTTCGCCACCGACGGCGAACCGGAGTTCCGGCGCATCGAGGAAGAGGTGATCCGTGCGGCGCTCGACGAGCACGACGGTGTGCTGTCGCTGGGCGGTGGCGCGGTCACCAGCCCGGGGGTGTGCGCGGCGCTGGCCGGACACACGGTCGTCTATCTCGAGATCAGCGCCGCCGAAGGCGTGCGGCGCACCGGTGGCAACACCGTCCGGCCGCTGTTGGCCGGGCCCGACCGCGCCGAGAAGTTCCGAGAGCTGATGTCCAAACGCATTCCGTTGTACCGCCGGGTCGCGACGATCCGGGTGGACACCAACCGCCGCAATCCCGGCGCGGTGGTCCGCTACATCGTGTCCCGGCTGCAGACCCAGGTAGAGGCAACCAAATGACAGACAACGCACCGGTCACCGTCGAGGTGGCCGTCGATCCGCCGTATCCCGTGGTGATCGGCACCGGACTGCTCGATCAGCTGCAGCAGCTGCTGGCCGGACGGCACAAGGTCGCGATCCTGCACCAGCCGGTGCTGGCGCACACCGCAGAGGAAATGCGAGCTCGCTTGGCGGACAACGGGATCGACGCGCATCGCATCGAAATCCCGGACGCCGAGGCGGGTAAAGAGCTGCCGGTCGTGGGCTTCATCTGGGAAGTGTTGGGCCGCATCGGGATTGGCCGCAAGGATGCGCTGGTCAGCCTGGGTGGCGGGGCCGCCACCGACGTCGCCGGATTCGCGGCCGCCACCTGGCTGCGCGGCGTCTCGATCGTGCACGTGCCCACCACGCTGCTCGGCATGGTCGACGCCGCCGTCGGCGGCAAGACCGGCATCAACACCGACGCAGGCAAGAACCTGGTCGGCGCGTTCCACCAGCCGCTGGCCGTACTGGTCGATCTTTCGACGCTGAAAACGTTGCCGCACAACGAGATCGTCGCGGGCATGGCCGAGGTGGTGAAGGCCGGATTCATCGCCGACCCGGTAATCCTGGACCTCATCGAGGCCGACCCGGAAGCGGCAGTGGATCCCGAAGGCGACGTGCTGCCCGAACTTGTCCGCCGCGCGATCGCCGTCAAGGCCGAAGTGGTCGCGGCTGACGAGAAGGAATCCGAGCTGCGCGAAATCCTGAACTACGGGCACACTTTGGCCCACGCGATCGAACGCCGCGAGCGATACCAGTGGCGCCACGGGGCCGCCGTTTCGGTGGGACTGGTGTTCGCCGCTGAGCTGGCCCGCCTCACCGGCCGCCTCGACGACGCGACCGCCGCACGCCACCGCGACATCCTGACGTCGCTGGGCCTGCCGGTGAGCTACGACCCGGACGCGCTGCCGCAGCTGCTGGAATACATGGCGGGAGACAAGAAAACCCGCGCCGGTGTGTTGCGGTTCGTAGTGCTGGACGGCCTGGCCAAGCCCGGCCGGCTGGTGGGACCGGACCCGGGTCTGCTGGTCACGGCCTACGCGGGAGTGTGTGCCCCATGACGATCAACGTGATCAACGGCCCAAACCTGGGCCGGCTCGGCAAGCGGGAGCCCGCCGTCTACGGCAGCACGACGCATGACGACCTGGTCGCCCTGATCGAAGCCGAAGCCGCCCAACTCGGACTCGAAGTCGTTGTGCGGCAGAGCGACAGCGAAGCCGAACTCCTGGACTGGATTCACCGGGCCGCCGATGCGTCGGAACCGGTGATCCTCAACGCCGGCGGTCTGACGCATACGTCGGTGGCCCTGCGCGACGCCTGCGCGGAGTTGAGTGCACCCCTTATCGAGGTGCACATCTCCAACGTGCATGCGCGCGAGGAGTTTCGGCACCACTCCTACCTCAGCCCCGTGGCGACCGGGGTGATCGTGGGCCTGGGTGTGCAGGGCTACCTGCTCGCCCTGCGCTACCTGGCAGCGCCGTAGCTACTTCTTGTCCGGCTTGTCGAGGTTGATTACCTCGGTCTTGGCGTCACTGTTGTCGCCGGTACGGATGACCTCGGTCTTGTCCTCGTGACCGTGGCTGCCGGTGCGTATGACCTCGGTCTTGGAGTCTTCGCCGTGGTCGCCGGTGCGGATGACCTCAGTGGGAGCGTCGTGCTCGCGCTCGACGGTGGCCACCGACGACGTCCGCTCCTCGGTCTGGGCGCCGGACGTCCGGATCTCCCCGGTGGGACTGTCGTCGGCGCGCACCGCGGAGAACACATCGGTGTCGGCGCTGCGATCACGGTTCGGGTCGTGGTCGGGCTTCTCCAGAGGGGGGCGTTACGGTCGACGCGCCAGCGTCCGACGGCCACCCCGACGATCGCGAACAAGAACACGATCAGCGCGGTGAATGCCGCAAAAGTAGTTAGCTCGTTGAGCAAACCGCCGGTGTAGATGCCCTTGTAGAAGAGGGCGATGATCCAGGCCACCAGCCCGCTGACCACACCGGCCACCAAACCGCCGAGCAACCAGACCATGGCCAGGTCCTCGCGGCGGTCGGGGTCCGGATTGGCCTTCGCGTCGGCCCGGCCGTCGAAATAGCCCCATATCGCGGCACAGATTACGAATATCGTCAGCAGCACTATGCTGATCAGCGCCGACTGTGTCTGCCACGCGTTGATCAGCGCCCCTTGAAACAGGCGAAGAACGACCATCCCGGCGGCAAAGATCAATCCACGCAGCATCCACTTGTTCATGGGCAAACAGCGTAGCGAGTACGGTCAAGGGTCGTGACACATTCCCAGCGCCGACACAACCTGAAAACCAAAATCAGTGCCGCCGGACTAGACGCGATGCTGGTCACGGACTTGATAAATGTGCGGTATCTATCCGGCTTCAGCGGGTCCAACGGCGCGTTGCTGGTGTTTGCTGACGACCGCGAGGCCGTGCTGGCCACCGATGGTCGCTACCGCACCCAGGCCGCGCAGCAGGCACCCGATCTCGAGGTCGCCATCGAGCGCGCAGTCGGGCGCTCACTGGCCGCGCGGGCAGGACAGGACGGCGTCGGAAAGCTGGGCTACGAGAGCCACGTGGTCACCGTTGACGGCCTGGACGCGCTGGCCGGCGAGCTGGACGGCTGCAACACCGAATTGGTGCGGGCGTCCGGGACGGTGGAGACGCTGCGCGAAATCAAAGACGCCGGTGAGCTGGCGCTGTTGCGCCTGGCCTGTGAAGCGGCCGACGCCGCGCTGGCCGACCTGGTGGAGCGCGGTGGTCTGCGGCCGGGCCGCACCGAGCGCGAGGTGAGCCGCGAGCTCGAAGGTCTGATGCTCGACCACGGCGCCGACGCCATCTCGTTCGAGACGATCGTGGCGGCCGGGCCGAATTCGGCCATCCCGCACCACCGGCCCACCGACGCGGTGCTGGCGTCGGGCGACTTCGTCAAGATCGACTTCGGCGCCCTGGTCGCGGGCTACCACTCCGATATGACCCGCACCTTCGTGCTCGGCAACGCCGCCGACTGGCAGCTGGAGATCTATGAGCTGGTCGCCGAGGCCCAACGCGCGGGCCGGGAGGCGCTGCGCCCCGGCATCGAGCTGCGCGAGGTGGACGGCGCCGCGCGGCGGATGATCGCGGACGCGGGCTACGGCGACCACTTCGGCCACGGCCTGGGACACGGCGTCGGCCTGCAGATACACGAAGCGCCGGGCATCGGGGCGACATCCGCCGGTACACTACTTGCGGGCTCCGTGGTGACCGTGGAGCCCGGCGTCTATTTACCCGGCCGTGGCGGTGTCCGCATCGAGGACACATTGGTGGTGCCCAGCAACACCCCGCACCCCGGGCAGACCCCGGAATTGTTGACCCGGTTCCCGAAGGAACTGGCCATTTTGTAGGAGATTTAGAAGACGTGGCGACCACTGCTGACTTCAAGAACGGACTCGTCCTGGTGATCGACGGCCAGCTGTGGACCATTACCGAGTTCCAGCACGTCAAACCCGGCAAGGGTCCCGCCTTCGTGCGGACCAAGCTGAAGAACGTGCTCTCCGGCAAGGTCGTCGACAAGACCTATAACGCCGGCGTCAAGGTCGACACCGCCACCGTCGACCGGCGCGACACCACCTACCTGTACCGCGACGGTTCGGACTTCGTGTTCATGGACAGCCAGGACTACGAGCAGCACCCGCTGCCCGAGTCGTTGGTCGGCGACGCCGCCCGGTTCCTGCTGGAGGGCCTGCCGGTGCAGGTGGCGTTCCACAACGGCGCGCCGCTCTACATCGAGCTGCCGGTGTCCGTCGAACTCGTGGTGTCCCACACCGAGCCCGGATTGCAGGGCGACCGGTCCAGCGCGGGAACCAAGCCGGCCACCGTGGAAACCGGTGCGGAGATCCAGGTGCCGTTGTTCATCAACACCGGCGACAAGCTCAAGGTGGACACCCGCGACGGCAGCTACCTGGGGCGGGTCAACACCTGACCATGCAGGATGAACACGCGGCTAAACGGGCTGAGCGGCCGTCGCGACCGGCGCGACCTTTCAAAGGCCGGCATCTGGCGCGCAAGGGCGCGGTCGATGTGCTGTTCGAGGCCGAGGCACGCGGCCTGAGTCCACTCGAGATGGTCGACATGCGCAACGCGTTGGCGCAGTCGAATTCCGACGTGTCCCCGTTGCTTCCGTACGCTGCGGTCGTCGCTCGCGGTGTCGCCGAGCACGCGGCACACGTCGACGAGCTGATCACCTCGCACCTGCAGTCCTGGACATTGGACCGCCTGCCCGCGGTGGACCGCGCGATCCTGCGGGTCGCCGTGTGGGAGTTGCTCTACGCCGACGACGTACCGGAGCCGGTCGCCGTCGACGAGGCTGTGGAGCTGGCCAAGGAACTGTCCACCGATGATTCCCCGGGCTTCATCAACGGCGTGCTGGGTCAGGTGATGTTGGTGACACCGCAAATCCGCGCGGCTGCTCGGGCCGTGCGAGGAGGTGCCTCATGACCCGGCTGGAACTGCGTGTCGTCATGGCCGTCGTGGCCGCGGTGACGGTCGTCGTGGGAGCGGTGGTCAGCGCCGCCTTCGGCTGGACGATCGTCGCCTCGGTGCTGGCGATCTTCGGGCTTGGCGTGGGTGCCGCGGTTTACCACACGGTCGAACGTCTGATCCTGGCCCGCCGCATCAGTACCGTGCGCACCGCCGCCAAGCCGCTGCAGCCGCTGCTGCCGGTCATGGCAGCGATCATGGGCCTGACCCAGGGCGTGGTGCGTTCGCTCGGTGACGTCACCGACCTGCCCGGCAAGCGGTTCGAGCTTCCGCAACTGCCGCTGTTCAAGTGGATGGAAAACCCGCTGAGCAAAGGCAATCGACAGATCATCGACAGCGACGACGAGTTCGAGGGCTGATTCCTCGGTGAGGTCGCGGCCGTCAAAATAACCGATCGAAATGATCGCGCTTTGCGCGCGGGCGCGACAGAATGGCCGTTGGTTACCAACGGAAAGCTGTCGACAGTGAAGTCAATGAGATCCGCGGTCGTTCTGATCGCCGCCTGGATGGCGGTGGCAGCTGTTGCGCCGGCCACGGCGCACGCCGACGGCTTCGAGTTCTTCCAGACGCCGTCGGGCAACATCGGCTGCGCCCTGGGCCTGGTGGACGGCTCCGCCCTTGCCCAGTGCGAGATCAGCGATTACACCTATGCGGTGCCGGCGCGCCCGTCGCCCTGCATGGGCGCGTTCGGGGATCGGCTCAGCTTGCGCCAGGGCAGCGCGGCCAAGATGAGCTGCCACAGCGATACTGTCCGGGGCACCGGATACCCGGTGCTGCAGTACGGCCAGACCCGCTCACTCAACTCGATAACCTGCGAGAGCCGGCAGTCCGGCATCACATGTACTGACGACGCTTCGGGCCATTCTTTCCAACTCTCCCGCGATACCTACGAGCTGAACTGACGCTCGAGAACAGGTGACGACATGAATCGTGACAGTGCCCGCACCCGACGACTCCGCGTCTCCGCTCTTGCGGCGGTGGCCAATCCGTCGTACACGCGCGTCGACACCTGGAACCTGCTCGACGACGCCTGCCGTCACCTCGCCGAGGTGGATCTGGCCGGCCTCGACAAAACCCACGACCTGGCCAAGGTAAAGCGGCTGATGGACCGCATCGCGGCCTACGAGCGGTACTGGCTGTACCCCGGCGCGGCAAACCTGGCCATCTTCCGCGCGCACCTGGAAAGCCTGTCCACGGTCCGCCTTGCCGAAGAGGTGTCGCAGGCCGTGCGGCTGCTGTCCGAATACGGCGACCGCACAGCGCTATTCGACCTCTCGGCGCCGCTCGCCGACCAGGAACTGGTAGCGCAGGCCAAACAGCAGCAGTTCTACACGGTGCTGCTCGCCGACGATTCCCCGTGCACGGCGCCCGACTGCCTGGCCGAAGCGCTGCGCGCGCTGCGCACCGCGTCCGACGACATTCAGTTCGAGGTGTTGTTGGCCCCCAGCGTCGAGGACGCCATCACCGCGGTGGCCCTCAACGGTGAAATCCAGGCCGCCATCATCCGCCACGACCTGCCGCTGCGCTCGCGCGACCGGGTGCCGTTGATGAACACGTTGCTGGGCGCCAACGACGACACTTCGACATCCAGGGTGTCCGACCGGTCGCACGACTGGGTCGAATGCGGCGCGTGGATCCGCGAACTGCGGCCCCACATCGACCTCTACCTGCTCACCGACGAGTCGATCGCCGCGGGCAACGACGACGAGCCCGATGTCTACGACCGCACCTTCTACCGGCTCAACGACGTCACCGACCTGCACAGCACCGTGATCGCAGGACTCCGCAACCGGTTCTCCACACCGTTTTTCGACGCATTGCGGGCGTATGCGTCGGCGCCGGTCGGTCAGTTCCACGCGTTGCCCGTCGCGCGCGGCGCCAGCATCTTCAACTCGAAGTCGTTGCAGGACATGGGCGAGTTCTACGGCCGCAACATATTTATGGCCGAAACATCAACCACCTCAGGTGGATTGGACTCGCTGCTGGACCCGCACGGCAACATCAAGAAGGCGATGGACAAGGCCGCGGTCACCTGGAACGCCAACCACACCTACTTCGTCACCAACGGCACCTCCACCGCCAACAAGATTGTGGTGCAGTCGTTGACGCGGCCGGGTGACATCGTGCTGATCGACCGGAACTGCCACAAATCCCACCACTACGGCCTGGTACTGGCCGGCGCGTATCCCCGGTACCTGGAGTCCTACGCGCTGCCGGAGTTCGCCATCTACGGGGCGGTGCCGCTGAGCACCATCAAGAAGGCGCTGCTCGATCTCGAAGAGGCCGGGCACCTGGACAAGGTCCGCATGCTGCTGCTGACCAACTGCATCTTCGACGGTGTCGTCTACAACCCGCGGCGGGTGATGGAAGAGGTGCTGGCGATCAAGCCCGACATCGTCTTCCTCTGGGACGAGGCGTGGTACGCGTTCGCTACCGCCGTGCCCTGGGCCCGGCAGCGCACCGCGATGGTGTCGGCCGAGCGGCTCGAGCAGATGCTCGCGTCGCCGGAATACGCTGAGGAATACCGCAATTGGCAGGCGTCCATGGAAGGGGTGCCCCGTTCGGAGTGGGTGAACCACCGCCTGCTGCCCGATCCCGCGAAGGCCAGGGTGCGGGTATATGCCACGCACTCCACCCACAAATCGCTTTCCGCGTTCCGGCAGGCCTCGATGATCCACGTGCGCGACCAGGACTTCAACGCCCTGGCCCGGGACGCGTTCGGCGAGGCGTTCCTGACGCACACGTCGACGTCGCCGAACCAGCAACTGCTGGCGTCGCTGGACCTGGCCCGCCGCCAGGTCGACATCGAAGGCTTCCAACTGGTGCGGCAGACCTACGACATGGCCCTGGTATTTCGGCACCGGGTCCGCAAGGACCGCCTGATCAGCAAGTGGTTCCGCATCCTCGACGAGTCCGATCTGGTGCCCGAGGAGTATCGCCAAGCCTCCCATGTCAGCTCCTACCGCGAAGTCAGGCAGGGCGCACTCGACGAGTGGAACGAGGCGTGGCGTTCGGATCAGTTCGTGCTGGACCCGACGCGGGTCACGCTGTTCCTGGGCAAGACCGGGATGAACGGCTACGACTTCCGCGAGAAGATCCTGATGGACCGCTTCGGCATTCAGATCAACAAGACGTCGATCAACAGCGTGCTACTGATCTTCACCATCGGCGTCACCTGGTCGAGCGTTCACCATCTGCTGGATGTACTGCGCAGGGTGGCAACCGATTTCGATCGCACGCAAGCCGCAGCCAGCGCCGCCGACTGGAAACTGCACGAGCGCCGGGTCGAGGAGATCACCGAGGATCTCCCGCACCTGCCCGACTTCAGCCAGTTCGACGTGGCCTTCCGGCCCGACGAGGGCAGCGTCTACGGCGACACCCGCTCGGCGTTCTACGCGGGCTACGAGGAGAAGGACCGCGAATACGTGCTGATCGGCACGGCGGGACGTCGCATCGCCGAGGGAAAGACGTTGGTTTCCACTACTTTTGTGGTGCCGTATCCGCCGGGCTTCCCGGTGCTGGTGCCGGGTCAGGTGGTGTCCAAGGAGATCGTGTACTTCCTGGCCCAGCTCGACGTCAAGGAGATCCACGGCTACAACCACGAGCTCGGTCTTTCGGTGTTCACCCAGGAGGCGCTGGCCCGTATGGAGGCGGCCCGCGAAGCGGTCACCCGCGCCACCAAAGTGTCCGCGAATGGGTCCTCCGAGCCCGCCCGGGCGCCCGAAGCGCCGATGCTGGCCAACGAGCATGCGGTCCAGGTGAATTAGCGGCGGTCCCCGCACCCGCCGAACGTGCGGCCAGCTTCACGCTCGGCGCCGAACGTGCGGCCAGCTTCACGCTCGGCGCTGGCGGCGGGCGGGAGCGCTCAGTGCATGATCTTGGCGTAGATCAGGCTGTCGTGCGGGTCGGTCCCCATCATGGGGTAAACCGCGTGCCGGCGTAGCCGTCCTTCCAGGACGAACCCCGCACGCTGCAGCAGTCGCGCCGACCGCGAGTTGTCGACATGGCAGGTCGCCCATACGCGGAACACGCTGGGGTCGGCTGCCAACTCGTCGAGCACCAGCTTGATCGCTTCCGCCATGTAGCCCATGTCCCACCAGCGACGGCCGAGGCAGTAGCCGACCTCGACGGAGTGGCTCACCGGACGACGGCAGCTGATCAGGCCGACGATATCGCCGGTGTTGCGCAACGCGATCACCCAGTTCCGGTCGTTCTTCGTCGAGATGAGCTGCTCGATGAGCACCCGGCGCGTCTCGACCGCATCCGGGTGGGCGGTCCACAGCAGGAACCGCGTGACTTCGGGATCGCCGGACACGCTTTCGAATATCTCGTCGGCGTCCTCGACGACGGCTGGGCGCAGCAGCAGCCGGGGCCCTTCCAGATGCGTCGGCGGCCGGCTGTAGGAGTAACCGCTCACAGCAGGCCGAGAGCGCGATAGGTGTGGCGAACGAAGTTCGGCTGCGCGGTACGCAGCCGGGCCATTACCGGGTTGCCCGCGACGGCGGCGGCGGCGTTGGCGGTTATGTCGGGGCAGTACTGAATGAGGTACAGCAGAATCAGGTCCGCGCCCGGGTCGGCCTGCCACCACGTTCCGTACGCGCCGGGCCAGCCGAATGTCCCGACGCCGCCCGGTCCGAACAACGGCGTGGACTTGACGGGATCGGTCACCACCGACAGGTTCAGCCCGAACCCCCGGCCCACCCAGTACGGCGCCCCTAGAAAATTGTGGCGTTTGTGGTCGTCCGTCAATTGGTCGGTACGCATCAGCCGCGCCGAGTCCTGCGACAGCACCTGCACGCCGTCGATTGAACCGTCGCCCAGCAGCATTCGCGCAAAGCGCAGGTAGTCGTCTGCCGACGACCACAACCCGCCTCCTGCGTTGCAGAACGACGGGGGTTTGACGTGCGGCGGCCCCATCACGTCGTGCTGCAGGCGGTCGTGCTCGTCATGGCGGTACATGGTCGCCGCCCGCGGTCGCGACTCGGGCGTGACGAAGAAGCCGGTGTCCGGCATCCCCACCGGGCCCAGCACCCGATCGTCGAACACCTCGTACAGCGGCTTGCCGTCGATGCGGGACGCGATCACGCCCAACACATCGGTGGAGTGGCTGTAGGTCATCTTCTCGCCGGGCTGGTGAACGAGGGGGAGCGCGGCCAGCTCGGACAGCCAGACATCCGAGCCCTGGTTGAACGGCAGCCGCAGGTAGGCCCGCGCGATCGGCCCGGTCACCGAGAAGCCGTAGGCCAGACCGCTGGTGTGGGTGAGCAGATCTTCGATCACGATGGGGCGCCGGGCGGGGTGGGTGCGGTCCAGCTCGCCATGCGGGTCGTCGAGCACCCGCAGGTTCGCCAGCTCCGGCACCCACCGGGCGATCGGATCGTGCAGCGCGAGTTTCCCTTCGTCGACCATGCTCATGATCACCGCTACGGTGACGGGCTTGGTCATCGATGCGATACGAAACAGGGTGTCGCGCTGCATCGGCAGCTTCGCGTCGACGTCGCGGTAGCCGATCTCGTTGACCTGCAACATTTCTCCGTGCTGCCAGACGACGGTGACCGCGCCCGAGAGCAGCCCCGCGTCGCAGACCTCACGGATGGTTGCCTGATTGCCTTCGAGCTTCACCGGGATGAGGTTAGCCGGTCGAAGTAATCGTGCTCGAGGTGGGATCGCCGCTGCGCGAGTATGAAATCTATATGAACTGCGGCAAAGAACGGAGCGGCTCGCAGCGGGCCTGGTGGTCCGGCGACAGTTACTTCCGCGAATCGGTTTGCAGGGCAGCAGCCTCGTGTTAGTGTCGCGCTCTCCGGCAAAAGCAATCTGGGGAACGTGCTGCGAGGGCGGCGGCGTGCGGTAGACCGCATTGTCGTTGCTGGTGAACCAGGGTGCGGGTGTGCAGTCACCGAGATCCGCGACCATTGGCCGGGGGCCGGATAACGGGCCTCGTTCAAACCGTACGACGAAGGTAGCGACCCGCTGGTCATCACCACCGGTTGGATAACTCAGCAAAGGCTGGCCATGAATGGCTTGATGTCACAAGCGCAAATCTCCCACCGACGTGTCTCCCGTCGACACTCGACTCCCGTTGTTGCGATCGTGTTCGCAGCAGCTCTTGTCGCGGCGATCGCCGGATGTGGACACAAATCCTCCACTGCGACCTCCCAGACTTCAGGTTCATCGGGAACCTCTGCTGCGACGTCGTCCGGGGCGACCTCCGGAGCATCCGGAACTTCCGCCGCCCAGTCGCCGGAAGCGCAGCAGCTCCTCAAGGACGCCTCCAAGGCGACCACCGCGTTGCACTCCCTGCACGTCAACCTGCAGACCGCCGATATCACCACCTTGCCGATGGAAGCGGTCAACGCCGACGTCACCAATCAGCCGGAAGGCAACGGCCAGGCCGTCGGTGACGCCATGATCAGGCTGCAGCCCAAGACCCCGGCGGTGCCCAAGCAGTTCATCGTCACCAACAAGACCATGTACACCAAGAACGAGTCCGGGGCCTACACGTCGGTCGGGCCGGCCGACAAGATCTATGACCCGGGTGTCGTTTTGGACAAGGACAAGGGCATCGGTGCGGTGATCGGCAAGGTCGCGAACCCGCAGGCCGGCGGCAGTGAAACCATCGACGGCGTCGCCACCACCAAGGTGACGGGGACCATCGACCCGGCGATCATCGACCCGCTGGTGCCGCAGATCGGCAAGGACGCGAAGGGCCCGCTCCCGGTGACCCTGTACATCGCCGACGTCAAGGCGCCAGGTGCGCCCGGAACGCCGCCGAGCGCCTACCTGGTCCGAATGGTGATCGACAAGGACCAGGGCCACGTCACGATCACGCTGTCCAACTGGGGAGCGCCGGTTACCATCCCGAACCCGGCCGGGTAGCGGCGGATCAGGAACCGGCCCGGACGTGCGGCATGGCGACAAGTCATGCGCGCCGGGTCGGTTCACTTCCGCGGCGCGGCTCGATCGGCGTCGGAGCCGGCCTTACTACGGGCCGGGGGGTTCTGGTCACGCTTCAGTCGGGTGAGCGTGCTTGGGGCAGTGACGGTTTGGTGATCGGCACACACCCTTTGAGAATCCGCCGAGAATCCTTTGAGGTCGCGCTCCGACGATTGGGCCAGCTCGCCGGGCTTGCCGGCGCGCAGCCGACATCACCCCGACGAATCTGCAGGAGCACGAATGACCAACGACCTCCCTGAAGTTCAGGAGCGCGGCCCGGGTCCACACCTCGGGCCGCCGCCGGGTGGGCCTCCCGTGCTGCCGGATGTGTGGGTGTACAACGGGCGGGCCTACGACCTGAGTGACTGGATATCCAAGCATCCGGGCGGCGCCTTCTTTATCGGGCGCACCAAAAACCGTGACATCACTGCGATCATCGCCTCCTATCATCGCGACCCGGCCGTCGTGGAGCGGATCCTGGAAAGCAGGTACTCGCTCGGCCGTGAGGCGAAGCCGCGCGATATTCACCCCAAGCACAACGCACCGCCTTTCCTGTTCAAGGACGACTTCAACAGCTGGCGCGACACTCCGAAATACTGCTTCGACAACAAAGACGACCTGATGCATCGGGTCAAGGCGCGGCTGACCGAACCCGCGCTGGCCGCCCGGATCAAGTGGATGGACCGGCTTTTCAACATCGTGGTCGCCCTGCTGGCCGTCGCCTACTTCGCCGTTCAGGGTGTGCGACTGGTCGAACCGGCGTGGATGCCGCTGTGGGCCTTCGTGATTGCGATGGTGCTACTGCGCAGCTCGCTGGTGGGGTACGGTCACTACGCGTTGCACCGGGCCCAGCGCGGACTGAATCGGGTGTTCTCCAACACCTTCGATCTGAACTACATCGCGCTCGCCCTGGTGGTCGCCGACGGGCACACGCTGCTGCACCATCCCTACACCCAGAGCGACGTGGACATCAAGAAGAACGTGTTCACCATGATGATGCGGCTGCCGCGGCTGTATCGCGTTCCGGTGCATACCCTGCACAAGTTCGGCCACCTGGTCACCGGTATGGCCATCCGGATTGCCGACGTGTGGAACATGACACGCAAAGTCGGTGTGCAGGAAGGGTATGGAAGCTGGCGCAACGCGTTGCCGCACTTTCTCGGCTCGTCGGGGGTGCGTCTGATGCTGGTGACGGAGATGGTCATCTTCCTTGCAGCCGGCGATTTCTGGGCCTGGGCACTGCAATTCGTGGCGACGTTGTGGGTCAGCACGTTCCTGGTCGTGGCCAGCCACGAGTTCGAGGACGACGATTCCGATGACGCAGCCGGGCCGGATTGGGGAGTCGATCAGGTCGAGCACGCCAACGACCTTATGGTGATCGGAAACCGCTATGTCGACTGCTTCCTGTCGGCGGGGCTCAGTTCGCACCGCGTCCATCACGTACTGCCGTTCCAGCGCAGTGGATTCGCCAACATCGTCACCGAGGATGTGTTGCGCGAAGAAGCGGCGAAGTCCGGTGTCGAGTGGCTACCCGCGAAGAGTTTCCTCACCGACCGGCTGCCCAAGCTGTGCCGCACCTACCTGTTGTCGCCGTCGCGTGTTGCCCGCGAAAACCGCTGGGGTGTTGTGCGCGAGCACCTGTCGCCCGCGGCCTTCAAAGAGAGTGCCCAGTACGTGGCCGCCGGATTCGTTGGAATCGGGTCGGTATGAGCACCGCAGCCGAGAGCGGCATCGTGTCGCCGCGTGCAGAGCAGTCCGCAATCGATCTGACCCAGTTGCCGCCCGCTCCACCGACAACGGTGGCGGTTATCGAGGGCATCGCGACTGGTGGCCCGCAGCGTGAAGTGGAGCAGACTTCCGCCGCCGGCCGGGTCGCCGAGCTTTTCGTCGATCCCGAACAGCGGGAACGAATTCCGCGCCTATACCAGAAGACGCGAATCGACACCCGCCGCATGGCGGTCGACCCGCTCAATCCTGATTTCGACGAATTCCGGCGCAATCCCGGGACCATCCGGGACCGGATGAACCTCTTCTTCGAGAACGCGGTGCCACTGGCGGTCGACACGGCCAGGCGTGCACTGGCCGGCCTCCCGTACGGCGCCGACGAGATCGGTCTGCTGGTGTTTGTCACCAGCACCGGGTTCATCGCGCCGGGAGTGGATGTCGCGGTCGTCAAGGAGCTGGGGTTGTCCCGCTCGGTGTCGCGCGTGGTGGTCAACTTCATGGGGTGCGCGGCCGCGATGAACGCGATCCGTACCGCCGCTACCTATGTGCGCGCTCATCCGAGCATGAAGGCGTTGGTGGTGTGCATCGAATTGTGCTCGGTGAACGCCGTTTTCGCTGACGACATCAACGACGTCGTCATTCACAGCCTGTTCGGCGACGGTTGCGGTGCGCTGGTGATCGGCGCCAGCCAGGTTCAGCAGCCGCTGCCGGTCGGCAGTGTGGTGATCCGCAGCAGCTTCACCCAGTTGCTCGACGACGCCGAAGACGGCATCGTGCTCGGCGTCAACCACAACGGCATCACCTGCGAGCTATCCGAGAATCTGCCCGACTACATCTACCGCGGAGTCGAACCGGTGGTCGCGGAGGTGTTGCGGGACAACGGCTTGGCGAAATCCGACATCGATCTGTGGGCCGTTCATCCGGGTGGGCCGAAGATCATCGAGCAGTCCGTGCGATCGCTGGGGATTCCGGCTGACTGTGCGGCCCAGAGCTGGGATGTGCTGGCCCGGTTCGGCAACATGCTGAGCGTGTCGCTGATCTTCGTGCTGGAAACGATGGTGCGGCAACAGGAATCGGCCAAACCCATTTCGACGGGCATCGCCTTCGCGTTCGCGCCGGGGGTTACCGTCGAGGGCATCCTCTTCGACATCGTCCGGCGGTGACTGAGATGACCCGTGTCTTGTACCGCTCGCTGATGAGCGACAACCTGCGTTGGGACGCACTGCGGTTGCGCGAGGGCGACATCATCATCTCGACGCCGTCGAAGTGCGGGATGACCTGGATGCAGCGGCTGGTGTCGCTGCTCGTCTTCGACGGGCCGGACCTGCCGGGGCCGCTGTCGACGGTGTCGCCCTGGTTCGACCAGACCATCCGGCCGCTCGATGAGGTGGTCGCGGTTCTGGAGGCTCAGACCCATCGCCGGTTCATGAAGACGCACACCCCACTGGACGGGCTGATCCTCGACGACCGGGTGACCTACATCTGTGTCGGACGCGATCCGCGCGACGCGGCGGTGTCGATGTTGTTCCAAACCGCCAATATGGATCGGGACCGGATGCGCGTGCTGCATGATGCCGCCGTACCCGCGCAGCACCGGCATGGACCGCCCGGCCCCGCACCCGCCCACGAGCCCGCTGAACGCGGCCCTGTCGAGGAGTTCCGCGACTGGATGGAAGGTCCTGCGCACCCGCCCCCGGGTGTCGGTTTCGCGCCGCCGAGGGGAATCGGAACGCTCGCCAACATTCTCGACCAGTTCGGCAAGAGCTGGGAGCGCCGGCATCTGCCCAACGTCGCGTTGTTCCACTACGCGGATCTCCAGCAAGACCTGGTCGGTGAACTGATCCGGCTCGGCGCTGTCCTCGGTTTCGATGTCAATGACGATCGGGCGCGCGAGTTGGCCCGGTACGCGTCATTGGATGAGATGCGCTCGCGAGCGGCCGACGTCGCGCCGAACACCACCGACGGCATCTGGCACAGCAACGAGCGGTTTTTCCGCAACGGGGGCTGTGGGGAGTGGCAACACTATTTCGGTCCCGCCGAGTACCGGCGTTACAACGACCGCATCAACCAGCTCGCCCCGCCGGACCTGTTGGCGTGGGCGCATGAGGGTCGTCGCGGGCGCGAACCCGCCGCCGCTGGCGTTTTTTGTTGAGCGGTTCCATCGAGGCGTTGCCGCGAGATTCGTGCGGCAGGGCGAAAACTGGAATGCTTCCAAATGGCATTTTGGCGATTTTGTAAAGCAATTTGTCAGGTGCGGTATTTCTGATAACTTTCGTATAACGAAATAATTTCATATCCATAACGCATCGGCGTGACTTTCCGAAAGGTCTCTACGCTGAGCTGATCTCGCGATTACGGGCGTTGGATTGATGCGTGGACGCCGTTATTTCGCGCGCGAAAAAAATACCCGGAATTAAATGCATTGCGCGGGCGTTCGGAGGACAGTCGATGTCATATGTCGTGGTGATGCCCGAGGTGATGGTGGCGGCGGCCGCGCAGGCAGCCGATATCGGTTCCACGATCAACGCGGTCAATGCGGCCGCCGCGCGCTCAACCACTGCGGTGTTGGCCGCGGGCGCCGATGAGGTGTCGCGGGCCATCGCGGCGCTGTTCGGGTCGCACGGGCAGGCATATCAAGCGATCAGCGTCCAGGCGGCGGCGGTGCACGAGCAATTCGTGCAGGCGCTCCATGCAGGCGGAAACGCTTATGCGGCAGCCGAATCGGCCAATGTCGCTCAGCAAGTCCTCGACGCGATCAACGGGCCCACCCAGCTGCTCCTGGGCCGTCCGTTGATCGGTAACGGCACCGACGGCGCGGCAGGGACCGGGGCCGACGGCGGGGCCGGCGGTCTGTTGTACGGCAACGGCGGGGCCGGTGGATCGGGCGCGGCAGGTCAAAAGGGCGGCAACGGTGGTGCCGCGGGTCTTATCGGCAACGGTGGGGCGGGCGGGAATGGCGGCAACGCCGGGCTCGGCCCTAACGGCGAGTTCGGCATGGCCGGAGGCGCGGGCGGCAATGGAGGAGCCGGCGGTTGGCTTCTCGGCGACGGAGGGACCGGCGGCTCTGGCGGTGCCGGCTTTCGGGGCGAAATGGGTCCCGCCCTCGCGGTAATTGGTGGGGCCGGGGGCAACGGCGGCCACGGCGGTGCCGCCGGATTGATCGGTGCGGGTGGAGCTGGGGGTATGGCCGGCACCGGTGGCATTGGCGGCACGACGATGAGTCCGTCGGGCCCGCAGGCCATTGGCGGTGCTGGTGGGATTGGTGGGATAGGTGGGGCAGGTGGGCACGGTGGGTGGTTGTGGGGTGACGGCGGGATGGGCGGTTACGGCGGGGGAGGCGGTATGGGCGGAGAGGGCAATGCGCCTGTCGGGGCCGCCGGCGGAGCCGGCGGGGTAGGCGGTGCCGGCGGAAATGCGGGCCTCTGGGGCAATGGCGGTGACGCCGGGCAGGGCGGGGTCGGTGGTCAGGGCGCGATATTTGGCCCGGCGGGGGGGACCGGCGGCCTGGGCGGTGCGGGTGGTGCTGGAGGTTCTGGCGGCTCCTTGTCCGGCAATGGTGGGGCGGGCGGCGCCGGGGGAGCAGGCGGGGCCGGCGCGGCCAGTGTTGTCGGACTACCCAGTGGGGACGGCGGCATCGGCGGCGTTGGTGGGACCGGTGGTGTGGCCGGATTGATAGGCAACGGCGGGGTGGGTGGGGCCGGTGGGCATGGCGGGGCCGGTAGCGCCGGTATCGACCCGACATCCGCAGGCTCGGCCGGCGGGGCTGCCGGCAACGGCGGCACCGGCGGGGCCGCCGGCGCGGGTGCTCGTGGCGGAATGCTGTTCGGACATGGCGGTGCCGGTGGCAGCGGTGGGGCCGGCGGGGTCGGTGGGTTGGGTGGCAACGGCACGGACGGCACGGTCGGGGGAGCCGCCGGCGCCGGCGGTAACGGAGGGGCGGGCGGCACCGGTGGCCTGGGCGGTGACGGCGGCATGCTCTATGGCAACGGGGGGGCCGGCGGCACTGGCGGGACCGGTGCGGAGGGCGGAAACGCTGGCTCCGGCGGGCTTGGTGCCGGCCCTGGCAAAGGTGGCGAAGGAGCCGCCGGCGGTTCGGCCGGCGCCGCCGGCGGTGGCGGCAGGGGCGGTTCCGCTGGGATGTTCGGCGACGGTGGGGCAGGAGGCTCCGGCGGGCTCGGCAGCAACGGTGGTGACGGGGGACCCGGAGGCGGTGGCAACAATGGCGCCGGCGGTAACGGCAGTCGGGGCGGGGCCGGCGGCAGCGGCGGTGCCGGCGGAACACTGATCGGCAATGGCGGCGCGGGTGGGTCCGGCGGCGGCGGCGGCAAGGGCGGCCGGATCGGCATCGGCCCAGGAAACGCTCTCGGGATCCCCGGCGGCGACGGCGGTGCTGGCGGAGCCGGCGGTGGCGGCGGCAGTGGCGGAATGCTCAACGGCAACGGCGGTGCCGGTGGGTCCGGTGGCGCCGGCGGAGGCGGCGGGAACAACGGCGTCGGTGCCACCAGCGACGGCGGCGACGGCGGTGCCGGCGGTGTCGGCGGCACCGCACAACTGATCGGCAATGGCGGGTCCGGTGGCGCGGGCGGGTCCGGCGGGGCCGGCAACAGCGGCGGGACGGACGGGGTCGATGCGGCCGGCGGGCTTGGCGGCAACGGTGGGTCGCTGTTCGGCACCGCTGGTTTAGCCGGCTTACCCGGTTAAATCGTGCCGCAGTGCGCGCACGTACCAGAACGTCATCTCGACCTCGGCGCCGTCCATCTCGCGGGTCAGCGTGACCTGATCGGCCGAGTCGATGTCCCAACCGGCGCCGCCCAGGACGTCATGAAGGGTCTGCTCTGACACCGAGGGCCGCGGCCACTGCTCGCTAGGCTGGTTGGCGTCGGAGAAGCAGCTGATCAACAAGGTCGCGCCGGACCGGGTCGCCCCATGTACAGCGGCGGCGTAGCTGCGTTTGCCGTCGTCGTCCAGGCAGTGGAACATGCCGCTGTCGATGACGGTGTCGAATCGGTCGGAGTAGCCGTCGAGTTTGGTGGAGTCGGCCACCGCGAACCGGATATCGACGCCGGCGTCGTGGGCGCGCCGCTCGGCGGTGATCAGCGCCGTCGGGGAGATGTCCAGACCCGTCACGTGGTAGCCCTGCTGAGCCAGGTAGATCGCGTTGTCGCCGAGCCCGCAGCCGATGTCGAGCACATCGCCATGCACCCAACCGGCGTTGTGCCAGGCGACGACGTTCTCCTTGGGCGCCTTGGTATCCCACGGTGGCGTGTGCACCGGCGCAAGTCCTTCGCCCGGACTCTCACCGCGGTAGAGGGCGTCGAAATCGATGTGTGGGGTGGAACTGGAAGAGCTCATTTCCGCCATGGTAAGCCTGTGCGGGCTGGGGGCACTCTCGCGCGTGTTGAGAGTGCCTTCAGCCCGGTCATTTTCGCGCCGAGGCGCACAAGATCGGGAGGCGAAGTTGTCGCAGTGGCGAAAATGGTTGCGGCGCATCCCGTAGCCGAACGCAGCCCGCCACCCGGCCAGCTAATGTAGCGTTGACTCGCAGGGGGTTTCGCTGTCGGGTCGCAGAGCGTGAGCGGTGCCGCTAAGCTCGCCGTGACCGCGGTGCGTTACAGGGAGCAACGAGCCATGGATTTCGGGAGCTATCCGCCGGAGGTCAACTCGGGCCGCATGTATGCCGGTGCCGGGTCAGGACCGTTCTTGGCCGCGGCCGAGGCGTGGGCTGCGCTTGCCGCCGGACTGCAATCGGCGGCGAATTCTTTCCAGTCGGTGGTATCGGCATTGACCGCTGGTCCCTGGTTGGGGCCGTCGTCGGCGTCGATGAGCGCCGCAGCGGCGTCGTATGCGGCGTGGTTGCGAGTCACCGCCGCACAGGCCGAAGAAACCTCTGCGCAGGCCAAGGTCGCGGCCGCTGCCTATCAAACCGCATTTTCCGCGACGGTTCCGCCGCCGATCGTGGCGGCCAACCGCAGTCAACTGATGATCCTGATAGCGACCGATGTGTTCGGAATAAACACCCCGGCGATCGCGGCCACCGAAGCGCAGTACGCGGAGATGTGGGCCCAGGACGCGGCGGCGATGTACGGCTACGCCGCCTCGTCGGCCTCGTCGACGTCGCTGACGCCGTTCAACCCACCCCCGCAGACCACTAACCCGGAGGGCCTGGCCAACCAAGCCGCCGCTGTCCCTGCCAACGGTATCGCCGGCACCGTGGCGAGCAAAGTCCAGCAAGCCTTCTCCGCGGTGCCCAGCGCGCTGCAGAGCGCGGCGGCCCCGGCAGCGGCCACGGACGACCCTTTGTTCCTGCTGTCCCTGCTGGCCGATCTGTCCGCCCTCACCTTCGGCGTATCGGCGGGAGTCGCCACCATTGGTATCGGCGTGCCTGCCGCTGTGCTCGGCATAGTGAATCTTCCGGTGGCTGTCTACAGCACCCTGGTGGGATTACACAGCGACGAGGTCCTCAGCGATTTGGATGACGTGGAGGCCTTTCCGGGTTCGGAGGTGGCGCCAGTGAAGCCGTTGCCGTCGCCGCCGCTCAACTTGCAGGCAGGCGCCGTTCCGGCGCAAAGGTTGTCGGCGGGACTGGGCGAGGCGAACGCCGTCGGGGCGTTATCGGTGCCGGCAGCGTGGACCGCTGCAACGCCGGCGGTGCGCCCAGTGGCGTACTCGCTGCCGGCGCTGGGCGGGACCCCGTCCGGCGCCGCCGCCGCGCCGGCGGCGGGAGCCGGGACAGGCACCATGCTGGCCCAGATGGCGATGGCGGGCATGGCCGGACGGGCGATGGCCGGAACTGTTGGTACCGGCCGGAGCGCCGGCAAGGAGGCCAAGGAGGCAACCGGGGCCGCTCGCGCCAGAACCGCGGCGGCCGCCGGTGATAAGGCATCTCGCGAAGTCGACGAGGCACCCAGCGACAAGCCTCGGGCTGTGGTCACCGGAGTCGCGGCCGAGCTACGTGAGTTCACCAAGCTCCGTGACGAGGGGATTTTGACCGACGAGGAATACACCGAGCAGAAGAACCGGTTGCTCGGTCGCTGAACCGCCCGTCGGGCAACTGCCGCGGTCATCGAGAAAAGGTAAGCGCAGCAATGGATTTCGGGATCTATCCGCCGGAGATCAACTCCGGTCGGATCTATGCCGGTCCGGGCGCGGGGCCGATGCTGGCGGCCGCACAGGCCTGGCAGAGCGTGGCGGACCAGCTGTACACGACGGTCGGCGGATATCAGTCGGCGGTGTCCGAACTCACGGAGGGGGCTTGGTCGGGTCCGTCGGCCGCGGCGATGAGCGCAGCGGCGGGTTCCTACGTGGAATGGCTGAGCGCCACCGCTGCGCGGACGGAACAGACCGCCGCCCAGGCATGGACCGCGGTCGCCGCCTACGAGGCGGCGTTCGCAGCCACGGTGCCACCGCCGGAGATCGCCGCCAACCGTGCCCTGCTGACGGTGCTGGTGGCGACCAACTTTCTGGGACAGAACACACCGGCGATCGCGGCCACCGAGGCGGTTTACGCCGAGATGTGGGCGCAGGACAGCCTGGCGATGTACAACTACGCAGCTTCGTCGGCGGCCGCGTCGGTGCTGACTCCCTTCACCCCTCCGCACCAGAACACCGACCCGGGCGGGACGGCCGGCCAGGCCGCCGCGATCAGCCAGATCGGCACCCTCGCCGGTGCCGCGCAAGATGCCATATCGGTTGTGCCACAGGCCTTGTCGGCGATGGCGGTACCGGTCGAGTTGGAATTCGTGACGCTCTTGCTCGATCTCTTTTTCATTGCGCCAATCGACGCGGCGGCCCTCTTCGCGATCGTCCCGGCGGACGTGATCGGTACATTCGGGGATTTTCCTCTCGCCGCCTTCATGGCTGTTTCCGGTGCCGATGACGATGAGACCGTCAGTGACTGGGACGGGGTAGAGCCCTTGTTGGGGACCGAACCGACGCCGGAAGAGCCGTTTGTGGCGCCCGTTGCGAACCTGCCGACTGTAGGCATTTCCACGGCGACGATGTCAGCGGCCTTCGGCGCGGCGAACACGGTCGGGGGATTGAGGGTGCCGCCGAGCTGGACCCAAATCGCCCCTGCCGTATCCGAAGTACGCCCGACCGCACTGGTCACACCGCTGACGAGTGCGAACACGGCAGCGGGGCCTGCGGCAGAATTCAACGAGGCGAACACGTTGAATCAGATGGGAATCGGCGCCATGGCCGGGCAACCGATGGTAGGCCCACCTGCCGCCGCGGGTGGGCAGAAGAACACCGCTGCGGCGCAGCTCATTGGCCGCAACGAGGATGCGCCGGCTGAGGAGGTCGAGGTAATGCCAGCGCCGCGGACCGTCATGACCGGCGTTGCCGCCGCGATCCGCGATATCGCCGCACAGCGCGCCGCTGGACTGCTGAGCGAACAGGAATACACCGAGCAGAAGAAGGTTCTGCTCGACATCTCGTTCGGCCAGTAGATCAGACGGCGATCGATACGGCGATGCCGTCCGTCGCGCCCGCGCCGGCTGAGCGCCTCGCGTACCCGGGGTCAGACCGTGTTAGGCTGCCCCCGCAAGTCGACATCCTTTAACGATCCGTCCGGAGAGGCGGAGAAGGAGGTCAAGATCTCGCATGGGTGCTAACGATCCGCGGGAATTGATGTCAGCGGCCGATGTCGGTCGCACCATTTCCCGTATGGCGCACCAGATCATCGAAAAGACCGCGCTGGACAATCCTGATTCCAACCGGGTGGTGCTGCTCGGGATTCCGACACGCGGAGTGACGCTGGCCAGCCGCCTGGCCGCCAACATCGCCGAATACAGCGGCGTGGACGTCGGCCACGGCTCGCTGGACATCACGCTCTACCGCGACGACCTGATGATCAAACCGCCGCGTCCGCTGGAAGCCACCTCGATCCCGGCCGGCGGCATCGACGACGCGCTGGTGATCCTCGTCGACGACGTGCTGTACTCCGGACGCTCCACCCGCTCCGCTCTTGACGCGCTGCGTGACGTGGGCCGGCCGCGGGCCGTGCAGCTGGCCGTACTGGTCGACCGCGGCCACCGCGAACTACCGATACGTGCCGACTACGTCGGCAAGAACGTGCCCACCTCACGTAACGAAAGCGTGCACGTGCAACTCAAGGAAGACGACGGACGAGACGGCGTGGTGATCACCCGATGACCCCAAGACATCTGCTGGCCGCGGGCGACCTGAGCCGCGACGAAGCCACCGCGATCCTCGACGACGCCGACCGCTTCGCCCAGGCGCTGGTCGGCAGGGACGTCAAGAAGCTGCCGACGCTGCGCGGCCGCACCGTGGTCACGATGTTCTACGAGAACTCCACCCGCACGCGGGTGTCGTTCGAGGTGGCCGGCAAGTGGATGAGCGCCGACGTGGTCAACGTCAGCGCATCCGGATCGTCTGTGGGCAAAGGAGAGTCGCTGCGCGACACCGCGCTCACGCTGCGGGCCGCCGGCGCCGACGCGCTGATCATCCGGCACCCCGCATCGGGGGCCGCGCACCTGCTCGCCGACTGGACCCGCGTCGCCGATGGGTCTCCATCGGTGATCAACGCCGGGGACGGCACGCACGAGCACCCCACCCAGGCGTTGCTGGACGCGTTGACCATCCGCCAGCGCCTCGGCGGGATCGAGGGGCGGCGCATCGTGATCGTCGGCGACATCCTGCACAGCCGGGTCGCGCGTTCCAATGTGATGCTGCTGGACACGCTGGGCGCCGAGGTCGTGCTGGTGGCTCCGCCGACGCTGCTGCCGCGCGGCGTCGAGGGGTGGCCGGTCACCGTCTCCAACGACTTCGACGCCGAACTTCCCGCCGCGGACGCAGTCCTGATGCTGCGGGTGCAGGCCGAGCGGATGAACGGCGGCTTCTTCCCGTCGGTGCGGGAGTACTCGACGCTCTACGGTTTGTCCGCCCGGCGCCAGGCGCTGCTGCCCGATCACGCCGTGGTGCTGCACCCGGGGCCGATGCTGCGCGGCATGGAGATCTCGTCGTCGGTGGCTGACTCGTCGCAATCCGCTGTGCTGCAACAGGTTTCCAACGGAGTGCACGTGCGGATGGCGGTGCTGTTCCACGTGCTGGTCGGGGCGGAGGAAGTCGCGGCATGAGTGTGCTGATCCGGGGTGTCCGGTTGTACGGCGAAGGAGACCCGGTCGACGTCCTGGTCGATGACGGTCAGATCGCGGACATCGGTGCCGGGCTCGACATTCCCGACACTGCAGATGTCATCGACGCCACCGGCCAGGTGCTGTTGCCCGGCTTCGTCGACCTGCACACCCACCTGCGTGAACCCGGCCGGGAATACGCCGAAGACATCGAAACCGGTTCGGCGGCAGCGGCTCTGGGCGGTTACACCGCGGTGTTCGCGATGGCGAACACCAACCCGGTGGCCGACAGCCCGGTGGTGACCGACCATGTGTGGCACCGCGGTCGCCAGATCGGCCTGGTCGACGTCCATCCCGTCGGTGCGGTCACCGTCGGATTGGCCGGCGTCGAGCTGACCGAGATGGGCATGATGCACGCCGGCGCCGCGCAGGTGCGGATGTTCTCCGATGACGGCATCTGCGTGCACGATCCGCTGGTGATGCGCCGGGCGCTGGAATACGCCACCGGCCTGGGCCTGCTGATCGCCCAGCACGCCGAGGAACCCCGGCTCACCGTCGGCGCGGTCGCGCACGAAGGGCCTACCGCCGCCCGCCTCGGACTCGCCGGATGGCCCAGGGCCGCCGAGGAATCCATCGTGGCCCGCGACGCCCTGCTGGCCCGTGATGCCGGCGCCCGGGTGCACATCTGCCACGCTTCCACCGCGGGCACCGTGGAGATCGTGAAATGGGCCAAGGAACAAGGCATTTCGATCACCGCTGAGGTCACACCGCACCACCTGCTGCTCGATGACGCCCGGCTGGTCAGCTACGACGGGCGTAACCGGGTCAACCCGCCGCTGCGTGAGGCCTCCGACGCGCAGGCGCTTCGCCAGGCGCTGGCCGAAGGGGTCATCGATTGTGTGGCGACCGATCACGCGCCGCACGCCGAACACGAGAAGTGTGTGGAGTTCGCCGCCGCCCGCCCGGGCATGCTGGGGCTGCAGACCGCGCTGTCGGTGGTGGTGCAGACGATGGTGCAGCCCGGATTGCTCACCTGGCGCGATGTCGCGCGGGTGATGAGTGAGAATCCGGCGCGCATCGTCGGACTGCCTGACCACGGCCGTCCCCTCGAAGTGGGCGAGCCGGCGAATCTGACCGTCGTCGATCCCGAGGGCAGCTGGACCGTCGCCGGCTCCGACCTGGCCAGCCGCTCGGACAACACTCCCTACGAGTCGATGACGCTGCCGGCCACGGTGACGGCGACAATGCTGCGCGGCAAGATCACCGCCCGGGACGGGAAGAGTCCCGCATGAATTCAGGCACCCTGGTGGGTTCGCTGATTTTCGCGGCGGTGCTGGTGGTGGTGCTGGCGGTGGCGATCCAGCTGATGATGCGAGGCTGGCGGCGACGGGCCGAAGCCCAGGTCGAGCTGATCGGCGAGCTGCCCCGCCTGCCCGACGCGGTCGGCGCCCCGGCGGTCACCACCCAGGGCCTGTATGTCGGCACTACGTTGTCGCCGGCCTGGAACGACCGGGTCGCGGTGGGTGATCTGGGTTACCGGAGTAAGGCGTTTCTGATCCGCTACCCCGAGGGCGTTCTGGTGGAACGCATTCGTGCGCAACCCATTTGGATTCCGGCGGAGTCCATCACGGCTATCCGCACCGAGCGCGGAGTCGCCGGAAAGGTCGCGGCCCGCAACGGGATCCTGGCGATCCGCTGGCGCCTGCCGTCGGGCACCGAGATCGACACCGGGTTCCGGGCGGACAACCGGGACGAGTACGTGCACTGGATAGAGGAGGATGCCGCGTGAGGAGTGGCGCAGATGAGTAAAGCTCTGCTGGTGCTCGAAGACGGCCGCGTCTTCACCGGCACCACATTCGGGGCGATCGGCCAGACGCTGGGCGAAGCCGTGTTCAGCACCGGCATGTCGGGCTACCAGGAAACCCTGACCGACCCCAGCTACCACCGTCAGATCGTGGTGGCCACCGCCCCGCAGATCGGCAACACCGGGTGGAACGACGAGGACGCCGAAAGTCGCGGCGACAAGATCTGGGTGGCCGGCTATGCGGTGCGCGACCCGTCGCCGCGCGCCTCCAACTGGCGCGCCACCAGCACGCTGGAGGCCGAACTGGTCCGCCAGCGCATCGTCGGCATCGCCGGAATCGACACCCGGGCGGTGGTGCGCCATCTGCGCAGCCGCGGCTCGATGAAGGCGGGTGTCTTCTCGGGCGCGGCGCTGGCCGACCCCGAGCAGCTGGTCGAACGCGTCCGCGGACAGCAGCCGATGCTGGGCGCCGACCTGGCCGGCGAGGTCAGCACACCGGAGACATACATCGTCGAACCCGAAGTCCCACAGCGCTTCACCGTGGCCGCGCTCGACCTCGGCATCAAGACCAACACGCCGCGCAACTTCGCCCGCCGCGGCATCCGCAGCCATGTGCTGCCGAGTTCGGCAACCTTCGACCAGATCGCCGCGATCAAGCCGGACGGGGTGTTCCTGTCGAACGGGCCGGGCGACCCGGCCACCGCCGACCACACCGTCGCGCTCACCCGCGAGGTGCTGAGTGCCGGGATACCGCTGTTCGGAATCTGTTTCGGGAACCAGATCCTGGGCCGCGCGCTCGGCTTGTCGACCTACAAGATGGTGTTCGGCCACCGGGGCATCAACATCCCGGTCATCGACCATGCCACCGGCCGGGTCGCCGTGACCTCCCAGAATCACGGCTTCGCACTGGAGGGGGAGGCCGGCCAGACGTTCGACACCCCGTTCGGCGCGGCGCAGGTCAGTCATACCTGTGCCAACGACGGGGTGGTCGAAGGAGTCAGACTCGTTGACGGGCGCGCCTTTTCGGTGCAGTACCACCCGGAGGCCGCGGCCGGACCGCACGATGCGGAATACCTGTTCGACCAGTTCATCGACCTCATGGAAGGGAACCGCTAGTGCCGCGCCGCACTGACCTCAACCACGTGCTGGTGATCGGCTCCGGGCCGATCGTCATCGGCCAGGCCTGCGAGTTCGACTACTCCGGCACCCAGGCCTGCCGGGTGTTGCGAGCCGAGGGGCTGCAGGTCAGCCTGGTGAACTCCAACCCGGCAACCATCATGACGGACCCGGAGTTCGCCGATCACACCTATGTCGAGCCCATCACGCCCGCATTCGTCGAGCGGGTGATGGCCCAGCAGGCCGAGCGTGGCAACAAGATCGACGCACTGTTGGCCACCCTGGGCGGCCAGACCGCCCTGAACACCGCGGTCGCGCTCTACGAGAACGGGGCGCTGGAGCGCTACGGGATCGAACTCATCGGCGCCGACTTCGACGCCATTCAGCGCGGCGAGGACCGGCAGAAGTTCAAGGACATCGTCGCCAAGGTCGGTGGCGAATCTGCCCGCAGCCGAGTCTGTTTCACGATGGAAGAAGTGCGTGAGACGGTCGAGGAGGTCGGTCTGCCGGTCGTGGTGCGGCCCAGTTTCACCATGGGTGGGCTGGGTTCGGGCATGGCGCGGTCGGTCGAGGAGGTCGACCGGATGGCCGGCGCCGGGCTGGCCGCCAGCCCCAGCGCCAACGTGCTCATCGAGGAATCGATCTACGGCTGGAAGGAATTCGAACTCGAGCTGATGCGCGACGGCCACGACAACGTGGTGGTGGTGTGCTCGATCGAGAACGTGGACCCCATGGGTGTGCACACCGGTGACTCGGTCACCGTGGCGCCCGCGATGACGCTGACCGACCGCGAATACCAGCGGATGCGGGATCTGGGCATCGCGATTCTGCGCGAAGTCGGCGTCGACACCGGCGGCTGCAACATCCAGTTCGCGGTCAACCCCAAAGACGGCCGGCTCATCGTCATCGAGATGAACCCGCGGGTCTCGCGATCGAGCGCGCTGGCGTCCAAGGCCACCGGATTCCCGATCGCCAAGATCGCCGCCAAACTGGCCATCGGCTACACCCTCGACGAGATCGTCAACGACATCACCAAGGAAACCCCGGCCTGCTTCGAGCCGACGCTCGACTACGTCGTGGTCAAGGCGCCGCGCTTCGCCTTCGAGAAGTTCCCCGGTGCCGACGACACGCTGACCACCACCATGAAGTCGGTCGGTGAGGCGATGTCGTTGGGCCGCAACTTCGTCGAGGCGCTCGGCAAGGTGATGCGCTCGCTGGAAACCACCCGCGCGGGATTCTGGACGAAACCGGACGCCGAAGGTCAACTCGACGACGTGCTGACCCGGCTGCAGACTCCCACCGAGGGCAGGCTCTACGACATCGAACTGGCGCTGCGGCTGGGCGGGTCGGTGGAACAGGTAGCCCAGGCCAGCGGCGTCGACCCGTGGTTCGTCGCCCAGATCGACGAACTGGTGGCGCTGCGAGCCGAACTCGTCGACGCCCCCGTCCTCGATGCCGAGCTGCTGCGCCACGCCAAGCATTGCGGGTTGTCCGACCGCCAGATCGCGGCTCTGCGGCCGGAATTGGCGGGCGAGAACGGGGTGCGGTCGCTACGTGAGCGGCTGGGCATCCACCCCGTCTACAAAACGGTGGACACCTGTGCGGCCGAGTTCGAAGCCAGGACGCCGTATCACTACAGCAGCTACGAACTCGACCCCGCCGCCGAGACCGAGGTGGCCCCGCAGACCGAGCGGCCCAAGGTGCTGATTCTGGGTTCCGGGCCCAACCGCATCGGACAGGGCATCGAGTTCGACTACAGCTGCGTGCACGCGGCAACCACGTTGAGCCAGGCCGGTTTTGAGACGGTGATGGTCAACTGCAACCCGGAGACGGTGTCCACCGACTACGACACCGCCGACCGGTTGTACTTCGAGCCGCTGACGTTCGAGGACGTGCTCGAGGTCTACCACGCCGAGGAACAGTCCGGCACCGGCGGACCGGGCGTGGTCGGGGTCATCGTGCAGCTGGGCGGCCAGACCCCTCTCGGTCTGGCGCAACGGCTCGCTGATGCCGGGGTGCCCATCGTCGGCACCCCGCCGGAAGCTATCGACCTGGCCGAGGACCGCGGCGCCTTCGGTGACGTGCTGAACTCGGCCGGTCTGCCCGCGCCCAAGTACGGCACGGCAACCACATTCGAGCAGGCCCGCCGCATCGCCGCCGACATCGGATACCCGGTGCTGGTGCGGCCCTCCTACGTGCTCGGCGGTCGCGGCATGGAGATCGTCTACGACGAGGAGACCCTCAAGGGCTACATCACCCGGGCCACCGAACTGTCCCCGGAACATCCGGTGCTCGTCGACCGCTTCCTCGAGGACGCGGTCGAGATCGACGTCGACGCGCTGTGCGACGGCACCGAGGTCTACATCGGCGGCATCATGGAGCACATCGAGGAGGCCGGAATCCACTCCGGGGACTCGGCGTGCGCGCTCCCGCCGGTGACGCTGGGCCGCAGCGATATCGAGAAGGTGCGCAAGGCCACCGAGGCCATCGCGCACGGTATCGGTGTGGTCGGCCTGCTCAACGTGCAGTACGCACTCAAGGACGACGTGCTCTACGTGCTGGAAGCCAATCCGAGAGCGAGCCGTACCGTTCCCTTCGTGTCCAAGGCCACCGCGATCCCGCTGGCCAAAGCCTGCGCACGAGTCATGTTGGGCGCCAGCATTTCTAAGCTTCGTGAAGAGGGATTGCTGGCCGAGTCCGGAGACGGCGCGAGTGTTCCGCCGGACGCCCCGATCGCGGTCAAGGAAGCGGTGCTGCCATTCCACCGGTTCCGGCGCGCCGACGGTGCCGCGATCGACTCGCTGCTCGGCCCGGAGATGAAGTCCACCGGCGAGGTGATGGGCATCGACCGGGACTTCGGCAGCGCCTTCGCCAAGAGCCAGACGGCCGCCTACGGCTCATTGCCCGCCCAGGGCACGGTATTCGTCTCGGTTGCCAACCGGGACAAGCGATCCCTGGTTTTTCCGGTGAAACGGCTGGCGGACTTGGGCTTTCGGGTGCTGGCCACCGAGGGGACGGCAGAGATGCTGCGGCGCAACGGGATTCCCTGCGACGAGGTGCGAAAGCACTTCGAGGCGCCGCAGGAAGGCCGTCCGGCGATGTCGGCGGTCGACGCCATCCGGGCCGGTGAGGTCGACATGGTGATCAACACGCCCTACGGCAACTCGGGTCCCCGGGTGGACGGCTATGAGATCCGGTCGGTGGCGGTGGCCGTCAACATTCCCTGCATCACCACGGTGCAGGGCGCCTCGGCCGCCGTGCAGGGGATCGAAGCCGGGATCCGCGGCGACATCGACGTGCAATCACTGCAGGAACTGCATCGCGCCATCGGTACCAGAAGGTGACCGGTTTCGGGGCGCGGCTGGCGCAGGCGCGGTCGAGTCGCGGACCGCTGTGCCTGGGCATCGACCCGCATCCCGAGCTGTTACGGGCCTGGGAGCTGCCGGTCACTGCCGAGGGCCTCGCCGCGTTCTGCGACGTCTGCGTCGAGGCCTACGCGGGCTTCGCGATGGTGAAGCCCCAAGTCGCGTTCTTCGAGGCGTACGGGTCGGCCGGTTTCGCGGTGCTCGAGCGCACCACCGCCGCGCTGCGTTCCAACGGTGTGCTGGTGCTGGCCGACGCCAAGCGCGGCGACATCGGGTCGACCATGGCGGCCTATGCGACTGCATGGGCCGGCGACTCGCCGCTGGCCGCCGACGCGGTGACGGCGTCGCCCTATCTGGGGTTCGGCTCGCTGCGGCCGTTGCTGGAAGTCGCCGCGGCACACGACCGCGGAGTGTTCGTCCTGGCGGCAACCTCCAACCCCGAGGGCCCGACGGTGCAGCGCGCCGATGCCGGTGGACGCACGGTGGCGCAGCTGATCGTGGACCACGTGGCGTCGGCTAATAAGGGGGCCAGCCCGGGTTCCGTGGGCGTGGTCGTCGGCGCCACGGTGCTGCAGGCCCCCGATCTGAGCGAACTGGGCGGCCCGGTGCTGGTGCCCGGCGTGGGGGCCCAGGGCGGGCGTGCCGAGGCGCTGGCCGGCCTGGGCGGGGCGCCGTTGAGCCAGCTGTGGCCCGCGGTGTCGCGCGAGGTGCTGAGGGCCGGGCCCGGCGTGGCCGAGTTGCGTGCCGCCGGTGAACGCATGCTCGACGCTGTCGGCTACCTGAACGGGAGCTGACGGCGCGACACGCGCGACGCGCCGCGCAAATGCGTGATCCGCGGCACTGTGACCTGCGGGTGTCTGCTGCCGTCGCCACCTCGGGAGCTCCCGGTCGACCGGCGGGCCTCGCCGGAAACCAATAATTCGCAGGTGAAGGCGCTTTTTCGGGATCGCAGCGGCGCCGTGGGCACCCGTCGCGCGCCGTTTCAGGACCGTTCGCCGACGTTGCTGGGTGGATCGCCGCGCGGGCGCGTCAGGTGCCTCCCTGCCTCGCCACGCTGGACAAATGACCCGGAAACCGGGGGGTCGGGTTAGATTTCGTCAGGAAGCGTGGGTACGGTCGTCTGCGCTGGCTGGAGTACCCGGCCAAGACAAGAAACGATCGATAGTTATCGACGAGAGACGGAGGAATCGTGGCCCTTCCCCAGTTGACCGACGAGCAGCGCGCTGCCGCGTTGGAGAAGGCTGCTGCCGCACGTCGAGCACGAGCTGAGCTCAAGGATCGGCTCAAGCGTGGCGGCACCAACCTCACCCAGGTGCTCAAGGACGCCGAGAGCGACGAAGTTCTCGGCAAGATGAAGGTCTCTGCGCTGCTGGAAGCGTTGCCGAAGGTGGGCAAGGTCAAGGCGCAGGAGATCATGACCGAGCTCGAGATCGCGCCGACCCGTCGCCTGCGCGGTCTGGGTGACCGCCAGCGCAAGGCTCTGCTGGAAAAGTTCGGCTCCTAGTCGGGCCCCCGACCCAGGAGCGCCGGTGAGCGCCGGCGAGGGACCGGAAGGTACGACGCCTGTTGGGAGAACAGTCGTACTGTCCGGTCCCTCCGCGGTCGGCAAGTCGACGGTGGTCCGGTGTCTGCGCGAGCAGATACCGAACCTGCACTTCAGCGTCTCGGCCACGACGCGAGCACCAAGGCCGGGGGAGGTCGACGGCGTCGACTATCACTTCGTCAGCCCCGCCCGATTCCAGCAGCTCATTGATCAGGGCGAACTGCTGGAATGGGCGGAAATCCACGGGGGATTGCACCGCTCGGGCACTCTGGCCGCACCGGTGCGTGCCGCTACGGCGGCCGGTTTTCCGGTACTGATCGAGGTCGATCTGGCCGGGGCCCGCGCGGTCAAGCAGGCAATGCCGGAAGCCCTCACCGTGTTTCTGGCCCCGCCCAGCTGGGCGGATCTGGAAGCCCGGCTGATCGGCCGGGGCACCGAAACACCCGACGTCATCGAGCGCCGGCTGGACACCGCCCGCATCGAATTGGCTGCACAAGGCGACTTCGACGTGGTGGTGGTGAACAGTCGATTAGAGTCTGCGTGCGCCGAATTGGTATCCTTGCTGGTGGGAACCGTCCCTGACTCCGTTTAGCGGGTCCCCGAAATTTCACAATCGATTTTTTCAACCGTTCAAAACCTTTGAACGCACTACGAACGTCCGAGCGCCAGGAGATTTTTTACGTGACCATTCCGCAGTCCGACACGTCGTTGGCCGCCGTCGCAGCCGCAGATCAGTTCGATTCGTCGGCCGGTGTGGCGGGCGCCTACGACACCCCGCTGGGCATCACCAACCCGCCCATCGACGAGTTGCTGGACCGCGTCTCGAGCAAGTACGCGCTGGTGATCTACGCGGCCAAGCGGGCCCGCCAGATCAACGACTACTACAACCAGCTCGGCGAAGGCATCCTCGAGTACGTCGGCCCGTTGGTCGAGCCCGGTTTGCAGGAGAAGCCGCTTTCGATCGCGATGCGCGAAATCCACGCCGACCTGCTCGAACACACCGAGGGCGAGTAACAGGGTCTGGCGCGCCGTGGACAGTGAGCGCAGCAAGCGCGTCATCGTCGGCGTATCCGGCGGTATCGCGGCCTACAAGGCCTGCACTGTCGTCCGTCAGCTCGCTGAAGCCGGCCACCGCGTCCGGGTCATCCCCACCGACTCCGCGCTGAACTTCGTCGGAGCCGCCACTTTCGAGGCGCTGTCGGGCGAGCCGGTGCGCACCGGTGTCTTCCAGGACGTCCCCCAAGTGCCGCACGTCCGGCTCGGCCAGCAGGCCGATCTGGTGGTCGTCGCTCCGGCGACCGCGGATCTGCTGGCCCGGGCGGTCGCCGGCCGCGCTGACGACCTGCTGACCGGAACACTGCTCACCGCCCGCTGTCCGGTGATGTTCGCACCGGCCATGCACACCGAAATGTGGTTGCACCCCGCCACCGTCGACAACGTCGCGACTTTGCGGCGCCGCGGCGCGGTGGTGCTGGAACCCGCCTCGGGTCGTCTCACCGGCTCGGACAGCGGCGCGGGCCGCCTGCCCGAGGCCGAGGAGATCACCACGCTGGCCCACCTGTTGCTGGAGCGCCATGATGCGCTGCCGTATGACCTGGCGGGCTGCAAGATGCTGGTGACGGCCGGCGGTACCCGCGAGGCGATCGACCCGGTGCGCTTCATCGGCAACCGCAGCTCCGGCAAGCAGGGTTATGCCGTCGCGCGGGTGGCCGCACAGCGTGGCGCCGAGGTCACGCTCATCGCCGGGCACACCGCGGGGCTCATCGATCCGGCCGGGGTGAACGTGGTGCACGTCAGCTCCGCCGAACAGCTCGGCAGTGCGGTGTCCAAGCACGCCCCGGAGGCCAACGTGCTGGTGATGGCGGCGGCGGTGGCCGATTTCCGGCCGACCCAGGTTGCCACCGCAAAGATCAAAAAGAGTGACCAGGGCCCCCCGACCATCGAGCTGGTTCGCAACGACGACGTGCTGGCCGGCGCGGTGCAGGCCCGCTCACACGGTCAGCTGCCCAATATGCGGGCGATCGTCGGGTTCGCGGCCGAGACCGGTGACGCCAACGGCGACGTGCTGTTCCACGCCCGCGCCAAACTCCGGCGCAAGGGGTGCGACCTGCTGGTCGTCAACGCGGTCGGTGACGGCAGGGCGTTCGAGGTGGACAGCAACGACGGCTGGCTGCTGGCTGCCGATGGAACCGAATCGGCGCTGCAGCACGGGTCCAAGACGCTGATGGCGAGTCGTATCGTTGATGCGATCGCCACGTTCCTGCACGGGGACTTGCATGGGGACGGGGCCTCAGACAGATAACGTGTGCCGGGCAGCGTGGCCCGTCGGGAAGCCCCGAGAATTTGCAGACGGGCCGTCAGGTCCGGTTTGCTTGAAGGCATCGGAAAATAATTCGCCTAACTAACCGTTGGGCGGGCATGGACTGGAAGGACGTACCAGGGTGAGCGAGAAGGGTCGGCTATTTACCAGCGAGTCGGTGACCGAGGGGCATCCAGACAAGATCTGTGACGCGATCAGTGACTCGGTCCTCGACGCGCTGCTGGCGGGCGACCCGCGCTCACGTGTGGCGGTCGAGACGCTGGTGACCACCGGGCAGGTGCACGTGGTGGGGGAGGTGACGACCTCGGCGAAGGAGGCGTTCGCCGACATCACCAACACGGTGCGCGCCCGCATCCTCGACATCGGCTACGACTCGTCGGACAAGGGCTTCGACGGCGCGTCGTGCGGGGTCAACATCGGGATCGGCGCGCAGTCGCCGGACATCGCCCAGGGCGTTGACACCGCCCACGAGGCACGCGTCGAGGGCGCGGCGGACCCGCTGGACTCCCAGGGCGCCGGCGACCAGGGCCTGATGTTCGGCTATGCGATCAACGACACCCCGGAGCTGATGCCGCTGCCGATCGCGCTGGCGCACCGGCTGTCGCGGAAGCTGACCGAGGTTCGCAAGAACGGCACGCTGGACTATCTGCGGCCGGACGGCAAGACCCAGGTCACCATCGCCTACGAGGACAATGTCCCGGTGCGGCTGGACACCGTCGTCGTCTCCACCCAGCACGCCGACGGCATCGACCTGGAGAACACGCTGGACCCAGACATCCGCCGGCACGTGCTGCAGACCGTGCTCGAGGAACTGGCCCACGAAACCCTGGACTCGTCGTCGACACGCGTGCTGGTGAACCCGACCGGCAAGTTCGTCCTCGGCGGCCCGATGGGCGACGCCGGCCTGACCGGCCGCAAGATCATCGTCGACACCTACGGCGGCTGGGCCCGGCACGGTGGTGGGGCGTTCTCCGGCAAGGACCCGTCGAAGGTGGACCGCTCGGCTGCGTACGCGATGCGCTGGGTGGCCAAGAACGTCGTCGCCGCCGGGCTCGCGGAGCGCGTCGAGGTGCAGGTGGCCTACGCCATCGGCAAGGCCGCCCCGGTGGGGCTGTTCATCGAGACCTTTGGCACCGAGGCGGTCGACCCGGTCAAGATCGAGAAGATCATTCCGGAGGTGTTCGACCTGCGGCCCGGCGCGATCATCCGCGACCTGGACCTGCTGCGCCCCATTTACGCGCCGACCGCCGCGTACGGGCACTTCGGGCGGACCGACATCGAGTTGCCGTGGGAGCAGCTGAACAAGGTCGACGACCTCAAGCGCGCGATCTAGCGTTTCACCGCGAGCAGTCGCAAACTCGCACGAAACCCCCTAGGGTTCGTGCGAGTTTGCGTCTGCTGGGCAACTAACGGGGCGGTAGCGGGTGGTCCGGTTCCAGCCCGGCCAGGCCATCGATGCTGTGCTGATTGCGCCCGATCGTGCCGGCGTAGGCCTCGAGCGGCTGCTTGCCGTGATAGTTGTCGAGCACCGGCCGGTCATCGACGAGCTCGTAGTAGGGCACCGCGAACCCGCACGCGTCCGCGATCCGTTCCACGTCGACGACAATGGCCGCCCGAATGCCCGGCCGCAGTTCCCCGAAATGGCTTCGCACGCGAGCGAATTCGTCGTCGTCCGGGCGCAGCACCCGCCCGGTGCCGAACAGCCGCAGAATGCGTGAGTTGCGGGTGAACGAGCAGAACATCAGCGTGATGCGGCCGTTGTCCCGCAGGTGTGCGATGGTCTCCACGCCGCTGCCGAACAGGTCCAGATAGGCGACCGTGTGGTCGTCGAGCACCGCGAAGGTATCGGCGTATCCCTTGGGCGACAGATTGATTCGGCCACCCTCAGACGGAGCGGTGGCGACGAAGAACATCGCCTGTTCGTCGATGAATGCCCGCAGCGAGTCGTCGATATGGGAGAACACTTTCGCCATGGCCAAAGCCTAGCGGCAGGCCGCTGGCAGCCGACGGCCTCGTCGAAACATAAACCAGGTACACCTCGCACCGCGTGTCATGTGCGCAGGTTCAGTGTCGCGAGAGCGGCGCGGGCTATCCCGTGTATCGGTAGTCGTCCAGATCGAAATGCCTACTCCGCCAGTGTGCCTCGACGGTCGTCGTGGGCCGCAGCGGTACGTCGCCGTTCTTGTCGAAGTAGTAGCTGTTGGCCAGCCGGCAGCTGTCCTGCCAGAACACCTGACGGTAGCGCTTGCGCATCATCTCGGCGAAGTAGCGGTCGTTGGCCTCCGCGGTGACCTCCACCCGCGTCGAACCCTTGGCGCGCGCCCGCTTCAAACAACGCAGGATGTGATGCGTCTGGGTCTCGATCAGCGCGAAGTACGACGAGCCGACGTAACCGTAGGGCCCGAACACGGCGAAGAAGTTCGGGAAACCCGGAACGCTGACGCCCTCGTAGGCCTGCGTGCGGTGCTCGTCCCAGAACCGGCTCAACGACTGCCCGCCGACGCCGGACACGGCGTAGGTCAGCACGTCGTCGCTGTCGAGCACCTTGAACCCGGTGGCCAGGATCAGCACGTCGACGTCGAAATGCGTGCCGTCGTCGGTGGCGACCGACGACGGGGTGATCTTGTCGATAGGGGTGGTGACCAGCTGCACGTTGTCGCGGTTGAAGGTGGACAGGTACGTGTTGTGGAAACCCGGCCGTTTGCATCCGACCGCATATTGCGGCGTGAGTTGCGCACGAACCTCGGGGTCGTCGACCTCCTGACGCAGGTACCGCCGTCCCGCCGCCGCCGTCCACTTGGCCAGCGGGAACACCTTGAAGTAGTGCGCCGAGATCGGGAATGTCGCTTCGACGAAAGCCTGGCTGAGTGCCCGCTGCACCGCTTTGCCGCCGGGAATCCGCATTGCCCAGCGCGCCGCGGCGGGCAGCGGGACATCGAACTTGGGGAAGCACCAGATCGGTGTGCGCTGGAAAACGGTCAGGTTCGAGACGACGGGTGCGATCTCCGGAATGATCTGGACGGCCGAGGCGCCGGTGCCGATGATCCCGACGCGCTTGCCGGTCAAGTCCTGGCTGTGATCCCAGCGCGCGGTGTGCATGGTGATGCCGTCGAACGAGTCGACTCCGTCGATGTCGGGCAGCTTGGGCACCGTCAGGACGCCGCTGGCGCTGATGATGTAGCGCGCGGTGATTTCACCGCCCGGGTCGGTCTGGACCCGCCACAGATTGTGTTGTTCGTCGAACTCGGCGGCAATCACCTTGGTGTTGAACCGGATTCGGGAGCGAATGCGGTACTTGTCGACGCAGTGCTCGGCGTAGGCGCGTAGTTCGCGCCCGGGCGCGTAGGTGCGCGACCAGTCCGGGCTCTGCTCGAACGAGAACTGGTAGGAGAACGATGGGATGTCGACGGCAATCCCCGGGTAGGTGTTCCAGTACCAGGTGCCGCCGACGCCGTCGCCGGCCTCGACGATCTGGTAGTCGGAGAATCCCGCCTCATCGAGCTTGATGGCGGCGCCGATGCCGGAGAACCCGGCGCCGACGATCAGGACTTGGTGGTCAGGCGTGATTGTCATGAACGGCTCTCCGCGATGAGGTGGACCCCGTATTTGGGGCGCAGTGTCAATGTTGCTTCGAGTTCGACCGGATGGCCAGGTGCGGTGGCCATAGTGAACCGCTGGCTCATGATCGCGGCGATCAGCACCATCTCCATCAGCGCGAAGCTCTGCCCGATGCAGATGCGCCGGCCGCCGCCGAACGGCAAGTAGGCCGACCGGGGGCGAGCCCGGACGGTATCAAGAAACCTGTTCGGGTCGAACGTTTCCGGGTCGGGCCACCACCGCGGGTCGTGGTGAATGTGATGGATCGGGATGACGACGGTGGTGCCCCGGCGGATGTGGTGCCCGTCGATCACGTCGTCCTCGACGGCCTCACGCGCGATGATCCACACCGCGGAGAAATAGCGCTGCGCCTCCTGCAAGCATGCGGTAGTCCACGGGAGGTTGCCCAGATCCGCGGCGACCGGGCGGCGCGTGCCCAGCACGTCGTCGACCTCGGCGATCATCCGGTCGCGGGCTGCCGGGTTGAGCGTCATCAGATGCCAGAACCAGGACATGGCGTTGGCGGTGGTCTCATGACCGGCCAGCATGAACGTCAGCGCCTCGTCACGGACGCGCTGTCGTGGCCACGTGCCGCCGTCGGCCCGCAACAGCACGTTGAGCAGGTCGGCGGATTCGGTCGGCGCCGCCAACCGCTGGTCGATCACCGCATTCACAGCGCGGTCGAGTTCGAGGGTGATCTCCTGGACCTCACGTAACGGCGGAGGCAGGTGTACACCCGAATAGGTGCGCCACACCAGGGCGTCGTAAACCGGCTGCGGCATCAGTCCCCACAGCCCCAGGCGCTCCAGCTTCTCGGCCCGGCGCAATCCGCGGGTGGCGAGATCGTTCATGCTCTCGATCAGCGGCCCGAAGTCCTGGCTGAACAAGGCGTTGGCCACCACCCGTAACGTCGTTTCGACCATGATCTCGTGCATGTCGAACGGTGCGCCGACGGGCAGCGCTGCGGTGACGTCGGCGATCGGGTCGATCATCAGGTCGACGAGTTCGTTGAGGTGGCGGCGGGCGAACGTCGGGTTCAGCACACCGCGGTGACCGGCCCACGAGTCGCCCTCGTCGGTCAGCAGATTGATGCCGGCGGCAGCCTTGATCGGCGCGTACTCGTTGGACTTGACGTACTTCAGCCGGGCCTCGTGCAGCACATGGTCGACGTAGTCGGGATGGCTGAGCGCAACGAATCGCCTTCCACCACAACGGAACCTGGTGATATCGCTGCCGCGCAACCGGCCCAGGAACCCGTCGCCGGCGTCGAATCCGATGGTGAGTGCCTCCCGGGTCATCGTCCAGGTGCTCAGTCTTCTGGCCGGGCCGCGCAGGGGCCGTTCGGCGGTGAGGGTGGCCATGGTCCCCACCCTAGGGACGGTGACCGCGACCCGTAATGGGACTATGGGACACAGAGTTGGGATTTTGGGACACATGCAGCACTTGCCACCGCCGGCCGAGGTACGGCATCCGGTGTATCCGACCCGGGTGCTGTGCGAGGTCGCCCGCGAGCGGGGAGTCCCGACCGCCGACGTCCTGGCGGGCACGGCGATCGGCCCGGCGGACCTGGACGATCCCGACGCCGTGGTCAGTGGGCTGGATGAAATCACGGTGGTTCGCCGGGTGCTGAGCCGACTGCCCGACGCAACCGGCCTGGGCATCGACGTGGGGAGCCGGTTCACGCTTACCCACTTCGGCTTGTTCGGGTTCGCGGTGATGTCCTGCGGCACCCTGCGCGAACTACTCGGTATCGCGATGCGCTACTTCGCCCTGACCACCATGCATATCGGCATCACCTTCCTCGAAACCGCCGACGACTGCCTGATCGAACTGGACGCCAGCCACCTCCCTGACGATGTCCGCACCTTTTTCATCGAACGCGACATCGCCGGAATACTCACCACGACAATGAGCTTCGCGATATCGGTGGCCGAGAAATACGCGGAACAGGTGTCGGCCGAACTGGCCATCGACGAGGAACTGCTGCGTCCGCTGCTCGGGGTGATCCCCGTGCACGACGTCGCGTTCGGCCGCGCCCACAACCGGCTGCACTTCCCGCGCGCCATGTTCGACGAGCCACTGCCGCAGGCCGACCGGCACACCTTGGAGATGTGTATTGCGCAATGCGACGTGCTGATGCAGCGCAACGAGCAGCGACGCGGCATTACCGCATTGGTGCGCACCAAACTGTTTCGCGACTCCGGTTCATTCCCAACGCTTTCCGACATCGCCGCCGGGCTCGACATGCATCCGCGGACGCTGCGGCGCCGGCTGGCCGAGGAGGGCACGTCCTTTCGTGACCTGCTCAACGAGGCGCGCTCGGCGGTGGCGGTCGATTTGCTGTGCAATGTGGGGCTGACCGTCGACGAGGTGTCCAGGCGGCTGGGTTACACCGAAGTCTCGACCTTCTCGCACGCGTTCAAGCGCTGGTATGGCGTTGCGCCCAGCGGATATTCGCGCTGAATTGTTCAGCCCGGTGCGCCGGGCAGACCGGTGGCGCCGCCCGCGCCGAGCAGCAGGCCCCGAGTGCCGCCGTTGCCGGCGGTTCCGCCAGCTCCGGGGGCGCCACCCCCACCGGCAGCCCCACCGGACCCGCCGTTCCCGCCGTTGCCGCCAGTGCCCAGCAGTTTTGCGGCGCCGCCAGTTCCGCCCGGCCCACCGGCACCTCCGTCAGCGTTGAGGAATGCGCTGGCATCTCCTCCGGCACCCCCGGCGCCGCCTGCCCCACCAGCACCGATTAGGCCGGCGGATCCACCCGCGCCGCCTGCGCCGCCCTTGAGACCGGCAAAGGCAAGGGGCTCAAAGCCGCTGGTTCCGCCGGCACCGCCGACCCCACCGTTGCCGAACAGGTTGGCCGAACCGCCGACCCCGCCGATTCCGCCGAGGCCCCGTGAGCCCGTTCCATCTCCGGCGTTCCCACCAGACCCACCGTCTCCGAACTGCCCGGCGGTGCCACCCGCGCCGCCGTTTCCGCCGGCCCGAGGCCCGAAGCCGCCTGCGCCGCCAGCACCGCCATTGCCGAACAGCCGGGCTGCGCCGCCGGACCCGCCGGCACCGCCGGCACTGTAGTCCGTCTCGCCGCCAATTCCGCCGGCCCCTCCGTTGCCTCCCAGCAACCCGCCGATGCCCCCATTGCCGCCGCCGCCCGCGTCGCTGGACACGCCGGTTCCACCGGCGCCACCTGCCCCACCATCGCCGAGGAGGCCGACGGAACCACCCGCACCACCTGCGCCGCCGCCGCTACTGCCGCCGCCGACTTCGGTGCCGCCGTTGCCGCCGGCGCCACCGTGACCGACCAACTGAACCGCGCCGCCAGTGCCCCCCGCGCCGCCAGCGGCGGCGCCGAGCGAGCCGGCACCCCCGGTGCCGCCCGATCCGCCGGCGCCACCATTGCCGAAGAACGCCATACCACCCGCACCGCCAGCCGCACCGGCACCACCGAAACCGGCGTCGGGGCCGCCGCCGCCCGCACCGCCCGCCCCGCCGGCGCCCCCGTCACCGAACAAACCGGCCATGCCGCCGGCTCCTCCGAGTCCACCGGCACGACCGATACCGGTGGAGACGATGCCTGTACCGCCCGTCCCGCCGGCGCCGCCGTTGCCGTACAGCCACCCCCCATTGCCCCCGGTACCGCCCGCCGCCCCGGCGCCACCGACCCCGCCGGCGCCACCATTGCCGATCAGACCGGCAGACCCGCCCGGGCCGCCGGCCACCCCGCCAAACACTCCGGCCGCTCCGTTGCCGCCATTGCCGTACAGCAGCCCGCCCGCCCCGCCGGCCGCCCCGGGTGTGGCGCCGTCGGCGCCGTTGCCGATCAGCGGCCGACCGAGCAGCAACTGAGTGGGGGTGTTGATGGCGTTGAGCAGCGTCTGCTCGACGTTGGAGGCTTCGGCGGCCGCATAGGCGCCCGCACCGCCGGTCATCAACTCGACGAACTGGGCGTGGAAGGCCGATGCCTGCACGCTCAACGCTTGATACGCCTGCGCGTGACCGCCGAACATGGCCGCGATGAGCACGGACACCTCGTCGGCGCCAGCGGCCAGCACGGTGCTGGTGGGAAACGCTGCGGCGGCATTGGCCGCGCTGAGCGTCGACCCGATATTCGCCAGGTCCGAAGCTGCCGCAGCCACCCACTCCGGCGCAGCGATCACAAACGACATTGCGTACCTCCCGACAGGTAGCGTCAAGCCCGATCGGGATATCGTATTGTCACCACCGCGTTAGAGTGCCAATTCCGTGAAATGCGCGAAAGACATTGCCAGAGAGCGAATCTCAGGGGTACAAGGCCTTCTTCAGCGCGGCCAGGCCGCGGTTGGTCGCCTCGGCGGCCGCCGGCACCACCAGCCCGAAGCTGACGTAGCCGTGCACCATGTTCGGCTCGTTGACCAATTCCACCGGAACGCCTGCAGCGCTGAGCAATTCGGCATATAAGGCGCCGTCGTCACGCAACGGATCGTGATGGGCCGTGCCGATGAACGCCGGCGGCAGGCCGGCCAGCACGCCGTTGCCGGGAGCCAGGTTGGTTGGCAGCGTGGTGTGGTCGCTGACGTCGAGGTGCGGGACGTACCAGCTCAGGAATGCGTCGATCACGTCGTCGTCGAGGATGTGCGCGTTGGCGTTCTCGCTGAACGAGGGCAGCGTCCGATCGCCGATGCACGACGGGTACCACAGCAGTTGGAAGACCACCGACGGTCCGCCGTGGTCGCGGGCCAAGTGCGCCATGATCGCGGAAAGATTCCCGCCGGCCGAGTCGCCGGCCACGGCGATCCGGCTCGGGTCACCACCCAGCTCGGCGGCGTTCTCGCCGACCCAGCGCAGGGCGGCCCAACTGTCCTCGACTGCGGCCGGGTGCGGGTGCTCCGGGGCAAGCCGGTAGTCCACCGACACCACGATGGCCTCCGCGCCCACGGCATGGGCCCTCGCCACGTGGTCGTGGGTGTCCAGGTCGCCCAGTGCCCACCCGCCACCGTGATAGAAGACGACCACCGGCAGGTTGTCCACCGCTGCGGTGGGCGGCCAGTAGATCCGCACCGGGATGTCGGCGTGTTCGCCGTATCCCACCGTCCGGTCCTCGATGCGCAGGTCCGGCAGCAACTCGGGTGGCGCCTTCAGCGCGGCGAGCTGGGCGCGGGCCACTTCGACGCCGTCGGACGCCTTGAACGTCATCGGCACGGCATCGAGCAGCATCTTCAGCAGCGGATCGATCTCTGGTCGGGCATCGGTCGGCTCCGTCATGCAACTAGCGTATGCATGCGGGCAACTATCCATGTAGCGCAACGCGCAATGCGGACAGACCGCGCTCCATCGCTGCGGTGGCCGCGGGCACCACTCCGGCGTAGCCCACGTAGCCGTGCACCATCGTCTCCGCGTTGTGCACCTCGGTGGGCACGCCGGCGTTCGCCAGCAGCTCGCCGTACTTGATGCCGTCGTCGCGCAGCGGGTCGAAACCGGCGACGGCGATATAGGCGGCCGGCAGCCCCGACAAGTCGTCAGCCCGTCCCGGCGCCATGGCTGCCGGTGGGTTGGCCATGTCGACTTCGCCTGCGTACCAACGGGAGAAGTCGGAAATGGCCTTCGCGTCCAGGATCAGCGCGTCGGCATTCTCGGTGAACGACGGCAGCGACGAGTCCCACATGGTGGAGGGGTACCACAGCAATTGAAAGGTGATGGCCGGCGCGCCTTCGTCGCGGGCCCGCTGTGCCACCGCCGCGGCGATCGTGCCGCCCGCCGAATCCCCCGAGACGGCGATGCGGCTGGTGTCGGCGCCGATCTCAGCACCGAACTCGGCCACCCACCGCACCGCGGCCCAGGCATCCTCCACGGCGGCGGGGTAGGGGTGCTCGGGTGCCAGGCGGTAGTCGACGGACACCACAATGGCCTCGGCGCCGACGGCGTGCTGGCGTGAGGTGCCGTCGTGCGTGTCGAGGTCGCCCATCACGAAGCCGCCGCCGTGGAAGAACAAGACGACCGGTGCAACGGATTTCGTTGGTGGCCAATAGATTCGCACACCGATGGACCCAGTCGGTCCCGGGATCGCCCGGTCTTCGACGCGTAGCTCGGGATGAAGCGCCCGGCGCGGCAGGTCGCGCAGCCGCTGTCGCACCGCATCGATTCCGTCGTCGGTTGATAGCCGAAACGGAACCGCATCCAGTACCTTCAGCAGGATGGGATCGACTCCGGGTTTCTCATCATCCCGAGGTAATGCGGTGTTGTCGAAATTCGGCATGGAGGTACCGTACGCATCGCGTCTGATGGTCGGCGGCTGGGTGGCGGCCGGCTGGGCGGGGATCGCCTACGGCGTCTATCTGACGGTCATCGCACTGCGCGTGCCGCCCGGCAGCGAACTCACCGGACATTGGATCCTGCAGCCGCCGTTCAAGGCGTCGATGGCGCTGCTGCTGATGGTCGCCGCGTTCGCGCACCCCGTCGTCCGCGAGCGGCGCTGGCTGGTGCCGGCGTTGCTGTTCTCGGCCGGCGGTGACTGGCTGCTGGCGATCCCGTGGTGGACGCAGTCGTTCGTCCTCGGCCTTGGTTCATTCCTGTTGGCGCACATCTGTTTTCTCGGAGCGCTGGTACCCCACGCCGCTCCGACGCGGCCCCGCGTCGCCGCTGCCGCGCTGATGGTGGTGGCGTCGGCGTCGATGCTGATCTGGTTCTGGCCACACCTGGACGACGGCAAGGAAAACCTGGCTCTGCCCGTGACGGTCTACATCACCGTGTTGTCGGCAATGGTGTGCGCCGCGCTGCTGGCCAAGCTGCCCACCATCTGGACCGCCGTGGGCGCGGTGTGCTTCGCGGCATCGGATTCGATGATCGCGATCAGCCGATTCATCCTCGGCAACGAGGCATTGGCGGTGCCGATCTGGTGGTCGTACGCCGCCGCCGAGATCCTGATCACGGCCGGTTTCTTCTTCGGTCGTACCGACATTGCCGCGGCCGCCGACAGCTAGTTGTCGCTGCCTGTGGTTACGGTGGACCCACCGTGACGAGAAAAAGCCTGTCTGACAACATAACTCGGCATACCGCCGGCGCGGTCGCCGACGTGGAGCCGATCGCGCGGGTGCTGCCCATGCTGTCGGTGCCACACCTGGATCGCGAATTCGACTACCTGGTACCGCCGGAGCAGTCCGACGATGCCCAGCCCGGGGTGCGGGTCCGGGTGCGTTTCCACGGCCGGCTGGTCGACGCGTTCGTGCTGGAACGCCGCCACGACACCGACCATCAGGGCAGGCTTGGCTGGCTGGACCGGGTGGTATCGGCCGAGCCCGTTCTCACTCCGGAGATCCGCCGACTGGTCGAAGCGGTCGCCGCCCGCTATGCCGGCACCAGGCCGGACGTGCTGCGCCTGGCGGTGCCGGCCCGGCACGCCAGGGTCGAGAAGGAACTAGCCCCGATTCCGGCCCTGCCGGTGGTGCAGCCGGTGGACCCCGCCGGCTGGCAGGGCTACGGCCGGGGCGGTCAGTTCCTGGATGCGCTGGCGCAATCGCGGGCCGCTCGCGCGGTGTGGCAGGCGTTGCCGGGGGAGCGGTGGGCGGACCGGTTCGCCGAGGCGGCGGCCCAGACGGTCGCGGCCGGGCATTCGGTGCTGGCGATCGTGCCCGATCAGCGCGATCTGGACATGTTATGGCAGGCGGCCGTGGCATGGGTCGACGAGTCCAGCGTCGTGGCGTTGTCAGCCGGGCTCGGGCCCGCGGCCCGCTACCGGCGGTGGCTGGCCGCGCTCCGCGGCAGCGCACGCGTGGTGATCGGCACCCGTAGTGCGGTCTTTGCCCCGGTCACCGACCTCGGGCTGGTCATGGTCTGGTCCGACGCCGACGACAGCCTGGCCGAACCGCGGGCGCCCTACCCGCATGCCCGTGAGGTGGCGATGCTGCGCGCACACCAGGCCCGCTGCGCCGCGCTGATCGGCGGCTACTCCCGTACCGCGGAGGCGCAGGCGCTGGTGCGCAGCGGGTGGGCCCAGGATGTGGTCGCGCCACGGCCGGTGGTGCGCGCCCGTACGCCGCGAGTGGTGGCGCTCGACGACAGCGGATATGCCGAGGAGCGCGACCCGGCGGCGCACACGGCACGACTGCCCTCGATCGCGCTGCGCGCCGCCCGCTCCGCGCTGGAGGCAGGGGCGCCGGTGCTGGTCCAGGTGCCCCGGCGCGGATATGTGCCGTCGCTGGCGTGTGGGCGCTGCCGGACGATCGCACGCTGCCGGCACTGCACCGGTCCATTGGGGTTGACGGATCGCGGCGGCGCTGCGATGTGCCGGTGGTGCGGTCGGGTGGATCCGGCGGTGCGCTGCTCGAAATGCGGGTCCGACGCGGTACGTGCGGTGGTGGTCGGTGCCCGCCGCACCGCTGAGGAACTCGGCAGGGCGTTCCCGGGCACCCCCGTGGTGACCTCAGCGGCTGATGTCATCGTGCCTCAGGTTCCGGCACGTCCGGCCCTGGTCGTCGCCACGCCCGGCGCCGAACCGTGCGCCGCGGGTGGTTACGGGGCGGCGCTGCTGCTGGATACCTGGGCGCTGCTGGGCCGCCAGGACCTGCGCGCGGCCGAGGACGCGTTATGGCGATGGATGAACGCGGCCGCCCTGGTGCGGCCCCGCGGTGACGGCGGGGTGGTGACGGTGATCGCCGAGTCGGCGCTTCCGACGGTTCAGTCGCTGATTCGCTGGGATCCGGTGGGCCACGCCGATGCCGAACTCGCGGCGCGCGCCGAAGTGGGCCTACCGCCGAGTGTGCACATCGCCGCCTTGGACGGCACCGCCGAGGCGGTGGCCGCCCTGCTCGAGGAAGCGCGGCTGCCCGACCACGCGGAGTTGCTGGGCCCGGTGGACCTGCCGGCGGGCGCACGCCGCCCGGCGGGCATCGCGGCCGATGCCGCGGTCACCAGGATGCTGGTGCGGGTCCCGCGTGCGGACGGACTGCGACTGGCGGCGGCGCTGCGCGGCGCCGTCGGGGTGCTCAGTGCCCGGCAGACCAGTGAGCCGGTTCGGGTCCAGATCGATCCGCTGCACATCGGGTGACGGTGACGGGCGCCTCACAGACGTAGCTGGTCATCGGATCTCCTGCGGTTGTGGCGCCTGCCCCGGTCGCGAACGGATCCATAGGAAATTATATGGGCAAGCAACAATTAAGGTGTTCGATTGTAGGAGGCTGTTACAATTTCTGTGCTCTAGCTCGGCACCGGGGAAGGGGGCTTCGATGGCAACAGAGAACGCGACGACAGAGTCGCTGGACATGATCACCGACGCGTTGTTGACAGCGTCCAGGCTGTTAGTTGGGATTTCGGCGAATTCGATTGCGGCAGTAGACGACTCCATCACCATCCCGCAGTTCCGCACCTTGGTCATCCTGTCCAACCGCGGTCCGGTGAATCTGGCGACACTGGCGACTTCCCTGGGTGTGCAACCCTCGGCCACCGGCCGGATGGTCGACCGGCTGGTCAGCGCCGGCTTGATCGACCGCCTGCCACATCCGACGTCCCGCCGGGAGTTGCTCGCTTCGCTGACCAAGCGCGGTCGTGAAGTGGTCGCAAAGGTGACGGCAAACCGGCGGAGCGAGATCGCCCGCATCGTCGAGAAGATGCCGCCGGCGGAGCGGCACGGACTGGTCCGGGCGCTCACCGCGTTCACCGCCGCCGGCGGCGAACCCGACGCTCACGTCGACTTCAGCGAGCTGTAAGCGCCGGACCGCCGCGGCTCTCAGCGCTTGTGTGCGGTGAGCAGCAGGTACTCCCACTCCATCACGCCGTTCGTCAGGTACTCGTCGGCGAGTTCGACGAGCTGGGCGTCGAGTTCGGCTGCCAGCACCCGATTCCCACCGATGTTCTCGTACGCCTCGATCGTCGGGCCGTAGTTGTTCTTGAAGTAGTCGTGCACGTCGCGGGCGGTGTCGAACCGCGTCACCTCGAGCAGCCCGCGCCGCGTGTCGACGTCGGTGACGCGGTCGCCGAGCAGTCCGGTGATGTAGGCCTCACGCCCCCACAGCGCAGAGGGCGGCAGGTCCGACGACAGACTGGGCCGGTAGGGCCTGATGGTCGCCAGCATCCGGCCGAAGAAGCCCTCCTGTGTCCAGCTGATCAGCCCGATCGTTCCGTCCGGCCGGCACACCCGGACAAGCTCATCGGCGGCACACTGGTGATCCGGAGCGAACATCACCCCGATCGCGGAGATCACTGCGTCGAATGTGTTGTCGCCGAACGGAAGTGCCTGAGCGTTGGCCTCCTGGTAGTGCAGCTTCAGGCGCTCCGCGAACGCGCGCGTCTGGGAGCGCTGCAGCAGCTCCGGGGTGAGATCGGTCGACGTGACGGTGGCGCCCGTCCGGGCCGCGGGCAGCGAGATGTTGCCCGACCCGGCGGCGACGTCGAGCACCCGGACACCCGGTCCGATACCTGCGGCGGCCACCAGCAGGGGGCCCAGGGGTGCCATCACCTCTTCGGCCATCAGTGCGTAGTCGCCCAGCGCCCACATGGCCCGGTGGGTGGCCTCGAGTGTCTCGTAGGCGAGAACGGGGGTGTCAATTGTCATGCGTGGCTCCTTTGAGGGAGTAAAGACCCGGAATTTGTGTCGTACGGACACAGTATGCATAGGCAAGTTTGTAGATAGCTGTGATGTCGCTGGGTGACTGCGGGGCGCGTTGCCTGAGTCCGAAGTTCATAGACTGTGCCGGTGCGCCTCGTCTTCGCCGGTACCCCCGAACCCGCGTTGCCCGCCCTACGTCGGCTCATGGACTCGCCCCGACACGAGGTCATCGCGGTCCTGACCCGGCCCGATGCGGCGGCGGGGCGCCGCGGCACACCGCAACCGTCGCCGGTGGCGCGGGAGGCCCTCGACCGCGGGATCCCGGTGTTGCGGCCTGCGCGGCCGAACTCGCCGGAGTTCGTGGCCGAACTGGCGGAGCTGGCCCCGCAGTGTTGCGCGGTGGTGGCCTACGGCGCGCTGCTCGGCGTTCCGCTGCTGGCGGTTCCTCCGGACGGTTGGGTCAACCTGCACTTCTCGCTGCTGCCGGCCTGGCGAGGCGCCGCACCGGTACAGGCCGCGATCGCCGCGGGTGACACCGTCACCGGGGCCACCACCTTCCAGATCGAGCCGAGCCTGGACTCCGGGCCGGTGTATGGCACCGTCACCGAAACCATCCGGCCGACCGACACGGCCGGTGATCTGCTGGGGCGACTTGCGGTGTCCGGTGCGGAGCTCCTGGCGGCGACCATGGACGGTATCGAGGACCGGGCGTTGACCCCACGCCCGCAGCCCGCCGACGGGGTCAGCCTGGCGCCCAAGATCACCGTCGAGCAGGCCCGGGTGCGCTGGGACCTGCCTGCGCAGGTGGTCGAGCGGCGCATCCGGGCCGTCACACCGAACCCCGGGGCGTGGACCCTCATCGGTGACATGAGAGTGAAAGTTGGTCCGGTGCAAGTGGATTCGGAAGCTCCGCAGCCCCTGTCGCCGGGTGGCATACACATCGGCCGCAACCAGGTGTGGGTCGGCACGGCGTCCCAACCGGTGCGGCTCGGCCAGATCCAGCCTCCCGGGAAGAAGCCGATGAACGCCGCCGACTGGGCGCGAGGTGCCCGGCTCGCCCCTGAGATCCGGGCGTCATGACCCAGGACCGGCCCTACCACAAACGGCCCGACCGCAAACCGCAGAAGCCCCAGCAGCGACCGCGCCGGAAGCCGCTGGACCCCGCTCGCCGGGCCGCGTTCGATGCGCTGCGTGCGGTCCGGGAACGCAACGCCTACGCGAATCTGGTGCTGCCGGCGCTGCTGCGCGAACGCGGGATCACCGGCCGTGACGCCGCGTTCGCAACCGAACTCACCTACGGAACGTGCCGCAGCGCCGGGCTGCTGGACGCCGTGATCGGGGCCGCCGCCGGCCGTGCGCCGGACACGATCAGTCCGGTTCTGCTTGACCTGCTGCGGCTCGGGGCATATCAGCTGCTGCGCACCCGGGTCGATGCGCATGCCGCGGTATCGACCACCGTCGACCAGGCGGGTATCGAATTCGATTCGGCGCGAGCCGGTTTCGTCAACGGCGTGTTGCGCACCATCTCGGGCAGGGACGAGCAGTCCTGGGTGCAGGAATTGGCACCGCGCAACGACCCGGTCGGTCACTCGGCCTTCGTGCACGCTCACCCACGCTGGATCGCTCAGGCGTTCGCCGATGCGCTGGGAGCATCGGCCGCCGAGCTGGACGACGTGCTGGCCAGCGACGACGAACGACCCCTGGTGCATCTGGCGGCCCGCCCCGGGGTACTGTCGGCCGCCGATCTCGCCGAGACGGTGCACGGCACCGTCGGGCGGTACTCGCCCTACGCGGTATACCTGCCCGGAGGTGACCCCGGGCAGCTGGAGCCGGTACGCCAGGCGCAGGCGCTGGTGCAGGACGAGGGCAGCCAGTTGGTGGCGCGGGCGCTGACCCTGGTTCCGGTCGACGGCGACACCGGGCGCTGGCTGGATCTGTGCGCTGGCCCGGGCGGCAAGACCGCACTGCTGGCCGCCCTCGCCGCGCAACGGGGCGCGACGGTGACCGCGGTGGAACCCGCCGAGCATCGGGCGGATCTGGTCGTGGAGAACACCCGGGGCCTGCCCGTCGAGGTATTGCGGGCCGACGGTCGGGAGACGGGACTGGAACCGGTGTTCGACCGGGTATTGGTCGACGTGCCGTGCACCGGGCTGGGCGCGCTGCGACGCAGGCCCGAGGCACGCTGGCGACGACAGCCGTCGGACGTGCCCGCACTGGCCAGGTTGCAACGTGAACTGCTGGCCGCCGCGATCTCGCTCACCCGCCCGGGTGGGGTGGTGCTGTACGCGACGTGCTCTCCACACCTGGCCGAGACGGTGGGAGTGGTCGCCGACGCGCTGCGCCGGCACCCGGTGGCGGCGCTGGACACCCGGCCGCTGTTCGAACCGGTCGATGGGTTGGGTGAGGGTCCGTACGTGCAGTTGTGGCCGCACCGGCACGGCACGGACGCCATGTTCGCGGCTGCCCTGCGCCGGCTTCCGGAGGATTAGTAGTCTGTCGCACATGCCTGGTACGGGGGGTCCGCTGATAGCGCCGTCAATCCTGGCGGCTGACTTCGCTCGGCTTGCCGACGAAGCCGCCGCAGTGCACGGCGCCGACTGGCTGCACGTCGACGTGATGGACGCTCACTTCGTGCCCAACCTGACCATCGGTCTGCCGGTGGTGGAGAGCCTGCTGGCGGCCACCGACATTCCGATGGACTGCCATCTGATGATCGAGAACCCGGACCGCTGGGCACCGCCGTACGCCGAGGCCGGCGCTTACAACGTCACCTTCCACGCCGAGGCCACCGACAACCCGGTCGGCGTCGCCCGTGACATCCGCGCCGCCGGGGCCAAGGCCGGAATTAGCGTCAAGCCCGGCACCGCGTTGGAGCCGTACCTGGAAATCCTGCCCCAGTTCGACACCCTGCTGATCATGTCCGTCGAGCCCGGTTTCGGCGGGCAGAGCTTCATCCCGGAGGTGCTGAGCAAGGTGCGGACAGTGCGCAAGCTGGTCGACGCGGGGGAGCTGACGATCCTGGTCGAGATCGACGGCGGTATCAACGAGGACACCATCGAGCAGGCCGCCGAAGCCGGCGTCGACTGTTTCGTCGCCGGTTCGTCGGTGTACGGCGCGCAGGATCCGGCCGCCGCGGTGGCGGCGCTGCGCCGGCAGGCCAGCGCGGCGTCACGCCACCTGGGGAGCCGGTCATGACCGGACCGAACGTCCCCGAGCAGGTCAAAAGCATCGAAGAGGCCATGAAGCTGGCCATCGAGCACTCCTATCAGGTCAAGGGCACCACCTATCCGAATCCGCCGGTCGGGGCCGTGATCGTGGACCAGGAAGGCCGGGTCGTCGGCGTCGGCGCCACCCAGCCGGCCGGCGGCGACCACGCCGAGGTCATCGCGCTGCGCCGGGCCGGCGGTCTGGCCGCCGGTGGTATCGCGGTGATCACCATGGAGCCGTGCAACCACTACGGCAAGACACCGCCGTGCGTGAACGCACTCATCGAGGCGCGGGTGGGCACGGTGATCTACGCCCTCAACGACCCGAACGGCATTGCCGGTGGCGGGGCCGGGCGACTGACGGCGGCGGGGCTGCAGGTGCGGTCGGGCATCATGGCCGATCAGGTGGCCGCCGGTCCGCTACGGGAGTGGCTGTTCAAGCAGCGCACCGGTTTTCCGCATGTCACCTGGAAGTACGCGACCAGCATCGACGGGCGCAGCGCCGCGGCCGACGGATCGAGTCAGTGGATTTCCAGCGAGGCCGCGCGCGCAGATTTGCATCGGCGCCGCGCGATCGCGGACGCGATCATCGTCGGCACCGGCACCGTGCTGGCCGACAATCCGACCCTGACTGCGCGGTTGCCGGACGGTTCGTTGGCCCCGCAGCAACCGCTGCGGGTGGTGGTGGGCAGACGCGAGATCCCGCCGGAAGCCAATGTGCTCAACGACGATTCACGCACCATGGTGATCCGCACCCGTGAACCCATCGAGGTGCTCAGGGCGCTCGCGGACCGCACCGATGTGCTGTTGGAAGGCGGACCCACCCTGGCCGGGGCGTTCCTGCGGGCGGGTGCGATCAACCGGATCCTGGCCTATGTCGCGCCGATCCTGCTGGGCGGTCCGGTGACGGCCGTCGACGATGTCGGAGTGTCCAGCATGTCGCACGCGTTGCGCTGGCAGTTCGACAGCGTCGAGCAGGTCGGACCGGACCTGCTGCTCAGCCTGGTGGCTCGCTAGCGGGCTCCCGCACCGGCTGCGCCTCGACGGCCGGCCGCTCGTCCACGTCGTCCACGTCGTCGTCGGCGTGCTCATTGCGGCCGCCGATCAGCAGTCCCAGCAGCGCACCCACGACGCAGATCACCACGGTGACCTCGAAGATGTCGCCGTACATATCGGCGAACGCCTGCAGGTACTGCTTGCCCTGAATGCTGACGCGCTCCAACACGCTGGCGTCCGGAGGAATGGTCGCCGAGAGGTGAGCCAGGTTCTGGTTGAACCGGTAGAGCCCCCACGCGCTCAGTGCCGCGACGCCGATCAGCATGCCGGTCATGCGGGCCACCACCACGGCGGCTGAGGCGATACCGTGCTGGGCCGCGGGCACCACGCGCAGCGCCGCCGAGGACAGCGGTCCGATCACCAGACCGAGTCCCAGGCCTGCGACCAGCAGGTCGGTGTGTACGGCGGGCAGCATCAGCCCCAAGATGTCGTGCTTGCGCTGCATCAGGTCGCCGCGCCAGTGCGAGATCAGCCAGTAGCCGGCGCCCGCGATCAGCATCCCGACGAACGCCACGACCCGGTCGCCGGCCCGGGTGGCGATCCACCCGCCGAGTACCGCGCCGATCGGCAGCGCGATCAGGAACCACAACAGCAGGCCCGCCGCCTGGGTCTGGTCCATCTGCAGCACGCCCTGGCCGAACAACTCGACGTTCACCAGCGTCACCATCAGGGCCGCGCCGGCGCAGACCGACGTGCCCAGCGCAGACAGGAACGGACGGAAATGGACGCCGGCGGGCTCGATGAGCCGGGTACGGGCGAAACGCTCCCAGGCGAAGAACGCGACGGCGGCGACGACCGCCCCGATCACCAGCGGCAACCCGTAACTCGGCAGCACCTGCTTGCCGTCGGGGTTGGGGTTGTACAGACCGATCACGGCCAGACCCAGCGCGAGCGCCAGCAGCAGGCCGCCGGTGATGTCGATCTTCTCCGGCGAGTCGCTGCGGTCGTGCGAGGGCAGGCTGAAATGGATCATCACCATGGCGATCAGGGTCAACGGGACGTTGATCCAGAACACGTGGCGCCAGTCGTGGAACAGAAAGACGATGAAGATGCCGTACAGCGGGCCCAGCACGCTGCCCAGTTCCTGTGCCGCTCCGATGCCGCCGAGGACGCCGGCGCGGTTGCGCTCCGACCACAGGTCGGCACCCAGGGCCAGCGTCACCGGCAACAGGGCGCCGCTGGCGATGCCCTGAATGGTGCGGCCGACGATCAGCACGTGGAAAGCCCGGTTCGGATCCGGTGACAGCAGGATGTAGTCGCCGGCCTCGATGGTCCAGTTTCCGATCTGCACCGACAGCGCGGTCACCACCGAGCCGACAATGAACATCAGCAGACTGGCCTGCAGCACGAACTTGCGGCCGAACCGGTCAGAGGCCCGGCCCAGAAGCGGCATCGCGGCGATGTAACCCAGCAGGTACATCGTCACGATCCAGGTGATCCGCTGCAGCTGGTTCACCGGAATGCCGACGCTGTTCATGATGTCGCGCATGATCGTGACCACGACATAGGTGTCGAGGGCACCCAGCAGCACCGCGAGGCTGCCCGCACTGATTGCGATTCGACGTCCTGCCCGCATGGTCATCAGCTCAGCGGGGGCTTGGTGACCTGGACCTGCTGGCCCCAGTTCGACAGGGTCATCTGCACCCAGTTGCCGGTGCCGCGCTCCAATCGGGCCTGCACCAGCTGGTGATCACCGCCGTCTTGAACCCAGATCGTCGTCGGGACCGCCTCCGACGCGCTGAACGGCGGTGCGATCGCGTTCACCGCCTCGGCAGTGGTCTTCCCGGTGATCCGCACGGTGTTCAGGCCGTTGATGTTCTCGCGCCCATCGGCTTTCGCCTCGCTGAAGTTCGCCAGCACGTTGGCCACGCCCTTGTCCTGGCTCAGGATCTGCGAGGGGTCGTAGACGTCCGACGCCTTTCCGAAGTCGCTCCATTTGTTCGGGGTGAGCGTGGCGTACAGGATTCCGTCGATCACCACGAAGTCGGCGTCGATGTCCGATCCGGCGAACGTCAGCTTGACGTTGCCCTTGGCGGCGGTGGGCTCGGTGTTGAGGTCGCCGGTCAGGGTCTTGATAGACAGTCCCGGGATCTTGCCGTTGACCGTCAGAACGATGTGTGCGCTCTTGACGCCCTTGCTGGTTTGGGTGGCCTGGGTGACCAGAGTCTGGGTGGCTGCGGCGTCCGGAAGTGGCCCGCCGCTGTCTTTCTTTTTGATCGAGCACCCTGCGGCAAACGTGATCGCGACGACCAGCGCAGCCAGGACAGCCAGAAGGCGGCGGGATTTTTGCATACCCTGCATCGTAGAGGGTGCCCCCGACCCGGCCAGGGAGCCAGGCGGGTGCAGGCCCGGTCGGACACTCATTAACCTGGTGCGATGTTCACCGGAATTGTCGAGGAGCTCGGAGAGGTGACCGGCCGCGATGCGCTGGCCGACGCTTCGCGACTGATCATCCGCGGTCCGCGGGTCACCTCCGATGCCGGCCACGGGGACTCGATCGCCGTCAACGGGGTGTGCCTGACCGTGGTGGACGTGCTGCCGGACGGCCAGTTCAGCGCCGACGTGATGGCCGAGACGCTTAATCGGTCCAACCTGGGTGAGCTGCGGCCCGGCAGCCGGGTGAACCTGGAACGCGCCGCGGCGATCAACAGCCGGCTGGGTGGGCACATCGTGCAGGGGCACGTCGACGGCACCGGCGAGATCGTGGCCCGGACCCCCTCCGAGCACTGGGAGGTGGTGCGGATCGAGATGCCCGCCCCGGTGGCGCGCTACGTGGTGGAGAAGGGCTCGATCACCGTCGACGGGATATCGCTGACCGTCTCCGGGCTGGGCGCCGAGCCCAGGGACTGGTTCGAGGTCTCGCTGATCCCGACCACGCGCGAGCTGACGACGCTCGGTTCGGCGCCGGTGGGCACCCAGGTGAACCTCGAGGTGGACGTGATTGCAAAGTACGTGGAACGGCTTTTGCAGGCCGGAAGCTGAGGCTGCGGCTCCCGCTCAACGAGCAGGGGCAATAACTGCGGGGCTGCGGTGGTTCATACTTGAGAGCAACAGCAGCCAGGTGAGGACACAAGATGACGAGGTTGGACTCCGTCGAAAGGGCGGTTGCCGACATTGCGGCGGGCAAGGCCGTCGTCGTCATCGATGACGAGGATCGCGAGAACGAAGGCGACCTGATCTTTGCGGCCGAAAAGGCCACTCCCGAACTGGTCGCCTTCATGGTCCGCTACACCTCCGGATATCTATGCGTGCCGTTGGACGGCGATATCTGCGACCGGCTGGGTCTGTTGCCCATGTACGCGGTGAACCAGGACAAGCACGGCACCGCCTACACCGTGACGGTCGACGCGAGAATTGGTGTGGGAACCGGAATTTCGGCCTCCGACCGGGCGACGACGATGCGCCTGCTGGCCGATCCGGCCAGTATCGCCACCGATTTCACCCGCCCCGGGCACGTGGTTCCGTTGCGGGCCAAGGACGGCGGGGTGCTGCGCCGCCCCGGACACACCGAGGCTGCGGTCGACCTGGCCCGGATGGCCGGACTGCAACCGGCCGGCGCGATCTGCGAGATCGTCAGCCAAAAAGACGAGGGCTCGATGGCCCAGACCGATGAGTTGCGGGTGTTCGCCGACGAACACGGGCTCGCCCTGATCACCATCGCGGACCTGATCGAGTGGCGCCGCAAGCACGAAAAGCACATCGAGCGCATCGCCGAGGCCCGGATCCCCACCCGGCACGGGGAGTTCCGCGCGATCGGATATTCCAGCCTTTACGAGGACGTCGAGCATGTGGCGCTGGTCCGCGGTGACATCGCCGGGCCCACCGGTGACGGCGACGACGTGCTGGTGCGCGTGCACTCGGAGTGCCTGACCGGCGACGTGTTCGGGTCGCGCCGGTGCGACTGCGGGCCGCAGCTGGACGCCGCGATGGCCATGGTGGCCCGTGAGGGGCGTGGTGTGGTGCTGTACATGCGCGGACACGAGGGCCGTGGCATCGGCCTGATGCACAAATTGCAGGCCTATCAGCTGCAGGACGCCGGCGAAGACACCGTGGACGCCAACCTCAAGCTCGGATTGCCGGCTGACGCAAGGGATTACGGCATCGGTGCGCAGATCCTCGTCGACCTCGGGGTCCGCTCGATGCGGTTGCTGACCAACAATCCGGCCAAGCGGGTCGGCCTGGACGGTTACGGATTGCACATCATCGAAAGGGTGCCGTTGCCGGTGCGCGCCAACGCGGAGAATATCCGGTACCTGATGACCAAGCGCGACAAGATGGGCCACGACCTGGCCGGCCTGGACGACTTCCACGAATCCGTGCATCTGCCAGGCGAATTCGGCGGTGCTCTGTGAGGCGCAAATGAGCGGGCGCGCCGGCGACGATGCATTGCGCAGCAATGAGAAGGAGCGGCGCAAATGAGTGGGCGCGGCGGCGACGATGCATTGCGCAGCAATGAGAAGGAGCGGCGCAAATGAGCGGGCGCGGCGGCGACGATGCATTGCGCAGCAATGAGAAGGAGCGGCGCAAATGAGTGGTGGCGCCGGCGTGCCGGATATGCCGGTGCTGGACGCGTCCGGCACCAAGCTGGCCATCGTCGCCAGCACCTGGCACGACAAGATCTGCGACGCCCTGTTGGCCGGCGCCCGCAAGGTGGCAACCGACTCCGGCATCGACAATCCGACAGTGGTGCGGGTGCTCGGCGCGATCGAGATCCCGGTGGTCGCCCAGGAGTTGGCCCGCACTCATGACGCCGTCGTCGCGCTCGGGGTGGTAATCCGGGGCGAGACACCGCACTTCGACTACGTCTGCGACGCGGTCACCCAGGGCCTCACACGGGTCTCGTTGGACGCGTCGACGCCGGTCGCCAACGGCGTGCTGACCACTAACACCGAGGCGCAGGCCCTGGATCGGGCCGGCCTGCCGTCGTCCGCCGAAGACAAGGGCGCCCAGGCGGCCGCCGCGGCCCTGACCACCGCGCTGACCCTGCGCGATCTGCGCGCTCGATCGTGACCGAGTCGCCCGACGACCGGAGCCCCACCTGGGACCTGGTCTGCCGTCCCCACCTGACGCCGATGTTCGCCTACGCCGCGGCGGTTCTGCTCGTGGTGGCGCACATCGCGATCGGGTTGGTCCTCAAGGTCGGCTCCAGTGGCGTCGTTTTCCAGACGGCCGACCAGGTGGCGATGGGTGTGCTGGGTGTGGTGCTGGCCGGCCTGGCCCTACTGTTCACGCGGCCCCGGTTGCGCGTCGGCGCCGCCGGGCTTTCGGTGCGGAATGTGTTCAGCGACAAGCTGATACCGTGGGGCGACGTGGTCGGTGTGTCCTTCCCGGTGGGCAGCCGCTGGGCTCGCGTGGATCTACCCGACGACGAATACATTCCCATCATGGCGATTCAGTCGGTGGACAAGGAGCGCGCCGTGCAGGCAATGGACGCCGTTCGCGCGCAACTGGCCCGCTACCGGCCGGACCTGCACGCTCGCTGATGACACGTGCCCGGCAGCGCCGGATCATCACCGTCTGTCTCGCCGCGCTGATGCTGGTCGGCTGCACCCGAGCGGTCGACGGGCACGGCATGCGAGCGACTGGCCAGTCTGGACAAGCGGCTTCGGCTCGCGACTTGCTGCTCCGGGACGGGGACGAGACGCCGTGGGGGCCCGGCCGCCCGGCGCCCGTGGGCGACGACTATTTCACCAGCGTCCGCCCCAAGGAATGCGCGGCGGCCCTGCTTTTCCGGGGATCGCCGCTGCGGCCGTCGGATGCTGCGGACTACGCCGAGTCGGCCTATACGTTCGGCGGTCCGTCGATGTACGCCGAATCGATCAGCGTGTACGACTACGAACTGAATCCCTACGGTGTGGCCTGGCGGGCTTTCAGTGAAGTCTCCGACTGCCGGGACGACGCGATCGGGGTAAGCCCGCGCGGGGACTTCCAGCCGATGCGTGTCACCGAGTTCGGCGCGCCACAGGACGACGTCATGATGTGGAGCATGGGGCGTCCGGACTGGACATGCAGTTTTGGCTTGGTCGCCGTGCCCAAGGTGGTCCTGGTGATCACGGCGTGCAATTCCTCGGCTGGTTTCCCGATGGCCGAGTGGGCGCCAATCCGCAAGGCGCAGTTGAACAGTCGCGTGGCTTAGCGGTTGTAGAAAATGGTTCCCGCCGGCGTGCTGTAGGAGAAATAGATCGGCATCAGTTCGAAGGGTGTGTTGCCGGTATTCAGACTCAGGAACCCGACGCGCGGCGCGTCGGAGCCCGTGCCGACGGTCTGCTGATACAGCAGCACGCCGCCGTCGTTGTAGAACGTCAGGTGGGTGCCGGCCGGTACCAACCCGTTGACCGCTCCGGTCCCCAGGTAAAAGGGCAGGAGACCCGACAGGCCACCGGTATCGACCAGCGCGCCGAAGACCGGCAGCGGAGCGCCTCCGTTGACGCTCACCAGCAGGTTGGTGATCGGAGCGCCATTCGAGAGGGCGAAGGCGGTGCCCGGGTTAGCACCGAACTGAACGAGCCCCGCGGGCTCGTTGATCAGGATGCCCTGGTTCAAGGTGCCCGGAAGTGCCTGTATCGGACCGGCAATGGGTGACCCGCCCAACTGGGTTGCTCCGATTCCGAGCACTGGCACCCCTGCTGATGTCGGGAGAAAGGTGGTCACACCGTTGACTGTCTGGGCGACGGACGTGATCACCCCGATGGTGGTGGGCGCGGTGATGATCCCGTTCCCGAAATTCACAGTCGTCGCGTAGGTGTCGTACGTTTCGGTGATCTGATTGGCGAAGTCGCCGTAGGTGATGCTGTACCCCGCATGAGTGACCGGCCCGAGCGACGCGAAGTTCACATCCTGCGGCGGAACGATCAGGCCTACCGACCCGGTGTCGAGAACCACCTGCGAAATCGGACCGCCACCGATGGACACGTTGACATACGGTCGGTGCAACTGCTGGTCAACCACTACCGCAATGGCGGGCGGGCCGCCGGTGGCGCCGGTAGCGCCGGGTGCGCCGAGGCTCGCGGCGCCTCCAGCTCCGCCCGGGCCCGCGGCGGCTCCACCGGGCCCGCCGGAGACTCCGCCGGTGCCGCCGGTGCCGCCATCTCCGATCAGCCACCCGCCGCGGCCACCCATCCCGCCGGCGCCGCCGAGTGCCCCACCCAGGCCACCGGTTCCTCCGGCGCCGAACAACAGTGCGCTACCGCCGGTGCCGCCGGTGCTGTAGGGACCGCCGATGCCACCGATACCGCCGTTTCCGTACAGCCAGCCTCCGGTGCCGCCGACTCCGCCTGCGGCACCGAAGCCGCCCATGCCGCCGGTGCCGCCCGTGCCCAGCAGCCCGGCCGGACCGCCGGCGCCCCCCACGACGCCCGCTGCGATGCTGTCGCCGCCGCGGCCGCCGTTTCCGATCAGGAGGCCACCGCCGCCACCGGGCGTTCCGACCCCCTGCGCGTTCGTCGTCCCGCTGGCGCCGTCCCCGATCAGGGGCCGCCCCAGCAACGCATTGGTGGGCAGGTTGATGACGTCGAGCAGGCCCTGCTCGATGCTCTGCGCCGACATGTCAGCAGCGGCGGCGGCCTCGGCCGCCACGTACCGGCTCGCGGCCGCGCTCAGCGTCCGCGCCAGCTCGCTCTGAAAGGCCGTTGCCCGCATGCTGAGCGCCTGGTACTCCTGGGCGTGACCGGAGAACATTTGGGCGATCGCCCTGGACACTTCGTCGCCGGCTGCGGACAGGACCTCGGTGGTGGAAGCGGCGGCCGCTTGATTGGCCCTGCGAAGCACCGACTCGATGCCGGCGACATCGGCCGCCGCGCCCGTCACGATGTCCGGCACGACTGTGAGAAAAGACATTTGACCCCCCACGCAGTGTTACGTGCATGCCCCCCTAGCCCATCCACGATAAACAGAAAGACCTGCGCTCCGTTCGTGTTTCATGGGAGTTCGCGCAAGTCGTAAAATGCCTTCTGGCTGCGGGACCACCCGCGCGACAGAGCTACGGTCTCTCCAAGTCGTCTTCCGCCGACCATTAGCCTGGACACGTGCCAGATCCCGCTACTTACCGTCCCGCGCCCGGGTCCATCCCGGTCGAGCCGGGCGTCTACCGGTTCCGGGATACGCACGGCCGCGTGATCTACGTCGGAAAGGCCAAGAGCCTGCGCAGTCGGCTCACGTCATACTTCGCCGACATCGCCGGACTGCACCCACGGACCCGCCAGATGGTGACCACGGCCGCCAAGGTCGAGTGGACGGTGGTCAACACCGAGGTCGAGGCGCTCCAGCTGGAATACAACTGGATCAAAGAATTCGACCCGCGCTTCAACGTCCGCTACCGCGACGACAAGTCCTACCCGGTGCTGGCCGTCACCCTCAACGAGGAGTACCCGCGGTTGATGGTCTACCGCGGACCGCGGCGCAAAGGGGTGCGCTATTTCGGGCCCTACTCCCACGCGTGGGCCATCCGCGAAACGCTCGACCTACTTACCCGGGTGTTCCCCGCCCGCACCTGCTCCAACGGAGTCTTCAAGCGGCACAACCAGATCGACCGTCCCTGCTTGCTCGGCTACATCGACAAATGCTCGGCGCCGTGCGTCGGCCGGGTGAGCGCCGAGCAGCACCGCCAGATCGTGCTCGACTTCTGCGACTTCCTGTCCGGCAAGACCGAACGCTTCGCGCGCGAGCTGGAGCAACAGATGCACGCGGCGTCCGCCGAGCTGGACTTCGAGCGCGCGGCCCGGTTACGTGACGACCTGGGTGCGTTGCGGCGGGCGATGGAGAAGCAGGCCGTGGTGTTCGGCGACGGTACCGACGCCGACGTCGTCGCCTTCGCCGACGACGATCTCGAGGCCGCGGTGCAGGTCTTCCACGTCCGCGGGGGACGGGTCCGGGGTCAGCGGGGCTGGATCGTCGAAAAGTCCGGCGACCCGGGGGATTCCGGCGCCGAGCAGCTGGTCGAGCAGTTCCTGACGCAGTTCTACGGTGAGCAGGCTGAATTGGGCGGAGCGGCCGACGAATCCGTCAATCCGGTGCCGCGCGAGGTGCTGGTGCCGTGCCTGCCGTCCAACCACGATGAGCTGGCCAGCTGGCTGTCCGGGCTGCGTGGCGCCAAGGTCACCCTGCGGGTGCCGCGCCGCGGCGACAAGCGCGCGCTCGCCGAAACGGTGGAACGCAATGCGAAAGAGGCTCTGCAGCAACACAAGCTGAAACGGGCGGGTGACTTCAACGCCAGATCGGCTGCGCTGCAGAATATTCAGGATGCGCTCGGTCTGGCCGACGCGCCGTTGCGCATCGAGTGCGTCGATATCAGCCACGTGCAGGGCACCGACGTCGTCGGCTCATTGGTGGTGTTCGAAGACGGCCTGCCGCGCAAGTCCGATTACCGGCACTTCGGCATCCGGGAGGCCGCGGGGGAGGGTCGCTCGGATGATGTGGCCTCGATCGCCGAGGTGACGCGGCGCCGCTTCGTGCGGCATCTCAGCGACCAGAGTGACACGAATGTGCTTTCCCCAGAAGGCAAGTCGCGCCGGTTCGCCTACCCGCCCAACCTCTACGTGGTGGACGGCGGGGCGCCGCAGGTCAACGCGGCCAGCGCCGTGCTGGAGGAGCTGGGCATCACCGACGTCGCGGTGATCGGGCTGGCCAAGCGGCTCGAAGAGATCTGGGTGCCCGCCGAGCCCGATCCGGTCATCATGCCCCGCAACAGCGAGGGGCTGTACCTGTTGCAGCGGGTGCGCGACGAGGCGCACCGTTTCGCCATCGCCTACCATCGCAGCAAGCGATCCAAGCGAATGACGGCGTCGGCGCTGGACTCCGTACCCGGATTGGGCGAGCACCGGCGCAAGGCGCTGGTCACCCACTTCGGATCGATAGCCCGCCTCAAGGAGGCCACTGTCGACCAGATCACCGCCGTTCCGGGTATCGGTGTCGCCACCGCCACCGCCGTACTCGAGGCACTACGGCCTGACGCGACGGGAGCTGCGGAATGACCAACGGCGAGAACTCCAGCGGCATCGATGTCGTTCTGGTGACCGGATTGTCGGGTGCCGGACGCGGCACCGCCGCCAAGGTGCTCGAGGACCTCGGGTGGTACGTGGCCGACAATCTGCCACCCCAGTTGATCACTCGCATGGTCGATTTCGGCTTGGCCGCCGGATCCCGGATCACCCAGCTCGCGGTCGTCATGGACGTGCGGTCCCGCGGGTTCACCGGGGATCTGGACGAGGTGCGCAACGAATTGGCGACCCGCAACATCACGCCGCGGGTGGTGTTCATGGAGGCGTCCGACGACATGCTGGTGCGCCGCTATGAGAACAATCGCCGCAGTCATCCACTGCAGGGCGAACAGACCCTGGCCGAAGGCATCGCCGCGGAACGTCGGATGCTGGCTCCGGTGCGTGCCACCGCGGATCTGATCATCGACACGTCGACCCTGTCGGTGCGCGGTCTGCGGGAGAGCATCGAGCGGGCGTTCGGCGGCAACGGGGGCGCGACCACCAGCGTCACGGTCGAGTCCTTCGGCTTCAAATACGGCCTGCCGATGGACGCAGACATGGTGATGGATGTGCGGTTCCTCCCCAACCCGCACTGGGTGGACGAGTTGCGCCCGCTGACCGGCCAGCATGAGCCGGTGCGCGACTACGTCTTGAGCCAACCGGGCGCGGCGGAGTTCCTGGAGACTTACCATCGGTTGCTATCGCTGGTGGTCGACGGCTACCGCCGGGAGGGGAAGCGTTACATGACGGTCGCGATCGGCTGCACCGGCGGTAAGCACCGCAGCGTGGCAATCGCGGAGGCCTTGATGGGCCTGCTGGGATCCGATCCGCAGCTGACCGTACGGGCGCTGCACCGGGATCTGGGTCGCGAATGAGTGACAGCATCGTCGCGCTCGGCGGCGGACACGGCCTGTACGCGACGCTGTCGGCGGCGCGCCGCCTGACCCCGCACGTGACCGCGATCGTGACGGTCGCCGACGACGGCGGCTCATCGGGCCGGCTCCGCAGCGAGCTGGACGTGGTTCCGCCGGGTGATTTACGAATGGCGTTGGCCGCGTTGGCATCCGACAGTCCGCACGGCAGGCTGTGGGCCACCATCCTGCAACACCGGTTCGGCGGGAGCGGCGCGCTGGCCGGGCACCCGATCGGAAACCTGTTGCTGGCCGGGCTCTCGGAGGTGCTGGCCGATCCGGTCGCCGCCCTCGACGAGATCGGGCGCATTCTCGGCGTCAAAGGCCGGGTGCTGCCGATGTGCCCAATCGCCCTGCAGATCGAGGCCGACGTGTCCGGGCTGGAGTCCGACCCGCGCATGTTCCGGGTCATCCGCGGTCAGGTCGCCATCGCATCGACGCCGGGCAAGGTGCGCCGGGTGCGCCTGTTGCCGGCCGCTCCGCCGGCGACCCGGCAGGCCGTCGACGCCATCATGGCGGCCGAGTTGGTGGTGCTGGGACCGGGTTCCTGGTTCACCAGCGTGATCCCTCACGTCATGGTTCCCGGCCTGCTGCAGGCGTTGCAGGCCACGACGGCCCGCAAGGCCCTGGTGCTCAACCTCGTCGCCGAGCCGGGGGAGACGGCGGGTTTCTCGGTGGAACGTCATCTCCACGTCCTGGCGCAGCATGCGCCGGGATTCACCGTGGACGACATCATCATCGACGCCGAGCGAGTCCCCAGCGACCGCGAACGCGACCAACTGCGACGCACCGCGACACTGCTGCAGGCCGAGGTCCACTTCGCCGACGTGGCCCGACCTGGTACACCTTTACATGACCCGGGCAAGCTGGCGGCAGTCCTGGACGGGGTGCGTGTGCGAGACAGGGATCCGGCGGCGCCCGCGGTGAAGGCCACAGAAGAGATACCGATCGACGGTGTACTACCGAGGGGTGACGACGCGTGGCGATGACGACTGAAGTCAAGGACGAGCTGAGCCGTCTGGTAGTCAAGTCGGTCAGCGCGCGGCGTGCGGAAGTCACGTCCTTGCTTCGGTTCGCCGGCGGCCTGCACATCGTGGCGGGCCGCGTGGTCGTCGAGGCCGAGGTCGATCTGGGCAGCATCGCGCGGCGGCTGCGCAAGGACATCTTCGACCTGTACGGCTACAACGCGGTGGTGCATGTGTTGTCGGCCAGCGGAATCCGCAAGAACACCCGGTATGTGTTGCGGGTGGCCAACGACGGTGAGGCGCTGGCCCGGCAGACCGGCTTGCTGGACATGCGCGGACGTCCGGTGCGCGGCCTGCCGGCGCAGGTCGTCGGCGGCAGCATCGCGGACGCCGAGGCCGCGTGGCGGGGAGCTTTCCTGGCGCACGGGTCGCTGACCGAACCCGGGCGTTCCTCGGCTCTGGAGGTGAGCTGCCCCGGGCCGGAGGCGGCCCTGGCGCTTGTCGGTGCGGCGCGGCGGCTCGGGGTCAGCGCCAAGGCCCGCGAGGTGCGCGGCGCGGACCGGGTGGTGGTGCGCGACGGCGAGGCGATCGGCGCCCTGCTCACCCGGATGGGTGCCCAGGACACCCGGCTGGTCTGGGAGGAGCGGCGGCTGCGTCGTGAGGTTCGCGCCACGGCCAACCGCCTGGCGAATTTCGACGACGCCAACCTGCGCCGCTCGGCGCGTGCGGCCGTGGCCGCAGCGGCCCGGGTGGAGCGCGCGCTGGAGATACTCGGTGACACGGTGCCCGACCACCTGGCCACCGCGGGCCAGCTGCGGGTCGAGCACCGGCAGGCATCGCTGGAAGAACTCGGCCGGCTCGCCGATCCGCCGATGACCAAAGATGCTGTGGCAGGACGGATTCGGCGCTTACTGTCGATGGCCGACCGGAAGGCGAAAGTGGACGGGATTCCGGACACCGAATCCGCGGTCACTCCGGACCTCCTCGAAGACGCCTGAGTCGCCTAATTTCGGCGAGCAGACGGAATCTCGCACAGAACCGCTAGTTTCTGTGCGAGATTCCGTCTGCTCGGCCTGACTGATGCGCGCTGTGAGAACGACTGGCGCGCCCGGGGAGAAAGAAATATTGGCTTCGTCGGGTGGCTGCGGGCTACGGTCGTGGGATGAAACGGCTCTCGAGTGTTGACGCGGCGTTCTGGTCTGCCGAAACTGCAGGCTGGCACATGCATGTCGGTGCCCTGGCGATCTGCGATCCACGCAAAGCGCCCGACTACAGCTTCCAACGCCTGCGTGAACTGCTCATCGAGCGGTTGCCCGAGATACCTCAGTTGCGCTGGCGGGTGACCGGCGCTCCGCTCGGCCTGGACCGGCCGTGGTTCGTCGAGGACGAAGAACTCGACATCGACTTCCACGTCCGGCGAATCGGTGTACCGGCTCCGGGTGGCCGGCGCGAACTCGAGGAACTCGTCGGCCGACTGATGTCCTACAAGCTGGACCGCTCGCGGCCACTGTGGGAACTGTGGGTCATCGAAGGCGTCGAAGGCGGCCGTATCGCCACCTTGACCAAGATGCACCACGCGATCGTCGACGGCGTCTCGGGCGCCGGCCTCGGCGAGATCCTGCTGGACGTCACTGTCGAACCGCGGCCGCCGCAGAAGGAAACGGTGGGATTTGTCGGCTTCACCATCCCCGGACTGGAGCGGCGTGCGCTCGGCGCACTGATCAACGTCGGCGTCATGACCCCGTTCCGTATCGCCCGGTTGCTCGAGCAGACGGTGCGCCAGCAGATCGCCGCCCTCGGCGTCGGCGCGCGGCCGCCACGCTACTTCGAGGCCCCCAAGACCCGGTTCAACGCACCGGTGTCGCCGCACCGGCGCATCACGGGGTGCCGGGTGGAGCTGGACAGGGTCAAGGCGGTCAAGGACGCCTTCGGGGTCAAGCTCAACGACGTGGTTCTCGCGCTGGTGGCCGGTGCGGCGCGCGAATACCTGCAGAAGCGCGACGAGCTGCCCTACAAGCCGCTGATCGCCCAGATTCCGGTGTCCACCCGCACCGAGGAGAGCAAATCGGACGTCGGCAACCAGATCAGCTCGATGACCGCATCGCTGGCCACCGACATCGACGACCCGGCCGAGCGGCTCAAAGCCATTCACGAGAGCACGCAGAACGCCAAGGAGATGGCCAAAGCGCTGTCCGCGCACCAGATCATGGGCCTCACCGAGACCACACCCCCGGGCCTGTTGCAGCTGGCGGCGCGCGCCTACACAGCCACCGGGCTGTCGCGCAACCTGGCTCCGATCAACCTGGTCGTGTCCAATGTGCCCGGTCCGCCGATCCCGCTCTACATGGCCGGGGCCAAGCTCGATTCGCTGGTGCCGCTGGGACCGCCGGTGATGGACGTGGCGCTCAACATCACCTGCTTCTCCTACCAGAAGCACCTGGACTTCGGATTTGTCACGACGCCGGAGGTTGCCAGCGACATCGACGAAATGGCCGATGCCATCGAGCCTGCGCTGGCCGAGCTGGAGCGCGCCGCCGGCCTTTAGCGGTCGCTGGAATAGTTCGTCACGTACACCCAGGACAGGAACCGCGCGACCGCCTCGGCGGCTTTGTTGGCGCGCGGGGATCCGAAGATGTCGAATGCGTGCTGCGCGTTGGGCAGCTCGGCGTACGCGACCGGGGCCTTCGACACCGATCGCAGCTCTTCGACGAACTCCCGTGCCTCGGCCACCGGGATCAGGGAGTCGTCGGTACCGTGCAACACGAAAAACGGTGGTGCGTCCACGTGGACGTAGCGCAACGGCGACGCCTCTTCGTAGATCTCCCGGTGGGTGTCGAGTTTGTGCTTGACCACCAATCTTTCGAGCACCTGCACGAACTGGGCGCGCCCGGGGGCCTCGGTGGAGTACCAGTCGTAGCGGCCGTAGAACGGCACGGCCGCCATCACCGACGTATCGGCGTCTTCGAAGCCGGGCTGGAACTTGGGGTCGTTGGGGGTCAGCGCGGCCAGTGCGGTCAGGTGACCGCCAGCCGAACCACCGCTGAGCACAACGAAATTCGGGTCACCCCCGTAGGCGGCGATGTTCTCCTTGACCCAGGCCAGCGCGCGTTTGACGTCGACGATGTGGGCGGGCCAGGTGTGCCAGGGTGACACGCGGTAGTTCATTGACACACACACCCAGCCCCGTGAAACCAGGTGACTCATCAAGGGATACGCCTGTGGACGGCGCCACCCGATCATCCAGGCGCCGCCGGGAATCTGTAGCAGGACAGGTGCTTTGCCGTCCCGCGGCAGATCCCTGCGGCGCCATATGTCGGCCAGGTTCGCTCGGCCGTGCGGTCCGTAGGAGACGATGTTCTGCTTGTCGACGAAGCGGCGCCGTGCCACGGTGGTGCGCAGCGGCAGATTGCGCCGCCCCCGCCGGGTCGGCTCGGTGGGCAGGGCCTTGAGCTGGTCGGCGTAGTCGGACCCGAGCTGCTCGGTCGGCCCGGCTTCCAATATCGGTCCCGGAGTGGTGATTCCGCGATAGCGGATGACGGCCAGGATCGCCCAGGACGCCGCCGTCATTGCCAGCGCCAGCTTGCCCTTCGGGCCGGCGAAGTCACCCCGGCGGCCCCGGCGCACCGCGTCCAGCGCGGACACCGACGCATACAGGCCGGGCACCTCGGAAGTGGGCCAGCCGAACCAGAACACCGTCGGCGACGCGTACGGGTTGCGGGTGATCGGGTGTAATCCGTTGGCCGCATTCACCAGTTCCACTGTCGCCCGGGTCAGCGGGCGGGGCCGGCGCAGTTGCTGCAACAGCCGCCGCATCATGAGCCGCTCACCCGGGCCTTGAGCTCGTTGCGCAGGATCTTGCCGGTACTGCCGCGGGGGAGCTCGTCGAGCACCGTGATTTCGCGCGGCACTTTGTAGTTGGCGAGGTTGTCCCGGACATGCTGCTTGAGCGTCTCGACCGTCGCCGAGGCACCCGGCTCGAGCACCACGAACGCCGACAACCGCTGGCCGTACTGCTCGTCGTCCACGCCGATCACCGACGCCTCGGCGACCTCGGGGTGGGCGGCCAGCGTCTTCTCCACTTCGATCGGATAGATGTTCTCCCCGCCGGAGACGATCATCTCGTCGTCACGGCCCACCACGAACAGCCGCCCGTTCGCGTCGAGGTAGCCGACGTCACCCGACGACATGTAGCCGGCGTGAAAATCCTTGGTGGTGCCGGACGTATAGCCGTCGAACTGACTGCCGTTGTGCACGTAGATGGTTCCGACCTCGCCGGTGGGCACTTCCTTGAAATCGGAGTCCAGGATCCGGATGTCGGTTCCGTCGGCCGGCTTGCCCGCGGTATCGGGGGCCGCGCGCAGGTCGGCCGGAGTGGCGGTCGCGATCATTCCCGCTTCGGTGGCGTTGTAGTTGTTGTAGATCACGTCGCCGAACTGGTCCATGAAAGCAACGACGACGTCGGGCCGCATCCGCGAACCCGATGCCGCGGCGAAACGCAACGACCGGCAGCTGTACTTGTTTCGGACCTCTTCGGGCAACTCCATGATGCGGTCGAACATCACCGGCACCACCGCCAAACCGGTCGCCCGGTACTTGTCGACCAGTGCCAGCGTGGCCTCCGGATCGAACTTGCGTCTGGTCACCACCGTGCAGGCCAGCGACGAGGCGAGCACCAATTGCGAGAAACCCCAGGCGTGGAACATCGGCGCCACGATCACGATCGGCTCCTCGGCGCGCCAGGGCGTGCGGTCCAGCACCCCCTTGAGGGTCTTGATCCCTCCGCTGCCGCCGGAATGCTTGGCGCCCTTCGGTGTTCCGGTGGTTCCGGAGGTGAGCAGAATCAACTTGCCCTTGCCGCCGGTGCGCTGCGGCCGCTGGCCGGCATGCGATGTGATGAGTTTCTCCACGGTCAGCTCGTGCGGCTGGTCGGCCCACGCCACGATGCGGGTCGCGTTCGGCGCGTCGGCCAGTGCCCGATCCACCGTGGGGGTGAACTCCTCGTCGTACACGATCGCGTCGACACCCTCGCGGCTGACCACCTCGGCCAGCGCGGGACCGGCGAAGGAGGTGTTGAGCAGCAGGACGTCGGCGCCGACCCGATTGGCCGCCAGGAGTGCATCGACGAATCCGCGGTGATTGCGGCACATGATGCCGACCACCTTGGGAGGTCCACCCGGCTGGGCTTGCAGCGCGGCAGCGAAGGCGTCGCCGCGGTCGTCGAGCTCCCGCCAGGTCAGAGTGCCGAGTTCGTCGATGAAGCCGGGGCGATCAGGGCAGCGTTGCGCCGCGCCGGCGAAGCCCGAGGTGAAACCGATGCCCTCACGGCGCATCGCCGCAACCACCCGCAGGTAGCGGTCGGGGCGCATGGGCGCGATCATGCCCGCACGCCTCAGCGTGGAGAACACGCCCAGCATCTCTGCGAGGCCCTCTTCAAGACGAGATGCCATGGCTCAGCCCACAATCGGGAATCGACGCTTGGCGGCGAGCTGGTTGAGCCCCTCTTGCATCACCGACCGCACATACTCGTCGACTTGGTCGACGTCCGGGTCGTCGCCGAATTGTGCTGCGATGTCGATGGGTTTGAGCACCTGCATCACAATCTTGGCCGGCAGGGGCAGATTGGGCGGGATGGCGGCGCTGAAGCCGAACGGGAATCCGAAAGAGAGCGGCAGGATATCGCTGCGGAGCAACTTCTTGATGCCCAGATTGCGCGCCAGCCAGGTACCGCGGGTGAGATACAGCTGGGTTTCCTGACCGCCGATTCCGACCATCGGCACGATGGGAACGCCCGCCTCGATCGCGGTGCGGACGTAGCCCTTGCGGCCGTTGAAGTCGATGACGTTCTCCACCGTGGTCGGGCGGTAGGCGTCGTAGTCGCCGCCCGGGAAGACGACGACCACGCCGCCGGAGCGCAGCGCCGCCGCGGCGTTCTCCCGGTTGGCCCGGATGTAGCCCGTCTTGCGGAAGAAGTCGGCGGTCGGACCCATGAAGAGGATGTCGTGGCTCAGTGTCAGTACCGGGCGGTCGTAGCCGAACTTGTCGTAGAAGTCGGTGCTGAAGATCGGGACGTCCATCGGGAATTGACCGCCGGAGTGATTGGCGACCACCAGCGCCCCTCCGGGCGGGAAGCCGTCGAGCCCGTGCACCTCCGACCGGAAATAGGTCTTCAGGACGGGCCGCATGACGCTGATCATGCGTCGGGTCATTCCCGGATCGAACTTCGCGATATCGCCGCTGTGCGGGTCGTCGTTCTCGTTGCTCACTGAGGCTCCCTTGCCGTCGAGTCCCTCAGATCGTAGCGACCACCTCTGCGATTGTGTGCCGGCATCGTGCCCGAAACGGTCGCGTGGAAGCGCCCGAAGGTGCACAGTGTGCTTGGGTTCCAGGTTCACGCGGCTGTAGAAGGGACACCGAGGGTGGCCGAAGCGGGCAATGCGGTGGGTCCCGGGTGCGTTTCGGTGATCGCCCGACAGATGGACGCGATCCGCGACACTTTCACCGCCGAGCTGTTCGACATGATGAAGGGCGAGATTCAAGGGCTCAAACACGACCCGCGGATGATGGAGCTGTGGCGCGCGAGCCTGACCGAGAACTTCGTCGCCGCGGTGCACTACCTGGAGCGGGATGTGCCGACAGCGCTGCTCGAGGCGCCCGCTGCCGCACTCGCCTACGCGCGGGCCTCCGCGCAGCGGGACATCCCGTTGGCGCCGTTGGTCCGGGCACATCGGCTCGGGCACGCGCGGTTCCTGGAAGTGGCGATGCAGTATGTGCTGCGTCTGGAGCCCCACCAGCAGCTTCCGACGATCATCGCCTTGGTGAACCGGTCCGCCCGGGTGATCGATCTGGTCGCTGACCAGCTGATCCGCGCCTATGAGGAGGAGCACGACCGCTGGCTGAGCCGGCGCAGCGGATTGCAGCAGCACTGGATCAGCGAGGTGCTCGCCGGGACTCCGGTCGATGTGCAGCGTGCCGAAAAGGTGCTGCGCTACGGGCTTGACGGACGGCACGTGGCCGCCGTGGTGTGGGTGGACGACGCGGTGCCGATCGACCAGGTCGTGGCACGCTTCGACGAGGTGCGCTGCCTGATGGCCGCCGAGCTGGATGCGGCCGGCCGATCGCTGCTGGTGCCCACCGACGAGCGGGAGGCCAAGCTGTGGTTCTCGGTCGCGGGTACCCCCGATCTGTCGGCCCTGCGCGGCGCGTTCGAGTCGGCATGTATCGGTGCCCGGGTGGCGTGCGGCCGGTCCGGTAGCGGGTTGCGCGGTTTCCGGGCGTCCATAAAGCAGGCCGAGCTGGTGAAGACGGTCGTGCTGGCGGGCGGGGACCGTCACGGCGAGCCCGTTGTCTTCTACGACGACGTCGCCCCGGTGGCGTTGATGGCCGGCGACGTGGACGAGCTGCGGCGGTTCGTCGGTGACGTATTGGGCGACCTGGCCGGCGCCGACGAGCGCAACGAATGGTTGCGTGCCACACTGCGCGAATTCCTGGTCCGCAACCGCAGCTATGTGGCGACGGCGGACGCAATGATCTTGCACCGCAACACTATTCAATACCGCGTTGGCCAGGCAATGGAACTGTGCGGTCAGGATTTCGACGACCCTGACGCGGTGTTCAAGGTCCAGACCGCGCTGGAGGTCTGCCGCTGGATGTCGCCGGCTGTGCTGCGCGCACAAAAGTAAAGGTCAAGTTCGGTTTCGGCGCATAGCCGTGCAACGGCTCCGGCCGGTTAGCGTTTGCCAACGTCAAGCGCCAAACCGAAAGAGGCACACATGGACCGGGCCACCGATAGCAGTAGCCAGGCCGATGTTGTGCTGCGCCTGATCACCCAGATCTGCAAGAGAACCAACTTGCAGATGGACATCTATCACAGGGCGATCGTCCTCGCCGAGGCAGCGGGCCGTCCTGACCAGGCACGTGATCTGCGGCGGTTTCTCGGCATCCAGCGCCAGGACCGAAAACTCCTGCTGGAGTTGATTGAACGACTGAGGGATCCGAAGGTTTCGCAGCGGCCACGGTGTGCGGGTGGTGACCGCCCGCGGCCGCTGGGGGTGGCGGCGGGCAAGCCATCCGTGCGCGCTGAGGGGTCGCGCGGATGGCGTTCCCGCCGGCAGGCTTCCGGGGCGGCACAGCGCGTCCGACCGGGTGACCGGCCGGCGCTGTCCGGCCCTGAAGGCGCGGGAGGTCCGGTGTCTCGGTGAATCACCCTTTATGGCAATAGCTTTCACCGGGACGGGGTCGGGCTTCCGAGAACTCGCCGATGGGCCTTCGGGTGGGCCTTATCGTGCCGATACATTGGAATGGCCACGAACGCTCTTGGAATGGGGCCAGCCATGGGATTCATCTCACCGGACCTTCCCGACGTCGATCACGAAACCTGGCTGACGCTGCCACGGGCAACGCGACTGCAGGTCGTCACCCGGCACTGGGCGGAGAACGGCTTCGGTACGCCGTATGCGGTCTACCTGCTCTACCTGATCAAGATCGGCCTGTATGTGGCGGTTCCGGCCGCGATCATCTCGCTGACTCCTGGTCTGGGCGGGCTCAGCCACATCGCCCAGTGGTGGACGCAACCGATCGTGTATCAGAAGGTCGTTGTCTTCACGCTGCTGTTCGAGGTGCTCGGGTTGGGTTGCGGGTCCGGACCACTCACCGGGCGCTTCATGCCGCCGATCGGCGGTGTCCTGTACTGGTTGCGTCCCAAGACAATTCGCCTGCCGGCCTGGCCTGACAAGGTGCCCTTGACCCGTGGCGATTCCCGCGGCATCGTCGACGTTGCGTTGTATGCCATCGTGCTGGCCAGCGCGGTGTGGGCGCTGATATCGCCCGGACACGGCGGCCCGGTGACCGGTACCGGTGACGTCGGCCTGATCGACCCGGTCCTGGTCATCCCGACGATCGTCGCGCTGGCGCTACTCGGCTTGCGTGACAAGACCATATTTCTGGCCGCGCGCGGCGAACACTACTGGCTCAAGCTGTTCGTCTTCTTCTTCCCGTTCACCGACCAGGTCGCGGCGTTCAAGATCATCATGCTGTGCCTGTGGTGGGGCGCGGCGACGTCCAAGCTCAACCACCACTTCCCCTATGTCGTGGCCGTGATGACGAGCAACAACGCGCTACTGCGCAGCCGGCTGTTCCTCCCGGTCAAGCACCTGCTCTACCGGGACCACGTCAACGACCTGCGACCCACCTGGTTACCGAAACTGATGGCCCATGTCGGCGGCACCACAGCGGAATTCATCGTTCCCACGGTGCTGGTCTTCTTCGCCGGCGACCATCCGTGGCGGTGGTTCCTGATCGGCTTCATGGTGCTGTTCCACCTCAACATCCTGTCCAACCTCCCGATGGGGGTGCCGTTGGAGTGGAACGTGTTCTTCATCTTTTCGCTGTTCTATCTGTTCGGGCATTACGGCGCGATCCGCGCCACCGATCTGAGATCGCCGCTGTTGCTGGCGCTGATCGCGATCGCGGTCGCCATTGTCATCGTAGGAAACATGTTCCCCGAAAAGATTTCGTTCCTGCCGTCGATGCGCTACTACGCCGGCAACTGGGCGACGAGTACCTGGTGCTTCCGCGCCGGGGCCGAGGACAAGATCGAAGCCGACGTGGTGAAAAGCTCTGCGCTGGTGGTCAATCAGCTCACCAAGCTGTACGGCGCGGCCACCGCCGAGGTGATGTCGGACAAAGTGGGGGCGTTCCGGGCCATGCATACCCACGGACGCGCGCTCAACGGCCTGCTGGCCCGGGCAATCGACAACGAAGCCGATTACCGGGTGCGGGACGGCGAAATCGTGGCCGGACCGTTGGTCGGATGGAACTTCGGCGAAGGACACCTGCACAATGAGCAACTCCTGGAGGCGCTGCAGCGGCGCTGCAACTTCGAGGACGGCGACGTCCGTGTCATCGTCCTCGAGGGTCAGCCGATCCACATTCAGAAGCAGTGGTACCGGATCGTCGACGCCAAGACCGGTGTCATCGAGTCCGGCTACGTCGACGTTAGCGACATGCTGACGCGTCAACCGTGGCCCGAGCCGGGTGATCGGTTTCCGGTGCACGTCACGACCGAGCCCGTCGTGCACGGAACCTCATGACGAAGGCGATCATCGTCGGCGCCGGTCCCAATGGTCTGGCCGCGGCGATCCACCTTGCCCGCCAGGGCATCGACGTGCACGTCCTGGAAGCGCAGGACACCATCGGCGGGGGAGTGCGGTCGGGCGAACTGACGGTGCCCGGCGTCATCCACGACCACTGCTCCGCCTTCCACCCGCTGGGTGTCGGATCACCGTTCTGGCAGGAGATCGACCTGCTCAGCTACGGATTGACCTGGAAATGGCCGGAGGCCGACTGCGCCCATCCGCTCGACGACGGTTCCGCCGGGGTGTTGTATCAGTCGGTCGCCAAGACCGCCAAGGGGTTGGGTGCCGACCGCCGACGCTGGCGGGCTGCCGTGGGCGGGTTGGCCAAGGGTTTCGACGACCTGGCCGAGGACCTGCTGCGGCCGGTCATCAATATTCCGCGGCATCCGCTGCGGCTTGCGTCGTTCGGTCCGCGCGCACTGCTGCCCGCCACCGCGGTGGCCGGCTATTTCCGCACCGAGCAGGCACGCGCGCTGTACGGCGGAGCGGCCGCGCACGCCTACACCCGGCTGGACCGGCCCCTGACCGCCTCCCTGGGGTTGATGATCCTGGCCAGTGGGCACCGGTACGGCTGGCCCGTGGCCGAAGGCGGGTCCGGCGCGATCACCCGGGCGCTGGCCGCGGCCCTGGACGCCGCGGGCGGACGGGTCACCACCGGTGTCAAGGTGACCCGCCGTCGCGACATCCCGACCGCCGACATCGTCATGCTCGACCTGAGTCCCGCCCAGGTGCTGGGGATCTACGGCGATGCGATGCCCACCCGGATCAGGCGGTCCTATCGCCGGTACCGCGAAGGTTCCTCGGCTTTCAAAGTCGACTTCGCCATCGAAGGTGACATCCCCTGGACCAATCCCGACTGTGCCAAAGCGGGCACCGTGCATCTCGGCGGCAGCTTCGCGGAGGTCGCCGACACCGAACGGCGGCGCGCCCAAGGCGCCATGGTCGAGCGCCCGTTCGTGCTGCTCGGTCAGCAGTATCTGGCCGACCCGACGCGATCGGCGGGCAACATCAACCCGATCTACGCCTACGCGCATGTGCCGTTCGGTTACACCGGCGACGCGACCGCGGCGGTCGTGGACCAGATCGAGCGGTTCGCCCCGGGATTCCGCGACCGCATCGTCGCCACCGTGAGCACCGGCACGGCCGAACTGGAGGCCCGCAACGCCACCCACATCGGCGGCGACATCATCGGCGGTTCCAACGACAAGCTGCAGATCCTGTTCCGGCCGCGGATCGCCGTCGATCCCTACCGGATCGGCGTGCCGGGGGTGTATCTCTGCTCACAATCGGCGCCGCCGGGAGCCGGCATTCACGGTCTGTGCGGTTACCACGCCGCCGAGTCAGCGCTGCGCTGGCTGCAGACGACGTGACACCGCCCCCTCAGCGTCAGCTGCGGGAAGAGTCACCCGGTCGGACCGGGCATGACGGGCTGGCCGGCCACCGGTCCACCCGCCGGCGCCGGTCCGGTCGGTGCGCCCTTCCCGGTCCCGGACATCGTGGTGATCGGGGCCACCGGCACGCCGGCCGGCACTGGTGCCCCCACCGGGACGGGTCCGGCGACGGGGACCGGGGCCCCGACGGGCACGGGTGCGCCGATGGGGACGGGTGCGCCGACGGGGACGGGTGCGCCGACGGGCACGGGTGCGCCGATCGGCACGGGTGCCCCGACCGGCACGGGTGCGCCGACGGGGACCGGGGCGCCGACGGGCACGGGTGCGCCGATCGGGACCGGGGCGCCTACCGGCACCGGAGCCGCGATCGGCCCGGGCACCACGACCGGGGCGGCGGCCGGTACGGCTGCTGCGCCCACCGGTCCGGGCACCACCACAGGCGCACCGACGCCGGACATGCCGGTGATGGGAGCGCTTGCCGGGCCGCAGTTCTCCACCGGCGTGGTTCCCGCGGCGGGGGCCGGTCCACCGGGCCCACCTGCGGGGGCTGCCGGCCCACCGGCCGGGGCTCCACCGGCCCCGGCGGCTCCGCCAGCGGCCGGCGCTCCGCCCGCAGCTGCGGCCGGGCCTCCGTAGGCGCAGCACGCCGGTGCTCCGGCCGCGGCTCCTCCCGCTCCGGCAGCTCCGGCTCCGGCGGCTCCCGCGGGCGCGCCTTCGACCGCGCCGGCCGTTCCCGACATTCCCTGGATGCACGCGTGGCCACCCGTCTTCAGCGGCACGGCCGCCGCAGTCGGGCTCAGCGACAATGCGGCCCCGCACACCCCCGCGGCGGCAGCGATCACTTTGAGGTTGAATCGATCGAAGATCGTCATCAACGTCAACTCCTTTATTCGCGCTCCAGCAGATCCGTCTGGTCGTGATGACCGGTTCGATTGTTAGACGCCGATCCACCACTCCAACCGCGCCGCACCGTGCCGTTTCCAAATGGTGACGTTCGGGATGATTTGACTCCCGTCACACGTTGCGATCGTTAAATGACAACGCCGTCACCGGTCAGGCCGCGCCACGATTTCCGCACTGATCTAGGCTGACCACGAGCGCTTAGCAGCGGACACAAGGAAAGAGGAGAGACACGTGACGGTCCGAGTTGGCATCAACGGCTTTGGTCGAATCGGACGCAACTTCTACCGGGCCCTACTGGCTCAGCAGGAGCAAGGTACCGCGGACATCGAGGTGGTGGCCGTCAACGACATCACCGACAACCACACCCTGGCGCATCTGTTGAAGTTCGACTCGATCCTGGGCCGGCTGCCCTACGACGTCAGCCTGGAGGGCGAGGACACCATCGTGGTGGGTCCGGCCAAGATCAAGGCGCTGGAGGTCCGCGAGGGACCGGCCGCGCTGCCCTGGGGTGATCTGGGCGTGGACGTGGTGGTCGAATCCACCGGCCTGTTCACCAATGCGGCCAAGGCCAAGGGGCACCTCGACGCCGGTGCCAAGAAAGTCATCATCTCTGCCCCGGCCACCGATGAGGACATCACCATCGTGCTCGGGGTCAATGACGACAAGTACGACGGCAGCCAGAACATCATCTCCAACGCCTCGTGCACCACAAACTGCCTGGGCCCGATCGCCAAGGTCCTCAACGACGAGTTCGGCATCGTCAAGGGCCTGATGACCACCATCCACGCCTACACCCAGGACCAGAACCTGCAGGACGGCCCGCACAAGGACCTGCGGCGCGCGCGGGCGGCGGCGCTGAACATCGTGCCGACCTCCACCGGGGCGGCCAAGGCCATCGGACTGGTGTTGCCCGAGCTCAAGGGCAAGCTCGACGGGTACGCGCTGCGGGTGCCGATCCCTACCGGCTCGGTGACCGACCTGACTGCCGAGCTGGCCAAGCCGGGCACCGCCGAGCAGATCAACGCCGCGATGAAGGCCGCCGCCGACGGCCCGATGAAGGGCATCCTGAAGTACTACGACGCCCCGATCGTCTCCAGCGACATCGTCACCGACCCACACAGCTCGATCTTCGACTCCGGGCTGACCAAGGTCATCGACAACCAGGCCAAAGTCGTCTCCTGGTACGACAACGAATGGGGCTACTCCAACCGCCTCATCGACCTCGTCAAGCTCGTCGGCAAGTCGCTCTAGCCGTGGGCGTCCCGACTCTCAAAGACCTGCTGGCCGAGGGTGTTTCGGGCCGCGGGGTGCTGGTGCGTTCGGACCTGAACGTGCCCCTGGACGACTCTGCTGGTGGGCAAGGCAACATCACCGACGCCGGACGGATCACCGCATCGGTGCCGACGTTGAAGGCGCTGCTGGACGCCGGCGCCAAGGTGGTCGTCACCGCGCACCTCGGCCGTCCCAAGGACGGGCCCGACCCGAAGTACTCGCTGGCGCCGGTGGCCGCGGCGCTCGGTGAGCAGTTGGGCCGGCATGTGCAGTTGGCCGGAGATGTGGTCGGCACCGACGCGCTGGCGCGCGCCGAAGGACTCACCGACGGCGACATCCTGCTGCTGGAGAACATCCGCTTCGACAAGCGTGAGACCAGCAAGGACGACGGAGAACGCCTCGCCCTGGCCCGGCAGCTCGCCGAATTGGTATGGCCCGGGGGAGCTTTCGTCTCCGACGGCTTCGGTGTGGTGCACCGCAAACAGGCATCGGTGTACGACGTCGCGACGCTTCTTCCGCACTATGCGGGCAACCTCGTCGCCGACGAGATCAAGGTGCTGCAGCAGTTGACCAGTTCCACCGAGCGGCCGTATGCGGTGGTGCTGGGCGGGTCGAAGGTGTCGGACAAGCTGGGCGTGATCGAATCGCTGGCGACCAAAGCCGACAGCATCGTGATCGGTGGCGGCATGTGCTTCACCTTCCTTGCCGCCCAAGGCTATTCGGTCGGCAAGTCGCTGCTGGAAGAAGAGATGGTCGAGACCTGCCGCAATCTGCTGGAGACCTACCACGACGTGTTGCGGCTGCCGGTCGACATCGTGGTGACCGAGAAGTTCGAGGCCGGATCACCGCCACAGACGGTGTCCGCCAACGAGATTCCGGATGACCTGATGGGTCTGGACATCGGCCCGGGATCGGTCAAGCGGTTCACCACCCTGCTGTCCAACGCCAAGACGGTGTTCTGGAACGGGCCGATGGGGGTGTTCGAGTTTCCGGCCTACGCGGAGGGCACCCGGGGTGTTGCCGAGGCCATCGTCAAGGCGACCGGAAAGGGCGCGTTCAGCGTCGTCGGCGGCGGCGACTCCGCTGCTGCGGTCCGCGCCCTGAAGATCCCCGAAGACGCGTTCTCCCACATATCCACCGGCGGCGGCGCGTCGCTGGAATACCTTGAGGGCAAATCACTCCCGGGCATCGAAGTGCTCGGTGAGCCCCAGCCGACCGGAGGAGACTCGTGAGCCGCAAGCCGTTGATCGCCGGCAACTGGAAGATGAACCTCAATCACTTCGAGGCGATCGCGCTGGTGCAGAAGATCGCGTTCTCGTTGCCGGACAAGTACTTCGACAAGGTCGACGTCACGGTCATCCCGCCGTTCACCGACCTGCGCAGCGTGCAGACCCTGGTCGACGGCGACAAACTGCGCCTGACCTACGGCGCGCAGGACCTGTCGCAGCACGACTCCGGCGCCTACACGGGTGAGATCAGCGGGGCATTCCTGGCGAAGCTGGGATGCAGCTTCGTGGTGGTCGGGCACTCCGAACGCCGCACCTACCACCACGAGGACGACGCGCTGGTGGCCGCCAAAGCCGCTGCCGCTCTCAAGCACGAGCTGACCCCCATCGTCTGCGTCGGCGAGCATCTCGAGGTCCGCGAGGCCGGAAACCACGTGTCGCACAATGTCGAGCAGCTGCGCGGGTCCCTGGCCGGATTGTCTGCCGAGCAGATCGACAAGGTCGTCATCGCCTACGAACCGGTCTGGGCGATCGGCACCGGCCGGGTGGCCAGTTCGGCCGACGCTCAGGAGGTGTGCGCGGCGATCCGCAAAGAGCTTGCCGCGCTGGCCTCACCGCAGATCGCCCAGTCCGTCCGGGTGCTCTACGGCGGCTCGATGAACGCCAAGAACGTCGGCGACCTGGTCGCTCAGGACGACATCGACGGCGGTCTGGTCGGCGGTGCGTCCTTGGACGGGGAACAGTTCGCGACGCTGGCGGCGATCGCCGCCGGGGGACCGCTGCCGTAAACCGCGCGATATCGCGACGTCAGATCGCGATGAGCAACAGCAACAGCGGAAACACGAACGCCAGAGCCAGCAGGATCACCAGCATTGCCACGGTGATTCCGACGCCGTTGTAGCTCTGCGGCGGGGTGCCCAGCGAACCGGGGCTGAAGCCCCACACCGGCGCCTTGTATTCGAGTTCGACCCATCGCCCCGGGTAGATGTCGACCAGGGTGTCCGCCGGCCCGATCTGAGGCGGCAGCCAGTACGGCACGTGCACGTGGACCCGGTGCTGACCGGGCCGCACCGGCACGACGTTGCGACCCCACGACATCGGCGGCCCCTGGTAGCCGTCGATCAGAAGTTTGGGCTTGAACAGCGCCAGCATGAACGACAGCGGCATGTACTGGGTGGTGATAACGACGCCCTCAGCCGACCAGGCCGGGTGTCCCTGCTGGGCGGGCCAGCTCATGCTGCGGCTAGCGGTACTTGATCAGCAGGGCCATGCCCACGATGGAAACCAGCCAGATACCGACGATGAACAGCGTCAACCGGTCCAGGTTCTTCTCCACGACCGTCGACCCGGAAAGGCTGGACTGAACCCCGCCACCGAACAGCGTCGACAGACCACCACCCTTGGCGCGGTGCAGCAGCACCAGCAACACCACCAGCACGCTGGTGACCACCAGAGTGATCTGTAGAGCCAATTCCATACCGGGCAGCCTACCGAACGGGGACAAAAGGCTCACGACCGGCAAGGCGCAGGGCGGTACCCGCGCCCAAATAGCCGACTCGACGGTCTGCACTGATACTTAGACGCATGGTTGACGTGACCGACACCGCCCTGGACCCGATCGGCGACGTCCATCGCACCAAGTTGGGACGCGAGGCGACCGAGCCGATGCGCGCCGACATCAGGATGCTGGGCGCCATCCTCGGCGACACCGTGCGCGAGCAGAACGGTGAAGAGGTCTTCGACCTCGTCGAACGAGCGCGGGTGGAATCGTTTCGGGTGCGGCGATCGGAGATCGACCGCAACGAGGTGTCCCGCATGTTCGACGGCATCGACATCCACCAGGCCATCCCCGTCATCCGCGCGTTCACCCACTTCGCCCTGCTGGCCAACGTCGCCGAGGACATCCACCGCGAGCGTCGCCGCAGCATTCACGTCGCCGCCGGTGAGCCGCCGCAGGACAGTAGTCTGGCCGCCACCTACGCGAAACTCGATCGTGCGGAACTGGATTCGGCGACCGTCGCAGGTGCCCTGAGGGGCGCGCTGGTCGCTCCGGTGATCACCGCACACCCCACCGAGACCCGGCGGCGAACCGTCTTCGTGACCCAGCACCGGATCACCGAGCTGATGCGGTTGCACGCGGAGGGTCACACCCAGACCGACAGCGGCCGCAGTGTGGAAACCGAACTGCGCCGCCAGATTCTCACCCTGTGGCAGACCGCGATCATCCGGTTGTCCCGGTTGCAGATCAGTGACGAGATCGCCGCGGGCCTGCGCTATTACCCCGCCTCGTTCTTCGAGGTGATGCCCAAGGTCAACGCCGAAGTCCGAGAGGCACTGCGGGCCCGCTGGCCCGACGCCGATCTGCTGTCCGGCCCGATACTGCAGCCGGGATCCTGGATCGGTGGCGACCGGGACGGCAATCCCAATGTCACTGCCGACGTGGTCCGGCTCGCGACCGGCAGCGCGGCCTACACCGCGCTCGCCCACTACCTGGCCGAACTCGACCAGCTCGAGCAGGAGTTGTCGATGTCGTCGCGGCTGCTCCGGGTGACGCCCGAACTCGCCGAACTCGCCGAGGGCTGCCAGGACAAGGCCCGCGACGACGAGCCGTACCGGCGCGCGTTGCGGGTGATCCGTTCCCGGCTGAGCGCCACCGCGACCGACATCCTCGACGAGCAACCGCTGCACACCCTCGACCTCGGCCTGCCGGCGTATGCCGCACCCGGCGAGCTGCGGGCGGATCTCGACACCATCGACGCCTCGCTGCGCACGCACGGCAGCACGGTGCTGGCCGACGACCGGCTGGCCCTCTTGCGGGAAGCCGTGCACGTCTTTGGTTTTCACCTGTCCGCCCTCGACCTGCGGCAGAACTCCGACGTGCACGAGGAAGTGGTCGCCGAACTGCTGGCCTGGTCCGGTGTGCACCCCGACTACGCCGCGCTACCCGAAAACGAACGCGTCGAATTGCTGGTCGGCGAGCTCAGCACCCGCCGCCCGCTGGTACGCGCCGGCGCCAAGCTCTCGGAGCTGGCCCGAAAGGAACTCGACATCATCGGGGCGGCCACGCACGCGGTCCAAACCTACGGTCCCGCAGCGGTTCCCAACTACGTCATCTCGATGTGCCGGTCGGTGTCGGACGTGCTCGAAGCGGCCATCCTGATGAAGGAGGCCGGACTGCTGGACGCGTCGGGAGACGACCCGTATTGCCCGGTCGGCATTTCGCCGCTGTTCGAGACGATCGACGACCTGCACAACGGGGCGTCGATCCTGCAGGCGATGCTGGATCTTCCGCTCTACCGGGGCATGGTGGCCGCCCGCGGCGACATGCAGGAAGTCATGCTGGGGTACTCCGACTCCAACAAGGACGGCGGCTACCTGGCCGCGAACTGGGCGGTCTACCGCGCCGAACTGGCCCTGGTGGAAGCCGCCCGCAAGGGCGGCATCCGGCTGCGGCTCTTTCATGGTCGCGGCGGCACCGTCGGACGCGGCGGCGGCCCCAGTTACCAGGCCATCCTGGCCCAGCCGCCGGGCGCGGTGAACGGATCCCTGCGGCTCACCGAGCAGGGCGAGGTGATCGCCGCCAAGTATGCCGAGCCGCAGACGGCCCGGCGCAACCTGGAGAGCCTGCTGGCCGCGACCCTGGAGTCGACGTTGCTCGACGTCGAAGGACTCGGTGACGCCGCCGAGCCCGCCTATGGGGTGCTCGAGGAGATCGCCACCTTGGCCCAGCGCGCCTACGCCGAATTGGTGCACGACACACCGGGTTTCGTCGAGTACTTCAAGGCCTCCACCCCGGTGAGTGAGATCGGGTCACTCAACATCGGCAGCCGGCCGTCGTCGCGCAAGCCGACGGAATCCATCTCGGACCTGCGCGCCATTCCATGGGTGCTGGCATGGAGCCAGTCGCGGGTGATGCTGCCCGGGTGGTACGGCACCGGTTCGGCGTTCGAGCAGTGGATCACCGCGGGACCGGAAAGCGAAGAGGATCGGCTCGCGGTGCTGCACGAGCTGTACGAGCGGTGGCCGTTCTTCCGCAGCGTGCTGTCCAACATGGCGCAGGTGATGGCCAAGAGCGACCTGGGGCTGGCCGCCCGCTACTCCGAGCTGGTCGACGACGAATCGTTGCGCAGCAGGGTCTTCGACAAGATCGTCGACGAGCACCACCGCACGATCGCGATGTACAAGCGCATCACCGGCCAGGAGGACCTGCTGGCCGACAACCCAGCGCTCGCGCGTTCGGTGTTCAACCGGTTCCCGTACCTGGAGCCGCTGAACCACCTGCAGGTGGAGCTGCTGCGCCGCTATCGCTCGGGTGAAGACGACGAACTGATGCAGCGTGGCATCCTGCTGACGATGAACGGACTCGCCAGCGCGTTACGCAACAGCGGATAACGGGCGATTCCCGCTGCCGCCTTGACCCGCACAGTGTTGTGCCGGCCCGCTCGACCACGATGTGCGCGCTCAGGGGTTGGTGCCCGCAAAGATGTTGTCGCGCAGCGGCCCGTGCGTGGCCGCGGGATCGACAAACCATTCGTGCCGGAAAACCGCGCCCAGCAACGGCGGTGGCAGTCGTAGCAGCGACTGGTAAACACGTGCACCTAGACCGGTACCGAGTTGGGACCGATGGGCGGCCACCGCGTCCCGCTTCTGCCGGGCGAACCTCCGGACGTCGACCCGGTGTGTGATGGTGGCACCGGGCGCATAGGCATCGTCGAGCACGTCGGGGTCATACGGCGGGGGCAGCCGCAGCCGACTGCAGAGGTCGTTGAACCGGCGCAGTACTTCGCGCGGCATGGTCGCCTCGAGAACCCTTGGGGTGCGGGCCAGTTCAGCGGCCCGCTTGCCGACATGATGCACCTGTATATGGTCGCGGTGGCCGTATCCGCCGTTGGCCTGATAGCCCAGCAAGAGGTCGGCGTCCTCGGTGCGAAGTATCTCCGCCAGCCGTTGTGCGGCCTCTTCGACATCGGCTCTGGCGAATCGCACCCGGCCCGGTGGGTCCGGGTAGAAATCGGGACCGTACCCGCTGTCGGCGTAGCCTAGGCACTCCGTGCGCTGCACACCGAGAATGGCTGTGCTCGAATGCAATTCGTTCAGCCGGGTAGGGTCGGGCTCGCTGTCGATGCGGCCGTCGGTGGCGGTGACGACGATTACCCGATGACCGGCAGCAACCGCCTTGGCCAGGGTGCCGCCGGTGAGGATGACCTCATCGTCAGGATGGGCGTGGAAGGCGACGACGGTGGGCATCGAAGCTCCGGATCAGGACATCGGGCGGCGCCGCAGGCGGCACGGCGGTGCGGTGGCGAATTCCGGCATGACGCGATCTTATCGGGGTGTTGGCTACGCGGATCGGCGTGCTTGGGTCATCGAACGGCGACGTACTCGATCGGGCAGGGGCCGTCGGCCCGTGCTACGCCGCCGATCTGAGCCGGGACCGGCCGTGGATGCGCGGTCCAGCCTGCTGTCAGCTCGTACTCGCGCAGCAGATGCGTCACCGCAGCCGTCATCGCGGACAGTGAAAATGGTTGCGCCGGGCAGGAATGCCGTCCGTGGCCGAATGCCGTCACCAGCATCGGAGACGGCAGGTCAGGGGGGTCGGTGAGCCGGTGACGGGTCCATCTCTCCGGATCCCACACGGCCAGCCCGGGCGCCGCGGAGGTGTTGAGCAGCGGCAACAGCGTGGCGATGGTCCAGCCCGGCGGCACCCGGTAGGTGATGGCGCCGGTGTCCAGGTCGACCGGGGCGAGCACCGTTCGGCTCATGATCGAACGCTGTGCCAACCGCGTGGACTCCAGCGCACAGCGTTGCGCAAAGTCGTTGTCGCCGTGGCGAAGTCGGGGATGGTGCGCGGGGTGTTCGATCAGGTCGACCAGCGCCCAGCCGAGTGCGGCGGCGAGGTTGGACATGGACGCGACGTGTATGAGCGCGACGTCGTGTGCGATGCCGAGCACCTGGTCGGGCTCACCCGTCCAAGCGCTGACGATCCTGCCGAACAGATCCTGGCCCTCGTGGTCGCCGGCCTGGTAACGCCGCACCGCCTCGGCCACCGTTGCAGTGACATCGGCCAGCGCCCCCCGTTCGGCGCGCTTGTCCGAGGCCGCCACGGCCGCCATCCGGTCTGGATGGACGAACGCATCGGAGCCGTCCAAGGTGTCGAAGGCATGGACCAGGCGCTCGAAGGCCGCACCATCGGAGCATCCGGGGCCCGCCCAGGAGGCGAGGCCCATTCGGTGGCCGAGCCGGCGGGTGAGGTCGAAAACGTCGACGGAACCGGCCGAACCCAGTTCGGCGGTCGTCTGCCGCAGCGCGATGTCCAGATTTGCGAGATAGCCGGCGACGTCGTCGCGGCGAAAAAGGTTGGTGGGCAAGGTGCGGCGGCCGACGAAGATCTCATCAGGTAGCTTGCGGCGCAACATCAGGAAATCGGCGACGCCCTTGCTGGCCTTCTCCTCCGGCAGCGCGTAGAACGACTCGACGCCGGTGGGGGAGAAGGTGAACAGGTAGCGGTCGCCGCCGCTCTCGACCGCGAATGTGTCGCCGTACCGGTCGCGGGCAGCAGCGATGGTGGCGACCGCATCTGTGACGGCCACATCCCAGGGCAGGCCAGTACCTTCCGCAAGCGGCGGGGTGGGAACCGGTCGGGTCACGGAGTCAGCGCACACTCCGATTGCGGAGCCTGTCCAGTACCCCGCGCATCACGTGCTCGGTGGCGTTGATCGGCATCATCATCGTCTCGCCCCAGCTCACGATGTTGTCCATCCGTTCCAGGATGGCCTCCACCGGCTGCAGCACGGTGAGCAGGCGCTTGGCGAGATCGTCGAGGCTGGACAGGGTTCCATCCAGGTGGTCCAGGCCGTTCTCCAGCCGCGAGACGGTCTGGTTCAGCGCCGATAGCGACTTGTTCAATTCCACCAGGGAGGTGCCGAGTCCGTCGAGGACGTCTTCGACCTGCTCGACCGTCTTGTCGGCATTCAATGCCGCCTGGGTGAGGGTCTTCATTCTTTGCCGAGCCGGAGTCGGGCGGCCGCCGCTTCTGTCTGCCATGCGGTCATTAATACCAGCTTGACACCGGCGGATATAGACCCGTCAGAACACCCGCAATGTCAACGAGCGAGTTTGCCCGCCGCAGCCTCGTCCAGCAGCCAGCGGGTGATCTCGCGACCAATGGCCCCGGCGGCCGGTAGCGACACCGGGTCGGCGCCGCCGACGGCCGCCGCCACCGCGTCGGCCTTGCCTTCACCCGAGACCAACAGCCACACCTCGCGGGAACGCTGAATTGCGGGCAAGGTCAAGGTGATTCGTTGTGGTGGCGGCTTGGGGGAGTCGTCCACCGAGACCACCATGCGGCTGGTTTCCCGCACTGCGGTGGTGTCCGGGAACAGCGAATTGATGTGGCCTTCGGGTCCCATACCGAGGAGGTGAACGTCGAAGTGCGGTGCCAGTTCGCCGGGTGCGGCGTTGGCCGCCAGCAGTTGCTCGTACGCCAGAGCCGCAGCCTCGAGATCGGAGCCGAACTCGCCGTCGCTGGCCGCCATCGGGTGCACCTGGCTGGCCGGAATGTCGATGTGATCGAGCAACGCCTCGCGGGTCTGCCTTTCGTTGCGCTCCTCGTCGTCCTCGGGAACGTAGCGCTCGTCCCCCCAGAACAGGTGCACACCGGACCAGTCGACCGGATGCGAAGCGAGTTCGCGCAGCAGCGCTACGCCGTTTCCGCCGCCGGTCAACACGATCAGCGCCCGGCCCCGCGCCGTCATCGCCTGGGCGATCGTGTCGACCAGGCGCCGCGCCGCGGCCTGCGCCAGACGTTCGCTGTCGGGGAATACTTCGATCTCGGAGCTCATTGGTATTGCACCTTCTTGATGCCCTCCAGGGCCGCGTGGTAGATCTCGTCGGCATCCAGCCGACGCAGGTCTTCGGCGAGGCACTCGCCAGTCACCCTGCGCGCCAACGGAACCAGTGCGTCAGGCTTGGCCGTGCGGCTCAGTGTTGCCGTGGTTCCGTCCTGCGGCCGGCTGAGCACGATGGTCTCGCTCTTGCGCACCAGTTCCACCGTGAGCTCACCGACCTCCCGGTGAACCGGGCCGTCGATCCGGCTGGCCAGCCAGCCCGCCAGAATATCAAGTGCGGGTTCTGTTTCCAGGCCGCTGATCCGGGCCGACTCGATCGGTTCGTGTGGTGGCAGGTCGATCGCCGAGGTCAACAACGCGCGCCAGTACGTGATCCGGCTCCAGGCCAGGTCGGTGTCGCCGGCGCTGTAACCGGGCAACCGGCTCTTGATCGCGGCCAACGGGTCGACCGCGTTGGTGGCGTCGGTGATGCGGCGAATAGCCAACTTGCCCAACGGATCCTGGGCGGGCACCGCCGGAGCGTTGTCCGGCCACCAGGCCACCACCGGGATGTCGGGCAGCAGGAAGGGGATGACGACGCTGGCGGCGTGCCCGGAGAGCGGCCCGGAAAGTCGCAGCACCACCACCTCACCGGCGCCCGCGTCACCGCCTACGCGGATCTGCGCGTCCAGGCGGGGCTCGTCGGCGTAGGCGTTGCCCCGCATCGTCACGATGATGCGGCTCGGATGCTCGTGACTGGCGTCGTTGGCGGCCTGGATCGAATCCTCCACCACGGCTTCGCTGTCCGGCGCGATGATCAGCGTCAAGACCCGGCCCATGGTGACCACGCCGGCCATTTCGCGCATCTCGTCGAGCTTCTTGTTGACCGCCGTGGTGGTGGTGTCAGGCAGTTCGACGATCATGTGCGCCGCTCCTCAGCATCACTTCGTTCTGCATCGTCGCCGGCGCGAATCATGTGCGCCGCTCCTCGTTCTCAGCGCGACTCATGGCCGCCGCCATTCCCGGCCGGTGCGGCGCAGCATCTCGAACGCCGAATCGGGCCCCCAGGTGCCCGCTTCGTACGGATCGGGTTTACCGTGCGACGCCCAGTTGTCCAAAGCGGGATCGAGTATCTCCCAGGCCAATTCGACTTCTTCGTTCACCGGGAACAGCGACGGCTCACCGAGCAGCACGTCGAGGATCAGCCGCTCGTATGCTTCCGGTGACTCCTCGGCGAACGCCGAGCCGTAGGAGAAGTCCATGTTGACGTCGCGGACTTCCATCGCGGTGCCGGGCACTTTGGAACCGAAGCGCAATGTGATTCCCTCGTCGGGCTGCACCCGAATGACCATGGCGTTGGTGCCGAGCTCATCGGTCATGGTGGCGTCGAACGGCAGGTGCGGCGCTCGTTTGAAAACCAGCGCGATCTCAGTGACCCTGCGCCCCAACCTCTTTCCGGTCCGCAGGTAGAACGGCACCCCGGCCCAGCGCCGGGTGTCCACCTCGAGGGTGATGGCGGCGAACGTCTCGGTCACGGAGTCCTTGGCGAACCCCTCTTCGTCGAGCAGTCCGACCACCTTCTCGCCACCCTGCCAACCGGCGGTGTACTGGCCGCGGCTGGTTGTCTGGTCGAGCGGCTGCGCCAGCTGTGTCGCCGAGAGCACCTTGATCTTCTCCGTCTGCAACGCTTTCGGAGTGAAGCTGACCGGCTCCACCATCGCGGTGAGCGCCAGCAGTTGCATCAAGTGGTTCTGGATGACATCGCGGGCGGCGCCGATGCCGTCGTAGTAGCCGGCCCGCCCACCGAGGCCGATGTCTTCGGCCATGGTGATCTGCACGTGGTCGACGTAGTGGGAGTTCCAGATCGGATCGAACAACTGGTTGGCGAAGCGCAGAGCCAGGATGTTCTGCACCGTCTCCTTGCCGAGGTAGTGGTCGATGCGGAAGACCGACTCCTCCGGGAAGACGGAGTTGACGGTTTTATTGAGATCCTGCGCGCTCTTCAAGTCGTGGCCGAAGGGCTTCTCGATAACCACCCGGCTCCACCGATTACCTTGCGGCCGAGCCAATCCCGATTTCTCCAACTGTTCGCAGACCACCGGGAACGACTTCGGCGGAATCGCCAGATAGAACGCGTGGTTCCCGCCCGTGCCGCGTTCGGCATCGAGCTTCTCCAGCGTTTCAGCGAGCCGACTGAACGCATCGTCGTCGTCGAAAGCACCTGGTACGAAACGGAACCCCTCGGCCAGCCGGTCCCAGTTCTCCTGCCGGAACGGGGTCCGGCAGTGTTCCTTGACGGCGTCATGCACCACCTGACCGAAGTCCTCGGTGTCCCAGTCGCGGCGCGCGAATCCCACCAGCGAGAAGGTGGGGGGCAGCAGCCCCCGGTTGGCCAGGTCGTAGATCGCCGGCATCACCTTCTTGCGGGCCAGGTCCCCGGTGACGCCGAAAATCACCATGCCGCAAGGGCCGGCGATCCTGGGCAGCCGCTTATCCCGCTTGTCGCGCAGGGGGTTCTGCCACTGCGCCTCGGGTGCGGCTGGGCTCATTTGTCGGCGGAGTCGAGCTGCGCCTGAGTCTCCTCGAGCAGTTCGCCCCAGGAAGCCTCGAACTTCTCCACCCCTTCGTTCTCCAGCACCAGGAACACGTCGGTCAGATCGATGCCGATCTCGTCCAGCTTGTCGAACACTTTCTGGGCTTCGGACGCGGTCCCGGTGATCGTGTCACCGTGGATCGTCCCGTGATCGGCGACGGCGTCAATCGTCTTCTCCGGCATGGTGTTCACCGTGTTCGGGGCCACCAACTCGGTGACGTACAGCGTGTCGGAGTAATCGGGGTTCTTGACGCCGGTCGACGCCCACAACGGCCGCTGAACCCGGGCTCCGTCAGCCTGCAGCCCCTTGAATCGCTCGCCGCCCTCGAAGATCTCCTGATAGGCCGCGTAAGCCAGTCGGGCGTTGGCGACGGCGGCCTGGCCGAGCAGGGCGCGGGCCTCGTCGGAGTCGATCTTCTCCAGGCGCTTGTCGATCTCGGTGTCCACCCGCGAGACGAAAAACGAAGCCACCGAATGGATCTTGGACAGGTCGTGGCCGGCTTGCTTGGCCTTCTCCAGCCCGTCCAGATAGGCGCCCATCACCGCGCGGTAACGCTCGACGGAGAAGATCAGCGTGACGTTGACCGAAATGCCTTCCGCCAGGGTCGAAGCGATAGCAGGAATGCCCTCCTCGGTGGCCGGGATCTTGATCAGCAGATTCGGCCGGTCGACGATCTTCCACAACTCGACCGCCTGCTGGGTGGTCTTGTCGGTGTCGTGGGCCAGGCGCGGGTCGACCTCGATCGACACCCGGCCGTCGACCCCGTCGGAGGACTCCCACTGCGGCCTCAGCACATCACAGGCGTTGCGGACGTCGTCGGTGGTGACGGTGCGGATGGTGGCGTCGACGTCGGCGCCCCGCTCGGCCAATTCGGCGATCTGGTCGTCATAGGTATCGCTGTCGGCCAGCGCCTTCTGGAAGATCGACGGGTTGGTGGTCACCCCGACGACGGACTTGGTGTCGATCAGTTCCTGCAGGTTGCCCGATTTGATCCGGTCCCGGGACAAGTCGTCGAGCCAGACGGATACGCCCGCAGCGCTGAGCGCGGCAAGGTTGGGGTTCTGGGTCATCTGATCACCTTTTCTCAGTTATCCATTGCTTCTTCCGCGGCGGCAGCAACGGCTTCGGCGGTGAAGCCGTACTCGCGGAACAGCGTCTTGTAATCGGCGGATTCCCCGAAATGCTCGATCGACACGATCTTGCCCGTGTCGCCGACAAGTTTGTGCCATGACTGGGCAACACCGGCTTCGACGGCCACCCGGGCCGACACCGAGGGCGGCAGCACGCTGTCGCGGTAGTCCTGCGGTTGCGACTCGAACCACTCGACACACGGCATCGAGACGACTCGCGCGAGAATGTCGCGCTCTGCCAACAACTTCTGCGCCTCGACGGCGAGCTGGACCTCCGAGCCCGTGCCGATCAGCACCACGTCGGGCTCCTCATCGCCGTCAGTGCCACCGAGGACATAGCCGCCGCGGGCCACGCCGTCCAGATTCGTGCCCGCCAGCACCGGCACGTTCTGACGCGTGAGAATCAGGCCGACCGGCCCGCTGCCGTTGCCGCGGGCCAGGACCGTGCGCCAGGCGTAGGCCGTCTCGTTGGCGTCGGCCGGGCGGACCACCGACAGGTTCGGGATGGCCCGCAGTGCCGAAAGGTGCTCGATCGGCTGGTGGGTCGGGCCGTCCTCGCCGAGGCCGACCGAGTCGTGCGTCCACACGTAGATGGTGTCGATGTCCATCAGCGACGCGAGCCGCACCGCGGGGCGCATGTAGTCGGAGAACTGCAGGAACGTGCCGCCGTAGGCCCGGGTGGGGCCGTGCAGCACGATGCCGGACAGGATGGCGCCCATCGCGTGCTCACGCACACCGAAGTGCAGCGTGCGCCCGTACCAGTGCGCCGTGTAGTCCTTGGTCGAAATCGACGGGGGACCGAAGGAATCGGCGCCTTTGATCGTGGTGTTGTTGCTTCCGGCCAGGTCGGCCGAACCGCCCCACAGTTCCGGCAGTTTCGGGCCCACCGCGTTGAGCACCTCGTTTGAGGCTTTGCGGGTGGCGACATCGTCCGAGCCGGGCTCCCAGTGCGGCAGGTCGGCATCCCAGCCGTCGGGCATCTTCTCGGCCGTCAACCGGTCCAGCAGTGCCTTGCGCTCGGGTTCGCGCTCCGCCCACGCGTCGAAGTCGGTCTGCCACTTCTGGTGCGCTTCGCGGCCCCGGTCCACCAGCTTGCGGGTGTGCGCGATGACCTCGTCGCGAACCTCGAACGTCTTGTCCGGGTCGAACCCGAGAATCTTCTTGGTGGCCGCCACCTCGTCCTCACCGAGCGCGGCGCCGTGCGCCTTGCCGGTGTTCATCAGGTTGGGCGCCGGGAAGCCGATGATGGTACGCAGCGAGATGAACGACGGCCGGCCGGTTTCGGCCTTCGCGTTCGCGATCGCCTCCTCGATTCCGATGACGTTCTCGCCGCCCTCAACTTCCTGCACGTGCCAGCCGTACGCGCGGTAGCGCTCGGCGGTGTCTTCACAGAGGGCGATGTTCGTGTCGTCCTCGATGGAGATCTGGTTGCGGTCGTAGAACACGATCAGGTTGCCCAGCTGCTGCACCCCGGCCAGCGAACACGCTTCCGACGTAACGCCTTCCTCGATGTCGCCGTCAGAGGCGATCACGTAGATGTAGTGGTCGAACGGACTGGTGCCAGGTTCGGCGTCCGGGTCGAACAGGCCGCGCTCGTAGCGGGACGCCATCGCCATGCCGACGGCCGAGGCCAACCCCTGGCCCAGCGGGCCGGTAGTGATCTCGACCCCGTCGGTGTGCCGGAATTCCGGGTGCCCGGGAGTCTTGGACTTCCACGTGCGCAGTGCCTCGATGTCGGACAGTTCGAGCCCAAAGCCGCCCAGGTAGAGCTGCAGGTAGAGGGTCAGGCTGCTGTGTCCGGCCGACAGGACGAAGCGGTCACGGCCCAGCCAGTGGACGTCACTCGGGTCGTGGCGCATCGCGCGCTGAAACAGCGTGTACGCCAGTGGAGCCAGGCTCATCGCCGTTCCGGGGTGACCGTTGCCGACTTTCTGGACGGCGTCGGCGGCCAGCACCCGGACCGTGTCGACCGCAGCCGAATCGATCTCGGTCCAGTCGTCGGGGTGGTGCGGGCGGGTGAGCTCGGAGATCTCTTCAAGTGTGGTCATTCAGTCCTCAGTCCTGGGGTCATCAAACTGATCAATCCCACCCTAGTGCGGGATTGCTGGCGCATGCAGGCCCAGATTGCGTGTACCCGCGGAAGCCTGTGTGAAAATATCGTGTCGCGGTTTGGTGGCTGTCATCAGCGCCGCGGAGGCAGACAGGTCGAGAAATTTCGGGCAGATCGACCCTGCGGGGCTGTGGCAGTGCTGGCGCGGTCTACCATCATGCGTAGTAGAAGCTGCGCGCGGCTGCGATTTCCCGAGGAGTTAATGCGTGAGCGTTCGCGGCCGCCCAGAGATTGCGGCGCCCAGCCGGACTTCAGGCCGGATCACCGGCACCGTTCTGGCGTACCTGGCGTTGACCAAACCGCGGGTGATCGAGCTGCTGCTGGTCACCGCGATACCGGCGATGCTGCTCGCGCACCGCGGCTCGGTCAACCCGCTGCTCATCCTCAACACACTGGTCGGCGGCATGATGGCCGCCGGTGGCGCCAACACGCTCAACTGTGTGGCCGATGCGGACATCGACAAAGTGATGAAGCGGACCGCGCGACGGCCGCTGGCCCGGGCTGCGGTGCCGACGCGCCACGCGCTGATCTTCGGCCTGGCATTGAGCGTGGCCTCGTTCTGCTGGCTGTGGTGGACCACGAACCTGCTATCTGGTCTGCTGGCGGTGGCCACGATCGCGTTCTACGTGTTCGTCTACACGCTGCTACTCAAGCGGCGCACTGCGCAGAACGTGGTGTGGGGCGGCGCCGCCGGCTGTATGCCGGTCATGATCGGGTGGTCGGCCGTCACCGGCACCATCGGCTGGCCGGCGCTGGCGATGTTCGCGATCATCTTCTTCTGGACTCCGCCGCACACCTGGGCCCTGGCCATGCGGTACAAGGAGGACTACAAAGTCGCCGGTGTGCCGATGCTGCCCGCCGTGGCGACCGAGCGTCAGGTCACCAAGCAGATTGTGATCTACACCTGGCTGACGGTGCTGGCGACGTTCGTGCTGGCTCTGGCGGCCGGATGGCTGTACGCGGCGGTGGCACTGGTGGCCGGCGTGTGGTTCCTCACGATGGCCCACCAGTTGTATGCGGGAGTGCGGGCCGGGGAGCCGGTGAAGCCGCTGCGGCTGTTCCTGCAATCGAATAACTATTTGGCGCTGGTCTTCTGCGCTTTGGCCGTTGACTCGGCGATCGCGCTGCCGACTCTGTTCTGACCCGCCTGCACCTCGGCGCCTATCCGACGCCGACCGGGCGCCGCCCGGGCGCCGACCAGGCCCCAGCCGGGCGCCGACCAGGCCCCACCCGGCGCCGACCAGGCCCCACCCGGCGCCGACCAGGCCCACCCGGCGCCGACTGTGAATTTTACGACGCGACTCGCCGGTGGACGCGTCGTGGTTTTCACTCTCGGCGGGTTGTTCCGTCGATCCAGAACCAGCCCGATTCAAATCCCGTGCGCGTGCGGTCCGGGTCGATGGTCATCACTAAATACGTTTACTAACAACGTATTTCGCGTAACGGCCAGCAGCGTCCGCTGCCTTCCGTCTGGGCGTGCACGATTTGCGATACCGCCCGTCGCGATATCGAATTTTGTGGTACCCCGACAACGAGAGGAGTGTTCGGCATGACGTCTTGCGTCGTTCCCACAGGGCCGTGCATCTCCTGTTCGGTCACTGGGTATCTGTTGACCGCCGGCTGACCATGACCGCCCCCATCTGGATGGCTTCGCCTCCAGAGGTGCATTCGGCATTGCTGAGTAACGGCCCGGGCCCCGGCCCGCTGCTGGCCGCTGCGCAGACATGGAGCGCACTCAGCGCCGAATATGCCTCAGCAGCAGACGAACTCGTCACAATTCTGGCGTCGGTTCAGGCCGGCGCATGGCAGGGTCCGAGTGCGCAGGAGTATGCCGCCGCCCACCTGCCGTACCTGCAGTGGCTGACCGCGACCGCCGCGCAGAGCGCCACGACGGCCCTACAGCACGAGGCGGCGGCCGCGGCGTACACCGCCGCGCTGGCGGCCATGCCCACGCTGCTCGAATTGGCCGCCAACCACGCCATACACGGGGTGCTGGTGGCAACGAACTTCTTCGGCATCAACACCATCCCAATAGCCCTCAACGAAGCCGACTACGTCCGCATGTGGATCCAGGCCGCCGGCGTCATGGCAGGGTATGAAGCCGTTTCCGCCTCGGCGGTGGCGTCAGTCCCGCCCGGCCAGCCCGCGCCGCTCATTCTCAATTCGCCCGCGGCGGCCTCAAACCCTCTTGAACAGCTCCAGCAGATCCCGCAGCAGGTCTTCCAGCTCGCCCTGCGGCTGATCGGAATCAACTGGGACCCCGCCGCGGGCACCCTCAACGGCATTCCGTATGCCTCGTATACGGTGCCGGGCCAGCCCGGCTACTGGATTTCCCGACTCTTCCTGTTCGCCCAGGACTTCCAGGGACTGCAGAACTGGATCCAGCTGCTGTTGACCAACCCCGTCGCGGCCCTGCAGTCCCTCGGCGGCATCACCCCCGCGCAGATCATCGTCTACCTGGTCGCCCATCCGGTGCTGGCGGCGGCGCTCGCAACGTCCCCGTTGTGGTCGACGCTCGCCACGTTGCCCGCGGTCGCGGCCACGGCCAGTGTGGCGGCGCTGGCCGCGCTGGCCGCGATACCCGCCGCCGCGCCCGTCGTTGTGCCGGTACTGGCGCCTGTTGCGGCCGCGGCGTCGGCGGCGCCAGCCGTTTTCGCCCCGGCACTGGCCGGTTCGATATCTCCGTCCGTTCCGGCGGGCGCTCCCGCGACGACGGTGAGCACCGTCAGCACGCCGCCGTCCGCGCCGCCGCCCGCACCGGCCGGGCACGCGTTTCTGCCCTATGCCATCGGAGCCGGCCCGGGTCCTGGCCTCGGGCCGGTGCATCGCGGCACCGCGAGTGCAAGCGCCCGCGCCAAAGCACCGGAACCCGACAGCGCCGCCGCCGCGGCCGCCGCCGCCGCCCGCAGAAAGGCGCGCAAGCGACGTCAGAAGGGGGAGCCGCAGCGCGCCTGTGCCGACGAATTCGCCGACATAACAGACGATTCGGATCCGCAGGCAGTCGAATCCGATCAGGGCGCCGGGGCGCTGGGCTTCACCGGCACGGCCCGCAAGGGCGGTGTGCGGGCGGCTGGCCTGATTACCCTGGCCGGCGACTCATTCGGCGGCGGGCCGACATTGCCGATGATCCCGACGACGTGGGACACCGAGGGGCCCGAGGAGGCTTAGGGCAGCAACACGATCGAGCCGGTGGTCTTGCGGCCCTCCAAGTCGGTGTGCGCACGCGCGGCTTCGGCCGGGGGATGATCCCGCCGACCTCGGCCCGGAGGTGCCGCGGCGGCGGCCGTGATCGCACGCTTCGTGTGCCGGCGCCGGAAGTGCTGAGCGCCGAGGCTGCTTCAGCAGCAGATCGGACGGAGATTCGCAGCGCACGGTGACGCCGACCCTATTGTGGAGTTGAGTCGAGTGGTGATGACGGGTCGCGCATGACTGGGGCAAGCCGAATAGTGTTGATGCAAAGGGTATCTCCGCACCGCGGAAGTGTGTCGCGCTTTGCCGAGCTGGTGACCGGACCGGATAGGCGTAGTGAGTTCGTCCGGTTCTGGTCTGGTTCACGATGCCTGCTTGACAAGCGACTGCAGCTCCGTTTACTGCTCAATCCCGAAAAATGTCATCGGCGGGTGTGAGCATCAGCACAACTGTGACTTTCGCATGTGAACATCGGCACAGTCGCGCTATTCAACTTGTGTCACAGTAGTTTTGAGTGCACATTTGGTTCATGTTCTCGCTACTACGGGCCAACGAACGTGTTGCATACTCATGGACCTCACCACGGGTAGTGCCTTGAGCGGAGTCGTTCGGAAAGAGTTGCACGAGAACGGGATACCGTATCGGCAGTGGTCACGATCGGCGTAGGTCGATCATTCCACCTCGGTAGCGTGCGGCGATATGTAGCAGTCTTTCCCATGTCGACGTCGGGATTTGCTCTTACATAGCAGCTTTGACGCGGGTGCCCGTAACGCGGGACCCATGGCTTAATGCCCGTCGGCCGGACGTGTGTCAGAAGCTGACCGCGTTCCGGGGCTTGCGGTCGAGTGACGGCTCTCTGTTGCGATCGTGCTGCCTGGAACGTCATCCAGAACATGAATTCAACGAGACGTACGGAAAGAGAAATAGATGACAAGTGCGAGGATGCGACTGACGTCAGATCAGATTGTAGAATTTTGCCGCCAGTTGGATGAGCTTGAGCTGAGGGTGGCCGGTGACCTGGCGAATCGCGATCTTGCTGGCGTCCAGGACATTTTGGATTCTCAACAAGTGCTGGAAATGGACGACCGCGGTCCCCTGATGGACGGGATTTTCCCGGCTTGTTGGCGGGCCGAGTCCACGATGCTGGCAGCGTTGGACATACTAGGCAACACGGAGGATTCTCCGTGCCGAGTAAACCCGGTATACGCGTTCCTGCTCATGGTGCTTTTCAAATACAGTCTTGCCCTGCGCAACTTGGAGAGTCAGCGTACTGGTTCCGCTCAGATCAGGCTCGCGGACAAGCGTGGCGCACTGGGCCGGGTTTGGGTGCAGAGTAAAAGCGATCTGATTGCAAGGCATTTCGTGGTCGGAAGCAGAGTTTCTGCTGACCGCTAGGCGGGAAGCGCCGCGGCCCAGAAGTGCGGGTCTGCCTCACCAACCGGTGACGTCTTAGCCGAGCTTTTTTCGGGTCCCAGATGCGGTGATCACGTGACAGCCCGCGCGAAGGCTGACCGTCATGCCATGTCCCCTATCCGACCGGGACCGCAATCGCGTTCGTGAACCGCCAAGTCGCAGAAGGCATGTGTCCGGTGGTTTCACGGTGTGGTGGCGACGCGTCTCGGGGTTCTGGGGGTTGCATTGGCGCGCAACCGGTCGTTGAGCGCGTAATCACCGACATCGGGTCGACGCCAAGGACCAGCCCAGCGGCGTGGTTCCTCCGCTTTCTCAATGATCCATCGATGTGGGCATGCCGGAAAGAACGTATTAGGCTGTCTATCAATCTAATTCGCGCTTGTCGCGGCGTTTACGGTTTGTGCCGTCCCGGCGTTCGCTGCTACGCATCGGTCGAGCTGAACGTCGGGCACGTTGGCGCCGGTGGCAGTTTCAACAGCCGATGCTGACCGCGACTGGCTCTTCGCGCCGATCGACTGGCCGTCGGGTATCTCGATGGTGCTGTCAAGCCGCGCGAGCACCCGGTCGCGCTAATGCGGTTTAGATTCAATTCGCGCGGAGCAGGCCCGCAGCCCTTCAGTGTGTTGGCCGGTTGGGGCGATGACAGCCTGGTTGTGAACAGTGCCTTGGGAACGCTTGGGGCAGTAGTCGCGATCAGGCCCGGTGCGCGTCATGGCGGTCTGTGACATGTGTCGTAGCCGGCGACCGCATCGGCAGAGGCGTCCAGTCAGCGTGTGGGTCTGAGATGAGTGGGGTCCTCATGCGGAATGTGTCGTCATGTTGGTGGGGCTTGCTCGGTGGTCGTGCGAAGGAAGGCTTTGAGGTGGTGGGCGTAGGTGATGACGATGTCGGGGTTGAGGAGTTGGTGGTGTGTGCAGTTGATGGAGTGGGCGGTGGTGGGGCCGGTGAGGTGGGGTTGCCAGGATCGGAGGAGGTGGGCGGCTTTGGTGCGGGTGGATTCGTAGGTGGTGTGGGTGGGGGGTGGGGTGTGTTCGGCGGCGATGAGCAGGGTGGGGCCGTCGTAGACGGCGGGTTGGTGGTTTCGGTAGAGGGCGATGTTTCGATGGTGGTTGGTTGTGAGGTCGGTGATGAGTTGGTCGTCGGGGACGACGTTGTCGGGTAAGCGCAGGGGGGGCAGGTTGTCGTCCTGGTTGACGGTCGGTAGGGCGGGGAGGGAGTCGAGCAGGATGAGGCGGGTGTTGGTGTGGCCTTGGTGGCGGAGTTCGATGGCGATGTGGTGGGCAAGAACGCCGCCGTAGGACCAGCCGATGAGGTGGTAGGGGCCGTGGGGGTGGGCGGTGTGGATGCGTTGGGCGTAGTTTTTCGCCATTTCTTGGAGGGTCTGCGGTGGGGTTTCGTGGGGTTCGAGCGGTTGGTGGATGGCGATCAGGGGGGTGGTCAGGTGGTGGCCGAGGGTTTGGTAGGGCCAGCTGATGCCGCTGGTGGCGTGAATGCAGAACAGCGGGGTGCCGCTGCCGGTGCGCAGGGTCTGGACCGGCGGTATGTCGGTGGTTTGGGAGCGTCCTTCGACGCGCCGGGCGAGGGCGGTGAGGGTAGGGGCATCGAAGAGGTCTGTGACGCGGAGGTCGGTGTTGAGGGTGGTGTTGGCGGCGGCGATCAGGCGCATCGCGGACAGGGAGTCCCCACCGAGGTCGAAGAACGAGTCGGTGGCTGAGATTTGCTCTGCGCCGAGGATGTGGGCGTAGAGAGTGGAGAGCATCTCTTCAATTGGGCCGGCCGGGGCCACATAAGCCTGTGCGGTGGTGCTGTAGTCGGGGGCTGGTAGAGCGCGGCGGTCGAGTTTGCCGTTGACGGTCAATGGCAGTTCCTTGAGCTCCACGAACGCGGCCGGCACCATATAGGGCGGCAGCATCTGCGTGAGTTGGTCTCGCACCCGGGCCACATTGATGCCGGCTTCGGTGGTGGTGGTGAGGTAGGCGACCAGTCGGGGCTCGCCGGGGGTGTCTTGGCGGGCGATGACGGCGGCTTGTTCGATGCCGTCGAGCGCGGTGAGGGTGGCGGTGATTTCGCCGCATTCGATGCGGTAGCCGCGGATTTTGACTTGTTCATCGGCGCGGCCGAGGTAGTGCAGGTGCCCGTCGGGACCCCAGGAGACGAGGTCTCCGGTGCGGTACATCCGGGAGCCGGGTGGGCCGTCGGGGCAGGCGACGAACCTTGAGGCGGAGAGCGCGCTGCGGCGCCAATACCCCGCCCCGACTCCGGTGCCGGCGACGTACAACTCACCCACCGCCCCCGGCGGGACGGGGCGTAGCCAGTTGTCGAGGACGAAGAGGGCGGCGGTGGGGACGGGGGTGCCGATGGGGACGGTGGGGGTGTCGGGTGTTAGGGGGGTGCTGAGGGTGGCGTAGATGGTGGTTTCGGTGGGGCCGTAGCCGTTGCGCATGATCCGGTGTGGGGCCCAGCGTGCGACGACCTCGGGGGGGCAGGCTTCGCCTGCGGTGATGAGGGTGACGTTCTCGAGTCCGTGGTGGGGGAGGCGGTGTAGTGCGGCGGGGGTTTGGCTTAAGACGGTGACGTGGTGGGTGGTGATGAGGTGGTGGAGGTCTGTGGGTGAGGCGGTGAGGTGGTCGGGGACCACGACCAGGCGGCTGCCACCGAGCAGGGCGCCGAAGACTTCCCAGACGGAGTAGTCAAAGGCGTAGGAGTGGCATTGGGTCCACACCCCGTGGGTGGGGAGGTGGGGGTGCAAGGAAGTCAGGAGCGCGGTGGCGTTGTGGTGGGTGGTGGCCACGCCTTTGGGGGTGCCGGTGGTGCCGGAGGTGTAGATCAGATACGCCAGGTCCTGCGGGTCAGGTCCGGGCAGCGGGGTCGTGGTGGGTGAATCGTCGAGGGTCAGGGTGTCCAGGGTGATCACCGGGACAGTGCTAGCGGGGAGGTGGCTGGTGAGGGTGGTGGTGGTCAGGACGGCCAGCGGGGTGGTGTCGGCGAGCATGAACCCCACCCGCGCACTCGGGTGCTGCGGGTCGATCGGGAGGTAGGCGGCGCCGGTTTTCAGGACGGCCAGGATGGCCAGGATGGCGGTGTCGCTGCGGGGCAGCAGCAGGGCGATGACGGCCCCTGGTGCGGCGCCGTAGCTGGTGTGCAGGTGGTGTGCCAACTGGGTGCTGGCCGTGTCGAGTTGGTGGTAGGTCCAAGTCCGGTCCTGGAACGTTAACGCCGGCGCGTCGGGGTGGGCTGCGACCTGGTGGGCGAAGACCTGCGGAATCGAGACGGGGGCGGGTGGTGGGGTGTGCAGGGTCCGGTGGTTGCCCCAGGTGTCCAGTTGGGTGTGCTCAACCGTGGTGAGCAGGTCGAGCTGGTGCAGGGGGCGTTCGGGGTGGGTGGTGAAGGTGTGCAGGGTGTGTTGCCAGCGGGTGAGCAGGGTGTTGATGGTGGCGGGGTCATAGACGTCGGTGCGGTATTCGACAGTCCCGGTGAGGGTGGGAGCCCCGTGTGCGTCGACGTTCTCGCTGAGGGACAGGACGAGGTCCATGCGGGCGGTGCCGGTCGAGACCGGGTAGGCGGTGACCTGCGCCTCGCCGAGCCTCAGAGCGGTGGTGGTGTCGGGGTGGGTAAAGGGCAGGTTTTGGTAAACGAGCATGACCTGGATCAGGGGGTGGTGGGTGCGCGAGCGGGTGGGGTGCAGGCGCTCCACCAGGAGTTCGAAAGGGACGTGTTGGTGTTCGAACGCCTCCACGCTGCGGGTGCGGATGCGGTTCAGCAGCGCGGTCACCGTGTCGTGGTGGTCGATGGGGGTGCGCAGGATCAGGGTGTTGACGAAGAACCCGATCAGGTCATCGAGGCCGGGGTGGGTGCGTCCGGCGGTGGGGACCCCGATCGCGACATCGTCGGTGCCGGCCAGCGCAGAGAGGACCACGGCCAGCGCGGCGTGCACCACCATGAACGGGGAGACCTGCTGGGTGCGGGCCAGCGCGTGGATCTCACGGGTGAGCTCGGCGGGCCAGCCGAAGTCCAGGGTGGCGCCGCGGTAGTCCGCGACCGGCGGGTAGGGGCGGTCGGTGGGCAGTTCTAGCCGTTCCGGCAGGCCGGCCAGGGTGTCTTCCCAGTAGCCCAGCTCGCCGGCCAGGCGGCTGTCGGGCTGGTTGGGGTCGCCCAGCACCTGGTGGTGCCACAGGGTGTAGTCGGCGTACTGCACCGCCAGGGGTGTCCAGGTGGGGGCGGCGCCGGTCAGGCGGGCGGTGTAGGCGGTCTGCAGATCCCGGGCCAGCGGACCCATCGACCAGCCGTCGGCGGCGATGTGATGCACCAGCAGCACCAGCACGTGCCGGTTGTGGCCGGTGTGCAGCAGGGTGGCGCGGATCGGGATCTCGCAACTCAGGTCAAAGCCGTAGCCCACACCCTCGGCAACAACAGCCTCCACCTGCTCGGGCGTGAAACCGCGGGCATCAATGAGCTGCCATGGCACCTTGAGCTCGTCGGTATCGACGATGTGCTGATACCCGATGCCGTCGATCGTGTCGAAGCGGGTGCGCAGGGCCTCATGGCGGGTGATGACATCGCCCAGGGCAGCCTTCAGGGCGTCAGCATCCAGCGGCCCATGCAGTTTCAGGACTGCCGGGATGTTGTAGACCGCCGAGGGGCCCTGCAACTGCTCGAGGAACCACAGCCGGGACTGGGCAAACGACACAGGGACCCGGGCTGGGCGCTCCTGGGCCACCAGTGGCAGGTGTTGGGTGGTGTCGGGGGTCAGGCGCTGGGCGAGTCCGGCGACGGTGGGGGCGTCGAACAGGTCGGCGACGCGTAGGTCGGTGTGCAGGGTGGTGGTGGCGGCGGCGATCAGGCGCATCGCTGAGAGCGAGTCGCCTCCCAGTTCGAAGAACGAGTCGCTGGCTCCGACTCGTTGGACGCCGAGGATTTGGGCGAAGATGCCGGCCAGGACTTCTTGGACGGGGCCGGCCGGGGCCACATAGGTCTCGGTGGGGGTGTAGTCCGGGGCGGGAAGGGCGCGGCGGTCCAGTTTCCCGTTGACGGTCAACGGCAAGACGTCCAGGGTTACGAACGCGGTCGGCACCATGTAGCCGGGTAGGACCTCGCTCAGCTGGTTGCGGAGCCGGGAGGTGTCGATGCCGGCGCCGGTGGTGGTGGTGAGGTAGGCGACCAGCCGCGGCTCACCGGGGGTGTCTTGGCGGGCGATGACCGCGGCGTGTTCGATCCCGTCTAATCCGGTCAGGGCGGTGGCGATCTCGCCGCATTCGATGCGGTAGCCGCGGATTTTGACTTGTTCATCCGCGCGGCCGAGGTACTGCAATTGTCCGTCGGGGCCCCAGGAGACGAGGTCCCCGGTGCGGTACATCCGCGACCCGGGCGGCCCGTAGGGGCAGGCCACAAACCGGGCCGCGCTCAAGGCTGCGCGGCGCCAGTAGCCGGTCGCGACTCCGCTGCCGGCGACATACAACTCCCCGGTCACTCCGGGTGGGACAGGGCGCAGGCAGTGGTCGAGGACGAAGAGGGCGGCTCCGGGGACGGGGGTGCCGATGGGGACGATGGGGGTGTCGGGTGTGAGTGGGGGTGCGGCGGTGGTGTGCATGGTGGTTTCAGTGGGGCCGTAGGTGTTGAGCAGTGTGCGGCCCGGTGCCCATTGGGCGGCGACGGTGGGAGGACAGGGTTCACCGGAGGTGATGACGGTGATGCCGTCGAGTCCCTCGGCGCTGAGGTGTTGCAGGGCGGTGGGGGTGTGGCTCAGGACGCTGACTTGCTCCTGAATCAGGAGGGCGTGCAGGTCGTGGGGGGAGCTGACGATGTGTTCGGGGATGACGACGAGCCGGCTGCCGCCGAGGAGGGCGCCGAAGATTTGCCACATGGTGTAGTCGAAGGCGTAGGAGTGGCATTGGGTCCAGGTTTGCGGGCCGGCCAGGGATCGGTAGATGTGGGGCTGGCGGTGCAGTGAGGTGAGCAGGGTAGTGATGTTGTGGTGGGTGGTGGCGACGCCTTTGGGGGTGCCGGTGGTGCCGGAGGTGTAGATCAGGTACGCCAGGTCGCGGGGGTCGGGTCCGGGCAGCGGGGTCGTGGTGGTGGGCGAGTCGTCCAGGGTCAGGCTGTCCAGGGTGAGGACCGGCACGGTGGTGGGGGGGAGGTGGCCGGTGAGGGTGGTGGTGGTCAGAACGGCCAGCGGGGTGGTGTCGGCGAGCATGAACCCAACCCGCGCACTCGGGTGCTGCGGGTCGATGGGCAGGTATGCGGCACCGGTTTTCAGCACGGCCAAAATGGCCAGGATGGCGGTGTCGCTGCGGGGCAGCAGCAGGGCGATGACGGCCCCGGGTGCGGCGCCGTAGCTGGTGTGCAGGTGGTGGGCCAACTGGGTGCTGGCCGTGTCGAGTTGGTGGTAGGTCCAGGTCCGGTCCTGGAACGTCAGCGCCGGCGCGTCGGGGTGGGCTGCGACCTGGTGGGCGAAGACCTGCGGAATCGAGACAGGGGTGGGTGGTGGGGTGTGCAGTGCGGGGTGGTTGCCCCAGGTGTCCAGTTGGGTGTGCTCAACCGGGGTGAGAAGGTCGAGTTGGTGCAGGGGAATGTCGGGGGTGGTGGTGAAGACTTCCAGGGTGTGGCGCCAGTGGGTGAGCAGGTTTTCGATGGTGGCGGGGTCGTAGACGTCGGTGCGGTATTCGACAGTCCCGGTGAGGGTGGGGGCCCCGTGCTGGTCGACGGTTTCGCTGAGCGATAGGACGAGGTCCATGCGGGCGGTGCCGGTCGAGACCGGGTGGGCGGTGATCTGCGCATCGCCCAGCCGCATGGTGTCTGAGGTTCCTGGGTGGGTCCAGGGCAGGTTTTGGTAGGCGAGCATGACTTGGATCAGGGGGTGGTGGGTGCGCGAGCGGGTGGGGTGCAGGCGCTCCACCAGGAGTTCGAAGGGGACGTGTTGGTGTTCGAACGCCTCCACGCTGCGGGTGCGGATGCGGTTCAGCAGCGCGGTGGGGGTGGCGTGGTGGTCGATGGGGGTGCGCAGGACGAGGGTGTTGACGAAGAACCCGATCAGGTCATCCAACGCGGGGTGGGTGCGTCCGGCGGTGGGGACTCCGATCGCGACATCGGTGGTGCCGGCCAGCGCGGACAGGACCACGGCCAGGGCGGCGTGCAGCACCATGAACGGGGAGACCTGCTGGGTGCGGGCCAGGGTGTGGATCTGACTGGTGAGGTCGGCGGGCCAGCCGAAGTTCAGGGTGGCGCCGCGGTAGTCCGCGACGGGCGGGTAGGGGCGGTCGGTGGGCAGAGCGAGGCGTTCGGGCAGGCCGGCCAGGGTGTGTTCCCAGTAGGCCAGCTCGGCGGCAAGGCGGCTGTCGGGCTGGTCGGGGTCGCCGAGCACCTTTTGGTGCCACAGGGTGTAGTCTGCGTACTGCACCGCCAGGGGTGTCCAGGTGGGGGCGGTGCCGGTCAGGCGGGCGGTGTAGGCGGTGTGCAGATCCCGCGCTAGGGGGCCCATCGACCAGCCGTCGGCGGCGATGTGGTGGACCAGCAGCACCAGCACGTGCCGGTGGTGGCCGGTGTGCAGCAGGGTGGTGCGGATCGGGATCTCCGCACTGAGGTCAAAGCAGTAGCCCACAGCATCGCCGACGACAGCCTCGAGCTGTTCGGGGGTGAAGGTGCGGGCATCAATGAGCTGCCAGGGCACGTGGAGGTTCTCGGGGTCGCAGATGTGTTGGTAGCCGATGCCGTCGATGGTGTCGAAGCGGGTGCGCAGCGCTTCGTGGCGGGTGATCACATCCCCGAGGGCAGCCTTCAGGGCGTCAGCATCGAGGGGCCCGTCGAGCCGGAGGACGGCGGGGATGTTGTAGACCGCCGAGGGGCCCTGCAACTGCTGCGAGGAACCACAACCGGGACTGGGCGAACGACACCGGGATATGGGCTGGGCGTAGCCCAGCCGCGAGCGGCAGGTGGGTGGTGGTGTCGGGGGTCAGGCGTTGGGCGAGTCCGGCCACCGTGGGGGCTTCGAACAGGTCGGCCACCCGCAGCTCGGCGTGCAAGGTGGTGGTGGCGAGCGGCGATCAGGCGCATCGCGGAGAGGGAGTCGCCCCCCAGCTCGAAGAACGAATCGGTAGCTCCGACTCGCTGGACGCCGAGGATCTGGGAGAAGATGCCGGCCAGGACTTCTTGGACGGGGCCGGCTGGGGCCACATAAGTCTGCGTGGTGGGGGTGTAGTCGGGGGCGGGTAGGGCGCGGCGGTCGAGTTTCCCGTTGACCGTCAACGGCAGTGCTTTGAGCACCACGAACGCGGCCGGGATCATATAGGCGGGTAGGACCTCGCTCAGTTGGGTGCGGACCCGGGCTACATCCAGCCCGGTCTGACCGTCAGTGGTGGTGAGGTAGGCCACCAGCCGCGGTTCACCCGCGCCGTCGTGGCGGGCGATGACGGCGGCTTGCTCGATGCCGTCCAGTGCGGTGAGGGCGGCGGCGATCTCGCCGCATTCGATGCGGTAGCCGCGGATTTTGACTTGTTCATCGGCGCGGCCGAGGTAGCGCAGTTGCCCGTCGGGGCCCCAGGAGACGAGGTCTCCGGTGCGATACATCCGCGACCCCGCCGGCCCGAACGGGCACGCCACAAACCGGGCTGCCGATAACCCGCCCCGGAGCCAATAGCCCGCCGCGACTCCGCTACCGGCGACATACAACTCCCCGGCCACTCCCGGGGCCACGGGACGTAGCCAGTCATCCAGGACGAACAGGGCAGCTCCGGGGACGGGGGCGCCGAGGGGCACTGCTGGTTCATCGGCTGTCAGGGGTGTACTGGCTGTTGCGAAGATGGTGGTTTCGGTGGGGCCGTAGACAGCGCGCAGTGTGCATCGTGGCGCCCAGCGATGGATTAACTCCAGTGCGTAGGCTTCGCCACCGACGACGATGGAGGCGGTGTCTAAGCCGTCACAGGGGAGTTGGTTTAGGGCTGCTGGTGTTTGGCTGATCATGTTGACCTGCTCCTGGATCAGGAGGTGGTGCAGGTCGGTGGGGGAGTGCACGATGTGGTCGGGGATGACGACGAGGCGGCCGCCGCCCAAGAGGGCGCCGAAGATTTCCCAGACCGAGAAGTCGAAGCTGGTGGAGTGGCATTGGGACCAGACGGCGGCGCCGTCGAGCCCTAATCGCGGCGACAAGGTGGTGATCAGGGCGGTGGCGTTGTGGTGGGTGGTGGCCACGCCTTTGGGGGTGCCGGTGGTGCCGGAGGTGTAGATCAGGTACGCCAGGTCGTGGGGGTCGGGTCCGGGCAGCGGGGACGTGGTGGTGGGTGAATCGTCCAGGGTCAGGGTGTCCAGGGTGATCACCGGGACCGTGCTGCGGGGGAGGTGGCCGCTGAGTTCGCTGGTGGTCAGGATCGCGACCGGGGTGGTGTCGGTGAGCATGAACCCCACCCGGGCGCTCGGGTGCTGCGGATCGATCGGGAGGTAGGCGGCGCCGGTCTTCAACACGGCGAGGATCGCGGTGATGGCGTGGGCGCTACGCGGCAGCAGCAGCGCGACCACGGTCCCTGGGCGGGCGCCGTAGGCGGTGTGCAGTTGCTGGGCCAGCGCGGTGCTGGCCGCGTCGAGTTCGTGGTAGGTCCAGGTCCGGTCGTCGAAGGTCAGGGCCGGCGCGTCGGGGTGGGCTGCCACGCGCTCGGCGAAGACCTGCGGGATCGACACCGGCGGGGCCGGTTCTGGGGTGTGCAGTGTCCGGTGGTTGCCCCAGGTGTCCAGTTGGGTGTGCTCGAGGGGGGTGAGCAGGTCCAGGGCGGACACCGGTTGGTGGAGGTCGGTGGCCATTGCTGAGATGAGCTCGTGGAGGCGTTGAGCCAGGGTCTCGGTGGTGGCGAAGTCTGTGGCGGGGTCGGTGGTGTACTGAGTGCTCACCAGCAGTTGGTCACCGGTGCTGTGGAAGAACACTCCTAACCCGGTAATGCCGCCGAAGGCCACGCATTCGGCGTGGGCGGGGGCATTTCCGAAGGGGTGTGAGGCGGTGCTGGGCAGGAAATTGACGACGACCCGATTTTTGGGTTCGGGCAGGGCCGGGGGCCCGGTGTGGAGTGTGTGGACGGGGAAGCGTTGATGGCGGACGGCGTCTTGGATCTGCTGGTGGGTGTGTTGGCAGAATTCGGCCACGCTGGTAGCCGGTGCAGCGGTGAGGACGAGGGGAACGGTGCCGATCATCAGGCCGGGCAGCGTCAGCGATTGTGCTCGGGTGCGTCGGGTGAGCGGGAAGTCGATCACGATGGGTGAACTGGCGGGGTTTTGTTTGCCGATGAGCAGGGCACAGGCGGCGGTCCAGATCGCTGATTGGCGGATGCCGAGGGTTCGGCTGAGTTGCTGTACGTGGTCGATGGCTTGCTGGGGTAGTGGTGCTGGTGTGCAGAGGCCGCCGGTGTGGGTGGCTGGGGTGGCAGCGTTGAGGACGGGTCGCTCGGGGGCGATCCGGAGGTGGTTGCTCCAGTAGGTGCGGTCGCGGTGGTACTCCGGGGAGTTTTCGTAGTCGGCTTCCAGGGTGATCAGATCTTGCAGCGATCCCAGGGGTGTGGGCGCAATTGGTTTGCTGGTGATCAGGGCGGAGTAAATCGATGCAACCCGGTTACAGAAGAGCATTAAGCCGAAGCCGTCAGAGACGAGGTGGTGAACGCCGACGAACCAGTAGAACTGGTGAGTGCTGAGCTGATAGAGAGCGAATCGGTACAGCGGTTGGTCCAGGGGCATCGGTTGGGTGCGCAGCAGTGCAGCGCGGTGGTATGCCTCGTCGACGGGATCGGAATAGGGGCGCAAGTCGCAATACGGGATGTCGATTTGGGCGCTGGGCACGATGTGTTGGCGGACGTCGCCGTTGTGTTCGACGAAAACAACGCGTAATGCGTCGCATTCACTGAGCGCATGCTCGACGGCGCGGATCAGGACCGCCCGGTCCACCGAGCCGGCAATGACCGCGAAATTGGCCAGCTGCCAGCGGGAATCGAAGCCATTGATCTGCTGATCAAGCCATATGCCGAGCTGTCCCCTGGTTACGGGCAACGAGGGGCCTTGCGTGTTCATTGCTTCACCTCAGGACAGCTGATTTCAACGCTGCCGATCCATTTCTCCCCACCCTGAGTTGTTCATCGCGTAGACGGAGGATATTCACAGGCCATCTCCGAGGTTCTGCGGAACGCGGGCGTCGATTTTGTGCCGTCCATGACCGCCGATCGTCTTCTACATTTTGGCGCGCCAAAAGCAGTAAACGAAACCGATCTGGAGTGGAGGCTGTGTCGGCTTCGCCCGAAAAAATCTCTGTTCTCTCACGTTTGATACCTCCCCTCGATCCCTGGCGCCAACGCTGTGTCAAAAATTGCGATAGTAATGTCCAGTACTGGACGCAAATTGCTATTGTGCGACGGAAGCGTCTCATCAAGAACTTTGGGCCGACCGCCTACGCAAGGCAGCACACGCGGCGGCGAAGAGGGGTGAATTGGACTGTTGACGCTGTGCGGTGCGGGCCTGTAGGCACTCGGTCCTTTGAGCCTCTAGCCGGCAGATATTCGTGCTCAGGCGGGGAATCGCCGCAGGCTGCGGGACCATATGTCAATGCTCTCAGCTGGGCTGAGTAGTCGATTGACCCACTGACCGGTGCCGGGGGATGCAAGACGCTTTGACCTTGCTCGCGAATCTCAGTGAAGCAGGCAACGTGTAGTCGATGGCCCGTTGCCACGGCGTTGGTGAGTACGTCTCGTCTCGAATGAGAGGAAAATGTATTCGCGCTGTTCAAGGTATAAGAAGGCCGCTATCGTCGGTCGCACCGCTGTGTACACCCACTTCGCACACAGGTTCCACCGACGGCTGGTGGGTTACGTGGTGATCTTTTGGAGTAAAGCGAGGATCGGCGTGATCGGGAGCCAGGCATGCGGTTGCGATCGGTGGCGTGCAGCGTGGGAATCTGCCGTCCCGAACGACTTATGCGCGGGGTTTCGGTGAGGTTGCATTTTTCTGCAGCGCCGCATATTTTACAACGTCGCTGGCAACAAAATGGCGACACGCGTAGACAGCATTTTTCTACAGCTAAATATGCTGGAATCGCTGATTTGGTTGCGACGGTGGGAATGTCGCGATGATCGTGATTAAACGAGTATGGATTCCGATCTTAATCGCGGTTGTCGTCGCAGCTTCCGGCTTCGCGGTCTCCCGTATTCGTACCTTTTTCGGGGCGACTCCGGTAATTGTTACCCCAGTGGTTTTCGGTGAGGATCCCGATCCGCATAATCCAAAGAAAGTCACCTACGAGGTGTCTGGTTCGGGAACGTACGCCGACATCAACTACCTCGACCCTGAAGCCATACCACGCGACCTCAAAAACACAAGCCTGCCGTGGTCGCTCACTATCACCGCGGTCGCCGCATCAGTGGCACCCATCCTGGTGGCCCAGGGCGACGGCGATACGATTCGGTGTCGGATCTTCGTCGACGGCAAGATCAAAGACGAACGCACGTCGACCGGCGCCAGTGCACAAACCTTTTGCCTGGTGAAAGCCGGATGAGTTCGCACCCAGGCCACAAAGTCAGCAACGAGCGTCTGGGCGGCGATACAGTCCCGCATTCTGTGGCCTCCTTTGTCCGCCGGCATGCGGTTGCGATCATTGTCGCCTGGATCGGCGTCGTAGCGGCCCTCAACATCCTCGTTCCGCAACTGGAAACCGTCGGTCATCTCCGCTCGGTATCGCTGAGTCCGGCCAAAGCTCCCGGCATCATCGCGATACAACGACTGGGTGCGATGTTCAATGAACATCACACCGACAGCGTGGCAATGCTGCTGATTGAGGACACAGCGCCGCTCAGTGACCGCTCCCGCAAGTATTACAACGAGCTAATCGCCAAACTGAGAGCGGACACCCGTCATGTGCAGTATGTGCAGGATTTGTGGAGCGACCCGCTTACCGCTCCCGGCGCGGAAAGCAATGATGGTCGATCTGTCTATGCGCAGGTGTACCTCAATGGCACACAAGGGGAGGCGCTGGCCAATGAATCAGTGGAAGCCGTGCAGGCGATGCTGCATGGCACGCCCGGACCCAGCGGACTCAAAGCATTCCTGACGGGTCCTGCAGTAGTGATCGCCGATCAGCAGCTTGCCGGCGACCGCAGCATGCGGGTCATCGTGGTGGTCACTTTTGCGGTGATCGTGGTGATGCTGTTGTTGGTTTACCGTTCGGTCACCACGGTGGTGTTGGTGTTGGTGATGGTGGTGCTGCAGTTGGCGGCGGCCCGGGGTGTGGTTGCACTGCTCGCCTATCACGAATTAATCGGTCTCTCCATCTTCACGACAAACATGTTGGTGACGTTGGTGATTGCGGCGGGTACTGATTACGCGATTTTTTTGGTGGGGCGGTATCAGGAGGCGGGCGGGGCGGGTCAGGATCGTGAGTCGGCGTATTTCACGATGTTTGGTGGGACTGCGCATGTGGTGTTGGGGTCGGGGTTGACGATCGCGGGGGCGATGTTGTGTTTGAGTTTTACTCGTTTGCCGTATTTGCAGACGCTGGGTGTTCCCTTGGCGGTGGGCATGACGGTGGGGGTTTTGGCGGCGTTGACGTTGGGGCCGGCGGTGATTGCGGTGGCTGGCCGGTTTGGCGCGGTGTTGGAGCCGCGGCGGCAGTTGCGGGTGCGTCGGTGGCGCAAGCTGGGTGCGGCGATTGCACGCTGGCCGGGTCCGATCCTGATCGGGGCCGGTGCGTTGTCGTTGGTGGGGTTGTCGGCGTTGCCCGGTTATCGGGCGAATTTCAATGACCGTAATTATCTGCCGAAAAGCGCACCCGCCAATGTCGGGTATGCGGCGGCGGAACGGAGTTTTGGTACGGCGCGGATGAATCCGGATGTGTTGTTAGTCGAGTCCGGTCATGATCTGCGGAATTCGGCAGAATTGTTGGTAATCGACAAGATCGCCAAGGCGTTGTTTCGGGTGGAGGGGATTTCTCGGGTTCAGGCGATCACCCGCCCCGATGGTAAACCGATCAAGCACACCTCGATTCCGTTCATGATCGGAATGCAAAGCTCGGTGATAAAGCTCAACCAGCCCTATCAGCAGCAGCGCATGGCCGATCTGTTGACGCAGGCCGACGAGATGCAAACCACAATCGACACGATGGAGCAGATGACTACCCTCACTGCTGAGATGGCCGCGGCCACGCACCGGTTGGTGCTGAAAACTCATGCAATGCTGGCGGACGTCGAAGAACTGCGTGACGCGGTGGCGAATTTCGAGGATACGTTCCGGCCGATCCGCAGCTATTTTTATTGGGAGAAACACTGCGCCGATATTCCGGTGTGTTGGTCGCTGCGGTCGATCTTTGACGCCATTGATGGAGTGGACGTGCTGACCGGAGATCTGCAGCAGATCATTCCGGAAATGGATCGACTGGATGTGCTGCTGCCCCAGATGGTGGCCCTAATGCCCCAGATGACCCAGGTAATGCGGGCGATGAAGGTCGCGGCCCTGACGATGTATGCCACCCAGAAAGGGATGCTGGATCAGATGGCCGCCACCATGGACAACACCAATGCCATGGGTGAGGCGTTCGATGCCTCGATGAACGACGACTCGTTCTATCTGCCCCCAGAAGTCCTCCAGAATGCCGATTTTCAGCGGGCCATGAAGAATTTTATTTCTCCGGATGGCAAGTCGGTGCGGTTCATCATTTCCCATCAAAGTGATCCGATGAGTCCGGAGGGGATGGCCAGTACGCAGGCGATCAAGCGGGCGGCTACTGAGGCGATCAAGGGCACCCCGTTGGAAGGCGCCAAGATCTATCTCGCCGGCACCGCCGCTGTCATCAAGGACATCAACGACGGCAATGACTATGACTTGTTGATCGCCGCCATCGCAGCGTTGAGCTTGATTTTCATCATCATGCTCGTCATCACCCGCAGCGCGATCGCGGCCTTGGTGATCGTGGGCACCGTGGCGGCTTCACTGGGTGCCTCATTGGGGTTGTCGGTGCTGTTGTGGCAACACGTGTTGGGCATCGAGCTCCATTGGCTGGTTCTGTCGATGTCGGTGATCGTGTTGCTGGCGGTCGGTGCCGACTACAACCTGTTGCTGGTCTCGCGGCTGAGAGAAGAAATTCAGGCCGGGATCCGCACCGCAATCATCCGCACCCTGGGCGCCACCGGATCGGTAGTCACCTCCGCAGGCCTGGTATTCGCCTTCACCATGATCTCGATGGCCGTCAGCGAATTGACCACCATCGCCCAGATCGGCACCACCATCGGCCTGGGCCTGCTCTTTGACACCCTGATTGTGCGCGCACTGATCACACCCTCGATCGCCGTACTGCTCGGACGCTGGTTCTGGTGGCCACAACGCGCGCGCCCCCGCCCCGCCCCGCAAGCCTGGCCTGAACCGTCCCAATCTGCGGACAACCATCACAGATGCAACAACTCCGCTGTCCGGCAGGCCGCGCTTGGAATACGTGAGCATCAGGAAGCGAGGTGAAATTGGTCAGGGTAAGAAGCATCAGCGGGCTCTAAGAGCGGCCGCATTCGTCAAACAAATCAATAAGTCCGATGACAACCTCAGCTTTCAGCGCTGAGATTATTGGGAGAAAGTAGAGAGAAAATGAGCGATAATCCTTTCGACAATGAGGACGGCTTGTTCTTCGTCCTGATTAACGACGAGGAGCAGCATAGCTTGTGGCCAACTTTCGCTGAAGTTCCAGCCGGCTGGCGTGTAGTTTATGGTGAAGCCAGTCGCGCTGACTGCGTCGAATACGTGGACCAGAACTGGACGGATATACGGCCCAAGAGCCTGAAGGAAAGATTAGCCCTCAACTGATCACTCGGTTAGCTAACGGTCACCTCTGCGCGTGGGTTTTGCTGGCTACTATTCTCATGGCCACGAGCTCGCCAACCACACTAGCCTTGTCAAAATATTTCAGGAGATGATGTCTGGATGTTTGCTCGCAAAATTCAGCTGCCACTTCGAATATTGAGTCCCGAGTGGTTCCCAGGCGAAGTCACCTCTGTGGATACCGCTATACATTGCACGGCCGGCGGGGGCGAACCGCGTCAGGACCTGATGCGGGGACCTCTTGTTTGGTGAAAGTGGGATGACGTCCGCATCGACGGAGACAGTAGGCCAGAAAAAGCTGGCGGGACCTCACTCGAGGCGGTTCTTGGTCGCGAGTATGATTCGCCGGCTCGCGATCCCCATCATCGTAGGGTGGATAGCTCTCGTTGCGGTCCTCATCCTCTTCGTACCCCCACTTGAGGTGGTCGCGGAAATGCGTGCGGTGTCGACTTCTGCCGTTCACGCTCCCTCCGTAATTGGCGCAAAACGCATCAACCAGCTGTTCGCCGAGCATGGTGCGGACAGCACGATAATGCTCGTACTTGAAGGCAAGGAACCGCTCGGCGACGATGCTCACGCCTACTATGACCAGCTCGTCACGAAGCTCAGGGCTGACCAAGAGCACGTGATAAACGTGCGGGACTATTGGAGCGATCCGATCACCGAGTCAGGCGCAGAGAGTGCCGACGGGAAATTCTCTTATGTCGCAGTCAATCTCGTTGGCCTGCAAGGGCAGGCGCGGTCTCTGAGCGCGGTTAAGGCCATTCAACGGATCGTCGATAGCACGGCGGCTCCAAAGGGCGTCAAAACGTATGTCACCGGGCCCGCGGCGTTGATGGTGGATCAGCAGATCGCCGCAAAGCGGAGTCTGGAAACCGTCGAGCTGGCGACCCTTGCGGTGATCGTGGTGATGCTGTTGTTGGTTTACCGTTCGGTCACCACGGTGGTGGTGGTGTTGGTGATGGTGGTGCTGCAGTTGATGGCGGCCCGGGGTGTGGTCGCTTTACTCGGTTACCAAGAGCTGATCGGGCTTTCGGCGTTTGCCACCAGTGTTTTGGTGACGTTGGTGATTGCGGCGGGTACTGATTACGCGATTTTTTTGGTGGGGCGGTATCAGGAGGCGCGCGGGGCGGGTCAGGATCGTGAGTCGGCGTATTTCACGATGTTTGGTGGGACTGCGCATGTGGTGTTGGGGTCGGGGTTGACGATCGCGGGGGCGATGTTGTGTTTGAGTTTTACTCGTTTGCCGTATTTGCAGACGCTGGGTGTTCCCTTGGCGGTGGGCATGACGGTGGGGGTTTTGGCGGCGTTGACGTTGGGGCCGGCGGTTGTTGCGGTGGCTGGCCGGTTTGGCGCGGTGTTGGAGCCGCGGCGGCAGTTGCGGGTGCGTCGGTGGCGCAAGCTGGGTGCGGCGATTGCGCGCTGGCCGGGTCCGATCCTGATCGGGGCCGGTGCGTTGTCGTTGGTGGGGTTGTTGGCGTTGCCGGGTTATCGGCCGAATTTCAACGACCGAAATTATCTGCCGAAAGATCTGCCGGCCAATCTCGGGTATGCGGCGGCGGAGCGGGGTTTCGGTGCGGCCCGGATGAATCCGGATGTGTTGTTGGTGGAATCGAGTCATGATCTGCGGAACTCCGCGGATTTGTTGGTAATCGACAAGATCGCCAAGGCGTTGTTTCGGGTGGAGGGGATTTCCCGGGTTCAGGTGATCACCCGCCCGGACGGTAAACCGATCAAGCACACCTCGATTCCGTTCATGATCGGAATGCAAGGCTCCATGATGCAGCTTGATCAGCCTTATCAGCAGCAGCGGATGGCCGATCTGTTGACGCAGGCCGACGAGATGCAAACCAGTATCGACACGATGGAGCAGATGACCCGCCTCGCTGCTGAGATGGCTGCGGCCACGCACCGGTTGGTGCTGAAAACTCATGCAATGCTGGCGGACGTCGAAGAACTGCGTGACGCGGTGGCGAATTTCGAGGATACGTTCCGGCCGATCCGCAGCTATTTTTATTGGGAGAAACACTGCGCCAATATTCCGGTGTGTTGGTCGCTGCGGTCGATCTTTGACGCCATTGATGGAGTAGACGTGCTGACCGGAGATCTGCAGCAGATCATTCCGGAAATGGATCGACTGGATGTGCTGCTGCCCCAGATGGTGGCCCTGATGCCCCAGATGACCCAGGCCGTACGGGACATGAAAGCACTGACGCTGACGATGTATGCCTCCCAGAAGGGGATGCTGGATCAGATGGCCGCCACCATGGACAACACCAATGCCATGGGGAAGGCGTTCGATGCCTCGATGAACGACGACTCGTTCTACCTGCCCCCGGAAGTATTCAAGAATGAGAACTTCCAGCGGGCCATGAAGAATTTTATTTCTCCGGATGGCAAGTCCGTACGGTTCATCATTTCCCATCAAAGTGATCCGATGAGTCCGGAGGGGATGGCCAGTACGCAGGCGATCAAGCGGGCGGCTACTGAGGCGATCAAGGGCACCCCGTTGGAAGGCGCCAAGATCTATCTCGCCGGCACCGCCGCCACCGTCAAGGACATCAACGACGGCAATGACTATGACTTGTTGATCGCCGCCATCGCAGCGTTGAGCTTGATTTTCATCATCATGCTCGTCATCACCCGCAGCGCGATCGCGGCCTTGGTGATCGTGGGCACCGTGGCGGCTTCACTGGGTGCCTCATTGGGGTTGTCGGTGCTGCTGTGGCAACACCTGCTGGGCATCGACTTGAACTGGCTGGTTCTGTCGATGTCGGTGATCGTGTTGCTGGCGGTCGGTGCCGACTACAACTTGTTGCTGGTCTCGCGGCTGAAAGAAGAAATTCACGCCGGCATCAGCACGGCGATCATCCGCACCCTGGGCGCCACCGGATCGGTAGTCACCTCCGCAGGCCTGGTATTCGCCTTCACCATGATCTCGATGGCCGTCAGCGAACTGACCACCATCGCCCAGATCGGCACCACCATCGGCCTGGGCCTGCTCTTTGACACCCTGATCGTGCGCGCACTGATCACACCCTCGATCGCCGTACTGCTCGGACGCTGGTTCTGGTGGCCACAACGCGTACGCCCCCGCCCCGCCCCGCAACCCTGGCCGAGACCTGCACCCACTTCCGCACCGTCGCAACCCGCCACCGACAACCTCGTCACCTCGTCGGCGTGATTCGGAAGTTTTATGCGACTTTCTCTGCAGCTTCGAGCGAATACATCCGGGGGTAGCTCGGCCCGACCCACGTGAGTTTCGTTGGAGGCGCTGATTTCCCCGGCTTTCGGTGATACGCCCGGCGACTCGGCGTCCATGTGCCGGCACCGGCGTAGTACCAGTTGTTCGTGGCGAGCGGATGACCCGATATTTTGAAACGTAAACGTCGCATCATAGATATTTTCGTCTACAGATAGACACACTTTTCGACCTTGATTCTTGTGCATCCAGTTATCTGATTATTCGAGTAAATTAGTAGGACCAAAGAATAGTGCGAAACAGTGATAGCGCTGCTGATCCAGAACGCTGCAAAGGAGAAGCTTATGTTGCGGTCCGATCCGGCAGTGGAAGTGATCGACCTCGGTAAGAGGTACGGTCACGTCACAGCTGTCGACGGCGTCAGCTTCACTGTGCCGCAAGGTGGTGTTTTGGGCCTGCTTGGACCCAACGGTGCCGGCAAGACCACGACAATGAAGTTGCTGACCACGTTGACGCGCCCGACGAGCGGTACCGCACGCGTCGCTGGCCACGATGTGTGCATGGCTCCCGACATGGTCCGCAGAAAAATCGGATTGGCTTGCCAGGAAGCAACTCTCGATGGGCTACTAACGGGCCGCGAGAATATCGACATGATTGGCAGCTTGTACGGATTTCGGCGAAAAGAGTTGACGCGCTTAAGTGATGAGCTTTTGGAACAATTCTCCGTCGCTGAAATTGCCGATAGGCGTGTTGATTCCTACTCCGGGGGTATGCGCCGTCGATTCGATATCGCGGTGAGCCTGCTTGCGCGGCCGCAGGTGCTGTTCCTCGATGAGCCATCTGCCGGGCTGGATCCGCACAGTCGCGTCGAGTTGTGGAAGCTGTTGCGCAGTCTCGTCGATGATGGACTGACCTTGGTCGTAACTACCCAGTACCTCGAGGAAGCCGATCGGCTCGCCGACAATATCGTCGTTATAGACAACGGCAGGGTCATCGCGCAGGGCTCACCGTTCGAGCTCAAGCAACAAGCCGGGGAAGCGAATGTGGTTGTAACCGTTTCTCATGCGAGTGATCTCGCACCGGTCGAGGCGGTGTTGCGGAGGAGTGCTGCGGAGGTCCTTATCGACGCAAACGCCCGGCGACTGATGGTGACCTCTGACGGTTTGGCGGACCTTTCTGAAATCGCTAAAGCATTGCATCACAGCGGGATTCGGATCGAGGACATCCGGCTTTCGCGGCCGACTCTTGATGAAGTGTTCATCGCGCTGACCCGACGTTGCACCGGCTCCTGGGAAGGTAAGACGGCATGACTATTGTGCGGGATGCATCCACAACTCATCCCCAATCTGTGCATTACTCTGATGGGCACGGCTCTGGTATCGCGCGGCAGATATCGGTTATGTTGAAGCGGCACCTGATCAGGGTCAGGCGGAAGCCCGAGACACTCCTGCAATTGCTGCTGCAGCCGGTTGCTTTCGTGCTGTTCTTTACTTTTGTCGTGGGCCGGTCGATCAGCGCGGATCTGGTGCCGCGTTACCGCGAATTTCTGTTGCCCGGAATTCAGGCACAAGCCATTGTCTCCACAATAGTAATTGTCGGTGCTGCAATTTCCTTTGATCTCGAAAATTGCATCTTCATAAGATTTCGATCGCTTCCGATTTCCAATTATTCGCCGCTCATCGCACGCGGTCTGATTGCGTTGCTCTATTCAATGATCGGGTATGTCGTCATCGGTCTGGTCGGATTTCTTGTCGGTTGGCGGTTCAGCTGCAGCGTTGCCGATGCCGCGCTGGCCCTAGGGTTGGTGCTGACGTTCGGTCTGGGCTTTATGTGGCTCGGAATGGCCGTCGGACTGTTGATGAAGACAGTCGAGGGAATAGGCACGATAACGTTCCTAATCACACTGCCAGTCATCGCACTGTCGAATGCCTTCGCGCCGACACAGCCGATGCCGCACGTGCTGCGTGTGATCGCCGAGTGGAACCCGCTATCCGCTGCTTCTCAGGCCCTGCGTGAACTCACGACGCACGCTCCGCCTGCGCCGCCGAGCGCACAATTACCGATGCACCACCCAGCGCTGTTCACGCTGATCTACTCCGTCACTTTCGCCGTAGTGTTAGCGCCGATGGCCGTTCGCGCGTACGTGCGCCGCACCTCTCAATAGGCAGTTAGGGCAGCAACACGATCGAGCCGGTGGTCTTGCGGCCCTCCAGGTCGGTGTGGGCACGCGCGGCTTCGGCCAGGGGATAAGTCCCGCCGATCTCGACCCGAACGGCCCCGCTGCCGATCGCGTCGAATAGCTCGGTGGCCCGCCCGCTGAACTCCTCGCCGGTACGGATGAAGTGGGCCAGCGAGGGCCGGGTGAGGTACACCGATCCGGCGTAGTTCAGTTGCTGCGGGTCGAACGGCGGAACGGGCCCGCTCGCCGCGCCGAACAGGGCCAGCGTCCCGCGGACGGCCAGGCTGGCCAGGCTGGCGTCGAAGGTACTGGCACCCACGCCGTCGTAGACCGCGGCCACCCCGGCGCCGTCGGTGAGACCACGAATCTGCTGGCCGAACTGGTAAGCGTCGGTGGGGTAGGCCAGCACCTCGGCGGCGCCCGCCTCCCGGGACAGCCGTTCCTTCTCGGGCGTCGACACCGTGGTGATGACCCGTGCCCCCAGGTGAGTCGCCCACTGCGTCAGAATCAGCCCGACGCCTCCGGCGCCGGCGTGCACCAGCACGGCGTCACCGCGCTGCACCGGATACACCGACTTCACCAGGTACTGCGCCGTCAGACCCTTCAACAGGGCCGACGCGGCCACTTCCGAGCTGATGCCGTCGGGCACTTTGGCTGTCAAAAATGCTGGCGCAGTGCATGATTCGGCGTAGGAACCGTTGGCCGAGGCGCTCACCACCCGGTCCCCGACGCCGATGTCACCTGCGGTGTCCGGGCCTACCGCCACCACGGTGCCGCACACCTCCGAACCCAGGACGAACGGGAGCGGGCGTGGGTACTGCCCGGAGCGGAAGTAGGTGTCGATGAAGTTGACGCCGATCGCTTCGGAGCGGATCAGCAGCTCGCCCGGACCCGGTTGAGGGTCGGAGATGTCGTGGTAGTTCAGGACTTCAGGGCCGCCGGCTTCGCTGACTTCGATCGCATGCATGCCGATATCATGCCCGGGCATGAAGCTAGCCCGACCGGACACCTTCCATCCGCGCATCGTGCTTGCCGGCGGTGCGCAGCGTGCCGCCGGAGACGACGCCGGATTGGTGGCCGCGTTGCGCACCCGCGGCCTGCACGCGCGGTGGCTGGCCTGGGACGACCCGCAGGTCACCGACGCACACCTGGTGATCCTGCGGGACGCCGGCGACTACGCCGCCCGGCTCGACGAATTCCTCGCCTGGACCACCAGCGTGCAGCACCTGCTGAACCCGCCGTCCGTCGTCGCTTGGAACGCCCGGCGCAGCTATCTGGACGACCTTGCGCTGCAGGCGGTACCGACCGTGCCGCATCAGGTCCACCAGCCCGGCCAACCCGTCCGGCTACCGTCTGACGGCCCCGTTTACGTCGGTGCCGCGGCCGGCGCCGGGCTGAGGCGCTTCACCGACCGGTTGGACGCCGAGGCGTACATCAACGGGTGCGATGAGAGTGTGTTCGTGCAAGTAGCCGGCGGCGAGCCGGAAACGGTGCTCATCTTCGTCGGGGGGAAGCCCTCACACGCGTTCACCGCGCAGGACGGCGGCCTTCATCAGGGGGAGGCGGACTTCGAACTGTGGGATGTGGGAGCAGCCGCGGTGGCAGCCGCACCGGGGGAGGTGCTGTATGCGCGGGCCCACCTGGCCGGCCAGCGACTGCTGGAGTTGCAGCTGATCGACCCGTCGCTTGGGTGGCTGCGACTGGACGCCGAAACGCGGGGCCTCGCCCAGCGCGAGTTCGCTCTGGGGGTCGAGTCAGCCCTGGAGCGCTTCGGGCTGGGCCCTTTCTCGCATCGACGCCCATAGCGCCGCGGTGGCAGCGGTACAGGCGGCGGCCCCCGCCACGTGGAGCGCCACCAGCACGGCGGGCACCCCCGTGTAGTACTGCGCGGTGCCCACCCCGGCCTGCGCGACAACGAGTGCTGCCAGTACGCCGAGCCGCTTCAGCACCACGCGGTCGGCCTGTACGGCCCACAACCCGAAGGCCAGGCCGATCAGCAGCGACAGATACGAAACCAGCAGTGACGAGTGTGCGTGCACCAGGGTATTGATCTCGATTTTGAGCCGCGGGACCGTCCGGCTCGGGCTCTTGTCGCCCGCGTGCGGTCCGGCCGCGGTTACCAGAGTGCCGGTGACCAGCACCACCGACAGGTTCATCGCGCTCAGCGCCGTCAGCAACCGCAACGGCCTGGCGACCCGCTGGTGTACCTCGCCGTCGTCCGGCTCACCGACCTTGACGAACAGCAATACGGACAACCACACCATCGTCATCGACGCCAACAGGTGGATCGCCACCGTCCACCACAGCAGCCCGGTGCGCACGGTGATGCCGCCGATCACGGCCTGTACGACGGTCGAGGCGGGCATCAGCCAGGCGTAGAACAGCACCTCTTTGCGCCGGCGGGCCCGGGTGACCGCCAATACGGCCAGCGCTGCGGTGATGACGACCGCGAAGGTGATCATGCGATTGCCGAACTCGACGGCCTGATGGATGCGCGGTACCTCGGATACCGCGACCGGGGTGAAGCTGCCGGGGAAACACTGCGGCCAGGTAGGGCAGCCCAGCCCCGAGGCGGTGACCCGCACGATCGCCCCGGTGACCGCGATGCCGCCCTGTGTGAGGATGACGAGTGCCGCGATAATGCGCTGGACACGCAGGCTGGGGTTGGGGAGCAGGTCCACCAACCGCATCAGCGATCGTCCGACGGCCACCGCCCGATCGTAACGACCACTACGTCACGTAGTAGAACTGGGCCTCGCGCTCATAGCGGCGGGCTCTCGCGCTATCTGCGGCGAGATTGACGCTAAGCACTCCCGCGACGGCGCGTCGTGTACGTGGCGTCAGTGTCGCGGCAGCCGCGGGCCTTCAGTGTTGCGGTAGCCGCGGGCCTGCAGTGCCGCGGCTACCTGCCGCACAATCTGGTCGGGTCGATCCTCGGCGATCACCCGGATGACGATCCAGCCGAGGTCGCCAAGCTCCTTCAATCTGCGCACGTCACGCACGTATTGGCGCCGGTCGGTGCGGTGCTGGTCGCCGTCGTATTCGACGGCGACGTTGAATCGCTCCCATCCCATGTCGAGCAGGGCCACTGTCCGGTAATTGACGACGACAGGAATCTGGGTCTCCGGTGTGGGCAGTCCAGCGTCGACCAGCAGCATCCGGAGCCATGTCTCCTTCGGTGATGCGGCACCCGGGTCGATCTTGGGAAGCAGCGTTCTGAGCTGTCGCACGCCGCGGGCTCCGGCGTATCGCGTGCTCAGCATCAACGTCGTTGCTGTGGAGAACGGTGTTGCGCGCATCAATGCGTCGAGACGGGCGATCGCATCGGCGGCGGTCAGTTGCCGCCCCAGGTCGAACGCCGTGCGGGCAGATGTGGTCACGGGCAAACCCGCAATCCGGGTGACTTCGTCAATGCCCACCCGGTCATTGCGGGTGATTATTCCGGTGGGCGGCCGAGGATTGCGCCACAACAATTCGACGGCTTCGTCCTCGTCGATCCAGTCCGAGCCGTGCAACGCCGCAGCGGTCAACCCGGCCAGGGTCCCGCGGCGACCGGTCCATAACCATGCCGCAGCCGAGCGAACGCGTAACGAAAGTTGCGTGTCGCGTGCCACGTAGACGTCGGGGTAGATCGCCCGGTACTGCGTTCGTAGTTGGTACCGGCTGACTTTTCCCTGCCGCAACGCCTCGCTGCCAATGCACATTCGATCCATACGGGCTTGGATGTGCGTGGACGTTGCTCCGGTTCCTTCGAGGTCCCGCGAGATTGAAGCCACGCACACCTGCGACGGCGTGTCGTGTCCCTGGTGGCAGTGTCGCGGCCGGGAGGTCAGGTGAAGCGGAAAAAGCGTCGTGCGGCCAGCGCGCCCACACCGCCCCACACTGCGAGCACCGCCAGCCCGAACCAGTCCACCGAGAGGTTCATGGCCTGCGACAGCGACTCGGTCAGCGCGCCCGACGGTGTCAGCCGCGCGGCCCATTTCACTCCGGACGGGATCATGCCCGTCTCCAGGGTCAGCGCGCCGAACCCGGCGAAGGCGAACCACAACAGGTTGGCCAGCGCGAGCACGATCTCGGCGCGCAGGGTGCCACCGAGCAGCAGGCCCAGTGCCGCGAACCCGGCAGTGCCCAGCGCGATCACTGCGCCACCGAGTGCCAGCGCCGCCAGCGGCGGTCGCCAGCCCAAAGCAAAACCGATGGCGCCCAGGACAATTGACTGCAGGAAGACGGTGAACACCACCGCCAGAGCCTTGCCGGCGATGATTCCCCACACTGGCAGCGGAGTCGCCCCGAGCCGCTTCAATGCGCCGTAGCGCCGGTCGAACGCGACGGCGATCGCCTGGCCGGTGAAGGCGGTAGAGATCACCGCGAGCGCCATGATCGCCGGCGTGAACACCGCGGCGCGATGCTCGCCGAATGATCCGAAGGGCAGCAGGGTGAGTCCGATCAGCAGCGTGATCGGGATGAACATCGTCAAGAGCAACTGCTCGCCGTTGCGTAGCAGCAGCTTGGCCTCCAGGCTGAACTGCGCGGCCAGCATGCGGGGTACGGCACTGGGACGCGGGTCCGGGGTGAAGGTGCCGGGCGGGAAGACGTCGCTCACGATCGCAGACTCCTGCCGGTCAGATCGAGGAAGACGTCCTCCAGGCTGCGCTGTTCGACGCGCAGGTCGGTGGCCAGGACGTCGATTCGGGCGCACCATGCCGTCACCGTCGCCAGCACCTGCGGGCCGACCGCGCCTTCGACGAGGTACTCGCCGGGTGACACCTCGCTAGCCCGGTATCCCTCGGGCAACGCAGCGGTCAGCAACGAAAGGTCAAGGCGCGGCGGTGCGCTGAACCGCAGCTGGTCCTTGGCGCCGCTGCGCATCAGCTCCGCCGGCGTCCCCGCGGCGACTGTCGTTCCGTTGTCGATGATCACCAGCCGATCGGCCAGTTCCTCGGCCTCTTTGAGCTGGTGGGTGGTCAGCACCACCGTGACGCCGTCGCGGCGCAGCGCGTCAATCAGCTCCCACACCAGCAGCCGGGCGTGGGCGTCCATGCCCGCGGTGGGTTCGTCGAGGAAAACCAGCTCGGGCCGTCCGACCAGTGCACACGCCAACGCGAGGCGTTGCTGCTGGCCACCGGAGAGGCGCCGGTACGTCGTACGCGCGGCTTCGGTGAGGCCGAGGGTTTCCAGCAGCCACTTCGGGTCCAGCGGATCGGCCGCGTAGGACGCCACCAGGTTCAGCATTTCGCCGGCGCGGGCTGCCGGGTAACCGCCGCCGCCCTGCAACATCACCCCGATGCGGGGGCGCAGGCGCGCGTTGTCGGCGATCGGGTCCAATCCGAGCACCTCGATGCTGCCGGAGTCGGGGCGAATGAAGCCCTCGCACATCTCGACGGTGGTCGTCTTTCCGGCGCCGTTGGGACCCAGCAGCGCGAACACCTCGGCGGCATGCACCTCGAGATCGAGGCTCGAAACGGCCTTCACGGATCCGTACTGCTTGCATACCCCGCGCAGTCGTACCGCGATATCGCGGTCGTGGGGGATGGAGCTCACGTGGAGTCAGCGTAGGCGTCCGGCGCCGCCGCGGGGGAAGGGGTGGGCGTCGCAGTGACGGGTGTCACCGAGGGCTCCGGTTCGACGGTTTCCTCCGGAAGGGGCTGCCACGGTAGCCGGTGATAGGTCAATGCGATGAGCACGACGACGATGAAGGCACTGGCCAAGGTCGCGTCGACGATCTGGAACAGCGCGAAGCGGTCGCCATTGGCGGTCGGGCCGAAGATGCCGACAATGAGGGTGACGATGATCGCCGCTGCCCGGAATTTCGTCCGGGTGGCCCAGGCGGCGAGCGGGATGATGGCCCACAGCAGGTACCAGGGCTGGACGACCGGGAACAGCAGCACCGTGAGGCCCAGCGCAACCCCCAGGCCGCCGATCGGGTGCAGCCGACCGCGGAACACCGCCAACAGCAGCCAGCAGACCATGACCATGATGATCAGCACGCCGATCGCACGGGTCAGCGACAAGATGGCGGTGGTGTGATCGCCTAGGCCGAGCAGAATGCCCACCTGTCCGGTGCCGAGTGCCAACAGCGTCGGCGGCGACATCCAGCTGCGCACCACATTGGCGGTGCCGAGGGTGAAAATCCAGCCGAAGCCCAGCCCGCTGGCCCAGCCGACCAGGCCCATCACCGCCAGCGTCAACGCCGCCATTGCGGTGCCCGACAGCAAGAAGGACTTCACCGTGCTGCCGAGCCGGTAGGCCAGTGCCATGGTGACGAATCCCAGCGCCAGCAGCGACGGCAGCTTCACCTGCGACGAGAGCACAATGAGGATCGAACCGCCCAGCAGGAGCCCCAGGGGTTGCCAGTCCGGGCCGATCCGCCACGACTGAGGCATAAGGCGATCCGACCGCTGTCCGTCCAGGCCGCGCAACGCGAACTCCGCACCCGTCAGCATCAGCCCCAGCATCAGCGCCTCATTGTGGATACCGGCGACCAGGTGCATGAACAGCAGCGGATTGGCCGCGCCGAGCCACAGTGCGCTGACCTCGGCGACTCCGCACCGGCGGGCCAGTCGGGGCGTCGCCCACACGATCAACGCGACACCGCACAGCACCACCAGTCGGTGACACAGCACGGCGGCGACGATGTTCTCCCCGGTGAGACCCGAGATGCCACGCCCGATCCACAGGAACAGCGGGCCGTAGGGCGCCGGCGTCTCTCGCCAGAGGCTTGGCACCGACAGCGTGAACACATGCCCCAGGCCCAGGCCGGACGCCGGCCCCACCCGGTAGGGGTCGAGTCCTTCCAGTGAGATCTGGCTCTGGGCCAAATAGGAATAGACGTCCTTGCTGTACATCGGTGGTGCGATCAACAGCGGCAGCATCCACAACACCAGCGTGCGGTCCAGTTCGCCGCGCGACATCCGGCGCTTGCCGGACGCGAACCGCCCGAGCATCAGCCAGGCCAGCGCCATCATCACCGCGCCGGTGGTGGTCATGGTCAGCGACACCGTCTGGATGCGCGACGGCAGATTCAGCAGACGCACGCCGAAGGTCGGATCCTGGACCACCGGCCTGGCGCCGTCGCCCAGGGCCCCGATCGCCATCAGCACCGTGCCGGTTGCGCCGAACAGCCGGGTCCGCTTCATCGCGGTGAACTCGGCGGCGTTGAGCGGCTTGCCCACCGTCTGCTCGTCGCCGTGCAGACTGGCGATCGACGAGCTCAGGGTGTGGTGGCGGGCTGCCATCAGAGCAGACTAGCCCCGGCGACGATGCCGGTCGCAAAATGCGGCCGGTTGAGGAGCGGGGCCATCGATCGGGCCGGCGACGATGCCGGCCGCAAAATGCGGCCGGTCGAGGAGCGGGAAACCAGCGCTGTTGCCCTCGTCACGTAAGGGCACCCTTGCTGGACCGATTACCGGAATTGCGACACACTGGTGTTGTGAAAATCCAATCCACACAGCCTGCTGCGGCGCCCGCAGCCGGTGCTGTCGGTTCGGACGGTCACACCCGGCGCACGATCGTACGCCTGCTGCTCGAATCAGGCTCCATCACCGCCACCGAAATCGGCGACCGGCTAAGCCTGGCGCCCGCGGGTGTCCGCCGGCATCTCGACGCGCTGATCGAGGCGGGAGAGGCGGAGTCGGTTGCGGCGGCGTCCTGGCAGCAGGTGGGGCGCGGACGGCCCGCCAAACGGTACCGATTGACCGCGGCCGGTCGCGCCAAGCTTGACCACGCCTACGACGACCTCGCCTCCGCTGCAATGCGGCAATTGCGTGAGATCGGCGGCGAGGACGCGGTGAAGACGTTCGCGCGGCGCCGCATCGACGCGATTCTGTCCGGGGTCGAGGCGGCTGACGGCCACGACGAGGATGCCGTCGAAGAAACCGCCGACCGGATCGCCCAAGCGCTGACCAAAGCCGGATATGTCGCCACCACCACCCGGGTGGGCGGCCCCATCCACGGTGTGCAAATCTGCCAGCACCACTGCCCGGTGTCGCACGTCGCCGAGGAATTCCCCGAGTTGTGCGAAGCCGAGCAGCAGGCCATGTCCGAGGTGCTCGGCTCCCACGTGCAGTTGTTGGCGACGATCGTCAACGGTGACTGCGCCTGCACCACCCACGTACCTCTAGCCCCGGCGCCCAGCCCGCGCCCAACCGCAACGAGCACCAAGGGAGCGTCCTCATGACACTCGAAGCTGCACGGACCGTCGAGCCATTGACCCAGGAGCAGACCATCGAGTCGCTGGGCAAATACGGCTACGGCTGGGCCGACTCGGACATCGCGGGCGCCAGCGCGCAACGCGGGCTGTCCGAGGCGGTCGTGCGTGACATCTCAGCCAAGAAGAACGAGCCGGAGTGGATGCTGAACATCCGGCTCAAGGCGCTGGGCATCTTCGACAAGAAGCCCATGCCGAACTGGGGCTCCAACCTCGAGGGCATCGACTTCGACAACATCAAGTACTTCGTGCGCTCGACCGAGAAGCAGGCCGCCAGCTGGGATGAACTGCCGGAGGACATCAAAAACACCTACGACCGGCTGGGCATCCCCGAAGCAGAAAAGCAGCGCCTGGTCGCCGGTGTGGCCGCCCAGTACGAGTCGGAGGTGGTGTACCACCAGATCCGGGAAGACCTCGAGGCTCAGGGCGTCATCTTCCTCGACACCGACACCGGATTACGGGAACACCCCGACATCTTCAAGAAGTACTTCGGCACCGTGATCCCGGCGGGTGACAACAAGTTCTCCGCGCTGAACACGGCCGTGTGGTCGGGCGGCAGCTTCATCTACGTGCCGCCGGGCGTGCACGTCGACATCCCGCTGCAGGCCTACTTCCGGATCAACACCGAGAACATGGGCCAGTTCGAGCGGACGCTGATCATCGTCGACGAAAACGCCTACGTGCACTACATCGAGGGTTGTACCGCGCCGATCTACAAGTCGGACTCACTGCACTCCGCGGTGGTGGAGATCATCGTAAAGCCCGGTGGCCGTTGCCGTTACACGACGATCCAGAACTGGTCGAACAACGTCTACAACCTGGTTACCAAGCGGGCCCGGGCCGAGGCCGGCGCCACCATGGAGTGGGTCGACGGCAACATCGGATCCAAGGTGACCATGAAGTACCCGGCGGTCTGGATGACCGGCGAGCACGCCAAGGGGGAGGTGCTGTCGATCGCTTTCGCCGGTGAGGACCAGCACCAGGACACCGGCGCCAAGATGCTGCACCTGGCCCCGAACACGTCGAGCAACATCGTGTCCAAGTCGGTGGCGCGCGGCGGCGGGCGCACCTCCTACCGCGGCCTGGTTCAGGTGAACAAAGGCGCGCACGGCTCCAAGTCGAGCGTGAAATGCGATGCGCTGCTGGTCGATACGATCAGCCGCAGCGACACCTACCCCTACGTCGACATCCGCGAGGACGACGTCACGATGGGCCACGAGGCCACCGTCTCGAAGGTCAGCGAGAACCAGCTGTTCTACCTGATGAGCCGCGGCATGACCGAGGACGAGGCCATGGCGATGGTGGTGCGCGGGTTCGTCGAGCCGATCGCCAAAGAACTGCCGATGGAGTACGCGCTGGAGCTCAACCGGCTGATCGAGTTGCAGATGGAGGGCGCGGTCGGATGACCGCATCGCTGAACAAGGGGGAGCTGTTCTCCTCCTTCGATGTTGACGCGTTCGAAGTACCCCACGGTCGCGACGAACTCTGGCGGTTCACCCCCCTCAAGCGGCTGCGTGGCCTGCATGACGGCAGCGCGGTAGCCACGGGAAGCGCGGCCATCACGGTCAGCGAGCAACCCGGCGTGCAAACCGAGTCTGTGCGCCGCGGCGACGAGCGCCTCGGTCAGGGCGGCGTTCCCGCGGACCGGGTTGCGGCTCAGGCGTTTTCGTCGTTCAACGCCGCGACGCTGGTGACCGTCGGGCGCGACACCCAGGTCAGCGAACCGGTCAACATCACCGTTGCCGGGCCGGGTCAGGGCGCCACCGCCTACGGGCACCTGCAGATCCGGGTCGAAGAGCTCGGTGAGGCCGTGGTCGTCATCGACCACCGGGGCAGCGGAACGTATGCCGACAACGTCGAATTCGTCGTCGGTGACGCGGCCCGGCTCACCGTCATCTGGATCGCCGACTGGGCCGACGACACGGCGCACGTCAGCGCACACCACGCCCGCCTCGGCAGAGATGCGGTGCTGCGCCACGTCACCGTCACCCTGGGCGGTGAGGTGGTGCGGTTGGCCGCCAACGTGCGGTTCGCCGGACCGGGTGGGGACGCCGAGCTACTGGGCCTGTACTTCGCCGACGACGGTCAGCACCTCGAATCGCGGCTGCTGGTGGACCACGCCCAGCCGGACTGCCGATCCAATGTGCTGTACAAGGGTGCGCTGCAAGGAGATCCGTCGTCGAAGCTGCCCGATGCGCACACCGTGTGGATCGGCGACGTGCTGATCCGCGCCGAGGCCACCGGCACCGACACGTTCGAGATGAATCGCAACCTGGTGCTCACCGACGGGGCGCGCGCCGATTCGGTTCCCAACCTGGAAATCGAGACCGGCGAAATCGCCGGCGCCGGACACGCCAGCGCCACCGGGCGATTCGACGACGAGCAATTGTTCTACCTGCGCTCCCGCGGCATTCCTGAAGAGCAGGCCCGCCGGCTGGTGATCCGTGGTTTCTTCGGCGAGATCATCTCGAAGATCGCGGTGCCCGAAGTGCGGGAGCGCCTCACCGCGGCCATCGAACACGAACTGGAAAAGACGGAGAAGGCAACAACCGCATGACAATCCTGGAAATCAGAGACCTGCACGTCAGCGTCGAAAACCCGAGCGGCGCCGAAGGCGAACGCGAGATCCCGATCCTCAAGGGCGTCGACCTGACCGTGAAATCCGGTGAGAAGCATGCCTTGATGGGGCCCAACGGTTCCGGCAAATCGACGCTGTCCTACGCCATCGCCGGACACCCCAAATACGTCGTCACCTCAGGCTCGATCACGCTGGACGGCGAAGACGTGCTGGCGATGAGCGTCGACGAGCGGGCGCGGGCAGGGTTGTTCCTGGCCATGCAGTACCCGGTCGAGGTGCCCGGCGTCTCGGTGTCGAACTTCCTGCGCTCGGCCGCCACCGCTATCCGTGGTGAGGCGCCCAAGCTGCGCCACTGGGTCAAAGAGGTCAAGGCCGCGATGTCCGCCCTGGAGATCGACCCGGCGTTCGCAGAGCGCAACGTCAACGAGGGCTTCTCCGGCGGTGAGAAGAAGCGGCACGAGATCCTGCAACTCGAGTTGCTCAAGCCCAAGATCGCGATCCTCGACGAGACCGACTCCGGCCTGGACGTCGATGCCCTGCGGGTGGTCAGCGAGGGCGTCAATCGCTATGCCGAGGCGGAGAACGGCGGCATCCTGCTGATCACGCACTACACCCGCATCCTGCGCTACATCAAGCCCGAGTACGTGCACGTCTTCGTCGGAGGCCGCATCGCCGAATCCGGCGGCTCGGAGCTGGCCGACGAACTCGAGCAAAACGGCTACGTGCGCTTCACCCAGACGGCGACCGCTGGGGCCTGAGCATGTTGGACCTCACGGCGATCCGCGCCGATTTCCCCATCCTCAAGCGCGTGATGCGCGGTGGAAATCAGTTGGCGTATCTGGATTCCGGAGCTACGTCGCAGCGACCCCTGCAGGTGCTCGACGCCGAGCGTGAGTTCCTCGTCACCTCCAACGGCGGCGTGCACCGGGGCGCGCACCAGCTGATGGAAGAAGCCACCGACGCCTACGAGCAGGGCCGCGCCGACATCGCTGCCTTCGTGGGTGCCGAACCCGACGAATTAGTGTTCACCAAGAACGCCACCGAGTCGCTGAACCTCGTGTCGTATGTGTTGGGAGACAGCCGGTTCGACAGCGCCCTCGGGCCCGGCGACGTGATCGTCACCACCGAACTCGAGCACCACGCCAATCTGGTGCCCTGGCAGGAGCTGGCGCGGCGCACCGGCGCCACTCTCAAGTGGTTCGGGGTGACCGAAGACGGTCGTATCGACATCGACTCGTTGCAGCTCGACGAGAACGTCAAAGTCGTTACATTCAGCCATCATTCGAACGTCACCGGCGCGCTGGCGCCGGTCGGCGAGCTGGTCGGGCGAGCCCGGTCCGTCGGTGCCCTCACGGTGCTCGACGCCTGCCAGTCGGTGCCGCACCAGCCGGTCGACTTCCACGCACTCGGGGTGGACTTCGCCGCCTTCTCCGGGCACAAGATGTTGGGGCCCAACGGTATCGGGGTCCTCTACGCCCGCGGCGAGTTGCTCAACACGATGCCGCCGTTTCTCACCGGCGGGTCGATGATCGAGACCGTCACCATGGAGACCTCGACCTATGCTCCCGCCCCGCAGCGCTTCGAAGCGGGAACGCCGATGACGTCACAGGTGGTCGGACTGGCGGCTGCGGCGCGCTATTTGAGCGCTGTCGGCATGGAAGCCGTTGAGGCGCACGAACGTGAGCTGGTTGCCAAGACCATTGAGGGCCTGTCCGGCATCGACGGTGTGCGCATCGTCGGACCCACGTCAATGGAGAACCGCGGCTCGCCAGTCTCGTTCATCGTCGACGGCGTGCACGCGCACGACGTCGGCCAGGTGCTCGACGACGAGGGCGTGGCCGTGCGCGTCGGCCACCACTGTGCGTTGCCACTGCACCGCCGGTTCGGCCTGGCAGCCACGGCCCGGGCATCCTTCGCCCTGTACAACACCGAGGAGGAAGTCGACCGCCTGATCGCCGGCGTGAAACGATCCCTCGAATTCTTTGGGAGAGGCTGACGTTGCGTCTCGAGCAGATGTACCAGGACGTGATCCTGGACCACTACAAGCACCCGCACCACCGCGGGCTGCGGGAACCCTTCGGTGCCGAGGTCTTCCACGTCAACCCGGTCTGTGGTGACGAGGTCACGCTGCGTGTCAGCCTCTCTGAGGACGGCCAGACAGTCGCCGACATCTCCTACGACGGGCAGGGCTGTTCGATCAGCCAGGCGGCGACATCGGTGCTCACCGAACAGGTGATCGGGCAGAGCGTGTCGCAGGCCCTCGACACCATCGACGCCTTCACTGAGATGGTCTCCTCGCGCGGCACCGTGCAGGGCGACGAGGACGTACTGGGGGACGGGATCGCATTCGCGGGAGTGGCCAAGTATCCGGCGCGGGTCAAATGCGCACTGCTGGGCTGGATGGCGTTCAAGGATGCGCTGGCGCGGGCCAGCGCGGCAAAGCAAGCGCCTGCGCAGGCGCACGCCGGCTTCGAGGAGGTTGCACAATGAGCGACGCCGCTGCATCTGACGAGCTACTGCTCGCCGACGTGGAAGAGGCGATGCGCGACGTCGTCGACCCGGAACTGGGGATCAACGTCGTCGACCTCGGCCTCGTCTACGGTCTGAATCTGGAGAAGGGTGACGAGGGAACCGTCGCCCTGGTCGATATGACCCTGACGTCGGCGGCCTGCCCGCTGACCGACGTCATCGAAGACCAGTCGCGGTCGGCGCTGGTTGGCGCGGGCCTGGTCGACGAAATCAAGATCAATTGGGTCTGGAACCCGCCGTGGGGCCCGGACAAGATCACCGAGGACGGCCGCGAGCAGTTGCGCGCCCTCGGGTTTACGGTCTAGCCGGCGGGCGCGGAGCACCCCCTAGTGCCCGTGCGGCCCAACGCCGTCCGGGCACTTGCCGTTGGCGGCCGGGCGCAGGCTGATCACCGTCGCCTGCAACGTGCCGTTGTCCTCGCTGCCGCGGGCTGTGATGCATTTGCCTTGCGCGATCGCCTGTGACGTCGCCGGGGCCATTTTGGTGTACTTCGTCTGGTCGGTAACTGTCACCGTCTGGGGCGCGGCGGCGGTGTTGATCGTAATAGTTTGTCCCGCAACGGAAGCCACGCTCCCCTGGATCGGCGCATGCTTGCCGGGAGTCGTGGGTTGCTTGCCCTGTGGGCATTTGCCGTCGACCGCCGGGCTGACGCGCACCCAGGTCGCTGCCTGACCGGCATCGTTGGTCCTCACCGTGACACAGCTGCCCGCAGTGACGTCCGTCAGGGCCGCCGTCGTCATCTCGGTCACCTTGGTCGACCCGGTGAAGTCGACTGTGGCCGTTCCGCTTTGCTGCGTCACCTGCGCCGCGTTGCCCGCCACGGACGCGATTAGGCCACGAACTTGTGCGTCGCCCTTGCCCGGGGCCGACGTCGTCGGCGACGCCACCACGGTGCTCGGCGATGTGGTCGGGCTGGAGGTGGTGGATGAGCTGCACGACGCGACCGACAGCGCCGTGGCGCCGGCAAGTATCGCGATACGAGTGAATGACAACATGTCTCCCCAAATCGTCGGTGGTTCCCGACGATCCGGTCTACCCCTCGGAGCTGTGCGGACCCTATGCGTCAGAAGACGTCTTCGGAGACCCGCATGATGTCGTCGTCGATGTTCTCCAGCACCGCCCGCACCCCGGCCAGCTTCGGCAACATGTTCTTGGCGAAGAACGCCGACACACCGACCTTGCCCTCGTAAAAGGCCTTGTCGCTCGCGGACGGATCGCCCTCCAGCGCCGCCGCCGCCACGTTGGCCTGCGCCAACAACCGCCAGCCGATCATCAGGTCACCGACGGCAAGCAGGTAGCGCACCGAGCCCAGGCCTACCTTGTAGATGTCAGTGGGGTGTTGGGCGGCCGACATCAGGTATCCCATCAGCGCACCAGTCATGCCGGTGACGTCTTCGACGGCGGCCTGCAGCAGCTCGGCCTGGTCCTTCAATGACTCCGTGGTGGTCTCGATGGTCTTGTTGATCTGCGTCGTCACGTGCTGCAGAGACTGCCCGTGGTCGCGCACGATCTTGCGGAAGAAGAAGTCCATCGCCTGGATCGCGGTGGTGCCTTCGTAGAGCGAGTCGATCTTCGAGTCGCGGATGTACTGCTCCAGCGGGTAGTCGGTGAGGAAACCGGACCCGCCGAGCGTCTGCAGCGATTCGGTCAGCACCTCGTAGGCCCGCTCCGAGCCCACGCCCTTGACGATGGGCAGCAGCAGGTCGTCGACGCGGTGCGCCAGGTCGGGGTCGGCGCCCGAAACATGTTGTGCCACAGCGCTGTCCTGATGCGCTGCGGCATACATGTAGACGGCTCGCAGGCCCTCCGCGTACGCCTTCTGAGTCATCAGGCTGCGACGCACGTCGGGGTGGTGCATGATCGTGACGCGCGGCGCGGTCTTGTCCGTCATCTGCGTCATGTCCGCGCCCTGCACCCGTTCCTTCGCATAGGCGAGGGCGTTGAGGTAGCCCGTCGACAGGGTCCCCGCAGACTTGACGCCGATTGTCATGCGCGCGTTCTCGATCACGTGGAACATCTGCGCGATCCCGTCGTGGACACCGCCGACCAGATATCCGACGGCCGGAACGTCGGTGGCCCCGAAGGTCAGCTCGCAGGTGGGGGAGGACTTCAGACCCATCTTGTGTTCCACCCCGGTGACGTAGACCCCGTTGCGCGCACCGAGCTCGCCGGTGTCCGGGTCGAACAGGAAGTTGGGAACGTAGAACAGGCTCAAACCCTTGGTACCCGGTCCCGCGCCCTCAGGGCGAGCCAACACCAGATGGAAGATGTTCTCGGTCGTGTCGCCGACGTCGCCACCGGAGATGAATCGCTTGACGCCCTCGATGTGCCAGGTGCCGTCGGGCTGTTCGATGGCCTTGGTCCGGCCCGCTCCGACATCCGAGCCGGCGTCGGGTTCGGTGAGTACCATGGTCGATTGCCAGCCGCGCTCGACTCCCATTGCGGCCCAACGCTTCTGCTCGTCGTTGCCCTCGACGAACAGTGATTGCGAAAGAATGGGGCCGAGGTTGAAGAAGCAGACCGACGGGTTGGCGCAGTAGATCATCTCGTTGACCGCCCAGGTGAGCGGCGGTGGCGCGGCCATGCCGCCGATCTCCTCGGCGAGGCCCAGTCGCCACCATTCCGCGTCCTTGATGGCCTGCACGGTCTTCACCAATTCCGGTGCGACGCTGATGGAGTGCGTAGCCGGGTCGAAGACCGGAGGATGGCGGTCGGCGAAGGCGAAGGACTCGGCGACCGGGCCTTCGGCCAACCGGGCCGCTTCCGAGAGGATGGTGCGCACCGTGTCTTCGTCGAGGTCGGCATACTTGCCGGTCCCCAGTACGGCACCGACGTCAAGAACCTCGAACAGATTGAACTCGAGATCGCGCACGTTGGCGATGTAGTGCCCCACTGTGGTTCCTTCCACTCAGTCTGATCGGCCCGGTGATCGGGCACAGTCTTGCTGCTGGGAGAAAACGTACGCAACCGTAGGTAGGCGCACACCTGGCTTGGCTGGGGGAATGTCAGCCGTTAGCACCGTTCTGGCCGAACAAAAGCCCGCGCTGGCCGCCGAGTCCAGGAGAGCTACCGGCGGTAGCGTTGCCGCCGTTGCCGCCGCTGCCGATCAGCAGAGCATTGCCGCCGTTGCCGCCGCTGCCTGTCGCCGTGCCGCCTCTACCGCCGTCTCCGCCGTCGCCGATCAAACCTGCCTGGCCACCGATCCCACCATTGCTCGTCGTTCCACCGCTACCGCCGTTGCCGCCGTCACCGACAAAGAATCCGCCTGCGCCTCCGGCCCCGCCGCCGCCGAAGGACAAGGAATTGCCTCCCGCGCCGCCACCTCCGATGAACCAGGCTCGGCCGCCCGCGCCGCCGCCGGCGAACCCGGCTCCGCCCGCACCGCCGTTGCCCCAGAGATACCCACCATTGCCTCCGGCGCCGCCCGCACCGCCCGGCACACCTAAACCGCCGGCCCCGCCATTGCCGAAGAACAGAGCAGATCCACCGCTGCCGCCGTTGACACCGTTACCGCCGTTGCCAAACAGGATTCCGCCGCCCTGACCATTTGGTTTCGCCGCCGTTCCATCGGCGCCATTGCCGATCAGAGGCCGGTCGAAGAGCGCGATCGTGGGTGCGTTGATCAGGTCCAGGATCGGCTGCAGCGGACCGATATTGGTCGCTTCGGCGAGGGCATAGGCATTGGCGCCGCCGGAGAGCAACTGCACGAACTGTTCGTGGAATGCGGTGGCTCCGGCGCTGAGGGTCTGATACGTCTGCGCGTGCGCACCGAAAATGGCGGCGACGGCGGCCGACACCTCGTCCGCGCCGGCGGCGGCGACGGCGGTCGTCTGGGCCGCCGCGGCGTTGTTGGCTTCGCTGATCAGTGATCCGACCCGGGCGAGATTGCCCGCTGCTTGCGATACGAAATCGGTATTGGCGACCACAAACGACATCTCGCACCTCCACAGCGAAGAGCCGGCGATCCCAGAATCGTATCGCGATTCGGCAATGATGAATCCTTTTCGGCAACCATTTTTCGGCGAATTTAAGTAGTCCATCAAAGGAATTCGGCGCCGTATCCCGACCCAGCTGAACGAGTTGGCGGCTGCTGCGGTGCGGGTCTGTATGCCCAAGTGCCAGAAGCCAATTCAATGACATAACGGAACCAAACCGAGACCTCCGGCGACGCCCGCGTCAATAGACTCGGTGCATCCAGACGTAGTCCCAAGCCGTTGTGAGGCCGCCGGAATGACCTTGACCGCTCTCGAAGAGACCGCCCCGGAGGTTTCCTTCGACCGCGTTCCCGCCGTCCGCCGGATGAGTTGGCGCGTCGCGTTGTGGTCGGTCATGTCGGTGCGCTGGGCCACCGTCGCGTTGACACTGTTCCTGGGCGGGCTGGCGGCGCAACTCGCCAGTGCGCCACCGTCGTCTGGTGGACGCTGTATCTGGCCTGTTATCTGGCCGGCGGCTGGGGCTCGGCATGGGCAGGCGCGCAGGCGCTTCGGAACAAGGCGCTCGACGTCGACCTGCTGATGATCGTGGCGGCGATCGGTGCGGTGGCGATCGGTCAGATATTCGACGGAGCTTTGCTCATCGTGATTTTCGCGACCTCGGGTGCCCTCGACGAGGTTGCGACAAAGCACACCGCGGATTCGGTGCAGGGCCTGATGGACCTCGCGCCCGATCAGGCCGTAATCGTCGACGCGGCAGGCCTCGAGCGGGTGGTGCCTGCGAGCGAACTCGAGGTGGGCGACCGGTTGGTGGTGCGGCCGGGAGAACGGATGCCTGCCGACGGCGTGGTGCTGTCCGGTGAGTCCGAGGTGGACCAGTGCTCGATCACCGGTGAATCGATGCCGGTCATCAAGGCTGCCGGTGACGATGTCTTCGCCGGCACGGTCAACGGGTCCGGCGTGCTGCAGATGGTCGTCGCCCGCGACCCATCTCAGAGCGTCGTCGCGAGGATCGTCGAGTTGGTATCCGAGGCGTCCGCAACCAAGGCCAAAACCCAACTGTTCATTGAGAAAATCGAGCAGCGATACTCGGTGGGAGTGGTGGTGGCCTCGCTGGCTCTGATCGCGGGTCCGCTGCTGCTGGGCTCTGCGTTGCAGCCAACCCTGTTGCGCGCCATGACGTTCATGATCGTCGCTTCCCCGTGCGCGGTGGTGTTGGCCACCATGCCGCCGCTGCTTTCGGTGATCGCCAACGCCGGCCGGCACGGCATCCTGGTGAAGTCGGCGGTCGTCGTCGAACGCCTTGCCGACACCACCGTCGTCGCGTTGGACAAGACCGGCACGCTGACCTGCGGGACGCCGCGGCTGACGTCCGTCCAGGCGCTGCGGCCGGAGTCGGTCGGCATATCGCGGTTGCTCGAATTAGCCGCTGCTGCAGAGCAATTCAGCGAACATCCGCTGGGCCGGGCGATCGTCGGGGAAGCGCGCCGGCGCGGTGTGGCCATCCCCGCCGCCGATGACTTCCGCGCGGTGCCGGGCCGCGGGGTGCGTGCGATGGTCGGACGCGATTTCGTCGAGGTCTGCAGCCCGCACAGCTTCCGCGGAACGCTCCCGCGGGAAGTGGCACATCTCGTCGATACCGGGGCCACAGCCGCGGTCATCGTCCTCAACGGGGCGGCCGTCGGTGTGCTGGGACTCGCCGATCAGATCCGCTCCGACGCCGTGGACTCCGTCGCGGCCATGACGGCCGTGACGTCGGCACCTCCGGTGCTGCTGACCGGCGACAATGCCCGCGCGGCCCGACTTGTCGCCCGCGACGCCGGGATCGCCGACGTGCGCGCCGGGCTGCTGCCCGAGCAGAAGGTGGCCGCGGTACGTGCGCTGCAGGCGGACGGTCACCGGGTCCTGTTGGTGGGTGATGGCGTCAACGACGCGCCGGCGATGGCCGCGGCGTGTGCCTCGATGGCGATGGGTGCGGGCTCCGACATCGCCCTGCAGACCGCCGACGCGGTGACGGTGCGCGATGAACTGCACACCATCCCGACGATCATCGGGCTGGCCCGGCAGGCGCGCCGCGTGGTGACCGTCAACCTTGCGCTCGCCAGCAGCATCATCGCGGTGCTGGTGCTGTGGGATCTCTTTGGGCAGCTGCCGTTACCGCTGGGAGTGGCCGGTCACGAGGGATCCACACTGCTGGTGGCGCTCAACGGGATGCGCCTGTTGAGTAAGCGAAGCTGGCGGTCTGCCGCGTCGCGTTGACGTACGCTCTACTGCTGATGGGCACCGGGTCGACACGTGATCTGACCGCCGCCGACTTCCGGCAGGCGGTTAGGGGCAACGAGAACGTGTTCGTTTACTTCTGGGCGCCGTTGTGCCAGCCGTGCGACGTGTTCACGCCTACCTACGAGACTTCCGCGCAGAATTGCCCGGACATCGTGCACGGCAAAGTGAACTTCGAAACCGAAAAGGAATTGGTCGAAACGGCAGGGGTCACATTGTTGCCGACATTGATGGCTTTCAAAAAGGGCGCATTGGTGTTCAAGCAGCCGGGGATCGCCAATCCGAGGGTGATGGCCGAATTGGTCAAGCAGTTGCGGGCCTATCGGCATCAGCAGACGACGCCGAGCTTGTTGTGAGCGGCTCGGGAACAACGATCACGACGTCGGCGTTAGCGCAGTTGTGACTACCCAAGACCTCACTGCCTCGCAGTTCAACGAAACGGTCAACGGCAACGACATGGTGCTGGTCGACTTCTGGGCCTCCTGGTGCGGCCCGTGTCGCGCCTTCGCGCCCACCTTCAAGGCTGCGTCGGAGAAGCATCCCGACGTGGTCTTCGCCAAGGTCGACACCGAGGCCGAGCAGGAACTCGCCGCGGCCGCCCAGATCCGCTCGATCCCTACCCTGATGGCCTTCAAGAAGGGCAAGCTGCTCTTCAACCAGGCCGGTGCGCTGCCCCCGGCGGCGCTGGAGGACCTGGTGCAGCAGCTCAAGGCCTACGACATCGAAGAGGCGACCGAAGTCTGAGCGCGAACCCGGCCGGGGTTACGTTCGCGGACTCGGGCCCGTTCTGCGTTACCGTTTCACGGTGAGTTTGGTCCTCCTGGAACACCCGCGGCCCGAGATTGCTCTGATCACGCTGAACCGTCCCGAGCGGATGAACTCGATGGCGTTCGACGTCATGGTGCCGCTCAAGGAGGCTCTCGACGAGGTCACCTACGACAATTCGGTGCGTGTGGTGGTCCTCACCGGGGCGGGACGGGGGTTCTCGTCGGGCGCCGACCACAAGTCCGCCGGCACCGTCCCGCACGTCGAAGACCTCACCCGCCCGACGTACGCGCTGCGGTCGATGGAACTGCTCGACGAGATCATTCTGAAGCTGCGGCGCCTGCACCAACCGGTGATCGCCGCGGTCAACGGCGCGGCGATCGGCGGGGGACTGTGCCTGGCGCTGGCATCCGACATCCGGGTGGCCTCGACCAGCGCGTATTTCCGGGCGGCCGGCATCAACAACGGTCTCACCGCCAGCGAACTCGGCCTGAGTTATCTGCTGCCCCGGGCCATCGGGTCCTCGCGGGCATTCGAGATCATGCTGACCGGCCGTGACGTCTCCGCCGAGGAGGCCGAACGGATCGGATTGGTGTCCTGTCAGGTGCCGGAAGCCCAGTTGCTGGACACCTGTTATGCGATTGCCGCGCGCATGGCGGCGTTCTCGCGGCCGGGTATCGAGTTGACCAAACGCACGCTATGGAGTGGACTGGACGCCGGCAGCCTCGAGGGACACATGCAGGCCGAAGGCCTCGGACAGCTTTTCGTCCGTCTGCTCACCTCCAACTTCGAAGAAGCGGTTGCCGCACGCGCAGAGAAGCGCCCAGCGGTATTCACTGACGACAAATAACGCCGGCGAGTAGCGCCGGACAAAAGGAGCGAATGTGATCACGGCTACGGACCTCGAGGTCCGCGCTGGTGCGCGCATCCTGCTCTCCCCGGACGGTCCGGACTTGCGGGTGCAGCCCGGCGACCGAATCGGATTGGTCGGACGGAACGGCGCAGGCAAGACGACGACCATGCGCATTTTGGCGGGGGAGGGCCAGCCATACGCCGGCTCGGTGACGCGTAAGGGCGACATCGGTTATCTGCCACAGGATCCCAAAGAGGGCGACCTCGACGTGCTGGCCCGCGACCGGGTGCTGTCCGCCCGTGGTCTGGACGTGTTGCTCACCGACCTGGAGAAGCAACAGGCGCTGATGGCCGAGGTTGCTGACGACGACGCGCGCGACCGCGCCATCCGCCGCTACGGCCAGCTTGAGGAGCGGTTCGTCGCGCTCGGCGGTTACGGCGCCGAAAGCGAAGCGGGCCGCATCTGCGCCAGCCTCGGACTGCCCGACCGGGTGCTGACCCAGCAACTGCGCACCCTGTCTGGTGGGCAGCGCCGCCGTGTCGAACTCGCGCGAATCCTGTTCGCGGCATCCGACAGCGGTTCCGGGTCCTCCACGACGTTGCTGCTCGACGAGCCGACCAACCACCTGGACGCGGATTCGGTTGGCTGGCTTCGGGAATTCCTGCGCTCCCATAACGGGGGACTGGTGATCATCAGCCACAACGTCGACCTGCTGGCCGACGTGGTCAACCGGGTCTGGTTCCTCGACGCGGTGCGGGGCGAGGTCGACGTCTACAACATGACCTGGCAGAAGTACCTCGACGCGCGCGCCACCGACGAGCAGCGCCGCCGACGGGAACGGGCGAATGCCGAACGCAAGGCCACGGCGCTGCGCAACCAGGCTGCGAAGCTGGGTGCGAAAGCGACGAAAGCTGTTGCGGCACAGAATATGTTGCGTCGTGCCGACCGCATGATGGCGGCCCTCGACGAAGAGCGCGTCGCCGACAAGGTGGCCCGCATCAAATTCCCCACGCCGGCCCCCTGCGGGCGGACGCCGTTGGTGGTCAAGGGGCTGAGCCGGACGTACGGCTCGCTTGAGGTCTTCACCGGCCTCGACCTGGCCATCGACCGCGGCTCGCGCGTGGTGGTGCTCGGGCTCAACGGTGCCGGCAAGACCACGCTGCTGCGTTTGCTGGCCGGTGTAGAGACCCCGGACACCGGCGGCCTAGAGCCCGGTCACGGGTTGCGGATCGGCTATTTCGCCCAGGAGCACGACACCCTCGACAACGACGCGACCGTCTGGCAGAACATCCGGCACGCCGCGCCCGAATCCGGCGAACAGGACCTGCGCGGTCTGCTCGGCGCCTTCATGTTCACCGGACCGCAACTCGACCAGCCCGCGGGCACGTTGTCCGGCGGCGAAAAAACCCGCCTCGCACTGGCCGGCTTGGTCGCCTCGACGGCCAACGTCCTGCTGCTCGACGAACCGACCAACAACCTCGACCCCGCCTCCCGCGAGCAGGTGCTCGACGCGCTGCGCAGCTACCAGGGCGCGGTGGTGCTGGTCACCCACGACCCGGGCGCGGCCGAGGCGCTCGACCCGCAACGCGTCGTGCTCTTGCCCGACGGCACCGAGGATTACTGGTCAGAGGAGTATCGGGACCTCATTGAGCTGGCCTGAGCGTCCGCTCACCCGAATTGCGTCAAAGCGGCACGCCAAGGGTCGCGGATTCCTACCCTGTTGCCATGCGGAAGTCAAAGGAGACCCGCGATCAGCTGCTGCACGAGTTGCGCAACGCCTACGAGAAGGGCGCCAGCATCCGTAAACTGGCCGCTTCGACCGGGCGGTCGTACGGCTCGGTACACAGCTTGCTGCGCGAGTCGGGAACCACAATGCGCAGCCGTGGCGGTCCCAATCACCGCGCAGTCAAACCCCCGGCCTGACCGTCAAGACCGGAAACACGCACCGAGTTCTCGACGAGATCGAGCACCGCTGCCAGGCGCTGCGGATCCTCGCCTGAGGCCAACCGGGCCACCAGTCCGTCCAGCACTAGATCCAGGTAGCAGTGCAGCACGTCGGCGGGGACGTCCTCGCGCACCCGGCCCGCCTGCTTTTGCCGGTGCAGCCGATCGGTGGTCGCCGCCGCCAGTTCCGCTGACCGTTCTTCCCAGCCGCGACTGAACTCGGGGTCATGGCGCAGCTTGCGGGCGATCTCCAGTCGGGTTGCCAGCCAGTCGAACTGCTCGGGTGCGGCGAGCATGTCGCGCATCACCTGGATGAGACCAGAGCGCGACGCGACCTCCGCCATTCGCTGGGTGTCCTCGCGCGCCAGCGCGAAGAACAGGGCGTCCTTGTCCCGGTAATGGTGGAAGATCGCGCCGCGCGACATCCCGATCTCTTGCTCCAGCCGTCGCACCGTGGCTTGCTCGTAGCCGTACTCGGCGAAACAGCGGCGTGCACCGTCGAGGATCTGACGGCGCCGAGCCTCCAGATGGTCCTCGCTGACCTTCGGCACTGGCGGGTGTGAGCGCTCGGTTAGCCGGACTTGCTGGACTTGAGCATGTTGCGCAGCACGTACTGCAGGATGCCGCCGTTGCGGTAGTAGTCGGCTTCACCAGGTGTGTCGATGCGGACCACCGCGTCGAACTCGACCTTGTTGCAGTCTTCCTTGGTGGCGGTCACCTTCACCGTCTTCGGCGTTTTGCCCTCGTTGAGCGCCTCGATGCCGGTGATGTCGTAGGTCTCGGTGCCGTCCAGCTTCAGGGACTTAGCCGACTCGCCCTCGGGGAACTGCAGCGGGATGACGCCCATGCCGATCAGGTTGGACCGGTGGATGCGCTCGAACGATTCGGTGATCACCGCACGCACGCCCAGCAGCAAGGTGCCCTTGGCCGCCCAGTCTCGCGACGATCCGGATCCGTACTCCTTGCCGCCCAGCACCACCAGCGGAATCTTCTGCGCCGCGTAGTTCTGCGCCGCGTCGAAGATGAACGCCTGCGGACCGCCGTCCTGGGTGAAGTCGCGGGTGTAGCCGCCGGAGACAACTTCCCCTAATCCGGCAAGCACCTGGTTGCTTAGCCGGATGTTGGCGAACGTGCCGCGGATCATCACCTCGTGGTTGCCGCGTCGCGAGCCGAGGGAGTTGAAGTCCTTCGGCTGCACCCCGTGCTCCTCGAGGTACTGCGCCGCAGGGGTGCCCTTCTTGATCGCGCCGGCCGGCGAGATGTGGTCGGTGGTCACCGAATCACCCAGCAGTGCAAGGACTCTGGCGCCCTTGATGTCCTTGACCGGCTCCGGCTCGGCGGGCATGCCGTCGAAGTACGGCGCCTTGCGGACGTAGGTCGAGTCGTCGGACCATTCGAAGGTGTTGCCCTCCGGGGTTGGCAGCGACCGCCAGCGATCGTCGCCCTTGAAGACGTCGGCGTAGGACTCGGTGAACATGTCCCGGTTGATCGAGGAGGCGATCGTCTCCTCGATCTCCTGGGTGGTGGGCCAGATGTCCTTGAGATAGACCTCGGTGCCATCCTTGTCGACCCCGAGCGGGTCCGTTTCGAAGTCGAAGTCCATGGTGCCGGCGATGGCGTAGGCGATGACCAGCGGCGGCGAGGCCAGGTAGTTCATCTTGACGTCGGGGGAGATGCGGCCCTCGAAATTGCGGTTACCGGAGAGCACCGCGGTCACCGACAGGTCGTTGTCGTTGATCGCCTGGGAGATCTCGTCGGGCAGCGGGCCGGTGTTGCCGATGCATGTGGTGCACCCGTAGCCGCCCAGGTAGAAGCCCAGCTTCTCCAGGTAGGGCCACAGACCGGCCTTGTTGTAGTAGTCGGTCACCACCTGCGAGCCGGGAGCCATGTTGGTCTTCACCCACGGCTTGGACGTCAGGCCCTTCTCGACGGCATTGCGGGCCAGCAGCGCGGCCCCCAGCATCACCGACGGGTTGGAGGTGTTGGTGCACGACGTGATGCCCGCGACAACGACGGCGCCATGGTCGAGCACGAACTCGCCGCGGTCGGCCGACTTCACGTCGACCGGCTTGGAGGGCCGACCGGAGTGGCCGTTCGCGGCGGAGGGAACCCGGTCGCCCTCGCCGTCGTCGGCGAAGGACAGCGTTGCCGAGTCGCTGGCCGGGAAGGACTCCTCGACTGCCTCGTCGAGCTTGGTCTCCGGCGCCGGGTGGTTCTCCTCCACGTAGTTGTGAATGTCTTTGCGGAAGGCAACCTTGGCCTCCGACAACGGGATCCGGTCCTGCGGACGCTTCGGTCCGGCGATCGAGGGCACCACCGTGGACAAGTCGAGTTCGAGGTACTCGGAGTACTTCGGCTCATGGTCGGGGTCGTGCCACATGCCCTGCGCCTTGGCGTAGGCCTCGACGAGCGCGAGCTGCTCCTCGGACCGGCCGGTCAGGGTCAGGTACTTGATGGTCTCTTCGTCGATCGGGAAAATCGCTGCGGTAGAACCGAATTCGGGGCTCATGTTGCCCAGGGTGGCGCGGTTGGCCAACGGCACCTCGGCCACGCCGTTGCCGTAGAACTCGACGAACTTGCCGACGACGCCGTGCTTGCGCAGCATGTCGGTGACGGTGAGCACCACGTCGGTGGCGGTGACGCCGGGCTTGATTTCACCGGTCAGCTTGAAGCCGACAACCCGCGGAATCAGCATCGACACGGGCTGGCCCAGCATGGCGGCCTCGGCCTCGATGCCTCCGACACCCCAGCCCAGCACGCCTAGGCCGTTGACCATGGTGGTGTGGCTGTCGGTGCCTACGCAGGTGTCCGGGTAGGCCACGCCGTCGCGGACCATGACCGTACGGGCCAGGTACTCGATGTTGACCTGGTGCACGATGCCGGTGCCCGGGGGCACCACCTTGAAGTCGTCGAAAGCTCCTTGGCCCCAACGCAGGAACTGGTAGCGCTCGCCGTTGCGCTCGTATTCCAGCTCGACGTTGCGCTCGAAGGCGTCCGCGCGGCCGAACACGTCGAGGATCACCGAGTGGTCGATCACCAGCTCGGCGGGGGCCAGCGGGTTCACCTTCTCCGGGTCGCCACCCAGATCTGCGACGGCCTCACGCATGGTGGCCAGGTCGACGATGCACGGGACGCCGGTGAAGTCCTGCATGACCACCCGGGCGGGGGTGAACTGGATCTCGATGCTCGGGTTGGCGTCGGGGTCCCAGTTGGCGATCGCCTCGATGTGTTCTTTGGTGATATTGGCGCCGTCTTCGGTGCGCAACAGGTTCTCGGCCAGAACTTTGAGGCTGTAGGGGAGTTTCTTGGTGCCCTCAACGGCGTCGAGGCGATAAATCTCGTAACTGTTGTCGCCGACCTTGAGTGTGTCGCGGGCTCCGAACGAATTCTTGCTGCTCACATCAACTCCCGAAAATTCAGTTTGTGCCGCCGACGGGCCGTGTCGACGGTGCCGTGCAACTTTAACAGTACGCTTGTCCTGCAATACGGGGGGCTGCCCGTAGCCCCCAGTCTTGTCCAGTGGGCTTCGCGGGGAAAGGGCGGCTGCCCTGTTCATCGAAACTGAACACACGCACACCGTCGGCGGCGTGTCGTGGGCGTGGTTGCAGTGTCGCGGTGCGGGGGGCGCGGCCGCCCGAAGCGGAGCCGGTACGGTGCTCCTAGCACCGTGGGAGGAGCGACGACTTTGACTTATTTGCCGCAGACCTATTTGCCGCAGACGATCCCGTTCCTGCCCGAATACATCCCGCAGGACGTCGACATCAACTCGATCAAGGCGCAAGTCGCCGCCGACGGTGTCGCGGCCACGCCGAACGTCGAACCCGGTCTGCAGGAAGTGGTCAGCCAGGCCCGCGGTGATGGCATCAACCTCAAGATCGTCCTGCTCGACCACAACCCGCCCAATGACACGCCACTGCGCGATATCGCGACCGTTGTCGGCGCCGACTACCCGGATTCCACGGTGTTGGTGCTCAGTCCGAGCTACGTCGGCAGCTACAGCAGCCACTACCCGCGGGTGACCCTCGAAGCCGGCGAGGACCACTCGAAAACCGGCAATCCCGTGCAGTCTGCGCAGAATTTCCTCAACGAACTCAACACGCCCGAGTTCCCCTGGACGGCTCTGACGATTGTTTTGCTGATCGGGGTGTTTGCGGCAGCCGTCGGCACCAGGTTGCTGCAGCTCGGTAACCGCCAGCCAGCAACGTCGGGGGCGTCGAGCGAGACTGCCTCGACAGGCGATAGCCAGGGCACTTAACCTGGCTTTCATCTATTTGGCGTCGTTGATACGACGTCGGCGCCGCTCATCGCGGCAAACCCCACAGGTCACTGTTCGGTCACAGTAAACGCACTTCCAGAGTGCAATTTGTGACTTGCGTTTCTTTAGCGACAAGTGTGACGTACGGTGCGATTGATGCTCTTGATGCCAATTGCTCTCTAGGTGAAAACCCGCGTCGTACACCCGATTTGCCCATAGGAGACCCAAGTCGCATGAGACGGACACGCCCGGGCTCTGCTTCGCGAACCGCCGCCAGGTTGGTCAGGCCAGCTGTGCCGACCGTGCTCAGCGTCGCGCTGCTGTTCGGCACGCCCGAGCTCGGAATGGCCAGAGCGGACCCGGCGGCTGACTCGATGGCGGTGCTCATCGCCAACGTCGCCAAGGCGAGCCAGCGTCTGGAAGACCTGGCCAACGCCGTCGAGATGGAGCAAGAGGGCGTCAACAAGGCGCTGGTGGCCGTCGAAGAAGCACGGGAACAGGCTGAGGTCGCCGGGCGGGAGCTGGAAACCAGCCAGCAATCGGTCAAGGACGCGAATGCGGCAATCGCCGCGGCCCAGCAGCGATTCAACTCCTTCGCCGCGGCCACCTACATGAACGGACCGTCGGACGGCTTCCTCACTGCTCGCAGTCCCGAAGACATGATCGCCGCCGCGTCGGCGGCCCAGACCATGACCACCAGTTCGCAGGCGGTGATGGCCAGGCTTCAGCGGGCGCGCACCGAGCAGGTGAATAAGGAATCCGTTGCGCGCCAGGCCAAGCAGAAGGCCGACAAAGCCGCCGCCGACGCCAAGTCCAGCCAAGACGCGGCGGTCGCGGCGCTCGGTGACACCCGGCGCAAGTTCGACGAGCAGCGCGAAGAGGTCAACCGCGCCGCCGCTGAGCGTGAGCAGGCCGAAGCCAAGCTGCAGGCCGCGCAACTGGTCGCATGGCACGCGGCCGGCGGGCAGGGCACGCCGCCGTCAGGCATGTGGGACTCGGCCGACGGACCCGGTGGCGGGCGTCGCTGGGACGGCTGGGACCCCACGCTGCCGCAGGTGCCCAGCGCGAACATCCCCGGTGACCCGATCGCCGTGGTGAATCAGGTGCTGGGCTATTCGGCGACGTCGGCGCAGGTGACCGCCCAGATGGGGCGCAACTTCCTGCAGCAGCTCGGCATCCTCAAACCTGACGACACCGGCATCACCAATGCGCCGGCGGCGGCGACGTCGGGCCGCATCCCGCGGGTCTACGGGCGACAGGCCTCCGAGTACGTCATTCGGCGCGGCATGTCACAGATCGGGGTGCCCTACTCCTGGGGTGGTGGCAACGCGGCGGGTCCCAGCAAAGGAATCGACTCGGGTGCCGGCATCACCGGCTTCGACTGTTCTGGACTGGTCCTCTACTCGTTTGCCGGCGTGGGAATCAAGCTGCCGCACTATTCGGGCTCGCAGTACAACCTGGGCCGCAAGATCCCGACCGCCCAGATGCGCCGTGGTGACGTCATCTTCTACGGCCCCGGCGGTAGCCAGCACGTGACGATCTACCTGGGCAACGGCCAGATGCTCGAGGCGCCCGATATCGGTTTGAAGGTGCGCACCGCGCCGGTCCGCACCAGCGGCATGACGCCGTTCGTGATCCGCTACATCGAGTATTAACGAGGTTCCATGCGTCACAAGCGATTTCGCTTCTCCTTGGTCTGGATCACCGCCTTGGTGACCGGGCTGTTGATCGCTGTTGCCGCTCCGGCCCCGGCTTCGGCCGAACCGGGTGAGTGGGATCCCACCCTGCCTGCCGCGATCAGCGCGGGCGCTCCCGGCGACCCGCTGGCCGTGGCTAACGCCTCGCTGCAGGCCACCGCTCAGGCGACCCAGACCACGCTCAACCTCGGCCAGCAGTTCCTTTCCGGGCTGGGCATCAACCTGGGCGGTTCGGCCGCTCCGGCGGCCGCCAACACCAGCGGTAGCCGGATCCCGCGGGCCAACGGGCGGCAGGCCATCGAGCACGTAATCCGGCGCGCCGGATCCCAGATGGGGGTTCCGTACTCCTGGGGTGGCGGCTCGCTGGATGGTCCGAGCAAAGGCGTCGACGACGGTGCTGGCACCACCGGTTTCGACTGCTCCGGCTTGATGCGGTACGCCTTCGCCGGGGTCGGCGTGCTGATCCCGCGGTTCTCCGGCGACCAGTACAACGCCGGGCGCCACATTCCGCAGAACGAGGCACGGCGCGGAGACCTCATCTTCTACGGCCCGAACGGCGGCCAGCACGTCACCATGTATCTGGGTAACGGTCAGATGCTGGAGGCATCGAGCCTGGCGGGCAAAGTCACCGTCAGCCCGGTGCGCAAGCCGGGAATGACGCCGTATCTGACTAGGATTATCGAGTACTGAGCCGGTGGGGCGACCCTGAGAGTCGCCTAATAGGGAACCGGCGACGTCGACGGAATTCCAGACGCCTGGAATAGTTGAACGCGGGCACGTCGCTGCCCCGCGACAGTGGTCGTGACAGCAGTTGTGTCCCGCATGAGCTCTGGAGGGTTATTGATGACAACGGCAGGTGGCGGTTACCCGGGCCAGGGTGCTCATTCGGGCCCACCCACCCATGAGGCGCCAATCGGCGGTGCCGACGGGTTGGCCGCCGAGGTGCACACTCTGGAGCGGGCCATCTTCGAGGTCAAGCGCATCATTGTGGGCCAGGACCAGCTGGTGGAGCGGATGCTGGTCGGCCTGCTCGCCAAGGGGCACGTGCTTCTGGAAGGCGTTCCGGGCGTCGCCAAGACGCTCGCGGTAGAGACCTTCGCGCGCGTGGTCGGCGGGACGTTCGCGCGCATCCAGTTCACGCCCGACCTGGTGCCCACCGACATCGTCGGTACCCGCATCTACCGGCAGGGCAAAGAGGAATTCGACACTGAGCTGGGCCCCGTGGTGGTCAACTTCCTGCTCGCCGACGAGATCAACCGTGCACCCGCCAAGGTGCAGTCGGCGTTGCTCGAGGTGATGGCCGAGCGCCACGTCTCGATCGGCGGTAAGACGTTCCCGCTGCCCAACCCGTTCCTGGTGATGGCGACGCAGAACCCGATCGAGCAGGAGGGCGTCTACCCGCTGCCTGAGGCGCAGCGCGACCGCTTCCTGTTCAAGATCAACGTCGGCTACCCCTCGCCCGAAGAAGAGCGCGAGATCATCTACCGGATGGGCGTCACCCCGCCGCAGCCCAAGCAGATCCTCGACACCGGCGACCTGCTGCGTTTGCAGGGTGTCGCGGCCAACAGCTTCGTCCACCACGCGCTGGTCGACTACGTGGTCCGCATCGTGACCGCTACCCGCCACCCGGAGCAACTCGGGATGAACGACGTCAAGACCTGGATCGCGTTCGGCGCCTCGCCCCGTGCCTCGCTGGGCATCATCGCCGCGGCCCGGGCGCTTGGCCTGGTGCGCGGTCGCGACTATGTGATCCCGCAGGACATCATCGACGTCATCCCCGACGTGCTGCGGCACCGGCTGGTGCTCACCTACGACGCGCTCGCCGACGAGATCACCGCCGAGACGGTGATCAACCGGGTCCTGCAGACGGTGGCCTTGCCGCAGGTGAATGCCGTTCCGCAGCAAGGACATTCGGTGGCACCGGTGATGCAGGGCGCCGCGGCGGGCGGTCGGTGACGGATAAAAAGGCGGTTCGCCATCCGCCCTCGATGCTGCGCGGCACCATCGACGACCCGAAGTTGTCGGCGGCGCTGCGCACACTCGAGCTGACGATCAACCGCAAGCTGGACGGCATCCTGCACGGCGACCACCTGGGTTTGATCCCGGGGCCGGGCAGCGAGCCGGGGGAGTCGCGGATCTACCAGCCCGGTGACGATGTGCGACGGATGGACTGGGCGGTCACCGCGCGCACCACCCATCCGCACGTCCGGCAGATGATCGCCGACCGTGAGCTGGAAACCTGGCTGGTCGTCGACATGTCGGCCAGCCTCGACTTCGGCACCTCGGTGTGTGAGAAGCGGGACCTCGCGGTGGCCGCCGCGGCGGCGATCGCTTACCTCAACGTCGGCGGCGGCAATCGTCTTGGCGCGTTGATTTCCAACGGCGACAACATGATTCGGGTTCCGGCCCGGTCCGGCCGGGAGCACGTGCACAATTTGTTGCGCTCCATCGCGACCACGCCCAAGGCGCCGGTCGGGGTACGCGGCGACCTGGCCGCGGCGATCGACGCGCTACGCCGGCCGGAACGCCGGCGCGGAATGGCGGTGGTCATCAGTGACTTCCTGGGCCCGATCAACTGGATGCGTCCGCTGCGGGCGATCGCGGCCCGTCACGAGGTGCTCGCCATCGAGGTCCTCGACCCTCGCGACGTTGAACTGCCCGACATCGGCGACGTGGTGCTGCAGGACGCCGAATCCGGGGCGGTACGCGAATTCACCATCGACGCCCAGTTGCAGACGGATTTCGCTCGGGCTGCGGCGAAACATCGTGACGACGTGGCCCGCACCATTCGTGGTTGCGGCGCCCCGGTGATGACGCTGCGCACCGACCGCGACTGGATCGAAGACATCGTCCGTTTCATCTCCTCCCGCCGGCGCGGGGCAATGGCGGGACGCCGGTGACGGACTTCTACAACATGACGGGTCTGTTATGACGTTGCCGCTGCTGGGGCCGATGTCGCTGTCCGGCTTCGAACACTCCTGGTTCTTCCTGTTTCTGCTCGTCGTCGCCGGGCTGATCGCGCTGTATGTGGTGCTGCAACTGGCGCGGCAGCGGCGCATGCTGCGCTTCGCCAACATGGAGTTGCTGGAAAGCGTTGCGCCGAAACGGCCTTCGAAGTGGCGGCATATTCCGGCGATTCTGTTGGCGGCGTCGCTGGTGCTCTTCACCATCGCGATGGCGGGGCCGACGAACGATGTGCGGATTCCGCGTAACCGCGCCGTGGTGATGCTGGTGATCGACGTGTCGCAGTCGATGCGTGCCACCGACGTCGAACCCAACCGGATGGTGGCCGCGCAGGAAGCGGCCAAGCAGTTCGCCGACGAGCTGACTCCCGGAATCAACCTGGGGCTGATCGCCTACGCAGGCACGGCGACCGTGCTGGTGTCGCCGACGACCAACCGGGAAGCCACCAAGAACGCTCTGGACAAGCTCCAGTTCGCCGACCGGACCGCTACCGGGGAGGGCATCTTCACCGCGCTGCAGGCGATCGCCACCGTCGGCGCGGTGATCGGTGGCGGCGACACGCCGCCGCCGGCGCGCATCGTGTTGTTCTCCGACGGCAAGGAGACGATGCCGACCAACCCGGACAACCCCAAGGGCGCCTTCACCGCCGCGCGCACCGCCAAGGACCAGGGCGTGCCGATCTCGACGATCTCCTTCGGCACCCCGTACGGCTTCGTCGAGATCAACGACCAGCGTCAGCCCGTGCCAGTCGACGACGAGACATTGAAGAAGGTCGCGCAACTGTCCGGCGGTAACGCCTATAACGCCGCCACGTTGGCCGAGCTCAAGGCGGTGTACTCGTCGCTGCAGCAGCAGATCGGCTACGAGACCATCAAGGGCGACGCGAGCGTGGGTTGGCTGCGGCTCGGCGCTCTGGTCCTGGCTATCGCCGGTCTGGCTGCGTTGCTGATCAACCGCCGCTTGCCGACGTAGTCCAGCTGCGCAGCCGGAAAGGTCTGGCTGATCTTCCCCGGGTGAGCCTGCGCCTACAAGCCAGAGCCTCTGGCGGCGAGCCTGCGCCGCTGGCGATGAAGCACAGGGACCGGCGCCGCACTGCGCGCGCTCAGCGCAATCTTGGCGTCTCCACCGAAGACTCGCTGTCCTCCGCGTGGTGACCGTTGCCCCGGGCGCCATTGAGGTCGGCGCCATTGACCCCGGCGCCATTGGCCCCGGCGCCATTGCGGCGCTCGCGTAGCGCGGTCAGGGCCCGCTGCTCCCCGGCGTGGGCAGCCTCGCGCAGAGCGGCCGCTTCGGCCGGCGGATCGGCGAACAGGAAGCTGCCCGAGCCGGGTCGTCCGCCCAGGCCAAGTTTGTTCATCCGCTTGGGAATTGGCGTGCCCTGATATTCCAGCGGGATCGGATGCCCGTGCTCGTCGACCGCGCCCAGCGGTTGGTGCAGTTCGACGTAGGCGCCGTGCGGCAGGCGTCTGATGATGCCCGTCTCGACACCGTGCTCGAGCACGGCGCGGTCACTGCGCTGCAGGCTGATGCACCAGCGGTAGCTGACGAAGTACACAACCGGCGGCAGTATCACCATGCCGATCCGCCCAATCCACGTCATCGCGTTCAAGGAGATGTGGAACTGGTAGGCGATGATGTCGTTGAACGACGAGAAGGTCAGCACGATGTAGAACGCGATTGCCATGGCGCCGATCGAAGTTCGCACCGGAACGTCGCGGGGCCGCTGCAACAGGTTGTGATGCGCGTTGTCACCGGTGAACCGCTTCTCCAGGAACGGATACACCACGAGCGTGCCCAGGATGACGCCCATCAGCACGGCTACGGCGACGGCGGCCGGAACGGTGTAATGGCCGATGTACAACTCCCAGGCCGGCCACAGCCGGACCAGGCCGTCGGTCCACATCATGTAGAAATCCGGTTGTGAGCCCGCCGCGACCTGAGAAGGTTTGTAGGGGCCCAGGTTCCAGATCGGGTTGATCTGCAGCAGTCCACCCATCAGGCCGAGCACGCCGACGATCGCGGCGAAGAAGGCTCCCGATTTGATCGCGAACACCGGCATCACCCGCACGCCGACGACGTTGTGTTCGGTGCGGCGCGGGCCGGGGAACTGGGTGTGCTTCTGGAACCACACCAACGCCAGGTGCACGCCGATCAGCGCCAGCATGATGCCGGGGAAGACCAGAATGTGGATGGCGTACAGCCGCGGGATCAGGATGTTGCCCGGGAAATCGCCGCCGAACAACAGCCAGTGCAGCCAGGTGCCGACCACCGGAATTCCCAAGGTGATCGACGACAGCGCCGCGCGCAGTCCGGTGCCCGACAGCAGGTCGTCGGGCAGCGAGTAGCCGAAGAAGCCCTCGAACATGGCCAGGATCAGCAGCAGCGACCCGACCACCCAGTTGGCCTCGCGCGGCCGGCGGAACGCGCCGGTGAAGAAGATGCGCGCCATGTGAACCATGATCGAAGCGGCGAACAGCAATGCCGCCCAGTGGTGAACCTGGCGCACGAACAGCCCGCCCCGCACCTCGAACGAGATGTTGAGTGCCGTTTCGTAGGCTCGCGACATCTCGACTCCCCGCAACGGCTGGTAGACGCCGTTGTAGGTGACTTCGCTCATCGACGGGTCGAAGAACAAGGTCAGGTAGACGCCAGTCAGCAGCAGGACGACGAAGCTGTACAGCGCGATCTCGCCCAGCAGGAACGACCAGTGCGTCGGGAAGACCTTGTTCAACTGACGCCGGAGCGCCGCGGACGGGTGATAGCGGGTATCGATCTCGTCGGCCTGGCGGCCCAGCACCGCGCCGGCATCGATTTTCGGACTCATCGGCGAACCTTCTGACTCGGCAGCATTGCAGTACAGATCTTTCATTAATGTACTACTCGTTCATTAATGAATGGGCAATACGCTTCTGGCCTGGATGTTCATCAGCTAACTTTCTCCATGATCGACCGCGAACGTTGGCAGCGGGAAGGACGCGTTTCGATGACACCTGGCCGCGGCGCCCCGGGTGGTGAGCAGGGCGAGGACGCCCGGATCATCCGAACCCGTGCCGACGTCGCGCGCACCGCGTTCGACGTACTGGTTCAGGAAGGCTCCGACGCGCTGACTCACGCTCACGTGGCCCAGCGGGCCGGCTACTCCAAGACCACGCTCTACAAGCACTGGCCTACCCGGTTCGACCTTGCTGCGATCGCCCTGGAGGCCCTCGGCGAGGTTGAGCATCACGTTCCCACGGGAGATCTCCGCACCGACCTGATCGGCGAGCTCACCACGTTCCGGCAGGCGGTGCTCGACCACCGGCTCGACCAGGTGCTGTCCGCGATGACGCAGTGGGCGACGGACGACGTGATGAAAGAGGTCCGCGACAAGATCAACACCGACGGTCAGCGGACCATCCGCGGCATCCTGGAAGGCGCCTTCGGCGGTGCGCAACTGGAAGCGGCGATCTCGATGCTCTCCGGGGTGGTCGCGTGCCCGTCGCTGATGTTCGGCACGGTGCCCGACGACGACGTCATCGAGGCGGCGGTGGACATGGTGTTGCGCAACGTGCGCCGAACCGCTGGTCGGTGACCCCGGTGGACGTGCCCGTCCGTCCCCAGGCCCAATTTCGGCCGCAAAGCCCCGAGGCGCTAGGTTGTCGGGGTGACTGACACAGCCACCGACACCACGAGCGAGGCCGCCACCGAGGGCGGCAGACCCCCTTTCGTATCCCGTTCAGTCCTGGTCACCGGCGGAAACCGGGGGATCGGCCTGGCGATCGCGCAGCGGCTGGCCGCCGACGGCCACAAGGTAGCCGTCACGCACCGCGGATCGGGCGCGCCCGAGGGTCTGTTCGCCGTCGAGTGTGACGTCACCGACAACGACGCCGTCGACCGCGCCTTCAAGGAGGTCGAGGAGCACCAGGGCCCGGTCGAGGTGCTGGTCTCCAACGCCGGTCTGTCCGCGGACGCGTTCCTCATCCGGATGACCGAAGAGCGGTTTGAGAAGGTCATCGACGCCAACCTCACCGGCGCCTTCCGGGTGACCCAGCGCGCCGCACGCAGCATGCAGCGCAAGAAGTTCGGCCGGCTGATCTACATCGGGTCGGTCTCCGGCAGCTGGGGCATCGGCAACCAGGCCAACTACGCGGCTTCCAAGGCCGGTGTGATCGGGATGGCGCGCTCGATAGCCCGGGAGCTGTCGAAGGTCAACGTGACCGCGAATGTGGTCGCGCCGGGCTACATCGACACGGACATGACCCGTGCCCTGGACGAGCGGATCCAGGAGGGCGCATTGCAATTCATCCCGGCGAAACGGGTGGGCACCGCTGCCGAGGTCGCCGGGGTGGTCAGCTTCCTGGCGTCGGAGGACGCGAGCTACATCTCCGGTGCGGTCATCCCGGTCGACGGCGGCATGGGCATGGGCCACTAGAAGCAAAGAGGGGACGAAATAATGGCAGGACTGCTCGAAGGCAAACGGATCCTGGTGTCCGGGATCATCACCGACTCGTCGATCGCGTTCCACATCGCCAAAGTCGCTCAGGAGCAGGGCGCTTCGCTGGTGTTGACGGGATTCGACCGGCTGCGGCTGATCCAGCGGATCTGCGACCGGCTTCCGGAGAAGGCGCCGCTGATCGAACTCGACGTGCAGAACCAGGACCACCTGGACAGTCTGGCTGCCCGGGTGACCGAGGTCATCGGCGAGGGCAACAAGCTCGACGGTGTCGTGCACTCGATCGGGTTCATGCCGCAGAGCGGGATGGGCATCAACCCGTTCTTCGACGCGCCCTACGAGGACGTGTCCAAGGGCATCCACATCTCCGCGTACTCGTACGCATCCTTGGCAAAAGCGTTGCTGCCGATCATGAATCCGGGCGGCGGCATCGTCGGCATGGACTTCGACCCCACCCGCGCGATGCCGGCCTACAACTGGATGACGGTTGCCAAGAGCGCACTGGAATCGGTCAACCGGTTCGTCGCGCGCGAGGCCGGGAAGTACGGCGTGCGTTCGAACCTCGTTGCGGCAGGGCCGATCCGGACGCTGGCCATGGCCGCTATCGTCGGCGGTGCGCTGGGCGACGAAGCGGGTGCCCAGATCCAGCTGCTCGAAGAGGGCTGGGACCAGCGCGCGCCGATCGGCTGGAACATGAAGGATCCGACCCCGGTCGCCAAGACGGTGTGCGCGCTGCTGTCTGAATGGCTCCCGGCGACCACGGGTGACATCATCTACGCCGACGGCGGCGCCCACACTCAGTTGCTCTGACACACAATGCAATTCGATGCGGTCTTGCTGCTGTCGTTCGGCGGACCGGAAGGGCCCGAACAGGTCCGGCCGTTCCTCGAGAACGTCACCCGCGGCAGGAATGTGCCGCCGGAACGCCTCGATGACGTCGCCGAGCACTACCTGCATTTCGGCGGTGTCTCACCGATCAACGGCATCAACCGTGCGCTGATAGCCGAGTTGCAGAGGCAGCAGGACCTGCCGGTGTACTTCGGCAACAGGAACTGGGCGCCTTACATCGAGGACACCGTTGCGGCCATGCGGGACAACGGTATCCGCCGTGCGGCCACCTTCACCACCTCGGCGTGGAGTGGCTACTCCAGCTGCACCCAGTACGTCGAGGACATCGCCCGGGCGCGCGCGGCAGCCGGTTCCGGGGCACCGGAGCTGGTCAAGCTGCGCACCTACTTCGACCACCCGCTGTTCGTCGAGATGTTCGCCGAGGCGGTCACCACGGCCGCCGCGACGGTGCCCCCGGGCGCGCGCCTGGTCTTCACCGCCCATTCCATCCCCACCGGCGCCGACCAGCGTTGCGGGCCGAACCTTTACAGTCGCCAAGTCGCCTATGCGGCAAGGCTTGTCGCCGAGGCGGCCGGCTACGCCGAACACGACCTGGTGTGGCAGTCACGTTCCGGCCCGCCGCAGGTGCCGTGGCTGGAACCGGATGTCGGCGACCATCTCGCGGCGCTGGCCGGTGCCGGCACCGAAGCCGTCGTCGTCTGTCCCATCGGGTTCGTCGCCGACCACATCGAGGTGGTCTGGGATCTCGATCATGAACTGCGCCTGCAGGCCGACGAATTGGGCGTCGCTTTGGCGCGCGCCGGCACACCCAACGCCGATCCTCGATTCGCCCGGCTGGCAATCGATTTGATCGACGAACTGCGCGACGGCCGAGAGCCGGTGCGGGTCAACGGTCCCGGCCCGGTGCCGGGCTGTCTGGGCAGTGTCGACGGCGCCCCGTGCCGTCCACCGCACTGCGCAGCCGGCTAGTCAGTCCACGCTGAGTGGAGGATTTCATCGACCGCGGCCATCCGGGCTGAGCGCACCACGGCAGTCAACGGCCGCAATGCATCGTTGGCGATCTGACCCTCTGAGGACGATTGGGTGCCAACGAGTTCCGGCGCGGCGGTCATCCGGTCGGGCAGCCGGCTGAGCCCGGCGCTGACGGCGATGATTGCGTCGACATGTGCCGCGTTCTCCAGCACGCGCAGCGCACGCGATGGTGCATGATCGGGAACCCGGTGCTGGCGTTGGGATTCCATCAACTGTTCGACCAGTTCGCGTGGATTGTCGACGCCGCTGGACGATCCCAGTCCCATCGCACTCAGCGCGTCGGCGGCCGACCGCACGGCTGACCGCAGGTCGTATTCGGCGCCGCCGAGATCGTGGTAGTCGAAGGCCGGAGGGCCGGGCAGCGAGTACACCATCCAGGTGAGCGCACACAATTCGGGCTCCGAGACTTCGTGGCCGTCTTCGGTATCGCTGTAGGTGAAATCGGGCACCAGGCCGATCGCCGTCTGAGGATCGGTCGGATGGCTGATGATCACGGCCTCACCGGCGGTCAGTGCGTCGGTGGCGAACTGCGTTCCGGCGAAAAGACCCCGCACGTCACCGGGTACCGGCAGCACCACGTTGATCGAGCCGCGGAGCGAAGACGTGGAGCGGCCGACCGCCCCACGCAGTGTCTGCAGCAGACACACCGTACCGGCATCGTTGACATCAGGCCAGGGCAGGCCGGTGTGACCCGCCGCGACCGCATCATACGCGGCGACCGATTGCCTTGGCGCCCAAAGTGATAACGCGTCCAAGACGTCGTCGGGCGCGGCCTTGCCGGCGAGCCAGGCGTTGGCCCACATGGACAGCGAAACACTTGGGCACCACATGACCTCGCAGTGTAGTTGTTCGCCGCCATCGAGGTGGATCGCGCGTATTCTGTGCCCATGCCCGCCGCGCTGATCTGGTTGATCGCCGCACTGGTGCTGGCCGGTGCCGAAGCGCTCACCGGAGACATGTTTCTGCTGATGCTGGGCGGCGGCGCGCTGGCCGCGGCCGGCGCCAGCTGGCTGACCGACTGGCCGGTGTGGGCCGACGGACTGGTGTTTCTGATCGTCTCTGTGCTGCTGCTTTCCGTGGTTCGCCCGACCCTCAGGCGGCGGCTGCTGCCGGCGAAAGTTCCGCCGATGGGCATCAAGGCGCTGGAGGGCAAGAATGCGGTGGTCCTCGACCGGGTCGCCCGGGATGAGGGACGGGTGAAGCTGGACGGCCAGATGTGGACGGCGCGCCCGCTCAACGACACCGACGTCTACGAACCCGGACAGTCGGTCACTGTGGTGAGAATCGACGGGGCCACCGCGGTGGTGTTTCAGAGTATGTAGGGCTTTCGAGAAAGGGAATCCCGGTGGAAGGTGCGGTAGCTGGTCTGGTGTTGCTGGCCGTTCTGGTGATCTTCGCGATCATTGTGGTGGCCAAGTCGGTGGCGTTGATCCCGCAGGCCGAGGCGGCGGTCATTGAGCGGCTGGGCCGTTACAGCCGCACGGTCAGCGGTCAGCTGACCTTGCTGGTGCCGTTCATCGACCGCATCCGGGCACGGGTGGACCTGCGGGAGCGCGTGGTCTCCTTCCCGCCGCAGCCCGTCATTACCGAGGACAACCTGACCCTCAACATCGACACCGTCGTCTACTTCCAGGTCACCGTGCCGCAGGCGGCGGTCTACGAGATCAGCAACTACATCGTCGGGGTCGAGCAGCTGACCACCACTACGTTGCGCAACGTGGTCGGCGGCATGACCCTCGAGCAGACCCTGACGTCGCGCGACCAGATCAATGCCCAGTTGCGTGGCGTGCTCGACGAGGCGACCGGCCGGTGGGGCCTGCGAGTCGCCCGCGTGGAGCTGCGCAGCATCGACCCGCCGCCGTCCATCCAGGCGTCGATGGAAAAGCAGATGAAGGCCGACCGTGAGAAGCGCGCGATGATCCTCACCGCCGAAGGCACCCGACAGGCCGCGATCATGCAGGCAGAAGGCCAGAAAGCGTCCCAGATCCTGGCTGCTGAGGGTGCCAAGCAGGCCGCGATCCTGTCCGCCGAAGCCGACCGGCAGTCCCGGGTGCTGCGCGCCCAGGGTGAGCGCGCCGCGGCCTATCTGCGCGCCCAGGGTGAGGCCAAGGCCATCGAGAAGACGTTTGCCGCGATCAAAGCCGGTCGGCCCACACCCGAGATGCTGGCCTACCAGTACCTGCAGACCCTGCCGGAGATGGCCCGCGGCGACGCGAACAAGGTGTGGGTGGTGCCCAGTGATTTCAATGCGGCGTTGCAGGGCTTCACCCGCATGCTGGGCAAGCCCGGTGAGGACGGGGTGTTCCGGTTCGAACCGTCTCCGGCCGAAGAGCCGCCGCGGCATGCCGCTGATGCCGAGGACGCCGAGGTCGCGGACTGGTTCTCCACTGAAACCGACCCGACCGTCGCTCAGGCGGTCGCCAAGGCCGAGGCGATCGCGAACAAGCCGGTAGACCGGCCGCTGGGCGCGCCCCCGGAGTTGCGTCAATAGGATCAGGGGATGAGCACTCTGACTTCACCGAAAATCTATGCGGCGCTGGCAACTTTTCATGCCGTCGACGCGGTAGCGTGCGCCGTCCAGGTGCCCCCGATCAAGAAGGTGCTGGACACCGTCGAAGTTCCGGACAACGTGCGGCCCGTTCTGCCCGTGGTCAAGGCCGCCGCCGCGGTGGGGCTGGCGTCGGTCACCCGCTTCCCGGGGTTGGCCCGGCTGACGACGGCGATGCTCACCCTCTATTTCGTGCTGGCTGTGGGCGCTCACATCCGGGTGCGGGACAAGGTGGCCAACGCTGCACCGGCGGTGGCGTTCCTCGCGCTGTTCGCGGCGATGGCGGCGAAGGGCCCCGAGGACAGTTAGTCGAGCCGCAGCTCGACCATCGGCAGCGGGGCGCCGGTGTCGGTGATCGGCGCGCCGAGTGTCTCCGCCAGCACATGCTTGAACTGCTGCCACGCCCGAGGATGACGGTCGCGGTACCGCGCCAGTACCCGGTCCACCTCGTCAGGGTTGAGGATCCGTGCGGTAGCGGGTGCCGGCGCATGGCTGCCGACGAAGACCCGCACGTGCGGGTTGGCCTCAATGTTGCGGAACCACTGGGCTTTTCGCCCGAATCCCGAGGGGACTACGTAGCTGCCGGGCGCGGGACGGTCGACGACCTCCAGCACGACGTAGCGTGGCCGCCCGGTCTTGCGGCCGATGTGCTCGAGCATGAGTGTGCGGGATCCGAACAGTGCCCCGGCTCGCGCCCGGTAGATCCAGATCGGCGCGCGCACCAGGTGGCGGGAGCGCAACAGCCATGCCCCGGTCCGGGCGAATGCGTGAGATGTCATCGCAAGCCTCCCCTCTAATCGAGGATGCCACGCGCCCTGCATCACGCCGCGAGCGTGCAGGTAGGTACAACGACACGCCGTTGGGCGTGGCATTGTGTGCACGCTCGCGCCAGCGGGGATGGTCGCGCCAGCGGGGAGGGTCGTGCCGCCGCGCCAGCGGGGAGGGTCGTGCCGCCGCGCATACCCGCGACCGGCGAGGGTGCGCACCGTGCGCACCCTCGCCGGTCTGGGGACTGACTACCGCGGGGCCGTGGGGGACGGGCTCGGGCCGGCTGACGGAGGCGCCGGCACCTGACCCGGTGCAGGCGGCGGCTGTCCACCCGGTCCGCCTGGCCCCATCGGAGGCGGTCCGCCGGGGAATGGCGGCCGCAAGCCGGGGCCACCCGGTCCCATCGGCGGTGCCATGCCCAGCGGGCCTTTCGGTGCGGCCATCGGCCCGCCGGGACCGCCCGGTCCCCCCGGTCCGCCTGGGCCGCCCGGCGGGAAGCCGTAGTGCGACATCCCGGGCGGGCCGAATCCGGGTCCTGGCGGTGGCGGGGGAGGCCCGAAACCGAACGCCATGATCAGAAAGGCGGCGCCGGCGGTGAAGACTGCGCCGAAAAGCCCGCCGAGCAGCCCCGCGCCGAGCACCACGCGGGTGGAGAAGCGGCGTTTGTCCGCAGCGACGGGTGCAACGGGTGCAACGGGTGCTGAAGACGGGGCGGCAGCGGGATCAGTCGTGTTGTCGTCGGAGGTCATGCGACTCCTCACGTCGTTGGATGAGTTGGTAACCGCGACGGTAGAAGCCGAACTTGAAGTGGATCTGAAGAAATCAGGGCGGCCCGGGTGGTCCGGGCAGCGCGGGCCGCTCGGGTAGCAGCCCGGGCGACGTCGATGTCGGCACCACGCTCGACAACGCCGGGGGCGGGGTCGGCACAGCAGACGAGAACTGGGGGTAGGGCGGCGGGGGTAGTTCGACGCGAACCGTGAAGACCAGGCCGGTCACCGCGAATGCGGCAGCCGCGCCGATTGCTACGCCGGCCAGGCCGGCGCCCACCAGCGCGCCGGTGGAATACCGTCGAGCTGGTGCTGGGGGGTTGGTGCGGTCGGAGGTCATGTGTGGATTGTGCGCCGTCACCGCGAAAACGGCGCCAAATTCGCGGCCACGTCGTGGTCGCGCATAAGAATGGGGGCATGACGGACAGCCGAACGGCGACGGATCAGTTCAGTGTCGGCACTCCCCGGGTATTGGTGGTCGAGGACTCCGAGACCATCCGCGAAATGGTCAGCGAGGCCCTGGCCGACGTCGGCTATCACACCGACACCCGTTGCGACGGTGAGGGATTGGAGGAAGCGCTGGCGGGCCTTCGTCCCGATCTGGTGGTGCTGGACGTGATGCTGCCGGGCCGGGACGGATTCGAACTCATCGACGTCGTGCGCGACTACGGTGACGTCGGAATCGTGTTGATCACGGCGCGTGACGGTCTGCCCGACCGGCTGCGCGGCCTCGACGGCGGTGCCGACGATTACGTCGTCAAACCCTTCGAACTCGCCGAGCTGGTGTCACGGGTGGGCGCGGTACTGCGGCGACGGGGACGCCTGCCGAAAGTGGTGCAGTTCGGCGACGTGATCCTCGACGCCGACGCCGGGGTGGCGGCGCGCGACGGACACCCGCTGGACCTCACCGCCACCGAATTGCGGCTGCTGCAGTTCCTGGTCGAACAGCGCGGCCGGATCGTCAGCGCCAACCAGATCCTGAACGCGGTGTGGGGTTACGACGCCTACGACGCGAATCTGGTGCAGGTCCACGTCAGCAGCCTGCGGCGCAAACTCGAAACCCACGGGCCACGGATTCTGCAGACCGTGCGCGGCATCGGATACCGCCTGCAGCCGCAGCGATCATGACCGCCGACCCCACCACCGCCACCCCGTCGCTGCAGCGTCGGGTGGTGCTGCTGGTGGTGGCGCTGCTCGGCGTGCTGCTGGCGGTGCTCGGCGTGACCATCGATGTCACGCTGGGCATGCAGGCCCGCCGCGACTTGCACGACCGGTTGCTCGCAGCGACGTCGAGGGCCGATGCACTGGTGGCCGCCAACACGCCGCCCGATCTGCTCGCCGCGCAGCTCAACGGGGGCACCGTGCGCGCCCTGGTGGTCATGGCCGACGGAGCCACCTACGGCGATCCCGGCATCAGCCCCGACACAAAAGCCGGTTCGGTGGTGCCGCCGCCGGGGTTTCCACCCCCACTCGGTCGCCCGCCGGGGCCGTTGCCGATCCCGCCGTCGGGCCCGGATTCGGGGCCGCCGATGATGCCCCCGCCACCGCCGCCCGGACCGCCGCCCGACGGCAGTGCCACCGTGGTGGTGCACCCGTTGCCCGACGGCGCCCGCTTGATCCTGGTTGCGGACACCACGCAGACCACCCAGGTGACCCGGCAGCTGCGACAGTTGATGATCGGCGCCGGGTTGGTGACGCTTGTGGTGGCGGCGCTGTTGCTCGTCGCCGTCAGCAAGGCCGCGTTGCGGCCGTTGGATCGATTGACCACGCTGGCCGGGGACATTGCCACCGGTGATCGTGGCCGGCGGCTGCGCCCGTCTCGGGCTGACACCGAATTGGGCAGAGCGGCAACCGCTTTCGACGGCATGCTGGATGCGCTGGAAGATTCGGAGTTGCGTGCGCAGCAGGCGGCCGAAGCCGCACAGCGGGCCGAAGCCGCGACCCGGCAGTTCCTGGTCGACGCCGCGCACGAGTTGCGCACCCCGATCGCGGGTATGCAAGCCGCCGCAGAACAACTCGCCGCCCACGAGAGCGAGTCGGAGGCGAGTGCGCAGTACCGGCGGGCCAGCCTGCTGCAGTCCGATGCCCGGCGTGCGGGCCGGCTGGTCGCAGACATGCTGGACCTGAGCCGTATCGACGCCGGACTGCCGCTCGATATCCACGACACCGACGTCGCGGCCGTCGCCGACGCCGAGGTGCAGCGGGCCGCGATGCTGGCGCCGCAGCTCTCGGTCGCGCGGACCGGCCTCGAGCAGCTGACGGTCCCGGCGGACCCGACCCGGGTGGCGCAGATCCTGTCCAACCTGCTGGACAACGCGCGGCGGCACACGCCCGCGGATGGCGCTGTGACGGTCGACGTGAGTGCGGATGCGGCGGCGGCACAGCTGACCGTCACCGACACCGGACCGGGCATACCCGACGACGAGCGGCACCGCATTTTCGAGCGGTTGGTGCGTCTGGACGCGGGGCGCGCCCGCGACCACGGCGGCGCCGGGCTCGGACTCCCGATCGCGCGCGCGTTGGCCCGGGCGCACGGCGGTGACCTGGTATGCCTACCGCACGACGGCGGCGCCCGGTTCCGGCTGAGTCTGCCACTGGGCAGGCTGCCCGGGTCCATGTCGAGATTGCAGTGACGGCTGTGCATTGGGCAAACCGCACAACCGTGGTGGCAATCTCGCCGTCAGAGGAAAGGGGCGCGTCAGCCCGTCACCACCGTCAGCCCCCACTGATCGAGCCACGGCCGCACCAATTCGGCAACGGAAAACGTTGCGGGAATTGAGCATCCAGGGTTCGGGTCATTCATTCGCCCGCCGCGGATGTGTATTCCGACCGCCGCCGCGCCGTCGGGCTGGATGAGGTAGACGGGTCCGCCGGAGTCGCCACACTGGCTGGCCGCCAGAAAGACCACCTTGCTCTCGGTGACCTCGGTGACCTGTCCGCATTCGACCCGGCCCGTCTTCATGCCGAATTTGCACAGCTGCTGACCGACCTGCACCGCGTCGGCAACGCGGGCGACCGGCATCGAGCCGGCGATCGAGGCGCTGCGGGGGATGGTGTCGGAGTCGAGGGTGATCAGACCGATGTCGTGCGCCTCGCCGCGCGTGCCCTCGCTGACGGTCTGGGTGAACGTCCCGACGCTCTGGTACGGACGGGCGCCGGAGTTCATGCTCACCCGGCTGGCCTCACCGGCCTTGTTGCAGTGCCCCGCGGTGAGCAGTCCGGTGTCGCCGCCGGTGGTCCGCACGAGAAACCCTGCTGTACAAGCCATTCCGCCGGTCCCGTCGGCGAAGGCGACAGCGACCGCGGTGCCTGGTCCGATCGTGGGCAACGGGGGCAGGTCGACGAGGGGTTGCGCGACGGGCCTGCGGACTCCGGGCAGAAAGATGGCGGCCACGAACGCTGCCGTGCTCAGCAGCGCGACGATCGACAGTCGCCAGCTGTAGGCGCGCGACTGTCCACGCGCGAGCAACGGCCACAACGCGACCACCGCCGATACCAACGCGCCGGCCAGCAGTGCCACCGTGCGCAAAAACTGCGCCTGAGACATCAGAACCGACCCTGCGCGGCCAGCCCAGCCGTCAGGGCGTCACCGCCGGTTCTTGCTCGGGCTCGGAGACCGGCGCCTGCTCCGCCGTGTGCCGGTGGTGCTGCCGGTACTGGTGGATCTCGTAACCCAGCCCGCACAACCCGAGCCCGCCGGTGCACACCGACACCAGCACCATCAGCGGGTTGGCGTCGCCGGCGAACGCGTTGCCCAGGATGACGACGGCCGCGGTGCCGGGCAGCAGGCCGGCGACCGTGGACCACATGTAGGGCAGCACCCGCACGGCCGAGGCGCCGGCGGCGTAGTTGATCGCCGAGAACGGCACGAAAGGAATGAACCGCAGCGAGAGGATGGCCAGCCATCCCCGCTCCCGCAGTCGCTGGTCGAGCCGTCCGATCGTGCGGCTTTGCACCAGGCGGTTGAGCCGCCAGCCCGTCGCGCGGATCAGCAGCGTCGCCAGCACGGCGCTGGCGGTGCTCGCGGTCACCGCGATCAGCACGCCAACCACCGGACCGAACAGCAGGCCGGCCGCCAGCGTGAATGCGGTGCGGGGGAACGGCGGCACGGTGACGACGGTGTGCACGAGCCAGAACACCAGCGGGAACCACGGCCCCAGCGAGCGGGCCCAGTCACGCATTTCCACCGCTGTCGGTAGCGGAACCAGCAGTGCGACGGCCACCAGAACTGTGATTCCCACCACGGTTGCCACCACTCGCGGCACCGATGCCTGTCGTGCGGCCGCGAGCAGAGCAATGGCGATGCCGCGCACCGTATCGGTGGTTTTGCTGATGGCGGCGGTCGTCACGGCTTCCAAGGGTACGGGGCGAAAATGAATATCGAGTTTCCCAGGGCTGGCGTTTCGCCGGCGCGGTGTTCCGCTCGGCGGCACCTCGATTCCTGGATTCCGGTGCCGATCAATTAGCCTGATTAGCTAAGCGACAACCCGGAAGTGAGCCTCAACAAGACTGCTTATTGCTGCGGAAACAGGAGCAAATCGGTGTCCATTGACGTACCCGAACTCGCCGACCTAGAACAGGTTCGCGGGCGCTGGCGCAGTGCAGTTGCCGGTGTGTTGGCCAAGAGCGCGCGGATCGACCCGGCTGAGTTGGGCGACCACCCCGAAGAGCGCTTGGAGACCCCGACCTACGACGGGTTCGTCATCCGGCCGCTGTACACCGCGTTCGACGAACTGCCCGAGCCGCCATTGCCGGGCCAGTGGCCCTTCGTGCGCGGCGGCGACCCGTCGCGCGACGTGAAGTCCGGCTGGAAGGTCGTCGAAGCGTTTCCGCTGCCCGGCGCGCCCGTCGCGGAGGCCAATGGCGCGCTGCTGGCTGCGCTGGGTGAAGGCGTCAGCGGACTGCTGCTGCGGGTGGGGGAGTCTGGTGTAGCTCCCGACCAGCTGTCAGGGCTGCTCGAAGGCGTCTATCTGAGCATGGCCCCGGTCATCATCGACGCCGGAGCCGATTACGTTGCGGCCGCGGACGCCGTGTTGGCGCTGGTGGGGCAGGTCGAGGCGGACCAGCGCGCGACCGTGTCGGTCGACCTGGGCGCCGACCCGCTCACCGCGACGCTGAGCGAACGCGCCGCACCGACACTGGACGACGTGATCGCGGTGGCGAAACGCGCCGCGGATCAGCAGGGGGTACGGGCGGTCACCGTCGACGGACCCGCCTTCCACAACCTGGGTGCCACCGCCGCGTGGGAACTCGGCGCGACGATCGCCGCGGCGGTCGCCTATCTGCGGGAGCTCACCGAAGCCGGGTTGCCGGTAGGGCAGGCGCTGCGCCAGATCAGCTTCCGGCTCGCCGCCGACGACGACCAGTTCATGACGCTGGCCAAGATGCGCGCCGTGCGACAGTTGTGGGCCCGCGTCGCCGAGGTGGCGGGCGATCCCGACGGCGGCGCGGCCGTCGTGCACGCGGAGACATCGCTGCCGATGATGACGCAGCGCGACCCTTGGGTGAACATGCTGCGCTGCACGCTGGCGGCCTTCGGCGCGGGTGTGGGCGGCGCCGACACCGTGCTGGTCTACGCGTTCGACGTGTCCATCCCCGGTGGCTGGCCGGGCACGGCCACCAGCTTCGCGCGCCGCATCGCCCGCAACACCCAGTTGCTGCTGCTCGAGGAGTCGCACGTCGGGCGGGTGCTCGACCCGGCCGGCGGCTCGTGGTTCGTCGAGGACCTCACCAGGCAGCTGGCCGAGCGGGCGTGGGAACACTTCCAGGCCATCGAGTCCCGAGGTGGATTCGTCGACGCCCACGCTTTTCTGGCCGGCGAGATCGGTTCGCTGGCCGCCCGGCGCGCCGACGACATCGCGCACCGCCGGATCGCGATCACCGGCGTCAACGAATTCCCGAACCTCGGCGAAGCTCCGCTGCCACAGGGTGATTCGCTCGGCAGGGCTGGGCAACTGCGGCGTTACGCCGCTGAGTTCGAGGCGCTGCGCGACCGCTCCGACGCCTACCTCGCGGAGCACGACCACCGGCCGCAGGTGTTGCTACTGCCGCTGGGTCCGCTGGCCGAACACAACATCCGCACCACCTTTGCCGCAAACCTGTTGGCATCCGGTGGTATTGAAGCGATCAACCCCGGCACCGTCGACGCCGCGGGCGTCGCACAGGCCGCCCTGGCAGCGGGGTCTCCCACGGCGGCGGTGATCTGCGGAACCGACAAGCGCTATCCCGACGAGGTTTCCGGTGTGGTGCAGGCCGCCCGCGATGCCGGAATCGAACGGGTGTACCTGGCCGGGCCCGAAAAAGCCGTGGGCGATGCCGAATATCGGCCCGACGAGTATTTGACCGCGAAAATCAATGCAGTCGAAGCGCTTTCGAGTCTGCTCACCAGATTGGGGGCATAACGGTGACGGCTACAGTTCCTTCAATCGGAAGCTTCGCCGACGTTCCGCTGCACAGCGACCGGCCCTTGCCGAAGCCCACCGAGGCGGCGGTCGAAGAGCACGTCGCCGCGGCAGCAAAAGCCCACTGGTACACCCCCGACCAGCTGCAGTGGCAGACCCCGGAGGGCATCGACGTCAAGCCGGTATACATCGCCGAAGACCGTGCCGCGGCCGGTGAAGAAGGCTATCCACTCAACACGTTCCCCGGTGAGGTGCCCTTCCTTCGCGGGCCCTACCCGACCATGTATGTCAACCAGCCGTGGACAATCCGGCAGTACGCGGGGTTCTCCACCGCCGCCGAATCCAACGCTTTCTATCGCCGCAACCTGGCCGCGGGCCAGAAGGGTCTGTCGGTGGCCTTCGACCTGGCGACTCACCGCGGCTACGACTCCGACCACCCGCGCGTCCAGGGTGACGTCGGAATGGCCGGTGTGGCAATCGATTCCATCCTCGACATGCGCCAGCTATTCGACGGCATCGACCTGTCGTCGGTGTCGGTGTCGATGACCATGAACGGCGCGGTGCTGCCGATCCTGGCGTTGTATGTGGTGGCCGCCGAGGAGCAGGGGGTGCCGCCGGAGAAGCTGGCCGGCACCATCCAGAACGACATCCTCAAAGAGTTCATGGTCCGCAACACCTATATCTACCCGCCCAAGCCGTCGATGCGGATCATCTCTGACATCTTTGCCTACACCAGCGCCAAGATGCCGAAGTTCAACTCGATCTCGATCTCCGGCTACCACATCCAAGAGGCCGGCGCCACAGCCGATTTGGAGCTGGCCTACACCCTGGCCGACGGTGTCGAGTACATCAAGGCGGGCCTGGATGCCGGCCTGGACATCGACAAGTTCGCCCCGCGACTGTCCTTCTTCTGGGGGATCGGGATGAACTTCTTCATGGAGGTCGCCAAACTCCGGGCCGGGCGGCTGCTGTGGAGCGAGCTGGTGGCCAAGTTCGATCCCAAGAGCTCCAAATCGCTGTCCCTGCGCACCCATTCGCAAACCTCGGGCTGGTCGCTGACGGCTCAGGATGTGTTCAACAACGTCGCCCGCACCTGCATCGAGGCGATGGCCGCCACTCAGGGCCACACCCAGTCGTTGCACACCAACGCACTCGACGAGGCGCTGGCGCTGCCCACCGACTTCTCCGCCCGTATCGCGCGCAACACCCAGTTGGTGTTGCAGCAGGAATCGGGCACCACCCGGCCGATCGACCCCTGGGCGGGTTCGTATTACGTGGAGTGGCTGACTCATCAGCTGGCCCAGAAGGCGCGGGCGCACATCGAGGAGGTCGCCGAGCACGGCGGCATGGCCCAGGCCATCGGCGAAGGCATCCCGAAGCTGCGCATCGAGGAAGCGGCCGCGCGGACCCAGGCCCGCATCGACTCCGGCCAGCAGCCGGTGATCGGGGTCAACAAGTATCAGGTGGTCGAGGACCAAGAGATCGAGGTCCTCAAGGTCGAGAACAGCCGGGTGCGCGCCGAGCAGTTGGCCAAGCTGGAGCAGTTGCGGGCAGACCGGGACGCGGGGGCCGTCGAGGCGGCTCTGGCCGAGCTGAGTCGTGCAGCCGCCGCACAAGGTCCTGCCGGTGATGACGGGCTGGGCAACAACCTGATGGCGCTGGCCATCAAGGCGGCCCGCGCCAAGGCGACCGTGGGGGAGATTTCCGACGCGCTGGAAAAGGTCTACGGACGCCACCAGGCTGAGATCCGCACCATCGCCGGCGTCTACCGTGACGAGGTGGGAACGGCCCCGAACATCGCCAAAGCAACCGAACTCGTCGAGAAATTCGCCGAGGCCGACGGCCGTCGTCCCAGGATCCTGATCGCCAAGATGGGCCAGGACGGACACGACCGCGGTCAGAAGGTGATCGCGACGGCGTTCGCCGACATCGGGTTCGACGTGGACGTCGGGTCGCTGTTCTCCACGCCGGACGAGGTCGCCCGGCAGGCCGCCGACAACGACGTGCACGTCGTCGGGGTGTCCTCGCTGGCCGCGGGCCACCTCACGCTGGTGCCGGCGTTGCGGGACGCGCTGGCCGAGGTGGGACGTCCGGACATCATGATCGTGGTCGGCGGGGTCATTCCGCCCGGCGACTTCGACGAGCTGTATGAAGCCGGTGCCGCCGCCATCTACCCGCCGGGGACCGTGATCGCCGACTCCGCGATCGGCCTGCTGCACAAGCTGGCCGACCGGCTGGGGTACGACCTGGACTAGTGTGCGGAATGCCACAACTTTCACGCCTGTCTCAGGAGCCACGCCGTACTCGCTGGCGCGACGTTGAGTTTTCGCCGAGACTGCGACGACGCACGCTTCGCGCGGCGTGTCGGGTGCGCAGGTTCAGTGTCGCGGCCACGTCGCGGCAGGCGGCGTAGATGACATCTGTCGAAGAGCTCGCCGACGCGATCCGCTCGGGCGACCGCGCGGCGCTGCCCCGGGCCATCACCATGCTCGAATCCACCCGCGCCGATCATCGCGAACGGTCCCAGCAGCTGCTGCTGGCCCTGCTTCCGGACGCCGGCAACGCGCACCGGGTGGGCATCACCGGGGTGCCGGGGGTGGGCAAGTCCACCACCATCGAAGCCCTGGGCATGCACCTGATCGAGCAGGGCCACAAGGTCGCGGTTCTGGCCGTCGACCCCTCCTCGACGCGCACCGGGGGCTCCATCCTGGGTGACAAGACCCGGATGGCGCGTCTGGCGACGCACCCCGACGCCTACATCCGGCCGTCTCCGACGTCGGGCACCCTCGGTGGGGTAGCAAAGGCCACCAGGGAGACCGTTGTGCTGTTGGAAGCGGCCGGTTTTGACGTGATCCTGATCGAGACCGTCGGTGTCGGGCAGTCCGAGGTGGCGGTGGCCAACATGGTCGACACATTCGTGCTGCTGACCCTGGCGCGCGCCGGGGATCAGTTGCAGGGCATCAAGAAAGGCGTGCTGGAGCTCGCCGACATCGTGGTGGTGAACAAGGCCGACGGCGAGCATCTCAAGGACGCGCGGATGGCGGCCCGGGAACTCGCCGGGGCGATGAGACTGATCCATCCGCGCGAATCGCTATGGCGGCCACCGGTTCTCACCATGAGCGCGGTGGAGGGTACCGGCTTGGCCGAGCTGTGGGACACCATTCAGAAGCATCGCGAAGTGCTCACCGGGGCCGGCCAGTTCGAGGCGCGGCGGCGCGAGCAGCAGGTCGACTGGACCTGGCAGATGGTGCGCGACACGGTGCTGGACAAGGTGATGTCCAATCCCGAGGTGCGAAAGATCCGCCGGGACGTCGAACGGCAGGTGCGCGACGGCGAGCTCACCCCGGCCTTAGCCGCCCAGCAAATACTTGAGGTCGCAACCACCTAACGGATCGGTAAATTTGTCCGGGTTCGCCCATGGACTCTACGAAAGCGAAGTAAATTCAAAGCCGTGACGGTAGACATCGGAGTCGATCGCCGCGCTGTTCCTTCTCACGATGCCCCTGACGCAGGGCATGGTGTGTTCGGTGCCGCGGACTCCCACTTTGGTTGCGTCGTTCGTGCATTCTCCACCATGTTCCCTGGTCACCGCTTCGGCGGCGGGGCACTGGCGGTCTATCTCGACGGGCAGCCCGTCGTCGACGTGTGGAAGGGCTGGGCCGACCGCGACGGCAAGGTGCCGTGGTCGGCGGACTCCGCCCCGATGGTCTTTTCGGCCACCAAAGGCATGGCCGCCACGGTGATTCACCGGCTGGCTGACCGCGGGCTGATCGACTACGACGCACCGGTCGCCGAGTACTGGCACTCGTTCGGGGCCAACGGCAAAGCGAAGATGACGGTGCGCGACGTCATGAAGCACACCGCCGGCCTGTCGGGGCTGCGCGGGGCCACCCAGGAAGAGCTGCTGGATCACGTGCTGATGGAGGAGCGACTGGCCGCGGCGTCACCGGGACGGCTGCTGGGCAAGCCGGCCTACCACGCGCTGACCTTCGGCTGGCTGATGTCCGGGCTGGCCCGGGCGGTCACCGGCAAGGACATGCGCGTCCTGTTCCGGGAGGAGCTGGCCCAACCGCTGGGCACCGACGGTTTCCACCTGGGCCGCCCACCCGCCGGCTCGCCCACCCGCGCGGCCGAGATCATCATGCCGCAGGACATGGCGGCCAACCGGCTTCTGACCTGTGCGGTGCAGCGGGTGGCCAACTCATTCTCCGGCGGATACCGGTCCATGTACTTTCCCGGCGTCATCGCGGCGGTGCAGGGCAACATGGCGATGCTGGACGCCGAGATCCCTGCGGCCAACGGGGTGGTGACGGCCCGCGCGCTGGCGCGGATGTACGGCGCTATCGCCAACGGCGGAGAGGTCGACGGCACCCGGTTCCTGTCGCGGCGGCTGGTGGCCGGCCTGACGGGGGAGAAGGTCGTCCAGCGCGACCGCAACATCTTCGTGCCGATGGCCTTCCATCTCGGCTACCACAGCCTGCCGATCGGCAATGTGATGCCCGGATTCGGTCACGTGGGTCTGGGCGGCTCGGTGGGATGGAACGACCCGGAGACCGGGGTCGCGTTCTCCGTCGTGCACAACCGGTTGTTGACGCCGTTCGTCGCCACCGACCACGCCGCGTTCCTCGCGCTGTACAAGATGATCCGGCAGGCCGCCGGCAGAGCGCGCAAGCGCGGCTACCGGCCGGTGCACGGGCTGGGTGCGCCGTACACGGAGCCCGGACAGGTCGCGGGGTAGGCGCGGGGCTGGGTGGACTGAGGTCGTCTGCGTCGCTTGCAACCGTGGAACGTGCTGCGGTGAGACAATCGGACGGTGGATCAGGTTGAAAGCCGGATTGCGGACGCAGTCGAAGTGCTGCGCCAAAATGGCGCCGCGTTTGCTTATCTGCACGGCAGCCGCGCCGCGGGCGCTGGCAAGCCACAATCCGATGTAGATATTGCGGCCTATTTCGATGAGCCCCATCCGGAGGCCTTCGAGGTCCTCCTACCTACCGGCGTCGACCTAGTGGTACTCAATGACGCGCCCCTCGAACTCGCCGGCCGGATCGCGATGCAGGGGAAGCTGCTGTTCGCGCGGGACCAGAGCGCTCGCGTGGTGTGGGAAGCGACCACCCGCAAAATCTATCTCGATGAGCTGCCGCGGCTGCATCGCGCTCACCGGGACTTCGCTGAAGCGGTGCTGCACCGTGGTGGATGACGTCCGCATATTCAGGCTGCTGCGTGCGATCACAGACGATCTCGACGTGTTGCGTCAAGAAGCCAACGCCGGCGAAGAACGTCGTGCCGACCCGATGTGGCTACGCGGTGTGAAGTACACCTTTATCACGTCAATCGAGGCGTGTATCGACATCGCTCAGCACATCTGTGCGGCACAAGGATGGGGTCCGCCTGCTGATAACGGGGACGCCATGAAAGTGCTTGGACGCCATGGAATGCTCACGGCGGACGTGTCTGATTCCATGCGTAAAGCAGTTGGATTTAGGAATGTCCTCGTTCACGAGTACGTCAAGGTGTCGGACGAGGTCGTTGTCTCCAGGCTAGGAGATTTGCGTGACCTAGAACAATTCGTCACGCAAGTAACGGCGTCCTTGCATTGAAGGTCGCGGGCTGAGCCGGTCTACGAATCTTCCAGGCGGAAGCCGACTTTCATGGTCACCTGGTAGTGCGCAACCTCGCCGTCTACCAGGTGACCACGAACGGATTCCACCTCGAACCAGTCCAGATTCCGCATTGTCTGCTTCGCTCGGGTGAGACCGCTTTGGATGGCGGCGTCGATCCCGTCGGGTGAGGTGCCGACGATCTCGATGACCCGGTAGGTGTGGTTGCTCATCGTGGCGACCTTATACGGCCGCGGGGGTCAATCGAGGCTTTCGAACGCGGCGATTTGCTCCGTGGTGACCGTGAGCGGGTCGGCGCCATCGTGCACGCGGCGTTCCCACTCGATGGTCCAGGAGACGGCGTCACGGAAGCCGAGGCGGTTGCGCCAGCCGAGTTCGGCCTGCGCTTTGGTGGCGTCGAGGGCCAGCAGGTTCGCCTCGTGCGGGTGCTCGCCGGGTTGGCGGTCCCAGTGGGCGCCGCCGCCCCACAGGTCCGCGGCCAGTCCGGCCACCCGGCCGACTTCGACGAAGCTGTCCCGGCCGGGCCCGATGTTCCACTGGCCCAACCCCGTACCGCTTAGCAGTGCGTCGGCGATGGTGAGGTACCCGTTGAGGCAGTCGAGCACGTGCTGCCAGGGGCGCACGGCCTTGGGGAACCGCAACAGCGGCGCCCGGCCGCTTGCATAGGCACGTACCAGGTCGGGCATCAACCGCTCGTGGCTGACGTCGCCGCCTCCGATGACGTTGCCGCCCCGGGCAATTGCGGTGGGGCACCCCGGAAAGCTGCGGATCCAGGACTGGGTCAGCAGATCGGCCATCGCTTTGGAAGCGCTGTAGGGATCGTCACCGCCGAGTGGATCGGTTTCGACATAGCCGGCTTCCTGGTCGACGTTACGGTAGACCTTGTCGGTGGTGATGACCACATGCGCGCGGACCGAGGGGGTGGCTCCGACCGCCTCCAGCACGTTCATCGTGCCCATCGCGTTGGTCTCATAGGTGAAGCGTGGTTCGCGGTAGGACTCGCGTACCAACGATTGGGCGGCCATGTGCACCACGACGTCTGGGGCGGCGGCCTGGATCGCTGATGCGGTGGCGGTGGCGTCGCGGATGTCAACCCGGTAGTCATTCAGCATCTGGTCGGCGAGGCCCGCCCGGGTGAAAAGGCTGCCGCCGGGTGGATCCAGAGCGAGACCGGACACCTGGTGGCCGCGGCCGAGGAGCAGCAGCAAAAGCCACGGGCCCTTGAAGCCGGTGTGCCCGGTGATGAGGTAGTGCATATGAGGTCTCCTCACGGTGCATCACGTCAGACGGGCAGCATCCGAACCTACAGCATGCATTCGGCACGGAATGGCCGCCGTCGGCATACCTGCGGTATATGCGCCAAACGCCGTATCTGCTCACAAGAAATTTCGTACGCTCAGGCCAGCACTTTCGCCTGGCTGTTGGGGACAGTTTGGTCGCGTCCGCATTCGGACGGGACCTGGTATGCAAAGGGAGGGGCGATTCGCGTGGCGAATCAGCACAACAAGCGCATCTGCATCGTCGGCGGTGCGGGGCACGTCGGTTTACCGCTCGCGCTGGTCCTGGCCGACGAGGGCTACACGGTCGACATCCTGGATACGAACGCGCTGGCGTTGAAGACGATCATGGCCGGCAACATGCCCTTCATCGAGAACGGCGCCGAGGAACTGCTCAAGCGTCTGCTGCCCACCGGACGCCTCTCGGCGAGCACAGATTCATGGATCGTCAGGAATGCAGACATCGTGATCTGCGTCGTCGGCACACCGGTCGATGAGTTCCTGACTCCGCAGGCGCACACCTTCTTTCGGATCATCAACGAGATCAGCCCGTACTTCCACGACGAGCAGACGCTGGTGCTCAGAAGCACGGTGTACCCGGGGCTCACCCAGCGCGTGCATGACCTTTTCCAGGAGCGTGGCATCGGCGTGCACGTGACCTTCTGCCCGGAGCGCATCGCGCAAGGACACTCGCTCCGTGAGTTGAGGATCATTCCGCAGATCATCAGCGGATTCGACGACGAGGGTCTGCGAGTGGTGCGGGAGCTGTTTTCCGGGATCACCAGCGAGATCATCGAGGTGGAGCCGCAAGAAGCCGAATTGGCCAAACTGTTCTGCAACAGCTACCGCTACATCCAGTTCGCGGTTGCCAACCAGTTCTACCTGCTCAGCCGCGAGGCCGGGGTGGACTACAACCGCGTCCACCACGCGGCAACGCACAAGAACGGTCGAGTCGACAGCTTGCCGAGGGCCGGCCTGGCCGCCGGCCCCTGCCTGTTGAAAGACACGATGCAGCTGGCGGCCTTCAGCAACAACAACTTCATGCTGGGTCACTCGGCCATGCTGATCAACGAAGGCCAGCCGCAGTTCATCGTCAACATGCTCAAGCGCCGAGTCGACCTGCGCGACAAGACCGTTGGCATCCTGGGAATGACGTTCAAGGCCGATTGCGACGACACGCGCGATTCGCTCAGCTTCAAATTACGGCATCTGTTGATGCTCGAAGCGAAGGAAGTGATCCGTCACGACCCGTTCCTCGACGGTCCGGATTACCTGCCCCTGGACACCGTTATCCGTCGCGCCGACGTCATCGTCGTCGGAGTTCCGCACTCTGAATACCGAGGCCTGCGGGTGCCCGAAGGCACTATCGTCGAGGACGTGTGGGGTTGCCTTGACCTCACCGAGGCAGATGACAACGCACTCAACGGAGCCGAATTGGCAACCCTGGGAATGGGAGCTGCAGCCCGGTGAGAGTATTCGTGACGGGCAGTGCGGGATTCATCAACGGTTACGTAGTCGACGAGTTGCTGCGGGCGGGTCACGAAGTCGTCGGCATCGACAACTACTCGAAATATGGCCCCGTCACGAAAAGCTACGACGATCATCCGAACTATCAGTTCGTCGAGGGTGACGTCAAAGACGTCGACCTGATGTTCCGCCTGGTGGAGGGGTGCGATCAGATGGTCGCCAGCGCGGCACGCATCGGCGGCATCACCTACTTCCACGAGTACGCCTACGACCTGCTCGCTGAAAACGAGCGCATCGCCGCCGCTCACTTCGATGCCGCGATCTACGCATACAAGAAGGGCTGGTTGAAGAAGATCAACGTGATCAGCTCGTCGATGGTGTTCGAGAACGCGACCATCTTTCCGACGCCGGAGAAGCACATCACCGAATGCCCGCCTCCGACAAGCACTTACGGATTCCAGAAGCTGGCGTGCGAGTACTTCGCGCACGGCGCCTACGAGCAGTACGGATTGCCGTACACCATCATCCGTCCCTTCAACTGTGTCGGGACGGGGGAGCAGCGGGCTATCGGCGGACGTGAAATACCCAGTGGAAACGTCAAACTCGCCATGAGTCACGTCGTCCCGGATCTGATCCAGAAGGTGGCGAAGGGTCAGGACCCGCTGCACATACTCGGCGACGGCACGCAGGTGCGGCACTACACCTACGGCGGGGATCTGGCCCGCGGTATCCGTACCTGTATGGAACACCCTGCGGCGCTCAACGGCGACTTCAACCTGTCCACCCCGGAGGCAACCACCGTCGTGGAACTCGCGGAAGTGATCTGGCGCAAGATGCGTCCGGACACACCCTTTCGCTACGAAAGCGACCCGCCGTTCGAGCACGACGTCCAGTTGCGCTCGCCGGATGTTCAGAAGGCTTCGGAGGTGCTTGGGTTTTCCGCGGCGACATCCCTCGATGCCATGCTCGACGAGGTCATCCCCTGGGTCGTCAGCGCCGTTGAAGCGGGCACCATCTGACGCGCGGTCGAGCTGACCCAGAGGACAATATGCGAATCGCTGGTGAAACCGACCTACAACAGCTGTACCGCAACCGATTCGGTCATGACCTCGAGGCGCGATCCGAGATATGGACCGTTCTGGTACAAGACTTCTTTCAGGCGTGGATCAGAAGAAGCGACACCGTCGTCGACCTGGGTTGCGGCTACGGTGAATTCCTGAACCAGGTCAAGGCGGCACGGCGGATCGGGGTCGATCTGAACCCCGACAGCGCGAGCAAGCTCAATGCCGACATCGAATTTCACGAAAGCCGGGCAGACGAACTCGGCTTTCTCGCCGACGGCTCGGTGGACGTCGTCTTCAGCAGCAACATGCTGGAGCACCTACAGGACAAGGCGCAAGTGGAGCGCACCATCGCCGAAGTTCGGCGGGTGCTGCGACCGGGGGGACATTTCATCGCCCTGGGGCCCAATATCAGATTCCTAGCCGGCGCCTACTGGGATTTCTGGGATCATTCGGTGCCGATCAGCGATCGCTCTTTAACGGAGCTGTTGCAGCTCAACGACTTTGAGGTGGTCGACACCCACCAACGTTTTCTCCCGTATTCGACATACTCACCCTTGCCCAAGGCGCCGATCCTGGTCCAGCTGTACGTGCGATCCAGGTGGGCCTGGCCGGTGTTCGGCAAGCAGTTCGTCATTCGCGCCCGCAAGCCGGCCGATTCGGCTGACAACGAGCGGCTGATCAGCGTGGTGATACCGGTCTACAACGAAGGCGAGAACATCCAGGTCTGCGTCAGGCGGCTCGCTAAGACACTGGTGGACACACCGCACGAATTGCTGATCTGTTACGACTTCGACGAGGACACCACACTGCCGGCATTGGCTGCGATGGACGACCGCCCCGCCACGGTCCGTCTGGTGCGCAACTCCCTGGGCAAGGGCGTGGCCAATGCTCTGATCGCCGGCTTTGCGGCGGCGCGGGGTGATGTCATTGTCAGCAGTATGGCTGATCTGTCGGACCCGCCATCGGTGATTCCGTTGATGGCGGCCAAGATTCGCGACAAGGGCGCAGACGTCGTGAGCGGTTCGCGCTATATGCCGGGTGGCTCGCAGGCCGGTGGGCCTCGATTGAAGACTGCCATGTCGCGCACCGCGGGCCTGAGTCTGCACTACGTCGGTCGCTTGCCCACACACGACGCCACCACGAATTTCCGCGGCTACAGTCGTCGACTCCTCAGCGAAGTCGCGGTCGAAAGCGAGCGCGGATTCGAGGTGGGTCTGGAGCTCACGACGAAGGCGCATCTGCTGGGCTACCGGGTGGACGAGGTCCCGAGCAGCTGGGAGGACCGTACCGCCGGGGAAAGCAAATTCGATCTGGTCGGGTGGTTGCCTGCGTATCTGCGCTGGTATGGCCTGGCAATGCGGCGTCCGGTGATGCGTTGGGCCGGAAGCGGTGCCGCCGGGCTGGGGGCGGTGAATGCGCTACAGCGATACCGACGGCGAAAGAGCCTTTCGTCCTGACGAGTTGGCACCCGGACGACCAGGGGACTGACAATGCGTGGAGACGACGAGGTTATGTCAACCGAGGCAAACACTCGGCCGCCGGTCGGACGACGACGCTTGTCTGCTTTGCTCGCGGCTTTGGCCTGCACGGTTTTCGGGTCCCGGCTCATCATCGTTTCCGCGTTCAGCTCATCAGTGCCACTGCTCGATCAATGGGACGCTGAGGGGCAAGCCCTGTATTCGCCTTACCTCAAAGGCACCATATCCTTTGCCGATCTCGTCGCATCGCACAACGGTCACCGCATTCTGATCACCCGCCTCGTTGCCTTGGCTCACCTCGAGATGGCCGGTGAGTGGAACACCCGCCTCGAAATGATTTTCGGCGCAGCCGTCCTCACCGGTTTAGTCACGTTGCTCGCCGCCCTGCTGATTCCTCTTGTCGCACCGCACCTTCAGGTGCTCCTGACCTGTCTTGTCGCGCTGATTTTCGCGTTTCCGATCGACTTCGAGAACACCGTGTGGGGATTTCAATCGCAGGTCTATCTGTCGTTGCTCTTCGGCCTGATCGCACTAGCCGCTTTCTCCACTGCGCCAGCATTCTCGGTGCGCTGGTTTGCCGGTTTATCGGCGGCAATCCTCAGCTACTTCACCTTTGCCACGGGCGTCGCCACCCTGCCGGCCGCTGCGATGCTGGTGGCACTGCAAATCGTGACGAACAGCAGGAAGCGCAGCAACCGCGAAATCGCAGCTGTCGTCGTAATGGCGTCGATCGCCGTCGCGATGACCGCGTGGGGAGCTGAAAGCGCCAAGTCAATGTCCACCCCTGCGGGTTTCGTTGCAGGACTTGGGATTTTCGCGGCTCTGACGATTGCCGGAGGAATCCCGATCGCCCTGTACTGTCGGCGTACCTTGAAGACCCGCCCGAGTATTTCCGACGGCGCCTGGGTCGTCCTCGGAATCTCCGGTTGGGTCACCATTCAACTAGTTCTGTTCGCCTACGGACGCGGAAGTGTGGTAGCACCCCGCTACTTGGACGTGGTGCTGATGGTGTATCCCATGGCGTTCGTAAGCGTGTTCGCACTGTCAGACAGGGCGCGCAGCGCCGAGGCGGGCAAAAGGGTCCAACGTGGCCCGGTGCTCTGGGTGATTGCCGTTGCCGCCGCATTCACGGTGGCAGGTTGCGTGTCGGTGCTCGCCTGCAGTTACTGGAGCAAGGCGGCAGATCGACAGACCGCCAATGTTCGGGCCTATCTGGCGACCGGAGACCTGAAACAGCTCAAGGAGCGCGGGAGCGCCAATCACGGTGTCACACTTGCCCATCCGTATCCAGAACGACAGGCAAAGGTGCTCGGCGATCCTGATCTGAGGGCAATCCTGCCGCCCGATATCCGGCCCGCCGATGCGGACAACCGCGTGGCGCGCAGTCACCTGCTGCTTCGGGGTGCGCCCGCCGCCGCCACGGCGACGGTTACTCACAGCTTACTGACGGGCGGACCTGCTTTTCTGGCGATCGGCGTCGGTTTATTCTTCGCTGTCGGGACGGCTCGGAGTCTGGTCGCCCCTGCCTCTAACCTCAGTGATTCGACGAGCGGGTGACGGCAGCCCGGAATTGCGGATTGTCGGCGAGCATGCGGCCGGCCAGGAATCTGCTACCCGTTTCGTTCAGGTGATTGGAATCGCGGAAGTAGAGAACATCGCCCTCATTCATCCGACATGTGTCCCTGTCGCAGAAATTCTTCGCCGTCTCGAGAAGCGTTACACCTGGTACAGCGTCCACCATCGACTTTAACGCGGGGAAGAAGGTCGCGTAATCCGCCTCGAATCGTTGCCGAGCCTGACTGCATTTCGGGAAAGGTAGGACGGGTGCAATGCGGTATTTGCAAGCCACCGCGTCGAAGCGGAACCAAGGAACATCGTCAGTCACAAACACCGCTTTGCCTTTGGTCGCGAAGGCTCTGAGAGTCGTTGCCAGCTGATTTCCACGTCCGATACCTCGGCCGGCCCAACTTCCGTTTATGATGACAGTTTGAATTGCCGGGTCAGAGCGAAAATGGGCGACAACCTCGCTCATTCCAGTAGTGGTTTCGACCGGTAGGCCGTTCGCCATGTAGTACATTATGTTTTTATCCGGCAACGCTTCAGTCAAGCCGAGAAACAAATGCTCGGCGTGGCTATCGCCGATGACTGCGACATCCACACGCGAGCTAGCTTTGGATTGTCGGCAATGGCTGAGCCCTTTCCATTGCACAGCACTGTCTCGTGCGGCCTGATCAGAACACGGAAACGATATTCGTCCCAACAGTTGGTAGAAATCGTCCCAATCGGTGCTGCCGTGGTGCGTCGTCGGAACAGCACCGGATTCGTACCGCGGCAACCAGAAGTCGTTCGCGCCGAACAGGGCGACTTCTGCCAGAAGCACAGGAGGCAATACGACCGCAGCGATCAGAGCGCCACTCCGGGCCCGGTTGAGCGGCGGAAGCCGTCGTATCGGCTGTTCGACCCATCGGTAGGAGGCCGCCGCGATCACGATCGCCAGTAATGTTGCCAGAACCGTCGCGTACGAAGACTCCGGCCACAGCTGGACGGCGAACACATCCAGTGGCCAGTGCCAGAGGTAGATCGAATACGACCAGTCGCCCAACTTGACGACGGGCGGCAGCGTGAGCACCCGGCCGATCGAGGTTATGTGCTGGGTGCCTGCGGCGATCAGCAGGAGGGTACCGCCAACCGGAAGTAAAGTCCACGTGCTCGGGAAAGGCGTCGCCTCGTCGATTTTCGCGGCTGAGAAGACCAGCAATGCCACGCCGAGCCAGGCGAGGATCTCGGCGAGCTTATTCGAGCGGAAAACGCGATTGGTCAACGCAAGCGCCAGCAACGCACCCACCGCGAACTCCCAGGCACGGGTGAAGGGGCTGTAGAAGCCGGTGATGTTCATCTGCATCGCGGTCTGCCCACCCGGTTGCGCGACCGCCAGCCAGAAAGATGCGGCTGACACCAAGCTCACCAGCACAATTGCTCGCCGCGATCGTCGCACCCCTTGCGTCGAGAGCGCCCAGCCGAGCAGCAAAATCGCGGGGAAAACCAGGTAGAACTGTTCCTCGACCGATAGGGACCAGGTGTGCAGCATCGGGTTCACTTTCGCGGGCTGCGCGAAGTAATCTCCCGTGCTGCGGGCGATCTCAAAATTAGCCACCAGGAGCATTGCCGCAGCGCCAGCAGAGGCGGCCTTTTGCTGAACTTCAAATGGCGACATTAAGCAGAAGGACAGGACCATCGTCACCGCAACTGTCAGCGCCAGCGCCGGCGTGAGCCGTTTGAAGCGCCGGAAGTAGAAGTGACCCAGTCGAAAACGCCCGGTGGTCGATCGCTCGCGATAGATCATGCCAGTGATCACGAAACCGGAGATCACGAAGAAGACGTCGACGCCCACAAATCCGCCGGGCACGGGAAGTCCCCCGTGAAAGAACGCAACAAGCAGCACCGCGACCGCTCGAAGCCCTTGGATGTCGGGTCTGCGGCCACCGGTGACGATAGCGGGCGTGTCGAGTCGGACCCCTCCCATCAGGGAACCACCTGACCCTCCCTAGCCACCTGCCTCCGACACGGTGATCCTACTGAGGATCCATAGTCGCACTTCACCACGGCCTGTGATACCGACAGCAGTCAAATGTGAGGAGATGTGCCGGGTGCCGACTTGGGCTCACGCGGCCTTCCTCGTTACCGAGGCCGAAGCCGGACGAACTATGACAATCTGGACAACGAGTGTATCGAGTGCGTCACCCGGGGCTGGCGCAGAATCGCGATTGTCGATTTGTGGCCTTTTGAAGGCAATCGCTGTACGCGTAGCCGGCGCGGCTGGCCGGATCGCGGAGCGGCCACCGCTGGATGGCAGGCCGGGTCGCGTCAGAGATGAGAGAGCGCTGAACAGCGGCGATATCAGTTTCGGCCGCCGAATCGGCGACATTCCGTCCTGAGGGCAGCTGACCCCTGTTTCTATCTCGCGACGCCACAGGTAGAAGTTGCATGATCGGACTGCAGCGAAACCCCACGCATGCCGAAGGCATCGAATTTCTGTGACCGGCGCACCATCGTTATTTGCGCGAAACGCAACATCTAGGCGGAGGAAATCTCGTACGCTCGTCCCAACGATCGCCCCGCGGCCGGGACGGTTCGATCTCGCCGACGAATGCGCGGGGGTCGGGGAGATGGGGGGAGGTGGTGGTTTCGCGTGGCACATCAGCCGGCGAGCGCATCAGCAACGGCGGGTTACCTTACACCTCGGCCTGCCGTCGTCGGAGCACGCTGATCCGATTGTTGGGAAACGACAGACCGTCCGGGAAAGGGAGGCGTGCGGCCGGTGATTACACGTGGTTGAACGGCAGTTAGCGGGGACCAAACCGGTAACGAACTGCGTGGTCCTTCAGCCTTCGTACATCCCATGGCGCGGTTACTTCCATCAGATTCAGAAGTCTGATGTGTTCGTGTTCTACGACGACGTGCAATACGATCGTGGTGGTTGGCGCAACCGTAACCGCGTGAAGACGGCTAATGGCCCGGTATGGCTGACGATTCCCGTGGCCAAGAAGGGTTCGGTCGAGACCGGGGCGACGATCAACTCGATCCGCATCGACTGGAAGCGACCGTGGACGAAGTCGCATTGGACCACAATCCGGCAGGCCTATGCGAAGGCGCCCTTCTTCGAGACCTACCGCGACCTGTTGGAAGACATCTACAGCCGACAGCCCGAGATGCTTGCCGACTTCACGATCGACACGACGATAGAGATCGCCGGACTCCTGGGGCTCAGCGACAGGCGATTCGTCCGCTCCTCGCAGCTCACCGCGGATGGCGCTAAAACCGATCGGCTAGTGTCGATCCTGCAGCAAGTCGGAGCCACCCATTACGTCAGCGGCCCTTCGGCTCGTGACTATCTCGAGGAAGAGAAGTTGGCCGACGCCGGAATTTCGCTGGAATACATGAACTATGGTTACGAACCGTATGGTCAGCTTCATCCACCCTTCGATCCCCAGGTCTCAATCCTAGATTTGCTGATGATGGCCGGACCTGACGCGCCGCGCTTCATATGGGGGAGTGGGGCGTCCCTATGACTATTCGATGGAGGAGGCCTGCGCCGGCTTCGTGGTTGCCTGACCCGATGCTGCTTCGGCCGACAGGGGCAGCTTGGTGAATATCCGAATTCCGTTCAACAAGCCTGCACTGGTCGGCTCGGAACTGACCTACGTCGGCCAAGCGGTCGTAGGTGGACACGCCAGCGGCGACGGACCCTTCACTAAACGCGCACAGGCCATGCTGGAGAAGAGCTTCGGCGCAAACCGTGTCTTGCTGACCACATCATGCACTTCCGCCCTCGAGCTGGCCGCATTGCTGTGCGACCTGCAACCCGGCGACGAGGTCATCGTTCCGTCCTATACCTTCGTCTCCACCGCCAATGCGTTCGTACTCAGAGGCGCCCAACCGGTGTTCGTGGATGTCAGGCCGGACACGCTCAACATTGATGAGCGCTTAATCGAGCAGGCGATCACGCCGCGCACCCGCGCCATCTTCCCGATCCACTACGCAGGTGTGGCGTGTGAGATGGACGTGATCATGGATATTGCTGACCGCCACGGACTACTGGTGGTCGAAGATGCAGCGCAGGGCGTGCACGCCCGCTACAAGAATCGCTACCTGGGCACAATTGGTCACTTCGGCTGCTACAGCTTTCATGAGACCAAAAATCTGTCTTGCGGTGAAGGCGGCGCCTTAGTCATCAACGATCCGGCCATGGAGCAACGTGCCGAAATCCTGCGGGAAAAGGGAACTAATAGAAGCCAATTCCTGCGCGGGCAGTCTGATAAGTACACCTGGGTGGACGTGGGCTCGTCCTACCTTCCTTCCGATATGCTCGCTGCATTCCTGCTGGGCCAGATCGAAAACATGGAAAAGATAACCAGGCGGCGTGGGGAGATATTTGACCGTTACGCAGCAATGCTGGCTCCGCTTGTGCAGCGTGGATTAATTAGAATTCCTGCTGTGCCTGAGGCCTGCACCCCCAATTATCACATGTTCTACCTTTTGACTGCAAACATAGATGAACGAACCGCACTGATAGCACATTTGAGAGCAAGAGGGATCCTTGCTGTGTTCCATTACGTGCCGTTGCATTCCTCGCCGTTCGCGCAAACACTGGACCTCATCTCGAAGGATCTGCCAGTAACCGAGGAATTAAGTGCTCGATTGCTTCGATTGCCCATGTACTTCGATCTCACTGATTCGGAGGTTGAAGAAGTGGGTGATGCTGTTTTGGATTTCTATCGAGCCCGTCACAATTTGACAGAAGGCTGACTCGTGAACTTTCAGTATTCTATTCTTGATTCGACGTCAGTAGCTCTGTCAATTGAGGAATCTCAAAATTGTTGCATATTTGCTCATTCGCGGGAGCAGGCTCCGTTACAACCTCAGCTATGTGCCGGGATGAAGCTTTCAATCGTCACGGAGCTGCGCCAATCATCATGCTGCTTGGAAGAATATTGCCTATGTAAGACCGCGGGAAGGATCGCGATCACTGACGACTACAAGTTAGTGTTGTTGGATGAGGGCTCATTGTATCGCTCGCTGCCGTTCGTGAAACACCGGGTGCGCGGTGATCATCATATATTTAGCGGTAATCTGCCAAGAAATTCCAGACGCCGTAGGGGGACCTGCGTTGGTAATCGTCGTAAATCTCGCGCAATACCCGGACAAGCTACCAGTATTTTGGGCGTTTAAGGCATGTTCGTACAAGCATTTGTTAGTACAGCATATGGCAGACTTCGATACGTGATCTTGGAGGCGTCGTCGTGCTCAGTGTGAGTGTTGTTATTCCCGTGTATCGCGCAGCCTCGACTTTGCGCGACTTATACGGACAGTTGAAGGCTGCGATGGAGCAAATAACCCCTGACTTCGAAATTATCTTTGTGGAGGATGACGGGGGAGACGAGTCGTGGTCGATCATCAGCGAACTGGCGGCGGTTGACGGGAAGGTACGCGGCATCCGCATGAGCCGCAACTATGGTCAACACAATGCTTTGCTCTGCGGCATCCGCGCTGCGAATTCCGACGTGATAGTTACAATGGACGACGACCTACAGCACCCCGTAAGCGAAATTGCTCCACTTGTCGCAGCACTTGGGCCAGAGGTTGACGTAGTCTATGGCGCTCCGAGGACCGAACAACACGGGTTGCTTCGAAATGCGGCCTCGCGCCTTACGAAGTTGGCGCTGGCTAGCGCAATGGGAGCTGAAACTGCCCGCAATGTTAGCGCCTTCCGCGCCTTCCGTACCCGCTTGCGAGATGGTTTCTGCGACTATCGTAGCCCGACTGTTTCCATCGACGTATTGCTCACGTGGACGACCACTCGATTCACCACGATCAAGGTGCGACATGCTCCGCGCGCTGCCGGCGTCAGTGGCTACAAGGTCACCCGCCTCATTCGGCATGCGGTCGACCTGATGACTGGATTCAGTACGCTGCCACTGCAAATCTCGAGCTACATTGGTTTTGCCTTAGTATTGTTCGGCATTTCAGTTTTTGCCTTCGTCACCGCCAACTTCCTAATCAATGGCAGTGCTGTCCCAGGCTTCGCTTTCCTGGCCTCGATTATTGCCGTCTTCTCGGGTGCGCAACTTTTTGCACTCGGAATTATCGGCGAGTACCTCGCTCGCATGCACTTCCGCAGCATGGATAGACCCACTTACCTGGTGAGCGAGGCTGCGGCGTGCGGCGGCGCCGGACGTTAAACAGTCACCTTTCGGAGCGCTAATGCGAATTGTCTTATTGGGTTTAACCGGTTACACAAACGAAGTCCTTCCGGCGATCTTGGCGGACGAGCGGTTGAAGCTGTGCGCCGTCTTCACGCGTCGCTACGACGCGCCATTTCCCTACTATCCGATTCCCCAGGTTCACGAGATGTGCGCTGGGCTCGATATCCCCTGCCATACAAATCTCCGCGTCACTTCGGGCACCGGGTTCGAGCTGCTGCGAAGCTGCGAGCCGGACCTTATCTTGATGACAGGATTCAATCAGATCCTTACGCGGCCGGTCCTCGATTTGCCGCGGCTAGGCGCTGTTAACATGCATCCTTCACTTCTGCCGAAGTTTCGCGGGGCCGATCCGATCCAGGCGGTGTTGCTCGACGAAGCAACCGAAACGGGCGTTACGTTTCACTACGCTGTCCCGGAGGTCGACGCTGGGAACATATTGGTGCAAGCAAGGTATCGGATCAGTCCCGATGAAACGAATGCGTCATTGAGACTCGAGCTAGCACGGCTAGCGGCCAGCCACCTACCGCGGGTGATTGATCTTTTTGCTGACGAGTCCCGGCCGGCAGGGACGCCTCAACGCGGCACGCCGACGCCCGCCAATCGGCGATTTGCCGAGCGCGTCTCGCTAGATCAGACGCAAGATCTTCGTGAGTTGCACAAGGTCGTCCGGGCGGTCGCCCCGTACCCGGGTGTAACCGTTAACCTCCGTGGCATCGACCGCATAGTTCGAAGCTCGACTTTCATCGAACAAACCTTGCTGACTGGTAACGACAATGGGGCGATCGACGAAGAAGGATTCGTGGTTCTGGAACGTAGCGGTGGACGGCTGGTGCTCACGCTTGCTATGGACGAGAATCAACGTGGACGGAGAGAGACTTGAGTGGGCAATCCTTGATGCTTCGTACATCTTTCGGCTCAGCTATCTCGAACCAATCCTCCAGCTCATAATTGGCGCGAGGGGCAGGGTTTCCCCAATTATCGACAACAAAGTGAAAATAGAACGGGGAAGCGGAGGATGCCACGCCGTATTTGGCTTCTATTAAAACACCGCATATTCAAAGATGGAGAGCACATGACATGGAATTTTCTATTTTGAGCGCAAGCAGCGGACAGCATTTTCGTGTTAAAGCGTTCGTATGTCAGCAGGCGCGAGTGCCTTATCCGGAGGGATTTAACCGCGGCCTGCGTGCCGATTGTCGATCGCTTGTTCTGGGTCCACCGCACCGGCCGGCAGTTGTAATGAATTACTTCGACTCGAATGGCGCTCTCTGGGCAGTCCGGCGGAGGCAACGAATACCGGATATGCAAATAACGAATGCAACTGCACGCCGGGCAAGTGAATGGCTGGCAATCTCGAGCTGCGAAGGCATTACGCCTTCATCATCTGGCAAGTTGTTTTCCCGCGATACGGAACCACAAGGTGGATGTGCTTCAGGCAAGAAAGTTGTGGCATGGCTCAGGTGACTTCGGGTGTCCGCGCGGTACTTTCGCATCCAGCCGTATATGAGGCGTTCCAGCGGATCATGGGTGCCACACGCGGTCGCGAGCGGATCGTGCGCGATTTAATTCGTCCCTTTCCGGGTATGCGCATTCTCGATCTCGGCTGCGGCCCAGCGGAGATACTCGACTTCCTGCCGCAGGATGTGGCATATACGGGGTACGACATGAGCGCGGAGTATATTGCGGCCGCAAACGCGAAATTCGGAGCTCGCGGGACGTTCTGTTGCCGCCTGCTCGAACAGGCTGAAGCGGTGACGCTGGAACCGTTCGACCTCGTTATGGGTATAGGCGTGCTGCATCACCTCGATGACGGCACGGCGCGGCAATTCATGACACTGGCGAAGGCGGCGTTGAAGCCGGGTGGGCGGGTGCTGACACTCGATGCGTGCTACGCGCCAAATCAGAATCCCATTGCGCGCTTCATCATCAGCAAGGATCGCGGTCAGCATGTGCGAAATGAAGCGGGCTACCGTAAATTGGCAGAGGGGATTTTCACGGGCATCGCTGGCACAGTGCGACATCAGGCTTGGATTCCCTACACCCACTGGTCTATGGAGTGCAGCGGATGAAGGCAGGTGTTCGTTGCTGATTGGCAATGTGCAGGACGAGTACGACAAGCCCGTGACCTGCTTCCCGCCCACGGTGTTCCCCGCCTTTGGTCTTCGACACCGCGGCGGTAATTATGTTGGGACCTGATTTTTGGGCCAGATTTAGTCCGTATTGCCCGGCCCGGCCGTGTCATCGCGATGACTGACGTCGGGGGCGCCACGACCTCCACTGGGCCAGTCGCGCGGGGTAGCGTTGCTCGGGTCGGCATGTCGACAGTGTTGACGGTTGGCTGCGTCTATGCGGTCTTTTGCCTGGCAGCCCGTGACCTATCCCCGGATCGTTTTGCGGTATTTGGGGTGTTCTGGGGGGCGCTCGGTGTGGTCACCGGCGCTGCTTACGGTCTCCTTCAGGAGACCACCCGGGAGGTCCGGTTAGCGCGAGACATCGAAATGGTCGCAGGCCCCCGTACTCATCCGCTTCGGGCCGCCGGCTTGATCGGTATCGTCGCTGCAGCCGTGATCGCAGGTAGCTCACCGCTATGGAGCCGAGAAGTATTTGGCGAGGCGAACTGGCTATCAGTGGGGCTAGTGAGTGTCGGGCTTGTCGGTTTCTGTGTGCAAGCGACCCTGATGGGCGCCTTGGCCGGAACTGACCGGTGGACGCAATACGCAACGCTAATGGTGACCGACGGCGCCACCCGGATGGCGGTCGCTGTGGCGGCGGTCGTTATGGGGTGGGGTCTAGCCGGCTTCTTGTGGGCCGCATCCGCGGGCGCAGGGGTGTGGCTACTTATGCTTCTTGCATCGCCCGCGACGCGTGCTGCTGCCCGGTTGCTGACGCCCGGGGGGCTTGCGGCCTTCGTGCGTGGTGCCGCTCATTCAATCACCGCCGCCGGTGCCAGCGCGATCCTGATGATGGGTTTTCCTGTCTTACTCAAGGCAACCTCCGACCATTTGGGAACGCAGGGTGGCGTGATCATACTCGCGGTTACATTGACCCGTGCGCCGCTGCTGGTCCCGCTGACGGCGATGCAAGGCAACCTGATCGCAAGTTTCGTTGACAACCGCAGCCATCGGTTCAAGGCCTTGATCGCGCCGGCGCTGTTCATTGGCGGGATTGGCCTGGTCGGGGTGCTTGCCGGAGAACTTATTGGCCCCTGGTTGCTTCGCGTCGGCTTCGGTCCCGACTACCGCGCCAGCGGAGCGTTAATGGCGTGGTTGACGGCGGCGGCCGTAGTTATAGCCATGCTTACGCTCACCGGTACCGCTGTGGTCGCGGCTGCCCTCCACGGAGCCTATTCGCTGGGTTGGGTCGGCGCGACGGTTGCGTCGGCCTTGCTATTGTTGCTGCCGTCGGCGCTGGAGACGCGCACCGTGATTGCGCTGCTATGTGGTCCTTTGTTAGGAATTATCATCCATCTGGTCGCCCTGGCGCGAGCACCCGGCTAACTCTGCGCAGCGCCTGCCACTTCGGCCAGAGGAGGACCGTGCGCCGCGGATTCGGCCGTCGCTCGTGGACTTTCGATTAGCCCGATTGCTCGAGTGCGTAGGGAATCGCGTCGATGATGTGGTTGAGAGCCCTCTCGCCGAGCCGCGGGTAGACGGGGATGTACATGGCGTTGTTCTTGACGCGCTCAGCATTGGGACAGGTCTTTTCGTAATCCGGGTAGATCCCCAAGCTGCAGACGAGCGAGAGGTTGGTCGTCCCCGTGTCGATGCCGCGCCTCGCAAGGGCCTCTCGGAAACGCTCCGCGTCAGCGGCGAACACCACAAACTGCCAGTACACGCTCCGTCCGTGTTTGACGCTTTTAGCGCAAGGTTCACCCAAAGCCATCAGAGGCTGGCGCAGCTCCGAAACGTTAGCGATTCGCTTGTCGTCTTCTCTTTCAACCTTCTCCAGCATCGCCAACCCGGCTTTCGCCTGAGCCCAGGTGAATTGCTCGAAGTAGTCCTCCGGAAGCATGGTATCGGGCTTGAGGTTCTGCCGCGCTCCGGTGAGTGCCTTTGCCTTGTCTGGGTTGATCCTTCCGACCAGTGAGAGCATCGGCGAAACGGCCGTGGTGAAGACGGGACGACGTGTGGCGACGTTCGTGATGAGGGTTTGGGTGATCTTCGCGCGGAGTCTCGCTGGGGGCGTCGGCTTCAAAGAGGCCTTCGCCTCGTCTAGACGCTTGGCGAGAACCGGGTCGTTGGTGATTGCCAGTCCGCCGCCATAGGCGTCGACGGTCTTGGTCCGAGAACACGAGTAGATGCCAACGGCGCCGAATGTGCCGAGCTTCCTGTCGTTCCACGAGGCGTTCAAAGCGTGCGAGAAGTCTTCGACTACGAATAAATCGTGCTCGCGGCATAAAGCCATGAGCGGCTCCATGTTGGGAGCGATTCCGAACAGATAGGTTACGAGGATCGCCCGAGTCTTGGGACTGATTGCCTTCTTCAGTTCGTCGAGATCGAAGCAGAGCGTGTCAAGCTCGATGTCGGCGAAGACCGGCTTCAGGCCCAGGCTGATCACGATATCCATCATGGGCTTGATCGTGACGGGCGGCATGATGATCTCCGAACCCCGTTCGAAGTTCTGCGCCTTCAAAGCAAAGTAGAGCGCGGTTCGTGCATACGGAAACGCGTGCGCGCTGCTCATGCCCATGTGACGAGCAAAAGCGCGTTCAAACTCCGCGACCTTCTGGCTCGCTTGTGCGGGGGAGACGCGGTTCGTGCCGCCGAACGAAGCGAAGTAGTTTCTAACGTCGAACCACACAGGGTGGTAGACGATGCTACGGGGAATAGCCAAGGGGTCCTCAGTTTTCGAGTGGAGTGGTTTGGGCGATTCGCGACGCGTTTGCCATCGCAAGCAACGCAACAGTCGTTGCGGGCACGGAAGGAAAGATGCTGCTATCGACGACATGGATTTGCTGCCATCCCTTTGGCCGTCCAAGTAGGTCCGTGTGCATCTCGTCGCTGGGAGCTTTCCTCATGGGCAGCGTACCGCCGAAGTGCCAGCCGATCGGCTTTAGCGGGTCGCCGTACATAAACGGGGTGACAGGCACAACGCCGACCCTCGACAGGAGTCGCGTGAAGCGCCGCGACCCTTTTTTCATAGTTTCCGCAAAGTATTTCGAAGGCTGAGTTGTCACCGAAAGAACGCTTCGCCCGCTCGTGACTCCTGCGCGTAGGCGCAGCGAATAAGAACCCGCGAGGTCAGAGTGAAAATTGACTAGCGCGATAAGGAGGCGTCGGAGCGCGAGCTTGCGAACGTTGTCGAAAAGTCCGCTACTCGCTTGGTAACCCAATTTTGCCAGGATGAGCTCGTTGGCCGGGCTGATCTGCGAATGGATCCAATTGTCAGAAAGGGACGGGTGTTTGAACTCGAAGAATGCTCCTGAAAGGGTGTTAGCGTTGGGCCACTCAAACGGCGCGCCCCGAACGTTGACCATCGGGACCACGAAGCCCTGTGTCGTCCTCAATACCGTTGGACGGTCGTAAAGGCGTTTCGACTCTAGGACGAGGCGAGTCGAGTTGAGAGCGCCGGCAGCCACAAACAGACGATTCACCACGACACGTTCAGGACCTCCGCTGGTATCGCAGAGGACTTCCACTTCGTTGCCGCGTTCCGAAAATTCGATCACTGTTCGGCCGGGTCGGTATTCGACTTGCCCCGCTCGAATCAACTTTTGAAGGTCTTGTTCCGCGGAGTAGATCGATCCGTACACGCATCCCGAGAGGCAACGCCCGCAGTAGATGCATCCGGGACCGTCCAGCCCGTCTTCGGTACGTACCGCAATGCGCGCTTGTCCGTAGGCCACATCGTCGCGCCCTCGGAGGAACGTCGAACTATCGAGCGTCCGCAGAAAGGATTGCACGATCGGGGACGGGGTGAGCGGTTGAGTGTCGTCTCGATACAAGGGGAACTGACGGGCCAACGCGTCATTCGTTGCGGAGAATGGCAAGCCCCGCAAGACGAGCTTGTAGTACTGGTCGAGATCGCGCGCAGGAAAGGGCCACGCCTGAAGGTCGCACGACGCGGCGGGTAGCATTGCGGCTCCCCAAATCGTGCTGTAACCACCGCGCGCCATCGAGGGGCTCGGGCCATCCTCGACCACGTCTAGCGGTGCACTCGGCCTTGTGCCGGCGTACGGGTATTCCGACCCAAACGCGAGTCGCAGCACCTTCTTTTGCGAAACAGTGGGGTTGTGCGTGACAACGGCCAGATCCTCGGCGCTCCACTCTGTCTTTCTTTGCCCGCTCATCCGCGATACGACGGCTTGTCGGTCCGCGTCGAGCGTCTCTCCCACGTCGAGAATGATCGGATGTACGCCGCGCCCGACGAGCACCTTCGCGACGGCAATGGCTGTGTGTCCGGAACCGACGATGCCGACCGTAGTCATTCTCCGGTCTCCGCGATAGGTGCGGCGAGGTGCTTGATATGCCGCGCTGGGATGCCGCCGACCATAGTGTCAGCTGGGACGTCTCTCGATACCACTGCTCCTGCCGCGACTACCGCGTTTTTGCCGATCGTCACTCCGGGCAGGATGGTCGCGCCGATGCAAATCCACGCTCCGTCTTCGATGACGACGGGCTTCGAGCCAGGGGGAAAGGAGCGTTTCACAGGTGTGTCCGAAGGGCTACCCATGTGAGCTGTGATGATGCACCGATGAGAGATCGTGACATGGTCTCCGATTCGCACCTGCTCGGGAAAATTTGTCTCGAGTTCGATGTCGAACCCCATGTAGACGTCTGTACCGATCCGAATGCCCATCAGGCGGTATAGGAAGATGCGCCCGGATGTGAACGGGCAGAGGTTTGAGAGCTTAAGACAGAGGAAACGCCTAAAGAGCAATTTGAAAGCAAGTGACGGACTCATGGACGCAACCTCCGGGCGATGCGGATATGGCGCAACATCAAAGCCGCCCTGCAGGCACGATCGAGCGAAGCGTTCTCCAGGTGCAGCCCTTCTGGCGCGGTCGCCGCGGTGTCGCGAAACCCCTGTCGTACCGGAGTGGTCTCGTGAGCGTGCTTCTAGAGATCGGGGCTGTTTGATGCATGGCGACGATGTTACGTACCGCCTACTCCGCTGGTGGTGCGAACGGGCTTGGAGCACGCGGCACCGCACCAGTCGAAGCGGGCGGTGCGCCGGCGTTGGGATCTGCCGTCGTGGTTGACGAGCAGGATCGATAGGCGCGAGCGGCCAAGGGCGTGGGTCCTTCTGTCTGGGCTGTATGCGCTGTGTGGGCCCGCCCGTCGCGCAAGGGCCGGGTGTACTGACCGAGCCGGATGTACTGACCTGCAGGCGAGGTGCGCGGACCGCTCGTCGCTGCTGCCGGGTGGCCGTTGGGTCGCGACCAGAAATTCTAGGGTGCAACCACTCACGGAATTGGGTGGAGCGTCCGGTGAAATTGGTCCGGGCGCCGGGTCATTTGTCGGTGGGCGACTCGGACCCGCTCTACGACGCACTGTTCGGACGATGCTGCGTGCTTGCTCTCTCGCGGAATCTCGCACAAGGCTAGCTGTCCATGATGTGGACGCCAACAGGATTGTGCCCGCTTGCCTTGCGGACTGATATTTCGACACTGTCGCTTGAGTCAACCGGTCGTCGTGCGTACGAGACGATGATCGCAGCGACCGCCACTAGCCAAAAAACAGCCGTATACGTGACAGTGGTCCCGACAAGCGTCGTGCTGCCCATGACGCCTCTGGCACCCAGCTGTCCGTAAATCGGTACTTGGAACGGTCGGCTTGGAAGGGCGATGTTGACAATGCTGATCACCGCTGCTGCAGTCACGCAGATGCCAACTGAGCGACGGCGGCCGCCGTGGGTGGCGAATTGGTCGAAAATTCCTGCGCCAGGGGGTCCATTCGGGTCCCGGACAATAATCGCCGCGATAGGGAGAGCGAACACCAAGTAATAGAAGGCAGCGTACGAAGGGGCGAGCGTAGCGGTGGCTAGCAATACAATGCCAGCCATCACCGGCGGGATGCGCCGACCGAGAGCCAGGACTGCGGCAACTACGGCAAGCAGTATGGCAAACCCGATCAATGTTCGCGGACCAGCGAGAAAGTCCTGCGGAAGCGTGCCTGCCTGGGCGGTCTTAATGCTGTCCGGAATTAGTAATAGCGCTCGAGCAAAGGAAACGTTGCGTGTGTCCTGCAGCCCGCCAAACGAACTGTTGAAGTTCGCTAGGTCCTGGACCGACCGGGGGATAGTCCCCGGGAAGCCCCGCGGCCATAAGAGAAAAGCTCCGATATTTGAAAAAATTACGCCGATAATGCCGATGCCGGCCCAGCGCCATTGTCGTGCCGCCAACAACACTACGCCGAGAACGACGAACTGCGGTTTTAACAGGGCGGCCAGAATCACCATGACTGTAACGAGGCCCCACCGCTCCCGAGCCAACGCCACGAAAAACACCAAAGCTATGGGTACTAAAAATCCTGTCGAGTTGCCACGATCGATCGCACCCCACGCCGGGATCGCGGCCACGCTTAGGGCGAGCAGGACCGCCACCCGCTCGGGTCCACAGGCTTGTCGCGCCGCCCAAACGGCCGGTGAGATCAGTGCGATGGTCAACGCAAGCAGATAACAGATCAGACCGAGGCGCGGGGCACCTAGCCAATGGGCTGGCGACCCGAACAGGGAGTACGGCAGCCGTGCGGGCGCCCATGTCCCCATTGGAGTCGGCTTGTAATCGGGGGGTAACGAGATGACATAGTCCGCGGGGTTGGGCTTGACCCCAGCACTAACGACCATGGCGTAGTCGCTGAAGCAGTGTCTACCAATCCTCATGTCCCAGTCGATCCAGCAGTCTTGGGGCACCAGCAGAAGCGTGGACACCACGTCGACCGCGTAGCACTGGATGAGGACGTAGGCCGTCACCGCCGAGAGTGCCGACCCCAGCAGGATCGTGCCGAGTAGCAGCGTCCGCTCGGACTGGGAGGTGACCGTCGAGATCCGCTCCCGGGACGCGGTTGCCGCACCACGCAGCACCTCAAGGGGTCGATTCATCTGGATGCTCCTCCCCAGTTCTGCGCGACACGGTAGCAGGAGCGGTGGCCGTCAGGTCAGCCAACGGGCAGTCTGGCTTCCGATTCTTCATCGCTCCACGGCCGCCCGCCCCCGACATTTACTATGAATCCACAGCGGCGCCGTGCCGCGGCAGCCAACGAGAAGTGAGACGGCCTCAATGATGAATCGCCGGACATGCGACGACGCGCATGCACCGACAGAAAAGGCAATCGGATGAAACGGGCGCTCATCACCGGAATCACCGGACAGGACGGTTCGTATCTCGCCGAACTGCTGCTCAGCAAGGGTTACGAGGTGCACGGGCTCATCCGCCGTGCCTCGACGTTCAACACATCCCGGATCGATCATCTCTACGTCGACCCACACCAGCCGGACGCCAGACTGTTCCTGCACTACGGCGACCTCATCGACGGAACCCGCCTGGTCACCCTGTTGAGCACCATCGAACCCGACGAGGTCTACAACCTTGCAGCACAGTCACATGTGAGAGTCAGCTTCGACGAACCGGTGCACACCGGCGACACCACCGGCATGGGATCCATGCGCCTGCTCGAAGCCGTTCGGCTGTCTCGCGTGCAGTGCCGCTTCTATCAAGCGTCGTCGTCGGAGATGTTCGGCGCCACGCCACCACCGCAGAACGAGTTGACCCCTTTCTACCCGCGGTCGCCCTACGGCGCGGCCAAGGTCTACTCCTATTGGGCGACAAGGAATTACCGTGAGGCCTACGGCTTGTTCGCGGTCAACGGCATCCTGTTCAATCACGAATCACCGCGGCGCGGTGAGACATTCGTAACCCGCAAGATCACCCGGGCGGTGGCGCGGATCAAGGCCGGCGTCCAATCCGAGCTTTACATGGGCAATCTCGACGCGGTCCGGGACTGGGGCTACGCGCCCGAGTACGTCGAAGGAATGTGGCGCATGCTGCAGGCCCCCGAGCCCGACGATTATGTGCTGGCGACCGGGCGCGGTTACACCGTGCGCGATTTCGCCGAGGCGGCATTCCGGCACGCCGGTCTGGACTGGCAGCAATACGTCAAATTCGACGAACGCTATCTGCGGCCCACCGAGGTGGACTCGTTGATCGGCGACGCGACCAAGGCGGCTGATTCGCTGGGCTGGCGCGCGTCGGTGCACACCGGCGAATTGGCCAGGATCATGGTGGATGCCGACATCGCCGCGCTCGAGTGCGAGGGCAAGCCCTGGATCGACAAGCCGATGCTGGCGGGCCTTACGTGACCGGCCCGATCGGCAAGCTGGACCGCTCGGCCCCGGTCTACATCGCCGGGCATCGCGGCCTCGTCGGATCGGCCCTGCTGCGTCGGTTTCAAGAGGAGGGCTTCAGCAATCTGCTGCTGCGGTCGCGCACTGAACTCGATCTGACCGACCGCGCGGCCACCTTCGACTTCATCCGTGAGGCGCGCCCGCAGGTGGTCATCGACGCGGCGGCCAGGGTCGGCGGCATCATGGCCAACAACACCTATCCCGCCGACTTCCTATCGGAAAACCTGCAGATTCAAGTCAACCTGCTCGATGCAGCGGTGGCCGCGCGGGTTCCCCGATTGCTGTTCCTCGGCTCGTCGTGCATCTACCCGAAGCTGAGCCCCCAGCCGATCCCGGAGAGCGCCCTGCTCACCGGCCCGCTGGAGCCGACCAACGACGCGTACGCCATCGCCAAGATCGCCGGGATCCTTCAGGTTCAGGCGGTGCGCCGGCAGCACGGCCTGCCGTGGATCTCGGCGATGCCCACCAACCTCTACGGGCCCGGCGACAACTTCTCACCGTCCGGCTCCCACCTGCTGCCGGCGCTGATCCGCCGGTATGAGGAGGCGAGAGCCAGCGGGGCCCCGGCAGTGACCAACTGGGGCACCGGAACTCCCCGGCGCGAGCTGCTGCACGTCGACGACATGGCCGGCGCGTGTCTGCACCTGCTCGAGCACTTCGACGGGCCCACTCAGGTCAACGTCGGAACCGGCATCGACCACACCATCAGCGAGATCGCACAGATGGTCGCCGACGCGGTGGGATACAGTGGCGAAACCCGTTGGGACACAACCAAGCCCGATGGGACACCGCGCAAGCTGCTTGACGTTTCACTACTGCGGAATTCGGGATGGCAGCCGAAAGTCGGGCTGCGCGAGGGGGTTGAGGCGACGGTGGCCTGGTATCGCGAGCATGCGGACACGGTCCGGCAGTGAACAGGCTGGAGCGCATTCTGCGAAACACGCTGCGTCGCAGAGGCATCGAGGTTTCGCACTATTTCCCGGAGCTGGACTGGGAACTCAACTTTCTGCGTCAACTGCACGCGCACCAGGTCAATGTGGTGCTCGACGTGGGAGCCAACTCCGGCCAGTACGCCACCGGTCTGCGCGAGACCGGATACACCGGCCGCATCGTGTCGTTCGAACCGCTCTCCGGGCCGTATTCCGTGATGCAGCGCAGCGCTTCGGCCGACCCCAAGTGGGACACCCGGCACTGCGCACTGGGTGACACCGACGGGACCATTTCCATCAACGTCGCAGGCAACGAGGGCGCCAGCAGCTCGGCACTGCCGATGTTGCAACGGCACCAGGACGCGTTTCCGCCGGCCAATTACGTTGGCACCGAACAGGTACCGATTCATCGCCTTGACTCCGTTGCTCCGGAGATTCTGGGGCCGAACGATGTTGCGTTCCTGAAGATCGACGTCCAAGGCTTCGAGAAACATGTGATAGACGGGGCCAAGTCGACAGTGAGCGACCGTTGTGTCGGTATGCAGCTCGAGCTGTCCTTCCAGCCCCTCTATGAGGGGGGGATGCTGATCCGGGAAGCGCTCGAGCTGGTGGAATCGCTGGGCTTCACCCTCGCCGGCCTGGTGCCCGGCTTCACAGATCCCCGCAACGGCCGAATGTTGCAGGCCGACGGCATCTTCTTCCGGAGCAGCGACTGACCTGAACGCGCGCGCCGCTAACCGGTGTTACGCGCCGACAACCGCCCGAACGCGTTCTCCCAGAATCGGCTGTTGTAGGCGTAAAGCTCGCGACCGCGCAGGTACGCCCGCGAAAGCAGCTTTCCCCCATAGGGATAGCGGCCATGCAGATCGCCCATGCGGCGCAGGTCGCCGAACACCGCGCTGGGTTCCCGGTGCGATCCCACGCCGGTGGTGTCGAACTCGCAGAACACCCGCTGGATTGTGACGGGCTCGCGTTGTAACGCTGCCCGCAGAATGAATTCCTGGTCGGCGGCGATTCCGAAGTCCAGGTCATAGCCGCCGATCTTGTCCACCAGCGCAGATCCGAAGAACGAGGCCTGGTGCGGGACCACCTGCTTGCCGGCCAGGAACTTGCGGAGGCTGAAAGGTATCGGCCCGCGCACCCGGTCCATTCCGATCAGGCGATCCATGCCGAAGCCCCACACGTCGCGGGCCGGACCCTTGCCGGAAAGCGCTTCTACCGCGCATGCGACCACGTCGGGCTCGGAGAAACGGTCGGCGGAATGCAGGAACCACAACAGATCACCCGAGGCTCGCGCAATGCCCTGGTTCATCGCGTCGTAGCGTCCACCGTCGGGCTCGGACTGCCAGTACGTGAACGGCGGCTCCACTCCGGACAGATAGTCGCGCACCTCGTCGCCGGACCCGCCGTCGATGATGATGTGCTCGATGCGTCCCTCATAGCGCTGGGCCCGCACGCTTTCGACAGTGCGCTTCAGCCCGTCGAGGTCCTTGAAGGAGATCGTGATCACCGAGACGGTCGGAGCCGACGTCACCGAATTCCCCCTTAATGCCGCCGCGACGATCCGCGAAGTCAACTGGTCTTGATGCCGATGAAGGTTCCGCGCAGATTCGCCGCGTATGAACCGCCGAGCAACGACTCCGCGATGCTGGGCTCCAGGTTGGCGTACTCCTCCAACACCAGGTCGAATCCGACGTCTTTCATCGCCTGAAGCAGGTATTCGCGCTGAATCCAGAACGATCGGCGGTTGTCCCAGGATGCCCATTTCGCGGTTTCCCGTTTGCCGAATGATCGGTCGTCGGAAAATTCGGTGAACCACCTGCCCGGCAGTCCCTCGTGTTCGGTAGGCGCCGAGAGCATGAACTTCACCGGTTCGGGCCTTCTGAGCACCCGGTCGGTGAACTGCCGCGCCGTCGTGGGTAGCCGCAGCAGCTTGTCGCTGCGGTTGATGAGCGAGAAATGCGTCTGCAGAATCAGCAGCTTGTTGGTGACGGACGACAGCGTTTCCAGGTATTCCCTGGGGTTCTCCAGGTGGTAGTACAGGCCGCAGCAGAACACTGCGTCGAAGACGCCGTGATTTGCGACGTTCAGCGCGTTGTCTTGGACGAACTGCAGATTGGGCAGATCGGTCTTCGACTTGATGTAGTTGCACGCAGCGATGTTCAGCTCGCGTATCTCGATGCCCAGGGCCTGAAAACCCAAGCGTGCGAACTCGGTTGCGTACCCGCCTTCCAGGCATCCGATGTCGACCAGACGCAAGTGGCTCTTGTCTCCGGGAAATACGGTCTCGAGGATCCCGCGCGAGGACTTGAACCACGAATACTCGTCCACCGACTGCGCTGCCCCGGGGATGGTGTAAGTGCCGTCGTCAAGGCGCACATTGTGCGCGGTGAATTGCACCGCGGCCTCGGATTTTCCTGCCCCCATGGTGTTGCTCAGATCCTTCCGTAGTCTTGTCGTGCCTGCTGAGCGATCAGCGGGACCCGGCTGAGTGTCGCAGTCGGGATGGCCAAACATCCACCAACCCTTTCCGGGTCGGGGCGGCGGCGGCTAGCTTGCGCCACTGGATCTTAAGCCGCCGCGCCGGCGTCGCCCAGCGGTGTTGCAGAGCCAGCATGGCAAATCTGGGGTGTGCGGCGATGGTGTTTTGCAAAGCCGCTTCGCCGTCCGGGCCCGGGATATCGGCGATGTGGCGCAGCACCCAGTCGGCCATGAACGCGATCAACTCCTCACGCGGCGCATCGCCTTCGAACACGTCGAGCATCGCGTCGAACGTCGCCGCATGGCCGGGGCCCTGCGTCAGCCAGAACTTCGCCGGGTCCATCACCTGGTTGTGCCACATGCCCTGAGCGTGGCGGCGATAGACGGACATGGTGTCGGGCAGCATCGCGATCTCGCCGCGGGCGGCGTGCCGGACATGCAGGTGCCAGTCCAGCGGCATGACATCCGCGGGGATGTCGTCATAACGGGGCAGGCGCCGGTACATGACCGAGTTTGTCTGGATGAAGTTCATCAGGATGAGCCCGTCGACGCTGAGGTTGCCCCGCACGTGCATCGGAGGGAACTTCGAGTCTTTGGCGTAGCCGTCCTCCCACACCACCCGCACCGGATGGAAGCACACCGCCGTCTGTGGATGCTCATCGAGAAACGCCACCTGCTTGCTCAGCTTCAAGGGGTCGATCCAGTAGTCGTCGCCCTCGCACAACGCGATGTACTCGCCGCGGGACGCCGCCAGTGCTCCCACCAGGTTGCGGTTGAGACCCAGATTCTGCGGCCGGAAGATCGGTCGGAACAGGTGCGGATGCCGGTCGGTGTACTCACGGATGATCGCGGGGGTGCTGTCGGTCGAGGCGTCGTCGGCGACAACGATCTCTACAGGAAAGTCGGTCTGCTGTTCGACGAAGCTGTCGAAGGCCTGCCGGACGTACTCCTCCTGGTTGTGTGTGGTCGTGACGATGCTGACTTTGGGGCTGACATTGGGGCTGGCTTCGGGCAGGCCGGCGGCTGGTTCGGTCACCGCGAGCCTCCTTTATGTGCTGCGCCAGGGATCAGAGGGCGGGCACCGCCATACGCTCGCGGAGTATAGCCAGCGGTCGGCGGCGCCGTTCGCAACCGAACGTGTGTTCACCATTGGCGAACCTGCGGCGGTGCAGTGCTGCCAACTCGCCCGGGTGTTCGATCCACGCCCGCGTCGGGTGGGCGCGCGACACGAATATCCTTGCTGCTCAGGCACGATTTTTTAGCAGTTTCTCAGTAACGCCACGGGAGACGTTTGGTTTTAGTAACGTCCTCGGTGATGTGGCAAATGGTGCTGTACATGGGCTTCGGGATGGCGTTGGACCCCGCTCGGCTGGGGCTCGCGCTGGTCATGCTGTCCCGCAAACGCCCGATGACCAACCTGTTTGCCTTCTGGCTTGGCGGCATCGTGGCGGCCGCGGCGGTGGCACTGGCAGTGCTGCTCTTCATTCGTGAGTTCGCCATCGTCGTGATCCACAGCGCAGGCGCGATGGCCCAGGACTTCAGAGAAGCGACCGTGGTGTTGTCGGGTGGACGCCTGCAGGTCATCGTCGGCGTGATCATCCTGCTGCTGGCGGCGCGCTCGGTGGCCCGGTCTCGCGCGCAGGCCGGCATCCCGGTGCCCGTGGGGGGTCCCGGCATGCCGACGATGGTGCTGGAACAGCGCCCGCCGGGACTGGTCGCCCGCACGTCGGCCCGCATGCAGGAGATGCTGAACTGCGACGTGGTCTGGCCGGCGTTCCTCGTCGGGATCGCGACATCCGTGCCGCCGTTGGAGAGCCTGATCGCGCTGACCTTCATCATGGCGTCCGGTTCAGGAATCGGGACCCAGCTCAGTGCCTTCTTCGTCTTCGTCCTCCTGGTGCTCGCGGTCATCGAAATTCCCCTGATCGCACATCTGACGGTGCCCCAGAAGACCGAGCAGGTGATGCTGCGGGTCCAGAACTGGGTCCGCACCTACCGCCGTCAGATGACCCTGACCATCCTCTTCGGCGTGGGATGCATTTTCCTGGCCCAGGGTGTGGCGGCTCTCTGAGCCGTTGCCGGATGCGCGCTGACGCATCGAGGATGATCGTTGCAGCCCGACAGCATGGATGAATCAGAAGCTTGTCCGCGGGTGTCGGTGTGCATTCCCATGTACAACAACAGCGACACGATCGAGCGCGCCCTGCGCAGCATCCTGGATCAGGACGGCACCGATTTCGAGATCGTGGTTGTCGACGACGACTCCACTGACGATTGCGCCGCCATCGCTGCGGCGATGCTGCGACCCGGGGACCGATTGATTCGCAACCAGCCCCGACTGGGTCTCAACGCCAATCACAACAGGTGCCTGCAGGCCGCGCGCGGCGACCTCATCCAGTTCGTGCACGGCGACGACTGGCTGCTTCCCGGCGCGCTGAAAACCCTGGTCGCATGCTTCGACGACCCGGGTGTGGGCGTGGCGTTCGCGCCCCGGCAGGTGGAGACCGACGACCGGGACTGGGCGCGGCGCTACGGCAGCATTCACACCCACTTCCGCAAGCTCGGCGAGTACAACCAGGGGGCGTCGTTGGTCGCCCAGATGGTGGCGCGTGGAGCCAAGGACAACTGGATCGGCGAACCGACGTGCGTCATGTTCCGCAGGCGGCTGGCGCTGGATGCCGGCGGTTTCCGCACCGACATCTTTCAATTGGTCGATGTGGACTTCTGGATGCGCCTGATGCTGCGATCGGCGGTGCGCTTTGTCCCGCAAGAGCTTTCGGTGCGCAATCACACCACCGCAACGGCGACGACGCGAGTCATGGCTACCCGGCGCAACCTGCTCGACCGGCAGCGCGTTCTCACCTGGTTGATGGTGGACCCGTTGTCGCCCAAGCGGATTCGCATCGCCGCGGCGCTCTGGTGGATCCCGGCGTGGCTCGCGCTGCTGATCGAAGTCGCCATTCTCGGGCCGCAGCGGCGCCTGCACGTCACGACGCTGGCGACGGCGCCCTTCCGGGAATTCCGTCTCGCGCGTCAGATCCGCGACACGATCGGTTAACCGTCGAGTTCGGCCGTCAGTCCGAACTCGGCAAACGTCTCGGATACGAGCCTGCGCAACGCCTCCGGAGAGTTCTCCCGGCCGGGTTGGTAGGCGACCACGCTGACGAAGACCTTTCCGGGGGTACGTCCGGACGCCACGAAAAGCTGGCCGCCCATGCCTTCCAACGCGCGCTTGCTGATGCCGGGTTCGATCAGTCGCCCGTAGGCGTAGTCGGCCTCGGAACCGTCCGGTCGGATCACCGCAGGATCGAGTGGCCCCAGGTTGGAACAGCCGACCGGCAGAACAGACGAGCCCAGGCCGACACCCACGAGCTTGCGCGCCGCCCACGTAGGGGTGAGCGCGGCCAGCGGCAGCGGCGCCAACAGCTCGTAGGCCTGAGCTGCCCGTTCGGTGAGCGCGAGCTTGAGCTTGGCGCGTATCTCGGCCAGATCCGATGCCGCGCCGGCGGGGTCGACGGTGATATTGGCGAAGGTCATCGCGTTGCCGCGGGTATCGTCCGGCAGCCGTTGTCCCACCGGAAACGCCAGGGCGACGGTCCCGTCGGCGGCCTGGCGGCCCATCCGCACACCGAGCTTGGCAGCGAATCCGGCGAACAGCGAGTTGCTGGTGCCACCCAGGCGTGCCGCGCACGCGTCCCACTCGGCCAGGTCGACATAGGCGACCAGGGTCGGCACCATCACGGGCTCGTTGTCGCGGGCCGCGCGCGGAGCGGGCGGAGCCCCCGCGATCGAGGAAGCGAACTCCTGCCGACCCTGACGGGCCAGTCGCAGCCCCGCGGCCAGCGCTTTAGCCAGTTCAGGCACGGAGGCCAGGGTCAGGCGGGCATCCTCGAGTACCGCCCGCCGCCGGTTGCGCGAGCCCGGAAGGGGATAGCCCAGATCGCGGGTCTTACCTGTAACCGCGTCGGCGATCACCTCCACCAACCCCAGTCCATCGACCAGCGTGTGTGAGGCCACCAGACTGATGGCCGTCCCGCTGTCATGCAGCGGCAGCACGCCAAGGTGCCAGCCGGGGCCGAATTCGGGATCGATCGGTAGGCAGGCCCGCTCGTAGGCCCACGCGTTCACTTCGCTGCGCGGACGTGGTGCTTCTGCTGACTCGATGTCCGCGGGACCCGGCGACAGCACCCATCGATCACGCGCGAAGGGCAAGGGGGACCGCTCGATTCGACGGCCCAAAAGACCGCGGCCCAGGTTGCGGTGGAATCGGCGCAGCGCATCGATATCGACTTGGCGGTTGTACAACCAGACAACCTGGGCCAGCGTCCCGTAACCGAGCGCCCGCACACCCAGAAACGACACCTGATCCATGTGCGCAAGCCGGTTGTCCACGATATGGCGATTATTCACCGGGGTGTGTCCACCCGGGCGATGTGGAAGGTCGCAATCCCGTTTTCCCAAGATGAGTCCCCGTCAACGGTAGTCTGATGTCCGTGGTTGAATCCTCACTTCCCAATGTCGTGCGTGAGCGTGCGAGTCTGCAGCCCAACGACATTGCGCTGACCTATATCGACTATGACCACTCCTGGGACGGCGTCGAGCTGACTCTGACGTGGTCACAGCTGTATGTGCGAATGCTCAACCTTGCCGCGCTGATCCGGGAGCATGCGACGACCGGAGATCGTGCGCTGATCCTGGCGCCGCAAAGCCTGGATTACATCGTGAGCTTCCTCGCGTCATTGCACGCCGGCGTGATCGCGGTGCCCCTTTCCGTTCCGATGGGCGGCGCCCACGACGAACGCACGGCATCGGTGCTCGCTGACACCTCGCCGGCGGTGGTCTTCACCGCCTCCTCGATCGTCGACAACGTGGCCGAGTACGTGCGAGCGCAGCCTGGCGACGTCAAGACCGAGATCATCGAGCTCGACAAGCTGCAACTGGACGGTCGGCCCGGTGCGGCCGGCCGCGCCCGCTACGAGCAGCCGGAAACCATCTATCTGCAGTACACGTCCGGCTCCACCCGCACCCCGGCCGGGGTCATGGTGTCGAACAAGAATCTGATGGCCAATTTCGAGCAGATCATGACCGCCTACTACGGCGTCTACGGGAAACTCGCCCCGCCGGGATCGACCGTGGTGTCGTGGCTGCCCTTCTATCACGACATGGGATTCATCCTGGGTCTGATCATGCCCATCCTCACCGGCATGCCGGCGAAGCTGACCAGCCCCATCGGATTTCTGCAGCGCCCCGCCCGGTGGATGCAGATGCTTGCCAACAACACACTGGGATTCACCGCCGCGCCGAACTTCGCCTTCGATCTGGCCTCGCGCAAGACCAAGGACGAAGACCTCGAAGGCCTCGACCTCAGCAAGATCCACGCGATCCTCAACGGCAGTGAGCGGGTGCAGCCCGTCACGCTGAAGCGTTTCGTCGACCGGTTCGCCCCGTACGGGCTGGACCCCAAGGTCATCCGCCCGTCCTACGGGATGGCCGAAACCACGGTGTACGTCGCGACCCGCCAGGCGGGGCAACCGCCGAAGATCGTCAACTTCGACGCGACGAAGTTGCCGGACGGCCACGCCGAACGGATCGAAGGCGACAGCGAAAGCAGCACACCGCTGGTCAGCTACGGCGTGGTGGACACCCAGGAAGTGCGCATCGTCGATCCCGACACCGGCATCGAATGCCCGGAGGGGACCGTCGGTGAACTGTGGGTGCACGGCGGCAACGTCGCGTCCGGCTACTGGCAGAACCCCGAGACCACCGCGGCCACCTTCGGCGCGTCGATCGTCAACCCCACCCCCGGTACACCGGAGGGTCCGTGGCTGCGCACCGGCGATTCCGGGTTCTATTCCGAGGGTGAGTTGTTCATCCTGGGCCGCATCAAGGACCTGTTGATCGTGTACGGGCGCAACCACTCGCCCGACGACATCGAGGCGACCATCCAGACGGTCAGTCCGGGCCGGTGTGTGGCGATCGCGGTTCCCCAGGACGGGGTCGAGAAACTCGTCGCCATTATCGAGCTCAAGCAAAAGGACGAGACGCCCGAGGAGGCGGCCGAGCGCTACAGCTTCGTGAAACGTGAAGTGACGTCTGCCATTTCGAAAGCGCACGGGCTGAGCGCCTCCGACCTCGTGCTAGTGGCCCAGGGTTCGATTCCGATCACCACCAGCGGCAAGCCCCGGCGCGCGCAGTGCGGGGAGCTCTACCGCAGGGGCGAGTTCGTCCGCCTGGACGCTTAGCCCTTATACGCCAACGTTATTGGCGGCGCCGAGGGGAAGCACCGCCAACGCCATCACCGCCCAGACGAAAACGGTGACGGTTCTGTGTGACGGGGCTCGATCGATTTCCGGGCGTGCGCCGGCGCAGACGATGTAGACGATCGCGACATCGGCGGTGATGATGATCCACCAACGGGTCCAGTCCACACCGGTCGCGAATATCGGGACATACAACGCCGCCGCCGTCGCGACCAACACGGTGTTGCTTCGCACCGCGCCCGACAAAACCTGGATCGGGACGGCGCAGATGTAGCGAATTGCCCACATCGTGCCGAGGAAGAAGAGCAGTCCGAGGGTGAACGAACCGAGCAGTCGTACCGCGCCGTAACTCGCCACCAGATGCATCGCGGCGGTGGTGTCGGCATCAAGAATCGGCAACGCGTTCTCGCACACCCAGTCGTGGAAGTCCGACGTATTTTCTATCCGGCCGAACAGGTAATCAATTGCTGCGCCAGGCGTTTTGACGACCGCCCAGGGATTGTCGAGCTTCCCGTGTGGCAGTTGAGCACACAGTTTCGCCGACACGTCGCGGTGGCCGAACGCCGCCACCAGGGCAGTAGCGACGAGGCCCGGGCCCGCGGCCAATGCGGCGCACACGCGTGTACCGGCGCGCGTCACCCCGTCGGGCAGCGCCACTATCGCCAGCACGGCACCCAGTGCGAGTTGCAGGGGGATCGCCTCGTGCGCCAAGGCCAGAACGGCGATCGCGCCGCCATAGGCTGCGCTCAGAACCGTTCTGGCGCGGGGAGTTCGACAGCGGGTGAGGCCGTTGGCGAAGGCCAGCAGCGCTGCCATTCCGAACAGTTCGGGGTGCGGCGAATACAGCGCATAGGACAACCCGAAGGGCAATACCGGTATCGCCAGAATCAGCATCGTCCGACGCTCGCAACGGGCGCCCGCAGACTTCACCCGCCACATCAGTACGGCCAGGGAGACCAGCCACAAAACGGTCGACGTCCACAGCAGGGTACGGGCGGCCGCGAAGTAATAGGACTCGGGCAGCCAGGAAATGATCTGGCCGCCCAAACCCCGGCGCACGAAACCGAACCGATAGTTGGGTACGTAGTACGTCAGCCAGAAGAGGGCGTTGGAGAATCCGACCGTCACCACGTAGAGATGCACGACCGCCCACGCCGCTGTCCAACCGGCGACCACTACGTGTGCGACACGGTGCTGTGCCGCCAGAATCTGAACAGGGCGGGCGGCGGCCACCGTGGTGGACCTGATCGAATGACTTGAAGGATGAGTTGCCACCGTACGTCTCCCCGCTGCGGCCGCGGACTGTGCGGCCCGCCAAGGGAATCGTCACGCGTGGCAGGGGAAACGATTTACGTAGTGCGCTACTGCAGATTCGGCCTGCGGCCGGCGGCAATACCCGGGCAGGCGGTCAGCAGACGGAGTCAGGTAATGACCGGCGTGTCCGGCTTGGGCTGGACCACCGGGCTGTCGCCGTTCAATTCCCGTTGCAGCTCTTGATAACCCGGCATTTCGGCGAGCCCGAATAGGGGCAACGAATGAGTGAGGAGCTGGTCGGCCTGTTGCTTGCCCAAGCGCATATTTTTCGCCTTGCGCTTGCGCTTGGTCTGCGATGCGCACTTCGACAGATCGTAGTCGGGCACCGTGCTCAGGCCGAACAACGGGAGCGAATGCGCCGGCAGCAGGTCGATGGTGCTGCCCACCGGTTTCGGTTTCGGTGGCCGTACCACGCGGGGTTTGGGCGGCGGTGGGGCCGGGGCTTTGCCCGTGACAAACCGCTTGGTGCGGTCGACCCACACCTCGGCCTGCTGCTCCCACTTGCTCTTCTTGCGGAACTTGTTGCTCTGGCCCATCTTTGACGGCCACCAGTTCTTCTGGCCGATCATCGCGGCCAGCGCGGGAACGGTGATGGTGCGCACCAGGAAGGTGTCGATCACGATGCCGATACCGATGGTGAAGCCGGCCTGAGCCATCGTGGTCACACTGGCGGCCAACAAACCGAACATGGACGCGGCAAAGATCAGACCCGCCGAGGTAATCACCCCACCGGTGGAGCCTACGGTACGGATGACGCCGACCCGCACCCCGTGCGGCGACTCATCACGTATTCGGGAGATGAGCAGCATGTTGTAGTCGGCGCCGACGGCAACCAAGAGGATGAACGACAGACCGGGCAGGCTCCAGTGCAGGTCCTGGCCCAAGATCAGCTGGAAGACGATGACGCCCAGACCCAGCGCCGAGAGGTACGAAACCAGAACGGACGCAATCAGATACAAAGGCGCCACGACGGCACGCAGCAGCGCCACCAGAATCAGGAACACGATGATGATGGTCGCGATGACGATGAACCGGATGTCGCTGTTGTAGTAATCGCGGGTATCTGCCATCACGGTCGGCATGCCGATCAGGGCGATCTTGGCGTCCGAGAGCTCGGTGTTCGGCAACGCGGAGTTGGCGACCTCCACGATCTTTCTGATCTGGTTCATGCCCTCGACGGTGAACCCGTTCAGCCCGCTCTGCACCAGGTACTGCGCGGCGTGCCCGTCGGGCGACAGGAACGCCTGGGCGCCCTGCTTGAAGTCGTCACGGGTCAGGATCTGCGGCGGAATGTTGAACCCGGCCATGTTCGGACGTTCGGCGTCGCGCCGCATTCCCAACAGGAAGTCGGAGGCCTCGTTCAGACCGCCGCCCATCTTTTTCACCTGGTCGACCAGAGCCTGGACGCCGTCCGCGACGGCGCCACTGCCGTCGGCGAGGGCGCCGGCACCCTGCTGCAGTTGCGAGAGGGTATTGGGCAGGCCCTTCACCATCTTCATGGTGTTGACGATCTGTTTCAGTTGGTCATCCAGCTTGCCGACCGTCTGCGCCAACGTCTGGTACTGATCGGTCTGCTGCAGCGTGACGGCAAACGCTTGAATCGAGCGAAGCAGGCCGTTGTTGCCGGACTCGACGATGGCCGCCAGCTGTCCGCGCGATCGCACACACGCGGGGTCTGCGTTGCAGGACGGACTTTCGTTGAGGGCCGTCACCATGGGGGCGGCCCACACCGCCGTGGTCTGGGCATCGCTGACGGTCCCGCTCAGATTGTTGCCGAGCGCCCGCATGCGGCTGACAGCGCCGGACGCTTGGTCGAGCTGCTGGATGGTCTTGTCGCCACCCATCAGCTGCAGCATGTTCTGCAGCATGCTGACCAGGCCGGCCGAGCTGGCGACAGCTTCGTTGACCTGGCTCCTGATCTGGGCCAGCGCGTCGGCCAATTGCCGGGAGCCCCCGACCAGATGGTCCAGCTCACCGCCGTGTTCGGAGATGGCCGAGGACGCCTCGTTGAGCTTGCTGCCGACCTCACCGGCCTGGAAGGACACCTTGGTCTCTTTCAGCGGTTCGCCGTTGGGCCGGGTCAGGCCACGCACCATCACGATGTCCGGTAGGTCGGCGATCCGGCGGGACATCATCTCCAGGTCGGCCAGCGCTGCCGGGGTCCGCAGGTCGTTCTTGGACTGGACGAACAGCACCATCGGACTCATCGAGTTCATCGGGAAGTGCCGGTTGAGGGCGTTGAACCCCCGGACGCTGTCCATGTCCTGCGGGACGGTCTTGAGGTCGTCGTAGTTGAACCTGATCAGGCTGGTGCTGCCGGCCAGGGCGAGCAGGATGACCAGGCTGCCGACCAGGTGAATCACGGGACGCCGCACAATGCGCGATCCCGAGATGCGCCAGAACCGAGTGGTCATATCGCGACGCGGCTTGATCCAGCCCCGTCGTCCGACGATCACCAGGACGGCCGGCAGGAAGGTGGTCGCGGCGATCAGCGTCACCACGATCGAGATCGAGATCGCCGGGCCGACGGCCGAGAACACTTCCAGCTTGGTGAAGATCATCGCGAGGAAGGTAACCGCGACCGTGGCCGCCGAGGCGGCGATCACCTTGCCGATCGACATCAACGCCTTTTTGACGGCGACGTCCGATGTTTCGCCGTGTCTGACGAAGTCGTGATATCGGCTTATCAAGAAGACGGCATAGTCGGTCCCGGCACCGATCATGACGGCGCTCATGAACACGATGCTCTGCATGTTGACCACAAAGCCCATCTCGGCCAGTGCGGACAACAGGCCCTGCGCACCGACGATGGACACACCGATGGTGGCCAGCGGCATCATCATCGTGACCAGATTTCGGTAGACGATGATCAGGATGACCAGCACGCTGATGATGGTGCCGGTCTCGATGATCTGGACGTCCTCTTCGCCGATCTTCTGCACGTCGGCGACGGTCGCGACCGGTCCGCTCATGTAGGCGTTGAGCGAGGTTCCCGCGACGGTCTTCTTGGCGATCGCGGTGATGTTGCGCAGCGCCGCCTGGCTTTCGGGGGAGGTGGCGTCACCCGGAAGTTGAATAGGAAGGTTCCAGGCCTTCTTATCCTTGCTTTCGAAGACCTCACGCGCTTTCGGCGTGCCCAGGAAATCCTGCACCTGCATCTTGTCTGCCGTATCGGCGTGCAGGTTGTCGATCAGTTTGTGATACGTGTCCTCGTCGGCGGCACTGAGACCCTTTTCGTCGGTCAGGATGACCAGCAGCAGTGAGCCGCCCTTGCCGCCGACGCTGGCACCGCCGCTGAATGCCTTGGCCATCTCGTGCTGGGCGATCATGGTCGGCGCATTATCGGGAAGCTGCTTCGGTTCGTGCTTGGCGGCCTGAACCTGCAGAGGCGGGAAACTCAGGACGAGCACCACGGCCACCGCGATCCAGGAACCGATCACCAGCCATGGTTGCTTGACGACGAAGTCGCCTACGCGGTCGAAGATCCCCCCGACCTTGGCCTCGTCGTGCGATTTCACCTGCCGCGCCACGTAATCACCGTACAGGCAGGAGCGCTGGTCAGGTGGGGGAACGGAAGATTCCGGAGTTTCGGAGACTGCGCGGCTCCAACGCTCGGGTGTCGACACCCTTCCGGACAAAACTCCTGATCAGAGCTTTGCGATCGGCCGCGACGCCGAGGATTCGCGAAGTTTCCGGCCTCAATTCAGCGGGCTCGAACGGTTGCTTGACATGCGTAAAGTTGGACGGATGTGCTGATCCGGGGGTCATCGAGGTTGCCGCTTTCGGCCCGCCGCGCGCGGGAGTCATGCGACACTCTCCCGGTGGCTCTCAGATACCGCCTGCAATCCAACCCGATCGTCGCGAAGCTCACCACGAAGTACTTTCTGCCGCTAGGCACCCGCCAGGTGGGCAATGACGTGGTGTTCTTCAACTTCGGCTACGAGGAAGATCCGCCGCTGGGTCTGCCCCTGTCAGACGCCGACGAGCAGAACCGGTACGGCATCCAGCTCTACCACCAGACCGCCAGCCAGATCGATCTCACCGGCAAGAAGGTGCTGGAAGTCAGCTGTGGCGCCGGCGGCGGAGCGTCCTACATCGTGCGCACCCTGGGCCCGGCGTCGTACACCGGTCTCGACCTCAATCCGGCCAGCATCGAGCTGTGCCAGAAGCGGCACAAGCTGCCCGGGCTGGACTTCGTCCAGGGCGATGCGATGAACCTGCCGTTCCCCGACGGATCGTTTGACGTGCTGCTCAATGTCGAGGCCTCGCACCAGTACCCCGACTTCCCGAAGTTCCTCGAAGAGGTGGTGCGGGTGCTCCGTCCGGGCGGCCACTTCCTGTACACCGACTCGCGCCGGATTCCCCATATCGCCGGATGGGAAGCGGTCTTGGCGGCCGCCCCACTGCGCAAGGTCTCCGAACGCGACATCGAGGCGGAGGCCAAGCGCGGCCTTGCTGCCATCACCCGGCGGACGCAGGAACAGGTCGGCAGCCGGGCGCCGGCATTCGTCGGGGCAGTGACCCGCTATGCCGCCAACCTGATGGACCGCGACCTGCGCAAGGACGGCGGCTTCACCTACCGCATCTACCACTTCGTGAAGGATTGACGGTCACTTCAGAAATGCTTCGACGATGAAGGCCGTCGTCGCCAGCTACGGCACCCGCGGCGATATCGAGCCGTGCGCCGCGGTGGGGCTCGAATTGCAGCGTCGCGGCCATGACGTGCTGCTGGCGGTCCCGCCGAACTTGATCGGCTTCGTCGAGTCGGCCGGTCTGGCGGCCGCCGCATACGGGCGGCGCGACTCGCAGCAGGAGTTGGACGAGCAGTTTCTGCATAACGGGTGGCGGTTTCAGAACCCGGTGAAGCTGGCGCGCGAAGCGATGGCGCCGGTCACCCGGGGCTGGGCGGAGCTGGCTACGACGCTGGCCCCGCTGGCCGAGGGCGCCGACGTCTTGTTGACCGGCCAGATCTATCAGGAAGTCGTCGCCAATGTCGCTGAGCGCCATGACATTCCGCTGGCCGCGCTGCATTTCTTCCCGATGCGGCCCAACGGCCAGGTCGCGTTCCCGGCGCGGTTTCCCGCCCCGGTGGTGCGCGCCACGATGAAGACGCTCGACCAGCTGTACTGGCGCATGACCAAGGGCGTCGAGAATGCCCAGCGTCGAGACTTGGGCCTGCCGGACGCGTCGAGTCCGGCGCCGCAGCGGATGGCCGAACGCGGGGTGCTGGAGATCCAGGCGTATGACGAACTCTGCTTCCCCGGCCTGGTGGCCGAGTGGGATGAGCGGCGACCGTTCGTCGGCGCCCTGACCATGGAGCGGCCCACCGAAGTGGACGACGAAGTCGCGTCGTGGATCGCGGCGGGCACACCGCCCATCTACTTCGGATTCGGCAGTATGCCGGTCGGCTCACTGGCCGACCGGGTCGCGATGATCAGTGCGGCGTGCGCGCGGCTGGGGGAGCGGGCGTTGATCTGTTCGGGCCCCCGCGACGACGCCGCGGGGATGCGGTTGCCCGACCACGTCAAGGTGGTGAGTGCGGTCAGCCACGCCGCGGTCTTTCCCACCTGCCGTGCCGTCGTTCACCATGGTGGCGCCGGGACCACTGCCGCGGGATTGCGCGCCGGAGTTCCGACCCTGGTTCTGTGGGTCACCTCCGATCAACCGATCTGGTCGGCTCAGATCAAACAGTTGAAAGTCGGCTGGGGCAGGCGCTTCTCAAGCAGCACCGCGGATTCGCTGGCGTCCGACCTGGAGAAGGTTCTCGCGCCGGAATTCGTATCCCGGGCCCGCGACCTCGCGGGCCGGATGACCAAACCCGCCGCCAGTGTCTGCGCCGTCGCGGACCTGCTGGAAGACACCTTCCGGCGCCGCTGTTAGGGCTTCCCGAACGGGCCTCGGACATGGGGCCGTCGGTGTAGGCTTCGCCTGTGTCCCTACTGATTACGGTGCCGGTATTCGGTCAGCACGAGTACACGCATGCACTCGTGGCCGACTTGGAGCGGGAGGGCGCCGAGTACCTGATCGTCGACAATCGTGGCGACTACCCCAAGATCGGCAACGAGCGGGTCAACACTCCCGGAGAGAACCTGGGCTGGGCCGGCGGCAGCGAGCTCGGCTTCCGAATTGCGTTCTCCGAGGGCTACTCCCACGCGATGACGTTGAACAACGACACCCGCATTTCTAAGGGATTCGTCGACGCCCTGCTGGACCGGCGGCTGCCGGCCGACGTGGGAATCGTGGGACCGATGTTCGATCTGGGATTCCCGTACTCGGTCACCGATGAGAAGCCGGACGCCGAAAACTACACTCCGCGACCGTTGTACCGCGTCGTGCCCGCTGTCGAGGGAACCGCGCTGGTGATGTCCCGCCAATGCTGGGATGCGGTCGGCGGTATGGATCTGACCACCTTCGGCCGCTACGGTTGGGGGCTCGACCTCGATCTGGCGCTGCGGGCGCGCAAGGCTGGGTTCGGCTTGTACACAACCGAAATGGCCTACATCAACCACTTCGGACGCAAGACGGCCAACACCCATTTCGGTGGTCGGCGTTACCAGTACGGCGCGAGTGCGTCGATGATCCGGGGGTTGAGTCGCACCCACGGCTGGCCCGCGGCGATGGGGATCCTGCGGGAGATGGGTGCTGCCCATCGGCGCAAGTGGTACAAGTCGTTTCCGCTCAACTGCACCACCAGCTGCTAAGCGCTGACCCGTACCGCCTCTTCCAAGAGGTCGGCGGCCTTGGCCACGGCGTCGGCCGGATCGCTCATCCGCGTTGATATCTCGCGGGCGCGCGCGGCGTAGCTTGGCTCGAGAATGGTCTTCACCCCGCGCAGCAGCGACTTTCGGGTGACGTGTGCAAAACGTTTCGCCGTGCCGACTTTCACGCGCTGCACCGCGGCCGCCCAGATCGGTTGATCGGCGACGTCCCACAGGATCATCGTGGGCATCCCGGCACGCAACCCGGCCGCGGTGGTGCCGGCCCCGCCGTGGTGGACCACCGCACGGCACTGCGGCAGCACCGTCGAATAGTCGACCAGCCCAACCAATTTCACATGACTGGGCTGTACCGCGGCAGTCGCGGCGGGGGAGTACACCAGCGCGCGCTCGCCCAGTTCGGCACACACATCGGCGATCATGTCGACGGTCTCGGTGGGCGATTGGACCGGGGTGCTGCCGAAACCGAAATAGATCGGGGCAGTGCCCGCGGCGATCCATTCCTCCAGTTCGGGGTTCGGCTCGGTGTGCAGCCGCATCGACAACGCACCGACGAAGGGCCGCTGCACTTTCCATTCGTGCGCGATTCCCGGAAACAGCGCCGGGTCGTACGCCTGGATCTCGGGCGCACCACGGCTCACGATCCGCTGCAGGGCGGGGACCGAGGTGGACGGCAGGCCCAGTTCGCGGCGCTGGGTGCGATCGGCGTCGCCGGTGGTGTACGAATACAGTCGCCATGATGCTTTGGCGACGGTACGGACCACGTTGCTGGGCAGTGGGAGCGACGGGATGCCGACCTGCCCGTTGACGTGCATCGGGAAGTGATGCAATGCCGCCATCGGGATGTCGTGGTATTCAGCGACATTGGCGACGACGCCGTGATAGGTCTGGCCAGTCATCAACAGGTCGGCACCCTCGGCCAGATCGGCCAGCGTCGCGCCCATCTCGGCCCAGCCTTCGACGAACAGCTCCTTGCCCGCCTGCGCCAGGTTCAGCGGGTTCTGTGCCTTGGTCAGGTTGCGGACGAACGCCGCGACCTGGTTGATCTGGATCCCGGAGTCCGGTCCGTACGCCACGCCGCTCAGACCCGCCGCCTCGACGAACCCGATCAGGTTGGGCGGCACCGCCATTCGCACGTCATGGCCGCGCCGCTGTAACTCCATTCCGACGGCGGCGCAGGGTTCGACATCGCCGCGGGTGCCGTGGACTGCCAGTACGAACTTCACGCCGACGCGACTGCTTCCCCCGCCAGCTCCTCGTACAGCAGGTCGGCCAGGCTGCGCACCGTGGTGTTGATGTTGGTCGCCGTGATGCGGACACCCGTCTCCGACTCGATGCGGGTTCGCAGTTCCTGGCTGCTCAGCGAATCCAGGCCGTACTCGGTGAGCATCTTGTCCACATCGATGGTCCGGCGCAGGATCAGCCCGATCTGCTCGGAAACCATGCGTCGCAACCGGGCCGGCCACTCTTCCTGCGGAAGCTTGTCCAGTTCGCTGAGGAACTTGCTGTTGCCACCGTGCTTGACGGTCGCCTTGAACGCCTCCGCGAACGGACTGTGCTGGGCGAACGCATTCAGCCACGGCGATCCGATGATGGGGGCGTAGCCGGTGTACGCGCGGTTGTGCCGCAGCAGCGCCTCGAACGCGTAGGCCCCCTCCTCGGGCTGGATCGCGTCGCCCGCCGCCTCGGCGAACGAGGTGGCGCGGCCGATCTCGCCCCACGGACCCCACGCGATCGAAGTGGCCGGCAGACCCTGGGCCCGCCGCCAGTGGGTGAAGGCGTCCAGCCAGCTGTTGGCTGCCGCGTAGGCACCCTGGCCGGGCGAACCCACCAGGGCTGCCGCCGAGGAGAACGAGCAGAACCAGTCCAGTGGCTGCGCCGTCGTGGCCTCGTGCAGGTTCCACGCGCCGTGCACCTTGGGCGCCCAGTCCCGGCGGATGAGTTCCTCGGTGATGTTGGGCAGTGTGGCGTCCTCGACGACGGCGGCCGCGTGCAACACGCCGCGCAGCGGCAGACCCGTCGCGGTGGCGGTGGCCACCAGCTTTTCCGCGGTACCGGCTGCAGCGATGTCGCCGCACTCCACCACCACGTCGGATCCGATGGACCGGACCAATTCGATTGTCTCCAAAGCCTTTTGGTTGGGCTGGGAGCGTGAGGTGAGCACGATGCGGCCGGCGCCGGCGCTGGCCATCTTTTCGGCCAGGAACAGGCCGAGGCCGCCGAGGCCACCGGTGATGATGTAGGAACCGTCGCCCCGGAAGACCGGCGCCTGCTCGGGCGGCATCACCACGCTGCTGCGCCCGACATGCGGAACGTCGAGCACCAGCTTGCCGGTGTGCTCGGCCGCGCCCATCACCCGGATCGCGGTCGCGGCGTCGGCCATCGGGTAGTGCGTGACCTCCGGCGTCGGCAGCGCGCCGGCGGCGATCTGCTGGTAGACGGTGCTCAGCAACTCGTGGACCTGCGCCGGGTGGCTCTCGGCCATCAGGGCCAGGTCGACACCGTAGAACGCCAGGTTCTGCCGGAACGGGAACAGCTCCAGCCGCGTGTTGGAGTAGATGTCGCGCTTGCCGATCTCGATGAAGCGTCCACCGAGAGCCAGCAGCTTGATCCCGGCCTGTTGCGCGGCGCCGGTCAGCGAGTTGAGCACGATGTCTACGCCGTAGCCGTTGGTGTCGCGGCGGATCTGTTCGGCGAACTCGTTGCTGCGGGAGTCGTAGACATGCTCGATTCCCATGGCGCGCAACTTCTCCCGGCGTTCCGGACTACCCGCCGTAGCGAAGATCTGGGCTCCGACCGTGCGCGCGATGGCGATGGCCGCCTGGCCGACGCCACCCGTGGCCGAGTGGATCAACACCTTGTCCCCGGAGCGGATCCGGGCCAGGTCTGTCAGGCCGTACCAGGCGGTGGCGTACGCGGTGGTCGCCGCGGCCGCTTCGGCGTCGGTCATGCCGTCCGGCACGGTGGCGGCCAGCCGGGCGTCGCAGGTGACGAAGGTGGCCCAGCAGCCGTTGGTGGACAGCCCGGCCACGCGGTCGCCGACCTTGTGGTCGGTGACGTCGGAGCCGACCGCGGTCACCACGCCGCCGAAATCGAGTCCCAGATCCGGCAATTGGCCGTCGAACGTCTGATAGCGGCCGAAGGTGGCCAGCACGTCGGCGAAGTTCACGCTGGATGCGCTCACCGCGACCTCGATCTCATTGGGCCCGGGTGGCACCCGGTCGAACGCGGCGAACTCCAGCGTTTCCAGATCGCCTGGCGTACGGATCTGCAGGCGCATGCCGGCGTCCGCGTGATCGACGACCGTGGAGCGTCGCTCCTCGGGCTGCAGGGGAGTGGGCAGCATCCGGGCGGTGTACCACTCGTCGTTGCGCCACGCGGTCTCGTCCTCGCCGGTGTTCTGCAACAACTGGCGCGCCACCTGCTCGGCGCCCTGGTCGCCAAGGTCGTTCGGCAGGTCGATGTAGCTGACCTTCAACTGCGGATTCTCCGAGCTGATCACCCGCAGCAGGCCACGCAGACCGCCCTGCTCGAGGTTGGCGTGGTCCTCGGCCAGCACCGTTTGCGCGTTGCGCGTCAACGCGTACAGCCGCGGCGGAGATCCGAGTAGGTCCGGGAGCTCACGGGCGATGCGCACCACGTGTTCGACGTACTGCCCGCCGCGGTCGCCGGACTCGTTGACGGCGTTCTGCTGCGGTGCGGTGATCAGCACGACGCCGTGGAAGGCGCCTTCCTGCAGTTGAGCGCGCAGTTGCTCGGCATGCGCGGCATGGTTGCCGGCGAACGGCCAGAACAGCGTGGTGGCCTGGGCGTCGTGCACCTTCAGGGCGTCGGTCAGTGCGGTGGCCGTCAGGTCGGCGGTCTCGGAGGTGGTGATTAACAGCCAGCTGCCGGGTTCGGTCACCGTGACGTCGGGCAGCTCGCGTGGTTGCCATTCGATGGTCAGCAACCGCTCACCCAGGACGCGGTCTCGCTCGCTGTCCGGCGAAGCGCCGGTGCCCAGCTGCAGGCCGCGCACCGTCATCAGGACGGTGCCGCTCTCGTCGACGATGTCCAGGTCGGCTTCCACGCCGCCGGCTCCGCATGCCGTCACCGTCGCGTAGCAGTAGCGGGCGTGCCGAACCGAACCGTAGGCGCGTAGCCGGCGGATGCTCAACGGCAGCAGCAGGCCGCCGTTGAGGGCGCTGCCCACGCTGGGGTGTGCGGCCACCGCCTGGAAGCAGGCATCCAGCAACGCCGGGTGCACCAGGCCGTAGGTGCCCTGCTGCGGACGCAGCGGACCCGGCAGCGAGACCTCGGCCAGCACGGTGTTGCCGGCGTTCTCGGCGATGTGCGCGCCACCGAGGCCCGCGAACGCGGGCCCCAGCCGGTGGCCGCGCTTGTCCATCCACTTGCGGATGTCGTCGCCGTCCACTGGGCGCGGGTGGTTGGCCAGCAGCTCGGGCAGGTTGAGCGCGGGCGGCTGATCCGCCGGGTTGGCCGCATGCAGCACCGCCGTCGCCTGCCGCTCGTAACGCCCTTCCCGGTTGCTCTCCACCGTGAAGTCGACGACGTCGGGTCCCTGGAAGGTGGCGGTGATTCCGACGGGGGTCTGCTTGTCCAGGGGCAGCGTCTGTTCGAAGCGCAGCTCGCGTACCTCCGCGGCGTCGCCGAGCACGGTGCGGGCCGCGACCAGCGCCATTTCGCAGTACGCGGCGCCGGGCAACACGTCGGCGTTGCGAATCTGGTGATCGCTGAGCCACGGCAGTGCGTCGGTGCCGACCTCGCCCTGCCACACGTGGCGCTCCGGCTCCTCGGGCAGCCGCACGTGCACGCCCATCAAAGGATGCGCGGGCACCAGCGCGCTGCGGCGAGCCACCGAGTCCAGGCCGCTGCCGGCCAGGAACAGCGACCGCTGGCTCCAGACGGGCAGCGGCGCATCCAGCAGCCGGCCGTCGGGGTAGAGCACCGACCAGTCGAGCGCGGCGCCGGCGGCATACAGGTCGCCCAGCAGCGCGCGCAGGCCGTGCGGCAGCGGCTGTTCGCGGCGCATGCTCGCCAGCGCGGCGGCCGCCTTGTCCAGGCTGCGCGCCGTCTGGTCCACCGCATTGGTCAGCAGCGGGTGCGGGGACAACTCGGTGAACACCCGGTAGTCGTCCTCCAGCGCGGCCTGTACCGCCGCGGCGAACCGCACGGTGTGGCGCAGGTTGTCGGCCCAGTAGCCGGCGTCGCAGTACGGTTCTTCGCGCGGGTCGAAGGAGGTCGCCGAGTAGTAGGGCACCTCCGGCTCCAGCGGTTCGATGTCGGCGAGCACTTCGTAGAGTTCGTCGAGGATCGGGTCCACCTGCGGCGAGTGCGAAGCCACGTCCACGGCCACTTCGCGGGCCATCACGCCGCGCTCTTCCCAGGCGGCGACGAGGTCACGCACGGACTGGGTGTCGCCGCCGATCACGGTGGACTGCGGCGAGGCGACCACCGCGACCACGACGTCGCTGACCCCGCGCGCCACCAGTTGGGTGATCACTTCCTCGGCGGGCAGTTCGACCGATGCCATGGCACCCGCGCCGGAGATCCTGGTCATCAGCTTGGACCGCCGGCAGATCACCCTGACGCCGTCTTCGAGCGACAGCGCGCCGGCGACGACGGATGCGGCGGACTCGCCGAGCGAGTGTCCGATGACGGCGCCGGGGTTGGCGCCGTAGGACTTCATCGCCGCGGCCAGCGCCACCTGCATGGCGAAGATCGTGGGCTGGACGCGGTCGATGCCGGTCACCTTCTCCGGTGCGGTCATCGCCTCGGTGACCGAGAAGCCGGACTCCTCGGCGATCAGCGGCTCGATCTCGGCGACCTTGGCCGCGAACACCGGTTCGGTGGCCAGCAGGTCCTTGCCCATCTCGGCCCACTGCGATCCCTGTCCGGAGAACACCCAGACCGGGCCCTTGTCGTCCTGCCCGGTGGCCGGCGGGTAGGGCACCTCGCCCCGGGCGACCGCGCGCAGTGCCTCGGTCAGCTCGCTGCGGCTTTCGGCGATGACGGTGGTGCGGACCGCGCGTGGGGAACGTCGCCGGGCCAGTGTGTACGCCAGATCCCGGATGTCCAGGTCCTCCTGTGCGTCCACCCAATCGGCCAGGCGGGTGGCCGTTTGGTGCAGGCCGTCTTCCGAGCTCGCCGAGATCGGGAAGATCAGCGCGCCCTGCAACGCGGAGGCGCCGTCCGGCTCGACGGTCTTGGGCGCCTGTGGTTGCGGTGCTTGTTCGATGATGGCGTGCACGTTGGTGCCCGAGAAGCCGTACGACGACACGGCGGCCCGCCGCGGCGTCGACTCGTCGCCCCGGGGCCACGGTGTGTTCTCTTGCGGCACAAAGAGATTGGTTTCAATCTCGGCGAACTTCTCGGGCAGCTGGGTGAAGTGCAGATTCTGTGGGATCACCCCGTGCTGCACGGCCAGCACGGCCTTCATCATGCCCAGCGCGCCGGCCGCAGACTGGGTGTGCCCGAAGTTGGTCTTCACCGACGCCAGGGCGCACGGCCCGGTAGTGCCGTAGACCTCGGCGAGGCTGGCGTATTCGATCGGATCGCCGATCGGGGTGCCGGTGCCATGCGCCTCGACCATGCCGACGGTAGCCGGGTCGACGCCGCCGGCGGCCAGCGCAGCCCGGTACGCCGCGACCTGCGCGGGCAGCGACGGGGTGACGATGTTGACGGTGCGGCCGTCCTGGTTCGCGGCCGTGCCGCGGATCACCGCGAGGATCCGGTCGCCGTCGCGCTCGGCGTCCGCGAGTCGCTTGAGCAGCAGCATCACGGCGCCCTCGCCGGACACGAAGCCGTCTGCTTTCACGTCGAACGCGTGACAATGGCCGGTGGCGGACAGCATCCCGATGGCAGAACCCGACGCCGCCTTGCGGGGCTCCAGCGTCACCGAGGCGCCGCCGGCCAGCGCGATGTCGCTTTCACCGTCGTCCAGGCTCTGGCAGGCCAGGTGGATGGCCGACAAACCCGACGAACACGCGGTGTCGACCGTCATCGCCGGGCCGCTCAGGCCCATGGCGTAGGAGACCCGGCCCGAGCCCATCGCGAAGCTGTTGCCCATGTATCCGTAGGGGCCGCTCAGGGTGTCGGCATCGGCGTGCATGAACAGGTAGTCGTCGTGCATCAGACCGACGAAAACGCCGGTCTGGACGGCGGTCAGCGCGTCACGGGTGAGGCCGGCGTGCTCCATGGCCTCCCACGACGTCTGCAGCAGCAGACGGTGCTGCGGGTCCATCTCGGTGGCTTCGCGCTCGGTGATGCCGAAGAACTCCGGGTCGAAGTCGGCGACGTCGTCCAGGAAGGCGCCCCACTTGCAGACCGTACGGCCCGGCACACCCGGCTCGGGGTCGTAGAACTCCTCGACGTCCCAGCGGTGGGAAGGAACCTCGGTGACGAAGTCTTCGCCGCGGAGCAACGCTTCCCACAGCCGTTCCGGGGAGTCGATGCCTCCCGGCAGTCTGCACGCCATACCGATGACGGCAACCGGAGTGACACCCGTCCTGTCCACGTCGTTCACCTCTCCATACCCGCGTGCATACCCGCGCGTCCAACCCAGGCCTCGGTGCAGCTTTTCCCGGCGGTCAGCTCGAATCTCGATTCGTTTCGGGGGGCGCCGCTGCGCTGCGCGAGTGAGCGAGCCCGTCCATCAAGCCCCGAACAAGCTCTGCCCCCGCGCCGAAGCCAACTCACATTCATGAGGTGATCAGCAGCGTATCCGCTTTGCTCGGTGGATGTGGAAAAATCGTGCAGACGTACAAGAATTGTGCGTATCTTCACCTCGTCGCCAGGTCGGCACCGTGCGCGGTGGCCGGGCCCGCAATCGAGTGGCAATCAACCGGCTGAATGCGTGGTCGCCAGGGATCAGAGACCAGGTCGCACATCCGCGTCCTGGGCGAACGTTGCTGGTAGAGGCTTTTTTCGCGGTTCGCCGGCGGGACCTTTCGCGGTTGCGGGATCCTGTGCTTCGCGTGCTGCGCCGACGATCGCCGTGACGAACGGACCGAGCGCTCCGGGTGGGGTCTGGCAGCGGTGCGCCCGGGGCCGGCGGACCCGTTCGTAAGGAGGAACGACCGAAACGGCCGGTTCGGCAAACGTAGCTACCGGGCGGTTTACCTGCCCGCGCGACGGTTCGGGATGCGCCCGCGGCTGGGCGCCCGCCACCGGCAAAGTTGGCCGGATTTTGCGAAACCGCCCACGAGCCGCGCAGCGGCGTCATAGACTTCGGTTCTCAGCACCGCAGCTTCGTAGCTGGAGCGTTGCTATCGCTCGATGTTGCTGACGGTTATCGCTCAGCGCGCGACCATTCTATTCTCGCGCGTTCCAATTCGATTTTTGGTGCTTGAATACGGGCCGTGTCCGGCCCTTTTTCGTTTTACGGCCCCGCCATTCGGATGAGTTCCGATTGACGGGGCCGTAAAACAAAGGGCTATTGCGCCAGCTGGACAGCTGCCTTTGCGTACTGACCCTCGCAGGCGCGGGCGAATACGGACTTCAGAACCTCAAGGTAGCGGCTCACCGATTCGCGGGCCACCGGGTTGTTCGGGAAGTTCACCATGATGGAAACCTCGTCGAAAAGCCGGATCACCGAGAAGTACAGATAAGCGGGGTTCCGGCCGTCGTTGTAAGCCGTTGCATTCGCACCCTTCAGTGCGGTGGCAACTACGGCGGAAAGGGGCGGCAGGCCGGCGTCCATGTAATTCGTCATGAAGAACTGCGACGAATTCCGCTTGAGCCAGGGGGCCAATTCCAGAACCCGCTCGTAAGGCACGTTCGCCATGTCCATGTTGTCGTCGAATGACGCCTGGGTGGAGCGAGCGGTTTCCGCGAAGGAATTCGGGTCGACGGCAACGGTGAAAGGCACCGCGCCGGTGAACCAGCCCATCGAGAGGTATTCCTCGGGCGAATTCCGTTTGTCGACCGGAGTCATGCCGCTGTAGGTTTCCTGGCCGGTCAGCTCGTAGTGCGCCAGCGCCACGCAGCCGAACAGCCCGCCGCTGAAGCGAGCATTCGCCGCCATGCAGGTGGCCTCGAACTTGGCCGTTTGCTGCGGAGTCATCAGCTTCTCAATCATGATGTCGCCACCGCAGGCGTGTGACTGCTCACCCAGCGGCAACGGGAATTCCGGCAGGCCACCGCCGTTGCTCTCGGCGAAGTCGATCCATTTGCGGACCTCGGGGGTGTCCAGCGTCGCCTCGGCCGAGATCTTCGCTTCACGAATGCAGAAGTTGTCGTGGCTGCCCGGTTCCGGCATGACCAGCGGCGGTTTGCCCTCAAGCAGCGCGCGGTAGTTGGTCAGAATCTCGACGTACAGCGACGAGACCACGGCCGGGTCGCAATGCAGGTGGTCGACAATGGCGAACAACGAGCAGTGGTTCTCGTGCTGAATCAGACCGAAGCGGAAGCAGTCCCATTCCAGCGGAGGCGGAGTGGAGACGACCAGCTCACGCCATTCCGGCTGCGTCATTTCACCGTGCTGAACCGGAGCGAGCTGGATGTCGCGCGGGTTTTGAATCTTGTGCCGAACAATGTCCTTCGGACCGTTGTATTCGAACCAGCTGCGGTACGTTTCGTGCCGGCGCACGTGCGCGTTGATGACGTGCGTCATAGTCCGGATATCGCACTTGCCCGGAATTTCCCACGAGCCCATTACCAAACGCGAATAGTCGAGTCCGCGCTCGCCGAATTCCACATAGCCGCGCAAATGGCCGGCCTGCATCGAACTGGGCGGCACGTCAACGACAGGCGCTTTTGCAGCTTTCGCGCGTGAGGCCGGTGTCGGCTGCCACGTCACGACCGAACCAGGGCCAGGCTCCCAGTCGTAGACGATTCCTACGCCGAGAGTGACGTCTGCTGATCCCCCGCCTATGATCACGCTTCCTCCTCGATTTCTGCCGGCTGCCAAGCAGCGGCGCTTGGTCTTTTCTACCTCATACAGGTGTTGCTGCGTCGCCTTTTGATGTCAATTGCTCGTAAAGGTGATCTGCCAAGCCCCGAACGGTGGTGATGTCGGTAGTCGTGACGCGGATCTTGACCTCAGACTCGATATGGGTGCGCAGTTCCAGGTTGCCCAGCGAGTCCATACCGAACTCGGAAATCGGACGGTCGACGTCGACCGATCGACGCAGAATCAGGCCGACTTGTTCGGAGATCATCCGGCGCAGCCGGGCCGGCCATTCCTCACGGTCCAGCTCGGCGAGCTCGGCCAGGAACTTGCTGGTGCCTGACCGACCCTTTCCGGCGGACTTGAATGCCTCGGCGAACGGAGTGCGCTGGGCAAAGGCGGTGAGCCACGCCGACCCGATGACAGGGGCGTAGCCGGTGTAGGCGCGGTTGTGCCGCAGCAGCGCCTCGAACGCGTAGGCCCCCTCCTCGGGCTGGATCGCGTCGCCCGCCGCCTCGGCGAACGAGGTGGCGCGGCCGATCTCGCCCCAGGCTCCCCACGCGACCGAGGTGGCCGGGAGTCCCTGAGCACGCCGCCACAGGGTGAAGGCGTCCAGCCAGCTGTTGGCTGCCGCGTAGGCGCCCTGACCGGGAGAGCCGGCCAGCGCTGCCGCCGAGGAGAAGGAGCAGAACCAGTCAAGGTCACAGCCCTGGGTCGCTTCGTGCAGATGCCACGCGCCACGCACCTTGGGTGCCCAGTCGCGCTCGATGAGTTCCTCGGTGATGTTGGGCAGGGTGGCGTCCTCGACCACGGCGGCTCCGTGCAGCACACCGCGCAGCGGCAGGCCGGTAGCGGTGGCGGCGGACACCAGCCGCTGCGCGGTGCCGGGTTCGGCGATGTCGCCGCATTCCACGACGACGTCGGCGCCGATGGAGCGGATCAACTCGATGGTTTCCAGCGCCTTCTGGCTGGGCTGTGAGCGGGAGCTGAGCACTATCCGGCCCGCGCCGGCGCCGGCCATCTTCTCTGCCAGGAACAGTCCAAGGCCGCCGAGGCCACCGGTGATGATGTAGGAGGCGTCGCCGCGGAACACCTGCGCGTGCTCCGGAGGAAGCACGACGCTGCTCCGGCCGGCGTGCGGGACGTCGAGGATCAGCTTGCCGGTGTGCTCGGCCGCGCCCATGATCCGTACCGCGGTGGCGGCCTCGGCCAACGGGTAGTGGGTGGCCTCGGGCAGCGGCAGCACGCCGTCGGCGGTCTGCTGGTAGACCTGCTGCAGCAGTCCGCGGACCTGGGCGGGATGCGTGCGCGACATCAGCGCCAGGTCGACGCCGAAGAACGCGAGGTTCTGCCGGAACGGGAAGAGGCCGACCTTCGTGTCCTGATAGATGTCCAGCTTGCCGATCTCGACGAACCGCCCGCCCATGGCCAGCAGCCTTATCCCGGCCAGCTGGGCGGCCCCGGTCACGGAGTTGAGCACGATGTCGACGCCGTAGCCGTCGGTGTCGCGCCGGATCTGCTCGGCGAAGTCGGTGCTGCGGGAGTCGTAGACGTGCTCGATACCCATGTCTCGCAGAATCTGCCGGCGCTTCTCGCTACCGGCGGTGGCGAAGATCTCGGCGCCGGCGGCGCGCGCGATCGCGATTGCCGCCTGGCCAACACCGCCCGTGCCGGAGTGAATGAGCACCTTGTCGCCGGAACGGATCCGGGCCAGATCCTGCAGGCCGTACCAGGCGGTGGCCGAGGCCGTCGTCACAGCGGCAGCCTGGGCATCGGTCAGCCCTTCGGGCAACGTGGCGGCCAGGCCTGCGTCACACGTGACGAAAGTCGACCAGCAGCCGTCCGGAGACAGGCCGCCCACGTGGTCACCCACCTTGTGGTCGGTGACGTCGGAGCCGATCGCGGTCACCACACCGGCGAAATCGAGGCCGAGTGGCGGCTGCTTGCCGTCGAAGGTCGGGCAGCGGCCGTAGGCCGCCAGCACGTCGGCGAAGTTGATGCTGGCGGCGTTGACCGCAACCTCGATCTCGTTCGGGCCCGGTGGCACCCGGTCGAACGCGGTGAACTCCATCGTCTGTAGGTCACCGGGAACACGGACCTGCAGCCGCATGCCCTCTTCCCGGTGGTCGACGACGGTGTTGCGGCGTTCCTCCGGTCGCAGCGGCGTCGGGTACAGCCGCGCGGTGTACCACTGGCCATCGCGCCAGGCGGTCTCGTCTTCTTCGGTGGCCAGCAGCAACTGGCGCGCCACGTTCTCGGTGCTCTGGTCGCCAAGCTCGTTTGGCAAATCGACGTAGCTGACCTTCAGGTGGGGGTGTTCGGCACCGATCACCCGCAGCAGGCCACGCAGTCCGCCCTGTTCGAGATTCGGGCAGTCGTCGGCCAGCACCGTCTGGGCGTTGCGCGTCACCACGTACAGCCGCGGCGCTTGGCCTACCAGTTCGGGAAGTTCGCGGGCGATGCGCACCGCAAGCTTGACGTACTCCTGGCCGCGGACGATCGAATCCGCATCGGTGCCGCTCTGCCGTTCGGTGAGCACCACCAAACCGGAGAAGCTGGCGGATTCGAATTGCGTGCGCAGCCGCTCGGCAGCGGCGTCGTGGTCGCCGTGCAGCGGCCAGGACATCGTGGTGCTCTGTGCGTCGTGCATCTTCAGGGCGTCGGTCAACTGGGTGGCCATCATGTCGGTGGCTTCGGAGGTGCTGATCAGCAGCCAGTTGCCGGGCTCCGTGACGGTCTTCTCGGGCAGCTCGCGTTGCTGCCATTCGATGGCCAGCAGCCGCTCACTCAGCAGGCGATCGCGCTCATCGCTCTGGGATACGCCGGTGCCCATCTGCAGGCCGCGCACCGCCAGGAGCACGGTGCCCTGCTCGTCGAGGACGTCGATGTCGGCGAGCACCCCGGTGCCGTCGGGGGTCACCGTGGTGAGGCAGTAGTGAGCGTTGCGCGCGGAGCCGTACGAGCGAATCCGGCTGACGCCCAACGGCAGCAGTAGGCCGCCATTACCGGCGGTGCGGGCGCTGGGGTGCGCCGCGACGGACTGGAAGCACGCGTCCAGCAGGGCCGGATGGATGCCGTAACCGCCCTGCTGTGACCGGATGGATCCGGGCAGTGCGACCTCGGCCAGCACGGTGTCGTCGGTTTCGGCGGTGTAGGCGGTGGCCAGGCCGCAGAAGGCGGGCCCGAACTGGATGCCGCGCAGGTCGGCTTCGAGCCGGAGGTCATCGCCCTCGACGGCGCTCTGGTGGCTGGCCAGAAGGGCAGCGATGTCGCGTGGAGCCGGCTGATCGGCAGCCTCTTCGTCGCTCAGGGCGTGCAGGACGGCCGACGCCCGCCGGGTGCGTTCCCCGCCCTGGGTGGTCTCCACCGTGAACGGAACCGTTCCGGGTGCCTCGACCGTGGCGGTGGCGCCGACGTAGGTTTCTTCGTCCAGCAGCAGCAGCTGCTCGAAGGTGACGTCACGCACCTCGGCCGCGTCGCCCAGCACGGTGCGGGCCGCGGTCAGCGCCATCTCGCAGTACGCGGCGCCGGGAAGCGCGGCGGCACCGTGGATCTGGTGGTCGGCGAGCCAGGGCAGGGCCTCGGTGCCGATGTCGCTCTGCCAGACGTGGCGCTCCGGCTCCTCGGGCAGGCGTACATGCGCCCCCAGCAGCGGATGCACGGCGACGGCATGGGTGTGCGCGAGGCGGTCGGTGCTTTCCAGCAGCATCAGACGCCGGTGGGCCCACGCCGGCAGCGTCGCATCGACCAGGCGCCCGGCCGGGTAAAGCTCCGCGAAGTCCACGGCGGCACCCGCTGCGTACAGGTCGCCCACCAGGCCGCGCAGGCCGTGCGGCAGCGGTTGCTCGCGGCGCATGGCGGCCAGTGCGGCAGCCGACATGTCCAGGCTGCGGGCGGTCTGGTCGACGGCGTGGGTGAGCAGCGGGTGCGGGGACAGCTCGGTGAAGACCCGGTAGCCATCTTCGAGGGCGGCCTGCACCGCGGCGGCGAAACGTACGGTGTGGCGCAGGTTGTCGGCCCAGTAGTAGGCGTCGCAGTACGGCTCTTCACGGGGGTCGAACGACGTGGCGGAGTAGTAGGGAACCTGCGGTTCCAGTGCGGTGATGTCTTCGAGTGCCTCGGTCAGGTCGTCAAGGATGGGGTCGACCTGGGGGGAGTGGGAGGCCACATCGACGGCCACTTCGCGGGCCATCACGTCGCGCTCTTCCCAGGCGGCGACCAGCTCGCGCACCGTGTGGGTGGCCCCGCCGATCACGGTGGACTGCGGCGAGGCGACGACGGCGACCACGGCGTCGTTGACACCGCGCGCCATCAGTTCCGACAGCACCTGTTGGGCGGGCAGTTCGACCGATGCCATGGCGCCGGCTCCGGCGATGCGGGTCATCAGCTTGGAGCGCCGGCAGATCACCTTGACGCCGTCTTCCAGCGACAGCGCGCCGGCGACGACGGAGGCTGCGGACTCCCCGAGGGAGTGCCCGATCACCGCGCCGGGGGTGACGCCGTAGTCCTTCATGGTGGCGGCCAGGGCCACCTGCATGGCGAAGATGGTGGGCTGGACGCGGTCGATGCCGGTGACCTTCTCGGGTGCGGTCAGTGCCTCGGTGACCGAGAAACCGGACTCCGCGGCGATCAGCGGCTCGATCTCGGCGATGGTGGCCGCGAACACCGGCTCGTTGGCCAGCAGGTCCTTGCCCATCCCGGCCCACTGCGAACCCTGCCCGGAGAACACCCAGACGGGCCCCAGCTTGTCCTGGCCGACCGCGGGCGGGTACGGCGTTTCGCCGTCGGCCACCGCACGCAGGGCGTCTCGCAGCTCGGCGGAGGACGCGGCCAGCACCGAGGTGCGCATCGGCCGGTGACTACGCCGACGGGCCAGCGTGTAGGCCAGGTCGGAGATCTGAAGGTCCGGGCCCTGCGCTTCGACCCAGTCCGCGAGCTGGCCGGCGGTCGTGCGCAGCGCTTCCTCGGAGCTGGCCGATACCGGGAAGATCAAGGTGCCTGCCAGCCCGGTGGCGCCCGCGTCCCCGGCCCGGGGCGCTTCCGCCGGCGCTTGCTCCAGGATGGCGTGGACGTTGGTACCCGACATGCCGTAGGACGACACCGCCGCCCGCCGGGGAACGGCCTGGTCGTCCTTGGGCCATGGCGTAACTTCTTGCGGCACAAAAAGATTGCTCTCGATCGCGGCAATCTTTTCGGGCATCGTGTTGAAGTGCAGGTTCTGCGGCACCACGCCGTGCTGAACGGCCAGCACCGCCTTCATGAGCCCCAGCGCACCGGCGGTCGACTGAGTGTGCCCGAAGTTGGTCTTCACCGACCCGAGCGCGCACGGGCCGTCGTTGCCGTAGACGGCGGCCAGGCTCTCGAACTCGACGGGGTCGCCGACCGGCGTTCCGGTCCCGTGCGCCTCGACCATGCCGACGGTGCCGGGGTCTACGTCGGCGGCGTCCAGTGCGGTGCGGTACACGGCCTCCTGGGCCTCCACCGAGGGAGTCACGATGTTGACGGTGTGACCGTCCTGGTTGGCCGCGGTGCCACGCAGCACGGCCAGAATCCGGTCGCCGTCGCGCTGGGCGTGGTCGAGGCGCTTGAGCAGCAGCACGGCCGCGCCCTCGCCGGAGACGAACCCGTCGGCCTCGACGTCGAACGCGTGGCAGCGGCCGCTGCGCGACAGCATGCCGTTGGCCGAACCCGACGCGAAGCGGCGCGGCTCGAGCATCGCGTAGACACCACCGGCAAAGGCGAGGTCGCTCTCGCCGTCATTGATGCTGCGGAACGCCAGATGCGCGGCGAACAGACCGGAGGAGCACGCGGTGTCCACGGTGACCGACGGGCCGCGCAGGCTCAGGGCATAGGACACCCGGCCGGACGCCATGCAGGAGTTGGTGCCGGTGTTGCCGTACGGGCCTTCCAGGGTGCCGGTCTCGGCCTGCACGAACTGGTAGTCGCCGTGGTTGAGGCCGATGAACACCCCGGTTTGAGTGTTGGCCAGCTGCGCCGGAGTCAGGCCGGCATGTTCCATGGCTTCCCAGGACGTTTCCAGCAGCATGCGGTGCTGGGGGTCCATCGCCACTGCTTCTTTCTCCGCGATAGCGAAGAACTCGGGGTCGAAGTCGCCGATATTGTCCACGAAGGCGCCCCACTTGCAGTGGGAGCGACCGGGCACGCCAGGCTCGGGGTCGTAGTACTCGTCGATATCCCAGCGGTCGAGCGGCACCTCGGTGACGAAATCCTCGCCCCGCAGCAGCGCCTGCCAGAGCTGTTCAGGTGAATTGATGCCCCCCGGCAACCGGCACGCCAGACCAATGACCGCAACCGGTACGCGTGTCTTATCCACGGTGGTACGTCATCTCCTTAGCCCGCGCTTCGAACCCTCTTCGGTAAAGTTCTCGTCGAACTTCGGTCCGCACTGCTCCAACCGCAGCTACGGACGCGTACACCGACCCCCAGATTTCGGCGCCAACTACATAGTTGGGCGCGTTCAGAAGCGTAACCGGTTGATTGGTCACATGTGGAAAAATCGTGCGAACGTACAAAAATAATCAGCCAAGGTGACAGCAATCACATCGAACGCGCGCTCGCTGGTCCGGTCGTTGGGTGGCAACAAAACCGCAGGTTACAGAGGTGGCAACCCACGCGGAGGTTCAGTCGGTGGTCGCTGGGCGGCGCGCGGCCCGCTTGGTCAAGCCCGGCGCCGTGATGGTGAACGGTCCTTTGTGGATGCATCGACTTAGGTAGCTGGCCCTCCCTCTGAACGTCCCGAGCGAGGATCTCACCTGCGGGTATTGAGATGCCAAAGTTCCTGTCGCATAGAGCAAGAACGAGTTGACCAGGGTTTCGGTCAGCACACTGTGCGCGGAGCAGGTAGGTGATGCAACACGAAGTCGCGTGTGTCAGTAGCGCGTTGAGCGCCGGTCATCGTTATGGCGTAGCCGGGTGTGTGTTCGTGTTCGTTGTCACGCGGGGGGTTTCTGACTTGCTCGCCGACATCGGCGGAGGGCGGCGCTCGAGACACTGGCGAAGACGGGTTCGTCGCTTCTGAGTCTGATTCATGCGCAGTTACGACTCGAGTGCGGCGAATCTAGTCCGGTCTGGCTTTAGAAACCGTCGTCGGGCGAATCGACTTGTACTGTCCTGCAGACCTTATGCGCTCTGTGGGTCGGCCCATATTGCGTCTATGTTGCCGTTGCTGAGGGGAGTGGTGTGGTGTCGTTCGTTGGTGTGGTTCCAGATGTGGTGCACGCAGCTGTGCGCGATTTTGTGGGCTTGGGAGAGGGGCTGCAGCAGGCGAATGTGGTCGCGTTGGAGGCGACGGTGGGTGTGTTGCCGGCGGCGGGGGATGAAGTGTCGGCAGCGATTGCGGCGCTGTTCGGCGGTTTAGGGCGTGAGTATCAGGCGGCCGGTGCGCAGGCAGCGCTGTTTCACCAAGATTTCGTGCAGTTGCTGGGCGCGGGGGTGGGAGCTTACGAGCAGACCGAGCAGGCGGCGGCGGGATGGTTGGAGCGGTTTGAGGGACAGCTGTTGGATGTGGTCAATGCGCCCTCGATGGCGTTGTTGGGTCGTCCGATGATCGGCGACGGTGTCGACGGAGGAACAGTTGACGGAGTTGGGCAGGCCGGCGGCGACGGTGGGTGGTTGCTGGGCAACGGCGGTCGCGGGGGCGCGAGCACAGCGGCCGGAGTGGCCGGGGGCACAGGCGGTGCCGCCGGGCTGTTCGGGACGGGTGGCAGGGGCGGGTTCGCCGTCGACGGTAGGGGTGGCACCGGCGGGCTCGCTCCGGTATTCGGTTTCGGTGGGGAAGGCGGCGCTTCGGGAAACAGCAGCTACGCCAGTGGTGTCGGCGGCGACGTCGGTCTTTTCGGTATGGGCGGGAAAGGCGGGACCGGTGCGGCCGGCGGCGATGCCCGCATCTTCGGCGTCGGTGGAAGCGGAGGCGGTGGCACGGTCGGGGGTAACGGTGGTAACGCGCTGATCGGCCTCGGCGGATGGGGCGGGACGGGGGCGTCCTTCTCTGCAATGGGTCAGGGTGGAAACGGCGGCGATGCGGTGATCGGCTTCGGCGGGAGGGGTGGGACGGGTGGATTTCCCTTTGTTGGGTCGGGCAACGGAGGGAATGGCGGCAATGCCCTATATCTCGGCTGGGCCGGCACTGGTGGCGGTGCGTCGGGTGGCAGCCTAGGAGAGAATGGGACAAATGCCTTCTTCGGCCTGCGTTGGCGTTGACTCAAATGGAGAGAGTGAGCCAAGTGGATGGCCCTGATTGTGCTGGAGGCTCCGGTAATTGGACTTCGACCAGTGGTTGGCCGGCTTCGAACTCGGCCGCCGGAAGGTCGCCGAGTTAGCCGGGCGATGTTGTGCCAGTGCGCCCAGCCCAGGGTCGCTAATTCGACGTCCTCGACGGTCCATCCAGGGGCCGTTGCGGGCAGTCGGTAATCCATTCGGCCTTGAAATTGACACGCTGAGACTCCGCGGTAGACACCCCAGGCGCATACCCATCGTCGATGTCTGCCTGGCGCACCCAGGCACGCGGCCTTTTCCGCCGGGCTCTAGCGACGCGCCTCAAGGTTCCGCGACGACTGTTCCTTTGGCACACCTGCATCCCCGTTTGCAAGGCCAGTCTCCGGGATTTCCAGGGCGATTCAGTCGGCGCAACCTGGGCTCGCGGCTTGAGTGCAGTTAACGACTCGCACACCAGCGCGGCAAGCTGACCGGGGAGCGGCGTTGCCCGCCGACCGTCAAGCAGGCGTCGAGACATCCTGGGCCGCCGCGAGCCTTTCCGCGATCCGGTCAGCCAGGTCACGCACCGTGGTGATCTCGTTGGACGTCAACCGGATTCCGGTTTCCGTCTCGATGTGCGTGCGCAGTTCGAGGTTGCCCAGCGAGTCGAGTCCGTACTCCGACAGTGCCCAGTCCGGGTCGACCGCACGCCGCAGAATCAGGCTCACACCCTCGGAGATGACCCGCCGCAACTGGCCCGGCCACTCTTCGACCGGCATCTCCATGAGCTTGGCGACGAGCTTGTTGGTGCCCGAGCGGCCTTTCGCCGACTTGAACAATTCGGCGAACGGACTGCGCTGAGCGAAGGCGGTCAACCAGGGCGAGCCGATCACCGGCGCATAACCCGTGTACGCCCGGTTGTGACGCAGCAGCGCATCGAACGCGTACGCGCCTTCGTCCGGGGCGATGGCCTCGCCTTCGCTGGACTGCTCGACGAAAGCCGTCGCCCGGCCGATCTCCTCCCAGGCGCCCCAGGCGATCGAAATCGCCGGCAGCCCCTGGGCGCGCCGCCACAGGGTGAAGGCGTCCAGCCAGCTGTTGGCGGCGGCGTAGGCACCCTGGCCCGGCGATCCCACCAGCGCCGCCGCCGACGAGAAGGAGCAGAACCAGTCCAGGTCATGTCCTGCGGTCGCCTCGTGCAGGTGCCAGGCGCCGTGCACCTTGGGAGCCCAGTCGCGCTGGATGAGCTCTTCGGTGATGTTGGGCAGGGTGGCGTCCTCCACGACCGCGGCCGCGTGCAGAATGCCGCGCAACGGCAGGCCCGTGGCGGTGGCCGCGGACACCAGCCGGCCGGCCGTGCCGGCCTGGGTGATGTCCCCGCATTCCACGACGACGTCCGACCCGATGGAGCGAATCAATTCGATTGTCTCCAAGGCTTTTTCGCTGGGCGTAGAGCGCGAGCTCAGCACGATGCGCCCGGCGCCGGCATCGGCCATCTTCTCGGCCAGGAACAAGCCGAGACCACCCAGGCCGCCGGTGATGATGTAGGCGCCGTCACCACGGAACACCTGCGACTGCTCGGGCGGCAACACCACGCTGCTGCGGCCCGCGTGCGGCACCTCGAGGATGAGCTTGCCGGTGTGTTCGGCCGCACCCATCACGCGGATCGCGGTCGCCGCATCGGCCAACGGGTAACTGGTGCTCTCGGGGATCGGCAACACGCCTTCGGCGGTCGCGTTGTACACCGTGGTCAACAACTCGCGGACCGCGCCCGGGTCGGTGGCAGACAGCAAGCCGAGGTCCAGGCCGTGGAACGACAGGTTCTGCCGGAACGGGAAGAGCCCGAGCTTGGTGTCGCCGTAGATGTCACGTTTGCCGATCTCGACGAACTGTCCGCCGCGGGCCAGCAGCTTGACCCCCGCCAATTGGGCGGCGCCGAACACCGAGTTCAGCACGATGTCCACGCCGTAGCCGTCGGTGTCGTGGCGGATCTGCTCGGCGAACTCGACGCTGCGCGAATCGTAGACGTGCTCGATTCCCATGGAGCGCAACAGTTCTCGCCGCTGCTCGCTGCCCGCGGTGGCAAAGATCTCGGCGCCGACGGCGCGCGCGATCGCGATCGCGGCCTGCCCGACACCGCCGGTCGCGGAGTGGATGAGCACCTTGTCGCCCGGCCTGATGCGGGCCAGATCCTGCAGGCCGTACCAGGCGGTGGCCGACGCGGTGGTGATCGCGGCCGCCTGGGCATCGGTCAGGCCGTCGGGAATGGGGGTGGCCAGGCGCGCGTCACAGGTGACGAAGGTGGCCCAGCAGCCGCTGGCGGACAGGCCGCCGACGCGGTCGCCGACCTTGATGTCGGTGACGTCGGGTCCCACCGCGGTCACCACCCCGGCGAAGTCGGTACCCAACTGGGGCTGCTGCCCGTCGGCCGTCTGGTAGCGGCCGAAAGTGACCAGCACATCGGCGAAGTTGATGCTGGAGGCACCGACGGCGACCTCGATTTCGCCGGGCCCGGGTGCCACGCGCTGGAATGCGGCGAACTCCAGCGTCTGCAGGTCACCCGGGGTGCGGATCTGCAGGCGCATGCCCTGGTTCTCGTGTTCGACCACAGTGGTCCGGCGCTCGTCGGGTCCCAGCGGGGTCGGGCTCAGGCGCGCGGTGTACCACTCGTCGTGGCGCCAGGCCGTCTCGTCTTCCTCGGACTCGGTGAGCAGGAGCTGGCGGGTCACCTGCTCGGCGCCGGTGTGCTCGTCGACGTCGACGTAGGTGACCTTCAGGTGGGGGTGTTCGGCGCTGATGACGCGCAGCAGGCCCCGCAGACCGCCTTGTTCGAGATTTGCGCAATCGTCGGTCAGCACCGTCTGGGCGTTGCGGGTCACGACGTACAGGCGGGCGGTCTGGCCCTCGATGTCGGGCAGTTCACGCGCGATGCGCACGAGGTGCTCGACGTATTCCCTGCCCCGGTCGACAAAGCTGCCGGCCTCCGCGTCCGCGCTCTGCGGTGCGGTGAGAACGACCACGCCGTTGAACGCATTGGCGCTGAGCTGGTCGCGCAGGAGTCCGGCCTGCGCCTGGTGATCGTCGCGCAGCAGCCAGGAGATCGTCGCGCTGTCGGCGTCGTGCATCTTCAGGGTGTCGGTCAGCTGGGTCGCCATCATGTCGGCCGCGTCGGAAGTGCTGATCAACAACCAGTTGCCGGGCTCGGTCACGGTCTTGTCCGGCAGGTCGCGCTGCTGCCATTCGATAGTCAGCAGCCGCTCGGCCAGCACGCGGTCGCGCTCGCTGCCGGGCGCGGCGCCGGTGCCCATCTGCAGGCCGCGGACCGTCAGGAGCACGGTGCCGTGCTCGTCGAGGATGTCGATATCGGCGTTGACCCCCGAACCGTCCGGGGTCACCGTCGTCAGGCAGTAGCGGGCATGGCGGGCCGAACCGTAGGCCCGCAGTCGCCGGACCCCCAGCGGGAGCAGCAGGCCGCCACCGCCGGCGCTGGCGACGCTGGGGTGCGCGGCCACCGATTGGAAGCATGCGTCCAGCAGTGCGGGGTGCACGCCGTAGGCGCCCTGCTGGGCGCGGATCGAGCTGGGAACGGCGACCTCGGCCAGCACCGTGTCACCGGCTTCCTCGGTGACGTGCGCCGCGGTCAGGCCGCTGAAGGCCGGACCGTACTGGATGCCCCGCCCGTCGAACTCGTGGCGAAGGTCGTCGCCGTCGGCGGGGTTCGTGTGCGACGCCAGCAACGCCTCGATGTCATGGGCGGCCGGTGCTGCGCCGGCGTCTTCGTCGGACCCGGCATGCAGCATTGCCGAGGCCCGCCGGGACCGTTCGCCATCGTCGTTGGTCTCCACCACGAACGGAACGACACCGGGTGCCTCGACCGTCGCGGTAGCCCCGACAAGACTCACCTCGTCGAGGAGCAGCAACCGCTCGAATCGGACGTCACGGACCTCGGCGTTGTCGCCGAGCACCGTACGGGCTGCGGCCAGTGCCATCTCGCAGTACGCGGCGCCGGGAAGCGCTGCGGCGCGGTGGATTTGATGATCGCCCAGCCAGGGCTGCGCTTCGGTGCCGACGTCGCCCTGCCAGACGTGGCGCTCCGGCTCCTCGGGCAGGCGCACGTGCGCGCCCAGCAGCGGGTGCACTGCCACGGTGTTGGCGTGGGCGAGCCGGTCGGTGCTCTCTTCGAGCAGCAGGCGGCGGTGGGTCCACGCCGGCAGCGGTGTCTCCAGCAGATTGCCATTCGGGTAGAGCACGGCGAAGTCCACCGCGGCGCCCGCGATGTACAGGTCGCCGACCAGGCCGCGCAGGCCGTGTGGCAGCGGTTGCTCGCGGCGCATGGCGGCCAGTGCGGCCGCCGACATGTCGATACCCCGGGCGGTCTGGTCGACGGCGTGGGTGAGTAGCGGGTGCGGGGACAGCTCGGTGAAGACCCGGAAGCCGTCTTCGAGGGCGGCCTGGACCGCTGCGGCGAAGCGCACGGTGTGGCGCAGGTTGTCGGCCCAGTAGTACGCGTCGAAGTAGGGCTCCTCGCGCGGGTCGAAGGAGGTCGACGAGTAATAGGGGACTGCGAGCTCCTGGCCGCTGATCTCTTCCAACGCCTCGGTCAGGTCGTCGAGGATCGGGTCGACCTGGGGGGAGTGGGAGGCCACGTCGACGGCCACCTCGCGGGCCATCACGTCGCGCTCTTCCCAGGCGGCGATCAACTCGCGGACCGCATCCGTGGCCCCGCCGATCACGGTGGACTGCGGCGAGGCGACCACCGCGACGGTCACATCGGTGATGCCGCTGCCCAGGAGCTCCGAAAAGACTTGCTGCGCGGGCAGTTCCACCGATGCCATGGCGCCGGCGCCGGCGATGCGGGTCATCAGCTTGGAGCGCCGGCAGATCACCTTGACGCCGTCTTCCAGCGACAGCGCGCCGGCGACGACGGAGGCTGCGGACTCCCCGAGGGAGTGCCCGATCACCGCGCCGGGGGTGACGCCGTAGTCCTTCATGGTGGCGGCCAGGGCCACCTGCATGGCGAAGATGGTGGGCTGGACGCGGTCGATGCCGGTGACCTTCTCGGGTGCGGTCAGCGCCTCGGTGACCGAGAAACCGGACTCCGCGGCGATCAGCGGCTCGATCTCGGCGATGGTGGCCGCGAACACCGGCTCGTTGGCCAGCAGGTCCTTGCCCATCCCGGCCCACTGCGAACCCTGCCCGGAGAACACCCAGACCGGACCGCGGTCATCCTGGCTCACCGCGGGCGGAAGGGGCAGCTCGCCACCGGCGAGCTCGCGCAGCGCCTCGGACAACTCGGTTGTGGTGCCGGCCAGCACGGCCGTGCGCACCGAGCGGTGACCGCGGCGGCGTGCCAGTGTGTAGGCGAGATCCGGCAGCGACAGGTCCTCCTGCGCGTCGATCCAGTCGGCAAGCCGCCCGGCCGTCGTGCGCAGCGCCTCTTCCGAACTCGCCGACACGGGAAAGACCAGCGTGCCTTCCAGGCCGGTGCTGCCGTCCGGTGACACGGTAACGGGTTCCGGGGTCGGCGCCGGGGCCTGCTCCAACACCGCGTGCACGTTGGTGCCCGACATGCCGTACGACGACACGGCGGCCCGTCGCGGCTGATTCGGGTCGTTGATTGGCCACGGTGTAACCTCTTGCGGCACAAACAGATTGGTCTCAATCTCGGCCATCTTGTCCGGCATGGTGTGGAAGTGCAGGTTCTGCGGCACCACCCCGTGCTGGACGGCCAGGATGGCCTTCAGCAACCCGAGCGCACCGGCGGTCGATTGGGTGTGGCCGAAGTTTGTCTTGACCGAACCGACCGCGCACGGCCCGTCAATCCCGTAGACGGCAGCCAGGCTCGCGTATTCCAGGGGGTCACCCACCGGGGTACCGGGTCCGTGGGCTTCGACCATGCCGACGGTGGCGGGGTCCACGCCGCCGGCCGAAAGCGCCGCCCGGTACACCGCTTCCTGCGCTTCAGCCGAGGGCGTGACGATGTTGACGGTGTGGCCGTCCTGGTTGGCGGCCGTTCCGCGGATGACCGCCAGGATCCGGTCGCCGTCGCGCTGCGCGTCCGGCAGTCGCTTGAGGAGCAGCATCACGGCGCCCTCGCCGGAGACGAACCCGTCGGCCTCGACATCGAACGCGTGGCAGCGGCCGCTGCGCGACAGCATGCCGTTGGCCGAACCAGACGCGAAGCGGCGTGGCTCGAGCATCGCGTAGACACCGCCGGCGAAGGCCAGGTCGCTTTCGCCCTCGCTCAAGCTGCGGGCGGCCAGATGTGCGGCGAACAGACCCGACGAGCACGCGGTGTCGACGGTGACCGCGGGACCACGCAGTCCGAGGGCATAGGACACCCGGCCGGAGGCCATGCAGGAGTTGGTGCCGGTGTTGCCGTACGGGCCTTCCAGGGCGCCGGTCTCGGCTTGCACGAACTGGTAGTCGGCGTGGGTGAAGCCGATGAACACTCCGGTGAGGGAGTCAGCCATCTGGGTGGGGGTGAGGCCGGCGTGCTCCATGGCCTCCCATGAGGTCTCCAGCAACAGACGGTGCTGGGGATCCATGGCGATGGCTTCGCGTTCGGAGATGCCGAAGAACTCGGGATCGAAGTCGCCGAGGTTGTCCATGAAGGCGCCCCACTTGCAGTGGGAGCGGCCGGGCACGCCGGGTTCGGGGTCGTAGTACTCGTCGATGTCCCAGCGGTCGAGCGGGACCTCGGTGACGAAGTCTTCGCCTCGGAGCAACGCCTGCCACAGCTGGTCAGGTGAGTCGATGCCCCCCGGCAGCCGGCACGCCAGACCAATGACCGCAACCGGCGTTAAGCGTGCTTTTTCCACGGTGGTACGTCATCTCCTTAGCCCGCGTCCAAGTCATCTTCGGCAAGTTCTCGTCGAACTTCGCTCCCTGCTGCCCCAACCCGCAGCAGCGGACGCAATCGCCGACCCCCACATTTCGGCGCCCACGTCATAGTCAGGCGCGATCAGAAGCGTATCGGGTCGCTCCGCCGCATGTAGAAAAATCGTGCGAACGTACAAAAAATTTCGATCAAGGTGACGCTGATCACACCGCCCGCAGCCGGCCGGATAAGCCTCGCGATCAGCGGCAAAACGCCAGCATAGGGCCCTCGAACCGGAAAGTGGGACGGTTGTGCCGACACGGCCGGGCGGTATGCGGCCCGCAGCAGCCTTCCCTGCCTTGAGATGGTGAACCGGCGTCATCCGGTCGACCTGTTTCCGGCATGGCTCAATACGGCTGTGACTGCAATCGTGCGGTGTCGCGCAATGGCGCGCGTTCGTGTCCCGCGGCCACCCGCCGAAAGACCGATTTCACCGTGTCCAGATGCCGGGCGACGGAATCCTAAGCGATCGGATTGCGCGGGAAGGAAGCGGTTGTGCTGCAACGGTATTCGTGGCCGTGGCCGTGGCCGTGGCCGTGGCCGTGGCCGGGGCCCGGCTGCGCAGTCGGCAGCAGCGGCCGCTTGGTCTATGCCGGCAGCGGTGCGTCCACCAGGCGGCCGTCCGGATTGAGCGCCGCGAAATCCGGGGCGGCACCTGCGCTGTAGAGATCGGCCACCAGTGCCAACAGGCCGTGTGGGTAGCGCTGGCCGCGGGGCCGCCGTGATCGCTTCCGGTGTGATTCCGGGACGTGGCCGCCTGACTTCGGCGATACGGACCACGAGGGGCGTGTTCCGGCGGGTAGTGTGCGATCCCGTGGTTGGCTCTTCTATCCCTGCTGTGCTGCGCGAACGCGCGAGTCTCAATCCGAACGGTGCGGCGCTCACCTACCTCAACTACGACCTGGACTGGGAAGGCGTCGAGGAGACGCTCACCTGGGCGCAGCTGCACCGTCGCACCCTCAACATCGCCGAGCAGCTCAAGCAGACCGGTTCGCCCGGTGACCGCGCGCTGATCCTGGCCCCGCAGGGACTCGAGTACGTCGTCGGATTCCTCGGTGCGCTGCAGGCCGGATTCATCGGGGTACCGCTCTCGGTGCCCTACGGCGGCGCCCACGACGAGCGCACCATTTCGGTGCTGGCCGATACCGCGCCGTCGGTGATCCTGACGACGTCGGCCGCCATCACCAACGTCAAGGAGTGCGTCGAACCGCAGGCCGGCGAAAATCCACCGGCCATCATCGAGGTCGACCTGCTGGACCTGGATTCCCGGCCGAAATCTTCCCGGCCGGAACGCATCGCAGACGAGGGTGCGCGCACGTCGTATCTGCAATACACGTCCGGATCGACCCGGACGCCAGCCGGCGTCACCGTCTCGAACGCGAACGTTTTCGCCAATTTCGAGCAGATCATGGCCGACTTCTTCGTCAACGAAGGGGGAGTGCCGCCGGCGGACCTGGACGTGGTGTCCTGGCTTCCGCTATACCACGACATGGGTCTCCTGCTCGGGGCGATCATGCCGATCCTCGCCGGCCGACGGACGGTGCTCACCAGCCCGGTGGCGTTTCTGCAGCGCCCGGCCCGCTGGCCGCAGTTGCTGGCGCGCTACGGGACCACCATCTCGGCGGGGCCGAACTTCGCGTTCGACATCGCGGTACGCAAGACCTCCGACGAGGACCTGACCGGGTTCGACCTCAGCGGTGTGCACACCGTGCTCAACGGCAGCGAGAGGGTCCAGCCCGCGACCCTCAAGCGCTTCGCCGACCGGTTCGCCCGCTTCGGGTTCGCCGCCAAGGCATTACGCCCGGCCTACGGCATGGCCGAAGCGACCGTGTACATCGCCACGCGCAAGGTGGGTGATCCACCGGAGATCGTCGATTTCGACTCACAGAAGCTGCCGGACGGGGAGGCCGTGCGGGTCGAAAGCGGCAGCGGCACACCGCTTGTCAGCTACGGCGTGCCGAAATCACAGCTGGTTCGCATCGTCGACGGCGACACCCGCACCGAGTGCCCGGAAGGCAAGGTCGGCGAGATCTGGGTGCAGGGCGGCAACGTCGCGTCGGGGTACTGGGACAAACCGGAGACCACAGCGGACACGTTTGGTGCGACGATCGTCAATCCGCCGGAGGGAACTCCCGAAGGCCCGTGGTTGCGTACCGGAGACTCCGGTTTCTTTTCCAACGGTGAGCTTTTCATCATGGGCCGGATCAAGGACCTGCTGATTGTCTACGGGCGCAACCATTCTCCCGACGACATCGAAGCGACCATTCAGGAGATCAGCGCCGGCCGTTGCGCCGCAATCGCCGTTCCGCAGGACGGTGTCGAAAAGCTGGCGGCGATCGTGGAAGTCAAGCAGAAATCCGACGAATCGGCGCAGGAGCTGGCGGAGCGACTGGCTGTGCTCAAACGCGACATCACTGCCGCCATCTTCGACTCGCACGGGCTGAATGTGGCCGACCTGGTGCTCGTGTCACCCGGGTCCATCCCCATCACCACCAGCGGCAAGATCCGCCGGCAGCAGTCGGTTCAGATGTACGAGGACAAGGCGTTCGCCCGGTTGGACGCCTGACAGGCCCGCATGAGCAAGCCCGCCCGGATACCGTTGCTGCCTGTCGAAGAGGCCAAGGCCGCCGCCGACCAGGCCGGCGTCCCGGACTACATGGCCGAACTCAGCATCTTTCAGACGCTGCTGAACCATCCAGTGTTGGCGGGACCATTCAACGACCTGCTCGCCAGCATGCTCTGGCACGGTGTCCTGGACCGCAGGCTGCGCGAACTGGTGATCATGCGGATCGGGTGGCTTACCGAGTGCACCTACGAGTGGACACAGCACTGGCGGGTGGCCACCCGCCTCGGCGTCTCGGCAGACGACCTGCTGGGCGTGCGAGATTGGCAGGGCTACAGCGGTTTCGGGCCGACCGAGCGAGCCGTGTTGGCGGCGACCGACGACGTCGTGCACGACGGCGCGGTGAGTGCCGCGAACTGGGCTGCCTGCGAACACGAATTGGGCGGCGGCAAAGCCGCTCTCATCGAACTGGTCACCGTCATCGGTGCGTGGCGGATGGTTGCGTCGATTTTGCAGAGCCTCGAGGTGCCGCTGGAAGACGGGGTGGCCGCGTGGCCGCCCGACGGCCGGGCTCCGTCCTCCCCTGATCGGTAGGGCGTAGCGTCGGCGACATGCGAACCAGAGTTGCCGAGATGCTCGGCGTCGAGTTTCCGATTTGCGCCTTCAGTCACTGCCGCGACGTGGTGGCCGCAGTGACCAATGCGGGCGGGTTCGGGGTGCTCGGTGCCACCGCCCACAGCCCGAAGCGGCTGGAAAGCGAGCTCACCTGGATCGAGGAGCAGACGCACGGCAAGCCCTACGGTGTCGATCTGCTGCTACCGCCGAAATACGTCGGCGCCGACACCGGTGGCGTCAACTCACGGCAGGCCCAGGACCTGTTGCCGGCCGAGCACCGCGCTTTCGTCGAGGAGATGCTGAACCGTTACGGCGTTGCGCCACATGGCGAACAGGAGCAGACGATCAGAGGTGGGCTCAACATCTCACCCAAGGGCTACGAACCGCTGCTGGAGGTGGCCTTCGCCCACAAGATACGGCTGATCGCCAGTGCACTCGGTCCGCCGCCGCACGATCTCGTCGAGCGGGCGCACAGCCACGACGTCCTGGTGGCCGCGCTGGCCGGCACCACCGAACATGCCCGCCGGCACGCGGCGGCCGGGGTCGACCTGATCGTCGCGCAGGGCACCGAGGCAGGCGGACACACCGGTGAGGTCGCGACCATGGTGCTGGTGCCCGAGGTGGTGGACGCGGTGGCCCCGACGCCCGTGCTGGCGGCCGGTGGGATCGCCCGCGGACGCCAGATCGCGGCCGCCATGGCCCTGGGTGCCGAGGGGGTGTGGTGCGGTTCGGTATGGCTCACCACCGAGGAAGCCGAGACCGCGCCAGTGGTGAAGGACAAGTTCCTGGCGGCGACGTCGTCGGACACCGTGCGGTCGCGGTCCATGACCGGGAAGCCGGCCCGCATGCTGCGCACCGCCTGGACCGAAGAGTGGGGACGCCCCGACACCCCCAACCCGTTGGGAATGCCGCTGCAGACGGCGCTGATCACCGACTCTCAGGTCCGGATCAACCAGGCGGCTGCCCATCCCGGGGCGAAAGCGCGCGAGCTGGCGACGTACTTCGTCGGCCAGGTGGTCGGCTCGCTGGACCGGGTCCGTCCGACCCGCGCGGTGGTGCTCGACATGGTGGAGGAATACATCGACACCATCGGCCGGCTCAACGATGTGACATAGCGAACTCATACCGAAACGTAACCTGGGAGATCGTCCCGCGGCTTTCTCGTTTCCGCAGCTCAGATGCGTTTTTGCTGAATGGAAGCTGTGGGCGTGCGTAGTGAAAGCATAAAGATCCCGAAACCCGGGGGTGCCGCGTTGACCGGCGCCCGTACGTCGTGCATTATCGGTCAGGCAGGCACCTCGTTAGGTGAGGCGGCTACACGAACACAGGCCACTGACCCCGAACGTCGAAAGACGCCCCGGGTCAGGACAGCTCCTCCCGGCTTAAGGGTTGAGCCCAGGTGGCTTCCGGGTTACCGGACACGTCGGGTAGTGCCAAAGCTCTGACGAGAGGGGTGCGGTTTTCCGGCGGATCGCCGGCATTCTGTTCTCCTTGTGCGCGCAGCAGATCACGCGAGCACTCGCGTGGGTCGTGACCGAGAGGAGGTGAGGGACGCATGAGTTCCAGTGGCAGTCCGGGTCGATATCCGGGCGCTGTTTCGTCCCTGACCGGTCTCCGGCGCGACGTTCTCGGCTGAGTCTTCACACAGCCTCCACGTCGGAACCGTTGCGGGACGGGACTTCCCAAGATTCCTTTGAGTTCCACCTGCCAACGTCTTATCCGAGGAGGCGATCATGACCGCTGCACTGTATGACGAAGTAGTTGCCGTTCCCGCTGCGCCCAAGCTGCACGTGGTGCGCGACCTGCCGGTCGCTCCGGCGCCGAAGAAAGCCCGTCGCACCGAGCAGGTGCTCGCGGCCGGAGGCGACCCGCTGGTGGCCGGCGCCGCCCGCCTGCTGAACATCCCGCTGCGGCACATGTACGCCGCGCTGTGGCGGATCGGCGTTCTCGAAGTCCAGGCGTGACGCCCATGGATAGTGCGCTACCCGGCACTCCAAGGGGCTAGCCGACCGCAGGAGCGTCCTGCGGCGGGCCGGCCCCTTGGAGTGCTTCCCGTCTTCTGATTGCGACCCGCGGCACCCGGCTTCGCCGGGTTTGCGATCGCACTGGACCGTTATGATTGCGACCCGCGGCACCCGGCTTCGCCGGGTTTGCGATCGCACTGGACCGTTATGATTGCGACCCGCGGCACCCGGCTTCGCCGGGTTTGCGATCGCAATTAGAATCAACGGCAGACCAGCGTCGATCCGGCCATCACCGGGGAGCTTTCGGAAGAACAGCCAATCGGCCCAGTAGAACCGAACGGGCGGGCCCGTCACAGCCTTTCGAGTGGTCACGCGTCAGCGTGGCAAGCGGGGTGGTACCGCGGCGTTCGCGCACCAGCGCGCCCGTCGTCCCCGTGCCTGAAGATCTCGAGGCACCGGAGACGACCCACGTGAGCGACGAAGCTGAATTCGAGGCTGAACTCGAAGCCGGCCGTACGGCCTACCCCAAGCTGGCCAGCGGCGCGCCGGATTTCCCGGCGCTCGAACTCGAGGTGCTCGATTACTGGTTCCGGGACGACACGTTCCGGGCCAGCATCGCCCGCCGCGACGGCGCTCCGGAGTATGTTTTCTACGACGGCCCGCCGTTCGCCAACGGCCTGCCGCACTACGGGCACCTGCTGACCGGCTACGTCAAAGACATCGTGCCGCGCTATCGCACCATGCGCGGAAACAAGGTGGAACGCCGATTCGGCTGGGACACACATGGTCTGCCTGCCGAGCTGGAAGTCGAGCGGCAACTGGGCATCACCGACAAGTCCCAGATCGACTCGATGGGCATCGCCGCCTTCAACGATGCCTGCCGTGCCTCAGTACTGCGCTACACCGACGAGTGGCAGCAGTATGTGACCCGCCAGGCGCGCTGGGTCGATTTCGACAACGACTACAAGACACTCGATCCCAGCTACATGGAGTCGGTGATCTGGGCCTTCAAACAGCTGTGGGACAAGGGCCTGGCCTACGAGGGCTACCGGGTGTTGCCGTACTGCTGGCGTGACGAGACCCCGTTGTCCAATCACGAACTGCGGATGGACGACGACGTCTATCAGAGCCGCCAGGACCCCGCCCTCACGGTCGGGTTCAAGGTCGTGGGTGGCGACTCACAAAATGGACTGGACGGTGCCTACCTGCTGATCTGGACGACGACGCCGTGGACCCTGCCGTCGAACCTCGCCGTCGCGGTCAATCCCGACGTGAGCTACGTCCAGGTGCAGTCCGGCGAACGGCGCTTCATCCTGGCCGAGGCGCGGCTGGCCGCATATTCCCGCGAACTCGGGGAGGACCCCGAAGTTCTCGGCACCTATCACGGCGCCGAGTTGTTGGGCACCCGGTACCTACCGCCGTTCGCCTATTTCCTGGACTCGCCCAAGGCCTTTCAGGTGTTGTCCGCCGACTTCGTCACCACGGAGGACGGCACCGGGCTGGTGCACATGGCGCCGGCCTACGGCGAGGACGACATGGCCACCACCGACCCGGTCGGCATCGTGCCTGTCACGCCCGTCGATTCCAAGGGCCGATTCGACGCGACGGTTCCGGACTACCAGGGGCAGCATGTCTTTGACGCCAACCCGCAGATCATCCGCGACCTGAAAAGCCAGAGCGGTCCCGCCGCGACCAACGGCGCGGTGCTGCTACGGCACGAGACCTACGAGCACCCCTACCCGCACTGCTGGCGCTGCCGCAACCCGCTGATCTACCGTGCGGTGTCGTCGTGGTTCGTGCGGGTGACCCAGTTCCGGGACCGGATGGTGGAGCTCAACCAGCAGATCACCTGGTACCCCGAACACGTCAAGGACGGACAGTTCGGCAAGTGGCTGCAGGGCGCCCGCGACTGGTCCATCTCGCGAAACCGCTACTGGGGCACCCCGATTCCGGTGTGGAAATCCGACGACCCGGCCTATCCGCGCATCGACGTCTACGGAAGCCTGGACGAGCTGGAACGGGACTTCGGAGTGCGCCCGGACAACCTGCACCGGCCATTTATCGACGAACTCACCCGGCCCAACCCCGACGACCCCACCGGCCACAGCACGATGCGGCGCATCTCCGACGTGCTCGACGTGTGGTTCGACTCCGGTTCGATGCCCTACGCACAGGTCCATTACCCGTTCGAGAACAAGGAGTGGTTCGACGGGGTCCAGAGCGACGACCCTGACAAGCAGGTCGACGGCCACTATCCGGGCGACTTCATCGTCGAGTACATCGGCCAGACCCGCGGCTGGTTCTACACGCTGCACGTGCTGGCCACCGCCTTGTTCGACAGGCCGTCGTTCAAAACCTGTGTGGCGCATGGCATTGTGCTGGGCTCGGACGGCCAGAAGATGAGCAAGTCGCTGCGCAACTACCCGGATGTCACCGAGGTGTTCGACCGCGACGGCTCCGATGCCATGCGCTGGTTCCTGATGGCGTCACCGATCCTGCGTGGCGGCAACCTGATTGTCACCGAGCAAGGTATCCGCGACGGGGTGCGGCAGGTATTGCTGCCGTTCTGGAACGCGTACACGTTCCTGGCGCTCTACGCGCCGAAGGTCGGTGTATGGCGCACCGATTCGGCGCATGTGCTCGACCGCTACATCCTGGCCAAACTTGCGGTACTGCGCGACGACCTGACCGCTTCGCTGGATATCTGCGACATCTCAGGCGCCTGCGAACAGCTGCGTCAGTTCACCGAGGCGTTGACGAACTGGTATGTGCGACGGTCACGTTCACGCTTCTGGGTGGAAGCCGTCGACGCCATAGACACACTGCACACGGTGCTGGAGGTGACGGCACGACTGGCGGCACCGCTACTGCCGCTCATGACCGAGCTGATCTGGCGCGGGCTGACCGGCGGCCGTTCGGTGCACCTGACGGACTGGCCGGAGGCGGCCGAACTGCCCGCCGACCCCGAACTGGTGGCCGCCATGGACCAGGTGCGGGACGTGTGCTCGGCGGCGTCGTCACTGCGCAAGGCCAAGAAGCTGCGGGTGCGGTTGCCGTTGCCCAAACTGACGGTGGCCGTGGAGAATCCGGCTCAGTTGCAGCCGTTCACCGGGCTGATCGGGGATGAACTCAACGTCAAGCAGGTCGAGCTGACCGATGCGATCGACACCTACGGCCGGTTCGAGCTGACCGTCAACGCGCGGGTCGCCGGCCCGCGGCTGGGCAAGGACGTGCAGGCCGCGATCAAGGCCGTCAAAGCGGGGGAGGGCGTGGTCAACCCGGACGGCACCCTGACCGCGGGACCCGCGATCCTGCAGCCGGAGGAGTACAGCTCCCGACTGGTGGCCGCCGACCCGGAATTCACCGCGGCCCTGCCGGGTGGTGCCGGGCTGGTGGTACTGGACGGAACGGTAACCCCGGAGCTCGAGGCAGAGGGCTGGGCCAAAGACCGCATCCGCGAACTGCAGGAGCTGCGTAAGTCGACCGGCCTCGAGGTGTCCGACCGGATCACTGTAGTGATGTCGGTGCCTGCCGGGCGGGCCGAGTGGGCGGCCACGCACCGTGATCTGATCGCGGGTGAAATCTTGGCCACGAGTTTCGAGTTCGGTGAACCCGCGGACGGGGCCGCCGAAATCGGGGACGGAGTGCGGGTATTCATTCAACGTGCCTCCGCGTGAGGTACGGGCCGAACGGAGGGGGACGATGCGGGTTCTGGGGCTGTTCCGGGTGCATAACGGTGAGGACATCCTGCCGCGAGTCCTGGACTCGTTGTCCGGCTGGTGCGACGACATCTATGTGATCGACGACCGCAGTACCGACAACTCCGCCGACATCCTGGCTGAGCATCCCGCGGTGACGAATGTCGTTCGCGCCCGGTCGGATCTGCCGCAGACGCCATGGCTCATCCCGGAACCCCCGGGGCTGGAATTGTTGTATCGCATGGCCGATTTCTGCCGTCCCGACTGGATCGCCATGATCGACTCCGACCAGGTGGTCGAGGCCGACGTCGACGTGCGCGGCATGCTGGCCGATATTCCGGCCGACGTGGCGGCGCTGATGTGCCCGATGATCCCGACGTGGCATGATCCGGAATTCCCGGACATGATCCCGATCATGGGGCCGGCGGAGTCGGTGCGCGGACCGTTCTGGCGCTGGCGTCCGGAACTTCGGGCGGGGACCAGGATGATTCACAATCCGCACTGGCCCGCCAACATCACCGAACGCGGTCGCATCGGGATGGTGTACGACGTTCGCCTGGTGCACCACGGCTGGTCCACGCTTGCCGAACGAGTGGCCAAGGTCGACCACTACCGCAGAATCGACCCGGATTGCCGGCTGAACTACGGCGTCCCCTACGACCGCGCGCTGTTGTTCGGTTATGCGCGCGACGAGGTCGACCTGCTCACGGCTGACTACGGTCGACGCTGCCGAGGCGATTTCGATCCGGTCGACGTCGATGCCCGCTTGCCGATCGACCGCGAAAACCTGTCAATCGGGGCGGGTTACGGTCCACGGGCCGGCGCATTCCACCCCGGTATCGATTTCGCCGCTGCGCCGGGCACCGCCATCCACGCTGTCTCGTCCGGAACCGTCACTCGCACAGACGATCTCGATGACCGTGGGCTCCGGTCGGTGACGGTGTCGAACGCAGAGGCCGACCTCGTCTATGTGTTCCGCGGCGGCGAGCACCGAGTGGGCGATGAGATCGCTGCCGGGGCACAGATCGGCGCCGTTGGCCTGGAAGCCGAATCAGCGGACGGCTACCTGCATTTCGAGGTCCACACGGGCGGCGGGCACACCAGCCCGCTGCGTTATCTGGGCAACCGGGGTTTGCAGCCGTGGCCACCGCAGGGCCGGCCGCGGCCGGTGTCGGGTACCTATCCGGCGGCCACCCCGTGCACCATCACCGTTGCCGGGTGAGCCGCTCGGCCACGGCCCGCGCGGACCGGATCGCCGATCGCGCCTCCTGAAGGATCTTGGCCGGATGCTGCTCGTCCAGCTCGCCGAGACGGTTGTACCGCTCGATCCCGAATCCCGCAGACTCCAAACGGATTCCGAACGGCAGCGCCAGCGTGCGCAACGCCTCGAAGTGCAGATAGGGAACTACCGGTTGGCCGGTCACCAACAGGCACGTCGACCCGCGCATACCTACCGTATGCGCGGCGAAGGTATACGTGTCACCGGAATTCGCCCGACGGTTGTCCGGATCGGGTGACGGCGTTTCCAGCAGAGTGACCGGCACGCCCAGTTCGTTGCTGTCCGCTGGGAACCGCCAGACGGCTCGGTCGCGGTGTGGCCGATCGACGCGTCGTCGTGCATGATCCTCAACCTCGCGGATATCGAGCCCCAGCATTTCACCGGCGGCCGCGGCCACCAGGTCGAACTCGCTGCGGGCCGCCGGCGCGAGGACGGATACCGCGTCCCGCTCGGAATCCATGAGGGGGCGTGAGGCCGCAGCCAACACCACATGCCCGATTTGCCGCCCCGCCGCCACCTCTCGTGCGTAGCCGACGCGCAGCCGGTTCGTGTACCGGCCGCCGCCGATCACCAGCAGGTAATCGAAATCGGTTGCGCTGGGCATCGATTCGCCGATCAGGCCGAGTTCGTCTGCCAGTGCGACGATCTTCTGCTGCTGGCCGGCAGGTACGTCCAGGCGGGGAATGAGCCACCGCACGGCTCCGGCTGCGTCCTGGCTGTTCACCCGCCCCGCTCCTGCCCGTGCCCGCGCCCGGTAATCCCACACGGTGCTGAAATCGTCGAGCCAGCCGAGGCGCTCGACGAGGTCAAGGTCTGACGGAACGGCCCCGCCGAACATCTCCACCAACTCCGTCAGAGCCGGATGCGTAGCCCAGGCGTGGATCTCCTCGCGGACATGGGCCGCGACGTCAGCGGATCCGGTATTCGACGGACACACCGAGGAACCCCCCTCTCAATCTCTATCGGCCACCGTACGTGTCGCGACCGGCTAACCGGATGTGCCACGGCGGGCCAGTAAGCTATGAGCCGGTTCAGCGAAGAACGGCACGGAACGCGGGGGGCTTTGTGCAGTGAGAATTCTCGTGACTGGGGGAGCGGGTTTCCAGGGAAGCCACCTTGCCGAGGCGCTGCTCGCCGTGGGACATCAAGTGACCGTTCTCAATACGTTGTCCAGCGCCGCCAAGCGCAATACCAGACGACTGCAGGCCGACAGTCGGGCCGATGTGGTCTTCGGTTCGGTGACTGACGCCGAACTGACCGCCAAGACGGTGCCGGAGCACGAGGTCGTCTTCCATCTGGCTGCCAACGTCAATGTCGACAAGTCGCTCAGCGATCCGAAGAGCTTTCTGGACACCAATGTGATGGGCACCTACAACATTCTCGAGGCGGCCCGCCGGAGCGGATCGCGCGTCGTCTACGCCTCGACATGTGAGGTGTACGGCGACGGGCAGGACCTCGGCGCGGATGAGCTGCTGGACGAGACCGCCGAGCTGATGCCGAACAGTCCGTACGGCGCGTCCAAGGCGGCGGCCGACCGGCTCTGTTATTCCTACTTCCGTTCCTACGACATGGATATCACCGTGGTCCGCCCGTTCAACATTTTCGGCGAGCGGCAGAAGAGCGGCGCATTCGGTGCGCTGATCCCGATACTCGTGCGCCAGGCGATGGCGGGCAGGGATCTCACCGTCTTCGGTGAAGGGACCGCGACGCGCGACTACCTCCACGTCAGTGACGTGGTGCGGGCCTACCTGCTGGTTCTGGACAATCCGGAACTCAAAGGCCGCGCAATCAACTTCGCCAGCGGTATCAACACGAGCGTGCGCGACATCGCCGAGTACATCGCCGCCAAATTCCAGGTGGACGTAGTCAGGGGGCCGGCGCGACCCGGGGAGGTCGCACGCTACCCCGCGGATATCCAGCTGGCGCGCAGCATCGGTTTTGCGCCTCAGGTCGAGATCTGGACCGGGATCGACCGCTACGTCGACTGGGCGATAAGCCAGTCGGACAACGAGATTGAGCTTGCAGCTACCTGACGCCGCTACAGCAGCCCACCTAGGAGCGGCGGCAGCGGCGATCCGGTCAGCCCAGGCAGGGTCGGCAGGCTCAGACCGGGCAGCAGAGATCCCAGCGACGGCAGACCCGGCACGGTGATCTGCGGCAGGGGCAGCAGCGGGCTCGGCAGCGGTGGCGCGCCTATCGCCTGGGCGAGCTGCTGAGGTGCGTAGAGCAGGAGCCCCGGCAGAATCCCGCCAGTGGGCGTGCCGCCCATCGGGACGCTGACGATGGGACTGCCGGGTAGCGGATCGATGTTGACCGTCACGGTCGACAACGGGGTCAATATCCCGCCCAGGGCGATGCTGGCGTGCAGCGGGACAGTGATGGCAGGGAGACCGCCGAGCACGGGCAGGGGCACCCCGGGCAGGGTCACCCCCAGCGTGTACTGGCCGTTCAGGAACCCGTTCGCGACGACGGCAGGGGAGGTCAGGACCGCGACAGCGGCCCCGAACCCGTCTCCGCTCTGCACGGCGCTGCTGAAGGCCGCACCGACGGAGGCGATGGCATTCGCCGTGGTGACGGGCGAACCGATGGCGTCGATGCCGAGCGCTATGGGCATCCCGAAGAAGGCGGCCCCGATTTGCAGGGGATCGGTCAGGTTGACGCCGACGGAGTAGGAGAAGTCGGTGACGGTCGCGAGCAGGTTGACCGCGTTCTGACCGATCCGGCCCGGTATCGAGGCGATGGGCGCCACATCGGCCAGGATCTGGGTCGCGGCGGCCCCGTTGTTCAAGTGCTGAGCCGCGTTCGAAAAAGCCGACGTGATTATCTGCCCGTAGTTCGACTGGTTAGTGATGAATTGGTGCAGGAACGGAAATGGGTTGGTGGCCAGACCAGTGCCGAGGCTTTGCAGATTGGTGATCGTGTTGGAGACAAATGCCTCGTAGGGTCCGGTGATCGCGGCCAAGCTGGGCGGCGTGGGTCCGGGAGTGGCACCGAATATGCCGGGCAGTAGGGATTGAAGGGACGGGAAAGTCCCGAGACCGCTCAAGAGGCTGCCGGAGCCGCCCAGCAGTCCGCCGAGGTTGCCCACGCTGCCGGTGAGACCGTCCAGGATCGAGGCGGCCGAGGCGGCTGCGGCCGCGGGTACCAGGCTTGCCAAAGTCTTTTGGGCGTTGGCGATTTCGGCGCCGAGGTACGCGCTGACGCTCGAGTTCAGGGTCTTGACGAACTCGGCGTGGAATGCGTGAGTCTGCGCACTGAGTGTCTGGAACTCCCGGCCCAGGTCGCCGAACATCGCGGCGACGGCGGCCGAAACCTCGTCGGCTGCTGCCGGTGAAATCGATGTAGTGGAACCCGCGATGGATTTGGCTGCCTGCTCTATCGTCGAGCGAATGCCGGACAATTCCTGAGCCGCCGACTGAACCCATTCAGGAGCGATAAACACCGACATAGCCATCCCCCTTGATGCATGCCTTTGGCAAGCGCACTCGCCTCAAGAGAAGTGACCCCGAATGGGACTTCTTAAACGTGTGCGCAACGAAATATTTACTCCTGCGTAATCCGTATTTCCTTCGCAAATCGGCTTGTACGGCGATCGGAAGTCCCTGATGCGCCTCGGCCGCAAGGGCTCAGCCGTGCCGCAATAGCATCGACAGTCGTGGAGTCCCGTTGGGTGCTGCACCTGGACATGGACGCGTTCTTCGCCTCAGTCGAACAACTCACCCGGCCGACCCTGCGGGGCCGTCCGGTGTTGGTGGGCGGCTTGGGTGGCCGAGGGGTAGTGGCCGGAGCCAGCTACGAATCGCGCGTGTTCGGTGCCCGTTCTGCCATGCCGATGCACCAGGCCCGTCGGCTGGTCGGGGTGAGCGCGGTCGTGTTGCCGCCGCGCGGAGTCGTTTACGGCGTGGCCAGCCGACGCGTCTTCGACACCGTGCGCAGTGTGGTTCCCGTTGTCGAGCAGCTCTCGTTCGACGAGGCGTTCGGCGAGCCGTCGCAACTGGTCGGGGCCTCGGCGTCCGACGCGGAAGAATTCTGCGAAATGCTGCGCCGCAGGGTTCGCGATGAGACCGGTCTGATCGCGTCGGTGGGCGCGGGGTCGGGCAAACAGATCGCCAAGATTGCCTCGGGCCTGGCCAAACCCGACGGTATTCGGGTGGTGCGCCGTGCCGAAGAGCGGCTGCTGCTCGACGGCCTGCCGGTGCGGCGGCTGTGGGGGATCGGTCCGGTCGCCGAGGAGAAACTGCACCGACTCGGCATCGAGGCCATCGGACAGTTGGCGGCGCTGTCCGACGCGGAAGTGTCCAACATTCTCGGTGCCACCATCGGTCCCGCGCTGCACCGGCTGGCCCGCGGGATCGACGACCGCCCCGTCGCCGAACGCGCCGAAGCCAAACAGATCAGCGCCGAGTCCACGTTCGCGACTGATCTGACCACCCTGGACCAGCTGCGGGAGGCGATCGAGCCGATCGCCGAGCACGCGCATCGGCGGCTACTCAAAGACGGCCGCGGCGCGCGCACGGTGACGGTGAAACTGAAGAAGTCCGACATGAGTACCCTCACCCGCTCGGCGACGTTGCCCTATGCCACGGCCGAAGCGAGCGCGCTGACGGCGGTGGCCCGCAGGCTGCTGCTGGACCCACTGCAGATCGGCCCCATCCGCCTTCTCGGCGTTGGGTTTTCGGGTCTCAGCGACGTGCGGCAGGAATCGTTGTTTCCCGAGCTGGACCTGTCACCCACCGAGGCACACCAGGATTTCGAGACGATGCGCGCCACACTGCTCACCGGACAGGACGGCTCGTCGTGGCGCATCGGCGACGACGTCACGCACCGCGAATTCGGACACGGCTGGGTGCAGGGCGCGGGCCACGGCGTCGTCACCGTCCGATTCGAGACCCGCGGTTCGGGACCAGGGCCGGCCCGCACCTTTCCGATCGATACCGGCGACATCACCGCCGCCAACCCGGTTGACAGCCTGGACTGGCCCGACTACGTCGGTGAGCTGCGCGACCGGGATCAGGATTCGGTGCCAGCGGCTTCAGACCCAGCGCCCGACCAGCCTGATGCGCCGGAGAGCCGTCAATGACGTCGGCGACGTCGGCGACGACGGTTTCGATGATGTAGGCAGGGTGGAATTACGGCAAAAGATGTCTCAAAATGAGCAAGCGATGCCCATATAAGACCGATATGTGTCATATAGGTCGGATTTGATCGGGTGGGTGAAGACTGTAAGTACTGGAAGTAGAATATCCAATTACCAACGGTCTATCAGCACGCACTCGTTATCAGGAGCAACAAACGTGAACCAAGCTCAGCTTGCCGATTGGCTTACTGGAAGAATTGCCGCCTATCTCAACATTCCTCGCGACTCGATCGACGTCGAAACCCCGTTGCCGGAATATGGCTTCGACTCGACAATGAGTCTTTCGCTGTGTGCCGATCTTCACCTTGAGCTCGACATCGAGGCGGATGCGACGATCGCGTGGGACTACCCAACTATTACTGAACTGTCTGCGCATCTCATATCCGTGAGGGCGGAGAGCGCTCGCATGTGTGTGTCATGAATGCCGGCCGCGGCTCGCCTTTCACGACCTGACATTGACGACTACGTTGCCTGACGAAGATGCGGATTCGCCGCTCCTCGCTCCCGTGGTCAGAATCATCGTCTCCGCCGCCGTTCGACTGTGCGCAGGCCACGATCGTCCGCGGTGAGAAGCCTCAGCAGCGTTCGCCGATCAGATGGGGCGCTCAATGAAGCCTTCCCTGCCTGGATCGTTGGCGAAATCCGGATATCAGTCCCGCGCTGCGGTTTCAAACCGGTTGCCGCCCAATGCAATCTCGTTTGACAAGAAATCGAGAAAGGACCCGATGTCTTGAGCACGCTACTCCGCGACATCTTCCTAACCGCCGAAACCTCGCCCCACGCCCTGCGCGTCGGTTCGATCGATGAACCTCTATCGATAACCTGGCGGGAGGTTCACACGCAGGCCTGCGGCATGTCAAATGTTCTGTCCAGCATGGATATCGGTCGCAACGACACCGTCGCCGTGTTGGCGGCAGAGGCATCTGACGTGGCGCCCCTGGCGCAGGCCCTGTGGATTCGCGGAGCCGCGTTGACGATGTTGCAGCAACCCACCCCACGCAACGATCTGGCGGTGTGGACCGCCGACACCGTACAAGCGTGCCGGATGTTGAATGCCCCGTTGGTGGTGCTGGGCGATCCGTTCGAGGTGGCGGCAGAGGCCCTCACTGCAGAGGGATTGCGCGTCTGCACCGTCAATTCTCTGCGTGGCGCGGGTCCGATCGCGTTGGTGGAAACCGACGACGACGACATCGCAATGCGCCAGCTCACGTCTGGCTCCACCGGAGTGCCCAAAGCGGTGGAAATCAGCCATGGGAATCTGGCCGCCAACGTCGAAGCGTCATGTCGTGCAGTCGAGATCAACATCGACACCGTGATGGCCAGCTGGCTGCCGCTCTGCCACGACATGGGTATGGTCGGCTTCATCTGCCTGCCGATGAAGACCGGCAATGAAGTGATTGTCATTCGAACCGACGCGTTCCTTCGGCGGCCCATTGTCTGGGCTGAGATGCTCAGTAAGTTTCGCGCCGAGGTGACGGCTGGTCCCAACTTCGCCTATTCAGTTCTGGCTCGTGTGCTCGAAAAGGCCGACCCCGATTCAATTGACTTGTCAAGCTTGCGAGTTGCGGTCAACGGTGCCGAACCGATCGACCATCGTGACCTGGAATATCTGACCTCGGTGGGATCGCGGTTCGGTATGGGTGCCGGCGTGGCGACGCCATTTTTCGGATTGGCCGAAGCAACTCTCACGGTTTCCGCGGGCGACCTGCGGGCGCCGGCGGTCGTCGATTACGTTTCCCGCCGGAGCCTCGCCGAGAACCACCGCGCCGAACCGATCGATCCCGACTCAGAGGACGCCCAGCCCGTGGTGTGTTTGGGATTACCGATCCCGGATATGCAGGTCCGCATCGCCAGAAATGGTCAGGTGCTGCATGAGGCCAGGCAGGTCGGCGCCATCGAGCTCTGCAGCCCCTCCATCGGCCGGCAATACGTCACCGTTGACGGTACGGTTCCGGTGCTCGACGACACAGGTTGGTTCGACACAGGAGACCTCGGATATCTCGATGAACTCGGTCGGATCCACGTCTGTGGACGCCTCAAGGATGTCATCGTGCTAGCCGGCCGCAATCTTCATCCTCACGACATCGAGCGCGCCGCGGCGAGCGTTGAGGGTGTGCGCAAAGGCTGCGTCGTAGCGCTGCGGTTGGACACCGAACGTGAAGGTTTTGCGGTTCTCGCAGAAGTCTACGAACGCTTCAACGAGTCCGAGCGGGCCGGAATCCGTCGGGCCGTCGCGGCACGGGTGAGCAGTCATGTAGGCCACCCGCCGCGCGAGGTGCGGCTCCTTCAGCCTGGGAGCCTTCCGAAGACCACGTCTGGCAAGCTGCGCCGCAATAGCGCCCGTGCCCTGCTGTAGGCGAGCCTCGCGTCTACCCCGGACAGTCATCCTCTGACGTGGCTCTCGCCAGATCGGCGCAGCCACGTCAACTCGAACCGGGCAGGGTCCAGGTGCGGTCAACCCCATCGGCCGACGACATCGGCGACCGGTAACTCCAGCGCCAGCGCCGCCATCACCAGGACCCGGGCCTGTGGCGGGGCCAGCTGCGGCACCAGTACGGCACCCGCTTCGACCAAATCGTGGCCGGGGCCGTAATGCGCACTGACCCGGCCGTTGGGAACCCGGGTCGACACCGCCACGACTACGCCGTCGCGGCAGAGACGACGTACCCCATCGACCACGGCCGGCCCGGCGTTGCCCGTTCCCAACGCTTCGAGCACCACGCCCCGTGCACCGGCCGCGGCGAAGGCGTCCAGCGCTACCGCGTCGCTGCCCAGGTAGGCGGCCGCGATGTCGACGCGCGGCGCCTCCGCTGCGCGCAGGTCGCCGAGAAACGGCCGCACCTTGGGAGCGGTCATCGCGCCGGACACGGTGCCGAGCAGGTGCCCGGCGAAACCGCTCAGATCCTGGGTTGACGCCTTGCGCAGGCCCAACGGCTGCAACACCCGGCCGGCGAAACACAACAGCACACCCAGACCACGGGCCTGCGCACTGCCTGCCACCGTGATCGCGTCGCGCAGGTTGGCCGGACCGTCGGAGTCGGGGGCGTCGGAGCTGCGCATCGCCCCGGTCAGCACCACCGGCGCCGCGCCGGAGTACCCCAGCTCCAGCCACAGCGCGGTTTCCTCCATGGTGTCGGTGCCATGGGCGATGACGATTCCCGCGGCTCCGTCGTCGATCGCGGTGAGCACCGCGGCGCGGATCAGGTCCCAGTCGGTGGTGACCAGTTCCGAGCTGTAAACCGCCATCAGGTCGATGACGTCGACCTCGAATGCCGGGCTGAGACCGCTGGTGAGCTGGGCGCCGCGTTGGGCGGGCCGGCGGACGCCGTCGGCGCCGGTGGTCGTCGAGATCGTCCCTCCGGTGGTGATGACGGTGATGCGGACCATGAGGGGATCATTCCGCACGCGCGGGCCCATCCGCGTGACGGGCATGAACACCTCTTAGTGGATGATGGTGGGGTGCCTGACGAACCAACGGGATCCGCTGATCCGCTGACTTCAGCCGGTGACGCCGAAGGAGCCCGCGACAGCGGTGCCCCCGCGCCTCAGGCGCCGCCCCGTCGATTGCGCCTGCTCTTGTCGGTCGCGGGAGTGGTGCTGGCGCTCGACATCATCACCAAGGTTCTGGCGGTCAAACTTCTGCCGCCGGGCCAGCCGGTGTCGATCATCGGGGACACCGTGACCTGGACGCTGGTGCGTAACTCGGGTGCCGCGTTCTCGATGGCGACCGGTTACACGTGGGTGCTGACCCTGATCGCGACCGGTGTAGTGGTCGGGATCTTCTGGATGGGGCGGCGGCTGGTCTCGCCATGGTGGGCGCTGGGCCTGGGCATGATCCTGGGCGGCGCGATGGGCAACCTGGTCGACCGCTTCTTCCGGGCTCCCGGGCCACTGCGCGGCCACGTCGTCGACTTCCTGTCGGTCGGGTGGTGGCCGGTGTTCAATGTGGCCGACCCGTCGGTGGTCGGCGGCGCCATCCTGCTGGTGGTGCTCTCCATCTTCGGCTTCGATTTCGACACGGTGGGGCGACGGAAGTCCAACGGGGACAAGGACCAGGACGCCGTTGACTGAGCGCTCGCTGCCGGTCCCGGACGGATTGGCGGGCATGCGCGTGGACGCCGGCCTGGCCCGCCTGCTCGGGCTGTCCCGCAGCGCCGCGGCGGCCATCGCCGAAGACGGCGGTGTCGAGCTCGACGGCGTGACGGCGGGTAAATCCGACCGGCTCAACGCCGGCGCCTGGCTGCAGGTGCGGCTGCCGGAGCCGCCGAAACCGCCGGAGAACACTCCTGTCGACATCGAGGGAATGACGATCCTCTACTCCGACGACGACATCGTCGCCGTCGACAAGCCGGCTGCGGTCGCTGCGCACGCCTCGGTGGGCTGGACGGGCCCGACAGTGCTGGGTGGGTTGGCGGCCGCGGGCTACCGCATCACCACCTCCGGTGTGCATGAACGTCAGGGGATCGTGCACCGCCTCGACGTCGGCACCTCCGGGGTGATGGTGGTCGCCATCTCCGAACGCGCCTATACCGTGCTCAAGCGGGCATTCAAACAGCGGACCGTGGAAAAGCGTTATCACGCTCTGGTCCAAGGCCATCCGGACCCGTCCAGCGGAACTATCGACGCACCGATCGGCCGTCACCCCGGCCCCGAGTGGAAGTTCGCGGTCACCAGGGACGGCCGGCACAGCATCACTCATTACGACACCATGGAAGCGTTCGTCGCCGCCAGCCTGCTCGACGTGCACCTGGAAACCGGGCGCACCCATCAGATTCGGGTCCACTTCTCCGCGCTGCACCATCCCTGCTGCGGCGACCTCGTTTACGGCGCCGACCCGAAGCTGGCGAAAAAGCTTGGGCTGGAACGGCAATGGTTGCATGCACGATCACTGGCCTTTGCGCATCCGGCCGACGGCCGGCGGATCGAGATCGTCAGTCCCTACCCGGCCGATCTGCAGCATGCACTGGACGTACTACGCGCCGAGGGCTGACGGCGCGGGCTTGCGTGCCTCCACCAACACCCGCGTCGGGTGCGTGACGAAACGGCCCTCCGCCGAAATCAGGTCGTGCAGTTCGCGCAGTCGCGAGTAATACGGTTCGGCGGTGAAATCGGGCACCGTCCAGATCAGCTTGCGCAGGAAATAAATAACCGCGCCGATGTCGAAGAACTCTGCCCGCAGCCGCTCCATCCGCATATCCAGCACCTGCAGCCCGGCAGCTTGCGCGCCGGCGCGCTGGGCATCCGGCTCGTAGAGTGCCCAAAGTTGTGGCTGCGGGCCCACAACGTGGGTCACCAACTCCGACACCGTCGCCGGACCGGGATGCTGTGCGAAATAGGTGCCACCGGGTCGCAACACCCGGGCGATCTCGCTCCACCACACCGCTGTCGGGTGGCGGCTGATCACCAGATCGAAGGCCTCGTCCGCGAACGGCAACGGCGGCTCGTTGCCGGTGGCGATCACGACCACGCCGCGGGGATGGAGTCGCTTGCTGGCCAATGCCGCATTGGGAGGCCATGATTCGGTGGCCGCCATGGTTGGCGGGAACTTTTCCGCGCCCGCGAGCACCTCGCCGCCGCCGGTGTGAATGTCCAGCGCCGCCGACACATTCGCCAGTCTGCGACTCATCAGCCGCTGATACCCCCACGAGGGCCGCTGCTCGGTCGCCCGGCCGTCCAGCCAGGAGAAGTCCCAACCTTCTACCGGCACGGCCACGGCTTCTTCGACCAGCTCCTCAAACGAGCGCATGCTCAGCATTGTCACTCACGCTTGCGCGCCTCGACCCGCAGTCGGCCTCGGCCACCAGCTCTTCGAAGGTCCTGCCCACCTACGCATTGTCACATGTGAACCCGGAGGCACTGGGCCGCGGCGACATCGTCGGACGGGCCGTCGTCGTTTTCGACTAACTACCCGTCGTGGTCTTCGACCAGCTACTGGGTGCGGCAGACGAACTTGGTGCCGCTGAGGTCGAGCGTCACTTCGCCCTGGTGCTCCCAGTACTCCGATCCCTGCCGGCCGTACCGGGCGCCGCTGCCCGAGGGCTGCAGGAACAGAATGACCTGCACGCCCTTCCAGTCCAGCACCGCCGTCTTGGGATCGAGTTGGTTGTAGAACTGCGCGGTCAACGTTCCTGCGTCAGCGGGGCAGTTGTAGGTGACGACCGGCGGCGCGACGGTGGCCGGATCCGCGATCGTCAACTCGACCAGCCGCGTCTGATAGGCCTCCAACACGCAGGTCCGCATTTCGACCCGATCGGCGCACCCGTCGCGGATGGTCGCGAACGCGCTCTGTGCGGTGGTCAGCGTCGCCTGGTCGGCGCCCGGTCGTGCCAGGGCCTGCTGGTAGGCGGCCTGTAACCGGCGGTCGAGGTCGGTCAGTTGGGGGTCGTCGCATACTGACTGCTGAGCTTTGTTCGCCGGCTTGGCGCAGTCGAAGGTCATCGCCGGGGCGGGCGGCTGGGTGCTGGTGGTCGCCGACGACGAGCTCGACTGCGTCGTCGGCCGGGTTCCCCCTGACTTGCTGCTGCAGGCGCTGACGAGCAGAACGGCCAGGACGACGACCAACAGTCTCATACCTGCTGACTACCGGGTGGCGGGGATTAGCACGTCCTCGACACGCCGTGGACAGCGTCCCGACTTTCACCGCGCCGCTCGCCCGGCTCGCGTGCGCAAACGTGTCAGTCAACCCATCCGGTGGGCGGACCACCGGGACCGAATGCCGGCCCACGAGAATGGGCTCACGACGAGGGTGTGTGACAACGGCGGGGGCGCGATCGCCGTCGCGGCCGTCGCTTCCCGGAATGACAACCCGTATACCTATTCACCGGGCGATGTCCTAGGTTGGCATCATGACGCCCCGTCACACCTTCCACACCGCCATCAGGAGCAACTGCCGATGAATCTTGGGGACCTCACGCATCTGGTCGAAAAACCGTTCGCGGCGATGTCGAACATGATCAACACGCCGAACTCCGCGGGCCGCTACCGGCCCTTCTATTTGAGGAACCTGCTCGACGCCGTGCAGGGTCGCAAACTCAGCGACGCGGTGCAGGGCAGGGTCGTTCTCATCACGGGCGGGTCCTCGGGAATCGGCGAGGCGGCTGCGCACAAGATCGCGGAGGCCGGTGGCACCGTGGTGCTCGTCGCGCGCACTCTGGAAAATCTCGAGAAAGTCGCCGACGACATCCGTGCCAACGGTGGCACCGCCCATGTCTACCCGTGCGATCTGTCGGACACCGATGCGATCGCCGCCATGGCCGACAAGGTGCTCGACGACCTCGGTGGGGTCGACATCCTGATCAACAACGCGGGCCGCTCGATCCGGCGGTCGCTGGCTCTGTCCTACGACCGGATTCATGACTACCAGCGCACGATTCAATTGAATTACCTGGGCGCGGTCCAGCTGATCCTCAAGTTCATCCCCGGCATGCGCGAACGCGGCTTCGGCCACATCGTCAACGTCTCCTCGGTCGGCGTACAGACGCGCGCGCCACGCTTCGGCGCCTACATCGCCAGCAAGGCCGCGCTGGACAGCCTGTGCGACGCGCTGCAGGCGGAGACTGTCAGCGACAACGTCCGGTTCACCACGGTGCACATGGCGCTGGTGCGCACACCGATGATCAGCCCGACGACAATGTACGACCACTTCCCGACCCTGACGCCCGATCAGGCGGCCGGGGTGATCACCGACGCGCTGATCCACCGGCCGCGGCGGGCCAGTTCGCCCTTCGGGCAATTCGCCGCCGTCGCCGACGCCGTCAACCCGGCGGTGATGGACCGGGTGCGTAACCGCGCATTCGGCATGTTCGACGACTCCGCGGCGGCCAAGGGCAGCGAAAAGCCGACCGACGAAACAGATCTCGACAAGCGAAGCGAGACCTTCCTGCAGGCGACCAGAGGGATCCATTGGTGACGTCATGAGCCTTCCCAAGCCCAGCAAGCAGAGTACGGTCGTCATCACCGGCGCCTCGTCGGGAATCGGTACTGAACTCGCGAAAGGCCTGGCGCGGCGCGGCTTTCCGCTGATGCTGGTGGCCCGGCGCCGCGAGCGCCTCGACGAGCTGGCCGACCAGCTGCGAGACAGCGACGGTGTTGAAGTCGAGGTCTTGCCCCTGGATCTGTCGGACGCCGATTCGCGGGCCAAGCTCGCGCAGCGGCTCAGTGCAGATCCCATTGCCGGGCTGTGCAACAGTGCCGGATTCGGTACCAGTGGGCGTTTCTACGAACTGCCCGCCGAGCGCGAGAGCGAGCAGGTCACCCTTAACGCGCTGGCGTTGATGGAGCTCACCCGCGCGGTACTGCCCGGCATGGTGGAGCGGGGCGCAGGTGCCGTGCTGAATATCGCGTCGATCGCCGGGTTCCAGCCGCTTCCCTTCATGGCGGTGTATTCGGCGAGCAAGGCGTTCGTGCTGACCTTCTCCGAAGCCGTCCAGGAGGAGTTGCACGGGACGGGAGTATCCGTCACGGCGCTGTGTCCCGGTCCCGTTCCCACCGAGTGGGCCGAGATCGCCAATGCCGAGCGGTTCAGCGTACCGCTCGCGCAGGTGTCCCCGGAAGAAGTCGCCGAACAAGCCATTCAGGGCATGTTGTCCGGAAAGCGGGGCGTGGTACCGGGTTTGGTGCCCAAGGTCGCCAGCACCACCGGCCGGTTGCTGCCGCGCACCGTGCTGCTGCCGGCGATCCGGATCGGAAACAAACTGCGCGGCGGCCCCAGCCACTGAGCCCGGCCGCCAAGCGGTTACTTCTCGGGCACGACCTTGAGCACTTGACCCGGGCGCACGGACTTGTCCGATTGATCGGCAATCGCGCCCGTAAGGACGTAGAGATTGTCGGCCGAGTCGACAGCGACACCGTGTGAGCTCGCGGGGATCGGTATCGAAATGGCGCTGCCGCCACCGGCCGGCAATTCGAAGAATCGCCTGCCGAAGCCGTCAGCGACGAAAACATTGCCCGCGCTGTCGAAAGCAATCTGGCGAGGTTCCAAGATATCGGGAATGGGCAGCGTGGTCGTCGAGGTGGCGCCGGGCGCTAGTTTGACGACCTTGCCGTGGCCGGTGTTCTCGATGCCGGAACTGACGTAGACGTTGCCGGCTTTATCGACCGCGATGCCTTTGGGCACGTACAGGCCGCCGAATGACAGGTCGGTCGGGCGGTTTTCGCCCGGGGCCAGTTTCTTCACCCCGTACTTGAGTTTGAGGTCGGACGACAGCATGCCGCCGACCGCATAGACGTTGCCCGCCGAATCGAACGTGATGGCGTCGATCTTGGAGAAGCCGCGGAACTGTAACCGCATCGGGCTGGTCTTGCCGGCCTCCAACATCCACACCTGGGCGCCCTCGCTGTAGTAAATGTTGCCGGCCTGGTCGACCTTGAAGTCCGTTGCCGAGCGAACATTCACACCGGGGATGTCGACGGCGGCCGCATCCCCGGCACCGGGTGCCAGCTTGAACAGCATCGTCGGCATCGTGTCGAATGACCCGTCACCGATGAGGGAAGCCAGCGCGTAGATGTTGCCGGCACCATCGACGCCCACGCTTGTCGTCACGCCCAGACCGGGAAACGGTAGCGCGGTGGGCAGTCCGGTGTAGTTGCGCTGGGGTGGGGTCGATGTGGTTGTGGTTTTGGGGGCTGCCGAATTCCCTGGGTGGTGGACCAGTTTGGGAATCGCGAAGGCAGCGACCACGACCACGACGACGATCGCGATCACCGCGATGAGCGGCGCGAAGTTTCGTCGGCGCGGGGGCGGTGGAAACGCCACGGGACGTGTGTGTGGGTAGGATATCGTGCGGTTGTGCGCCGGATCCCATTGTGGAGGAGGCGGATTGGGCTGGCGTGGTGGCAGATCGATCGTCTGGGTGACCGCCGCCGACAGCGCAGCTTGTGCGGCCTCAACCAACTCGGTGGTGCTGCGGTATCGGTCATCGGGGTTGGCCGCCAGGCCGCGGGCGATGACGGCGTCGAAACCGGCTGGGACGCCGGGCTTCTGCTGACTCGGCGGCATCGCCGAGGCGTTGGGTGGGTGTCCGGTGAGGCACTCGTACAGCACGGCAGTCAGCGCCGAGATGTCGGCGCCGTAAGCCGCCTGGGTATCGGTGACCAACGTGCGGGTCCGCTCGGTGGACGGTGTTGTGCCCTCCGTGTCCGCCAGACGTGCCGAGCCGTCGTCGGCCAACAGGACTGTTTCGGTCGTCACGCCGTGGTGCACGCTTCGGTGCGCGTGGGCATCGTCGATCGCCGCCGCGATCTGGCGAATAACGTCGACCGCACGACCCGGCTCAAGCGGACCGTGTTGCGCCAGCTGGGTTTTCAAGTCGCCCATCAACTGGCTCCAATTTTGAGCAGTCTGTTGCTTTCGGTCAGGTAGACGGTCCCCGCTGCGTCGACCGCAATACCGTCGAAGGACTGATTCTCGGGCACGGTGGGAGCTGTCGACATTGCGGCCCCCGCCGGGAGTTTCAAGAGCTTCCCCAGATTGTCGGAGTTGTCGACTACGTAGATCGTGGACTTGGCGTCGATGGCGATGCCTTGCGCCCGGCCCAGCTGCGCAAAGGGCAACTGTGTGGGACTGGTTGCTCCGGGCGCCAGTTTCAGGACGCGGCCCATCTGCAGGCCATAGACGTTGCCGGCGGCGTCCAGGGCGACACTCTCGAACAAACCGGCTCCGAACGGAAGCACGGCGGGAGCCGGAGCGTCGACGGCGAGCCGAAGCACCTGGTCCCGTGCCGTGACATAGACGTTGCCGCCACCGTCGACCGCGAGACCGGACGGAAGTATCTCGCCGAAGGGCAGTTCGACGGGTGAGGTGGCGCCGGGGGGAAGTTTCCACACCTGACCCGTACCGGGTCTGGACCAGTCGGTGAGATACAGCGTTCCGGCCGAGTCCACGGCCACGGACTTCGGTTTGGTCAGCCCGCGAATCGGAATCTCGGTGGGGGCGTTGGAGTTCGAGGCAAGTTTGAATACCTTTTTGTTGCCTGTGTCGACCACGAACACATTGCCGGCGGCGTCGACCGCCACACCGCCCAGATCGCCGTAGCCGATCGTCGTCACCGGGGTGGCGTTCAGGGGAGGTGCGGCGTTGACGGCCGGGGTGCTCGGGCTGGGCGCGGCGCTCGTTGAGTTGGAGGCCGGGCTGGAGGAGTTCGGTGTGCCGGAGACCGCCACCACGACGGCGGTGATCACGGCAACGGCGGCCACGGAAGCGATTATGACCGCGGTGCGACGGCGAGAGTTGCGCCGAATTGGCTGAAGCACTTGATTTCTCGGCGCCATGGTCGGCGCCGGCGGATGCCAGGCCTGCGTCGGCGGGGCGGCGGGCGGTGGCCACGATGGATTGGCTACCGGTGTGGACAGCGCACGCTGGGCCGCGGCACCGAGTTCACCGGCGCTTCGGTAGCGATGCTCGGGCTCCTTGGCCATGCCGCGCGCGATCACCTCGTCGAAGCCGACCGGAATCCCGGGCCGCTGTTGACTGGGCCGGGGTGGCGGCGAAGTCAGGTGGGCGGCAACCAGGGCGGGGATCTCGGTTCGATTCTCGAAGGGCGACGCTCCGGTCAGGCATTCGTGGAGTACGCAGGCCAGCGCGTAGATATCGGCGGCGGGAGTGGCCTCACCCGAGGCGAGGCGCTCGGGGGCCAGATAGGCGAACGAACCGATGGTGGTGCCTTCGCTGGTGAGCTTGGTGTCGGTGGCGGCGTTGGCCAGCCCGAAGTCGACGAGGCAGGCGAAATCGTCTTTGCCGAGCAGGATGTTGGCCGGTTTGACGTCGCGGTGAATCACCGTTTCGGCGTGGGCGGCATCGAGGGCCGCCGCGATCTGACGCACGATGTTCACCGACCGCGCCGGCCCCAGCGCACCGTCGCGCTCCAGCGTGCTCTGCAGGTCGGTTCCGTCGATGAGCCGCATGTCGATGTAGAGCTGCCCGTCGATCTCGCCGCAACCGTGGATGGGCACCACGTGCGGGTCGTGCAGGCGTCCGGCAGTGCGGGCTTCGCGGAAGAGCCGTTCCCGGAAAGCCGGATTGTGAGAATAGCTGCTGGACAACAGCTTCAGTGCCACCACCCGGTGCATGACGGTGTCCTCGGCCTCATACACCTCGCCGAACCCGCCGGTGCCGAGCAGGCGGCGCAGCAGATAAGGCCCGAAGCGGGTGCCGACCCGCGAACTCGATGAGTGGCGGACGGTGGGATCGTCGGTCATTGCGGCGGCCCCAGTTCCAGCACCTTCCCGGTCGCGCAGTCGTCGGTGCGGTGGCAGTCGACGACGAAGATATCGCCACTGTTGTCCACAGCGATGCCGAGCGGATAGTTCAGGCCGGGGAAGGTGAGTCGACCGGCGCTGGTGGCGCCGTTGGCCAATCTGATGATCCCGTGACCCTCCAAATCGGAGACGTAAACGTTGCCACTCGGATCCACCGCCACACCGTAAGGTTTTTCGAGGCCGGCGAACGGTAACTCCGTGGGAGTGGCGGCGCCGACGGGCAACTTCAGCACGCGGCGGTCATCGCTGTCAGCAATGTAGACGTTGCCGTCCTTGTCCACCGCAATGCCGCCGGGCCCGTTCATCGGAACGGTGGGCATCAGTTGGGTGGCGCTGGTTGCACCGGGCACCAGCTTCAGCACCTGTTTGAGGGCGTTGTCGGTCATGTAGACGCTGCCGTCCCGGCCCACCGCGACACCGGCCGGCCGACCAACGTGGCCGAATGGCAGCAAGATCGGGCCGCGGGCGCCCGGCGCGAGCTTCCATACTCCGGGCGCGTGAACGTCGGCGAGGTACACGTTTGCTGCTGAATCCACCGCGACGTCTATGCCGTAAACCTCTCCGAATGCCAATTCGGTGGGAGAGGCCTGTCCGGGCGAGAGTTTCAGCACCCGGCCCTCCGGAGAGTGTCTGGTCATCTCCGCGACGTAAACCGTCCCGTCGCCGCTGACTGCCACTCCCCGCGCCAGCACCAGGTTGGGGAATTTCAGGACCGTCGGGACCGTCGAAGAGGGCCGTGGCGCGCTGGACATGGAGGAATGAGCAGCCTCGTGCCGGTGGGTGAGGGCCACAACCCCGACCGTGACCGCGACGGCCACCAGCGCGATCGCGGCCACAACCAGCGCGGCGCGACTGCGGCGCTTCCGGCTGGGCGGCTGCGCCCACGGCGGCCGGGGATCGGGTTGCGTCGGGAGTGGCGGTGGGGCGTGCTGGATCGGCGGCGGCGGTGGCTCGACGGCCCACTCGCGTGTCGGCGCGGCCGGGTGAAGGGCGTTCTCCGCGGCCGTGGCCAGTTCCCCGGCGCTGTGGTAGCGCGCGTCGGGATTCTTTGCCATGCCCCGTGCAATGACGTCGTCCAGCCCTGCCGGGATGCCCGGGCGCTGTTGGCTGGGCCGCGGAATCGGCGCGGTCAGGTGCGCCGTCATCAGTGCGGACAGATCCCGGTGCTCTTCGTACGGCGCCTTGCCGGTGAGCAGTTCATAAAGGACGCAGGCGAGCGCGTACACATCACAGCGATGGTCTACCGGGGCCTCCGAAAGCCGTTCCGGAGCAACGTAATCGAAGGTGCCGACGGCTTTGCCGGTCTTGGTCAGCCGCGCGTCGCCGGCCGCGCTGGCGAGCCCGAAATCGACCAGGCTGGCGAAGTCGTCGCCGGACAGCAGGATGTTGGCCGGCTTGACGTCGCGGTGCAGCACGGTTTCGGCGTGCGCGGCATCCAGGGCGGCGGCCACTTGGCGGATCAGCTTCACCGCGCGCGCCGGGTCGAGCGGCCCGTCCCGTTTGAGCAGAGTCTCCAGGTCGACGCCCCGGACCAGCCGCATGTCGATGTAGACCTGGCCGTCGATCTCGCCGCAGCTGTGGATCGGCAGCACGTGGGGTTCGCGGAGGCGTCCGGCGGTGTGGGCCTCCCGGAAGAGGCGCTCGCGGAACACCGGGTCCTTTGAGTACGTATTGCTCAGCAGCTTGAGCGCCACGGTGCGGTGCATGGCGGTGTCCTCGGCTTCGTAGACCTCGCCGAACCCACCGCTACCCAACATCCGGATCAACCGATACGGCCCGAACTGCGAACCCGCCCGATCCTCGACCACTCGCCCCTCCTCTGTTGCTGAGCGTAACGGCATCGCGGACCATCCCGCGGCGGCCAGCCGCATTGCTCGGGCCCGCGGCGGCCGGCTGTGCCGGCCTTGCGACCCTCGCTGGGTTGTTGGCTCGGGCCCGCAGCGCCCGGCTTCGCCGGGCTTGCGACCCTCGCTGGGTTGTTGGCTCGGGCCCGCAGCGCCCGGCTTCGCCGGGCTTGCGACCCTCGCTAGGTTGTTGGCTCGGGCCCGCAGCGCCCGGCTTCGCCGGGCTTGCGACCCTCGCTGGGTTGTTGGCTCGGGCCCGCAGCGCCCGGCTTCGCCGGGCTTGCGACCCTCGCTGGGTTGTTGGCTCGGGCCCGCAGCGCCCGGCTTCGCCGGGCTTGCGACCCTCGCTAGTCTCAACCGATGGCTTCCGTTGAGTTGACCTCAAACGTTCCGATGGCCCCGCAGGACATGTGGGAGCGCGTGTCGGACCTTTCCGAGTTGGGTGAATGGCTCGTCATGCACGAGGGATGGCGCAGCGACATCCCCGACGAGATCACCGTGGGAACCGAGATCATCGGCGTGGCGCGATCGAAGGGGTTGCGCAACCGGGTGACGTGGACCGTGACCAAGTGGGACCCGCCCCACGAGGTCGCCATGTCAGGGTCGGGCAAAGGCGGAGCAAAGTACGGTGTGACCGTCACGGTCGCGCCCCACGAAGACGGTTCGACCATGGGTCTGCGCCTTGAGCTGGGCGGGCGTGCCTTGTTCGGCCCGGTCGGCTCGGCCGCGGCGCGGGCGGTCAAAGGGGACGTAGAAAAGTCGCTGCAATTGTTCGTCGAGCGGTACGCGTAAATCCGCCAAGACACACTTGCGCGACACGCCCGAAAGGCGTCGGTGCCCGGTCATAGACTGGCTCCCCTATGAACCAATCGTCGTTCGTGCACCTGCACAACCACACCGAGTATTCGATGCTCGACGGTGCCGCGAAGATCTCGCCGATGCTGGCCGAGGCGCAACGGTTGGAGATGCCCGCGATCGGCATGACCGACCACGGAAACATGTTCGGCGCCAGCGAGTTCTACAACTCGGCCACCAAGGCCGGGATCAAGCCGATCATCGGCGTCGAGGCCTACATCGCTCCCGGTTCCCGGTTCGATACCCGGCGCATCACCTGGGGTGACCCCAGCCAGAAGTCCGACGACGTCTCGGGCAGCGGCTCCTACACGCACATGACGATGATGGCCGAGAACGCGACCGGCCTGCGCAACCTGTTCAGGCTGTCGTCACTGGCGTCCTTCGAAGGTCAACTCGGCAAGTGGTCGCGGATGGATGCCGAACTGATTGCCGAACACGCCGAAGGCATCATCGCCACCACCGGCTGCCCCTCGGGGGAGGTGCAGACGCGGCTGCGCCTGGGGCATGACCGCGAAGCGCTGGAGGCGGCCGCCAAGTGGCGGGAGATCTTTGGCGCCGAGAACTTCTTCCTCGAGCTGATGGACCACGGTATCTCGATCGAGCACCGGGTCCGCGAAGGCCTGCTGGAAATCGGGCGCAAGTTGGGCATTCCGCCGCTGGCCACCAACGACTGTCACTACGTCACCCGCGATGCCTCGCACAACCACGAAGCCCTGCTCTGTGTGCAGACCGGCAAGACGCTCTCGGACCCGAACCGGTTCAAGTTCGACGGCGACGGCTACTACATCAAGTCGGCTGACGAGATGCGCCGGCTGTGGGACAGCCAGGTCCCTGGTGCCTGCGATTCCACGTTGCTGATCGCCGAGCGGGTGCAGTCCTACGCCGACGTATGGACGCCGCGCGACCGGATGCCGATCTTCCCGGTGCCCGATGGCCACGACCAGGGTTCATGGCTGCACCACGAGGTGATGGCAGGTTTGCAGCGGCGCTTTCCCGATGGTGTCGGCCAGGACTACATTGACCGCGCCGAGTACGAGATCAAGGTCATCTGCGACAAGGGTTTCCCGGCGTACTTCCTGATCGTGGCCGACCTGATCAACTACGCACGCTCGGTCGACATCCGGGTGGGACCGGGCCGTGGTTCGGCCGCGGGGTCGCTGGTGGCCTACGCGATGGGTATCACCAATATCGACCCCATCCCGCACGGCCTGCTGTTCGAGCGCTTCCTCAACCCGGAGCGTCCGTCGGCTCCCGATATCGACATCGACTTCGACGACCGCCGTCGCGGTGAGATGGTGCGCTACGCCGCCGACAAGTGGGGGCAGGACCGCGTCGCCCAGGTCATCACCTTCGGCACCATCAAAACCAAAGCTGCGCTGAAGGACTCGGCGCGGATTCACTACGGCCAGCCCGGCTTCGCGATCGCCGACCGGATCACCAAGGCCCTGCCGCCGCCGATCATGGCCAAGGACATTCCGCTGTCCGGCATCACCGACCCGGCCCACGAACGCTACAAAGAGGCCGCCGAGGTGCGCGGCCTGATCGAGACCGACCCCGACGTGCGCACGATCTATCAGACGGCGCGGGGGTTGGAAGGCTTGATCCGCAACGCCGGCGTACACGCGTGTGCGGTGATCATGAGCAGTGAGCCGCTGACGGAGGCCATTCCGCTGTGGAAGCGGCCGCAGGACGGCGCCATCATCACCGGCTGGGACTACCCGTCCTGTGAGGCCATCGGCCTGCTGAAGATGGACTTCCTGGGCCTGCGGAACCTGACGATCATCGGCGACGCGCTGGAAAACATCAAGGCCAACAGAGGGATCGACCTCGATCTGGAGTCGTTGCCGCTGGACGACAAGGCCACTTATGAGCTGCTGGGCCGCGGCGACACCCTGGGCGTGTTCCAGCTCGACGGTGGCCCGATGCGCGATCTGCTGCGCCGCATGCAACCTACCGAGTTCAACGACATCGTCGCCGTGCTGGCGCTGTACCGGCCGGGGCCGATGGGTATGAACGCCCACAACGACTACGCCGACCGCAAGAACGGCCGTCAGGCGATCAAGCCGATCCATCCCGAGCTCGAGGAGCCACTGCGCGAAATCCTCTCGGAGACTTACGGTCTGATCGTCTACCAAGAGCAGATCATGTTCATCGCCCAGAAGGTCGCCTCGTACACGATGGGCAAGGCCGATGCGCTGCGTAAGGCCATGGGTAAGAAGAAGCTCGAGGTGCTCGAAGCCGAGTACAAGGGCTTCTACGAGGGCATGACCGCCAACGGCTTCTCTGAAAAGGCCGTGAAAGCGTTGTGGGACACCATTCTTCCGTTCGCCGGTTACGCATTCAACAAGTCGCATGCCGCCGGGTACGGGTTGGTGTCCTACTGGACGGCGTATCTGAAAGCCAACTATCCCGCCGAGTACATGGCCGGCCTGCTCACCTCCGTCGGCGACGACAAGGACAAGGCCGCGGTGTACCTGGCCGACTGCCGCAAGCTGGGTATCACCGTGCTTCCGCCGGACGTGAACGAGTCCTTGGTGAACTTCGCGTCGGTGGGTGAGGACATCCGCTTCGGTCTGGGTGCGGTGCGCAACGTCGGCGCCAACGTGGTCGGTTCGCTGATCAGGACCCGCAACGAGAAAGGCAAATTCACCGACTTCTCGGACTACCTCAACAAGATCGATATTTCGGCATGCAACAAGAAGGTCACCGAGTCGTTGATCAAGGCCGGTGCCTTCGATTCGTTGAAGCATGCCCGCAAGGGTCTGTTCCTGGTGCACACCGACGCCGTCGACTCGGTGCTCGGGACCAAAAAAGCCGAGGCGATGGGCCAGTTTGACCTGTTCGGAGGGGATGACGGGTGCACCGAGTCGGTGTTCACCATCAAGGTGCCCGACGACGAGTGGGAAGACAAACACAAACTCGCCCTGGAGCGGGAGATGCTGGGTCTTTACGTTTCCGGGCATCCGCTCAACGGCGTAGCGCATCTGCTGGCGACGCAGGTCGACACCGCCATCCCGGCGATCCTGGACGGCGACGTCGCCAACGAGACCCAGGTGCGGGTCGGCGGCATTCTGGCCTCTGTGAACCGGCGCGTCAATAAGAACGGAATGCCCTGGGCCTCAGCGCAATTGGAAGACCTCACCGGTGGTATCGAGGTGATGTTCTTCCCGCACACTTATTCCAACTACGGTGCCGAGATCGCCGACGACGTGGTGGTACTGGTCAACGCCAAGGTCGCGATCCGCGACGACCGCATCAGCCTGATCGCCAATGAGCTTGTGGTCCCTGACTTTTCCAACGCTCAGCCGAACCGTCCGCTGGCCGTGAGTCTGCCCACCCGGCAGTGCACCATCGACAAGGTGACGGCGCTCAAGCAAGTGCTGGCCCGGCACCCGGGCACATCGCAGGTGCATCTGCGGTTGATCAGCGGCGACCGGATCACCACGCTGGAGCTGGATCAATCGCTGCGTGTGACGCCGTCGCCGGCGCTGATGGGTGACCTCAAGGAGTTGCTCGGCCCGGGGTGCCTGGGTAGCTGAGTCGGCTCGCGGCCGCCGCGAGTGTGCGGCCAGCTTCACGTTCGGCGTCGAGTGTGCGGCTAGCTTCACGCTCGGTCCGGGGCTCTCGTCGGGCTACAGCTCAACCCGGACGATGGCGCTGTCAGGCCACACCTCGCGGTGCCGCGCCCGACGCAGCTTCTCACGCAGCCCGAGGTCGCGGTGCACATTCGTGACGCCCGGAATCTTCAGTAGCGGCACGATATTCCACTGCCAGCCATAGCGCTGGTGTAGCAGCCGATTGGCCCGCTGCGCGTCGGCCCCGGACAGCACTGTGGCGCGGCCGGGCGCCCAGTCCGTGGCGCCGCGGCCGCGGTAGTCGCAGGCGGCGAGTGCAACGTCGGGGCGTCGTGCCAGTCGCGTGGTTTTCGGCCCGATTTTGGTGCGGAAGACCACCGCGTCACCGTCGAATGCGAACCAGATCGGGGTGTCGGCAGCCGTGCCGTCGCGACGGAACGACCGCAGCATGGCGTACCGCGAGGTGTTCAGAAGTGAGTGCATAACCGACAGTCAACGACTTAGAGTTAACTCGAAGTCAAGCCCTGGAGGTCTCGATGCGCCTGACCATCGGAGAAGTGGCCCGCCAAGCCGGTATCGCGGCGACCACGTTGCGCTACTACGAACAGATCGGTTTGGTACCGCCACCGGCCCGCCAGGGCGGCCAGCGTCGTTACGACGGCTCGGTGCTGGCTCGGCTGGAGGTGATCCGGCTCTGCAAGTCCGCGGGATTCGCGCTGGAGGAGATCCAGCTGTTGTTCGCCGACGACGCACCCGGGCGCCCCGCCAGCCGTGCGCTCGCCGAGGCCAAACTCGCGCAGATCGACGCGCAGATGGCGTCATTGGCGCGCGCGCGGGAGGTCATCGAGTGGGGAATGCGCTGCACCTGTCCGTCCATCGACGACTGCAGCTGCGGAATCCACCACGCGCTGCCGGCGTGAGGGCGACGCCCGGCCGAGCGGCACAGCAGCGTCAGCTCGGCATTGAGCGATCCCCGATCCAAATGCGCACCGACGTCCGCCCGGTCCCGTGTTCCGTGGGCCACGAGTGCGGACGTAGGCTCAGCGGTGAGAAGCGATCTGCTGCCGAGGAGTGCGGAAGATGAGCCCGACCCAGCGTCCGCGCACCATGTGTGAGGCCTTCCAGCGTGCCGCGTTGGTCGACCCGGACGCCGTCGCCCTGCGCACTCCAGGCGGCACACAAGAACTGACGTGGCGCGACTACGCCGAACAGGTTCGCAAGGTCGCCGCCGGGCTGACCGGTCTGGGCGTTCGCCGTGGCGACACCGTGTCCCTGATGATGGCCAACCGCGTCGAGTTTTACCCACTCGAGGTCGGCGCCCAACACGTTGGGGCGACATCGTTTTCGGTCTACAACACCTTGCCCGCCGAGCAGCTGACCTATGTGTTCGGCAACGCCGGTACCCGGGTGGTGATGTGCGAAGAACAATATGTCGAGCGGATCCGGGCCAGCGGCGCACCGATCGAGCACCTCATCTGTATCGACGGCACACCCGAAGGTGCACTGTCCATAGCCGACCTTTATGCGGCCGCACCCGCGGACTTCGACTTCGAAGCAACCTGGCAGGCCGTGCAACCCGACGACGTCGTCACCCTCATCTACACCTCCGGCACCACCGGGAATCCGAAGGGCGTCGAAATGACGCACGCCAACTTGCTTTTCGAGGGATACGCGCTGGACGAGGTGCTGGGAGTGCAACGCGGCGACCGCATCACCTCGTTTCTGCCATCGGCCCACATCGCCGACCGGATGACCGGCGTGTACTCGCAAGAGATGTTCGGTACCCAGGTGACGGCGGTTGCGGACGTGCGCACCATCGCCGCGGTGCTGCCCGACGTGCAGCCCAACGTCTGGGGTGCGGTGCCCCGGGTATGGGAAAAGCTCAGGGCCGGAATCGAATTCGCGGTGAGTCAGGAAACCGACGACACCAGGCGGCAGGCCCTGCAGTGGGCGATGTCGGTCGCCGCCAAACGCGCGGCGGTCGAGCTGGCCGGCGACACCATGCCCGCGGACCTGGCAGCCGAATGGGCCACGGCCGATGAACTGGTGTTGTCCAAGCTGCGCGAGCGAATCGGTTTCGGCGAGCTGCGCTGGGCGGTGTCGGGCGCAGCCCCGATTCCCCGCGAAACACTCGCCTTTTTCATGGGTATCGGCATCCCGCTGTCTGAGGTGTGGGGTATGTCCGAGCTCAGCTGTGTGGCCACCGCATCTCACCCGCGTGACGCGAAGCTGGGCACCGTCGGCAAGTTGCTGCCCTCGCTGGAAGGCAGGGTCGCCGAGGACGGCGAGTATCTGGTCCGGGGGCCGCTGGTGATGAAGGGTTACCGCAAGGAACCGGAGAAGACCGCGGAAGCGATCGACGGAGAGGGCTGGTTACACACCGGCGACATCTTCGAGGTCGACGACGACGGTTATCTCCGGGTGGTGGACCGCAAGAAGGAACTGATCATCAATGCGGCCGGAAAGAACATGTCCCCGGCCAACATTGAGAACACCATCGTCGCCGCCTGCGGCATGATCGGTGTGATGATCGTGATCGGGGACGGGCGGCCGTACAACACCGCGCTGATGGTTTTCGATGCCGACTCGGTCGCCCCCTACGCCGCGCAGCGGGGGCTCGATCCCTCCCCGGAGGCACTGGCGTCGCATCCCGATGTGATCGCGGAGATCGCGGCGGGCGTTGCCGAGGGGAACGGCAAGTTGTCGCGGGTGGAGCAGATCAAACGGTTCCGCATCCTGCCGACCGTGTGGGAGCCCGGCGGTGACGAGATCACGCTGACCATGAAGCTCAAACGCAAACCGATCCACGCCAAGTACTCCGCCGAGATTGAGGAGCTGTACGTGAGTGAACCCGGACCGCACATCCACGAGCCCAGCGCCACACCGGCGCCGCAGCCGGCATAGGGAGGGGCGATGACGGCACGGGAGGTCGGTCGCAGCGGAGTGCGAAAGCTGCTGCAGCGCACCGGATTGGTCGACGAATCGACGACGGCCTTGGGCACCGATCCCGAAGCGGTGACCCAGCTGCTGGACGCCGACTGGTTCGGTGAGCGGCTGGAAGCGCTGGCCGCCGAACTCGGGCGCGATCCCGCCAGCGTGCGGGTGGAGGCCGCGGGATATCTGCGTGAGGTGGCTGCGTCGCTCGACGAGCGCGCGGTGCAGGCGTGGCGGGGTTTCAGCCGATGGCTGATGCGGGCCTACGACGTGCTCGTCGACGAGGACCAGATCGCGCAGTTGCGTTCGCTGGACCGCAAAGCGACACTGGCGTTCGCCTTCTCTCATCGGTCCTACCTGGACGGCATGCTGCTGCCCGAGGAGATCGCCGCCAACCGGCTCTCGTCGGCGTTCACCTTCGGCGGCGCCAACTTGAACTTCTTCCCGATGGGCGGCTTCGCCAAGCGCACCGGCACCATCTTCATTCGCCGTCAGACCAAGGACATTCCGGTCTACCGGTTCGTGCTGCGCGCCTACACCGCCCAGCTGGTGCAGAACCACACCAACCTGACCTGGTCGATCGAAGGCGGCCGCACCCGCACCGGCAAACTGCGGCCGCCGGTGTTCGGCATCCTGCGCTATCTCACCGACGCCGTCGACGAAATCGACGGTCCCGAAGTGTATTTGGTGCCGACATCAATCGTCTACGACCAGCTGCACGAAGTGGAGGCGATGACCACCGAGGCCTACGGGGCGACCAAGCGCCCGGAGGACCTGCGCTTCCTGGTGCGGCTGTCCCGTCAGCAAGGGGAGCGACTGGGCCGCGCCTATCTCGATTTCGGTGAGCCACTTCCGCTGCGCAAACGCCTGGAGGAATTAAGGGCCGACCCGTCGGGAACCGGCACGGTGGTCGAACGCATCGCGCTGGACGTCGAGCACCGCATCAACCGCGCCACCCCGGTGACGCCCACCGCGGTGGTGAGTCTGGCGTTGCTGGGTGCTGACCGGTCCTTGTCCATCAGCGAGGTCTTGGCCACGGTGAGCCCGCTGGCCAGCTACATCACCGCCCGCAATTGGGCGGTCGCCGGGGCCGCCGACCTGACGAACCGCTCGACGATCCGCTGGACCCTGCACCAGATGGTCAATTCAGGGGTGGTGAGTGTCTATGACGCCGGCACCGAGGCGGTGTGGGGAGTTGGCGCCGACCAGCATCTGGTCGCAGCGTTCTACCGCAACACCGCCATCCACATCCTGGTCGACCGCGCGATCGCCGAGCTGGCTCTGCTGGCGGCGTCGGAAACCGCGGAGAGCTCCGGGGACGGTTTCGTCTCTCCTGCGGCGGTGCGTGACGAAGCGCTGAGTCTGCGCGAGTTGCTGAAGTTCGAGTTCCTGTTCTCGGCGCGCGCGCAGTTCGAGGTCGAACTCGCCGACGAAGTCAAGCTGATCGGGCCGGTGGAGGACACGTCCAAGGAAGTCATCGCGGCCGATGTGCGGCGCCTGCTGGAAGACGCCGATCTGCTGCTGGCGCACCTGGTGCTGCGCCCCTTCCTGGACGCGTATCACATCGTCGCCGACCGGTTGGCCGCGCTCGAGGACGAGGCGCTGGACGAAGACGCGTTCCTCACCGAGTGCCTGGAAGTGGGCAAGCAGTGGGAGTTGCAGCGCCGGATCGCCAACGCCGAGTCGCGTTCGATGGAACTGTTCAAGACCGCGCTGCGGCTGGCGCACCATCGCGAGCTGGTCGACGGTGCCGATCAGGCCGACATCGCCAAGCGGCGGCGGGAGTTCGCCGACGAGATCGCGACGGCGTGTCGCCGGGTCAACGTGATCGCGGAACTGGCCCGTCGTCAGGAATAGGGGCGGCACGCGGCTCCTGGGGACATGGCACCATTGACCGGTGTCCGCCGAACTGAGCCAGAACCCTCGCGAGCTGCCGCTGTGCGCGGCTGACATCGACGGCGCGGCCAAGCGAATTGCTCCGGTGGTCACGCCGACGCCCCTGCAGTACAGCGACCGGTTGTCCGAGATCACCGGCGCCACCGTCTACCTCAAGCGCGAAGACCTGCAGGTAGTGCGCTCGTACAAGCTGCGTGGCGCCTACAACCTGCTGGTTCAGCTCTCCGAAGAGGAGCTGTCCGCCGGAGTCGTATGCTCCTCGGCCGGCAACCACGCGCAGGGGTTCGCATACGCCTGCCGCTCACTGGGTGTGCACGGCCGCATCTACGTGCCGGCCAAGACGCCCAAGCAGAAACGGGACCGGATCCGGTATCACGGGCGCGAGTTCATCGAACTGATCGTCGGCGGCTCAACGTACGACATGGCCGCCGCGGCCGCCCGCGAAGACGTCGCACGTACGGGCGCCACGCTGGTCCCGCCGTATGACGACCTGCGCACCATGGCCGGTCAGGGCACCATCGCCGTCGAGATCCTGGACGCCCTGGGCGACGAGCCGGACCTGGTCGTGGTGCCCGTCGGTGGCGGCGGGTGCATCGCCGGTATCACCAGCTACCTGGCCGAACGGACGTCGAAGACCGCGGTCCTGGGCATCGAGCCGGCCGGCGCCGCGGCGATGATGGCGGCACTGGCCGCCGGCGAGCCGGTGACCCTGGAGCACGTCGACCAGTTCGTCGACGGTGCCGCCGTGGCGCGCGCGGGAACGCTGACCTACGCCGCGCTGGCCGCCGCCGGAGACATGGTTTCGATCACCACGGTCGACGAGGGCGCGGTGTGCACCGCGATGCTGGACCTGTATCAGAACGAAGGCATCATCGCCGAGCCCGCCGGGGCGCTGTCGGTGGCCGGTCTGCTGGAGGCCGACGTCGCGCCCGGTTCCACCGTGGTGTGTCTGATCTCGGGCGGCAACAACGACGTGTCCCGCTACGGCGAGGTGCTCGAGCGATCCCTGGTTCACCTGGGTCTCAAGCACTACTTCCTGGTCGACTTCCCGCAGGAGCCGGGCGCGCTGCGGCGGTTCCTGGACGAGGTGCTGGGTCCCAATGACGACATCACGCTGTTCGAGTACGTCAAGCGCAACAACCGGGAGACCGGCGAGGCGCTGGTCGGGGTCCAGTTGGGTTCGGCCGCGGACCTCGATGGTCTGCTCGCCCGGATGAGGGCGACCGAGATTCACGTCGAAACGCTGCTTCCCGGGTCGCCGGCGTACCGCTACCTGCTGCTCTGACGCGCGGCGGTTTAGCGCAGATACGCAGGTAGCGGGGTAGCGGGGTCCAGATCGCCGTCGGCAATGGGCGATTCGGCCGTCACCCGCAACGGCACCACGCCGGCCCAGTACGGCAGCGTCAGATCTTCCTCGTCGTCGGACACCCCGCCTTCGCGGATTTTGGCCGAGACTTCCACCAGATCCAGTGCGAGCACCGCGGTCGCCGCGAGTTCGCGGGCGTTCGGCGGTCGGCAATCGTCGGCACGGCCCGCCTGGATGTGGTCGAGGACGGCGTGCAGCGCACGCCCCTTCTCGTCCGGGTCGTCGACGAGGCGCGCGGTCCCGACCGCGACCACCGAGCGGTAGTTCATCGAGTGGTGCATCGCTGCACGGGCCAGCACGAGTCCGTCCACCAGCGTGACGGTGACGCACACCGGCATGCCGGACAACCGAGTCGCCAGCATCGGTCCGCTGCCCGACGAGCCGTGAATGTAGAGGGTCTCGTCGATGCGGGTGTGGATGGTCGGCAGGACCACCGGCTGTCCGTCCCTGATGTATGCGAGGTGGCAGATCAGCGACTCATCGAGGATGCGGTGCACCGTCTCGCGGTCATAACGGGCCCGCTCCCGGTAGCGGGTCGGGGTGGTGCGTGGGGTCGGGTGAAAAGCCGTGTCCATCCGCTTGCCTTCGCTATTGTTCTAGTACATAATTAACACTGTGCCAGTACGATACACCATTTCCGGGACGGGTGCCGAGTCGATCGCCGCCAGCATCGAAGAGGGCATCTCAGAGGGCGCCCTCGCGCCCGGTGATGCGCTGCCGTCGATCCGGGAAGTGGCCGCCGAACTCGGGGTGAACGCCAACACCGTTGCCGCCGCATACCGGCTGCTGCGTGACCGCGGGGCCGTCGAGACCGCGGGCCGCCGTGGAACCCGGGTACGCAACCGGCCGGCGACCACGCCGCGGTCGCTGCTGGGGCTCGCGGTTCCCGACGGCGCACGCGACCTGTCGACCGGCAATCCGGACCCGGCGCTGCTGCCCATCGCCACCGCCAGGCTGGATCCGGCGAAGCAGGAGCGGCCGTTGTTGTACGGGCAGTCCGCGATGTCGGCCGAACTGGTCGATCGCGCCCGTGCGGATCTGGGCGGCGACGGGGTGCCGGCCGAGCATCTCGCGGTGACCAGTGGAGCACTCGACGGCATCGAGCGGGTGCTCAGTGCTCATCTGCGACCCGGTGACCGGGTGGCGGTGGAGGATCCGGGTTGGGCGAATATGCTTGATCTCGTTGCAGCACTTGGACTTTCGCCAGAACCCGTCCGAGTCGACGACGACGGGCCGGTGGTGCTCAGCATGGCGCGGGCGCTGCGCCGCGGCGTGAAGGCCGTCATCGTCACCACCCGTGCGCAGAACCCGACCGGCGCGGCCTTGTCGAAGGAGCGTGCCAAGGCGCTGCGCAGTCTGCTGGCCGCGAAGACCAGCGACGTGCTGGTCATCGAAGACGACCACTGCGCCAAGATCTCCGGCGTGCCGCTGCACGCCCTGGCCGGATGTACGCGCCGCTGGGCATTTGTCCGCTCGGTGTCCAAGGCATACGGTCCCGACCTGCGCCTGGCCGTGCTGGCCGGCGACCGGCGCACCATCGAGCGAGTGCACGGACGTCTGCGGCTGGGCCCGGGATGGGTGAGTCGGCTGCTGCAGGATCTCGCCGTTCGCATGTGGTCGGACGACGAGGCGACGACGCTGGTGCACGCTGCGCGGAAACAATACGCCGGCAACCGCACCGCGCTGTGTGAAGCACTGGCGGAGCGGGACGTTGCCGCTCACGGCCGATCCGGCCTCAACGTGTGGATTCCGGTGCCCGACGAGACGGTCGCCATCACCAGGCTGCTCAACGCGGGCTGGGCGGCGGCGCCGGGGACACGGTTCCGGATGGACACGCCGCCGGGCATGCGCATCACGATCGCCGACTTGACGGACGAGGAGATCGAACCGCTGGCGGATGCCATCGCGGAAGCCGTTCACGGCACCGGACCGGCGAGCGTGTGAGTTAGCTGGTGGTGAGCAGCCAGATGAAGACGAAGGTGTAGACGGCGAAGTGGATGACTGACAGCGCCAGGCCGGCGATCGCCACCGCGCGACTGGGGGCGTTGGCCTTGTCGGCCTGGTGCAGCGCGTGTACTCCGAACGGGATCGTGACCAGCCAGCAGGGGATGAAGAGAAACACGTACTGCAGGACGCCCAGGACGAGGCTCATCACGGCGAGGCCGCTGATCCGGGTGACGGCAGCGCGCTTGACGGTGGGGACCTTGACGGCGGGGGCGGGGGCTACCAACTGGGGGGCGATCGTCGTCATGGGAGATAGCGTCGCCCACGGCGCTTGAAGGATTCTTGGAGCCTGCTGATGCCGGCTGAGGCCGAGCAGACGCGAAATCGCGGTGGAGCTGACGCTCCACCGCGATTTCGCGTCTGCTCGCGGGGAGGGCGTGGCGGGCGCCGACTATCGTCTGCACCCGTGATCGTGCTGCTGCCCCCGTCGGAGACCAAGCGAGCGGGGGGCGACGGCCCACCCCTGCACATCGACAGCCTGGGTCACCCGGCGCTGAATCCATTACGGTCGGCGCTGGTGGCGGAGCTCGTCGAGCTGGCGGCGGACCCGGCGGCGAGTAGGGCGGCGCTGGGCGTCTCGCCGTCGCAGCTCGCCGAGATCGAGCGCAACGCAGCCCTGCGCGTGGCGCCGACGCTGCCGGCCATCCGCCGCTACACCGGGGTCCTCTACGACGCGCTGGACATCGATTCGCTGCGCGGCGCCCAGGCGAAGCGCGCGGGTGCCCGCTTGTTCATCGTGTCGGCATTGTTCGGGCTGCTTGCCGCCGACGATCAGGTGCCCGCCTATCGGCTCTCGGCGACGTCGAAACTGCCGGGCAAGCCCACTTTGGCCACCCGGTGGCGCCCGGTGCTGGAGCCGCTGCTTCGCGAGTTGGCCGCCGAGCACCTGATCGTCGATCTCCGTTCGGGGTCCTACGTTGCGCTGGGCAGGGCGCCTGAGGCCGTCGGGGTGAACGTGCTGGCCGAGTATCCCGATGGGCGGCGGGCGGTGGTGACCCATTTCAACAAGGCGCACAAAGGACGGCTGGCCCGTGTTCTGGCCGCGACCAGGGCCGAGCCCGACGACGCGGCGGCCGTCGCGGCCGTCGCCCGCAGAGCCGGCCTGCGGGTGGAGCGCAGCGGGAACGAGCTGACCGTCATCGTTCCCGCGGGGCCGGGTCAGCCAGCGAGCAGTCGCAAAATCGCCCAAATCGGGCGCGATTAGGGCGATTTTGCGACTGCTCGCGCGGGGACGCTACCGCAGGGACTGCTCGCGCGGGGACGCTACCGCAGGGACTGCTCGCGCGGGGACGCTACCGCAGGGACTGCTCGCGCGGGGACGCTACCGCAGGATGGCGACGGAATGCCCGGGAACCCGGGTGGCGTCCTTGCCGATCTCGGGGGCGTCCCAGGCGAGCACCAGCTCACCGCTGACGGGTATGGATACCGCCTCCTCGCCGAGGTTGCACGCGACCGTCAGGCCGCCGCGCCGCAGCACGATCCAGCGCTGATCCTCGTCGTAGTCGACGACCAGATGGTCGAGCCACGGGTCGGCGAAGTCGGGCTCGTTGTGCCGCAGGTTGATCAGATCGCGGTAGAACGCCAGGAGCCGGGTGTGCGCTCCCGATGCGATTTCACCCCAGTTCAGCTTCGACCGCTCGAACGTCTGCGGATCCTGGGGGTCGGGGATCTCATCGGCGTCCCACCCGTGTTCGGCGAACTCCGCTTTGCGTCCCTTGCGGGTAGCCTCGGCCAGTTCCGGCTCAGGATGCGAGCTGAAGAACTGGAACGGCGTGGATGCTCCCCACTCCTCACCCATGAAAAGCATTGCGGTGTAGGGAGATGCCAGCACCAGAGCGGCTTTGACGGCCAATTGTCCCGGCGTCAGGTTCTGCGACGGGCGGTCTCCGAGGGCGCGGTTGCCGACCTGGTCGTGGGTACAGGTGTAGGCCAGCAGTCGGGTCGCCGGGATGCCGGTGTCCTCGGTGGTGTCCAGCGGGCGACCGTGGCGGCGCCGCCGGAACGACGAGTAGGTGCCGGCGTGGAAGAAACCGTGGCGAAGCGTCTGGGCCAGCGTGGCGAGGGACCCGAAGTCGCCGTAATAGCCCTGCCGTTCGCCGGATACCGCGGTGTGGATGGCGTGGTGGATGTCGTCGGCCCACTGCGCGGTCAGGCCGTATCCGCCGCGTTCGCGTGCAGTGATCAGGCGCGGATCATTCAGGTCGCTCTCGGCGACCAGAGCCAGGGGGCGGCCCAACTGCCTTGACAGCCAGTCAGTTTCGGTGGCGAGCTCCTCGAGCAGGTGCACTGCGGTGAGGTCTACCAACGCGTGCACCGCGTCCAGCCGCAGACCGTCGGCGTGGAAGTCGCGCATCCACCGCAACGCACATCCGATGATGTACCGGCGCACCTCGTCGGAGTCGGCGTCGGCGATGTTGATGCCCTCGCCCCACGGATTGCTGGCCGACGACAGATATGGTGCGAACTTCGGCAGGTAGTTGCCCGACGGGCCGAGGTGGTTGAACACCGCGTCGATCAGCACGCCAAGGCCGCGGGCGTGACACGCGTCGACCAGTCTGACCAGGCCGTCGGGACCGCCATAGGGTTCGTGCACGCTGTACCACAGCACGCCGTCGTACCCCCAGCCGTGCGTACCGGCAAAAGAGTTCACCGGCATCAGCTCGACGAAGTCGACGCCGAGATCGACCAGGTAGTCGAGCTTTTCGATGGCGGAGTCGAAGGTACCCGCGGGCGTGAAAGTGCCGACGTGCAGTTCATAGATCACCGCGCCTTCGACCGACCGACCCGACCAGTCACTGTCGGTCCAGGCCGCGTTCGACGGGTCCCAGAGCTGGGAACGTTCGTGCACCCCGTCGGGCTGGCGGGCCGAGCGCGGGTCCGGCAGCACCCTGTCGTCGTCGTCGAGCAGGAAGCCGTAGCGGGCGTCCGCGGGCGCGTCGACGTCGGTGTGCCACCAGCCGTCGTCGGAGCGGACCATGTCGTGCACCGTGCCGTCGACGTCCAGTCGCACCAGCTCGGGTTTCGGTGCCCATACTTTGAATTCAGTCATCACGACGCTCCAGCAGCACCACGGGCAACTCACCGAACAATTGCGCGGCTGACGTCGGCCCGCTGGCCACCGCGCCCGTCAGTCGATCGGTCCACGACCCCTCCGGCAGCGGCACTACCGTGTCGCCCCAACCGGTGTCGGCCAGGGCCACCGTCCAGCGGGTCACCGCCACCAGAATGCCCGGACCACGGCGGAACGCCACGACATGATCGCGGGCCTGACCCGCGGCGAGCACCGGCACGTAATCGCCGTTCAGGAAACAGTCCGGCCGCGACCGCCGTAGCCGCAGTGCGGTGGTGACCACGCGAATCTTGGGGTGCTGCAATTCTTTCAGTGCGTTGCGCCGCGTCGTGTAGTCGACCTCGCGGCGATTGTCCGGATCGACCAGACTGTCATCCCACAGCTCGGTGCCCTGGTAAACATCCGGGATGCCGGGCACGGTCAGGGCCAACAGCTTCTGGCCCAGCGCGTCGCTGGCGGCATGCGGGTTGAGTTGCCCCACGAGTTTAGTCAGCTCGCCGGCCACCGGCCCGTCCAGCACGGTATCCAGCCAGCTGTGCACGGCGCCTTCGAAGTCGGAGTCCGGGTCATTCCACGACGTGTGCCAGGCGGCCTCTCGAATCGCCTTCTCGGCGTAGGCGTGCAGCCGCTCGCGCAGTTCGCCGGTGACTTCGCCGCTCACCGGCCAGACGCCGAAGATGTTCTGCCACAAGAACTGTCCGGTTGCGGGATCGGGGGAGGGGGCATGAGTCTCCCAGCGCCCGACGAACTCGGCCCACAGCGACGGCACCTGAGAGAGCACTCCGATCCGGGCCCGCACGTCCTCGCCGCGTTTGGTGTCGTGCGTGGTCAGCGTCGTCATCGCGGCCGGCCACAGCCGTGCGCGGGTGGCCGAACTCTGGTGGAACTCGGCGGCTCCGACTCCGAACCGGTGCGGTTCGCCGCCGACCTCGTTGAGCGACACCAACCGGGCGTCGCGGTAGAACAGGCAGTCTTCGACAGCCTTGGCCGTGACCGCGCCGCAGAGTTGCTGCAGGCGGGTGGCCGGCTCGCCGCCCCGGGCCAGTGCCGCTGCCAGCCCCGTCAGCGCGGGACCCAGATCCGGTTGCGCTGCTTGGGTTTCCGCCAGGGCAGTGGGCAGGATCGCCGACAAAGACTGGTAGTCGCACCGGTAGACGTCGATGTGGGTGAGCAGGGCGGCCACGGCGTCGGACAACCGCGGATCATCGGCACCTGCGCTCGCGACGATGCTGCGCCGCAACCTGGCCAGCTCACTGCCCAGGGTGTCGGTGGCGGCGCGGATCTTCAGTTGCGCCAACATATCCGGCATTGTACTGTAGTCCACGCCCGCGGACCCGACGAGTTCGGTGAGCGTGGTCTCGCCTGCCGGGTCGACGAAAAGCCCGCCGACCTCCCGCAGCACGTCATAGCCGGTGGTGCCGGCGACCGGCAGCGTGGGTTCCAGCGCCTCGTCGACGCCCAGGATCTTCTCGATGACGATCCAGGCGTCGGGTCCGACCGTCTCGCGCAGCCAGATCAAATAGCCTGCCGGATCTGCTAATCCGTCCGGATGGTCGATGCGCACCCCGTCGACGAGCCGCTCGCTGAACCAGCGGGCAACTTCGGCGTGGCTGGCGTCGAAGACGCTGCGGTCCTCCTGACGTAGACCGGCCAGCGAGGTGATCGAAAAGAATCGGCGGTATCCGACCACGCCGTTGCGCCATCCCACCAGCCGGTAGTGCTGGCGCTCGTGCACCTCGGGGCCGGGGCCGTCGCCGGTGCCCGGGGCGATGGGAAGCGCCAGGTCACCCAGTCGCAGCAGGTCGCCATCCACCGTCAGATCGGCCGCATCATCGTCAGAACCCAACAGCGGCAAAACGATTCGGCCCGCATCATCCAAGGTCCAGTCGATATCGAAGTACCCGGCGTAGTTGGATTCGCGCCCGTGCCGCAGCACATCCCACCACCAGGCGTTCTGATCCGGCTGGTCGATGCCCACATGGTTGGGCACAACGTCGATCACCAGGCCCATACCGCGTGCCTGCGCCGCTTCGGACAGCCGTGCCAGCCCTTCCGGGCCGCCGATTTCGGGCGACACCGTGGTCGGATCCGTGACGTCGTAACCGTGCGACGAGCCCTCGGTCGCGGTCAGGATCGGGGACAGGTAGACGTGGGACACCCCGAGTTCGTCGAGGTAATCCAGGAGCTTTTCAGCATCGCCAAGGGTGAACGCGAAGCCGCTGGACGCGCCGCGCAACTGCAACCGATAGGTTGCGGAGACCGGTAAAGGCATACGTCACAACGTCTTACGTAAAATGAGCACGGAGCGTCCGGGCAGTGCGACCTCGTCGCCCTCGTCGACCACCCGTTCGGTCACTCCGGTCGGGCTGGTGGTGTCCAGCTCCACTGTCCACTGCTGTGCATAGTCGCCGTGCGGCATGACAAATGTGACTTCCTGGTCGTGGGCGTTGAAACACAGCAGGAACGAGTCATCGACGATCCGTTCGCCACGGCGGTTCGGTTCGGGCAGGGCCTGGCCGTTGAGGAACACCGCGATGCTCTTGCCGAAATCGTTGTCCCAGTCCTGCTCTGTCATCTCCTGCCCGGCAGGCGTCAGCCAGGAAATGTCGTGGACTTCCGACTCGCCACTGCGGATGGGCCGGCCCTTGAGGAAGCGGCGGCGGCGAAACACCGGATGCTTCTTGCGCAGCCGCGTTACCTTGCGCGCGAAGGTCAGCTGATCGGCGTTCTTCTCGATTAACGACCAATCCATCCAGGACAACTCGGAGTCCTGGCAGTAGACGTTGTTGTTGCCGAACTGGGTGCGCCCGATCTCGTCGCCGTGGGAGATCATCGGGGTGCCCTGACTGACCATCAACGTCGCCCAGAAGTTGCGCATCTGTTGGCAACGCAGCGCGACGACGTCGGGATCGTCGGTAGGTCCTTCCACGCCGCAGTTCCAGGACCGGTTGTGGCTCTCACCGTCGCGGTTGTCTTCACCGTTGGCGGCATTGTGTTTTTCGTTGTAGGACACCAGATCCTGCAGGGTGAAACCGTCATGGGCGGTGACGAAGTTGATGCTCGCGCCGGGCCGCCGGCCGGTCGCTTCGTACAGGTCCGACGACCCGGTCAGCCGGGAAGCGAACTCGCCGAGGGTTGCGGGCTCACCCCGCCAGTAGTCGCGCACAGTGTCGCGGTATTTCCCGTTCCACTCGGTCCACAAACCTGGGAAATTCCCGACCTGGTAACCACCTTCGCCGACGTCCCACGGTTCGGCGATCAACTTGACCTGGCTGACCACCGGGTCCTGCTGCACCAGGTCGAAAAACGCTGACAGCCGGTCGACGTCGTAGAACTCGCGGGCCAGGGTGGCGGCCAGGTCGAACCGGAAGCCGTCGACGTGCATTTCCAGCACCCAGTAGCGCAGCGAGTCCATGATGAGCTGCAGGGTGTGCGGGTGCCGCACGTTGAGGCTGTTGCCGGTGCCGGTGAAGTCCTTGTAGTGGCGAAGGTCACCGTCGACCAGGCGGTAGTAGGCGGCGTTGTCGATGCCGCGGAAGTTGATCGTCGGGCCTAAATGGTTTCCCTCGGCGGTGTGGTTGTAGACGACGTCGAGGATCACCTCGATGCCGGCCTCGTGGAAAGTGCGCACCATCGACTTGAACTCGGCTACCGCACCACCCGGTTTGCGCGTCGCCGCATATTGATAGTGCGGAGCCAGAAAGCCGAAGGTGTTGTACCCCCAGTAATTTCGCAAACCCAGGTCGAGCAGCCGGTGGTCGTGCATGAACTGGTGGACCGGCATCAGCTCGATGGCGGTGACATTGAGCGATTTGAGGTGGTCGATGATCGCCGGATGCGCCAGCCCGGCATACGTGCCGCGCAGTTCGTGTGGGATACCCGGATGAGTCTGGGTCATGCCCTTGACGTGCGCCTCGTAGATGATCGTTTCGTGATACGGCGTGCAGGGCGCCCGATCAGAGGCCCAGTCGAAGAACGGGTTGATCACGACGCTGGTCATGGTGTGGCCCAGCGAGTCGACCATCGGGGGAGTACCGGTTTCGGACGGGTCCTCGGCCGCCACCTCCAGGTCGTAGGAAAACAGCGCCTGAGTGAAATCGAAGTCGCCCACGAAGGATTTGCCGTACGGGTCGAGCAGCAGCTTGCTCGGATCGCAGCGGTGACCCGCCGCCGGATCGAACGGTCCGTGCACGCGAAACCCGTACCGCTGCCCAGGGGTAACGGTCGGCAGATAGCAGTGCCAGAGATAGCCGTCGACTTCGTCGAGATTGATCCGGGTTTCGCTCCCGTCGCGCGCGATCAAGCACAGCTCGACCTTCTCGGCGACTTCGGAGAACAACGAGAAGTTGGTGCCGGCGCCGTCATAAGTGGCTCCCAAGGGAAATGGCGCCCCGGGCCATACCGTCGCCAGTTCGGGTGAGGCGTCCGCGCCGTCATATGCACCCTGGTTCCCGCGCTCCGTCGACGACATCACCAAACCTTATCCGTGTCGGCCGCCCTTGGTCGCGTGTCACCACCAACCGGTGATCGCCGCGATCTGCCGTCCCAGTTCCGGTGCCAGCGTCCGCATGTAGGTGGGCGTCAGGTGGTGCGGATCCCGGTAGATCAGCACGTTTCCCTCGACGGCGCGGCACGTATCGGGCCGGCAGATCGCGTCTGACAGGTCGATCGGCTTGAGCAGCGGGAACTGAGCGACGAAGTCCAGCGTGCCGTTGTGATCGGACAGCAACTCGGAGCGCTTCACTCCGCAGGACTCCGCATTGCCGGCCTTGGCCAGGCAGTCGGCGGGGTTGAACGGTTGACCGTCCTTGACCAGCCAGGGTGTGTCACGCACGCCCAGGATCGGAATGTTGTTGTCGGACAACGTTTGCCAGATGCCGATGTAGGTGGCGGGCATCACGTCGCCGGCCCTGATGTTCCAGGGCCGGGTCGAGGTGGTGAAGACGTAGTCGGGGCGGTCGGTGACCAGCTTGGCCATCGTCGTCTCCACCCACTGCCGGCACTGGGGGTAGGGCGCATTGTTGCCCATGATCAGCGGGACCTGCTCGGTGGACAACGCGCAGCCCATTTTGAGGTAGGTCACCACCTTGAAGTGGTGCAGCCGGCCCAGCAGATCCAGCGCGGGCAGCCAGTGCTCGGCGTGTGACCCGCCTGCCAGGGCAATGGTTCGCGGAGCATCGGTGTCGCCGTAGGTGCAGTTGACCACCGTCGGGTTGACGAAGTCGCTGATGCACCCGTCCCGGGTGGAGGCGGGCAGGTCTTCCTTGACTTCGAGCACCGTGGGCCGCATCCGCAGTTTCGGTACCCGCACGTGGTTGACCAGTGCCCGCGCGCCCGGGTAGTCGGCGGAGCTGAGTCCACTGAGCTCTTTGCCGCCGGCGCGCTCGGCGACGAGGTGTTCGCGCCAGGTGAATGACGTCGCGGTCAGGGTGACACCGAGCAGCGCCACCACTGATCCCAGCGCGATCGTCGGCCGGCGCCACCGCAGCCGCCAGGGCACCGGCGCGGACGGTGCCGCGGCTGCCCGGTAGCGCAACGGGTCCTCGACGTGGCGGGTGGTGAGGTATGCCAACACCCCCGCTACCAGCAGCACGCCCATCCCCTCGAGGAAGTTGGCCTGGCGGTGACCGGTGTAGGAGAGCCAGAAGATCAGCAGCGGCCAGTGCCACAGGTACAGCGAGTAGGCCATCGCGCCCAGTGTCACCAGGGGTCCGACCGCCAGTACCCGGTTGGGCAGGGGCATCCGGCCGCGGGTGGCAGGCTCGCCGGCCATGTTGGCTCCCGCCATGATCATCAGCATCGCGGCGCCGACCGGTACCAGGGCCCACGGTCCAGGAAATTCCTTGACACCGTCGATCAGGGCACCGCACGACAGGATCGCCGCCAGTGCCACCGTGGCGGTCGCCGTCCGTAGCCACATGGGCCAGCGGATGTAGGGGACCACCGCGCCCACCAGCGCTCCCAGCAACAGTTCCCAGGCCCGGGCGAAGCTGTTGTAGTACGCGGTCGCCTGATAGGCCTGGTGGGCGATGATCGCGTACACGAACGACGCCACCGTCAGCGTGCTGAGCAGCACCACGAAAACCGTGCGCAAATGCCTGCCCAGCGGCCGGCCCAAATAGGCGACGGCCGCGACCAGCGCCAAAAATGCCACGTAGAACTGGCCCTGCACCGACATGGACCAGATGTGCTGCAACGGACTGACCGCCTCGCCGGCGCGCAGGTAGTCCGCCGCCGAGTGGGCCAGTTCCCAGTTCTGGTAGTAGCCGAGACTGGCCAGGCTCTGGTCGGCGAACGCCTCCCACCGGGTCTCCGGCTGGATCAGAACGGTCAGCAGCGCGCACCCCGCCAGCACCACGACCAGCGCCGGCAACAACCGTCGGATCAGGCGGACCACCTCGGTAGCCGGAGACAGCTTCCCGCCCAACCCGGCCCGCAGCACCTTGCCGCCGAAGAAGAATCCGGACAGGGCCAGGAACACGTCCACCCCGCCGGACACCCGGCCGAACCAGATGTGGAACACGGCGACCAGAGCGATCGCGATGCCGCGCAGACCGTCGAGATCGTGCCGGTAGAAGCCGGACGAGCGCGTGCCCATGCCCGCGGCCTGCGTGGTGGCAGCCGGGATCGGAGGAGGCGGCGGTGTCGGCATGATCACCGCTAACTTACCGAAAACCGCCGCCCGCTCCGTGCGGAGCAAGCGGCGGCTTGGGGGAAAACCTGGGAACCCGGTCGGTCAGCGCGGGGCGGTGGCTCCCGGGGCCGGTTGCGCCGGCATCAGCTGCAGCGGCGGCTGTGGCGTGGGAACCAGTGGATTCGGCGGCTGGGGGATCACCTGCTGCAACGGTGCCTGCGGGAGGGCCTGCTGCTGCAGCGGCGCCTGCTGAACGGGAGCTTGCTGACTGGGGATCGTCTGGACCGGGGCCTGTTGGCCGGGGATCGTCTGGGCCGGAGCTTGCTGGCCGGGGATCGTCTGGGCCGGAGCTTGCTGACCGGGCACGGTCTGGGCCGGAGCCTGCTGGCCGGGCACGGTCTGGGCCGGAGCCTGTTGACCGGGCACGGTCTGAGCTGGAGCCTGTTGGCCGGGGATCGTCTGGGCCGGAGCCTGCTGACCGGGCACCGTCTGCGCCGGCGCCGGCTGCACCGGTCCGGTCTGCAACGAATTCGTCCCCAGGATCCGGACCAGGTACGGCGCCATACCGCTGGCGCGCACCGGCGAGACCTGCACGACGTCACCGACCTCGAGCATCTGCCCGTTGCCCAGGTACATCGCGACGCTCTGGGTGCCTTCGGGGCCGTAGAAGATCAGATCAGCCTTGCGGGCCTGCTGGGGAAGGACTTTCTCACCGACCCGGTACATCTGACCCGAGGAACGCGGCAGCTTGAGCCCGGCGCCGGCATAGGCGTACTGGATCAGGCCCGAGGCGTCGAACCCGACGGTGTTGATGCCCGAACCGGTGCCTCGGGTGGGTCCGGTGACACCGCCGCCGGCCCACGAGAACGGCACGCCGCGCTGCGAGAGTCCGCGCGCGATCACCGTGTCGGCGAGCTGCTGGTAGTCGTTGGACCGGGTGTAAGGATCTGCGGACGCTATCCCCGCGGCAGTCACCATTGGCGCCACGAACATCAGCAGCCCGATCGCGAAGGCGTAGACGCGTTTCATTTCGTTCCCTCGTTTCCTGGGGCCGGGTGGCCCCTCTGTGCCTCAGCGCGGTGACCGCGCGCATCCGCCGGCGTTCAGGAGCGATGGGCCGCCTCTTCGGGGCCGAGCGCCGCTGTACCTGATGGCGTGACCGACCCCGTTAGCCCGAGTCCAAATCACACCAGTCACTACAGACACTTTGACAACAGAGATAAGTGACCGCCAGAGTGGCGAAACATTATTTGTAGGAACGTGACCCGACGGTGATGGAGAGGGTCAATCTTGTGATGGCAGTTGTGATTTCGGTCTCAAAGACGTTGCCGCCACGTGATGTCTCTAAAACGCGTTCAGCGCCCGAACGTGTTGCTGAAATCCGTCAGGGCGTGGCCCAGCACCGAGGCCAGGCTGAGCACGCCGACCGCGACGATCGGCCAGAAGGACATGAACCAGCCCTTGACCAGTGACACGAATGGACCCACCAGGGCGGCGGTCCCGGCGGCGCCGATACCGCCCCACACCAAGGGGTAGATGTAGTAGTTCACCCCGAACGGCACCATCGGGCAGTCGTCACCCTGGCAGACGTTGTCGGTGAAGGCGAACAACCGGGTCGGCCAGGTCGTCATGGTGACCGCGGCGATCAGCAACCCCAGCAGCACAAACATGGTGATGACGTCCCACGGAACCAGGCGGAGCCGGATGACCCGGCGCTGATCCTGGTCCGGGTCGCGGGACTGTTCCGGTGCTGCCATGCCCTGCATGCTTCCCGATGAACGGGTTTTCTGCGACCGCAACCGACTAAGGTCGGCTTTCGTGGCAGCGGCCGGACAATCACCAACCCGATTGACGCCCGCGCAGATCAGCGCGATCGATGCCGCACATCTCTGGCATCCATACAGCACGATCGGCAGGGAAGCGATACCGCCGGTGGTGGCCGTCGCTGCGCGTGGCGCCTGGCTGACACTGGTCCGCGACGGTCGCCCGGTCGAGGTGCTGGACGCGATGAGCTCCTGGTGGACCGCCATTCACGGCCACGGGCACCCGACCCTGGATGCGGCGATGATCGCCCAGCTGAACACCATGAACCACGTCATGTTCGGTGGTCTGACCCACGAACCGGCCGCCCGGCTGGCCCAACTGCTGGTGCAGATCACCCCGCCGGGCCTGGAGACCGTGTTCTTCAGCGACTCCGGTTCGGTGTCGGTGGAGGTCGCGGTGAAGATGGCGTTGCAGTACTGGCGCAGCCTGGACCAACCGGCCAAGCATCGCCTGATGACCTGGCGAGGCGGCTACCACGGCGACACGTTCACGCCGATGAGCGTCTGCGACCCCGAAGGAGGCATGCACTCGCTGTGGTCCGACGTGCTGGTGCCCCAGGTGTTCGCCCCGCAGGTGCCGCGGGACTACGACCCCGCCTACAGTGCGGCGTTCGAAGCCCAGGTGGCCGACCATGCCGCCGAGTTGGCAGCCGTCATCGTCGAACCCGTGGTGCAGGGAGCCGGCGGGATGCGATTTCACGACCCGCGGTACCTGTCCGACCTGCGCGAGATCTGCCGTCGCCAGCGGGTGCTGCTGATCTTCGATGAGATCGCCACCGGCTTTGGGCGCACCGGCGAGCTGTTCGCCGCCGACCACGCCGGCGTCAGCCCGGACATCATGTGCGTCGGCAAGGCCCTCACCGGCGGATATCTGAGCCTGGCCGCGACCCTGTGCACCACCGACATCGCCCACACCATCAGCGCCGGTAGCGCGGGAGCGCTGATGCACGGGCCGACGTTCATGGCCAATCCGCTGGCGTGCGCGGTTTCGGTGGCCAGTGTCGAGGTTCTGCTGAGTCAGGACTGGCGATCCCGGGTCACCGAGATCGCTGCCGGACTGAGCGCCGGGCTGGCACCGGCCCGCGCGCTGCCGGGGGTCACCGACGTGCGGGTGTGCGGCGGCATCGGCGTCATCGAATGCGACCGCGCGGTTGATTTGGCGGTTGCCACGCCCATGGCGCTGGACTGCGGTGTGTGGCTGCGCCCGTTCCGCAACCTGGTTTACGCAATGCCCCCGTATGTCTGCACACCCGACGAGATCGCTCAGATCACCTCGGCGATGGTGCAGGTTGCCCGGCTCGTAGTCTGATCAGCGATGAAGTCAACCGAGACGTCCCCGCTGGCCTGGCTGGAAGCGGTGGAGATCCAGCGCCGTCAGGCCGGTCTGCGCCGATCCCTGCGGCCTCGTCCGCCGGTGAGCACCGAACTCGACCTGGCCTCGAATGACTACCTGGGCTTGTCTCAGCATCCCGACGTCATCGAAGGCGGCGTCCAGGCGCTGCGGGTGTGGGGTGCCGGGGCCACGGGTTCCCGGCTGGTCACCGGCGACACCGAACTGCACGCGCAGTTCGAGGCCGAACTCGCCGAGTATGTCGGTGCCGCCGCCGGGCTGGTTTTCTCCTCGGGTTACACCGCCAACCTGGGTGCGGTGGTCAGCCTGTCCGGTCCGGGCTCGTTGCTGGTGTCCGATGCCTACTCGCACGCATCCCTGGTCGACGCCTGCCGGCTGTCCCGGGCTCGGGTGGTGGTGACGCCCAATCGCGATGTCGGCGCGGTGGAGTCGGCTTTGGCCGCCCGCGACGAAGAGCGCGCCGTGGTCGTCACCGACTCGGTGTTCAGCGCCGACGGCTCATTGGCGCCGCTGCGCGAACTGCACGACGTGTGCCGGCGACACCGCGCGCTGCTGATCGTCGACGAGGCTCATGGACTCGGCGTGCGGGGCGGCGGCCGCGGCCTGCTGTACGAGGCTGGGCTGGCCGGAGCGCCCGACGTGGTGGTCACCACCACCCTGTCGAAGGCGCTCGGGAGTCAGGGCGGGGTGGTACTCGGCCCGGCCGAGGTGCGCGCCCACCTGATCGACGCGGCACGACCATTCATCTTCGACACCGGCCTGGCGCCCGCCGCGGTGGGCGCCGCACTGGCGGCGCTGCGTCTGCTCATTTCCGAGCCGTGGCGGCCGGCGGCGGTACTCAGCCATGCCGACACGCTGGCCCAGGCGTGTGGTGTCGCCGAGGTTCCGCAGTCGGCGGTCGTGTCGGTCATCCTGGGTGATCCCGAGGTCGCGCTGGCCGCGGCCACGGCATGCCTGGAGGCGGGCGTCAAGGTGGGTTGCTTCCGGCCGCCGACCGTACCCGCCGGGACCTCCCGCCTTCGCCTGACCGCGCGGGCCTCGCTGAGCGCCGACGAACTCGACCTGGCCCGGCGGGTGTTCGCCGACGTGCTGTCCGGCGCCCGCCGTTGACGGTCCTGGTTGTCACCGGCACCGACACCGGCGTCGGGAAGACGGTCGCCACCGCCGCGCTGGCGTCCTGCGCCCGTCAACTGGGCGTCGATGTGGCTGTTTGCAAGCCCGCCCAGACCGGCACCGCCGATGGCGACGACGACCTGGCCGAGGTGCGGCGACTGGCCGGTGTGACCGAACTCGCGGGCTTGGCGCGCTTCCCGCTACCCATGTCTCCGGCGGCGGCGGCCGAGCAGGCCGGGATGTCGCTGCCGGCTCGCGACGAGATGGTGGAACTGATCCGCGGCATGGACCGACCGGGCCGGTTGACCTTGGTAGAGGGTGCCGGTGGATTACTGGTGGAACTCGCCGCCGGCGGCGTCACACTGCGTGATCTCGCGGCGGACCTCGAGGCCCCCGTGCTCGTCGTGACCAGAGCCGGTCTGGGGACCCTCAACCACACCGCGCTGACGCTGGAAGCGCTTGCAACACATGAACTTTCGTGTGCCGGATTGGTGATCGGCAGTTGGCCGGCGCAACCCGGAGCGGTGGAGCGTTCGAACCGCCTGGAGTTGAACCGACTGGCGCCGGTGCGCGCCGCGCTGCCAGAGGGCGCCGGCACGGCCGCCGGCTTTGCGGCGATGAGTGCGGCCGCGTTCGACGGCGACTGGGTGAGGTCGGTGGTGTCCTGATGGCGCATTCGATCGAGCTGCTCTTCGACTCTGACACCGAGGCCGAGTTGCGTCGGATGTGGGACGACGTCGGCGCGTTGAAGAAGGCGGGGCTGCCCATCCGCGTCCCGCCCGGCCGTCCGCACGTGACGGTTGCGGTCGCCCAGCGCATCGACCCGGCCGTCGACGAATTGCTGGTTCCGGTGGCGCGGCAGTTGCCGTTGCGCTGCACCATCGGCGCACCGGTGTTGTTCGGCCGGGCCAACGTCGTGTTCACCCGGCTGATCGTGCCGTCACGAGAGTTGCTGGATCTGCACGCCGAGGTACATCGGCTGTGCGGCCCACATCTGATCCCCGAGCCGATGGCGAACAGCCTGCCGGGGCAGTGGACGGCACATGTGACCCTGGCCCGGCGCATGGACGCCGCGCATCTCGGTTCGGCACTGGCCGTTGCGGGCCGGCCGGCGCAGTTCGAGGGCCGCTTCGCCGGACTCCGCCGCTGGGACGGTGACGAGCGCGTCGAATTCAGTCTCGGCTAACCGCCGAACAACAGATATAAGCCCATGAAGGTGTAGCCGACCATCACCAGCATCATGGTGAGCTGCCCGGTCAGCTGATGTGCCGATGGCAGCAACCGCAAAGCCTTGTCGTGCGCGGCTATGACCGCCACGATGTGCCCGGTAACTACGCAGGTCACTTTGATGGTGGACAGCACGGCGGGGTGCATCGACAGGATGTAGGCGACCTGCCAGTCACGGCTGAGCGGGTCGGCCAGCGCGATCACGGCCTGCTGGCCACGCTCCACCAGGTATGTGAGGTAGTGCGCGAAAATGTAGCCGACCACGATGGGGATCAGCGAGTGCGCCATCTGGCCGGGCAACGCCCGACGCTGCTCGGCATCCACTCCGCCGGTGGCCCGAGCTGCAAGCGAAAATGTCAGTGCTACAACGGAAATGAAGACGATCAGGCCGGCGGTGCGCAGCGCCGACGACGTCAGCGTCTCCGGCACCCCGGATGCCTCCCGTGCCACCCCGTCGGAGAAGTTGCGCCATGTCGGCGATGCGGAGAAGCTGTCGAACGCCGTGGAGCCCAGCAGCACCGCCAGTACCACCACGACGCCCGGCCGCACCGGCAGCGACGGCAGATGGTCGAACGGGTTGCCGACGACGATCTTTCCGGTGCCGGCATCACGCCGAAAAGGCGACAACCGGGACACCGCCATGCTGTAGACGCCGAACGGGTCGGCCCGGGCCAGCCAGCGCTGACCGCATAGCCAGGCGCCCACCAGGAGAACGACGGTGTAAACCAGCAACCAGATCTTCACGGCGAACACCGACGCCGAGTCGGGGCTGGCCAACTCCATCCAGACAAACGCGAACAGCCCCAGCGCGGCAGGACGGTAACCCCAGCTCTCCGGATAGGCGAACCGCGCCCGTCCCAGCCGCTCCGGCAGGCACCGCCGCAGCATGACGTACACCGTGCGGACCGGCGAGACCATCCGCCATACCGGCCCGAAAACCAATGAGAGAGCCACCAACCCGACCCATAGCACAACGTAGAACGCCCCGAGGAGACCGTTGGCCTGCGTCTGCGGGCCGAACAGCCCGGCCAGCAGCACCCACACTGCCAACAGCAACGCCAGTGCCGCCACCGTCCAGCGGGTGACACGGGCATCGACCAAGCGGGTGACCGCGTCGGGCAGGGCGTGTCCCGGCTTGGCCGGATCGAACCGGGGCTTCTTCCACGCCAGGGCAACCAGTGCGAATGTGAACGTCAGGGCCCACGCCGCACCGATCAACGCGAAGGTGTAGGGGACCGGAAGATCGTTCGACCCGCCGAGGCCATGCGCCAGCACCGCCCCGGCGGTGGTCACGGCTGGATCTGGATGGTGGCGATAGTGCGCTTGAGGTGGTGCAGCTCGACGTCGACATTGCCGGGCACGTCGACGGAGAACTGGAATGTTTGGTTGGGCGCCGCCGCGATCTCGAACTTGTGGTCGGGCACCGAATGAACATGCAGCTCGTCGGTGACGTCGCTGGTGATCTTCAGCGTGATCTGTTCTTTCACCCTGGCTTGCAGCGTGGCGTTGGTCGGGTTCACCTGTCCGTTGGCGATGGTGACCTCGATCGTCAGGCCCGGACCCACCGCACCACTGGTCTGATGGTCACGGTGCGAACTGCCACCGCAGCCGACCAGCGCGCAGGCCACCACGGCTGCCCAGGCAGCGGCGAAGATGCGTGCCGTCATCAACTCATGCCGCCCGCGGGAGCGGGTGTCGTTCTTCCTCCGCTCGTTTGGGTTTGCTGGTCTCGCCGTTGATCCGTCCGGCACCCCAGGTCAGGGCCGCGATCACCATCAGCGTGAAAATCAGCACCAGTATCGAGCCGGCCGTGAAGAGCCACTCTGGGGCGTTCGGGTCGCGTTCGCGCTGCAGGATCGTGTTCTCCAGGACGAACGGCCGGGTGATCACGGGCTGGGCAGGGATCTCGGGAGCGGGGATCGCCTCGTCGGCCGGAGCGTAGATCGGAACGGCGGTCATGGTGTAGCCGTCCTGGACGCGCAGCAGGGTCTTCCAGGAGCCCCAGACCGGGATGGGTTGAGTGCTGCGGTAGTGCCCCGGGCCGACCCGCTGCAGCCGATCGATGACCAGACCACGCTGGTTCTCCATCTTGCCCTGCCAGGACGTGATCGACACCCAGTCAGGTTCGTCCTTGATCAGGTCAGGCGGATTGATCTGGACGTCCGCGGACACCATCTGCTTGCCGGGCTCGCTGGGCAGGTCGGTCAATTTGATGGTCGCGGTGTTCTTGCTCGGGATGACGATGTGCAGCCCGTTGGCCACCGCGCCACCGATTACGACGACGGTCGCCGCGACAATGGCGATGCCGATCGCCCGACGCGGCAGCGGTTGCCCGGTGAGCACCATCCCGGTCAGCGCGCCGCAGAGGCCCATCATCACCGCCACGGGCACCGACATCGCGAGGGCCTCGCCCCACATGCTGGTCGGCCATGGGTAGTGGTAAACCGCGCCCACCCACAGTGAACTCAGCCAGAGGCCGACGGTTCCGATCAGCAGACCGGCGACGGCGCCGAAGGCGATGGGGCGCTTGAACAGGGGACTGAGGGCGAGCAACTCGACGATCAGCGCCGGCCCGAGGTACAGCGGGAACCAGTTGATCGGAGCTCCCAAAATTGGGCCGACGGTGAATGCGACCGCACCACGCAGTGCGATGGCGAACAGCGCCGCGATGATCGCCGCGCCCTTGCCCAGCGTCACGCGGGCCACGACCAGCGCCAGCGATGCCACGCCGGCGATCATCATCGGGTGAAACGCCAGGCGGAACTGCTGGACGCCGAAGTCGTATTCGATCTGGTAGACGGACAGGCCGATCAGCAGACCGCCGCAGGACAGGTAGCGCAGGAAGCGCACGAACGGCTTCTCCGGCGGCGCGTCCGGCAGCGCCCGTCCGCCCTCGTATTCGAGCATGAGCACCGAAAACAGCGAGAGCCCGGCGCCGCCGATCATCATCAGGTGCGTTGGTCCCCACAGCGTGACGTCCTGGCCGAAGATGCGGTGCCAGATGTCATCGAGCGGGAACCCGAACAGGGCGTACATTCCACAGCCCGCCATCAAGATGCCGCCGACGGGTGCATGCCAGTTGTCAGTGATGCGCACCGGCGCCGGGCCAGGCTCGTCGAACGGCAGCACGATGGCGATCATGCCGGCCAGGAATATCCCGAACAGGCCGAAGATGATGAAGTAGTGCGCCGGATTGGCCAGTGGGCCCGGGTCGCGGCCCTCACCGATATGCCAGCTGACGTCCCAGATGAAACCGAACAGCGCGCAGATGATCGACGAGGTGTACACCAGCACCGGTAGCGCCACCCACGACGGGCGCTTGAATTTGACGCCGAGCCAGTCGGCGAACCGCCCCAGCCACGTAATCCGGCGGGTGCGGTGCGCATAACCGATGGCCAGCATGATCAGCGTGATGACCAGCGCGGCGACCGAAAGCCCGATTACCTGGTCGATGGCGGCTCCACCGGCCGCCGGTGCCTCCGCAACAACTGTCAATATCACCGCGATCGCCTCCCGTTGCGCACGGCTGACTGGGACGAACCTGTAATGCCCAAAAGACGGGCAGGTCAATCCTGCTTTTTGCCGGAGCTTCGCCGGTTTTTCATTGCGACGTACAGCACCACTCCCGCGACGATCAGCGCCGGCAGAAACGCCGGTATGGCCAGCCAGATCCCGTGGTCGGCCAGGTAGGTGACGGGCGGATTGCTCATGGTGCTTCCATACCCTCCCGGAACCGGTCGTATCCCGGCAACCGCACGGCATCCGCCGACCGGGCGCCCGCTACCCTAACCTGAACACCATTTCATTCCGGCTGCCACGAACGCCGCGGCCGCGAACAGGTCCGACCGTGCTCGGACGCGATCAACAAACAGGGGAGTACCCGGTGACTCAAGCGCCAACTCGACCGACCAGCGACACCGGCCAGGATGGCAAAGACAGCGACGACATCCTCGCGGTTGCCCGCCGGCAAGTGCTCGACGGTGGCCAGGGACTGAGCAAAGACCAGGTGCTGCAGGTCCTGCAGTTGCCCGATGCCCGGCTGGAAGAGCTGCTCGCACTGGCCCACGAGGTGCGGATGCGCTGGTGCGGCCCGGAGGTCGAGGTCGAGGGAATCATCAGCCTCAAAACCGGCGGCTGCCCGGAGGACTGCCACTTCTGCTCACAGTCGGGCCTGTTCCAGTCCCCGGTGCGCAGCGCCTGGCTGGACGTCCCCAGCCTGGTCGAGGCGGCCAAGCAGACGGCCAAGTCCGGTGCGACTGAGTTCTGCATCGTGGCCGCGGTGCGCGGACCCGACGAGCGGCTGCTCGCCCAGGTCGCCGCCGGAATCGAAGCGATCCGCAACGAGGTCGAGATCCACATCGCCTGCTCGCTGGGGATGCTCAACGCCGAGCAGGTGGAGCGGCTGGCGGCGATGGGTGTGCACCGCTACAACCACAACCTGGAGACGGCCCGCTCGTTCTTCACCAACGTGGTCACCACGCACACCTGGGAAGAACGCTGGCAAACCCTGTCGATGGTGCGCGAAGCGGGCATGGAGGTGTGCTGCGGCGGGATCCTGGGCATGGGGGAGACGCTGGAGCAGCGCGCGGAATTCGCCGCTGAGCTGGCCGAACTGGACCCGCACGAGGTGCCGCTGAACTTCCTCAACCCGCGCCCCGGCACCCCGTTCGGCGACCTGGAGGTGCTGCCGGCCAGCGAGGCTCTCAAGGCGGTGGCAGCGTTTCGGCTGGCGTTGCCGCGGACCATGCTGCGCTTCGCCGGCGGCCGGGAGATCACCCTCGGCGACCTGGGCGCCAAGCAGGGCATCCTGGGCGGAATCAACGCCGTGATCGTCGGCAACTACCTCACCACGCTGGGTCGCCCCGCCGAGGCCGATCTGGAGCTGCTCGACGACCTGCAGATGCCGCTCAAGGCGCTCAACGCGAGTTTGTAGAAAGAGAAGCGTGGCGGGAAATCTGGGTGCTCCGGTCGGAGCCGGTGTCTACAACGTCTACACCGGGGAACCGGCGGGCTCGGCCACGCCCACGGCAGCACAACTGGGGCTGGAGCCGCCCCGGTTCTGCGCCGAATGCGGACGACGGATGATCGTGCAGGTCCGGCCCGACGGCTGGTGGGCACGATGCTCCCGACATGGCCAGGTGGACTCGGCAGATCTGGAGGCGCAGAGATGACCGAGGAAGCGGTAACCGACGTTTCTCCACCCCTGGATCGCCCGGTGGGGCCGCGCACGCCCCGCAATCGCGCGCTGCTCACCGTCGTGCTGGCACTGAGTGCTGCCGGTGTCTTGGTCGGTGCGCTCTGGGCGTGGATCGCCCCGCCGATCCACGCCGTGGTCGCGGTCAGCCGCAAGGGTGAGCGGGTGCACGATTACCTGGGCAGCGAATCGCAGAACTTTTTCGTGGCGCCGTTCATGTTGCTCGGTCTGCTCGGCGTGCTTGCGGTGGTCGGCGCCGTGGCGGTGTGGCAGTGGCGCGACCACCGGGGACCGCAGATGGTCGCCGCGCTGACCGTCGGGCTGATCGGGGCCGCGGCAGCCGCCGCGGGCGTCGGCGCGCTCCTGGTCCTGTTTCGTTACGGCGCACTGAATTTCGACACGGTTGCGCTCGCGTCAGGCGATCACAACGTGACCTATGTCAGACAGGCGCCACCGGTTTTCTTCGGTCACCTGCCGCTGCAGATCGCCGCCACGCTGCTTTCGCCGACGGCGACCGCGGCCCTGATCTATGCCCTCGCGGCAACCGGGACGGTGCGCGACGACCTGGGCGGTTACCCGCCCGTCGACCCGCGTCCTGCTGTGGTGCCGCCCGTTCCTGCCGGACCGGTCGCCCCCTAGAGGGGACGCCGGTGGATCTTCCTGCCGGTGATGACCTTGGCCGCGATCACGGCCAGACGTGCCATCCCGGCGTAGGTCATCGGGTTGAACATGGTGGGCCAGGTGGTCCGGATGAGGTTGTCGGTGATGGGCCGGCCGGCGAACCGGTCGATCAGCCAGCGCAACGCCATCGGTGAGGACAACGGGTGCAGCAGCATGTGCTCGTTGAAGGCGTCGCGGTGGTAGGTGACGTCGGCGCCGCCAGCTGAGTAGGCGTCGGCCAGCGCGTCGATGTCGTCGACACCGATGAGGTAGTCGTGCACGGCCTGCACGATCAGCACCGGCGGCGTCGGCACGGCGACCCCCAGGGTGGTGCTGTCGAAGACATGCGCGACCGCCGGGGTGGCCAGGATGTCGTCCAGTGGCTCGTCCAGGTAGTCGGCCATGTTCTTCTTGGCCATCGAGATGACGGCCTGCGCGGTCGTCATCCGCTCCATGCTCTCGAGCATGGCCAGGCCGTCTTCGTTGGCGTGTTCCTTGATCACCGCGTCCAAGTCGGGGTAGGCGTGCGTCAGCGCGGCCACGACCATGGCAGGCAGGCCGGCGAGCAGACTGCCGTTGAGTCGCTTGAAGGTGTTCCCGAGGTTGCCGACGGGCGATCCGAGCACCGCACCCACGATGTCGAGCTCAGGGGCGTATTGGCCGCACATTTCCGCGGCCCACGCGCTGGCCAGCCCGCCGCCGGAGTAGCCCCACAGCCCGATCGGTGCCGACGCGGGCACACCGAGCCGCTCCGAACTGAGCACGGCCCGCAGACCGTCGAGAACCCGGTAGCCGGGTTCGTACGGGGTGCCCCACAACCCGTGCACGCCCTCGTGGTCAGGCACCGACACCGCCCACCCTTCGGCGACGGCCGCGCTGATCAGCAGCAGCTCCAGCTGGGTCAGCGAGCCGACCGCCTTGGCGCGGCGGCGCAGCGCGTAGGACGGAAAGCACCGGGACGAGATGGCGTCGATGGCGCACTGGTACGACAGCAGCGGCATGGTCTTGCCGGGGGCGGGTTCCTTCGGGAGCAGGACGGTGGTGACCGTCGCCTCAGGATTTCCGTTCATGTCCGTGGTCCGGTAGAGCAACTGCGTCGCCGTGATGGACTGCGGGATCAGCCCCATGAACGCCAGTTCGACCTCGCGGGAGCGCAGCACGGTCCCCGGCGCGGCGTGCTGGAAGCCGGCGGGCGGCTGGTAGAACGGGTCGTCGGCCGGGAGCAGCGGGCGGACCTTGCGCTGCAGCTCTTCATGCGGGGGTCGCCCGATCCATTCCGCCCCGGTTTCGCCTCCCAGCTTTGCGAGCTCGACCATTAAGGCTCCCTTCGTGGCCTTCGTCGCGCCCAGCGATCCCGAATGAGGGCGGAGTTCAGGCTAGTCATAATGCGGCGCCGGCTGCGCGTGGCGGCCAGCGCCTCTTACCAATGTCTTAATTCGCCTTATTCTTCTCTTATACAAGCTACTGTACAAACCGTCGACACGCCTAAAACCGCGCCGGGTGTCGCTCGTCACAATCCATTGTCAGCCCTATCCGGGGGGCTTCAGTGCAGCAAATTCGTCGGTGACCCGCAGTTGGGAGTCGGTGAAGCGGTAGAGCGCGGCCGGTCGCCCGCCGTTGCGGCCGGACTGGGCGATGGTCCCGGTGGCGGTGATGACTTTGCGGCGGGCCAGTACCCGCTGCAGATTGGTCGCGTCGACCTGATAGCCCAGCGCCGCGCCGTAAATGTCGCGCAGCGTGGACAGTGCGAATTCCTTTGGCGCCAAGGCAAATCCGATGTTCGTGTAGGACATCTTGGCGACCAGGCGGGTGCGCGCGTGGGCCACCATCGGTCCGTGGTCAAAGGCCATCGGTGGCAGCGCATTGACCGGATGCCAGCGCGTGTCCGGGGGTAACTCAGGTGTCGCGGGGGAGGGCACCAGCCCCAGGAACGTCGAGGCGATCATCCGCCCACCCGGCACCCGCTGCGGATCGGAGAACACCGCGAGCTGTTCGAGGTGGGACAGTTCGCGCAGATCGACCTTCTCGGCCAGCTGCCGGCGGACCGAGGTGGTCATGTCCTCGTCGTTGCGCAGCCGTCCACCGGGCAGCGACCACGCGCCGCGCTGCGGATCCTGGGCGCGCTGCCATAACAGCACGTTCAACTGGGGTTTTCCCTTTTGTGAGCCGCCGGTAACCATCCCAACCTGGAACACGACGGCGAGCACTTCGTGGGCGGTGCTACCATTGGGCATGTTTTCGATTGTAAGTCGAAAACCTCCTGAGTGCGAAAGGAGCCGCCATGACGATTTTGAATCGCATGGACACGCTCGCGGAGCGGCGATCGCAAGCACGGCGCAGCCGGGCGCTGGGGGTCGGCGCCATCTGTGATGAGCTCGCGGCCCGCATCATCAGCACGCCCACCGGCTATGCCGGGGTCGACGGCGACGCGCAGTGGGCTGCCGAGATCCGCCGGCTGGCACGGTTGCGCGGCGCCACCGTGCTGGCGCACAACTATCAGCTGCCCGCGATCCAAGACGTCGCCGACCACGTAGGGGATTCGCTGGCGCTGTCGCGGATCGCCGCCGAGGCGCCCGAGGACACCATCGTGTTCTGTGGCGTGCACTTCATGGCCGAGACGGCGAAGATCCTCAGCCCGGACAAGACCGTGCTGATCCCGGATCAGCGGGCCGGATGCTCCCTGGCCGACTCGATCACGCCGGACGACCTGCGCGCCTGGAAGGCCGAGCACCCCGACGCCGTGGTCGTCTCCTACGTCAACACCACGGCCGAGGTCAAGGCGCTCACCGACATCTGCTGCACGTCCTCGAACGCCGTCGACGTCGTCGCCTCCATCGACCCCGACCGTGAGGTGCTGTTCTGCCCGGACCAGTTCCTGGGCGCGCATGTGCGGCGGGTGACCGGCCGCAAGAACCTGCACGTGTGGGCCGGTGAATGCCACGTGCACGCCGGCATCAACGGCGACGAGCTCGCCGAACGGGCGCGTGCCAACCCTGACGCCGAACTGTACGTGCATCCCGAATGTGGTTGCGCCACTTCGGCTTTGTACCTGGCGGGCGAGGGAGCCTTCCCGGCCGACCGGGTCAAGATCCTGTCCACCGGCGGCATGCTCGACGCCGCGCACCAGACCCGCGCACAGAAGGTACTGGTCGCCACCGAGGTCGGCATGCTGCACCAATTGCGCAGGGCGGCACCAGGTGTCGACTTCCAGGCGGTCAACGACCGCGCGTCGTGCAAGTACATGAAGATGATCACCCCGGCGGCGCTGCTGCGCTGCCTGGTGGAAGGCGCCGACGAAGTCCACGTCGATCCGGATGTCGCCGCGGCGGGCCGGCGCAGTGTGCAGCGGATGATCGCGATCGGTCAGCCCGGCGGTGGCGAATGAGCACCCGGCCGGTGTGGCGTGACAGCGCCGATGTCGTCGTCGTGGGGATGGGCGTGGCAGGCCTGGCCGCCGCACTGGCCGCCCACCGCGCGGGAGCCCGGGTCGTGGTCCTGAACAAGGCGCCGCAGACACGTGGGGTTACCGCGACCCACTACGCCCAGGGCGGCATCGCCGTCGTGCTGCCCGACAACGACGATTCCGTCGATGCCCACGTCAGTGACACGCTGACGGCGGGTGCGGGACTGTGCGACCCGGACGCGGTGTACTCGATTGTCGCCGACGGCTACCGCGCCGTCACCGAATTGGTCGGGGACGGAGCACGATTCGACGAAGCCGTGCCCGGCACCTGGGATGTGACCCGCGAAGGCGGCCACTCCCGTCGGCGGGTGGTGCACGCCGGTGGCGATGCCACCGGAGCCGAGGTGCAGCGGACGCTCGACCATGCCGCCCGGACCCTGGACATCCGCAGCGGCCATGTCGCGCTGCAGATCCTGCACGACGATGCGGGCGTGACCGGCCTGTCGGTGGCCCGTCCTGACGGTACCGGCATCATCAGCGCACCCTCGGTGATCCTGGCCACCGGCGGTCTGGGACATCTCTACAGCGCGACCACCAACCCGAACGGATCCACCGGCGACGGCATCGCTCTGGCCCTGTGGGCGGGCCTGGCGGTCAGCGATCTGGAGTTCATCCAGTTCCACCCGACCATGCTCTTCATTCCCGGTGCGCAGGGGCGGCGTCCGCTGATCACCGAGGCCATCCGCGGCGAGGGCGCGATACTGCTTGACAGTCAAGGCAATTCGATCACCGCCGGTGTGCACCCGATGGGCGACCTGGCCCCGCGCGATGTGGTTGCGGCCGCCATCGACGCGCGGCTGAAAGCCACCGGCGACCCGTGCGCCTACCTCGACGCGCGCGGCATCGCCGAGTTCGCCTCGCGCTTCCCGACCGTGACGGCCGCGTGCCGGGCAGCCGGCATCGACCCGGTCCGCCAGCCCATCCCGATCGTCCCTGGAGCGCATTACAGCTGTGGCGGCATCGTCACCGACGTGTACGGCCAAACGGAGCTGCCGGGTCTCTACGCGGCGGGTGAGGTGGCCCGCACCGGAATGCACGGCGCCAATCGGCTGGCCTCCAACAGCCTGCTGGAAGGCCTGGTTGTCGGTGGCCGTGCCGGGCAGGGGGCAGCCGCCCACGCGGTGGCGTCCGGTCGTCCGTGCGCACAGCCGGCCGAGCCGATCACGCGCACCTCGCTGCGGCGCAGCGACCTGCAGCACGCGATGAGCCGCGACGCCTCGGTGGTACGCGACGCCGAGGGCCTGAACCGGTTGGCCGACATGCTGAACGCGGCCGCGACGCGCACCGTGACGTGCCGGCAGGATGCCGAGGATGCGGCGTTGACGCTGGCCGCGCGCACGGTGACGGCCGCTGCGCTGGCGCGCACCGAGAGCAGGGGTTGCCATCACCGCGCCGAGTCCCCGGCTGCCGCCACTGACCAGGGACGCAGCGCGCTGGTACGGCTCGGCCCCGACCGCAGCTCCGTTCAGGTGGAGACCCTGGCGGCGGTGGGCTGATGAAACTGGATGCCGCCGAGCGGGCCGATGCGATAGCGACTATTCGCCGTGGCCTGGACGAGGACCTGCGCTACGGGCCGGATGCCACGACCCTGGCAACGGTGTCGGCGAGCGCCGTCGCCACGGCGTCGATGGTGCCGCGCGAGCCCGGCGTGATCGCCGGAGTGGACGTGGCGCTGCTGGCGCTCGACGAGGTGATCGGCAGTGACGGTTACCAGGTGCTGCACCGGGTAGATGATGGCGCGCGGGTAGTGCCGGGTGAGCCGCTGCTGACCGTGCGGGCCGAGACACGCGGCCTGTTGACGGCCGAGCGGACCATGCTCAACCTGGTGTGCCACTTGTCCGGCATCGCCACGGCGACCGCTGCGTGGGTGGATGCCGTGGAGGGCACCAAGGCCAAGATCCGCGACACCCGCAAGACGTTGCCCGGACTGCGGGCACTGCAGAAGTACGCGGTGCGCGTGGGTGGCGGCGTGAACCACCGCCTGGGCCTGGGTGACGCGGCGCTGATCAAGGACAACCACGTCGCGGCCGCGGGATCGGTGTTGGCGGCGCTGCGTGCGGTGCGTGCCGCCGCGCCGGAGTTGTCCTGCGAGGTCGAAGTCGACTCCCTCGAGCAGCTGGATGAAGTGCTGCCGGAGCAGCCCGAGTTGATTCTGCTGGACAACTTTCCGGTGTGGCAGACCCAGATCGCGGTGCAGCGCCGCGACGCTCACGCGCCCGATGTGCTGCTGGAATCCTCCGGAGGGCTCAGCCTGGACACCGCGAAAACCTATGCCGGGACCGGGGTGGACTACCTCGCCGTAGGCGCACTGACCCACTCGGTGCGGGTGCTGGACGTCGGCCTGGACATGTGAGACCCCGGACCCCGACCGCCGGGCTTCTCAGCGCGTCTGTTCCGACGCGCATCGGCCCCTGATCAGGGCGTGGGTGGGGGCGCCGGCCGGCGGTTGACCCGGACCGCGATCCGCGGGAGCAGCCTGCCCGGTGACCGCTGGATGTCGTAATCCCAGTCCAGTCCCGTCCAGAGCTGCCAGCCACGCCAGCGGGCCAGCAGGACGAAGCCGGCGCCGACCAAAGTGGCGATCACCATGCCCGCCGACGCCCGGCCTACGTAGTCGAAGGCCACCGCCACGACACTGGCGGCCGCCGCGCACGTGGCGTACAGGGTATTGCCCCCGAAAATCTGCGGCGTCCGTCGCACGGCCAGGTCACGCAGGGCGCCGCCACCGACCGCGGTGATGGTGCCGAGCAGAACCGCCGGCAGCCAGCCCAGGCCGACGTGCAGGGTCTTCTGGGCGCCGGCCGCTGCCCAGCACCCCAGGGCCAGCGCGTCGACCACCGGGAACACCAGCGCCCACGCGCGGTCGTGCACCGGCGTCAGGAACGCGACGATCGCTCCCGCGATGACAGCCAGCGCATAAAGGTAGTCGGTCAGTGCGACCGGCGGACCGTGCTGCAGCAACGTATCGCGGATCAGTCCGCCGCCCAGGCCCGACAGCGTGGCCAGCGCGGCGAATCCGATGGGATCCAGATGCATCTCGCGCGCCACGATCCCGCCAAGGATGGCGTTGCCGAAGACTCCGGCCAGGTCGATGACCCGGAGGAATTCGCCAACGGTGTCGGTCACGCCAATACGTTAAACCGTCAGCAGCAGCCGTGCCGCGGCCTTCGCGGCGTTGAGGGCGGTCGTGTCTCCGCTGGTGCGCGACAGGATCAGCGCTCCCTCGATCAGCGAGATCACCGCAAACCCGGCCTGCTCGGCGCGGGCCGCCGGCCAGCCGTCCCGGCGCAGCCGGTCGGTGATCGCCGCGCACCATCCCGCAAAGGCACGGGCGGCCGCGTCGCGTATCGCGGGACTGCCGTGCACGGCCTCGGTGGCCAGTGGTTCCACGGGACAGCCGTCGCGGGGGTCGCCGGCCAGTCCGGCTGCCAGCACGTCGATCCAGCGGTCGACGATGTCGCTGACCGGTCTGTCGGTGGACAGCAGCTGGCGCAGCAGCTGTTCGATGGCCGAGCCGGTGGTGTCGACGGCCGCCGCGGCGAGCTGCTGCTTGCCCTGCGGGAAGTGGTGATACAGCGACCCTGGTTTGACGCCCGCCTCTTCGAGGATCTGGCTCAGGCCGGTCGCCGCGTAGCCCTGGCGCCGGAACAGGGTGGCGGCGGTGTCGACGAGCGCGGCGCGGCTGCGGTCGGGTCTCGGCATGGTCTTGACTTTACTTGAGTAATCACTCAAGAATGTTGCAATGAGGCAACTGATGCATGTCGATCCGGGTCGCTACGAGTGGCGCGACGCCGCGGACCTGCAAATTTCGGCCCCCGGTCAGGCCCTGGTCCGGCCATTGGCGGTGGCGTGCTGCGACCTGGACGTGGCGGTCTGTGCGGGCCGGTTGCCCCTGCCGCCGGGATATGCCGTCGGGCATGAGGGGCTGGCCGAGGTGGTGGCGGTCGGCGATGAGGTGTCCGGCGTGCGGGTGGGCGACCGGGTGGTGGTGCCGTTTCAGATCAACTGCGGAACCTGTCGCGAGTGTCGTCGTGGCGTCACCGGGTCGTGCGCCTCGCTGCCGCTGCTGGCGATGTACGGGATGGGACCCATCGCGGGTCTGGATGGCGGTGGTTTCATGTCGGATCTGGTGCTGGTGCCCTACGCCGACGCCATGCTTATCCCGGTGCCGGACGGGGTGGATCCCGTGGCCATCGCGTCCCTGTCGGACAACATCCCCGACGGGTCGCGAACGGTGGCGCCGTTCGCGGAAGAACTCAGCGCTGTCGATGCGGGGGATCGCCGGGTTCTGGTGGTCGGCCGGGCCTCGATCGGGTTGTATGCGGCGGCGTTCGCCGCGGCCCTGGGAGCCCACGTCGACTACGTCGACACCGACCCGCACCGTTTGTCGGCCGCCGAGAAACTGGGCGCCGCGGTGCACGACCGGGTGAAGCCCGCTAAGCAATGGGATCCGTACCCCGTGACGGTGAACACCTCGGCCGACCCGGCGCTGCTGGCTGCCACACTGCGCGCGACCTGGCCCGACGGCGTGTGCACCGACACCGGCATCTACTACCAACCGACCGTCGAGCTGGCGCTGTTGCCGCTTTACACCCGTGGCGTGCGGTTCGTCACCGGCCGGGTCAACGCCCGCGCCGCCATCCCGCAGGTACTGGGGATGCTGGCTGACGGCTGCGACCTGTCGCCGGCCGTCGACCGTGTGGTGCCGTGGGAGGACGCACCGGCGGGGTGGGCCGAGATGACGGGCAAGACCGTCTTCGTCAGGAGCTGATCAAGTGTGCGACTACGGCGGTGAAACAGCCATTTCGCCTCGGTAGACGCACGCCGAGGGCGGTAGGCGCACACTCGACGCCGTGATTCAGGCGATGTCGCCGACGAAAACGGCCATCCGGCGCAACTGCGCCCGCGCCATCTTGGGCAGACCTTCGGCCTCTGGGCCGTCGGTGCCCGCAGGCAGGATGCGCGTGTTGGTGAGGTGCACGGTCTGGCGGGCATAGTGCACATCGGCCTGGCCGGCAGCCAGCACGTTCTTCACCCAGTCCGTCTTGCCGTGGCCCAATGCGATCGCCAGCACATTGCCCTTGCGGTAGGTGGTCACGACCGTCTTGTAGGCCTTACCGGACTTGCGGCCGCGGTGTTCGATGGTTGCGGTACCGGGCAGGAACCGGGCGATCGGCTTGATCAGCGGGTTGAGGTACTTGACCTGGATGTTCTCGAACCACACCGGGAAGATCATCGGGACGCCGGGGGCGTTGTTGGGGTGTCGATCCCTTGCAGACATGGCTGGCTCCTTCTTTACCCGCGCATTTACCCGCGCACTGTACCGGTCGAATATCGACTTGAGCTGCTCTGGGACAATGGTCGACGTGACCCCATCGCCTTCGCCACTGTCCCGTATCGATTTGCGGGGCGTGGAGTTGACCGCTGCGCGGTTGCGGGCTGAGCTGCCACGTGGCGGCGTCGACGTGGAAGCGGTGCTGCCCAGGGTGCGGCCGATCGTCGAGGCGGTGGCCGAGCGCGGGGCGGTGGCGGCGCTGAATTACGGCGAAGAGTTCGACGGTGTGCGGCCGGCGGCCGTGCGGGTGCCCGACAGCGCGCTCGAAGCGGCAGTGGCCGGCCTCGATGACGACGTGCGGGAAGCGCTGCAGGTGATGATCGAACGGACCCGCGCCGTCCACGCCGATCAGCGCCGTGCCGACACGACGACCACGCTCGGCCCGGGTGCCACCGTCACCGAACGCTGGGTCCCTGTCGAACGGGTCGGCCTGTACGTGCCGGGCGGCAATGCCGTGTACCCGTCCAGTGTGGTGATGAATGTGGTGCCGGCCCAGGAGGCCGGTGTCGACTCGCTGGTGGTCGCCAGCCCGCCCCAGGCGGCCTTCGGGGGGCTGCCGCACCCGACCATCCTGGCCGCGGCCAAGCTGCTGGGTGTCGAGGAGGTCTGGGCGGTTGGTGGGGCACAGGCGGTGGCGTTGCTGGCCTACGGAGGCACCGACACCGGCGGGGGCGAGCTCGTCCCGGTCGACATGATCACCGGACCCGGCAACATCTACGTCACCGCCGCCAAGCGGCTGTGCCGCTCCCAGGTCGGTATCGACGCCGAAGCCGGCCCTACCGAGATCGCCATCCTCGCCGACCACACCGCCGACCCCGCGCACGTGGCCGCCGACCTGATCAGCCAGGCCGAACACGACGAGATGGCGGCCAGCGTCCTGGTCACCCCCAGCCCCGAGCTGGCCGACGCCACCGACACCGAACTCACCGCCCAGCTGCAGACCACCGTGCACCGCGAGCGCGTGACCACTGCGCTGTCCGGCCCGCAGTCCAAGATCATCCTGACCGACGACCTCGATGCCGCGGTCAAGGTGGTCAACGCCTATGCCGCCGAGCACTTGGAGATCCAGACCGCCGACGCGGCACAGGTCGCGGCCCGGATCCGTTCGGCCGGAGCCATTTTCGTCGGACCGTACGCACCGGTGAGCCTCGGCGACTACTGCGCCGGGTCCAACCACGTGCTGCCCACCGCGGGCAGCGCCCGCCACTCGAGTGGCCTGTCGGTGCAGACCTTCCTGCGGGGAATCCACGTCGTCGACTACACCGAGGCCGCGCTCAAAGACGTCTCCGGCCACGTCGTCACGCTGGCCAAGGCCGAAGACCTGCCGTCGCACGGCGAGGCGGTACGCCGGAGGTTCGAGCGGTGACTCGACCCACCCTTGACGACCTGCCGCTGCGCGACGATCTGCGGGGCAAGTCCCCTTACGGCGCACCGCAATTGGATGTTCCCGTGCGGCTCAATACCAACGAGAACCCGCACCCGCCCACTCAGGCGCTGATCGACGATGTGGTGCGCTCGGTAAGGGAGGCCGCCGCCGATCTGCATCGTTACCCCGACCGCGACGCCGTGGCGCTGCGCACCGATCTGGCCGCTTACCTCAGCGCCCAGACCGGCACGCCGGTGGCCGTCGAAAGCGTCTGGGCCGCAAACGGTTCCAATGAGATTCTGCAGCAGTTGCTGCAGGCATTCGGCGGGCCGGGACGCAGTGCCATCGGTTTCGTCCCGTCGTATTCGATGCACCCGATCATCTCCGACAGCACCCGTACCCAGTGGCTCGAAGCCGCCCGCGCGGACGACTTCAGCCTCGACGTCGACCGGGCCGTCGCCGCCGTGGTGGACCGCCAGCCTGACGTGGTGTTCATCGCCAGCCCGAACAACCCCTCGGGACAGAGTATTTCGCTGGCCGACCTGCGCAGGCTGCTCGACGTGGCGCCGGGCATCGTGATCGTCGACGAAGCCTACGGAGAGTTCTCCTCGCAGCCCAGCGCCATCACCCTGGTCGAGGAATATCCGACCAAGCTCGTCGTCACCCGCACCATGAGCAAGGCGTTCGCCTTCGCCGGCGGCCGACTGGGCTACCTGGTCGCGACTCCCGCCCTGGTCGACGCGATGCTGCTGGTCCGGCTGCCGTACCACCTGTCGTCGGTCACCCAGGCGGCAGCGCGGGCTGCGCTACGGCACGCCGACGACACCCTGGCCAGCGTCGCCACCCTGATCGCCGAGCGGGAGCGGGTGTCAACGGCATTGACCCACATGGGGTTCCGGGTTATCCCCAGTGACGCTAACTTCGTCCTGTTCGGCGAATTCGCCGACGCGCCGGCTGCCTGGCAGCATTACCTGGAGGCCGGCGTCCTGATCCGCGACGTCGGCATTCCCGGATATCTGCGCACCACCATCGGAATGGCCGACGAGAACGACGCGTTTCTGAAGGTGAGCGCCCAGATCGCCACCACCGATCTAGCCGGCGCGGCCACATCGGGTGCCGCGGATCGTGAACAATTCTTAGGAGCACCGTGACAACCGCAAACCGGCGTGCGCGCATCGAACGTCGCACCCGTGAATCCGACATCGTCGTCGAACTCGACCTCGACGGCACCGGCGAGGTGGACGTCGACACCGGCGTCCCGTTCTACGACCACATGCTCACCGCCCTGGGCTCGCACGCCAGCTTCGACCTGATGGTGCGCACCAAGGGCGACGTGGAGATCGAAGCGCATCACACCATCGAAGACACCGCGATCGTGCTGGGCACCGCTCTCGGACAGGCTCTGGGCGACAAGAAGGGCATCCGCCGGTTCGGCGACGCGTTCATCCCGATGGACGAGACGCTGGCGCATGCTGCCGTCGACGTCTCCGGGCGGCCCTACTGCGTGCACACCGGGGAGCCGGATCACCTGCAGCACACCACTATCGCCGGCAATTCGGTGCCCTACCACACCGTCATCAACCGGCATGTGTTCGAGACGCTGGCCTCCAACGCCCGCATCGCGCTGCACGTACGGGTCCTGTACGGCCGCGATCCGCACCACATCACCGAGGCGCAGTACAAAGCGGTGGCCCGGGCCTTGCGTCAGGCTGTCGAGCCCGACCCCCGGGTGTCCGGCGTTCCGTCCACCAAAGGTGTTCTGTGACTTCCAAATCCGTCGTTGTTCTCGACTACGGCTCCGGCAATCTGCGCTCCGCGCAACGTGCGCTGGAGCGGGTGGGTGCTGACGTCGACGTCACCGCGGATGCCGAAAAGGCACTGGCCGCAGACGGACTCGTGGTGCCCGGCGTCGGTGCCTTCGAGGCGTGCATGACCGGCCTACGCAAGATCGGCGGCGAGCGGATCATCGCCGAGCGGGTTGCCGGCGGACGGCCGGTGCTCGGCGTTTGCGTGGGCATGCAGATCCTGTTCGCGCGCGGCGTCGAGTTCGGCGTCGAAACCACGGGGTGCGGTCAGTGGCCGGGAGCGGTGACCCGGCTGGATGCGCCCGTCATCCCGCACATGGGGTGGAATGTGGTCGATGCCCCGCCGGACAGTGTGCTGTTCAAGGGCATGAGCGCCGACACCCGGTTTTATTTCGTACACTCCTACGCCGCGCAGCGGTGGGAAGGTTCACCCGAAGCGATGTTGACGTGGGCGACACATCAGGTGCCGTTTCTGGCGGCGGTGGAGGACGGTCCGCTGTCCGCTACCCAGTTCCACCCGGAGAAGAGCGGTGATGCCGGCGCCGCGATCCTGCACAACTGGGTTGAAGGGCTGTAGTCATGTCGCTGATTCTGTTGCCGGCCGTCGACGTCGTCGAGGGCCGCGCCGTGCGCCTGGTACAGGGCAAGGCGGGTAGTGAAACCGAGTACGGCTCGGCGCTGGACGCCGCGCTGGGCTGGCAGCGCGACGGCACCGACTGGATCCACCTGGTGGATCTGGACGCCGCCTTCGGGCGCGGGTCCAATCGTGAACTGCTGGCCGAGGTGGTGGGCAAGCTCGACGTGCAGGTCGAACTGTCCGGAGGCATCCGCGATGACGATTCGCTGGCCGCCGCGTTGGCCACCGGGTGTGCCCGGGTCAACGTGGGCACGGCCGCGCTGGAAAACCCCGAGTGGTGTGCCCGGGCCATCGCCGAGCACGGCGACAAGGTCGCCGTGGGGCTGGACGTCCAGATTCTGCAGGGAGTTTCGGGCGGCGCACACCGATTGCGCGGCCGTGGCTGGGAAACTGACGGCGGCGACCTCTGGGAGGTGCTGGACCGCCTGAACTCCGAGGGCTGTTCGCGCTACGTCGTCACCGACGTCACCAAGGACGGCACGCTGGGCGGGCCCAACCTCGACCTGCTGGCCAGGGTCGCTGAACGCACCGATGCGCCGGTGATCGCCTCCGGTGGGGTGTCCAGCCTGGACGACCTGCGCGCCATTGCGACGCTGACCGACCGGGGGATTGAAGGGGCCATCGTGGGCAAGGCGCTCTATGCCGGCCGGTTCACGCTGCCGCAGGCGCTGGACGCGGTGCGGGAGTAGCGCCATGGATCTGGATGTGCTTGTCCAACAAGCATCGGACATCCTGGACGACGCCGTTGAGCCGTTCCTCGCGGGCCACCGCGCAGAGTCCGCGGTCAGCAAGAAGGGCAACGACTTCGCCACCGAGGTCGACCTGGCCATCGAGCGCCAGGTCGTCGACGCCCTGGTGACCGAGACGGGGATCGAGGTGCACGGCGAAGAATTCGGCGGTGCCGACGTCGACTCGCCGTGGGTGTGGGTGCTCGACCCGGTGGACGGGACCTTCAACTACGCCGCCGGGTCTCCGATGGCGGGCATTCTGCTTGGGCTGCTGCGTGACGGCGAACCCGTGGCCGGGCTGACCTGGCTGCCCTTCACCGGCCAGCGCTACACCGCGGTGGCCGGTGGTCCGCTGGTGAAGAACGGTGAGCCGCAACCGAAGTTGGCACCTGCCGAGTTGGCTGACGCACTGGTCGGAGCCGGGTCGTTCAGCGCGGACTCGCGGGGCCGGTTCCCGGGGCGCTACCGGGTGGCGGTGCTGGAGAACCTCAGCCGGCTGTCCTCGCGACTGCGCATGCACGGCTCCACCGGACTGGACCTGGCCTACGTCGCTGACGGAATCCTGGGTGGAGCAATAAGTTTCGGCAGTCATGTGTGGGACCATGCCGCAGGAGTGGCGCTGGTGCGATCCGCGGGCGGCATCGTCACCGACCTGGCGGGCGAGCAGTGGACCCCGGCCTCCCGCTCGGCGCTCGCAGCCGCGCCCGGGGTGCATGCGGAGATACTTGAAATCCTGCGCAGCACGGGACAACCGGAGGATTACTGAGATGCAGCATCACTCCGGTGACGGACTCGCGGTGCGCGTGATCCCATGCCTGGACGTCGACGCGGGCCGCGTCGTCAAGGGTGTCAACTTCGAAAACCTCCGGGACGCCGGTGATCCCGTCGAACTGGCAGCAGCATATGACGCCGAGGGTGCCGATGAACTCACCTTCCTCGACGTGACCGCATCTTCCTCGGGCCGGGCCACCATGCTGGATGTGGTGCGCCGCACCGCCGAGCAGGTGTTCATCCCGCTCACCGTCGGTGGCGGGGTGCGCACCGTGGCCGACGTGGACACCTTGTTGCGTGCCGGAGCCGACAAGGTGTCGGTCAACACCGCCGCCATCGCCCGGCCTGACCTGCTGGCGGAAATGGCGCGGCAGTTCGGCTCGCAGTGCATCGTGCTGTCCGTCGACGCGCGCACGGTGCCCGAGGGCGCGGCACCGACGCCATCGGGGTGGGAAGTCACCACCCACGGTGGCCGGCAGGGCACCGGCATCGACGCGGTGCAGTGGGCGGCCCGCGGCGCCGAGTTGGGCGTGGGCGAGATCCTGTTGAACTCCATGGATGCCGACGGCACGAAGGCCGGATTCGATCTGGCCATGCTGCGGGCGGTGCGGGCGGCGGTCACCGTGCCGGTGATTGCCAGCGGCGGGGCGGGGGCGGCAGAACATTTCGCGCCCGCGGTCGACGCCGGGGCGGATGCGGTGTTGGCGGCCAGCGTGTTTCACTTCCGCGAGCTGACCATCGGACAGGTCAAATCCGCCATGGCCGCGCACGACATCACGGTTCGGATCACGACATCATGACCCTCGACCCGGCAATCGCCGCACGGTTGAAACGCAACGCGGACGGATTGTTCGCCGCGGTGGTGCAGGAGCGTGGCAGCGGTGATGTGCTGATGGTCGCCTGGATGGACGACGACGCGCTGGCCCGGACCCTGGAAACCCGGGAAGCGACCTACTTTTCGCGCTCGCGCGGCGAGCAGTGGATCAAGGGAGCGACCTCCGGACACACCCAGTACGTGCACTCGGTGCGGTTGGACTGCGATGGCGACACCGTGCTGTTGACGGTCGATCAGGTCGGTGCGGCCTGCCACACCGGCGACCACAGCTGCTTCGACGCCGCGGTATTGCTCGAACCCGAGGGTTAGCCCGCCGGCACGTCCAAGCCGGTGGCGGCGGCCAGCGCGGCGCGGGTCCATTCGCGACGGTCGACGTCCGGCTTGATGCGGTCTCTGCGGAGTGCCTCCAGGTCGATGGGCCGACCCGCGGTGACGGCCGCCGGCACGTGGAAGACGAAAGACGGCTTGTCGATGGTGATGGCCAGCAGGACGTCGCTGTCGCTCAAACCGTTGGCGCGGATCACGTTTTCGGCCCACTTCGCAGATTTCGCGCCACCGAAATCGTTGACGTAGACCACCCAGAGCCGAGTCCCCTGCTGCTGATAGAGCTTATTGACGGCGCGCTCGATCACGAGGCGTTCGCCGGGCCCGAGTACGTGGGCCTGATCGGTGATCTGGTCGGCCAGTGTGAGCGCCGGGGGAGCCGGGTTGCCGCTCGTCGGCGCCGCGCCGGCCGATGAGGACGCGGAGCCCGCGGACGGCTGCCCGCCCGAATGGCCGCGCATCACGACCACCGCGAGAACCGCGGCCACCACCACCAGCGCAACGGCCACCAGCGTGGCGATCATCGCGCCCCGACGGCGGCCAGCGGCGGCCGATGATGTCGCGATCGCCTGGGTCGGCACTTCGACGGCGACCGTCGGCTGTGCGGCGTCCGCCGTTTCGGCTGCGGCGGCGACCGTGCCCGCCGGGGCGGCCAGCGCCGCGGCGAAATCCGAGCAGGACGCGAAGCGCGCGGACCGGTCCTTCGCGAGTACCCGGGTGACGATGGGATCCAGGTAGGCCAGCTCAGGCCGACGCTCGCTCAGCAGTGGTGGCGGCGCCGACAGATGCTGACTGATCACCACGGCGGGATTGGAATTCTGGAACGGGGCCATGCCCGTGAGCAACTGGTACGCGGTGCACCCCAGCGCGTACTGGTCGGAGCGCCCGTCGAGGTCGGAACCTTGCAGCTGCTCCGGCGGGCAGTAGGCGGTGGTGCCCATCATCATGTTGGTCGCGGTCAGCCCGCTGATCTCGCCGAGTTCACGCGCGATGCCGAAGTCGGCGAGCAGGATCCGCCGTCGCGGCGCGGTGTCGCCCAACAGGATGTTGGCCGGTTTGACGTCGCGGTGCAGCAAGCCCCGGGAGTGCGCGTAGTCGAGCGCCTCGGCCACGGCCGAGACGATCTCCACGACATCCGGCAGGGGCATTCCGGACGGATATCGGTCGCGGAGCAACCTGGCAGCGTCGGTTCCTTCCACGTAGTCCATCGACAGCCACAGCTGACCCTGGTACTCACCGCGGTCGTGAATGCCGACGATGTGTTCGTTGTACAGGCTGCCGGCCAGGTCGGCTTCGCGGTTGAACCGCTGCCGGAACTCCTGGTTCGAGGTGAACTCCGCGGGCAGGATCTTCAGGGCATCCCGGCGGGGCAGCCGTGGATGCTGCGCCAGGTACACCTCGCCCATTCCACCGGCACCGAGCCGCCGCACGATGGTGTACCCGGCGAAGAGCTCGCCTTCCTGTAGGCCCTTCGCGGGGTCACGGTCTGCGCTGGTCGGCATGGGAGCATGTTACTGAGGCGCAGTTAGGCGGAATTAACGCACTGGTACAATCGAGGCGCCGGGAGTTTTCGCTGACAGGGACCGGTCCGGTTGCGATCCGCTGAAGCGGTGGCCGGCGGTCGGATAATCCTAATCGGTTGCGTGTGAACGTGTTTCGGCAGCGCCGAGTCGGGTATGGCCGCTCAGGCGTTGCACGGCAACCTGATTCGCGGCATGCGTCTCGCCGGCCGAACGCGATGAAGTGGTCCGCAATTTGCCTGTGCGGCAAATATTTTGGCGACCTGATGAGGAAAGGGGCGATCGATGGTCAAACGCATGTCCTGGAACGTGCTGGCGCCGCTGATCGCTCTGGTCGCGCTGGCGTTCACCTGGGGGCAGGAGATCGGCCCGGTGGTGGGCGCGCTGGCGGCGGTGCTGCTCGGCGGTGCCGTGCTGGCCGCGGTGCATCACGCCGAGGTGGTGGCGCACCGGGTCGGGGAGCCGTTCGGATCGCTGGTGCTGGCCGTCGCCGTGACCGTCATCGAAGTCGCGCTGATCGTCACGCTGATGACCTCCGGCGGTGACAAGGCGGCGACCCTTGCCCGTGACACCGTGTTCGCCGCGGTCATGATCACCACGAACGGGATCGTCGGGCTGTCGCTGCTGCTCGGCTCCCGCCGCTACGGCGTGACGCAGTTCAACGCCCACGGCAGCGGCTCGGCGCTGGCCACCGTCGCCACTCTGGCGACGCTGGGCCTGGTGCTGCCGACGTTCACCACGAGTCATCCCGGCCCCGAGTTCTCGCCCGGGCAGCTCGCGTTCGCGGCCGTCGCCTCCCTGGCCCTGTATCTGATGTTCGTCTTCACCCAGACCGTCCGGCATCGCGACTTTTTCCTGCCGGTGGCGCAGAAGGGGGCGGTCGACGAAAACCACCACGCCGAGCCGCCGAGTACGAAGTCGGCGCTGCTGAGCCTCGGAGTGCTGCTGGTCGCCCTGGTGGCGGTGGTGGGCCTGGCCAAGGTGGAATCGCCGATCATCGAGCGGATGGTGGCCGCCGCCGGTTTTCCGCACTCGTTCGTCGGTGTGGTGATCGCTCTCGTCGTCTTGCTGCCGGAAACACTCGCGGCCGGGCGTGCGGCACGGCAGGGCCGCATGCAGATCAGCCTCAACCTCGCTTACGGCTCCGCGATGGCCAGTATCGGGCTCACCATCCCGGCGATCGCCCTGGCGTCCCTCTGGATCCGTGGACCGCTGCACCTGGGGCTCGGGCCCACCCAGCTGGTGCTGCTGGCGCTGACCATGGTGGTCAGCGTGCTGACGGTGGTGCCCGGCCGGGCGACCCGGCTGGAGGGCGAGGTGCATCTGGTGGTGCTGGCCGCCTGGTTGTTCCTGGCGATCAGCCCCTAGACGCGGTGCGGGTCGCGTCGCTGCGGCCCGAGTCCGTGCGGGCAGGGGACCACGAGACCGCCGGGGATGCGGGACGGCGGCTCACCGGCCGCGCAGCGTCTCCAGTGCCTTGTCCGCGTGAGTGTCCATGCTGATCTCGCTGGAAATCACGTTGAGAACCGTGCGGTCGGTGTCGATGACGAACGTGGTGCGCTTGACGGGCATCAGCTTGCCGAGCAGACCGCGCTTGACGCCGAATTGAGTGGCCACCGTGCCGTCGTTGTCCGACAGCAGCGGATAGTCGAAGTTCTGCGTATCGGAGAACTTGGCCTGCTTCTGCACGGGATCGGTGCTGATACCGACCCGGTTGGCGCCCACGGCCGCGAATTCGGCAGCCAGATCCCGGAAGTGGCAGGCTTCTTTGGTGCAGCCCGGCGTCATCGCCGCCGGATAGAAGAACAGCACCACGGGCCCGTTGCTCAGCAGCTCGCTGAGTCTGCGCGGCGTGCCCGTCTGGTCGGGAAGCTCGAAGTCGGCCACGGTGTCACCAATTTTCATGGGCGCCACGCTACGCGGGCGGCCGCCCCGCAATCTGATTGGATGGTCCGGTGCAAGCCAACCTCGCAGCCACGACAACGCGGGAGGATTTCCGCGTGCTGGCGGCCGAGCACCGGGTAGTTCCGGTGACTCGCAAGGTACTGGCCGACAGCGAAACTCCGCTGTCGGCGTATCGCAAGCTCGCCGCCAGCCGTCCCGGGACTTTTCTGCTCGAATCGGCGGAGAACGGCCGGTCGTGGTCGCGCTGGTCGTTTATCGGGGCCGGGGCGCCGACGGCGTTGAGCGTGCGAGACGGCCAGGCAGTGTGGCTGGGCGCGGTGCCCCAGGACGCTCCGGCCGGCGGCGACCCGCTGGAGGCGCTGCGCGCCACCCTGGAGGTGCTGGCGACCGCCGCGCCCCAGGATTCGAGGCCGGGGTTGCCGCCGCTGTCCGGTGGCATGGTCGGCTACTTCGCCTATGACATGGTGCGGCGCCTGGAGCGGCTGCCCGAGCTTGCCGTCGACGACCTCCGGCTGCCGGACATGCTGTTGCTGCTGGCCACCGACGTGGCCGCGGTGGACCACCACGAGGGCACCATCACCCTGATCGCCAATGCGGTCAACTGGAACGGCACCGACGAGCGGGTGGACTGGGCCTACGACGACGCGGTCGCGCGACTCGACGTGATGACCGTGGCACTAGGGCAGCCGCTGCCCTCGACGGTCTCCACATTCAGCAAGCCGGAGCCGGTGTACCGCTCGCAACGGACGGTTGAAGAGTACGGCGCCATCGTCGACCATCTGGTGGAACAGATCGCCGCCGGTGAAGCCTTTCAGGTCGTGCCGTCGCAGCGTTTCGAGATGGACACCGACGTCGACCCGATCGACGTCTACCGGATGCTGCGGGTGAGTAACCCGAGCCCGTACATGTACCTGCTGCAGATTCCCGATAGTGAAGGCGCAGTGGATTTCTCGATCGTCGGGTCGAGTCCCGAGGCGCTGGTCACGGTGCAGGACGGACGGGCCACGACGCACCCGATCGCCGGGACGCGGTGGCGCGGCGAGACCGAAGAAGAAGACGTGCTGCTGGAAAAGGAGTTGCTGGCCGACCAGAAGGAGCTCGCCGAGCACCTGATGCTGGTGGACCTGGGCCGCAACGACCTGGGCCGGGTGTGCACGCCGGGCACCGTCCGTGTGGAGGACTACAGCCACATCGAGCGCTACAGCCATGTGATGCACCTGGTGTCCACCGTGACGGGGGTGTTGGCGGAGGGTAGGACTGCCCTGGACGCGGTGACGGCCTGTTTTCCGGCCGGGACCCTGTCCGGTGCTCCGAAGGTGCGGGCGATGGAACTGATCGAGGAGGTCGAGAAGACCCGCCGCGGCCTGTATGGCGGCGTGGTGGGCTACCTCGACTTCGCCGGTAACGCCGACTTCGCGATCGCCATCCGTACCGCGTTGATGCGCGACGGCATTGCGTACGTGCAGGCCGGGGGAGGCGTGGTGGCCGACTCCAACGGGCCCTACGAGTACAACGAGTCACGAAACAAGGCGCGGGCGGTGCTCAATGCGATCGCCGCGGCCGAGACGCTGACCGTGCCCGGTATGCCCGGTGGCTGACACGGCTCGCCGTGGCCGGCTGATCATCGGCGTCGCCCAGGTGTTGCTCGTGGTGGCGGCCGGTGCGCTGTGGGGGGCCTCTCGGTTCACCTGGGTCGTCATCCGATCGTTCGACGGGTTGGGGCCGCCCAAGGAGATCGCGCTGTCGGGTGCCTCCTGGTCGACCGCGCTGCTGCCCCTGGCGATCGTGAACCTGGCCGCCGCGGTCGCGGCGTTGGCGGTGCGCGGCTGGCAGCTGCGTGCGCTGGCGGCGCTGCTGGCGGTTGCGAGTTTCGCGATCGGCTATCTCGGCTTCGGCCTGTGGGCCCTCCCGGATGTTGCGGCGCGCGGTGCCGATCTGGCGCACGTTCCTGTTGCGACCCTGGTGGGCAGTGCCCGCCAGTACACCGGAGCGGTGGCGACGGTGGCGGCCGCGACGTGCACCCTGATCGCCGCGGCGCTGCTGATGCGCTCGGCGTCGGTTGCCGGGTCCACCCGGTCGACCAGCACGAAGTACCTGGCACCCGGGGCGCGTCGATCGGCCGCGCGGGACATCGAGGGGACACCGACGGAGGAACCCTCGCAGGAGCGGGACGGGCAGTCGCAGCTCTCCGAACGCATGATTTGGGACGCTCTCGACGAGGGCCGCGACCTTACCGATCGGCCGCGCGACCCGGACACCGAGGGGCGGTGACGGACCCCATCGTGACAGTCGCTACCCTTCTTGCACGCCGTCGAAATCGGTTGGCGAGCGTGGGGTGATCCAGAGTCACAGTGGGTTACAGGAGGAAGGAACCGCAGGTATGAGTCCGGCCAACGTGCTTGACTCCATTCTTGAGGGAGTCCGGGCCGATGTTGCCGCGCGCGAAGCCCGCGTGAGTCTTTCTGAAATCAAGGCCGCCGCCGCAGCCGCCCCGCCGCCACGAGACGTGATGGCCGCGCTGCGCGAGCCCGGTATCGGCGTCATCGCCGAGGTCAAGCGCGCCAGCCCGTCCAAGGGTCCGCTGGCGACCATCGCGGACCCGGCGAAGCTGGCCCGTGCCTATGAGGACGGCGGCGCTCGGATCATCAGCGTGCTGACCGAGGAACGGCGTTTTCACGGTTCGCTCGACGACCTCGACGCGGTGCGTGCCGCGGTGTCGATTCCGGTGTTGCGCAAAGACTTTGTGGTGCAGCCCTACCAGATCCACGAGGCCCGTGCGCACGGCGCCGACATGTTGTTGCTCATCGTCGCCGCGCTGGACCAGTCGGCGCTGGTTTCGATGCTTGACCGCACCGAGTCGCTCGGCATGACGGCGCTCGTCGAGGTTCACACCGAAGAGGAAGCCGACCGGGCATTGAAGGCGGGCGCCAACGTGATCGGGGTCAACGCCCGCGATCTCACCACGCTGGAGGTCGACCGCGACTGCTTCGCGCGGATCGCTCCCGGGCTGCCCAGCAAGGTGATCAGGATCGCCGAATCCGGTGTACGGCACACCGGTGACCTGCTGGCGTACGCCGGCGCGGGCGCCGACGCCGTGCTCGTCGGCGAAGGCCTGGTGAAGAGCGGAGACCCCCGTGCGGCGGTCGCCGACCTGGTCACCGCCGGAACCCATCCGTCCTGTCCGAAACCGGCTCGCTAGCCGTTGATGTACCGCGCACGTTCTGAGTCTTTGTGATGGCCGACCTGTCGAATCCGGATATTCCGCGCACCAGCGCCGCCATCGTCGAACGCACCCACTACGACCCCGACGCGGGCGGTCATTTCGGTGTGTACGGCGGACGTTACGTGCCTGAGGCGCTGATGGCCGTCATCGAGGAAGTCACCGTCGCCTACGAGAAGGAACGCGTCAACCAGGATTTCCTGGACACCCTGGACAAGTTGCAGACGCACTACGCCGGGCGTCCGTCGCCGCTGTACGAGACGACCAGATTGGGCGAGCACGCCGGGTCGGCACGGATCTTTCTCAAGCGAGAAGACTTGAACCACACAGGTTCTCACAAGATCAACAACGTGCTGGGTCAGGCGTTGCTGGCTCGCCGGATGGGCAAGACGCGAGTCATCGCCGAGACGGGCGCCGGCCAGCACGGCGTCGCCACCGCCACCGCCTGCGCCCTGATGGGCCTGGACTGCATCATCTACATGGGTGCGGTCGACACTGCACGCCAGGCATTGAACGTGGCCCGCATGCGCCTGCTGGGCGCGCAGGTCGTTTCGGTGGAGACCGGTTCGCGAACCCTGAAAGACGCCATCAACGAGGCATTTCGGGACTGGGTCACCAACGCCGACAACACCTACTACTGCTTCGGCACGGCCGCCGGACCGCATCCCTTCCCGACGATGGTGCGTGACTTCCAGCGCATCATCGGCATGGAGGCACGGGTACAGATCCAGCAGCAGGCGGGCAGGTTGCCCGACGCGGTGGTCGCCTGTGTCGGTGGCGGTTCCAACGCGATCGGTATCTTCCACGCCTTCCTCGACGATCCCGGTGTGCGGTTGGTGGGTTACGAGGCCGCCGGCGATGGCGTCGAGACCGGTCGGCATGCGGCGACGTTCACTGGCGGCTCGCCCGGCGCTTTCCAGGGTTCGTTCTCCTACCTGCTGCAGGACGCGGACGGGCAGACCATCGAATCGCATTCCATCTCAGCAGGTTTGGACTACCCCGGCGTGGGTCCCGAACACGCCTGGCTCAAGGAGGCGGGCCGCGTTCAGTACGAGCCCATCACCGACACCGAGGCGATGGATGCGTTCGGACTGCTGTCCCGCACGGAGGGGATCATCCCGGCGATCGAATCCGCGCACGCGGTGGCCGGCGCCCTCAAATTGGGTGCCGAATTGGGAAGGGGCGCGGTCATTGTGGTGAACCTCTCGGGCCGCGGCGACAAGGACGTGGAGACCGCTGCAAAGTGGTTCGGGCTGATGGACGAGTCGTGACACTACAACAGGGTGCGGCCAGCAAGCTGGGCCCGCTGTTCGATACGTGCCGCGCCGAAAGTCGGGCCGCGTTGATCGGTTACCTGCCCACCGGCTACCCGGACGTGCCGACATCGCTGCAGGCGATGACCGCACTGGTCGAATCCGGTTGCGACATCATCGAAGTGGGTGTGCCGTACTCCGATCCGGGGATGGACGGCCCCACTATTCAGCGGGCGACCGAGCGGGCGTTGAGCGGGGGAGTCCGGGTACGCGACACACTGGCAGCGGTCGAGGCGATCAGCGCCGCCGGTGGCCATGCCGTGGTGATGACCTACTGGAATCCGGTGTTGCGGTACGGGATCGAGGCGTTCGCCCGCGATCTCGCCGCGGCGGGAGGTAAGGGCCTGATCACGCCCGACCTCATTCCCGACGAGGCGACGCAGTGGATTGCGGCGTCGGACGAGCACGGATTGGATCGCATCTTCCTGGTTGCGCCGTCGTCGACGCCGGAACGGTTGGTGACCACTGTCGAAGCCTCGCGCGGATTCGTCTACGCGGCTTCGACGATGGGTGTGACGGGCGCGCGCGATGCGGTTTCGTCGGCCGCGCCCGAACTTGTCAGAAGGGTCAAGGCGGTGGCTGACATACCGGTCGGCGTCGGCCTGGGCGTGCGGTCGGGAGCGCAGGCGGCGCAGATCGGCAGCTACGCCGACGGAGTGATCGTCGGATCGGCCCTGGTTTCGGCGCTGGGTGAGGGATTGCCCGCCCTGCGGGCGCTCACCGAGGAGCTCGCCGCCGGCGTACGCCAGAGGGATTCGGCATGACAATCAGCTACCTCGCCTACATACCCAGTCCGCCGCGCGGCGTCTGGCATCTGGGGCCGCTGCCCATTCGTGCTTACGCGTTCTTCATCATCACCGGCATATTGGTGGCCCTGCTGATCGGGGACCGGCGCTGGGCGGCCCGCGGCGGTCAGCGGGGCGTGGTCTACGACATTGCGCTGTGGATGGTGCCGTTCGGATTGGTCGGTGGCCGTCTCTATCACCTGGCCACCGACTGGCAGACATATTGGGGCCCCGGTGGTGCCGGTCTGGCTGCGGCGCTTCGGATCTGGGACGGCGGCCTGGGCATCTGGGGTGCGGTGGCGCTCGGTGTCGTCGGTGCGTGGATCGGCTGCCGGCGGCATGGGGTTCCGTTGCCCGCCTTCGTCGACGCGGTGGCTCCGGGAGTTGTGTTGGCGCAGGCCATCGGACGGCTCGGGAACTATTTCAATCAGGAGCTCTACGGGCGCGAAACAACGATGCCGTGGGGGCTGGAGATCTTCTATCGGCGCGACCCTGCCGGGTATGTCGACGTCCACTCGCTCGACGGCGTGTCGACGGGCCAGGTGGCACTCGTCGTACAGCCCACGTTCCTCTACGAATTGCTGTGGAATCTGCTGGTTTTCGGCATTCTGCTGATGCTGGACCGGCGTTTCACCCTTGGGCATGGGCGTCTGTTCGCCTCGTATGTCGCGCTGTACTGCGTCGGGCGATTCGGTGTCGAGCTGCTTCGCGACGACACCGCGACACACATCGCCGGGATTCGGATCAACACGTTCACGTCGACGTTCGTCTTCATCGGCGCGGTCGTCTACATCATCCTGGCGCCGAAGGGCCGGGAGGATCCGGCGTTGCTGCGCGGCCGCGGGGCCGAAGAGGCCGAGGAAGTCGCAGAGGCCGAGGAAGTCGCAGAGCCCGACCAGGAATTGGCCGCGGTCGGTGCGGCATCTGCCGCGGGGGCGGCGGCAGGCGGCGTCGGCGGAGCCGATGGTCCGGATGTAGCGGCTGCCGACGGTGAGACGTCCGAGGGTGGCGAGGAGCCGGAGATTGCCGAGGCGGAGGCTGAGGTGGCAGAGGGCGCGGTCGCCGAGGCGCAGGCCGAGGTGGCAGAGGGCGCGGTCGTCGAGGACGGCGACGAGGGCGTCGAAGGGGATTTTGCCGAGACCGATGAGGCTGTCGAGGCCCCAGAGGTAGCGGGCGAGCCCGGGAGCGCCGACGAGCCCGAGGTGGCCGAGGCGGAAAGTGGCGAGGCGGGCGAGGAGTCGGAGGTTGCCGAGGCGCAGGCTGAGGTGGCAGAAGGCGCGATCGATGAGGACGCCGAAGAGGGCGTCGAAGAGGCTACCGCCGAGTCCGATGAGGCTGTCGAGGCCGCGGATGTAGCGGGCGAGCCGGAGGGCGCCGACGAGGTTGTTGAGGCCGAAAGCGTCGAGGCCGACGAGGAGTCGGAGGTTGCCGAGGCGCAGGCTGAGGCACCAGAGCATGCTGACGCTGTCGTGGCGGAGGAAGCCGAGGCCGTGGGTGAGGTCGGGGAGACCGACGCCGCCGAGGCTGAAGAGCCGGCGGACGCTGAGCCCGCCGGTCATGAGGCGGCAGGAGCCGTCGGGGCCGAGGCGGACGAGGTCGAGCGGGACGAGCCTGCAGCCGTACCGCAGGACGCGGCCGAAGCGGTGATCGATGAGTCCGAGCAGCCGGACGCTGAGTCCGAAAGCGCGGGGGCAACGCCGGCTGAACCGGCTGAAGCAGAGCCGGTAGACGCTGAACCGTCCGGGGAGGTGCCCGTCGCCAAGTCCGGTGGCCACCCATTGCTCGGTGCCGGCCCGGCGGCGTCCGAGGACGTCGATGAAGCCGAGGAATCGGCCGCGGCGACTGAGGCTGAAGTCGCTGAAGGCAACGCACTTGAAGAGCCTGATGAGGCGGAAAAGCCCGCCGAGGCCGAAAAGCCTGACGAGATCGAAGAGCCCGACGAGCCTGCCGACCAGGAACAGTCCGACGAACCCGACTCGACCGAGCCGGAGGTCGTCGCGCCCCGCGCCGTCGAGTCCGAGGCCGCACCCGCTGAGGCGGTCGAGGAAGGCGCGGACGAATCCGAGGGCGACGAGTCATCGCCGGAGACTCCGCTACCCGACGGCGCAGCCCGGCAGCGCTGGCGATTGCGGCTGAGACGGCAGCGGTCCTGACGCCCGCACGTCTAATTCATTGCGCTGCAACGACTTCAACATCGTGGCGGGTGAGCAGCTGATTGGTCGTTGCCCGGGTGGCTGAAGTGAGCACGCAGCGATGGCCCGCGGTATCTGGCATGCTGAAACCGTGACTGACCAGCCGTGGGCCGGCGCGAGCGAGCCGGGCTCTGGGCCGCAGGACCCGGGATATCCGCCGCCGCCCTTTCCTCCGCCCTACCCGTCGTATCCGCAATACGGGGCCGGATACGACCCGTCGGCGCCGTACGGCCGGCATCCCGTGACCGGGCAACCGTATTCGGACAAGTCGAAGACCGTCGCGGGCCTGCTGCAGCTCTGTGGGCTGTTCGGTCTTGTCGGAATCGGGCGGATCTATGCGGGGTACGTGGGGCTGGGTATCGCACAACTGGTGGTCGGCTGGGTGACCTGCGGGCTCGGCGCCTGGATATGGGGCATCGTCGACGCAGTGCTGATCCTGACCGACAAAGTCACCGACCCTCAGGGTCGGCCGTTGCGCGATGGAACCTGAGCACCGGGCCCCGGCAGCGCCGAAGATCATCGCCGCAGGATCTGCTGTCCTGTTGGCCGGTGCGCTGGCATACGTGGGGCTCGCCGATCCGCACAACCCGGATTCGGTTTATCCGCAGTGTCCGTTCAAATTTCTCACCGGTTGGAATTGTCCGGCCTGCGGTGGCCTCCGGATGACCCACGACCTGCTCCACGGTCACCTGATGGCCAGCGTCTACGACAACGTGTTCCTGCTCGTCCTGCTGCCTCTGCTGGCGGCCTGGATTCTGCTGCGCCGGTTCAGCGGCCGATCCTGGTTGCCGATTCCGACCGTGGTCACGCTGGTCGTCGCCGCCACGGCGTGGACGGTAGTGCGCAATCTGCCCGGTTTCCCGCTGATGCCGACCGTCCTGAGCGGCTGATCGGCGCACACCGCGCCCTTCGTTTCGACCACCGCGAACGTGACGCTGGTTTCACGTTCGGCGCCGAACGTGAAACCAGATTCACGCTCGGCACCCATGACCGCGACGCGCGCCGTACCTTCCAGTCGCCGTGATGCCAGCCGGCGCGACTATGCTTTGTCGTCGTGACTAGACGCGGAAAGATCGTCTGCACCCTCGGGCCGGCCACCCCCACCGACGACTTAGTCCGTGAACTGGTTGAAGCCGGAATGGACGTCGCCCGAATGAACTTCAGCCACGGCGATTACGTGGATCACGAAGCCGCTTACAACCGCGTCCGCCGCGCGTCCAACGCCACCGGCCGGGCCGTCGGCATCCTGTGCGACCTGCAAGGCCCCAAACTCAGGCTCGGACGTTTCGCTGACGGGCCCACCTACTGGGCCGACGGTGAGACGGTGCGCATCACCGTCGCCGACTGCGAAGGAAGCCATGACCGGGTTTCCACCACCTACAAGCGGCTGGCGCAAGATGCGACAGCTGGTGACCGGGTGCTGGTCGACGACGGCAAGGTCGGACTCGTCGTTGACCGCGTCGAGGGTGACGACGTGGTGTGCAAGGTCGTCGAGGGCGGACCGGTCAGCAACAACAAGGGAATCTCGCTGCCGGGGATGAACGTGTCCGCCCCGGCGCTGTCCGAAAAGGACATCCAGGATCTGACGTTCGCGCTCGAGTTGGGCGTCGACATGGTGGCCCTGTCGTTCGTGCGCTCACCCTCCGACGTCGAACTGGTCCACGAAGTGATGGACCGCGTCGGGCGGCGGGTACCGGTGATCGCCAAGCTGGAGAAGCCCGAAGCCATCGACAATCTCGAGGCCATCGTGCTGGCGTTCGACGCGGTGATGGTGGCGCGCGGTGACCTCGGCGTCGAGCTGCCACTGGAGGAAGTGCCGCTGGTGCAAAAGCGGGCCATCCAGATGGCTCGCGAGAACGCCAAGCCCGTCATCGTGGCCACCCAGATGCTCGACTCGATGATCGAGAATTCCCGGCCCACCCGGGCCGAGGCTTCCGACGTCGCCAACGCGGTGCTCGACGGCGCCGACGCGCTGATGTTGTCCGGCGAAACCTCCGTCGGCAAGTACCCGCTTCTGGCGGTCAAGACCATGTCACGCATCGTGTGTGCGGTCGAGGAGAATTCGACGGCCGCGCCGCCACTGACGCACGTACCGCGCACCAAGCGGGGCGTGATCTCCTATGCCGCGCGTGACATCGGCGAGCGGCTGGACGCCAAGGCCCTGGTGGCCTTCACCCAGTCCGGAGACACCGTCCGGCGACTCGCCCGCCTGCACACCCCACTTCCGTTGCTGGCGTTCACCGACCTGCCCGAGGTGCGCAGCCAGCTGGCCATGACATGGGGCACCGAGACCTTCATCGTCCCGCACATGAAGTCCACCGACGGCATGATCCGCGAAGTGGACAAGTCGCTGCTCGAACTGGGCCGCTACAAGCGCGGGGATCTCGTGGTCATCGTCGCGGGCGCGCCTCCCGGCACGGTCGGCTCGACCAACCTGATCCACGTGCACCGCATCGGTGAGGACGACGTCTAGCAGCGTGTCCGACTTCGACGAATTGCTGGCGGTACTGGATCTCGACTGTGTCGCCGACGACCGCTTCGTCGGATCTCATCCCACCAAGAACCCGATGCGCACGTTCGGCGGTCAGCTGGTGGCGCAGTCGTTCGTGGCGAGCACCCGCACACTGATCCGCGGAAACCTGCCGCCCAGTGCGCTGTCGGTGCATTTCATCAACGGTGGCGACACCCACAAGGACATCGAATTCCACGTCGTGCGGCTACGCGACGAACGGCGCTTCGCCAACCGGCGCGTGGACGCCGTCCAGGACGGGACGTTGCTGTCGACGGCGATGATCTCCTACATGGCGGGGGGCCGCGGCCTGGAGCACAGCCTCGAACCGCCGCAGGTCGCCGAGCCGGAATCGGTGCCGCCGCTGAGCGAACTCCTGCGTGGCTATGAGAAGACGCTGCCGCATTTCGTCAACGCGCTACAGCCGGTCGACTGGCGCTACACGAACGACCCGTCCTGGGTGATGCGGGACAAGGGCGAAAGCCTTGCCTACAACCGGGTTTGGCTCAAAGCATCGGGCCGTCTGCCCGACGATCCGGTACTGCACACCGCGACCATGCTGTACTCGTCGGACACCACCGTGCTGGACTCGGTGATCACCCGGCACGGCCTGTCCTGGGGATACGACCGCATCTTCGCGGCCTCGGCGAATCACTCGGTGTGGTTTCACCGCCAGGTCGATTTCGACGACTGGGTGTTGTACTCGACGTCGTCGCCGGTCGCCGCCGACTCCCGCGGTCTGGGTACTGGCCACTTTTTCGATCGCTCCGGGCTGGCCGTCGCCACCGTCGTGCAGGAGGGCGTGTTGAAGTACTTTCCCGCACCGAGCAGATAGCCGTGCCTGCGGCCGCCCCATCGCGCACCCGCGACTACGACGCGTTCCTGTCCTACACCCGCCCCGACCGCGCCGCCGCCGCCGGCATCCAGCAGGGCATGCACCGCATCGGCCGACGGCTGGGCCAGCTTCGCGCCCTGCGGGTGTTCCGCGACGATACGGATCTGACGGTCAGTCCGGATCTGTGGGGCAAGATCACCGACGCGCTGGACCGGTCCCGCTTCCTGGTTGCGGTGCTATCGCCAAAAGCGGCCGAATCTTATTGGGTGAACCGGGAAGTCAGCTACTGGCTGGAGCGGGGCGGCCGGGAGCGGCTGCTGTTGGTGCTCGCCGGTGGCCGGCTGCACTGGGATGCCGAGCATCAACGTTTCGACCCTGAGGTGTCGAACGCCGCGCTGCCGGTGCTGACCGAGCCGGGTGTGTTGCCCGCCGAGCCGTTCTTCATCGACGTTAGCGACAACGCTCCCTGGAATCCGCACGCCGGAACGCTGCGGGAGAAGATCACCGCCCTCGCGGCGCCGATCCACGGCGTGCCCAAAGATCAACTGGCCAGCGACGACCTGCGCGAGCGACAACGGTTTCGCCGCTTGCGGGCCGCTGCAATCGCCGGGATGGCCGTGCTGACAGTGGTGGCCGTGGTCGCAGCGGTATTCGCGGTCGTCCAGCAGCGCGAAGCGGTTCACCAGCGCCAGCAGGCGTTACGGCAACGCGACCAGGCGGTGGCGCTGAAGTTGACCTCGCAGGCGCAGACGATGCTGGCCGGTATCGCGCCCGGCGGCGACGTGCGGGCGATCCAGCAGATTCTCGCCGCCCCGGTGATCGCGCCCGCCACCGAACTCGGTGCCCTGCTGGACACACTGGTCGCGCGGCGCAGCACCCTCAAGATTTTCCCGCTGGCTCCATCGTCCGGGGTGATGGCGCTCAGCCCGGACGGCCGGCGCATCGTCTCGGCCAGCGACAACGCGCTGCGCTTGTGGGACGCCGGCAGCGGTGCGCCGATCGGAGCGCCCCTGATCGGGCATACCGAAGCCGTCTCCAGTGTCGCCTTCACTCCCGACGGAACCCGGATCGTCTCGGGCGGACGCGACGACACCGTGCGGATCTGGGATGCCGCGACCGGAGCGGCGATCGGTGCGCCGATGACCGGGCATACCGATGCCGTGTCGGGAGTTGCCGTCAGCCCGGACGGTCGGCGCATCGTGTCCGGCAGCTGGGACAAGACCGTCCGGCTCTGGGATGCCGGCACCGGCGCGCCGATCGGCGGACCGCTGCGCGGGCACACCGACCAGGTCACTTCTGTGGCGTTCAGCCCGGACGGGCGCCGAGTCGCCTCGGGAAGCGCTGACAACACGGCACGACTCTGGGACGCCGACACCGGTGCTGAGGCGGCACCGATATTGGCCGGCCACACCGACGACGTCGTTGACGTCGCGTTCGGCGCCGACGGCCGCCGCCTCGCGTCGGCGAGCTGGGACGGCACCGTGCGGTTGTGGGACGTCGGCACCGGCGCCCCGGTGGGCGCGCCGCTGGTCGGGCACACCGATCAAGTGTTGAGCGTCGCGTTCAGCCCCGACGGCCGACGTCTCGCCTCAGCCAGTGCCGATGACACCGTGCGGTTGTGGGACTCCGCCACCGGGGCCGCGCTGGGTGCGCCGCTGACCGGGCACAGCAACCCGGTGTTCGACGTCGAATTCAGCCCCGACGGACGGCGCATCGTCTCGGGCAGCACCGACGACACCGTGCGGTGGTGGGACGCTGTCGTCGACGCGCCGCTCGGTCTCGCGCTTACCGGGCACAGCAACGGCGTCGAGAGTGTGGCGTTCAGTCCGGACGGCCGGCGCATCGCCTCCGGCAGTACCGACGGGACGCTGCGGTTGTGGGATGCGGGCAGCGGCGCGCCGATCGGCGCCCCGCTCGTCGGGCACACGAACAAGGTGAACAGCGTGGCGTTCAGCCCGGACGGCACGCGCATCGCATCCGGCGGAGACGACAGCACGCTGCGACAGTGGGACGCGGCCACCGGGGCGGCAATCGGCGCCCCGCTGACCGGGCACACCAGCGCCGTGACCAGCGTGGCCTTCAGCCCAGACGGCCGACGTATTGCATCCGGCAGCACCGACAAGACACTGCGGTTGTGGGACGTCGCCACCGGCGCCTCGGTCGGTGCGCCACTGACCGGTCACAGCGGCTTTGTGGAAGCTGTCGCGTTCAGTCCGGACGGGCGGCGGATCGTCTCCGCGAGCTGGGACAAGACGCTGCGCCTGTGGGACCCCGTCACCCGGGCACCCGTCGGGCCACCACTGACCGGGCATACCGCACCCGTGCGTGGCGTGGCGTTCAGCCCGGACGGGACACGCATCGTGAGCGCAAGTTGGGACAAGACGCTGCGACGGTGGGACGCGGTCACCGGCGCTTCGATCGGTGCGCCGCTGACGGGTCACACCGAGGTGGTGCGTGCGGTGGCCTACAGCTCCGACGGGCGGCACATCGCCTCGGCCAGCGCCGACCGCACCGTTCGCTTGTGGGACGCGGGCACCGGCGCGGCGGTTGGTGCGCCACTGACCGGTCACACCGGGGTGGTGACCAGTGTGGCGTTCAGTCCGGACAGCCGCCAGTTGGCGTCCGGCAGCCAGGACCAGACGCTGCGGGTATGGCCGGGGCCCACCGCATGGTCAGAGTTGTTGTGCGACAAGATAACTGCCAACATGAGTCACCGGCATTGGCGGGACTGGGTATCGCCGGACATCGGCTACCGCACGGTGTGCCCGCGCCTGCCGATCGCACCCGATTAGCTTCTGACGGCGCCCGTTTCCTCCAGCAGCGTCACCGCAGACGCGCGAGAGATCTTCCAGCCACCCTGGTCGACGAACGTCAGATTCTGTGTCACCGGGTTCAGCTTGGGGCCCGAGATCGTGACGTCAGCCGAAACCGTGTCGGCGCCGGCGGGCTGGATGTTGCTCACCGTGGCCTTCAGCGGCAACTCGCCATGCGCGACAGCTTGTTTGAGCCGGGCGTCGGCCAGGTGAGCCTCCATGGGGCTGATGCCACCCTCGACGAGATGGCTCTTGTCGGAAAACGGGACGTTCGGGTCCTGCAGGGCGTTGAGAAGGTCGAATAACTGTCCGGCAGTGGGCAATCCGGTTGCCGGGTCGAGCGGGAGCGGCGCCCCGAAGGCGACGGGCTGGACCCGGGTTGTGATCACGTCCGCAGGCCACATGGCAGTCATGACGGTTGCCGCCGCGATCACCGCGACGCCTGCGGCGAAACGTTTTGCTGGCACGCTCCGATACTAAACCCGACGTGATCAGGCGTAACGTTTTTGGTAAGCGCAGCTCGAGAGTCGGGAGGTGCGAATGAAACAACCGTCAATTGGTCTGGTGCCCCGCATCCACCGGCACGAACGCGTTGTGGTTCAGGTCGATTCCCTTGCAGCCCGCTGTGTCGGCGCGCTGGGGGTGCTCGTCGCGGCCTGCTGGCTGATCGCGATATTCGCCCGCGACCGTCGGCACGAGGACTGGCAGGACGGCGGAGGTCTGGTGTGGTCGCTGACCATGCTGGCCGCGGTGGCGTTGATCGCGCGCGGCATTTACCTGGGACGTCCGGTGACGGCGGTGCACGCGATGTCCGCCGGATCGCTTCTTGTGGTCGGCCTGGGCGCCCACGTGCTGGCGATGAACCTGCTGGGCCAACTGCTGATTGCCGGTTCGGGGCTGGCACTGATGTGGCCGATGCCCGCACGTGCCCGGCCGGAGGACCTGCCCCGGGTGTGGGCATTGGTCGATGCCACCCAACAGGACCCGTTGGCGCCCTTTGTGATGCAGACCGGCAAGTGCTATCACTTCAACGACGACGCCACCGCGGCGCTCGCATACCGGACCAGGTTCGGGTTCGCGGTGGTCAGCGGGGACCCGATCGGTGATGAAAAGCGATTCCCGGCTCTGGTCGCCGATTTCGCCGCCGTGTGTCATTCCCGGGGCTGGCGGATGGTGGTATTGGGATGCAGCGAGCGCCGGCTCGCGCTGTGGACCCCCTCAGCGGTCGGACAGTCGTTGCGCCCCATACCGATTGGCCGGGACGTGGTCGTCGACGCCACCAGTTTCGAGCTCGTGGGCCGCAGGTTCCGCAACTTGCGGCAGGCGGTGAACCGGACGCACAATGCCGGCATCACCACCGAGATCGTGGCCGAGCAGGACCTCGATGCGCAGCTGCGTGCCGAGCTGACGGCGGTGCTGCTGGCTTCGGCCAAAGGCGCCCATACCGACCGCGGCTTCTGCATGAATCTCGACGGGGTGCTGGAGGGTCGCTATCCCGGGACGAAGTTGATCATCGCCAGGGACGCCGACGGAATCGTGCAGGGCTTCCACCGATACGCGACCGCCGGCGCCGGCGCCGATGTCACCCTGGACGTGCCGTGGCGGCGTCGCGGGTCGCCGAACGGAATCGACGAGCGGCTCAGCGTCGATATGATCAACGCCGCTAAAGAGCAAGGAGCCCAACGAGTGTCGCTGGCCTTTGCGGCTTTTCCGGAGCTGTTCGGTGACGACAGGCAAGGCTGGTTCAAGCGGTGCTGCTACGTCCTGATCCATGTGCTGGACCCGTTGATCGCTCTTGAGTCACTTGCCCGGTACCTGCACAAGTTCCACGCCGAGGACGCCCGGCGCTATGCGCTGCTGTCGTTGACGCAGATCGTGCCGTTGGCCTTCGTGTTGCTCTCTCTGGAATTCATGCCGCGCCGGCGACAGCTGTGACCGCGCAATCGAGATCACCGGGCAGGTGATGAGTCGCCACCACCACGGTTCTGGTGGCGGGCATCAGATCGCGGCCAGGGTCGAGCAACTCGTGCAGGATCCGGTCAGCATCCGCCGCATCGAGGTGTTCGGTGGGTTCGTCGAGCAGCACGATGGACGCGGGGGAGAGTAGCGCGCGGGCCAGCAACAGCCGCCGGCGCTGACCGGCCGACACCGCCTGCGCGCCCGCAGTCAACACGGTGGACAGACCCTCCGGTAGTCCGGACAGCCAGTCACCCAGGCCGACCGCCGTCAGGGCCTTCGTCAGCTCTTCGTCATCGCAGTCGCCGCGGGCCACCAGCAGGTTGTCCCGGACGGTGGTCGCGAACAGATGCGCATCTTCGGCGAAGAAGCTGACTGCGCGCCGCAACTCGTCCTCCCGGATGCGCTGCAGGTCGATTCCGTCCAGGGTCACCTGTCCCTGCACCGGCGGGATGAGCCCGGCCAGTGTCATCAGCAGGGTCGTCTTGCCTGAGCCGCTGGGACCAGTCACGGCCAGCCTCGCACCCGGCGGCAGATCGATCGTGGCGTCGAGGGTGCGTGTTGCCTCGTGGCCCGCCGTCATCCGCGCGCACAGCCGTCCCAGCGGCCTGGCTGGGGATACTTTTTCCATGTCGGGTTCGGCGACCGGCGGCGCCAGCTCCAGCAGGCGACGTGCCGCAATTCGTGACCGCGTCAATTGGATCGCGGCGGCCGGCAGGACGCTGGTGGCTTCGAAGGCCGACAGCGGCAACAACATCAAGACGGCCAGCGTCGTCGGGGCCGTGGTGGGTGCCATGCCCAGTGCGGCCACCACCGCGCCGATCACGCTGACCCCGATGGCGGCGGTCGGTACGGCCTCGGCGAAGGCGGCCGGTTTGGCGGCGGCATCCAACGCTGCGCCCCAAGCCCGTTGTTGCCGTTGTGATTCGGTGATGACATTCGGCAGTGCACCCGCGACGCGGAGTTCGGGCGCATGGTCGAGGGCGAGCATGGCCGCGGTATCGCGCTGCGAATGATGTTGACGGGCAATCGCTTCCTGCGTGGCGGCGGCGCGTCCCGCCAGCCGGGGTGCCACCACACCGGCCAAGGCCAGACATAGCGCCAAGACCACCGCTGCCGGCAACGAGATGATCCCGACGACCGCCACGGCCGCCACCGACAGCACCGCCGCGACACCGATAGGCACCAGGGCCCGCACCAGCACATCGGCAAGCGTGTCGACGTCGGATCCGACTCGCGCGACCAACTCTCCGCTGTGCAGCCGGACGGCCGCCGCCGCCGGACCATTAGCGAGACGGTGATAGATCTGTTCGCGGGCCGTGCCCGCAGCCCTCAAGGCGACGTCGTGGGTGACCAGTCGTTCGCAGTAGCGCAGCACGCCACGGGAGATGGCGAAGGTGCGGACGGCGACCACTGCGATGGACAGGTCGAGAACGGGCGGCATCTGCGAGGCGCGCGTGATCAGCCATGCCGACACCCCGGCCAGCGCAAGCGCGCTGCCCAGCGCCAGCACGCCCAGTGCGATGGCGGCCAGGAGGCGGGGGAGTCGGGGCCGCAACAGATCTGCGGTGCTCAGTAGATTCTGGCGGCGACCCTCTGCAGAATCAGACCGGCGCATAGCGCACCTCACGCCCGGCGGTCACGTCCACGACCCGGTCGCCGATCGCGACCACCGGGCCACGGTGCCCGACCACCACCACCGTCGCGCCGGCGCGGGCGCGCGCAACGACGGCGGTCAGCACCCGTTGTTCGGTGTCGGCGTCCAGGTGTGCGGTCGGCTCGTCGAGCAGCAGCACCGGCGCCGGCGAGCCCAGGGCCCGCGCCAGGCCCAACCGTTGCCGCTGCCCGAGCGACAGTCCGACGCCGCCGCGGCCCAGTACGGTATCCAGCCCAGCCGGCAATTCAGCCAGCACCGCGTCGAATCCGGCTGCACGGCAAGCATCCTCGAGATTGACCAGCGGGCTGAACAGCTCGAGGTTGGCCCGGACGGTGCCCGGTATCAGCACCGGGCGTTGAGGTAGCCACGAGATCTGGGGCCACCATCGCGTGGGTTCCAGTGCGGCGAGGTCGATTCCGGCCACGGTGACCCGGCCCGAAGACGGCGTGGTGAGGGCGGCGATCACCTGAAGGGTGGTGCTTTTCCCGGCGCCGTTGCGTCCGGTCAGCACGGTCACCTCACCCGGTTCGATGACCGCATTCAGCTGCCGCGGCGCGTAACCGTCGCGTCCGGCCACGCTCATATTCTCGACGCGGATCTGTGCCCCGCGAGCGACCACCGACCCCTGGTTCGGTCCGACCGGCACCTGTTCGCCGATGAGCGCGAAAGCTTTGTCCGCGGCTGCCCTGCCGTCCTGGGCCGCATGGTATTCCACTCCGATGCGTCGCAGCGGCCAGTAGACGTCAGGTGCCAGCAGAAGCACGGTGAGGCCAACGGTCAGGCTCATCTCACCGAAAACCAGGCGGAGGCCGATGCTGACCGCGACCAGCGCAACACCCAGGGTGGCCAGCAATTCCAGCACGAGTGCCGACAGAAACGCGATTCTCAGGGTGGCCATCGCCGAACGGCGATGGGCGGCACTGAGTTCGGCGATGCGCTGCTCGGGGCCTGACGCGCGGCCCAGGGCACGCAGCGTCGGAATGCCGGCGACCAGATCCAGTAGGCGTGATTGCAGCGTGGTCATGGCGGCCAGCGAGGACGCCGATCGCTGCGCGGTGGCCAATCCGATGAGCACCATGAAGATCGGGATGAGGGGCAACGTGATCACCACGATCAGCGTCGATTTCAGGTCGTAGAGGGCGATCACGGCCACGGTGGCCGGTGTCAGGATCGCGGCCAGCAGCAGGTTGGGCAGGTAGCCGGTGAAGTAGGGGCGCAGACCATCCAGTCCCCGGGTGACCACGACCGCTGCGTCGTCACGCTGGGCCGCCAGTTCGCCGGGCTGACGTGCGGTGACTGCGGTCAACACCTGACCGCTCAGGTCGGCGATCACGGCACTGGCCCCCCGTTGCCCTAGCCGCGCCTGCAGCCAGTGCGTGATCGCGCGGAAAGACCAGAACGCGGCCAGGATTGACAGCGGTCCGAGCCAGCTGCGCAGGTTACGTGCCGACGGATCCATCGCCACCCGGGCGACGATGCTGCCCAGGACGATCGCCGACCCTATCGCGCAGCCGCTGATAATTACCCCACAGGCCACCTCGGCGGCCAGAAACCGACGCAGCGCGCCCGATGCCCGCCACAGTCGTGGGTCCAGCGGTGCCCGAGAGCCTCTGTCGCTCAGGACGGGCGCCTGGTCAGGCCGATCGACGGAGGGATGCCGTCAGCCGAGATACGTTGCCGGAAAACCCAATACGTCCATCCCTGATAGGCCACCGTCAAGGGTGTCATGATCGCGGCCACCCAGGTCATGATCTTGAGCGTGTAGGGCGTCGACGATGCGTTGTAGATCGTGACGTTCCACTGGCTGTTGAGGGTTGACGGCACCAGGTTCGGGAACAGCGCGCCGAACAGCAGCACCACCACGCTCGCCACGACCAGCAAGGCACATACGAAGGCCCACCCGTCGGAGGCCTGCCGCCACGCCAGCAACACGGCCACCAGTTGCGCGAGAACAGCGACTCCCAGCACGGCCCAGGTCCAGTCCTTGCCGTAGCTCAGCTGCGTCCAGACCCCGAAACCCGCAACGAAAACGGTGGCCGGCAGTGCGAACCAGCGCGCGAATCGGTGTGCGTCGTCACGGATGTCGCCCGCCGTCTTCAACGCCACGAACAACGCGCCGTAGAACAGGAACAACGCGGCGGTGGCCACGCCACCGAGCAGCGTGTAGGGGTTGAGCACATCGGTGATCGACAGGTTGACCTGACCGTCGGCGTCCACGGGCAAGCCGCGCACCAGGATCGCGAAGGCCGTGCCCCACAGGATTGCGGGCAGCCATGATCCGACGGCGATGCCGAAGTCGGCCCAGCCGCGCCACCTGGTGTCGTCGACTTTGCCACGCCACTCGATCGCCACGACCCGCAGGATCATGCCGAACAGGATCGCCAGCAGCGGCAGGTACAGCGTCGAGAACACGGTGGCGTACCAACCCGGAAACGCCGCGAACATCGCGGCGCCGCCGGTGATCAGCCAGACCTCGTTGCCGTCCCACACCGGGCCGATGGTGTTCAGGGCGGCGCGCCGGTGTGCTTCTCGGTCACCCTTGCTGACCCGGGCAAAAGGCTCCATCAGCATGCCCACGCCGAAGTCGAAGCCTTCGAGGACGAAAAAGCCGAGGAACAGCGCCGCGATCAGGCCGAACCACAACTGTTGCAGGTTCATGTGTCAGCTCCTTTCGGGCTCAGTCAGTAGGCGAAGGACAGGGTTTTCACGTGCTCTTGGTCGGAGTCCTGGTCCTCGGGCGGCGGCGCGGCCGGTTCGGCGTCGTGCTCCTGCGGTCCTTCGACGATGTAGCGCTTAAGCAGCCAGAACCAGATGACCGCCAGGACGGCGTAAACCAGCGTGAAGGTGGCCAGCGAGGTGACGACCATGGCGAAGGTGTTGTGTGAGACGCCGGCGGCGACGGTGAGGTGCACGTTCTGGTCTCCGGTGGGGTTCGGCGCCACAATCCATGGTTGTCGGCCCATTTCGGTGAACACCCAGCCGGCGATGTTGGCCAGGAACGGCGTCGGGATGGTGAGCAGCGCGAACCGGGCGAACCACCGCTGGCTGGGGATCCGCCCACCCCGGGTGAGCCACAGCGCCAGCAGGGCGAACAACACCGGGATGGCCAGGAACCCGATCATCGCGCGGAACGACCAGTAGGTGACAAAGAGGTTGGGCCGGTAGTCATTTGGCCCGAATCGCTGGACATAGTCCTGTTGGATGTCGCGCACGCCCCGGAGCGTGACGCCCTCGGTCTTGCCTTCGGCGAGGAAGGGCAGAACGTAAGGCACCTCGATGACCCGGGTCAGGGAGTCGCAGTTGTTCTGCCGGCCGACCGTCAGAATCGAGAAGTCCGGATCAGTTTGCGTGTCGCACAACGACTCTGCGGACGCCATCTTCATCGGCTGCTGTTGAAACATCAGCTTGCCCTGGTGGTCGCCGGTGAAGAACAGGCCGACGGTCGCCACGAGGACGACCCAGCAGCCTAATGCGGTGGCAGGCCGGTACATGGCCCGGGTCCCCGGGTCGACGGTGGTGGTTTGTGACCGGACCAGCCACCACGCGCTGACGGCGGCGACGAACGTACCGGCCGTCAGCAACGCGCCGGTGACGGTGTGGCTGAACGCGGTTAGACCGGTGTTGTTGGTCAGCAGCGCCACGATGCTGTTGAGCTCGGCGCGCTTGGTCTGCGGGTTGTAGTGCACGCCCACCGGGTGCTGCATGAACGAGTTCGCCGAGATGATGAAGAACGCGGACACGTTCACCGAGATCGCGACGATCCAGATGCAGGCCAGATGCACCAGGCGCGGCAACCGGCTCCAGCCGAAGATCCACAAGCCCAGGAACGTCGATTCGAAGAAGAACGCGAGCAGGCCCTCCATGGCCAGCGGCGCGCCGAAGACGTCGCCGACGAACCGCGAGTACTCGCTCCAATTCATGCCGAACTGGAATTCCTGCACAATCCCGGTTGCCACCCCGATCGCGAAGTTGATCAGGAACAACTTGCCGAAGAACTTCGTCAAGCGATACCAGGCGACGTTGCCGGTCGCCACCCATGCGGTCTGCATGATCGCGAGCAGCGGGGCCAGGCCGATGGTCAGCGGCACGAAAAGGAAGTGGTAGACGGTCGTGATACCGAACTGCCACCGCGAAATATCGACGACGTTCATCTGTTTACTCCCCAGGCTGCATCTACGACAGAGTGTAGTAGTTGTGGTTGGCCATCGCTAACGTCTGTGAATTGGGGGACTGGTTACCTGAGGTTCTGGGACGCCTTGCGGATGCCGAATGCCGACACGATCTCGAACACGCCGATGACGATGCACCAGACGCCGACGACCAGAGCCAGGGTGAGGATCGAGTCGAACGGTGAGGCCATTACCACGATTCCGGCAAGCAGGCTGATGACGCCGATGAAAATCTGCCAGCCACGACCGGGCAGAGCCGGATCGCTGATGGCCGAGACCGTCGTCGCGACACCGCGGAAAATGAAGCCGACACCGATCCAAATGGCAAGCAGCAGAACGGCATTACCGAAGTGCCGGAAGGCCAGCACGGCCAGAATCAGTGACGCTGCGCCGCTGATGAATAGCAGGATGCGGCTGCCCGCGGACACATGCAGCGCGAAGGCGAAGGCGACTTGCGCGGCGCCGGTGATCAGCAGGTATACGCCGAACGCAATGGCGGCGACCAGCACGGACATACCTGGCCACGCCACGATCACTACGCCGACGACCAGTGACAAAACGCCCGAAATCAGCGTGGTCTTCCAGAGATGTGGCAGCAAACTCGGAGGAGGCAACGTTGCGGAACTGTTTTCCATGAGCACCAGTGTGGCGCATGTGGTGGTTCCGGGGTAGGGGCTTTTGACCTCAGACGTGCGCGGCTTCGGCGTCCTCGGTCCGCAGGTCGGCGGTCTCCTCGGGCGTCTTGCGGCCGACCAGATACCAGGTGCGCATCACACCCTTGCCCTTGACGTCGATGTGCCCGCGCTCGCGCAGTACGAAATCGTCCTTGAGGCGCTCATAGACCTCGTCGGGAACCTGAATCTGGCCGACCGAATCGGTGGACTCCATCCTGGATGCGACGTTGACCGCGTCACCCCAGACGTCGTAGAAGAAGCGGCGCGATCCGACTACGCCGGCCACCACGGGTCCGGTCGCCAGGCCGACCCGCAGCGGCACCGCGCGGCCGTGCGGGTCTTTCAGCGCGGCTGCGACGTCGGCCATGTCGAGGGCGAAGTCGGCCAGAGCTTGGACGTGGTCCGGCCGGGGCCGGGGGACGCCGCTGACCACCATGTAGGAGTCGCCGCTGACCTTGATCTTCTCCAGGCCATGCTTGTCCACCAGTTCGTCGAAGGCGCTGTACAGGCGGTCGAGAAATTTGACCAGCTCGGCGGGCGGGGTGCTGCTGGCGCGTTCGGTGAAGCCCACGATGTCGGCGAAAAGGACCGAGGCTTCGTCGTACTTGTCGGCGATAACGCGCCGCTCCGGTTCCTTGAGGCGTTCGGCGATGCTGGCGGGCAGCATGTTGGCCAGGAGCGCTTCCGAGCGTTCGTACTGGTCTTCCATCGCCGCCTCGGCGCGTGCGGTGTCACGCAGGGCGAACCAGACGGTCACCACCACCACGACACATGCCGACAGCGTGGTGATGACGAAGCCTGTTGTCTGCGCCCAGGGCGGCTGCAGGCCGGTGTCTCGGGGTATCACCAGCTCGGCGGTGATGACCAGAGCGGCGGCGAGCGCGGCCAGGAAGCCGGCCAGCACGATGTGCTCGATGCCCAGCACGAGCACCACCAGGCAGGCACCGACCAGGAAGAACAGTTTGGCGCCCGAGCCGGTGCCGACTTCCCAGCAACTGGCGAAGACCGTGGTGTACGCCGTGAAGATGAACGTCAGCGGCGCCACCAGTTCCCCGAAGCGGTGCAGCAACGGAACGATCGCAAAAATCACCATGGCGGCGATGTTGATCCAGAGGACTTCCCACAGCCACGAACCCATGAAGAACTGCACGCCGATGAAGCTGGCGCTGACCACGACCGACATCCAGGCAGCGATATTGAGAATGCGTGCCCGGCGAGCGGCGCTGGCGGCGTAGTGCTGCCGCAGGTCGCGAGCCGGCGAGCGGACGGCGGCCACACAGTTCGGCCGGCGTTCTACGCCGTCCGCGCCGACCGATCGGGCTCCGCATTTTTTAGCGGCCACGGATAAAGCCTAACTGTTGACCTGGCCAGACGAGCGGTCTTGCCGCCGCGTTCTGCTCAGTGAGCAACATCACGACCGGCGTCCGCATTCCGGCTTGTCCGTGCGGGGACGGCCTGCCTGCACAAATCGCCATACTGTTGCTGACGCCGCGAAGGGAGGTGATCGGTGGCGCCGCTGGAGGTGAACCCGGGTGAGTTGTCGGCCGTCGGGGACAAGCTGTCCGGCGACGCCGGCGCGCTGGCCGCCGCGCTATCGGCCCTGACCGGCGGCTTTTCGCGGGTGAATTCGGGTCACGATGGAGCCGGGGTCAAGTTCGGGACGCAGTACCTCAACTCCGGTACGAAGGTGCTCGCCGCCGGAGCTGCGGCGATCAGCGCGTGTCAGCGGATGGGCTACGGCGTCAAGATGTCGGCGTACAACTATGCGCTGAGCAACGCGATGTCCGTGCCGGGTGGAGGCCAGCCGTCACTGCCGATTCCTCCGTGTCCTGCCCCAGCGCAGGCACCCGCAATGCCGAGTCCGTTCGGTCCGGGCATCGCGGCTCCGGCGTTGTGGGCGGTGGTGGAGGCTTTCGTCGGGGACCTGTGGCCGGACGGCGATCCAGCTTCGATGCGGGCGGCGGCCCGGGCCTGGACCTCCTACGCCGACGCATTGAGCCACACCTCCGCAGATGTGGGCGGCAGGAAGGCTCTTTTCGCTGCTCAGCAGCTGCCCGAGGCCGACCTCATGTCCTCGGCCATTGACGATCTCGGCCACAAGGTAGGCGCCGTTGCGGACCAGTGTCGCAAGGTCGCGGACTCGCTGACGGCGTTTGCCGACAAGGTCGAGGCCACCCAGAACGCGATTCGGGACCTACTCAACCGGTTGAACCCGATGAGCGGGGGCCTGGTCGGTCTGGCGGTATCCCTTTTCCAGGACGGCGATCCACTGGCGACCGTCAAAGCGATAGCCAACGACATCAAAGTGGTGCTGAGCCACATGAAAGATGAAGCGGACGCCGCTGCGTGGGCGTTTCAGCAGGTCATGAGCGGTGTCGACGGGGTCACCGACGACCTGGAGCGGTGGGTCAGCAAAGAGTTCCCCGTGGTAGCACCGGTGGTCAACGGCTACATCGACATCGAGAACGGCGTGATCCACAGCGTCGCCGGGGCGGTGCAGGGCATTGAGGCGCTGGACCCGAGTCGCTTCCTCTATGACTTCAGTGGCGCGCTGGACAGCTGGAAAGGCATGTCGGACACGTTGGGTATGGCCGTCCCGCCAATCCTCGCCTCCCAGCTGGCTACCAACCCGCAGGGTGTGCTGGATCGGGTTAAAGCGTTGATCGACTACAACGACTGGAATTCCGATCACCCGTTGCGTGGCTTGGGCCACAACGTTGGTGATATCGCGCAGTTCTTCATCCCGGGCGTGGGTGAGGCCAAGCCCGCGGTGACCGCTGCCGAGACCTCAGCGCGCGCCGGGGAAGCCGGAGTGGGGTTGGAGTCGAAGTTGGGAGCGACCACCCACGACGGTGTCGGTCTGCTTGGGCGCGCCGGAGAGGTTGGCGGAGACATCGGTTCGCGGGCCGGCCAGGTCGCTCACGACCTGGATCAGATGAAAGCTCCGATCATCGAGCCGCCCAAGCCCCCGCCCGGCCCGGAACCGCCGTCGCGGAGCGCGTTGCCGGCCGAGCATCCGGACGGGCCCGCGCCGCCGTCGCAGCCTGGGATACCGGCCGCGGAGGTCAAGCCGACGGCGGCGGAGCCGGCGCCGCATCCGCCGGTTGAGCGCCCTGCTGAACCGAGCCCGGTACCGCGGGCGGAGCCGGCGCCCGCCGAGCCGGTGCATCCGGTGGCGTCGGAGGTACCACGGAGCGAACCGCCGGCGCAGGTTCACGCACCGGCCCAGCCTCATGAGGCGCCGCTGAGCGAGCGTCCCGCCGCGCATGTCCCCGTCGAGCCGGTGGAGTCACCGCGCACCGAGGCGATCCCGCGCACTGCCGAGCCGGCGCCATCCGAACTGGTGAAACCACCCCATGACGAGCCTCCGGTGGCCTCGGATCCCGTGGTGACGCCGCATTCCGAGTCGGCGCCGGGCGCGCATCCGCCCGAGCATGCACCGATCCCGCCTGTCCAGGTGCACCCGGTCGAGCCGTCGGGAGTGCCGGTTCGTCCGCCCGATCCCGCGCCTCACGCCCTATCCGATGTGCCAACCAAGCCGGGCGCGGCAGCTGGGGGAGCAGCGCATACGGCGGGTCAGGCGGCCGAAGCCGCCAAGGCTGCACCGGTGGCGCCGAGCGACGCTGCGGGCGCCCGCAGTGCGCCCTCGCATGTCAAGAGTCCGCTGACCGACGGCGGTGCGCATGGCCCGACCGACACCCCGGTCGGCGTCGGGGACAGAACTGCACTCGCGGGTGAGAGAGCGCCGGCTGCTGCGGGCCCACACGAGGGGCGACCGGGGGACCCGCACCTTCCCGACAACGAACACGATCCGCTGACGCAGGCCGAGCGGGATCGTGACATCGCCGACGATGCCCGGGAGCCGGGCAGTTCCAACCAACCGTCTGATCGCTGCGCGAACGGTGAGCCGGTGGACATGGCGACCGGCGAGTACTTCCTGCCGATGACCGATATCGAATTGCCCGGGGTCCTGCCACTGGTATTGCGGCGCCAGCACCGGTCGCAGTATCGCCGCGGCATCTGGTTCGGGCCGTCGTGGACCTCGACGTTCGATGCGCGGGTGGTGGTCAGCGACGACGGCGTCACCACGGTCGACGCCGACGGAACGATGCTGGCATTCGCCCATCCGAGCATCGATGCGCCACAGCAACCGAGACACGGCCGGAACTGGTTGTTGTTCAGGACAACTGGCGGTGGATACCGGTTGTTCAGCCAGGACACCGAACACAGTTATCACTTCGAACCCAAGCTTGGGCTCAACGGAACCGATCTGGGCGTCGGAGTGCTGTTGATCTCGGCGATCACCGACCGTCACCAGAACCGAATCCTGTTCGATTACACCGACAACGGCATACCGAGGGCTGTCACGCATTCGGGCGGCTACCGCATCGACGTGCATTCGGACGGCGCCCGGATAACCGGCTACGACCTGGCCGGTCCCGTCGACGGCGCAGGTGTTGCGATCCGCCGCTTCGGTTACGCCGGCGGTGATCTGGCTACGGTCACCGACGGATGCGGTGCGACAACAACTTTCGTCTATGACGGTGACCATCAGATGACCGCCTGGACGGATTCGGTGGGCTCGCACTACGACAACGTCTACGACGCCGAAGGACGGATCGCCAGCCAGCAGGGCACCGACGGGGTGTGGGCCGGTACCTTCGATTTCCTGTCCACCGCCGACGGGCTGGTGTCGACCTTCACCGACGCCTACGGCGCACAGACGGCGTACGAGTTCGACGCCGACCTACGGCCCCGGCGGGTGATGGATCCCGACGGACGGCTCACCACAACGGAATTCAACCGATGGCGTGATCCGCTGGTGGTAACCGACCCGTCCGGTGCGGTGACACGCTATGAGTACACCGAGCACGGTGACATCGCTACGATCACCGATGCGCTCGGCGCGGTGACACGCTACGAATACGCCAGTCCGCGTCACCCCAATCGGATTCTGCGCGAAGGCCACTCACCGGTGCTGTTGACCTACGACGCCTTCGGGAACGTGGTGGAGGCGACATCCCAGGGAGCGAGTAAGCGGTTCGAGTACAACCGGACCGGCGCTGTTGTTGCGACGGTCGACGAAGAAGGGCGACGCACCGACATCGTCGTCAACGCCGCCGGGTTACCCACGAGGCTCACCGACGCGGACGGCAACACGACGGTCATCCAATACGACGGGTTCGGTCGGGCGGTGTCAGCGACCGACCCGCGCGGATACCGCACCGCTGTCACCAGGGATGCCGAAGGTCGTGTGCTGCAGCGCGTTGCCGGCGACGGAACCGTTCGTTCCTGGACATACGACGGCGAGGGTAACTGCGTCGCGCAGACCGATGAGTTGGGCGCCACTACCAGGTTCGAGTACGGCTTCTACGACAAGGTGACCGCCCAGATTGCGCCAGACGGTGCGCGCACCGAATACCGATACGACCGCGCGCGTCGACTCATCGAGGTCGTCAATCCCGACGGATTGATTTGGCGCTACACGTATTACGCCGACGGTCGCCTGCAGTCGGAGACCGACTTCAATGGCGCGACCACGACGTACCGTTACGACGACGCGGGCCGTCTGGCCGAGAAAACCAACGCCGCGGGCCAGTCGATCAGCTACTCCTACGATGCGCTTGGTAGGCCGGTCGAGGAAATCACCGGTGCGGCAGCCGGTTTCGGTGAGTCCGGGGATTTTGCCGGTGAGGTCACCCGGTATCGGTATGGGGTGGGTGGGGAGTTGTTGGGGGCGGCCAACGTCCACGGTGCCGGAACGTACTCGTTTGATGTGGGTTCGCGGGTGCGGGTGGGGGTGTGGGATGAGCAGTTGGTGACGGCGTCGTTTAACGCTGCGGGTCAGTTGGTGGGTGTGGGTAGTCCCAGTGGTGTGCGCACGGAGTACGGCTATGACAGCCGTGGTGTGCTCAGTGGTCTTCGGGTGGCGGGGCGGGTCGTTGATGTGGGCAGTGATGCGGCGGGGCGGATTACTCGTATGGAGGTCGGCCGCACCAGTGTTGAGCGTGAGTTTGATCCGGTGGGGCGGTTGTCGGCGCAGTCGTGGATCGCGTCGGCTGAGGGGCGGCTGTTCTTGGGGGCTGGTTCGGCGCCGGTTGGTCGTGTGTTGACTGGGTCGTCGTTTGGTTATCGGCCTGATGGGGCGTTGAGTGTGCGCGTTGTCGATCAGGTGCAGATGCGGTACGGGTTGGATGCGGTGGGCCGGGTGGATGCGGTGGCGGTGGGTGGTGTGGTGGCCGAGCGGTTCGGTTATGACGCCAGTGACAACATTCGCACTGCGGTGGTGGCGGGGTCTTCTGGTGGTGCTGGGCGTTGGGAGTATCGCGGCACGCTGTTGGTTGATGATGGGCGTTCGCGGTACAGCTATGACCGGGCGGGGCGGTTGGTGCGGACGGTGAGCCGGCGGTTGAGCCGCACGGCGCAGGTGTGGCATTACCGGTGGGATGCCTATGACCGGTTGCGTAGTGTCACGACTCCGGATGGTCAGACCTGGACGTATGGGTATGACCCGGCGAGTCGGCGGACCCGTAAGACCAACGGGAGCACCGGGGAGTCGGTGGTGTTTGCGTGGCTGGGCGATCAGCTTGTGGAGCAGACTGCGACCGGCGGGGTGGGTGGCGTCACGACTACGTGGTGTTATTTGCCGGGGGCGGTGACGCCGTTGGCGCAGGTTCATACGGCTGTTGAGTCAAGTGTGGATGTGCCGTTGCGTCTGGGCGGTGCGCCGGTTGCGGCGGGGGTTGGTTCTGGTGGTGGCGTGTGGTCGCAACCGGAGGTGGATCGTGCGTTTTATGCGTTGGTGACCGATCATCTGGGCACGCCGACGCACCTGGTGGATCCGGATGCGGCGACGGTGGCTGGGCGGGCCAGTGGTGGGCTGTGGGGGCAGACGAGTTGGGCGGGGGAGGTGTCCACGCCGCTGCGGTTCCCCGGGCAATATTTTGATGCCGAGACCGGGTGGCATTACAACCGGCATCGGTACTACCAGCCGGCGACTGGGCGGTACTGCACTGCTGATCCTTTGGGGTTGGCTCCGGCGCCGAATCCCTATGGCTATCCGCGGAATCCGACCGTCGAGACGGATCCGTTGGGGTTGATGCCGTGTCCGACAGGTGAGACCGGCAGCGTCCCTACTTCTGGGTTCATCAATCCCCACCATGTAAGGTTCACCCAGGACTCAATTGGCTCTAAATTCAGTAACGGCGCCAGTGTCCAAGAATTCATCGGTATGTTAGAAAGTGGCCGCCTCCATCCTACCGATGTGCCTCCGATCAGGATTGTTGAATATAACGAAAAGATCTACAGCTTTGATAATCGGAGGCTGTGGGCATATCAACAGGCAGGCGTAATGGAGATACCGTTTAAGCGAGTCCCCATTGAAGACAACCTGGTCGAATGGGGTCGCAAGTTCGGTACAAAAAATGATGGAGTGTCTGTGAGAGTGAGAGGGAGGCCATGACAAGTATCGATGATATGGCATTGAAGGTCATCGACCGATCAAGTTTAGCACAATTCATAGAACAATTGGCTTACGATTTTCTCGATGATCAAGAGTCGTGGGAAAATAGAGACATCTTTTCGTTCCTAGATGCTCTGTCGGCCTGGCTCGGATCCGTGGAACAATTGTACATAAATACAGGCCGCGAGTTATCGCAACAAGCAACGTGGTCGTTTTTTGCTGAAATGATGCTAGCGGCCAAGATTTACGAATAAAAGGAAATAGAAATTATCTTCGAGCGTCAGCGGCGCACGGTGGATGAGGCCTGGTCCAAGAGAGGAACACCTGTGCCGGGGAGATCCAGATAGTTTTGAAGTCAATTTGGAGCGTAGCAACCGATGGCGAGACCGAAGTGCGAATCGTTATAGAAGAAGGAACAAATTAAATTATAACTGCTTACCCGGTACATATGCGATGAATAGTTCCATTATCTGCCCAACTTGCGAACAAGGTGAAGTTTTGCAGATGCGGGTAATCGACACGGGCGAGGAACTCCGGGTCTGTGACGAATGCGAGGCGGTATGGCCGGCAGGGGCACCTCTTGCTGTCCCGGGTTTCGAGCAGTTAGCGGACTTTCTAGAGGATCGCGGAATTCCGCCTTTGTGGTCGTCACTGGAATTCGTTGAGATCCAAAATTAGCTTGTTTCTTTACTGTTCGGCCATTGAGAAGAACTTGTCGGAGGCGAAGGCGTACAGCAGGTGGAGGTTTACCGGCGGACGCAGGGGACTGATCCACCATCGCGCCGGCGCTGAGGGCGCTCGCACCACTGCTAAGACTGAGCTGCGTGATTGGTGCGAATGGTAAGCCGAGTCCGGGGATTTTGCCGGTGAGGTCACCCGGTATCGGTATGGGGTGGGTGGGGAGTTGTTGGGGGCGGCCAACGTCCACGGTGCCGGAACGTACTCGTTTGATGTGGGTTCGCGGGTGCGGGTGGGGGTGTGGGATGAGCAGTTGGTGACGGCGTCGTTTAACGCTGCGGGGCAGTTGGTGGGTGTGGGTAGTCCCAGTGGTGTGCGCACGGAGTACGGCTATGACAGCCGTGGTGTGCTCAGTGGTCTTCGGGTGGCGGGGCGGGTCGTTGATGTGGGCAGTGATGCGGCGGGGCGGATTACTCGTATGGAGGTCGGCCGCACCAGTGTTGAGTGTGAGTTTGATCCGGTGGGGCGGTTGTCGGCGCAGTCGTGGATCGCGTCGGCTGAGGGGCGGCTGTTTTTGGGGGCTGGTTCGGCGCCGGTTGGTCGTGTGTTGACTGGGTCGTCGTTTGGTTATCGGCCTGATTGTCAATGGACAGCTGAAACTGCCCGTGGGCGGACATGAGAACTGCCCGTAGGTGGCCAATAAGAACTGCCCAGTGGCGGACACGAATCTGCCCATTAGGGTGTGTCCGCCACCGGTGGTTGAGGCCGTTGTCAGCTCAAGGGTTTGACTCCCTTCCCGTGCAGGGCTTGGGCCAGCCGCACGGAGTCTCCGCTGGTCTGGCACAGGTGCGCGTGATGCAGCAGCCGGTCCACGGTGGCAGTCGCCAACGTCTTGGGCATCAGCTCATCGAAACCACTGGGGTGCAGGTTCGATGAGATCGCCACCGAGCGCCGTTCATAGGCGGCCTCGACGATGCGGTAGAGCCCTTCAGCGGCATCGGCACCGACGGGCAACAGTCCAACGTCGTCAATCACCACGAGCTCGGCACGCACGATCTTGGCCACGGCCTTGCCCAACGAATCGTCAGCGCGGTGCGCCCGAACCAGGACCCCGATCTGCTCGAGGGTGAACCACGCCACCGGCATCCCGGCTTCGATGACCTTCTGCCCCAACGCTTCGAGGAAGAACGTCTTGCCGGTGCCAGCGGGCCCGCAGACCACCAGGTTCTCCCGACGACCCACCCACTCCAGGGTCTGTAGCGCCTGCTGGGTCGGTAACGGGATCGACGACGCATTGGGGTCCCACACGTCGAATGTCTTCCCGGTCGGGAAGCCGGCGGCTTTGCGGCGGGCGGCCAGCATGGACCGGGCCCGGCCGGCGGACTCCTCGGTCAGCAGCGCTTTGATCACCTCGGTGGGGTCCCAGCGTTGAGCTCGGGCAGTGGCCAGCACGTCGGCGGCGATCGCGCGGGCGTGCGGCAACCGCAGCCCACGCATCAGCGCTTCGACGTCGGCGGGTAGCGACGCGGTGGTCGTGGTGGTAGTCACGCGATGCCTGCCTCGTCAGCGTCGATAACGTTGCGGCCGAATAAGTTCCACCCACTGGTTCCTTGCGCCAGGGAGGTGTCTTCGTCGGCGCCGCGGCGAGTGGTGTCCATGCCCTTGCTGGCGAGGATGGAATCAAGGTCACCGGTGGCGAAGCGACCGTGCACGCCAGCATGCCCGAGCGCCCAGTCGACATCGGCGCGGCCGGTTAACGCCGACAGTTCCACCGCGTGGGCCATCTTCTGCAGGATCCGTTCGGTGCCGACGGCGGCGGCTTCTTTGAGCCACACCGCCGCACCCGGCCCCAGCGCCAGGAAGGTCTGCTCACTGACAGTGCGGGCCCGCACCCGGTAATCACCGGGCACCTTGTCCCGATGCTCAGGGAAGTGGTCATCGTTGATGGCGGGACTACCGGGGGCGGCGCGGCGATGCCGCGCCACCTCCACCGGGCCGCCGCCATCAAGAGCGCAGATCACCACCTCATCGGTGCCGTCGTGGTCACGGATCCACACTGTCTGGCCCAGAAGAGTTGCGGGCAGCGAGTATTGGCAGTGGTCGAAGGTGACCATCGGGGTGTTGTCGGGAACCCGGCGGGTCACCCCCAACGCGGCGGTGTGGGGCAGGTCAGGAACCGCGTGCAGGGCCGGGCGTTCCTGAATGAGCATCTCGGCCGGCCGGCGTCCCGTGATCCGGTGCGCGCGGGCGTTGATCTCGGTGGTGAAACCGGCGCATGCGGCTTCGACGTCGGCGAACGAGTCGTACTGCGGCAGGAGGTTGGTCTCAGTAGGCACGATGTCGGCTTTGGCGAGCTTCACCGCGTTCTCCACCCCACCCTTGGTGGCTGGGTCGGCGGGTTCACACGTCAGCACCGAAAGGCCGTAGTAGCGGCCGAAGGTGACCGCGGCCCGGTTGCGGACCGGAACTCCGGCGATGTGTCCAGTGGTGACGGTCTTCTCGTTGTCGGTGAGCAGGTAGGTCGGAGCACCACCGACGATGCGAAAGATGCGGTCCAGGCCGGCGAAGACACTGGGTGCGGTGCGGTCCCGCAAAGCCACCACGACGCGGTAGCGGCTCCACGCCAGCCACGCCACGAGCAGCACGATCTTGCGGCCGGCGACAAGGGGGCCGTCGGCGAAGTCGTACTGTAGCCACAGTCCTGGCTCGGTGATCCAGGGCCGGTGCACGCGTGTATTGCCAAGGCGCCATTGCGCTTTGATCTCCGCCAACGAACGGCGGGTGGTGCGGTCGGTGCCGGTGTAGCCCAACGCCACCAGCTTGTCGTGGGCTTTGTCGCCGCGGATCTTGCCCTTCGAATCAGCGACCCAGGTTTCCAGCAGGTCGCGCCAATCATCGATCATCCGGGCCCGCCGCGTGGCCGGGGGCAGCCCAGCGTTGCGATCCTCGACCGCTTTCTTCACGGTGTGGTGCGAGCACCCACACAGCTCGGCCGCGGCGCGGTAGGACCCGGTCAGGTCGTAGGCATTGAGTATTTCCATGAGTTCTCCGTCAGACTTCAAGTAGGTCTCTCCTGGGGTTGTCGGGTCGACTAGGCATCGACATCGAAACCGCAGGAGAGGCCGCCCCAGCGCAGACGCGCCGAACGACATCAAGTAGGTCTGGGCAGATTCATGGCCGCCTGCGGGCACTTTCGTATCCGCCGGTGGGCAGTTCTTATTGGCCGCGAACGGGCACTTTCATGTCCGCCAGTGGGCAGTTTTTCATGTCCGCCGACACCTGATGGGGCGTTGAGTGTGCGCGTTGTCGATCAGGTGCAGATGCGGTACGGGTTGGATGCGGTGGGCCGGGTGGATGCGGTGGCGGTGGGTGGTGTGGTGGCCGAGCGGTTCGGTTATGACGCCAGTGACAACATTCGCACTGCGGTGGTGGCGGGGTCTTCTGGTGGTGCTGGGCGTTGGGAGTATCGCGGCACGCTGTTGGTTGATGATGGGCGTTCGCGGTACAGCTATGACCGGGCGGGGCGGCTGGTGCGGACGGTGAGCCGGCGGTTGAGCCGCGGGTAAGTCCCCTGGTGTGGTGGGGTTTCGGAATCCGGTGTCGTCGGTGCCGGACCTATTGCTGGGTGTGTCGCTGACGCTGTTGGGGTGGGCCATCGCGTAGTGGTCAGTGGGTTACCTACCAAGTGACTCACGACAAGGACACACGACGCGATGACCCATGACCATTCTGCCTTGCTCGCCCAGCTTGATGCGCTGAAGTCGGCTGATGCCGGGGCGGTGTTCGCCGAGCTGATCCGGGCCGGGCTGCAGGCGCTGATCGAGGCTGAGGCTACCGCCGTGATCGGCGCCGGCCGCTACCAGCGCAGGGGCGAGCGCACGGTGCACCGCAACGGGCACCGACCCAAGACGGTGTCGACCACCTCGGGTGATATCGAGGTGCAGATCCCCAAGCTGCGGGCCGGGTCGTTCTTCCCCTCGCTGCTGGAGCGGCGTCGCCGCATCGACAAAGCGTTGCACGCGGTGATCATGGAGGCCTACGTCCACGGCGTGTCCACCCGCAGCGTGGACGACCTGGTGGCCGCGATGGGCGTCGAAACCGGGATCTCCAAGTCCGAGGTGTCGCGGATCTGCGCCGGCCTCGATAAGGAGATCGAGGCGTTCCGTACCCGCAGCTTGGCCCACACCGAGTTCCCGTACGTGTTCTGCGATGCCACCTTCTGCAAGGTCCGCATCGGAGCGCACGTGGTCTCTCAGGCCCTGGTGGTGGCTACCGGGGTGTCCATCGACGGCACCCGCGAGGTGCTGGGCACCGCGGTCGGTGACAGTGAGTCCTACGAGTTCTGGCGCGAGTTCCTGGCGTCGCTGAAAGCCCGTGGCCTGACCGGGGTGCATCTAGTCATCTCCGACGCCCACGCTGGGCTCAAAGCCGCTGTGGCACAACAGTTCACCAATTCTTCGTGGCAGCGGTGCCGGGTGCATTTCATGCGCAACCTGCACACCGCGGTCTCGGCCAAACACGCCCCGGCGGTGACTGCGGCGGTCAAGACGATCTTCGCTCACACCGACCCCATCGAGGTCGCTGATCAATGGGATCGCGTCACCGACACCCTGGCCTCCAGCTTCCCGAAGGTGGCCGCCATGATGGGTGAGGCGAAGACCGACGTACTGGCGTTCACCGCGTTCCCCACGGCGCACTGGCAGAAGATCTGGTCGAACAATCCGATCGAACGGCTCAACAAGGAGATCAAGCGCCGCGCCGACGTCGTGGAAATCTTCCCCAACCCGGCGGCGTTCCTGCGTCTGGCGACCGCAGTAGTCATCGAAGCTCACGACGAGTGGCAGGTCACCCGCCGCTACCTCTCCGATGTCTCCATGGATGAACTACGGAAGGTCCTCGCCGCCAAACACGCCGCTGCAGCGCTTGCCAAACAACACCAAATCGCCTAGCGTTCAACATGACTCGCTGATCGCAACGCGTGAACCACGCCAGATCCGAAGTCCACCACTCCCTGGGACGCTATCTGAGCCGCACGGCGCAGGTGTGGCATTACCGGTGGGATGCCTATGACCGGTTACGCAGTGTCACGACTCCGGATGGTCAGACCTGGACCTATGGGTACGACCCGGCGAGTCGGCGGACCCGTAAGACCAACGGGAGCACCGGGGAGTCGGTGGTGTTTGCGTGGCTCGGCGATCAGCTTGTGGAGCAGACTGCGACCGGCGGGGTGGGTGGCGCGACGACTACGTGGTGTTATCTGCCGGGGGCGGTGACGCCGTTGGCGCAGGTTCATACGGCTGTTGAGTCAAGTGTGGATGTGCCGTTGCGTCTGGGCGGTGCGCCGGTTGCGGCGGGGGTTGGCTGTGGTGGTGGCGTGTGGTCGCAACCGGAGGTCGATCGTGCGTTTTATGCGTTGGTGACCGATCATCTGGGTACGCCGACGCATCTGGTGGATCCGGATGCGGCGACGGTGGCTGGGCGGGCCAGTGGTGGGCTGTGGGGGCAGACGAGTTGGGCGGGGGAGGTGTCCACGCCGCTGCGGTTCCCCGGGCAATATTTTGATGCCGAGACCGGGTGGCATTACAACCGGCATCGGTACTACCAGCCGGCGACTGGGCGGTACTGCACTGCTGATCCTTTGGGGTTAGCTGCGGCGCCGAATCCCTATGGCTATCCGCGGAATCCGACCGTCGAGACGGATCCGTTGGGGCTGATGCCGTGCAGAGCAATTGCCTTGCAGAATGCGCTGCGGGACTGGGTGAACCGATCCTTCACCATTGGCAATATTCGATTAATTCTGGACCAGCGCGATCTCGAACATATCCTCACTCGTCATCATCTGGAATACTGGGATGGATCTGTTAAAAGGACCCAAACTTTCTTTGCGGGAAGTCCAACGACAGATGAACTTGCGAGTATCGTAGCGGATGTACTACGCGAGAATCGTGCCGCTGTTATTGAGCATGGATCGATTAATAGATATCAAATCAATGGTTTGGTCGATGGCACGCAATATACAGTCGGAATAGGTGAAGGACACATTCGGCAGTTGTTCCCGTTGGAGCAGTAAGGATTATGGCATATGATCTCGATTACATCTTATCTCTGCGATCACCATGGTAAAGAGTTTCGTGAAATCTGTAACGACAGCGACTATATGGTGCAAAATGATCGTTATATTGACGGTGCAATCGAACTCGTCATCGACGGAATAGCAGTGGTTGATAGGACCATGTGGGATACTATCGATGACCTCTGGGCTTATATCACTAACATGATCGACGATCTGCGCAAATCCGGCCGAGCGCAAACATTGTTTCCAGATCAGCCGATAAAGTTGTCCTTTGAAAGAACCCGCAACAACCAAGTTCGTGTGACGTCCTATGTCGGCGACGTCGTTACTACGGCAGTCGCGGGCGAAGCAGAATTGGTAAGCGCTCTGATAATAGCTGGGATCCAGTTTTTTAGCGCAATGATACGTATAAATCCGGCTAGCAGCCAATCCTATCAATACCAAGTTGAGAGGCTCCGGTCATATTGATGATGTGGAACTGCTTGTTCGGAGCGACCAATTAGAGATCACCGGCCATTAAGGGGAGGCCGTGACAAACATCGATGATATGGCGCTAAAAGTCGGCGATCAATCAAGCCTGGCCAATTTTATCGGTCAATTGGCAGTGGAGTTTCGCGATAATCAAGGGTGTGAGAGAATCGGGACCGCTACCAGCCGGCCGACTGGGCGGTACTGCACGGCTGATCCGTTGGGGTTGGCTCCGGCGCGAATCCGTATGGCTATCCGCGGAATCCGACCGTCGGGACGGATCCGTTGGGACTGATGCCGTGCCCCGGAGAGGAAATGCCTGGTTCTAGTTTCCCTCGTACTGGCACCCGTATGGGACCACATCACGCCCACCCAACCGAATTATCCGGGCACACCCATTTCCAGGTCCTTCATCATCCGAGACCAATCGCGGATCATTTTGGTTGCATGGAAACGCGACCAAGCCTCTTTTTGAGTATGCGAAATTTATACACGACGGCGGCTACTTGATTGCGCACCTGAACGTGGCTGTTCAAGCTGAGATAGGTTCGCGTCGGGTGATCAAGGGCCGTGACGACAACAACCACTAGTAGCCTTCACAGCGCGCTAGCGGCTATCGCAGAAAGGGGAATCAGTTACGGTAATGAGTTTATTATTGACCAGTGGAGTATTGTAAGAGGTAAGTCTCAATTAGCGAGCGGATTTCCCACAGTCTTCCATGCTGTACTAGCCGACTTTGACTAGTCCAGGCGATGAGAGAGGTTAAAAATTGCTGGCCGTAATAGGAACACACAGCCCGCCAACTGGAACGCTGGTAGTCGACTCCGTCGTGCCATTCAGTTTTCACCTACTGGAAGGCACGTCTGTACAAGATTCGATTACTTGGCATTATGCCGATAATTCAGGGGGAATCTTTGAATTTCAAATCGATCGTCAGACAGGCGAAATCTACGGAATAACTCTGGTTTCCTCGTTGCAACCGTTCGATCAGGTCAAGGATTTGCCCTGCGGTTTGTTTGATAAGGAGTTTGGCATACCGGTTACTAACGCAAGTGCTGTTAAGGGAAAAGTATTCAGGCAACACGTCAGGGTGCGACTACTGCGATCTAACGGAGGTGTATGTGCCGTATGGGGCAAGTGGGCCTCCGCGACGAAGTGCCTGGCCGTAGATCGAGTACGATTTCTTCTTCGAATGGACGAATTGGTGGGCGTATGTTTTGTCTCGCTGACCCCTGAGGAAATCGCAACGGTTAACCAGTGGGATGAACTTAGGAAGCGCGAAGATTAGGCTGAAGCTCAATCTAGGACGCATATAAAGTGGTTGCGGCCGAGGGATCTGAGCGATTCCGATAATTCGAGAAGTGCCATCCCTGACCTAATCGTACGCCTTCAGGCCCTCGAAAGGAGCCCTGGCTCGGTGCCCAAGTCATGAATAATCCCGCTATTTGCCCACGCTGCGAGCAAGGAGAAGTGCTCGCGATGAGGGTCATCGACACAGGTGAAGAGATTCAGCTCTGTGACGAATGCGAGGCGCTTTGGCCGACAGGCGCAGGCCTCATGGCGCCAGGATTCGAGCAATTAACAGAATTTTTTAAGCATCGCGGAATCCCGCCTTTATGGTCGTCGTTAGAGGAACTCGAAATTCAAAATTGACCTTGTTTCAAGGCTGCGGAGTTTCCGGTGCGACCAGAGGAGACCCCGCCGTAGTAAACATGCAACGTTGCCCCGTGCTACACCAGGCTCCATGGGATTCGAAGAGCTGCCCGGCGACGAGTTGATCCGATGGCTTCGCGGCTGGCTCGGCGATGTCGCCGGAAAGGTTCCCATCGAAGCGCCAGCCGAGGCCGGTCAGCTCACCGTCTCGGTCTCGGGTGAACTCGAGCGCGTCCAACTCACTGATTTGGCAATGACGCTGACGCCCGAACAACTCGGACAAGCGATTGAGCGCGCCTACGTGCAGGCCTACCAGGCCGCGTTGCTCGACGTTGAAAAGATCCTGGACCGGATCGTCCAGGACGTCGAGAGCAACGCGAACCTGGTCGCGCGGATCAAACAAATTCGCGCCCAGTACACCGACCTGGCCGGCCTCAAGGCCATCCTGAAACGCCGGCAGCAACACGCCCACGCAGAGTCCGGGTGGGAGGAACCGCCGGAATGGGATCCCGCAAGAGATCCGCTGCGACGCGGAATATGAACACCACGCGGGACCGGGAAGCCGGCCGCGTCGGCGCAAACCCGATCCGACCCTCGTCCTCCCACTAAACTTCCTCAAGCCGGCCGCCGTACGACTGGCGGCTGGCGTCACCGACCCCAGAAAGGTCAAGCAGGATGGCAACGGAGAGCGGCAACGCCCGGCCAGCGCCGCAACTGAGCGTTGATGTTGCCGGCGTAATCACGTCGGCCAAGGGGATCGATGTCGTGAACACCGAGATCAAGGAAGCCTTCGCCCAACTCAAACGCGAGGCGGACGCCGTCATCAAGGGCAGTTGGACCGGCACTGCCGCGGACAAGGTGCACGACGGCTGGCGCGAATGGCAGGACGGTGCCGGAAAGATCACCCGGGCCCTGGACCAGGTCAACGGGCTGGTGGCCCAAGCCGCCCAACAGTTTCAGCAATCCGACGAGGCGAACTAGGCGATGGCCAACAACGACGACACATTCACCGTTGATCTCGACGCGCTCGACGCGCTGATCGAGCACCTGGCCCGCTTCACCAGCGCCACCGATTCCGCTGTGGAGCACGTCGACGCATTTGTGGCCCAGATGCCGTGGGAGGGCGCCACCGAACAAGCCCACAAGCAGTTTCACGCCCTGTGGCGCTCGGGCGTCGACGAACTCCAAGAGGGGTTGCGGAAGATCCGCGAAGGCGCCCAGGTCGCTCACGCCAACTACAGCGGCGCGGCGAACACCAACGTCACCATGTGGGGCGATTAGGCGCCGTCGTCGGTGGCCAGGCGGGAAACGCCTTGAACGTCCCCAAACGGGCCCCGCGCACAGCGTTGCCCACCAATCCTGCTGCTTCCCACAAAGACCATTCGCGGCCCGGGTAGGTAGTGCCCTCGGTGAGATTCGAACTCACACTGGACGGGTTTTGAATCCGTTTCCTCTGCCAGTTGGGATACGAGGGCTGATGCCGGTCTCCCACCTTAGAGCAACCCCCCGAGTGACCGCGCACAGCCGTCACGTCACAATGTCCGTCATGACCGGCCCCACCACCGATGCCGCCGCCGCTCCGCCGCCGCGCCGGGTCCTCATTGCGGAAGACGAAGCGCTCATCCGTATGGACCTGGCCGAGATGCTGCGAGAGGAGGGGTATGACATCGTCGGCGAGGCCGGCGATGGGCAGGAAGCTGTTGAACTGGCCGAACAGCACAAGCCCGACCTGGTGATCATGGACGTGAAGATGCCACGTCGTGACGGCATCGACGCGGCGGCCGAGATCGCCAGTAAGCGCATCGCGCCGATCGTGGTGCTGACCGCGTTCAGTCAGCGCGATCTGGTCGAGCGGGCGCGCGATGCCGGGGCGATGGCCTATCTGGTCAAGCCGTTCACCGCGAGCGACCTGGTTCCGGCCATCGAATTGGCGGTCAGCCGATTTAGCGAGCTGACTGCGCTCGAGCGGGAAGTCGAGACGCTGTCGGACCGGCTGGAGACCCGCAAGCTGGTCGAGCGCGCCAAGGGCCTGCTGCAGGTCAAGCAGGGCATGACCGAGCCGGAAGCCTTCAAGTGGATTCAGCGCGCCGCCATGGACCGGCGCACGTCGATGAAGCGGGTCGCCGAGGTGGTGCTGGAAACCCTCGACACGCCCAAGGACGCCTGACCGCGAGCGTGCGCAGACGTACAGCGACACGCCGTTGGCGGTGGCATTTTGTGCACGCTCGCGCAGCCAAGCCAAGGACGCCTGACCGCGAGCGTGCGCAGATGTACAGCGACACGCCGTTGGCGGTGGCATTTTGTGCACGCTCGCGCAGCCAAGCCAAGGACGCCTGACCGCGAGCGTGCGCAGATGTACGGCGACACGTCGTTGGCGGTGGCATTTTGTGCACGCTCGCGCAGCCAAGCCAAGGACGCCTGACCGCGAGCGTGCGCAGATGTACGGCGACACGTCGTTGGCGGTGGCATTTTGTGCACGCTCGCGCAGCCAAGCCAAGGACGCCTGACCGCGAGCGTGCGCAGATGTACAGCGACACGCCGTTGGCGGTGGCATTTTGTGCACGCTCGCGCAGCCCGAAACAGGGAGAAGCGCTAGCGGGCGACGATCACCGACGATCCGTGCCCGAACAACCCCTGGTTCGCGGTGACGCCGACGCGCGCACCCTCCACCTGCCGGCCCGTCGCCTGACCCCGCAGCTGCCACGTCAACTCGCAGACCTGCGCGATCGCCTGGGCCGGAATCGCCTCGCCGAAGCAGGCCAGGCCGCCCGACGGGTTGACCGGAACACGGCCGCCCAAAGCGGTGTCGCCAGAACGCAATAGCGCCTCGGCCTCGCCCTTGGGGCACAGCCCCAAATGCTCATACCAGTCGAGCTCCAACGCAGTCGACAGGTCGTAGACCTCGGCCAGGCTGACGTCTTCGGGGCCGATACCGGCCTCGGCATAGGCGGCATCGAGGATCTGGTCTTTGAACACCCGCTCGGGCGCCGGCACCACAGCGGTGGAATCCGTTGCGATATCGGGCAATTCAGGGAGGTGCTGCGGGTACTGCGGGGTCACCGTACTCACCGCGCGCACCGACGGCACACCCTCCAGCGAGCCGAGATGCTTGCGGGCGAACTCCGCACTGGCGACGATCAGTGCCGCCGCGCCGTCGGAGGTGGCGCAGATGTCCAGCTGGCGCAACGGGTCGGACACCACGGGGCTAGCCAGCACGTCCTCCACCGAGGATTCCTTGCGGTAGCGGGCATTCGGGTTCTGCAGGCCGTGCTGGGAGTTCTTCACCTTGACCTGAGCGAAGTCCTCGGAGGTGGCCCCGTAGAGGTCCATCCGGCGCCGCGCCAGCAGCGCGAAGTACACCGGGTTCATCGCACCGATCAGGTGGAACCGCTGCCAGTCCGGGTCGTTTTTGCGTTCACCGCCAACCGGGGCGAATGCGCCCTTGGGGGTGGTGTCGGCGCCGATGACCAGCGCCACGTCGCAGAAGCCGGCCAGGATGTGCGCACGGGCACTCTGTAGCGCCTGCGAGCCGCTGGCGCACGCGGCGTAGCTGGAGCTGACCGGCACTCCGTTCCAGCCGAGCTTCTGCGCAAACGTCGACCCGGCAATAAATCCTGGGTAGCCGTTCCGAATCGTGTCAGCTCCGGCGACCAGCTGGATCTGGCGCCAATCCAGCCCGGCTTCGGCCAGCGCCGCCCGGGCGGCCACCACACCGTATTCGGTGAAGTCGCGGCCCCACTTGCCCCACGGGTGCATGCCCGCGCCAAGGATGTACAGCGGCTCCGGAGTGCTCATGATGCGATCCTCATTTCTGCCGCTCCTCCTCATCGCTTCGCTCTGCATCGTCGCCGGCAGGCCTCCACGCGTGCACGATGCGTTCGACGCCGTCGTTGTCGGTGAACAGGGTCATGGTCGTCAACTCCATCTCCATGCCGACTTTCAGATCCGCAGCGAGCGTGCCTTCAATCACCTTGCCCAGCACGATGATTCCCTCATCGGCGAGTTCGACGGCGGCGATGGCGAACGGCTCGAACGGGTCCGCGGCGGGGTAGGGCGCCGGCGGCGGGTACCGGTTCTCGGTATAGCTCCACAGCTTTCCGCGCCGCGACAACGCGACCGACTCCAACGAGTCGCTGGCGCAGCCCGGGTTGGGGCAGTTGTTCTCGCGTGGCGGGAAGACATAGGTGCCGCACTGCGGGCACTTGCTGCCGATCAGATGGGGGTATCCGGCGTCGTCGGTGGCGAACCACCCGTCGATGGCCGGTTCTTGGCTGGTGACCTCTGGCACCAGGCCAGATTACTGAACGAGGGCCGGAAAACTGAAACGTGTTCCAGTCACCGGGTCGCCGACTCGCCGGTCACCCGGTGAGATCGGCGGGCGCAGGCGGTCATACCGGGAAACTGACCACGCGCACGAAGGAGCATTTGATGTTGATCATCGCGGGCCACATCGTCGTCGACCCACTGCAGCGTGACAGCTACCTGGCTACTTGCACAGAAGTCGTCGCACAGGCCCGGCGCACACCGGGCTGTCTGGATTTCGCCATCAGCGCCGACCCGCTGGATCCTGGTCGCGTCAACATCATCGAACGGTGGGAGTCGCAGGCCGCCGTCGACACCTTTCGCGGCAGCGGACCGAGCGACGATCAACAAGACGCCATAGTTTCCGGCTGTGTCTGCGAGTACGAGATAGCTGCCCAGCGTCGGCTGCTGTGATGTCGGCGGCGGTGCCTAGAGTGGGGCCGTGAGCCCAGCAAGGACCGCAGCCGCCGCGGCCAATCCCGCAGACACGGCCAACGACAAACCCACCCTGATGCTGCTGGACGGCAACTCGCTGGCATTCCGCGCCTTCTACGCCCTGCCGGCCGAGAACTTCAAAACCCGGGGCGGCCTGACCACGAATGCGGTCTACGGCTTCACCGCCATGCTGATCAACCTGCTGCGCGACGAGGGCCCGACGCACATCGCGGCGGCATTCGATGTATCCCGGCAGACGTTCCGGTCGGAGCGCTACCCCGAGTACAAGGCGAACCGGTCCTCGACCCCTGACGAGTTCCACGGCCAGATCGACATCACCAAAGAGGTGCTCGGCGCCCTGGGCATCACGGTCCTGGCCGAGCCCGGCTTCGAGGCCGACGACATCATCGCCACGCTGGCCACCCAGGCCGAGAACGAGGGCTACCGGGTGCTGGTGGTCACCGGCGACCGGGATTCGCTGCAGCTGGTCAGCGAGGACGTCACGGTGCTCTACCCGCGCAAGGGCGTCAGCGAGCTCACCCGCTTCACCCCCGACGCCGTCGTCGAGAAATACGGCCTGACCCCGCGGCAGTATCCGGACTTCGCCGCGTTGCGCGGCGACCCGTCCGACAACTTGCCGGGCATCCCGGGGGTGGGGGAGAAGACGGCCTCGAAGTGGATCATCGAGTATGGCTCGCTGCAGGGGCTGGTCGACAACGTGGAGTCGGTGCGCGGCAAGGTCGGGGACGCACTGCGCGCGCACGTGGCCAACGTCGTCCTCAACCGGGAACTCACCGAACTGGTCAAGGATGTGCCGCTGGCACAGACGCCGGACACGTTGCGGCTGCAGCCTTGGGACCGCGACCACATCCACCGGCTCTTCGACGATCTGGAATTCCGCGTGCTGCGGGACCGGCTGTTCGACACACTGGCCGCCGTCGAACCCGAAGTCGACGAGGGCTTCGACGTGCGCGGGGGCGCCCTGGCACCTGGCACCGTCGGGCAGTGGCTGGCCGACCACGCCAGTGACGGCCGTCGATCCGGCCTGACGGTGGTGGGCACCCACCTGCCGCACGGCGGGGACGCTACCGCGCTGGCCATCGCCGCCGCCGATGGGGACGGCGCCTACATCGACACCGCCACCCTGACACCCGAGGACGACGCGGCGCTGGCGGCCTGGCTGGCCGATCCCGACAAACCCAAGGCCCTGCACGAGGCCAAGTTGGCGATCCACGACCTGCGCGGCCGCGGTTGGTCGCTGGAGGGGGTCACGTCCGACACCGCGCTCGCCGCCTACCTGGTGCGGCCGGGCCAGCGCAGCTTCACCCTCGACGACCTTTCGCTGCGGTACCTCAGGCGTGAACTGCGCGCGGAAACAGCTGAGCAACAACAACTTTCGCTGCTCGATGACACCGACGGCACCGACGACCAGGCCGTGCAGACCGCGATCCTGCGGGCGCGGGCCGTCATCGACCTGGCTGACGCGCTTGACGCCGAGTTGGACCGGATCGATTCCACCGCTCTGCTGGGCGAGATGGAGCTTCCGGTGCAGCGGGTGCTGGCGGATATGGAAGGCGTCGGCATCGCCGTCGACCTGACCATGCTCACTGAGCTGCAGAGCCAGTTCGCCGACGAGATCCGCGACGCTGCCGAAGCCGCCTACGCAGTGATCGGTAAGCAGATCAACCTGGGCTCGCCCAAACAGCTGCAGGTGGTGCTGTTCGACGAACTCGGCATGCCCAAGACCAAACGCACCAAGACCGGTTACACCACCGACGCAGACGCCCTGCAATCACTGTTCGACAAGACCGGCCACCCGTTCCTGCAGCACCTGCTGACCCACCGCGACGTCACCCGGCTCAAGGTCACCGTGGACGGGTTGCTGAACTCGGTGGCCGCCGACGGGCGGATCCACACCACCTTCAACCAGACCATCGCCGCGACCGGCCGGCTGTCCTCCACCGAACCCAACCTGCAGAACATTCCGATCCGCACGGACGCCGGACGGCAGATCCGCGACGCTTTTGTCGTCGGTAAGGGTGACTACACCGAGTTGATGACCGCCGACTACAGCCAGATCGAAATGCGGATCATGGCGCACCTGTCGCGCGACGAGGGGCTGATCGAGGCGTTCAACACGGGCGAGGACCTGCACTCCTTCGTCGCCTCGCGGGCCTTCGGGGTGCCGATCACCGAGGTGACCGGTGAACTGCGGCGCCGGGTCAAGGCCATGTCCTACGGGTTGGCCTACGGGCTGAGCGCCTACGGGCTGTCCGCCCAGCTCAAGATCTCCACCGAGGAGGCCAAAGAGCAGATGGACCAGTACTTCGCCCGATTCGGCGGCGTGCGCGACTATCTGCTCGCCGTCGTCGAGCAGGCCCGCAAGGACGGCTACACCTCGACGGTGCTGGGCCGGCGGCGCTACCTGCCCGAGTTGGACAGCAGCAACCGCCAGGTGCGCGAGGCCGCCGAACGGGCCGCGCTCAACGCCCCGATCCAGGGCAGTGCCGCCGACATCATCAAGGTGGCGATGATCGAGGTGGACAAGGCGATCAAGGCCAGCGGACTGGCGTCGCGCATGTTGCTGCAAGTCCACGACGAATTGCTGTTCGAGATCGCACCCGGGGAGCGTGACCAGCTCGAGGGGCTGGTCCGCGACAAAATGGGCGGGGCCTATCCGCTCGACGTGCCGCTTGAGGTGTCGGTCGGCTACGGCCGCAGCTGGGACGCCGCCGCCCATTAAATGCGGCTCGCGAATCTAGACTGCTGAGATGTCGGAGGTCGCTGAGCGCCGCCCGCTTCTTCGTTACCCGCTGATGGTGGCGTCGAAGATGTTTGCGCTGCTGCCGGCACCGGTGGCCGACGCGTTCCTGGCCGTGGTGGCCCGACTCGTGTACTGGCGCGGCCGCGCCCAACATCTGAACGTCCTGCAGGATTTTCGCGACAATGTCGACCCGACGGCCCAGTTCTCGACCCGCAAGTGGCAGCCGGTCCGCGCGATGTACCGCGCTCTGGTCCGCAACGCCAACGACGCCATCTGGTTCCTCGCCGCCCCGCATAGCGCCGCGCGGCGGCGCTTCCACATCGCCGACCCGTCACCCATTCATGCCGCGCTCGACGCCGGCCGCCCCGCCGGAGTTGGCGTCATCGTCGCCTTCCCTCATCTGGGTTCGTACGCGGCCCTGCCGATCGTGCTCGCGCTCAACGGGTTGCCCACCACGGTGGTCGCCAATCGGCAGCGTGCGCTGATGCAGTGGGTGATCACCCGCGGTGCACATAAGGCCGGTTTGGAGCTCATCGTCGTCGAGCGCACCGGCGGCGTCAGTATCACCTCGGCCATGGCCGATGCGATCAAGCGTGGTCGCATCGTCGCGATCGCCGGCGACTACTTTCGGGCCCGCGAAGGAGGCGGCAGCGGAATCCAGGTCGACCTGGCCGGAATCAAACGCTCGATAGGACCGGGACCGGCGTTGCTGGCGTTGCGCACCGGCGCACTGATCGTGCCGGGCACGGTTTTCCAGCACAAACACCAGCGTGAGCCGGTTTTCGGCCAGCCGATCCCTGCCGAAGTCCCGCTCGGCGGTGACGATCAGAACGTGCGAGACGCGGTGCAGGAGACCTCACAGCGAGTGGCGGACGCAATCGCGCTCTTCATCGAGCGCGAGCCGCAGCAGTGGCTGATGCCCGGGGGACTGGTGTCCGATTCGATCGGGCGCGGCCGCTGACCACGCTTCGGTGGGGGTGAGTTTGTCCAGCTTGCGCCCCGTCGAGTAGCCTCAACGGGTAAACCCAAATGTCCCTTCGATGAACCCTGTCCGGAGCAACCCAACAATATGCCGAGTCCCACCGTCACCTCGCCGCAAGTAGCCATCAACGACATTGGCACCAGCGAGGACTTTCTAGCCGCAATAGACAAAACGATCAAGTACTTCAACGATGGCGACATCGTCGAGGGAACCATCGTCAAAGTGGACCGGGACGAGGTGCTCCTCGACATCGGCTACAAGACCGAAGGGGTCATCCCCGCCCGCGAGCTCTCCATCAAGCACGACGTCGACCCCAATGAGGTCGTTTCCGTCGGTGACGAGGTCGAGGCCCTGGTTCTCACCAAAGAGGACAAAGAGGGCCGGCTGATCCTCTCCAAGAAGCGTGCGCAGTATGAGCGCGCCTGGGGCACCATCGAGGAGCTCAAGGAGAAGGACGAGGCCGTCAAGGGCACCGTCATCGAGGTCGTCAAGGGTGGCCTGATCCTCGACATCGGGCTGCGTGGCTTCCTGCCCGCCTCGCTCGTCGAGATGCGCCGCGTGCGCGACCTGCAGCCGTACATCGGCAAGGAAATCGAAGCCAAGATCATCGAGCTGGACAAGAACCGCAACAACGTGGTCCTGTCCCGCCGCGCGTGGCTGGAGCAGACCCAGTCCGAGGTGCGCAGTGAATTCCTCAACCAGCTGCAGAAGGGCACCATCCGCAAGGGTGTCGTCTCCTCCATCGTCAACTTCGGCGCCTTCGTCGACCTGGGCGGGGTGGACGGCCTGGTGCACGTCTCCGAGCTCTCGTGGAAGCACATCGACCACCCGTCCGAGGTGGTGCAGGTGGGCGACGAGGTCACCGTCGAGGTGCTCGACGTCGACATGGATCGCGAGCGGGTTTCGTTGTCGCTCAAGGCGACTCAGGAAGACCCGTGGCGCCACTTCGCCCGCACCCACGCCATCGGCCAGATCGTGCCGGGCAAGGTCACCAAGCTGGTGCCCTTCGGTGCGTTCGTCCGTGTCGAGGAGGGCATCGAGGGTCTGGTGCACATCTCCGAGCTGGCCGAGCGCCACGTCGAGGTGCCCGACCAGGTGGTTGCCGTCGGCGACGACGCGATGGTCAAGGTCATCGACATCGACCTGGAGCGGCGCCGAATCTCGTTGTCGCTCAAGCAGGCCAACGAGGACTACACCGAAGAGTTCGACCCCGCGAAGTACGGCATGGCCGACAGCTACGACGAGCAGGGCAACTACATCTTCCCCGAGGGCTTCGACGCCGAGACCAACGAGTGGATCGAAGGTTTCGACGCGCAGCGCAACGAGTGGGAGGCCCGTTACGCGGAGGCCGAGCGCCGGCACAAGATGCACACCGCGCAGATGGAGAAGTTCGCTGCTGCGGAGGCGGCGGACCACGCCAGCGGCGGTTCGTCGTCGTCCAGCAGCAGCTCCTCGGAGAAGTCCGCGGGTGGGTCGCTGGCCAGCGACGCCCAACTGGCGGCTCTGCGGGAAAAGCTCGCCGGCAGCGCGTAACCGGCGCAGATGCTGCGCATCGGGCTGACCGGCGGTATCGGCGCCGGGAAGTCGGCGCTGTCGAAGACCTTCTCCGATTGCGGTGGAATCATCGTGGACGGGGATGTCATCGCGCGCGAGGTGGTCGAACCAGGGACCGAAGGACTGGCGTCGCTGGTAGACGCCTTCGGCGAAGACATTCTCCGTCCCGACGGTGCCCTGGATCGGCCGGCGTTGGCGGCCAAGGCTTTTGCCGATGAGGAAGAGCGCAAGAAGCTCAACGGCATCGTGCATCCTCTGGTCGCCAAGCGCCGGGCGGAGATCATCGACGCCGTCGCTCAGGATTCCGTTGTCGTGGAAGACATTCCACTGCTCGTGGAATCGGGTATGGCGCCACTGTTCCCGCTCGTCGTAATCGTGCACGCCGACGTGGAACTGCGGGTGCGGCGCCTGGTGGAGCAACGCGGCATGACCGAGAGCGACGCCCGCGCGCGGATTGCCGCACAGGCCACCGACGATCAGCGTCGTGCCGTCGCGGACATCTGGCTGGACAACTCAGGCACCCAGGAAGATCTGGTGCTGCGTGCCCGCGACGTATGGCACAACCGCGTCCTGCCGTTCGCGCACAACCTGACCGAACGCCGGCCCGCGCGCCCGCCGGCGCACCTGGCTCCAGCCGACCCGACATGGCCGGACCAGGCTCGCCGCATCGTCAACCGGTTGAAGACCGCGGGCGGCCATCGGGTGGTGCGGGTCGACCACATCGGCTCGACGGCGGTGCCGGACTACGACGCGAAGGATGTCATCGACATCCAGGTGACCGTCGAATCCCTGGATATGGCCGACGAACTCGCTGATTCACTGTTGGCCGCCGGTTACCCGCGTCTCGAGCACATCACGCAGGACACCGCGAAGGCCGATGCCCGCAGTACCGTGCCCGGCTTCGACCACACTGACGATGCGGCATTGTGGCACAAGAGGATTCATGCTTCTGCTGACCCTGGGCGGCCCACCAATGTGCACATTCGGGTGGCCGGCTGGCCCAATCAGCAGTTCGCGCTGTTGTTCGTCGACTGGTTGAAGGCCAATCCCGCGGTGCGCGAAGACTATCTGGCGATCAAGCGGGCGGCGGAAGCGCACGGTGCAGGCGACACGGCGCGTTATGCGACCGCCAAGGAACCGTGGTTCCTCGACGCGTACCGGCGCGCATGGGAGTGGGCGGACACCACCGGCTGGAAGCCCTAGCGCCGACCCGGCCACCGGCCCGGTAACGTCGTTTCATGCCGTTCGTGACGGACATTCTCGGGCCGCGGCGCCCTGTTGCCGACGCGGCGGCGCCCTTGGTGGCGGGGCGGCGACGTCGCACCAGCACCATCGACACCCACCCGGATGACACGGGCGGCTCGCACGTCGACCTGCGCGCCCGCGACGCCGACGGCATTGGTACACGGGCAGAGGTCCGCCTCGGTGCCCGGCTGGTTGATCAGGTCATCGCGGAGATCTCGGTAACGCCGCAGGTCAGCGGCGTGGATCGGCTGCTGGGTGAACGGGTCGGCCGTGGTTTCCGATCGACGGTTGCGACGCTGTTCCCGGAAGAGATCGCGCGGTCGAGCCTGTTTCATCTGCTGCTCGACGACTGGGTTGGTGCGGCACTGGTGTCGGGCTACGGCGTCCAGCACGCGGCGATCGTCACGGGCACGGAGCAGAAGATGCCGCCCGGCGTCGCCGATCGGATAGCCGGGATCTGTGCGGGTTTCGCGCCGCAGGCGTCGTTGATCCAGTACACGCGTCGCCACGATGTCATCCCGACGGGCCGCGGGCCGGCGGCACCGGCGCTGGACGGGCTGCACGACGTCGAACCGTTGCGAGCGCACGGGATGCGTAGATTCCGTCGCCTGGAATTGTGGCCGGTCGACGGGGGTGCGGCGGCATTCGACGCGCGTTTCCGTGATTCCCACATGGACGACGAGCTCAACGAGACGATCGTGCACGAGTACACGGTGGCGGGCACGGTCGACACCTCGTCGCGCTCTATCACCTCGGTCGATGCCCAGGTGCGGGTGCTGCCGTGGCAGGAGTGCCCGGGAGCGATCGGTAGTGCGGGCCGCATCGAAGGCATGACGCTCCGCGAGCTTCGTGACCGCGTCCGTGGTGAGTTGGTCGGCACCAGCACGTGCACCCACCTCAACGACACCCTGCGCGCGATCGCCGATCTGGACGCGCTCCTCGAGCCGTCACCATGGGACTCTGGTCTTCGTCAACCGACCTGACGGGCCTGTCGACTTCATCCGATCGACACAGGTATCTTGTCGACACGCAAGGCACCCCAATGCTGAGGACCTCGGGCGGACGTGAAGCGGCACCCTCAGCTCGACGATCAGGAGTTGACCCGTGAGCGTCAATCCATTTGACGACGAGAATGGCAGCTTCTTTGTCTTGATCAACGACGAAGAACAACACAGCTTGTGGCCGACTTTTGCCGATGTCCCCGACGGCTGGCGGGTGGTCTACGGCGAGGCGGCCCGAGCTGACTGCCTGGACTACATCGAGCAAAACTGGCCCGATATCCGGCCCAAGAGTCTGCGGGACCGGCTTGCCGAGCAACGGCCGAGCGATAACTGAACGTCGTTTCACCGCGGCTTCGCCAGAATCGAAGTACCGGGTTCTCTTTGATCTCACCTGATTGGTAGTCGATCAGGCCGGCCACGTCGTCATCAGCGACGGCGCCCCCCGTGATCATCGAGGTTCATGCTGTTCAGGGTCGGAATCCCGGCCGGCCGGGACGGTGATGTTGGGACTTTCGCCTCTTGTTGGCGCGGTCTGTGACGTGCTGAAATGGCGCGGTCTATATCGGGCCGGGGCGGCAGAAGAACGCGATACGTGATGACCAACATTGAGCACTCGGCGCAGTTCGTTGCACCCGAGGCCGTCTCGAAGCTGACCCATGGAGCTATGCGGAGCGGCGCCGCGTGAGAAATCTGTCACGTGACGTCGCGCGGTGTCGGATTCGGCGCCGCGCAACAATATTCGCCGATTCCGCGGACATGCCATGCGTTCCTCTTCGTGCGCGGCTATGTCAGAAACGCCTGGCTCGGGGGGCGTCATGTCGCTGCTAGACCGGGTTCGGCAACTGGGGGCGCAAATCCCCGACGCCGCGGCCATCTCCTTCGTGAATGGTCAAGGTCGGGTCAGTGAGTCGGTGACTCGCGCGGGTGTGGTGACCGAGATGAATGAGGTGGCCGAGTTCCTCAGGGAGCGTTGCGGTCTGGCGCCCGGTGATCGGGCGTTGCTGGTGTATCCGCCTGGTTTGGACTTCGTGCGCAGCGTGCTGGGGTGCATGGCGGCGGGAGTGATTGCGGTGCCGGTGTATCCGCCGGATCCGTTCAACCCGCGAAAGTCCATCGATAGCTTTCGGCGGGTGGCGGCTGACTGTGGCGCCAATACGGTGCTGACCAGTCGGCGTTATGCCGGCGCCCGACGGTTGGGCGCGGCCAAATCGTTGGTGACCGCGAAATCGGTCGACTGGCCCGCCGGCCTTTCCTGGCATGTGACCTCGCGAGGGGTCGGTGGCCGCGTGCGTTCGGGCTCCGTCCCCGAAACAGTGCCGGATTGGGTCCCCGGCCCGGATACGCCGGCTCTACTGCAGTACACCTCGGGTTCGACCGCAGATCCCAAAGGTGTGGTGATCACCCATGGCAACCTGGCCCACCAGCTCGATTTCAACCGCAGGCTGCTGGGATTGGGGCTCGAGGCCCGGGCCGTGTTCTGGGTGCCGCCCTATCACGACTTCGGGCTTATCAGCGGCATCTTGAGCGCGTTGGCAGGCAATGCGGAGTTGACGATGATGTCGCCGCTGAGTTTTCTGCAGCGCCCCGCGCTGTGGTTTGAGGCCATGGATCGGGTGCGCGCGACCCATACCGCTGCCCCCAACTTCGGCTACGAGTTGGCGGTGCGCAGAACCACCGCTGAGCAGCGCGCTACGTGGGACCTGAGCTCGCTGCAGGTGGTGATGAGTGCTGCTGAACCGGTGCGCGCGGACACCACCGACCGCTTCCTGGACGCATTCGCGGTGACCGGATTGCGTCCGGACGCCTTCTGCCCGGCTTATGGTCTGGCCGAACACACCGTGGGAGTGACCGTCTGTGGGCGCTCGCGTATGCAGCTGGACCGCAACCAGCTCGAAAACCAGCGGATCGCTGCTGTCGGCGAGGGTTCCGATTCTCACGTGCTGATGGGATGTGGCAAGCCCACTGATGACATCGATGTGCGCATTGTGGACGGCGAGTCCGGTGCGGAACTGGGCGATGGGCAGGTCGGCGAGATCTGGGTGGATTCGCCGAGTAAGGCCGCCGGCTATTGGGGGGCCCCGGAGGCCAGCCGGGCTACCTTCCACGCTCGCTTGGCCGGCGCCGACGGCGGCCGCGGCTATCTGCGTACCGGCGATATGGGATTCCGCTACGACGGCGAGCTGTATGTGTGCGGACGCATCAAGGATCTGCTGATCACAGCCGGTCGCAACATCCATCCGCAAGATATCGAAGACAGCCTGCGCGATTGCCATCGCGCGATCAGGCCCGGTGGCATCGCGGCCTTCGCCGTCGAGGAAGGTGCCGGCGAAGCCGTGGCGGTCCTGGTGGAGGTACGCCGAGATGCTTCACCAGAGCTCCTGTCAGGGGTGGTTGAGGCCGTGCGGGCAGCGGTGTTGCGCGAGCACCAATTGCGTTGTGCGGTAGTGATTTTGGGGCCGCCGGGCAGCGTGAGCAAGACCACCAGCGGCAAGGTGCAGCGGTCCCGGTGCCGCGCGCGATTCCTTGACGGCAGCCTGCAGGCCCAAGCGTTGTTGGTGGATCGCTACACGGGCGAAGAAGTCAGCAGCGCCGTGCCGGTGCCCGAGGCGAATTCGCAGGCCGGCCGGACGGACGTGGCTGCCGGCAGCGGTGAGGCGCGCCGGGCCGGGCAGTTGATTGACACGGTGCGCCAACAGGCGGCCGCGGTCCTGGGTGTGAGTGTTGGCCTTGTCGAGGTCGACCGACCGTTAGGGGATCAGGGTCTCAGCTCGATCGGCGTCAGCGAGTTGGCCGCACGGCTGACCCGGGAGGTGGGCCGTGAGGTGTCCGCGGTGGAGGTTTTTGACCATCCCACCGTCGCGGGCTTGGCCGGGATGCTCGCTGTCAGTGCTGCCGAGCGGGTTGGCCCGCGCAGTACCGAACCCGGGGATGCTGAGGAGCCGATCGCCATCGTCTCAATGGCGTGTCGGACGCCGGGCGGGGTAAGAGATCCCGAGGGTTATTGGGCCCTGCTCGATCAGGGTCGTGATGCTATCGGCGGGTTGCCCGAGCGTTGGGATGCCGGGGACCTCTACGATCCGGATCCCGACGCGGTGGGCAAGACCTACGCCCGCGAGGGCGGTTTTTTGTCTGACGTGGAGTTTTTCGACGCGCAGTTTTTCGGCATCTCCGCGCGTGAGGCTACGGCGATGGACCCCCAGCAACGGTTGGTGCTGGAACTGGCTTGGGAGGCACTGGAACGTGCCGGCCTGCCCCCGGATGGGCTGGAGGGATCCGTCACCGGGGTGTATCTGGGCGTTCAATCCAGCGATTACGGTTCGGACGGGTATTCGTTGCGGGATCTGGACGGCTACCGCTTGACCGGGCGGACCATCAGCGCGGTCTCGGGGCGGGTGTCGTATGCGCTGGGTTTGCAGGGTCCGGCCATGACCGTGGATACGGCGTGTTCGTCGTCGCTGGTGGCCGTGCATCTGGCGGCGTCGGCGTTGCGGCAGGGTGAGTGTGATCTCGCGCTGGCCGGCGGCGTGCAGGTGATGTGCACCCCGGCAATGTTCGTGGAGTTCAGCCGGCTGCGCGCGGTGGCCCCGGACGGGCGGTGTAAAGCGTTCTCGGCTGCTGCTGATGGCGCGGGTTGGTCAGAGGGCGCCGGATTGGTGGTACTCAAACGGCTCCGCGATGCCCAGCGCGACGGGGACAGGGTGTTGGCGTTGATCCGGGGATCGGCGGTCAACCAGGACGGGCGAAGCCTGGGGTTGACTGCACCCAACGGATCCAGCCAGCAGCGCGTCATCCGGGCAGCCCTGCAGTCCAGCGGGTTGACCCCCGACGATATCGACGCGGTCGAGGCCCATGGCACCGGTACCGCGTTAGGGGACCCGGTCGAGGCCGGCGCCCTCGCGCAGGTGTTCGGGCCGACCCGCGACGCTGAGCGTCCGTTGTGGTTGGGCTCGTCGAAATCCAACATCGGTCACGCGCAGGCCGCCGCCGGGGTGCTGGGCGTAATCAAGATGGTGCTGGCTCTGCAATACGAGTGTTTGCCGAAAACTCTGCATGCGCACAAGCCCAGCGAGCACATCGATTGGGACGCAGGTGGGCTTTCCCTCCTGCAGCAGTCTCAGCCCTGGCCACACGACCGGGCGTCCGTGCGTCGTGCAGGGGTATCCAGTTTCGGTATCTCGGGCACCAACGCACATCTGATTCTGCAGGAGGCACCCCCGCCGGCGTCAGCGCCGGCTGCCGCGGAAGGTCCGCCAGATGTGCTGCGGTTCTGGCCGGTCTCGGCGCGTAGCGCTGCCGCGTTGAGCGATCAGGCCGATCGGCTTTACCAGCATGTGAGCGCGAATCCGGAGCTGGACCTCACCGACGTGGCCTACAGCTTGGCCACCACCCGCACCCACCATCCGTATCGGGCCGCGATCACCGTGGCCGGCGCCGGCGTTGACCCGCGCGCGGAGGTGTTGGCGGCATTGACCGCGCTGCGTGCGCAGCGGCCTCATCCCGCTTTGAGTCGTCATCAGCTGGTCGCGCAGGGCGGCCGCCTCGTCTTCGTATTCCCTGGCCAGGGCGCTCAGTATCCGGCCATGGCCGCGGGGCTCTACCAGCAGCACCACGTGTTTGCGCGTGCGGTGGATGCGTGTGATCGGGCGCTGCAACCGTGGACTGGTTGGTCGGTGCGCGATGTGATCTGTCAGCGCCCCGAGTCTGCCTCGTTGGAGCGGGTGGATGTGATTCAGCCGGTGCTGTTTGCGGTGATGGTCGCGCTCGCCGAAGTGCTGGAGAGCTACGGGATCGTGCCCGACGCGGTGCTTGGGCATTCCCAGGGAGAGATCGCCGCCGCGTATGTGGCCGGGGCGCTTCCGCTGGAACAGGCTGCGCAGGTGGTGGCGCTGCGCAGTCGCGCGCTCACGCGGCTGTCCGGTGCCGGGGCGATGGCGTCGGTGCTGCTACCCGTCGAGCAACTGCGGTCGCGGTTGCACCGTTGGGGTGGCGCGGTCAGTATTGCCGCGGTCAACGGCCCCGCACACGCGGTGGTGAGCGGTGACGTTGACGCGGTGACCAGGTTCATCGATGCCTGCGATGGTGACGGCATCCAGATCCGCCGTCTCGCGGTGGATTACGCGTCGCACTCAGCTCAGGTTGAAGCACTGCGCCCACAGCTCCTGCACGAGCTGGCCGGTTTGACGCCACAGCCTGCACGCATACCGCTGTATTCCACGGTGCAGAGCGTCGGGTCGGGTGAGTCCTTGGACACCACCACCATGAACGCCGACTACTGGTATGCCAACCTGCGGGAACCGGTCCGCTTCCATGACGGCGTGCTCGCGCTGCTCGGCCGCGGCGAGCGCACGTTTGTCGAACTGTCGGCGCATCCCGTGTTGGCTCCAGGGATCACCGACACCCTGGCCGGTGTCGCTGAACGGACCTGCTCGGCGGTGATCACCACGCTGCGTCGCGACCGGCCCGATGTGGACAGCCTCAACGCGGCGTTGGCCGCGTTGCACATCCATGGGCACAGCCCGTCCTGGCGGCGTCTTTACCCGCATGCCAACACGGTGGGGTTGCCGACTTATCCGTTCGAGCGTCGTCGTTACTGGCTGACCCCCACCCCGGCCGTCGACGTCAGCGCTGCGGGGCTGGGCGCTGTTGAGCATCCGCTGTTGGGTGCTGTCAGCGAGCTGGCCGGTCAAGACCAGGTCATGCTCAGCGGACGGTTGTCGTGCGGCACGCAGGGCTGGCTGGCCGGTCATCGGGTCGGCGACGGTGTGGAGTTCCCAGCGGCCGGATTGATCGATCTGGCGTTGGCCGCCGGCGTAACGGCCGGGTGCCCGGTCATCGAGGAGTTGGTGGTGCATACCGCGCTGCGGCTTGCTGAGCGTGGGCCCACCGATCTGCAGATCCTGGTCCAGCCCGCTGATCCTGACGGGCGGCGGGCTTTTGACGTGCACTCCCGGGCCAGTGGGCAGCGGGGTCCTTGGACGTTGCATGCCGGCGGGGTGTTCAGTCCGCAGCAGCCCGTGGCGCCGGCCGCGCTGTCGTTGGCGGCCGTGGAGGCTATCGACTCCGACGGCTTCTATGAGGGATTGGCTGGTCACGGTCTGGATTGCGGTGGGTTGTTTCGGTCGGTGCGCGGTGTCGGATACGACCCGGCCTGCCCGGATGTGGTGTGCGCCGAGGTCGAACTGCCCGCCGGCACCGACGTCGACGGCTACGGCATCCACCCGGCGTTGCTGGATGCGGCGCTGCAACCGCTGGCGGTGTTTGACCGCACCGGTCTGGATGCCCAGCCTGCGGTGTTGCGGGTGCCGTTCGCGTTTGCCGGAGTGAGGTTGTTCGCGACGGCGGCCACCCGGTTGTACGTGCAACTCGTGCGCACGGGCGCGGATCGGTACCGTCTGCAGGCCGTGGATCCCGCCGGAGCGGCGGTGGTCAGCATCGACTCGCTGAGTGTTCGTGAACTGCCCGACACGATCGCCGAGCCCGTCGCGACGGACGTCCCCGGCTTGTTGGAGCTGTCCTGGCTTGCGGTGCCGGAGAACACCTTCGCGCTGCCTGCCGCCGCGCCGGGATGGATGGTGCTCGGCCATCAGTGTGATCGACTGCCGGCCGGATTGCACCAGCACCGGATCTACGCCGATGTGACCCACCCCGACCTGGGTCAGGCCGACGGGGTGGTGTGGGCGTTGGGGTTGTCCGATCCACCCGGCGACGCCCATGTGCTGCCTGAGGTGCATGCGCTGACCCGCAAAGCCCTTGCCGGACTGCAGGTTTGGCTGGCGCGTCCGGACACCGTGAATATTCCGTTGGTTGTGGTGACCCGTCGGGCGGTGCGGGTCAGCGTCGAGGACGGCCACCCGGATCTGGCTCAAGCCGCGTTGTGGGCCTTGATCCACAGCGCCCAAAACGAGCATCCGGGCCGCATCAGGCTGGTGGATATCGACGACAGCGCCGACTCCGGTGAGATCTTGATGACCGTCCTGTCACGGCGATCGGGTGCTGAGCCACAGCTGGTTGTGCGCGGCGGTGTTGTTCATGTTGCTCGCGTGGTCCGAACCCCGCAGCCGGCACCGCCGCACAGCCCCGGTAGACGTCATTCGACGGTCTTCGATCCCGATGGCACGGTGTTGATCACCGGTGGCACCGGAATGTTGGGCGGGCTTTTCGCCGAGCATCTGGTGACCCACTACGGCGTGCGCCATCTGCTGTTGGTCTCACGCCAGGGGCCGGCAGCATCGGGTGCGGGCGAACTGCAGCGGCGGCTGACCCAACTAGGCGCCCGGGTCACCATCGCTGCTTGTGATGTGACCGAGCCCGCCGAGGTCAGCGCGTTGCTGGCGGCTATCCCTTCCGCGCATCGGTTGCGTGCGGTGATCCATACCGCCGCGGTGCTCGATGATGCCCTGGTCAGCGACATGACCAGTGCGCAACTGGACGCGGTTCTGGCTGCCAAGGCCGACAGTGCCTGGCATCTGCACCGCCTGACCGCTGAGCTGGAACTGGATGCGTTCGTCGTGTTCTCGTCGGCCGCAGGAGTATTGGGTGGCCCCGGTCAAGCCAACTACGCCGCCGCCAACGCTTTCCTCGACGCGCTGGCTCAGCTGCGTCATTACCGCCGGCTTCCGGCCACCAGTTTGGCTTGGGGCTACTGGCAGACCGCCTCGGCAGCGACGGCGCAGGTGGGCTTGATCGAGCGGGCCCGTTTCACCCGCACCGGTATGACCCCGATCAGCACCAGCGATGGCCTGGCCCTCTTCGATGCCGCGCTGGCCTCTGGTAAGCCCGCCTTGATCACTGCTCCGATCAGCGCGTCGGCGTTAGACCACCTGGCACGCACCAACGCGTTGCCCGCAATCCTGTCCGCATTGACCACCACCTTGCGCCAGGCCGCGCGCGTCGGCTCCGACACGTTGACCGCCCGGCTGGCCGGATCCACGCCCGACCAACAACTCGCCACGTTAACCGCCCTGGTGACCAGCACCACCGCCAGCGTGTTGGCGCACCCCGATCCGGCTGCACTTGATCCCGGGCGGCCGTTCAAGGACCTCGGTATCGATTCGCTGACCGCCCTGGAACTGCGCAACACCTTGTCGGCGCAAACCGGGCTGGCCCTGCCGGCCGGCCTGGTCCTGGACCAGCCCACCCCCGCCGCACTGGCCACCCACCTGGTCGGGCTGCTCACCGCCGCGACCACACGACCCGAGTACCAACCCCTCGAGGGGGCCGGGGGCTCCCCACAGCCCCCACCGTTACCGCTGACGCGGCCGCAACGCGACGTCTGGTTTGCTGACGAAACGAGCACTATGGACGCCGAGTGGCAGGTCGGCATGTTCGTGGCCATTGACGGCTTGCTCGATGCCGATGTGCTCAACGTAGCGATCCGGCGGGCCGTGCACGATGCCGAACCGGTGCGAGTCGCAGTTTTCGAGGAAGACGGTCGTGTCGTTCAGCAGGTAATGGACTACTCGACCGTCGAAACGGAATTTCACGACCTTCGCCACGAACAGCATCCGGTGCGGGAAGTCCATCGGCTGGCATCGGAAATACAGAAGACGCCGATGCCGTTGACAGGCCCACTATTCAAATTCGCGTTGATGCGGACGCGGGTCGATGGATTTTATCTATTCCTCTGCGGCCATCACATCGTGATGGACGGATATAGCATGGGGCTTCTCATCAATCGGATTGCCACCGTCTATTCCGCTGTTGTTCGCGGCACTTCTATCCCACCCTCGCCGTTTGGTTCGTTGCGGGACATGGTGGACGGTGAACTGCAGTACGAAGCATCCGACGACTATGCGCGGGATCGGGCTTACTGGACCGACAACCTGCCCCGGGAAACCACCTCGTCATTGACGTTGCCACCGGCTTCCTCCCAGCAGGTGTGGACGCCTGCGCTGCCGGTGCAACTGGATCCCGTGGTCGTGGCGCGCATCCAAGAGGTGGCCGGCCGGTCGGACATCAGCCAACAGGCGCTGATCACCGCGGCGTGTGCCCTGCTGATTCATAGCTGGTACGCGGCCGGCTCGGAGATGGTGATCGACTTTCCGGTCAGCAGGCGGGTGAGTCCGGAATCGCATACGTTTGCTGGAATGGTCGCCGGCTGGGTGCCGCTGGTGTTGCAGGCATCTCCGGAATTCAGCGTTGCCGACTTTTGGGAGCACGTCGACCAACGGTTGCAGCAAGCGATACATCACCAGAGATTTCCGGTGCACGCTCTGGAGGGACGGGCCGGTCTTCGCGCTACCGCGCAGCCGCAGAACCGGGCGTGGATCAATTTCATTCCATTCACGACTCCGGCGCCGTTTCACAACGCGACGGTGTCGGCGGTGTACAGCAGCCGTGCGGTATCCGGGCGTTTCAACTTTGTCTTTGCCAGGGCCGGCGGCCGGCTTTTCTTCAGCACCGAAGGCCACGGGCCATTGTCGGTCTTCACCGTCCCTGAGTTGGCGAGACAGCTGGAAAGTCTGGTGATGGCGATGGCCGCCGACCCGGCTCGGCGGTTGTCGTCGATCGATGTGCTGGATGAGTCTGAGCATGCCCGGCTGAATGGGTGGGGTCACCGGGCGGTGTTGACCCATTGGCTTGCCCCGGCGGTGTCGATTCCAGCGTTGTTCGCCGAGCAGTGTGCGCGCACCCCGGAGGCGGTGGCGGTCAGCTGCCAGGGTCGCGGCCTGACGTACCGGGAGCTGGAGGAAGCCTCGAACCGGTTGGCGCATTTGTTGTTTGACGGGGGTGTGGGAGCGGGGGATGTGGTGGCGCTGCTGGTGTCACGGTCGGCCGACGCGGTCGTGGCGATGCTGGCGGTGCTTAAGACCGGGGCGGCGTACTTGCCGGTTGATCCGGGGCTGCCGGCGGCGCGGATCGGGTTCATGCTCGCCGATGCGGCGCCGGTGGCCGTGCTCACCACCGCTGGGTTGGCTGATCGGCTGGCGGGGTTGGACCTGGCCGTCATCGATGTCGAGGACCCCCGCATCGACGGCTACCCGCACACCGCCTTGCCCGGGCCAGCTGCGGAGGATGTCGCGTATCTGCTCTACACCTCGGGCAGTTCCGGGGTGCCTAAAGCTGTGGCGGTCACCCATCGCAGTGTTGTCGGACTCGTCGATTCCCATGAGGGTGCGGGGCGGGTGTGGGCGCAGTCGCATTCGTTGAGTTTCGACGCGTCGGTGGAAGAGATTTGGGGCGCGCTGCTGGGTGGGGGTCGGTTGGTGGTGGTGCCTGAGGAGGTGGGCCGCTCGCCGGCGGACTTGCACGACCTGCTGGTGGCGGAGCAGGTCGATGTGCTCAGTCAGACCCCCTCGGCGGTGGCGGCGTTGGACCCTGCGGGGTTGGGGTCGACGGCGTTGTTGGTGGCTGGTGAGGCGTGTCCGGCCGGGGTGGTGGAGCGGTGGGCGCCGGGGCGGGTGCTGGTCAATGCTTACGGCCCGACGGAGACGACGGTGTGTGCCACGCGCAGTGCGCCGTTGAGTGTGGGGTCGGGGTCGCCGCCGATTGGTGCCCCGATTTCGGGTGCGGCGGTGTTTGTGCTGGATGGGTGGTTGCGGCCGGTGCCGGTGGGGGTGGTCGGGGAGTTGTATGTGGCTGGTGCGGGGGTGGGGGTTGGGTATTGGCGTCGGGCGGGGTTGACCGGGTCGCGGTTTGTGGCGTGTCCGTTCGGGGGGCCGGGGGCGCGCATGTACCGCACCGGGGATCTGGTGTGCTGGCGCCCGGACGGGCAGCTGGACTATCTCGGGCGCGCCGATGAGCAGGTCAAAATCCGCGGTTACCGCATCGAACTCGGGGAGGTCCGCGCCGCCCTGGCCGCCCTGGATGAGGTGCAGCAGGCCGTCGTCATCGCCCGCGAAGACCACCCCGGGCACAAGCGCCTGGTCGGCTACGTCACCGGCACGGGGGAGCCGGCCATGCTGCGCGCCGGGCTGGCCGAACTGCTGCCGGCCTACATGGTGCCCTCCGCCGTGGTGGTGCTCGACGCCCTGCCGCTGACACCCCACGGCAAGCTCGACACCCGCGCTCTGCCCGCCCCCGAATACCAAGGTGCAGGCCAGTATCGCGCCCCGGCCACCCCCACCGAGGAGATCCTGGCCGGCATCTACGCCCGGGTCCTCGGAGTCGAGCAGGTTGGGGTTGATGACTCATTTTTTGAGTTGGGCGGGGACAGCATTTCGTCCATGCAGGTGGTGTCGCAGGCTCGCAATGCCGGCCTGTCGTTGAGGCCTCGGGATGTTTTCGGGGAGCAGACCGTAGCGGGACTGGCTCGCGTGGCCGGGATCGTCGACGGTCGGGGTACCGAGGATGACGGCGTTGGGCCGGTGTTGACGACCCCCATCATGTGTTGGCTGCGCGGTATGCAGGGCCCGGTGGAGCAGTTCAACCAGACGATGGTGGTTCAGGCCCCCCATGGGGTCAGCGAGACCGACGTGGTGGTGGTGTTGCAGGCCTTGCTGGATCGCCACGCCATGTTGCGGCTGCGCGCCGACAATTGGGGCGTTGCCGGGTCCAGCGAGTGGTCATTGACGGTGCCCGAGGCGGGCTCGCTGCAAGCGCAGCGGTGCCTCCACACAGTGGACGCCTTGTCCGAGTCCGCGCTGGTGACGGCTCAGTCGCGGTTGGACCCGGCGGCCGGGGTGATGCTCAGCGCGCTGTGGGTGGCCGACCGTGGTCAGCTGGCGCTGATCATTCACCATCTGGCCGTCGACACGGTGTCGTGGCACATCCTGCTCGAAGATCTCAACATCGCCTGGGCCCAGCACCACAGCGGACAGCCGATCGTCCTGCCGGCAGGCGGAACGTCGTTTGCCCGGTGGGCGACGCATCTGGCCGTATACGCACGCACACCGGTGGTGGTTGCCCAGGCCGAGGCGTGGCGGCCGGTCGCCTCGACCCCGGCCGCACTGCCGGCGGTGCAACCTGCGGTGGATACCTTTGCCACCGCCGGGCATTTGTCCTTGTCGCTGGATGCCGAGACCACCCGGATGCTGCTCGGGGAGGTTCCTGCGGCGTTTCATGCCGGGGTGCAAGACATTTTGCTGATCGCGTTCGGCTTGGCGTTGGCGGAGTTTTTGGGTACTGGTGACGCGCCGATCGGCATCGACGTCGAGGGACACGGGCGCCACGAGGAATTAGCGCCCGATGTGGACCTGTCACGCACGGTGGGATGGTTCACTACCAAATACCCGGTGTCGTTGGCCGTCGGCGGGCTGGGCTGGGCGAACGTGACCGCAGGGCAGGCTGCGTTGGGGGCGGTGGTCAAGGACGCCAAAGAGCAGCTGCGGGCCCTGCCCGACCCCCTCAGCTACGGGGTGTTGCGCTATCTGAACGCCGAGGTTGCGCTGGCCGGTCCTGACCCGCGGATCGGGTTCAACTACCTGGGCCGGCTGGGCGCGCCGACCGGCCTTTCCGACGACTTGTGGCACATCAGTTTGGAGGGCCTATCCTCGATCGGCGCGGCCGCGGCCATACCCATGGCGTTGGCGCACACCGTGGAGCTCAACGCCGCCACCGTGGAGACCGACGCCGGCCCGCAGCTGCACGCCAACTGGACGTGGGCGCCATCGGCAATCGATCACGCCAAGGTGAGCCGGTTGGGCCGGTTGTGGTTTGAGGCTCTGACCGGTATCTGCGCGCACGTGCGCGGTGGTGGGGGTGGGTTGACGCCGTCGGATGTCGCGCTTACCCAGCTGAGCCAGCAGCAGATCGCCGAACTTGAGCGGCAATATGCGGATAGCTGACGTTCTGCCGTTGACCCCGCTGCAGCAGGGGTTGCTGTTTCATGCGAACACTGCGCGGGCCGGCGAGGACGTGTACGCGGTGCAGCTCGACGTCACCGTGACCGGTCCTCTAGACCCCCACCGACTGCGCGACGCGGTGCACACGGTGATGAACCGCCATCCGAACCTGGCCGCTCGATTCAGCGCACAGTTCGACAAGCCGGTGCAGATCATTCCGGCCGATCCCGAGGCGCCGTGGCGTTACGTCGACCTGGACACCGGAAACCCCGACATCGACATCGACGAGCAGGTCCAGCGGGTGTGTGCCGCCGAACGCGCCGCGGTCTGCGATCTGGCCGACCACCCGGCACTTCGGGTGGCATTGATCCGCACCGCACCCGATCGGCACCGGCTGGTTTTCACGAATCACCACATCGTGATGGATGGCTGGTCGATGCCGATCCTGCTGCGGGAACTATTCGCCAGTTATTACGGCCAGTGGCTACCCGCGGCCGGGTCGTATCGCAGCTTTGTCACCTGGCTGGCCAATCAGGACCTCGATGCCGCTCGCGCGGCCTGGGGCGACGTCTTCGCCGGCTTCGAGGCCCCCACCTTGGTGGGTCCGCCACGCCGGTTGGGGCCGGGGCGGCGCGGCATGGCATCGCATCGGGTGGCTGAGCAAACCACGCGGGCCATTACCGAACTGGCGCGCTCGCACCACACCACCGTCAACATCGTGCTGCAGGGCGCCTTCGCGCAACTGTTGTGCCAGCTGACCGGCCGGCACGATGTCGCGTTCGGCACCGCAGTCTCCGGGCGGCCCGATGAGGTGCCCGGCGCGGAATCGATTGTGGGTCTGTTCATCAACACGGTGCCGGTCCGGGGGCGCATCACCCCGGCAACCACCACCGCCGACCTGCTCGATCAGCTGCAACGCGCCCACACCCACACCGTGGAGCACCAGCACCTGGCGTTGAGCGAGATCCACCGCATCACCGGCCACGAGCAACTTTTCGACACATTCTTCGTCTACGAAAACTTCCCGATCGACACCAGCGCATTGGTGAGCAGCGACGGGTTGGCCGTCGCTGACTTCACCATTCGCGAACACAACCACTACCCGCTGACCGTGCTGACCGCCCCGGGCAATGAGCTGGGCCTTCGTGTCGAATTCGACACCGACGTTTTCGATGCGGCGAGCGTTGAGGCGTTGGTTGGGCGGTTGGGGCGGGTGTTGGTGGCGATGGCTGCTGACCCGGCCCGGCGGGTGTCGTCTCTTGATTTGTTGGGTGTGGATGAGCACGCCCGGCTGGATGGGTGGGGTAATCGGGCGGTGCTGACTGCGTCGGCGGCGTCGGCGGCGGTGTCGATTCCAGCGTTGTTCGCCGCCCAGGTCGCGTTGACGCCGGAGGCGGTGGCGGTCAGTTTCCGGGGTGGCTGTTTGTCCTACCGGGAGTTGGATGAGGCGGCGAACCGGTTGGCGCACTTGCTGTGTGACCAGGGTGTGGGGCCGGGGGATGTGGTGGGGCTGTTGGTGGAGCGTTCGGCGCAGGCGGTCGTGGCGATGGTGGGGGTGCTGAAGTCTGGGGCGGCGTATGTGCCGATTGATGTGGGGTGGCCGGCGGCGCGGGTGGGGTTTGTGCTTGCTGATGCTGCTCCGGTGGCGGTGCTGACCAGCGTGGGGTTGGCTGATCGGCTGGCCGGCTCGGACGTGGCGGTGATCGATATCGCCGATCCCCGCGTCCGGGACTGCGCGGGGATCGGTTTGTCGGGGCCTTCCCCTGAGGATGTGGCGTATTTGATTTACACGTCGGGCACGACGGGGGTGCCTAAGGGGGTGGCTACGACTCATCGCAATGTGACTCAGTTGTTGGGGTCGGTGCCGGTGGATGTGGAGCGGGCGGGGGTGTGGTCGCAGTGGCATTCCTATGCCTTTGACGCCTCGGTGTGGGAGATCTTCGGTGCGTTGTTGGGTGGGGGGCGGTTGGTGGTGGTGCCCGAGGAGGTGACTCGTTCACCGCAGGATTTTCACGCTTTGCTGGCCGCGGAGCGGGTCAGTGTGTTGAGTCAGACGCCGTCTGCGGTGGGGGGGTTGTCGCCGCAGGGGTTGGGGTCGGTGGCGTTGGTGTTGGGTTCGGAGTTCTGTCCGGGTGAGGTGGTGGATCGGTGGGCGCCGGGGCGGGTGGTGGTCAACACCTACGGTCCGACGGAGACGACGATGTGGGCGTCGGTCACGCCGGCGTTGGTGGCGGGCTCGGGGGTGCCGCCGATCGGCTCGCCCGTCCCGGGGGCGGCGTTTTTTGTGCTGGATGGGTGGTTGCGGCCGGTGCCGGTGGGGGTGGTGGGGGAGTTGTATGTGGCGGGTGCGGGGGTGGGTGCCGGGTATTGGCGGCGGGCGGGGTTGACCGGGTCGCGGTTTGTGGCGTGCCCGTTCGGGGGTTCCGGGAGACGCATGTATCGGACCGGGGATTTGGTGTGTTGGGGTGCTGATGGGCAGTTGCGGTATGTGGGGCGTGCCGATGAGCAGGTCAAGATCCGCGGGTATCGGATCGAGTTGGGTGAGGTCCGCGCGGCGCTGGCCGGTGTGGCCGGGGTGGATCAAGCGGTCGTCATCGCCCGCGAGGACCGCCCCGGGCACAGGCGCCTGGTGGGGTACGTCACCGGGCCGGTGGAGCCGGCCGCGGTGCGTGCCGCGCTGGCTGAGCGGCTGCCGGCCTACATGGTTCCGGCGGCGGTGGTGGTGCTTGAGGCGCTGCCGCTGACAGCGAACGGCAAACTCGACACGCGCGCCCTGCCTGCCCCCGAATACCAGGATGTCGATCGTTACCGCGTCCCGGCCACGCCGACCGAGGAGATCCTGGCTGGGATCTACGCCCATGTTTTGGGTGTGGCGCGGGTCGGGGTGGATGACTCGTTTTTCGACCTGGGCGGGGATTCATTGTCGGCGATGCGCCTGGTCGCCGCGATCAACACCGCATTGGACGCCGGCCTGTCGGTGCGCACGGTCTTCGAAACCCCCACGGTTGGCCAGTTGGCGCGGCATGTCAGTGCGGGTTCGGGTCGGCGTGAGCCCTTGGTGGCCGCGGTGCGCCCTGACGTGGTGCCGTTGTCATTCGCCCAGCAGCGGCTGTGGTTCCTCGAACAGTTGCAGGGACCCTCGCCTGTCTACAACATGGCGGCCGCGCTGCGGCTGCGGGGAAGGCTGGATGCCCAGGCGCTGGGTGCCGCACTAGCCGATGTGCTCGGGCGTCATGAAAGCCTGCGCACGCTTTACCCGGCGCCTGGCGGTGTGCCCCAGCAGTTGGTGGTGTCGCCTGAAGGGGCGGATTTCGGTTGGCATGTCGTCGACGCCGCCGGTTGGCCAGCGGGCCGGCTGGAAGCGGCCATCGAGGCAGCCACACGCTATGCGTTCGACCTTGCGACCGAGATCCCTTTGCGCGCAGAGCTTTTCCGGATCAACGACGACGAGCATGTGCTGGTGGCCGTGGTCCACCACATCGCCGCGGACGGCGGATCGCTGAGGCCGCTGGTGGGTGATCTGGGGGTGGCGTATGCCAGCCGATGTATTGGACAGGCGCCGACCTGGGCGTCGTTGCCGGTGCAGTACGCCGACTACACGCTGTGGCAGCGGGCGCAATTGGGCGATCTCGCCGATCCCCACAGCGCGATTGCCGCACAGCTGGGGTACTGGGAGCAGGCCCTGGCCGAGCTGCCCGAACGCCTGGAGCTGCCCACCGATCGGCCCTATCCTCTGGTGGCCGACCATCGCGGCGCCAGCGTCGAGGTGGACTGGCCGGCTGAACTGCATCAACAGGTGGCCGGGGCGGCCCGGGAACACAATGCGACCAGTTTCATGGTGGTGCAGGCCGGGTTAGCGGTGCTGCTGGCGTCACTGAGTGGCAGCACCGACGTGGCGGTCGGGTTCCCGATCTCCGGGCGCGGCGATCAGGCGCTCGACGGGTTGGTGGGGCTTTTCGTCAACACCCTGGTGCTTCGTGTTGATCTGGCCGCGGATCTCACCGTCGCCGAGTTGCTGGCCCAAGTGCGCCAGCGCAGCCTGGCCGCCTACGAAAATCAAGACGTGCCCTTCGAGGTCCTCGTCGAGCGGCTCAACCCCACCCGAAGTCTGACCCATCACCCGCTGATCCAGGTGATGCTGGCTTGGCAGAACTTCGGCGACCTCACCAACCAGCCCGCCGCCGAACTCAACCTCGCAGGACTGAACATCACCGCCCTGCCCGTGGATACCCAAGCCGCCCGTATGGATTTGGCGTTTTCGCTGGCCGAGCGTTTCACCGAGGCCGGTGAGCCCGCCGGCATCGGCGGAACGGTCGAGTTTCGCACCGATGTGTTCAACGCCGGAAGCATCGAAATCCTCGTCGAACGCCTCCGACGAGTGCTGGTGGCGATGACCGCCAATACCACCACCCGGCTGTCCGGGATCGATCTGCTCGACGAGGAGGAGCACATCCGCCTGGACCGGCTGGGCAATCGGGCGGTGTTGAGTGTGCCGGGCCCTGGGTCGGTGTCGATTCCGGGGTTGTTGGCTGCGCAGGTGGCGCGGGCGCCGGAGGCGGTGGCGGTCAGTTTCCGGGGTGGCTGTTTGTCCTACCGGGAGTTGGATGAGGCGGCGAACCGGTTGGCGCACTTGCTGTGTGACCAGGGTGTGGGGCCGGGAGATGTGGTGGGGCTGTTGGTGGAGCGTTCGGCGCAGGCGGTCGTGGCGATGGTGGGGGTGCTGAAATCGGGGGCTGCCTACCTGCCGATTGACCCGGGGTGGCCGGCGGCGCGGGTGGGGTTTGTGCTCGCCGATGCCGCCCCGCTGGCCGCGATCACCTCGGCCGGCCTGCGGTCGCGGCTGGACGGGTCCGGCCTGCTGGTAATCGATGTCGAAGATCCCCGCATCGGCACCTACCCGGGCACGGGGCTACCGGCCCCGGCCGCTGACGATGTCGCCTACCTGATTTACACGTCGGGCACGACGGGGGTGCCTAAGGGGGTGGCTACGACTCATCGCAATGTGACTCAGTTGTTGGGGTCGGTGCCGGTGGATGTGGAGCGGGCGGGGGTGTGGTCGCAGTGGCATTCCTATGCCTTTGACGCCTCGGTGTGGGAGATCTTCGGTGCGTTGTTGGGTGGGGGGCGGTTGGTGGTGGTGCCCGAGGAGGTGACTCGGTCACCGCAGGATTTTCACGCTTTGCTGGCCGCGGAGCGGGTCAGTGTGTTGAGTCAGACGCCGTCTGCGGTGGGGGGGTTGTCGCCGCAGGGGTTGGGGTCGGTGGCGTTGGTGTTGGGTTCGGAGTTCTGTCCGGGTGAGGTGGTGGATCGGTGGGCGCCGGGGCGGGTGGTGGTCAACACCTACGGTCCGACGGAGACGACGATGTGGGCGTCGGTCACGCCGGCGTTGGTGGCGGGCTCGGGGGTGCCGCCGATCGGCTCGCCCGTCCCGGGGGCGGCGTTTTTTGTGCTGGATGGGTGGTTGCGGCCGGTGCCGGTGGGGGTGGTGGGGGAGTTGTATGTGGCGGGTGCGGGGGTGGGTGTCGGGTATTGGCGGCGGGCGGGGTTGACCGGGTCGCGGTTTGTGGCGTGCCCGTTCGGGGGTTCCGGGAGGCGCATGTATCGGACCGGGGATTTGGTGTGTTGGGGTGCTGATGGGCAGTTGCGGTATGTGGGGCGTGCCGATGAGCAGGTCAAGATCCGCGGGTATCGGATCGAGTTGGGTGAGGTGCGCGCGGCGCTGGCCGGTGTGGCCGGGGTGGATCAAGCGGTCGTCATCGCCCGCGAGGACCGCCTCGGCGATAAGCGCCTGGTGGGGTACGTCACCGGGCCGGTGGAGCCGGCCGCGGCGCGTGCCGCGCTGGCTGAGCGGCTGCCGGCCTACATGGTTCCGGCGGCGGTGGTGGTGCTTGAGGCGCTGCCGCTGACAGCGAACGGCAAACTCGACACGCGCGCCCTGCCTGCCCCCGAATACCAGGATGTCGATCGCTACCGCGCCCCGGCCACGCCCACCGAGGAGATCCTGGCTGGGATCTACGCCCACGTTTTGGGTGTGGCGCGGGTCGGGGTCGACGACTCGTTCTTCGACCTGGGCGGGGATTCATTGTCGGCGATGCGCCTGGTCGCCGCGATCAACACCGCATTGGACGCCGGCCTGTCGGTGCGCACGGTCTTCGAAGCGCCCACGGTCGCGGGGCTGGCAGCCCGGATCGGCGAGGGTGGGGGCGGGCTGGCACCGCTGGTGGCGGTGGAGCGGCCTTCGGTGGTGCCGTTGTCGTTTGCGCAGTCCCGGTTGTGGTTCCTTGACCAGTTGCACGGGCCTTCGCCGGTCTACAACATGGCGGCCGCGCTGCGGCTGCGGGGAAGGCTGGATGCCCAGGCGTTGGGTGCGGCACTAGCCGATGTGGTGGCCCGCCAGGAAAGTCTGCGCACGCTTTACCCGGCGGCCGACGGGGTTCCGTGCCAGCTGGTCATCCCCGCCGAGCAGGCCGACTGTGATTGGCAGGTCATTGATGCCGCCGGTTGGCCGGCGGACCGGTTGGGCGCGGCCATTGGCGCGGTGGCGGCTCACCGTTTCGATCTGGCGGCCGAGATCCCTTTGCAGGTAAGGCTTTTCCGGATTGCCGGGGACGAGCATGTGCTGGTGGCCGTGGTCCACCACATTGCCGCCGACGGTTGGTCACTGACCCCGCTGCTACGCGATCTGAGCACCGCATACAGCACTCGTTGTGCGGGACAAGTCCCCGGTTGGGTGCCGTTGCCGGTGCAGTACGCCGATTACACGTTGTGGCAGCGGGCTCAGTTCGGCAATCTGGCCGACCCCGACAGTGGGATAGCGGCGGAGTTGGCCTACTGGGAGGACGCCCTGGCCGGGATGCCCGAACGCCTGGCGCTGCCCACCGATCGGCCGTATCCGGCGGTGGCCGATTACCGCGGTGCCAGCGTGGCGGTGGACTGGCCGGCTGAGTTGCAGCAGCAGGTGGCGCGGGTGGCGCGCGAGCACAATGCGACCAGTTTCATGGTGGTGCAGGCCGGGTTGGCGGTGCTGTTGGGCGCCCTGAGCGGCAGTGTGGATGTGGCGGTGGGGTTTCCGATCGCCGGTCGCCGCGATCCGGCCCTCGAGGAGTTGGTCGGGTTTTTCGTCAACACGCTGGTGCTGCGCGTCGACGTGGGCGGTAATCCCACCGTGGCGGAGTTGCTGGCCCGGGTCCGGGCCCGCAGTCTGGCCGCCTTTGAACACCAGGACGTGCCCTTTGAGCTGCTGGTGGAGCGACTGCATCCGGCCAGGTCCCTGGCTCATCATCCGCTGATCCAGGTGATGCTGGCCTGGCAAAACTTCGCCGGACAAAACTTCGACCCCGACGCCGGGTTGGCCCTGGGTGAACTGGCGATCAGCCGGGTGCCGGTCGACATTCACACCGCCCGCATGGACCTGACGGTTTCGCTGACCGAACGATGGAGCGAAGCCGGTGAGCCCGCCGGGATCGGCGGCATGGTGGAGTTCCGCACCGATGTGTTCGACGCCGCCAGCATCGAGGCACTGATCGCACGCCTCTACCGGGTGTTGAGCGCGATGACCGCCGATTGCACTGCACGGCTGTCGTCGATCGATCTGCTCGAGGAGATCGAGCACATCCGTCTGGACCGGCTGGGCAATCGGGCGGTGCTGACCCACCCCGCACCCACCCGGGCGTCGATCCCGGCGCTGTTTGCCGCGCAGGTCGAACGCACGCCCGATGCGGTGGCGGTGACTTGTGAAGGCCGTTCGATGACCTACCGCGAGTTGGATGATGCGGCGAACCGGTTGGCGCGCCTGTTGGCCGGTCATGGCGGGCGCCCCGGACGGTACGTGGCGCTGCTGATGCCGCGGTCGACCGAGGCGATCGTCGCGATTTTGGCGGTGCTTAAGACCGGCGCGGCCTACCTGCCCATCGACCCGAACCTGCCCGACGCCCGGATCGGGTTCATGCTCGCCGATGTCGCCCCGATCGCCGCGATTACCACTACCGCACTGGCCCACCGCCTCGACACGCGCGACCTGCCGGTCATCGACATCAACGCCCCCGCCGTGCACACCCAACCCAACGCCGCCCTACACGTACCGAGCCCTGACGATGTCGCCTACCTCATCTACACCTCGGGGACCACTGGGGTGCCTAAAGGCGTGGCGATCACTCACCACAATGTGACCCGACTGCTGGAGTCGTTGCACGCTGACGTCGGGCGTGCGGGGGTGTGGACGCAGTGGCACTCGCTGGTGTTCGACGTTTCGGTGCAGGAGATCTGGGGCGCGCTGCTGGGCGGTGGGCGGTTGGTGGTGGTGCCTGAGGAGGTGGCCCGCTCACCGGTTGAGTTCCAGGCTTTGGTGGTCGCTGAAGGGGTCAGCGTGGTGAGTCAGACCCCGTCGGCGCTGGGGATGCTCTGCCCTGAGGGGTTGGGGTCGGTGGCGTTGTTGGTGGGCGGGGAGGCGTGCCCGCCGGAGTTGGTGGATCGGTGGGCGCCGGGGCGGGTGATGATCAACGCCTGCGGTCCGACCGAGGTCACGGTGTGGGCGGCCAGGAGTGCCCCGTTGGTGGCGGGGTCGGGGGTGCCGCCGATCGGTTTTCCGGTGGCGGGGGCGGCGTTGTTTGTGCTGGATGGCTGGTTGCGGCCGGTGCCGGTGGGGGTGGTGGGGGAGTTGTATGTGGCCGGTGCGGGGGTGGGGGTTGGGTATTGGCGGCGGTCTGGGCTCACGGCGTCGCGGTTTGTGGCGTGCCCGTTTGGGGTGCCGGGGGCCCGGATGTATCGCAGTGGGGATTTGGTGTGGTGGGGCGCGGATGGGCAGCTGCGCCATGCCGGGCGTGCTGATGAGCAGGTCAAGATCCGCGGGTATCGGATCGAGTTGGGTGAGGTGCGCGCGGCGCTGGCTGGTGTGGCTGGGGTGGGGCAGGCGGTGGTGGTGGCCCGGGAGGACCGGCCGGGGGATAGGCGCCTGGTGGGTTATGTCACCGGTGCGGTGGAGTCGGCCGGAGTGCGGGCGGTGCTGGCCCAGCGGCTGCCCGCCTACATGGTGCCGATGGTGGTGGTGCTTGAGTCGCTGCCGTTGACGGTCAACGGCAAGCTCGACGTCCGCGCCTTGCCCGCCCCTGACTATGCCGATGGCGATCGGTACCGCGCTCCGGCCACTGCGGTCGAGGAGATCCTGGCCGGCATCTACGCCCATGTCCTGGGTCTGGGCCGGGTTGGGGTTGATGACTCGTTTTTCGACCTGGGTGGGGATTCGCTGTCGGCGATGCGCCTGGTGGCCGCGATCAACACTGGCCTGGATGGCGGCGTGTCGGTGCGCACGGTGTTCGAGGCGCCCACGGTCGCGGGGCTGGCGGCCCGGATCGGCGAGGGTGGCGCTGGATTGGCGCCGCTGGTGGCCACCGAGCGCCCGGCGGTGGTGCCGTTGTCGTTCGCCCAGCAGCGGTTGTGGTTCTTGGCGCAGTTGCAGGGGCCTTCACCGGTCTACAACCTGCCGGTGGCGGTGCGGCTGAGCGGCCCGGTGGATGCCGAGGCCCTCGGTGCGGCGCTGGCCGACGTCGTGGCCCGTCAGGAAAGCCTGCGTACACGATTCCCCGCGGTCGAGGGGATTCCGCGTCAGCTGATCATTCCCGCCGAGCGGGCCGAATGCGGTTGGCAGGTCGTCGATGCTGCCGGCTGGTCGGCGGAACGCTTGGCGGCGGCCATCGGCGCGGTGGCGGGCCACGCGTTTGACTTGGCGGCCGAGATCCCTTTGCGGGCAATGCTTTTCCGGATTGCCGAGGATGAGCACGTGTTGGCGGTGGCGGTGCACCATATCGCCGCAGATGGCTTGTCGATCTCCCCGCTGCTACACGACCTCAGCACCGCCTATGCCGCCCGGTGCGCGGGCCGCGCCCCGGGGTGGGCGCCGCTGGCGGTGCAGTACGCCGATTACACGCTGTGGCAGCGCGCCCAGCTTGGTGACCTGGATGACCCCGGCAGCCGCATCGCCACCCAACTGGCCTACTGGCAGCAGACCCTGGCCGGGCTGCCTGAGCGCCTGACGCTGCCCACCGACCGGCCGTATCCGGCGGTGGCCGACTACCGCGGCGCCAGCCTAACGGTGGACTGGCCGACCGAGCTGCAACAACAGGTGGCCCACCTGGCCCGGGAACAGAACGCGACCAGTTTCATGGTCATCCAAGCCGGGTTGGCCGTGCTGCTGGCCACCCTGAGCGCCAGCACCGATGTCGCGGTCGGGTTCCCGATCGCCGGGCGCCGCGACCCGGCCCTCGATGAGTTGGTCGGGTTTTTCGTCAACACCCTGGTACTGCGCGTCGACGTGGGCGGTGACCCCACCGTGGCGGAGTTGCTGGCCCGGGTCCGGGCCCGCAGCCTGGCCGCCTACGACAACCAGGACGTGCCCTTCGAGCTGCTGGTGGAGCGGCTCAACCCGACCCGGTCCCTGGCCCATCACCCCCTGATCCAGGTGATGCTGGCCTGGCAAAACATCGCCGGACAAAACTTCGACCCCGACGCCGGGTTGGCCCTGGGTGAACTGGCGATCAGCCGGGTGCCGGTCGACACCCACACCGCCCGCATGGACCTGACGTTCTCCCTGGCCGAACGATGGAGCGAAGCCGGGGAGCCCGCCGGGATCGCCGGCATGGTCGAATTCCGCACCGACGTGTTCGACGTCGCCAGCATCGAGGCACTGATCGCACGCCTCTACCGGGTGCTGAGCGCGATGACCGCCGATCCCACCGCACGGCTGTCCTCGATCGATCTGCTGGAGGAGATCGAGCACATCCGTCTGGACCGGCTGGGCAATCGGGCGGTGCTGACCCACCCCGCACCCACCCCGGCGTCGATCCCGGCGCTGTTCACCGCGCAAGCCCAACGCACGCCCGATGCGGTGGCGGTGACCTGCGAAGGCCGCTCGATGACCTACCGAGAGCTGGATGAGGCGGCTAACCGGTTGGCGCACCTGCTCGCCGGCCACGGCGCTGGCCCCGGACGGTACGTGGCGCTGCTGATGGAGCGCTCGATCGAGGCGGTGGTCGCGATTTTGGCGGTGCTTAAGACGGGTGCGGCTTACCTGGCCATTGATCCGGCGAACCCGCAGGCGCGGATCGGGTTCATGCTCGCCGATGCGGCCCCGATCGCCGTGCTCACGGCCACCGGGTTGGCCGACCGGATGACCGGCTGGGACGTGGCCGTGATCGATGTCGAGGACCCGGCTGTGGTTGTTCAATCCAGCGCGGCCTTGCCGGTCCCGGCCGCTGAGGATGTGGCGTATCTGATTTACACCTCGGGCACCACGGGAGTGCCCAAGGGTGTGGCGATCACTCACCACAATGTGACCCGATTGCTGGAGTCGTTGCACGCTGACGTCGGGCGTGCGGGGGTGTGGACGCAGTGGCATTCGCTGGTGTTCGACGTTTCGGTGCAGGAGATCTGGGGTGCGCTGCTGGGCGGTGGGCGGTTGGTGGTGGTGCCTGAGGAGGTGGCCCGCTCACCGGTTGAGTTCCAGGCCTTGGTGGTCGCTGAAGGGGTCAGCGTGGTGAGTCAGACCCCGTCGGCGCTGGGGATGCTCTGCCCTGAGGGGTTGGGGTCGGTGGCGTTGTTGGTGGGTGGGGAGGCGTGTCCGCCGGAGTTGGTGGATCGGTGGGCGCCGGGGCGGGTGATGATCAACGCCTGCGGTCCGACCGAGGTCACGGTGTGGGCGGCCAGGAGTGCCCCGTTGGTGGCGGGGTCGGGGGTGCCGCCGATCGGGTCGCCGGTGGCGGGGGCGGCGTTGTTTGTGCTGGATGGCTGGTTGAGGCCGGTGCCGGTGGGGGTGGTCGGGGAGTTGTATGTGGCCGGTGCCGGGGTGGGGCTCGGGTATTGGCGGCGGTCTGGGCTCACGGCGTCGCGGTTTGTGGCGTGCCCGTTCGGGGTGCCGGGGGCCCGGATGTATCGCAGTGGGGATTTGGTGTGGTGGGGCGCGGATGGGCAGTTGCGGCATGCCGGGCGTGCTGATGAGCAGGTGAAGATCCGCGGGTACCGGATCGAGTTGGGTGAGGTGCGCGCGGCGCTGGCTGGTGTGGCTGGGGTGGGGCAGGCGGTGGTGGTGGCCCGTGAGGACCGCCCCGGGGATCAGCGCCTGGTGGGTTATGTCACCGGTGCGGTGGAGCCGGCCGGAGTGCGGGCGGTGTTGGCTGAGCGGCTGCCCGCCTTCATGGTGCCGGTGGTGGTGGTGCTTGAGTCGCTGCCGTTGACGGTCAACGGCAAACTCGACGTCCGCGCCTTGCCCGCCCCTGACTATGCCGATGGCGATCGGTACCGCGCTCCGGCCACTGCGGTCGAGGAGATCCTGGCCGGCATCTACGCCCAATTGCTGGGCCTGGGCCGGGTTGGGGTTGATGACTCGTTTTTCGACCTGGGTGGGGATTCGCTGTCGGCGATGCGCCTGGTGGCCGCGATCAACACCGGCCTGGATGGCGGCGTGTCGGTGCGCACGGTGTTCGAGGCGCCCACGGTCGCGGGGCTGGCGGCCCGCATCGGCGAGGGTGGCGCTGGATTGGCGCCGCTGGTGGCTACCGAGCGCCCGGCGGTGGTGCCGTTGTCGTTCGCCCAAAACCGGTTGTGGTTCTTGGCGCAGCTGCAGGGGCCTTCTCCGGTCTACAACCTGCCGGTGGCGGTGCGGCTGAACGGCCCGGTGGATGCCGAGGCCCTCGGTGCCGCGCTGGCCGATGTGGTGGACCGCCAGGAAAGCCTGCGCACACAATTCCCCGCGGTCGAGGGGATTCCGCGTCAGCTGATCATTCCCGCCGAGCGGGCCGAATGCGGTTGGCAGGTCGTCGATGCTGCCGGCTGGTCGGCGGAACGCTTGGCGGCGGCCATCGGCGCGGTGGCGGGCCACGCGTTTGACTTGGCGGCCGAGATCCCTTTGCGGGCAATGCTTTTCCGGATTGCCGAGGATGAGCACGTGTTGGCGGTGGCGGTGCACCATATCGCCGCAGATGGCTTGTCGATCTCCCCGCTGCTACACGACCTCAGCACCGCCTATGCCGCCCGGTGCGCGGGCCGCGCCCCGGGCTGGGCGCCTTTGCCGGTGCAGTACGCCGATTACACGCTGTGGCAGCGCGCGCAGCTTGGTGACCTGGATGACCCCGGCAGCCGCATCGCCACCCAACTGGCCTACTGGCAGCAGACCCTGGCCGGGCTGCCTGAGCGCCTGACGCTGCCCACCGACCGGCCGTATCCGGCGGTGGCGGATTACCGCGGTGCCAGCGTGGCGGTGGACTGGCCGGCTGAGTTGCAGCAGCAGGTGGCGCACCTGGCGCGCGAGCACAACGCGACCAGTTTCATGGTGGTGCAGGCCGGGTTGGCGGTGCTGCTGGCCACCCTGAGCGCCAGCACCGATGTCGCGGTCGGGTTCCCGATCGCCGGGCGCCGCGACCCGGCCCTCGAGGAGTTGGTCGGGTTTTTCGTCAACACTCTGGTACTGCGCGTCGACGTGGGCGGTGATCCCACCGTGGCGGAGTTGCTGGCCCGGGTCCGGGCCCGCAGTCTGGCCGCCTTTGAACACCAGGACGTCCCCTTCGAGCTGCTCGTCGACCGGCTCAACCTGGCCCGCAGCCTGGCTCATCACCCGCTGATCCAGGTGATGCTGGCCTGGCAGAACCTCGCCGGCCCCACCAGCCACCCCGCCGAATCGGCGTTGGGAGATCTGCAGGTCACCCCGCTGCCGGTCGACACCCACACCGCCCGCATGGACGTGGTGTTCTCCCTGGCCGAACGCTGGACCCCGACCGGGGAGCCCGCTGGGATTGGTGGGGCGGTGGAGTTTCGCACCGATGTGTTCGACGCCGAAAGCATCGAAACGCTGATCGAGCGTTTGGAGCGGGTACTGGTCGCGATCACCGCCGACTCGACTGCACGGCTGTCCTCGATCGATCTCCTCGACGAAGCCGAGCATGCCCGGCTGGATGGGTGGGGCAATCGGGCGGTGTTGACCCAGCCGGCGCCGGCGCTGGTGTCGATTCCGGCGGCGTTTGCCGCGCAGGTGGCGCGGACGCCGGACGCGGTGGCGGTGTCCTTCGAGGACCGCTGCATGTCGTATCAAGAGTTGGAGCAGGCGGCTAATCGGTTGGGGCGCTTGCTGTGTGAGCGGGGTGTGGGGCCGGGGGATGTGGTGGCGCTGCTGGTGGAGCGCTCAGCGCGGGCGGTGGTGGCGATGCTGGCTGTCCTCAAGACCGGCGCGGCCTACGTGCCGATCGACCCGGCGCTGCCCGACGCCCGTGTCGAGTTGATGCTCGCCGATGCTGCGCCGGTGGCCGTGCTCACCACCGCTGGGTTGGCTGAGCGGCTGGCGGGGTTGGACCTGGCCGTCATCGATGTCGCTGATCCCCGCATCGACGGCTGCCCGCACACCGCTTTGCCGTGGCCGGCTGCTGAGGATGTCGCGTATCTGCTCTACACCTCGGGCAGTTCCGGGGTGCCGAAGGCTGTGGCGGTCACCCATCGCAATGTGGTCGGTTTCATCGGCTCTCTTGAGGGTGCGGGTTTGGGGTCGGGGCGGGTGTGGGCGCAGGGGCATTCGTTGAGTTTCGACGCGTCGGTGGAAGAGATCTGGGGTGCGCTGCTGCGCGGGGGTCGGTTGGTGGTGGTGCCTGAGCAGGTGGGCCGCTCGCCGCAGGAAATGCAGACCTTACTGGTCGCGGAGCAGGTCGATGTGCTCAGTCAGACCCCCTCGGCGGTGGCGGCGTTGGACCCTGCGGGGTTGGGGTCGACGGCGTTGTTGGTGGCTGGTGAGGCGTGCCCGGCCGAGGTGGTGGAGCGGTGGGCGCCGGGGCGGGTGCTGGTCAATGCTTACGGCCCGACGGAGACCACGGTGTGTGCCACGCGCAGTGCGCCGCTGAGTGTGGGGTCGGGGACGCCGCCGATCGGTGCCCCGATTTCGGGGGTGGCGGTGTTTGTGCTGGATGGCTGGTTGCGTCCGGTGCCGGTAGGGGTGGTCGGGGAGTTGTATGTGGCCGGTGCGGGGGTGGGGGTCGGGTATTGGCGTCGGGCCGGGTTGACGGCGTCGCGGTTTGTGGCGTGCCCGTTCGGGGCGCCGGGCATGCGCATGTATCGCACCGGGGATCTGGTCCGCTGGCGCTCTGACGGGCAGTTGGATTATCTCGGGCGCGCCGATGAGCAGGTCAAGATCCGCGGCTACCGCATCGAGTTGGGTGAGGTGCGGGCCGCCCTGGCTGGCCTGGATGGGGTGCAGAGCGCGGTGGTGATCGCCCGCGAGGACCGCCCCGGGGATAAGCGCCTGGTCGGCTATGTCACTGGCACCGCGGATCCGGCCGCAATCCGAGCCGCGGTGGCCGAGCAGCTGCCGGCCTACATGGTGCCGGCGGCGGTCGTTGTCCTTGATGCGCTGCCGTTGACACCCAACGGCAAACTCGACACCCACGCCCTGCCCGCCCCCGACTACACCGACGCCCACCGTTACCGCGCCCCGGCCACCGCAGTCGAGGAGATCCTGGCCGGCATCTACGCCCAGGTGCTGGGCTTGGAGCGGGTCGGGGTTGACGATTCGTTTTTCGATTTGGGTGGGGACAGCATTTCGGCGATGCGCCTGATCGCCGCGATCAACACCGGCGTGGATGGCGGTCTATCGGTGCGTGCAGTGTTCGAGGCGCCCACAGTGGCGGGGTTGGCGACCCGCATCGGCGAGGGTGGTCGTCGGCTCGCGCCGTTGGTGGCGATGAAGCGGCCCGCGGTGGTCCCGTTGTCGTTCGCCCAGTCCCGGTTGTGGTTCTTGGAGCAGTTGCATGGTCCTTCACCGGTCTACAACATCCCGGTCGCGTTAAGGCTGAGCGGCCGGGTGGAGGACGGTGCGCTGGGCGCAGCGCTGGGTGATGTGGTGGCCCGTCACGAGAGTCTGCGCACACGGTTCCCATCGTCGGAGGGAATGCCGCAGCAGCAGGTGATGGCGCCTGCAGCGGCTGATTTCGGCTGGCAGGTTGTCGATGCTGTCGGTTGGTCTGGAGAACTGCTGGGTGAGGCTATCGCCTCGGTGGTGGGTCACCAGTTCGATCTGGCGACGCAGGTTCCGTTGCGGGCGCGGCTTTTCCGGCTTGCCGAGGATGAGTACGTGTTGGTGGTGGTGGTCCACCATGTTGCTGCTGATGGCTGGTCGATCTCCCCGTTGCTGCGCGATCTGAGTGCCGCCTATGTCGCCCGGTGTGCCGGGCAGGCTCCGGGTTGGGCGCCGTTGGCGGTGCAGTACGTCGATTACACGTTGTGGCAGCGCGCGCAGCTTGGTGATCTGGACGATCCTGGTAGCCGCATCGCCGCTCAGTTGGGATACTGGGAACAGGCTTTGGCCGGGATGCCTGAGCGCCTGGCGTTGCCTACCGATAGGCCCTATCCGCCGGTGGCCGACTACCGCGGGGCCAGTGTGGAAGTCAACTGGCCGTCCGAGCTGCAACGGCAAGTTCGTCGCCTGGGCCGGGAACACAACGCGACCAGTTTCATGGTGATGCAGGCCGGGTTGGCGGTGCTACTGGCGACCCTTAGCGCCAGCACCGATGTCGCTGTGGGGTTCCCGATCGCCGGACGCCGCGACCCCGCCCTCGATGAGCTGGTCGGATTTTTCATCAACACCCTGATCCTGCGCGTCGATCTCAGCGGCGACCCCACCGTTGCCGACGTGTTGGCCCAGGTGCGCCAGCGCAGCCTGGCCGCCTTTGAGCACCAAGACGTGCCTTTCGAAGTGCTCGTCGAGCGGCTCAATCCCACTCGCTCGTTGACCCATCACCCCCTCGTCCAAGTCGTGTTGTCCTGGCAAAACCTCCCCGGACAGTTCGGCACGTCGGGGTGGGACGAGGTCGAGATCACGCCGATGAAGGTCGAGGCCGGCGCCGCCCGCATGGACCTGGATTTCTTCCTCGATGAACGCTGGGATGAGACCGGGGAGCCCGCCGGGATCGGTGGGGTGGTGGAGTTTCGCACCGACGTGTTCGACACGGCCAGCATCGTGATGCTGGTTGAACGCTTTCACCGCGTGCTGATGGCGATGACCGCTGACCCCACTGCCCGGTTGTCTTCGATCGATGTGCTGGATGAGGCCGAGCGCACCCGCCTCGATCAACTCGGCAACCGGGCGGTGCTGACGAAACCCGCAGTCCCGCCCGTGTCGATCCCGGCGTTGTTCGGCGAGCAAGCAGAACGCGCGCCCGATGCGGTTGCGCTCAGCTTCCAGGGTCGCGGCCTGACTTACCGGGAGGTGGATGAGGCGGCTAACCGGTTGGCGCACTTGTTGTTTGACGGGGGTGTGGGGCCGGGGGATGTGGTGGCGCTGCTGGTGGAGCGCTCTGCGCGGGCGGTGGTGGCGATGCTGGCGGTGCTGAAGACCGGGGCCGCCTACCTGCCCATCGACCCGGCGCTGCCCGACGCCCGTGTCGAGTTGATGCTCGCCGATGCTGCGCCGGTCGCCGCGCTCACCACCGCCGGGTTGGCTGAGCGGCTGGCGGGGTTGGACCTGGCCGTGATCGATGTCGCCGATCCCCGCATCGACGGCTGCCCGCACACCGCTTTGCCGTGCCCGGCTGCTGAGGATGTCGCGTATCTGATTTACACCTCGGGCAGTTCCGGGGTGCCCAAGGCTGTGGCGATCACCCATCGCAATGTGGTCGGTTTCATCGGCTCTCTTGAGGGTGCGGGTTTGGGGTCGGGGCGGGTGTGGGCGCAGGGGCATTCGTTGAGTTTCGACGCGTCGGTGGAAGAGATCTGGGGTGCGCTGCTGCGCGGGGGTCGGTTGGTGGTGGTGCCTGAGCAGGTGGGCCGCTCGCCGCAGGAAATGCAGACCTTACTGGTCGCGGAGCAGGTCGATGTGCTCAGTCAGACCCCCTCGGCGGTGGCGGCGCTGGACCCGCAGGGGTTGGGGTCCACGGCGTTGTTGGTGGCTGGTGAGGCGTGCCCGCCGGAGTTGGTGGAGCGGTGGGCGCCGGGGCGGGTGCTGGTCAATGCCTACGGCCCGACGGAGACCACGGTGTGTGCCACCCGCAGTGCGCCGCTGAGTGTGGGGTCGGGGCCGCCGCCGATCGGTGCCCCGATTTCGGGGGTGGCGGTGTTTGTGCTGGATGGCTGGTTGCGTCCGGTGCCGGTAGGGGTGGTCGGGGAGTTGTATGTGGCCGGTGCGGGGGTGGGGGTCGGATATTGGCGTCGTTCTGTCCTCACGGGGTCGCGGTTTGTGGCGTGCCCATTCGGGGCGCCGGGCATACGCATGTATCGCACTGGGGATCTGGTGTGTTGGCGTCCTGACGGGCAGCTGCAGTACGTGGGTCGCGCTGATGAGCAGGTGAAAATCCGCGGCTACCGCATCGAATGCGGCGAAGTCCGGGCCGCGCTGTCCGGGCTGGATGGGGTGCAGAGCGCAGTGGTGATCGCCCGTGAGGACTGCCCGGGGGATAAGCGCCTGGTCGGCTATGTCACCGGCACCGCGGACCCGTCCGCAATCCGCGCCGCGCTGGCCGAGCAGCTGCCCGCCTATATGGTGCCGGCGGCGGTGGTGACACTTGACGCGCTGCCGCTGACACCGAGCGGCAAACTCGACACCCACGCCCTGCCCGCCCCCGAATACCAAGACAGCGACCGTTACCGCGCCCCCGCCACCCCCACCGAGGAGATCCTGGCCGGCATCTACGCCCGGGTACTCGGGCTCGAGCGGGTCGGGGTTGATGACTCGTTCACGGTCCTGGGTGGGGATTCGCTGTCGGCGATGCGGCTGATCGTCGCGGTCAACAAGGCCTTGAACACCGATCTGGGGGTGCGTGCGGTCTTTGAAACTCCCACGGTCGCGGGGTTGGCGGCCCGCATCGGCTCGGGTGGGGGCGGATTGGCGCCGCTGGTGGCTACCGAGCGCCCGGCGGTGGTGCCGTTGTCGTTCGCCCAAAACCGGTTGTGGTTCTTGGCGCAGCTGCAGGGGCCCTCGCCGGTCTACAACCTGCCGGTCGCGGTGCGGCTGGTCGGGTGCCTTGATGTCGATGCGTTGGGTGCGGCGCTGGCCGATGTGGTGGCCCGGCAGGAAAGCCTGCGCACACGGTTCCCGGCACCCCACGGAACACCCCAGCAGCAGGTGATGGCGCCGGAAGCGGCCGACTTCGGCTGGCAGGTCGTCGACGCGGGGAGCTGGCCAGCGGAGCGGTTGGCTGCGGCTATCGGCGCGGTGGCGGCTCACCGTTTCGATCTGGCGGCCGAGATCCCGTTGCGGGCCCAGCTTTTCCGTCTCGGCGGGGACGAGCATGTGTTGGTGGCCGTGGCCCACCACATTGCCGCCGACGGCCTGTCGATTCCGGTGCTGGTGCGCGATTTGGGGCTGGCCTATGGCGCCCGGTGCGCGGGACAAGCCCCGGGCTGGGCGCCGCTGGCGGTGCAGTACGCCGATTACACGCTGTGGCAGCGCGCCCAGTTCGGTGACCTGGATGACCCCGGCAGCCGCATCGCCACCCAGCTGGCCTACTGGCAGCAGACCCTGGCCGGGCTGCCGGAGCGGCTGGTGTTGCCCACCGATCGGCCGTATCCGGCGGTGGCCGATTACTGCGGCGCCAGCGTGGCGGTGGACTGGCCGCCTGAGTTGCAGCAGCAGGTGGCGCACCTGGCGCGCGAGCACAATGCGACCAGTTTCATGGTGGTGCAGGCCGGGTTGGCGGTGCTGCTGGGCACCCTGAGCGGCAGTTCGGATGTGGCGGTGGGGTTCCCGATCGCCGGGCGCCGCGACCCGGCCCTCGAGGAGCTGGTCGGGTTTTTCGTCAACACCCTGGTACTGCGCGTGGATGTCAGCGGTGACCCCCGCGTGGCGGAGTTGCTGGCCCGGGTCCGGGCCCGCAGCCTGGCCGCCTACGACAACCAGGACGTGCCCTTCGAACTGCTCGTCGACCGGCTCAACCCGGCCCGCAGCCTGGCTCATCACCCGCTGATCCAGGTGATGCTGGCCTGGCAGAACCTCGCCGGGCCCACCAATACCCTTGCCGGGCTGCCCCTGGGGGATCTGCAGGTCACCCCGCTGCCGGTCGACACCCACACCGCCCGCATGGATTTGGTGTTCTCCCTGGCCGAACGATGGAGCGAAGCCGGGGAGCCCGCCGGGATCGGCGGCATGGTCGAATTCCGCACCGACGTCTACGACACCACCAGCATCGACACGCTGATCCAGCGCCTACGGCGGGTGTTGACCGCGATCACCGCCGATCCCACCGCGCGGCTGTCGGCGATCGATCTGCTCGATGATGACGAGCACACCCGGCTCGATCAGCTCGGCCACCGCGCCGTGCTGACCCACCCCGCACCCACCCCGGCCTCGATCCCGGCGCTGTTCACCGCGCAAGCCCAACGCACCCCCGATTCGGTCGCGGTCACCTGCCAGGGCCGCTCGATGACCTACCGCGAACTCGAGGAGGCGGCGAACCGGGTGGCGCACCTGCTGGCCGGCCACGGCGCGCGCCCGGGACAGTATGTGGCGCTGCTGATGTCGCGCTCAGCCGAGGCGATCATCGCGATCCTGGCGGTCCTCAAAACCGGTGCGGCCTACCTGCCTATTGATCCGAGCCTGCCCGATGCCCGGATCCACTTCATGCTCACCGACACCACCCCAACCGCCGTGCTCACCACCACCGCGCTCTCCCCCCGACTCGACAGCCACGACCTCACCGTCCTCGATATCGCTGATGTCGAGGCCCCTCTCGAGGACAATCCGGAGACGGCATTGCCGCCGCCGGAACCGGACGACATCGCATATCTGATCTACACCTCAGGCACCACGGGCACACCCAAAGCCGTCGCCATCACCCACCACAACCTCACCCAACTGCTGGCGTCGCAGCATGCACACCTGCCGGCGGCGGGGGTGTGGACGCAGTGGCACTCGTATGCCTTCGACTTCTCGGTGTGGGAGATCTGGGCCGCACTGCTCCACGGTGGTCGGCTGGTGGTGATACCCGAGGAACTGGCCGGCTCACCGGAGGACTTGCACTCCCTGCTGGTCGCCGAACAGGTCAGCGTCGTAACCCAGACTCCTTCGGAGGTGGCGGCGCTTTCCCCTGACGGTTTGGGGTCGGCGGCGTTGCTGATCGGCGCCGAGGCCTGCCCGGCGGAGCTAGTAGACCGCTGGGCGACCGGGCGGGTGATGATCAATGCCTACGGTCCGACCGAGACCACCGTGTATGCGTCCCGGAGTGCCCCGTTGACCGCGGGGACCGGGGTGCCGCCGATCGGTTCCCCGGTACCAGGGGCGGCGCTGTTCGTCCTGGACGAGTGGTTGCGCCCGGTGCCGGCCGGGGTGGTCGGGGAGTTGTATGTCGCCGGCGCCGGAGTCGGGGTCGGCTATTGGCGCCGCCGCAAGTTGACGGCGTCACGGTTTGTGGCGTGCCCGTTCGGCGGGCCAGGGGCGCGCATGTATCGCACCGGGGATCTGGTGTGCTGGCGCCCGGACGGACAGCTGGAATATCACGGGCGCGCCGATGAGCAAGTCAAGATCCGCGGCTACCGCATCGAACTCGGCGAAGTCCGCGCCGCCCTGGCCGCCCTGGACGAGGTGGAGCAGGCCGTCGTCATCGCCCGCGAGGACCACCCCGGCGACAAACGCCTGATCGGATACGTCACCGGGATCGCCGACCCGACGACGTTGCGTGCCACGCTGGCCGAGCGGCTGCCGGCATACATGGTGCCGGCGGCCGTGGTGGTGCTCGACGCGCTACCACTGACACCCAACGGCAAACTCGACACCCGCGCCCTGCCCACCCCCGAATACCAAGGCGCAGGCCAGTATCGCGCCCCCGCCACCGCCACCGAAGAGATCCTGGCCGACATCTACGCCCGCGTGCTGGGCTTGCAGCGCGTCGGGGTCGACGATTCATTTTTCGAACTCGGCGGGGATTCGCTGCTGGCGATACGGGTGATCGCGACGATCAACAAGACCTTGGGCGCCGATCTAGCGGTCCGCGCCTTGTTTGAAGCTCCCACGGTTGAAGCCCTGAGCCGAGAGCTGGACTCACCGCATAGTTCGGTCGAGGTTGTTCCTTTCGAGATATTCAAGGATGGCGCAGGGGTTCCGCTGTTCTGTATTCATCCTCTAGGAGGTATCGCCTGGCCGTACCGAAACCTGGGTCCGTATCTGGACTGCCCGATCATTGGAATCCAACAAGCAGCGCAACCTGGGGGATATGGACCCAGTTCAATACGGGAAATGGCCGAGAAATATGCCGACACGCTCCAGGCGGTTCACCCCGACGGCCCCTACAACATTCTCGGTTACTCTCTTGGCGGCGTCATCGCGCATCAGCTCGCCGTTGAGCTGCGCCGACGGGGCTGCGTAGTCGGGCGTCTGATCATTTTCGACGCTAACCTCGACGATCCGAGTGACGTTCAAGAGGTGCCAGATCTCGCGTCGGAAAGCGATGCCCTCAAGATGATGTTGACGGCGGCCGGCATCGAGATTGAAGGCCTCGACTACGGACAAGGGTCCAGAACGCTCACTTACCAAGAGGCCGAGGAGTTGGTTCGCCAACATGCCACGGCCGACATTATTCTCCCACCGAGACAGCTCGTGGAAATCATCGTAAATAACATGAACGTCGGCGTGCGTCTCCTTTTGGAGCATACGCCGGAAATGTTCGATGGTGATGTCGTTATCTTCTCGGCCCGCCGGCCTCCGAACGGTTCGTCGCTTGTTCAAAGCTGGCGGCCATACATTTCTGGCGACATCAGCGAATGCCCTGTGGACTGCGATCATCACGAAATGCTGCAAAGGGACGTGCTCAAAACATTCGGCGAACAGCTCAGAGTGACACTAAAGTGAAACTTATCTCACCGTGACTTTTAGGCAGCGATTCGTGTGCGATTTTCTGCAGTCCGGCGAGTCTAGGCCCAGGTCCCGCTGCGCCGGTGAGCGATCGCACTGACCTCGTAGATCAGCTTCAGTATGGACGGCCGCATCCCCACATTCAGCCGGCGAATCCGGCGGAACTCCTCCAACGCCGTTCGGAAGGTATGTTCGCTCGCTCGATACTCCTCGAAGACTCGATCCAGCGTAGACGCATCCCAAGGCTCGTCTTGCGAAGCTGCGTGCAGCGTTTCGTAAACGGTAGAAATCCAGTCTGTGCCGAAGGGGTCTGTCACCGGGCCGCGGCGGCGCTGACGGCGGAGATCAAGGTTGAGGAACTCCTCGATCGCGCCCTCATCCCGGGTGTGAAGGTCGATCGCGAGCCCAGCGGAAATGCGAATTACCTCCCGGCGCCAGTCATTCAGAAGGTTGGTGTACTCGACAAACACTCGCGGCGTGCCCCGCGTATGTCTCTCGGCCAGGAGGTTGGCCTTCAGCCACAAAGCACTCGAGAGCTCAAAGGAGGTTCCCATCTTCCTGAGCGACGCGATGGCCTCCTGCGGGTGGCGCATCGCAATCACGGCGACGACGTGGAAACCGGCCAGACGCGCCGCCTCGAACCACACGCCGGACAGCAGCGTGATCTTCGGTTCCTTGATGACGACGAGCGGTGCGGCCGGCAGCGTGCTGAGGTAAGCCCTGACTTTGGTGATGCAAGCGGTCCTGGCTTCGGCGTCGAACGCTCCTTCCTCGTACAGTCGCAGTGTCGGGTCTTCCCACGCGCTGCCGAGGCGCCGCAGGATTCGCTCATTGAGAACGATGGCTTTGCGAGGCTCCCAAAAGCCATGCGGATTGCCCGAATTGGCGCCCAACATCCCGGGCGGGAGCGTACCGCCGCATAGCGACAGAACCCGCGTCAGCGCCGACGTTCCGGACCGGCCCGAGCCCAGGACGAACAGAACAACCGGTCGGGCCGGAGCCCCACTCTGCGAGGTGGGGGTCACCAGCACACCTCCGTGCATGAGAGAGCCTGCGGCGCATGCTCGCCCATCAGATGATCGATCTGCGCTGCCGTTTGACGGAAGGAGGGAAATGTTGCGACGCGCTTCGCGGCAGTGCGTCGCCTCTCGCGCATAGCGGCAGACTAGCCAGTGCTCGGGCGCTGTCAAGGGGCCCCGCGGCGGTCAGGAAAGCGGCGTGCATCTGCTCAGTCGCGGGCACCGGACCTGCCGCCGGTGTAATCGCATGAAGGCGTTCACCCATCGTATTGATGCAGCTGAAATTCTTGCCGTCGGGGAATCGGATCGTGGTCGCTTGGCGCCCCAACGAGAAGAATTTCAACAGGTCACCGTATTTAGCGTCAAAATCAAGCCGGCAAAGGGGATTGGACCACATATTTGAGCGGGTCACCGCAAAATGGCCTGCATGGTATCGAGTCAAATGAGTAGCCTTCGGGATTCCTGGCGTGACGCTATCCCACCGAGTCGGCGATCGTCTAGAATTCGCCAAGGACGGCCACCGAAGTTCCGCGACACTCGGGACACACTCGGTAAAGGCTGACCAGCGCCAGAAAGGATAAGTGTTAATGGCGCCAGCCAAAAGCTTCGTAGCCGACGACCCTCGCATGATCAGTCTGCTTCGCGTCCATTGGGTCTCGATGACGGTGAGCCTGTTTCTACTCGGCGTTGCGACCGCGCTCAGCCTGCTGCAGCCGCTGCTGATCGGCCGGCTCGTCGACCGGGCATCGGCCGGCACACCGATTTTCACGTTGGCCGTCTTGCTGGTGATCATGCTTGTCGGTCAGCTGCTGGCGGAGGCGTCAGGGCATTATCGGCTGGGCCGGATCGGCGCGAAAATCGTGTTGCAGGTGCGAGCCGTCTTCACCAGTCACGTTGTCCGCCTGCCGATCGGACTATTGGACGGGACTCGCACCGGAACCCTGCTGGCCCGCGCAACAAGCGACGCAAGTCTGTTGCGTGAGATGCCACGCGCCGTCAGCGACGTCTTCTTTGGGGCGTTGACCTTGCTCGGTGCCGTCATCTTCATGCTGACCATCGATGCGCTCACCGTGGGTATCGTGGTGGTGGCCATGGGGCTGGCGTTCGCTGCCGGCAATCCATTTCTTTCCCGGATCCAACGCGCTTCATTGAATTGTCAGGCCGCACTGGGCGACTACACAGCCGGATTGGAGCGAGCCCTCGGCGCCGCACGCACCATCAAGCTCTACGGCGCCGAAGATCGCGAAGCGCAGTCCATCGGCGGCAGTGCACACGCCGCCTATGAGTATGGCGTCCGCATCGCGGCATCCACCGCCATGAGTGTTCTTGTATTCCGGTTGGGCGTCACCGGCTCATTTGTGGCAATCATGATCATCGATGGGCAGCGCGTCGCGGACGGCACCTTGGCCGTTGGCCAATTCGTCAGCCTGTTTGCTTTCGCCCTGTACGCGATTTTTCCTGTCACCGCTGCCTTTGTCGCATTCACCAATGTGCGTATCGCAGCAGGCGCACATCAACATCTGATCGCCACACTGCACGAACTGCCGGAGGGCGACCAGGCTTCGCTTGCCGTCGCGGGCGGTGTGAACGCGCCGAGCGCGTCGGAGTTCTCGGCCGAGGACGAGAACAGCGCTCCGCTGGTCGAATTCGACCATGTGTCGTTCTCCTACGGCAACGACCCCGTCCTGGACGACGTTTCCTTCACGCTCCTTCGGGATCAGACCACCGCGCTGATCGGGCCTTCTGGTGCGGGAAAGTCAACCATTCTGGCGTTGCTGTGCCGTTTCCACGACCCGAGTTCCGGGACCGTGAGCTGGGAAGGCCGCGACTTCCGCAGCATTGGACTCAAGGAACTCCGCGGCCGCCTCGGACTTCTGGAACAAGACGCACCCGTGCTCCATGGCACCGTCCGCGACAACCTGCTCATTGCCGATCCGGACGCCGGGGACGCCGACTTATGGCGTGTCCTCGAACAGGCAAATATCGCCGACGAAATCGCTCGTCTTCCCGAACAACTCGACACCCCCGTCCTTGAACGCGGGCGCGGTCTGTCCGGTGGTCAACGCCAGCGACTCGCCTTGGCCCGCGCCCTGCTGTCCCGGTCGCAGCTCATCCTCATGGACGAGCCAACTGCGCACCTCGACCGCGCCAACGAATACGACGTCATGAACAATCTTCTGCAAGCGCGCGGCCATCGCAGCCTCCTCGTCGTTGCTCACAGACTCTCCACCGTCACCAACGCCGACCAGATCCTGGTTCTTCGGCACGGCCGGATCTATGCAAGGGGCACGCACGCTGAACTGTTGGGCATGCCGGTCTACCGCGAACTCATCGAGCACGAACTCGCTTCCCACTAGCGCACACCGTGCCGGCTCGTGGTGACCGCACTAGTGCGCAGTCGGCACCGATCGTGTTCGGCGGCAGGAGAACTCGGCCGATATCGGTCCTGTTTTCGTGGACCTGGTGGCGCCGCCGTCGGCGCAGGCGGCACCAGGGATGATCCCTGGCAGCTGTCATCCATGGCAATACGGCCGGTAGTGCTGCCGCCGAGTTAGCTTGTGCTTTAAGGGTTCAAGAATCACTCGCGGCCAGCGTGGTGACTTCGGCCACCTCGTGACCGTGAAGGAAGTTGGAATGCCGGCGTTCTTCCCGACCAGTCACCTCGATGGACGACACGAGCCGAGCCAAGACCTTTAACAGGCAGCGCAACTCCAGGCGGGCCAGGACCGCACCGACACACGAGTGCGGCCCGGAGCCAAAGGATAAGTGCGGGTTCGGATTACGGCCGATGACGAAACCTTGATCGGGAAACACGGCTTCGTCACGGTTAGCGGAAGGGAGCCATACGACGATTCGGTCACCCGATCGAATCTCGGCCTCCCCAAGCGACACGTCGACGAGGGCGGTCCGCATCAGATGTGCCGCAGGGCAAGTCCAGCGCAAGATTTCTTCGACAGCCGAGTCGAACAGCTCTGGGCACCCACGAAGCTGTTGCCAGGCATCGGGATTTTCGGCGAAGGCCACCAGGGCACCGGCGACCGCGAGCGGTGTCGTTTCAAGCCCGCCGCTGAGCATGCCATCGCAATTGAGCAGGATCTCATCATCGGTAAGGCGATGGCCGTCTACATCGGTATTGGACAGCGCCGTCACAAAGTCGTCCTGAGGCTCTGCTCGACGCTGCTCGAGCAAGCCGAAGAGATACATGAGCAATTCACCGTGTGCCTGGGCGGCTTCCTGCTCAACATTGGTTGCGTAAGCGGCGTCGGTCAGTCTGCCCAGTTCTGCCCAGTCCGCGTCCGGTATTCCCAGTACCTGCCCTAGAACCAGACGTGCAATCACGGTGCCGAAGTCTCTTACGGCGTCAAAGGGGCCGCCCCGTGCGATCAGGTCGGCGAGCAGCTTCTCGATATCGCGTTCAACAGCGGAAGACATCCGATCAACGGCCGATTTGGAGAGCCACGCCGAATGGGCGGCCCGCAATCGTCGATGAGCGCCACCGTCCGTGACGACCAGCATTTTTCCGGAAGCCAGGGCGACAGCGCGAGCGTTGCCGCCCAGACGCATGCCTGCGGTCGAGGTGAAATGAGAAGGGTTCTGCAGTACTTGGCGCCCGAGGTCGTGGGTGGTGACCGACCAAAATTCTCCGTAGGTGGGTGAATGAGTCCACGCAAGCGGATGCTCGCGGCGCGCCGCTTGCCACGCGCTGAATCGGTCCGGCGATGCGTGGAAGGACGGATCGGCCGGGTCGGCAGCCGTTCCGTCAAGCGACCAAAGGGGCTGGCGCCCGTTCAGCCCGCGATTCAGGTATCTGGACACCGTCCCTCAGTTTTCACGTGTGGACTCGAGTGATCACAACGAGCACCGATTGAACTCATCGCAGAGCGTAACCAGCAGACCAGGACTCAGGGTCAGTATCGGACTGGAATTCGCACATCAATTCCTGACGCGTGGGGCACAATCGTGGCCCACGTGCATGAATACCGCCTCTACCGGGCGCTCGTAGCCTATGTGACACCGAAAACCCTTGCGCGCGCTGGATTCCGCAACGCGAATCGGATACGGCCGGCGGGTTCCGGCCGTTGAGGTCTCTCGGCCGCGAGGTGAGTGTGCAGCCAGGCGGGCAAAGCGGCAAGGGTCACGGTCACCGCTGGCCACCGGGTAGGAAGGCGCTGAGTCGAATTGGTGGTTTATCACGCAGGTGATGAACGCCGGAATGGCACCCACCGCAACAAGATCAGCTCACGCCGCCGTGAGAAGAGATCGTCGGTGGCCGGCGCGACGACGGAAGCTCACAAAGCAGTCCAGGAGGGACCAACGATGCGCAGATTGGGGACAAACGGCCCTAGGCCAGCCCCGAAGAGCGGGAAAGGATCGGCAGGCGGCAGGTAAAGAACAGGATGCGGCACGACTGTTCCGCTGATTTGCCAGATGAGAAGGACCAAACGGGGATAATCTGTTACGCGTCGACGTAGGACGTAGGATTCGAGATCATATGGCAGGGGCTACGTTTCGGCCGCTAACTACCGCTGTAACCTGCTCGGTGGTGGTTTACACCGGTTCTCGTGCGACTCCGCCCGCACCGGTGGGTTCCAGGACTACCTTGCGCAAGCCTTCACGTCCCAGTCCACGACGGTGGCCGGCCCTCGGTGAAGGCGCGGGGACCCTCCATGGCATCGCTGCTGCGCTTACGCCGTTCTTCACACGGATAGACCTCGTCGAAGGCGTCCCGCAACGGCAGGTCCAGCGAGCGCCACAGGGCCTCCTTGGTCGCCCGCACGGCCAGCGGTGCGCCCCGCAACAGGTCGTCGACCCAGGCCTGCGTCGCGTCGTCGAGGCGCTCGGGCGCAACCACCTCGTTGACCAAGCCGTGGTGCAGCGCGTCGTGCGCGGTCATGCGGCGGCCGGTGAGCAGGTAGCCGGCCGCCACCCGCGCCGGCAGCTGACGGCCCAGCCGGAACACGCCTCCGGCGCCGGCCACCAAACCCAAGCGGACCTCGGGCAATCCGAACTGCGCGTCGCTGGCGGCGATGATCAGGTCGCAGGCGAGCGCAAGTTCGAAGCCGCCACCCAACGCGTATCCGCGCACCTTGGCGACCAGGGGTTTGGTGATGTCGAACCGGTCGGTGAGCCGCGGTGCACCCGGCTTGCCCTTGCTCCCGAACGACGACAACCCCGCGGCTCCGCGCGCGTCGCGATCCGCGAGTTCTTTGAGGTCCTGTCCGACGCTGAAGGCGCGATCACCCGAACCCGTCAGGACGCCGACCCAGACCTGCGGATCGCTCTCGAAGTCCTCCCAGACCAGCCTGAGCTCCTCATGCATGCGCACGTTCATGGCGTTGAGGACCTCGGGGCGCCGCATGGTGATCGTGGCGACGCGATCACGCTTCTCGTATTCGACGAACTCGAACTGGTCCAACGCAGCGGGCACGCCACCAGATTAGGCCGGACCGTGCCGGCCCGACCGTTATCGCCGCGCGACGGGGACATCTGATGCAGGCGCGTCTTTGTGCGGTCGGTACCAGCGTCCCACCGTTTCGGTACACCCAAGACGAACTCATCGAGCACTTCGACATCGATGACGACAAGATCCGCTCGCTGTTCAAGAACAGCGCGATCGCGTCCCGGCACCTGGTCCTGCCGCCGCGCGACGCCGACGGCCGACCCCGGCCCGAAAGCCAGGGCGAACTGCTTGTCAAACACCGCGAGTGGGGCATCAAGATGGCCGCCGAAGCTCTGGGCAAGTGCCTGGCGAACATCGGCCGCACCCCTGCCGACGTCGACTACCTGTGCTGTGTGACCTCCACGGGATTCATGACGCCCGGGTTGTCCGCGTGGCTCATGAGGCATCGGGATATGCGGCCGGATTGTGCGCGACTCGACGTGGTCGGCATGGGCTGTAATGGCGGACTCAACGGGTTGGCGCCGGTAACCGCCTGGGCCGAGGCGCATCCCGACAAACTCGCCGTGATGATCTGCGTCGAGACCTGCTCGGCCGCCTACGTCTTCGATGGCACCATGCGGACCGCCGTGGTCAATTCCCTGTTCGGCGACGGCGCCGCCGCGCTGGCAGTCAGCACTGACCCGAAGCTGGCCGCCACGCCACACCCGTTGGTACTCAAGACCAGCAGCCACATCATCCTGGAAGCGCTCGAGGCGATGCGCTACGACTGGGACGACAGCCAGGGCCTGTTCAGTTTCTACCTCGACCCGCAGATTCCGTACGTGATCGGGGCCAACGCCGAGTTCGCCCTGAGCCGCCTGTTGTCTGGCACCGGTCTGGACATCACCGACATCGACCATTGGGTGGTGCACTCCGGAGGCAAGAAGGTCCTCGACGCGCTACGGGTGAACCTGGGGTTGAGCCGCCACGCCGTCCGCCACGCCACCAGCGTGCTGCGCGACTACGGCAACCTGGCCAGCGGGTCGTTCCTGTTCAGCCTCGAGCGACTGAACCGGGAGAACGTCGTCCAGCCGGGGGACTACGGAGTGATCACGACGATGGGCCCCGGCTCGACCATCGAGATGGCCCTGGTCCAGTGGACGTGACGAGGACTCGATGATCGAGCCGCCCGGGGAGCACGCCGGTTACTTCACTCTGCCGTCGGGCGACCTTGCCTGCCGCACGCGGGCGCTGAACGACTTCATCCGGTCCGTGGGCAGCGGTTTGGCCGTCATCGATCTGCGCGACGCAGGAGCAGAGCACCTGTCGCCGGATGACGGCATCGGCGAGGTGAACGGTTGGGAGCGTGCGCTGCGTCTGGTCGAGCGTTCGCCGGCGGCCACAGTGGCACTGTTCGGGCGCCAGGTCGGCGGATCCGCGCTGGAGGTGGGGCTGACCTGCGACTTCCGCATCGCCGCCCCCGGCTCCCAGGTGATCTGGCGCAACGACGGCGCGGTCTGGCCGGGCACCGCGCTGTTCCGTCTGGTCCAACTGATCGGCCCCGCCCAGACCATTCGGCTGGCACTGCTCGGCGAACCGGTGCACGCCGACGCGGCACTCGGCAGCGGCCTGGTGGACATCATCACCGACAGACCCGAGGCCGAGGTGGCGACCCTGCGCGCCGGGGTGGCCGGCCTCGACGACCTGCGGGTCGTCCGCCAGCTGATCGCCGAGGCCGTCCACACCAGCTACGAAGAAGCCGTGGGGGCCCACCTCGCTGCGTGTGAGCGCTATCTGCGGCGGCGCGGGAAAGACTAGATGACCGACCGCATTCGCCCCGCGAACGGCGCCTCCCCGGGCATCGCGGCCCGACACAGCCGGCCCACGCCGTGGGACCGGCCCTCGACAGAAGCAGAGCTTCGGGAAGCCGCGGCCTGGTTTGAGGAGCACATTGACGACGTCTACCGGACGCTGACGGCGGCTGACGGCGATAACCGCGGGCCAGCCAGGCTGGGTGACCTGGTGCGCGCCGCGGGTGACCAGCTGCCCGATCTGCTGCCTGACCGGGCGACCAGACGTCACGACGACGCGCTGGCCCCGAGCGAACGGCTGCAGGTGGAGCGCGACCAAGGCCGGTTTCTGCGGGCCTTGTTGCGCAACCCGGCCACTGCCATTCCGGCACTGGTTGACATGCGCACGCCGCTTCCCGAGTCGTCGGCCCACGCCGACGAGTTCCGGGAAAGCGGTGAGCTCGTCCTGGAAACCGTCACCCTACGACGCGCGGACGGCTTTGCCGAGCTGACCGAAGTGACCCTGGCCAACACCATGACACTGAACGCGGAAACGAACCAGCTCATGCGCGATCTCGAGGTGGCCGTCGACGTGGTGACACTGGACCCCTCCTCCTCGGTCGGCGTGATCCGCGGCGCCCCAATGGAATACGCGTCGTATGCCGGCAAGCGGGTGTTCTGCGCGGGGATCAACCTCAAGCACCTTGCCGCCGGCAAGATTTCGTACCTCGATTTCTTTATCGGTCGCGAAGCGGGCCTGCTGTCGAAGTTGGCGCGCGGCGTGCGCGATCCGGAGACCGGGCGCGACGTCGCCCAGCCGTGGATCTGCGTGGTCGATTCCTTCGCCATCGGCGGCGGCATGCAACTCACCCTGGTGACCGACCACGTGATCGCCGTCGATGACGCCTGGATGAGTTTGCCGGCCGCCAGCGAGGGCATCGTTCCCGGCGTAGCCAACCTGCGGCTCCCCGGCCGGGTTGGGGTGCCGCTCGCCCGGGAGCTGATCCTGCGTGGCAGGCGTCTGAGCGGTACCGAGGCGATGCAGGCCAGCCTGGTCGACGCCGTGGTGCGGGCGGCCGATGTGGATGCCACAGTGGCGTCGGTGGCCGCGGCGCTGTCGGCGCCCGCCGTGATGCCCAACAAGCTGATGCTCGCCCACGGCATCGAGCCCGAAGACGAGTTCGCGACGTACCTGGCCGACTTCGCCATCGTCCAAGCGGATCGCATGCACGCCCCCGATGTGCGTCACACGCTGTCGAGCCGGCTGTGACAGGCACGCCAGAGACGGGCAGGGCCGAAGCCCAGATTCTGGGCGCCATCGGATTTCTCAACGAGGTGATGGGCCGCTACCCGCGCGCAATCTCGTTCGCCCCGGGAGCGCCGCTGCTGGACGGCATCACCCGCGAGCGCCTGATCGCGGCTGTCGACGAGGTGGCCGCTCGGCTGGGCAGCGAAGCGCCGGGGTGGGACGCCCTGTTTCAGTACGGTCCCAGCCAGGGGATCGTCAACGCGGACCTCGCCCGCGCGCTCTCCGCCACCGCCGCCCTGGCGGTGGGCGCCTCCGATATCACCATCACCGTCGGCGCGCAGGAGGGGTTCATCCTCATTCTTCGTGCACTGGAACTGCATCGCCGCGGGACTCTCGGCATCGTTGCCCCCGCGTTCGCCGGGATCCGAGGTGCGGCGACCTTCATGGGTGCCCGGACCATGGACATTCTCGAGGGCCCCGAGGGCGTCACCGCGGCGGACCTCGAGGCGGCGTGTGAGCAAGCCGAAGCCCTGGGAGAACCGCTGCGAGCGTTGTACGTCGCACCCGATTGCGCCAATCCCTCAGGGACGGTGATTCCTCGGCCGGCCCGGCTGGAACTGCTGCGCACCGCTCGGGAGCGGCAGGTGTTCTTGATCGAAGATACGACCTACGGCTTCACCGATCCTGACGTCCCGCCGTGCCTGAAGGCTCTGGACGAGGACGGGATGGTGATCCAGGTGGGCACCTTCTCCAAGGTGTGCTTCCCCGGTGCCCGCGTCGGCTATGTGGTCGCCGATCAGCCCTGGCACGACGGGTCCACCCTGGCCAGCTGGCTGGCCACCCTGAAGAACACCACCACGGTGAACACCTCTCCAATCAGCCAGGCCATGGTCGCGGGCCTGGTGCTGTCAGATGCGGCTGCCCTGGCCGAGCGCGAGCGGGTGCTGAGACAGTCCTACCGCGACAAGCGGAGCCTGCTGTTGGCCGCATTGGACGACGAGTTCCCCGACGCAGGCGAACTCGGGCTCAGCTGGAACCGGCCCACGGGCGGCTTTTTCGTCGTGATGCAGACCCGACGGGATTTGGACCACGCCACCCTGCAACGCTGCGCTGCGCACCATCGCGTGCTGTGGACCCCGATGCGTGACTTCTACGCCGGCCATGAGGGGGACACGACATTGAGGCTGTCGTGCAGCCACGTGCCGGCTGAGCAGATCAGGGAGGGGGTTCGCCGGCTAGGCGGCTTCCTACGCGAAAGCCCGCACGATGCGGAGGCTTAAGGAAATTCGTGCGGCACCTGTCATGACAAGCTGTGCGCACTCTCGTCACGGCGTTTGACCAGCAGCCAGGTTTCCTCGTCACCCTCTCGAATCCGGGTCATGGCGTACCGCCCGCGCAGCCTGTCGCCGCGCAGATCGAACGAAACATGGCCACAGGCAAGGCCCTTGGCCATGTCGTGACGAGTTCCGTTGGCGTATGTGCCATGGTCCCAGACGACTACTCCGGCGGGGCCGTGTCGGCCCTCGGGGATCACGCCCTCAAACGTCGCATACTCGAGCGGATGGTCTTCGGCGCGTCGGGCCATGCGCTGCTCGGCGGGGCTGACCGACGGGCCGTCGGCTATCGTCCACGACACCAGCACTCCGTCGATTTCCAGGCGGAAGTCATAGTGATCGCTGTGTGCCAGTCGATGCTGAACCACGAAGCACGGTCCGTCAACCGGAGTTCGGCGCTGTCGTCGATGCCGGCCACCTTGCTCATAGTTGCTTACAGCCATGGTATTTAGGTACCCGGCCGTTAGCCGGGAAAACTGTGGATTCGACTACATTCCGAGCGTCATTGAGCAGGAAGCGTTTTGGCGTCAGATCCGTGCCACCGGAGCGTCATACCCTGTCCCGCCAGCCACGTAGTCAGGTCATATCCGTTGCAGGCCAACCCATCGATGGCGGTGACGGCGCGCCGGATCGCCAGTTCGGCGATGGTCTGGCTCAACAAGCCCTGGTGCACGGCGTCCAAGAGTTCGTCGACGTCGGCCAATTCCGCGCCGCTACCGGTGCGTACCTCGATATCGAGATAATGGTCTTCCGACCGCCACACCGTCTCCCCGGGGCTGTATTCGCCGATGTCGAGATAGAAGTCATGGTCTCTTTCGTGACCCGGGTTGAAGTGAAACACCGTGGCGCGCAGACCCAATGACGGCAGCAGCCACGACTCCAGATAGCGGAACTGCTCGCGCCCCGGCGTCGGACGGGCCAGGTAGAGCCCCCACGGATGCACCGCGTACTCGTCGACCGCCCGCACGATCCCTTTCGGATCCGTGTTGGTGCGGGCGGTCAGGTCGAATGTCTCGTGCTTCGGCGGATGGATGTCAAGACTCTACCTGCGCCCTTATCTACGGAGCCGCAATTTCCACCGCACAAAGCCGGCATAGAACACCGACAGCGCCACCAGCATCCCCATGTCCAGCAACCAGATCTTTGAGGTGTGCTGCCAGAATCTGTCCTGGGGGACCAGCGAGCCCGGTACCAGAGACCGCACATCGACCGTCGATGCGGCCGCGGCATAGCCCCACCGTGCCGGCACCACTGTGGAAACCTGTTCCAGCACAACCCGGTTGGTCACCGGGACCATCCCGCCGCACAGCACCAGCTGCGCCATGATCGACACCACGAACAGCGGCATGATCTGCTCCGTGGAGCGAACCACCGCCGAAATGCCCAGGCCCAGTAGCGCCGAAGCCACGCAGGTCGCGGCGACGGTGAGAAACAACTCGAAGGTGGCCGCGGTGTTGCCATGCCCAAGCACCAGTCCGCCGCGCGTCGGTGCACCTTTGCCGACGACGACGATCGCTGTGGCGATCGCGGCCTGCAGCACGGCGAACACACAGAACACGCCGGTTTTTGCCAGTAGGTACGCCGTCGTCGACAGACCAACCGCCTGTTCGCGCTGGAAGATCGCCCGCTCACCGACCAGGTCGCGAATCGTCAGGGCGGTGCCCATGAACGCCGCGGCCAGCAGCAGCAGGTTCAAAATCTGAGCCGACTCGTCCGGAGTGCCGCCGTGCTCGCCGACCGCGCGGAATCCGTTCGACCCGGGCACGGTCAGCGATAGTGCGCCGAGGATGAACGGCAACAGGGCCAGGAACACAAAGTAGGCGCGATCGGCAACCACCAGGCGAACTTGCCGTCGAGCGACCGTCGAGATCTGTCGACGCATGCTGGTGTGCACCGGTTCGCCCAGGTCGGCCGGGGCTGTGTCGGGGTCAGGCCGGTCCTGTGACTGGCTCCGCTCGAGGAACCGGCGATTGGCTTCCGCCGGGTCGGCGCCCACCTGGCTGAAGATCTTGGCCCAGTTCGTGGTGCCCATGGCGCCACCGATCTGGTCGGGCGGACCGCAGTACGCGGTCTTGCCGCCAGGCGCCACCAGCAGTAGCTGGTCACAGATATCCAGGTACGACAGCATGTGGGTGACCACGATCACCACCCGGCCGGCGTCGGCCAGTTGCCGCAGCATCATCATGACCTGGTGGTCGAGCGCGGGGTCCAGCCCGGATGTGGGCTCGTCGAGGATCAGCAGCGACGGCCCGGTCAGCAGTTCCAGCGCCACCGAAGCTCGTTTGCGCTGGCCGCCCGAGAGTTTGTCGACGCGGGTGTCGGCGTGCTTGGTCAGATCGAGTTCCTCGAGAACCTGGGCCACCACCCGCGCGCGGTCGGATTTGCTGGTGTCCGGCGGCAGCCGGAGTTCGGCGGCGTAGCCGAGCGCCTGGTGCACCGTGAGCTGGCGGTGCACCACGTCGTCCTGCGGGACCATCCCGATCCGGCTGCGCAGCGACGCGTATTCGCCGTGAACGTCATGGCCTTCGAAGCTGACCGAACCTTTGCTGGGGCGGGCGTAGCCGGCAATGAGCCGGGCCAGCGTGCTTTTGCCGGCGCCCGACCCGCCGATGACGGCGGTCAGCGTCCCGGGCCGCGCCGTCAGGGAGATGCCGTCGAGCAGCTGTTTGCCGTTGTCCACGGTGTAGTTGACTCCGCGGACCTCGAGACCGCCGGTGCGCGTTGCGGTTTCGCTACGCGGGACGAGCGTGCCGTCGTTGAACTGCAGGTCGACGTTGCCGATAGTGACCACGTCGCCCTGGGAGAGTATTGCCGAGCCGACCCGGGTGCCGTTGACGAAAGTCCCGTTGACGCTGCGATCCTGGATCTCGGTGCCCAGCGGTGTGGTCCGCAGTGTGGCGTGCTGGCGGCTGGCGAGCACGTCGGACACGACGATGTCGTTGTCGTTGGCACGACCGATGGTGATGGCGCCGGTCGACTTCGGGGCCCCGGCAATCCCCGAACGCGGTGACAGGATCCTGACCATCCTGGTGGCCAGGCTCGATACGTCCGCCAGCTTGGCATCGATCGCCGTGACCTCGGCCGGCGGCGGCCCGGCGTTCACCGTGGTGACTTCCTCGGGCGGCATTGGACGCGCCGGCGGGCGCCTGGGCGGCGGTGACACCGGTCGTCCATTGGGCTGGCGGGCAGGCGGACGCGGGACGTTCGTCGACCACGCCAGCGTGGGCGGGCCGCTGTCGTGGCGGGCGCCATCGTTGAACGTGCTGCGTGGTTTGGTCTGCGGGCTTTGCCGGCCGATCTCGAAGGTCAGCCGCGGCCCGGCAGGATTGCCGACGTTGATGCTCTGCCCGTCGTGAACGTCGACGACGGGCATCCGGTAGCCGTTGACGTAGGTGCCGTTGAGGGAGCCGTTGTCGATCGCCAGCCAGCGGCCCTGCTCGAAGCGCAGGATGAGATGCGCGCGCGAGATGCGGGGGTCCGGGATACGGAGATCGGCATGCAGGTCGCGCCCGATCACCACTTCATGGCCGGGAGCGAAGGAACGTTGAGACCCGTCATGCCGAATCGTCAGTGCCGGCGGGGCTGGTCGACTCACCAGACCCAGATTAGCCCGCTCCTGCGTTGCTGGTTGTGTGCCAGCTGTGACGTCCCTATGTGTCCCGGGCGGTCATACATAGCTGTTTCATAGCTTGCATCCCGTCCTGCACCAATGCTTTTCATGCATCATGCGAATGGAGGAGGGGGCATCTTGCGGATGGATGAACGACCAGGCGCCACCCGGCGTCTTCGAGCCGGGCTCAAGGCCGGCCGCGGGCTTGTGACAACCGTCACGCACCGGCGGCGCCGCGTCTCTGCATCCGGCTCGGCACCCGCTTCGGGTTCCGACGGCCCGGCGCGGCCGGGGATGACTCGCGGCGCGTCGTTCGCCGGCTACACGATCCTGCGACAGCTCGGCGCCGGGGGAATGGCCGAGGTGTATCTCGCCCTTCATCCGCGGTTGCCGCGCCGCGACGTGATCAAGGTGCTCGCCGAGGCGATCACCGCGGACACCGAGTTTCGCGAAAGGTTCAACCGGGAGGCCGATCTCGCGGCGACATTGTGGCATCCGCACATCGTCGGGGTGCACGATCGCGGCGAATTCCAGGGCCAGCTCTGGATTTCCATGGACTACGTCGAAGGCACCGATGCCGCCCGGCTGGTGCGGGAGACTCACCCGGAGGGGATGCCGGTCGATGACGTGTGCGCCATTCTGGACGCTGTTGCTGGAGCCCTCGATTACGCCCACGACCGCGGACTGCTGCACCGCGACGTCAAGCCCGCCAACATCCTGCTCACCCATCCCGATACCGACCAAAGCCAAGAACGCCGAATCCTGTTGGCGGACTTCGGGGTCGCGCGTCACCTCGCTGACATCAGCGGCATCACCCAGACCAACGTCGCGGTCGGAACCGTCGCCTATGCGGCGCCGGAACAATTGGCGGGTTCCAACATCGATCGGCGCGCCGACCAATATGCGTTGGCCGCCACGGCGTTTCACCTGCTGACCGGGGCACCGCCGTTCCGTAACGCCAATCCGGTCGCGGTCATCAGCCAGCACTTGCATGACGAGCCGCCCCGGCTCAGCGAACGCCGTCCGGACCTCGCGCACCTCGATGACGTGTTCGCCAAGGCACTGTCCAAGAAACCGGAAGACCGCTTCGAGCGGTGCCGGATGTTCGCCGCCGCGGTCCGCGCAGGATCGGTGCCGACCTCCGACGTCGATCCATCCGAGCCGCCAGGTCAGGGTGCCCGCAGCCCACGGGTTCCCTCGCGCGTGCGGATGGCGGCCGCCCTGGTCTGTGCGGTGCTGATCGCGGTGGCGGCCACCTGGTCCACGTTGTACAGCTTCGAGACCGACCCGTCGCAGCCCAGCCCCGCGCTGGCAGCCCGGCCGGCTGAGCCTGCGCCGCCCGCGGCGGCGGCGCCCGTGACGCCTACGCCGGGCAAGGTCCTCGACGGCACCTATCGACTCGACCTCAACCGGGCCAAACGCACGACGAACGGCACCCCGGTCCGGCACGACGGGGGCACCACCTACTGGTGGGCATTCCATTCCGTGTGCACGACCGGCGGATGTGCCGCCACCGGTGTCCGCCTGGATGACGCCACCCATCAGGTCGCCGACACCACCGACGGGGGACAGCACGACGCCCTGCGGTTCGTGGCGGGGTACTGGCAGGGGGCCGCACAACAGATCCGGGTCCACTGCCACCAGGCGAACCAGGCGGATGGAGCCACCCAGCAGGAGACGGTGGCGCTGTCGCTGGCCCTGCAGGCCGACGGCACACTGCGTGGCGTGCAGACCGAGACCGTCGGCAGCAACGAATGCGGTGCCCAGGGCGCGGTGCTGCGGGTGCCCGTGGTGGCGACGCGGGTGGGCGACGCGCCGGCCAACGTGGTTCTCGCCGATCCGGCGCGGGTGGCCGGCGCGGCCACGCTTCCGGCGACCCGCCCGATGCCGCCCGTGTTGGGCGGGGTGTGCAGCGACGTGGACAAGCTCGGCTACGACCAGACCAGCAACGAGCAGGTCGTCTGCGAGGGCGGAGTGTGGAGCAAGGCGCCGATCACGACCGGCGTGCATGCCGCCGGCAGTTCGTGTGACCGACCGGACATTCCGGTCTTCGCACTGTCGGCGTCCAACGACGGCTACCTGATTGAATGCAACCCGGGCACCCGGGTATGGGCGCGGCATAGCTGATCGGGTGGGATTGGTCGCCTCAAAATGCAGGCGAAATCCGCCCGCTGAATGTCACTCGGCTCCTATCCAGTGTGTAGCCGATGGCCGTGTTCGTTACCCCGAAAGAATTTCTTCCATTCCCCGAGATTGTCGAGATCAGAGTTGATAAATTGCGGTCATCCTGATTTGGGGAGGGTCACAATGTCGTTTCTTTTGGTATCGCCGCAGCTCATCGCCGCTACGACAGAACAGTTGGCCGGAATCGCGTCGTCCTTGACAGTCGCCAATGAGGGCGCGGTCGGCCCGACGACAAATGTGGTTTCTGCTGCCGCCGACGAGGTATCAACGGCCATCACTGCGGTGTTCAACGCCCACGCTCGCCAATATCAGGTGCTGAGCGCGGAGGCGCTTTCGTTTCATGGACAGTTTCTTCGTAATTTGAATGCGAACGCAAACGCGTATGCGACGGCGGAGGCCGCCAATGTCCAGCAGGCGTTGCTCGATGCGATCAACGCGCCAGTGCAGACCTGGACCGGGCGCCCCCTGATCGGTGACGGCGCAACCGGTGCGCCCGGCCAGCGCGGCGGCGACGGCGGGTGGCTATTCGGCAGCGGCGGGGCCGGCGGCGCCGGTGGAGCCAACGGGGTCGCCGGTGGAGCCGGTGGCAACGCCGGATTGATCGGATCGGGCGGCGTTGGCGGCGCAGGCGGCGCCGGTGCTGCGGGCGGAGCCGGTGGCCAGGGCGGTTGGTTGTACGGCAACGGTGGCGCCGGCGGGGCCGGCGGAACAGCTGTCACGGCTGGCGGCGCCGGGGGAATCGGCGGTAATGGTGGGTCGGCTGGGCTGTTCGGAGCTGGTGGCGCCGGTGGGAGCGGTGGTTTCGGCGCTGCCGGCGCCGCTGCAAGCGACGGTGGTGCCGCGGGAGCGGGCGGTACGGGTGGTGCCGGCGGTCGTCTGTACGGAAACGGCGGTGTGGGCGGGGCCGGCGGTGACGGCGGAAGTGGCGGCATGGGTATCGGCCCCAATTTCACCGGCGGGTACGCCGGATCGGGTGGCGTCGGGGGGCACGGCGGGGCCAGCGGGCTGTTCGGCAACGGCGGAGCCGGTGGCGCAGGCGGCCAGGGCGGTGTCGGTGGTGCCGGCAACCTGGTTGGCGGGGCTGGTGGCACCGGTGCCGCCGGCGGACATGGTGGTGCGGGCGGGTGGATCGGCGACGGTGGCGCAGGTGGCGTAGGCGGCCGCGGCGGAATGGGTGGCACCGGCGACGTCGGCGGGGCGAGTGGTGCCGGCGGAGATGGCGCTTACGGTGGCGCAGCCGGATTGGTGCTTGGCAACGGTGGCGCCGGCGGTGCGGGCGGCAGCGGCGGTGGTGCCTTCACTCCTAACGACCTCGTTGGGAAGGGCGGTGCCGGCGGGGCGGGGGCAAAGGGCGGCGCCGCCGGCTTGATCGGTAACGGCGGTGCCGGCGGCGGTGGCGGCAACGGCGGCATCGGCGGAGGGAACTTCGGCGATGCGCCTGGGGAGACCGGCGGCAACGGCGGAACGGGCGGCGCCGGGGGCATGGGCGGATTCCTGTCCGGGGACGGTGGAGCAGGCGGAGCAGGCGGTGACGGGGCAGCGGGCGGCAATTCCTTCAACGGTCCCAACGGCGGCATCGGCGGCAGCGGCGGAGCCGGCGCAGCGGGTGGAGGTACCGGGCTGATCGGCAACGGCGGCGGTGGGGGCGCCGGCGGCAGGGGCGCTCAAGGCGGGTTGAGTACCAACGCTGTCGGTGGCGCCGGCGGTGACGGCGGGGCAGGTTCGAACGGCGGTCAAGGCGGAGCGCTGTATGGCAACGGAGGCAGCGGCGGTGCGGGCGGTACCGGCGGTGCCGGTGGTACCGGTTTCGGCGGCACGGGTGACGACGGTGTGGGCAAAGACGGCGGTAACGGCGGCAATGCGCAACTGATCGGTGACGGCGGCAACGGCGGCGCCGGTGGCGGTGGCGGTGCGGTCGGCGGCGTCGGCGGGCGGGGCGGAAGCCTGGCCGGTAAAGCCGGCGCGAACGGGCCGTCCTAGCGGCAGAACTGAACGGTAGCGGCCCAACGCTCAGCGTTCCTGCGCGGAACAAAGCTTGTCGGTGGCTGGTTCTACCCTGGTGCTATGGCTTTCGCCACCGAACACCCAGTACTCGCCCACTCGGAATACCGGGCCGTCGACGAGGTCGTGCGCTCCGGTGCCCGCTTCGAGGTGGTCAGCCCGCATCAACCCGCCGGTGACCAGCCGGCCGCCATCGACGAGCTGGAGCGCCGGATCAGAGCGGGGGAGCGCGACGTGGTGCTGCTCGGTGCCACCGGCACCGGGAAATCGGCGACCACGGCCTGGCTGATCGAACGGCTACAACGGCCCACCCTGGTGATGGCGCCGAATAAGACGCTGGCCGCTCAGCTGGCCAACGAACTACGAGAGATGTTGCCGCACAACGCGGTCGAGTACTTCGTCTCGTACTACGACTACTACCAACCCGAGGCCTACATCGCGCAGACCGACACCTACATCGAAAAAGACAGCTCGATCAACGACGACGTCGAGCGGTTGCGGCACTCCGCCACGTCGTCGCTGCTGTCGCGTCGCGACGTCGTGGTGGTGGCATCGGTGTCCTGCATCTACGGCCTGGGCACGCCGCAGTCCTATCTGGATCGCTCCGTCGAGCTGCAGGTCGGCATGGAGGTGCCGCGCGACGGGCTGCTGCGGCTGCTGGTCGACGTTCAGTACACGCGCAATGACCTGTCGTTCACCCGCGGCTCATTCCGGGTTCGCGGCGACACCGTGGAGATCATCCCGTCCTACGAAGAACTGGCCGTGCGCATCGAGTTCTTCGGCGACGAGGTCGAGGCGCTTTATTACCTGCACCCGCTGACCGGCGACGTGGTCCGTCAGGTCGACTCGCTGCGCATCTTCCCGGCCACCCACTACGTGGCCGGTCCCGAGCGGATGGCCCAGGCCATCTCGACGATCGAGCAGGAGCTGGCCGACCGGCTCGCCGAGCTGGAGGGGCAGGGCAAGCTGCTCGAAGCCCAGCGGCTGCGGATGCGCACCAACTACGACATCGAAATGATGCGACAGGTCGGGTTCTGCTCCGGCATCGAGAACTACTCGCGCCACATAGACGGGAGGCCGGCCGGGTCCGCACCTGCCACGCTGCTGGACTACTTCCCCGAAGACTTTCTGATGGTCATCGACGAGTCGCACGTCACCGTGCCGCAGATCGGCGGCATGTACGAGGGCGACATGTCCCGCAAACGTAACCTCGTCGAATACGGGTTCCGGTTGCCGTCGGCGGTCGACAACCGCCCCCTGACGTGGGAGGAGTTCGCCGACCGAATTGGGCAGACGGTGTACCTGTCCGCCACGCCGGGGCCCTATGAGCTCAGCCAGACCGGCGGGGAGTTCGTCGAGCAGGTGATCCGCCCGACCGGCCTCGTCGACCCGCAGGTCGTGGTCAAGCCGACCAAGGGCCAGATCGACGACCTCATCGGTGAGATCCGCAAGCGCACCGAGCGCGACGAACGGGTGCTGGTCACCACGCTCACCAAGAAGATGGCCGAGGACCTCACCGACTACCTGCTGGAGATGGGCATCCGGGTCCGCTACTTGCATTCCGAGGTCGACACCCTGCGCCGCGTCGAGTTGTTGCGGCAACTGCGGCTCGGCGAGTACGACGTTCTGGTCGGCATCAACCTGCTGCGCGAGGGTCTGGACCTGCCCGAAGTGTCGTTGGTGTCGATCCTCGACGCCGACAAGGAGGGCTTCCTGCGCTCGGTGCGCAGCCTGATCCAGACCATCGGCCGTGCGGCGCGAAACGTCTCGGGCGAAGTGCACATGTACGCCGATAAGATCACCGACTCGATGAAAGAGGCGATCGACGAGACCGAACGCCGCCGCGCCAAGCAGATCGCCTACAACGAGGCGAATGGAATCGACCCGCAGCCGCTGCGCAAGAAGATCGCCGACATCCTCGACCAGGTCTACCGCGAGGCCGACGACACGGACGTCGAGATCGGCGGATCCGGACGCAACGCCTCCCGCGGCCGGCGCGCGCAGGGTGAAGCAGGCCGGGCTGTGAGCGCCGGCGTGATCGAGGGCCGCGACACCTCCACGATGCCGCGCGCCGAGCTGGCGGACCTGATCAAGGACCTGACCGCGCAGATGATGGCCGCCGCGCGCGACCTGCAGTTCGAACTGGCCGCCCGGTTCCGCGACGAGATCGCCGACCTCAAGAAGGAGTTGCGCGGGATGGACGCCGCCGGTCTCAAGTGACGCAGACGACGAGCGAGACCGGAAGCTGGCGGCAACTACTCGGTCAGCACCTGGGCACGGCCACGGTGCTGGCGGGCGGTGTCGCCATGTACGCCACGAACGAGTTCCTGACGGTCAGCCTGTTACCGAGCACCATCGCCGACATCGGCGGCGACCGCCTGTACGCCTGGGTGGTCACCCTCTATCTGGTCGGATCGGTGGTCGCGGCTACCACCGTCAACACGATCCTGCGCCTGTTCGGGGCGCGCTCGTCGTTCTTGCTGGGTCTGGCCGTTTTCGGAGTGGCCAGCGTCGCGTGCGCGGTCGCTCCGACGATGGAGGTGCTGATCGCGGGCCGCGCGCTGCAGGGAGTCGCCGGCGGCACCCTGGCAGGGCTGGGCTACGCGCTGATCAACGCCGCGTTGCCGCGAGAACTGTGGACCCGAGGCTCGGCCCTGGTCTCTGCGATGTGGGGCGTCGCAACGGTGGTAGGCCCGGCGATGGGTGGCCTGTTCGCGCAATTCGGTTTGTGGCGTTGGGCTTTCGGTGCGATGGCCGTCCTTGCCGCGCTGCTTGCCGTGCTGGTCCCGGCGGTCCTGGCGGCGAGCGCGACCCACCAGGACGACTCAGCGGCCCCTGCGCTTCGGGTGCCGGTTGGGTCGCTGCTGTTGGTCGGCGCGGCCGCGCTGGCGGTCAGCGTCGCGCAGTTGCCGCACAATGCCATGGCGATCGCGGGCCTACTCGCGGTCGCCCTGCTGTTGATCGCGGGATTCGTCGTCGTCGATCGCCGTAGCCGCGCAACCGTCCTGCCGCCCAGTGTGTTTGGAACCGGGCCCCTCAAATGGATATACCTGACACTCGCGGTGCTGATGATGGCCGTCATGGTGGACACCTACGTGCCGTTGTTCGGCCAGCGGTTGGGACACCTGACGCCGGTCGCGGCCGGATTCCTCGGTGCTTCACTCGCGGTCGGCTGGACCTTCAGCGAGATCGTCAGCGCCTCGCTCAGCAACCCTCGGGTGATCAACCGCGTCGTCCTGGTCGCGCCGCTGCTGATGGCTGCCGGGCTGGCATTCAGCGCCCTCACCCAGCGTGCCGACGCATCGCCCGGTCTGATCGCGGTATGGGCCCTGGCGCTGCTGATCGCCGGCACCGGCATCGGAATGGCCTGGCCGCATCTGTCGGCGCGGGCGATGGACTCCGTCGACGATCCTGCCGAGAGCGGCGCGGCGGCCGCGGCGATCAACACCGTGCAACTCATCTCCGCGTCCTTCGGCGCGGGGCTGGCGGGTGTGGTGGTGAACTCCGCAACCGGCGGCGAGCTGATGGAGGCCCGCTGGCTGTATGCCGTGTTCACCGTGCTGGCCGCACTCGGTGTTCTGGCGTCCTACCGCGCGACCCGTCGAACGGCACGTCCGGCCGCAGCGGGGTTGCGGCCGTAACGCCGCCGGACCTCTTACGGTGGAATGGTGACGGAGACGGTCAGCGAGACCGGCAGCTGGCGTGAGCTGCTCGGTCAGCACCTGGGCACCTGTACCGTGCTGGCCGGGGGCGTTGCGCTGTACGCCACCAACGAATTTCTGACCGTCAGCATGTTGCCGAGCGTCGTCGCCGACATCGGCGGCGACCGCCTCTTCTCCTGGGCGACAACGCTTTATCTGATTGGTTCGGTGGTCGCAGCCACCACCGTCAATCCCATGTTGCTGCGCGTCGGGGCGCGGTTGTCATACCTGATGGGCCTCACCGTATTCGGCCTCGCCGGCCTCGTCTCCGCGCTGGCGCCGACGATGGAAGTGCTGGTGGCCGGACGAATGCTGCAGGGCGTGGCCGGCGGCCTGCTGGCCGGTCTCGGATACGCGCTGATCAACCGTGCATTGCCGCGTCACCTGTGGACCCGTGGCTCGGCGCTGGTGTCGACCATGTGGGGTGTCGCGACATTGATCGGGCCCACCGCGGGCGGGATTTTCGCTCAATTCGGTTGGTGGCGCTGGGCTTTCGTCGTGATGGGACTGGCCGCCGCGCTGATGGCCGTGCTGGTGGCGAGGGTCGTGACGGCTCGGGCGGGCATGGAAGAGGAAGAAAAGCCCAACCGCGCGGTGCCCATCTGGTCGCTGCTGTTGATGGGGGCCGCCGCTCTGGCCGTCAGCGTCGCGGCTCTGCCGCATTACCTGGTGCAGACGCTGGGCCTGCTGGCCGCCGCGGTGCTGTTGGTGGTCGTCTTCCTGGTGGTTGACTGGCGGATGCACGTCGCGGTGTTGCCGCGCAGCGTGTTCGGCCGCGGGCCGTTGAAGTGGATTTACCTGACGATGGCCGTGCAGATGATCGCGGCGATGGCCAACACCTATGTGCCGCTGTTCGGCCAGCAACTGGCCGACCTGAGCCCGGTGGAGTCGGGATTCCTGGGAGCAGCTCTGGCCACCGGTTGGACCATTGGCGAAATCGCCAGTGCGTCACTGACCAATCGCCAGGTGATCGGGCACGTCGTTGCGGTCGCGCCGCTGATCATGGCGACCGGGCTGGCCCTGGGTGCCGTCACCCAGCGCCCCTACGCGCCCCTCGGCATCGTCGCGATCTGGGCGCTCGCCCTGCTCATCACCGGGGCGGGCATCGGAATCGCGTGGCCGCACCTGGCCGTGCGGGCCATGACCGCCGTTGACGACGAGGCGGAGAGCAGCGCGGCGGCCGCGGCGATCAACATCATCCAGCTCAGTGCCGGAGCCTTTGGGGCCGGACTGGCCGGTGTGGTGGTCAACACCGCGCCCGGCGGTGAGGTGACCTCCGCACGCTGGTTGTTCTCGGTCTTCACGGCGCTGGCGGCGCTCGGCTTCGTTGCGTCCTACCAGGCCACCCACCGCGACCGCCGGGCCACGGGCTGACCGCGGTGCTTCGTCAGCGCGTCGACTTGACAACCTGGGAGTAGTGGAACTGCCAGCGCTCCACGATGTGGAAACCGAGGTAGCTCGGGAACTGGTAGACCGGGGCCCGCCCGAACGCCGTGCCCGGCGGTAACGCCTGTCCCACCTGATGGTCGGGCAGTGACGTGTCCCGGTTGGTGATCGTCCACAACGCGGGACACTTGTTGATCTTCGCCGTCGTCAGCCACACCGCGACGTGGCCGTCCCACAGTGCCCCGACCTTGGGGCCGTAGAAACCCCGCTCGACGTCGATCAGCGACCGGAAGGCCGCCGGCCGGGTCGCCAGCAGGGCACGAATCGGGCCGGGACGCCATGGCACCGTGTTGTCCACCAGCAGGCAGTCGCCGGGAGAGGCGTGCGCGCTGATGACATCGGCGACCTGGCTGTAGTCCCAGCCCTCCTTGGCATACGGTCCCCGCTGCGTGAAGAAATAGTTGGGAAAGGCCGCAATGGCCAGGAGCACCAGGAGGCCGACCACCTGCCAGCGCTTGCGGGCGATGGCGACGATGCAGACGGCCAGGACGACCGCGGCGCCCGGGGTGGTGAAGATCAGGTAGCGTGGATAGTAGATCGGCTCGCTGACGGCTGAGTAGATCAGGACGGTAGCAGTGGGAATCACCACCCAAAGGGCGCTGATGAGCAACAGCCGGCCGTTCTCGGCGCGGGCTTTGCCGGCGACACGCAAGCCCGCCGCGGTCAGCAGGAGAACCCCCGCCAGGATCGCGAACGGGACACTGTGGTCGAAGTACTGCCGGTGCACGACGTCGAGGAAGAGATTTCGGTTGAGTCCGTTGATCCATCCGACCTGCCACACCTGTTTGTGGGCAAACAGCATGAACGGCGTCATGGCGCCGAGAGCAACTACCGATGCCACGGCGAGCCAGATGGTGGGCCACTTGCGCGCCCCTTCGGGGGCCGGCCCCCTCGCTGTGAACGGCAGTATCGCGGCGTAGACCAATACCAACAGCACCATGTTGACGTTGACCAGGACGGCCACCATCAACAGCAGCGAGTAGGACACCCAGAGCCCGGCCCGGTTCCGCCGGGCCGCGGCCACCACCAGCACCGTCAGCCAGGCTGCCACCGCCACCACCAGCGCCGACGAGCGCGCCTCGATACCGGCCCAGGTCACCCTCGGGAGGATGGCGAAGACGGTGCCCGCGGTCAGCGCGGTGGTGCGCCCCGAGAACTGCTTGGCGAAAACCACGACGCCGGCCGCGGCGGCTCCCACGGCCAGCGTGCTGGGGACCCGCGACCAGAACTCGGTCGGCGGGAAGATGGCGAACCAGCCGTGCATCAGCAGGTAGTAGAAGCCGTGCACGGCGTCGATGTGGCCCAGCAACTTCCACAGTTCCGGCAGCGTGCGGCTGGCCGACGCGGTGATGGTCGCGCCCTCGTCGAACCACAGCGACGGTCGGCCCGCCCAGGCGGCGCTGATGACCATGGTCAGGGCCGCGATGGCCCAGGGGTCCAGAAAGCGGCCCCTCGGGTGTGCCGCGGCGGCCGGCTCGGCGTCGTCGGCCACGGGATTTTCGACGATTGACACAGACATGATTGGTTTCAACTTTATGTGCACGGGCGGTCCGGACGTGACCCGCGCCGCAAACCTCTCCCGTCTACGTCCAGCAACGCGATAGGGTCTTGGGTTGGCGGAAACCGACACCTGGGAGGGTAAATGAGCGCCTATCAAACCGTGGTCGTAGGGACTGACGGCTCAGACTCGTCGTTGCGCGCGGTAGACAGGGCAGCTGCGATCGCGGGGTCGGACGCCAAACTGATCATCGCGTCGGCGTATTTGCCGCAGCACGAGGACGCTCGCGCCGTCGACGCCCTGAAGAGCGAAAGCTACAAGGTCACCGGCACCGGTCCGATTTACGAGATCCTGCACGACGCCAAGGAGCGGGCGCACAACGCCGGCGCCAAGAACGTCGAGGAGCGAGCCATCGAGGGTGCCCCCGTGGACGCATTGGTGCACCTGGCCGAGTCGGAGAAGGCGGACCTGCTGGTGGTCGGCAACGTCGGGTTGAGCACGATCGCGGGTCGGCTCCTAGGTTCGGTTCCGGCCAACGTCTCGCGCAAGGCCAAGGTCGACGTGCTGATCGTGCACACCACCTGAGACCAGGAGACTTACCAGCCGCGCGCCCGCCATTCCTGAACGTGCGGGCGTTCGGCGCCTAAAACCGTGTCGTCGCCGTGGCCTGGACAGATCACGGTGGAGTCGTCGCAGACGCCGAAGACCCGGGTGGTGATGTTGGCGAGCAGCTGCTCGGCGTCGCCGGGCCGCTCCTGCCCACACCACCCGGGAACCCTTGGACGCGGCCACCGCGTAGGCGGCATGCGCATATGCCAGCGCGAACGCTGATCCCGATAGGAACGTGTACGCATCACGCTTCATGATGCGCAGAGCCCTTTTTCCGCCAGCCGAAGTAACCGAGCCAGACACTAATGGCCGCGTAGAGAGCAGCCCCCAGCCATGGAGACCAATCGGGCCAATGCCTGCCCATGAACTGAGGCAGGTTGAAAACGCCTGCTGACAGGTATACGGCGAGGACCGCATGTTCGATCGCGAACCCGGCAAACATGCCCGACAGGAACTTGAGAATGTCGCGCTTCATGGCTTCTCATCGTTCGCTCCGGGCCGTGGCGGGCATAGGGTCGAACGTCCCGGCGCGTGGCGCGTGAGTTCGGACGATGCGCTTGCAGTGCGGGGATCGCCGTCTGGCAGACAGAAACCCTAGAGCGAGGGAATCACCACCCGCGCTCGCGCCATTCCTGAATGTGCGGGCGTTCGGCGCCCAGTACCGTGTCGTCGCCGTGGCCGGGATAGATCACGGTGGAGTCGTCGTAGACGTCGAAGACCCGGGTGGTCACGTCATCGAGCAGCTGCTCGAAGTCGCCGGGCTGCCAGGTCTTGCCCACACCACCGGGGAACAGGCAGTCGCCGGTGAAAAGATGGGTCACGCCGCCGGTTGCAGCGCCGTCCAGTGCCAGCGCGACCGATCCCGGGGTGTGCCCGCGCAAATGGATCACGTCGAACGTCAGCTCACCGATCTGCACTGTGTCGCCGTGCGCCAGCAAACGGTCCGGCTGCACCGGCAGCGGCTCCGCGTCGATTTCGTGGGCCGCCGTCGGCGCTCCGGTCGCCTCGACCACGGCTTCCAGGGCCTGCCAATGGTCGAAGTGTTGGTGACTGGTCAGAATCAGCGATAACGTCGGCGCGTACCGTCGAATCAAGTCGATCAGGACTTCGGCGTCGTTCGCGGCGTCGATCAGCAGCGTTTTGCCGGTCTCGGAACAAGTGACCAGGTATGCGTTGTTGTCCATCGGGCCTACCGAGGCCTTTACGATCGTCGCTCCGGGCAGCGTGCGTCGGGCCGCCGTACCCGGGTCGACGTGTCCGGTGTAGTCGTCGCTGAGCTCGTTGGGAGCGGTCATACCCATGCACGCTACTTGGTTACGGCTGGCTCGGGCGGCTTGGCCGACTTCCTGTCGGTAGGGACACCTAGCATGGAATGCGGCCCCCGCTCTGATCGTTCAACGCCAGGGCCGCACACGTTTCAGCTGAAAGGGACAGCGTGGCTGACCGCCTCATCGTCAAGGGTGCGCGCGAGCACAACCTGCGCAGCGTCGACCTTGATCTACCCCGGGACGCCCTGATCGTTTTCACCGGGTTGTCGGGGTCGGGCAAGTCGTCGCTCGCGTTCGACACCATCTTCGCCGAGGGTCAGCGCCGCTACGTGGAATCGCTGTCGGCCTACGCCCGGCAGTTCCTCGGACAGATGGACAAGCCGGACGTCGACTTCATCGAGGGTCTCTCCCCGGCAGTGTCCATCGACCAGAAGTCGACCAACCGCAACCCGCGCTCGACGGTCGGCACCATCACCGAGGTGTACGACTACCTGCGGTTGCTGTACGCCCGGGCCGGCACTCCGCACTGCCCGATCTGTGGTGAGCGGATCGCGCGGCAGACGCCCCAGCAAATCGTGGACCAGGTGCTGGCGATGGAGGAGGGCATTCGTTTCCTGGTGCTCGCCCCGGTGGTGCGCACCCGGAAAGGGGAGTTCGCCGACCTCTTCGACAAGCTCAACGCGCAGGGTTACAGCCGGGTTCGGGTCGACGGTGTGGTGCACCCCCTGACCGAGCCGCCGAAACTCAAAAAGCAGGAGAAACACGACATCGAGGTGGTGGTGGACCGCCTCACTGTCAAAGCCAGCGCCAAACAGCGGCTCACCGACTCAGTCGAGACCGCGCTGAATCTGGCCGACGGCATCGTGGTGCTGGAATTCCCGGACGACCGGGACGAACACGATCACCCCCGCGAGCAGCGCTTCTCCGAGAAGCTGGCCTGCCCGAACGGGCACGCCCTGGCGGTGGACGACCTGGAGCCGCGCTCCTTTTCCTTCAACTCGCCGTACGGCGCCTGCCCCGAGTGCGTCGGTCTGGGCATCCGCAAGGAAGTCGATCCGGACCTGGTGGTGCCCGATCCCGATCTGACCCTGGCCGACGGCGCGGTGGCGCCGTGGTCGTCGGGTCACACCGCCGAGTACTTCACCCGGATGATGGCCGGCCTGGGCGACGCCCTCGGTTTCGACGTCAACACCCCGTGGCGAAAACTTCCCGCCAAAGCCCGCAAGGCGATTCTCGAGGGCGCCGACGAACAGGTGCATGTGCGGTACCGCAACCGGTACGGGCGCACCCGGTCCTACTACGCGGAGTTCGAAGGCGTTCTGGCGTTCCTGCAACGCAAGATGGCTCAGACCGAGTCCGAGCAGATGAAGGAACGCTACGAGGGCTTCATGCGGGACATCCCGTGCCCGGTATGCAACGGCACGCGGCTCAAGCCGGAAATCCTGGCGGTGATGCTGACGGCGGGGGAGTACGGCCCGAAGTCCATCGCCGAAGTGTGTGAACTGTCGATAGCGGACTGCTCGGACTTCCTGAACGCACTGACCCTGGGCACCCGCGAGGCCGCGATCGCCGGGCAGGTGCTCAAGGAGATCCAGTCGCGGCTGGGGTTCCTGCTCGACGTCGGACTTGAATACCTGTCGCTGTCGCGGGCGGCGGCCACGCTGTCCGGCGGTGAAGCCCAGCGGATCCGGCTTGCCACCCAGATCGGCTCGGGGTTGGTCGGTGTGCTCTACGTGCTCGACGAGCCGTCCATCGGCCTGCACCAGCGCGACAACCGCCGCCTTATCGAAACCCTTACGCGGCTAAGGGATTTGGGTAACACGCTGATCGTTGTCGAGCATGACGAGGACACCATCGAGCACGCCGACTGGGTCGTCGACATCGGGCCCCGAGCCGGTGAACACGGCGGCCTCATCGTGCACAGCGGTCCCTACAAAGAACTGCTGACCAACAAGGACTCGATCACCGGCGCCTACCTGTCCGGGCGCGAAAGCATCGAGATGCCCGCCCTGCGGCGGCCCACCGACCGCAAGCGCCAGATCACCGTGGTCGGCGCTCGTGAACACAACCTGCGCGGCATCGACGTCTCGTTCCCGCTCGGGGTCTTGACGTCGGTGACCGGCGTATCCGGATCGGGTAAATCGACGCTGGTGAACGACATTCTGGCCGCCGTGCTGGCCAACCGCCTCAACGGCGCGCGGCAGGTGCCCGGCCGGCACACCCGCGTCACCGGCTTGGACCACCTGGACAAGCTCGTCCGGGTCGACCAGTCGCCGATCGGCCGCACCCCGCGGTCCAACCCGGCCACCTACACCGGGGTGTTCGACAAGATCCGCACCCTGTTCGCCGCGACCACCGAAGCGAAAGTCCGCGGCTACCAACCCGGCCGGTTCTCGTTCAACGTCAAGGGTGGGCGCTGCGAAGCCTGTACCGGTGACGGCACGATCAAGATCGAGATGAACTTCCTGCCCGACGTGTATGTGCCGTGTGAGGTCTGCCAGGGTGCCCGCTACAACCGGGAGACCCTCGAGGTGCACTACAAGGGCAAGACCATCTCCGAGGTGCTGGACATGTCGATCGAGGAGGCCGCGGAGTTCTTCGAGCCGATCAGCGGCATCCATCGCTATCTGCGCACCCTGGTCGACGTCGGGCTCGGGTATGTGCGGCTGGGACAACCCGCGCCGACGCTGTCCGGAGGGGAGGCCCAGCGGGTGAAGTTGGCCTCCGAATTGCAGAAGCGTTCGACCGGGCGGACGATCTACATCCTCGACGAACCCACCACCGGGCTGCATTTCGACGACATCCGCAAGCTGCTGAAGGTGATCAACGGCCTTGTCGACAAGGGCAACACGGTGATCGTCATCGAACACAACCTGGACGTGATCAAGACCTCGGACTGGATCGTCGACATGGGACCCGAAGGTGGAGCAGGCGGCGGAACCGTTGTGGCGCAAGGCACTCCGGAGGACGTGGCGGCGGTGCCGGAAAGCTACACCGGCAAATTCCTGGCCGAAGTCGTCGCACCGCCGGCCGCCCGGAGTGCGAACCCCAAGCGCCGCAAAGTCAGTGCGTAGTTCAGCGCCGCGGTGCCGGTAAAATTCGCGCGATGGGCGATCTGTTTCAGGTTGATCTGGACAACTTGCACAGGCTCGGCGCCACCCTGGCCGGGCACGCAGACGCAATAGCCGCATTGCAGATCACCGCCGCGGTGGAGATGCCGGGTTCGCCGGTGCAGGAGGCTTCCGCTCAGGTCAACGACGCCGTCATCAAGGGATTCGGTGTGGTCGGTGCCGGTGTCCGCCGGATGGCCGATTTCTCGACGAATGCGGCGACCACCTACGAGGCGGTCGACCGGGGGTTCGCCGACCAGCGACGTCAGTACGCCGGCGGTCGCTAGTCGGAGTGACCACGATCAGTCACGTTCGCGGCTGTAAGCCGGAGTCGATGACCGGCTTCGCGAAAGACCTGAGCGCGCAAAGCAATACGTTCAATGCGCGGGTCGACCAGGTGAACCGCGACGTGGACACCGCGATGGACAGCTGGAAGGGCGAGGCCGCGAGCGCCACCTCGGTCCGCGCGCTGTCGGAGAAGCTGGCCGCCAATCACATCGGCTCCACCGTCATCACGCTGGCGGACACGTTCAACACCTACGGCGCGCAGTTGGGCGCCTGCCGCGCCGCGCTGCTGAGCATCGTCGACGGCGACATTCCCGCTGCCGGCATGACCGTGGACGACGTGGGCAATGTCAAGGCCCCACACGTGCCCGGCGCTCGTTCTGGCGACTTGCTCGCGTATCTGTTGCAAGCGCAGCTCGACAGCCAGGCGGCCGATTTCCAGGCTCGCGTCAAGGATCTGCTGACTGAGTTCGAAGACGGTGAAAATAAAGCGGCACAAGCGATCTCGACTGGTCTTCAGGACCTGGCCGGTTACCGGCAGCGTCCGGACGGCGCGCCGTTCCGCCCGCACGTACAGGCCATCCTCGACGGCAGTGCCCAGCCGCCCGCCGATCCCAAGCAGTTCCACGACTTCTGGGCGGCCTTGACCCCCGCCGAGAAGGACGTGCTCTATGGGCGCGACCACTACATAGGAAACCGTGACGGCATGCCCGCCGTGGATCGGGACTACTACAACCGGGAGACCCTGAGCGACGAGTTGGCCAGGGCGCACTCCGCCGCAGCGCAGGCCGACGCCGTCCAAGCCCAGCATCCCGACTGGGCGGCGGGCCGCAATATCCCGTCACCCAACGAACCCGGGGCGATCTTCGATGACCGCCTCGCCTATGAGGCATGGCAGCGTCGCTACGATGCCGCGCTGGCCGGAACGAGGAATCTGCCGGACCTGCAAGCTGTCGATAAGGCGGTCGGTGGCAAGCCCGACCGCAAGCTGCTGCTGCTCGACACGCAGAACGGAGCTCAGGCACATGCCGCCGTCGCTATCGGGGATCCGGACACTGCCACCCACGTCTCGGTGACCGCCCCGGGACTCAACACCACCGTCCACGGCGCGATCGTCGGCATGTCGGAAGAGGCCTGGCAGGTCAGAGACGAAGCCCTGCGTCAACTGGGCAACACGCCTGGGCATCTCCATGACACGGTGTCGACCATTGCCTGGATCGGCTATGACGCGCCCCAGATTCCGGGGTTGGACGAGACGGGCAGGTCGCTGGCCGGTGCCTGGGGAGTCAGCCACGACGACATGGCCCGAGTGGGAGCACACAATCTGGCCCGTTTTTACGACGGTATCGGCGCCGCCCATGACGGTGACCCTGCCCATCTGACAGCGATCGGACATTCGTACGGCTCGCTGACCACGGGGTTGGCCCTGCAGGAGCCCGGTAACCACGGAGTCAGCGATGCACTGTTCTACGGCTCCCCGGGCATTGAAGCCTCGACCCCGCAGCGGTTGCAGCTGCAGCCCGGGCATGTATTTGCCATGGAAACCCCTGACGACCCGATTCAGCTGACCTACGACACCCCGCCGCTCGTCCATGCCGGCGCGCCGCTGCTGCCATTCCCGTTCAACGTCGGCGCGCTGGGCGGGTTGTCGGTGCTGGACGCGTCCGGAGCCGGTCACTTCGGGCCCAATCCAGCCACCAACCCCGAGTTCACCCGCCTGGGCACCGGTCCGTCCGCCATCGCCGACGGCCACGGCGGCACCCTGAATCTCGAGGGCGCCCACGGCCACAGCGACTACCCTCGCCAGGGTGGCAACGGCCTGCCGCGCACCACGGGCTATAACATCGCTGCCGTCGTGGCCGGCCTGAGCGGCCAGGCGATCCCCGGGAGCTGAAACCATCACATGAGAGCTCACATCGATGCGCGTCGCCACACCACGCTGTGGGTGGCGGTGTTCGCAGCCCTCCTCGCGCTAACAGGATGCCACGTGAAGCAACCGTACGAACCCACTCCGCCGTCGGAGGCCACCCAGGCCCTGCACGAACTCCAGGGCCTGCCCTCGCTCGAAGACACCACGGCCCAGGTGCAGCGGGCGATGGACGAGATCACCGCCGCCGCAAGCACGCTGGTTCCCTCGATCACGTGGCAAACGCCCCATGAGGGATCCAGCGGCAATTGTGAGCGCCCCTACGAACAGACGGACGGGCAGCGGTACATCCTGCCGCACCGCGTCGCGGAGAATGTCGCACTGTCCGAGGAGACGTGGGCGGCCATTCTCAAGGTAGCCAAGGACTCCGCTGCCAAGATCGGGGCCACCGATGTCGCGGTCATGAAGGATCAGCCGGGGAATCACGACGTCTGGTTCACCGGGCCGACCGGCATCTCCATCAAGGTCGGATACGCCGGCAATCTCGGAGTGGCGGGCTACACCGGTTGCCGGCTGCCGCGAGATAAGAAGACGGGGTGAGCGGTGGTGGCCAGCAATGACTTCGAGGAGCTTGGTAGCAAGGTGCAGCGGGCTCAGCGCGCGCTGAAGCAGGCCCGCGGCGTCGGTACGGCCAACGGCATCCGGGTGGTCGTCGATGCCGAGAACCGGTTGCTGTCGGTGACGGCACCCGACGAAGAGGCCATCCTGGCCGCCTACAACGCCGCCGTCGACGACGTACGGCCCCTGATCGAGGACGCGATGCGCGAGGTCCGGTCCGATCCTCGTGTCGAGGCGATGTCCACTTTCGTCGAAGCCAATTCGGCCCGCCTGCACACCGAACGCACCCGGTCCGCGAGCGAGGACGACGACGACACGTACTACGACGACCGGTTCCGGCGGGGCTGGCGCGATCGCTGAGTCACCGCCGCAGCGTTGATGCCGCCTCTTCGATTTGAGCACCCTCCCCACGGGCCAGCGCGATGGTGGCCGCCAGCATCGCCGCGATCGCTGCCGGCAGCGCTACAACCCCGATGCCATGCGCCGCCAGGTGTTCGCCCAGCACGACGGAGCCGAGCAGCACGGCGACGACCGGCTCGCCGACCAGCATGATCGGCACGGAGGCCTGCAGGGCTCCGGCCCGAAACGCCCACTGCTGCAGCACCGTCGCCGCGACCGCCAAGGTAACCAGCACGTACGGTGCCGGCGAGGTGAACAGGGCGTGCCAGCCTCCCACCGCGTAACGGTGCGTGCAGGTCTTGGTCAACACCGCGATCATCCCGAGCAACAGCGCCACCGCGACCCCCAGCCACGTGGCCCGGACTCTGCCCGCACTGTGCCGGGCGGCCACCACCGCGACAACCACCGGCACCACCAGGCCGAGCGCCAGCGTCCACGCCGGCGTCTCAGGCCGATAGTGTCCCTCCCGCGGCCGCCCGACCAGCACGAACACCGCGAGCGCGGCCGTCAGCAGCGTCGCCCATCCCCATTCGGACCCCGGCACCCGATTCCCCAATCGCACTGCGCTGAGCGGCAGCACGAACAGCAGCGAGGAGACCAGCATCGGTTGCACCAACAGCAAAGATCCGTGCGCCAGGGCCACAGCCTGGAACCCATAGGCGGCGACGGCTGCCGCCGTGCCCGCCCACCACAGCCGGTCACGCAGAACGGTGACGGCACCCGCGGTTCCGCTTTCGACCGCGGGATTTTGCAGGGCGGTCTGCCGGACGACGATGCCCACCGCCGCGACGAACGATGCCAGCAACGCCGAGCCGATCGCTAAAGCGTGTGACGTCACCCAATCCATGGCTCAGACATCCTCATATCTCGTGCTTCGATGTCACTCACCGAAGGCCCGACTTCGACAACGGTGACGGGAAGCGCGCGTTGATCCGGACCCCGTTCAGCCACTCGGTGAGTTGATCGGCCCGCTGCTGCAACGCCCGCTGCGCCTCGGCGCCGGCGTCCTCCAGCAACTGCAGGTGGACGCGGGCCTCGTCATTCTGGCACCAGCCGCCGACCACCCGCCCGTTCCACCACGCCGTGGGACCGGCGTTGCCGTTGCTGTCGAAGACCTGTCCGCGGTGCTCGCCCAGGTACCAGTCCCGCTCCGACCAGCCCATCGTGGTGCAGTCCAGACCCGGGAGCAGCGCGCCCCACGGCGGCACCTCCGGTTCGACGGCCAGGTCGCTGGCCAGCGCATAGCCGGCGCCGCCGTGCAGGTCCACCTCCACGGCCCCGATGGTGGCCAGCGCCGCGCGCACCGCCGTCAATGTGGTGCCGAACCACCACTTGATATCGGTGATCGTCGCCGGCCCGAACGTCTGCAGCCAGCGGCGGATCAACTCCGCCCGGGCGGCGGCTTCGGGTACCGGTTCGCCGTGCTCGGCCAGCCACTCCGTCGTGGCGCTCCACCGGGGACGCGACGCCGTCCAGCCTCCGTCATTGGGGCCGCGGACGATCTCGCCGCGCGCGGCTAACACGGTCAATACCCGCGGGGCTACCGGAACCATTCCGCCCCAACGCTTTCCGGGCGCCGGATCGTAGCTGCCGGCCAGTTCGGGCAGCGCGGTCCGCAGTTCGGTGCTGCTGGCCGGTCCGTGCTCGGCCAAATGGCGTACCACCGCGTCGGACGCCTGGGTCAGCCATCGTTCGCCGTCCGTGGTGACCCCGGCCTTGTGCAGGTCCGCGATCAGCCGGCGCCGCTCGGTGTCGGCCACCTGGCTGCTGGCCGCCGCCTGCACCAGCGTCACGTCACCGGAGTTCACCACCCACAACGTCCTGCGCATCGCCAGATGCTTGAGCGCCGAACGCTTTTCGTACAGCACCCGGTCCAGGTCGGCGGTGCAGAAGCCGCGGCAGCGCGCCCACAGCGACAGATACGGGGTCGCGGGATCGGTCGCGTGCAGCCCGATCAAACCGGCGGTGACCCGGGACACTGACCCTGCACCGGACAGGAAATGCCTGCGCGCCAACCGGTTCCGGCGCTCCGCGATGCTGAACCTACGCACGGTGCATCAGCTGCCGCGCGCCGGGTGACACCGACCGTATCGCGGCCGGGTGCGGCAGAGTGTCAGTCATCGGCGCGCATGGACTCCCGAATTCTGGCCAGGCGCTCGGCGGCCGCCCGCTGCCGCTCCTCGTACTGCTCCTCGACGGATTTGCCTTCGGCGGTCTCGGCGGCGAGTTCTTCGGCGCCCTGGGCTGCGCCGAAGCGCGTTTCGATCTTCTCGCGCACCGAATCGAACGTCGGCACACCTGAGTCGTCATATCCGGGGTCGGGAGGGGACGGTTGGTCGGGCATGACCGCCACGTTACTGCTGCCCGCCGCCGATACCGTCCTGCCGCTCGAGGTAGCGCACCATTTGGTGCCAATAGAGCATCGTCAGTGCCATCTGGGCCGCCACGGCGATCACCGCCGGACGCAGTCGACGGCGGCGCGCGGAGACCACCCCCACCGCCGCGGCCACCGACGTCACCGCGCTGACCGCCAGGGCGGCATCCCGTGGGCGGCGGGTGATCCACAATTCCTCGCCGAGCATTGCCCGCGTCGCCCAGGCGCGGTGGTCGCGCGGCTTGCCGAATACGAAGGGATTGATCGCCAGCCACGCCCCCACTAGCGCCGCATCCCGTCGCCGCCGGGTCCAGACCGGAATCAGGATCAGGGGTGTACTCGCCCAGCGGGTCCACGCGCTCCAGGGATGGCAGTGCCGCGCGAAGATGGCGCGGCGGACCCCGGCGACCGAAAGCACCCGGTTACCGTCCGGCTGCGACGACTTGCGCGTTCGACGGTGTGGCGGGCGCCGGGGGAGTGGCGGTGCCCGGCAGTGGGATTGGCGGCACGCCAGGGGTGCCCAGCCGACCGGCCAGCCAGGGCAGCGACCTGGCAAAGGCCTGGTCGGCGAACGGCCAGTCATGTTTGCCTGGTTGCGGAACCACCGCGCAGTCGATGTCGTAGGAGCGGCCCAGCGCACACAAGGCGTTGGCCGCCGCCGTCTGGTCACTGGGATTGGCTGCCGCGTCGCGGCCGGCCAGCCGCATGGCAGCGGTATCGGCGATCGGCAGTTCGCGGTGCGCGGGGATGGCGAACCAGCCGGTTATGCCGGTGTACGGGCCATGCCGGGTGATCACGGTGGTCGGGTCGAAGGCGGCCCAGGCCTCAGCGTTGCCGCCGAACAGCCTCGAGATGGTCTCCTGCTTGTTTCCCGCATTGGGGTAGAGGTCGCCCGCGATGTCGACGAACGAGCTGAACATCCCGGGGTGCATGACGGCCAGATCCACCGCGCAGGTCCCGCCCATCGACCAGCCGACGATTCCCCAACTGGACTGTTCGGAGCTGGACCCGAAGTTTGAAACCATAAATGGCACAACATCTTTGGTCAGGTGATCGGCGGCATTACCGCGTCGCCCGTTCACGCACTCGGTGTCGTTGTTGAAGGCGCCGCCGGAGTCCACGAACACCAGTACCGGAGCGTTGCCCTCATGGGCGGCGGCGAAGGCGTCGGCGGTCCGCACGGCGTTGCCGGCGCGTACCCAGTCCGCGGGGGTGTTGTACTGACCGCCGATCATCATCACGGTCGGCAGCCGTGGTGGCGGCGTACTGGCGAACCAGGCCGGCGGCAGGTACACGAGTTCCCCGCGATGCTTGAAATGCGATGCGTCGGAGGGAATCACGACGGGAACGACACTGCCGTGCGACGGGCGGACACCCTTGCCCATCATCGCGGCGACAGTCGCGGGATCGGTCTGGTCGGGCAGCGGGCCGGAGGTGAGCTGACCCCAGGCGGCTTGCACCGTCGGGAAGTAGCCGACCCACATATTGAGCGTGAGCGCCGTGCTGAACAGGCACAGCGGCACGGCCAGCAGCGCGATGCCGCGCCGCCACCAGTGCGCGCTGCGCCACCCGAGCACCAGCACCGTGACCGCCATTCCGGCCAACCCGGCCCAGGCCCACAGCGCACCCGGGGCCGGTTCGGTGGACAGCCGGCTGACGTACGCGCGGGTTCCGTAGGCCGCCGCGGCCCCGGCCAGCGCCGCCAGGGGCAGCCAGCGCAGCCGCCAGGTTCGCGTCCGCCAGCCGATGGCCAGCAACAACGCAACACCCGTCACGATCTGAACGGTGATCGGCACCCACCCGTGCATCAGGGAGGTGTGGCTGAAGGCCTGCGTGGAGAACCCTTCAGCCGACGCAGCGGGCGCCAGAGCATGAGGCGTCGACGCGGTCACAGGTTCATTCTCGTTCGCCGGGTTCCCATCCGGAATCATGTTTCCGGACTATTTCCTGTGAGTTAACTGAACCCGGGCGCGTCAGCTAAGAAGGGGCTAATGCGGTTTGGCGAGCGGGAACGGCAGGGTCTCGCGGATACTGCGGCCGGTGATCAGCATGACGACGCGGTCGACGCCCATTCCCAGGCCGCCGGTGGGTGGCATCGCGTACTCCATCGCCTGCAGGAAATCCTCGTCGAGTTCCATCGCTTCGGGGTCGCCACCCGCAGCCAGCAGCGACTGCTCCTCGAGGCGGCGGCGCTGTTCCACCGGGTCGGTGAGTTCGCTGTAGGCGGTGCCCAGCTCGACACCCCAGGCCACCAGATCCCAGCGTTCGGCCACCCCCCGCTTACTGCGATGTGGCCTGGTCAGCGGCGATACCGAGGTGGGGAAGTCGATGTAGAACGTCGGGTGCTCGGTGCGGTCCTCGACCAGGTGCTCGTACAGCTCCAGCACCACGGCGCCGGCGTCCCAATAAGCGCGGTACGGAATGCGGGCGGCGTCGCACAGCTTGCGCAGCGTCTTCAAGTTCGTGTCGGCGTCGATGTGCTCGCCGAGGGCCTCGGAGACGGCGTCGTGGACGGTTTTCACCGGCCACACACCGGAGATGTCGACTGGCTCCAGTCGCGCCCCGTAGCTAATCGAATCATCCTGAGTTCTGGGCCGCATCGCGATCTGGGCGCCGTTGGCTGCTTCGGCGGCGTTCTGGATCAGTTCGCGGCACCCGTCGATCCAGACCGTGTAATCGGCGTGCGCCTGATAGGCCTCCAGCAGCGTGAACTCGGGGTTGTGGCTGAAGTCGACGCCCTCGTTGCGGAAGGCCCGGCCGAGTTCGAAGACCCGCTCCACGCCGCCGACGCACAAACGCTTGAGGTACAACTCCGGGGCGATCCGCAGAAACAGGTCCATCGCGTAGGCGTTGATGTGGGTCACGAACGGACGAGCGGTGGCACCGCCGTGGACCTGCTGGAGCATGGGTGTTTCGACTTCGATGAACCCCTTGGCGAACAAGGTCTCGCGAATCGACCGCAGGGCGCTGCTGCGGGCGGTGATCAGCTGGCGTGAGTCCGCGTTGACGGCGAGGTCGACATAGCGGGTCCGAACCCGGGCTTCCGGGTCGGTGAGTCCCTTCCACTTGTCCGGCAACGGGCGCAGGCATTTGCCGATCAGTCGCCAGTGCGTGACGAGCAGCGATCGGGTCCCCTTGTCGCTGAACCCCATCTGCCCGGTGGCTTCCACCAGGTCGCCGAGATCGATCGCCGCGTTGAAGTCGGCCGCCCGGCCCTGCTGCAGGCGCGAGTTGTCCAGCAGCACCTGCATCTCGCCCGACCAGTCGCGCAGGTGCGCGAACAGCACGCCGCCGTAATTGCGGACCCGCAGGATGCGGCCGGCCACCGAGACAGGAGCCCCGTCCTCGGCGGCGAGCGCCTGTGCGACGGTGTGACTGGGCGGCTCGCCTACCGGGTACGCCTCGACACCGTCGTCCTGCAGCTTCTTCAGCTTGGCTAAGCGGACCCGCACCTGTTCGGGCTGACGACGCCGCATGTCGTCGCCCGCCGGCAGGTCTGCCACCTGCAGTCCGCTGACATCGGGCGCAGTGCCGTCGGGGTGCAACAGCCCGCTGTCCACCAGCTGCTGCGGCACGGCCGGGTGATGGCCCGTGTGAATCTTGTCGCGCCGGGTGAAGGGCAGCGTCAGAAAGCCCTCGGCGAACGCGGATGCGACGCCGACTTTGGGAATCAACCGAGCGTCGTCGTAGCAGGCAAAGCGCGGCACCCATTCGGGCTGATACTTCATATTCGAGCGATACAGAGTCTCGATCTGCCACCAGCGTGAGAAGAAGATCAACAGTCCCCGCCACAGCCGCGCAACCGGGCCCGCTCCCAATTGCTCGCCCTGCTCGAACGCCGAGCGAAACATTGCGAAATTCAGCGAAATGCGATTGATCCCAAGGCTTTCAGCGTGCAGCGCAAGTTCGCTGACCATGAGTTCGATGGTGCCGTTGGGTGATTCCCGGGAGCGGCGCATTACGTCCAGCGAGGCACCCGTGTTGCCCCACGGCACCAGCGAAAGCATGGCAACCACCTGGTTGGCAGGTCCGATTGCCTCCACCAAAAGGCAGTCACCGTCAGCCGGGTCACCGAGCCGGCCCAGCGCCATGGAGAAGCCCCGCTCGGTTTCGGTGTCCCGCCAGGCGTCCGCGCGCTCGACGGTCTGCGCCATCTCGTCGCGGGGAATGTCGCGGTGCCGGCGGATACGCACCGTCAGCCCGGCCCGGCGAGCGCGCGTGACGGCCTGTCGCACCCCTCGCATTTCCGGGCCGGACAACTTGAACTCGGCCGGCCGCAGAATCGCCTCGTCGCCGAGCACCAAGGCGTTCAGGCCGGCTTCCCGATAAACGCGGGCACCTTCCGTGCTTGCGCCCATGACCCCCGGCGACCAGCCGTAGGTTTGGCAGAGGTCCATCCAGGCTGCGACTGCCTGCGGCCACGCCCGCGGGTCGCCGATCGGGTCGCCACTGGCCAGGCAGACCCCGAGTTCGACCCGATAGGCGATCGCGGCGCGGCCGCTGGGGGCAAAGATCACCGACTTGTCGCGGCGGGTGGCGAAGTAGGCCAGCGAATCGTTCTTCCCCCAGAGTTCGACGAGTCCACGAATCGCTGACTCGTCCTCACCAGTCAGGGCGTTGTCGGCGCGCTGGGACAGGAACAGCACGATAGTGGCGGCGATCAGTGCGAACGCGCCGAACAACCCGAAGATCGCGTTGAGGAAAACGTGCGGCCGGCCGGTAAACAAATCGGGATCGGCGAATCCGAAGCCGACGACGCGGTTTGCCACGTAGGGCAACCGGTCGGGCGCCGCCAGCGTCCCGGGGAACATCTCCACCAGACCCCAGGACAGCAGGATCCCGATGGCGCCGCCGATCAGCAACACACCCGCCGCGCGGAACAGCGCGCCGCGGCGGACCTTGGCCCAGAACTCCCGGTAGCCCAGCACCAGCAGCACGATGGTCACGACGTGGAAGGCAAACCCGAGGTTCTCGCCGAACGCCTCGGCGGGAGTGTTGCCGCCGGCGGCGATATCGGCGGCGTTGATCACCGCGGCTACGACCATGTTGCCCAGCAGCACCCACCAGGCGATGCGTTTGCGAGCCGCCAGCGCCGCCGCCAGCAGGGCCAGCACGAATGACCACGCGAAGCTGGTATCGGGGAAGTTGAACAGATAGCTGTTGATGAATTCGCGCGGCTCGTGGATGAGCCACCGGATCAGTGGAGAAAGGCTGGCCAGCAGCGACACCGTCGCGATGACGCCGACGGTCCAGCCGGCTACCGCGGGTAGCCAGTGATACCGGGAAGTCGGCCTGCGCGTCGGGCGCGGCTTAGTGATTGTCACAGACCGCGAGGATATGCCCTCCAGCTAGGAAATTCCCGGCTTAGGCATGCTGAGCCGCCGACTTGCTAAGGCTGGCTTGATAACTGGCTTGATAATGGAAGCGCGATACGCCCGCAATAATTGGAAGCGTGATACGCCCGCACGCGGGTTGGCAGGGTCACGCGTTCTGCCTGCTAGACTGAGCGCTGCGACCATCCCGGCGTCAGGCCAGGGACAGTGAAGAGGAGTCCCACTCCCACCGGTTGCCACGAGATATCTCAAGGCAATCCGGTCCGGTCACAGGCATCGACACGATGCTTGTTCTGTGCATTGCGCAGGCGGTTTGACCAGGTCAAGCCGCGATCGGTCGGCAATGGGCCCTGCATCTGCAGGGCTTTCTTGCTGATGGTTGGTGTGCCTCCTCGGCTGTTTCCGGCCCCGTCCACGGGTCGTACTGAAGTAGAAGCCAACGAGGGAGGCCCCATCAGCACTGAGACCCGCGTCAACGAGCGCATTCGCGTGCCTGAAGTTCGATTGATCGGCCCTGGGGGAGAGCAGGTAGGCATCGTGCGTATCGAAGACGCACTCCGCGTTGCCGCGGACGCCGATCTCGACCTTGTCGAAGTTGCTCCCAATGCCAGGCCGCCGGTCTGCAAGATCATGGACTACGGCAAGTACAAATACGAGGCGGCGCAGAAGGCGCGTGAATCCCGCAGGAATCAGCAGCAGACCGTCGTCAAGGAACAGAAGCTGCGACCCAAGATCGACGACCACGACTACGAGACCAAGAAGGGCCACGTGGTCCGCTTCCTCGAAGCGGGGTCGAAGGTGAAGGTCACCATCATGTTCCGTGGCCGCGAGCAGTCACGGCCAGAGTTGGGCTATCGACTGCTCCAGCGGCTGGGCGCGGACGTCGCCGAGTACGGATTCGTCGAAACGTCGGCCAAGCAGGATGGCCGCAACATGACGATGGTGCTGGCACCGCACCGTGGCGCGAAAACGCGCGCCAGGGCGCAACACCCGGGGAGTGCGGGAGGGCCGGCCGATTCGGCCGGCGACGCCCAACCGTCCTAGCAATACCCGCAGCACCACCAGAACAGCTCACAGAACCAGGAAAATCGAGGAAACATGCCCAAGGCCAAGACCCACAGCGGGGCTTCGAAGCGGTTCCGGCGCACCGGCACCGGGAAGATCGTCCGGCAGAAAGCCAACCGCAGGCATCTGCTCGAGCACAAGGCGACCAAGCGCACCCGTCGTCTAGACGGTCGCACCGTCGTGTCGGCCAACGACACCAAGCGGGTCAACTCGCTGCTCAACGGCTAGCGCCGCATCGCATCCCCCATACGAAACCCCCATCGACAGCGGGCTTTCGGCAGCCCCCGACCGATTTTGAACGAGAGTAGGAACACCCATGGCACGCGTGAAGCGGGCGGTCAACGCCCACAAGAAGCGGCGCAGCGTCCTGAAAGCTTCGAAGGGTTATCGCGGTCAGCGATCCCGGCTCTACCGCAAAGCCAAAGAGCAGCAGCTGCATTCGCTCAATTACGCTTACCGTGACCGTCGCGCCCGCAAGGGCGAGTTCCGCAAACTGTGGATCTCGCGGATCAACGCCGCCGCGCGTGCCAACGACATCACCTACAACCGCCTGATCCAGGGCCTCAAGGCCGCCGGCGTCGAGGTGGACCGGAAGAACCTGGCCGACATCGCGATCAGCGATCCCGCGGCGTTCACCGCGCTGGTCGAGGTCGCTCGGGCCGCGCTGCCCGAGGATGTCAACGCACCCTCGGGAGAGGCTGCCTAACACCACCCGGGTCCGCACACCATGAAGGCCGCGCTCACCGAACGCTCGGCCCGGGTGGCTGCCGCGGTCAAACTGCACCGTCACGTCGGCCGGCGCCGCGCGGGACTGTTCCTCGCCGAAGGGCCCAATCTCGTCGCGGGGGCCCTGCAGCGTGGGCTGGTCCGGGACCTGTTCGTCACCGAGGACGCGGCGCTCCGGCATGACGCGCTGGTTTCCGGGCAGGCAACGCCCGTCCATCTGGTGACCGAGCGGGCCGCAAAAGCGTTGTCCGACACCGTGACGCCGACCGGTCTGGTCGCGGTGTGCGAGATCCCGGCGACGAATCTGGACGATGTGCTGCCGGACTCGCCGAGCCTGATCGCGGTTGCCGTGGACATCGGCGAGCCGGGCAATGCCGGCACACTCATCCGCATCGCCGACGCGATGGGCGCCGCGGCGGTGGTTCTGGCCGGTCACAGCGTCGATCCGTACAACGGCAAGTGCCTGCGCGCATCGACCGGCAGCATCTTCTCCATCCCCGTCGTGGTCGCTCCCGACACCGAGTTGGTGCTCGCTTCGCTGCGGCGCGCCGGGCTGCAGGTGCTGGCCACCGCGGTGGACGGCGAGACGTCCCTCGACGACGCCGACCCGATCCTCGCGCGGCCGACGGCCTGGCTGTTCGGGCCGGAGGCGCAGGGACTCCCGGCTGAGGTCGCCGCGCAGGCCGACCGCCGGTTGCGCATCCCGATGGCGGGGGGAGCGGAGAGCCTGAACGTTGCCGCGGCCGCGGCCATCTGCCTGTACCTGAGCGCACGGGCCTCACGCTGACCGTTCAGCCGCTCTAGCAAATCATTCGCACATCCCCACTTTGGTAAGACATGTGAAATTGGTTAGCGGAAATTTCACTCCTGACTGTTAATATTTGTCACACGTCGAATAGTCGGCGTGATGTCGCAAGACTGTCGGGGCAGGGGGCAGCTATGTCATATTTGAACGTCGTTCCGGAAATTCTGAAGTCGGCCAGTGGGTGCCTGGAGTCCATGGGCGACGGCATACGCACTGCGAATGCGGCAGCGGCCGCGCGAACGACCGCAATCGCGGCACCAGCCCTGGATGAAATCTCGGTGGCGATCTCGAACCTTCTGGGTAAGCACGGCCAGCAATTCCAGGCGTTGAGTGCGCAGACCGCGGCTTATCACGACACCTTCGTCAGCCTGTTGAACGGCGGTGCCGCGCAGTACGTGAGTGCCGAATTCGCCAATGTGCAGCAAACTTTGGCGAGTTCGAGTGGTGCCGGTGTCGCCGAGGCCAGCCCACTGGACACGCTCATCAGCCTCTCCACCGTCAGTCAGAGCTCGAATCTCGGCCCGCTGCAGCTGTCCTCGAGCTATGGCCTGGGTGGCCTCTATCAGTCCGCGATCCTCAACGGGCCGTTCGGCCAGATCGGGTCGTTCTCGCTCAGCGGCACCCCGATTTTTCCGACGAGCACAGGTGGAAATCTGGGGCTCGTCGCCAACGCAACCGGAACCCTGAACACCGCGTTCGGCCCGCTGACGTGGATGTCGGCCAACGGCAATGTGCTGGTATCGCCGACTGGCGGCTTCGCGGGGTCGTTGGGTGGCTTGACACCGTTCGGGCCCACTGCGGTCACGCTGAACGGAACCGTACCCACCATCACCGGGGGGTCGATTACGGCTTTGGGCTGGGAGTTCTGGTTCCAGGGCAACCAGTTCGGCGTCGTCCCGCTGTTCCTGCGGCCGCTCGGGCTGGCGTAGCAGCCTCGGGCCGCCGGGTTGCGCCCGCGCGCCGGCCGCAGGCCGGGCAGGCTCAGCAGGCTCAGGCGGCCCGGCTGCGCCCGCGCGCCGGTCGCAGCCCGGCGATCGACAGGGTGCTGTGCACCAGCGCGCCGGCCCGCTCCATGATCACCCGGGCCGGCTCGAGGGGGGAGCGGGGCCGGGGCGGAAAGTAGTGCATCGGCAGTCCACGGCGGTCCCGCGGCGGCGCCATGAACGCGGGCGCTTCCACCAACGGTGCGTCACTGCGGGTCCGACCCTCCGCACGACGGTAGGCCGCCAGCGCGCGCGGGTGCAGCCGGATCTCGTCGGGCACCGCCAGGAAGGCCAGTTCGACCAGCTTGCCGAACAACCGCAGCAGGATTTCGTCTCCGGGTGTCCAGCGCATGCCGGCTTTTTCCCGGACTGCGGGCTCGAAAAGGCCGGCCGCTATCCAGCGCTGACCGGCGACCATCGGCTTGAACATCTGGTCCCAGACCGGCGTCGGGATCAGCACGAATTTCGGCTTGGGGATCCGGATCTGGAAAATGTCCAGCACCGCCTGGTTGATCTCCAGCTCCTCGCGCCCGACCCGCTCCCAGTACTCCTGGAAGTCCTCCCACGACTTGGGCACCGGCCGCATGCTCATTCCGTACATTCGGTACCACTGCACATGCTCGTCGAACAGTTGGCGTTTCTCGGCCTCGGTCAGCCCGCCGCAGAAGTATTCCGCGACCTTGATGACGAGCATGAAGAACGTCGCGTGGGCCCAGTAGAACGTTTCGGGGTTCAGCGCGTGATAGCGTCGGCCCGCGCCGTCGGTGCCTTTGATGGTGCGGTGGTAGCTCTTGATCTGCTGGCCGGTCTGGGCCGCCCGGTCGCCGTCATAGACGACCCCCATGATCGGGTAGACGGACCTGGCCACCCGCTGCAGAGGTTCGCGCAGCAGGATGGAGTGCTCCTCGACCCCGGCGCCCAGTTCCGGATACATGTTCTGGATCGCGCCGATCCAGATCCCCATCATGCCGGTGCGCAGGTCTCCGAAATACTTCCAGGTCAGCGAGTCCGGCCCGAGGGGATCAGCCGCTGTCGTTGCAGGAACAGTCATCACGGCCTCCAAAGCGCCTCATTGTGGGCTCACGATAAACGGTGACAACGTACGTTGTCTAGCACATCGGCGTATGCGTCGCATCTGTGTTACGGACTCTCCACAGCGCCGCCGCACTCGTGTGATCAGGGCGTTTGCTGCGACGTGTGACACAAGTGGCGTGGGCCTCGTTGCCTGCCTCAGTCCGGACCACCTACCCTTGCCGAGTGGAGGTCGGGTCTGGCGAAGCGGAGTCCGGCGTGCCCGACGAGACCGCGACTGCGGTGGCCCACCAGGAAGCCGCGCCCCGTCGTTCTCCCGGAAAGTGGCTTCGCAGCACCAATCACAGTCCGAACGTGGTGGCCTTCGTCAAGAGGGCGCGACGGCTGCTGCCCGGCGACCCCGAGTTCGGTGATCCCTTGTCGACGGCCGGAGAGGGCGGTCCCCGGGCTGCCGCACGCGCTGCCGACCGGCTGCTGGGCGACCGCGACGCGGCATCGCGCGAGGTCAGCCTTGGTGTGTTACAGGTGTGGCAGGCGATGACCGAGGCCGTTTCGCGCAAGCCGGCAAATCCCGAGGTGACGCTTGTCTTCACCGACCTGGTGGGTTTTTCCACCTGGTCGCTGCAGGCCGGGGACGACGCCGCGCTCACGTTGCTGCGCCAGGTCGCCCGGGCGGTCGAGTCCCCGATGTTGGACGCCGGCGGGCACATCGTCAAGCGAATGGGTGACGGCATCATGGCCGTCTTTCGTCGTCCCGCCGTCGCCGTGAAGGCAGTGCTCGCCGCTCAGGAGGCGATCAAATCCGTTGAGGTGCAGGGTTATCGGCCACGCATGCGGGTTGGTATCCACACCGGGCGGCCGCAGCGGCTGGGTGCGGACTGGTTGGGCGTCGACGTGAACATCGCGGCCCGGGTCATGGAGCGTGCCACCAAAGGCGGCGTGATGATCTCGAGCCCGACGCTGGACCTGATTCCTCAGAGCGATCTGGACGCGATGGGTGTCACGGCCAAGCGGGCGCGCAGGCCGATGTTCGCCAGCAAACTCACCGGCATTCCGCCCGACTTGGCTATTTATCGCCTGAAAACTCACAAAGAGTTGTCAACCAGCGATAACACAAATGAGACAAACGTCCATGCATAGTGGAAGGTGATGTTTTCTACCTTTCTCACCCGCCTGTCGCGGGTCCGTTTCACGGTCGGCTACGTGGCGGCGCTGTTCGCTGTCAGCACCACAATGCTGATGTTGAGCCCCCAGGCCCATGACAGCGTCATCCGACACGCCAGCACGAACCTGCACAACCTGTCGCACGGCCGGATCGGCACCCTGGTTGGCAGTGCCTTCGTGGTCGAGGCGGGGCCGCTGTGGTTCTGGCTGCCCTTTCTGACCTGCCTGCTGGTCCTGGCGGAACTGCACCTGCGCACCATCCGGCTGCTCGTGGCGTTTATGGTCGGCCACATCGGCGCCACCCTGGTTGTCGCCGCAGCGCTGGCGACGGCGGTGAAGATGGGCTGGATGCCGTGGTCGATCACCCACGCCAGCGACGTCGGAATGAGCTACGGCGCGCTGGCGGCGCTCGGCGCGTTGACCGCCACGATCCCGCGGTCGTTCCGGTCAGCATGGATCGCGTGGTGGATCACGGTGAGTGTGACGGCCGCGGTCATGGGCGGCGAGTTCACCAACGCGGGGCACGCCGTCGCGGTCACGCTGGGTGTCCTGGTCTCGCTGCGGTTCCGGGCGCCGATCCACTGGACGCCCGTGCGGTGCCTGATGCTGCTGGGGTCGGCGGGCTTCGGCTTCCTGATGCTGGCGCACAGCATGTGGGGGATGGCCGGCGGCCTTGCATTCGGCGCGTCCGCGGCCCTCATCGCCCATGTCGTGAGCAACCGATTCGGCTCGCGCGCGACGGAGAACGCCGTTCTGGATGAGGTGGCGGCCGGCGTGCAGCCTGTAACGGTCTGAACGCCACCGAATAGCAAACTAGAATCCGCTTCGCGTTTGTTCGACTGAACCAGCGGACCAAGGTCTGAAATTTCGCCGTATTGGCTGCTCTGTCGGCTGATCTAGTGATGTCGAACGAGCCGGACGAGGCGCGACGATTGAAAATCACCGAGGCACGTGGCAACGTAACCCGGGCGCGCCGAACCGACCGGAGGATGCCATGAGTTTTCTGATCGCCGATCCGGGCATGTTGTTGGCCGCCGCGACGGATCTGGAAGACATCCGCTCCGCCGTGGCGTCCGCTGGGGCGACGGCAGGTCTGACCACACGACTCGCGCCGGCCGCCGCCGACGAGGTGTCCGCGGCGGTCGCGGGGATGTTCGGAGCCTACGGCCAGGAGTACCGCGCGCTCAGCTCTCAGGTGGAGGCCTATCACGCCCGATTCGTGCAGGCCCTGGCCGCGAGCGCGGACTCCTTCGCCACTGCCGAGGCGGCCAACGCCTCGATTGTGCAGACCCTGCAGGAGCAGCTGCTCAGAGTTGTCAACGCGCCCACCCAACTGCTGCTGGGCCGGCCCTTGGTCGGCGACGGTGCCGACGCGTCGGTGGCCGGCGGACGTGGCGGCGACGGGGGGCTGCTGATCGGAAATGGCGGCCGGGGGGCGGCCGGTGCCGGCGGACAGGCCGGCGGTGCCGGTGGCGACGCCGGACTATTCGGCAACGGCGGTGCCGGCGGTAACGGCGGCACCGGAGCGCCCGGCGGTGCCGGCGGGCGGGCCGGGCTGCTGTTCGGCCGGCCCGGAATCGCCGGGCTGCCCGGCAGCGTCACGCCGCCGCCACCGGTCGGCACGGGTGTGTTCTCTCCGTACGTCGACATGACGCTGTGGCCCCAGTTCGACTTCACCGGTGCCAGCCGGATCGGCAGCATCGAGGACGTCACTTTGGGTTTCATCACCGCCAATGCCGCCGGCCAGCCGGCTTGGGGAGGATTCACCGAGTACACGATCGGCAACGGCGGCGCCGTCGCGAACGGCAGTCTGCTCGGCCAGATCAACAGTCAGATGGACGCCATGCGCGCCGCAGGAATCAACGCCACCATCTCCTTCGGCGGCGCGGCGAACCAGGAACTCGCCCTGACCGGCGGGACAGCGGCCGAACTGGCCGCGAAGTACACCTCGGTGATGAACGCCTACGGAATTCACAAGCTGGATTTCGATATCGAAGGTGCGGCCCTGGGTGACACGGCCTCGCTCAAGCTCCGCTCGCAGGCGATCGCAGCACTGCAGACCACCGGAGTCGCCACCGGCAGGCCGGTCGAGGTGTCGTTCACGCTGCCGGTGATGCCGACGGGCCTGACCGCCGACGGTCTGCGGGCCGTTCAGATCGCCGTCGACAGTAACGTGCAGATCAGCCACGTGAACATCATGGCGATGGATTACTACGACCCGACCCTGCCGTACGCCGGGAAGATGGGCGACTACGCGATTCAGGCGGCCACCGCCGTCCATGATCAATTGACGACGTTGTACCCGTCGAAAACCAGCGCGCAGATCTGGTCGATGGTCGACGTGACCCCGATGATCGGCGTCAACGACGATCCGGCCGAGATCTTCACCCTGGCCGACGCCCAGAAGCTCACCACCTTTGCCGAGCAGAACAATATCGGTGGACTGCACATGTGGTCGGCCAACCGCGACTTCCCGGGCCCGCTGGGTGTGCTGACGAATGTCAGCAGTGGAGTGGCGCAGAACCCTTGGGAGTTCTCCCAGACCTTCGAACAATTCGATTCCTGATCTTCCGTGATCCGGGACACAACTGACGATGACTTATGATCGGCAGTTGCGTCATACCCGTGCCGTGACCCCTCCCGCTGACCACGCGGGCCGCGCTGGAGCTCATTGCGCGGGGTAGAGGCCGGGCAGCCCGACCAGCCTCAGCAAGGAGAGTGCCGCCGCGTGGGTGATCAACCCGTCGACCTGTCGCCGGAAGCTCTGGCCAAGGCGGTCGAGGCTGCCCAGCAGGCCATCGCGTCCGCCGGCACGCTGGACGCTCTCGCGCACGCCAAGACCGAGTACCTCGGCGACCGCTCGCCACTGGCTCTGGCGCGACAGGCGCTGGGCAGCCTGCCCAAGGAGCAGCGTGCCGATGCGGGCAAGCGGGTCAATGTGGCCCGCACTGAAGCCCAGCGCAGCTACGACGAGCGCCTTGCGGTCCTGCGCGCCGAGCGCGACGCGGCAGTGCTCGTCGCCGAGCGTATCGATGTCACGCTGCCTTCGACCCGCCAGCCGACCGGCGCACGGCACCCGATCACCATGCTGGCCGAGCACATCGCCGACACGTTCGTGGCGATGGGATGGGAGCTGGCCGAGGGTCCCGAAGTCGAAACCGAGCAGTTCAACTTCGACGCCCTCAACTTCCCGCCCGATCACCCGGCGCGCAGCGAACAGGACACTTTCTACATCGCGCCCGAGGACTCGCGGCAACTACTGCGGACCCACACGTCCCCGGTGCAGGTACGGACCCTGCTGGAGCGCGAGTTGCCCGTCTACGTCATCTCGATCGGCCGGACGTTCCGCACCGACGAACTCGACGCCACCCACACGCCGGTGTTCCACCAGGTGGAGGGATTGGCCGTCGACCGTGGACTGACCATGGCCCATCTGCGCGGCACTCTGGACGCGTTCGCCCGCGCCGAATTCGGCCCGTTGGCGCGCACCAGGATGCGTCCCCACTTCTTCCCGTTCACCGAACCGTCCGCCGAGGTCGATGTCTGGTTCGAGGGCAAAAAGGGCGGCGCCGACTGGGTGGAGTGGGGTGGCTGCGGGATGGTGCACCCCAACGTCCTGCGCGCCGCCGGTATCGACCCTGAGGTCTATTCCGGCTTCGCGTTCGGGATGGGGCTGGAACGAACCCTGCAGTTCCGCAACGGGATACCCGACATGCGCGACATGGTGGAAGGCGACATCCGGTTCTCGCTGCCGTTCGGGGTGGGGGCCTGATGCGCGTTCCGTACAGCTGGCTGCGCGAGGTGGTCTCAGCCGGCGCGCCGGGATGGGATGTCGGTGCTGCCGAGTTGGCGCAGGCGCTGGTGCGGATCGGTCACGAGGTGGAGGACGTCGCCGGACTCGGTCCGGTCGAGGGTCCGCTGGCCGTGGGCCGGGTGGCCGAGATCGAGGAGCTCAGCGGCTTCAAGAAGCCGATCCGGGCCTGCCTGGTCGACGTCGGCAACCCCGAGCCGCAGGAGATCGTTTGCGGCGCGACGAATTTCGTCGTGGGCGACCTGGTGGTCGTGGCGCTGCCCGGAGCGACGCTGCCTGGCGATTTCACCATTGCCGCGCGCAAGACCTACGGCCGCAACTCCAACGGGATGATCTGCTCGGCCGCCGAACTCGGCTTGGGGGCGGATCATTCCGGGATCCTGGTGCTGCCCGCGGGTACCGCGGAACCCGGGGCCGACGCGGCTGCGGTGCTCGGTCTCGACGATGTGGTGTTCCACCTCGCGATCACACCGGACCGCGGCTATGGCCTGTCGGTGCGGGGGCTGGCCCGCGAGATCGCGTGCGCCTACGACCTGGACTTCGTCGATCCCGCGGCGGTGGAGCCGTTGCCGGCTCAGGGCGAAGCGTGGCCACTGACGGTGGACTCTGCCACGGGCGTGCGACGGTTCGCGCTGCGCCCGGTGACCGGGATCGACCCTGCGGCGGTGTCGCCGTGGTGGCTGCAGCGGCGACTGCTGCTGTGCGGCATCCGTGCCACCTCGCCGGCGGTGGACGTCACCAACTACGTGATGCTTGAACTCGGCCATCCCATGCATGCTCACGACCGCGCCCGCATCACCGGCGGATTCCGGGTGCGCTTCGCTCAGCCTGGCGAGACCGTCGTCACCCTGGACGACATCGAACGCAAGCTGGAACCGGTCGACGTCCTGATCGTCGATGACGTCGCGACCGCGGCGATCGGCGGTGTGATGGGCGCGGACAGCACCGAGGTTCGCGCCACCTCCACCGAGGTGCTGCTCGAGGCAGCCGTCTGGGACCCCGCGGCGATATCGCGAACCCAGCGACGGCTGCATCTGCCCAGCGAAGCGGCGCGCCGGTATGAACGCGCCGTTGACCCGGCCATCTCGGTGGCAGTCCTGGACCGGTGTGCCCGGCTGCTCGTCGACATCGCCGGGGGAGTCGCCGAACCCACTCTCACCGACTGGCGGGGCGATCCACCGCGTACCGACTGGTCGCCAACGCCGGTCGAGATCCTGGCCGACCTGCCGGACCGCATCGCCGGCGTGGCTTACCCGCCCGGCACCACCGCCCGGCGGCTCCGCCAGGTCGGCGCGGAGGTGGCGCAAGACGGTGACACCCTGACGGTCACGCCGCCGAGTTGGCGTCCCGACCTGCGTCAACCCGCAGACCTCGTGGAAGAGGTGCTGCGGCTCGAGGGTCTCGAGGCGATCCCGTCGGTCCTGCCGTCGGCACCCGCGGGCCGGGGGCTGACCGCCACCCAGCAGCGACGCCGGGCGATCGGGAAATCGCTGGCCCTGTCGGGTTACGTCGAGATCCTTCCGACGCCCTTCCTGCCGGCGGGTGTGTTCGATCTCTGGGGATTGCCCGCCGACGACCCTCGGCGCAGCACGACCAACGTGGTCAACCCCCTGGAAGCCGACCGGCCGCAGCTGGCCACCACGTTGTTGCCGGCCCTGCTGGAGGCGTTGCACCGCAATGTCTCCCGGGGACTCGGCGACGTGGCGCTGTTCGCCATCGCGCAGGTGGTGCAGCCCACCGACCAGACCCGCGCCGTCGACCTCATCCCGGTCCACCGGCGGCCCACCGATGCCGAGATCGCCACCCTGGACGCATCGTTGCCACGCCAACCGCAGCACGTCGCCGCGGTCCTGGCGGGATTGCGCGAGCCGCGCGGTCCCTGGGGACCGGGCCGTCCCGTGGAAGCCGCGGACGCGTTCGAGGCGGTGCGGATCATTGCGCGAGCCGGCGGCGTGGACGTCACGCTGCGAGCCGCCCAGTACCTGCCGTGGCATCCGGGCCGGTGTGCGGAGGTTCTCGCCGGCGGCACCGTCGTCGGGCACGCGGGTCAGCTGCACCCGGCCGTCATCGAACGGGCCGGGCTTCCGAAGGGGACCTGCGCGATCGAACTGGACCTGGCGGCGATTCCCCTCGGCGGCGTCCTCCCCGCGCCGCGCGTGTCGCCTTTCCCGGCGGTGTTCCAGGACGTGAGCCTGGTGGTGGCTGCCGATGTTCCGGCTCAGGCTGTCGAAGACGCGGTGCGCGACGGAGCGGGCGAGTTGCTCGAGCATCTGCAATTGTTCGACGTCTTCGCCGGCGCGCAGATCGGCGAGAATCGCAAATCGCTGACATTCGCCCTGCGGTTCCGGGCCCCGGACCGCACCCTCACCGAGGACGACGCCACCGCGGCCCGTGACGCGGCGGTGCGCTGCGCGGCCGAACGGGTCGGCGCCGAACTGCGTAGCTGACTGGGCCGGCGATCGGCGATCCGGTCACCCGGCCCGTTGCTTTTGTTGAGTTAAGACGGTTGTGTCCGCAGTCGGCAGCTGCGTAAATTTATCTCGTCAGTTTGCTGACAGATTCCATCCCGCTGTCCCGCGCCATCGGCGAGGAGGCTTTATGACGGACGTGGCCAGCCAACCCGACAACGTCATCGAGATGGCGGGCCCGGCCGCCGGGATGACGGCAAACCTGACCAGTCGGTGCTTCGACAGTCCGTCCCGTTCGATCTCCCCGTTTGAGTGGGAGCGGTTCGAGGCCTCGATCGCCGAGATCTTCACCGCGTTCGGCCTGGACCTGGCGACACCGGGCACCCGGGACACGCCGAAGAGGTTCCTGAAGGCGCTCTACGACATCACTGCCGGTTACGACGGTGATCCCAAGCTCGCGACGAGCTTTCCCGCCGAACGCGGCTACGCCGTCGAGGCCGCGCCCTCACAGGTCATCGAGGGGCCCATCGATTTCAACTGCCTCTGCGAACACCACGCGTTGCCGTTTTTCGGGACCGCCTTCATCGGTTACATCGCGGGCGACCAGATCATCGGTATCTCCAAGCTGACGCGATTGGTCCGGCTGTTCGCGCGCCGGTTCACGGTTCAGGAGCGCCTCGGCGAGCAGGTGGCTGACGGGCTGACTGCGCTGATCGAGCCTCGTGGCGTGGCGGTGCACCTGGAAGCCGCACACCTGTGCACGCATGTTCGGGGGGTCGCCGAGCATTCGCGAACCACCACGACCGTCTGGCGCGGCGAGTTCTCGGACGCCGAACTCCGGCGTGAGTTCCTCGCCGAGGTGCGCACGCTGCGCCGTGACAGGTAGCTGCCGGCGAGACATTTCCGCGGGCCGGACTGCGGCGCGAACCCGGCCGTCGACATGACGATTTTAGATGTAAACCATCGCCGAATGTGATCATCCCTGGTTGGGCTATATCGGCTGTCTGCCTGCCTGGTTACAGGAAACTGCGAGTCTGCTGAGGCTTTTGCACACGCGTTTCATATCGCTTTAAATTCATCTTCGCGGCGGCGGATGACCGCCGGTCACTAACGGGCTAGTGAGGAGATGGATATGTCGTATGTGGTGGCGGCGCCGGAGTTGGTTGCGGCAGCGGCGCAGAATTTGGCCGGAATCAGCTCGGCGCTGGGCGAGGCGACGACGGCAGCCGCGGGTCCGACGACGTCGGTGCTGGCTGCCGGTGCGGACGAGGTCTCGGCGGCGATCGCGCAACTGTTCGGAACGCACGGCCAGGAGTTCCAGGCGATGAGCGCGCAGGCGACGGCGTTCCACGACGAGTTCGTGGGGTTGCTGAATGCCGGTGCGGGCGCCTATGCGAATGCCGAGGCGGCCGGCGCGCAGGCGCTGGTCGGTTCGGGCATAGCGGGGTTCGCGGACGCGGTGGCCGCGCCGTACCAGGCGCTGTTGGTGAACACGGCCGGGAACCTGCAGGCTCTTGGTGGCGCGCTGGCCGCCAGTCCCGCGCCGGTTCTGAGCCAGCTGGCCGCGAACCTGTCGGGTTACGGGCCGCAAATTTTGAGCGGTCTGGCGAATGCGCCGGCCAGCATCCAGGCCGGTTTGTCCGCGCTTCCGACGATCAACCCGCTGGCGGCGGTGCAGGGTTTCGTCGACCAGCAGATCGGTTTCGCGCAGGTGGTCGCCGGGTCGCTGCAGAATGCCGGCAACGACCTCGTCGCCGGGTTCAGCGCGCTGCCGTCGAGCTTTCAGGCTGCGTCGCAGGCATTCGCCGTCGGTGATGTCACCGGTGGCCTGCAACTCATCGGCGGGGGGTTCCTCAACCCGTTCTTCTCGGGCTTCAACACCGTTACCGGCGCTGATGGTGTCATCACCGTGACGCCGACTGGTGCGGTCGGCGACCTGTTGCCGATCTTCTCTATTCCCGGTCAGATGGCGCAGGACTTCACCAACTTGCTTCCGGCGGGCTCGATCCCGGCGCAAGTGTCGCAGCATCTGACCAATGTGGTGAGCACCCTGACGGACACCGGTGTCACCTCGACGGTCGGACTGATCGTCGACCCCAACGGCCCGTTCGGTCTTGGGGTCACGATCGACGCTCACATGGGACTGCCGCTGGCCCTGGGCATCGAGGCGCTGGGTGCCCCGGCGAACGGCCTCCACGCGTTGGCCGTCAGCGCGACAACGTTTACGACCGCAATTCAGAGCGGCAACCCATTCGGGGCGACGGCGGCGGTCTTCGGCGCGCCCGCGGCTTTTGCGGATGGGTTTCTCAACGGTCAGCTGACCCTGCCGATCACGATAGAGGCGTTGGGTGCCCCAACCACCCTCAATCTTCCGTTGAGCGGGCTGCTCGTTCCTGCCGCGCCGTACACCGCGCTCGTGGACGCCAGCGGACTTCTCGGTGTCCCGGGCCTGACCTTCAACTCGACCGTCACCGGCACGCCGATCGGTGGCCTCATTCCGGGCCTGCTGGACTTCCTGCCCCGAAGCCTTGCCGCTGCACTCGGTGGTCCGGCGCCGGTGATCCCGCCGCTGCCGCCGGTGTGATCGGGTGCGCCAAGACGCTCCTGTTGATGAGCAGTCGAAGGTTCCGGTGTGAATCCGTCGGTTTTGCCACGCAGCGATATGCGTCGGCATTAGGCTGCCTCGTGCCCTGATGACCGTCAGGTGAACACCGCAGTGCAGCGAGGGGAGCCCGCTATGTCGTATTTGGTTGCTACGCCTGATCTGGTTACAGCCGCAGCGGACAATCTGGCAGGGATTCGCACGGCACTGGGCGCGGCAGCCTCGGCCGCGGCGGGTCCCACGACGAGTCTGGCCGTTGCTGCGGGCGATGAGATATCGGCGGCCATCTCGCAGTTGTTCGGCAGTTACGGCGAGCAGTTCCAAGCGCTCAACAGCCAGGCGACAGCGTTTCACGCCGAATTCGTGAGTTTGCTGAACGGCGGTGCGGCGGCCTACGCCGCGGCCGAGGCGGCCAATGCGTCACCGCTGCAGGCCGTGCTCGACGCGGTGAACGCGCCCACCCAGTCGCTGTTGGGTCGCCCGCTGATCGGCAACGGCGCCAACGGCCAGGACGGGACCGGGTCGAACGCGGGAACCAACGGGGCGCCGGGCGGGCTCCTCTACGGCAATGGCGGCAACGGCGGTGCGGGTGGGCCCTCGGGCGGCGCCGGCGGCAACGGTGGAGCCGCGGGGTTGATCGGCAACGGCGGCATCGGCGGGGCCGGCGGCGGTGGAGCGGCGGCTGGCGGGGCCGGCGGCGCCGGGGGAACCGGTGGTTTGTTGTTCGGCAATGGCGGTGCTGGCGGTGCCGGCGGCGTCGGCGCGACCGGGACCGGAGCCGGCGGTGCCGGCGGGAATGCCGTGCTGTTCGGTGACGGTGGCAACGGCGGCAGTGGCCCGACCGGCGGCACCGCGGGCCGTGCGGGAGTCTTCTACGGCAACGGTGGTGACGGCGGCGCAGGGTCCGGGCAGGCGGGTGCGGCCGGCGGTCTGTTCGGCAATGGCGGCAATGGCGCGTCCAGTGACACAGCGGCCGGCGGTGCCGGCGGTAACGCCTTCTTCGGCGACGGGGGCGACGGCGGCTCGAGCCTTGCGGGTGCGGGTGGTGCCGGCGGAAACACCATGATTGGCCAGGGTGGCAATGGCGGTGCGGCCGGTGGCGCCGCCAGCGCGGCCGGCGGTAGCGGCGGCAGCGTCGGGCTCTACGGCTCCGGCGGGAATGGCGCGGCCGGCGGCGCCGGCGTTGCCGTTGCCAACGTCATCGGTCTCAGTGGTGGCTTCGGTGGGGCCGGTGGCAGCGGCGGACTTTTCGGTGGTAACGGCGGGGCCGGTGGGGCCGGCGGCACAGGTGGGGCCGGCGGTATCGGCGGAGCTGGCGCCGGCGGCGACGGTGGTGCCGGCGGTAATGCCGGCTTGTTCGGTAACGGTGGCACCGGCGGCGCCGCCGGTGCCGGCGGCAGCGGCTTCCTTGCCCTCGCCGGCGGCGCGGGCGGCGCGGGTGGTAACGGCGGCACCGCCGGTTTGCTGGTCGGCAACGGTGGCGCAGGTGGGGCCGGTGGTACCGGCGGAGTAGGCGGTTCCACCCTCGGTAAGGGCGGTGCCGGCGGCACCGCCGGCGTCGGCGGCGATGGCGGACTGCTGTACGGCAATGGCGGTGACGGCGGGGCCGGTGGAGGCGGCGGACCCCGCGGAAGCGTTGGCGCATCAGGCGGGACCGGTGCCAACGGCGGTGACGGCGGTAATGCCACGTTATTCGGTACCGGCGGCGCCGGCGGCGCAGCCGGTCCCGGTGGAACCCCGGGCGGAGGCGCCGCGGGAGTTCCGGGCAACCCCGGCACCAACGGGCTGTTCGGCACGGGCGGCTCACCAGGTGCGGCCGCGATGTCCTACTCCGCTGCGAGCACCGCTTCGCCTCTGGGGCCATATCAAGACCTGCTGAACAACACGCGCGCCAACCTGCAGAGCATCGGCGATACGTGGCTGGCCGATCCCGTGCCATTCCTAAACCAGTTCCTCACCAACCAGTTCAATTACGCGTCGCTGACCTTTACGGCGCTCACCAGTGCCACCCGGGACTTCACGATTGGGCTGGCCAATGTGCCTGCGAGCCTGCGGGCCGGCGACGTGGCGGGTGCGTTGGTGGGTCTGTTCGTCAGCGGCATCAACGCCAGTGACTTCGCGAACATTCAGCTGCTCGGCACCATCGGAGACCTGTTCCCGCCGTTGGCCATCCCGGGCAACATCGCGCAGAACTTCACCAATGTGGTCAGAACGGTGCTGGACACCAATATCGCCTTCACGATCGATACTGCGGAATTCACCGGGTCAGCCACCGTCGGACTGCCGCTCGCGATGACTCTCAACGCGGTGGGGTCTCCCATCACCACCGCACTCGCGTTCGCGGACAGCGCCACGACCATCACCGATGCTTTGCGGGCCGGAAACGTGCAGGCGGCGGCGACCGCACTGGTCGGTGCCCCAGCCAATATCGTCAACGGCTTCCTCAACGGCGAGGCCGAGCTTCCGCTGGCGCTCCCGCTGTCGGCCACGGCGGGCATTCCGGTGACGCTCGACATACCCGTCGGAGGTATTCTGGCGCCTCTGCGGCCGCTGGTTGCCGTCGTCGACGCCCCGGTCATCGGCAAGGTTTCCATCACCCTCGGCGGCACACCTGCCGGCGGCATCATCCCCGCGTTGCTGAGCTACGCGCCCGCGCAGCTCGCCAACGCCATCGCGTGACCACTGCTCCACGAACGCCGTTTGTATTCAAATTCGACGGTCTCACCGCAGTGACCGGTGCCTCACTCTGACCTGCTGAACTGAGGTTTGGGATCTCCCTGAATCGGGTACCTCCGCGGCTACATCGGGTGTACTTCGACGGGGGTTGAATATGTCATTCGTGATCGAGCCGGATCTCGTGACCGCGGCTGCCGGGCAGCTGGATGGAATTCGCTCGTCGGTCGGCTCGGCTGCGGAGGCAGCCGCTGCGCCGACGACGGGAATCGCCCAGGCGGCCGCAGACGAAATCTCGGCAGCGATCTCGCGACTGTTCGGAACCTATGGACAGGAATTCCAGGCGCTCAACTCCCAGGCGGCGGCGTTTCATGCCGAGTTCATCCGCCTCCTCAACGGCGGGGCAGCAGCCTACGTCGACGCCGAACTCGCCAACGTCGAGCGGATTCTGCTGAGTGGCACGTCCGGTATGCCGACGGCAGCACCCACCGACCCCCTCAGCGGGCTGCTGGGCGGCCTGCTGGGCGGTGGCATCACCGGCGGAACCACCACCACTGGTGGACAAGGGTTGCTCGGTGGTCTCCTGAGCCCGCTGACCGGCGGCACCGGGGGGTTCAACCTGGGCGGCATCAACTTCGTTCTGCCGTCGGTGCCGTCGCTGTTGTCGCCCACCACCCTCACGTCGGTTCTCGGCGAGCTCAGTGGGGCGACCGGACAGCTGGGCCCGATCATCGGGGGCCTGGGAACCTCTCTGCAGAATCTGCTGTTCCCGCAGGTCGCCACCCCCGGCGTAGCGGCCTACCCCAACCCGTATCAGGTCCTTTTCGACAACACCGTCCGGAATCTGAGTGACCTCGGAGCCAACTATCGCCCGTTCCCGATCCTGAACCAGATCGCGGTGAATCAGGCCCACTACGCGCAGTTGGCCGGAAATGCGCTCGCCCTCAACCTCCAGGGCTTCCCGGGCAATGTGCCGGCGAACTTCCAGCTCGCTCTGCAGGAAGCTTCGAGAATCAACCCGGCGGTCGGCGTTCAGGCGTTCGTCAACGGCACCACCGGCTTCTACACCACGCTGGGCACGCAACTGTCGGAGTTCGGCCAGGGCATCCAGCAGACGTTCCCGACCTTCCAGCGGGACCTGAACCTGGCCGGCCTGGCGATACAGCAGGGCCAGTATTCCCAGGCGGTGCAGTACGGGGCGCGCTCGCTCGTTGACCTGTTCATCACCGGGTTCGACACGAGCGGTCTGGGGATCACGGTGGACGTGGCTCTGCCGCCTTCCGTTGTGATCTCGGGACCGATCGGGGTCGAAGGTCCGGCCGGAGCTCTGCTGCCCATCCTGACGGCGCTTGGCCAGCAGGTACAGGGAGCCGCCAGCCTGATCCCGGCGGGCTCGATACCGGGGATGATGGCGCAGAACATCGCCAACGGAATCAACACGCTGACCAACGCAGGCGTCTCGGCGGACTTCGCGCTGACGCTGGGTCTGCCTCCGAGTCTGACCGGCGAGGCCATTTTCGGTTTGCCGTTGCAACTCGGCTTCGCCATCCTGGGCCCGCCGTTCGCCGGTTTGAACGGGCTGGCGGAGGGTGCCTACGCCTTCTCAGGCTCGCTGGCCACCGGCAACCTGTGGGGAGCGGCTAACGCGATAGGCAATACCCCGGCATTTATCCTGAACGGTTTCCTCAACGGTGAGGTTTTGCTCGATCAGCCGCTGCCGGTGACTCTGACGCTGCTCGGCCTTCCCGTCACCATCCCGGTTACCGCTCACCTGCCCTTCACCGGCATTCTTGTTCCGCCGCACGGCATCACGGCTACGGCGGAATTGAGTCAGATACTGCCGATTCCGGGTCTACCGGACATCACCGTGCCGCTTGGTGGGACCGAGTTCGGCGGGATAATTCCGTTCCTGCTGAACACGTTGCCCCAGCAGGTTGCCCAATCAATGGCGTACACCAACACCGCGGCCTGATACCTCCGAAGCGGGGGCACGGGCCCTCTTCGACGAGGCGGCGAGCCCGGCCGGGGATGTACAGAATTCCGGGTGGTCCGGCATCGCGTCGATGGAGGCTGCCGCAGCTCGTGCCGTGCACGGTGATCCCGCTGCGGCGGCGCAACTGTTCGACGACGTACTGGATCACTGGGGCCGAGTAGGGGACTGGACCCAACCGTGGCTCAGCCTGCGCTACGTGACGTGATTGCTTGCTCGGCTCGGCGCCGGGGAATGACGTTGCGTTCCTGCACCGGCCGCAGACCGAAGGGGAAATTATCCTGCTCCAACCCGGTCAACTGACTGCGCTGCAGTAGGCCCGCGCATGGAGCGCGTCGACTCCCACGGTGAGTCCGAACGCGACGGAGCCGAGGTGGTCGCTCGAGCGCGATCGGCGTTGCAGCGCTACTCCCGGCGCGCCGCCGCGGTGTAGCGGTCTGGACTTGCGACCCAAGGACGCGGCACCGGACGTCAAGCTGCCGCCTGATTTCCGGTGCCGCGTCGTCGGGGGCTCAGATTCTAGGTGCCGACCGAGACGCCGAAGCTGGCGTTCAGCGCGGCCTGCAGCGCCAGCTGCAGGTTCAGCAGGATGTCGCGAATCGAGGCGCTCAGGCCCAACCCGGCGTTGTTGAGCGACGTCAGCAGTGTTCCGCCGGTCTGCGTGAGGCCCGCCAGGGCGTTCTCGAAGCCCGCGACAAGGGCTCCGCCGGTCTGACCGAATCCCGACAGGCTGGCCCCGAAGCTGGCGCCCAGGGCGTTGTTGAAGACCGCGGCCGCCTGGTTGAGCGCGTTGAGCCAGATGCCGGCCACCGTGGCACCCGTCTGGCCGCTGCCGGTCAGCGCCGCCAGGAGGTTGTTGGTGATCACCGCGCCGGTCTGGGTCAAGCCGGACAGGCTCGAGGCCAGGCCCGCCGATAGTGCTCCACCCGCGTTAACCAGGCCGGTGATGCCGCTGTTGAGGGCGGCGGAGAGTCCGGCCAGGTCGAGGTTGATGTTGATCATGGCGTTCAACGCGGCGGAGAGGTTGGGGAAGGCGGCGGCGAGGTTGGCGGCCAGGTTGGCTCCGGCGTTGAGCAGGGCGTTGAGGCCGGCTTGCAGGGCTGGTGCGCCGGACAGGGCGGCGTTCAGGGCGGCGTTGAAGGCGCCGGACAGGGCGGCCAGGGAGGCCTGGAAGGCGGGCAGGCTGCCGGAGAAGGCGGCGTTCAGTGCTGCGGAGAGGGCGGCGTTGAGCGCGGGCAGGGAGGCGGTGAAGCTGGCGGACAGGGCCGGCAGGGCGCCGGCGAAGGTCGCGGCCAGGTTCTGTCCGGCGGTGATCAGGGCGCTCAGGCCGGCTTGGAAGGCCGGGGCCCCGGCCAGGGCGGCGTTCAGGGCGGCCTGGAACGCGGTGTTCAGGGCGCCCAGGGAGGCCTGGAAGGCCGGCAGACTGCCGCTGAGTGCGGCGCTCAGGGTGGCGGAGAAGGCGGCGTTGAGCGCGGGCAGGGCGCCTCCGAACGCGGCTGACAACTGAGCGGCCAGGGCGGGGAAGGCGCCGGTGAAGCTGGCGGCCAGGTTGGCTCCGGCGTTGAGCAGGGCGTTGAGGCCGGCTTGCAGGGCCGGGGCTCCGGCGAACGCGGCGGACAGGGCGGCGTTGAACGCCCCGGACAGGGCACCCAAGCTCGCTTGGAAGGCGGGCAGGCTGCCCGACAGGGCGGCGTTGAGGGCCCCGGTGAACGCGGCCGACAGGGTCGGCAGGGTCGCCCCGAAGGCCCCGGAGAGCTGGGCAGCCAACGCCGGCAGGGCACCAGCGAAGGTGGCGGCGAGGTTCTGGCTGGCGGCCAGCAGGGCGTTGAACCCGGCGGACAGGGCCGGGGCCCCACTGAGGGCGGCGGACAAGGCGGCCTGCAACGCCCCGTTCAGGGCCCCCAAGCTCGCTTGGAAGGCGGGCAGGCTGCCCGACAGGGCGGCGTTCAGGGCGCCCTGGAAGGCGGTGTTGATCGCGCCCAGGGAGGCCGAGAACGCCGGCAGGGCACCGGAGAACGCCGCGTTCAGTGCCGCGGACAGGCCGTTGAGGCTGCCCGAGAGCGCCCCGGACAAGGCCGCCGAGAGTCCGGCCAGGTCGAGGTTGATGTTGATCATGGCGTTCAACGCGGCGGAGAGGTTGGGGAAGGCGGCGGCGAGGTTGGCGGCCAGGTTGGCTCCGGCGTTGAGCAGGGCGTTGAGGCCGGCTTGCAGGGCTGGTGCGCCGGACAGGGCGGCGTTCAGGGCGGCGTTGAAGGCGCCGGACAGGGCGGCCAGGGAGGCCTGGAAGGCGGGCAGGCTGCCGGAGAAGGCGGCGTTCAGTGCTGCGGAGAGGGCGGCGTTGAGCGCGGGCAGGGAGGCGGTGAAGCTGGCGGACAGGGCCGGCAGGGCGCCGGCGAAGGTCGCGGCCAGGTTCTGTCCGGCGGTGATCAGAGCGGTCAGGCCGGCTTGGAAGGCCGGGGCCCCGGCCAGGGCGGCGTTCAGGGCGGCCTGGAACGCGGTGTTCAGGGCGCCCAGGGAGGCCTGGAAGGCCGGCAGACTGCCGCTGAGTGCGGCGCTCAGGGTGGCGGAGAAGGCGGCGTTGAGCGCGGGCAGGGCGCCTCCGAACGCGGCTGACAACTGCGCGGCCAGGGCGGGGAAGGCGCCGGTGAAGCTGGCGGCCAGGTTGGCTCCGGCGTTGAGCAGGGCGTTGAGGCCGGCTTGCAGGGCCGGGGCTCCGGCGAACGCGGCGGACAGGGCGGCGTTGAACGCCCCGGACAGGGCACCCAAGCTCGCTTGGAAGGCGGGCAGGCTGCCCGACAGGGCGGCGTTGAGGGCCCCGGTGAACGCGGCCGACAGGGTCGGCAGGGTCGCCCCGAAGGCCCCGGAGAGCTGGGCAGCCAACGCCGGCAGGGCACCAGCGAAGGAGGCGGCGAGGTTCTGGCCCGCCGTGACCAGCGCATTCAGGGCCCCCGTCAGCGCGGGTGCTCCGGCGAACGCGGCGCTCAAGGCGGCCTGGAACGCCCCGTTCAGGGCGCCCAGGGAAGCCTGGAACGCGGGCAGGCTGCCCGACAGGGCGGCGTTCAGGGCGCCCTGGAAGGCGGTGTTGATCGCGCCCAGGGAGGCCGAGAACGCCGGCAGGGCACCGGAGAACGCCGCGTTCAGTGCCGCGGACAGGCCGTTGAGGCTGCCCGAGAGCGCCCCGGACAAGGCCGCCGAGAGTCCGGCCAGGTCGAGGTTGATGTTGATCATGGCGTTCAACGCGGCGGAGAGGTTGGGGAAGGCGGCGGCGAGGTTGGCGGCCAGGTTGGCTCCGGCGTTGAGCAGGGCGTTGAGGCCGGCTTGCAGGGCTGGTGCGCCGGACAGGGCGGCGTTCAGGGCGGCGTTGAAGGCGCCGGACAGGGCGGCCAGGGAGGCCTGGAAGGCGGGCAGGCTGCCGGAGAAGGCGGCGTTCAGTGCTGCGGAGAGGGCGGCGTTGAGCGCGGGCAGGGAGGCGGTGAAGCTGGCCGAGAGGGCCGGCAGGGCGCCGGCGAAGGTCGCGGCCAGGTTCTGTCCGGCGGTGATCAGGGCGCTCAGGCCGGCTTGGAAGGCCGGGGCCCCGGCCAGGGCGGCGTTCAGGGCGGCCTGGAACGCGGTGTTCAGGGCGCCCAGGGAGGCCTGGAAGGCCGGCAGACTGCCGCTGAGTGCGGCGCTCAGGGTGGCGGAGAAGGCGGCGTTGAGCGCGGGCAGGGCGCCTCCGAACGCGGCTGACAACTGAGCGGCCAGGGCGGGGAAGGCGCCGGTGAAGCTGGCGGCCAGGTTGGCTCCGGCGTTGAGCAGGGCGTTGAGGCCGGCTTGCAGGGCCGGGGCTCCGGCGAACGCGGCGGACAGGGCGGCGTTGAACGCCCCGGACAGGGCACCCAAGCTCGCTTGGAAGGCGGGCAGGCTGCCCGACAGGGCGGCGTTGAGGGCCCCGGTGAACGCGGCCGACAGGGTCGGCAGGGTCGCCCCGAAGGCCCCGGAGAGCTGGGCAGCCAACGCCGGCAGGGCACCAGCGAAGGTGGCGGCGAGGTTCTGGCTGGCGGCCAGCAGGGCGTTGAACCCGGCGGACAGGGCCGGGGCCCCACTGAGGGCGGCGGACAAGGCGGCCTGCAACGCCCCGTTCAGGGCCCCCAAGCTCGCTTGGAAGGCGGGCAGGCTGCCCGACAGGGCGGCGTTCAGGGCGCCCTGGAAGGCGGTGTTGATCGCGCCCAGGGAGGCCGAGAACGCCGGCAGGGCACCGGAGAACGCCGCGTTCAGTGCCGCGGACAGGCCGTTGAGGCTGCCCGAGAGCGCCCCGGACAAGGCCGCCGAGAGTCCGGCCAGGTCGAGGTTGATGTTGATCATGGCGTTCAACGCGGCGGAGAGGTTGGGGAAGGCGGCGGCGAGGTTGGCGGCCAGGTTGGCTCCGGCGTTGAGCAGGGCGTTGAGGCCGGCTTGCAGGGCTGGTGCGCCGGACAGGGCGGCGTTCAGGGCGGCGTTGAAGGCGCCGGACAGGGCGGCCAGGGAGGCCTGGAAGGCGGGCAGGCTGCCGGAGAAGGCGGCGTTCAGTGCTGCGGAGAGGGCGGCGTTGAGCGCGGGCAGGGAGGCGGTGAAGCTGGCCGAGAGGGCCGGCAGGGCGCCGGCGAAGGTCGCGGCCAGGTTCTGTCCGGCGGTGATCAGGGCGCTCAGGCCGGCTTGGAAGGCCGGGGCCCCGGCCAGGGCGGCGTTCAGGGCGGCCTGGAACGCGGTGTTCAGGGCGCCCAGGGAGGCCTGGAAGGCCGGCAGACTGCCGCTGAGTGCGGCGCTCAGGGTGGCGGAGAAGGCGGCGTTGAGCGCGGGCAGGGCGCCTCCGAACGCGGCTGACAACTGCGCGGCCAGGGCGGGGAAGGCGCCGGTGAAGCTGGCGGCCAGGTTGGCTCCGGCGTTGAGCAGGGCGTTGAGGCCGGCTTGCAGGGCCGGGGCTCCGGCGAACGCGGCGGACAGGGCGGCGTTGAACGCCCCGGACAGGGCACCCAAGCTCGCTTGGAAGGCGGGCAGGCTGCCCGACAGGGCGGCGTTGAGGGCCCCGGTGAACGCGGCCGACAGGGTCGGCAGGGTCGCCCCGAAGGCCCCGGAGAGCTGGGCAGCCAACGCCGGCAGGGCACCAGCGAAGGTGGCGGCGAGGTTCTGGCCCGCCGTGACCAGCGCATTCAGGGCCCCCGTCAGCGCGGGTGCTCCGGCGAACGCGGCGCTCAAGGCGGCCTGGAACGCCCCGTTCAGGGCGCCCAGGGAAGCCTGGAACGCGGGCAGGCTGCCCGACAGGGCGGCGTTCAGGGCGCCCTGGAAGGCGGTGTTGATCGCGCCCAGGGAGGCCGAGAACGCCGGCAGGGCACCGGAGAACGCCGCGTTCAGTGCCGCGGACAGGCCGTTGAGGCTGCCCGAGAGCGCCCCGGACAAGGCCGCCGAGAGTCCGGCCAGGTCGAGGTTGATGTTGATCATGGCGTTCAACGCGGCGGAGAGGTTGGGGAAGGCGGCGGCGAGGTTGGCGGCCAGGTTGGCTCCGGCGTTGAGCAGGGCGTTGAGGCCGGCTTGCAGGGCTGGTGCGCCGGACAGGGCGGCGTTCAGGGCGGCGTTGAAGGCGCCGGACAGGGCGGCCAGGGAGGCCTGGAAGGCGGGCAGGCTGCCGGAGAAGGCGGCGTTCAGTGCTGCGGAGAGGGCGGCGTTGAGCGCGGGCAGGGAGGCGGTGAAGCTGGCCGAGAGGGCCGGCAGGGCGCCGGCGAAGGTCGCGGCCAGGTTCTGTCCGGCGGTGATCAGGGCGCTCAGGCCGGCTTGGAAGGCCGGGGCCCCGGCCAGGGCGGCGTTCAGGGCGGCCTGGAACGCGGTGTTCAGGGCGCCCAGGGAGGCCTGGAAGGCCGGCAGACTGCCGCTGAGTGCGGCGCTCAGGGTGGCGGAGAAGGCGGCGTTGAGCGCGGGCAGGGCGCCTCCGAACGCGGCTGACAACTGAGCGGCCAGGGCGGGGAAGGCGCCGGTGAAGCTGGCGGCCAGGTTGGCTCCGGCGTTGAGCAGGGCGTTGAGGCCGGCTTGCAGGGCCGGGGCTCCGGCGAACGCGGCGGACAGGGCGGCGTTGAACGCCCCGGACAGGGCACCCAAGCTCGCTTGGAAGGCGGGCAGGCTGCCCGACAGGGCGGCGTTGAGGGCCCCGGTGAACGCGGCCGACAGGGTCGGCAGGGTCGCCCCGAAGGCCCCGGAGAGCTGGGCAGCCAACGCCGGCAGGGCACCAGCGAAGGTGGCGGCGAGGTTCTGGCTGGCGGCCAGCAGGGCGTTGAACCCGGCGGACAGGGCCGGGGCCCCACTGAGGGCGGCGGACAAGGCGGCCTGCAACGCCCCGTTCAGGGCCCCCAAGCTCGCTTGGAAGGCGGGCAGGCTGCCCGACAGGGCGGCGTTCAGGGCGCCCTGGAAGGCGGTGTTGATCGCGCCCAGGGAGGCCGAGAACGCCGGCAGGGCACCGGAGAACGCCGCGTTCAGTGCCGCGGACAGGCCGTTGAGGCTGCCCGAGAGCGCCCCGGACAAGGCCGCCGAGAGTCCGGCCAGGTCGAGGTTGATGTTGATCATGGCGTTCAACGCGGCGGAGAGGTTGGGGAAGGCGGCGGCGAGGTTGGCGGCCAGGTTGGCTCCGGCGTTGAGCAGGGCGTTGAGGCCGGCTTGCAGGGCTGGTGCGCCGGACAGGGCGGCGTTCAGGGCGGCGTTGAAGGCGCCGGACAGGGCGGCCAGGGAGGCCTGGAAGGCGGGCAGGCTGCCGGAGAAGGCGGCGTTCAGTGCTGCGGAGAGGGCGGCGTTGAGCGCGGGCAGGGAGGCGGTGAAGCTGGCCGAGAGGGCCGGCAGGGCGCCGGCGAAGGTCGCGGCCAGGTTCTGTCCGGCGGTGATCAGGGCGCTCAGGCCGGCTTGGAAGGCCGGGGCCCCGGCCAGGGCGGCGTTCAGGGCGGCCTGGAACGCGGTGTTCAGGGCGCCCAGGGAGGCCTGGAAGGCCGGCAGACTGCCGCTGAGTGCGGCGCTCAGGGTGGCGGAGAAGGCGGCGTTGAGCGCGGGCAGGGCGCCTCCGAACGCGGCTGACAACTGCGCGGCCAGGGCGGGGAAGGCGCCGGTGAAGCTGGCGGCCAGGTTGGCTCCGGCGTTGAGCAGGGCGTTGAGGCCGGCTTGCAGGGCCGGGGCTCCGGCGAACGCGGCGGACAGGGCGGCGTTGAACGCCCCGGACAGGGCACCCAAGCTCGCTTGGAAGGCGGGCAGGCTGCCCGACAGGGCGGCGTTGAGGGCCCCGGTGAACGCGGCCGACAGGGTCGGCAGGGTCGCCCCGAAGGCCCCGGAGAGCTGGGCAGCCAACGCCGGCAGGGCACCAGCGAAGGTGGCGGCGAGGTTCTGGCTGGCGGCCAGCAGGGCGTTGAACCCGGCGGACAGGGCCGGGGCCCCACTGAGGGCGGCGGACAAGGCGGCCTGCAACGCCCCGTTCAGGGCGCCCAGGGAAGCCTGGAACGCGGGCAGGCTGCCCGACAGGGCGGCGTTCAGGGCGCCCTGGAAGGCGGTGTTGATCGCGCCCAGGGAGGCCGAGAACGCCGGCAGGGCACCGGAGAACGCCGCGTTCAGTGCCGCGGACAGGCCGTTGAGGCTGCCTCCCAGGGCGGCGTTCAACGCTGCCGACAAACCAGCCAGATTCAGGTTGAGGCTCAGGGCGGCGTTGAGGGCGGCGGAGAGGTTGGGGAAGGCGGCGGCGAGGTTGGCGGCCAGGTTGGCTCCGGCGTTGAGCAGGGCGTTGAGGCCGGCTTGCAGGGCTGGTGCGCCGGACAGGGCGGCGTTCAGGGCGGCCTGGAACGCGGTGTTCAGGGCGCCCAGGGAGGCCTGGAAGGCCGGCAGACTGCCGCTGAGTGCGGCGCTCAGGGTGGCGGAGAAGGCGGCGTTGAGCGCGGGCAGGGCCCCTCCGAACGCGGCCGACAACTGAGCGGCCAGGGCGGGGAAGGCGCCGGTGAAGCTGGCGGCCAGGTTGGCTCCGGCGTTGAGCAGGGCGTTGAGGCCGGCTTGCAGGGCCGGGGCTCCGGCGAACGCGGCGGACAGGGCGGCGTTGAACGCCCCGGACAGGGCACCCAAGCTCGCTTGGAAGGCGGGCAGGCTGCCCGACAGGGCGGCGTTGATGGCCCCGGTGAACGCGGCCGACAGGGTCGGCAGGGTCGCCCCGAAGGCCCCGGAGAGCTGGGCAGCCAACGCCGGCAGGGCACCAGCGAAGGTGGCGGCGAGGTTCTGGCCCGCCGTGACCAGCGCATTCAGGGCGCCCGTCAGCGCGGGTGCTCCGGCGAACGCGGCGCTCAAGGCCGCCTGGAACGCCCCGTTCAGGGCGCCCAGGGAAGCCTGGAACGCGGGCAGGCTGCCCGACAACGCGGCGTTGAGCGCACCCTGGAACGCGGCACTCAGCGCGGGGAACGTGGCGGAGAAGCCGGCGGACAGTGCGCCATTCAGCGCGGCAGCCAAGGTGTTGTTCAGGGCAGCGTTCAGGGCGGCGAGTCCGGTGCCGAAGCTGCCACTGAGCTGGGCGGCAAGGTTGGCTCCGGTCTGAGCCAGGGCGTTGAGCGCGGCGGAGAACGACGGCAGTCCACCGCCGAAAGCGGCGTTCAATGCGGCGGTCAGGCCGTTCAGTCCGCCGGTGAAGGCGCCGTTGAGGGCGGCCGACAGGCCGGCCAGGCTGGCACTGAGGTTGCCGGACAGCGCTCCGGAAAGCGATGCCGACAGTGCCGGGAAGGCTGCGCTGAAGTTGGCGGCCAGGTTCTGCCCTGCGCTGAGCAGAGCGTTCAGGGCGCCCTGGAATGCCGGAGCACCACTGAGTGCGGCGTTGAACGCGGCGTTGAGGGCGGTGTTCAGACTTGCCAGGCCGGTGCCGAAGTTGCCCGCGAGTTGTGCTGCTAGGGCCGGGAAGTTGCCAGCCAGGCTCGCGCCGGTCTGGACCAGGCCCTCCAGAGCCGCTGACAGGGCCGGCAGGCTCAGGGTGCCGGACAGCGCGGCTTCCAGGCCGGCAAGGCTGGCTTCGAAGCTGCCTGAGAGAGCCCCGTTGAGCGCTGCGGACAGCGCCGGCAGGGTGGCGCTGAAGTTCGCTGCGAGGTTCTGTCCCGCGTTGATCAGGCCGCTGAGTCCAGCCTGCAGCGTGGGCAGGCCACCGCTGAGGGCGGCGTTGAGCGCCGCGTTGAGGCTGGCCAAGCCGGTGCCGAAGGCCCCGGACAATGCGCCGTTGAGTTGTCCGGCCAACGCCGGCAGGGCGGCGCTGAAGCTGCCGGCCAGATTCTGGCCCGCGCTGATCAGTCCGTTCAGTCCCGCCTGGAATGCCGGCAGGCCACCGCTGATCGCGGCGTTGAGTGCGCCGCTGAACTGGGCGCCGAGTGCGGGAAGGGTGGCACCGAAGTTGGTGGCCAGTCCGGACAGGGTGCCGAAGAAGTTGCCGACGAGCATTCCGCCGGTCTGGGCGAGCTCGGTGAGGCCAGAGAAGTTCGCGTTGAGGCTGCCCGTGAACGCGGCAGACAAATTCGCACCGATTCCGGTGCTCAAGAACGTTTCGAGGGCAGCGTTGGCGGGTCCGAACAACGCGGCGCCGCTGCCCGACAGGCTGGCGCCGAGACTCTGCAGAGCCACGCCCGAGTTGGCGATGGCCTGTCCGGTCTGGGCGAGTCCTGCTCCCAGACCCGACGAGAGAGCCCCGCCGGTCTGAAGAGCCAGTCCAGCGCCGAGGTTGGGTAGCGAGGTCAGTGCACGCAGGGCCGCGCCGGCGTCCAGGCTGCCCATCAGGGACCCGGACCCACCGAGTTGAGCGCCCAGGCCGGGAATACCGAAGCCTGTGCTCAAGGCGCCGTTGATCTGGGCAGCCAGGTTGGCGAAACCATTCTGCAGCGCCGACAAGAAGCCGTCGAGGCTCAGCAGGGCTGAACCGTTGACCGCTTCGGCGGCCGCGTAGGCGGTCGCACTCTGGGTCATCATCGCGACGAACTCTTGGTGGTACGCCGTCGCTTGGGCGCTGACAGCCTGGTAGTCCGTACCCAGGGTGCCGAACAGCCGCGCGATCGCGGCCGACACTTCGTCCGCGGCTGCGGGCATAAGTTCGGTCGTCGCGCCTGCCGCAGCAGAACTGACGTCAACCAATGACGAGCGGATACCGGCTAACTGCTCGGCCGCCGCTTCGACGAATTCAGGCACAGCAATGACAAAGGACATGTCCATCTCCCCAGATGACCCCAATGGAACAAGCCGCGACCCAACGACGCCCGATCGTCACAGGGGCAACACGTGGGCAATAGATCCCCGTACGGAGAGGTGGTTAAACCCGTTATCTCTAAGAATTTCCGGGCAGAATCTTATGGTTTGCGATTGACCTTGCGGTCCTACCTTTTGCCCGAAATCAGCTGTGCCAGAGAGCAACTGCTCCCTTCGTGTATATCAGTGGTTCGGCGGAATGGGAAGGGGTGTTTCGGCGTGTCACGTTGACAGCTGCCGCAACTTGCCTAGCTACGGTTACGACGGCGCCTAGAATGAATTTGCAAAGATCTGCATAACCATGCAGAATCGCCGGGTGGGCGATGCGATACGGGTGGCGGTTGCCGGTGCCAGCGGTTATGCGGGGGGTGAGATTCTACGCCTGCTCCTCGGTCATCCGGCCTATGCAGATGGTCGCTTGCACATCGGCGCAGTGACAGCGGCCAGCAGCGCCGGAACCACGTTGGGCGAACACCATCCGCATCTGATTCCGCTGGGCCAACGAGTCGTCGAGCCGACCGAGCTCACCGTACTGAGCGGCCACGACGTGGTCTTTTTGGCTCTGCCGCATGGGCATTCGGCAGCACTGGCTGAACAGCTCGGCCCGCAAACCTTGGTAATTGACTGCGGGGCGGACTTCCGGCTCAGCGATGCGGCAGCGTGGGAACGCTTCTACGGCTCTGCGCACGCCGGTACCTGGCCCTACGGGTTGCCCGAATTGCCCGGTGCGCGGGACATATTGAGAGGTGCGCGTCGTATCGCCGTGCCCGGCTGTTACCCGACGGCCGCGCTGCTTGCCCTGTTGCCCGCTGTGGCGGAGGGTCTCGTCGAGCCGGCTGTCACGGTCGTCGCGGTGAGCGGCACGTCTGGGGCTGGCCGCGCCGCCAAGACAGATCTTCTCGGCTCGGAGGTCATCGGATCGGCGCGGGCATACAACATCGGTGGCGCACACCGTCATACGCCCGAAATCGTGCAGGGTCTGCGGGCGGTCACCGACCGCGACGTGACCGTCTCCTTCACGCCGGTGTTGATCCCGACCTCGCGCGGCATCCTGGCCACCTGTACCGCGCCCACTCGCGCACCTATCTCGCAGCTCCGCGCCGCTTATGAAAAGGCCTACGACGGAGAACCTTTCATTCACGTGATGCCCGAGGGGCAGTTGCCTCGCACCGGCTCGGTGATCGGCAGCAATGCTGCGCACGTCGCGGTCGCCGTCGACGAGGACGCGGCGACCTTTGTCGCGATCGCCGCAATCGACAACTTGGTCAAGGGAACTGGAGGCGCCGCGGTGCAGTCGATGAATCTGGCACTCGGCTGGCCGGAGGCCGAAGGACTTTCGGTGGTCGGAGTGGCCCCGTGACCGATCCCGTCACCGAGGCCCACACCAGGTTGCTTCGCGCGCAGGGGGTCACCGCCCCGGCCGGGTTCCGGGCCGCCGGTATCGCCGCCGGTATCAAGGTGTCCGGCGCACCCGATCTGGCGATGGTGTTCAACGAGGGGCCCGACTATGCGGCAGCCGGAGTGTTCACTCGCAACAAGGTCAAAGCAGCGCCGGTGCTCTGGACTCAGCAAGTGCTGACCACCGGGCGTTTGCGTGCTGTGGTTCTCAATTCCGGTGGCGCCAATGCCTGTACGGGTCCGGGCGGCTTCCAGGACACCCATGCCACCGCCGAAGCCGTTGCGGCGGCACTGTCGGACTGGGGCACCGAAACTGGCGCCATCGAGGTCGGCGTCTGTTCCACCGGCCTGATCGGTGACCGGTTGCCCATGGCTAAGGTGCTCGCCGGAGTGGCCGATATCGTGCACGAGATGCATGGCGGGCTCACCGGTGGGGACGACGCTGCTCACGCCATCATGACCACGGACACCGTGCCCAAACAGGTTGCCCTGCACCACTCTGACAAGTGGACGGTCGGCGGAATGGCCAAAGGCGCCGGCATGTTGGCCCCGTCACTGGCCACCATGCTGTGCGTGATCACCACGGACGCGGTCGCCGATGCGGAGGCGCTCGATCAGGCGTTGCGACGTGCCGCCGCTCGCACATTCGATCGACTCGATATCGACGGCAGTTGCTCCACCAACGACACCGTCCTGCTGCTGGCGTCGGGAGCCAGTGAAATCGCGCCGAACCAGGGCGATCTCGACGAAGCGGTGCTGCGCGTCTGCGACGACCTGTGTGCTCAACTGCAGGCCGACGCCGAAGGTGTCACCAAGCGTGTCACTGTGACGGTGACCGGGGCTGCCACCGAGGACGAGGCGGTGACCGCTGCGCGGGTCATCGCCCGCGACAGTTTGGTCAAGACGGCAGTGTTCGGCTCCGACCCCAACTGGGGCCGGGTGGTGGCAGCCGTCGGGATGGCCCCGGTTGACCTGGATCCGGATCGAATCACTGTGTCGTTCAACGGGTTCGTCGTCTATCGGGAGGGTGCCGGCGCTCCCGGTGCCCGCGAGGTGGACCTGTCGGGGGCCGACATCCACGTCGTGGTCGACCTGGCGATCGGTGACGGCCAGGCCGACATCCGCACCACCGATCTGTCCCACGCCTACGTCGAAGAGAACTCGGCATACAGCTCATGACCATGAACATCGACGATCTGTCTACGCAGGCCAAGGCGCAGGTGCTGGCCGAAGCCCTGCCCTGGCTCAAACAACTCAACGGCAAGATCGTCGTCATCAAGTACGGCGGCAACGCGATGACGGACGAGTCGCTGCGTCGGGCGTTCGCCGCCGACATGGCGTTCCTGCGCAACTGCGGGGTACATCCGGTTGTCGTGCACGGCGGCGGTCCGCAGATCACCGCGATGCTGCGCAAGCTCGGTATCGAAGGCGACTTCAAAGGCGGATTCCGGGTCACCACACCGGAAGTGCTCGACGTGGCACGGATGGTGTTGTTCGGCCAGGTCGGTCGCGAACTGGTGAACCTGATCAACGTGCACGGCCCATACGCCGTCGGGATCACCGGCGAGGACGCCCAACTGTTCACCGCGGTGCGGCGCAGCGTCACCGTCGACGGCGTGGACACCGACATCGGCCTGGTCGGCGACGTCGAACTGGTCAACACCGCGGCGGTACTGGATCTTATTGCTGCTAAACGCATTCCAGTTGTCTCGACGCTTGCCCCGGACGCCGAGGGGGTGGTGCACAACATCAACGCCGACACCGCGGCGGCAGCACTGGCCGAAGCGCTGGGCGCCGAAAAGCTCCTGATGCTCACCGATGTCGAGGGCCTGTACACCAGCTGGCCCGACCGAACATCACTGGTCAGCGAAATCGACACCGCCACGCTGGCGCAACTGCTTCCCACCCTGGAGGCGGGGATGATCCCCAAAGTCGAGGCGTGCCTGCGTGCGGTCACGGCCGGCGTACCCAGTGCACATGTCATCGACGGGCGTGTCGAACATTGCGTCCTTGTCGAGCTTTTCACCGACGCCGGAACCGGTACCAAGGTGGTGTCCGCATGACCGCAACGCGCGGCGTACAGCAGCGCTGGCAAGCCGTGATGATGAACAACTACGGCACCCCGGCGATGGCGCTGGCCAGCGGCGAGGGAGCCGTCGTCACCGATGTGGACGGCAAGACTTACGTCGACCTGCTCGGTGGTATCGCGGTCAACGTGCTCGGTCACCGGCATCCGGCCATCATCGATGCGGTGACCCGGCAGCTGTCGACGCTCGGCCACACGTCCAATCTGTACGCCACCGAGCCGGGCATCGCACTGGCCGAGCAGCTGGTCTCGCTGCTGGGCGCGGAAACCCAAGCGCGAGTGTTCTTCTGCAATTCCGGGACCGAAGCCAACGAAGTGGCATTCAAGCTGACCCGACTCACGGGACGCACCAAAATCGTTGCCGCACAGGAAGCTTTCCATGGCCGCACGATGGGTTCGCTGGCACTTACCGGGCAACCGAGTAAACAGGCGCCGTTCGAACCGCTGCCGGGTCATGTCGTTCACGTCCCCTACGGCGACGTCGACGCGTTGGCGGCGGCGGTCGACGACGACACGGCGGCAGTCTTTCTCGAGCCGATCATGGGGGAGAGCGGAGTCGTCGTGCCGCCCGAGGGTTACCTGGTCGCGGCCCGGGAGATCACCGCGCGGCATCAGGCGCTGCTGGTACTCGACGAGGTGCAGACCGGAATCGGGCGTACTGGGGCGTTTTACGCTCATCAGCACGACGGCATCACCCCGGATGTGATCACCCTTGCCAAGGGTCTCGGCGGCGGGCTGCCGATCGGCGCGTGCATCGCGATCGGTCCGGCCGCGGATCTGCTCACCCCGGGTCTGCACGGCAGCACCTTCGGCGGCAACCCCGTGTGCACCGCGGCCGCCCTTGCTGTCCTGAAGGTGCTCGAAGACGAAGACCTGGTGCGCAGCGCCGAAACCAAAGGCAAAGCGCTGCGGCACGGTATCGAGTCGCTGGGTCATCCACTGATCGACCATGTCCGCGGACGAGGCCTGCTGCAGGGCATCGTACTGACCGCGCCGTACGCGAAAGACGCCGAAGCCGCGGCCCGCAACGCCGGCTACCTGGTCAATGCCGCCGCGCCCAACGTGATTCGGCTGGCCCCGCCGTTGATCATCACCGAGTCCCAGCTGGACGGCTTCGTCGCCGCACTCCCTGCCATCCTCGACACCGCCGGAGCCGTACATGGTTAGGCATTTTCTGCGCGATGACGACCTGACGCCGCACGAACAGGCCGAGGTCCTCGAGCTCGCCGCCACCTTGAAGAAAGACCCATTCAGCCGTCGTCCGCTCGAGGGTCCACGCGGTGTCGCGGTGATCTTCGACAAGAATTCCACGCGCACCCGGTTCTCCTTCGAAATGGGCGTCGCCCAACTCGGCGGGCACGCCGTGGTGGTCGACGGTCGCAACACCCAACTCGGGCGTGACGAGACCCTGGAGGACACCGCACGCGTGTTGTCGCGCTTCGTCGAGGCCATCGTGTGGCGCACCTTCGGGCAGGAACGGCTGATCGCCATGGCCTCCACCGCCTCGGTGCCCGTCGTCAACGCGCTGTCCGACGAGTTCCATCCCTGCCAGGTCCTGGCCGACCTGCAGACCATCGCCGAACGCAAGGGCGCACTGCCGGGCTTGAAGATGACGTACCTCGGTGACGGCGCCAATAACATGGCCCACTCGCTGATGCTGGGCGGCGTGACCGCCGGCATGCACGTCACTGTCGCTGCGCCGGAAGGCTTTACGCCCGATCCAGAGGTGGTGGCCGCAGCCCGCACACGAGCCGACGAGACCGGGGGCAGCGTGGCGGTGACCGCCGACGCTGATGCGGGCGCGGCCGGCGCCGACGTCCTGGTCACCGACACCTGGGTGTCGATGGGACAGGAGGGCGACGGCCTGGACCGCGTCAAACCGTTCCGTCCATTCCAGGTCAATCAACGACTACTCGGTCTGGCCAACCCCGATGCGCTTGTGCTGCATTGTCTTCCGGCCCACCGGGGTGACGAGATCACCGACGAGGTGATCGACGGACCGGCCAGCGCGGTGTGGGACGAGGCGGAAAACCGGCTGCACGCCCAGAAGGCACTGCTGGTGTGGCTGCTGGAGCGGTCGCGATGACGGCGAAGGCGGCCCCCGAGGTCAGCGCCAACCGCGCCGGCCGGCAGGCCCGCATCGTCGCCATCCTGTCGACCGCCGAGGTGCGCAGCCAGAGCGAACTGGCCGCTCGGCTGGCCGCCGAGGGCATCGACGTCACCCAGGCCACCCTGTCCCGCGATCTGGAGGATCTGGGCGCGGTCAAACTGCGCGGTGCGGACGGCGGCGTCGGCGTCTACGTCGTCCCCGAAGACGGCAGCCCCGTCCGGGGCGTCGCCGGCGGCACCGGCCGATTGTCCCGGCTGCTCGGTGAGCTGCTGGTGTCCACCGATGCCAGCGCAAACCTGGCCGTCCTGCGCACTCCGCCCGGCGGTGCCCATTATCTGGCCAGCGCCATCGACCGCGCGGCGTTACCGTACGTCGTCGGCACCATCGCCGGTGACGACACCGTGTTCGTGGTTGCCCGCGAACCGATGACCGGCGCCGAACTGGCCTCAGCGCTAGAAGAACTCAAGTAGACCTCAAATACACTGCTGCAGACTTTGCACGAGCAAAAGGAGAACTGTTCATGTCAGAGCGCGTCATCCTCGCGTATTCCGGCGGTCTGGACACTTCGGTGGCCATCAGCTGGATATGCAAGGAGACCGGCCGTGAGGTCGTTGCGGTGGCGATCGACCTCGGCCAGGGCGGCGAGGACATGGAAGTGGTGCGCCAGCGTGCCCTGGACTGCGGCGCCGTGGAGGCCGTGGTGGTCGACGCACGCGACGAGTTCGCCGAGGGTTACTGCCTGCCCACCATCCTCAATAACGCGTTGTACATGGATCGCTACCCGCTGGTGTCGGCCATCAGCCGGCCGCTGATCGCCAAACATCTGGTGGCCGCAGCGCGCGAACACGGGGGCAGCATCGTCGCGCACGGCTGCACCGGCAAAGGCAACGACCAGGTGCGCTTCGAGGTCGGATTCGCCTCGCTCGCGCCGGATCTCGAAGTCCTCGCACCGGTGCGTGACTATGCGTGGACGCGGGAGAAGGCGATCGCCTTCGCCGAGGAGAACGCCATCCCGATCAACGTCACCAAGCGCTCACCGTTCTCGATCGACCAGAACGTGTGGGGACGTGCCGTCGAGACGGGGTTCTTGGAGCATCTGTGGAATGCCCCCACCAAGGACGTCTACTCCTACACCGAAGACCCCACCGTCAACTGGAACACCCCCGACGAGGTGATCATCGGCTTCGAACAGGGCGTACCGGTCACCATCGACGGCAGACGGGTGACCGTGCTGCAGGCCATCGAGGAGCTCAACCGCCGGGCCGGCGCGCAGGGTGTGGGGCGTCTGGATGTCGTCGAGGACCGGCTGGTCGGCATCAAGAGCCGCGAGATCTACGAGGCGCCCGGAGCGATGGTGCTCATCACCGCGCACGCCGAACTCGAACACGTCACGCTGGAACGCGAGCTGGGCCGGTTCAAGCGGCACACCGATCAGCGCTGGGCCGAGTTGGTCTACGACGGCCTGTGGTACTCGCCGCTCAAGGTGGCTCTGGAAAGTTTCGTGGCCACCACCCAGGAGCACGTCACCGGCGAGATCCGGTTGGTCCTGCACGGCGGTCACATCGCGGTCAACGGACGCCGCAGCGCCGAATCGCTCTACGACTTCAACCTGGCCACCTACGACGAGGGCGACACCTTCGACCAGTCGATGGCCAAGGGGTTCGTGTACGTGCACGGGCTGTCGTCCAAGCTGTCCGCCCGCCGGGACATGCGGTGACGTTCTTTTCGCGAGCAGTCGCAAACTCGCACCGACACGCCGGTCCGACTGCGAGTTTGTGTCTGCTCGCGGGGAGGAGGTGACCCCCGTGAGCACCAACGAGGGTTCGCTGTGGGGCGGCCGCTTCACCGGCGGCCCGTCCGACGCGCTGGCCGCGCTGAGCAAGTCCACCCACTTCGACTGGGTGCTGGCGCCCTATGACATCACCGCGTCCCGGGCGCACACCATCGTGCTCCACCGGGCGGGGCTGCTCACCGACGAACAGCGCGACGGCCTGCTGGTCGGCCTGGACAGCCTCGCCGAGGACGTCGCCGACGGCAGCTTCGAACCGCTGGTCACCGACGAGGACGTGCACGCCGCGCTGGAACGCGGTCTGATCGACCGGGTCGGCCCCGATCTCGGCGGCCGATTACGGGCCGGGCGATCCCGCAACGACCAGGTGGCCACGCTGTTCCGGATGTGGCTGCGCGACGCGGTCCGCCGGGTTGCCGACGGCGTGCTCGAGGTGGTCGCTGCGCTGGCCGAACAGGCCGGCACCCACCCGACGGCCATCATGCCGGGCAAAACCCACCTGCAGTCCGCTCAGCCGATCCTGCTGGCACACCACCTGCTCGCCCATGCGCACCCGTTGCTGCGCGACGTGGACCGCCTCGTCGACTTCGACGAGCGTGCCGCCATCTCTCCGTACGGCTCGGGCGCGCTGGCCGGCTCCTCACTGGGCCTGGACCCCGACGCGATCGCTGCGGACCTCGGCTTCGCCGCCGCCGCGGACAACTCCGTGGACGCCACCGCCGCCCGGGATTTCGCCGCCGAAGCCGCATTCGTCCTCGCCATGATCGGGGTGGACCTGTCGCGCCTGGCCGAGGACATCATCCTGTGGAGCTCGACCGAATTCGGCTATGTGACCCTGCACGACTCCTGGTCCACCGGCAGCTCGATCATGCCGCAGAAGAAAAACCCGGACATCGCGGAGCTGGCCCGCGGCAAGTCCGGGCGGCTGATCGGCAACCTGGCCGGGCTGCTGGCGACGCTGAAGGCCCAGCCGCTGGCCTACAACCGCGACCTGCAGGAAGACAAGGAACCGGTATTCGACTCGGTGGCCCAGCTGGAGCTGCTGCTGCCGGCGATGGCCGGGCTGGTCGGCAGCCTGACGTTCCATGTCGACCGGATGGCGGCCCTGGCGCCGCTCGGCTACACCCTGGCCACCGACATTGCCGAATGGCTGGTCCGCCAGGGCGTGGCCTTCCGGTCCGCGCACGAGGCCGCCGGCGCGGCGGTGCGCGCCGCCGAGCAGCGCGGCGTCGGCCTGCAAGAACTCACCGACGACGAGCTGGCCGCGATCAGCCCCGAACTCACACCAGCGGTTCGTGACGTGCTCACCATCGAGGGATCGGTGTCGTCCCGCGACGCTCGCGGCGGCACCGCGCCGGACCGCGTCGCCGAACAACTGCTCGCCGTCACCGAAGTCGCGGGTCAACTGCGCCAGCAGTTGCGGCGCTGAGCCGCACGCTGCTCTTTTTGCCGGGCAGGTTAGCCACGACTAAACTGCCAGCTCTAAGCCATTCGGATGAACGTGACGGCCGTGGTGTTCGTGTCAAAGGGGTGGGACCAATGAGTGTCATCGCAGGTGTCTTCGGGGCCCTGCCGCCCCATCGCTATTCGCAGCGAGAACTCACCGACATGTTCGTCAGCATTCCCGATTTCCAGGATTACGAGGACATCGTCCGGCAGTTGCACGCCAACGGGAAGGTCAACAGTCGCCACCTCGTCCTGCCGCTCGAGCAGTACCCGCGGCTGAAGGATTTCGGCGAGGCCAATGACATCTTCATCGACAAGGCGGTGGACCTGGGCGTCGAGGCGTTGATGGGTGCGCTCGACGAGGCCGGGTTGCGCCCCGAAGATCTCGACGTGCTCATCACCACCACGGTCACCGGTCTTGCGGTGCCCTCGCTGGACGCCCGGATCGCCGGGCGGGTCGGGCTGCGCGCCGACGTGCGACGGGTGCCGCTGTTCGGGTTGGGATGCGTGGCGGGGGCCGCCGGGGTGGCCCGCCTGCACGACTACCTGCGCGGCGCCCCAGACGGCGTAGCCGCCCTGGTGTCGGTGGAGCTGTGCTCGCTCACCTTCCCCGGATACAAGCCCTCGGTCGCCGGCCTGGTGGGCAGCGCACTGTTCGCCGACGGTGCCGCCGCGGTGATCGCGGTCGGAGAACGGCGCGCGGCCGAGGTGGCTGCCGGCGGACCGAGCGTCGTCGATTCGCGTGGCCATCTCTACCCGGATTCGCTGCGTACGATGGGATTCGATGTCGGCGCCGGTGGTTTCGAGCTGGTGCTGTCCAAGGATGTGGCAGCCGTCGTCGAACAGTATCTGCGCACCGACGTCACCGCATTCCTGGCCGAGCACGGCCTGACCACCGCCGATATCGGTGCCTGGGTGACTCATCCGGGCGGACCGAAGATCATCGAAGCGATCACCGAAACCCTCAATTTGCCTGCCGAAGCGCTGGAGCTGACCTGGCGCTCGCTGGGCGAGATCGGCAACCTGTCGTCAGCGTCGGTCTTGCATGTGCTGCGTGACACCCTCGCCAAGCCACCGCCCAGCGGCAGCCCCGGCCTGATGATCGCGATGGGTCCCGGCTTCTGTTCCGAGCTGGTCCTTTTGCGCTGGCACTGAACGCCGTGAGCACTCAAGACGAGCTCGTTGCGGCCCTGCGGAGATCACTGAAGGAAAACGAGCGGCTCAAGCGCGAGAACCGCGACTACCTGGCCCGGGCCACCGAACCGATTGCGTTGGTGGGCATGGCTTGCCGATATCCCGGGGGCGTGGATACACCGGAGGCCCTGTGGGAGATGGTGGCAGCCGGACGCGACGTCGTCACCGACTTCCCGACGGACCGGGGCTGGGACCTGGCCGGATTGTTCGACGCCGATCCGGACGCGCCCGGCAAGTCCTACACCCGCTCCGGCGGGTTCCTGGCCGACGTCGCGGGCTTCGACGCGCAGTTCTTCGGGATCGCGCCCAGCGAGGTGCTGGCGATGGATCCCCAGCAACGCCTGTTGCTGGAGGTGTCCTGGGAAGCGTTGGAGCGCAGCGGAATTGATCCGATGACGCTGCGTGGTTCACCGACCGGCGTGTTCGCCGGAGTGTTCCACGGTTCCTATGGCGGGCAGGGCCGGGTGCCCGGTGAGCTGGAGCGCTACGGCCTGCGGGGTTCGACGCTCAGTGTGGCTTCCGGTCGGGTCGCGTACGTGCTTGGTCTGGAAGGTCCGGCGGTGTCGGTGGATACGGCGTGTTCGTCATCGTTGGTGGCGCTGCATTTGGCCGTGCAGTCGCTGCGGTCGGGGGAGTGTGATCTGGCGCTGGTCGGCGGGGTGACGGTGATGGCCACCCCGGCCATGTTCATCGAATTCAGCCGGCAGCGCGCACTTTCGGTCGACGGGCGCTGCAAGGCTTATGCCGGTGCCGCCGACGGGACCGCCTTCGCCGAGGGTGCCGGCGCCCTCGTGGTGGAGCGGTTGGCCGACGCGCAGCGGTTGGGTCACCCGGTGCTGGCCGTGGTGCGGGGATCGGCGGTCAATCAGGACGGCGCCTCCAACGGCCTGGCCACGCCGAACGGTCCCTCCCAGCAGCGGGTCATACGTGCCGCCCTGGCCAGTGCCCGTCTGACAGCGGCCGACGTGGATGTCGTCGAAGGCCACGGAACGGGCACCACGCTCGGCGATCCCATTGAGGCGCAAGCGATTCTGGCGACCTACGGCCAGGATCGCGACGAGCCGCTGTGGTTGGGCTCGATCAAGTCGAACATGGGCCACACCTCGGCCGCGGCGGGCGTCGCGGGTGTCATGAAAATGACGCTGGCCATGCAGCACGCGGTGCTGCCCAAGACCTTGCATGTCGACGTGCCTACGCCGCACGTGGATTGGTCGGCGGGTGCGGTGTCGCTGTTGACCGAACAGCGGCCGTGGCCGCCGCATCACCGGCCGCGCCGGGCGGCGGTGTCCTCGTTCGGTATCAGCGGGACCAATGCGCACGTGATCCTGGAACAGGCCCCGGCCGTCGATGCCGAAAGCCCGCAGCCGGATCACCGCGTGGTGCCCTGGGTGGTGTCGGCGCGTTCTGCTGAGGCACTTGCCAATCAGGCTCACCGTTTGGCGGCGCACGCGACGCAGGCCCGGCCGCTGGATATCGGGTGGTCACTGCTCAGCACCCGATCGCTGTTCGACCACCGGGCCGTGGTGGTGGGCGCCGATCCCGCTGAGTTCGTCGATGGGCTCACCCACCTGGCCGCCGGTGAACCGGCGAGCGGGGTGGTGGTCGGCCGGGCCCGGCCACTGGGCAGGACGGCGTTCGTGTTTCCCGGTCAGGGCTCGCAATGGGTCGGTATGGGCGTCGAATTGCTGGACAGCTCAACGGTGTTCGCCGATCACCTGCAGCGGTGTGAAAAGGCGCTGCGAGAATATGTGGACTGGTCGTTGATCGATGTGATCCGGTCGGTGCCGGGCGCGCCGGGCCTGGACCGGGTCGATGTGGTGCAACCGGCACTGTGGGCGATCATGGTGTCGCTGGCCGAGTTGTGGCGGTCCCTCGGTGTCACACCGGACGCCGTCGTCGGGCATTCGCAGGGGGAGATCGCGGCCGCCTGTGTGGCCGGTGCGCTGTCGCTGGAGGATGGCGCCAAGGTGGTGGCGCTGCGCAGTCGTCTGCTGGTGCAGGTCTCCGGTGCCGGCGGGATGGTGTCGCTGGCCGTGGATCTCAGCCGTGCCGAGCAGTTGCTGACATCGTTCAGCGGCCGGCTGAATATTGCTGCGATCAACGGGGTTTCGTCGATCGTGGTGTCCGGCGAGGTGGACGCCGTCACCGAACTGATAAGCCGGTGCGACGCGGAGAACATCCGGGCACGCCGCATCGATGTGGATTACGCGTCGCATTCCGGCCAAGTCGATGCCATCCGGGAAGACCTCACCGCTGCTCTGCAGGACATTGTGCCGCGTTCGACACCGGTGGCGTTCTACTCGACGCTCACCGGCGCGCTGCTGGACACCGTCGGGCTGGGCGCCGACTACTGGTACCAGAGCATCAGGCAGACAGTCCAGTTCGAGCGTGCCGTACGTGCCGCCTCCGACGCCGGCTGCCAGGTCTTCATCGAGTCGAGCCCGCACCCGGTGCTGATCGCGGGCATCGAGGAGACGCTCGGCGCCGATGAGGCGGTGACCGTTCCGTCGCTGGGCCGCAACGACGGAGGGCTGCAACGGTTCTGGCTGTCGGCGGCCCAGTCCCAGGTGGCCGGTGTGGCCGTGGACTGGTCGCCGGTCTTCGAGGGAGCGGGCCGGGTGCCGTTGCCCACCTACGGATTCGCGCGGCGGCGGTTCTGGCTGACCGAGTCGGGGGATCAGGATGTCCGCCGCGCCGGGTTGGTGGGCGCCGCGCACGAGCTGCTCGGTGCGGTCGTCGAACGCCCCGACTCCGGTGGATTGGTGCTGACGGGCCGGTTGTCGCTGTCGGCCCAGCGCTGGTTGGGCGACCACGCCGTGACCGGCACGGTGCTGTTCCCCGGCGCCGGGTTCGTGGAGCTGGCCCTGCGGGCGGGCGAGGAGGTCGGTAGCCCGGAGGTGCGGGAGTTGACCCTTGCGGCGCCGCTGCCGTTGACCGACGATGCCGCGACGCGGGTGCAGGTCGTGGTGGGCGCGGCCGATGAGGCGGGTGCGCGCGAGATCTCCGTGTATTCCCGCGGTTCCGGATCGGAATGGACACTGCACGCCTCGGGCACCCTGGGGGCGGACGCGCCAACCCCGCAGGCGGATCTGTCGGTGTGGCCGCCGGCCGGGGCGGCGGCCGTCGACCTCACCGACGCCTATCAGCGACTGGCTGCACGCGGCTACCAGTACGGCCCCGCTTTCCGTGGTCTGCATGCGTTGTGGACGTCGGATGGCCAGGTGTATGCCGAGGTCGGGCTTCCCGACGGATTGACCACCACCGGCTTCGGCATCCACCCGGCACTGCTGGACGCGGCGCTACAGGCATGGGGAGTGGCGGGTGGGCAGGACGCCACGGTTCTGCCCTTCTCCTGGCAGGGGGTGGCGCTGCATGCCGCCGGCGCGACCCGGTTGCGGGTGCGGCTGAGCCAGGTAAGCGGCGATGCGGTGGCTCTGGAACTCGCCGACCCGTGGGGTGTGCCCGTACTGACCGTGCGGGAGCTGACTTTCCGCCCGCTGACCACCCAGGCGCTCGCGACGCCACGACGCGGCAATGCGGGGTTGTTCGAGATCGAGTGGATGCCGGTCACCACGGCCCCGGCGGCCGGCACGCCGATGACGGTGTGGGAGTTGCCGTTTGCCGATGACCACCCGGCGTCGGTGTATTCGGCGACCCACGCGGCGCTGGACCGGTTGCAATCCTGGTTTGCAGGGGACGACGGCGGGACCCTGGTGGTGCGAACGCACGGTGCTGTCGGCATGTCCGGTGAGAACGTCCGGGACTTGGCCGGCGCGGCGGTGTGGGGCCTGGTGCGCTCCGCGCAGGCGGAGCACCCCGGGCGGGTGCTGCTGCTGGATTCCGACGGGACGCTGGATGCCCGCGAGCTGATCGGTTGCGGCGAAACGCAATTGATGGTGCGCGACGGCGCCGCGTACAAAGCACGGCTCAGGCCGTCTGGCGCGTCGACGCTCGAGTTGCCCGCGACGCCGTGGCGGCTGGTGACCGGCGGCGGCGGCACACTCGACGACGTCCGGGTGGGCCCCTGCGAACGGGCGGAGCTCGGCCCCGGGCAGCTGCGCGTCGCGGTGGCGGCGGTGGGGGTGAATTTCCGCGACGTCCTGGTGGCGCTGGGCATGTATCCCGGAGGCGGCGAGCTGGGTGTCGAAGGTGCCGGCGTGGTGGTCGAAGTTGGTTCCGGCATTCGCGATGTCGCCGTGGGCGATTCGGTGCTCGGCCTGTTGGGTCTGGTGGGACCCGAAGCCGTGGTGGATCGTCGGTTGGTGACCGCCGTTCCGGCCGGCTGGTCGATGCCGCAGGCTGCGGCGGTACCGGTGGTGTTTCTGACCGCGCTGTACGGACTATCGGTGCTCGGCGACGCCAAGCCCGGCGAGCGGGTGCTGGTGCATGCGGCCACCGGCGGCGTCGGCATGGCCGCCGTGCAGCTCGCCCGGCACTGGGGCCTCGAGGTTTTCGCCACCGCCAGCCGCGGGAAATGGGACACGCTGCGCGCCAAGGGATTTGACGATGACCATATCGGTGACTCGCGGACGCTGGACTTCGAGGCGAAGTTTCGTGCGGCCACCGGCGGTGCCGGGGTCGATCTGGTGCTCAACTCGCTGGCCGGGGAGTTCATCGACGCCTCGCTGCGGCTGCTGGGCCCGGGCGGGCGTTTCATCGAAATGGGCAAGACCGATGTCCGCGATCCGCAGCAGATCGCCGAACTCGGGGCGCGCTACCGGGCATTCGATCTGATCGAGGCGGGCCCGGACCTGACGGCGCAGATGCTGGCCGATCTGATGGCGCTGTTCGACGCGGGCGTGCTGTCACCCTTGCCGGTCAGGACATTCGACGTGCGGCAGGCTCGCCACGCGTACCGGTTCGTCAGCCAGGCCAGGCACATCGGCAAGGTGGTGCTGACCGTCGAGCCGCTCTCCGGCGGCACGGTGCTGATCACCGGCGGCACCGGGATGGCCGGTGCCGCACTGGCCCGCCACCTCGTTTCCCGGCACCGGGTGCCCAGCATCATCCTGGTGAGCAGGTCCGGTGCTGCGGCGCAGGATGTTTCGGAGTTGGCCCGGGAGTTGCGCGAGGCCGGCACCCAGGTGTCGGTGGTGGCCGCGGATGTCGCCGACCGCGATGCCGTGGCCGGGCTGCTGGCGCAGATCCCGGCGCAGTTCCCGCTCAAGGCGGTCATCCACGCCGCCGGCGTTCTCGACGACGGGCTGATCGGGTCGCTGACCCCCGAGCGGCTGGACACGGTGTTGCGGGCCAAGGTCGACGGGGCCTGGCATCTGCACGAGCTGACCCGGGACCTCGATCTGGCTGCCTTCGTGATGTTCTCGTCCATGGCCGGCATTCTGGGCACCGCCGGGCAGGGAAACTATGCGGCGGCCAACAGCTTTCTGGACGGGCTGGCCGTCCACCGTCGCGCGCAGGGATTGCCGGCGACGTCGGTGGCGTGGGGACTGTGGGAACAAGCCAGTGCGATGACGCGGCATCTCGGCGACCGCGACAAGGCCCGGATGAGCCGAATCGGTTTGGCGACGTTGTCCACCGAACAGGCGCTGGCACTGTTCGACGACGCACTGGTGACGGATTCGCCCGTCGTGGTGGCCACCCGACTGGACACCGCCGCATTGGGCGAGGAGGCACCCACTCTGCTCGGTGAGTTGGTCCACCGCCCCGTCCGGCGGGTTGTCGAGACGACGGACGTCTCGACGACCGGCCTGGCTCACCGGCTGGCCGGGCTTACCGCCGAACAACGCCATCGTGAGCTGGTCGATCTGGTGCGCAGCAACGCGGCGACCGTGCTGGGACGTTCCGGCGCCGCCGACATCAGCGCCCAGCGCGCCTTCCAGGAACTGGGTTTCGACTCGCTGACCGCCGTAGAGCTGCGAAACCGCCTGAAAACCGTTACCGGGCTTGCGCTTTCGCCTACCCTGATCTTTGACTACCCCAATCCGGGCGCGCTGGCCGAGCACCTCGATACGCGCCTGTCCGCCCCCGCGAGACAGGCCGACCCGGCGGCGCGCATCGACCGCATCACCCGCGAACTCGACGACATTGTCCGAAACAGTGATTGGGAGGACGAAGACAAAGCACGTCTGTCACATCGATTGCACGAGATCCTGGCCGACCTGTCCCTCGACGACGACCTGGCCGCCGCCAGCGAAAACGAACTCTTCGCCATTCTCGACGAAGAACTCGAATCCTGAGAATCCGAGGAATAACCAGTGGACGCCACCAAGCAGGTTGACTACCTGAAGCGCCTCACCGCGGATCTGCGCCGCACCCGGCGCCGCCTGTCTGAGTTGGAGGGCAGGCTGTCCGAGCCGGTGGCGATTGTGGGCATGGGATGTCGCTATCCCGGCGGTGCGGATTCGCCAGAGGCGCTGTGGCAGTTGCTGATCGACGGGCGTGACGGGGTCTCGGACTTTCCGGCGGATCGCGGCTGGGATGTCGACGGCATGTACGATCCAGACCCGGATGCGCTCGGCAAAAGTTACACGCGGCGGGGCAGCTTTCTGGCCGACGCCGGCGATTTCGACGCCGGATTCTTCGGCATCGGTCCGAACGAAGCTCTCGCGATGGACCCGCAGCAGCGGGTGCTGCTCGAGGTGTCGTGGGAAGCGCTGGAGCGCGCGGGAATCGACCCGACCACGTTGCGGGGCACTGCCACCGGGGTGTTCGCGGGTGTGATCCACGCCGGTTACGGGGGCGAAGTCAAGGGCGAACTGGAGGGTTACGGCCTCACCGGTTCCACGTTGAGTGTGGCCTCGGGACGGGTGGCCTACGTGCTGGGTCTCGAGGGCCCGGCAGTGTCGGTGGATACGGCGTGCTCGTCGTCACTGGTGGCACTGCACCTGGCCGCCCAGTCGTTACGTTCCGGCGAGTGCGACCTGGCACTGGTCGGCGGGGTGACGGTGATGGCCACGCCCGGCGGTTTCGTGGAATTCAGCCGGCAGCGCGCTCTGGCCGCCGACGGTCGATGCAAGGCGTATGCGGCTGCGGCGGACGGTACGTCATGGGCCGAAGGCGCCGGTGTCCTGGTGGTTGAGCGGCTGGCCGATGCGCAGCGGCTGGGGCATCAGGTGCTGGCGGTGGTGCGGGGTTCGGCGGTGAATCAGGATGGCGCGTCCAACGGGCTGACCGCGCCCAACGGCCCGTCGCAGCAACGGGTTATCCGGGCGGCGCTGGCCAGCGCACACCTCGGCGTGGCCGACGTGGACGTCGTCGAAGGACACGGGACCGGCACCACGCTGGGTGATCCGATCGAGGCCCAGGCGATCTTGGCGACCTACGGCCAGAACCGCGACGAGCCATTGTGGCTGGGATCGATCAAGTCGAACCTGGGCCACTCCTCGGCCGCGGCGGGCGTGGCCGGCGTGATCAAGATGGTGTTGGCGATGCAGCACGGCGTGATGCCGAAAACGTTGAACGTGGACGCGCCGACGCCGCACGTGGATTGGTCAGCCGGTGCGGTGTCCCTGTTGACCGAGGCGCGCCTGTGGCCGGAGCCCGGCCGGCCGCGCCGAGCGGGCGTGTCGTCGTTCGGGATCAGCGGCACCAACGCGCACGTGATCCTGGAGCAGGACCCCGCACCGGAATCCGTTGAGCCCGAACCGTTCTCCGGTACCGTCCCGTGGGTGCTGTCGGCCCGTTCGCCGGCTGCCCTGGCCAACCAGGCCCGGCGCCTGCTGGCGCAGCTGCGCTCCGATGCCGGGGTACGCCCGCTCGATGTGGGTTGGTCACTGGTGACCACCCGCTCGCTGTTCGAACACCGTGCCGTGGTCGTGGCAGGCGAACGCGCGCAGTTCCTGGACGCTCTCGCCGGCCTTGCCGCCGGAGCGGCGACTGGCGAGGTGGCGGTGGGTCGCACCCGCCCGGTGGGTCAGACGGTGTTCGTCTTCCCCGGGCAGGGCGCGCAATACCTGAACATGGGCCGTGCACTGTACGAGCGATTCCCGGTTTTCGCCAAGGCCTTCGACGCGGCCGGCGACGCGTTGAACGGTCATTTGCGAATTCCGTTGCAGCAGGTGGTGTGGGGCAACGACGCGGGTCTGCTGGAGAGTACGGAGTTCGCCCAGCCGGCACTGTTCGCCGTCGAGGTGGCATTGGCGGCACTGCTGCAATCCTGCGGCGTCGTCCCGGATGTCGTGCTCGGCCACTCGGTCGGCGAGATCGCCGCCGCACACGTCGCCGGGGTGCTGTCGCTGGAGGACGCGGCGCGATTGGTGGCGGCCCGCGCCCGGCTGATGGCGGGCCTGCCGGCCGGCGGAGTCATGGTTGCGGTCGCGGCCGGCGAGGAGGAGGCAGTCGCGGAGCTGATTCCCGGGGCTGGCATCGCCGCGGTCAATGCACCTCATGCCGTGGTTATCTCGGGTGAGCAGGCTGCGGTGGACGCCGTGGTGGCGTCGCTGTCGGCCCGGGGCCGGCGGGTGCACCGGCTGGCCGTCTCGCATGCTTTCCATTCCGCATTGATGGAACCGATCCTCGCGGAGTTCGCGGCGGCCCTCGCCGGGGTGTCCTGCTCCGCACCGCGGATCAGCCTGGTGTCCAACGTGACCGGTCAGTTGGCCGGACCGGGGTACGGAACCGCCGAATACTGGGTCGAGCACGTGCGACGGCCGGTGCGGTTCGCCGACAGCGTCCAGCTGGCCGAATCGTTGGGGGCCAAGGTTTTTCTCGAGGTCGGTCCCAGCGGCGGACTGATGGCGCTGGCCGAGCAGTCGCTTGCGGGCGAACCCGTGTCCGCCACCCTGATAGCCAAGGATCGTCCGGAAGTCGACACGCTGCTGCTCGGTCTCGGCCGGCTGTTCACCGCCGGCGTCGGCGTGCAATGGCGCGAGGCATTCTCCGGCCTCGGCGCTCAGCGGGTGCCGCTGCCGACCTACGGCTTCAACCGGCAACACTTCTGGCTGGCGGAGCTGGGTGTCGGACCGACGCAGCTGGCCACGGTCGGCCTGACCGGCAGCGGCCACCCGCTCCTGGGGGTGGTGGTGGAACGGCCGGACGTCGGCGGTGTGGTGTTGAGCGGCTCGCTGTCGCCGGCGGTCCAGAACTGGTTGTCCGACCACGTCGTCAGCGGCGTGGTGCTGTTCCCGGGAGCCGGCTTCGTCGAACTGGTGTTGCGCGCCGGCGACGAGGCCGGTGCCCCGGTCATCGAGGAGCTCACGCTGGTGGCACCGCTGGCGCTGCCGGAAACTGGTGTCGTGCCCGTGCAAGTGGTGGTGGGTGCCGCCGACGACTCCGGACGCCACGGGGTACGGGTGTATTCGGCGTCCGGCGATTCGTGGGTTCTGCACGCCGAAGGCGTGCTGGGTCCCGGCGGTATCCGGAGCGGAGCGGATCTGTCGGCGTGGCCGCCGGTCGGCGCCTCGGCCGTGGACGTGTCGGGCGTGTACGACCAGTTGGGCGCGCGGGGCTACGGCTACGGTCGAGCCTTCCAGGGCGTCCGGGCGGTGTGGCGACGGGGACGTGAGGTGTACGCCGAGGTGGTCGCACCCGAGGGAGTCAACGTGCGGCGCTTCGGGATTCACCCCGCGGTGCTGGACGCGGCGCTGCACGCCTGGGGATTCGTCGAGGACGGTGCGCAGCTGGCGCTGCCGTTCTCCTGGCAAGGGGTGACCCTGCACGCCACAGGCTCATCACGGCTGCGGGTCCGGCTGGCGCCCACCGGCGCCGGCTCGGTGTCGGTGGAACTCGCCGACTCCGCCGGATTGCCGGTGCTGTCGGTCCGGGAATTGGTGGTGCGCGCGGTTTCCGGGCAAGCACTGGCGGCGGCGGTGCCGACCGGAGCCAGAACAGCTGGCGGCCTGTTGGACGTGACGTGGAAGCCGTTGCAGCACAACGGCTCCGATGTGCCGAGTGTGGCGTCGGTGTGGGAACCGGAGTCAGATGCGCAGCTGCCCGGTGCAGTATCGCGCGCGACCCACCGCGCGTTGCGGGTGCTGCAGGAGCACCTCAGTTCGTCCGGGGTGCTCGCGGTCCTGACCAGGGGAGGTGTCGCCCCGCCCAACGGAGCCGTGTCGGACTTGGCGGCCGCCGCGGTGTGGGGTCTGGTGCGCTCTGCCCAGGCCGAGAACCCGGGGCGGTTCGTGCTGATCGATACCGATGATTCGGTGCCGGTGCAGGAGGCGCTGCGCTACGCGGAGCCGCAACTGTTGGTGCGCTCCGGGGTCGTGTACGGCGCCCGCCTGGTGCGCGCCGCGTCGCCGGTGCTCGCGCTCCCGGAGGGTCTGTGGCGGTTGGGCGCCGGCGCCGGCGGAACGCTGGAGGAACTCACCGTTCGCCCCTGTGAGCGGGTGGAAGTGGGTCGCGGTCAGGTCAGGGTGGCTGTGGGGGCGGTGGGTGTGAACTTCCGCGACGTGATGCTGGCGCTGGGCATGTACCCGGGCGTGGCGGAGCTTGGCGTCGAAGGTGCCGGGGTGATCGTCGAGGTGGGTCCCGGGGTGACCGGGTTGTCGGTAGGCGACGCGGTGATGGGTCATTTGGGCGCGGCAGCCTCCGAAGCGGTCGTGGATCAGCGGATAGTGACCGCGGTGCCGGCGGGTTGGTCGCTGGCCACCGCCGCCAGCGTGCCCGTGGTGTTCCTGACGGCGCTCTACGGCTTGTCGGTGCTGGGTGGTCTCCGGGCCGGCGAGCGAGTGCTGGTTCATGCCGGCGCCGGTGGGGTGGGTATGGCCGCCATCCAACTGGCGCGGCACTGGGGATGCGAGGTTTTCGCCACAGCCAGCCGGGGCAAGTGGGACACCCTGCGGGCCATGGGTTTCGACGACGATCACATCGGCGATTCGCGGACGCTGGAGTTCGAGGAGAAGTTCCGGGCGGTCACGGGCGGCGAAGGGGTCGACGTCGTGCTCAACTCGCTGGCCGGCGAGTTCCTCGATACCTCGTTACGGCTGACGGCCCCGGGTGGGCGGTTCCTCGAGATGGGCAAGACCGACGTCCGCGACCCGCTGCTTGTCGCCGAGGAGCACCGCGGAGTGCGTTATCAGGCGTTCGACCTGTTCGAGGCCGGACCCGACCTGATGGCGCAGATGTACGCCGAAATCCTCGGGCTGCTGCGCGACGGTGCGGTGAAACCGTTGCCGGTCACCGTCTTCGATGTGCGACGCATCCAGCAGGCATACCGGTTCGTCAGCCAGGCCAGGCACATTGGCAAAGTGGTGCTGACCGTCCCGAACGGGCCGGCCGGCGCGCAGTCGCCGTTGACCGGCGGCTCCGTGGTGATCACCGGCGGCACCGGTATGGCAGGTGCCGCGGTGGCGCAGCATCTCGTCGACCGCTACGGGGTGGCGCATGTGGTGTTGGTCAGCAGGTCCGGTTCGCGGGCTGCGGGGGTGGCCGAGTTGGTGGCCGGGCTGGAGCAGGGCGGGGCGCAGGTGGCGGTCGCAGAGTGCGATGTCGCCGACCGCGCCGCGGTGGCCGCCATGCTGAAGCAGATACCCGAACGATTCCCCCTCAAGGGCGTGTTCCACGCCGCCGGCGTCATCGACGACACGGTCATCACCTCGTTGACACCAGAGCGCCTCGATGCGGTGCTACGGGTCAAGGTGGACGGTGCCTGGAACCTGCACGAGCTGACCCGCGACGCGAATCTGGCTGCGTTCGTGATGTTTTCGTCGCTCGCCGGCGTCGTCGGCAGTCCGGGACAGGGGAACTACGCCGCGGCCAACGCCTTTCTGGACGGGCTGGCGAGTTATCGACGCGAACACAATCTGCCCGGGATCTCGATCGGCTGGGGACTCTGGGAAGAGACCAGTGCGATGACCGGCAAACTCGGCGAACGGGACCTGGCGCGGATGAGGCAGGTCGGATTGTCGCCGCTGCCCACCGAACAGGCGCTGGGACTGCTCGATGCCGCCCTGCTTGCCGATCACCCGGTGCCCGTGGCTGCGCGCCTGGACACCACCGCCCTGACCAGCGAGGCCGACCTGCCCCCGCTCTGGCATGACCTGGTGACTCGTCCGAGCCGGCGAGTCATCGATGCCGCCGACACCAACTCGGCGGCCGGCAGCATGGTCGAGCGGCTGCACACCCTGGCCCCCGAGCAACGTCTCCAGGCTCTCACCGAGCTGATCTCCTCAAGTGCCGCAACCGTTCTGGGGCATAGCAGCGCGGTCGACATCGACGGCAACAAGGCATTCCAGGAACTGGGGTTCGACTCGCTGACCGCCGTGGAGCTCCGTAATCGGCTGAAAACCGCGACCGGACTGACCCTTTCACCCACCTTGATCTTCGATTACCCGACGCCGGCCGCACTGGCGCAATACCTGGCCGATCAGTTGGACACCGGTGCGCCGCCGGCCGGCGAACCGCAGAACCTGCTGGCCCGCTTCGAGGACGTCAGCCGCGAACTCGGCACCCTGGTCCGCCGGCCCGACTGGAGCCCCGAAGAGAAGACCCAAGTCACCACCAGGCTGCAGGCGCTCATCGCCCAACTGAGCGCTCCGGCCGCTGAGGATGAGGCCGCCAAGAGTGAGCTTCGCGCTCTCCTCGATGACGACTTCACTCCCTGAGAGGGTCGCCGTGCAGCCGACGGACATTGCCATCATCGGGTTGGCGTGCCGTTTTCCGGGGGCCGCGAACCCGCGCGAATTCTGGCAGCTGCTGCGCGACGGACGTGAGGTGATCGAACCCCTGACCGGAGCAGGCGATTTCGACGCCCAGTTCTTCAATGTCGCACCGCGCGCGGCGTGCGCCATGGACCCGCGGCAACGGCTGGCGATGGAATTGACCTGGGAACTGCTCGAAGACGCATTCCTGGTGCCGGAGACCGTGCGTGGTGAGCAGGTCGCCGTCTACCTCGGCGCCATGAACGACGATTACGCGCTGCTGACCCTGGCGGGGCAGGTCGACCACCATTCGTTCGCCGGTCTGAGCCGGGCGATGATCGCCAACCGCGTCTCGTATGCGTTCGGTTTACGCGGCCCCAGCATGACCGTCGACTCCGGGCAGTCGTCGTCTCTGGTCGCGGTCCACGAGGCGTGCGCCGCGCTGCGGGCAGGCACGGCGGCGATGGCGGTCGCCGGCGGCGTGCACCTCAACCTGGCATCCGAAACAGCGCTGCTGGAAACGGAATTCGGTGCGCTGTCGCCGACCGGGCACACCTACGCCTTCGACCGGCGCGGTGACGGATATGTGCGCGGCGACGGTGCCGGTCTGGTCCTGCTCAAGCCGCTCGGCGACGCCGTGCGCGACGGAAACCGCGTCCGTGCCGTCATTTCCGGCAGCGCCGTCGGCAACGCAGGCCACGAGAGCAGCAGTCTGACGGTGCCCTCGGCCGCCGCTCAGGCCGACGTCATCCGGCGCGCACTGGCCGACGCCCGTCTGGAGTGCGACGACGTCGGCTATGTGGAGGCCCACGGGACCGGGACCGCGGTCGGGGATCCGGTAGAGGCCCGGGCACTCGGATCCGTGTTCGGTGGGCGTCACCAGGTGGCCATCGGCTCCGTCAAGACCAACATCGGGCACACCGGTGCGGCAGCCGGGGTTGCGGGCCTGATCAAAGTGGTGCTGTCGCTCGAAAACGGTTCGCTTCCAGCCAGTCTCAACTTCGCCGACCCGACGATCGACCTGGCTGCGGCGGGCTTGCGGGTCAACATCGCCCTGACACCGTGGGCGGCGCCGCGGCGGGCCGGTGTCTCATCGTTCGGCATGGGCGGCACCAATGCTCACGTGATCGTCGAACAGGCTCCCGAGCCCGCGCGGTTCGACGCCGCGCCGGTCGACGAGGCGCCGCCCGACGTGGTCACCGTCCCGTGGGTGCTCAGCGGGCGCTCGGCAGACGCGCTGGCCGGTCAGGCGGCGCGGCTGGCCGGACAGGCCGACGGCGCAATTGCCGACGTGGGTTGGTCGTTGGCGACCACCCGCGCGGTGTTCGATCATCGGGCCGTGATCGTCGGTTGCGACCGGGCGCAGATGATCGCCGGCGTGCACGCTGTGGCGTCGGGCACGCCGGGTTCCGGCGTGGTGGTGGGCCGGGCCGGCGGTCCCGGAAAGACGGTGTTCGTCTTTCCAGGACAGGGCTCGCAGTACCTGGGCATGGGTCGGCAGCTGCACCGCCGGTTCCCGGTATTCGCCGCGACGTTCGACGAGGTGGCCACCGCGCTGGATCCGCATCTCAGATTGCCACTGCGACAAGTGATGTGGGGACGCGACCAGACGTTATCGCACAGCACCGAGTTCGCTCAGCCGAGCCTTTTCGCGGTACAGCTGGCGGTGGCCGCACTCGTGCGGTCCTGGGGCGTGACCCCTGAGCTGCTGCTGGGCCACTCGGTGGGTGAGATCGCGGCCGCGCAGCTGGCCGGGGTGTTGTCACTGGCGGATGCGGCGCGGCTGGTCGCTCTTCGCGGCCGGCTGATGGCCGGGCTGCCGGCGGGCGGGGTGATGGTCGCGGTAGCCGCCGGGGAAGCTGACGTGCAGCCGTTGCTGGGGCAGCGGGTCAGTCTGGCCGCGGTGAACGCGCCGGATTCCGTCGTGTTGTCCGGGCCGGAAGCTGCGGTGGGCGCGGTGGCCGATCAGTTGGCGGCACAGGGCCGCCGGGTACACCGGCTGGCGGTGTCGCACGCGTTCCACTCGGCGCTGATGGAGCCCATGCTCGAAGAGTTCTCGACCGCACTGTCCGGTCTCAGTTTCTCGGAGCCGCGAATCGGGTTGTTATCCAACATCACTGGTGAGGCCGCCGGCGCCGGATACGGTTCGGCCCGGTACTGGGTGGACCATGTGCGCAAGCCGGTGCGGTTCGCCGACGGGGTGCGCACCGCGACCGCCCTGGGCGGCGGGGTGTTCATCGAAGTCGGCCCGGGCGCCGGTCTGACGGGTGATCAGGATGTCTCGGTCGTGACGTTGTCGGACGGTGTTGCCGAGGCCGATACGGTGCTGACCGCCGCGGGGGCGCTGTTCACCAGGGGAGTGGACATCGACTGGGCGGCCACGTTCAGCGGTCTCAAAGCCCGCCGCGTCGAGCTGCCGACCTACGCATTCGCGCGGCGACACTTCTGGGTTGGGGCCGAAGCGGACACGCCGGACAGCGCACCGCGTTCGCAACGGTGGCGAGAGCTCGATTCCGGCGAGCGGTATCGCCGGCTGGTCGACTTGGTGTGCTTGCATGCCGCCGCGGTACTCGGATATGCCGGGCCGGGCGACATCGGTCCCCGACAGGCGTTCCAAGACCTGGGCTTCACCTCGATGAGCGGTGTGGAACTGCGCAACCGGCTGAAAACGGACAGCACTTTGGCGGGATTGTCACTATCGCGCACCATGATTTTCGACTATCCGACTCCGCATGATCTGGCCGAGCACCTCGCGCAACAACTGTCAGACGATGCCGGCGACGAATCCGAGGACCACCGCATTTGGTCCTTATTGAACACGATTCCAATCCGCGAGCTGCGGCGTACCGGTTTACTCGACAAACTGCTGCTGCTGGCGGGCAAGCCAGAAAACCCCAGTTCAGAAGACACGTCCAGCGAGGATGTAATCGACTCGCTGAGTCCTGATGCGCTAATCGCAATGACCCTCGAGCCCGGAGATGATAAAGGCTGACAAAGGGTGCTCTCCGCACATATTTCTCACACAAATAAGACAGGTGTTGAATATCACCCTTTTTGCCAGGCCACAAAATCGCCACTAAACTCCGGGTTTTGAGAAGTCTTTTCGGGGTGGGCTATCCGGCGAGCAACTGAATGAGGCAGGGTCAATGAGCGTCATCGCAGGGGTCTTCGGTGCGTTGCCACCACACCGATACAGCCAGAGTGAGATCACCGATCTGTTCGTCGAGTTTCCCGGGTTGAAGGAACACGAAGAGATCGTTCGGCGCCTGCACAAGTCCGCCAAGGTGAACAACCGCCACTTCGTGTTGCCGCTGGAGCGCTACCCGGCGCTGAACGACTTCGGCGACGCCAACGAGATCTTCATCGACAAGGCGGTCGACCTTGGCATCGAGGCGCTGATGGGTGCGCTGGATGAGGCCGGTCTGCAGCCGCAGGACATCGACCTGATCGCCACCACCACGGTCACCGGCGTCGCGGTGCCCTCGCTGGACGCCCGGATCGCCGGGCGGCTCGGTCTTCGGCCTGATGTACGCCGCATGCCGCTGTTCGGGCTGGGTTGCGTGGCCGGGGCGGCCGGGGTGGCTCGCCTGAACGACTAACTGCGCGGGGCGCCCGACGGCGTCGCGGTGTTGATCTCCGTCGAGCTCTGTTCGCTGACCTACCCGGCGGTCAAACCCACGGTGTCCGGCCTGATCGGGACCGCGCTGTTCGGTGACGGCGCCGCTGCGGTCGTGGCCGTCGGTGACCGTCGCGCCGAACAGATCAACGCCACCGGCCCGGCCATCGTCGACTCCCGCAGCCGGCTGTACCCCGAATCGCTGGACATCATGGGCTGGGATGTGGGCTCGCACGGCCTGCAACTGCGCCTGTCGCCGGACCTGACCGACCTCATCGAGGCGCACCTGCCCGCCGATGTCGACGGTTTCCTTGCTCTGCACGATATGACCAGGCAGGACATCGGCACCTGGGTCAGTCACCCCGGGGGCCCGAAGGTGATCGACGCGATCACCAACTCTCTCGAGTTACCGCCGGAGGCGCTCGAGCTGACGTGGCGTTCCCTCGGGGAGATCGGCAACCTGTCCTCGTCGTCGGTGCTGCACATCCTGCGCGACACCATCGAGAAGCGGCCGCCCAGCGGTAGCCCCGGCCTGATGCTGGCGATGGGACCGGGTTTCTGCGCCGAGCTCGTGCTACTGCGCTGGCACTGAGTCGAGGACTTGCACCGTCAGACCCGGTTGGGGACTGAGTGAGGCGAAGTTGCCGGCCCGAATGCGGCGTTGGTCCGGCAGGCTCAGCGTGGTCCGTGCCAGCAGCCGGGCCAGCATCACCGTCATCTCGGTCAGAGCCATCACCGAGCCGATGCACCGGTGCAAGCCGCCGCTGAACGGAATGAACTCGTGCGGAGCGGGCTTGCGGTAGCCCGGGGCCGTTGCGTCCCATCGTTGCGGACGGAATTCCGTTGGCTGCGGCCATAATTCGGCGATCCGGTGGGTGACGTATGCGCTGAAGACGAGCATCCGTCCCGCGGTGATCCGGTGCCCGTCGAATCGCAGTTCCCGCATCACCCGGCGCGCCGAGATCACTCCCGGCGGGTACAGCCGAAGCGTTTCGTGCACAACGCCGTTGAGGTATGTCAGGGCGGGCAGATCCGCGGCGGTCGGGGCCGCACCGCCCAGCACGTGTTTCACCTCGGCGGCCGCGGTATCCCACGCCCCCGGCACCGTCAACAGCAGATAGGCGGCCCACGCGAGCGCGCCACTGGTGGTTTCGAAGCCGGCGGTGATCATCGACACGATCTGGTCGCGGATCTCGTTGTCCGACAACGTCTGTCCCTCGTCGGACCGTCCGTGCAGCAGCGTCGTCAGCAGGTGGTCGTCAGGTCTGGGCCGGGCGCGGGCATCGGCGATCTCGGCGTCCATCAACGCGTCGATGCGCGCGCGGGCCGCCATCGCCTTTCGCCAGCCGGGGGAGTTGAACCGCCGCTGCAGCGCCATCACCTGCGGTAGCTGATGAGTGAGGTCCAGCAGCGGCTGCAATTGTGTACCGAGGAAATCCGAATGCGCGGCCATTCGGGAACCGAACAGGCTTTCCGCGGTACTGCGCCGCACCGCCGAACGGAAATCCTGGTAGATGTCCAACCGCTGGCCGGGACGCCAGCCGTCGATCATGACGTCGACGGAGCGCGCCATGGTCTGTACGTATTCCTGGACCTGGCGGTGACGCAATCCCGGCGCCACCACGCTGCGCCGGCGGCGGTGGTCTTCACCGTCGCTGACGATCAGCGCAGTCGGGCCGTCCACCGGCGCCAGGGTCTCGAACGTCTCCCGCCAGCTGAACGAGTCGGCGTTGGCGAAGACGAACTTGTTCGCTTCGGGCCCCAGCAGATAGACGAAGCCGCGCCGGCCGATCCCGGCGTTGAGCACCGGGCCACGGCGCCGGTAGGCCGCCAGCAGCGCCTCACCGGGCGGGTAGGACACCACCGGCTTCACTCCAGCGCCTCGGACAGTTCCAGCCATTGGGCTTCCAGTGTGGCGACGTCGTCCTCCAGGCCGCGCAATTCCCGCGTCAGCCGTGTGATGCCGACGTGGTCGGATTGATCGTGCTCGGCGAGTTCGGTGTGCTTGCCCTCGATCCGGGAGGCCAGTCGGGCCAGCTGTCGGTCGACTGAGGCCAGTTCCTTCTCCGCGGCGCGACGCTGCGCCCCGGACATCGCCGGCTGCGGTGACGGCTCGGTCGGTTGCGCCGGCTTCGCGGGCGAGTGAGCCGCAAGTGCCAGGTACTCGTCGATGCCGCCGGGTAGGTGTCGCAACCGGCCGTCGACGATCGCGTACTGCTGATCGGTGACGCGTTCGAGCAGGTAGCGGTCGTGGGAGACGACGATCAGGGTGCCGGCCCAGGAGTCCAGCAGGTCCTCGGTGGCGGTCAGCATGTCGGTGTCGACGTCGTTGGTGGGCTCGTCGAGCAGCAGCACGTTCGGTTCGGCCAGCAGGGTGAACATCAGTTGCAGGCGGCGCCGCTGTCCACCGGACAATTCCCCGATCCGTGACGACAGCTGTCCGCTGCTGAAACCCAGCCGCTCCAGCAGTTGCGCCGGGGTCATCTCGCGGCCCTCGACCTCGTATCCGCTCTGCAGCCGGCCCAGGACCTCGGCGATGCGCTCACCGGCCAAGGCGGTGAGCGCATCGCCCTGCTGGTCCAGCACCGCCAACCGGACCGTCTTGCCGCGCTTGACGCGGCCGGAGTCGGGTTCGACGGTTCCGGCCAGCAAACCGAGCAGCGTGGACTTGCCGGCGCCGTTGGCCCCGACGATCCCGGTCCGCTCGCCCGGGGCGATCCGCCACTCGACGTCGCGCAGCACCTGTCGTCCGTTGTAGGAGACCGAGACGTCCAGCAGATCGATCACGTCCTTGCCCAGCCGGGCCGTCGCGAGCTTGGCGAGTTCCACGGTGTTGCGCAGCGGCGGGACGTCGGCGATCAGCTGGTTGGCGGCCTCGATGCGGAACTTGGGTTTGGAGGTGCGGGCCGGGGCACCGCGGCGCAACCAGGCCAGCTCCTTGCGCATCAGGTTCTGCCGCTTGGCTTCCAAGGCGGCGGCCTGCCGGTCGCGTTCGACGCGCTGCAGCACGTATGCGGCGTATCCACCCTCGAACGGTTCGACGATCCCGTCGTGCACTTCCCATGTCGTGGTGGCGACTTCGTCCAGGAACCAGCGGTCGTGGGTGACCACCAGCAGCCCGCCGCTGTTGCGCGCCCAGCGTTGCTTCACGTGACCCGCCAGCCAGGTGATGCCCTCGATGTCGAGATGGTTGGTCGGTTCGTCCAGAGCGATCACGTCCCAGTCGCCGATCAACAGCTGGGCCAGCTGCACGCGCCGGCGCTGACCGCCACTCAGCGTGGAAACCATTGCATCCCAGGCGATATCGGACACCAATCCGGCGACCACGTCGCGCACCCGGCTGTTGCCGGCCCACTGGTGTTCGGGCTGGTCACCGACCAGCGCCCAGCCGACGGTGTGCTCGGGATCGAGCGTGTCGGCCTGGGACAGCGCGCTCACCCGCAATCCGCTGCGCTGAGTGACCCGGCCGGAGTCGGGCGTGAGTTCCCCGGTGAGCAGCCGCAGCAGACTGGATTTTCCGTCGCCGTTGCGGCCGACGATGCCGATACGGGCGCCGTCGTTGACTCCGAGGGTGACCGATTCGAAGATCACCTGGGTCGGATATGCCAGGTGTACCGCCTCGGCTCCGAGCAGGTGTGCCACCGGACCGAGGCTACCGGCCCCGCTGTCGGCTACCGCCGACACCGGCCAAGATGCGACAATGCACCGGTAAGGCAATGACGATGCAGGAAGCCGGTGTGAAACCGGCGCGGTCCCGCCACTGTAATCGGGGAGCGACCCTCATACGCCACGGCGAATAGCTGGAAGGCGAGGCGAGCGGCGATCCGAGAGCCAGGATACTCGCGTCATCGCGTCCTGCGACCCGGGGCGGTGTACCCCGAGAGAGCGATCGCCGTCCGATGTGTCTTCGGCTTCTTATTTGTCAATTACCAACGCCCGCAAAATATTCGACTCATGACCGAGCGGGTGCGCAATGACCGCACCAGTCTGGATGGCGGCCCCGCCGGAAGTACATTCGGCGCTGCTCAGTAGCGGTCCCGGGGCCGGTCCGCTATTGGCCGGGGCCGCGGCCTGGAGTTCGCTGAGCACTTCGTACCTGGAGACTGCCCAGGACCTGGCCGCGGTGCTGGCATCCGTACAGGCCGGCGAGTGGGACGGTCCGTCCGCGCAGGCGTACGTGGCCGCTCACGTGCCGTATCTGGCGTGGCTGAATCAGGCCGGGACGGACAGTGCGGCGATGGCTGCCCGGCAGGAGACCGCGGCCACCGCCTGGTCCACCGCTGTGGCAGCGATGCCCACACTGGCGGAACTTGCTGCCAATCACGCCGTGCACGCCGTGCTGGTTGCCACGAATTTCTTTGGCGTCAATACGATTCCGATCGCACTCAACGAGGCCGACTATGTGCGGATGTGGATTCAGGCCGCCACCGTGATGAGCACCTATCAAGGCGCGGCCGCGGCCGCCGTGGAGACCGCACCACAGACGGCCGTGGCGCCGGAGATCGTCACCACCGGCGCATTGGCGGCCGCCGACGATCTGCCCCCCGACCGGCAGAACGACTTCTATCAGTGGCTGACCGACATCGGGTATATCGATTTCTACGACAACTACATTCAGCCGCTGATCGACGCGCTGTCCAACCTGCCGTTCTTCCAAGCGCTGTTCTCGGGCTTCGATCCCTATCTGGTGATCCTGGGCAACCCGCTGACCTACTTCAGCCCGTTCAACATCGCGTTCGCCCTCGGCTATCCGATGGATTTCGGCACCTATGCGCTGTTGCTGTCGCAGATGTTCTCCTTCGTCGCCCTGGACCTCACCGCCGCGTTCGCCTCGGGCAACCCGACGACGATCGGCTTCACCATCCTGTTCGTCACCGTGGAGATCATCGGAACGGTCATCACCGACACCATCGCCCTGCTCAAGACGCTCCTCGAGCAGACCATCGTGCTGCTCGCGGTGGTGGTGCCGTTGCTGACCGCCCCCTTGGTGCCACTGGCCGCCGGCGCGGTGCTGGCGCCGATCGGCATCAAGGGCCTGGCCGCCCTGGCTGTCGCGCCGCCGGCGCCCCCGGTGGCACCGCCGGTCACGCCGCCGCTCGCCGCGCTCGCCCCGTCCGTTCCGGCATCCACCTCGTCACCTGCGCCCGCGCCGGCAGAGGTGACCGGGTCGGCCCCCGCACCCACCGCGCCGCCGCCGACCGCGGCGCCCCCGACCTTCACCGGCACCGGTGTGGGTCTGGGCCTGGGTGCCGGCATGGAGAATTTCGGCTACCTGGTCGGTGACCTCGGTTCGGTCGCCAGGAAAGCAGCCGTATCCGGAGCCCGGAAGCAGGCGCCGGAACCTGACGGCGCGGAGGAGCCGACCGCTGCGCCGGCTCCCAGGGAACCGGTGGGCGCGCCGCGCCGCCGGCGGGCGAAGGTCGCCCAATTGGGCCGGGGCTACGAATACATGGACCTCGAGCCCGAGGTGACCGCGTCGGGAACGGGTGCGACCGGGTTCGCCGGCGCCGCGGCCGGCCGGGGTGTCGGTGCTGCGGGCGTGACCACCCTGGCCGAAGACGAATTCGGTAGCGGGCCGCGGGTTCCCATGCTGCCCGCAACGTGGCAGGGCGAGCACGGGGCAGGGTGAGGACCGTCGTCACCTGACGCCCCCAGCGGCAAACACCCGTGACCCAGACCACCCGCCAAGGCCGATGTGCCATGATGTCCTCGCTGGTCAAGGCCGACGTCAGGAGCATTGAGGAGCAGTGGTGGATCTCAATTTTTCGATGGTCACCCGACCCGTCGAGCGGCTGGTAGCCACCGCTCAGAACGGTCTGGAAGTGCTCCGCCTGGGCGGCCTGGAAACGGGCAGCATCCCGTCGCCGTCGCAGGTCGTCGAGAGCGTGCCGATGTACAAGCTGCGACGGTACTTCCCGCCGGACAATCGCCCCGGCCAGCCGCCGGTCGGCCCGCCGGTGCTCATGGTGCACCCGATGATGATGTCGGCCGACATGTGGGACGTCACCCGGGAAGACGGCGCGGTGGGCATCCTGCACGCCAGCGGTCTGGACCCGTGGGTGATCGACTTCGGCTCGCCCGACAAGGTCGAGGGCGGCATGCAGCGCACCCTGGCCGACCACATCGTCGCTCTCGACCAGGCCATCGACACCGTCAAGAACACCGCCGGCCAGGACGTGCATCTGGTCGGATATTCCCAGGGCGGTATGTGGTGCTACCAGGTCGCGGCCTACCGGCGCTCGAGGAACCTGGCGAGCATCGTCGCGTTCGGCTCGCCGGTCGACACCCTTGCCGCGCTGCCCATGGGCATTCCGGCGAACATCGCCCCGGGCGTCGCCGATTTCATGGCCGACCACGTCTTCAACCGCTTGAACATTCCAAGCTGGATGGCGCGCACCGGTTTTCAGATGATGGATCCGATCAAGACGGCTCAGGCCCGCATCGACTTCGTGCGCCAGCTGCATGATCGGGAGGCGCTGCTGCCCCGGGAACAGCAGCGCAGGTTCCTCGAACGCGAGGGATGGATCGCCTGGTCAGGGCCGGCCATCTCGGAACTGCTCAAGCAGTTCATCGCGCACAACCGGATGATGACCGGCGGGTTCGCGATCAACGGCCAGATGGTGACGTTGACCGACATCACCTGTCCCATCCTGGCTTTTGTCGGTGAGGTCGACGACATCGGTCAGCCCGCCTCGGTGCGCGGCATCCGGCGGGCGGCGCCGAACACCGAAGTGTACGAATGTCTGATCCGTACAGGGCATTTCGGCTTGGTGGTGGGGTCGCGCGCTGCCTTGCAGAGTTGGCCCACCGTCGCCGAGTGGGTGCGCTGGATCTCCAGCAACGGCGACAAACCGGCCAGCATCAGCCTGATGGTGGAGCAGTCTGAAGAGCACAACGACAGCGGTGTGGCCTTCAGCTCGCGCATCGCGCACGGCCTGGGGGAAGTGTCCGAGGCGGCGCTCGCGCTGGCCCGCGGTGCGGCGGACGCTGTGGTGGCGGCCAACCGCTCCATGCGCACCCTGGCAGTCGAGACCGTGCGCACGCTGCCGCGGCTCGCGCGACTCGGCCAGCTCAACGATCACACCCGAATTTCGTTGGGACGCATCATCGATGAGCAGGCCCACGATGCACCGCAAGGCGAGTTCCTATTGTTCGACGGCCGCGTGCACACCTACGAGGCGGTCAACAAGCGCATCAACAACGTCGTGCGCGGCCTGATCGAAGTCGGTGTGCGCCAGGGCGACCGGGTGGGTGTGCTGATGGCGACCCGGCCCAGCGCTCTGGTCGCGATCGCCGCACTGTCCCGGCTGGGCGGGGTGGCCGTGCTGATGCGCGAGGACGTCGACCTGGCCGCGCAGGTTCGCCTGGGCGCAGTCAGCGAGATCCTGACCGACCCCACCAATCTCGAAGCGGCGCGCCAACTTCCGGGGCAGATCTTGGTGCTGGGTGGTGGTGAGTCGCGCGATCTGCACCTGCCCGACGACGCGGACGTCATCGATATGGAACAGATCGACCCCGACGCGGTACAGATGCCCGCCTGGTATCGCGCCAACCCGGGTTTTGCCCGGGACCTGGCTTTCATCGCGTTCAACGCGGCCGGAGGCGAACTGGTCGCCAAGCAGATCACGAATTTCCGGTGGGCGTTGTCGGCGTTCGGAACCGCTTCGACGGCCGCACTGGACCGCAAAGACACCGTGTACTGCCTGACCCCGCTGCACCACGAATCCGCCCTGTTGGTGAGCCTGGGCGGCGCGGTGGTCGGTGGCACCCGCATCGCGCTGTCCCGCAGCCTGCGGCCGGACCGGTTCGTCGCCGAGATCCGCCAGTACGGCGTCACGGTGGTGTCCTACACCTGGGCGATGTTGCGAGACGTCGTCGACGACCCGGAGTTCGGGCTGCACGGCAACCATCCGGTGCGGCTGTTCATCGGCTCGGGCATGCCGACCGGCCTGTGGGGGCGCGTCGTCGACGCGTTCGCGCCCGCCCATGTCGTGGAATTCTTCGCCACCACGGACGGGCAGGCGGTGCTCGCCAACGTGTCGGGCGCCAAGGTCGGCAGCAAGGGCCGTCCGCTGCCGGGGGCCGGTCGCGTCGAACTGGGCGCCTACGACCCGGAGAACGATCTGATCCTGGAGAACGATGACGGTTTCGTGCAGGTGGCCGCGCCCAACCAGATCGGAGTGCTGCTCGCGCAGTCACGCGGTCCAATCGACCCGACCGCATCGGTCAAGCGTGGCGTGTTCGCTCCCGCCGACACCTGGATCTCGACCGAATACCTGTTCCGGCGCGACGAGGACGGCGACTTCTGGCTGGCCGGCCGCCGCGGCGCCGTCATCCGCACGGTGCGGGGCATGGTCTATGCGGAGCCGGTCGTCGACGCGCTGGGCCTGATCAGCGCCGTCGACCTGGCCGTGACCTACGGCGTCTCGGTCGGCGACCGCCAGTTGGCGGTGGCGGCGGTGACGCTGCGGCCCGGCGCGACCATCACCGCCGCCGACCTGACCGAGGCGGTCGAGAGCATGCCGGTCGGGCTCGGACCCGACATCGTGCACGTGGTGCCTAAGCTGACGCTCAGCGCGACCTACCGGCCCACCGTGAGCGCCCTGCGGGCGGCCGGAATCCCGAAGTCCGGGCGTCAGGCATGGTACTTCGACGCCGCCAACAACGAATTTCGCAAGCTGACCCCGGCGGCCCGCGCCGAGCTCAGCGGAAAGCAAGTAAATGCCGATGCTTGACGACACCCTGCTGAACATCCTGGTGTGCCCGGCCGATCGCGGGCCGCTGCTACTGGTGAACGAGGGCCGGGAGCTCTACAACCCGCGGCTGCGCCGCGCCTACCGCATCGACGACGGCATCCCCGTCCTGCTGGTCGACGAGGCGCGCGACGTCGACGACGAGGAGCACGCCCGGCTCACGGCGTGAGACCCGGCAGGTCACCGGTGAGATAGCGCTGCAGGTTGGGCGCGATCGTCGCCACGATCTGCTCAATGGGCAGCGACGCGAACGGCTCGACCTTGATGATGTAGCGCGCCACCACCACGCCCATCAGCTGAGAAGCGACGAACTGCGTGCGCAGCTTGCCGGTTCCCGGGGGATCGTCGACGCGCGAACCCACGGCACCGCCGACGATCTCCTCGAGAAACGAGCGGGCCAGCCCCACGTCGTCACCGGCGATCAGCGACCGCAGGGTGGCGATCAGCCCCGCGCCCAACTCGGAGTCCCACAGCGGCAGCAACAGCGAGGGCAGCTTGAGCCCGAGCTCCTCGACCGGGACTTCCAGCAACGGTCCGATCACCTGCATGGGGTCGATCGGGATGTGGATCGCCGCGGCGAACAACTGCTCTTTGGTGCCGAAATAGTGATGGACCAGAGCGGAATCGACGCCGGCTCCCCTGGCCACCGCCCGGATGGAAGTCCGGTCAATGCCGTTGAGCGCGAACAGCTCCCGCGCACTCACCAGGATTCGCTCCCGGGTGTCGGAGTTTCCCGCCGGCCGGCCCGGACGTCGGGCGGCCACGCTAAGGGGTCCTCCGGCGCAGTGTCGCGGCGGCCAGGCACAGCGATGCGACGGCGAACGCCAGCACCACCAGCATGTCGCGCACCGCGGTGTCCGACAGTGCGGTATGGATCCCCACCTGCTGCAACGCCTCCAGCGCATAGCTGGCCGGCAACAGGTTGCTGATCCACTCCAGCCAGCCCGGCATCGCGGCCCGCGGAACGATCACCCCGGCCAGCAGGAGTTGGGGCACCATCACGAGCGGAATGAACTGCACCGCTTGAAACTCGGTGCGGGCGAAGGCGCTGAACAGCAAGCCCAGGCCCACTCCGAGGACGGCATTGTCGATCGCAATGACGAACACCCACACCGGCGCCCCCGCAGTGGAGAAGCCCAGCAGCCAGAACGAGACGACGCACGCCACAATCGCCTGCACCGCTGCGGCGATCGAGAAAGCGGTTCCATAGGCCATCAACAGATCGAGCCTGCGCAGCGGCGTGGTCAGGATGCGCTCCAAGGTTCCCGAGGACCGCTCACGCTGCATCGTGATCGACGTGATGATGAACATCACGAACAACGGGAACAGGCCCAGCATGATCAAGCAGGCGTTGTTGAACGGGCTGGGCGACCCGGGGCGATGCGGAGCATTCTGAAACATGAAGTACATCAGCGTGATCACCAGCACGGGCACCACGAGGATCATTGCCACGCTGCGGTGATCGGCGGCCACCTGACGCAGGATCCTGGCGGTGGTCGCCGTGTACGGCTTCAGCTGCGCGCCCAGTCCTACCCGGCTCGGCGCTCGGTGTTGCGCCTGATGATGGACAGAAACGCTTCCTCCAGTGACGTGCATGAGGTGTCCTCTCGTAGTTGGGCCGGGGTGGTGTGGGCGACCAGGCGTCCCTCCCGCATCAGCAGCAGGTCGGCGCAATGGTCGGCTTCGTCCATCACGTGGCTGGAGACCAGCAGGGTGGTGCCGGCGTTGGCCAGCTCCGCGAATTGCCCCCAAAGGTCTACGCGCAGTACCGGATCCAATCCGACGGTCGGCTCGTCGAGTACCAGCAGCTCGGGGCGGCAGACCAGCGCACAGGCCAGTGACACTCTGGTGCGCTGACCGCCGGACAGGTTTTCGCAGAACGCGGTGCGGTGCTCGGCGAGCCCGACCCGCTCGATGGCTTCCTCGGCGGCGTGACTGTCGTAGCCGTACAGCGACGCGATGTAGCGGACGTTGTCGACGACCCGCAGGTCGCGGTAGATGGTCGGGTCCTGTGGCACGTATCCCACCCGTCGGCGCAACGCCGGACTCCCGGCCGGCCGGCCCAACACCGTCACGGTGCCGGAGGCGATGATCTGGGAGCCGACGATGCTGCGGATCAGCGTTGTCTTGCCGCATCCCGACGGCCCGAGTAGCCCGGTGATGGTGCCGCGCGAGATCTGCACCGAAAAGTCATGCAGCGCCGCATGTTTGCCCCTGATCACCCGCAACCGCTCGACGCTGACAGCCGGCCCAGAAAATTCATCATACGATGAAGTCATCATGTGATGAATATCCGCCCTGTGCCGGAGGATTGTCAAGAGCCAGGCAGAATCGGTGTGGTGAGCGCTACCGAGCTGCTGGTGGATCCGGTCGAGGCCGCCCGCCGGCTACTCGGCGCCACCGTGAGCGGCAGGGGGGTCACGGCCGTGGTCGTCGAGGTCGAGGCCTACGGCGGCGTGCCGGACGGTCCCTGGCCGGACGCCGCGGCTCATTCCTACCGGGGGATGCGGGACCGCAATGCCGTGATGTTCGGTCCGCCCGGGCGGCTCTACACCTACCGCAGTCACGGCATCCACGTCTGTGCCAATGTCGCGTGCGGACCCGACGGCACGGCCGCCGCTGTGCTGTTGCGGGCATGCGCCATCGAGGACGGCGTCGACCTGGCCCGGTCGCGCCGCGGCGCGGCGGTGCGGGGGGCGGCGCTGGCCCGGGGTCCCGGCAACCTGTGCGCGGCCCTGGGAATCACTATGGATGACAACGGAATTGACCTGTTCGACCCGGACGCCCCGGTGACGTTGCGGCTCGGCCCGCCGATGACGCCCACCGCCGGGCCGCGGGTCGGCGTCAGCCAGGCCGCCGACCGGCCGTGGCGGCTGTGGCTGGCGGGCCGACCGGAGGTGTCCGCCTACCGGCGCAGTCCCCGGGCGCCGGCCGCGGGTACCAGCGACTAGGTTCCGCGCCGGGAAGCCCCCCGGTAGGCGGGATCCAGCCGGCGCACGGCGAACAGGAACGTCAGCGCCACCAGCGGTGCCAGTACGCCGTACACCGCCGCCGGGGTGGCCATATCGGCGTTGTTGAGCAGTTGCGGGCTCAGCGCGATACCGATCGCCACCACGGCGTTGTGCAGGCCGATCTCCAGGCTCACCGCGATGGCCTGGCGTGGAACCAACCGCATCAACCGGGGAACGAGGTAACCGACAGTCAGGCTGAGGGCGCAGAAGGACACCACGGCCAGGCTGAGCACGCCGAAGTTCTTCATCAGCGTCGTCCGACCACCGGCCAACCCGGCGGCCAGGGCGACCACCAGCAGGACCGCCGCGGCGATTCGCACCGGCTTGTGCAGTCGCTGAGCCAGGTCGGGAAACCGGTGGCGGATGGCCACTCCGACGGCAGTGGGGATCAGCACTACCGCGAACACCCCGAAGAATTTGTCGAATTGCAGCGGAATGAACCGGCCTCCGCCCAGGAACCATGTCATCGACAACGCCAGGATCGCCGGTATCGCGAAAATCGACAGCACCGCGTTGATGGCCGTCAGTGTCAGGTTGAGCGCCAGGTCCCCGTCGGCCAGATGGCTGAGCACGTTGGCCAGCAGCCCGCCGGGCGTGGCCGCCATCAACATCAACCCGACCGCCAGGTTCGGCGCCAGATCGAGGGCCTCGGCGACCAGCAGGCACACCAGCGGAAGCAGGACCGATTGACACAACAGGGCGACCAGAAGGGGCTTGCGCAGTTTGGCGGCCCGCTGGAAGTCGGCCACGGTGAGCGTGAGGCCCAGGGCGAGCATGATCGCCACCACGACCAACGGGAAGAAGCGGTTGTCCATAACCCTCCGCAACCTACCCGATCGCCCGCTGCAGGCCACCGGCTGGAATCAGCCTGAACCCATCCGGCGCGCACCGGCCGGTCACCGAACTGGAAGGATCTGGGCCATGGGTAACGAGTCGTCCGGGATTCTCGACGAGTTGGGCTGGCGTGGGCTGATCGCGCAGTCCACCGACCTCGACGCGCTGGCGGCCGAGGCGCAGCGCGGACCGATGACCGTCTACGCCGGATTCGACCCCACCGCCGCGAGCCTGCATGCCGGACATCTGGTGCCGCTGCTGGCGTTGCGCCGCTTCCAGCGCGCCGGGCACCGCCCGATCGTGCTGGCGGGCGGGGCGACCGGCATGATCGGCGACCCGCGCGAGGTCGGGGAGCGCAGCCTGCAGGAAGCCGACACGGTCGCCGAATGGTCCGAACGGATCCGGGGACAACTGGAGCGCTTCGTCGACTTCGACGATTCGCCGACGGGTGCGATCGTCGAGAACAACCTGGAGTGGACCGGCGCGCTGTCGGCCATCGAATTCCTGCGCGACATCGGCAAGCACTTCTCGGTCAACGTCATGCTGGATCGCGACACCGTGCGCCGCCGCCTGGAGGGCGAGGGCATCTCCTACACCGAGTTCAGCTACATGCTGCTGCAGGCCAACGACTACGTCGAGTTGCACCGGCGGCACGGCTGCTCGCTGCAGATCGGCGGGTCGGATCAGTGGGGCAACATCATCGCCGGCGTTCGGCTGGTGCGCCAAAAGCTCGGTGCCGCAGTGCATGCGCTCACCGTGCCACTGGTGACCTCGGCCGACGGCAAGAAGTTCGGCAAGTCCACCGGCGGCGGGAGCCTGTGGCTGGATCCGCAGATGACCAGTCCGTACGCCTGGTACCAGTACTTCGTGAACACCGCCGACGCCGACGTGATCCGCTACCTGCGCTGGTTCACGTTCCTGTCGGCCGACGAACTCGCCGAGCTCGAGCAGGCGACGGCGGAGCGGCCGCATCAGCGGGCGGCCCAACGCCGGCTGGCCGCCGAACTGACCACCCTGGTGCATGGCGAGGCCGCCACCGAAGCCGTCCAGCACGCCAGCCGGGCGCTGTTCGGGCAGGGGGAGTTGGACCGGCTCGACGAGGCCACCCTGTCGGCGGCACTGCGTGAGACGTCCGTGGCGGAGCTCAAACCCGGTGAGCCGGACGGGATCGTGGATCTGCTTGTGGCCAGCGGTCTTTCGGAGAGTCGCAAAGCTGCGCGGCGCACCATCGGCGAAGGTGGCGTGTCGGTCAACAACATTCGCGTCGGCAGCGAAGAATGGTCGCCGCAATCAACCGATTTCCTGCATGGCCGGTGGCTGGTGCTGCGCCGGGGCAAGCGGAATGTCGCGGGAGTGGAGAAGGTTTAGGCGGGGCCACCCAAGGCGCCGACTTCGATCGAGGGCAGTTGGTCGTCGGCCGCCGACACGGCGAACAGGCTTGCCGCGTTGTAGAACGCGTCGTTGGTCATCAGCCCCCGTTGCGCGAGTTCGATGTGGTCCACCTGCGTGCCCCAGCGCATGCTGAACAGCCGCTTCAGCTGAACGGGGTCGGGCCGGTGCAAGTTCAGATTCGGCTTCTGCCGCGCCAGTTCGTCGCGACGGGCCAATGCCTGCGCGGCCATTGCACGCCAATCGGGCAACCGGGGATCGGTGCGCAGCAACTCCAGGAAGTGCTGGATTGCCGGCAGCGACCGGGTGAAGAACAGGGTGCGGGTGGTCAATCGCGCCGAGACCGCGACGGGGTCGTCGGCGAACTTCTGCATCTCTTCGTCGGTAAGCCAATGTGCACGAACATGTTCGGGGAAGCCTGAGGCATCGATGATTCCCGATGCGACCGCATAGCGGTGGGCGATCGTTTCCAGCGCTCGCTCGTAGTCGTCGACCCCGATGCCGGCGACCGCCCGCGCTGCACGGTCGCGCACGCTGCCCTCATCGCCGGGATTGGTCAGGTTCCAATACCAGGCGGCCACCTGCTCCAGGGCGGGGCGGTAGGCCCAGCGGTCGGTGGCGCACACGCTCAGCAGCGAAAGGACGTCGATGTCCAGGATGTCGACGACGTCGTCGCCTCCGGGTGTCACCTCGACTGGTGTCGGCGGGGCCCACCGTTGCCGCCAGCGCTCCGACCACACGGTCGGCGGAGGACCGGGACGCACCGCCACATATCTCGGCCCGCGGATCACCTCCTGCAGTGCCAGCACTGCGTCGGCGTGCTTGATGTCGATCCGCATGGACTTCAATTGCTTTGCCAGCACGGCCCTTTCCGGGACATCGGCGGATTCCAGCAGACGGTTCCAGGTGCGTTGGGTGAAGGGTGTACGGCGGGCGGTATCGATGAGTTGGTCCCCCGTCGCCGCCGTCAGGACGCCGGTTGTCACTGCCTGCGCGACGGTCTGGCGGATATTGACCAGGGCGTCCACAAAGACCGGGTAGCCGTCTTCCGGGTCACCGTGCACCATGCCGACTTCGTCGTCGGCGTCGATGATGCCGTCGCGGTATCCCTCGAAAACCCAGCCGTAGCCCTCCATGCCGAACGGGTGCAGCTCTGCGGCCCGCAGCGCACCCATGCTCGATGAACCGACCACGCGCACGCCGTCGTCCATCAGGGTCAGCAGTTCCTTGTGCCGCACCGACGCGCTCTGGAAAAAGAGGCCGTCGACGATCAGCAGGGTGTCGCCGGCCGCCAACCCGTAGCGCAGTGCGTCGCCGAACGAAATCGGTGGCACCACTTCAGCGTGTGGAATCACCGCATGGATGTCCTCGGTGGCGATCGTCGGACCCGCGGTGACGACGATCCGGGCCGTGGCTGTCATGAGTGCTCCTGCAGTGGGGTGCGCAGTGGCGACTGCACCGTCGCCGACATGCCGGGCGCGATCACCTTGACGACCGGGACGCAGGCCTCCGGAAAGTCGCACACCACCGCAAGGGGTTCGGCGCCGGCTACCGACGTCACGGCCGTTGCCGCCGAAGCGAGCAGTTCGTTCAGCGAGTCGCTGCTGGCGACGTGCCACGGCGTGGGATCGCCTTCGGGCATGGATTGCATCGACTTGCGGGCGGGTGCGAAGGTGTGGACGCGGGCGAATCGGTGGTAGATCGCCGAGGGCAGATCCTCACGTGCTCCGCTGATCGCTGTCAGGCGTGACTGCGCGGCCTCGGTAATCGCCCGGGACAGAGCGACATTGGGGTCGTGATGCAGACCGCTGCCGCTGAATGGGATCTCCATCATCGGTGAGGTGATCTCGGCGGCGAAGCAGTAGAAGCCGTCCCAGACGTCCATCCGGGCGACCTGCACTTCGCTGCCCGCACGGTGGATCATCTCCACCAGTTCAGCGCACTCCGAGCGCATGACATCCTCGATCGGCACCTCGAACAAGGTGGAACCGGGCTGCGCGGCGGCCATGCCGTAGCGCTCCATGATCTCGTAGAGACCGTGCAGGGTGGCCTCGTGATAGCTGTTGCCCGAGGCCAGTCCCGTCGTGTCCATCCCGAAAATCGGTGGCCCCCAAGAGTCGTTCACCGAGATGTTCACGACGGTGGCCAGCCAGGGCACCCAGGTTCGGCGACCGGTCAGCAGGGTCGTTGCAACCATCCAGTCGAGCTTGGCGCCGGGGTGGTAGAAACTGCCGGCGGGGCGATTGAGATCGGCCGGGTCATAGGTCAGTGCGTCGGTCAGTTGCGTTGTGGGCGTTGACAATAGATCAGGCTTGATGTTCTCGACGTGCCAGTTCTCCAGGGACTCCATGGCCGCGGACACCTGCGCGGCCCGGTACGTGGTGGCCTTGCCCTGGCTTACCGAAAGCGTCAGCGATGCCGGGCGCACCGCCTGCACGGTGGGGATCCCCAGATCGTCGAGCCAGGTGAGATCGGCGACGCGGGTGATGCCGGCCGTCATCAGCAGCGGCTGGATCGCCGCCCAGGTCTGGTCGGGAGAGATGATGCGGTGGGTGCCCGCGTGGTGACCGATCCGGAGCGGATCGGCGTGGCCCAATACCCGTGCGGGCCAATGTGACCAATCCGGGCCGGTGATTCGCCCGGTGCCGGTGCCCGGCAGTTCTGACATGGGCTTCACGCTACTGAGTAAGGGCATCAACGGTGGGCATTCGGTTCGGTTGGACAGGAAAATCCAGCGGGATCTCATCGCGAGGGGAGGGGGAGGGGATGCGATGAGACCCCGCTGGGAGTCTGGTCATTCGGTGGCGTCGGCCACCGTGAAGAACGGCATGGAATAGGCGCACTCGTTCTCGTGGAACAGGATCTCGTGGGACACGTAAATGACCTTTCGTTGGTTGTGTGGGGTTGGTCTGGCGGACAAGCGGGATTCCGCCGACAGGCTGGGCTCAGATCACTCGGCGTCGCCGGCGTGGAAGGCAGGCGCGCAGTAGACGTTCTCGGTTTCGCAGAACAGGGTCTCGTAGGCCATCGGGCGGTCCTCTCGTGGTTGTGATTTCGTTCGAGACCAATTCTTGGTTGCGCCGGGTCGCCGCGGTATCCCACTGCCGGCTGATCGGCGGCGGAAATCCGGGTCCGCCGTCGGCATGAGCCGCGTGTCCACCGAACGGGGGACAGCGCGTGCGTTAGGTCGCGGCCGCCCGGAAAGGCGGCATCGAAACGCGCTAGTGGGCAAAGCTTTACCTCACCGTGTTGCGAATGTGACAGTTGTTCAGCACTGTTGTCACGATGACCGCACCCGCGATCGCCCTCAGGCTCCTGGCTCTGGCCACCGGAGTGTTCGGAGTGTCGGCCACGGTCGCGGCACCGATCCATGCCGACATGCTGGGAAACGCGTTCCTGAACGCGCTCACCAACGCGGGCGTGCCGTACAGCCAGCCCGCCACTGCGGTAGCGCTGGGCCGCTCGGTTTGTCCCAAGGCGCTCTCGCCCGGTGGATCGTTCGACTCCATCGTGTCCGAGATGGCCGAGCTCAACAATCTGCCGCGGGAGCGGGCGGCCGCGTTCACCATCGTCGCGATTGCGACCTACTGCCCGGCCCTGATCTCCCCGATGCTGCCGCACCGGCTGCAGGCCTAGTGCCAATACCCGGCATGGTCGGCGGATCCGAAACGGCCGGTGCTGCCGCCGTTGCCGTAGAGCCGGCCGGCGCTGCCGCCGTCACCACCGGGGGTGGCGGCCTAGGAGCCTGAGCTATTGCTCAACGTGGCCACGAACTAGTGCTGCAAGCCCGCACCGGAGCACTGACCAGCTGATACTGCACACCATGACCACCGGACAACGCCGCAACCGGCACCGACACCTCATCGGCAGCCGCTGAGCGAACGCGGACGTGGAGAGTGCGGCCGTGACATTGGTGGCACCGATCGACGAACTGATTGTCGCCAGATCGGCGGCCGCCGCTGCCACGAATTCGGGGAGCACGCTGACAAAAGGCATGGCTCATGCTGTGCAGCGAGCGTGAGGCGAAGTATGAAAAGTCATGAAATGCGCTGGTAGCAGCGCTGCCCGGCACAGCGCCGACAGGACCGCAGATTATGAGTGCAGCGGCCGTACCCGTAACCTCTAGCGGGTGGTTGATGACAGGCGCGGTCGTAGCAGCGAGCGGCGACCGCGGTCCGGGTCCAACGGCGTGCCGCGACGATCGGGACCGGGCCGGGCACGACCGGCACAACCGCAGGCCGATGCCGCCCCCGCCGGACCGCCGATTCCCGCGGATATCGAGGCCCGGCAACTGGCGCCCGATGTGCGACGTGAGCTGACCACGCTGGACCGGGCCACTGCAGACGCGGTGGCCCGGCATCTCGTCGCCGCGGGTGGTCTGCTCGACGAAGACCCCGAGGCCGCCCTCAGCCATGCCCGCGCGGCCCGCGCTCGTGCCAGCCGGATCGCCGCGGTTCGTGAGGCGGTAGGCATCGCCGCGTACCACTGCGGCGACTGGGGCCAGGCGCTGGCCGAATTCCGTGCCGCCCGGCGGATGGGCAGCAAGTCCCCGTTGCTGGCTCTGATCGCCGACTGCGAGCGCGGCCTCGGCCGCCCGCAGCGCGCGATCGACCTGGCGCGCGGACCCGAGGCTGCCGAGCTCACCGGTGACGACGCTGACGAATTGCGCATCGTCGCCGCCGGTGCCCGCGCCGACCTCGGCCAGCTCGATCAGGCACTGACCGTGTTGTCCACCCCGCAGCTCGACCCGACCCGCACCGGCTCGACGGCCGCCCGACTGTTCTATGCCTACGCTGAAACGCTGCTGGCGCTTGGACGCGGCGAGGAAGCACTGCAGTGGTTCCTGCGTTCGGCGGCCGCCGACATCGAGGGCATCACCGATGCCGAAGACCGGGTCAGCGAACTTGGCTGAGATGAATAGCATTGCGCGGCAATATGATTGCCTGCTACTCGACCTCGACGGGACAGTCTTTCGCGGCCATCAGCCCACCGAGGGTGCCGTGGATTCGCTGGACGCGATAGACAGCCGCAAGCTGTTCGTCACCAACAACGCGTCCCGCAGCGCCGACGAAGTCGCCGCGCATCTGCGCGACCTCGGCTTCACCGCCGGCAGCGACGACGTCGTCACCAGCGCCCAAAGTGCGGCCCACCTGCTCGCTGCGCAGTTGCCACCGGGTTCGAAGGTGCTGATCGTCGGCACCGACGCATTGGCCGACGAGATCACCACCGCGGGTTTGCGTCCGGTCCGTCGTTTCGAAGACGAACCGGACGCCGTCGTACAGGGCCTTTCCATGACTATCGGCTGGCCCGACCTGGCCGAGGCCGCACTGGCCATCCGGGCGGGTGCGTTGTGGGTGGCGGCCAACGTCGACGTCACCCTGCCGACCGAGCGAGGATTGTTGCCCGGCAATGGATCTCTGGTGGCGGCCCTGCGGGCGGCCACCGGTGAGCAGCCGCAGGTGGCCGGCAAACCAGGGCCTCAATTGATGAAGGACGCGATCGGCCGTGGCGATTTCACGGCGCCGCTGGTCGTGGGTGACCGGCTCGACACCGACATCGAAGGCGCGAATTCAGCCGAGCTGCCCAGCCTGATGGTGCTCACCGGAGTGAACTCCGCCCGGGACGCCGTCTTCGCCGAACCCGCGCAGCGACCTACCTATATCGGGTACGACCTGCGGTCGCTGCACCAGGACGGCACGCTGTTGAAGGTGGGACCCAAGCCGGGCTGGCAGGTCGAGGTCGTGGACGCGGTGGCGACCGTGACGGCCACCGCCGACCACCAGGACGACAACCTCGCGATCGTCCGCGCCGTCGCCAGTGCCATCTGGGAGGCGGCGGGCCCGGTGCAGATCGAAGCCGGCGACGAACAGGCCCGCGACGCCCTGGACCGCTGGTCCCTGATGCACGGCGAGTAGCCGGTGACTACCGTAGGAGCGCAATGACTATCGATCCTGAGCAGATCCGCGCGGAAATCGAATCTCTGGTGGCCCAGCTGCCTGACAACGCTGACGCGGCCACCGGACCGTCCCTCGAGGAGCTCGAAGACATCGCCCGCCGCCTCTCCGAGGCGCACGACGTGTTGCTGCGGGCGCTGGAGTCGGCGGAGAAGGGCTGAGTGACAGCATGCCCCGGCGTGCTCGCGTCGACGCCGAGTTGGTGCGGCGAGGTCTGGCGCGCTCCCGGCAACAGGCCGCGGAGTTGATCGGCGCCGGCAGGGTGCGAATCGACGGGCTGCCCGCGGTCAAGCCGGCCACCTCCGTGGCGATCACTGCGGCGCTGACGGTGGCCGACGACGGCGAACGCTCCTGGGTGTCGCGGGGAGCGCACAAGCTTATTGGTGCGCTGGACGCGTTCGGAGTGACGGTCGAGGGCCGGCGCTGCCTGGATGCGGGTGCCTCGACCGGCGGGTTCACCGAGGTGCTGCTGGACCGTGGCGCCGCGCAGGTGATCGCCGCCGATGTCGGCTATGGGCAGCTGGCGTGGTCGCTGCGCAGCGACCCTCGCGTGGTCGTCGTGGAACGCACCAACGTGCGTGACCTGTCCCCTGAGAAGATCGGCGGGACCGTCGACCTGGTGGTCGCCGACCTGTCATTCATCTCGTTGGCGACCGTGTTGCCCGCGCTGGTTGGTTGCGCTTCTCCCGACGCCGATATCGTTCCGATGGTGAAGCCGCAGTTTGAGGTAGGCAAGGGGCAGGTCGGTGCCGGCGGGGTGGTCCACGACCCACAGTTGCGCGCCGATGCGGTGCTGGCAGTCTCGCGTCGCGCCGCTGAGCTCGGCTGGCGCACCGTCGACGTGACGGCCAGCCCGCTGCCTGGGCCGTCGGGCAACGTCGAGTATTTTCTGTGGCTGCGTGCCCGGACCGATCGCGGGCTGGCCGGCGATGAGCTCGTCGGGGCGGTCCAGCGCGCGGTGAGTGACGGCCCGACGACGATGCGGGGCGGAACGCCCCGAGGAGAAGTCGGGCAATTGGGGGTAAGCCCGACGACGATGCGGGGCGGCGCGCCCCGGGTTGGCGTCGGGCATTTGGAAAGTAGCCCGAAGTGACCGAACGTACCGTTCTGCTGGTTGTCCACTCCGGCCGTGACGAAGCGACCGAGACCGCCCGACGCGTCGAGAATGTATTGGAAGACAAGGGTATCGGGCTCCGAGCTTTGTCCGCGGAGGCGGTCGACAAGGGCTCGTTGCGGCTGAGTCCCAACGACATGCGGGTGCTGGGTGTCGATATCGAGGTCGTCGACGCCGACCCGATGGCCGCTGAGGGTTGCGAGCTGGTGCTGGTGCTGGGTGGTGACGGCACGTTCCTGCGGGCGGCCGAACTTGCCCGCAATGCGGGCATTCCGGTGCTGGGGGTCAACCTGGGGCGCATCGGCTTCCTCGCCGAAGCCGAGGCCGAGAACATCGACACCGTGCTCGACCACGTTGTCGCGCAGGACTATCGGGTGGAAGACCGGTTGGTACTCGACGTCGTGGTGCGCCAGGGCGGCGAGGTGATCGCTGCGGGCTGGGCGCTCAACGAAGCCAGCCTGGAAAAAGGCCCCCGACTCGGCGTCCTGGGCGTCGTCGTCGAAATAGACGGCCGGCCCGTTTCGACGTTCGGCTGCGACGGCGTGCTGGTGTCCACGCCGACCGGATCCACCGCGTACGCGTTCTCCGCAGGCGGACCCGTGTTGTGGCCGGACCTGGAAGCAATTCTGGTGGTGCCCAACAACGCTCACGCACTGTTCGGCCGTCCGATGGTCACCAGTCCAGACGCCGCCATCGCGGTCGAAATCGAGGCCGACGGTCACGACGCGCTGGTGTTCTGCGACGGCCGTCGGGACATGCGGGTGCCGGCCGGCAGCCGGCTCGAGGTCACGCGCTCTGCCACGCCGGTGAAGTGGGTGCGCCTGGACAGCGCACCGTTCACCGACCGGCTGGTGACCAAGTTCCGGTTGCCGGTGACGGGTTGGCGCGGGAAGTAGCCGGTGCTCAACGAGATTCGCATCGAGGCGCTGGGTGCAATCAGCGTTGCGACCGCCGAGTTCGATCGCGGGCTGACGGTGCTGACCGGTGAAACCGGCACCGGCAAGACCATGGTGGTCACCGGACTGCATCTGCTCGGCGGCGCGCGTGCCGATGCGACGCGGGTGCGGTCGGGATCCGAGCGTGCTGTGGTCGAGGGCCGTTTCACCACATCCGACGTCGACGACGCGGTCACCGCCGGGCTCGACGAGATCCTGAACACCTGCGGCGCGGAGCGCGATGAGGACGGCAGTGTGATCGCCTTGCGCACCGTGAGCCGCGACGGCCCCTCACGCGCCTACCTCGGTGGCCGCAGCGTGCCGGCGAAGTCGTTGAGCGGCTTCACCACTCAGCTGTTGGCGCTGCACGGGCAGAATGACCAGCTGCGGCTGATGCGCCCCGACGAGCAACGCGGCGCGCTGGACCGGTTCGCGGCAACCGGCGCCGCATTGGAGCGCTACCGCAAACTGCGGGAAGCGTGGCTGTCGGCCCGGCGCGACCTCACCGACCGGCGGGACCGGACCCGCGAAATCGCTCAGGAAGCCGATCGACTCAAGTTCGCGCTCAACGAGATTGACACCGTCGACCCGCAACCGGGGGAAGACGAAGCGCTGGTCGCCGATATCGTCCGGCTGTCCGAACTGGACACCCTGCGCGAAGCCGCTGCCTCGGCCCGCGAGGTGCTCTCCAGTTCGTCCGACGAGGCGTTCGGGGCGGCCGACGCTCTGGGGCGCGCCCGGGGCGCACTGGAATCGACCGGCGATGCCCGGCTGCGGGCACTGGGCGACCAGATCGGCGGCGCGCTGACGGTAGTGATCGACGCGGTCGGCGAATTGGGCGACTACCTCGAGGCGCTGCCGACCGACGCCAGCGCACTGGACGCCAAACTGGCCCGCCAGGCGCAACTGCGCACGCTGACCCGTAAGTATGCCGCCGACATCGACGGCGTGCTGCAGTGGGCGCAGGACTCGCGCGACCGGCTGGCGCAGCTCGACGTGACCGAAGAAGGTCTGGCCGCGTTGGAATGCCGGGTCGAGGAACTCGGGCGCGAATTGGGCCAAGCCGCAATCGATCTCAGCAAGATCAGGCGTAGGGCCGCCAAGAAGCTGGCCAAAGAGGTCACCGCGGAGCTTGCCGGCCTGGCGATGAACAACGCGGATTTCACGATCGGCGTCAGTACCGATACCGCCGATCCGCACGACCCGTCCGCGCTGATCCTGCCCGACGGTGAACCGGCTCGCGTCGGCACCGACGGAATCGATGTGGTGGAGTTCGGCTTCGCCGCGCACCGCGGCATGTCGGTGCTGCCGTTGGCCAAGAGCGCTTCGGGCGGTGAGCTGTCGCGGGTGATGCTGGCGCTGGAAGTGGTGCTGTCGGCTTCGGCCACCGGCACCACGATGGTGTTCGACGAGGTCGATGCCGGCGTGGGTGGCTACGCGGCTGTTCAGATCGGTCGACGGCTGGCCCGGCTGGCCCGCACCCACCAGGTCATCGTCGTCACGCATCTGCCGCAGGTTGCGGCCTACGCCGACGTGCACCTGGTGGTGCACAGCCAGGGACCAAAGGGCACCAGTGGCGTTCGCCGCCTGAGCAGCGAGGACCGGGTGGCCGAGCTGGCCCGGATGCTGGCCGGGCTGGGGGAGTCCGACAGCGGCCGCGCGCACGCTCGCGAACTACTCGAGACCGCGCAGACCGACCGCGCGTAGTTACCTGTGGCGTAAGCCCGCGCCGGCGGGGGCCGGGCGCGGCTTGGTCTGGGGTGAGCGTGCGCTCAATGCCAGCTGCAGCGGCGTGTCGTTGTGCAGACACGCACGCTCGGGCTGCAGACGCGCGGCGTGCCCAAACCCTCGCAACCAACCCGCGATGAAGATGTGACAGATGTGACGCTTTATAACTTCTGAGGCAGATGTTACGGCGCGCCTCCCCGATGCAGCCGTCTATCGCCGACAGAATCGGCTCCCATGAAGATGTCAGCGCTTCTATCTCGCAACACCGTCCGGCCCGGACTCGTGGGCACCGCCCGAGTGGACCGGAATATCGACCGACTGCTGCGCAGGGTGTGCCCCGGCGACATCGTGGTCCTCGACATCCTCGACCTCGACCGCATCACCGCCGACGCACTGGTGGAAGCTGACATCGCCGCCGTCGTCAACGCATCCCCGTCCGTCTCGGGCCGCTACCCCAACCTGGGCCCCGAGGTCCTGGTCAACAACGGGGTCACCCTCATCGACGAGACCGGGCCCGAGATCTTCAAGAAGGTCAAGGACGGATCCAAGATCCGCCTCTATGAAGGCGGCGTCTACTCCGGGGACCGCCGCCTGATCCGCGGCACCGAGCGCACCGACCACGACATCGCCGACCTCATGCGAGAGGCCAAGAGCGGGCTGGCCGCTCACCTGGAAGCGTTCGCGGGCAACACCATTGAGTTCATCCGCAGCGAGAGCCCGCTGCTGATCGACGGCATCGGCATTCCCGACATCGACGTCGACATGCGCCGCCGGCACGTGGTCATCGTCTCCGAAGAACCAAGCGCCGAAGAGGACCTGAAGTCCCTCAAGCCGTTCATCAAGGAGTACCAACCCGTCCTGGTCGGCGTCGGACAGGGAGCCGACGTGCTGCGCAAGGCCGGTTACCGTCCCCAGCTCATCGTCGGCGACCCCGACCAGATCAGCGCCGAAGTTCTCAAATGCGGTGCCCAGGTGGTACTGCCCGCCGACGCCGACGGACACGCCGCCGGCCTGGAACGCATCCAGGACCTCGGGGTGGGTGCCATGACCTTCCCGGCCGCCGGCTCTGCCACCGACCTGGCTCTGCTGCTGGCCGATCACCACGGCGCCGCGCTCCTGGTGACCGCCGGGCACACCGCCAACATCGAGACCTTCTTCGACCGGACGCGTTCGCAGAGCAACCCCTCGACGTTCCTCACCCGGCTGCGGGTGGGGGAGAAGCTGGTCGACGCGAAAGCGGTTGCCACTCTGTATCGCAACCACATCTCCGGCGGTGCCATTGCGCTGCTCGCGCTCACCATGTTGATCGCGATCATCGTCGTGCTGTGGGTGTCTCGCACCGATGGTGTGGTGATGCACTGGATCGTCGAGTACTGGAACCGCTTCACCCTCTGGATCCAGCACCTGATCTCTTAGGAAGTGCCCCGATGATCTCGTTACGCCAACATGCCATTTCGCTGGCCGCCGTCTTTCTGGCGCTGGCCATCGGCGTGGTGCTGGGCTCCGGCTTCTTCTCCGACACCGTGCTGTCCAGCCTGCGCAACGAGAAGCGCGACCTGGCCAGTCAAGTCAACGGCCTCAACGACCAACGCAATCAGCTGAACGAGAAGCTCAGCGCAGCAAACACTTTCGATGCACAAGTGCTCGGCCGGATTGTGCACGAGGCATTGACGGGCAAGACGGTGGTGTTGTTCCGCACCCCGGACGCCAGGGACGACGACGTGTCAGCGGTGTCGAAAATCATCGGGCAGGCCGGCGGCTCGGTCACCGGTACCGTCTCGTTGACGCACGAGTTCGTCGAGGCCAACTCCGGGGAGAAGCTTCGCTCGGTGGTCAACTCCTCGATCCTGCCCGCCGGCACCCAGTTGAGCACCAAACTGGTCGACCAGGGCTCACAGGCCGGTGATCTGCTGGGCATCGCCCTGCTGGTCAACACCAACCCGCAGGCGCCGGCCGTGGACGACACGTCGCGCGACACCGTGCTGGGCGCCCTGCGCGAAACCGGCTTCATCACCTACCAGCCCAACAACCACATGGCAGCGGCCAACGCCGCCATCGTGGTCACCGGCGGGGCGGTCCCCGCCGACGCCGGCAACCAGGGCGTCACCGTGGCGCGGTTCGCCGCTGCCCTGGCTCCGCACGGCTCGGGCACCGTCCTGGCCGGCCGGGACGGCTCGGCCGGCGGTAGCGCCGCAGTGGCGGTGGCCCGCGCCGACGCCGGCATGGCGGCTGCCATCAGCACCGTTGACGACGTCGACGTCGAGCCCGGACGCATCACGGCCATCCTCGCCCTGCACGATCTCGTCGGCGGCGGCCATCCCGGTCACTACGGCACCGGGCACGGCGCCACGTCGGTGACAGTGCCGCAGTAGGGCGTGTTCGACACGGCGGGCCGCCGTGGATGTTAGGGTGAGTTTCCGTGGGTCGGCAGGCCCAGCACGTTTGACTTTTCTGCATCAGCCCTGCCCTTCACGGAGGTTCGCCTAGTTGCGTAAGCATCCGCAAACTGCCACCAAGCACCTCTTCGTCAGCGGTGGGGTCGCTTCATCACTGGGCAAGGGCCTGACGGCGAGCAGCCTCGGCCAGTTGCTGACCGCACGCGGTTTGCACGTCACGATGCAGAAGCTGGACCCGTACCTCAACGTCGACCCGGGCACCATGAATCCGTTCCAGCACGGCGAGGTCTTCGTCACCGAGGACGGAGCCGAAACGGACCTCGACGTCGGCCACTACGAGCGCTTCCTCGACCGTGACCTGTCCGGGTCGGCGAATGTGACGACGGGCCAGGTGTATTCGACGGTGATCGCCAAGGAGCGCCGCGGCGAGTATCTGGGCGACACAGTCCAGGTGATTCCGCACATCACCGACGAGATCAAGCGGCGAATCCTGGCGATGGCCGAACCGGACGCGAGCGGCCACCGGCCCGACGTCGTCATCACCGAGATCGGCGGCACCGTCGGCGACATCGAATCGCAGCCGTTCCTGGAGGCGGCCCGCCAGGTCCGCCATTATCTCGGCCGCGAAGACGTGTTCTTCCTGCACGTATCGCTGGTGCCCTACCTGGCGCCGTCCGGTGAACTCAAGACCAAGCCCACCCAACACTCGGTCGCCGCGCTGCGCAGCATCGGTATCAGCCCGGACGCACTGATCCTGCGCTGCGACCGTGACGTCCCCGAAGCGCTGAAGAACAAGATCGCGCTGATGTGTGACGTCGACATCGACGGTGTCATCTCCACCCCGGACGCGCCCTCGATCTACGACATCCCCAAGGTGCTGCACCGCGAGGAACTCGACGCCTTCGTGGTGCGCCGGCTGAACCTGCCGTTCCGCGACGTCGACTGGACCGAATGGGACGACCTGCTGCGCCGGGTGCATGAACCGCACGACACGGTGCGAATCGCTCTGGTGGGCAAGTACGTTGAGCTCTCCGATGCCTACCTGTCGGTGAGTGAGGCGTTACGCGCCGGAGGGTTCAAGCACCGCGCCAAGGTTGAAATCGTCTGGGTGGCCTCGGATGACTGCGAGACGCCCAGCGGTGCGGCGGCCACGCTGGGCGACGTGCACGCCGTATTGATCCCCGGCGGATTCGGCATCCGCGGCATCGAGGGCAAGATCGGCGCCATCCGCTACGCGCGGGCGCGTGGGTTGCCGGTGCTGGGGCTGTGTCTCGGGCTGCAGTGCATCGTGATCGAAGCCGCCCGCTCGGTTGGTCTCACCGAGGCGAACTCCGCCGAGTTCGAGCCGGACACACCCGATCCCGTGATCTCCACGATGGCCGACCAGGAACAGGCCGTTGCCGGCGAGGCGGACCTCGGCGGCACCATGCGGCTGGGCGCCTACCCGGCCGTCTTGGAGCCCGATTCGATTGTGGCCCAGGCGTATCAGGCCACGCAGGTGTCCGAGCGCCATCGCCACCGTTACGAGGTCAACAATTCCTACCGGGAGCGGATCGCCGAGAGCGGACTGCGCTTCAGCGGGACGTCACCCGACGGGCACCTGGTCGAGTTCGTCGAATACCCGCCGGAGCAGCACCCGTTCATCGTCGGCACCCAGGCCCACCCTGAGCTCAAGAGCCGGCCGACGCGGCCGCATCCGCTCTTCGTGGCGTTCGTCAAGGCGGCCATCGACTACAAGGCGGGTGAACTACTGCCCGTCGAAATCCCCGAGATCCCGGAGCACCACGCTTCCAACGGCAACGAGCGTCGAGACAGTGACGGTTCGGCGGTAGGGCAGTCGATAGCCGAACCCGCCACCCGTGGCTGAACACGACTTCGCGACGGTCTCGTCCGAAATTCTCTACCAGGGAGCCATTTTCGCGCTACGCCGGGACGAGGTTCTGATGCCCGGCGGCAACATCGCGAAACGCGAAGTCGTCGAGCACTACGGCGCGGTGGCGGTGGTCGCGCTGAACGAGGACGACGACATCGCACTGGTCTACCAGTACCGGCACACCTATGGCCGCAGAATTTGGGAGTTGCCGGCCGGACTGCTCGACGCGCCGGGAGAAGCGCCACACCTCACCGCCGAACGCGAACTCGAGGAGGAGGTCGGGCTGCACGCCCGTACCTGGCAGGTGCTGCTGGACGTCAACACCGCCCCAGGCTTCAGCGACGAATCGGTGCGGGTGTTTCTGGCCACCGGCCTCAGTGACATCGGCCGTCCCGCGGCGCACGACGAAGAAGCCGACATGACGATGCAGTGGTTTCCGCTGGCTAACGCGATCGATCGGGTGTTTCGCGGCGAAATCGTCAATTCGATTGCCATCGCGGGGATCTTCGCCGCCCACGCGGTCACCGCCGGCATCGCCAAGCCGCGTCCGCTGGACACCCCGTGGATTGACAGGCCGACGGCATTCGCCAAGCGCAAGGCCGCGCCATGACGGCGGCGCTGACGCTCGACGCGCAGATGCAGGGTTACCTCGACCATCTGACGATCGAGCGTGGCGTGGCGGCCAACACCCTGAGCTCCTATCGCCGCGACCTGCGCCGCTACTCAAAGCATCTGGAAGAACGCGGTATTCACGATCTGGCCAAGGTCGGCGAGAACGACGTCAGCGAGTTCCTGGTGGCGCTGCGCCGTGGTGATCCCGAAACGGGTGCGGTGGCGCTGTCCGCGGTCTCGGCGGCGCGGGCCCTGATCGCCGTGCGGGGTCTGCACCGGTTCGCGGCCGCCGAAGGGCTGGCGGAGCTGGATGTGGCGCGGGCGGTCCGACCGCCGACGCCGGGCCGGCGGCTGCCGAAGAGCCTGACCGTCGACCAGGTGCTGGCGCTGCTCGAGGCGGCGGGCGGCGAGGATGCGTCCGACGGGCCGCTGACCCTGCGCAACCGGGCGTTGCTGGAGCTGTTGTATTCGACGGGGTCGCGCATCTCCGAAGCCGTCGGTTTGGACGTCGACGACATCGACACCCACGCGAGGTCGGTGTTGTTGCGTGGCAAGGGCGGCAAGCAGCGCCTGGTCCCGGTGGGCCGCCCTGCCGTGCAGGCACTCGACGCCTACCTGGTGCGCGGTCGCCCGGACCTGGCCCGCCGGGGACGCGGCACCCCGGCCATCTTCCTCAACGCCCGCGGCGGCCGGTTGTCGCGCCAGAGCGCGTGGCAGGTGTTGCAGGACGCGGCAGAACGCGCCGGCATCACCTCGGGTGTGTCGCCGCACATGCTGCGGCACTCCTTCGCCACGCACCTGCTCGAAGGCGGCGCCGACGTACGGGTGGTGCAAGAGTTGCTCGGTCACGCGTCGGTGACCACTACGCAGATCTACACCCTGGTCACGGTGCACGCGCTGCGTGAGGTGTGGGCCGGCGCCCACCCGCGCGCCACCTGACCGGCCCTCGCGCGGGTCACCCAACTGGCGCCCCGCGCGGGTCACCCAACTGGCGCTGCGCGCGGGTCACCCACCTGGCGCGAGCAGACGCAAAATCACCGTGGAGCATTCGCTCCAACGGGATTTTGCGCCTGCTCGCGCGCCTAAGCGAGGTACTCGGACTCCAGCACCAGGTCGGACACCATCGACTGATACTCGAGATGTGTCTTGTGCTCGACGGTGTTCCACGTCTTGCCCTGTTGTTCCCGCATGTAGGCGCGGTACTTCGGCGCGCCGGGCACCCGGACATTGTCGGCGACAGCGATCGATCCCCGGTGCAGCCACCCGCGGGCCAAGATGCTCTGCAGGTCGTCCAGGTAGGCGTCTTTGTCGTGGTCCAGGAAGAGAAAATCGACTGCCTCAGAGGTGAATCCGTGATCGTCGGCCAGCACGTCCAAGGTGCGTCCCCCGTCGCCGATGGTGCCGACCACACACGTCACCCGGTCGGCCACGCCGGCGTGACTCCAGATCCGCCGGGCGTTGGCGGCGTTGGCCTCGGCGAGTTCGATCGAGAACACCTTGGCCTGCGGCGCGGCCCGCGCGATCCGCAGGGCGCCGTATCCGACATAGGTACCGAGCTCGAGCGCGAGCGACGGGTTGGCGCGGCGCACGGCGGCGTCGAGCAGTTGGCCCTTCTCGTCGCCGACATTGATCAACATCGACTTCTCGTAGGCGAACTTGTCGATGGTGGCCAACACGTCGTCGATGTCACCGGCGCGCGCGTGGTTCACCACGTAGTCGACCACCGCCGCCTCACGTCCGTCACCGATCTGGCCGGTCCTGGTGATGTTGCGTGCCCCGGTGGCCATCCGCCACACCGACCACCGCAGCAGGGGTATGCGTCGTTTGAGATCCATGGACCTCCACGATAGGCGCTCACATGCCGCGCAATTCGGAATCTCTTTTCGCCCCGGTTGGCCTATGAGTCTCCAATGAGCACCGCTGCGCACCCAGTCTGGGGTTGCTTCTTGTCAGGGCGGCAAGGCATGTTGGCAATAGGTGCGCCGGAAAGTCTGGTCGGCAACTCGGCTCGGAGCGGGTCGGGTGTGTTTCGACTGGAGGGTGGATCTGTGTCAAGCAGACGGAGCAGCGTGCCGGACGCCCCACAAGCGCAGAAGATCGGCCTCTTGACCTACACCGGCCGATTCGGCGGCGGTCTTCGGGCGGATGTACGGCGAAAGCTACCTTGCTATATCAGCGACTTCAAGGACGGGCTACATTCGAAAGTCTCGGCGTCTGTAAGTTTTCTCTTTTTCGCCTGCCTTGCGAATGCTATTGCTTTCGGTGGTCTCACCAGTGTCATGACCCACGGTGAGGTCGGCATCGTGGAAATGATTGTGGCAACCGCCATCGGCGGAATCCTGTTCGCGCTTTTGTCCGCCCAACCCCTAACAATTTTGGGCGGCACCGGCCCCATCGTCATCTTCACCGGCCTGCTGTACACGATGTGCCTGCGTTTCGACCTTCCATTTCTGCCGGTCTACGCCTGGGTAGGAGTCTGGTCGGGCATTCTTATTCTGGTCCTCGCGGTGACCGATGCCAGCGCGCTCATGAAATTCTTCACCCGCTTCGTCGACGAGATCTTCGCCGTCCTCATCGCTGTCATCTTTATCGTCGAAGCAGCGCGCTCCGTGGTGTCGCCCTTCATCGCGTCACCGCGCAACGACGCGACCGCCCTGATGACTCTGGTCCTCGCTTTGGGAACATTCCTGTTAGCCCGCACCTTCAAGACCTTCCTGCAGACCAGGTATGTCCAGCGCACTTTCCGCGAATTCGTGGCAGATTTCGGGCCCACCATCGCCATAGCGCTGATGACAATATTCGCCTTGACGTTGCCGGAGGTCCAGGTGGCGGATGTGGCCATTCCCAGCCAATTCGGCACCAGCACCGGCCGGTCCTGGCTCGTCGACATGTTCTCGGTGCCAGTCTCGGTGATTGTCGCTTGCCTCGGGCCGGCTGTACTGGTCACCGTTCTGCTGTTTCTCGACCAGAACATCACGACTCGTCTGGTCAACAGCCCTTCGCATGCCCTCCGAAAAGGTGGCGGCTATCACCTTGACCTGGCTGTCGTCGGCGTCATCACCGCGGTGTGCTCCGTGTTCGGTTTGCCCTGGATTGTGGCGGCCACCGTCCATTCCCTGAACCACGTCAAGAGTCTGGCGACCACCAGACGACCTGTCGACACTTATGTGTCACAGGGATTTGGTGCAAACCAGTCTCAAGGCGACGAGTCCGGCGCCGAGCGCATCCTGACTGTCCGAGAAAATCGAGTCTCCCCGCTCACAATTCATATCCTGATTGCGGCCTCGCTCTTCGTGTTGCCGCTGATCAAGAAAATTCCGACTGAGGTACTTTTCGGCCTATTCCTGTTCATGGGTTTCGCCACCCTCAACGGGACGGACTTCTATGCGCGGTTGAAACTGTGGTTGACGGACCGCAACCTGTACCCCAACACCCACTACGTTCGTCATGTTCCCTGGAAAGTCATACATCTGTTCACCTTGGTCCAGGTTCTTTGTCTGGTGGTGTTGTGGATCCTCAAGAGCAGCCCGGCAGGAATCTTGTTCCCCTTGTTCATCGCGATGCTGGTGCCGTTGCGCCTTTTGCTCAGCAGGTGGTTCCAGCCAGAGCACTTGGCTTTGCTCGACGCCGATGAGCAGGCCGGCGACGACAGCATGGGGGACTTCCGGCTCTGAGCTCGGCCGCTGCGAGTCGCACGCCGGATCCGCCTGCGGGACGAGCTCATCGATTGCGGCGCGCGAGCCCGCCTTGGTTGACCAGCGCGGGCTCGATCGTCGGATCGGTCTCGCTCATCGTCCACGGGCTGCGATGTCTTCAGCGCAAAGTCAGCGTCACCCAGCTGGAAAGTGGCGGCGTGTACCGCCGCATCGGGCGCAGATCTCCCAGCCGATTGATTTGCCAGCGGGTCTGCCGGCGCAAGCACACCCAGCCGTTAGACTTTCCTGCAATGTCCACGCTGACGCCCGTCACCACCCACCGCCACCGGGCATGACCGACCACTCGGGTCCAGAGATCGGCCTGACCGGCCGGCCGCCGCGGGCGATTCCTGATCCGAAACCACTGGCCAGCCACGGCCCAGCAAAGGTCGTCGCGATGTGCAACCAGAAGGGTGGCGTCGGTAAAACCACATCGACGATCAACCTGGGCGCCGCTCTTGCCGAATACGGCCGGCGGGTGCTGCTGGTGGACATGGACCCGCAGGGGGCGCTGTCCGCCGGTCTGGGTGTGCCGCACTACGAGCTGGAAAAAACCATTCACAACGTGCTGGTGGAGTCGCGGGTGTCGGTCGACGACGTGCTGATCAACACCCGGGTCAAGAACTTGGACCTGGTGCCCAGCAACATCGACCTGTCGGCCGCCGAGATTCAGCTGGTGAACGAGGTGGGGCGGGAGCAGACGCTGGCCCGCGCGCTGTATCCGGTGCTGGACCGCTATGACTACGTGCTGATCGACTGCCAGCCGTCTCTGGGGCTGCTCACCGTCAACGGCCTGGCCTGCGCCGAAGGCGTCGTCATCCCCACCGAATGCGAATTCTTCTCGCTGCGTGGCCTGGCGCTGCTCACCAACACCGTGGACAAGGTGCGCGACCGCCTGAACCCCAAGCTGGACATCAGCGGCATCGTGATCACCCGCTACGACCCACGTACCGTGAACTCCCGCGAGGTGATGGCCCGCGTCGTCGAACGGTTCGGTGATCTAGTGTTCGACACCGTGATCACCCGCACCGTCCGCTTCCCGGAGACCAGTGTCGCGGGCGAACCCATCACCACATGGGCGCCCCGGTCAGCAGGTGCGCTTGCGTATCGCTCACTCGCCCGCGAGTTCATCGACCGATTCGGCGTGTGAGCGGCCCTGACAGTCCGGCGCCATCCGAGAGCGGGTTCCAGGTCCGGCTGACCAACTTCGAAGGGCCGTTCGACCTGCTCCTGCAGCTCATCTTCGCCCACCGGCTCGACGTCACCGAGGTGGCGCTACACCAGGTCACCGACGATTTCATCGCGTACACCAAGACCATCGGCGCGCAGTTGGATCTCGAAGAGACGACAGCGTTCCTGGTGGTCGCCGCCACCCTGCTGGACCTCAAAGCCGCACGGCTGCTGCCTACCGGCCAGGTCGACGACGAGGAAGACCTGGCACTGCTGGAAGTACGCGACCTGTTGTTCGCGCGCCTGTTGCAGTACCGGGCCTTCAAGCACGTCGCAGAGATGTTCGCCGAGCTGGAAGCCACCGCGATGCGCAGCTATCCCCGCTCGGTGGCGATCGAGGAGCGCTTCGAGGGCCTGCTGCCCGAGGTGATGATCGGTGTCGACGCGCACCGGTTCGCCGAGATCGCGGCAATCGCCTTCACCCCGCGTCCGGTTCCGACGGTGGGCCTCGGGCATCTGCACGTGGAGCCGGTGTCGGTGCCCGAGCAGGCCCGGCACATCCTGACCATGCTGGAAGGGCGCGGCAGCGGCCAGTGGGCCTCGTTCTCGGAGCTGGTAGCCGACTGCACCGTGCCGGTCGAGATCGTCGGGCGCTTCCTTGCGCTGCTCGAACTGTATCGGTCGCGGGCTGTAGCATTCGACCAGTCCGAGCCCCTTGGCGTGCTCCAGGTTTCGTGGACCGGGGAACGGCCAACGAGCGAATCGTTGCTAGAAGTGCGAGATCAGTAGATGACCCAACTGCCGCCCAGTGGCGAGCTGGATGCTGGCATCCCGGATATCGCCGAACCCGCCGAGATGGACCCCGATGAGCTCGGCCGGGTGCTCGAATCGCTGTTGCTGGTGGTGGACACCCCGGTGACCGCGGAGGCGCTGGCCTCGGCCACCGAGCAACCCGTCTACCGGGTCGGGGCCAAGCTGCGGTTGATGGCCGACGAACTCACCGAGCGCGACAGCGGTATCGACCTGCGCCAGACGAGCGAGGGCTGGCGGCTCTACACCCGGGCGCGTTTTGCGCCCTACGTCGAGAAACTTCTGCTGGACGGTGCGCGCAGCAAACTCACCAGGGCCGCGCTGGAGACGCTCGCCGTGGTGGCCTACCGCCAGCCGGTGACCCGCGCGCGGGTGAGTGCGGTGCGCGGTGTCAACGTGGACGCCGTGATGCGAACCTTGTTGGCGCGCGGTCTGATCACCGAAGTCGGCAACGACGAAGACAGCGGCGCAGTCACTTTCGCCACCACCGAGCTGTTCCTCGAACGGCTGGGCCTGACGTCGTTGTCCGAACTGCCCGATATCGCACCGTTGTTGCCCGATGTCGACACCATCGACGACCTCAGCGAGTCCCTGGACAGCGAGCCACGATTTATCAAACTCAACGGTGGCCGGCCCTCCGATCAGCCGCTGACGTTCGACGTGGACCACGACTGATGGCCGGCTCCGACGAGCAGCGGGGGATCCGCCTGCAGAAAGTGTTGTCCCAGGCCGGGATTGCCTCGCGCCGGGCAGCCGAGCGCATGATCATCGACGGCCGGGTTGAGGTCGACGGTCAGGTGGTGACCGAGCTGGGCACCCGGGTCGATCCGGACGCTTCGGTGATCCGCGTCGACGGTGGCCGGGTGGTCCTGGACGATTCGCTGGTCTACCTCGCGCTGAACAAGCCGCGCGGTATGCACTCGACCATGTCCGATGATCGGGGCCGGCCGTGCATCGGCGATCTGATCGAACGAAAAGTACGCGGCAACAAGAAGTTGTTCCACGTCGGGCGATTGGACGCCGACACCGAAGGGTTGATCCTGCTGACCAACGACGGGGAGCTGGCACACCGTTTGATGCACCCTTCCCACCAGGTGCCCAAAACCTATCTCGCCACTGTCACCGGTGCGGTGCCGCGCGGGCTGGGCAAGCAGCTGCGGGCCGGCATCGAATTGGACGACGGCCCGGTCCGGCTCGACGACTTCGCGGTGGTGGACTCCATTCCGGGCAAGTCGCTGGTGCGGGTGACGCTGCACGAGGGCCGCAACCGGATCGTCCGCCGGTTGCTGGCGGCGGTCGGGTTCCCGGTCGAGGCGCTGGTGCGCACCGACATCGGCGCGGTGACGCTCGGCAAGCAGCGCCCCGGCTCGGTGCGGGCCCTGCGGCACGACGAGATCGGGCAACTGTACAAGGCGGTGGGGTTGTGAGCGTGGTAGTGGCGATCGACGGTCCGGCGGGGACCGGAAAGTCCTCGGTATCACGGGGATTGGCGCGCGGACTGGGTGCGCGTTTCCTCGACACCGGAGCGATGTACCGGATGGTGACACTGGCGGTGCTGCGCGCCGGAATCGATCCCGCCGACGCCGAGGCGGTGAGTGAAACCGCCGCCACGGCAGAGCTTTCGGTGGGCTACGACCCCGACGCGAGCAGCTTCTTCCTGTGCGGCGAAGACGTTTCCGCCGAGATTCGCGGCGACGATGTCACCCGGGCGGTGTCCGCGGTGTCGGCGGTACCCTCCGTCCGTCACCGCCTGGTCGACATTCAGCGCCAGATGGCCGAGGGCCCAGAGACGATCGTCGTCGAGGGACGTGACATCGGGACAGTGGTGTTCCCGGACGCGCCGGTGAAGATCTACCTGACCGCCTCCGCCGAGACGCGCGCGCAGCGACGCAACGCGCAGAACATCCGGTCGGGGCTGGCCGATGATTACAAGGCAGTCCTGGCCGACGTCCGCCGCCGCGACCACCTCGACTCGACCCGGGCGGTGTCGCCGCTGCGCGCCGCGCCGGACGCGATCGTCGTCGACACCAGCGACATGACCGAGGCGCAGGTGATCGCTCATCTGCAGGAGTTGGTCATCCAGCGAAGTGGGGCGGTGCGATGACCGAGGACGGTACCTGGTCCGACGAAAATGACTGGGAAATAGCGGAATCCGGATCGGATGAGTTCGCCGAGGCCGGCCCGGCGCCCGTCGTGGCGATCGTGGGGCGACCCAATGTCGGCAAGTCGACGTTGGTGAACCGGATCATCGGCCGGCGCGAAGCGGTGGTGCAGGACGTCCCGGGTGTGACCCGGGACCGGGTGTCCTACGACGCGCTATGGACCGGGCGCCGATTCGTGGTGCAGGACACCGGGGGATGGGAACCCGACGCAAAAGGCCTGCAGCAGTTGGTGGCCGAGCAGGCGTCGGTGGCGATGCGCACCGCCGACGCGGTGATCCTGGTGGTCGATGCCACGGTCGGGGCGACCGCGGCCGACGAGGCCGCCGCCCGCATCCTGCTGCGCTCGGGCAAGCCGGTGTTCTTGGCGGCCAACAAGGTTGACAGCGAGAGGGCCGAATCCGACGCCGCCGAGCTGTGGTCTCTGGGTCTGGGCGAGCCCTTCGCGATCAGCGCCATGCACGGTCGCGGCGTCGCCGAGCTGCTCGACGCGGTGCTGGACGCGGTGCCCGAGGTCTCGGAGGTCACGTCGAGCGGCGGTGGCCCGCGCCGGGTAGCCCTGGTCGGAAAACCGAACGTGGGCAAGAGCTCCCTGCTGAACAAGCTGGCCGGCGACCAGCGATCGGTGGTCCACGACGTCGCCGGAACGACGGTCGATCCGGTGGACTCGCTGATCGAGCTGGGCGGCAAGGTGTGGCGGTTCGTCGACACGGCCGGTCTACGGCGCAAGGTCGGGCAGGCCAGCGGTCACGAGTTTTATGCCTCGGTGCGCACCCGAGGCGCCATCGACGCGGCGGAAGTGGTGATCATCCTGATCGACGCCTCGCAGCCGCTCACCGAACAGGACCTGCGGGTGCTGTCGATGGTGATCGAGGCCGGCCGCGCGCTGGTGATCGCCTACAACAAGTGGGACCTCGTCGACGAGGATCGGCGCGACCTGCTGGACCGTGAAATTGACCGGGAGCTGGTGCAGGTGCGCTGGGCCCAGCGGGTCAACATCTCCGCCAAGACCGGCCGGGCGGTGCAGAAGCTGGTGCCCGCGATGGAAACCGCGCTGGCTTCGTGGGACGCCAGGATTCCGACCGGGCCGCTGAACAGCTGGATCAAGGAGGTGGTGGCGGCGACGCCGCCGCCGGTGCGCGGGGGCAAGCAGCCACGCATCCTGTTCGCCACTCAGGCCACTGCCCGCCCGCCGACGTTCGTGCTGTTCACCACCGGATTCCTGGAAGCCGGCTACCGCCGGTTCCTGGAGCGGCGGCTGCGCGAAACGTTCGGATTCGAGGGCAGCCCGATCCGGATCAACGTGCGCATGCGGGAGAAGCGCTCGGCCAAGCGCCGCTGATCGCACCCGGTTAATCGCTCCCGCATTGATGATTCCCACGATGCGGGCATAGAAAGCTACGTCACAGGAATATGCCGTTGACATGCGCGGACGACGCTTCCTAACATCTCTCGTATAGCGGATATAGATGACCGCATCGTGGGATTAGCGAGGTATTCCGATGACGACGCAGCAGGCTCTCAGCAAAAGCCAGACGCGGTTCAGCGTCCGGGACAAGTCGATATTGATCACCGGAGCGACCGGTTCACTCGGCCGTGTCGCGGCACGGGCGCTCGCCGACGCGGGAGCCCGGCTGACCCTGGCCGGCGGCAATGCGGCCGGCCTGGCCGACCTGGTCGACGACGCCGGTATCGACGGTGCGGTGGTGGTTCCGTGCCGGCCCGAAACCCCGGCCGACGCACAGGCCATGGTCGAGGCTGCCGTCGCGCGTCACGGACGGCTGGACGGGGTGCTGGTCGCCTCCGGCATGAACCACGTCCAGCCCATCACCGAGATGGCCGTCGAGGACTTCGACAAGGTGATGGGGGCCAACGTGCGGGGCGCGTGGCTGGTCAGTCAGGCGGCCGGGCGGGTCATGCTCGAGCAGGGGCTCGGCGGCAGCATCGTGCTGGTGTCCTCCGTGCGTGGGGCATTGGGCCACAGCGCGGGCTACAGCGCCTACTGTCCGTCCAAAGCGGGAACCGATCTGCTCGCCAAGTCGCTGGCCGCCGAGTGGGGCACAAACGGCATCCGGGTGAACGCCCTTGCCCCCACGGTATTCCGGTCCGAACTGACCGAGTGGATGTACGCCGACGATGAAAAAGGACGCACCACCCGGGAAACCATGTTCGCCCGAATCCCCCTGGGACGCTTCGCAGAACCCGAAGATTTCGTCGGCGCCCTGATCTATCTGCTCAGTGACGCCTCTAGTTTCTACACCGGCCAGGTGATGTATCTGGACGGGGGGTACACCGCATGCTGAGCTCGCCCGGCTTCACCCGTGCGGCGGTGGTCGGCGCCGGCCTGATGGGCCGTCGCATCGCGGGTGTGCTGGCCTCGGCGGGACTCGACGTCGTCATCACCGACACCAACGCCGAAATCCTCGCTGCCGCAGCCGCAGAGGCAAACGAGGTGTCCGGGGCGCAGCGCGGTTCGGTGTCTGCCACCGCCGATCTGGCTGCGGCGGTGCGGGATTGCGACCTGCTGGTCGAGGCCATCGTCGAAAACCTCGCTGTCAAGCAGGAACTCTTCGAGCGCCTGGCCGGACTGACGCCGCGTGGTGCGGTCCTGGCCACCAACACCTCCGTGCTGCCGATCGGCGCCGTCACCGAGCGGGTCGAAGACGGCGGCCGCGTCATCGGCACGCACTTTTGGAATCCGCCCGACCTCATCCCGGTCGTCGAGGTCATCCCCAGCGAGCGGACGCACGCCGACACCGTCGACCGAATCGTCGCGTTGCTGAACCAGGCAGGGAAGCTGCCGGTGCGGGTCGGTCGCGACGTCGCGGGATTCATCGGCAACCGTCTGCAACATGCGCTGTGGCGCGAGGCGATGGCGTTGGTGGCCGAGGGCATCTGTGACGCCGAGACGGTGGATTTGGTGGTGCGCAACACCATCGGGCTGCGTCTGGCCGCGCTCGGTCCCCTCGAGAACGCCGACTACATCGGCCTGGACCTGACGCTGGCGATCCATGACGCCGTGATCCCGAACATCAACAGCGACCCGCATCCCAGCCCGCTGCTGCGCGAGCTGGTGGACACGGGCCACCTGGGAGCACGCACGGGCCGGGGATTTCTCGACTGGCCGCCAGGCGCCCGGGAAGAGACGGCCGCCCGGTTGGCCGGGCACATCAGTCAGCAACTCAACACAGAAAGGATGTCATAGCCATGGAATTCACCTGGCCCCTCGGTAAAGCCGAATCAGCATTGGAGTTCTACGACCTCTCGCACCCGTGGGGGCACGGCGTGCCGGCATGGCCCTACTTCGAGGACGTCAAGATCGAGCGGCTGCACGGGATGGCGAAAAGCCGGGTGCTGACCCAGAAGATCACCACCGTCATGCATTCCGGCACCCACATCGACGCCCCCGCACACGTGGTCGAAGGCACGCCGTTCTTGGAAGAGATCCCGTTGAGCGCATTCTTCGGCACCGGTGTCGTGGTTTCGATTCCCAAGGACAAGTGGGGCGTCGTCACCGCCGACGACCTGGAGAACGTCACACCGGAGATCCGGCCCGGCGACATCGTCATCGTCAACACCGGCTGGCACCACAAGTACGCCGACAGCGCCGAGTACTACGCCTACTCGCCGGGCTTCTACAAAGAAGCCGGTGAATGGTTCGCCGCCAAGGGCGTCAAGGCCGTGGGCACCGACACCCAGGCGCTGGATCACCCGCTGGCCACCGCGATCGCACCGCACGGTCCGGCCGAAGCGCAGGGCGGCCTATTGCCCTGGGCGGTGGCGGAATACGAGCAGCTGACCGGGCGCAAAGTACTCGACGACTTCCCGGAGTGGGAACCGTGCCATCGGGCGATCCTGTCCAAGGGCATCTACGGCTTCGAAAATGTCGGCGGCGACCTGGACAAGGTCACCGGAAAGCGGGTCACCTTCGCGGCGTTCCCATGGCGCTGGGTGGGCGGCGACGGCTGCATCGTGCGTCTGGTCGCGATCGTCGATCCCACCGGCAGCTACCGCATCGAGACGGGCGAGGCGGCCTGAGGATGAACGTGACTCGCGTCTGCGATGCTCCCACGTATGTGGCTCCCGCGCATCACCACGTGTGCACCTCGCGATTGCAGGGCCTGGAAGCCGGGACCACCGAGCGGTTCTGGGTGGGGGTGTCGCTCTACCACCCGGGCGGCATGGCCGAAAAGTCCGCCGCCCCAGAGGAAACGGTGTACGTCGTGCTCGACGGCGAGCTGGTCATCTACACCGACGAAGGGGAGACGGTGCTGGGCCGGCTCGACAGCATGCACCTGGCCAAGGGCGAGACGAGGTCGATCCTGAATCGCTCGGATGACGAGGCACTGTTGCTCGTCACCATCGCGCATCCGGACGGGGCCCGGTCATGAGCGTCATCGTCACCGTCGCACCGACGGGACCCATCGCCACCAAAGCCGACAATCCGGCCCTGCCCACCACGCCGGAGGAGATCGCGACCGCCGTCGAGCAGGCATATCACGCGGGCGCGTCCGTCGCTCACATCCATCTTCGCGACGAAAACGAAAGGCCGACAGCCGATCTCGACATCGCGCGACGGACGATGGATCTGATCGGCGAACGCTGCCCGATCCTGATCCAGATGTCGACCGGAGTTGGCCTCAGCGTGCCGTTCGAGGAACGGGAGAAGCTGGTGGAGCTGCGACCGCGGATGGCCACGCTCAACCCGTGCTCAATGAGCTTCGGCGCCGGGGAGTTTCGCAACCCGCCCACTGCTGTGCGCCGGCTCGCCGGACGCATGGCCGAGCTGGACATCAAACCCGAGCTGGAGATCTACGACACCGGTCATCTGGAGGCGTGTCTGCGGCTGTGGGCCGAAGGGCTGCTGGCCGAACCGCTGCAATTCAGCATCGTGCTCGGGGTGCAGGGCGGCATGGCCGCCACCGCCGATAATCTGCTCACCATGGTGCGCCGGCTTCCCCCGGGGGCGATCTGGCAAGTCATCGCGATCGGTCGGGCCAATCTTGAGCTCACTGCGATGGGCTTGGCCCTGGGCGGCAATGCGCGCGTAGGTCTGGAGGACACGCTGTACTTGCGCAAGGGTGAGCTGGCGCCGAGCAATCTGGCCCTGGTCTCGCGCACGACGCGTCTGGCGCAGGCCCTGGACCTAACGCTGGCCTCCGTCGAAGAAGCCGAGGCCGTGCTGCAGCTGCCGGCCGGGAGAGGAGTTCTGCGGTGACAGCGTTGCCTGACAACTCCGAGGCCCGCAGCGGCGGCATCCAGGTCATTGCCCGGGCCGCGGAGATTCTGCGGGTGCTGCAGTCCCATCCGGGCGGGCTGAATCAGGCGGACATCTGTGAGCGGGTCGGCATGGCCCGCTCGACCGTGAGCCGGATTCTGAACGCGCTCGAAGACGAGGGACTGGTCGCCTCGCGCCGGGGTGGCCGCGGGCCCTACCGGCTGGGTCCGGAGATCGCGCGGATGGCCAACACGGTGCGACTCGGTGTCGTGACCGATATGCACCCGTTTTTGACCGAGCTGTCGCGCAGCTTGAACGAGACGGTGGACCTGTCGATCCTGGACGGCGACCGCGCAGCGTTCATCGACCAGGTCGTCGCGCCGCACCGTCTGCAGGCGGTGAGTGCGGTGGGGGAGACGTTCCCGCTTTACTGCAGCGCCAACGGCAAGGCTCTGCTGGCGGCGCTGCCCGCCGATCAGCTGGCTCAGGCCATGCCCAAGCGGCTGGTGCAGCTGACCACGAACACCATCACCGATCAGGCGGCACTGCGTGCCGAACTGGATCGCGTCCGGGCCGACGGCGTCGCCTATGACTGTGAAGAGCAGACCGAAGGCATCTGCGCGGTGGGCGCGGTGCTGCACGGCGTGAGCGATGTGCTGGTCGCGGTCAGCGTGCCGGTTCCGGCACAGCGGTTCTACGGCCGCGAGGCCGAACTCGCCCGGGTGCTGCGGGCGTGGGTGTCGAAGGTCGACACCCGGTCGCGCACCCGCTACTGAGGAGATTTTCGACATGTCAAAGTCATTGCAGGACAGTCTTATCGGAGCCTGGAGTCTGGTTTCCTACGTGGAGCGGGACAGTCCCGACGGACCGCCCAGGTACCCGCATGGTGACGATGCCCAGGGTCTGATCATGTACACGCCCGACGGTTATATGTCGGCGCAGATCCAGTCCGCGGGCCGGCCGAACTACGACCGGCCGGTGGCCAGCGGTGGCACGACGGAGCAGGCGGCCGCTGCGGCGCTGGGATATCTGGCCTACAGCGGGCGGTACTTCGTCGACAAGGACACCGGCGACATCCGCCACCAGGCGACGCTGTCCCTGGTGCCGAATTACCTGGGCCAATTCCACCTGCGGCACAGCGACCTGGACGGTGACCAGCTCACCCTGTCGTCGGAGTTGACCCTGCCCGACGGGCGGACGGTGTACTCGTCGCTGCTGTGGCGGCGGGCCTCGGCGGGCGACGCGCAGGTGGCCTAGCGGAGCGGGTTGGGGGCTGCGGTAGGCTGTCGACCTGCTGCTGGTTCACGGATCGGCAGCACCGGGCTGTGGCGCAGTTTGGTAGCGCACTTGACTGGGGGTCAAGTGGTCGCAGGTTCAAATCCTGTCAGCCCGACGCAGAGAAGTAGACCTTGAGCTGCGATACCGCAGATTCTTAACCCCAACTGTTGCGTGTCGTTCAGCCCATTCTGGGGACCATAAGGGTGCTGGCGGCGCGCTCGACAGGCTCATTCAGGGGAGTTCGGCCAGTTCGACAGCACGCCGTGCACGCTGCGCGCGCCTGTGCACGTCATCCGGCTCAGCCGGTGGCGCTGCCCTTGTGTCGAATTTGTCCGCTGGTCAATTGGGGTGGTGGCACTGTGAGTCCTATAAGCGTCATGCGCGGGTCAGCAAGCTATCGCGAGGTTGTCGGCGTTTGGGGGACCTGGCCCGGCGCCATTCGGCGACCGCTCGGCGCGCTTCGCGAAGCGCCGGCCAACGACTTCTGGGTCGTCCTCAGCATTGCTTATGCCTTCAGTTCCCGCCGAGCGCCCTACGCGCCAGTGCTGCTGCGGCAGGGCTCACGATATTCCGCCGTGCCCGGGTGACGGGCTGGTCGGTCACGTTGAGCAGGATTTGGTAGATGGCGAGTTGACGTAGGGACGATTCCGAGAGAGACCGACCGTCGGAGTAGCGCCAGCCGAGATCGGCCAGCAGCGCTGTCATCTTGTCGAACGGCAGTTCGGAACCGGCCGAAGCCGACGCAAAGGCCAGCATCAGCATGGTTGCTTGTGCGTCGAACTTCTCTTCGGACTTGGGAATCAACCGACCGGCCAGATGCTCCCACAGCTTGTCGGCGTCACGCTGGGCAACTATGCCAGCCTTGGTCAGCAACAGTGTGCCCTTGTGCTTACGCAGCAGTCCCAACGACTGCACGCCTTCGCGGAACCGCAACAGTGGATAGCATTGGATCTCGCGGTTGTTCTTGCCGACCCAATCATTCATTACAGGAACGATTTTCGAGGCTTCCTCGACGTCAGCCGGTTTGAGGTATCCGGCGGTCGTCAACGGAATGCCGCCGTCTTTGGCGCGGTCCAGAAACCACTGATACGCCCGGAGATTGTCGGCAACAGCGACCGTGTCCGACTGTCGCGCACCGGCCAAGGTGAGCGCCGCCTTCGTCAGGTCGTCGCCATACGGACTGAACGTGAGCCGATGAACCAGGTCGACCAGGCGCACGTCGATGCCTGCCTCGCGCAGCACGAAATACGCGTCGCCGAACCCCTTGTTGACCCGTTCCGGCTCGAACAGCGCGGGGTCAGGGAGCACCTCGGCGAGGCTGTCCACATCGACCAAATGCCCACAGTCTTCCGGCGGAGCCGCTCGCTCACCGTCGACGACAACCGCCGCGGGACAGTCACTCTCGGCGGAAAAGACTTGTTCCAGACGTAGCGTCAGCTCCCAGTTGTCACCGTAATCGTAGAGGTAGTGCAGGACATCGCCGGGCTCACTGAGGGTTTCGTCGAGTCGAGTCTCGGCGGCGGGCAGGCCGTCGTCGTCTTCGGGCCACTCCTTGTTGTCCACGTCGTACGGACATAGGAATAGCTGGCTGTGGCGGTCGAAGGCGCCGCCGCCGAGTGAGAAACGATGCAGGTGCGAGTCGGTCCAGTCGAACGCCACCTGCAGGACCTGGTGCAGCAGGTCCAGCGTCATGTTGGAACGCAGGTCCAACCGTCGCCAGATCGTCGGATCGCTGTCGTCGAGGTGAACCCGCACCCGGTAGACCGCGGCGTCGCCCCGGCGTGCGCGACGCAGATCCGGGCGCGACACGGGTTCTGGCACCAGGCGCAGGTACGGTCGCTCGACCATGCTGCTCACCTTAGAGGTGTCGCGGAGTCGATCGGGCACCATGTTGGTATGCCGTTGTCGGAGAAGGCGCTGCTTGAGGTGGCCGGTGACCGGAGCTATGCCCGGGGTGAAGACTATGTCCGGTACGTCCGAGGGTTGCGAGCGACGGCCGGGAGAGCCTGCGCGTCGGTCCAAGCCAAGCGGGTCTACGTGGTCCAGCTCGAGTGGTCCGGTCCGCAACCTGATGGTTTCTGCACATGCCCGCACGCCGCCGACGGTCACTTCTGCAAGCACCTGGTCGCAGTCGGTCTCGCGGTAATAGACAGCGGCGCCGTCGCCGAGGCCACTGGGGCGGCATCGGCGCTGGAAGCGACCGTGCAAGCGATGGACATCGACGAGCTTCGCGAGCTCGTCATGACCCTCGCCAACCGCGACGGCGAAGTGCGCCGCATGTTGGAGGTTCGCGCCACGGCCGCGTCCGGTGACGACACGACCGCGAAAGCCGAGTTCGAGGCCGTTGTGCGAAACGCCCTGGAATTCCGCGGATTCGTCGACTACCGCGAGTCCTACGTCGTCGCGGAAGCGGGCAGCCAAGTGCTCGACGAACTCGAAATTCACCTCAATGGAGGGTCCGCGGAAGTCGTGCGACCGGCCCTGCTGTCCGCGCTGACTTTGCTACGCACAATCACTGGGCAGGCGGACGATTCGTCGGGTGTGATTGCCGATGAATGCCAGCGGGCTGCCGACCTGTACGCGCAAGCGTGTCGACTGGGTGAACCAGACGGTGTCGAACTCGCAAGATGGCTGGCGACTTTCCGGGCGACCTCGCCGGGATGGCCGACGCTGATCCTCGCGGATTTCATCGACGCGTTCGACGACCATGCGCTTGCGATCTACCGCGCGGCGGTCGCGGACTTGGACCGCCAGCACGCAGGTCGTGACTACCGGAGCCGGCTCGAGGCCAACACCATGTTGCTGGAACTCGCCGATCACGATGGCGATATCGACCGCGCTGTCGACCTTTTGAACGACCGGGAACACCCGCAGTACGGTGCGATCATCGCCCGCTTGCGGGCAGCCGGACGTGACGCAGAGGTAGTCACATGGATCGATCAGGCTGTTGCCGAAGGGCGCACCAGCAGCCACGGCGGCGGTAATAACTATTGGCTGAACCCGTCCGACGTCGCCGATACATACCGGGGAATTGGCCGCATCGACGATGCGATCGCCGTTCTGCGTGCCGACTTCGTCCGGCAGCCTTCGGTCCGTGCGTATCGAGTGCTGCTGGACTTCGCCGCCACGTACGATCGCGCCGAAACCGAACGCGCCTGGGCGCTTGACCACGCGCGGGGATTAGCTGCAGGCCCCGGCGCGGGGGCGGTTCTGGTCCAGCTCTGCCTCAGTGAGGAAGACGTAGACGCCGCCTGGGAGGCCGCCGAGCGTTATGGTCCGGGCTGGGCGTGGAAGGAACTCGCCGCGCAAGGGGCCGAGGCCCGGCCGGTAGCGGCTGCAGATCTGTACCGGCAGTCGCTCGAGAAAGACCTGCGGTATCCGAACACCAAGCTCTACCCGGGCATTGCTGCGACGCTGGCAACAATGGCCGAGCTGTATGAAAGAGGCGGTCGCAGTGCTGATTTCGTGCATTACATCGCAAAAGTCCGGCAAGACTATGGCAGGCGCCCATCGTTGATGAAGGCGCTCCAAAGGAAGGGGCTCTGAGCGACCTGTCTCGCCGGGCGGGCGCGGTGAGCACTCGCCGCGTTAATCCCACCCTTAGGGCATTGCCAATCCGGGGAACCGCCGTATTTTTGGCGTGCTACCGCCGCACTTCTTCCCAGCGCTCGCCGAGCGCTTTCGCCGCCGTGGACACCTTCATCACCAGCCGGCGCTCGCGGTTGGGGCCCGGTCAATGCCGCGGGCGTGGCGGTCGCCGGTGGACCCGGCGGCACCGGTGGCCTGGGTGGGGCGGGCGGTGCGGCCGGATTGTTCGGCACTGCCGGCCAAACAGGGGCCACGGGTGCCACAGGCGGCACGGGCGCCAGCGGAAGCGGTGGGGGCGGTGGCGGATTCACCACGATCTGGCGAGACGACTTCACGGGCTCCGCGGGCTCACCCGTCAACACCGCGAACTGGCTCTACGATCTGGGCCACGGCTATCCCGGCGGAGCAACAAACTGGGGCACCGGCGAGATCGAGTCGATGACCAACAGCACCAACAACGTCTACCTCGACGGCAACGGCCACCTGGCGATCAAGCCGATCAGGGACGCCGCCGGCAACTGGACGTCGGGCCGGATCGAGACGCAACGCACCGACTTCGCGGCGCCTTCCGGCGGAGTGCTGCGCATCGAGGCGTCGATTCAGCAGCCCAATGTCAACACCACCAACGGGCCCGGCTACTGGCCGGCGTTCTGGGCCCTTGGTGACGCGGCACGGCCCGTCGGTGCCAGCAACTGGCCCAGCATCGGCGAGCTGGACATCATGGAAAGCATCAACGGGCGCAGTTCGGTGTTCGGCACGGTGCACGGCGGCACCGCTCCCGGCGGGCCGTTCAACGAGTTCACCGGAATCGGTTCCGGCGAACGACCGGTGACGGGCGCGCAAACCAGCTTCCACACCTACGCCATCGAGCTGGACCGCAGTACGAGCGTCGAACAGTTGCGGTGGTACCTCGACGGCAACAATTACTTCACCGTCAACTCCAACCAGGTCCCCGCCACCGCCTGGAACAACGCCACCCACCACGGGTTCTTCGTCATCCTGAACGTGGCGATGGGCGGAGGCTTCCCGGACGCATTCGGAGGCGGCCCGACCAGCGCCACCCTTTCGGGACAGCCGATGCTTGTCGACTACGTCTCGGTGTCCACAAAGGGCTGATCGGCAAGGCTCCGCCGCAGACACATTCAGCTTGTTAGGGCACCATGGTTGTGGTGACAACGCCGCAAGGGCCACCCCGCGGGAACCCGCCGGAATGGAACCGTCCCACCGAGCCCGGACCCGGCAGGCGGCCGGCGCCCCCGCCACCACCTCCGTCGGGATCACCGACTCAGCGGATCCCGCAGGGCGGTCGGCCCTACCCGCCGCCACCGCGGCAGAACCCACCGCAGCCACCCCGTCGTCCAGAGCCTCCCCAGCCGGGCCGCCCGCTGGCTGCCGGGCCGCCGTTTCCGCCGGCCCGCCCACCCGCCGCACAGGAACAGTCCGGTCCGCCGGAACAGGCCACGACCCGCCTGCCCACCCAACCGCCGCCCGAGAGCGCGCCGGCGAAAAACACCACGCCGACGGCCGAAGAAACCTCTGATTCTGGCCATCGTGCTGGCCGTCGTCCTGGCCCTCGTGGTCGGGGCCGAGTTGCTCGTTCGGCACCTGGCCGGGAACAAGGTGGCGAGCGCCGTCGCGTGTGAGGTGGAGGACAGCGCCACGGTGTCGTTCGCCGCCATGCCACCGATGCTGTGGCAGTACATCAGCAGCACCTACCCGGACATCTCCGTGCAGACCGCCGGCAACCAGGTGCGCAGCGCCAAGGGTATGAAGGTCAGCATCGACATCAAGGACCTGCGACTGAGCGACGCCGGCGGCTCGAAGGGCACCATCGGCGCAGTGAACGGCACCATCACCTGGTCATCGGACGGCATCAAGCAGTCCGTCCAAGACGCCGTCCCGGTGCTGGGCAGCTTCGTGACCAGCAAGGTCACCACCAATCCCGGCGAAGGAACCATCGAACTGAAGGGGATGCTCGACAGCGTCACCGTCAAGCCGCAGATTGTGAAAAACGGACTGTCGCTGCAGGTCGTCAACCTGACCGCCCTGGGCACGAAGATGTCGACGAACACGGTGCAGGAGAACCTGGACAGTCTGACGTCCAAAGCGACCCAGAATTATCCGTTGGGCATCCACGCCGACACCGTCAAGGTCACCGACACCGGCCTGGAAGCGACGTTCTCGACCACGAACGCGACCATCCCCGCCTCGTCACAGAACGGTCAGGACTGCTTCAGCGGATTCTGATCCGGCCCATCCCGAAGCACCTGAACGGCACGCGTCTGTTCCGGCAGTCGGTAGCGCCTTGTGCCCAACCGATGCGGTAGACATGGGCCCGTGAAGATCGACGGATCGGTGGCGGTTGTCACCGGAGCGGGTTCGGGCATTGGCAGGGCCACTGCGGCGGCACTGGCGGCGGCCGGTGCCTCGGTGGTGGCAGGCGACATCGACGCGGATTCCGCGGCGGAGACCGCGGCGCTGATCGGGGGCGTGGGGACAGCCGCCGACGCCGCGAGCACGGACGGCATCGAAACCCTGCTCGACACCGCACGCCGTGCCTTCGGGCCGGTGGACATTTACGTTGCCAATGCCGGCATCAACGGCCAACTCGGCCTCGGCGACGACGAAGCCGCCTGGGACCGGATCATCGACATCAACCTGCGCGCCCACATCCGGGCGGCCAAAGCCGTTGTGCCGCAATGGCTTGAGCGTGGAGCGGGACATTTCGTGGCCGTCGCCTCGGCCGCCGGCCTGCTGACCCAGCTCGGTGCGGCGCCCTACAGCGTCACCAAGCACGCCGCCGTCGGCTTCGCCGAATGGTTGGCCATCAGATATGGCGACCAGGGAATAGGTGTCAGCTGCGTGTGCCCCATGGGTGTGGACACCCCCATGCTGCGCGGCATGTCCGAATCGCCGGACGCGGAGATGCGGATGGCCGGCGCCGCCGTCACCAGTGCCGGGGCGGTGGTCACCCCGGAGACGGTGGCAGGGCTCGTGGTTCAGGCCATTGCCGACCGGACATTTCTGGTACTGCCGCACCCGGAGGTGTTGGCCATGTACCGGCAGAAGGGCGCCGATTACGAGCGGTGGATTGCCGGCATGCGCCGCTACCAGCGCACTTTGCAGTGAAACGGTATGGCTAACGGTGATGCGGCGGCTGCTCGTCACGGAGCCGACTCTCGTCCCACGCCGCGCGCACCTGCTCCTCGTCGCCGAATCTCTCCAGCTCCTCGGGCGTGACGTGGACCCGCGGCCGCTTGGGTGCCGCGGCTGGTGGATGTGAGGGTTCGGCGGGCATTGACGCGATTCTCTCTGTCATGACGTGACGGCGCGGCGGGCTCCGCGGACCATCGGGGGCTGTTGTACATCGTCGCAGCTTCACCGCGACAGCGGCCACTGCCGATCTTCGACGCTATGGCAGGCCGCGCCCGGACCGCCCGCCGCACCCCCCGCCAAACCGCTCTCATGCCAGTATTTTCCGCTCGACAATTCGGCCGCGACGGGAAATCTGCACGCACAAACCGAAGGCCGGGCACTGTCATCAGGGATTATTCCCAGTTATGGCAACGGGATGAGTTTTCAGGCGAGAGACTGTGAGACGTGTGGCAAAGGGCGTCATGGTCAATTTGCTTGCAAACGCAGTTGCCCATCACGCGGCGGTTCTCGTTTGAAGAGGTGAATGAGTGAAGAAATTCGCCATTTTCGGCATCGCGGCAACTGCGTGGCTCAGTATGAGCGTCCCAGTGGCCCAGGCGGATATCGGCGGAAACGTACCCGGCCCCGGTTTGTGTGACTATCCGGGGGTAGGGGGCTCCGGCATGGAGATGGGCGCATACCACTACTGGTGTGACTTCCCAATCGAGGAAAACGGAAGTCGCTGGCACTGCGAGTACGGGGGCGGTGCCGTTCAAGGCGTCGGTGGCGTCAATATCTTCTTCCTCACCGCCCAAGTCATCACTCCGCTGGGTGCGGTCGAGGGCTCGTGCTCATTCCGCTGCCCGGACGGCTCGTTGTCGGCCGCGCCGAATCCACCCGGTGCGTGGAAAAACGGGCTCACACCGAAGAAATGCGTACCGCTGGAGGTATCGCCGATTTCGGAGCCGAATGCGGAGCTGCCGGCGTGGCCGGGGCACCTTCCTGCTGTCACGAATCCGGTGACCCCCAACCCGGTGACGACAGAAAACGATTGAGACCACCCCTTCGACCAGGACCGGGCTTCTCCAGCGCGGTTGAGGAGGATGCAGTCCACGTGCGGTTTGTCCTTGACCGGGTATGTCTGCCGGTGTGCTGAACAATCCTGACGCGGCCCGCGAACTCGGCCATCCCGGTGCCCAGAAGTTGCTTGCGGGGTCGATGGCTCGCCTCGCTTACAACGGCCACGATGGTTTCCCGCGAGTGATTCCCGTCGGGTTCTCCTGGACCGGTGACCGCATCATCGTCTCAACGGCATCCACCGCGCCGAAGGCCCGCGCACTCGCATCGCGCCCGCAGGTCGCGCTGACGATAGACAGCGGCTCCACGCCTGAAGAGGCGAAGGCCCTGTTGGTGCGCGGGCTCGCCACGCTGACAACGGTCGAGGGGGTCACCGAGGAGTACCTCGCGGCGGCGCGAAGGCAGATGGACGGAATCCAACTCGCCGAGTTCGAGCGCAATGTGCGCTCGACGTATAAGCGGATGGTGCGAATCTCCATCGAGCCGGTGTGGGCACGGTTCTACGACTTCGGCGCCGGCCGGTTGCCCGATTTTCTCGCCAACTTGGACGATGAGCTGCCCTGATAGCCGTGGCTTGAGAAGCTTTCAGGAAAAAGACCTCCCTGAGTCACGAGGCGGCGCGACCCAGGGAGGCGTGTGCGGAGATGTTTACGACGCCGGGGCTGGAGGCGCACCCGGTGCCGGGCTGGAGGTCGGCACCTCGCCAGGCGCCGCGGAGCCGGGAACATTTGACGTCCAGATCAAAATGTCCTGCAGCCCGTCGTTGTAGACGACCCCGTTCTGCTCGGTGTTAACGATTGCCGCACCGATCGCGATAGACCAAAACGTGATCGACAGACGGGCGGTCGGAGGTGACGGCACCGTTTTGTGGCGTCCGCACAACCAGGCTTTGTGGCATTGGCGGCCGGTCACGATGTGCACGCGGCCGGCCGGCATTAATTTGCTGTCAGAGCAGCCGGCCGTCCTGACGAAGAATTCGGGGAGCTCGAAATATCGAGACGGTTTCTCGGTTGGCGGATGCACACTGCGGCGAGTAGGAAGGGCATAAATTGTTGTCAGAAATGCGAACGGCCACTCGGCAATTGGGCTTGGCGGTTACCAACAGCAATCCGCGCGCAATGACCGCCGAAGATCGTGCCTGGGTCAGAAACGCTCTGTGCCGCGACACCGATCCCGACGAACTCTTTGTGAAGGGCGCAGCGCAGCGGAAGGCCGCGACCATTTGTCGGAATTGTCCGGTGAAGCGGGAATGCGGCGCGGACGCGCTCGACAACAAGGTTGAGTACGGCGTGTGGGGCGGCCTCACCGAGCGGCGTCGCCGGGCCCTGCTCAAAGAGCACCCCGACGTCATGTCGTGGGCGGACTTCTTCAACAAACAGAACACACGGTTCGCGGGCTAGTTGTTTGCGCGGTGGCTGCGCCACCGGCGTGCTGACTGCGTGCGTACCCGCCGGTGGCCCGACCCTTGCAAGATCGACGGCGTGAGATCTCCCGCTGTCGATTAGCAGGGGTCGCCGTTGGGCGTGTAATACGGCACGCCCTCGGCGGTGTAGCACGGCGGCTGGCCGTTTGCGGCCTGGCTGGCGGCCTCGACGTCGCTGGCCGTCGCCACCCTCGCCGCGGGGTCTGTGCACCCGCCCACCGAGACGTGCCGACCTCCCACGTCGCCGCACACGTCGGCGTGCGCGGCCGGCGCGGGTGCCAGCGCGAAGGAGCCGACCGCTACCAGCGCCGCGAACAAGATTTTGACCATTGGCTGATCGTACTGATCGTCGTCACCGGATATTCGCCATTGCGCGCATTCCATCCGGACCCGGCCGAACCTAACTGCGCCGGCTCAGCTCCGGCATCAGCGCAGACGTGGCATCCGGTCCGATCAATCCCGCCAGGCGTGCCTTGATGCTTGCCTTCTTTTCGGCGTACATCAGTTCGTCAGCGCGGGCCAACAATTCGTCGACCGATGCGGTGTCGGCGGCGGGCGCCTGCACCAGCCCGATGCTGGCCGACAGCCGATAAGGCCGCTCGCCTGTTTGATTGAACCTTTGGAACGCCTCGACCAAGCGTTCTTTCAGCCGTACCGGATCGCCCTCGTTCTCGGTGGTCAGGACCAGGAACTCGTCCCCGCCGATGCGCGCGATGATGTCCGACTCGCGCAGCGTGGTGCGCAGCACCCGGGCCACATCGGTGATGAGCATGTCGCCGACATCGTGGCCGAGTTCGTCGTTGACCCGCTTGAGTCCGTCGAGATCGAGAAAGGCGAGCACACAGTTGCGGCGATGACGCCGCGCGGCCCGCAGCGCCTGGTCCGCGAGCAGGTAAAAACCGCGGCGGTTGTTCAGCCCGGTGAGTTCGTCAGTGACCGAAAGCCGGCGGATTTCCTCGTTGGCCTTCTCCAGTTCGGCGGTGCGGTCGCGTACCCGTTGTTCCAGTTCGCCGGAAACCTGCACATTTTCCATGGCGATCGAGGTCGAATCGGCCAAGGCTTGCAGCAGGCGCACTTCCTGATCGGAAGGCTGGTGCTGGTGCGCCCAATAGTTGCCGATGGCGCCGATCGGGTCGAGCCGGCGGATCGGCACCATCACCAGGCTCCTGACGAAGGTCGGCCGGTAAATGCCCTGCGGAATGCGCGAATCGACATAGATGTCGGGGATCACCGCGGCATCCCGGTTCAGCATGGCCCAGCCGCTGATGCAGGCCTCGATGGGGAAGCGGTTGCCCTTCCACAGCGGCGCTATCGCTTCCTCGTCGGCGTAGTAGCACTTGTCGTTGTCGCGCAACACAAATGTCGCGCCGTCGCAGCCGGTCAGCTCCCGTGCCGAGGTCCGGACGATGCGCTGGATATCGCCGAGGCTGCGGGCCAGGGACAACTCCTGAACCGCCCGCAACAGGCGTTCCATACCGTCGATGTAATCCGACGCCGCGGATTCAGCGGTGGACGTGTGGGAGGGCGCCGGTTCGGACAACTCGGCGTGCATGGGCACCTCCGTACTAGACCGGCCGCTATCGAAAACTCGGCCGACAAGTCAGGGCTGTACGCTACACCGGTCGATCGGATTATGGCCCTTGATTTCACCGTCAGCTGAGTCGCTCAGATCAGTGCCTGCCACGCGTAGACGACGGCGGTGATCACCGCGAGTGCCCCCAGGGTTGCCCGCAATGCGCCTTCGGGCACGCGCGGCGCGATGGCGGCGCCCACATAGCCACCGATCAGGCCGCCTGCTCCGGCCACGATCCCGACGCACCAATCGGGTGCGATGTCCAAGCCGTGCGCAGTGGTGGCCAGAACGGTGTAGGTGGCCGCGCCGACGACGGAAGTGACCAGTGTCGAGGTCAGCGCGGCCGGTGCGACCGTTGCGACGGGCAGACCGCGGGCAATCAGAACCGGGCTGAGCAGTGACCCGCCACCGATTCCGTAAATGCCGCCGATGATCCCAACGGCCAGGCCCAGCAAGCCGATTGAGCGAGATGACAGCTGGCGGAGGGTTGCCTGCCTCGGTGCCTGACGGCGTGCCACCAGCCAAATGCCAAGGGGAAGAAGGACGGTATCGGGCAAACCCGTTCATCGGACCACCGTTTGACTCACCTGGCCGCCCAACGCCATGCCGACCCCGGACCCGTGCAAAATATCTTGATGCGGGTCGAGTCGAAGGTCGGATGACGTGCAGGGTTTCGGCTTCTCGACGCTGGCGCTGGTGACCGCCATCGGTTTTGCCGGTCCGTTGTTGGCCGCCGTTCCCCGGCTGCGGATCCCGGTGGTCATCGGTGAATTGCTCGCCGGACTCGCGGTCGGCAGCTCGGGATTCGGAATCATCGACGTGGGCAACGCGACATTGCAGTTTCTCGCCAATATCGGCTTCGCGCTGGTGATGTTCGTCGTCGGGACCCAGATTCCGGTCCGCGGCCTGCAATTGCGCGCCGCATTGCCGTTGGCCGGCGCACGCGCCGGCTTGGTGGCTGCCGTCGCGACGGCGCTGGGATTGCTCCTCGCCTTCGAGTTTCACAATGGTCACGGTGCGCTGTACGCGGTGTTGATGGCGTCGTCGTCAGCGGCGCTGGCATTGCCGATAATCCAGTCCCTGAAGTCCAGGGCGTCTGCCGTTGTTCTGGTGTCCGCGCAGATCGCGGTCGCCGACTGTGCGTGCATTCTTCTGTTGCCGTTGGCGATTGAGCCGGATCGGGCGCTGATCGCGGCACTGAGTGCACTGTCGATCGCCGGCTGTGCCGTGGCGATCTTCGTACTATTGCGCGAGTTCGACCGCCGGGGGCTGTTGCGCCGTGTGCACGTCCACTCCAAAAAGGACCGGCTCGCACTGGAATTGCGGACCAGCCTGCTGCTGCTCTTCGCGCTGGCGTCGGTCGCCGTCGCCACCCGGGTCTCGATCATGTTGTCAGGCTTCGCCCTCGGCCTGGCGGTCGCCGCCGTCGGCGAGCCACGCCGGCTGGCGCGCCAATTGTTCGGCATCACCGAAGGGTTCTTCAGTCCGTTGTTCTTCGTATGGCTGGGCGCGTCCCTGCAAGTGCGCGAGCTGATCGCGAATCCCAGGTTCGTCCTCCTGGGAGTGGGCCTCGGGGCAGGCGCGCTGATAGCGCATTGCGCTGCCAGATTCCTCGGCCAGCCGCTGACACTCGCCGTGCTCTCCGGGGCACAACTCGGTGTACCGGTCGCGGCAGCGACGATCGGAACGGAGCGCCACCTGTTCGCGGGGGGCGAGGCCGCAGCCCTGATTCTCGGTGCCCTGATCACTATCGGCGGCACGTCGATCGCGGGCCGGCTGGCGGCGCGGCGACACGGCGTGCCGAGCTAAGGACATTCGACCCCCGGGCATCCGTGACCAAGGGCCCGCGCGCCTGGGACTTCGGCACGCTCACGCGGCGACCGAAGCACTGCGGACCGGTTCCGTTGGGCCCTATATGCCGCGGTGCGCTCCTGGTCAGATTGACCCAAGGCTGATCGAGGAGGCCGCAATGACGAAATTCTGGTTATTGGCCACCGACCACTTGACCCTGGGGTGGCTCAACCGGCCGGCGATATCGCCGGTGAGCCTGTACCACGTCACCGACCGGCTTCATGACGGACGCACGGTCGACGTGCCGGGTCACCAGATCGCGCCGACGGTCTCAGGGTGGCTCGCCGAGCTGGGCGTGGAAAGCCCGCTGGTAGACGACCTGGCGCGGGCGGCGCAGGCGGGCGACTGGGCGGCGGTCTATGCCGTCGGTGAGCACCTGTCCGTAGAGGTCACCATTGCCGCGGCCGCTTGAGCAGTAAAGGCACAAAGTCCCGTCGAATGAGGACGCCGTGCCCTCGTCCCGGCGGGGTTGGTCACGCTTTTGTGGATACAGGACATAAATGGAAAGGAACGCAAGGGATGAGCGCACGTTTCCCGGATGAAGGTACAATCCGGACAGTTCTCACGCTGGCGTCTCGGGCGCCGTCGGTACACAACACCCAGCCGTGGCGCTGGCGGGTGCACACGTCCAGCCTCCATCTCTACTCCGACACCAGCCGTCAACTGCCCCACACCGATCCGGACGGGCGCGACTTGATCCTCAGTTGCGGTGCTGCGCTGAATCATTGCGCCACCGCGCTGGCGGCCGTCGGGTGGCAGGCCAAGGTGTCCCGGCTCCCCAACCCGGCCGATCCCAGCCATCTGGCCGCGATCGAAGTGATTCCGCAGGTGCCTGATCAGCGCGACATCGTGCTGGCCGCCGCGATGCCGCGGCGGCGAACGGACCGGCGGCACTACAGCTTCTGGCCGGTTCCCGTAGGTGACGTGGCGCTGATGGCTGCGCGGGCGGCCCGCTTGGGGGCTGCGCTGCACCGGGTCGAATCGATGAAAATGCTGAATACCGTTGTACTGCAGTCGATGTCACAACACGCGGCCGATCCCGCTTACCTGGCGGAACTGACCGCCTGGAGCGGCCGGCACGCGTCTAACTCGGGAGTCCCCGCCCGTAACGCGCCGGCGCCGGACCCGGCCGCGAGGATACCCGGCCGTCGTTTCGCAGGCGCCGCACTGGCCATGCCGCCCGACGTCCACGCAGAAGACGACAACGGCGTGATCCTGGCGCTCGGCACCCGCAATGACGACCGACTGGCCCGGTTGCGTGCCGGCGAGGCCAGCAGCGTTGTGCTGCTGACCGCGACGGCGATGGGGCTGGCGAGTTGTCCGGTCACCGAACCGCTGGAGATCGAGGAAACGCGCGCCGCCGTACGTGCGGATGTGTTCGGCAACAACAACTATCCCCAGATGCTGTTCCGCGTCGGATGGGCCCCCATCAACGCGGACCCCTTGCCGGCGACGCCCCGGCGCGCGCTCTCGGACACGGTGGAGTGGTTGGCTGCTGCGGACGCGCGGTAAGTGGTCGTGAATAACGGCTGTCGACGGTTGACAGCCCCCGCCGAAGTGGACGGATGATGGGTTGATGACCGGAGACGGGGGAGACGTCGGCACTGGACTCCTGGACACCGCGGGTTTGCACGGTCTTGTCGACGTGCTGACTGCCCGCGGATTCCGGGTCATCGGCCCGACCTTGCGCGACAACGCCATCGTGCTGGCCGAACTGAGTTCGGCGAGCGACCTGCCACACGGCTGGGGTGTCGAGGTGAGCCCGGGGCACTACCGAGTGCGCGGTCGTGACGACCAGGCAGCGTTCGGCCATTCAGCGGGACCACAGTCATGGAAACAGTTCCTGCACCCGCCCCGGCAACGGATTTGGGCCGGCAATCGTGACGGCAGTGTGGTGGAGGAACCCGAGGAGCCGCCGCGCTATGCGTTTCTGGGAGTGCGAGGCTGTGACCTCGCCGCCATCGCGACGCTCGACCGCGTGCTGGGTGCCGGCGCGTATCCGGACAACGCCTTCGTCACCCGGCGGCGGCAGATCTTCGTGGTCGCGGTCAATTGCACGGAGCCCGGCGGGCTGTGCTTCTGCGCGTCGATGGGCACCGGGCCGGCGGCGGGGCCCGGATACGACCTGGCTCTGACCGAGCGCACCGACGGAGCCGGTGCGGCATCATATGTCGTCGACGTCGGGACTCCGGAGGGCGCCGAGATATTGGCGGCGGTGCCGCACCGGGCGGCGACAGAGAGCGAAAGCAGTTGCGCCCGAGAAGAAGTCGCAAATGCCGCGCACCGAATGGGTCGCCAGATGCCGGAGGGAGACCTGCGCAACCTGCTGTTCGACGCGCGCGAGTCGCCGCAGTGGGAAGAGGTGGCCGGCCGCTGCCTGACCTGTGGCAATTGCACCATGGTGTGCCCCACCTGTTTCTGCACCAGCACCGAAGACGTCACCGACCTCACCGGCGATCACGCAGAACGCTGGCGGGAGTGGGCGTCCTGCTTCGAATTCGACTTCACCTTCATTCACGGCGGGGGCAGCGTCCGTCAATCGGGCGCCTCGCGCTACCGGCACTGGTTGACGCACAAGTTGGGTACCTGGCACGACCAGTTCGGTATGTCCGGTTGCGTTGGCTGCGGGCGCTGCATCGCCTGGTGCCCCACGGGGATCGACATCACCGCCGAAATGAACAAGATGGCCGGCGATGAGTGACTGGACCACGACGCCGCACGTCTCCGCGATGGACCCCCTGCCGTACCGGGTCCGTAGTCGTGTGGTGGAGAGCCCGGATTCGGCGACTTTGTGCCTCGAGCCCGTCGACCGGGCGGTGCGATCGCCCGAGCCCGGAGAGTTCATGATGCTCTACGCATTCGGTGTCGGCGAAGCGGCGATCTCGATCAGCGGCGACCCGACCGTCAAGGACGGATCCATCACCCATACGGTGCGAGCGGTGGGTGCGGTCAGTCGTGCCCTGCACGACGCCCAGCCGGGAACCCTGGTCGGGGTTCGGGGTCCGTTCGGCACCAGCTGGGGGCTGGCCGATGCCGAGGGCCGCGATCTGGTGATGGTCGCCGGCGGCGTGGGGCTGTGCCCGTTGCGGCCGGCGATCCTGGGTGCGCTGGCGCACCGCGAGCGCTACGGCAAGGTGATGCTCGTCGTTGGTGCCCGCTCGCCGGCCGATTTCGTCTTCGTCGACCAGCTGAAGACGTGGGCCGATGATCCGCGAATCGAGTTGCATCTGATCGCCGACGCGGCGACCCAGGGTTGGGAAGGGGAAGTCGGGCTGGTCACCGAACCCTTGCGCCGCCTCACTCTGAATGCCGAGCGCACCAGTGCCTTTTTGTGCGGGCCGGAGCCGATGATGCGATTCGGTGCGGCGGAGCTGATAGCCAAAGGTGTAGCCGCGCGGGATATTCGGGTGTCTCTGGAGCGCAATATGCAATGCGGAGTCGGCTGGTGCGGCCACTGTCAGCTCGGCCCGCTGCTGCTGTGCCGCGACGGGCCGGTCGTCGGTTACGACGTGGCCGGCCCGCTGATGCAGGTGAAGGAGCTGTAGATGAGCCGAGTCAAACTGGCGGTGTGGAAGTTCGCGTCCTGCGACGGCTGTCAGCTGACCCTGCTGGACTGCGAGGACGAACTGCTGACCCTGGCCGACCAGGTCGAGATCGCCAACTTCGCCGAGGCATCCAGCGCGACGACCGCGGGGCCCTACGATGTCTCGCTGGTCGAGGGCTCGATCACCACCCCGCACGACGAGCGTCGCATCCGTGAGATTCGCGACCAGTCAAAGGTATTGGTCACCATCGGCGCGTGTGCCACCTCCGGGGGAGTCCAGGCCCTGCGCAACTTCGCCGACGTCACCGAGTTCGCGTCGGTCGTCTACGCCAAACCGGAATACATTGACACGCTGGCGACTTCCACGCCGGCCTCAGCCCATGTCAAGGTCGACTATCAGCTGCAAGGCTGCCCCATCGACCGCGGTCAGCTCCTTGACACGCTGGCGGCCCTGCTGGTCGGACGCAAGCCGCGGTTGCCGGCGAAGACGGTGTGCACGGAGTGCAAACTGCGCGGCGTCACCTGCGTCATGGTGGCCGACGGCATACCGTGCCTGGGCCCCGTCACGCACGCCGGTTGCGGGGCGCTGTGCCCTCGGCACCACCGCGGATGTTTCGGGTGCTTCGGTCCCTCTGCCGCACCGAAAACCGCGACGCTGATTCCGCTGCTGCGTCATGACGGAATGTCGGAGACCGATGTCGAGCGGGTGTTCTCCACGTTCAACGTGGCACGATTCGCAGCGGAACGGAGCGAGCAGTGACGTCCTCGGACCGCACCCTGCGGGTCGGAACACTCACCCGCGTCGAAGGGGAAGGGGCGCTCAACGTCACGCTCAAAGACGGCGCACTGGAATCCGTCGAGCTCAATATCTACGAGCCGCCAAGGTTTTTCGAAGCGTTCCTGCGGGGACGCGCGCACAGCGAACCGCCGGACCTGACCGCGCGGATCTGCGGCATCTGCCCGGTGGCCTATCAGCTCAGCGCCTGCAACGCCATCGAAGATGCCTGCGGGGCCGAGATCGACGACGAGATCGTCGCTCTGCGCCGGCTCCTGTACTGCGGCGAATGGATCCACAGCCACGTCCTGCACATCTACCTGCTGCACGCCCCGGACTTCCTGGGCTATCCCGACATCGTCAGCATGGCCCGCGACCACCGCGACGTGGTAGAACGCGGACTGGCGCTGAAAAAGGCGGGTAACCGCCTGATGGAGCTCGTCGGTGGCAGGGCCATCCATCCGATCAACCTGCGGCTCGGTGGGTTCTATTCGGTGCCAACCCGTTTCGAGCTCAATCCCATCGCGCAGGAATTGCGTACCGCGATGGACCACGCACTGGCCACCGTGGAATGGGTATCCGGATTCGAGTTCCCCGATCTCGAACTGGACCATGAGATGTTGGCGCTCACCGCTTCCGGTCGCTACGCGATCGAGAACGGGACCATCGCGCGCAGTCCCGGTCGGCCTTTTGCGGTGGCCGATTTCATGCAGCACGTCGTAGAGTCGCAAGTGCCGCATTCCACGGCGCTGCACGCGACGCTGGATGGCGGTCGCTACCTGACCGGACCGCTGGCCCGGTATTCGTTGAACTCGGGGGCCCTGTCACCGGTAGCGGCCCAGGCGGCCCGTCGGGCCGGACTGGCGGGTCGGTGCCGAAACCCGTTCCGCAGCATTATTGTTCGTGCTGTCGAGGTAGTCTACGCGATCGAGGAGGCGTTACGGATCATCGACGAGTATGAGCGCCCGTCGCGGCCGTTCGTCGACGTTGCGGCCCGCGCCGGAATCGGGCACGGGGTCAGCGAAGCACCCCGGGGCCTGCTGTACCACCGGTACCACATCACCGCGGACGGGCAGGTATCCGCGGCGACCATCATCCCGCCGACCTCGCAGAACCAGGCGGCTATCGAAGCCGACCTCAGCCGGGTGATCTCCGAGAACCTCGACCTGGAAGACGCTGCACTCACCGCGCTGTGTGAGAGGGTGATCCGCAACTACGACCCCTGCATCTCCTGCTCGACCCACTTCCTGACGCTGACGGTCCGGCGCACGTGAGCGCCCGAGTCGCCGTGATCGGCCTCGGAAATCGGTACCGGCGCGACGACGGGGTCGGCATCGCCGCCGCCCGGGCACTCGACGAATTGGCGCTGCCCGGCGTCGAAGTGGTGACCGGCATCGTGGATCCGCTGACACTGCTTGACTTTTGGTCGGGCGCGCGACTGGCCGTCATCGTCGACGCGGCGGTCACGCGCGTTCCGATGGCGGGCCGTATCCATTGCTGCAACCTCGATGACGTGCTCAGTTCCCCGAATCGGCTGAGCTCGCACCGCATCGATATCGGCGGCGCGTACGCGCTCGGCCACGCAATGGGTCGGGTACCGGAGGCGCTACAGATATTTGCCGTCGACGTCGCCGACACCGGTCATGGTCTCGGATTGAGCCAGCCGGTCGAGCGGGCCATCCCCGAGGTAGTCGCGCTGGCCGTCGCCGAAATCAACCGTGTGACAGAGCTTTCGGCTTAGCTTTCCGGTCGGTTGAGGTGGTTGGTGAACCACCCACGTGCCAGCATCGCCACTTGCTCGAGGGTGCCGGGTTCCTCGAACAGATGGGTGGCGCCGGGCACCACGGCGATTTTGCACTCGGCAGGCATGGCCGCACGCGCTCGGCGGTTGAGTTCCAGGACCATCTCGTCGCGCCCACCGACGATCAACAGGGTGGGTGAGTGGACGTGGCGTAACGCCTCGCCCGCCAGGTCGGGCCGGCCGCCGCGAGACACGACAGCCGCCACCTTGACCCCGGGATTGGCGGCAGCGGCCAGCGCCGCGCCCGCGCCGGTACTGGCGCCGAAGTAGCCGACGGGCAGCGCCGCGGTGTCGGGCTGGGCGGCAAGCCAGCCGGTGATGTCGACGAGGCGGGAAGCCAGCAGCGGGATATCGAAGACGTTGGCGCGGTCACGTTCCTCATCCGGTGTCAGCAGGTCGAAAAGCACCGTCGCGAAACCCGCATCGTTGAGAACCCGCGCGACGTACTGGTTGCGGGGGCTGTGCCTGCTGCTCCCGCTGCCGTGCGCGAATACCACCACACCCTTGGGTTGCTGGGGAATGGTCAGATGACCCGCCACCGAAACCCGCCTGACGGCTACCACAATTTCCTCGTCACGCAGCGGTGGCTTCTTGAACTCGCTCATGAGTCGAGTGTCAATCGTTCTGCCGTAGCGCGACATGGCCACAAGTCACTTCGCTCAGCGACGAAGTTCCCCTCTTGGGCAGCGGCGGCGCCGGGGTCGTGAATGTCACGGTCGCGAGTCGGAGGTGCTGGCAAGTCGGTCGTTCGCCGCGTAGCGCAAAAGCGCGGCGACACCGTCGGTGGGTGTGATCCGGCCCTCCGCCCGAACCAGTTTCGCCCCCACGGCGATAGCGCTGAAGGGCAGCGCCTCGTCGGCCCGCGCAATGCGGCCTACCGGTTCGCCGAAGTCGGAGAGCACGTCAGCGTCGGGCGCCACTGCGGTCAGCGCTGCACCGGTGACGACGGTCGCGTCGCCCATCTCGCCGACGATGAGCGTCTCGACATCGCCTTCGCGCAGCGCTGCACAGACCGCGGCGAGGCCGTCGGCCGCCAACCCTGAGCCACGGCCGATTTCGGCATCGAGCCGCTCCGCGATGTCCGCCATCTCCAGGTCGTGGCGCCGAGCGAACTCTGGTGTGGTGAGCCGGTATATCTCGGCGTAGTTGACGTCGCCCCGGTGCCCTTCGGCGTGTAGTTGCGCCACCCGCTGCGTCACCCGCTTCGGTAGTTCGGCCATCACATCGGCCCGGGAACGCACCTCGCCGCTGAGGAACACCACCTCGGGGTCCGCTTCGTCGACCAGATGAATCAGGTGATCGGCGATTGCGCGGCAGTTCATCCGGATGGCTTCCTCGGTGGTGTGCTGCATGTCGCCGTAACCGTTCCAGCCCGCGGTCGCCGGCTTGTGCACCGGGTAGCCGCTGCCCTCGACAGTGGTCGAACTGGTGGTCCGCCCCTTGTACAGGGTCACATCCGCACCGGTGTGGTCGACCGCGGCGAATACGTATGTCGGTCGCCGCATTTCGTGCGCGATCAGTGGCAGCACGTACGGGTAGTCGGACAACCGGATGACAGAGGACTGGGGCGGGCTGATCAACTGCTCGTTGATCAGCACCTTGGCGCGTGTGACGATCACCGCACGGCCGCGTCGTCCCACCGCAGGCTGGTGGTGCAGGATCGCTTCCTCGAGCCTCTCGAGTACGCCCGTGCTGGCGCCCAGATCCTCGACCTGCCCGCGGATGTCGCGCCACTTGGCCTCGAGCTGGCCGGCCGCGTCGGCGGCATCGTGGGAGTCGTCGAAATAGACCGACGCAAACGGACCCGCTATTTTCGTCAGCCACCGCAGGTGTTCTGAGAGCATGAGATCCCCTTCTGTTAGTGCGGCTGAGCATGTGTTCGCCCGCAACGGTATGAAAGGCGAACCGGCGGTGGCAGAGTCGTAAGCCCTCCGATCGGGGTCTTAAGTCCCTGCCGTGACCGGCTCATAGAGTTCGGCGAGGCGATCTGTGCACTTGTCGATGACCACCTTGCGGCGAAGTTTCATGCTCGGTGTGAGGTCGCCCGCTTCGATCGACAGTTCGCGGTCCAGGATGGCGAACTTCTTGATCTGCTCCCAGCGATTCAGCTCCGAGTTCAGCGTGTCGATGTAACCCGCGATCAGCTCGCGGGTCTGCCCGTCGCGCGCGATCTCCGCGAAGGACCTACCGGACAGACCGTGCTTTTCGGCCCATTCCGTGATGGCTTCACCATCCAGGGTCACCAGTGCCACGCAGTACGGCTTGGCTTCCCCGATCACGATGAGTTCGCCGGCATAGGGGCAGAGGCCCTTGAATCGCACTTCGATCGCTGAGGGTGCCACGTATTTGCCCTGCGAGGTTTTGAACATGTCCTTCTTACGGTCGGTGATACGCAAGAATCCGTCGGGGTCGATCTCCCCGATGTCGCCGGTGTGAAACCAGCGCTCCGCGTCCAGTGCCTCGGCGGTCGCGTCCGGTAGATCGTGGTACGACGTCATCACGCCGGGCCCACGGAGCAGGATCTCGCCGTCGTCGGCGATCTTCACCTCCGTCGCCGGGAAAGGCCACCCGACCGTTCCGAACCGGTAAGCGTTGGGCCGGTTGATGAATGAGGCCGCCGCCGTCTCCGTCAGCCCGTAACCCTCGAGCACCACGATGCCGACCGCGTCGAACCACTGGGCGACGTTGCGGTCCAGTTTCGCGGCGGCGGAGACGAAAAATCGCACCCGTCCGCCGAAACGCTCGCGAATCGTGGCGAACACCAGGCGGTCCGCGACCCGGTAAGCCACCGAGGATGCCCAGGACGGTTTGCGGCCTGCTTGCCGGGTCTCGGAAACCTTCAAGCCGACCGTGATGGCCCAGTCGAAGATCCTCTTCTTCAACCCGCCCTGCTCACCGACCATATTGACGATGCGGGCATGCGCCTTTTCGAAGATGCGTGGCGCCGCGCCCATGACGGTGGGGCGCACGGCGGCGAGATTGTCGACGATCCGTTCGACCCTTCCGTCGATGGCGGTGGGAAATCCGATCTGCAGCGGCAGCGCCAGCATCACCTTGCCGAAAGAGTGGGCCAGCGGCAGCCACAGGAAGTTGAGATCCTCAGGGCCAAGCACATTCAGCGCGTCGATGGCCGCGGCGGTGTAGGTCCAGGCCTCGTGTGTCAACCGGACGCCTTTCGGCCGTCCGGTCGTCCCGGAGGTGTAGATGAGGCTGGCAAGCCGGTTCGGTCCGACTTCCGCGATCCGCGCGTCGACGACGTCGGGGGACCGGGCGAGCAGTTGCCGGCCCCGACGCTCGAGTTCGTCCAGCGTCATGACCCAGTCGCCGTCACCGTCGCCATCGATGATCACGACGTTGGCCACAGCGGGTAGGGCGCTTCGATGTTCGAGCAGTTTGTCGACCTGCGCCTGGTTTTCGGCGACTACCACGCGGCTTCCCGAGTTGGCGACGATATAGGCGACATCGGTGGCATTCGTCGTCGGGTACACGGTGGTCGTCGCGGCTCCTGCACACATCACCGCGAAATCGACGAGTACCCACTCATAGCGGGTCGAGGACGCGAGCGCGACCCGATCTTCCGGGGCGATTCCCAACGCGATCAGTCCGGCCGCGATGTTCTGCACTCGCTCGCCGACCTGTTGCCATGTCACGCTCTCCCAGCCGCTGCCGCGTGGGTACCGGAAAGCTTCGGCATGCGGGGTCGCCGCGACGCGGCTGCGGAACAAGTGCGCCACCGAGGGGGCGCGCTGCTCGATCTTGCTGAGGTCCGGCCTCTCCAGTGAGGCTAGCGGTGTGTTCATGGCGCTCATCCGTGCTTTCCGAGCCGAATACCGTGTATCGACGCTACGACGACGGCATCCGGGACGCGAGTGACTTAAGTCCCTTCCGGCCTGGTCATCTGGCCTCACTCAGACATCACCCAGGCGCCGGAAATCGCCATTGCAGGTCAAGGACTTTCGCCTGTTCAGCGGGGTCCTAGGTCCCTACGAGAGGCTTTGACAAGGTGTTAGCGTGCCGCCATGACCATGCCCACCAGCAGCGAGCACCGGCGTCCGGGAGCGTCCGTGTGGGCTGCACCTGGCGTCAGCAATTTGGCCGGCGCGGCGACGCCGTTCATGCATACCGGGCAGTACCTCGCCGAATCGTGGCGCGACTACCTCGGACATCCTCCCGACGAGCTGCCGATCGCCCGGCCGACCCTGGCCCTGGCGGCGCAGGCTTTTCGTGACGAAGTCGTCTTGATGGGCCTGAAAGCGCGCCGGCCCGTCAGTCGGCCCGATGTGTTCGACCGCATTACCCGCGAGGTGCTGGCCGGACTCGAGTTCTATGGCGAACGGGGATGGTTGGACAAGCCGGAAGGATTCTTCGCCAAGCCGCCGGCACCGTCGGATGTCACCGTTCGGAGGGTGAAGGGCCGCAGGCAGACGTTCTACCGCATGTTCTTCACCAGTGGGTACACCCCATATCCGGGTGAACCTGGTGAGCAGAGGTGGCGCAGCTACACCGGCAATGACCGTGAGTACGCGCTGCTGCTGCGTCATCCACGCCCGCGGCCCTGGCTGGTCTGCGTGCACGGGACCGAGATGGGCCGGGCCGCACTAGATCTGGCGATTTTCCGGGCCTGGAAACTGCACGACGAGCTGGGCCTGAACGTCGTGATGCCGGTGCTGCCCATGCACGGACCGCGGGCGCGTGGCCTGCCGAAAGGTGCGGTTTTCCCGGGCGAGGATGTGCTCGACGACGTCCATGCCACGGCGCAGGCGGTCTGGGATATCCGCCGCCTGTTGTCGTGGATTCGTTTGCAGGAGCCTGATTCCCGGATCGGCCTGAACAGCCTGTCGCTCGGTGGCTACATCGCTTCCTTGGTCGCCAGCCTGGAAGACGGCCTTACCTGCGCGATCCTGGGCGTCCCGGTAGCTGACCTGGTTGACGTGCTGGGCAGGCATTCGGGTCTCAGCCACGACGACCCTCGCCGTCACACGATGAAACTTGCCGAACCCCTCGGCCGGATGGTGTCACCGCTGTCGCTGACCCCGCGCGTACCGATGCAGGGGCGCTTCATCTATGCCGGCGTCGCCGACCGTCTGGTGCATCCACGCGAGCAGGTCAACCGGCTCTGGAAGCATTGGGGCAGGCCCGAAATCGTATGGTATCCCGGCGGTCACACCGGGTTCTTCCGCTCCCAGCCGGTGCAGCGGTTCGTATGGGAGGCGTTGCAACAGTCGGGTCTGCTCGAGGGACCTGCGAACCTGCATGCCCGTCCCGCCTCACACTCCCCGCCGCGATGAATTTGCTCGGCCCGCTGGACACCGCGATGATGACCGCGGAATTGCTGTCCAGCCCGATGCATGTCGGTGTGGTGCTGATCCTGTCGCCTCCCGCCGACGCCGGACCCGACTACGTCGACGGCGTGTATGCGGCTGCGCTTGCGGGGGCCCAGCCGATCGATCGGCGGCTGCGCAGGTACCCCCACCGCGGTGTGGACACCGCAGGTTTCTGGACGTGGCGTGACCTGGATGTCGTTGATCTGGAACGGCATTGCCAGCGTCGGACGGTGTCGGCGGCCACCGGCGGGTTGTGGCAGTTGATCGGCGAGCTGGATGCGGAGCGGCTCGATCGGTCGCGTCCGATGTGGATGTCGTATCTGATCGACGGCCTCGAGGGTGGTCGCTTCGCGTTCTACGTCAAGGTGCATCACACCGTCATCGACGGCGTTGCCGGTCTGCGGATGATCGCCGATGCGCTGAGCGAGGACCCGGCGGACCACTCGATGCCGCCGTTCTATGCCGACCGGCAGGTGGCCTCGCCACGCGCACGCTCATCAGGCGGGCTCGGATCATGGCTGACCGCACCGCTGCGCTGGGCCGGCGGCATGCTTGCTTCCACGGTGGGACTGGTCGAGCGGATCGTGGAAGGGGAGTTGGCGACCGTCGCCGGCAGCCTCGGCGCACACGTGACGACGTTGCCGTTCGGTGCTCCCTACACCCGCTTCAATGGTCGGCTGGGCATGACGCGAGCGGTCTGCGCGGGCAGCTGGCCGCGCAGCCGCATTCACGCCGTCCAGCAGGCGGCCGGGGTCAGCGCAAACGATGTGATCACCGCGATGCTGGCCGGGGTGCTGCGACGGTGGCTGTCCGATCACGAGGAACTACCCGAACGGTCGCTGGTCGCGGTGTGCCCCATCACGGTGCGGAGCCGCGATAGCCATCCTGCACAGCCGGCTTCCGGCAACATGTTCGGTCTGTGGCTGTGCCCGCTGGGCACCGATCTCGCTGATCCCGTCGCCCGCCTGGATCTGATCCACCGCTCGATGACGGCAGGCAAACGCTGGGTGGCCAAGCGGGGATCGGCGGCCTCGCTGCTGACCAACGCGGGAAGTGTTGCGGCGACGGTGATTCCACCGCTGCTACCGGTGACCCAGCAAAGCCGTACCGGATACAACCTGCCGATCTCGCATGTGCCGGGTCCGCCCACCGACATGTACTTCAACGGTGCTCATGTCGATGAGATCTACCCGGTTTCGACCGTGTATGACGGACAAGCCTTGAACGTGACAACGTGTTCGTACTCAGACCGGGTCGGGTTCGGTTTCGTCGCGGGCGCCGACGTGATACCCGACATCGAAACATTCATACCGCTGGCGGAGGCATGTCTGGCCGAACTCGAAGTCGCCGTAGGCGCTCGCCCCGACTGACTTATTCAGGCGGCGTGGCGAACCGGTGGTGGGGTGACCGCCGGCCGGGCGGCCGGCCTGCCGGCTTCCGGCATCCATCCGACGAAGGTCAGGTACAACCCCATCAGCGCCATTGCGGCGAAAGCCACGCGCCACCACGCGGGCGCGTCAATCGCGGAGTAGGCGAACGACATGTAGCTCTGGGGCAAGACCATCAGCAAAAACCCTTTCAGCACCGTCAACCAACCGAGGACCGACACGATGATGGCCGGGGCACCCCGCCACGTCCGATGCAGAGCCACCACAATCAGTCCCAACAGCAGAATGAACACGCCACTGAACCAGGGCCACACCGAACTGGCCCGAAAATCCGCCAGCAGTGCCTGCAGCGAATCGGCCTGCCCGATCGCTGTCGCGGTGACGACGACCACGAAGGGGCCCATGACACGGGCGCACGCGCGCGTTCGGGCCGTCATCGGCACTGAACGCTCCATTCCCACAACCACTATCTGACCGGTCGACCCGAGCGGGCGCTAGGGCCGGAAGTCCTCAGCGCGGCTCTGCGGTCGGCAGATACCGCTCCTCGACGGCCTGGACCAGCTTGCAGCGGATCCGCTCCAGGTCGGCGGCGCGGCGCGCCTCCAGCTCGTCCTCCCAGGCCGCCACCCGTCCGGCCAGGTCCTTGTCGGTGATCGTGCCCTCGAGCCAGCGGGAGAAATCGCCCCGCGCCAGGTGATACTCGAGCGCTCGCTGGTCGAGATGCGCTACCGCAGTGCAGAAGTCGTGCAGCGTCGCAGCCGGGGCGACCGGGATCCCGGCAGCGCTGTGGAAGTAGAACTGTCGCTCCCGCGGCAGCTGGACGTCGGCGTACTTGTGGCCGTGCCGCACGTGGGTCGTCAGACGGTCGGCGATGGTGAACAGGCGAGCCGGGCCCGGGCCGAACTGTACGGTGGCGCGCCGGCCGTAGTCGATGTCTGCCGGGGTTGCCGGCGGCATCAGGGTCAGCAACACATCACTGTTGTCAATTTCTTTGGCCGGCAACGCCGCCGGGGCGAAAGACGACAACACATATCCACCGCGCCGGGTCCAGTGCGCATGCTCCTCCGAGCCGAGCAGATGAGCCTCGTCGTAGATCACCCAGTGCGGGAATCCGTGTTCTTCGCGGTAGGCCTCCGCCGTCAGGCGCAGGCGGTGCATGTAGTCGCTCTTGCTCGCCTCGGTGAGTCCGGACATGTCCACCACCAGGCTGGATTGCGGTCGCAGGGCATTCACCAGGTCGCCCGGCTCGGGCAGATGTTGGCCGGCGTCGACCACGTGGACCTGGCTGAGCTGCTGCAGATGGATGTGGTCGCCTTCCGGATCGAGCAGCAGCACACAGTAATTGGCCAGGATCCACCGCTCGGCCAGCAACCCGACCAGGTGGCTCTTGCCGGAGGCTGCCGGCCCGGTGATCACCACCCTGCCCTGGCTGCCCGGAATCCGCGTTGGGGTCAGGTCATCGAAGGTGCCGATCTCGACCCACCGCCGGGGTGGGCACCAGCGTTGTGCCCCAGTGAGGTAGGGGCCCGCCAACAGTTCGGCGACCCCGGATCCGTTCGGCTTGTCCAGCGTGAGATCGGCGCATCGCCGCACCGACGACACCGCGTTGCTGACGGCGACGCCGATCTCGGCGATGCCGAACAGCGCCAGATCGTTTTCGGCGTCTCCGACGGCGACGGTGTTGTGCGGGGACAGATTCATCGCGCCCAGCATTGCCGCAAGCCCGGTGCCTTTGGTGCTGCCGGCCGGCAACACCATGAGCGCGGACCGGTTACGGATCACCTGATAGTCCAGTCCCAGCTCACCGATCAGGTCCACGACGGTGGCGGTGTGCTGACCGTCGATCGCCAGGATGACCTCGCCGTGGCGGAAGGGAACACCCCGGTCGCCGAGAGCTTGCGTGAGACCGCCATCGACCGGCGGTGTCAGCGCGTGGCTGACGCCGTCGACGACGGTGACCGTGCCGTTTTCCAGCACCATCGCATCCACGTAATCGGCGACCTGCGGGAACTCGGCTCGCAATTCGGCCAGGATGCGCCCGGAGACCAGCACGACTGCCAGGCCGTTCCGCCGGGATTCTTCGATCGCCGCCAGCGCCTCCGGCGCCAGGCGTCCTGCGGTTGTCAGGGTCCCGTCCAGATCCAGGGCGACGACCTTGAAGAACGTCACGGCCGCGGGCCTGGCGATCGGGAACCTTGCCGGCCCTGCGGACGAACACGTTTGGGCCCCGACCGCCGCCGGGCCAGGGCACGGGCGAGCAGGCGTGCGACTCCCAGTTCGATGCCGCCCGCGATCTCGTCGGCATCCGGCGTCGCGTCATTGTCGGCGGTGACACCTAGCACCAGATCGTCCACGTAGCTCAGCGTGCTGACGACGGTGCTCATGGGTGCCGCGGTGGGTGGTATCGGTAGCAGCATCTCCACGGGCCGCCCCAGCACCTGCAAGCGCTGCCGGGGACCCGGCACGTACGCGGCCAGCGTGACGATGCTGCGCTGCGGCAACCGCATCAACAGCCGAATGCCCCACGCGCTCAGCATGAACGGCAGGTGATCGGCGAGGCCGTCCGAGGTGCGCGCGGCGCCGCTCTCGTCGGTCCGATTCTGTCTGGCGTGGATGAGACGCAGACGTTTGACCGGATCCTTCTGCTCGACCGGCAGGTAGGGGAGCATCGCTGAGGCACGAATGTCGATGCGGTCCATGGGTTCCGGTGAACCTAACGAGACCGGGATCAGCGTACGCAGGGAGTTGCGCCGTGGTTGCCGGCCGTGGCGAAGCAACACGGCACGGAAGCTGTCGGTGATGGCGGCGAGCGTGACGTCGTTGCGGGTGACCCCGAAGACCTCGCACACCGTGTCGACATCTTTGAGCGGGACCCGGACCGCACTGTACCCGCGCGTGCCCGCCACCGGCCCCTGGCGCTGCAAGGCCCCCATCGGGCTGAGCAGCCCGGTGACGAATTCGCCTGCTTCCCTTGCTGTTTGACTGGCCATGTCGGCGCCGATCAGCGACGCACGCCAGATCTGTCGAGCCCAGCCCAGCGGATTGACCGTGCGCCCTGACACTTTTGACGGCGGCATCGGCTCGACGACACGGAGCTCACCCAGCACGCCGGTTCCCGAGTCCGAGATGCAAGTCAGCATCCGTACCGCGGCGACCTCGTCGGCCAGGCAATGGTGGATCTTCAGCAGCGCCACCCATCGTCGTTCGGGTAGGCCTTCGATGATCCAGCACTCCCACAGCGGGTGGTTGCGATCAAGCCGGCGCTCCATGAGATCGGTGACCGTGCGGAACAACGCGGCCTCGTCCGCCGGCTGCGGCATAACCGCCCAGCGCACGTGGTGGGTGATGTCGAAGTTGTTGTCGACCATCAGTTCCGGGGCGGCGACCTGCAAGGGATGCTGGTGCACGACCTGTGTCAACCGGGTCACGCGACCCAGACGGTCCGACAGTGCGGCGATGAGTTCGTCGTGCCCGGGCGCGGGTCCGTCGATCACGGCCAGCGCTCCGATCGCCATGCTCAGATGCCGGTCGGCATCCTCAGCTTCGAGAAAGCTCGCTTCCACAGTCGACAGGCGATCCATCTGCGTACCTCCCGATCCCTCCACTGGCACCACTATCCGTTCCGCAACTCGCCCCCGGTAGTGCCGTTGGTCCCGAACGGCCGGCCTGACCAACCCGGAGCATTTCGGCGTATCCGACGAGGACCAATGACCCTCGTCGGCGCACCCGCGTCGGGCGCAGACTGGCACCATGTCCAAGATCCGGCGCATCGCGGAGGTGACCGCGTTGTTCGGCGCGCTCTACTGTGCGCGGCGCTATTACCGCAACTGGGGCACCACGAAGGCGGAAACCCAGATGCGACTACCGGGTGACGCTCTGGTAGCCGATCCGGCAATTCAGGTCACCGAGGCTGTCTACATCGACGCGCCGGTTTCGGCGGTCTGGCCGCAGCTGCAGAAGAATCCTTTCGACAGATCCGATGACGGCGGCCGATCGCAACTTCCGGGATCGCAGCTCGCAGTGGGCGACCGGCTTCGCGTGACTCCCGCGGGGTGGATGGGCTTACCCGACGGCGTGACCCTGACGGTGCAGGAAGTCGTGCCAGAGCAGTACGTGGTGTTTCGGACCCAACAGACCCACCCGAGCTGGGATGCGGTGCTGTCGTTCCACCTGCAGCCGCACTGGGAGGACCGGGTGCGGCTGCTCGCGCGAGCCAGGATCGCGCTCCGTCACCCGGGGCAGATTTTCGCGATGGAACTGGCCCGGCCGGTGGTCGCACTGAGCACCCGGGGATGGTTGCTCGGCACCAGACATCGCGCGGAACGCGACACGTCCGGGTCCGTCACAGCAGTCCGCGACACAACCGAAAAAGCCTGACACGCAACGTATTGGGGAGGTCATTATCGTGCGTGACACCATCCCGCTGGGTCGCATCGCAGGATTCCGGGTGAACGCCCACTGGAGCGTCATCGTGATCCTGTGGTTGTTCACCTGGAGCTTGGCCACCACCTTGCCCCACGATGTTGCGGGTTATCCGCGCGGCGCCTACTGGGCCGCCGGCGCGTGCGGAGCGCTGGTGCTGCTGGGTTCGCTGCTCACGCACGAGCTGGCACACGCAGTGGTCGCGCGCCGGGTGGGCGTCACCACCGGCGACGTCACCTTGTGGCTTTTCGGCGGTGTGACGACGTTGCAGGGCGAAGCATCGACGCCCAAGGCGGCTTTCCGGATCGCCGTCGCCGGTCCGGCCACGAGCCTGGCGCTGTCGGTGCTGTTCGCGGGACTGGCAATCACGCTGGAATCAGCGCACGTTGCGGTGATCGCGGTGAGTGTCGCGTGGTGGCTGTCCGCGGTCAACCTGCTGCTGGGCCTGTTCAATCTCTTGCCGGGGGCCCCACTGGACGGCGGACGACTGGTGCGCGCGTTCCTGTGGCAGCGGCACGGTGACCGGGTGCGCGCTGCGGTGGGGGCGGCGCGTGCCGGGCGAGTCGTGGCTATCGTCCTGATCACCCTGGGTCTGGCGGAGTTCGTGGTCGGTGGTCTGATCAGCGGTGTCTGGTTGGCCTTCATCGGCTGGTTCATCCTCGCGGCGGCACGCGAGGAGGAGGTGCAGGCGACAAACCAGCAGCTGTTCGGCGGGCTGTGTGTCGCCGACGCGATGACGCCGAAACCACACACCGCACCGGACTGGATCTCGGTCGAGGACTTCATCCAGTGTTACGTGCTCGGGGATCGTCATTCCGCCTACCCGATCACCGATCGACGTGGATCGACCGTAGGTCTGGTCACGCTGCGCCAGCTGCGCGATGTTGCGCCCGCCCAGCGCGCCACGACGAAGGTGGGCGAGATCGCGCTGCCGCTGCAGAGCGTCCCCGTCGCGGCGCCCGGTGAGCCATTGAATGCGTTGTTGCAGAAGATGACACCGGTCGGTCCCCGCAGCCGTGCTCTCGTGCTGGAGGGCGGCAAAGTGGTCGGCATCGTCACCTCCGGTGACGTCGCCCGGTTGATTGATGTGTACCGAATCGCCAGTCCCGAGCCTGTTCCAACACCAGTCCAGGGAGATGTGAGATGAAGCCGATCGTCGTGGGAATCGACGGATCCCAGGCCGCGATCGCGGCCGCCCTGTGGAGCGTCGATGAAGCCGTGGGCCGCGGGCGGCAGCTGCACCTCGTCGCCGTGATCAGCCAGACGCACTCATCGGCCGATGACTACGCGCGCGACCTCGAGCATGCTGAACAGTCGCTGAAGACAGCGCAATCGGCGATCGAGGCCGCCGCGAAACCGGTTGAGATCACTGCGGACATCCAACGCGGACCGGCGGCGACGGTTCTCATCGAGGCGTCTCGTGATGCCGAGCTGATCTGCGTCGGTTCGGTGGGCATCGGCCGTTACGCGCGGGCCCTGTTGGGTTCGACCGCAGCCGATCTCGCGGAGAAGGCGTACTGTCCGGTCGCGGTCCTGCGCACGGACGTCGAACAGCCACCGATCAATTGGATCATCGTCAGGATGACCCAGGACAACGACGACGTCGTCGAATACGCGGCCTGGGAGGCGAAGCTGCGTAAGGCGCCCCTGCTGGTGCTCGGCGGCCGTCCTGAGGAACTGACCGAGCATACCGACGGCGAGTTCGAACGACGTGTACGTGCCTGGCAGCAGATCAATCCCGACGTTCACGTCTACCCGATCACGACGCAGTCTGCGATCGCCGGTTTTCTCAGAGACAACGGCGAGCGTGTGCAGCTGGCCGTGATCGGCAGCGACGAAGCGAATCAGCTGGCCCGTCTCGTCGGACCGTCCGGCCATGCGCTCTTCGCGCATCCTCGATGCTCGGTGCTCGTGGTCCGCGGGTGACGCGATGTACGTGCCGGCCGGCCGACCGTCCATCGTCGTCGGAATCGATGGCTCGCGGGCGGCGATCGATGCTGCGCTGTGGGCGGTCGACGAAGCGGTCGCACGGGATGTCCCGCTGCGTCTGCTGTACGCGATCGAGCCGGACGACGTCGGGGAGGCCCCAGCGGACCGGGCAGCCCGAAAGCTGGCCATCGCGGAAAACGCCGTTCGCCAAGCGGGGATGACCGCCGAGGCGGCGGAGAAGTCCGTGCGGATAGAGATCGAGATCACCCGGGAAGTTCCGACAATCGCGCTGACCCGAGCATCGGCGTCGGCGGCCATGGTGTGCGTCGGTGGTGTGGGATTGCACCATTTCCGTCCGGAGCGGGCCGGCTCCACCGCCGCGGCGGTAGCCCAATCGGCGCACTGTCCGGTAGCCGTTATCCGCTGCCACGGTGAACGGGCCGGACGCGATGAGCACTGGATCGCCGTCGACTCCCATGCGGCCGCCGACTGCGACGCGGTGATGAAGACCGCGATGGAGGAAGCCCGGCTGCGGAGCCTGCCGCTGCACGCAATCAGTTATGCGGCCGGATGCGGCTACCCGGAGCGCCGGCTTGAGCGGTGGCGGCGGCACTTCCCGGACGTCGACGTGCAGGCAACGGTGTCGAGGGGGGAGTCTCGTCGAGTATCTGGCCGGCCACGGCCGGCACGTGCGGACGGTGATCATCGGGCATCGCAACCACGACGCGCTGGCCCAGCTGCTGGGACCGGCCGGCAACGCGGCGCTGCACCACGCGGATTGCTCGCTGATGATCGTCGATCGTCAGAATCTGTGACCACACCGCTGGATCAACAAGGGGACTTCAGACCCTAGTCGGGCGGCGCAATCATCGTGAGGATGGGTGTTGCCGGTTGCTGTCGAGGGGTGTCGGGGCCCGCAGGGGAGTGTAAATGGCTGCCAGTACTGGAGATCGGTCACTCGTGACCGCGTCCAGCGCGGATGAACTTGCGCGCCAATTTTTGAGCTCGCCCTACGCCGACAGCACCTACATCGATTGGACGCTGGACCGACGCCTGGAAGGGTTTCTGCACCGCCGCGGGCTTGACTGCATGGTCGAAGACGGTGATGCCTACGACCTGGTGCTGGACCGGGTGATGGTCCATATCGGCAATGCCTCCCGCCCCGGCTTCGCCAAGGCACCCGGGCGCCGCACGCCCGCTAATTGAGTGACGGCTCAGCGGCGTCGCGGGCCGTCGGCATACACCCGGCGCGCCGGAAAACCCGCAGGCAGCGCTGTTGGATCTAAACTGGCCTTGCGTGAGCCATCACGAGAGAAGCTGACCGGCCTTTTCAGCGTCATTTTGCACGGTCAGCCAGGGAGGATTCGCAATGGTGAAGGTTTTCTTGGTCGACGACCACGAGGTAGTTCGGCGGGGCCTGGTCGACCTTCTTGCCAGCGATCCGGAGCTCGAAGTCATCGGTGAAGCGGGTTCGGTGTCCGAAGCGATGGCCAGAATCCCGGCGCTGCAGCCCGACGTTGCTGTGCTGGACGTGCGACTCCCGGACGGAAACGGCATCGAACTGTGCCGCGACCTGCTGTCCGCGGTTCCCGAGCTGCGCTGCCTGATGCTGACCTCATTCACCTCCGACGAAGCGATGCTGGAGGCGATTTTGGCCGGTGCCAGCGGTTATGTCGTCAAGGACATCAAAGGTCTGGAGTTGGCCCGGGCCATCAAAGAGGTCGGCGCGGGCAGATCGCTGCTGGACAATCGGGCGGCCGCGGCCCTGATGGCGAAGTTGCGCGGCGGCGGGGAGAAGAAGGATCCGCTGGCCGCCCTCACCGAGCAGGAGCGCACGCTGCTGAGCCTGCTCGGTGAAGGTCTGACCAACAGGCAGATCGCCGACCGGATGTTTCTGGCGGAGAAGACCGTCAAAAACTACGTGTCGCGTTTGCTGGCCAAGCTCGGCATGGAGCGGCGCACGCAGGCCGCGGTCTTCGCCTCCCGGCTGGACAACGAGTCCGGCTCGCGGCGCCTGTGATCGCGCGCGAAAAGTGTTCGTTTTCCGGTGGGTTCTTCGTATAACGGATAAAGTCGATGATAAATGCGGCGATGACCCCTCTGACCAGTAGATATGTCGAATCGTGGCACAGTGGCTGTCAGACTCGGTGCGATTAAGCTGTTACGTGGCATCCGGCGTGCCGGGCCACGCCGCGAGCCGGCAGTCGTCTTGGAGGTACAGCTCGGGTGGGCAAAGACGAGCACGGGTCAGCTTTTGCTGGCCTTGGTCAGCCTGGATTAGTGACCAGGATGCATGAACAACTCGACGAGTTATTGGCAGCACGCGATCAGATGGAACAGCTGCTGCGGGTGATCGTCGAGATCGGTTCGGATCTCGACCTTGACGCCACGTTGGGCCGCATCATCCACGCCGCCCGCGAACTGACGTCGGCACCGTACGGGGCCCTCGCGGTCCGCGATCCCGAAGGAACGCTACTCAGGTTCGTTCACGCGGGTATCGACGAGGAGAACGCCGTCAGGATCGGTCATCTGCCGGTGGGTAAAGGGGTGCTGGGGGTCTCCCTGGTCGAAACACCTGCGCTGCGGCTCGAAGATCTGACCCGGCATCCCGCGGCAGTCGGCTTCCCCGAGCACCATCCCCCGATGCGCGCCTTCCTCGGGGTGCCGATCACGATCCGGGGGACGGTTTTCGGCAGCCTGTACCTGACCCATGTGGATCCGGGCCGGGTATTCACCGAATCCGACGAATTCGCCGCTCGCGCATTGGCTTTCGCCGCCGCGGTTGCAATCGACAACGCCCAGGTCTTCGAGCGCGAACGGACCTCGGTCAAGTGGATGGAGGCCAGTCGCGAGATCACCACCGCACTGCTGGCCGGCGACAAATCGCATCGGCACCCGCTGCAGCTGATCGCCGAGCGCGCGTGCACGCTCACCGGAGCCGAGCAGGGGATCGTCCTGGTCCCGGCGGACAGCGACCTGCCGCTCGACGAAGCCGAGACGCTGGTGGTTTCGGCCGCGGTCGGCAAGCACGCCGATGAGGTCGTCGGGCAGCGTGTTCCGGTGGACGGCTCCACCAGCGGCACCGTGTTCCGCAGCGGTGAACCGTTGATCACCGAGACGTTGAGCTACCCGATCCAGGCCTTCACCGACGTCGGCCAGCGCTCGGCGATCGTCATGCCGTTGAGTGCCCACGATCAGACGGCGGGAGTACTGGCCCTGGCCCGCGACGCGTACCAGCCCCCGTTCGACAGCAGCGACCTCGACCTGGTCGGTCAGTTCGCCACCCACGCCGCCATCGCACTGATGCTGGCGTCGGGCCGGGAGAACGCTCGACAGCTGACCATTCTGGCGGAGCGGGAGCGGATCGCACATGATCTGCACGACCACGTGATTCAACGACTTTTCGCGGCCGGGATGGATCTGCAGGGCACCCTGGCCCGGGCTCGTTCCCCCGAGGTCGCCGACCGGCTCAACCGCACTCTCGACGACCTGCAGAAGATCATCGAGGAGATCCGCACCACCATCTTCCAGCTGAAGCTGCCGGTGGGTGCCGACGGCGGTTTCCGGCACCGCCTGCAGCAGATCGTCGCCGATCTCACCGATGACCGCGACATCTACACCACCGTCCACATGGACGGACCAATGAGCGCGGTTGACGGTGAGCTTGCCGAACACGCGGAAGCCGTTGCTACAGAGGCGATCAGCAACGTGATTCGGCATTCCGGCGCGTCGAAACTGACCATCGAGGTCAGTGCCGCCGACATGTTCACCATGACGATCAGTGACAACGGCCACGGCGTACCGGAAGGCAACCGCCGGCGCAGTGGTCTGGCAAACCTGGAGCATCGCGCCGAACAACTCGGCGGCACATGTGAAATCGCGAGCTCGCCGAACGACGGTACCCGGGTCCACTGGACGGTCCCACTGCCCGGCTGATCGTCGCGGTCAGCGTGCCACCAGCACTGAGCGGCCGGCATGCCCGAAGTGGGGATCGACAGGACCGATCAACCTGGCAACCTTCCCCGCATCAGCGGGGCCGATCACCGCGAGGTGTACGGGATCCTGTGTGTCACTAAGGAATTCAACTACGCCGTCTCTGGCCGCCGCCGGGCGGACATGCACGCCCGGGTACCGCCTCACCCACGGACCAAGCCGGTGATCGAGCTGCGCGAAAGGGATTTCGCCGAAGCCCCAGCGCCACACGCCCAGCGCCAGGATCGGTGCGCCCCGAAGCTGTGCCTCCCGGAAGCCGTGTTCGAGTACCAGGTCGTTGTCCGCCGAGTCGTCGACCACGACGGCGATGGAACCGGAATCGGGTGCCTGGGCGCCCCGACTCGTTCGAATGACGGCCGCCGGGCACTGCGCCCGCTGCGCCACGTCCGCGGCGGTCGAACCCAGTACCCGGCGGGCCAGCCGCCCGATGCCCACGGATCCCACGCAAACCATTGCCGCACGGCGTGATTCGTCGATGAGCACCGCGCCGGGCGACCCGGCCACCAGATCGGTTTCGATTTTCACCGGCTGTCCCGTGGCGTGCACGGCGGCGCACGCAGCGCGCAGTGCGGTCTCGCCGTACTCGGTGTCGAGGTCGGCATCACCGGGCGGCGCGTCCGGCTTGGGTGGGGTGACGGCATGCACCAGGCGCAGTGGGACGTCGCGCGCGCAGGCCTCCGGGATCGCCCAGCGGGCGGCATTGATCGCCGCCTCCGACCCGTCGATTCCCACCACGATCCACTTCGGGGATGCTGCTTGGTCCATAGCGCAGACGCTATGCCGCGATGCCGGCGGCCAGCAGGGTCGTTTGGCACCTGGTGGTACGAGTTTGGTCCCGCGAGCGGGCCGGCACCGCAACGATACGGAGGTCTCAGGACCAGGCGGTCGAGGACTTAAGGCCCGTGACCGGAGACCGCCGAGCTAATAGCGTCAAGGACAGGCAGTGAAGGAGGACACCATGTCTAACACCGTGACACGTTATGGCGTCGTCGTAGGCGTCGACGGATCAGCCGCGTCGAATGCCGCTGTCTTCTGGGCCGCGCACGAGGCGGCGATGCGGCACGTTCCACTGACCCTGGTCCACATGTTCAACCCGGTGGTTCCGGCGTACCCGCAGGTACCAACCTCGGCTGGAGTTGCCTTGTGGCAGAAGGACGATGGCCACGAGATTCTCGAGCACGCGGTCAAGATGGCCGAGGACGCCCTGGCCGGCGACCGCACGATTGCGATCACGAGCGAAGTCAAAGCATCGGCCCCGGTGCCGACGCTGATCGAAATGTCTCACGACGCCGAGATGATCGTCGTGGGTTCCACCGGGCGCAGCGCGATCGAGCGCGTGCTGCTGGGGTCGGTCAGCTCGGGTGTGGTGCACAGCGCGAAGTGCCCGGTAGCGATCATCCGCGACGAAGCGTCCTGGAAGCCGCGTTCCATGAGTGCCCCGGTACTGGTGGGCATCGACTGCTCGCCGACCTCCGAACGCGCGCTGGCCATCGCCTTCGACGAAGCGTCACGTCGCGGGGTCGAACTGACCGCTGTGCATGCCTGGAGCGACATGGCGGTCTACCAATTGCCCTGGCTGGAGTGGCGGACCGAGGCGGAGCGCAATCTGGCTGAATACCTGGCCGGTTGGCAGGAACAGTATCCCGACGTCAAGGTCAATCGGGTGATCGTGCTCGACCATCCCGGCCGCGCGCTGATCGAAGAATCCGAAGCCGCACAGCTCGTCGTCGTCGGCAGCCACGGCCGGGGAGGCCTGAGCGGCATGCTGCTGGGATCGGTCAGTAACGGCGTGGTGCACGCCGTACGGGCGCCGGTGATCGTGGCCAATCAGCCCTGACGACCGGTATCACCGCCACTTGATGCCGCAGCCGATCGACGGTCGCTGATTCGGGTCCACCGGTCGGCCGGCAAGGACCGCCTCGACCGCGGCCCGCACGTCGGCAGCCGTTACCGGAAGGTCGTTCTTGGGCCGGGAGTCGTCGAGCTGTCCGCGGTAAACCAGCCGGCGGTCTCCGTCGAACACGAACGTGTCGGGAGTGCAGGCGGCGGAATATGCCCGCGCGACGTCCTGAGTCTCGTCGTAGAGGTACGGGAAAGTCCACCCCTGACGTTCCGCCTCGGCGACCATCTGGTCGGGACCGTCCTGTGGGTACGTGACGACGTCATTGCTGGAAATCGCGACCATCGGCACACCCCGCTCCACGAGATCCCGGCCCAGCTCGGCGAGGCCCGCGGCCACATGCTGGACGTAGGGGCAGTGGTTGCAGATAAACGTGACGACCAGTGCCGGGCCGGTCAGATCGTGAAGGCTCACAGTGGCGCCGGTGGCGGGTTCGGGCAGCGCGAACGGCGGTGCGGGCGTGCCGAGTTCGAGCATCGTCGATTCGATAGCCATGCCGCCAGCCTACGTCGCCCCGGCCGCGCGCCCGTCGAGCGCTCAGCGCCGCGTCGTCCTGATGCGAATGGGTCCGCGCCATTCGGCGCCGGGATCGAGGACGTCCCCGCGTTGCGTGATCTCCACGCGGCCCGATCCGGCCAGCTCCCGCGCGATGTCGCGCGCCGCGTCCATCAACTCCCGCCACGTCTCGCCGCCAACGGCCCGGGCCGCATCCGACGGACACGTGCTGCTGTCCGGCCCGCGCAGCTCGGACAGGGCAAGGATCGCCGACTCCAGTCGCTGCCGCACGGGTCCGGCACCGAGGGCCACCTCGGCGTGGTGTGACCCCGGGCCGTCGGCGTCAACGCCCCGGCTGAGTTCGGCACGCAATCGCTCACCCACATTTCCAGTGAAAACCACCTCGTCGTGTCTCCGCAAACGTCCGCGCTGCGACCGCCCAGCGGACCGTTGACGCCGCGAACAAGCGGAGGTAAATTTTGTCATCCGCGGTTGACAATATCGTGGCAGTCGCGGATAGCCGGTCAGCGGCAACGTCCGAGAAGGGAAGCATCATGGAACAACGGATCCTCTGGAAAAGGCCCGTCATCAGGGAGGTCGGTCTTGCGGAGGCGGATCCCCATATTGCGCTGGTCTGCACCACCTGCGTGGCGACGGTGGCTATCGGCGTTCGGGACCAGTGGAGCGGCAACCCGGGACCCCGGACGTAAACCCCCGGGTTCGCGCAAAGCGGAGTGGATGCAGTGACTCACCCCTATGCCCTGGTCCTCGCCATGCGAGATCGAGTGCGAAGTCGCGCCGGGGAGTCGGAACGGATGCGGACGCTGGCTCCCGGCGTCGTCGAAGACATGCGTGTTGCCGGACTTTTCTCGGCGTTCAACCCCGTCGAGGCGGGCGGTTCCGAACCGTCCTTCGCCGCCATGATCGAGACGTGGATCGAGATGGCTTGGCAGGACGGGGCATTCGGGTGGGTCGGTGTCACCAATCTGCTGTCGGCATTCGGTGCTGCCGCGTATCTGCCCGACGACGGCTTCGCCGAAGTTTTCGGCGCCGGTGCCGACCGAATCGCTATCGGTGGTCAGTACTTTCCCAACGGAACGGGAACCGTGGTGCCGGGCGGCTATCGATTGAGCGGTTCCTGGAAATTCGGCTCAGGAATCAATCACGCACAGTTCATTGTCGCGGGATTCTGTCCGATCGATAACGGCGAGGTCAGGTGGAAAAGTGAAGGTGTTCCCGATTGGCGGGTAGCAGTGCTGCCCCGAGATCAGGTCACCATCAAAGACAACTGGCACGTGCAGGGTCTCAAAGGCACGGGTTCATACGATTACAGCGCGGACAACCTATTCGTGCCCGATGTCCGTACCTATCCGACTTTTACCCGCCAGCCGCACCGCGGGAATTCGCCGGCGGCGCATATGGGCATCGTTCCATTGGGTGCGGCAGGGCACGCCTCGTGGGCCCTGGGAGTCGCGAAAAGCATGCTCGATGATGTCAGAGACCTGGCGGCAACGAAATGTCGCGAAGGCGATGACACCGGACTGGCCGGCCGTCCCACCTTTCAGCGCGGATTTGCACATCATGTGGCGGCGTGGCGCGCCGCCTATCTGCTGGTTGTCGACGCATTCACCGCGGCGGAGGCGGCAGTGGCCGACGGCCTGAAACTGACGGCGGGCCAGCGGGCGGATATGCGTGCAGCCGCGGTATATGCCACTGATGTCGCAAGGCGCTGTGCGGAATGGGCACATCTGTCCGTAGGCGCCAGCGCGATCCTCGAAGAAACCCGCATAGAACGCGCCTTCCGCGACATATACACCGGGACCCAACACAGTTTTATCAGCGAGACAGTGGCGATTGACGCCGCCCAGATCTGGCTCGGGGTCGCTTTCGACAAAGTAGGGCTCTGATGAAGGTGTGCAATGTCCTCACACGCTGACACCACATTCATGCGCAACAATGAGTTGCAGACTGATGCCGCTGACGGGGGAGTGGTCATTCAAACCGCCGGCGGAAAGTATCTGGTGCTGATGGGTTCTGCGTGTTCGGTATGGCAGTGCCTGGATCGGTGGCGTTCCCTCGACGAACTGGTGAATGAGCTATCGGGGACCTATGCCGGCACCGAAGCGATCAGAGTGGATATCTCTGACGTATTAGCGGAATGGTGTCGTCGTGGCCTGGTCGTGCGACGTGGCGAAGGTGGCCGGTGAGAGGGCACCTCAAAATCTCGGTATTCTCCCGTCCGGTGCGGGCGGTCTTGATTGCCGACCGACTGAATGACCTGCCCCTGCGGATCGGCGACTTCCTTGATCTCGACATGGCTGTCGAGTGTTTCTGTGCGCCCGAGGTGTTGCTCGGATTCGACCTGGTCACGGCGCAGTTGGTCGCCCCGGGCTGGTCCTGCCCTGTCGAGGCTGCGGCTTGCGATCAAGACATGGATCTCTTGATAGCCCGATTTGTCGGAGAACTGGCCGAACGCATCGCGCTGAGCAGCTATCTGCCGTTTGTCGTGGCCCACACCAGTGAACGCGAGTTGCGCAGTGGCGGCCATCGCGTCTTCGACGTCCGTTCCTTCATCGGCGAACCGTTGCTGCACTCCGGCTGGCCGTTTCGGCCCTACGACCCGGCAGCCGACATCGACTGGACGGTGGGCACCGATATCGAGACCGGTTCAGACGTCTATGTCCCCGCAGGTCTGTGCTCGGCTCAGGTCCGCGGCTGGTGCGAACTGACGAGTAACGGCACCGCGGCGGGGGCCACGGCCGCGACGGCCACCGATCGGGCGATTCGTGAGCTGTTCGAACGAGACGCGATTCGACTGGCGTGGTTGATGCGGGTCGCCCTGGCGCCCGTGTCACCTCCCAGCACGTGGGAGCGCGTGCAGAAGGCCGATGAAGGACTTGGCTGGCGCACCGGCTTCTATCACCTCGCCAGCCGCGGCGGTGCGCCCGTATGGGTTGTGTTTACGCGCCACCAATCGATTCCCATCTTCGCGATCGGCAGTGCCTGTGCGACCGGCTCCGAAGCGGGCCTGAATCATGCGTTGCAGGAATGCCTGCAAATACGACTGAAGATGTGGCTGTCCCGGGCCGACACGAAGGCCGCGGCCATCACAACGGTCCGCTCGTTCGAAGACCATATTCTCTACTACTGCAACGAAATTCGGCTGAATGAGGTCGAAAACCTCTTCCGGTGCGACACCCGGATCAATCTTGCGCGCCAGGTTGGTCCCGCAGTGACTCTCGCCGGAGCGGTCAGCATGACTATCGGCCATTTTCTCGATCTCGACGTCGTGCGGGTGTTGCACCCGGGCCTTCAACCCATCGAAGCCGACCACGGCTCAGCACGACTGATCGGCTCGATCGGCGCCGCGCGAGCCGCCGCCGACTTCCGAACGACACCCGTTCCGTTCGCGTAGCGGTCCGGCTGTGAACCCTCCACCATCCGCACCCGCATCGAACGCAGCCGAGCCGCGCTCGGGGAGTGAGCCCGTCCGCTACCGTCGAGCACCGCATCTGGCGCTCAGCTGGCAGGGCAGCGCAACGCAGTGCATCCACGCGCCCAGCGGACGCCTATTCCATGTCGACGACGACATCATCACGGTGCTGAGCGCGGCCACCGAGCCGTGCATCCTCGACGATCTCCGGATGCGCTCCGGCGTCGATCATGCGGTGGTTCTGGCGGCCGTAGCCGCGGGTCTCCTGGTCGCGGAGGAAGCGGACCGGCTAACCGACTGGAACACCTACGAGTTGGCCGTGCAAAGGCTCTTCGGCCGGGGCAGAGCACGATTCGGACTCAACGACGTACGTCCACGACCTGCGCGCCTGTCACCTCCGCCCGGCACTCCCATCGCGCTCGACGACATCGCGGCGCCGCCACCGAAGGCGTCTTTCAGCGAGGTCCTTTCCGCTCGCCGTTCCGTGCGCCGCTTCGCCGACAGCCCGCTGGCGCTCTCGCAGCTGAGCCGGCTACTGCTGGATGTCCTCGCGGTCCAGCACGAAGACTCCACCACAGGCACCTGGAAACGCCCCACGCCTTCGGGCGGCGCGCGCCATCCGCTGGAACTGTACGTCGCGGCATTGAACGTCGAATCCCTGCAACGGCGCTGCTATTACTTCGATCCGGTCACTCGCTCGCTCGTCCCGATGGCAGGCACCGAGGAACTGACGATCGAAGTCGAGGACGTGTCGATGAATGCCATGGGTTTGGTCGATGACGGCGCCGGCCGTCCCGCACCGCCCGCAGCGGTCCTCATGATCACCGCGCTGTACGAGCGCACGATGCACTGCTATCTGGATTTCGCCCTCACGCTCATCCATAAAGATGCCGGGTGCCTGCTGCAGACGCTCTATCTGCAGGCAACGGCGCAAGCCCTGGCGGGTTGCGCGATCGGAGCGGGACCCGAGCTGCACATCGCCGCCGGCCTGGGCCTCGACCCCAACGCACAGGGCTACGTGGGAGGGTTTGCGCTGGGCGCCCGGGTGACGGACGTCGCGGGGGCGAGGTAGGTAGCCCAGGCCGCGGCCGCTCTCGCGCTGGCCATGGAAATGAACGGTTTTCGCCTCGACAGCAGGCCACCACGCCGAAGGCGTGGCTATGCTTGCTGAGCGCTGGACACCGCCCGCGAGTTGGGCCCGTCAAGCGTGGCATTTTGCTTCTCGACCTGGGCCCACCGGCGAAGTGGCTGGGTAGTTCGTCGGTGGCCGGAGATACCGGAAGGTGAGGCGAGGTAGTTGGCAGCCGTGTCGGCGGTGGTGCTCTCGGGCAAGGGCGGAACAGCCAAAACGCTGTGGCAGATGATGTTGGCGGGGGAGGCCTCGCGCCTGGGTATCTCCACGTTGCTGGTCGACGCGGACCCGGAGCGCAACCTGTCCAACCACTTCGGGGTGTCGCAGCACTCGACCGGGCTGGGCTCGGTGCTCGAGGATGCCGGCATCAACTTCTGGGGCGACCCCGGCACCGCCGCCAAGCGGGTCGACGAGGAGATCATCGAGACCAAGTGGCCGCACGTCGAACTGCTACCGGCGGGAGCATCGTTGACCCGGGTCGCCGGGGTCGGCGTCTCGGACACCGGGCTGTTGCGGGGCATCTTCGTGGCGGCCGGGGTGTTCGACCGTTACGAGCTCGTCCTGATCGACACCGGGGGCCGCACCGGCTCGCTAGAGGCGCTCGCCATGCACCTGGCCGATGTGGCGTATGCGCCGATCGCCCCGACCGGCGACGCAGTGCGCAAAGCCATCGAGGCGCGCAACCGGGTCGAGCGCATCCAGCGCATCCATCCGCTGAAGTGGTGCGGGGTCGTGCTCTCCGGCTTCGACAGCCGCAACGGCATCGAACAGTCCATCCGGGAAACCGTGTACCAGGAGTTCGGCGATGAGGTGCGCGCCGAAGTGCCGCGGCGCGCCATCATCAACGAGGTCTTTCAACTGGGGCATCGGCTCGGTGACCGACACGAGTTCGTCGCCCGCCAACTCGCGCCCATCTTCCGCCGATTCCTGGAAGAAGATCTGCTGGGCCGGCGATGAATCTTGGGGCGCCGCCGGGTCGATAGTGATATGCGCTCGCTGATCATCACGCAGAACATCACCCTGGACGGCTCGGTCGAGATGCTGGGGGACTGGTTCAACCCCGAGGCGCACGACGGCGAACTGACCGCTGAACTGCGCCGCCAGGACGAAACCGCCGATGCCCTGCTGCTCGGCAGGCAAACCTTCCATGATTTCCGCAGCTACTGGCCGCACCAGAGCAGCGACCCGACAGGCGTCGCGGACTACATCAACAATGTCGCCAAATACGTCGTGTCTTCGACGATCGCTGACCCGCAGTGGAACAACTCCATCGTCTTGTCCGGGGATCCCGTGGACGAGGTGAAAGCGCTGAAGGCGGCACCGGGCGGCGACATCGTCGCGACCGGCAGCATCACGTTGTGTCACAGCCTGATTGCCGCAGGGCTGGTCGACGAGTACAGGTTCTTCATCTACCCCTACGTACAGGGCGGCGGCCGCCGGTTATTTCCGGACGGCGCAACCATTTCCGGTTTGGTTCCGGCGGCGCCGCCAATGACGTTCCCCGGCGGTGTCACGCTGGCTAGTTGGACCGCCCGTCGCTGAGATTCAGCTGGCCGGCGAGAGCGCTTCCTACCGCCGCCGCTCCTGATGCGTTGGGATGCAGGGGCGCAGCAAGATGTGACAACTCGAATCCCTCGACATACCTGTCGTCGGGCGCGGCGCACATGTCGTGTCCGGCCGAGACCGGTCGGGTGTCGAAGAAGTCGACGTGCACCTTCGTGGCCAATATCCGTTGCTGGTCATCGATCTCGTCTACCTTGGCCTGGAAGTAATCGGCGTCGCTGGGGTTGATCGGCTGTTCCCCGAAGCATCCGCCGGGGCGAATGTACGTCGCGTAGCCGACCAGCACGACACGTGCGTGCGGGGCCCTGACCCGCACGGCACCAACCATGGCTTCCCACAACGGAATCTGTCGGTGGATCGCCGCGCTGAACCGATCGCCGCCGGCTGAGACGAAGTCGGCGAAGCAGGGGGGCTGAGCCAGGGAAACCCTGCGGCATTGTGCCGCGCTGGAGGCCAGGCCGACATCATTGCCACCGATTGTGATGGTGACTAGGTCGGTATCGGCAGTGACGGCGTCGATCTGCCGCGGCACGTCTCCTCCACTGGTTGATTGTGCTCGATCGGTGATGTCGGCAGCGGTGGCGCCGCTGCAGCTGACGTCGACGAAAGTGGCCGCACCGAGGCGGCGCGCCAGCACCGCGGGATAGTCGTTGGTCGATTTGAAGCACCCGGGCGGGTTGGCCGCGTCGGGTACCAGTGGTGCCGCGGCGGCCGAGTCACCTAGGGCCACGTACCTTTTCACGGCGCGAAGGACGGGTTCGTTGCCGGTGTGCGGTCGAGTCGCACAGACCGCGGTCGCGGCCAACAGCGTGGCGAGCGCTCCCGTGACCACGCGACGCCGCCACCGTGTAGTTGTTGCCATTTCACGCCAGGGTAGCGAAGGGCCGGCACGGTCGGCCTAGGCCGGCTTACGAAAGATCGGCCAGCGAATTCTTGACACCGCCGTCCGAGCGCACCTGGACTCCTGCCATCGCGACCATTACCGCCGAGATGACCGAATGGACGACTGCGTCGGTGACGTTGTTCGGGAAGGTGAACACATAGGCCACCTGGTGCGAGGTAAACGCCCAAATCCCGGGCGCCGCACCGGCAATGGCGGCCTCCTCGGGCTCCACCGTCAGGCTGAATACTACGTTGTGTAGTACTCGACGTGCCAGGGTCGGGGCCCCGGCCCGATCGTCGAAATTCTCCGTCGCGAATAGTCGTACAGCTGTCCTAGAATTTCATTTGCATTGGAAAACGATTCGTTGCGTCAGCGTATTTGGACAGCAACGACAATATGTGCAACTGGTGGTCAACCGCCTCTCAAATGTCGACGAAATCTCCGTTCGTGCCAGGTTTGTTCAATTCGCCGTGTGGTGTTGAAAGTGCTGGGTTTGTGTGGCAGCCTCGCTACCCGTGATGAAACCGTTATAAAGCGGTTCGTAAGGTCGAGATAAGAAAGTTATGTGTTCGTAATAAGACCGTGATCGATCGAAGGATTGTTACATGTCGTATGTGATCGCCACTCCGGAAGCGCTGGCAGCGGCAGTGGCCGATATCGCCGGAATCGGATCGTCGCTCAACGCTGCAAACGCCACGGCAGCGGGTCCCACCATTGAGATCCTGGCAGCGGGTGCCGACGAGATTTCAGCGGCGGTGGCTTCGCTGTTCGGCGGGCACGCGCTGGACTACCAGGCCGTCAGCGCCCGGCTGGCGTCATACCAATCGCAGTTCACGAACGCCTTGTCGGTCGGCGCGCAGCGGTACGCGGGCTCCGAACTTGCCAACTCAACGCTGCTGCGCGATGTCGCAGAGAGGTTCCTGGGTATCCGGCTGCCCGACAGCGGGGCGGCACAGCAGGGAGCAGCCACTGCCGAGGCAACCGGTGCGACCACAGCGAAGACTGCCGCCGCCACGACGGCGCCGGCGACGGCGGCGGCCAGCACAACGCCGGCCGGCAGTGCCACCGGTACCGGTGTATCGGCGACATACGCCACGACGTCGCAGTGGAACAGCGGGTTCGTCGCCAACTACACGATCACCAACACCGGCACGACTCCGTTGACCAACTGGCAGCTCCAATTCAACCTGCCTGCCGGTGAATCCGTCGCAAACCTCTGGAACGGGCACGTCACACAATCGGGCACGCAGTACACCGTCACTCCGCAGAGCTACAACGCCACCATCGCGCCCGGAAACTCGGTCACCGTGGGATTCCAGGGCGCGCAGTCCGGAACGTACGCGCCACCGATGGACGTCTCGATCAGCGGGCAACCGGTCATCGGCGGGACCCCGCCGGTGACAACTCCGCCGGTGACAACACCGCCGGTGACAGCTCCGCCCACCACCACTCCGCCGGTGACCACACCCCCCGTGACCACCCCGCCTGTGACGACTCCTCCGGTGAGTACCGGGGGACTTACGGCCGCGTACACCGCGACCTCGCAGTGGAACAGCGGATTCAACGGGAACTATGCGATCACCAACTCAGGCTCCACGCCGCTGAACAACTGGAACCTCCAATTCGACCTGCCCGCAAACGAATCCATCACCAATCTGTGGAACGGGCAGGTCACCCACACCGGCACGCATTACACGGTGACCCCGGCGAGCTACAACGGCACGATCGCCCCCGGCAGCACGGTCAACGTCGGATTCCAGGCGTCGCAGACCGGGGCCTACGCGGCGCCCACAAACCTGTTGATCAACGGCCAGCCGGTCACCGGTGGCACCACGGTTCCGACCACGCCGACGACACCCACAACGCCGACGACTCCGACGACACCCACCACCCCGCCGACTCTGCCGACCGGCGGCACGGTCATTTCCAATCAGTACGGGACCACGACGCTGGGCAACGCCTACGTCGTCCAGAACAACGCGTGGAACAACCCCGGCGGGCAGGCGATCACCGTCACCCAGAACGGATTCACCATCACCACCGAAAACGGGTCGGCGCCGACCAACGGCGCCCCGCTGGGCTACCCGTCCATCTACACGGGTTGGCATTACGGAACAGGCTCACCGGGCACCATCCTGCCCATTCAGCTGGGCCAGATCCAGACGGCGACCAGCAGTATCAGCTACACCTACCCGACCAGCGGTGTGTACAACGCCTCCTACGACATCTGGCTCCACCCGACACCCATCACCACCGGCGTCAACCAGCAGGAAGTCATGATCTGGTTCAACCACCAGGGTCCCATCCAACCGGTCGGTTCCGTGGTGGGCAGCGCCACCATCGACGGACAGAACTTCGCGGTGTGGAAGGGCAGCAACGGTCAGAACAACGTGGTGTCCTATGTCGCCAACTCGCCGATCACCACGTGGAACAGCTTCGACGTGATGGGATTCATCGACAACACCCAGACCTGGGAGCCGGTGACCGACTCGTGGTACCTGACGAGCATTCAGGCCGGGTTCGAGCCGTGGAGCGGCAGCGTCGGCGCGGGGGTGAACTCGTTCTCCGCCAGCATCAACGGCCACAATTAGCCAAAGTCGTTGTGCGCGGCAGCTCAGTTCGACGGAGCCGGGGTCATCGATCCGATGAAGTACGTTTCGCGTCCGGTCGGATAGCCCCCGCCGTTGGTGGCGATGTGAACGTGGTCGTAGTGATTGGCCGTCTCATTGCCCAGGTCGGCGGTCCAGCTTCCCGACGCGGGGCCCAGATAGATCTTCTGCCGCCAGATGACATGGTCGATTCCCCAGCGTTTGGCGTTGGCCAGGGCCAGCCCGGCGATCTGATTGCCCAGGGCGATGCCCTCGGGGCTGTCGTGGTCGGGAATCATCACGTCGATCGCCAGACCGCTGGGGTGCCAGCGCAACGCGTCTTGCCGGAACCCGCCGATGGTCTTGATTTCCGGGAACAGCAGTTCGATGACGCGCGCTGCCCAGATGGTCTTGACCTGCAGGCCGCCCTCGGGGGCGATGCCGGCGGGTAACGCCATCTGGAAATCCTGCGCCATCACCGGCGCGTTGCCGGCCAGCATCGCCACCTCCGCGGCACTGGCCATTTGCGGCGCGGCGACCGCCGGCGCGGCCGTCTGGCTTGGCGGAGCTGCTGCCGCGGCCGAGGGGCTGTCGGGGCAGCAGGGAATGGTGTGCGTGGTGTCCTGGGCATAGATCATCGCACCGGCGAGCACCAGCGAGGCCGCGATGGCCAGCCAGCGGCCCCAGCCCTTCGCTTCGGCGTCTTTGCCCACCCACAGCACTCTAGTGTCGTGTGGGGCCTGTGTGGCAGTCTTCGCGCGGGTTGTCTGCAGTTTTCTCGTTCAGTTCCGCCCGGGCAGCTTCATCACCGTGCGCACGATGGGCAGCAGCGACTTCTGCCACAGGGTTGACGGAAGGCCGAAGGGTGGATCGAGATTGAACACCCGCGCAGTGGCGATCGTCTGCGACTCGGTGTACTTCAACAGGCCCTCGGGACCGTGGCGCCGGCCGACACCCGACTGGCCCATCCCGCCCATGGGTGCGCTGAGGCTGCCCCAGGCAAAGGCATAACCCTCGTCGACGTTCACCGTTCCCGAACGCAACCGGGCGGCGATCTGCTGGCCTTCGGCCGGCGTGCGCGCCCACACGCTCGCGTTGAGGCCGTATTCGGTGTCGTTGGCCTTCTCCACGGCCTCATCGACGTCTGCGACCGGGTAGATCGAAACCAGCGGTCCGAAGGTCTCGTTGGCCGCGCACTCCATCTCCGGCGTCACGTCGGTGAGCACGGTCGGCTCGTAGAACAGGGGACCGACGTCGGGCCGAGCCTTGCCGCCGGCGATCACCTTGGCGCCTTTGGACGTCGCGTCGTCGACGTGCTCCGACACGGTCTTGAGCTGGCCTTCGGAGATCAAACTGCCCATGTCGACCGAGAAGTCGTAGGCGGTGCCGAGTTTCATGCTGCGCACCGCGTCGCCGAACTTGCGGGTGAACTCGTCGGCGATGTCCTTTTCCACGTAGATCCGCTCGATGGAGATACACAGTTGGCCGGCGTTGGAGAAACACGCACGGGTTGCCGCCTTGGCCGCCTTGTCCAGATTCGCGCCGCGAGTGACGATCATGGCGTTCTTGCCACCGAGTTCGGCCGAGAAACCGATCAGCCGCCGGCCCGCCTGCTCGGCCAGATGGCTGCCGGTCTGGGTGGACCCGGTGAACATCAGGTAGTCGCAGTTCTCCGTGATCGCGGTCCCGACCACCGAGCCGGGGCCGGGCACGATCGCGTACAGCGCTCGCGGCAGACCGGCCTGGTACAACAATTCGGCGCAGGCCAGGGCGCAGTACGGCGTCTGGCTGTCCGGCTTGAGCACCACGGCATTACCGGCAAGCAGTGCCGGCACCGAGTCCGATGCGGTGAGCGTCATCGGATAGTTCCAGGGCGAGATCACCCCGACCACGCCCTTGGGCTGGTAGCAGACCGTGGTTTTGCCGATCGCGGGCAGCAGCGACTGTACGTTCTGCGGCTTGAGCAGCTTGGCGGTGACGCGCACGTAGTAGTTCGCGTTCGCCATCAGGTCGACGATTTCCTCCTGGGCCGCCCACCGTGCTTTGCCGGCTTCGGCCTGCAGAAGGTCCATCAGGAAGTCGCGGTTCTCGATCACCAGGTCTCGATACCGCCGGATGATGTCGATGCGCTCGGTGACGGGCCGCCTGGCCCATTCGAACTGCGCCGCACGTGCCTGGGCGAAGGCGGCGGCGACATCGTCGGCCGTGGCAACCGGGATCGTGGTCAGTGGTTTGCCGGTGAAGACCTCGTCGATCGTCTTGGTTGGACGTTCGTCGATGTCCTTGATCGCGGCAAGCTGACGCAAGCGGTCGAAAACCTCGGCTGACGGTGCAGGCATATCGCTACCCTCCAAAGAACACGCGCATCTGTGACCTCAGCCTATCGGTCTGGACAGCGGGAGTGTTCTGCGTCAGTGGCCCGGCGTTCTGCTTTCAGGCGCGGCCACCGGAAAGCCGTTGTGCGACTTCTCCATACCGCTCGAATCGGTCGGGGTCGCTCAGGGCGTTGTAGAGGACGAGTCGGGTGGCGGTGCCTTCGTACTTGTCGACGAGGGCGTGCGCCAACCCGTCCCAGGTCGACTCGGTGGCAAATACCGTGAGGTGGTCATCGGTGATCTGGGCTGCCATCCCCTTGAAGTCGCCGGCCTTCTGCTTTTCCCGGATCCGGGCCGTGGTGCCCTCGAACCCGGCCTCGTCCAGGATGAAGGAGTAGTTGGGCGTGCTTGCGTAGAAGCTGATGCTCGCTCGCGCCATTTCACGCTCCCGGTCGCGCTCTTCGTCGGTGTCGCCGACGATCGTCATGACCGGCACGATCACCGAAACCTCGGATGTGTCGCGTCCTGCCTTGCGGGCCCCCGCGGCGACGTTGGGTGTGACGTGGCGGCTGAGATAGCCGGGTTCGCCGAGCGGATGGACGTGTACCCCGTCGGCCACTTCGCCCGCCATCCGCAGCATCCAGGGATTGACTGCAGCGACGTCGACCTTGGGATCGGGGGCGTCGATGGGGCCGGCGCTCCACTGCGGCGTGATGAAGTCGAGGTCGTAGAACTCGCCATGATGATCGAGTTTTCCGGTGCGGAACGCGCTGAAGCAGGCTTTGACGGCGCGCACATAGTCGCGCAGGCGGGGCCCCGGTCGTTCGAATGCCATCCCGTATCGCCGGACCACGTGCGTGCGAACCTGGGTGCCGAGACCGAGACGGAAGTTGCCGTTGGTCGCTTCCTGCAGTTCCCATGCTGTTGCCGCGGTAACGAACGGGCTGCGCGGAAACGCAACGGCGACGCCGGTCGACAACTCGAGGCCGGGAGCCGCCTGGGAGGCCACGGCGGCGTTCAGATAGGCGGTGCGGCCGGTTTCGGTGAACAGCAGGCCGGAGAAGCCGGCGGCCTCGGTACGTCTGGCGGTATCGCCGATCTGCGTTAACGGTAGCGGGATAGTCATCGCGTCGACCTGCACGGGTCGAACGCTACCTCCGCCGGTGCCCGCTGTTACACCGCACCGAAAAATGCCCGGCCAACCGCACCGGGCAGGCACGTGACGATGCGTCACAGCCGCGGTGTCGAAGGCTCCCAAAACGGCTGATCGTCAGTGAATTTGAGCGCAAGAATTCCGCAAGAACTTCGTGAACTTGTGGCAAGCGTTGGTGCGCATCGTATGTGGTGTCCGATGGTTGCGGATCTTGGGATCGGTAGCGGGCCATCCGACGCGCAATTGACCGGACTGGCCCGGTCCTGAGTACTCGGAGGTGGACACCGATGACGCGCCCGGAAACCCAGCCGGCCCGAGCTGAATATCGCCGCTCCGTCTGGCCCCGAATCAAAGGTTGCTGGTGCTATGTTGACGTCGCTGTCGGTTCTGCCCATGATTTGTTCCCGCTCGGCGGTTAGGAGTACGAGTGAGTGCCAACCCATTCGACGACGACAATGGTCGCTTCTTCGTACTCGTCAACGACGAGGAGCAGCACAGCCTTTGGCCGGAATTCGCCGACGTGCCGGCCGGCTGGCGCGTGGTGTACGGCCTCTCGGACCGGGCCGCGTGTCTGGAATACATCGAGCAGAACTGGCCCGATATACGACCGAAAAGCTTGCGCGACAGATTGGCGCAGGACGCGGGCCGCTGAGTTCCCTGCCGTCTGAGATCCGGCGGCGCCATGACAACACTTGAGGGCGAACTACAGCGCAACGACTCCGACGGACCCCGGGTCGAGCAGGTTCTGACCGACATCTTTGCCCAGGTGCTGGGCGTGGAGCGGGTGGGTGTCGACGAGTCGTTCTTCGATCTCGGCGGTGATTCGCTGTCGGCGATGCGGGTCATCGTCGCCATCAACGCCGCCCTGAACGCCGATCTGCGGGTGGGTGCGCTGTTCGACGCGCCGACGATAGCTCAACTGGCGTCGCGCATCGCGGGCGATTCGGGACGACTCAAACCCTTGCGTGCCGTTGCGCGGCCCGCCGTGGTGCCCCTGTCGTATGCGCAGAGTCGATTGTGGTTCATCGACCAGTTGCAGGGCGCGTCACCGGTATACAACAGGGCCGTCGCGTTGCGGCTGCGCGGACAACTCGACGAACGGGCGCTGGGCATCGGTCTGACCGATGTGGTTCGCCGCCACGAAGCCCTGCGCACGGTTTTTCCCGCTGTCGACGGCATACCCCGACAGGTCGTGATCCCGGCCGCGCGCGCCGACTTCGGCTGGCAGGTGGTGGACGCGACTGGCTGGCCGGCCGAGCGGCTGGATGACGCCATCAGGGAGACGGCACGTCACCCATTCAGTCTTTCCAGTGGAATACCGCTGTGGGCAAGACTTTTCCGGCTCAACGAGCAGGACCACGTAGTGGTAGTGGTGGTCCACCACATCGCCGGGGACGGCTGGTCGATCAGTGTGCTGGCCGGCGACCTGATCGCGGCGTACCTCAGGCGGTGCGCCGGGCAGATCCCTGAGTGGACCGAATTGCCGGTCCAGTACATCGATTACACCTTGTGGCAGCGGGACAATCTCGGTGATCTGACCGATCGGGAGAGCCCGCTGGCCGCTCAAGTGGCCTACTGGGAAGAGGCCCTGGCGGGGATGCCGCAGCGGCTGGAACTACCCACCGACCGGCCCTATCCGCCTGTCGCGGACCACCGGGGCGAGCAGGTCCGCGTGGACTGGCCGGCCCTGTTGCAGCAGCAGATACACGAGCTCGCCCGCGAGCACAACGCCACCAGCTTCATGGTCGTGCAGGCGGCCCTCGCCGTGCTGCTATCCCAACTGAGCTCCAGTTCCGATGTGGCGGTGGGATTTCCGATCGCCGGCCGCGGCGACCCCGCGCTCGACGCCCTGGTCGGCTTCTTCGTCAACACCCTGGTGCTGCGGGTCAATCTGGACGGCGACCCGACGTTCGCGGAGTTGCTCGCCCAGGTGCGAAAGCGCAGTTTGGCCGCCTACGAGCACCAGGACGTGCCGTTCGAGGTGCTGGTCGATCGGCTCAACCCGCCGCGCTCGCGAACCCATCACCCGTTGATCCAGGTGATTCTGAACTGGCAGAACAACGACCCTACCGTCGGTCTCGTCGCGGGTGAGCTGCAGATCACCCCGATACCGGTCGACACCCACACCGCCCGAATGGATCTGGCGTTCTCCCTGATCGACCGGGTCGCGGAGAGTGGCGAACTCGACGGCATCGGAGGATGCGTGGAGTACCGCACCGATGTGTTCGAGGCGACCACGATCGAGTCGCTGATCGCACGGCTGCAAACCGTGCTGGCGGCCGTCACCACCCACCCGGGCCGGCGCTTGTCGACGCTGGACCTGTTGGCCGACGGCGAGCATGCCCGGTTGGCCAACTGGGGGAACCAGGCGACACTGACCCGGCCGCTGCTGCACGCGCAGTCGATTCCAGCGGCGTGGGCCGCCCAGGTCGCTCGCACACCCGGGGCCGTCGCGATCACCTACCGTGGCCGGTCGTGGACCTATCGCGAGGTCGACGAGGCCTCGAACGGCCTGGCGCACTTGCTATCCGAATGTGGGGCGGGGCCGGGCGCGGTCGTGGCGCTGCTGACGGAACGTTCGGCCGACGCCGTGATGGCGATCCTGGCGGTACTCAAAATTGGCGCCGCCTACCTGCCGCTGGATCCCGGGCTGCCCCGCGCGCGGCTGGAATTCATGCTTGACGACGCTGCACCCTGCGCAGCCGTCACCAGCACCGGCCTCGCCGCCATGCTGAGCAGACGTGAACTGCCGACGATCGATCTGAGCGACCTGGATTTCGATGACCTGCAACCGCGGTCACCCACGCATTGGTCCGGGCCGGCTCCCGGGGACATCGCCTACTTGATCTACACCTCGGGCACCACCGGGGTCCCCAAAGGTGTTGCCATCACGCATCACAACGTCACCCGGCTGATGGTTCCGCTGGACGCCTATCTGGAACTGGCGCCGGGGCCGGCGTGGACGCAGTGCCACTCGCTGGTTTTCGACTTCTCGGTATGGGAGATCTGGGGTGCACTGCTGCACGGGGGGCGGCTCGTGGTCGTGCCCGACGACGTGGTGCGCTCTCCCAGCGACTTGCACGCTCTGCTGGTCGCCGAACAGGTCAGCGTCCTCAGCCAAACCCCTTCGGCGTTTTATGCCCTGGCGGCCGTCGACGGGCTGCACCGCGATCCCGGACAGCGGCTCGCGTTGCAGGCTGTGGTGTTCGGCGGGGAGGCGCTGCAGCCCCAGCGTCTGGCCACATGGTCGCACCACCACCCGGAACTGCCGCGGCTGCTGAACCTCTACGGGATCACCGAGACGACCGTGCACGTCTCGGTGTGCGAGATCGCCGAACCCGACACCGACGCCATCACCAGCCCGATCGGGGTGCCGTTGCCCGACATTGCCTTGTTTGTGCTGGATCGGTGGCTGCGTCCCGTGGCGGTCGGGGTGGCGGGTGAGTTGTACGTCGCCGGGCACGGCGTCGGCGTCGGATATGTGGGTCGGCCGGGATTGACGGGTTCGCGATTCGTGGCGTGTCCGTTCGCTGGCGTGGGAGCGCCAGGAATACGTATGTACCGCACCGGGGATCTCGTGCGGTGGGGTACTGATGGCCGGCTGGTGTATGTCGGGCGTGCTGACGAGCAGGTCAAGATCCGGGGTTACCGCATCGAGTGTGGTGAGATCACCGCGGCGTTGGCCGAGGTCGACGGCGTGGAGCAGGCCGTGGTGACGGTCCGGGAGGACCGCCCCGACGACAAACGTCTGGTGGCTTACGTCACCGAGTCGGCTGCTGGGGGTTTGGATCCGCTGCGGGTACGCGCGGCCGTGGCGGAGCGCCTGCCGTCCTACATGGTGCCGGCCGCGGTGATCGCTCTGAAGACGCTGCCGCTGACCATCAACGGCAAACTCGACACCAAGGCACTACCGGCGCCGACGTACACCGACGACGACCACTACCGGGCTCCGGCCACGCCCATCGAAGAGATCGTCGCCGGCATCTACGCCCATGTACTCGGCCTCGAGCGGGTCGGTGTCGACGAGTCGTTCTTCGACCTGGGCGGCGATTCGCTGTTGGCCATGCGAGTGGTCGCGGCGATCAACAGCGCCCTGGACGCCGGCCTGGCGGTCCGCACTCTTTTCGACGCGCCCTCGATTGCCCAGTTGGCTCCCCGGATCGGCGTGGGCGGCAACCGCTTGAGCCCGCTCGCCGCTGTACCGCGGCCCGCCGCAATTCCGTTGTCGTTCGCCCAGAACCGGCTGTGGATCATCGATCAATTCCAGGGGCCGTCCGCGGTTTACAACATCCCTGCCGCCTTGCGGTTGCGGGGGCCGCTGGACGTCGATGCGCTGGGCATGGCGATGAGCGACGTGGTAGGCCGCCACGAGAGTCTCCGCACGGTGATCACCTCGATCCAGGGAGTGCCCGGTCAGACGATCGTTGCGCCGCGGCAGGCGGATTTCGGCTGGCAAGTCGTTGATGCGGCCGCGTGGCCGGCGGACCGGCTCACCGCGGCAGTCGCTGCGACGGCACGCCACCACTTCGACCTGGCGACCGAAATCCCAATACGTGCAATGCTTTTCACGCTGTCAGATCAGGAACACATCCTGGTGGTGGTGGTGCACCACATCGCCGGCGACGGCTGGTCGATCGGCGTCCTGGCCGCGGACCTGAGTGTGGCCTATGCGGCACGCTGCGCCGGCCGGGCTCCGGGGTGGGCCGAGCTGCCATTCCAGTACGCCGATTACACGCTCTGGCAGCGCGAGACGCTCGGTGATCTGGCCGATCCGGTCAGCCTGCTGGCGGGGCAGCTGCGGTACTGGGAGGAGGCACTGTCGGGCCTGGCGCCGCGGCTGGAGTTGCCCACGGACCGGCCTTATCCGCTGGTGGCCGAACAACGCGGGGGCCAGGTGGTCCTGGAATGGCCTGCTCCGCTGGCGCGGCGGGTTCGCGATGTCGCCGGAGCCCACGGTGCGACCAGTTTCATGGTGGTTCAGGCCGCGTTGGCCGTGCTGCTGTCCAAACTCAGCGGCAGTCGCGATGTGGCGGTAGGGTTTCCGGTCGCGGGTCGCGGTGATCCGGCCCTGGACCCCATGGTGGGATTCTTTGTCAATACCCTGGTGCTGCGGGTCGACCTCTGCGGCAATCCGACTTTCGCTGATCTGCTCGCCCAGGTGCGCGAGCGCAGCCTGGCCGCCTACGAACACCAGGACGTGCCGTTCGAGGTGCTCGTCGAACGCCTCAATCCGGTCCGCTCACTGACTCATCACCCTCTCATCCAGGTCATGCTGGCCTGGCAGAACAACATCGACCTCAACCTCGCTCTGGGCGGTCTCGATCTGACGCCGGTTCCGGTCGACACCCACACCGCTCGAATGGATTTGATGTTCTCGCTGGCCGAGCGGTTCAACGACGACGGTGAGCTGACCGGAATCGGCGGCACAGTCCAGTTCCGCACCGACGTGTTCGATGCCGACAGCATCAAGGCGCTCGTCGGATGGTTCGAGGCCGTCGTGACCGCGGCCACGACCTACCCGAAGCGACCGTTGTCGTCGGTAAACCTGGTCGCAGCCGGCGAGCAGGCCCAATTGAACCGCTGGGGAAACCGCGCGGTGCTCACCCAGCCGGCGCCGCCCGCCATGTCGATCCCGGAGGCGTGGGCAGCGCAGGTGGCGCGTACCCCCGCGGCCGTGGCGGTGACGTGCGGGCAGCGCTCATGGACCTACCGCGAACTCGACAGGGCATCGAATCGATTGGCGCACAGGCTTTCCCGGTGCGGTGCTCATCCGGGGGCGGTGGTGGCGTTGGTGTTCTGCCGCTCGGCCGACGCCATTGTCGCGATGCTGGCAGTGCTCAAAGCCGGTGCCGCGTACCTGCCGATCGACCCGGCGTTGCCGCCGGCGCGGATCAATTTCATGCTTACCGACGCCGCGCCGGTGGCGGTGCTGACCACCGGCGATCTGGTCGATCGGCTCGAGGTGCACGGTGTGCCCGTCATCGATGGTGCCGCCCCGGACATCCACGCCTGTCCGGTCACGCCGCGACCGATGCCGGCTCCCGACCCTCTGGCCTACCTGATCTATACCTCGGGCACCACCGGAGTGCCCAAAGGCGTTGCGATCAGCCATCACAACGTCACGCAACTGCTGCGGGTGACAGGTTTCTTCAGCGGGCACAATGACGCTGCGCCGATCAGCTTCGCCGCCACACAGTGGCATTCGTACTCCTTCGACGTCTCGGTATGGGAGATCTGGGGCACGCTGCTGCACGGTGGGCGGTTGGTGATCGTGCCCGAGGACGTGGCCGCCTCGCCCGCCGACTTTCACCACCTGCTCAGGGCCGAGCGCATCGATGTGCTCACCCAAACCCCCTCCGCGGTGGGCACGCTGGACATTGCCGGGCTCGAATCGACCGCATTGGTGGTGGGCGGCGAGGCGTGCCCGCCCGAGCTCGTGGACCGATGGGCGCCTGGCCGGGTCGTCATCAACGCCTACGGTCCCACCGAGACCACGGTCTATGCGGCGATGAGCGCGCCGCTTCGGCCGAATTCGGGTCCCACGCCGATCGGGTCGCCGGTGTCCGGCGCAGCGCTGTTCGTGCTGGACAAATGGCTGCGTCCGGTGCCTGCCGGCGTGGTCGGCGAGCTCTACGTCGCGGGTCGGGGAGTCGGCGCCGGGTACTGGCGTCGGGCCGGGCTGACCGCCGCCCGGTTCGTGGCGTGCCCCTTCGGCGCACCGGGGGCGCGGATGTATCGCACCGGCGACCTCGTCCGCTGGCGGCGCGACGGACAGCTCGATTACCTCGGTCGCGCCGACGAGCAGGTCAAGATCCGCGGCTACCGCATCGAATTGGGCGAAGTGCAGGTCCAGCTCGCCGCCATCGACGGTGTCGATCAGGCGGTGGTGGTAGTGCGCGAGGATCGCCCCGGGGACAAACGCCTGGTGGGCTACCTCACCGGGTCGCCCGACCTGGCGCGGGTCCATGACGCACTGTCGCAGCGCTTGCCGTCCTACATGGTGCCCGCCGCCCTGGTGCCGTTGAATGCGTTGCCGCTCACGGTCAACGGAAAACTCGACACCCGCGCCCTGCCGGCGCCGGAATATCAGCAGGCCGACCGCTACCGGGCGCCGGACGGCGCCGTCGAGGAGATCCTGGCCGTCATCTACGCAGAAGTCCTCGGGCTCGATCGCGTCGGCGCCGAAGACCCGTTCTTCGATCTGGGCGGTGACAGCATCCTGGCGATGCAGGTGGTGTCACGGGCGCGGTCGGCCGGCGTGCTGTGCACACCGCGGGATCTTTTCGTCGAGCAGACCGTGTCCGGTGTCGCACGGGTCGCCGGTTTCGTCGATCCGGCAGCCGATGTCGTCGATGAGGGTATCGGACCGGTGCTGCTCACTCCGATCATGCGCTGGTTGGTCGACCAGGGCAGTTCGGCGGATCAGTTCAACCAGACGATGGTGTTTCAGGCACCGGCCGGCGTCACCGCAGCCGACGTCGAGGCACTGCTACAGGCCCTGCTCGACCGGCACGCCATGCTCCGGCTGCAGGGCCACGGGCAGGAGTGGCAGGTGCCCGGGCCGGGATCGGTGACCGCCGGCAGCTGCCTGCAGCCGGTGGCCGAGCTGACGCCGAAGGCATTGGCGGAAGCCAGATCTCGACTGAATCCCGCGGACGGCCGGGTGCTGTCCGGCCTGTGGTGCGCCGCGGTCGGCCAGTTGGCGCTGGTCATCCACCACCTGGCCGTCGACGGCGTGTCATGGCGAATCCTGCTGGAAGACCTCAACACCGCATGGGGCCAGCGGCGGGCCGGACGTGAAGTGGCACTGCTTCCCGGGGGCACCTCGTTTGCGCGGTGGGCGGCGCTGCTGCACGAGCACGCCCGGGACGACTCGGTCGCAGAGACCGCCGACGCCTGGCGGCAACTGCTGGCCGTTCCCGCCGTGCTGCCGCGCGTGCGCCCCGGCGCGGACACGCTGTGCACCGCCGGCCACCTCTCGGTGTCGATGGACACCGAGACCACCCGGCTGCTGCTGGGCGCCGTCCCCGCGGCGTTTCACGTAGGCGTGCAGGACATTCTGCTGATCGCGTTCGCAGTGGCGTGGGCCGAGTACCTCGGAGCACACGGTAGGCCGATCGTCGTCGGCGTCGAGGGGCACGGCCGCCATGACGACATCGCGCTGGCGGTGGACCTGTCACGCACGGTCGGTTGGTTCACCACCAGATACCCGGTGGCCATGACGGTGAACGCCGTCGACTGGCAGCAAATGACGGCCGGTGGTGCGGCCCTGGGAACCGTCGTCAAGTCCGTCAAAGAACAACTGCGCAGCCTGCCCCATCCGCTGACATACGGTCTGCTGCGCCACCTCGACCCTGATGCCGGGCTTTCCGGCCCGGAGCCGGCCATCGGTTTCAACTACCTCGGCCGGCTGGGCGCCTCCGCGCAGTCCGTCGCCCACGGGTGGTGTCTCGGCCCGCGGCCGGCCGACAGCAACGCCGGACTGCCGATGACGTTGCCCCACACCGTGGAGGTCAACGCCGTCACGGTCGACACCGCAGCAGGCCCACAGCTGCACGCGAACTGGATGTGGGCACCGTCAGCCCTCGACGAAGCTCAGGTGAAACAGCTGAGCGGCTTGTGGTTTGACGCGCTGGCCGCCGTCTGCGCGCATGTGCGGGACGGCGGGGGCGGACTGACTCCGTCGGACATCCTGCCCGCCCGGTTGGACCAGCAGCAGATCGACGAATTGCAACAGCGCGGGGCCGTCGCCGATGTGCTGCCGCTGACCTCGATGCAGCAAGGGCTGTTGTTCCACGCCAGCACCACCGGCGGCGATTTCTACGCGGTGCAACTGGATTTCGCGGTGGCCGGTGCGCTCGAGCCGGAGCGGCTGCGCGATGCGGTGCAGACCGTCGTCACCCGGCACCCACAGTTGGCGGCACGTTTCGACGAGCACGAGCCGGTGCAGGTCATCCCCGCCGACCCCGTGTTGCCATGGCAGTACCGGGCGGTCGAGTCCGCCGACCAGGTCGAGCAGCTGTGCGCCGAGGAGCGTGCCGCCGTGTGCGATCTGACCAATCCGCCGGCGTTCCGGGCCATGTTGATCCGGACCGGTGCAGACCAGCACCGGTTTGTGCTGACCAATCACCACATTGTCGTCGACGGCTGGTCCATGCCGATCCTGTTGCGGGAGATCTTCGCCGCGTACCACGGTCAGCGACTGCCCGCGGTCGGTGCGTACCGCAACTTCGTGACCTGGCTGGCCGGCCGGGACCGACTGGCCGCCCAGGCAGCCTGGGGCAAGGTGATGGACGGGTTCGGTGCGCCGACGCTGGTCGGCCCGCCGGGCCGCTCGGGTCTGGGGCCCCGGCGCGCGACCTTGGTGCGGCTCTCCGCGGCGACCACGCAGGCCCTGCACGACACGGCGCGGGCTAGCCATACCACCGTCAATATCGTTCTGCAGGCTGTCTTCTCGCAGCTGTTGATGCGCCTGACCGGGCAGCGTGATGTCGCGTTCGGCGCCACCGTCTCGGGGCGGCCGGCCGAGCTGCCCGGCGCGGATTCGATGGTGGGACTGTTCATCAACACGGTGCCGGTGCGCGCGACCATCGCGGCAGGTACCACCACCGCGGATCTGCTCGCCCAGCTGCACAGTGCGCACAACGACACTCTCGATCACCAGCATCTGGCGCTCAGCGACATCCACCGAATCACCGGACACGACATCCTCTTTGACACGCTGTTCGTGTATCAGAACTTTCCGATCGATGCCGCCGCGCTGACAACCGGGTTGGCCATTTCGGAGATGTCGCGGCACGACTACAACCACTATCCGCTGACGATCCAAGCCCTGCCGGGGTCCGAACTGGGACTCCGGGTCGAATTCGACACCGACGTGTTCGACACCGACGACATCGACGAACTGATCCGGGGCTTCGAACGTTTGTCGGTTTCGATGAGCGCCGAGCCGGGCCGCCGGTTGTCATCGGTCGACGTCCTCGATGCCGGTCAGCAGGCCCGGCTCGCCCGATGGGGTAACCGCGAGGTGCTGAGTCGCTCAGCGCCGGCGACGGTCACGATCACCGGCTTGTGGGCGGAACAGGTGGGCTGCCGGCCGGATGCGGTGGCGCTGCGTTTCCAGGGTGACTCGATGACCTATCGAGAAGTCGACGACGCCGCCAGTCGGGTCGCGCAGCTGCTCGCCGGTCACGGTGCCGGACCGGGAACGTATGTGGCCCTGCTTTTTCCGCGTTCGTTCCAGGCCGTCACGGCGATCATCGGAGTGCTCAAGACCGGCGCGGCCTATCTGCCGATCGACCCGTCGCTGCCGGCGGCCCGGATCGCGTTCATGCTCGGGGATGCCGAACCGGTCGCCGCGCTGACCACCGCAGCACTGGCGGACCGGATCGCCGGACACGACGTGCCCGTCCTCGATATCAACGACTGTCCGGCGCCCGGCGCCCGGTGGCAAAACCCGCAGCCCGTGCCGACGCCGGACGACATCGCCTATCTCATCTACACCTCGGGAACCACCGGTGTCCCGAAAGGTGTTGCTGTGACGCACCACAACGTCACGGAGCTACTCGGATCGGTCGCCGCGAACGTCGAGGGCCAGGTGTGGTCGCAGTGGCATTCGCTTGCCTTCGACGTCTCGGTGTGCGAGATGTTCGGTGCCCTGCTCTCGGGTGGCCGTCTGGTGGTGGTGCCGGAGTCGATGACACGGGCGCCCGAAGAATTCCACGCGCTGTTGGTCGCCGAGCGGGTCACCGTGCTGAGCCAGACGCCGTCGGCCTTCTACGCGCTGCAGACCGCTGACGGACTGTCCACGCCATCCGGTCGGCGGCTGCAACTCGAAACGGTGCTCTTCGCCGGGGAAGCTCTGGAGCCCCGACGTCTTCAGGCATGGCTGCGCAGCCACCCGGATTCTCCGCGCCTGCTGAACCTGTACGGCACGACCGAGACCACCGTGCATGCCTCGCTGCGGGAGATCGTCGCCGCCGATGTCGACGCCGACTGCAGCCCGATCGGGGTGCCCCTGAGTCATCTCGGCTTCTTCGTGCTGGACAACTGGTTACGACCGGCGCCCCCGGGAGTGGTGGGGGAGTTGTATGTGGCCGGCAGCGCTCTGGGACTGGGGTATTGGCGCCGGGCGCCATTGACCGCGTCGCGGTTTGTGGCGTGCCCATTCGGGCGTCCCGGCGAACGCATGTACCGCACCGGGGACCTGGTTTCGTGGGGGCGTGACGGTCAACTGCGCTACGCCGGACGTGCGGACGAACAGGTCAAGCTCCGCGGCTACCGCATCGAACTCGGTGAGATACAGGCTGCCCTGCTGGGCTTGCCGCACGTCGACCAGGCTGTCGTCACCGTGCACGACAACGTGTCCGGAGGCAGCCACCTTGTCGCCTACATCACCCTGGCGCACGACATCGCAGCCGAACGGGATCCTGCGCGCGAGGCGGACATCGTCGAACAGTGGCAACACCTTTACGACGACCTGTACAGTCCCGCGGACGGTGCGGCCGAGTTCGGCATGGACTTCCGGGGCTGGAACAGCAGCTACACCGGCGCCCCCATCCCCGTCGACCAGATGCAGGAGTGGCGTTCGGCCACCGTGGCCCGGATTCTGGCCCTGCGGCCGCGCCACGTGCTGGAGATCGGTGCGGGCTCGGGACTGCTGTTGGCGCCGATCGCTCCGCACTGTGCGGAGTACGTCGCCACCGACATGTCCGAGGTCGCGATCGGCAACCTGGCGGATTCGCTGTACCAGATCCCGTGGCGTGACCGCGTCCGCCTGCTGGCCCAGCCGGCCCATGTGCGGGCGGGGTTGCCGCACAACCACTTCGACACCATCATCCTCAACTCGATCGTCCAGTACTTCCCCAACGTGGGATACCTGTCGCAGGTCATCGAGAACGCCATGGACTTACTGGCACCGGGCGGCGCGTTGTTCATCGGCGACGTCCGCAACCACACGCTGCAGAACGCGTTCTACACCTCGGTTGCGCTCGCCCAACCCATCTCCGATACCGGGGAGATCCGCAGACGGGTCCGCCGTGCCTTCACGAGTGAATCCGAATTGCTCTTGGCACCAGAGTTCTTCACTGCCTGGGCGGCGGAGCGGACCTCGGTGGCCGGGCTGGATATCCAAGTCAAACGCGGCTCGGCGGACAACGAACTCCACCGGTACCGCTACGACGTCGTCGTCCACAAGTCGCCGGCACCGGTGCGGTCACTGCGGGACGCGCCCGTGTGGTCGTGGAGTGGCCACACGCAGCTACGCGCCCGGCTGCGGTCCGAGCGCCCAACCGCAGTGCGCGTCAACGGCATCCCGCGCGCCGGACTGATCGCCGACGTCCTTTCCGAGCAGGCCCTCGTCGCCGGGATGTCGCCGGGGGACATCCAGGTTCCCGCCGAATGCGTCAGCCCCGAACAGCTGCACCGCCTGGGAGCCGGCGCCGGATACCGCGTCGCGGTCACCTGGGGTGCGCAACCCGGCACCGTGGACGCCGTGTTCCTGACTGACGCAGCACCGCTGACCGATGTGTACATGCCGTCCAACGGGATTCGTCATGGCGCCGCCCACGCCAACGAACCGCACACCAGCGCCACCATCAGTACGGTGCGCCGGCAGCTGGGCGCACAACTGCCCGGCTACATGGTGCCGGCGCACATCGTGGTGCTCGACGAGTTCCCACTCACGTCCTCCGGCAAGCTGGACCGAAAGTCCCTGCCGGAGCCGGAATACCACGATACGCAGCGCTACCGGGCCCCGGCCGGCGCGATCGAAGAGGTGCTGGCCGGCATCTACGCGCAGGTGCTGGGATTGGCGCGGGTCGGGGCGGACGAATCGTTCTTCGAGCTGGGTGGGGACAGCATCCTGTCGATGCAGGTGGTGGCGCAGGCCCGCGCCGTTGGGGTGATCTGCAAGCCGCGCGACATCTTCGTCGAGCAGACGGTGGCGGGGGTGGCCCGGGTGGCCACGATCGCCGACGGTGCCGGCGGCGCGGCGGACGACGGAACCGGACCGGTTCCCGCCACCCCGATCATGTGGTGGTGGCGCGGCCTTGGCGGCTGCATCGACCAGTTCAGTCAGGCGATGGTGTTACAGGCTCCCGATGGTGCCACCCGGGACGACATCGCTGTGGTGCTACAGGCCTTACTGGACCGGCACCCTATGCTGCGGCTGCGGGTCGACGAGGTTTCCGGGCAGTGGTCGCCGACGGTTTCCGAACCAGGTTCGGTGGATGCATCGAGTTGTCTTGAGGCGGTGGACGATTGGTCCGATGAGGCGCTGATCGCGGCGCGCTCGCGGTTGCAGCCGGCCACGGGCACGATGGTGAGTGCCCTGTGGGTCGCCGGCGCGGGCCGGCTGGTGTTGATCATTCACCACCTCGCCGTGGACGGCGTGTCGTGGCGAATCCTGCTGGGCGACCTCATTACCGCGTGGACTCAGCACCGCAGCGGGCGGCGGGTGGAGTTGCCGGCGGAGTCGACGTCGTTCCGGCGGTGGGCTCACCTGCTGGGTGAGTACGCGAGACGACCCGATGTGGTCGGCCAGGCGGACACCTGGCGGCGGGTACTCGCCGTTCCAGCGGCGTTGCCGCCGGCCCGACCGGACGTGGACACCGTTGCCACCGCCGGTCGCCTGTCGGTGTCGCTGGATGCCGAGCACACCCGCATGCTGCTTGGAGCGGTGCCGGCAGCGTTTCATGCCGGCGTACAAGACATCCTGTTGATCGCATTCGGTCTGGCGTGGGCTCAATTCTCCGGTACCGCGGGCACCGCGGTCGGTCTCGACGTCGAGGGACACGGGCGCCACGAGGACATCGCCACGGATGTCGACCTGTCCCGCACCGTCGGGTGGTTCACCGCCAAGTATCCGGTCGCACTGGTGCTGGACGCGCTCGACTGGGCGCAGGTGATCCGCGGCGACGCCGCCCTGGGCGCGGTGATCAAGGACGCCAAGGAACAGCTGCGGGCCCTGCCGCATCCGCTGACCTTCGGTGTGCTGCGTTATCTGAACGACGATGTCGACCTCGTCGGCCCCGACCCGGCCATCTTGTTCAACTACATTGGCCGTCAGGGGGTTTCGTCGAACCAGTTGCCGGCAGCCGGGTGGCGGCCGGAGCGGCGCGGTGTGCCGGTGCACGCCGTCTCCATACCGCTGACCCACACGGTGCAGGTCAACGCCGGCACCCTCGAGACCGTGGTCGGCCCGCAGCTGCAGGCCGACTGGACGTGGGCGCCGTCGGCATTGGATGAGGCGCAGGTCAACCGGCTGAGCGAGCTGTGGCTGGACGCCCTCGCCGGCATCTGCGCGCATGTCCGGGCCGGTGGCGGCGGGCTGACACCGTCGGACATCGCCCCGGCCCGGTTGAGCCGGCGCCAGATCGACGAGCTGGAGCGGCATTACCGCGTAGCCGATGTGTTGCCGCTGACTCCACTCCAGCGGGGGTTGCTCTTTCACACCGGAGCGGCGCAGGACGACGTCTACGCGGTGCAACTGGCCTTCACCGTCACCGGCCCCCTCGATCCGGAGCGTCTTCGTGCTGCGGTGCAGGCGGTGGTGGTGCGGCATCCCCACCTGTGCGCCCGATTCAGCGAGAATTTCGACGAACCGGTGCAGATCATCCCTGCCGATCCGCAGGTGCCCTGGCAGTACGTGGAACTCGAGACCGGGCAGATCGAGCAGTTCTGTGCCGCCGAACGCGCAGCCGTGTGCGATCTGGCGAATTCGTCCTGTTTCCGGGCGGTGTTGATCCGTACCGGTGAGCAGGAACACCGCTTCGTCCTGACGAACCACCACATCGTGCTCGACGGCTGGTCGTTGCCGATCCTGATGCGCGAGATCTTCGCCGGCTACCACGGACAGCCGCTGGCCCCGCCGGTGTCCTATCGCCGGTTTGTGACCTGGTTGGCCGATCGGGACGTCCCCGCTGCCCGCGCGGCGTGGCAGGAGCAGCTGGCCGGGTTCGAGGTCCCGACACTGGTCGCGTCCCGAAGTCGATTGCAGTCGGGGCCCCGGGGTGATGCGGCGTTCACGCTGCCTACCGAAATAACCCGGGCGGTGGGCGATTTGGCGCGGTCCTGCCATACCACCGTCAACATCGTGCTGCAGGGCGCGTGGGCGCAGCTGCTGATGTGGCTGACCGGCAGCACCGATGTCGTATTCGGCACCACGGTCTCCGGAAGGCCATCCGAGTTGGCCGGCGCGGAGAACATGGTGGGGTTGTTGATCAACACGGTGCCGGTGCGCGCCACCGTCAGCCCGGCCTGCACCACCGTGGAGCTCGTCGATCGGCTGCAACGCGCCCACAACGACACCCTCGAGCATCAGCACCTGGCGCTCAGTGAAATCCATCGCATCACCGGCCAAAACGCATTGTTCGACACGCTTTTCGTGTACCAGAATTACCCGCTCAACACCGCAGGGCTGGCCGGTGCCCACGAGTTGCGCATCACGCAGAGCGTCAGCCGCGATGTCACCCACTACCCGTTGACAATTCAGATGGTGCCGGGCTCCGCGCTGAGTCTGCGCGTGCAATACGACACCGACGTGTTCGGAGCCCGGGATATCGACACGCTGATCGGGCGGTTCCACCGCCTGGTGGCGGCGATGACGGCCGACCCGACGCGCCCGTTGATTGCGATCGACGCCCTCGACGGCGATGAGCACGCCCGGCTCGCCGAGTGGGGCAACCGGGCGGTGTTGAGCCAACCGGCGTTCGAGACAGCGTCGATTCCGGCGTTGTGGGCCGGCCAGGTGGCGCGTAGTCCCGAGGCGGTGGCGGTGTGCGCCGAGGGCGAGTCGTTGACCTATCGCGAACTGGATGACGCCGCGAGTCGATTGGCGCAGCTGTTGGCCGGACACGGCATCGGTCCTGGAACGGTTGTGGCTCTATTGCTTTCGAGATCGGTCCCGGCGATCGCGGCGATTCTCGCGGTGCTCAGAACCGGCGCGGCGTATCTGGCGATCGATCCGGCCCTGCCGCAGTCGAGGGTCGGGTTCATGCTCACCGACGCTGCACCGGCGGCCGCGATCACGTCGCAGGGACTGGCGGGGCGGCTCGAGGATTTCGCCGGTGTCGTGATCGATGTCGACGCCCCCCACGAACAATCCGGCGAACATACACGCGCCTTCTTGCCGGCACCGTCGCCGTCACCCGACGACATCGCCTACCTCATCTACACCTCCGGTACTACCGGTGTTCCCAAAGGCGTTGCCATACCGCATCGCAGCGTGGTCACGATGCTGACGTCGTTGCGCGACTGCGTGCCGCCGCAGGGGGTGTGGTCGCAGTGTCATTCGCTGGCATTCGACTTTTCGGTCTGGGAGATTTTCGGCGCGCTGCTCAGCGGCGGGCGGCTGGTGGTGGTGCCCGACCCCGTCGTCCGTTCACCGGAAGACCTGCATGCCGTGCTGATTGCCGAACAGGTCAGCGTGTTGAGCCAAACCCCCTCGGCGTTCTACGCACTGCACACCGCCGACGCGCTGCACCCGGGACTTCGGTCGCACCTGCACACAGTGGTGTTCGGTGGCGAAGCGCTGGAACCGCAGCGGCTTGGCGCATGGCTGGACGGCAACCAAGATTCCCCGCGCCTGCTCAACCTGTACGGCATCACCGAGACGACGGTGCACGCCTCCATCCGGGAGATCGTGGCCGAGGATCTCTGCGGCACCGGCAGCCCAATCGGCGGCCCGCTGCAGCATCTCGGCTTCTTCGTGCTCGACGGTTGGCTGCGCCCGGTCCCCGCGGGAGTGGTGGGCGAACTCTATGTGGCCGGCGCGGGGCTGGGGCTCGGGTATGTGGGACGGCCCGGGCTGACGGCTTCGCGTTTCCTCGCGTGCCCGTTCGCCGGCGCCGGAGCGCCGGGAACACGCATGTACCGCACCGGCGACCTGGCGTCGTGGGGCGCTGACGGCCAGCTGGTGTATGCCGGGCGGGCGGATCAGCAGGTGAAAATCCGTGGCTACCGCATCGAATTGGGGGAGATCCGCGCGGCCTTGGCCGGCCTCGACGGAATCGGGCAGGCGGCGGTCATCGTCCGCGAGGACCGTCCCGGTGACAAACGGCTGGTCGGTTACATCACCGAGTCGACCCGCGGTGTGGTCGACGTGGCCGCGGTCCGGTTCGCGCTGAGTGAGCAGTTGCCGGCCTACCTGGTGCCGGCCGCGCTCGTGGTGGTCGAGGCGTTGCCGTTGACGGTCAACGGCAAACTCGACCCACGTGCCCTACCGGCACCCGGCTACGGCGCCGGTGTTTCTCGTCCCCCCGGCAATCCGCTCGAGGAGATCCTGGCCGGCATTCATGCTCAGGTACTGGGACTGCCGCAGGTCGGCGTGGAGGAGTCGTTCTTCGATCTGGGCGGGGATTCGCTGTCGGCGATGCGTCTGGTCGCTGCGGTCAACGCCGCCCTCGATGCCGGGCTGACCGTGCGGGCGGTGTTCGAGTCGCCGACCGTCGCCCAGTTGGCCGCGCGCGTCGGTTCGGCCGGCGCCGGGCGGGAGCCGCTGGTTGCGGTCGAGCGACCCGCGGAGATTCCCCTGTCTTTTGCCCAGAACCGGTTGTGGTTCCTGCACCAATTCCACGGTCCCTCAGCGGTATACAACATCCCCCTGGCATTGCGGTTGCATGGAAAGCTGGACACGGATGCGTTGGGCGCGGCGTTCGTGGACGTGCTCGCCCGGCAGGAGAGCCTGCGCACGGTGTTCGCGACGTCCGATGGTGTACCGCGGCAGGTAATCGTGCCGGTGGACAAGGCCGACCTGGCCTGGCGCACCGTCGATGCGACGGCATGGTCGGCCCGGCAGCTTGCCGGGGCCATCGAAGCGGCGGGACGGCACGCTTTCGACCTCACCACCGAGATACCGATCAGGGCACGGCTTTTCGCGGTAGCACCGGACGAGCACGTGCTCACGATCGTGGTGCACCATATCGCGGGGGACGGCTGGTCGGTGGCGCCGATGGCTCGCGACCTCGGGCTGGCCTACGCGGCCCGCTGTGCGCAGCAGCCGCCGCAGTGGGCGGAGCTGCCGGTGCAGTACGCCGATTACACCCTGTGGCAACAACACTGCCTCGGCGACCCGGCGGACCCCGCAAGCAGGCTGGCCGAGCAGCTCAGATTCTGGGAGCGTTCGCTGGCCGGCCTGCCGGAGCGGATTCAGCTGCCCACCGATCGGCCCTACCCGGCGGTTGCTGATTACCGGGGCGCCAGTGTGGCGGTGGACTGGCCGGCGCCACTGCACCGGCGGGTGCGCGATCTCGCCCGCACGCACAACGCAACGGGGTTCATGGTCGTGCAGGCGGCCCTGGCGGTGTTGCTGGCCAAGCTCAGCGCGAGTTCCGATGTGGCGATCGGGTTTCCGATCGCCGGCCGCAGTGACCCGGCGCTCGACAACGTGGTGGGATGCTTCGTCAACACCCTGGTGTTGCGGGTTGACCTTGACGGCGACCCGACAATCGGCGAGCTGCTGAGCCAGGTCCGCGAGCGCAGCCTGGCCGCCTACGACCACCAGGACGTGCCCTTCGAGCTGCTGGTGGAGCGGCTCAACCCCGCCAGATCGCTGACCCATCACCCGCTGATTCAGGTGCTGATGGCCTGGCAGAACAATGCACTGCCGTCGGCTGCCCTCGAAGACCTGCAGGCTGAGCCCCTTTCAATCGAAACCCACACCGCCCGAATGGATCTGGCGTTCTCACTTGCCGAGCGATTCACCGGCGGAACCGAACCGGCGGGGATCGGCGGATCGGTGGAATTCCGTACCGATGTGTTCGACCCGGCCGGCATCGAAGTGCTCGTCCAGCGGCTGCAGCGGGTTCTCGAGGTCATGACCGCCGAGCCCGCCGCGCGTGTGTCGTCGATATCTCTGCTCGACGCCGCGGAGCGGATCCGGCTCAGCGAATGGGGAAACCACCCCGCGTCAGGCCAGCCCGTCGACGCGACGACGTCAATCCCGGCAGCCCTGGCCGCCCAGGTCGCACGCACGCCGACCGCCGAAGCGGTGACGTGCAACGGGCGGTCGATGACCTATCAAGAACTCGATGAAGCCTCAAATCGGTTGGCACACCGGCTCGCCGAACACGGCGCAGCGCCGGGCACCTGTGTGGCACTGCTCTTCGCCCGCTGCAGTGAAGCGATCGTGGCGATAGCTGCGGTGCTCAAGACCGGCGCCGCGTATCTGCCGATCGATCCGGCGCTGCCCGAGGCGCGGGTTGAGTTCATGATCAAGGACGCCGACCCGATCGCCGCCGTCACCAAAGCGCATGCCGGTCGGCTCGAGGCCTACGACCTGACGGTCCTCGACGTCGAAGATCCGGGCACCGCCGCCTATCCCGGCACCGCCCTGCCCGCACCCTCGGCGCAGGACATCGCGTATGTCATCTACACCTCGGGCACCACCGGGATACCCAAAGGCGTTGCCGTCACTCATCACAACGTCGTTCAACTGGCGGCCTCACTGGACGAGGCGTTACCCCGTGCCGGGGTCTGGGCGCAATGTCACTCCTATGCCTTCGACGTGTCGGTATGGGAGATCTGGGGTGCGTTGCTGCGCGGCGCCCGCTTGGTGGTGGTCCCCGAGGACGTGATGGCATCACCGGCTGACTTCCACACTGTGCTGGCTTCCGAACGTGTCAGCGTCCTCGATCTGAGTCCGTCTGCGGCCCAGATGCTTTCGCCGGAGGGCCTGGAGAACATGGCGCTGGTTGTCGGTGGCGAAGCCTGCCCGCCCGCGGTGGTGGATCGTTGGGCGCCCGGAAGGTTGATGATCAACGCCTATGGCCCGACCGAGACCACGGTCGACGCGGCGAGGAGCGCCCCGCTGCGAGCGGGCGCGCCACCGATCGGCACGCCCGTGCCGGGAGCGGCGCTGTTCGTGCTGGACGAACGGTTGCGTCCGGTGCCCGCCGGCGTGGTGGGGGAGCTCTACATCGCCGGACAGGGAGTCGCCGTGGGATATTGGCGCCGGCCGGACCTGAGCGCGTCGCGGTTTGTGGCATGCCCCTTCGGCGGCAACGGAACCCGGATGTACCGCACCGGAGACCTCGCCTTCTGGGACGCCCAGGGGCAGTTGCGTTATGTCGGGCGCGCCGACGAGCAGGTCAAGATCCGTGGTTACCGCATCGAACTCGGCGAAGTCCAGGCGGCGCTGGCTGCTCTTGAGGGCGTCGCATGCGCGGCGGTGACCGTCCGCGAAGACCGGCCCGGCGACAGGCGCCTGGTGGCGTACCTGACCGGAACGGCGGATCCGGCGCGCGCCCGCGCCGATCTGGCCGGCCGACTGCCGTCGTACCTGGTTCCCGCCGCTGTACTGGCTGTCGATGAAATTCCGTTGACGGTGAACGGGAAGCTCGACACCCGGGCACTCCCGGCGCCGAGCTACCACGACACCGCCCGTTACCGCGCCCCCGTCACCCCGCTGGAGGAGATCCTGGCGCGCTGCTACGCCGAAGTACTCGGCCTGCAACGGGTCGGCGTCGACGAATCGTTCTTCGACCTGGGCGGGGACAGCATCTCCGCGATGCGGGTGATCGCGGCGATCAACAACGCCCTCAACGTCGAGCTCGCGGTGCGCAGCCTGTTCGATACGCCCACGGTCGAAGGGTTGAGCCGGCTGGTAGGCGACGGCGCCACAGCCGATCCGCGCTACGCGGCCGTACACGGTCAGGCCGTCACCAAGGTATACGCGCGCGATTTGACTCTGGACAAGTTCATCGACGCGTCCACCCTGAATGCGGCGCCGGCCCTGCCCGGTCCGAGCGCCGAGGTGCGGACCGTCCTGCTGACCGGCGCGACCGGTTTCGTCGGGCGTTACCTGGTTTTGGAGTGGCTGCAGCAGCTGGAGCTCAAAGAAGGCAAACTGATCTGCCTGGTGCGCGGTGAATCCGACCAGGACGCGCGACGGCGGTTGGACGAGGTCTTCGACAGCGGGGATCCCCACCTGCTGCGGTTCTACCAAGAGTTGGCGGCCGACCATCTGGAGGTCATCGCCGCAGACAAGTCCGACGTCGACTTCGGACTGGACCGGCACGTCTGGCAGCGCCTGGCGGACACCGTTGACCTCATCGTGGATTCGGCGGCGGTGGTCAACGGCGCACTGCCCTACCGGGAGCTGTTCGGGCCGAATGTTATTGGTACCGCAGAACTCATCAGGCTGGCGGTCACGACCAAGCTCAAGGCCTTCGCCTATGTGTCCACCGCCGACGTGGGCAGACAGGTCGAACCAACAGAATTCACCGAAGACGCCGATATCCGGGCCGTCAGCCCCAGCCGCACCATTTCCGCCGAACCGGCCAACGGCTACGGCAACAGCAAGTGGGCCGCCGAGGTGCTGTTGCGCGAAGCCAACGACCTCTGTGGGCTTCCGGTCGCGGTATTCCGCTGCGGCATGATCCTGGCGGACACCACGTATACGGGCCAGCTCAACCTGTCGGACACGTTCAGCCGGATGGTGCTGAGCCTGGTATCGACCGGCATCGCGCCGGCATCGTTCTACCCGACCGACCCCGACGGCAACCGGCAGCGCGCCCACTTCGACGGACTGCCGGTCACATTCGTAGCCGAAGCGATCACGACCCTCGGTGCGCTGATCGTCGACTCCGGTGCAGGCGGTTTCCAGACCTACCACGTGATGAATCCGCACGACGACGGCATCGGACTCGACGAATATGTGGACTGGCTTGTCGAGGCCGGGTACCCGCTGCGGCGGATCACCGACTTCCGGGAGTGGCTGCGGCAATTCGAGGCGCGGCTGCATGCGCTGCCGGACAAGCTGCGCCGGCATTCCGTGCTGCCGATGCTGCCGACGGGTGATCCGGGCACGATCAGGCCGCTCGGACCGACGTCCGGGTCATACGCGCCGACCGATCGATTCCGCGCCGCAGTACGGGAAGCCAAGATCGGTCCCGACAAGAACAACCCGGACATTCCGCACATCTCCCCGCCGGTCATCGTCAAATACGCGACCGACCTCCAGGTACTCGGATTGCTCGGCCCGGAGGCATCGCCATGCTGACTCTGCTACGGCCGCACTGGGTCTCGATAACGATGAGCATGACGCTGCTGTGCGCCGCGACGGCCCTGATCCTCTGGCAACCGTTGCTGGTGGGCCGGCTCGTAGACAACGTGACGGCGGGCGCCTTGAACGTGCCCGCCGCGCTGACGGTGCTGGTGATCCTGGTGTGCCAGCTCGCGCTGGAAGGCCTGGGGCACTTCCGGCTGCACCGCACCGGCGAAAAGATCGTGCTGCGTTTGCGCGCCGAATTCACCGATCACGTGGTGCGCCTGCCGATCGGCCTGCTCGACCGCGGCCGCACCGGTGAGTTGCTGGCCCGCGGCGCCAGCGACGCCGGCCAGCTACGTGACATGCCACGCGCCGTGGGCGACATCGCATTCGGAATCCTGACGCTGCTGGGCGCGAGCGTCCTGATGCTCTCGATCGATGCGCTCACCTTGTGTGTGGTGGTCGGGATCATGACGGTCGCGTTCGGTGCGGGCAGCCCGTTTCTGTCCCGGATTCAGCGTGACTCATTGAACCGCCAAGTGGCGCTTGGTGACTACACGGCCGGGCTGGACCGGGTGCTGGGCGCGGCCCGCACCGTCAAGCTCTTCGGCGCCGAAGACCGCGAAGTGAACTTCATCGGCCTCAGCGCCGCGGCCGCCTACCGGGCCGGCGTTCGGGTGGCATCGTCCACCGCCATCAACATCTTGGCAATCCGGTTGGGTGTCACCGCTTCCTTTCTGACGATCATGGTCATCGACGGACGCCGGGTGGCCGGCGGCGGGCTGTCCGTGGGTCACTTCGTCAGCCTGTTCGCCTTCGCCATGTACGCGGTCTTTCCCATCACGGCCGGCTTCGCCGCCCTCGCCACCTTCCGCACGGCGGCGGGTGCTTACCAACATCTCGTCGCCACCCTGCGCGATCTGCCCGAAGGCGACCCGCCGGCACCGTCCGAGAGTGCCGCTGCCACAACGCGGCCGGATCGCGCCGCGGCTCCGCTGGTCGAATTCGACCACGTCTCGTTCTCCTACGGCTCGGGCGCAAGCGTGCTCGACGATGTTTCCTTCACCCTGCGACGAGATGAGATCACGGCGCTGGTCGGTCCTTCCGGCGCCGGAAAATCGACGATCCTTGCGCTGCTGTGCCGCTTTCACGACCCGGACGCCGGGACGGTCCGGTGGGAAGGCGAGGACATCCGCACCATGCCGCTGCGCGACCTGCGCGGCCGGCTCGGTCTCCTGGAGCAGGATGCGCCGGTTCTGCACGGCACCATTCGCGACAACCTGCTCATCGCCGACCCCGGGGCCGCCGACGAAGACCTGTGGCGGGTGCTGCGGCAGGCGAGCATCGCCGACGAAATTGCCGTTCTGCCAGAACAACTCGACACCCCGGTGCTGGAACGCGGCCGCAGCCTGTCCGGCGGGCAACGTCAGCGACTGGCCCTGGCCAGGGCATTACTCTCGCGTTCTGAGCTCATCCTGATGGACGAGCCGACCTCGCATCTCGACCGCGCCAATGAATACGACATCATGGCCAATCTGCTGCATGCGCGCGGCCGGCGCAGCATTCTCGTGGTAGCCCACCGCCTTTCCACCGTCACCAACGCCGGGCAGATCCTCGTTCTGCAACAGGGCCGCATCCAGGCCACCGGAACACATGCCGAACTGATGTGCACGCCCGTCTACCGCGAACTGGTCGAACACGAACTCGTGCGGCACTAGGGGAGGGATCGCCGTGCTGGACCGGATAAGCCACCTCGCCATCGCCTTTCCGAGGCGGGTCATCGCGGCGGCGCTGCTGATCGTCGTCGGCGCCGCCATCTTCGGCGTCCCGGTGATCAAGCACCTCTCGGGTGGTGGCGGAACCGATCCCGGTTCCGAATCATCCAGGGCCGGCGCTTTGCTGTCACAGAAGTTCGGCCAGGGTGACACGACGCTGGTGATCGCCCTAACCTCACCGGGCGGCGCCAACGGACCACAGGCCAAAGCGCTCGGCACCGATCTTGTTCGGCAGCTGAAGAGTTCGCCGGACGTGCGTGAGGTGCAATCAGGGTGGACCGCGCCGCCCGAAGCGGCCCCGGCGTTCTTCGGCAAAGACGGTAAGACTGGGCTGATCGTGGCTGCCATCGGCGGCGGTGAGGGCAAGGCCCAGCAGAACGCGATGCGGCTGTCCGACGAACTTGTCCACGACCGCGACGGGGTGACCGTGCGGGCCGGCGGTGACGCCGCAGTCGCCTGGCAGGTGAACGCGCAGACTCAGCAAGATCTGTTCCTGATGGAATCGGTGGCGCTGCCACTGAGCTTCCTGGTGCTGGTCTGGGTGTTCGGCGGGCTGGTCGCGGCGGCGCTGCCGGTCGCCGTCGGCGTGTTCGCGATCCTGGGATCACTCGCCAGCCTGCGTGCCATCGCACTGTTCACCGACGTCTCGATTTTCGCGCTGAACCTTTCGGTCGCGATGGGCATGGCGCTGGCCGTCGACTACACCCTGCTGATCCTCAGCCGATTCCGGGACGAACTGGCCGACGGCGGGACCCGGGAGGCCGCGCTGCGCCGCACGATGGCCACCGCCGGACGCACCGTGTTGTTCTCGGCGATGACGGTGGCATTGTCCATGTCGACAATGGTGCTCTTCCCGCCCTACTTCCTGAAATCCTTCGCCTACGCCGGAACAGCGGTGGTGGCCTTCGCCGCAGCGGCAGCGATCACCGTGACGCCGGCGGCCATTGTGCTGCTTGATCGCCGGCTAGATTCCTGGGATGTCCGCCCGATGCTGCGCCGGATCTTCTGGGGGACAGCCGGCCGAAGCGGGTCACGGCAGCGGCGGACCTGGTACGACTGGTCCAAAATGGTGATGCGCCACGCGCTGCCCCTCGGATTGGCGGTCATCGCCCTGCTGCTGTTGCTGGGCTCACCGTTTCACCGCGCGCGCTGGGGCTTCGCGGACGACCGGATCCTGCCCCCCTCGGCCTCGGCGCGCCAGGTGGGCGACCTGCTGCGCAGCGACTTCCCGGACCGGGGTGTGCCCGACGTCACCGTCGTGTTGCCGGACGTCGCCAATCTGTCTGCGGCCGAACTGGATTCGTACGCTGCCGAGCTCTCGCGGGTGCCCGAGGTGAAGTGGGTGTCGTGGCTTGGCGGCACGTTCGTCGACGGCCGGCGGTTCGGCCCACCCTCGGCGGCCTACGGACTCAGGGACGGCAGCGCATTCCTCACTGTCGGCACCACCGCACCCCTGTACACCAGCGCCTCCACCACGCAGCTGGACCGGCTGCATGCCGTGGTGACGCCGAGGGGCCGACCGGCGTGGCTTACTGGTGTGGCACAGAGCAATCGAGACAGTGTGCACGCGATCGCCTCCCGGCTGCCCGTGGTGCTGACGCTCATCGCCGTCATCACCCTGACCCTGGTATTCCTGCTGACCGGCAGCGCGGTGCTGCCCGTCAAAGCCCTGCTGATGAACACCCTGTCGCTGACCGCCGCATTCGGCGCGCTGGTGTGGGTCTTCCAGGAGGGGCATCTCGGTGGCCTCGGCACGGCAGCCACCGGCACCCTGGGAGTCGAGCTGCCGGTCCTGTTGTTCTGCATCGCATTCGGCTTGTCGATGGACTACGAGGTGTTTCTGATCTCGCGCATCCGCGAGTACTGGGTGGCGTCCGAAAAGGGCCCGGGTGCAAACGACGAGAGCGTCGCCTTGGGGCTGGCGCACACGGCCCGGGTGATCACCGCAGCGGCGCTGATCATGGCGATCTCGTTCTCGGCGCTGATGGCCGCCCAAGTGTCGTTCATGCGACTGTTCGGATTCGGCTTGACGGTGGCGGTGCTGTGCGACGCCACACTGGTTCGCATGGTGCTGGTGCCGGCGTTCATGCACGTGCTCGGCCGATTCAACTGGTGGGCGCCCAAAGCGCTGACCCGCCTGCACGAGCGGTTCGGGCTGAGCGAGGCGCCGGGTCTTTAAGGCGGCTGCGCCGCAGGGTTTCTTAGTGGCGGCCGCGCCGCAAGAATTTCGCAAGAATTGCGACAAGATGCGGCAAGCGTTGCGCGGCAGATTATGTTGTGCCGGCCCATCGGGCGGCCCCGGCAGGGATGAACCGCAACGCAGAAGGAACGACATCGTGGACACCACTCACCCGCTGACGTTGAAATCCGGCGAACTATTCGCCGGATTCCGGATCATTCGCGTGCTCGGCGCCGGCGGCATGGGCACGGTGTACCTGGCGGGGCACCCGCGGCTGCCCCGCGAGAATGCGCTGAAAGTCTTGCCGGCGCAGTGGAGTGCCGATCCGGTGTACCGAGCCCGGTTCGAGCGGGAAGCCGAGTTGGCTGCCGACCTTTCGCACCCGAATATCGTCCAGGTGCACGACCGCGGTGAGCAGGGTGGCCAGTTCTGGCTCTCCATGGACTACGTGGCGGGTACGGACGCATCTCGATTGCTACGCGAAAAGTTCTCCGGCGGAATGCCGTTGGATGAGGTGGTGCCGATCATCAACGCGGTGGCCTCGGCACTGGACTACGCGCATCACCGTGGGTTGCTGCACCGCGATGTCAAACCGGCCAATATTCTGCTGGACGGCGAGCAACCGCGGGGTATCTTCCTGGCCGACTTCGGTATCGCGCGGCGCATCGACGACGGGGTCGGGCTGACAGCGACCAACATGACGGTAGGCACCGTTAACTACTCCGCACCCGAGCAGCTTCGCGGTGATCCGATCGACGGGCGTGCCGATCAGTATGCGTTGGCGTGCACGGCATTTCATCTGCTGACCGGTGCGCCGCCGTTCGAGGACTCCAATTCGGCCGTGGTGATCAGCCGCCATGTGGGCGCTCCGCCTCCCTCGATCGGCGCTGTGCGACCCGAACTGGCCGGGCTGGACTGGGTTTTCGCCACCGCGATGGCCAAGGACCCGACCCGCCGCTTCGGCCGTTGCCAGGAGTTCGCCGAACAACTGGCCAGGTACGCGGCCCCGGGTTTCGCCTACGCCGAAGAGATTCCGGGCGGCCCGGTCCTGCAGTACCCGACGTATCCCTCGATGAGCGCCACCCTGCCCGCGCTGCCGCGCGTCACGCCCAGCCGCGGCAAGCGCACCAGGGTTGTCGCCGCCGCGCTGGCCTGCATCGCACTGCTGATCGCCGGAGGCATCGTCGCGGGAGAGAAGCTGATCTCCCACTACCGCTCGAGCACGGCCGCCAAGACTCCGGCCGCCGAGTCGCCGACCACCACCACTCCCGCGCCCAACACCGGCCCGTTCACCGGCTCCTATCAGGTGGAATACGGCGTGGTGACCGGCGTTGACGGGCAGGCGGCTCCGAAGCCGATGACACCGACCACCGAAACGTGGGCGGTGCGTTCGGTGTGCGGGTCCGCCGGATGCGTGGCAACTGCGTCGCGACAGGGCGGTGAGACCATGTATGCACCGGAGATCGTCTTGGACCAGGTCAACGGGACCTGGATAGCGGTCACCATCGGGTCGACCACCTGCGGCAACGTCGAAGGGGAGGAATGGGAGACGTTTACGCTGCAGCCGCGGCCGGATGGCACCCTCGCCGGGGAAGCCACCCAGACGATGGCCAAGGGGTGCGCCAACAAACGGAGCGTGACCTTCACCCGCACCGGCGACGCCAACATCAACAGCCTGCCCGATCCGGCTGCCCTCCCGCCGCGCGTGACGTCGCCGGCGGCGGCGCTGCACGGCCACTACCACCAACTGTCCGTGCAGCCGAACGGTTTCAAGGACCAGGGCGACTACATGGTCCGAACCGATTGCCTCCGCACCGGAGCGCGGTGCGTGAGCCTGTTCCACACCGCACCGGCCACCGCGATGGTGCTGCAGTACGCGGACGGAACCTGGAACTATGACCGGGAGTTCGACGCCACCTGCGGCAGGGGCGGCCCGACGCACGTGAGAATCGTTGTGCCCTATGCCCTTCCGCGGCCGCTGCAAGACCCGATCACGACGCTGAGCGGAAATGGACACGAGGAACTGACGGGCAACTGCCCGAGCACCGACGTGCAGGTGACGTTCACCCGGACCGGCGACTGACAGGCGAGCGAGTCAGCGGGTTTCGGAGGTCGCCGCAATGTGTCCGTGGGCGCGCGGGCTGAAGTGGAATCGCCTGCCGGTTACCGACTCCGGGAGCACCCGGACATAGTGCGATTTCTCCGAGTCCGTCCACGGCAGCAGGTGGGCCCGCTCGGCCTCGGCGATGTCTTCGTCGCTGCGCACCGAGCGGGCGGTGCCCTTGACGATCACGCTCCAGCCTTCGGCGACGTTGTGGTCGTCCACCTCGAAGACCACGTTGTTGTTGATCGCGGTGCTGACCAGCTTGGTGCCTCCGGCGGTCCGGAACAGGATGGTCTTGCGTTGCACGACGTAGTTCACCGGGAAGATCTCGGGGCGCCCGTCGACGGCCGTCACCAGGCGGCCCAACGTCGTACTCGCCAGCAGATGCCAGCATTCGTGTGCGGACAGGATGGTGGCGCCAACGTGGTCCTGGCTGTCATGCGTCATGTCCACAGCCTAGGGAACCAGGACCGGCCGTCGCGCCTGCCAAAGGTCCTCTCCTGGCGGTGACCAAAGCAGTACGCGTCAGGTCACCGCAGTGCCGAAGAGGTGACCGATCCTGTAGGTGAAAGCCAGTCCGGCGGCGCCGCCGATGGTGACGCGCAACACGGCGCGGCGCGCGCTGCTGCCGCCGATCCGTGCGCTCATCGCGCCCGCCAAAGCCAGGGCTATCAGCACCGAGACGAACGTCACGGGCACCCGCCAGGCCGCGGGGGGCAGCAGTATCGCCACCAGCGGGAGCAGAGCTCCGGCGATGAACGAGCCGGCCGACGCCGCCGCGGCATGCCACGGATTGGTCAGTTCCTCGGGATTGATCTGCAATTCGGCCTCGGCGTGCGCGGCGAACGCGTCATGGGCCGTCAGTTCCTTCGCCACCGTCGCAGCGGTCGCGGGCGACAGACCCTTGGCCTGGTAGATGGCGGTAAGTTCGGCCAGTTCCGCTTCGGGAGTGTCGCGCAGTTCGTGACGTTCCTTGTGGAGCAACGCCCGTTCGCTGTCGCGCTGACTGGATACCGAGACGTACTCGCCCAACGCCATCGACACCGCGCCGGCCACCAGGCCGGCCAACCCGGCGGTGAAGATGGGGCCACGGGCGGCGGTCGCCCCGGCGACGCCCACCACAATGCCGGCGACGGAGACCACCCCGTCGTTGGCACCCAGGACGGCGGCTCGCAGCCAGTTCAACCTGCCGGACGCGCCCCCGCGGTGGGGCTCGGACGGATGATGCCATTGTCGGCTCTGCTGATCGTCAACCACGGGGTAAAGCCAACCGCACCAGCGCGAGTCCCGCCACCAAGTGCAGGCTCACCAACCTCATCGCAGCAGGCGCCGCACCCAGAACACCGTCGCCCCGACACCGAGGAACACCGCACCCGCGATCACCGAGGACACGGGCAGCGCGAACGCCACCACCACACAGCCCAGCACGCCGACCACCGGAATGACCTTGGGCAGCGAACCTTCCGCACGCCGCAGCGTCAGGGCGGATGCGTTGGCGATCGCGTAGTACACCAGCACCGCGAACGACGAGAATCCGATTGCGCCCCGCAGGTCGGCCGCAGCCGCCAGCGCGGCGGCCACCACCCCGACCGCGATCTCGGCGCGATGCGGCACGGCGAAACGCGGATGCACCGCGTCGAGCTGATGCGGCAGGTGACGGTCGCGCGCCATTGCCAAAGCGGTCCGTGACACGCCCAGCAACAGCGACAGCAGGGAACCCAGCGCCGCGAGTACCGCACCGACAGCGACGACCGGCACCAGCCAACCGGCGCCCGCGACGCGCACCGCGTCCACCAGGGGAGTGGCGGTCGAGGCGACCCGCCGGGGTCCGAGCACCCCCAGCACGGCAACCGCGACAGCGGCGTACACGGCCAACGTGGCGGCCAGCGCGATCAGAATCGCCCGCGGAATCGTGCGGGCCGGCTCACGGACCTCCTCGCCCAGCGTGGCGATGCGGGCGTAGCCGGCGAACGCGAAGAACAGCAGACCCGCCGACTGCAACACACCGCCTGGCGAAACACCATGCAGCGTACTGAGATTCGCGACGAGCTCCGGCGCACCGGAGCCGAATACCGCTACCACCACGGCTGCCAGCACCAGCAACACCGTCGCGACGATGCCGCGCGCGAGCCACGTCGACTTCTGGACGCCGAGATAGTTGACGACGGTGAGGACCAGCACTGAGATCACTGCGACGGCATGCGCGTGGGCCGGCCACGCGTAGGTTCCGACGGTCAGGGCCATCGCCGCGCAGGAGGCGGTCTTTCCGACGACGAATCCCCAGCCGGCGAGGTATCCCCAGAATTCGCCCAACCGCTCGCGGCCGTAGACGTAAGTGCCTCCGGACGCGGGATACAGCGCGGCCAGCCGTGCGGACGACGAGGCATTGCAGTACGCCAGCACACCCGCGGCCGCCAGGCCGATCAACAGCCCGGCCCCGGCCGCCCGCGCCGCGGGCGCCAGCGCCGCAAAGATGCCGGCGCCGATCATGGAGCTCAGGCCGATGACCACCGCGTCGCCGACACCCAAACTGCGTCGCAGATGCTCGGCAGGCCGGTTGCCGGTGGTCACCCGGTCACGCTATCTGTCGGTCGACTCAGATCCAGGACTCAACCCGCTGCGGCAAGCAGGTCCCCGAACGCGTTGTCCATGCACTGTGCGTAACGGGCCGGGTCGGGCAGCGCGTCGCGGTCGGCGGTGGCGCTGATGGACAGCGTTCCGTTGTAGCTCGCCACGACATGGCAGAGGTTCAGACCGCCGATCAGCGGCCCGAGACCGGCGGCGCGCAGCAGCCGGGCGCCACGGAAGTAGATCGGAGCGGTGGGGCCCGGCACGTTGGTCACGGTCGTGTTGGCGACGGCCGGCCCGGAGAAGGGCAGCACACTGGCGGCCTTGGCGGTGACCCCGAGCAGCGCCGTCGGCAGGGTCGCCACCAGCTCCAGCATCTGCGTCCTGGTCGTCTGCTCGGCTTCGGAGCGGCTTTGCGCGGTCGACTGCGCGATGGCGGTCAGACGTTCCAGCGGGTCGGCGATATCGGTCGCCAGCGGTTGCAGGCGGCCGGCGAGCATGTTCCCTTTGCCGCTCGTGTCGCCGGCCTCGCGCAGCGATATCGGGCACGCCGCGACGAGCGACTCCTCAGGAAGCTCGCCGTGGCCGTCCAGGTATTCGCGCAGCGCACCACCGACATAGGCGAGCGCCACGTCGTTGACCGTGGCGCCCGGCACCCGCGCCTTGATTTTCTTGAAGTCGGCGAGGTCATGGAACCGCGCTTCGAATACACGGTGCGGCGACACGGTCTGGTTGAATCGCGTCCTCGGGGGAAAGGTGGGCCGGTTCCCGTCGGCGACGCTGCTCACCAGGCCACCGACCAGCTTGCCGGGCAACGCGGCCAGTCCGCGGGCCAGTTGCGGAGCACTCGACAGCACGACTCTGCCGGCCTTCAGCGGGTACATCGCGGCATTGACCGCAGTGCGGGACAACAGCTCCGACGTCGAGGGCAGCGGGGCCGGCCGCCAGGGCCGGTCCGGGCCGGGCGGGCGCGGGCTGTCGGCGGCGAGGTCGTGCAGCGCCGCGATCATCTGGACGCTCGCCATCCCGTCGACCGCGCAGTGGTGCAGCTTCAACGCCATCGCGAACGAGCCTCTGGGGACGCCGGGCACGGCGTTGAGCCCCTCGATGACGGTGATCTCCCACGGCGGGCGACGCAGGTCGATCTGCCGGGCGTGCAGCCGCGCGACCTGGATGCACAGCTGCCGCCAGTCGCCGGGTTGTGGCAGCCCGATGTGGCGCACGTGGTATTCCAGGTCGAAGTTGGGGTCCTCCACCCAGTACGGCATGTGCAGTCCGCCCGGCAGCTCGGTCAGCCGCCGGCGGAACACATCGGCCAGGTGCAGCCTCGCGTCCAGCTCCTCCAAGATGCCCTTGAACGTGACCTTGCCACTCGGGGCGGTGGACGGGTCATAGATCAGCAGCATCTGGATCTGCAACGGCGTTGCTGGGCCTTCGGCTCGCAGCATCATGTCGTCGCTCCAACTCAGCTGCTGCACGTCAAGCCCCCTCGCTACGTCGCGTCTCACGTTTGCAACCAATGCTGCGCCACCGTTGACGCCGGCGTAACAAGATTGGCATCGAACCTACCTACGGTGAGGCGGTCTAGCGTCCGTCAAGCGATGAGCCACGGACCCCCCTTATAGCCGGATAGGAACTCAATTGAGCGGAAATGCGGTCCGCCTGCAGGCGATCAACAATGTCGAGGCATATGTACCCCCGGCGATCAGTTTTGTACCAGGGGAGGCGCCGGGCGAGATTTTCGGCTCCAACGTCTTCACCAAGGCCGAGATGCAGGCGCGACTGCCGAAGACGGTCTTCAAGTCGATCGTCGCCACCATCGAGAAGGGCGCCCCGCTCGACCCCGCCGTGGCCGACACGGTCGCGGTGGCGATGAAGGACTGGGCACTGGAGAAGGGAGCCACCCACTACGCGCACGTCTTCTACCCGATGACCGGGCTGACCGCCGAGAAGCACGACAGCTTCCTCGAGCCTGTCTCCGACGGAGCGACCCTGGCCGAATTCGCCGGCAAAACGCTGATCCAGGGCGAGCCGGACGCCTCCAGCTTCCCCTCCGGCGGATTGCGCAGCACGTTCGAGGCGCGTGGGTACACCGGGTGGGACGTCACCAGCCCGGCCTACATCCTGGAAAACCCGAACGGCAACACGCTGTGCATCCCCACGGTTTTCGTCTCGATGACCGGTGAGGCCCTGGACTACAAAACCCCGCTGCTGCGCAGCCAGCAGGCGATGGGGATTCACGCCGAACGCATCCTCAAACTGTTCGGGCACCAGGACCTCAACAAGGTCGTCTCGTTCTGCGGGCCCGAACAGGAGTACTTCCTGGTCGACCGGCACTTCTTCCTGGCGCGACCGGACCTGATCAACGCCGGGCGCACGGTGTTCGGCGCCAAGCCGCCCAAGGGCCAGGAGTTCGACGACCACTACTTCGGCGCGGTGCCTGAGCGCGTGCTGGGCTTCATGATGGACACTGAGCGGGAGCTGTTCAAACTCGGTATCCCGGCCAAGACCCGGCACAACGAGGTGGCCCCCGGCCAGTTCGAGGTGGCGCCGATGTTCGAGCGGGCCAACATCGCCTCCGACCACCAGCAGCTGCTGATGACGATCTTCAAGACGATCGCCAAGAAGCACGGCATGGAGTGCCTCTTCCACGAGAAGCCGTTCGCGGGCGTGAACGGCTCGGGCAAGCACGTCAACTTCTCGGTGGGCAACTCCGAGCTCGGGTCCCTGTTGGTGCCGGGCGACACCCCGCACGAGAACGCTCAGTTCCTGGTGTTCTGCGCGGCGGTCATCCGGGCCGTGCACAAGTTCGCCGGGCTGCTGCGGGTGTCGGTCGCCTCCGCCACCAACGACCACCGGCTGGGTGCCAACGAAGCTCCGCCCGCGATCATCTCCATCTTCCTCGGTGAGCAACTCGCCGACGTGTTCGAGCAGATCGCCAAGGGCGCGGCCACGTCGTCAAAGGGCAAGGGCACCATGATCATCGGTGTCGACACGCTGCCCCCGTTGCCGACTGATGCCGGCGACCGCAACCGCACCAGCCCATTCGCGTTCACCGGCAACCGATTCGAGTTCCGGGCACCGGGCTCCGGCCAGACGGTCGCGGTGCCGATGATCATCCTGAACACGATCATGGCCGACTCGTTCGACTACATGGCGACGATTCTCGAGCAGGCTGTCGAAGCCGGTGAGGATTTCGACGGCGCGGTGCAGAAGCTGCTCACCGACGTCATCACCGAGCACGGCGCTGTGGTGTTCAACGGCGACGGGTATTCCGAGAACTGGCAGATCGAGGCGGCCGAGCGTGGACTGCCGAACCTCAAGACGACATTGGATGCCATCCCGGAGCTGATCAAGCCGGAAGCGGTGGCGGTCTTCGAGAAGTACGGCGTCTTCAACGAGCGGGAGCTACACAGCCGCTACGAGGTGCGTCTCGAGCAGTACGCGCTGACCATCGCGGTGGAGGCGAAGCTGGCGCTGGAAATGGGCACCACGGTCATTCTGCCGGCAGCCGTGCGCTATCAGACCGAGCTCGCCCAGAACGTCGCCACCCTGAAAGCCGCCGGTGTCGAACCGAGCATCGCTGCACTGGAAGCGGTTTCGGCTCCGCTCGCCGAGCTGACGGCAGCACTGACGACCTTGAAGGCCGCGCTGTCCGACCACTCGGCGAGCTCCGCGCTGGACGAGGCGACGCACGCCCAGAAGGAGCTGCTGCCGGCGATGGAGGCGGTACGCGCTGCGGTCGACGCTCTGGAAGGCGTTGTCGCGGATGATCTTTGGCCGTTGCCCACTTACCAGGAGATGCTTTACATCCTCTGATAGACCGTCGTCGGGCGTGAGGGCCGGCCGCAACAGCGGGCCTGGTGATTCCCGGCCCTCACGCCCGGCGACTCTGATCCCAGGTGGCGGGCATCATCGGAAGTGTCGGTGCCTCGGTGAAAGAGCTTCCCGGCAGTGTGGCCGCGCCGGCGGCACTGTCGATTCCGGATATCGTTGCGGTACCGGTGAATCCGAGTGTTCCGGCGCCTGCGCCGGATTGACTGACCGCTGGCGGTACTGAGTCGCCGTCCAGAGTCAGATATTCATCGCGGTAACCGCGGCTCTGCAGGTCGTCGCGGCGGCGCCGGCGGGACCGGGCGGTTGCGGCGGCGGCGGTCGCGGAATTCGCGGTGACCTGGGACGCGGGTGCGCTCGCGGCCACTTTGGTGCGCAGGGCAGGGCCGAGTGTCGGGCCGGGGCTGGGACCCGGGCCGATGAGGTAGGCGAATCCCTGGGCGGGCGCGACCGAGGGCGCACCGGCCACCGCCTGCGCGGCGGGCGCCGACGGGCCGGGGGCCGGGCTGGGCGCCGGGGCCGCACCCGCGGTCGCGCTCACCGTGATGCCGGCGACTGGCAGGACGCGTTCGGCGGCAGCCGCCGGTATGTCGGCGCCGACGGCGGCCCCGATCTCGGGCAGGGCGCACAGCGCGGACAGGCCGAGGGCCAGTGGGATCGCGGCAAATCCGGGTGCCGAGATGACCGTGTAGATGGGGGAACCCAGCAGCGCGAACGTTGCGGCATAGGCGAATACGTAGATCAGGGGCAGCCAGGTGGTCACGGCGGCCGCCGGATTGGTGGCGAAGTCGGTGATGAGCTGCACGGCGGTGCCGAACGGATTGGTGACGAGTGACTTGAGCACCCGGTACATGCTCGAGAAATGCTCGGACCAGGCGAGTGCTTCTTCGATGGGATCGGTGGGCGCGAACTTGGCCGGTTCGGCGGTACCGATCTGCGGCGCGGTGTCCGTTCCGGGTACCGAGGTGACGGCGGACGAGGAAAGCGCTTGGTAGACAGTCATTGTCGTGGCTGCTTGAATCCACATGCGGACGTAGTCCGCTTCGTTCAGTGCGATCGGAATGGTGTTGAGCCCGAAGAAGTTGGTCGCGACCAGTACGCCGTGCACGGCATGGTTGGCGGCCAGTTCAGCCAGGGTCGGCATGGCCGCCAGCGCCGCGAGGTAAGCGGCGGCAGCCACCTCGTGCTGCGCGGCGGCGCCGGCGGTCTTGATGCTGGTCTGCGTCAACCAGTCCAGGTACGGCACGTGTGCCGCTGCGTAGCGGCCGGCCGTCGGGCCGTCCCATGCTGCGCCCTGCACCGCGGCGAGTATGGACGTCAACTCCGCTGCCACCGTAGCGAACTCCTCGCTGAGGGCGCGCCACCCGGAAGCGGCGGCCATGAGGGTGCCGGCTCCCGGGCCCTCGCTCAGCAGGCTCGCGTGCACTTCCGGTGGCGCCGCCATCCATACGGTCATCAGTACTGTTCCTCCTCGTCACCCGAACCGTCTGTCAGAAGTTAGCACTGCCTAACCTAATCAAACTTAGGGTGCCCTTTCCAGGTTTCACATCAACCGCTTAGGTAACTGGCGGCGGGCTCGTCCGCAAAGCGCGCCTCGCGGTTGCGTGAACCATTAGCCTTAGGCGCGAAGGCGCCCCGGTACGGATAGCTGCGCGCGAAAGGCGGGTGAGAAGTCGGCGATGGGTGACACGTCCGAGGGTTCGCGGGTGGGGACGCAGTTCGGGCCGTACCGGTTGCGGCGCCTGGTGGGGCGCGGCGGCATGGGCGACGTCTACGAGGCCGAGGACACCGTGCGCGAGCGTGTCGTAGCCCTGAAGCTGATGTCGCAGTCGCTGTCCCAGGACCCCGTGTTCCGCACCCGGATGCAACGCGAGGCCCGCACCGCCGGACGCTTGCAGGAACCGCACGTCGTGCCGATCCACGACTACGGCGAGATCGACGGCCAGCTGTATGTGGACATGCGCCTGATCGACGGCAAAGACCTCGCGGCGATCCTGAAGCGCTACGGACCTCTCACCCCACCCCGCGCCGTGGCGATCATCCGCCAGATCGGCGCTGCCCTGGACGCCGCCCATGCTGCCGGGGTGACGCATCGCGACGTCAAGCCGGAGAACATTCTGGTCAGCGCCGACGACTTCGCCTATCTCGTCGATTTCGGCATTGCCAGCGCGGGTTCCGACGAGAAGCTCACCCAGATGGGCAGCACGGTGGGAACCCTGTACTACATGGCGCCGGAGCGCTTCGGCGAGGGCGAGGTGACCTACCGCGCCGACATCTATGCCTTGGCCTGCGTGCTCTACGAGTGCCTGGCCGGATCGCCCCCGTACCGGGGCGACCAGCTCAGCGTGATGGGCTCGCATCTGAACAAGCCGGTTCCGCGGCCCAGCGTGGCGCGTCCGGGTATCCCGGCGGCTTTAGACCAGGTGATCGCCCGGGGGATGGCCAAGGATCCAGCCGATCGCTATCCCACCTGCGGCGACCTGTCGGCGGCGGCGTACGCGGCGCTGGCCTCGCCCGACCAGGACCGCGCCGCCGACATTCTGGAACGCAGTCAGGTCGGGCAGCTGCCGACCCCGCTCGCCGGCCAGACGCCCGGCACATTTCCGGCCACGCCGCCCCCCGCGATGGCGCAGGGCCCCTCCTGGCCCGCACCCGGAACACAGCCGGCCGCCCAGGGCGGCCCGGCGCCAAACCCGTGGGCCGCTACGCACGGCTGGGGAGGTACGCCCGCCGGCCCCACCGGCGCGCCCCCGTGGGGCCAACCGCCGCCGCGTCAGACCGGACTGCTGCGCAAGCCCTACGTATGGGCGGGGCTCGCGATCGCCGTGATCGTGGCGATCGCCGGTGGGCTGATCATCGGTTTCGCGAAGCCGAGCAACCCAGGCCCGCCGAGTAAATCGTCAACGCCGCCGCCGGCGGAGGACGCGGTGCAGATCAATGTGCTCAATGACGGTGTTTTCATCGGCAGTTCCGCGGCCGTCGCGACCATCGATGTCTTCAACGAACCCATCTGTCCGCCGTGCGGTGCGTTCATCAGGTCCTACGCCAGCGACATCGACACCGCGGTGAACAACAAGAAGCTCGCGGTGCGCTACCACCTGCTGAACTTCCTCGACGAACAGTCACACACCAAGAACTACTCGACCCGCGCCGTCGCGGCCTCGTATTGCGTTGCGGCGCAGAATGACCCGAAGGTCTACACCGGCTTCTACGCCGCCCTGTTCGGCAGCGATTTCCAGCCGCAGGAGAACGCCGCGTCTGACCGCACCGACGCCGAACTGGCACATCTGGCGCAGACGGTCGGTGCCAACAGCACGGCGACCAACTGCATCAAGTCGGGCGCCGACCTCGGCACCGCCCAAACCAAGGCCAACAATGCCAGCGCCTCGTTGGCCGGCTTCAACGCCAACGGCACCCCGTTCGTCTGGGACGGCAGCAGCGGAGTGGACCTGCAGAACCCGAACTGGCTGACGAAACTGATCGGATGAGCTGATGACCGACCGCATCGAGGTCCAACGCACCGTCGCGGCTCCCGCGGCCGAGGTCTTCGGGCTGCTCTGCGATCCGCGCGGGCACGTCGCCATCGACTCGTCGGGCATGCTGCAGGACGCCGAAGGGGACCCGGTGGCGGCCGTCGGCGACACGTTCGTGGTGCACATGGACCGCGAGTCGCTGAACGATTTCCCGCAACTCGGCAAATACGACGTCACCGTCGCGATCACCGAATACGAGCCGGACCGGCTGATCGCCTGGACCATCCTGGGGCAGATCCGGCCTCAGATCGGCCACGTCTACGGCTATCGGCTCGAGCCCGCCGAGGACGGTGCGGCGACGGTGGTCACGTCGTTCTACGACTGGTCGCAGATCGACCAGCATTGGCGCGATGCCGGCATCTTTCCCGTCATCTCCGAAGGCGCGCTGCGGGCAACGCTCGGCATTCTGGACCGGACCGTACGGGGGCGCGCCGGACCCGGTTGACGCGCGCTGTCGGCGGCGTTCGGTAGGGTCCTCCGCGTGACTGCGACAGCCCCCATCAAATCCGTAAACGCCCGTCTCGCTGAGGAACTGGCGGTAGAACTGGCGCAGGTGACGGCCGCGGTCAGGCTGCTCGACGAGGGCGCCACCGTGCCCTTCATCGCGCGTTACCGCAAAGAGGTCACCGGCAGCCTGGACGACGGGCAGCTGCGGACCCTCGAGGAACGCCTTCGTTATCTGCGGGAACTCGACGAACGCCGCGCCGCCGTACTCGCGTCGATCGCCGAACAGGGCAAGCTGACCGACGAGCTGAAGGCGGCGCTGCTGTCCGCCGACACCAAGGCCCGGGTCGAAGACATCTACCTGCCGTACAAGCCCAAGCGCCGGACCAAGGCGCAGGCTGCCCGCGAGGCGGGTCTGGAGCCGCTGGCCGACCGGCTGATCGGCGACCCGGCGCTGGTCCCCGAAGCCGCCGCGGCGGACTTCACCGGAGATGACTTTCCGGATGTCACAGACGCCGCGGCCGCGCTGGAGGGCGCCCGGCACATCCTCATCGAACGGGCGGCCGAGGATGCCGAACTCGTCGGCGCGATTCGGGAGACATTCTGGGCACGGGCGGCGCTGCGTACCACACCGTGGTCCGAAGAGACAGCGAAAAGTGCTGAGGCGCAAAAGTTCCGGGACTACTTCGACTTCTCCGAGCCGCTGGAGAACATGCCGTCGCACCGGGTGTTGGCGGTATTGCGCGGTGAGAAGGAGAAGGCGTTGGCGTTCGCCTTCGACGGCGGGCCCGACGACCTGTACGAGGCGATGATCGCGCGCACCCTCGACATCGACCTGTCGGGTGCGGCTCAGCCGGCCCATCGGTGGCTGGCCACGACCGTCAGCCTGGCCTGGCGGGCCAGATTGATGTTCTCCGCCACGGTCGATGCGCGCATGCGGTTGCGCCAGCGAGCCGAAGAGGAGGCGGTTGCCGTGTTCGCCAGGAACCTCAAGGATCTGCTGCTCGCCGCCCCTGCGGGGGCCCGCACCACGCTGGGCCTGGATCCCGGTTTCCGCACCGGCGTCAAAGTGGCGGTGGTCGACGGCACCGGCAAGGTGCTCGACACCTGCGCGATTTATCCGCACCAGCCGCAACGGCAATGGGATGCCGCCAAGGCCGCTCTCGCCGCGCTGGTAGCCCGCCACGGGGTCGAGTTGATCGCGGTCGGTAACGGCACGGCCTCGCGCGAAACCGACGCGCTGGCAAGCGAACTGATCGCCGACATCCGGGCCGCCGGCGGCGGGTCGGTGCAGGTCCCGGCCAAAGCAATGGTGAGCGAGGCCGGCGCATCGGTGTATTCCGCGTCGGCCTACGCCGCGCACGAACTACCCGACCTCGACGTAACCCTGCGCGGCGCGGTGTCGATCGCCCGGCGCCTGCAGGATCCCCTCGCCGAGTTGGTGAAGATCGAACCGAAATCCATCGGCGTCGGGCAGTACCAGCACGACGTGACCCCGGGGATCCTCGCCCGCAGCCTGGATGCGGTGGTCGAGGACGCCGTGAACGCCGTCGGCGTGGATCTGAACACCGCGTCGGTGCCTCTGCTGGCGCGGGTGTCCGGAATCTCCGAATCGCTGGCGGAGGCCATCGTCGCCCACCGGGACAACACCGGTCCGTTCGCCAACCGGCGCGCGCTGCTGAACGTTCCCCGGTTGGGGCCCAAAGCATTCGAACAGTGTGCGGGCTTCCTGCGGATCCGCGGCGGCGACGATCCACTCGATGCGTCGGGTGTGCACCCGGAGGCATATCCGGTGGTCCGGCGGATTTTGGACCGCTCCGGCGTCACCCTCGCCGAGATCATCGGCAACGAGCGTGCGCTGCGCAAGCTGCGCCCGGCCGACTTCGCCGACGACAGGTTCGGCGTTCCCACGGTGACGGACATCCTCGCCGAGCTGGAGAAGCCGGGCCGCGACCCGCGACCGGCCTTCACCTCCGCGACGTTCGCGGCGGGCGTCGAAAAGGTCGCCGACCTCAAGCCCGGCATGGTCCTCGAGGGCGTGGTCACCAACGTCGCCGCGTTCGGCGCCTTCGTCGATGTCGGTGTGCATCAGGACGGCCTGGTGCACATCTCGGCGATGGCCGAACGCTACGTCTCCGATCCGCACGAGGTGGTCCGCTCCGGTCAGGTGGTGCGGGTCAAGGTCATGGAGGTCGACGTCGAACGTCAGCGCATCGGTCTCAGCCTGCGGCTGGGCGACCAACCGCAGCGCGACAAGCGTCCGGACCGGCAACCCGGGTCCCGGGCCGGAGGCAAAGGCGCACCGCAGCAACGAAATTCGCAGCACTCGGCGAATTCGCGGCGGCGGTCACCCGAGCCGGCCGGCAACGCGATGGCTCAGGCCCTGCGCGACGCCGGTTTCGGGCGGTGACCCCGGACGCGTAGTACTACTCATCCCGCGGTCCGGCCGGCTGGGCATGCTGGACGAATGCCCCTTGCTACCTCCGTGCCCAATCCTGCTGTGCTCGAATCCGGCCGCACGCGCGACCGCGCCGTCGACGTCGCCCGACTGGCCGCGCTGGTCGTGGTGATGTTCGGGCACTGCGCGCTGCTGCTCGCCACCATCGACTCCGGTGGTGTGCGGATCGGCAACCTGCTCGGCGAGATCCCCGCGATCGCCCCGGTGACCTGGCTGGTTCAGGTGATGCCGCTGTTCTTCCTGGCCGGTGGCGCCGCGGGCGCCTACGGCTGGCACTCCGGCAACGCCTGGGGTTCCTGGCTGTTCGCCCGGGCCCAGCGCCTGTGCCGGCCGGTGTTCTGGTATCTGGCGGCGTGGACGGTGGCGCTGCTGGTGGTTGGTGCAACGCTCGGCGACGAATCCGCCGACGGGCTCGGGCGCGAGTGCGTGGCGCTGCTGTGGTTCCTCGGCGTCTACCTGGTGGTGCTGGCGTTCGTCCCGGCGTTGAGCCGGTTGCGAACGGGGCGGGCGGTCCTGGTGACGGTCCTGGGTCTGCTCGCTGCGGCGGCCGCGATCGACAACATCCGTTTCGTGGTGGGAACGCCCGAGTCCGGTGTGGCCAACTTCCTGATCGTGTGGCTGATTCCGGTGGTGATCGGGGTCGCCTACGCCCGCCGGCTGATCGGTGTGCGCGCGGCGGTGGCTGCGGCTGTGTCCGCGTTGTCCGCGCAGGTGGCGCTTGCCGCCGCCGGAACGTACGAGGTCTCGCTGGTGGTGACCGGTGCGGAGCGGGTGTCCAACGTCTCGCCGCCGACATTGCTGCTGGCGTTGCACTGCACCTGGATGTCGTGCGCGTTCGTGGCCGCCGCGGGACCGGTCCGGCGATGGGCGCAGCGCCCGCGGGTCTGGCGGGCGGTCGCGGTGGGCAACGGGGGAGCGATGACCCTGTACCTGTGGCACATTCCGGCGATCGCCGTCGCCGCCGTCGGTCTGAATGCCGCCGGCCTGGACGCCTATGACGTACACGCCCCCGGCTTCTGGGGCCTGCTCGCGCTGCGGGCGGTGGTGTTCGCCGCCGTGATGGCCGTGATGTTCCGGCTGCTGTCGCCGCTCGAGCACCGGCGCCTGCCCTGGTGGGACGCGCCGGTGGGTTCGTCTGCCGTCCGATCCGCGACCGCCGGCGCACTGATCTGCGTTGCGGGTGTCGCTCTGGTGCTGATGGCCAAGAACGGTCTGGCCGGTGTCGACGGCTGGGCGGCGCTGGGCGGCTTCGTCGCCGCGGCGGGATCCGCGCGGATGATCAGCGGTGCGCCAGCTGCGACGTCGGAGCTGCCCAGTCGGTCGACACCGTCCGCTGTGTGATCAGCCACGTGCCCTCAGCCGGAACCAGCACATCGCGGTAGCGTCCGACGTGGTCCAGACCGACGTGGGTGACGACGGTGAAGTACGAGGACACGTGTGCGCGGTCCGCCGTGACGTCGGTGAAGAGCACATTGGTCAGGATGTGCCGGACCAGGGGCCTGCGGTCCGCTCCGGCGGCAGCGGCGGCGTTGCCGGTGACACCGCGCAGGAAACCGGCGATCTCGGCTCTGCCGCGTAACGGCGGCAGGCCCCGTATCTCCAGCAGCCCGTCTTCGCAGAACGCGGCGGCGAGATCGTCGAGCCGGCCGGCGTCACCTGACCAGTTGTACCGGGCCAAGGTGTCGCGAATCTGTTCGCGCGCAACGAGTTCCCAAACGTCCATGGTTGCGGCAGGTCATCCGAACGGGCGGTTCTCGCGAACGCCGCGGTACATTCCCCAGCGCACGATCACCGGCATCACCACGTGCTCGACCGCCCACAGCGGGAATCGGAAGGCGTGGCCGGTGGGGAAGAACACCTCCAGGCCGTTGCGCTGAACTCCGACCAGCGAACCCCAGCGGCGTGCCGGTGCCTTGAAGGATCGCAACGGGCGGTCGGCGAACGCGGCGCGGATATTGCGGGCTACCAACGCATCACCGCGATTGCGCGCCGAGCTGCGCAGCGGATCAGTCGCCGCCACGTCCCCGACGGCGAACACCTCGGGATGGCCGGGTAGCTGAAGCTGGTGCGTCACCCGGACGAATCCGAACTCGTCCAGCAGTTCGGGCGGCAGCCAGCCGGTGTTGGGGTGCACCCGCCCGATCGCCCACAGCACGGCGTCGCCGACTGCCGGCGTCTGTCCGGTGCTCCAGCGCACCGGCTCGCTGGTGATCTCGCTGCCGGTGAATTCGTCGGTGATCACGGCCCGGTGCCCGGGGTGCAGGCCCACCCCGAGCTCGGCCAACCGGCCGGCGATCCGTTTCCAGGTCCGCGGGTGGTACTCCCGCAGCGGGCGGTTCCCGGGGAAGTACAGGTCGACCTGCTTGTCGGGCCAGGTGGTCGCCATGTTGACGGCACTGCTGACCGCGGCGGCGCCGCCACCGACGATGATCACCGATCTGGCGGTCGCGAGCTGCTCGTGCGCGGCGTAGAGACCGGCACCGATCTCCGCTGGGGACTGCAGGGAGGGTTGACGCCAGAAGCCATTGCTCACACCGGCGGCGATGACCAGCGCGTCGTACGGTTCGGCGACCGTCGTGCCGTCCTCAGCGCGACCATGAACCGTTCGCCTGGCGAGGTCGACTCCGGTCAACTCGGCCTGCACCGTCCGCACCCGGTCCAGCTTGCGGAACCTGTCGAACGGGATCCAGTAGTCCCGCGCCCAGTCGTCGGGGCGCGCCAGCCGCACGCCGAGTTCCTGGCCGCTGACCAGCCCGGGTTTGGCGGAGATTCCCACCACCTCGAAATGGGGTGCCAGATGGATGGCGGTCAGTATGCCGACATCGCCGAGCCCCGCGATCACGACCCGCTTGCGGCTCATGCCACCGATTTCCGCGGCGGTCGCGGCACGAAGCGCGATACTCGGTCGATGACCCGCTGGTATTCCGGGCGGCGCTGCAGACTACGCGTCTCCATCATCGGGATGCTGGCACCGAGGAACATGGCCAGCATCGCCGCCGCTCCGGCGAACAACCACCACCAGTCCGACGGCGCGGCCGCGACTCCGAACAGGGCCAGGGAGAACCAGAACCCGAACTCGCCGAAGTAGTTCGGGTGTCGCGACCAGCTCCACAACCCGCGGTCCATCGCCGCACCGGCGCGGGACTCCCGGACAAACCGGTGCATTTGCACATCGGCCGCGAGTTCGAGGGCGACCGCCGCCAGTCCGAGCGCGAACGCGACGAGCGTGAGCCAGCGGATGTCTGCGCCGGGCCGGGTCACGCAGACGTAGACCGGCAGCATGCCCGCGAACACCTGCAGCGTGGGGATGAGGTGGATGGCCACCAGGTCGACGACGAATTCCCAACGGCCGGCGCGTTCCTTGAACATCGGGTAGCGCCAGTCCTCGTGGTGGAGGCCGGGAAACCCGTAGACCCAGTTCGCGGTCAATCGCACCGCCCAGACCACGATCACCGCCATCACCAGCCAGCAACGCACCTGATCGACACCGGCACCGGCCTGGCTCCACCAGTACAACGCCAACAGCGGCGGTATGACGCTCCAATACGCGTCGTAGAAACTGGAATTGCGATAGCGGCGGCTGAAGGCGAACACCACCAGGGTGGCCAGCACGTCGGCGATCAGCGAATCGAGCCACAGATGTCCGGTCCGCGGTCCCCAGGCCAGCCAGCCGGCTGCCACCCCGATCGCGATCACGTACGCAAGGGTCACCAAGGTCAGCGACCGCGCCTTGCTCATCCCTGCCCGCGTGGAATTCATCTCTGCCACTGCGCTTTTCGGCGAGCGCGCGTCATCCGGGTCTCCTTCAGCGCATGGCCCGGTCGGCCCGGGCTCCCGGCCACGGTCGGCAAAACTGTAACACGTTCTACCAGCGTGGCCGACGGCCCGCGTCAGGGCGTGGGCGACTCGTGAGTGACGGCTTGATATCCCCGGGCACCCGCCCGGTCGACCGCAGCCTTGACCACACCGAATATCAGCCCCTGCAGGCCGGCGCCGATCAGGGCGGTGCGGGTGGAGTTGCTGAGATCCTTCGGGTCGGGCGGCGCCTGGTCATCGTCGCTGAGGCGTTTCCAGACCTGGCTGAAGAGGGCGCCGGCAAGCAGGCCGCCGGTGACACTGGTAGCCATCGACAGCGGCAGATAGAGGGCTTTGGATTTTGCGCTCATGACGGTCCTTCGTTTGTGTGGTCGTTGATACCGGTGTTCCCGAATCCGCCCGATCTCCAACGCTCTTTCGCCGAAGTCGATGAATATTTGGCGAAATGCGAAACATGATCGCCAGCTGCCGGATATGTTTTTGCTGCCGATCTGCTCAGTTATTTCCGGTGGTTGCTCGATCTCGTCAAAGAGAGGCGCGTGCATGGTGGACAGCCCGCCGGGCAACCGATCGTTATGCGTGAGCAGCGGGTGGGGGGTGTTGCGTGCGGCGGCTTCGAAATTGGGAGCGGCGGCCGGCCGGTTGAGCCCAGATGTTGAGAATGGACTGCTTCTATGAGTTTTGCGGTGCTGCCCCCCGAGATCAATTCGCTGCTGATGTATTCCGGTGCCGGGCCGGGGCCGATGTTGGATGCGGCCTCCGCGTGGGAAGGTCTGGCCGGCGAGTTGCAGGCCGCGGCTTCGTCATTCAGCTCCGTCACCACCGGGCTGGTGGGCGGAGCGTGGCAGGGCCCGGCTGCAGCGGCCATGGCTGCGGTGGCCGGTCCGTACGGCAGTTACCTGAACACGGCGGCGGCGCAGGCGGCAGGAACCGCGGCCCAGGCAGCCGCTGCCGCGGCGGTCTTCGAGGCCGCGCAGGCCGCCGTCGCGCACCCGGCGCTCATTGCCGCCAATCGCAACGAGATTGTGGCCCTGGTGATCTCGAATCTGTTCGGTCAGAATGCGCCCGCGATCGCGGCCGCCGAAGCTTTCTACGAGCAACTGTGGGCCCAGGATGTGTCGGTGATGGCGGGCTATCACGCCGGGGCATCTGCGGTCGCCCAGGCGCTCGCGCCGTGGCAGCAGGCGCTGGCCCTGCCCGGCGCGGGCGTGGACTTCAGTATCTCGGTCTTCGGCCTGCAACTGCTGCAGACCGGCACCGCGCAGGCCAACAGCACCTTCGGCGGTTTGGCGGTGGCCACCGGCGCGAATAGTTCGGCGAACGCCGACCTGGCCGATATCGCTTTTGCTTTCGGTGACGGCAGTAGGGCAGCGGCCACCGGAGGCGTGCTGAATATCGCCGGGGTCATCGGCAGCAACTCGACCGCGAACGCCACCGGCGCGGTGAACATCGGCACCGGAGCCCTCGCGTTCGGCAACAACAACACCGTCGTCGCCAACGCCGTCGGCGTGGGCAACATCGGCACGGTCGCGGCCGCTTTCGGGAACGACAACACCGTCTCCGCCACTGCCGAAGGAGTGCAGAACAACGCCACTGTGGCCGCCGCCTTCGGCAACAACAACTCCGGCGTGGCGGCCAAGGTGACCGGCGTGGAGAACACCGGCATCGTCTCAGCGGTCTTCGGCAGCAACAACACCACGGTGTCGGCCGACGCATTCGGCGTCGAGAACAACGCGGTGGTGGCGGCGGTCGCGGGCAGCGGCAACGTCAACGTGCTCGCCGCCGCGGGCGGCGCCGGCGGCAACGAAGGAGTGGTCGCGGCCGCGCTGGGCAACGGCAACGCGGTCGCGGCAACGGCGACGGGCGTCGGCGGCAATCTCGGCACCGTCGCTGCTTCCATCATCGGCAACAACAACGTGATCAGCGCCAACGCGACCGGCGGAGGTCACATCGGCACCGTGGCCAGCGCCCTGTTCGGTGACAGCAACGGCGTCACGGCCAGCTCGTTCGGCCTAAACAACATCGCCACCGTCGCGACCGTCGGCGGCAGCGGCAATACCGCGGTCTCGGCCGACGCGAGCGGCTCGGACAATATCGGCACGGTGGCCACCGCCTTCGGCGCCAACAACCCCAACGTCGCGGCCAGTGCCCTCGGTGCCGGCAACGTCGGCAACGTCGCCACCTCTTTGGGCAACGGCAGCACGGTGACCTCGAAGGTCATCGGGGCGGGCAACATCGCCACCGTGGCGACCTCGGGCGGCAACAACAACGGGGTGGGAGCCAGCGCCGTGGGTGTGGGCGCCAACACCGCCCAGATCGCCACCGCGTTCGGCAACGGCAACACCCAGGTCAGCGCCGATGCCGGCGGTGCCGGTGGCAACGTTGCCACCGTCGCAACGTCGTTGGGCGACAACAACACTGCGAAAGCCAGCGCGTTCGGCGCCGGAAACATCGCCAGCGTCTCGACGGTGTTGTTCAGCAACAACAACACCTCCGCGGCCGAAACGATCGGCGTCGGGAACATCGCCACCCTGGCCACCTCCTACGGCAACGACAACAACGTGTCCGCCGAGGCCAAGGGTGTCGGCGGCAACACCGCCACCATCGCCACTGCGATCGGCCAGGGCAACTCCAAGGTCGATGCGGACGCCGGCATCGCGGGCGGCAATATCGCGACCCTGGCCACTGTCTTCGGTGACAACAACACCGCCCAGGCCAGCGCGCTGGGCGCGGGCAACACGGCCACCCTGTCCACCGTGCTGTTCAGCAACAACAACACCTCGTCGGCCAGCGCCCTGGGCGTGGAAAACATTGCGACCGTGGCCACTTCGTACGGCAACGGCAACAACGTCGCGGCCAGTGCGCCGGGTGTCGGTCTTAACGTCGCCACCTTCGCCACGGCGATCGGCGAGGGCAACACCCAGGTCTTGGCGTCGGCCGGTGGCGGTGGCGGCAACACCGCGACGCTGGCCACCGTGATCGGGGATGGCAACTCGGCGTCGGTCGTCTCGACCGGCCTGGGCAACACCGCGAACATCGCCACCCTGATCGGCAACAACAACACCGCCAAGGTCGACGCGTTCGGCGTCGAGAACATCGCCACCGTCGCGACCGCGATCGGTGACAACAACGGCGTCGTGGCCGGCGCGCCCGGCGTGGGTGCCAACATCGCGACCTTCGCCACCGCGATCGGTGACGGCAACACCACGGTCTCCGCCGAGGCCGGTGGCGGGGGTAGCAACATCGCGACGCTGGCCAGCGTGTTCGGCAACAACAGCACCGCCAAAGTCAGTGCGACCGGCCTGGGCAACATCGCCACGATCGCCACCGGCATCGGTGACAACAGTGGCCTGACCGCCACCGCTTTCGGTGTGGACAACATCGCGACCGTGGCCACCTCCTACGGCGACGGCAACACCTCGGTCGCCGCCGAGGCCGGCGGGGCCGGCGGCAACATCGCCACCCTGGCCACCGTGTTCGGCAGTGGCAACGCGGTCACCGGAGCGCATGCCATCGGGGTCGGCGGCAACATCGTCACGCTGGGCACCGTGATCGGTGACAACAACGCGGCGGTGTCGGCGAGCGCGACCGGCTCGGGCAACCTCGTCTCCATCGCCACCGCAATCGGCGACCAGAACACGGCCACGGTCGACGTGACGGGAGTGGGTAACGTGCCGGTGGCCTCGACGGTGATCGGGGACGGCAACTCGATGAAAGTCAGTGCCTTCGGCCTGGAGAACATCGCCACGCTGGGCACGGTGTACGGCGACGGCAATACCGGCGGGGTGGTGGAAGCCGGTGGTGCGGGCGGCAACATCGCCACCCTGGCCACCGTCTTCGGTGACAGCAACACCGCGGCGGTAGCGCGGGCGGTCGGGATCGGCGGCAATATCGCCACCCTGAGTACCGCGATCACCGACGGGAACGCCGTCTCGGCGACCGCCAACGGCGCCGGCAATATCGCAACGGCTGCCACGGCGTTCGTCGGCGGAGGCAATACGGCCACCGCGTCGGCGACCGGGGTACAGAACTACGCGACCCTGGCCACCGCGGCCGGCGCGGGCAACGGTGTGTCGGCCACCGCCTCAGGCGCCGGTGCGAACATCGCGACCCTGGGCACGGCGATCGGGGACGGCAACACCGAGGTTGCGGCCACGGCGGGCGGCGTCGGCGCCAACATCGCCGTCGCCGCCACCGCGGTCGGCAACAACAACACGGTCGCCGCCAGCGTTGCCGGGCTGAGTGTGGGGGGTGTCGCCACCGCTGTCGGCGACGGCAACACCGGTGTCACGGTCCGCGGACATCAGCCGGCCAACTTCGCGATCGTGTCCACCGTCGTCGGGTCCGGCAACAACCTGGTGCAGGCCAGCGGTCACAGCCCGGTCAACTTCGCCAACATCGCCACCGTCGTCGGCGACGGAAATCACGACGTCTGGGCCGGCGGTGCGGGCGTGCTGAACATCGCGGTGGCCGCCGGCGGCAGCAATTTCGCACTGGCGGGCGATCAGTCCGGGGGACTGGCGGGCGGTAACTTCGCCATCGTCACCGCGAATGGCGCCGGAGCCAAGGCATTCAACGGCTTTCTCAACCTCGCCGTCGCTGCCGGGGACCGCCTGTCGGCGATCGCCGGCCCCGGCAGCTTCCACGTATCGATCCGGCCGCTGACCGGGTAGCGGCCGCTACTGCTTGTCGACCTTGCCGGCGAGCTGGGCGGCGAGCTTGACGCCGGCGTCGCCGGGGTCCTTGGGTCCGCATCCGCTGACGTCGATCACCACGTTGTTGCGCACGGTGAGGGCCCGCTGACAGGTCCCGCCGACGGCGGTGCCGTTGTCGGTTGTGCTGACCGAAATGGTGGTGGTCAGCACGCCATTGGACGAATTCACCTGTCCCACTTTCCAGGTGATCTCAGCACCACCGGGGTCGGCCGGGACGACGAGCGGCCGATCCGCACAGGCCGGCCACGCCTTGACCGAGGCGTCGAAGAACGCCTTCGCCTCGGTCGCGGAGGGGAACGCCACCAGGTACTGCACGGCTTCGGGGTCCATGTCCTTGGATCCCGGCGTGGGCGGGGACGCGCTGTCGTCGCGTCCGGCAGCGCCGGTGAACCCACTGCCCGCGTAAAGCGGGTTCTCGCCAGGGCCATAGGCGAACAGGCACTCGGCGGGCCACTTCCAGCCCTGCGGGTACTGCTTGTTGCCGTCGTCGGCCAGTTTGTCGGACTTGTCTCTGATCGCCATACCCATGGTGCCCATGGTGGCGTCGAGTTCGCCAGGGGTGAGCAGCAGATTCGCCAAGGCCGCCGGCGCCACCGGAGGCTTGGACGACGCCGAGCTGGTTGCCGAACTCGAGGATGACGGCGTGCCGCTGTCGTTGTCGCCGCCGCACGCGGCGACCAAAAGCCCGGCGGCGGCGACGGTGAACGCCGCAGTAAGGGAGCGCATGACCTGTCCTTCTTGCTTGTCGGTGATCGGCAAGCAATCCGCGACTCCCCGGCGCGTCTGCTGCAGTGGGCGGCATGAGCATACTGCCGCTTCGCGCCGGGGGGAACAGTCCGGGCGCGGCTACTCCTCGCGCTGGGTCTGCTCCAACAGCACCACCGCCCGGCCCTGGACCGTGATCTTGCCCTGCGGCGGCTGCGCGTCGCCGTTCTCCACCTGCCCGGTACCGGCCGCCGTGTCCAGCACCGGGAGCCAGCCCGGCCCGAATTCATCAGGGGGCAGGACGAATTCGATCGGTTCGTGGTGGGCGTTGAAGCACAGCACGAAGGAGTCGTCGGTGATGCGCTGTCCACGGGAATCCGTGCCGGGTATGCCCAGGCCGTTGAGGAAGACCGCCACCGATTTACCAAAACCGGAATCCCAGTCCTCGTCGCTCATCTCCGAGCCATCGGGCCGGAACCACGAGATGTCCGGCAGACCTTCCGATCCCCGCACCCGGACCGGGGCTCCGGTGAAGAACCGGCGCCTGCGGAAGACCGGATGCCCGGCCCGGATGGCCGTCACCGCCCGGGTGAACTCAATGAGATCGTTGTCGGCGTTGTCCCAGTTGATCCAGGTCAGCTCGCTGTCCTGGCAGAATCCGTTGTTGTTGCCGTGCTGGGTGCGGCCGAGCTCGTCGCCGTGGCAGATCATCGGAACCCCTTGCGACAGAATGGTTGTCGCCAGGAAGTTGCGCTGCTGCCGGGCCCGCAGCGTGTTGATCTCAGGGTCGTCCGTCGGGCCCTCGGCGCCGCAGTTCCAGGACCGGTTGTGTGACTCGCCGTCGTTGTTGTCCTCGCCGTTGGCCTCGTTGTGCTTCTCGTTGTAGGACACCAGGTCGCGCAGGGTGAACCCGTCGTGGGCCGTGACGAAATTGATGGAGGCTACCGGCCGGCGTGCGGTGTGCTCGTAGAGGTCGGCCGATCCGCTTATCCGGGAGGCGAATTCGCTCAGAATGGCGTCCTCGCCGCGCCAGAAGTCGCGGATGCTGTCGCGGAACTTGCCGTTCCATTCGGTCCACTGCGGCGGGAAGTTGCCCACCTGGTAGCCGCCGGGGCCGACATCCCACGGTTCGGCAATCAGCTTGACCTGGCTGACGATGGGATCCTGTTGCACCAGTTCGAAAAACGCCGACAGCCGGTCGACATCGTAGAATTCGCGCGCCAGGGTGGAGGCCAGGTCGAAGCGGAATCCGTCGACATGCATCTCGGTGACCCAGTACCGCAGCGAATCCATGATCAGCTGCAAGGTGTGCGGATGGCCCACGTTGAGGCTGTTGCCGGTGCCGGTGTAGTCCATGTAGTACTGCTTGTCGTCGTCGACCAACCGGTAGTAGGCGGCGTTGTCGATGCCGCGCATCGACAACGTGGGGCCCATGTGGTTCCCCTCGGCGGTGTGGTTGTAGACGACGTCGAGGATCACCTCGATGTTGGCCTCGTGCAGCGCGCGCACCATGGCCTTGAACTCCTGAACCTGGCCACCCGGCGTGTTGCTGGCGGTGTATTTGAAGTCGGGGGCGAAGAACCCGATTGTGTTGTAGCCCCAGTAGTTTGACAGACCCTTCTCGATGAGCGTCGAGTCGTTGGCGAAGTGGTGCACCGGCATCAGCTCGATCGCCGTCACGCCCAGATTGGTCAGGTGCTCGATGATCGCCGGGTGCGCGATCGCCGAATAGGTGCCGCGAATCCGTTCGGGGATCGCCGGGTGAGTCTGGGTGAGGCCTTTGACGTGTGCCTCGTAGATGACGCTGTCGGCGTACTCGTGGCCGGGCGGGCGGTCCACGCCCCAGTCGAAGTACGGATTGATCACCACCGACTTGGGCATGTTGGCCGCGGAGTCGTCGTCATTGCGGCTGTCCGGATCGCCGAAGTTGTAGCTGAACAAGGACTGGTCCCACTGAAACGACCCGTCGATTGCCTTCGAGTACGGGTCCACCAGCAACTTGTTCGGGTTGCACCGGTGGCCGTTGGCGGGATCGTAGGGGCCGTGCACCCGGAATCCGTAGCGCTGACCCGGCTGAACACTGGGCAGGAACGCGTGCCAGACGAAGCCGTCCACTTCCGGCAGCGCAATCCTGGTTTCGGAGCCGTCCTCGTCGAACAGGCACAGCTCGACCCGCTCAGCCACCTCGCTGAAGACGGCGAAGTTCGTGCCGGACCCGTCGTAGCTCGATCCCAGCGGGTAGGCCTTGCCCGGCCACACCTCCGGCCGGTCGTCGGGGTGCCCCGATCCGGACGTGACCCCCGGCGTCGCGGTCTGCTCTGCGCTGACATTAACCACCGTGCCTCCTGACATTGACGGATTGACCGAACTGGGAACACCGGCGGTCGGGCTCTGTATATCCGCTGCCGGGCCGGGCTAAGCATGGAGTCGCCCACAGTCTGCGACGGACGAGCGAAAGATGCTCGGTGAAAATTGCTTTCGACGCCTGGGGAGGGTTGCGACACGGTCACGGACGCATACCTATTGACTGCCCACGGGTCACAGGGACCTCATTGCTCACTATCGTCACATCAACCCATTGCGGACGTCAATTCGGCGTCCGGCCTCTGGAAAGGTGTGAAATGTCGGCGATTCCTCGCTTCGTTTCGGTATCGCTGGCAGCGGCGGCTGCTGTCGGGCTCATCCTTCCGATCGGCCTGGCCCCCCAGGTACACGCGCTGCCGTGCAGCGCACCTGAAGCCAACGTCCCGCCGCCGGCGAACGCGGTAGTGACCAACCCCGGCGGCAAGGTGCTCGGCCCGATGAACAAGCGGCCCCGCGGCGCGAATGACCGCGCACCGATGCCCAGGCCCGGCCCGTTGCAGCGCGTGTTGCAGCCGGGTCAGCGCTACTCCGCGCCGATGCAACAGCAGGCGCTGGTCCCGGGCGCCAACCCGGCTCCTCCTGTTCCCGCTCCACCGGCGGGCCAGCAACCCCAGGCCGCGCAGCTCGCCCCGGCCCCGGATGCGGCGGTCCCGCCGAACCCGGCTCCGGCACCGGAGCTGCCGCCCGGCTCGCCGGAAGCCGAAGGCGCACTCGGCGGCTCCAACACCTCCCTGGTCGAGTGGGTGACCGGACCCGACGGCCCGAACAAGACCCTGGAACGCTTCGGCATCTCCGGGACCGACCTCGGAATCCTCTGGGACAATGGCGATCCCACTAACCACCAGGTGCTGATGGCCTTCGGCGACACGTTCGGCTACTGCGCCGTCAAGGGCGACCAGTGGCGGTACAACGTGCTGTTCCGCAGCAACGACCACGACCTGTCGCACGGCCTGCACGTCGACGCCGGCGATCCCTCCAACAGATACGCCGGCTCGCCGACCCAGCAACCCGGCTTCTCCCGCCAGGTCATCAACAGCATCAAGTACGCCAGGGAAGAGACCGGAATCATCCCGACCGCCGCGATCTCCATCGGTAAGACCCAGTACATCAACTTCATGTCCATCAAGGACTGGGGTCGCGACGGCGAATGGTGGACGAATTACTCCGGCATCGCAATGTCCACCGACAACGGCCAGACCTGGTCGGTGTACCCCGGCACCATCCGCGCCAACGGCCCCGACGCAGCGCGCGTTCCCTATGTGGAGGGCAACGAGAATTTCCAGATGGGTGCCTACGTCAAGGGCGGCGACGGCTACCTGTACTCCTTCGGCACGCCGAACGGACGCGGCGGCGCGGCGCACCTGTCGCGAGTGCAGCCGCGATTCATTCCGGACCTCACCAAATACGAGTATTGGAACGGTGATTCGAACTCGTGGGTGCCGAACAAGCCATCGGCAGCGACTCCGGTCATCCCGGGCCCGGTAGCCGAGATGTCGGCCCAGTACAACACCTATCTCAAGCAGTACCTGGTGATGTATACCAACGGCGCCAACGATGTGGTGGCCCGGACCGCACCCACTCCGCAAGGCCCTTACAGCCCGGAGCACTTGCTGGTGTCCAATTTCCAGATGCCCGGCGGCGTCTATGCGCCGATGATGCACCCTTGGACGACAGGCAAGGACGTGTACTTCAACCTTTCGCTGTGGTCGGCATACGACGTGATGCTGATGCACACCACGCTTGGCTAGGGGTCGATAGGGCGATTCGTCCATTCCCGCCCGGCGCGGCGCGAGGAACGGAACCATCCGCCCGCCGCGCCCGTCCCGCCGTCGGTCGGGATCGTGTGGCCGGTGACGAACGCCGCGAGGTCCGACGCCAGGAACAGGATCACCCGCGCCTGGTCCTCCGGTTGACCCATGCGTCCGATCGGGACCCATTGCGGCCACTGCGATTGCTCGTCGGGCGAGAGCCATTGGGAGTAGGGCACCTGCAGAGATTCGGTGACGTCCGGCCCGATCGCGTTGACCCGGATTCCGTCGCGCCCCACCTGGACCGCGAGGCTGCGGGTGAAATGGATGACGGCGGCCTTGAAGGCGGCGTAGACCGGATCCTCGGGATAGCCGCGCAGCCCCTCCACGGAGGAGACGTTGACGATCGCGCCGGCCCGCCGTTCGATCATCATCGGCAGGAAGGCCCGGGTGACCAGGAAGACGTGGTGCAGGTTCACTCGGTACAGCTCGTCCCACAGCGCCGGGTCCGTGGCGGCGAACGCGCCCGGGTGGCGCACCCAGTGCCCGACATTGTTGACCAGCACGTCGATGCACCCGTAACCGTCCCGCACGCGGTCTGCGAGCGCGGCGACCTGTGCTGCCTCCCGGACGTCGGTCACGACCGCCAGGCCGCCGATCTCGTCCGCGGTCCGCTGCGCACGCTCGCCGTCGATGTCGGCGACCACCACCCGGGCGCCGTGCTCGGCGAACAGCCGCGCGGTCGCGGCGCCGATCCCGCCGCCTCCGCCGGTGACCACCGCGACGCGATCGGCCAGTAACCCGTTTGCGTGCGCCATGCTCGTATCCTCTGCCGAAGCTGACAGGATGCTCCAGGTGAAGCGACCCAACTTTCTGGTGATTGTGGCCGACGATCTCGGCTTCTCCGACATCGGCGCCTTCGGCGGTGAAATCAAGACCCCCAACCTGGACCGGTTGGCCTATCAGGGGGTCCGGTTCACCGACTTCCACTCGGCGCCGGCCTGCTCGCCCACCCGGGCCATGCTGCTGACCGGTACCGACCACCACGTCGCGGGCATCGGCACCATGCTCGAGGTGGCCGTCCCCGGCTTCCAGGGCGCGCCGGGCTACGAAGGCTATCTGAACGACCGGGTGGTCGCGTTGCCCGAGTTGCTGCGCGAGGCGGGCTATCTCACGTTGATGTCGGGCAAATGGCATCTGGGCGCCACCATCGAACGGTCGCCGTGGGCCCGCGGATTCGAGCGCTCGTTCGCACTGCTGCCCGCCGGTGCCAGCCACTACGGTGGTGGAGGCGCCGGATTCCTCGCTGTGCCAACGCTTTACACCGAGGACGACCAATTCGTCTCGGTCGGCGAGGATTTCTACTCTTCCGATTACTACGCCGACACGCTGCTGCGCTATCTGCGCGACCGTTCCCCCGATGACGATCGGCCGTTCTTCGCCTATCTGCCGTTCCAGGCGCCGCACTGGCCGCTGCAGGCACCCGATGACTCCGTCGCGGCCTATCGCGGCCGCTACGACGCCGGGCCGGACGCGCTGCGCGAGGCGCGGCTGGAGGCGCTGAAGCGGCTGGGTCTGTGCCCGCCCGATGTCGAGGCGCATCCGGTGGTGGCTGACGGCGCCCAGGAGTGGGCCGAGATGACGGACGACGAGCGGGCGCGCTCGGCGCGCAGCATGGAGGTCTACGCCGGAATGGTGGACCGGATGGACTGGAACATCGGCCGGGTGATCGACTATCTGACCGAGACCGGCGAACTGGACGACACCGTGGTGATCTTCCTGTCCGACAACGGCGCCGAGGGCGCGATCGTCGAGGCGATGCCGCTGCGCGGCCCGCAGATCGCCGCGCAGATCGAGAAGTACTGCGACAACAGTCTGGACAACCTCGGGCGCCCCAGCTCGTACATCTGGTACGGCCCGCGGTGGGCGCAGGCCGCCACGGCGCCGTCGCGGCTGCACAAAGCGTTCACCACCGAGGGTGGGATCCGGGTGGTCGGCTTCATCACCTGGCCCGGCTTTGATCGGCAGGCCGAGATCGGCACGGCATTCACAACCGCCATGGACATCGCACCCACCGTGCTGGAACTGGCCGGTGTCGAACATCCCGGCACCAGCTGGCGCGGGCGTGACGTGGAGCCGATGCGCGGCCGCTCGCTCGTGGAGTACCTTTCCGGCGCCGCAGACGACGTGCATCCCGCCGAAACCGGCACCGGGTGGGAGTTGTTCGGCCGCCGGGCGATCCGGCAGGGCGACTGGAAGGCGCTGCATCTGCCGGCGCCGCACGGAACGGGCGCCTGGCAGCTTTACGACCTGTCCACCGATTCCGGTGAGATCCACGATCTAGCAGCCGCCCATCCCGACAAGCTCGCCGAGCTCGTCGAGCTGTGGGAGCGCTACGTCGAGGACAACGGAGTTATCGTCGAGCCGATCTCGGTGTTCGACGCCGATCCATCGCTATTCGGCTGAGAATCAGTCCTTTTCGCGTGGCGGCGGCTGCACTTCTACGCCTCCGGAACGGTGTTCGGGGCCGGCGTCAGGGTGCTCGGCTGGAACGCGCTGGCGGTACTTTTCCGCTTCGCTGGACCGGTGGCTTTCCGTTGACCGCTGCTCCCCGCGGTAGGGGCCCGGCTTCGGCCGCGGCTTCCCACCGGGGAAGGCCAGCCGAAAGATGGTGCGGTGCACGGTGTACCACTGCTTGGAGAACCGCCCGGAGTTGTAGGGCAGTTCGTAGCGCTCGCAGATGTCCTTGATCTTCGGGGCGATTTCCGAATACCGGGAGCTCGGCATATCCGGGTACAGGTGATGCTCCACCTGATAGCCGAGGTTGCCGCTGATCACGTGGAACAGGGGGCTGCCCTCGATGTTGGCGGCACCGACCAGCTGCCGCAGATACCATTCGCCGCGAGTCTCGTCCTCGACCTCTTCCTGGCTGAATGTGTACGTCTGGTCCGGGAAATGGCCGCAGAAGATGATCGCGTGCGCCCACACGTTGCGGATGACATTGGCCAGCGCGTCAGCGGTCAGGGTCCGCAGATACGTGCTCTCCACGCCGGGCAGCACCGTGTCCAGGAAGTCTGCCGCGGCACCGACTCGCCCTGTGCCGGAGATCCTGCGAAGACGCCTTCCGAGGCGGGATTCCGCGGGCTGACTGAGCCGCCCGCGCAGGGCCAGTTGGGTAAGCGCAAACGCCCCCGCACTGATCAGCGGCCAGCCCAGGTAGTCCTTGTTAATCTGCGAGCGTGCTTTGACACCAATGCCTTTGAGGTCTTTGCGGACTTCCGACCACGGCTTCTCGCGGGCACGGATGGCGTCGATATCCATGTCGTGCACCGCCACACCCCACTCGAACAGGACCGTCAGCAACGCGTTGTAAAAGAACTGCCCCAGATACCGCGGGTGCCATTTCTGATTCGGGTCGATCCGCATGATCTCGTAGCCGAGATCCTTGTCCTTGCCGCGGATGTTCGTGTACGTGTGATGAATGTAGTTGTGCGAGTGCTTCCATGACTCGGCGGTGGAGGCGGTGTCCCAGTCCCACACCGAGGAATGGATATCGGGATCGTTCATCCAATCCCATTGGCCGTGCATCACATTGTGGCCGATCTCCATGTTCTCGAGGATCTTCGCCATGCCCAGGCATGCCGTCCCGAGCACCCAAGCGGTCCGCGACCTGGAGGCGAGCAGCAGCACGCGCCCGACCACGACGATCTGCCGCTGGGTCGCTATCACCGTCTTGATGTAGCGGCGGTCGCGCTCGCCGAGGTCGGCGAAAACCTCGTCATGAATGGCGTCCAGCTCTTTTCCGAGCTTTTCCCGTTCTTGTTCCCCCAGGTGGGCGAACGGGTTTTCCGGACGATTGAGGGTAGAAGTCATAGGTGTTCCTCCCGGTCAAAGTTCGAGTTCGACGTCGCCTTCGGCGCTGTTGATGCAGATCCTGACGTCCTGTCCCGTCGGCTCGGTGACGTCACCCGAGCGCAGGTCGCGCAGCTTGCCCGATTTCAGCGTCCCGACGCAGGTGTGGCAGATGCCGATCCGGCATCCGAAGGCGAGCTCCAGTCCGGCGTTCTCGCCGGCTTCCAAAATGGATGTGCCACCGTCACATTCAGCGGTCTTGTCGCTCTTGAGAAAGCTGACCTCGCCGCCCTCGCCCGCACCGGCGTCGCCACCGATCTTCGGCTGAAACCGTTCGTAGTGCAGGCGGTCGCGATCGCCGTTGTTCTCCCAGTGCTCGATCAGCGCGTCGAGCATTTCCTCCGGACCGGAGCAGAACGCTTCGCGCTCCCGCCAGTCGGGGCACACCTCGTCCAAATCACCCGGCTTGAGCCGGCCGCGATCGGAGGTGAGGCGCAGGTCGAGTCGCAGTCCGTCGTGGCGGTTGTCGAGATCCTCCAGAGCGTCCAGAAACATGACCTGCTCGCGCGTGCGTGCGGAATGGATGACGAGCACGTCACGGACTGCGTCGCGTCGGTCCAGGCTGCGCAACATGCTCATGATCGGCGTGATACCGCTGCCGGCGCTGATGAAGAGCATTTTCACGGGCAACGGCTCGGGTAGCGTGAACACTCCTTCGATCTCGCCGAGTCGCACCAACTCGCCGGGCTGGATCCGCTCGACCAGATACGGCGAGACGACGCCGCTGTCGACCTTTTTGGGTGTCACGCTGATCAGACCGTCGGCGGGCTCCGGGTCCGAAGTCAACGAGTAGGCGCGCCAGTGGTACACGCCGTCGATGACCAGTCCGAGGCGGACGTATTGACCAGGCTTGTGACCTGGCCATTCGTACCCGGGCTTGATCAGGACGCTGGCCGCCTTCGAGCCCTGAGGCTCGACCCGCTCGACCTTGCCGCGGAGCTCCTTGGTGGTCCAGAGCGGGTTGATCATCTCGATGTAGTCGTCAGGCTGCAGGGGCTTGAACAACTGCCGCACCGCTCGCAGGAACCACCTGCGACCGCGAGGGACCTGAGGCTGCGCACCGCGTTCGGCCATGAATCTACAGTACACACTTGTACACTCAAATAAACATGCGAGTTGAACAAAGGTGCTTTTAAACTGAATTAGCGGCGTCGAATGTCGTACACTACGCGAACGACTGTTCACTAAGCGAAAGTCTCGTAGAGGCCGGGCAGGCGCTGTGATGGGGATTACCCCGCGTTGCGGGTTTAAACCTTGACGTGTGCCGCCCTGTTCGTCGGTGAAATCCGCGACGCATCGCCCGCGTGTCGCATCGCGAGATTGACCGTCGGCGGATACAAGTAGCGGATGTTGACCAGGAACCCGATCCGGCTCGACGGTGCTGCGGTGGCGATCACCGGCGGGGCCCGGGGCATCGGGCTCGCCACTGCAAAAGCATTCGCCGCCAACGGGTCCCGCGTCTTCATCGGTGACCTCGACGCCGACCTGGCCGCCGCGGCCGCCGCCGAGATCGGTGGGCACGGTATGGCCCTGGACGTCCGGTCGCGGCAATCCTTCGCCACGTTCCTCGATGCCGTGGACGCGTTCGGCACGCCACTGGCGGTGCTGGTGAACAACGCAGGCATCATGCCTGCCGGCCGATTCGCCGACGAAGACGACGCAATCACCGACGCGATTCTCGACATCAACACCCGGGGCGTGCTGATCGGCACCAAACTCGCGTTGCCCGGCATGCTGTCCCGGTCGAGCGGCCACATCGTCAACGTGAGTTCGTATCTGGGCAAAGTGCCCGCAGCCGGTCTGGCGACCTACTGTGCGAGCAAGCACGCCGTGGTCGGGTTCAGCGAAGCCCTGCGCGACGAGATCGCCGGCTCCGGAGTCACGGTGTCGGTGGTGCTGCCCTGTGCCGTGCGCACCGAGCTGACCGCGGGAGTCAAGCTGGGTGGCGTACTGCCCACGGTCGACCCCGAAGACATTGCGGGCGCGGTGCTGCGATCGTGTGCGCACCGGCGCGCCGTCGTCGCGCTGCCCGGCTGGATGCGCGTCTACGAGGCCACCGCCGCGGCAGTACCGGACCGGCTGGTCGCCGCTGTGCGTGGCCGCCTCACCCGGGCACGCGTGTTGCGAAATCTGGACACCCAGGCACGTTCCGGATACGAAGCGCGGGTGCGGGGCGCGGCAGAAACGCTCTAGCAGAAAGGGCCCGGCCGGACCCTTCCGATACCGGTGGTAGCGGAATAAGGTGGTGACATGACCAGCCCCGCGGACGGCAGGTACCTGCATACCTGTCCACTGTGTGAAGCCATGTGCGGCTTGGAAATTCGCGTCCAGGACGGCAAAGTCGCCGGAATCCGGGGCAATCGTGACGATGTGTGGAGTCGCGGGCACATCTGTCCGAAGGGTGCCGCGCTGGGAGCATTGCACGACGACCCGGACCGGCTCCGTAAACCGATGATCAAGCTCGACGGTCAGTGGCAGGAGGTCAGTTGGGACGCCGCGTTTCGCCGTTGCACCGAACTGCTGACGCCGGTGATCACCGAATACGGCATCGGCGCTGTGACGGCGTACACCGGCAATCCGCTGGCACATTCGTTCTCCCTGGCCCGGTACGCGGGGGTGCTGCTGGGCATGTCGGGCATGCCGGTCACCTATTCGCCCGGCACGGTCGATCAGTGGCCGAAGAACCTCTCGTCACACCTGATGTACGGCGGTTGGTGGAACTTTCCGGTACCCGACATCGCGCGCACCGACCTGCTCGTCATCATGGGCGCCAACCCCGCGGCGTCGCAGGGATCGCTGCTCGCGGCTCCCGACGTGATGGGACTGATCGGCGCGATTCGTCAGCGCGGCAAGGTGATCGTGATCGATCCGGTGCGCACCCGCACGGCTGACCACGCCGACGAGTGGCTGCCGATCGTGCCCGGCACCGACGCGGCGCTGCTGCTGGCGGTCGCGCACACCCTCTTCGCGGAGGGCCTGGTAGCGCCCGGACCGCACGTCGCGGGTGTGGACACCATGCGTCGCGTCGCGGCGGACTGGCCACCGAGCCGGGTCAGTGCCGTCACCGGTATCGACGAAGAACGCATCCGGACGCTGGCGCGTGAACTGGCCGGCACCGACAAGTCTGTCGTGTACGGCCGCATCGGGTTGTGCAACCAGGAGTTCGGCAGCCTGGCCAGCTGGCTGGTCGACGTCGTCAACATCCTCACCGGGCATTTCGACACACCGGGTGGCGCGATGTTCCCGCGACCGGCGGCCTGGTCCATCACCACACAGCCACTGCCCGGCCTGGAGGACGGTGCGCCGGAGTTCGGCCGGTGGAAGACGCGGGTGCGTGGCGCCAAAGAAGTACTCGGCCAGGTTCCGGTGTCCTGCCTGGTCGAAGAGATCGCCACCCCGGGAGAGGGGCAGCTCAAGGCGCTGATCACGATCGCCGGCAATCCGGTCCTCTCCTCACCCGGCGGGGACAAGCTCGACGAAGCCCTTCCGATGCTCAATGCGATGATCTCCGTTGACAATTGGCTGAACGAGACCACGCGCCACGCCGATGTCATCCTGCCCGGACTGTCACCGCTCGAGCAGCCGCACCACGACGACCTGGTGCTGCAGTTCGCGATTCGCAGCTTCGCCAACTACTCGGCGCCGGTGTTCGACCCGGGTGAGCGGCCACACGAGTGGGAGATCCTGATCCGCCTGACCGGGTTGTGCACCGGCACTCCGGCTGAGGATGTCGACGTCGCCGCGATCGACGACGGCTTCTTCGACTACCTGGCGTTCACCCAGGGACTCGACGGTGCCACCATCCGCCGGCACTACGAGCACGGCGGCCCGGAGCGGATGCTGGATCTGACCCTGCGCACCGGTCCCTTCGGCGATCGGTACGGCGAGAACCCGGGCGGCCTCTCGCTTGACCTGCTGAAGGCCAATCCCAACGGCATCGATTTCGGGCCGATGGTGCCACAGCTGCCCGGAATTCTGGGCACCTCGGACAAGAAGATCCGGCTCGCCCCGCAGTACCTGCTGGACGACCTCGCCCGGCTGGCCGCCCGGCTGGAACGCCCGGCCGACCCGCTGGTCCTGGTCAACCGACGGCATCTGCGGTCGAACAATTCGTGGCTGCACAACGTGCCGGCGCTGATGAAGGGCCGGGACCGCTGCACACTGTTGATGCATCCCGCGGACGCGAACCGTTGCCGCATCACCGACCAGGACATCGTCACGGTCAAGTCGGAGTCCGGCGAAATCAAGGTGCCGGTCGAGATCACCGATGCGATCAAGCCGGGCGTGGTGTCGATGCCGCACGGCTGGGGTCACGACAAGCCCGGCACCCGCCTGGCGGTGGCGAACGGCTCGCCGGGAGTTAACACCAACGTGCTGTCACCGCCGACACTGCTCGACGAGCCGTCAGGCAACGGGGTGCTGAACGGAATTCCCGTCACCGTTACCTGACGGTTTGCCTAAGCTCCTCGGCTGACAACGACTTGATCGGCCGTCGCACGCATCTGGTCGGACAACCGGAGCAGATCGTGCTCGCCGACCCCGTTGGGCAGCGTGTAGGCCACTTGGCGCAATTCGACGGCGTAGTTGCGCAACTGCTGGCGGAGTCGCGTCTCGATTGTCGGCATGACGCTCCTAACGGTGGGGACTGGCCCGGGCGCCCCTCTGATCGGCCGGCCCCCTCGAATCTATGCCGCCTGCTGCCGCATCCGCGAGACGCGCGGAGCGGTGTTTACGAGAGATTGACGGCCTATTTACAGTCCGTACCCTTCGGCCGCAGGCCAACGACACCCGGGCGACGCGGACGCTGGTTAGCTGACGGTCCGCACCGCGCCCGGCCGCCGCAACTCAGTCGGATTCCTCCACCTCGTCGTCGAGCACCACGATCTCCTGCTGTTCCTGCCAGTCCGCGGCACTGGCTTCCAGCGGTACTTCGACGGGCTCGGGCTCGTAGTCTTCATCCTCTGGTGGCTCCACCGCGGACCGCAGCTGTTCAGCGGCGTCAGCGATGGGCACGTCGTCGGGGAAGGTGTTGTCGCGCTCGGACATGGACGTCAAACTACCCGGCGCGCGCCGAGGGGAACGCCCGCTATCCCGGTGCAGGACCCTGTCGTCGGTTTCCGAGATCGTCCTGCGGGCTACTATGCCGCCATGGCGCTCGACGAAGGATCGACGTTTGCCGGGTACACCGTCATCAAGCGGCTGGGATCCGGGGGGATGGGCGAGGTCTACCTCGCCAGGCACCCGCGGCTGCCCCGCCAGGACGCACTCAAGGTCCTCAAGACGGAGGTGACGGCGGACAGCGAGTACCGGGAGCGCTTCCTCCGCGAGGCTGACACCGCGGCCACGCTGTGGCATCCACACATCGTGGCGGTGCACGACCGCGGCGAGTCCGATGGTCAGCTGTGGATCGACATGGATTACGTCGACGGCACCGACGCGGGGGAGTTGCTGGAGGAGCGGTACCCCAACGGCATGCCCGGCCCGGAAGTCGTCGAGATCGTCACCGCGGTCGCCGAGGCGCTCGACTACGCCCACCTGAACAAGCTGCTTCATCGCGACGTCAAGCCCGCGAACATCCTGATCGCGCAACCGGAATCGCCGGATCGGCGAATTCTGCTGGCAGACTTCGGGATTGCCGGTCTGGTAGGGGAATCGACGGGACTGACCGCGACCAATATGACGGTGGGCACCGTGGCGTATGCGGCACCCGAACAGCTGATGGGCAACGACCTCGACGGCCGGGCCGACCAGTACGCGCTCGCCGCCTCGGCCTACCAGCTGCTGACCGGAGCGCCGCCGTTTCAGCACTCCAATCCCGCGGTGGTGATCAGCCAGCACCTGAGCGCCTCGCCTCCGGCCATCAGTCAGCGCAGTCCGGAACTGTCCAACCTGGACCCGGTCTTCGCCAAGGCGCTGGCCAAGGACCCCAAAGATCGTTACCTGAGGTGCATCGACTTCGCGCGCGCCCTGAGCCACAACCTGGGCGCCGGCGGCGATCCCGATGAGACCAGCCTGTCCATGCCCGCCGTCGCCACCTCGACGCCGAAACGCTCGCTGCTGCGACCCGCCGTGCTCGTCCCGGCGCTGCTGGGCATCCTGCTGGTGATCGCGGTCGTCTTCGCCCTCCAGGAATATCTGCGCGCGGACAAGGAGGAGCGCGCAACACCGGCTCCGCAGCCGCCGGCGAGCACGTCAGTACCCGCGTCCACGACAGGAGCAGGTACCGCTACGACGGCGACGCCCGCCCCGGAGATTCCGGTCGTGGCCATCGGTGCCGATTGCTTCCCGCTCGGCAGCCTCGGCACCACCAAGACCGGCGCGACGGCCTACTGCTCGATGATTCAGGGCACCAGCACCAGCATCTGGTCACTGACCGAGGGCACCGCGGCCAGTCCGACCGTCAGCCCCACCTTGGAACCGAACGAGACCCCGCCGCCCAGCGAGCAGGAGACACCGGTTCGGGTCTGCATGGAGCAGACCGGTCAGACCCGGCTGCAGTGCCTGCAGGAAATCCGCCGCGGCAACGGCCGGCCCTGACGGCTAGACGCACCCGCTGACCGTGACGCGCCGGCCGACGTTCGCGCAGACGTTGATGTTCGGCGGAGGCGGCGGAGGCGGCGGGTAGTCCTCCGGCAGCGGCGCATAGTCGGCCGGGGGCGGAACGTAGGGCGCCACGGCGTCGGCGATATTGGTGCACCCGCTGACCGAGATGCGCCGGCCGGCATTGACGCACACGTCGGCCATGGCCGACCCCGACGGCTCGACGATGTCGAACACCTCGGGCACCGCGGTGAAGGCCAGTGCCGCGAGGGCGAAAGCTGCTGCGGGACGCTTCCAGGAATCCATCCAGATCTCCTTCCGGTGGGCGTTCATCATATTCACGCTGGTGGCGTCACACCCGGCGAACGGGCGGCGCCGACCAGCCGCCGGTGATGACCTGAGGCCGCGGCGCGTACAGCCGCATGGTCACCCCGACCGGTCCGCGCGGAGCGGGTAGCCAGTTGTTCCTGCGGTCCGGCCCAGGGTCCGCGTGCTGGATATAGATATCGAGCGAGCCGTCGTCGTTGTAGTGCAGGGGATCGCGGTCACCGATCGCGAACCGGTTCAGCTCGTTGCCGACCTGGAACCCCTCGGCGTCGTACATGGTGATCGACCAGAACGCGTCCACCGGTGGCAATTTGTCAGCGTCGAAGTGGACGACGTAGTCGTTGTCGCCGCTGACGGGTTGGCCGTCGGCATCGGAGGCCAGCAGCGGGTAGACCGCGTCCTCGGGCGGGTTGGCACCCAGCCCGATCAGGGCCACCACCGCGCGCCGGAAGTAGTTGTTGCCGTAGACGCCCATGCCCTCGCTGAGGTTGACCCAGCCGTTGACACTGGTCGCGAGCCTCGGTCCGGCCGCCAGCATGTCGGCGAGGGCATCCTTCTTGCCCTGCTCGATCTGTGCGACCTGGTCCTGGGTGAACCGGTGTGCGTCGAAGGGCTTGCCGCGCTCGATGCCGAGCAGTGTCAGCCTGGCCAGGATGGAGAAGTCGGTCGCATGCGGTGGGTGAACCCGCAGCAGGTCGGCGGCATAGGTCAGATAGTCGATGGCGCTCATGCCGTTGACGATCTTGAGCGGTTCGGTGGTCACGTCGTAGTTCACGTCCCGTTCGACCGCAGCCTTCGGCCCGAGTTCAGTGATGTGGAACCCGTCCTGCACCTTGTGCACCGCCGCGTAATCGTCCGGACCGTTCGTCTGGGTCCGCCCGATCAGCCAGACGTACGCGGTGGGCGCTTGGATGACCCGCGCCGGCGAAGGCAGTTCACCGGTGTATCCCGGACCGGTGATCACCAGGTCCAGCGGGCCGGTGCCGGTGGTCCGCTTACCGGGGTTGGCGAACACGTCGGACCACATGTCCAGCATCGGCAACATGTAGAAGCGATCGTCGGTGTCGTCGGCGTGCAGCCGAACCGGACCGCTGCTCAGGTCCAGCCACGCGATCGAGTAGAGCGTGTCGAAATTCGGCCGCACCACCGCGCGGAACTCCGCGGCCGGGAACTCGCGCAGGTGAGAGAACTGGTTCGGCGGACCGAAACCTGGGCGCGAGCCGGGAGCCGAATTGAACGCCTGCAGCCGGGTGACGTCCATGGTCACCAGCGGGTAGAAATACACGAACGCTTCGTAGCTCAACGTGCGCAGATCGTCGGATAAGGTGGTCAAGTTCTCTCCTTGGGGCCCGATTCGCCAGAGGCTTGAAGGATAGAGCTCAACGGATCGAAATGTCAGCGTTCGCAGCGGCTTCGGGGGCCACCGCGTGCGGCTGGCAGGCCCCGCCCGGTTACACACCCGGTTACATATGACGTCCTGCTTCTTTAGTTGGCGTCCCTGCCGATAAAGTTGGTTGCGATGACCCAGACAGCCGCCCCACCTGTGCTGACCGTGCGGTATGACGGAGCCGAGCGCACCTTTGCAGCCGGCCATGACGTAGTGATCGGCCGTGACCTGCGCGCCGATGTCCGCGTGGCACACCCCTTGATCTCCCGCGTGCATCTGTTGCTGCGCTTCGACCAGGGTCGATGGGTCGCCATCGACAACGGCAGCCTCAACGGGCTGTACGTCAACAACCGCCGGGTGCCGGTCGTCGACATCCAGGACGGACAGCGCGTCAACATCGGCAATCCCGACGGGCCGGCGCTCGACTTCGAGGTGGGCCGGCGCAACCAGGGCTCGGTCGGGCGCCCGCCGGCGACTACCGCCATGGCGATCCCGTCGCGGCCCAGCGGTCCCATCCCCGCCCAGGGCGGGCAGCCGCCGTCCGGCGCCAACTGGGGTGCGCCGCCGCAACACCCGTCGACCGCACGGATGCCCGCCGCGCCGCCGGGCCAGCCCTCCGGCCCGCAGCCCCGGTACCCGTCCGGGCCGCAGCCGATGCAGCAACCGTCACCGCAGATCTACCGCTCGTCGGCGCAGCAGCAGCCGCCTCCGGTGATCGGTCGCACCGCCGAAGCGGGCAGCCGCACCTCGATGATGAAGATCCTGCGACCGGGCAAGGCCGGGGATCTGCCAGCGGGCGCCGTCAAGATCGGTCGCGCCGACGACAACGACATCGTCATCCCCGAGGTCCTGGCCTCCCGCCACCACGCGACCCTGATCCCGTCGCCCGGCGGCACGGAGATCCGGGACAACCGCAGCATCAACGGCACCTTCGTCAACGGCACCCGCGTCGAATCCGCCATCCTGCGTGACGGCGACGTGGTCACGATCGGCAACATCGACCTCGTCTTCGCCAACGGGGCGCTGTCCCGTCGCGAAGAGAGTCTGCTGGAGACCCGCACCGGCGGACTCGACGTACGCGGCGTGACCTGGACCATCGAGGGCAACAAGACCCTGCTGGACAACATCTCGCTGACCGCGCGCCCAGGCATGCTCACCGCGGTCATCGGCCCGTCGGGCGCGGGCAAGTCGACCTTCGCCAAACTGGTCGCCGGCTACACCCACCCGACCAGCGGGACGGTGTCATTCGAGGGGCACAACGTGCACTCCGAATACGCCTCGTTGCGAAGCAGGATCGGCATGGTGCCGCAGGACGACGTCGTGCACGGGCAGCTGACGGTGAAGCAGGCCCTGATGTACGCCGCCGAGTTGCGGTTGCCGCCCGACACCACCAAAGAGGACCGCGAGCAGGTGGTGGCGCGCGTCCTCGAGGAACTCGAGATGACCAAGCACCTCGAGACGAGGGTGGACAAGCTGTCCGGCGGTCAGCGCAAGCGGGCTTCGGTCGCGCTGGAGCTGCTCACCGGGCCGTCGCTGCTGATCCTGGACGAGCCCACGTCCGGGCTGGACCCGGCGCTGGACCGCCAGGTCATGACGATGCTGCGGCAGCTGGCCGACGCAGGTCGTGTGGTGCTGGTGGTCACCCACTCGCTGACCTACCTCGACGTGTGCGACCAGGTGCTGCTGCTGGCCCCCGGCGGCAAGACAGCATTCTGCGGACCCCCGAGCCAGATCGGCCCGTCGATGGGAACCACGAACTGGGCCGACATCTTCAGCTCGGTGGCCGAGGACCCGGACGGCGCCAAGGCCCGCTACCTGGCGCAGACGGGACCACCGCCACCGGTGCCGCCGACGGAGAAACCCGCGGAGTTGGGGGAGGCGGCCCATACCAGTCTGGTCCGACAGTTCTCCACGATCGCGCGACGGCAGCTGCGGCTGATCATCTCCGACCGCGGATACTTCATCTTCCTGGCCATCCTGCCGTTCATCATGGGTTCGCTGTCCATGTCGGTGCCCGGTGACGTCGGCTTCAACGCACCGCCACTGACCAGTGACGCGCCCACCGAGCCGGCCCAGATTCTGGTGCTGCTGAACGTCGGCGCGGTCTTCATGGGCACCGCGCTGACGATCCGCGACCTTATCGGTGAGCGGGCGATCTTCCTGCGAGAACAGGCGGTCGGCCTGTCCACCACGGCTTACCTGCTGGCGAAGGTGTGTGTCTACACCATCCTGGCGCTCATCCAGTCGGCGATCGTGACCATCATCGCGCTGCTGGGCAAGCCGGGTCCGAAGGCCAGCGCCGTGGTGCTCGGAAGTCCTGCCCTCGAGCTGTACGTGGACATCGCGGCGACGACCGTGGCCTCGGCCATGCTCGGCCTGGTGTTGTCGTCGCTGGCCAAGACCAGCGAGCAGATCATGCCGCTTCTCGTGGTGGCGGTCATGTCTCAGCTGGTGTTCTCCGGCGGCATGATCCCGGTGACCAACCGCTTCGGGCTGGACCAGATGTCGTGGGTCACCCCGGCACGCTGGGGCTTTGCGACATCGGCGTCCACCATCGACCTGACCAAGTTGTGTCCGGTGCCGCAGGTTCCCAAGGACGCGCACTGGAAACACACGGCCGGGGCGTGGACCTTCGACATGGCGATGCTGGTGGTACTCAGCATCTTCTACCTGGGCTTCGTGCGGTGGAAGATTCGCCTCAAGAGTGGCTGACCGGCACTGACGGTCTTGGTTTCCCACTCGGCGCCCACATTCGCCAGCAGTAACGCGAACATCACACCGGCCGCCGTGACCGGCAGGCCGAGGTAGAGCATCCAGCCGACCGGAAGGCCGGCCCTGCTCAGCGAGACGTAGTGCAGCAGCAGGACCACGGCGACGGCGCAGCCGGTCAGCAGCACCACGACTTTCGTCTTCATCGCCGTGGCGCCTACCTGGGCCACGGCGCGTTGCCCGGTGCGGGCCACTGCGGGGCGGCCACCGGGTGCTTCGGCCGGAAGAACAGCGCGCCCGCGACCGCGCGGTTGCGCAGCGCCGAGGCGCGCCACGTGTTCACCGGGTGTGAGGCCACCATGTTGGCCAGCCACACGAAGAATCCGGTCTCCGTGCCGGCCCGGTCGGCCATGCCGTCGAAGTCGACCCAGCGCAGCAGGTACTTGCCCGCACTCAGCACGCCGATCGCACGGCGGGCGCCCTCCGGCCGAAACGCGTAGCCGTAGTTGTCGGCCGTGTATTCCATCGACCGCGAAAGCGCCTGCCCGAGGAACGGGATCTTCATGGCCAGCTGGCTGAGTTGACGCCAGTACGACGCATGCCCGGCAGCGATGTGACCGACCTCGTGGCCGATGACGAAGGCCAGCGCCTCGGGATCGCGTGCCTGACCACCGATTTCGAAGAGGTCGCTGTAGACCACGACGTAGCGGCGGAAGCCGTGCCCGCTGGCGAAGGCGTTGATCTGGCCGTTGCCCAGCACGACGTAGGCGTCCGGCACCTCGGGGAGGCCGAATCGCTGGGCCGCCTCGACGACCAGCCAGTAGCCCTCGGGAAACTGGGTGGGCGACATCTTCACGCCGTTCGTGCGCTGCCGGCCGTAGTTCAGCCCGCGACCGAGGAACAGCAGCAGCGGGGTGGCCAGCAGGGACAACCACAGCAGGCTGACCTTGCCGGACAGCACCACCGCTAGCGCGATCAGGTACAGCACCACGCTGGAGGCGATGACCAGCACAAGTAGTCCGATCTCCCACGGGTGCCGCCGCGGCTGGTCGCGGAAGCCGGTCGGCGGGTGCGGGTGGTAGTGGGTCGGTGAATCGACAATGGCCATGACGGTTGCTGGACTCCTGATGTCGGTCTGCGCCGGATTTCCGGCTCTACCAGGGTCCGCGCCGGCCCTTGGAAGGTTCTGGAGAAATTCTTGGAGTGCTGGTCAGCGCGCCGCTCACGCGGTGCCCGGTGACCTGCGTCACCGTCGGCGCTCCTATCATTCGGTTATGACCGCCGGTGCGCTCACCTTGATGGGATCGCCGGCATTCGCAGCCGACGACACGGCGGCGTTCCGTGCCGCGGGGTGGTGGACCGACTCGACACTGTCGGACGCCGTTCGCCGCAACGGCGAGCGATCCCCGGACCGGATGGCCTACGTCGACCACCCCGGTGGCGCCCTGACATGGCGGGAATTCGATGCCGCGGCGACCGCCCTGGCCGGACAGCTGGCCGGGTTAGGCATCACTCGTGGCGATCGGGTCGCGGTGTGGCACGGCGATACCGCCGCCCTCCATGCGCTGTTCGTCGCCGTCGAGCGCTGCGGTGCGGTCGTGGTCGGCATCGGCGCCCGGGCCGGCACCCGGGAGGTGGCTCACTTGCTGGCCGCCACCGAACCCAGGGTTCTGATCGGCGATCAGCGGCGCAGCGCCGTCGCGGCGGAAGCGGAGTTACCGATTCCGGTTCGGGTGCTCAGCGGTGACGGCGCCGCGTTGCGTCTCGACGTCGACGCACCGGCCGCGGCGCCGGGTGTGCGGTCACCACTCGGCCCTGACGACGTATTTCTGATCAATTCCACGTCCGGCACCACCGGGCTGCCCAAGTGCGTCGTGCACACCCAGAATCGCTGGCACTACTTCCACCAGAAGGCGGTCACCAACGGCCGGCTGAGGTCCGACGACGTGTTCCTCTCGGTGGTTCCGATGCCGTTCGGATTCGGGCTGTGGACCAGCCACACCACTCCGATCCAGCTGGGCGCCACCACGGTACTGCTGCAGCGGTTCGCCACCCGGGCGGCGTGCGAGGCGATCGCCCGCCACAAGGTCACCGTATTGTGCTGTGTGAGTACTCAATTGACGATGCTCATGGCCGACCCGGTGGTGCGCGAGACCGATCTGAGCTCACTTAGGGTGGTGTTCACCGGCGGCGAGGCGCTGCCGTATCGGCCGGCCGCGGAGTTCGAGGAACTCACCGGAGCCAAGATCCTGCAGTTCTACGGGTCCAACGAAACCGGGCTGCTCAGCGGCACCACCTTGGACGACTCGCTGCACCATCGGCTGCGTACCGGCGGCCGGATCGTCCCGGAAATGAACGTCCGTCTCTACGACGGAGACTGCGACGTCACGGCGACCGGGCGCGGCCAGCCGGCCTGCCGCGGTCCGGCGACCAGCCTCGGTTACCTCACCGGTTTGCAGGGCGGGGCAGACCACGATCAGTTGTTCACCCGGGACGGGTGGATGCGGATGGGTGACATCTGCGAGATCGACGCGGACGGCTACCTCAGCGTCACCGGCCGCACCTCCGACTTCATCGTGCGGGGCGGCAAGAACATCAGCGCCGCGCAGGTCGAGGACTCCGCCATGTCACATCCGGCGCTGGCCCTGGCAGCAGCGGTGGCGATGCCCGATCCGGTGTTCGGCGAAAAGGTCTGCCTCTATGCCGAACTCGTCGACTCGTGCACCCTCGAGCTGCCGGAACTCGTGGATCACCTACTGGCGCTTGGTGTTTCCAAGGAACTGCTCCCCGAGCGGCTCATCGTGGTGGACGAGCTGCCCCGGTCCTCGGGAGGCAAGGTGGCCAAAGGTGAACTCCGCCATAATCTTCGAGCCAGGATGGAGGCGGGCGTGATGGATGCTCCGCAGGGACGGCGTGGCGGTCTTCAGGTATGGGCGCCGTCGGTGGTGCCGCCGATCGGAGTCGAGCTGTCCGACGAACAGGCGCTCGCCGTGGCGTTCCGCCACCTGGCCTCCATCGGGTTCGCCGAGAACATGGCCGGACACATCACCTGGCAGCGTGACGGCCATACCGACATGCTGGTCAACCCGTGGGGCCTGTGGTGGCAGGAACTCACCGCGTCGGACATCTGCGAGGTGGACGCGGATGCGCGTCTGGTACGCGGTCGCTGGGATGTGACACCGGCCATCCACATCCACACCGAACTGCACCGGGTGCGCGACGACGCCCGGGTGGTCATTCACAACCACCCCTACTACGTCTGTGTGCTGGCCGCACTCGGCAGGCTGCCGGAGCTGGTGCATCAAACCGGATCGCTGTTCCTCGACGATATGTGCCTCGTCGAAACCTATGAGGGGGAGATCGATACCCCTTCTCGGGCAGCTGAACTCGTCGCTCACATCGGCAATGCCAACCTGACGGTGCTGGCCAACCACGGCGTCATCGCCACCGGCCGCAATCTGCCCGAAGCCGTCTACCGGGCGGCGTCCATCGAACGGGTGTGCCGGATGGCCTACGACGTCATGCTGACCGGCATCGAACCGTCGCAGATGAAGTGGTCGGACATGATGGGAATGCGTGCCTCGCTGATCGAGCGCGCGGCGGATGTCTACTGGGCGGGTGCGGCACGGATGACGATCAAAGCCGATCCCGATGTGCTCACCTGACCCGCGAGCAGACACAAAATCGCCCTGGAGCGGATGCTCCAAGGGGATTTTGTGTCTGCTCGCCACTAGAAGGAGACCGGCGTGAAATCGATTGACGAGTTGGCCACCGACCTGAACTTCACCACCGCCAAGACCGGTGAGCAGCGGACGGTGACGCTGCTGCCGGATCCCCCCAGGGCGGACCGCCGCTACACCGTCATCTCGGTCGACGACCACATCGTCGAACCGCCGGACACGTTCACCGGCCGTCTCCCGCGGAAGTTCGCCGACCGGGCGCCCACCGTCGTCGACACCCCCGAAGGCGGGCAGACCTGGGTATACGACGGCCAGGTGCTACCCAACGTCGGCTTCAACGCGGTGGTGGGACGGCCGGTGTCGGAGTACGGCTTCGAGCCGGTGCGATTCGACGAAATGCGCAGGGGCGCTTGGGATATCCATGAGCGGGTCAAGGACATGGACCTCAACGGCATCTACGCGTCGCTGAACTTTCCCTCGTTTCTGCCGGGATTCGCCGGCCAGCGGCTGCAGCAGGTGACCAAGGACCGCGACCTGGCGCTGGCCTCGGTGCGTGCGTGGAACGACTGGCATCTGGAGGCGTGGGCGGGAGCCTATCCCGGCCGCATCATTCCGTGTCAGCTGCCCTGGCTGCTGGATCCCGAGCTGGGAGCCACGATGATCCGCGAGAACGCCGAGCGCGGATTTCACGCCGTGACGTTCAGCGAGAACCCGGCGATGCTGGGATTGCCGAGCATCCACTCGGGCTACTGGGAGCCGATGATGGCGGCCTGCGCCGAGACCGGCACCGTGGTGAATCTGCACATCGGTTCCTCCGGCTCCTCGCCGTCGACGACCGCCGACGCGCCACCGGATGTGCAGGGTGTGCTGTTCTTCGCCTACGCAATCTCGGCCGCCGTGGACTGGCTGTACTCGGGGCTGCCCAGCCGCTTTCCCGACCTGAGAATCTGTTTGTCCGAGGGCGGAATCGGCTGGGTGGCCGGCCTGCTGGACCGCCTGGATCACATGCTGAGCTATCACGAGATGTACGGCACCTGGCGCGCACTCGGCGAAACTCTCACGCCCGCAGAGGTTTTCCAGCGAAATTTCTGGTTTTGCGCGGTGGAGGACAAATCGTCATTCGTGCAGTACGAGCGCATCGGGGTGGACAACATCATGCTGGAAGCCGACTACCCGCACTGCGATTCGACGTGGCCACACACCCAGCAGACGATCCACCAGGAGATCGGTGGACTACCGGACGAGGTGATCCGGAAGATCACCTGGCAGAACGCAGCTCGGCTCTATCAGCACCCCGTGCCCGAAGAGGTACAGCGGGATCCAAACGCGTTCTAAACGTCGACCTCGGCTTCGGAGCAGTAGACCCCGAGCACGTCGCGGGCCGAGACGATGCCCACCAGTGTGCCGTCGCGTTCCACCAATATGTGGCGGATGTAGCGGTCCATCATCCGGGTGGCGACTTCGTCGATGGTGGCATCGGCATCACACCAGATGAGTTTGGTGCTAGCCACGTCGGCGGCGCGGACGGCGTTCGGATCGATGCCGGAGGCCACCGCCCGGACGATATCGCGCTCGCTGACCAGGGCGCCGGGGCTGTCCTCGTCGCCGATGACCATGGCACCGACGTTTTCGGCCACCATCGCGCGCGCGGCGTCGGCGAGGGATGCGTCACCGGCGACGCGGGCCACCGGATCGCCGGTCACGGTGGAGATCGGAAGGTTCCCAACAGAAGAGAAGGCAGTCACGTCACCATGTTCGTCAGGGCGGGCCGGCCGTCTCTAGTGACTTCAGTCCCTAAATCTGGTGGCCTTGGTTGACGGCGGGCTGCCAGAAATTCCGACGATTACCGCCGTCTGTATGGTCAGTGGCGATGAGTAACCAGTATCCCGCCGACGTGTTCACGTCGCGGCATGCCGTGGATCCCGATCTCCGGTCGATCGCCCGAATCCTGCCCCGCGGATACGGGCTGCATCGCGGCCTGCGGTTGCCCCGCGCGCTGATGGGGCTGGCCGGGGTCACCGGACGTGAGCGCGACGTGCCGGTGGCCGCGGTCAACGGCGACGTCACCGTGCGGGTGCACCGGCCGGCCGGATTGCCGCAGCCGGCGCCTGCGCTGCTATGGGTCCACGGCGGCGGAACGGTGATGGGTTGTGCCGCCCAAGAGGACCGGTACTGCCGCAAACTCTCCTATCTGGCCGGCGTGGCGGTGGTGGCGGTGGAACATCGCCTGGCACCGGAGCATCCCTACCCGGTTCCGCTGGACGACTGCTACGCGGCGCTGTTGTGGTTGCAGCGCCAATCGTGGGTGGACGCCACCCGGATCGCGGTGGGAGGCGCCAGTGCCGGGGGCTATTTCGCGGCCGCGCTGGCCCAGCGCGCACAGGATCGCGGCGACGTCGCGCCGGTGTTCCAGATGCTGGTCTACCCGATGCTCGATGACCGCACCGGCGCGAAACCCGATGGCCGCAAACGCTTCATGTGGAGTGAACGGGACAATCAGCTGGCCTGGCAGTGGTACCTGGCCGGTTCGGATCCCGACGAGGCGGTGCCGGCGCGCCGCACCGACCTGTCGGGTCTACCGCCGGCCTGGATCGGCGTCGGCACCCTCGACCTGTTCTATCCGGAGTGCGTCTCGTACGCGAGGCGGCTGCGCGCGGCGGGCGTTCCCGTCCACGAACACATCGCCGCCGGCGCTTTCCACGCCTTCGACCTGCTGGCGCCGAATGCGCCGATCTCCTTGTCCTTCTTCGCCAGTCAGTGTGAGCACCTGCGCGCAGCGCTTAGGTGACCCAGTCGGGTTGTCCCGCGGTGTCTACCACGGAGAAGTCCTTGTGGCCGAGACCGGCGACGCAACCGCCGTCGACCACGAACTCCGAGCCGGTCGAGTAGCTGGATTCGTCGCTGGCGAGATAGAGCACCAGGTTCGACACCTCCTGCGGTTCGGCGATACGGCCGAGCGCGGTCTGGAAGATGTCCTCGGGCACCCATTCGGTCATGGGTGTCCTGATGAGGCCGGGATGGATGGAGTTGACCCGGATCCCGCTGGGCCCCAGCTCCAGTGCTGCCGACTTGGTCAGTCCCCGGACCGCGAATTTCGTTGCGGTGTAACCGTGACAGGCGATGGTGCCGGCCAGTCCCTCGATGGAGGAGATGTTGATGATCGATCCGCGGCCGGCAGCCTTCATCGGTTTGACGACCGACCGGATACCCAGAAAGACACCGGTGAGGTTGATGTCGAGGATCCGCTGCCATTCGGAAAGCTGGTAGTCCTCCAAGGTTCCGATGTTGATGATGCCGGCGTTGTTCACCAGGATGTCGAGGCGGCCGAATTCGGCCAGAGTGGTCTCGACCGCCGCGTCCCACTGGGCGGGGTCGGTGACGTCGAGGTGCACGTAACGCGCGGCGTCGCCGACGTCGGCTGCCACGGCTTTGCCTTCGTCGTCGAGGATGTCACCGAACACCACCTTGGCTCCTTCGGCGACCAGGGCCCGGACGTGGGACGCGCCCATGCCGCGGGCCCCGCCGCTGATGAGGGCGACTTTGTCGGTCAATCGGTTCGGCATTGAATCTCCTGACTCGTTCGTGACGGCTGTCGTCGCCTCACCATACACAAGCAGCTGATTCGTATGGCCCTGAACATAACGCGCAAAACCCGCAGATCGCTTGTTGCGTGGCTATCGCGCACAAGAGCGAATCGACGGCCGCCGGCCCGTAACTTCAGGCACACCAAGAAAGCAGGCGACGACCTGCCCTGACACCGGAGAACACCGTGCCAATTTCGAATCATGCTGTGCCACAACCTGAGTACACCGAGCGGACGGTGCTGACCAGCGACGGGGTTCGCCTTTCGGTGCGTGACTACGGCCGGCGTCAGCCGCTGCACACCCTGGTTCTGCTGCACGGGCTGTGCCTGACGCAGGACAGCTGGGCCATCCAGATCCGCCAGCTGAGGCACCGGTGGGGCAGTGCGCTGCGCATCATCTCCTACGACCACCGTGGGCATGGCGCCTCGAGCGGCGCGCCGGCCCACAGCTACCGGATCGGACAGCTGGCCGACGATCTCGCCGATGTCCTGACCACCCTGCGGGTCGCCGGGCCGGTTACTGTGGCCGGTCATTCGCTGGGTGGCATGACGGCACTGGCCTACCTGAGCCGGCCCGCCGGCGAGCGGCCGGTCGATCCGGACGGCCTGGTCCTGATCGCTGCGGCGGCCGGACGGATATCGGAACGCGGACTGGGCCGCGTGCTGGCCAGCCCGGCCGCGCGCGTCCTGTTCGATCTCGCCGTCCGCATGCCACACCGAACAGCCGAGCGGACCATCCGGTCGCTGATCCGCCCGCTGCATGCGGTACTGGCCAGGTATTCGAGCCGAAACATCGCCCATACCGGCTTTGCCGCCCTGGCAACCGAATCCACGCGTGCGGTGTCGCCCCTGACGGCGGCCGCGTTCCTGCGCGATCTGGGCGGTTACGACGCGTACGGGTCGCTGGCGAACATCAGTGCCACGACGGTCGTCGTCAGTGGCGGCGCGGACATCACCACTCCGGATGCCCATGCCCGGGACCTGGTTACGTCCATCCCCGGCGCGACGCACCTGCCGCACCCCACGGCCGGGCACATGCTCCTGCTGGACGCCCCGCACCGGGTCACCACGGCGATCAACCGTGCCATGGGATTGCACCGTAGCCCGGCCTGGGCGGCCAGGAGCTGGGCGTCGGCCTACGGGCTACCGGGCGCCGCGGCCGCGTCGTGAACGCAGCGACTACCGTCGTCCCCATGAAATTGACCGGCAAGACTGTTCTGCTCACCGGAGCAACCGGAGGGCTGGGACGAGCGATCGCCACAGCGCTCGCCGACCGCGGCGCGCGGCTGATCGTCAGTTCTCGCAAATCTGGGGAGCTCGACGAGCTGGTGGCGTCGCTGTCGGGCCCCGGGCACCGCAAGATCGTCAGCGACCTCGCGGAGCCCGGCGCCGGTCCGGCGCTGCTGGCCGAGGCCGGCCCGATCGACGTCCTGGTCGCCAACGCGGCACTGCCCGCCTCGGGCAAGCTCGACAGCTTCACCGCCGAGCAGGTCGACCGCGCGTTGCGGGTCAACCTCGAGGTGCCGGTGCAGATGACCCGCGAATTGATTCCGGCGTTCACCGCGCGCGGCTCGGGCCATTTCGTCTACATCTCGTCGATCTCCGGAAAGGCCGCCACCGCGCGTGCGTCCCTCTACGCCGCGACCAAGTTCGGCCTGCGCGGTTTCGCCCTGTGCCTGCGCGATGACCTGCGGCCTGCCGGGGTCGGCGTCTCGGTGGTCAGTCCCGGGGCGATCGGCGGCGCCGGGATGTTCGCCGACTCGGGAGCCGTGGCGCCGCCGCTGATGGGCACCGGCACACCCGAGCAGGTCGGAGCCGCCGTGGTGAGCGCGATCGAACGCAACCGCGGCGAGGTCACGGTGGCGCCGCTGCGGCAGCGGGCACTGGCACGCTTTGCGGCGAACGCCCCCGAGGTGGCCTCGCGACTGGCCGGAGGCGTGGCGGCAAAAACGGCCGACCAGATCGCTGCCGGCCAGGTCGACAAGCGTTAGGGAAGTTTCCGCCAGACAGATGGCATCCTGGCGTCCGTGGGCGTCGTGTTTCGCTTGGTCGAGTTGCTGCTGCTGGCCCTGCCGCTGATCGGGGTGATCGCGGCCGGCATCAAGGCGATCTCGGCGATGAAGAATCGGCCCGCACCGGCCCCTGACGACGCGTCACCGGAGCAGGGTCCACCACGATCCGTACCCCCTGGAAACCAGGCGGCGCACTGGCAGGCCATCAAGCGCGCGCTCAGTGCCCACGACAAGACCGACGCCCGCTGGCTCGAGTACGAGCTGGATGCCACCCGGCTGCTGGACTTCCCGGTGATGACCGACATGCGCGACCCGCTGACCACCGGCTTTCACCGGGCCAAGCTGCGAGCAGACCTGCACCGACCGCAGCGGGCCGAGGACCTGTTCGACGATCGCGACGCCGCACGCGAATATCTGGACGCGGTTCAGGATTACGTGACCGCGTTCAACGCGGCCGAAGCCGAGGCGATGCGCAGGCGCAGCAGCGACTTCTCGAAGGAGGAGCGGCAGCGGCTGGCGCGGGCGCAGAGTCTGCTGCGGATCGCCGCGGACACCGCCGCCACTACCCAGGAACGCCAGCATGCATACCAACTGGCGCGGGCCGAACTCGATGGCCTCATCGTGCTGCCCGACAACACCCGTACCAGTATCGAGCGCGGCATCCTCGGTGAGATCGACCGCTAGTTCTTCAAGCGCACCATGCGGGTGGTGGTGCTTTCGTCGAGCTCGACGACATCACTGCGCGAGCGCAAAAAGTCGCTGAAGGACTTGAATCCCAGGGATTTCTCGCTGAACGACGGGTTCATCCGTTTCATCTGCGCCTTGACCACCGAATTGTGCAGCCAGTCCACGTCGTCCTTCTCCAGACCGATGCGTAGCGCGCGTTCGAGCAGACTGGTGGCCGCGACCTGAGGGTCCGGCGCGGCCGGCTCCTCGTCGGGCTCGCCGGAACCCGCGCGGCGGGCGCGTTTCTTCGGTGGCGGGCTCGCGGCCGTCGTCGAGATCCCGGGCAGCGCGTCGTAGGTGACGAACTCGTCGCACGCGGCGGCCAACGACTGGCTGCTCGCGCCGGCCACACCGATGCCCACGACGTAGCGGCCCAGGCGCTTGCACCGCTGGGCCAACGCGATGTAGTCCGAGTCGCCACCGACGATCACGACGTGTGTCAGGTCGGGTAGCCGGAACATGTCCTCGACCGCGTCCACCGCCAGCCGGATGTCGGCGCCGTTCTTTCCGTAGGCGGCCGCGGGAAACAGCTGCACCAGATCGACGGCGCGGCCGACCAGTTGACCGTGGTAGGCGGCGTTGACTTCGGCCGACCAGTCGGCGTACGCGCGGGTGAGTACCAGCGTGCCGAACGAGGAGGCGAAGTCCATGATCGCGCCCAGGTCGACGGTAGCCGCACGCAGCTTTTCCTTGTCGAGGCCTTTGGCCTTGTCCCGCTGGAAGGTGTTTCGGCCGTGCACCTGGTCGTAACGCGAGATGACGATGTTGTCGAAGTCGAAGTACACGGCCACTCGGGTCGCGCTGGAAGCGCTGGAGTCGGTCATGCGGACATCGTCCGGCATCGGGCCGTCAACGGCCAATGTGGGTCACAACGCGGTATGAGGTGCCGCGTTCGTCGCGCTCCCACAGCGCTTCGTCCGCACCGACCGCCGTTCCCTGCGCGATCAACTGGCGTTTGAGAACTTTGTGGGTGGCGGTGCTGGGCAGGTCCGCCGCGATGCGGATGTAGCGGGGCCGCGCCTTGGGAGACAGGTCGGGCTGCGCGTCGAGGAAGGACTCCAGCGATTCCGGGTCGAACGGCTGGCCTTCGTGCAGCACGACCGCCGCCATGACCTGGTCACCAACCCGCTCGTCGGCGACTGCGTAGACGGCTACCCGATTGATCGCGCTGTGGCGCAGCAGAATTCGTTCGATCGGGGCCGCCGCGAGGTTCTCGCCGTCGACGCGCATCCAATCCGCGGTCCGCCCGGCAAGGTAGATCCATCCCTCCGCGTCCTTATAGGCGAGATCGCCGGACCAGTACATCCCGTGCCGCATGCGCTCGGCGTTGGCCTGCGGATCGTTGTAGTAACCGGTGAACAGACCCGAACCAGTGGTGTTGACCAATTCACCCACCGCGTCGTCGGCATTGAGTAACGAGCCGTGGTCGTCGAACCGGGCGAGCTGACACTCGGTGACGGTCTCGCTGTTGTAGATGGCGACCCCGGGAGCGCCCTTGCCGATCGAGCCGCGTGGAGTCCCCGGCTCGCGCAGCACCATGACGGCGTTCTCGGTGGAGCCGAAGCCGTCCTCGACCTGCACGCCGAAGCGGCGCGCGAACTCCTCGATGTCCTTGTCGTTGGCCTCGTTGCCGAATGCCACTCGCAGCGGGTTGTCCGCGTCGTCAGGGCGTTCCGGGGTGGCGAGGATGTATGCGAGCGGTTTGCCGACGTAGTTCATGTACGTGACGTCGTACCGCCGGACGTCGGCCAGGAAGTTGCTGGCCGAGAACTTCGCCGGCACGATCGACGCTCCGGAAACCACGGCCGGGGCCCAGCCGGCGACCACCGCATTGGAGTGAAACAGCGGCATCGACACATAACACGTGTCGCGCTCGGTCAGGGCGAACCGTTCGGCGAGGCTGAGCCCGGCGAAGGTCGGCATCAGGTGTGCCACCTGCACCGCTTTGGGATTGCCGCTCGTCCCCGAGGTGAAGATCATCATGAAGGGGTCCATCATCTCGGCTTCGCGATGGGGGACCAGCGGGCCGGCGCCGGCGACCAGGTCGGCCCATGCCGACGTTGAGGTGTCGAAGACCCGAACTCCGTTGAGCTCCAATCCGTCCAGTAACCCGCGGTGCTCGGCGTCGGTCACGACGATCTGACAGTCCGCCCGCCGGATGTCGGCGGCCAGGGCGTCGCCGCGCCGGGTGGTGTTCAGCCCGCACAGGACATATCCACCCAGGCCGGCCGCCGCCATCTGCGTCAGCATGTCGGGGGTGTTGCCCAGCAACGAGCCGACGTGCACCGGGCGGTCCTGGTCCGCGGCGGACAGCAGGCCCGCTGCCTGCGCCGTCGCCCGGCCGAGGTAGTCACGCCAAGTCCACTGCGAATCGCCATATTTCACGGCGATCCCAGAATCTGACAGTCGCTGTCGCAGCAGCGCTTGCATCGTCTGGTTCACGAAGCCGACGCCCCCGTCCGGTCGAGGTAGCTGCTGACGATCTCGACGAGCAGCTTGCGTTCCCTGGTCGTGTCGATGGACCGTTGCATCACCAGCTGGTTGGCGATCATGCCGCGCAGAGTGGTCAGCAGCAGCTCACCGATGGCGGCGTTCTGGGTCGGGCTCAGATCGCGGTCGATGGTGGCGATCAGCGTGTTGAACGTTCTGCCGAGTCGTCGGATCTGATTGGTGGTGGGCTCACCACGAGTGGCACGGGTGCCGATGAGGATCTCCGTCGCCGCACGCGCGGTGGGGCTGGACATCGCCTGCCAGGCAGCCGTGACGGCCGCCTCGACCCGGTCGTGCGTGGTGGTGTCTTCGGTTGCCGCGGGTAGCGAATTCAGCGCGTCCAGGAGTTCGTCGAAGCCCTGCTCGACCACCGCCATCAGCAGACCGTCGCGATCACCGAAGTGATACTGGATCACTCCCCAGGTAACGCCCGCGGCATCTGCGATGTGCCGGCCGCTGGCGGCACCGATGCCTTCACTCAGCACGATCTGGACGGTCACGCCGATCACCAGTGCCCGGGTGCGCTCGGCCCGGACCTGGTTGCCGTGCGCGGGCCGAGTGGGGGCGGCACGTCCGGGCATCATCACGAGACCACCTGTCGCTCATCCGGGGCGGCGCAGCCCCACGAAACATTGCAAGCGCTAGGTTATGCCATCCCCGCCGGCGGTGAAGTTCGACCCGCCGACACTCGGTGAATTCATGTGATTCACAAAGGCGTGGAATTGCAATTGTCAAGCATATTGACAGCGAGTAAATCAAAGCCGGTAGCGGCCTGCGGATGTCCATTTCCTGCACGTCCGGACGTCAACTAAATGTACTGCCCTGATCGGATCAAAGAGTATTTGCAGACGCTCCCACGACTGCCGCTTGCGACTTGATATCGACAGGAGCACAGCATGTTTGGCTGTAACAACCAGGAACTCTCAGCGACTGCTGATCGACGCTTACTGTGCCGCGAAGGCAATGTGCGATTGCTTTATCAGTGACCGCTGGAAAACCTTTTATCAACGGTGTGATGTGGTTATCATCGTCACGCTTTACTTTCCTGAAAACCCAACCAAGAAAGGACTCTCAATGAAGAAGTCAAGCCGCCGATTCAGTGATGGGTGGTGAGTCGGGTTGCCAGGTGCGGTTGTCGCGGATGAGTGCGTAGAAGACGTTGGTGCGGCGTCGGGCCAGGCAGATTGTGGCCGGGATCGCTCGTTTGCCTTCGTCTCTCTTGCGCCGGTAGTAGGCCTTGGAGTCGGGGTCGCAGCGGATCGCGGTCAGTGCGGACATGTACATGACGCGGCGGAGTCGACGGCTGTAGCGCTTGGGGGTGTGCAGTCGTCCGGTGCGTTTTCCGGAGTCTTTGGATACCGGGGCCAGTCCGGCCCAGGCGGCGAGTTGGTCGGCCGATCCGATCAGCGCGGGATCGCCTACGGCGGCGAGGAATTCTGCACCGAGCCGAAAGCCCATGCCGGGCAGGCTGGTGATCACCTCAGCGAGCGGATGGCGGCGAAATCGGCCCTCGATGTCGGTATCGGTGGTCTTGATGCGGTCATCGAGGGCGATCACCCCCTGGGCCAATTCGGCGACCAGGGCGGCAGCGACCTCTTCGCCGGGCAGGCGCACCGTCTGAGACTTGGCGGCGGTGACCGCCGCCGCAGCGATCGCGGCTGCGTTGCGGACCCCGGCATCGGCCAGTATCCGGGTCAGCCGCGAAAGCCCCTTCTGACGAATCACTTTCGGTCTTTGATAGCGCGAGAGCAGCACCACCCACCCGCGATCCTGGGTGATCTGAGCGGCCCGCTCCAAGGCCGGGCACACCGCGATGAGTTGCTGGCGCAGCCGGTTGATGGTGCGGGTGCGGTCGGCCACCAGATCCGCACGATGGGCGGTGAGCATGCGCAGTTCGGTGATCAGGTCGTCGTCAGGATGCAGGATCGGCAGATCAGCACCACGCATCCGCGATTGGTCGGCGATCACCCGGGCGTCCTTGGCGTCGGTCTTGGCTTCGCCGCCGCGGTAGGTCACCGAGGCTTGCCAGACCGCACGGCCGGCGAGGTAGCGCACCGACTTGCCGGCGTCAGCCAGCACCGTCAACAGCAGGCTGGCGTACACCGTGGTCAAATCCACCGTCCAGGCCACCTGTCCGGCCACCCCTTCGATCTCGGCGATCAGCTCGCGAATCGATTGCTCATCGTTGGCGAGCTTGCGCGAGAGCACCACGGCGCCCTTATCGTCGACCACGCACACCCAATGGTGTTCCTTGCCGACATCCACACCAGCCCACAACTGGCTCGCCGCCATCGAACCTCCTCTTCGCTTGTTGCCCAACATGATCCCCACGGACGACCCCGCCAGCATGTCCTTAAACAAGCGATCACATCGCAGATCTCAATCAGCGGCCAGAGAAGTCCAAGCAGACCGGGCGGCCAGTCCTTTCAAGCCGCACCCACGGGCCGACAACAACATGACAGCCTCACCCGGCCCACCCGGGTCACAGCACAACGTAACAACACGAAGTAACTGCAACTACGAACTTAAGGAACCACCATGAGGGGAATTCAGAACAAAGGTGTCACCCGCGGGCTGGCTGCGGTAGCGGCGGCTCTGTTCGCCGCAGCGGCCCTGGCCGGATGCACCAAACTCAACTCGGGCCCGGGGGCGCAGTCAGTGCCCGTCGGTCAGCCCGCCGCCGGCTGGTCACACATCGCCGGCTAACGCCGTCGAGTCCGCGCTCCCGCCTGAGACGTGCGCGTTTCGGGCGGGAGCGCGCCTTTTCGTGCGCCGTCTCCGCTACCACGAGGACACCAGACGATGTTGCCGAACTTTGCGGCGCTCCCCCCGGAGGTCAATTCCGCCCGACTGCACGCGGGCGCGGGGCCGGCTCCTTTGCTGGCGGCAGCAACCGCCTGGGACGGACTGGCTACCGAAATAGATTGCGCGGCAGGATCCTTCGAGTCGACCATCGCCGGGCTGACGACCGGCTCCTGGCTGGGGCCCGCGGCACTGCAGATGACGGCCGTCGCCGCACCGTACCTCAGCTGGTTGCGCCACGCGGCCGCGCACGCCCAGGCCGCGGCCGCCCTGGCACGGACCGCAGCGGCAGAATTCGAGACCGCCTTGTCGACGGCGGTTCATCCCGCGCTCGTCGCGATGAACCGCTCCGAGGCACTCTGGCTGGCGGCGTCCAACCTGTTCGGACAGAACGCGCCGGCGATAGCCGCCGCTGAATCCCGGTACGCCGACATGTGGGCTCAGGACGTGACCGCGATGACGGCGTACCACACCGGAATCGACGCCATCTGCGCGGAACTGGCCCCGTGGCACCAGCGACTGCAGACGCTGCTGGGCGCTGCGACACCACGGGGTTCCGCGACCGGCACCCCGGGGGGTGCTGCCGCCGCGGCGCAGACGATCGCCGAAGTCATGGGGGCCAGCGGCATTCCGACGCCGTCGCCCAGGTACGTCCAGCGCGCCTTCGACCTCTTCGTTCGCAACATGGCCCCCGACGCCGTTCCGCGATCGCTGTTCACCCCGGAGGGTCTCTACCCTGTCGTCGGCGTGAAGAGCCTGACATTCGACGCCTCAGTGGCCCAGGGCGTAAAGATTCTGGACACCGCGATACGGGCGCATCTCGCCGCCGGCGACAACGTCTCGGTCTTCGGCTACTCCCAGAGCGCCACCGTTGCCGCACTGGAGATGAGGAAACTCGCGGCGTCGGTGAATCCGCCAACACCCCAACAGCTTTCGTTCACCCTGATCGGCGATCCCGGAAATCCGAACGGCGGGCTTGCCGCACGCTTCCCGGGCATCGCCATTCCCAGCCTCGGTGTGACCAGCCCGGGTGCGACGCCGGACAATCTGTACCCGACCCGGGTCTACACCATCGAGTACGACGGGGTCGCCGACTTCCCGCGGTATCCGCTGAACATCGTGTCGACGCTGAACGCTCTGGCCGGCATGGGCTACCTGCATCAGAACTACCTGATGCTCACCCCGGAACAGATCGACGCGGCCATACCATTGACCAACACCGTGGGCCCGACGATGACGCAGTACTACATCATTCCGACGAAGAACCTGCCACTGCTGGAGCCGCTGCGGGCGCTGCCCGTCCTCGGCAATCCGCTCGCTGATCTCATTCAGCCGGACCTGCGGGTGATCGTCAATCTGGGCTACGGCGATCCGAACCACGGCTATTCGACCTCACCGCCGAATGTGCCGACCCCGTTCGGGGTGTTTCCGGACGCCGATCCCGTGGCGGTGTCGCACGCGCTGGTGGCCGGAACTCAGCAGGGGATCGTCGATTTCGGCTACGCCGTCACCCATCTCGAATTTCCGACGGTTGACGCGTCCGGCGTGCTGACCGGCGCTACGCCATCCGGTCCTGCCGTCAATCCCGCAGTCACCATCGACGGCATCATCGAAGGCGTCCAGCGCGCCAATTCCGCGGTATCCGAGGCGGTTTCGGCGGCGGCCGGTGCCGGCTACCAGACCTTGCTGCCGACGGCCGACCTGGCGAATGCCATGGTGACCACGGCGCCGGCCTACACCATCAACCTGTCCCTGCAGGGAATCAGGGAGTTTCTCCACGGCCAACCGATGGGCCTGGTCAACGCCATCGGCTATCCGCTTGCGGCGGGCGTCACGCTGTCCACCATGGCGGTCGCGCTGGAGGCCCTCGTCGTCGCCGCCGCCGCGCAACAAATCGGTGCCGAACTGTCGGTCGCCTGATCCGTTGTCGCAAGACTTTATGCTTGACCGCAAATGGCAGACAAGACGACGTGCGCGATCATCGGGGGAGGCCCGGCCGGCATGGTGCTCGGGCTGTTGCTCGCCCGCGCCGGTGTCGAGGTCACACTGCTGGAAAAGCACGGTGACTTCCTCCGCGATTTCCGTGGCGACACCGTGCACTGCTCGACCTTGCGGTTGCTCGACGAGCTGGGCCTATGGGAGCAGTTCTCCGTGTTGCCGTTCAGCGAGTTACGCAAGGCGGCATTCCAATCCGGCGGGCGCACGGTCACCTATATCGATTTCGAGCGCCTGCGACAACCGCATCCGTTCATCGCGATGGTGCCGCAGTGGGACCTGCTGAACCTCTTGGCCGAAGCTGCCTGCGCCGAACCGACGTTCACGCTGCGGATGAACAGCGAGGTCACCGGACTGCTGCGGGACGGTGACCGCGTCACGGGGGTTCGTTACCGCGGTCCCGACGGCCCCGGGGAACTGCGCGCCGAACTGACCGTTGCCTGTGATGGAAGGTGGTCACTCGCGCGGCAGGAGGCCGGCCTGAAGACCCACGACTATCCCGTGCGGTTCGACGTCTGGTGGTTCAGGTTGCCGCGTGCCGAAGACTCGGAATTCTCGTTCCTGCCGCGCACCGGTCCCGGCAAGGCGCTGGCCGTCATCCCACGCAAGGGGTACTTCCAGATTGCCTACATCGGGCTGAAAGGCACTGACGCGCAACTGCGTTCCCGAGGCATCGAAGCATTCCGGCAAGAAGTCGCCGCGCTGGTACCGGAGGCCGCCGCATCGGTGGGAGACCTGGCTTCGATGGACGACGTCAAGCATCTCGACGTCAAAGTGAATCGGTTGCGCCGGTGGCATTGTGACGGACTGCTGTGCATCGGCGACGCCGCACATGCGATGTCGCCGATGGGAGGAGTCGGCATCAACCTGGCGGTGCAAGACGCCGTGGCCGCGGCGGCCATCCTGGCCGAGCCCCTACGCCGCCATCACGTTACCGGCCGCGATCTGGCGGCGGTTCGCCGCCGTCGCCTCTTTCCCACCGCCGTAACCCAATTCGTGCAACGGATGTTGCACCGAGGGCTGCTCGGACCACTGCTGCGAGGCGAGGACCCGGCCCCGCCGGCGGCTCTGCTGCGGGTGCTCGAGCGGCTGCCGTGGCTCTCGATGGTGCCCGCGTACTTCATCGGAGTCGGCGTACTGCCCGAGCACGCGCCCGCATTCGCGCGTCGAGATGGGTGCTGACGCGGTGCCCGGGCGACGTCCGCCGCTGCGCATCGGCATTCTGGGGGCCGCCCGCATTGCGCCGCTGGCGCTCATCAAGCCGGCCCGGCAGGACAGCGAGGTCGTCGTCGCCGCAGTTGCGGCCCGCGACGTGACTCGCGGGCGCAAGTTTGCGGCTGAACACGGCATCGCCCGCGTCCACAACAGTTACCACGAGCTGGTCACCGACCCGGAGATCGACGCCGTCTACAACCCCTTGCCCAACGGTCTACACGGACGGTGGACGCGCGCCGCTCTGGCCGCCGGCAAGCATGTGCTGTGCGAGAAGCCGTTCACCGCCAACGCCGCCGAAGCACGCGAAATCGCCGCTCTGGCAGAGCAATCGGACCGCATCGTGATGGAGGCCTTCCACTACCGCTACCATCCGCTCGCGCTGCGCGCCGAGCAGATCATCGCCTCGGGCGAACTCGGCCGGCTCCGGCGGGTGGAGGCGGCGATGTGTTTTCCGCTGCCGAAGTTCTCCGACATTCGCTACGACTACTCACTGGCCGGTGGGGCGACGATGGACGCCGGTTGCTACGCCGTGCACATGGTGCGCACGTTCGGCGGGTGGGCCTGCCGCTTCGCCAGCCGGGCTGATGGTCAGCCGCCGGCGTCAGACAACACCCGCCGCGCCGCCTCCACACACGGCCGCAGCCGGTCGATCGGGCCGACACCGGCCAGGGCCAGCGATCGCTGCGGCACCTCGAGCTCGATGACCAGGCCCGCCGGCAGCGCACGGACGATGTCGCGCAGGGGCAACTCGCCGTCGCCGGGGGCCAGGCGCTCATACATGGCCTCTTCCATGTAGTCGGGGCTGCGCGGCCGACGGGTGGTGTCATTGAGCTGGGCGTAGCCGATGTGCCCGGGTCGATGGCCGCCAGGTCGGCCGGGGTGCAGCCGGATCGCGAGACATGCATGGTGTCGATCAACACCTGGAAATCGGGGCGGCCGACGTGTCGTACCGCGCTCAGCGCCGTCGGGACGTCGCAAATGGTGAGACCTGGCACAGGCTCCACCACCGTGCTGATGCCGCGCCCAGCGGCGAGTTCGGCCAGCACCGCGAGCTCATCGAAGGTACGGCCGAGGTCGCTGTCGAGGCTCACCACATTGATCCGTGGAATGTCCAGTTCAGCCACGATGTCCAGATCGGGGGCACACCGGCGCATGTCGCCGCCGGGAACCACCAGGAAGCCGTCAGCCAGCGTGATGGTGACGCCGTGATGACGCAACGCCGCAGCGAGGTCATTGCGCAATGCGCGGTCCTTCTTCAGCGAGAAGAGGGAATATCCCAGCGGCGCCGACGGTAGTCCCCGGAGAAACATGGAGATGAAACGGCAGTTCAGAGCCGCGGCGACGTCGACAAATTGTACGGGCGGAAGCCCGAAAGCGCTGAGGTAGCCGATGCCGAGTTGGTCCATGTCGTGTCGCACGTTACAAGGGGGCGTCGATTGGGCACGGATAAAATCGGGTATCCCCCCTATTGCTGATAATCCTCAGTCCGGTTGTTCGGGCGCCGAAGGGGCGCCATCCCGGAGCCGATCGGGAGAAGCCTGGCTGAGAAGAGGAGGCGACGATGGATATGAAGAAGCTGCTCGGCACCACCCTGATCGCCGGCGCGCTCGGGGCCGGAGCCCTCGGCATCGGCGCGGGAAGCGCACAGGCAAAGCCCGGTCCGCACATTCCCGGGCCGCCGGGGCCGCCGGTGCCCCAGATCGACAACAACATCGACTGGCGCCCGGCTCCCGGTCAGATCAAGCAGTACTGCCCCTGGCAGTCACCGCCGGGCCACTGGATCGGCGGCCCGCACGGCATTCCCTGCACCTGACGGACTGGGCACCTGATGCGCTGAGTCCGCCCCTTCGCCGGCCGTAGTGTTGAGCTACGGCCGCGAGGGGCGGCCTTGAGCGCAGGGACGTGATCAATGTCGACATCCGCCGCATTTCCCCGGCACATCCGTCTGGGGGGCGGTGCTGTTGACGACGTGGGTGCGGTAATCGCCGGGCTGGGCTTGCAGCGCCCTTTCGTGGTTACGGACCCGTATCTCAGCAGCAGTGGTGCCGCCGGTCGGGTGATGGACCTGCTCCGTGCGGCCGGAGCGGCACCTGCGCTCTTCGACCGTACCGTGGCCGACCCGACCACCGCCTCACTCGACCGCGCTGTCGCGGCGCTGCTCGACCATCGAGCGGACTGCGTCATCGGCTTCGGCGGTGGAAGTCCGATGGACACCGCGAAGGCGTTGGGCGTGCTGGCCGTCCAACCTGGGCCGATGCGGAGATTCAAGGCACCGAACAACTACTCGGGGCCGGCGCTGCCGATCATCGCGGTTCCCACCACGGCGGGAAGTGGTTCGGAGGCAACGCAGTTCACGGTCATCAGCGACAGCGACACTAACGAGAAGATGCTGTGCCCCGGCCTGTCGTTCCTGCCCATCGCCGCGATTGTGGATTTCGAGCTGACCATGACGATGCCACCGCGGCTGACCGCGGACACCGGCGTCGACGCCCTGACGCACGCGGTCGAGGCCTACGTCAGCCGCCGGGCCAACCCCATCAGCGACGGTCTGGCACTCGCGGCAATCCGGCTGATCGCAACGCATCTCAGGCGGGCATACCGGGACGGCTCGGATGCGGCGGCTCGCGCGGGAATGATGGCGGCCGCCACCCAGGCCGGTATGGCGTTCTCCAATTCCAGCGTCGCGCTCGTGCACGGAATGAGCCGGCCGATCGGGGCGCATTTCCACGTGGCCCACGGGCTGTCCAACGCCATGCTGTTCCCGGCGGTCACCGCATTCTCGGTGGCCGGCGCTACCGCGCGGTACGCCGACTGCGCCCGGGCATACGGAGTTGCCGACACCACCATGAGCGACCAGGACGCCGCCCGAGCCCTCGTGGATGCGCTGGGCGATTTGTGCAGTGAACTCGAGGTCCCCACGCCGAGGTCGTACGGAATCGACAGTGCCGCTTGGCAATCGCTTATCCCGTTGATGGCCGAGCAGGCGATGGCCTCCGGTTCGCCCGCCAACAATCCGGTGATTCCCGAGCCCGCGGAGATCGAAGCGCTGTATGCGCAGGTGTATGGCTGATCGTCGGGAGGGTAGCCGACACTACACATATAGAGTAGTGTCGCGCCCAGACCCGAGAGGCGTTGACCATGGACAAGCGACGAAAGCCGAATCCGGCCGAACGCCGCCGTGACCTGTGCGACGCGGCGATTCAACTGCTCGCCGACGACGGGGCCAAAGGGCTGAGTCATCTCAAGGTGGACCGGAAATGCGGAGTCCCGGACGGGACGACGTCATTCTATTTCCGGACGCGCTCGGCACTGCTGCTCGCCGTGGCCGAACGGCTGGCCGAGCTGGACCTGGCGAACCTGCAGTCGGTCGCCGACAACGAAAGCCCGGCGGGCGCGGGCAAAGGCCGCCGATCACCGTCGCTGCTGTCGCAAGTGGTGATCCAATCCGGTTGCGAGCCGGAACTTTCCCGCACCAGGGCCAGGTACGAGTTGACCATGCAGGCCGCCCGCGACCCGGCGCTGGCCGCCACCCTGGCGCACGGCACCGAGGCCTTCACCAAGCTGCACCGCGAAATCCTGGTCCAGTTGATGCCGCGCGGCGCCGAGCTGGAATCAGCTGTGGTCGAGGACCTGAGCAACATCACCTTGACGTTCATCAACGGCCTGCTGCTGCGTTTCGCCCACGGCGACCGAATCATCGACAGCGCAGAGCAACTCGACAAGATCCTGGCCGCAATCGCCAGTGGAATCCTGAAGAGCCCGAACAAAGGACAACTGACCGGCGATCCGGGTCAGTGAACGTGCGCACATCGAACTCATCAACCCCGTCGTCGCGAGCTCGAGTAGAGGGAGAAACACATGCCTGAATACGACTACGAAGAGTTGAAAAAGGAAGCGGAGCAATACATCAAGTTCGAGAAGGACGTCAAGAACCGGATCGCCTACATCACCTTCGACCGTCCCGATGCGCAGAATTCCACCACCTTGGGCATGCGGCACAACTACGCCGATCTGATTCACAAGTGCAATGTGGACGACGACGTGAAGGTCGTGGTGATCCGCGGCGAGGGGGAGGATTTCGGTAGCGGCGGCGATCTTCCCGAACAGCGCGGGATGTTGGAGAACCCGGGGATGCCGCTGTTGCACGAGCTCGCGATCAACGACGACGACGTCAAGTATCCGTCGGGCGACTCCTACCGCTACCTGTCCACGGTCACCGACTTCTACGCCAAGGCCCGGGCCGGAAACCGCCCGCTGCAGGAACTCCGGAAGATCAGCATCGTCGAGGCCAAGGGCTACTGCTATGGCTGGCACTTCTACCAGGCCGGCGACGCCGACCTGGTGATCTCCTCGGACGACGCGCTGTTCGGCCACCCGGCGTTCCGCTACGTGGGCTGGGGACCCCGCCTGTGGTGGTGGGCCGAAACCATGGGTCTGCGCAAGTTCTCCGAAATGCTCTTCACCGGAAGGCCTTTCAGCGCCAAAGAGATGTACGAATGCGGCTTCATCAACAGCGTGGTGCCGCGCGACAAGCTCGAAGAGGAGACGGCGAAGTACGCACTGGCGTGCGCGCGCTGCCGCCCGACCGACACCGTCGCGGTGCAGAAGACCTTTCTGGAGCTCTACAAACAGCACAAGGGCGAATACTTCGGCAGCCTGCTCACCGGAATGGTCGAGGGGATGCTGCCCCTGATCGCCAACGACCAGGACAACGACGTCGACCTCACCGAAGGCACCTTCGGCAAGGGCCTCAATAACGTCGTCAAGGACAACGACCTCAACTTCCCGCCGGAATGGCGGTTAAGCCGGTCTGGCCGCCAGAAACCCTGATCTCGGCGGACACTCGCCGGCAGGGGGGAGGGCCTGGACCGCCGAGTGGGGGAATTCTCGACACATCGCCATGGCGCGTCGTGAAATTCCCACTCGGACAAAGGCGGAAGGGATCTGGCGCCGCTACCGGAAGGTCGTCAGCATGCCGGCCGCGGATCGCTGCCAGGTGAACATCTCGGCCCGGTGCCGGGCCCCCACCCGGCGGTGGGGCTCCGGGCGGCCGACGAGGTCACGGATCGCATGGGCGAAGGCCACCGGATCGTTGTCGGCCAGCGCACCGCTGTCCGCTGTGACGATCTCCGTGAGGGCCGAGGTGCGCGACACCACCGCCGGGGTGCCACACGCCAGCGATTCCAGGGCGGCCAGTCCGAACGTCTCGTGCGGGCCGGGGGCCAGCGCGACGTCGGCGGTCGCCAGCAGTGCGGCCACCATGTGCCGGTCGGCGACGAACCCGGTGAATTCGATTGGCAGGCGGGCGGCTTGACGCTGCAGCCGGGCCCGCAGCGGGCCTTCGCCGACAACAACCAGCCGGGCATCGACGCCGCCGTCGCGCAGTGCCGCGAGCGCGTCGATGCTGCGGTCGGCGCGCTTCTCCACCGACAGGCGTCCGCAGTGCACCAGCAGAAGCTGGTCCGGCGCGGCGAAGCGGCGCCGCAGCTGAGCGCTGTGCCGGCGTGGGTGGAAGGTCCGCAGGTCGACACCCAGTGGGACCGTCACCGTGTTGGTGGCCCCGATGCGATCGAACTCCTCGCGCGCGAACTCCGTGGTGCACACCACGGTGTCGTAGTCGGCGGCGGTGCGTCGGTTGGCGACGTCGGCGAATCTCTGGGCGGTGCGCCGCGGAAGGAATTGGCCCGCAAGGCGATCCAGACGCTCATGGGAGATCATCACCGTGGTCGCACCGTGCCGGCGGCCCCACCGTCCCAGGGACCGCAGGGTGAGCCGGTCGGAAACCTCCAGCGCGTCCGGGTTCAAAGCCGTCAACAGCGTCCGCACCGGCGCCGGCATGATCGCCCGGTATCCGCCGGTGCAGGGAAGCAGCCTGGCCGGCACCGTGATTCGCACGACTCCACTGTCCAGCCGGCTGCGTTGGGCGCGGGATCCCGGGACCACCAGGAAAACCTCGTGCCCTCTGGCGCAGTATTCCGCGCCCAACCGGTCTACCGCCGTTCGCAGCCCCCCGGACCGTGGCCCGTAGAAGTTGGCGACCTGAACCACCCGCATACGGTGAGAGAAACGGTCGGGAATGTGCGGTCAACGAGCGGGGGCCCACCGGGGCCTGAACAGTGTGTGAAGCTCCGGGTCAGCTGGGTTTCCTCAGGTGCGGGCCCAGCATCTGCTGCCACGCCCTGGACATGTTCTGGAATTCTTCCTCGCAGTTGCCGGCCCGGTCTTCGGGCAGGTCACCGGAGGTGACGATGCTGGCGTTGGCCGTCGTGTCGGACCCGTAGATCCAGCACTCCCAGTTGTACATCCGGGTGATGTCCATCGAATGCCCGTCCCAGAACGGGAGTTCATTGGCGTCACCGGCCTCCTTGGCGCTCAGCTTCCAGTCCTGGGCGGTGTCGGTGGCGATGCGGACGCCGTTCGGATAGGCCTTCCCGTCGGCGCCGGGGGCCAGCAGCATAAACGCGGACAGCTGGTCGGCGACGTCCTCCTCACGTCCGGTGAACGCCAGGTCGTAGACGTTGAGCGTCGCGTGACCGAGTTCGTGATAGAACCCGGAGACTGTCGCGTCGACCGCGGCTTCCGCCGGGTTGGGGTTTCCGGCGTTGGTGAACCGCTGCCGGCTCTGCTGAATGTCCTCGTAGCACAGCTGGATTTCGTTGGCGTTGGGATCCCAGTAGTCGTTGGCCTCGCCGCACTGCTTGCCGACGGCACCGACGTCGTGCGGCAGGTTCAGCGTGTCGTTGACGTGTGCGGCGACATTCTCCAAAACCTTTGCGTCCGACATCAATTGGCGGCCCTGCTGGGCCTCCGGGGTGGTCGCGTCCTCGTAACGGAACGTCATTTTGCCCGCGGCCGGTTGATCCGCCGGCTCGGTGCGCGAGCTTCCCGGAGGGCGCTCGGCAGCGCGCGAATGGGCATCGGCGTGTTGCCCTTTCGAGCCGCCGCAGCCCGCCGCTAGAAGTACCGCGGCACATGCCGCGACGCATACGAGTCGCCTACCCATCCCTCGAGCTCCCTTCGATGGAACCAACCGACGGTCTGCCCAGGACCTGTCGAAACGGTACGGCACTGGACCGGCCGGCACACCCGCGTTGCGCAGGAACGTGACGGCGATGTCGGCTACGGGCTGGAGAGCAGCAGCATGACCCGCCCACCCGGAGCCGGCTCGGGGAAGGCACTGAGGTCGAAGCCGTAGTAAGTGCGCTGGGTGGCGGTGATGTCCTCGATCACCTTTCCGGTGGCCTTGAGGGTGCGGTGGGTGACGTCGGCCATCATTGCTTTGAAGTCGGGCACCGACAGCGACTCGGCCAGCAGCAGCGCCTCACCTCCGTCGCGCAGCGTCACCAGTACTCCTGCGCCGGCGTAGTTGTTTCCGCCGCGGCCGGTGCCGCGCGGGGCCCAGTAGACCGGCCCGGACGTCACTGTTCCCTCGACGCGTCGATACACGCCGGCGTTGTCGCCGACCGTGACGACTGGGAGGGCCGCGATGGTGCGCTCTTCTTTGAGCCACATAAGGCCCAGGGGAATGCAGACGATCGCATAGATCAGCACCACCAGCACCAGCACCGGTTTCCACGCGATCTCCCAACCCAGGCGGCGCGGCGAAATCGGCAGTCCGCGCAACTGCTCGTCGAGCCGGCGGCGGCCCGTCCGGAAGACGTACCAGGACACGATGCGCGCCACCGCCATCCCGGCCAGGATGACCATCCCGACGATCCCGCAGACGCGGAAGTAGAAGGTGCTGTCGCCCTGGTTGCGGGTCGCGGCGAACATCACTGCCGGAATCGGCGCCGTCAGCAGCAGCAACAGGGCGTACGACGGGTGGCTGGTGAGGTAGGGGTACGTCACCGTCCAGGCCCGGTTCGCGCCGTAGACACTCACCGGCCCTACATCGGCATGCACCACCGGCGTCCACGATCCCTCGACCACACGCGGCTTCAGCAGAGACCGGACGAAGAGAAACCCGAAGACCATCGAGACCGCCAGCGCTCCCCAGAACACGCCGCCGAGCCGCTCACCGGTACCCGGCACGCCGAACGCGCCGTGGATATCGATCACTTTTCCGATGAAGAAGGTCAATGGCATCACGAAGAAGAGCTCGAGCAGCCAGACTTGGATGAGCTGCGGGATTCGGGAGCCGATACGGTCGAATGCCAGTACGCGTCGCCAGAGAAACCGCAGAACGCCCATGACGGGCGACCTTAATCTAGTCAGGAACACGAGTGGGCACGGTTTGACCAGCGCGATCACGACGGCCGCGGCACGCCGCAAAATCACTGTCGGTCCGCGGGCCGGGGTGGTTGAATGATCCGACTCGGTCGGGGGTTGGTCACGATGTCAGTCGAGAAGGTGATACGCGAAGTGGATGGGTTGCTGCGTGATACCGGCCGCTCGGCTCGGTTGAGGCCGGCACGTTGATCGCTCGCCTCATCTACCGTTTCGCGTTGCTGATCGTGGGCGTCTGGGCTTTCGCCGCCGTCGCCGGCAACAGCCTGGCTCCGCCGCTCGAACGGGTTGTGGCGGATCTGGACCAGCCGTTTCTGCCGGTCGGCACCGCGACTTCGCTTGCCGTGCAACGCTCGGCGGCCGCCTTTTCACAAGCGCCGACCGACAATGTCGGCTACCTGGTGCTCGAACGCGACGGCCGGCTCACCGATCAGGACCGCGCGTACTACGACCAGGTCGTCGCGGCGTTGCGCGCCGACACACAGCACGTGTACGAGGTGACGGACTGGTGGCGGATGCCGGCGGCCGCGGACACGGCGGTCAGCCGCGACGGCGACGTGGTGACAGCCACCCTGCGCCTTGACGGCATGACGGGTTCGACCGAAGCCATCGACTCGATCACCGCGGCACGCACCATCGTCTCGGGGGTGCGTCCTCCAGATGGTCTGCACGTCTATATCACCGGCGCCGGGGCGACCATCATGGATGAGTTCGCCGCGATCGACCGGCAGACGCAGGTGATCACGGCGGTGACACTGGGCGTTCTGCTGATCTTCCTGGTCATCATGTACCGGTCGCTGATCACGGCGATGGTCCCGCTGGTCTCCGTCATGTCGGGACTGACCGTCGCCAAGCCCGTCATCTCCGACCTCGCCTCGCGCCAGGTGATCAGCGTTTCGCTGTTCTCGCTGTCCATCGCCGTCGCGGTGGCGGTGGGGGCCGGCGCCGGCTTTGCCATTTTCCTGATCGGCCGCTACCACGAACAGCGCAGGAACGGTGCCGATCCGGCCGACGCCCTTGCGGACGCATACCGCAGCGTGGCGCCGGCGATCGTCGGCTCCACCCTCATCGTGGTGGCGCCCCTGGCCGCGGTCGGCTGGCTCAGCCTCGCCCGGATCAGCATGTTCGCCACGACGGGCATCCTGTGTGCGATCGGCGTGCTCACGGTCGGGATCGCCAGCCTGACGTTGACGCCGGCCCTGATCGCGCTGGCCAGTCGTGCCGGCCTGATGAAACCGCCGCGGCTCGAACGCATGCGGCGGCGCTGGCGCCGCATCGGCACCCACGTCGCGCGCTGGCCGGCGCCGATCCTGGTGGCCGGCAGCGTGTTCGTGCTGATCATGCTGCTCGCCCTGCCGGGCGTGCCGATCGGTTGGGACGAGACCGCGTCCACCTCGCCGGACACCGAGGCCAATCGGGGTTACCGCGCCGTCAACCAGCACTTCGACGCCAACCACGTGCAGCCCGACGTCGTCACGATCGAGTCCGACGAGGACCTGCGCAACCCCGCCGCGCTGACCGCGATCGGCCGGGTGACCGGCGCCATCATGGGGATCACCGGCGTACGCATGGTGCAATCGGCGAGCCATCCCGGCGGGATGGTCTCCAAGCAGGCGTCCCTGTCGGCCACCGGCGGCAATGTCGGCGACCGGCTCGATCAGTTCGCTGATCTGCTTGCCGCCAAGAACTCCGTCTTCACCGACCTCGACGCGGCGGTGCGCGAGTTGGGTTCCGGACTCGACCTGGTCCAGTCCAGCACCACGGCGGGCGCCTATGCCATCGGGGGCGTCAGTCTGGCGGTGCGCCTGACGCAGCAGGCCACGGACAAGATCCGGGCTCGCGCCGCGGATGTCGGCGAGATCTTCGATCCGCTGCGCAGTTTCGTGGGTTCGATCAGCGACTGCCGCACCACCCCGGTGTGTTCATCGGCCCAGGAGGCGGTGCAGTGGGCGACCGCGGTCGTCGCCGGGGCGAACAAGCTGGTGGAGGCCACCGATGAGCTGGCGAAGGCGACGGTGGATGCCGCGTCGGCCCCGGGCGTCCCCCTGCCCGCGGTGGTGGCGAACGTCAGCAGCGAGATGGCGCAGGTCCGGGGCATGGCGGCGCAGCTCAGGGAGCAGCTGGGTGAACCCCGGCCCGTGCCGACCCAGGAGCTTCCCGACTACCTGCGCCGGTTGGCCGCCGCTTCGCAGGGCAGCCCCGGCGCCAACCTGTACGCCTCGCGCCGCATCCTGACCGACCCCGGTATGCGTCCCACCCTGGATCAGTTCTTCTCTCCCAACGGGCATGCCACCCGGTTGTTCGTCTACGGTCAGGGACTCGAATGGGGTGACGAGGGCGCGGCCCGGGCCCGCGCGATCGAGGCCGCGGTGACCGACACCATCAAAGGCGACACGCTCAAAGTGACCGCCGTCGAATTGACCGGTGTCGGACCGGCGACCCGTGACCTGCAGGACATCGTCGGCGGTGACCTGGCTCTGATGGTGGTCATCACCCTGGGCGTCATCCTGTTCATCGCCGCGCTGCTGTTGCGAAGTCCGATCGCCGGATTCGTCGTCCTCGCGACGATCCTGGTCTCCTACGTCTGCGCGCTGGGCGCCAGTGTGCTGCTCTATCACCGCCTGCTGCACCACGACCTGCACTGGTCGGTGCCTCCCATCGCGTTCGTCTCGATGGTCGGCATCGCCTCGGGCGGCAATCTGCTGTTCGCGCTGCGCATCCGGGAGGGACTTTCCGCCGGGCTGCGCACCAGCATCATCCGGGCCTCCGCCGCCACCGGGATGGTCGTCACCGCAGGTGGCGTCGTCGTCGGCCTGACGATGCTTGCGCTGGGTATCAGCAGCGTGCTCAGCGTCGCGCAGATCGGCGTCACCGTCGGCCTCGGGCTGGTGCTCAACGCGCTGGTGGTCCGTGCTTTCGTGCTGCCGGCCACGATGGTGGTGCTGGACCGCTGGCTGTGGTGGCCGCGACGCTCGGCCGCCGATGACGAGGAACTCGAGCCGGCGATCGCGGCCAGATGAGCAATTCTGACCTGCTCGCCGGGCGCGGTGCGTTGGTGGTCGGGGGCACCCGCGGCATCGGGCGCGCGGTCAGTGAACTGCTCTGCACGCTGGGCGCGGGTGTGGTGGTCAATGGCCGTGATTCCGCCGCGGTGGGGGACAGTGTGGAATCGCTGGCCGCGTCCGGAGGTAACGCGGTCGGCGTCGCCGGGGCAGCCGACGACGAGGACGTGGCCGCGGGCCTGATCGACGCGTGCACGCAGACTTTCGGACGGCTGGACATCTTGATCAACTGCGCCGGAATCGCGGAGCCACCTGGCTCGTCGATCCTGCGGATCTCGCCGGACGAGTTCGAGACGCTGATCGGAGCGCACCTCGGGACGGTGTTTCACACCTGTCGGCTCGCCGCGCCGGTCATGGCGGCGCAGGGCCACGGTTCCATCATCAACACCGGCTCGGTGGCGTTTCTCGGTGACTACGGCGGCACCGGCTATCCCGCGGGCAAAGCCGCGGTCAACGGCCTGACGATGGCGATGGCGGCAGAGCTGAAAGGCGCCGGGGTGCGGGCGAATGTGGTGTGTCCCGGGGCCAGGACCCGGCTGTCCACCGGCCCCGAGTACGAACAGCACATCAACGACCTGCATCGCCGCGGGCTGCTCGACGAGATCACGATGCGCGCCTCGCTGGACGCCGCCCCACCCGCCTACGTGGCGCCGCTCTACGCCTATCTCGCCAGCGCCGCGGCGCGCGACATCACCGGTCAGATCTTTGTTGCCGCAGGCGGTTTCGTCGGCCGCTTCGGCCGGCCCACTCCAGAACTGCTCGGCTATCGCGATCATCACGACAGCGGTCCGTGGTCGGTTGACGAACTGCATGCGATGATCGCCGGTTGATCACCCGATGCGGTCGAAGATGAACAGCAGCAACCCGTAACCGGCGAGCACCACCGCCGAGCCGGCCAGGCTGGTGCGGTTCGACGCGCCGTCAATCGGATCCAGCCAGCGCCGGAACGGTCGCGAGGCGGCCGGCACGAGAACCCATTGCAGCAGAGCGACACTGATGACATTGCCTACGAAAATGGCTGCCGCCTGGCCGATCCCGATCCGGCTCAACGCCGGAGACAGTGTCTTGGACAGCAGGATCACCGTGGGGTACAGGCACAGCACCACCAGCATCGCTGACTTCCACGCCGGCGTGATCTTGGCCTGACCGTCGGCAACGCGCACCGTGGAGCCGAATGGCGCACTGCGCGGCAGTTCGGCGAATTCGTGCGTCAACTCCTCACGCAGACGGGGCAGGGCCTGCCGCCGTTCCGCGGACCGCATCCAGGCGCCCAGTTGCCCGGCGCCACGAAAACGCAGCACCGACATCCACTGCCCGCCGGCCTCTGCCGGAAACAGCGCCGTACCTTCGTACCCGGCAAAGGTGGCGCTCACGAGTGCCAAATCGCGTTGTGCGGCCACGAATTCAGCGTCTTTGCCGGGTGCGACCCGGTGCAGGAAGACTGCTGCGTTGCCCGGTGGAAGTTCACCGGGCGCCAGCACCACATCGGAGGCGCACCGCCCGAACCCCTGTGCGGCGCCCGCGGCCAGAAGGCGGCGGCGCGGCGTGCTGTCCAGCCAGGCGTCGAGTGTCTCGGTGTGGTCGAAAGACACCTCGACGGCCCAGTCCAATTCCGCGACGCCGGGAACCGATTGCCGCGCAGTCGCATATCCCGGTGTCTGCCTGGCCACGGCCAGGTACTCCTCGAGCCAGCCGCCGAAGCGATCCGGATCCCCGGGTGGGTGGAAGAGCGAGATCGCGCTGGCGCCAACCGTCATGGCTGTTGTCTACCACCCCTGGCTCAACGACATGCGGATCAGCTCGGCTCGTGACGACAGACCGAGCTTCGTGAAGATCTTGCGCAGGTGATAGTCGACGGTGCGGGGACTGAGAAACATCAGCGTGGCGATCGACCGGTTGGTCTCTCCTGCGCTGACAAAACGCGCGATCTGCAACTCCTGCGGAGTGAGTTGATCGACGGTGCCGCAGTCTCGTTTGCGTGCGGTTTCGCCGGTGGCCAGCAGTTCGGTACGGGCCAGTTCGGCCCAGGGCGCGGCACCCAGCCTCTCGAAAGTCTCGTGCGCGGATCGCAGATACTTGCGCGCCTGGGCGCGACGGCGGCGCCGCCGCAAGGACTCCCCATACCGCAACTGAGTGCGGGCCGTGTCGAACGGCCGACCGCCATGCGCATGCAGGGTGAGCGCCTCGTCGAAATGCCGGTCCGCTGCGCCGTCGTCGGCAAGCAGACCGCGGCAGCGGGCCACCAGCGCACGCGCCCACTGAGCGCCGGTGTCGCCCGCCCACGCCTGCAACGCGGCCAGCCCCGCGGCAGCGGCCGGTAGCCGTTGAATGCGCACGGCGGCGTCGACGAGATCCGGGGTGGCCATCAGCGTGACCATCCGGTTGCCCTCGCCGGGCGCCGCACCGGCCAGCGACTCGAGACGGTCGCAGGCTTCCTCCGGGCGACCGGCGCCGAGGTCGAGTACGGCCAGGGCCCACGACGCGATGGCCGCGTGCGGTCCCAGTCGATACGAAATCGCTTGGGAGAGTGTGGCTTCAGCGTGATCTCGGCAGTCCAGAGCGCGTCCCTGCACCGCCGCGATCAGGGCCAGCACGGCATGCAGATGTGCTGCGGGATTGTGCTGACCGGTCTCCTCGGCCAGCCGCAGCCCCTCGGTCGCGTCGGCCAGCGCCGTGGTGTAACGGCTGGTCAACGTCTCCACCATCGCCAAGGGCGCAAGCAGCGTCGGCAGCGTCGCCACATCGGCGGCCGCACGGGTCCTGGCCACCGCAGTGGAGAACAGGTCGATGGCGCGGGCGTCTTCACCGAGGAACATCGCCCCGGCGGCCGCGCCCATCAGCACCCGCGGTTCCGGCGCTGCCGCTGCCAGCTCCACTGCCGCGCGCAGCCTGCCCGCGGTGTCGGTGGTGTCACCGCGCAAAAGTCCCGAAAGGCCGGTAACCACATGCCCTGCAACGAATTCCGGATGATGTTCGGCGGGCAGCGCGGCGAGCCGGTCGGCGACCGCATTCAGCTGCGCCAGGTCGCCGCCGGCCCAGGCCAGTTGCCCGGCCTCACCGAGCATCAGGGCGGCACGCGCCGGTTCGGCGGCGGCGATCAACTGTGCGGCATCGACGAGGATGGCGTAAGCGGCCGACGGGTTGCCGCAGCGCGCCTCGATCGATCCCCGCAAGTGCGCGATCCGGGCCCGCAGCTGCGCCCCGCCGGCCAGCGGCAGAGCTTGATCCAGGATGTCCTGAGCCCGTCTGGATTGCCCGGCCGACCACGCGGCGGCGGCCGCATCCGCCAGCCGGTCCGCGCGAAGCCCGGCGGTGGCGGTGAGCGAAGCGGCGCGTTCGAATGCGGCGGCCGCCGCATCGTGTCCGCCGCGCGCGGCGGCCCGGTGCCCGGCGGCATGCAGCATCTCGGCCACCTCGTCGTCGGGTCCGGCCACCGCGTTGGCCAGATGCCACGCCTTGCGATCGTCGTCGGCGTCGAGGCACAACGCCAAGGCGCGTTCGACCTGCCGGCGCCGGTGCGACGTCGCGCCGTGATAGACCGCCGAGCGCATCAGCGGGTGGACGCAAGACACGAGGCCTGAGTGCACCCGGACCAGTCCGGCGGCCTCCGCCTGATCAAGGACATCGGGTCCGGCGCCGAGCTGCTGAGCTGCACGCAGCACACCGTCGAGTTCGCCGCTGTGGTGGGCGGCAGCGACCAGCAGCATCGACTGCGCGTGCGGTGACAGCTGGTCGACCCGGTCGGAGTACAGCCGCTCCAGACCGGTGCTGACCGGTAATGGGTCCGGCAGGGCGAATCGCCCCGCGATCTGCTGCCCGGACAGCAATCGCGCCAGTTCGGCGATGGCCAACGGGTTGCCCAGGGTGCCTGCGACCAGCTGGCGGCCAACCGTCGGACCGACTGCCGTGCCGGTGCACTCGGTCACCAGTCGCGCGGCGGCGTCCGCGTCGATCCCTTCCAGCCGCAACTCCGGCAATCCTGTTGCGCTGAAAGCGCTTTCACCCCGCACGGCGAAAATGACGACCACTCCCTCGGCTTGCAGCCGCCGGGCGGCGAACGTCAACGTGTCGGCCGATGGCCCGTCCAGCCACTGCGCGTCGTCCACCAGGCACAGCAGCGGAGACGTTTCCGCCGACTCGGCGAGGATTCCCAGCACCGCCAGCGACACCACGAACCGGTCCTCGATGGATGCCGGACCCAGCCCGAAGGCACCCAGCAGAGCCGTGCGCTGCCGGTCGGGGAGAGCGGCGCTGTGGTTCAGGACGGGCCGCAGCAGCGTGTGCACCCCGGCGAACGGGAGCTGCGATTCGGCCGGGATTCCTGCGGCCCGCAGCACCTGCATGCCACCGGCCTGTGCCACCGCGTAGTCAAGCAGTGCCGACTTGCCGATACCGGCTTCCCCGCGCACCACCAGCACACCGCTGCGTCCGGACCGCGCACCTGCCAGCAGGTCATCTAACTGGGCACATTCCCGCTCCCGGCCGTGCAGCACAGCACCGATCGTAGGACCCGGACCGGTGCCGGAACTGGTGACTTCACTGATTCGACGGCACCTCGAAAGCTCGACGCTGGAGGAAGGAGAGAAGGAGCTGACGATGAACACTCTCGGTACCGACATTGTCGATGTCGCCGTGATCGGAGCGGGCCCGACCGGATTGATGTTGGCGGGCGAGCTGGCGATGCGCGGCGTCCGGGTGCAGGTGCTGGAACGACGAGCGCAGGAGCCGAACATCACCCGGGCGTTCGCCGTGCACGCGCGCACTCTGGAGCTGCTCGACGCACGAGGGCTGGCCGGCGAAATGCTGGCCCGCGGATTCCGGGTGGGCGAGGTGGCTCCCATTCCGGGCGCCACCATCTCGCTGGCCGACGAGCTGCGGATGCGCTACCCATTCATCCTGATGGTCCCGCAGAGCGGGACCGAGCATGTGCTGGCGGCCCACGCGGAGCGCCTCGGGGTCCGGATCAGCCGGGGCGCCGAGCTGGCCGGGCTCGAGCAGCATGACGACGGTGTCACCCTTACCGTCGCCGGCGGCGGAAGCCTGCGCGCACGCTACGTGGTCGGGTGCGACGGCGCGCACAGCGCGGTGCGGCGACTGCTCGGCGTGGATTTTGTGGGCAAGCAGTACCAGACCCACATCATGCTGGCCGACGTGCAACTGACCAGACCCCCCGCCGAGCAGATGTTCGCCAGGACGAACGCCGAGGGTGTGGTGCTGGTCCTGCCGTTCGGCGACGGCTGGTATCGCGCCATCGCCTGGGACCGCCGGCGGGAACACGAGCCGCTGACCGAACCGGTGACCGCGGCACAGATCCGGGATGCGATCGCCAGGATCGCCGGCGAGGATTTCGGCCTGAACGAGATGCGGTGGAGTTCGCGGTTTCTCAGTGAGCGCCGACAGGCTCGCCACTATCGGGTGGGGCGGGTGTTTCTGGCCGGGGACGCCGCCCACGTTCATTCGCCCATCGGCGGCCAGGGCATGAACACCGGCATCGGCGATGCGATGAATCTCGGCTGGAAGCTGGCCCTCGTGGCCAACGGGGCGCTGGACGGACAGCCGTCCGAGTCGTTGCTGGACAGCTACGAATCCGAGCGGCACCCGGTCGGCGCCGAGGTGCTGGCGATGACGGACATGTTCACCCAGCTCGTACTCGGCCGATCCGCGGTACGCCGGCTCGCGCAGGGGTTGGCCATTCGCACGATCCTGCGCTTCCCGCGCAGCCGCCGCGCCATCGCCGAACGGCTCAGCGGCGTTGCCATTCGCTATCCCCGGCGCCGGCCCGCCGATCATCCACTGGTGGGGCGCCGGATGCCCGACGTGGACTGCAATGGCATCCGGCTCTACGAAGTGCTGCGCAGCGGCCACTTCGTCCTGCTCACCCGGGGGACCCGTCGTACTCGCGTCGACTGGCCAGGCGTCGAAGAGGTAAACCACTACGACGCAACGCAGCCTGCCGCGGTGCTCGTCCGGCCCGACGGCTATGTCGCGTGGGCTGCGCGGCGGACGCCGACGGCCGCCGAAGTCGCCGAGGTGCTGAAGCGGTGGTACGGGTGTTTAAGCCGTGCGCAGCCCGGGTACGCGCTGCGGAACCTCGGTGCTCGGGGATCGTAACGGGGGAGCCGAGGGGTTATCACCGAAAATTGCACGTGACTAGTCGGGTGGGCGGCTATGGAACGACTAAGCGGACTTGACGCTTTCTTTTTGTACATGGAGACACCGGCACAGCCGTTGAACGTGTGCTGCGTGCTGGAGCTGGACACCTCGACGATGCCGGGCGGTTATTCCTACCCCCGGCTTCGTGCGTCGCTGGCCAGGCACGTACGGGCGGTACCGGAGTTCCGGATGAAACTTGCTGACACGCAACTGAATCCGGATCATCCGGTGTGGGTGGACGACGACAGCTTTGCGTTGCGGCGCCACCTGCACCGGGTGGCGGTGCCCGCACCCGGAGGGCGTCGGGAGACGGCCGAGATCTGCGGGCACATCGCGGGGCTGCCGCTCGACCGGGACCGGCCGTTGTGGGAGATGTGGGTGGTCGAGGGCGGAGCCCGGGACAACGGCCTGACCGTGGTGCTCAAGGTGCACCATGCCGTGGTCGACGGCGTCGCCGGGGCGAATCTGCTGGCGCAGCTGTGCAGCCTGGTCCCCGATGCCCCCGCACCACGACCGGTGCAGGGTGCCGGACACGCCAGTTCGCTGCAGATCGCGGCGACCGGATTGCTCAACGTCGCCAAACGACCGTTGCGCTTGGCGACGGTGGTGCCGGCAACGTTGCTCACCGTCGCGCAGACGATGTTGCGGGCCCGCGAAGGCCGCACCATGGCCGCGCCGTTCAGGGCACCGCCCACCCCGTTCAACGGGCCGCTGACTCACCACCGGAACGTGGCCTTCACCCAACTCGACATGCGCGACGTCAAGAGGGTGAAGGACCGGTTCGGGGTCACCGTCAACGATGTCGTGGTGGCGCTGTGCGCGGGGGTGCTGCGCCGCTTCCTGCTCGAGCGCGACGAACTGCCCGACGTTCCGCTGGTGGCGACAGTCCCGGTCTCGGTGCGCGACAAATCGCAGCGGCCCGGCCGCAACCAGACCACCTGGATGTTCTGCCGGATGGAGACCCAGATCGCCGATCCCGCCGAACGTATCCGCGCCATCGCGGCCGGCAACAGCGCCGCCAAGGAACACACCGCGGCGATGGGCCCCAGCCTGCTGCACGACTGGACCGAGTTCGGCGGTCAGACCATGTTCGGTGCCGCGATGCGGATCCTGCCCCGAATCCCGTTGAGCACCAGCCCCATTTACAACATGATCCTGTCGAATGTGCCGGGTCCGCAGGATCAGCTTTACTTCCTCGGCTGCGGCATCGAATCGATGTACCCGCTGGGACCGCTGCTCGGCGGTGCCGGACTCAACGTCACCGTCATGTCTCTCAACGGCGCCCTGGGTGTCGGCGTCATTTCCTGCCCGGACCTGGTGCCGGACCTGTGGGGGATGGCCGACGCTTTCCCGGATGCGCTCAAGGAGTTGCTGGTCTGCCGCGACGCGGCGTCCGGCGAAAGCCCGCCCGACAACTGATCGGCCTGTCTGCTGCGGCCAGGGCGTGGCTTTGTGGCACGTTATAGCCGTGACACGCACGAATGACGGCCCGCGGACGTGAAATTGGTGGGTCGCCGGAAGTTTCCGGTGCCGTGGACGACCCGGGCTCTGCTGGTGCTGGCGGCGCTGTTCCCGAATGTGCTGGGCGCCGCGGTGATCGGGGTGACGACGTTCTGGGCCCTGCCTACCGGCCAGGCGTTGAGCGAGCGCCGGATCCTGCACTTCAACGTGGTGGTGATGGCGGTCTACGTCGCAGTCGCGGCGGCGATCGCCATCGTCTGCGGACTCCTGGCGACCACCTACCGCAGCGGCGGTGACGAAGCCCCCTCGGCATCCGAGGCCCGAAAACGGGTACTGATGGCAATCCCGTTGCGTACCGCCACCATTCACGGGGCGGTCTGGGTGACCGCCGGCGTCATCCTGGTGGTCATCAATCTCCGGGCACCCTGGTTGGCGACGACGCTGGGCGTCTCGGTGCTGCTCGGTAGCTTTGTGACCACCGCCGTCGCGTACTGGCTGTGCACGCGAATCCTGCGGCCGTTCGTCGCCGAGGTGCTCACCGACAGCCCGCCGACCTCCGCGCGCGGACCCGGACTGCGGCTGCGGGCGGTGTCCGCATGGACGCTGGGCACCGGTGTGCCGTTGCTGCAACTGCTTCTGGTCGGAGCCAGCGCACTGGTCATCGACTATTCCGGGCGCAGGCTGGCGATCGTCGTGCTGGTCCTCGGCGGGTGCGCGGCCGTCAGTGGGTTGGCCATCACCGCGTTCACCGGGGCGGTCAGCGCCGACCCCATCGACGAGGTGCGGCGCGGCATGCAGCGCGTCGAACGCGGCGACTTGGACGCAACCGTCCCGGTCTTCGAGGCCTCCGAACTCGGCCTGTTACAGGCAGGGTTCAACACCATGGCCGCGGGGCTGCGCGACCGCGAACGGTTGCGGGACCTGTTCGGCCGCCACGTCGGTCGCGACGTCGCGCGCCTCGCCGAACAGGGCGCGTCCGACAACGGTGCCCTGGGCGGGGTCAACTGTGAAGCGGCAGCGTTGTTCGTCGATCTGGTCGGCTCGTCGCGGCTCGCCGAGCGGATGGCTCCGGAGGATCTCGTCGCCATGCTCAACGAGTTCTTCGCGGTGGTGGTCGAAATTGTCGAGCGCCACCGAGGGTTGGTCAACAAATTCGAAGGCGACGCCGCGCTGGCGATATTCGGTGCCCCGGTCGAGTTGAATGACTGCGCGGGCGCAGCGCTGGCCGCGGCACGCGAGCTGGGCCGGCAACTCAACCGCTCCGAGATCAGGGCCGGCATCGGCGTGTCCGCGGGAACCGTGGTCGCGGGGAACATCGGCGAGTCGCGACGTTACGAGTACACGGTCATCGGCGACCCGGTGAACGAGGCGGCACGACTCACCGAGGTGGCCAAGCAACAGGGGGGCGTGGCCGCATCCGGCGCCGCACTGGCCCGCGCATCTCAGGACGAAGCGCAGCATTGGCGGGTGTTCACCACCACCGTGCTGCGCGGCCGGGACAGTTCCACCGAGATCGTCGTACCTGCGGCGAATAGCGTTGTGGGATAACCTATTTCAGAACGGATAACCGGTGCTGGTGCCCAGCGCGTCGACCGCGGCGTTGATGGTCGGGATCACCGAAGCGCCGTACCGGGCCACGATCTGGTGCAGCGAGCGGGTGATGTGGGGCCCGACAGCGTCCGCCGCCAGGATGTCTTCGGCGATCACGATGCCGTTCACCACATGCCCGGCGAGCAGCCGTCCGTCGCGGGCGATCTCGTAACGCCAGTCGCCGATCTGCACGCGCTCGGGGCTGGAGGAGAAGAACCCGCGCTTGGCCGGGGTGTGAATCACGCCCGGCAGCCCGGCGAACACCTTGACCACCATGGCCACACCACCGGGGCCGCCCAGCGCGCCCCCGATGGTGCGGCTCACCCGCTGGGCATCGAACTCGTACATCAGCTGTCCATGGGCAGGACGAACGTCGGTTTGATGGTTTCTCCGCTGCCGGTGCGCCGCACCGCGGTTCCCGCGGTGTAGAACTCCACCGTGTGGTGTCCCCACGCGTAGTTGGAGATCGCGAAATGCACGCCGACCACCCCGTTGGCCCCGTCGCGCTCGGCCTCGGTCTGCATGCGCGACATCGCCAACTCCCGGGCCTGGTAGTTGCCCTGGGTCCATTGCGGCATCTCCATGTTGCGGCCGATCTGCTTGAGGGTCTGCATGAATCCCTGCACGGCGATGTGGAACACGCAGTTGCCCATCACGAAGGCGACCGGGCTGTAGCCGGACCGCAGCAGCGTCACCATGTCCTGCCCGGACAGATGGCTGGAGAAGGCCTGTCCGTTGGGGCGGCGGAATGCGCCCGGCTTCTCGGTGTAGCGGACCGCGGTGCCCACCGCCATGAACTCCAGGTGTTCGCCACCCTCGCCGTGGTGCCGCCAGGTGAGGCGGACTCCGACGATGCCGTCCGCGTGCAGCGCGTCTGCTTCGGCCTGCATGCGCGCCATGGCATTCCACCGCGCCCGATAGGTCGCTTCGGTCAGGACACCGAGTTCCTGCTGCTGCCGCAGACCGGTGCCGGAGAACTGAAATCCCACGTGATACACCGAGACACCCATGACCAGCTCGATCGGTTCGAACCCGGCCCCGTGCAGCAGTGCGAACTCGTTGATCGACAAGTCCGACGTCCACGACTTGGCGGCGTGCGACAACCGTTCGTTTGCTACCGGGTCGAGCGAGCCTGGTTCCATGCGCGGGGCGTCCCTTCTGTCGTTTGCGACAGCGTACCTACCGGCGGCCCGCTCATGGAGTAAGCGTGATCGCCTCTTCCGGGCAGTTCTGCGCACCGAGCAGCGCCTCCTGCTCGAGGTCGCCGGACACGTCCTCGACAAGGACGACGGCGTGGCCCGCGTCGTCGGAATCGTAGATCCGCGGCGCCAGCGAGTAGCAGCGTCCGTGACCCACGCAGCGGTCCGGATCCACCGACACGCGCGTCATCGGCCCGGTACCGGGAATGTCAGCGGCAGCGCCTCGACCGAGCGCAGGGCAGCGGTGTACTTCAGCTCGGTGCCGGGCGGAATCTCGTAATCGGGGATTCGCCGGTGGAACTCCCGCAACGCCACCCGGAGCTCCATCCGGGCCAGGTGGGATCCGAGGCAACGGTGCGGGCCCCCGCCGAAAGCGCGGTGCCGGTTCGGGCTCCGGCTGAAATCGACCCGCTCCGGGTCGGGGAACTCGGCGGGGTCGGTGTTGGCCGCGCCCAGCAGGGGGCTCACCCGCTCGCCCTTGTTGATCGGGCAGCCGCCGACCTCGACATCCTGCATCGCGACCCTGGCGACGCCGGGCACCGGTGTCTCCCATCGCAGCAGTTCCTCGATGGCATGCGGCAGGATGTCGGGCTGTTCGACCAGCTGATGGCGGTGCTCCGGGTGCCGGGCCAGGTACACGAAGAAGCAGTCCAGGGAGTCGGTCACGGTGTCCAGCCCGGCGATCAGGAACAGAAAACAGATGTCGAGCAGCTCTTCACGCGACAGCGCGGCTCCACCGTCCTCCTTGAAGTGCGTCGCGATCATCGCCGAGAGCACGTCGTCGCGCGGGGTCGCGATGTGGTCGTCGATGGCGCGGTTGAAGTATTCGTAGATCTGATCGGCGACCTTGGCCGAGGCGTCGTGCCGGTCGTCGTAGCCGGTGGACCCTTCCGGCCGGATCACGCCGTCCTTCCACTCCAGGAATTTGTCGAGATCCTCCAGCGGCAGGCCCAGCAGTTGCAGGAAGACGGTGCAGGGCAGCGGCACCGCGAACTCTTCGTGGAAGTCGCAGGAACCCCGGTTCGCGAAGCGGTCGATCATCTCGTTGACCAGAGCGGTGACCTGGGGCTCCCGTCGTGCCATCTCCCGGGGCGTGAACAGTGGATCCAGGATCCGGCGGTATTTCGCGTGCTCGGGAGGGTCGATCTGCAGCGGGATCAGTGGTCGCGAGTTGCCCAGATCCACCGCGTCCATGTTGGACGAGAACAGGTCGGTGCGCTTGAGCGCCATCTCGATGTCGGAAAGCCGGCTGAGCACCACCGCCTGCGGCGACCGGAACACCGGGGCCGACTCGCGCAGCGCCTTGTACATCGGCTGAGGCTCGGCAAGACCCATCACGGCCTGGTCGACGAATGATTCCGCTTCTGTCATGTAGTCAGCCTGACACCGCGCCGGTCGGCGGGCAATCCTTGTTTTACAAAAATACGTAAGTTAGATAACTTGGCCGCGGGGGTTGAAGGCCTGCTGCTGTCATCACGGAATCCGATGGCGGCCATCTGCAAGTTGCATAGCTTGTAGAAATAACTGGCCGTGGCGGCGCGTTACGTTGAGAGCGGGGCTGTAGACGCATCGCTTCGGGGGCCGGCGTTACTGTCGCCGGCGTTCAAGCCTTCCGAATGAGTCACGACCACAAGAGGTTTCAATGATGCCAGCGCGCCCGGTCCGGGTCGGGGCCCTGCTGCGGACGGCAGGAACCGCCAGCGACCCCACCTTGCGCCAAGCGGTGCGGGACGCCGAGGCGATGGGGGCCGATGTGATCTTCGGCAGTGACGACCTTCCCCCGCGATACGCCGATTGCGCCGGTTTCGATGCGGGGACGACGCCGGCGGCCTGGGGCGAGCTGACCACTCGCGCCGAAATCGGCCTGCTGATCAGCGCAATGGGATACCGCAGCCCGGACCTGCTGGCCGACAGGGCGCGCACGGTGGACCACACCAGCGGCGGTCGGCTCATCCTGGGTTTCAGCGCCGGCGGATACGGAAACGACGGATACGGAAACGACGGACACGCCTCGTCCGGAGACGGGTTCCGGGCACTGGTCGACGGGTTGGCGAGCATCGAATATTCCCTGGCCCGTCACAGTCCGCCACCGCAGCGCGACATCCCGATTCTCATCACCGGGCCCGGCGACAGAAAGACGCTGCCGCTCATCGCGGGATTCGCCGACATCTGGCACAGTGCCGGGCCCGTCGACGAGTTCCGCCGCCAGAACGGCCTGCTTCACGCGTATGTCGAAGCAGCGCAACGAGATAACGCATCGATAGAGCGCGCGGTGTGGTGGCGGGGTCCGAGCGAGGCCGACCGGTACCGCAACGAAGGCGCGACGCTGTTCACCGCGGAAGTCACTCCACACGAAAACGGTTTCGATTCAACGAATCTCGGCGAACTCATCGCTTGGCGAGACGGGCTGTAGGCCGGCGGTGAACGTCGCGATCGTACGCCGGGGCCCGGGCGCTTGGCCGCGAGACTTTTTAACATTGCTATTATTGTGGAAATAGCAGCCCGCGGCGGGAGGCGGCCCATGACGTTCGACCTGATCATTCGGGGCGGCACCGTGGTCGACGGCACCGGCTCGCCACCCCGAACCGCTGACGTCGCCGTCAGTGACGGTCTAGTGCGCGAGGTCGGGCGCGTCGACGGAGGTGCCATCCGCACCATCGATGCCGACGGCCTCACCGTCACACCGGGTTTCGTCGATGTGCACACTCATTTCGACGGCCAGGCGACCTGGGACCCGCACCTGACGCCGTCGTGCTGGCACGGCGTCACCACCGCGATCATGGGCAATTGCGGTATCGGTTTCGCCCCGGTGCGACCCGACCGGCACGAGTGGCTGGTCGACCTGATGGAGGGGGTCGAAGACATTCCGGGCTCGGCGCTCTCCGAAGGTATCGCCTGGGAGTGGGAGTCCTTCGGCGAATATCTGGATGCGCTGGCGCGGATGCCCAGAGCGGTCGACGTGGGTGCCCAGATTCCGCACGCCGCGGTCCGGGGCTTCGTGATGGGAGACCGCGCACAAGAATCTGCGACTGCCGCCGACATCGAGGCGATGGGCAGCATAGTCGGCGACGGCCTGCGCGCGGGAGCGCTGGGAATGTCGTTCGGCCGCACAGCCGGCCACCGCAGCGCGTCGGGCGAGCCGGTGCCCGGCACCTACTCGGAGGAAGCCGAGCTCGCCGCCCTGATGGGGGTTATGGCCGACGCGGGTTCTGGTGTGCTGCAGGTGGTTCCGGCGGGGGTCGGTGGCGCGATGGGCGGCGACCAACGGCACTCGATCGACGCCGAGATCGAATGGATCACCCGGCTCGGCCGGAAATGCCGGATACCGCTGACATTTCTGGCCATGGTCAACGAGCAGGACCCACACGACTGGCGCAGCTGGTTCGCCGCAGTGCATGGCGCCAACGCCGAGGGGGCGGACATTCGGCCGCAGGTGGCGTGCCGCGCTTTCGGCATGCTGATGGGTCACCAGTCGCGGATGAACCCCTTCCGCCATCGGCCCAGCTACCGGTCGCTGATGGATTTGCCTCTGCAACAACGGGTGCAGCGCCTGCGGGATCCCGCGGTGCGAGCCCGGATTCTGGCAGAGACGCCCGATCCGGCGGCGGAACCGTCAGCCGACCAGCTCAACCGGCACATCTTCAAAAGGCTCTATCCGCTAGGCGCCGCACTCGACTACGAACCCGCACCGCAGGACAGCGTGGCGGCCATCGCCGAGCGGGAGGGCCGCGACCCCTGGGAGGTCACCTATGACGTGCTACTCGGAGCCGACGGGCGCGAGTTCCTGCTGCTGCCGTTGCTGAACTACGCCGGCAACAACTACGACCATCTGCACGACATGATGTCGGATCCGGTGAGCCTGCAGGGCCTCGGCGACGGCGGGGCGCACTGCGGCATCATCTGCGACGCCAGCATGACCACCTATCTGCTGTCGCACTGGGTGCGGGGCCGGAGCAGGGGGCCGGGCCTCTCGCTGGCGACCGCCGTGCACCGCCTGACCGGCGACCCGGCGCGGTTCTACGGGCTGGGCGACCGGGGTGTGCTGCAGCCGGGCCGACGGGCCGACATCAACCTGATCGATCTGGACCGACTCGCGCTGCACTACCCGGAACGGGTGGAAGACCTGCCCGGCGGCGCAGGGCGGCTGATCCAGCGCGCGGACGGCTATGTCGAGACGCTGGTGCTCGGGCAGACGGTGGTCGCCGAAGGAGAGCTGACCGATGCCAGGCCCGGGGGTCTGGTTCGCGGCGCTCGTCCGGCGCAGGCCGGTTAGGCGCGCTCGCCGGTTCCGCTCCGATGCAGCAGCGATGCACCCGCGCGCACCATTCCGCGCAACGCGTACGCGGCGGTGACCACCGAGAGCAGGATCAGAAGCACAAACGTCGGTAGCCAGTTGGCCCGGCTATGGTTGACGTCCCACCAGACGATCGCGAACAACACCACGCACAGGAACAACACGATGTCGCGCCAGTTGCCGCGGTACGACGTCGCGGCCTTGCGCAGCGCGTTGGTTCGGTCGGCCGCGTCGATCAGGTCGTCGATCCGGGTGTCGATGCTGCGCTGCAGGTTGGCGCGTCTCTCGGCGGCCTCGGGCGGGAGCCGGTCGAGCAGATCCATGTCCTGTTTGATCAGCGACCGGTAGTCCGGCCCCCGGAACTGCCCCGCCGTCAGCGCCAGCATCATGCCACCCAGGACGGGCGCACTGTTCAGCGCGATCTGTCCCACACCCGCCACCTCAGGCCCTCCTTCGGCTCGTCCACGAGATTCCCCGATGAGGATTGCCGAAAGCGGGGAGCGGATCAACCGCCGGGTGTCCGCGGGTCGCGTCCGCCAAGCGTGAACTGGTGGTGAGGATCGCGGGGCTGATTTTCGCACTGGTCACACGCTCGGCGAGGGGATGGCTCATCCGACGGATGACGCCTGAGGGACATGGGTCTCACAGCAGGTTGTCGGACACCTGTCCAGAAGAATGGTATTTTTGCTGGATCACCCGGCTCCGCGCCCGGCCGGTCCGGCCGTCGTCAGGACTCTCCTTCTGCCGCGATTTCAGCCTGATAACGGCCTTTCTTGCCCAAGGCGAGAGCGGTCCGCTAGAGTCGGAATTGATATCAGACACCTGTCCATAATTCAGGGCCTGCGACACCGCGTGGTGTCGGTAGGCCGGCACCGGCTCGCACCGCCGGCCGGGCAGCGAAGCAGACCGGAGGACCGCCGTTGACGAGCAGGTACGCCGCCCTCACCCGGGATCAGCTCAGCACGCTGGTGCCGGAGCTGCTGCTGATCGGCCAGATGATCGACCGGTCCGGAATGGCTTGGTGCATCCAGCAATTCGGCCGCGAAGAGATGGTGCAGATCGCGATCGAGGAGTGGGCCGGGGCGAGCCCGCTCTACACCAAGCGGATGCAGCGCGCACTGCGCTTCGAGGGCGACGACGTCATCACCATCTTCAAGGGACTGCAACTGGACATCGGCGCGCCGCCGCAGTTCATGGACTTCCGCTACACGGTGCACGACCGCTGGCACGGCGAGTTCCACCTCGACCACTGCGGTGCGCTGCTGGATGTCGAGCCGATGGGCGACGACTATGTGCGCGGAATGTGCCACGACATCGAGGATCCGACGTTCGACGCCACCGCGCTGGCCACCAATCGCCGCGCCCAGGTGCGTCCGATCCACCGGCCGCCGCGCGTGCCTGCCGGCCGGCAGCCGCACTGCGCATGGACCGTGATCATCGACGACTCGCACCCGGAAGTCGGTTTCATCCCGGAACTGGAGATCGTCGGAAGCACCAGAGCCGCGACCGCCGAACTCGACCCCATCGACAACACCGAACCGGGCCAGGCCGACTATTCCGGTCCGCTGGTCTCCGACTTCGACTTCGGAGCATTCTCCCACTCCGCGCTGGTGCGCCTGGCCGACGAAGTGTGCCTGCAGATGCATCTGCTCTACCTGTCCTTCGCCCTGGCGGTGAGCAAACGCGCCGGCAATGACGTCGCGCTGGCTCAGTCGATCGCCACCAAGCAGCTCATCGGCCTGGCCGGGCTGGCCGGCGAGCGGATTCACCGGGCGCTCGATCTGCCCGGGGGCGTGGAGGGTGCCGTCCGGGTTATGGAGTTGCATCCGCTGTTCAATCCCGCCGCCTATGTGCTGGCAGATTTCGAGTCCGATCGAGTGCGCCTGCGCCTCTCGCCGGCCCACGAGGACGAGGCATGGCCGGCGCTGGTGTCGCCGGAGGCGGTGGCGCCCTTGCAGGCGATCGCGTCCGCGGTAGATCCGCGCCTGCACGTCGAGGTGACCGGCAGCCCCACCGAGTGGACGGCGGTGGTCACCGAAACCGACACTGCCGCAAAAGAATTCTCCGAAGTGGCGGTAACCAAGTTCAGTGGCGGCGCGAGTTTCGTTTTCCATCCTCGCCAGTCGCTGCCCCTGACCCCGGTGTAACTGCCAGAGGCTCAGGAGGATTCAGGCGACGGAGGCGCCCAGTATGAGGTTGACCGCCTCGTCCAGCTGGCCGGCGATCTCCTGGTAGGTGAGGAAGCGCGCGGTCATCAGGGCGCCGGCGAACGTCATCTGCAGTGTCGACTCGACCGACCGCGGCCAGCCCGGACCCAGCGCGGCGCCGATCCGGCGCGACACCTCCTCCGCGATCTCGACGCGCAACGGGATGACCGCGGGATCGTCGGCCATCAGCGCGGTGCCACATCCGGCGGTGAGTTCCGGCTCGTCGGCAACAACCAGCGCCATGTCACGCATGGTGGCGCTGACCCGGGTCTTGGTGGTGTCGTTCACGTCGGTGTGCAGCGGCAGCTCACGGAGAAACCGCAGGTAAACCGCGGCCACCAGCGCGCTTTTCGACGAGAAGTAGGTGTAGGCGCTGGCCGGCGACACCCCCGCGCGTTGCGCCACCGCCCGCATGGTCAGGTTGGCGTAGGACGATTCGCGCAGTTCCTGCAGCCCGGCGTCGAGGACTTTCCGGATAGTCTGACCGGGGCGGCGATCCGACCGGCGCGGGGCGGGCGCACCGGTTGCCGGCGACGCCGCTTTTCTAGACACCGGTCCAGTCTAGGAAAACGCCGGCCGCGAATGTAGACAACTGTCCAGAGTCATCTCGGCGCGGCGCCGGGGCTCGCGATCAGTAGCCTCGGGGCTGTGAGCGAGCACGACCGCCGCCGCTGGGACGAGCGCTACGCAGGATTCGAGCCGGTGCAGGTTCCGGCAGTGGGCCCGCCGAGTTTCCTCGAACCCTATGCGGATCTGATTCCGACGCGGGGACACGCGCTCGACATCGCCTGCGGCCGCGGGCTCGGCTCGGTGTGGCTGGCCAGCCGCGGATTGACCGTGTGGGGTGTGGACATCTCCGGCGTGGCCATCACGCAAGCACGAGATCTGGCCACAAGCCTGGGATTTGCCGAGCGCTGCCGGTTCGACGTCGTCGACCTCGACGACGGCCTGCCGGCGGGGCCGACGGTTGACGTGCTGCTGTGCAACAAGTTTCGCGATCGGCGGCTCGATCGCGCCATGATCGCCCGGCTGGCGCCGGGCGGGCTGCTGGCCCTGTGCACCCTCAGTGAGGTCGGCGCCGAACCGGGGCGGTTTCGCGCCACGCGCGGGGAACTGCCCTCGGCGTTCGGCGAACTCACGCTGCTGGCAGCCGGGGAGGCTGCCGGATACGCCTGGTTGGTGGGGCGCGCGTGACAGCGCGACCGCGCGGATCGACAAAATCGGCGGCGGCACAAGCGAAATGAGGAGCAGAATGGTCAGCCGGTCGCTGTAGCCCGCACCCCCTGTCGGGTAGTGTCACGACCATGGAGCGTCGCGTCCTGGAAGCAGTCATCTACGAACGCGAGCCGCCGATCGCGCGCATCATCCTCAACCGGGTCGACAAAGCCAACACCAAAGACGCAGTGCTGGTTACCGAAGTCGACACATGTCTGCGAGAAGCCGACCGGGACAAGGAGATCAAGGTCGTCATCCTCAAAGCCAACGGCAAGGGATTCTGTGGTGGCCATGTGGCCCGGTGGGGACCGGGCGAGAACCCTTACCCTGACTTCGGCAACACCTTCGAAGATCTCTACAAAGGCACGGCCGACCTTTTCCTGTGGCCGACGCTGTATCTCTGGGAGTTTCCCAAGCCGACGATCTCCCAGATCCACGGCTACTGCATGGGCGGCGGAATCTACCTCGGGCTGCTGACCGACTTCTGCGTCGCATCCGAGGACGCGTACTTCCAGATGCCGCTGGCCGAAAGCCTCGGCGAGCCGGGCGGTCACACCATGATCGAACCGTGGCTGCTGATGAACTGGCATCGCACGATGGACTGGCTGCTGCTGGCGCCGACGCTCTCGGCCCAGCAGGCACTCGAGTGGGGTCTGCTCAACAAGGTGGTACCGCGCGACGATCTCGAGCAGACCGTCGAGGAGATGGCGCGCAAGATCTCCCAGATCCCACTGACCACGCTGATGGCGGTGAAGAACAACGTCAAACGGGCCTGGGAATTGATGGGTATGCGCGTGCATCTTCAGGTCAGCCACATCCTGACGAACATGGTGGGCGCCGCCTCCGATGTGCAGGCCCGCCGCGCCGAGCTGATGCAGTCCGGCATGAAGCCCCGCGACTTCATCGAGGGCGCCGAATCCTAACGCGAGCAGGCGCAAAGTTGCCCTTGTCGTACCGAAAATTGCTTACTTTGCGTCTGTTCGGCATCAATGGTGCCCGGCGATCTTGCGGCCGGCGGCATGCCGCGCGGCAACGTACCCGAACACCATTGAGCTCGCGATGCTGGCGCCAGCGCCCGGATACGTCCGCCCCATGACCGTGGCGGTGGTGTTACCGGTCGCGTAGAGTCCTTCGATCACGCGGTCCTGCTCGTCGAGCACCTGCGCGTACTCGTTGGTGATCACACCGCCGCAGGTCCCCACGTCCGCCGGGAGCACCCGGGTCGCGTAGTAGGGCGCCCGGTCCAGCGGCCCGACCGCGGCGTTGGGCCCGTACCCGGGATCGCCGAGGCAGTCGTTGTACGCGGACTGCCCGCGCCCGAAATCGGGGTCGAGCCCTTTGGCCGCGAACCTGTTGAATCGCTGCACCGTTCGAACCAATTCCTCGGCGGGCAGCTCGATCTGACGGGCGAGGTCGGTGAGCGTCTCCGCGCGCTTGACGGCTCCGCTCTCGACCAGCTGCGGGGGCAGATGCTCGCGCTTCACCGGGTTGGTACCCGCGACATACCTGCGCACGTAACCCTCGTCGAAGATCATCCAGCACGGCACCGCCTTATTGGCGTACATCGCCTTGCCGACTTCGACGTAAGAGTTCGACTCGTTGCAGAACCGCCGGCCGCCGGAGTCCACATAGATGGCCCCGGGCCGCTGCCGTCCCGAACCGAGCGAGGCCGCCGCCGCGCCACCGTTGGCGATGAAAACCGAAGGCAACCACCAGGCCTCGTCGAGCAGATCGGTTTTGGCGCCCAGGCGCATCGCGCTCTGCAAAACCTCGCCGGTGTCGCCGGCGTTGGCGATCGACCACTGACCTTCGTTGGGCTGCTCGCCGCTGTACCGGCGGCGCATGTCGGGGTTGTGGCCAAAGCCCCCGGCAGCCAACAGAACTCCCTTGCGGGCCTCGACATTCTGCGCGACGCCGTCATGGACGATCCGGGCGCCGGTCACCCGGCCGTCTTCGACGATCAGGTCCTGCATCGCGGCGTTGATCCACAGCGGCGGCTGACCGTCGCTGAGGTCGATGAGCACCTTCAGCATCTGGCCGATCAGGGACGCACCGTTGGTCAGGAGCTGCCGCCGGGCGAGCCGGGCCGCCCGGGTGCGCGCGAAGACCTTGGTGGCCACGGCGAGTGCGCGAGGCGAGCGGTTGAAGTACTGAACCGAGCGCAATTCGTTGGTCAGCACAACGTACCCGTAGTTCTTGGCCAGCGACGGCTGCACCTTGTCGTGCCAGGCTCCCAGTTCGGCGGCGTCGAACGGGATTCCCTCGACGGCGCGGCCCGACTCGTTGCCGCCTTTGTGGTTCGGGTAGTAATCGCTCCAGCCGGCGCAGCGGATCATCCGAACTCCCTTGCGGAGCAGGAAATTGAGCATCTCGTAACCGGCGGTCAGGAACATCTCCCGGCGCGCGGGGGAGGAGGCCGCACCGATGTCACCGACGACGTCGGCCAGGTAGGCCAGACCGTCCTGGTGCGAGTCCGCGATGCCGTCCGCCCGCATCAACGGATTGTTGGGCAGCCAGACGATGCCGCCGGACAACCCCGTCGAACCGCCGACCAGGGGCTGCTTTTCGATGATCAGCGGCTGCAGGCCGGCGTCCAGGGCGGCCAGCCCCGCGACCATGCCGCCGCCGCCGCTGCCGGCGATCACCAGGTCGACGCTGCGGTCCCACTGGGTGCTCATTGTCCGGTCCCTCCTGCCGGCGTGCCGACACCCGCGGTGAAGCCGAGATCGGCGATCGGCACGTCGATGGTGGTGTTGGTCTTCTGGATCGCGGGCACCAGCGCCTCATACGGCAGGCCTGCCAGAAACCCGTCGATGACGCGCTCGAAGTTCGAGATCAGTCCTTCGATCCGGCTGGACAGCCGCATGTACTCGAAACCTCTTGAATGCAAACCCTTTTGCTGTTTGGGCAAATTGGAGAAGTCCTGCGCGGGGATGGGCGGCCAGCGCGGGTCGTCGGGCGCCATCGGCTCGGGCGGAGTGGGTTTCGCGGTGACCCGGTCCGGCGGGATACGGGTGAGCGACCAGATCTCGAACAGCGTCTCCTCCGGTCCGAGCGGACGGATGCGGTAGGACGATGCGCTGCTGTACTGCGGAAGCAGGAAGTAGTGCGGGAAACAGAACCCGATGGCGTCGACGATGCCGCGGCGTTGCAGGTCGTTGAGGTCGGGCATGTCGCAGCCACGGGCCCGGTGCCACGCGACGACGGCATCGTTGAGGGTGCTCTTCCACACCGCCATCGCCTCGGCCGGATCGCCGGGCAGTTCGATGTTCTGCAGTCCTTCGGCGATGCGGATGTCGTTCTCGTGCGTCATGCCGGCCATACCTTCGCCGAGGGTGCGCATGAAGTACAGGCTGGTTTGCACCAGCCCCGGCTTCGCCGACGCGGGTTGCGACGTCGGCAGCAACTGGGGGTGGGTCTGCGGGACGTGATAGCCCTCCATGAAGGCCGCGGTCGCCAGTTTCCAGTTCACCGGCAGCCGGCACGACTGCCACCACTCGGTGCGCAGCGACTCGACCTTCCAGGCGTCGTAGATCGTCGCGAACGGTTCGAAGCAGTCACGCAGCGGCGGCGCGTCGTCGTCGAGATTGATCCACGCGCACCCGCCCCATAGCTCGCAGCGCACCGGTACCAGCGCCAGGTCGTCGGCACTCAGGCTGTGCTCGTCGAAAGTGTCGGCGCGTAGCACGAAGGTGTTGCGCCCGTCGATGCCCCAGCACCATCCGTGGAATGGACATACGAACGTACGGCGGGATCCGTTGCCTTCCACCAATTTCACGCCGCGGTGGCGGCACGCGTTGTGGTAGGCGCGCACCGTGTCGGCATCCAGGCGGACCACGATGACGGACTGGTCGAGGATTTCGTATTCGACGAAGTCGCCCGTCTTGGGGATCTCCTCGAGCCGGCAGGCCATCTGCCACACCCGTGGCCAGAACTTCTCGTTCTCCAGCTCGTAGAACTCCGGATCGTAGTAGCGCTGCTTGGGGATTCGGTCGGCATCCTGCACCGCCCACGGCACCGCAAGCGGCGTCCAGTTGACGTCCATGGCTCTTCCTCGTCTATAGAATCCGGGACGTCCGTCCCTGCCAGTACTTGTCGCGGATTCGCCGCTTGTACAACTTCCCATTCGGGTCGCGGGGCAGGACGTCGAATTCGATGGTGCGCGGACACTTGTAGGCGGCGAGATGTTTTCGGCAGTAGTCGATGAGCTCGGCTTCCAGCCCGGATCCCGGGTCGATTCCCGCGACCGGTTGCACCACCGCCTTGACCTCTTCGCCGAATTCTGCGTTGGGCACGCCGAAGACCGCGGCGTCGACAAGTTTCGGGTGCATGGTCAACAGGTTCTCCACCTCCTGCGGGTAGATGTTGACCCCGCCGGAGACGATCATGAAAGTCGAGCGGTCGGTGAGGTAGAGATATCCCTCCGCGTCGAGATAACCCATGTCGCCCAGGGTGCGCCAGCCCCGCTCGTTGAACACCGACGCGGTCTTGGCCGGATCTTTGAAGTACTCGAAGTCCGGACCGCCCTCGAAGTAGAGTTCGCCGGTTTCACCGAGCGGCAGCTCGGCGCCGTCCTCGCCGACGACGTGCACCGCCGTCATCGGAATGCCAACCGAGCCCGGGTGCGCCAGCCACTCCTGAGGACCGATCGTGGTGCCGGCGAATCCCTCGGTGCCACCGTAATACTCGTGAATGATCGGCCCGAACCAGTCCATCATCTGATGCTTGACATCGACCGGGCAGGGCGCCGCGGCATGAATGACGCAGCGCAGGCTGGACACGTCGTACTCGCTGCGCACCGCTTCGGACAGCTTGAGCATCCGCACGAACATGGTCGGCACGAACTGGGCGTGGGTTACCCGGTGGGTCTGGATCAACCGCAAGACGCTTTCCGCATCGAAGCGCGGCATGATGATCGAGGCCGCCCCAACGCGATTGACCGCCATCGTGTAGTTGACGCCGGCCGCGTGGTAGAGCGGTGCGGGGGACAGGTACACGTCGGACGCCCGCATCCCGTACTTGTGGATCAGCGCCATCTCCAGCACCGACTGTGCCCAGGACCCGTTGCCGTCCGCCGGCAGTGGGCGTCGCACCGCCTTGGGTCTGCCGGTGGTGCCCGACGAGTAGAGCATCTCGGTGCCGTCCGTCGGCGGTGGCGCAGCACCGGCGGCTGCCAATGCCTCGTCATAGGATCGCCAGCCCGCCAGCTCATCGCCGACCACCAGATGCACGCGCACCGAGGTGTTGGCTTCGCGGATGTGCGTGGCCAGGACCGGCATGGACGCGTCGACGAATACCGCCTTCGCCTCGGAGTCGTCGATCACATACGCGACCTCGTCCGGCGTGAAGTGGGTATTCACGGCCGTGTAGTAGAGGCCGGAAAGCTGGCAACCCCAGGTGATTTCGAAGAACTCCGGCCGGTTCGGCAGAACCAGCGCCACGCCGTCGCCGCGGCGCAGGCCCGCTTCGTGCAGCGCCGCGGCGACTCGCTGGCTGCGGTCGTGCAACTCCCCGAACGAGACCACGCCGTCCTCGGTGATGAGTGCCGGCGAAGCAGCGGCGGTTCTCGCATGGTCGGCGATGTTCACGGGCGGAGCTCGGGCGGGCTCAGGTGCCGGCGCCGTCGGTCGAGGCGGCGGCCGCAGCCTGGCGCCGTGCCTGTTCGGACGGGAGCACCTTGTCCCGGAACACCGTCTGAATGAGCTCCTGCACGTCCTTGCTGATGGAGGCCAGGGCGACAAGGTCATTGGAGCTCTGCCAGTGCACCCGCATGCCCATCAGCTCCCACGCCCGCTTGAGATTGGCCTTCGTCGCCAGCAGCGTCGTCATCGGGGCCTGGGCGATGTGGCGGGCGATGGCCTCGACGCGGTCGTCGAGTTGCTCGCGTGGCACCACCTCGTTGACGAGTCCCACCTCCAGCGCCTTCTTGGCGTCGATGACCTCGGCGAGGTACAGGTAGTACGCCGCCCGTCGCCAGTTCATGAAAACCCAGGGCTCGATCGAGCATTCACCCGAGGGCATGCCGAATCCCTGCAACGGGGGATAGGAGAAGTACGCGTCCTCGGCCGCGATGACGATGTCGGTGGTCAGCCCGTAGTGCGTGCCGCCGCCGACGCAATAGCCGTGTACCTGCGCGATGGTCGGTTTGGAGAACTCCCACAGATTCATCACCGGTTTGACGAACAGGTCCGTCTGCGGTTTCCACGGCGTGCCCATCACCTTCGCGCCTTCGACGAACGAGGGGTAGTCCACGGCGTTGTTGCCGATCGCGTGCCCCGAGCAGAAACCTTTCCCGTTGGCCTTGAGGACGAGCACCTTGATGTCGTAGTCGCGGTCAGCGTCGAGCAGCGCGGCGTCGACTTCTTCGGCCAGCTTCTGGTCCTGGGCGTTGGCCTTCTCCGGCCAGTTCAGTGTGACCCGCGCGATCGGGCCTTCCTTCTCATAGATGATTCTTTCGCGAGTCTCGTTGAGGTCCATGCCGTTTCGCTTACCTTTCAGGATGAGGTGATGACGCCGATTTCGGCGCCGATGTCATAGGTGGTTCCGGTCTGTGCAGTCCATTGCACGGTGCCCGAGGCGCCGGCTTCGATCTCCTGTTCCACCTTCTCGGTGGCGATGACGTAGATCGGGGTCCCTTCCTCCACGTAGGCGCCGCCGTCCACCAGCAGCTCGGTGAGCTCGGCCTCCGAGACGGCGACCGAGACCCGTGGAATCCGTATCACGAAATCAGCCATGAACTTTCGCCTTCTCCAGCGTGAGCTGCGCGGCGGCCACGATCTTGGCCGGTGACGGGTAGACCTGCGCCTCGAGGGCGGCCGCCGCCGGATTCGGTACGAACCGGGCGCCGACGCGCTGGATCGGAGCGGCCAGTTCACCGAACAGCTCGGAGGACAGAATCGCGGCGACCTCGGCCCCCGGCCCGGCGAACTGCACCGCGTCGTGCACGATCACGACTCGCCTTGTGCGACGAGCGGATTCGACGATGGTGTCGACGTCGAGCGGCAGCAGGGTGCGCAGATCCACCACCTCGGCGCTGACGCCCTGCTCGGCAAGGGTGGCCGCCGCCGCCAGGGCGTCGTGCACCGCGCGCCCGTAGCTGATCAGGCTGACGTCGGTGCCGGGCCGCTTGATATCGGCCTGGCCCAAGGGAATCGCGAACGCAGGGTCGAGCGGGACCGGGCCCTTGCGGCCCTGCAGCCGGATCGTTTCGACGAACAGGCAGGGGTCTTCGTCGAAGATCGCCGAAGTGAGCAGGCCCTTGCCGTCCCGCGGGGTGGACGGGACGATGACTTTCATCCCCGGAATGTGCATGAACCAGGATTCCAGGGACTGCGAGTGCGTGGCGCCGGTGGCCAGACCGGCGTAGACCTGGGTCCGTACGGTGATAGGCGCCGTGGTCCGGCCCGCGGTCATGAACCTCAACTTCGCCGCGTTGTTGATCAACTGGTCGGCGGCGATACCGATGAAGTCCATGATCATGATCTCGGCCACCGGAATCAGGCCGTCGATCGCCGCGCCGATCGCCGCGCCGAGAATCGCGGCTTCCGAGATCGGTGTGTCCAGCACCCGGTCATGCCCGTATTTCGTCGACAGACCCGCGGTAGGGCCGGACGCGCCGGGGTCGGCGATGTCCTCGCCCAGCAGGAACACCCGGTCGTCGGCCTGCAACGCCTGATCCAGCGCGAGGTTGAGCGCCTCGCGCATCGTCATCTCTTTTTCTTCCATAGCCAGCCTGTTCCTCACCCGGGGAATTTGATCGGCGTCGCGTACACATCCCGGTCCAGTTCGTCGGCCGACGGCGGATCGGCGCCGAGCACCACGCGCAGCGCTTCCTCGATGGTTGCCTGCGCGTCGGCCTCGATCTCGTCGAGTTCGGCTGCGGTGCAGATGCCCGTCCCTTCCAGGTGGTTGCGGAACCGCGGAACCGGGTCAGCCGCCAACGCCTCGGCCAGCTGATCCTTGGGAATGTGGGCATGCGGTCGCCGAAGTAGTGGCCGCGAAACCGGAAGGTCACGCATTCGATGAAGGTCGGCCCCCCGCCGCTGCGCGCCCGGTCCAATGCCTGCACCAGGGCCGACTGCACCGCAAGCGGATCGTTGCCGTCCACTCGTTCGCCGGGCATCCCGTAACCGGCGGCCCGGTCGGCCACCTGCGCGATCTTCATGGTGTCCGACGTCGGCGTCATCTCGGCGTAGAGGTTGTTCTGGCAGACGAAGACCAACGGCAGATCCCACAGGGCGGCCATGTTGGCGGCCTCGTGGAACGAGCCGGTGTTGGTGGCGCCGTCGCCGAAGCTGACCACCGTAACCCGGTCCAGTCCTTTGCGTTTGCCGGCCATGGCCAGGCCGACGGCAACCGGTGGGCCGGCTCCGACGATGCCGGTCGAGAGCATCACACCCCTGCCGGGGTTGGCAATGTGCATGGTGCCGCCCTTGCCGCGCCCGGCGCCCACGACGCGGCCCATCATCTCGCCGTAGATCTCTTCCAGCGGAACGCCTTTGCCGATCAGGTCATGCAGTCCCCGGTAGTTGGTCACCAGTTGATCGTCGTCCCGCAGCGCCACACCCATGGCCGCCGCGATGGCCTCCTGGCCGCGCGAGGGCCAGTACACGCACATGAACTCGCCGGTGCCGATGCCCTTGGAAAGCCGGTCGTCGGCCGCCTTCATCAACACCATCAGTTCGTAGAGCCGGCGCTCGTTCACCTGATGCCTCCAGTTCCGTTGCAAGCGTTACGAGCCCGACCATGGTTTGACTTTGAGGAACCCACCGGCGTCGACACGCAACTGCTGGCCGGTGATGTAGCGCGCCGCATCGGAGGCCAGGAACAGCACGGCCTCGCTGATGTCCTCGGGTTCGACGTAGGGGACCGGCATGGCCTGGACCAACGGAAAGATGGGTTCGGCATCCTCGCGAGTCGGGTTGGGCAGGTCGGGCCGGAACGCCCGGTACATCGGCGCGCTGTGCAGCATGTCGGTGTTCACATTGGTGGGGTGCACCGCGTTCATGCGGATGGAGAACGGTGCCAGCGCCCGCGCAAAGTCGTTCACATAGTGTGCCGCAGCGATTTTCGCGAAGGCATACCCTGCGCCTCCCGGCCCGCCGTCGATTCCGGTGGTGTTCATCGAGGACATGAACGCGGCGTTGGACCCGATGACGATGATGGACGCGCCGGCATGCAGGTGTTTGAGGCTGACGTGCACCAGATTGAGCACGCCGCCCAGATCGACGTCCACGGCGTCGGCGAAGGCCTGTGGCGGCAGGCCCGCGGTCAGCGGGCAGATGCCGGCGTTCGCGACCACGATGTCGAGGTGGCCCAACTCGGCGACGCCGTCGTCGATGGCGGCCGACAGCGCGGCACGATCGCGGACGTCGGCGATCGCCGAATACACCCGCTGCCCTTCCTTCTCGACCAGTCGCGCGGTTTCCTCGAGGTCCTCCGGCCGTGCCAGTGGATACTCGTTGGTCTCGATGTCCTGGCACAGGTCCACCGCGATAATGTCGGCGCCCTCGGCCGCCAGCATCCGCGCGTGGGATCGTCCCTGCCCCCGAGCGGCACCGCTGACAACGGCTACCTTTCCGGTTACTCGGCCCACGTCCCGCCCCTCACCCCGGTGCTTGTCTGCACGATTGGCTCTGTGGCCCAACGTCATTCGTCGTGGAAAGAGCTGGGTGATCTGACCAGTGGCCGGCTTCCATCGCATCTCTCCACGAACAGCCGCACCGAGCGGGCATGGCTGCAGTCGGGCTACCAATATGGCTTACAGTAGCTAGAATATCTAAAATAGCAAGGAATGAACCGGGCAACCGAGGGGGTTGACGATGGCGGGCATGCTCAGCGGTGTTCGGGTGGTCGAGCTGGCGTCCTGGACCTATGTGCCGTCGGCCGGAGTCGCCCTGTCGGACTGGGGGGCTGACGTCATCAAGGTGGAGGGCGTGGCCTCCGGTGATCCCGGGCGGGCGCTGGTCGTCGGCGGTTTCACCCGTCAGGCGGCGCGGGCCGACGTCGATTTCATTCTGGAGCTGAGCAACCGGGGTAAGCGCAGCATCGCCATCGACATCAAGACCGACACGGGCCGCGAACTGTTCGGGCGGCTGCTGGCGTCCGCGGACGTCTTCCTGACCAACTGGCTGCCGGGTGCCCTGGAGCGGGCCGGGCTGACGGTGGAGGACATCCGCTCGTTCAATCCCGGCATCATCATTGCCCGGGGGACCGGCCTGGGGGTGCGCGGCCCGGACCGCGACAGTGGCGGCTTCGACGCTGCCACCTATCTGGCGCGCGGCGGAGTGGCGTACACGCTGACCCCCTTCGGCACCGAGAACCCGGCTGTGCAGGGACCCGCCTTCGGTGACCTGCAGGGTGGCGCGACGTTGGCCGGCGGGGTCTGTGCCGCCTTGTTTCACCGTGAGCGCACCGGTGAGCCGAGCATCGTGGACTCTTCCCTGCTGGCGCAGGCGATGTGGGCCATCGCGCCGTCGATCTCCGTGGCAGATCTGTTCGATATCGATGGAATCCCCGGAGCGCCACCGGGATTGGCCATCAATCCGCTGGTGGCCCGCTACAAGACCAAGGACGACAGATGGATCCAGCTGGTCTTTCTGCAGCCGGATAAATTCTGGGCCGGGTTCTGTCGGCGGATGGGCCTGCCGGAGCTGGCCAACGACGAGCGATTCGTGCCGTCGGCGAACCTGATCGCCAATGCCGCCGACGCCACCGCCATCTTCGCCGACGCGTTTGCCGCTCACGACCTCGCGCACTGGCGGCAGGTCCTGCACGACGAACCGGGTGTCTGGGGTGCCCTGGCGACTCCGCGCGAGACCCTCAACGACCCGCAGGTGGAGCCCAACGGCTACGTGATCACCAACGTCGATGACCACGGCGAGAAATACCGGATCGTCGCTGCGCCGGTGCAATTCGACGAGACGCCACCGGGTCCGACCCGCGCGCCGGAACACGGCCAGCACACCGAGGAGATCCTGCTCGAACTGGATGTGGACTGGGACCAGATCGCGCACGCGAAGGACGTCAAAGCCATCCTCTGACCACCTGCCGCCGGGTGCGGCGGAACGGGCGGTCTGCGGCGGGTTCGGGGCACGAAGCCGGCGGACCGGGGCAGGGCATTCTGCACAGAATCGGACGCCGTCGACGGCAAACTGCACACACTGCCGACCCGGTTACGGTCATGTTGCGGCAATTGGGCGAATGTTCAGTAAGGTGACGGCGTGAATGCCGCCCACCAGCCACCTCCGCAGGGGCAGGTCAGGCTCGATATCCAGGGCCGACTGCAGCGCTATGAAGAGGCGTTCGCCGATCTGGATGCGCCCTTTGCGTTCGTCGATCTCGACGCGATGTGGAGCAACGCCGCCCAGCTGCTCGCCCGCGCCGGCGGAAAGCCGATTCGCGTCGCGTCGAAGTCGTTGCGGTGCAGGCCGATACAACGCCAGATCCTGGACTCGAACGAGCGCTTCGACGGGCTGATGACCTTTACCCTGCGGGAAACGCTGTGGCTGGCCGGCCACGGCTTCCGCAATCTCCTGCTCGCCTATCCCAGCACCGACCGTGCTGCGCTGCGCGAACTGGGGGAGCTCACCGCCGCAGATCCCGACGGTGCGCCGATCGTGATGGTCGACAGTGTCGACCATCTCGACCTGATCCAGAGCGCCACAAACCAGCCGGTGCGGCTGTGCCTCGATCTCGACGCCGGATTCTGGCCGGCCGGCGGTCGCGTGAAGATCGGCCCGAAGCGCTCGCCGTTGCACACCCCCGAGCAGGCGCGGGCCCTGGCGCAGGACATCGCGCGGCGCGCCAATCTGAAACTCGTCGCACTGATGTCCTATGAGGGCCACATCGCCGGGTTCGGTGACCATGTCGCCGGAAAGCATCTGCAGAACGCCCTCGTGGGGTTCATGCAGCGGCGGTCTATCGCGGAACTGCGGGAGCGACGTGCCCGCGCCGTCGAGCTGGTCCGCGAGGTGGCCGACCTAGAGATCGTCAACGCCGGCGGCACCGGCGACCTGCAGCTGGTCGCGCAGGAACCGGCGATGACCGAGGCGACCGCCGGATCCGGCTTCTACGCGCCGACGCTCTTCGACTCCTATTCGTCGTTCACGCTGCAGCCGGCGGCGATGTTCGCACTGCCGGTGTGTCGCAGGCCCGATGACCAGACGGTGACCGCGCTGGGCGGTGGCTACCTGGCCAGCGGCGTCGGCGCCAAGGACCGGATGCCCACCCCCTATCTGCCGGCGGGGCTGGCGCTCAATTCGGTCGAGGGCACCGGTGAAGTCCAGACCCCGCTCACCGGCGACGCGGCCCGCAGCCTCAAGATCGGCGACAAGGTGTACTTCCGCCACACCAAGGCGGGCGAACTGTGCGAGCGGTTCGACCGCCTGCATCTGGTACGCGGCGCTGCGATAGTCGACACGGTCCCGACCTACCGGGGTGAGGGGTGCACCTTCCTCTGATGGATCTGATGCACACACAGGAGTTGCCATGACCGCGACCGCCGCAGGGCCGACGGAACTCGACACGTTGCGCGAAGTCATCGAGACACTCGCACCCATCGAGCGGGGTGCCGGCAGCCCGGGAGAACACCGGGCGGCCGTCTGGATCGTCGAGCGGCTGCGCGCGGCCGGAGCGCGACAGGCGCGCATCGAGGAGGAGCAGTTCTACGACGGATATCCGCGGCTGCACGCCAAGTTGTCGGCCGTCGGGGTCGCGGCCGCCGCGGCGGGTCTGCTCAGCCGGCGGTTGCGTGCGCCGGCGGCGCTGGCCGGACTGGGTGCCGGACTGGCCATCGCCGACGACTGCTCCAACGGCGCACGGGTGGTGCGCAAGACGCTGCACAACTCCCGGACCACCTGGAACGTGGTTGCCGAAGCCGGCGACCCGGCGGGTGAGCACACGCTGGTGGTGTGCGCCCACCACGACGCCGCGCACAGTGGCAAGTTCTTCGACTCCAAGCTGCAGGAGTACGCGGTCGCATGGTTCCCCGGAATCGTCGAGCGGGTGGACACCTCGCTGCCCAACTGGTGGCCGACCATCTTCGCGCCCGCCCTTGCCGGGGTGGGGGCCCTGCGGGGCAGCCGCGCCATGATGCTCGCCGGAGCGGCGGTGAGCGCGATCGGAGTGGCCGCGTTCACCGATATCGCCCGCAGCCCGATAGTGCCTGGCGCCAACGACAACCTCTCGGCGGTCGCGCTGCTGGTGGCCCTGGCCGAGCGGCTGCGTGACCGGCCCGTGCCGGGCGTGCGGGTGCTGCTGGTCTCGCTCGGAGCCGAGGAGCAACTGCAGGGCGGCATCTACGGTTTCATGGCCCGGCACAAGCCGGAACTCGACCGCGAGCGCACCTACTTCCTGAACTTCGACACCGTCGGTTCACCCGAGCTCATCATGCTCGAGGGCGAGGGCACCACAGTCATGGAGGACTACTTCTACCGGCCGTTCCGGGATCTGGTGGTGCGGGCCGCCGAACGCGCCGGAGCGCCGCTGCGCCGCGGCATGCGATCGCGCAACAGCACCGACGCCGTCCTGATGAGCCGCGCGGGCTACCCCACCGCCTGCTTCTCTTCGATCGACCGCCACAAGGCGCTGTCCAACTATCACCAAATGTCGGATACGCCAGAAAATCTGGTGTATGAGACCGTGATTCACGCAGTCACGGTCGCGGAATCGGTAGCACGGGAGCTGGTGCGATGAACATGTGGAAGAACTGGGCCGGTGACCAAATCTGCGCACCGGTCACGATCGAGCGGCCCGCGTCGGAGGCCGAGCTCTCCGACATCGTGAGCCGGGCGTCCGGTCGGGGACAGCGGGTCCGCGCGGTGGGAAGCGGCCACTCGTTCACCGACTGCGCCTGCACCGACGGCGTCATGATCGACATGACCGGCCTGCAGCGGGTGATCAACGTCGACAAGGCGAACGGACTGGCGACCGTCCAGGGCGGCGCCAAGCTGCATCCACTCTTCGCCGAATTGGCGACGCACGGGTTCGGCATCGAGAACCAGGGCGACATCGACAAGCAGTCGATCACCGGAGCCACCGCCACCGCCACGCACGGCACCGGAGCGCGCTTCAAAAACGTTTCGGCACAGATCGTTTCGGCGCGGGTGGTCACCGCCACCGGCGATGTGCTGGAGGTCTCTGAGGGAGACGACTACCTGGCGGCGCGGGTCTCGCTGGGCGCGTTGGGTGTGATATCCCAGGTGACCCTGAGGGTGGTGCCCCTGTTCACCTTGCACCGCGAGGACGAGTTGCGCCCACTGACCGAAACGCTGGAGCGACTCGACGCCGACGTCGACGGCAACGACCACTTCGAGTTCTTCGTGTTCCCCTATGGAGACACCGCGCTGACGCGCACCACCCGGCGCAGCAACGAACCGCCGCGGCCCGGCCCGGTGTGGAAGAAGAAACTCGGCGAGGGATTCGAGAACGCCGGCCTCAACGTGATCTGCCGCGCCGGCCGCCAATTCCCCAGCACCGCACCGCGTTTGAACCGGTTGATGACAAGCCTCATGTCACCGTCCAGCGTCCAGGACCACGGGTGGAAGGTCTACGCCAGCGCCCGCAACGTCAAATTCACCGAGATGGAGTACGCGATACCCCGCGAGCACGCGAACGAAGCGGTGCAGCGGGTGATCGAGCTGGTGCGCCGGCGCAACCTGCCGATCATGTACCCCCTCGAAGTGCGGTTCAGCGCGCCTGACGACGCATTCCTGTCCACCGCGTACGGCCGGGACACCTGCTACATCGCGGTCCATCAGTTCAGCGGCATGGAATTCGAAACCTACTTCCGCGCCGTCGAGGAGATCATGGACGAGTACCAGGGCCGGCCGCACTGGGGGAAGCGGCATTACCAGAACGCGGCCACCCTGCGCGAGCGTTACCCGGACTGGGACCGGTTCATCGCGGTTCGGGACCGCCTCGACCCCGACCGCGTCTTCCGCAACGACTACACCCGGCGAGTGCTCGGAAACTGACGAGACGCCGGCGCGTGGATTGACGAACGGCCCCACCTGTGGGGACCAAAGTCATTGGCTGCCAATCTGGTGCTGACGCGGGACGTTGCTGGTCGTAGGTTTACGACCGGGAGCGAACATGACTGAATTCTTGCGCAACAGCGACGCCTTCACCTGGGCGATGGAAAGCGACCCGCGGCTGCGGTCGACGGTGGTCAGCGTGGTGTTACTGGACCGCACCCCGGACTGGGACGAAGTACGCGACCGTTTCGACATGATCAGTCGCAAGTTGCCCATGTTCCGGCAGCGCGTGGTGGAGTCCCCGCCACCGGCCCCGCCCCGGTGGGAGCCCGACCCGGACTTCGACCTCGACTATCACATGCGGCGCACGGCGGTTTCCGGATCCGGAACCCTCGACGATGTGCTCGAGATGGCACGCCTGGCCGAGATGCAGGACTTCGACCGGGCCCGGGCCCTGTGGGAGACGACTCTGGTCGAGGGCCTGCAGGACGGCGGCGCGGCCGTGATCTGCAAGTTCCACCACGCCCTGACCGACGGGGTGGGGGGCGTGCAGATCGCGATGAACCTGTTCGACCTTTCCGAGGAGCTCTACCCGCACGAGCCGCTGCCGGAGCAACCGCGGGTGCCCGCCTCCACCTGGCTGGATGGCTACCGGGACACGTTGCGGTACAACACTTCTCTGCTGAGCAACGCGGTGCTGGGCACCGCCAGGCGGGCACCTCGCCTGATGTATGACGGAGTTCGCAGGCCCATCGCGACGGTGCGCTCGGCCGCGGCCAGCGCCGCATCCGTCTACCGGACGGTGCGGCCGCTGAACCGGACCGGGTCCCCGCTGACCACCGAGCGCAGCTTGATCCGTCGTCTCAGCGTGCACGAAGTGTCACGCCCGAAGCTGCGGGAGGCGGCACACCGCTGCGGCGGCGCACTCAACGACGCGTTCGTCGCGGGCGTGGCGGGCGGGTTGCGTCGTTACCACGAAAAGCACGGGGTCGCCGTGGGAGACCTGCACCTGACGATGCCGATCAGTCTGCGGACCAAAGGCGATGACATGGGTGGCAACAAGATCACCCTGATGCGGTTCGACGTGCCGGTCGGCGAGCCCGATCCCGCGAAAAGGATCGAAGAGATTCACCGGCGCGTCGGCGCGGTGCGCAACGAAAAGTCGCTCCCGCATACCCAATTGATCGCCGGCGTTCTCAACTTGATGCCGCGCTGGTATATCGGTTCGGTGCTGCGCCATGTCGATTTCCTGACCAGTGACGTGCCGGGCATTCCCGTACCGGTGTTCCTCGGCGGTGCCGCGGTGCGCGGGCAATACGCTTTCGGCCCGACGATCGGCTCGTCGGTCAATGTCACGCTGCTGACCTATGTGGACACCTGCGCCCTGGGCATCAACGTCGACACCGCGGCCATCCCCGACGAGGACGTATTCCACGAAGCGCTGGTCGCAGGCTTCGACGAGGTGCTGGCGCTGGCTGACTGATCGGTATCGGGGCACTTACAGCTCGGTATCGAAACGGGCCGCACCCTGGCGCAATCGCGCAGACCCGCAAATCATGGCACGGTGCGCCGTTTGTGGCGCACCTCCGGCGAGATGTCCTCACCTGCAAGGATTTCGCCGGTGATGGACGGCAGGAGGTAAGAAAGGTATGACGGCAAGCTGGGCTCCTACCCAGATTCCCTCTGACTCGAACTCAGGTCGGCTGCTCGACACCGCACGCGGCATCCTCATCGGTCTGCGCCGGTGCCGTTCCGGCACGGCCTTCGATGAGCTGCACGGCGCCGCACAACGCCACCGGGTCCCGGTCTACGAGATGGCCTGGGCGCTGGTGCACCTGGCCGGCGAGGGGGAGGAGACGCCGAGCTTTATCGAAGCGCAGTCGGCCGCACGGCATGAATGGGGCGACCTCTTCGTCGCGTCCGCCGTATCCTCCTGCTGAATGGACTGCTGAACGGCCCACTGAATAACAGTGCCGGACACCGAACGGCCGCGGTAAAGGGAAGTATCGCGGCCTGAAGTCAGCGGGTCCAGGCCGTCGACTCGGCGGCGACGCGCAGTGCAGCCACGATCTGGTCCTGCTTCTCCGCGAACCGCTCGGTGGGAGTGGGCACCGAGATCGCGATCACGTTGTCTCCCACCGAGCGTCGCGCGATAGCGGCCGCCGAGATTCCTGCCGTGTGCTCATCTCGATCGAAAGCGATTCCGGTGGAACGGATCTCAGCGATCTCCGGGCGCAGTGCGGCGGCCACCTCCGGGGGCATCCGGGCCAGCGCGGCCTCGGCGTCGGCGTCGTCGAGTGCCGCCAGTGCCGCTTTGCCGTTGGCGGTGCCGGCCAGCGGGAAACGGACCCCGACCGCCGATACCGCACGCAAGCGGTGTGACGACTCGATCTGGTCGACAAACCACATTCGCTGCCCCCGCAGCACCGAGAGGTCGACGGTTTCCCCGTCGGTGGCCGAGGCGACCCGCTCGATGGTCGGCCGGAATATCGCCGCGATGTGCGCGCCCGTGGCGCTGCCGAAGCCGAGCAACCGATCGCCAAGGGAGAAACGACCATTCGAGTCGACGCTGACCAGGCCGACTTCGACCAGGCCGACCAGGAGCCGGCGCACCGTCGATTTGGCCAATCCCAGGCGTTCACCGAGATCGACCAGACGCAGATGTCCGGGCTCGGCGGCGATCTCGTCCAAGGCGGCCGCCGCACGGCGCAGCACCTGAATTCCCTCGTCACGATTCGTCGTCGAAGTCCGTTCCGTTTGCCCCACACTTCCACTATAGTGTGCCGCATAGCGGACTGTGAAGGACCGAAATAGGGATCAAAGGAGTTCCAGATGAGCGCGCTACCTGCCGGGCGACACTACTTCCGTGGTGATGACGGCTACGAACCGGCCCGGCGGGACAGCGTCTGGCACCAGAAAGTGCCCGACCGTTATCCCGAGGTGATCGTGCAGGCCACCGACGCGGACGACATCAAAGCCGGTCTCGCGTACGCCAGGTCGCACGGACACAAGGTCAGCATCAAGTCGGGCGGGCACAGTTTCGCGGCCAGTCATCTTCGCGACGGCGCCCTCCTGCTCGACGTCAGCCGTCTCGACCACGCCTCCATCGACCCCGACAACATGACCGCCGTCGCCGGTCCCGGCAAGGGCGGCAGCCTGCTGATGGCCGACCTGCAGGCACAGAATCTGTTCTTCCCCGGCGGCCACTGCAAGGGGGTCTGCCTGGGTGGTTACCTCCTGCAGGGCGGGTACGGCTGGAACAGCCGGATCTACGGGCCGGCCTGCGAGAGCGTCACCGCACTCGACGTCATCACCGCCGACGGCGAGCAAATCCATTGCGACGCAGAGAATCATCCCGAACTCTACTGGGCCGCGCGCGGCGCCGGTCCGGGCTTCTTCGGTGTCGTCACCTCCTTCTATCTGAAGGTCTATCCGCGCCCGGCGGTCTGTGGCACCAGCGTGTACGTCTACCCCCTCGACCTCGCCGACGAGGTGTACACCTGGGCCCGCAACGTCAGCGCCGATGTGGACCGCCGGGTCGAGATGCAAATCATCGCGACGGCGAGCGTTCCCGAGATGGGCCTCGACATCCCGGCGATCGTCATGGCATCACCGGCGTTCGCCGATTCCGAGGAAGAGGCCAAGCAGGCCCTGGCGGTGTTCGAGACGTGTCCGGTCGTCGACCGCGCACTGGTCAAAAACCCCTACATGCCAACGGATCTGCCCACCTGGTACGACGTCGTGATGACGCATTACCTCGAGGACCACCGCTATACGGCCGACAACATGTGGACCTCGGCGTCGGCGGAGGATCTGTTGCCGGGGATCCGCAACATCGTCAACACACTGCCGCCGTCGCCGTCACACTTCCTGTGGCTGAACTGGGGGCCGTCGCCGGCGCGTCAGGACATGGCCTACAGCGTCGAGGACGAGATCTACCTCGCGCTGTACGGCTCCTGGAAGGACCCGGCCGACGACGCGAAGTACGGCGACTGGGCGCGCTCGAACATGGAGGCGATGTCTCACCTGGCAACCGGCATCCAGCTGGCCGACGAGAACCTGGGTCAGCGCCCCGCCCGCTTCGCCACCGACGATGCCATGGCGCGGCTCGACAAGGCGCGCGCGACCTACGACCCCGACGGTCTGTTCAACAGCTGGATGGGACGACTCTGATGGCCGCCGATCTCTACCTCGGCTACCGGGGCGACGACGCCGACACCCCGTTCGGCAAGTTCTTCAAACCCGAGATGGCGCCGCTGCCACAGCATGTCGTCGAGGCGCTGCAGCACGGGCCGCAGGGCGGCATGGCGCTGGCGGCCTTCGACCAGGCCGCCGCCGTCGCGCAGGACGGCTACCAGCAGACGGAGAACGGTTACGGCGTACTCGAAGACGGCAGCTATCAGGTCTCGGTGCGCACCGACATGCCCGGTGTCACACCGGGGATGTGGTCATGGTGGTTCGGCTGGCACGGATGCGACAGCCGCCGCTACAAGTTGTGGCACCCGCGGGCGCATCTGTCGGCAGCCTGGAAGGACGGCAACCAGGACGACGCGGACGCCGGTCGCCGGGGCGCGCAACGCTACATCGGCCGCTGGTCGATGATCAACGAGTACATCGGCTCGGCGATGCTCAGCGGGGCAATACAATTCGTTGAGCCCGCGGCGATGGGCCTGCCTCCCGACACCGACGACGCCGTGGCTATCTGCGCCCGGTTGGGCTCCGGCGATGCGCCGGTGGATGTCGGCTGGTTCATCCACCACATCCGCTCGACCCAGGCCGGATCCGAGATGCGGTCCCGCTTCTGGATGGGTGGCCCGCACATCGCCGTGCGCAACGCTCCGGGGGTCGCATCGAAAGCGGTGCGTCCCATCGCTTCCCGAATCCTGGGTAACGCCGAAACCAGCGGGCGCAACCTGCTGGTGCACTGCGCCCAGGAGATGAACCATCTGGCCGGATTTCTGCCCCAGCTCTACGAGAGCTTCGGTGACGAGTAACTGATCAGGGCTTGTCGCCGAACGCCGGTGCGACGAACCGCTGTACCAGCTCGTGTTCGGCGGCCGCATTCTCCGCGGGCCACGACACTAGCGACAGCACCACCCGTACCACCCACTGCGCGGCCTGGGGGTCGGTGTCGGCCAGGCCGGCGAGCTCGGAAGCAAGGTCGGCGAGCAACGGCGACGCGGTGAGTCCGCCCATCGCGTCGGCGCCCGAGCTCAGCATCAGCCGGCTCATCGGATCCGATCGAATTCGCTTGAGCGCCAGGGTGATGGCGGTAACGACTCGTTCTTGTCCGCTCAGTCCGGCTACTGCCGAACGCACCGAGTCGATGATGCCGGCTGCCGCCCGGCGCAGCACGGCGTCGCGAATCTCGGCCTTGCCGCCGGCATACCGATATACGGTCGCCCGGGAGCAGTGCACGTTCGCCGCCAGCTGGTCGATGTCCAGTGCGTCGAGCCCGTGGCGGGCGATCAAGTCGGTGGCGGCGGCATAGATGCGCTCCGCGGCCATCGCGCGCCGGTCGGCGCCGATCACCCAGTCGTCAGCCGGCATCGCTCACCCGACCCCGCGAGAAGCGCACGACTATTTTTCTCAACATTGAGACGATCGTGGACATTGCTCTCACAGTAGCCGCAGGTCGTGCCGCTTGGCTGAGACAGCTCGAGCGACGGTCCGCCGGCAACCGGTCTCGACTTCACAATGTGCCCTTGACCAGCGGGTATCGACTCCGCAGGCTGGGTACATGATCGCTGTCCATGATGCCGTCGAGCTCTTCGACGCCGCCTCGATCCAGGATCCTTATCCGCTCTACGAGCGCCTGCGCAGCGCGGGCCCGGTGCATCGGGTGGCCGACTCGGACTTCTATGTGGTGTGCGAATGGGCTGCCGTCAACGAGGCCATCAGCCGGACCGGGGACTTCTCCTCGAACCTGACCGCGACCATGACGTATACGCCCGACGGCAACGTGCGGGCATTCACCATGGACGCCCTCGGCGGGCCCACTCAGGTGCTGGCGACCGCTGACGACCCGGTGCACGCGGTGCATCGCAAACTGCTGGTCCGGCACCTGGCCGCCAAGCGGATCCGGGCCATCGAGCAGTTCACGGCGACCGCCGCGGACCGGCTCTGGCGCGAGGGACTGCACGATGGGCGTATCGAGTGGATGGGATCGGTGGCCAACCGCCTGCCCATGATGGTGGTGGCGGAGCTGATCGGTGTTCCCGATGCTGACATCGCGCAGCTGGTGCAATGGGGTTACGCCGCCACTCAGTTGCTCGAAGGACTGGTCAGTCAGGATCAGCTCGCCGCGGCCGGCGTCGCATTGCTGGAACTCAACGGCTTCATCACCGAGTGCTTCCGCCGTGCAGTGGCCGACCCCCGGGAGAACCTGCTGGGCGAGCTGTCGGCGGCCTGCACCGCGGGGGAGATCGACACCATCGCCGCGCAGGTGATGATGGTGACCCTGTTCGCCGCGGGCGGGGAGTCCACCGCTTCGCTGCTGGGCAGTGCCGCCTGGATCCTGGCCACTCGTCCCGACGTTCAGCGCCGGTTGCGTGAAAACCCGGCTCTGCTCACCCCTTTCATCGAGGAGACACTGCGCTACGAACCGCCGTTCCGTGGTCACTACCGGCATGTGCGCACCGACACCAGCCTGGCCGGTGTCGAGCTGCCGGCCGACTCGCATCTGATGTTGATGTGGGGCGCGGCCAATCGCGATCCCAGCCAGTTCGACGACCCCGCGCAGTTCCGGCTCGACCGCTCCACGGCGAAGGGACACCTCAGCTTCGGCAGGGGCGCGCACTTCTGCGTCGGTGCCGCACTCGCACGTCTGGAAGCTCAGATCGCACTGCGGCTACTGCTGGACCGCACCACCGTCATCGAGGCGGCCGACGTCGGTCCCTGGCTGCCGAGCCTGCTGGTACGCCGGCTGGAACACCTGGAGCTGATGATCAAATAGCTTGTGGCGCAGTTAGTTTGCCGGTGTCGGCGCAATGCCGCCGGGGGAGACGATGAACGCCTCGACGGCAGTGGCCTGTTCGAAGCCGTCCACCTCGACCCGCCACTCGTATATGCCCGGTTCCAGTGGGATTCCGGCCGGGATGTTGAGCGTGAGCGGCATCCGGACCGAGGTGCCGTGAATGGCACCCGGTAGGCGGCCCGCCTCGGCGGCCGCCTCGAACAAGATCCGCTGCGGGCCCTGCGGGCCCTGCACCACCACCGGTTGACCGTCGGTGTCCAGCAACTGGCAGGTGAGCTTGTGCTGCTTGTTCGTCTCGTCCCAGTCGATGTCCAGAAACATCACCAATGCGAATGGGGGCGTGGGCGTTTGACATTGGCGCCAGCCCAACCCGAGGGTGTGGACCTTGCCCGATTGAACATCGGCTTGAGCCGCGTCCGCCAGAAAGAGACTGACCCTCATGCGAGCACGTCCTGTTCCCAATCCGTATGCAATTACCCGTCGCCGCCGACCCCGAAAGATACTACGCCGCGACCAACTCGCCCGGTTTGCCGCTATGCCACCCTATTTGGCAGGGGGCAATTGGCGGGGGCCGGTGGGCCCGTCCAACTCGCGTGGTCCCTCCCGCTCGACCAGCTGACGGCGACCATCCGAGGCCCCGACCGCCAAGTCGGCCAGGTCTCTGCCGGGCGCCCCGCTCAGCGCGTGCTCGGCATGCCCACCCAGCTGGCCGTAGTCACCGGCATAGTGCCGCTGCGCCGCCTGACCACGCGTCGAATCGATCCGGTGGACGCCTGGCCCGGGGGCTGCGGGCGGCGGTGCCTGCAGCGGGGGTTGCGGCGGCTGCTGGGGCTGCTGCTGGCCGGCGCCGTCGGAGGTCTCGGTATTCATGGTCACTTTGCGGGTCCGCTTCAGTGAGAAGGCAATCTCCTCGACCTCCTCGAACACCTGCCGGGCGGTGCGCAACGGCTGGGTGGTGTTGTCGATGACCCGCGCCACGAACGGTGGCACCAGCGGACGGATCCACCGGGCTGCGGCCTTGGTGGCATCCGGAATCGACGGAATCAGCGGGGCACGGTGCTGGTCGTCCACCTCGGCGGGAGCCGACGGCTCGTAGTGCTCGACGGCCGCCATGACGGGTTCGGCCGGTGCCGGCAGGTTCTCGGTGACCGGTGGTTGCACATCGCGGTCCGCGGCGGGCAACTGGGCCACCGCCCGCGTTGCGGCGGCCTCGGCCTCGGCGGCGATCGGCAGATACATTTCTTCCTCCACTGGCTCGAAGGTACGTTCCGACGACGCGTACACCGGGGCGTCGAGCGCCTCGACGACCCGGCGGCGGTGGTGTTCGCGATCGATCTCGGCCTGAGCCTCGATGGCGAGGCGCGTCTGGGTGAGTTGGTGCTCGGCCCACATGATCTCGGCCGCGCGGCGCACTTCGGCCCGCTTGACGGCGATCGCGGTGTCGGCTTCCAGCTCGGCGCGTTCGCGCTCCGCACGCGCGCTGGCGTGGCGATCGTGGGTGGTCTCGCCGCGCCACGTGCGCAGGATCAGCGGCAGCAGATACAGCAGCACGAAGAATGCGATGGCAAGAAGGCGCAGCACGAGCGCCCCGGCGCCGGCGAGAGTCAGGTCGTTCATCGCGACCCACCGCGCGCCCAGACCCCGTCCGGCATCGGCGACCGCGGCCTGCCGCGCCTCGGTCAGTGCCTGTTCATCGCGTGCGACGGTGGCGTCCAGGGAGGGTGCCTGGCGGTCGCGAGCGGCCAGCGCGCCGTCGAGTTCCCGCTGGGCGTCACCGAGCAGCTCGTTCGCCGTCCGGGTCTCGGGCCCGCGGCCCGGAACGCCGGTGATCCGGGTTTGCGGGCAGGCGGGCGTCGGGTTGTACTCACAGCGCGCGATCACCAGGGCGTTGTCCAGGTGTCCGCGGGCCTGGTCCACTGTTCCGTCCAGCGCGCTGCGTGCCGTACGCGCCTGTTGCAGGGATGCCGCGGCCTGTGCCACCGCCGGAGCCGAGTCCGCGGTGCGCAGCGCCCGCTCGTCCAGGCGACGGTCGACAGCGCCGGAGAAGAGCACGAGTGCGGCGAGTTCGCCGACCAAAACTCCGACGGCCAGCGCCACCATGGCGCGACCGGCCGTTCCCCGCCAGCCGCGCGCAGGGATACCGGCGATGCCGCGAGTGACCGCTCCGACCAACAGACCGAAGACGAGGGTCGCGGCCACCACGGCCCATACCGGCGCCGAGCCGACCGCCGGTCTGACGGCCAGTGCGGCGACCAGCCATGCCAGCACGGCGCCGAGCACCACCACGGCTCCCGCGACGGCGTGTGTGGACCGCTCATGGCGTTCTGCGAGCTCGCGTGCATGCCCGCCGCCAAGCCAGGTCAGCAGCGCCTCGATCCGCGTGACGACCGAGCGCTGCTCAGAGATTTCGTGCGCGCGCATGAGATTCAAACACCTCCAATACGTCAAGGGTGGCAGGCCCCCGCCCGACATACCGAATCGAAGCGCCCGCTTGTGGCGTTCTTCACAACCGGCTGCGCAGTGCTGCAGATCACACTTTCGGCGGCTGCGGAAGGCCGAATTTTCGGCGACTCGAGCGGATCAGCGGCCCATCGGGCGGGCGGCATGAGACCGTATAAATCTTATGGAAAACCAGGACTTCCTCAGCTACGAAGAGTTCGGCCGCAAGTTTTTCGAGGTTGCCGTAACGCCGGACCGGGTCGCCGCCGCGTTGAGTGATATCGCCGGCAGCGAGTTTGCCATGGAACCCATCGCCCAGGGACCGGGCGGAATCGCGAAGGTCAGCGCGAACGTCAAGATTCAGGAGCCGCGGGTCACCCGCAAACTCGGCGATCTCATCACCTTTGTCATCCACATCCCACTGTCCATCGACCTGCTGCTGGACCTGCGACTGGACAAGCAGCGGTTCAAGGTGACCGGCGACATCGCCTTACGTGCCACCGCGCGGGCGGCCGAGCCGCTGTTACTCATCGTGGACGTCTCCAAGCCGCGACCGTCGGACATCACCGTCAATGTCTCGTCCAAATCGATCCGGGGCGAAGTGCTGCGCATCCTCGCCGGGGTCGACGGTGAAATCCGGCGTTTCATCGCGCAGTACGTGCGCGAGGAGATCGATTCGCCGCAGTCCCAGGCTGCTCAGATAATCGACGTCGCCACGCAGGTAGCGGCCGCCTGGGGCGGGTAGCCGGCCCCGGCAAACCTGGATCTACCTGGATTTCCGCAGCTCGAACGTGAGCCAGGCCACATTCGGTGCGCTAATCTACGGCGGTGCTACCGCGCCGGGAGCGGTCGGCCTACTCATCCAGGAGGGACCTTGATGCGAAAGCGGTGGTGGTTTGCGGCCGTCGTGGTGACCACGACGGTGATGACGGGTTGCTCGTCCGGCAAGACGACGGTGGTTCACTCCTCGGGCGCCAGCAGCTCGGCCACATCGACGTCGGCCGCCGCCTCGTCGAGCGAGGCCACCTCCACCGAGTCGGCACCGGTCACCACCCTGGACTCCAGCCAGTGCGTGGAGATCACCGGGGCCAACCTTGATCTGCTGACCGCGACCGACAAGGACGCCGCGCGCAAGGCCGCCGACACCCTCGAGCGCTACAACCCGCCGGCCTCGGTCAAGTCGGCGATCGAGCACTTCGTCACCACCGGCGGTACCCACTTCGACGATCCGGACTACCCGAAAAACAACCAGACCGTGAAGTCGTGGGTCGATCAGGTCTGCCCGACCTGATAGATCACAGCGTCTGGTGCCGGCCGAAGAACTTGTGGTCTTCGCTGTAACCTCCATAGCCACTGCCGATTTCGGAATAGTGCGCGACGAACTCGATGCCCTTGATCCACTTGACCTGCTTGAAGCCGTGTTGCAATTCGTTGCGCAGGCGTAGCGGTCTGCCATGCAGATAGGGGAGCGGCTCGCCGTTCATGTCGTAGGCAAGCATGCTCATGTGGTGTGTCATCTGCTCGATGGGATGCGCGTTGTAGTAGATACCTCCCGTCGCGCCCAGGCCCATCGAGTAGAAGACGACCCATTTTGCCTCCGGCAGCGGTTTGACGATGTCCATGATGGTTTGCATCGAGACGCCGCCCCACTTGGCCACCCCCGACCACGCCTGAATGCAGAAGTGCTGCGTGATCTGGTCGTGGTAGGGCAGTGCCCGCAGGTCGTCGAGTGAGAATGCCGTCGGGTTCTCGACCAGGCCGTACACCCGCAGCCGCCAATCCGCGAAGTCGTTTTCCGCCAGCTCCTTGTACTCCACGGTCTCCGGGAGGCGGCCGTTACGCCAGTGATAGGGCGAGATGTCCTTTTCGGTGAATGCACCGGGCTTGGGATTGAGGCGTTCCAGCGCGCGCTGAAACGGTCCGACGAGCGCATAGCCGACCCGCTGGACCACGCGCGGATGGCGAATTGTGAACGGGGTGGCGGCAACCCACGCGATTGCCACGATCACCATCGCCATACAGAAGACCGCGAACCCGACCCAGCCGTTGTCGTCTCGGGCGGCGAACATGTGGTTGAGGTTGCGCAGGGCTTCGGTGGCGAAAACCATCGTGACGTGGGTCAGGATGAAGAACAGGAAATACACGAGCACCAGGAAGTGCAGCGAGCGCGCGTGCTGGATGCTCAATCGCTTGCTGAGCCAGTGGACGCGTTGCGACAGTGCCGGTGACATACCGAGTCCGGTGATGACGGCCGCAGGGGCGGCGATGAACACGGTGGTGAAGTAGGCGAGCAACTGCAGACCGTTGTAGGCCACCCAGCCGTTGTCGGTGGGCCACTGCAGGGACGCGTACTGAATGGCCACCGATGCTGCGTTGGGGAACACGTCCCAGCTGGTCGGCACCAGATGCCGCCACTGCCCGGTGAGGAACAACAGCGCGTAGAAGACCGCACCGTTGACCAACCACAACACGTCGATGCCGAGGTGCCACCACCGGGCCAGACCGATGGAGTGGCGGAAGCCCGGCAGCCCGAATTGCGGTGGGAGAGCCACGGTATCGGAGTTGGCGGTCCACAGGGGGTCATCGGGCACCGGCGGCCCCACCCGCAACCATTCGTCCTTGCCGGGCGTGGCGTTGCGGCTGAAGTAGAGCCGCGGGTGATCGCACAGGATCTGGATCCCGGAACGGATGATGAACGTCATCATGAAGAGATTGAAGAAGTGGGTCCACCCGATCCAGGCCGGACGCCCGGCTATGGCACCGGAATGCTCCTCGGTGCCCGGATAGCGCTCGATGAACGACTGCACCGCCGGCATGTGGTGCAGCCCTTTGCCGATCGCGACGCCGGCCAGCATCACCACGAATCCGATCGGAATCAGCCAGAGCAGGTTGAACCATCTGTCCCGGCCGACTCGCAGGCGCGGGGCGGTGGCACGTCGGGTGAGGTCGAAACCACCGCCGTAGGACTCGACGTCGACGACGTCCTCGGCGGTGTGCACCTCGCTCGCGTAGTCCACGCCCAGCTGTCTGTCCGACGCTCCGGTACGGGGGGCTGACCCCGCGTCAATGGATCCACTCACGCTGAGCAAATTTACACTATGGCCACTGTATAAATTAGAAACAATGCCAAACTCATGTGTTCGCGGACGACGGCGTTGTTTACCCGCCCATGACACCCGGGTATGTATCGGCACTGACCCCGACGCGCAGAGGAGCGGATTCCGTTGGCGAAAGTAGAGGTTTCGACCACCTCGGAGGTGACTCCGGAAGCCGCGTGGAAGCTGGCGTCAGATCTCGCGCGTTTCGACGAGTGGATGACCATCTTCGGGGGGTGGCGCGGCGAGGTTCCGTCCACCATCGAGAAAGGCACCTGCGTCGCGTCGCTGATCAAGGTGAAGGGCTTCCGCAACGTCATCTACTGGGAAGTGACGCACTACGACGAACCGAAATCGATTGAGCTGCAAGGCAGCGGTCGCGGCGGCGTGCGCATCACGGTCGCAATGGAGGTCACGCCGAAGGAACCCGGGTCGGACTTCTCGCTCACCGCCGACCTGTCCGGCGGCGTGCTCGGAGGACCGGTGGGACGTCTGGTGGCCCGGCTACTGCGCTCCGATGTGAAGAAGTCCGTGCACAACCTCGCCGAGTTGCGCTGAGCTCAGCTGCGCGGATGGTGCAGCAGCACTTCGCGTTCGGCGTCCCGCACCCGTCGGCGTTCCATGCTGAGCCAGCACAGCCCGGCGCCGAAGATCAGCAACCCGCCACTGGCCACAGCAACGCCCACGCCCGCCTGTCCCAGCGCGAATGCGGCGACCGAAACGACGAACGCGAGGACGGCCCCGGCGATCACGACGAGGACCGGGGTGCGCTCTGCCGCATCTTCGAATTCCCCCAGGTCGCGCGCGCTGCGAGGCAGGTGTGCGATCTCGGCCATCGGTATCCCCCTCAGCAGTCGGCGCAGCCGGCCGTCCCGAGCGGCCGATTCGAGTCTTTTTAGGGCCTACCCGAAATGCTTTACGGGCAAACGAGTTCGGCTATTCACCGGGCCGCACCCGGCGCACCGGCCGCGTTTCGAGGGCATTGACGGTCAGCGCCCGGCGGCTGATTCGCCAGCCCGAAACGGTCAACCGGTACTCGTCGTCGTAACGCAGATGCCAGACCACGTCGACGAGTTCGGTCCCGCTTTCGCCGGAACGATGACTCCAGTGGTGGGCGATACCGGTGATGCGCCCGCGGGCAACGTCGGGTGCCGGTCCCGCGTCGTACACTTCGCCGACGATCGCGTGCTCGGTGCGGAGGAGCCGGCCCACCGCAGCAACCGCCGCGGCGATGGCGTCGCGGCCCCGGTGGGTCCGGACCGGTGTCAGCTCAGACGGCGGGTCAGCCACCACCAGCTCCGCAGTTTCGGTGAATAACGTTGCTACCGAATCGAATTGACGATCGTCGACCAGGGCGGCATAACGGTGGACGAGATCGCTGAGAGCGGCGCGATCGTTCAGCATGGGTGTGCCGGGGCGGTGACGTCGCGCACTGCCTCGAGTAGCTGTGCGGCGCGGGCATCGGTGAACAGCGCTTCCAGCGGTACCGCCTTGCCGTCCGGACCCGACAGCGGGACCCGCCAGTTCGGGTACTCATCGGTAGTGCCCGGCTGATTCTGGGTGCGCCGATCGCCGACCGCATCGGTCAGCGCCACGCCCAGCAACCGCGACGGTGTCCGGCCCAGGTACCGGTAGAGGGCCAGAATCAGCTGTTCGGGGCTCTCCTCGCCGTCGCCGATCAGGCCCACCCGCCGCAGCTCGGCCAGCCAGGCCGTCCGTTCAGTCCTGGCCGCCTCCTGCTCGACCTCGGCCGGCCGGGTCAGCAGCCCCAGCGAGTCCCGCAGCCGGACGTGGTCACCGGCCAGGTAACCCGCGGTGGGCGGCAGATCGTGCGTCGTGACCGAGGACAGACAGTATTCCCGCCAACGTTCGGCGGGCAGCGGCGTTCCGGTTGCCTCTTCCTTCTCGAACCAGAGGATCGACGTGCCCAACAGGCCGCGCAAGAGTAAGTAGTCCCGCACCCACGGTTCGACGGTGCCCAGGTCCTCCCCGACGACGACAGCTCCGGCCCGGTGGGCTTCCAGCGCGACGATCCCGATCATCGCCTCGTGGTCGTAGCGCACGTAGGTGCCCTCGGTCGGGGGCCGGCCCTCCGGTATCCACCACAACCGGAAGAGCCCGATGATGTGGTCGATCCGGACTCCGCCCGCGTGCCGCAGCACCGCCTGGATCAGCGCGCGAAACGGGCGGTATTCCAGTTCGTCAAGCCGGTCGGGCCGCCACGGCGGCTGCGACCAGTCCTGCCCCAGCTGGTTGAACTCGTCCGGCGGCGCGCCGGCCGTCACTCCCAGCGCGAGCGCGTCCTGCAGGGCCCATGCGTCGGCACCGGTGGGATGCACGCCGACGGCCAGATCGTGCATGATGCCCAGCGCCATGCCGGCCCGGGTGGCCTGCGACTGCGCCGCGGCGAGCTGCTCGTCAAGCTGCCACTGCAGCCATCGGTGGAAATCGACGGCGCCGGCGTTCTTGGCGGCGAATGCCGCGACGCCGGGGGCGTCGGGGTGTCGCACCGATTTCGGCCACCGGTACCAATCGGTGCCGTGCTTGTCGGCCAGGGCGCACCAGGTGGCGAAGTCGTCCAGGTCCCGGCCCTCCCGATCGCGGAAAGCGGTGTAGGCCATCTCCCGCCCGGCCGACCGCGGCACGGCGTGGATGAGCTTGAGGGCCGCGCATTTGGCTGCCCAGGCGCTGTCGCGGTCGATGCTGTCCGATCGCACGGCGCGACGTTGTACCCGGTCGCGCAGCTCCCGCACCCGGCCACGTTTGGGCAGTTCGGCGTACTCCGGGATGGCTTCCACCCGCAGGTAGAGCGGGTTGACGAAGCGGCGTGACGTCGGCAGATACGGTGACGGTTCTATCCGGCCATCGCTCCCGCCGGGGCCCGGCAGGCACGCGGCATGCAGCGGATTGACCAGCAGATAGTCGGCGCCGTGCGCCCACGCGGACCACAGCGCAAGATCGCCCAGGTCGCTGAGGTCACCGATGCCCCAGGACTGTTGCGACCGCACACTGTAGAGCTGGGTGGCCAAGCCCCAGGCGCGGCGTCCCGCGAGCTTTTCCGGCAGGCCCAGCCAGTCCGGCGTGATGATGAGGGCGGTACTGGACCGGTGGTCGCCGGACCGCAGGTGCACCCGGTGATAGCCCAGCGGCAGATCGCCCGGCAACAGGAAGCTGGCCTCGCCGACCTGACGTCCGTCTAGATCGAATGGTGCAGTGAAGTTGTCGACCTGGACGATGCGATTTTCCGGGCCGCTGAGCTCGGTCCCGTCTTCGAGCTGCAGCCACACGTCGGCCGGAGCGCCGTGCGTGACGTGCACCCAGAATCGCAGCGGGGCACCGGCCCGTCCGACGATGGTGGCCGGCAGCGACCGGGCCCAGTAGGAGCGCGACTGTGTGGTCAGAGCCACATTGCGCTCGTCTTCGGTGTCCGCCGGGACGCCCAGGGCGCCCAGGACGGACACCAGCGTGGTTTCCGGCACGAAGACCTCTTGTCCGCTCCAGTCCTGGTAACTGGTGGCGATCCCGAACCGGCGTGCCAGTTCGACGAGCGACGGCGCTGGCTGGGTCGGAAAAGGACGCGTCGGCTCGGTCATGGAAGAAGATTGTCACGTTGCGCTCCGGGACCCGCAGCTCGGCTGGGTCGGCGAACCCCGATGTGAACAGTGGGCGACTTAGCGCGCCGAGTCACTGATTCGCAGCTAACATGCCCAGTGAAGTCACGACGGCTCCATGGGGGATGGACGCGCGAATCCGGGCGGCGGTTTCTGCCGCCTGGCGAGGTTTGCGCAGGTGCCTTACGGTTGTCGATGTGATTTGGCGCTTACCGCTCAGCGGGCGTTTTATATCCGGGCGTTATGACCGAAAGGTGATCAAGCGTGGCTGAACATAGCCGCGGACAGCGGGGGTCGGGCTACGGCCTCGGGTTGTCGACGCGCACCCAGGTAACGGGCTATCAGTTCCTGGCCCGCCGTACCGCGATGGCATTGACCCGCTGGCGGGTGCGCATGGAGATCGAGCCGGGCCGCCGCCAGACCCTGGCGGTCGTGGCGTCGGTGTCGGCGGCACTGGTGATCTGCCTGGGCGCACTGCTGTACTCCTTCCTCAGCCCCGCCGGACAGATCAACGAGTCACCGATCATCGCTGACCGCGATTCGGGTGCGCTGTACGTCAAGGTGGGCGACCGGCTCTACCCGGCGCTCAACCTCGCGTCAGCGCGCCTGATCACCGGCCGGCCTGACAACCCGCACCTGGTCAAGGGAAGCCAGATCGCAAACATGCCGCACGGCCCGCTGGTCGGCATCCCGGGAGCCCCCACCGAGTTCGCGCCGAAGAGTCCCAGCGTGTCGTCCTGGCTGGTGTGCGACACGGTGGGCGGCACGTCGGGTCCCTCCGGCATGCCGTCGCCGGCCGGTGTCACGGTGACCGTCATCGACGGCACCCCGGACATGAGTGGCCACCGCCGGGTCCTCAACGGATCTGACGCGGTGGTGCTGAGTTATGGCGGGAACACCTGGGTGATCCGCGAGGGCCGCCGGTCGAAGATCGACGCCACCGACCGCTCGGTGTTGCTCCCGCTGGGCCTGACGCCGGAGCAGGTCAGCCAGGCGCGTCCGATGAGCCACGCGTTGTACGACGCGCTGCCGGTCGGACCCGAGCTGCTGGTTCCGGAGGTGCCGAAAGCGGGCGCCCCGGCGACCTTCCAGGGCGCCCCCGGCCCCGTCGGCACGATCCTGGTCACCCCGCAGATCAGTGGCCCCCAGCAGTATTCGCTGGTGCTCGAGGACGGCGTCCAGACGTTGCCGCCGCTGGTCGCCCAGATCCTGCAGAACGCGGGACGCCCCGGCAACACCAAGCCGGTGACCGTCGAACCGTCCGCGCTGGCCAAGATGCCGGTCGTCAACCGGCTGGACCTGTCGGCATATCCGAATGACCCGCTCAACGTGCTGGACATCCGGGAGAACCCGTCCACCTGCTGGTGGTGGGAACGGACCAACGGTGAGAACCGGGCCCGCGTTCAAGTGGTCTCCGGACCGACCATCCCGATCAAGTCCAGCGAGATGAAGAACGTGGTCAGCCTGGTGAAGTCCGACCTGAGCGGCCGTGAGGCCGACCAGGTGTACTTCGGTCCCAACTACGCGAATTTCGTGGCCGTGACCGGCAACAACCCGGGGGCTCAGACCACCGAGTCGCTGTGGTGGCTGACCAACGCCGGTGCGCGGTTCGGGGTGGATGACACGAAGGAAGCCCGCGACGCGCTCGGTCTGACGCTGCAGCCCAGCATGGCGCCGTGGGTGGCCTTGCGGTTGCTGCCACAAGGACCGACCTTGTCGCGTGCCGACGCCCTGGTGGAGCACGACACCCTTCCGATGGACATGACCCCTGCAGAGTTGGTGGTACCGAAGTGAAACGTGGATTTGCACGGCCTACGCCGGAGCGGCCGCCGGTAATCAAGCCGGAGAACATCGTTCTGCCGACGCCACTGAGCATTCCGCCGCCCGAAGGCAAGCCCTGGTGGCTGATCGTGGTCGGCGTCGTAGTGATCGGACTGCTGGGCGGCATGGTCGCCATGACATTCGCCAGCGGTTCGCACGTATTCGGCGGTGTCGGCTCGATCTTCCCGATCTTCATGGTCGGCGGCATGATGCTGATGATGTTCCGCGGCGTCGGCGGCGGTCAGCAGCAGATGAGCCGCCCGAAGCTGGACGCCATGCGCGCCCAGTTCATGCTGATGCTGGACATGTTGCGGGAGACCGCGCAGGAGTCGGCCGACAGCATGGACGCCAACTACCGGTGGTTCCACCCGGCGCCGAACACCCTGGCGGCCGCGGTGGGTTCCCAGCGGATGTGGGAGCGCAAGCCCGACGGCAAAGACCTCAACTTCGGGGTCGTCCGCGTCGGGGTCGGAATGACACGCCCCGAGGTGACCTGGGGTGAACCGCAGAACATGCCCACCGACATCGAGCTGGAGCCGGTAACCGGCAAGGCGCTGCAGGAGTTCGGCCGCTACCAGAGCGTCGTCTACAACCTGCCCAAGATGATCTCCGTGCTGGTGGAGCCCTGGTATGCGCTGGTCGGCGACCGCCCGCAGGTACTCGGACTGATGCGGGCGATCATCTGTCAGCTCGCCTTCTCGCACGGCCCGGACCACATCCGGATGATCGTCGTCAGCTCCGACCTCGACGAGTGGGACTGGGTGAAGTGGTTGCCGCACTTCGGTGATGGACGGCGTACCGACGCCGCGGGCAGCGCCCGCATGGTGTACAGCTCCGTACGCGAATTCGCCGCCGAGCAGGCCGAACTGTTCGCCGGCCGCGGGTCGTTCACGCCCCGGCACGCGAGTTCGTCGGCGCAGACGCCCACCCCGCACCACGTGATCATCGCCGACGTCGACGACCCGCAGTGGGAGTACGTGATCAGTGCCGAGGGCGTCGACGGTGTCACGTTCTTCGACCTGACCGGCTCCGAGATGTGGACGAACGTTCCCGAACGCAAGCTTTCGTTCGACAAGATCGGCGTGATCGAGGCGCTGCCCCGCGACCGCGACACCTGGATGGTGATCGACGACAAAGCGTGGTTCTTCGCCCTGACCGACCAGATGACCACCGCCGAGGCCGAGGAGTTCTCTCAGAAGCTGGCGCAGTGGCGGCTGGCCGAGGCATATGAAGAGATCGGCCAGCGGGTCGCCCATATCGGCGCGCGGGACATCTTGTCCTACTACGGAATCAGCGATCCGGCCGCGATCGACTTCGAAGATCTGTGGGGCAGCCGCACCGACACGATGGGACGCTCGCGCCTGCGCGTGCCGTTCGGCAACCGCTCCGACAACGGCGAGCTGCTGTTCCTGGACATGAAGTCGCTGGACGAAGGCGGGGACGGCCCGCACGGCGTCATGTCGGGTACCACCGGTTCCGGTAAGTCGACGCTGGTGCGGACCGTGATCGAGTCGCTCATGCTCGGCCACCCGCCCGAGGAGCTGCAGTTCGTGCTCGCCGACCTCAAGGGTGGATCGGCCGTCAAGCCGTTCGCCGGCGTGCCGCACGTCTCGCGCATCATCACCGACCTGGAAGAGGACCAGGCGCTGATGGAGCGCTTCCTGGACGCACTCTGGGGCGAGATCGCGCGCCGCAAGGCGATCTGCGACAGCGCCGGTGTCGACGACGCCAAGGAGTACAACTCGGTGCGTGCCCGGATGCGGGCCCGCGGCCAGGACATGGCGCCGCTGCCGATGCTCGTGGTGGTCATCGACGAGTTCTACGAGTGGTTCCGGATCATGCCGACCGCGGTCGACGTGCTCGACTCGATCGGCCGCCAGGGCCGTGCCTACTGGATCCACCTGATGATGGCGTCGCAGACCATCGAGAGCCGCGCCGAAAAGCTCATGGAGAACATGGGTTACCGCCTGGTGCTCAAGGCGCGAACGGCCGGCGCCGCGCAGGCCGCCGGTGTGCCCAATGCGGTCAACCTGCCGGCCCAGGCCGGTCTGGGCTACTTCCGCAAGAGCCTCGAGGACATCATCCGATTCCAGGCCGAGTTCCTCTGGCGGGACTACCTGCGCATTTCCTCCGTCGACGGTGAGGAAGCGCCGGTGTTGGTGAACACCATCGACTACGTGCGACCGCAACTGTTCACCAACTCCTTCACGCCGATGGAAGTGAGCGTGGGAGGCCCCAGCGTCGACGTGATCGCGAACTACGCGAACGGCGAAGTCGTCGACGCCGGCGGAGAGGTGGAGGAGGAAGAGGAAGCGATCCGGACGCCGAAGGTCGGCACCGTGATCATCGACCAGCTGCGCAAGATCAATTTCGAGCCGTACCGGTTGTGGCAGCCGCCGCTCACCGAGCCGGTCGCGATCGACGAGCTGGTCAACCGCTTCCTCGGCCACCCCTGGAATAAGGACTACGGAACGGCCCGCAACCTGGTGTTCCCGATCGGGATCATCGACCGTCCGTTCAAGCACGACCAGCCGCCGTGGACGGTGGACACGTCCGGCCCGGGTGCCAACGTGCTGATCCTCGGCGCCGGCGGGTCCGGAAAGACCACCGCGCTGCAGACGCTGATCTGCTCCGCGGCGCTGACCCACACGCCCGAGCAGGTGCAGTTCTACTGCCTGGCTTACAGCAGCACCGCGCTCACCACCGTGGCGCAGCTGCCGCACGTGGGCGAGGTCGCGGGACCGACGGACCCCTACGGTGTGCGCCGTACAGTCGCCGAACTGCTGGCGCTGGTGCGCGAGCGCAAGCGCAGCTTCCTCGAATACGGCATCGCCTCGATGGAGATGTTCCGCCGCCGCAAGTTCGGCGGGGAAGCCGGCCCGGTGCCCAACGACGGGTTCGGCGACGTCTTCCTGGTGATCGACAACTACCGGGCACTGGCCGAGGAAAACGAGGTCTTGATCGACCAGGTCAACCTGATCATCAACCAGGGTCCCTCGTTCGGTGTGCACGTGATCGTCACCGCCGACCGCGAATCGGAGCTGCGCCCGCCGGTGCGGAGTGGATTCGGTTCCCGCGTCGAATTGCGCTTGGCCGCAGTGGAAGACGCCAAGCTGGTGCGTTCGCGGTTCGCCAAGGACGTCCCGGTCAAGCCGGGACGCGGCATGGTCGCCGTCAACTACGTCCGGTTGGACAGCGACCCGCAGGCCGGTCTGCACACCCTGGTCGCCCGCCCGGCGCTGGGCAGCACGCCGAACAACGTCTTCGAGTGCGACAGCGTTGTCGCGGCCGTCAGCCGGCTCACCACCGCGGCGGCGCCGCCGGTGCGGCGTCTGCCGGCCCGGTTCGGTGTGGAGCAGGTCCGCGAGCTGGCGGCACGCGACACCCGCCAGGGTGTCGGCGCCGGCGGAATCGCTTGGGCGATCTCCGAATTGGACCTGCAGCCGGTCTACCTCAACTTCGCCGAGAACTCGCACCTGATGGTCACCGGCCGTCGCGAATGTGGCCGAACCACAACGCTGGCCACGATCATGTCCGAGATCGGGCGGCTGTATGCTCCGGGTTCCAGCAGCGCACCGACGCCGCCGCCCGGACGGCCGTCGGCGCAGGTATGGCTGATCGACCCGCGACGCCAGCTGCTCACCACGCTGGGCTCGGATTACGTCGAGAAGTTCGCCTACAACCTCGACGGCGTGGTCGCGATGATGGGCGAGCTGGCGGCGGCCCTGGCCGGACGCGAGCCCCCGCCTGGCCTGTCGGCCCAGGAGCTGTTGTCGCGATCGTGGTGGAGCGGACCGGAGATCTTCCTGATTGTCGACGACATCCAGCAGCTGCCGCCTGGCTTCGATTCGCCGCTGCACAAGGTGGTTCCGTTCGTGAACCGGGCCGCCGATGTCGGGCTGCATGTGATCGTCACCCGCTCCTTCGGTGGTTGGTCGTCGGCGGGCAGCGACCCGATGCTGCGCGCCCTGCACCAGGCCAACGCACCCCTGCTGGTCATGGACGCCGACCCGGACGAGGGCTTCATCCGCGGCAAGATGAAGGGTGGTCCGCTGCCCCGTGGTCGAGGCCTGCTGATGGCCGAGGACACCGGCGTGTTCGTTCAGGTTGCCGCCACCGAGGTGCACAAGTAGTCCGCATCACGCCATAGCAGTTAGAAACGCCGCCGCGTCGGTGGCGAGCCCGGTACGCCGGGTTCGCCTCGACGCGGCGGCTTTGTTTGTTGTCCGGCTTTGTTTGTTGTCCGGCTTCAGCAACATCTCGGTGAACAATGCCCCCGGAAACAGTGTCACCTGTTTATCCGCCGCCCAATCCGCAGAGCTATTCACCGAGGTCAGACGAGTGCGTCGCGGCAGTTGTTGAACGGCGGCTGAACAACGGTTTGCCAGGAATGAATAGTCGGTGTCATCGGTATCTCGGACCGATTTCGGGTTCTAATGTGTTTTCTATGTGCCGGTCCGAAAACGAGCCGAATAACTCCTAACGATGCTAGTATCCTCGACCTTTTCGCAGGTTGGAGGAACGTTTCGTTTGGCGGCTACCGATTTCCACCAGGCCGGCGCTGAATTACCGACCCGCCGCACTTCGCCGGGTCACCGCATGGGGGAGAAAGCGCAGCAACGCAGCTGCCAGGACTGGTCATGGTCCAGACAAAGCCAATGCCGACACCGGGATCGCCAGTGCGGTCCCGGCTGGCTGAGGAGGGGTGGTGTTGGACTTCGGAGCGTTACCGCCCGAAATCAACTCGGGACGGATGTACACCGGCCCGGGCGCGGGCCCGATGCTGGCCGCCGCGGCGGGCTGGGACGGGCTCGCCGCCGAAATGAGCACGGCCGCAGTGGGATACGGCTCGGTCATCACAGAACTGTCCAGTTCGCCGTGGGTCGGGCCGGCGTCGCAGTCGATGGTGGCCGCCGCCGCGCCCTATGTGGCATGGCTGGCCGCCACGGCTGACCAGGCTGAGCAGGCCGCAATGCAGGCCCGGGCGGCGGCCGCGGCCTACGACGCTGCCTTTTCCATGACAGTGCCGCCGCCGGTGATCGCAGCCAACCGGGCATTACTGGCCACGCTGATAGCCACCAACTTCTTCGGCCAGAACACGCCGGCCATCGCCGCGACCGAGGCGCACTACGCGGAGATGTGGGCACAGGACGCCGTCGCGATGTACGGCTACGCCGCTTCCTCGGCGACCGCGTCGCAACTCAATCCCTTTGCCGCACCGCCGGTCACGACCAACGTCGCCGGTCAGGCTGCCCAGGCCGCCGCGGTCGGCGAGGCGGCCGCGACTCCTGCCGGCAACGCCGCGGCGTCCGTCGCACCGGCACTGGCGGTGGCTCCCATGCTCAGTGCGCTCGGGACTTCGGTGTCCACCGCCGCGCCGGTCACCGGCATCGAGGAGATTCTGACCGGACTCGGATTCTCGTTCACGCCGGGTTCGGTGGCTCTTCCGTCGTGGTTCCTGGGGCCGAACGGGCTGATCGCGACCGCCTTCGGAAACTCCACGAATATCTGGAACTCGGTCACCAATTACCCGTATTTCGCACTGGGATCGGTCAACTCGCTGGTCGCCTGGGGCGGCGGACTGCTGCCCGGCGCACCGGCCCCCAATCCGGCGCTGGGTGGTGCCCTGCCGCCTCCGGGCGCCATCGGCGCCTGGGGGACACCGGTGTCCGCCGGGTGGGCCCAGGCCGGCACGGTCGGCAAGCTGTCGGTGCCGCCGACCTGGGTCGCGAACACGGTCTCCCAGGTGACGCTGCTGCCGCCGGGGTCCGCAAGTTTCGACGGCCTTGGCGCCGCGGCTTCCAAAGCCACCACCAACGGAATGTTGAGCGGAATACCGGGCAGCGGATTGGGCCGTCGAGCAGCCGGCGGCTACACCAACAAGTACGGGTTCAAATACAACGTGCTGACCCGATCGCCGTCGGCCGGATGACCCCGAGGAGTCGCGCACGTAGTTCACCTGTACTGAAACGTGTTGATTTGCAGCGTTATTCGAGGAGGAAATGACATGTCGTACGTAACCACACAACCGGAAGCACTGTCGTCGGCCGCGGCGAGCCTGCAAGGTATCGGCTCGTCCGTGAACGCCCAGAACGCGGCTGCTGCCGCCGCGACGACGGGAGTGGTTCCGGCCGCGGCTGACGAGGTATCGGCGCTGACGGCAGCGCAATTCGCCGCGCACGCGCAGATGTACCAGGCGGTCAGCGCCCAAGCCGCGGCCATCCACGAGATGTTCGTCAACACCCTGGGCACCAGCGCCGAGTCGTATGCCGCCACCGAGGCCGCCAACGCGGCCGCGAGCAGATAGGGATCACGCAATGGATTTCGGGGCATTGCCGCCGGAAGTCAATTCGGCACTGATGTATTCCGGGCCCGGTTCAGGGCCGATGGTGGCCGCAGCATCCGCCTGGAACGGACTGGCCGCGGAATTGAATGCCTCCGCGCTCGCCTACGACAAGGTCATCACCGGGCTGGCCAGCGAGGAGTGGATGGGACCGGCGTCCGCCTCGATGGCGGACGCGATCTCGCCCTACGTCGCGTGGATGAACACCACCGCGACGCAGGCCGAACAAGCCGCCGGCCAGGCCACCGCCGCGGCGGCCGCCTATGAGAACGCCTTCGCGGCCACGGTGCCGCCGCAACTCGTTGCGCTCAACCGCGCCGAGTTGGCACAGGCCATGGCGACCAACGTCTTCGGCCAGAACAACAGCGTCATCGCGGCGCTCGAAGCGCAGTATGGCGAGATGTGGGCCCAGGACAGCGCCGCCATGTATCAGTACGCGGGCTCGTCTGCCTCCGCTGCCAAGGTGACCCCGTTCGCCGCGCCTCCGCAGACCACCAGCCCGGCGGCGTCGGCTATCCAGGGTGCCGCGGTCTCTCAGGCCGCCGCGACGTCGGCGGGCTCGGCGCAACAGACGTTGGCGGATCTGCTCGGTGGAATCCAGAGCCAGCTGAGCAATCTGGCATCGCCCGGAAACATGGCCCTGCTGGGGCTGACGCCGACCAGCGAATCACTGAGCGGCATCGTCTTCAATCCGAACTCCGTGCTGGGGTCGGCACTCACGGGCATCGGAGGCAACGCCACGATCAATCCGCAGTGGCTGATCACCGCGTTCCGTAACTTCGCCGGTCCGATCTACAACATCGAAGGTCTGCCGTACTTCTCGACCGGTATGGCCAACACCTTGCTGTCGCTGAGCAAAGGCCTTGCGCCGGCGGCTTCGTCGGCCGCCGCAGGCGCTGCCCACGGCCTCGGGGGGCTGGGCGGCCTGCTGGGTGGGGGCGGCGGACCGGTGGCGGCGAGCCTGGGGCAGGCTGCCTCCGTCGGCAAGCTGTCGGTGCCGCCCGCGATTGCGACGCTGGGGCCGGCCGTGAGTCACGCGGCGCCGATTCCGATCAACACGGTCAGCGCCGCCCCGGAAACCACGGGAAACCTGTTGGGCGGCATGCCGTTAGGCGGGCTCGGGGCCGGCGCTGCCGCCGCCGGGGGGCAGAAGTACGGATTCCGGCCCACGGTCATGGCGCGGCCGCCGTTCGCCGGCTAAGTCGGCAGCGCTGCCCGGGAATCCCAGTGCAGCGGCAGCGAGGTAAGCGCAAACGACTTGGAGGGGAACGTGATTGCGGGCCGGTACTGGTCCGCGATCCCGAACTCCGGGATCTGCCGCAACCACTCGGCGACGACGACGGTCAGTTCCATTCTGGCCAGATGTGATCCCAGGCAGCGGTGCGGTCCGCCGCCGAAACCCCAGTGGCGGTGCACCTTTCCGTCCAGCAACAGCTCGTCGGTGGATGCCGCATCGCTGCCGTCGCGGTTGATGACAGCCAGACACAACCGCACCTGCGAGCCTGGGGGCAGCGTCATGCCGCCAATGGTGACGAATTCGGTGGTCACCCGGGGGGCCACGGGTGCCGACGGCTCCAGCCGCACCACTTCTTCAATGAACACCCTGATCTCTCGCAGGTCGTCGCGCAACTGCGCCCGCAGCTTCGGACGGCGGGCCAGTTCCAGCAGGGCGAATCCGATGGCGGCCGTCACCGTGTCGAGGCCGGCCAGAATGAGCAGGTGACTAATCCCCAGCAGTTCCAGATCAGAGAGGTCACCCGGCCCGGTCATGATCTGCGACAACATATCTGAGCCTGGCCGCCGGCGGCGCTGTTGAATTGCCGCGGTCAGATACTCGAACAACTCGATCTGCCCCTCCTGCGCCTCAGCCACGGTGAGGAAAGGCTTGTCGCCGACGATCGAGTCCTTCCAGGCGATCAGCCGATCGCGGTCGGCCAAGGGCAGCCCGTAGAGGTCCAGGAACACCTGGAAGGGATACAACCGGGCGAAATCGGCCATCGCCTCGCACTGCCCGCGGTCGGCAAGGCCGGCGATCATCGAGGCCGCGTGGCGCTGCAACACCGCTCGCGACTCGCCGAGTGCGTGCGGACTGAAGTAGGGCTGCAGGATTCTGCGATACCGGGTGTGCTCGGGCGGATCGAACGAAAGCGGAAGCACCGGAAGCGGATTTGTGGGCGGCTGCAGCAGCCGGGAGGAGAAGACCCGCGGATTGCGCAGCGCGTCGAGCACGTCCTCGCGTCGCGTGAGGTAGTAGGAACCGTTCATGAACACCACCGGACCCGCATCCCGCAACGCCCGCCACCCGACCCCCCGGTCGTCGGCCAGCGGCAGTGCGGAGTATTCGAGCCTCGGCAGGTGGAAAGACCCTGGCCCGTTTGCACCCGGAGCGCTCATGAAGCGAAGTCTCCCATGACCGCGCGACGTTTGAATCGTGTTGTGGGCAGCTAGGCTTGCCCAGGTGAAGGTTCGTCTGGACCGGTCGAGATGCGTCGGGCACGCCCAGTGTTTCGCGGTGGACCCGGATCTGTTCCCGATCGACGAGTCTGGCTATTCGGTCCTCGAAGAGCGCGAAGTGACGGCCGAGGACGAAGAACTGATTCGCGACGGGGTGGCCTCCTGCCCCGAAATGGCGATCATCCTGGAAGCGGACTGAGATCTGAACTGTCGATTAACAGACATCGACAGCCAATGAATAGTTGGTATTGCCCGATCCAAAGCCCGAACTCCGCCTCTACATTTCCAATCAGCCCGGATTCTTGAGGCTGCTCCGCGCGATAGCGACGCCATTCGTCAGGAGGAGTGTTGTTCGACTTCGGGGCACTGCCGCCTGAGATCAATTCCGGCCGCATGTACAGCGGCCCGGGGTCGGGTCCGATGCTGGCCGCGGCCGCCGCCTGGGATGGGCTGTCAAACGAACTAGCCTCGGCTGCAGCAAGTTACGCGTCGATCATCGCAGAGTTGACCAGCGCGCCGTGGATCGGTCCGGCATCGCGGTCGATGCTTGCCGCGGTGACTCCGTACGTGGGTTGGCTCAGTGCCGCCGCCGGTCAGGCGGAGAGCGCGGGGACCCAAGCCCTGGCGGCGGTGGCGGCTTACGAGACTGCCTTCGCCCTGACAGTGCCGCCACCGGTGATCGCGGCCAATCGGGTGTTGCTGATGACGCTGATCGCAACCAACTTCTTCGGGCAGAACACCCCGGCCATCGCGGCGGCCGAGGCGGAGTACCTGGAGATGTGGGCACAGGACGCCGCCGCCATGTACGGCTATGCGGCGTCGTCGGCGTCGGCCACCGAGCTGACCCGGTTCTCCGAATCGCCGGCCACCACCACTCCGGCGGCGGCCGCGCTGGCCGACATCTCCGCACAGAGCACCGGACCCACCATCCCCCAGATGCTCTCCTCGGCCGCACTTCCGCAGCTGGGACAGCAATTCGCGGTCTCGGCACCGGCCGCGGCAACGTCGGACGTGGTGATCGTGACTGACACCCCGGTCACCACGTTGCCCATGCTCGGGTGGCTGCCCACGCCGGAAAACAACTGGGCAGGGCTCTACCCGGGCATGTACACGGCGATCAGGCAGACTCTGCAGGCCTACTTCGGTGTCGGCATAGGCAACTTCGGCTGGTCGATCGCGCAACAGTTGCAGCAGGGCCTCGGCACCACCGCGGGTTCAGGTGGTGCCTGGTACCCGACACCGCAGTTCGCCGCGCTGGGTGCCGGCGGCTGGAATTACCACGGGGGAGCGGGGCTTTCGGCCAGTATCGCCTCGTCCACCAAGATCGGCGCGCTGTCGGTCCCCGCGAGCTGGGTCGGGGCATCAGGCGCGCCCGAACATGCGGTCATGACTACCACCAGCACCCACTTCACGTCGTCACCCGCCGAAGCCGGACCTGGCAACGGCATCAACGCCGCACTGCGCGGATTCCCGTCCGGGACGCGCGACGGCCAGCGCGCCGGCAACCTGGGCGTCCGCTATGGGCTGCGTTACACCGTGCTCACCCGGCCACCGTCCGCCGGATGAATCGTGTTGATAGACAGAGTTATCAAGGAGTCGAACGATGGCAACTGATTTTGGTGCGCTACCGCCCGAGGTCACCTCGGCGATCATGTATTCCGGTCCGGGAGCTACCTCGTTCGTGTCCGCGGCGTCGGCGTGGAACGCACTGGCCGCCGAACTCACGGCGACAGCACGCGGGTATGGAGCCGTGCTCGGTGGACTGGTCAGCGAGGAGTGGCTGGGTCCGGCCTCGACAACGATGGCGCAAGCCGCTGAGCCCTACGTGGACTGGCTGACGGTCACCGCCGGGCAGGCCGAACGCGCTGCAATCCAATCACAGTCGGCCGCAGCCGCCTTCGAGACGGCGTTCGCCTCGATCGTGCCTCCTCCGCTGGTGGCGACCAATCGGGCGGAGTTGGCTCAAGCGCTGCAGACCAACATCTTCGGTCTGAACAACGGCCTGATCGCACAGCTGGAGGCCCAGTATGCGGAGATGTGGGCGCAGAACACACTGACCATGTACGCCTATGCGTCGTCCTCGGCCCTGGCGTCGAAGCTGGAACCCTTCACTTCCGCTCCGTCGATCACCACGGGCACCGCCGACCAGGCCGCCGCGGTCGCCGCGGCGCAAGCTGCCCCGGCGGCGTCCATCCAGGAGTCGTTGCAGAGCTTCTTCAACCAGGTCACGGGCCAGCTGGGCCTGCTGGCCACTCCGGCCGGAGCGCAGCAGTTGCTGACGCAGACAACGACCCAATTCCCGGTTCTCACCGAAATCTGGTTCCTGTTGACCGGGCAGACCACGCTGCCTAACAACCTGGGCACCTTCATGCAGGGCTACTCGAACTACGCGAGCTTCTTCTACAACACCGAAGGCCTGCCGTACTTCAGTGTCGGTATGGGCAACTTCGGCGTTCAGATGGCCAAGTCGGCGGGCCTGCTGGGCGGCGCGGCTCCGGCCGCCGCGTCCGCCGTCCCGGTGCCACCGGTCACCGCCGCACTCGGTCCCGGCGGACAAGTGGCAGCCGGCCTGGGCAACGGTGCCCATATCGGGCACCTGGCCGTCCCAGCGTCGTGGCCCGGCGCATCGGCGGCGCCGGCTGTTCGCCCGGCAGTGCAGATGATCAGTGAACCGATAACCGCCGGCGAGTCCGCCGCAAGCGGAAACGTGTTGAGTGGCATGCCTGTTGGAGCCGCAGGGAATTCCCGGGGGGCGGGAGCCGCGCCGCGTTACGGGTTCAAGCCCACGGTCATGCCCAAGCAGCTGCCGGTGGGTTGATCCCGCGCCCGGACTCAAGAGATGGCGCTCACCGCGGTCGACAACCGCGCCTTGAACGCATCCGGGATCGCCACGTAGCCGTTGTCCAACAGACCGTCCTGTCCCGCTCCGATGGTGCTCTGCAGGAAGGCTCTGACCGCGGTGCCGACTTCGGAGTCAGGGTACTTCGAGCAGACGATCTCATAGGTCGCCAGCACGATCGGATACGAGCCCGGCCGGCTCGGCCGATAAAACGAGATCGTGTCAAGGACGAGGTCGTTGTTCTTGTTGATGATGCCGGCCGTTGCGATCGTCCTGGCCACCGAATCGGAGTTGATCTCGACCGGCTCCGGGCCGGCGGAGGTGATGATCCTGGCCATGTCGAGCTTCTGCTCCCGGGCGAACGACCATTCGTTGTAGCTGATCGCGCCTTCGGCTCGCTTGACCACCACGGCGGTGCCCTCATTACCGATCGCGCCTTCGCCGACTCCGCCACGGAACTGTTTGCCGGCGCCCTTGCCCCACGCCCCACTGCCCGCCGTGTCCAGGTAGCGCTGGAAGTTGTCCGACGTTCCGGAGTCGTCGCTGCGGAACACCACATGAATGGGTTCAGCGGGAAGCTGGGCAGTGGGGTTGAGCGCCGTGATAGCCGGGTCGTTCCAGCTGGAGATCGTGCCGTTGAAGATCTTGGCCGCTGTCGGTCCGTCGAGGATCAGCGAAGTGACTCCGTTGATGTGGTAGGTGATGGCGATCGGTCCGAACACCACCGGAAGGTTCCACGCCGGTGCGCCACAGCGACGCTGCGCGTCGGCGTATTCACCCGGGCTCATCGGCGAGTCCGAGCCACCGAAGTCGGTTTTCTTATCCAGGAATTCGCGTATCCCCGCGCCCGACCCGTTTGCGGTGTAGTCGGTCGTCTGGCCGGGACATGCTCGCTCGAAGGCTTTGACGAACCGGATCATCGCGTTCTCCTGCGCCGTCGAGCCACTGGCCTTCAACGTCTTCTGGCCGCCGCAACTGCCATTCGAGGACGACGGCGTGGGCCCGCCTGCTTCATTTTTGCCAGCACAACCGGCGAGCACCGGTATTGCGACCACAAAGGCGATCCATAAGAGACGAAACAGGCTGGATGACAATTCAGTTCCTCACGTCAGGAAAAGAAGACGCGCAATTCAGCGTCGAGCAACACGAAACCTTACTGTAATTCCGTCGGGCGCAAATTAACGGACGGTAGCGTCGCCGCAACCTAAATGTGAACGGCGAACTACCGTGTGCATTCGACGCGATTGCCTGGTCCGCCGTGCGTGTCGGTGCGCCGGTGCGCTCTCGTACGTTGCCAGCGGGTAAATAAAGAATGTACAAATAGCCACCCAACTGGAAGAGCACTTCGGCACTGGCGAAAATTGAGGTTCAGTAATGCCAACTCTGGTCATGTCATTGTGGGAGCAGCCGAATGTATTTGCGCCGTACCGGGTCTGTACTGCTCTTCTTTTCCCTGTGTCCACTGGCGGTCGCCACCGTGCACGCCGACACGACCGACGACAAGTTCATCGCCTCCCTGAAGTCCGAGGGCATCAGCGACCACATATCCACCGCGCACGCGATCGAGGCCGGCCATTTCGTCTGCGTGAAACTGGACAACGGCATGTCGCCCAGCGATGTGGCAAATGACGTGCTGAACAGCAGCAGCATGCCCGCCTATCACTCCGGATTCTTCGTCGGCGCCGCCATCGACGCGTACTGCCCGCGCCACAAGGCCGAGCTGCCGTCGTCCTAGTGTCGCCCGCGATTAGGGTAAACATACAGCTCAGCGGCATGGCGGGAGAAACCTGAGAGGTTGCGGTGGACTCTCGCGAGTGCGCTCCGAAGCAGGTCAGGCGCTGTTACTGTGTCGTTACGACAGGTCAAGTCGTATTGCCGTCTAGTGAACAATCGTCGACCAGGCGGCGTCGAGGGCGACCTGGCACCACACCGTCATCTACTCTCGTCCAGGGAGCGGTTGCTGGATGAATTTAGGGAGGAAACAGCATGTCGTTCGTGACCACACAGCCGGAGGCTCTGGCGGCTGCGGCGGGAAACCTGCAGGGTATCGGCACCACGATGAGCGCTCAGAACGCTGCTGCCGCGGCGCCGACCACGGGGGTGGTTCCTGCTGCGGCCGACGAGGTGTCGGCGCTGACTGCGGCTCAGTTCGCCGCGCACGCTCAGATGTACCAGGCCGTCAGCGCGCAGGCTGCCGCCATTCACGAGATGTTCGTCAACACCTTGTCGACCAGCTCGGGCTCGTATGCGGCTACCGAGGCCGCCAACGCGGCGGCCGCAGGCTGACCGGTTCTGATTGAGATTTGGGGACGGTCAGCTGCGGACGTGAGTTCCACTGCGACGTCTCAACAGGCGGTGATTTCGGGGTTTGACGGCCGGTCGGGGCCATCGCTCACGGATCACCTGCATTCGCCGTCAATCCGGACACCGATGTCCGGGTTCGACACCTTTCCGACCGTGGAGCACCCGGTGGCCGCCGGCTGACCGAAAGGGGAGATTCGCAGTACTACCGGTCGGCGGATACGTCCGCGTGTAGCCGATCGGCCATCGTGCCTTAACAACCCGATCAGCAGTAATGAGTTTAAGGAGAAATCAGGTGACTACACGTTTCATGACTGACCCGCACGCAATGCGGGACATGGCGGGCCGTTTCGAGACGCACGCCCAGACCGTTGAGGACGAGGCCCGCCGCATGTGGGCGTCCTCGCAGAACATCTCGGGTGCGGGCTGGAGCGGTCTGGCCTCGGCCACCTCGCTGGACACCATGGGCCAGATGAACACGGCGTTCCGCAACATCGTCAACATGCTGCACGGTGTTCGCGACGGGTTGATTCGCGACGCGAACAACTACGAGCAGCAAGAGCAGGCCTCGCAGCAGATCCTCAGCAGCTAAGACTTCAGCAGCCAAGAAAGGGACTTTGGAAAATGACGATCAATTACCAGTTCGGCGACGTCGACGCCCACGGTGCGCTGATTCGCGCCCAGGCCGCCAACTTGGAGGCCGAGCACCAGGCCATCGTTCGCGATGTGCTGGCTGCCGGTGACTTCTGGGGCGGCGCCGGTTCGGTGGCTTGCCAGGAGTTCATCGCCCAGTTGGGCCGCAACTTCCAGGTGATCTACGAGCAGGCCAACGCTCACGGCCAGAAGGTCCAGAGCGCCGGCAGCAACATGGCGCAGACCGACAGCGCCGTCGGCTCCAGCTGGGCCTAAAACCCATCTCCAGGCGCGGCAGCACACCAATTCCTCGGTGTGCTGCCGTGTCCTGCGGTTTACTGGAAGTTCGAATAAGTCAAGACCATTGAGGTAGGGATGGATCAACAGAGCACCCGCACCGACATCACTGTCAACGTCGACGGCTTTTGGATGCTTCAGGCGCTGCTGGATATCCGGCACGTCGCCCCGGAGCTCAGGTGTCGGCCGTACGTATCCACCGACAACAATGACTGGCTCAACGAGCATCCGGGCATGGCGGTGATGCGTGAGCAGGGCATCGTGGTCGGCGACACGGTCAACGAGCAGGTCGCCGCCCGGATGAAGGTGCTCGCCGCGCCCGACCTCGAGGTCGTCGCGCTGCTGTCGCGCGGCAAGCTGCTCTACGGCGTGGTCGACGACGAGAACCAGCCCCCGGGTTCGCGCGATATTCCCGACAACGAGTTCCGGGTGGTTCTGGCCCGCCGCGCCAACCACTGGGTCTCCGCGGTGCGCGTGGGCAGCGACATCACCGTCGACGACGTCGTCGTCTCGGACAGCGCCTCGATCGCCGCACTGGTGATGGATGGTCTCGAGTCGATTCACCACGCCGACCCTGCGGCGATCAACGCCGTCAACGTGCCCCTGGAAGAGATGCTCGAAGCCACCAAGTCGTGGCAGGAGTCCGGTTTCAACGTCTTTTCCGGCGGCGATCTGCGACGCATGGGCATCAGCGCCTCCACTGTCGCCGCGCTGGGTCAGGCACTGTCCGACCCCGCGGCCGAGGTTGCGGTGTATGCGCGCCAGTATCGAGACGACGCCAAGGGCCCCAGCGCCTCCGTCCTGTCCCTCAAGGATGGCTCGGGTGGCCGGATCGCGCTCTACCAACAGGCCCGCACGGCGGGTTCCGGCGAGGCCTGGCTGGCTATCTGCCCCGCCACCCCGCAACTGGTTCAGGTCGGCGTGAAGACCGTCTTGGACACTTTGCCGTACGGCGAATGGAAATCACACAGCAGGGTTTAACAGCGCCGTTACCAGACGCGCAGTGCGACAACATTTTTGAACATAAAATGCGAGCTGGATGCCAACACGGCATACTGCTCTGGAACGGGCTGCACAACTAAAACGCAATACGCCAACCACAACCAATAACCGCGAGGCAGGCAAATGAAATCGGAATCAGTCCGGCCGCAGCGCTACCCGGGCAGCGACGCCCCGGTCAGTGCACCGGCACAGCGCCCCACGCGGTCCACAACCAACTCATTCGCTAGGGCAGGGGGTGCAGGACGATGACCGCAGTAGCTGATGCGCCACAGACTGACATTGAGGGTGTTTCGTCGCCCAGAGCTGTGGTTGTCGGAATCATGGCCGGCGAGGGGGTGCAGATCGGCGTTCTGTTGGACGCCAACGCCCCGGTTTCGGTGATGACCGACCCACTGTTGAAGGTGATCAACAGCCGCCTCCGAGAGCTGGGGGAGACCCCGCTGGAGGCCACCGGCCGCGGCCGGTGGGCGCTGTGCCTGGTTGACGGCACGCCGCTGCGCGCCACCCAGTCGCTCACCGAGCAGGATGTCTACGACGGAGACCGGCTGTGGATCCGGTTCGTCAACGACACTGAGCACCGGTCTCAGGTCATCGAGCACATTTCGACCGCCGTCTCGGCCAACCTCAGCAAGCGGTTCGCGGCGATCGACCCGGTCGTCGCCGTTCAGGTCGGTGCGACCATGGTCGCGTCCGGCGTGATTCTGGCCTCCGGAGTGCTCGGCTGGTGGCGCTGGCACCACAACACGTGGCTGACCACCATCTTCACCGCGATCGTCGCCGCCCTGGTGCTGACCGTCTCAGTGATGCTGTTGATGCGCGCCAAGACGGACGCGGACCGCCGGGCCGCCGACATCATGCTGATGAGCGGTCTTGTCCCGTTGACGGTTGCAGCCGCTGCGGCGCCGCCGGGGCCGGTTGGGTCTCCGCAGGCCGTGCTGGGCTTCGGCGTCTTGACGGTGGCGGCGGCGCTGGCGCTGCGGTTTACCGGGCGCCGGCTGGCGGTTTACACCGCGATCGTGACGGTAGCCGCACTGGTGACCATCGCCAGCCTGGCCAGAATGGTGGCGGCCACCAGTGCTGTGACCATGCTGTCCTGCCTGGTGCTGGCCTGCGTGATCCTCTACCACGCCGCTCCCGCGCTGTCCCGGCGTCTGGCGGGCATCCGGTTGCCGGTGTTCCCGTCCGCGACCAGCCGCTGGGTGTTCGAGGCCCGGCCTGACCTGCCGACCACCGTGGTGCGCTCCGAGGGCGGCCCGCCGACCCTGGAGGGGCCGGCATCGGTCCGGGACGTGCTGCTGCAGGCCGAGCGCGCACGTTCGTTCCTGAGCGGCCTGCTGGTAGGGCTCGGTGTCTTGATGGTCATCTGCCTGACCGCGTTGTCCAACCCGCACACCCACGAGCGGTGGCTGCCGCTGCTGCTGGCCAGCTTCAGCGCCGGGTTCCTGCTGCTGCGCGGCCGCTCCTACGTCGACCGGTGGCAGGCCATCACCCTGGCGACTACCGGCGTGCTGATCATCGCGGCGGTGCTGGTGCGGTACGCGCTGGTGCTGTCCTCGCCGCTGTCGGTGTCGATCTCGGCGGCAATCCTGGTGGCGCTGCCGGCCGCCGGTCTGACGGCCGCGGCCGTCGTGCCCAACACCATCTACAGCCCGCTGTTCCGCAAGTTCGTGGAATGGCTCGAGTACCTCTGCCTCATGCCGATCTTCCCGCTGGCATTGTGGTTGATGAATGTTTATGCAGCGATCCGATACCGGTAACAGCCGCTCGCGGCGCGGTCGTGCGTTGAGCGCGACCGTCGCCGCGATGCTGCTGACCTCCGGCGCGCTTGCCGGGATGCCACCTGCATATGCGATTGCGCCTCCGACGATCGATCCGGGGGCGCTCCCGCCTGATAGCCCTCCTGGGCCGATCGCACCGATGAAGCAGAACTCGTACTGCACGGAGGTCGGGGTCATGCCCGGCACCGACTTCAAGGTGCCGCCGAAGTACATGGAGATGCTGAACCTCAACGAGGCGTGGCACTTCGGCCGTGGCGAAGGCGTCAAGGTCGCTGTCATCGACACCGGCGTCACTCCGCACCCGCGGCTGCCGCGCCTGATCCCGGGCGGCGATTACGTCATGGCCGGGGGTGATGGTCTGTCTGACTGCGACGCCCACGGCACCTTGGTGGCTTCGATGATCGCCGGGGCTCCGGCCAACGGAGCTGCGCCCCCGCCGGCATCGCCGCGCCGGCCGGTGACCATCCCGACCACCGAAAAGCCACCGCCACCGCAGACCGTGACCCTGTCACCGGTGCCCGGCCCGACCATCACCGTGATTCCGGCGCCCCCACCGCCCTCGGAGGGGGCTGGGCCCGGTCCCGCACCCGGTCCGGGTCAGGCGCCGTCGGCCAACCGCGGCGGCGGCACCGTGACCATCCCGGGCTACGCGGGCGGCGGCAAGATTCAGCCCGTCGACCACCCGCGTACTCCGCACCCGCTGGCCCCGTCGACGACCACCACGACATCGCCGAGCGCGACATCGTCGTCGTCGACCCCGCCGCCACCGCCGCCGCCGCCGAGTCCCAATGCGGCGCCGCCGGACGCTTTCAGCGGGATCGCACCGGACGTCGAGGTGATCTCGATCCGGCAGTCCAGCCAGGCGTTCGGCCTCAAGGACGCCTACACCGGCGACGAGGACCCGCAGACGGTGGCCAAGATCGACAGCGTCGAGACCATGGCGCGCGCGATCGTGCATGCTGCCAACATGGGCGCTTCGGTGATCAACATCTCCGACGTGACCTGCATGAGTGCGCGCAACGTGGTGGACCAGCGGACGCTGGGTGCCGCGGTGCACTACGCCGCGGTCGACAAGAACGCGCTGATCGTTGCGGCGGCGGGCGACAGCAGCAAGAAGGACTGCAAGCAGAACACCATCTTCGACCCGCTGTCGCCCAACGACCCACGCGCCTGGAACGCCGTGACCACGGTGGTGACACCGTCGTGGTTCAGCGATTACGTGCTCACCGTCGGCGCCGTCGACACCAGCGGGCAGCCGCTGTCACAGATGAGCATCGCCGGGCCTTGGGTTTCGATCTCTGCCCCTGGGACCGACGTCATGGGGCTCTCGCCGCGCGACGACGGCCTGATCAACGCGATCGACGGTCCGGACAACACGTTGCTGGTTCCCGCGGGCACCAGCTTCGCCACCGCAATCGTCTCGGGGGTGGCCGCGCTCGTGCGGGCCAAGTTCCCGGAACTCTCGGCGTACCAGGTGATGCAGCGGTTGATTCACACGGCCAGGCCGCCCGCCCGTGGCGTCGACAATCAGGTCGGTTACGGTGTGGTCGATCCGGTCGCGGCACTGACATGGGACGTCCCGCAAGGACCGCCCCAGGCACCTAAACAACTTTCGGCGCCGCTGTCGCTGCCGAAGCCTCCCGCTCCGCGCAACATGGCGCCGGTGTGGGTGGCCACCGGGGGCCTGGCTGCGGCATTACTGATAGGCGGAGCAGTGTTCGGTACAGCCTCTTTGATGCGACGATCGCGGAAACAACGATGAAGGCGCAGCGCAAGCTCGGATTGTCGTTGTCCTGGCCGCGCCTGACCGCGGTATTCCTGGTCGACGTGCTCATTCTGGTGCTCGCCAGCCATGCCCCGGATTCGTGGCAGGGCGAGAACCGGGTGGCGTGGTGGGTCGGTGTCGGCCTAGCGGTACTGGTGACGTTGCTGTCCGTGGTCACCTACCACGGCATCACGGTCGCCTCCGGCGTCGCCTCCTGGCTGTGGGATTGGTCGGCCGACCCCGGTACCGCTCTCGGCGCCGGCTGCACGCCGGCAACCGACTTCAAGCGGCGCTTCGGGCGCGACACGGTGGGAGTACGCGAGTACCGCGGCCAGCTGGTCGCAGTGGTCGAGGTGGACGGGGGCGAGGGTGACCCGGCGGGCCGCCACCGCCACCGCACCGTCGCCGGCGGAGCAGCGCCGTTCCTGCCGGTTGCCGCGGTCGCCGACGGGTTGCGCCAGTTCGACATCCACCTCGACGGCATCGACATCGTGTCGGTGCAGGTGCGCGGTGGTGCGGCCGCAGCCCGGGCCTCGGCCTCACTCGAGGAGTGGCAGCCGGAAGGCTGGGAGGCTAACGAAGGAGCGGGCGAGCGCCCGGCCGCCGACCGGCGCCGCACCTGGTTGGTGCTGCGGATGAACCCGCAGCGCAACGTGGCCGCCGTGGTGTGCCGCGACTCGCTGGCGTCGACGCTGGTCGCCGCCACCGAGCGGCTGGTCCAGGACCTGGACGGCCAGACGTGCAGCGCCCGTCCGTTGACGGCCGACGAGCTGGCCGAAGTCGACGCCGCCGTGCTGGCCGACTTGGAGCCGACGTGGAGCCGGCCCGGTTGGCGCCACCTGAAGCACTTCAACGGGTTCGTGACCAGTTTCTGGGTGACGCCCTCCGACATCGACTCCGAGACGCTGGAGAGCCTATGGCTGTCGGACGCTCCGGAGGTAGGCGCTACTGTGCTCACCATGCGATTGACGACGCGGGCCAGACGGCCGCAACTGTCAGCGTTCGTGCGCTACCACAGTGAATCCCGGCTCCCCAGGGAGCTGACGGCCGGCCTCAACCGCCTGACGGGACGCCAGCTGGCGGCCGTGCGGGCCAGTCTGCCCGCGCCGTCTTCACGGCCACCGCTGGTCGTGCCGGGCCGCGACTTGCGCGACCACGATGAGCTGGAGTTGCCAGTGGGGCATGAGCCGGAGCGCGTAACCAGCTCAGCAACACCATGACCCGCGCGCAGTCAGCCGCCGAAGATGCCAGAAACGCGATGGTTGCCGGGCTGCTGGCTTCGGGCATCTCGGTCAACGGACTGCAGCCGAGCCACAACCCGCAGGTGGCAGCGCAGATGTTCACCACCGCCACCAAGCTCGACCCCGGCATGTGCGACGCCTGGCTGGCGCGGATCCTCGCCGGTGATCAGAGCCTCGAGGTGCTCGCCGGTGCGTGGGCGGCGGTAAGGACCTTCGGGTGGGAGACCCGCCGCCTCGGTGTCACGGATCTGCAGTTCCGTCCCGAGGTGTCCGACGGCCTGTTCCTGCGGCTCGCCGTGACCAGCGTCGACTCACTGGCCTGCGCCTACGCGGCAGTGCTCGCGGAGAACAAGCGCTACAAGGAAGCCGCGGACCTGCTTGACTCGGCCGACCCCCGCCACCCGTTCGACGCAGAACTAGTCACCTATGTGCGCGGCGTGCTCTATTTCCGCACCAAACGGTGGCCGGATGTGCTGACCCAGTTCCCTGAGGCGACGCCGTGGCGGCACCCCGAGCTCAAGGCGGCGGGGGCGGCCATGGCGACTACCGCGCTGGCGTCGCTCGGGGTCTTCGAGGAAGCGTTCCGGCGCGGACAGGACGCCATCGAGGGCGACCGGGTGCCGGGCGCGGCGAACATCGCCCTGTACACCCAGGGCATGTGCCTGCGCCACGTCGGCCGTGAGGAAGAGGCCGTCGAACTGTTGCGCCGCGTGTATTCGCGCGACGCGAAGTTCACCCCGGCCCGCGAAGCGCTGGACAACCCGAACTTCCGTCTGGTTCTGACCGACCCGGAGACGATCGAGGCCCGCACGGATCCGTGGGATCCGGACAGCGCACCGTCGCGGGCGCAGGCCGAGGCTGCCCGCCATGCCGAGGAAGCCGCGAAATACCTGGCCGAAGGCGACGCCGAGCTCAACGCCATGCTGGGCATGGAGCAGGCCAAACGCGAGATCAAGCTGATCAAGTCGACCACCAAGGTGAACCTGGCGCGGGCAAAGATGGGACTTCCCGTTCCGTTGACGTCCCGGCACACCTTGTTACTCGGGCCGCCCGGCACCGGCAAGACGTCAGTCGCCCGGGCGTTCGCCAAGCAGTTGTGTGGCCTCACCGTGCTGCGCAAGCCGCTGGTGGTGGAGACCAGTCGAACCAAGCTGCTGGGCCGCTACATGGCCGACGCCGAGAAGAACGCCGAGGAAATGCTCGAGGGCGCGCTGGGCGGCGCGGTGTTCTTCGACGAGATGCACACCCTGCACGAGAAGGGCTACCAGCAGGGCGACCCGTACGGCAACGCGATCATCAATACCCTGCTGCTCTACATGGAGAACCACCGCGACGAGCTGGTGGTGTTCGGCGCCGGATACGCCAAGGCCATGGAAAAGATGCTCGAGGTGAATCAGGGTCTGCGGCGCCGCTTTTCGACCGTGATCGAGTTCTTCAGCTACACGCCCGAGGAACTCGTTGCGCTGACCGTGCTGATGGGCAGGGAGAACGAAGACGTCATCACCGAGGAAGAGGCCTCCGTTCTGCTGCCGTCGTACACCAAGTTCTACAACGACGAGACGTACTCCGAGGACGGCGACCTGATCCGCGGCATCGACATGCTCGGCAACGCCGGGTTCGTCCGCAACGTGGTGGAGAAAGCGCGTGACCACCGTAGTTTCCGCCTCGACGACGAAGATCTGGACGCAGTGCTCAACAGCGACCTCACCGAGTTCAGCGAAGCCCAGATGCGCCGTTTCCGGGAACTCACCCGCGACGACCTCGCCGAGGGGCTCAGCGCCGCGGTCGCCGAGGAGCGGAAGAACAAGTAACGCCTTCCGTCGGCACGCGTCCGCCCACCCGCGGCGCTGGCCGGCGCGGCGCGCCGAATGGGTTGTGGCTATTGCCCTGCCGCTGCGGCTTCCGCCGGATACGCTGTCTGCAACTCGAGCTAAGACGAGTGGGGTAGGCGCACCCTGTCACGGTGGCGCTCCCGTGTGCCCTGATGGTGACGGGAGGTGGGGCCGCACTGATCCAACCGAAAACGTCTCTGCACATTCGATGACCATTCATCCCGATCCGGTCACGGCGCTTTCCCGTCGTCGGAATCGGCTGGCGCAAGAATCCGGACGCGCGGTGGCCGCGGTATTCACCACGGCGCCCACGTCATCGGAGGCACCCCGACACCACCTCAGCGGCCAAGTCCCGTAGCTGGGTCGGACTATCTCGTAAGGAGAAGTCCGATGTCTTTCACTCAAAGCGCTTGCGCTGCATCGCTTTTTCCCGTTCATATCGTCGCCGCGGTCGGCTGAGGCGGTGACGACGATGGATTTTGGAGCATTACCACCGGAAGTCAACTCGCTGCGCATGTACTCCGGGCCCGGCTCGGCACCACTGCGCGCCGCGATTTCGGCCTGGGAGCGGTTGGCTGCCGAACTGCAGTCCACGGCTGCCGCCTACGACACAGTCGTCTCGATACTGACCGACGACGGTTGGCGCGGGCCTGCCTCGGACGCCATGCTGGCGGCCATCACGCCATATCTGACCTGGATGACCCTGACCGGCGCGAAGGCCGAGGAAGCTGCCACCCAGGCGGCCGCCGCGGCCGGGGCGTACGAGTCCGCATACGCCATGACGGTGCCGCCGGCGGTCATCGCGGCCAACCGGGCCGAGCTGCAACAGCTGGTGGCGACCAATGTGATCGGCCAGAACACGGCGGCGATCGCGGCCGCCGAGGCCGCCTATGGCGAGATGTGGGCTCAGGATGCGGCGGCGATGTACGGCTATGCCACCAGTTCGGCGGCCGCATCGACACTTTCGCCGTTCAGCTCACCGCCGCAGGTCACCGACCCGGCGGGACAGGCCGGCCAAGCGAGCGCCGTCACCCAGGCTGCCGGAACCGCGGTGGGCACCGTGCAGTCGCAGCTGCCGCAATTGATGTCGTCGGTACCGTCGACGCTGCAAGGCCTTTCGGCACCGGCGGCGGCACTCGATGCCTTCCCGGGTGCCGGATTGCTCGCCGACCTGCTGAACTTCCTGGACGGCAACGACGGAAACCCGTACGGCATCTTCCTGAATTCCTCGCTGGTCAACGGCTTTGTCTCGGCCGGCTACGTCAGCCCCGCGATCGTCGCACCGGCTGCGTTCGCTGGACTGGCCGACATCAACGCAGTCGCACTAGGCGCACAGCAGCAAGCGCTGCCGCCGATGGGCTCCGGTGAGGGGAACGCGTCCTGGATACCGGCCGGATCACCGGCCAATCCGACCAACATCCCCCCGTTGATGGATGTGGCCGAGGCCTCGTACACCACGGGAGGCGGAGTGACGGGCGGAATCAACCAGGCGGCGATGGTCGGGCGACTGTCCGTTCCGCAGACCTGGACCGCAGCGACGGCGGTGGCCAATTACGCCGGCGCGGCCGCACCCGGCGGCGGCTGGACCAGTACCGCTGTTGCGCCCCAAGCGGCGGCGGGCATGCCCGGCATCCCCGGTTTACCCGCCGCCGGCATGTACGGAAACAACTTCGGCAACCCGCCTCGTTATGGCTTCCGTCCGACGATCATGGGGCGCCCGCCGGCCGCCGGATAACAGGAGGGAGACCGCTGCGACATCGCTCACGTTGGGCGAAAGGAGGTGCTGTCATTGGATTTTGGAGCGCTCCCACCTGAAATCAACTCGCTGCGAATGTATACCGGGCCCGGCTCAGCGCCGATGCTGGCCGCAATGACGGCCTGGGATGAAACCGCAGCCGAATTACATTTGACCGCAACGGCATACGAGTCCGTCATTGCGACATTGGTCAGTGAGGGCTGGCTGGGGCCGGCAGCGGAGGCGATGACGGCTGCTGTTGTCCCGTACATGACGTGGATGAGAATGACCGCCGTCCAGGCCGAACAGACGGCCGGTCAGGCGGCCTCCGCCGCCGCGGCATTCGACGCCGCGTTCGCGATGACCGTCCCGCCGGCTGCCGTCGCCGCCAACCGGGCAACACTGCTGATGTTGGTCGCCACGAACTTTCTGGGCATCAACACGCCGGCGATCGCGGCTACTGAGGCCGAATACGCGGAGATGTGGGCCCAGGATGCGACGGCGATGTACGTCTACGCCGCCGATGCGGCGGCGGCCTCGACGCTGACGCCGTTCCGCGAACCGGACCAGACCACCAATCCGGACGGTCTCACAAGTCAGGCGGCGGCTGTCACGCAGGCGTCCGGGTCCGCGACGGGCACGGCCACCCAGTCGGAGCTACCGCAACTGATGTCCGCCGTACCGGCAAGCCTGCAGCAGATGGCATCCCCGGCCGCGGCCTCACCGTTCGACAACATCCCGCAAACCGGTCTGCTGGCCGACATCCTGAACTTCCTGGACGGCAATGACGGCAACCCCTACGGAATCTTCCTGAACTCGAACCTGGTGAACGGGTTCGTGTCAGCCCAATACGTGTCGCCCGTGACCATCTTCCCTGCCACGACCGACGCGCTCGCGGACGTCGAGGCGGTAGCCGAAGGGGCCCCCGATGCCGCGCCCGCTGCCGCCGACGCCGCGTCCGCAGGCCTGACGTCCTCGCAATCGGGCGGGGTGAGCGCAGGAGTCAATCAAGCGTCGTTCGTCGGCCGGCTGTCCGTACCGCCGAGTTGGACCACGGCCGCGGAGGTCGCCGACCGCGTGATCCCAGGCTCCGGTGCGGCGGTCACCGCGGCGCCGGAAGCCGCGGCGGGCATGCCCGGTATGCCCGGCATGCCCGCGCCCGCCACCCACTCCCGCAGCTGGGGCAACGGCCCGCGCTACGGATTCAAGCTGACCATAATGCCGCGTCCGGTGGCGGCAGGCTGAACTGCCGCATCGTACCGACATTTATTGTCACCGTGTCGAACAACAATTTTCGTGGTATCGAATTTCGACACGAAACTGTGAAATGTGGGTCGTGAGTTGACTGTCGACGATTCGAGTGCCACGATGACTTTGCATGCACCTCGCTAGGTGAGGCGTCTGCACGGACATAGGCCACTGACCTCGAACGTCGAAAGACGCCCAGGGTCAGGACAGCTCTTCCCGGCTTAAGGGTTGAGCCCAAGTGGCTTCCGGTTTTGGCCGGATACGCCGTGTGGTGCCAAAGCTCTGTCGAGAGAGGTGCTGGCCCAGCGGTTTTCCGTTGGCCTCATCTCCGTGATGCGTGCGCCCGGCGCCCCCGTGCGCCCCGGCCCGAAGGAGGTGAGAGCGGAGTGAGTCCCGACGATAGTCCGTATCCGAGATCGAAGACCATTTCGTCTCGATCCGGCCCGGCCGCTGATTTCGCAATATGAGTCTATTCGGCCGATAGCGTCCTGCGCGCAATAAATGCGCAGGTGTAATTCGTGTGCACGGAAAACGTCCTGCACGAATTGCGATTAATGCTGCCTGGAATCGGTTTCGTTCCTCCGGGATAACTCCGAGATGTCTGCCGGGCACCACGCGGTCCGCGCGACCGCGATCAGCACTACCTTCAGTCAAGGAGGCGAGCGATGACTGCCGCCCTGGATTTTGCCGCGTTGCCACCCGAGATCAACTCTGCGCGGATGTACACCGGACCTGGCTCCGGCCCGATGCTCGCTGCGGCCTCGGCCTGGAACGGGTTGGCCGCCGAGCTGCGGGCGACCGCCTTGTCGTACGACGCCGTGCTCTCGGCGTTGATTGGCGAGGAGTGGTTCGGTCCCGCGTCGGCCTCCATGGCGGCCGCCGCCATGCCGCACGTGGCCTGGATGAGCGCCACCGCCGCCCAGGCCGAGCAGACCGCGGCACAGGCCGAGGCCGCCGCGAGCGCCTTCGAGGCGGCGTATGCGGCGACCGTGCCCCCGGCGCTCATCACGGCCAATCGCGCACAGCTGGCCGCTCTGGTCGCCACCAACATCCTGGGCCAGAACAGCCCTGCGATAGCGGCAACGGAGGCGCAGTACCTCCAAATGTGGGCCCAGGACGCCGCCGCCATGTACGGCTACGCCGGCTACTCCGCTGTCGCGACCCAGTTGAGCCCGTTCGTGGGGCCCGACGAAATCGCCAATCCCAGCGGCCTGACGGCCCAAGCGGTCGCCGTCAACCAGGCCGGCGGTGCCTCGGCGGCCGGGCAGCAGGGCACTGTGTCGCAACTTTTTTCCGCTGTACCCAACGCACTGCAGGGCCTCTCCGGATCCAACAGCGGCCAAGGACTTTCAGAGATCACGAACTTTCTGCTCACCGGCAACGGACCCGCCAATTGGCAGGACTTCATGACGACGTGGGGACCTAACGCCAACATCTGGAACACGATCACCTCGACCGGCACGTTGACGCCGGGCGCCACGGTCGGAACCCTTTCCAGTTTGTTCGGCGCGCCGGCGATGACGGATGTCGCCGGGGCAGCCCAAGAAGTGTTGCCAGGTGCGCTCGGTTCGACGGCAACGGGTTCACTCGAGTCGGGCGGCGGGCTGCAAGGCTTGGCGGCCGTGGGCAACTCGGGCGTCGTCGGCAAGCTGTCGGTACCGCCAGCCTGGACCTCGGCGGCGCCAGTGACAAGTCCCTTGCACTCGGCGTTGGGCGGTACCCCAATGGTGGCTCCGCCGCCGGCTGGAACACCCGGAATGCCCGGTGTCCCGCTGGGGAATGTGGCCGCACAACCCTACGGCCGCGCCGTCCCGCAATACGGCTTCCGCCCCATAGTGGTCATGAGACCGCCCGCAGCCGGCTGACGCGCGCCGTATTCGCCTGCGAGCTCTGCCCTTTCAGGAAACCTTCAGGAAAGGCGCAGTCTCGTTACAGGTGTAAATGACAATCGTTCCCTAACGTCTTACGTAGGTTGTTCCTGACGTTAGGAGAACTTCTGATGACGGCCGGCACCGCACCAGGCGCTGCGCCCCCTCGCCCCGGGGGCCGTGGCGGCGCCCGGGCCCGGCCGATCCCGAACGGTCCAGGGCACGGTCCGCACTCGCCTCGCTTCGCAGAGATATGTGGTTCGGCATGACATTTGCGCCCTGACGGCGAGATATTCGCGTTGCGATCCGACACCGGATAAATTTCTCGATGATCTGACGTACTTCGGGTATCCCCGAAGGACCTATACGTAGATTTGGGCACAAATTACGGGTATATCGAGATTTGCATTCAGCGTTTTGCTGCTGAGTTCTGTGATGACCTGTGAACTGTTCTATTGCGTTTTATGAGTATTGCTGTGCATCATCTTCACACCCGGTTCAGCAACACTGAGAGGTCTTGTTTACTTCGCGATTACACACGGGGAACGCAATGACAATATGCTCAAATAACGATGGCGTTCGATATCGACAGGGGGGCCTGTTTTAGCGAAGTACTTCGCGCTTGCCAAGCCCTTTCAACAGCGGGAGTGATGACCGTCCGCCGTAAGCCACCGGGCGGTGATCAAGGGGATGAAGAGGTAACACATATGGATTACGGGGCACTGCCACCCGAAATCAACTCAGGTCGCATGTACACGGGCCCCGGACCGGGACCGATGTTGGCCGCCGCCGCCGCCTGGGATGCGCTGGGAGCCGAATTACATTCCACTGCAGCGTCTTACGCGTCCGCAATCGAGAATCTCACGGCCGGAACCTGGCAGGGGCCCACCGCGATTGCGATGGCTGCCGCGGTCGGTCCCTACGTCTCGTGGATCTCCACCACGGCAACCCGGGCCGACCAGGCGGCGGCGCAAGCCAAGGTTGCGGTCGGAGCATACGAAACCGCTTTCGCCGCAACGGTTCCACCACCGGTGATTGCCGCGAACCGGGCGCTGCTGGTCTCGTTGATCGCGACCAATATCCTGGGACAGAACACGCCGGCCATCGCCGCGACGGAAGCTCAGTATCTGGAGATGTGGGCTCAGGATGCCGCCGCGATGTATGGTTACGCCGGATCATCCTCGGCAGCAACAGAATTGATGCCGTTCACCGAGCCGCCACAAACCACCAGCGCCTCGGGGCCGGCGCTGCAGGCGGCCGCGGTGGCCCAATCTACCGGCGCCTCAACCGGTTCCGATGTGGCGACGCAGCTGTCACAGCTGGTCACGTCGGTACCCGCGGCGCTGCAGAACCTCGCGACGACGGTCGGAGCTGCACCCACGACGGGGTCCACATCGTTGGTGCAGGGACTGGCCGTGCCACAGCTCGCGACGGTGTCACTGCCGCCCGGGCTGTCGGGGGACCTCGCGAATTGGAACACCGTCATGGGAACGCTCACCGGACCGTTCTCGCTGCAAGGTCTGAGTTCTGTTCCCGGTGGTCCGTTCCTGTCGTTCGGGCAGGTATACGCCTACGGGCAGAACGGGCAGGGCCTGGCGTCCTTCTTCACGCCCCCACAGCCGATTACCGGGGCACTGGCGCCCATCGCGCAGTCGATACCGCCGCACCTGACCGGCTCGGTCGGAGCCTCGGGCGCCATGGGACGAGCCGCGCTGGTGGGCAGCTTGTCTGTGCCGCAGGGGTGGACCACTGCCGCGCCAGCCATTCGAACCGTCGCCGCCACACTGTCAGCCAATCTGGCCGCCGCACCGGCGGCCACGCTGACGGGGGAGTCCGGTGTCTTCGGCCAGATGGCTCTGTCCAGCCTGGCAGGACGGGCCCTGGCCGCCACTACGTCGACCTCGGGAAGCGGAGGTGCGGCGGCCGCGTCACTGGGCGGCGTGGTCGCGGCAGCCGACCCGGCCGCAGCGATGATCTTCGTCCTGCCGGCTCTGGAGGAGTGAGCCGTGGCGATCGCGAATCGTATTCCGACACAAGCAATCCCGATGCTCTATCGGGGCAGGGGGTAGGCCGACATGTTTTACGCAGCGTTTCCGCCGGAGGTCAATTCGGGCCGGATGTACACCGGTCCGGGCGCCGGGCCCATGCTGGCCGCTGCGGCAGCGTGGAACGGGCTGGCCGCTGAACTGCAGTCCACCGCCGCATCTCTGACGGGGGTGATCACCGGCCTGACCAGTGGCCCGTGGGTCGGTCCGTCGTCGGCGGCCATGGCGGCAGCGGCGGTGCCCTACGTGACCTGGGTGAGCGCCACTGCCGCGCAGGCCACGCAAACAGCAAGCCAGGCCACCGCGGCGGCCGCAGCCTACGAGGCGGCTTTCGCTGCTCATGTGCCGCCGGAGGAGATCGCGGCCAACCGTGCCCAGTTGGCATCGCTGATGGCGACCAACTTGTTCGGACAGAACACCGCGGCGATCGCCGCCACGGAGGCCCAATACGCCGAGTTCTGGGCGCAGGACGCGCTGGCCATGGACACCTACGCCGGTTCGTCGGCCGCCGCGACCCGGGTGACACCGTTCACCGAGCCGCCGCAGATCGCCAATGCCGGCGGGTTGGTCAACCAGGCCGCCGCTGCCGCGCAGTCAGCGGGCACATCCAGTGGCACTGTCGCGCAGTCCATTCTGGCTGCCGGCGACCCGGCCTCGGGGTTGCTGCAGACACTGGCGAACCTGAGCACCGACTACACCGCCACCATCAACGGCCTGCTGAACGGCATGTTCGGACCGGCGGGGGCGTCCACCTACACGACGCTGTATTCCGCCCTCAAGGTGCCGTTGGGCTTCACGACGCAGTTCAACGACATCGGGCTGCTGATCAACTTCCCGGTATCGCAGTTCCTCAAGTTCGGGCCGCACTCCGCCGCCGGTCTGGCCGAGCTGCCGAAAGACGCGCTCGGCGGCGGGCTGGCGGCGCCGCACTGGGGCCGGGGTTGGCTGACCAGCGCCACGGCGCCGACGGCGAACTTCGGGCGCGGCACGCTGGTCGGGTCTTTGACGGTTCCGCCGAGCTGGGCCGCGAACACCCCGGCGATCAGGACTGTCGCCGCGGCGCTGTCAGCGGCCGGTCCCGAAGCCGTGCCGGCCGCCGAACTCGGCCAGGGCGGCCTGCTCAGCTCGATGTCGCTGGCCGGTATGACCGGAGCCGCCCTGGGCGCCGGCGTGCCCGGCCCCTCCGGGCGGACGGGTACGCGCAGCCGCCTCACGCCGGTGAAGGACCTCAAAGACCTGAAATCGCCGGAAATGCTCAAACGGATGGTCGCCCAGATCTCCGAAAGACCGGACAGTGTCCAGCACCACACCGTCGATCAGGAAGGTCTCGACAGTCTGCTCGAACAACTGGCCAAGAAACCCGGAATCCATGCGGTGCACCTGTCTAAAGGCGAGAAGACAGTAGTGCCGTCGGATGCGCAATTGGGCTGACCGAATAGGGCGCATATGGGCGCCCGGAACTCAAGAGGAACTGAAGAAAGGTATCGACATGAGACGGCTTCTCGCACTGCTCGGCGTCTGCGCCACGATCGGCCTGGCCGCCCCGGCGTATGCCGACCCCGCAGACGGTGGTGGGGGGGACGACGCGTTCCTCTCGGCTCTGCACACGGCCGACATCGGTTACAACTCGCCGGCTCAGGCGATTCGGTCCGCCCAGGCGGTGTGCACCTGCCTGAACAACGGCGAGTCGGGCTTGGAACTCGTCCATGATGTGCAGACGCACAACCCGGCGTTCAACTTGGACGCCGCGGCCGAGTTCGCCGTCATCTCGTCGAAGTACTACTGCCCGCAACATCTCTCGAAGAGCTGATGAATCCTTCTCCCGTCTCCTGATTCTGGGTTTTGCACGGCAGCAGACCCAACCGGCCCGGCCCGAACCCGGCTCCACTTTCTCGGTGCCCAAACCGGAAGTACGTGGAATTGCGCGGTATGTCATTGGGGCATCTGGTGGACTTCATATGAGATCGACCGGACGTGCCCGCAGAATGGGAAACCGGCGATTACCATGGCGCCCACAATGGGGACCGGAGGGAATAGATGGACTTCGGGGCGTTGCCGCCGGAAATCAACTCGGGACGCATGTATACGGGGGCGGGATCGGGGCCGATGCTGGCTGCCGCGGCGGCGTGGGATGCGCTGGCCGCCGAGTTGCATTCCACCTCCGCGGCCTACCGCTCGACGGTCGATGGCGTCACCGTAGGGTCCTGGCACGGCCCGGCCGCCACGGCCATGCTGACGGCAGCGGCACCCTTCGTGGCCTGGCTGACCTCGACGGGGACACAGGCGGAACAGACGGCGGTTCAGGCTAAAGCTGCCGCGGCCGCCTACGAGGCCGCGTTCGCGGCGACCGTGCCGCCACCGGTGATCGAGGCCAACCGAAGTTTGCTGATGGCGTTGATCGCCACCAACCTGCTGGGTCAGAACACGGCCGCCATCGCTGCCACCGAGGCTCTCTATGTCGAGATGTGGGCCCAGGACGCCGCCGCAATGTACGGCTACGCGGCATCGTCGGCGTCCGCGACGGTGCTGACGCCGTTTACCGAGCCACCGGAGACCACCGACCCCTCGGGTGTGGGCCGACAGACCGCGGCGGTGACCGAGGCAGTCGGCGCCGCCGAGACGCAATCGGGGCTGTCGCAGCTGATGACCGCAGTGCCCAACGCGCTGCAGGCGGTGGGTCCGGCGGCAGCCGCACCGGCGGCTTCGACGCCGATCGGCTCGGTCATCGAAGCCATCAATCCGTACGTGGTGGCAATCCGGCCCTTCTTCGCCGCTATCACCGGTGCTTACAGCCCCATCATCGGATTCGTGCTCGCCGGCGGATGGTGGCTGTTCGCCCTGCAGATCCTCGGGTTGTCCCAGAACGCGCCCGGCGTCGCCTCGCTGCTGAGTACCGGCGGAAAACCAATTGCCGGCCTCTCACCACTGCGCGCCGGCTACGTGGCAACAGTCACTCCCGGAGTTGCCGGATCAATGGGACAGTCCACCCTGGTTGGATCCCTGTCAGTGCCTCAAGGCTGGGTGACCGCCGCTCCGGTGATGAGGACGATGGCTTCCGTACTGCCTGCGGCCAGCCCCGCCGCTCTGGCCGCGGCGCCGGCGGCCGCTGAGGGCGGCTTATTCGGCGAAATGGCCATGGCGAGCCTGGCCGGACGCGCGCTGGCCGGGGCCAGCATCCGCACCGTGGGTAACGGCGCGGCCGGCAGCAACGGTGGCGTCGCAGCGGCCGACGACGTCGCCACCACGGCGACCATCATCGTGATACCGGCGGACTGACTTATGACATCCGCAGCAGAAAGGCCGGGCTTATGAGCTTTGCGGTGCGACCACCGGAGATCACCTCCGCTCTCATGTATGCCGGCCCGGGTGCCGCTCCGATGATTGCCGCCGCTGTCGCATGGGACGGCTTGGCAGCCGAATTACAATCCACGGCAGCCTCTTACGGCTTGATCGTCGACGGGTTGGCGAACGAATCGTGGACCGGGCCGTCAGCGGCCGCGATGGCAGCGGCTGCCGCGCCCTATGTGGCGTGGATGTCGGCGACCTCGGCACAGGCCAAGGCGGCGGCAGACCAGGCGAAGGCAGCCGTGAGCGCGTACGAGACGGCATTCGCGGCAGTTGTACCGCCGACGGAGATCGCAATCAACCGCAGTCAGCTGGCTCTGCTGGTGGCAACTAACCTCTTCGGGCAAAACACGGGCGCCATCGCCGCGCTGGAGGCGCAGTACGGGGAGATGTGGGCTCAGGACACCGCCGCGATGCTCGCATACACCACGTCGTCGGCGGCGGCCGCGCGACTGACGCCCTACACCGAACCACCGCAGATCACCAACGAATCAGGCCTCGCCGCCCAACAAGCTTCGGTCGGACAGGCCAGTGGGTTGGCGGCTGGTACCGCGGCGGCGACTGCTGCGGCAGCTGCGCCCACTGCGGCACCGGTGTTTCCGTTCGACATCGTCCTGCAGGTCTTCGAGGCACTGGGCAGCGGGGGCAGCGCGTACATCCAAGCCATGGGTCAGCTCCTCAATGCTCTGACAGGTACGCCATTGGCCGCCTCAACCTGGGAAAACACCTTCGGGATCCTGGCCGACATCGGTCGCTTCAGTGTGGTTGCCAACGACAGCATGAGCGTGCCGAACCTTGCCATGACCGAGTTCAAGCTCTTCTGGAAGCCCCCTCTGGAAGACATTCCCAAATCCGCGCTGGGAGCCGGGCTGGGGATGGCGCCGTCGGCCGGCCTGACCAGCGCGACATCCGCGAGCGTGGGCGAGGCCAACGTGGTGGGAAAGTTGTCGGTTCCGCCGAGTTGGGCCTCGGCGACTCCGGCGATCAGGATGGCCTCGACGGCGCTGTCGGCCACCAGCCTGTCCGCGGCACCCGCGGCGGGCGTGCCGGCGGACCTCGTCAACCAGATGGCCCTGGGGAGCATGACCGGTGGCGCACTCGGCGCGGGGGGCGCTCAAGTCCTCAGCGGCAGTGGTGCCCGGGCCCGGGCCAACGGCGGGAAAGGTCATGTCGAGCCGGTCAAGCTGGACAGCGTCATCGCGAAATTGCAGAAAGAACCGGACTCGGTGAAACACTGGAATGTCGATAAGGCCGGTTTGGACGCGCTCCTCGACAAGCTGTCTAAAGAGCCGGGAATCCACGCGGTGCACGTGTCCAACAAGGACAAGCCCAAGGTGACACTGCCCGATGCGCAGTTGGGTGGCACATGAGGCCGGCGCTCGCAATAGCCGCGGTCGTCGCCACGATCGGTTTGGCTGCCCCCGCGCACGCAGACCCCAATGGCGACGATGCGGCGTTTCTCTCCGCTCTGGCCAACGCCGGCATCACCGTCCCCGACCCGAACCGGGCCATCACGTCCGCCCAAGCGGTATGCGGTCTGATGCGCAACGGCGAAACCGGTCTGCAGGTCCTGACGGACGTGCGGAACCAGAATCCCGGACTGACCCTGGATGGCGCGGCCCTGTTCACGGCTATCGCGTCGAATACCTATTGCCCCGAGCACCTGGGCCAACCCGAGGGCGGGTACTTCTAGCGGCAACCGGGTTCGCCTGGCCGCCACCGAGTGTTAACCCGATTCTGGTTGCCTTGCGGTTCGAGGAGAGGAGTGGCGCCGTGCACACGCTGACGATCGCCGATTTCGCGCTCCGCCTGGCCGTCGGCGTGGGATGCGGCGCCCTGATCGGGCTGGAGCGGCAATGGCGGGCGCGCATGGCGGGCCTGCGCACCAACGCGCTCGTGGCGGCCGGGGCGACGCTGTTCGTGCTCTACGCCGCGGCCACCGAGGACAGCAGCCCCACCCGGGTCGCGTCCTATGTGGTGTCCGGCATCGGATTCCTGGGCGGCGGTGTCATCCTGCGCGAGGGTGCCAACGTCCGGGGCCTCAACACGGCCGCCACGCTGTGGTGCTCGGCCGCGGTCGGCGTGCTGGCCGCCTCCGGACATCTGGTATTCGCCCTGATCGCCACCGGCACGGTGGTCGCCATCCACCTGCTGGGACGACCGCTGGGCCGGCTCATCGACCACGACAACTCCGGAGACGACGACGAGGGACTCGAGCCCTACCAGGTCCAAGTGGTGTGCCGGCCCAAATCGGCGAAGTACGCGCGCGCCCAGATCGTGCAGCACACCCGCAGCAACGACATCATCCTGCGCGGCATTCACACCGGACAAGCCGAAGACAACGTCGCCTTGACGGCACACGTACTTCTGGGCGGTCACTCCGCAGCCAAGCTGGAACGGCTGGTGGCTGAGTTGTCGCTGCAACCGGGCATCTATGCGGTGCACTGGTACGCCGGCGAGCAGACCACCCCGATGCTGCCCTCCGGCCAGCCCGACTGATCAGGGTCGCGCCTGCAGCTCCGGTGCGGCGGCGGCGAGCAGGTCGGCGCGACGGGCGGTCAGGGGCGGATAGATCCGTTTGGTGTTGATCGTCTGCTTGGTGGCCTTTGCCTGGGCACCCTGCGCGACCACGACGCGGTCCCATCCCTCGGTATATACCGCGCCCGCCGGGCCGAGGTCGAGAACCGTGACGTACCACGGGATCCGGAGCGCCAGCAGCGGCTCGCCGAACAGATCGCTGATCACGTTGTACCCCGCGTATCGCCCCATCGGCCGGCCATGCTGACACGACATGACCGAAAGGTGCTCCTCGTCCATCCGGGCAGCGGCCACGTCGCCTGCCGCGAAGACACCCGGAACCCCGATCACCCTCAAATAGTCATCGACCGCAACGCGCCCCAACCGGTCGCGGGTCACCGGCAACTGCTCGGTGAGCGCGCTGGCCCGCATCCCGGCACACCACACGACGGTGGCGGTGTCCAGCTGCTCTCCCGAGGTCAGTGACACGCTCGCCTGGCCGACGGCCGTGACGCCGACGCCGGTGCGGCACTCAACACCGTTGTAGGACAACGCTTTCTCTATCACCGGCCGGGCCGAAGCGCCCATGTCGGAACCGACCAGCGGATTGTGGTCGACCAGCACCACCCGCGGCGTCATGCCCAGTTCGCGCAGCCGGTGCGGCAACTCGCACGCGGTTTCGATCCCGGTCAGGCCGGCCCCTACCACCACAACGGTGGCCGCCGCCGGTTCGTCGGGCAGCGCTTCCAGATGGCGTCGCAGGCGCATGGCCCCGTCGTAGGTGTCGACGTCGAAACCGAACTCACGCAGTCCCGGAACGTCGGGTTTGTTCACGCCACTGCCCGCCGCCAGGACCAGGCGGTCATACCGGTACTCGGCGCCGGCCGATGTGGTCACCACGTGGGCGTCGACGTCGATACCCGTCACCTGCGCGGTGACATGGGCGACGCCGACGGGGTCGAGCAACTCCGCGAGCGGGATGCGGCAGCTGCTCAGGTCGGCCTCGTAATTGCGCACCCGGATGTCGTGGAACGGCTGAGTGCTGAGCACCGTCACCTCCACACCCCCCGACGGGACGGCGAGCTCGTCGAGGCGTCGCGCGGCACCCAGCGCGGTCCACAGCCCGGCGAAACCCGAGCCGATGATCAGGACCTGGCGGGCACCGACAGCACGTCGCGAATCTGGCCCAGCGTCGCCTTGGCCTGTTGCCCGGGAAGCAGCATCCATGTGTGCATGCCTCCCTCGAGTTCGTACCAGCCGATGTCCAGCCCTTCGGACGCCGCGCGGCTACGGAAGGCGCGGGCGTCGGGATTGAGTACATCATGGGTTCCGGTGAAAACCGTGAGCCTTGGCAGCCCGTCCAGTGGACCCACACTCGGGCTGAGCAGGGGAGTGTCGAGCGGGTCGCCGCCGGCGTAGCGGATGCCCGCGGCGCGCAGGTCGTCGAGATTGAGGAACGGATCGATCTTGGCGACGTTGGGCACCTCGGGGTCCGGCAACCCGAGGTGCATCCACGGCGAGAGCAGTACCGCATCCGTGGGCTGCGGCAGGCCCGCGTCGCGCACGGCGTGACACAGCGCGAACGCCATCCCGCCACCGGCCGAATCGCCCATGAAGGCAACGGAATCCGGATCACGCGTCTCCAGAATGCTGCGGTAGAGCTGTAGCAGGAACGGAAACACCTGTCGGTAGTTGCTTTCGGGCGCGATCGGGTAGATCGGCACCGTGATGGTGCGGTTGAGCATGGTCGCCAGCCGGGCAATGGCCGGCCAGTGAAAATGGGGGAGCAGATCCAGCACGTAGGCGCCACCGTGCAGGTAGATCAGGTGACCGCGGTGCTGCCGGGAGTCGACGTGGCGGGGGCTGACCTGGTAGACGGGGCGACCGTTGAGATCGCCGCGCACGACTTCGATCTTCTTCTGGACCAGCTTCGACGGCATCCCGCAATAGGGCGGCCGGGGGTTGGCGGCCCAGCTCGCCAGCTTCGCCGGCGGGAACATCCGGTTGCGCATGCCGGACGCCCGGAGCAGACGCTGCGTCACGTGGGGTTTGCGCACCGGGCGCCTCAGAGTCCTCACTGCTGCCCACCGTGACAGAACCCGGCACGGTGAGTGCGCGATGACAGTAATCTGTCTGCCGTGAGTGCTATAGCGGGCTTCTTTGCGGGGCTGCCTCCGGAGATGCGGGACCCGGTGCTGTTTGCCATACCGTTCTTCCTCTTGCTGTTGACCTTGGAGTGGACCGCGGCCCGCAAGCTGGAAAAGCTTGATGCCGCTGCGGCGAAGAACCCGTCGAAGGACAGGCCGTCATCGGGTGCGTACCTCACCCGCGATTCCATGGCGAGCATCTCGATGGGCCTGGTGTCGATAGCCACGACTGCGGCCTGGAAGACCCTGGCGCTGTTCGGGTATGCCGCGATCTATGCCTACCTCGCTCCGTGGCACCTCCCCGCGACCAAGTGGTACACCTGGGTCGTCGCGATCGTCGGCGTAGACCTGCTGTACTACGCCTACCACCGCACCGCCCACCGCATCCGGCTCATCTGGGCTACCCACCAGGCGCACCATTCAAGCCAATACTTCAACTTCGCCACTGCGCTGCGGCAAAAGTGGAACAACAGCGGCGAGATCCTGATGTGGCTGCCGCTGCCGCTGCTCGGACTTCCCCCGTGGCTGATCTTCTTCAGCTGGTCGCTGAACCTGATCTATCAGTTCTGGGTGCACACCGAGCGCATCGACAAGCTGCCGCGCTGGTTCGAGTTCATCTTCAACACTCCGTCGCACCACCGGGTGCACCACGGCATGGATCCGGTCTATCTGGACAAGAACTACGGCGGAATTTTCATCATCTTCGACCGGATGTTCGGCAGCTTCCAGAAGGAACTATTCCGGCCGCACTACGGCCTGACCAAGCAGGTGGACACCTTCAACATCTGGAAATTGCAGACCCACGAGTACGTGGCGATCGCTCGCGACGTCCGATCGGCCACCCGGCTGCGCGACCGGTTCGGCTACGTGTTCGGACCTCCCGGTTGGACGCCGCGCACGGCCGGGCGGGCCGAGAAAAGCAGCCCGCTTGCGGCGTCTCGGTAACGCATCGGTCACGAGGCGCGAAAACCACTATGGGGTTATCAATCCGTAACCTCGATAGGGGAGGTCGGCGCTGTGTCGGCCCGGGATGGATCGGAGTCCGATGGTGCGCCGGACGGTGTTGCGTTCAGTAACGGCATCCCTGATGCTCGTGGCGTCGGTGTCGGCGCTTGCGCCGGCAATTGCCGTCGCGGACCCCGCGGTCGTTTATCCGGGGATGGAGATTCATCAGGACAACCGGGTGTGCACGCTGGGATTCGTCGACGTCCGGATGCACATGGCTTACACGGCCGGACACTGCCGCGGGGGCGGCACCGTGACCGACCAGGCCAACAACGTCATCGGCCGCATGACGACCTTCCGTGACAACACTCCGACCGGTTCGACGGTGGCCACCGACCAGATGATCGCCGACTACGAGGCGATTGCCCTGGCCGACAACGTGACCGTGAGCAACGCGCTGCCGGGTGGCCGGCAACTGCGCTCCGGACCGGGCACGGTGGCGCCGGGCCAGGCCGTCTGCCATTTCGGCATCATCACCGGCGAGACCTGCGGAACGGTCGACAGCGTCAACAACGGCTGGTTCACCATGAGCAACGGTGTCCAGACCCAGCAGGGCGACTCGGGCGGCCCGATCTACCTGGCGGGTGACGGGTCCGGCCAGATCGTCGGGATCTTCAACAGCGTGTGGGGCACGCTGCCGGCGGCGGTCTCCTGGCAGGCGGTCACCCAGCAGGTTCACGAGGACACCGGCTTCAATCCGTAGTCTTTCGTGCGACGGTTCGCCACGGACTAGAGCCGGATTCCAATTATCGCAGTGTGTCGGCATCGGGTTCATGCGTTTCTCACATTTTATTAGCTGTGGTTGACGCCTGAAACTCAAATGCATTGCCGATTAGTGTTTTTCGCATTCGAAATGCTCGCGATTTCGTTTGCCCTGAACTGGCGGCGCGGATCGCTTATATACCAATTAGGCAGCCAAATCAACGGCCGAAATAGTCGAGGAGAATTGCTGGAAATCAGGCATTTTTCTGAAAACCGAAGTTACGATCCGAGCCTGGGTCCTTCGGGGTCGCCGATCACAGGAACGGTGGCAGCCGACGGCCCACGATCGGGACTTTGCCGGGATCGGGCCCCCGGGATCATCACATCCCCTCACCACATAGAAAGACAGGGCCCGTTTCATGTCGCAGGTGATCGCGTTCCCCGCAGCGATGACGGCAGCAGCCGCAGACGTCGCCGGAATCGGATCGGTAGTCAGCACCGCCAACCAGATGGTGGCCGGCGCCACGACCAGTGTGCTGGCCGCGGCCGAAGACGAGGTGTCGGCGGCTATCGCGGCCCTGTTTTCCCTCCACGGCCAGACCTATCAGACCTTCAGCGGCCAGGCGGCCGCGGTTCATGACCAGTTCGTGCGCACCCTGATGGGGAGCGCCAATGCCTACGCATCCGCCGAAGTGACCAGCGCCGAACAGTTGGTGCTCGAGGTGGTCAACGCCCCCACCCGAATGTTGTTGGGCCGACCGCTGATCGGCAATGGCGCCGACGGCGCAGCAGGAACCGGAGCCAACGGCGGGGCAGGTGGGCTGCTGTGGGGCAACGGGGGCAACGGCGGGTCCGGAGCGGCCGGGCAGTCCGGCGGCCGGGGCGGCGATGCCGGCCTTTTCGGCAACGGCGGCCGGGGCGGTGCCGGCGGTATCGGCCTGACCGGGGCCACCGGCGGCGCGGGCGTTCAAGGTGGCACCGGCGGGGCCGGCGGCACTGGTGGAGCCGGCGGTAACGGCGGATTGCTGTGGGGCGCCGGCGGCGGCGGCGGCATCGGCGGCGCGGGCGGCGTCGGGGGGACGGGCGGAGCGGGCCTAGCCGGAACCGCCGGTGTTGACGGAGTGAATGCCGGGGCCGGCGGCGCAGGTCAGACCGGTGGTCAGGGCGGTATGGGCGGCGTCGGCGGGGCGGGCGGAGCCAGTGGCGCGTCCGGATTCTTCGGCGGCAACTCGGGTACGAGCGGCAGTAGCGGCAACGGCGGTGTGGGTGGCACCGGCGGGATGGGCGGCCACGGTGGCGCGGGCGCAGCAGACAGTGGCTCCGGTGCCGGGATCGGTGGTGCCGGTGGCACAGGCGGGGCCGCCGGTCTTGGCGGCAGTGGGGCGGTCACGGGCGGCGCGGGCACCGGCGGGACCGGGGGCACCGGGGGTACGGGTGGTACGGGGCTGGAAGGCGAAACCGGCACGGGCTTTAACGGCGGCGGTGTCATGGGCGCTCAAGGTGGAACCGGAGGCGTCGGTGGCACTGGCGGGGCTGGCAACGGCGGTGTCAACGGTAACGGCGGTACGGGCGGAACCGGGGGCACCGGCGGCAGGGGAGGCGACGGGATCGGTGCAGGCGATGGCGGCACCGGTGGGACGGGCGGTGACGCCGGACGCGGCGGGGCCGCCGGCACCGGCGGCACGGGAGGACGAATCGGCGACTCCGGCGTGGGCGGCACCGGCGGCGACGGCGGGACCGGGGCCGCCGGCGGCTACGGCGGCGACGGGGGCGTATCGCGAGGCTATGGGGTGGGAACCGCCACCGGCGGGACCGGCGGGGCTGGAGGTGCCGCGACGGTAGGCGTGGGTGGCGACGGCGGCCGCGGCGGAGGTGCGTTCCATGAAGGGAGCGGCGACGCCTTCGGTGGCAAGGGCGGGACTGCCGGCGTCGGACCTGCTGGTAGTGGCGCCGGAGGCAGTGGCGGCGATGTGCTTCACTCGGGCACCGGGAACGCATTCGGCGGAGCCGGCGCCGCCGGCACGGACGGCGGTGTCACCTCCGCAGGCGGTAACGGCGGCGGTGGCGGCAGCGCGATCATCGACAACGAGACGTCTGCGGCCACGGCGACCGGCGGCGCCGGCGGTGCCGGCGGCACGGGAACCGCCGGCGGCTATGGCGGGGGAGGCGGATTCGTAGAAAGCCGCGGCATTGGCGACGCTGTCGGCGGCGCGGGCGGGGCCGGGGGCGTCGGCATCAGCGCCAGCGGAGGCGACGGCGGAGCAGGCGGGTTGGCGTATACGAACAACATCGCGTCGCCGGGGCTCGCCACCGGCGGTGTGGGTGGAGCCGGCGGCGCCGGTGTCACCGGAGGGTTCGGCGGTGAGGGTGGTGCCGCGGGAACCGAGGGCACGACAACCGCGATTGCCGCTGTGGGCGGCGCCGGCGGGTCGGGAACATCCGGCAATGGGGGTGACGGTGGACGAGGCGGACTGGGGTATGCCGGCGCATCGTCGACGGTCGATGCCTTTGGTGCCGCCGGTGGCGCCGGCGGGGACAGTGCGACCGGCAGCGGCGGAGCGGGCGGAAGGGGCGGCGATGCCAGGAATTTGGGCAGCGGCGACGCCATCGGCGCCGACGGAGCGCGTGGCGGCACCGGCGGGGGCGGCGGCGGCGCAGGCGGCCGCGGCGGTGATGCGGCCAGCGAGGGTTCCGGAAACGCAGTGGGCGGCAACGGCGCGGCCGGGACCGCCGGCGGTGCCGCCGCGACCGGCGGTGCAGGCGGCGAGGGCGGCTCGGCCTTGATTGGCAGTGAGACGTCGACAGCGACTGCTACGGCCGGCCGCGGTGGCGATGGAGCCGACGGCGGTGCCGGTGGCGGCGCGGGCGGGCGCGGCGGCGACGCCGTCGTGTTGCAGGCCACTTCCACAGCCACCGCCGCGGGCGGGGACGGCGGTAACGGCGGCAACGCGACGCAACCCGCCGGCAGCGGCGGTCCTGGTGGCGACGGCGGCGATGGCTTGGGTTACGCGCAGGTCAGCGCCGGTGCCGGCGGCACCGGTGGCCTGGGGGGCGCGGCCGGCGCCGACGGCTTGGACGGATCCCCAGGGACTACCGGCACCCCTTAACGAGCGAGTGCGAACACCGGAATGCGGGTCGCGACGGCGCGCAACTCGTCGTCGCCGGAATCGGGCCTCACGCCGCCCACGTAATCCTTCACCTGCCAGTACCACCGCTGCAGATACCGGCGCAGGATCTCGGGTTTACCGTCGTCGGCGACCTCGGTGACAGTGGCCCGTCGCCGTCGCCAGCGCGGGCCGGTTTCGACGACCCCGGCGGCCCTGACATTGCGCGCCCACTGCGTGTTGCCGCGGGGCGACACGAGATACTCGTCCCCGTTGAGGATCAGCAGGTTGACCACCACGCTGCGCGGCTTCCCGGTCTTGCGGCCTCGCACTCGCAGCGCCCGGGTCCCGGCGATGCTGATGCCCAGTTCGGCGAGCCAGCGGATCACCGCATTTGCGGACCGGGCGGCCGCAGTCGGTTGTTGATACTGCGTGGACATGCTGACCTCCCTCAACCCAATACGAGAGCACTGCTCTCGCATTGGGTTGACCGTGTCACAACCGTGACCGAAAAGCAAGAGCGGTGATCTCGGTCCTGCCAGACTTGACCCCGTGGGCACACGCCAGGAATCGCGGGAGCAGATCGAGGCGAAGATCATCGAACTCGGGCGCCGCCACCTGGTGGAGCACGGTGCGACCGGGTTGTCGCTGCGTGCCATCGCCCGCGAGTTGGGCATGGTTTCCTCGGCCGTTTACCGCTACGTCGCCAACCGGGACGAACTGCTGACCCTGCTCCTTGTCGACGCCTACTCCGACCTGGCCGACGCGGTGCGCCAGGCCCGCGACGGCACCGAGAGCGACTTCTGGAGCGACGACGTGCTGGCCATCACGCACGCGGTGCGCGCCTGGGCTGTCGCGCACCCGGCGCGCTGGGCGCTGCTGTACGGCAGCCCGGTACCCGGATACCACGCGCCGCCGGACCGCACGGTGGGAGTCGGCACCCGCGTGGTCGCAGACCTGTTCGACGCCATCGCGACCGGAATCACGACGGGCGACATCAAGCTGACCAGTGATGCTGCGCCGCAACCGATGTCGTCTGATTTCGAACGCATCCGGCGCGAGTTCGGCTTTCCGGGCGACGATCGCGTGATGGCCCGTTGCTTCCTGTTGTGGGCCGGCGTGCTGGGGGCGATCAGCATGGAGGTGTTCCAGCAGTACGGGTCCGACACCGTGACCGACCCCAGGAGCGTGTTCGACACCCAGGTCCGGTTGCTGATCGGCCTGTTCGACCAGCCGAACTAGAACATGTTCAGCAGGCTGCCGCGCGGCGGGTGCTGGCCTCGGCGGCAAAGTTTTTCCCCGTTCTTTCTGCCGACCGCGCGCTGCGATAGTCTGCGTGACGATGAACTTTCTTGCTGCGTCACCGATCCAGATCGCCTGGGTGACGCCGGACCTCGAGGCCACGGAAACGGCTCTCACCGGGCTTTTAGGCGCTCGCAAGTGGGTGCGGATACCCGACGTCCACTTTGCGCCGGACACCTGCAGCTTCCGCGGTGAGCCTGCCGACTTCGTCGCGGGCATTTCACTGAGCTACCTCGGAGACATGCAGCTGGAACTGATCGCGCCGGTCCGCGGAGAGAATATCTATAGTGAATTTCTGCGGGACCATGGCCCCGGTCTGCACCACATATGCATGGAGGCCGAATCACTGGATGCGTTCGACGCCGCACTTGCCGACGCGGCCCGTCACGATGCTGAGGTGGTGCAACAGGGCGTCATGCCCGGCGGCATTCACTTCGCCTACGTCAGCGCGCCGCAGGCGGGTGTCCCGTTTGTGGAGATCGCGTACCTCTCGCCCGAGATCAAAGCGTTCTACGACTACATAAAACAGGAGCAGCGGTGAGCACCGACATCCCCACCACGGTCAACGTGGACACGGTCGAGTCCTGGTCGGACGAGGTCGACGTGCTGGTGATCGGCTTCGGCATCGCCGGTGGCTGCGCGGCGATCAGCGCCGCCGCCGCGGGCGCACGGGTACTCGTACTGGAACGGGCAGCCGCCGCCGGTGGGACCACCGCCATGGCCGGCGGCCATTTCTATCTGGGCGGCGGCACCGCGGTCCAGGAGGCGACCGGTCATGCCGACTCTCCCGAGGAGATGTACAAGTACCTGGTCGCGGTGTCCCGTGAGCCCGAGCTCGACAAGATCCGCGCCTATTGCGAGGACAGTGTCGAGCATTTCAATTGGCTTGAGGCACTTGGCTTTCAGTTCGAGCGCAGTTACTACCCCGGCAAGGTGGTGGTGCCGCCGGGCACCGAGGGGCTGAGTTACACGGGCAACGAGAAGGTGTGGCCGTTCTGCGAGCAGGCCAAGCCCGCGCCGCGCGGACACTCCGTGCCGGTGCCCGGTGAACTGGGCGGCGCAGCGATGGTGATCGACCTGCTGGTCAAACGCGCTGACGAACTCGGCGTGCAGGTCCAGTACGAGACCGGGGTCACCAACCTGATCGTCGACAACGACGGCGCGGTTGTCGGCGTGAGCTGGAAGCACTTCTCCGACACCGGCGCGGTGCGGGCGAAAGCGGTTGTCATCGCGGCCGGCGGCTTCGCGATGAACCCCGACATGGTCGCCGAGCACACGCCGGCGCTGGGTCAGCCGCGGCGCACCAAGCACCATGGCCTGGTGGCGCCGTACATCCTGGGCAATCCACACGACGACGGGCTGGCCATCCGGCTGGGCGAGTCGGCCGGGGGTGCCACCAAATACATGGACGAGCTGTTCATCACCGCGGCGGCTTATCCGCCGGAGATCCTGCTGACGGGCATCATCGTCAACAAGGACGGCAAACGTTTCGTTGCGGAGGACTCCTACCACTCGCGCACTTCGGCCTTCGTGCTCGAACAGCCGGAGCAGACCGCCTACCTGATCGTCGACGAAGCACACATGCAGATGCCGGCGATGCCGCTGATCAAATTCCTCGACGGGTACGAGACCATCGCCGAGATGGAGACGGCCCTGGGCATACCGGCGGGCAATCTCGCCGCATCCCTGGACCGCTACAACGAATTCGCCGCCAAGGGCGAGGACCCGGACTTCCATAAACAGCCCGAATACGTTGCGCCACAGGATAAAAGCCCATGGGCGGTATTCGACCTGTCGCTCGGGCGGGCGATGTACTCGGGATTCACCATGGGCGGTCTGGCGGTCACCCTTGACGGGGAAGTGCAGCGGGCCGACGGCAGCGTCATCCCGGGGCTGTACGCGGCGGGGGCCTGTGCGTCCAACCTCGCCCAGGACGGCAAGGGATATGCCAGCGGAACGCAGCTGGGGGAGGGCTCCTTCTTCGGCCGCCGCGCCGGAGCGCACGCGGCCCGGCGGGCCGTGAGCGCGTAGGCGCCATCCCACACCGCCGGAGCGCACGCGGCCCGGCGGGCCGTGAGCGCGTAGGCGCCATCCCACACCGCCGGAGCGCACGCGGCCCGGCGGGCCGTGAGCGCTTAAGTCGTTTCCGAGGCAACGGCTTTCGTCTCGACCGGACCGAGTCGCCACTGGGCTTGACCGAGCAGTTCCAGGTGCCGCTCGTGGTGTTGCTCGACGGTGGGCCGGTGGCTGACGCTGATCACGATGGTGTCCGGCAGTTCGGTGCGCACCAGGTGATACAGCGCATACTCGAGACCGGGATCCAGCGCCGAGGTGGCCTCGTCGAGGAATACCGCCTTGGGTTTGGTGAGCAGGATCCGCGCGAACGCAACCCGTTGCTGCTCACCCGGCGAGAGCACCTTGGCCCAGTCCTGATCCTCGTCGAGGCGGGAAATCAAGGGCGCGAGAGCAACTTTGGTCAGGACATCGTGCAACTCGGAATCGGACACATTGTCGGTCGCCAAGGGGTAGCACACCACCGACCGCAGATCGCCCAGCGGCACGTACGGCAGCTGCGACAGGAACATTGTCTCGTTCTCACCGCCGGGGCGATGCAGCGTTCCGGTGGCGAACGGCCACAGTTCGGCGAGACTGCGCAGCAGGGTGGTCTTGCCCGATCCGGAACGGCCGGTGATCACCAGCGAGTCCCCGGTCTCCAGCCGCACGTCCAACGGGTCGATCAACCGGTCGCCGTCGGGCTTGCGCACCTCGACGTTGTCGATCTGCACCGAACCGTCGGTGCTCGGCAGGGCCAGCACGGCCGGCAATGCGCGTCCCTGCTCGTTGGCTTCCACCAACCCGTGCAACCGAATGATGGCCGCCCGGTACGACGCAAACGCATCGTAGGCATTGCGGAAGAACGACAGGGAATCCGAGATGTTGCCGAACGAGGACGCCGTCTGGCTGACATCGCCGAAATCGATTGTCCCGGCGAACAATCGGGGGGCCTGAATCAGCCAGGGCAACGGCACGATCGCCTGACTCACCGCGAGGTTCCAGCCGTAGAAGCCGACGCTGCGGTTGACGTAGTGCAGGTAGTTGTCGATGACGGGGGCGAACCGCTTGCGTAGCTGGGTGCGCTCGGCCCGCTCGCCCCGGTAGAAGCCGACCGCCTCCGCCGCGTCGCGCAGCCGCACCAGCGCATACCGGAAGGCGGCATTGAGCTTCTCGTTTCGGAAACTCAGCCAGATCAACGGACGACCGATGATGAACGAGATGATCGTGGCCACCAGCACGTAGACGATGACGGTCCAGAACATCACGCGCGGGAAGGAGACGCCGAAGATCGTCAGCGTGCCGGACAGATTCCACAGGATGCTGGTGAAGGACACCACTGAGATCACCGATTGCACGGCGCCGAACAAGAGAATGCTGCCGGTTCCGGTGCCCGGCTGATTCGGGCCGTTGCCCGTGCCGGCGGTGAAGATGTCGATGTCCTGCTGGATGCGCTGGTCGGGGTTGTCGATCGTCTCGTCGATGAACAGGTCGCGGTAGTAGGCCCGGCCTTCCAGCCAGTCCCCGGTGAGATGGTCGGTCAGCCACACCCGCCAGGCGACCACGAAGCGCTGCGTTAGGTAGATGTCGGCCATCACCCGGGACACGTGGATGACGGCCATGATGCTGAAGATCCCAATCGACATCCAAAAGCCATGCACACCAGAGTTTTTCACGACGTCGTTGTCGCCGGCGGCGCCCTGGAAGGCCTTCTGCAGAGCCGTGTACATGTCGTTGCCCTGGTAGCTGAACAACACATTCAGACGCACCGCCAGCACCACCGAGAGCAGCAGCACACCGAACATCAGCCAGACCCGGATACTGTGGCGGCCGGTGAAGTAGCCCCCGGTGATCCGCCAGAACTGGCGGCCCCAGGGGGTGACGAACCGGAACACCACCAGCATCAACAGCAGCGCAACCGCGCTGATCGTCCACGCGATCGCCGTCCACCGCAGCGAATCCAGCAACGCATGAGACCAGTCGATCGACGGCGTAAACGGCTTCGGACCCACGGTGTTGTCTCCTCAGAGTCGAACTGCTGCGCAACAGAAATCCTCCGGCGAAGGTACCGGAAGGCCGGTGGATAGGCTGCGTCAATGACCACTGAAGCGACCAGTGAAGCCGCTCCCACCCAAACCGTGCACGCCGGCCGGCTCATCGCTCGCCGGCTCAAGGCAAGCGGCATCCACACGCTTTTCACCCTCTCGGGCGGCCACCTGTTCTCCATCTACGACGGCTGCCGTGACGAGGGGATCCGGCTGATCGACACCCGTCACGAGCAGACCGCCACCTTTGCCGCCGAGGGCTGGTCCAAGGTGACCCGGGTGCCCGGGGTGGCCGCACTGACGGCGGGGCCCGGCATCACCAACGGGATGAGCGCCATGGCGGCCGCCCAGCAGAATCAGTCGCCGCTGGTGGTACTCGGCGGCCGGGCACCGGCATTGCGCTGGGGGATGGGTTCGCTGCAGGAGATCGACCACGTGCCGTTCGTCGCGCCGCTGTCCCGGTTTGCCGCGACCGCACAGTCGGGGCAGGATGCCGGCCTGCTGCTGGACCAGGCCTTGCGGGCCTCGGTCGGCGCCCCCTCGGGTGTCGGATTCGTCGACTTCCCGATGGATCACGTCTTCTCGATGGCCGAGGACGACGGCCGCCCGGGCGCCCTGAGCGACCTGCCGCAACCGCCCGCCGTGGACGGCGGCGCCTTGGACCGGGCCGTCGAGCTGTTGGCAAAAGCCCAGCGGCCGGTGATCATGGCCGGCACCAATGTCTGGTGGGGGCACGGCGAAACCGCACTGCTGCGGCTGGCCGTGGAGCTGCGGATCCCGGTGCTGATGAACGGGATGGCGCGCGGTGTGGTGCCCGCCGACCACCCGCTGGCGTTCTCGCGGGCCCGCTCAAAAGCGTTGGGCGGGGCCGATGTCGCGCTGATCGTCGGTGTGCCGATGGATTTCCGGCTCGGCTTCGGCGGCGTCTTCGGCGCCGACACCCAACTCATCGTGGTCGACCGCGCCCGCCCGGAGCGCGCCCACCCGCGTCCTGTCGCCGCCGAACTGTATGGCGACCTGAGCGACATCCTGTCCGCGCTGGCGGGCGCCGGCACGCCTGGGCAGCAGGATTGGGTCGACGGCCTGCGCACCGCTGAGAGCGCGGCGCGGGATCTGGAGCGGGCCGAACTCGCCGAAGACCGCATCCCACTGCACCCGATGCGCGTATATGCCGAACTGGCTCCGCTGCTGGACCGCGACGCCATCGTCGTGATCGACGCCGGCGACTTCGGGTCCTACGCCGGCCGGGTGATCGACAGCTACCAGCCCGGCTGCTGGTTGGACAGCGGTCCCTTCGGGTGCCTGGGTTCGGGCCCCGGGTACGCGCTGGCGGCCAAGCTGGCTCACCCCGACCGTCAGGTGGTCCTGTTGCAGGGCGACGGCGCGTTCGGGTTCAGCGGCATGGAGTGGGACACCCTGGTCCGGCACGGCGTGCCGGTGGTGTCGGTGGTGGGCAACAACGGCATCTGGGGGCTGGAGAAGCACCCGATGGAGGCGTTGTACGGCTATTCGGTGGTGGCCGAGCTGCGCCCGGGAACCCGGTACGACGAGGTGGCCCGCGCGCTGGGCGCCCATGGTGAGTTGGTGGCGGCGCCGGCGGAGCTGCGCCCGGCGCTGGAACGCGCGTTCGCCAGCGGCATGCCGGCCGTCGTCAATGTCCTCACCGACCCGAGCGTGGCCTACCCGCGCCGATCCAACCTGGCCTGATGCCAACCGCGTACCGTGGGGCTGTGCCGAAGACCACCCGCTCCCAGCCCGGACGGCTGAGCAGCCGCTTTTGGCGCCTGCTCGGCGCCACGACGGAAAAGAACCGCAGCCGCTCGATGGCCGTGGTGACCGATTCCGAGGAGTACGAGAAGGAAGCCGCCGACCTCAACGACGAGAAGCTGCGTAAGGCCGCCGGGCTGCTCAACCTGGACGATCTGGCCGACTCTTCCGACATTCCGCAGTTCCTGGCGATCGCACGGGAAGCGGGCGAGCGCGCGACCGGCCTGCGTCCGTTCGACGTGCAGTTGCTCGGGGCGCTGCGGATGCTGGCCGGTGACGTGATCGAAATGGCCACCGGCGAAGGCAAGACGCTGGCCGGGGCTATCGCCGCGGCCGGCTATGCCCTGGCGGGGCGACACGTACATGTGGTGACAATCAACGACTACCTGGCCCGCCGGGACGCGGAGTGGATGGGACCCCTGATCGAGGCGATGGGACTGACAGTCGGCTGGATCACCGCCGAGTCGACCAGCGAGGAACGCAGAACGGCCTACGGCTGCAACGTCACCTACGCGTCGATCAACGAGATCGGCTTCGACGTGCTGCGCGACCAGCTGGTCACCGACGTCGACGACCTGGTGTCGCCCAACCCCGACGTCGCGTTGATCGACGAGGCCGACTCGGTGCTGGTGGACGAGGCGCTGGTGCCGCTGGTGCTCGCCGGCACCACCCACCGGGAGACGCCGCGGCTCGAGATCATCAAGCTCGTCGGTCAGCTCGTCCACCACAAGAACGCCGACGACTACTTCGCCACCGACGCCGACAGCCGCAATGTGCACCTGACCGAGATGGGCGCCCGCAAGCTCGAGAAGGCCCTCGGCGGCATCGACCTGTACTCCGAGGAACATGTCGGCACCACGCTCACCGAGATCAACGTCGCCCTGCACGCGCACGTGCTGCTGCAGCGCGACGTCCACTACATCGTGCGCGACGACGCGGTGCACCTGATCAATTCCTCCCGCGGCCGCATCGCCCAGCTGCAGCGCTGGCCGGACGGGCTGCAGGCGGCCGTCGAGGCCAAGGAAGGCATCGAGACCACCGAGACGGGCGAGGTCCTCGACACCATCACGGTGCAGGCCCTGATCAACCGCTACACCACGGTCTGCGGCATGACCGGCACCGCGCTGGCTGCCGGTGAGCAGCTGCGCCAGTTCTACAAACTCGGGGTGTCGCCGATACCGCCGAACACCCCGAATATCCGCGAGGACGAGTCGGACCGGGTCTACATCACCGCCGCCGCCAAGAACGACGCGATCGTCGAGCACATCGCCGAGGTGCACGAGACGGGGCAGCCGGTCCTGGTCGGGACCCGCGACGTGGCCGAATCCGAGGACCTCTACGAGCGGCTGACCAAACGCGGTGTGCCGGCGGTGCTGCTGAACGCCAAGAACGACGCCGAAGAGGCTCAGGTGATCGCCGAGGCCGGTACCTACGGCTCGGTCACGGTATCCACCCAGATGGCCGGTCGGGGCACCGACATCCGCCTGGGCGGGTCCGACGAGTCCGACCACGACCGCGTCGCCGAGCTGGGCGGACTGCACGTGGTCGGCACCGGACGGCACCACACCGAGCGCCTGGACAATCAGCTGCGCGGCCGGGCCGGTCGCCAGGGGGACCCGGGCTCGTCGGTGTTCTTCTCGAGTTGGGAAGACGACGTGGTGGCGGCCAATCTCGACAGCAACAAGCTGCCCACCGAGACCGACGAGGACGGTCGCATCCTGAGTCCCAAGACCAACGCGCTGCTCGATCATGCGCAGCGCGTCGCCGAGGGCCGCCTGCTCGACGTGCACGCGAACACCTGGCGCTACAACCAGCTCATCGCCCAGCAACGCGCCATCATCGTCGACCGGCGAAACACTTTGCTGCGCACGCCAACTGCGCGCGAAGAGCTGGAGGAGCTGGCGCCCAAGCGGTACAAGGAGCTGCGCGAGGAGATCTCCGAGGAACGCCTGGAGAAGATCTGCCGGCTGATCATGCTGTATCACCTCGACCGTGGCTGGGCCGATCACCTGGCGTATCTGGCCGACATCCGCGAGAGCATCCACCTGCGCGCGCTGGGCCGGCAGAACCCGCTCGACGAGTTCCACCGGATGGCGGTGGACGCGTTCGCGTCGCTGGCCGCCGACGCCATCGAGGCAGCCCAGCAGACGTTCGAGACGGCGAACATTCTCGAGGACGAGCCGGGCCTGGATCTGTCCAAGCTCGCCCGCCCAACGTCCACGTGGACCTACATGGTCAACGACAACCCACTGTCCGACGACACGCTGTCCACGCTGAGCCTGCCCGGCGTCTTCCGCTGAGTCCCGTCCGCCGTGCGGACCGCATCGTCAGCGGGCTGGGCCTGATTGCCCGCTTCCTTCTCGGTCCGCCGTGCGGACCGCATCGTCAGCGGGCTAATGTCACGGCACATGGAGCCAGTGCTCGTGCAGAACCGGGTACTGACGGTGCCCAATGTGCTGAGCGTCGTCCGCCTTGGCCTCATCCCGGTCTTCGTCTACCTCATGCTGGTCACGCACACGCTGAGCTGGGCGGTGGCGATCCTGATGTTCAGCGGGGTCTCGGACTGGGCGGACGGCAAGATCGCCCGCCTGCTCAACCAGCAGTCGCGGCTGGGCATGCTGCTGGACCCCGCCGTCGACCGGCTCTACATGGTGACCGTGCCGATCGTGTTCGCGATCAGCGGCATCGCCCCGTGGTGGTTCGTGCTGATGCTGCTGGCCCGCGACGCGGCGCTGGCCGGAACGCTGCCGCTGTTGTGGAGCCGCGGGCTCTCGGCGCTGCCGGTCACCTATGTGGGCAAGGCCGCGACGTTCGCGCTGATGTCCGGCTTCCCGCTGGTCCTGCTGGGACAGTGGGACGCGCTGTGGAGCCGCGTCGTGCTGGCCTGCGGCTGGGCGTTTCTCATCTGGGGCCTGTACATGTACTTGTGGGCGTTCGTGCTCTACATCCTGCAGATGGTGCTGGTGATGCGCCGGATGCCGAAGGTCAGGCATGGCTGAGCCGGACCGGCTGCTGGGCGGCTATGACCCCAACGCCGGCTACAGCACGCACGACGCGGCCCGTCCCCAGCGCATCCCGGTGCCGTCGTTGTTGCGCGCGCTGCTGTCCGAACATCTCGACCCCGGATACGCCGCGGCAGCCGCCGAGCGGGATCGCCGCGCCGAACCCGAGACCGGGCGTGACCGGGCGTTCAGCTGGCTGTGGCAGGCGCTGGCCGCGACCCTGGTGGCAGCCGTGTTCGCGGCGGCGGTGGCCCAGGCCCGCTCGGTCGCACCCGGGGTGCGCTCTGCGCAGCAACTGTTGGCCACCAACGTGCGTCTGACGCAGGCGACCGCCACCCGGTTGGCCCAGCAGCGCAGCGCGCTGGCGGCGAAGGTGGATCAGGTGCAGCGCCTCGCTCTGGCCGACGACGCCGAGGGCCAACGACTGCTGAACAGTCTGGACGCGCTCAGCCTGGCGGCGGCCAGCACGCCGGTGACCGGCCCGGGCCTGACGCTGACGGTGACCGACCCCGGCGCCGGCCCCAATTTGTCCGATGCGTCCAAGCAGCGGGTGAGCGGCAGTCAGCAGATCATCCTCGACCGTGACCTGCAACTCGTCGTGAATTCGTTGTGGGCCAGTGGCGCCGAGGCCATCTCGGTCGACGGAGCCCGGATCGGGCCCAACGTGACCATCCGGCAGGCCGGGGGAGCGATTCTGGTCGACAACAACCCGACCTCAAGTCCGTACACCATCCTGGCGGTCGGGCCGTCGAAGGCGATGCGGGACACCTTCGATCGCAGCCCCGGACTGCGTCGGCTTAGGCTGCTGGAGGCCTCCTACGGGGTAGGCGTCAACGTGAACCTCGGCGAGAGTCTGGCGCTGCCCGCCGGAGCGATCCGGGACGTCAAGTTCGCCAGAGAGATTGGGCCCAAGTGATCGGTATCGCCGCGCTCGTGATCGGCATCGTGCTGGGATTGGTGTTCCATCCCAGCGTGCCCGAGGTCATCCAGCCGTATCTGCCGATTGCGGTGGTCGCCGCGCTGGACGCGGTATTCGGCGGGCTGCGCGCCTACCTGGAACGCATCTTCGACCCCAAGGTCTTCGTCGTCTCGTTCGTGTTCAATGTGCTGGTCGCCGCATTGATCGTCTACGTCGGCGACCAATTGGGCGTCGGCACCCAGCTGTCGACGGCAATCATCGTGGTGCTGGGAATCCGGATCTTCGGCAATGCGGCCGCGCTGCGCCGCCGGCTGTTCGGGGCGTGACGGAGTGGCTGAGATGGAACCCGGTCCGCCCGGTCCTGAAGAAAAACCCGAAGAGAAACCCGAGAAACCCGACAAGTCGGCACACCGCGGACGTCACGAACTTCCGGCCGACCGCCCCCGGCGCGAGATCGTGCGCCGGACCGGTCTGCGGGCGACGCTGACCGCCGGTAGGTCCCGACTCGTGTTCGGCACTCTGGCGGTGCTGCTCTGCCTGGTCCTGGGCATCGCGATCGTCACGCAGGTGCGTCAGAACGAATCCGGCGACTCGCTGGAAACCGCTCGTCCCGCAGACCTGTTGGTGCTGCTCGACTCGCTGCGGCAGCGCGAGGCGACGCTGAGCACCGAAGTGGCCGACCTGCAGAACACCCTTAATGCGTTGCAGGCCTCCGGAAACACCGATCAGGCCGCGATCGAAAGCGCACAGGCCAGGTTGGCCGCTCTGTCGATCCTGGCCGGTGCGGTCGGGGCCACCGGTCCCGGCGTGACGATGAAGATCGACGATCCCGGTCCGGGGGTGGCGCCAGAAGTGATGCTCGACGTGATCAACGAGCTGCGGGCAGCCGGCGCCGAGGCGATCGAGATCAACGACACCCGCCAGTCCGTGCGAGTCGGCGTGGACACCTGGGTCACCGGCTCGGCGGGTGCCCTTACCATCGACAGCAAGTCGTTCTCCCCTCCGTATTCGATTCTGGCGATTGGTGATCCGCCCACGCTGGCCGCCGCGATGAATATTCCGGGTGGGGCAGAGGACAGCGTGAAACGAGTGGGCGGACGCATGTCGGTACAGCAGTCCGACCGCGTCGAAGTGACCACCTTGCGGCAACCAAAACAGCACCAATACGCTCAGCCCGGCAAGTGAACCACCCCCGACCAGAACAGGATCACCGTGACCGATATCCCGTCCGATCTGCACTACACCACCGAACACGAGTGGGTTCGCCGCAGCGCGGAAGACACCGTCCGGGTCGGGATCACCGATTTCGCCCAGTCGGCGCTGGGTGACGTCGTCTTCGTGCAGTTGCCCGACGTGGGGGCCGAGCTCAGTGCCGGCGATTCCTTCGGCGAGGTGGAGTCGACGAAATCGGTGTCGGATCTGTACGCGCCGATCGCGGGCAAGGTGTCCGCGGTCAACGGGGATCTTGAAAGCACGCCGCAGCTGCTGAACTCCGACCCCTACGGCGAAGGCTGGTTGCTGGAACTCCAGGTGGACAGCGCCGGCGTCGCCGGACTGGACGAGGCGATCGCCGGGCTGCTCGACGCCGAGGCGTACCGCGGCACCCTCACCGAATGAGAGTTGCTAAGGTCCGAATGCGTTGCGAGGCAGGATCCTGGACGAGTCGGGGGATTCGGCAGGTCTAGGAGAAGCCGGGATGTCGGGCTTAGGATCCTGCAGGGGTCGGCACACGGCCGACCCGTGCGCGGTACGGTCGAGACATCAGTTATTTCAAGCAGTGGACAGCAGCGCAGTACAAGCGGTAGATCCGAGTGGGCGACCGGCCGAACGGCCCGGTCAGAGAACGCCACAGCGGCCAGTGAGGAGCAGCGGGTGACGGACATGGATAACGACCAGAGTGACGAAGTCACGGTGGAGACGACCTCGGTCTTCCGCGCCGACTTCCTCAACGAACTGGACGCGCCCACTCAGTCGGGTACCGAGAGTTCGGTGTCCGGGGTGGAGGGACTCCCCGCGGGCTCGGCGTTGCTGGTCGTCAAACGCGGGCCCAATGCCGGGTCGCGCTTCCTGCTGGACCAGGCCATCACCTCGGCGGGCCGGCATCCCGACAGCGACATCTTCCTCGACGACGTGACCGTGAGCCGCCGGCACGCCGAATTCCGTTTGGAAGGCGGCGAGTTCAACGTCGTCGATGTGGGCAGCCTGAACGGCACCTACGTCAATCGCGAGCCGGTGGACTCCGCCGTGCTGGCCAACGGTGACGAGGTTCAGATCGGCAAGTTCCGCCTGGTGTTTCTGACCGGCCCCAAGGGTGACGACGACGGGGGATCCGGAGGCCAGTGACCGCGCCCGATAGCCCTGCGCTCGCCGGGATGTCGATCGGGGCGGTCCTGGACCTGCTGCGACCGGACTTCCCCGACGTCACAATCTCCAAGATTCGTTTCCTGGAGGCCGAAGGGCTGGTGACGCCACAGCGTGCGGCGTCGGGTTATCGGAGGTTCACCGCCTACGACTGTGCGCGACTGCGCTTCATCCTCACCGCACAGCGGGACCACTATCTGCCGTTGAAGGTGATCCGGGCTCAGCTGGACGCCCTGCCCGATGGAGAACTGCCGACAGTCGGATCTCCCTACGGAGTACCGCGATTGGTGTCGGTGGCCGACGGCGCCGGATCCGAGGCGGCCGCCGCCGATGCGGTGGCGCCCACCCGTGTCCGGCTCAGTCGCGAAGACCTGCTGGAACGCTCGGGGGTCGACGGCGAGCTGCTGACCGCCCTGCTGAAAGCCGGCGTGATCACCACCGGGCCGGCCGGTTTCTTCGACGAACACGCCGTGGTGATTCTCCAATGTGCACGGGCGCTGGCCGATTACGGCGTCGAGCCCAGGCATCTGCGGGCGTTCCGTTCCGCGGCCGACCGGCAGTCGGACCTGATCGCCCAGATCGCCGGTCCGCTGGTCAAAGCCGACAAGGCCGGTGCCCGCGACCGTGCCGACGACTTGGCACGAGAGGTCGCCGCACTCGCGATCACGTTGCACACCTCACTGATCAAGTCCGCCGTTCGCGACGTACTGCACCGCTGAGGACTAGACTTCGTTCGACAGCTGGTATTCGGCGAATTGAGTCACTGCAGCGCGTGCGGAGGGCAGACACAGATGGGTGAAGTTCGTGTTGTCGGCATTCGCGTCGAGCAGCCCCAGAACCAGCCGGTGCTGTTGCTGCGCGAGGCAAACGGTGACCGCTACCTGCCGATCTGGATCGGCCAGTCGGAGGCTGCGGCCATCGCGCTCGAACAGCAGGGCGTGGAGCCGCCCCGGCCGCTGACTCATGATCTGATCAGGGATCTGATTGCCGCGCTTGGGCATTCGCTCAAGGAGGTGCGTATCGTCGATCTGCAGGAAGGCACCTTCTACGCCGACCTGATCTTCGATCGCGACATCAAGGTGTCGGCGCGGCCGTCCGACTCGGTGGCTATCGCCCTGCGGGTGGGTGTGCCGATCTACGTCGAGGAGGACGTGCTCGCGCAGGCCGGTCTGTTGATTCCGGACGAGGGCGACGAAGAGGCCAGCAGCGCGGTCCGCGAGGACGAGGTGGAGAAATTCAAGGAGTTTCTCGACAGCGTCTCCCCGGACGACTTCAAGGCCACCTGACCGGTAGGCGCCCGTGTCCGCCGGATACCCCCCGGATATCACGGATGCGTCTCATATCACACAACGGATTGTCGACACGCCTGGCAGATATCACCGACTCATCCGAGTGGCAGCCATACTTTGTTGACGAGTTGATGATCGACCACAGCACAGCAGCCACCGAACAGCGTATGCTCTCTAACACTCGCACCTGAGATAACGTGGCTGTTGGGGCAGCCAGTGCCGCAGCTAGTGACAACAGCGCGATCGGCGAGAGGACGCACCGTGAGCGAGCAGCCACGTCAAGGACAGCTGGATCTTGCTGACCACCCGGCCACCGCGCCGAAAGGCAACGTCAAACCGGCCGAACCCGTGCAGCCCGGACTGTTCCCGGACGATTCGGTGCCCGACGAGCTGGTCGGTTACCGCGGACCGAGCGCATGTCAGATCGCCGGGATCACGTACCGCCAGCTCGATTACTGGGCCCGCACCTCGTTGGTGGTGCCCTCCATCCGCAGCGCAGCCGGATCGGGCAGTCAGCGCCTCTACTCGTTCAAGGACATCCTGGTACTCAAGATCGTCAAGCGGCTGCTGGACACCGGGATCTCGTTGCACAACATCCGCGTTGCCGTCGACCACCTCCGCCAGCGCGGCGTGCAGGACCTGGCCAACATCACCCTGTTCTCCGACGGCACCAGCGTGTACGAGTGCACCTCGGCGGAGGAGGTCGTCGACCTGCTGCAGGGCGGCCAGGGCGTGTTCGGCATCGCCGTCTCCGGCGCGATGCGCGAGCTGACCGGCGTCATCGCCGACTTCCCCGGTGAGCGGGCCGACGGCGGCGAGTCGATCGCCGCACCCGAGGACGAACTGGCCTCCCGTCGCAAACACCGCGACCGCAAGATCGGCTAGCTGCCCCATAGGGCGTAAACTGGACCCCGCATCGCACTCGCGCGGGAGAGTTCTGTGGCCGCCAGCTACAGACGCCGAAGGAGCAATACCTCTCCGTCAACCTCTCAGGCACCCGGACCGCCCGAGCTAACGATGCCTCTGGAAAGCGGCTCGACCGGGCACCGGTCATCAAGCAGAGCCCGCCGATGGGGAAAGGCGCCGCACGCGCCGAATCTCTCAGGCGCCCGCCATACGGGTGAAGACAGAGGGAGAGGGCCCCGTCTTCAGTGGTGCCCTACGTCAGGAGAGTTCGCGTGTCCGACCATTTCACGTTCGCAGACCGCCACATCGGCCTGGACAGCTCGGCCGTCCGGAAAATGCTTGACGTCATCGGCGTCGACTCGCTGGACGAACTGGCCGCCAAAGCGGTGCCCAGCGGCATCTTGGACCAGCTGACCGACACCGGACTCGCCCCGGGCCTGGACGCACTGCCGCCGGCCGCCAGCGAGGCCGAGGCGCTGGCCGAACTGCGGGCGCTGGCGGACAGCAACACCGTCGCGGTGTCGATGATCGGGCAGGGCTACTACGACACCCTCACCCCGCCGGTATTGCTGCGCAACATCATGGAGAACCCGGCCTGGTACACCGCCTATACGCCGTACCAACCCGAGATCAGCCAGGGCCGGCTGGAAGCGCTGCTGAATTTCCAGACGATGGTCACCGACCTGACCGGCCTGGAGATCGCCAACGCGTCGATGCTCGACGAGGGCACCGCGGCTGCCGAGGCCATGACGCTGATGCATCGTGCCTGCCGCGGTCCGGCGAACCGGCTGGCGGTCGACTCCGACGTGTTCGCCCAGACCGCGACGATCCTGGCCACCCGGGCCAAGCCGCTCGGGATCGAGATCGTCACCGCCGACCTCCGTGCGGGCCTGCCCGACGGTGACTTCTTCGGCGTCATCACCCAGCTGCCGGGGGCCAGCGGACGGATCACCGACTGGAGCGCGCTGGTGCGCGAAGCGCACGACCGCGGGGCGTTGGTGGCGATCGGCGCCGACCTGCTCGCCCTGACATTGCTGACGCCGCCCGGTGAAATCGGCGCCGACGTCGCCTTCGGCACCACCCAACGGTTCGGCGTGCCAATGGGATTCGGCGGCCCGCACGCCGGCTACCTGGCGGTGCACACCAAGCACGCCCGGCAGTTGCCGGGGCGCCTCGTCGGGGTCTCGAAGGACGCGGACGGCAGCGACGCATACCGGCTGGCACTGCAGACCCGTGAACAACACATCCGCCGGGACAAAGCCACCAGCAACATCTGTACCGCGCAGGTGCTGCTGGCGGTGATGGCCGCCATGTACGCGAGCTATCACGGTGCCGACGGCCTGACCGCTATCGCGCGCCGGGTGCACTCCCAGGCCGAGACCATCGCCGGCGCCCTGGGCGAGGCGCTGGTGCACGACACCTTCTTCGACACCGTGCTGGCGCACGTCCCCGGCAGCGCCGACGAGGTGGTGGCTGCGGCCAAAGCCGGCGGGATCAACCTGTGGCGCGTGGACGCCGACCACGTGTCGGTGGCGTGCGACGAAGCCACCACCGACGCCCATGTCGCCGCGGTGCTGGACGCGTTCGGGGTGTCGGCCGGCCAGCCCCATCGATCCGAAATCGCCACGCGCACATCGGAATTCCTCACGCACCCGGCGTTTCACCGGTACCGCACCGAGACCTCGATGATGCGTTATCTACGCACCCTGGCGGACAAGGACATCGCCCTGGACCGCAGCATGATTCCGCTCGGTTCCTGCACGATGAAGCTCAACGCGGCCGCAGAGATGGAGTCGATCACCTGGCCGGAGTTCGGCCGCCTGCACCCGTTCGCGCCCGCCTCCGACGCCCCGGGCATGCGCCGGTTGATCGCCGACCTGGAGAACTGGCTGGTCGCCATCACCGGTTATGACGCCGTCTCGCTGCAGCCCAACGCGGGCTCGCAGGGAGAGTACGCGGGGCTGCTGGCCATTCACGATTACCACGCCAGCCGCGGCGAACCGCACCGCGACATCTGCCTCATCCCCTCCAGCGCGCACGGCACCAACGCGGCCTCGGCCGCGTTGGCGGGCATGCGGGTGGTGGTCGTGGGCTGCCACGAGAACGGCGACGTCGATCTCGACGATCTGCGCGCCAAGGTCAGCGAACACGCGGACCGGCTGTCGGCGCTGATGATCACCTACCCCTCCACCCACGGTGTCTACGAGCACGACATCGCCGACATCTGCGCGGCCGTGCACGACGCCGGCGGCCAGGTGTACGTCGACGGGGCCAACCTCAACGCGCTGGTCGGCCTGGCCCGGCCGGGCAAATTCGGCGGCGACGTCAGCCATCTGAACCTGCACAAAACGTTCTGCATCCCGCACGGCGGCGGCGGTCCCGGCGTCGGCCCGGTGGCGGTGCGTGCGCACCTGGCGGAGTTCCTGCCCGGCCACCCGCACGCACCCGAGTTGCCGCCGGGACACCCGGTGTCCGCCGCACCCTACGGGTCGGCGTCGATCCTGCCGATCAGCTGGGCGTACATCAGGATGATGGGCGGAGACGGGCTGCGGGCAGCCTCGCTGACCGCGATCGCGTCGGCGAACTACATCGCACGGCGCCTCGACGAGTACTTCCCGGTGCTTTACACCGGCGAGAACGGCATGGTCGCCCACGAGTGCATCCTGGACCTGCGTGGCATCACCAAGGCAACCGGCGTGACGGTCGACGATGTGGCAAAGCGGTTGGCAGACTACGGCTTCCACGCGCCCACCATGAGCTTCCCGGTGGCCGGGACGCTGATGGTAGAACCGACCGAGAGCGAGAGCCTGGCCGAGGTGGACGCGTTCTGCGAGGCGATGATCGGCATCCGCGCCGAGATCGACCGCGTCGGGTCCGGACAGTGGCCGGTGGACGACAATCCGCTGCGCGGCGCCCCGCACACCGCCGAGTGCCTGGTGGCATCCGAGTGGAACCATCCTTACACACGCGAAGAAGCCGCATACCCGTTGGGCAAGGCGTTCCGGCCGAAGGTCTGGCCGCCGGTACGTCGCATCGACGGCGCTTACGGCGACCGCAATCTGGTCTGCTCGTGCCCGCCTGTCGAGGCCTTCGCCTAGATAAGCGTCAGCCGAAGCGGTCCGCGATGGCCGCGGCTATCTCCTCGGGCGCATCCTCCTGGATGAAGTGCTTCGCGGCCGGCAACTCGACCAGCACATGGTCGGGGAACGCCGCGCGCATATGCGGCAGTGACGGTCCGGGCCGGAACGCGAAATCCTTCATGCCCCACACGAACAGCGCCGGTTTGGCGCCGAGCTTGGCCGGCACTTCCCGGCCGAGTCGCTCCAAGAGGGGATGGGCGGCCAGGATCTGCTTCGGCATCTCCGCGACGCCTCTGCGCGCCGCGGCGTCGGGTTGCACCGCCCGGTAGTGCTGCATCACCGACGGGCTGAGCCGCCGCGAGGTTCCCACCGGAATCATCTGTTCGACAAAGAAATTGCGGTGCAGGATCGCCCACTGCATGGGCGGGCTGGACATCACCCGGCTGAAGATCTTCGTGGTCAGCACATCCGTCGGCCAGAACCAGGTGTTGCCCAACACGACTCCGTGGATCCGGTCGGCACGCTCGACCGCCACGGCCATGCTGACCGGACCCCCCCAGTCCTGCCCCACGGTCACAAATCCGTCGAGCCCCAGGTGGTCGACGAATTCACCGACGACCCCGGCGTGCTCGTCGACTTTGTATCCGAAGCCCGGCGGCCGCTCGGACAGGCCGAAGCCGAGGTAATCCGGTGCGATGCAACGGAATCGATCGCGTAGCGCCACGATGATGTCGCGATAGAGGAAACTCCAGGTGGGGTTGCCATGGCAGAACAGGATGGGCGGCCCGGCTCCCTCGTCGATGTAGTGGACCCGGCCGCGCGAGCTGTCGAACCAGCGCGACGTGAAGGGGTACAGGGCAGGATCCGGGGTGAAGTCCATCCGGGTCGCCTCAGCTCAAGAAGTTGTTGACGGCAGTGCCCAGGTCCGGTCCGGCCGAGGTCGGCAGGTTCTGGTAGTTGCCGCCGCTGAGCCGGGCGACCGCCTCCCAGGTGGCGCGGTCCGGATCCGCACCGAAGTCGATCACGTTGACGGCGACGGGCCTGGCCGGGTCTGCGCTGTTCTTGATGAAATCCTGCAATCCGGGACCGTCGAGGCTCTGGTCGGTGTGCGGGCCCGCGGTGATCACCAGAATCGAATTCTGTTGGCCTGCACGGTAATTGGCCAACATCTCCTGGTAGATCATGCGCAGCGTGGTGAACGACACGGCTCCGCCGCCGGACGAATACTGTTTGTCCAGCGCGGCCGCCAGCGCCGTCGAGCGGGGCTGACCGTTGACCTGATCGGCCAGCGGCCCGGCCGGCACTTCGGCGCGTCCTTCATGCCCGTCGAACGTCCACAATCCGATGACCGTGCTGGGCGGCAGCGCCTTGATCCGGCTGTCGAGCGCGGCGATCACATTCGCCAGCCGGGTCTTGCCGCCGCCGTCGTCGTTCGGCAGCGACTGGTCGAGCATGATCGTGGCGGCGACCCCGGTCGACGGGGTCGCCATGGTGTCGGCCAGGGTGGCGCGCAGGGCGTCGTCTCCCACCGAAAGGGTGGAGGGCAGCGCCGCGAAACTGGTCACCGGGCTGCTCGGCGGTGCGACACCGTTGACCCGGAAACCGGCCTTGGCCAGCTTCGCGAGTTGCTCGGGGGTGTGCATGTACCGCGCGAAGGCGCTGGCGGCAGTGGTCTGTTCCTGCTTCAGCCAGGAGCCGCTGAGCAACACGGTCGGATAGTCGGCCACCGGGACCGCCCCGGGCGGAGTCCAGGATCCCAACTTGCTCTTGGCATCCTGCAGCGATTGGCCGCGCGCGAACAACTGCTGCTCGGTGGTGATGACGGCATGCACCGGAGCGGCCGCCACCTCCTCGGCCTTGGTACCCGGCTTGAGTAGGGCGTTCATCGCCTCGTTGAGGGAATCGTCGGGCAGTTTGGGTTGCCCACCCACCAGCGTGCGCACAGCGGCGCTACCGGATGTCGGCGGCGCGCCGGGAGGTGCCGACGCCGCGGCGATGGCTTCTCCGGCCAGGAACGACGCGTCACCGTTGCCGCCGACCGGCAGGGCCAGCCGCAGCGATCCCCAGTTGCCCATGGACGTCGGGTTCGATTGCAGACCAGGCAGAGCCGCCCAGTTCTGTTTGGACAGGGGCTGGCTGAACTCGGGCCGGATCGCCAGCAGCACCGGCGAGGTCACCAGCGAGCGACTGTCGCTGATGATCTTCTGCCCCGCCGCACCGGACAGCCGGGCCGCCGAGACGGAGCTACCGGGAATCCACAGGCCGGGCTGGCTACCCAGCTCAGCCGGCCACTTGCCGATGAAGCCGCTGATGACGGCGTCGGAGTTGGCCGATTTGACCGTGACGTCGACGCAGCGATCGCCGATGGGTCCCGCTTGCTTGTTGTAGCCGTCGGCGAGCTCTTTCACCTGGTCGGCGATCGAGGGGTCGGCCAGGACGGCGACGGCATCTTTGCCTCCTACGCAGTTCGCGGCGGCCGTGTGCGAACGGTGCGACAACGCGTCTCCGAAGAACTGCCACAGGATCACCCCGGCAACCACGACGACGACGGTGACCAGCGCGACGATCACACCGATGCTGACACCGCGCCGGCCGCCGGCACTGCGGTGCCCGCCCTGCCAATCCCGCAGACCGCGGTGGCTGGCCCGGAACAGCGGCGGCGGGGGAGTTGCCGCCGACGGCTCCTCGGCCGCCGGTTCCTGCGCAGCCGGCGGTTCGGCGCCGCCCGGGCGGTACCCGAATTCGGGGTAGTCGTCGGCAGCGGGTTCCGCGTATTCGTCCTCGAACCGGCCCACACCCCAGGTGCCGGCGGGCGGTTCGGTGGCAGGTGGCTCGTCGGACGGGCGTCCCTCCGCGAAGGGACCGGGCTCGTCATACTGACCGGGCTGGTCAAACCGCTCGGGTTCGTTGAACTGCTCCGGTTCGTCGAACCGCTCGGGCTCGCGATCGGGTAGGGAATCCCCGGAGTCGGGCTTGCTGTGCCTACCCATGCCGGTGTCTGCGTCCTTTCCCTGGAATCGTGTGCAGGTTGCCGCCCGTCAGGGGCACATCACGCACCCGCGCGAGCCTTGAACTCCCGACGACGCCGGTGCAGGATCGGCTCGGTGTAGCCGTTGGGCTGCTGGCCACCGGACAGGATCAGTTCCTGGGCAGCCAGGAAGGCGATGCTGTCGTCGAAGTTCGGCGCCATCGGCCGGTAGGCCCGGTCGCCCTCGTTCTGCTTGTCGACGAGCGGCGCCATCCGCTCCAGGCTGGCCCGCACGTCCTCGCTGGTGATCACCCCGTGGCGCAGCCAGTTGGCCAGCAGCTGACTCGAGATGCGCAGGGTGGCGCGGTCTTCCATCAGCGCGACGTTATGGATGTCGGGCACCTTCGAACAACCGACGCCCTGTTCCACCCAACGCACCACGTAGCCCAGGATCGACTGACAGTTGTTGTCGACCTCCTCGCGAATCTCCTCCGGCGCCCAGGCCAGCTCCTTGGCCAGCGGAATGGTCAGCAACTCGTCCAGGGTGGTCCGCTTCTTGCCCGCGAGTTCGTCCTGGACTGCCGAGACGTCCACCTGGTGGTAGTGCATCGCGTGCAGCGTGGCCGCGGTGGGCGAAGGCACCCAGGCGGTGGTGGCGCCGGCCTTGGGCTGACCGATCTTCTGCTCGACCATGTCGGCCATCAACTCGGTCATGGCCCACATGCCCTTGCCGATCTGAGCCTTGCCCTTGAAGCCGGCGGCCAGACCGGTGTCGACGTTGGCGTCCTCGTAGGCCTTGATCCAGGTGCTGTTCTTCATCGCGCCCTTGCGGATCATCGGGCCGGCTTCCATCGAGGTGTGGATCTCGTCGCCGGTGCGGTCCAGGAATCCGGTGTTGATGAAGACGACGCGGTCGGCGGCGGCCTTGATGCAGGCCTTGAGGTTGACGGTGGTCCGCCGCTCCTCGTCCATGATACCGACCTTGAGGGTGGCCTGCGGCAATCCGAGCACGTCCTCGACGCGGCTGAACAGCTCGCAGGTGAACGCCACTTCTTCGGGACCGTGCATCTTCGGCTTCACGATGTACACCGAACCCGTGCGGCTGTTCTGCAGCGGTCCGTTGTCGTCACCGGTGCGCAGACCGTGGATGGCGATCAGCCCGGTGAACAGCGCGTCCTGGATGCCCTCCGGAACCTCGTTCCCGTCGGCGTCGACGATGGCGTCGTTGGTCATCAGATGACCCACGTTGCGCACGAACAGCAGGCTGCGACCGGGCAGTGTCAGCTCCCCGCCGTCGGGCGTGGCGTAGGTCCGGTCCGGGTTGAGCACGCGGGTGAAGGTCTTGCCGTCCTTGCTGACCTCTTCAGACAGGTCGCCGCGGTTCAGGCCGAGCCAGTTGCGGTAGCCGAGCACCTTGTCATCGGCGTCGACGGCGGTCACCGAGTCCTCGAAGTCCATGATCGTGGTGATCGCAGACTCCAGGATCACGTCCTTGATGCCTGCGGCGTCGGTCTGGCCGATCGGCGACTGCGGGTCGATCAGGATCTCGATGTGCAGGCCGTTGTTGACCAACAGCACCGACCAGCTCGGTGAGCCCAGCTCGCCGGAGTAACCGACGAACTTCTCGGGGGCGGCCAGGCCGGTCGAGTCGGATCCCAGCGCAACCTGCAGCTGGCCGTCCTCGATGCTCAGGCCCGTGGCGTCGGTCCAGGAGCCCGAGGCCAGCGGCACGGCGCCGTCGAGGAACTTGCGGGCGTAGGCGATGACCTTGTCGCCGCGCACCTTGTTGTAGCCCGAGCCCTTCTCGGCTCCGTCGTCCTCCGGGATGACATCGGTGCCGTACAGCGCGTCATACAGCGAGCCCCACCGCGCATTGGCCGCGTTGAGCGCGAAGCGCGCGTTGAGCACCGGCACCACCAGCTGCGGACCGGCCGTGGTGGTGATCTCGTCGTCGACGCCGGAGGTGGTGATGGTGAAGTCGTCCGGTTCCGGCTGCAGGTAGCCGATCTCGGTGAGGAACTGCCGGTAGGCGTCCTGGTCGACCGGCGCGATCACCCGCTGCTTGTGCCACCTGTCGATCTGGGCCTGCAGCTCGTCGCGAGTCGCCAGCAGTTCCTGGTTGCGGGGGGTGAGGTCGGTGACGACTTTGTCGACACCCGCCCAGAAGCTGTCCGGGTCGATACCGGTGCCGGGCAGCGCCTCGTTGTTCACGAAGTCATAGAGCACCCGAGCCACGCGCAAGTTGCCTTCGGTCACCCGATCGGTCATTGTTCTCCTCCGTAATGGCCTTACCGGCCCCTCACCAACCTCGCCGAACCACGTCCAAACCGGCCGACTAGCTACCCTCAGACTACCGATGGGTAGCTCGACGAGCCTAGCCCGGCCGACCCTCAATGCCAGGTCACGGCGCGCTGACTGCTTCGCCCGCAGCAACGCGGCGGGCCATGTGAATCGCTTTCTGGCAACGCGGACACAGGGGATTTCGTTCCCTGCAGCACTTGTCTGGTACCCGCGGCCGCTCAGATCATACGGGCTTGTCGATCACTCCCGGGGCGCGCGGTCGCGCATGCTGCCGACGAGGTCCTCCACCAGATCCTCCAGCGCCACCAGCGCGACCACTTCACCGTCATCGGCTGTCACCAGCGCGAGGTGGCTGTTGCTGCGGCGCATCCGCGACAGCGCCTCCGGCAACCCCAGCGCCTGCGGAATCGTCGGCAGCGGACGCACCAGCGCCTGGCCGATCACCGTGTGCGGATTGTCACCCAGGGCAAGCACATCCTTGATGTGCAGATAGCCGATGTAGTTGCCGGCAGCGTCGACCACCGGAAAACGGGAGTAGCCCGTTTGAGCCAGAGCCTGCTCGACGGCGCCGATGGTGGGTCCGGTGCCGGCCGCGGCCACCGGGACCGCGTGCACTCGCGCCAGTGGAACCGCGACGTCTCCGACCACCCGGGTACGTACCCGCAGTGCGCGGGTCAACCGGACGTGCTCCTCCTTGTCGAGCAGACCTTCCGACAGCGACTCGGCAATGAGCTCCGACAACTCCGCGGTCGACACCGTGATGTCGAGTTCCTCTTTGGGTTGCACGCCCAGCAGCCGCAGGATCCCGTTCGCGCATTTGTTGTAGAAGACGATGACCGGCCGCGCGGCGCGCACGTAGGGCAGGTAAGCCGGGACCAGCAACATCGCGGTGCGTTCGGGACCGGCCAGTGCGATGTTCTTGGGCACCATCTCGCCCAGCAGCACGTGCAGCGTCACCACCAGGCCCAACGCCAGAATGAAAGCCAGCGTGTGCACCAGGGCGGGATGCACGCCGGTCAGCTCGAACGCCGACCGCAATAACGAGGCGACCGCAGGTTCGGCGATCCGCCCGAGCAGCAGCGAAGCCACCGTGACGCCGAGTTGAGCGCCGGCCAGCATCGCGGGCAGCTGCTCGCCGGCGCGGATGACGGTGACCGCACTCGCCCTGCCCTGCTCGGCCAGTGCCTCCAACCGGTCCCGGCGGGCGGAGATCATGGCGAATTCCGCGCCGACGAAAAAGGCGTTGAGCGCGATCAGCAGGATCGCCAGCAGCACCGCCACGATCGAGTTCATCGCTCGTCCCCATTCGACCGGGGCAGTTCCTTGAGTTCCAGCAGGTCCAGCCGACGACCGTCCAGCCGGACCACCTTGGCCTGCCAGCGCATCGTTTCATCGGGCAGCCCGTCCCGGTTCAGGGCGGGAATCTCGACCGTCTCGCCGGCCACCGGCATGTGCCCGAGCTCGCGCAGCACCAGGCCGCCGATCGTCTCATACGGGCCTTCCGGAGCCCGGTAGCCGATCGCGGTCTGCACTTCGTCGATGCGCAGCAGACCCGACACCCGCCACCCGCTGCCGTAGGCCACCACGTCCGGCGTCGCGTCGTCGTGCTCATCGCGCACGTCACCGACGATCTCCTCGATCAGGTCCTCGACCGTCACCATGCCCGCGGTGCCGCCGTACTCGTCGACAACCATCGCGGTCTGCAACGAGTTGGCGCGGATCTGGGCCATCACCGCGTCGCCGTCCAGCGTGGAGGGCACCACGGCGACCGGTTTGGCCACCGTCCGCAGCAGGGTGCGCGCCCGTTGCGCCGCGGGCACCTGGAAGGCCTGCTTGACGTGCACGATGCCGACGGTCTCGTCCAGGTCACCCTGCACGACCGGGAAACGGGAGAAACCGGTGGCGGCGACCGCGGCAACCAGATCGACGACGGTGTCGTCGGTCTGCAGGGCGACGATCTTGGACCGCGGGGTCATCAGCTCCTCGGCGGTTCGGGTGCCGAACTGCAGTGAGCGGTGCATCAGCGACGCGGTCATGTCGTCCAGCGAGCCGCGCCGTGCCGAGGTCCGTACCAGCGAGACCAGTTCCTGGGGCGTGCGCGCCGAGCGCAGCTCCTCGGCCGGTTCGATACCCAGCCGCCGCACCAGCCAGTTCGCCGCCCCGTTGGTCATCCGGATCGCCGGAGTGAACAGCACCGAGAACAGCCATTGCGGCAACACGACGGCGCGAGCGGTCCGCAACGGACGCGCGACGCCCAGGTATTTGGGCACCAGTTCGCCGAACACCATCGACACCGACGTCACGACCACCAGCGCCAGCACGGTGGTGATGGTGTCGGCCAGTTTGTCGGAGACGCCGATCGCGTCCAGCCACGGATGAGGCAGCGCGGCGACCAGCGGCTCGGTCAGATAACCGGTGGCCAGCGTCGTGATCGAGATGCCCAACTGTGCGCCCGAGAGCTGGAACGACAACCTGCGGTGGGCCCGTCGGATCAACCGGTCCCGGCCGCCCCCGCTGCGCGCGTTGGCTTCCACGGTGCTGCGGTCCAGCGCGGTCAGCGAGAACTCAGACGCGACGAAGACCGCGGTGCCGAACGTCAGTGCCAGAATGGCCAGCACGCTCAGCACGGTGCCGGAATGGTTCATCAGCCCTTCACCAGCCGGTGGGCAACGGATGCCCTTCAGCGAAGCCGGCGGCGGACTGCACTCCGACCACCGCCCGCTCGTGCAATTCCTCCAGGTTCGCGGCGCCCACATAGGTGCATGTGCTGCGCACGCCGGAAGTGATGTGGTCGATCAGGTCCTCGACGCCGCCGCGGTCGGGGTCCAGCCCCATCCGGGACGTGGAGATGCCCTCTTCGAACAGCGCCTTGCGCGCCCGGTCGAACTGACTTTCCGCACCGGAGCGGGCGACCACGGCCCGCTTGGACGCCATGCCGTAGCTCTCCTTGTACGGCTGGTTGTCTCGGTCACGCATCAGGTCGCCCGGCGATTCGTAGGTGCCGGCGAACCACGACCCGATCATCACATTCGAAGCTCCGGCGGCCAGCGCCAGGGCCACATCGCGCGGGTGCCGGATTCCGCCGTCCGCCCATACGTGGCCACCCAATTCCCTTGCCGCTGAGGCGCATTCGACCACCGCAGAGAATTGCGGGCGACCCACGCCGGTCATCATCCGGGTGGTGCACATCGCGCCGGGCCCGACGCCCACCTTGACGATGTCGGCACCCGCCTCGAGCAGATCCCGGGTCCCCTGCGCCGACACGACATTTCCGGCCACCAGTGGCACACCCAGATTCAGCGCCGCGACCATCTTGATCGCCTCCAGCGTCTTGACCTGGTGTCCGTGCGCGGTATCGATGACCAGGACGTCGACCCCCGACTCGGCCAGCGCCTGAGCCTTGGATGCGACCTCGCCGTTGATGCCGACCGCGGCGCCGACCCGGAGTCGGCCGCTGCTGTCGAGCGCGGGACTGTAGATGCCGGTGCGGACGGCGGAGGTGCGCGTCAGCACCCCGGCCAGGGTGCCGTCGGTGTGGGTCAGCACCGCCACAGCGATCGGCGCGTGTTCGAGCAGATCGAAGATCTTGCGCGGGTCGGTGCCGGCCGGCGCCGTGACGAAATCCGTCACGGCGATGTCGCGCACCCGGGTGAATCGGTCGACGCCGACGCAAGCCGATTCCCGGACCAACCCGATGGGCCGGCCCTCGAAGGCCACCACCGCGACACCGTGGGCGCGCTTGTGGATCAGCGCGATCGCGTCGGACACCGAGTCGTCGGGCGCCAGCGTCACGGGAGTGTCGAGCACCAGGTCGCGACTCTTGACGAATTCCACCGTCTGCCGCACCGCCGGGATGGGTAGATCCTGCGGGACGATCACGATCCCGCCGCGGCGGGCCACCGTCTCGGCCATACGCTTTCCCGCCACCGCGGTCATGTTGGCGACGACGACCGGGATCGTGGTGCCGGAGCCGTCGACGGTGGACAGGTCGACGTCGAACCTCGACGCGATATCGGACCGGCTCGGCACGATGAACACATCGTTGTAGGTCAGATCGAATGCCGGGCGGTGCCCGTCCAGAAACTTCATCGTCTCTCGCTAGGCAGGAACTTCACTTCGGTCGCCGCTCCACAGGGTGTGGAACTTCTTGCCGGACTCCTCATCGATGCGCCCGTAAGTGTGCGCACCGAAGAAGTCGCGCAGGCCCTGGGTCAGCGCGGCGGGAAGCCGTTCGGTGCGCAATCCGTCGTAATAGGACAGCGCCGAGGAGAATCCCGGAATGGGGATACCCAACTGGGTCGCGGTCACCACCACCCGCCGCCAGCTGTCGATGGCAGCTTCGATTGCGCTGCGAAAGTAGGGGGCGACGATCAGGGACGGCAGGTCGGGGTCCTCGTCGAATGCCTCCTTGATGCGGTTGAGGAACTTCGCCCGGATGATGCAGCCGCCGCGCCAGATGGTCGCCAGGTCACCCGGCGTGATATCCCAGTCGTATTCGGCACTGCCGGCCTGAATCTGGTTGAAACCCTGCGCGTAGGCGATGATCTTCGACGCGTAGAGCGCCTGCCGGACGTCCTCGGTGAACTGTGCTGCATCGCTCGGCTTGTCACCCAGTTCACCGGAGGCCAGGCCCGTCGTCGCCTTGCGTTGGGCCACCGAACCCGAGAGCGCGCGTGCGAACACTGCCTCGGCGATGCCCGTCACCGGCACGCCGAGGTCGAGCGCCGACTTCACCGTCCAGCGGCCGGTGCCCTTCTGTTCGGCCTCGTCGACGATGACGTCGACCAGTGGCTTACCGGTCCTGGCGTCCGTCTGACGCAGCACCTGCGCGGTGATCTCGACGAGGAAGCTATCCAGATCACCGGAGTTCCATTCGTCGAAAACGTCGGCGATCTCGCCCGCCGACTTGCCCAGACCGTCGCGCAGCAGTTGATACGCCTCGCCGATCAGCTGCATGTCGGAGTACTCGATGCCGTTGTGCACCATCTTGACGAAGTGGCCCGCCCCGTCGGGGCCGATGTGCGTGCAGCAGGGCACGCCGTCGACGTGCGCGGAGATCTCCTCGAGCAGCGGGCCGAGCGACTCGTAGGACTCGGCGGGTCCGCCGGGCATGATCGACGGCCCGTTCAGCGCGCCTTCCTCGCCACCGGAGATGCCGGCGCCGACGAAGTGCAGACCACGCTCACGAATGGCCTTCTCCCGGCGAATGGTGTCGGTGTACAACGCGTTGCCGCCGTCGATGATGATGTCGCCCTCTTCCATGGCGTCGGCGAGCTCATTGATGACGGCGTCGGTGGGGTCGCCGGCCTTGACCATGATGATGACCCTGCGCGGCTTTTCCAGTGCGGCAAGGAATTCCGGGATCGTCTCACTACGTACGAAGTTGCCGTCGGAGCCGTGCTCGTCCAGCAGCGCGTCCGTCTTGGCCACCGACCGGTTGTGCAGCGCCACGGTGTAGCCATGCCGGGCGAAGTTGCGGGCCAGGTTCGATCCCATCACGGCCAGCCCCGTCACACCGATCTGTGCGGTCGCGGTCTTCGAATCCGACGAACTCATGTCCTGCCTCTCAGTCGGGCCCAGCAGTGGGAGAACCGGGAAAACCTAGGAAACCTGGGAAATACTGTCGCACAGCGGCCGCGCCAGCGTTCCACGACGCTCGGCTCGGTGCCTACGAGGCGACCAACCGGTGCAGCTCCGTGAGCCACGGTACGGCCAGTGCGATCGTGGGCACCACCAGCACTGCCGCGGCGGTCAGGTAGGCGCCTGCCGACAGCAGCGGGCTGTTGCCCCGGCCGGAGAGCCGCCGGACCCGCAATACGGTGCTGGGTCCTCCCGCCGCCAGTGCACCCGAGGGTGCGCGACCGGAAGCACAGGCCACCAGGGCGCGGGCCAGGGGAGTGCGACCCACCGTGCGCACCGCGGCATCATCGGCCAGCAGCTCTACGAGCAATTGCACGGCTCCCAGCGCGTTCGCGCTGCGCACCAGGCGTGGGAACGCGGCATGCACGGCCGTGAACGCTTCCAACACCAGGTCGTGGCGGGCCCGTAGGTGAGCCCGCTCGTGGGAGAGGATGGCAGCGACTTCGGTGTCGGCGAGTGTTTCCAGTGCGCCTTCACTGACCACGACCCGGCTGCGCACCCCGGGCAGGCAGTAGGCGAGGGGTTGCTTGACGTCTAGGACCCGCAGGTCACGGGCCCTGGCGCAGGGCTGGCACAGGGCGGAATCATGGCTGACGCCAACCAGGTCGACAACCATCCGATGGTGCGCGCGGCGCCGCCGGGTGGCGATGGCCACCCGCACCACGGCCACCATCAGGCGCGCCCCTACCAGCACGGTCAGTGCGAAGACGGTCACGTAGGCAGCCCACAGCGGCCAGCCCAGGCGACTCTCGGCATCGACGATGCCGGCGGTCGGCCGCCCGTCCGGGCCGGGCATCAGCAACCGGCTGGCGATGGCGATACCGGCGCTGAAAGTGGACAGCACCGCCGCGAGCGCGATCGCCTGCCAGAGCACCATGGCGGCCCGGGGAGCCCGCAGCGGCCACTTCGCGCGGGACAGGACTGCCGGTGTCGGCCCAGCCAGCAGCACCGCAAGGATGGTGAAGGCCAGCGCAGACACGCTGTAATTCTCCCTCAGTCGTCGGCCGGAGGTCCAGCGGATAGCGAATTGCGTTGGTTTGCTTCGAGTTCGGCGAGCGCCCGGCGCAGCGCATCGGCCTCGTCCGCACCCACCCGCTCGACGAAGTGCACCAGCGCCGCCTGACGACTGCCGGAGTCCTCGGCCTGGGCAAGCGCGTCGACCATCAACCCGGCCACCAGTTCGTCGCGCCCGTGCACCGGCGCATATCGATGGGCCCTGTCATCCCGGATCTGGGACACCAGGTTCTTCTTCGCCAACCGTTGCAGCACGGTCATGACGGTCGTGTAGGCCAGGTCGCGCTGCGCCGACAACGCCTCGTGCACCTGGCGAACAGTCTGAGGTTCCGGCGTGGACCAGAGGTGGTCCATCACCGCGCGTTCTAAATCCCCCAGCCGCGTCAGCTTGGCCATAGTTCATCTCCTGAGCGTTAGAACCAGCGTACTCCGGCTTACTACCGAGTGTCGTACCCATCGGGCCGTCGATTCACCACACTACGCAACCGACGCTTGCGAAATTAGGGCAGCCTTGCCTATGCTGAACCCGGTCGAGCGAAGACGGCAGCGGAGAGTCCTGAGGGCTGCAGCGACCCCGCGCCTCCTCGATCGGCGAGCCCCGTGCCATGTGTACGGGGCTCGCCTGTCTTCAGGGACCGTTGCACCAATGGTGTAGACACAAAGCGTGTCATCAGCGCCCGAGCAGGAATTCGTTGCAGCGTTCGACAATGAACTGGGTCTGCAATTCACCGAACTGACCCCTGACAGCGCCCGCGCGCAACTTGAGGTCAAGCCGAAGTTGCTGCAGCCGATGGGCCTGGTCCACGGCGGCGTCTACTGCTCCGTGGTCGAAAGCATGGCCAGCGTGGCCGCCTACACCTGGCTGGCCGCCAACGGCGGCGGCAATGTGGTGGGGGTCAACAACAACACCGACTTTCTGCGCGCCATCAAGTCGGGCATGGTCTACGGCAAGGCCGAACCGATCCACCGCGGCCGTCGCCAGCAGCTGTGGCTGGTCACCATCGCCGACGAGGATGACCGACTCGTGGCGCGGGGTCAGGTGCGCCTACAGAACCTCGAGGCCTGATACCGCGTCGCGCGCGACTTTCAGCGAGCTTCGCTGTCTCACAACACAATTCGCCGTAGGAGTCGGCACCAGGATGTTGACGCCGGCCGACGGCGGAACGCAGGCCGCCTGGCAGGGCGATCGGCTGACCGGCTAACTGGCCTTTCGCGTCACGGCCCCGGAACTGCGCGCCTCGGCCGCAGCCTCGGCGAGTTGTTCCAGCCGCGTTCGCGCGAAAGCCTGCTGGTCGGTGATGGTCAGCTGACCCCGCCGGGTGCTCAGGAAGGTCACGGTCCACGACAGCAGTGTGGCGACCTTGGTCTTGAACCCGACCAGGTAGACAAGGTGCAGCACCAGCCACATCAGCCAGGCGATGAACCCGCTGAACTCGAGCGGGCCGATCTTGGCGACCGCGGAGAACCGCGACACCGTGGCCATCGAGCCCTTGTCGAAGTACTCGAACGGCTCCCGCTCGGACGGGTCGGCCCCCGCCAGCTCGGCCTTGATGTTGTTGGCGACGTACTTGCCGCCCTGAATGGCTCCCTGCGCCACGCCGGGAACACCCTCGACCGCGGCCATGTCGCCGACGACGAAGACGTTGGGGTGCCCGGGTATCGACAGGTCGGGCAGCACCTGAACCCGGCCGGCCCGGTCGAGTTCGACGTCGGACTGCTCTGCGAGGTCGCGGCCCAGCCTGCTGGCGGACACCCCGGCCGACCACACCTTGCAAGCCGATTCGATGCGCCGCTCGGTGCCATCGGCGTCCTTGACCGTGATGCCATTGCGGTCCACGTCGGTGACCATCGCGCCCAACTGGATCTCGACGCCCAGCTTCTCCAACCGCGCGGCGGCCCGCTCGCCCAGCTTCTCTCCGAAGGGAGGCAGCACGGCCGGCGCGGCATCAAGCAGGATCACTCGCGCTCTCGTCGAATCGATATGCCGGAACGCGCCTTTCAGGGTGTGCTCCGCCAATTCGGCGATCTGCCCGGCCATTTCGACGCCGGTGGGACCGGCGCCGACGACGGTGAAGGTGAGCAGCTTGGCGCGCCGCTCCGGGTCGCTGGACCGTTCGGCCTGCTCGAAAGCACTCAGAATTCGGCCGCGCAACTCCAGCGCGTCGTCGATCGTCTTCATGCCGGGTGCGAATTCGGCGAATTGGTCGTTGCCGAAATAAGACTGGCCGGCGCCGGCCGCCACGATCAAGCTGTCGTAGGGCGTCTCGTAGGTGTGTCCGAGCAACTCCGAGATGACGACTTTGCGAGCCAGGTCAATGTGGGTGACGTTGCCCAGCAGCACCTGCACATTGCGCTGCTTGCGCAGGATGACGCGGGTGGTCGGCGCAATCTCACCCTCGGAGATGATGCCGGTGGCGACTTGGTACAGCAAAGGCTGGAACAGGTGGTGCGTAGTGCGCGCGATCAACTTGATGTCGACGTCAGCGCGCTTGAGCTTCTTTGCCGCCGTGAGTCCGCCGAACCCCGATCCGATAATGACGACACGGTGTCGCTGACGCGGTTCAACTGTGGGTTCTTGTTGCGGGCTCATGTTCTCGCTGCTCCTGACGGATCTCCTCGAGCGGACGACTGCAGTTAGCTATTACCCAAAGCCTAGTCAACCCACCCGCACAAACCCAACCGCGAGCCTGTGTAATTAGCCACACTCAGCGAATTGCCTTAAGTGGCCTCGCTTTCCCTATCCGCCCAGCAGCGGGCGCAGCGCCTCCGCAACGCTGGTGATGGCACCCGGGATGTGACCGCCCGGGATGTTGATGATGGCGCCGTCCAGGCCGGCGGCCAGCACTTTGGCCTCAACCTGTTCGGCGATCTGAGCCGGGCTGCCGATCGCCATGCGGGCCGTCAGATTCTCGGGAAGGTGTTCGGGTTTGGCCTTTTCGTCGACCATCACCGTCAGCATCATGCTGGTTTCCAGAGTGGCCGGGTCTCGACCCACCTCCGCGCAGCGCGCCTTCACGGCGTCCATTTTGCGGGGCAGTTCCGCGAACGCCGCGACGATGTTGAGGTGGTCGGCGTAACGCGCCGCGATGCCGAACGTCTTCTTCTCGCCACCACCGCCGATCAGCACCGGAATCCGTTCGCGGTAACGGGGTTCGGCCATCGCCGACTCGGCGGAGTACCACCGGCCGGAGAACGTCGGGCGCTCTCCCTTGATCATCGGGTCGATGATCTGCATCGCTTCCTCGAGACGGTTGAAGCGGTCGGTGAAGGTTCCGAATTCGAAGCCCAGCTGCCGGTGTTCGAGTTCGAACCAGCCGGCCCCGATCCCCAGCACCGCGCGGCCGGCGCTGACCACGTCGAGAGTGGTGATCACCTTGGCCAGCAGGGTCGGGTTGCGGTAGGTGTTTCCGGTCACCAGCGTGCCGAGTTGCATGCGCTCGGTAGCGGTGGCCAGCGCCCCCAGCGCCGTATACGCCTCGAGCATCGGTTGATCCGGGGTGCCAAGCATCGGCAGTTGGTAGAAGTGGTCCATCACGAAAAGCGAGTCGTAGCCGGCCGATTCGGCTTCCCGGGCTTGCGCGATGACGGTGGGGAACAGGTTTTCGACACCGGTTCCGTAAGAGAAATTGGGAATCTGGAATCCAAGCCGTATAGCCACGGTGACTACCGTAGCTTCCGGCCGCAGACCCGGTTCAGGCGAAGTGGGCGAGTGCGCCGTGACTGACGTGCAGCGTCTGCCCCGTGATGTGGCGGGCCGCCGGAGTGGTCAGAAACAGCGAAAGTCGGGCAATCTCCGCCGCGACCGGTGCGGGCGTACGCGAAAGACCGTCGTAGCCGGCCTGGACGCTACGGCCAGTGGCGACGGCGTTCACCGTGATCCCGCGGGTGCCGTAGACCTCAGCCTGCCCGCTCACCCAGCTGGACACGGCAGCCTTGATCGAGGCGTCGACACTTCCCGCGGGCGGGTTCTCGGTCAGCACGGTGATGATGTGCCCCCCGGAGCGCAGGTGGTCGCCCACGCACTGCACCGTCAGCACCGCCGAGAGCAGGGTTGCGTCCAGCGTCCGCCGCCACGCGGTGGCCGTGTCGGACAACGAGTAGGTGCGCGGGTCGCCGGCGTCCCAGGTAGGAGCCGGGATGTTGACGATGGTGTCGAGGTGATGGGGGAACAGCGCCCGGGCCTCCTGAAGGCTCGCCGGGTCGGTGGTGTCGCAGACGATCGCGTCGACGTCCAGCTCCTTGGCCACGACCTCGAGGTCGCCGCCACGGGCCCCGACCAGAGTGACCTTGTGTCCGTCGTCACGGAAACTTTCGGCTACTGCGCGTCCCAGATCAGTGTCTCCACCGGTGACCACAACCTCCACTGCCACGACCTCCTCGTGCTATGGCGTCAGCGCGGTCCATGTTACTGGACAGTAGCTATTCGACGAAACCACGCGCCGAGGCGACGCGCTGATCAATTGCATAACTATTCGACTGCTTCATCGCGGCGCTAGGTTTGACCGATGCGTCGCATTCAGGTGCTGGCCGGATTTGTGACGATGCTGCTGGTCTGCAGCCTGACGGCGTGCGATTCCGGGTCTCGGCAGTCTCAGCAGTCCCGGTCGGTCGTGGTGTTCGCCGCCGCTTCGCTCAAACAGGTCTTCACCTCGATCGGCGAGCAGTTCCAGTCGGACAACCCGGGTGTGACCGTGACCTTCAACTTTGCGGGTTCCTCGGAGCTGGCGACCCAGTTGATCCAGGGCGCCGGCGCCGACGTGTTCGCCTCCGCGGACACCGCGCAGATGGACAGAGTGGCGCAGGCGGGCATGCTCGCGGCTGCAGCGACGAACTTCGCAGCCAACACCCTGGTCGTCGTTACCGCGCCGGGCAACCCGAAGAACATCGGGTCCTTTGCCGACCTCACCCGTCCCGGGCTGAGCGTGGTGGTGTGTCAGCGACCGGTGCCCTGCGGCTCGGCTACCCACCGCATCGAGGACACCACGGGCGTGCAGCTGCACCCCGTCAGCGAGGAACCCAGTGTCACCGATGCACTGGACAAAGTGATCACCGGTCAGGCCGATGCGGCTCTGGTTTACGTCACCGACGCGAAGAACGCCGGAAGTAAGGTCACAACGGTCGCGTTCCCCGAGGCCGCGCGGGCGGTGAATGTCTATCCGATCGCGGTGCTCAAGAAGGCACCGCAAACGACGCTGGCCGAGAAGTTCCAGGCTGCGGTGACGGGCCCGGCCGGGAGAGGGGTGCTGGACCGGGCCGGCTTCGCCAAGCCCTGAGTAGCGATGTCCACGCCATCCCACCTGCCGCGCTGGGTCTACCTGCCGGCCGCGGCCGGCACGCTCTTTGTCGGCCTCCCGCTGCTGGCGGTTGCGGTCAACGTCGACTGGACGCACTTCTGGGCATTGATCAGTAGTGATTCCTCGACGACGGCGCTGCTGCTGAGCCTGAAGACCGCCGCGGCCAGCACCCTGATGTGCGTGCTGGTGGGTGTTCCGATGGCGCTGGTGCTGGCGCGCAGCCCGTTGCGTCTGGTGCGTGCGCTGCGACCGGTGATCCTGCTGCCGCTGGTGCTGCCTCCGGTCGTGGGTGGCATCGCCCTGCTGTACGCCTTCGGCCGGCTCGGCCTGGTGGGGCGCTACCTAGAAGCGGCAGGCATCAGCATCGCGTTCACGACCACGGCCGTCGTGCTGGCGCAGACGTTCGTCTCGCTGCCGTTTCTGGTGATCTCGCTGGAAGGCGCGGCCCGCAGCGCCGGAGCCGACTACGAAGTCGTTGCGGCGACGCTCGGAGCGCGGCCCACCGCGATCTGGTGGCGGGTCACCCTGCCGCTGCTGGCGCCCGGTCTGGCCTCCGGAGCGGTGCTGGCGTTCGCACGGTCGCTGGGGGAGTTCGGCGCGACACTGACGTTTGCCGGCTCCCTGCAGGGCGTTACGCGCACGCTGCCGCTGGAGATCTACCTGCAGCGCGTGGCCGACCCGGACGCGGCTGTGGCACTGTCGCTCCTGCTGGTGGCGGTCGCGGCTGTGGTGGTGCTCGGCCTGGGCGCGCGCCGGCTGACCGGGACCGACGCGAGGTAGTAGCCGGCGATGAGCGATCTGCGACTGCGTGCGGTGGTGTCCGATCGGGGCCTGGACGTGGATTTCTCGGTGGCCGCCGGCGAGGTGTTGGCCATGCTGGGCCCCAACGGCGCGGGTAAGTCGACGGCGCTGCACGTCATCGCCGGGCTGGTGCGGCCGGACTCCGGTGTGGTGCGGCTGGGGGATCGGGTGTTGACCGATACCGCGCACGGGGTACAGGTGCCCACCCACGACCGGCGGGTGGGGCTGCTGCTGCAGGATCCGTTGCTGTTCCCGCACCTGCGCGTGGTCGCCAACGTGGCCTTCGGACCGCGCAGTGGCGGCGGCATGCTTCCGTCCCGCCGGGCCCGGGAGACGGCGCTGCGCTGGCTGCGGGAGGTCGATGCCGCAGATCTTGCCGACCGCCGACCGCGCCAGCTGTCCGGGGGTCAGGCCCAGCGCGTGGCGATCGCGCGGGCGCTGGCCGCCGAACCGGAGTTGTTGCTACTCGACGAGCCGCTGACCGGACTGGATGTGGCAGCAGCGACGGCTATTCGGGCGCTGCTGCGCGACGTGGTCCGCCGCACCGGCTGCGCGGTCATCCTGATCACTCACGACCTGCTCGATGTGTTCGCGCTGGCCGACCGGGTGCTGGTGCTCGAGTCCGGCAAAGTCGCCGAGGCCGGGCCGGTGGCCCAGGTGCTGGCGGCGCCGAGGAGCCATTTCGGTGCCCGGATCGCCGGCGTCAACCTGGTCGGCGGCACCATCGCAGCCGACGGCACGCTGCACACCCAGTCCGGGTTGCGCTGGCACGGTACCGGCGATGTGCCCCTGGCCCCGGGCCGGCACGCGGTTGCGGTGTTCGCCCCGACGAGCGTGGCCGTCTACTCGGACCCGCCGCACGGCAGCCCGCGCAACACCGTGCAGGTGACAGTGGGCGAGCTGGACACGCGCGGCCCGACGGTGCTGGTGCGCGCGGCCGACCAGGCCGACGGAGCGCCGGGGCTGGCCGCCAGTATCACCGCGGACGCGGCGGCGGAACTGCAGCTCACGCCCGGCCGGCGCGCGTGGTTTAGCGTCAAAGCGGCCGAGGTTTCGCTGTACCCGGCGCTGGACGACAGATAGCGCCGTGACCTCAGATGCGAGACACCGGCTGGGCCTTCCTTGCTTCGGGCCGGCGAGAGGGTAGGTTCGTCGCCATGCACCAGGTGGACCCGAACCCGTCACGCCGCAAGGGATTACTGGCGTCGCTGGCCATCGCCGCGGCGACCGCCGTCACCATTGCGATGCCGGCAACTTCCAGCGCCGACCCAGAGCCGGCGCCTACACCGACTCCCACCGTCGCGCCGCCTGCGTCGCCCGCTCCCGCATCCCCGGCACCGGCCGCCGGGGCTCCGGCGGCCACCCCCAGCCCGTCGGCCACGCCCGCACCGGGTGCCTCGCCCGCGCCCGGAGCCAGCCCCACCCCAACCGCCCAGCCTGCCGACCCCAACGCGGTGCCGCCGCCGGCCGACCCCAACGCCCCGCCGCCGCCTGACCCGAATGCTCTGGAAGCCGGACGGGTGACCAACGCCGTCGGCGGATTCAGCTTCATCGTCCCGCCAGGGTGGGTGGAATCCGACGCCTCCCACCTGGACTACGGATCGGCCCTGCTGAGTAAGGCGGCCGGCGAGGCGCCCATGCCCGGACAGCCGCAGCCGGTGGCCAACGACACCCGCATCGTGCTGGGCCGACTCGACCAGAAGCTCTACGCCAGCGCCGAGGCCACCAACCCGAAAGCCGCGGTCCGGCTGGGATCGGACATGGGTGAGTTCTTCATGCCGTATCCCGGTACCCGGGTCAACCAGGAGACCGTTCCGCTCAACGCAAACGGTGTGTCCGGCAGCGCGTCCTACTACGAAGTGAAATTCAGCGACACCACCAAGCCGAACGGCCAGATCTGGACCGGCGTGGTCGGCACCCCGGCCGGCGCGACGCCTACCGCAGGCCCTCCGCAGCGCTGGTTCGTGGTGTGGCTGGGCACCTCGAACAACCCCGTGGACAAGAACGCGGCCAAGGCGCTGGCCGAGTCGATCCGGCCCTGGACTCCTCCCGCGGCTCCCCCTCCGGAAGCGGTTCCGGGCGCCCCGGCACCGGCACCCGCCGAGCCCGGCGCCCCAGCCCCCGCGCCCGCTCCGGCACCGGCGCCCGCTCAGGCACCGGCCGCGCAGAGCCCGGCGTCGACGCAACCGCGGAGCACCCAACCGGCCTGAAACTTAGGCCGAAACGTTCCTCCATTCGTTACGCAGAAGGCGTATACCGATAGCACGGTCCAGTGACTGAGCTGGACCTGCCATCGGAGAGGAACCTTGATGAACGTCATGGCAGCGACCGAATTTCTCGCCCGCTCCACCACGCTGACCAGCGTCGGATGGATCGGCTACATCATCATCGGCGCGCTGGCGGGCTGGATTGCCGGCAAGATCGTCAAGGGCGCCGGATCGGGCATCCTGATGAACATCGTGATCGGCATTGTCGGCGCGCTGATCGGCGGGTTCCTGCTGAGCTTCGCCTTCGACACCGCGTCAGGTGGCTGGTGGTTCACCTTCTTCACCGCCATCCTGGGTTCGGTGATTCTGCTGTGGCTCGTAGGCATGGTGCAGCGGCGCTGAATTACCCCGCTGTGCGGGGAGATTCGCCGATTCTGCGCGATTGACGGCATACGCACCGGGTACTACGACGGGGTCCCCTCGACAAGTTAATACCCGAAGGAGCTGGTCATGGTCCTGCACATCATCGGAATGATCGTTCTCGGACTGATCGTCGGACTGATTGCGCGACTCGTCGTGCCGGGCAGGCAGCCGATGGGCTGGATCGCCACGGCACTGCTCGGCATCGTCGGTGCCTATGTCGGCGGCACGCTGGGCAGCGTGGTCTTCCCGCCACACAAGTTCACCATCACTCCGCCTATCAACCACTCGTTCCTCGGAGCGCTGGTCGGCGCAGTGCTCCTGCTGCTGATCTACAAATTCGTCACGTCGCGCACCCGGACCCTGTAGGAGACCGGGCCGGCGCGGCATGATGAAGTGATGGCCGCCAGCCCGACCAGCACCAGCATGACCGCGTGGCGGGTGCGTCAACCTGGACCGATGCAGAGCAAGCCGCTGGAACGCGTCACTACCGAGGTCCCGCGTCCCGCTCCGTCGGAGTTATTGGTTGCCGTATCCGCATGCGGGGTCTGCCGCACTGATCTGCACGTCACCGAAGGCGACCTTCCCGTGCACCGGAACAGGGTCACTCCCGGCCACGAGGTGGTGGGGGAGGTCGTCGAGGTCGGCTCCGATGCCGGTGACGAGTTCCACGTCGGGGACCGGGTGGGAATCGCCTGGCTGCGGCACACCTGCGGAGTGTGCAAGTACTGCCGCCGGGGCGACGAAAACCTGTGCCCGGAGTCCCGTTACACCGGTTGGGACGCCGACGGGGGATACGCCGAATTCGCGACGGTCCCCGCCGCTTTCGCGCACCCTCTGCCGAGTGGTTACAGCGACTCCGAACTGGCGCCGCTGTTGTGCGCAGGGATCATCGGGTACCGGTCGCTGTTGCGGGCCGAGCTGCCGGCCGGGGGCCGGTTGGGGCTGTATGGCTTCGGCGGCAGCGCCCACATCACTGCGCAGGTCGCGTTGGCCCAAGGGGCGGAAGTGCATGTGATGACCCGCGGAGCCCGGGCGCGCGAGCTGGCTCTGGGGTTGGGAGCGGCATCCGCGCAGGGCGCCGCCGATCCGCCGCCGGTGCCGCTGGACGCGGCCATCCTGTTCGCTCCGGTCGGCGATCTGGTGCTGCCGGCAATGGAGGCCCTCGACCGGGGCGGCACGCTCTCGGTGGCGGGCATTCATCTCAGTGATATTCCGACGCTCAATTACCAGCGGCATCTGTTCCAGGAGCGGCAGATCAGATCGGTCACCTCGAACACCAGGGCCGACGCACGCGCTTTCCTGGATTTCGCCGGCCGCCACCACATCGAGGTCACCACACCGGAGTACTCGCTGGCCGACGCTGATCGTGCGCTGACCGACCTGAGCACGGGCGAGATCGCCGGCGCCGCAGTGTTGTTGGTCTAGGTCGACGGTTTGGCGGTCTAGGTCGACAGGTGCCAGACCAAGGCGGCGGCCAGGGCGCCGACGCCGTTCAGCGACCAGTGCAGCGCAATGGGAGCGATCAGGCTGCCGCTGCGACGCCGCAGCCAGCTGAAGACGAATCCGGCGGCACCGGTGGCCAGCACAGCCATCGTCACTCCGGCAAGCATGCCGAAGACGCCACCGCCGAACAGGCGGGTGAAGCCGACGTTGTTGCTGGTCAGGCCCAGAGACGTCGCGATGTGCCACATTCCGAACAGCAGCGATCCGGCCAGGGCGACCCCGCGGAAGCCCCATGCCCGGTGCAGCGCGCCGTGCAGCACCCCACGGAAAACCAGCTCCTCCGGGATGACCGTCTGCAGCGGAATGATGACCATCGAGGCGACGAGTGCGCCGGAGATGGTCGCGTAGTGGTTGTTGAGGAACATCGGCCGGGTGATCGGCAGCGCCACACCCACCGCGATGACGGACACCACCAGCGCCACGGCGGCCAGGGCGTAGCCCACCCCGGATCTCCAATGCTCGCGGCCGAGGCCGAGTTCGGCCCAGTCCAGACCGCGCCACCGGACCAGGAGCACCAGGCCGATGGCGGCCAGGGGGACCGTCGCGATGCTCGCCCACGCCGTGGTGAAGTGCGCGATCACGTTCGTCAGCACCAGGACGGCGACGACCACAGCGATGTCGGCGTAAAGGCGGAACCGCTCGCTTTGCGGGAGTGCTGGGCTGTGATCGGGCATTGCCGCGAGTCTACCTGCGGGTCCGCTGCGCGACCTCGGCTTTGATTTCCGCTGAGAGCGCATCGGCGACTACGAGCCTGATCAGCAACTCGGGTTGCAATAGGCGTGCCCGGAAGACCAGCCCGATAGTGACGTCATGATCAGGGCGGTGCGCGACGGTGATGTCATCGCCGGCGCGGACGGTACCGGGTGTGATCACCCGCAGATAGGCGCCGGGAATGGCGGCCCGGGTGAAGGTCTTGATCCAGCCGCGCTGCTCGAGCATCGCCGCGAAGGTCCGGCATGGCGTGCGAGGCGCGGAGACTTCCAGGACCGGACCGTCGTTGCCGACGCGCCAGCGTTCCCCGATGAGGGCCCCGGTGACATCGATGCCGGCGGTGGTCAGGTTCTCGCCGAACATTCCGTTGGTGAGGGTGCGCTTCAGCTGGCCTTCCCAGTTATCGAGGTCCTCGCGCGCGTAGGCGTAGACGGCCTGGTCGTCGCCGCCGTGGAACTTTGGGTTGCCGATGGCGTCGCCGGCCAGGCCGCTGCCCGTTTTGCCCGGCGCCTGCACCAGGACGGTTTCGTCGGTGGGGACCTTGTAGATGCCGGTCACCTTCGATCGTGCGCGCGGATCGGGGTTCGGGCGAGCCTGAGCCACGTTGACGGACAAGACTTTCGGCATCTGGCCAGAGTAACCGGGCGTCAGGTGACGCTAGTCAGTCGATGACAGCAGGAGGACACAGCACGCCTGCCTCATCTCGCGCCGGTCACCGTCAAGATGGTCCGGGCCACCAAGGCGGGGTCATCCACCATGGGAACGTGCCCGACGCCGGGCAGGGTCGTGAATAAAGCCTGTGGCACCCGCCGACGGGCGATCGGGTCGCACAGCGGTACTGGAACGATCGCGTCGTTCCCCGACCATGCAATGGTCACCGGGCATGGCAGCGGATCCAACGGTGCGATCTGTTCGCCGGAACCCAGAAAGTCGTCGACGTCGACGGTGCAGCCGATGATGTCATCGATGGCCGAGACGCTTTGGGCCGTGGTGATCCGGTCTGCGTGGCAGGCGGCGTCCCGCAAGCCGAGTCGGCGCACGGTCGCGGACTTCATTGCGACAGCGACCATCGGACGTAGTGGACGCGCGACCCGCCCAATCGCCACGAACTTGTGAATCTGCTTGAGCACGTGGGCCTGAGCGCTGTCCCCGGAGGACCAAAATCCGGCCGGGGCGAACGCACACACGGTTGCCGCGCGGCCGCGCCGGGCCAACTCGATGGCCATCCAGCCGCCCAGCGATAGACCCACAACATGCGGACGCTCGAGGCCGTGCGCGTCGAGGTAGCGCTCCGCGTCGTCAACCAAATCGCTGACGGTAGCCGGACGCGGCGGAGCCGGTGACCCGCCGCGATGCCCGGCCGTGGTGAACGTGTGCACGCGGTGCTGATCGGACAGCAGTGGCACGACGTCCTGCCAACCGTTGCCCGACATGAGAATGCCGTGCAGCAGGACCAGGGGAGACTTCTCGGACGTCACGCGGCAAAGTCTTGCATCTGCCTGCACAGATGGAAACGGTCCAGTTAGTTGAGCACGTGGGTGCGATGACCGGCTTCGTCGAGCAGGCGGGTGGGATGACCGGCTTCGTCGAGCATGCGGGTGCGATGACCGGCTTCGTCGGGTACGTCGCGGTCACTTGCCCGGCCTGGTTTGTCCGTCGCGACCGAACCATGCCACCAACCGTCCAGTCCCGGCCGCAGTAATCCGTCGATATGCGAGCCCCGCGGACGGCTCGAGGTTGTCGGCGGCGGTGAAAGACCGGCTCTGACCTGGCGTGAGTCCGGTACGGGGAGTTGTCGGCGGGCCCGAGTAGTATCGCACACATGTTCGAACCGATGCCCGCTTCGTCGTGGGAGGGGAAACCGTTCAGCGAGCTGACCGCGGCCGAGCGGATGGCGCGTTTCGATGCGCTGATGGGCCAGATGTTCGAACACCGCGAGGGCCTGCTGGGCAAGACCGCGGAATCGCGTGGGTGGGTGACGCGGGTGTGCGAGGCGGCGCGACTGGTCAATCAGGGTGCGGCCGCGGAGTTGGTGGCGATTGGGGAGTTGTTCGCCCACCGGCTGGCCCGGGGTGGGGAGCGAGAGGACTGGGCGATCGACACCACCAAGGCGGTGGCTGGGGAGGTGGCCGCGGGGTTGAAGATCAGTCAGGGCCGTGCGGAGACCAAGCTGCGCTATGCCCGGGCGATGCGTGAGCGGCTACCGCAGGTGGGCGCGGTGTTGTGTGCCGGGGACATCGATCTGGAGGCGTTCTCGACGATTGTGTTCCGTACCGATCTGATCGAGGACCCGCAGGTGCTGGCGGCGGTGGACGCCGCGATCGCCGCGCGGGTGACGCGCTGGCCGTCGTTGAGCCGGGGGCGGCTGGCTAAGAAGGTCGATGCGATCGTGGCCCGCGCCGATGGTGATGCGCTGCGCCGCCGCAAAGAAGCGCAGGCTGATCGGGAGGTGTGGATCGGTCCGCCGGCCGACGGGATCTGCCCGATCGAGGGCCGGTTGCGCAGCACCGACGCCCGGGCCGTGGAAGCGCGGCTGACGGCGTTGGCGGCCACGGTGTGCCCGCATGATCCGCGCACCACCGCCCAGCGCCGCGCTGATGCGTTGGGGGCGCTGGCCGCTGCGGCGACCCGGCTGGGCTGTGAATGCGGCCGCCCCGATTGCACCGCCACCGCCAGCAAGCCGTCCGGCCCGGTGGTGATCCAGGTGATCGCCGAACAAGCCACCCTCAACGGGCACGCCGACAACCCCGCCTACCTACTGGGCGGGCAGGACCTCATCACCCCTGAACTGCTGGCCGAGTTGGCGTTGTCCGCCAAACAGGTGCCGTTGATCCATCCCGGCTACGCCGCCCCCGAACCCCACTACACCCCGTCTGCGGGGTTGGCCGATTTCGTGCGGGCCCGGGATCTGACGTGCCGCTGGCCCGGCTGCGAGGTACCGGCCACCGGCTGCGACCTGGATAGAGAGGATGAGGTGTCACTCGCGGTGGCGGTCTGACTCTGACCTCGATTGGCGCCGGTTGGTTGTCCTTGTGTGGATCTGTCGGCCCTGCCGCGGGTGACGCCTTGACGTCACCGACGCGACGGCTGTGACTTCATAGGAGCTTGCGCCACAAGCTGCCCATCTCTGTCCTGTCCAACCGCCGACGCCGGTGGCGCCACCCATCCACCGGAATTGATGACGGCAGGTACAAGCATGACAAGCGAAGCAGGGTCTCGTCACATCGTCGCTGGAGTCGACACCCACAAACTGATCCATTGTGCCGCGGTGCTCGACGCGATCACCGGAAAACTGTTGGCAACTCAGGAGTTTGCAGCTACGCGAGCCGGATATCGGCAGTTGCTGGCCTGGTCGTGCTCGTTTGGACTTGTGGTTAAGGTCGGGGTAGAGGGCACGGGTTCCTACGGCGCGGGCCTCAAGCGCTATTTGCAGTCGCAGGCGGTGACCGTGATCGAGGTGTCGCGGCCCAACCGCCAAGACCGGCGCCGGCAAGGCAAATCTGACCCGATTGATGCGATCAATGCTGCACGAGCGGTGTTAAACGAGGTGGCCAGCACCACACCTAAGGCCCGCGACGGTTACGTCGAGGCTGTGCGCCAGATCCGGGCGACCCGGCGCAGTGCGGTGAAAGCACGCAAGGCCGCCTTGCATCAGATTCATGGCTTGCTGTGGTGTGCACCTGAAGAGCTGCGCGACAAGTTGGCGGACTATGACCGTGCCGCCCTGGTGACGCGTTGTGCCCGGCTGCGCGTCCCCAGCACCGCCTCCTTCACCGATCCCGTCGTCGGTGCCCGCCGCATGCTGCGCCGGCTGGCCAAGCGCATCAAGTTGCTCGATGAAGAGATCGCCGAAGCCAACGCCGAACTCAACGCCATCTTGACCGACCACGCCCCTAACCTGATGGCCGTCTACGGCGTCGGTACCGAAGCCGCGGGACAAATCCTGACCACCGCCGGGGAGAACATCGACCGGCTCAAATCAGAGGCATCCCTAGCGCGACTGTGCGGTGTTGCCCCTATTCCCGCCAGTAGCGGCAACACCACCCGTCACCGCCTGCACCGCGGCGGAGACCGCAACGCCAACAGCACGGTCCACCTGATTGTCATCGCCCGACTGCGTTGGCACGAACCCTCCAAGCGTTATATGCAGCGCAGGATCCAGGAGGGAAAGACTAAAAAAGACGTGATCCGCTGCCTCAAACGGGCTGTAATCCGCGAGCTCTACCGCGCACTTCAAGCTGATCTACGCCGACCAACAGGCACCCTTGACGCTGCATAGGAGCATCCACACCATCCCCTACGCCCAGGGCGGGCCCACCCATGCCGGCAACCTCAAGTGCTACTGCCGCGCGCACCATTTGATGAAAACGTTCTGGGGCTGGACCGAGCAGCAACTCGCCGACGGCACCCTGATCCTGACCTCCCCGGGCGGGGACACCCACGTCACCACCCCCGGCTCCGCGCTGCTGTTTCCCAGCCTGTGCCACGCCGTGGGCGGCATGCCCGCCCCCGAAGCCCACACCCCACCACAGGACTACTGCGCCGAGCGCACCGCGATGATGCCCACCCGCCGCCGCACCCGCACCCAAGACCGCGCCGCCCGCGTCGCCGCCGAACGCCGCGCCAACCACAACGCCCGCACCGCCACCGACTCCACCACCGCCGACCACTTCGCCTACGCCGACAACCACCCACCACCACACCCCAACGACGACCCGCCACCCTTCTGAGTGACCGGTCAACACCTCACGCTGAGGCGACGGGGAGTATCAGTGCTGCCCGCAAGACGATGCGGGCGGCCTGAGTCCACAAACCGGTCACGCGTGTCGCCCTCCGTCTGGGAGGCCATGGTGCGGGTTCCCCTTCATGTGCGAGGGGTGATCACGCGGCGCGTAGCCCGCGCGCCTCACATGGCCTGCCAGGTCCATCCCGAGATCTGCGGGTCGTCCTCGCCGTGCTCACGCGTGTAGCTGCGCGCGGACAGCCGCGCGTCCGCCATCCGCTGGCGCAAGCCGGCAGCGCGGCTGGCCAATCCGTCGACGCGATCGATCACGTCCATCACCAGGTGGAAGCGGTCCAGGTCGTTGAGCATCACCATGTCGAAAGGCGTTGTGGTGGTTCCGCGTTCCTTGAAGCCGCGCACGTGCATGTGGTGGTGCCCGGCGCGACGGTAGGTCAGGCGGTGGATCAACCAGGGATAACCGTGATAGGCGAAGATCACCGGCTTGTCTCGGGTGAACAGTGCGTCATATTCGTTGTCGGGCAACCCATGTGGGTGTTCTGAATCCGGTTGCAGCCGCATCAGGTCGACCACGTTGATCACCCGCACGGCCAGGTCCGGCAATTCACGCCGCAGAATATCCGCCGCCGCAAGGATTTCCAGTGTCGGAATGTCGCCGGCACACCCCAGCACCACGTCCGGCTCGGCGGTCGCGGTGCTGGCCCACGGCCAGATCCCCAGCCCCCGGGTGCAATGCAGCACCGCATCCTCCATCGATAGGTAGGACAGCGCCGGCTGCTTGCCCGCGACGATGACGTTGATGTAGTTGCGACTCCGCAGGCAGTGATCGGCCACCGACAGCAAGGTGTTGCCGTCCGGCGGCAGGTACACGCGGGTCAGCTCGGCGCGCTTGTTGGCGACCAGGTCGATGAAACCGGGGTCCTGGTGCGACGCGCCGTTGTGGTCCTGGCGCCACACATGGGAACTGAGCAGGTAGTTCAGCGACGCGATCGGCCGTCGCCACGGCAGATCCAACGTGGTAGCCAACCACTTCGCATGTTGATTGAGCATCGAGTCGACGATGTGCACGAACGCCTCGTAGCAATTGAACAGCCCGTGCCTGCCGGTTAGCAGATAGCCCTCCAGCCAGCCCTGGCACAGATGCTCCGACAGCACCTCCATCACCCGGCCGTCGGGAGCGAGGTGATCGTCCTGGGGCTCCGTCTCAGAGACCCACACCCGGTTGGTGGCGCCGAATACCGCGTCCAAGCGGTTGGACGCGGTCTCGTCGGGCCCCATCAGCCGGAATCGATCGGGGTTGCGGGTGATCACATCCCGCAGGAACGTGCCCAGCACTCGGGTGGCCTCGTGCGTCGCCGCCGCAGGGTGCTCGACAGGCACGGCGTAGTCGCGAAAGTCGGGCAGGTCGAGGTCGTGCAGCAACACGCCGCCGTTGGCGTGCGGGTTGGCACTCATACGTCGATTACCCCGCGGTGCAACGGCTTTCAGCTCAGATCGCAATCGTCCGTCGGTGTCGAACAACTCTTCGGGGCGGTAGCTGCGCAGCCATTCTTCCAGCTGAGCCCGATGCTCGGGATTCTCGTGCGTGGCGGCCAGCGGGACCTGGTGGGAACGCCAGGTGCCCTCCACCTGGTGGCCGTCGACCACCTTGGGACCGGTCCAGCCCTTGGGCGTACGCAGCACGATCATCGGCCACACCGGACGCTCGGTCGCGGAGCCGGAGCGCGCGGAACGCTGAATCGCCGCAATATCGTCAAAGGCGTCGTCGAGTGCGGCGGCCAACTGCCGGTGCACACTCTTCGGGTCGTCCCCGGACACTGTGATCGGCCTGTAGCCGTAACCGCGCATCAATGATTCGAGCTCGGCCTCCGGGATGCGGGCCAGCACAGTGGGATTGGCGATCTTGTATCCGTTGAGGTGCAGGATCGGCAGCACCGCGCCGTCGACGGCCGGGTTGAGGAACTTGTTGGAATGCCAGCTGGCGGCCAGCGGCCCCGTCTCCGCCTCGCCGTCGCCCACCACGCATGCGACCACCAGATCTGGATTGTCGAACGCCGCGCCATACGCGTGCACCAGGGCGTATCCGAGTTCACCCCCCTCGTGGATCGACCCCGGAGTCTGCGCAGCCACGTGGCTGGGGATGCCGCCGGGGAAGGAGAACTGCCGGAACAGCTTGCGCAGCCCGTCCGTGTCTTCTTCGATGCCGGTGTACACCTCGCTGTAGGTGCCTTCGAGATAGGCGTTGGCAACCAGTCCGGGCCCACCGTGGCCCGGTCCGGTGATGTAGATGACGTTCGCGTCGCGGTTGCGGATGATCCGGTTCAGGTGTGCATAGACGAGGTTGAGCCCGGGCGTGGTGCCCCAGTGTCCGAGCAGCCGCGGTTTGACGTGCTCGGCGGCCAGCGGTTCGGCAAGCAGGGGGTTGTCCAGCAGATAGATCTGACCGACCGAGAGGTAGTTCGCGGCCCGCCAGTAGGCGTGGATCAGTTCCAGTTCTTCATCGGGCAGGGTCGCGGGCATGGTCTCAGGACTCATGGAGCTCATCTACCCGATTGTCGAGTCCTCAAATGAACTCCGTCTTACGAGTTCACTCCTCGCCGCGCGCACGTGCCTCATAGGCCCGGCGCTTTTCGACGTCGATCTGGTCGGTGAAGACGTGGTCACCGCCGATCAGACGGTTCAACGCCTCGGCGGCACGGCGCGGCCAGAATTTCTGCGACGTGACCATGGCCCCGGCGATCTTGGTGATCCGCACCCGCGGCTTGGGCTGCGCAATCAGCCCGACGACGGCGGCGGCGATCTCGGCCGGCTCGGCGTTGCGGAAGCCTTTCATCCCGGAGGTACCCGCAACGAGTTCGGTGTTGACGAACGTGGGCAGCACGGAGGAGAAATGCACGCCCGCCGAGCGGTACTCCAGCCTGGCGGAATCGGTGAAGCCGAGCACCGCGTGCTTGCTCGCGACATAGGTGGCCAGCCCCACGATGTGCATCTCGCCGGCGAGTGAGGCGATGTTGATGACATGGCCCTGCCCGCGCGGGACCATCCGCTGGGCGGCCAGCTTGCTGCCCAGGATCACGCCGTAGACGTTGATGTCGAGGATGCGGCGGGTGACGGCGTCGGGCTCGTCGATAATCCGGCCCACCGGCATGATGCCGGCATTGTTGACCAGCACGTCGATCGGCCCCAGCTGACGTTCAACCTGATCCAGGAAATCTGCGAACGAATTCGCGTCTGTCACATCGAGTTTGCCGTACACCTCGAGGCCGAGGTCAGCACCGGATTCCTTGACCGTCGCTTCGTCGATGTCGCCGATTGCCACTTTGGCACCCAGCTTGTGCAGCGCCGTCGCCGTCGCCAGCCCGATGCCCCGCGCTCCGCCGGTGACCACCACCACTTTGTCGCGCACCTTCAACCCGACCGATCCCGAATCTGTCATGCCAGACACGTTAGGCCGCCGGATACTGCAACGGTGACCGAGGTACGCGACGCCGTCCCCACCGATGCCCCCGAGGTGGCCGGGGTGCACGTGCGATCCTGGCGGTCGGCATACCGGGGCCTTATCGACCAGGACTATCTGGACGGCCTGACACCCGAAGCATGGACGTCGCGGTACGACTTCGGGCGGGTGGGCCTGCGAATACCGTCCACGCTGGTGGCCGTGCGCGAGGACACCATCTGCGGCTTTGCCAGTGTCGGCCTGTGCCGGGACGACGAACTTGCGGATCTCGGTGAACTGATGGCGCTCTACGTCGATCCGGCCCACCTCAACACCGGCATCGGCCGTTTGCTCATCGACGCTGCCCGGGCACGGTTGACGGCCCGCGGGTTTACCGCCGCGGCCCTGTGGGTGCTGCGCGGCAACGACCGGGCACGCCGGTTCTACGAACGCGACGGCTGGCAACCCGACGGGACAGAGCGCAGCAGGGTGTACGGCGGACAGCCGGCGGAGGAGGTGCGGTATCGCCGCACACTGGGTTGGCTACGGTGATGCCATGCCCAAGCTCCTCGACGCGGTCCGTGTCGTGGACTTGTCGGCCGGTGATGCCGACACGGTCACCCGCCTGCTGGCCGATCTAGGGGCAGACGTACTCAAGGTGGAGCCGCCAGGCGGCAGCCCGGCGCGCACAACGCTGCCGACCCTGGCCGGGGCGAGCATCCCCTTCGCCGTGCACAACGCGAACAAACGCAGCACCGTTCTGGACCCCGACGACGACGGCGATCGCCGGCAACTACACGAACTGGCCGCCGCGGCGGACATCCTCGTCGACACCGGCCAGGCCGCCGCCTACGGGACATCCGGCGCCGATCTGGCCGACAGGTATCCACAGCTGGTGGTGCTGGCGATCAGCGATTTCGGCGCGACGGGACCGCGTTCGTCCTGGCGGGCCACCGACGCGGTGCTCTACGCCATGTCAGGGTCGCTGTCCCGCACCGGCCCCACCGTCGGTACGCCCGTGCTGCCACCGACCGGTATCGCCTCGGCGACCGCGGCGGCGCAGGCCGCCTGGGCCGCACTTGCCGCCTACTACAATCGATTGCGTTGTGGGAAAGGTGATTTCATCGACTTCTCGCGCTTCGACGCGGTGGTCATGGCGCTGGACCCGGCGTTCGGAGCGCACGGACAGGCCGCCGCCGGCGTGCGCAGCGGCAGCCGGTGGCGCGGCCGCCCGAAGAACCAGGACGCCTATCCGATCTATCCGTGCCAGGACGGCTACGTCCGGCTCTGCGTGATGGCGCCGCGCCAATGGCGCGGGCTGCGACGTTGGCTGGGGGAGCCGGAGGATTTCCAGGATCCCAAGTACGAAGCCATCGGCGCGCGGTTCGCGGCGTGGCCGCAGATCAGTCTGCTGGTGGAGACCTTGTTCGCCGGCAAGACGATGAAGGAGTTGGTGTCCGCCGGGCAGGCGCACGGGGTGCCCATCGCCGCGGTGCTCACCCCGGCGCGGATCCTGGCGTCCGAACACTTCCAGCAGGTGGGGGCCATCACCGATGCCGAACTCGTGCCCGGCGTCCACGCCCGGGTGCCGACCGGCTACTTCGTGGTCGACGGCGAGCACTGCGGCTTTCGGACACCGGCGCCAGCGGTCGGGCACGACCCGCCGCGGTGGCCGGCAGATCCCGCACCGGTGCCGCCACCGTCCGGCTCCACCGGCGGCTATCCGCTCGCGGGTCTGCGGATCCTCGATCTCGGCATCATCGTCGCCGGCGGCGAACTGGGACGGTTGTTCGGCGACCTCGGCGCCGATGTCATCAAGGTGGAGTCGGCGCAGTATCCAGACGGCCTGCGCCAGGCGCGGGCCGGCGACGCGATGAGCGAATCATTCGCCTGGGCCCACCGCAATCACCGCGCCCTGGGCATCGATCTGCGCAGTGAGAAAGGCAGGGAGATCTTCGCGCGCCTGGTCAACGAGGCCGACGCGGTGTTCGCCAATTTCAAGCCGGGAACCCTTGCCTCCCTTGGCTTTGACTACGACACACTGTCCGCGCTCAATCCGCGGATCGTGCTTGCCGGCAGCAGCGCGTTCGGCAACACCGGCCCGTGGAGCACCCGGCTGGGCTACGGCCCACTGGTGCGCGCGACGACGGGCGCCACCCGGGTGTGGACCTCCGATGACGCCCGGTCCGAGGGTGCCCGGCACTCGTTCTACGACGCGACGACGATCTTCCCCGACCACGTGGTGGGCCGAATCGCCGCGGTCCTGGCTCTGGCCGCGCTCATCCGCCGCGACCGCGACGGCGAAGGTGCCCACGTCCATATTTCCCAGGCCGAGGTCGTGGTGAACCAACTCGACACCTTGTTCGTCACAGAAGGCGCGCTGGCCGCGGGCCTACCCGACATCCGCACCGACACCAGCGTGCACGCGGTCTGCCCGTGCTTCGGTGACGACGAATGGTGCGTCGTCTCAATCGGCAAGGACCACGAATGGGATTGTCTGGCATCGCTTTTGGGTGAGGCGACCCACGACCAGGCCGGGTTGGTCGCCGCGCTCAGGCGGTGGACCAGCACCCGCACACCCCTGCAAGCGGCCCAGTCACTCCAGGAAGCGGGGGTGGCCGCCGGGCCGATGAACCGGCCACCCGACATCCTCGAGGATCCGCAGCTGCTGCAGCGAAACCTGTTCAGCGACATGACACATCCGCTCATCGCACGGGTGCTGCCTGCCGAAACCGGCCCGGCTCCGTTTCGCCATATCCCGCCCGCACCGCAACGTCCGGCGCCACAGCCGGGCCAGGACACCCGGGGGATCTGCGAACAGCTGCTCGGCATGAGTCCCGATGAAGTCGAGGCCTTGATCGGCGAAGGCGTACTGTTCGCACCGGAGGCAACGGAGCCGTCGTAGCCACAGGAGGCACGCCCGTGACATCTTCGCTCGCGCAGTTTTTTGTGGATGGCCGGTTCCAGACCGCCGACAACAGCGAAACCGTGGTGGAAGCCGCGACCGGCGAACCGCTCGGCGACGGGGCCGTCGTCAGGGAATCCGACATCGACGCCGCCGTCGCCGCCGCGCGCCGGGCGCTACTGGATTGGCGAACCAGCTCACCCGAGTTTCGCGCCGGCCTGCTGAACGCGATGGCCGATGCGCTCAAAGCACGGGCCAAGGCAACCAGTGAACTGGTGACGCGCGAGAACGGCATGCCCATCCGGCTGTCGCGCGGCGCCAACGGTGCATTCCCGGGGCTACTGCTGCGGTACTACGCGCAGCTGGTCACCGAGGTTCCCGTCGAAGAAGTGCGGCCGAGCATGACCGGACACACGATCGTGCGGCGGGAGGCCGTCGGGGTGGTGGGCGCGATCGTGCCGTGGAACTACCCGCAGGCCCTGGCCGCGATGAAGGTGGCGCCCGCGCTCGCCGCGGGCTGCACCGTGGTCCTCAAAGCCTCACCCGAAACCGCCTTGGACGCATTGGTATTCGCGGAAGCCGCGGTGGAGGCCGGACTGCCGCCCGGCGTGCTCAATGTCGTGTCGGGCGGTCCGGCCGTCGGCGCGGCGCTGGTGTCACACCCCGGTGTCGACAAGGTCGCGTTCACCGGTTCGACGGCCACCGGTCGCTTGGTCGCCGAGACCTGCGGGCGCCTGATGCGGCCGGTGACCCTCGAACTGGGCGGCAAGTCTGCGGCGATCATCCTCGACGACGCCGACCTGGACGCCACGATGCGCGGACTTCGCAACGCCTCCTTCGTCAACAACGGCCAGACCTGCCACCTGAGCTCACGCATCCTGGCCCCGAAATCGCGCTACGACGAGATCGTCGACGCCGTCGCAGCACTGGCCGCGAGCATGGCGGTAGGCGACCCGCTGGATCCGGGCACCGAAATCGGTCCCATGGTCAGCTCGCGGCAACGCGAACGGGTGCTGGGCTATATCGACGTCGGCAAGAACAGCGGCGCCAGGCTGGTCGCCGGCGGGTCGATTCCCAAGGAGCAACCGCGCGGCTGGTTCGTGGAACCGACAGTGTTCGCCGACGTCGACAACTCCGACCGGCTGGCCCGCGAGGAGATCTTCGGCCCGGTGCTCACCATCAGCGCCTACGACAGCGACGACGAGGCGATCGCACTGGCCAACGACACCGAATTCGGCCTCGCCGGCACCGTGTGGTCCACCGACGTCGACCGTGCTACCGCCGTGGCGCGGGCCGTGCACACCGGCACCATCGGCGTCAACGACTACGCCCTGGACGTGCGCGCCCCCTTCGGCGGCGTCAAGGCCAGCGGGATGGGCCGCGAGCTGGGCCCCGAAGGGTTGGAGGCCTACCGCACGCTGAAGTCGATCTACCGGACCGGCCCGGCCTGATCTCTCCCGCCTGACCTCGACCCCCGAGCGTGAAGCTGGCTTCACACTCGGGCGGCGATGCGGGCCTAACCCCGCCGCGATAGGTTCGAGCCATGCCCGTGGATCCCAGGACTCCGGTGCTGATCGGCTACGGCCAGGTCAACCACCGCGACGACCCAGACCCCGACCAACCGTCCATCGAACCGGTCGATTTGATGGTCACCGCGACCAGGCAGGCCGCGGACGCCCGGGTGATCGAGGCGGTCGATTCCATCCGAGCGGTGCATATGCTGTCGGCGCACTACCGCAATCCCGGCCAGCTGCTCGGTGAGCGCCTGGGCCTGACGAAGTTCACCGCGAGCTACAGCAGCGTCGGCGGCAACACTCCTCAGTCGCTGGTCAACCGGGCCTGCCTGGACATCCAGCGGGGCCACGCCGGCGTCGTGCTGATTTCGGCCGCCGAAACGTGGCGCACCCGCAACGCGCTGAAGAAGCAGGGCCGCCGCCTGGTGTGGACCGAGCAGGACAACTCCGTGCCGATGCCCGAGGTCGCGGGCGACGACGTGCCGATGGCCGGTGACGCCGAGATCAAGATCAAGTTGGACCGGCCCTCCTTCGTCTACCCGCTGTTCGAACAGTCGCTGCGGATCGCCAACGAGGAATCGGTGGCTGAACACAGCACGCGGGTCAGCGAATTGTGGGCGCGGTTCAGCGCTGTCGCCGCCGACAATCCGCACGCGTGGATTCGCCGGCCCCATACCGCCGAGGAAATCCGGCAACCCGGCCCGCAGAACCGGATGATCAGCTGGCCGTACACCAAGCTGATGAACTCCAACAACATGGTCGACCAGGGCGCCGCGCTGATCCTGACCTCGGTGGAGCAGGCGAGGAAGTTGCAGGTACCCCCGGAACGCTGGGTGTACCCCCAGGCGGGCACCGACGCCCACGACACCTCGGCGATCGCCGAGCGCGGCGAACTGCACCGCTCACCGGCGATCCGGATCGGCGGACGCAGGGCTCTCGAACTGGCCGGGCTGGGCATCGACGACGTCGACTACGTCGACCTGTACTCATGCTTTCCGTCGGCCGTCCAGGTCGCGGCCGCCGAATTGGGCCTGGCCACCGATGACCCGGCCCGTCCGCTCACCGTCACCGGCGGCCTGACCTTCGCCGGCGGGCCGTGGAGCAACTACGTCACGCACTCCATTGCCACCATGGCCGAATTGCTCACCGCCAACCCGGGTCGGCGTGGCCTGATCACCGCCAACGGCGGTTACCTGACCAAGCACAGCTTCGGCGTCTACAGCACCGAGCCCGGCAGCAGCGAGTTCCGCTGGGAAGACGTTCAAGCGGAAGTCGATTCCGAGCCCACCACCGTCGGCCTGGTGGACTGGGAGGGCACCGGCACCGTCGAGTCGTGGACCACGCCGTTCGACCGGGACGGACAGCCGGAGAAGGCGTTCCTCGCCGTCCGCACCCCCGACGACGCGCGTGTGCTGGCCGTGATCACCGATCCCGCCGCCGCGGCGGACACGGTGCGCGATGACATCGCCGGCGCCAAGGTCGTCGTCGCGGCCGACGGCACCGCAAAACTGCACTGACCGGCCGGGTCACGGTACAGACTCAAACATGCGCAAGATGGCCCTGCGTGCCTATTGTCGTTGGCATACCCCCGGGAGGTGACGCCACGTGCACGTGTTGCTGACCGACGCCGCCGGCACCGTCGGGCGGCTGGCCGCACGCCAGCTGATCGCGGCCGGGCACACGGTCAGCGGTATCGGCCCCTACCCGCACGACCACCTCGATCCCGCCGTCGACTTCGTCTGCGCCCCGCTGGACGACCCGGTATTGCTGCAGCTGGCCGCCGATGCCGACGCGGTGATCCACCTGGCTCCGGTCGACACCAGCGCCCCGGGCGGCGCCGGCCTCACCGGCGTTGCGCATGTCGCGAACGCGGCCGCACGGGCGGGGGCCAGGCTGCTGTTCGTATCCCAGGCTGCCGGCCGAGCCGAGCTGTACCGGCCGGCCGAGACGCTGGTATCCACCGGGTGGGCCCCGAGTCTGGTCATCCGCATCGCGCCGCCGCTCGGCCGCCAGCTCGACTGGATGACCTGCCGCACGGTGGCCACGCTGATGCGCGCCAAGGTGTCCGCGCGCCCCATCAGGGTGTTGCACATCGAGGACCTGGCCCGGTTCCTGGTCCACGCGCTGAACACCGACCGTTCCGGCGCCGTCGATCTGGCCACCCCGGACACCACCAACCTGATCACCGCCTGGCGGGTGCTGCGGTCTGTCGACCCGAGACTGCGCCTGCACGGCGTGCGCGGCTGGGAGAACCTGGTCCCGGAGTTGGATATTGCTGCGGCGCAAGAAGAGTGGAATTTCCACTACGGTTGGCTGGCGCTGGACGCGGTGGTGGACACCGGCCGCGGGCTGGCCGGTCGCAAGCTTGACCCCGGCGGCGCGATCACCGCGCCGGGCCAGTTTCCGCTGCCGGTGGAAACGCTTCCCCGCCCGGTCGACGAATCACTGCGCAGCATGGCCCCCGAGGGGCTGGAGGGGGAGTTCGACGACCGCGTCGACCCGCGTTTCCCGGTATTCAGCACGGCCAGCCTCACGGACTCGCTGCCCGGGCCGCTGACCCCCATCACCCTGGACGTGCAGTGCAGCGGCCTGCGCGCTGCCGGACAGGCGATGGGACGGGTGCTGGCGCTGGGCGAGGTGGTCGCGCAGGAATGGGCGGAGCGGGCCATCGCGGTCTTCGGCCACCGGCCCTACGTCGGGGTGTCGGCCAACATCGTCGCGGCCGCCCAGTTGCCCGGTTGGGACGAGCATGCCGTGGCCCGGCGCACCCTCGGTGCCGAACCGCCGGCCGACGAGTTGCTGCCGTTCGGCCGACCGGAACTCAGCAATGGCCCACGCGGATCGGTCGCCAAGGCCGTCGTGACCGCGCGGTCGCTGGCCCTGCTGCGTCACCTGCGCGCCGACACGCAGGCCTACGTCGCCGCCGCGACCGGGGAGCATCTCGATCCCAAGGCGCTGTCCGCGCTGCCTGACGCCGCCCTGGAAGTCCGCATCCGGCTCCTGCGCGACCGTATCCACCAGGGCTGGACGCTGACCGGCCTGTGGGTGATCGACTCCGGCATCACCGCGGCGGCCCTGGAGCGCTCCCGGGCGGGAGCGGGCATCTCCGGTGTCGGCGTGATCATGGAAAGCGAGCGCATCGCGGCCGAAATCAAGGCGCTGGCGGCGCTGCTGCGTGCCGACCCGCCGTTGTGCGCCCTGGCTGCAGAAGGCAACGTCGGCAGCATCCGCGCGTTGTCCCCGGCAGCCGCTTCCGCGCTCGACGCCGCCGTCGCCTCCCTCGGACACCGCGGGCGCGGTGAAGCCGAGCTGGCCAATCCGGCATTCGGGGACGACCCCGGACTGCTGCTGGAGCTGGCCGCCGAAGCCGCCGCGCAACCCGAACCTCCGACGGCTCCCGCTTCGCTGGCGCAGCGATTGGCCGACAGCGCCCGCAATTCCCGCGAACAGGCTCACGACACCACCATCCGGTTCACCCACGAATTGCGAATGACGTTGCGGGAGTTGGGCGCTCGCCGGGTGAAGGCGGATCTGATCGACACCGTGGACGACATGTACTACCTGGTCTGCGATGAGCACGTCGCCATGCCGGTGGACGCCCGGCTCAGGATCAAGCGCCGGCGCGCCGAGCGGGAGCGCCTGCAGGCCCAGCACCCGCCCGACATCATCGATCACACCTGGAATCCCTGAACGTCAGCGCAGCGGCGCACCCGCATCGGCCAGACGGCCGGCGTCGACCGGCGCCCGCGACCGAATCAACTCCTTGATGTCGTCGAGCACGTCCCAGACGTTCACATTCATGCCGGCCACCACCCGGTCATCGTCGTCGAGCCAGAACGCGACGAATTCGCGGGTCGCGACGTCGCCGCGGAACACCACCTTGTCGGATCCGGACGCGTAGCCGGCATATTCCATGCCGAGGTCATACTGATCGGTGAAGAAGTAGGGAAGTTCGCCGTATTCGCCTGGCTTGCCGAGCATTCCGGCTACCGCGACCGCGGGCTGCTTGAGCGCATTGGCCCAGTGCTCGGTGCGGATGCGGACGCCGAAGAGTGGATGCTGGGCGGCGGCGATGTCGCCGACGGCGAAGACATCCGGGTCGCTGGTGCGCAGCGACGCATCGACTCCCACCCCGCCGTCGGCCATCTCGAGACCGGACTGCTCTGCGAGCTCGACGTTGGGGGTGGCGCCCGCCGCGACCAGCACCGCGTCGGCGGTGACGTGGGACCCGTCGGCCAATTCCAGGCCGGTGGCCCGGCCGTCCTCAACCGTGATTCGTTCCACCTGAGTTTCCAGGCGTAGCTGGACCCCATGGTCGCGGTGCAGATCGGCGAACACCGCACCGACCTGCTCGCCCAGTGCGCCCAGTAACGGTTGTTTCGCGGCTTCCACCACGGTGACGTCCACGCCGCGCTGACGTGCTGCGGCCGCCACCTCCAGGCCGATCCAGCCAGCGCCCACGACGGCGAGCGAAGCTCCCTCCACGAGAACAGAATTCAGCGCGACGGCATCCCGGTAGGTGCGCAGGTAGTGCACCCCGTCTGCATCACGGCCGGGGATCGGAGGGCGCCGTGCCGCTGATCCTGTTGCCAGCAGCAGCTTCTCGTAGCGCAGCGTCGCACCGTCGCCGAAGCCGACGGTGTGCTCGCCGATGTCCAGGGAGTCCACCCGCGTGTTGAGCCTCAGGTCGACGCGGCGCTCGAGATACCAGTCCGAGTTCTGCACGGTGAAATCGTGCAGCGACTTCGCACCTGCCAGATAGTCTTTCGACAACGGCGGACGCTCATAGGGCAGGTATTCCTCGTCGGCGAACAGCACGATCTGCCCGTCGAAATCACTGTCGCGCAGCGCCTCTACCGCTTTGGCCGCAGCCAGCCCACCGCCGATGATGACGAAGGTAGTCGAGGTCATGATCACTCCTCACCTGTTGTCGAGAATCTCCCGCAAAGACAACGCGTTTCGCACCGCGTGCCCGCCCAGGTCGTTGTTGAAATACATCCACACGTCGCGGTCCTGCGCGGTCCACTCGGCGATGCGATCTGCCCAGCAACGCAGTTGATCACCGGGATAGGAACCGGTGTAAATGCTGTCCTGGCCGGGTCCGTGCATGCGGATGTACACCAGGTCTGTCGTGGCGCGGGGTACACACGCCAGTCCCGGGCCGCTCATCACCACGTATGCGGCGCGATGGCGCTCCAGCACCGCGAACACCGCAGGATCGTTCCAGGACGGGTGCCGCAACTCGACGGCGGTCCGGATGAACGGCGGCACCAGGGCCAGAAACGCGTCGAGGCGGGCGTCGTCACGCTCCTGGTCCGGATGCAGTTGCACCAGCAGCACCCCGTGCCGGTCACCCAGCGCCTGCCAGCAGCGCTCGAAGCGTTCGATCCACGGGCCGGCGGTGGCAAGCCGGCGGTAGTGAGTCAGACCCCGGTGAGCCTTCACCGACATGGCGAACCCGGCCGGCAGCTGATCCCGCCATCCCGCGAACGTCGAATCCTTGGGCCAGCGATAGAAGCTGGCATTCAACTCGACCGTGTCGAACACCTCGGCGTAGCGGTGCAACCGTCGCGCTGCGGGCAGGCCGGCCGGGTAGAGCACGCCCGTCCAGTGGTCATAGGACCACCCGGAAGTGCCGATCCGCACGGTCATCGACGTGTCAACCCGTTACCTGCCGGCACACCCCGTCGTCCAGCGAGGCACGCACCAGTGCCGCGGCCAGTCGTGCGTTGGTGCGCGGCGCAAGGTGTGAAAGCTTGGCCGGCTCGGCGGGAAGTTCGAGCGCTTCGGCGGCGGCGGTGGCCCGGTCGTCGAAATATGGGCGCACCCACGTCCAGACGTCTTGCACCTCACGCAGGAAGATGGAGGCGCCGGTGTCGCCAATACCGTTGAAAGTTTTGAGAATTCGGGCTGCCTGCTGCGCATCGTGGTCACTGCGTCCGGCGATTTCGCGCAAGTCGCCGCCGAATTCGTCGCGCACGCGCTCAGCGATGTCGACGAGCCGCGTGGCGGAGCTCTCGTCGTAGCGGACGTAGTGGGCACGGCCGAAGGCCTCGATCATGAGGCGCCTGTCGGCCGCCAGTACTGCCTTCGGTGTACGCAGGCCCGCGGCGGAGAGTTCTTTCGCGGCGGTTGTCGCGATCGTCGCGTCGATCGGTTTGCTGGCGAGCATGCACAGAACCAACAGCTGGAACAAAGGCATCGGCTTGTCGGCTAGCCGGATGCCCGCCTCTTCCGCGTAGGTGGTACCCGCCACCTTGAGCAGCCGCCGTACCCGCTGCTCCGAAGCGTCCATATCGGCGGCGTACCCGCAACGGCACCGGGCAAACGCACCCGGTCACTTGGGCGGCAAGCTGCGGGCATGGTCAGCGCCGCGGGTTACCCAAGTGCGAAGCTGCCGTTGGGTTTTCACCCCGTCGGGGGCAACGCGGAGCCAGCCGCGGGTTTCTCTCCCGGCCATCACCATGGGACTGACGTGCGCATGCCGGAGCAGCTTCTCGGTGTCATCACGCGGCACGCGTACCAGCAGTCCGCCCTGACTGCTGACGGCCACCGCCATGTTGCCGCCGATCAGAAACGCCAGCCCCCCGAACATCTGCATCTCGTCCGTCGGCTCGGCGGCCAGCAGTTCCCGGATGCGGTTGGCGAGATCGGTGTCGTAGCCCATGGACGGTCAGTCCAGATCCACTCGGATAGTCAGCAGGTCGGTGCCCATGGTGCGAACGCCAACGCCGTTGAAGCGCGGCAGCTTTCGCAGGCGCTGCCGCGGATCGTCCTCGGGGAGCAGGTGGGCGGCCCCGGTGTACCACTGGCCGCCGATGCGCACCCGGACCCGGGGGTTGGCCTTGATGTTGTAGACGTAATCGGAGTGGTCACCATGTTCGGAGACCATCCAGAACTGGTTGTCCACCACGGCGCCACCTACCGCGGTGAGCCGGGGCTTGCCCGACTTGCGCCCAGTCGTCTCCAACATGGTGACCGGGAGTTTGCGGCCGAGGGGATTGGCGACCAGCCGCTGTACCCGACGTACGATCTGCCGTTTCAGGCTCACAGGGATGATTTTGCCACCGGAACACCGAGAGCGCGCAGCACCCATTCCCGCGGGACGTGGTAGGACAACGTCCGGCGCGGAATGGTGGTCAAGACCGCTTCGGGAATCGCGGTTTTGTAGGTGAGTGTCAACCGGCCGGAGAACTCTGGGTCGACCTCGCTGATGTCGACGTCCAATTTGAGGCCGTCAGCGGAAAGTTCGGCGTGGACCGGGCCTTCGCTCGGCGCGTCCCAGCGCACGTCGATGGCGCGCCCCGCGAGCCGGGGCACCGTCGACAGCGTGCCCACCACACGCTGTGACGTGATGGCCAGGGCACCGACGTAGCTGCGGATGTTTCCTCTGGTGGCAAGCTTGCCGGGCACCGAGCCACTAAATCGGAACGTGACGGGGACGAACTCGGCGAGATGGATGACGTTCTCGGTCGCGAGGTCGGCCCGCAGGTCCGCGGGCATCTTGCCGATCCCGAACATTCTGCGAATGAACACTGCCATGGGTGGACCTTAAAGCTCCGCACAGCGGAAATTGCGCATTTATCTCTGCAGACGAAAACAGCCGCCCCCACCGGGGGCGGCTGTCTCGTGGCAGGTCCTACGTGTTGATGGCGACGAAACCAGTGCTCGTGTACACACCCCAGGCTCCCACCTGGGCGTTGAACACGACTGGAAGCGCGACATCAGTGCCTGGCGCGATCCAGGTGGCGGGAAGGCCCCGGCGGGTCTCACGCGGCGACGGTTGCCGTCTGCGCCGCTGGTTCCAGGGCTTGCGCGACGATGTCCGCGACATCTGTCATCGGCCTCACGTCGAGCATTCCGAGGACCTCGGCGGGCACATCGTCCAGATCGGGCTCGTTTCGCGCCGGGATGAAGACCGTGGACAGTCCCGCCCGCTGAGCAGCGAGCAGCTTCTGCTTGACACCGCCGATCGGCAGCACGCGGCCGTTCAACGTGACCTCACCGGTCATGCCGACATCCGAGCGGACCTGGCGTCCGGTGGCCATCGAGACCAGCGCGGTCACCATGGTCACCCCGGCGGACGGCCCGTCTTTGGGCACCGCGCCGGCCGGCACGTGCACGTGGATGCGACGGTCCAGCAGCTTCGGGTCCACGCCCAGCTCGTCGGCGTGCGAGCGCACGTAGGACAGCGCGATTTGCGCCGACTCCTTCATGACGTCGCCCAACTGACCGGTTAGCTGCAATCCCGGCTCCCCGTCGGTGGCTCCGGCTTCGATGTAGAGCACGTCCCCACCCAGACCGGTGACGGCCAGGCCGGTGGCCACGCCCGGCACCGCCGTGCGTTCGGCCGATTCCGGCGTGAAGCGCGGACGGCCCAGGTAGCCGACCAGGTCGGGTTCGTCGACCGTGATCGACGAATTGTCCTGCGCGAGCTTGGTGGTCACCTTGCGCAACGCCTTGGCCAATAGCCTTTCGAATTGCCGCACCCCGGGTTCCCGGGTGTAGTCCGCCGCGATCTTGCGCAACGCGGCGTCGGTGACCATGACCTCGTCCTCGGTCAGTGCCGCCCGTTCCCGCTGCCGGGGCAGCAGGTAGTCGCGGGCGATGGCGACCTTGTCGTCCTCGGTGTAGCCGTCGATCTGCACCAGCTCCATGCGGTCCAGCAGCGCCGACGGAATGTTCTCGATCACGTTGGCGGTGGCCAGGAACACGACGTCGGACAGGTCCAGATCCAGGTCCAGGTAGTGGTCGCGGAAGGTGTGGTTCTGCGCCGGGTCGAGCACCTCGAGCAGCGCCGCACTCGGGTCACCCCGGTAATCGGAGCCGACCTTGTCGATCTCATCCAGCAGCACAACAGGATTCATCGAACCCGCTTCACCGATGGCCCGCACGATGCGGCCCGGCAGAGCGCCCACGTAGGTGCGCCGGTGGCCGCGGATCTCGGCCTCGTCACGCACGCCGCCGAGGGCGACGCGGACGAACTTGCGGCCCAGCGCACGGGCCACGCTCTCGCCCAGCGACGTCTTACCGACCCCGGGGGGACCGGCCAGCACCATCACCGCGCCGGAGCCGCGGCCACCCACCAGCTGCAGACCGCGTTGCGCACGGCGGGTCCGCACGGCCAGGTATTCGACGATGCGGTCCTTGACGTCGTCCAGTCCGTGGTGATCGGCGTCCAGGATGGCCCGCGCGCCGGTCAGATCGGTGGAGTCCTCAGTCCGGACATTCCACGGCAGGTCGAGCACGGTGTCCAGCCAGGTGCGAATCCAGCCGCTTTCCGGGCTCTGGTCGCTGGCCCGTTCGAGCTTGCCGACCTCGCGCAGTGCGGCTTCGCGCACCTTCTCGGGCAACTCGGCCGCCTCGACCCGGGCACGGTAGTCATCAGATCCGTCGGGTTCACCCTCGCCGAGTTCCTTGCGGATCGCGGCCAGCTGCTGACGCAGCAGGAACTCCTTCTGCGTCTTCTCCATCCCCTCGCGGACGTCCTCGGCGATCTTGTCGTTGACCTCGGTCTCGGCCAGGTGCTCGCCGGTCCACTCGATCAGCACGCGCAGCCGCTCGGCCACATCCACCGTTTCCAGCAACTGCCGCTTCTGCACATCGCTGAGGTAGGAGGCATATCCGGACGTGTCCGCCAGCGCGGACGGGTCGGTCAGGCTGTTGACGTAGTCGACGATCTGCCAGGCCTCGCGCCGCTGCAGAATGGCCAGCAGCACCTTCTTGTATTCCGCTGCCAGCGCCTTGACCTCGTCGGTCGCCTCGGCCTCGGGGACCTCGGTCACCTCCACCCACAGCGCGGCACCGGGGCCGGAGGCACCTGCGCCGATCTGTGCACGGGTCTCACCCCGCACCACCGCGGCGCTGCCACCCCCGGGCATCCGTCCCACCTGCAGGATCTTCGCGATCACACCATGCGAGGGATACCGGTCATCCAGCCGGGGCGCGATCAGCAACTGTCCTGAATCGCTTGCCCGCGCAGCGTCGATAGCCGCTCGTGCGGCGTCATCCAGTGCAATCGGCACCACCATCCCGGGTAACACGATGGTGTCGGTGACGAACAGCACTGGAACTGATTTGGCTTCAGCCATCAATCCTCCAAAAGTTGAGTCTGCTTCGCTAAACCCAGCTGGGGGCCGATTTGTTCCGAATGAGGCGGTAGGCCGCGCCATAATCGGGTAATGCCGCTCACACCACCTGCGCTGGATCCGGAGATCCTGCGGTCCGCGGCTGCGGAGCTCGGTCCGACGGCCTCGGTCACCTTCCTCGTTGACGAGGACACAGTGACCTACGCCGTCGACGGTGCAACGATCCGCGTGGACGACGAACACGCCGACTCAGCTGTCGTGGTGCGCCTGTCCCGGTCGGCCTGGGACGACCTGGTGGGCCAGACACGCACTGCCATCAACCTGCTGCTGAGCAACGAACTCGTCTTCGAGCGGGGGGGATTCGATCAGCTGGCCGACTGGGACCCGATCCTGCGCTACCTGCATGCCGGCGTGCCGCCGTACCACCCGGCCCGCGCCGACCTGCGCGGCCGCGACCCGGCCGCCACCTTCACGCCGGAGACCGACGACGCAGAACTGGCCGTCCAGCTGAGCACCATGGGCTATCTGCACCTCCGCTCCGTTTTCAGCGCCGACGAGATGCGCACGGCCAACCGCGAAATCGACCGGCTTGCGGCACAGGCCCGTCCGGGCGACGACGAGTCCTGGTGGGTCACCACCGAAGACGGTGCGGATGCGCTGTGCCGGTTGGTGTACGCCACGTTGCGCTCGCCGGTACTCGCTGCTTTGGAAAGCGATCCGCGGGTGCGCAGGCTCGGCACCCTGCTCGATCCCGCGCTGCGGGTGGCACCGGACCGGATGGAGGGCAGCGCGGTACTGCTCAAGGTGCCGGGAAAGACGAAGGGGTTGGCCAACATTCCCTGGCACCAGGACTGCGGCATGGGTGGCCACGCCATCATGTGCCCGGCGGTCAGCGTCGGCATCCAGCTCACCGGATCGGACTCCTCGACCGGCAACTTGCGGGTCGTACCGGGCAGCCATGGCCAGGCCATCCACTACCGGTGGGAGCAGCGACTCGATCGGGTACCGGTCGTGTCCATCGACACCGAGCCGGGCGATGTCACCGTGCACGTCCAGGACCTGATGCACGCCTCACCGGAGCCGACCGGACCCGGCGGGCGGCGCACCATGTACGTCACCCACTATCCGCCGCGCCTCTTCGAATACGTCGGGCCCGGTCAGGCGTTCAACGACCTGGTGCGCAACCGCGTCATCGCGCCTGAAGCCGTCTCAGCTGAGTGACGTGCCCGGGCGAAAGTTCCTGTAGACACGTCACACCCAGTAACGCCATGGTCCGCGTGACACCGCTCTGCAGAATCGCGATCGCCCGCCGGACACCGGCCTCACCACCGGCCATCAGCCCGTACAGGTAAGCGCGCCCGACCAGCGTGCAACGCGCCCCCAGGGCGATCGCCGCGACGATGTCCGCGCCGGACATGATGCCGGTGTCCATCAGGATTTCAGTGTCCTTGCCCAGCTCGCGGACCACCACCGGCAGCAGGTGGAACGGCACCGGGGCCCGATCGAGTTGGCGCCCACCGTGATTGGACAGGACAATCCCGTCCACGCCACGATCGACGACAGCCCGGGCATCGTCAAGCGTCTGGATCCCTTTGACGACAAGCTTGCCCGGCCACCTCGACTTGATCCAGACCAGGTCGTCGAAGGTGACGCTCGGGTCGAACATGGTGTTGAGATACTCGCCGACGGTGCCCGACCAGCGATCCAGAGATGCGAAGGACAGCGGTTCGGTGGTCAGCAGATCGAACCACCAGTGCGGGTGGGGGACCGCGTCCAGCACGGTGCGCAACGTCAGCGCCGGCGGTATCGACATCCCGTTGCGCACATCGCGCAGCCTGGCCCCGGCCACCGGAACGTCGACCGTCACCAACATGGTGTCGAATCCCGCGTCGGCGGCCCGCTGCACCAACGCCATCGACCGCTCACGATCACGCCACATGTACAGCTGAAACCACTTGCGGCCCTGTGGAGCAGCGGCCACCAGGTCTTCGATCGCGGTCGTGCCCAGCGTGGACAGCGAAAACGGGATACCGGCCGCCGCTGCCGCCCGCGCGCCGGCGACCTCGCCCTCGGTGTGCATCAACCGGGTGAAGCCCGTCGGGGCGATTCCGAACGGCAGGTCCACCGGGGCGCCCAGAACGTCCCAGCCGGCGTTCACCGTGCTCACGTCGCGCAAGATCGTCGGGTGAAACTCGATGTCGCGGAACGCTTGTCGCGCCCGCCCGATGGACAACTCGCCCTCGGCGGCACCGTCGGTGTAATCGAACGCCGCTTTCGGGGTGCGCCGCTTGGCAATTCGCCGCAGATCCTCAATGGTCAACGCGGCATCCAACCGCCGCGCGGTGCGGTCCCACTGCGGCCTCTTGAACTGCAGCAGTGGGGCGAGATCCCGAACTCTGGGCACCTGCCGCTTCACCGCCATCATTTCATCTAACCAGTGTGCGACCGTGGAGGGATGTCTGACTTACAGCGCTTCGTGGACGCGCAGGCCCGGGTCTATGACGCCGTGCTCGACGAACTGCGGGCCGGCCGTAAACGCAGCCACTGGATGTGGTTCGTGTTTCCACAACTGCGGGGACTGGGCAGTAGTCCGACTGCTGACCACTACGGCATCGACTCGCTGGCCGAGGCCCGGGCCTACCTCGACCACGCTGTGCTGGGGCCGCGACTTCTCGAGTGCGTCCGGTTGGTCAACGAGATCGACGGCCGCTCGGCCGAGCAGATCTTCGGTTGGCCCGACCACCTCAAGCTACGTTCGTCGGTGACGCTGTTCGCCCGGGCCACTGAGGACAACCGGGACTTCCTCGCGTTGCTCGACAAGTACTACGGCGGCGAGCAGGATCCGCTGACGCTGTCGCGACTGGGTTAGGGTCCCTGAATCAGGGACGCAGAATTCGCCAGCCGTGCGCTTCGATTTCCACCATGTCGACGACCTCCTCAGGGGGCGCCGTCGAGCCGGCGACCAGGCGGGCGCGCGGCGTGCCGAGCTTCGGTAGCGACACCGTCAGCGGCTCGTCGTCGATATTGAGCGCGACCAGGATCGCGTCCTGACCATTGCGGGACTCGTAGACATAGCACTTGTTCTCCAGCCGCACCGCGCTGGTCGTCGCCGTGTGCAGCCAGGGATGGCGGCGACGCAGACCGACGAGGTACTGGTACAGCGCCCAGACGTCGGCTCCGGATTCATCCAATGGCAGCGGGGGAGAGGGGAATTCGGGGCGTACCGCGTCGTCGCCGCCGTAGCGTTCTTCTTTGACTCCGCGGATGCCGAACTCGTCACCGGCGTAGATGCTGGGCACACCGCCGATGGTCAGCAGGATCACCAGTGCGTGGGCCGGATGGGCCGGGTTCTCGAGGCGGCTGGCGATCCGGGTGACGTCATGGTTACCGATGAACGTCTGTGGCACAAAGGTTTCCAAAAATGCGTTATGGCGTTGCAGCGCGTGGTCCAGCTCGAAGAAATTGCCGTCGTTGAGGCTGCTCCAGATGGCCTTCCACAGCTCGTACTGGGTGGCCGAGTCGAACCGCGCCGTTTCGACGACCGCGGCGTAATCGCCGTGGATCAATTCCCCCACGAACCACACATCAGGGTGGCGGTCACGGACCCTGGGCAGCACCTCCGCCCAGAATCGTTGCGGCACCGTATAAGCCGCATCGAGGCGCCAGCCGTCGGCGCCCCGGTCCAACCAGTGCGACATCACGTCGGTGACGTACTCGGCGACCGCCGGGTCTTTGTGGTTGAGGGTGATCAACTCCGCATGGCCTTCGAAGGTGCCACCGCTGAACCAGTGTGCCGATTCCGGGTCACCGTAGCGCGCGAAATCCACGCCCACGTGATTGAAGACGCCGTCGAGCAGCACCCGCAGGCCCCGTTGCCGCGCCTGCTCGATGAGATGGTCGAAGTCGGCGTCGTCACCCAGGCGCGGGTCGATCCGGAAGTGATCCGTGGTGTCGTACCCGTGAGTGCGGGAGTGAAAGATCGGCCCCAACGCGACGCCGGAGGCACCTAGGGCTATGGCGTGGTCGAACCAGTCGACGAGCCGGCGCAACCGGTGTTCCCCCGGGTCCGGCGGGGCTTCCGAAGGAAATGCCCCGACGAAGCCCAGGGGATACACCTGCCACCAGATCGCGTGTTCGATCCAGGAGGGTCCGGTCGTACTCAGCCGACCGCCGCCAGCGTCTGGGCGGCGCTGATTGCCTGTGCCACACCAGAAACGATAGCCGCCACCTTGAGCGCCTCCAGGATGGCCTCCCGGCCCACACCCGATTCACGCAGCGTGTGCTCGTGGGCGACCACGCAGTGACCACAGCCGTTGATCGAGGACACGGCGAAGCTCCAGAGCTCGAAGTTCGCTTTGTCCACTCCGGGATTGCCGATGATGTTCATCCGCAATCCGGCACGCAGGTCGTCGTAGGCGCCGTCCAGGAAGCCACGACCGCGGTAGAACACGTTGTTCATACCCATGATCGACGCGGCTCCGAGCGCGGCGTTGTAGGCCTGCTCCGAAAGGGTGTCAGCCGCTTCGGCGCCGATCTCGCCCAGTACCTGAGCGTTGCGGGTCGCCGCGGCGCACGCCAGCAGGGTGCCCCACAACTGCTCCTCGGTCAACGCCGTGGTGCGGGTGATCGAGCCGAGGTTCAGTTTGAGGTCCTTGGCGTACTCGGGCAGGGCGGCTTTGAGGTTCTCGACGCTCATCAGGCCTCCTTACGCCGAAGCCTTCAGCAGCTCGCCCGCGTCGATCGTCGGGTCACCCTTGCGCCAGTTGCACGCGCACAGCTCGTCGGATTGCAGCGCGTCGAGCACCCGCAACACCTCGTCGACATTGCGCCCGACGGAACCGGCCGTGGCAGAGACGAATTGGACTTCATTGTTCGGGTCGACGATGAAGGTGACGCGGTCGGCGACGCCCTCGGCGTTGAGCACCCCGGTGGCCTGAGACAGTTCACGCTTGATGTCCGACAACATGGGGAAGGGCAGCTTCTTGAGATCCTCGTGCTGCGCCCGCCACTGGAAGTGGACGAACTCGCTGTCGATGGAGACACCGAGGATCTGCGCGTCGCGGTCTGCGAACTCGTCGTTCAGCTTTCCGAAGGCAGCGATCTCGGTGGGGCACACGAAGGTGAAGTCCTTCGGCCAGAAGAACACCACCCGCCACTTTCCGGGATGGTCGTCGCTGGAAATGGTGGTGAAGTAGTCGCCCGGTTGCTTCGCGTCGACCTTGGACAGGTCGCCGCCGATCAACGCGGTCAGCTGGTACGCCGGAAATTGCTGGCCAATCGTCAACAGTGACATCGCACTCCTTATTTGGACTCATTCAAGATTAGTTCAGACTGCCACCATGTTGCCTCGCACCGGTTGTGAAGTAAAGGTGATTTGTCGCACTAGACTGATAGGCATGTCCGATAAGAGTTTTCAGCCTACCCTGGCCGGCTTGCGGGCTTTCGCCGCCGTCGCGCGGACGCAGCATTTCGGAAGCGCCGCAACGCTTCTCGGTGTCAGTCAGTCGACTCTATCGCAGGCGCTGGCCACGCTGGAGACGGGTTTGGGCACCAGCCTCGTCGAGCGTTCCACCCGCCGGGTTCGCATGACGCCCGAGGGCGAGCAGTTGTTGCCGCTGGCTCGGGCGGTGGTCGAGGCGGCCGAGGCATTCACCCGGGCTGCGGCCGGCACGGGCGACCCGCTGGCCGGCACGGTCCGGCTGGGATTGATCCCCACCGTGGCGCCCTATGTACTACCGGCCATTCTGGCCGGGATGCCTCGCCGCCTGCCCGGCCTGACGTTGCGGGTCGTCGAGGACAAGACCGAGCGACTGCTGGGTCTGCTGCGCGAGGGCACCCTGGACGCGGCCCTGATCGCGCTGCCCGCCGATTCCCCGGGCCTCACCGCCGTTGCGATGTACGAGGAGGATTTCGTGCTCGCTCTGCCTCCCGGCCATCCGCTGGCGGGAAAGCGGCGGGTCTCGCCTGGGGTGCTGGCGGAGCTGCCTCTGTTGCTGCTCGATGAGGGGCATTGTCTGCGCGATCAGGCGCTCGACGCGTGCCGGGAGGCCGGGGTGCGCGCCGAGCCGGCCGACACCCGGGCGGCCTCCCTGGCGACCGCGGTGCAGTGCGTGGCCGGGGGACTGGGCGTGACGTTGATTCCCGAGACGGCGGTCGCCGTCGAAACCGCCCGCAGTCGTGTGGGTCTCGCCCGGTTCGCCGCACCGCGCCCGCATCGCGAAATAGGTTTGGTGTTCCGTTCCTCACCGGCGCGCGACGACTCCTATCGGCGACTGGCCGGGATCCTCTCCGAACTGATCGCCGACACGCGTTAGGTTCGGCCGATGGAGAAAGTGATCGTAGTGTTGCGGCGGGCCGAATTCGACGACGACTGGTGTGCCCGGCTACGCGGCCCCGTGGCCACCGAGCTGTCGGAATTGGGCCTGCCGGGGCTGACGGTCAACGTCCGCGACAGCGCGGTGCGCGACTCACTGATGACGTTGACGACGCTGGACCCACCGGCCGCGGCGGTCGTGAGTGTGTGGACCCAGCAGTGCTACGGCGAGCAGCTGGCGGCGGCGCTGCGCGTGCTGCGCGCCGAATGCGAACTGCTCGCGGCCTACCTGGTGACCGAATCCGTCCCGATGCCCGGCCCACAGGACGAACCAGGTACCCGCACAGCGGGTTTGGCGAACATCGCGCTGCTGCGCCGGCCGGAAGACCTCGATCAGGCCACCTGGCTCGATCGCTGGCAGCTCAACCACACCCAGGTGGCCATCGATACCCAGTCGACGTTCGGCTACACCCAGAACTGGGTGGTCCGTGCTCTCACTCCGGACGCTCCGGGAATCTCGGCCATCGTCGAAGAGTTGTTCCCGCTGGAGGCTGTTACCGATATCAAGGCTTTCTTCGGTGCCGCCGACGACGCCGACCTGCAGGACCGGGTGGGCCGCATGGTGGCCAGCACGTCGGCCTTCGGCGCAAACCAGAACATCGACACGGTGCCCACCAGCCGCTACGTCGTCCGGACACCGTTTCGGGAGAGGTGAGCAAGCAAATGACGACACTCGAGGATGCGGTGGCGCTGGCAGCGTCCGAAAACGGCCTGGCCGTGATCTCCACGGTGCGCGCCGACGGCACTGTGCAGGCATCGCTGGTCAACGTCGGCCTGTTGCCGCACCCGGCCGGGGGAGAACCCGTGCTCGGCTTCACCACCTACGGCAAGGTCAAACTCGCCAACCTGCGCGCCCGGCCGCAGCTGGCAGTGACGTTCCGCAAGGGCTGGCAATGGGCCACTGTCGAAGGCCGGGCGGAATTGGCCGGTCCCGACGACACCCAGCCGTGGCTGTCCGACCCGGACCAGTTGCGGCTGCTGCTGCGCGACGTCTTCAGCGCGGCGGGGGGCAGCCACGACGACTGGGACGAGTACGACCGGGTAATGGCCAGCGAGCGGCGTGCGGTGGTGCTGATCGCGCCGACCCGCGTCTACACCAACAGATAGGCTGCCAAGCGTGACGCTGCTGGTCGATGACGACAACCGGGTCCGCACTCTCACTCTGAACAGGCCGGAGTCGCTCAACGCCTTCAACGAAGCGCTCTACGACGCCACCGCCCAGGCGCTGCTGGACGCGGCGGAGGATCCCGAGGTCGCCGTCGTCCTGCTGACCGGAGCGGGCCGCGCGTTCAGCGCCGGCACCGACCTGGCCGACATGCAGGCCATGATCAGCGACCCGGACTTCAAGCCCGGCAAGTACGGCTTCCGCGGCCTGGTCGAGGCGCTCAGCGCCTTCCCGAAGCCGCTGATCTGCGCCGTCAACGGTCTGGGTCTGGGTATCGGGACCACCATCCTCGGCTACGCCGATCTGGCCTTCATGTCGACCAGCGCGCGGCTGAAATGCCCGTTCACCAGCCTGGGAGTGGCGCCCGAAGCAGCGTCCTCCTACCTGCTTCCGCAACTGGTCGGCCGGCAGAACGCCGCGTGGCTGTTGATGTCCTCGGAGTGGATCGACGCCCAAGAGGCGCTGCGCATGGGTCTGGTGTGGCGGGTCTGTGAGCCCGACGAACTGCTGCCGGAGGCCCGCCGTCATGCCAACATCCTTGCGGGGCGGCCGATTTCGAGCCTCATGGCGGTCAAGCACACCATGGTGGAACCGATCCGTCCGGGGATCGCGGCCGCCACGGCGCGGGAGAACGCGCACTTCGCCGAACTGATGGGCGCCCAGGCCAACGCGGCGGCGCTGGCAGATTTCGGGAAACGGCGAAGCTAGGCGGAGGAAGCGGGCTGCAGCTCGGCCTGGTTCACGCGAGCGGCGGAGATGATCGCCCGCAGCGTGCGGCGGCACCGTCCGCAATCACCACCGGCACCGCACAATGCGGCCACTTCTTTCGAGGTGGATGCGCCCCGCGCCACGGCGTCACACACCGTTTGATTGGTGGCTCCGACGCACAGGCACACGTACATCAGCGAAGACCACCCGCACATGCGGTGAGCGCGTACTGTGTGGTCATATTAGTGGAGTCTAACCTAAGTTGGTTAGTGGAGTCTAACCTAACTTAAAACAGGTGATCACGATTACGCCTCGGCGAGACGCGCCGATGGCCCAGTTAAGCGTGGGCTCACTCGCCTTTACTGCACTAGATTGAAAACGGCACCAACGGTGCCGCTCCACCCGCACGGCGCTCTACAGCCCAGTCCGCCTGCGGATCGACTGTCAGCCTTCACACCGTAGGAGTGACCATGCAAGGCGATCCGGACGTTCTCCGTCTTCTCAACGAGCAGTTGACCAGCGAACTGACCGCCATCAACCAGTACTTTCTGCACGCGAAGATGCAGGAGAACTGGGGGTTCACCGAACTGGCGCAGCACACCCGCGCGGAGTCGTTCGACGAAATGCGGCACGCCGAGGAGATCACCGACCGCATTTTGTTGCTCGACGGCCTGCCCAACTACCAGCGGATCGGCTCTTTGCGGGTCGGCCAGACACTGCGTGAGCAATTCGAAGCGGATATGGCGATCGAAATAGAGGTGCTGAATAGGCTCAAGCCGGGAATCATCATGTGCCGGGAAAAGCAGGACAGCACCAGCGCGCAACTACTGGAAAAAATCGTTGCCGACGAAGAACTGCATCTCGACTATCTTCAGACACAGCTGGAATTGATGGACAAACTCGGAGAGGCGCTGTACTCGGCGCAGTGCGTCTCCCGGCCGCCCAAGTAAACCGGGGCCGCGGCGCGCGGGCTCCGGCATCGACGGGAGTCAACGATGACGAGCCCGACCGCACCGACAACCCCTGGCACGGTCTCTCCGTGCGCTGCGATCAGTCCGCTGCGCCGCAATCTCATCTTCGCGGCGCTGATGTTCGCGGTTCTGTTGGCGGCCATCGACCAGACCATGGTGGTGCCCGCGCTGCCCACGATCGTCGAAGACCTCGGTGACTCCGTTCACCAGTCCTGGGTTGTTGCCGCCTATCTGCTCGGTGGGATCGTCGTCATTCCGGTAGCCGGCAAACTCGGTGACCTGTTGGGTCGCAAACGCGTGCTGCAGAGTTCGGTCGCGATCTTCCTGGTCGGCTCGATGCTGTGTGGCCTCGCGGACTCGATGGCGATGCTGTCCATCTCGCGCGCCCTGCAGGGAATCGGTGCTGGCGCGATTTCGGTCACCGCAGCCGCGCTCATCGGCGAGGTGTTCCCGCTTCGCGACCGGGGCCGTTACCAGGGGATCCTGGGCGCGGTGTTCGGGGTCACCACGGTCGCCGGCCCGTTGTTCGGGGGCATCTTCACCGACTACCTGAACTGGCGATGGGCGTTCTGGGTCAATGCGCCGATCACGATAGCGATACTCGTGCTCGCCGCGGCCGCCATCCCCGCGTTGCCCCACCGCCCCAAGCCCGCCATCGACTACCTCGGGATACTGCTCATCGCCGCGGCCATGACCGCACTGATCATGGCCACGAGCTGGGGCGGAACCAACTACGCCTGGAACTCGGCACCGATCATCGGGCTGTTCATCGGGGCCGTGGTGACGCTGGGTGTCTTCGTCTGGGTGGAGACCCGCGCTGCGGCCGGAATCCTACCGCCGCGGCTGTTCCGCAGCCCCGTTTTCGCGGTGTGCTCGGTCCTGTCGCTGCTGGTCGGATTCGCGATGCTGGGCGCGCTGACCTTCGTGCCGATGTACCTGCGCTACGTCGACGGCGTCTCCGCGACCAGTTCGGGTCTGCGCACGTTGCCCATGGTGCTCGGCCTGCTGACCACGTCCTTGGCCGCCGGCATCCTGGTCGGGCGGACCGGCCGCTACAAGATCTTCCCACTGGCCGGTACCGCACTGATGGCCGTCGGGTTCCTGCTGATGGCGCGGATGGACGAGGCGACGCCGTGGCCGGTGCAGGCGTTCTACCTGGTCGTCCTGGGAGCCGGTATCGGTTTTTCCATGCAGGTGCTGATTCTCATCGTGCAGAACACGACGCCATTCGAGGATCTGGGCGTGGCCACCTCGGGTGTCACCTTCTTCCGTGTGGTCGGCGGGTCCTTCGGCGCCGCGATATTCGGGGCGCTGTTCGCGAACTTCCTGAGTCGGCGAATGGACGCGGCAGCGCTTTCCAGCGGCGTGCCGGCGCCCGCGGCGCATTCTCCGGGCGCGCTGCATCGGCTTCCGAAAGAAGTCGCCGCCCCAATTGTGCGGGCGTATGCCGGATCTTTGACGCAGGTATTTCTCTGCGCCGCGTTTATCGCCCTGGTCGGATTCATCTTCGCGCTGTTTTTGCGGGAGGCTCCGCTGACCGATATTCACGACAGCCCGGGCTGCCTGGGGGACGGCTTCGCGGTGCCGAGAAACAAATCGCCCGAGGACGTCCTGGAGATCGCCGTCGGGCACTTGCTGGCCGAATCACCCACGGTGCGACTGGACGATATCGCCAACCAACCCGGGTGTGAGCTCGACGTAGCCGGTCTGTGGGGCGTACTGAGGATTTACCAATACCAGCGGTTCTTCGAAACTGCGCAGCTCAGTGACATCGCCAGTCATCTGCACGTGCCCCCTCAGGTACTGGAACCGGTCTTCGACCGCCTGCTCGAGAGCGGGTACGCCCAGCGCGACGGCGACGCACTGTCGCTCACCCCGGCCGGGCGGCAGCAGGTCGTCTCGCTGTCAACACTGATCCGCCGGTGGCTGACCGACCATCTGGCGGTATCGGCCGACTTCGCCGACCAGCCGGGTCACGACGAATTCGAGGCTGCGCTGCAACGCATCACCGACGGAGTGCTGGTGCAACGTGACTGGTACCACGACCTGGATGACCTGGCTGAGCCGCGTGCGCGGGCGGGTTAAACGGAGCCGATCTGGGGCATCCACACTGCTGGCCGCCCTGTCCGCCGTCGCGTGGGGAGGGTGCGCTTCAGCCTGCGCGCCGACCGAAAGACGGGAATGAGCACCACGACAGTTGCCGCACCAGCCGACACGGGAACCGGCAGCGCGCTGATCACTCCTCAGCGACGTAACTTCATCTTCGCTGCGATCGCGCTCGGCATGCTGCTCGCGGCGCTCGACCAGACCATCGTCGCCACCGCACTGCCGACCATCGTCGCTGACCTGGGCGACGCCGGTCGCCAGTCCTGGGTGGTCACCAGTTACCTGCTGGCCTCGACGATTGTCACAGCCCTGGTCGGCAAACTCGGCGACATCTTCGGCCGCAAAAGGGTTTTCGAGGTTGCGGTGTTGTTTTTCGTGCTGGGATCGGTGCTGTGCGGGCTGGCGCACTCCATGACCATGCTGGTCGGCGCGCGAGCGCTGCAGGGCATCGGCGGCGGAGCCATCACCGTCACCGCGAGCGCATTGATCGGCGAGGTGGTGCCACTGCGCGAACGAGGTCGCTACCAGGGAATCCTGGGTGCGGTCTTCGGCGTCACCACGGTCGTAGGCCCGTTGCTGGGCGGCTATTTCACCGACTATCTGACCTGGCGCTGGGCTTTCTGGATCAATCTGCCGGTCTCGCTGGTGGTGATTTGCGTGGCGGCCGCGGCGATTCCGGCCCTGAAGGCGGAGACCAAACCCGTCGTGGATTACGCCGGGATCGTCTTCATCGGCCTGGGTGCGGCCGGCCTGACCCTGGCCACCAGTTGGGGTGGCACCGTGCATCCCTGGGGTTCGCCGACGATCATCGGGCTTTTCGTCGGTGCCGCGGTTGCCCTGGGCGTGTTCGTCTGGGTGGAAAACCGCGCGGCCGCACCGATTCTGCCGATCCGGTTGTTCGGCAGTCCGGTGTTCACCGTCTGCTGTGTGCTCTCGTTCGTCGTCGGATTCGCGATGCTGGGCGCGATGACGTTCCTGCCGACTTTCATGCAGTACGTCAACGGTGTGTCGGCCACCACCTCCGGTCTGCGGACATTGCCGATGGTGGTCGGCATGCTGATCACCTCGACCGGTAGCGGCAGCGTGGTCGGCCGCACCGGGCGTTACAAGATTTTCCCCGTCGTCGGCACCGCGCTGATGACGCTCGCTTTTCTGTTGATGTCCACCATGGACGGGTCGACCTCGGCGCTGCTGCAGTCGGTGTACCTGCTCATTCTGGGAGCCGGTATCGGTCTGTCGATGCAGGTCCTGGTGCTCATCGTGCAGAACACGTCCAACTTCGAAGACCTGGGTGTGGCCACCTCGGGGGTGAGCTTCTTCCGCACCATCGGCAGTTCGTTCGGGGCGGCCATCTTCGGTTCGCTGTTCGTCAACTTCCTCAGCTCGCGACTGACCGCGGCGCTGGCGGAGACCGGGGCATCGCGGGACGCGGTGAGTTCGCCGGCCGCGCTGCACCGGCAACCGGCGGCCGTGGCCGCGCCGATCGTGCACGCCTACTCCGAGTCGTTGTCCCAGGTTTTCCTGTGGGCCGCCCCGGTCGCGGCGGCCGGGTTCGTCCTGGCTCTGTTCCTGCGCGAAGTGCCGCTGCGCGATATCCACAACAGCGCCGTCGACCTCGGTGACGGCTTCGGCATGCCGACCACCGATACCCCGGAACGCCTGTTGGAGAACGCGATTGCGCGCATGCTGCGCGGGGAACCCGGGGTGCGGCTGCGCAGCATCGCGATGCGGCCGGATTGCCGGCTCGACGTCGCGGCGCTCTGGGCGCTGCTGCGAGTCAACCGCTACACGCAGTTCTTCGGCTCCGCGCGCCTCACCGATATCGGCGAGAACCTGCAGATCCCGTTCGAGGTGCTCGAACCCACGTTCAACCGGCTGGTCACCACCGGCTATGTGATGCGTGACGGCGACCGGTTGTGGCTCACACCCGCGGGCGTCGAGCAGGTGCAGTATGTGTATTCACTGCTGTTGGCCTGGATCATCGACAAGCTGTCCCGATCGCCCGGTTTCGCCGTCCGCCCTGACCGCGCACAAGTCGAGGCCGCACTCGGCCGGGTCGCGTATCGGGTTATCGCACAACGAGATTGGAACGATGATTCGGCAACGGAGGCTATTGCGAGTCGCTGAGGGGGCGCCAGCTGCCCGGCAACAGCGGCATCGTAGGCCCGTCACCGAACTCGTCCGCCGCCAGCGTGGCCAATCCGGCGGCACTGTCGACGCGGCCGTCGGACAAGGTACCCGCGAACCCCATGGTCTGCGCCCCCCGCTCGGAGGCCTGCGTCGACGGCGGCGCGTCCCACTGGGGGTCGACGTCGACATCCATATCCAGGAACTCATCACCGAACCCTCGACCTTTGGCGGCGCGCCGGCGCCGCGCCCGCGCCTGCTCGCGGGCCGCCGCGGCGGCCGCTTGGGCAGCGCTGTCAGGCTCTGAGGCCTGCCGTTTCGCACCCGAACTGGCCTTTGCGCCGAGCCCGGAACCGAATCCGATCCCGGGCGGGGCGGCGGCGTAGGGAGGTGTGAAGCCGGCCCCGCCTGCGCCGGCCGGCGCGGGAGGCGAAGGGGACGGCGGTGGCGGGCCCGCAGTGGAATTGGGTGTCGGCGCGGGTACCGAAGCGGGAGCCGCGGCCGGCGCGGTGACCGACGACAGCCCAACCACCGGCAGGGGAGGCGGCGGCCCGATCGGGACCACCGCCGGAGCCATCACGGGTTGCGGCAGGGCGGCCAAGCCCGCCAGTCCGGCGAGGCCGCCTACCGAGGCCAGCGGGGCGGCAGCCAGTGGGAACGCCGCGGCCAGCGCGAGGGGTTGACTCGTCAGGGTGAAGACCTCGGCGAGGTGGGTGGGGAAGTCGAACAACTCGAGACTGACCAGATACTGGACGGCCAGCACCGGGTTGGTCTGCAGGTAGACGAAGAACTGCTGGAAGTCCTCGCCCAGCTCCAGCGTCCGAGCCACCCAGAACGCCGCGACGGTCGGATCGGTGTAGTAGTCGTACTCGAGTCCGTTGAGGGTGCCGTCGGCGGGACTCCAGTCGTAGCCGAAGTTTCGCAAGATGTTGGCGACGAAGTCGTCCAGCGCATTGTCGACCAACGGGTCGTGGGCAATGGTGTCGTTTCCAATGCCGAACTGCTGCAGGATCGCATCGAGCTGCGGGTTGTTCACCAGGTTCTCGAATTGCGTGAACGGATTGAGCTGCGGATTGCTCATGAAGTCCTGATAGGCCTGCAGCGGATTCTGCAGAAACTGCTCGATCTGCTGCAGGAAGTCCTGCCACGGGCTGGTACTCGAAGCGGGATTCGCTTCAGCGTCGGATCTGGTGATCTGCGGCGCCGGCTCAGCGGCAGGTGTCGCGGCCAGCGCCGCGTCGGACGCGGCCTCATAGCCGCTCATCGTGGTCGCTGCCTGAGTCCACATGCGGGCGTAGTCGGCCTCGTTGAGCGCAATCGGAATCGTGTTGATGCCGAAGAAGTTCGTCGCCACCAGTGCACCGTGCACGGCGTGATTGGCGGCCAGTTCGGCCAGCGTGGGCATGGCGGCCAGCGCCGACAGGTAGGCCGCGGCGATACCCTCTTCGCGCGCCGCGTTGTCCGCGCTGATCTGGCTGGCCCGCATCAGCCAGGCCAGGTACGGCACGTGGGCAGTCGTGTACTGCTCTGCGCTCGGGCCCGCCCAGGCTGCCCCCTGCACGCCGGCCAGCACCGCGACGAGTTCGTCTGCCGCGCTGGCGTATTCAGTGCTCAGCGCCGACCACGCGGACGCCGCGGCCAGCAGTGCGCCCGGCCCGGGGCCGCTGCTCAGCAGCGCCGAATGCACCTCGGGAGGCGCGGCCATCCACCCGCCGAACCCCGTCATGACCGCATTCCACCAGGCATTCTATGAGAACCGCATGTTTTGAACATGGTTTTCATTTGCACCAAGCTAGCCTGTCGGAGGTGTTCAGGACAAGGGCAGATCGGCCGGGCGTACCATCTCGCCATGAGCCGAATCGGAAGTTTCGCGGACGACGATGTCGCCGGCTGGGTCCTGAAATCCCCTGAACTCGGCGGCGCGATGGCCAATTTCAGCCGAGCGGTCTACACCAGCAACCGGCTGCCGCTGCGCACCCGTGAGATTGCACGGGCCGTGATCGCCAACAACAACGAATGCATCGTGTGTGCCAACACCCGCGATGCCGACGGCCCGGCGGCCGGCGTCGACGAGGACCTCTACCACCACGCGACCGAGTGGCGAACCTGGCCGGGTTACAGCGACCAGGAGCGGCTGGCGGCGGAGTTCGCCCACCGCTTCTCCACCGACCACACCGCGCTGCGCGACGACGAGGACTTCTGGAACCGGGCCGCCGAGCATTTCTCCGATGAGCTGCTCGCCGACCTGGCCATCTCGTGCGCCCTGTGGGTCGGCATGGGTCGGGTGCTGCGCACCCTGGACATCGGCCAGGCGTGCAAGTTGACCCTGCCGAGCCGGGCCTGACAGCGGGAGTCCACCGAAACCGCAGAATGGCTGCCATGACCGCCACTCCGCTCGCTGCTGCGGCGATCGCCCAACTCGAGGCCGAGGGCGTCGACACCGTCATCGGCACCGTGGTGAACCCTGCGGGGCTCACCCTGGCCAAGACGGTGCCGCTTCGCCGTACCAACACATTCGCCGACCCGGGCCTGGGTGCCAGTCCGACGTGGCATGCCTTCGCGATCGACCAGACCGGCATCGCGTTCACCGACGACGTCAGTGTGGTCGGAGACCAACGCCTGCGCATCGACATGTCCGCGTTGCGCATCATCGGCGACGGGTTGGCATGGGCGCCGGCCGGCTTCTTCGAACAGGACGGCACCCCGGTTCCGGCCTGCAGCCGGGGCACCCTCGGCAGGATCGAGTCCGCCCTCGCCGACGCCGGCATCGAGGCCGCGGTCGGACACGAAATCGAGTTCCTGGTGGTGGATTCCGAAGGCGGAAGGCTGCCCGCCACCATGTGGGCACAGTACGGCCTGGCCGGAGTGCTCGAACACGAGGCATTCGTCCGCGACGTCATCGCCAGCGCAATGTCGGCCGGGGTGGTCATCGAGCAGTTCCATCCGGAGTACGGGCCCAATCAGTTCGAGCTCTCGCTGGCGCCGCAGCCGCCGGTGGCCGCGGCCGACCAGTTGGTGCTGATGCGGATCATCATCGGCCGGGCCGCCCGCCGCCACGGGATGCGGATCAGCCTGTCGCCGGTGCCGTTCGCCGGCAGTGTGGGATCCGGTGCACATCAACACTTTTCGCTGACGATGCCGCAGGGGCCGCTGTTCTCCGGCGGCTCCGGCCCCGGCGGCATGACGGAGGCGGGACAGGCCGCCGTGGCCGGCGTGTTGCGCGGCCTGCCGCAGGCGCAGGGAATCCTGTCCGGCTCGATCGTGTCCGGCCTGCGAATGCGACCGGGCAACTGGGCCGGCGCTTATGTGTGCTGGGGGATCGAGAACCGGGAAGCCGCCGTCCGCTTCATCGAGGGCGGACCGGGAAATCCGCACGGCGCCAACGTCGAAGTGAAGATCATCGATCCTTCGGCAAACCCGTATCTGGCGTCGGCGGCGATTCTCGCGCTGGCGCTCGACGGCATCACGCGCGCAGAGTCGCTACCGCCGGAGACGACGGTGGACCCGGCACAGCTGTCGGAAGCGGACCGGGCAGCCGCCGGAACCCGGCTGCTGCCCGACGACCAGATGCAGGCGATTGCGGCCCTTGATGATTCGGCGCTGATGCGGAAATTGCTGGGCGACCCGGTAGTCGACGTGGTGACCGCGGTGCGGCGGATGGAGCACGACCGCTACGCCGACCTGGAACCCGCAGCGCTCGCCGACAAGTTCCGGATGGCCTGGAGCGTATGACCACTCGGTCGGATTCCGCGCTGTCCCACCATGTTCGCGAGGTGGCGCTGATCGACCAGCACGTGCACGGCTGCTGGTCGAGAACCGGGGACCGGCGACGATTCGAGAACGCGCTCAACGAGGCCAACACGCAACCGCTCGCCGACTTCGACTCCGGCTTCGATACTCAGCTCGGTTTCGCGGTGCGCAACCACTGCGCGGCCGTCCTCGGATTACCCAGACACGCCGATCCCCAGGACTATTGGGATCGTCGCAGCCAGTTCAGCGAGTCCGAGCTGGCCCAGCGATTCCTGCCCGCCGCCGGAGTGAGCAACTGGCTGGTCGACACCGGATTCGCCGCAGGGGTAACCGATCTCGCGGAATTCGCGGCGCTGTCCGGCCGCCGTGCCTACGAAGTGGTGCGGCTGGAGCAGGTGGCCGAGGAAGCGGTGCAGGCAGGCGGCGACTACGCGGCGGCGTTCGAAGAGGTCCTGAACCGCCGCGCCGCCGGCGCCGTGGGCACCAAGTCGATCCTGGCCTACCGCGGCGGGTTCGAAGGAGACCTGAGCGAGCCGTCCGCGACCGAGGTCGGGGCCGCCGCGCAGCGCTGGCGCGACGAAGGTGGCGTCCGACTGCACGATCGGGTGTTACTGCGATTCGGGTTGTACCAGGCGCTGCGGCTGGGCAAACCGCTGCAGTTCCATGTGGGCTTCGGCGACCGCGACTGCGATCTGCACCAGACCAATCCGCTGCATCTGCTTGAATTTCTGCGCAACTCCGGCGACACCCCGATTGTCTTGCTGCATTGCTATCCCTATGAGCGCGAAGCCGGTTACCTGGCTCAGGCCTTCAACAATGTCTACCTCGACGGCGGACTGGCCGTGAACCATCTCGGCGCGCGGGCGCCGGCATTCGTCGCCCGCCTGCTGGAACTCGCGCCGTTCCGCAAGATCCTGTACTCGTCCGACGGTTATGGGCCGGCCGAACTGCATTACCTCGGAGCCGTCCTGTGGCGCAACGCAATCGACCGTGTACTGCACGGGTTCGTCGAAACCGGCGACTGGAGCGAGAAGGACGCGATCCGGGTGGTCGACCTGATCGCCCACCACAACGCCGCACGCATCTACCGCCTGGCCAGTGGCGATCCTCGCGGGCCGATCACCCCAGCGGGATGAATCGGCGCAATTTCCCGCTGCCCCGGTGACGTTCCAGGCTGTCGGCCACTCGGATCCGCACGGCGGGTTGCTCCAGTCCGTAGCGGCGCAGCGCCGTAACCACTGCAGCAGTGAGCTTTTCAGTGTCGGGTGCCCCGACGACCACGATGTCGGCGCCGGTGGCCGTTTGGACGACCTGATACTCCGAGATGTGGGCGTCCGTTCCCAGGACATGACGAAAGACGATCGGCGGCACCGTGAGTTCGCCGTACCGGAAGTCGTCGTCGCGGCGGCCGCCGATATCGGCGACGCGGGTGAAGGCGCTGCCACAGGAGCAGTCGCCGAGCAGCGGTGCCACCTGATCGCCGAGGTCGTAGCGGATGAACGGGAACGTGCGGTTGGCGAGTCCGGTGGCGAGCGTGCGCACCACGGGTTCCTCGGGGCCCACCGGCACACCGTCTGCGTCCACGCGCTCGAGAATCACCTCGTCCTCGCAGACATGCAACCCCGCACCGCGTCCGCAGCCGACCGCCTGTACCCCGATTTCGGTTGATCCCCAGAGGTTATGGATAACGACCGCGTGCCAGGCTCTGGTGATCGCCTCGCGGTCCTCGTCGAGCAGCGGCTCTGAGTTGGTGCTCACCCGCACCGGCGCGATGTCCAGATCCCCGGCGATGGTGGCGCGGGCCAGGCGACCGATGACCGTCGGGTAGCCCACCAGGTGCGTCGGTCCCGCGGCGGCCACCGCCGCCAGCACCTCGGCGAACGGGGCGCCCGCGGGGATCACGACGGTCTGCATGCCCGGGGCGGTCGGTACATCGAACAACGGGGTGCTGGCATGGGGGGGAACTCCCGCTGTCACGACCGCCAACCGGGACGAAACCAGCTGCGTGCGTTGTTCTTCGCGGGCCTGCACCCGCCATGCCAGACAAGCCGCCGAGGTATAGAAGTCCCAGTCCCAGATGTAGATCCCGCGCACCCCGCTCGATCCGCCGGAGCTGAAGATCTGGTAGTCGCCGTGATACGAGAACCCTTGCTGCCCGGCAAGGAACCCTTCGGCGCCGGCCCTCCGTAATCCGGGCGCCGTACAGATCGCATCCCAATTCTGTTGAGCCTCAGGCTTGGTCATCATGGGCACCGACGCCAGATCCGCGACGGTGGCGCGCGACGGGTCAAGCCCCGCCAGTCGCCGCGCATGAAACGGCGACCACTCCTTGGCGTGCGACAGGAGTGCCCGGAGTCGGCGCTGCTGGTACTGCTCGATCTGGGGGCGCGACCAGTCCAGGCGCGCGACATGGTCTTTCAGCGCGGCCTGCACCGCCCCGAGATGGGCTGTGCGCGTTGCCTCGTAGGCGTGCGCCATCCGCGTCGGTTTCTAGACCAGGGCGCTGGCGTCGAAGATCCAGGATGTGTCGCCGCCGGCCAGGTTCTCGAAGTGTTGCGGCGGCGCGAACGCAACCAGGCTGTTCATGTCCCAATAGTCTTTCCAGACCGTGATTTTGCCGTCCACCACCTTGTGCACCGTGACGAACCTGAGCACGCCCTGCTCGCCGGTCTGGAAGGTCCACGTCTCGGAGTGCTCGTACATGACGTCGGAGCCGTTGGACACCAATACACCGGCGTGATTCTCGTAACCGGCCAACTGCTCTAGTCCGATCTTCAGCCGTGTGACGATGTTCTCGGGACCACGGGCCGAGACCGCCGGGACCGGCATGTCGACGTAGAGGCAGTCGTCGGACAGGAATGTCTTGACGGCATCCCAGTCCCGCCGCGACAGTGCCTGCCACATTCCGGTTACGACGTTCCCAGCGGTGATCACTTCTGTCATACCCGTCAATTAACTCGGCCGCCGCACGAGTGTCAACCACAGCTTCGCGGCGCATACTCGGCTCGTGAGGGGACTGCAGCGCTACATCGCCGAGGAAATCGCCACCGACCATCTCGACGGTCTGCTCACCAGACGCGAAGCGCTGCGCCGGCTGGGCTTGCTGGGCTTGAGTGCCACCGCGGCGGCGGCGCTGATCGCGGCGTGCGCCCGCCCGGAGAATGCCAAACCCACGGAGTCGCCGTCCACCCCGACCGGCACCACCGCTTCGCAGCCCCCGGGCACGGTCGGCGCACCGACCACCTCGCCGGTGACCTGGCCCGGGCCCCAGGGCCAGCTTCAAGGGGCCTGGGCGCCGGCGGCGGACCCGAAGGGCGCGGTGCTGGTCATCCACGAGAACAAGGGATTGACCGATTGGGTGCGATCGGTGGCGGCCAGGCTGGCCGGCGCCGGCTATTCGGCGCTGGCGATCGACCTGCTGTCGGAGAAGGGCGGGACCGGCGCATTCGGCGATCCCGCGCAAGCCACCGCCGCACTGGCCGGCATCGCACCCGAACAGTTCGTCGGCGACCTCAATTCGGGCGTCGGCCAACTGCGAAAGTGGGCCCCCACCCAGAAGATCGGCGTGGTGGGGTTCTGCTTCGGCGGGGGACTGGTCTGGCAGCTGCTGGCGGCCGGCGGGCCGGACGTGTCCGCCGCGGTGCCTTGGTACGGGCCGCTGCCCGAGAACCCGAATTTTGGCGGGGCCAAGGCCGCGGTGCTCGGGATCTACGGGGCGCTCGACAATCGGGTGACGAGTTCACGGCCGGCCGCCGAAGCCGCGCTGACCCGCGCCGGGCTGGTGCACGAGTTCGTCGTCGAACCGGATGCCGATCACGCCTTCTTCAACGACACCGGTCCGCGGTACAACGCCGTCGCGGCCGCCGACGCGTGGCAGCGAATGCTGGACTGGTTCGGCCGTTACCTGCGCTGACTACCGCGCGGCCATCGACCTGGCCGGACCGAGCTGCACCGGCAACGTCGACCAGCCCCGGAGCACCCTCGTGCTGCGCCGGCTTCCGGCGCCGGCGGCCTGCACGTCGGGGAAGCGCTCGAAGAAGGTGCGCAGTCCGACCTCGCCCTCGGCCCGGGCCAGCGCAGCGCCCAGGCAGAAGTGGCGTCCCGTGGAGAACGCCAGATGCCTTCCCGCATTGGCCCTTTCGATGTCGAATCGGTGCGGGTCGGCGAACACCGCCGGGTCACGGTTAGCGGCGGCCAGGTAGATCACTACGACCTCGTCGCGGTAGATCGGCATCCCCGCGACCTCGACGTCGCGGCCGGCCACCCGCGCCGTCAGCTGCACGGGGGAGTCGAGGCGCAAAATCTCCTCCACGGCGTTGGGCCACAGTTCCGGCCGTTCCCGCAGCTTCTCCAGTTGGTCGGGATGGTCCAGCAGCATCCGAATTCCGTTGCCCAGCAGGTTGACTGTGGTCTCGAAACCGGCGACCAGCACCAGACCCGCTACGGCCTGCAGCTCGTTGTCGTCGAGATAGCTGTCCTCGCTGCCACTTTGGGCGGTTTGGATCAGCTGGCTCATCAGGTCGTCACCCGGGTTGCGCTGCAGTTCACGCAGATGCTGAACCAGCCATGCGTTGAAGCCCGCGACGCCCCGCCGCACGCGGACGTACTGCTGCCAGGGCAGCCCGATGTCCAGACTCGGGGCGGCCAGTTCGCCGAACTCCAGGACGCGCCGGCGGTCATATTCCGGCACACCGAGGATCTCGCTGATGACAGTGATGGGCAGCTGAGAGCAATAGCGGCCGACGATGTCTACCCCGCCGGGCCGGTCGACCAGCTGATCGAGCAGTTCGTCGGCCGTCTGCTGAACCCGGTCGCGCAGCGCGGCCACCGCGCGTGAGGTGAACACGGCTGAGACCGTCTTGCGGTAGCGCGTGTGATCGGGCGGTTCCACCGCCAGCAGCGACGGCGGCCGCAACGGGTGCAGCCGGTTATCACGGGTGCGAATTTCCAACCAGCGCAACGGTTTCGGCAAGCTATCCCCGAAGTTGACGACGTGGAAATCGTCGGATCGCAGCAGATCGTGCGCGAGGCGGTGGTCGACCGTCATCAGATTCGCCCGGTTACGCACCAACCCGCCGCGGCGTCGTACCTCGTCGTAGAAGGGCACCGGATCATCCGCGACAGCCGGGTCGGCGATCAACCGGGCTTGCAGGTCGCCGCGCCGTACCGCGAGTTTGGCCACCCCGCGGACCACGCCATGCATGGCAAACCAGTGCAGTCTGTCCTTCACGTCAGCACTCGGCGCTGATCTTGAAGTCCGTCGTCACAACCTTGTTCGGGTTGCTGCTGTTGATGCCGGACGCGCTGCCGGTGATGGTGTAGGCGTTCTTGTTGACATCCACGTGTGCGTCGCCCACCCCGCCCTCGTAGTAGCTGCCGGTGAAACCGTCGATATTGCGGATCTTGACGAACTGCGGTATCACCCGGTCACCGCTGATCATCACCACCGCCTGCACCTGGCCGTCGCGATCGCGGATGTCGATGGTCCGGTAGGCCTGGATCTGGCTACACGCCGGCGGACGCGTGGTGTGGGCGGAGCCGTCGATAGTCAGGTGCGCCGCCTTTCGGGGCATGATCTGGGCGCCCCCGCAACCAGACACCGTGAGAGCTATTGCTATTCCTGCCGCTGCGACCATCCGGTTCTGCACCAGAACATTATGGCCGCTTGGGGTCCAGCCTGGGCAGAGCTTTCACGATGCGATTTCGCACGAACTCCGGGCTGATGCCTTTGAGCCGGTCGATCCACCGGATGCTCCTGGGCACGTACCAGTGCAGCCGCGTCGGATGCTGGTAGGCCTGCCACGCCACCTCGGCCACGCTGGAAGCCGGCATCAGACGGAACATCCCTCTTTTGGGCGCCGCGGCACGCAAGTCCGCCGGGGACATCTGGGTCCGCGGTCCGTCGGAGTGCTGGGGCGTCGAGGTCAGGATGGCGGTGTCGATCAGGCCGGGCAGCACATCGGCGACCCGCACGCCGTGGCGCTGCCATTCGACGCTCAGCGCCTCCGTCAGCCCCTTGACGGCGTGCTTGGTCGCCGAATAGACGGCGATGCGCGGCATGCCATACGTGCCCGAAGACGACGACGTCGAGAACATCAGGCTGCCCGGCGCCTTCTTCAGGTAGGGGAGTGCCCCGTAGGCGCCCGTCAGCACGGCCTTGAAGTTGACATCGACGACTCGCATCGCGGCCTCGTACGGCACGTCCTCGAACCAGCCGCCTTCACCGATGCCGGCGTTGTTCCACATCATGTCGAGTCCGCCGCCGGCGTTACCGGCACAGAAGTCGGCCAGCGCCGTGTCCAACGCGGCCTTGTCGGTCACGTCGACCACACGGGTCCACAACCCGGCGCCGAGCTCCACACTGAGTGCCGCCAGACCCTCGTCGTTGCGGTCCACGGCGCCGACGCGCCAGCCTTTGCGGTGGAAGAGCCTGACGCCCTCCCGGCCCATCCCGCTGCCCGCACCAGTGATGAATATCGTCTTCATCGACCTGATCTCCGCCCAGCCCCTCAGCCTGCTTCGACCACATCTTTGATGCGATGCAGCGTCTTCGTCATGTCTCGGATGTTGCGACGTTTACGTAAGAAGCCTCCCAACACCATGTAGACATTGTTGAACGGGGACGGCGCGAGCCGGAACGACTCGGTGACATCCGTCTCCTGGCCATCTGGGCCGGTCGGGACCATTCGGTAATGCCAGTTGTTCACCACCCGGTCGCCGACCAGTACAGCAAACCCGAACTCGCGACCGGGCTCGCATGCCGTCACCTCGCAGGTGGTCCAGTACACCGGCCCGATCTCGTTGCGCCGGACGTGCCCGCGGAACCGGGCGCCGAGTGCCGGACCGGTCGCTCCGTCGAGCCACTCGGCCTCGAAGGTTTCCGGTGAGAAGCGTCCGGTATTTCGAATATCGGCTATTAAATCCCAGATCTTGTCTGCCGGCGCCGCCATATGAACTGTTGCTGAACCCTCCATAGAAGGATCCAATCACGCCACGTGTAACGAAACGCGGCGCCCCACCGATAATCATTGTTTGGGCGTGAACAACCCGATGATCTGGGTGATGGTCTGGGTCAGCGTCTGACCGGGCTTGGGCAGCTGCGCGATCCCCGGCCCCGTCCCGCCCGCGCTGGCACACTTCGGCCAGGCGCCCGGTCCCTGACCGGCCAGGACCCGGTTCGCGACGTCGATTTGTTGCTGCTTGGAGGCTTTCGCCGGGTTTCCGACGCCGCCGTACTCCTCCCAGGTAGCTTGCTTGAACTGCAAACCGCCGTACGCACCGTTGCCGGTGTTGGCGGCCCAGTTCCCGCCGGACTCGCACTGCGCGACGGCTTCCCAGTTCATCGTGTCGGCGTCGGCGGCACCGGTGGACAGCGACATACCCGTGGCGATGAATCCCGCGGTGATCGCGGACTTGATGAGGGGCTTTGTGATGTGCGTCATGTCCGGCATTTCGCCGGGCGTGTTCAAAGCGTTACCCAAGAGAAAAAATTATGAGATCAGTTGTCTACCGCATTGAGATTGGCGCAAACGCCGTTCTCAGGCGCGTCTCAGGTGTGTGGTTGCGGCTGGCAGTAGGAGGCGGTCGCCGTCGAAAGCGCACGTTGATACAGGTTGTCCAAGCCGCGCTGCCGTGTCACCTCCGCGCGGGCCTGCCGCAGCAGACCCGGGCATGCCGGCGACCCCAGCAAACTCCGATTAAGCGCTATGTGAGACAAAATCTTAGTGTTCAGTGCGTCGATGGCGGCCCGTGACGCGGCAAGATCGGCCGGTGCGGGCGGCACCGTGGCGGGGTCGAGCTTCCACTCCGCGAACCGTTGGTACTCGATGGCTTCGGTGGCGTCGATCTGGTCGCGGAACACGCGGGCGACGAGGTCGGGGTCGACGTCAGTCGACGCCGCGTCCTCGCGCAGTGCCACGAGCTCCTGCTCGACACGCGCCGGATCCTCGATCGGGGCGTGGGCACCCCACTTGAAGGCAGCCACCGGTTCGGCGACCGCGAGCCGTTCGGCGAGTGCATCCACCAGCATCACCAGCGAATCGGGGCCCTCGGCTTTGCCTTGTGGCGGCGCAACGGCCCCTCCCAACGTGCCCACCAACACGGCGGCCACCGTGACCAGAATCGCGCGAGACGCGCCGTGCAGCATCCCGGCCCTCCCTCGGCGACTGATCAGGCACTGACGAACAATGGTGGCATGCGTGCAGACTGGTTGCGCTCGACCCAGGCCCGGTCCCTGCTCGCTGCCACCCTCGGAACGTCGCTGCTGCTCGGTGGGGCGTTTCTGGCCGTGGACCAACTGCACACCACGTCCGCGGACGCGCTCAACCATTCCGGCCCGCCGGTATCCGACCAGCAGAGCCGGGCCCAGGCGGTGAATGCCGCCAAGGATGTCGTCTCGGCCGCGCAGCTGCACACGACGACGGCGGGTTATCTGCTGATGTCGTGCCGGGACCGGGACAACCCGCCGTATCAGGGCGCGGTGTACCTCTCCTTCACGATTCCCACCGACATCCGGGCCGACGTCTATCTGCCGGGCGTCGTCAAGGCCCTGGCAGCCGACGGCTGGGTGGAGGGCCTGTCACCCGGAGGGCACCCGTACAGCAGGTCGGTGTCCAAGGGTGCGGTCACCGCGCTGATCTACCGCGACGACGACAACGCGAATGTGGGAGTGGCACGGGTGTACGGCGAATGCCGCAACACGACCGACCACCGCACCGACGCCACCGGATGGATCGATGTCACCGGCGAGATCGGCGGCTGACCCCAGAAAGCACTACTGCGCTTGACGGCATGCGGCCGTCAAGCGCAGTAGTAGCAGTTGTCGTGCGGGTCAGCCCCGGGCGCCCAGCGCGCCCTGCAGGTCACCCTTCATGGCAACCAGCTGAGCACCCCAGTACTCCCAGCTGTGCGTGCCGTCGTTCTGGAAGTTGAAGACGGCGTTGTGGCCACCGGCCGCGTTGTACTGGTCCTGGAACTTGATGTTGCTGCTGCGGACGAAGTTCTCCAGGAACTCGGCGGGCAGGTTCGCGCCACCCAGTTCGCTGGGCTTGCCGTTGCCGCAGTAGACCCACAGGCGGGTGTTGTTGGCGACCAGGGTCGGGATCTGGATCGTCGGGTCGTTGCGCTGCCACGCCGGGTCGCTGGACGGACCCCACATGTCGGCGGCCTTGTAACCGCCCGCGTCACCCATGGCCAGGCCGATCAGCGACGGCCCCATGCCCTGGGACGGGTCCAACAGCGCCGACAGCGAGCCGGCGTAGATGAACTGAGCGGGGTGGTAGGCGGCCAGAATCATGGCCGACGAACCGGCCATCGACAGACCCACCGCGGCACTTCCGGTCGGCTTGACGCTGCGGTTGCTCTGCAGGTAGGACGGCAGCTCACTGGTGAGGAAGGTCTCCCACTTGTAGGTGGAGCAGCCAGCTTTGCCGCAGGCCGGGCTGTACCAGTCGCTGTAGAAGCTGGACTGGCCACCGACCGGCATGACCACCGAAATGCCCGACTGGTAGTACCACTCGAACGCCGGGGTGTTGATGTCCCAGCCGTTGTAGTCGTCCTGGGCGCGCAGGCCGTCGAGCAGGTACAGCGCAGGAGAGTTGTCGCCGCCGCTCTGGAACTGCACCTTGATGCTGCGTCCCATCGCCGCTGACGGCACCTGCAGGTACTCGACTGGCAGACCTGGCCGGGAGAACGCTCCCGCGGTCGGCGCACCGCCGGCGAGTCCGATCAGGCCCGGCAGGGTCGCGGCCGCAGCCGCACCGACCAGGAGTCGGCGACCCCAGGCCCGTATCTTCCCGCTCACGTCTGTCATACCTGTGCCCCTTGTCCTTATGTCTTTTGTTCCCGGCAGAACTTACCGCGTGACTGGGCAGAATGTCGATTCGGACGCAATCACATTTCAGTTCCATATCGGTTACCGCCGCGGATACAGCAACTGTGTTGCCGGGACCCGCGCCGGATCGCCGCATTCGTTATAGCCCGAGCCCGACACGCCCGAACGCGACACACGCCGCGGCGTTATGCAGGCGTTACGCAGTTGACATCGGGCAGAGTCGCAACGACGCAAGGGGGTGCACCGTGCCCGTGGCGGCGCGACCACGGTCCCGTCGAGCAACCTTCGCATGATTTACCGCCGTCGACGGGGCCATTTTTCGGCCGGTTGATTGCGCAGATCACGGGTGGTTGAGAGCCACCTGCGGGTTTCCCGGCAAGTTCTGCACCGACCAAGACGATCTTGCTCAGAACGCGTAGGCTCGCTCGGAGCAATCCGACTGCAGACAGCTATCCCGGGCATTTCCGGCACTTCCGCGCTACAGCACCTCGCCCCTTGGTGCACCGCGCGCAAGAATGCGCGGCCGGCCGCGGGAATGATTGAGGTGCGAGATTTGGACACGGTACTTGGGCTATCGGTGACGCCGACCAGCGTTGGTTGGGTCCTTGCTGAAGGACATGGCGCCGACGGCGCCATTCTCGATCACCGTGAAGTGCAGTTGCAGGATGGCGTGCAGCACAGCCCCGGAGTCCGCGCCGTGAGCACCGCACAGCAGCTCACCGCCGAAGCGATACAGGCCAGCGAGGTCGCCAACGCCGACGATCACCGGTTGCGCGTCGTCGGAGTGACCTGGAGCGACGAGGCTTCGGCCCAGGCCGCACTCCTGCTGGAGGCACTGACCGACGCGGGTTTCGACAACGTCGTGCCCGTCCGCCAGCTCGACGCCGTCGAAACACTGGCGCGGGCCATCGCGCCGGTGATCGGCTACGAGCAGACCGCCGTGTGCATCCTTGAGCGCGAGTGGGCGACCGTCGTCATGGTGGACACCCACGACGGCGAAACCCAGACCGCCGTCAAGCATGTTCGCGGCGGCTACGACGGCCTGGCGTCCTGGCTCACCGGGATGTTCGACCGCAGCAGCTGGCGCCCGGGCGGCGTGGTGGTGGTCGGCTCCCAACATGATGTCGGCGATTTCTCGTGGCAGTTGGAGAATGCGCTGCCGGTCCCCGTCTTCTCCCAGACCATGGCGCAAGTGACCGTGGCGCGCGGAGCGGCCCTGGCGGCCGCACAGAGCACGGAATTCACCGATGCCGAACTCGTGGCGGCCGGTGCGGCGGCTCCCGTCGCCGCGGCACCCAAGCGGTCGCTCCAATACGCCGGCGCGGCGACCGCACTGGCGGCCGCTGCGGTGACCTTCGTGGCGTCGGTTTCACTGGCTGTCGGTCTGCAACTCGCCCCGAAGGATTCCTCTCCGTCCCAGCCCGCGCACAAGTCCACGCCACCGATGGCCGAGGCGGTCGCGCCACCCGTTCCGCCTCCGGCGCAAGCGATTCCGGCCGCTCCTCCGGTGCAGCAGGAGCCGGTGCGACTCACCGCGGGCGAGCAGGCCGAGGAAACGACGTCAGGCGGTCAGCCGACCGTCGCGGCGCCCGAACCCGACGCCACCGACCCCAACAGCGGGCCGCTACGGCTCAGCCGGGTGCTCGAACACATTCCGGGGACGTTCGCCGAACCGGGGCGTCCGCCCGAATAACGGTCAGGCTTTGGGCCGGGTCGCGGTGAAGGACACCGTGACGTCATCGGCTACCTGCAGCGATCCCATCAGCAACGAGTAGGGCTTGATGCCGAAATCCGACTGCCGGACCGTGGACTGCAGCGACAGGCGCCAGGAGTCCGCGAGTTCCTCGGTGTGCAGGTCTACGGAGTGGTCGCGCTCCTTGCCGCGGATCTGCAGCTTCCCGTTCAGCCGGTAACCGTCGTCGGTCTTCTCGATCGAGTCGGTGTCAAAGCGAATCTCCGGAAACCGGTTCGCGGACAACGACTTCAGTGCATTCGAACGCACCAGCGCCTTCTCCGGCCCGGACAGGCCCTTGACGCCGCCTTCGCCGCGCAACACCTCGAACGAATCCACCTCGACCACCACGTTGGCCGTATCAGGCTGTCCGTCATGCCAATTCACGGTCGCCTGCCACCGCGTCATCGCGATGGTGAGCCGGTGGCCCATCCTGGCAGCGCGGCCGGCAACTCCGGTGTGCAAAGTCAATTCGCCGTCGGCCGCATCGAACGTCCACGCGGCGTTGTCGTCGGTGGCCACGAATCAGACCGTGAGGACGGTGCGGTAGTGGGCCTTGCCCTGCTCCAGGGCCGCGTACCCCTCGGCGGCCTGCGGCAGGGGCAGCTCCTCGATCCACGCGCGCACTCCTGACAGCAGCGCGAAATGCATTGTCTCCTCGATATCTTTCGCAGTTCCCGAGGGATGGCCGATGATGCTGAGCCCGGGCGTGATCAATTGCACGGGACTGATCGGAAGCGGCTCGGGCGTCACCCCGATGGTGACCAACTCGCCCTGCGGCAGTAAGCCGCCGACGGTGTCGGCCATGGCCTTCGAATTGCCCGCTGTAGCAAGGACAACCGCGACGCCGCCCAGGGCGCGCAGCGCTTCGGCGACATTCACCGCGGTGGAGTCGATGTAGTGGTGAGCGCCCAGCTTCTTGGCGTCTTCGGCTTTGCCGGTGCCCCGCGCGATGGCGATCGTTTCAAATCCCATGGCACGGGCCCACTGCACGCCGAGGTGCCCCAGACCACCGACCCCGAGGACGGCGACCCGGTCACCGGGCAGTGCCCGGGTGTGGCGCAACGCGTTGTAGGTGGTGACGCCCGCACACCCCATGGGGGCGGCGTCGACGTCGCTGAGCCCTTCGGGAATCCGCGCCAGCGCCGTGGCGGGCACCGTCACGGATTCCGCGTAGCCGCCGGGGTATTGCCAGCTCGGCACCTTCCCGTTGGCGCAGTGGATCAGGATGCCTTTTCGGCACGGGTCGCAATGATTGCAGTTGCCGCCGAACCAGCCGACCGCGACGCGGTCACCGACCGCGAATTCTTCGACACCGTCGCCGAGTTCGGCGATGGTTCCGGCAATCTCGTGGCCAGGGGTGAGTGGCCATGACATATCCGGGAATCCGCCGTTGACGAAGTGCGCGTCGGTGCCGCAGATGCCGCAGGCGGTCACCGCGATGCGTACCTCGCCGCGCCCGGGCGGCGACGTCTCGACTTCGGTGAGCTCGAGCGGCGCACCGGCGGACTGAACGTGTACAGCCTTATGCGTGGGCATGGGTCTCTCTGTCGCTCAGTGGGTTACCGGACATTGCTGACCGGAAGCTGTTCCCTCGGTGTGGTAATCCACCTGCCAGTGTTTGATGCCGTTGAGCCAGCCCGAACGCAGCCGCTCGGGTGTGCCGACCGATTCCAGGTCGGGCATCGCGTCGGCGATCGCGTTGAACATCAGGTCGATCGTCATGCGGGCCAGATTGGCGCCGATGCAATAGTGCGCGCCGGTACCCCCGAAGCCCACATGCGGATTGGGATCGCGCTTGATGTTGAAGGTGAACGGGTCGTCGAATACGTCTTCGTCGAAATTGGCCGAGCGGTAGACCATCACCACCCGCTGGCCCTTCTTGATCTGCACACCGGAGAGCTCGTAGTCCTCCAGCGCGGTGCGCTGGAAGGAGGTCACCGGCGTGGCCCAGCGGACGATCTCGTCGGCCGTGGTGACCGGACGTTCCCGCTTGTAGAGCTCCCACTGATCCGGGAAGTCGGTGAAAGCCATCATGCCCTGGGTGATGGAGTTGCGGGTGGTCTCGTTGCCGGCCACCGCGAGCAGGATGACGAAGAAGCCGAATTCGTCGTCGCTGAGTTTGTGGCCGTCGACGTCGGCCTGAACCAGCTTGGTCACGATGTCTTCGCCGGGGTTCTGCGCCCGGTCGGCGGCCATCTGCATCGCGTACATGATCAGTTCCACCGAGGCGGTGATGGCGTCGTTGCTGGCGAACTCGGGATCCTGGTCACCCACCATCTGATTGGACCAGTGAAACAGTTTCATCCGGTCCTCTTGCGGCACCCCCAGCAGACCTGCGATCGCCTGCAACGGCAACTCGCAGGACACCTGCTCGACAAAGTCGCCGGAACCCTGCGAGGCCGCTACCTCGACGATGCGGCGGGCACGTTCGGCGAGGTCGTCGCGCAGCCGCTCGACGGCGCGCGGGGTGAAGCCGCGGGAGATGATCTTGCGCAAGTGGGTGTGCTGCGGGGCGTCCTGGTTGAGCAGGACGAACTTGCCGCGCTCGATCTGCTCCCCGACGGTGCCATCCTTGTAGCGGGGGAGTGCGGTCTTGGCCAGGCTGGAGAACACGTCGCTACGCCGGGAGATCTCCTTGACGTCCTTGTGCTTGGTCACCACCCAGAAGCCGCCGTCATCGAAACCACCGGCGCCATAGGGCTGCTCGTTCCACCAGATCGGTGCGGTTCGGCGTAGCTCGGCGAGTTCCTCCACGGGCAGACGCTCCGCGTGGATGTCCGGGTCGGTGAAATCGAACCCGGGGGGCAGGTTGGGCTTTGCTTTCGGTTCGGCTGGCGTCGTTGACAATTGCCTACTCCTCGTAACCGTGTTCACGTGGGCGTCCCGTGCCAATAATTCCTTGCTACACCACAGTTGGGAAGCTTGGGAACAAAAGACGCCAAAGCCGAACTGAAACGTGTTCAGGCGGCACCCCTGATCCGGCACCCCGACGGGGACTTTCGGCACTAGCAGGCGCGTCACGGCGGCCGTTTCATTGAACCGATGGCCGACATGCTGGTGCTGAGCGCCCCCGAAGTATTGGCGACCGCCGCCGCGGATCTCACCGAGATTCGGGAGGCGGTCGCCGGCGCCAACGCCGCTGCGGCGGCACCGATATCCGGCGTGATCGCCGCGGCGGGTGACGAAGTTTCAGCCGCCATCGCGAACGCAATGTCGTTGTACGGCAAGCAATATCAAGCTGTGGCCGAGCAGGCGGCGGCGTTCCACGCCCGGTTCAGCGAGACGCTTGCGGCGGCGGCGCGATGGTATGCCGACGCAGAGGCCGCGAACGCATCCCTGGTTGCGGGGTTCGCGCCGATCGCGGCCGCGGATCCCCTGACGGCACTGATCATGGGCGGCACCGACAATCCGCTACCCCTTCCCGAGTACGTGGCGGCAATCAACGACGCCTACATCCAGCCCCGTTTTCCGGGGGCATTGCCACAAGGGTTGTTCACGCCCGAGCAATTCTGGCCGGTCACCGGAAACCTGACCTTCGGCCAGTCCGTCGCCCAGGGCGTCACGCTGCTCAACAACGAGATCAATCATCAGATCAGCACGCTGGGCAACTCCGTCGTCGTGTTCGGCTACTCGCAGAGCGCCGCCATCGCCACCAACGAGATCAACGCGCTGATGGCGATGGGCAACCCGTATGCGGGCCAGTTGTCCTTCGTGCTGGCGAGCAACCCCAACACTCCCGACGGGGGCATACTCGCGCGGTTCCCCGGCTTCTATATCCCGTTCCTCGACGTGCCGTTCACCGGGGCAACCCCACCGAACAGCCCCTATCCGACCTCCATGTACGGGATTCAGTACGAAGGCGTGGCCAACGCCCCGCAATACCCCCTGCACATCTTGTCCGACCTCAACGCCATCATGGGCTACTTCTATCTGCACGACACCTATCAGCACCTGACGGCAGCCCAGGTCGCCGGCGCCGTGCTGCTGCCGACGTCGCCGGGGTACACCGGCAGCAGCCAGTACTACATGTTGCTGACGCAGAATCTGCCGCTGGTGCAGCCGATCCGCGACATTCCGCTGCTGGGGCCGCCCCTCGCCGACCTGATCCAACCGGACCTGCGGGTGCTGGTGGATCTCGGCTACGGCAACATCGGCATCGGCGCCGACTACCCGAACGTGCCCACGCCGGCCAGGCTGTGGCAGGTGATCGACCCCTTCACCGTCACCTTCGACCTGGCCAAGGGCGCGGTGCAGGGACCGCAGGCCGCCCTGGTTGACATCGGGTTGTTGCCGCCGTCGTATCTGCCGGACACCTATCCCTATGTGCCGTCGCTGAATCCCGGACTGTCGTTGAGCTTTGGCCAGCCGAGTGTCACCGGGCTGTCCGTGCTGAGCTGTGCGCTCGGATCGATCCTGCATCTGATCCCGCCGGTGAACACCTGCCCGGTTCTGGCTCCGGTTCTCACTTAGCCGCGGCCGCCGGCCGCTTCCGGCGGGCGGCATATGTGGCTATGCCGATGAGCACGGATTCCGGCTGCCGATACGGCCTTGTGGCGACTGCAGCAAACGATATGCTCTTCAGGAACGAGGCACCGGTGCCAGGAAAGGACGAGCGAAGACATGATTCGCGAATTACTCGCCGCCGCTGCGATCACGGGTTCGATGATCGGGGTAGCACCGGTCGCCAGTGCCGATAACGGTCGGTGGGAGGGCGACGTTCCGGGGATGAACTACGACGCATCGCTCGGTGCGCCATGCGACAACTACGAACGTTTCATCTTCGGTCGCGGCCCCAGCGGACAGGCCGAAGCCTGCCACTTCCCGCCGCCCAACCAGTTCCCGGCCGCCACCACCGGATACTGGGTCATCTCCTACCCGCTTCGCGGTGTTCAGCAGATCGGCGCTCCGTGCCCCGGCCCGAAGGTGGCGGCCCAGTCGCCGGCGGGTCTGCCGATGCTGTGCCTGGGAGCGCAGGGCTGGCAGGAGGGCTGGTTCACCGGAGCCGGCTTCTTCCCGCCCGAACCCTGACAGGCCCGAACCGATGGCCGACGCCCCGATTCCGCGATGGCTGCGGTTCGTGCTGGCGTCTGACCGCGCCGGTTCGGCGTGGTACATCGGCACCGGGTTCTTCTTCGCCCCCGTACTGGCGGTGCTGTCACCGTGGCCGACGGTGACCACCGTGCTGTGGTGGGTGATCGGCCTGGCAGGATTGTGGCTCGGTCTGCTGGGAATCGCGATGGCCGCCGGGCTGGCGCGGGTACTACGCTCCGGCGGCGAGATCCCCGAAGACTACTGGCGCACCCTCGTCGACTACTGACGCCAGCGCCTACAGTCGTATCCACCCGTCATATCCACGAGCAGCCCACGAAGAGGAGATTCATCATGGCGTTCGACCCCAAAGATGCCGTAGACGCCGTCCGCGACATCGCCACCAACGCCGTCGAGAAGGCTTCGGACATCGTCGAGCACGCCAGCGACATCATCCGTGGTGACATCGCCGGCGGCGCCAGCGGCATCGTCCAGAATTCCATCGAGATCGGCACGCACGCCGTCGACCGGGTCAAAGAGGTCTTCACCGGTAAAGACGACGACCTGGACTGAGCTCAGATAGCGGCGGCGGCGTTGAGTTCGTCGAGCCGAGTGGTGGCCTCGAGGTATTCCTGCACCCAGCGTTCGATGACCGTCGCAGTCTTCTCCACCTTCTGGAACTGACCGACGACCTGCCCGACCGGGTTGAACGCCACGTCGACCGACTCGTTCGGGTACCGGTTGGTGGCGCGAACGGCCATGCCGGAAACCATGTACTGCAACGGCATTCCCAGCGGCTTGGGGTTGTCCGGCTGCTCCCACGCCTCGGTCCAGTCGTTACGCAGCATCCGGGCCGGTTTGCCGGTGAACGACCGGCTGCGCACGGTGTCCCGGCTGCCTGCCTTGATGTACGCGGCTTGCTGCACGGGCGTGTTGGAGGATTCCTCGACCATCAACCACTGCGAACCGGTCCAGGCGCCCTGCGCGCCCAGCGCCAGCGCCGCGGCGATCTGCTGGCCGCTGCCGATGCCGCCGGCGGCCAGGACCGGAACCGGCGCGACCTCCTTGACAACCTGGGGCCACAACACAATTGAGCCGACCTCGCCGCAGTGCCCGCCGGCCTCACCGCCCTGGGCGATGATGATGTCGACGCCCGCGTCGGCGTGCTTGCGGGCCTGCGACGGCGACCCGCACAGCGCCGCCACCTTGCGGCCTTCGGCGTGAATGTGCTTGATCATGTCCGCCGGGGGAGTGCCCAGCGCGTTGGCGATCATCGTCACCTTCGGGTGCTTGAGCGCGACCTCGACCTGGGGGGTGGCGGTAGCCTCCGTCCAGCCCAGCAGCTGCAGACTGTCGCCGTCGCTGTCCTCGACGGGAACGCCGTGGTCGGCAAGGATTTTCTTGCCGAAGTCCAGGTGCTCCTGCGGCACCATCTTGCGCAGGGTGTCGGCCAATTCCTCGGCTGACAGGTGGGCGTCCATGCCTTCGTACTTATTGGGGATGACGATGTCCACGCCGTAGGGGTGGTCTCCGATGTTCTCGTCGATCCAGTTCAATTCGATCTCGAGCTGCTCGGGGGTGAAGCCGACGGCGCCCAGCACGCCAAACCCGCCGGCTTTGCTGACAGCGACGACGACATCGCGGCAGTGGGTGAACGCGAAGATCGGGAACTCGATACCGAGTTGATCGCATAGGGCGGTGTGCATGCCTACTCCTGTGGGGCGCGAGACCGATGCAAGAAATTGAAACGTGTTCTAGTTTAATACGAATATCGCCGACGAGACCAGCCAGGTCCCGTTTGTACGGACTAGGCCCCTTCAGATCAGCAGGCCGCGGGCCACCCACAGCGCCAGAAAGCCGAGCATGCAGGCGAAGCAGATGAGGTGGTCGCGGCACACCGCACGGGCAAGGCGAGTCTGTTCGTCCGGCGGGTCGACACGACTGCCCAACCGGATTGCGTTCGGGACGATGCGCGTCAGAGCCAGCGCCACCGGAATGGCTGCGGTGCCACCCGAGATCACCAACACCCATACCGGATCGCGGCCGTTGGCGGCCTGAAATACCAGCGAGCCCAACAAGATCACCATCACCACGGCGATCAACCGGCTCATCGGCTGGGAGGTGGTGGTGGCGCGGCGATAGTAGCTCGCGACCGACTCCAATACGGTCTCGGGCAGTTCCGGCCCGGCGTGCCCGATTGTCTGAACGTCGAAGATGAGATCCATCCACAGCACGGCCAGCAGAAAACCGCTACAGGCCGTCAGCAGCGGTGCCATCAGACGTCCGCCTCTCCGATCGTCGCGTCCCGCCGCCGTGCTCGCACCCGCACAACGAACAGCACAGCGCCCAGCACCACCGCCACCAACACCGTCTGCAACGCGCCGATCAGCACGACATTCGCGCCGTACCCGTCCGCCGCGGCGACGCATTGAAAGTGCACGCTGGTGCTCGTTCGTTTGGACGATTGGGTGTACCGCGCGGTGGCGTAAGCCAGCTCATAGCCGTGGCGGCAGACAAACGAGCTCGTCCATAACGCGCTGGCCGGAACGACCGAGGTCAACGCTGCCGCGCCGCCCACGCAGATCCCGGTGAGCAGTGCCACCTTGACGACCGTCTCACCGAGCCGGCCGCCGCGCCGGCGTGGCTGACCCGCTGACATGTCGCGCCAGTTCATCGGCAGATCCTCGCACGCCGCGCTCAGTAGAGCCGGTACGCCCTTGCCCGCGGCGCGACACCGCGGGTACCGTAGGGCTGCCAATTACGAAACGACGCGTAGCGTAATTGCATTCCGTCGAAAGGATCGCTCGCGATGCGCAGCCGGTACGCCGGGGAACCCTTCACCACACCCACCGCAGACATCGCGGCCGCGCTCGAGGACGTCAGCATCCCGACGCTGCTGCTGTCGCTGGTACATATCACCGGCGATCCGCGGTTCATCCGAGACTTCAAGCAGATGGGCCTGTTCCTCAACGAGGTACAGGGATTCATGTCCGAGGAGGACAAGGCGCGGGCGCGGGCCGAGGCGCTGACGGTGCTCAGCGAGTACCGCGACCGCGGCTGCCCGGAACCGCCGCCGCTGAGCGACGACCTCATCCGCGAGATGATGGATTGGGCGGCGTGCGAACACGTTCCCGACGACTATCTGCCCTTGGCGCGCGAGGAGATGGACCTCGAGGGCGTGGACCCGCGCAGGCCGGCGACACTTCCCGTCGACAGCATGTCGGATTTCCCGGTCGTCGTGATCGGCTGTGGCGAATCCGGCATTCTGGCCGGAATCCGGCTCAAGCAGGCCAACATTCCGTTCACCATCATCGAGAAGAACGCGGGCCCCGGCGGAACCTGGTGGGAGAACAGCTATCCCGGTGCCCGGGTGGACGTCGCGAACCACTTCTATTGTTACAGTTTCGAACCCAACAACGAGTGGACGCATTTCTTCGCCGAGCAGCACGAGTTGCAGAGCTACTTCACCCAGGTGATGGCCAAGCACGATCTGGGCGGCAATGTCCGCTGGAATACCGAGGCCCTCGGCGCCGAATGGGACGACGCGGCCGGGTTCTGGAGTGTGGCGCTACGCGCAGTGGACGGCACGGTCAGCACGGTGCAGGCCCGAGCGGTGATCACGGCGGTCGGTCAGTTGAACAGGCCGTATGTTCCCGAGTTCGAGGGCGCCGAGTCCTTTGCGGGGCCGTCGTTCCACTCGGCCGCCTGGGATCACTCGGTGGACCTGGCCGGCAAACGGGTCGCCCTCGTGGGCGCCGGAGCCAGCGGATTCCAGATCGCCCCCGCCATCGCCGAAACCGTCAAGCACCTCACGGTTTTCCAGCGCACCGCCCAATGGATGTTTCCCAACCCGATGTACCACGACGAAGTGGGTGACGGTGTGCGCTGGGCGATGCGGCACCTGCCGTACTACGGCCGCTGGTACCGCTTCCTGCTGCTCTGGCCAGGTGCCGACAAAGGCTTGGACGCGGCGCGCGGGGACCCGAATTACGCCGACCAGGACTACGCGGTCAGCGACATCAACGCGGCTGCCCGAATGATGTTCAGCCAGTGGATCACTAGCCAGGTCGATGAGGGCTCCGAACTGTTGACCAAAGTGCTGCCGGACTACCCGGCCACCGGCAAGCGCACGCTGCAGGACAACGGTAGTTGGCTGAAAACCCTGCAGCGCGACAACGTCGAGTTGGTGCGGACACCGATCGAGCGGATCACGCCGGGCGGCATCGTCACCGAAGACGGGGTCACCCACGACGTCGACATCATCGTCTACGCCACCGGTTTCCGGCACACCGACGTGCTATGGCCGCTGAAGATCAATGGCCGCAACGGAATTGACCTGCACGAGCTGTGGGGGAGCCGGCCGGTCGCGCACCTGGGCATTACCGTGCCCGGATTCCCCAACCTGTTCCTGATCTACGGACCGGGCACGCACCTCGCACACGGCGGCAGCCTGATCTTCCAGTCCGAACTGCAGATGCGTTACGTCAACCTGTGTCTGCAGCACATGGCTGAGGAACACATTGTGGCGATGGAGCCTACCGCCGAGGCCGCCGAGCAATGGCATCAGCGGACCCAAGCCGAGATCAAGCAGATGGTGTGGTCGCACCCGGCCGTCAAACATTCGTATTTCAAGAATGCCGACGGCGAGATTCACACGGTCAGCCCGTGGCGGCTCAACGATTACTGGGCCGCTGTGCGCGAACCGGAGTGGTCTGATTTCGTTCTGCGACAGGAGAAGTGAGGCCATGCGCACGGTAGTCATCGATGGACCCGGCGCCATCCGGGTGGACACCCGACCCGATCCCGCACTGACCGGACCGGACGGCGTGATCGTCGCCGTGCGCGCCGCCGGCATCTGCGGATCCGACCTGCACTTCTATGAGGGCGATTACCCGCTGGCCGAACCCGTACCCCTGGGTCACGAAGCCATCGGCACCGTCGTCGAGGCCGGCGCGGACGTGCGATCCGTCAAGGTCGGCGACGAGGTGATGGTGTCCTCGGTGGCCGGGTGCGGTGCGTGCCCGGGGTGTGCCACCAACGACCCGGTGATGTGCCACTCAGGTCTGCAAATCTTCGGCGGCGGAGCGCTTCCCGGGGCTCAGGCCGATCTGCTCGCCGTGCACGCCGCCGACTTCCAGGTGCGCAGAATTCCCGAGGGCATCAGCACCGAACAGGCACTGCTGTTGACCGATAACCTGGCCACCGGCTGGGCGGCGGCCCAGCGGGCCGACATCCCACTCGGTGGCACAGTGGCGGTGATCGGGCTTGGCGCGGTCGGTCTCTGTGCGCTGCGCAGTGCGTTCGCTCAAGGGGCAGCAACGGTTTTCGCGGTCGATCGGGTCGAGGGAAGGTTGCAGCGCGCGGTTGAATGGGGCGCCACGCCAGTCCCGTCGTCGACGGTGGAGTCGATCCTGGCAGCCACCGGCGGAAGGGGTGCTGACGCGGTGATCGATGCCGTCGCGACGGACGCGTCCCTGACCGACGCCCTCTACGCGGTACGGCCGGGTGGCACCGTCTCGGTGGTCGGTGTGCATAATCTGCAGCCTTTTCCGTTCCCGGCTCTGGCGTGCCTTATCCGCAGCATCACGGTGCGCTGGACCACCGCACCGGTGCAGCGCACCTGGCCGGAGCTGATCCCGCTGCTCCAGTCCGGCCGGTTGGCCGTCGACGGCATTTTCACCACGACGCTGCCGCTCGATGAGGCCCCCAAGGGCTACGCGACCGCCGCGACGCGTTCCGGCGACGACGTCAAGGTCCTGTTGACGCCTTAATGTGGCAGCATGGCGTCTATGCGCTGTGCCGCAATCCAACTCGAGGCGGTGCCGGCCGACGTCGACGCCAATCTGGCCACCGTTGAACGTCTGGTCGAGCAGGCCGTCGACGCCGGCGCGCAGACCATCGCGTTGCCGGAGTTCTTCACCACCGGCGTCGGGTTCTGGCCCGAGTTGGCGGATGCGGCGCTGCCGGCTGACGGAAAAGCCACTGAACTGCTGCTGGCTCTGGCGGCCCGGCACGAGGTGATGATCGGCGGCTCATTGCTGATCCGGGACACCGACGGAGACGTGCGAAATGCGTATCTGGTTGTCACCCCGCAGGGCGTTGCCGGGCGGCATGACAAGGACCTTCCGACCATGTGGGAGAACGCCTTCTACGTAGGCGGCCACGACGACGGGGTCATCGAGGTCGGTGATCTGACAGTGGGCGCGGCGGTGTGCTGGGAATTGATGCGTACCCAAACCGTGCGTCGCCTGCGGGGCCGCATTGACCTGGCGATGACCGGGTCAGGCTGGTGGTCGATCCCCGACTGGTGGCCGCGCGCCGCCTTTCGCCGGATGGAGCGGCGCAATGCGGCGACGGCGCGGAAGGCCGCGGCGTCGTTCGCGGGCTTCGTGGGCGCTCCGGTTCTGCACGCGGCGCACGTGGGAGCCGTGCGGTGCCGCATGCCGTGGCTGCCGTTGGGTTACTCGGGCCGCTTCGAGGGCGGCACCATGATCGTGGCTGCCGACGGCAGGGTGCTGGCAGCTGCGGACGAGGGTGAGGGCGTCGTCGTGGCTGACGTGTCGGTAGGCCGAGTTTCGCCGAGTTCTGTTGTCCCTGAACGGTTCTGGTTGCACCCGCGGGGCGCGCTGCCAGCGGTGGTGTGGCATTACCAGCGGGTGCACGGTCGCCGCTACTACCGACATCACGTCGCCGCGTCGTAACCGCTCAACGGGTGGCCGACACGTACTGCGAGCGCATGAAGCTGTCGATCTTCACATCCACCGCGGGCGGGGTCATCCCGTATCCGGCCTGCAGGTTCAGCGTGTTCCGAACTTGCTCTACAGACCACCCGTGGTCCCGGAGCCACTGCGCCGGATCCGCTGGGTTGTCGTAGGTGAGCGCGGAGAAGTCGACGTCGCCGGACATGTTGACGCCGGGGTGCGCCTGTTCCAGTTCCGCGAGCTGGTCGTGGTCCAGGCGAGAGCCCAATGCACCGGTCGCAATCCGGCTGTCGGACGCGCTGTGTTCGTGGATGCGGGCGAACAGGGCCTCCTGGGCGTCGCCAGTCAGATAGGGCAGCAGTCCCTCCACCGACCAGGCGGTCGGGACCCCGGGGTCGAAGCCGGCTTTGACGAGTTCAGCGGTCCAGTCGGCGCGTAGATCCGCCGCGACCTCGACCCGGCGCGCCCTGGGCTGCGCACCGAGTTCGTCGAGCACCCGTGACTTGAATGCCAGGACCTGTGGCAAATCGACTTCGAAAACCGTTGTCCCGGTGGGCCAATCGAGGCGATAAGCCCGCGTGTCGAGGCCGGCTGCAACGATCACCGCCTGCTCGATGCCCGTTTCACCGGCATTGGTAAAGAAATCGTCGAAGAATCGGGTTTGCACGCCGTACAGGCGCGGGAAGGTGGTCTCGTCTTCCGAGGTGCCGGGATTTTCGAGCAGCCCGGTGAGGTAAGGGTCTCCAGTCGCGGTGATGAAGTGCTGTGCATAGTCGTCACGCGCGAGCGGCCGGGCACTCAACGCATGTACCGCGCGCCAACCCGCCACGAGCAGGGCGGTGTAGCCGACACCGCTGACAATGTCCCACTGGTCGTCCTCCGAACGGAGGGATCCGAATTCAGGTGTCGTCATACAGCGAACGTACCCCTCAGAGTTCCAGCAACACGGTCACCGGCCCGTCGTTGGTCAGCTCGACCTGCATGTGCGCGCCGAAGGTTCCCGTCTCGACGTGTGCGCCCAGTGTGCGGAGCGCGTCGGCGAACGCGGCAACGAGCGGTTCGGCGACCGCGCCGGGCGCTGCCGCGTTCCAGGACGGGCGACGGCCCTTGGCGGTGTTGGCGTACAGGGTGAACTGGCTGACCACCAGAATCGGCGCTCCGACATCGGAGGCGGACTTCTCGTCGTCGAGAATCCTTAGCGTCCAAAGCTTTTCGGCCAACCGCCGAGCCTGTTCAGGTCCGTCGTCGTGAGTGACGCCAACGAAGGCCAGCAGACCCTGGCCCGGCGGGCGGATGGCCCCGACCACCCGGTCGTCCACCACCACCGCTGCCGAGGAGACCCGTTGCACCAGAACCCGCATGGCCCCTGATGCTGCCATGCCCGTCCATGTGCGAGGCTCGTGAGGTGTCTGTGCTGGTTGCGTTTTCGGTCACTCCGATAGGCGTGGGGGAGGCCGTCGGCGAGATCGTCGCCGAGGCGGTCCGGGTGGTCCGCGAGTCGGGCTTACCCAACAAGACGGATTCGATGTTCACCGTGATCGAAGGCGACAGCTGGGCGGAAGTGATGGCCGTGGTGCAACGGGCGGTGGAGGCGGTGGCCGCGCGGGCGCCCCGGGTCAGCACCGTGATCAAGGCGGACATGCGTTCCGGAGTGACCGACGCGATGACGCAGAAGGTGCAATCCGTCGAGCGGTACCTGTCCGACGGCTAAGCCCGGGCGGCGACCCTCCATCGTTCTGATGGCCACCCCAGCCCGGAATGCTCAGCGCGTGGCCGGTGGGCGTAGCGTGAACCCGATCACATTGGGTCAAGCCTCAGGAGGCCGCAGGATGTCCAGGTCGTCTGCACACATGCTGGTGCGAGTCTCATGACTGATCCGGCAGAAGATGTCGCGCGCGGTGGCGACGGCGGGCTAGGCGGTGCTGGTGGTGCGGGCGGCCGCGGTGGTGCCGGCGGTGCCGGTGGTGCGGGCGGCCGGGGTGGTGCCGGCGGGCGGGGCGGTGACGGTGGTCGCGGTGGCGACGGAGGCCCCGGGGGCGCTGGCGGGCCCGGTGGAGCCGGAGGCGCCGGCGGTGAACCCGGCCGCGGTGGTGAGCCCGGTCAGCCGGGCCAGCCGGGGCAGCCTGGTCAGCCTGGTGAGCCGGGTCAGCCCGGTCAGCCTGGGGAGCCGGGGCGTCCAGGTCAGCCCGGGCAGCCCGGGCAGCCCGGCTGAATTGACTTTGCTGGTCGATGGCGTCGTGACGATGGGCGCGCCGACGACCGCATAGCTCGCGGACGTGGTCGACGGCCGCTGGCTGCTTACGACGAACTCCGGCGGCGCGGCAGGCGTCGCCCCTGCGTGCGCGGCAGGCGTCGCCCCTGCGTGCGCTGATGACGGTTCGCTTGCATCTGCCTGCGGCAATAGATTTTCTGCACTGAATTTTCAGGTTTCGTCGACGTATATGTGAATCAGGTATGGATTAATTGTGCTATGTCGGCCCGTTGACCTCGCAAGCATCGAAATCGGACTGCACGAATTTATGAATTCATCTGACGCGTGGCAATTTACCGGCGTTGCCAAAAATTCTGCTGGCGCTCAGGCTTTTAGAACGCGGTTCTGAATCGGCTGCGGATTCCGATGCGCCTCTCGAATATCGCCGTCAGGGGATCCCAGGCCCAGCGCATCATGTGAACCCGACTCGGCAAATACCCTGCCCTACAACAGCTTTGAGATACTGTCGCGATACGGTCGATATTGCATCTGGTCGCGGCGATACCCACGAATCGCCAGTGCTCAGGCTTCGCACTATCCGGGATGTCGCCTTGCTCGCTGACGCAGCCGAACTTTACCTGAATGTACCGCGTTTTCGGCTTGTACGCGTGATACTAATGGCTACCTTCCTTTCCCTAGGTATCCGTTGGGAGTCCCCTGATGTCGTTTGTGATTGCAGCACCAGAATTGTTGGCAGCGGCGGCATCGCAGGCGGCGGGAATCGGTTCCTCGGTGACCGCGGCCAATGCCGCGGCGGCGGCGTCGACGACCGGAGTGCTGGCTGCGGCCGGGGATGAAGTGTCGGCGGCGATCGCGGCACTCTTCACTCGTCACGGTGCGGACTATCAGGCGCTCAGTGCCCGCGCGACCGCATTTCAATTGCAGTTCGTCCAGGCGTTGAACAACGCCGGGACTTCGTACTCCGCAGCGGAGGCCGCGAGCACATCCCCCCCTCGGATTCATCGAAGACGCCGTGCTCGGCGTGATCAACGCGCCCACCAATCTGCTGTTGGGGCGTCCGCTGATCGGTGACGGCACCAACGGCGCACCAGGGACGGGCCAAAACGGCGGTGGCGGCGGCATCCTGTGGGGCAACGGCGGGGCCGGCGGCTCCGGCGCGCCCGGTGGGGCGGGCGGGGCTGGGGGTGCCGCGGGCCTGTTCGGCAATGGCGGAGTCGGTGGCGCGGGCGGTGTCGGCGGCGGATCCGGCGGTGCGGGCGGCACCGGCGGCTGGCTGTGGGGCAACGGCGGGGCCGGCGGATCCGGCGGCGTTGGCGCCATCGGAGGCAGTGGCGGCACCGGTGGTCTGGGCGGCAGCGCACTGCTGTTCGGCAGCGGCGGGGCCGGCTGCACCGGCGGGTCCGGCGGGGCGGGCGCTGTTGGCAGCGCGGGCTCGGCAGGCACGCCATTGCTCGCGGCCGGTACTGGCGGTGCGGGCGGTGACGGCGGCAATGCCGGCATGGGGGGGACCGGCGGCAACGGCGGACTGCTGTACGGCTCGGGCGGAGCCGGTGGGCAAGGCGGTGTCGGCGGTGCCGGTGGCGTAGGTGGAGTTGGTGGCGCCGGCTTTGACGCCACCACGGTTGGCGGCACGGGCGGCAATGGTGGGAACAGCGGCACGGGCGGCGACGCTGGCAACGGCGGAATGGGTGGCGCCGGTGGGCGCGGATCGGCGCTATTCGGCGCCGCGGGTGCTTTCGGTGATGGCGGGGCCGGTGGTGTCGGCGGGAATGCCGGAGCACCCGGAAATGGCGGCACGGGCGGCGTCGGCGACGCCAGCACCGTCGGGGGCAACGGCGGAAACGGCGGCGACCCGGGCAACTTCGGCGTCGGCGGCAGCGGCGGCGCCGCGGGCGGCCCCGGCGCCAGCTCCGGTGCAACCGGAATCGCGGGCTCCATCATTGCCGGCAACGGCGGCAACGGGGGCACAGGCGGTCACGGTTACGACGCCTCCAGCGCGGTATCGGGCACTCCCGGCGGCAAAGGCGGAGTAGGTGGCAACGGCGGCAGTTATGGCAACGGCGGTTCCGGCGGCGCTGGGGGGAACTCCGCGCTGGGCGCCGGTGCCGGGGGTGCGGGTGGCGCCGGCGGAAAGAGCGGCCTGATCGCCGGTAAGGGCGGGACCGGCGGCGACGGCGGAAGCGCCCTGGGCACCGGCGCGGGCGGTAACGGCGGCGCCGGTGGGGCGGGGCAGAACGAAGGACCCGGCAATGCCGTCGCCGGCGCGGGCGGCAAGGGCGGCGACTCCGGCATCGGTCGCGGCGGCAACGGCGGCGCCGGTGGTGCTGCGACCAACGCTGGGACTGGGGATGCGATCGGCGGGGACGGTGGGCTTGGTGGCGTCGGACCCACGGGCGGTGGCGACGGTGGCGCCGGTGGAGCGGCGGTCAACAACGGCACGGGCGGCGCCACGGGCGGTGCCGGAGCCGCCGGCGCCAGCGGCGGCAACTCGGGTACCGGGGGAAATGGTGGCGAAGGCGGAGGCGTCAACGTCTACAACGCGGCCGCTTCGGGTATGGCTACCGGCGGTCGTGGCGGCGAAGGGGGCAGTGGCGGCGCGGGAGGCGGCGCGGGCGGGGCCGGTGGAGGGGTGGACACCAACTTTGGCTTCGGCGCTTCAATCGGCGGCGATGCAGGTGCTGGAGGCAGCGGAAGCATTGGCGGCGACGGCGGCAAGGGCGGGTCAGCGTCGAGCAATGGCACCGGCAACGTCACGGCTGGTAATGGCGGTGCTGGCGGAATTGGTACCAGCGGAGCTGGAGGCGTGGGTGGTGCAGGAGGCAGTGCGGCAATCAGCAATACCGCTTCCTCCGCCTCCGCCGCCGCAGGTAATGGCGGAACTGGCGGCGCCGGCATTTCGATCGGCGGGGCCGGGGGCAACGGAGGCGCAGCTTCTCAGAACGGCACAGGCACTATCGCCGCGGGTAACGGGGGTGGGGGTGGAGGTGCGCCGACTGGTGCCGGCGGCGCGGGCGGTGCAGGCGGTAGCGCGACCATTACCAACGCTAGCTCGACCGTCGACGCGACGGGCGGCGCGGGCGGCAAGGCAGGGTCCACTACCTCGGGTACCGGCGGAGCCGGCGGCGCGGGCGGTGCTGCCAGCCATGCGGGCGCCGGCGACACAGTCGGCGGGGCCGGAGCCGATGGCGCCAGCGGAGCGGCGGGCGGCGGGAAGGGCGGAACCGGGGGAGCCGCCACCAGCTCCGGCACCGGTAACGCCACCGGCGGCAGGGCAGGAGCCGGCGGTAACTCCACCGTCGGTGCTGGCGGTGCCGGCGGTGCCGGCGGCGATGCCAGCATTACCAACGTCAGCTCTACCGCCAAGTCCACAAGCGCCAACGGCGCCGCCGGCGGGCAGGGCGCCAGTGGCGGGGCCGGCGGAGCTGGCGGAACCGCCTTTAGCGCAGGGATCGGTTCCGTTATCGGGGGCGACGGCGGGGCAGGCGGAAGCGGGACCGTCGGCACCGGCGGTAACGGCGGAGCAGGCGGCGTCGCCTTTTTCAATAACACTTCCACCACCGGCACAGCGACCGGCGGGCAAGGCGGCAAAGGCGGTGTCGGGGCCACCGGCGGAAACGGGGGCCTCGGCGGAAGTGTGGGAAGCAACGGGGTAGGTGCCATTGCTGCGGGCTCAGGGGGCGATGGCGGCCTCGGCACCACCGGCGCCGGCGGTAAGGGTGGTGACGGCGGCACCGCAACCCACGGCGGAACGGGATCAGCGATTTCCGGTGACGGCGGTCTCGGCGGAAACGGCGCCACTGTCGGCGGTGCCGGCGGTAGCGGCGGTAACTCCGGCATTGTGAACAGCAAATCCCTCGCCACCGTAATCGCAGGTAAAGGCGGAGCCGGCGGCAACGGTACCACCAGCGGTGGGACCGGCGGCTCAGGCGGAGAAGCCTCGACCACAGGTGCAGGTGGCAACGCCACCTCAGGCAATGGCGGAGTAGGCGGGCAAGCCGCCGACGGCACCGGTGGAACCGGCGGGATCGGCGGCGCCGCAACCCTCCTCAACAGCACCTCGACGGCGGCAGCTAGCGCCGGCGACGGCGGTGCAGGCGGAAAAGGCGTTACCGGCGGCACCGGCGCGATGGGCGGCAACGCCTCGACCCAAGGCCTCGGAAACGTCACCGCAGGTAAAGGGGCCAACGGCGGCGACGCGACGACCGGCGCAGGCGGCGCCGGCGGAAAAGGCGGCGACGCGACGATCACCAACTTCATCTCGTCAGGAAGTTCCACAGCTGGAACCGGAGGCGCCGGCGGTAGCGGCGGTACCACGGGCGGCGACGGCGGCAAGGGCGGGTCAGCGTCGAGCAATGGCACCGGCAACGTCACGGCTGGTAATGGCGGTGCTGGCGGAATTGGTACCAGCGGAGCTGGAGGCGTGGGTGGTGCAGGAGGCAGTGCGGCAATCAGCAATACCGCTTCCTCCGCCTCCGCCGCCGCAGGTAATGGCGGAACTGGCGGCGCCGGCATTTCGATCGGCGGGGCCGGGGGCAACGGAGGCGCAGCTTCTCAGAACGGCACAGGCACTATCGCCGCGGGTAACGGGGGTGGGGGTGGAGGTGCGCCGACTGGTGCCGGCGGCGCGGGCGGTGCAGGCGGTAGCGCGACCATTACCAACGCTAGCTCGACCGTCGACGCGACGGGCGGCGCGGGCGGCAAGGCAGGGTCCACTACCTCGGGTACCGGCGGAGCCGGCGGCGCGGGCGGTGCTGCCAGCCATGCGGGCGCCGGCGACACAGTCGGCGGGGCCGGAGCCGATGGCGCCAGCGGAGCGGCGGGCGGCGGGAAGGGCGGAACCGGGGGAGCCGCCACCAGCTCCGGCACCGGTAACGCCACCGGCGGCAGGGCAGGAGCCGGCGGTAACTCCACCGTCGGTGCTGGCGGTGCCGGCGGTGCCGGCGGCGATGCCAGCATTACCAACGTCAGCTCTACCGCCAAGTCCACAAGCGCCAACGGCGCCGCCGGCGGGCAGGGCGCCAGTGGCGGGGCCGGCGGAGCTGGCGGAACCGCCTTTAGCGCAGGGATCGGTTCCGTTATCGGGGGCGACGGCGGGGCAGGCGGAAGCGGGACCGTCGGCACCGGCGGTAACGGCGGAGCAGGCGGCGTCGCCTTTTTCAATAACACTTCCACCACCGGCACAGCGACCGGCGGGCAAGGCGGCAAAGGCGGTGTCGGGGCCACCGGCGGAAACGGGGGCCTCGGCGGAAGTGTGGGAAGCAACGGGGTAGGTGCCATTGCTGCGGGCTCAGGGGGCGATGGCGGCCTCGGCACCACCGGCGCCGGCGGTAAGGGTGGTGACGGCGGCACCGCAACCCACGGCGGAACGGGATCAGCGATTTCCGGTGACGGCGGTCTCGGCGGAAACGGCGCCACTGTCGGCGGTGCCGGCGGTAGCGGCGGTAACTCCGGCATTGTGAACAGCAAATCCCTCGCCACCGTAATCGCAGGTAAAGGCGGAGCCGGCGGCAACGGTACCACCAGCGGTGGGACCGGCGGCTCAGGCGGAGAAGCCTCGACCACAGGTGCAGGTGGCAACGCCACCTCAGGCAATGGCGGAGTAGGCGGGCAAGCCGCCGACGGCACCGGTGGAACCGGCGGAAAAGGCGGCGACGCGACGATCGCCAACTTCATCTCGTCAGGAAGTTCCACAGCTGGAATCGGAGGCGCCGGCGGTAGCGGCGGTACCACGGGCGGCGACGGCGGCAAGGGCGGATCAGCGTCCAACGCCGGCGCCGGATCAACGACCGGCGGCGCCGGCGGCAATGGAGGCAACGGCACTACCGGCGCCGGCGGCGCGGGTGGAGCCGGAGGAGGGGCAAGCACCACCGGCACGGGATCTGCCACCGGCGGTGGAGGCGGCGAGGGTGGTGGGGGCGTCTCCGGCGGAGCCGCGGGAATAGGCGGCAGCGCCACCATCAACAACGCCCTCGCAACGGGCAACGCCACGGCGGGGGCCGGCGGCGACGGCGGCAACGGCACCACCGGCCTCGGCGGCAAGGGCGGCGCCGGCGGTAGCGCCAGCGCCACCGGCACGGCGTCTGCCACCGGCGGAGCCGGTGGCGCCGGCGGTAACGGCGGCGCGGGCGGGGACGGAGGAAAGGGTGGCAACTCACTGAACAGCGGAACCGGGAATGTCAGCTCCGGTGCCGGCGGCGCGGGTGGAAACGGCACCACCGGCGCTGGCGGAGACGGCGGCAACGGTGGCCTGGCATCCATCTCCGCTCCGGCATCGAGCGGCTCCGTTAACGCCGGCAATGGTGGCGCCGGCGGCAACGGCGTCAGCGGAGGCAGAGGGGGCGCCGGCGGTTCCGGCGGAACCTCCGGAACGGGCAACGTGACCGGCGGAAGCGGGGGTGCGGGCGGAACCGGCACTACGGGTGCCGGCGGTGCTGGTGGCAGCGGTGCTAATGCAAACATCGCCGGCCCGGGTGGGCTCGGAGTCGCCACCGGCGGTAACGGTGGTGCCGGTGGCAACGGCAGCGCCGGTGGATCGGGTGGCAACGGCGGCACAGGTTCTACTGACGGTGGGGGCACCGGCGTCGGCGGCAAGGGCGGTGACGGCGGCGACAGTTCCGGGACCGGTGTCAACGGCGGCGACGGCGGCACGGGCGGCAATGCCCACGCGGCGACGCTGGGCAACGCCAGCCCTGGGAACGGCGGTTTCGGCGGGTTGGGCGGTCCGGGCGGTGGTTTGCCCGGCGCAGACGGTATCGGAGGATCGATCGTCTGACTGGTCACTTAAGCGGTGAGGAAGCCGCGGGTCCTCTGACCAAATGCCAACAACTGCCACACCCCGCGGCAATCCAGAATGGGGTTCTGCAAGGTAATACATTGTCCGTAAGCATTACTCACGTTTCACATTTCTGTTGCTGCACTTGCGCTCACGCTATGCATACGTGGGCACCATTCACTGCCTGTAATTTCAGCCCTTACTGGCGCACCGACGATGGCATTTGAATTCATTCTTCGGATTGTTTCTGCGATCTCCGCAGCGATCAAGGGGCGGAGAGATCACCGCTCACGTCGGTGCCATCGACTGCGACCACCACTCATCGAATTCCGTTGAAATTCAGATAATTCCGTGCACGACGGTCCAATCGGCTCTTCGGCTCGCCGTATCGCGCCGAAAGACTTACTAATCACGGTCCGCTTCGGAATACTGAAGCGCATCTGCATTTCTTGCCATCACCGCAAAATCCACTAGGCGGAACTGGAAACGCCACCGGCGGTGACGGTGGTATCGGCAACAAAGGATCAGCAACCACTGGAAACGGCGGGGCCGGCGGTGTTGGCGGCGACGCCGAAGTGAGTAAACGCGCCCTCGACCGGCAGTGCCACCGGCGGCAACGGCGGAGCCGGGGCTCCGGGAGGCACGCGTTCCCCGCCGCGCCACCGGCGCCGCCGAAGCCGCTGGTGGTGCTGGCTACCGGCTCGGGCGGGGCCGGCGGCCACGGCGGGGCAGGCGGTGCCGGCGGCACCGGCGGGACCGGCGGCGCCGGCTGGGACGCCACCAACGCCGGCGCCGACGGCGGCAACGGCGGCAACAGTGGCGACGGCGGAGCAGGCGGCACCGGCGGAATGGGCGGGGCCGGCGGACAAGCATTGACGATAACGGGACAAGCGGGCGCCAACGGTGACGGCGGCGCCGGCGGCGCCGGTGGCGACCCGGGGGCGCCTGGCAACGGTGGCTCCGGTGGTGTCGGTAAACCCGCCCTGGTCGGCGGCACCGGCGGCGACGGCGGCGACCCCGGAAACGTCGGCATCGGGGGGGTCGGCGGTGCCGCCGGCGGAGCGGGCGCGACCGACGGTCCGACCGGGCTCAACGGCACCATCACTGCCGGCAACGGAGGCAACGGCGGCGCCGGTGGCCACGGCTACGACGCAACCCTGGCGGCTCCTGGCACATCGGGCGGCAAAGGCGGGACGGGCGGCAACGGCGGCAGTTACGGCAACGGCGGCGCCGGTGGCGCGGGAGGAAGCTCCGCCTTCGGCGGCGGCGCCGGCGGAGATGGCGGAGCCGGAGGCAAGAGCGGATTGATCGCCGGATCCGGAGGCGCCGGCGGAGACGGTGGTAACGCCACCGGCACGGGCGCCGGCGGCACCGGCGGTACTGGAGGAGCAGGCCAGAACGATGGATCCGGCAACGCCATCGCAGGTGCCGGGGGCAAGGGCGGCATCTCAGCCGGCGGCGTTGGTGGCAACGGCGGTGCCGGCGGCGCGGCGGCCTACATCGGTACGGGTTCTGCGATAGCCGGCAGCGGAGGCGCCAGTGGCAGCGGACCCTTGGGCGGCGGGCAGGGGGGAATCGGCGGCCAAGCGACTAACAACGGAACCGGCAGCGCCATTGGCGGTGACGGAGGTGAGGGCGGCGCCGCCGCCATCTCAGGCAAGGGTGGAGCAGGAGGAGCCGGCGGCGCAGCGGCGGTCCAGAATCTGCTGGCTAGCGGTACCTCCACGGGCGGCAAGGGCGGGGCCGGCGGCGCCGGGCCGGCCGGTGGCGGAAACGGCGGGGACGGCGGCAAGGCGCTCAACGCAGGCGATAGCGGGACGTCCAGGGGCGGCGTTGGCGGCGGCGGCGGCAGTGGCGGCAGCACGGGCAACGGTGGTAGCGGCGGTGCCGGCGGTGCTGCGAACGGCGGCAACGACGTCGGGGGCAGCTCGGTGAGCGCAGCTGCCGGCCGAGGCTGGGCCGGCGGTGACGGCGTTACTGGTGGGAACGGGGGACGGGGCGGTGACGCCGTGGGGTACTCATCCAGCGATGCGCAATCGGGCGCCGGCGGGGTCGGTGGCAATGGCCTCGCAGGTGGCGGCAATGGCGGCAACGGCGGCGACGCGGTCAACAGCGGAATCGGCGGCGTCTTCACCGGCACCGGCGGGGACGGCGGTAACGCGACTTCCACCGGCACAGGGGGCCGGGGAGGAAACGGCGGCAACGGGAGCACAACGAACCCTGTTGGTACCGGCGGCGCAGTCGGCGGCCACGGCGGGGCGGGCGGATCGGGAGTTGATGGTGGTGGGAACGGCGGGGCCGGGGGCAACGTGGATCAAAACGGGGCAACCGGGAATGCGCTCGGCGGGTCCGGCGGGTTGGGGGGCAGCGGCGGCACGACGGGCAAAGGCGGCAATGGCGGCCCGGGCGGGACCGCAAGTGTCAATGCCAAAGACCCGACCACAAACGCATCCGGCAACGCCGTCGGGGGCAAGGGCGGAGCTGGCGGCGCAGGAACCGCAGGCGGGGCCGGGGCAATCGGCGGTGACGCGGTCGTGGCCCCCGGCGGCAGCGGCAACGCGTTCTCAGGTGACGGCGGCGCCGGCGGCGATGGCCTCGGGGCAGGTGGCGAGGGCGGTAGCGGCGGTACTGCCACCAATCAAGAAACCGGCGCGGCCACGGCCGGCAACGGTGGCACGGGCGGAAAGGGAGGTATCGCCGGCGGGCTCGGCGGTAATGGCGGCAAAGCGGTTATCGACAACGCAGTGTCCACGAATACTGCGACCGCCGGCGCCGGCGGCAGGGGCGGCAACGGGGGAACCGGCGGCGATGGCGGCAGCGGAGGGTTGGGGTCCACCCTCGGTTCCGGATCCGGGATCGGCGGTAAGGGCGGCGACGGCGGAAACAGCACCCTTGCGTCGACCAACGGTGGGAGCGGCGGCAATGGCGGCAATGCTCACGCGGGCATTGGTGGTACCCCGGTCGTCGGCAGCGGCGGCGTCGGCGGCGCCGGCGGGACCGGGGGCAGCAAGGGCGCAGACGGCAAGAGCGGTGTAGTCGTCTAGACCCTGTGCCGCCAACCTCGCCTTTCGCCGGGCGGGATGCCACCCTGGACCGCGGGATTTCCTCGCGAAAGCGGGTGTTGTTGATCCAAGCACCCAGTTGGGCTCCGCTCCATCCCGCGCCCCGTTAAAAAGCGGCGCAGCCCCGACTCGTCGTCGACTTATTCCTCTCACTTCGCCCTTTCGTCGCAATAATAAATTCATTCCGAAGACGGACTGGGGCTTATAATCGGGTCGCACCCTGGACCGGCCGGAAATCACCCCAATAGCGACCCATCAAATGAAACCGCGCGGACACGCGTTCGCCGAACTTCGTTCTAGAACAACGCTTTTGGATCACCTCACTGCCCTGCCACCAGATTTGAATGATTCAAGTAATGAACGATTTAACTAATGGCATAAAAGCTTAGTAACGGCCGCCCGTTCGTGGTACTGATGAACGACAGAATTACTTGCCTTCGTCAGGCACGATCAGGCGGGAGCGACCAAGATGTCGTACGTCTTTGCAACTCCGGACTTTCTCGCAGCGGCCGCCGCGGATGTCGCCAGTATCGGCTCGTCATTGCGCGCGGCGAATTTCGCCGCCGCCATACCGACAACTGAGGTGCTCGCTGCCGCCGGTGACGAGATTTCGGCGGCCATCGCAGCACTTTTCAACAGCCACGGCGCCGGCTACCAAGCCATCGAAAGCCAGGCAGCGGTATTCCACTCACACTTCATGCAGGCGCTCGCCAGCGCCGGCGACTCCTACGCCCTCGCCGAGACCGCCAACGTGTCGCCGCTGCAAGTGCTGGAAGGGCAGATACTCGGAGCGATCAACGCCCCCACCAATCTGCTACTGGGTCGTCCGTTGATCGGCAACGGCACAGACGGGGCGCCCGGTACAGGGCAGAACGGAGGTGCCGGCGGCATCCTGTGGGGCAATGGCGGTAGCGGCGGTTCAGGCGCCGCGGGCGGGGCCGGGGGCGCCGGGGGCGCGGCCGGTCTGATCGGCAGTGGTGGCGTCGGCGGTGCCGGAGGCGCCGGTGGCGGTATCGGCGGCGCCGGCGGCACCGGCGGCTGGTTGTGGGGCAACGGCGGGGCCGGCGGGGCCGGCGGTATCGGCGGCGCGACCGTCAATGGCGGAGTGGGTGGTGTGGGCGGCAATGCCCTGTTGTTCGGCAACGGTGGAGCCGGTGGGCTTGGCGGTGCCGGCGCGGCTGGGGCCACGGGCACCCCGGGTGATCCCGGCACTGCGAGCGCGACCGGCGGCGTCGGAGGTACGGGCGGTACGGGCGGAAACGCCGGGACGGGCGGCGCCGGGGGCAACGGAGGACTGGTCTATGGCACAGGCGGCGCCGGCGGCAGCGGCGGCACCGGCGGGGCCGGCGGCACCGGCGGCCTGGGCGGCGCAGGCTTTAACGCGCTGGGCGCCGGTGTCGATGGCGGTGACGGCGGCAACGGCGGCTCCGGCGGTACCGGCGGTAACGGCGGCACGGGTGGCGTCGGCGGGCGCGGCTCCATCCTGTTCGGCGCCGCGGGCGCCAACGGCAACGGCGGCATAGGTGGCGCCGGCGGTAACGCGGGCAATGCCGGAGACGGCGGCATCGGCGGCGCCGGCGACGCCCTCATCACCCAGGGCGGCGCGGGCGGAAATGGTGGCAATCCCGGCGCCGTCGGCCTTGGCGGCAACGGCGGCGGTGCCGGTGGACCCGGCGGCAGCGCGGGCGCGAGCGGCGCCGCAGGCACGATCACGGGTATCAGCGGCAACGGTGGCGCTGGTGGCCGCGGTTACGACGCCGCCAGCGACGCGGGGGCGGTGCCCGGCACCTCCGGCGGCAAAGGCGGAAACGGAGGCGCCGGCGGCTTGTACGGAGCTGGCGGCGCCGGCGGCGCCGGCGGCAATGCCACGCTGGCCGGAGGCACCGGGGGCGACGGCGGCTGGGGCGGGGCCAGCGGCCCAACGGGTGGTACCGGCGGGGCGGGTGGGGCCGGCGGTGACGGTGCCGGCACCGGCGCAGGCGGCAACGGCGGCATCGGGGGGACGGGCTTCAATAACGGAGCCGGAAACGCTGTCGGCGGCGCCGGCGGTGCCGGCGGCGATGGCAACCGCGGCGGAAACGGCGGCTCCGGAGGCAACGCATTCAGCAGTGGAGCCGGCGATGCCTTCGGCGGCGCCGGAGCGGCGGGCGGCGCGGGCCCAACTGGTGGTGGTGACGGCGGTTTCGGGGGCGCCGGGTTCAACAGCGGAACGGGTAACGCGACTGGCGGCGCCGGGGCAGACGGGACCAGTGGCGGCAACACCGGCACCGGCGGCCGAGGTGGCAGCGGCGGCGATGCGGTCATCACCACCGCAACCTCAACGGCGACCGCCACCGGAGGCACCGCCGGAGCGGGCGCCGACGGCACCACCGGCGGCTTCGGCGGTAATGGTGGATCGGCATTTACCAGCGGGACCGGCAAGGTCAACCCAGCCGCTGGCGGAGCGGGCGGTGAAGGCAGCGTCGGATCAGGTGGCAACGGCGGATCCGGTGGTACCGCGTCGATTTCCAATGCGGGATCGACGGTCAACGCAACCGGGGCTGCTGGCGGCGCCGGCGGCGATGGCGCCACCTTCGGTGGCGGTGGTGGTACGGGCGGCACGGCATCGACTGCCGGCCTGGGCAGTGTCACGTCCGGAACCGGCGGCAAGGGCGGGAACGGCGCCGCCTTTAACGGCGGCTCCGGCGGGTCCGGCGGGAACGCGAACATCAGCAACAGCAAGTCCACGGCGACCGCCACTGCAGCCAACGGTGGCGACGGCGGCACCGGAACCACCGGCGGCTTCGGCGGCGCCGGGGGTTCGGCGTCGACCTCCGGAACTGGAATCGTGACCGCCGGAACCGGTGGCGCCGGTGGCACCGGCACCACCGGAGGCGGGGGAATTGGCGGATTCGGCGGCAGTGCGGTCATCAACAACACCGCTTCCGACGTCAGCCCGGTCGGCGGGCGCGGCGGCGCCGGCGGCGCCGGCGTCGACAACACCGCCCTCGGCCGCGGCGGCGGCGGCGGGAGCGCGCAAACCAACAGCGGTAACGCGACCACCGTGGCGCTCGGGGGCGCGGGTGGCGTCGGTGGCGACGCGAGCACGGGCACCGGCGGAACCGGCGGGACAGGCGGAGTCGGGACGCACAGCAATGCCGGCGTCGGAGCAGGAGGTGACGGTGGTGCCGGCGGCAAGGGTCCCACGCGCGGAGGGGCAGGCGGCAACGGGGGACTCGGGCGTAACAGCGGCACCGGCAACGCCCTTGGCGGTACCGGAGCCGCCGGCACGAGTGGTGGTCTTACCGGTGGCGGCGGTGCCGGCGGCGGCGGAGGGGCCGCCGAAGTCGCCATCGACATTTCATCGGGGATTGCGACCGGCGGCAAAGGCGGCGCAGGCGCCGATGGCGTCTTTGGCGGCAACGGCGGTGTTGGCGGATCGGCGACCAACTTTGGAACGGGAGCAGCAATTGGCGGCGCTGCCGGCGCCGGAGGCGACGGGACGACCGGCTCGGGAGGGTCCGGCGGCAGCGGCGGATCCGCCACCATCTCCAACAGCGCATCCACCGCAACCGCGACCGGCGCCGATGGCGCCGCCGGCGGTGACGGTGCCACTGGCGGCAACGGCGGGTTCGGCGGATCGGCCACCACCACCGGGACGGGCAATGTCACCCCGGGCAACGGGGGCGCAGGAGGCATCGGAAACACCGGCGGGGGCGGCAGCGGAGGTTTTGGCGGCACCGCAGCCGTGAACAATGCCGCGTCGACGGTCAGTCCTGTCGGCGGTACTGGTGGTAACGGCGGGGCCGGGGTAGACAACCAGTTCCTGGGGCGAGGCGGCACCGGTGGGGGTGCGAACACCAACAGCAGCAACTCGTCGACGACGGCCACGGGCGGCACGGGTGGGCTTGGCGGTGAGGCCAGCACCGGTACCGGTGGAACAGGTGGCTCCGGTGGTAGCGGCACGCACAGTGGGACCGGCACCGCCGTGGGCGGCGTCGCCGGTGTTGGTGGCAAGGGCTTAGCGGGCGGCGGGGCCGGAGGCGACGGCGGGAACGCCTTCAACAATGGAACCGGTGACGCCATCGCCGGCGCCGGCGCCGGCGGTACCAATGGCGGTGCCACGGGCAGAGGCGGCGCGGGAGGCGCCGGTGGCTTGGCGCAGGTCGGAAATCCCGACTCCTCGGGTATCGCGGTGGGCGGTCAGGGTGGGGCCGGCGCCGATGGCACGGCCGGCGGAAACGGTGGTTCAGGCGGCCGGGCCATCAACTTGGGATTGGGAGCGGTCACCCCCGGCACGGGTGGCGCAGGCGGCAACGGGACCACAGGTGCCGCCGGCATCGGTGGCACCGGCGGCGATGCGCAAATTTTCAAGTCCACGTCTACCGCAACAGCCAGGGGCGGTGAGGGTGGAGCCGGCGGCAGCACCAGCACCGGCTCGGGCGGCGCCGGTGGGACCGGCGGCTTCGGCTTCCACGCCGGGGTCGGTGATGCACGCGGCGGCACCGGTGGTGCCGGTGGGACTGGTACCGCCGGTGGTGGTCGCGGTGGCGACGGCGGCGGCGCCTCAAATACTGGAACGGGCAACGCAATCGGCGGTGATGGTGCCAACGGCACCTCGTCGGGGGCGATCGGCGGGGCCGGCGGCAACGGTGGCACCGCAACCGTTTCGTCGCCGTCATCATCCGGTGTGGCTACCGGCGGCAAGGGTGGTGCCGGTGCCGATGGACCTACTGGCGGGGCCGGCGGCTTCGGTGGGTCGGCTACCAACGCCGGCTCAGGCACTGCTGTGTCAGGCGCCGGCGGCAAGGGAGGCGAGGGCTTTGCCGGCGCGGGCGGTAGTGGTGGCGGTGGCGGCACCGCGACCATCAACAATCAGACGTCCACGGCGGGCGCTGTCGGAGGCATCGGCGGAGCTGGCGGCGCCGGCCAATCCGTGGGCGGCAACGGCGGCTTCGGAGGATCAGCCACCACTAACGGGCTAGGCAGCGTCAATCCCGGCACCGGCGGTGCGGGCGGCTTTGGTAAGGGCGCCGCGGCGGGCGGCGGAAACGGTGGTCGAGGCGGTGACGCATTCATCAGCAACATCGGCTCGTCCGCAAGCGCCAAGGGTGGTACTGGCGGCGCCGGCGGCGCCGGCGCCAACAACGGCACCTTGTTCGGCCAGGGCGGCGCTGGCGGCTCCGCCCAGATCAACAGCAAGAGCCCGACCACCACGGCCACAGGAGGCACGGGAGGAACCGGTGGCACGGCGTTCAACGGCGTAGGCGGGACCGGCGGCACAGGCGGATTCGCGGTGCACTCCGGTGCGGGCGTGGCTGTCGGCGGCAATGGCGCCACCGGTGGGTCAGGGTCGACTTTCGGTGGAACGGGCGGCAGCGGAGGTCTCGCAACCAACAGCGGAACCGGCAACGCCATCGGAGGCAACGGCGCGGTTGGAGGATCCAGCGGAGCTTTGGTCGACGGCGGCACCGGCGGTCGCGGCGGCGACGCGCGTGTTACCTCCTCCAACTCCGCGGGCAGCGCCACCGGGGGCGCCGGTGGGGCAGGTGCCGCCGGCATCGGCGCGGGCGGCGGTACCGGGGGCGCAGGCGGGGACGCGCAGAATGACGGCTTGGGCACGGCGACCGGCGGCAAAGGCGGACAAGGCGGGCTAGGCGGTGACGGCGGTGACGGTGGGGACGGCGGGGCCGGCGGAACCGGGCGAATCACCCGTATCACCTCAGCGGCGAACGCGACCGGCGGCGCCGGGGGGAATGGCGCTACCGGCGGCACGGGCGGAACTGGCGGTAAAGGTGGTTTGGGGTGGACCGACGGAACCGCTTTCGGCATCGGTGGCGGAGGCGGCGTCGGCGGCAATAGCACGAGCGCCAGCTTCGGCGGTAGCGGCGGCGACGGCGGCGATGCCCACGCCGCCACGGTCGGCAATGCGATCGTCGGGTCAGGTGGCAAGGGAGGTTCCGGCGCGTTCTTCCCAGGCTTCTCGGGCGCCAAGGGCAACATCGTCTGACGCGTCACTCCGAGGTTCTGACCGGACGGGTCCACAACGGCCCGTGGCTCCCCAGCTGCCGGAGCCGATGGCAGACGACACGACCGTCAAGCACCTCGGTTGAGTTAGCCGCCGTGCTCATTAACGGTTGGTTGTCATTTCCACAACACGAACTCTGCGGAATGGTCCTCCGCGCTTGCAGGTTAAATGACGAAGACGGCTCTGTGCCGTTCTCTCGGAAAGCGCGGGACGAACGGTAATGAGTGGTGCCTCGAGCAGCCCTGCGGACCTATTTGGAGAGTCCTATGAGTACGATTTGTGAATTTTGTGCGCCCCCTGACTCGATACGTCATAAGATGTCTCACTTCGTTGCGGGATACGAATTCATATCGATCCTTTTTGTGCTTGACCCTGTTGCGTCACGGTCATTGAGATGACGGAAAATTTTTCACGGCCGTAGCGACCGACTGGGATCCCGGCACCACAATTGGCAGCACCGCGAGGTCACCCAAAGGCAGCGGTCGACACCTTGCCAGCCTTCACTTTTGTGGCTGTCGCACAGGAGATCTCGCCATCCAGCGAATCGTCAGTTCTGCCGTTGCACTGCGACAAGCAGACCCGTCCGGCAGGCGGTCCAGAACCTCAAGACTGAAATCTAAGCAATGAAATTGATGCGTTGCGCGGTTGCCAGCCGAGGGAATCCAGAAGGTTTTTGTCCACCCCAAACAACCTACGCCATCCGAGCTCAGAGACCGTTTTACTCATCCCGACAACCTAGGCGTAATGAATTCATCATAGATCGAGAGCCGATGCGGATCAGGAAGCTTGCATTAGCCTTTCCACCTCAACAAATCCGTCATACACTCCTTCCACCGTTGAGGCGCTGTGGCCGACCCGGATGCATTGGAGGTAGCGATGTCCTATGTGCTGGCAATTCCGGAGATGCTGTCGGCGGCCGCAGCGGAAGTGGCGGGCATCGGTTCGTCGCTGAGCGCGGCCCAGATATTAGCTGCGGGTCCGACCACCGGGATGCTGGCCGCTGCGGGCGATGAGGTGTCGGCGGGGATCGCGGCTCTGTTTTCTGACCACGCCCGTCAGTACCAGGCGGTCAGTGCGCGAGCGGCGGCTTTCGAGGCGCAGTTCATCCAGGCATTAAACGCCGCCGGGGGCTCTTACGCACTTGCCGACGCGACGGCCGCCACGCCGTTGCAGACCCTGCAAGAGGCCGTCCTGGGCGTCATTAATGCGCCCACCAACGCATTGCTGGGGCGTCCGCTGATCGGGAACGGCACCGATGGCGCGCCGGGAACCGGGGCTGCCGGCGGGGCGGGCGGGATCCTGTGGGGTAACGGCGGCAACGGCGGATCGGGCGCACCCGGCGGATCGGGTGGGGCCGGTGGCGCGGCGGGCCTGCTCGGCGCTGGCGGTGCTGGCGGCGCCGGCGGGACCGGTGGCGGCAACGGTGGGGCCGGGGGCTCAGGCGGGTGGTTGTGGGGCAATGGTGGCGCCGGCGGCGCTGGCGGAGTGGGCGGTGCCAGCGTCAACGGCGGCACTGGCGGACTCGGGGGCAGCGCGCTGCTGTTCGGCAATGGTGGGGCTGGCGGAGTCGGCGGGGCCGGCGCTGTGGGGGCCGTGGGCGGCCCCGGCACCCCGGGCACCCTAGCGCTTCCGAACGGCACCAACGGCATCGCCGGCGGCAACGGGGGTAATGCCGGTACCGGCGGGGCCGGCGGCAACGCCGGGCTGCTTTTCGGCGCCGGCGGCGCCGGCGGCGCCGGTGGGGTGGGCGGGGCGGGTGGCGCCGGCGGGTCCGGCGGCGACGGCTGGAACGCCACAACTCTGGGTGCCAACGGCGGCAACGGCGGTGACAGCGGCAACGGCGGCAGCGGCGGTTCCGGCGGGATGGGCGGTGCCGCCGGTAAGGGCTCGTTATTCGGCGCTGCAGGCACGAACGGTGCCGGTGGTGCCGGCGGGGCCGGCGGCGATACCGGGGCGCCCGGTGACGGCGGATCTGGGGGTGATGGCGCGAACGTGGCCACTGCGGGTGGCAGAGGCGGCAACGGGGGCAACGCCGGCGTGGTGGGCGGCGGCGGCACCGGAGGGGCGCCGGGCGGTCCCGGCGCAGTGGCCGGCGCGACCGGTGCGGGCGGAGCCGTCATCGCCGGTGGCGACGGTGGCACGGGAGGCGCCGGCTACGACGAAACCGTCAGCGGCAATGGCGGTCAAGGTGGAGTTGGCGGCGCCGGCGGCACCCACGGCAAAGGCGGCAACGGCGGGCACGGCGGCGATGCCGCCGGTACCGGTAACGGCGGTAACGGCGGGGCCGGCGGTGACGCTGGTTCGATGGCAACGGCAGCTACCGGCGGCAATGGCGGGGACGGCGGCGCCGGAGCTGACACCGGCAGGGGCGGCAACGGCGGCAACGGCGGCAACGCGGTGCAGAACGCAACCGGGACCGCCAACGGCGGCCAGGGCGGCGCCGGTGGCGCTAGCGGCGCCAACGTCGCTCCCAGCAGCATCGGCGGAACCGGCGGCAACGGCGGTCTGGCACAGATCACGAACACCGCCTCTACCGCCACGGCTACGGGCGGGGCCGGCGGCGCGGGCGGGGCCGGCGCCAACAGCGGCGGAAGTGGCGGGACCGGCGGGACCGCATTGACCGTGGGGATCGGAAACGTCACACCCGGTACAGGCGGCGACGGCGGCACCGGTTCCACCGGGAACGGTGGAAACGGGGGCACCGGCGGTAACGCAAACATCTCCAATGCCGCGTCGACCGCGACCGCCAAGGGCGGCGCCGGCGGCAACGGCGGCACCGGCAACAACAACGCAACGCTCGGGGGCCGCGGCGGGAACGGGGGGAACGCGAGTTCCAACAGCACCAGCGCTGCAGCCATCGGCGGCACCGGCGGCACCGGCGGCGACGCCACGACCGGTGTCGGTGGCATCGGTGGTGGCGGCGGTCAGGCAACCCACTCCGGGGCGGGCGACGCGCTTGGCGGGGCTGCCGCGACCGGCGGATCGGGTCCCGGTGGCGGCGGAGCCGGCGGCAGTGGCGGTTTTGCCAACAACACCGGCACCGGCAACGCCGTTGGCGGGGACGGCGCCGATGGCATCGGCGGAGGCCCGACCGGCGTCGGCGGCAACGGCGGCAGCGGCGGTGGCGCGCAGATCAGCAATGCCGCCTCCTCGGGCTCGGCTACCAGCGGCAACGCCGGTAACGGCGGTGATGGAACCACGGGCGGCAGCGGCGGCAGCGGCGGATCGGCCTTCACCGCCGGGCTCGGAAACGTCAATGCCGGCGCTGCCGGGAACGGCGGCACCGGTACCACCGGCAGCGGCGGAAACGGCGGCTCCGGCGGCTCCTCGCAGATCAGCAACGCTGTCTCGACGGTCACAGCCACCGGCGGCAACGGTGGCACCGGCGGAAACGGCGCCACCAACGGCGGAAACGGTGGCATCGGCGGATCGGCATTCACTACTGGGCTCGGAAACGTCAACTCCGGCGCCGGCGGGGCCGGTGGCACCGGTACCACCGGCAGCGGCGGAAACGGCGGCTCCGTCAATAGCGCACAGATCAGCAACGCTGTCTCCACAGCCACGGCCACCGGCGGCAACGCCGGTCACGGGGGAGACGGCGCCACCAACGGCGGAAACGGTGGCAACGGCGGATCGGCATTCACCTCCGGGCTCGGAAACGTCAACTCCGGCGCCGCCGGGAACGGCGGCACCGGCACCACCGGCACCGGCGGGAACGGCGGAAACGGCGGCCCCGCGTCGATCAGCAACGCTGTCTCCACAACCAACGCTGTTAGCAGCAACGGCGGCCGTGGCGGCGACGGGGCCACGGGCGGAAACGGCGGCAACGCCGGGTCGGCGTTTACCTCTGGGCTCGGAAACGTCAATTCCGGGGCCGGCGGGGACGGCGGTACCGGTACCACCGGCAACGGCGGAAACGGTGGCATCGGCGGTAGTGCGTCGATCAGCAACACTGCCTCCACCGCCACGGCTACCGGCGGCACCGGCGGCACCGGTGGCGCCGGCGCCATCAACGGCGGAAACGGCGGCACCGGGGGAACGGGATCTTCCTCTGCCCTCGGCAACGTCAACTCCGGCGCCGGCGGGGCCGGCGGCACCGGTACCACCGGCAACGGCGGAAACGGCGGTATCGGCGGCACCGCGACGATCAGCAACGCTACTTCCACGGCCACGGCTACCAGCGGCAACGGCGGTGACGGCGGAAACGGCGCCGTCGCCGGCGGGACCGGCGGCAACGGCGGTAGTGCAACAATCAGCAACCCTGTCTCCAAAGCCACGGCGATCGGTGGCAGCGGCGGAAACGGCGGAGCCGGCGCCACCACTGGTGGAAACGGCGGAATCGGCGGAGCGGCAACTACCTTCGGGCTCGGAAACGTCACCTCCGGCGCCGGCGGGGCAGGCGGCATCGGTACCACCGGCGGAATCGGCGGCAACGGCGGCAACGGCGGCACCGCGACGATCAGCAACGGTAGCTCCGCGGCCACGGCTACTGGCGGTGACGGCGGTGACGGCGGTGACGGCACCACAGGCGGGACCGGCGGGGTCGGCGGTTTTGGGACCACCACCGGAAGTGGGTTCGGCACCGGTGGTGCTGGCGGCGACGGCGGAGACAGCTCGGGCAACGGGATTAACGGCGGCAACGGCGGTAACGGCGGCAATGCCAGCGCGGGCGGCGGAACTGCGATACCAGGTTTCGGCGGTATCGGCGGCGCCGGCGGCGCCGGCGGCGCCGATGGAACCACGGGCCTGAGCGGCATCGTCGTGTGACGACCAGACTAAGAGAGAAGCCGACCTGGGCACCGCAACGGCCGGATCGACGTCGCGATGAGGTGGTGCTGACGCGGCAGAAACAACCCCGTCGGACACCTCTATCAGGTGCGCTACGGCGATGTGCTGGGTGACATAAGGACCACCCGGGTGCGTAGGCTCGGCACGGTGAGCGCACGCGCAGGAATCGTGGTCACCGGCACCGAGGTTCTGACCGGACGGGTCCAGGACCGCAACGGCCCCTGGCTGGCCGACCGGCTGCTGGAATTGGGCGTCGAGCTCGCCCACATCACCATCTGCGGGGACCGGCCCGCCGACATTGAGGCGCAGCTGCGTTTCCTGGCCGACCAGGGCGTGGACCTGATCATCACCAGCGGCGGACTGGGCCCCACGGCCGACGACATGACCGTCGAGGTGGTGTCCCGCTTCTGCGGCCGCGAGCTCAAACTCGACGAGGCGCTGGAGAACCGGATCGCCGAGATCCTCAAGTCCCTGATGGCGCGCAATCCCGCGTTCGCCGCGCTGATGGAACCGGGGAAGTTCGAATCGGTACGGGCCGCCAACCGCAAGCAGGCGATGGTTCCGGTCGGCTCGCAAATCCTCGACCCGGTGGGCACGGCGCCCGGCGTGGTGGTGCCGGGCAAGCCGACCGTGCTGGTGTTGCCCGGCCCACCACGCGAGCTGCAACCTATGTGGCACAAGGCAATTGAGACCGAAGGCGTGCAGGAAGCCCTGGCCGGGCGCACCGTCTACCGCCAGGACATGGTGCGGATGTTCGGGCTGCCGGAGTCGGGACTCGCCGAGACGTTGCGCGAAGCCGAAACCGCCATCCCAGGATTCGCCGCGCTGGAGATCACCACCTGCCTGCGGCGCGGCGAGCTCGAGATCGTGACGCGCTACGAGCCGGACGCCGCCGACACCTACGCGCAACTCACCAAGTTGCTACGCGACCGGCACGGCGACCAGGTGTTCTCCGAGGACGGTTCGCAGGTCGACGACCTGGTCGCCCAACTGCTCAAGGGCCGCACCATCGCCACCGCGGAATCCTGCACCGCCGGCCTGCTGGCGGCACGGCTGACCGACCGCCCCGGATCCTCGGACTACGTGGCCGGCGGGGTGGTGTCGTACTCCAACGAGGCGAAAGTGGAACTGCTCGGCGTCGACGCAGCACTCATCCAGCAATACGGCGCGGTTTCCGAGCCGGTCGCCGAAGCGATGGCCGCAGGCGCGCTCAAACGGTTCGACGCCGACACCGCGGTCGCCATCACCGGAATCGCCGGCCCCGGCGGTGGAACCGACGAAAAGCCGGTCGGCACAGTGTGTTTCACAGTCGCACTCGCAGACGGTCCGAAACTCACCCGCACCCTGCGGCTGCCCGGAAACCGCTCCGACGTCCGGGAACGCTCGACCACGGTGGCCATGCACCTGCTGCTGAAGCTGCTCAGCTCTTAGCCGGCAGAAACGCGCTCTCCGAGGACCCGAACCGAATTCCGGTGGCGTCCTTGCCGATCAGCGTCAACAACGCCACCATCACCAGCACCGGCACGATCGTTGCGGCCAACGCGAATGGATAACCGTGCGTCTCGGCCAGATGCTCCTGGATCGGCAAGTTGAAAGCCGCCAGCAGGTTGCCGAGCTGATACGTCACCCCGGGGTACAAGCCTCGGATCGCATCTGGTGAGAGCTCGGTCAGGTGCGCCGGGATGCAACCCCAGGCGCCCTGCACAAAGAACTGCATCAGAAACGAGCCCAGGCACAACATCGCCGCGGTCCGGGAATACGCGAAGACCGGCACGATCGGCAGCGCGAGGACGGCACAAAACGCGATGGTGTAGCGGCGGCCGAACCGCTGGGAAAGAGTCCCGAAAATCAAGCCGCCGATGATCGCACCGACGTTGTAGACCACGACAATCCAGCGGGCGGTCGCACTCGACAGCGCCGCGCCGTGATCGGTGGTCGCCTTTAGGAAGGTGGGATAGACGTCCTGGGTGCCGTGACTCATCCAGTTGAATGCGGTCATCAGCAAGACCAGATAGAAGAACCGGCGGATGACCTTAGCCTCGCGCAACACGTCGCGCACCCTTGTCTTGGTCAGCCGCATCTGGTCCTGCGCGGCTTCCCAGACCTCGGATTCCTCCACTCGGTAGCGGATGATCAGGCTGATGAGCGCCGGGATGATGCTCAGCGCGAACAGCCAGCGCCAGGACAGACCCAACCCGTTCATCACCACCAGCGAGGCCACACTGGCCAGCAGGTACCCAAACGAGTAACCCTCCTGCAGCAGACCGGAGAAGAAGCCGCGCCGCTCGGTGGGAACCTTCTCCATGGCCAGCGCCGCGCCCAAACCCCACTCGCCGCCCATGCCGATGCCGTAGAGCAGCCTCAGAATCACCAGCACCGTGAAGTTCGGCGCGAACGCGCACAGGAACCCCACCACCGAGTAGAACAACACGTCGACCAGCAGCGGAAGCCGGCGGCCGACCCGGTCGGCCCATAGCCCGAACAGCAGCGCGCCGACCGGTCGCATGGCCAGCGTGGCCGTCGTGACGAACGCGACTTCGGTCTTGCTGCGATGAAATGTCTCGGCGATGTCTGCGTAGACCAGCACAACGATGAAGAAGTCGAAAGCGTCCATCGTCCAGCCCAGGAAGGCTGCCATGAAGGAGTTGCGCTGGTCGCTGGTCAACCGCTGTCTGGTCACGAGAGCATCGTGGCCTACGTGTCCCGATACCGCGAGTCTGGCGCGCGAGCGAGTATGTTCCGGATACATGCGGATCATCGATGCCGACGGACATGTCGCGGAGAACGCGTCGCTCGCTTTCGAAGCGCTGAAGCGCTGGCCGGATCACGTGCAGTTGAGCAACGATCGGCGGCCGCGGCTGACGATCGAGGGCCGCAACTATCCCGAGGACACCGGCCCGGGCGCGGGCTGTCCGCCCGAGCACGGCATTACCAAGGCGCCCGGCATCAACTGCTCGACCGCAGAGGGGGTGCTCGCCGACGCCGACCGTGACCATCTGGACACGATGGTGCTCTATCCCAGTCTCGGGCTGTGCGTGCCCAGCCTGGAGGATCCCGTATTCGCGGCCGGCTTCGCGCGCCTCTACAACCAGTGGATCGCCGATTTCTGCGAGCCCACGCATGGCAGGCTGCGCGGGGTGGCCGTCGCGCCGATCGAACACGGTGAGGTGGCGATCGACGTCATGACCGAGGCCAAGGAGCTGGGCCTGGTCGCAACCCTTGTTCCGCCCGCGCTGAAGACCCGCAATCTCGATCACCCGGATCTCGACCCCTTCTACGCCGCTGCCGTGAAACTCAATATGCCGCTGGGCATTCACGGCGCGCCCGGCATCCATCTACCGAAGATCGGCGTCGACCGCTTCACCAACTACATCCAGGTGCACTGCGTCAGCTTTCCGTTCGACCAGATGACCGCGATGACGGCGCTGGTGTCCGGCGGTGTCTTTGAACGCCATCCCGACCTGAGGGTCGCATTTCTGGAGTCGGGGGCCGGATGGGTGCCGTTCTTTGTCGACCGGCTGCACGAGCACTACGAGAAGCGCGGTGACTGGATCGAGGGCGGCTGGCGCCGTGATCCGCATGAATACCTGCGTGCCGGCAACGTCTGGGTGACGTGTGAACCGGAGGAGCCGATTCTGCCCGGAGTGATCGACGTGCTGGGCGACGACTTCATCATGTTCGCCAGCGACTACCCGCACTGGGACGGGGAATGGCCGGAGAGCACCAAGCATCTGCGCAACCGGCCTGATATCAGCGAGCAGTCACGCGAAAAGATCGGCGGACTCAACGCCCAACGCTTTTATGGGCTGAATTAAACATCCCGGGTGGCAGGATTGGCGCCGGGTGGCAGGATCAGCACATGGCGGCTTTTCTGATCCGCGCGGCACTGACCGGACTCGCACTCTGGGTCGTCACCCTTTTCGTACCCGGGCTGACCTTCGTCGGCGGCAACAGCACAATCGAGCGCATCGGCATCATCTTTGTCGTCGCAGTGCTTTTCGGCTTGGTCAACGCCATCGTCAAACCGATCGTGCAGATCCTGTCGATCCCGATGTACATCCTCACCCTCGGCCTGTTCCACATCGTCATCAACGCGTTCATGTTGTGGATCACGGCGCAGATCACCAGGGACACCACGCACTGGGGCCTGCAGATCGACCACTTCTGGTGGACCGCGATCTGGGCGGCGATCCTCTTGTCGATCGTTAGCTGGCTGCTGTCGCTACTCACCCGCAGAGCCACCCGGCAACGCCAATAATTCAGCCCGTCAGCCGGGAAAAATCGCGTGGACATCCTATGTTGTCAGGCCCTGTTACACATATGCTGATTAAGCCGTGCTTACGAAGACCGCCCCTCGACGCCCCCGGACATTTACGCTGTCTCTCGGCACGAAATCGAGCAACGTTGTCGTGCCGGAGATCGTCGCTGTACCTATGTGATTCACACGAAGACGGGATACTGCCGAATGAACACTGTCGCGATCGGAGCAACGTCAGGTCCTTCGACTACGCGGCTGAGTTCTCAAATAGCTGACCCGAACAGCGGTTTGCGGGCGGTCACCGAATGCACCGGGTCCGCCGTCGTGGTTCATGTCGGCGGCGACATCGACGCCAGCAACGAAGTCATCTGGCAGCGGCTGGTGAACAGGAGCGCCGCGATCGCGATCGCACCGGGTCCGTTCGTCATCGACATCCGCGAACTGGACTTCCTGGGATCCTGCGCCTACGCGGTGCTCGCCCAGGAATCGGTGCGCTGCCGCCGCCGCGGCGTCAACCTGCGTCTGGTCAACAATCAGCCGATCGTCGCCCGCACCATTGCCGCGTGCGGACTGCGCCGTCTGCTGCCGATGTACACCACGGTCGAGGCGGCGCTGGCGCCACCCGCCTAGATCAGGGCCCGTGCGGCGCGAGTAGGCCGTTGAGGATTCCCAGGCCCGCCTGCACCTGCGGGCCGGGGGTGTTCGGCGGAGGTGCGTCACTGGTGGGCTGCCAGGGCTGGCAACCACTCGTCTTGAAAGTCTTGTCGGTCGGCTCTATCTGCACGATCTGCGGCTTCTTGGACATGGCGTTGTCGATGAGAGCGCCGTCGGGATTGCCCGTCCGCTTCCAGTAGCAGGTGCCGGTGCCCACCGGCCCGGCCGTGCTGTAGGTGCCCGGCGCGATGTCCGTGCCGACGGTGAAGATGCCGTCGTGATCGATCGTCGTCTTGGGCGAGCCCGCCGCGGGTGCGCCCGCCGGAGCCGGTGCCGGCGTCGGGGCTGGGACTGGTTCCGGTGCAGGCGTCGGGTCGGGATCGGCGGCGGAGATACCCGCCGCACTGAACCAGCCGGCTACCAGCAGCGCGGCTACACCAGTGCGGGCGGCGATTTGCTTAGAGCCCATAAGTAACTAGCTTAGCGGGCTGCGGGGCTCATTTCGAACCCGCGAGCCGATCAGTCCAGGCGCCGTACCGGGCCGGCGTAGCCCAGCGCGTGTTCGTAGGTGTCGAGATTGTCCCGCGAGATTCGGGCGTGTACCGGACGCTCCAGGAGTAAACGCAGTACCGGGTTGTACGCGTGGTAGGTCTCGTGGAAGGTGAGCACGGTAGTGCCGTCAGGCTGCTCGTCGAGTTGGTGGTAGCCCTCGGCCCGGGACCACAACGGCTTTCCGATGGCGACATACCGCGACAACTTGTTGATCTTCGCCTCGGTGACGGTCTCCCACGACCGGCCCTTTCCTCCGGAGAACAGGTATTTCGGCACCGGAAAGACGCACGTACGCACCAGCCCTTCACCCGCCTCATCGCCCTCGTTGAGAATTTCCATGCTGCCCGTAGGCCAACTGAGCACCCGCGGGCGCGGCGCGTTCGGCGGCACCGGAGGATGCAACACGCGCCACACCCTGGCCGGCGGAGCGTCCACGTGGAACCGCACGGTGTAGGACTGCATCAGCCTTCACCCCATTCGTCGAAAAAGGTGATCGTTTCGGCCGGCGGTCGCGCCGCGGGCCGAAAATCGGTCCCGATCGTGTAGGCCACCGGAAACAAGGCCGCCTGAGTGACAGAGCTGGGAATACCGAGCAGGTCCGCGACCTCGCGCTCCCGGGCCAGGTGCATCGTGGTCCACACCGAGCCCAGACCGCGCGACCTCAAGGCAAGCAGAAAGCTCCAGCCGGCCGGAATGATGGACGCCCAGGCCGACGCGGCGGCCAGTCGATTGCTTTCGTCGATGGACTGCAGAAGGCAGGGAATTACCAGCACCGGAACCTTGGCCAGGGTGTCGGTGAGGCCCAGCGCGCTCTGATAGACGCGCTTGGTCTGCGGATTTTCGGAGTTGGCGGCGGCATGAACCAGATACTCGGCGCCCACGCTGCGGTAGATCTCCGCGATGGCGGCGCGCTTGCCGGGATCGGTGACCACCACCCAGCGCCAGTCCTGGGCGTTGCTGGCGGTGGGTGCCTGCATCGCCAGGCGTATGCATTCCATGACCACGTCACGGCTCACCGGGCGGGTCAGGTCGAGACGTTTGCGAACCGCACGGGTGGTGGTGAGCAGTTCGTCGACCGAAGCGATATCCATCCCGTCCCTTTCACCGGTTTCCGTGTCACGAAGTTACCGCGGTTTACCCGACGCATCCCAGCGCCATCCCGCCGATATTGACGTCACCGTCGGCCCTGCGTGGACAGGACGATTTGCTGCTATTAACGTCCTGCCAGTAAGTGAGTGAGCGGGCGTTCAGAAGGCAGCGCCGCGTGGGAGGTCTTGGTCGTTGCTTTTCATGCACGAAGTTCACACGGTGCGAGGCCGCGCCGAAGACGAGTTCGAGGCCGCGTTTCGGGACGGTTGGATGCCGATGCTGGCGGCCGGCGACGAGGCCCGACTGCTCTGGTACACCAACCAGGCGCAGGGTAGCGGGCCGGCCTACACCGTCATCACCGTGACCGCGGTGCGTGACGGAGCGGCCTGGGAGCGCTTGACCAAGCGGGTCCAGCAGGGTGACCTGCGCGACTGGATGCACCACACCGATGAACTGCGCCATGGCGTCGACGCCAAACTGCTGGTGCCGCTGCCGTGGTCGCCGATGCAGGAGGTGGCGTTCGACGAGGTGCCGGTCGACGGCCGCGAACACGAGATGAGCCTCTACATGGAAGACACCATGTGGCCCTACGAGGACAAGTTCGAGGAGTACATCGTCCGGTGCGGCGAGGTATATGCCCGCAGCCTCGAGCAGCCGTCGTCGATGTTGAAGATGGATGCCTCGTTTCAGCCCGCGCTCGGCAGCCATCTGCGTCGTGAAGTCATTCTGATGCAGCAGATCAGCCGGCCCGAAGCGCTGCTCGACCTGCTCCGGACCCACATCCCGGCGGAGTACCGCACCCCCGGAACCTGGCTGCACGACGCGTTGGACCTGCGTGACCAGTGGACCAGCAGGCTGCTGCGCACCTCGACCTGGTCGCCCCTGTACTAAGGATTCATGAATCTCGGGACGATCATCGACGCCGCCGCGGTCGCCGATCCGCAGCGCAGCGCCCTGATCATCGACGGCCAGCGAATCAGTTACGGGGCGCTCGATGACGCGGTGCGCCGGTGCACGGCCGGGCTGGCGGCGGCGGGGGTCAAATCCGGCGACCGGGTCGCGGTCGTCGACACGGCGAGCGTGCTGTCCATCGCCTCTCTGCTCGGCACGGCGCGAATCGGAGCCACCGCTGCCTTGATGAACCCCGCGTTGACGCCGGCGGAGTTGGCTGCGCTGCTCGACAACGCCGGTTGCTGTTCGGCGGCGGTGGCGGGGGAGGCGTTCGTGCATCGGCTCCCCGAGTCGACGAGAGCGCTCACGGCGGCCGAACTCCTCAGCGCCGACGCGTCCATGACCGCCGCTGCCGATGACGTGGATCGACCGGCCATGGTGCTGTTCACCAGCGGCACCACCGGCTTGCCGAAAACCGTCGACATCGGCAGCCGTCAGCTGGCTGCGCGTTTGAGCAGGACATCCAAGCCGTTCGCGCCGGGCACTCCACCCGTAATTGTGATGATGTGTGTGCCCTACTTTCACGTAGGCGGTTCCCTCGGACTGCTCGCCAGCCTGTATTCGGGCAACACCCTGGTGGTGCAGCAGCGGTTCGACGCCGGCGAGTGGTTGCGTCTGGTGTCGCAGCATCGGGTCACCGGCATGTTCCTGGTGCCGACGATGCTGCACCGGATTCTGGAACACCCCGACTTCGCCGCGACCGATCTGTCGTCGCTGGCTGCCATCACCTACGGAGCCGCCGCCGCACCCTCGGCACTGATGCGCAGGGCCATAGCCGCACTGCCGAATGTGGCGTTCACCAACGTTTTCGGTCAAACCGAGACGCTGGGTACCTACGCCAACCTCACCGCCGCCGATCATCTCGATCCGGCCCGGGCGGGCTCGGTCGGCCGGCCGTTGCCGGGGGTCGAGGTGCGGGTGGTCGACCCGGTCACCGGCGCCGACGTGGAGCCGGGAGCGGTCGGGGAACTGTGGGTCAACTCGCCGGTCAACACCGTCGCGGGATGGTTGCGCACCGGCGATCTGGGCCGCGTGGACGCCGACGGTTACATCTTTCCCAGCGGCAGACTGCGCGACACCATCAACCGTGGCGGTGAGAAGTTCGGCCCCATCGAGGTGGAAGAGGCGCTGCGTTCGCATCCGGCCGTCAGTGATGTGGCGGTCGCCGGAGTTCCCGACGATGAACTGGGACAGCGGGTGGGCGCCGCGGTCGTGCCCCGCGCACCGGTGACACTCGAGGAGCTGCGGTCGCACTGCCGGGACTTGATCGCCTACTTCAAGCTGCCCGAACGTCTGGCGGTCGTCGGCGACATCCCCTACAACGCGACCGGCAAGGTCGACCGCCGCCGGCTGGCCGAGCTGATCTGCGAGCGTTCTTAGTCGTTGTCCCGCTTCATAATTCGCGTCGCGTCGCGCACCATGGCGGTGAGGATGTCGGCGGCCGGCCGCACCTCATGAATCAGCCCCACGGCCTCACCCACCAGTACGGTATCGACGTCGAAGTCCTCGGCCGCAACGCCTTCCCGGTAGGCGCTGATGGTTTCGGGAAGCCGCGCGAGCAGCTCGTCCGGGCTGGCGTGCCAGCGCTCGATCAGAGCGTTGCGCACCAGCCGCAGATCATAGCCGTCTGGCCAATCCCGTTGTCGCACAATGTCAAACACTGTGGTGCGCATCGTATCGTCGCCGCCGGCCGCAATCGCCCGCCGTTGCGCCGCGGGAGACACCAGCGCTTCTTCAGACGCCCAGAATCTGGTACCGGCCAAGACCCCGTCCGCGCCGAGGGCCAGCGCCGCGGCCAGGCCGCGGCCGTCGGCGATTCCCCCGGCAGCCACTACCAGTGTCGCGGGTGCCCGTTCCGCGACCAGGTCGACGACTTCGGGCACCAGCGTGAAGGTGGAACGGACGCTCATCCCGTGCCCACCCGCCTCGCCACCCTGGGCGACGATGATGTCTGCGCCGGCCTCCATCGCCTGGCCGGCCTGCGCCAGGTTCTGCACCTGGGCGGTCAATGCAACACCAGCCCGGTGGATGCGATCCGCGAACGGTTCGAGGTCGCCGAACGACAGCATGACCGTTGGCGGCTGTTGCTCCAGCACGGTGTCGAGAAGGTCGGGTATACGCGCCAGGCTCCACGTGATGAAGCCGTAGCCGACGCGGGCGCCCCGGGCCGCGGCGATCTCGGACCGCAACCACTGCGGATCGCCATATCCGCCGCCGACGAGTCCCAGGCCACCGGCAGCGGTGACCGCCGCCGCCAGCCGACCACCCGACACCAGGGCCATCGGCGCCAGCAGGACCGGATGCTCAATGGCCAGGAAATCCGTAAGGCGGGTGCGCAGCGTCATCGTTGTGCCTGCGCCGCCAGCGGCGCCAGCCCGGACTGAACCAGAGCCAGACTCTTGGCAACTAACTCGCCCAAATCACCAGAACAGCCATTACGGCCCCAATTCTCCACGGCCACAACGAGAGCCGCTGCCAGTGTCGAGCCGGCCACTTCGGCCACCAGGTCGATGTCGGGCAGCTCGGAGTTCCGGGCCCGGACGAAATCGGTCAGAACGGTGGCGAACGAGGCCTGCACCACCCGCAGATGACCGGCGATGCGCTCGGCGCTGATCAGCTCCGTACGGGCGGTTGCTGCCTGGCGGACAACTTCGAGATCATGCGGGTAGGAGGCCACACCGGCAAGCACCGCGTCGAACAGCGATTCCGAGGCCGGACGCTCGGCCAGCGCGTCGGCCAACCATTCCAGCTGGGTCTCGTAGTCCTGGAACAGCACCGCCTCTTTCGTGGGAAAGTGCCGGAAGAAGGTGCGCTCGGTGACGCCTGCCGCACGGGCCAACTCCGTCACTGTGACGTTCGCAAACCCTTTGCGGGCAAAGCTTTTCAGCGCCGCCTGCCGAAGCGCGTCATGCGTCGACCGGCGACGAGCCTGGTGGCCGTTCATCGCAGCGCTCATGTCCACACCGGATGGTATCCGACGAGACCTACCACGCGAGCAGACACAAACTCGCGCCACGCGGCGCTGCCGCGCGCGAGTTTGTGTCTGCTCGCGACATGGGAACTGGTCAGTGCTGACATCTTCCGATTATGTCAGTACTGACATATTCTTGCCGCACGGGTCTCGGCGAGGAGGTCGGATGACGGATTACGACGCGATCGTGGTGGGCGCGGGACACAACGGTCTGACCGCCGCGGCGATACTGCAGCGCGCGGGGCTGCGCACGGTCTGCCTGGAGGCCAACACCTACGCCGGAGGTATGGCGGCGACCGTCGAGTTGATCGACGGCTTCCGGTACGAGATCGCAGGGTCGGTGCAGTTCCCCACCGCAAGCCAGATCACCAAGGACCTCGGCCTGGACACGCTGCCCACCGTGGAACCGGAGGTGATGTCCACCAACATCGGTGAAAACGGTGAGGAGCCCATGGTCTTCTACCGCGACCCGATGCAATTGATGACACACCTGGGGGAGAAGCACGGCGTCGAGGCGGTGCTGGGAATGGCCGAACTGATCGGCTGGAGCCATGGCCCGGCAAAAGCACTGGGCCGCTTCGATGTTCGCAAGCCTCCGAAGACTCTCGACGAGATGTACGCGTGCGCGGCCAACGAGGGGGAGCGGCGCGCGATCCACGAGATGCTGTTCGGCTCGGCCATGGACGTCATCGACCGCTATCTGCCTGATAAAGACAGACATGCGGTGATGCGCGGGATGCTGGCTTTCCTGGCCGTAAACTCCACCTACCGGGGCCCCTACACACCGGGCAGCGCAACATGCCTCGCTTTCGCCCTGGCGGTACCCGACAACAGCACCTCGATGATGACCAAGCTCAAGGGCGGAATCGGCGCACTCACCGAACACCTGCGCGAGCTTTTCGTCTGCCACGGCGGCGAGATCCGCTATCGCGCCAAGGTCGAGCAGATTCTCGTCAGTCACGGCAAGGTGACCGGCGTTCGACTGCGGGACGGCTCCACCATCACGGCGCCTATCGTGGTGTCGAACTTGGCACCCGATCTCACCCTGACAGGTCTGATCGAACCCGAACATGTTCCTGCCGAACTCGTTTCGCGCCTGGCGGGCCGTGACCACCGCGCCTCGTTCATCCAGATGCACTTCGCCCTCGACGGGCTGCCCGAATTCGCCCCGCCCTATGAGTTGCTGAACGAAGAGGGCATGCAGATGTCAGTCGGCATCTTCGGCTCGCCCGAAGAGCAGCAGCGGCACTGGGAGAATTGCCGCCGCGGCATCGTGCCGGACAACCCCTCGATGGGCCTGCAGATCCCGTCGGTGCACGATCCCGGCCTCGCGCCGCGCGGCAAGCACGCCGCCAGCGCCTACGCGTACGCCTTCCCGGTAGAGGTCTCCCGCGACCAGCACGGACACCTCAAAAATGAGATGGCGCAACGGGTTATCGACAAGATCAGCAGATTCGCCCCGAACTTTAAAGACATCGTGATTCGCCACATCACGTTCGCGCCTTATCACATGAACACCATGTTCGCCGCGCCCGGCGGGGACTTCTGCCACGGACTGCTGCACCCGGACCTGATGGGTCCAAACCGTCCCGGCCCGAAGGGCTTTCTGGATTTCCCGATACCGATCGCGGGGCTCTACCTCGGCGGCGCCGGGTGCCACGGTGGACCCGGCATCACCTTCACGCCCGGCTACAACGCCGCGTATCAGGCCCTCGAGGACGCGACCTAGGCGCTCTTCTTCACCTGCAGGACGCGCTTGCGCAGGCCCTTGGTCGCCATGTCCATCAACACTTTCGTGCCCTGCCTGACAAAGAATCCGGGCACCGGCATACTCAGTTCGACTGTCAGGTCGAAGCGCACGCGGGTGGAGTCACCGTCGGGCGTCAGGGTGTAGCGGCCGTTCTGCGCCTTCTGCTGCTTGGCCTTGATCAGACTCCAGCCCACCCCGTCGTCGTGCACGGTGTAGGCCAGTTCCTGTTCCTCGGTGAACCCGACGAGTTTGACGACTTGTCGCGACTTCAGCGGGTGACCCTGGTCATCCCGTTCGAGCACCTCGACCTTCTGGTGCACTGACGACCACTCCGGCAGAGTCTCGATATCGAACAACACATCCATAATCTCGTCGGGTTTCGCCTCGATGACGACCTCACGGGACTCGGTGACAGCCATGCGCCAAACATAACCACCACGGCGCCGCCTGAAACCATCCGGCTATGGGACGAGCACGACCTTGCCGATGTTCTCCCGCGAGGCCAGGATGCGATGCGCTTCCGGCGCCTGTGCGAAGGGCACCGCCGCATGCACGACCGGAGACACCGTCCCGTCGTGCAGCGCCTCGCTCAGCGGGGTGATCCAAGGCTCGAGAGAGCCCCGGTCGTCCCACAACTTGAGCATATTGAGCCCGATGACGGTCTTGGACTCCGAGAGCTGGTCGATGAGGTTGAACCCGCGCAGCATCGCCAGGGCATGCGGCGCAGCCTTGCGCAGCGAACGCTTCTCACCCTCCTGCATATTCGAGATCCCGTAACCCACAAGCCGTCCGCCCGGACGTAGCAGGTGGTAGGAGCGACGCAGCGACGTGCCACCCAGCGCGTCCAGGACGATGTCGTAGGGCTCGAGTCCCTTCCACCAGCCGTCCTGGCGGTAGTCGATCGCACGATCCACCCCGAGTTCGGCGAGCTTGCCGTGCTTGCCCGGGGATGCGGTGCCGTGAATTTCCGCGCCGGCCGCCTTGGCGAACTGAATGGCCGCGATGCCGACCCCGCCGGCAGCGGCATGAATCAGCACCCGCTCGCCGGCGCGCAGCGATCCGTAACCGTGCAGGCCGGCCCACGCGGTCGCGTAGTTTACCGGGACCGCGGCGCCCTGCTCGAAGCTCACCGCGTCGGGCAGCGCCACCGAATCGGCTTCGGCAACGTTGACGATCTCCGCGTAGCCGCCGAATCGCGTTCCCGCCAAAACCCTTTGGCCGACGCGACCCTGATCCACGCCGTCGCCGACGGCCGTCACCGTGCCGGCCACCTCGTAGCCGACGACGGCCGGAAGCTTCGGTGCGTCGGGATACAGGCCCACGCGGGCGAGGTGGTCGGCGAAATTGACTCCGGCGGCGCGGACTTCGACGCGCAGTTGGCCTGGACCCGGCGGTGGCGGGTCCGGTCGCTCCTGCACCTTCAGGACCGACGGGTCGCCGTGCTTGGTGATAACGACTGCGCGCATTCTTACCTCTCGTTCATTGCTGCTTCTCCGCCGACTCGGCGAGTGCGGCAAGCCTTGCCCGCCAAAACTTCTCGAACGGGTGCAGCCAGTCACCGAGCTCGGCCAACGGTTCCGCGGTCAGGCGGTAGATGCGGCGGCGGCCCTGCGCCTCATCAGCCACCAAGCCGGCGTCACGCAACACCTTGAGGTGTTCAGCTACGGCCGGCCGACTCAACTCGAACCGTTCACTGAGTTCCCCGGCGGACATAGACTGGCAGCTCAGGATCTCAAGGAGTCTGCGCCGCACCGGATTTGCCAGTGCCGCGAAGATGCGATCACAGACGCGGTCGGCGTTGGCCACTCGCGCACTATATGTCGGGGTTTCCCGACATGTCAACTTCTTCCGACATCTGGCAACCCTGGCGTCCGCCATCTAAGGTGACCACACGTGAGCGACGATGCGGCAAGTATGGACGCGCATCAGTGCGTCGTCACCATCGCCGCCCGGCTACAACAAAAGGTCGACCAGATCAGCGTCGCGATCTGCACCGCTCTCGTTGCCGAGATACCCGAACTATGCGGCGAGGACCGTACGTTCGAGATGCTCGACGCCGGCGTTGCGGCCAACCTCGACACGATTTTCCAGGTGCTGCTGCATGACGTGCCGGTCAGTGATTGCTCTGTCCCCGGGCTGGCCATCGACTACGTCCGGCGCCTGGCCCGACATGAAGTCCCGGCCAACAGCCTGGTACGTGCCTACCGGCTTGGGCAGCGACAGATGACTGAGCACGTATTCGGCGAACTGCGCACCCTGCAGATGGAACCGACCACCCAGGTCGCGGTGATCGAGGCGATCACCACCGTCGTCTTCGAGTACGTGGACTGGGTTTCACAACACTTCATGGGAGCGTACGAAACCGAACAAAGACAGTGGCTGGAGAATCAGAACAGCATCCGGGCGATGCGGGTTCGCGACCTGCTCAGCGACGACACCGCCGTCGCCATCGACACCGCCTCTGCGGCAATCGATTATCCCCTTCACGCACAGCACCTCGCACTGGTCGTCTGGCATGCGACAGAGGACGATCTACCCCGGCTTCAGCGGTTCACCCACGAATTGGCTACCGCGGTAAGTACCTCAGCGAGACCGCTTTTCGCTGCGGTCGACCGGGCCACCGCGTGGGTTTGGTTGCCTTTTCGATCAGCACCCGGTGAACTCACCGCCCGAGTGCGCGATTACACCAACGCACGTCCGGAATCCCCGAGCATTGCGATGGGTGCACTGGGCTCCGGCGTCCAGGGATTCCGCCGATCTCACCGTCAGGCCCAGCGTGCACGGGCCGCCGTGCTGACCGGGGAGCGCAAACCCCCGGCATCCCGACGGGTGCTGGTCGCGGCCACTGATCCCGCAGTCATGGGGACGGCGTTGTTGGGCACCAGCATCGGCGAGGTCCGTGGCTGGGTCGCAGACGTCCTGGGCAATCTGGCGTCCGATACCGAGGGCGACGCGCTGCTGAGGGAGACACTGCGGGTATTCCTGCACCGCGGCTCCACGCACGAGGTCGCGGCGAAGGAACTCAACGTCAGCTTCAATGACCTTCGCAGTCGGGTCGAACGCGCGGTCGGCCGCCGCGGCCGGCCGATCGACGATCGCGCCGACGTCGAGCTCGCGTTGTTCGTCTGCCATTGGTACGGCTCGGCTGTGCTGCGACCGGCCTGATGCAGCAAGATTGGGAGAGGCTGAGCGACGGCGTGTATCGGTGCCGGTTGGCCTTCTGCGACGTCACGATCGGCCTGGTCTGCGGGCACAACGGAACGCTGCTCGTCGACACCGGCACCACTCTCGGGGAGGCCCGGGCAGTGCAGGCCGATGTGCGCGAACTCGCGGCCCAGCCCGTGACTCATGTTGTGCTGACGCACAAGCACTTTGACCATGTCCTCGGTTCTTCGGTGTTCAGCGGAGCCCGGATTTACTGCGCACCGGAGGTAGTCGACTATCTGTCGTCAGCGCCGGATCATCTGCGTGCCGATGCGTTGGCATACGGTGCCGATGCCGCGGCGGTCGATGACGCGATTGCCGCCTTGCGGCTACCGCCGCACGGAATATCCGACGCAACGGTCGATCTGGGTGACCGCTCGGTCACCATCACTCACCTCGGCGCTGGCCACACCCGCTCCGACCTGGTCGTCGTGGTTCCGGCACGCCACTCGGGCGAGCCAACCGTGGTGTTCACCGGCGACCTGGTCGAGGAGTCCGCCGACCCCGCGGTGGACGCCGATTCCGACTTGGTGGCCTGGCCGGACACCCTGGACCGGCTCCTGGCGACCGCGGGATCAGATGCCGTGTTCGTGCCCGGACATGGACGGGTAGTCGACGCTGAGTTCGTCCGGCGCCAACGGGATTGGTTGCGAACCGGACCCTAGAACCTGAGTCAACGTGCGGACGCGGTGCACGCGGCGATGAGCGCGTCGGGGTCGGTGACGCTGACCACCAGCACCTTCAGGGTGATCGACTTCCACCAGACGCTCGCCGGTACCGGGGGGTCCATCGTCAACTGCACGAGACCCTTGCGCGACCCGTTGACCAGCCAGCGGGAGCCCATGACGTGGACGCCGGCGGTAAACACCCGCTCGTTGCTCGCCTCGGCACTCTTGATCGACGACAGAGGGATGTCGGCGGTAAAGGCCCACCCCATCTTGACGTGCAGCTTGCCGCCCTCGACCCGCAACTCGCTGCTCTTGGGCCCGAGCCCGACCGCCACCGCTAAGGGGACATACCACCGGTCAAAGCGCAATTCCGCTTGCACGGTTGTGACGGTACGCCTGGCGGGGCGTCCGGGCGAGCGTTTCGGCCGGCCGCCACAAACGGACGTCTTTGAATACAAAACCCGTTGTACGAGAAGGAGTTCCCTTACGGCACCCGGTGTCTGATCCGGCAGCCCGATGCGCCGCCGGCCTCCGACGCAACCGGCCCGATCGCACGGCGGGTGTCGTAGCAGCATGGCCGCGCTGTGCGGGCCTCGGCCGGTGATTTAGCTCACGTCTGGTGGGCATACACTCACTGCGTCAGGGGAACCGGGGCTTAGGAGGAGCGGAAGGCCATGGCCATCGCTGAAACGGACAACGCAGTCCAATCACCGTTCGAGCAGGATGTCGCCGCCACCCAGCGGTATTTCGAGAGTTCGCGGTTCAACGGCATCACCCGGCTTTATACCGCCCGGCAGGTCGTCGAGCAGCGCGGCACGATCCCGACCGACTACACCGTGGCACGCGAAGCGGCGGCCGCGTTCTACGAGCGCCTGCGCGAGCTGTACGCCGAACACAAGAGCATCACCACCTTCGGCCCCTACTCGCCGGGCCAGGCCGTGAGTATGAAGCGCATGGGCATCGAGGGGATCTACCTCGGCGGCTGGGCAACCTCCGCCAAGGGCTCCACCACCGAGGACCCGGGGCCTGACCTGGCGAGTTATCCACTCAGCCAGGTCCCCGACGATGCCGCCGTGCTGGTGCGCGCGCTGCTCACGGCCGACCGCAACCAGGAGTACCAGCGGCTCAACATGAACGAGCGGCAACGGGCGACGGCGACCAAGTACGACTTCCGGCCGTTCATCATCGCCGACGCCGACACGGGCCACGGTGGTGATCCGCACGTGCGCAACCTGATTCGCCGTTTCGTCGAGGTCGGTGTGCCGGGCTACCACATCGAGGACCAGCGTCCGGGCACCAAGAAGTGTGGCCACCAGGGCGGCAAGGTTCTGGTGCCGTCCGACGAGCAGATCAAGCGCCTCAACGCCGCCCGCTTCCAGCTCGACATCATGCGGGTGCCCGGAATCATCGTGGCCCGTACCGACGCCGAGGCCGCGAACCTCATCGACAGCCGCGGCGACGAGCGTGACCAGCCTTTCCTGCTGGGCGCGACGAACCTGAGCATCCCCTCGTACAAGAGCTGTTTCCTGGCGATGATGCGGCGCTTCTATGACTCGGGCGTCGAGGAGATCAACGGCCATCTGCTGTACGCGCTCAGCGACGGCGAATACGCGGCAGCGAACGCGTGGCTGGAACGCAACGGGATCCTGGATCTCGTCGCCGAGGCCATCAGCAAGTGGCGTGACAGCGGGGAGCTGTCGATCGACGACGTGTACGACGAGGTCGAGTCGCGTTTCGTCGCCGCCTGGGAAGACGCCGCCGGAGTGATGACTTACGGCGAGGCCGTGGCCGAGAAGCTCGAATTCGGTGAGAGCGAAGGAGAGCCCTCTGGGATGAGTCCCGCGGAGTGGCGCGAATTCGCCTCGACGGCGTCCCTTTATGCCGCACGGGCCAAAGCCAAAGAACTGGGCGCCGACGCGAGCTGGGATTGCGAGCTGGCCAAGACGCCCGAGGGCTACTACCAGATCCGGGGCGGCATTCCGTATGCGATCGCCAAGTCGCTTGCCGCCGCGCCCTTCGCCGACATCCTGTGGATGGAGACCAAGACCGCCGACCTCGCCGACGCGCGCCAGTTCGCCGAGGCGATCCACGCCGTGTTCCCGGACCAGATGCTCGCCTACAACCTCTCGCCTTCGTTCAACTGGGACACCACCGGGATGAGCGACGACGAGATGCGGCAGTTCCCCGTCGAACTCGGCAAGATGGGCTTCGTCTTCAACTTCATCACCTATGGCGGGCATCAGATCGACGGTGTCGCCGCCGAGGAGTTCGCCACCAACCTGCGCCAGGACGGCATGCTGGCGCTGGCACGGTTGCAGCGCAAGATGCGTCTGGTGGAATCGCCCTACCGCACCCCGCAGACCCTGGTCGGCGGGCCACGCAGCGATGCGGCGCTGGCCGCGTCCTCCGGTCGCACGGCAACCACCAAGTCCATGGGCAAAGGCTCGACACAGCACCAGCATCTGGTGCAGACCGAGGTGCCCAAGAAGCTGCTGGAGGAGTGGCTGGCACTGTGGAGCGAGCACTACCAGCTCGGCGAGAAATTGCGGGTCACGTTGCGGCCCCGCCGCGCCGGCTCGGACGTGCTGGAACTCGGGATCTACGGCGAGGGCGACGAGCAGTTGGCCAACGTCGTCGTCGACCCGATCAAGGACCGGCATGGCCGCAGCATCCTGCAGGTGCGTGACCAGAACACCTTCGCCGAAAAGCTGCGGCAGAAGCGGCTGATGACACTGATCCACCTTTGGCTGGTGCACCGGTTCAAGGCGGACGCGGTCTACTACGTGACACCGACCGAGGACAACCAGTACCAGACCGAGAAGATGAAGTCGCACGGCATCTTCAGCGAGGTCTACCAGGAGGTCGGGGAGATCATCGTCGCCGACGTGAACAAGCCGCGCATCGAGGAGCTGCTGAACCCGGATCGGGTGGCGCTGCGGAAGCTCGTCCTCAAGGAGGACTGACCCCTCGAGTCTCGCTTCACTACAACGCAATTCGCGCCTGCCTAACAGGACAGGCGCGAATTGCGTTGAGGGGGGTTTACGTCGTGCCGCGGAAGAACAGGCCTGACAGGTTGTTGCCGACGTTGGCGACGCCCGAGACGAAGCTGCGCACGGCGAGGTCGAGCACGCCGGTGTTGGCGAAGCCTGAGACGCCGCTGCCGAAGTTGCTGACAGCCGAGATCAGGCCACCCCAGTTCTGGAAACCTGAACCACCAGTTAGCCCAGGACCATTCGAGTTGTACCAACCAGACAGGCCTGCACCGTTGTTGCCGAATCCGGAGTTGCCGCCGGTGCCGGAGTTGAAGAATCCCGACGACGGCCCGAGGCTTGAGTTCAAGTATCCCGGCGCCGGGGGGATGTTGAATTCGGTGATCAATGTGCTGGGCAGATGGATGCTCGGGATGACCAGCGGTGGCGTGGTGAACGACGACAGACCGATCGGCGGGATGGTGATAGGCGGCGTCGAGAACTGCACCGTGGTGAGATCCGGCAGGGTGAAGGCACCCAGTCCGATCCGGCCGATCTCCAGCGGCGGGGTGGTGAACGCCGGCGTGGTGATGTCGGGCAACGTGAAGGCACCCAAACCAATTCGGCCGATCTCGAGCGGCGGGGTGGTGAACGCCACTGTGGTGATATCCGGCAGAGTGAACCCACCCAAACCAATCCGGCCGATCTCCAACGGCGGCGTGGAGAACGCCGGCGTCGTGATATCCGGCAACGTAAAGGCCCCCAGCCCGATTCGCCCGATGTTCAGCGGCGGCGTGCTGAACGCCGGCGTCGTGATATCCGGCAACGTAAACCCACCCAAACCAATCCGGCCGATCTCCAACGGCGGCGTGGAGAACGCCGGCGTCGTGATATCCGGCAACGCGAACGCCCCCAAACCGATCCGGCCGATGTTCAGCGGCGGCGTCGAGAACGCCGGCGTCGTGATATCGGGCAAGGCGAAGTTGCTCACGCCGATCGGGTTGATCGTCAACTGCGGAGTCGAGAACGCGGGCGTCGTGATATCCGGCAATGTGAAGGCACCCAGGCCGATCCGCCCGATTTCCAGCGGCGGCGTGGTAATTGCCGGCGTCGTGATATCGGGCAAGTTGAAGGCGCCCAATCCGATCCGGCCGATCTCTAGCGGCGGCGTCGTGAACGCCGGGGTGGTGATATCCGGCAGGGCGAAGTTGCTCACCCCGATCGGGTTGATCGTCAACGGCGGCGTCGAGAACGCTGGTGTGATGATGTCTGGAAGTGTGAAACCACTCAGTCCGATCGGGCCAATTTCCAACGGCGGCGTCGTGATCACCGGCGTCTTGATGTCAGGCAGCGCGAAGTTGCTCACCCCGATCGGGTTAATCGTCAACGGCGGAGTCGAGAACGCCGGCGTGGTGATATCCGGCAGCGCGAAGTTACCCACACCGATCGGGTTAATCGTCAACGGCGGCGTCGAGATTTGCGGAGTCGTGATGGCCGGCAACGTGAAGCCGGCGGTCGTGATTGGATCGACGTGGATGGCGGGGATGTTGATCGTAGGCAGGTTGATTGGCGGTATCGTCAGCGATTCAATCGCGTAAGGAATTCCGAAGCCATTGATGTAGCCGCCGCCGATACTGACAAACGCATTGGGTCCACCGTTACCACCGATCTGCGGATATACCCCCGCCAAACCCGTTTGCAGGAACGTGATGTTGTTGGGGAGGAAAATGACGATGTCGTTGATTCGCGCCTCAGGCAGATAGATGGTGCCCGTAGTAAGAGTTCCGGCGATTCTTGGCGTATTGAATGCATCCGTCGTGATGCCCTTTATGGCAATAGCTGGGGTATCGATCTTCGGCAGGCTGAACCCTCCGATCTGAGTTCCCGCCGGAATCGAGAACGACGGGACGGTGACTGATGGAATGCTCAGCGCAGGCAGGCTGAACGCACCGAGCGCCGTCCCGGCGGGAATGGTAATCGGCGGCACACTCAGCGATGGAATGCTTAGTGTGGGCAGGTTGAAGGCACCCAAGGCTGTCCCCGCCGGGATCGTGACCGACGGAATGGTCAGCGAGGGGATACTCAACGCCGGCAAGTCGAACGCACCCAATGCGGTCCCTGCCGGAATCGTGAACGACGGGACGGTCAACGGCGGAATGCTCAGCGCCGGCAGGTTGAACGCACCTAAAGCTGTGCCCGCCGGGATCGAGAACGACGGCACATTCAAGGACGGAATGCTCAGCGGCGGGAGATCGAACGCACCCAACGCAGTCCCCGCCGGGATCTTGAACGACGGGACAGTGAGGGAGGGAATACTCAACTCCGGCAGGTTGAACGCACCCAAAGCCGTCCCCGCCGGAATCGACACCGACGGCACATTCAACGACGGAATACTCAACTCCGGCAAGTTGAACGCACCCAACGCCGTCCCCGCCGGAATCGACACCGACGGCACATTCAACGACGGAATACTCAACTCCGGCAAGTTGAACGCACCCAAGGCCGTCCCCGCCGGAATCGACACCGACGGCACCGTGACCGACGGAATGCTCAGCGTCCCCAGATTGAACGCACCCAACGCCGTCCCCGCCGGAATCGACACCGACGGCACATTCAACGACGGAATACTCAACTCCGGCAGGTTAAACGCACCCAACGCCGTCCCCGCCGGAATCGAGAACGACGGCACATTCAACGATGGAACACTCAACGTCGGCAAATCAAACGCACCCAACGCCGTCCCCGCCGGAATCGAGAATGACGGCACCGTGACCGACGGAATGCTCAGCGTCCCCAGATTGAACGCACCCAACGCCGTCCCCGCCGGAATCGAGAACGATGGCACATTCAGCGACGGAATGCTCAACGTCGGCAGGTCAAACGCACCCAAGGCGGTGCCTGCGGGGATAGAGAACGAGGGGATGGTCAGCCCGGGCAGACTGGCCGTGGGCAGATCGAATGCCGGAATCGAGAATCCGGGGATCTCGAGGGGTGGCAATGTCAGATCGGGCGTGGTGATCGCAATGTGGAGAGCGCCCTGGCCGACCCCGCGGTAGAACACACCGTTATTCATCTGACCGGTGTTGAACAGGCCGTTATTCATGTCGCCGTAGTTCAGGATCCCGGTGTTGATGCTGCCCGGGTTGAGGAATCCGGTGTTGGCGAAACCGGTGTTGAACGAACCGGTGTTGGAGGCGCCGGGATTGAAGCTGCCCATGTTGAAGCTGCCGACGTTGACGTTGCCGGTGTTCGCGTCGCCGACGTTGAAGATTCCGCTGTTGAACGAACCTGCATTGAGGAAGCCGCTGTTGCCCGAGCCGGGGCTCCACAGGCCGGTGTTGAAGTTGCCGGCGTTGCCGATGCCGAAGTTTCCGTTGCCCGAGTTGAAGAAGCCGATGTTGTTGTTGCCGGAGTTGAACAGGCCGAGATTTCCGGTGCCCGAGTTCAATCCGCCGACGCCGATCTGACCGGTGCCCGTCAGTCCGATACCGATATTGCCGTTGCCGCTGTTGCCGAACCCAAAGTTGCCGATGCCGGCGTTGCCGAAGCCGAAGTTGTTGCTGCCGAGGTTGCCCAGGCCGAAGTTGCCGTTACCGAGGTTGGCGAAACCGAGGTTTGAGAGGCCGGCATTGCCCCAGCCGAAGTTGAGGTTTCCAAGGTTGCCGCCACCGAGGTTGTTCTGGCCGAAATTCCCGTTACCGACGTTCGCCGTGCCGATGTTGGCCAGTCCGAGGTTGGAGTTGAGGAAGCTGTCCAGTGTGACCGCCGGCGTCGCGGCCGCACCGGGTGCGCCGCTTGCCAGCACACCCGCCAGGCTCTGCAATGGCTGCGCGAAAGGCTGCAGCGCCGATGCCACCGCCGAGGCACCGGCGTGATACGCCGACATCGCCGACACATCCAGCGCCCACATCTCCTCGTAGAGCGCCTCCGCGCTGGCGATCGCTGGGGCGTTCTGCCCGAAGATGTTTGACAACACCAACGACACGAAGTTGCTGCGGTTAGCCGCGATCAACTCCGGGTGCACCATGGCCGCCCGGACAGCGTCGAACTCCGCCGCCATGGTGCTGGCCTGCGCCGCTGACTGCCCGGCCTGCGATGCCGCCGCGCTCAGCCATCCCGCGTAGGGCGCGGCAGCGGCCGCCATCGCGGTTGCCGCGGCACCCTGCCACGACCCGTTGACCAAGCTGGCGGTCACCGACCCGAAAGAGGCTGCAGCAGTGGCTAACTCATCGGCCAGGCTTTCCCAGGCGGTCGCCGCGGCCAGCATCGGCTCGGGCCCCGCTCCGGCGGAGATCAACGCGGAGTTGATTTCTGGTGGCAGCACAAAAAAGCTCATGGTTGGACCTCTCAGGTGGCATCGCTGGTGTTGGCATCAAGCCAATGAAGGGCGACACAACCGACCAGGGCCCGAACCCGCGGTTGCAGCTAACGCATCTCGTAGCGGAGAAGCTAGCGGACATCTGGCGGGGTAGAGCATCAGATTTATCTACGCGAGATGAAAACGTTATCTTATCGTTATTTGGCGATCGGGCTTTTGCCAAGTTGCTTTACACGGACGCCCTGCGGTGCCAGTGAGCCGGCCAATGTCAACCGCATCGCTCAGACCCGTGGAGAGTCAACATGATTCGCACTCCGGACCACGCCGGGTTGCCTTGGCCGTGAAATGGCATAAGGAGTCAAATACGTCCCCAGCGCACGGCGAAATAGACGCATATTCGGCGCAAATAGGTCATGCCCAGCTCGCAAAACCGAAGGCTGTCCGAACAACACGACACGGCAGACACGGACCGATCCCCACCCCGGTTGGGGAGCCTACAGTGGAGCAGCCGCGGCGGCGGAAGAACGCGCGAAAATCTCTACCCGCCCTGAGGTGACCCGGCTGCCGACGACGGGCGGCCAGGGAAGAACGCTCCGACAACTGCCGGCAAGTCCAAGGCGTCGGCACTGCCGACGCCCGAGACCCATGTTCAGAAGCCGACTCCCGCAACGGGCCGCACCGGCTCTGAAAAGGTGGGCTCCGGCAGGACATTCGAGGTGCGCGAACCGACTCAGCAACACACTGCCCAGCGCGCTGACAAATAGATACACATCTTTCGTTTAATGACCGTATGTAAAGCTCATCGACACTACCTGTGCCGTCAATAACGTTTAGATAACGAACGAGAGAAATCCGACCATTCGCAAACCTGACGAATAGCATCGGCGGATCGGGCTACTTGCGGGAAAGTGGGATCTAGCGCCATGTCGTACGTGATTGCAGCAACGAGCACCCTATCGGCGGTCGCATCGGACGTCGGTAGCATCGGATCCGCAATCAGCGCAGCCAATTTCGCAGCGGCGCTGCCCACTACCGAAGTGATGTCGGCCGCCGCGGACGAGGTCTCGACGCGTATCGCCGCTCTGTTTGGCGAGCACGCCGCCAACTACCAAAATCTCGCCGCCGAAGCTGCTGCTTTTCATGATCAATTTGTTCGCACATTACAGACAACCGCATCTTCGTATTCCAGCGCAGAAGCTCTGAGCACAACGCTAATGCAGCAGACGCTGAACATCGTCAACGCGCCCACCCTGGCCCTGCTCGGACGTCCACTCATCGGCGACGGTGCCAACGGCGCACCGGGCACCGGCCAGAGTGGCGGCGCAGGCGGGATTCTCTGGGGTAACGGTGGCGCCGGCGGCTCCGGCGTGACCGGACTGAACGGCGCCAACGGTGGGGCAGGCGGTAGCGGCGGCGTATCGGGATTGATCGGCTCGGGCGGGGCGGGCGGCGCCGGCGGATCGTCAACTACCGGCATCGGCGGCTCCGGCGGGGCGGGCGGATCGGCCCAACTCTTCGGCGCCGCCGGAGCCGGTGGGGCAGGCGGCTTCTCGGCCTCAGGCATCGGTGGCGCCGGTGGTGGCGGCGGTACCGCGTCACTGTTCGGTACGGGCGGCGTGGGCGGTGCCGGTGGCCTGTCGACCTCCGGCACCGGAGGCACCGGAGGTCCGGGCGGCAGCGGCGGCCTTCTGTTCGGCAACGGCGGCGCGGGCGGTGCCGGTGGCGCCGGAGGCACCCAGAGCGGATCGGGTGGAGCCGGTGGCGACGCGGGCTGGATTACCGGAGGCGGCGGGGCCGGGGGCGCGGGCGGCAGCGGACTTCACGGAACCAACGGCACCGACGGCATCACCGGGGGGCAGAACGGCACCAGCGGTACCGCCGGAGGTGCCGCCGGTAACGGCGGAATCGGCGGACGAGGCGGACTGCTCTTCGGCACCGGTGGTGACGGGGGTGCCGGCGGCATCGGTGGCATCGGCGGGTCGGGCGGCCATGGCGCCCTTGGAGACCCTGGCCTGACAGGTGGAGCCGGCGGCAACGGCGGCGCTGGCGGGGCCGGCGGAACCGGCGGTGCGCCCGGCGCTGGCGGGGCGTTGTTCAGCCCCGCGGGTCACGGCGGGGCAGGCGGGTCCGGCGGGGACGGCGGCGTGGCCGGTTCCGGGGGGGTCGGCGGCAAGGGCGTGGTCGTCGGCGGTGTCGCCGGTCAGGGCGGCGCCGGTGGCAAGGGCGGTACCCCAGGCACCGGCGGAGTCGGCGGCCTGGGCGGAGGCGCCGGCGCCAACGCAGGCAGCAACGGCGCGTCCGGTATCACGCCTGGCGGCGGTAACGGCGGCGCCGGCGGCGGCGGAGCGAACGCCACCACTCCCAACGGCAATGGCGGCGACGGCGGTCGGGGCGGTGACGCCGGCGCGGCCGGCGGCGATGGCGGTGCCGGCGGGCGCGGTGGTGACGCGGGCGCGTTCGGCAACGGCGGCAAAGGCGGCGACGGTGGCAACGGCATGGCCGGGGCTGCCGCCAGCGCGCCTGGCGCGAACGGCAATGCGGGCGGCGCGGGTGGGGCCGGCGGTGCCGGTGGTAACGGCGGAACAACGTCGGGCAACGGCGGCGCGGGCGGTGCCGGCGGCACGGGTGCGAGCGGTAGCGCCGGCGCGGCAGCCGCCCCGGGCCTGGCCGGCGGAACCGGCGGGAGCGGCGGAAAGGGCGGGGCCGGCGGGGCCGGCGGCGTCGCGCTCGGCGCGGGCGTTGGCGGGGCAGGCGGTGACGGCGGTGCTGGTGGTGTGGCCGGAGACGGCGGGGCCGGCGGCAAGGGCCTGGTCGTCGGCGGTGTCGCCAATCCGGGCGGCGATGGGGGCAACGGCGGCAACGCCGGTGCCGGCGGAACCGGCGGGGCCGGCGGTAGCGGCGTCACGGCAGGCGTTAACGGCAAGACCGGAGGCACTCCAACTCTCGGCGGTAACGGCGGTGCAGGCGGCGCAGGCGCCGACGCGGTCGTGGCCGGCGCCGCAGGCGGCAACGGCGGCAAGGGCGGTAACGGGGGATCGGTCGGCAATGGTGGCGCCGGTGGAGCCGGGGGTAACGGCCTCGCCGGTGCGCCGGTGGCCGGCGCCGGGTCAAACGGCAACGCCGGCGGCGCCGGCGGCGCCGGCGGTGCCGGTGGGGCCGGCGGGTCGATCTCGGGCAACGGTGGTACCGGCGGCGCTGGTGGAAACGGCGCGGCAGGAAGCGCCGGCATCGCAGGAGCCGCTGGCGGGGCGGGCCTGACAGGCGGCGACGGCGGCAGCGGCGGTGCCGGCGGCAAAGGCGGCGCCGGCGGCGTCGGCGGCACTGCCCTCGGCAAGGGCGTCAGCGGCCAGGGCGGAGCCGGTGGCAACGGCGGTCAGGGTGGAGCACCGGGTGACGGTGGCGCCGGCGGCAACGGCGTTGTGGTCGGCGGCGTGGCCGGCAACGGCGGTGACGGTGGCAACGGTGGTAACCCCGGGGCGGGCGGACTCGCCGGACTCGGCGGCGCCGGCGGCACCGGAGCCCAGTCCGGCGCCAACGGCGCGGCGGGCAGCACCCCGGCCGCCGGCGGCAATGGCGGCCTCGGCGGTACCGGGGCCTCCGCGACCACCGCCGGTGGGGCCGGCGGCGCTGGCGGCAAGGGCGGAAATGGCGGGTCGGTCGGCAACGGCGGCCAGGGCGGCGCCGGCGGCAACGGATTTGTGGGTGCGCAAGGCACTAACGCGAGCAACCCCGGTGATAACGGGACCGCTGGCAGCAGCGGCGGAACCGGTGGAGCCGGTGGCGCCGGTGGTAACGGTGGCAACATCGCCGGCTTCGGTGGTAGCGGTGGGGCTGGCGGTAAAGGTGGCCTCGGCGGTTTCGGAGGTAACGGCGCCAACGGTAGCGACGGCGGCCTGGGGCTCAATGGAGGAACAGGCGGCAACGGAGGCCTGGGCGGTAAGGGTGGCGCCGGCGGCGCTGGCGGGACCGCCGGAACCGGCGCCTTCGGCAGCGGTACGGATGGCGCTGGCGGAGCAGGGGGCAACGGCGGGTTCGGCGGCGCCGCCGGAGACGGCGGCAAAGGCGGTACCGGCACCTTCGCTAACGGCGGCACCGGAACCGGTGGCGACGGCGGCAAGGGCGGGACGGTCGGCGCCGGTGGTGCCGGCGGCCTGGGCGGCAGCAACGGCGGCACCGGCGGCGGCGGTGGCAAGAATGGTCAGGTCGGCGCCCAGGGCGCAGGCGGCAACGGCGGCACCGGCGGCACTGGCGCTGCGGCGACCACGGCGGGTGGCAACGGCGGCAACGGAGGTAACGGCGGCGACGCCGGACCAGTCGGCAACGGTGGGACCGGCGGGACCGGAGGCGCCGGAGGCGCCGGCCAGAAGGGCACCGACGCGACCGTCACCGGCCAAAACGGTGGTACGGGCAGCGGTGGCGGCGTCGGCGGCGCAGGCGGCAAGGGCGGTGCGGGCGGCAGTCTCGCCGGTGTCGGCGGCGCCGGCGGGGCCGGCGGTGTGGGCGGCGTGGGCGGCGCCGGCGGAGCCGGCATCAATGGGGCTGACGGCGGTGAGGGCCTGGCCGGCGGAGCGGGCAGCAACGGTGGTCAGGGCGGCACGGGCGGTAACGGCGGCGTCGGCGGCGCTCCGGGCACCGGCGCCGGCGGCACAGGTAAAGGCGGAGCGGGCGGAGCCGCCGGCAACGGTGGTTTCGGTGGTACCGCAGGCAGCGGTGGTGCCGGCGGGACCGGCACATTCGCGGGCGGCGGCTCTGGCGCCGGCGGCAAGGGCGGGCAGGGCGGGACACCTGGCTCCGGTGGCGCCGGCGGTATCGGCGGTAGCGGAAACAGCGGCGGTGTGGCCGGTGCGGACGGGAAGTCCGGCGGGATGGGCGTCGGCGGCAACGGTGGCACGGGTGGCACCGGCGCGGCGGCAACCACGCCTGGCGGCGTCGGCGGAACCGGTGGTGACGGCGGTGATGCAGGACCGGTCGGCAACGGCGGTTCCGGCGGAACCGGCGGTGCCGGCACATTCGGCGCCAAGGGCGCGGACGCGACCATCGCCGGTCAGGATGGCGGCACGGGCGGTAGCGGTGGTACCGGCGGTGCCGGCGGTAAGGGTGGTGCCGGCGGAACGCTGTCCGGAATCGGCGGAAACGGCGGGTCCGGCGGGTCAGGCGGTATCGGTGGCGTTGGCGGGGCCGGCGCCAACGGCGCTGACGGCGGCCTGGGCCTGGCGGGCGGCGACGGCGGCAACGGTGGTCAGGGCGGGTCCGGCGGTAACGGCGGCACTGGCGGCACTCCCGGCACTGGCGCCAGCGGAACGGGTACCGCGGGCGCCGGCGGTGCCGCCGGCAACGGTGGTTTCGGCGGGTCCGCAGGCACCGGCGGGGCCGGCGGCACAGGCACCTTTGATGGCGGGGGCTCAGGCACCGGCGGTAAAGGTGGCCAAGGCGGGACTCCGGGTAACGGTGGCAGCGGTGGTACTGGCGGTGCCGGCAGCACCGCCGGAGCGAATGGCAAATCTGGCGGCATGGGCGTCGGCGGCAACGGCGGCACCGGCGGCACCGGCGCCGCGGCGACCACACCCGGCGGCGCCGGAGGTAGCGGCGGTGACGGTGGCGACGCCGGACCGGTCGGTAGCGGCGGAAACGGCGGAGCCGGCGGGGCCGGTGCGACTGGCGGTAAGGGCGGTGACGCGACCCTCGTCGGCCAGAACGGCGGCACCGGCGGGGATGGTGGTAACGGCGGCGCCGGCGGCAAGGGAGGTGCCGGCGGCGCGATTTCCGGCAATGGCGGCAACGGCGGTGCTGGTGGCGTCGGAGGAACCGGCGGCACCGGTGGAACCAGCGGTGCCGGTGCCATCGGCGGGTCCGGCGGAACGGGCGGGACCGGCGGCCAGGCCGGTGCGGCGGGCACGGCTCTCGCACTCGGCGCGAAGGCCGGCTCCGTGGGCGTCACCGGGAACGGCGGAAACGGTGGAAACGGTGGATCCGGCGGCGCCGGGGTATCAGGTTCCATCAATGGCGGCACCGGCGGTACCGGCGGCACAGGCGGCAAGGCGGGCGCGCCGGCCTCGAGCGGAAACCCGGTGGGCGTCAGCGGAAATGGGGGCCGCGGGGGGAACGGAGGCTTCGGTGCCGCAGGCACTTCCGGCAGCACCCCGGGTGCTGCGGGCACCGCAGGAGGCACCGGCGGAAATGGCGGTGCCGGTGGCGTAGGCGGGGCGCCGGCGGTCGTCGGCGGCGCTGGCGCCGGCAATGGCGGCAACGGCGGGAATGCAGGCAGCGGAGGGAGCGGCGGCAGCGGTGCCTCCGGTGCCGCGAACGCAGGTTCCGGCGGAAAGGGTGGCGCCGGCGGAAACGGCGGGAACGGCGGTGCCGGCGGCGCCGCCGGCGGCGTCGGGGCTTCTGCGGGCATCCAAGGCAATGCCGGAGGCGGCGGCAACGGTGGCGCCGGGGGCGCAGGCGGCCTCGGGTCGGCCGGTGTCAACCCAACCCCAGCGAACCCGCAGAACGGATCGGCTGCCAACGGCACTCAACCACCCGACGTCCTCATCGGCAAAGGCAATGTCGGGATGGTCGGCAGCAACGGCGCCGACGCCACCGCCCCAGGACAGACCGGCGGCACCGGCGGTAAGGGCGGAGGCAATGTCCTCACGGCTGGATACGGAAACGCCAACGGCGGGGCGGGCGGTAACGGCGGAAACGGCGGGCCAAGCGGGGGCAATGGCGGCAACGGCGGCATGGGAGGAACCGGTTCCCAAGTCTCGATAGGTAATTACGCAGCCGGCGGCGTCGGCGGTAACGGCGGCACCGGCGGATACGGCGGCAACGGCGGCAACGGCGGCACCGGCGGAGATGCGCTCGGCGGCGTGGGGATTCCGGTCAGCGCGACGTATCCCGGCAACGGCGGCAACGGCGGCAACGGCGGCTTCGGCGGAGGCAAGGGCGGCACCGGTGGCATGGCCGGGCTCTCGTTCTTCGGTACCAACTCGGGAGATCCCAGCTACGGCGCTACCGGCGGTACGGGCGGCAACGGCGGTCAAGGAGTCACTGGCGGCACCGGAGGTCTGGGCGGCGCCGGCGGCGCCGGTGGCAATGCCGGATACGGCGGCGGCAACGCGCTCGGTGGCAACGGCGGCGTCGGTGGCGCCGGTGGGTCCGGCGGCACCGGAGCGGTTGGCGGCACTGGTGGCGACGGCGGCACCGGCAACACCATCGCGATTGGCGGCAACGGAGGTAACGGGGGTAACGGCGGCACTGGCGGCACCGGAGGCACCGGAGGCACCGGAGGCAGTGGCGGCACCGCCGGCCTAGGACCCAACGGGAGCTTGATCGGCAGCGGTATCGGCGGTGACGGCGGCGCTGGCGGTAGCGGTGGATTCGGCGGTGGCGGCGGTACTGCCGGTAAGGGCGGCGCGGCCTACAACAGCATCGCCTGGCCCTACGGCACCAACGGTAGTGACGGCAGCGCTGGCGCGATCGGGTCTACCGGCAGCGCCGGCACCGCAGGTTCCAAGGGGTAGCCGAACCGGCTGTGATGCGTTGTCCCCCAATGCGTTGTCCCCCAACGCGTTGTCCCCCTGCCGATCCTCAGGCAGGGTGGGCGACCGCACGGCTTGGAGAGTCCAGCTACACATTCGCCGGCCGAGGTGGGACTTCGGTGTCGGCGGAAATGTTGAAAGCGCTCTTGTTCAGACAACCCATCGGCGCGGCAGTTGGAATTTCCCTGCCATCGACGACTCCAGTCGCTTGTCAGCAGGACGTGAGTTCCGTTGTTGAGAGAACCCGACCCGGCGGTAAATCAGAACTCTGAGCCGACGTCGCTAGGGACGCCAAGCCGGGCTGTCTGCCACTAGGCAGCGCTGACGAAATCCCGTGCAGCCCATGTACTTTGCCGCGGGCACGCCGCGCCAGATGGGCGATCGCCACCGGTAACTTCTTACCGCAATCCGGCGATCACGAAGCTGGCGGCTTAAGGCCCTGTCCCGGTGGTGAAAAACCCGGAGAGCTTCTGGCCGATATTCCTGAAGCCGGAGTCGAGGGCTGCCGTCATCAGGCCAACCGAGCTGGTGTTGGCGTAGCCCGACACGGCGTTGCCCCAGTTCGACATGCCGGATACGAACTCGCCGACGTTGAAGGAGCCCGAAACCGCGCCCAACAATGTATCGGGCACCTGGTTCCAGAATCCCGACACCGCAGATCCGACGTTGCCGAAGCCCGATGCCCCGCCCAGCCCACTGTTGAAGAAGCCCGACGATGGCACGGACGTGGTGTTTCCTACGCCTGGTCCGCCGAAGTTGATGGGAATATTGATCGGCCCGAGCCCTCCGTTCAGCGCGACATTCAGCGGAGCGAGGCCAATGCTGAAACCAGGGATGGTGACGGCGTTGGTGCTGCCGCTCAACGGGATGTCGAGGCCAATTCGCGGAATATTGATGCCACCAATGGTGAAGGGGTCGGTGGATCCGTTCAACGGAATGCTGAGTCCGATCTCAGGAATGTTGACCCCACCGATAGTGAATGGGTTCGTCGTCCCGCTCAGCGGAACGTTGAGACCGATTTGCTGAAGGCTGAAGCCGGTGATGGTGATGGGATTGGTCGTTCCGCTCAGCGGAAGGTTCAGTCCGAACGCCGGAAGACTGAACCCGGCAATGGTGAACGGGTTGGTCGCGCCCTTCAGCGGCAGGTCCAGGCCAAATTTTTCGATACTGAAGCCGTTGATGCTGAATGGCTCGGTGCCACCGGTCAGCACCGGTCCCACGGTGAATGTGCTCAGCGGGATCGGGCCGATGTAACCCGTGATGACACCCCCGACATTCAACGGAATCTGGCCGATGAAAATGCCGATCGGTATCGTCACACCGACCGTCACGGGGATGCCAGGAATGGTGATGTTGGGCACGGTGACATTACCGATTCCGCCGCTGGCCTCCAGCGCCACCGGAATCGACGGAATGGTGATATCAGGCACCGTGACGGGACCGATGCCACCAGCCGCGAGCAGGCTCAGCGGTATTCCCGGAATATTGACATTGGGCACGGTGATCGGCCCGATACCTCCGGCAGCGACCAGATTGAGTGGTATGCCCGGAACGCTGATGTCGGGCACGGTGATAGGACCGAGGCCGCCGGCCGCCAACAAATTCAGCGGAATCCCCGGAATATCGATGTTCGGAACGGTGATCGGCCCCAGTCCGCCGGCAGCGACCAAATTCAGCGGAATCGCCGGAATCGTGATGTCGGGCACCGTGATCGGTCCCACAGCGCCGGCCACCTCGACGCTCAATGGGATAGCGGGAAGCGTGATGGTGCCCGAGACGCCGGCGAGTCCCTGGTAGTCACCGCGCCAGAACATGCCATTGCTGAAGTTGCCGGTAATCAACGCACCGGTGTTGACGTCGCCGTTGTTCAACAAGCCGGTGTTGATGTTGCCCGGGTTCAACAGGCCGGTGTTGAGGTCGCCCGGGTTGAAATCGCCCGTATTCACGCTGCCGGCGTTGAAGTTGCCGGTGTTGTGACTGCCTACGTTGGCAATACCGCTGTTCACGCTGCCGACGTTGAAGAAACCGGTGTTGGCATTGCCTGCATTGCCCAGGCCGGTGTTGTAGCTGCCGGAGTTTCCGATGCCGAAGTTTCCGGTGCCGGAGTTGAAGAACCCGACGTTGCCGTTGCCCGAGTTGCCGAAACCGATGTTGCCGATCCCTGAGTTCAGACCACCGATCCCGATCTGGTTGTTGCCCGTCAGTCCGATCCCGATGTTCCCGTTACCCGTGTTGCCGAAGCCGATGTTGCCGTTACCGATGTTGCCGAAACCGAAGTTCTGCATTCCGGCGGTCAACCCGGGGCCCGTGTTGCCGAACCCGACATTGCCGTTGCCGAGGTTGCCGAACCCGAAGTTGTTGTCGCCGAGGTTTCCGAAGCCGAAACTCCCAGCCCCGACGTTGCCACCACCGATGTTGACACTGCCGACGTTGCCAAGGCCGAAGTTGGAGATGCCCACGTTAGCGGCGCCGGTGTTCAGAGTGCCATCGTTTGCAAAGCCGAGGTTGAACGTGGTTCCCCCTGCGGCATTGCGCAACAAGCCGGCGAGATGATCACCCGTGTTGGCGATGCCGGAGTTGAAAGCCGCGGTCGCCATGCCCGCCGTGCTGGTGTTGAACAGCCCCGAGACCGTGTTGCCGAAGTTCGACATCCCCGAGGTGAGCGGCCCGACGTTGAATGAGCCGGAGTTCCCGAGACTTTGCGCAACATTCCAATAGCCGGAACTGCCGGACCCGAAGTTGCCGATACCCGACGTCCCGCCGGCGCCACTGTTGAAGAATCCCGACGACGGCGTGGCTGTCGTGTTGCCGAAACCCGGGCCGCCGATGTTGATCGGGATCTCGATCGGGCCCACACTGCCGGCCACCTGAAGGCCCAGGGGGATGGGGGGAAGACTGAAACCGTTCGGGAATATCGTGATTGGGCCCAGCCCGCCTCCTACGTTGATACCCAGCGGTATCGCGGGCAGCGTGTAGCCGTTCGGGAAGACAGTCAAGGGGCCCAGGCCGCCACCTACGTTGATACCCAACGGGATCGGCGGAAGGTTGTATCCATTCGGAAAAAGCGTGACCGGGCCGAGGCCGCCGCCCACATTGACACTCAACGGGATTTCCGGAATCGAGTATTGGTTGGGGAACAGAGTGAACGGTCCTATGCCCCCACCGACGTTCACGCTCAGCGGGATTCCGGGGATCGAAATGGTGGGGGTGCTTACCGGCCCGATGCCGCCCCCGACGTTGACAGACAACGGAATGCCCGGAAGCGTGATCGTCGGGGTGCTGAAACCGCCTATCCCACCGCCCACCGTTATCTTGCCCACGTCGAGCGTGACCGTGCCGGGGCCTACGGTCCCCACGGTCGGGTTGACGCCCAACAATCCAAGCGCCAACGGTGATGCCGGGAAGGTGATCGGGATGTTCAACAGTGGGGCGCTCGACAGCTTGAGCTCGATCTGGTTGAGAGTGACCGGCGGGATGGTGATTGGACCGACCAGTGCGCCGCTGCTGTTGATGCCGAGCCCAATCGTGGGAATGGTGATGGGCGGAACGGTGATTGGACCGACGAGCGCACCGTTGCTGTTGATGCCCAAACCGATCGTGGGAACAGTGATGGGCGGGATGGTGATCGGACCGACCAACGCGTTGGAACTGTTGATGCCCAGCCCGATCGTGGGAATGGTGATCGGCGGGATGGAGATTGGGCCGGCCAGAGCGCCATTACTGTTGATGCCCAGACCGATCTCAGGAACTGTGATAGGCGGCAACGTAATTGGGCCAACCAGCGCGCCGTTGCTGTTGATGCCCAACCCGATCTCAGGAACCGCGATCGGCGGCAGGGTTATTGGACCGAGGTCCCCGAGCCCATCGAGATTCAAGCCGATCGCCGGGATGATCAGCCTGCCCGAGTAGCCGGCCCGGCCCTGGAAGTCACCCCGCCAGAAGAACCCGTTGTTGTAGCTCCCCGTATTGAGCGCCCCGGTGTTGACGTTGCCGATGTTGCCCCAGCCGGTGTTCAGATTGCCGGGGTTGAATCCGCCGGTGTTGGAGTTGCCCGTGTTCCAGTTCCCCGTATTCAAACTGCCCAGGTTGAAGTTGCCCGTGTTGTAGTTACCGATGTTCGCGATGCCCGAGTTGGCGATGCCGGTGTTGAACAAACCGGTGTTGGCCTCGCCGGCGTTGCCGATACCGGTGTTGTAGCTGTTTCCGGAGTTGAACAGGCCGAAGTTTCCGGTGCCCGAGTTCCCGATGCCGATGTTGCCGGTGCCCGAGTTGAACAACCCGATGTTGCCCGTGCCCGAGTTCAGGCCGCCGATTCCCTGCAGATTATTGCCGTTCAGCCCAAAGCCGATGTTCCCGTTGCCCGTGTTACCGAAGCCGATGTTTCCACTGCCGGTGTTCCCGAAGCCGAAGTTGTTGCTGCCGGTATTGCCGAAGCCCACGTTTCCGACCGCGGCCGTCAGGCCGGCACCGATGTTGCCGAAGCCGAAATTGTTGCTGCCCAGGTTGCCGAAGCCGAAATTGTTGCTACCCAGGTTGCCGAAGCCGAGGTTGTAGCTGCCCAGGTTGCCGCCGCCCAGGTTGTAGCTACCCAGGTTCCCGCTGCCGAGACTGAAGTTGCCGAAGTTGCCATTGCCGACGTTGCCCATGCCGCTGTTCGCAAGGCCCAGGTTGATGTTGCTCGTCACGGTCGGCGCGGCGGCAGCGGCGCTGACGACGGCCGCGATCGCGTTGGGCGCGGCTGCCAGTTGGGCGGGCAGGCTCGCCAGACTCTGCAGCGGTTGAAGGAGCGGCGTCAGTCCGGCGGCTACCGCCGAAGCCCCGGCATGGTAGGCAGCCATCGCTGACACATCCAGGGCCCACATCTCCTCATAGATGCCCTCCACGGCCGCGATAGCGGGGGCGTTCTGGCCGAAGAGGTTCGAAATCACCAGTGCGACAATCTCATTACGGTTGGCGGAGACCAAGTCTGGCAGCACCATCGCTGAGCGGACCGCTTCGAACTCGGTAACCAGCGCGCCGGCCTGCGTGGCGGCGCGGGTCGCCTGGTCAGCCGCCGCGGAAAGCCACGCAGCGTAGGGACCCGCGACCGCCGCCATCGCCATGGACGCCGCACCCTGCCACGCCCCGCCGACGAGGCCGGACGTCACGGATTGAAATGACGCCGCGGCCGTCGCCAGTTCACCGGCCAGCCCGTCCCATGCTGCCGCCGCGGCCAGCATCGGCTGGGATCCCGCCCCGGCGTGTATCAGGGCAGAGTTGATCTCGGGGGGCAGCACAAGGAAGCTCATCGCCTTACCTCTCTAAGGTGGCATCTACGCCGTGACAGCCCCTGACGACCGGTGAGACCCCCCACCCACGGACGTCGACAAGCTGGTGTTCGTAGCGGCCAAGCTACGCGGTGATCTGGGGTTCAAACGGGGGGATTTATCTAAACGCGATCTAAATGTTATCGAAACGTGATATTTTATAGGTAGCTGTGAAAAATAACTTTACATCGCAATGACGGAGCGGAAGTTCCAGCCGCTTTGTCAAAGCCGAGACCGCGCGAGATGGCACGGAGCATGCAGTGCAACAAGGGAATTCAGCCGCCCAGCGGAGCGGGAGCGTCGCGTCGCAGAATGATCTTGAAATCGGCCAAACACAATCTGCACAACCAACTACTACATCTCGCAAATGTCCAAATTATGGAAAATCGGCCTTTTTGTCTTCGTCTGGGTGCTTCATGTTCTAGAAAGCTGTTCACGTCCAATGTTTTTGCATCCCGCGGCGGGCCTGGGACACCGTGGCCCGCCGCTCCACCGCGGCACACCGCATCACCCACCGGACCAGGCCGGCAGCGGGGTTGATCAAGCGCCAGAATCGGCAGACGAGCTGACTTGCCCTGATGTTGTTGAACGCCAACCTGATTCGAGACACCTGCCGCCAGCAAGGGGCCCTGCTGGCGCAGCGTTCGGCTCCTCGATTCCTACGGGCTGCAAAGATGCCGTCGTCAGCAGTTTCCTTGCCCAAATTACGGGGTATGCCGCCCAAGCATCCCTGCAAGACGAGAGTGGAGATTGGTATAGCTGATGAGAACTGGAGCTAGAACTGCCTTTGCGGTGTTCGGCGGTGGAGCCATGCTCGTCATGGCCGTCGCCTGTGGCGGCGGAGATAACAAGGGCCCGAGCAGCAGCACCACCCCGTCGTCGTCGACGACGCCGACGACGACGACGACAATGTCCAGCACCGCACCGTCCAGCGGTGCGGCACCCTCCGAGACCCAACCCGGCGGCGCGCCCGGCGGGCCGACGGGCACCGGCGGTCCGAACGGCGGCGGCGGCAGCATCCCGGGCGGACCCACTGGTGGTGGCGGACCCGGAGGCGGCAGCGGCAGCATTCCGGGCGGACCCACCGGCGGTGGCGGACCCGGTGGCGGCGGCGGCAGCATTCCGGGCGTCGGCGGTGGCAGCGGCGGACCCGGCGGCGGCGGCGGCTGCGTCGGCAACATCTGCGGCAGCATTCCGTGATCGACTGACCATCGCTAACTGAAAATCCAAACGAGGACCGGGGCAACCCGGTCCTCGTTTGTCATTCCGGCGCGCATCGTCGTCCTCACCCCGCCGTCCCGGCGCGCATCGTCGTCGGGCCCCACACACCGGCCCGACTCCTCACCCCGCCGTCCCGGCGCGCATCGTCGTCGGGCCCCACACACCGGCCCAACTCCTCACCCCGCCGTCCCGGCGCGCATCGTCGTCGGGCGTAAAGTTCGGGCAGCGCCGACAACAAGGGAGCCACCATGGCGAAGCTCAGGTTCGGATATTTCATCGCCCCTTTCCACCGCGCCGGCACCAATCCGACGCTCGCCCTGCAGCGTGACCTCGAGTTCGTCGAGCACCTCGACGAACTCGGTTTCGACGAGGCATGGATCGGTGAGCATCACTCGGCCGGCAGCGAAATCATCAGCTCGCCAGAGGTGTTCATCGGAGCCGCGGCCCAGCGTGCCAAGCGGATCCGGTTCGGCACCGGCGTTATCTCGCTGTCGTATCACAACCCGCTGTGGGTAGCCGACCGGTTGATGCTGCTCGACCACCTCACACACGGTCGCATCATCGGCGGGATGGGCCCGGGTTCGTTGCCCACCGACTCGTCCATGATCGGGCTGACCCCCACCGACACCCGTGAGTTGCTGGAAACCAACCTCGACATCGTCGTCCGCTTGCTGGCGGGGGAGACCGTCTCCGCCAAGACCGCCACCCACCAACTCTTCGACGCCAAACTGCAGCTCGCACCGTATTCCGACGGAGGCATCCCGCTCGCCGTGGCGGCCGTCGCGTCTCCCACCGGTGCGCGGCTGGCCGGCAAGCACGGAATCGGCCTGCTCTCCATCGGCGCGACGCTGACGATCGAAGGTTTCGACGCGCTGGCCTACCACTGGGGCATCGTCGAGGAACGGGCCAAGGCGTTCGGGACGCGCGTCGACCGCAGCAATTGGAGCCTGGTCGGCCCCATGCACATCGCCGAGACCGACGAGCAGGCCCGCGCCGACGTGAAATTCGGCATCGAGCCGTGGTTCCGTTATTTCCAGAAGGTCGCCGCATTCCCGCAGATGACGATGCCGGGGGACCGGCTCGACGAGATGATCGACATGATCAACGAGAACGGCGCCGGAGTCATCGGCACACCCGAGCGCGCCCGCGAGCAGGTGCAACGGTTGTGGGATCAATCAGGCGGTTTCGGCTGCATGCTGCAGATGGGTCACGAGTGGGCCAACCCGGCGGCGACCAGACGATCCGCCGAGCTGTTCGCCGCCGAGGTCATACCGCATTTTCAGGGCCAGGCGCAGCCGACGCTGGATGCCGCGACGCGCGCCGGCCAAATGCGCGACGATCTGGCTGCGACGCAGTTGCAGGCGATCGAGCACATGACCAAGAAGTACCAGGACGAACTCGGGGCGCAGCAGTAACGAAACGCGTTGCGCGACAGCGCTACCGGGCAGCTCCGGACTCCTGTTCGGCCGCCTTCACCAGCTTGCCGGCGAAGAACTTGACCGCACCGCCCATCGCCGCGCGGACCGCCGGGCCGGTGCCGCGGACTTTCTCGTTGAACGAGCCGCTCCAGCGGATGTCGGTGCCTCCCGAAGCCGTGGGAGTGAGCACCACCTCGCCGCGGTAATCGTCGGCGGGCTGCGGCGAGCCGACCAGCTTGTAGACGTGTCGACGGTCCTGCTCGTACTCGACGGTTTCCTCCTGTACGAACACCGGGAACATGCCCAACTTGCGAATCGCCCCCACGCCGCCGGGAGCGGGGTTCCCCTGGCGCACCCAACTCGAGGAGACGACGATCGGCTTCGCCCAGGACGACCAGTTGCCGCCGTCGGCGACCAAGCGGAACACCGTCGCGGGAGGCGCGCTGGTGGTCTTGTTGACCTCGAAAGTGAACTTGCGACCCGACATGCTGACTCCCACCGTGACGACTGCCCGAGACTGTGCTGCCGGGTACCCTACCGGGCCGCGATATAGCCACCCGATCTGACGGGCGAAAACGATTCCGCTTCGGCGCGGGCGGGCGCATACTCTCCGTGTGCCAGACGCCGACACCGTATCCGTCCCACCCACCCCCACCAAGGCTGATGTCGCAGCCGCGCTGAACCTGATCAAGCCGCTGCGAAGGTTGATCAAACCCAAGGTCTACGGCATAGACAACGTCCCCACCGAGCGCGCCCTGCTGGTGGGCAACCACAACACGCTCGGCATGGTGGACGCGCCGTTGCTGGCCGCCGAGTTGTGGGAGCGGGGCAGGATGGTCCGTTCGCTGGGCGATCATGCGCACTTCAAGGTTCCCGGCTGGGGCGATGCGCTGATCCGCATGGGCGTCGTCGACGGCACCCGGGAGAACGCGTCCGAGCTCATGCGCCGCGGCGACCTGGTGATGGTGTTTCCCGGCGGCGGCCGCGAGGTCAACAAACGCAAGAACGAGCAGTACAAACTGGTATGGAAAAACCGGCTCGGCTTCGCGCGCTTGGCAATTCAGTTCGGTTATCCGATCATCCCGTTCGCCTCGGTGGGTGCCGAACACGGCATCGACATCGTCTTGGACAACGAGTCCAAATTGATGGCGCCGGTGCAGTTTTTCGCAGAGAAAGTGCTTGGCACACCCGACGGTCCGCCGTTGGTCCGCGGAGTCGGGTTGACCCCGGTGCCGCGTCCGGAGCGCCAGTACTACTGGTTCGGTGAGCCGATCGACACCACCGAATTCAGCGGCCAGGAAGCCAACGACAACGCCGCACGCAAGGTGCGTGAGCGCACCGCGGCAGCGGTCGAACACGGCATCGAGTTGATGCTGGCCGAGCGTGAAGCCGACCCGAACCGGTCACTCGTCGGACGGCTGCTGCGCTCCGACAGTTAGCCGGCCACCGCAGAGTCGGAGCCGGCGGTCGAGGTTCAGCTCGTCGAGGAACCGGTGATCATGACTGACGACGACGAAGGCGCCCCGATAGGCGGTCAACGCGCTGCGGAGCTGGGCAACACTGGTTAGGTCCAGGTTGTTGGTGGGCTCGTCCAACAGCAGCAGCTGAGGTGCCGGCTCTGCGCTGAGGAGGCAGGCCAGTGTGGCCCGCAGCCGTTCGCCGCCCGACAGGGTCGACACCGGTTGATGGGCACGCTGTCCAGGAAAAAGGAAGCGCGCCAGCCGCGTCATCCGGTCGGCCTGCGGCATACTCGGCGCGAACTCGGCGAAGTTGCCGGCGACGGAAAGTTCCTGGTCCAGAATGTCGAGGCGTTGCGACAAATACGCAACAGGGACATGGAGGCGCCGCGCGCCTTCAGCGTGAATCCGTCCGCCGATCGCGCGCAGCAGGGTGGACTTGCCCGCGCCGTTGGGTCCCGTCAGAGCGATGCGTTCGGGACCCCGGATGCTCAGGTCGATGCCGTGACCGGCGAACAGCGGCACGCCGTCCCGCCGCACCTGGATGCCGGTTCCGGTGAAGACGCTCCGACCGGCGGGCACGAGGGTGTCCGGAAGATCGACCACGATCCGCGGAGGTTCGCGCAGGGCGCGGCCGGCCTCGTGGGCGCGGGCGCCCGCTGCCTCGACACGAGCGGCATGCAGCCGATCCGACTTCCCGGCAGACTCCTGAGCACTGCTCTCACGCTTGTCCAGGAGTGCTTTGGGCAAGCCCAGCCGCTGCCGGTTGCGCACCGCATTGCCGGTGCGTCGTGCGGCGCGTTCACGCGCTTTCTGCCGGTCCCTCCGCTGGCGCGCAAGGTCGAGTTCGGCGCTGCGCAGTCGCTGTTCGGCAACATCGCGCTCGTGCTGAACGGCTTGTTGGTAGAACGTGTAATTGCCTCCATAGCAACGGATTTCGTCTGAAATAACTTCGGCGATGTGGTCCATCCGGTCGAGCAACAGCCGGTCGTGGCTGGCCACCACGAGGCAACCGCTGTAGTCGTCGAGCACCTGATAAAGACGACGACGACTGTCACTGTCGAGATTGTTGGTGGGTTCATCCAGCAGCAGCACATCGGGCCGCCGCAACAGCTGGGCCGCCACGCCCAGGGTCACGATCTCCCCACCCGAAACGGTGTCCAGCCGCCGGTCCAGCGCGAGGTGGCCCAGCCCGAGGCGATCCAGCTTAGCGGTAACGCGATCGGCGATATCCCAGTCGTCACCGACGGCGGCGAAGACTTCGTCACGGACGTCTCCACCGGCCAGCGCCTCGAGCGCCGCCAACGCGGGCGCGACACCGAGGACGTCGGCCACCGTGAATTCCGGGGTGAAGGGCAGCTGCTGGGACAGATAGCCGACGACTCCCTGCACCGACACGCTGCCCCTGTCAGGTTGATAGCGGCCGGCGAGCAGCTCGAGCAGCGTAGTCTTTCCGGCACCGTTGGGTGCGACGAGACCGGTGCGGCCGGCATCGAAGACGAATGACAGCTCCTCGAAAACGCGGGTGCCGTCCGGCCACCCAAACGACAGATTCGAACAGGAAATAGACACGGGCGGGTCCTCACATGGGCAACGGCAGGTGCGAAAGGAATGTGACGAAGGAATGCGAGCCGAAGCTCACGCTGAGATGTCGTTGCTCCCGTCCATGGCTGTCTTCCTAACAAGCGCAACCCGCGGCGTGCAAACGATTTTCTGGTCGTTGACTCTGCCGTTGCTGTCGGCACTGGCCCTCGGCGCATGCACGGCCACCCACCCCGCGCGCACCCCGGCCACCGCCGCCACCAGCACGACGTCGACTGTCAAAGCGGGCAGCAGTCAGGCCGTGCTGGACACCGCCGTCAAGGCCGACGGGCCTGGTTGCTCGGCGGCGGTCGGCATCGATGGCAAGGTGGCCTGGGCCGGGGTGGCGGGACTGGCGAACATCAACAACGGGGCGAAGATCACCGCGGAGACGGTTTTCGACATTGCCTCGGTATCAAAGCAATTCACGGCGACCGCCGTCCTGCTGCTGGCCGCCGCCGGAAAGCTGACCGTGGACGATTCGCTCGCCCAGTACCTGCCGGAAATGCCCCCGTGGGCCGCGAATGTCACGCTCGCGCAGCTGATGCACCACACCAGCGGAATCCCCGACTACGTCGGCCTGCTGCAGGAACAGGGTTTCAGCTACGCCGACCGAACCACCGAGGCGCAGGCATTGCAGGCGCTGGCGGCAGCGCCGGAGCTGGTCTTCAAGCCCGGCGCCCGCTTCGAGTACTCCAATTCCAACTATCTGCTGCTGGGTGAGATCGTGCACCGGCTGTCCACCAGGCCGCTTCCGGACTACCTCAGTACCGAGATCTTCACACCGCTGAGCCTGACCATGGCGATGGACCCGACCGCGAGCATCCCCGGCAAAGCGTTGTCCTACACCGAGACTGAGGGCGGGGGCGACTTTCAGGCGGCCGACTCCAGGTGGGAGCAGGTTGGCGACGGGGGTATTCAGACCACCCCGAGCCAACTGGTCCGGTGGGCCGACAACTACCGCACCGGCAAGGTGGGCGGGCCCAGTCTGCTCGACGCGCAGCTGTCCGGAGCAGTGCCGACCGAGCCGGGCGGCGGTGACCGCTACGGCGCCGGCATCTACTCCCTGGCTAACGGCATGCTCGAACATGACGGCGCGTGGGCCGGGTTCGTCACCGCGTTCCGCGTCAGCAGCGACCGGCGGACGTCGGTGGCGATCAGCTGCAACGTCGACAAGCAGGACCCGACGGCCCTGGCGGACGCACTGGGCCGCATCTGGATGTAGCGGCGCGCGACGAGAAAATTGGCGATCCTGTGCGCCGGGCGCCCCGGAGGCTGCAATCATGCACGGTATGGCGAAACCGACCGTCCTCACCACCGACAATGGCCTCCCATCCGGCGTACAGGGAGCATGCGATCCGCACTTCCTGAATGTCGTCCGCGCGTTCGCCGGCCTCTACCCCGGCAAGATGTTCGGGGGCGGCGGCCTTTCGGTGTACATCGAGGGCAAACCGGTCGTCGACGTGTGGACCGGTTATTCCGATCGCAAGGGCAAGGTGCCCTGGACCGAAGACACCGGCGCCATGGTGTTCTCCGCGACAAAAGGCTTGGCCGCCACCATTATTCATCTACTCGTCGATCGTGGACTGCTGGACTACGACGTCCCGGTCGCCGAGTACTGGCCGGAGTTCGGGGCCAACGGCAAGTCCGAGATCACGGTCAGCGACGTGCTGCGGCATCGCTCCGGCCTGTCCCACCTCAAGGGTGTCGACAAGCACACGATCATGGACCACCTGCAGATGGAGGAGCGGCTGGCAGCCGCACCCGTCGACCACTCCCACGGCAAAACGGCCTACCACGCCATCACCTACGGGTGGCTGCTGTCGGGGCTGGCCCGCGCGGTCACCGGCAAAGGGATGCGCCAGCTGTTCCGCGAAGAGCTGGCCCGCCCGCTGAACACCGACGGACTGCATTTGGGCCGACCGCCCGCCGACTCACCGACCAAGGCGGCACAGACGCTGCTGCCGCAGTCGAAGATTCCCACGCCGCTGCTGGATTTCATCGCGCCCAAGGTCGCCGGGTTGTCGTTCTCCGGGCTGCTCGGTTCGATCTACTTTCCTGGCATCATGGGGATGCTGCAGGACGACATGCCGTTCCTGGACGGCGAACTACCGGCGGTCAATGGTGTGGTGACCGCGCGCGCACTGGCCAAGACCTATGCGGTGCTGGCCAACGACGGTGTCATCGACGACACGCGGCTGCTCTCGTCGGAGGCGGTCGCCGGGATGAAGGGCAAGGCTGAGCTGTGGCCGGACCTGAACCTGGGCCTGCCGTTCACCTACCACCAGGGCTACCAATCATCACCGGTGCCAGGCTTTTTGGAGGGTTACGGTCACATCGGCCTGGGCGGTACGGTCGGCTGGGCTGATCCCGAGTCCGGCAGCTCGTTCGGCTATGTGCACAACCGGCTGCTGACGCTGCTGCTGTTCGACGTCGGTTCGTTCGCCGGGCTGGCACCGCTGTTGACCAGCGCGGTCAGCGCCGCCAAAAAGGACGGCCCGCTGGAGGTACCGCACTTCGGCGCGACGTACCAGGACACCGGCGACTACGAGCCGGCGGCCGGCGAGTAATACCTCCTCGCGAGTCCTAGAACGCCCCGCGCGCCAGGAAACGCCGCAGGGCCCCGGCGTCTCCGTCGACGCGCAGCCGCTCCAGCGGGCGTCGCCCCCAGAGCAGTAACACCAAATCGGACGCCGTGGCGCGCACGGTGACGTCGACGTGACCGTCAGGCACCAGCCGGCATGCGCCGGAGCCGGCGCGAACGGTCCATTCACCATCAATGTCATTGCACTGCAGGCGGATCGACTGGACCGGGCCGTCAAGATCGCGGGACATCCCCGGCAGCACCTCCTCGAGGAACTCCGCGACACCGTCGGCGGCCAGCCGCGGTTCCACCGCCTCGTCCCGCCCCAGCGCAACAACGGCATCCCAGCAGTGGATAGCGGTCTCATGTGCGAGGCGACGTTGGACGAATCCCACATTCTGACGATGCCCCCAGGTCCATGCGGGGGCTTCGGGGTGGATGCGGCTGAGCGTGGTGACGGTCTCCTGCAGACCGTCGCGAAACCATTGCACAAGGGACTGTTCGTCTGGTCGGGCGGGTTCGCGGTAACTCTTCGGCCCTGCGACGACACCGGCAGCGACCTGCCGCCAGAAAGTGTGGACGTTGCCGACATGCCAGACCAATTCTGCGATAGTCCATCCGGTGCAGCTCGGCACGCCGCGGTGCAGCCCTGCCCCCGCCACCGCGGCGATCCGCTCGCCGTCGCGCCGCAGCGCGTGCAGGTAGTCGGCGGAGTGCATCGGCTTATCAGATCACGTACGTCGCGCGAAGGACCGCGGCGCCCGCCAGCAGCCAGAACGGCTGGCCACCGAAATCAGACCGAGCCGGGGGAGTGCTGCGCGATCACCTCACAACTCGTAGATCACCAGCCAGACCAGGGCCACCGCGACCAGCAGCAGAACGGCCATGATTGTCCACCGAATGAGCCGCGACTGACGCTGAAACCAGTGGCGCAGTTGCACAAAGCGCCAGTCGGTCCACGCGTACGCTCGTGCGGCCCAGTCCGCTTCGACTGCCATCAGGCGTAACGCGACGAGCAGCGCCGGAATACCCGCCTCGGGCAGCACCACGATCAGCGGGACAGACGCCACCAGCAACAGGCTCCCGAGCACCGCGAGCAGGGCACGCACCGTCGCGGGCCGCGCGCGGGCCCGATCCCGGTAGGCATGCACCCGGGCCAGAGCGGCCTCGCGCGTCGTGACCGGATGGTCGATTGCGTCCACGGATACTCCTGCGGTCGATGCGTGGGTGGTTGCCAGCGTCCGTGAACTTTCACAAGCCATCGCTTGGCCGCCGCCGAATCTAGCGGTTCGGCGACAGAATGCCCAGTCGGTGGGTTTAGGCCTCCAGTCGGGTCCGGACCGCGTCGAGCCGCTGACGCAGCTCGTGTTCGCTGATGATGCCGCGGGCCAGCAACGAAAAGGCCAGGGCGACCAGTTGATTTTCCGGGTATGGAAGACCCGCGTAGCGGTGGGCCGACAGCTCGTCTTCCTCGTCACGGCGTTCTTTGAACGTCAGAGCAGAGCTCCCGTCGCCTTGGCACGAGCGATCGAGCACATCGCACAGACCGTCCAGGCTGGTCTTCCAGGGTGGCAATGGGTTGTCAACCCCGTACTTGGCCGCCATGACCGGCCAGGTCTGCCGGTTCTCCACGATCTCGTCAAGTACAGCGAATTCCCTTGTAGCGGAGCGAATTTCGTCCGCCACGGGTCAGGCTCCCACGGGGCGGATGGCCGGGCGCACCAGGGGAGTCACGTTGGTTGTCACCCCGGGCCTGGGCAGTGCGACCCCGATCAGGCAGTCGCGGGTGATGATCTCGGCGAGCTGGTCTTCGGTCCATCCCTCGGTGCCGGCCGGACGCATCGGCATCACCATGAACCGGTGCTTCTGGTTCGAGTCCTCGACCCGCACCTCGACGTCGTCGGGCAACTGAAGTCCGAACTCCGAGAGCACCTGCCGTGGCCAGCGCACGATGCGCCGCCGGTAGTTGGGGGTGCGGTACCACTCGGGGGAGTTGCCGAGGATCGGACGTGGGTAGCAGGAACACAGTGCGCAGACGATGACGTGGTGCACGGTGGGGGTGTCTTCGAGGATCTTGAACGCCACGAAGTCACTGGGGGTGCCGAAACCGGTCGGGTCCAGCCAGTCGACGCCGACCTCTTTGGCGGCCGCGACCGCGTCGGTCACCGCCAGTTCCTTGAACACGGGGTCCAACCATGCCTTGGCCACCAGCCGGGCGGCGGGCGTGGGGCCGATCTGCTCGGCGTACTCGGTAAAGACCCGGTGCTCTTCGGCGGTGAATAGCCCTTTCTCGATGCACAATTCGCGTAGCGCGATCTCGAGCACCTCGAAATCGGTGATCTCGTCGACCATCGGTTTGACGGTGCGCTCGTGCTCGTGGTCGTGGTCGTGGTCGGTCATGATCGGATCGCGCTCCTCTCAACCCACGGCTTCCAGCCAGCGCTCGGGGATCTCGGTCTGCAATGTGTCGTTCTGGTGCCCGGTGTAGTTGTCCCACAGCAGCGCCTGGTTGAACCGCACGATGTAGAACCACTCGGGCTTGGCGTCCTCGCGGTCCCATGCCTCGTCCTCGGGAGCGGGGCTCTCGTAGGTGACTTCGGCGATGATCCCTTCGGCGCCACGCGCGTACTCCGGGGTGCGGGTGTAGAACATCGCGGGCAACTCTCGCACGCGAACCCGTTGTCCCACTTCGAATTTCGCCTCACCGGCTTGACCTGCGAAACGCTGCGGATCACCGATGCCGACGGCTTCGACGTGGTGCTTGTTGCGTGGGACGTCAGTGCCGTCGCCCTGAAACTTCGGCTGCGCGTCCGGGCGGCGCCCTTGCAAGCCGCCGGCATAGCGCGCCTGGACCTCGGCCAGCCGCTCGGTCAATTCTCCCCAGCTGATGTGCTTCTTCTCGATGAGCAGTCGGCCGACCGACCACAACCAGCGGCTGTAATACGGAAGTCCCAGGTAGATGGCACGGCCTACGTCAACGTTGGCCAGTCGCCGGCGCTCTTCGGAGACCCAGATGCCCCGCCAGCCGAGAACCTCGCAGAGCACGTAGGTCATCAGCTCCCACTGCTCTTCCTCCTTGTTCTCGTAGAGGTGCGGATGGTCAAACTCTCCGCCGACGTCGTGGCTGGTCTTCATGTACGCCAGCCAGTGATCGTGGCTGATCTCGTCAGGGGCCGGCCACTCCGAGACCTCTGGATAGATTGTCTTGAGCCGGGAAACCAGCGCCAACTGCGCCGCACGCTCCGATGGTGTGCTCAATTGGGCACCTCCCGTATGGAGATCTCCACCTGAATGAAGGTCAAAATTACCACTTTCCGGCCGAATCGGTTAGAGGGGAAATCGGGATCGCTCAAGCGATTTCGATTGACAACACAAGTAGCCATCACTCCCGCAATATGACGCCATGCAGCGCAGGTGGCCGGCGCCACACCGCGGCGTGCCCGAGCCATCGCACACCGGTTTATAGAATGCGCGAATGAATCGCGGTACCGGGTCGACACCCGCGGCCCCTGATGGGTTGCTGCAGATCGAGGATTGCCTGGACGCGGACGGCAACATCGTCTTACCGCCGGACACCACGCTGATCTCACTGATCGACCGCAACATCAGATATGTCGGAGACACCGTCGCCTACCGCTTTCTGGACTACAGCGGCGCGGGCGAAGCGCACGCCAACGAGGTCACCTGGGAGGAGTTCGGCGTCCGCTTGCGAGCCATCGCCGCGCACGTGCAGCAGCACGCGGGTCCCGGTGACCGGGTGGCCATTCTGGCGCCGCAAAGCATCGATTGGGTGGTCGGTTATTACGCGGCCATCAAAGCCGGCACCATTGCGGTCCCGTTGTTCGCACCCGAATTGCCCGGTCACGCCGAGCGCCTGCAGACGGCGCTGCACGATTCTCAACCGACGGTCATCCTCACCACGGCGGCGGCCAAAGACGCCATCGAAGCGTTCCTGGCCGGCCTCTCACAGCTGGACCGGCCGCATGTGATGATGATCGACGAGATCCCGGACGAAGCCGAACGCGACTTCGCACCCGTCCACCTGGACATGGATGCCGTCGCTTACCTGCAGTACACGTCGGGCGCCACCCGACCGCCCATCGGCGTGGAGATCACCCACCGGGCGGTCGCCACCAATCTGGCACAGATGATCCTGTCGATCGATCTACTGAACCGGAACACCCACGGGGTCAGCTGGTTGCCGCTCTATCACGACATGGGTCTGTCGATGATCGGCTTCCCCGCGGTCTACGGCGGACACACCACCCTGATGTCCCCGACGGCGTTTGTTCGCCGCCCTCTTCGCTGGATCCAGGCTTTGTCGGAGAGTTCGAGAATCGGCCAAGTCGTCACCGCTGCACCGAATTTCGCCTACGAGTGGACTGCGCAACGCGGACTGCCCGGGGCCGGTGACGACATCGACCTCTCCAACGTGGTGCTCATCATCGGATCCGAACCGGTCAGCATCGACGCGGTGACGAACTTCAATAAGGCATTCGCGCCGTATGCGTTACCGCGCACGGCCTTCAAGCCGTCCTACGGAATTGCCGAGGCCACGCTGATGATCGCCACGATCGACCACGCGGCCGAAACGTCGGTGATCTACCTCGACCGCGAGCAGCTGGGCGCGGGCCGGGCTGTTCGGGTTGCCGCTGATGCGCCCAATGCGGTGGGGCAGGTGTCGTGTGGTCAGGTGGCACGCAGCTTGTGGGCCGTGATCGTGGACCCGCAAACCGGCGCCGAGTTGCCCGATGGTCACGTCGGTGAACCCTGGCTGCAGGGCGACAATGTGGGCCGCGGCTACTGGGGGCGGCCCGCGGAGACGCGCCGGACGTTCGGCGCCAGGTTGAGCGCGACTCTCGGCGAAGGCAGCCATGCAGCCGGCGCCAAGATCGACGGCGACTGGCTGCGGACCGGCGACCTGGCGGTGTATCTCGACGGTGAGCTCTACGTGACCGGACGGATGGCCGATCTGATCACCATCGACGGGAAGAACCACTATCCGCAAGACATCGAAGCCACCGTCGCCGAAGCGTCGCCGCTGGTGCGCCGGGGATATGTGACGGCGTTCGCGGTGCCTGCCGGGTTGGTCGTCATCGCCGAGCGTGCTACCGGCACCAGCCGCGCCGACCCGCAACCCGCAATCGAAGCAATCCGTGCTGCGGTGCTGGCCCGGCACGGGCTGCCCCTGTCCGACGTCCGTTTTCTGCCGGCCGGCGCTATTCCGCGCACCACCAGCGGCAAACTTGCGCGGGTCGCCTGTCGCACCGAATACCTCGACGGCACGCTGGGCGTCCACTGAGGTGTTCAGCCTCGCTGCAGAATGAACGCCTCGATTCGGCGGTCACCTGCCCACTCCTGTTCTTTGGCAAGACCGGGGTAAATCGCAACGCCTTTGGACCAAATTGCCTGACGTTCGGCGGGATTCGCCAATCGCGCCGTGGCGGTCCACGTGTCTCCCTCGATCACCACCGTGGCGACCGGATTCGCCTTCAGGTTGTAGTACCAGCTGGGATGCTTCTCATCGCCGTAATTGGCTGCCACGACAGCGACACCGTCGGGATGGGGGATGCCGAGCAGGGCGACGGTGCGCGGCTGTCCGGTTCTGGCACCGGTAGTCGTCAGGATCACCGAGGGCAGGCCGGCCGCGACACCGGCGAAGCTGTACCTTCCGCCGGTGAGCTTGCTGAGGAGGTGGTCCAGTCGGTGCGCCGTCGGCCGGAACAACACCCGGCCGGCTTTCGTCGCAGCGAGGCGGCGCATCGAGCGGTGGAGGGCGTTGGCGTCGTTGAACGAAGTGGCCGGCATAGCGGAATTCTCTCCGAATTCCCCCTGTCGCGTGAGACTATCCACGCGATCGGGAACAAGGAGGCACAGTGGTCGATCTGCCGCGCACAGCTGAACCGTTTACCGGGGTGATCAGCCCGTCGGTCGCTGAGTCCACCCCGGTCAAACCGACCATCACCTATCCACCGCAGGGCGCCCCCAACGTCGTCGTCGTCCTGCTCGACGATGTCGGGTTCGGGGCGGCATCGACATTTGGCGGTCCGGTGCCGACTCCAGCACTCGATCGGGTCGCCCAAACCGGATTGCGCTACAACCAATTTCACACCACAGCGCTCTGCTCGCCGACTCGCGCCGCCTTACTGACCGGACGTAATCACCATAGCGCGCACATGGGTACGATATGCGAAATCGCCTATGGATTCCCGGGTTACGACAGCGTTCTGCCGCAGAGCACGGCCACCGTCGCGGAGATCCTGCGGCAGAACGGCTACAACACCGCATTGTTCGGCAAGGCACACTTCACGCCGACGTGGGAATTGGGCCCCGCCGGGCCATTTGACCGCTGGCCCACCGGGCTGGGCTTCGAACGCTTCTACGGCTTCCTCGGTGGCGACACGTCGCAGTACGAGCCGGCGCTGTTCGACCAGACCACACCCGTCGAACCTTATCTCGGCCGCGGCGATTACCACCTCACCGAAGATCTCGCCGACCGGGCGATCGATTGGATGAAACGTCAACAAACCTCGGCTCCCGGTAAACCGTTCTTCCTCTACTTCGCTCCGGGTGCTACCCACAGCCCCCACCACGTATGGCCGGAGTGGTCTGACAGGTTCGCCGGGCAGTTCGACGACGGCTGGGATGCGTTGCGCGAGAGCATCTACGAGCGGCAGATCGAGCTGGGCATCATTCCGGCCGGTACCCGACTGACTCCGCGACCGCAACAGATCCCCGCCTGGGCGGATTACGACGACCGCTACAAGCCGGTGGCCCGGCGTCTGATGGAGGTCTACGCCGGTTTCCTGGCCCACACCGACGCGCAGATCGGACGGGTCATCGACGCCATCGACGACCTGAACCAATGGGACAACACGCTGTTCATCTACATCTGCGGCGACAATGGGGCTTCGGCGGAAGGGACCATCCACGGCGCATGGAGCTCACCCTCATTCCAGAACGGTCTGCCCGAGGACCCCGAGTGGCTGCTTGCCCATCTGGATGACTTCGGAACAGCTCGGTGCGAGAACCACTACAACGTGGGTTGGGCCTGGGCGCTCGACGCCCCGTTTCAGTGGATGAAGCAGGTGGCCTCCCACTTCGGCGGCACCCGCAACGGCTTTGCCATGTCATGGCCACGCGGCATCACGGCCAAGGGGGAGCAGCGCAGTCAGTTCCACCACGTCATCGACGTGATGCCGACCATCCTCGAAGCCGCCGGCATCGAGATGCCGGCCCGCGTCAACGGCGTCGAGCAGAAGCCGGTCGAGGGAGTCAGCATGCGCTACTCCTTCGACCATCCGGATGCCGAAAGCCGAAGAACCACACAGTATTTCGAAATTTTCGGCAACCGGGCGATATACCACCAGGGCTGGATCGCGTCGTGCTTCCACGGCCGGCTGCCCTGGGTGCGCACCGGTCGTCACCCGTTCGGCGAGACCGAACGCTGGGAGCTCTACCACCTCGTCGACGACTACAGCCAGGGTGTCGATCTCGCCGCCCTACACCCGGACAAACTGGCCGAATTACAGGCCGTTTTCGACGCCGAGGCCCGCAAGTACGATGTGTACCCTCTCAGCGACGCCACTCTGGCCCGGGCCCTGCCGGTCAACCGGCCGAATCTGTTGGGTGACCGCACATCCGTCACGTACTACCCCAGTCACGTCCGCATCCCTGAGACGGCGACCGTCACCTACACCAGCACGTCGTTCCGGTTGCGGGCGCAGCTGGTGATCCCGGCCGGCGGCGCGCAGGGTGTGGTCATCTGCATCGGCGGGGCGATGGCCGGGTGGAGTCTGTATCTGCAGTATGGCGTTCCGATGTTCACCTACAACTACCTCGGCCATGAACTCACGACGGTCAGCGCCATCGAACCGTTGCCGGAAGGCCCTGCCACCGTAGGCCTTTCGTTCGACTATGACGGTGGGGGGTTGGGCAAGGGGGCGACGATCTCGCTGCTTGTCGACGAGCACCCGGTGGCAAGTGGCCGCATCGAACGCTCCGTCCCGTTCCGGTACTCGATGAGCGGCGAGACGCTGGACGTGGGGATCGATACCGGTTCGCCGGTCGCACCCTACGGGCATGCCTTCCGGTTCACGGGACGCATCGATCGGATCGTGGCCACCATCGATCCGCGTCCGGGCGACCTGGCGGCAGCGTTGGCCGAGGCGGAGATGCGTTCCGCGATGGGTTCGCAATAACGGTGTGGAGCAGCCTCATCCCGCTGATTCTCGGCGGAGCACTGGAACCGATTGAAATCATGATCACGATCATGTTGCTGGGCACGCCTGCCGGTACCCGGGCGGCGGGTGCGTGGATCTCCGGGCATGTCGGCACGAGGCTGCTGCAGGGCCTCATCTTCGGCACCATCCTGCATTGGGGAACGCGCGGCGGCGACTCGAAGCACTCCGACCACTGGGTCGTGTCGACCATTCTGCTCGTCGTCGCGGTCCTGTTGCTGGTCACCGCCGCGCGAGAGTTGCTCAGCGACGACGATCCCAATGCGCCGCCACCGAAGTGGATGACGATGCTGATGTCGGCGACACCCACCAAAGCCTTCTTCATCGGCGCGGGCGTGGTCACGGTGTCGGTGAAGGCATGGGTCTTCACCTTTGCGGCGATCGGCGTGATCGGCAGCTCGGAGATGGGGCGGGCCGGCCACATGACGTCGTACGTGGTGTTTGTTCTGCTCGCGACCAGCGTGAACCTGGTGATCATCGCCGCCGCGGCCATATTCGGTGACCGGTCGCGGTCCGTACTGGAGCGGGTGCTGCGCTGGTTGCAGGACAACAACCGCCCGATCGTCGTTGTTGTCGGTTTGGTCTTCGGGATCTGGTTCGGGTTGAAGGCGCTGCGCGGCTTCGGGATTCTGTGAATGTCAGGCGCGCGACGCGGCCCCGCGACGGCGTAGCCATCGCGTGTACAGCACACCGACCAACGCCGTGACCACGCCATAGAGCGCCACCGCCCCGCGTTCGTCGGCGTTGGGAAAATTCGCCGAGGCGATGGTCAGCGCGGTGGCCGGGTGGCGACAGGCGCTCGCGAAGGCCACCACCGCCGAGAACTGCCGGTCGGGCCCACCGAGCACATGCCCGACGGCGAACGCGCCCACGACGAATATCACCATGGCGAGCAGCGTCACGTCGCCCAGTAGCTTCCACATCTGCGGCGCCGCGGCAACCAGCAACACGATCATCGCGACCGGCAACGCCCAGCGTTGCGCGTGTCCGATGGGCCCTCCGATCCGCGAAGCCGCTGCGGGCCAGAACTTTCCGATCGCCATCCCGGTGACGAGTGGCAACAGCACCGAGAAAAGCAGCAGTTTGCCAACCGACCATGGACTCGTCACATAATCTCGCCCGAACAGGTCTCCCAGCACCCGCGCGGCCACGGAAATCCCCGGCACCGCAAGCACGGCCAGCACGATCACCAGTCCCAACCCGAATTGCACTTGTCCGCCGGCCTTTTCCCCACGCCGCGGGAGCAACGGCGGCAGCGGCGAAATGGCCAGTGTGACAAGCGCAATGGCAACTTGCGGGCGCAGGTTCACCACGTGGACCAGCAAGACTGCGAGGGCGGGTGTGATGATCAGTACGGCCAGGATTGCGCGCCCCAGCAATCCCGGGCGTTGCAGCACATATCGAACATCGGAGAATTGCGCCGTCAACCCGTAACCGAGAATCACCACGAACAGACTTATCTGGAATGCGAGCTTCGCCGCTTCTGCCACCGTCACGACGGACAGCCTGCCACGGTGAAGGGGTTCAGATCAGCCCATTCGCCCGTGCCCGCCGACCCGGATCGCGGATTCGATCTGCTCGGCGCTGATCTCTTTGGTGCAGAAAAACCAGTCTTCGCATGCGATGCCCTCGGCGTGGCCGTCCATGCGCTCCTTGGCGGTGCCACACGAGCCGGCAGGCGGCACGATGACCCGGTCTCCCGGACGCCAATCGGCGGGCGTCGCGACGTGGAAGTGATCGGCCGTCTGCAGTGCTTTGATGACCCGCAGCAGCTCGTCGAAGTTGCGTCCCAGGCTCAGCGGGTAGTAGATGACAGCGCGAATCCTGCCTTCCGGGTCGATGACGAAGACCGCGCGCACCGCCTTGGTGGAGTCCTCACCGGGCATGATCATCCCGTACTTCTTCGCGACCTCCATCGAGACGTCCTCGATCAGCGGGAAGGTGACCTCCACGTCATGCATGCCGCGGAAGGAGATCTTCTCTTTGATAGTGCGCAGCCATGCGATGTGGCTGTAGAGCCCGTCCACCGACAGCCCCACCAGCATGGTGTTGTAGGCCGCGAATTGCTGCTGCATCGAGGCGAAGGTGATGAACTCGCTGGTGCACACCGGGGTGAAATCAGCCGGATGAGAGAAGAAGATGATCCACTTGCCGGCGTAGTCAGCCGGGAAGTTGATCGGCCCCTGAGTGGTGACGGCGGTGAATGGCGGTGCCGGGTCGCCGATGCGGGGCATACCAACCGTCGTGGGGGAAGTCTCGGTCGTGGTCATGGACGGTCCCTTCGCGTTGTGTGGCACCATTGCACAGCGCGGACGGGCGGGCGGATAGGGACTAACGCCCTCTGACGCGGGGCCGACCGTCGTCTAATCAGGGACTGGTGGCCTGGTTGATGATCAGTGGCGGCGGCCCGGCTCCTTCGTGAGGATCAGCCTGGGTCTTGTAGAACGGCGGCAGGGTGCCCGCCCCGGACTCGAAGTGGTTCAGGTACTCGGCGTCGAATACCACGTGATACCACTGGATTCCGAGCGACGCGGAGACATCCGGGTCGCTCGTGGGAGCATTGGTGATCGCGGTGACGCGGACGCACTTCAGGTGCTGACGCATGGTCGAGGAGAAGCTGGCGAGGCCGTCAGCGTCTTGTTCCGGTGCCGTCGCGCCATAGCTGGCACGCACCTGCCGCCCCAAGTAGCCCCAAGCGGTGAGGTAATCCTTGTCGTTGATCGCGGTGAAATAGTCGATCAGCACCTGTTGGCCCTTACCCGCGGCCCGGGCGTCCGGCTGCCCATTCGAGCATGCCGAATCGGCGGCAGCCTGCCCCGGCATGAGCATGAGCATCGATCCAGAGAGCGCCAGCGCGGCAAGCTGCCGATGCCAAGCCCATGTCAAACGAGTAGCCGCCCACATATGGATGACTTTGGCCTCTTATCCGCCGGTGTCAAGAGTGCAACCATGGCGACAGCCCGATACCGAGGAGCACTTCATGATCGACTATGAACTCGACGCGGCCTCATCGGTGCTGCTGGTGCGACCGGAGTCGGCTTTGGACAAGGACGATTTCGTTCGACTCGCGAAGGTGGTCGATCCCCACATCGAGGCGAACGGCGACCTGAACGGTCTCATCATCAGCGCCGCGAAATTCCCGGGATGGGACAGTTTCGGCGCACTGGTCACTCACTTCCGCTTCGTCAGAGATCATCAGAAGCACATCAAAAAGGTGGCCGTGGTGACCGACTCCCACCTCGGAGATGTCGCCGAACATCTCACCTCGCATTTCGTGTCAGCCGAGATTCGCCACTTTCCCGCTGGGCAGGAGGACCAGGCCCGCCAGTGGGTCAGCGACGGCTCGCAATGACAAGCGCCAAGACTTCGCCCGCCGCGTTTCCGGCATCCGTGTCACCATGGTGCGATGACCGCCAGCCCTGACCTGCCGCACAGTGGGGCCGGCGGAAAGCCGGTCCTGGCCGGCTACCCGGTGACGCCGCCGCCACTGAGGCGTCCGGTCACCTTCGACCAGCGCTGGAGCGACGTGTCATTCGTGCACTGGCCGGTGGCGCCGGAGAGCATCGCGCACCTGTATCCGCCCGGCACCCGTCCCGACGTCTTCGCCGACGAAACCTACGTCGGGCTGATTCCGTTCACGATGTCGTATACGAAACTCGGCACCGCGGTACCGCTTTCGTACTTCGGGCGATTCCACGAGACCAACGTCCGCCTGTACTCGGTCGACGACGCGGGCCGCCACGGCGTGCTGTTCCGGTCTCTGGAGACGGCGCGACTTGCGGTGGTACCCGTCACCCGGATCGGCCTCGGCGTCCCGTACACCTGGGCGAAGATGCGGCTGACCCGATCCGGGCGCCAAATCACCTACCAGAGTGTGCGCCGGTGGCCCCGGCGCGGATTGCGAAGCCTGATGACGGTCACAGTCGGTGACGTCATCGAGCCGACACCGCTCGAGGTGTGGCTCACGGCTCGCTGGGGTGCACACACCCGCAAGGCAGGCCGTACCTGGTGGGTCCCCAACGAACACGACGCATGGCCGTTGCACGAGGCCGAAATATCAGAGCTGCATGACGAATTGGTGGACGCGGCGGGGGTACAGCCGGCCGGTCACCGATTGCGGGCCCTGTATTCGCCGGGTGTGCAAACCTATTTCGGCCGGCCCTGCCTGGTCCAGTAAGCCAGGGAGCCGAGCGTGAAATTCACGACGCAACACGCCGTGATGGCGTCGTGTGGTTCACAGTCGCTGCGGAAAATCAGGGCAAATCAGTAAGCCAGCACGTGGAAATGTCGACGCGGGCAGTCACCTTCGACACCGCTGTACGGTTCGTCATCGAAAGTCCGCCAATTCCAGTGCTCACCGCAGTAAGACGCCGCACAGTCCGGGCAATGGAACGGCGCATAGCTGTACCCGATGCGGTAAAGCGCCCCCGCGTCACGGGCGGCGATCGCCTCGCTCACCGCTTCGATGCGCTCGGCCGACACGGGCGAACTGGTGACACCGAAGAAGCTCTGCACCAACACCGCCGCCTGCTCATCGGGGCGCTGCAGGACATCCAGCTCGGCCACCGCCTGCAGCGCCGGGCCGCAAGACTCGCCGACCGCATCGGCCGGGGTGACGAACTGCACGCGGCCCGCCACGGCGCCGCAGATTGCGCAGCGGAACTCAGGGGAGGCAGTAGCCACCGTCGATCACCAGATCCGATCCGGTCATGTAGCTGGACGCCGCGCTGGCCAGGTACAGGTACAGACCGGTGAGCTCCTCCGGACGACCGATGCGGCCCATCGGAATCTTCGGCTCCCACTGCCGGTGGTATTCGGCGAGTGGTTCGACGAGCTCGGTCATGATGTAGCCGGGGCTGATGCTGTTGACCCGGATGTTGTGCGGCGCGAACTCCACGGCCATCGCCTTGGTCAGATGGATGACCGCCGCCTTGGACGTGCAGTAGTGACCAACCTGCTGGGGGATGTTGATGATGTGGCCCGACATCGACGCGGTGGTGATGATGGACCCGCCCCTGCCCTGGGCGACCATCGCCCGGGCCGCTGCCTGCGCAGTGAGGAAGACGCCCGTGACGTTGGTCTGCTGAATACGTTCGAACTCCTCGAGCGACATGTCCAGCATCGGGGTCACCGAAACGATTCCGGCATTGCAGACCGCGATGTCGATCCCACCCAACTCGGCGGTCACCCGATCGACCATGGCGGTCACCTGGTCTTGCCGGGTCACGTCACACGCTATGGGGACGGCCTTGCCGCCGGCCGCCGCAACCTCGTCCGCAACAGCCTCTAGAGTATCCAGACTCCTTGCCGCAAGGGCTATTTCGGCACCCGCCTCAGCATAGGCCAATGCCACCTTCTTGCCGATGCCGCTCGACGCCCCAGTCACCAGGGCCCTCTTACCGCGCAAGTCGAACAGGTCCAACACGCTCATACCTCTAGTGTGTCCGGTATGGGCAAGTTCGCCAAAGCAGAGATCGAAGAGGCCGTCCGGCACTACACCGAAGTCGTCGAAGGATGCAGCGCTTCGGGCGACTGGCGCCCGTTCGCCGACCTGTTCACCGAAGACGTGGTCTACACCGAACACCACTACGGCGTTTTCCACGGTCGCGAGGAGGTGCGTCAGTGGATTGTCGACGTGATGGCGCCGTTCCCGCACATGCGTTTTCCGTCGGACTGGACCGCCTACGACGAAGAGCACGACGCGGTCGTCATCATGATCAAGAACCTGCTCGACCACCCGACCGACCCGGACGGGGAGCCGTTCTGGTTCCCCAACTGGACGCGATTGGTCTACGCCGGTGACGGCTTGTTCGCCAGCGAAGAGGACATCTACAACCCCAACCGGGACGCGCCGCGCGTGGTCGGAGCGTGGATTCAGGCCGGCGGCAAACTGGCCACCGACGCGATTCCCGCGCCTAAACGCTGACGGCCGGGCGCTTGCGCCGACGTGAACGTGCCGCCGCCAGCGCCTGCTTCCACGCCAGCAGTGTCGTGGCTTTGATGTTGTCCGGCTTCAGGCTGTCCTTGGACAGCAGCGCGGTGGCGGCGGCCTTCGTCGTCGCCGATGCCTTGGACATGTGACCGGAGTCGAACGGCGGCTGCGGGTCGTACTCGATGGCCAGCTGGATCGCTTTTGCGCGGCCCTCACCGCCGAGCTGTGCGGCCAGCCACAGTGCGAGGTCGAGGCCGGCGGATACGCCGGCGCTGGTGATGATGTCGCCCTCATGCACGATCCGCTGGTCACTGACTGGAATCACGCCGAAGGCTTTCAGCGCCGGCAGGGCGATCCAGTGCGAGGTGGCGCGCTTGTCCCGGAGCAGGCCGGCGGCCGCCAGTATCACCGATCCGGAGCACACCGAAGCGGTCCACTGGGCGCGCTGGTGAGCCTGGCGGAGCCACTCGAGCAGGTTCTCGTCGCGCGCATGTACCGGAGTGCCGGGACCTCCTGGCACGAGAATGACGTCGGGGGAGGGGGTTTCGGCAAACGAGTGGGTCGCGCCCAGTACGAGCACTCCGGAGTCAGCGGTGACCGGCCCGACCTCGTGCCAGACGAATCGGACGTCGGCATCCGGCAACTGGCGCAGCACCTCGTAGGGCCCGATCATGTCCAGCGCGGTGAAACCCGGGTAAGCCACGAACGCGATCTGTGTCATCACAAATTTCCTTTCAGGCGAATGCTTTTCGGTACTGGTCAGGCGGGATGCCGACCCGTCGGATGAAGTTGCGCCGCATGGTTTCCGCGGTGCCGAAGCCACAGCGGGAGGCGATCGCCACCACGGTGTCGTCGGTCTCCTCCAACTGCCGGCGGGCCGCTTCGGTGCGCACCCGCTCGACGTACTGCCCGGGCGCCTCACCGACCTCCTCGGTGAAGATGCGGGTGAAATGCCGCGGACTCATCGCCGCCCGGCGGGCGAGTTCCTCGACGCTGTGCGCGCCGCCCGGTTCGGCTTCGATGGCTTCCTGCACATCGCGGATGGACGGCCGTTTCGCGCGCGGCATCCATACCGGTGCGGCGAACTGCGTCTGCCCGCCGGGGCGGCGCAGATAGAGCACCAGCCATCGGGCAACCGTCTGGGCAACTTCGGTGCCGTGGTCGTCCTCAACCAGGGACAACGCGAGGTCGATGCCGGCGGCGACGCCGGCGGCCGTCCAGACCCGTTCGGAACTGCGGATGAAGATGGGATCCGGGTCGACCTCGATTTTCGGGAACTCAGCGGCCAGCTGCTCGGCGAAGGCCCAGTGCGTGGTGGCGCGATGCCCATCCAGCAATCCGGCTTCTGCGGCCAGAAACGCACCGGTGCATACGGTGACGACGCGACGCGCGGTGTGGGCGATCGCTGTGATCCAGTCCAGGAGTTGAGCATCGGCCCGCGCGGCCTCGACCCCGAAGCCGCCCGGCAACACCACGGTGTCGACGTCTTCGTGCGGGTCCGGCAGCACTGCGGCGCTGAAACCCAGTCCGGCCGGCGTGGTGACGGGTTGCCCGTCGCGGGCGGCCACGACTACCTCATAACCGCCCCCGGTGAGCAGCGACGCACCGGTGAAGACCTCATAGGGCCCCACCACGTCGAGCGCCTGGACCCCGGGAAAGCCGGCGATCACGACCTTGCGAGCCATGCACACAGTCTTGGCCACGGCAGGCGATGGCGTCTAGGCCATACATCCCACGAATCAGGACATCGGACCTACTCGCAGGTGGCGGCGAGGGCCTTTGGCAGACTGTCCCCATGGCACAGATAACTTTGCGCGGAAATGCGATCAACACCGTCGGCGAGCTTCCGGCCGTCGGATCTCCGGCCCCCGCCTTCACGATGACCGGCGATGATCTGAGCCCCTTCGGCAGCGACCAATTCAACGGTAAGCCGGTGCTGCTGAACATCTTTCCGTCCATTGACACACCGGTGTGCGCCGCCAGCGTGCGTACCTTCAACGAGCGCGTCGCGGGCAGCGGTGCATCGGTGGTCTGCGTGTCCAACGACCTGCCGTTCGCGCAGAAGCGGTTCTGTGGCGCCGAGGGCATCGACAACGTCAGCGTGGCGTCGGCGTTCCGGGACAGCTTCGGCCAGGACTACGGCGTCACCATCGTCGACGGTCCGATGGCCGGGCTGCTGGCCCGGGCGGTCGTGGTGATCGGCGCCGACGGCAAGGTCGCGCACACCGAACTGGTGCCGGAGATCGCGCAGGAGCCCGATTACGATGCGGCGATCGCCGCGCTCGGCACCTAGCCTCAGCGTCCCGGGTAGTCCACAGATACGGCGGCGCGCGGCGCCAGGGGCGCTTGTGCACTGACCGGGCAGCCGGCCAGCATCATCCCTCCCGTCACGGTCATCACCAAGGCGAGCACCGCGCGGACGATCCGTACTCTATTTCTGTCACTCATGGCTTGCTCCAAGGCCGGCAGAACGTCGCAATGGCAGCGAGGTTAGCGCTGAATCGCGGCGGCGGGAAGTACCTTGCGGCGAAAATTGTTGCCGTGCAGCTGATTCGCTAGCGTTCACTGTCAACGGGTTTGACATTTTCCATCCCTGAGCCCACCAGTTGGGCCGCATGTACACGCAAGTCGACTTTGCGGACTTTCCCCGTCGCAGTCATCGGGAACGCGTCGACGATGTGGACGTAACGGGGGATCTTCTGGTGCGCGATCCGCCCGGAACAGAACTCCCGCACTGTCGCGGCGTCCAGCGCCGTCCGGCCCGGACGCATCACGATGCATGCGCAGACTTCTTCGCCATACCTGTCGTCGGGCACGCCGACCACCTGCACGTCCTCGACGTCGGGGTGCGTGTGCAGGAAGTCCTCGATCTCCCGTGGTGACAGGTTCTCGCCACCACGGATGATCATGTCCTTGCTGCGCCCGGTCACCACGCAGTAGCCGTCCTCCCGCATGACGCCCAGGTCGCCGGTGTGCATCCAGCCGTCGTCGTCGACAGCGTCACGGGTTCGCTCCTCGTCGCGCCAGTAACCCAGCATCACCGAGTAGGCGCGGGTGCACAGTTCGCCGGTCTGTCCGCGCGGCACGATCCGGCCGGTGTCCGCGTCGATCACCTTGACCTCGACGTGGGGATGCACCCGGCCCACCGTCTCGGTACGGCGCTCCAGGTCATCATCGACCGCGGTCTGGCAGGACACCGGTGATGTTTCGGTCATCCCGTAGGCGATCGACACCTGCGGCATGTGGAGTTCGTCGATGCAGCGCTTCATCACCCGCACGGGGCAGGATGCACCGGCCATGATCCCGGTGCGCAGTGACGACACGTCCCGGCCGGCGAGGTCCGGGTGGTTGAGCAGGGCGATGAACATCGTCGGCACGCCGTACAACGCGGTGCACCGTTCGCGTTCGACCGCCCGCAGCGTCGCCGCGGCATCGAACCCCGGGGACGGGATCACCATGGTGGCGCCGTGGCTGGTACAGCCGAGATTGCCCATCACCATGCCGAAGCAGTGGTAGAACGGCACGGGTATGCACAACCGGTCTGCCGGTCCGAGCCCGATCTGCTCGGTGACGAAGAACCCGTTGTTGAGGATGTTTCGGTGCGACAAGGTGACCCCTTTCGGGGAACCCGTTGTGCCGGAAGTGTATTGGATATTCACCGGATCGTTTGGTCGCAGGCCGGTCATCCTGTCCCGCAGTCTGGCACCGTCCGTCTCGGCCGCCCGCCCTAGCAGCCGCTCCCAGTCGCCGGTGCCCAGGAACACGACGTCGGTCAAATCCTCTGCCTGCGAACGCACTTCGCCGAGCATGCGCCGATAGTCGGATGTTTTGAACCTGGCGGCCGATACGAGCAGACGCGTGCCCGATTGACGCAACACATGGGACAACTCGTGGCTGCGATACGCCGGGTTGATGCTGACCAGGATGGCGCCGATTTTGGCGGTCGCGTACTGCAGAACGGTCCACTCCGGGCAGTTTGGGGACCAGATGCCGACCCGGTCGCCGCGCTCGACGCCGGTGGCCAGCAGAGCCAGGGCCAGTCGGTCGACCTCGGCGTTGAATTCGGCATAGGTCCAGCGCCGCCCGCTCGCCACGTCGACCAGCGCCTCGATGTCAGGGTAGGTGCGCGTGGTGTGCTCGAGGTTGGCGCCGATGGTGTCCTCGATTAGCGGGATGTCGGCCGGGCCGGCCGCGTAGGAGTCCACCGCTAGAGTCCCGCGCGGTCGGCGAGCAGGGCGCGGTGGTGCGCGCCACTGCCCAACAACGCCGCTGTGGTGGTGGCTCGGCGGAAATAGAGATGCAGGTCGTGCTCCCAGGTGAACGCGATGCCGCCGTGAATCTGGATCGCCGAGCCGGCGCACTGTACGAATGTGTCGGCGGCCTGCGCCTTGGCCAGCGGCGCGGCGATGTGCAACTCGTCCCCTGCCGTCGCGCTCATCGCGGCGTACATCACCGCCGCACGGGTCGCGTCGATTTCGATCATCATCTCGGCACAGGCGTGTTTAACCGCCTGAAACGACCCGATCGGCCGGTCGAATTGCGTTCGGCGGCAGGCGTAGTCGACCGCCATGTCGAGGCATGCTTCCGCTCCGCCGAGCATCTCGGCGGCCAGCAGAACCCGCGCGACGTCGACTGCCCTGTCGAAGTCGCCGGGGTTGCCCGCAGCCAGGGATTCGGCAGGGGCTTGCGAGAGTCGCAACCGTGCGACGGGGCGGGTGAGATCGAACGAGGGCAGTCGCTCGACAACCACCCCCGGCGCGTCGGCTCGCACGATGTGCGGAGTGACAACGCCATCGCGGCGGGCCGGCACGACGAACAGGTCGGCGACATGACCGTGCAACACCGGGCCGCATTGCCCGGTGAGCAGGCTGTCACCTACCGCATCCGCCACCTCCGGGCCGAAAGCCGCAAACGCCGCAACCCGTTCGCCGGACAGCAGCCCGGGCAGCACGGTCTTGCGCTGTTCCTCGTCGCCGGATCGCAGAATCGCCTCTATCGCAAATGCATTCGCCGCGAACGGGACTGGTGCCAGAGTTCGGCCCAGTTCGGTGCAGGCGATCGAGGTTTCGACGAGAGTGGCTCCCGCGCCGCCATACTCTGCGGGAACGTGCAGCCCGGGCAGTTCCAGTTCACCGCACAGGCGCCGCCACATCTCGCCGTCGTGGCCGTCGGCCGAGCGCAGATCCGGCGCCTGATGACCCAGGAAGGCACGCAGCGCCGCACGGAAGTCGTCGTGTTCGGTGCTGTACTGGAAATCCATTCAGCACACCCCCTCCCCGCGTGGCTCCCGCGGCAGCCCGAGCAGCCGCTCGCCGATCACATTGCGCTGGATCTGTGAGCTGCCGGCGTAGATTGTCGCGGCACGCGAATACAGCAGCTCGTCCATCCAGCACGAGGGGGAGTTGGGCGTGCCCGCCTCCGGCACCACCCGGGCGCCGCCGTTGCCGGGACCCGAGGGGCACAGCGCGTCGAGTCCGAGAATCTCGACGGCCAGATCGTTGTAACGGCGGAAGTATTCGCTCCAGATCACCTTGCTGATCGCGGCGTCGGCGCCGGGCAACTGCCCGCGCAGCGACTGGGTGAGGCCGCGGTAGCCGCGATAGCGCATGATCTGGACGCGGGAATAGCACCACGCCAACGCATCCCGGATACGCGGTTCGGTGTTCACGCCGCGTTGCCGGGCCAGTGCGCACAGCCGATCCAAATCGCGGCCGAACTCGATCGCGACCGTGGTGACGGCGGATCCGCGCTCGAAACCCAGCAGGGTCATCGCGGTCGGCCAGCCGTTGCCGACACCGCCCAGCACATTGCCCGACGCTGTGCGGACATCGGTGAGGAAGACTTCGCTGAAGGACGAGTCGCCGGCCGCGTTGACGATCGGTCGCACTGTGACCCCGGGTTGGTCCATCGGAACCAGCAACAGCGACAGGCCCTGATGTTTGGGCAGGCGCGGGTCGGTGCGCGCCAACAAAAATATCCAGTTCGCTGTCGTCCCCGCAGATGTCCAGATCTTCTGTCCGTTGATCACCCATTCATCCGCATCCAGCACGGCACGGGTTCGCACCGCCGCCAGGTCCGACCCGGCCTCGGGTTCGGAAAAACCCTGGCACCAGCGGTCTTCACCGGAGAGGATGCGCGGCAGAAATCGAGCCTTCTGCTCGTCGGTGCCCAGTGCGATGAGCGTGTTGCCCAGCAGGTCGATGCCCAGCAGGTCGTTCTCCGCGCGCTCGGGAGCCCCGGCGCAGGCGAACTCCTCGGCCAGCACCACCTGTTCGAGGGGGGACAGGCCACCACCGCCGTACTCACGGGGCCAGGACACCGCGACCAATCCGGCGCGGGCAAGCTCCTGCCGCCACTCGCGCGCGAACGCCTCCCGCTCGCGGGCCGCCAGCGCACCGGGCCCGCGCCAGTCGGGGGGCAGGTGCTCGCCGAGAAAGGCGCGAATCCGGTTGCGAAACTCCTCCGCCTCGGGCGGGTAGGTGACATCCACGCCGGGCCCCGCGTCAGGGTTGCCGCTTGTCCGCAGCCCGGATTTCCGGCGCATCGCGCCAGTCCTCGAGCCCGTACTCGACGGTTCCATAGGAAAGCTTTCCGCCCGTCACCTCACCCCAGTGCGCATGGTTGAGCTGGTGGATCTTGAAGCAACCGTCCAGCGCGGTGGTGAATCCCATGGCGTCGACGGTCTGATTGACCGACTCCTTGATCAGCAGCGCCGCCATCGTCGGCACCTTGGCGACCCGCCGCGCGAACGCGATGGTGCTGTCCGCCAGATCATCGGCAGGGAAAACCTTGCTGACCATGCCGAGCCGGTGCGCTTCGTCGGCTCCGATCGAATCCCCGGTCAGCAGCAGCTCCTTGGCCTTGCGCGGCCCGAACTCCCACGGATGGCCGAAGTATTCGACCCCACACATGCCCAACCGGGTGCCGACCACGTCGGCGAAGACCGTGTCCTCGCTCGCGACGATGAGATCGCAGCACCACGCCAACATCAGACCCGCCGACAGGACGGTGCCGTGCACCTGAGCGATGGTGATTTTGCGCAGGTTGCGCCACCGTTTGGTGTTTTCGAAGTAGTAGTGCCACTCCTGACGGTTGCGCGACTCGACGCCGCCGAAGGTTCCGCCGTTGCATCGATAAGTGGGGTGCTGGCCGGGTCCCGCGGTGCGTTCGCGCACGTCGTCGGACGAGCCGAGGTCGTGTCCGGCCGAGAAACCAGGGCCGGCACCGCGCAGGATCACCACCCGAACCGTGTCGTCGGCCTCCGCGAGCTCGAACGCCGCGCCCAGTTCCACCAGCAGTCCGCGGGTCTGGGCGTTGCGCTGCTTCGGGCGGTCGAGGGTGATGATCGCAATCAGCCCGTCGTCGCACGTCTCGTAGCGGATGAAACGGAAGTCTCCGACGGGACGCTCCCCGTTGGACCGGTGATCGACCGGACCGATCCCGGTGACACTCATGGCTACTCCTTGCTGCCGACTGCGTGACGTGTGCGAGGCTACGCGGAAGTTCCGCATTATGTCCATAGCCAATACGCCATTTCTGGACATCATGGTCAGCGAATTACCAAGCAAAAAGCATCTTGTGTACAACGAAGTATCTTGCTAGTACTGTGTTATACCTAGATACGAGCCAACCGCGGCGCGCCGGAATCCCGGCCCGGGTACACACGACAAGAAGGGTTAACGATGGAGATCGGAATCTTCCTGATGCCGGCCCACCCACCGGAGCGCACTCTGTACGACGCGACCCAGTGGGACCTCGACATCATCGAGCTGGCCGACCAGCTCGGGTATGTCGAAGCCTGGGTGGGTGAACACTTCACCGTGCCGTGGGAGCCGATCTGCGCGCCCGATCTGTTACTGGCCCAGGCGCTGTTGCGCACCAAGCACATCAAGCTCGCGCCCGGTGCCCACCTGCTGCCGTACCACCACCCGGTCGAATTGGCGCACCGGGTGGCGTATTTCGACCATCTCGCCCAGGGCCGCTTCATGTTGGGCGTGGGCGCCAGCGGCATCCCCGGCGACTGGGCCCTGTATGACGTCGACGGCAAGAACGGCGAGCACCGCGAAATGACTCGCGAGGCACTGGAGATCATGCTGCGAATCTGGACCGAGGACCAGCCGTGGGAACACCGCGGAAAGTACTGGAACGCCAACGGGATTGCGCCGATGTTCGAAGGGCTGATGAAACGCCACATCAAGCCGTTCCAGAGTCCACACCCGCCGATCGGGGTCACCGGTTTCAGCGCCGGCTCCGAAACGCTGAAGCTGGCAGGCGAACGGGGTTATCTGCCAATGAGTTTGGACCTAAACACCGAATACGTCGCCACCCACTGGGATGCGGTGCTGGAGGGGGCCGAGCGCAGTGGGCGCACCCCGGACCGCCGCGACTGGCGCCTGGTGCGTGAGGTGCTGGTGGCCGAAACCGATGAGCAGGCATTCCGTTACGCCGTGGACGGCGCCATGGGCCGGGCCATGCGCGAGTACACGCTGCCCACCTTCCGGATGTTCGGCATGACCAAGTTCTACAAACACCACCCGTCGGTGGCCGACGACGACGTGACCGCGGAATACCTGGCCGAGAACACCTTTGTGGTCGGCTCGGTGGAGACCGTCGTGGACAAACTCGAAGCCACCTACGACCAGGTCGGCGGGTTCGGCCACCTGTTGGTGCTCGGGTTCGACTACCGGGACGACCCGGGGCCGTGGAAAGAGTCACTTCGCCTCCTGGCGGAAGAGGTCATGCCGAGACTCAACGCCCGCATCGCCAGGAAACCGGTGGCCTTGGTCGTCTAGCGCACTCTAGGAAGGGCACCGCAATGTCGATTCCAACGTCGATTCGCCAAGTCACCGTCAATTACGCGGACGGAACAGCCAGGACAATGCCCGTGCGGGCGGACCAGTCGATACTGGATGCCGCCGAAGAACACGGTGTTGCCATCGTCAACGAATGCCAGAGCGGCATCTGCGGCACCTGCGTGGCCAGTTGCCCCTCGGGGCAGTACGAGATGGGGCGCACCGAGGGCCTGTCCGACGTGGAGCGTGCGGCACGAAAGATATTGACGTGCCAGACATTTGCCACCTCGGACTGCCGCATCGAGCTGCAGTACCCGGCCGACGACAACGCCGCGCACCTGGTCGCCGGCGACGGTGTGGTGACCGGCGTCGAGCTGGTGTCGTCCAGCACTGCCATCCTGACAGTTGACGTCTCCGGGCTGGGCACGCCGGTGCGCTATAAGGCCGGCCAGTTCGCACAGCTACAGGTGCCCGGCACCGACACCTGGCGGAACTACTCGTACGCCCATCCCGACGGCCGCTCTGAACTGGAGTTCATCATCCGGTTGCTGCCCGACGGCGTCATGTCGAACTATCTCCGTGATCGCGCCAAGCCCGGCGACCGAATCGCCATGCGTTGCAGCAAGGGCAGCTTCTACCTGCGTCCGGTCGCGCGACCGGTGATTCTTGTCGCCGGGGGCACGGGTCTGTCGGCGATCCTGGCTATGGCAGGCAGTCTGTCGCCGGACACCACCCAACCGGTCTATCTGCTCTACGGGGTCACTGCGGCCGATGATCTGTGCAAGCTCGACGAACTCACCGAGTTGCGGCGTCGCGTCGCCGCCCTCGAGGTGCACGTCATCGTCACGAACTCGGACGCCGGCTGGGACGGGCGAACCGGGATGGTGACCGACCTGCTCGACGAACGGATGCTGGCCGGCGGCGATGCCGACGTCTATCTGTGCGGTCCGGCAGCGATGATTGAGGCTACTCGAAGATGGCTGGACGACAACGGTTTCCAGCGCGTCGGTCTCTACTACGAGAAGTTCGTTCCCAGTGGCGCCGCCCGCCGGCGCGCCCCGTCGCGCCTGGACTACGCAGCCGTGGACATCGGTGAGGTACGCCGGCGCGGCCGCGGCACCGCGGTCGTGATCGGCGGCAGCATCGCCGGCATCGCGGCGGCAAAGGTGTGCAGCGAAACCTTCGAACGCGTCATCGTGCTGGAGAAGGACGACCCACACCGCCGCCGCGAAGGCAGACCGGGTGCCGCGCAGGGCTGGCATCTGCATCACCTGCTCACCGCCGGGCAGATCGAGCTGGAGCGATTCTTTCCCGGCATCGTCGACGACATGGTCCGCGAGGGCGCGTTCAAGGTCGACATGGCAGCCCAGTACCGGATCCGGCTGGGCGGCTCGTGGAAGAAGCCCGGCACGAGTGACATCGAAATCGTCTGCGCCGGCAGGCCACTGCTGGAATGGTGCGTACGGCGCCGGCTGGACGACGAACCGCGCGTCGACTTCCGTTACGAATCCGAGGTCACCGACCTGGTGTTCGACCGTGAGAACAATGCCGTCATCGGCGTCGCCGTCGGCTCTGAATCCGAGGTGATCCCAGCGGAGTTCGTCGTCGACGCATCCGGCAAGAACACTCGGGTGCCGGAATTCCTGGACCGCATCGGAATCGGCGCCCCCGAAGTCGAGCAGGACATCATCAATTGCTTCTACTCCACGATGCAGCACCACGTTCCACCCGAGCGGCAGTGGCAGGACAAGGTCATGGTGATCTGTTACGCGTATCGTCCGTTCGAGGACACGTACGCGGCGCAGTATTACATCGACAGCAGCCGCACGCTGTTGTCCACCTCGCTGGTGGCCTACAACTGCTATTCGCCACCGCGGACCGCCAAGGAGTTCCGCGAATTCGCCGATATCATGCCGTCGCCGGTAGTGGGGGAGAACATCGACGGTCTGGAACCGGCCTCACCGATCTACAACTTCCGCTACCCGAACATGCTGCGGCTGCACTACGAGAAGAAGCGCAATCTGCCGCGCGCCCTGGTGGCCGTCGGTGACGCCTACACCAGCGCTGACCCAGTGTCGGGCCTGGGAATGAGCTTGGCGCTCAAGGAAGTCAGGGAGATGCAGCTGCTGCTGGCCAAGTACGGACCAGGGCATCGGGACCTGCCTCGCCGCTACTACCGGTCGATCGCCAAGATGGCCGACACCGCCTGGTTCGTGATCCGCGAACAGAACCTGCGGTTCGACTGGATGAAGGACGTGGACAAGAAGCGCCCGTTCTACTTCGGCGTGCTGACCTGGTACATGGACCGCCTGCTGGAGCTGGTGCACGACGACCTCGACGCCTACCGCGAGTTCCTTGCCGTGGTCCACCTGGTCAAGCCACCACTGGCACTGATGAAACCGGGCATCGCCGGACGCGTCATCGGCAAGTGGGTTCGCACCAGGCTCTCGGGGGAGAAGACCCTGATCGCCCGAAACTACGAAAACCGTTCGATACCAACTCAGCCCGCCCACGAGTTGGTTGGCGCGGCCGCAGGTGACGGACATTAAGGGAGACGTGAGCATGCTGCATCGGATCTTGAATTGCCGGGGCACCCGGATCCACGCGGTGGAGGCCGGCCCCCAGGATGCCGGGGCGCCGCTGGTGGTGCTGATTCACGGCTTTCCAGAGTCGTGGTACTCATGGCGCCACCAGATTCCTGCTCTGGCCGCCGCCGGTTACCGGGTGGTTGCCATCGATCAACGCGGCTACGGACGTTCGTCGAAGTACTTCCTGAACTCCGCCTACCGCATTCACGAACTCGTCGGCGACATCGTCGGCGTCGTTGACGCCTACGGCGCGGACACCGCATTCGTCGTCGGGCACGACTGGGGCGCACCGGTTGCCTGGACCTTCGCCTGGCTGCATCCACAGCGGTGCGCCGGTGTGGTCGGCATCAGCGTTCCCTTTGCCGGGCGCGGCGTGATCGGGCTGCCGGGCAGTCCTTTCGGCGAACACCGTCCCAACGACTACCACCTGGAACTGGCCGGCGAAGGGCGGGTCTGGTACCAGGATTACTTCTCCGCACAGGACGGCGTCATCGCCGAAATCGAAGAAGACGTCCGGTCCTGGCTCCTCGGCCTGACCTACACGGTCTCCGGTGACGGGATGATCGCGGCGACCAAGGCCGCCGTCGATGCCGGCGTGGATCTGGCCGCCATGGACCCGATCGACGTGATCCGTGCGGGCCCGCTCTGCATGGCCGATGGCGCGAAACTCAAAGACGCGTTCGTCTATCCCGAAACCATGCCGTCCTGGTTCACCGACACCGACCTCGACTTCTATGCAGCGGAGTTCGAGCGCTCCGGCTTCGGCGGGCCGTTGAGCTTCTACCACAACATCGACAACGACTGGCACGACCTCGCAGACCAGGAAGGCAAACCGCTCACGCCACCGGCTCTGTTCATCGGCGGACAGTACGACGTCGGCACCACCTGGGGAGCCGAGGCCGTGGAGCGGGCGGACGAGGTCATGTCGGACTTCCGCGGCACCCACATGGTCGCCGATGTCGGTCACTGGATTCAGCAGGAAGCACCCGAGGAAACCAACCGGTTGCTGCTGAACTTCCTTGACGGAGTCCGCTAGTCATGGTCGAGCTGACGGCCGATCGTCTCGACGGCACCGCGCTGCGCCGGGCCTTCGGTTGTTTCCCGTCCGGGGTGGTCGCGCTCTGCGCTGCCGAGAACGGGGTCCCGGTCGGCATGGCCGCCAGTACTTTCACGGCGGTATCTCTTGAGCCCCCGCTGGTATCGGTCTGCATTCAGCGAAGTTCGACGACGTGGCCGCGGCTACGGGAGCGGCCATTCCTGGGCGTCAGTGTGCTGGCCGAGGGACACGACGACGCATGTATCAGCCTGTCCCGCAAGACCGGAGACCGGTTCACCGGAGTGCCGTGGATCGAGTTGCCCAGCGGGGCGGTGGTGGTCCACGGATCCGCGGCCCGGCTCGACTGTTGCCTGCGCGACGAGATCCCGGCCGGCGACCACCTCATCGCCTTGCTCGAAATCCGTTCGCTGTGCGCCGATCCCGGCACCCCGCCGCTGGTCTTCCACGGCAGCCGATTTCACCGACTTGCAACTGCTGGGGGAGAAAGCACATGAAGACCACCGACGTGCGAGTGCGGCGTGCGATCACCGCGATCGCGGCCGGACAACCCGTCGTGCTCACCGACGGCACCGACGGTGACGGTTTTCTGGCATTCGCCGCCGAAGCAGCCACGTCGAGCCTGCTGCACTTCGCGGTCCGCCACACCTCGGGCTATGTCCGAGTAGCGTTGCCGGGCAACGAGTGTGAGCGACTGCAGCTGCCGCCGATGTGTCATGGCGACAGTCCGGACTGCGTATCGGTCGACGTACGTGGAACGGGCACCGGCATCTCTGCGGCAGACCGGGCGAAAACCATTGCGGCACTGGGCTGTGCTGCTACCGTCGGCTCGGATCTGCAACGCCCGGGCCACGTCGTTCCGGTGCAGGCCAACGCAGACGGGGTGCTGCGACGGCGCGGCGCCGCCGAGGCCGCCGCCGACCTGGCGCGGCTGGCCGGCCGGAGGCCTGCGGCCGGCTTCTGTGAGATCGTCTCCCGCCGCGACCCCGTGCAGGTCGCCCGTGGTGGCGAGTTGGTCGAGTTCGCACTCGAATACGGGCTCGCGGTGGTCTCCATCTCCGAACTGGTGGCCTACCGGCGGCGGACCGAACCTCAGGTGGTGCGGCGTGCCGAAGCCGTATTGCCGACCTGGGCCGGGGATTCCCGGGTGCTCGGCTTCCGGGGCGTCCATGACGGAGGCGAGCATCTCGCGGTGATCATCGGTGCCGCGGATGCGGGCGTGCCGGTGCCGTTGCACGTGCACGTCGAGTGCCTGACCGGCGATGTGTTCGGCTCCAAAGCTTGTCGATGCAGTGGTGAACTCACCAGTGCACTCAACAGAATGTCGGCACAGGGCAGCGGGGTCGTACTGTACCTGCGCCCGGCCGGACCGCCGCGCGCCTGTGGCCTGTTCGCACGTGACGAATCCGCTGACCCCACCGCGGAAACCGTCGCCTGGATGCTGCGCGACCTCGGGGTATATGCCCTCAAACTCGCCGAGGACATGCCAGGATTTGGGCTGGTGCTGTTCGGGGCGATCCGTGAGCACGGCGTGGATGCCCAACCGTGGGCAGCGGCCGGCTGAGAACCGAAGTAAGGCACAAAGAAGACATGAGGCAAAAAGAAGCACATGACGCATAAAGACCTGGCCGGCAAAGCGGCGATCGTCACCGGGGCGGGCGCAGGCATTGGCCTGGCGGTGGCGCAACGGCTTGCCAGCGAGGGCTGTCAGGTGCTCTGCGCGGACATCGACGCCGCGGCAGCCGAAACCGCCGCGACGAAAATCGGTCATGGTGCCGTCGGTCATCAAGCCGACGTCAGCGATGAAGAGCAGGTTATCGCCATGGTCCAGGCGTGCGTCACGTTGTTCGGCGGTGTGGACAAGCTCGTCGCCAATGCCGGTGTCGTTCATTTCGCTTCGCTCATCGACACCTCGGTCCAGGACTTCGACCGCGTCATCGGGATCAATTTGCGTGGGGCCTGGCTCTGCACGAAACACGCAGCGCCACAGATGATCAAGCGCGGAGGCGGAGCGATCGTGAACATGTCGTCGCTGGCCGGACATATCGCGGTGGGCGGGTCCGGCGCGTATGGCATGTCCAAGGCCGCGATCAGCCATCTGAGCCGGATCACGGCCGCCGAGTTGCGTTCGTCCAACATCCGCGCCAATGCGCTGTTGCCCGCCTTCGTCGATACTCCGATGCAGCAGACAGCGATGACGATGTTCGACGAAGCACTCGGCGAGGGCGGTGCCCGCAGCATGATCGGCCGACTGCAGGGCCGGATGGCAGCACCCGAGGAGATGGCCAGCATCGTGGCCTTCCTGCTCTCCGACGACGCGTCGATGATCACCGGAACCACCCAGATCGCCGACGGCGGAACCGTCGCCGCGCTGTGGTGAAGCTCAGGACCGGCTGGTCAGGATGGACAGTGCGATCGCGGTGATCTCATCGGCAACCCCGGAATAGCGGGTGAGATGCCATGTGCGAGCGACGTCTTCGATAAAACTGATTGCCGCGGCGACCAACAGCCGGCCCTCGACGACGGTCGGTGCGGGGATCAGATCGATCCACACCGACTCACGGTCAGCCTGGTTACGCAGGTAGCTCTCCCGCACTTCGGGGGAGGCGTAGGACAACTCTGTGACGCAGACCGCCACCAGATCCGGCGCGTCCAGACTGATCCGGACATGGCCCTCCACCAGCCGCCGTAGACGGTGCGCCGCTTCCGATTCCGCGCGCAACGCGCGGATGGCCTCCAGGCTGCGCCACTCGTCGAGGCGGCGGATCAGCGCGTCGAGGATCGCCTGCTTCGAGGAGAAGGAACGGTACAGTCCCGGGCCGGCGATACCGGCGCCCTTGGCGATCTCGCTGGTGCTGACCGCGGGATATCCCTGCGCGCGAAACAGCCGCGCGCCGGTGGCCAGCAGCGTTTCATAACGCGAGAACAACACGTCCACAACGGTGTCGGCCTCGAGCGGTTGCAGCCCGGCGACCGGAGGTGTCCGCGCCGCAGCCATACAGGCGTCATAGAGCAGGGTTCTGAGGTCCTCGGCGGGCAGTGTCAGATTGTGCCGGCCCAGGCTCGTCAGGGTGCTGGACACCGCCCAAGCCCGCAGCTCGGAATGCCGCGGGCTCAGTCCGGGTACCTCCAGCAGGACGCTTTCGCGCATGCCGGCGACGATCGCGTTGATTCGCCGGCGCACCTGAGCGCGGTCATCTTCGTTCAGATACCGCGCCTCTCGCTGCCACAGCACCGTCAGCACCCGGGAAGCCACGGCCGCGGCAATCAGATCTGGCAGGTCGATGCCCAGCGGCCGGGGCTCGGGCTCTGACTCACCATCGCTGAGCCGGCGCGCACTCTGGTACTGATCCTGTCCTGTCCGGATCGCCTCGGCGAGCAGGGCCTGCTTGTTGTCGTAATGCCGGTACAGCGCGCGGGCGGTGACGCCGGCAGCCTCCGCGATGTCCTCCAGCTTGACCGAATGGAAACCACGGTCGATGAACAGGCGGACAGCCTGGTCGAGGATCTGCTGCTTACGGTCTTTGGGTCGGCGGCGCACGGGCTGGACGGCGGTCTCCATCAAGCCGAACCCCTTTCTGCGCCGCGGGACTTCAATCCTGCCAGAGAAGTATCGCCTAGAGCCGCAGGCCGCTCTGAGACTCGAAGTCCGCCAGGTCGAAGTAGTCGCTGAAGCGGGTGATCTTGCCGCCTTTCACTTCGAAAACGCCGGTGACCGGCAGTACGACTTTGCGACCGTCGTTCATGGTGAAGTAATCGATGCGTTCGGCGAGCACCAGGCCCGGCGCGGACGCCAGCGACACGATGTCCAGTTTGGCAGCCGAGAACGCGTCCAGGAATCCTTGGAAAGCGGCGCGGATTCCGTCGATGCCCTCGATCGGCTGGACCGGCACATTGTGGTAGACGGCGTCTTGGGCGAAACCGCTGCAGATGGTGTCGAGGTTGCGCAACTCCCAGGATCCGAGGAAGTCACGGACCAGCTGCTCGCTGATCTCCGTTGTGTCGGTCATAATCTGGACTCTCCCTGAAATCTAGTCCGGATTCAAAATGTACATCACCAATTACTTATACGCTAGGACAGAGGGATTGAGTTAGAACGAGGAAAATTATCTGTTATTGGCCGTGGACTTACTGGGTTGCACGGCATAAGTCCACCTGTTGGCCCGCGACGTTCCGCACCTGCCGCTCGCCAGGGCGCAACCCTTCTGTTGCAACTTTCTTCCGCAAATCCGTTGAGGTGTAACGCCTTTGAACCTGACACGATTCTGCCGGTCAGAGCGCCGGCCACGTCGTAGTTCGGCATGCTCAAGCCAGTGATCACGTTGGGTATGGTGAGCGATATGGAGGGTACGCCATTCGGGCGTTATCGCCTTGTCGAGTTGCTAGGTCGCGGCGGTATGGGCGAGGTTTGGCGGGCCCTTGACCCCCAGATGAACCGGTCGGTCGCCATCAAGTTGCTGCCGGCGAGTTTGGCAGAAGATAAGACCTACCGGGAACGATTTCGTAGGGAGGCGCGGGCAGCCGCGGGCATCGATGAACCACACGTGGTTCCAATCCACGACTTCGGTGAGGTCGAAGGCCGCCTATATGTGACCATGCGGCTGATCCGTGGTCGTGATCTGCAAATGCTTCTAAAGGACGGGGCGTTGCCGGCCGAGCGTGCGGTTCACATCACTGAGCAGATCGCCTCGGCCCTGCATGCTGCGCACGAAATTGGGCTCGTGCACCGGGATGTCAAACCCTCCAACATTCTGGTTACCGATGACGATTTCGCCTATTTGATCGATTTCGGCATCGCTCAGACTGCCGAAGAAACGGCCCTGACCAGTACTGGAACAACCATAGGAACCTGGGCGTACATGGCTCCCGAGAGGCTCAATACAGGAACGGCGGATGCTCGGTCAGACGTTTACGCCCTTGCGTGCGTGCTTCATGAAGCACTTACCGGCCGACGCCCCTTTCCGGGCGACAGTCTCGAACAACAGATCATCGGGCACCTCACTGTGCCCCCTCCTAGGCCGTCGGCGCTACAACCCGGGGTTCCCCCACCACTCGACGCGGTGGTTGCAGCCGGAATGTCCAAAGATCCGGCCAGTCGTTATGGCAACACCAAAGCGCTGGCCCGCGCTGCGCGCGCCGCACTGAGACTCTCGCCGCCATCACATGACAACTTGCAGCCCACCATGCCGACCTCACTGCCACCAACTTCCGCAGTAAGTACCGTCGATTCCCGCCTCGCACCAACTCGCCGCATCGGCGCTCCCACGCCACCACTTGCGGCGGCCAAGCTTAAGTGGAGCCGGGAAGGATGGCTGCACAAGGACACCCATGAAGTAGCCCCTGATGGTGATCCACGGGTGCCCAGAACGGTAGATCAGGCGAAGAAGGACCGCACTTGGTACCTAGTAGGGAGCCAAGCCGATGTAGCGGGTGGCTACTATCGGAGAGAAGTAGACGAGGGAACGTCGTTGGGCGCGCCACCGACCTACACGGCGAGCTGGCATCCAGACAATTGTCCGATACAGACGCTTGCTACTAACGCCAGTAGCAATCAGGCATACCAGGCATGCGTACGCCACTACCAAATACAGCAGCAGTTATAGCATTGAGCCTCACCCCAAGTCGGGCACGCTGGCCAGTCGCACATACGCCGATGCGGCCTCCGCGCGGTTGGTCGCATTCAGCTTGCGCAGCACCCTTTTGACGTGTGACTTGACCGTGCCCGCAGAGATCACCAGCTCATCGGCGATCTGCTGATTGGTGCGACCGGCCGCCATCAGTCGCAACACCTCCACTTCGCGACGGGTCAGCATCGCCATCACCCGCGTCTGTACCTCAGCCAAAGACCTTGCGGCGGGGCTTCGTTCGACCGGTTCGATCTTGCGCAGATCCAAATCCGCGTCCTGCATAGCACGGGCAGCTTCGTCAGCCGAGGCCAGCGCGCGCAGCACTTCGGCGTGCTGGCGGCGCATGCGCTCCAGCAACACCGTGCGCTCGTAGGCATAACCGAACCCTTCGGCGAAAGCCCACACCGTGTCCCGATCGATCTCGTCGACAATGCGCCCGGAGTAGAGCCGGTCGGCATGCAGGAACCCGATCACCTTGCCCGTCGGCATCACCGGTGCGGCCACGTAGGAGTGCGTGAGCGAGAAGTCGACGATCGGCCGGTTCACCCGCGGATCGTTACGCGCGTCGCGCACGATGGCCGGCGCGTGCCGGCGGATCATCTGCGTCTCGATCAACATGTGATCCAGCGGCGGCGCCACCGACTGCGCGAAGGCCACCATCTTCTCCGCACCAGTCGTGTCCTCACCGAAGTAGGCCGACTCCATGACCATTCGCCCTTCGTGCACACGAAACAGCACGGCGCGGTCGAATCCGCACGACTCCACCAGCTCGCGCGGCGCCCGGTCGACGATGGTCGCCACATCGTCGACTGCGCGCAATTTGCTCAACGCCTCCTGCACGGCCAACAACGCGAAAGTCCGCCGCTTGGCACCGTCCTCGATCAACTCCCGCTCCAAGGCGCACAAGTCCAGCAGCGATTCCAGCGCATCGGTTGCGGTCTCGCGCCCGATCGCCTCGAGCGCATTGCGAACAGCCGCGGCCTTGGCGTCGATGGCTTCGGCGACCACCGCCAGCGGGTCATCGGTGGGGTCGACCCCGCAGCCGTCGAACGCATCGCGGTAACGGCGGGCGGCGTCAGTCTCCCGCACCGGGTGCGAGCGCCACCCGGGGTGGTCTCCATCGGCCAGAGTTCCGAGAACCTGGTCATCGATCACGGTGCTCACTGTCCTCCCGGAAGTGGACTGGCGCGAGAGAATCCGGAAATTGCCCTCCTACGGGGGCAGGAGTCCTCTCCATCGGGGGATCGCTTTGCCACCGCCGCTGCCCGAAGCTGATCGACATGTCTTTCACGACCGTCCCCGCCATCGAACTGCTCACCACACCCGAGGGCATCGCCAACCCGTATCCGCTGTATGACCAGCTCCGTGCACTGTCTCCCGTTGCGGGATACCGGGATTGGCCGCCGGGGACGGTGCCCGGGGCAGATGAGCCCGTCACTGCGTGGGCCCTGTTCCGTTACGACCAGGTCCACGCGGCGGCACGCGACAGCACCACATTCTCCTCGCGGGATCCGCTGCAGGAGGCCTCGTCAGCGCCCAGCCTGATGCTGGTCAACACCGATCCGCCCAAGCATGAGGTGGAGCGCAAACTGGTGAGCCAGGCATTCTCGCCGCGGCGCGTTAAACGTCTCGAGGGCTGGTTGGGCGAGTTGGTCCCGCGCCTGCTCGACGATCTCGGAGCCGGCGAGGTGGACGTGATGGAATTCGCCGCGGAGGTCCCCACCCGAGCCATGGTTCGACTGCTCGGCTTGCCCGACGGCGACCACGTACGGTTCCGGCGCTGGGCCAACGCGTTCATGCTGTCGTCGACGCTGACGCCGCAGGAGCGCATGGCGAGCAACGAGGAGATGGTGGCGACGTTCGCCACGCGACTTGCCGAGCACACGGCCCGGTTGGCACAGCGGCCGTCCGGAGCCGATGGTGAGGACGTGGAAGACGCCGAAGATCTGATCTCCGCCCTGCTGCGCGCCGAGGTCGACGGGCAACGGCTCACGCCGGAGGAAATCGTGCGCTTCTGCGTGACGCTGGTGGTCGCGGGCAGCGAAACCACCACCTTCCTCATCGGCAACCTGTTGCACGCCCTTGCGCGAGAACCTCACGTGCAGCGGCGGGTTCGCGCCGACCGTGCACTACTCAACATCTTCATCGAAGAGACGATGCGGCTCGACGGACCACCGCAACGTCTCTTCCGCATCGCCACCCGCGACGTGGAGATCGACGGCAAGTCGATCCGTGCGGGGGACTGGGTGGCGCTGTTCTTCGGTTCGGCCAACCGCGATCCCGCGGTGTTTCCCGACCCCGACCGCCTCGACATCGACCGGCCCAACATTCGCCAGCAGCTGTCACTCGGTCACGGACTGCACTTCTGCCTCGGCGCAGCGCTGGCCAGGCTGGAGGTCATGTCGGTGCTCAACGCCGTACTGGATCGCTGTTCGACCATCACGCTGACCGACGACCCCGGCACCAAGCAGACCGCCAGTCTGCTGACGCACGCGTATGTCCGCCTGCCCCTTCACCTTTCATGACGAACGCCGCACGCAACATCGCAGCGACCAAGGCGGTTTACGCCGCGGTTCCGGCGGGCGACCTGCAGACTGCGCTGGCCCACCTGGATCCCGAGGTCCGCATCACCTACTACGGCACCGAAAGCATCCCGTATGCCGGCGAGTATCGGGGCATCGACGAAGCGGTGACGTTCTTCACCACGGTCGGTCAGCACATCGAGATCGTCGAGATGCAGGCTTGGAAGTTCATCGCCGAAGGTGACGACCTGGCCGCATGGGGACGCCAGCGGTTCCGCCGGCTTGCCACCGGACACGAATGGGAGTCGGAGTTCGCCCACATCATCACCCTGCGCGAGGGTCGCTGGCTGCACTTCCGTGACTTCATGAACTCGGCGCTCACGTTGCAAGCGTTCACCTCATGATCCGCCAGATCCCGATATCAGCAAGATACATGCTTGCAGATAATCAGTGTTTTGCTTGGTAATTTGCCGTACGTCATGCGAAATATGAGCGTATCGTCTATGGACATGAGCGCTGCGTTCCGCGTACCCTCGCGGATGTCACACGTCCACTTCGATCAGCCCGGGGGGTGCGCGGCGACATGGTGATCGCGATCGGCCAAGCGGCCAAACCGGTCCGCGCGATCGGCGATTTCTTCGCGATTTCCCTGGATACGTTCCTGGCCACCTTCCGGGCGCCGTTCGCCTGGCGCGAGTACCTGCTGCAGTGCTGGTTCGTCGCGCGGGTATCGACCCTGCCCGGCATCCTGATGACCATCCCGTGGGCCGTCATTTCGGGATTCCTCTTCAACGTATTGCTGACCGACATCGGCGCCGCCGACTTCTCTGGCACCGGATGTGCGATCTTCACCGTGGATCAGAGCGCTCCGATCGTCACCGTCCTGGTCGTCGCCGGCGCCGGATCCACCGCCATGTGTGCCGATCTGGGGGCCCGCACCATCCGGGAGGAACTCGACGCGCTGCGGGTGATGGGTATCAATCCGATTCAGGCACTTGCGGTTCCCCGCGTGCTGGCGGCCACCACCATCTCGCTGGCCCTCAGTTCGATCGTGACTGCGACAGGATTGATCGGAGCCTTCTTCTGCTCGGTGTTCCTCATGCACGTATCGGCGGGCGCCTGGGTAAGCGGACTCACCACCCTGACCCACACCATCGACGTGATCATCTCGATGATCAAGGCGACGCTGTTCGGCCTCATGGCAGGACTGATCGCCTGCTACAAGGGCATGTCGGTCGGCGGCGGCCCCGCCGGCGTGGGGCGTGCGGTCAACGAGACGGTGGTATTCGCCTTCATCGTCCTGTTCGTCATCAACATCATCGTCACCGCAGTCGGCATGCCGTTCATGGTGTCGTGAGATCATGACAATGACGCAAAGCGTTGCAGCCGAATGGAATCGGCTGGGAGCACAGATGCGGTTCTACATCAGCACCCTGACAGGGATCCCCGATGCCGTACTGCACTACCGGGGCGAACTACTGCGCGTGATCGCGCAGATGGGTTTAGGTGTCGGCACACTCGCGGTGATCGGCGGAACGGTCGTCATCGTCGGTTTCCTCGCGATGACCACCGGCGCAATCGTTGCGGTGCAGGGCTACAACCAGTTCGCGTCGGTGGGGGTGGAGGCCCTCACCGGTTTCGCGTCCGCCTTCTTCAACACCCGCGAGATCCAGCCGGGAACCGTGATGGTCGCACTGGCGGCCACGGTCGGTGCCGGTGCCACGGCGCAGTTGGGCGCCATGCGGATCAACGAGGAGATCGACGCGCTCGAGGTGATCGGCATCCGCAGCGTCAGCTACCTGGCCAGCACCCGGGTGCTGGCCGGCGTGGTCGTGGCAGTGCCGCTGTTCTGCGTCGGGCTGATGACGGCGTACCTGGCCGCCCGGCTGGGCACCACGGCCGTCTACGGGCAGGGCTCCGGCGTCTACGACCACTACTTCAACACTTTTCTTCGTCCCACCGACGTGCTCTGGTCGTCGTTCGAGGTCGTCGTCGTGGCCCTGCTGATCATGCTGGTGTGTACCTACTACGGCTACACCGCGCACGGCGGTCCGGCGGGGGTGGGCGAGGCGGTCGGCCGGGCGGTGCGGGCCTCGATGGTCATCGCCTCGATCGCCATCGTCATCATGACGCTCGCCATCTACGGCCAGTCCCCGAACTTCCACCTCGCGAGCTAGCGACATGAGCCGCGGTCCGGGTCGACACCGTCTGCACGACGGCTGGTGGACGCTGATCCTGTTGACCACCATCGGGATTGTCGTCCTGGTGACTGCGGTGTCGTTCGACGGAACCTTGCACACGTACGTACCGGTGACATTGACCGCGGACCGCTCCGGGCTGGTGATGGACACCGACGCCAAGGTCATGATGCGCGGCGTGCAGGTAGGCCGGGTCAGCCAGATCGCCGACGACAAATCGGGTACCCGGCTCGGCCTGCAACTCGAGCCCGATCAAATGCGTTACATCCCAGCCAATGTCGAGGCACGGATCAGTGCCACCACCGCTTTCGGCGCCAAGTTCGTCGAGTTGGTCGTGCCGCAACAGCCGAGCCGGGCACGACTGGCCGCCGGGGCGGTTCTGCACTCCACGAACGTCGCCACCGAGATCAACACCGTCTTCGAGAATGTGGTGAGCCTGCTCAACGTCATCGACCCTCTGAAGCTCAACGCCGTGCTGACCGCGGTGGCCGACGCCGTACGGGGACAGGGTGAGCGAATCGGCAGGGCCACCACTGATCTCAATGAAGTGCTGACGGCCCTCAACGACCGCAGCGAGAACATCCGCCGGGACTGGAAGTCGTTGAAAAACTTCTCCGACACCTATGACGCCGCCGCCCGGGACATCCTGACCATCCTGGACGCCGCCAGCACCACCAGCACCACGATCACCCATCACGCCAAGGAGTTGGATTCCCTGCTGCTCAACGTCATCGGCCTGTCAAGCTCTGGAACCACTCTGTTGGGGAGAAGTAGGGACAATCTCGTCGCCGGAGTCAACCTTCTGGAACCGACGACCCGACTGCTGGGCAAGTACAGCCCCGAGTACACCTGCTTCCTGCAGGGCGTCACGTGGTACCTCAACAACGGCGGTTACGAGGCATGGGGCGGCGCCGACGGCCGCACACTGCAACTCGATGTCGCTCTGCTGCTGGGCAACGACCCCTACGCCTTCCCTGACAATCTGCCGTTGGTGGCCGCCAAGGGTGGCCCCGGCGGACGACCCGGATGCGGATCGCTGCCCGATGCCAGCAAGAACTTCCCGGTGCGCGAACTGGTCACCAATACCGGCTGGGGCACCGGCATCGACATCCGGCCCAATCCCGGTCTCGGACATCCGTGTTGGGCCGACTATTTCCCGGTGACTCGCGCGGTGCCTGAGCCGCCCTCGATCCGGCAGTGCATTCCCGGCCCGGCGGTCGGCCCCAACCCGGGCGGGCCGCCATACGGTGCGGCGCTGTACGGCCCAGGGGGAGTACCGCTGTGGCCCGGGGTACCACCGGCAGCACCTGGCCCACCGTGATCGGCCGAGAAACCACCAGAGCAGGAGAGCAACCATGCGGGACAGTCTGAGAGGCACCGTGCTGCGCCTCGGCGTCTTCTTCGCGGTGTGCCTGCTGACCGCTTTCGTGCTGATTGCCGTCTTCGGAGAGGTGCGGTTCACCGACGGCAAAACCTACTTCGCCGATTTCACGAACGTTTCAAACCTGCGGCAGGGCAAACTCGTTCGCATTGCCGGGGTGGAAGTCGGCAAGGTCACCAAGATTTCCATCAATCCCGATGCAACGGTGCACGTCGAGTTCACCGCAGAGGACTCGGTCACGCTCACCGAAGGGACGCAGGCCGTTATCCGCTACGACAATCTGTTCGGTGACCGCTATCTGGCCTTGGAGGAAGGCGCCGGTAACCTCACCGTTCTGCGCCCCGGACAGACGATTCCCCTGGCGCGCACCAAACCCGCCCTGGATCTCGACGCCCTGATCGGCGGCTTCAAACCACTTTTCCGCGCCCTCAACCCGGACCAGGTCAACGCGCTGAGCGATCAACTCCTGCAGGCTTTCCAGGGACAGGGGCCCACGATCACCTCATTCCTCGATCAGGCCGCGGTGCTGACCAACACGCTGGCCGACCGCGATCAGTTGATCGGGCAGGTCATCGGCAACCTCAACGTCGTCCTGGGTTCGCTTGGCGGCCAGAGCGATCGACTCGATCAGGCAGTCGTCTCACTGTCACAACTGGTGCGCGGACTTGCTGAACGCAAAAACGACATCTCGAATGCGGTGGCCTACACCAACGCCGCGTCGGGTTCCATCGCCGACCTGCTGGCACAGGCGCGTGCGCCGTTCACCAAAGTGGTGCACGAAACCGGCCGCGTCGCAGACATCGCGCTGGCCGACCACGACTATCTCGACAACCTGCTCAACACGCTGCCAGACAAGTATCAGGCGCTGGTACGCCAGGGCATGTACGGCGACTTCTTCGCCTTCTATCTGTGCGACGTGGTGCTCAAGGTCAACGGCAAAGGCGGACAACCGGTGTACGTCAAGGTCGCCGGGCAGCCGACGGGACGGTGCGCGCCGAAATGAGAAGCTTCGCCGAACGCAACCGGCTTGTCCTCGGCACGGTCGGCATCGCTGCCGTGACCGCAGCGGTGGTGGGCGCCCTGCAATACCAACATCTTCCGTTCTTCGACCACGGCACGCGCGTCTCAGCCTACTTCGCCGACGCCGGCGGGCTCAGGACCGACAACACCGTCGAGGTGTCCGGCTATCCGGTGGGCAAGGTGTCCTCCATCGAGCTCGACGGACCCGGCGTACTGGTCACCTTCACCATCGACAACGACATCCGGCTCGGTGACCGCACGGAGGCGGCGATCAAGACCAAGGGCCTACTGGGCAGCAAGTTTCTCGATGTCCTGCCGCGCGGCGGGGGCCGGCTCACCGGACCGATCCCGATCGAGCGGACCATGTCGCCCTACCAATTGCCAGATGCGCTAGGCGATTTGGCGACCACGATCAGCGGCCTCAACACCAGCCAGCTGTCGGCGTCGCTGGACATGCTGTCGCAGACCTTCGCCGACACACCGGCAGATTTCCGGAACGCCGTCAAGGGAGTAGCCCGGCTCGCGCAGACCCTCGACGAGCGCGATACCCAGCTGCGCAACCTGCTCGACAATGCGGCCAAAGCGACGCGGGTGCTGGCCAAGCGCACTGACCAGATCGTCGACCTGGTGCGCGACACGAATGCCGTCCTCGCGCAACTGCGAACCCAGAGCACAGCGCTGGACCAACTGTGGGCGAACATCTCGGCGGTGTCGAAACAGTTGCAGGGCTTCATCGCCGAGAATCGGCAGCAACTACGCCCGGCACTGGACAAGCTCAATGGCGTACTCACCATCGTCGAGAACCGCAAAGAGCGCCTCCAACAGGCCCTTCCCTTGCTCAACTCCTATGTCATGTCGCTGGGTGAATCACTGTCGTCGGGACCGTTTTTCAAGGCCTACGTGGTCAATCTGCTGCCTGGCCAGTTCGTGCAGCCGTTCATCAGCGCCGCGTTCTCCGATCTGGGATTGGATCCGGCGACTCTGCTCCCCTCGCAACTGACCGACCCCCCGACCGGTCAGCCGGGCACGCCGGCCTTGCCTGTTCCGTACCCGCGGACGGGGCAGGGCGGCGAACCGCGACTGAATCTGCCCGACGCCATCACCGGCAACCCCGGCGATCCGCGCTACCCGTACCGTCCGGAACCACCGGCTCCGCCACCCGGTGGACCGCCGCCCGGCCCGCCGGCGCAGCAACCGGGAGGCACTCCGTGACAACGAGATTGCGGCGTGCCCGCTCGGTCCTGGCGACCACCCTTGCGCTGGTGTTCGTGGCGGGGGTCATCGTCGCGATGCGGACCGCGGGGGACACCGGCCGGACGGTCGTGGTCGCCTACTTCGACAACAGCAGCGGCCTGTTCGCCGGAGACGACATCCGCATCCGCGGAGTGCCGGTAGGGAAGATCCTCAAGATCGAACCCCAACCACTGCGGTCCAAGATCACCTTCTGGTTCGACCAGCGGCACAAGGTTCCCGCCGATGCGAAGGCAGCGATCCTGTCACCGCAACTGGTGACCGGCCGGGCGATTCAACTGACGCCTCCCTACCACGGCGGCCCCACCATGGTCGACGGTGCGGTCATTCCACAGGACCGCACCGCGGTGCCGGTCGAGTGGGACGATCTGCGCAATCAGCTACAACGGCTCACCGAACTGCTGAAACCCACCCGGCCCGGCGGTGTCAGCACGCTCGGCGCCCTCATCAACACCGCCGCCGACAACCTGCGCGGCCAGGGCTCCACCATCCGCGACACCATCCTCAAACTGTCCCAGGCGGTCTCGGCGCTGGGCGACCACAGCAACGACATCTTCGCCACCCTGAAGAACTTGTCGACCTTGGTGACGGCGTTGCACGACAGCGCAGATCTGCTTGAGCAACTCAACCGGAATTTGGCTTCGGTCTCCGCACTGCTGGCCGACGATCCCCACAAGGTCGCCGCGGCGGCCGAGGATCTGAACGCCGTCGTCGCCGACGTTCAAAGTTTCGCCGCCGATAACCGCGAGGCGGTCGGGACGGCATCGGACAAACTGTCGTCGATCACCCAGGCGCTGGTGGCCAGCCTCGACGACATCAAGCAGACCCTGCACATCAGCCCGACCGTGCTGCAGAACTTCAACAACATCTTCGAGCCGGCAAACGGATCGCTGACCGGAGCTCTGGCCGGTACCAATATGGCCAATCCAATCGCGTTCCTGTGCGGGGCAATTCAGGCGGCCTCACGACTCGGCGGGGAGCAGGCAGCGAAGCTCTGCGCGCAGTACATGGCCCCGATCGTCAAGAACCGTCAGTACAACTTCCCGCCGCTGGGGGAGAACCTGTTCGTCGGGGCGCAGGCCAGACCTAACGAGATCACCTACAGCGAGGACTGGATGCGTCCCGACTTCGTGCCGCCCGGTGCGCCGGTACACCCCGATCCCGCCGCCGGCCTTCCCGGACTGATGTTGCCGCCCGGAGCCGGCTCATGAAAAGACTGGTGACGCTCGTAGCGGCGCTTGCAATCGTGGCCGGCGTTTCCGGATGTGGCTGGCACGGGCTGAACTCACTGCCACTACCCGGCACGGAGGGCAATGGACCCGGCTCATTCGTGATCGCCGTGCAGATGCCCGACGTCAACAACATCCAGGCGAATTCACGGGTGCGCGTCGCGGACGTGACAGTCGGTCACGTCACCAAAATCGAGCGGCAGGGCTGGCACGCGCTGGTCACCATGCGCCTCAACAGTGATGTCGCGCTGCCCGAAAACGCTACGGCAAAAATCGGCACCACCAGCCTGCTGGGCTCATATCACATCGAGCTGGCGCCACCGAAAACCGAAGCACCCCAGGGTAAGTTGCGTGCCGGATCAGTCATTCCGCTCTCACGCGGCAGTGCCTATCCGAGTACCGAGCAGACGTTGGCAGCGTTGTCCCTGGTACTGAACGGCGGCGGCCTGGGCCAGATCCAGGACATCACCGAGGCATTGAGTACTGCGTTCCGCGGCCGTGAGCATGACGTGCGCAGCTTGATCGGGCAACTGGACCGCTTCTCGGCCTACCTCAACGATCAGTCCGGCGACATCATCGCCGCTACCGACAGTTTGAACAGGGTGGTCGGCAAGTTCGCCACCCAGCAACCCGTACTGGACCGCGCGTTGGCGACCATCCCTGAAGCACTCGCGGTGCTCAACGACGAACGCGACAAGCTCGTCGAGGCCGCCGATCAGTTGAGCAAATTCAGCGCCCTGACGACGGACTCGGTCAACAAAACCAAAGCCAGCCTGGTCAGCGAATTATCACAGTTGGGACCGGTTTTGGAGTCACTGGCCAATGCCGGACCGAGTCTGACGCGGTCGCTATCGCTACTGGGCACCTTCCCGTTCCCTAATGAGACGTTCCAGAACTTCCAGCGCGGCGACTACGCCAACCTGACGGCGATCGTCGACCTGACGCTCAGCCGGATCGACCAGGGCATCTTCACCGGCACCCGGTGGGAGTGCCATCTCACCCAACTCGAACTGCAGTGGGGCCGCACCATCGGCCAGTTCCCCAGTCCGTGTACCGGTGGCTTCCGGGGCACGCCAGGTAATCCGCTGACGGCCCCCTACCACTTTGAGCAGGGGCCCTAGTGCTACACCTGCCGCGGCGAATCATCGTCCAATTGGTCATCTTCGGCGTCATCGCCCTGAGCGTGCTGGCAGTGACGTTCTTGCACTTCGTCAGATTGCCGGCCATGTTGTTCGGGGTCGGCCGATATACGGTGACGATGCAGCTGCCGGAATCGGGCGGACTCTACGGAACCGGCAACGTCACCTACCGCGGATTCGAGGTGGGCCGAGTGGAATCCGTGCGACTGACCGAGTCCGGCGTCGAAGCGGTGCTGTCTTTGAAATCCGGCATCGACATCCCGTCCGACCTCAAGGCGGAGGTACACAGCCACACCGCGATCGGTGAATCCTACGTCGAGTTGCTGCCCCGCAACGGCACCTCACCGCCACTCAAAGACGGCGACGTGATTGCGCTGTCCAACACCTCGGTGCCGCCCGACATCAATGGATTGCTCAGCTCCGCCAACTCGGCCATCGCTGCGATACCTCGCGACAACCTGCAGACCGTCGTCGACGAGTCATACACCGCCGTCGGTGGCCTGGGGCCCGAACTTTCGCGACTGGTAGCAGGTTCGACGACCTTGGCCACCGACGCCCGCCGCAATCTCGATCCGCTGTTGACGCTGATCGACCGCACGCCAGCGGTGCTTGACACCCAGACCCAGACCTCGGATGCGATCGCGGGTTGGGCCTCGCACCTGGCGGCCGTCACCGCCGATCTACAGGCGCACGACGGCGCGGTCAGCGGCATCCTCGAGCACGGCGGCCCGGCCCTGCAGGAAGTGCGTCAGCTGATCGACCGCGTGCAACCGACCCTGCCGGTTCTCCTGGCCAACCTGGTCAGCGTCGGCCAGGTGGCGTTGACCTATCAGAACGACATCGAGCAACTCCTCGTCGTGTTCCCACGCTCGATCGAGGCCGAACAGGCGGGCATTCTCGCCAACCTCAACACCAAGCAGGACTATCGAGGGCAGTACTTGAGTTTCAACCTGAACCTCAATCTGCCACCGCCGTGTACCACCGGCTTCCTGCCAGCCCAGCAGCAGCGCATCCCGACGTTCGAGGACTATCCGGGCCGACCGGCCGGTGACCTGTACTGCCGGGTGCCGCAGGACTCACCGCTGAATGTTCGCGGCGCGCGAAACATCCCATGCGAAACCGTGGCCGGAAAGCGGGCGCCCACGGTCAAACTCTGCGAGAGCGCCGAGCAGTACGTGCCGCTCAATGACGGCTTCAACTGGAAGGGCGACCCGAACGCCACGATGTCGGGGCAGGCGGTCCCGCAGTTGCCACCCGGATCCGCGCCCCTGCCGACGCCCCCACCCGCGCCCCCGCCGCCGGCCGCGGCCGAATACGACCCTGCCACCGGCACTTACACCGGACCCGACGGGCACCAGTACACCCGATCGGATCTCGCTCAAACCGCACCGAAGGACAAGACATGGCAATCGATGCTGCTGCCGCCGGGCAGCTGACAGCGGAATCCGTTGCAGCTGAGGATGAATCCCCGGTGCCGATGCGAGGGAGACGGACTCTTTCCACCCAAGGGTGGTCGACGGTGTTCGGTGTGCTTGCAGTGGTCGCCTTGACGACACTGACTTGCTGGCTCGGAATGCGCTGCCATCAGTCGCGCAACGCTCAGGTCCAGCGCAGTCAGTTCCTTCAGGTGGCCCGGCAGGGTGCACTGAACCTGACGACCATCGATTGGCAGCACGCCGACGTGGATGTGCGGCGAATACTCGACGGCGCCACGGGGGAGTTCTACAACGACTTCGCCAGGCGGTCAGGCCCGTTCATCGAGGTGCTGCAACAGGCCAAGGCCGCGACGGTCGGCACCATCACCGAGGCGGGGCTGGAGTCAGAGGCCGCCGATTCCGCCCAGGCGTTGGTGGAAGTGTCCGTACAGACCTCGAATGCCGGCGAAGTTGAACCGGTTCCCCGGATATGGCGAATGCGGGTCACAGTTGCCAAAATCGGCGATCAAGTCAAGGTCTCCAACGTAGGATTCGTGCCATGAGCGCGATCAAATGGTCGCGGGTGCTCACCTACGGACTGCTGCCGGCGGTGGCGTTGTCGCTGGCGGCGGCTGCTGGCTGGCTGAAGTGGCAGGACACATCGGTCCGCGACGGAATCGTGGCTCGCACCGAATCGATACGTGCCGCCACCGAAGGCACCGTCGCGTTATTGTCCTACAAGCCCGACACCGTGCAGCAGGATCTCGACGCCGCGCGCGGTCGGTTGACCGGTACGTTCCTCAGCGCCTACACCCAACTCACCCACGATGTGGTGATCCCCGGCGCCAAGCAGAAGCAAATCTCCGCCGTCGCGACCGTTCCGGGAGCCGCGTCGGTTTCGGCGACCGCTGACCATGCCGTGGTTCTGTTGTTCGTGAGCCAGACTGTCACCGTCGGCCATGACGCACCGACCAGCACCGCGTCCAACGTCCGGGTCACCCTCGACAAACGCGGCGGGCGTTGGCTGATCTCGCAGTTCGATCCGGTCTGAGGTGATGCCGATGCGCCGCTTCGCTTCTCTCATCGTATTGGCCGGCTCGTTGCTGGTCGTCGGCGCGCAACCACAGGCTCACGCTGATGCTGTCGCCTACCTGGTGAACGTGACGATGCGGCCCGGATACGGCTTCGCCAATGCCGATGAGGCTTTGCAGTACGGAAATGGTCTGTGCGACAGGGCTTCTGAGGGACGCAGCTATGCGCTGTTGATCGGCGATATCAAGACCGACTTCAACACAGCCGACGAGTATCAAGCGTCTTATCTATTGAGCCAGGCCGTCAACGAGTTGTGCCCTGCCCTGATTTGGCAACTACGCAACTCTGCGGCCAACTATCGGATTGGAGGCTGAGATGCGACGGCTCGTACTCACACTTTCCACACTCTCACTGGGCGTGGTGTCCGGTATGGCCACAGCGCATGCGGACAATAAGCGCCTCAACGACAGCGTGGTCGCGAATGTGTTCACCGTGCAACACCAGGCCGGCTGCAAAAACGATGTAAGAATCAACCCCCAGCTGCAGTTTGCCGCTCAACGGCACACGCTGGATGTCCTGAACAACCGAAACCTTAATGGCGACATCGGCTCCGACGGTTCCACACCCCAGGACCGAGCCGCCGCTGCAGGCTATCGCGGCAAGGTCGCCGAAACGGTGGCAATAAATCCCGCCATGGCGATCAGCGGGGTCGAGTTGCTCAACCAGTGGTATTACGAGCCCGCATATTTCGCGATCATGTCGAACTGCGCCAACAGTCAGATTGGCGTGTGGTCGGAGAACAGCCCGGACCGGACTGTTGTGGTAGCGGTCTACGGCCAGCCTGACGCCCCCACTGTCAACCCACCCCGGTCGCCATCCGCCGTAGCGGCGCAGGAGAACATTCCGCTTGATCCCCGGCCGGATTACGACGCCACCGACGAGATCGAGTACGCGGTCGATTGGTTTCCCTGGATCCTGCGCGGCGTGAACCCGCCGCCTGGAATTCCGCCGGAGTAGAGGAGCAGTGCGGCGCAACCGTTGAGCATCAGATAAGCTTATTTATCAAGGCCTTTCGTCCTCGTCGCGATCCGAACTTGTCGGTGGTCCTTCGTAGAATTCGGGTATGTCATCGAGTTCGCTTGAGGAGATCGTGGAGGTCTTCGACGCGTCCGAGGAGGTGCAGGACCGGCTGTGCGCGTTGAGCTTTGACGCACTCACCACCCCCGAGCTGCTGCGGGCCCTGGAGCGCCTGGAACGCCGCGAGCGCCGAGAGCGGTCGGTGCGCCACACCCTGATCAACCACCTCAAAACCCAGGCCAGTGCGGACGAGCTCGGCGGCAAACTGCCCGCCGCACTGGCCGAGCGGCTACGGATCACCAAAGCCGAAGCCAACACCGGACCAGGGCAAGCCCTACACCGCGCACATGCGAGTGACCAAGGTCGACAGAGAGCAGATGTTGTTCGACGTCAATTCCCGGCCGAGCTAGGCAGCCGATCGGCAGTGGCGGCCAACACCTGCCGGCACCCCGCCCACATTCGGTCAATGATGTCGGCGGCCGGCGGAAGATCGTCGATGCGCCCGGCGACCTGACCGGTGTTCGCGACACTGGCGTCCATATCGCCGTCGAAGTAAAGCCGTTGCACCCGCTGCAGTGCTGCGCCTCCGGCCTCGAATGATCCGGCGCTATCGAGCTTTTCGGCGGCAGGCGTCCGAATCACGCGCATCATCCGCCTGCCGTCCAGAGGCAGCAGCACCGTGGACGTCTCGTCGGCACTGACCACCGCCTGCTTGAGGTTGCCGTGCACCGGGGAGTCCGCCGAAGCCAGCAGTCGGGTTCCCATCTGCACACCGTCGGCGCCGAGTACCAACGCGGCAGCCATCGATCGGGCGTCACAGATACCACCCGCCGCCACGATCGGCACGTCGACATGTGCTGCCACCAAGGGCAATAAGACCATCGTCGAGGCGCCGAAGCGATTCTTGAAGCCGCCCCCCTCCACACCTTCGACCACCAGGCCGTCCACGCCGGCGTCCACGGCCTTCCTCGCCGCCGCCAGCGTGCCGACCACGTGGAACACGGTGATGCCAGCGTCATGCAGGCGGGTGGTGAACAGCGACGGGTCACCGGCCGACGTCGTGACAAAACGAATATTGTTGTCCGCCAGGAGATCGACGACCGCCGGGTCGCGATTGAACAGCAACGCGATGTTGGCTCCGACGGGCCGGTCGGTGAGTTCGCCCACCCGCTGCACGTCGGCACGACCCTGTTCGGACGTGGTTTCGATAATTCCCAGCGCCCCGGCATTGGACACCGCCGCCGCCAGTTGAGCGCCGGCGATGTAGGTCATGGGCGCTTGAACGATCGGGATGTCAATGCCCGCCAGCGCGCATAACCGGTTGGTCTGATCAATCGGCATGGGGCCCTCCGCGTTTGACGTTGCGCGGGTCGATCAGGTCACGGAAACCTTCGGCGCGGGTCACCGACGCACCGAGGCTGCGCACCCGCTCGCTCAGCACCCTGTCTGATGTCACGACCCGGATTTCGCTGGGCCGTGGGTCGGCCCGGACCAACCGGACGATCTCGTCATCGGCCGAATTCGCCGCCGCCCGAGGCGCATACGTCACCTCGATCAGTGACGACCGGATCGCCGTCGACGGCGGGCGCTCGAACACTACCGTGACCGGCTCACGCTGAGCGTCGGCCCAGCTGTCAAGCCGGTCCGCCAACACCACCATGGCGCGCTGACGATCCTTCCACCAGCCATCCGGGCGACTACCGATGACATTCATTCCGTCGACGATCCACCGCACACCTCACGGTACGACCATGCTCAGAACCAGCGACGTCTGCGGGTGGTCCTGCTGTAATTTCGGGCACTCTCTTCCAGAGCTCCCAGCGCGTTGATGATTTCCAGTTGCGACAGAATCATCAGCCCGTTCAGCTGCTTGAGCCGCTCCGGGTTGGCGGCAATCGACTCCTCATCGTCGACATAGATGAGCAGAAAGTCCCGCAGCGCCTGACTGCCCTTCATCCGCTCGGGGACCTTCATCTGCCGCAGGACAGTGGCCATCTCGGGCTCGTCGGTCACAACAGCGCTCCTTCACGTCGAGTGTCACGCGTTAGCGTAGATGCCTCGACAGCGTGAAAGTCAGAGCAGCCGCTCGCGGGCCTGCTCGTCCTCGCCCTCGTGTTGGCGATCTTCTTGCTCGTCGGCAGGCGCGGTGGCCGACGCCAGGCTTGCTTTCGAGGCGCCACCGGACGCCCCGGCGCCGCTCATCCCGCTGCCCAGCGGGGCCGCACCGCTCATCGCCGACGAACCGGCGTTGGCAACCGCGGATGTTGTCCCTGGCGACGCCGCCTCAGCTGCGAAACCCGCTACCAGGGGATTGCTCGCCGCGGCGCCGAGTTGGCTCTGCAATGCGGCGGCACCTAGTCCGCCCCCGCTGAGGCTGGACCCGCTGGCCGCCCCGAACCGCGACATGGTGGCCGTACTGAACGCCAACGCGCCTGCCGCGGAATCGTCGGATTCGCCATACATCCTGGCGATGTCGGTCAACGCGCTGCCAGCGCGCATCAGTTCTTCCTGAGCAGCAGTATTCTGCGCGAGCATGGTCGCGGCCTCCTGCGCAAAGGCCATCACCGCCTGCATCGAGACTTCTTCGCCGCCAGCAGGTATCAGGCCGGTCAACACCGACATGGCCGCCGTCGAAGCGGCGCTGATGCCCTGGCTACCGATGTCGACCAATTGCGAACCGATGTCACCGGCGGCCGGATCATGGGACATGGAATCCATTGCCATCTGCGTGCTGCTCCTGTGTTTGTGCGCGGCCACTACGGCGAGCGTGCCGGTCCGGCCGCGCTGGACAACAACTCAATTCTAAGGTCCCCGCAGGGGGCCCCGAAGCACTTTCTGCTGCGCCGGAACCGGCCCTGAGCACAATGCGCAAAACTACGAAATCGTCGCTTACTCCGACTATCGCCCACAACCGCGACATGGCTTCCACCGCGCCCTAACTTCGATTCCAACAAGTGAGGCGTCTGCCACGCGGGAACGCATTGTCCGTCAATTTTCGCATCGCGGGGAAAATCCGGCTTTGCAGAGATGAGGAGTACACGAATGGAACCCATGACATTCGATCCGGTCGTCGGCGACATCGGTGCGCAGGTGGTACAACTCGGCATCAGCAGCCTCGAGGCCGGCGAGCACGCACAACTGTCCATCACCGGCCTGGCGCCCGCCGGCGCCGACGAGGTATCGATGCAGGCAGTGACTGCTTTCCATGAGGACGCCGCAGCATTGCTGCAGGTGCACCGAGCCGCCCAGGAAGAACTGGTGCGCACCGGTACGACCTTCACGCAGATTTCGCAGACCTACACCGATGCCGACCGGTCAGCCGCTGACGCCGTCATTCTCAGCGCGCTGCCGATGTCGAATCCGTGGGCCAGCGAATAAATTACCGCTATTTCCACTAATTAGGAGTCAGAAATGCGCGCCCACGACAATTCCCACCGCCACGTCGACAATGTCATCGATTTGGCCGACCAGGCCATGTTCCTGGGCGAAAAGGCCACCGGAGCCACCGGCCTGCTGCAGTGCGCCTGGGTTTACCACCGCGCGATCGACCTCGACGGCCTGCGGACGTTTTATGGCCACCTGCGGCAGGGACGGCTGCGGCGCAGCATCGAGCGCTCACCATTGCCGTTCGGCCGCCACCGGTGGGTGACCCCGCAACGTTGGTCCGACGTCGAGATCGTCGCGACGCCGCGACCGCGCGCGGAGTTCGATGCCTGGCTCGTCGAGCAGGCGCACACTCCGCTGGACGCGGAGCATGGGCCGCCGTGGCACCTTGCGGTGCTCCCGTTCACCGAAGGAGGCGCCGGGGTGAGTCTGGTGCTGTCGCATTGCCTGGCTGACGGACTGGGGCTGTGCGAGGCGTTGGTGGACGCCGCTTCGGGACACGACGACGCGATCCGCTGGCCCGCGGCCCGGTCGCGCCGGCGCTCGAAAGTGCTGCGGAAAGACCTTCGTCAGACGATGCGCGATATGCCGGCTACCGGCCGCGCCGCCCGCGCCGTTGCCCGGTTGGCCTGGCGGGAACGCGGCGCCGCCGCGTCGGCGTCGTCGACCCGGCGGGCCGCCAGGGATGAACTGGTTGCGATGCCGATGACGACGGTTTTCCTCGACGGCAGAGAGTGGGACTCGCGCGCGCACGCACTCGGTGGCACCAGCAACACATTGTTCGCCGCGGTCGCGGCCCGGTTGGGTCAGCGGGTGGGCCGGGTGGCGGCAGACGGCTCGCTTGTGCTGGCCATGCCTGTCAACGAGCGCATTCCCGGCGATACCCGCGCCAACGCGGTGACCAACGCCGACATCACCATCCCGCGCGTACCGGATCCGACCGACCTTCGTGAGATCCGGGGGACCATCAAGGATGCGCTGACCCGCCACAAGGAGGCTCCCAATGAGCGGTGGGACCTGATGCCGCTGGTGCCCTTCCTGCCAAAGCGAATGGTCAGAAAGTTGGTCGGGATCGCTGCCGGCACGCCGAGCACCGTCGTCACGTCCAACGTCGGCACCATCGACCCTGCGGTGACGCGGGCCGACGGCACACCAGCCGACTGTTTCGCGGTGATGTCGCTGTTTCCCGGGGTGACGACGTCGATGATGCACAGCACCGGAGGACGGTTGGCGCTGGCTTCCGGACGCGTGCAAGGCCGCATGTTCATCTCCGTCCTTGCTTATCAGCCGGACCGCTTCAATTCGGATGACGTTCTGCGGCAGGACCTTCTGAGCACGCTGGGGGAGTTCGGATTGGCCGCCACCTGCGGCTGGTCACATCCGGTCGACGAAGCCGCCTAACGGCCGCGTGCCGTGTCGGTCGATCCGCGCGGGGAGCGCGCGGATCGATTGGCGGCCGCGAACTCCTGTTCCGGTCGGCCCGTCGTCCCGTATCGCAAGCCCACACTCACCTCCCCGGTGGTGGCCAGCGCGGCCAGATACCGTTGCGCCGTCGCTCGCGAAATACCGATCGCGCCGGCTACCTCTGCGGCGGACATCGGCGCCTCGGACGAGTGCAAGGCTTGCAGCACAAGCTTTTTCGTCGGCGATGCCACCGTGGTGGCCGACTGAACCGGAACGACCTTGGGCCGCAGCGCATCCAGCGCCGAGTCCACGTCGGCGGCGCTCAGGTTCGGACTGGACAGGATCTTGCGGTAACGCGCGTAGCCGGACAGCCGCGCGGCCAGTTCAGTCGTCGCGAAGGGCTTGACCAGATAACTCACCGCGCCCGCCGCCATCGCCGAGCGGACGGTGTCGGCCTCCGTGGCCGCCGTGAGAACCATGCTGTCGCTGCGTAGTTCGCGAATGAAATCAATGCCGGAGCCGTCGGGCAGGTAGACATCGACCAGTGCGAGGTCGACGGGAGCGGCGCGTCGGGCGGCGGCCAGGGTGTTAGCGGTGGCGGCCACAACGAAACCAGGCATCGCATCGACGATTCCGGCATGCATGTTGGCGACCCGGAAGTCGTCGTCGACCACCAGCACGGTCAGGTCTGTTCCGCCCACTGCTCCTCCTCAGTCATCACACCCGGCAGGCGGGCGATGAACTCTGCACCCACCAGCCCCGCCGGGGCGGCCGGGTCACCCGGACTGGACAACCGAAGTTCACCGCCGAGAGAGCGGCTGATCTGGCGTGACAACGCGAGCCCGATGCCGCGGCCACCAGGTATTCCGGAGTCGGGCTTGGTCGTTGTGCCCTCGGTGAACATCTTCTCGACGAAGTCGGGTGCGACGCCGTCACCACTGTCGGCCACCGTGACATGCAGGGTCGAGCCCTCCTGCACGAGTTCGATTTCCACTTCCTTGACCGGGTTCTCACTCATCCGGGCGGCGTCGATCGCATTGTCGAGCAGATTGCCTACCACGGTAGTGACATCCACGGGAAGCTCGAGCCGTCCTGACACCCAGGTGTTTTCGCCGATCCTGAGCGTCACGCCCGCTTCCCGGGCGGCCGCGGCCTTGGCACCGAGGAATGCCTGCAGGTGATTGTCGCGGATGGAATCGATGCCGGGAATTGCCGAACCGAGCGGACCGGATCCGAGCAACTCTTCCAGGTATTGGAGTCCCTCCTCGACATGGCCGGTGTGCAACAGCCCGTTCAGCAGATGGAGCCGGTTGGCGAACTCATGACGCTGCGCGCGCAGCGCCGTGCTCATCACCTGCACGGCATCGAGTTGCCGGGTCAGTGACTCGACATCGGTCCGGTCACGCACCACCAGTACGGTGCCCAGCGGCCGGCCGTCACGCTGCACTTTGCGGGCGGAGACCACCACGATGCGCTGTCCGATGGTGGCCAGAGTCGGTGCCGAGTCGGCGGCGTGGAACACATCGAGAACACGTGGTGTCAAACCGATTTCGTCGATTCGGCCGCCCAGCTCGGTACCGATCTCGAGTAACCGGCAGGCTTCGTCGTTGACGAAGGTGATGCTGCCGGTTTCGTCCGCCGCCAGCACACCCTCGCCGATGCCGTGCAGCACGGCAGCCTGCGTGCGGACCAGTTCGGCCATCTCGGCCGGTCGCAGGCCGAGCGTCATTCCCCGCCAGCGCCGGGCCAGCGCCACCGAGCCGACCACGCCGATCAGCAGCGCCGCGCCGCCCAGCGGGGCCAGCACCCGGAGATTCCTGGAGAACTGTTCGTCGAACTCCTTGGTGGATATGCCGACGCTGACCATGCCCAGCACCCGGTTCGTCCCCGGTTCGACCACGGGCACCTTGGCCACGATGGACCGTCCCAGAGTGCCCGACTGATGAACGACTTCTTCGTGTCCGCTGAGGGCTTTCGAGGGATCGGTGCTCACCCGCAGGCCCAGCTCGGCGCGGCGGGGGTGCGCGAGCCTGATGCCCTGCGCGTTGGTGATGACGACGAACAACACATGAGTGCGTTGCTCTACCCGGGTGGCCACGGACTGCAGCGGCCCCGTAGCAAGCTCATTGGTCAGGGCCGGCGGTGCGGTCACGGTCGGGGTCAACGAGACATCCTCGTAGCGGCCGATGTTGTTCAGCACGGTCGGGGAGGACGCCACGACGCGTGCGATATCCATTGCGTGCACGCCGTATTGCAGGTCCAGACGGTGGCGGTTGAACTCAGCGAACAGCCCGAACGCCACGATCAGCGTCAGCGTGACGACGACCAGTTGCAGCAGAAGAATCCGGCTGGCGAGCCGCAGGTCGATGCGACCCCTGGTGGCCATGCCGGGCACCCTATCACGCCATCTGAGCAGAATGCGCAAAACCGATGGACTCATGTGCCGGATGATCGGGCCCACCGCTACCATCGGCCCATGCGCGACTCGAAGATCCTGATCACCGGCGTCACCGGACAGGTTGCCACACCCGTTGCCATCGCCTTGGCGGCCGATAACGACGTCTGGGGAGTGGCCCGCTTCACCGACGCGGCCGCGCGCAGCACCCTCGAGCAAGCAGGCGTGCACTGCGAGACGGTCAACCTGGCCGCCGGGGATTTCAACGGCCTGCCGTCAGACTTCGACTACGTCCTGAACCTCGCGGTCGCCAAGAGCGGCAAGTGGGACAAGGATCTGGCAGCCAATGCCGACGCCGTCGGCCTGCTGATGGCGCACTGCCGCGGCGCACAGGCCTTTCTGCACTGCTCCTCAGCTGCCGTCTACGACCCACCCGACGACGAAATCCGTTCGGAGAGTGCGGCGCTGGGCGACAACCACAAGCCGCTGTTCCCCACCTACTCGATCTCGAAGATCGCGGGGGAGGCGGTCGCGCGTTCGATGTCACGCGCCCTGGGCCTGCCGACGACGATCGCCCGGCTGAACGTTCCCTACGGCGACAACGGGGGGTGGATGTTCTACCACATGGAGATGATGCTGGCCGGTATCCCGATCCCGGTGCCCGCGGGCCAACCGGCTCGCTACAACCCGATCCATCAGGACGACATCATCGCGACCATCCCCAAACTGCTTGAGGCAGCATCAGTCCCGGCGACCACCGTCAACTGGGCAGGCGATCAGATCGTCAGCATTCAGGAATGGTGCGCCTTCCTCGGTACGCTGATCGGCCGTGAACCGGTCTTCGACGAAAGCCCGCAAGCGCTGCGCGGCAACCCCGTCGATGTGAGCAGACTTCATGAGCTCATCGGCTCCGGCAGCTCGGTCGACTGGCAGGATGGGCTGCGCCGGATGGCGGCCAAGTTCCACCCCGAACTGGTCAGCGCCTGACCTCAGTTTTCACATCACCGCGCCGCCATTGACGCCCAGCACCTGACCGGTGATGAAGCCTGCCTCATCCGAGCTCAGGAACCCGACGGCGGCCGCGATGTCCGCGGGAGAACCCATGTGGCCCAGCGGAATCAGCTTCGCCAGCTGCTCGGGCGAGCCGAGCCGGCCCGTTGCTTGCGCCCCTCGTGACATCGGTGTGTCAATACTCGAGGGCGGCACGTTGTTGACGGTGATCCCGTGCGGCGCATACTCGTTGGCGAGCGACTTGGTCAATGTGATGACTCCGCCTTTGGCCGCCGCGTAGTGCGCCATGTACGGAGAACCGCGTTGAGCGCTTGACGAGGAGATCATCACGATCCGGCCCCATCGCGCGGCGACCATATCCGGCAGCGCGACCTGGCAACAATGGAAGGTTCCGGTCAGATTGATGTCGATGATCTCAGCCCAGGACTCGGCGGTGATATCCGCGAATGGCGAGAACGCCGCCTTTCCCGCGCTCGTCACCAGCACGGCGACGGGCCCCAACTCGGCTCGCACCGTGGCGAAGGCGTGCTCGACACCGGGCCGGTCCCGCACATCTGCCTCGATGCCGAGAGCCGTGACACCCGCGGCCTCCAGGTCGGCGGCGACGCGCCCGGCGGCGTCCCCGTTGATGTCCAGTACCGCCACCCGGTGGCCGCGTCTGCCCAGTTCGTGACAGGTTGCCTCGCCGATTCCCGAAGCCCCGCCCGTCACCACCGCGACGCGCATCAACGACCTCCCCGGTAGATCGACGCGACCCATGACTGCGTGCACAGCTGCTGCTGAGCGGTCGCGGGGTTGACCCCGGCGGCTTGGAGCGCCGCCGTCCGTTGCGCCCTGGCGCCGGGTGGATCGTCGTCCTCGCTCAGCGCGCACAGCACGTCGCCGGTGCGCACCCAGGCGCGTGACTCATCGCCCGGAGCTGCCGCCGCCTGGGTGTCGAGGACGGCGACGGTCACCAGCTTGTCGTCAGCCCACCGATACAGCGTCACACTTCCCGACGCGGCACTGGAGTGGGCGTAGTTTCCGAAAAATCCCTCAGTTGTTCGGTAGAACTGCCGGAACCCGAACATCTCACCGGCGCGCACGAACCGGTCACGCGAGGCGGTCATCCGCCACACCGCCATCGGCTCTCCACCGGTCCCGCCACGGCCGGTGACGACCAGCAACACGGGCGTTCCGCTGTCATCGATGTCCTGCAACAGCGGCGCGACGCCGGTTCCACCCACTTCCTCGGTGGGCTCCCGGAACCGCTGAATCACGCTGCCGCGGCTCTGCAAGCTGAACGACCAGGGGAGGTCACTGGACACGTCCAGAGTGAGGTCACCGATCGCAAGCGCACAGTGCACATGCTGATCTGCCAGCTTCGGCTCGCTGGGCAGGTGCAGGGTGCTACATGATTGCTGTTGTGGCGCAATCACATTGGTGGTCATCGTATCGGTGGTCATCGTAGTGGTGGTCGTCATCGTATTGGTCGATGTGACCGGCGCCGACTTTTGCGAAGCGGCGCAGCCGCCGAGTGACAACGCTGCGGCCAACGCCGCCAAGACAAGTCCGAGCGGTGCCGAACGGCGGCTGATGAGCATGCCGCGAGCCTATCGTCCGGCCATACGACGAATGGTCCCGATGACTCGGGACCATTCGTTGGCCTCAGCTCGTCAGAGTCGTTCCGCCTCGCTGCCCTTGTGATACCGGGTCAGGAAACCGATCGCCCCGATGGCGGCGGCGCCGCCGAAGACCAGTGAGAAGACGATGTTGACGGCCATCGCCCCGGCGAACATGCCGAAGGTCATCGAGATGTACAGCATCCAGAACAAGCGAAAGACGGATCCGGCAGCGACCAAGGCCAGGCTGACGCCGATCCACAGGCTCCACTGCCGGTCAACTCGGTTGATCTGAGCCTGGATGCCGGCGGGGACGATGTTCATGTGCGGTGGTTTCCTTTCGTGGCGCGCCGCCTTGGTGGCGTCGTCGTTGCACGAAGTACACCGGTGCCGCACCGCTACCGATCCCAAAAACCTCAGATGCGCTGCAGCTCAATGACCGGGATCACGCGGTCGGTCTTGGACTGATAACCGCCGAATCCCGGTGCCTGCTCGACAATCCGCGGGTACACGGCGTCGCGCTCGTCATCCGGCAGCTCGCGGGCCCGCACGTCGTAGGCGTCGGTGCCGATCTCGATGTGCGCGACGGGGTTGGCGCGCAGGTTGTGCAGCCACGCGGGGTCGACGTCAGCGCCGGCGTAGGAGCCGACGATCAGTAACTTGCCATCGATGTCGAAGGTCATCACCGGGTTGATGCGCTGCTTGCCGGACTTGGCGCCGGTGGTGTGCAGCAATAACAAGGTCGCCCCTTCAAACGGACCACCGACCTTTCCACCGTTGGCGCGGAACTCGTCGATAATCGCGGAATTGCCAGAGACATCGGGGCGATCAGCCATGGTCGGACACTCCTATCTGCGGGTGGTTCATCTCAGCTTGGAACATCCGGTATTGCTCGGCGCGACCGGGGCGCCGTCGCACCACCAGCCAACCGACCGCAAGCAGCAGGAACCACGCCGGGAACCAGCCCAACGCCACAGCGGTGTCAGGTCCGGTCGACAGCGTCCAGATGACGAATGCGAAAAAGGCGAGGATGGCCCAGCACATCACCGTGCCGCCCGGCATCCGATACTCCGATTCCGCGTTCCGCTCCGGATGCCGACGACGGTAAACCAGGTAACTGGCCACGATCATCACCCACACGAACATGAACAACAGTGACGCGACAGTGGTGATGACGGTGAAGACGTCCATCACCGAACCGCCCGCATACAGCAGGGGAACCGAAATCAACAGCAGGGGAGCGGTCATCAGCACGGCGGACCCCGGTACACCACCACGGTTGAGTCGTCCGAACACCGATGGTGCGCTGCCTTCATCGGCAAGGCCGAACAGCATCCGGCCGGTGGAGAAGACACCCGAGTTCGCCGAGGAGGCCGCCGAGGTGACCACGACGAAGTTCACCAGTGATGCCGCGGCACCGAGACCGGCCAGCGCGAACATGGTCACGAACGGAGACTCTCCGCCGGCGAAGTGCCGCCACGGCACCACGGCGAGGATCGCCAGTAGCGCGGCGATATAGAAGATCGCCACCCGCATCGGGACGGCGTTGATAGCCCGCGGAAGTGTGCGGTGCGGGTCGGCGGTCTCGGCTGCGGCGGTGCCGACCAGTTCCACACCCACGAATGCGAAGAAAGCGATCTGGAAGCCGCTGACGACACCCATGAAACCTGTCGCGAAGAACCCGCCGTCGTTCCACAGGTTTGCCACTGCCGCGCGGTCACCGCGCGGCGAGACGAAATCCGTGGCCACCAGGACGATGCCGACCACGATCAGCCCTACGATCGCCGCGATCTTGACCAACGAGAACCAGAACTCGATCTCCCCGAAATTGCGCACGCTGAACAGGTTGAAAGCCAAGACGAGCGTCACGGTCACCAGGGCTGGGATCCAGTCGGGCAGGTCGGGCCACCAGTACTGCGAATAACCCACGATTGCCACGATTTCGGCGATACCGGTGACCACCCATGCGAACCAGTAAGACCACCCGACGAAGAAACCCGCTGCGGGGCCCAGCAAGTCGGCCGCGAAATCGACAAACGATTTGTAGTTCAGGTTCGACAACAGTAATTCGCCCATCGCGCGGAGCACGAAGAAGACAAAGAATCCGATGACGGCATAAACCACGACGACCGCCGGACCTGCTTGCGTGATCGTGCGACCCGACCCCATGAAAAGCCCGGTTCCGATTGCCCCGCCGATGGCGATCAGCTGGATCTGACGATTCGAGAGGTCGCGATGCAGGTGCCGGACGGCTCTTGCATCCGGCTCATCAGCCGACATCGGGACGCACCATGGCCACGACATTAGGGGCAGCATCCCCGCGCCGCGGGCATTTCCGCGGCAACAGCCACGACTGTGGGCGCATCACCCACAGCCGGCGATCTCGGTGTGCGCAATGCTGTTGAAGCAGTTGAGTATTCGTGCTAGGCGAGATACACGCTACCCGCGGTGAGCACATCACCCGCTGCCAGGTCGCTCTTACTCAGTCCGCGAAGCAGGATCCCGATATTCTCGCCGGTCGACGCGGTATCCAACTTCTTGCGAAACGCCTCGATCGCATCGACCCGCACCGGCGGACCGTCGTTGATCCGTACCTGATCGCCGACCCTCAGTTGCCCGGACTCGACCCGGCCTGTTGCCACCGTGCCCCGCCCCTTGATCGCGAAGACATCCTGGACGGTCATGCGAAACATGAGGGCACGCTAGTCGATCGGCCGGATATTTCCCAGAGCTGACCGCAAAAATATCGACACAAATCCCAACTCGGTTCGGCAGTAACTCAATTCGTCGTACGCTGAGCCGGTGAATTGGTTCCAGCGTGCGCGAAAGGCCAGCGCGGGTCAGCGGGTCCGGCGATCCGACAAACAGCAGGCGGCGGACACTCTCGCCGAACTCACCGCGCTCAACGCCGAACGGGAACGGCTGCAGCGCGACGGAATCGCTGGCGTAGCCACCATTGTGGGAATCCGCGAGAACGTCGCCACCACTTCGTTGGGCCGCTGGCACGAACTCGAGCTCGACGTCGAAATGCCCGACCGCGAAACGTTCCGGGCCATCCGTCGCGTAGCCCTGGAGCTGTCGTCGGCACCGCACATCGCGATCGGCGCCCGGGTCCCGGTACGCGTCGACCCTCGCGACTGTTCGAAGGTCCTGGTCGTCGCGACGGTGTAGGGCTTACGCGTTCGTCGTCGCGAGCCGGGAGAGCAGGACCTCGGCCAGTTGCTCTCCGCGATCCTCCTGCAGAAAGTGCGCGGCACCTTCGATCCGCACCTGCTCACCGGCGGTGGGGATCAGATCGCAGAACAGCTGCCCGGCCTTCGGGTAGGGGAAGACCGGATCCGAGTCCGAAAAGGCAACCAGCGCAGGCTTATTCCACCGCGAGAGGTCATCGGTGATGGCCCGCATCTTTTCGGTGCCCGGCGCGTCCTCGGTGATGGGAACCAGCAGGGGGAACTGGGCCGCTCCGGCTTTGGACTCCGTGGTGGGGAACGGTGCGTCGTAGGCGGCCACGATGTCGTCGGGCAACTGGGTTGTGGTGGCACTCTGGATGACAAACCCCACCGGCAGATCCGGATTCTTCTCCGCGAAGTTGCGCCACGCCATGAAACCCTTGGACACGTTGCCGGTGAACAGTCCGGTATTCATGATCATCAGCGCCTGGACCCGTTCGGAATTCTCCGTTGCCCACCGCAACCCGATCGGGCCCCCCCAGTCCTGCACCACTACGGTCGCGTCATGCAGGTCCAAAGAGCTCAGCACTTTCGCGACCAGATCGCTGTGGCGGTCGTAGGTGTACCACCGGCGGTCGGTGGGCTTGTCCGAGCGGCCGAAGCCGGCCAGGTCGGGCACGATGACGCGGCGTCCGGCCGCGACCAGCGGGGGGAGCATCTTGCGGTACAGGAAGGCCCAGCTGGGTTCGCCGTGGAAGCACACGACGGGCGTGCCGTCGCGCGGTCCTTCGTCGAGATAGTGCATCCGCAACCCGTCGACCTCAAGGTAGTTCGGCGCAAAGCTGTACCCCGGTAGATTCTCGAAGCGCTCGTCGGGGGTGCGGAAAATCTCGGGGCGGGGACTCATCGCGGCGATCTCCAATCAATCGTGGGTCGGACCTCAACGTAACCGTGTTTTGACCGACCAGTCAACTATTCGGTATCCTGGGACCATGCCCCGAACTTCGGATGCCCGGGACCGCATCGTGTCCACGGCGGCGCGCCTGTTCCTCGAGCGCAGCTACCACGACGTGGGGGTGGAGGAATTGTGCGCGGTGGCCGATGTCCGCAAAGGCAGCTTCTACCACTACTTCTCTTCGAAAGCAGAGGTGGCGAAGGCGGTTGTCGACCTGCACCTGGGGGTGTTTCAGGCTCGCCTGTCCGCCAGGCCGGGAACCAGCCCGGCCGAGCGGCTGTTGGCCATTCCGGATGCGATCGCGGGTATTCAGACCGGATTGCACGGTCAGTTCGGGAGGTTCGTCGGGTGCCCATTCGGCAACCTGGCGGCGGAGTTGTCCACCACTGACGAAGCCGTTCGTGGCCACTTGGCCGGGCGACTGGCCGCACTCGAAGGCCACCTCGCCGGCATCTGCCGAGACGCTGCCGCGGACGGGACGCTACGTGCCGACGTCGATCCTGACCGATTGGCTCACGCGTTGTTCGCGCACTATCAGGGCCTGATCCTGCTGGCCAAGCTGCACGGCTCAACCGTGTCGGATCTGGCGCCCGCCCTGCACGAATTCATCGACAGCTACTTGAGCCGCCCTGCTGCGAGTCGCGGTTAAGTGACCTTGACCATCAGCTTGCCGACGTTCTTGCCGTCGAACAGCATGTTGATGGCCGTCGGCAGCTGCTCGAAGCCTTCAACCACGGTTTCCAGCGGCTTGAGCTTGCCCTCGCCGATCAAGCCGGCGATCTCGCTGATGGCTTCGGGCGCCCGACCGAAGTGGTCCAAGACGATGAACCCCTGCACCGTGGCGCGCTGAATGAGCAGGTTGCCGAATGCCCGCGGACCCGGCGGCGGATCGGCCTCGTTGTAGCCCGAGATCAGGCCACACAGGGCGACGCGCGCATTGATGTTCAGGCGGGCGAAGATCGCGTCCATGATGTTGCCACCGACGTTCTCGAAGTCGACGTCGCCTCGGTCAACAGTGCACACTTCTCCGGGCCGCCGGCGATCCCGACGACGCGCGCGCCGTCGGCCTTGGCCAGTTGGCCGGCCACCGAGCCGACCGCGCCGGCCGCGGCCGAGACGACGACCGTCTCGCCCGGCTTGGGCTTGCCGATGTCGCGGATACCGATCCACGCGGTCAGTCCCGTCATGCCGAGCGCGCCCATGTAGGCACTCGGCGAGACGCCCTCGGCGACCTGGACCGGCATCAGCGGGTTCTGATCGGATGCCACGACGTATTCCTGCCAGCCGAGCAACCCCTGAACTGTCTGGCCCACCGGGTAATTCGAATTTTTCGACTCGATCACCTCGCCAACACCGCCGGCCCGCATGACCTCGCCGATCCCGACCGGGGGCAGGTAGGTCGGCGTGTCGGTGATCCACATGCGGTTGGTCGGGTCCAGCGAGATCCAGTCGACGCGGACCAGTGCCTCACCGTCGCCGATCTCGGGGATCGGCGCCTCGCTGAGTTCGAATGTGGTGGGCCCGATCCGTCCGGTCGGACGTTCGTGCAGAAGAAAGCGGCGGTTTCGGTCGGCCATGAGCGAACCGTACCCGACCCCGGATCGGCGCGACATGGAAGAACCCGTCCTGTCGGTGGCCGCTGCTATAACCCAGGTATGGCAGGTACCGAACACGTCATCACCCATGTCTCCGATACCGCCCGGTGGACGGCATTGCATCGGGCCACCGAGTCAGCGCGCCCGGACTCGCTGTTCAAAGACCCGCTAGCCGAACGCCTTGCCGGCGAGCAGGGCCGCGCGATCGTGTCCCACGTTCCACGCTCGACTCGCAACGGCTGGTGGCTGGTCGCGCGCACGAAGATCATCGACGACGCGATCTTGCAGGCCATAAACGACGGTTGTGACCGGGTGCTGAACCTGGCCGCCGGATTGGACACCCGTCCTTATCGACTGCCGTTACCGGCGCATCTCACCTGGGTGGAGGCAGACCTGCCGCAACTTCTCGACGAGAAGACGCAACTACTGGCCGATCAGGAACCGCGATGCCGCTTGACGCGGACTGCGGTCGACCTCGCCGACCCTGCTGCTCGCGACGCCTTCTTCAACGAAGCCCTCGATGGAGCCGAAAAAGCCCTGGTGCTGACCGAAGGCCTGTTGATGTATCTCGACGAGGGCGATGTCCGGGCTCTGTCAGCCGCACTCGCCAGACCGGAGGTGGGCTGGTGGATGCTGGATTTCGCGGGTCCCGGCCTCAAGCAGATGATGAACCAGAAGATGTCCGGACTGCTGCAGAATGCCCCGTTCAAATTCGCGCCGGAGAACGGCTTGGCCTATTTCGAGCAATTGGGGTGGCGCGTCGTCGACTCCGAATCGCTATTCACCGCCGCGCGGCGCTTCCACCGCTTGCCGATGTTCATGCGGGTCTTCGCCTGGCTACCGCAACCAGATCCGCGACGGCCCGGCAGCCGACCGTGGAGCGCGGTCGCGCTGCTGGCTCGGTGAGCTGACGCCGGGGATATGTGACGCAGGTCATCGCACGGTTTCGAATTCACGGCAAATTCTCATCTAAGGACACGGTTAGGTCACAGCTTTGCTGGGCATCCTCAGGAACAGAGTTGCGAACCCCGTGGTTGCAGCTTTCGCGCAGTAAGTCGGAGAGGAGTTGACAATCGTGGCGAGTGAATCAGAGGCGAACGTTATTTATCTCCAATCCCATCCGATTTGGACGGCAGCTCACAGGCGAGAACGTCAGCTCCAAGAGGCGATGCGTCGCCACCCCGCCTATATCGCCAGGCAGCGTGCCGCGGCGATGGGCGGCGCAGTCTCCGCCGAACACAGCGACTTTGGCCGGTACTCCACCGCCGACGCCCCCGCTTAGCGTTTCTGCACCGCAATCGGCCTACTCCGCTACTGAATCGAACGCAAACCATCCGCACGCACTCTCACCGCGTGCGGATGTTTTGCTGCCGAATTATCTAAGCGCGGTCCCCTTATCCTGATACGGACAGCGAGGGGACCAGCATGTCTCAAACACCTGCCTCAACGCGGGCCGTTTTTCCGGAGATCAGCTCACGGGCATGGGAGCATCCCGCCGACCGCACCGCGCTGTCGGCGCTGCGCCGGCTCAAGGGGTTCGACCAGATTCTGAAGCTGCTGTCCGGGATGCTGCGCGAACGCCAGCACCGGCTGCTGTACCTGGCCAGCGGCGCGCGCGTGGGCCCGCGCCAGTTCGCCGACCTCGATGCACTGCTCGAGGAGTGTGTGAACGTCTTGGACGCGCCTGAAAAGCCGGAACTCTTCGTGACGCAGTCACCGATCGCCAACGCCTACACGATCGGGATGGACCGTCCGTTCATCGTCATCACCTCCGGACTGTACGACCTGATGACACATGACGAGATGCGCTTCGTGGTGGGGCACGAGCTCGGCCACGCGCTGTCGGGGCACGCGATCTACCGCACGATGATGATGCATCTCATGCGGCTGGCCGGGTCGTTCGGTTTCATGCCCATCGGCGGCTGGGCGCTGCGCGCCATCGTGGCGGCCCTGCTGGAGTGGCAGCGCAAGTCCGAGTTGTCCGGTGACCGTGCCGGCCTGTTGTGCTGCCAGGATCTGGACACGGCGATACGGGTGGAGATGAAGCTCGCGGGCGGAAACCGCCTGGACAAGCTGGACTCGCAAGCGTTCCTCGCCCAGGCCCGGGAGTACGAAAAGACGGGGGACATGCGAGACGGGGTGCTCAAGCTGCTCAATCTGGAGCTGCAGACGCATCCGTTTTCAGTGTTGCGGGCCGCCGCGCTGACGCAGTGGGTGGATACCGGTGGCTACGCCAAGGTGATGTCGGGGGACTACCCGCGACGAGCCGACGACGACGGCTTCTCGTTCGCGGATGACGTCGGTGAAGCCGCCCGGCACTACAAGGATGGCTTCGACCAGTCCGACGACCCGCTGATCAAAGGTATTCGCGACGGACTGGGTGGCCTCGTCGACGGAGTCGGCCGGGCTGCGACGAGCGCGGCCGATTCCCTGGGCCGCAAGATCAGCGAGTGGCGACAGAAACCCGAATAGCGGCCGGCTAACGGGGGGGACTGGCGTCGACGTCGGCGGGTTCGGCGACCCACGCCGCGAAGACCGGTACCCCGGCCCACGGATCGCGACGGGGACGACCGGGGCGCTTGCCGACGCTGGCCACTACGGCAAAGGGATGGCCGAAGCGCAGCGTTGCGGTGCGTGACATGCCCGTCGGCAGCATCGCGCTGCGCAGTGCGACGGCGGTGACCGCGGCCGCCTCGAAACCCCACCGGTTGTAACGGGCGACGGCGGACTGGCGAGCTTGAATTTCCGGGACCGCGGGCAAAGCCGCTGCCAGCGCTCGCCCCAGCGCGCCGAACCCGAGGCCGGGATCGGCCGTCAGATCGTGGTTCGAGGAGGCCTGCCAGGCCGGCAACACCACCCGCACCTGATCTCCCCCCGGTCGGCGCTCCTCGGTGACGGTCCAGAACTGACCTTCGCCGAGTGGAAGATCGGCGAGTTTCGCCCGGCGCACGCTCGACCCGGTGGCCTGTCTCCACGCGATGTCGTGGGCGGCAGCAAGCACTGCCTGCGCCGAGGCCTTTGGGTCGGCAATCACCGACGTCACCTGCAGGCAACCGCCGCCGACGGCGGAGTGCACCGCAACAGTGCCCAGCCCAGCGACGTCGGTGAGGTATCCGTCTGCGCCGGCGAGCGCCTCGGCGACCTGCTCACCCCAGGGTGATCGTAATTCCGCGGCATCGGTGACGTCGTAAGGTCGCGCCCAGGCGATGCGGGTGGCAAGCGCGCTGGCCAGCACCGCGGTCATCTCCGAAACGTCGACGGGGAAGCGGTCGATCATTCCGTCGGTGTGATCGCGCGCCCATGCGTCGGCTTGCGCCTGAGTGGGCACCGGTCCCGTCTCCACCGCGGCGGGCAGCTCGGTGGGCCAAGCGGGCACGCCCCACACGGCCAGCGCACTGCGAATAACCTCCGGCGGATCGTCGAGCAGTTCATCCAGCGCCCGTCGGGCGCGCTTGACGTCGACACCCAGAATGTCCTCGAGGTCCCTGCGGACCGGGCCCTTGGCCAGCGGCGCAGCCAGCGCGAGCAACAGCCAGGCGCCCAGCGGCGAGGACACCGAGTGGCCCACGTGCACCCCGCCGAAACGCTGGGAGTAACGCGTGATCAGCGGCCCTGGGGCGGCGTTCATGCCCGAACTGTAGTGCTACCAGACCCGCACGTAATCGACGAGCATCTGCGCGGGATAGCTGCCCGGGCCGGGATCGCCGCCGCCGGAGCCGGCGACCGCGAGGTTCAGAATCGGAAAGACCTGGTAACCCGGGTTGTTGAACGGCCAGTCCGGCAGTGAGTTGGCCGCGACGGTGAAATACGGTTGCGCACCCTCGGAGTAGTCCTGCCAGAAGCGCATCCCGGCGTCGTCCCACTGGACCCGCCAGGTATGCCATGCGCTGTCCAGGGCGATGTTGTGGGTTTTCCACTCCGACCCGTTGGCCTTGGCGTGGACGGTGGTGGCCGAGGGCCAGCTGCCGTTGCCGTACCACTCGACGATGTCGATCTCGCCTTGCGCGTCGCTGGACAACCAGAACGCCGGCCAGGCGCCCGGCGTCAGGCAGTCGAACTTGATGCGGGCTTCCCAGGTGTGGCCGATGCCGCCTTGCCACGGACTGAAGACCTTGCCCCCGTAATACGTGGGACCGTCTTTTGCGGCGCGGATGACGAGGTTCGAGTTTCCGTCGATAAAGACGTTCTGCCGGTCGTCGCGGTATTGGCCGACATGTTCGGGGAGTTCCCAGTAGGTCGGGTCCTTGATGGTCTCGCGGGCCTTGGACACCGTCCATTTCGCCGGGTCGGGCGCGGAACCGGCCGGCCCGTCGAACTCGTCGTGGAAGATGTACGGGCCTGTTGCACCGCTGGGAGCTGCGCCGGCCTTCGGAGCGGGGGCCGCGCCAAGCGCGGCCGCACCAGTCAGCAGGCCCGTCATCACAAGCATGCGGCGACGATCAATCTCGGGCATTAGCAAGGCACCCTAGCAGCCACGGCGAGACCTTCGAAAATTCCCGAAATTCACAAGCCCCTATCCAGCGGCCGGTGGCCTGGTCATGAACGTCAACCGGTGCCCGTATGCGGGCGTCTTGCGACCGCTTCCGGCATTGAAGAACTGCCCGAACGGCGGGGCTACCGGGGTATTCCCGGCGGCGACAGCACCCTCGGCCGCGGCGGGGATCGCGGTGGCGTTGCCGATAGCGGTCGCTCCCTGACCCGTTGCCGCGCCCACCGATTGAGTCCAGCTCGCCGGCACCGACAGGCCACTGAGCGGGACCGCCCTGCCCAGGCCCGCGGTCACGCTGCCGACCTTCGTCCCGAGGTTGGCGCCGGCCGCGCCAGCGGCCTGCGCCGCGCCTTCGACCGCTTTGGCAGCGGGGGCCAGGTTGTTCATGAAGTTGGTGATGGCGATGGAACCGCTGCTTGCCTGCCCGAAAGCCTGACCCGACTGGAATACCGCTGTGATGGTCGAGACGTAGGGGGAGAGGTACTTGCTGTATAGCGGAACGATGTCGTCCAGCGGCGTGTTCGCAATCAGCCATTGGTCGATCGCGGTGCTGTTGATCGGCGTGGACAGGGTCTTGAGCACGTCGGCCACTCGCGGATTCAGTTGCGAGCCAACGTTCATCATGTTGCTGAACACGTTGTTGTACTGACCTTCGAAGGCCGCGATGGCCTGGTCGACCAGCTGGTACGGGTCGGCCACCTCGGCCGGCTCCGGCAACTCCCCGAACTGGGTCGCCGCCGCCGCGCTGCCGGCGTAGTTGTACATGGCCGCGGCGTCCTGGGCCCAGAACTCCGCGTACAACGCTTCGGTCGCGGCGATAGCCGGGGTGTTCTGCCCCAGAAAGTTGGTTGCGACCAGCACCGCCAGGAGTGCGCGGTTGGCCGCGATCACCGGTGGTGGGATCGACGCCGCAAAGGCCGCCTCGTAGGCCGCGGCTGCCGCGAATGCCTGGCTTGCCGCCTGCTCGGCCTCCGCGGCGCTGCTGTCCAGGAACGCGACGAAAGGAGTCGCCGCCGTGAGCATCGCCGCCGATGAGGGGCCAAGCCATGGCCCGCTGGTCAGTTCCGCTATGACCAATCGATGGCCCGACGCTGCGGCTTGCAGGTCGGCGGCCAGTCCACTCCATGCCGCTGCGGCAGCCAGCATGGGGCCCGCCCCCGGACCGGTGTATATGCGGCCCGAATTCACCTCGGGCGGCAATATGCCGTAATCAACCATTGCTGGGATGCTGTAGCCGTCAGCCCGCAGCCGGCGGCTTTGCCATGACCGACGGCTTGAACCCGTAGGTCGGCTGATTGCGGCCGTAGCCGCCGTTAAAGAACTGCCCGAACGGCGGGGCCATCGGGAAGCTGTTGCTCTCGGCGGCGGCCGGGATCGCGCTGGCAATTCCCGGGTTAGTGGTGGCGTGCCACGGCACCCAGTTCGCCGGGGCCGACAGACCGCCGATCGGAATCGCCTTACCGAGGCCCGCTGCCACGCCTCCGAGACTGCCGGCGGCACCCGCGGCGGACTGGCCGGCGCCGGCTGCGGCCGCGCCGGCGGCCGACGCTGCGCCTTCTGCCGCCTTGGCCGCTGCCGCCGCGGGCTTGGCGAAGTTGGCCATGGCGGTCAGACCGTTACTGACCTGGCCGAACGACTGCGTGGACTGGATCATCGCCGCAAGTGAGTTGACGTACGGCGAGAGGTACTTGCTGTACAGCGAGACGACGTCGTCCAACGGCGTGTTCGCCACCAGGAACTGGTCGATCGCCGTGCCGTTGATCGGGCTGGACAGCGTCTTCAGCACATCGGAGACCCTCGGGTTGACCTGCGACGCCACGTTCATCACGTTGGTGTAGCCGGAGTTGTACTGGGCCTTGAACACCGCGATGGCCTGGTCGGCCAGTCCGTAGGGATCAACCACCTCGGCCGGTGCGGGCAACTCCGCGAGCTTGGTGGCCGCCGCGGCGCTGCCTGCGTAGCTGTACATCGCCCCGGAGTCCTGAGCCCAGAACTCGGCGTACTGCGCCTCGAGTGTGGAGATCGCCGAACTGTTCTGGCCGAGCAGGTTGGACGCGATGAGCTCTTGCAGCAGGGCCCGGTTGGCCGCAATCAGCGGAGGAGGAACGCTGGCGGCAAAGGCCGTCTCGTAGGCGGTCACCGCAGCGGTTGCCTGACTTGCTGCCTCCGCGGCCTGCTCGGCACTGTTGTCCAGCCAGGCGAGGAAGGGACTGACGCTGGCTGTCAACGACGCCGCTGCCGGTCCCAGCCACGGACCGCTGGTCAGCGCGGTGATAACCGAGCGGTGGCCGGACGCGGCCTCTTGCAGGTCGGCGGCCAGTCCACTCCATGCCGACGCTGCGGCAAGCAGCGAACCCGCTCCCGGGCCGGCGTATATGAGTCCGGAGTTGATCTCAGGCGGCAACAGGCCGTAGTCAGCCATTACTTTGTTTCCCCTAGTCTCTGGCGAGCGCTCAGACCGAGGCCGCGTTGGCCGCTTCGGTCGCTGCGTAGGAACCTGCGCTGGTCCCGAGCGTCGCTGCCAGCGCCGCCTGGATTTGCGCGGCCCGCGCCTGCAGCTCCTGGAACCGCGCGGCATGGGTGGCGAACTGTGCAGCCGTCAGAATCGACACATCGTCGGCCGCCGCGGGCAAGACACCCGTCGTGGGGGCAGCGGCAGCCGCGTTCCCCACGTTCAATGCGGCGCCGAGCGATTGCAGGTTGCTCGCCGCAGCAGCCAGGTGCTCCGGGTAAGTGCGTACAAAAGACATCGATTCCTCCGAACAGGCTGTGGGTCGCGAGCTCAACACATCAACGTGTTGCCGTTATCCCGGTACGGTATTGAGCGTTGCATCACCGGTTCAATGTGGCTAACCCCGCCGAATGGACCCTGATCTTGATGTTTAGCCAACATTCACCTTGATTTTTAGTCACATCATCTTCATAAAATCTGCGCAGCATCCGTGCAGTAAGAGACGACATAATCGCCGCGCTCGCCCGTGCGGCACCCCGAAACGGCCCTTCCGACTCGGCAGGGACCCCGCAATCGCAGCCGTCCAGACTCTGGTAAAGCTGCGAAATGATTTACAAGACTGAGCTTTTCGCGTCACAGACGAGACTTCGGGCGACCCTTCCCGGCCCTTGGCACGCACAGATCCGGGCGCCCGTCGCGCCGCAGCGATGAGAAGGTGGTGAATTGCTGCGTGTGCCGCTGACCGCCGGCGCCGGTCACCGAACCGAGCGAACTAACACGAGCGCCGAGCGTCGCTAAATACTAAAACGCCCGCTAATCATATGAATACCCACGCCCTCCCTTAAAACTCACGATGAACATATCTCCCCGCTGTGTGATCGCAGATCCCCGGCGTCGCTGAATAAACTTAATTCTCAGCCTGATTTTTATTGAGATCCGTCATCGCCGCAGGCCGAGCGTCTGCCGGCGGCAGTGATTTGTTGGCCGAGGCGTAGCTCCCGCGTGACCCAACCGCGACGGCGGGGCAGCAGGCTTCTCTCCATGACGGTGCTGATCGGGCTCGCCCTCTTCTCGGCCCTGTGCACCGGATATCACTTCGGGCGGCGCTCGGGATCCAGACCCCCGACCTGGCGGACGCGGACGTCTCGCCTCTATCTGGGCAGACTCACCGCCGGCCTGGTGGTGCTGGTGGTCGCGCGCAGGATGCGGCGGATCATCGTTGCGCAGGCACGGGTGCCCGCGTTGGCAGGTCTGCGGGGGTATCTGCCTGCAGCGCAACTTCTGCAGCCGCGGGGGCGTCCCGTCAGGCGGCGACAGAAGAGCAGGTAGCGAGCTACAGCTTGCCGGCGACGAAATCCGCGGCCTGGTTTGCCATCCCGGCCTGGATGTACGCGCTGGCCAGGTGCTGCGGCCAGTTGTCCTTCCAGGTGTTCGGATCGGCGGGGTTGCAGATCGGGTCGGCACCGTGGCAGAGCTCGATGGTCCGGTCGTTGTAGAGCGGGCTGAAATTGGTGATGGGTCCGACCCATTGGCTTCCGTTGCCGAACAGTGCGACCGCGGCAATGTGCTGATCGGCTCCGTCAGGAAGCGGGCTGTCGAAACCGAACGCGGATAGGGGCACCGCGAGCACGACGTCGGTGACCGCCGCACCCAGGGAGTAGCCGCCCAGCACGAGCCGGGTGTTGGGACAGTTGTTGACCATGTACTGGATGTGGCGGCTCATGTCGTTGGCGCCGATGTCGACCTCGGTGTCGGCCGGGTACTTCACGGCGTAGGTGCCCATGCTCCGGCCGCCGATCTTCGAGCTCAGCGAGTTGATGAACGCATTGCCGAGGGCGCCGGGCCCCGCCGATTCGAAGCGGCCGCGGGCGAAGACGACCTCCACCTGCGGGCAGTTCGCGGCGACAGCCGATCCGGCCCCGCCGGGAGCACCGGCCGGCAACACCAAGCCGGCGAATAGCAGCGCGGCAGCAGTCACCATCGCTTTCGGAACGAGTCCTACCGATCGTCGAGCAACTAGTCGGCGCACAGCACATGATGGTAGCGAGTGATGTCCGGTCGCGCGCTGCTTAGCGATTATGTGTAATCGGCCCAGAGGGCGGCTGGCCTTTCGCCCCTCGGTGGTGATACTTACCTGGTGGACGATGACGAACCCCCGGTTGTGGAGTTTCTTCGCGACGGGGGCCCAATCGCAATGGCGCACAGGGGTTTTACGTCGTTCAAGTATCCGATGAACAGCATGGCCGCCTTCCAGGAGGCAGTCCAGCTCGGGTTTCGGTACATCGAGACAGACGTACGAGCGACCCGCGACGGCGTCGCAGTGGTTCTGCATGACCGGCGACTCGACGACTCCTGCGGCGTCCGGGGTGCGGTTGACGAGTTGGACTGGCGTGATGTGCGTTCTGCAGATCTGGGCGGCGGAGAGGCCATACCCACTCTGGAAGATCTGCTGACCGCTCATCCCGACATCCGGGTCAACATCGATATCAAGGTTGGTTCGGCCGTGGAACCTACGGTCGACGTCATCGAGCGAATGAACGCACACGCCCGGGTGCTGGTGACATCGTTCTCCGAGCGCCGGCGCCGGCGAGCCTTGCGGTTGCTGTCGAGAAGGGTCGCCAGCGCGGCGGGAACCGGTGCATTTCTGGCGATTTTGGCGGCCCGGACACGACGCGACCAGGGGTATGCCTATCGGCTCATGCGCGACAGCGACTGCCTGCAGCTCCCGTCGCGACTCGGATTGGTGCCCGTCATCACTCCGGCCCTGGTGCGCACGGCGCACGAGATGGGCCGTCAGGTGCACGCCTGGACGGTCGACGACCCAGCGGAGATGACCGCACTATTCGACATGGGAGTGGACGGCATCATCACCGACCGCGCCGACCTGCTCCGTGACGTGCTCATGTCCCGAAACCAGTGGCGGCACGGGTCAATTCATTGATCGGCACGTGGACGGCCTGAGTACGTGGCCGTCCCGGTATTCGTCGTCGCGCCGCACGCCGTGAACGGGCACCTGGCCGCGGCTGATTTTCGGCTGCCTGCGCGGCGAAATCGGCGACCGATAGGCGCTCAATTCGGGCCCGCCGGCCAGTTTGTCGATGTCACCGGCGGCTCCGCCAGCTGGGATCGGAATGAATTCTCGACGATCGCAAACATGCGGTTGCTACCATCGCGCCGTGCCCGATTCTGCTTCATCCGGCGGTCCCCGCGAGCTGTCCAGGCGCGCAGCGTTCAGCTACGCCCTCGCACCGGTTCTGCTCGGTGCGCTCGCAGCGACGGCCGGGGCGCCCAGAGCCTCCGCCGGCAGCGGTCAGCTGATCGACTTCGCCTTGCAGAGAATCCCTCCGGACGAGATCAAAGCGGCCGGCTATGAGGGCGTCGTGAACTACGTGTCTGAGTCGCGGCCGGGAATGAACTTCGAAGCCAAGCCGATCACCCGTCAGTACGCCGATGCGTTGCGTGCGGCGGGTCTGCATATCGTCAGTAACTTTCAGTACGGCAAGCCGGGCGGGTCGGCGCCTTCAGATTTCACCCGTGGCTATGACGGCGGAGTGGCCGATGCACAGACAGCACTGGCCCTGCACAACGCTGCCGGGGGAGGGGCCTCGGCGCCGATCTTCTTCAGCGTCGACGACAACATCGACCAGGGCACCTGGAATAGCCTTGCGCTGCCGTGGTTCCGGGGCATCAACTCGGTGCTCGGCGTGGGGCGCACCGGGATCTACGGGCATTCCCGTGCTTGCGGGTGGGCCATCAACGACAACGTAATCGGGAACTCGACGACGCCGGGCCACCGATGGGCCTGGCAGACCAGGTCCTGGTCGAACGGGGATCGTGAACCGGCCGCGGTGCTCTATCAGGGTGTCGTCAACGGACCGCTGCTGGCCGGAACCCAGATCGACATCGACGATGTTCTGGCCGCCGACTACGGGCAATGGGATCTCGCCCGTTAATTGCGCTGATCGGCTCGATCGGCGTTATCGCAATCTCGGCGTGCAGCACGCCGGCGAGCAAGGAATTGCCGCACTCGCCGGTGGCGACCGCCATATCCACCAGCACACCGGTGACGCGACCTACCACGTCGAGCAGCGTGAGCCGGACGGGTGTGTACGGTGACCCCGCCGCGGCCGCCAAGTACTGGCAACAGCAGTCTCTCGAAGACAACTGCGGGCTCGTGTCGGTCGCCGACGTGGTGGGGCAGATCACCGGGCACGCACCGACCGAGCAGCAGATCATCGCATTGGCAGTCAATACGCCCTCGGGAACCAACCCCGGTCCGATCTATGCGCCGGTGAACGACCCGAGTCACGCGAACGGCACCGGTGGCATCGAGATGGCGGACGAGGTGGTTCTTCTCGAGCACTACGGCATCAAGTCCGTGATGACCAACGCCACAACGCATCCCGAACAAACCGGACTGCCTGCGCTGGAGCGGTACCTCACCGACGATCGCAAGATCATTGCGTGGGTCAATTCCGCGGTCATCTGGAACACCAGCGACCAGCGCACCGCGGCCGATCACTTCCTTGTCGTCACCGGGATCGATACCAACGCGGAAGTGGTTCACCTCAACGACCCCGGAGCCGATCGCGCGGACGAGCAGGTTTCGATCGCCACCTTCACCACGGCGTGGCAGCCTGGTGGCGACTCGATCGTCGTCACCCTCCCGGCCTGAAGGCCGCCTGAGGGTCCGCTGAAATGACGAACACCCCGCGTGCGCCTGGCTCGCGGGGTGCCGTCAGACCGATGCGGACTACTTCAGATCGAACCGGTCGTTGTTCATCACCTTGACCCAGGCCGCGACGAAGTCCTCCACGAACTTCCCGTGGTTGTCATCCTGGGCGTACACCTCAGCCAGCGCACGCAGCACCGAATTCGACCCGAAGACAAGGTCATTCGCGGTCGCCGTCCACTTGAGTTCGCCGGTTGACCGGTCGTGGCCCTCGTAGACGTTCTCACTGTTCTTCGATGGCTTCCACTCGGTGCCCATATCGAGCAGGTTGACGAAGAAGTCATTCGTCAACACACCGGTCTTGTCGGTGAACACGCCGTGCTTGCTGCCGCCGTGGTTGGCGCCGATGGCACGCAACCCACCGATGAGCACCGTCAACTCCGGACCCGTCACACCCAACAGGTAGGCCCGCTCCAACAGCAGTTGCTCGACCGGAGCCTTCTCTCCGGGACGGACGTAGTTCCGGAAACCGTCAGCGCGCGGTTCCAGTACGGCGAACGACTCCACGTCGGTGTTCTCCTGGGTGGCGTCGGTACGGCCGGGCGCGAAGTGCACCGAGATCTCATAGCCCGCGTCCTTGGCCGCCTTCTCCACTGCCGCGGATCCGGCCAGCACGATCACGTCAGCCAGCGAGATCTTCTTGCCGCCGGACGCCGAACTATTGAAGTCCTGCTGGATCTTGGTGAGGACCGGCAGCACCTTGTCCAGCTCGGAGGGTTCGTTGACCTCCCAGCTCTTCTGCGGTTCCAGACGCAGCCGGGCCCCGTTGGCGCCGCCTCGCTTGTCAGTGTTGCGGTAGCTGGCCGCCGCCGACCAGGCCGTCTTCACCAACTGCTGAACCGACAGGCCGGACTCAAGCACCTTGGCCTTGAGCGAAGCGACGTCGCTCTCGTCGACCAGCTCGTGGTCGACGGCCGGCACCGGGTCCTGCCACAACTGCGGCTCGGGAATCCACGGGCCGAGGTAGCGGCTGACCGGTCCCATGTCGCGGTGCAGCAGCTTGTACCAGGCCTTGGCGAACGCCTCGGACAGCTCCTCGGGATGCTCCAGCCAGCGCTGCGTGATCTGTCGATAGATCGGGTCCTCGCGCAGCGACACGTCGGTGACCAGCATCGTCGGGTTGCGGCCCGGCCCGCCGAACGGGTCGGGAATGGTGCCCGCGCCGGCTCCGTCCTTCGCGGTGAACTGCCACGCGCCGCCCGGGCTCTTGACCAGTTCCCACTCGTAGCCGTACAGGGTCTCGAGGAAGGTGTTGTCCCACTTCGTCGGAGTCGGCGTCCACACCACCTCCAGACCACTGGTGATGGCGTCCTTGCCGCTGCCGGTGCCGAACGTGCTCTTCCAGCCCAGCCCCTGCTGCTCGATCGGCGCACCCTCGGGCTCGGGGCCGACGGGGTCCGCGCTGGCACCGTGCGTCTTGCCGAAGCTGTGGCCCCCAACGATCAGCGCGGCAGTCTCCTCGTCGTTCATGGCCATCCGGCCGAACGTCTCGCGGATGTCGCGGGCCGCGGCAATCGGGTCCGGCTTGCCTTCCGGGCCTTCGGGATTGACGTAAATCAGCCCCATGGTGGTGGCCCCGTAGGGTTGCGCGAGGTCACGTTCTCCCGAATAGCGCTTGTTGGTACCCAGCCATTCGTCTTCCTCGCCGAACAGGACCTCTTCCGGCTCCCACACGTCCTCGCGGCCGAAGGCGAAGCCGAACGTCTGGAACCCCATGTCTTCCAGAGCCACGTTGCCGGCGAGGACGATCAGGTCGGCCCAGGAGATCTTGTTTCCGTGCTTCTTCTTGACCGGCCACAGCAACCGGCGGGCCTTGTCCAGGCTGGCGTTGTCCGGCCAGCTGTTGAGCGGAGCGAATCGCTGCAAACCCTGGCCCGCGCCGCCGCGGCCGTCATAGATGCGATACGTGCCGGCCGCGTGCCAGCTCATGCGGATGAAGAAGCCGCCATAGTGGCCGTAGTCGGCCGGCCACCAGTCCTGAGAGGTGGTCATGACTGAGACCAGGTCGGCCTTGAGCGCATCGACGTCGAGCTTGGCGAACTCGGCGGCGTAGTCGAATCCGTCACCCAGCGGGTTTGCCTGCGGTGAGTGCGGGTGCAGCCTCGACACGTCGACCTGGTTGGGCCACCAGTCCTGGTTGGTGCGCGGCGCGTCTGACTTCGGGGTGGGTGAGGGGATGGCCGGGTTCTCGCTCTCGCTCTTGCTCGCCGAGTCGCTGGCGTGAGGAGGTCGGCTATCGGATGTATCGGATGACACAGCATTCCTTCCGGGTTATCTGAAACGGGCTGTGATCACGGTTGTGATCAGGAATCAGTACTTGAGCAGTCAGGGCAGAAGCCCCAGTAGATGACTTCGGCCTCGTCGAGGACGAACCCATCCAACACGTTGCCGTCGTCCAACGGCGTTAGGCACGGCGTATCTCCGACCGCACAATCGACGTCGGCGATGACCCCGCAGGACCGGCAGACGACGTGATGATGGTTGTCGCCGACGCGCGATTCGTAACGCGCGACCAGACCGGATGGTTGAATTCGCCGTACCAGGCCGGCCGCGGTCAATGCATTCAGCACGTCGTAGACGGCTTGTCGCGACACATCGGGCAGACCGAGTCGCACCGCGGAGAAGATAGTGTCGGTGTCGGCGTGAGGATGCGCATGAACAGCCTCCATCACTGCAATTCGTGGCCGCGTTACCCGCAAATCGGCCATTCGTAACTGCTCGGCGTGGTCCGAGGACACATGCTCATACTCCGCACTTATCTGGAGTCAGTCAAGACTTTGCGCACAGGAACGCGGGTAATCTCGGGCCGAGTTTGCACCCGTGGATTCGCCCCACAACCTGACAGAGGCCATGACGACAGAGCACGTTCGGTGGACGGCGTCCGGGGTGCGCATGCGCCTGTACCGGCGTCGCAGCGGTGACGCCAATTGGCTCTTCCTGCCCGGCGGCCCGGGGATCGGCTCGGAGAGCTTGCAGGAACTTGTCGACGCGGTCGCGGTATCGGGATGCTCGTGGTTGGTCGACCTACCGGGCGACGGTTCCAACGTCGATGCCCCCGGCGCACCGGCCGATCCCTACAGCCTGTGGCCAGAGGTGCTGGCCGAGGCGTCGCGCGCCGTCGAACGCCCGATCTATGTGGGGCATTCGACCGGGGGTGAATATCTGCTGTCGACGCCGGCTCTTGCCGAAGTGCTTCATGGCCTGGTGTTGATCAGCACCGCCCCCGACGCATCCTGGATGCCGCTCTACGACCGGATGACCGCCGATAATCCGCTGCCGGGCGTCGAAGCCGCCACCGCCCGTTACGCGAAGGACCCCACCCGGGAGAATCTGCGCGAGGTGGCGGTGCAATCCGCCCCGTGGAATTTCCTCGCTGCCACGGTCGCCGCCGGCGCCGAGCTGCTGGGACGCATGCCGTACAACATCCCGGCGGTGCAGTGGTCTGCAGAACATTTCGACCGCGACTACCAATTCGCCTGGTGGCCGTCGACATTGCCAACCCTGATCATCAGCGGCTCCGAAGACCGGATCGTCACGCAATCGTTGTGGCGAACAGCGTCCTTTCAAACCGAGAATGTGCTGTGGAGCGTCATCCCTGAGGCGGGACACTTTCCCTGGATGGAGCAACCCGAAGCGGTGCGTGGGTCTTTCGCTGAACTCGAGCAGCGAATCGGAGTCAGCCCGTGACCGAGCGCTCCAGGCCGGCCAGTGAAGCGCTCAGATACTCCTGCGGAAAGGGCGGCATTCCGCCGATCTGGTCCCGGAACTCCTGCGGGGTGGCCGTCCAGTCATACGTCAGCGTGACGTCGGTGCGATCGCCGTCGGGGTCCAGTTCATAGCGCCAGAACCAGCCACCGGCGGCATGCTTGCCGGTATCGTCCATCCGGCCGGGCATCCAGGCGATGACCTTGTCCTTGGCAAACTCGGTGACCAGGTTGTAGGTGACGTAATCACCGCCGGCCGCTTCGAGATACATATTCATGGCGAAAATCTGGCCGGCGCCCGTGAGTGGTTCGCCGTCCACGGCGTCGCGGACCCAGTCGGTGGGCTCCGTGTCGCTATGCCGGGTCGGGTCGGCCAGAATCGCGAAAATTGCCGTCGGCGGGGCCTGAATGGTTCGGGTGACCGTGAAGCATTCGCTAGTCATCATTCCCTTTCGGTCCGTAGGCACGGGCGATATCGGGCGAGCCGGACCACCCGGAGTAGGTGGGCCTCGACGGCCAACCGGGCGGTGAATCGAGCCATTCCTCCTGCCGCCCCCACGGCAGGATGTCGATCAACGCGAAAGAATGGCTGAGCTGCTCGGTTCCGCGGCCGTTAGTGTGCCATGTCCGGTACACCGTGTCACCGTCGCGCAAGAACACATTGACCGCGAAGCCGCCGCCGGCCGGTGCGTCCATGTCGGCGCCAAAGGAGCTGTCCGATGACGAATACCATTCCATCCGATTGCCGACCTTGCGCCGGTATTCCAGCGCCTCGTCGATCGGGCCGTTGGTGACGATGACGAATCGCGCGTCGTAATTGTCGAGAAACTCGAGCCGCGTGAATTGCGACGTGAACCCCGTGCATCCGCTGCACTGCCATTCCGCACCGGGCGACCACATGTGGTGGTAGACGATCAGCTGCGAACGCCCGCCGAACACCTCAGCCAGCGGCACCGGGCCGTCGGCGCCGGTCAATGTGTAGGCGGGCAGCTGCACCATCGGTAGTCGGCGACGCTGGGCGGCGATCGCATCCAATTCCCGCGTTGCAGCCTTCTCGCGGCTGCGCAGCTCATCGAGCTGTGCGCGCCAGGTCTGCTGATCAACGATCGGAGGCTTGGCATCAAGCATGGGTCCACCTTCTTCTGCGCTGTGTCCGGTCGATGGATTGACCCGCCGCGGTCCCGAAACTCACCGCGGTGTGACGCAGCGGGTGTTTCGTGCGGCACCGACGGGGAACTAGTTACCCGCCGGTGTGAGCGACGCCGGCTAGCAGTCGTAACCCAGGCGCCACGAAAGGCACGACCCGCTTGTCTCAGGATTTGAAGCCGCACTTTGACGATGTGCAGGCACACTACGACCTGTCCGACGAATTCTTCCGGCTGTTCCTGGACTCGACCCAGACCTACAGCTGCGCGTACTTCGAGCGAGACGACATGACGCTGGAAGAGGCCCAGATCGCCAAGATCGATCTGTCGCTGGGCAAGCTGGGCCTGCAACCGGGTATGACGCTGCTCGACATCGGCTGCGGTTGGGGCGCGACCATGCGCCGTGCGATAGAGAAATACGACGTCAACGTGATCGGCCTGACCCTGTCCAAGAACCAGGCCGCGCACGTGCAGCAGACATTCGACGCCTTGGACACCACACGGAGCCGTCAGGTACTGCTGCAAGGCTGGGAACAGTTCACCGAGCCGGTGGACCGCATTGTGTCGATCGGCGCGTTCGAGCACTTCGGCCGCGATCGCTACGAGGATTTCTTTTCGCTGGCCTACAAACTGCTGCCGGCCGATGGAGTGATGCTGCTGCACACCATCACCGGGTTGACCCGCGAGCAGTTGAGCGAGAGCGGTCTGCCCATCTCCATGAACCACATCCGGTTCGTGAAGTTCATCCTCACCGAGATCTTTCCGGGCGGTCAGTTGCCGGATACCGATATGGTGGCGGGCTTTTCGGAGTCGGCGGGCTTCGCTCTGACCAGACGCCAGTCGCTGCAACAGCACTACGCCAAGACCCTCGACCTGTGGGCGGCCGCCCTCGCGGCACGACGCGACGAGGCGATCGCAATTCAGTCCCACGAGGTCTATGACCGGTACATGAAATACCTGACCGGCTGCGCTGACCATTTCCGCACCGGGTATATAGACGTAAATCAGTTCACCCTGGAAAAATAAACCCCGCTCGCCTCGCGCTCCGCAATTGCGACCGTGTTTGGGAATGCGCGCTGCGGTGTATAGATAGCTACGACTCCGACCGTAGAAAGGGCTAGTGATGAAACCCCTCGCACCTGCCGCGATTGTCATTGCCGCACTGATGTTCAGCGGATGTTCGGCTTCAAAGGTGATCAATACCGGTGGCGACACCAAGTGCAAAGACTTCACCACACAGGACGAGAAGAAGCAGAGCGAAGAGGTCAGCAAGATGCTCAAGGACAAGAGCGGCGCCGAGCCGACGTCCTTGGAGATCAACGCGACCCGACTGTCGGCGCAGACCTACTGCCAGACCCTGGGCAAGCCGGACAGCAAGATCTCCGAAGCCCCGCACGGCTGAGCGAGTTCCTGCTGGACAGCCGGACGGCTGTCCAGCAGGGCCTCTGCCGACACCGCGCCAGCAAGTACCGCGACCAGGCTGTCGGCATCTCGCGGGTGCCGGATAAGTTGCAATGATGAGCGATGACGACACCGGTTCCACCGCGCGTTTGTTCGCGCTCGCCGAGCGGGTGCGCGGGTTCATGCCCGCCGATGAAGGACACGCGCTGTACGACGCCGCGCGGCGCTATCTCGACGGCGGAATAGGGGTGGAGATCGGCACGTACTGCGGCAAATCCGCACTGCTACTCGGGGCGGCCGCGCAACAGAGCGCCAGCGTGCTCTACACGATCGACCATCACCACGGATCCGAAGAGCATCAGGCCGGGTGGGAGTTCCACGACACCTCGCTTGTCGACGAGGTAACCGGGCTTTTCGACACATTACCGACGTTCCGCCGCACCTTGGACGCCGCCGGTCTTGACGATCATGTGGTCGCTATCGTCGGCAAATCGCCGATCGTTGCCCGCGGTTGGGCCGCGCCGCTGCAATTCCTGTTTATCGACGGCGGTCACACCGAGGCTGCCGCTGCACGCGACTACGAGGGATGGGCGAAATGGGTGGTGGTCGGCGGCGGTCTCGTCATCCACGATGTGTTCCCCGACCCCAACGACGGGGGGCGCGCTCCCTACCAGATCTATTGCCGTGCACTGGCTTCCGGTCAATTCAAAGAGGTCGGGGCAACCGGGTCGCTGCGGGTGCTGGAACGCACGGCCGGCCAGGCCGGAGAACCGGTCGAGACTAACGCCCAGGTCCGGCCGTAACGCATTCACAGTCGAAGTCGGTCTGCAGGCCCACCGGCAGCGCGTGCCCGCGGAATATCCCGCTGGCCGGCGTTGTTCCGGACAACGCATCGGCAGCAAGGATCATCGCCGCCCCGGTCCACGTGGTGCGCTCTTCTGGCCACCGCTTCCCGTCGGCGAAAACCAGCCCAGTCCAATAAGATCCGTCACCTTCGCGCAGGTGTTGCATTGCCCCGAACTGCCGGTGCGCTGCTGACCGATGCCCGATCGCGTCCAGCGCCATCACCAATTCGCAGGTTTCCGCACCGGTGACCCAGGGCCGGTCGACTACGCAACGAATGCCGAGATCACCCACCACGAATTCGTCCCAGCGCTGGCGGATTCGCGCCGCAGCCACCGGCCCGCGCAACGCACTTCCGAGGATCGGGTAATACCAATCCATCGAATAGCGGTCCTTCTCAGTGAACGCCTCGGGATGGGCCACGATCGCGTGACCCAGGCGGCCTAGTGCCAGTTCCCACTCCGGCTGGGGTTCTCCGATCAGAGCAGCCAGTGCCAGTGCGCACCGGATGCTGTGGAATATGCTGGCGCAGCCGGTCAGCAGCGCCTCCGGCAGCGGCCCGGCTTCGCTTCGGGCCCAACAGATCTCGCCGTAACCGACCTGCAGGTCGATGACGAAGTCGATCGCCTTCTGCACTACCGGCCACATTGCGGCGGCGAACCTGCGGTCGCTGGTCACCAGGACGTGGTGCCACACACCGGTGGCGATGTACGCGCAGAAGTTGCTGTCGCTGTTGGCGTCTTCGACCACGCCGGCCCGGATCTGGATCGGCCAGGAGCCGTCCGGACGCTGCGTGCGGCGGCACCAGTCGAACGCAGCGCGCGCCGGCTCCAGTAAACCCGCTGCGGTGAGCGCCATGGCGTTTTCCACGTGATCCCACGGGTCGGTATGCCCTCCGGCAAACCAGGGGATAGCTCCCGAGGGCTCCTGCGCGGCGGCGATCGACACAGCGGTCTGCCGGCACTGCTCGGGGGTCAGCACACCGACGACACCCGGCGCGTCGTTATCCCGAGGCAACCGAATACCCCTGCGCAGGATTGCTGTGCACCGACTGCGGCTTGGTGAAGTACATGGCGACACTCTTGCCGACAAGTGGATTCAGCACATTCTCAGCCAGTTGCGTGATCTTGGGTCGCTGCATCAGATCCCACACCAGCAGCTTGTGGTAGGCGGTGACCGCCGGGTGATCGTTGTTCGACGGTCCCACAGCGCATTTGAGCCACCAGAATGGCGAGTGCAGGGCGTGCGCATGATGGGTGTGCGTCAATTCCATTCCGCGACCCGCGATTTTGTCACGCAGCGCACTGGCCCGATAAATCCTGACGTGGCCGCCCTCATTGCTGTGGTACTCCTCCGACAGCAGCCAGCACACCTGCTCCGGAAGCCACCGCGGCACGCTGACAGCCAGTGTCCCACCGACTTTGAGCACCCGGATCAGTTCGGCGATGGCGGCGTCGTCTTCGGGTATGTGCTCCAAGATCTCCGATGCGATCACGCAGTCGAACGTCTCGTCGGCATAGGGCAGGTTGAGCGCGTCGCCACGAACCACTTTCGCGGAAGCCGCTTGTGGCGCCTCGCCAGTCTCGGCCATCGCGCGCAGCAAGGTGTCCACCGAACGGAGCTCGGCGGCGTCCTGGTCGAAGGCCACCACATCCGCACCGCGCCGATACGCTTCGAAGGCATGCCGGCCGGCGCCACAACCCACGTCGATGACCTTGGTGTCCGGCCCGATTCCCAGCCGCTCGAAATCAACCGTCAGCATCGCGGTCCGCCCTCATGGGCACGACGTTCGATCGCCTGCTGGTAAACCTGCACGGTTTGAGCGGCCACCGCGTCCCAGCTGAAGACGTTGACCGCGCGCCGCCGTCCCGCCTCGCCCAGGCTGCGGCGCCGGTCCGGTGAATCCAAAAGCTGCCCGATCGCATGGGTCAGCGCGTCCACATCGGCGGGCGCCACCAGTTCGGCGCACGCGCCATCGGTGCCGAGGACTTCGGGCAGCGCACCGACGCGGCTGGCGACGATGGGTGTCCCGCTCGCCATCGCCTCCACCGCCGGCAACGAAAAGCCTTCGTACAACGAAGGAATGCACGCAACCTCTGCCGATGCGAACAGAGCGGCAAGCTCGGCGTCGGGCAGGCCGCTGGCGATGTGGACGATGTCGGAGATACCCAGCTCGGCGATGAGCTTGTGGGTGGGACCGTTGCTTTCCACTTTGGCGACCAACCGCAACTCCAGATCGCGGCTGGTGCGGAGTTTGGCTACCGCGTGCAGCAAGGTGCTGACACCCTTGAGCGGAGTGTCCGCGCTGGCTATCGCCATCACCCGGCCGGGCTGCCGCGGCGACGACCCCGGCTTGAACAGTTCGGTGTTTACCCCTAACGGCACCACGTGCAGTTGCTCGGGGGAGACCCCGAAGTCCGAGACGATGTCGGTAGCCGAAGACGACGAGACCGTCAGCAGGTCGGGGATCTGGCGCGCCACCTGCTTCTGCATTCGCGAGAAGCCATACCATCTGTGCACCAAAGGCTTTCGCCACCAAGGCGCGGCAGCAAGGTCGAGCAGCCGGTCGCGGGTGATGGGATGGTGCACGGTGGCCACTACGGGCATCCCGGCGTCGGCGATGGTGAGGAGCCCGGTGCCCAGGCTCTGATTGTCGTGTACGACGTCGAAATCGCCCGCGCGATCGGCTAGCAGCCGCGCCGCCCGCAGTGTGAAGGTGCGCGGTTCGGGAAACCCTGCCGTCCACATGGTGGCCAGTTCGAGCACGTCGATCGAATCGCGGATTTCGCTCGGCCGCGGCACCCGGAAGGGGTCCGGCTCGCGGTACAGATCGAGGCTTGGGACTTTTGTCAGGCGCACCCGGGGGTCCAGCAACTCCGGATACGGCTGACCGGAGAACACCTCTACCTCGTGCCCCAGATCGACCAGGCCGCGGCTGAGATGCCGCACATAGACACCCTGCCCTCCGCAGTGGTCTTTACTCCGGTAGGACAGCAGAGCAATTCGCATACTCAACCCTTCGCCGCCAGCGATCGACCGCGCAAAGGCGCCAATCTCATTGCTGTCAACGCACCCGCGAACGACGGGACAGCAAACTGGACATGTGTCCAGATTATAGTTCGATCAGCTAATCGACGCAAACGCACCCCCATTGATCACCGCCACCCGCTGTCACGGTGCGCACCGAACCCAGACCGATCGGGAGGCGCGTACCCCGATGCTCCAACACGGGCACGTCGCTCCCGATTCGAGCTCTACACCGGCTGCTCTGCTGAACCGGCCGAAGCTAGGACAATCCCGTCTCAAGCTACGACAACCACCGCCGCGAGCGCGAACCCACACGCTCGGACTTCTCCGTGGGCTCGGGCCGGGCCGGGTTCACGTTTGCGGAGCCTGCGGTGAAATGGCGCCAAATCGGTTTAGTCTCATCGAGATGACTCGGCAACGACTTCCCAAAGAACTTCGCCATCGCGATCCGGAGTTCATTCGCGCGGTGCTGCCTCCGCTCTGGTTGGCCTCGACCGTGTGGTTCCGAGCCGAGGTACACGGCTTTGAGAACGTGCCCGATGAACCGGTGCTGTTCGTCGGCAACCACAGCGGTGGCGGCGCAACCCCGGACACCTTCATCTTTTTGCTGGCCTACAACACCTACTTCACGGTCGAGGGCCGTCCGCTCTATGCGCTGGCACACGACACGGTCACCGCCGCGCCGGTCATCGGCGGACTGACCCGGAAGCTCGGCGTAGTCCCTGCCGCCAATTCCTTTGCCGAGCGCATTTTCGACAGCGGCGGCTCAGCGCTTGTCTACCCGGGTGGCGACGTGGAGGCTCTGCGCCCGTGGCGCGATCGCAACAAGATCATTTTCTCGGGACGCAAGGGATTCCTGCGACTGGCCCACAAGTCCAATGTGAAGATCGTGCCGGTGGTGGCCACGGGTGGACATGACACGTTGATCGTGCTCAATGACGGCCGCCGCACGGCGCAGCTGTTGCGCCTGGACAAGATCGCCCGAGTCAAGAGCATGCCAATGACCCTGAGCATCCCGTGGGGACTGTCACCGCTCCCGCTGCCGCACTTTCCCCTTCCGGCCAAGATCCGCATGCAGGTCCTCGACCCGATCGACGTGCGCGCCAAATTCGGCGAGGATCCGGATTGGGACCACGCTCTGGCCTACGTCACCAGCGTCATGCAAGTCGGGCTGTCGAAGCTGGCCAGCAAGACCATCGTCCCGATGATCCGGTGACATGACTCAAACCGTCACCGTCTCCCGCCATATCGACTGCCCGCTCGAGACGAGCGGCGCCTTCATCACCGACCCGCACGCTCTTTTTCCCCACGTGTCCACCTTCAGTCGGTGCCGCTTCGTCAAAGCGCGTGACGACGGAGAATTGTGGGACGTCTATATGGACAGTGGCACCATCCAACTCGGTGGCCGCGTGCTGATCACACCTCCGACCGGCAGCCTGTTGAAGTGGCGAGCGGTGCAGGGCACGCGCCATTCGTTTGCGGCGCTCGTAGAACCCGACAACGACGGCAGCCGGCTCACTCTGACCTTGACGTTTTCCACAACCGGTCTGGGTATCGCCCGGCTGAGCGAGTGGCTGGGACGCGGTCTGGTCTCCCGAAACCTGGAGGCGGCGGCCGAGGAGATCCGGCACTATCTCGAATTCGAGCGATAGCTTCGCGCGTGCATGCAGTGGACCGGCATTTCGGTAGCGGGCCAAATATGTGCTTTATTGGTAAAGGCTGTGCAAACAGCAGGCAACGAGATGTTGTTCTGGTGTAACGCTACGAGGTGATTTCCGCTCATAGGCTCCTGCGGGGGTTCGGGGCCGGGCTGGATTGGTGCCACCGGAGTGCGTCTGCCAGCCGACCACACCGATCGGAGGAAGCGTGATGGACTTCGCGTTGTTGCCGCCGGAAGTCACCTCGGCGCTGATGTACGCCGGGCCCGGCTCTGGATCGATGCTGGCCGCCGCGGTGGCGTGGGACGAGCTGTCCGCCGAGCTCCACTCCACCGCCGGTGCCTACGAGTCCGTGGTCACGACCTTGACCGCCGGACCGTGGATCGGCCCAGCGTCCGCGGCCATGGCAGCGGCGGCGGCCCCCTATATCGCGTGGCTCAGAGTCACTGCGATGCAGGCCGAGCACACCGCTGACCAGGCCAAAGCGGCGGCCGTCGCATACGAGACCGCATTCGCCGAGACCGTGCCGCCACCGGTGGTCGCGGCCAACCGCAGCCTGCTGATGACCCTGATAGCTACCAACTTCTTCGGCCAGAACACGCCGCTGATCGCACTCACAGAGACCCAGTACGCCGAGATGTGGTCGCAGGACACCGCGGCCATGCAGGGCTATGCGGCGTCATCAGCCGCCGCGACCACCCTGACACCGTTTGCCGACCCTGCATCCACCACCGATTCCAGCGGGTTGCCCGCACAAGCAGCCGCGGTCAGCCAGGCCACTGGAACTGCCGCCGGAGAGGTGCAGAACGCCGTCTCCTCGGTGCAGCAGGCGTTGGCCGCAGTGCCCAACGCCTTGGCCGCGCTGGCCACCCCGGCTCCGGCCGCAGCCGTTTCGCCGTTCGACATCGTCACACTCCTCGACTTCGGCGCGGGGCTCATCAGCGGGACTTTGGACGGAATTGTGGGAACGACAGCCCTCCCGTATGACATCGGCGGCTACCACATCGGGGTTCACACCGATGACATCGTCAGCGGCTGGGCAGGCATCGAGTCCTGGCCAGGGTCGGCACCGGTGCCCCCGACCCAATTCCCTGTCATCACCAACCTCGGCTCACCGGTGTCGGCGGGCCTGGGTGAGGCGGGATCCGTCGGCGGCCTGAGGGTGCCGCCGGGTTGGACCACCACCGCTCCGGGCTTTCGCCTGGCCGCACTGACGTCACCGGCAGCCAGTGTCGGCGCCGCCGCAGAGGCGGCATCCGCCGAAGGCGCCGGTGCGCTGTTCAGCCAGATGGCGGTCGCCGGCATGGCCGGCCGGGCCTTGGCCGGAACCGTCGGCACCGGCGGGTCCGGTGGTCCGCGCACCAAAGAGCGGCTCGGGGTGGCCAAGCGCGGCGCGCCGGCAACGGCGGAGGCGACGGGGGTGACAGAGGAGACGCCGGCGCCGGCGCCGGTACTGCCCGGGGGCCCGATCACCAGCATCGCCGCCGAACTGCGCGAGCTGGCGTCACTGCGCGACGCCGGAATCCTCACCGAAGCGGAATTCATCGAGCAAAAGCAGCGCCTGCTCCCGCACTGACGTCACCTACCCTTCGCGAGCAGCCGCAAAATCGTGCTGGAGCGTATGCTCCAGCGCGATTTTGCGTCTACTCGGCGTTCGTACGATGGGTCCAGCCGGCCGCTGCTCGGGCAAGCGCTTCCGGGCGCCGACTTCGCCGCACCACGGGTGTCGCCAGCGGGTGAGGTGCCCCTGCGCCAGGCCATGACCTTTCCGGTGACCGACCTCGCCTTGCACAGTTGGGACGTGCACCGGTCGCTCGGCCGGGACATCGAACTACCCGAAGGCCTGCTGGCACTGTGCCGTCAGCTGGTGGAGTCGGTGCCAGAAGACAGGCTTCGTCGTCCCGGGGCCTTCGGACCGGCGCAACCTGCCCCGCACGGTGCGACGCCAACCGCCCGGCTGATGGCCTTCCTCGGGCGCTCGGTCGGCGAAGCTACTTGACCCGGTTGGCGGCGAAGGTAGCGGCCTGGGTCGTCATTCCGTTTTCGATGTAGGAGACGTGCGCCATGATGTTGCCGCCGCCGGTGCAGATCGGGTCATCGGTGGCGCACAGGCTGATGAGCTTGCCGCTGTAGAGCGGGTTGATGGTCGGCAGGGGTCCGCCGCCCCACAGAGCGCTGGAGAATCCGCTGGATGGCTCGCCGAAGTAGGCGACCGCGGCGACATGGTCGGCGACCGGACCCGGCATCTGCGTGGTGGCCAGGTTGATCACGGTCGCACCCTGCGAGTACCCGCCCATGACGATCTTGGTGCTGGGGCAGCCGGCTACGGTCCCTTGCACGTGGGCACTGGCGTCGTCGGCGCCGCTGGTGGCGCTGTTGTGGTAGTCGTCGTTGGCGGGGTAGTTGACCGCATAGACCTCGACCGAGCGCCCGGCCAACTGCGAGGTGAGCGAGTCGACAAACGCTTGGCCGACATTGCCGAGCCCCGGCTCCTGGTGAGTGCCGCGAGCGTAGACGATCGAGACGTCGGCGCACGGGTCGGCCGAGGCAACGGTCGGGCTGGCGATGGGCACGGTCAGGAGTGCCCACGTCATCATGACGAAGACACCGGAGATTCGTGCGAGGCTGCGTGCAGTCATGCCCCAGATCCTGGCACACGCGCAGCGACGGCGTAGCCGGCGGCTCGGGTACCCGGCGGCGGGGTCAGCCGGCGCTGCTCAATCAGCGGTCGAACTGGGGTCCTGATCGTGGTTACCGAACCACTTCAGGGCTTCGAGAGCGACCGCGACGCGAACGGTCGTGCGCTCCAAGGGCCGGGGCAGTAAGCGCTGCGCGGCGTCGAGTCGGCTCAACAACGTGTTGCGATGGATGTAGAGCTGTTGAGCCGCGCGGGCGGCGTTGCACTGCTCGTTGATGTACGTCAGCAGAGTGTCACGCAGCACCGAGCCGGCCGAGGCCAGGGCCCCGAGTGTGTGGTTGATGAAATCGTGGGCCTGCTCCTGCTTTTGGGTGAGCAGGGCAACCATTTGAATATCCTCGAAGAACGCGACCTGCTGTCGTGCCCGTAGCCGCACCATCATGTGCTGTGCAGTGAGGGCCTGCTCGTAGCTGGCACGGAATCCGTCGACACCTCGCGCACCGGTCCCGATCGCGATGCGCAGCTTGGGCGTTTCTTCGAGCACACGACGGACCTGCTCGGCTTCGACCTCCGCGATGTCTTTCAGCCACACCCACCGGGTCGCCTCGCTGGCGATGACGGTGAAGGGCTGCGGGCATCCGACAGCGTGGCCCAGCGCGGCGATCGTCCGGTCCAGCAGGCGGCTGTCGCTGTCCCCCTCGTCGCACCACACGATGGCAGCGGTGTGAGAACCGTTGAGCGCGTAGCCCAATCGCGCTTCGGCCCGTTTGTGGTTCATCGACTCACCGTCAAGGATGAACTCCACGATCTTGCGCCGCTCGACGATCGCCCCCTGGGCAAGCTCGTCGTGCTCCAGCTTTATCTGCCGGGCGATGGCCGCGAGCGTGACGTCGACGAAGTCACTGGCCGAACGCGTGACCACATTGAGCAGCTCACGCAATTCGTGGGGGTCGGACGTCAAGTCGAACACAATGTCCATCCAGCGTTGCAAGGCCACGTTCTGGCCGATGCGGTAGACGTCCAGCGCCGAGGCGCCGAGACCACGGCGGACCAGAATGCGAGCCATGCGCAGCGGCTCCGGGCCCAGATAGGGGGACACGACGCCGCCCGGATCACGCAAGTGGCTGGTGGCGAAGTGCACCAGGCTCGCCCGGTTGGAGGAACTGACCGCTGCGGCCAGAGTGGGATCCCCGGCGATGGCTGAGCTGCCGGCCACCGTTGCCCGGTCAAGCTCGTCCAACCACTCGGGGGTGGGGTTGAGAGCGATCCAGGCACCTTGGCGGATCAGCTCGCGGATCTGCGGCGACAACTTGCTATCTACCACGGAAAACCATTCGGTCGTAGGCGCACTTTGTACTTTCATCGAGTTCTCTCGGTGAGGTGGGGGGGGTTCGGTTCGGAGCGGGCCCTGATCGCCGCGACCCGTGTCCAAATGCTACATACACGTATCGTATACAGTCAAGCATTATATACTTCTGTGTATTCGATGGAAGTTGACGATCGATTTTTCAGACCCCGGCCGGGCGACTCGGGTCTAAAGTTCCAATCCATGCGTCGCGCGTGGACCTGGACTTTCGACCTGCCCCCGGAGCAACTCTGGCCGGTGCTGGCCGACACGAACCGGTTCAACGAGGCCTTGGGTCTGCCGCCCTACACGCTCGAGGAAACACCGCAACCCAATGGGACGATCCTGCGTCGGGGTCGCGGGAAAGCCGCCGGTTTCGCGCTGGAGTGGGAGGAGAAGCCCTACGAATGGGTCACCGGTCGGCACTTTCGCCAGTCCCGTGTGTTCAGCAAGGGGCCGTTCCGCCGCTTCGGCCCGGACTTCTATATCGAGCCGGATGGCCACGGCGGCTCGCGCGTCTCCTATGCACTGGAGTGGGAGCCGTTGAACATGGCGGGCCGCCTGTTCGGCGCGCGCCTCGCGGCGCAGGCCGGGGAGAACGTACGACGGCGCGTCCTCGAGGCGGTCGCTTTCGCCCGGGGTGACCAGCAACGGGTGACACCGTTCGTGCTGCCGGAGCCGGCACTTCCGCACGGGGCGCGCGAACGTGCCACCGCAATGGCGCACCAAATAGACAGCGGCCCGTACGGAAACGGCCTCGGCAATCGCCTCGCCGACCAAGTGCTGCACGGCATGGCGGCCGACCTGCACCGGCTGCGGCCCAAAGTCCTGGCAGGCGAACTGGGGGTGCCGACGCGCGCCGCAACGGAGGCGTGTTTCGCCGCGGTGCGGGCCGGTTTGCTCAGCATGAAATGGGATCTGTTGTGCCCCAACTGCCGCGGGGCCAAGGTGAGTGTGCCGTCGCTTGCCGACCTACCGCACGGCGCGCACTGTTCGTCGTGCAACATCGATTACGACCGCGAGTTCGAGCGCAATGTCGAGCTGACGTTCACACCGTCACCGACAGTGCGTCCCCTGCGCGAGGGCGACTTCTGCCTCTCCGGCCCTATGAGCACCGAGCATGTGGCGGTGCAGGTCCTGCTGAAGCCGGGGGAGCGACGTACGGTGGCGGTCGAGCTGCCTGCCGGCTCCTATCGTCTGCGCACCTTGCACCCAGGTGCCGCCGTCGACGTCGAACACCGAGCGGGTGCCTTCCCCGGTCTGCGCCTCACGGCCTCCGGTGTGGAACCGCTCGCCGAGCCGGATGACCAACCCGGAATGGTGCGGTTCGTCAACGACGCCGGCTTCGAACTGGCGGCCCTGATCGAGGAGCGCACCTGGACGAGCCAGGCACTGACTGCACCGGAAGTCATTTCCCTGCAGGCCTTTCGCGACTTGTTCGCCGAGGCCACCCTGCGGCCGGGTGACGATGCGGGCGTGAGTCAGGTCGCGCTGCTGTTCACCGATCTGCGCGGCTCGACCGAGCTCTACGAGCGGATCGGCGATGCCGCGGCGTACAACCTGGTGCGCGAGCATTTCACCTTGCTCGCTCAGGTCGTCCGTGATCATGACGGCGCGATCGTCAAGACGATCGGCGACGCGGTGATGGCAGCGTTCGACGACCCCGCACAGGCGGTGCGCGCCGCGCTGACCATGCAAAACCGGATCGCCTCGTCGGCACAGGGCGCCGAGCATCTGGTGTTGAAGGTCGGCGTCCATACCGGACCGAGCGTCGTCGTGACGCTCAATGACCGCCTCGACTACTTCGGCTCGACCGTCAATATGGCCGCGCGCCTGCAAGGCCAGAGCCGTGGCGAGGACGTCGTGCTGTCCGAGGCAATCGCCGCCGATCCGGCGGTGCGCGACATCCTGGCTGCGGTGCCCCAGCGCCGCGAGACGGTCGCGCTCAAAGGCTTCACTGAACCGGTCGGTTTCCTCCGGTTGACGAGTTTGGGACCGCCCCGGGAGGGGAAAAACGGGCTTTGAGTGCGTCGATTCGCTCGCGTGAGACGAGGTGTGCAATGTGGACGATGCTTTGTCGGCTGATATCCGTTGCCGCCATGGTGTTGGCACCGATGGCGGTCGTGACGGTCGCGACGCCCGCCATCAGTTCGGCGCAGTGCGCCGACGGCGAGTGGTGGGACCCCACCGGTAAAGTGTGCCGGCCCTTGGGCGTTGGACCACAGCCGCTCGATTGCGAGGCCGGTCAGTGGTGGGATCCGACGGCCAATGTCTGCCGCCCCCTGGGTGTCGGGCCGCAGCCACTGAACTGCCAGAACGGCGAGTGGTGGGACCCGGCCGCCAACGTGTGCCGCCCGCCGGTGCTACCGCCTGCCGGGTGACCCGCGCGCTCTATTTCGGCGGGAAACCGCCCGTCGCCACCGGACCCCACCGGCGCGCGGTCACGCGCAGCAGACACTTGTTCTGATCACGCATCGCGCGGCGATAGCCGTCCCAGTCCGGATGTTCACCGGCGATCGCCCGGTAGTAGTCGACGAGAGGTTCCACGGCAGCCGGTCCGTCGATGACCTCGGCGTCGCCGTCGAGCTGTACATAGGGCCCGTTGAACTCGTCGGAGAGCACGACCACGCTCGCTCTGCCCGCCCGTCGGATGTTCACACTCTTGGCACGCTGCGGATAGCTCGCGATGACCACCCTGCCTTCGGCGTCGACTCCACCGGTCACCGGCGAACTCTGTAGGGAGCCGTCCGCGCGAAAGGTGGTCAGGATCATCCGGTGCCGGGGCCGGATGAACTCCAGCAATTCAGAAGAGTCCACGACGTCCGCTGTCGCAATTTTCGGAGCCATGAGACCAACCTAACCCCGCTCGGCCGACCACTACTCTGGCCCGGGTGGCCGATCCGACCGTCAGCGAGTTGCGCAGGCGCCTCGACGAGCTGACGATCCGCGACGCCACCCGCATTCGTCGGCGTCTGCAGAATCTGCGCGGCGGTGCCCAGCCCGACAAGCTTCGTCAGCTGGCCAAGCAGGTCGCCGCCGCGGAATCACTGGTGAGCGCCCGCCAGGCGGCCGTGCCGACGATCGGCTACCCCGACCTCCCGATCACCGAGCGGCGTCAAGAAATCAGCGACGCCATCCGTCACCATCAGGTGGTCATCGTCGCCGGTGAGACCGGCTCCGGGAAGACGACGCAGCTGCCCAAGATCTGCCTCGACGTCGGCCGCGGTGTGCGCGGCACCATCGGGCACACGCAGCCCCGCCGGCTGGCGGCAAGGACCGTAGCGCAACGCATTGCCGACGAACTGCACAGCCCGCTCGGCGATGTCGTCGGCTACACCGTGCGGTTCACCGACCAGGTCAGCGACCGCACCCTGATCAAACTGATGACCGACGGCATCCTGCTCGCCGAGATCCAGCGCGACCGCCGACTGCTGCAGTACGACACGCTCATCCTCGACGAAGCCCACGAACGCAGCCTCAACATCGACTTCCTGCTGGGATACTTACGCGAGTTGCTGCCCCGCCGTCCCGAACTCAAAGTGATCGTCACCTCGGCGACCATCGAACCCCAGCGCTTCGCAGCGCATTTCGCGGGAGCACCCATCGTCGAGGTGTCCGGGCGAACGTATCCGGTGCAGATCCGCTACCGGCCGCTGGAAGTGCCCGTCTCGACGGACGGATCGGAGGATCCTGACGACCCCGACCACGAGATCATCCGTACCGAAAGCCGCGATGAGATCGAGGCGATAGCCGACGCCATCACAGAACTGGAAGCAGAACCACCTGGCGACGTGCTGGTGTTCTTGTCCGGCGAACGCGAAATCCGGGATACCGCTGAGGCATTGGCGGGACTGAAACATACCGAAGTGCTTCCGCTGTACGCCAGGCTGCCCACCGCCGAGCAACAGAAGGTGTTCGCGGCGCATACCGGGCGCCGGGTGGTGCTGGCGACCAATGTCGCCGAAACGTCGTTGACCGTGCCCGGAATCCGCTACGTCGTCGACCCGGGTAATGCCAGGATCTCCCGGTACAGCCGCCGATTGAAGGTCCAGCGACTACCCATCGAACCGATCTCGCAGGCCTCGGCCGCCCAGCGAGCCGGCCGGTGCGGAAGGGTCGCGCCGGGGGTGTGTATCCGCCTCTACTCCGAGCAGGACTTCGAAAGCCGCCCTCGCTACACCGAACCCGAGATACTGCGGACGAATCTGGCCTCGGTGATCCTTCAGATGGCGGCCCTGCAACTCGGCGACATCGAGAACTTCCCCTTCCTGGATCCACCGGATCGCCGCAGCATCCGCGACGGGGTGCAACTGCTGCAGGAACTCGGCGCCTTCGACCCGCAGGGCATGATCACCGACCTCGGCCGCCGACTGGCGCGGCTGCCACTCGACCCGCGGCTGGGGCGGATGATTCTGCAGGCCGAGAGCGAAGGGTGTGTGCGTGAAATCCTGGTATTGGCCGCGGCACTGACGATCCCTGATCCTCGCGAACGGCCGATCGACCGCGAGGAAGCAGCACGCCAGAGCCACGCCCGCTTCGCCGACGAGCACTCCGACTTCATCGCTTACCTCAACCTCTGGGGATATCTGCGCAGTCAGCGGAAAGAATTGTCCGGCAGCGCTTTTCGCCGGATGTGCCGCAAGGAGTTCCTGCATTACCTGCGCATCCGCGAGTGGCAGGACCTGGTGGGGCAACTGCGCAGCATCGCCCGGGACTTGGGAGTCGTGGAGTCCGACGAACCGGCCGATCCGGCCCAGGTCCACGCGGCGCTGCTCGCCGGGTTGCTGTCGCACGTGGGTATGCGCCGCGAGGACACCCGGGAGTATCTCGGCGCACGCAATGCCCGTTTCGTGCTGGCGCCCGGCTCGGTGCTCACCAAGCGTCCGCCACAGTGGGTCGTCGCGGCCGAACTGGTCGAAACGAGCCGGCTGTATGGACGGACGGCCGCCCGCATCCAGCCCGAGATCGTCGAGCGAGTCGCGGGCGAACTGGTGCAGCGCACGTACAGCGAGCCACACTGGGACGCACAGCGCGGCGAGGTGCTGGCCTACGAGCGGGTGACCCTCTACGGCTTGCCGCTGGTCGCACGCCGCAGGGTTGGTTACGCCAAGGTGGAACCGGCGGTGGCGCGGGAGTTGTTCATCCGGCACGCACTTGTGGAGGGCGACTGGCACACTCGACATCACTTCTTCCGCGACAATGCACGGCAGCGTGCGGAGCTGGAGGAGCTGGAGGAGCGGGCCCGTCGTCGCGATCTGCTCATCGGTGACGACGACGTCTTTGCGCTGTATGAGGCGCGCATTCCCGCGGACGTCGTGTCCGCCCGGCACTTCGACGGGTGGTGGAAGAAGCAACGGCACCGGACCCCGGACCTGCTGACCTTCAGCCGTGATGATTTGTTGCGCGCAGACCGCACGGCCGCCGACGAAGATCGCCCGGACACCTGGCAGACGGGTGATGCCGAGCTGGCGCTGACCTATCGGTTCGAACCGGGCGCCAGCGACGACGGGGTCACCGTGCATGTGCCGATCGACGTGTTGGCCCGTCTGGGAGGTGACGAATTCGCCTGGCAGGTACCGGCCTTGCGTGAGGAATTGGTGACCGCGCTCATCCGCTCGCTGCCAAAGGATCTGCGCCGCAACTTCGTTCCCGCTCCTGACACCGCCCGAGCGGTGCTTGCCGGCATCGATCCGTCCGGCGAGCCGTTGCTGACAGCGTTGCAGCGCGAATTGCGCAGGCGCACAGGCGTTGTAGTGCCCGTCGAAGCCTTCGACCTGGATAAACTACCGGCCCATCTGCGAGTGACATTCGCCGTCGAGTCCGCGGATGGCACCGAAGTGGCGCGCGGGAAGGACCTGCACGTGCTGCAGGAACGGCTTGCGGCTCCGGCACGTCAAGCGGTCGCTCATGCGGTCGCAGGCCAGCTGGAACGAACGGGATTGCTCTCCTGGCCAGCGGAGATGGCAGAACTGCCGAAAGTGGTCGAGCGCACAGTCGACGGACGCTCGGTGCGAGGCTTTCCCGCCTTCGTCGATGCGGGCACCGCCGTGGACGTGCGCGTGTTCACCAGCGCCGCCGAGCAGGGGAGCGCGATGGGTCCCGGCCTGCGCCGCCTATTACGGCTCAGTGTGCCTTCGCCGGTGAAAACCGTTGAACGTCAGCTTGATCCACGAAAGCGACTGATCCTGGGGACGAACCCGGACGGCTCGCTGGCCGCGCTGCTCGACGATTGCGCTGATGCGGCCGTGGACGCGTTGATACCCCAGACCGTGTGGACCCGCGACGCGTTCACCGAACTGCGGGAGCGGATTGCGGCGAGCCTGGCAACGGCAACCATCGAGATCGTAGGCCGCACCGCAAGGGTCTTGTCGGCTGCGCAAGAAGTCCAACTGCTACTACCCGCCCAGCCGCCCGCCGCGCACGCCGAGGCCATCTCCGATGTGCGCGCGCAGCTCGACCGGCTCCTGCCGGCTGGATTCGTCACCGCCGCCGGGGCGGCGCATCTCGGCGATCTGGCGCGCTACCTGACGGCGATCAAGCGCCGGCTCGAGAAACTGCCGCAGGCACTACAGGGGGATCGGGAGCGGATGCGGCGGGTGCACGGCGTGCAGGATGCGTACGAACAGCTGCTGCTGACCCTGTCTGCGCCGCGTGCGGCAGCGAGAGACATCCGCGATATCGGCCGTCAGATCGAGGAGTTGCGGGTGAGCCTGTGGGCGCAGCAGCTCGGTACCCCGCGTCCAGTCAGCGAACAGCGGATCTTTCGCGCGATCGACGCGGTGCGCTCAGCCTGACGAAAGCGACTGGTGGCGAGAAAGATAATCGCGCACCCGACGCGTGCCGCCAACCAGAAGTGCGAAGCAAGCGATTTCGCGCGAACGGTTGGGGGCTGCGGAACTCGCACCTCAACCGCGTCGATACCGGCACCGAACCGGATGACATGCACAAGCTCTTTCAGCCGTCGCATCATACGAACTGAAGACCACCGCGTGCAGATCGCGCCGCACGATGGAAGTATCGCGAGAGTGGCCACCAAAAAACCGCAGACTATCTCGTACCCGGCGCCCGAGGCGCGTCCCCACCACCACGACAATGCGCCGCTGGAGCCTCACGTCATCGTGTTGTTCGGCGCGACAGGGGATCTGGCTAAGCGCAAGCTGATCCCGGGGCTTGCGCACCTCGACCAGTCCGAACTGGCGCCCAACATTCAGATCATCGCCACGTCACTCGAAGATCTGACCGACGACGAATTCCGGGAGATCGCCAAGAACGCGATCGACGAATTCGGCGCCCACAAACTCACTTCCGAACAGTGGGAGGAATTCGCAAAGATACTCACCTATGTACCCCAGAACGCCGGGGCGGAAGCACTCGCCGGTGCGGTGGCGAAAGCCGAAGAGACGCTGGGTGACAACGTGCGGAGGCTGCACTACCTCTCGGTTCCCCCCAAAGCGGCGCGCGACGTCATCACCATGCTGCGCGAAGCCGACCTCGTTGATAACTCGAGAGTCGTGATGGAAAAACCGTTCGGCACCGACTTCGACAGTGCGGTGGCACTCAACGACTTCGTGCACGAAACCTTCAATGAATCGCAGATCTTCCGCATCGACCATTTTCTCGGCAAAGAGGCGGCCCAGAACATCTTGGCGTTTCGATTCGCCAACGGGCTGTTCGAGCCGATCTGGAACCGCAACTTCATCGATCACATTCAGATCGACATTCCCGAAACCCTCGGCTTGGACCAGCGCGCGAACTTCTACGAAAATACTGGCGCCTACCGGGACATGGTCGTCACCCATCTGCTCCAGGTGATGGCTTTCGTCGTGATGGAACCGCCTACGGCGTTGGAACCGCGCGCGATCAGTGAAGAAAAGAACAAGGTCTTCCGGTCCATGTTGCCGATCAAGACATCGAACGTGGTGCGCGGTCAGTACAGCGGCTACCGCCAGGAAGACGGTGTGTCGAAGGATTCCGACACCGAAACGTTCATCGCACTGAAGGTGGGGGTCGACAATTGGCGCTGGGCGGGGGTGCCGATCTATCTGCGCACCGGCAAGAAGATGGCCGAAGGCATCCGCATCATTTCCATCGCTTTCAAAGAGGCGCCGCGGACCATGTTCCCACCGGGATCCGGGGTGGGCACCCAAGGTCCCGACCACCTCACGTTCGATCTGGCCGACAACTCCAAAGTGTCGCTGTCCTTCTACGGAAAGCGGCCGGGCCCGGGGATGAAACTCGACAAGGTGTCCATGCAGTTCTCGACTCAGGAAATCGACACCGCCGCAGACGTGCTGGAGGCCTACGAACGGCTGATCCTGGACGCCATGCGCGGCGACCACACGCTCTTCACTACCGCCGAGGGCATCGAGTCCCTCTGGGAGCGCTCGCAAGATCTGCTCGACGACCCGCCACCCGCCAAGCTCTACCAGCCGGGGACCTGGGGCCCTAACGCGATCCATCAGCTGATCGCGCCGAACGCCTGGCGGCTGCCCTTTGAGCGGGAGTGGCGCGAACGCCGATCCGAGTCGTAGCCGCCGACCCGTCGGCCGAGGTCAGTCGGGGATGTAGTCGAACTTGTCCGGATGAGGGCCGGTGCGACCGCTCTCGCCGCGATCCAGCGCGCTGATCGACGCCACCTGCTGGTCGGAGAGTTCGAAGTCGAAGATCTCGAAATTCGACCTGACCCGATCGGCGGAAACAGACTTCGGGAAGACGATGTCACCGCGCTGGATGTGCCAGCGCAGCACCACCTGCGCCGGTGTCTTGCCGAACTCTTTCGCTATGCCTGTGATGACCTCGTCGTCAAGGACCTTGCCCTGAGCGATCGGAGACCATGCCTCGGTCGCTATGTCGTGCGCCTTGCCGTAGGCCCGCACCGCGTCGTTGGCGAAATACGGATGCACTTCGATCTGGTTGACTGCCGGCACGGTCTGCGCGCCCTCGGCGAGCCGATCCAGATGTGCCGGTTGGAAGTTCGAGACGCCGATGCTGCGGGCACGTCCGTCGGCGGCGAATTCCTCGAGCGTTTGCCAAGTGGACACGAAGTCACCGTCGTACAAAGTCGGCAACGGCCAGTGGATGAGGAAGAGGTCCACATAGTCCGACCCGAGTGCCGACAGCGTCGCGTCGAACGCCCTGCGCGCGTCGTCGGGCCGGTGAAAACCGTTGTTGAGTTTGCTCGTGATGAACACCTCGGCGCGATCCACCCCGGCGTCGCGGACGCCCTGTCCGACCTCCTTCTCATTGCCGTACATTTCGGCGGTGTCGATGTGCCGATAACCGACCTCGAGTGCGGTGCGCACTGCGGCGGCCGTCTGATTGGGCTCGATCTGGAAGACGCCGAACCCCAATTGCGGGATCGACTTCCCGTCGTTGAGCGTGATTGACGGGACAGTGCTCATGCTGAAGCCTCCTGGTCTTTCGAATGATCGTGTCAAGGAATGCCCACTTCTGGGCAGAACCCAACACCGCCGGTGGAGATGCGGCAGCGCAGTCAGGTCAGTTCGGCGCTGATATAGCTGATGGTGTCGCGGAATCTGGCGAGAATCTCGTTGTCCGGCAACGCAAATCCGTGTTGCGCGTACAGCTGCTCGGTACGGAAATGCGTGACTGTCCAGCCGGTGGCGCTCAGGTATTCGGCGGCCTGCCGACGCTCACCCATCCATACCAGTTCGGCGACGTCGATATCGAGCCCATGCTTGCGCCAGCCGGCACGCATGTTCCGGGCACGTTCATCGGTGAAGACGCTCATATCGCTGATATTTTCGGTCGCCAGCCGGCTACCCCGCGCACTGAGTGCGGTGATGTTGTCCAGCAGCCGGTCCTGAGCGTCCGGCGGAAGGTAAGGGAGCAGACCTTCGGCAATCCACGCCGTCGGTTCACTCGTATCGAACATGTTGTCGCACAACGCTTTCGGCCAGTCCTCACGCAGGTCGATGCCAACCGGGCGACGCTCGACCGCAGGTTCTTCACCGATCTGGGCCAGCGTCAGACTCTTGAAGGTGATGACTTCGGGCTGGTCAACCTCGAAGACCACTGTGCCTTCGGGCCAGGGCAGGCGATAGGCCCTGGCATCGAGTCCAGCGGCCAGGATCACCGCTTGGCGGATGCCGTCCCGGGTTGCGGCGTTGAAGAAGTCGTCGAAGAAGCGGGTGCGCACCGTCATCTGCTCGCGCCGCTGCTGAAACGTCATCGGCATGTCGTCGTCTTCGAGCGGTATTTCGCCGTCCAGCATGCGGGTGAAGAACGGATGCCCGACGGCACGTACCAAGGGTTCGGCGAATCGATCGTCCAGCAGCGGATCCGGTTCGCGGGAGGCCAACGCCCGGGCCGCCGCCACCATGGTCGCGGTGGCCCCGACACTCGATGCGAGGTCCCAACTGTCGCCATCGGCGCGCGCCGAACCAAACGATGACATCCGCTGCTCCCGTCCCGGCCTGCCGTGTCGTAACTTGCTCAGCGTAACTGCGGTGTGCCGCCCTGGCAGTCCACCGGGGATGCCGGATGAAATGATGGACGGCACCATGGCACCGACATTGCGCCCCCGTCGATCCGCTCTTTACCTGCCTGGCAACAAAAGCAGGGCCTTGGAGAAGGGGAGAACCCTCCCGGCGGATGTGTTGATCCTCGACCTGGAGGATGCCGTCGGGCCCGACGCCAAAGCCGAGTCGCGGACGACGGTCTGCGAGGCCGTGTCGTCCGGAAGCTACCGGCCCCGCGAAGTGGTGGTGCGCATCAACGGCCTCGATACCGACTGGCACCACGACGACCTGGCCGCCGTGGCGTGTTCACCCGCAGACGGGGTGTTGGTGCCGAAAATCGAAACAGCTCAACAGGTTCAGCAGCTGGTCGGCGCGATGGACGCTCTGGGGGCGGCAGAGTCGTTGCAGCTGTGGGTCATGGTGGAAACACCCCGGGCCTTCCTGCGCATCGAGGAAATCGCCTCGGCAAGCGATCGTCTGGCGACGCTGGTAGTCGGCACCAATGATCTGGTGAATGAGTTGCACGGCCTGCATGTGCCCGGACGTGGTCCCGTTGTGCCGGCTCTGTCGCTGGCTGTTCTGGGTGCCCGCGCCGCCGGAAAAGCTGTCCTGGACGGGGTGTTCAACGACATCACCGACGAAGACGGCTTTGCCGCAGAAGCTCGGCAGGGTCGTGAGATGGGCTTCGACGGCAAGACTCTGATCCATCCTTCGCAGATCACTCCGGCCAATGACACGTTCGGCCCCTCGGAGAAGGAACTGGTGCACGCCCGCAAGGTTGTGTCGGCGTACGAAGAGGCGCAGGCCGCTGGGCGCAGCGTCACGACGGTTGACGGTCGCATGATCGAAAACCTGCACGTGCGCGACGCCCAGCGGATCCTGGCTCTGGCTGACCTCATCTCCGATCTGGAGGGTGCTGTCAGCGCTTGATGTGCAGCCGGCCGATGCCGATCAGGTTGTCTCCGTAAAGGCCGATGCCGATGTTGTTGTTGCCGGAGTTGAGCAGGCCCTGGTTGAAGTTGCCCTCGTTACCGATACCCAGCAACTGCAGCGGACCCAACGGCAACCCACTGTTGCCGACGCCCTGATTGACCAGCCCCAGGTTCAACCGCCCACTGTTCCACGCCCCGACATTGTCAGCGCCGGTGTTGGTCAACCCCACATTGTTGAGCCCGTGGTTGCCGATCCCGAACCCACCGAAGGTGCTGATCGGATCAGTCGGGGTGAAGTGCGGGCTCACATTGCCAAACCCGAGATTCAGCGTGCCCTCGTTGAAGAACCCGATATTGCCCTGCCCCACATTGCCGTAACCAAAGTTCGGCAACGCCGCCGCCGCCGGAGCAATCAGCTGGGTAGCCGCCGCCGGCAAGACACTTCTGCTGATGTGCAGAGGGCCGATCCCGACCAGATTGTCTCCGGTCAGCCCGATACCGATGTTGTTGTTGCCGAAGTTGAGCAGGCCCTGGTTGAAGTTGCCCTCGTTACCGATACCCAGCAACTGCAGCGGACCCAACGGCAACCCACTGTTGCCGACGCCCTGATTGACCAGCCCCAGGTTCAACCGCCCACTGTTCCACGCCCCGACATTGTCAGCGCCGGTGTTGGTCAACCCCACATTGTTGAGCCCGTGGTTGCCGATCCCGAACCCACCGAAGGTGCTGATCGGATCAGTCGGGGTGAAGTGCGGGCTCACATTGCCAAACCCCATGTTCAGCGTGCCCTCGTTGAAGAACCCGATATTGCCCTGCCCCACATTGCCGTAACCAAAGTTCGGCAACGCCGCCGCCGCCGGAGCAATCAGCTGCGTGGCCGCCGCCGGCAAGACACTTCTGCTGATGTGCAGAGGGCCGATCCCGACCAGATTGTCTCCGGTCAGCCCGATACCGATGTTGTTGTTGCCGAAGTTGAGCAGGCCCTGGTTGAAGTTGCCCTCGTTACCGATACCCAGCAACTGCAGCGGACCCAACGGCAACCCACTGTTGCCGACGCCCTGATTGACCAGCCCCAGGTTCAACCGCCCACTGTTCCACGCCCCGACATTGTCAGCGCCGTTGTTGGTCAACCCCACATTGTTGAGCCCGTGGTTGCCGATCCCGAACCCACCGAAGGTGCTGATCGGATCAGTCGGGGTGAAGTGCGGGCTCACATTGCCAAACCCCATGTTCAGCGTGCCCTCGTTGAAGAACCCGATATTGCCCTGCCCCACATTGCCGTAACCAAAGTTCGGCAACGCCGCCGCCGCCGGAGCAATCAGCTGCGTGGCCGCCGCCGGCAGGACACTTCTGCTGATGTGCAGAGGGCCGATCCCGACCAGATTGTCTCCGGTCAGCCCGATACCGATGTTGTTGTTGCCGAAGTTGAGCAGGCCCTGGTTGAAGTTGCCCTCGTTACCGATACCCAGCAACTGCAGCGGCCCCAACGGCAACCCACTGTTGCCGACGCCCTGATTGACCAGCCCCAGGTTCAACCGCCCACTGTTCCACGCCCCGACATTGTCAGCGCCGGTGTTGGTCAACCCCACATTGTTGAGCCCGTGGTTGCCGATCCCAAACCCACCGAAGGTGCTGATCGGATCAGTCGGGGTGAAGTGCGGGCTCACATTGCCAAACCCCATGTTCAGCGTGCCCTCGTTGAAGAACCCGATATTGCCCTGCCCCACATTGCCGTAACCAAAGTTCGGCAACGCCGCCGCCGCCGGAGCAATCAGCTGCGTAGCCGCAGCCGACAACAGCCCACCGGTCCGCGGCAAGTGCAGCGGGCCGATCCCGACCAGATTGTCTCCGGTCAGCCCGATACCGATGTTGTTGTTGCCGAAGTTGAGCAGGCCCTGGTTGAAGTTGCCCTCGTTACCGATACCCAGCAACTGCAGCGGACCCAACGGCAACCCACTGTTGCCGACGCCCTGATTGACCAGCCCCAGGTTCAACCGCCCACTGTTCCACGCCCCGACATTGTCAGCGCCGGTGTTGGTCAATCCCACATTGTTGAGCCCGTGGTTGCCGATCCCGAACCCACCGAAGGTGCTGATCGGATCAGTCGGGGTGAAGTGCGGGCTCACATTGCCAAACCCCATGTTCAGCGTGCCCTCGTTGAAGAACCCGATATTGCCCTGCCCCACATTGCCGTAACCAAAGTTCGGCAACGCCGCCGCCGCCGGAGCAATCAGCTGCGTAGCCGCAGCCGACAACAGCCCACCGGTCCGCGGCAAGTGCAGCGGGCCGATCCCGACCAGATTGTCTCCGGTCAGCCCGATACCGATGTTGTTGTTGCCGAAGTTGAGCAGGCCCTGGTTGAAGTTGCCCTCGTTACCGATACCCAGCAACTGCAGCGGACCCAACGGCAGACCGGCGTTGCCGGTACCGGTGTTCACCAGACCGAGGTTGAGCATCCCCCGGTTCCAGGCACCGACGTTCTGCGACCCGGTGTTGGTCAGTCCGACGTTCTGCAACCCGTCGTTGCCGATGCCGAACCCGCCGAAGGTAGTGATGGGATCGGTCGGGGTGAAGTTCGGGCTCTTATTGCCAAAGCCCAGGTTCAGCGTGCCCTCGTTAGAGAACCCGATATTGCCCTGCCCCACATTGCCGTAACCAAAGTTCGGCAACGCCGCCGCCGCCGGGGACACCAGCTGCGCGACCGCTGCCGCCGCTTCAGCGTGATAGCCGACCATCGCTGCGACGTCCTGAGCCCACATCTCCTCATAAAGACTCTCGACAGCAGCGATAGCCGGTGCGTTCTGCCCAAAGATGTTGGACAGCACCAGATTTATGAATCCTGAACGGTTGGCCGCCACCGCCGCCGGATGCACCGTCGCCGCCAGGGCCGCCTCGAAGGCGCCCGCCACCGCCTGTGCCTGCGCCGCGGTGCCCGCCGCTTGGGCGGCCGCAGCGCTCAACCAACCCGCGTACGGGGTGGCGGTCGCCAGCATGGCCTGTGCCGCGGGCCCCTGCCAGGCATCAGCCGTCAGTGCCGAAGTCAGCGACGAAAACGACTCTGCCGCGGAGTCGAGTTCGGAGGCCAGCGTGCTCCACGCGGCCCCCGCCTCCAGCATCGGCGTGGAACCGGCGCCAGTGAACATCCGCCATGAATTGACCTCCGGGGGCAACACCGAAAAGTTCATCTACCTGTGCCTTTCTCGCCACTGTCGGCCCGCGGGGAGGCCGTCTTCGCTTGTGATGCGCGAATCTATCCGATGAGGAAACGCTTTACATGCCTTTTCGTATGCGATTTACTGATACATACGATCTGCTCACGTAGCCGTAAGGTTCCTCTCAGGTGCCTTCAGGTTTCTCTCAGATATCGGCGCCGGGAACGTACCCTTGGCTGGATGACGGAGTCCGTCGTCGTCAAAGTCAAGCCCGGTAGCCGCAAAGGGCCGCGGGTCGAAATAGGCGCAGATGGGCAACTGACCATCTACGTCCGTGAACAAGCGGTCGACGGCAAGGCCAACGAGGCGGTTACCCGAGTACTGGCCACCTACCTTGACGTGCCACGCAACCGAATCGAACTGGTCTCGGGAGCGACGTCGCGGCTGAAGCGATTCCGCGTCGCCAAGTAGTTCAGTCGGCTGGGAGACCGCGCGCCCTCTTCGCCGCGTACATGTGTTCATCGGCCAGCCGCAGCAAATCGTCCTCACCTGCGGCGATGCCCGCGCTGAACCCCACCGGCGTGCCACGGTCGGCCCAGTGACGCCGAAGACGCTCGACGACCTGTTCGGCTTCGGCGCGATCGGCCCCAATCAGCATCAGGAGGAACTCGTCGCCGCCGATACGGAAGACGATGTCGTCCTTGCGCACCGACCAGCGCAGCGCGTCGGCGAAAGCGACGAGGAGTTCATCGCCGGCTTCATGTCCGTGGTGATCGTTGTATCGCTTGAATTGGTCGAGGTCGAGCAACACCACTGCGGACTCACTGGCGTGCATCGACAGCCGCGGCCCGAGGGTGCTCCGATCGAGCAACTGGGTGAGCGCGTCAGTCTGGGCGATTTTGCGCAGCAGGGCACTCTGCGCTTCCAGTCGCGCGATGAGCCAAGCCGGAACCTCTGCGACCAGGACCCACATGATGGCGGTCAAGACCACTTTCGGTATGTCGGCCGGAAGTTGCTTGGAGCCGCCCACCACGAATGCGACGACGCCGAGGGGAACCATCGCCAGCGAACACCAGCGCGGGCAGGTGAGGCCGATAAAGGCGAAAGCAATCGTTATCGTCCCAGGAAAGTCGCGAGTGGCGTGCGAATCGATTGCCCCTGCGACGATCGTGACGACCAGCGACGTCACGGACCACCCGATCAGCAACTTCCGTCGTCGGCCCCAACCGAGCAACCAACCGCCCAACAGGGCAAGACAGCCGACGACAGCTGCACCGGCGAGGAACCAACGCAACCGGGTCCCAGCGCCGGCGGCGTAGATAGCGAGCATGGCGAGGTATCCCGCCAGACCGATGACGTGCCAACGCCCCGCCGACGGCTGAGAATCCACCTGCCAAGGCACCTGCCAAGAATAAGTGGGGCGGGGCGCCGTACCTGCGTTCTCCGCGGCTATGCCGTGCTGTTCCGTTCGATCCACCGCGACAGTGCGTCCTCCGTCGCCGCCGGGACGCCAACGCCGGCAGCTTCCGCGGCCCGCTCGAACCGCTCGATCAGGTCGGCCGGAAGCGAGACGTTCAATTTCGAGTGCGTCGGCTTGGGCTTGGCCGGCGGAGCTTCCGCTACGTGCCGGGCCGCGGTCGCGTCCATCGTTTCCCGCAGGGCGGGCATCTCTTCGAGGAGACGCGCGAGATCGTCGCGGTCGATACGCAATACTTCTGACGGTCCAATAGTCGTTACGGTGGCCGAACGCAATTGCCCACGGCGAAGCGCGGATTCACCGATCACCTCACCGGCGCCTACCACGGCAACCCGGTCCGTACCGACATAGACGCCGGCCTCGCCGCTGAGCAGGATGAAGCAGGCGTCCGACGGTGTCTTCTCGCGGATCAGGGGCCAGGGCTGAGACTGCGACGTGTGGCGCGCAGAGCGGACGAGACGCTGCAGATCAGCGTCGGAGAACTTCTCGAATGTACTGAATTCCCGCAGCCGCCGAACATCTCGCTCGATGTCGCGCTGCAGTTCCTCGTCCTCGTCCTTCATTGCCGGCTCCTGATCGACGGTGACCATGACGTGGTGGAGCCTAACGCGAATCCGGCGTAATTCCGCCCCAGATGATGCGGAAAAATGTTTCAGAATGGGCATCCAGCGGATCACCGTCCCAACGGAATCCCGACCCGGCGGCCCATGTTGTCGAATTCTGCTACAGCAGTAGGGAATTCGGCAGGAACGACAACCAAGGGAGGATCGTGACGCGCCAAGGGGAGGGTGCGGCGGTTCTCGTCGTCGACCTCGGCAAATCATCGTGCCGAGCGGCGGCGCACGGGCGCCGGGCAGTCGCGCCGGGTGCGCCCGGGCTGGCGGCGCCCGGCGGGGTGCGGGCCGCCGAATATGCGGTGCTGAGGGTCGCTCGTGAATTCGCGCCGGTAAACGAGGTGATCGTGGGTGCGGCCGGCGCGCTGACGGCACCGGATGCGGCGCATGCTCTGGGTTCGGCGCTGCTGGTCTCGATGCCGGCGCATCGCGTCACCGTAACCAGCGACGCTGTGCTTGCCCACGCGGGCGCCCTGAACGGCGAGCCGGGCGTCATCCTGGTTGTGGGCACCGGTGTCGTGGCACTCGCGATCGGAGCCGACGGCGCGCTACGCACCGTTGACGGCTGGGGGCCCTGGCTGGGCGACGAGGGCGGTGGCGCGTGGATCGGCGCCGCGGGCCTGAGAGCGGCGTTACGTGCCGCCGACGGTCGTGGGCCGGCCACCACCCTGCTGGATGCGGCCCGCGCGCGTTTCGGCGCACCGCGGTCCTGGCCAGTGCGACTCAGCGACGCCGCCGCCCTCGGGTCGTTCGCGCCTGATGTCCTGGCCGCGCACGACGACCCCACCGCGCGGGCGATCATCCGAGCCGCGGCGGATGCACTCGCGGCAACCGCCCGTGCGGCAGGGGAGGGGCCGGTAGTGATGGTCGGGGGACTGGCCAGGGTCGAGGCGTTGCGCGAAGGGCTAGACCTGCAACCGTCTGCGGGCGACGCCCTTGACGGCGCGTTGCGGCTGAGCACGATTCACGAGCCACATCTCATTCGCTTGCAGGCGCCCAGCGCCCGGCACTCGCTCGATACGCTCAGCACCGAGGCCGCGCAGTCGGGCCTCGACGACCTCGACACCCGGCCAATCGGTGAGATCGTTGCCCTGCTCGTCCGGGCCGAAGGAAAAGCGCACAGCGCAGTCGAAGCCGCTGTCCCGCAGATCGCAGCGGCGGCCGAAATGATCGCCGCCCGGCTGGCCAACGGCGGCCGCCTGGTCTACGTTGGCGCGGGAACGCCAGGGCGCCTCGGTGTTCTTGATGCAGCAGAATGCGGACCCACCTTCGGCACCAACCTCGTGCGTGGCGTAATCGCCGGCGGGTCAACGGCTTTGACCGATGCGATCGAAGGCGCGGAGGACACCTTCCGGCCGGCCGATCTCGCCGATCTGACGGCTGCCGACGCGCTCGTCGGGATCTCGGCTTCCGGCCGCACTCCCTATGTGCTCGGGGCACTGGACTACGGGCGCTCACTGGGCGCCTTAACCGTCGCCGTCGTCAACAATGCGGGCTCAGAAGCGTTGGCGGACTTACGGATCGAACTTCTCACCGGTCCTGAGGTGCTCGCGGGCTCGACCAGGCTGACCGCCGGAACCGCGCAGAAGGTAGTCCTCAACGCGCTGTCGACAAGCGTGATGATCGCGCTGGGCAAGGCGTACGGCCCACGGATGGTCGACGTGCGCGTGACCAACGAAAAAGTACGACGCCGCGCGGTGCGGATGGTCCGCGACGCAGCCGGGGTCGACGAGGATGCCGCGGCGGCCGCACTGGACGCGGCGCGCGGGCACGCCAAGACCGCGATAGTCGCGCTGCTGTCAGGCGTCGACGCCGCCGAGGCGGCCAGCAGGCTGGATCGGGCTGGTGGACGTCTGCGCGATGCGCTCCAGAACTGGGCGGCGGGCGGATAAAGTTACCGCCGTGAACAAGCTCACGGGTGCATTGCTGGCGACCGTCACCGCTGCAGCGCTGCAAATGGCGGTCGCCCCAGCGGCCAACGCGAACATCTGTCCCGCCGCCGAAAACGGAGCGTCGGTCAACCTCGCCGACTGCCCGATCGGCAGCATCGCGGCAGCGGACGCGCTGGACGAGGCGCGACAGCGGTGGCAAGGCCGGCCGCCGTGCTACACCCGTGAGGGCGTGCCGTACTACACCCCCGGTGACGCGCCCTGCGCCTGACGCAGTCAGCCCGTCCCGACCAAAACCTGTACCCAGCTGAAACTGCGGCGCACAATGGGGTTGTCCGTTTGATCTGGGGAGCCGCCATGAGCGAGCAACTGTATGACTTTTTCGGCGAGATCTTCCGCCGGTACTTCATCCCCGCCATCGACACGTATCCCCGGAAGGGCCGCGCCCTCGTCGAGAAATTATTGGCACTGACCGATGACGTGCCGGACAGATTGGCACAGAGCCGGTCCGCCGCGATCGCGTGGGGGAGGGCAGAGACCCCTGGCGCGAGAATGGCCTCGGAGCTATTCGTCACAACTCAGCACGGACTGATGTACGCGGCCCGGTTGACCGAGTCGCGGCGCGCGCTGTACTACCTGGCGACACCGCACGGGTTGTTCGACGCGTTCGTCGACCAAGTCGATACCAGCGAATTACCCTCAGAAACAACCGTTTTGGTGGACAACCGGCTGGAGCGCGACCTCGCGTCGGCTCATCCGATGGACGCAGCGCTGCGCCGAATCCTCGATGAGCACCTGGCGCTGCGGGTGAACCTGCCCGTCTGAGCTGCGGCGATCAGCTCGAGGCGCTCAGGATCTTGATGGCGAAGATCAGGGTGTCGCCCGGCCGGATGCCGGCACTGGGCTGACCATCGGGGTAACCGTCCGCCGAGGTCATGGCCACCGCGACGGTGGATCCGACCTTCTGGCCGGCGATGGCCTTCTGAAAGCCGGGCACGACCCCGGTGAGCGGGAAGTCAACAGGAGCGCCGCGTTCGTAGCTCGTGTCGAACACCGAACCGTCACGCCCGTTGACGCCCATGTAGCAGACGGAGACCCGGGCCGTGTTCGAGACCACCGGCCCATCTCCGGCGCGCAACGTGTGAACCTGCGTCTGGGCGACGCTGAACGGCGCCGTCACCGTGACGCGCGGGGCCGTCGCATCGGTGGATCCGGTGACCGCGACGCTGCCCGTGGTGCCGGCCAGTGTCCACTCGGGTGTGCCACCGTTCTGCGGAGCGACCGTCGGGCAGGCGCCGGCAACCGTCGGTGTGGCCGGCGCCGAGGGACGCGTGTACAAGTCGGAGATCGACGACGTACTCGCCGATGACGACGAAGACGTATTCGCAGGGGAGCCGCACGCGGTCACCGTCAGAAACGCACAGGCAACGAGCGTGAGGGCTGGGGACACCCGGGTGAAATTCACCGCTGTCACGCTACAGATGCATCAGCCAGGGGTTGCCGAGGGCTCACCGAAGGATCGCGACAAGGAAGTCGGAGTCCTCGGCGAATGGCCGCAGATCCCAGGTCGAGAGCAACAAATCGGGTGTGAAACCGGCTTCCTTCGCGTCGCTGAGGAACTCGCCGAACTCGTAGTTGCGACCGGCGCCGAAGCCGATCACCGCCCGGCCGCCGCTGACCAGGTGCGCACGCAATCGGCTCAGCACCCGGACCCGGGTACTCGGTGCGAGAAAGGTCATGACGTTGCCGGCGGAGACGATCACGTCGAACGGGTCGGCGATACCGTGGGCGGGCAGGTCGAGTTCGGCCAGGTCGGCTACCAGCCAGCGCGGAGCGGGATAATCCTGCTCGGCGGCCTCGATAAGAACAGGGTCGACATCGACACCGACGACGTCGTGGCCGACCGAAGCGAGGTACCCGCCCACCCGTCCCGGGCCGCACCCGGCGTCGAGGACACGGGCGCCACGCGCCGCCAGCGCATCTATTAGGCGAGCCTCACCGACCAGATCATCGCCGGCGCGCGCCATGGAGCGGAAGCGTTCGACATACCAGTGCGAATGCCCGGGGTCTGCCGCGACCTTTTGCATCCAGAGACTTTGTTCGGCCATGTGGATCATTCTCCCAAGCGCCACAGCCGGACGCGCTCGCGATCGCCTTCTTCGGTCGGACTACCGGTGGCGATGCGCGCTGCGCGCCAAGTCCGCCGTCGCCGACCGTAGCTGATCGGCGGAGTCCAGTGGTGCAGGAAAGTCGACACGAGCGCGGGCCTCCCCGCGGGCGGTGCGCAGCCGCAGGGAAAGGCCATAGCGATCGATGCTGATGCATTGCGCGGAGTCGGCGTCCGGATGCCCCCCGAAGGCATGGGCCATCGCCAGCAACGCCTCGCCGTGGTCGGCGTTGAGATGCGCGAGGGCGCGGGCAGAACCAAGCGCTACCTGATCTGGGGCGGCAGCGTCGTATTCCTCGCCGGTCACCGAGGCCATCCGGCCGTATCCGCCGACCCACCGCACACGCTGCACTTTCAGCAGCCACAGGGTGAAATCGCTGAAGTCCAGATACGACTGCGCGCCGGGCACCGCGTTCAGATACGCCTGGCGAGCTGCGTCCAATTCCGCGGCCGCGGGCGGGGCCACCATCCCCGCCAGCGTGACGCGGCTGCCGGCCAACGGGTCGTCATCGACGCTCACCGACACGATCGACATGCTTGCTCGCGGGTCCCCGGCAAGATTGCGGCCGTGCTCGGCAAGGTCCGACACGCAGAGAACCGGCGTGCCGCCCAGGAGTCCATAGGCCACCAATGACGCCCAAGGGCCGCCGTCGGCGGTCAACGTAGCCAGGGTCGCGGCATTCGTGGCGGCAGCCAGGGTGCGCGCTGCCTCCGCTGCCGACGGGCCATGACCGGAGTCGTCCTGCGATCGAACCGTCACGGAGGTGAGGCTACGCTCGAGGCGCGCGATCTAGTGGGTATCGACAGTGGAACGGGCAACGAGATCCCGGGTGCCGTTGTCCGTCACGGTGGGGCACTCCCGCCGTGCGACGCGGGCCCAGATTGGGCCCTCCGCGATCATCGTGAACGGAGCGGTTACCGGGAAAACACCGTCCAACGAACGGACTGTGGCGCGACGGACGAAGGTAGCCAGGCCGAGGGTGAGCTCCAGCATCGCGAAACGCTCGCCGATGCACGACCGCGGGCCGGCACCGAACGGAATGTACTGCCAGCGATCACGGCTGCGGATCTCCTGCGGGGTGAACCGATCCGGATCAAAAGTTGTTGGTTCACGCCATAATTCCGGATCCCTGTGCACCGCAAGTCGCCCGAAGATGACCATCGTTCCTGCCTGGACCCGGTAGCCGGCGATGGCAACATCCCGGGTCGCCATCCTCGAACCGGTGGCGGCCGGTGGGCACATCCGCAACGCCTCGTCGATCACTCGCACGGTGTGCGGCAGGTTCACCACGTCTTGCGGGATCAGCCGCCTCTTCGGCAGCGCGTCGACCTCGGCGGCGATGTGCCGCTGCAATTCCGGATTGCGGCCCAGTTGCCACATCGCGTAGGTCAGCGTTGTCGCGGTGGTGTCGTGACCAGCGAAGAGGAAGAGGATCAGTTCTGCGGCAATCTCCGTATCGGACAACGCCTTCCCGGTGATCGGGTCGGTGGCCGAGATCAGCGCGCGCAACAGGGGGGCGTCGATACCGGGGTTTGCCCGGCATCGCCGCAGGATTCCCATGGCGAGCTGGTGCAGTGCGGCTGAAGCGGCTCGCGCGCGTCGGCGAGCGGGCGTCGGGAGCCAGGCGGGGGCTCGCACCGGCCGCAACGACCGGGCCGCGACGTAGGTCAACGCGATGCGCAGCGGGTCGGTGATGTCTGAGACATGCTCGGACAGGTCAACCCCCAGCACGGCATATCCCAACGCCCGCATCGTCAACCTCCGGCATTCGGCGTCCAAGTCGATCGTCTGGCCGTCTTGCCATGTCTCGCAAACGGATTCGGCAGCCTCCGCCATATGACCGGCAAATCGCCGAACCTGGTGCTGTGTGAACACTGGCTGCAAGGTACGGCGCCGCGGCAACCATTGCTCGTGGGGGAGGTTGAAGAGGTTGTCACCGAGCACCCGCCGGAACTCCGAAAGTACGCGGCCGGTCTTGTCGAGCGAGCCGTCTCTGTTCGTGAGGATGTCGTGGATGGCTCTGGGCGAGGACGCTACGACGATGGGTGGCATCAACCACCTCGGCCCGAGCACGACCCGGGATACCGGACCGCCCGCGTCGCGTAGCAGATCGATTCCGTTGTGAAATGACCTGATTGCTCGTGCGCGTTGCCGATACGAGAGCGGATTGGTGGGGGGTAACGGCAGCAGCGCCGGGTCTATCATCGCGATCCTGTGAGCGGTGAGGGTGAGCTGTAGGACAAGGTTCTGCGCACTGTCCGCATTTCCAGCAGCATTTTCTTCAGTTGATCGGCATCGGCGTGCTGGCTCAACGTGCGCCGTTCCCACCAGATCATCTTCGTCCGGTAACGGTCATTCGGATAAGGCACGGCGGGAATCTCCTTGGCCACCACGGCGCCTGACGACCGCCACCGGTCCAATGCATGAGCCGCGGCGGTGGCCAGCACGAAGTCGACATGCAGAAGCGACAGCGACGGAAAAAACATGCGCGCCCAAGCCTTTGCGACCACGTCGCGGCGGAGGAATGTATCGGCCACCCACGCCGTCCCACACTCCACCACCCCGAATGGCAGCCGGTCGCTGATCATTTTGCGAACCGCATCTTCGCCGGGCTGACCACGCCACTCGACCATCGCATGGGCTTCTGCGGCGGAACGCAGCGGAAATTTCGCTCGCATCCCACCGACTAAGCGGCCCGTACGGTCGACGGCGGCGTAGAAGAGCGCGGTATCGCGCCCGCCGCACATCGCGTCGTAATCCAGGGCCGCCTCCACACCGAATCTTCGGTAATTGCGCAGGGCCCCAGAGCAATACTGGCGCCACAACCTCGGCTCGTTGGCCGGTTGCGCCAGCACAATCGTGCACCCGGCGTCATGGTCGGCCCAACTTATCGTCTGAGGCAAACAGCAGGTAACCAATTTCAACAACCGCCTTGAAACGAGGGGAGAGCTGTCGACACCGCGCCGTATCGACTGTCAACTCTAGTTGACAATAATGCCGATGGCAACTATTTCTTGTGACAAGCCAAGCGTTTACCGCTGGCGAGGCCCACCAAGTGCCTTGAGGCCCAGTCGCACCGGCGCGCGAGCGACCACCGGCCGGGCGGGAGAGAGGTAGTCAAGTTGTCCCGATCGGATCAATGCCAGACGGTGCCCGACGTCGACGCACCCAGCAATGTCGGACCCCAACATGACATCGTGCAATGCGACGTCTGCATCGTGGGAGCGGGAATCGCAGGCCTCAACGCACTTTTCGTGGCGAGTCGGTACTTGACGCGCGATCAGAAGGTTGTACTGGTCGACCGGCGCGAGACCGTGGGCGGCATGTGGGTCGACGCATACCCATACGTCCGACTGAGCCAACCCCACGGCATGTTCACCGTCGGCAATATCGCATGGAATCTCGATCAGGACCGCAGTTATCTGGCGACCAAGACCGACGTACTCGTCCATCTTCGACAGTGCCTCGCGGCCTTGGCGCAGGACGTGCAGATCGACGCTCGTCTTGGCTGGGCAGTGAAGTCTTATGTCGAGGCCGACGGCATGGTTCAGACGGTCTGTGAAGGCCCGGACGGTCGGCTGCTGACCATTGAAGCCACCAAACTGATCAAGGCCTACGGACACAGCGTGATGCCGAACGGCCCGCTGGAACTATCGAGCAGCCGGGTCCTGTCCGCGTCTCCGAATTGCGTTGACATGTGGCGCAGAGAAGAAATGCGTGCGAGCCGGGATCCCGTATGGATAATCGGTGGCGGCAAGACCGCGGCCGACACTGCGCACATGCTCATCACGGAATGTCCGGGCCGTGAGGTCAATCTGGTGGCGGGCTCCGGGACCCTGTTCGTGCGGCGTGACCGCTGCTTCCCGAGGGGGTCACGACGGTGGTGGGGAGGAAAGCCGGCGAGCCGGCTGGCCAAGGGGGCGGCCCGCCGTTTCGACGGCACCAACGAGGGTGAGGTGTGGGACTGGATCAGGGCGAACTATGGGACCTCGCTGACGCCGGAGACCGGAAACTTCATGCTGGGACTGTTGTCGGAATCGGAGAAGCGGACGATCCAGGCGGGCCTTCATGACGTAGTCATGGAGCATCTGGTCGATGTCGTCGACCGTGGCGACACAACGCATTTGGTTTTCCGAAGCGGACTAAACCGGCCCGTCGAGCCGGGCAGCTGGATTGTGAACTGCACGGGATACCTCACGCGCGGCCACGAATACCCTTATGAGCCATATGTTTCCCGCGGCGGATCCGTGCTCTCGATTCAGCCGCACTCGGCCACAATGCAATTCATGTCATCGATGGCCTATTTCATGACACACCTGCTGTTCTTGGACAGGATCGGTGACCTCCAGCTCTATGAAATGGACCTCGTCGAGCTCCATTGGAAGGCCAAGGCCGCGTTTCCGTGCGCGGTCCTGTCGCTGGCACAGCACAACATCGGCCTGATCGCCGAGAGCGTGCCCGCTGAAGTGTTCCGCGACTGCGGCCTTGACTTGGATCGCTGGTACCCGTTGCCGCGCCGCGTGCTTGCCGGGGCGCGATCCGCACTGACCCGCCGCAGGCAAAACGAGCACCACCGCCAGTCCCTGGACAGGCTGCGGGAACGGTTCGACGTCCGCTGTGGGCCGCTGAGCTACGAGCGGCATTGAAGGGTCGGCGTCATGCTCGACTGGGCCGTTTTCATGGCCGGAGGCCCTGTTGGCTCCGGCGGGTTTGCGCGCTCCGTCCAGGACCATGCTCGCCCAGCACCCATCTGTCGTCAGCATTGCGGATGAAGCCGCCGGCCCAGCAGTAAGGCGACCAAACCCGTCGCAACCTATGCGATGTCTCGATGGACGAACGACGGGCCGTACAACGCGTGAACCAGGACAGATCCGAAGTTCACCACTCCCTGGGACAACATTGGTCAGGGCCCGACCTTCGGCCTACCCACGCCGTTGACTCGATGTGCGCTTCGTTTGTGCACAGTGCACGGCTGTTGGCGTGGTTGGTGTGCAGAACGATGTTTTTTGGTAGTGGTGGTAGCGCTAAGAATGCGCCGTGGCCGTTGACTTGTTCGTACGTGGGTCGGTTAGCGCATGTCTGAGTGCGCCGGTGGTCGGTATTGGCAGCCGGTGGGAGTGAGTGTCACGGCACGGAGCCTCCCGACCGAAAGAGCCTTCGCTGTATGGCTTTTCGAAAGCTTCTCACCAAACTGCGCCGACGCGACTGCTCTGCTGGGGGGTCGACCAGCTTTGGACATCGGCGTTGGCGGCGTGCTCGGCAGCACCGGTCCGCGCGCCCGGTTTCGAGTCGACGGTGAACCTCTGGTCAGCGGGCTGTGCACCGAATTCGGTTGTGGATGAGCACTTTTCCTTATCTATTGGAGCGGTTTAGGAGGCCCCCCACAGGTTTCAAACTAGTGCATTGAAGTATCGAGATCCGTTGATCTCGGGGTCCGAGGCGATTCATCCCGGTGCATGGGGCCCGTCATCCCGTTCCATGGGGCCCGACTTTTGTGGAGGTTTGTGATGTCTTTTGTTGTGGCCGTTAACGACGTGTTGGTGCAGGCTGCGGGTGAGGTGGCCAGTATTGGCCAGACGTTAGGTGTGGCGCGGTGGGCGGTGGCGGGGACCACGACCGGGATTGTGCCCGCGGCCGGTGATGAGGTGTCGACGAGCATTGCGGCGTTGTTTTCCGATTATGGACGCGAATTGCAGCGGATCGGTGGGCAGGTAGCGGTATTCGAAGAGCAGTTTGTCGGGTTATTGGCGGCGGCAGCGACGGCCTATGGGGGTGCTGAGGCGGTCAATGGCACCGGGTTGGGATGGGTGGAGCAACTCACGGGGTTGGTGGGCGATCCGCAGCGGATGGCGGGGGTGTTGGCCGATCCGCAGGCGTTGTTCGGTGACCCGGTGCGCGCGTTGACGGGGCGGCCGTTGGTCGGTGATGGGGTTGATGCGGTCGCGGGCACGGGTGGTCGTGGTGGTGATGGTGGCTGGTTGATCGGCAATGGTGGCAGGGGTGCTTCGGGTGCCTCCGATGTGGTGGGGTCGGGTCAGAGCGGAGGCGCCGGAGGCGCCGCAGGTTTGCTGGCCGGTATCGGCGGCGCTGGTGGTGCTGGCGGCGCCGGGATCCTGCCCGGTGCGGGTGGCGCTGGCGGTACGGGGGGCTGGCTGTTGGGTGCCGGTGGCGCCGGGGGTGCCGGCGGGGCCAACACCGCCGAAGGGATCGGGATCGGAGGCACCGGGGGTGCCGGGGGTGCGGGCGGTGTGTGGTCGTCGGGCGGGATTGGGGGGCCAGGTGGGTACGGGACGATCGGCGGCACCGGGGGGGCCGGCGGCCCCGCAGGACTGCTGTTTAGTACGGGTGGGGCAGGAGGTGCCGGCGGTGTAGGCAACAGCATCGGCGGCGATGGTGGTGTGGGTGGGGCGCAGGGATGGATCAAGAGCGCGGGCGGCACCGGCGGCGGGGGCGGTTACGGGCCGGTGGCCGGTGGTAACGGCGGCGCCGGCGGTGGGGGATTTAGTTTGTTCAGTTTGGGTGGCGCCGGCGGAGTCGGTGGTTACAGCGACACGCTGGGTGGCAACGGCGGTGCCGGCGGGGTCGGTGGATGGCTGATCGGTAGCGGCGGCCATGGCGGTGCCGGCGGGGGCGCGGCCGGTCTCGGCGGTGAGGTCGCTGACGGAGGCACCGGCGGCAACGGCGGCACCGGGGGCGGGGCCTGGTTGCTCGGGGTCGGCGGGGCTGGTGGAGCCGGGGGTAATGGTTTAGCGGCCTCCGGCAGCAATGGGGGCGCCGGTGAACGGGTCTGGCTTTCCGCGTGGGGAGCGGGCGCGGGGACTTCTCCGGAACAGGTGGTGTGGCAGGTGACCCAGCAGGTGCTAGCCCCGGTCAATACCGTGTTCATCGATGCCACTGGGCGGCCGTTGATCGGGGACGGGATAGACGCCGCGCCCGGATCGGGTGCTGCGGGTGGGGCGGGTGGCTGGTTGATCGGTAACGGCGGCAACGGCGGATCCGGGATGTCCTCAGACTTCGACGCGGGGGGTGATGGTGGCGCCGGCGGTGCTGGCGGATTGTTGTGGGGTCACGGCGGTCTCGGCGGGTCTGGTGGGGCCGGTGCCATCAGTGCCGGGCGTGGCGGTGACGGCGGCGCCGGGGGGTTGTGGCTGGGTGCTGGTGGTGCCGGCGGGGCCGGCGGGACCTATACCGGCGGGATCGGCACCGGGGGCGTCGGCGGCGGCGGCGGTAACGGCGGGTCTGGCGGGATCTGGGCTACCGGCGGGGCCGGAGGCAGCGGCGGAGCCGGCGATATCGGTGGAACCGGCGGTAACGGTGGCACTGGCAATGTGTGGGAAACCACCGGCGGGGTCGGCGGTGTGGGCGGGTACGGCACGACCCAAGGCGGTACCGGCGGAACCGGCGGTCACGCGCAGGGCTGGCTGTTGGCGGCCGGCGGTGCTGGTGGGGACGGCGGAGCCAGCGCCTTCATCGGCGGGCACGGCGGCGGCGGCGGTAACGGCGGGGGGCTGCTCAGCATCGGTGGGGCCGGCGGCGCCGGCGGCTATGGCGACAGTACTGGCGGGAACGGGGGTGACGGCGGTACCGGCGGCATGCTGATCGGCAACGGTGGGGCCGGCGGCATCGGCGGCCTGGGCGGGATGATTTCTGGTTACGGCGGTGCCGGCGGTCAGGCCGGCTCGCTCATCGGATTCGGCGGGGCCAATGGCACCTCCGGGTAGCGCCGGGACTCAGTGGCAACACCTACAACGTAGGTGTTGCTGCCAGTCGGGTGTAGACAACTTCGGGCAAGAACTGACGGTGTCATTCGGGGTCACCGTCAACTGCCCCTGATCTGTTACATTGCGCCCTTACATGGCCAGCGGCACAGCCACATCCACACTCGAAGGCTTCGAACACCCCCAGTCCGTCAGCACCAAAATCGCCACCTGGGGCGTCAACTGGGGGAACCTGCCGCACATGTCGTGACGACCCTCAACACCGCTCTACGGCAACCTGCCCTTTCTGTCACTGGGAAGCGGTCGCCGAGCGTGAATTCATGCTCCTGCAATGCATCACGATCCTCGGCATGGCGTGGCCGGGCTTCGGGCGGCCCTGGTGAGAACCCACGTACTCGACGCTAGCGTGCCAGAACTCCGCACCCTCATTACCAACGTCGCAATCCCATCCTGCTGACCGAGCCAAGGACCGAAGGCGTGCCAGAGCGAGCAGGGATCGTTGAAAAGTGAACCAGCGCTTGCGAATCGGCTCCTATCACCACGAGCGTGCGAGTCTGCTGCCATTGAACGATTCGATCGCTACGCTCTCCCGTCCATCCGCCGACCCGATGCAGTCACGGGGCGACTGCGTTGGTGGTGTGCAGAATGCACGGCCGTTGATGTTGTTGTTGTGCAGAACGGTCTTGTTCGGTAGCGGTGGGGCCGCCCAGAATCCGCGGTGAGCCAGCACGATTGCGCGGAAGTGGGTGTTGTGTGCACCGGTTACCGGATGCCGTTCAGCCCGGGTCTTCGGGCGGATGGCTGGCTGCGGTGAGTGCGTCGATGTGCGGTACTGGTGGCAGGTCGGGATGACTGCCTCGACGGCGCAGCGCCGTCAGGCCGAGAAATTCTTCTGTGTCGGGCTCACCGATGGGGTTGTCGGGCTTGGCTCTGCGGGTGGTTCTTTCGTCTCCATCAGAGCGGGGCATAGCTGCACTGGGCGCGGTGAACGGAGGATTTCATGTCGGTGGTGGTGATCCCGCAGTGGTTGAGTGCGGCCGCGTCCGATGTGGCGGGTGTGGGTGCGGCAGTGGGCGCGGCCAATGCCGCGGCCATCGGGCCCACGACGGGCCTGCTGGCCGCGGCCCAGGATGAGGTGTCCGCGGCGGTCGCGGCCCTGTTTTCTACTCATGGGCTGGGTTATCAGGTGCTGAGCGCGCACGCGGCGGCGTTTCAGGAGCAGTTTGTGCACGCACTCGCTGGTGCCAGCGGCGCCTACGTCGCCGCGGAGGCTGCCAGCGTCTTTCCGCTGCAAGGGTGGGGGCACAGCGTTCTGGATGCGATCAACACCCCCACCACGATGTTGTTGGGGCGTCCGCTGATCGGTGATGGCGCCAACGGGACGGCCGCAGACCCCAACGGCCGTGACGGGGGATTGCTGTATGGCAACGGCGGCGCCGGGTATTCCGCGCCGGCGGGTTCGGGGCTGGCCGGGGGTGCTGGTGGGTCTGCGGGGTTGTTCGGTCACGGCGGAGCCGGCGGCAACGGCGCCTCCGGGGTGGTGGGCGCCGCCGGTGGTGGCACTGGTGGTGCCGGTGGCGCCGGTGGCGCTGGTGGCCGCGGTGGCCTGCTATTGGGCGATGGCGGCGCAGGTGGTTGGGGCGGTAACGGCGGCACGGGCGGGGTCGGCGCCACCGGGACCAATAGCACCACTTTTGGGGTGGCCGGCGGTGCCGGCCAGCTCGGCGGCAGCGGTGGTCAGGGCGGCCTTGGTGGGGCCGGCGGGGCCGGCGGGTTGTTCGGGTCTGTGGGCGCGGCGGGTCCTGCCGGCATCGGGGGCACCGGCGGTCAGGGCGGCCAGGGCGGCCTCGGCGGCGCAGCTCTTGCGGGTTTTGCCAGCGGCACCGGCGGTGCCGGCGGGGCTGGCAGCCTGGCTACCGGTATCTCCGGTGGGGCAGGCGGAGTCGGCGGCACCGGCGGGGCACCCGGCAGCGTGGCCACCATCACTGGCCTTGGCGCCAGCCCATGGGGGGTGGCGGTCAACCCCGGCGGCAACGTCTACGTCACCAACTACGGCAGTAACACGGTGTCAGTGATCGATCCTGTGACCAACACCGTCACCGGATCACCGATCGCCGTCGGCTCCGGCCCGGTCGGGGTGGCGGTCAACCCCGGCGGCAACATCTACGTCACCAACTACGGCAGTAACACGGTGTCAGTGATCAATCCGGTGACCAACACCGTCATCGGATCACCGATCGCCGTCGGCGCCGTCCCGGGCGGGGTGGCGGTCAGCCCCGGCGGCAACGTCTACGTCGCCAACAGCTTCAGTGGCACGGTGTCGGTGATCGATCCGGTGACCAACACTGTCATCGGATCACCGATCGCCGTCGGCTCCCGCCCGACCGGGGTGGCGGTCAACCCCGGCGGCAACGTCTACCTCACCAACCACAACATCAGTGGCACGGTGGCGGTGATCAATCCGGTGACCAACACCCTCACCGGATCACCCATCGCCGTCGGCGCCTCCCCGTGGGGGGTGGCGGTCAACCCCGGCGGCAACGTCTACGTCACCAACCTCAACAGTGGCACGGTGTCGGTGATCGATCCGGTGACCAACACCGTCACCGGCTCACCCATCGCCGTCGGCTCCGTACCGCAAGGGGTGGCGGTCAACCCTGCCAGCGACTATGTGTTTGTCGCGAACACAGGCAGCGACACGGTGTCGGTGATCAACGCCAACACCAACACCGTCACTGCCACCATCGCCGTAGGCGATGGTCCGGTCGGCGTTGCGGTCGATCCCCTCACAGGTAAGGTTTACGTCTCTAACAGATCTGCCGGTACCGTGTCGGTACTCAGCGGGTAAGCGTCAATAGCCGAACCCTCCCTCACGCAGGTGAGTCGAAATTAATCACCCAGCACCACAACGGATTCCGGCTCGTCTGCAAAGTTCAAGGTTGTTGTGGGACAGTCGGCTTGGCTATCGCGTCGCGCACCGGCATCCACCGCAGAGTGGCCAGTGCCACCGCGACGTTGATCAGGTTCTCCTTGAGAGGCCGTGGCAGCAGACGCTGCGCCGTGTCCAGCCGATGCAACATGGTGTTGCGGTGGGTGAACAAGATTTTCGCCGCGTGCGTGAGGTTGCAACCGGCTTCGATATAGGCCAGCACTGAGGCGTGCATGGACGGGGATGCGTTAGCGAAGTCCCCCAGTGTCCTCTCAATGAAATCAGTTGCTTCTGCGAGATTTTCCGTCACCAACCCGATGAGTTGCAGTTGCGTGGAACTGTGTAGGACGCGCTCAGGGCACCTCGACTGGGCCATAATGCGCTGGGCGGTCAAAGCGTCGCGGTGGCTGCGGGCGAAGCCTGTAATTCCGCAGGCGGGGCCGCCGATCGCGATGTGCACCTGCGGCGCGATCGCCGCCTCGATCTGACCAGGATCAACACATTCCACCTGATGTGCCCACACCCAGTAAGTTTGGGCACCGGAAATCACTGAAAGCGACTGGCCGGCGCAGGCTTCGATCAACTCTCTGGCGGCGTGTTCCAGCGCGGCCGCATCGTCGTCGCCTCGATCAGACCAGATGACGGCTGCGGTGTGCGGCAGGTCCAAGCGGTAGCCCAACCGATCCGCCACGGCGGCGGGGTCGGTATCGGTGCCATAGAGCAGGGACTCGATCAGCGCGCGACGCTCAAGGTTCTTTTGGTGCTCAATGCCCGCGTGGTGTGACTCGGCCTGAGCATGGGCGCCCACGTATCGACATGCCGCATCAAGGAACTCGCTCAGCCGGGGCATGGGCAGGTTGAGTACCTCGCGCAACTCCTGGGGGTCGGCGCCTAGGCCGAACGCGATATCCGTCCAGCGGCGCCACGCCACGTTCTGGGCGATGCGGAATATGTCACGGGTCCAGGCGTCCAGTCCGCGGCGCGTCAGCATGCGGGCCAGGTCGAGATTTTCCGGGGTGTCCAGCGGGGGCGCGTCCGGAGCAGTGGGGGAGTGCATCATGGCGGATCCCCAGCAACACAGGTTCGCACGGTGCGCCCGTGACACCGCCGCCACCAGATCCGGATCTGCAGCGACTTGCGGCAGGGACCTCATCGTGGCGTGTGCGATGTCAGCAATCCACTCGTCGCCCGATTCGCAGGCCAGCTGCAGGCCGGCGCGGATCAGGTCTTGCACCCGCGTAGACGGTTGACCCCAGATCACGCCCCAGAGTGTATGGATGACGAGAGCTCGAAAAATTGTGCACAACACCCAAAAAGATGGCGCTCAACTGTGCAATCTGCCACGCTGGCTCCGCCACATTGGCGCGTTGGCCCCGGTAAGCGCTTAGGTGCCAGTCGGCGCGCGACGAATCTGCCCGTGGGCGAGAAAGGTTGCCCACGATTCGACGTCGGGGCGCGCTTCCAGCAGTGCGCGGCGCTGGCGCGTAGTGAGTTCACGGCCGCCGATGAACCCAACGAGTCCCCCCAGTGCGGAGGTTTCACGACGGTTGCAGTTGCGCAAAGTTACTGCAGCTTGCTCGCGCGGCGGGGCTCCGGTGTCGTTGTCTGGCTCTACTGTTGGCAGGTATGGCCGGACTGCATACTGACGTGAAACGCTGGCGCACAGCGCTTCACGTAGCCGTGTCGGCATTGCTGGTTGCCATCTCCGGACCTTTCGTTGCACCCACAGCTCATGCGGCAGCGGCTGCGGCGACGCTGAGGGTGACATCGACCTGGCAGACCGGTTTCATCGCCAGCTTCACCATCACCAACTTGACCATGGCGCCGCTGTCGGACTGGAGGCTTGAGTTCGACATGCCGGCGGGACAGTCCGTCATCCACACGTGGAACAGCTCCGCGGCACAGGCCGGCACCCACTGGGTCATCACGCCCGCGAATTGGAATCGCATGATTGCACCCGGGGGTTCGGCCACCGGCGGCATGAGAGGCGTGCTGAGCGGTACCTATACGGCTCCGTCAAACTGCGTCCTCAACGGGCAGGTTCCCTGCAGCTAAGACCCACTGGCTTGGCGAGCCCGCGGAGGCGTCAGCCGATCGGCCGCCACGCGCCGACGACAGCCTCCCGGTACCAGCCCACTCGATCGCGAATCTGAACCCCGATCCGGTTCTGGGCGTTCATGCGGCTGTCGAGGATGTGCCCGTCGTCGAGGTAAATCACCACGTGCGACGCCCGGCCGGCATCGCCGTTGGGGTGCAGATAAATCAGGTCACCGGGTTCAAACGAACCTTCTTTGGCCACGCGAACGCCCATGGGACCGGCCGTGCCATCCGCCTGCCGGTGGACGTCACCCCCGAATTTGATTCCCAGACCGTAGTTGTAGACCCAGGCGGTGAAATTCGAGCAGTCCAACCCTCGTCCCGGACTCCAGGCAGTCGGCCCACCGGGGTTGTCGACGTCGGGATTGTCTTCTGGGGCACCGGCATACGTCGAGGCCGGCGGATCCCAGCCCGGAATGTGATGGTGCCGGTACTGAAGCCCCAGCGGGTTACCCGGTGCGTTGACGTAGCGCATAGCTACCGCGACGATGCGCTCCTGCTTCCACGTTCTGGGATTGCACTGCGCCCCCTGCGGCGTGGCCGGCGTCGGCAAGGTGTCGGCCGCCGGCCCCCACCCGTGATTGACATAGTGGCCCTCGGTATCGGTCCGGTACCACTCGGTGGCAGGCTCGCCAGACTCCGGCAGCTGGTCGCGCCCTGCGAAGTCAGCCGTCAACGAAGACCATGAGCAGGAGAACGGGTAGGACCACTCTCCGTTACCGCCCCTGGCGATCCCGACGGGTAGGCCGAGGCCTGACGCTGACAGCGCGAGGCAAAGCAGAGCCCGTACTGCAAACAGAAACGTTCCGCGATGCGTCAACAGACCCTCTGCTCGTCCAGCGTTTACCCAGCAAGCCAAATGCTAGGCGCAGCGAACGCACCGTGGAACTCTTCGCACTATGTCGCAGCAGGGGAGGCGGCAACGTCCTCAGCCAACGCTGCTGATCCGGCGGAAGACTGACCAGCCGTCGAGAAAGCGCCGAAGGAGAAACGGCTCCTGCTCAGCGGAGCCAGTTGTCCAACTCCAGCGCGGCAGCGACATCAATGGCATTGTCCGCCAGCGGCGTGGGAAGAAGGTGTTCAGCGCGGGCCACCCGCCCGAGCACGGTGTTGCGGGGTTTGTCGCCGATGTCCGCGACCTGTCCTCATTGCAGACGGCGATTGACGCCGCAGCGCCCCACTTCGGACGGATCGACATCGTCGTCGCCAACGCTGGGATCGACACGGTGGCGCCGATGGCGACACTCGAGCCTGCATCATTCGAAAGAGTCATCGACATCAACCTCACCGGAGTGTGGCGAACCTTCAAGGCGGCGCTGCCGCACGTGCAGAAGCGGCACGGCTATCTGCTGGCCATTTCCTCGATGGCAGCATTCGTCCATTCTCCGCTGCAGGGCTCCTACACGGCCAGCAAGGCCGGAGTCTGGGCCATGTGCGACAGCATCAGGCTCGAACTGCGCAGCCTCGGAGTCGGCGTGGGCAGCGCACACCCGACCTTCTTCAAGACCCCTCTGATGGACCACGTGCACAAAGACCCTGCCGGCGAGGAACTTTGGGGCGGCAACGTCAAGGGGGTCTGGAAGATGGTGCCGCTTCAAGAGGTCGTCATGGGAATTGCGGACGGGATCGAGCGTCGCTCGGCGAAGATCGTCGTGCCCAAGAGTCTGCTGATCACGGCGAACGCGCCGGGCGTCTTCCGCAGAGTCATCGAACGAATCGGATTCCGCGACAGTTCGATTCAGAAAGCAGCAGCACTGGCTTCACCGATCGGGTGGAACGACGACCGAGAAGCGGCCCGTTCCATCGGTCGGTGAGGCAGGTCTGACTTGTATGTTGCGCTTGACCCACGACCAAGCCGAACCGGGCTAGGACGAGCGCGGTAGCGCGCTACCTTTGCGCCACTCGTCCCAGCTGAGCGTCCAGTCGCCGTTCTGCTCAATCTTCAGCGGCGGCCCACCGGTATTGTGCACCTCGACGACGTCGCCGGGCACGGAGAAGCCGTAAAACCATTTGGCGTTGTCGCCGTTGAGATTCAGGCACCCGTGCGAGGTGTCGGTATGACCCTGAGCCCATATGGTCGAATCGAGCTGGTGCAGATAGATACCGTCAATACTGATCCTCGTGGCGTAGTTGATTGTCTCGCGGTAGCCGAGCCGGGAATTCTTCGGCAGCCCGAAGGTCGACGAATCCATCACGACCGGGTTTCCTTTGTCGAGCACGGTGTAGACACCCGGCGGAGTCCAGAACGACAAGGTCCGCCCGCCGATTGTCTCGGTGCCACCCATACCCATGGAGGTGGGCATGCTCCGAACTAGTTTGCCGTTGTCGAATACGCTGACCAGCTTGGTCGCATCGTCGGCGACAGACACGTGCGCATCGCCGATGCGAATTGACACCCGGCTGTCCTCCTGCCCGAACATGCCACCGCCCAGCGCAATACCGTAAATCTTCGCTTCGGCGGTCACCGTGGTGCCTGGTGCGTAGTAGTGCTCCGGGCGCCAATGGGCGTGCTGGGAGTCGACCCAAAACCAGGAACCCGGCACCGGGGGATTAGTGGTCACAACCAGTTGGCGCTCGCCGGCGGGCCGATCAGAGATCTGTTCGTCGAAGTGCGCGACGACCACCGTCCCAACCCCGTACGTGCCGCCTTCCCGCAACGCAGCTTCTGACGTCATGGTGAACGACACCTTGGTCTGGTTGGACGGCCGCACCGTCGAGAAGGACGAAACTTGCGAGCTTTCAGCGCCATTGGTCCCACGACTGGTGACGGTGAGGGTATAAGTGTGTGCGTAGCCCAGCGGACCAGTCGGTTTCCACACGGTGCTGTCCGGTGTCATGACCCCGTCGATCGGCTTGCCGCCGTCGTTGACCATGCGTACCTCGACGAGCGTTCCCGCGTCGGCTTTCACCTGCACCGGCGACGTTAGTTGGACGTCTTGTGCATCAGGACTTGGCGTGATCGTCACCCGCGCAGGACCCGTCGAAGCCGGCGCGCCGCCCACGGATTGGTGCCCAGAGCACGCCGGCACCGCAGCGCCCAGCACTCCGAGCACGATGAGCAGGGGGAGTAAGAGCCGGCGCCGCGGTGCATGAAACGTGTTGGCTTTCATTGCCGAATGAGGTAGCCAACGGGGAGGGGCTTCAAACCGTTGGGTAGCTGCCCGGACGCGAGAGATCATGGAACTATGGCCGACGACGAGCTCGATGCCTTGTACCGGGTCCCTCCGAATCAGTTCACCGGTGAGCGGACGAAATTGTCCGCGGCCGCCAAAAGGCGAGGCGATGCCGATGCGGCTCAACGAATCTCAGCAGCCCGAAAACCCACCACGGTGGCATGGATTGTCAACCGGTTGGTGATCGGGCACGGGGAAGCACGGACTCGGTTGGCCGAGCTTGGTGACAGCCTGCGCAAGGCGCACGCCGCGATGGATGCCGTGCTAGTCCGTGAGTTGTCCGCCCGGCAACATCAGTTGATCAACGAACTCACGGAGGCCGCCTTGAATGCGGCCGAGGTGGAGAATCCGTCGTCGACGGTGCGCGACGACATCGCTGGCACGCTGCAAGCGGCGATCGCCGACCCCGAAGTCAGGGGGCGCCTCGGTCAACTGACCAAAGCCGAACGCTGGTCGGGCTTCGGCGACTTCGGCGACAGTGTGGCAGTGTCAGCGACTACCGGACCCAAGAAGACCGCACCGGCGGCCAAACCATCGCGGTCGTCGAAGGCGCCTCGGCGCGAGAAGGAAGCCGAAGCCGCCCGGCGGGAGCGAGCAAGGTTGACGGCGGCGGTCGCCTCTGCCGAGAAAGCTGTTGCGCACACCGAGAGCCTGCTTTCCGACCGGCGAGCCGAACGTGACGCGGCCCGGACGCGCCGTGATGAAGCAGCAGCAGCTCTGAGCAAGGCAGAGCGTGCGTTGACCAAAGCTGAGAGCGACTACGAAAAGGCGCGGCGGGCCGGACGCGATGCTGCGCAGGAGCTCAAAGAGGTGAGGGCTCAGCTGGCACGGGCGTAGCAAGCAGCCACCACACGACGCAAGCGGGCATGCGCCCCGCAATTTTTCAGTGGCTGGATTGAACTGAGATCCCCTGATGCACGTGTCCTGTTTGCGGCACGGGCTATCCCGGGTCGTCGACAGGTGGGCGCTGCCTGGGCTGGCGTTGCGGTGCAAAGCCCCGTTCAAGGGTTTTCTGCACTGCGCGTCACAGGACTGCTCCCTCCAGAACCGCGAACAGTCCCCGGCGGCCTCCACTAACCTGAGGCGGTCACACCGGGTTCATCGACAGTAGGGGAGAAGCCGTTGTCTGAGGTGAACGCGTTTGTGAATGTTGTGCCCGAGGGGGTGACGGCCGCGGCGCAGGACATCGCGGGTGTTGGCGCGGCGCTCGACCGGGCGTACACAGCGCTGGCACCGGCGACCACCTCGGTGGCGTCCGCGGCCGCGGACGAAGTGTCTGCCGCAATCGCCGAGTTCTTCTCCGGCCACGGACGGGCCTTCGCAGCGCTCGGCGCGCAGGCTGCCTCGTTCCAGGACCTGTTCGTGCAGGCGCTGAACAACGCCAGCCAGCAGTACGCGGCCGCCGAGACCGCGATCGTCAGACAATTGCAGGCGACCACCGCCGCGCTGAACCTCCCGCCGATTTTCGGGCCGCGGCCGGTGCCCTCGTCGGTGCCCGTCGATCCCGCCCAGTTCGCCGGCACCTACTACGAGCAGGGCAGCGTCAAGCAGTTCTTCTCGCTCGGCCTGGTGAACACCAAAGCGATGTACAGCCTCAACCCTGACGGCACGATCCGCGTGCAGAATTCAGGAAACTACTTCTTCAACAACGGCCCGCTGTCCTCGATCATCGGGTCCGCGGTGCCCCTCAACGCCACCAACACCGCGCTGGACGTCAGCTTCCTACCCTTCAAACTGCCGTTCAGCCTGAGCGGCCCGACGGGCAACTACATCATCGTCGCGCGCGCCCCCGACTACAGCTGGGTCCTGGTCAGCGATCCCACCGGGTTCAGCGGCTACGTGCTGACGCGCGACCAGTTCATACCGGCCCAGCAGTACCAGCAACTCGCGGGACAGCTGGTCTCTTCCGGCGTTTGGGGACCGATCACACCGACCAACCAGTACGCCTGACCCTTAGGAGCCTCTCGCCTGCCGCTGCCCGCCCAGGCCGGATGACTGCCAAACCGCCGGCTGCCGCGGCCCGCTGTCAGACGCGGATGAACTTCTGTTCGCCCATGCCGAACATGCCATCGACCGAAAGGTCGACCTCTTCGGTGTGGATGCGGCCTTCATACCAGCCGAAGGGGCCGTAGTACTCGGCGAGCGATCGGCGCGGACCGGCATGCAGCTCGGAACGGACGGTCGGCGTGAAGCGCACATCGACCTGACCCGACCCGTCGGCATCGCGCACGATCCAGGTACCCCAGGGCCCGTCGGGCCGTTCCACGTGAACGGCGGGCAGGCGGTGGACGCGGTCGCCAAGCCAGACGGCATTCTCGTTGTAACGCTGCGGGTCCCGCACCTGGTTGTCGGTCAGGTTGAAGCCCTCGACCCGGCCCGCATCGCTGCGGCGCGCTGCGGTCACCCAGTCGTACCGCATAGGGGAGGGGTAGTCCCCGTGGTGATCGTCGAGAATCATGAACGAACGGTCGGCGTCGAACACGGTGAGCTCGGCTCCGATACGGAGCGTGCCGGTGAACGGCATCATCGCCTTGTGCGAGTACAGCGCACGATCTTCGGCGAAGGGGTGACAGATCACCAGGTGTCCGGCCTCGCCGGGGCCGCATCGCCCGGCGCCGTGCAACTCCAGTGGCGGTAGCGCACCGCGCCCGGGATGGCTGGCGTCCACTGCGACCAGGCCCGAGTCCATCTCGTTGGCCACTTGCAGCGAAAAACGTCCAACCTGACCGTGGGACCGGGTGTGGTCGAGGCCGCGGGCGACGTGCACCATCGAGGTCGGCAACTTCTGCTCCCACCGCCGGATCGTGGCCGCCTGCTTGTCCACAACCAGCACTTGCAGCAGCGAGATCGACTTCGTGTCGTAGACGGCGCCGAGCACGAATATTGCGTCGTCACCGAGCTGGAACGCCTCCCACTCCTTGAGTCGGGCGTTGCGCACTGCGCGCTGCAGGCGACCACGAGCTCCGGTGGCCGTGACAACGTCGAGTGGGTTGATCCGCGCGATCGGACCGTTGTAGGTGCCAAACCGGTAGCGACCATCGCGCACCAGCTGGGCAGGTGGCGTCTCGTGGGTGCGCACGATTTCTGACGGGCCGGTCGGCGGGGTCTCGGTGTCCACCGCCGCAGCGTAGCGAAGAGGCAGCAGCTATGGCGCTGGTAGAGAGACGTAACCGTCCGCGAACCCATCACGGACCGGCGAGGGGAGCGGCCCTGTCTATCGGTCCACTGGCGACGCCGGCCCGGCTCCGATTGATCCCTCGATGGTGCAGGCGGTGGCCGACGCTCCATGCGAGTCCTCGCGTCGGGGCTCTCGGGCTTGCAATCAGGTGCGGTGGCAGTGAAGTTACAGACCCGAGACGCTCTTTTCGGCGTGGCGCGGCGGTAGGGGTGGCGCTAGCTAAGCATGGTGGGCGCAAACCACGACTCTGTGCTGTGACCGTTAGGGATCGTTACCGCAATCGCAATTTCGCGCTCATATCTTTGGACATACAAGAACGCCAAATCTGAAACCCACGTTACGCCTATCGGCGTCCGCAAGCCTTGGGGGGCAGTGACATGACAACCGCAATCGGCACGCACCGGCCAATCAAGAACAACGAGGCCTACGAGCACGACGATTTCGCCTCGGCGGTTGCGAGCATCAACGCACTCGGCCGTCGAGGGGACGGCGTTCTTGCCGAATTGCAGCCGCGGTGGCGACCCACCGAAGAAGAGATCGTGCGCGCGGCGATCACTTTAATTTTGATATCCCTAGTGGCCCTCATCTGCCTCGCCGCGGCCGCGATCTTGACGCTGCACTAACAGCGCCTGGGTCTGGTTTCACCTGCAACGCGGTAGTCCGCACGGAGTCGGACAGGAAGTCGTGCAGCTGGCACGATCTGCCCATGCCGTCAGCCAAGTAGATGTGTGTCTGTGCCGCGATCTCGGCCGCGACCGTGGACCGCCCGATCAGATCGGCGTCAGCCACCTGCTTCCCGATGATCAGCTGCAGGTTGGCATCAACGTGACTGTCGGTCACCAGCGCCTGGAAACCCCGTCCAGCAGGAGATCGGTGACCATAGTGGTGAAATCGCGCGGCGCGGCCCGTCCGGCCCGGATGGACCAACCAGCTCCTGCGATTAGGTTGTAGAAGGCTACGGTCAGCCAGGCCGACGTCAGGTCGGGCCAGAAATCGCCGGCTCGCTGGCCGCGCAGGAAGAATCCCTGCATTTCCGCGTCGATTTCGGCCCAGCCCTGCGCCAACTCCTCGTTCTCGAATTCCTGGCTGTAGGTGTAGAGGAACGTGAGATATCTCGATACCGGTTCGCAGGCCGTCACCAGACGCAGCAGTGCCTGCGTGGCCGGCCCTTCCTGTAAACGGGCGCTGTCAAGTGCCGCACGCACCTGGGCAAGTGCGAGTTGTTGAATTGCCTCGATCAGCGCGGCCTGCCCTGCGAAATTGCGATAGAGGGTCGCGCGACTGACGCCGATCGCAGCGGCGATCTCGTCCTGGGTCGCACCCGGTCGCTGACCCAGGAAGGCCGCAGCGGCTCTCAGGATTCGCTCGCGACCGAATTGCGCACTCCGGCTTCCGGTGTTGTTGTCGATTTCCTTCGATCCTTCTCGGGGCCGGAGCCCGTCGGGGGCGCCTGTCCTACCAGGGATGATTGAACTTTTCTAGCTAGCTGGGTAATCCCGCCATTGCGTTCGTGGAAGTCGGCGCGCAGGAATTTTTCGTCCGTCAACCGTCTGCTTGATGGCTGCGGATAGTGTTTCAGGTGCGGTCAGATCGCCCAGTCGGACCATGTTGGCGATATTCCAGCACGTGCCTGCCCCGTGTTTTTGCAGGTTATACCTCTCTGAAGTGCATGCCGAAATCTCGTGGCGATTGAGAAGTTGCACCAACATGGGCAATTCAGGGGCACCGGGTGTTGTGCAATGCGCTGCCCCGTGAATCAGCAATCCGAGTGTCATCCTCTGCGCCCGAAGAAAGAGCGCAGAACCCACAAGGAGTGGGGGATATGCGTACAGGGCCATCGCAGAAAGCTCCTATGTCAATGGACAGCTGAAACTGCCCGTGGGCGGACATGAGAACTGCCCGTAGGTGGCCAATAAGAACTGCCCAGTGGCGGACACGAATCTGCCCATTAGGGTGTGTCCGCCACCGGTGGTTGAGGCCGTTGTCAGCTCAAGGGTTTGACTCCCTTCCCGTGCAGGGCTTGGGCCAGCCGCACGGAGTCTCCGCTGGTCTGGCACAGGTGCGCGTGATGCAGCAGCCGGTCCACGGTGGCAGTCGCCAACGTCTTGGGCATCAGCTCATCGAAACCACTGGGGTGCAGGTTCGATGAGATCGCCACCGAGCGCCGTTCATAGGCGGCCTCGACGATGCGGTAGAGCCCTTCAGCGGCATCGGCACCGACGGGCAACAGTCCAACGTCGTCAATCACCACGAGCTCGGCACGCACGATCTTGGCCACGGCCTTGCCCAACGAATCGTCAGCGCGGTGCGCCCGAACCAGGACCCCGATCTGCTCGAGGGTGAACCACGCCACCGGCATCCCGGCTTCGATGACCTTCTGCCCCAACGCTTCGAGGAAGAACGTCTTGCCGGTGCCAGCGGGCCCGCAGACCACCAGGTTCTCCCGACGACCCACCCACTCCAGGGTCTGTAGCGCCTGCTGGGTCGGTAACGGGATCGACGACGCATTGGGGTCCCACACGTCGAATGTCTTCCCGGTCGGGAAGCCGGCGGCTTTGCGGCGGGCGGCCAGCATGGACCGGGCCCGGCCGGCGGACTCCTCGGTCAGCAGCGCTTTGATCACCTCGGTGGGGTCCCAGCGTTGAGCTCGGGCAGTGGCCAGCACGTCGGCGGCGATCGCGCGGGCGTGCGGCAACCGCAGCCCACGCATCAGCGCTTCGACGTCGGCGGGTAGCGACGCGGTGGTCGTGGTGGTAGTCACGCGATGCCTGCCTCGTCAGCGTCGATAACGTTGCGGCCGAATAAGTTCCACCCACTGGTTCCTTGCGCCAGGGAGGTGTCTTCGTCGGCGCCGCGGCGAGTGGTGTCCATGCCCTTGCTGGCGAGGATGGAATCAAGGTCACCGGTGGCGAAGCGACCGTGCACGCCAGCATGCCCGAGCGCCCAGTCGACATCGGCGCGGCCGGTTAACGCCGACAGTTCCACCGCGTGGGCCATCTTCTGCAGGATCCGTTCGGTGCCGACGGCGGCGGCTTCTTTGAGCCACACCGCCGCACCCGGCCCCAGCGCCAGGAAGGTCTGCTCACTGACAGTGCGGGCCCGCACCCGGTAATCACCGGGCACCTTGTCCCGATGCTCAGGGAAGTGGTCATCGTTGATGGCGGGACTACCGGGGGCGGCGCGGCGATGCCGCGCCACCTCCACCGGGCCGCCGCCATCAAGAGCGCAGATCACCACCTCATCGGTGCCGTCGTGGTCACGGATCCACACTGTCTGGCCCAGAAGAGTTGCGGGCAGCGAGTATTGGCAGTGGTCGAAGGTGACCATCGGGGTGTTGTCGGGAACCCGGCGGGTCACCCCCAACGCGGCGGTGTGGGGCAGGTCAGGAACCGCGTGCAGGGCCGGGCGTTCCTGAATGAGCATCTCGGCCGGCCGGCGTCCCGTGATCCGGTGCACGCGGGCGTTGATCTCGGTGGTGAAACCGGCGCATGCGGCTTCGACGTCGGCGAACGAGTCGTACTGCGGCAGGAGGTTGGTCTCAGTAGGCACGATGTCGGCTTTGGCGAGCTTCACCGCGTTCTCCACCCCACCCTTGGTGGCTGGGTCGGCGGGTTCACACGTCAGCACCGAAAGGCCGTAGTAGCGGCCGAAGGTGACCGCGGCCCGGTTGCGGACCGGAACTCCGGCGATGTGTCCAGTGGTGACGGTCTTCTCGTTGTCGGTGAGCAGGTAGGTCGGAGCACCACCGACGATGCGAAAGATGCGGTCCAGGCCGGCGAAGACACTGGGTGCGGTGCGGTCCCGCAAAGCCACCACGACGCGGTAGCGGCTCCACGCCAGCCACGCCACGAGCAGCACGATCTTGCGGCCGGCGACAAGGGGGCCGTCGGCGAAGTCGTACTGTAGCCACAGTCCTGGCTCGGTGATCCAGGGCCGGTGCACGCGTGTATTGCCAAGGCGCCATTGCGCTTTGATCTCCGCCAACGAACGGCGGGTGGTGCGGTCGGTGCCGGTGTAGCCCAACGCCACCAGCTTGTCGTGGGCTTTGTCGCCGCGGATCTTGCCCTTCGAATCAGCGACCCAGGTTTCCAGCAGGTCGCGCCAATCATCGATCATCCGGGCCCGCCGCGTGGCCGGGGGCAGCCCAGCGTTGCGATCCTCGACCGCTTTCTTCACGGTGTGGTGCGAGCACCCACACAGCTCGGCCGCGGCGCGGTAGGACCCGGTCAGGTCGTAGGCATTGAGTATTTCCATGAGTTCTCCGTCAGACTTCAAGTAGGTCTCTCCTGGGGTTGTCGGGTCGACTAGGCATCGACATCGAAACCGCAGGAGAGGCCGCCCCAGCGCAGACGCGCCGAACGACATCAAGTAGGTCTGGGCAGATTCATGGCCGCCTGCGGGCACTTTCGTATCCGCCGGTGGGCAGTTCTTATTGGCCGCGAACGGGCACTTTCATGTCCGCCAGTGGGCAGTTTTTCATGTCCGCCGACACTCCTATCTCACCAACACAGCGCCTCCCTACTCGTGAGGCATCGACGCCGGTTTCGTTCAGCAGATTGAACCCACCCTTTGCGGCTTCGGCAATGGGGCTGGGAAAACTAGAGACACACCCCTGGTTAAAGGGACCAGAATCCGCTCGCGCGCGACGGTAACGTCTCCCTGGTTTTCGTTCGTAGCACCCCGCGCTTGATGGCTAAATAGGTCGCATCCTGAGCTGCCCCGTGCACTGATGCACGTTGGGCATAGAGCGTCGAACCCGCTGGCGCGCCCGAGCCCGCTCGGCGCGCACCCTCGTGGGCGTAACGGGCGTAGGTGCCCTTATAATCCGGCGGCAGCAACTGCAAAACTGGGTCCGACTGCATCATAAGCAGCATTGCCGCTTCTCTGGGTAATCCGCCATATCCGATTCCGCCATATTCTCGCGATGCTCAGCAGCGAGCCGGGTGGAATGTAGCAGGGGGAGTATGTCGCAAACGACGGATGAATCGTGCTTCGTGGGAAAGTAAAGATGGTCATTAGAGCCGCTCGCGAGGTCGCATCGCGCGGGAAGTCGTCGAGGTATTACTTCCGGGAGTTGCCGGCCGTGGCCAAGTGTCGGAGTGCACGCCCACCACGTTGTGACGGTTTACGCGACACTGCTGACGATCGCGGTAACCAGCCCGCCCAGCGTCAACACCCCGACTATTACTGCGGCGGCGATCGCCCGGTTCCGTCGGCGCCGCCGTGCGTCGTAGATCGCCATCGCAATGGCGGCCAAGATCAACCCAGCGTAAGCCGCCAGCCCCACCGTCAACGCCGCCGTTGACGCGGTGCTAGCCAGGGTCACGCTGTGCACGACGTGAGCCTACGGTGCAAACGGTAGCATCGCTCCGACTGGTCAGTTCGGACCGGTCAGCGCTGCGCGGTTCGTGCGTGTTTGATAGTGCGGGGCCGTGTCACCTCGGTGACGGGCCGCGACGCGGTGGTCATCGTGGCGATGCGAATCGGATTCAGTCTGTTGCTGTTCCGCTGATCGCGATGCGCGCGGCTTTCGCCCTGACGATGGAATGACTGCCCCCGAAAGTGGCGGTCAGTGCACCGCCACTTTCGGGGCGTACGTTGCCGCCATCGTGGCCACGCTGCCGACCTTGAACTCGCAAAAACGGACTACGGCGCCGGGTTGCGCGGATCGACCGTGTAGGGGCCGCCCGGATCCTGGCAGTAGAAAAGCCCGCAGTTGAATGCAGGGCGCGACAGGTTCGCCAACGGGATGTCTGGGGGCGGCAGCTCACCTTCCCAGACACCGTTGGACACATTTCCCGGTCTGCCATACACCCACCAATAGGTGTGGCAGACGTTCCAGTCCCAGTTCGGCCGGTAGGAGCCAGAGCCGACGGAGGCCGGGTCCTGGCCGGGGCACCAGGTTAGCGGGCCTTTGGCGCTGCCGTCGGCGTGCGCGGTTGCCGGGGTGAGGACGAGTCCAGCGATGGCGACGCCTGCCGACATCAGCGACCCGCCAAGTAATCTCCTGCGGCCACGCGTGGTCTTCATGACTTTATTACTGCGCATCTCCGCTCCTCTTCTCAGTTGTTACATCTGTATCAGCAGCTGTCTCATAGCTTGCATACGAGAGCCTACTGCGGTCATCTTGGGAAATTCTTGCGCCGAACTTCGGTCTATGCGGGTGGGTTCGATCCCGCCCCTGGCCACCGGTTATGAGCGGCAATCGACCAGCACTCGCCGCGGTCCAAACCCATCGGACGACGATGTCGTCCGTTGCCGCCACATCGTGGCAGTGCAGGTAGTCGATGACCATCTCCGGTCCGCCTCCGGACACCAGTCATCTGGCAGCGAGATCGGGAACTATGGCGCCAGAGCGCTCAGGCTTATTCATCTGATGAATTCAATCGCTTTGCACTCCATCCATTCGACGGCGGCGAAAAGCCGCTCATGATCGAGCAATACGAACTGCTCAATTTATCGGCAGGAAAGTACTTTACAAAATGCAGACATTGCAGCGCAATGTTTTAAAGAATATGGCGGGATTTTCTGGTAACTCGACGTAAGCGGCTTCGCCGTATTGGGTCGTCGACGCGCCGTTTGGTCTCCGTAGCGGACCTGCAAAGTGGAACTTCGCGAGGGTTCCTAGCAGGGCCAGCGTCGGGTCAGTTCCGCTGACGTCCAGGGCGGCCACATCAGCGCGCCGATGATTGTGCCTGCAGTCAGTTGCGCAACGATCCGAGGCCCCTCGCGGCGTGCATTGTCATAGATCGTTGCGGTATCGGCGATCGCGATCGCATCGGCCACCAATGGCCATAGTCGGCGGTGCCGTTCGCGAATCTTGCTTTCGGGGACGTCGTGACCGCCGTGGTGCACGCGCCGCTGCACTCGTTCGACGGCGAGGTCTTCAGGGATCAGCAGCACGTGCACGGCGACGACGTAGCCCGCGCTGTGGGCTGCGCGGATCAGGTCGAGCTTCGAGGGATGGGAGAACACCGTCTCGGCGATGAACGATCTGCCGGCCTCGATCAACTTGGCGCGGGTATTGGCAGCGATCCGTGCCGCATCGTAGGCGTGCGTAGCGGGGTCATCGGGCCAGCGCCGCTTGGCGATCTCGTCGGCATTGACAAAGACGCTGCGAGGCAACAACGGCGCCAACGTGATAGCGACGAATGTCGACTTCCCGGCGCCGTTCGGGCCGACGACAAGGTCCAGACGCTTCACCAGTGCACCGCGAAGCGATCGCTCATCCGTCGACGTCGACCACCGAGGTCGTGCCGTCGGGCCGGTACTCGACGATCTCGCCGTCGTCGTTGAGCGCCACTGTTGTGATGCCCCGCGCGGCCAGCAGGTCACCGTAATGGGCGCCGGCCAAGGCTTCCTCGATCGCGGCCGAGATCTCGGCGTTGAAGACCAGCCCCTCATCTTCGGACAGGTGGCTGAGGTCCAGATCGCCGGCTAGCGCGGCCTCGACACGGCGACGCGACGCCGTCTGGTGGCTCGACACCGCCCGACCCACCCGAGCCCAATGATCAAGTTGCTGCTTGGCCGATCGACTCTGGCGAGCCCCTTCGGCAGCGGCGCTGTCCATAAGGTCAGCAGCAACCCTGGTAACTCGGTCGGCGAGGTTCGCCATGTCCGCACCTCCTGTAGCACAATGCTACGCCTCGCCTGCGTCAACGAGAATCGACGTTGGCGACGTTCAGTGATCACCCGAGGGAGTGCACCTGAGCGATGTCGTTGTGCTGGGCGAGCAGCCGCGGCTGTTCGGGCCGGTGACGTCGATCCCCACGGTGTGGCGGTCGTTGAACGAGATCGGCGCGTCCGACATCGCCGCAATCACCGGGGTGCGCAACCGAATCCGGCCGAAGGTGTGGGAGGCGATCGCGGCCCGCCACGGTGCGATCCCGCCCGCGCCCACCTGCTACGGGGACCGGGTGCACGCCCGCGCGGAGGGATTCATCCGCTGCGGCAAGGACACCGGACTGGGCCGCTAGCCCTCATCCTCGTTCGCCATCAATACCGCCTGGATCACCGCCGCCGCCCTGGCCATCGACCTGCTGTGCTGGATGAGGTTGCTCCTGCTCGACGGGCCGGTGACCAACGCCGAACCCGCCACGCTGCGGCATCGGCTGCTGCACACCGCTGTCCGCCTGATCAGCCACTCCGGCTACGTGATCCTCCGTGTCTGCCAAACCTGGCCTTGGGCACAGGAATTCGCCGACGCGCTCAACCGCGCCCTGGCCATCCCCTGACCAGCAAGCCACTGTCCCAACCACCGTAGGAAGGAGCAAAACACCACCGGGCCCGTGGAACCCGGCGTCACTGCACGACACGCGGCGCCGCCGCCTTGCCCGGGGCCCCGAAATCAAGATCAACGAACCTCACCGGCCCACGCCCCGGGAGCACGCGCACCCAAGTGAAATTTCAAGGCTAATGACCAACTTCGTCATCCGGGGTCGATTCGACAACAAGGGATTGCACATAATTCAACGGGCGCGTCAATTTCTTTACAACGAGCAGGTAGGCTATGTGGCGCCGGGTAGCCGCGAAAGCACCTGACCGATTGTGGTGACAAACGTTGTCCTCGTGTCGATCTGAACGACATCGAGCGAGAATTGTTTATTCATTGAACGCACGTGATGCCATTGCGCAATTCGGCACAAGAATTGCTGAAGTGGTTGCGGCAGTGTTCTGAACACCTACAGTTAAGCCCTTAGTTAGTAATCGGCTAATTAGGAGTCAAAGTTGACCTCGATTGTCTTCGTTACCCCTGGGGCTGTCGCCGCCGCGTCGCAGGATTTGACCGGTCTCGGAACGGCGATCAGTACGGCGAACGCCGCAGCGGCAGCTTCGACGACGGACATCTTGACCGCAGGCGGTGACGAAGTGTCGGCGGCCGTCGCGAGGTTGTTTGGCACCTTCGGTCAGGAGTACCAGACGATCGGTGCGCAGGCCGCCGCCTTCCATGCCCAATTCGTGCAGGCATTGAGCACCGGCGGCGGTGCATACGCCGCCGCAGAGGCTGCAGCCGCATCGCCGCTGCAGCCCGTGCTGGACCTGATCAATGCGCCCACCAACATTTTGTTCGGGCGTCCACTGATCGGCGACGGCAGCAACGGCGCAGCCGGCACCGGCCAGGCCGGCGGCGCGGGTGGAATCCTGTTCGGCAATGGCGGCAACGGCGGTTCCGGAGCGGCAGGCAAGGCCGGCGGTGCTGGTGGTGAGGCCGGACTGTTCGGCAACGGCGGCGCCGGCGGGGCCGGTGGGAGCGGCGGCTTGGGGGTGGCTGGCGGAACTGGTGGTCAGGGCGGGGCTGGTGGATTGCTCGGTGGTTTCGGTGGTGCCGGTGGTGTGGGCGGTGCCGGCGGGGCGGGCACGTCGACTCAGGCTGGCGGTGCCGGTGGGGTCGGCGGCGCAGGCGGCCTCAGCAGGGCCCTGTTGTGCTATGCCGGCGGGGCCGGCGGGGTCGGTGGGCACGGTGGTGCCGGTGCCAGTGCCGCCTCTAGCGCGGTTGGCGCGGGGGCGACCGGTGTGGCCGGTACCGCGGGCGGTATCGGCGGGGCCGGTGGTGCCGGCGGCGGCGGTATCGGACTGTTCAGCAGGGGTGGGGCCGGTGGTGTCGGTGGTGACGGCGGAATTGGTGGCGGCGGCGGCAACGGGGGTGCCGGCAACAGCACTTTCATGGACGGCGGTGCCGGTGGTGGCGGCGGGCTGGGCGGTAGTGCCGGTGCCGGCGGCGCCGGCGGCAACGGCGGCCTCTTCGGGTCCCACGGTGCGACGGGCAGTTTCGGTGACGGCGGCAACGGCGGTGCCGGTGGTCAGGGCGGCGCGGGCTTCAACGCGGCGACCGCCCTACCAGCAAGCCTTCCCGGCACCGCCGGCGGCCAGGGCGGCCAGGGCGGTAACGGCGGAGCGGGCGGCAACTCCGGTGCTGGTGGCACCGCGGGCAACGGCGGCAACGCCGGCGCGGGCGGCAACGGCGGAGATGGCGCGGTGGGGGCCGCGGGCACCGCCGGCGACATCAACGGCGGCGCCGGCGGTCACGGCGGTGCCGGCGGCAACAGCGGCACCATCGGGCTGGCCGGCAGCGGCGGAAACGCCGCCACCGCGGGATTGGCCGGCAACGGCGGCAAGGGTGGCAACGGCGCGGCGGGTGGTGCGGGCTTTGACGCGTTCACCGGCGACCCGAACTCCGGCAACCCCGGCGGTCACGGCGGCCAGGGCGGTAACGGCGGGGCGGGCGGCAACTCCGGCCTGGGTGCCACGGCGGGCGACGGTGGTCACGCCGGGGCGGGCGGGTCCGGCGGGGCGGGTGCTGATGCGGCCCCAGCCAGCGGCCTCGCCGGCGGCAACGGCGGCGATGGCGGCTCCGGCGGCACAGGCGGCAACGCCGGCACCGGCGGAGCCGTGGGCACCAGCGGCAACGGCGCCCTGGGCGGTGCCGGCGGCAATGCCGGTAACGGCGGCAGCAGCACGACCGTAGCCGGTAACGGTGGGGCCGGCGGCAACGGCGGCAACGGCGGCGCCGGCGGCACCACAGGCATCGCGGGCACCGACGCCGCCGGCGGCGCCGGCGCCAAGGGCGGCAACGGCGGCGGCGGCCTGAATCCCGTCACCGCCCTGACCGGCGGCAACGGCGGCGTCGGCGGCAACGGCGGTGACGGCGGCGGCACCGGCGGCACCACCGGCGTCGGCGGGAACGGCGGCCAGGGCGGTCAGGTGAATATCACCAACGGCTCTGCGGCCACCCTCACCGGCGGGGGCGGCGGGGCCGGCGGCAACGGCGCCAGCGGCGGGGCCGGCGGAGCCGGCGGTGCGGCGGTTACCAATGGAACCGGAAACGTCACCTCCGGGGCCGGCGGAGCGGGCGGCACCGGCACCACCGGCGCCGGTGGGGCCGGTGGTAAGGGAGGCATCGCGTCTATTGGCAGCGTCGCCTCTACGGCTACCGTTACTGGCGGGGCCGGCGGAGCCGGCGGCAACGGCGCCAGCGGCGGGGCCGGCGGAGCCGGCGGTGAGGCGGTTACCAGTGGAACCGGAAACGTCACCGCCGGGGCCGGCGGAGCGGGCGGCACCGGCACCACCGGCGCCGGTGGGGCCGGTGGTATGGGAGGCATCGCGTCTATTAACAGCGTCGCCTCTTCGGCTACCGCTACTAGCGGCGCCGGCGGCGCCGGCGGCGCCGGCACCAGCGGCGGGGCCGGCGGCGCCGGCGGTACTGTCATCAATCGTGGAACCGGAGGCTTAACCGCCGGCGTCGGCGGAGCGGGCGGCACCGGCACCACCGGCGCTGGCGGGACCGGCGGGACCGGCGGCGCTGTGTTTGCCGCTGACAGCGGCACGACGATGACCGTTGTGGGCGGCGCCGGCGGCCCGGGCGGCACCGGCAGTAGCGGCGGGAACGGGGGCAACGGCGGCCAAGTAATCGGCCCTTTTTCGACTGGTGGCGCCACCGGCGGCACCGGCGGCACCGGCGGCACCGGCACCACCGGGGCCGGTGGCACCGGCGGCACCGGCGGTAACGCGGAGACCCGCTTGTCCGGAAATGCCACCGGCGGCGCCGGCGGGTCCGGCGGCACCGGTGCCGCCGGCGGCGGGTCCGGCGGCAACGGCGGTAATGCGTCCGCGTTTAGGACCGGAAACGCCATCGGCGGCGCGGGCGGCGATGGCGCCAGCGGCGGTATCACCGGCCCCGGCGGCAGCGGCGGCGCCGGCGGCAGCGCGACCGTTGACCTGCTTAACGTCGGCTCCACAGCTACTGCCACCGGCGGAGCCGGCGGCAACGGAGCCGGCGGCACCACCGGCGGGAACGGCGGCGGCGGTGGTCTCGCGACCGCTATCAGCGCAACCACATTCGCCACCGGCGGCAACGGCGGCACCGGCGCCAACGGCTCCGCCACATCAGCCAACGGAGGTAACGGCGGCAACGGCGGCAACGCCGACCCGGTGACGTTGGCCAACGGCACCGGCGGCACCGGCGGGACAGCGGGCTCCGGTGGCCCCGGCGGCTCACCCGGCTCCCCCGGCACAAACGGCACCGTGTCCTAGCAGACCTCCGGATCTGGCCGAACTGACCAAGTGGGCGCATTGGCCGCGGCGGTACATCTCGCCTTCGCGATGGCAGATGGTAGGTCCGCAGACACGGAAGGCCGTGATTTATCAGATGAAAACGGCGACGTTTACTGGTAACCCGCCATATTCGATTCCGTCGTATTCCACCTGAGAGCGCCGATGCGAACGCTGGGCAGGACCGGAGGCCGCTGGAGTTAACGCTGCTGGGCGAAAAATCGCTCATGCGGATCCAGCGGCCGTCTTACAAAACGTAATACACTGTTGCAATGGCTGACACAATCACCTTCAGGCCCGACGAAGACACATCGAAGGCGCTGGAGGTCTTGACCAAAGATGGAACCGCCGTATCCGTAGCCGTTCGGTCTGCTCTTATCGATGCCGCACGACGGAAGGCTGGCGCGGCGATTCGTGCCGAGGCGGAAAGGCTTGCTGAAGACGAGTCCGACCGCGCTGAGGCCATGCAGGTGCTGCGCGACATGGAGACGTTGCGTGCGTGGTGAGGTCTTTCAGTTGCGTGCCGGGCGGGGGAGCCGCGGTCACGAGCAGTCCGGTTCCCGCTACGCCGTAGTAGTTCAATCAGATCAACTACCCCTGTCGACGTGGCTGGTTGCACCAACGTCCACGTCGGCTCGTACCGCCAGCTTTCGTCCCGAAGTTGAAATCGGCGGCGTGAACACCCGCGTGCTTGCCGAACAGGCCGCCGCAGTCGACCCGAGCCGACTCGGCAAGAGCGTCGGGTTCCTAAGCTTCGATGAGATGCGCCGCGTTGATGCGGCACTGCGCATCGTCCTCGATCTATGAGCATCGGACAGCCTCGATACTCGGGTAGTACTGGCCCCAAAGCCGGATTCGATCGAATCGAGGCCTGCCCCAAGCTGATCGGTCAGACTGCCGACGGCCCCGCCTTTTCTCATACTCGGAGTGAGCTCGCCGGCATAGCTGAGTTTCAACTCCAAGAGGCAGCGCCGACAAGCGAAAAGCCCTGCGCCACAGAGGAAAACGACTGGAAGAGTGACGGGCAAAACGGGGGGGTGAGCGATGATTCATCTGATGCAATATGCAGTGGTTTACTGGTAACCCGCCGTATTCCACGCGGCCTGCACGTTGCGGACACCTCGGCATCGAGCAAAACTAGATGTCCGGGCATCGCGGCCAGCAGAGTGTCGGCGCGCGCCCCGGACGCACCTGTTGCTGGGCTCCACGACTTTGCGGGCCACGCTGATGGGGCACAGTTGTCCCAGAACGTTGGACTCAGCTGAGTCGGCCTCGTTGGGTTGCCGGTACCGGAACAAGCTGCAGATCCGCAACACGTAGACCGTCGTACAGCAGCGAGTACAGCAAAGCGGTCGATTCCGGGGGACCACCAACCGGGTCCGGCGCGGCGGTATGTTGCAGGGTGACCATCAAGGTGTACGACGGGGGAACAGTGGACAAGGCCACAATTCTCGAGCGCGTTTGCGCGGCCCTAGAAGGCGACTCTCTCGCAGCGGGTCGCGAAATTCTTCGGGCAGAGTATCCATTCGTTGCTGTCGACAAAGTGAATCGTCGATACAGCGAGCGGCAGTGCCTTCGGATATTTTTCCGAGACGGCTTCACCGACCGCTATTCCGGCGCCCGGCTGGTTCACCCGGGTGCACTTCGGGCGCTTTCGCTCGCTCTGCCAGACGATTTTCCTGCCCATCCGAACTGGGCGATGTCTCAAACCCATATTGCCTTCTGGGAGCTCTTTCCCTCGATTGACCACGTTGTCCCGGTCTCGCGACGTGGCGACGATAACGACACGAACTGGGTGACGACGTCGATGCTGCGGAACTCCGCAAAGGCGCATTGGACCTTAGAGGAGCTGAACTGGACGCTGCTGACACCTTGTGGTGACTGCACCGAATGGGACGGCCTAACCGGATGGTTCGTTCGCTACGTCGACCGCAACCCGGAAATCGGTGCCAACGATTACATCCGCCGATGGCTGGCTGCGACGAAAGCGGTGCTAGCAGAGCGCAGGCAGATAGCCTTGTCGACGGAAGCCGAAAACTGATGGGCGAGGTATGGAGGGCGCACGACACGGTGACCGACCGCGTCGTAGCCACCAAGACCCCCGCCCGCTCACTACTCGGACCACGCCACGTTTCAGCAGCGGTTCCGCCGCAAAACCCAAGCCACCGCGAAGTTGAACAGCCCGCATGTCATGCCTCATTCAGGTTGACAGGTTCCGCCAAGCTCGAAGTGTGAAGCACACGTGCGGGTTCGTTTATCCCCCGGCGGGAGAGTAGGAGCACCGTCGAACCGCTCGACCCGGCAACCCGGCTGTGGCGACTGCGCCCGATCGTCCGGCTGCGTGCTCACAGAATCCTTGCTGATGCATCAGATGAATCAAGGATGCGCTCTGCGGCGACGCTGGTTGCAGGCCGCGAATCACATTGCACTAGAGGGCAACTCGCTGCAAACCAATCCAGAACACGACGGTCAGATGAACATGGCGTACTTAACCTGACATAATGTCGCTTATCGGCAAAACGCCGCCTACGCAGGACCCGAGCAACGGGACTGTGGACGCACCAGTCGCACACCCACCTTCGCATTGATCAGGGCTTCCGAGCGCACGCCGCGTTGATGATCGAGCGCACCGTGTTTGTCGGTTCGCAGGTCGACGAGTGAGTAAGTCAGAGCCACGACGGATTGACGCACAGGGCCTCAGTTGGCGGTTGGCAGGTCGGGACCGGTCCGGTTGCCCACACACACCCACGCGCCAAACCCGAGCCAGCCCGCGTCGGCCGCATCAAAACGTCACTGTGACGAATGGCGGTGACAGGAGCCCCGGACCGGGTCCGGGCCGCCGATATAGCCGGTACGGTCGTTGCACATCGATCCTGAGTTATGCCGCTCCGGGGCTGCCTTAGAGCGAGCCGCGGTTGCCGCTTACCCCGGCTAGTCCGGTGATGCCGTTGTTACTGGACCCGCTTCCTAAGCCACCGGTGCCGCCGGTGCCGCCGCTGCCGCGGTTGCCGATCAGCACCGCGTTGCCGCCGTTGCCGCCATTGCCGCCGTTGCCTCCGGAGAAGCCGGGGCCACCGTAGCTGCTGGCGCCTCCGGTGCCACCGTCACCACCGCCACCACCGTCGCCGGTGGTGATTCCACCGTTCCCGCCGGCCCCGCCGGCCCCACCGGTCCCGCCGTAGGTGCCGTCGGCGCCGGCGCCGCCGGTCCCGCCGGTGCCTCCATTGCCGACCAGCCAGCCGCCGTTGCCGCCGGAACCGCCGGCGCCACCGAACCCGCCCGGGATGGCGCCGTTGACTCCGCCGCGAGCACCGGCGCCGCCGCCACCGCCGGTGCCGAACAGCAGTCCGGCATCACCGCCGGCTCCGCCGGCTCCGCCGGAACCCCCGCGCGCCGCGAAGAAGCTGGAGACGGCGGCGTTGGCGGACCGCGCCAGCCGACGGCGTCCGCTTCCCGTTTACCTGGGCAGGAGCCGCAACGCAGCGACAGCCCGCAACTGCCGCAATACGTCACTGTGACGAATTAATCTGCAGCGCAGGATGTTTCGAGCGTCACCCGAAGTTGCTTGCCGATCAGGCTGGGTGTCGCCGACGGCCACGGCCGGCTCGTGCAGCCATCCCGCACTGCGCCAAAACATTTGCGTATGTCATGTGCCTGGCTTGACTGCTTGACGACCTGCCTCGCTCATATGATTCTGGCTACTAACCAAGCGCTCCCCTCGCCGAATAGGTATGCGGCCAGCGACGTCCGCTTGGTTTGTGTGTGTGCGCAAACGGGTTGCGTGGGCGCAATCAGCACAACGGTGGTTGCGATACCGAGTTCTCCTCAGCCGAGCATTGCGAACGGAGGAACGACGGAGCAAAGGAGCGACCAATTCAGAACATCGAACCGCGTGGCGATCAAACCATTGGCGATGAGTCGCAGCCGTCGCGGAGCGACCGAGTGCGGTCGGTGTTGCGGCATGACCTGCCGGCCTCGCTGGTGGTTTTTCTGATCGCACTGCCACTCTCGGTCGGCATCGCGATCGCGTCGGGCGCGCCTGTGCTCGCTGGCCTGATCTCGGCCGTCGTCGGAGGTCTCGTTGTCGGAGCCATCGGCGGCGCTCCACTGGCGGTCAGTGGTCCGGCCAACGGCATGATGGTTGTGACCGCCGGTCTCGTTTCCCAGTTTGGCTGGCGCGTGACGTGCTTGTTCACCGTGGCCGCGGGAGCACTGCAGCTCATCCTTGGACTCAGCAGGATCGCCCGAGCGGTACTGGTCATTTCACCGGTCGTCGTGCACGCGATGCTGGCCGGAATCGGCATCACGATCGCGCTCCAGCAAACGCATGTATTACTGGGCGGAGAGTCGCATAGCAAAGCCTGGGAGAACATTGTTCAGCTGCCGGCACAGATTGCCGACGCGGAACGCCCGGGCGTCTTCCTGGGCGTCCTGGTCATCGCCATCATGGTTGCCTGGCGCTGGGCACCGGCCAAGGTCGCCGCGATTCCCGGTCCGCTCGTCGCCATCGTGGTGGCTACCTCTATCTCGCTGATGTTTCCTTTCGAGCTGGACCGCATCAAGCTGACGGGCTCCCCGCTCGACGCGGTCGAGTTGCCGGCCCTGCCCCAGGGAAACTGGGGAGCCGTCGCGACGAGCATCGTGACGGTTGCCTTCATCGCCAGCGTCGAGAGCCTGCTGGGCGCGGTCGCCATCGACAGGATGCATCACGGCAAACCCACCAACTTCAATCGCGAGTTGGCGGGACAGGGTGTCGCGAACATGACGTCTGGAATGTTCGGCGGGCTCCCCGTCGCCGCTGCGATCGTGCGCAGCTCCGCCAATGTGCAGGCCGGTGCCCGTACCCGTGCCGCCACGATCATGCATAGCGTGTGGATCCTCGTTTTCACATTGTTCTTCTCTGGCCTGATTCAGCAGATCCCGTCCGCCGCCCTGGCCGGACTCCTCGTTTTCGTCGGTATCAGGCTGCTGCAGCCCGCCCACATCGAAAACGCGATGCGCAACGGAGACCTGGCCGTTTATGTGGTGACGGTGGTCGGCGTCGTATTCCTCAATCTCATGCAGGGCGTGCTGATCGGGCTCGCCCTGGCCATCGTGCTGACGGCGTGGCGGGTGATGTGGTTCAGGATTCACGCCGATGACAACGGCGACGAGTGGCACGTCGATGTCGAGGGCGCGTGCACGTTCCTGTCCCTGCCCCGACTCACCGAGGTATTGGCCTCCATCCCGGAGGGCACGACCGTGACGGTCACTATGTCGGTCATTTACCTCGACCATGCGGCACATCAGGCGATAAGCGACTGGCAGAGTCGACATCAGGCGACAGGCGGAACCGTTCATATCGAGGGTGGCGTCCATACTGGCCGCCGCGCGCGCGAGACGATGGGCGACCTCACCGAAGAGGAGAAACCCGACTCGTCTGCACCATCACGAGACGGTTGACGAATACCTCTGTCGCACCGCCGTGTTCGCGCACATTCCCTTCGGCGGCCCCGAGCAGCCTTCCCCACTCGTTCCGTCGTCGTGACGCAATTGACTGCGCCGCCGTCGTATTCGCGAGCTGCATCCGTTCGGCTACCTTCGACTCATGTCGATGCCGTCATCTGAAGAGGCCCTCGCCGCGATCCTCGACGAGTACGCTCTGAATAAGCTTGTGCACGGGTACTGCCGCGCAGTCGACCGCGGCGATCTGGAGACGCTGCGAAGTCTCTATCATCACGATGCCCACGACGAACACGGCGCGTTTTCCTCGGGCCCGGTAGCCGTTTTCATCCAGACACTCGCGGACTCCCGCAGATTCATTCGGTCGATGCAGCATCACATCACCACGAAGAACTTCGCCGTCAGCGGAAGCTACGCCGAGGGTGAGATCTATAGCATCGCAACGCACACCATCGGTACCGGCAACGGCGTTACCGACGTGGTGATCGGCGGCCGCTATCTGGACAAGTACGAAAAGCGGCTCGGTGTCTGGAAAATACTGGAGCGACAAATCGTGACTGACTGGGTCCAGGTGAACGACCCGTCGATTTCAGGATCCTTCGCTCATCCCATGACCCGCGATACACCCACGGGTAGCCCGGGTCCAGATGACCCGTCGCACACGTTCTTCAGCCTGATCGGGACGACCGCTTCCGATTAGGGGCAGTCGCCCACCTGGTCGATGACCTTCTTCAACGGAGCGGCGGGTGTCACCCCAGGGACGTAACCGGGATTGTCCGAAGACCAGGCGATCTTGGAGCAGTACCCGGGGCCGGTCGGCTGGCCGGCGCGCCAGGTGTCGAGCGTCGGCCGACAGTTGTACACGTCGGACTGGTTGGCGAAAACGGAGCGATCGGGCACCCCGGGCCCGTGCTGCCAGATGATGAAGGCACTCGAGATCGGCAGATCGCAGGGCAATTCAGGGATGGGCACCCTGATGATGTCGCCGTGAGCCAGCGGCGCCAGGGACAGTGCGCACGCGGTCAGTAGTGCGGTTGATGCGAATTTGACTGGGATCATCATTTCGACGTGCCCCTTTTTCAGACCGCTATCGGTAGGCATTGAGCCGCGTGCTCGCTCTAGGTTAAACCCAGAAGTTCACCGGTGAACACCCGTTCTCGTGGGTTTACGATGACGCCGTGGCGGACGTGACGGTGGCGATATTCACCTTCACCAGAAACGAAGCGACGGCAGTGACGGAGTTGCTCACACGCCTCTGCGTCGATTTGCCGGCGTTCGGAACAACGGTATGGGCGCAGACGAAACCGGGTGACGAGGCATGGGAAGGCCACTTGTCCGACGGCCGCACGGCACGGCTCGAGCACCATGCCTTGAGCGCCCAGGGCAATGTCGTGGCCGCGGCCGCCCTGAGCCGGTCGACCCGCGAGAACCGGGCCGACTACTACGTCTTCTACGGCTGCTGCGGGACGGTCGATCCCGAGCTGGTCGGCAAGGTATTCCGGGCCGAGAGGGTTTCCTACCTGTCCTTGGGAGTGGTGGCCGCTACCCCGGACGGCGAAGTGGTTCAGCTGCAGAACAAGTGGATAGTTCGCACCCAACCCAGCGAGCAAGCTCCACTCGAGGCAATCGAACTGCGCGCCGGGGCGGCAGGCGCACCGGGTTCCGTCTGGGGGTTGGAGGTTCCCGACGCCCATGTTCTCGCCACCGACAAGGTGATCAAGATTTCGCCGGGTGTCGCACCGGCGCCATTGGAGTCGCCATCGGGCGGTCCCGTCTACGCCAAGGAGAATTGGTCTTACTCGCTGGCCCTTGCCCTCCATTCGCAGATCGCGAACACGCCGGTACTCGTCGACATGGAGTCCTTCGGTATCGCGTCGACGATGCGTGCGCTGGGATTGTGTGAGCGCGTCCTGGTCCTTCGCGTCGCCTCAGATGCGTTGACCGACAAGGTGGATCAACGCGATCAAGATCAACTCGATTTCCTCAGAGCGGGCCTTCCGGACCTGGCCGCTGCGGTAGCAACGATCCTGGGACTCTGAATGACGCCGGACAACCCGCCACGGACACTCGAAGACGAGGTACGCAGGTTGCGTGCCGGCATCGTGAGGCATCCGCCGTCGACGCGGGACCCGCGAGAGTCGGAAATGGTCCGCGTGGTGTCAGCGGCGTCGCTGGCCTGGGACGGCCAGTTTGACCGTGTCGATCGCTTCTCGCGTCCGCTGCTGCCCTCAAGCACTTCGACGGACGAGCGGGCCAGCCCAGCGATGACAGCACAGCTGTTCTTGGAGCAGGTGGCGTCCGACTATCGACGAGTGGCGTCATGCCAACTCGACCTCCGCGACGTGGAAGCCCGGCGGACCACAGACGAGGGCACGAAGACCCTCGAACGTTGCGGAGTTGCGAGCCGACCGGTGGCACCACTTGCTGTCGGGCAACACCTTGCGGTTCAACGCGCCGGGAAGCAAGACCTGGCGAGTGTCTTCGAGCCATGGATTGCGACTGCCGAAAACGCGGATCGCGCGTCCCAGTACGCCGCAGCATTCGGCGAAGTGCTCGGACCCTTGATTATTGTCGCACTGGACAATTCGCCGACCGTTCCGTTGCTCCCCGGCTGGTCTGGCCGGGTGGGCGAGGTGTGGTGCACCGAGTTCCTCGCGGCGGGGGCTGAGATTCTGAAATGGCCGGCCCTGCTCGCTGACTCACACCTCGAAGGCAGAGTGGTCCCAGCGTCGGGATGCAACACGGTCGACTTCACCGAGACCGCCAACGAAGTGGTCGCGGTCGCCCAAGGGTTCCGCCCGGTCACAGACGTGAGGGTGAGCGCGGCCGGCGCAGTACCCAGGGTCGAACTTGTTCTCGCCGGCGACGAGCTGACACGAGATGAGTTGACTCGCTTCATGAACAGGATCAAGCATCTCCCCGCTGAGGTGGCGATTCTGCCCTGACCGGTCGCCCCGAAAACCGGTTACGTAGGGCCCAACGACCCTAGAAGGCCCATCCGGGATCGGCCTACCTTTGAAGGCGGAATTTATCCATTGCATTAGGAGTAGAACAATCATGACCACAGCTCGCGACATCATGCATGCCGGTGCCGCCTGTGTAGGCGAACACGAAACCCTCACCGCCGCAGCGCAACACATGCGGGACCTGGGCGTCGGCGCACTGCCGATCTGCGGAGACGACGACCGGCTCCACGGAATGATCACCGATCGAGACATCGTCGTCAAATGTCTTGCAGCCGGCACGGATCCGTCGACCGCAACGGTCGGCGAACTGGCGCAAGGCAGCACCTACCACGTCAACGGCGACGCCGATATTCAAGAAATGCTGAACATGATGGAAGAGCACCAAGTGCGCCGCCTGCCCGTGATCGAAGATCACCGCCTGGTGGGCATCATCAGCGAAGCCGACATCGCCCGCCATCTGAACGAGCACGAAATTGCGCACTTCGTGAAGGCCATCTGCTCCCCCAAGGCCCTCACCAGCCACTGATCGGCCTGAACCGCCCCCGACATCGAGCACTGAGGACGTCCTACCCTTCGACCCTCCGGTCGCCGTCGAGCCACCGGGCGAAGACGCTGCGCCGAAAAACGAAATCTGTTGTCGCCGAAGGCTTCATCAAGAGATGCCACCCTTGCCTGACTCGCGAGAATATCCGCCCGCGAAAGGGACTTCGGTCCCTATTGCTCCAACCGCGCACGCTCGAAAATCGAACAGGCAAGTCCTGTTACCCCAAAGGAGGGACATCATGAATGATCTCCCCGTCCGCCAGCAGTCTCGAGGGTGGCTTCCGGATTTTTGGTCCGGCCTACTCACCGGTTTCCCGTCGTCACTGACCGCTATGCATCCTGGCAACCTGATCAAGCTCGAAGACGACATGGAAGACGGCCGCTACACGCTGCGCGCTGAAATCCCGGGCATCGATCCGGACAAGGACGTCGACATCACCGTGCGCGACGGTCGGTTGACGATCAAGGCAGAACGCACCGAGCGTAAAGAAAGCAAAGGCAGGTCAGAGTTCTCCTACGGCTCGTTCGCCCGCTCGGTCAGCCTGCCGGCGGGAGCCGACGAGGACGACATCAACGCCACCTACGACAAAGGCATCTTGACCGTCTCGGTAGGGGTTCCTGAACAGCCAGCGGCGGGTGAGAAGCACATAGCGGTGCACACCGCCGGCTGAGCCGGGTCCGCTTCGATCAGGCCCGGCGCGGCGAAAAGTACATCTCCTGTAGCACGGTGCACACCAACGCACCGTTGCGGTTGAACATCGTGCCGCTAGCCCGGGCGAGCGAGTCGGCGCTGCTGGGCGAAGACCGTTGAAAGAGAAGCCAATCCGACAAGTCCGCAGGCGAGTGAAACCACATCGAATGGTCGCGCTGCGACGATTCGCCGACTCCGCCGTACGCGGCGAACGCCGGCTCGGTCAACGTCACCGCCGACAGGTAGGCCACCAGGCTCGCGGTCAGCACTGGATCGTCGGGCACCTCACCGTCCGGCCGCCACCACATCGCCGATCGTGCGGGAGGCGCACTCTCGCTGTCGATGACGCGGCGTTCGAACCAGCGCAGGCTTGCGTAGCGCCCCTGGGTGTTCTCGTCGGACTCCGCGAGATGCGGTGCCACCCAAGGCAACGTCTCCGGTGCGGGCGCCTGCGGGCACGGCGGTTGATAGACGACCTCCGCGGAGGCGGGATCGGCCACCTTGAACGACGACATCGCCTCCATCAGGATCCTGTCGTACTGACGCGCGGTGACGCGCCGCGCGGAAAACGTCCGTCCCTCTTGCAGATTCACCACTTCGAAGTCCACCGGCCGGCGAGCGTCTCCGGACCGGAGGAAATACGTGTGCACACTGTGCGGGGCGCGATCGGGCGCGGTATGGCTGGCCGCCAGCAACGCCTGGGCCGCGATATGCCCACCCAGGATGTGGTGGCCCGGCGCCGGCAGCTGCCGACCGGTGAAGAGCCAGGGCTCGACACGGGTCAGGTCCAGGGTGGCAAGCACGTCGCCGAGCGAGGATGACATCGAAACGTATCTTGCCCGATCGCTACCCGGCCGCGCTCAGCAGCTGAGTCGCCGGTAGCGCTGCAGCCGCCGCAGCGCCACCGCCGACGCCGGGGCGCTGACGGGTTGCAGCGCTCGGCTCAGTTCCGCACGCACGGCGGGAACCGCGAGATGCATCCCGATCGCCACCAAGCAGTTCGCGACTGCGCGGGGCGGTGCCTTCGCAATGTGGACCGCGCTGCCGACCAGGTTGACGACATAGCTGCGAACCGACCGCCCATGGCGGACCGCCACCACACCCTTGAGCCGGAACACCCCGGACGGCGGCTGTTCCAGCAGGTCGAGCAGGGCATCGAGGTCGATACAGCCGGCACCGGTGACAGTGACGGAATCGGCGTGGACGTGGTCGTGTTCCTGGTCGCTTTCCGCGTCCAGTAACAACTCCCGGAACGACAGTTGCCCCGCGTCTTCGGACGATTCCAGCGGGTCGAACAGCAGTGCCGGGTCGATTCGCCCTCCCGTGGTGCCCACCACCTGAACGCGCGGGTTGCGTTGCGCTACCCGCTCATTGATCCGCTCCAGCACCGCCGGCCGGTCCCCCTCAGGAACCTGGTCCAGCTTGTTGACCACGATCAGCGAAGCCACGCCGTAGCGCACCGGGGGCAGTTCGCCACGGTCGACGGTGTCAAAGTGGTTGACAGCGTCGACAACGTCGACCAGGCCACCGCTGCGGACCCCGGCCAACTTGCTGAAGCCGATGATCCGCGCGATCGACACCGGATCGGCCAGACCGCTGGCCTCGACGATGATGGCGTCGAGGCGACGGGCGGGATCGGCGAGCTTGGCCAGTGCCTCGTCCAGGCCGCCATCGTCGGGCAGGCAGCAGATGCATCCTCCGGCGATCGAGGCGGGCTCGTCGACCTGGCCGGCCACCAGCGCGGCGTCGACGTTGAGTTCGCCGAAGTCGTTGACCACGACGCCGATCCGCGTGCCGGGACTGCGCAGCAAATGATTCAGCAGCGTCGTTTTGCCGGCGCCGAGATGACCGGTGAGCGCGATCACAGGTATCGCTGACAACACTCTCCCCCGACGTCGGCACCAGGTCATGGCAAGGCTAACCGGAGCGCCTGGCGGGCCGTTCGTCCTAGCCGTTTTCTTAGGTTTGGGTATGAGTGCCGTAGGCTTTGCGGCGATTTGTGAACGCAGACGCGCACTCCCTGGCGCTCAACCGACCGAACGGACGTCAAGCAAGTGATCATCGGAATACCACGCGAGTCTCTCCCCGGTGAGACGCGTGTTGCCGCCACGCCGCAGACCGTCGGGCAGCTCGTCAAGCTCGGCTACTCGGTGGTCGTCGAATCCGAGGCAGGTACCGCCGCGAGCTTCCTGGACAGCGCTTACGTCGAGGCCGGCGCCGACATCGGGTCTCGGGATCAGGCATGGACCGCCGACATCGTCTTGAAGGTCAACGCCCCGAACGACGACGAGATCGCCGCGCTGCGCGACGGCGCGACCCTGGTCAGCCTCATCTCCCCCGGCCTGCACCCGGAGCTGGTCGAGAAGCTGACCGCCCGCAAGATCACCGTGCTGGCGATGGACGCCGTGCCCCGCATCTCGCGGGCCCAGTCGCTGGACGTCCTGTCGTCGATGGCCAACATCGCCGGTTACCGCGCTGTCGTCGAAGCGGCCCACGCCTTCGGCCGATTCTTCACCGGCCAGGTGACGGCCGCCGGCAAAGTGCCGCCCGCCAAGGTGCTCGTCGTGGGCGCGGGCGTGGCGGGCCTGTCCGCGATCGGAGCGGCCGGCAGCCTGGGCGCCATCGTGCGCGCCACCGACCCGCGGCCGGAGGTTGCCGATCAGGTCAAATCCCTTGGCGGCGAATATCTTTCGGTTGACGAGAGTGAAGCCGAGGTCTCCGCCACCGGGTACGCCAAGGAAATGAGCGACGACTACAAGGCCCGCGAGGCGCAGCTGTACGCCGAACAGTGCCAGGACGTCGACATCATCATCACCACCGCGCTGATCCCCGGCAAACCGGCGCCGCGCATCATCACCGCGGACATGGTCGCCTCGATGACCCCCGGCAGCGTCATCGTCGACATGGCCGCCGCCAACGGGGGCAACGTCGAGGGCACGGTCAAGGACCAGCTCGTCGTCACCGACAACGACGTAACCATCATCGGCTACACCGACCTGGCCGGACGGCTGCCCGCTCAGTCTTCCCAGCTCTACGGCACCAACCTGGTCAACCTGCTCAAGCTGATGACCCCGGAGAAGGACGGACAGCTGGTCCTGAACTTCGACGACGTGGTGCAGCGGTCCATGACCGTGGTCCGGGACGGCGAATCCACCTGGCCGCCGCCACCGGTACAGGTGTCCGCTGCCCCGGCTGTTGCGGCGGCCGCCACGCCGGTCAAGGAGTCGCACGCCAAGCAGCCGATGTCCAACAAGCGACGGCTGACGACCACACTCATCGCCGCCGCGGTGCTGTTCGCGCTGATCGCGCTCTCCCCGGCGGCGCTGCAGGTGCATCTCACGGTGTTCGCGCTGGCCATCGTGATCGGCTACTACGTGATCGGCCACGTCCACCACGCCCTGCACACCCCGCTGATGTCGGTGACCAATGCGATCTCCGGAATCATCGTGCTCGGCGCCCTGCTGCAGATCGGAAAAGAGAACCTCCCGATCACGGTGGTGTCCTGTGCGGCGATCCTGCTGGCCAGCATCAACATCTTCGGCGGTTTCGCGGTGACGCGACGCATGCTCGCCATGTTCTCCCGCAGCTGAGCCTGCGCACCTAATCGAAGGATCATCCCTTGTTCACGATAGAAACCGCCGCCAAAGCGGCATACGTCGTCGCGGCCCTGCTGTTCATCCTGGCGCTCGCCGGGTTGTCCAAGCACGAAACGTCCCGGGCCGGGAACACCTTCGGCATTTTCGGCATGGCCGTAGCGCTGGCGGCGACCATCGCACTGGCGATCAACGGACACATCGAGTCGCTGGGGGTGGCGCTGCTGGCCGGTGCCGTCGCGGTCGGCGCCGCAATCGGCCTCTGGCGGGCCCGGGTGGTCGAGATGACCGGAATGCCCGAACTGATCGCGCTGCTGCACTCCTTCGTCGGTCTGGCCGCCGTGCTGGTCGGCTGGAACGGTTATCTGTTCGTCGAGCACAATCCCGGAGGCGCCGAGGCGGCCACCCTGCGCGCGGAGGGCCTGGGCGGAATCCACTCCGCCGAGGTGGTCATCGGCGTGTTCATCGGGGCGGTGACGTTCACCGGTTCCATCGTCGCGAACCTCAAGCTCTCGGCGCGGATCAAGTCGGCGCCGATGATGCTGCCGGGCAAGAACTTCCTTAACGTCGGCGCGCTGGTGCTCTTCGGCGCCCTCACGGTGTGGTTTGTGATCAACCCGACGATCTGGCTGCTTGCCGCCGTCACCGCGCTCGCCCTGCTGCTCGGCTGGCACCTGGTCGCGTCCATCGGCGGCGGGGACATGCCCGTCGTCGTGTCGATGCTGAACAGCTACTCGGGCTGGGCGGCCGCCGCATCGGGCTTCCTGCTGAGCAACGACCTGCTGATCATCACCGGTGCCCTGGTCGGGTCCTCCGGTGCCTACCTGTCCTACATCATGTGCAAGGCGATGAACCGCTCGTTCATCTCCGTGATCGCCGGCGGCTTCGGTATCGAGGCAGGACCGGCCGAAGACAAGGACTACGGCGAGCACCGGGAGGTCACCGCTGAGGGCGCTGCGGAGCTGCTGACCTCGGCCGACTCGGTGATCATCACCCCGGGGTACGGCATGGCCGTCGCCCAGGCCCAGAACGCCGTCGCCGAACTGACCCGCAAGCTGCGCGCACGCGGAGTCAACGTCCGGTTCGGCATCCACCCGGTCGCGGGACGCCTGCCCGGCCACATGAACGTGCTGCTGGCCGAGGCCAAGGTGCCCTACGACATTGTGCTGGAGATGGACGAGATCAACGACGACTTCTCCGACACCGCCGTGGTGCTCGTCATCGGCGCCAACGACACCGTCAACCCGGCTGCCGCCGAGGACCCCAGCAGTCCGATCGCGGGCATGCCGGTGCTGACCGTCTGGGACGCCGACAACGTCATCGTCTTCAAACGATCGATGGCCTCCGGCTACGCCGGCGTGCAGAACCCGCTGTTCTTCCGGGAGAACACCGCGATGCTGTTCGGCGACGCGCGCGACCGGGTAGAGGCGATCCTCGCCGCGCTGTAAGCACGCTCCACGCTGCGGCGACGGCGCCGGTCGGCGCCGAGATTGCCGCTGCGGTCGCGATTCGACGACCAAGCACGACCACCACGGCCAACTCGCGGAGCAATTCGCAGTTCGCGCGCTGCAGCGACGGCGGTCGGCGCCGAGATTGCCGCTGCGGTCGCGGTTCGCCGACCGAGCACGACCACCACGGCCATCTCGCGTAACGATTCGCAGTCGCGCTGCAGCGACGGCCAATCCGTGTGAGTATTCGATGTAATGACGAACCGGTGTGCCGAAAGCCCGGATGCGGGGCCTCGAACTCGATACGCTTGGCGCACATACCGGTGATTGACGCTTAGGGGGCGACGTGTCGTTTCTAGCCGTGGCTCCTGACTGGGTCACGTCGGCGGCAGCGGATCTCGAGAACATCGGTTCGGCGCTGGCCGCAGCCAATGCGGCGGCGGCTCTTCCGACCACGGGGGTCGCGGCCGCCGCGGCTGACGAAGTCTCGGCCGCGATCGCGACGCTGTTCGCCGGGTTCGGCCAGGAATATCAGGCGCTCAATACCCAGCTCAGCGCATTCCAGCAGCAGTTTGTGCTGTTACTCGGTAGCTCGGCCGGGTCCTATGCGAGCGCGGAGGCGACGGCCGCATCCGTGCTTGACCCCGTTTTCGGCATTATCAATGCGCCCACCCAGCTGCTGCTGGGACGTCCGCTGATCGGCGACGGGGCAGCAGGCACCGCCGCGTCGCCCAACGGCGGCGCCGGCGGGTTGCTGTGGGGCAACGGCGGCAATGGTTACTCGCAGACGGTGGCCGGGGCAGGTGGCGCGGGTGGTTCCGCCGGGTTCTTCGGTAATGGCGGGGCCGGCGGCACGGGTGCCAATGGTGGAGCCGGCGGGGCCGGCGGCAACGGCGGCTGGTTGTTCGGTAACGGCGGCTGGGGCGGCACGGGCGGCGCGAACGGCGCAGGCGCGGGGGGAACCGGCGGAGCCGGGGGCGTTGCATATCTGCTGGGCACCGGCGGGAACGGCGGCGCCGGCGGACTTGGCACCCTGGCTACCTACCCTCTGGGGTACGGCGGCACCGGCGGCCACGGCGGCGCGATCTGGGGCGGCCAGGGCTTCAGCGGTGCCGGCTGGGACGGCAGGACGATCTCTATGCCGACCATCATGACCACCGAACCGGTCGTCAATCTCTCCGTCAACGGCTACACCAGCGGTCCGATCCTGGTCGACACCGGATCCGCGGGCCTGGTCATGCAAATGAAAGACATCGGCGGCCTGCCCGGACTGCTCAAGCTGGGCATCCCGCACGGACTGAACATCAGCGCCTACAGCGGCGGGCTGACTTACCTCTTTGCCAGCTACCCCACGTCGGTGGACTTCGGCAACGGTCTCGTGACCGCGCCTACTGCCGTCAATGTCGTCCTGTTCTCAATCCCCACGTCACCCTTCGCTATCTCGGCCTACTTCACCGAGTTCCTGAAGAACCCATTCGTCACCCCCTTCGACGCGTACTTCGCATCAGCGGGCGTGGACGGCGTCTGGGGTCTAGGACCGAATGCGGTGGGACCGGGGCCCACCATTCCGAACCAGTACTTGCCGGGCAATCTCAGCCAGGGCGCGCTCATCGACATGCAAGGCGGGACGCTGCAATTCGGCCCGAACCCTGGACCGGTCAACTTCTCGCTCAACGGCTCCCCGATCACTACGTTGTACGTTTCTATAAATGGCGGGACTCCCATAGCCGTGCCCTCGATCGTCGACTCCGGCGGTGTGCTGGGAACGATGCCGTCGTCGGTAATCGGCGGCGCAGGCAGCTTGCCGGCAAACACAAACATCGCGGTCTATGGCGGCCCGGGCTTCACCAACCCGCTTTACTCGTACAACACGAACGATTACAAACCCACGGTCATCTCATCCGGCCTGATGAACACCGGATTCCTGCCCTTCTATCTGCAACCGATGTACACCAGCTACAGCCCCGGCGGTGTCGGAACTACAGTCGTTAACACTTAGCTCTCAGCAAATTGCCTTGCCCCACAGCTAGTTCCACCCCTGTCACCCCCCGCCGCTAAAGTCGGCCCCATGTTGCAGACGATTGCCGTGCGCGGCTACCGCTCGCTGCGCGACATCGTGCTGCCACTCGGCCAGCTGTCGGTCGTCACCGGCGCCAACGGCACCGGCAAGTCGTCGGTGTACCGCGCGCTGCGCCTTCTCGCCGATTGCGGACGCGGCGAAGTCATCGGCTCGCTGGCGCGCGAGGGCGGTCTGGAATCGGTGCTGTGGGCCGGTCCGGAGCAGCTGGCAGGAGCCCGCAAACAGGGAAAAACCCAGGGCACCACGCGCACTCGCCCACTGTCGCTCGAACTCGGCTTCGCCGCAGACGATTTCGGCTATCTTGTCGATCTCGGCATACCGCAGATGGCGGGCTACGGTTCGGCCTTCTCCCGCGACCCGGAGATCAAGCGCGAGGCGATATTCGCAGGCCCGGTGCTGCGGCGCGCCACCACCCTGGTTCGCCGCACCCGGGACTTCGCCGAGGTCAGCTCCGATTCAGGCTTTGACGAGCTGAGCCGCACACTGCCGCCCTACCGCAGCGTGCTCACCGAATACGCCCACCCGCAAGCACTTCCAGAACTCGCCGCAGTCCGCGAGCGGCTCCGTGGCTGGCGGTTCTACGACGGCTTCCGGGTCGACGCCGCCGCCCCGGCCCGCGTTCCGCAGGTGGGTACCCGCACCCCGGTGCTCTCCGACGACGGCAGGGATCTGGCCGCGGCGATCCAGACCATCATCGAAGCAGGATTCGACGACCTGAGCCGGATCGTCGCCGAGGCGTTCGACGGCGCCACCGTCGCGGTCGACGTCAGCAACGGCCTGTTCGATCTTCAGCTACAGCAGCGCGGCATGTTGCGCCCCCTGCGTGCGGCCGAATTATCCGATGGCACACTGCGATTCCTGTTGTGGGCAGCGGCATTACTCAGCCCGCAACGCCCCTCGCTGATGGTGCTCAACGAACCGGAGACCTCGCTGCACCCGAGCCTGGTCGGCCCGCTGGCCGCGCTGATCCGGGTAGCGGGCGAAAACACTCAGGTCGTCGTGGTCACCCATTCGGATGCGCTGCGCACGCTCCTCGACGACGGCTCCGGGGACTCCGTGGAGATCGAGCTGTACAAAGATTTCGGCGAGACTCGGATCACCGGACAGAGTTTGCTGACGACGCCCCCGTGGGACTGGGGCAAACGCTGAGCCAGAGTGGCCTGCGCCTCGTTATGCGTGCAAAGTGTGCAGTTTGTGCAAATATGAGCACATGGCGAATCCAATGGGCCTGCGCGAGCGTCGCCGCCGCCAGACCAGCGCGGACATCCGCGGAGCCGCCGTGCGCCTGGCGCAAGCACGCGGTTGGGACAAGGTCACCATCGAGGAGATCTGCGTGCAGGCGGGCATCTCGACCCGCACATTCTTCAACTACTTCCCCAACAAGGAAGCGGCCATCGCGTACGGCCCATCGGACCTGCCCCCCGAGTTGGCCCAGGAGTTCGTCGCCGCCGGCCCCGCGCCGTTGTCGGTGGTCCTGGCGGATCTGATCACGCTGGCCGGACACCATCTGCGCGACATGCCGCCGCAGCGCGAGCAGGCCGTCTGCATGCTGGACCTGGCCAAGACCACCCCGGCGGTGCTGGCGGCGTTCCTGGCCGACCTGGAGCGCTTCCAGAGCCAGCTGACCGAAATCGTCGCCAAGCGCCAGGGTTTGCCTTCCGACGATGAGATCCCGGCGCTGATCTCCGCACTGGCGCTGACGGCCGTGCGTTCGGGCATCGAGCGGTGGTCGAGTGGCGAACCCGAGGACGCCGACGACACGCCGATGCCCTACGTCGAGCGGGCCGCGGCGCTGGTCAACAGCATTTTCAGCAAGTGATCGGCGTGACCGAAAACACATAAACTTGCATGATCTGCAAAAAGTGCAGATTATGTATTCATGGTCCGGCGGCGGAACACGATTATGCCTCGGTTGATCGAGACATCCGCCCGCTTCACGTCGGGCCGTTTTGGTCTGCAAGGGGCACAGTTCAGCCTCAAACCTCTTGCATTCCAACGCAACACGACTCAGCAGATCGGATCACCCGGCCCAGAAGGGATCGCGTAGTGCAGATGGCGAGATTGGTGCGTAACGCCTGGTTGCCGCTGTTGATCGTGGCCGTGGTGGCGATCGGCGGGTTCACCGTGCACCGGGTCAAGTCGTTCTTCACCGCCGAGAACGCGGACACGCTGACCAGCCCGAAGGTGGACGACTCGAAGCCGTTCAAGCCCAAGGTGGTCAAGTACGAGATCTTCGGTTCGGCGACAACCGCCAACGTGAACTATCTGGATCTCAGTGCCGAACCGCGGCGCCTGGACGACGCGCCGCTGCCGTGGACGCTGGTGCTCAGCACCACCGCCCCGTCGGTGTTTCCCAACATCTCCGCACAGAGCGACGGTGACTACCTCGGCTGTCGCATCACCGTCGACGACGAAATCAAGGACGAGAAAATTTCCAACGGCGTGCACGCCCTGACATCCTGCTTGGTGAAATCAGCATGAGCACGACCCTCGAAGACCGACGGCCCGACAACGCCGACACCGCCCCGATCCCGAAACACGCCACGCGTCCGGCGATTCCGCGTTTCCTGCGGAAATTCGCGGTGCCGGTCATCATCGGCTGGATAGCGCTGATTGCCGTCCTCAACACGGTGGTCCCGCAGCTCGACGAGGTCGGCAAGATGCGCTCGGTCTCGATGAGCCCCGACGACGCGCAATCGGTGATCGCCACCAAGCGCGTCGGCGAAGTGTTCAAGGAGTACAAGTCCAACAGCTCGGTGATGATCGTGCTGGAGGGCCAGAACGCGCTCGGCGCCGATGCACACGCGTACTACGACGAGATCGTCCGCAAACTCGAGGCCGACAAACAACACGTCGAGCACGTCCAGGACTTCTGGAGCGACCCGCTCACCGGAGCCGGCGCCCAGAGCAACGATGGCAAGGCCGCCTACGTGCAGGTCTATCTCGTCGGAAACATGGGTGAGACCAAGGCCAACGACTCGGTCGAGGCCGTTCAGCACATCGTCGACAGCGCCAAGCCGCCCAACGGGGTCAAGGCCTACGTCACCGGACCCTCGGCACTGGAAGCCGACCAGCACCTCGCCGGTGACCGCAGCCTGCAGCTGATCACCATGGCGACGTTCGTCGTCATCATCGCGATGCTGCTGTTGGTGTACCGCTCCATCATCACGGTGCTGCTCACGCTGGGCATGGTGGTGTTCGAGCTGGCCGCCGCGCGCGGTGTGGTCGCCTTCCTGGGCTACCACCAGGTCATCGGGCTGTCGACGTTCGCCACAAACCTGTTGGTCACCCTGGCCATTGCCGCCGCCACCGACTACGCGATCTTCCTCATCGGTCGATATCAGGAAGCCAGGGCCGTCGGCGAATCGCGAGAAGACGCGTACTACACCATGTTCCACGGCACGGCCCACGTCGTGCTGGGGTCCGGCATGACCATCGCCGGCGCCACCTTCTGCCTGCACTTCACCAACCTGCCGTACTTCCAGTCGCTCGGGATCCCGCTGGCAATCGGCATGGTCGTGGTGGTGCTCGCGGCCCTGACACTCGGCCCTGCGGTCATCTCTGTCGCATCACGCTTTCGGCAGACCCTGGAGCCCAAGCGTGCGCAGCGAATTCGCGGTTGGCGCAAGATCGGCGCCGCCGTCGTGCGGTGGCCCGGCCCGATCCTGGTCGTGACGATCGGCATCGCGCTCATCGGTCTGCTGACGCTGCCGGGTTACCGGACCAACTACAACGACCGCAACTACCTACCCGCCGATCTGCCGGCCAACGCCGGCTACGCGGCCGCCGACCGGCACTTCTCCAAGGCCCGGATGAATCCCGAGCTGCTGATGATCGAAAGCGATCACGACCTGCGCAACTCCGCGGACTTCCTGGTCATCGACAAGATCGCCAAGGCCATCTTCCGGGTGCCCGGCATCAGCCGCGTGCAGGCCATCACCCGGCCCGAGGGCAAGCCGATCGAGCACACCTCGATCCCGTTCCAGATCAGCGTGCAGGGCGTCTCCCAGCAGATGACGCAGAAGTATCAGGAAGATCAGATTGCCGACATGCTCAAGCAGTCGGATGAGATGCAGACGACGATCAACAGCATGGAGCAGATGCAGAGCATCACCACGCAGATGGCCGCCGACATGCACGTGATGGTCGGCAAGATGCACGCGATGACCATCGACGTCGCCGAATTGCGGGACCACATGGCCGATTTCGAGGACTTCTTCCGGCCGATCCGGTCCTACTTCTACTGGGAGAAGCACTGCTACGACATCCCCGTGTGCTTCTCGCTGCGGTCGGTGTTCGACGCTCTCGACGGCGTCGACACGATGACCGACGACATCCAGAGCCTGCTGCCGGTGATGGATCACCTCGACACGCTGATGCCGAAGATGGTGGCGCTGATGCCCGAGATGATCCAAAACATGAAGAACATGAAAACCATGATGCTGACCATGTATTCGACCCAGAAGGGTCTGCTGGAACAGCAGCAGCGGGCGCAACGCGACTCCTCTGCCATGGGCCGGGCCTTCGACGCGTCCCGCAACGACGACTCGTTCTACCTGCCGCCGGAGACGTTCGACAACCCCGAGTTCAAGAAGGGTATGAAGAACTTCATCTCGCCCGACGGCCACGCGGTGCGCTTCATCATCAGTCACGACGGCGATCCGATGTCCGCGGAAGGCATTTCGCATATCGACGCGATCAAGAAGGCGACCTACGAGGCGCTGAAGGGCACGCCGATGGAGGGCTCCAAGATCCTCCTCGGCGGCACCGCGGCCACCTTCAAGGACATGCAGGAAGGCAGCAACTACGACCTGCTGATCGCCGGAATCGCGTCCATGTGCCTGATCTTCATCATCATGCTGGTCCTGACCCGAAGCGTGGTGGCCTCGGCGGTGATCGTGGGCACCGTATTGCTCTCGCTCGGCGCGTCTTTCGGGCTTTCGGTGCTCATCTGGCAACACCTGATCGGCATCGAGCTGCACTGGATGGTGCTGGCGATGTCGGTGATCATCCTGCTGGCGGTCGGCGCGGACTACAACCTGCTGCTGGTGTCCCGGTTCAAGGAGGAGATCCATGCCGGCCTGAACACCGGCATCATCCGGGCCATGGGTGGCACCGGGTCCGTGGTCACCTCGGCGGGGCTGGTGTTCGCCTTCACGATGATGACGATGGCGGTCAGCGAGCTCATCGTGATCGGGCAGGTGGGCACGACCATCGGTCTGGGTCTGCTGTTCGACACCCTCATCGTGCGGTCACTGATGACGCCTTCGATCGCGGCCCTGTTGGGTAAGTGGTTCTGGTGGCCGCAGCGGGTCCGGCAGCGCCCGAAGCCCTCCCCCTGGCCTACTCCCGCGGCGGACCAGGCCAAGACGGAGTCGCTGACCTCGGTCTGACGCCGAGTGCGAATTCTGCGACGCTTCGCCGGCGCGTCGCGTAGTGGAATTCACAGTCGGCGTGGGGTGACGTGGACGACCGGGGTGACGAGGACGCGCGTGGTGACGAGGACACGCGGGGTGACGAGGACGCAGCAGCGACGACGGCGGTAGCGCTCAGCCGACGATGTCGAACAGCGCCGCTGCCGAGGTGACGGCCTTGTCGCCATTGCCCTCGTCGTGCAGCAGCATCCGCACCCCGACGCGTCCGGGCCCGCCGGGGTGGGCCGAACCCTCCACCCGGAACGGACCCACCTTTCCGCGGGACATGAACATCACGTGCCAGCTGGTGACCTGCAGCCGGCGTGTCCCGGCAACCCGGGCGGCGAGATCGGTCGCCGCGGTCTCCAGCACCACGTGTTGCGGCCCGATGTGCAGGGCCGCGTCGGGTGAAGCGTATTCGGCGCTCAACGCGGGCAGCACCCAATGCCCGTCGTCGCGCCTGGCAGCCCCGAACGCCTGCCACAACGGCGGCAGATCCGGGGAGTCCTCGATCACCAGCTCGGTGCCCGAAACATCCATCCGGTCAAGCCCTTCCGGCGGGATGCCGATGATCGCGCCCTGGCCCTCGTTGAAGGCGATGACCCGGTCGGGATTGTCGGCGTCGACGATCTTGCACCGCCCGTAGCCCATCGTGCGGCCCTGGTGGACGATGCCCGAATCGACGATCTCGATCCGGCTGACGTCGTAGCCGGGGTCGACGATCTGCACCGACGCGATCACCGGGTTGGGCACCGCCACCATGTCGGTCTGACAGCCTTCCGGCGATGAGATGGCAAGCGGGGCAACCATGATGCCGCCGGCTTCGTTACGCATATCGCGGCGGATCACCACCGTGTTGTCCACCTCGCCGAGGTTCATCGACGAGTGGTTGCGCCCGATGTACCGGTAACTGAGCAGGCCGGTCCAACGCCGGTACAACTCATCCCGGTAGGCGTCTGCATCGCCCAGCAACTCCCGGATGTCGCGCGGTTGGCCACTCATTTTCCGGACTTCTTCGCCTCATTGAGCGCCACCGCGTCTCGGATGAGCGCCTTCAGCGCCTCGTCATCGATCGCGTCTTCCCCACGAATGTCAATGGCACGACGGGTGTTTCCGTCCAGACTCGAGTTGAACAGGCCGGACGGGTCCGGCAACGACGCGCCTTTGGCGAAGGTCACCTTGACCACATTCTTGTACGTCTCGCCGGTGCAGATCATTCCGTCGTGGTACCACACCGGGACTCCCCGCCATTTCCACTCTTCGACGACGTCGGGGTCGGCATCGTGGATCAATTCCCGGATGTGTGCCAGTGTCGCGCCGCGCCAGTCATCCAGTTCCGCGATACGCGCGTCAATCATCTTCGACGGTGAATCGGCCACGTCATCCCCCTCGGCATGCGATACAGTTTCAGGCGAGATTGTAACGGCGGTAAAGCCATACGGAAACGGACGGGAGGGTGACGCTCCGAGCATGGGACACCCGTCGGGAGACGCGCGGACGGTCTTCACCTTCTGCCGCTACTGCCTGGCTGCCTGCGGCGTCGAGGTCACCGTCGAGGACAACCGGGTAACCAAGATCTCGGCTGACAAGCAGAACCCGCACAGCTGGCAGGATTTCTGCGCGAAGGGCCGCAATGCCGCCCAACTCGTCGAACATCCGCGCCGGATCCGCGCTCCGCTGCGGCGGGTGGGCGACCGGTACGTCGAATCAAGCTGGGAAGAAGCGATTTCCGACATCGCCGCCCGGATGACGGCACTGATCGACGCCGACGGCCCCGACGCCATCGGCGCCTATTACGGCAACCCCGCCGGATACTCGTCGTCGAATCTGATGTTCATGAACGGCTGGCTGGATGCGGTGGGCACCCAGAACCGTTACGCGGTGGGGTCGGTCGACCAGAACGCCGTGCACGTCGTCGCGGAGGCGATGTACGGCTCCTCGATCATGGTGCCCGTCTCCGACATCGACCGTTGCGACTACATCCTCCTGATCGGCGCCAATCCCGCAGTGAGCGCCTGGAACTGGCTGGAAAGCGTACCCGCCGGATGGCAGCGGGCACTGGCCCGCCAGCGGCAGGGCGCCACCATCGTCGTCGTCGATCCGCTGCGTACCGAATCCGCCGACAAGGCCGACGTCCATATCGCGGTACGCCCCGGTCAGGACTGGGCTCTGCTGCTGGCCATGGTGAAAGTCATTCTTGACCAACGCCTCGAACACCAAACCGACTGTGCGCAACTGACCACCGGCATGGCTGCCCTTCGGGCACTGGTGGCCGAAGCCGACCTGGACGACCTGGCCCTGCGGTGCGATGTGCCGCGCCCGCAAATCGAAACGATCGCAAGGGAATTCGCTACCGCACCAGCCGCTATGGCGGTGACACGGACCGGCGTCTCGCTGCATCTGACCGGAACGGTGGGTGAATGGCTCGGCCAGGTGCTCAACGTCATCACCGGACGCATGGACCGCCCCGGTGGCCGGCGTTTCGAACCCGGCTATCTGGATGCGATAAGGCTGGCCTCCGCCATCAAGCCGTCCGATCACCGCAGCAGGCTGACCGGCCGCCCGATGGTGGCAGGTGTGCACGCGTTGAGCGAACTGCCCGCTCAGATCACCACACCCGGCCCGGGACAGATCCGAGCCCTACTGATCAATGCCGGCAACCCGGTGATCTCCGGTCCGGACGGGTCCGCCCTGGACGACGCCCTGGCACAGCTCGACCTGCTGGTGGTCATCGACATGGTTCAGCGCGAAAGCCACCGCCACGCGCACTGGTTGCTGCCTGCGGTGCACTGGCTCGAACGCGATGATCTGCTCGCGCTCACCAGCAGTCTGCATGACGAGCCCTACCTGCAATATGGCCGGCGGGCGGTCGAACCACCGGCGGGAGCGCATGAGGCGTGGCGGATCTTCGTCGATCTGACGCTGGCCATGAAGCTCCCGCTGTTCGGCGTCAAGGGCCTCAACGCGTTCATCAAAGCCAGCCGGCGACTGGCGCGCACCACCCGTCGCCCAGCGCTGGAATTCTCCCCACACTGGATCAACCGGCTGTTGCTCAAGACGTCACGAAAGGTCAACGGCCGCAAGCTGAAGTGGCGCGATGTGATTGCTGACCAGCACGGCATGGTGCTCGGCCCGCGCGAATACGGCCACTTCAAGGACGCGCTGCGCACTCCCGACAAGCGGGTGCACATCGCGCCGCCCGCCCTGGTTGCCCGCGCCCGTGACCTGCTTGCCGCACCTGCACCCGAAGCGCCTCGCGGGTACCCGTTCCAACTCGGCAACCGCCGCCATCGCCATTCGATGAACTCCTTCCTGAACGAGTTACCCGGTCTGCATCCCGGCGGCAAGGGCAGCGTCGCGCTCATCCACCCCGCCGACGCAGCCGACCTCGGCATCGCCGATGGCGATATGGTGCGGGTGCACTCCCCTGCCGGCGCTGTCGAGGTGCGGGCATCGTTGAGTGACCGGCCCCGGCGTGGGCTTCTCGTCATGGCACACGGTTGGGGTTCGCGCGTCTTCGACCCGCACGGCACGGCGGCACCTCAGATCTTCGGCGTGAATCGCAACCTGCTGATCGATGGCGAACCGGTGGATCCGTTGTCCCAGACGCCGGCGATGAGTTCTAGCTATGTGGCGGTGGAACCGGTATCTGCGGACACGCCGACCGACATCACCGAGAGCCGGCACCCGTCCGGACCGGTACGCCACGCGTGATCAACGCCGGTGACGACGGCGGTGTCACCGGCTTCCAGCGGATGCGCGCCGTCGTCCAATATCAGCTCCACCGAGCCGGATAGCACGAGATCGAGGTCTACAGTGTCGGTGTGGTGCATCGAAAAGGCCACGCCGGGGCCGTAATCGATGATCTTCCAGTTGATGGTGCCGGGCGGGACGCCCAGGTCGAGGGTGTCGGCGCTGCGACCACCAGGAGAGATCGCGGGGGCCGACGGCGTCGCATAGAGCACGGAGAACAGGAGGCCCTCGAAACCCGGGAAGCCATCCAGCGTGACCGGGCCGTCCTGCTCCGCACACGATCGGCCGGTCGCGTCGACCCCGGTGATCAGCAGCCGTCCCGCGGGTGCAGACAGCGGACCTTGCGACCCTTCCGGCAGTGAGACGAAGTTGCGTGCTGACTCCTCTGACATGCGTTAGGACTCTAGCCGCAGCAACCTCAACTACCGGCTGCTTCCAGCAGCGCGTCGGCGGCGACGCGACCGAGTTCGTTCGCGGCCAGCGGGCTGTCGCCGGTGATCAATTTGCGGTCCTGGTGGGTTTTGCCGGTCATGTCGTCGTTGAGGATGGTCAGGCCCTGCTTGCCCAATCGGTCGGCGAGCAGCCAAGTCAATCGTCCTGGCAGATAACCCATGTCGATGTTGGCACCGGAGTCCAGCGCATCGGGAAATACGCACACCGAGTAGCCCGTGAAGGGCGATTCCTGCCCGTCCAACGCGGCCGCGAGCAGTGCCGCCGGGCCGTGGCACAACGTGACGATGAATCTGTCGTTGGTCAGTGCCCATTGCAGCGTCTGTCCTACCGCGGGGCTGTCCGGCAGGCCGATCATCGCGCCGTGGCCGCCCGGGATGAACACGGCAAGGTAGTCCGAATCGGAGCCCAGGTCGTTGGCCACCACCTCGGAAAGTTTCTTCGGCTGCTTGAACTTGGGTTTGAGCGCTTCGTAGGTGGCCAGTACGGCGTCGTCCTCGCGCGGCATGGCCCACAGCTCCAGCTTGACCGGATAGCCGGTGACCGTGGCGACGTCGACCTCGAAACCCGTCTCCATCAGGTGGTGCAGTGGCAGCAATGTCTCGACGGGATGGTTGCCGGTGGAGAACATCTTGCCGTTCTCCAGCAGGAGGTAACGTTCTTCGGTGGCAATCACCAGCACCTTCCACCGTCCCTCGGTGTAGGCGCCCGGATGCGCCACGCCGTCGAAGTCGGTTTTGGGCTGCGTGTACTCGCTCAAGGAGTACGGCGACGGAAAGAACGCGTTGTCCTCGGCGTCGTCTGGGGTGGGGTCTTTACTCAAGTCGTCGGTCATGCTCACAAGCTGCCCCTGTAGGTCGCCGGCTAAACGCCGCTTAGTCGGCAGGCGCACGACGCGCGGATCGGCACATCGGCACGCGCGGCGGCCAGGGAGAGCTGCTGGCCGATGATCACCGCTTCCTGGTGACGCCCCAACCGCTGCAGACACTCGTGGTAGCCGTGCAGACTCCACACGTTGCCCGGATGCTGGCAACACCGCGCCAGCGTGGGGTCCAGCCCCAGATCAGCGGCGTACACCGCCGCGGCCTCTTCGACGTGGCCCTGCTCGAGCAGCAGCGCGCCGTAGGCATGCCGGGTGGGTTGCATCCAGCCCCACGGCTCGTCGTACGGCAACCCGTCGTCGAGTTCGACGGCATGCCGCAGATACCTGAACGCTTCGTCGAAAGATCCTTCCCTATAAGCGATCTCGCCGTCGAGCATGGCGGCTGCCACCGCGAGGATGTCGCGACTGGTGTTGTTGAACAGAGACCGGGATTCCGGGATCCGCGCGTAGGCCTCGGCAAACGCCTCGCGCTCGGCATGCGCTTGAACCAGCCGTCCGCTAGCCGCGAAGGCGACGCCACGCCCGTAATGGACCGTCGTCGCGGTGGTGCAGTATAAATCCGGGTCGGCCGGCAACGGCTGGGCGATCAAGTCGTCCCACCGGCCGAACCGCACCAGCACATGGGTTCGCAACGGAACGAACGCCTCAAGCCAGTCCGCCATCGGCGGCGACGCAACGGCGAGCAATTCGGGCGTCAGCTGCCCGGCCAGTTCGTCGGCGGCCTGCAATGCAATTTGCGATTGCCCCTGAAACATCGCCGAATACACGATGAAGTGCAGATCGTGCGCGCGGTAGAGCGAATAGAAGTTCAGCGCGCCCTCGCGCTCCACAAAACGCCGATCTGCTTGTACTGCAGCGCTATTGGCAACTATGGAGCTGCGATAGTCGCCGCACAGCACATCGATGTGACTCGGCATGTGTTGCAGATGCCCCGCGTCAGGCACCAGGCCGCGCAGCAGGTCCGCTGCCGGCAGGGCCGCTTCGGGCGTCGCCGACATCTCCATCGTGTGCAGGTACAGGTGCAGTATCCCCGGGTGGGCACGACCCCGGGGCCCGGCCAGGGCATCCTCCAGGATCCGCCGGGCCTCCAGGGCACGAGAGCCCTCCGCGGGTTGGCCGGTGGCGGTGTCCCACAGGGCCCAGGCCGTGACGTTGACCAGCGCGTCGGCGGCCAGGGCCTGCACGTCGATGTCGCCGGGAAAATCTGCGGCCAACGCCGTCATCGCGTCGGCATAAGCGAGCCGTCCTGCGTCCAGGTCCTCCGAAAACCGTGAGCGCAGGGCTGCAATCAGTCCCTGCTCGACATCGCTCGCCCGCCCCTGGGTGGTCGCCGCGAGTTCCGCACGGGCACGGGACAGTGATGCCGCCAGGTCGACCGGATCGAAGGCGTCCCATGCCTTGTTGTAATTGGGCCCAACCGAATACGCGATGCCCCACCGCGCGATGGCCAGATCGGGGTCATGATCGAGGGCGCGCTCGAAGCACCGGATCGCCTCTTCATGGTTGAAGGCGTAGGCCCAGATCAGGCCGCGGTCAAACCACAGCTGCGCTTGCGGCGCAACGGTGTCGACCGGGCGGTGATAACTGCCGAGGTCGAGGTACGGCGGCTCGGAGGTCACGGGATGGTGAGGGCGATCTTGCCGACATGTTCGCCGGCCCGCATCACCCTCAGCGCCTCATCGAGTTGGTCCCAGCCGAATACGTGGCTGATGTGCGGCTTGATCTCAGCCTTCGCGATCACCTCGCACACTTCCCGGTGCGTGCGCACGCTGCCGACGGTGATCCCGATGATGCGCAGGTTGTTCAGCATCACCTCGGCGACAGCGATGGGCGTCATGTCGAATCCGCTGAGCACACCGATCACCGCGATCGTGCCGGCCATCCGCGTCGAATGCAGCGACTGGGGCAGGGTGGCGGGTCCGCCGAGCTCGACCACGAGGTTTGCGCCGCGGCCGTCGGTGAGCCTTTTCACCTCCGCGTCCCACCCCGGGGTGGTGCGGTAGTTGATCAAATGCGTTGCGCCCAAATCGGACCCGACCTTGAGCTTGTCGTCCGAGGACGACGTCAGAATGGTGGTGGCGCCCAGTGTCTGCGCCAGTTGCACGGCGAAAAGCGATACGCCACCGGTGCCCTGGGTCACCACCACGTCACCCGCGCCGATATTGCCCTCTCGCAGTGCCGCCCAGGCCGTGACAGCGGCACACGGAATCGTTGCGGCCTCGACGTCGCTGAGGTGCTCGGGCGTGGGGACAACGCCGGTGGCCTCTGCGACGCGGTACTGCTGCAGCCACCCGTCGCAACTGTCACCCGGCAACTCGCGTTTGTTCTCCGGCGTCGGCGGGCCGTCCTGCCAGCCGGGGTTGAAGGCTCCCATCACGCGCTGCCCGACGCGCAGATCTTGGACGTCGGGGCCGACGGCGACCACTTCACCGGCTCCGTCGCTCATCGGCACTCGCGGCCAGGGCCCGGGTAGCAGGCCCATCAAGTTGACGTTGTCGTGGAAGTTCAGGCTCGAGGCGTTGACCTTGATCAGCACCTGTCCCGGTCCGGGTTCGCCCACCGGCCGCTCCTCGGCGACCGGCGCGATGCCGGGCCCGTTCATCACCATGGCCTGCTGACGGTCGGGGATGTTCATGCGCCGACTACCTCCTGGTCGATCCGGTTGTGCCGCCGATCCGCTCGACGATAATCCGACACGCGGCACGGCCTTCGGGGGTGGGAGTCAAGGGGTAGACGTGAATGAGTCCCGGCTGTTCGTAGTACTCGATGTCGACGCCCGCGGCCGCGGCTTTCTCGGCCAACAATCGCGCGTCGGGATTCAAGATGTCGCGGGTGCCGCTGAATACGGTCAAGGGGCCAAGACCGGTCAGGTCGGCAGCCAGTGGACTGACCCGGGGATCGTCGACGGGCAGGTCGCCCCGCCAGCGCTCGGCGTAGACATGCAGCGCATCGCGGCCCAGCCACGGGTCCGTCGGCTCGACCGACGCGATGTCCGGGTTGCCCAGCGAAAGGTCCAGCGCGGGCGAGATCAGCACCGTCGCGGGAATGGCCATGCCATGATCGTCGCGCAGCATCAACGCCGCCGACAAGGCCATCTGACCGCCGGCAGAGTCCCCTGCCAGACACACGTCGGCGTGCTGAGCCGCCATGTCGACGATTTCGGGCAGCACGTCGGCAGCGGTCGCGGTCGGCAACAACGGATAGATCGGCACGACCACCGTAGCGCCCGCCTGGTGGGCAATCTGTGCTGCCAATTGCCAATGCGCACTGGTGATTTCGTTGACCCAGCCGCCGCCGTGCAGGTAGATGACGGTGAGTTCGGGCGCCGACCCCAGCGGTGTCAACGTGTAGATCGGCCAGCCCGATCGATGCTCCAGCGTGATGTCGACCTTGGGCCGCAACCGCGGCGGCGGCCCGAACGGTACCGGGTGCAGGGCGCGTTGTTCCAGGTGTGCCAGGGCGGCCTGCGCACTGGCGTACGGTCGATGCCTACCCGTCAGGTGAAGCAGTGTGGGCATCGCCCGGCTTCTCCAGCTGGTCATCGCTCGACCCTATCCCGGGCAGCGGCTCCCACTCCCGGGCCACCGATCCGGTCCAGTGCGGCGGTCGGCGTTGCAGAAACGCCTCGACGCCCTCGCGTGCATCCGGACTTCCCATCACCCGGTGATGGAGCTGCGTTTCCAGCGCGGCCACCTGGCGCGGCGTGTAGCCCCTGCTGATGGTGTCCCAGAGCAGTCGCTTACTCAGCGCCGCCGACATGGGTGCCACATTGACCGCGATGTCGCGCGCCACGGCCAGCGCATGGTCCAGCACCTGCGGTCCGGGCAAGGCGCGGGACGCGAGCCCGAGAGCGACCGCCTCCTGCCCGTCGATGGTGCGGCCGGTCAAGAGCAACTCGGCCGCGACGGCGCCGCCCACCAGGTGCGGCAACGTCCAGTGCGACATGCAGTCCGGAATGACACCCCGCCGCACCTGCGCCACAGCGTATTTGGCGTCCTCGGCCACGAACCGGATGTCGGCCTGCAAGGCGATGGTCAGCCCGATTCCGACGGCATGGCCGTTGACCGCCGCGATCACCGGGGTGCGCAGTTCGAACGCCGCTGGGTCGGTGGGTGAGGCGGTGAACTCTTCAGCCGCTGGCGCGTCGAAAGGACTTGTCGGCGCGGCGAAGTCGGCGCCCGCACAGAACGTGTCGCCGGCGCCGGTGAGCACGATCGCGCGCACCGCGTCGTCGTCGTCACAGTCGCGGTAGGCCTGGTTGAGCAGGGCACCCATCTGCGCGGTATAGGCGTTGCGCCGCTCCGGCCGGTTCAGGGTGAGCACGGCGACACCGTCGGCGATTGCCACGGTGAGATCGGCTCCCATCCGAGCGAACTTACCGGGTTGGTCAGGGCTGAGATCGCAGGCACTATCGTGGGCGCATGAGAGAGCAGCCGCAATGAGTGTCCAGTCTTTGGACACCGACTACCTCGTCATCGGTGCCGGCGCCATGGGGATGGCGTTCACCGACACCGTCATCACCGAATCAGACGCGCGCGTCGTCATCGTCGACCGGGCTCACCAACCGGGTGGACACTGGACCACGGCGTATCCGTTCGTGCGTTTGCACCAGCCGTCGGCGTACTACGGCGTCAATTCAAGGGCATTGGGCAACAACACCATTGACATCGTCGGCTGGAATGAGGGGCTGAACGAACTGGCCCCCGTCGGCGAGGTCTGCGCCTACTTCGACGCCGTCATGCAGCAGCAGTTCCTGCCCTCCGGGCGCGTCGAGTACTTCCCGATGTCGGAGTATCTGGGCGACGGCCGGTTCCGCACCCTCGGCGGCGCCGAGTACCTCGTCAACGTCCGGCAGCGCATCGTCGACGCCAGCTACCTGCGCGCCATCGTGCCGTCGATGCGGCCCGCGCCGTATCCCGTCGCTCCGGGCATCGACTGCATCCCCCCGAACGACTTGCCCAAATTCGCCGCACGGGACCGCTACGTCGTCATCGGCGCCGGCAAGACCGGCATGGATGTGTGCCTGTGGTTGCTGCGGCAGGGCATTGACGCGGACCGCCTGACCTGGATCAAACCACGCGATTCATGGCTGATGGATCGGGCGACGCTGCAACCGGGTCCAACGTTCATCAAGCGATTCCGGGACAACTACGGCGCGACCCTCGAGGCCATCGAGGCCGCTGTCTCGATCGAGGATCTCTTCGATCGACTGGAAGCGGCCGGCACGTTGCTTCGCCTGGACCCCTCGGTGCGGCCACGCATGTACCGCTGCGCGACGGTGTCCCAACCAGAGTTCGAGCAACTGCGCCGCATCGAGGATGTGGTCAGAATGGGTCACGTCCAGCGCATCGAGCCCACGGCCGTCGTGCTCGACGAAGGCACGGTCACCTCCTCGCCCTCGGCGCTCTATATCGACTGCACCGCCGACGGGGCACCCGAACGTCCCGCAACGCCGGTTTTCGACGACGGCCGGTTGACCCTGCAGGCGGTGCGCGGCTGTCAGCAGGTGTTCAGCGCCGCGTTCATTGCCCACGTGGAGTTCGCCTACGACGGCGACGCAGTGAAAAACGAACTCTGCCCACCGATTCCGCACCCCGACCGTGATGTCGACTGGCTCCGCCTGACTCACTCGGATCTGCGCAATTTCGCGCGGTGGCTCGACGACCCCGAGTTGACCGACTGGCTCAGTTCGGCGCGGTTGAACCTGCTGGCCGAGCTGCTGCCACCGTTGTCACACAAGCCGCGCTTGCGGGACCGCGTGGTGTCGATGTTCCAGAAGAAGCTGGACACTGCCAGCGAACAGCTGGAAAAACTGATGAGTGAAGCCTGAAGGAGTAGGCGTGCCTCATAATCCCGAGGTGGATGCATCGCTCGTGCCCGTGCCCGATGACGGTTACGTTTACCAAACCCGTTGGCAGTTAGCCACATCCGACATCGACGAGCACCGCAGGCTGCGGCTGGACGGCGTCGCGCGCTACATCCAGGAGGTGGGCGCCCAACATCTGGCCGACGCGGGGCTGGCCGAGGTTCATCCGCACTGGATCGTGCTGCGCACCGTGATCGACGTCCTGGAGCCGATCGAGATCCCCAGTGAGATCACGTTTCGCCGCTGGTGCGCGGGCCTTTCCAGTCGGTGGTGTGACATGCGGGTGCAACTCGTGGGCGACCAGGGCGGGCGCATCGAGACCCAGGGCTTCTGGATCTGCATGAACAAGGACACCTTGACGCCGTCGCGGCTCACCGACTACTGCATCGAGCGCTTCGGCAGTACGACGGACAATCATCGGCTCAAGTGGCGCCCGTGGGTCACCGAACACGTCCAAGCCGCCACCGATACCCCGTTTCCCCTGCGCCGCACCGATATCGACCTCTTCGAGCACGTCAACAACACCATCTACTGGCATGGCGTACACGAAATCCTGGCCCATTACCCCGAATTGGAGAACAACCCGTATCGGGCCGTACTGGAGTACCGCAGTCCCATCAAGTACGGCGAAGAGTTGACCATCCGTTCCGAACACAGCGGCGACGCGGTGCGCATGGATTTCACTGTCGGCGAGGATGTGCGCGCGGCAGCCCTGGTGCGCAAGATCTAGTCGCGGTCAATCCATTTCAGCTGTGCCGCGCTGTGGTGCTCCCCGGCCGCCGGCGTGAGACCGTCGAGTCTGGCCAGCTGTTCGGCGGACAACTCGACGGCATCGGCTCCGACGTTCTCCTCGAGGCGCGCAACTCGCTTGGTCCCGGGGATGGGAACAATGTCCGGCCCCTTCGCCAGCAACCAGGCCAGCGCGACCTGTGCCGGCGTGGCGCCGATGTCGCCCGCGATGTCGCGAAGCTCATCGGCACTGCGCAGATTGTGTTCGAAGTTCTCGGCGGCGAACCGCGGATTTGACTTGCGGAAGTCGGTGTCGGGAATCCCGTCGGTGGAACGGATCGCCCCGGTGAGGAAGCCGCGGCCCAACGGCGAATAGGCGACGAACCCGATGCCCAGTTCGCGCAGTGCCGGAAGCACCGCGCCTTCGGGATCCCGCGTCCACAGCGAGTATTCGGACTGCACAGCGGTGATGGGGTGCACCGCGTGGGCGCGCCGGATGGTCTGCGCACCGACTTCGGAGAGACCGATGTGCCGGATCTTGCCGGCCTGCACCAACTCTGCGAGAGCCCCGACCGTGTCCTCGATCGGGGTGTCGCGGTCCAGGCGGTGTTGATAGTAGAGATCGATGTGATCGGTCTGCAGGCGCTGCAGTGAACCGTCCACCGCGATGCGGACATTGGCCGGACTGCTGTCGAGGCCGTTGCGGCCGGTGTGAGAGATCATGCCGAACTTGCTCGCCAGCACCACGCCGTCCCGACGGTCGCGCAAAGCGCGGGCGAGCAGTTCCTCGTTGGCGTACGGGCCGTACACCTCGGCGGTGTCGATCAATGTCACGCCGAGATCCAGAGCGCGGTGGATCGTGCGGATCGATTCGTCGTCGTCGCTGCCGGCGCCGGCATAGGCCACAGACATCCCCATGGCGCCCAGGCCGAGCCGTCCGACTGTCAGATCCGCAAGCCGCGCTGGTCTCATAGAAGTCATTGTGCCGGGTACCCTCGCGCTGATGGATGATCGGGAGTCCGCACGACCGGCGCGCAATGTCGCGGTGGATTTCCTGCGGGCATCAGGGGTGATCCTGATCGTGCTGGGGCACTGGCTGGCGTCGTCGGTGACCTATCACGACGGCCGCTTCGGCCGCCAGAATCCGCTCGTCGATCAGCCGTGGACGCAATGGTTGACGTGGGGTTTCCAGGCGGTCCCCACCTTCTTCATGGTGGCCGGGTACGCGACCGCGGTGTCCTGGGCGCACCGGGGCGACGACGAAGGCTTCTCACGGCAGAACTGGCTGCGGCACCGGTTGGCGCGGGTCCTGGGACCGACGGCGGTCTACGTCGGGGTGATTCTGGCTTTGGTGGCCGCGCTGCAGCTTACGGGCATGCCCGGCTCGGTGGTGCGGTACGCGGGCTGGGCCGTGGCAATGCAATTGTGGTTCCTGGCGGTCTATGTGGTGGTGGTGTCGTCGACGCCCATTGCGCTTGCTGCACAACGCCGTTGGGGGCTATGGGCGGTGGTGGCACTGGCCCTCGGGGCAGTTGTCGTCGACGTCGCCGCAGTGGCGTACCACGTGCCCCACGTCGGCCTGCTGAACTACCTGTTGTGCTGGGGTGCGTTCTACCAACTCGGAATCGCCTGGCATGCCGGGCAGCTGTCCGGACTTCGGCCGGTCGTGCTGGCTGCGGGGTCGGTCACGGTGCTGGCACTGTTGGTCGCATGGGGGCACTACCCGGTCAGCATGATCGGCGTGCCGGGCCAGCAGGTGCAGAACACGACGCCACCCACTGTGGCTTTGCTGGTCTTCGGCTGCGCCCAGATCGGCATTGCCACCGCGCTGGTTCCGGCCCTGAATCGGGCGTTGCGTCCGCCCGGGCTGCAACGGGTGGTGTCGATCGCCAACGACAACGTGATGGCGCTGTACCTGTGGCACATGGTGCCGGTCGTACTGGTCGCCGTCGTCGGCTACCCGGCCGGGTTGTTTCCGCAGCCGCCGGAGGGGACCGCGGCCTGGTGGCTGTTCCGGCTGGAGTGGACCGGCATCCTCATCGTTGTCACCGCCGCTGAGATAGCGCTGTTGTACTGGGGCCGAAGATTTTTCGCCGCGCCGCTACCGATGCTGACCACGCCGGTGCCCGAACGCTGGACCACACCGGCGCTGCTGGCCGGAGCCGGAATGACGACCTACGCCCTGGCGTGTTTCGCGGCCGACGGCTTCGCACCCGACGGTCGATTCCCCTGGGCTCGTGCGCTGATTTTCGGTACCGGGGCGGTACTCATCACCGTTAGGGCCAGAAGACCATCAGATCGGTGACCTATGGCCCATCCGCGGGCGTCCTCGGCTACTTAACCTCCGAGGCGAAGCGGAAGGAGCGGTGGCATGGCGACCCGCGGTACGCATCTCGGCATCGTCGTGGGCGTCGACGGTTCGCCCGGCTCCGCGATTGCCGTCCAGTGGGCCGCCTACGACGCGGCTCTGCGCGACGTGCCGCTTACCCTCGCCCACGCCGCCCGGACGCGCAGCCAGCGTGAGCGCGGACTACAGGTGCTCGACCAGGCCCTGCGGACGGTATCTGCCCGGGTTCGGGTGCGATGCGAAATGCCCTGTGCTACTCCCGTTTTTGCGTTGGCCGACCTGTCGGAGCACGCCGAACTGGTGGTGGTCGGCTGCCCCGGAGGTGGCGCACCTGGGGAATGTCAGTTCTGTTCGGTCAGTTCGACCCTGATCCATCACGCCCACTGCCCGGTCGTCGTCATCCACGATGACGTCCAGCTCAGCCCGGAAACCCTCGCGGCTCCGGTGCTGGTGGGCATCGACGCCTCGTCAGAGGCCGGGTCGCTCATGGAGATCGCGTTCGAGGAAGCCTCAGCACGCGGCGTGGGACTGGTGGCCCTCCATACTTGCGAGGCCTGCAACGGCCTCGACGAGACCAGCCCCGCGCTTGCCGGCTGGACCGATCGCTACCCGGACGTCACGGTCCACCAGGTGGCCGCACTCACCGACCCGGTGCAGCAACTCGTGGATCACGCCGAGAAAGCTCAGCTTGTGGTGGTGGACACTCAGGGCAACGGCGGATTCGCGGCGATGTTGTTCGGCCCGGGAGTTGCCGGCACGGTGACCCATGTGCCGATCATCGTGGCGAGGGCGTCGCCGGCCAGAGCGGGTTCCTAATCTGCGGCGAAGTCCGGCAACGGCCGTTGACATATGGCGTGCGCCTCCTCGGCAGACAGTCCGAACAGGCGCAGCACGCTCTCGGTTGCGGCGTCGGCGGCCTGCGCCCCGTCCCGCTCCGGGTCGTTGCGCAGCAGTGCTCCCAGACCCAACAGCGCGCCACCGGCCATGGCCAGCGAGAACTCCGGATCGTCGGTCTTGAACCGGCCGGCAGCCGCGGCCGCCTTGATGTCCCGCAGCGCCCGAGGCGCAAGACCGCGGTCCGACCACAGCAGCGCCGGGCCGTTGGCCAGCAGGATCTCGCTTTCCTGCGGCCGCTGGCGAAACATCCGGCCGGTCAGGCGGAAGCTGGTCGCGAACGTCTCCGCCGGATCCTCGATGGCCTCGGTCAAGCGGTCCAGCAGCGCCCCGTGGGCGTCGAGCACATCGGCGACCGCGGCCTCGAACAGCTGCTCCTTGCTGTCGAAGTGGTTGTAGAAGGATCCCATCCCGACGTCTGCGGCCTGAGTGATCTCCAGGACAGGCACGTTGACCTTGCCTTCGGCGATGAGTCGCTGAGCTGCCTTGACCAGCGCCGAACGGGTGCGTTGTTTGCGTCGCTCCAGGCGGCTCACGCTGTCAGCTGACATCGTCACTCCAGCAGTATGCCTCAGATTTGAGGAATTCGTCAGAAACCTTGACTCGGCCTCCGCGAGTATGTGACGATTTCGTCAGTTACTAATGAGAGACGGTGATGGAAGTGCTCGAATCCCCGACCGAACCGCACCGCGGCTTGCACAGCGAGCAGGGTGCCCGACCCGCCGAACATCCCGGCCGATCCCGGAATCCGGTGATCAAAGTTGCCGACCTCGCTTGGTTGGAGTTCGAAAAGCCCGACCTCGCCCGTTGTGAGGCGTTCGCGCGGGCCTTCGGCTTTCAGACGGCGCATCGCGGGCCCAACGAGATTGCCTTACGGGGCACCAACTCCGGTGCGCCCTGCGTGATCGTGCGTCGTGGCCAACGCTCACGATTCACCGGGGTGGCATTTCGCGCTCATGACGAGGTGGATGTGTTGCGACTGGCCGACAAATCCGGTCTCACCGCCCACTCGTTGCCGGAAGCCCTCGGAGGAATGTCGGTCGACCTGCTCGACCCCACCGGCATTCCGGTGCGGGTGGTCGCCGGCATGCACGAACTGCCGGAACTGCCCAGCCAGCAGCCACCGGTCTTCAATTTCGGACGGGAAACGCTGCGTATCAACGCCACTCAGCGTCCGCCCCGAGTACCGGCACGGGTACAGCGGCTGGGCCACCTGGTGCTGCAATCGACGAAGTATCTGCAATCGCTGAACTGGTACCTGGACAACCTCGGGATGATCGTCAGCGACTTCCAGTATTTCCCGGGCCAGCGCGAGCGCGGGCCGACTATGAGCTTCATCCGCTGCGACCGGGGGGCGACGCCGGCCGATCACCACACGTTGGCGTTGGCGCTGGGCCCGGCCAACCGCTACCTGCATTCGGCTTACCAGGTCAGTGATCTCGATTCGCTCGCCGCCGGTGGCGAGTACCTCAGGGAGCGTGGCTATGTGCGTTCGTGGGGAATCGGCCGGCATATCCAGGGCAGTCAGATCTTCGACTATTGGCGCGATCCGGACGGTTTCCTGGTCGAACACTTCACCGACGGCGACATGTTCGACAACACACTGGAGCCCGGCTGGGCACCGCTGACCGCTTCGGGCCTCGCTCAGTGGGGCCCCCCGGCGACCCGGGACTTCCTCGGTACCGACCCCAAATCGGCCCGCCACGAGGTGGTTTCGATGATCGGCGCGCTCCGGCAACGCAATGAGTTCGACTTCAACCGCATGATTGGTCTACTGAAAGTGGCTGGCGCATGACCATTTCCGTACTGCACACCAACGACGGCTGGTGGGTGGAGACCCCTACCGGCGCTGCCAGGATCGACACCACCGCAACCAGCACCGCACAGCTGCTGTCCGATCGGGCGGCGATCGAGGCTGCCGTGACGACTACCGACACCGTCCCGGTCGACACCCTGGACCTGGTGTCGCCGGTGACCAGGCCGTGCCGGGTGGTCGCCCAAATGACGAACTTCGAGTCGCACGTCAAGGACGCGGGCATGGACCCGACGTCGATTCCGCTGACCTTCTTCCGCAAGGCATCTGCCTCGATCTGCGCACCCTTCGCCGACATCGTCAAGCCCGCGCACGTTCAGTTGCTCGACTACGAGGTGGAGATCGGGCTGGTGATCGGACGCCCGATCGCCGTCGGCACCAGCATTTCCGACAGTAATCTGGCCGACTTCATCGCCGGGCTGGTCGTCACGAATGATGTGTCTGCCCGCGACATTCAGCTTCCGCAGACCCAGTTCTACGAAGCCAAGTCGTATCCGACGTTCACGCCGGTCGGCCCGCGGCTGGTGTTGCTGAGCGCCGATGAACTCAAGCGCTTCGGTGATCTGCGGCTGCGGCTGCGGGTCAATGGTCAGGAGCGCCAGAACGCCCTCGTGGAGGGCGACATGCTCTACCGGCCCCTGCAGGCGCTGCAGTCGCTCACCCAGTTTCAGGAGTTGGCGCCGGGCGACCTGATACTCACCGGTACGCCGGTCGGCACCGCGCTGAGCGCCCCGTCCAAGCCGGTGGAGATCATCGGGAACCTGCTACCGCCGGCCGTCAAGTGGAAGGCGTTCTTCAAGCGGCAAGCGGGCAACCCCAAGTACTTGCAGCACGGTGACATCGTCGAAGCGTCGGTAGCCACCGACGACGGTGCCATCGACCTCGGAACTCAGCGCAATCCCGTCCGATACGCATGAGCACCCGGGCAATTCGGCGCGTCCCCGTCGTCATCGTGGGCGCCGGGCCAACCGGCATCACCGCCGCCACGCTGCTGGCGCAGTATGGAGTTGCCAGTCTGATCCTCGAACGCTGGCCGGGGGTGTACCCGCAGCCCCGCGCGGTGCATCTCGACGACGAAATCTACCGTGTGATCGCGCGTCTGGGCATTGCCGAGGAATTCGCGGCGATATCCCGGCCCACGCTGGGACTGCGACTGCTGGACAACCGCTTCGCCGTGCTGGCCGAATTCCATCGCGACCCCGCGCAAAGCGTGCACGGCCACCCCCAGGCCAACATGTTCGACCAACCGGAACTCGAGGCCCTGTTGCGGACCAACCTCGAGCACTATCCGGCTGCCGAATTGCGCGGCAATTCGGACGTCACCGCGATCGCCATTCGCGGCGATGGTGCGCGCGTCACCTTCACCGACCGGACCGACGGAACGGTTCATCAGGTCGATGCCGACTACCTGTTGGGCTGCGACGGCGCCAACAGTCGAGTGCGCACTGAGATTGGTTCGACCATGCGGGATTTGAAGTTCGAGCAACGGTGGCTGGTCGTCGACGTCGCTACCGAGGCAGACCTCAGGCAGTGGGACGGCGTCTACCAGATCTGCGACCCGGCCCGCGCCGGAACCTACATGCGCATCGGAGAATCCCGCTACCGCTGGGAGTTTCGCCTGCTGGACGGCGAGAACGCCGGAGACTTCAACACCTTGAGCAGACTCCGGCCGCTGATCGATCCGTGGACCCGGCACCTACCCGACGAAGAACTCACTCTGTTGCGGGTCGCCGAGTACACCTTTCGTGCCCAGATCGCGGATCGATGGCGTCGTGACAACGTCTTCATCCTCGGTGACGCCGCGCACCTCACTCCCCCGTTCATCGGGCAGGGCATGGGCGCCGGTCTACGCGACGCAATGAACCTCAGCTGGAAGATCGCCGCGGTGTGCAATGGGACGCTGCCGGCTCAGATTCTGGACACCTATCAACAGGAGCGTAAACCCCACTGCCGCGCCCTGATTCGTTTGGCGCTCACCGTCGGCTGGTCGATGACCGGCGGTGGCCGGCTCGGAGATCTGACCCGGCGCGCCATTCTGCCCCGAGCCGGCATCATTCCGGGGTTGCGCAAGAGAATCGTGGATTCGGCTACGCCCGCACTGCGCAGTTCTGCCCTGGTTCAGAAATCCCGCCGGCCGTGGGAACTCGCCGGGAAATTGTGCCCCAATCCGTTGCTGGAAAACGGCAAACGTCTCGACGACATCGCCGGCACCGGCTTCGCTCTGATCAGCCGGATCCCAGTCGAGGCGGCTACCGAGACGTTGTTGCGCGAGAGAAGCGTTCCGATCATCGCGGCGGAGCCGGGCGGGCCCCTGGATTCGTGGCTGCGCCACGGGCGGGCTTCGGCCGCACTTATCAGACCCGACCGGACGGTGATGCGCGCCGGTCGCGACGCGACGCTAGTCGCGGGGGCGGCGGTGCCACTGCCCACACCGGAAAGGTGTCCGTAGCCGGCGCACCCTCCTCGCGCCGCGGGGCGCTAACGAAATCCCAAGACATTAAACGAAGTTCGGCGTACAAGGTGAGCCAGCCCACAGGTTTGAGGCTGCGGTGCCCCGGAAACACTGTGGCTGCGGGGGGATCCCAGGAATGACGCGGATGTTGGTCCTGACCTCTGTTGGCTGAGCGCAGCCGAGCGCGGCGCGCAGTCGCCATGCAAGTGAGCAAGTAATGCAGGAGGAATCCATGTCGGACAAGAGTGGCCCGCAAGAGGGCGTCGAAGGCGTCGTCGAGGGCGTTAAGGGCAAGGCGAAGGAAGTCATCGGCGCAGTGACGGGCCGTGACGACGTGAAGCGTGAGGGCCAGGCCCAGCAGGACAAGGCCGACGCTCAGCGTGACGCGGCCAAGAAGGAAGCCGAAGCGGAAGCGGCTCGCGGTGGAGCCGAGGCCGCCGAGGAGCGCCAGAAGGCCAACCAGTAGCTTGACGCGAGAATGGGCCCAGGCCGGTAACGGGCTGGGCCCATTCGCTTGTCTACAAACTGTTTCCGCGCGGAAAGCTTGCCGAAAGCTTGCTGAAAGCGCGTGTTATTCCTGCGCCGCCAGCGCGGCGATCCTGGTCTGCTCGATGTTGGCCAGCAACTTCTCGGCATTCTCGAAAACCTGTGCGGCACCGGCGTCCTGCAACTCTGCGGCCGACACCCCACCGCTGAGCACACCGATACAGGACAGTTTCGCGCGCGCGCATGCTTCGGCGTCCCAGATCGCATCGCCGACGAACACGGCACGCTCGGCGGTGACCCCGGCTCGGTCCAGCGCGACTTCGATGATGTCGGGCTTGGGCTTAGCGGTGTCCACGTCTGCCGAGGAGGTGACCGCGGCGACCAGCTCGTCACAGTCCAGGACCTTGCGCAGCAGTTTCAGTTCGTCGTCCGGAGCCGAGGTCGCCAGAACGACTTTCAACCCCAGATCCGCCACCCGGCGCAGCAACGCGCGGGCTCCCGGCAGCGGATGTAGCAGCGACGCCACTTCCCGGTAGTACCGAGAATGCAACTCCTTCAACTGCTTCTGAGTGTCCTCCGGCGCATTGTCGGACAGCGACTTCACCAGCGTCGAACCGTCCATGCCGATGGACCGGTGAATACGCCAGGTCTCCACATCGATGCCGACTTCACCGAACGCCCGCTGCCAGGCGTCGATGTGCAGATAATTGGAGTCAACCAGGGTGCCGTCGATGTCGAACAACACCGCGGCATCGCGTCGATTGGCGGCCAACGTCAGAACAGAATCGCGATAGCAGCGAAGTCGGCGGCCAACAGGCCCAGCGCGACCACCGGAACAATCCAGCCTCTGCGCCGCAGCGCGGTGAAGAACGAGGCGATGATCGTCAGGCCGGCGATCACCGGGGCACCGTAGAAAAGCACACCGTAAAGAACGCCGCCCGGCCCCAGGTCGGGACATTGGGCGGTGCTGCACGCGGCCATACTCATGGCCGCGCCAACCGCGAAGATCATGATCAACGCCGCAGCCGGCACGGTCAGCGCCGCCAGTATCCAATTCAGCACGCCGCGGCGGCCACGCCCGTGAGCGGCCGTCGGCTCCGGTGTCGCTGGGTCTACCCGCGTGGTTTCCTCGCTGCGCACACTCATCGATTTCGACTACCCAGGCTGGTTGTCCCGAAACATAGCCGCCAGCCCGGTGCTTGCGGCGCGCAGGTCTTCGACGAAGGACGCGTATTTGTCTCGGCGCCGTTCGCTGCGATCACGTAGCAACGCCGATGGATGAATCGTCGCTGTCAGCATTGGTTCGGGCTCGACGTCGAGTAGTGGTCGAAGCCATTCCCCGCGATGGGCGGTAACGCGAAATGTATTGCCGAGCAACGACTGCGCTGCTGTCGCACCAAGGCACACCACAACCTGCGGTTTCACCGACTCGATTTCGGCGATCAGCCATGGTCGGCAGGCGACGACTTCGATGCGGCCCGGTTTCTCATGAATACGGCGCTGACCCACTCGTTTGAACTTGAAATGCTTGACGGCATTGGTCTGGTACGTGAGCGCGGGGTCGATCTCGGCGTCCTGAAGCGCCTGCGCCAGCAATCGGCCCGCCGGTCCGACGAAGGGAAGTCCTTGCTGGTCCTCATAATCGCCAGGCTGTTCGCCGACGAGCATCAGCGGCGCATCGGGTTTGCCGTGGCCGAAGACGGCCTGCGTAGCGTCTTCGAACAGGGCGCAGCCGCGGCAGTCAATCGCCGCGCGTCGCAGCGAGCTCAGCCGCCGATCAGCGGGTAGGAACTGCTGCGCACCGGGTTGCTCAGCTCCTTTGCGCACGGCGATTGTATTTCTTGATCGCTTCCACCAATTCGGATTTCGTCATCGTCGAGCGGCCACGAACCTGCAGCCGGCGCGCAATGTCCAGCAGGTGCTTCTTGCTGGCGTTGGCATCCACACCTTCCTGCGTCGGCAGCGGGTTGTTCAGGCCGCCACGTTCGGCGTGCTCATCAGACGGGCCCTTCTCGTCCTTGGCTTCCCAATGGTCGCCGACTTTCTCGAAACTGTGCTTGACGGCGGCATAGGCCACTCGGTGAGCGCGCTCCTCGCTGTCGTACTGCTCGGCAGCCGCATCGTGCGCCTTGGCGAACGTTCGCTGCGCTTTCGCACTCGACCGCCTAAGCGTGCTGGGCAATTCATCCTTCTTCGCGGCACCGCTCTTGCTGGTCTTCGGCACGACATCACCTCAGGATTCAGAAATTCGGGGATTCTCGGCCCATTGCTGCGCTATCGCATAGCCGAGCTGGAGAAAGTCTGCCCCGGTCAGCGCGGTGAACGTGCCGGCGACCACGCGGGTGAACCGAGGTGCAAACACCAGGCCGATCACGAACGCGGTTGCCACCCACATATCGAGACAGAAGGGACAGGTCATCAATTCACCCATGCTGTGCCGGAACTGGCTTTCGTTGCGCGTCTCCTCGTGCACCTCAGCCGGTCCGCCGGTACCCGCGTAACGCGTGAAGGGCGCACGCAAGGGGCTTGTCACAGCGTCCTTGGTCAGGGTTCGAGACAGCTTGTGGGTGCCGAACGTGACGGTGATCAGATCCTGCACGTTCCAATGCGCAGGCATCCGGCGCCCGGTGACCACAGCCACCAGCGTCGTCGCGGCTACCAGCGTGCTGTAGATCGACAACACGGCCAGATAGCCGCCGAGCGGGCGGGGATTGTCGCCGCGGTACTCTGCGGCCTCCTGCCGAGCGCGATCTGCCACACCGGCGCCGTTCTGCTCAGTGGCTAGTTCGGTCATGAAACTCCTTGCGGGCGTTAGGGGGCGCGCGCTACTGCTCATAGGGCGGGTAGCGCTGCGCCTGCAGTGTGCGGGCCAGATGTGCCGCGTTGCGAGCCGCGGCAGCTGTTGCCGAGGCGATTTGGTCGGGCACTTCGTCGAGGTCGTTGTAGTCGGTTGCCTCCATGGCGGGACCACTCCAATAGGTGCAGCCCTGCGCCGGAATGCTGAATCCGATGTCGTTGAGCGCCTGGAACAGATCGGCCACCACTTTGTGCGCCCCGTCCTCGTTGCCCACCACGCCGACGATGGCGACCTTTCCGACCATCGCCGGTGTGCCGTTGTCGTCGGTGTTGGACAGTTCGGCATCCAAGCGTTCCAGCACGCGCTGGGTAACGCTGGACGCATGTCCCAGCCAGATCGGCGTGCTGACGAGCAGGATGTCCGCGTCGAGTACCTTGCGCCGGATATCCGGCCACTGGTCTCCCGCGCCCATGTCGTCCTCGACACCCGGCGCGATGTTGTAGTCGACACACCGAATCAGTTCGCATCCGACATCGGACTTTTTCAATTCGCCGACAACATGTTCGGCGATCAGCTGGCTGCTCGAGGCGGCCGGACTGGGCTTGAGACTGCACACCAGGCCGACGGCACGCAAGGGCTGATCGCTCATGGCAAATCCATACCCGGCATATGGACCGATAAACCGGGTATGCCGCCCCGATGAACCAGTCAGAGGCCCCGTTGCTGGACGCACTGCGCGACTATCACCGCCGCGACCGTTACGGTTTCACACCGCCAGGCCACCGGAGCGCAGGCGGGCATGACACGTCCCGACCCCGCAGGTCCGACGGCCCAGCAGTTTCGCGTGGTCGCCTAGCCTTTGCGGGTCGGAGACTTCCGCGTCTTCGAATTCTCCTCCACAGCAGCGCTTTTTACGGCACCGCGCAACGTCCTGTTGGCAGATCGAAGGTCGCTGTTGGCGGCTGACAGTTCAGCATTGTCGTCCTCGAGGCTGAGGATGCGGGCGATACCGGCGAGATTGACACCGGCGTCGACCAATTCGCTGATGCGTCGTAAGCGGGCCAGGTCGTCGGCGCTGTAGCGGCGAGTTCCGCCATTGCTGCGGGCCGGAGTTATCAGTCCGTAGCGTTCGTAAAGCCGGAGTGACTGCACGGCGACGCCGGAGAGTTCAGCGGCAACCGAGATCCCGTACACGCCGTGATCGGACGCCGGCGTGCCCACGTCGGCTGAACGATCAGTCATCGGGGCATCTCCTCAGGTCTTGCTAGAAAACCTATCTACCATACTTGCGCTCAGCTGTCGATAGTGTTATAAGAAATCTATGTCATGAGACATAGAAAACCACAGCTCAGAGCAGGAGATTGGAGTACAGACGTGACTGCCATGCTGATGCGTACCGACCCGTTCCGTGAACTGGACCGATTCGCCCAGCAAGTGCTCGGGACAGCCGCACGTCCAGCGGTCATGCCGATGGACGCCTGGCGCGAAGGGGAAGAGTTTGTCGTCGAATTCGACCTGCCCGGTATCGAAGCCGATTCGCTGGACATCGACATCGAACGCAATGTGGTCACAGTGCGTGCCGAACGACCGGGGGTTGACCCCAACCGCGAGATGCTGGCCTCGGAAAGGCCTCGCGGAGTGTTCAGCCGCCAATTGGTCCTCGGGGAGAATCTCGACACCGATCGGATCGTCGCCTCGTACGACGAGGGCGTGCTGAGGTTGCGGGTACCGGTGGCCGAGAAGGCCAAGCCCCGCAAGATCTCCGTCGGCCGTAGCGAGAACCGCGAAGCCATCAACGCCTGATCGGCGGTGAATGGGCGGCGGCCGCGGCGGAGTTCACCTAATGCCCGGCCGCCCGCCCGCCACCGCGTTGCCTGACGGGAGCAGATCGCGGAAGATTGCCGCTGCGTGCAGCACGTCGTCCCGGCGTGGCCGGAATCCGATCAATCACTCCTGACGGCGCATACCCGGGTGACCGGACCCTGGCTTCTTCAGCTCGACGTACCTTCGGTGTCGTCGAAGAACGCCCACTCGCCATCGGCGTTGACCTCCATGCGCCAACCCAATTCGGAATTGTCGGCACGAGAGTCGACGAACCATGCGTGCGCGTCCTCGGCGCTTTCAATCTCTTTCGTGTCAACGACTTCGCCGCGTGGGTCGATCACTCTGTATTCAGCCATACGCCTTGGGTTTCCCCAGCGCCCGTTTTTCAACCGCGCTAAGCCCGCGCGACGATCACCGGCATCCGGGCAGAGTGCACGATTGCGTTGCTGACCGAGCCCAGGAGCATGCCGGATACCGCACCCCGGCCGTGGCTACCCACCACGACCAGCTGCGCCGACTCAGAGCGTGCGACGAGCTGTCGCGCTGGGCGATCACATACGACCACCCGGCATACCTTGACGTCGGGATAGGTTTCCTGCCAACCCGCCAGGCGCTCGGCGAGGGTGATTTCGGCTTCCGCCTTCACCTTGTCCCAGTCCAATCCGGGGAGCTCCACAACTTCGAGGTCGTTCCACGCGTGCAACGCGATCAGCTCGACACCTCGGCGGGAGGCCTCGTCGAATGCCACTGCGGTAGCGGCCTCCGACGCGGGTGATCCGTCGATGCCGAGCAGGACGGGCGCACGGAGCGGGTGCGGCATCAACGGATCTTCGTCGTGGATGATCGCGACCGGGCAGTGCGCGTGCCGCACCAAGCTGGCACTCACAGAACCGAGCAGCAACCGAGCCACCGCTCCCCTGCCGGCGGATCCGAGTACCAGAATGGCGGCTTCCTTTGACATTTCGGTCATCGCGGACACCGGGGTGGCGTGCACCAGCTCGGTATTGATCGTCAGTTTGCGGTCGGTCAGCGCCGCCTCTTCGGCGATTTTGACGGCCTCGGCGACGACCTTGCGCCCCTCGTCTTCCTGCCATACCGCCCATGTCTCGGGGTACGGCATCGGCGGCCATGTCGCTACGTCGGTGTTCACGACGTGGGCGACCGTCAACGGGAGGTGCTTCATTTCGGCGTCGCGAGCCGCCCACACGACGGCAGCGTTGGAGGCCGGCGAGCCGTCCACGCCGACGAGGATGCCCAGGCGCTTGTCGGCTCCTGTTGCTGCTGCGGTCATTTCGTTGTACCTCCGGTTAGGAGCAGTTGGCCGGCATTGCTGCGATCATCGGTGTGTCGACGCCGATTCGTCCGAGGGCACTGGCGCCGCCCGGCGTTCCCAGGGGGGCGTCCCGGCCCGGCAGAATCTGCTGGAAGAACGCGACGTTGTCGTCGAGGAACTGCAGCTCGTCGTCCGGGAGGTCGCCTTCCCAGTGAATGGCGTCGACGCGGCAGGCCGGTTTGCATGCGCCACAGTCAACGCACTCTTCGGGGTTGATGTACATCGTTCGGGCGCCTTCATATATGCAGTCAACGGGGCATTCCTGCACGCAGGACTTTTCAGCCACGTCCAAGCATTCCTTGCCGATCACATAGGTCATGCCTCCACGCTATAAAGCGTTCGCCGCCAAAGGCGTCGGTCGAAAGCCACTTGCGGCAGGGACCAAAGGCCCTTCTCGGCTACGAACGGGTAACGATCACCGGCACTTTGGCCGAGTGGACCACCGCGGAGCTCACCGAACCAAGCAGCATTCCCGGGAACCCGCCGCGCCCGCGGCTTCCGACGACCACCAGCTGCGCCCGCTCGGACGCGTCGAGCAGCCATTTAGCCGGCGTGTCGCATACCAGGGACCGCTGCACGTGGACGTCCGGGTATTGCTCCTGCCAACCGGCGAGGCGTTCAGCGAGCACCTCTTGTCCCTGATTTTCCCGGTCCTGCCAATCCATCCCGAGTACGGGGAACACGCCGACGTCACTCCACGCGTGCAAGGCAATCAAGTCAACACCGCGCCGAGATGCCTCGTCGAAGGCCAGGGCCGTCGCGGCTTCTGATGCCGGTGAACCGTCGATACCGACGACCACCGCGCCCTGCGGTTCCGGGACGGCGTCCTCGCCGGAGCGGATGACTGCCACCGGGCAATGGGCGTGCTGGACGAGCGCCGAACTGACCGAACCCAACAACAGGCGACCCAACGCACCGATCCCCTGGCTTCCGACGACCACCATCTGGGCCTGCCTGGAAGCTTCAATGAGTGCGGATACCGCATTGGCATAAACGATTTCGGCTTGGACGACAGGCGCCCCGTCGAGGCCCTCCGACGCTGTCCGGGCCGTCTCCCGGGCGTGCGCAACGACACTGTCCGCGATGTCACTCTGCCAGTCGGGCATCTCCTTATACAGCTGCCCGACCGGCCAACCGACGACGATCGGAGCGACTGCGTGAAACAGGGTGACCGGCACCCCGTGCAGCGCCGCCTCGCGGGTCGCCCAGTTTATGGCCGCGTCAGATTCCTCCGACCCGTCGACAGCCACCAGGATTCCGTATTTCGTTGTTTCCGCTGACATTCCATGCTCCTTGCCGTTGCAGCCCTCATCCTACGAGGCGTTGCGTCGTCGGTGTAGAGGTCTAAAGACTCTACGTTTCGGGGTGGGTGGCCGTGGCGCAGGGCCGCGCCGCGTCGCGGAGTACCTGAATATGATTGATCTGCAATCGTTTTCATAGACTCTGCTAAAACGGTGGCGGTTCTGTGGGCTTGGGTGGGCATTGCGCCTGCGGTACGGCCTCGGCAATGTGGGGGGCGGTTCCTGGCGTGCTGAGTTGCGCGAGGCTGTAGGCGCGTTCGCCGTTGATGCGAGCTTGGCGTTCCTGGGCGCGGGTGCGGGCGCGGGTGGGCATCATGAGGGTGCGAGGTTGATCTTGGGGTGGTGTGGTGTTGACGGGCAGCGGCGCGCTGGATCGGCACAGGGTGGGGTACAGGAGCCGGCTGCCGGGGCGAGTGGTGTAGGTGTGGCCGGTGGGTGCCGTCCAGATGATGGTGCCATCAGGTAGCTGGCGGTCGCGCCAGCCGCGGGGCCCGCCCCAGAATGTCTTGAGCAAGTGATGTTTTCGGCACAGGCAACGCAGATTGGCCCGGTGGGTCGGCCCGAATGGGTACGCGATGGCGTGATCGATGTCACAGACGTCCGCGGGGCAATCACAGCCGGGGAAGCGGCAGGTCATGTCGCGGGCGCGGACGAAGCGGGCCAACGCCGCGGTGGGCCGGTAACCCGGGGCGGGCTCCGGGCAGTAGTCGATCGGGGCGGTACGGGCACCCGCGGCGATCAGCGCACTCAGGTGAGCAGCGGGAATGGTCTGTCCGCCCAGGATCTGGGCGGCGGGCAGGCAGATCGCCGGCGGGTCCGGGTCAGGGATTGGGCGAAGCGGGTCGGCGGGGTCTACCCACGGGGGTTGCTCGCCGTCAAGGCACGGATCCGTCGGGCCGGTGACGGTGGCGGATTCGGCGATCACGTGGATCACCACCGCATTGGCACGCGAATCAGGGATCCGCGCGGGGCAGTCGGATTGCGGGCATTGGCAAGCCAGTTGCGTGCCGCCGGCGGCCAGGGCGCCCAGGGCGTCGGCGCGGCGCTGTGCCACCGTCCGCGGATCGGCGTCGCACACCTGCCGGGCCATGTCGGACAGCCGGCGATCGAGCACCGCAGCGTCGGTGCCCAGCAGGGTGCCCCACAGCTGGGCGGTGCCCGAGCCGTCATCGGCGGACGTGATGACGACCTCACGAGAGCGCGCGCTGATGCGGGCGCGCCGGACGGCGGCGGGGTCGTAACGCTCGATGAGGACGTCGATAGCGCGAGCGGTTTTGGGCTGCGACATCGGCCCGTAGCGCAAGGCATCGTTGGCCAGCGCAGCATCGATCACCCGCTGTATAGCGGGGTCGGTGATCAACTCGGTGTGCCAGATGATCGTGGTGACCACCCGCAGACTCAGCCGGCCTTGGGCGAACAGAGCCGCGACCGCGGGCAGACGCTGACGCAGGGCCAGTGCCTGATACATCTGATGCGACGCCAGGTTGTGGCTGATGTTCAGGGCCGCTCCGACCTGTGCGGCTATGGCGTCCCAGTTGTCACACGACCAACGCCCGCTATCGGTGGCCCCCACCGCGTGACGGGCAACCAGCTCGGCGATCGCGGCGAAGCGGCGCGCAGCCGCCACGGCCTCATCGCGGGTGGCCGAAGCCATGACCGCCACCACCGCGGCGTCGTCAACCCCCGCCAGATCATCGAACATACTTTCGAATTTTAGTCCGCGGTGCCGACACTCGCCGCAACGGAAAACCCAGCTGTGGACAAATCGTCAACTGTGGATAACGGCAGCGTTCCCGCAGCCAAAGGTCCGCGTATGTGCGAGCCGATCACGCTGTACTACTTTGACTCGCAGGCGATCCCGTCGTTGTCGCGGTCCAGCCACGATCCGTACGCCGGCCACACTTTCGGCTCACACACCGCCGTCGCGAAATGCACCGATCGCGTTGAGCACCCCGGAAATCTGTCCATCACTGAGCTTTTCGCCGTCGAAGACATGATTCAGCAGGACCTTCAGGTCAAGCATCTGTTGCAGATACACCAGGCATGGCGGGCAGTCTTCGAGGTGCTTGGCCACGATGGCGCCCCACTGTCCGGGGTCGGACTCCACCAGATCGTCGACAAGCCGGACGAACTCGACACAGTCGATCGCGGGAACAGTGTTGTCGTGGACGGTCATCGTTGATACCGCTTTTCCAATTGATTGCGAAGATTTCCCCGGGCTCGGTACAGCAATGCGCGCTGCGCATCCGGGGAGAGTTCCAGGACCTGCGACGCCTCTTCGGACGACATGCCGATGAGATCTCGCAACATGATCAGCTGCCGTTGCCGCGCTGGCAGCGAATCCAGCGCAGCGCGCACATATCCCACCAATTCGCTTGCGACAGTGTGGTCTTCCGGGAGAAACCGTTGCGACGGTGGCGCGCTCCAGTGCCCGGCGTCGGGGTGACCGGGCGGGTGCATCCGTCCTGCCAACGGGTCGGTGTCTGCGGTCGCCAGAACTTCGTGCTCGCGGATCCGGGACTCGCGGCTCCGATGACGCGACGCAGTGTTCTTGACGATGCCGAACAGCCAGGTGGCCACCGACGAGCGGCCCTCGAATGCGTCGGAGGATCTGAGCACCTGAACCCACGCCTCCTGCACCGCCTCCTCGGCCATTGCGGGTGAACTCACCATGGTGCGCGCGAAATTCACCATCGGGCGGTGGTAGTCGCGGACCAACGCGGCCAGCGGAACCCCACCGACCCGATGCTCGGATTCCGCACCCTCGAAAGACGCCAACGGCGTCAAGGGCATCCGCCCAGTTCCCAACGCAATTGGGCTTCCGACGGCGACTGCACCGGGATGAACGCCGCCTCCCGGTACCGGCGGCTGGCGGGCGTCCGGCTTGCATATCCCTTGCCGCCGGCGGTGCGAACCTCCAATGCGGCACTGGCACTGGCGATCTCGGCCGCGGTGAGCCGCAGCGACAGCAGTTCCTTCTTGCTCGGCGGTTGCGATCCCCCGACCGCCCCGGCCAACCTGGCCACCGCCGTCCGAGCCCAGACCAGCCTCTCCGCGATCTCGTCCACTTCGGCAGCGAAAACGGCGTTCACACCGGTCAATCCGTCCTTGGCGTGTCGCAATGTCGTTTCGGCCAGGCCGACGCACATCGCGGACTGCAGGACGAGGAACGTGGGACGCACGGCTCCGAGAAACGATTCGAAGTCGGTGGACAGCACCTGCGTGTCCGGGACGAAAACGTCGTCCAGGTTCAGATACGACGAGGCGGTGCTGTCCATCGCCAGCAGCTTGAAGTGATCACCCACGGTGACTCCGGGGCTACTCAGGGGCAACGCGACGATCACCTTCGCTCCGTCGTCGGCCGCGGCGGCGGTGACCAGCAAGGAGTCCTCGTACAGGTTAGAGGCCCACCGGATCGGGCCGCTGATGCGGTAACCACCCTCGACCACGGTCGCCGCCAATTCCAGCTGACCGCAACCCGCCAGCGTCTTGAAGGCGGCCGCCATACCGGTCACCCCCAACGATGTTCCGGCCGCCAACGACTCGGCGGCCGCGAGGCTGAAAGGCGTTGCAGCAGTGAGGAGATACTCCACCGCCATCCGGTTCGCCCAGACCGAAAACCCGGTGCTCATACACTCCCCGGAAATCAGTCTGATCACGTCGGTCATCTCGGAGAGCCTGCCATCGGCGTTGCCGGGCGCGCCGATGTCGAGCAGTCCGGCCGCACCCAGGCCGGCGAAACTGCGGCGGGCCGTGGCCTCGCCGCGGTCCAGTGCGCCGGCGTGGTCGCGGATGTCTGTTATCAGCTCGGAATCGAGCAGGCCGATCACGGCATCGGTCGTCGTGGTCATAATGCCTGCCTAGCCGATGGAAAGGGCGGAGTCGACGGTTACAGGACGCGTGAATGTATTGACCACGGGTGACCATGCGACGGCGTTGTCATGGATCTCCTTGAGGGTCGCGTCATCGGCGTCACCGGCCAGCGTGACGTTGCAGCGCACGGCGGTGAAGCCGAGGACCTTGCCGTCGGGGGTGTCACCGACGCCCCAGACCGCGGAGATGTCGATGTCGCCTTCCATCTCCACCTCGATCTTGGTCAGGGTCACGCCGCGGTGGGTGGCGTTGGCCAGCAACCCGACCGAGATGCACGATCCGAGCGCTGCCAGGCAGGTCTCGGAAGGGTTGGGCGCCGAGTCGTCACCCAGCAGCGCCGGCGGTTCGCCGACCAGCATCGGCGCCAGGTCGCGCACATAGGTCATGTTGCGGAAGCCGGACTCGCATACGGTTTTGGCCTTGAGAGTCTTCTTGCCGGTCGCGGGGTCGGCTTTGGCGTTACACGAGAGCCGGTCCAGACCCTGAGCATCGATGACGAGCGCGTCGGTCATGCACTTCTCCATTCCTCATCAGAGATTCGGTCACGGAGTTAGTGCCGGGCACGCCCGAAAACGTGACGGTGACGTCAGTCACATGGTTGCGTCACGAAATCGATCAGTTCCTCCACCCTTCCGATCAGCGCGGGCTCGAGGTCATTCCAATCGCGGACCTGTCCGCGGATGCGCCGCCAGGCCGCGGCGATGTCGGTCTGGTCGGCGTGTGGCCAGCCGAGTGCCTGGCAGATGCCGTGCTTCCATTCGATGTGCCGGGGGACTGTCGGCCAGGCTTTCAGGCCGAGACGCTGCGGCTTGACGGCCTGCCAGATATCGACGTAAGGATGCCCGACCACCAGGGTGTCCGCTCCCCCGGGACCCCTGCGCACCGCGTCGGCAATGCGCGACTCTTTCGATCCGGGAACCAGGTGGTCGACCAGCACGCCCAGCCGACATCCTGGCCCCGGCTGAAATTCCCTGACAATCCCCACCAGATCGTCGACACCGCCCAGGTGCTCGACCACGACACCCTCGATCTTCAAGTCCTCGCCCCAGACTTGGGCGATCAGCTCTGCGTCATGACGGCCTTCCACATAGATCCGTCCGGCACGGGCCACCCGGGCCCGGGCGCCCTTGACGGCAACCGATCCGGACGCCGTGCGCGCCGGAGTCGCGGGGGCCGATCGGCGCGGCGGAGTGAGGATCACCGGTTGACCGTCGATCAGATAGCCGGGACCCAACGGGAAGGGACGGGTCTTCCCGTGCCGGTCTTCAAGCTCGACGCGCCCGTACTCGACTCGTACCACCGCGCCCACGTAGCCCGTCTGCGCGTCCTCGACAACCATCCCCAGTTCGACCGGGTGCTCTACCGAACGCGGCTTACGCCGCCCACCGCCCGCCAGCACATCGGTTCCATAGCGATCAACCACCCGGCCATACTAGGGAGCGGGCGGCCGGATCACCGGCGCGGCGCGCCGCGGACATGCGCGAAATTGCTTGTCCATCACGATATTCGGCGTCCATCAGTAGCGAAAAAATGCAGGTGCCCAGGCTGCGGATGCAGGTGCACACGGCTGCCTTTGCCGGGCGGGTCGTGGCCGTCGGTACGGGCGATGATCGGCTTGCTGATCACCGTGTCCGCCCCGGTGACCCGGCCGTAGAGGTAGGCGTCGGCACCGAGTTCTTCGACGACGTCCACCTCCATCTCCACGCCGACACTGCCCACTTCGAAATGCTCGGGACGGACCCCGACGACGAGTTCGGCGGCGGTGCCGGCGATCTGCCGTGGCACCGGAATATTCCAATCCCCCAGCGAGACAGCGGAGTCGACGACCGGCAGGGTGAACAGGTTCATGGCGGGCGACCCGATGAATCCCGCGACGAACACGTTGCCCGGGTTGCGGTAGAGCTCCCTTGGCGTCGCACACTGTTGCAGCAGCCCGTCGCGCAGCACCGCGACCCGGTCGCCCATGGTCATCGCCTCGACCTGGTCGTGCGTGACGTACACCGTGGTGGTGCCGAGTTGGCGCTGCAGTGCCGCGATCTGGTTGCGGGTCTGCACGCGCAGCTTGGCGTCCAGGTTCGACAGAGGCTCGTCCATCAGAAAAACCTGCGGGCGACGCACGATCGCCCGTCCCATCGCCACCCGCTGCCGTTGCCCACCGGAGAGATCTTTGGGCTTGCGTTCCAGATACTGCTCCAGATCGAGCATGCGCGCCGCCGCCAACACCCGTTCGCGGATCTCGGCTTTCGGCGTCTTGGCGACTTTGAGTGCAAAGCCCATGTTCTGCGCCACCGTCATGTGCGGATAGAGGGCGTAGTTCTGGAAGACCATCGCGACGTCGCGATCCTTGGGATCGAGGTTGGTGACGTCGCGGTCACCGATCCGGATGCGTCCGGAATCCAGGGTTTCCAAGCCCGCCAACATCCGCAGCGACGTCGTCTTGCCGCATCCGGACGGTCCTACCAACACCATGAACTCGCCGTCGCCGACCACCAGATCCAGGCTGTCCAGGGCGGCCCGGTCGCTGCCCGGATAGCGCCGGGTCGCCTGCTCGAAACTCACCGAAGCCATCGACTAGCCACCCATCCCCGTGACGGCTATGCCGCGAACGAACGAACGCTGGGCGAAGGCGTAGATGAGGACCAGGGGCAGCAGGATCAGAATCGAGGTCGCCATCAGCACGGGCCAGCGGGCGACGTACTCGCCGCGCAGCCGCACCAGCCCGAGGGTCAGGGTGGCCAGGCTGTTGCGCTGGATCATCAGCAGCGGCCACAGGAAGTCGTTCCACACACTGACCCATGTCAGCACCGCAAGGACCATCACCGCCGGTCTGGCGTGCGGCAGCAGAATTCGCCAGTAGATCTGCCACGGCGAGCATCCGTCGAGAATCGCCGCCTCCTCGAGATCGGTCGGCAGGGTGCGGAAGAACTGCCGCATCAGGTAAGTGCCGAACGCGCTGCCGAACAAACCGGGCACGATCATAGCCCAGGGTGTGTCGACCCATCCCACGGTCCGCATCACGATGAACTGCGGGATGACCGTCACGGTCAACGGCACCATCAGGGTGCCCAGATACAACAGGAACAGGGTGTCGCGGCCACGAAAATCCAACCGCGCGAACGCATATCCTGCCAATGAGCAGAACATCACCTGACCGGCCGTGACGCATCCGGCATACAACACGGTGTTGAAGAACATCCGCCAGAACGGCATCAGATCGAACACCATGGTGTAGTTGGACCAGCGCGGGCTGGACGGCAACAGCTTCGCTTCGCTGATCTCGCCCTCCTTCTTCAGCGATCCGGAGATGGCCCAGAGGATGGGAAACAGCGCGCACCACGCGACAAAGATCAGCGCCGCGTACGACCCGGCGGCTCGCAGCACGGCGCGCTTACCCGAGACCACGGGACGACTCCCAGGTGCGCCGGCGGGTGATGCGCAGTTGCAGCACCGTCAGCACCAGCAGGATGGCGAACATCACCCAGGCCAGCGCCGAGGCGTATCCGAACTCCAGGAACGAGAACGCGTGCTGGAACAGCATGATGCCCAGCACGTAGGTACCGGTCTCGGGTCCGCCGTTGGCGCCGGTCAGGACGTAGACGAGGTCGAAGGACTGGAAGGCGTGGATGATCGAGATGACCACGACGAACGACATCGCACTTCGGATCAGTGGCACGGTGATGGACACGAACTGCCGGATCTCGCCCGCGCCGTCGATCCTGGCCGCCTCGTACACCGTTTCCGGGATGCCCTGCATCGCTGCCAGCAAGATCACGGTGGCGAACGGGACGCTGCGCCAGACGCTCACCATGCACAACGACACCATGGCCCAATGGGGTTCGACCAGCCACGGTATCGGACCGATTCCCACCCAGCCGAGCATGATGTTCAGCAACCCGTTGTCGGTGTTGAACACGAATTGCCAGACGACGGCCATCACGACCGAGGAAATCGCCAGCGGCAGGAAGACGATGGTGCGGAAGACGCCGATTCCCTTCACTTTCCGGTTCAGCACGCCGGCGACGACAAGGCTGATCAGCACGGTGGGCAGCACCGTTCCCACGGTGTAGACCACCGTGTTGCGCATCGCGATCAAGAACAGCGGGTCCGAGGTGAACAACTGCGTGAAGTTGGCCAGGCCGACGAACTTGGCCGGGGTGAACATGTCCCATTTCTGCACACTCATATACAGCGAGAAGCCCAGCGGGAACAGCATGAAGAGCAGCACCGCGGCGAGGTTGGGTGCAACGAAAAGCCTTCCAGCCCAGGCGCGTCGGCGCCACGGGAGGGTCTTTGCGGGAGTGGGCGTGTCGGTCGCGGTCACGGGTTTCGCAGCACCTCGTCGACCGAATGTGACAGCCCGGACAGCGACGTTGCCGGGCGCGCCCCCCGCAGCACCGGCCCGAAATTGCGGTCCATCAGGGCGACGACCTTCTCCCAGGCCGGCGTGATCGGCAGCCCTTCGGACACCAGCGGACCGTCGGTGAGCACCTCGAGGTTGCCGACGCGCCGGTGTGCGTCGGCGAATCCCGGCGAGTTGATCGCGGATCGCAGCACCGGCACGAACAAGCGGGACTCACCGATCAGGGCCTGACCGACGGGCCCGCAGGCGAATTTGACGAACTCCCACGCCTGCTCCTTGCGCTTGCTGGTCGCCGCGATGGCAAGGCCGGTGACTCCGATGTTGGAGCAGGCGCTGTGCCCGCGCGGACCCAGTGGCAGCGGTGCGACGTCGAAATCCAGACCGTCGGCCCGGTCGAAGGTTTGGTAGCGCCAGTGCCCGCCCAGCGCCATGGCTGCCCTGTTGACCGAGAAGAGGTCGGCGTTGGACATGGATTGCTGATCGGAAGCGCCGGGTGAGACCTTGTGCCTGTTGATCAGGTCGGCGTAGAACTGCACCGCCTCGACGAAGGCGTCGTCGTCGAAGTTCAGGTGGGTCGGGTTGGTCCGCGGCGACGACCAGCGGACCCCGTTGTTCATCGCAAACAGGCCGGCCGAATAGAACGAGACCCAGGCGTTGACGAATCCCCACTGCGTCACCCGCCCCGACGCCTCCCGCTTGGTGAGAGCCGCTGCCGCATCGAGGAATTCGGTGAAACTCCAGCTCTGCTGCCAGGTCCCGGGCGGCGGCCGAACCCCGGCGGCGTCGAACAGGGCCTTGTTGTAGAACAGGTAATTTCCCGACCACTGCTCCGGGAAGGCGTACTGGCCGCCGACCGGACCGGCCGGGTAGGTGAACGTCCGGTAGAGCGCGTCGATGCTGTCCGCCTTCAGTTGCGCGGCAAAGTCCGCGTCGCGGGCGAGCAGGGAGTTGAGGTCGAGCAGCACACCGCGGTCGGCGAGTTCGGCATAGGTGAGTTCCCACGTCATCAGCACATCCGGGCACTTCCCGCCGGCGCAGAATGTGGACAGTTGCTGCATTACGCCGGGCCCGGACAGCAACGCCCGCACCTTGATGTCAGGGTGCCGGCGCTGAAATTCGTTGACCACTCTCATCCGCGGCCGGATCTCGTCGGGGTTGGCGGCGAAGAAGAAGGTCAGTGCGTCGTCGTCCGAAGCGCAACCCGCGGCCCACGGTGCCAGCGCGAGCGCCCCTGCGCCCTGTAGCAGGCTGCGCCGTCCAAACGGCTTGTCGATCATGGTGCTCCCGGAACCGGCCCGTTGCCGCCCTTAGCGGTGTCTGATGTTCTTCATAGCGGACAGTCCTGTGCTCCGCCTGGGATGCGCTACTTCCGGTGCTCAGGACGGCCGTGCCGGCGGCAACGTCAGGACGGCGGTCCGCAGTCTGGCGGGGTCGCCGGTGATGTCGACGACCTGGATCCGGTGGTCCGCGTCCATGGCGATGTGCAACAGCGCCCGCAGCCGGCCGGCGGGTGCGATGGCGATGCCCGGACGCCCGTCGATGAGCACCACCACCCCGGCGCGCGAGCGGTCGGTGAACTGCCGGGTCTCCTCGGCGACGGTTCTGGCCCCGCGTATTTCGGCGGGCACGTCGGCCGGAACCAGCGACGGATCGACCCGGCGCACGACGTCGGGGGCAAGCAGCTCCACCAGGGCATCAATGTCACCGCGCCGGGAAGCCGCCAGGAAGGCCCGCACCACTTTCACGTGATCGGCAGCCGGTGGTGCGACGGCGGCCGGCGCCGGGTGCAGTCTCCCCCGCGCCCGGCTCGCCAGCTTCTTGGCAGCCGCCGGTGTGCGGTCCAACAGGTCCGCGATCGTCTCGAACGGCACGGCGAACACGTCGTGTAGGACGAAGGCGACCCGTTGCGCGGGCGGCAGCCGGTCAAGAACGACCAGCAGCGCACGGCTCACCGAATCCGCGATCAGCGCGTCTTCGTCTGCCGCGGCCGCGGCGAATCGTTCGCCCACCGCCGCCTCGTCGAGGGGCTGTTCGGCCCGACGCCTCCGCGCCCGCAGCTGGTCGAGCGCCTCGCGTGCGGTGATGGTGGTCAACCAGGCCGTCAGATTGGCGACGTCGGCATAGTCGGATCGGCTGGCCTTCAACCAGGCGGCCTGCACCACGTCTTCGGCGTCAGGCAGGGACCCGAGCAGTTGAAAGGCCACCGAGGTGAGGCGCCCTCGATCTGCCTCGAATCGCTGGGACAGATCGCCAAGGTCCAGAGCTGTATTCACGGGTCACCTTTCCGGTGCGGAGATCGTCAAGAAGGTGATGGCATCTGTCCGACCCGCGAAGGAGACCTTTCCCATGACTCTAATGCACACCGCATACGTGCCGGTGGTCGTCACGACCATCGCCGCGACCGCGGCGATCGCCTTACCCGACCTGGTTCCCGCGCAGTTCGTGTTGGCGAATTCGGCGCGGGTGGGTGTCTCACGCTCGTGGCTTCCGACCCTCGCCGTGCTGAAACTTGCCGGCGCGGGCGGCTTGTTCGTCGGCCTGCTCGGCTTGCGGCACATCGGAATTGCCGCTGCCGTCGGGCTGGTGCTCTACTTCACCGGCGCCGTGATCGTGCATGTACGGGCACGCGTCTTCTCCAACATCGCCTTTCCCGGCGGCTACCTGCTGCTGTCGGTCCTCTCGCTGGCGTTGTCGGCGACGCAGTGATCAGGCGGGAAAATAGCGGACGGCGTTGATCCGGTTGGCACGCCAGGCGACATCGGCGAAAACGATGCCCCGCCCGCGATCTGAGGCCACCGACACCACGACGGTCGATCCCGCACCGATCATCTTGGTCCAGTGGGCATTTCGGAGGTGCTCAGTGAGTTGGGCGACGTCAAGTTGCTTGTTGTCCCCCAGCGTTAGCGCGGCCGCCGGCGACAGACTCGCACGGGCGGCGGACTCGTCACCGCGGGCGATCGCCCGCAGAAAACCCTCGACCAACTTCTTGTGCCGCGCCCCCACCCGGCGGAAGCCCGTCATGAAGCCGACTGCGCCCCGCGGACCCTGGTTGCCCAGCAACCCTTTACCGAGTTGCACACCCGGGCTCAACGCGCGGGTCCCGGTTTTGAGGAACTGCACCATCATCGCCGGCAGCTCCCAATAGGCGCGCAGGTGCGCGACTTTCCACTCCCCGTTGACCTCCCGCAGGTCGTAGCGCAGGAAGGCCGGTATGAACATCGTCACCGCATCGCCCATCGCCACCTCCAGCTCGAGGTCGCGAAGCACCGTCGGCCCGGACACGATATCGAGGTCGCGGTGGAACGTGATGCCGCGCGGGCCGATGAACGTGTCGTAGAAGCGGTAGATCTCATCGTGTCCGATGTGCGGGCTTGATCCCACCGGGTCTTCGACTCGGCCGTCAGAGGTGAAGACCTGGACCCACCCGTCGCGGTCGTGAACCGAAACCGCTTGGGGCGAGCGCTCGACCGCGGCCAACAGGTCGTCTCTGTGCGATGTCGTCATAAGCGCCTTCCGATCAATTCGATACTGGCGGTTCGCATCTCGTGCAAAGCATGGGACGTCGAATCCGGCGACACACCGGCCGTCAGGTCCAGTAACACCCGGGTCGCCAGACCGGCCCGGGCCGCATCGTGGGCGGTGTGCCGCACACAGTGGTCGGTGGCGATACCCACCAGGTCTACCTCGTCGACCCGGTGTTGCCGCAGCCACTCCGGTAGAGAGGTCCCGTTGTCGTCGACGCCGTCGAAGCCGCTGTAGCCGGCTCCGTAGGCGCCTTTGCGGAAGACGGCCTCGATCTTTCTGGTGTCGAGGCCGGGGGCGAACTCCGCGCCGGTGCTGCCGGCCCGGCAGTGTGGGGGCCAGGACGAGGAGTAGTCGGGGTCGTCGCCGAAGTGATTGCCGGGGTCGATGTGAAAGTCCTTGGTCGCCACGATGTGGTGGTAACCGGGATCACTTGTGAGATAGTCGCTGATCGACCTGGCGACGCCGTGCGCACCGGCGACGGGCAGTGCACCACCCTCACAGAAATCCTTCTGTACGTCGACGATGATCAACGCTCGCACGCCGTACACCCTATCGCCGAATTACCGGGGATCCGGCGGGTTTGTGGGCTGGCCGGCCGGGGAACACAGCGGCCATGTTGATCCGCAGAATCGCCCGACCCATGTTGTCAGCTGTCTTTATCGGCCAGGGAGTGGACGCCCTGCTCAACCCGAAACCGGCAGCTCAAGCGGCACAGCCGACGGTGAGCGGCTTGCAGTCACTGCCCGATTCCGTGAGCAGCAATATTCCTGCGGACGCCGAGACGTTCGCCCAGATCAACGCCGCCGTCCAGATCGGCGGTGGGGTGCTGCTGGCCGCCGGCAAGCTGCCGCGGGTGGCGTCGGCCGCACTCGCGCTGACGGTGATCCCGGGAAACCTTGGCACGCACATGTTTTGGAACGAGCCCGACCCGGAGCGCAAGGCTGAGAAGCGGCGGGCGTTCCTGGCCGACGTGAGTTTGCTGGGTGGGTTGCTCATCGCGTCCGCCGACACCGCGGGCAAGCCGTCGTTGGGCTGGCGCGGGCGCCGCGCCGCCGAGCGGCTCTCCGACAAGGTGTCCGGCGCGCTGCCGGGCTCCTCGCACGACGTGCTGGACTCGGAGCTGGGCGAGAAGATCGTGCACGGTCTGCAGGCCGGCGCCGAGCGTGGCCGCGAACTGGCCAGTACCGCCGCAGAACGCAGCGCTCCGTACGCCGAAGCCGCCCTGGAGCGTGGCCGCGAGCTGGCGAACACGGCAGCCGAGCGCACCGCCCCGTACGCCGAGGCAGCCCTCGAACGCAGCCGTGAGCTGGCCACTACGGCCGCCGAGAAGAGCAAGCCGTACGCCAAGAAGGCGCGCAAGCGCAGCGAGAAGCTGGCCCACAAGGCCGCCGACCGCGGTGCCGACTACGCCGAACTCGCCCGCAAGCGGAGCGAGAAGCTGGCCGATACCGCCCGCGAGCGTGGTCTGGAAATCGCCGAAACCGCGCGTGAACGCGGCTCTCGGCTGGCCGACACGGCGGTGACCCGCGGCAACGAGTTGGCCGAGACGGCGCGCGACCGGCTCGACGACCAACTCACCAGCACCCGTAAGCGCTGGGGACGCTAGCCGCCGCTCTTAGCCGCCCCAGCTCAGAAAGGCATCGACGATCGCGTCCACACCGCGATCGTCGATGTCGACGGCGACTCCTGGTTCGTCGGCGTCAAGCGGCTCCAGCGTGTCGAGTTGCGATTGCAGCAGGCTCGCGGGCATGAAGTGTACGGGCCTGGCGGCCAAGCGGCGGGCTATGACGTCAGGTCGTCCGCGAAGGTGCAGGAAGTAAGCCGACGGGCTGTACCGCCGCAGCCGGTCGCGATATGTCCGCTTGAGGGCCGAGCAGCTCATCACACCGCCGGGGTGCGCGGCCAGCCACTCCCCGACCCTGTCCAGCCACGGGAAGCGGTCGTCGTCGGTCAGCGGTTGACCCGAGGCCATCTTGGCGATGTTGGCGGGTGGGTGCAGGTGGTCGGCATCCTCGAACGGCACGTCCAACCGCTTGGCCAGTGCGGCGCCGACGGTCGACTTGCCCGACCCGGACACCCCGGTCACGACGACTGTGCGTGTCACTGACCCTGATCGGCCTGGCTGCGGTTCCATTCCATCCAGCCGACGCCGGTGCGGCCGTCAGCGGTCGTGACGTCGACCCAGGCGCGCGGAAACTGGCTGACGCGCCCGTCGGGGCCCACCAACCGGACCGGCGCGTGCGCGCGGATATTCACCTCCGCGGTGATGCCGACGGGGGCGAGTTCCAGAACCTGGTTTTCGGGTAACCCGTTGGCGCTGAAAGCTTCCCGGATGTCCACCGTCGTCAGATCGGTAATGCTGCCGGCGCGGTCCTGGGCGTAGCCGATGCTGAATGCCGGGGTGTTGGGGATCTGGATGCGCACCCCGTGCAGATGACTACCGTCCTGCAGGTGCAGTGCGGTCCACATCCAGTCCATGGACCACCAGTCGCGCACCCCCCACGAGTGGTCGCGCTGCCCCGGCACCGAATCAATCTGGTAGCGGGCATGTTTGACGGTGACGGTGCCCGAGACGGTACACGGAATCTCATAGCGCGTGGTCAACCGGTACTGATACGGGATGCCGTCGGTGGTCCACACCAGATTCATCGCCAGGTCGACCGGCTCGCCCGGTTCGCCGCGCAGTAGCGCCGAAGGGTCCTGGTAGGACTGGCCTTTGGCCTTGATGTCGACGCGGTAGGTCTGCAGCGGGGTGCCGCTGGTGTGGGCGAGGTTGATGCCGTCGGCCTGCGCCGTCCAGGCATCCGCCGGTAGCGGTATCTGGTAGTCGACGGCGATGGTGGCCTCGTCGGGTCCGCATAGCAGCGCGTGAATCCACGCCGTCTGCTGATTCGGCATCAGACCGATGCGGAACCAGCCGCCCAATCCCTCTGCGGCGTCGACGAAGTCGGCGTACCAGCTTTCGCTCCACAGCGGTTCGTCGGTGGACGGATGGGCTCCTTCGCCCTCGGGTGAGGGGCGCAGCGGTTCCGGAGCGGCGGCGTCCGGCAGGATCGCCAGGGCGTCGATGTCCAGCACGTGCTGGCAGTGGCGCTCCAGCATCGTCATGAACAACCGATCGCCCCGCTCGGTGCGCTCGACCAGCATCGACGACACGATCGCCATCATCACCCCGAAGAAACTCTGATGCCGCACCCCGTCTCGGACGTCGGCCACGCTCACCGGAGCCTGCGGACCGAGCGCCTCGTGGTACGCCTGCAGCAAGTCGTCGTACTGTGCGCGACGATCCTCGGTCGGCAGCGCGCAGCCCACGAAGTAGGCCAGGTCGGTGAACGCCGGGCCCCACGAAACCGTCTGCCAGTCCACGACCGTGAGGGCCCGGCTGGCACCGGGGGCTCCGAACAGCATGTTGTCCAGGCGGTAGTCCCCGTGTACCAGACCCTGGATACCGCCGCCGGCGGCCTCCTGGGCCAGGTAGCCGTCGAACGCGCCTATCAGGCGCTCACAGACCGCGCGGTGTTCGGGCGCGATCTGATCGGCATACCGCTCGATGAAACCGGCATACAGCGGGGTGATCATCGCCTGGTTGAGCGGCGAGTCCCGGTTCAGCCACGGCGCGTCGGCCAACGTCGCGTCACCCAGCAGCGGGCCGTGCAGGCGGCCCAGCTCGGTGACCGCAAGGAACGCCTGTTCGGTTGTGGCCCCCGCGATTTCATCACCGACGGCGGCTGGCCCGGCGTCGTCGAGCAGCAGGTCGAACACGCCGGTGGAGATGTTGATCGCCGCATGGAAGCAGGGCGCGATCGCCCCGCCCAGGCGGGGTGCGATGTCGTGGTAGAAGCGAACTTCGCGCTCGTAGAGACCGAGCGCCAGGCCGGTTTGCCGGCTCACCGGATCGGTCGCGGCGACCTTGAGCACCACCGTCGACGGGCGTGGCTTGCCTTCGGGTTCGGCGTAGTTCAGCGCGATGCGGTAGCACTCGCTCATCTGACCGGTGCCGATCCGCTCAGCGGTGTAGGCGGAGACGGCACCCGCGCGCACGGTGGCCGTGAGCCACTCCGCGGTGAGATCGCCGGGCTGCTCGATAGCTTGATCGGTATTGGAAACCATGGGGTCAGCGTGCCAGGTCAGCGTGCGAGGGTGAAGCCGTCCCAGGCCAACCGGCGATGCTGGTGCGGGTCGAACTCGATGCGCGACTTGCGATCGAAGACCATTACCGCGCGTTCGTCGTGGGTGTATCGCGGCCAGTCCTCCCCCGGTACGCCGGATCGGCTGAACGAGCGCCAGCGTCGCTGCACGTCGTTGCTGACCCGCAGGGCCGGACCACGGTCGGCCGCCGCGGTGAGCAGCGCGCCGAACCGGGTGCGGTAGATGTCGAACACGGCGAACAACTCGGTGGCGTGCGTGGCGCCGAAACCCGACCACTGCAGTGTTCGCGGGGCGTAGTCGTAGCGGTACAGGTAGGTGGGCGCGTGGTGGGTGTGCGCCTCGGCGATCTGCCAGGCCGCCGTGCTGAACGCGAAGTCGCCACCCAGCTGAATGCACGCCTCCGGCTTCGGGTATTTCGGATATGCCGCCGTAATACGTTCCCGCGCAGCGGGTTCCACTTCAGCGAGGAGAGCCTCCACCATCGCCTTGTTGGTCGGCAGCATGCCCAGGAAGCGGGTGAACAAACGCCCTTCCTCGGCGTTGGTTCCGACGATCAGGGGCACCTGGTGCGCCTGACCGGAACGCATCGCCTCAACGGGATCGACCGGCACCACCTCGTCGCCGAAGACCGGGCCGATCGGGAAGGCGCCCAGGCGTTTCTGCATGCCCTGGTCGATCAGCCGGTGCTGGGCCTCGATAAGTTGCGCTGCCGGTGCCCGCATCACCGCGTTGGCCGCGTCCTTGCTGCGCGCACCCAGCATTTCGGCGAACCGTGCCGCGAATTCGGCGGCCACCTCCGTCGACCGTGTCATGCCGGCCGCCGGGCTCTCCGAGATCGCCCGGTGGAAAAGACCCGCCGCGTCGGGCACCGCCAGCAGCGTCGCGGTGATATGCGCACCGGCGCTCTCACCGAAGATGGTGACGTTGTCGGGGTCACCGCCGAAGTTGGCGATGTTTTCCCTGACCCAGCGCAAGGCCATCACCAGGTCGCGCAGGTACAGGTTGCCGTCGATGGTGACGTCCTGAGTCGACAACGACGACAGGTCCAGGCACCCGAGGGCGCCGAGCCGGTAGTTCACCGACACGTACACGCAGCCGCGGCGAGCCAGTGCGGCACCGTCGTACAGCGGAGTGGCCGAACTGCCCAGGATGTAGCCCCCACCGTGGATGAACACCATCACGGGCAACGGTTCGGCCGCGCCTTCTTCGGGAGTGACGACGTTAAGGGTCAGACAGTCCTCGCTCATCGGCTGGTATCGCCCGACCCCGAGCATGGTGTAGCGGCGTTGCTGGGGGGCGCAGTTGGCGAATCCGTGACAGTGCCGCACCCCTGACCAGGGCTGGACGGGCTGCGGTGCACGGTAGCGCAAGGGACCCACCGGCGGCCGGGCATAGGGGATCGAGCGCCAGCGATTGACCCCGTCGCGGGTGAAGCCTTCGACGGTACCGGCGGTGGTGCGGGCGCGGACGATGCGCTCATGCATAACTCGACGTTAACCGACGCACCGACGGGACGGCGCGCGCAGCGCCAAAATGCGGGTTGCGGCGGTTAGCCTGACGGCATGCGGATCGCCGAGCTGGTCGCCATCCCGATACTGGTTGCCGGCTGCTCGCACACCGGCGGCGGTATGTCCGCGCAGCCGCCGGCTCCCGCTACCCAGAAGGCGCCGCCTTCGTCGGCCGCCCCGACATCCGGAGCGCCCATCACCGGCGTCATCGCCTGGATCGAAGCCGGTCATCCGGGCGATCCGGCGCGCTACCAGCTCGACGGGAATGTCGCGTTCAGTGCGCCCGGCGGCAAAGCCAGATGCACGACAGACGTCAAGCACACCGCCGGCCTGCTGTCCTGCCTGGTGGCGCTGACCAATCCCCCACCCCGGCCGGACACGGCCTACGGGGATTGGCAGGCCGGGTGGGTCGACTTCGACGGCAACAACCTGCAGGTCGGGTCGGCTCGCGCCGATCCGGGGCCGTTCCTGGCCGGCACCGGCGCCGAACTTGCCGACGGAAACTCGTTGTCCTTCGGCGACTACCGGTGCCGCGCCGATCAGGGCGGCCTGGTGTGCGTGAATTACGCCCACCAGTCGGCCGCCCGGTTCGGTGCAGCCGGCATCCAGCCGTACGGGTGCCTACGCTCGGTGCCACCGCCGGACGGCGTCGGGATCGCCTTCAACTGCTGACCGCCGCAACGGTTCCGGCTCAGCCGGCGGTGCCGTTGCTGCCGAACAGTAGGCCGCCCACACCACCGCTGCCGCCGACGCCGACGGCGCCCGCGGGCGTGCCCGTTCCGCCGGGCCCACCGCTGCCGCCGTTTCCGCCGTCACCGATCAGGGTGGTGGATCCGCCGTCGCCGCCGGCCCCGCCGGCCCCGCCGGAGCCGTTCGCCGCCACTCCGCCGGCCCCACCACGCCCGCCCGCTGCGCCGCTTCCGAACAGATAGCCGCCCGCTCCGCCGCGGCCACCCCGGGCACCGGCTCCCCCGGAGTCGCCGGCGCCGTCGGCGCGCCCGCCGTCCCCGCCCATCCCGCCGGTGCCACCATCGCCGAACAGCCGTGCGGCGCCGCCGTTTCCACCGGGACCGCCGGCACCGCCGGCGCCCACCGCCTGGGCGAGCGCATCTCCGCCTGCCCCGCCCGCGCCGCCGTTGCCGAAGATGACCCCGCCCGCGCCGCCGTTGCCGCCGGCCCCGCCGGTCTCGCCGAAGTGACCACCGCCGGTTCCGCCCACACCGCCGGCACCGCCGGCGCCGAACAGCCCCGCGTCGCCGCCGAAACCACCCGTTCCGGCCGTGCCGCCGGCCGCCCCGGCGCCGCCCGCGCCTCCGATACCGCCGTTGCCGAACAACAACCCGCCGGTGCCGCCGCCACCGCCGGTGCCGCCGAGTCCACCGGTCGCGGCCGGAGCCGTCGCGGCAGCTCCGAGTCCGCCGGCGCCGCCATCGCCGATCAGCCAAGCGCCGCCGCCGGCGCCGCCGACGCCGCCGTTGCCGGCGGTGGTCGCCATGCCGCCGGCACCTCCGGCACCCCCGTTACCGGCCAGCAGTCCACCCCACCCGCCGGCTCCACCGTTGCCGCCGCCCCCGGCGCCCAGTCCGCCCGCGCCACCGATCCCGCCGGCGCCCAACAGAATTGCCTGACCGCCCGCGCCGCCGAGCCCGCCGATGCCGGCCGGTGCGTCGCCGCCTGCGCCCCCTGCCCCACCGTTGCCGAAGAGCCAGCCGCCGTTGCCCCCGGTACCCCCGACCGCCCCGGCGGCACCGGCCCCGCCGGCACCGCCATTGCCGAACAAGCCGGCGGCGCCGCCCCTTCCGCCGGCCGGGTGCGCCCCGCCACCGGATCCGCCGGAGCCGCCGTTACCGAACAGCAGACCGCCGGCCCCGCCGTCAGCGCCGGTTCCCGCGGCGCCACTGGTGCCGTTGCCGATCAGCGGACGGCCCAGCAGCAATAGGGTGGGCAGGTTGATCAGGTTGAGCAGATCGTTGAGGGGGCCCAGAGCGGTCGCGGCGGCTGCCTCCGCACCGGCATAAGACGCCGCGCCCGCGGTGAGCGCGTCCACGAACTGGACGTGGAAGGCCTGCGCCTGCGCGCCGAGCGTCTGATACCCCAGAGCGTGCCGGGCGAACAGTGCCGCGATCGCCGCCGACACTTCATCGGCGCCGGCCGCGAGAATATCGGCCGTGGCGGGTGCGGCAATTGCGTTGGCGGCGTTGACCGCTGATCCGATGCTCGTCAACTCTGTTGCGGCAGAGGCAATTAGCTCCGGCACCGCGACCACAGACGACATTGCGCACCTCCCCCGGTCCTGCCGGATGTGAAGCACAGGGTATCGCGGTCAGGGCTCCAGTACGCGGATTTCGCCGGTGGCGCCGTCGACTTCGACCAGGGCGCCCTGCGGCAGCGACCGGGTGGCGCCCTGGACGTCGACGACGCAAGGGAAGCCGAATTCGCGGGCGACTACGGCAGCATGCGACATGGGACCGCCGAGTTCGGTGACGACCGCCGCGGCATAACAGAACGCGGCCGTGTAGCCGACATCGGTGACCTCGGCAACCAGGATCTCGCCGGGCAGCAGGTCGTCGATGGTCTCGGGCCGCACGATGCGCACCCGGCCCCGCACCCGCCCCCCGCAGACACCGACGCCGCGCAGGGCGTCGCCGCCGCCCAGCACCGCCGGCGCCGATGTGGTGGGCTCCCAATGGCCGCTGAACACGGTGGGAGGAACGACGGCCACCAGCCGCCGTTGCTCGGCGCGGCGTTGCGCCACCAGCTCGGAGACATTGGCGGGCAACGCATCGAGCTCATCGACCAGCAGATAGAACACGTCATCGACGGCCTGGAACACGCCGGCCTCGGTCAACCGCCGACCGTACTCGCGCAGCAGTCCACGCAGCACCCAGATGGCCCGCACCATCCGGTCGCGGCGCACCTCGCGGTCGCGCAGTTGCCGCGCGGCGAGTAGAGCGATTGGCTTGGCGCGCAACGGAATCGGTGCGTGCTGCGGTTCCGGAGCCGCAGGCGCACTCAACGCCTTGGTGACCATCCGGATCAGCAGCTCGGGGTCGTCGGCGTAGCTGGTAGACAACATCTCCACCTCGGCCGGCCCGCGGTGTCCCATCAAATCCAGTTCGCCGAGCACCGCGCGGTGAAACTCCGGCGCCTCGACGGCGAGCTTGGCCAGGCGTTCGCCTGGTTCGGCGAGCACCCGCAGCACGGTCGGGTCGCGGCGGGCCGCTTCCGCCAGGCGCTGCACGGCTTCCACCGACCGGGCGCTGACCAGTTCCGGTCCGGCCGACGGCGCGGTCTCACGCCCGCACAGTCCGCGCAATAAGACGTTGAACGCCGCGCACAGCATGAACGATCCGGACGCCAGCAGCCAGCCGTGCACCACGTGGTCGCGTGCCAGCAGGATCAGGCTCAGTAGTCGGCGGTCGTCCAGGAGGGTGACGTCGTCTCCGACGAGTCGCTCGAGTCGGTCGATGTCGTCGCGGTAGTCGCCGGTGTCGAGCGGGGAGCCGGCGCTGAGGCCCACCAGGTTCACCCCGAACACGCCGATGTTGCGGATCGTCCGCAGCCGGCGGCGGAGCGGGTTGGTCTCGGAGGGCGGGCGTTCCTCACCGAAGATCGGCAGCGACGCCATGCTGGGACCGAAGAAACCGCTGTTGCTGACGATGGTGGCGGGTTTGGCGAACGGCACCGTCTCGGCCATGAAATGCGCTGACGTGATGGCGCCGTAGAGCCGGTGGGCGAACACCGCGACGGTGCGCATCGCGATTTCCTTCTGCACCACGCCGCCGGGTCGCAACCTCTCGGCTATGCCCACCCCGCCCGCACGCAGACCCCGCACGGTCACCGACGCCGACGACGGAGAGAAGGGGCCGGGCAGCGCCTCGGACAGGTTGGTCGCCAGGAAGGTGGGAAAGCGCGGGTCGATCGGAGTGTCGAACTCGCCGTTCTCTGCTTCTGGGCCGGCCAGTCTCGGCTCGACCCCGTCATCGGCGGGCGTGTCGACCGCGGGAAGGTCCTGGATCGGAGCCAACCGCCAGGGCAGTGCCAGCACTCGGCGGCCCAGCGCGACCCGGCCACGCACCGCGAGCGAGAAGTCGTCCAGGCACTCTTGTGCGGTCCAGGCCGGTTCGAAACGCCACTCGTCGCGCAGCCGGGTGGTGTCCATCAGCGCGATGTCCGGCAGGGTGGCGAGCCGGGGTCCAAGTGGCAGCGTCGGCCGACGCAGCACCGCGGCCAGCTGACGTACCGTTGCAGCACCTGGTGCCGCGAGATTCACTGCGCCGCTGATGATTTCGTCTTGCAGGACGGCTTGGTTCAACAGCCGCAGCGCGTCGTCGGTGTGCACCACCTGAAGGTGGTCTGATCCGGGCGCGGTGAACAGCACCGGCAGTGCCGCGAGCGCACGCAACCGGTCGTCGACACTACGGCCCACGACAAGCGGAAGGCGGATCGCCACCCACTCGAAACCGGAGTCGGCCAGCATCCGCTCCACCCGAGCCGAGTATCGCCCCTCGGGAGTCGCCGGGTGCAGCGGCCCGTCTTCGGTCACCGGCCGTGCAGCCGCACCGTAGACCTGCGCGCTGGAGCCGAAGACGACGCGCCCGGTGCCGGCTTCGGCCATGGCCGCCAGCAGGTTGGCGACGCCCTGGATATCGTCTGCGCCCCGCGCCGGTTCGCAGTGGGCGACCGCATGCGCGCCGGTGATGGCGTGGCGAACCGCTTCGGCGTCCCGGATGTCCGCAGCGACGAAACGGGCCGCGCTGGGCCAGCTTTCGGGGCGAATCCGGTCGATGCCGGTGACGTCGTGCCCCTGGGTCAGCAGCCGGGCGACCAGGCCACGGCCGAGCACGCCGGCGGCGCCGGTAACGGCGATCTTCATAGGCTCGGGCACGCTACTCGTCGTCGTCCATGAAGGCCGCATTGACCAGGTCGTCGAGGTCCATGTCCGCGAGGTCCTTTCCGGCCGACTCGTCCTGCGGTGTCGCGCCGCTGCGGTCGCCGTCGTGCTCGTTGGCCAGCGCCAGCAGCAGGTCCAGCACACCGGCCTGCCGCAGCCGCTTGACCGGGATGGACGCCACCACGCGCCGCAGTTCCTCTTCCCCTGGCGCCGCCGCGGGCTGTGCGTCCGGGTGCACAGTTCCGAGCAATTCTTGGTGGAAGTAGCCGGCCAGCGCCGCCGAGTTCGGGTAATCGAAGATCAGCGTCGGCGAAAGTGCCAGGCCGGTAGCGGCTTTGAGCCGGTTACGCATCTCAACCGCCGTCAGGGAATCGAAGCCCAATTCCTGGAACGCCCGGTCGGGGTCGATGGCCTCGGGCGTGGTGTTGCCCAGCACGGTGGCGATGTGCGAGCGCACCAGGTCCAGCAGCACCGCGTGCTGCTCCTCCTCGTCCAGCCCTTCCAGCCGACCCAGCAGTGCCGACTTGGACTTGGCTGCGGCCAGCGAGTCGTCGACCTGCCGGCGCGCCGGCGCGTTGATCAGGTCCACGAACATCGGCGGCAAGGTCCCGGCGTCGAACTTGGCGCGCAGGGCCACCAGGTCGATGTGGGCCGGCAGCAAGAACGGCTCGTTGACAGCCAAGGCGGTGTCGAGCAGTTCGAGCGCTTCCTCCGAACCCATCGCCACGATGCCGTCGCGGGCGAACCGGGCGAGATCGGCCGCACCCAGCGCGCCGGTCATGCTGCTGGCCTGATCCCACAGCCCCCAGCCGAGTGAGACGGCCGGCAGCCCGTGCTGCTGGCGGTGCAGAGCCAGCGCGTCCAGGAACGAGTTTCCGGCGGCGTAGTTGGCCTGCCCGGACGCGCCGGCCAGCCCCGCGATCGACGAAAACATCACGAAGGCGGACAGTTTCAGGTCGCGGGTCAGCTCGTGCAGGTTCCACGCGGCATCTACCTTGGCCCGCAGCGCCGCGTCGACCCGCTCCGGGGTCAACGACGTGACCACCGCGTCGTCGAGTGTGCCCGCCGCGTGGATCACCGCCGAGAGCGGCCGGTGTTCCTGGATGTCGGCGATCACCGTGGCCAGCGCCGCGCGGTCTGCCGCGTCGCAGGCGACCACCCGCACGGTTGCGCCGGCGGCGGTCAACTCTGCGGTCAGCTCGTCGGCGCCGGGCGCGTCCGGCCCGCGACGACTCAGCAACACCAACCGACGCACCTGGTGCCGGTGCACCAGATGCCGCGCCAGCGCCGAGCCGGCCATGCCGGTGCCGCCGGTGACCAGAACGGTGCCGTCGCCCAGAGCGGAATCCATGGTCATGACGACCTTGCCGACATGGCGGGCCTGGCTGAGGTAGCGCAGGGCCGCCGCCGCGCGCCGCACGTCGAACACCGTGGCCGGCAGCGGCTTGAGCACTCCGGCAGCGAACAGTTCGGCCAGCTCCGCGAGCATCCGCTGAATGTGGTCGGGCCCGGCCTCGAAGAGGTCGAAGGCGCGGTAGCGCACGCCCTGTTCGGCGATCTCGGCGGCGTCGCGGATGTCGGTCTTGCCCATTTCGAGGAACACCCCACCCGGGGCCACCAGCCGCAGCGACGCGTCAACGAAGTCGCCGGCCAGTGAATCCAGCACCACGTCCACACCGCGTCCGCCGGTGGCGGCGCGGAAGGTGTCCTCGAAGTCCAGGGTGCGCGAGTCGCCGATGTGAGCATCGTCAAAGCCCATGGCACGCAGCGTGTCCCACTTGCCCTTGCTGGCGGTGGCGAACACCTCGACGCCCCAGTGCCGGGCCAGCTGGACGGCCGCCATACCCACGCCGCCGGCGGCCGCGTGCACCAGCAGCCGCTGTCCGGGCTGCACGTCCGCCAGGACCTTCAGCGCGTAGTACGCGGTGGCGAAGACGACCGGCGCGGTGGCCGCGTCGGTGTCCGACCAGCCGGCCGGGATCCTGATCAGCAACCGCTCGTCGGTGGTCGCCACGGCCCCGGTTCCTTCCGGGAACAGCCCCGTCACCCGCTCGCCGACCGCGAAAAGACCGGCGTCCGACGCGGTTTCGATGATCGTTCCGGACGCCTCGACTCCCATGGCGGCAGCTTCGTCAGGATAGAGGCCGAGGGCGATCATGACGTCGCGGAAGTTGGCGGCCATGGCGCTGGTCGCGATGCGCACCTGCCGCGGACCCAGCGGTGCGTCCGCGTCGGGAATGCGCTCCATACGCAGGTTTTCGAACGTACCCGGGGTACTCATGCCCAATCGCCACGGACCGTCACCCGGGGGCGCCAGCAAGCCGCGCACCGCGCGGCTGCCGTGCACGCGGGCGATGTGCGCCGTGCCGTTGCGCAACAACACTTGTGGCTCACCGACCGCCAGAACCACTGCCGCCTCGTCTTCGGCGATCGGCACATCGGTGTCCACCAGTACGATGCGGCCGGGGTGTTCGGTCTGAGCCGAACGGACCAGGCCCCAGACCGCAGCGCCGGCCAGATCGGTGATGCTCTCACCGGGCAGTGCCATCGCACCGTATGTCGACACCACCAGCACTCCCGAGTCGTGCTCGGCCAGCCAGGCCTGCACGGCCGCCAGCGCGCGATGGGTGGCGGTGTAGACCCCGGCCAGCGTGTCACCCGCGACCGGATCGGACTCGAAGACCTGGTAGGGCGGAGTGCTTGTCGCTCCTGCTGCCGGTGCCGGTGCCCAGTTCACCTCGAAGAGCCGGTCGCCGGCCGAGCCGGCCAGGGCGGCCTTGAGCTGCTGCTCGGTCACCGGGCGGGCCACCATCGAGGCGACCGACAGGACCGGAAGGCCCAGCGCATCCGTCAACTCCACCGACACCGACGACGGTCCGGTGGGCGTGATGCGGGCCCGCACCGCCGATGCACCCGCCGCGTGCAGGCACACACCCTGCCAGGCGAACGGCACCAGCACGCCGTCGCTGCGGTCCTCGTCGGCGGCCACGATGATCGCGTGTAGCGCGGCATCCAGCACCACCGGGTGCACGCCGAATCCCGCGGGCGACAAGCCCGCCGTGTCGGGCAGATTCACCTCGGCATAGAGGTCGTCACCGCGCCGCCAAACCGCGGACAGCCCCTGGAAGGCCGGGCCGTAACCGTACCCGCGCTCGGCCAGGCTCTCGTACATTCCGGTGACATCCACCGGGGCGGCGCCCGCCGGCGGCCACGTCGACAGGTCCGAGACCGGTTGCGCGGCCGCGGAACTCACCGAGCCCTCGGCGTGCAGCAGCCAGCCGCTTTCGGCCCGCGAGAACACCGATACGCCGCGGGATCCCGAGTCATCGGCGGCATCGACGACGACTTGCACCGCGACCGAGCCGGATCCGGGCAGAATCAGCGGCGCCGCCAGGGTGAGTTCGTCGACCGTCGTGCAGCCGACCTCGTCACCGGCGCGAATGGCCAGTTCCACGAAGCCTGCGCCGGGGAATATCGAGACGCCACCGACCGCATGGTCGCGCAACCAGCCGTGCGTCGCCGCCGACAGCCGGCCGGTCAGCACGACACCGCCCGAGGACGGCAGGTCGACCACGGCACCCAGCAGTGCGTGATCGCCGGACGCCAGGCCCAGGCCCTCGGGGTCGACGGCGGCACTGCCGGTGGACAACCAGAAGCGGCGTCGCTCGAAGGCGTACGTCGGCAATTCCACGAAGTTCGCCGGGCCCAGCACGGCCCGCCAGTCCACCGGAGCACCCGCAACGTGCATCTGCGCCACGGCGTTGGTCAGTGTGGTGGGTTCGGGCCGGTCCTTGCGCAGCGCAAAGCTTGTCGTGACCGCGACATCGGGCAGCGACTCGTCGATCGACGCGGTCAGGCCACCGCTCGGGCCGACCTCCAGAAACCTTGTCGCGCCTGCTGATTGCGCGAATCGGATGCTGTCGGCGAAGCGCACCGCTTCCCGCACGTGGCGCTTCCAGTAGGCCGCCGAGGCGAAGTCGTCGCCGGCCGGCTGACCGGTCAGGTTCGAGATGACCGGGATCGTGGGTGATCCGATGGGCAGTCCGGCCGCGACCGCGCCGAACTCGTCGATCATCGGATCCATCAGCGGCGAATGGAAGGCATGGGACACCGCGAGCTGGTGCACCCGGCGGCCCTCGGCGCGCAGCTGCTCGGCGGCCCGGAGCACCGCATCCTCGGCACCCGAAATGACCAGCGAGGCCGGCCCATTGACCGCGGCGATGCTGACCTCCGGGGTCAGCAGCGGCTGTACCTCGTCCTCGGTGGCCTGCACGGCGACCATGGCGCCACCGGACGGCAGCCGCTGCATGAACCGTCCGCGTGCGGCGACCAGCACGGCGGCGTTCTCCAGCGACAGCACACCGGACACGTGCGCGGCGGACAGCTCACCGACGGAGTGCCCCATCACGAAGTCGGGCCGCACGCCCCAGGACTCCAGCAGCCGGAACAACGCGACCTCCACCGCGAACAACGCCGGCTGGGCGAATTCCGTGGTGTTGAGCACACTTTCGTCGTGGCCCCACATCACCTCGCGCAGTGGCCGCAGCAGGTGACGGTCCAGTTCGCCGACGACGGTGTTGAACGCCTCGGCGAACACCGGGTACGTCGCATGCAGGCCCATTCCCATGCCCAGCAGCTGGGACCCCTGGCCGGGGAAGACGAAGACGGTCTTGCCGCCCGGCTGTGCCACTCCGCGGATGACCGTGCCGGGATCGTCACCGGCGAGCTCCGCCAATCCGCTGAGCAACGCGTCCCGGTCGCTGCCGACGACGACGGCGCGGTGCTCGAACGACGACCGGCCCGCCAGGGACCAGCCGACGTCGACGGCCGCGAGTTCGTCGTGCCGGCCCAGGTATTCGGCGAGCCGGCCTGCCTGGGTGCGCAATGCCGCGGCGGACTTGGCGGAGACGACCCACGGCAGCACAGCGGGTTTCGGGCCCGCAGGTGCGGCTGCGGGCGCGGCGGGTCCTGATTCGATGATCACGTGTGCGTTGGTTCCGCTGATCCCGAACGACGACACACCTGCGCGCCGGGCCCGGGCCGGTTCGTCCGGCCACGGCTGTGGCTCCGTCAGCAGCGCAACCGATCCCGTCGACCAGTCCACGTGCGGGCTCGGCGCGTCGACATGCAGCGTGGCCGGCAGCAACTGGTGCCGCATCGCCTGCACCATCTTGATCACCCCGGCGACACCGGCGGCGGCCTGGGTGTGGCCCATGTTGGACTTGATCGAACCCAGCCACAACGGCTGGTTGCGTCCCTGCCCGTAGGTTGCCAGCAACGCCTGCGCCTCAATGGGGTCGCCCAGCATGGTGCCGGTGCCGTGACCCTCGACGGCATCCACTTCGCTCGCGGCCAGGCCCGCGTTGGCCAGCGCGGCGCGCACCACCCGCTGCTGGGAGGGACCGTTGGGCGCCGTCAGCCCGTTGGACGCGCCGTCCTGGTTGATCGCCGACCCGCGTACCAGAGCCAGTACCGGGTGTCCCAGCCGCTGGGCATCGGAAAGCCGTTCCACGACCAGCATTCCGCCGCCCTCGGAGAATCCGGTGCCATCGGCGGCACCTGCGAAGGCCTTGCATCGGCCATCGGCCGACAGGCCCCGCATGCGGCTGAACTCGATGAAGATGTCGGGCGTGGCGTTGATGGTCACACCGCCGGCCAGTGCCAGGTCGCATTCCCCCGACCGCAGCGACTGCACGGCCATGTGCAACGCCACCAGCGACGAGGAGCATGCGGTGTCCACCGACACCGCCGGACCTTCCAGCCCGAGCACGTATGCCACCCGGCCCGAGGCGACGCTGGACGACTGGCCGGTCAACCGGAAGCCTTCGGCCGCCTGCGCGGCGCCGATCCCGTACCCCTGTGTGTACACCCCGGCGAACACGCCGGTTGCGCTGCCGCGCAGCGAGCCCGGCTCGATGCCGGCCCGTTCCAGGGCTTCCCAGGACAGCTCGAGGTAGAGGCGCTGCTGCGGGTCCATCGCCAGCGCTTCGCTGGGCGCGATCCCGAAGAAGGCGGGGTCGAAATCGGCTACGCCGTCCACGAAACCGCCGGTGCGGGTGTAGCAGGTGCCGGCGACGTCGGGATCGGCGTTGTACAGTCCGCCCAGGTCCCAGCCGCGGTCGACCGGGAAGTCCGAGAGCACGTCACGGCCCTGAAACACCATCTGCCACAGGTCTTCAGGTGAATTCACCCCGCCGGGGTAGCGGCACGACATGCCCACGATCGCGATCTGGTCTGCACCGGTGATGCGGGCGACCGGGCCGTGGGTGATCTCCTGCGGCACCCCGGCCAGTTCGGTACGGATGTAGGTGGCCAGGCCGCTCGGGGTCGGGTAGTCGAAGATCAGAGTGGGTGACAGCGACAGTCCGGTGGCCGACTTGAGCCGGTTGCGCATCTCGACCGCGGTCAGCGAGTCGAAGCCCAAGTCCTGGAACGCTTTATCGGGATCGATTGCCTCCGGCGCGACGTTGCCCAGCACCGTGGCGATGTGGGAGCGCACCAGGTCGAGTAACAGGGCGTGCTGCTCGGCCTCCGGCAAGCCGTGCAACCGTTGCGCGAGAGCCGATTTCGACTTCGCAGCGGCCAGCGACTCGTCGACCTGCCGCCGTGTCGGCGCGGTGACGAGGTCGCGGAACATCGGCGGCACGGCGACCGCGTGGGCACGCAACGCGGCGAGATCGATGCGGGCCGGCGCCAGGAAAGGCTCGTCGACGATCAGCGCGGTGTCGAACAGTTCCAGCGCCTCGTGTGACGACAGGGCCAGCACGCCTTCGCGGCCCAACCGGGCCAGGTCGGCTTCGTCCAGCCCGCCGGTCATGGCGCTGGCCTGTTCCCACAGTCCCCAGCCCAGTGATATCGCCGGCTTGCCGTGTGCCCGCCGGTGGGCCGCCAGGCCGTCCAGGAAACAGTTGGCGGCCGAATAGTTCGCCTGTCCCGAGGAACCGACCAGACCGGCCATCGACGAAAACATCACGAAGGCAGAGACATTCAGGTCGGCGGTCAATTCGTGCAGGTTCCAGGCCGCGTCCACTTTGGCCCGCAGCACCGAGTCGATCCGATCGGGTGTCAGCGACGTCACCACGGTGTCGTCGAGCACGCCGGCGGCGTGAATGACCGCGGACAGCGGCCGCTGCACCGGAATGTCGGCGATCACCTTGGCCAGCGCCGGGCGGTCGGAAGCGTCGCACGCCGCCACCTGCGCCTGGGCGCCGGCCGCCTCGAGTTCGGCGATCAACTCCGCCGCGCCGGGCGCGTCCGGTCCGCGCCGGCTGAGCAGCACCAGGTTGCGAACGCCGTGCTGGGTCACCACGTGGCGGGCCAGCGCCGAACCCGCCATGCCGGTGCCGCCGGTGATCAAGACGGTGCCGCGGGCCCATAGGCCCGGAAGGGTCATGACGACCTTGCCGATGTGACGGGCCTGGCTGAGGTAGCGCAACGCCGCCGGTGCGCGCCGGATGTCGAACGTCGTCACCGGCAAGGGGCGCAACACCCCTGAGTCGAAGAGTTCGGCGAGGTCCAGCATGTACTCGTGCATGCGCGGACGACCGGGCTCGAAGAGGTCGAAGGCGCGGTAGCGCACGCCCGGGTATTGCTGGGCGATCACCCCGGGGTCGCGGATGTCGGTCTTGCCCATCTCCAGGAACACCCCGCCGGGGGCGACCAGACGCAATGAGGCGTCCACGAATTCGCCCGCCAGCGAGTCGAGCACGATATCCATGCCCGCCCCGCCGGTGACGGCCCGGAACTTCTCCTCGAAGTCCAGGCTGCGCGAGTCGGAGATGTGGTCCTCGTCAAAGCCCATGGCGCGCAGGGTGTCCCACTTGCCTTTGCTGGCGGTGCCGAACACTTCCAGCCCCAGGTGGCGGGCCAGCTGGGTGGCCGCCATGCCGACACCGCCGGCGGCGGCATGGATCAATACCCGCTGCCCCGGCTTGGCGGCTGCCAGGTCGATGAACGCGAACCAGGCCGTGGTGAAAACGGCTGAGATGGCGGCGGCTTCGGCGTACGACCAGTCCGAGGGCATCGGCAGCAGCAACCGGACATCGCCGGGAACCAGGGTGCCGCTGGTGTCGGGGAAGAAGCCGTATACCGAGTCACCGACCGCGAATTCGGTGACGCCGGGTCCGACCTCGACGACCACGCCGGCACCCTCGCCACCCAGCAGCGCCTCGTGGGTGAACATGCCGAGCGTGATCATGATGTCGCGGAAGTTGGCCGCGATGGCGTGCAGCGCGACGCGGACGTAGCCGGGTTCCAGCGGGGCGCCGGCGTTGGGCACCGGCTCCAGGCGCAGGTTCTCGAAGGTGCCCGCGCTGCTCAGGCCGAGCCGCCACGGGCCGTCACCGGGCGGGTCCAGAATCTGGTCCACCGCGCGGCTGCCGCGAACCCGCGGGGTGTAAATCTGCCCCGCACGCACCAACAGTTGCGGCTCACCCACCGCCAGCGCCGCGGACAGCGTCGAATCATCCAGTGGCGCATCGGAATCGATCAGCACCAGGCGGCCGGGGTTCTCGGTCTGCGCCGAGCGCACCAGGCCCCAGACCGCCGCGCCCGCCAGGTCGCTGACGTCCTCGGCCGGCAGCGCCATGGCGCCGCGGGTCGCCACGACGAGCACACCCGTCTCGTGCTCGGCCAGCCACGACTGGACCGCGGCCAGGGCGCGGTGCGTGCGTTCGTAGCTTGCCGTGACCGGATCCTCGCCAGTGACCTCGGATTCGAAAACCTCGTAAGGTGCCTTGGCGGCCGCGGCGGCGGATGTCGCCGGCGTCCACACGAGTTCGAAGAGCCGGTCCGGGCCAGAGCCGGAAAGCGCTGCCCGCAGCCGCTTCTCGTTCACCGGGCGGGCCACCATGGCAGCGACCGAGAGCACCGGCAAGCCCAGGCCGTCGGCCAGTTCGACCGAGACCGCGGACTCGCCGACGGGCGCGATCCGCGCCCGTACCGCCGAGGCGCCCGCCGCGTGCAGCGTCACACCCTGCCACGAGAACGGCAGCACGAGTTCGGCCGCGGGATTGGCCAGTACCGCGGCGTGCAGCGCCGCGTCGAGCAACGCGGGATGCGCCCCGTACGAGGCCGAGCCGCCGGCCTTCTCCGGCAGCGTCACCTCGGCGAACAACTCCTGGCCACGCGACCACAACGCGGTCAACCCGCGGAACGCCGGGCCGTAGCCGTACCCGTGTTCGGCGAGCCGCTCGTAGCCACCGGTCAGGTCGATGGCGACGGCGCCTTGCGGCGGCCACACCGACAGATCCGCACCGGGTTCCACGGTGCCCGAACGCAGTGTTCCCTCGGCATGGCACACCCACACCGAGCCGCCGTCGATGTCGGCGTGCGAGTAGATCGAGACACCGCGCTGCCCGGTCTCATCGGCGGCCGCTCCCACGATCACCTGTACCGCAACGGATCCCGAGGCCGGTATCACCAGGGGTGAGCGCAATGTCAACTCGTCGACCACCGAACAGCCCACCTCGTCGCCGGCGCGGATGGCCAGTTCGACGAAGCCGGTGCCCGGGAACACCACCATGCCGGACACGGCGTGGTCGGCCAGCCATGCCTGGACGCTCGGTGACAGCCGGCCGGTCAGCACGACGCCACCCGAATCGGGCAACTCCACCACCGCGCGCAGCAACGGGTGCTCGCTGGCGGCCAGTCCCAGGCCGGAGGCGTCGGCGGCCGTGCCCTCGCTGGACAGCCAGAACCGGCGTTTGTCGAAGGCGTATGTGGGCAGTTCGACGAACCCGGCTCCGTCCAGCAGACCGCGCCAGTTCACCGCCACACCGGCGACGAAGGCGGTAGCGGCCGAGGACAGGAAACGCTGCAGTCCGCCGTCGTCGCGACCCAGGGTGGGGACCACCACCGCTTCGGTGCCGCAGGCGCCCGCGGCGCCCTCGATGCCGGCGATCAGCGCCGGATGCGGACTGGATTCGATGAACACCCGGTACCCGTGCTCGCAGGCGCTGCGGACCGCCTGGTCGAGCTGCACGGTCTGGCGGATATTGCGGTACCAGTACTCGGCGTCCAAACCGGCTGTGTCGAAACGACTTCCGGTCACCGTGGAGAAGAAGGCGATCCGGGACGACGACGGCTCCAGGTCGGCCAGCACCTCGGTGAGTTCGGCGCGGATCGCCTCGACCTCGGCCGAATGCGACGCATAGTCCACCTCGATCCGGCGCACCCGCAACTCCCGCTCGACGCAGTTCGCACTGAGCTCGTCGAGCGCGGCGACGTCGCCGGAGACCACGACCGCGGAGGGTCCGTTGACGGCAGCGATGTCGAGCCGATCACCGAAGGGCGCCAACAACTCCCGGGCCTGATCGGCACCGCACGCGATCGAGAGCATGCCGCCCGGCCCGGCCAGACCGGTCAGTAGCTTGCTGCGCAGGGTGACCACCTTGGCGGCGTCGCGCAACGACAGCGCGCCGGCGACACAGGCCGCGGCGATCTCGCCCTGGGAGTGACCGATGACGGCATCCGGGCGCACCCCGATCGAGCGCCATAACTCGGCCAGCGACACCATCACCGCGAACAGCACCGGTTGCACCACGTCGACGCGGTCCAGCCCGGGGGCGCCGGGTGTGCCACGAAGCACGTCGATCAGCGACCAGTCGACGAATTCGGCGAAGGTCTCGGCGCACGCTTGGATCTGCCGCGCGAATACCGGTGCGGTGTCCAGCAATTCGACGGCCATACCTGCCCACTGGGAACCCTGGCCGGGGAAGACGAAGACGGTCTTGCCGACAGGCTGGGCGACACCACGGATGAAGTCACCCGGCGCGTCGGCGGCCAGCGCCGCCAGTCCGTTCAGCAGGCGGTCGCGGTCGCCGCCGACGATGACGGCCCGATGCTCGAAGGGGGTGCGGCCCGCCAGTGACCAGGCCACGTCAGCGAGGTCCAGATCCTCATGCGCGCCGATGTATTCGGCCAGTCGGGCCGCCTGCGCGGTCAACGCGGAGGCTGATTTGGCCGAGATCGTCCAGGACACTGCCGGGCGCGGGGCGACGTTCTCGCGCGGCTGGTCGGACGGGGCGGACTCGATGATCACGTGCGCGTTCGTGCCGCTGATCCCGAACGACGACACCGCCGCGCGGCGGGCCCGGGCCGGCTCGGTCTTCCACGGCTGGGGCTGGGCCAACAACTCCACCGACCCCGCCGACCAATCCACATGCGGCGACGGCACATCCACGTGCAGGGTCGCCGGCAACACCTCGTGGCGCATGGCCTGCACCATCTTGATCACACCGGCGACACCGGCCGCGGCCTGCGTGTGGCCCATGTTCGACTTGATCGAACCGAGCCAGAGCGGCTGGCGTCCGGCTTCCGCGCGCCCCTGCCCGTAGGTCGCCAGCAACGCCTGTGCCTCGATCGGGTCGCCGAGCGTCGTGCCGGTGCCGTGGCCCTCGACCACGTCGACGTCGATCGCGGACAGCCCGGCGTTGGCCAGCGCTGCGCGCACCACTCGCTGCTGGGAAGGACCGTTGGGTGCGGTCAGCCCATTGGAGGCGCCGTCCTGGTTCACCGCCGTGCCCCGGACCACCGCCAGCACGGGATGACCCAGTCGCCGCGCATCCGAAAGTCGTTCCACCACAACGATGGCGCCGCCCTCGGACCATCCCACTCCGTCGGCTGCGCCCGCGTAGGCCTTGCACCGGCCGTCCGGAGCCAGGCCCCGGTGCCGGCTGAACTCGACGAAAACCGTCGGGGTGGCGTTGACGGTCGCGCCACCGGCCAGCGCCAGGTCGCACTCCCCCGACCGCAACGACTGCACCGCCATGTGCAGCGCGACCAATGAGGACGAACACGCCGTGTCCACCGAGACCGCCGGGCCTTCCAGACCCAGCACATAGGACACCCGGCCGGAGGCGACGCTGGACGTCATCCCGGTAAGCCGGTAGCCCTCGATCTCCTCAGCAAACATTCCGTAGCCCTGGGCGATGATTCCGGCAAACACACCGGTGGCGCTGCCCCGCAATGCGGCGGGATCGATTCCGGCCCGTTCCAGGGCTTCCCAGGACAGCTCCAGCAGCATCCGGTGCTGGGGATCCATCGCCAGGGCCTCGCTGGGCGCGATACCGAAGAAGGCGGCATCGAAGTCGCCGACTCCGTCGACGAAACCGCCGGTGTTCGCGTAGGTCTTGTGCGCCGCGTCCGGGTCGGGATCGAACAGCTGACCGACATCCCAGCCGCGGTCGGTGGGGAACTCGGCGATCACGTCGCGGCCGTCGGCCACCATTTGCCACAGGCTGTCCGGGGAGTCGACGCCGCCCGGGAATCGGCAGGACATTCCGACGATGGCGATCGGCTCGCTGGTCCGCTCCAGCAGCGCACGGTTGGTCTTCTTCAGGCGTTCTACCTGGACCAGCGCTTTCCGCAATGCTTCAGTCGCATGCTGGAGCTGATCACTCATTACTAACCCCTCGCCTAATTTGGTCGTCTCTGACCCGCCGAATGCGGCTCTCGCCGAGTCATAGATAGTGCTGCGCGAAGCGACCGCTTGGTGCAGCATTCCGACCCAAGAATCTCGCTCGTGAGTATCGCCAACTCCGGCAGGATTTCAAAAACGTCGACTACTCCCAGCGCCTAGCCGAAGACCGGCCGGGCACCCCGCGTACCGTGAGCCTTCTGCACTCCCTTGTACACCTGGCCCGCCGTCCATGGCGCGACTTTACCGGTCAGGACGCCACGCGCGGTCCGCGAGCGCCTCAGACTCCCACCCGCCGCCAGCCGTCCGCGGCCCTGGCAGCGCGCAATAACTCGTCGCACAATTCGCGCAGTTCACGCGCTGCCGCGCCCTCATCCAGCGCGGTGACGACGTCTTCAGCGGCGCATCTGACCTGATAGACGCGATCGGAGAGATCGGCAGCCTCTTCGGCCGACAACACCACCGCATCGGTGGGCAGCGCAGCGACGTCGCCGCGGGAGATCATCGCCCGCTGTTCGTAGGCCCGCTGCCGACACGACTGCCGGCAGTACTGGCGGCGCCGGCCCATTCCGACATCGGCCACATCACGACCACACCAGCGGCACGGCTGAGGCCGAACGCGACGACTCACGCCTGACGACTTTAGTCCGATACCGGCCGCCATCCCGGTATCATGGACAGTCGCGTCGCGCACCGCGCAGAACAAACCAACCGGGAACTTGTGCAGACGGTCTTAACGTTTGCTTAGAGAGATTCAGATTACGGGAGCACCAGCAGCTCGCCGGACCCAAAGGAGCAGCACCAATGGCTGATCGTGTCCTACGAGGTAGTCGCCTCGGAGCCGTGAGCTATGAGACCGACCGCAACCACGACCTGGCGCCGCGTCAGATCGCTCGGTACCGCACCGAGAACGGCGAGGAATTCGAGGTTCCGTTCGCCGACGACGCCGAGATTCCCGGCACCTGGCTGTGCCGCAACGGCATGGAAGGCACCTTGATCGAAGGTGACCTGCCCGAGCCGAAGAAGGTCAAGCCGCCGCGTACGCACTGGGACATGCTGCTGGAGCGCCGGTCGGTAGAGGAGCTGGAAGAGCTGCTCAAGGAGCGTCTGGAACTGATCCGGTCCAAGCGGCGCGGCTAGCGCCGCCGCCGATCACGTGTGGGCGCGGCTCGACCGGCTACGGTTGCGCCGGCCCTCGATCCCCCACTGGGCGACCTTGACCAGCGCCTCACGGATGTTGGAGCCGCTCATCTTCGAAACGCCGATCTCACGCTCGGTGAAGGTGATCGGCACCTCGACAACCACGAAGCCGGTGTTGACGGTGCGCCAGGTCATCTCGATCTGGAAGCAGTAGCCCTTCGAGTCGACGCTGGCCAGGTCGATGGTCTCGAGCACTTCGCGGCGGTAGGCGCGGTAACCGGCGGTGATGTCGTGGACCCCGACGCCCAGCGCGAGCCGCGAATACGTGTTGGCGGTCCAGCTCAGGGCCCAGCGGCGCCACGGCCAGTTCCGCACCGTGCCGCCGTGTACGTACCGTGAGCCGATCGCCAGATCGGCGCCCGCGTCGACCGCCTCGAGCAGCCGGTAGAGCTGCTCTGGCGCATGGCTGCCGTCGGCGTCCATCTCGACCAACACGGAGTAGCCACGGCTCAGTCCCCAGGCGAAACCTTCCAGGTACGCCGCGCCCAGGCCGTTCTTGACGGTTCGGTGCAGCACGTGGATCCGGTCCGGATCGGCGGCGGACAACTCGTCGGCAAGCCGACCGGTGCCGTCGGGGCTGTTGTCGTCGACGATGAGAACGTGCACGTCGGGGCGGGCATCGATGACGCGCCGGTGGATCAGCGGCAGGTTCTCCAGCTCGTTGTAGGTGGGGATGATCACCAGGACGCGCTGGCTGGGACTGTTGCCCGCAACCTCGGGCCCAGACTGGCCGGTGGTCATGTAGCTCCTTCATTTCGCCCGATAGACGTTCGGTCGCCCTCGACGGACTGGCCTTCGTTCGCAGTCTCAACGTGTGCCGTCACTGATTCGTTCGCAACTTCGGTGTTGTCCGTTTCAGCTGACGGCGTATCGGAATTGTCAGCTTCGTCCGCCGGCCCCGACCGCCTTCGCAACCGAGGGCGCCTCGGACGTGGGAACCAGCCGGAGGAAGAACTATTGTGCCGTATCGCGAAGAGAACCACCGCGCCAGCCGTCCCGACCAGCACCCATTGCAGGATCGGTGCCCACCGGGTGGCCGGCGTGAGCCGGGTCTTGAGGCGAACCTGGGTGTCGATGTAGTCGGGGACGAAGAAGTCGGTGCGCTTGAGCTCCGCTCCGTCCGGGGCGATCACGGCGCTGATGCCGGTGGTCCCGGCCACCAGCACGTAGCGGTCGTGCTCGACGGCGCGGACCTTGGCGAACGCCAGCTGCTGCTCGCTCATGGTCTTGGTGAAGGTGGCGTTGTTGCTGGGCACGGCCAGCAACTGGGCGCCGTTGAGGACCGAGTTGCGCGGCGCGCGATCGAAGACGACCTCCCAGCAGGTCGCGACACCGACCGGCAGGCCGTCGATGTGCACCAGTCCACTGCCGGGAACCGGGACGAAGTAGCCCGCGCGATCGGCGTAGCCGGAGAGATGCCGGAAGAGCCACCGCATGGGCAGATACTCGCCGAACGGTTGGACGATCGCCTTGTCGTGCCGGTCGGCGGGCCCGGAGCCGGGGTTCCAGACGATCATCGTGTTGGTGTATTCGGGGTTGTCGTTCGGCCCGCCCGGCTTCGCGAGCAGCGTTCCGATCAGGATCGGCGCCCCGATGGCGTCGGCGGCCTTGGCGATCTCCTGGCCCGCGTCGGGATTGACGAACGGATCGATGTCCGACGAGTTCTCCGGCCAGATGACGAAACGGGGTTGCGGCGCCACGCCGGCGTGCACGTCCTCGGCCAGCCGCAGTGTCTGGCTGACGTGGTTGTCGAGCACCGCCCGGCGCTGAGCGTTGAATTCGAGGCCGAGCCGGGGCACGTTGCCCTGTACGACTGCGACGGTGACCGCAGGTTCGCCGCCGGAACCGACGCCGGCATGCCGCACCTGCGGCCAGACCAGCATGGCGGCCAACAACACCAGACAGATGTAGATGCCGGGCAACACCACGGCCGGCGGTTTGGTCTGGTCTCGGGTGGCTCCGGTATGCCCTCCGGCGCGAAGCCACTTGGCGATTTCCACGGCGATCGCCGTCATGGCGGCACCCACCAGCACCACCGCGCACGACAACAGCGGAACACCGCCCAGTTGCACCAACGGCAGCAGCGGACCGTCGGATTGACCGAAGGCAATCGATCCCCAGGGAAATCCGCCGAACGGGAAGGTCGCCTTGAGCCACTCCTGGGCACCCCAGAGCACCGCGAACCAAACCGGCCATCCGGGAAGTCGCCGCACCACCACCGCACACAGGCCGAACAGGCCCGGGTAGACCGCACACACCGTCGCCAGCACCAGCCATGGCATGTCACCCACCAGCGTGCTGATCCACGGCAGCAGCGGCACGTAGAAGGCCACACCGAACAGGAAGCCGTAGCCCAGGCCGCCCGCGGGCGTGGTGGCGGGATGAATCAGCACCCAGCTCAACAACGCGACGGATACGACCGCGGCCCACCACCAGTCCAGCGCCGGGAAGCTGGCGTACATGGCCAGGCCGGCGATCAGTACGGCGGCCAGGCGCGCCAGTCGGGGACGCAGCCACGCCCCGATAGCGGGTGTCCGCGCCAGGCCGGCGCGCGCCAGCCCACCCACCCGGGTACCGATCCCGGGCCGGGCCGCCGGCAACTCGTCATGCCCCGGCTCCAGCGAATCGCTGGGTGTTTGCTCTGCAGGTGGTTCGTCAGCCATGGATGACCGCACCCCGGCGCACCGTCCGGCGGCATTGCGGCAACGTGTCGTTCTCGTCCAGCCGGGGCAGCGCAGGGACCCGGGAACGTGGGTCGGTGGACCAGCGCTGGACGGCGTCGCGGGGGGCGCTCACGTCGAGCGCGCCGGCGTCCCAGACCGCGTAGGAGGCGGGTGCACCGGGCACCAGGGTGCCGGCGATGCCGTCGCGAACGCCACTGGCCCGCCAGCCGCCACGCGTCGCGGCGGCGAACGCGGCTCGCGCCGAAACCGCGCTTCCCGGAGTGCGGTGATGGATCGCGGCGCGCACGCTGGCCCACGGCTGGAAGCCGGTGACGGGTGCGTCGGAGCCGAAGGCGAGGGGCACGCCTTGCGATGCTAACAGCGCCAGCGGGTTGAGCCGGCAGCCTCGGTCCGGGCCAAGTCGCTGCGCGTACATGCCGTCTCGACCGCCCCAGAGCGCGTCGAAATTGGGCTGCATACTTGCGATGACGCCCCAGGCTCCCAGCTTGGCCGCCTGTTCGGCATCGACCATCTCCAGGTGCTCCAGCCGGTGTCCGCAGCGTGCCACGGCAGCCACCCCCAGGTCGTCCACGACCCGTTCGAAGGCGTCCACGACGGCGGAGACGGCAGCGTCACCGATGACGTGGAAGCCGGCGGTGACCTCGGCCTCGCTGCACGCCCGGACGTGGGCTTCGCAGGTTTGCGGATCGAGATGGCGGGTGCCGGTGCACCCGGGCGCATCGGCATAGGGTTCGTGCAGCCAGGCGGTGCGCGAGCCCAGTGCACCGTCGACGAACAGATCACCGGCCAGGCCGCGGGCACCGGTTTCGGCGATCAGGGCGCGGGCCCGTTCCGGCGTGGTCACCGGCTCACCCCAGTAGCCGATCACCTCGACGCCGTGGTGCAGACGGCGTAGCGCGAGCCAGTCGTCGAGTCCCCCGATCTCGGGTCCGGCGCACTCGTGGACGGCGACGACCCCCGACGCGGCCAGGGCGTCCAGGGCGGCGGTGCGGGCCGCGGTGAGTTGGTCGTCGGTCAACAGACCGCGCGCGACCGCCCGTACCTGGTGGTGCGCATCAGCGGTCAGCGGCTGCTCTGCGGCGAAGCCGGCCCGCGACGACAGATCCGGGACCAGCCGTCGCAGTCCGGATGAAGCCACCGCCGAGTGCACGTCGACTCTGGTCAGATAAGCCGGTCGGTCGCCCAGCACCCGGTCCAGGTCCTCGGTGCCGGGGGCGGTGTTCTCCGGCCACGTCGACTCGTCCCAGCCGTGACCCCAGACCGGCCCACGAGGGTTGGCGGCCGCGTAGTCGGCAAGCATCTGCAGGAACTGCGCCCGGGACTCGGCCGCCCGCAAATCCAGCCCGCTGATGGCCAAACCGGTTGCGCTCACATGAATGTGGCTGTCGACGAAGCCGGGCGCCACGAAGGCGCCGTCGAGATCCTGAACGTCGGCATCGGGAAACTGACTACGCCCCACCTCATCACTGCCCAGCCACGCGATGACATCGCCGCGAACTGCCATGGCCGTGGCCTCGGGATGACTGGGACTGTGCACCCGGCCGTTCACGAGCAGCGTGGTAGACCTCACGGCAAAACCCTAGAGGGCGGACGGAAGGCGTGGACCGCTACCAGGGCGGCTGGTCGGCGACCGGCGCGCGGGTCAGGGTGGGCGGCTCGCCGTCGATGACGTCGATCACCTCGCCGTCGATGTAGTCCGTGCGCGGGGCGCGGCGGTCGGCCAGACCGGCCGGGTCCGCACCGAGCACCGGGACGCGCCGCAGAAATCCCCGCAGCGCGACGGCCGTGAGGGCCGGCCGCGCGGCCGCCCGGATCGGCGGCACCAGCAGCAACAGCCCCACGACGGTGGTGGCCAGACCCGGAACCAGAACCAGTCCGGTGGCCAATGCGGTGAGCGCGCCGTCGCTGAGCGCGCTGCGCGGTTCCTGCGCACCGGACCGCAGCTGCACGAACTGCCGGGTGAGCTGCAGCCCACCCATCGGGGCTCCCAGGCCCAGTCCGAGGACGAGGGTGCCCAGCAGCACCACTACGGTCCAGCCGACGCCGATCGCCGCCGCCAGCCCGATAGCCACCATGAGCTCGACGACGGCGTAGATGAGAAAGAGCCGTCCAACCATGTGAGGCCAACGTTTGCGCCGCGCGCCGGAGTTCCGCGAACGGTCGCGGCGCGGCTGCAGTTAGATGACGCTATGACGACGATTGAGCTCAACACACCCGCGGGACCGATCGATGCGCTGTTGAATATTCCGTCCGGTCAGGGACCGTGGCCCGGGGTGGTGATCGTGCACGACGCCATCGGCTACGGGCCGGATAACGAGGCGGTGTCGCAGCGGGTCGCTCGCGCGGGGTATCTGGCGCTCACGCCGAACCTGTATGCGCGGGGCGGCCGAGCGCGGTGCATCACGCGGGTGATGCGCGACGTGCTAACCAAACACGGCCCCGCCATCGACGACGTGCTGGCCGCCCGCGAACACCTGCTGGCGATGCCCGAATGCTCCGGCCGGGTCGGGATTGCCGGTTTCTGCATGGGCGGCCAGTTCGCACTTGTCCTGTCGCCCAAAGGGTTTAGCGCGTCAGCTCCCTTCTACGGCACCCCGCTGCCACGCAAGCTCAGTGAAACGCTGGACGGCGCGTGCCCGATCGTGGCGAGCTTCGGCAGCCGTGACCCGATCGGCATCGGCGCGGCCGAGCGACTGCGCAAGGTGACCACGGCCAAGAACATCACCGCCGATATCAAGTCCTATCCCAAGGTTGGGCACAGCTTCGCCAACCAGCTGCCGGCGCAGCCGCTGCTGCGGGTGACCGGCTTCGGCTACGACGACGCCGCCACCGAAGACGCCTGGCGCCGGGTGTTCGCGTTCTTCGGGGAGCACCTGGGATGACCCGGATGCGTCGGCTCGGTGCCTGCTCGGTGGCCCTGACTCTGGCCGGAATCGCACCCGCTCAGGCTCACGCCGAGCAGTTCAGTGCGGCTGAGCAGCAGATCGTCGCACTGCTGCCGCCCGGCTACACCGCCGCCTCGTGCAGCCGGGCCACCAACGGATTCCCGGCCGCGCTGGCGAGCCTGGACTGCACCGACGACCTGCACACCGACACGCCGGACTACGCGCGCTTCACTCTGTACGAGGCGATGGACCCGCTGACGACCGATTTCTACGCGAGCGCCGCGAGCATGACGGTGTCACCGTGCCCAGGCGGAAACAACTCGCCGGGCAGCTGGAATTACGGACCACAACTGACCAGTCCCGGCGGCAAGATCGTGTGTGGCACCGTCGAGGATCAGGCCGTCATCGCGTGGACCCGTGACTCGCAGTTGCTGTTGGCAACGGTCAACGGAGGCCCGGACCTCGGCGAGCTGTACCAGTGGTGGCAGCGCTACGGCGCCGAGACCGGTTAAGTGTCCGGGGTCGTCACGCCACGCGGAGCTCTAGGCCGACGTTGTTGTCCATGCCGCCACGCAGCTTGCTGAACAGTCGGAAGACCTTGCCGATGATGCCGTAACGGTTGCTGATGGCGTCGTATACGAGCTTCGTCTGTGACTTGTCGAGGATGGCCGCGGTGCCTTCGACGGACTCGCTCTTGGGGCGACCGCGCATGTCGCAGATGGCCAGTTCCACCCGGGGCGTGTTGCGAATCCGCTTGACCTTCCACGACTTTGCCTCGGTGATGACCAGGAGGCGGTCGCCGTCGGCCGCGGCCCAGATGGGTACCGGCTTGGGCCGCCCGTCTTTGGTGAACGTGGTGAGCAGGATGTATTGCGCTTTGGCCAGGTCGGCGAAGGTGGGTGTCACGCTGACAACGTACCTGGCCGCGACCGGCCGTGACCTGCCGAGCAGACGCGAAATCGCGTCCGGCAAGCCTTCCGGACGCGATTTCGCGTCTGCTCGTTGACAGCCCTGCGGGCAGGCTGCGATAGTCACCTTTAAGTGAAAACATTATTTTCATTTAAGGGGTGCGCCGGTGGCCTGGTTGCCGTTTTCCATCGCCGAAGCGGCGTTATCGGGAAGTGGTGACACTCCGGCTCTTCCGCAAGCGTGGTCGCACCTGCTGGACCGGCTGCGCGCCGCCGCGGTGTCCGTGGAATCCGACCCTGCCAACCGGAATCGGGCCGATCTCACTGCCGGCATGCGGCATCTGCTGGTTCTCCTGGCCGCCGGCGTCGACGAAGTGTTGCGGTTCGACCCGGATCCGGTGTTGCGGGTGCAACGCACCAGCACCGACGACGTGCTGACCTGGGGCATGGAGTGCCCGGACTGCATCTACACCAGAGCCGTATTGCGGCGTGGGGAGAGTTACCGGGTCTCCGGCAACCGCGGCACCGCGCGCTATGTCGGTCTACAGACCATGAATGGCATTGTGGCGACGGCGAATACGCTGGTCGACGAACTCAGTGCCGACGCCGGTGGCGACTTCGAGGTGGTGTTGTCTGCCGACGAGCGGCCGGGGAACTGGATGCGTATCGAGGGCGACCATCCCACCTTCACGGTGCGGCATTTCTTCTACGACTGGGACAACGAGGTGGCCTCGTCGCTGCGGATCGAGCGGCTCGGTGATGCGGTTGCTGCGAGCGCTGGTCCGGTCGACGGGGGTGACGCCCTGTCCCGGCAGGTGATGGCGCTCGGCGACTTCGTCACCGAGAACCTCGCCTTCTTTCTGCAGTTCGGCGCGGCGGCGCCGGCCAATGGATTCCTCCCTCCCATCGACCGGAGCGACATGGGCGCAGCCGCGGAGAACCGGCCGGTGATCGGCCGCTGGGAACTGCAGCCGGGCCAGGCACTGATCGTGGAAGTCGAACCTCCCCAAGGGGTTTATTGGAGCTTCTCGATCGGCAACCCGTGGTGGGAAACCATTCACTATGGCCGTCACCAGTCCAGCCTGAACGGCTACCAGGCGGCGGTGGACGCCGACGGCCGCGTCCGTGTGGTGCTGTGTGCCGAGGACCCGGGCGTCGCCAACTGGCTGGACACCACGGGGCACAGCAACGGCCCGATCATTCTGCGTTGCGTGCGGACCGAGACCGCGCCGACGCCGACGACACGCCTCGTGCCGGTGAGCGACGTGCTCGCCGCGCTGCCCACGGACACCGTGACGGTGACCACCGAACAGCGGGCAGCCGTGCTCGCAGCACGACGAGCCGCCGTACTGGAGAGGTTCGGGCGATGACCTTCAACGCGGACGAACTGGAAGACGGCGCCTGCGCCGCAACAGGTTTGGACGACTTCGGCTCGCCCTACTACCGGGAGGGCCTGGAACGCATCGTCGACGCCCTGAACACCGAGGCCGATCTCAACGAGATGGGTCACGTCATTCAGCATGCGACCATCAGCAACGCCCTGATCCAGCGTCTCAAGGTCGAGGACACCTACGCCCGGCATCCCGAGATCGATGGTGAGGAGGTCGACGGGCCGGTGTTCGTCATCGGGTTGCCCCGCACCGGAACCACCGCCCTGAGCCAACTCGTGGCGGCCGATCCACAATTCCGTTCTTTGCGGATGTGGGAATCGCAGGCCCCTACCCCACCGCCGGAATCGGCTACCCAACACGAAGATCCGCGGATCGCACAGGCCGAGGCCGGGCTGAGAATGCTCGACGACATGTTCCCGCTGATGAAGACGCTCTACAACTCCGAAGCCACGGCACCCACCGAGTGCCAGGACCTGATGGGGATGAGTTTTCGCACCTTCCACTTCGACGGAGCCGTGCGTGCGCCGGCCTATCTGGCGTGGCTGATGGACTGCGACATGCGCGAGACCTACATCTTCCACCGCCGAGTGCTCAAGTTGCTGCAGTGGCATTGCCCGCCGAACCTGTGGCACCTCAAGACACCAGTGCACATGTTCGCCCTCGACGCGCTGATCGAGGCGTACCCGAATGCGAAATTCCTATGGAACCATCGTGATCCGGCGAAGGTGATGGGGTCGGTATGCAGTCTGATCCACTACGTCCGCAGTTGGAGCAGCGACCGCGACGACGCCCATGAACTCGGTATTGAACAGGTCGAGAGCTGGGCCGAAGCCGTCCGCCGCGCCATGGATTTCCGCCGGCGGGTGGGTGACGACAGATTCGTGGATGTGTCGTTCGCAGACCTGCAGACGAACCCGGTTGCGACCCTCCAAAACAGTTACCAATCCTTGGGTTTGACCTTCAGCGAGGCCTCACTTGCGGCGGTACAGCACTGGGCCCGCGAGCACCGGCCCGGCTCCCGCGGTGCTCACGACTACGACCTGACCGATTACGGCCTGACGCCCGAAGGCGTTCGGGAGCGGTTCGCCGACTACCTGGCCACCTACGATGCCACCGCGTGAACAGGTGGCGGCGCCCCGAACACGGCGGCGCGACAAGCTGCCTCCGGACCCCGGGGTACGTCGCGAGATTCTGAGCGCGGCGTCAACGGCCCTGCGCGAGGACGGGGTCGGCGGTCTGAGCATCGCCGCAGTATTGCAACGGGCAGGATTGAGTACCCGCGCGTTTTATCGGCATTTCGGTTCCAAGGACGAACTGGTGGCCGCGGTGTTCCTGGACTCGGCGCGGGCCGAGGCGCAGCGGCTCAGCGACCGGATGGACCAAGCCGCAACGGAAGTCGATGCCGTGGTGGCCTGGATCGACGGACGCCTGGATCTGGCGTTCGACGACACGGTGCGCACCGACCTGCGGCGGCTGTCATTGGAGGCGCAATCCCAGACATCGGCCGCACCGCATCTCATCGAATCGGCTTATGCCGAGATGTTGTTGCCACTGGGTGAGGTGATCGAGCGCGGCCTGCGGCGCGGGGTGTTCTGCGGTGTCGAACCGGGGTCCTGCGCACGGTTCATCCATGGCGTGGTGTGGGCGGGGATCGACCGGTACTGGACGGCCGGCGACTGCACGCCGGGCGACCTTCGCGAACACATTGTGCGGTTCTGTCTGGGCGGGCTGGGTGTGGACCTCTGACAAAGGAGTCTTTTCATGGATCTGGGATTTGCGGGATCGACCGCAGTGGTCACGGGCGGCAGCAAAGGGATGGGGCTGGCCATCGCCGAGACGCTGGCGGCCGAAGGGGCCAGCGTGGCCGTGATGGCACGAGGGCGAGATGCCCTCGACGCCGCCGTGGCGTCACTACTCTCGGCGGGTGCGCCGGACGCCGTGGCGATCAGTGTGGACATGAACGACGCCGAGTCCATCACAGCCGGCTTCGCCGCCGTCGCCGAGCGATGGGGTCGCCTCAACTGCGTGGTGCACACCATCGGACCGGGCGACGGCTATTTCGAGCAGATGGATGACACGGATTGGGAAGCGGCGTTTTCCTTGGGCACGATGTCGGCGGTGCGCTCGATCCGCGCCGCGCTGCCGCTGTTGCGGTCGGCGGACTGGGCCCGCATCGTCACTTTAGCGGCGCACTCCATCCAACGGCAGAGCCCACGGCTGGTGGCCTACACCGCATCGAAGGCGGCGCTGGCCAGCATCACTAAGAACTTGTCGAAAAGCCTTGCCAAAGACGGCATTCTGGTCAACTGCGTGTGCCCCGGAACGATCGTGACAGCCAGCTTCACCGAAAACCTCAGGGACATTCTCGCCGCCGACGGCCTCGATGCGACCAACCCGTGGGATGTGATGACCTGGATCGACAAGAACTTCCATCACCCCTGCGACCTCGGACGCGCGGGGCTGCCCGAGGAGATCGCCTCGATCACCGCGTATCTGGCGTCCCGGCGCAACGGGTACGTGACCGGCGCTACGGTGAACGTGGACGGCGGCTCCGATTTCGTCTAGACGATAAGCCCCAATCGGGGGTACTTGTCACATTCCCCGGAACTTTTTGTTCAGTCACAGCGACTTCTACCGTGTGACGGATTGCTCTCAGGTACCGACGCAGGTGGCGGCGTGTTTTGGCGACGCGCCGGATGCCGACTCGGGCTTGCTGGCTGAGCAGTCCAGCGCGTGAGTCAGGGGTCAACGAATCTGCCTCTGGCGTTCGCTTTTTCAGGTCCCGCAACAGGCGAGACGCACACCAGTTCTTCATGGAGGAAATCAAGTGTCGTATGTGATGGCAGCGCCCGAGTTGATGTCTTTCGCGGCAACGGATCTCACCCAGCTGGGTTCGAAGATCAGCGCGGCCGGCGCGGCGGCCCAACAGGCTACGACATCGGTGCTCGCGGGAGCTGCCGACGAGGTGTCGTCGGCGATAGCGTCGTTGTTCTCCGGGCACGGCCTTGAGTTCCAAGCCGCCAGCACTCAGGCCGCGACGTTCCGGGACCGATTGGCCCAGCTACTGGATATCGCCGGCGGACATTACGCTGCCGCCGAGGCCTCAGGCGCTTCCATGCTGCAGGCCATGAACTTCGAGAACTTTGGCCTGCTGGGCCTGGGCAATGTCGGCGACCTCAACCTGGGCAGCGGCAACACCGGCAGCTTCAACTTCGGTGATGGCAACCTGGGCGGCGGCAATATCGGCAGTGGCAATCTGGGCAGCAACAACCTGGGCTTCGGCAACCTGGGCGGCTACAACTTCGGCCTGGGCAACGCGGGCTTCCTCAATTTCGGCCTGGGCAACGGGAGCCTGGAGCAAGCGGCTCTGGAAAACAAAATCTCGTCGATCAATTTCGGTAGCGCGAATCTCGGTACCTACAACTTCGGTGACGCCAACATCGGAAACACCAACTTCGGACTCGGGAACCTCGGTGACGGCAACGTCGGCTTCGGCAACAGCGGCCTGAACAATGTCGGCTTCGGCAACAACGGGATCGGGAACATCGGGATCGGCCTGAGCGGCAACAATCAGATCGGCATCGGCGGGTTGAACTGGAGCGGCAGCACTGGTTGGAACATCGGGCTGGCCAACAGCGGCAACTTCAACTTCGGCTTCGCCAACACCGGTGACAGCAACTGGGGGCTCGCCAATACCGGAAGCCACAACATCGGGATCGGGCTGACCGGTGACAATCAGATCGGGTTCGGCGGGTTCAATTCGGGAACGGGCACGTCCGGCTTGTTCAACTCCGGCACCAACAACACTGGATTCTTCAACTCCGGCGGCAATGGCCTCGGCAACGGAGGCAACTGGGGTCTGTTCAACTCCGGCACAGCCAATTCCGGGGTTCTCAACGGGGGCAGCTTCGAAACGGGACTCTTCAACTCCGGCGATCACGACACCGGCTTATTCAACGCGGGGAGCTACAACACCGGAGTGCTGAACACCGGCTCGTTCAGCTTCGGTGCCCTCAACGCCGGTCAGGGCAACATGGGCCTGCTCAACCCGGGCACCGGCAACGTCGGCATCGAGAACTCGGGCACGTTCAACTCCGGCTTCGCCAATGCGGGCTACACGAATTTCGGGCTCTACAATTCCGGCTACTCCAATATGGGGGCATTCGACTCGGGCTTCGGCAACGCGGGAGCCTTCAACTCCGGCGGCGTCAACCTCAATACGCTCACTGTCGGCGGCGGCAATGTCGGGTTCTTCAACTCGGGCTCCCTCAACACCGGCTTCTCGAATTCAGGGGATCTCAACACCGGATTCTGGAATGGAGGCAGTGTCAACACCGGTTTCGGCAACGCGCTCACTCAGCCCGGCACCGTCTCGGGCATCGGCAACGCAGGCGACCACATCTCGGGCTTCTACAACATCGGCAGTTACAACGCCGGCTACGGCAACACAGGCGAGTACAACTACGGGTTCGAGAACAAGGGGAACGGTCAGGGCGGCTCCATGATGCTGACCCCGGACCTGTCGCCGAACGTCGGATTCTTCAACACGGGCACCAACGGGGTGGGCTTTTTCAACACCGGCCAGTACAACGTGGGCATTTTGAACTCAGGCTTCAGCGACGTCGGATATGGCAACGCGGGGATGGTCAACACCGGATTCCAGAACACCGGCAACTACAACGTCGGCTATGCAAACTCCGGCACCTGGAACTCGGGCTACCGGAACTCCGGCGACTACGACTCGGGCATCTCCAACGCCGGCAACAACACCTCAGGTGGCTACAACAGCAGCGACCACACCTCGGGGTTCTTCAGCTGATTGACTTTGCGCGAGCGAGCTAACCCTCGAGGTCGCCTTCGGTTTCCAGCAGCACCTGGCGAAGTCCGTCGAGTGTGTCGGGTTGCGGCTCGGCCCACATGCCGCGGCCGGCGGCTTCCAGCAGTCGCTCCGCCATGCCGTGCAGCGCCCACGGATTGGACTCGTTCATGAACTTGCGGTTCTCCGCGTCCAACACATAACGCTCGCTGAGTTGTTCGTACATCCAGTCGGCCATCACCCCGGCGGTCGCGTCGTAGCCGAACAGATAGTCCACCGTCGCGGCCATTTCGAACGCGCCTTTGTACCCGTGCCGGCGCATTGCCGACATCCAGCGCGGATTGACCACGCGGGCCCGGAACACCCGGGTGGTCTCCTCGGACAGCGTCCGGGTGCGGATGGCGTCGGGGCGGGTGTTGTCTCCGATGTAGGCGGCGGGCGCCTGGCCGGTCAGCGCCCGCACGGTGGCGACCATGCCGCCGTGGTACTGGAAGTAGTCGTCGGAATCGGCGATGTCATGTTCGCGGGTGTCGGTGTTCTTGGCGGCCACCGCGATTCGGCGGTATTGCCGGTTCATGTCGTCGACCGCTTCACGGCCGTCCAGGTTGCGGCCGTAGGCGAATCCGCCCCAGGCGGTGTACACCTGCGCGAGGTCAGCGTCGTCACGCCAGTTGCGGCTGTCGATCAGCTGCAGCAGTCCCGCGCCGTACGTGCCCGGCTTGGACCCGAAAATCCTTGTGGTGGAACGCCTCTGGTCACCGTGCTGGGCGAGATCGGCCTGCGCGTGCGCGCGGACGTAGTTGTCCTCTGCGGGCTCGTCGAGCCCGGCGACCAGTTGGACCGCATCGTCGAGCATGGTGACGACGTGCGGGAAAGCGTCGCGGAAGAAACCGGAAATCCGCACGGTGACGTCGATGCGGGGCCGGTCCAGCTCCGACAACGGTATGACGGCCAGATCGACGACGCGTCGCGACGCGTCATCCCAGACCGGCCGAACCCCCAGCAGCGCCAGCACTTCGGCGATGTCGTCGCCGGCGGTGCGCATCGCCGACGTGCCCCAAACCGAAAGCCCCACCGACTGCGGCCACTGGCCGTGGTCGGCGCGGTACCGCTGCAGCAGCGAATCCGCCAGCGCGACACCGGCTTCCCATGCCAGCCGGGACGGCACCGCCTTCGGGTCGACCGAATAGAAGTTGCGCCCCGTGGGCAGCACGTTGACCAGTCCGCGCAGCGGAGATCCCGAGGGCCCAGACGGAATGAACCGGCCGTCGAGCGCCCGCAGCACCTGCTCGATCTCCGATGTGGTGCCGGCCAGCCGCGGCACCACCTCGGTTGCCGCGAAGCGTAGGACCGCCGCGACGTCGGCGTTGTCGGTGAGCCGGTCGGCCACCTGCGGGTCCCAGCCGGCTTCCTGCATCGCCGCCACCAGCCCGCGCGCCACGGCCTCGGTCTGGTCAACTGACACCCGCTCGTCCGTGCCGTCTTCGGCCAGGCCCAGCGCTTGACGAAGACCGGGCAACGCATGCGTGCCACCGAACAACTGACGGGCCCGCAGAATAGCCAGCACCAGATCGAGTTCGCCTTCGCCCGTGGGCTTCTGGCCCAGAATGTGCAAACCGTCGCGGATCTGCACGTCCTTGATCTCACACAGCCAACCATCGACGTGCAGCAGCATGTCGTCGAAGGTGTCTTCTTCCGGACGTTCGGTGAGCCCCAGATCGTGGTCCATCTTGGCCGCCCGGATCAAGGTCCAGATCTGTTGGCGGACGGCGGGCAGCTTGGCAGGGTCCAACGCGGCGACGTTGGCGTGTTCGTCGAGCAGCTGTTCGAGCCGCGCGATGTCGCCGTAGGTTTCGGCGCGGGCCATCGGCGGGATCAGGTGGTCGACCAGCACCGCATGCGCGCGGCGCTTGGCCTGGGTGCCCTCGCCGGGGTCGTTGACCAGGAATGGGTAGATCAGCGGCAGGTTGCCCAGCGCCGCGTCGGATCCGCACGCCGCCGACATGCCCAACGTCTTGCCGGGCAGCCACTCCAGGTTGCCGTGCTTGCCCAGGTGCACCATGGCGTGTGACCCGAAACCGGCCGGAGCGTCTTGGGAAAGCCAGTGGTAGGCGGCCAGATAGTGGTGGCTGGGCGGCAGGTCCGGATCGTGATAGATGGCGACCGGGTTCTCGCCGAACCCGCGTGGCGGCTGCACCATCAGTACCAGGTTCTCGGATTCGATTGCGGCGATGACGATTTCACCGTCAGGATGGTGGGTGCGATCGACGAAGAGCTCACCGGGCGGCGGTCCCCAGTGCTGGGTCACCGCGTCGGTCAGCTCGTCAGGCAGGGTGGCGAACCACGCGCGGTACTCGGCGGCCGGGACCCGGATCGGGTTGGCGGCCAGTTGTGTCTCGGTCAGCCAGTCGGGGTCCTGCCCACCGCGTTCGATCAGGGCGTGGATCAGCGCGTCACCGTCGCCGGCTTCGATACCGGGCAGATCGCCGACGCGATACCCGCTCTCACGCATCGCCCGCACCAGGGCGACCGCACTGGCCGGGGTATCGAGGCCGACGGCATTGCCGATGCGCGCGTGCTTGGTGGGATAGGCCGAAAAGACCAGGGCCACCCGCTTGTCGGCGGGGGCGATCCGGCGCAACAACGCGTGCCGGACTGCCAGCCCGGCCACCCGATCACAGCGCTCCCGGTCAGCCACGTAGGAGATCAGACCGTCGTCGTCGATCTCCTTGAACGAGAAGGGAACCGTGATGATGCGGCCGTCGAACTCCGGCACCGCGACCTGGGTGGCCACGTCAAGTGGGCTCAGGCCGTCGTCGTTGTCACTCCACTGCGTCCGCGAGCTCGTCAGACACAATCCCTGCAAAATCGGAATATCCAGCGCGGCAAGATGTTCGACGTTCCAGCTGTCATCGGAACCACCAGCCTCCGCCAGGGCGGGCTTCACTCCGCCGGCGGCCAGCACCGTGACCACCATGGCATCGGCGTCGCCCAGTGTATGCAGCAGCTCGGGTTCGGCGGTGCGCAGCGACGCGCAGTAAACCGGCAGCGCGCGCCCACCGGCACGTTCGATCGCCTGGCACAGCGCCTCGACGTAGGCGGTGTTGCCGGCCAGCTGCTGGGCACGGTAGAACAACACGGCAATCGTCGGACCGTCGCTGTCAACGGCGGGTCGTTCGAGTACGCCCCAGGTCGGGGTCGCCACCGGTGGCGTGAAGCCGAATCCGGTCATCAGCACGGTGTCGGACAGAAACGCATGCAGCTGCCGGATGTTGTCGACGCCGCCGTGCGCGAGGTAGATGTGCGTCTGCACCGCGATGCCCGCCGCGACCGTGGAGCGACCGGTCAGGTCGGCGTCAGGCGCCTGCTCACCGCTGACCAGCACCGTCGGCACCCCGCTGGCCAGCACCGTTTCGATGCCGTCCTCCCAGGCGCGGTACCCGCCGAGAATCCGCACCACCACGATCGAGGCTTCCGCGAGCAGCTCGGGCAGCTCGACCTCGGAGAGCCGCGCCGGGTTGGCCCACCGGTAGTTCTTTCCGCTGGAACGGGCACTGATCAGGTCGGTGTCGGACGTCGACAGCAACAGGACGGTCGGCTCAGCCACTCATTATTCGTACAGCAGCGACGCAGACCCGACGAATCGGCACGTAGGGTTCCGGTATGAACAGGGGCTTCGTCGTCACCTTCGGGGTCGGGTTGATCATCGCGCTGTTCGGTCTGATCTGGGCCCTGCAGGGATTCGGAGTGCTCGGTGGCAGCCCGATGAGCAACACGACCACCTGGTCGGTCATCGGCCCGATCACCGCACTGGTCGGCGTTGCGATCGCGGTGTTCAGCTGGCGGAAACTGTCAGCCAAGTAGGCCTTACTTCCCCGTCACGGAGAAGCTCACGGTGTGCCAGCCGGTCGCACCGTCTGGAACGGGATCAGCCCGCTGCTCGGTTTGGACAGCTCCGGTGTTGTCGATCGCCCGCACGGTAATGGTCTGCTTGCCAGGGCCTTTCGCCTGCCACGGGAAGCTCCACAACCGCCAGGTCTGGTTGGAATAGCTCGCGCCCAATTCAGCGGGCTGCCACTCCCCCTCACCGATGCGGACCTCGACGGCACGCACGCCACGATTCTGCGCCCAGGCGACGCCGCCGAACACGACCGGACCGGGTGGCACCTGCTGACCGCTGCGTGGGACGTCGATTCGCGACTCGGTTTTGACGGGCGCCTGCGCCGCCCAGCCCTGCCGTGTCCAGTAGGCCTTTGCCTTGTCGAACCGCGTCAACTCCAGGTCGACGACCCATTTGGTCGCCGACACGTAGCCATAGAGTCCGGGCACCACCAGGCGGGCCGGATAGCCGTGTTCGACCGGCAGAGGCTGGCCGTTGAGGCTGACCGCCAGCAGCGCGTCGCGGCCATCGGTGAGGGCCTGCACCGGCGTGCCTGCGGTGAAGCCGTCGATCGACGTCGACAGCACCATGTCGGCGTCCTTGTGCACACCGGCCGCTGCCAGCAGATCAGCCACCCGATAGCCCGTCCAGATTCCGGTCGAAATCAGTTTTCCGCCAACGGGGTTCGACACACAGGTCAGTGTGGCCACCGATTCGACCAGGTCGAAGCGGGTGAGATCGTCAAAGCTGTAACTGGTTTCGCGATCCACCATGCCGTGGATGCGCAGCCGCCAGTCGCCGTGGCTGAGCTGGGGAACACTGAGCGCGGTGTCGATCCGGTAGAACTCGGTGCTGGGTGTGATGAAACGCGGTAGCGCAACGCCTTTCGGTTGCACGTCCGGAGGGATCGGCGGCGCCGACGATTTCGGCGGCGGGAGAACGAATGTCTTGCGGTCGGCTGCCACCGAATGCGCCAGTCGCGCGATGACGGCACCGGCGACGCCGCTGACGACTCCCAGTCCGAGCACGCTGAGAACCATCAGCTTGCGCCGGCCGGCGTCGGCCTCGTCGCTGTTGTCGTCCGGGCACTTCACGTCGGGCTGGATCCGGCGAACCAGCACCCGCAGCGTCGCCACACCGCAGGCGGCGCCGGCGATGGTGGGGATCGTGTCGAGCGCTGTGGCACCCGGCCGGGACAGCACGGCAATACATCCGATAACACCCGCCGCGGCGATCACCGCGCTGCCGAGCGGGCGGCGGCGCGTCTCGAAGGACCCGGCTATCGCTGCCAAGGTCGCGATCACCACGAGCACCGCGACGGCCAGGAAGGGCTTGTCCAGCGTGCCGAGGGTCTGGATCGCCCACTCTTTGACCGGTCCCGGTGTCAGGTCGACGACTGCCGAGCCGACGGCGGTACGCGCGTCGGCGCGCCCACCGAACGGGATACTGACCAGCTGAGCCACCCCGAGTGCGACGGCCGCGGCGGCGACACCGACAAGCATCTTCTCGTTCGACGGGGTGGCAGCCATCGGAGCAACTTTACCCGCGTTTCGCGAGACCGCTGTAAACCTTTGTCGCGCAACAGAACAAGCGATTACTGCCGATCCCGCCGGCGGGCCGGCTCAGGACCGGCGACATTTTGTCTCCAACACCGGGACAGCGGGGCGGAGCCGGCGTAGTCTCCACATTCATCCGAATCACCGATGCGTCAATGACGACGTGAAGGAGGATGGCGATGTCGCAACTATGGGCGGTCCCGGAATTGCTGACTTCCACCGCGACGGATCTCGCCGGAATCGGATCGGCGCTCGACCGCCGCGGACGAAACCTCTGCCGCGATCACGTCGGTGTTCAGTCCGAACGCCCAGGTGGGTAGCGTGAGGCGATGACATCCTCGGTTGCCGGCAAAGTCGTCGCTATCACCGGAGGCGCTCGCGGAATCGGCTTGGCCATCGCGACCGCCCTGCACAGCTCGGGCGCCAAAGTCGCCATCGGCGACGTCGACGAGGCCGGCGCGAAATCGGCGGGTGACCGACTCGGGCTGCCGCTCGCTCGGAAATTGGACGTCACCGACCGGCCGTCGTTCACCGAGTTCCTCGACACGGTGGAAGACCAACTCGGACCGCTCGACGTGGTGGTGAACAACGCCGGCCTGATCTCAGTGGGCAGCGCGGTCGAGGAGGACGACGAAGCCACCCGGCGCCTTTTCGACGTCAACGTGCACGGTGTCATCCTGGGCACCAAACTGGCGGCGCAGCGAATGCTGCCCCGGCGCCGCGGCCACGTCATCAACATCGGGTCTCTGGGCAGCGTGCTACCCACCGAGGGCATCGCAACCTATTGCGCCACAAAGCATGCCGTGCTCGGCTACACCGACGCCGTCCGGATGGAGAATCGGGGCAGTGGCGTGCACTTCACGGTGATCATGCCGACTCTGACCAACACCGACATGGTTGCCGGCGTCGGGCATGCGAAGGGCTTCAAGAACGCCGAGCCCGAAGACGTCGCGCGCGCGGTCGTCGAGGTGATCGGAAAGCCGGAACCTCGGGTGGCCATACCCCGTTCGCTGGGGGCGACGGTGTGGGCGCAGCGCCTGATGCCGATGGGCCTGGCCGAGGCGCTCGGGCGGGCACTGGGTACGGGCCGCGTGTTCACCAGCGACCTCAAACGCGAGCAGCACGACGTCTACACGCGGCGGACTGGTCTGTCGTGAGCCAGGGCACCCGCATCGACCTGGGCCCGAAGTCGCTGTTGTGGCGCTGGGCCGGCGACATGCGGATCGCCTTCGAAGGCGGTACGGCCGGCCTGATGCAGACGATGCATCCCGCCATCGGGCAGGGCCTCATCGACCACTCGAACTTCTTCAGCGATCCCGTGGATCGGGTATTCCGTTCGCTCCCAGGTATTCTCGGCACCATCTATGACGGCCCCGAAGCGGACGAGACCGGACTCAAGGTGCGCGACTTTCATCGCGACATCAAAGGGAACCTGCCTGACGGGCAGCGTTACCACGCCCTGAAGCCAGAGACGTATTGGTGGGCGCACGCCACCTTCCAGGTGATGGTGCATCGACTCGCCGAGCACTGGGACGTGCACCGGCTCAGCGATACCGAGCGTGAGCAGCTCTACCTCGAGGGTTGCGAATGGTTTCGCCGCTACGGCATGTCAGATTCGGTGCTGCCGTCGACGCTCGCCGAGTTCAACCGCGAATACGAGCGATACTGCACCGAAGTGCTGCAGCCGAACGCGGCTTCGGACTTTCTGATCGAGTTCATCCAGCGCACGGCGATCCCCGACATGAGCGCGTCACCGGATTATCCGAGCACTCCCCTGCTCAAACCGATCATGGACGCCCTGCTGCCCACCATGCCCGTGCGCACCGCGCTGGCCCCGCCGATGCGTCTGGTGATCTTCGGCGGCCTACCGCCCATCGTGCGGGAGCGGTTCGGGATCGGCTGGACTGGCGTCGACGAGACCAGTTACCGCGCGTTGCGCGCGACGATCAAACAGGGGTGGCGTGCCATACCCGCGGCCTTGAAGTGGCACGACGCCGCACGTAAAGGCTGGCTGCGCGAACTGGGCAGCGTTCCACGCCGCGTCTGAGACCGTGTGCGTCGCAGTCCAGTCCCGGCCACGGCCGCAACGCGATATTGCCGGGGTCAGGCGGTCCGCACGTCGAAGTCGGTGAGCTCCGGTTGGCGCAGCAGCTCGTGGTGCGTCTCCGGCGTCCACGGGAACAGTTCCGGCAAGCCATCCTTGCCGAGGTACCAGCTGTTGCAGCCGCTGACCCAGATCGTCTGCGGCATGGCGGCTTTCATGTCCTCGTTGTACTGCTTGGTGGCCGCCTCGGTGGGTGCGGCGGCAACTACGTGCCCGGCGCGCAGCTGTTCAATCCACCACATCACATAGTTGGCCTGGTCTTCGGCGATCGGGATCAACGACTGATTGCCGATCGGCGAGTGCGGCCCGATCATCATGAACAGATTGGGGAATCCCGGCACCGCGATGGAGCGGTAGGCCATCGGTCCGTCGGCCCAGGCCTCGTCCAGGGTGAGGCCGCCCTCCCCGACGATTTCCATCGGACGCACGTAGGCCCGGGCGTCGAATCCGGTGGCGAACACGAGCAGATCCAGTTCGTGCAGCGTGCCGTCCGCGGTCACGATCCCGCGCGCCTCGATGTGGTCGATGGGGTCGGTGATGATGTCCACCCCGGGCTTCTGCACGGATCTGTAGAAGCGCCCGGCCATCACCTGCCGCTTGCACATCGGCTGGTAAGTGGGGGTGAGCTTGGCCCGCAACTCGGGGTCGCGCACCGAAAGCCGCAAGTTCCAACGACACTCGGCCTGAGCCAGCCGACGCTGCCAGCCCGGCCGAATCGGGGCGCGGCCGAATACCAAACGGAAGAACCATCCCCAGAACAGGTAAGGCAATCTGTTCAGGGCCGTGAAGCGCGACAGCGCCGCTTGGGTCAGCTTGGAATAGCGCGGGTTGGGCAATGGGTAGATCCACTGCGCGGTGCGCTGGAAGACCTTGAGCTGACGCACGTTGCCGCCGAGTTCGGCGGTGATCTGCACACCGGTGGATCCGGTGCCGATCAAGCCGATCCGCTTGTCCGGCAACGACACCGCATGATCCCAGCGCGACGAATGGAACGCCGGCCCGGCGAACGTGTCGCGCCCGGGGATGTCCGGATAACGCGGCACCCGCAGCACCCCCGTCGCGGTCACCAGCACATCGAACGAGTGGGTCTCGCCGTCGGAGGTGGTGAGTTGCCACTTTCCGTCGTCATACTCGGCGCGGGTGATGGTGGTGCCGAACCGGATGTGCGGACGGATGCCACGCTCGTCGGCCACCTGCTGGAAGTAGTTCTGGATCTCCCACCCGGGCGGCAGCCAGTGCGACCAGTTCGGGTTGGGCCGGAAGGAGTATGAGTAGTAACGCGACGGCACGTCACAGGTGAGGCCGGGATAGGTGTTGTCGCGCCAGGTACCACCCACGTCGTGGGCCTTCTCGAAGATGGTGAACGAGTCGATGTCCGCATCCTGCAGTTTGGCTGCCATGCAGATGCCGGACATCCCGGCCCCGATAATCGCGACTTTCAGTGCACGCGCCATTGCCGCCTCCCGGTGTCTCGCTGACGTGCACGTTACGCCGATCGGACCGGCGTACCCAGAGATTCGCGGGTGACCACATCTCCGCCGGACCCCTCGTGGACAACATTGCTGCCCGTCCGGCGGTGGTGTGCCCGCGCGACCCGCAGTAGAAATGCCGGCCGCAGCAATTGAGCGGGCGGGTCGACCATCGCCGTGATCCGCATGAACTGCGCGGCGACGACGGGGTCGGACTCGGCTGCGGTCATTACCGGCTCGAGGCAGGCGTTGCTGACGCGGATCCTTAGTGGTCGCGGACCCGACACCTCGGGCAGCGCCAGATCCGAGGCGACAGCGGTCTGCCAGGCCACTCGCACCTTCTTGGCGGCAATACGATTGAACCGGCGAGCCAGGCCACTGCCACCTCGCCGCAAGCAGTCTCGCAGCACCGTGGCTTCGACGGCCGCGACCGTCATGCCCTGCCCGTAGATCGGGTTGAAGCTGCATACCGCATCTCCGGCCACGAGCAGGCCCTCTGGTATGCGCCGCATCTTGTCGTAGCGACGCCAGCGGTTCGAGGGCACGCGATGGTGGATAACGTCGCCGATCAGCTCGGCGGCGGCCACCTTTGCCGCGGCGGCAGGTGCGAATTCTGCTGCGTAGGAGAGTATTTCGGCGTAATCGCGCGGCGGCTCGAGTCCGGCCATGGTACCGGCAGCGATCATCCAGTAGTTGTTCTCGTAGCCGATCATGGCGAACATCCGCGGCCGGCCAGGACGCGGGAAGTGCGCGATCATGTGTTCGGTGATGAGGCCGGGCGGTATGCGGACGAGTTGACTGGCGTAGGCGAGTTGCACCTTCACCTCGTCCTCGGGTGGCCGTCCGTAACCGAGTTGCTCCAGGTACACCGGTGTGCGGGATCCGCGGCCCGTGGCGTCGACGACAAGATCGGCAGACAACGTCCTCTCGTGGCCGGTCGAGCGATCGATCACCCGGGCACCGTTCACCCGCCGACGGTCCGGTGTCGCCGCCAGGCCCACGACATCGTGATTCTCACACAACGTGACCTTCGGGATTGCTCGAATTCTTTGGCGCACAGACCATTCCAGCACCGGGCGGCTCGGCGACACGATCTGGGGCGCGTGCGCCGACTTGCCGGAACGCACCAGTGAATGCCCACCGAAGGAACAATCCAGCTTGGCGAAATCCCCGTCGTCCCAGGTTGTGACGCCGTGGGCGATCAATTCGTCCCGGATGCCGGGGAAGAGTTCCTCGAGCACCAGCGTGAGCCGCGCCAGACAGGTGTGGATGAGCCGGCCCTGTGGGACACCGCGCCGGTTGACCGGATCCTCGGGCAGGACATCACGTTCGACGATCGTGACCCTGTCGTAGTAGTCGGCCAAGACCCGGGCTGCCAGCAGGCCACCCATGCTGGCGCCCAACACCACCGCATCACCACCACGTCGCACCATTGCACGCTCCTTCGTCGATGGACTGCAACGAAGTGTGCTGCGCTGCCGCGTGGGCACCTTGAGTAGTCGAGTACTTAATTTGCTGAGCCGGCGAGCATTGCGATGCGGCCGGCGACCTCCTGCGCCACCTGTCGCGCCGCGTCGCTTTCTCCCGGCACGTAACGATCGGCGGCCACGTCATAGTCGGCTCCGGCGATCGACCCGTGATCGGCCGCCAGCGCGATCAAGTCCACCGGCCAACCGGCGTGCTGCAAAGCCTCAGCGAACTTCTCGCTCGCGCTGATCGGTACGACGTCGTCTGCCATACCGTGCAACAAGGTGAACGGCGTACCCGCTTGGGCGGTGGACAGCAGGTCAGTGACCGCTTCCCCGGATATCGGGTCGTCGGCCATGAATGCTCCGGCCAGACACACCGTGTGCGAGATCTGCACGTCATTGCGCGGCGCATCCACGGTCAGGCCGGCCGCCGCGGCACCACCCAAGGACCACCCGACGAGCACAATTGGCCCCGCTGCGCGTTCGCGCGTGAAGGCGACCGATCGCAACAGGTCTGCGCGCCCACCATCGTCGGCGTGCGAGTTCCAGTCGGGTGCGATGACGGTGACACCGTGACCGGCCAGCAGTTCCGCCAGCGGCCGGACCGCGGCGCGGGCGTCGCTCTGCATGCCGTGCCACAGCAAGACGGTGGGTTGGCCGGCATCGCCGAAGACATCGGCCAACCGTCCCGGGGCGTATTCGACCGTCCGCACAGGCACGGGTGTGCCCGCGCGATGGGCCGGCAAAACCATGCGCACACGCATTTGCTCGGACTTCGGGACACCCTTTCGGTTGTCTAACCTGGGCAGGTGGCCAGAATCCGCGACTCCGACGCCTGCCCGGGCGCGTTGCAGGTACACCAGGCCGCAGACGGCGCTCTGATACGGGTTCGCCTGCCGGGCGGCACGCTCACCGCCGCCCAACTGGCGACCTTGGCGGCCGTCTCCGCCGAATACGCCGGGTCGACCCTGGAACTGACCGGCCGCGGCAACGTGCAATTGCGGGCGGTGACCGACGTCGGCAAGGTTGCCGAGGCCGTCGCCGCGAGCGGGCTCCTTCCGTCGGCCACCCACGAACGCGTACGCAACATCGTGGCGTCGCCGCTGTCCGGCCGGTCGGGGGGCAACGTCGACGTCCGGCCCTGGGTCGGTGAACTGGACGCGGCGGTCCGCGCCGAACCCCGGCTGGCCGAGTTGGGCGGCCGGTTCTGGTTCAGCCTCGACGACGGCCGCGGTGACGTGTCGGGCCTGCACGCCGATGCCGGGGTGCAGGTGTTCGCCGAAGGACCCCGGCTGCTGCTCTCCGGCCGCGATACCGGGATACGGGTCACCGACGTCTGCCAGAGCCTCATCGATATCGCACTCCGGTTTGTCGAGATTCGCGAAAAAGCTTGGCGAGTAACCGAACTGGATAACCTCAGTGAGCTGTGCCCAGGCGTGCAGTTGGGCCCAACCCTCCCCTCGCCCGGCAAGGCGCCGGTGGGCTGGATACCTCAGGACGACGGCCGGGTGGCGCTGGGAGCCGCCGTGCCGCTGGGAGTCCTGCCCGCTCGCGTCGCCGAATTCCTGGCCGCCATCGAGGCGCCGATCGTGATCACGCCGTGGCGGTCGGTGCTGGTGTGCGACCTGACCGAGCAGGTGGCGGACACCGCGCTGCGCGTCTTGGCGCCACTGGGTCTGATATTCGACGAGAATTCCCCGTGGCTGAGCATCAGTGCGTGCACCGGCAGCCCCGGCTGTGCGCACTCCGCCGCCGACGTACGGGCCGATGCCGCGCAAGCGCTGGACGCCGGCTATCCGGTGCACCGCCACTTCGTCGGCTGCGAACGGGCATGTGGCAGCCCGGTGGACGGGGAGGTGTTGGTCGCCACCGGCACGGGGTACCGGCTGCTGAGGTCTTAAGGTGAGCGAGTGCTCGACTACACCCGCGATGCTGCGGAGATCTACCGGCAGTCATTCGCGACGATCCGCGCAGAGGCCGACCTCAGCCGATTTCCTGCCGACGTCGAACGCGTGGTGGTCCGCCTGATCCACACCTGCGGCCAGGTCGACGTCGCTGAGCACGTCGCCTTCACCGACGACGTCGTCACCCGGGCCCGGGCCGCACTCTGCGACGGCGCGCCGGTGCTGTGCGACTCGTCGATGGTGGCCGCCGGGATCACCAAGTCGCGGCTGCCGATCGGCAACGAGGTGGTGTCGTTGGTCGCCGATCCACGCGCAGCGGGTTGGGCCGCGGAGCACGGGACCACCCGTTCGGCCGCCGCCGTCGACCTGTGGGCCGACGAGTTGGCCGGCGCCGTCGTCGCTATCGGTAACGCGCCGACCGCGTTGTTCCGCCTGCTGGAACTGGTTGACGAGGGAGTTGCGCCACCGGCGGCGGTGCTCGGCGGACCGGTCGGTTTCGTCGGCTCCGCCCAGTCCAAGCAGGAGCTCATCGAGCGCCCACGTGGCATGTCCTATCTGTTGGTCCAGGGCCGGCGCGGCGGCAGCGCCATGGCCGCGGCGGCCGTCAACGCGATTGCGACCGACCGCGAATGACGGGCACGTTATGGGGTGTCGGGCTGGGCCCCGGTGATCCGGAGCTGGTGACGGTCAAGGCGGCCCGGCTGATCGGCGAAGCCGACGTGGTGGCCTATCACAGCGCCCGCCATGGTCGCAGCATCGCGCGCGGCATCGCCGAGCCGTATCTGCGGCCCGGGCAGATCGAGGAACACCTGGTGTATCCGGTGACCACCGAGACGACCGACCATCCCGGGGGCTATGCGGGCGCGTTGGAGGACTTCTACGTCGCCGCCACCGAACGGATCGCCGCGCATCTGACAGCCGGGCGCAACGTGGCGCTGCTGGCCGAAGGCGATCCGCTGTTCTACAGCTCCTACATGCACCTGCACACCCGGCTGACCGAGCGGTTCAACGCCGTCATCGTGCCGGGCGTGACGTCGGTGAGCGCCGCCTCGGCCGCTGTCGCCACGCCGCTGGTGGCCGGCGACGAAGTGCTCTCGGTGTTGCCCGGCACGCTGCCGGTGGCCGAACTTACCCGCCGGCTCGCCGATGCCGACGCGGCGGTGATACTCAAACTTGGTCGTTCCTATCGCAATGTGCGCGAAGCGCTTTCGGCTTCCGGGGTGCTCGACGACACGTTCTATGTGGAACGGGCCAGCACACCCGGGCAACGCGTGATGCCCGCCGCTGACGTCGACGAGACCGGCGTGCCATACTTTTCGCTGGCCATGCTGCCGGGCGGGCGACGCCGGCCGGCGGCCGCGGGCACCGTCGCCGTGGTGGGCCTGGGACCGGGCGGCACCGAGTGGATGACGCCGCAGAGCCGCCGCGAACTGGCCCGGGCAACCGATCTGATCGGCTACGCCGGATATCTGGACCGGGTCCCACTGCGCGACGGACAGCGCCGCCACGCCAGCGACAACACCGACGAACCGGCCCGCGCCCGGCTGGCCTGCTCGCTGGCCGAACAGGGGCACGCGGTGGCCGTGGTGTCGTCCGGCGACCCGGGCGTTTTTGCGATGGCGACCGCGGTCCTCGAGGAGGCCAAGCAGTGGCCGGATGTGCAGGTTCGGGTGATCCCGGCGATGACCGCGGCACAAGCGGTGGCCAGCCGGGTGGGCGCGCCGCTGGGCCATGACTATGCGGTGATCTCGCTGTCGGATCGGCTCAAGCCGTGGGACGTCATCGCCGCCCGCGTGTCGGCCGCGGCGGCCGCCGATCTGGTGCTGGCCATCTACAACCCGGCTTCAAAGTCGCGGACCTGGCAGGTGGGGGCGATGCGGGATCTGTTGTTGGCCCATCGCGAACCGGGAACGCCGGTGGTGATCGGCCGGAACGTGTCCGGCCCGGATGAGGAGGTGCGCGTGGTGCGGCTGGCCGACCTGAATCCCGCCGACGTCGACATGCGCTGCCTGCTGATTGTCGGTTCGTCCCAAACTCAATGGCATGCAAGCGATTCCGGCGATCGGGTGTTCACGCCACGGCGTTATCCGGGTTAATGTCCGAGAGCGCCGGCCACCACGCGCGCGGCGTCGGCCACGAATGCCTCATTGGGCTGCGCGTCATATCCGCCGCCGGCGATGTCGGTGTAGATGGCGATGACATGCGCTGCGCCTTTGGGTGACCAGACGACGGCGACATCGTTGGCCCGCCCGTAGTCGCCCGACCCGGTCTTGTCGATCACCTTCCAGTCGGCGGCGAACGCGGCGCGGATCCGCTTGCCGCCGGTGGTGTTGCGGGCCATCCAGTCGGTGAGCATCGTCCGCTTGTCAGGCGGCAGCGCGTCACCGAGCACAAGCTTCTGGAAGACGAGAGCGATCGCATGCGGCGTGGTCGTGTCCCGCGCGTCGTTCGGCGGGTCGCGGTTGAGCTCCGGCTCCGCCTGGTCCAGCCGGCTGGTGTCGTCTCCCAGGCTGCGGAGGTAGTCCGTGAAACCCGCGGGCCCGCCGACCTGGGTGAGCAGCAGGTTGGCGGCGGTGCCGTCGCTGTATCGAATGGCGGCGTCACATAGCTGCCCCACGGTCATTCCGGTGTCGACGTGCTGCTCGGTCACCGGTGAGATCGAGTTGATGTCGGCCTTGGTGAAGCTGACCATCGAGTCGAGGTGAGCAAGCGGATACTGATGCAACACCGCTGCTACCAACGGCGCCTTGAACGTGGAGCACAAGGCGAACCGCTCGTCGGCGCGGTAGGCGATCGCTGCCGTCGTGCCGCTCTCAGGCACGTAGACGCCCAGTCGTCCCCCGTATCGCCGCTCGATGTCGGCGAACTGACGGGACAGGTCCGGCGCCGGCGTCGACGTCGTTGCCGATCCGGTGCGGCCCGCGCCCTGCGCACACGCCGCCAGCGGCAACACGGCGGCGGCACCCAGAAATTCGCGGCGGCCTAATTGTGTGCCCGGCAGTCCCTGCATGGCCGCAGTATCGCATCCGCGTCATGGGCCCGGCATGAGCGCCTTCGGGTCTGACGCGCGCATCGCCCGTTCGGGCACCGGTAGCGTTGTGCCCCATGACCGCGGCAAGTGACGACGAGGCCGTCACCTCCCTGGCCATGGCGGCCGCCACCGGAAACACGCGGTGGGCACCATTCGCTCCCGCGTCGCACGGGCCCGTGACGCGCTGCTGGCCGACGCCGAACGCGACGACCTGACCGGTTAACGCAGGTGCGCGACCCACTGGGCGGCTGCGGCGACGGTACCGACCGTCGCGACCCCCTCGGGCAGCGGCGGCCGTGACACCATCACCACCGGAATATGAAGTGCCGCAGCAGCATCCACCTTGCCCCGGGTCATCTCGCCGCCGCTGTTCTTGGTGACCAACACGTCGATGCGGTGTTCGGCGAGCAGCTTCAGTTCCTCGTCGTAGTGGTAGGGGCCGCGCGACAGCAGCAGGTGATGACGCCGGGGCATCACCGCGTCCGCGGGCGGGGTGACGGCGCGGATCAGGAACCACGCATCGCTGGCGGCGAACGCCGCGACGCCGGACCGTCCGGTTGTCAGGAAAACTCGCGAATACTGCTGCTGGGCAACTTCATTCGCTGCCTCATCGTCTGTCGCGACAACCGTGGCCAGATCGGGATCCCACGCCGGGCGAGCTAGCACCAGATGCGGCATCCGCAGCTCGGCACAGGCTTGCACGGCATGCGCGGTCATGGTGGCCGCGAACGGATGCGTGGCATCGACGACGGCGTCGATGCGTTCGTCCCGCAACCACCGGCGCAAACCTTCGACACCACCGAACCCGCCGATGCGTACCGGACCCACCGGCAGCGCGGGATCGGGCACCCGGCCGGCCAGGGAGCTGACGATATCAACTTGTGGGTGCAGCTCTTTCGCCAATGCCCGACCCTCAGCCGTACCGCCGAGCAGCAGCACCCGCATCAGTGCGCGCCTCTGCTGCGCCGCGCGACGGAATACAGATAACTGTCGGTGAAACCTTCGGCGCCCAGGACGTCGCCCACCACGATGACCGCCGTCTTGGTGACGTCAGCCTCGTGCATCCGCTCGGCGATGTCGGCCAGCGTGCCGCGCAACACAATCTCTTTCGGCCAACTCGCGAATGCGACTACCGCTGTTGGCGTTTCGGACCGGTATCCGCCGGCGAGCAGCTGGGGAACGATGTTGTCGATCTGCGCCGCGGCCAGGTGCAGGACGAGGGTGGCACCGGATCGGGCGAGAGTGGTGAGGTCTTCGCCGGGCGGCATAGCGGTCGACAGGGTCGACACCCTGGTCAGCGTGACGGTCTGCGCGATGCCCGGCACGGTGAGTTCCCGCTTGAGCGCGGCGGCCGCGGCGGCGAAAGCAGGCACGCCCGGCACGATCTCGTAGTCGATGCCTCCCGCGTCGAGTCGTCGGCACTGTTCGGCGAGTGCGCTGTAAAGCGAGGGGTCACCGGAGTGCAGCCGCGCCACGTCATGTCCGGCGGCGTCGGCTTCGGCAAGCTCGGCGATGATCTGGTCCAGGGTCAAGGGGCCGGTGTCGACGATCCTGGCGTCCGGCGGGCAGTGCGCGAGAAGGTCGTCGGGCATGATGGAGCCCGCGTAGAGGCACACCGGGCAGCGTTGCAGAAGTCGTTGGCCGCGAACGGTGATCAGATCGGCGGCCCCTGGGCCGGCCCCGATGAAGTAAACCGTCACTGCTTGGTCACCGACCACTGAGTGACGGGGTGTTGTGGGCGCCAGCCGGTGAAGCCGCCGAGCGCTTCACCCTGGTAGTGCTGGAACCGCCGCAGTTCACCGCCATGTCGGGAAAATTCCTGTGCGAGAATGGCTTCGGACTCTACGGTGACCGCATTCGCCACCAAGCGCCCACCCGCGGGTAAGTGTTCCAAGCAGGCGTCGAGCAGTCCCGGGTGGGTCAGGCCGCCGCCGATGAAGATCACCGACGGGCGCGGCGCGCCGGCGAACTGGTCGGGTGCGGCGCCGCGCACCTCGACGCTGACACCGCTGGCGGCGGCATTGAAACCGATGTTGAGGCGGCGCCGTTCGTCGAGTTCGAACGTCACCGCGGTGCAACCGGGCGCGCTGCGGCACCATGCGATGGCGATGCTGCCCGATCCCGCCCCCACATCCCAGAGTCTTTCACCGGGGCGCGGATTCAGGACTGCGAGCGTCACCGCCCGGATCCCGTACTTGGTGATTTGTCCGTCGTGCATGAAAGCGTCGTCGGGCAGCGAGGTCACCCGATGGTCGGGCAGGTAGCGGATGGCGATCACATTGAGGTCGTCGACGTCCTCGGCCGTGCTGTGTGCCCAGTCCCGGGCGGCACCGTCGCGTCGGCGCTCCCCCGGTCCGCCGAGCAGTTCGAGGACGGTGAATTCCGACTCACCGTGCCCGTAAGCGTCCAGCGCCGCGGCCAGCGTCTTGGGTGTGTTTCGGTTGCGCGACAACACAATCGCCTGGCCACCGCGGCGGATCGCGGTGTGCGGGTCAGCGGTGACCAGACTGATCAGCTCGGTCTCGTGGACGTTCCAGCCCATCCGGGCACACGCCAAGGTGACCGACGACACGTGCGGCAGAACCCGTACCTTGGCCGCGCCGAACAGGCGGATCAATGTGCCGCCGATCCCGTGCAGCAGCGGGTCGCCGCTGGCGACGATGTGGATGTCCGGCCCGTCCACCGCAAGCGCCTCCAGCGCGGGCAGCATCGGCGACGGCCACTCCCGTCGCGGCGCTGCGATGGTGTCATCGAGGAGGTCGAGCTGTCGCCGGGATCCGTAAATAACGGTGGCGCGGTGCAATTCGGATCTGGAGGCGGCGGACAGACCCGGGATTCCGTCCGCACCGATGCCGACTACGACGATCATCGCGGCATCCTGCGCCATATCGGCTGCGGAAGTAGCCGCAGCGTGAAAAACATTGGCCGCAGCGCCCACGGTATCCAGACACTGCGTCGGCCTTTCGCCAGTGCTCGCGCTGTGGCGGCGGCGACTTGGTCGGGGGTACTGGACAGCGGCGCGGGCGCCATGCCGTCGGTCATCCGGCCGATCACAAATCCCGGGCGCGCGATCAGCAAATGAACGCCACTGCCGTGCAGCGCGTCGGCCAGTCCGCTGGCGAAGCCGTCCAAGCCGGCCTTGGCCGATCCGTAAACGTAGTTGGCGCGGCGCACCCGGACCCCGGCCACCGAGGAGAACACCACCAGCGATCCTCGGTTAGCGGCGCGCATGGCTGAGGCCAGATGGGTGAGCAGACTGACCTGAGCGACGTAGTCGGTGTGGACGATGGCGACGGCATGGGCGGCATCGCGTTCGGCGCGGGTCTGGTCGCCGAGGATGCCGAAGGCCAGGACCGCGGTGCCGATGGGACCGTGTTCGGCGATGATGGCGTCGACCAGAGGACCGTGGGAGGACACGTCGTCGGCGTTGAATTCCCGGGTGTGCACGGCTTCGGCGCCGGCGGCGAGCAGGGCGGCTTTCTGGTGCTCGAGTTGGTCAGCGTTGCGCGCCGCCAGCACCACAGTGCTCGCCGGTGCCAGGCGCCGCGCGAGTTCAATACCGATCTCGCTGCGGCCGCCGAAAATTACCAGCGGACCTTCGCGGGTGTCGTCCACGGCTGTGATTATTGCCTGCGCTAGCGTGAAGGGCGATGGCCAAGACAACGACCCGTCTCACCGACGATGCGATGGCGTTCCTCTCCGAACGCCATCTGGCCATGCTGACCACGCTGCGCACCGACAATTCACCGCACGTCGTCGCGGTGGGCTTCACCTTCGACCCCAAGACTCACATCGCCCGGGTAATCACCACCGGCGGTTCCCAGAAGGCACTCAACGCCGAGCGGGCCGGGGTGGCGGTGCTGAGCCAGGTGGACGGGGCCCGCTGGCTCTCGTTGGAGGGCCGGGCGGTGGTGAACAAGGAGCTTGAGGCCGTCCGTGACGCGGAACTGCGGTATGCCCAGCGCTATCGGACACCGCGGGCGAATCCTCGACGCGTGGTGATCGAGGTTCAGATAGAACGGGTTCTGGGTTCGTCGGATCTGCTCGACCGCGGCGACTAATCCCGACTCAGGTGATGGTGTAGTTCACCCAGGCGCCCCCGGCCGGCCCGGCAACGGCATGCAGACGGGAATTCTGGACCCCGGTCCGGGGCAGTTGGAAAGTGAAGCCTGCCGCCGCACAGGCCGCCGGAGCGTTGGCGAAAGTGACCGGAGCCGTCACGAACCAGGTGCCGGAGGCGTTCTGGCAGGCCGCGGGATGCGCGGCCGCACACGGCGCCGCCACCCAACGACTGTCGGTGCTCTGCAGGGTGCAGGTGCCGACGCTCACGCGGGGTTCGTCGGGTGCCCAGCTCCACAGAGTGCCCTGAATACGCCCGTCTTCGGGTAGCAGTTGGTCGAAGCCGAACAGGTTGACCCCGCAGTTCGTCATCGACTGCGCTTTCGGAGGGGTGAGGGCCGCGGGGTTGGTTGGTGGTCGGCTCGGGTTGATCAGGGCCGAGATGAAGGTCGAGTCTTCGTAGTAGCGAACGATTTTCGAGGCGTAGATGGCGGGGCCATACGTGGCGTCGCATTTCGGGTAGGGCTGATAGTCGAACGTCGAGCCGCTCTGCACTTCCTGGCCGTCCCAGTTGAACACCGTGGTTCCCCAGCTCGGCACACAGTCTCCGACGAGTACGACCTGTGCGCCCGCAGTGCGCACGTCATCACGCGAGATGGTCCGCGGGAAGTCGGCACAACCATTCGCCGTGATGTCGGCCGGCGCGGGATGGTAGATGAGGCTGGTGCCGTTGGGGCGGCGTAACTGTCGCTCCAGGGAGTCCAGTGCCGAGGCATAAGCCTTGGCGTCTTTCAACTGGTCCTCGATCAGGATGAGGACGACCTCGTTCGGATTCGTGTTCAGCCAATCAGTAATCGCCGGAAGCACTTTGGTGAGTACCGGTTCGGTCGTGCAACCCAGATTCGCCTGGTCGGGCCCCCGGCCGTGGCACACCGTGACGGCGCGATTGCCCAGCTGGTCAATCTGCGGGATGTAGTGCAGGTCCAGTTCGATGCTGCGGGCGTCGATGTCGAATTGCTGTGGCATCGACAGCTGCTGATTGGAGTCGGCGTGGGACGGGGTGAATTGGCTTACCAGACTGTTGAACGAGTTGTGGGTGCCAATCCACTGCGCGTCCTTGAACGGGACCGGGTTGCCGAGCGCGTACTGGAACTGCGCGGTGCGATGCACCCAGGAATTCAGGTAGGCGACGGTGGCCGCTTGGGTCACCTTGGAGGCGAGCGGAACGAGGCACAGGTTGTCGGTTACCCCGATGCGCCGGCATTCGGCAGCGACCGCGTCGGCGAACTTTCCTGTACCCACGCAGGGAAAAGCGAAGGGGCTGATGGCATTACAGGGCGCCGTCGGGGATGGCGGAGTCGGCACCTCATTGACGTCGGCGGTCACCGGCGGGGCCGAGGCGAGGGCCAGCATGAACGCACAGACCACGACAGCGGATTGCAGCCACCGGGCGCATGGGGCGCTTGACATGCGCGAAAGATTGTCACGGCTTGGCTATAGGGAGGAGAAATGTTGTCGAACTGTGGGTGTGTTGAAATCACTTCGTTAACATTGGTCTCTTTTGACTCATAGTTCTCATATGCAACTTCAGCCTCTAGCGCTGGGGCCTGGAATTCACCCTCCTGCGATTGGACGGCGCGGCTGACCCCAGCAGTGAATTGCGGGCAGTTTGGCACCGGGTTAGCCTCGCCACGATCCGACGACCGGAAAGGAGCAAGGGTGTTCGTCGACGTTGCCGTGCTGCGTTCGGGCGGTGCTGCTTCCGGCCGCGCAGGTGACCATGCACAGGAAGCGGCTCAACATCTTTCGCGTGCCGCGCTAGAGCCCGGGATCTTCGGTGATTTCGCCGCTGCCGAGACTTTTCACGAAGCCGTGGGCTCGATGCAGGCCCACCACATGGCGCTTTTGCGCCAGCATCGGACTGTCCTTGTCGGCGTTGGTGGTCGCGCATGCCGTGCCGCAGCGGGGTTCACTGAGATGGACGCGAGCAACGCGGCGAGCGTGCAGGCGGTGTGGTGCGACTCCGCTACATAAGCGTCGAGCACCTGATCGCCGCGGCGGGGGGCGACCCCTGGGCTGTGAACACCAGCCTGCAGCGCGGTCGTCCGGCGCAGATCTCGTTCCTGGCAACTGCTTTTCACGACGCCGGCCGCCTGACGAACGAGGCTGAGTCGGCGTTCCGTCAGGCCCGTGACCGGTTCGAGGCGGCGTGGAACCGCGAGAACGGCGACCACCCGATCAACGATGCGGCCGAGGTTCAGCGCGCAACGGGTTCACTCGGCGTGCAGGCCGAGCAGCTGCCGGAGATCGCGATTGATCTGGAACGGATTGCGGCGATCCTGGCTGAAGCGCAGCGCGCATCCGCGGGCCGGATCCGGGCGCTGGAAGGCCGACTGGAGGCCCTCGACCGCGAGCTGAGCGAAGCCCATGCGTTGGTGAACTCCGACCACCTGCCCTTGTCGCACGAAATCGCCCTCGACGGCATCATCGTCGAACTCGAGCAGCGCGCGATTGACGACACCGCGGGGGCGCTGCGAAACGTTGAGCAAATCCGGGAGATGTACGCAGACCTGTTGCGAAGATTGAAGACTCGGATGCGCGAACGAGGTGGTTACGACGGGGCCGTCTCAGCATTGGACGGCGGGGAGGCCAAGCCCGTTCAATCACCCGCGCAAGCAGAACGGGACGTCCACGCGGCACTCGCCGGTGATCAGGTGGCCGCGTCGCGGGTGAATGCGATCTTGGGCTCGATCACCGCTGACCAGTTGGCCGGAAAGGTGCCGCTGTCTCCGGAGCAGGCATCCGTCGTGAGTCAGCTTCAAGCGCAGCAACACGGGATGTCCATCGAAGCTGTGCAGACCGCCGTGCAGCGACTGGGCGACCAACAAGAGATGATCGCCAATTCATGGCAGCTGATGAGCAACCCCGCCCTCACGTTCCCCCGGACCGACCTCAAACCCGATGCGCTGCAGGGGACAGACATCGTCAGGGGCGGCTTCACGCAACTGCCCGACTGTGTCCGGCAGGCGCTGGAAGCGCCGTGGTCGCAGTACTACGACCTCGTGGTGGGACAAATGCTTGCCGGCGGCGACCCCTCGAAGACTGTGGCGGACGTCGTCAAACACGGAAGATCCTCGTTCCAGACCAACACCGAACTAGACCGACGGATGCTCGCCAGGGCATCGGCGATGATGGATGCAACCTTTGGCATGTCTTCGCCGCCTCCCCAAATGCGTCAGGGCGCAATGGTGTTTGATCCGATCGTCGCCGACATCCTCGCCGCCGTATCGCCAGACCACCAGGTCGTGCATGACGTGTTGACCGGTCCCGCGCACGTCGCATTCATGGACAACGTCACTCGCCATTTCTGGAGCGACCACGGCAAAGCCGCAGCGTCGCTCTTCGATTGGACCGAACACGCCGCTCATGGCACCGAGGCCGGGATCGCCGGCGAGACCGCTAGAGCGTACGCCGCGTACATCGGGGCAAGTGAACCGGGATTGTTGCACCTGCCGGGCAATCACACTGTCGGCGAAGTGAATCCGGACTTGGTCCGGGGCTTGGCGCACGGGCTGGCTCCCTACGTCCAAAACATCTCGGGCACAGGCGGATTGGCCGAGTTCGGCGTGATGCAGGACGGCAACCGTGAAAGCGGCGTGATGCCCATCGCCAAGGGAATCTTCGCGGTGCTCAGCACCGACGAAAAGGCATCCGAGTACTTCAACGGCGCAGCCGACCGTGAGGCCCTGATCGCCGAAGGTGCCTACGCCCGACAGGTGGTGAACGGCGAACCCGGCACGGGCGCCTACAACGCCCACCTGCACGATGCTATGACGTTGCGTGGGTTGGTCGATTCCGGGATTCACAGCGCTCTGCAGGCGGATACGGAGAACCGTCACCTGAGCGCCGAAGCGGCCGCGACCGCCGAGTACAACCAGAGGAAGCTCGCTTACGAACTGGGCGCCAAGGTGCTCGGAGCTGGGGTCGACCGTGTTCCGGTAGTCGGTCCGGCCGCCGGCGTCGCGATCGGAATACTAAGCACGGCACTGGAAAACGACTACGTCGGACTGCCCCCGACGAGTAGTGCGGTGACCGACCATCAGCTACCCCATATGTCCATCGGGCAGGCCGATCGCGAAATCCTCAATGCCGTCATCGCTTCCGGCCGTTCTGTCGAGGGCGTGCCGCCGCAGTACCTCATTGAAGGCCGGATCGGAAGCCCTGACGAGCTGGCGCGCCAGCACATCGAGGTAGACCTTGGCCACTACGACGAAACGCTCAATCAGTTGCTGGCCGGTCTCCTGCGACAGAGCCAGGCCAATGGTCTTGAACAGCCCTTCGTCCCGGATTTGTACATGGTCAATCGCTACGACGCCGTCATCCAGGATCACGACCCGCAGAAGAAGTAGCCGCCTCCCAGCAAAGCCGAATACCGCCGGCGGGCGATCGGCGCTAGCATCGCCCGATACCGAAGGCGCACATCCCTGCCTGCGCGTGACCCAGCGACATCGAGAATCAGAAAGGACTCTCAATGAAGAAGTCAAGCCGCCGATTCAGTGATGGGTGGTGAGTCGGGTTGCCAGGTGCGGTTGTCGCGGATGAGTGCGTAGAAGACGTTGGTGCGGCGTCGGGCCAGGCAGATTGTGGCCGGGATCGCTCGTTTGCCTTCGTCTCTCTTGCGCCGGTAGTAGGCCTTGGAGTCGGGGTCGCAGCGGATCGCGGTCAGTGCGGACATGTACATGACGCGGCGGAGTCGACGGCTGTAGCGCTTGGGGGTGTGCAGTCGTCCGGTGCGTTTTCCGGAGTCTTTGGATACCGGGGCCAGTCCGGCCCAGGCGGCGAGTTGGTCGGCCGATCCGATCAGCGCGGGATCGCCTACGGCGGCGAGGAATTCTGCACCGAGCCGAAAGCCCATGCCGGGCAGGCTGGTGATCACCTCAGCGAGCGGATGGCGGCGAAATCGGCCCTCGATGTCGGTATCGGTGGTCTTGATGCGGTCATCGAGGGCGATCACCCCCTGGGCCAATTCGGCGACCAGGGCGGCAGCGACCTCTTCGCCGGGCAGGCGCACCGTCTGAGACTTGGCGGCGGTGACCGCCGCCGCAGCGATCGCGGCTGCGTTGCGGACCCCGGCATCGGCCAGTATCCGGGTCAGCCGCGAAAGCCCCTTCTGACGAATCACTTTCGGTCTTTGATAGCGCGAGAGCAGCACCACCCACCCGCGATCCTGGGTGATCTGAGCGGCCCGCTCCAAGGCCGGGCACACCGCGATGAGTTGCTGGCGCAGCCGGTTGATGGTGCGGGTGCGGTCGGCCACCAGATCCGCACGATGGGCGGTGAGCATGCGCAGTTCGGTGATCAGGTCGTCGTCAGGATGCAGGATCGGCAGATCAGCACCACGCATCCGCGATTGGTCGGCGATCACCCGGGCGTCCTTGGCGTCGGTCTTGGCTTCGCCGCCGCGGTAGGTCACCGAGGCTTGCCAGACCGCACGGCCGGCGAGGTAGCGCACCGACTTGCCGGCGTCAGCCAGCACCGTCAACAGCAGGCTGGCGTACACCGTGGTCAAATCCACCGTCCAGGCCACCTGTCCGGCCACCCCTTCGATCTCGGCGATCAGCTCGCGAATCGATTGCTCATCGTTGGCGAGCTTGCGCGAGAGCACCACGGCGCCCTTATCGTCGACCACGCACACCCAATGGTGTTCCTTGCCGACATCCACACCAGCCCACAACTGGCTCGCCGCCATCGAACCTCCTCTTCGCTTGTTGCCCAACATGATCCCCACGGACGACCCCGCCAGCATGTCCTTAAACAAGCGATCACATCGCAGATCTCAATCAGCGGCCAGAGAAGTCCAAGCAGACCGGGCGGCCAGTCCTTTCAAGCCGCACCCACGGGCCGACAACAACATGACAGCCTCACCCGGCCCACCCGGGTCACAGCACAACGTAACAACACGAAGTAACTGCAACTACGAACTTAAGGACATCATGAGCGGTGGGGACGACCAACTGAGAATCATTCTCGATCAGCTGTCGCAGCTGCTCGGGATACCGCCGCCGCCGATGATCACCCCCGACCAGTTGGCGACGGGAGCTTCCAGCATCAGCCAGCTGCTGCGCGCGCTCGGCGCGGCGGCCAATGCCGGCGACTCGGCCGACTACGGTGAAGCGCTGGCCGGACACGACGAGCGTGAGGCCAAGACCTCCGATGCACTGGCAAAGTTTCCCGCCAACGAGCAGCAGGCCGCAGCGCAGCTGGCGGGTGTCGGGGGATCCGGCGAGATGGGACAAATGCTGCAGCAGATGCCGCAAATGGCGTCGGGGATCGCGGGCGGTATCGCGGGAGCTCTCGGCGGTCTGTTGCAGCCGCTGAGTCAGATTCCGCAACAGCTGGCCCAGGCCGGACAGCAGGCCATGCAGGCCGGGATGGGGATGATGCAGCAAGGCGCGGGCGCGGCCGAAGCCGAGCCTGAAGAGCTGGCAGGCGCCGAAAGGGGTCTGGGCAGTGAAGCCGGCGAACTGAGCGGTGCTGGCGGTGGCGGCGGAAGCGGCGGCGGGGGTGTTGAGGGCACCACGCCGACCGCGATGCTGGGACCGCCGCCGACCCCGTCCGCCGGTACTGTGCCCGCGTCGTCGCAGGCCGTGGCACCGGCGCCGACTGCCACTCCAGAGTCGGCGCCGGCGCAGCGCGGGGCGATGGGTGCGATGCCGATGATGCCGCCCGGTGGGATGCATGGGGCCGCCGGCGCGAGCGGCGAAAACAAGCCTGAAACCAAGCGCATCCTGGGGCCGACGGTCAAGAATGGCGCGCCGGTGCAGGGCCGCATCACTGCGCCTCCCATGCCGGCGGTGACCAAGCATGTGGACGGCAAGCCGGTGGCGACGCGGCGGATTGCTCTACCGGAGGTCAAGCGGGACGACGAGGAACGCTGAGGACTGAGCTCGAAGCAAATCCATCTCGCTTGCCTTTTCGCTAGTAATCGCTGACAGTCCCGCTAGCTGATACTTTTCAGCAAAGTCTGACTGGCGAATTTCCGGAGGAACGATACGATCCACGCGTGTCGAATATGCCTCCCTCGCAACTTCCGCCGCCGTGGGCGCCTGCGGCGAGTCGACCGTCTCGGTGGCTCGCGTTTGTGTCGATCGGAATTGCCCTGGTCTCGGTCGGCATCGCCATCGGTGCCTGGTTCCGGCCGCTGCCGAAGAACGAGCCGCCTGCGGCGCCGACGTATTCGAGCCAGCAGGTGGCGGATGCGAAGGCGAAGGTTTGCGCTGCTTATCGGGTAGTCCGAAAGGCTCTGGCCGCAACGGGTAGCCGAGATGGCGGAACGGACCCCACCGCGACCCTTGCGGTCGCGACGAGTTCGCGGCAGGCGCTTGCAGTTGGCAGCCAGTACCTAAGCTCCAAGCTTGATGAAGCGCCGGCAACTGCAGTTGATCTGGCGAATGCGGTTCATAAGCTTGCGGGTCTATATCGAGAAATTGCGATCAACTACCTTGCTGAAGTAGACGAAGCAGATATTGAGCCGTTACGACGCGCCGCAGAACAGCCCTCCCTGGACATTGACAGGCTCTGCCAGTGACCGAATTCCCCCCGGGAAGATGGTCACAACTTCTCGTGGGTGAACAGTGGCCGACGGCCCACGACCTCGCAGTACTTCAACAATGCGAGAGCAACCGCAATCGGATACACATTGGATTTCACGACTTTGCCGAATTGCTGCGCCGCGCACAATCTTCTTCCCTCGCAGAGCAGCACGGAATGACAATCGCCGATCTCCGCGAAACCTTTCGAAGCGGGGAGACCCACGCTCTTGGTGTAGCAGCCAAGAATGCGGTAAAGGAACGTGCCTATGCCGCCGCATGTGCGAGCGTCATCAGTCTGCAGCATGATTTGACGGCACTCGCCGCCGAGGGAAATGCTGCAATAGAAGCGTTGGTAAATTCGAAAGATCCGGAGCCGCTGAAGGTGGCACAGATTGCGACATTGATAGAGAATTATCGAGGATTGGCAAATGCCGCATCAGCCAAATACGGCAGTAATGTGATTGATGCGATGCAACACATCTTAGATATGGAAGGAAGAGGCCAATCGGCTCGGGAATTCGCCCTTGGCCACGGAGTCGATGCTGGAGAATTGTTCCGGCAGGGAAAGACCTCGCAGGAATTAGAGTCTGAGGTCCGCACAGAACTCAACGGGCCGGGTGTTGCAGGCATTCCCCACAACCAGTCGACCAAGCCTCTGGTCGCCGCCCCGGCACCAGAGACAGAGGGCCGAGGCACGGGGGCGCTGCCCACCAATCTCGGCGCTGGACCAAGCCATGTGCAAGCAGCAACACTTTCGCGCGGCCCTGACGTAGGTCCCGGAGTTCCACGTAATGCCTCGACCGGGCCAAAGATCGCTTCGGTGTCAGGTCAATCGCCCACCAAATCACCGCTACCAATCAGCCTTGGCGCCGAGACTGGCATGCCGTTGACGGTTCCCAATCACACCGCGGTGCCCGTGCCAGCGGCATCCTCTGTCAAGGTGCCAGCGCCGCTAGGTACGTCCAGCGAAACACTCGCAGCGCTTCCCCCCACCCCAACCCTCTCCCCCACCGAACTCGCTCAAAGCTTCAACAAGGGCATGGAATCGGGAGCCCCGCTGTCCGCAGCCGCGCACGTCGCGCCGTCGATCCCCGTGACGTCGACAGAACCGCAGATTTCCCATGCCGCGCAGACGATCCCATCAGCAGCTCCCAGCCCGCAGGTGCACGTCCCGGTCGTCGACTCCCCACCGCCGGTCCACCACGCACCGGCGATGGACGCGGCACCAGCTACTCCCACACCGATAGTCGCTGCGCCCCAGCCAGTTTCGCCACCCGTAACGCCGCAAGCCGTGGGCCCCCTGCCTAGCTACGGCTCCGACATACGGCCTCCGGTCTCGACTGCGACCAGCCCGCCAGCAGCACCGGGCACCCCGTTACCGCCGTCGGCCAACCCGACCTCCGCGCCGGTGACGCCGTCAGCAGCTCAATCGCCCGCGAACCAGCCGGCCGTCGTGCGCCAGACCAGCCCATCCCCCACACCGCCACCTCCATCAGCATTGGGAACCCAGGCCGTCGCCGCGACTGCCGCCGGGGCCACAATGGGTACCATCTCGGCCGAGGACACAGCGCGAAAACGGTTGCAGCGCCTGGTCAACGCGGTCGCGCGTCAGCAACCCCGGCTGGCCTGGGCTGCCGGTGACCACGCCGATAACACCACGTTCCTCGTCACTGATCTGGCTAGCGGCTGGATCCCGCCGGGCATCGAACTGCCGTCCGCGGTGACCCTGCTGGCGCCGGCCCGGCGCCGCGGCAACCTGGAAGCACTACTGGGCGGCGCTACCGTCACCGCCAGCTACACCCCGATCCATCATCTGCCCCATGCCGATAACGAGACCCCGACTTCGTCGCGACCCCGCACCGCCCCGGACGTCAACGATCTCGGATGGGAGCTCAGCCAAGCGACCCAATGGCGTGACGGCCTACCCCGGCTTGCCCATACCCTGGCGAAGGCGGCCTCCGCCGGCACCGGCGTGTTGGATTCCGAGATCAACCTGCTGCGCGAGCATCTCGCGACGACCAGCAAGCGGGTACTGGACAGCTACCCCGACGGAGTCAACGGCCACGAGGTGGGCAACTGGCAGCTGCTTGCCGCAATCGATGCTTTAGTTGCCGGGGATAAGGCAACCGCCAACTACCATCTCGCCTGGTTTCTGGCAGCGAAGGCGCACTGACGGCGCATCCGCAAGCCGCAAGCCCTGAATCCCGTTGCCCAACCAGGGCTTACGACACGACGACAAGCTCATGCGGCCGGTTATTGACCGACAAAGCACCGTCCGACGTGACTACCACGATGTCTTCGATGCGGGCACCCCAGCGCCCCGGGAAGTAGATACCCGGTTCGACCGAGAACGCCATGCCTTCCACCAGCGGCAGATCATTGCCCGCAACGATGTAGGGCTCCTCATGCACGCACAACCCGATGCCGTGCCCGGTGCGATGCACGAAATATTCCGCAAGGCCGGCCTCGGCCAGCACATCACGGGCCGCGGCGTCCACCTGCGACGCCGTCACGCCCGGCCGGACCGCATCGCACGCGGCGCGTTGAGCTCGCTGTAACACCGAATAGTGTTGGGCAACTTCAGGACTCGGCTCGCCAATACTGTAGGTACGGGTCGAGTCCGAGTGGTACCCGGGACGGTACAAACCGCCGATGTCGACGACGACGATGTCGCCCTCCGCGAGCTCCCGGTCCGAATACCCGTGGTGCGGGTCAGCCCCGTGCGGACCCGAACCGACAATCACGAATGCCACCTCGGAATGCCCTTCGGCCACAATCGCTCTCGAGATATCTGCGGCCACCTCGGCCTCGGTCCGCCCCGGCACCAGGAACGACGGCACTTGTGCATGCACCCGGTCGATGGCCGCACCGGCCGCGCGCAGTGCCTCGATCTCCAACGGCTCCTTGACCATCCGCAGCTCGCGCAACACGTCAGTGGCGAGCACCGGTGTCACACCCAGCTCAGCAGCCAACGGCAACAGGTGCAGAGCCGGCATGGAATCGCTGACGGCGAAAGCACCGCTTCCCAACGCGGCGGCCACCATCGCGTACGGGTTTTCCCCATCCACCCAGTCCCGCACGCTGACGCTCAATTCCGAAGCCGCAGACTGCTTCAACGAAGCCAGTTCCAGCCGGGGCAGCACCACCGTCGGCGAACCAACGGCAGGCACCACCAAAGCGGTCAACCGCTCGAACGTCTCCGCTCGCGACCCGAGCAGATATCGCAGGTCATATCCGGGCGTGATGACCAGACCAGCCAAGCCGGCCCGCTCGGCCAATCCCGCGGCGGCCCTCAGCCGTCGGGCATACACCGCGGCCTCGAATCGGTCAGTGTCCATGGCAGCCAGGCTAACCGGACGGCCTGGCAGGATGATCAGCATGCCCGCACCCCTGTTGCTGTTGGACGGCGCCAGCATGTGGTTTCGCTCGTACTTCGGGGTGCCGTCCTCGATCAAGGCCCCCGACGGCAGGCCGGTGAACGCCGTTCGCGGATTCATCGATTCGATGGCGGTGGTCATCACCCAGCACAAGCCCAGCAGGCTGGCGGTGTGCCTGGATTTGGACTGGCGCCCGCAGTTCCGGGTCGACCTGATCCCGTCCTACAAGGCGCACCGCGTGGCCGCCGAGGGACCTGCCGGTGAACCCGACATCGAGGAAGTACCCGACGAGCTCACCCCCCAGGTCGACATGATCATGGAGTTGCTGGATGCCTTCGGCATCCCGACGGCCGGTGCGCCCGGTTTCGAGGCCGACGACGTCTTGGGAACCCTGGCCGCACAGGAACGCAACGACCCGGTGGTCGTCGTCAGCGGCGATCGCGACCTGCTGCAGGTGGTCGCCGACGAACCCGTCCCCGTCCGCGTGCTCTACCTGGGCCGGGGTCTGTCGAAGGCGACGCTGTTCGGACCCGCCCAGGTAGCCGAGCAGTACGGGGTTCCGATCGATCGGGCCGGCCCGGCATACGCCGAACTCGCTCTGCTGCGCGGCGATCCGTCCGACGGGCTGCCAGGCGTGCCGGGGGTCGGCGAGAAGACCGCGGCGACGCTACTCGCGCAGCACGGCTCGCTGGAGCAGATCGTCGCTGCCGCCGAGGATCCAAAGTCGAAGATGGCCAAGGGATTACGGGCGAAAATCAAGTCCTCGACGGACTACATCGAGGCGGCCGGCACGGTGGTGCGGGTGGCGACCGACGCACCCGTCACGCTGTCCACGCCCAGCGACGAATTGCCGCTGCACGCGGCCCATCCCGAACGCACCGCCGAACTGGCCACCCGCTACGGCGTCGGATCCTCGATCTCTCGGCTGCAGAAAGCGCTCGACGCCCTGTGACTTACTGGGGCCGACCGACCTCGTAGGTGCCCTTGTCATCCTGGAATGTGACCGTCACGTGCTTGTTCGCGCCGTCGATGCTCACGGTGCAGTCGAAGGTGCTGCCCTTCTTGACGACCGGGTCGGAGCCGCCGTTGCACTTGACGTCCTTGACGTTCTTGGCGCCGTAACCGTTGGTCTCGTCGGTGAGGATCGACTGCACGTCGGTGTTCGCCTTGTTCACGTTCAGCTTGGTGGTGACGAAGAACCCGGGAACCACGAAACCGAGCACCAGGATGACGATCACGAACAGCAGCGCGATGCCACCGATGACAGCGCCGAGAAATGCCTTGGAACGCTTCGGACCCTGCGGGGTCTGGCTGTACGGCTGCTGCGGGTACTGACCCGGCTGGCCCGGCTGCCCGTACTGGGGCGGCTGCCCATACTGGGGCTGACCGTACTGCTGTGGCTGTCCGTACTGGGGCGGCTGACCGTACTGCGGGGTGGCACCGTACTGAGTGGCTTGTGATCCGAAGTCCGAACCGTACCCGGGCGACTGCTGGGGATAAGCGGGGTCAGCCGGCTGCTGGTAGCCGGGATACTCCGCGGCGGGGTACGACTGGGCGTGCCATGTCGCGTCCTGATTGCCGCCTTGCTGTTGCCATGGCGATCCCGCCACGGTCGGGTCCGAGGAACCCCCGGGCGGCTGCCATGACTGGTTTGGCCCCTGCGGTCCACTCATCGTTACTCCTCAGTCTGATGTGTCCTCGCCACCGTCGCCCCCGGTGGCCTCTGTACGCATTCCGGATGTAACCGTAGCTCCGGCCTAGCCTACCCGGCGTCAACTGCGACGACGCCGCGCCGAATGTCATTGATAGCGCGCTTGGCTGTGGACCGCACGTCGGGGTCGGGTGCCGCATTGCGGACCTGGTCCAGCAGGTCGAGCACCTGGCGACACCAGCGCACGAAATCGCCTGCTGACAATGGAGATCCGGAACCGTAGGCATCGGCCGCCGCCAGGGTTGCGGCCAGATCACCGGTACGCGCCCAGCGATAGATCACGTGGACGAACCCGTCGTCGGGTTCGCGGGTCTGCCCGATGCGGTGCGTCTGCTCGTCGGCGCGCAACGCCGTGGACAGCCGCGCGGTCTGCCCGAGCGCCTGCCGCAGCCGCGGTGTCGGCACGTCGGTGCCGAACGGGGCGCCGGGGCCGTCACCGCCGCGGGCCTCGTAGAGCACGGTCGAGACCACGGCCGCCAACTCCGGCGGCTTCAGCCCGGCCCAAGCGCCGGTGCGCAGGCACTCGGCCACCAAAAGGTCACTCTCGCTGTAGATCCGCGCCAGCAATCGGCCGTCGTCGGTGACGTGTGGGTCCGTCGGCGGCCCCTGGATGAACTCACGCTCGGTGAGCAGGCCGACGATCCGGTCGAAGGTGCGGGCCAGGGAATTGGTGGCCGCGGCCACCTTCCGTTGCAGCTGCGCGTTGTCGCGTTCGATGCGCAGATAGCGCTCGGCCTGCCTTACCTGCTCCTCCAGACCGGGCGAGTTGTGGGCCGGGTGCCGGCGCAACTGCTCGCGCAGTGACGCCAAGTCCGGGTCGTAGTGCGTGTCCGCCTTGTCACCGCGGCCCGAAGGGACCGTCAGGCCTTCGGCGGCTGAGCGTAGAGCGGAGGCAAGATCGCGTCGTACCCGCGGCTGGCGGTGTTCGACCCGCTTGGGCAGCGTCATCGACCCGACCGGCGGGGTCGCGCCCGAATAGTCCGCGGACGAGATCCGGCCTGCCCACCGATGTTCGGTCAGCACCAGGGGTCGCGGGTCGTCGCGGTCGCGGGCGGATTCCAGGACCACGGCCAGCCCACCGCGCCGGCCGTGGTTGATGTTGATGATGTCGCCGCGTTTCAGGGCGGCGAGGGCATCGCTGGCGGCCTGCCGGCGGTGCAGCCTCGACGCTCGTGCCTGGGACCGCTCGAGTTCGCTGATCCGCGCACGCATCCGTGCGTATTCGAGGATCGGCGCCTCGGGCCCGCCCAGCTCGGCGGCGATCTCGGCGAGCATCGTCTCGCCCCGCTCGATGCCACGCACCAGGCCCACGACCGACCGGTCCGCCTGGTACTGCGCGAACGACTGCTCCAGCAAGCGGTGCGCCTGCTCCGGCCCCAGCTGATGCACCAGGTTGATCGTCATGTTGTACGACGGCGCGAACGAGCTGCGCAGCGGGAAGGTGCGGGTGGATGCCAGGCCTGCCACCTCCGAAGGCTCCACATCCGGGTGCCAGAGCACCACCGCATGGCCCTCGATGTCGATGCCGCGCCGGCCTGCTCGCCCCGTCAGCTGGGTGTACTCCCCCGGCGTCAGCGGCACGTGCTGCTCGCCGTTGAACTTCACCAGCTTTTCCAGCACCACGGTGCGGGCCGGCATGTTGATGCCCAGGGCCAGCGTTTCGGTGGCGAAGACGGCCCGGATCAGGCCGGCGGTGAATAGTTCCTCGACGGTGTGCCGAAAGGCCGGCAGCATGCCGGCGTGATGGGCGGCCAGGCCCCGCAGCAGTCCTTCGCGCCACTCGTAGTAACCCAGCACGGCCAGGTCGTCGTCTGCCAGGTCGCCGCAGCGGTGCTCGATGACCTCGGCGATCTGCGCACGTTCCTCCTCGGTGGTCAGCTTCAGCGGCGAGCGCAGGCACTGCTGCACGGCGGCATCGCAGCCGGCACGGGAGAACACGAAGGTGATGGCCGGCAGCAGCCCGGACGAGTCCAGCGATGCGATGACGTCGGGCCTGGCGGGTGGGCGGTAGAAGCGCGGCCGGGCGGGCCGTCCGGCATTGCGCCGGCGCGGCTGCCAGTCCGACATGCGGTCGGCTTCGCGGCGGTGTGCGATGTGGCGCAGCAGTTCGGGGTTGACGTGCGGTTTGTCCTTGCTCGAACCCTCGGCGCGATAGTCGAAGAGGTCGAACATTCGCTTGCCGACCAGAACGTGTTGCCACAACGGCACCGGCCGGTGCTCGTCGACCACGACGGTGGTGTCGCCGCGCACCGTCTGGATCCATCCGCCGAATTCCTCGGCATTACTCACCGTCGCAGACAGGCTGACCAGCCGCACCTCGTCGGGCAGATGCAGGATCACTTCCTCCCAGACCGGACCGCGCATCCGGTCGGCCAGGAAATGCACCTCGTCCATTACCACGTGCGAAAGACCCTGCAGCGCAGCCGAATCCGCGTAGAGCATGTTCCGCAGCACTTCGGTGGTCATCACCACCACCGGGGCGTCGGCGTTGACCGAGAGGTCGCCGGTGAGCAGCCCGATCTTGTCCTTGCCGTAGCGCGCCGTCAGGTCCGTGTGCTTCTGATTGCTCAGCGCCTTCAGCGGCGTGGTGTAGAAGCACTTGCCCCCGCCGGCGAGCGCCAGGTGTACGGCGAATTCGCCGACAACCGTCTTGCCGGCGCCGGTGGGCGCGCAGACCAGCACCCCGTGACCGCCTTCGAGGGCGGCACAAGCCCGGCGCTGAAAGTCATCGAGGGGAAAGGCCAGCTCGGCCGCGAACCGGGTCAGCTCCGGCAGGCCCTCCGGGACGGACGGCTCAGGTGACGTCGTCATGTGTTCCGCCGATCACCGACGGCGCCGGTATCGGCGAGGGTGGTTCGATGACGGACGCCTGGTCATCGGGGATCGCAGCGGCGGCGGCTTCGCGCTTGGCCTTTCGCTTGTCATGGATCCGCGCAATCTGGATGGCGAATTCGAGCAGCACCGTGAGCGCCAGACCGAGCGCGGTCATCGAGAACGGGTCGGATCCCGGAGTAAACACCGCGGCGAACAGGAACATCGCGAAGATCAGCCCACGACGCCACGACTTGAGCCGCTCGTAGGTCAGCATGCCGGTGACGTTGAGCATCACGATCAGCAACGGAAATTCGAAGCTGACCCCGAAGACGACCAGCAGATTGATCAGGAAGCCGAAGTAGCGGTCACCCGACAGCGCGGTCACCTGCACGTCGCTGCCGACCGTCAGCAGGAACCCCAGCGCTTTGGCCAGCACCAGGTAGGCCAGGACGGCTCCGGCGACGAAGAGCACCGCAGCCGGAATCACGAAGGCCACGGCGAAGCGGCGCTCCTTCTTGTACAGCCCGGGCGTGATGAACGCCCACAGCTCGTAAAACCACACCGGACAGGCCAGGACGACCCCGGCCGTCATCCCGACTTTGAGCCGCAGCATGAACTGGTCGAACGGCGCGGTGGCCAGCAGCCGGCATTGCCCGTCTGCGCTGATGCTGGCCCGCGCGGACTGGGGCAACGCGCAATAAGGGTGGCGCAGCCACTCGCCGAGGCTCTCCATCCCGAAGATCGGGTGCGAGTACCAGATGAAGCCGAACGCCGTAGTGACCACGATCGCGGCCATCGAAATTAACAGCCGGGTACGCAGCTCGGTCAGATGGTCGACCAGCGACATCGTCCCGTCCGGGTTGACCCGGCTACGCCGGTTACGCGGGTTGAGGCGTTTGAGAGGACCAAAAGCGCGCGCTGAAACCCTGGGACCTTTCACGACATTTGGTCAGAAGTGAGGACGGACTACGCCGGCCGTGCTTCGGTGTGACCCTGCTCGGCGGCGGCTGGCGGTTCGACACGCTGCGACTGCACCGGTGTGGGAGCCGCCGCAGGAGTCTCGATAGACGAGTCGGTCTTGTTCTCGCTCTGCAGCTCACGGACCTCGGACTTGAAAATGCGCAGCGACTTGCCCAATGAGCGCGCCGCATCGGGAAGCCGCTTGGCACCGAACAGGACGATCACCACGACAGCGAGGATCAGCCAGTGCCACGGTTGAAGACTGCCCACTTTGATTACCTCCAGACGTTCACCCGATGCTACCGCAGCACAGGTGCCTGGCCGGGACAAGCGAACCCTTGCACCGCCGCGCGCCGCTCGCTTTAGGACGTCATGCCTGCTCAGAGGTACTTTGCACGGCTTGATACGCCTCGACGCCCGCGAGGGCGGCCGCGCGCACCCGCTGGGCGAGCGACTCCGGCGCCAGTACCCGCACGGCCGACCCGAGACCCAGAATCAGCCTGGTCATCCAGTCTTCGGAGGCATAGGTCATGGTCACATCGCAGCAGCCGTCCGGCAGTTCCTGCGGGTCCCGCAGCGGGTAGTACTCGAACATCCAGGACGCTGACGGGTCCAGCCGCAGCGTCGCCGACGGCAGGGCCGGGTCACCGTCGAAGAGCGACGTGTCGGGTGGCGACTGCAACACCGGTTCCGGGGGTGCGGCGGGTTCGGCGAGCGCTGTGGCGTCGACGATCCGGTCGAACCGGAACAGCCGGACCCCTTCGGCCTCGCGTGACCAGGCTTCCAGGTAGCTGTGGTCGCCGACCAGCAGGACGCGGATGGGGTCGACGACGCGGGAGGTGAGCGAGTCGTGCGAGGCGGCGTAGTAGTCGATGGTCAACGCTCGCTTGTCGCGCACCGCGGCACGCACCGTCGCGGCGGCGCGACTCTCCATCGGCGCCGGTTCGTCGATGGCGGCCGCGGCGTCGTCGTGCCCGGCGGCCCCGGCCGCCGCGGCGATCTTGGCGATCGCGCTGCGCGCCGCTTCGGGATCGACCACACCGGGAATGTCGGCCAGCGCACGCAGCGCTACCAGCAGTCCAGTCGCCTCCGGCGAGGTCAGCTTGAGCGGCCGGTCGATGCCGGCGGAGAACGTCACCTTGACCGTGTCACCCGAGAACTCGAAATCGATGAGATCACCAGGGTCGTAGCCGGGCAGGCCGCACATCCACAGCTGCTCGAGGTCCTTTTGCAGCTGGTCTTCGGAGACGCCGAGTTCGGCTGCCGCTTCGGTCTTGGTGATGCGGGGGTTGGCCTGCAGGTACGGCACCATGTTGAGCAACCGGACCAGCCGGTCGGATACGGGGGTCATCGACGACACCCTCCTCCGCAACTGGGCGGTACCCCCACTGCATCGTCGCCGGCGCAGTTCATCGGCCCTCCCCGGCGGCTGCCCGCAGCCTGGACAACACATCCTCGCGCAACGACGCCGGCTCGAGCACGATCGCGTCGGCCCCGTAGGCGGCGATCTCCCGGGCAAGCCGGTCGTTGAACCCCATGTCCAGTTCCAGCACCTCGCCGTGGCGCCCGGCCAATTCGCGGGGTCCGACGGAGCGTCCGGCGCGGCGCAGCGCTGTGGCACGTCCGTCGGCAACCCAGACCGTGGCCAGCGCTCCGGTCGGCCCTTCGGCGACCGCGTCGGCGACGATCTGATGCAGGTCGACGCCGTCCGGCACGGTGATCGCGCCCGGCTCACCGATCGCGGTGACATCGGCGCCGATGCGCGAGAGCCGGAAGGTGCGGGTGGCGTCACGGTCGCGGTCATGACCGACCAGATACCAGCGGCCCTTGTCGGTGATCACGCCCCAGGGTTCGACGGTGCGGGTGGTGTACGGCGCCGAACGCGACGACCGGTGCGGGAATTGGACCGCCTGCCGGGAATTGATGGCTTTCAACAGGATTCCGAGAACCTCTTCGGACTCTCGCAGCCCCGGGACGCCGGCCGGAGATGCGATGGATACCGAAGCCCCGGTGTCCACGGGATCGACGTCGACACCGGCCGCGCGCAGCTTGAGCAGCGCGCCCTGGGTTGCGGTGATCAACTCGGGTGACTTCCACAGCTGGGTGGCGACCGCGACCGCGGCGGCCTCTTCCCGGGTCAGGTCGACGGGCGGCAGCGCGTAGGCGTCGCGGTTGATCCGGTAGCCCTCGGTGGGGTTGAGGTTGGAGACCTTGCCCACTTCCAGGGGTATGCCGAGGTCGCGCAGTTCGTTCTTGTCGCGTTCGAACATGCGGGAAAACGCTTCTGCGGAGGGGCTGTCGGCGTACCCGGCGACGCTGGACCTGATTTTGTCGGCCGTGATGTAGCCACGGGTGGACAACAGCGCGATGACCAGATTGACCAGTCGCTCAACTTTGTTGATGGGCATCCGGTCCAGATTAAGGGTTACATGCTCGCGATCAGTCGCTTGACCCGCTCGTCGACGGCGCGGAACGGATCCTTGCACAGCACCGTGCGCTGAGCCTGGTCGTTGAGCTTGAGGTGCACCCAGTCAACGGTGAAGTCGCGCCCGGCGGCCTGCGCGGCACTGATGAACTCACCGCGCAGCCGGGCACGGGTGGTCTGCGGCGGGTGGTCGACGGCGTCGGCGATTTCCTCATCGGTGGTCACCCGGGCCGCCAGGCCCTTGCGCTGCAGCAGGTCGAAGACGCCGCGGCCGCGCTTGATGTCGTGATAGGCAAGGTCCAGCTGGGCGATCTTGGCGTCGGACAGCTCCATGTTGTAGCGGTCCTGGTAGCGCTGGAAGAGCTTGCGCTTGATCACCCAGTCGATCTCGGTGTCGACCTTCGCGAAGTCCTGGCTCTCGACGGCGTCGAGCTGGCGGCCCCACAGGTCGACCACCTGCTCGATCTGCGCGTTGGGTTCCCGGGTCTGCAGATGCTCGACGGCACGGCTGTAGTACTCGCGCTGAATGTCCAGGGCACTGGCCTGACGTCCGCCGGCCAGCCGGACCGGCCGGCGACCGGTGGTGTCGTGGCTGACCTCGCGGATGGCGCGGATGGGGTTGTCCAGTGAGAAGTCCCGGAACGCGACTCCGGCCTCGATCATTTCCAGCACCAGTGCGGCGGTGCCCACCTTGAGCATGGTGGTGGTTTCGCACATGTTGGAATCGCCGACGATGACGTGCAGCCGCCGGTACTTCTCGGCGTCGGCGTGCGGCTCGTCGCGGGTGTTGATGATCGGCCGGCTGCGAGTGGTCGCGCTCGAGACGCCCTCCCAGATGTGCTCGGCGCGCTGCGACAGGCAGAAGGTGGCGGCCTTCGGCGTCTGCAAAACCTTGCCGGCCCCGCAGATCAGCTGACGGGTGACCAGGAACGGCAACAGGACATCGGAGATCCGGGAGAACTCGCCGGCCCGAACGATCAGATAATTCTCGTGGCAGCCGTAGGAGTTGCCCGCCGAGTCGGTGTTGTTCTTGAACAGATAGATGTCGCCGCCGATGCCCTCGTCGGCAAGCCGCTGCTCGGCATCGATCAGCAGATCTTCGAGCACCCATTCACCGGCCCGGTCATGGGTGACCAACTGGACCAGGCTGTCGCATTCCGCGGTCGCGTACTCGGGGTGGCTGCCCACGTCGAGATACAAGCGCGCGCCATTTCGCAGGAAAACATTCGAGCTGCGACCCCACGACACCACCCGCCGGAAAAGGTAGCGGGCCACCTCGTCCGGAGACAGTCGGCGATGCCCGTGAAAGGTGCAGGTGACACCGAACTCTGTCTCGATGCCCATAATTCGTCGCTGCACGTAATCGAGGGTACTTGTTGTCGAAATGTCGCGGCGCGCAAGCCACGCCCTCGTTACCACATCGCTGCGGTTGGCCCGCGAATCCACCATGGGGATTGGATATGATGGCGCGTGCCCCCTTCGGGCGTCGGGGTGTCAGATAATCCTCCCGCGCGGAATGTGACGAACCATTTCAGAAAATCTGCTTCCGGGCAGTGACGCAGACAGAGCTCGCGTGCAAGCGCTTCGCCGCTACCACGTGCTCGGCATGCCCCCCGACCGGGTAGTCCAGCGAATTCCGGGGTTAGCCGCTCGGTCTCTCGGTATGCCCATGGCGACGGTGTCGATGGTCGGCGAGGACGACATCTACCTGATGGCCGCGTACGGCCTGCCCGCCCCGGACCAGATCCCGCGGGATGAGGGTTTGTGCGCCTCGGCCGTCATGGGCACGACGCCGTACGTGGTGCAAGACGCGCTCACCGATCACCGGACCGCCGGCAACCGGTGGGTGCACGCTCACCAGATCCGTTTCTACGCATGCGCCCCGGTCGTGACCCCTGACGGATACAGCCTGGGTGCGGTGGCCGTGATGGACACCGAGGTGCGGACCCTGTCAGAGACGCAAGTGTCGGTGCTGCAAGACCTCGCCGCGATCGTGATGGAGCAGCTGGATTTGCGGCTGGCCTCGTTGGATGCGCTGGGCGTGGAACGCGGCCTACGCAGTGCCGCCGAATACGCGCGCGACGATGCTCGCTTCGAGCGCTACCACGCGCAGCAGGCGCGTGATACGGCGCGCCGTGACCTCGACGAAGCGCAACGCGAGCGTGATGACGCACGCCTGGATCGTGACGTCGCGATCCGGGACCGCAATATCGCGGAGTACGACCGCGACCTGACCGAGGAATACGCCGCGGTCCTGCAGCGAACCTTGCTGCCCCCGATGCTGCCAACGATCGAGGGCGCATCTTTGGCGGCTCACTACCATCCCGCCTCCGCGCGCCGGATCGGCGGTGACTTCTACGACGTGTTCGCCCTGGCTGACGACCGGTGGGCGTTTTTCATCGGCGACGTCGAGGGGCATGGGGTGGATGCCGCCGTGGTCACCTCGCTCATCCGGTACACGTTGCGGTCTGCTGCGTTGCATTACAGCGACCCCACCGAAGGGCTGGCCGAACTCAACGCGGTCTTGTTGCGCGAGCTGGACACCCGGCGCTTCTGCACTGTGCTGTTCGGGACCCTGAAGCGGCTCCCGGGCGGCGAGGGCTTTGCCATCACCATCGCCACCGGCGGTCACCCCCCGGCGTTGCTGCTCGATCCCGCCAACCGGACGGCAACGCAGGTCCGCTCCGACGAAGGAACACTGGTCGGGTTGCGGGCAGACGCCACATTCCACTCCTGCGACGTCACACTGCGTCCAGGTCAGACGCTGTTGTTCTACACCGACGGCATCGTCGAAGCCCGTCGCGGTGCCAACCCGTTCAACGAAGACAGCCTGGCCGCCTTCGCCGCGGAACACGCGGGGCCGGAAGTCAGGGGCCTGATCGACGAACTGGCCACCCTCATCCCCAAACTCGGACCGGAGGACGACATCGCGCTGCTCGCGATCAGAGCTCGCTGACAACGCTTCCATCCCCGTTATCGATCTACCTAATCGAAAAGTTAGGCTGTCCGAAACTTTCAGGTGAAGTCTCGGAGGGCTGACTGGATGACGGCGGCTGTGTGGATGGCACTACCGCCGGAGGTGCACTCCGCGCTGTTGAGCCAGGGGCCGGGTCCGGGGCCGCTGGCAGCGGCGGCAGCAGCCTGGCGTGCCCTCAGCGTTGAATACGCCGTCGCGGCCGACGAGATCAGCACGCTGACCGCCGCGACGCAGCAAGCGTGGGAGGGGGCGGGGGCTTCCTCGTGGACGGCCGCCCACCAGCCCTTCGCAGCATGGTTGCTGCAGGCCAGCGCCGACAGCGCCGCGGCGGCCTGCCGGCACGAGATTGCCGAGGCGGCCTACTCCGCCGCTCTGGCCGCCATGCCGACCCTGTCGGAACTGGCTGCCAACCACGCCCTCCACGCAGCCCTGGTCACGACGAACTTCTTCGGAATCAATGCCATTCCGATCGCACTGAATGAGGCCGACTATGTCCGGATGTGGATTCAGGCCGCCACCACGATGAGCGTCTACGAGACGAGTGCGACAGCAGCGGTCGCGTCGGCGCCATCACCGGTTCCGGCGCCGCAAATCGTCCGCTCTGCCGCGCCGGCGCAAGCTCAACCCGCTGCATCCCTCGACCCGGTGCGAATCGCTCTCAAGGCGCTGGAACCGATTCTGAACGAATTCGGAATCAACCCACTGATCCGTAATCCGTTGGTATCCAACGTCGTGACGACCTTCATCGCCGACGTCCTGGAAAACTTCGGTGTGTACTGGGACCCCGCCGCCGGAATGCTCAACGGTCTTGACTACGAGTACTACGCGGACGCCACCCAGCCGATGTGGTACCTCGCCCGGGGCCTCGAACTGATCGGGGACTCCATGCAGATGTCGCAGAACCCGGCACAGGCTGTGCAGTACATGCTGGCCCTGGCGATCTTCGATTGGCCGACTCATATCGCCCAGTTGGGCACCGCCATCACCCAGTCCCCGCTGCTGCTGGCCGCGGCCGGCGGCGCGGTGGTGGTTCCGGCCGCGTCGGCCGGTGGATTAGCCGGCCTGGCAGGGCTGGCCGCGCCGCCCCAACCGATGGCCGCGCCCGAGCCGCTGACCGGAGCGGACGAGCCCAGCTCGTGGCACCTCGCGGGATCGAGTTCTGCGCCGACAGGAGTCGCTACAGCCCCGACGTCCACTCCGGCACCCGCCCCCGCTCCCACGAGCGCGCCCGCTCCGATCTCTTCGCTGCCGACCACATCACCCGGACCAGCCGCCGGGTTTGCACCGCCCTACGCGGTGGGCCCGCCCGGTATCGGATTCGGTTCAGGCATGGCGGCCGGCGCCAGCGCCAGCGTCAGGAAAAAGGCCGCCGAACCCGATCGCGCGCCGGCGGCAGCGCAGTCGCGGGCGGCCGAGCGCCGAAAGGCACGGGCTAGGCAGCGGTCCCGCACCATCCAGCGTCAGCCCGGCGACGAGTACCTGGACATGGACGGCGACGTCGAGCCGGACTGGGACGAACCGCTGGGCACACCAGACTCCACGGCGTCAGACCGAGGTGCGCAACGGCTCGGACTGGCCGGGACGCTCAGCCAGGACACCGTGACCCAGGCCGCCGGACTGACGAGGCTGCACGATGGCCAGTTCGACGATGGCCCTACCCTGCCGATGCTGCCCAACACCTGGCGGTGAGGCGGCGACTACGACGAGGAGTCGCCCTCGGGTTCTGCCTGTTTCTCCGGGCTCTCCGGCTGTTCGGCACCTCCGGCGGCCTCGCGGGTAGCCTCGTCCGTGGCCTCGGCGGAATCCGACTCCTGCAGTAGTGATTCCAGGGTCGCGCGGTTGATCCGGCGGAATGCCCGTCGCGGCCGGTTGGCGTCCAGGATCGCAACTTCCAGGCTGGCAACACCGAGCGCAGGCTGGCCATTGGTGGCGTTGTCGCCGCTGTTGGCCCGCAACGCGTTGACCGCCACTTTGAGTGCAGAGGCGAGGTCGGCGTTTTCGGCGTAGGACTCCTTGAGCGCGTTGATGATCGGTTCGGTGGTGCCACCCATCACAACGTAATGCGGCTCATCGGCGATCGACCCGTCATAGGTGATCCGGTACAGCTCGGGCGCTTTCGTCTCGCCGTAGTGGGCCACCTCCGCGACACACAACTCGACCTCGTAGGGCTTGGCCTGTTCGGTGAAGATGCTGCCCAAGGTCTGAGCGTAGACGTTGGCCAGCTGGCGGCCGGTGACGTCGCGGCGGTCGTAGGCATAGCCCCGCGTGTCGGCGAATTGGATTCCGCCGCGCCGCAGGTTGTCGAATTCGTTGAACTTGCCGGCGGCGGCGAACCCCACCCGGTCGTAGAGTTCGCTGATCTTCTGCAGCGACCGCGACGGGTTTTCCGCGACGAACAGCACGCCGTCGGAGTACGCCAACACCACGACGCTGCGACCGCGGGCGATGCCCTTACGTGCGAGCTCACTGCGCTCGCGCATCGCCTGTTCAGGCGAGATGAAATACGGGAAGCTCACTTCTCACCACCGTCGGGGCCGAAAGTGTCGGCGCGCGAACGCGTTTCGATGACTCCTCGGGCCAGTTCCGCGATGCGCCGCTCCGGTATCTCCATCGCTCCGTCCGCGTCGATCGTGACCGCGGTCGGGTAGATGCCGCGGACCAGGTCCGGTCCGCCGGTCGCCGAGTCGTCGTCGGCGGCGTCGTACAACGCCTCCACGGCCACCTTCAGAGCCGAATCCGCATCCGAGACTTGCGAATACAGCTTCTTGATCGACGACTTCGCGAAGATCGACCCCGAGCCCACTGACTGGTATCCCTCTTCCTCGATGTTCCAGCCGCCCGCGGCGTCGAAGGAGACGATGCGTCCGGCCGACTCGGCATCAGCGGCGTGAATGTCGTAGCCCACCAGCAACGGCAGCGCGACCAGCCCCTGCATCGCGGCCGGCAGGTTGCCACGGACCATGATGGCCAGCCGGTTCACCTTGCCGGCGAAGGTCAGTGGGACACCTTCCAGCTTTTCGTAGTGCTCGAGTTCGACCGCGTAGAGTCGCGCGAACTCGACCGCGATGGCTGCCGTTCCGGCGATGCCGGTGGCGGTGTAGTCGTCGGTGATGTAGACCTTGCGGACATCGCGGCCCGCGATCATGTTGCCCTGTGTCGAGCGGCGGTCGCCGGCGATCAGGACACCGCCGGGGTACTTGAGCGCGACGATGGTGGTGCCGTGCGGCAGCTGGTCACCCACGGTGGCGCTGCTGAGACTTGCGGGAAGCAGGTCAGGCGCCTGGCGACGCAGGAAATCCGCGAAGGACGACAGGTCTACGGATCCGGGTTGTGCTGAATTGATGGACAGGCGATCGGGCAACGGCCAGGTCACTGTCCGCCCTTTTGGACGTAAGCGCGCACGAAGTCCTCGGCGTTCTCTTCGAGCACGTCGTCGATCTCGTCGAGCAGATCGTCGGTGTCCTCGGTCAGCTTCTCGCGACGCTCCTGACCTGCGGCCGCCGCGCCGGTGACGTCATCGTCGTCGCCGCCACCACCGCCGCGTTTAGTCTGCTCCTGCGCCATCGCCGCCTCCTGCTTGTCATGAGCCGCTGGCGCCGTCACACGCCCGCAGGCTTTTCTCTACCCTACCGTTGCCCACCGACAATTCGTCGGTCTAACCACCACCTAAGCATCACTGCCCGACGCCGCCCCTCGACGCCACGCGCCTGGGGGCACCCCCACCTGGGGCCGCACCGATCCCCACGGTCGTCGCACTAACTCGTGAGCTGTTCTACCAGTTCGACGGCGCTGTCCACCGAATCGAGCAGCGCGCCGACGTGCGCCTTGCTGCCCCGCAGCGGCTCCAGCGTCGGGATCCGGACGAGCGAATCGCCGCCCAGATCGAAAATCACCGAGTCCCAGCTCGCCGCGGCGATGTCGGCCCCGAACCGGCGCAGACATTCGCCGCGGAAGTACGCGCGGGTGTCCGTCGGCGGATTGTCCACCGCCGCCAGTACCTGTTGCTCGGTGACAAGCCGCTTCATCGAGCCGCGCGCCACGAGACGGTTGTACAGGCCCTTGTCGAGTCGCACGTCCGAGTACTGCAGGTCCACCAGGTGCAGGCGCGGCGCCGACCAGTTCAGGTTCTCCCGCTGCCGGAAGCCTTCGAGCAACCGCAGCTTGGCCGGCCAGTCCAGTAACTCGGCACACTCCATCGGGTCGCGCTCGAGCAGGTCGAGCGCCTCGGCCCAGGTCTCCACCACATGCGAGGCCCTTGGGTCCGGGTCGCGGCTGTCGACCAACTTGGCCACTCGGTCCAGATAGATCCGCTGCAGCGCAAGGCCGGTCAGTTCCCGGCCGTCGACCAGTGCGACGGTTTGACGCAGGGACGGGTCGCGGCTGATCGCGTGGACGGCATGTACCGGGCGCGCCAGCGCCAGATCGCTCAGATCGACGCCTTCCTCGATCAGGTCGAGGACCAGCGCCGTGGTGCCCAGCTTGAGGTAGGTCGACGTCTCGGCCAGGTTGGCGTCGCCGATGATGACATGCAGCCGGCGGTACCTGTCGGCGTCGGCGTGCGGCTCGTCGCGGGTGTTGATGATGCCCCGCTTGAGGGTGGTCTCCAGTCCGACCTCGACCTCGATGTAGTCCGAACGTTGCGACAGCTGGAAACCGGCCTCGTCCCCCGAGGCACCGATACCCACCCGACCGGATCCGGTCACCACCTGCCGCGACACCAGGAACGGGGTGAGCCCGGCGATGATCGACGAGAACGGCGTCTGCCGCGACATCAGGTAGTTCTCGTGCGACCCGTAGGACGCGCCCTTGCCGTCGACGTTGTTCTTGTAGAGCTGCAGCTTGGCCGCTCCGGGGACGCTCGCGACATGGCGGGCAGCGGCCTCCATCACGCGCTCACCGGCCTTGTCCCAGATCACCGCGTCCATCGGGTCGGTGCACTCGGGCGCCGAGTACTCCGGGTGGGCGTGGTCGACGTAGAGCCGCGCACCGTTGGTCAGGATCATGTTGGCGGCGCCGACCTCGTCGGCGTCGACCACCGGCGGCGGACCGGCCGAGCGGCTCAGGTCGAAGCCGCGGGCGTCGCGCAGTGGCGACTCGACCTCGTAGTCCCAGCGGGTTCGCTTGGCGCGCTGGATGCCGGCGGCGGCGGCGTAGGCCAGTACCGCCTGTGTCGAAGTGAGGATCGGGTTGGCGGTCGGGTCCGACGGCGAGGAGATGCCGTACTCGACCTCCGTCCCGATAATCCGTTGCATGAGTTAAAGACTACGGTCCCGCTGTGACCCCCGATCAGGAGCGGGTGGCTGACGCCGGAATTCCGCCTCTCGTCACGTGCGCCCGCCGCGGCCGTCCGCCATTAATGTGAGCCGCCATGAGCCCTTTTGTGCGCTCGCCGGTACGCCGGGCGTCGGTGACCGACGAGGCTGAAAGCTGGTTTCTGGAACGCGGCCTGCCCTCGGTTCTGACGACTCGCGGCAGGTGGCGGCGGCTGTGGTCGCGATCGGCTCCGATGTTGGCGGCCTATGCGACCATGCACTGCTGGACCGTGCCGATCCTGTTCCTTACCGACGGCCAGAAAGAAGTCGTCATCGACGACAATCCGTCGGCCAAGGAGTGGTCGCTGCTCGGGCTTATCGGCCTTGCACCCTTGGCGATGGCGCTGGCCGGATGGTGGGTGTCCCGCATCTCCGACCGTCGGTACCGCGCCCTGGCATCCACCGCGGCAATCACCGTTGTGGGGATCGTCATCGTCGTGGAAACGGACCCGTCGCACCTTCCCGAAGCCGTCGTGACCGCGGTGGTGTTGATGGTGCTGACCGGCTGCGGAGTCGGGTCGGTCGTCGGGTGGGCGGCACGCATGACGCTGTCGCACCTCACCTCGATCGGAGCACTCGCGGTGCGGGCACTACCGGTGGTGCTGCTGACGACACTGGTGTTCTTCAACGGCAACGTCTGGTTGATGTCGGCGATGATCAGCAGCGATCGGCTAGCTGTGGCAATTCTTTTCCTGGTCGGCATCGCCGCGGCGTTCGTGGTCTCAGCGACGGGCGAGCGCGTCAGGCCGATGTTGCGCTCACCGGCGGCGGTGCCCCAGGACTCCGAACGCCTGGCCGGTACGCCGTTCGAGGCGATGTCTGATCCAGCGAACAGTCCCAAGCTGACCCGCGCCGAGCGCGTCAACGTGATCTTCGTGCTGGCCGCCTCGCAACTGGCGCAGATCGCGGTGGTCGCCGCGCTGACGGCGAGCATTTACGTGACCCTCGGCCTGATTGTGCTCACGCCCGCCCTGCTCAAGGAGTGGGCCCGCACGACCGATAACGACACAACCGTGCTGGGTCTGACGGTCCCGGTGCCCGACTCACTGGTGCACCTGTGCCTGTTCCTGGGCGCGTTGACGTTCATGTACATCAGCGCCCGGGCAGCCGGCGACGACGATTACCGGTCGAATTTCGTCGACCCGCTGATTGGTGATCTGCATGCCACCCTGACCGCGCGGAACCGCTATCGCAATCGGATGGCGAACGCGCCGGTGACCAGTGTTGACGGCGCTGACCTGGGTGATTAGGTTCACCCTGGTGTCAGCCCCTCAATCGCCCTCAGCAGCCCACCAAGATTCGGGCGACCTTTCCGGGAAACGTTACGGCGAAGTGCTTCTCGTAACGCCCGGCGAGGCAGGCCCTCAGGCCACCGTCTATAACAGCTTCCCCCTCAACGACTGTCCCGCCGACCTGTGGACGGCGTTGGACGCCCATGCCATCGCGACCGAAAACGGCGCCGCCACAGCACTTCTCAACGGCCCACGCTATTGGCTGATGAACAGCATCGAAAAGACTCAGCAGGGCCCGCAGATCATCAAGAACTTCGGCGGCATCGACATGATCCTGCAGGCCACGGTGCTGCTCGCGTCGATGAACCCGAATCCGTACACCGTGAATCAGGTCAGCCGGAACACCGTTTTCGTCTTCGACGCCGGCCAAGAGGTCTACGAACTGCAGGATCCGCACGGCCGACAATGGGTCATGCAGACCTGGAGTCAGGTCGTCGACCCCAAGCTTTCACGCGCCGATCTGCCCAAGCTAGGCGATCGGCTCAACCTGCCTGCGGGCTGGACCTTTCATGCGCGGGTGCTCCCCGAGACACTGCGGGTGGACACCACCACGCAGGCCGCGCAGGTGATCCAGGACGACCTGACCAACAGCTATTCGCTGGTGAGTTAGCGGTTCGCCATCCAGCTGCGGTGTTTGACCGCCGCCTTTCGCGCGGCTTTGGCCAGCGCTTTGTGTTGTAGGTGGTGTCCGAGCGCGTCAAGTACGACTGCGGTTTCAGGTGCGGGATGGCGCCACATGTCATCGAGCAGCCCGAACGGTTCAGGGAAGCTGCCGAAGAATTCGCACAGCTCTTTCGGGTCGTCCACGCCGGCCGCGAGCACATCCACGATGACCGTCATGTCGATGAAACTGCCAACCGTCTCCGCATCGGCCCGCCCCTGCGACATAAGCCACAGTGCCGCATGGCCGGCGACCGGTGTGTCCAGCAATTGACGGACGAACGGCTCCGCCACGTCGATGTCGAAATGGTCCAGCACCGAGAGCGCCATTCCGCGACTCGCTCCGTTGGAAGCCGCCACGATTGCTTCGGTGAGCATCTGCACCCGCTCCGTGGTCGGCCGCTCCGCCTGCCAAGCCGCGATCAGCGCCTCCCGGTCCGTGTCGCCGGCTGAAAACAGCGCGTCGATCAGAGCGGGGGCGTCAGCGTGGACGACATCTTCGGCGCGCCTTAGCACGTATCCCGCGTCACCGAGATAGTCCGGCAGGACATGGCGGCCGAACGCCGTAAGCGCCACCGTGCCGCCGGTCCAGACAGTGGGACCGAATGGCTCGGGCACTTCCTGCCGATCGGTCCAAAGGACCACACCGGCTTGCTCGAGCACCTCGAAGATGCGGCTCATATCCGCCTCGATGGACTCGTAGTTCCATTCATCGTCAGGATCGAGCAGTTCGTGTTTCGTGGTCGCCGCCGACTGCGCCCACTCCACCATGGCGTCGAAGGACTCGACGGCGCCCGGTGCGAGCAGTGGCGCCAGCCAGTGCACGATTCCATCGTCGAGTAGTTGGCGCAGTTCAAGCGAGTACAGCCAGGAATCGGAGATTTCGACTTCCAGCGGGCCCCGCTGCACGAGCGCCGCGAAAAGTGCCTCTGCCTGCTGCACGGCCGGGCGCGCTGCCCACGCCTTCACCGGAACCAGGCGACCTTTAAGCGCCCGGACCGCGCCGGCGTGCCTGGCAAAGGTGACGATGAAATCCAGCCGGCGCAACGACCTCGTAGATTTCGCACTGATCGTGGTGCCGCCGAGCTGCATCTCCATCATGTCGCCGGTTTCCAGCAGGTCCACCAGCGCCCGGCCATCTGCCAGCTTCAGGTTGCCGTTCTCGGTCAGTTGCTTCCCGTCTGGACCCAGGTACGCGCACAGCGTCCTGAACTTCGCCAGCAACGGCGCGGCAGCCGCAGCAGCTTCGACCTCGGCTGCTGGTGGCCGCAGGTATACGAACGGCAACTCGTAAGTGCGCTGCGGTTGTTCGGAATACTCCTCGACGCTCGACGGGTCCTGTACCTCCGCCAGCAGGGCCGGCATCAGATCGTCGACCAGCCCGATCAGCCGGGTGGCGCGCTTGCGGCCGCCGACCAGCCGTCCGGTGGCCGCCATGAACTCGAGGTAGATCTGGACGGCGTCGCACAGAAAGGGAACGACCTCAGCCCGGCCCGCCAGCCGCGGTGGGCACCACTTCAACATCAGGTCGGCGATGTCGCTCGGCGCGAAGTCGTCCAGCACGCCGTCGGAGTCGCGGTACCGCCAATCCAGCACGAACCCTACGTTGACGACCGTTCCGGAACGCTCGATCTCCGGGAGGTCCAGCCACCCGTTGAGCTCTTCCAGAAGCACCCCGCGGGTATCGGCGTAGGCGTCCTCTTCACCAGGACCAAAGCGCAATCGCACCCGCGCGACTCTAATTGGCCTGGCGGACAAGCGTCCGCCGTTATCTACAGGTACTGACCCAGGTTCGACTCGGTGTCGATGGCCCGCGACGCGCTCGACGACTTGCCGGTGACCAGGGTGCGGATGTACACGATCCGCTCACCCTTCTTGCCCGAGATCCGCGCCCAGTCATCGGGGTTGGTGGTGTTGGGCAGGTCCTCGTTCTCGGCGAACTCGTCGACGATCGAGTCGAGCAGGTGCTGGATGCGCAGACCCGGCTGGCCCGTCTCCAACACCGACTTGATCGCGTTCTTCTTCGCGCGGTCGACCACGTTCTGGATCATCGCCCCGGAGTTGAAGTCTTTGAAGTACATGACTTCCTTGTCACCGTTGGCGTAGGTGACTTCCAGGAACCGGTTGTCGTCGATCTCGGCGTACATCCGCTCGACGACCTTCTCGATCATCGCCCTGATGCAGGCACTGCGGTCGCCGTTGAACTCGGCGAGATCGTCAGCGTGCACCGGAAGGGTCTCGACCAGGTACTTCGAGAAGATGTCCTGTGCGGCTTCGGCATCCGGACGCTCGATCTTGATCTTCACGTCAAGACGGCCGGGCCGCAGGATGGCCGGGTCGATCATGTCCTCGCGGTTGGAGGCGCCGATCACGATGACGTTCTCCAAGCCTTCGACGCCGTCGATCTCCGAAAGCAGCTGAGGCACCACCGTGGTCTCGACGTCCGACGAGACACCGGTGCCGCGGGTGCGGAAGATCGAGTCCATCTCGTCGAAGAACACGATCACCGGGGTGCCCTCGGAGGCCTTCTCGCGGGCCCGCTGGAAGATCAGCCGGATGTGGCGTTCGGTCTCTCCGACGAACTTGTTGAGCAGCTCGGGACCCTTGATGTTGAGGAAGTACGACTTCGCCTCGCGGGCGTCGTCGCCGCGAAGATCGGCCATCTTTTTGGCCAGCGAGTTGGCGACGGCCTTGGCGATCAGCGTCTTACCGCAACCGGGCGGACCGTAGAGCAGCACGCCTTTGGGCGGACGCAACGCGTACTCGCGATACAGCTCCTTGTGCAGAAACGGCAGTTCGACGGCGTCGCGGATCTGTTCGATCTGACGCGTCAGGCCACCGATGTCCTCGTAGCTGACGTCGGGCACCTCTTCGAGCACCAGGTCCTCGACCTCGGCCTTGGGAATGCGCTCGAAGGCGTACCCGGCCTTGGTGTCCACCAGCAGCGAGTCCCCCGGACGCAACCGGCGGGGCCGGGTGTCGTCGTTGAGCGCGTCGGGGTGGCCTTCCGGCAGATCCTCGGCAACAAGCGGCTCGGCCAGCCACACGATGCGCTCCTCGTCGGCGTGGCCGACCACGAGGGCACGGTGACCGTCGCCCAGCACCTCGCGCAACGTCGAGATCTCGCCGACCGACTCGTACGTTCCGGCCTCGACCACCGTCAGCGCCTCGTTGAGCCGGACCGTCTGGCCCTTCTTCAGCACGGAGGTGTCGATGTTGGGCGAGCATGTCAGGCGCATCTTGCGGCCGGAGGTGAACACGTCGACGGTCTCGTCGTCATGGGTGCCCAGCAGGACGCCATAGCCGCTCGGTGGTTGCCCCAGCCGGTCGACTTCTTCCCGCAATGCCAGCAACTGCTGACGGGCCTCTTTAAGAGTTTCCATTAATTTGGAATTGCGGGCCGCAAGGGAGTCGATTCGGGCCTCGAGCTGATGCACGTCGCGCGCCGAACGCGCCGGGCTCTGGTGGGCAACCGCGTTGTCGAGTTGCTCGCGCAGAGCCGCGGCCTCACGCCGCAGCTGTTCGAGTTCGGCAGCATCGTCGCTGGACAGGGGGATATCGCGAGATGTCTTGAATGCTTCAGAACGCTCTGAGTCACCCATGTTGCGCTCCTTTCCCGCACCAGGAATAGGTGTGGCGGATACCCTCAACGCTACCGGTCAACCACGATCGATGTGGGCAGTCAAATGCCGTTTGAAAGTTACAAGTTGGGTCACGCTGGTAATCTCGCCTTCTATTCGGGCCGAGCGAAAGGACTTCCGTGACCGCGAAATCCCTAGCCACAGGCGTTCTGACCGCTCCATTCGCGCCTTCCGCGGTCTGCGATGTGACGTGCAACGCAATCGGCTTCGTCGCCTGTAATTGAGGCTGTCCCGGATGTCCGGCAACGTCTGCGTAACACTGGGCACCGCCGCCACTGCGGTGGTGATCACGATGACGGGTTGTTCGCACAACACCGCGAGACAGTTGGACTCGGCGCAGACACCTGGACCACCGCCCACGTCCATCACATCCGTGGCTCCTCCTAGCGCTCCCCTGCCACCGCCCGAAGCTCTCACCGATGTGCTGGCCCGCCTCGCTGACCCGGCCGTGCCGGGCAGCAACAAACTCAACCTCGTGCAGGGGTCGACCCCGGAGGCGGCCACGGCGCTGGACAGGTTCACCAACGCCGCGCGCGACGGCGGCTACTTGCCGATGACGTTCACGGCGAACAACGTCGCGTGGTCGGCCACGGACGCGGGTTGCGTGCTGGCCACCGTCGTCGTCAACACGGCCAATCCAGAGCGTCGGGAATTCACCTTCCCAATGGAGTTCACGCCCGCCCAGGGAGGTTGGCAGCTGTCCCGCAAGACCGCGGAGATGCTGCTGGCTCTGCAGAACTCGCGAAACTCGACAGCGGCGCCCTCGCCGGCTTCACCAAGCCCGTCGCCGAGCCCCGCCCCCACCCCGGCGGCCGGACCCTCGCCGACGCCGTCGCCGACGCCCTGACTCGATGTGGATCGGTTGGCTCGAATTCGACGTGCTGCTGGGCGATGTGCGCTCGCTCAAACAGAAGCGTTCGGTGATCCGCCCGGTGGTGGCCGAGTTGCAGCGCAAGTTCAGCGTTTCGGCGGCTGAGACCGATTCGCACGATCTGCATCGGCGGGCCGGGATCGGCGTGGCCATGGTGTCGCGAGACCGGGCCCATGCCGTGGATGTCCTCGATGCGGCCGAACGCCTCGTCGCTGCGCATCCGGAGTTTGAGTTGCTGTCGGTGCGGCGCGGGCTCAACCGCAGCGACGATTAGCCAGCCTTAGCCGTCCCTGCCCTCACGCTTGCGGCCGAGCGGCGCAGGCGCCACCGCGCCCGGCGCCAGCCGCCGGGTGGCGACGAGGAAAGCGGTATGCCCGCGCATGGTGTGCTGGGGGCGCACGGCCAGGCCGACGACGTTCCAGCCACGCTGCATCGTCTCCCAGGACCGCGGTTCGGTCCAGCACTGCTGTGCCCGCACCGCTTCGACCACTTTCGACAACTGCGTGACGGTTGCGACGTAGATCAGCAGGACGCCACCGGCGACCACCAGTCTCGACACCGCGTCGAGCACATCCCAGGGCGCCAGCATGTCCAGCACCGCCCGGTCAAACGAACCGTCGGGCAACTCGGCGTCGGCAAGGTCGCTGATGATCAGCTGCCAGTTCTCTGGGGCCTGGCCGTAGAAAGCCGAGACGTTGCGGCGGGCGTGCTCCGCGTGATCCGCACGCGCTTCGTACGAGACGACCTGCCCCTGCGGCCCGACCGCCCGCAGCAGCGAGAGAGTCAGCGCACCGGATCCGGCGCCGGCCTCAAGCACCCGCGCGCCCGGGAAGATGTCTCCCTCATGGATGATCTGCGCCGCGTCCTTGGGATAGATCACCTGCGGTCCGCGCGGCATCGACATGACGTAGTCGACCAGGAGTGGCCGCAGCACCAGGAACAGGGCGCCGTTGCTGGATTTGACGACGCTGCCCTGCTCGAGACCGATCAGGGCGTCGTGCGCGATCCGGCCGCGATGCGTGTGGAACTCGACACCCGGCGTCAGGGTGATCGTGTAATGACGGCCCTTGGCGTCGGTGAGCTGGACGCGCTCGCCCACGGTGAACGGACCGGTTGCTGACACGGCGTATAGCGTGCCAGCCGACGCGCCGTAGCTCGTGGTCGGGGTTGACCATGATTTGTCACGCCCCAGTCCTAGGCTGCGAATATGACGGACCAGCCGGAGTCACGCCCCCCGCCGGCGCTGTCGCCGTCGCGGGCCGCCGACTTCAAGCAGTGCCCGCTGCTGTACCGGTTCCGTGCGATCGACCGGTTACGGGAGGCGCCCTCGACAGCGCAACTGCGCGGCTCGGTGGTGCACGCCGCTCTCGAGCAGCTGTATGGGCTGCCCGCACCGCAGCGGGTGCCGGACACCGCCTACTCGCTGTTGGAGGCCGCGTGGGACCGGGTGATAGCCGGCGAGCCGACGCTGGCCGATGAGCTGGATCCCGAGTTACGCGCGGAGTTGCTCGGCGAAGCGCGCGCCCTGCTGTCGGGTTACTACCGGCTAGAAGACCCGACGCGGTTCGAGCCGCAGTGTTGTGAGCAGCGCGTGGAGGTCGAACTGGCCGACGGCACGCTGCTGCGTGGCTACATCGATCGCATCGATGTAGCCGTCACCGGGGAACTGCGGGTCGTGGACTACAAGACCGGTAAAGCGCCACCGGTCGCTCGGGCTGGGTTCGATTCCAGGGCCGAGTTCAAGGCGATGTTCCAGATGAAGTTCTACGCCGTGGCGCTGCTCCGTTCACGCGGCGTCCTGCCGGCCCGGTTGCGACTGATCTATCTGGCCGACGGTCAGGTGCTCGACTACGCGCCGGACCACGACGAGTTGTTGCGCTTCGAGAAGACGCTGATGGCGATCTGGCGAGCCATCCAGGCCGCCGGACAGACCGGCGATTTCCGGCCCAGCCCGTCGCGGTTGTGTGACTGGTGCCCCCATCAGGCGCACTGCCCCGCGTTCGGCGGGACGCCACCGCCCTACCCTGGCTGGCCAGGGTTCGCGCGCCAGACGGCCTCACAGCCGACCGAGCCGGCGGCGTGAAGCGGTCCCGGGCCAGGTTCTGATCTCTGACCGTGTGCTCCCGGCCTGGTCGAGTTTGGCATCCGTCCGCCTGCTGCTTGCGGGTGATCGCCCGTGCCTCAAGGGGGCACGGCCGGGCACGTCGCTTCGCCTACTAGCTAATTCTATTGCCGGACAAAGCACTTCGAACTTAGCGAGGCGATATCCGTCAAGCGATGGCAGCTCGGCGCAGCATTACGCGCGCTAGTCGAGCGGTGACATCTCCTGCAGCACCGTGGGAATGAGCTCACTGACCGTCGGGTGGATGTGCATGGTGCGCGAGAGCGTCGTGTAGGGCGCCTTGGCCGACATCACGTCCAGGACGCAGTGCACGGCCTCGTCGCCACCGACGCCGAAGATGGCGGCGCCCAGGATCTCATCGGTCTCGGCGTCGACGACGACCTTCATAAACCCTTGCGTTTCACCCTTTTCGACCGCTCGGCCGACCCGGGTCATCGGCCTCTTGCCGACCAGCACCTTGCGGCCGGCGGCGCGGGCCTGCTCGACGGTCATGCCGGCCCGTCCCAGCGGCGGGTCGATGTACAGCGCGTAGGTGGTGATGCGGTCGCTGACCCGGCGCGGATCGTCATCGAGCAGGTTGGCGGCGACGATTTCGAAGTCGTTGTAGGAGGTGTGGGTGAAGGCGCCCTTGCCGTTGCAGTCGCCCAACGCCCAGATGTGGTCGACGCTGGTCTTGAGCTGATCGTCGACCACGATGTAACCCCTGGCGTCGGTCTGTACACCGGCCGCCTCCAGGCCCAGGTCGTCGGTGTTGGGCTGACGCCCCACCGCAAGCAGCAGATGACTGCCCGCGACGGGATCTGCGCCGGCACCCGGAGTCAGTTCAAAACCCTTGTCCGTCTTGGCAAGTCGCACATCATCCGCACCGGTGACGACGTCGATGCCCTCGCCCTCCAGAATCTCGCGGATGGTGGCCGAGACGTCTTCGTCCTCGCGTGAAGCCAGCCGCGGCCCACGCTCGATGACGGTGACCGGGGCTCCGAACCGTCGGTACATCTGCGCGAATTCCAGCGCGATGTAGCTGCCGCCCACCACGACCAGGTGCTCGGGCACCGTGTCGAGATCCATGATGGTCACATTGGTCAGGTATTCGACGTCGGAGAGGCCCGGGATATTCGGGATCACCGCGCGGCCACCGACATTGAGGAAGATTCGCTCGCCACGCAGCAGCTGATCACCCACCCTGATGGTGTGTGGGTCCTCGAAGCGGGCGTGTCCGCGAATGAACGTGGTGCCGTCCATGCCGTCCAGCCATTTCTGGACACCGTGGCGGTCTTTGAGCATGATCTCGTCTTTGCGGGCCTTGACCCTGGCCATGTCGACGGTGACGGGCCCCGTTCCGACGCCGTAGTCGGCACCCCGGCGAGCCAGATGTGCGGCGTGAGCACTGGCAACCAGAGTCTTGGTGGGGATACATCCGTAATTCACGCACGTTCCGCCGACGTGCTGGCGCTCGATGACAGCGACCCGCTGCCCTGCCGCGCTGAGCCGCCCGGCAAGCGGCGGTCCCGCCTGACCCGCTCCGACGACGATAGCGTCGAACTGCTGCGCCTCCGTCACAGTGCGGCGGCCGCGGCGACAATGGCGAACGCACCGAGCACGGCGACGGCGTCTTCCAGCAGCGCGATGGGCAGGTCATGGCCGCCGTTCTTGGCTACCAGTGCGCGACGCGCCTGGTACCCGCCGACCGTGCCCAATACTGCGCCGACGATGCCGGCGCCCAGCGCGGCCCACTTATGCCCCCAGGCCGTGCCGATGACCGCAGCGGCGAAACCACCCATGATGAGGCGAACGGCGAACACCGGCGGCGCGGTGCGCGGCGGGGTCTTCGGCAGCTTGTCGTTCACCAGTTCGGCGACCGCGAGCAGACTCAGGATCACCACCGTCACCAGGTTTCCCACCCACGACGCCCATGTTCCGTGCAGATTGAGCCAGCTGAGAAAGACCGCCCAGGAGACCGCGGCGGGTGCCGTCAACGACCGCAATCCGGCGACGACACCGATCAACAGCGCGAGAAGAAGAACGAGAACCTGCGTCACAGCGATCCCTCCTGGGACAGACGTACAGCCTGGCGACGATAACGGGAAAGCCCCCGATTAACGCGGCGGTCCCAGCGGGGACGCTAACACAGCAACGGCTCTGGCGAGGGGTCAGAATCGGCAGAATCTGATGTCGGATGCCAGAATCGCTTTCGCTCCGATCGCGGCGAGCTCGTCCATGATTGCGTTGACACCCCGGCGTGGCACCAGCGCGCGTACCGCGACCCAGTCCGGATCGGCGAGTGGAGCGATGGTCGGCGACTCGAGTCCTGGTGTGATCGACGTGGCCTGCTCCAACGCCGAACGCGGGCAGTCGTAATCGAGCATCAGGTACTGCTGGCCGAAAACAACGCCCTGAACCCGGGCCACCAATTGATCACGGGCCGCGCTGGAGTGGTCCTGGGCCCGTTCGATCAACACCGCCTCTGAATCACACAGCGGCTCACCGAAAGCCACCAGGTTGTGCAGGCTCAGGGTGCGGCCCGATCCGACCACGTCGGCGATGGCGTCGGCCACGCCGAGCTGCACCGAAATCTCCACCGCGCCGTCGAGCCTGATCACCGTAGCGTCGATTCCCTTGGCGGACAGATCTTTTCGCACCAAATTCGGGTACGCGGTGGCGATCCGCTTGCCCGCCAGGTCGGTCACCGTCCACTCCCGCCCGGCGGGGCCCGCGTAACGGAACTTGGAGGATCCGAAGCCCAGCGCCAGTCGTTCGCGCACCGGCGCGTCCGAATCCAGCGCAAGATCCCGACCGGTGATCCCAAAGTCGAGTTCGCCGGAACCGACATAGATGGCGATGTCTTTGGGGCGAAGGAAAAAGAACTCGACGCTGTTGAGCGGGTCGATGACGGTGAGGTCTTTGGGATCGGTGCGGCGGCGGTAGCCGGCTTCGGAGAGGATCTCGCTGGCCGGCTCGCTCAGCGCCCCCTTGTTGGGCACCGCGACTCGCAACATGCTCACAGCTTCCGGTAGACGTCGTCGAGGGACAGGCCGCGAGAGATCATCAACACCTGCGTCCAATACAGCAATTGGCTGATCTCCTCGGCCAGCGCCTCGTCGGGTTCGTGTTCGGCGGCCAACCACACCTCGCCGGCCTCTTCCAGGATCTTCTTGCCCAATGTGTGTACTCCGGCGTCCAGAGCGGCCACGGTGGCGCTACCGGCCGGTCGGGTCCGGGCACGTTCACCGAGCTGGGCGAACAGCTCCTCGAAGGTCTTCACGACCAGCGATTGTTTCAGACGTTGACGTACCTGGCGTCGGGGTGGTGCAGCAGGGTCACGCCGACAGCCTCAGTCCTCCGGGTTGTAGCCGAGGTTGGGGGCGAGCCAGCGCTCGGCTTCCTGCAGGGTCCATCCCTTGCGCTTCGCGTAGTCGGCGACCTGATCCTGGGCCAGCCGGCCGACCACGAAGTACTGCGACTGCGGGTGCGAGAAGTACCAGCCGCTGACGGCAGCACCCGGCCACATCGCCATCGACTCGGTCAGTTCGATTCCGGTGCGCTCCCGGACGTCCATCATTTTCCAGAGCGTCACCTTCTCGGTGTGCTCTGGGCAGGCCGGGTAGCCGGGGGCGGGGCGGATTCCCCGGTATTTCTCACCGATGAGGGCCTCGTTGTCCAGCTGCTCGTCCGGCTGGAATCCCCAGAACTCCTTGCGGACCCGTTGGTGCATCCGTTCGGCGAACGCCTCTGCCAGCCGGTCGGCGATCGACTCCAGCAGGATCGCGCTGTAGTCGTCAAGGGCGGCCTTGAACTCCACGATCTTGTCCTGGCTGCCCAGCCCCGCGGTGACGGCGAAGGCCCCGACGTAGTCGGCGAGACCCGTATCTTTGGGGGCGACGTAGTCGCCCAGCGACCGGTTCGGGATGCCTTCGCGGTGCTCGCCCTGCTGACGCAGATTGTGCAACCTGGTCAGCACCTCGGTGCGGGTGTCGTCGGTGTAGACCTCGATGTCGTCCCCAACCGCGTTCGCCGGGAAGAACCCGATTACCCCGTTGGCAGTCAGCCACTTCTCCTTGATCAGGGTGTCGAGCATCTCCTGGGCGTCGTCGTACAGCTTGCGGGCGGCCTCGCCCGTGGCCGGGTTGTTGAGGATGTCCGGGAAGCGGCCCTTCATCTCCCAGGCGTTGAAGAAGGGCTGCCAGTCGATGTACTCGCGCAGCTCGGCGAGGTCATAGTCGTTAAACTCCCGCACGCCCAGGCCCTGGGCGGGCACCGGCGGCGTGTAGCCGTCCCATTCGATCGGCGTGCGGTTCGCGCGCGCCTTCTCCAGCGTCATCATCGGCCGCTCGTTCTTCTGGGCGTGCCGTTCGCGAAGGGACGCGTAGTCCTTTTCGGTGGCCTCCAACAGAGCCGGGCGCTGCTTGTCATCCAGCAGCGCGGCCGCGACCGGCACCGAGCGGGACGCGTCCTTCACCCACACCACCGGACCTTTGCGCCGCGGCGCCACCTTCACGGCCGTATGGGCGCGCGAGGTGGTCGCGCCGCCGATCAGCAGCGGGATCTCCAGCCCTTCGCGCTCCATTTCGACCGCGAAGTTGACCATCTCGTCCAAAGACGGGGTGATCAGGCCGGACAGCCCGATGATGTCGGCGTTGTGCTCCTTAGCCGCGTCCAGGATCTTGCTCGCGGGCACCATCACGCCGAGGTCGATCACTTCGTAGTTGTTGCACTGCAGGACAACCCCGACGATGTTCTTGCCGATGTCGTGCACGTCGCCCTTCACCGTCGCCATCACGATCGTGCCGTTGGTGTCCTTGGAAGAGACGTTGGATTCTTCCTTCTCTGCCTCGATGTAGGGCAGCAGATAGGCGACAGCCTTCTTCATCACCCGGGCCGACTTCACCACCTGGGGCAGAAACATCTTGCCGGAGCCGAAGAGGTCACCGACGACGTTCATGCCGTCCATCAGCGGGCCCTCGATCACCTCGATCGGGCGGCCGCCCGCGGCGGCGATCTCGGCCCGCAGCTCCTCGGTGTCCTCGTCGACGTGGGCGTCGATGCCCTTGACCAACGCGTGGGTGATCCGCTCGCGCACGGGCAGGCTGCGCCACTCGGCAGCGGCCGGGTCCTCGGATTTCTCCGTGCTGTTGAACCGTTCGGCGATTTCCAGCAGCCGTTCGGCCGCGTCTTCGCGACGGTTCAGGACGACGTCCTCGATGCGGTCACGCAGCTCGGGGTCGATCGAGTCGTAGGGCACCAGCGCACCGGCGTTGACGATGCCCATGTCCAGGCCGGCCTTGATGGCGTGGAACAGGAACACCGCGTGGATCGCCTCACGGACGGGGTTGTTGCCCCGGAACGAGAACGACACGTTCGAGATACCGCCGGAGATGTGCACCCCGGGAAGGTTCTCCTTGATCCAGGCGCAGGCCTCGATGAAGTCGATCCCGTAGGTCGCGTGCTCCTCGATGCCGGTCGCCAGCGCGAAGCAGTTCGGGTCGAAGATGATGTCCTCGGGCGGGAAGCCGACCTCTTCGGTGAGGATCCGGTAGGCGCGCCCGCAGATCTCCTTGCGGCGCTCCAAATTGTCGGCCTGCCCCTTCTCGTCGAAGGCCATCACGACGACGGCGGCACCGTACTTACGACACAGCTGCGCCTCGCGGATGAACTTCTCCTCGCCCTCCTTCATGGAGATCGAGTTGACGATGGGCTTGCCCTGCACGTTCTTCAGGCCCGCCTCGATGACCTCCCATTTGGAGGAGTCGATCATCACCGGGACGCGGCTGATGTCGGGCTCGGCCGCGATCAGCTTCGTGAAGCGGTCCATCGCGGCGACGCCGTCGATCATGCCCTCGTCCATGTTGATGTCGATGACCTGCGCACCGACCTCGACCTGCTGCAGGGCGACCGACAGGGCGGTGTCGTAGTCCTCGGCCTTGATCAGGTTGCGGAACCGGGCGGAACCGGTGATGTTGGTGCGCTCACCGATGTTCACGAACAGGGAGCCGTCGGTGATGTTGAGCGGCTCCAGGCCCGACAGCCGGGTGGCCACCGGGATCTCCGGCACCTCGCGCGGCGGCTTGCCCTCGACGACCTTGGCGATCTCGGCGATGTGCGCCGGCGTCGTTCCGCAGCAGCCACCGACCAGGTTGACCAGGCCGGCGCCGGCGAAATCGGCAATGTAGCCGGCCTGACGCTCCGGGGACTCGTCGTACTCGCCGAAGGCGTTGGGCAGGCCGGCGTTCGGGTAGCAGGAGACGAAGGTGTCCGCGATGCGTGCCACCTCGGCGATGTAGGGCCGCATCTCCGGCGCACCCAGCGCGCAGTTGAGGCCGACCGCGATCGGCTTCGCGTGCCTGATCGAGTTCCAGAACGCCTCGGTGACCTGGCCGGACAGCGTGCGGCCGGAAGCGTCGGTGATGGTGCCCGAGATGATGAGCGGCCAGCGGCGCCCGCGGTCTTCGAACAGGGTCTCGACGGCGAACACTGCCGCCTTGGCGTTCAGCGAGTCGAAGATCGTCTCGATGATGATGATGTCGGCCCCGCCGTCGACCAGTCCGTTGGCGGCTTCGAGGTAGGCGGCGACCAGCTGGTCGTAGGAGACGTTGCGCGCCCCGGGGTCGTTGACGTCCGGGGAGATCGACGCGGTCCGCGTCGTCGGCCCGAGGGCGCCGGCCACGTAGCGGGGCTTCTCGGGGGTGCTGAACTCGTCGGCCGCCTGACGGGCCAGCGCAGCGCCGGTGTAGTTCAGCTCGTAGGCCAATTCCTGCATGTTGTAGTCGGCGAGTGAGACCGCGTTCGCGTTGAACGTGTTGGTCTCCAGGATGTCGGCGCCCGCCTCCAGGTACTCCCGGTGGATTCCCTCGATGATGTGCGGCTGAGTCAGATTCAGCAGGTCGTTGTTACCGACGAGATCACTGGGCCAGTCCTTGAAGCGCTCGCCGCGGTAGCCGGCCTCGTCGGGCCGGTCCCGCTGGATCGCCGTGCCCATCGCACCGTCGATCACCACAATCCGCTCGCGCAGCGCTGCCGTCAGCGCTTCGGTGCAGTCGGGGCGGACGTTGGGTGCGAATTCTGTCGCGGCGATCGACTCAGAGGCGTTCACGTACATTCCTTCCTTAGCGGAAGGCGTCCTTGACTCCGCCGAGCGTGGCGGAAACCGGCCTGTGCGGACCCGGATCCGTTGCAACGCCTCTCGACGAGAGAAGTCTACGTCGTAGTACGACGTCTGGACGCCCAGCTCGACCCGATCCGTGTGCCGGTCGCGGCGCCGTTGAGCGTCAGCTCGCGGATCTTGTCGGCAATGTCCTGGTTACCTAGGTTAACCAGACTGCACCCGGGCGTATTTCGCCTCGTCCGCAGTCTCCTGATAAGGATAGACGACCTATGGATCGGAGTTCTCCGCGTTTTCGCCGAGATTGCCACCGCGGTCGCGGTCGAGGCCCGAAGCGCGACCACTGCGGCATTCTCGGCGAGGACGGGGGCTCCGGCACGGCCACGCCCGCACCGGCGCCGCTTGGTCACGCCGTAGGCTGACTGGGTGACTTTGCCGGATCCTGGGCCGGGTGACGACACGCTCCCCCAGCTGCACAACACCGTGGTGGTGGCGGCTTTCGAGGGCTGGAACGACGCCGGCGACGCGGCCAGTGACGCGGTGACGCACCTGGCCGCCATCTGGGATGCGCTGCCGATCGTCGAGATCGACGACGAGGCGTACTACGACTACCAGGTCAATCGCCCGGTCATCCGCCAGGTCGACGGCGTCACCCGCGAGCTGGAGTGGCCGGCGATGCGCATCTCGCACTGCCGGCCGCCAGACAGCGACCGCGACGTCGTCTTGATGCACGGGGTCGAGCCGAACATGCGCTGGCGCACGTTCTGCGATGAGCTGTTGGCAGTCATCGACAAGCTCAATGTCGACACCGTCGTCATTCTCGGGGCGCTGCTGGCCGATACGCCGCACACCCGGCCGGTGCCGGTCTCCGGTGCGGCCTACTCGTCGGAGTCGGCGCGGCTGTTCGGCCTGGAAGAAACGCGGTACGAGGGCCCGACGGGCATCGCCGGGGTTTTCCAGTACGCCTGCGTGGCCGCCGGAATTCCCGCGGTCACATTCTGGGCGGCGGTTCCGCACTATGTGTCGCATCCGCCCAACCCGAAGGCGACGGTGGCGCTGTTGCGGCGGGTCGAGGAAGTGCTCGATGTCGAGGTGCCACTCGGCGACCTGCCGACCCAGGCCGAGGCGTGGGAGCAGGAGATCACCGAAATGGCCGCCGACGACGAGGAGCTGGCCGAGTACGTGCAGTCGCTCGAGCAGCACGGCGACGCCGCGGTGGACGTCAACGAGGCGCTCGGCAAGATCGACGGCGACGCGCTGGCCGCCGAGTTTGAACGCTATCTGCGGCGACGCCGGCCGGGCTTCGGGCTGTAGAGCGGTCAACCAGCCGGCGGCACATTCCTGATTGTGAAGAACCCCGGCGGGGTCGGTGCGTGCTCCGTGCAACCCACCGTCAATGACGCAATCAGCACGGCGAACACCGCACCCAGCAGCCGCCGTGTCCGCACGCCCTTCACACGATTCATCGTCGGCACCTTTCGTTGCGGGACACGCACTATGTGAGGCCTGGAAAGGTGCATGCTAGCCGCGCACCGATTAGTCCGCTGCGCTTTCCCCACCTTCGTCGGACTCCGAGCCGGTGCGCAGCATCGCGACCACCGGAGAGGGCGGACCGACCAGCGCCGCGGTGATACGCCGGCTTACGGACGGGAGCCAGGCCAGCCGCAGCGCGGTGCGCCGGGTCCACAGCTGAAACGGCGAGCTGGGCAGGAACCGGTTGGCCGCGTCCCGTCCCGCTTTCTGCTTCTCCTCGATCTCCGGGCGCCACAGCTGCTCATAAAAGTCCAGCGCCCGTTCCACCGTCGACGTCCGGCGAAGCTGCTCGGCCAGCACATAGGCGGCGCCGACGGCCAGTGAGGCGCCCTGACCGGCCACCAACGAGACCGCCGCGCAGGCGTCGCCGATCAGCACCACGCGGTTCTTGTGCCAGCGCGGCATGACCACCTGCGCGACCTCGTCGTAGTAGATCTGCTCCGACGGGGGGCACCGCTGCAGTGCGTCAGGCACCAGCCAGCCCATGTCGGCATAGCTTTCCCGTATCGCGGCGCGGGCGTCGTCGGGCAGTCGTCGCTCCGCGGCGCGGTGCACCGCGAACACGGCCACCTTGCCGTTTCGTAGCCCGTAGAAGCCGATCTGCCGGTCGATGGTGTCGGTGAGGGCGACGTTGTCGCCGGCCGCCTCACGGATCGCGGGGGCGTCGAAAAGGAAAGCGGCGGTGTGGAATCCGAGGTACCTCAGATACTGCGCTTCCTCGCCGAACACCAACGCGCGCACGGTCGAGTGAATTCCGTCGGCTCCGACGAGCAGGTCGGCGTCGAGCCTGTCCCCGCCGGCCAGCGTGACCGTCACGCCGTCCTCGCGATCCTCGATGCCGGTGACGTCGGCTCCGTAGCGCAATTCGACGGTGTCGGGCAGATTATCCCGCAGGACCTTTTCCAGGTCGGGGCGCATCACGCTGCACAGGCGGCCGCGCAACGCCCGGTCGATCTTGACGTAGGAGACAGCGGCGCGGCGGCGCCCCTGCTGGTCGAACAGGCCGGCTTCGTCGAAGTTGTAGCCGACCGCCCGGATCGCCGGCAGCACGCCGATCGCCTCGGCTGCGTCGTAGCCGGCGCCGAAGAAGTCGATCATGTAGCCCTGTTCGCGGGGCCCGGCGGCGCGTTCGAGCACCACCACGTCGTTACCGAGGGAGGCCAGGCGCTCTGCGGCGGCCAGCCCGGCGATGCCCGCGCCGCAGATGACTACTTTCACGCTGGGCTGCTACTTCTCCAGCTCGTGGGTGTATGCGCTGGTGGATCGGCCCAGCGCGAGGACCTGAGCGTCCATCTTCGGCATCACTTCGGCCGCGGTCTTGAGGATCGCGGATTCGCCGATGCGCGTCGACAGCACCGGCTTGAGCCAGCGCATCGCCGCCACCCAACCGGGGCAATACACCCGAGTCTTGCGGCCCTCGATGCCCTTGACGAAGGCCGCGGCGCACTTGTTGACCGAAGTGGTCCTGTTCAGCGGCGGAGGCAGCTTGGACAACAGCTCGCTGAACGCCGGCAGGTCGCCCTTGGTGTCGCGGACCAGCGCGGTATCGATCCACGACATGTGAGCCGACCCGACCGTCACGCCCAGATGCGCGACCTCCAGTCGCAGCGCGTGGGCCAGATGTTCGACGCCGGCCTTCGACATGTCGTAGGGCACCATTCCCGGAGCCGCGGCGTAGGCGGCCAGCGACGAGACGATCAGCACGTAGCCGCGCCTGTCGATGATCGACGGCAGCGTGGCGCGCACCGTGTAGAACACGCCCATCAGGTTCACGTCGATCACCCGCTTTGCAGCCTCCGGGTCGACGGTGAGCACCGAGCCGTAGCTGGCGATCCCGGCGTTGGCCACCACGACGTCGATGCCGCCGAACTTCTGCACGGCCTGGTCGGCGGCGGCCTGCATGGCCGCCAGGTCGCGCACGTCGGCGACGACTGTCAGCACCCGGCCGTCGCCGCCGAGTTCGGCGGCGATCGATTTGAGCTCGGCTTCGCCCAGGTCGGTCAAGACGAGCTTGGCGCCCTTGTTATGCAGCCGGCGGGCGACCTCGGCACCGATTCCGCGCCCGGCGCCAGTGATGAAAATGACCTTGTCCTGCACCGATGTCATGGCGCAAAAGGTACCACCGCAGCCTTAAAGGCCGACTCCCAGCAGGGCGTCGACCGTGGCGGCCACCAGCGCGGGGGCCGACTCGTCGTGGCCGCCGTACTCCAGCGCGTCTGTCACCCAACCATCCAGTGCCGCAAGTGCTTTCGGCGTGTCCAGGTCATCGGCCAGATAGCGGCGGACGCGGCCCAGGACGTCGACGGCGTCGGGAGCGGCCGGCAGCGAGGTGGCAGTGCGCCAGCGGTGCAGGCGGGTGCGCGCCTCTTCGAGCACCTGCAGGCTCCAGGAGCGGTCGGCGCGGTAGTGCCCGGCGAGCAGGCCCAGTCGGACCGCCGACGGGTCGACACCCTGGGCGCGCAGTTGCGACACCAGGACCAAGTTGCCCCGGCTCTTGGACATCTTATGGCCGTCCCAGCCGATCATGCCGGCGTGCACGTAATGGCGGGCGAATCGGCGTTCGCCGCTGACACATTCGGCGTGGGCGGCAGTGAACTCGTGGTGCGGGAAGATCAGGTCGCTGCCGCCGCCCTGGATATCGATTTCGCTGCCGATCCGGCTCATAGCGATGGCGGCGCATTCGACGTGCCAGCCCGGCCGGCCCGGGCCGAACGGGGACGGCCAGCTGGGCTCCCCCGGCCGGTTCACCCGCCACAGCAGCGCGTCGAGTCCGTCGGTCTTGCCGGGCCGGTGCGGATCACCGCCACGCTGTTCGAACAGGTTCAGCATGGTTTCCCGGTCGTAACCCGATTCGTAGCCGAACTGCAGTGTGGCGTCGGCCCGGTAATAGACGTCCGGGTACTCGCCTTCGATGACGTACGCGGCCCCCGAGGCGACCATCTTCTCGACGAGCTCGACCATCTCGGGGATCGCCTCGGTCGCCCCGACGTACTCCTGCGGCGGCAGCACCCGCAGCGCCGTCATGTCCTCGCGGAACAACGCGACCTCCTGGTCGGCGAGCTCGCGCCAGTCGACACCGTCGCGCTCGGCGCGCTCGAAGAGCGGGTCGTCCACGTCGGTGACGTTCTGCACGTACCGAACCTCGTGGCCGAGGTCGAGCCACAAACGGTGAATCAGGTCGAACGTCAGGTAGGTGGCGGCGTGGCCGAGATGCGTCGCGTCATAGGGCGTGATGCCGCAGACGTACATGGTGGCCGTGCCGCCGGCCGAAACGGGGCGGATCTGCCGGTCAGCGGTGTCGTAGAGCCTCAGTTCGGGACCGCGTCCGGGCAACGCCGGGACCGGCGGAGGAGACCACGACCGCATGCGTCGACTTTAGGCCCGGTGACGATGCGCCCCGCACAGCGGGGCGCTGAGAAGCCGGGCAATCGGTCTAGGCCCGGTGACGATGCGCCCCGCACAGCGGGGCGCTGAGAAGCCGGGCAATCGGTCTAGGCCCGGTGACGATGCGCCCCGCACAGCGGGGCGCTGAGCGGGTGTGCGCCCACCGTTTCTACTGTGCGGGCACCGATGCGATTGGGCAGGAAATGCACCGTGGCCGCACACCCGGTTACCACCACGACTGGCGGATGGCCTCGAGCAGGATCGGCGCCAACTCGGCGCGGCACATCACGAAGTCGGGCAGGTAGGGATCGAGCTGGTTGTACATCATCGGCGACCCGTCCAGGCGCGACACGTGCATTCCGGCGGCTTGGATGACGCCGGCCGGAGCGGCCGAATCCCACTCCCACTGACCGCCGGCGTGCAGGTAGGCGTCGGCAACCCCGTCGATAATCGCCATGGCTTTCGCGCCCGCCGAGCCGATACGCACCAGTTCGATGTCCAGGATCTGCCGGATGCGGTAAAGGATGGCCGGCGGCCGGGTGGCGCTGACCGCGATCCTGATGACGTCGGGAATGCCGACGGGCGCGGCGTTCGCGGTGACGGTGTCGCTGCGGTAGACGATGTTGCCGCGGGCCGGCAGTGACACCGCCGCGTCGGTGATCTGCCGTACTCCGTTCGCGGAACCGGTCGCGGATCCCCCGGACGAACGCTGCCACAGCGCGATGTGTACCGCCCAGTCGTCACGCCCGCGGGTGGAGAACTCACGGGTGCCGTCCAGCGGGTCGACAATCCACACCCGGTCGGACTTCAGCCGAACCAGATCGTCGTGAGCTTCCTCACTGAGCACGGCATCTCCGGGACGTTCGGCCCTCAGCCGGCGCAGGATCAGCGAATTCGCCAGGCGGTCGCCGGCGTCGCCCAATTCCCACGGATAGTCGAACCCGACCTCGTCACGCACCTTGAGCAGCAGCTCCCCCGCCTCGGCGGCGAGGTCAGCGGCCAGCGCGGCATCGCTCTGGTCACGCGCGCCCGGGTTCACCGCCCCAGTATCGCCGACGGCGGGCACCCGCTCAGAACGCCGGCCAGGGAATAGGGCGACTGCGGTTGGGTCCGGGCATCACCGGATCCTCGAGTAACACCTGGGTGCGACGGATCAGCGCCGCGATTTCAGCGCTGGTGATCAGGCCCCTGAGTTCGGCGGCCAGCGGGCCGCACAGCGCGTCGGCCAACTCGGCCACCGGCCCCATCGTGGAATCGTCGATCGGCTTGCCGGCCCAACCCCACAGCACGGTGCGAAGCTTGTCCTGGACGTGCAGGCTCACTCCATGATCGACGCCGTAGACATTGCCGTCGACGCCGTAGAGGATGTGGCCGCCTTTGCGGTCGGCGTTGTTGACGAGGATGTCGAACACCGCCATCCGGCGCAGCCGATCGTCGTCGGCGTGCATCAGCACCACCTCGTCGCCGGCGTAGTCGTAGGCGCGCAGTACCGGGAGGTAGCCGGGTTGCGGTTTGCCGGTGGGGAACAGATCGACCAGGTCGGGACCTGGCCGCGGGTCGGAGTCGGCGGCGTCGCCCGGTTGCTGCACCCACAGCTGCAGCATTCCCGGACCGGCCGGGCCGTCGCGAATGATGGTGTGGGGCACGATGTTCCAGCCCAGCTGCGTCGACACCAGGTAAGCGGCCAGCTCGCGGCCGGCCAGCGTCCCGTCGGGAAAATCCCACAACGGCTGCTCGCCCGAGACGGGTTTGTAGACGCAGTGCACGCATCGAGAATCGAGCGACGCCTCGCACAGGAAGGTGGCGTTGCTCGCCGACCGGATCCGTCCCAGGACAGTCAGCTCGCCGTCGCGCAGCACCTCATGATGGTCATTCCTCGGCGTCATCACTGGACCCGAAGAGCGCCTCGCGCCGGTAGCCGTTGGTGCGCGCGCAGATGTGACCCTCGGGGTCCAGCGGTTCCTCGCACAACGGGCACGGCGGCCGGCCGGCCGAGATGACCCGGTTGGACCGGGTGGCGAACTGCCGCGCCGACTCCGGCGTCAGGAACACCCGCACCGCGTCGGGGCCCTCGTCGGTGTCGTCGAGCACCACGGAGGCGTCGAATTCCGCATCGGTGACGGCGAGCAGTTCCACGACGACGGTCTGCGCTTCGGAGTCCCAGCCGAGCCCCATTGTGCCGACCCGGAATTCGGCGTCGACCGGCATGATCAGCGGGTTGAGATCTTCCACTTCGGTCGGCTCGGGGGGTACCGGAGTGCCGAAACGACGGTTGACTTCGAGCAGCAGCGCGCCGATGCGTTCAGCCAGGACCGCAACCTGCTGCTTCTCCAGGACCACCGAGACGACCCGGGCGTCGTGCACCGCCTGGATGTAGAACGTGCGGTTCCCGGGCTGCCCGACGGTCCCGGCCACGAAACGGTCGGGTGTACGGAATACGTGAATTGCGCGGGCCATGGCACCTCCAAAATACCGTGCAGACGCTGGCACCGTGCGCTTCGTCCGGCAGTGCCGGACACCGCCGGGCGTGTCGCCTAGTTCGTGGAGCCGCCGACAACCGCGTCGCCGGAGGGCTCTTCCTTCGCTTCCGGCGCCGGCGCGGCGCGCAGGCCGGCCGACAACCGCGCGCCAGTGTGGTTGACATGCAGCACAAATGGACGCAGCGGGGTGTAGCGGATCACACTCACCGACGCAGGGTCGGCGTTGACCCGCTGGAAGCTGTCCAAGTGCATGCCGTAGGCATCGGCGATCAATGACTTGATGACGTCTCCGTGGGTGCAGGCCACCCACAGCACGTCGCCGCCGTGCTCCTCGCTGAGCCGGCGATCATGCTCGCGAACGACCGCGACCGCGCGAGCCTGCACCTGCGCCAGTCCCTCACCGCCGGGGAACACCGCGGCACTGGGATGGGCCTGAACCACCCGCCAGAGGGGCTCGCTGACCAACTCGCTCAGCTTGCGGCCGGTCCACTCGCCGTAGTCGACTTCGGCGAGCTGGTCTTCGATCACCGGCTCGATGCACAGCGCCCGGGCCAGCGGTTCGACGGTGCGGCGGCAGCGCAACAAGGGCGAGGACACCACCGCCCGGATGGGCAGGTCACCGATCCGGTCGATCAGGCCGGCCGCCTGCTCGCGGCCCTTGTCGTCGAGGTCCACACCCTCTGACCGGCCCGCCAACACACCCGCGGTGTTGGACGTTGACCGGCCGTGACGCAACAACAGGACCGTCATGTCGCCGCGACCGTCCCCGTCGCCAGCAAAATCAGCACCGCGCTACCGACGACCACGCGATATCCGACGAACCAGAACATGTTGTGGCGCACCAGAAAACGCAGGAACCAGGTCACCGCCGCCAAGCCGATCACGAACGCGATCAAGATAGACACCAGCAGCTGTGCCCCGGTAGCGCTCATTCCCTCGGTGACGGGCCGAAACGCGTCGGGCAGGGAGAACAACCCCGAGGCGAACACCGCCGGGATGGCCAGCAGGAAGCCGAAGCGAGCGGCCAGTTCGCGCTCCATCCCGAGAAACAGCCCCGCGCTGATCGTCGAGCCCGAGCGTGACACCCCCGGCACCAGCGCCAGACACTGGGCGCTTCCGACGACGATCGCGTCGCGCCAGTTCAGCTGCTCGATGTCGCGGTTGCGGCGTCCGAGGTATTCGGCGAGTGCGATCACCGCCGAGAACACCACCATCGCCGTGGCCACCACCCACAGGTTGCGCACCTCGGAGCGGATGACTTCCTTGAAGAGCAGCCCGAGCACGCAGATCGGGATGGTGCCGATAATGACGTACCAGCCGAGCCGGTAGTCGGCGTTGCGCTGCGACTTGACGAATAGTCCGTTGAACCAGGCGCGCAGGATGCGCCCGATGTCGCGGGCGAAGTAGACCAGCACCGCGGCTTCGGTGCCCAGCTGGCTCACCGCGGTGAAGGATGCGCCGGCGTCGCCGCTGAAGAAGATTCGCGACACGATGTTCAGGTGCCCGGAGGAGGAGACGGGCAAAAACTCGGTCAGACCCTGCACCACCGACAAGACGATGACTTGCCCCCAGGACATCGGCGCTACCGCAGACACGACGACGACCGTACCTGGTGCGGTGAAGAAGCGCGGCCGCGCCGCGGCCGGGCTAGCGCGAGACAGGCACCGCGCGGGCCACCGCATCGCGCACTGCGGCGGCTAAGCTGCGCTCGTCGGTCAGGTCGATATCGAGCACACTGCGCACGGCGCGCGCGACGACGTCTTCGGCCTGCGGAACCGGTGCCACCAGGTGCGGCCGGTAAATTTCTACGACGAGAGACCGGTGTTCGATATGAAAGGAAAAACTGCGCCCATCTCCGACTTGCCCGTACCCGCTGGCGAAAATGCCAGGCGTCATGTCCTCGACAGCAAACTCCTGGTCTGCGGTATGCCGGTCATCGGTGACGGTCATGGGCTGAGAATACCTCCGCTACACCGATTTACACGTCACAGATGGCGAAATTGAGCGCGATAACGTTCCTTAGAATTTTATATGCGTCTTGTAGATACGGGAGATCTGGATTGCTGACAACGCGAAGAGCGCTCTTTAAACAGCGCGTTGTTATTTTGGCGAGTTTGCTCGTAACGGGTTGGGTCGGTTCGGGGTGCTCGTCGAACCCGCTCAGCTACACGCCACCCACCATCGAACCCGCGCAGCCGGCCGTCTCCCCACCCGCCTCGAACCCCGCGGGGGTGGTGCAGTCTCTGGGCGGCCGTCCACAAAGCGCCTTCTTCGACGGCGACTCGCGGCAGTTGGTGGTTTTATCCCCCGGCGATGACCCCGGCGGACCGGGCAGCATCGCCGTGCTCGGACCGCGGGGCGCTGCGCGCGTGATCACGCTGCCCGGGCCCGCCACCGCCATGACCGGCGACGGACACGGCACGGTCTATCTGGCGGGACGTGACGGCTATGTCACGGTGGCCCTGGCCACCGGGCAGGGCGTCAGAACGACCGTCGCCGGCGGCCAGGAATTCACCGCCATCGCGCGCCGCGCCGACGGCAGGCTGGTGCTGGGTAGCGCCGACGGTGCGGTGTACTCCCTGGGCGCCGACGGGTCGGTGGCCAATCGGAACAAGATCTTTGCGCGGGTGGATGCCCTTGTCGCGCAAGCAAACACGACGGTGGTGCTGGATCGTGGCCAGACGTCGGTGACGACGATCGGCCCCGACGGCCGTGCCGCGCAGTCTCTGCGGGCCGGCGAGGGCGCCACCACGCTGGCCGCCGACTCGCAGGGCAGGGTGCTGGTGGCCGACACCCGCGGCGGGCAACTGCTGGTCTACGGGATCGATCCGTTGATCCTGCGCCAGGCCTTCCCGGTACGGCAGTCGCCCTACGGCTTGGCCGGGTCCCGCCAACTGGCCTGGGTGTCCCAAACGGCATCCAACACCGTCATTGGTTACGATCTGAGCACCGGAATACCCGTGGAAAAGGTGCGTTACCCAACCGTGCAGCAACCGAACTCGCTGGCCTTCGACGAGGCGTCGGACACCTTGTACGTGGTGTCGGGCTCGGGCGCGGGGGTGCAGATCATCGAACATGCTGGGGGCGCGCCGTGAACCCGGGGCCCGCGCCGCGGTGGAGCCGGTTGCCTGCCGGGTGGGAAGCCGACATGTCCGAGGAGTACGAGTGGGTGCCGTTGCGGCTCCCCCCGGACGTGACCCGGCTCAGTGCATCCACCCGGCTGTCCATCGAGGCCGAGTACCGCGGCTGGGAATTGACCAGGGTGCGGCTCTACACCGACGGAAGTAGGCGAGTATTGTTGCGGCGCAAGAAGGCTCGCATGCAAAACCGGTTGTCTGAGCAGCCGGAATCGTGACTGGAATCGTGACGTCGGCACCATCGCACTCACACCGGATGTACGGCCTGCTGCGAAGCCTGCTCTTCCAGGTGCCCGCTGAACGCGTCCACACCCTGGTATTCGCGGGATTGCGCGGTGTCACCGCCGCGGCTGCGGTGCGCCGCCGGATGAGCCACTGGCTCGGCCCGACCGACCCGGTGCTGGCCAGCACGGTGTTCGGGGTGCGCTTCCCCGGGCCGCTCGGGCTGGCCGCCGGATTCGATAAAGACGGAACAGGGCTATCCGCCTGGGGCGCAATGGGTTTCGGGTACGCCGAGATCGGTACCGTCACCGCATACGCGCAGCCGGGCAATCCGGCGCCGCGGTTGTTCCGGCTGGCGGAGGACCGGGCGCTGCTCAACCGCATGGGTTTCAACAACCACGGCGCCGGCGCGCTGGCGGCACGGCTTGCCCAGCACGTTCCCGATGTGCCCCTGGGCGTCAACATCGGCAAGACCAAGAAGACCCGACCCGAAGATGCCGTCAACGATTACCGTTGGAGTGCAAGGCTATTGGCGCCGCTGGCGTCCTACCTTGTGGTCAACGTCAGCTCACCGAACACTCCCGGGCTGCGCGACCTGCAGGCCGTCGAGTCGCTGCGTCCCATCCTGTCCGCCGTCCTGGCCGAAGCGTCGAACACCCCGGTGCTGGTCAAGATCGCTCCGGATCTGTCCGACTCAGACGTCGACGACATCGCTGACTTGGCCGTCGAGCTCGGACTGGCCGGCATCGTGGCCACCAACACCACGATTTCACGCGACGGCCTGCGCACACCCGACGTGGCCGCACTGGGTGCCGGCGGCATCTCCGGGCCACCGGTGGCGCGCCGGGCCGTGGAGATTCTGCGCCGGCTCTACGACCGGGTCGGCGACCGACTGGTGCTGATCAGCGTGGGCGGCATCGAGACCGCCGACGACGCTTGGGAGCGCATCACCGCAGGCGCCTCGCTACTGCAGGGCTATACCGGGTTCATCTACGGCGGGGGCCTGTGGGCCAAAGAGATTCACGACGGTATTGCCCGCCGGCTGCACGACGGCGGATACGCGTCGCTGAGCGATGCCGTGGGGTCGGCGGTGGCTGGACGGGAGAAACCGGCGGGTTAACCGGCGGGGACACCGCCACCGCCGCCGGCCCCCGGGCCCGCCGCACCCGACGGGGCACCCGCCCCACCCGTGCCGGCACTGCCGCCCGAGCCGCCCTTGCCACCGGTGTTACCGACGGCCGGACCTCCCGGGCTGCCGCCGTTGCCGCTGGTCCCGACGCTGCCGAGACCTTGGCCGCTGCCTCCGGTGCCACCCGTGCCGCCGCTGCCTCCGGTGCCACCCGTTCCGCCGGTCCCTACCGCCGCGTTGGCGCCGGCTCCCCCAGTACCACCGACGGACGCATCGCCGCCCCGGCCTCCGGCGCCCCTGCTGTTCTTGGTGCCGTCGCCTGCGCCGCCGTTGCCGCCGTTGCCGCCGTCACCACCGGTTCCGCCGATGCCGCCGTTTCCGGCAGCGCCGGCGCCTGCGCCTGCCCCGCCCACTCCGCCGGCACCGGCAGCGCCGCCGGCTCCGCCGCTGGCCCCGCTCCCGCTGACACTGCCGCTGCCACCGTTTCCACCGGTGCCGCCGGTCCCACCCTGACCGCCGACACCGCCGCTGCCGCCCGCGGCTCCGCCCGTTCCGCCCGCACCGGCGACACCGCCGGCACCGCCTTTTCCGCCGACAGCACCGTTAGCAGAGCTGTTGATGGTGCTGCTGCCGCCCAGACCTCCTGAGCCGCCGTGGCCACCAGTACCCCCGGATCCGCCCTGCCCGCCACCGACCCCGCCGATGCCCGCCCCACCGTCGCCACCCTGGCCTCCGGCGCCGCCGACGCCGCCCTGCCCACCGGTGGTAGGCGTGGCGCCCCAGACGCCGGATTGACCGGTACCGCCGGCGCCTCCGGTGCCACCCGTACCCCCCTTGCCTCCGCTGCCACTGGCCCCGGCAGCGCCGCCATCGGTTCCGACCCCGGCGGCGCCGGCGAGGCCGCCGGTGCCGCCTTTGCCGCCGCTGGCTCCGTTGGCGTTGACCCCGGTGCCGGTGTTGCTGCCGCCGGCGCCACCGATGCCGCCCTGGCCGCCCTGGCCGCCTCTTCCGCCCTGGCCACCGCCGATGCCGTTGAAACCCGCACCGCCGTCACCGCCCTGGCCACCAGCGCCGCCGGCGCCGCCCTGCCCACCGGCGCTTGGCGTGGAGCTCGAGATGCCGGCTTGGCCCACGCCGCCGGTTCCGCCCGTGCCGCCGAGTCCGCCCTTGCCGCCATTGCCGGTCGTGCCTTGCGCTCCGCCGTCGATTCCTTGACCGGCGGCACCGGCGGTACCTCCGGTTCCGCCTTTGCCGCCGGCGCCCCCGGTCGCAGTGACTCCGGTGCCAGTGTTGCTGCCGCCGGTACCGCCGATGCCGCCCTGGCCTCCGATGCCTCCCTGACCGCCCTGGCCACCGCCGACGCCGCCGATCCCCGCACCACCGTCACCGCCTTGCCCGCCGGCGCCCCCTTGACCACCCTGCGCACCGGACGCGGGCGCAGTGCCCGGGTCCCCGGCCTGACCGGTGCCGCCGATGCCGCCGACGCCCCCTACCCCGCCCTTGCCGCCCGTACCGACCACACCGCCCGCGCCGCCGTCGACTCCACGACCGGCCGCGCCGGCAGTGCCGCCGGTACCGCCCTGTCCTCCTGCGGCACCGATGCCGCCGTTGGTACCGGTGTTGGCCCCGCCGTCACCTCCGGCGCCACCCGGGCCTCCGATGCCGCCCTGACCACCCTGGCCACCGCCGACGCCGCCGATCCCGGCACCACCGTCGCCGCCCTGCCCGCCGGCGCCGCCCTGACCACCGTGCGCGCCGGCCGTCGGCGTGGAACCCGCGGTACCGGACTGTGCGCCACCGCCCGCTCCACCGGTACCCCCGGTGCCACCCTTGCCACCGGCACCGCTCAATCCGTCCGCTCCGCCGTCTGTTCCGGAACCGCCCACTCCGGCGGCGCCACCGGTACCGCCCTGTCCTCCCGCAGCACCCATCCCGGCTTTGGTTCCGGTATTGGCCCCGCCATCACCGCCGCTACCACCCTGGCCGCCGGCCCCGCCCTGGCCACCCTGACCGCCGCCCACACCGTTGATCCCGGCACCGCCGGCACCACCCTGGCCGCCGGCGCCGCCCAGGCCGCCTTGCATACCGTCGGTGGGAGCGGTCGCGCTGCTTAAACCGGTTGCGCCGCTGCTGCCTACACCACCGGCACCTCCGGTACCGCCGACGCCACCCCGGCCAGCACCACCGGCCGCAACGAGTCCTGCACCCCCCGCACCGGCCGTACCTCCGGTACCTCCGCTGCCGCCCTGCCCGGCCTGCGCCCCAGCACCCACCGCAGCGCCACCGGCCCCACCCATGCCACCGGTCCCGCCGGTTCCGCCCTGGCCGCCGATGCCGATCAACGCCTGGCCGCCGGCTCCCCCGGCACCCGCAGCGCCGCCGGTAGCGCCGGCGCTGCCCTGCTGACCGGCAGAGCCCACACCACCGGCTCCGCCGTCACCACCGGCCCCGCCGTGGCCGCCGAAACCGAGCACCCCGCCGGTACCGCCCGCACCTCCGGTGCCACCCGTCCCGCCGTTCATGCCGGGCACGCCCGCAGCTCCGGCACCACCGGTGCCGCCGGCACCGCCGGCGCCGACCAACGCGGCCGTGCCGCCGTCTCCTCCGACACCCCCTATCGCGCCAACACCACCGGCACCGCCGGCACCCCCGGTACCGAAGAACGTCCCGGCCCTGCCGCCGCTACCACCGTGGCCACCGCTGCCGAGGGGATCCGCACCTCCGGTGCCGCCTTGTCCGCCATTGCCGAGCAGTAGGGCTGAACCGCCCTGGCCCCCGTACCCGCCGGCACCGCCGGTTCCGCCGGCACCGCCAGACCCGAGCAGCCAGCCGCCGTTGCCGCCTCTACCGCCGACCGCGCCGGCGCCCCCGGTACCACCGCTTCCGCCATTGCCGATCAGCCCGGCCGAACCGCCGGCCCCACCGGGAGCACCCGCGTCGCTGCTGCTGCCCCCGTTGCCTCCGTTGCCCAGCAAGATTCCGCCGTCCTGGCCGGGCTGGCCCATCGCCCCGCTGGCGCCGCTGGCGCCGTCACCGATCAACGGCCGCCCCACCAGCGCCTCGGTGGGCGCGTTGATCACGTTGAGCACGGTTTGGAGCGGCGACGCGTTGCCGGCTTCCGCCGCGGCGTATGTGTAGGCGCTGTAATCCAGCGTCCGCACGAATTGGTCGTGGTAGGCCGTCAATTGAGCGCTGAGCAGCTGATAGTCCCGGCCATGTCCGGAGAAAAGCGCGGCCACCGCGGCCGAGACCTCATCGGCAGCCGCCGCCAGCACGGACGTGGTCGAGGCAGCAGCAGAGGCGTTCGCCCAGCGCAGAGAAGCATCGATATCAGCGATGTCAGCCGCTGCAGCCGACAATGCCTCCGGACCAGCCCACATAAATAACATCTCTTGGAACCCCTTCGCATGAGTGCATTGCGTGGCCCGGCCACTGCTCCAGCTACGACTGTCGCGCGGATGTGAGCGCCGGGGCCTCGGGCAGCGGGCGGAATCGATGGATGAAATTTCCTCCCCCTATTGGGGGAGGATTTCCCGGCATTCGACCTCGCTCAGTGCCAACGAGAAGATCTGCTTAGAACTGACTACCGCTGTGCTGCAACAATTTTGGCATCTCTGCCGATCGCCGAAACACGTTCGCCGACCGCACAGCCCAGCGCCGGCCATCGCAGAATCAGCCGTTTGCGCATTCCGCAAAGTTGCCTTCGAATGACGGTGATCTCCGCTCGCCGCAGCTAAGCGATGGCAGAGCGGGATCACCTGCCCGCAGGGATTCACCGCCCCCGCACTGCGGCGCCGACCATCTGTTGCGGCCTAGGGAGAGATGTGATGGATTTCGCGAGGTTTCCGCCGGAGCTCAATTCCGGACGGTTGTTTGCCGGTCCTGGGCCCAGCCCCCTCCTCGCGGCTGCCGCGGGGTGGCGAAGTCTGGCCGCTGAATTGGGCTCGTGTGCAGCCGCTTTCACCAGGCTGACCACCGGGCTGACCGGGTCTTCCTGGCAAGGCGCGGCATCGGCGGCGATGCTGGACGCGACCGCACCCTACGCGGGGTGGCTGACTGGGGCAGCCGTCGACGCTGAGCAGGCGGCCACCCAAGCCCGTTTGGCCGCAAGCGCTTTCGAGGCCGCGCGAGCGGCAACCGTACACCCGCAGATCATCGCGACGAACCGCGGCGCACTCATTCGCCTCGTGACCGCGAACCTGCTCGGGCTGAACGCACCGGCGATCGCCGCTGTCGAGGCCGAGTACGAGCAGATGTGGGCGCAGGACGTATCCGCGCTCTTGTCCTACCACGCAGAGGCTTCGACCATCGCCTCAGCGCTGACCCCCCTCTCCCCCAACGGTTCCGCAAGTGCCGCGGCGGCCAACCCACCCTTTGCGAACCTGGGCTTCGCGAATCTCGGCTCCGGCAACATCGGACGCGCGAATCTCGGAGACTTCAACATCGGATCCGCGAACGTCGGCAACGCCAACATCGGCAGCGCAAACATCGGCGGCGGCAACCGTGGCTTCGGCAACCACGGCGACGGCAACATCGGCTTCGGAAACCTCGGCAATCGCAACATCGGGCCCGGGAACCTCGGCAGCGACAACCGCGGCTTCTGGAATGCCGGTAATGCCAACGTCGGCCTCGCCAACGCCGGCAACGCCAATACCGGCATCGCCAACACCGGCAGCAACAACATCGGCATCGGTCTCAGCGGCAACGGTGAAATCGGCTTCGGCGCACTGAATTCGGGTATCGCCAATGTCGGCCTCCTCAACTCCGGCACCGGCAACATCGGCCTGCTGAACTCCGGCACCGGCAACGTCGGCATCGGCAACTCGGGCACCGGAAACTGGGGCATCGGGAATGCAGGCGGCACCAACACCGGCATCGCCAACACCGGCAGCTACAACACCGGATTCCTCAACGCCGGCAGCACGAACACCGGCGCGAGCAACACCGGCGGCTACAACACGGGTTTCTTCAACGTCGGTAGCGCCAACACCGGCAGCTACAACACCGGCAGTTTCAATACCGGAGGCCTGAATTCCGGCAACTACAACACCGGCTACTACAACACCGGAAACGTCAACACCGGCGCGTTCATCCGGGGCAACTGCAGCAACGGACTTTTTGTCACCGGCGACAACCAGGGCCAGATCAGCGCCCACATCGCGATTGATATCCCGACCATTCCCGTCGACATCGCATCGAACAACCCGGTCAATCAGACGCTGGTGGTCGGTGGTCAGGACTGGGACATCCCGGGCTACGACTATCCCAAGACCTATTTCCTGAACGGCGCCTTCTATATCGGACCGCTCTACATCTCGCCGTCGACGCTCACCGCCCCGACGGTGACGGTGGTTATCGGCAGCCCGACGACGTCGATCGACGCCACGCTGGTCGGAGCCCTGCAGGGCGGAACCATCCAGATCCTGGATATCCCCGCCGCTCCCGGGTTCGGCAATTCGACCACCGCCCCGTCGTCGGGATTCTTCAACTCCGGCACCGGCGCCGCGTCCGGCTTCGGCAACGGCGGCGCCGACGTCTCGGGCTTTCGCAACCTGTCCTCCGGAACCGTCTCGGGCTTGCGGAATGTCGGTGCGCTGCAGTCAGGTTTGGCCAACTACGGCACCGCAGTCTCCGGTTATGTCAACACCGCCGCTCCCGCCTACCTCTCCGGTTTCGCCAACTCGGGCGCGGACCTGGCCGGCGTGCTGCGCGACAGCGCGACCGGGACCGCGTTCAACGCCGGTCTGGCGAATGCCGGCGTCTGGAACCTGGGCTTCGGCAACACCGGCAACCACAACCTCGGCAACGGCAACATCGGCGACACCAACTGGGGCAGCGGCAATCTCGGCAACCACAACCTCGGCAGCGGCAACATCGGAACCGGCAACCTCGGCTTCGGCAACACCGGCCAGAACAACATCGGCCTCGGCAACACCGGCCAGGGCAACATCGGCCTCGGACTCACCGGCACCAACCAACTCGGCCTGGGCCCCCTGAACTCCGGCACCAACAACATCGGCCTGTTCAACACCGGCACCAACAACATCGGCTTCTTCAACTCCGGCGACGGCAACTGGGGCATCGCCAACACCGGCGACTTCAACACCGGCCTCGCCAACCCCGGCCACACCAACACCGGCCTGTTCAACACCGGCACCGCCAACACCGGCCTAGCCAACACCGGCAACTACAACACCGGCCTGGCCAACACCGGCAACACCAACACCGGCAGCTTCAACCCCGGCAACACCAACACCGGACCCGCCAACCCCGGCAACTACAACACCGGCCTCGCCAACAGCGGCGACACCAACACCGGCGCCTACAACACCGGCACCATGAACAACGGCCTGCTCTGGCGCGGCGACAACCAAGGCCAGATCGGCGCCTACTACGCGATCCATGTTCCGGAGATCGCATTGAATCTGACCGGGACCATCCCCGTGGACATCCCCGTCAGCGGCAGCTTCACGACCACCGTGTACCACGGCGTCACGATCAAGGACATCCCCTTCGGCACCACTGTCGCGCTCGGGCCCATCCCGGTCTTGGAGGGCACCGTCAACTCGCTCACCATCCCGCCCGTGTACGCATCAGGTCCCACGCCGGTTATCCAGATCGGCAACCCGGACGGCTCCACCGCGATCGTCATCCCCGCCTTCGCCAGCCTCGGGCCTGCCGACCTGACCCTGCTCGACTTCGGCAACGCTGCGGGATTCGGCAATTCCACGACCACTCCGTCATCGGGCTTTTTCAACTCCGGTACCGGCTCCGCGTCCGGCTTCGCCAACGTCGGCGCCGATAGCTCCGGCTTCCGCAATCTCTCGACGGGGACTGTCTCGGGCTTCCGCAATGTGGGGGCGTCGTTGTCGGGCATGACGAATCTCGGCGACACCGTCTCGGGCTTGTTCAACACCGGCCTGGGCGCACCGGCTGACGTCTCGGGCTTCGCCAACCTCGGCACCAACCTCGCCGGCCTGTACCGCGACGGCGTGACGGGGATGACGACCTACAACCTCGGTCTGGCCAATGTCGGCGCGTTGAACGCGGGCCTGGGCAACGTCGGCGACTATAACCTCGGCGCCGGCAATGTCGGTGACTACAACCTCGGCGGCGGGCAAATCGGCTCCGGCAACGGAGGTTTCGGCAACCTCGGCGCACATAATCTCGGGTCTGCAAATCTGGGGGTCCACAACATCGGCCGGGCCAACATCGGTGATTACAACCACGGGCTCGCCAATGCCGGCAATGCCAACAGCGGTATCGCCAACACCGGCGACTCCAACATCGGCTTCGGCAATTCCGGCAACAACAACATCGGCATCGGCCTCACCGGCAACGGCGAAATCGGCTTTGGGGCAATCAATTCCGGGAGCGCGAACATCGGGCTGTTCAACTCCGGCACCGGCAATACCGGATTGTTCAACTCCGGTACCGGCAACGTCGGCATCGGCAACTCGGGCACGGCGAACTGGGGACTCGGGAACAGCGGTCACCTGAATACGGGCCTGCTCAACTCCGGCACCCTCAACACCGGCGGCCTCAATTCCGGCGCGGTCAACACCGGCTTCGTCAACGCGGGTGATTACAACTCCGGCAGCTTCGACGCCGGCAGCTTCAACACCCTGGGATTCAACCCGGGTTGGTACAACACGGGTTTGGCCAATACCGGCCACTACAACACCGGCCTGGCCAATTCGGGCGATGGGAACACCGGGGCGTTCATCGCCGGGAACTTCAGCAACGGCCTGTTGTGGCGAGGCGATTACCAGGGCCTGATCGGCTACAGCTACACCATCTCCATCCCGGACACCGCCATCCCGGTTGATGCCGGCATCACCGTCCCGATCGACATCCCGATCAGCGCAACCCTGGGCACCCTGACCGTTCAGGGCTTCACCATTCCCAAGTACACCGCCGACATCAACATCCTGAGCACCGGCGAGACGCAGGCCATCAGCGTCGGCCCGATCACGCTGGGCAACATCGCGATCTCCCTACCGGCCATCGAGACCACGCTCGGCGGGCCGACCACTGCCATCAGCCTGACCGGCACCGGCGACATCGGCCCCGTCGCCATCCCAGTCATCGACATTCCTGCCGCCCCGGGCTTCGGCAACTCCACCAGCGTCCCGTCCTCCGGCTTCTTCAACACCGGTGCCGGCAGTTCCTCGGGGCTGGCCAATGTCGGGGCCAACACCTCCGGTTTCTTCAACGTCGGCGGCACCGGAATCTCCGGCGCCAAGAACCTCGGCAGCCTGATCTCCGGTATGGCGAACCTCGGCAACACCATGTCGGGCGTGCTCAACACCAGCACGCTCGACCTGAGCGCCGCGGCCGACATTTCGGGGGTGGCCAACAGAGGCAGCGACCTGTCGGGCCTGTTCGCCAATTTCGCGGTATCGAACCTCGGCTTCGCCAACGACGGCAGCCTCAACCTGGGCAGTGGGAACGTCGGCCACGCCAATCTCGGCAGCGGAAACATCGGCGACACCAACGTCGGCAGCGCGAATATCGGCAACGTCAATCTGGGCTTCGGAAACCACGGCGCGCACAATGTCGGCTCCGGCAACGTGGGCGATCACAACCTCGGTTTCGGAACCATCGGAGATCACAACCGCGGATTCGCCAACGCGGGCGACCACAACCTCGGGTTCGGAAACACCGGCAACGCCAACATCGGCTTCGCCAACACCGGCGAGGGCAACATCGGCATCGGGCTCACCGGCAACGGCCAGGTCGGATTCGGGGCCCTGAACTCCGGCAGTGGCAATCTCGGGTTGTTCAACTCCGGCACCGGCAACATCGGCCTGCTCAATTCCGGCACCGGCAATATCGGAATTGGCAACTCCGGCAACGCAAACCACGGTATCGGCAATGCCGGGGTCGGCAACACCGGGATCGAGAACGCGGGCAACTACAACACGGGACTGTGGAATCCGGGCGATGCCAACACCGGCGTCGGCAACTCGGGCGGCTACAGCACGGGCGCCTTCAACGCAGGCGTGGCCAACACCGGGCTGGCCAACCCGGGCAGCTACAACACGGGCAGCTACAACCTCGGCAGCACCAACACCGGCGGCTTCAACTCCGGTGATTACAACACCGGTTTCGTCAACCCCGGGGATTACAACACCGGCCTGCTCAACACCGGCGATGTCAACACCGGGGCGTTCAATGCCGGCACCTACAGCAACGGCTTTTTCTGGCGGGGCGATTACCAAGGGCTGTACGGCTTGCACGCCGGAATCCACATCCCCGAGTTCTCGCCGGTGGACCTCGACTTCGACATCCCGGTGAATATCCCCATCACTGTCGATATCGCCAACATCGTCGTCAATTCGTTCACCATCAAACCGATCACGGTGAGTCTGCTGGGATCGTCGTACCTCAGCGTCACCTTCGGCACCATCTCCATCCCGGCGATCACCGGAGTCGTGCCCGCTGTCAATGCGTTGATCGGGGGGCCCGGCACCTCGATTCCGATCGCCATCAACAGCGGCATCGGACCGATCGACATCACCTTCCTCGACATCCCCGCCGCTCCCGGGTTCGGCAATTCGACCACCGCCCCGTCGTCGGGATTCTTCAACTCCGGCACCGGCGCCGCGTCCGGCTTCGGCAATGGCGGCGCCGACGTCTCGGGCTTGCGCAACCTGTCCTCCGGAACCGTCTCGGGCTACCGCAATGCCGGGGCGCTGCAATCGGGTCTGGCCAACTACGGCACCACCGTCTCGGGCGTCTACAACAGCAGCGCCGGCACCGCCGGGCGTGTACTCAACGCGGGCCTGGCCAACACCGGCGTCTGGAACCTGGGCTTCGGCAACAGCGGCAACCACAACCTCGGCAACGGCAACATCGGCGACACCAACTGGGGCAGCGGCAATCTCGGCAACCACAACCTCGGCAGCGGCAACATCGGAACCGGCAACCTCGGCTTCGGCAACACCGGCCAGAGCAACATCGGCCTCGGCAACACCGGCCAGAACAACATCGGCCTCGGCAACACCGGCCAGGGCAACATCGGCCTCGGACTCACCGGCACCAACCAACTCGGCCTGGGCCCCCTGAACTCCGGCACCAACAACATCGGCCTGTTCAACACCGGCACCAACAACATCGGCTTCTTCAACTCCGGCGACGGCAACTGGGGCATCGCCAACACCGGCGACTTCAACACCGGCCTCGCCAACCCCGGCCACACCAACACCGGCCTGTTCAACACCGGCACCGCCAACACCGGCCTGGCCAACACCGGCAACTACAACACCGGCCTGGCCAACACCGGCAACACCAACACCGGTAGCTTCAACCCCGGCAACACCAACACCGGACCCGCCAACCCCGGCAACTACAACACCGGCCTCGCCAACAGCGGCGACACCAACACCGGCGCCTACAACACCGGCAGCATGAACAACGGCTTCTTCTGGCGCGGCGACAACCAAGGCCAGCTCGGCGCCTACTACGCGATCACCGCGCCGGAAATTCCGGCGTACCTCACCGTCGACATCCCGCTCAACATCCCGATCACCGTCAGCGTCGGCGACGTCCAGATCAACCCGGTCACCATTCCCAAGATCTCGTTCAGCGGGCTGGACGACGGTCTCGGCGGAGAGGTTGTCGGTTACATCGGCCCCGTCAGCGTCTACGGAGCCGAGACGGGCGACCCGATTCTGATCAGCTTCGGAGACCAACCCGCGGTGGCGATCAATATCGGCAACCCCGACGAATCGACGGTGATAGGTATCGACGCGTCGGGCGGGGTGGGGCCTGTCAGCATCCCGCTCATCAACGCTCCGGCGGCGCCCGGCTTCGGCAACTCGACCATCACCCCGTCGTCCGGATTCTTCAACTCCGGCAACGGATCTGCCTCGGGCTTCGGCAACGCCGGCGTCGACGGCTCCGGCTTCCGCAACCTCTCCTTTGGCGGCGTCTCGGGCTACCGCAACGCCGGCGCGCTGCAATCGGGTCTGCTGAACTTCGGCAACACCGTCTCGGGGGTCTTCAACACCGCGGCGCCGACCAGCGTCTCCGGTTTCGCCAATGTCGGTACCGACCTGGCCGGCCTGTTCCGTGACGGACCCAGCGGGACGGTGCTGAACCTGGGGCTCGCCAATGTCGGTCAGCTCAATCTGGGTCTGGCCGATGTCGGTGACTACAACCTGGGCAGCGGTAATGTCGGCGACTTCAACGCCGGCAACGGCAATCTCGGCGCCCACAATCTGGGCAGCGGCAACCTCGGCAGCCACAACGTGGGCAGCGGCAACATCGGCGATGCGAACATCGGATTCGGCAACACCGGCCAGGGCAACATCGGCTTCGGGCTGACCGGCACCGGCCAGGTCGGGTTCGGTCCGCTGAACTCCGGCGGCGCCAACGTCGGCCTGTTCAATTCGGGCACCGGCAACGTCGGCTTCTTCAACTCCGGCGACGGAAACTGGGGCATCGCCAACTCGGGGGACTACAACACCGGACTGTTTAACGCCGGTACCGCCAATACCGGCGTCGCCAACGTCGGCGATTACAACACCGGCAGCTACAACGCCGGTTCCACCAATACCGGCAGCTTGAACCCCGGCAGTTACAACACTGGCCTGTTCAACCCGGGCAGCGTCAACACCGGACTGCTCAACACCGGCAACTCCAATACCGGCCTGGCCAACGCCGGCAACGTCGACACCGGCGCCTTCATCACCGGCAGTTACAGCAACGGCCTGTTGTGGCGGGGCGACTACCAGGGCCTGGTCTCCGTGGGGTACTCCTCGACCGTTCCCGAGATCCCTTGGCACTACGACGTGAACGCGCCCATCGAGATCCCGGTCACCGGCCACATCAACGCGATCACCCTGGACGAGTTCAACATTTCCGATATCCCGATCAAAGTCCAACTGCAGCAGACGATCTGCTATCCGTGGTACGAGTACCCGTACTACCGGTGTAGCACGGTGACGACGACGCTCTACAACGACAGCATCGGCGGCTGGACGATCAGTCCCACCACTTTGCTGTCGGAGACGGTCATCGACGAATCATTCGGTCAGACAGTCGATTTCCCCGGCAGCGGGACCGTGGGCCCATACACCTTCGGCTTCGAGCACCAGCAGAATCCGGGATTCTTCAACTCGTCGACCGAGCCGTCGTCCGGGTTCTTCAACTCCGGCGGCGGGGGCGCATCGGGCTTCTTCAATGCCGGCGACACCGGGGTGTCCGGCCTATTCAACGACTTCGCGAACACCTCGGGCCTGCTCAACGACGGAGGGCCGGGCAACTCGGGCTATCTGAACACCGGTCAGCTGGAATCGGGTCTGGCCAATGTCGGCACCACCCTCTCCGGCGTCGGAAACGTCGGCACCGACCTGTCCGGATTCTTCAACAACTTCGCGTGGCCGTGACGCGCGCGCCTGATCGATTCGGTGTTCTGACTCAACTGAAATGGGGCTACGCCGTTGTACATTCGCAGAAGCAACGCGCGCGGCAACGTTAGGTGACTCATGAACAGCCCAGACATCGAACAGGTCCTGCGACGGCAGCGGTTGCGCTCACTGCAGGGCGGATCACTGCTTCGCGTCGGCGTTCTCGCCATCATGATCGTCGCGATGCTGATCGCCGACGATCCGGCCCGGCTGCCGGCGAAAGCTGTGTTACTGGGCATCTACGCCGTGGTGACAGTCGCCGCGTTGCTCATCGCCTTTCTGGGGCCGCATCATTTCGAGGATGACACGGCGCTGATGACCCTCGGTCTGGCCGACGTCGCCACCGTGTTCGGTTTCAAGCTTCTGTCACCCGGCGGCTACATCCCGCTCCTGGTGATGGCGCTGTTGCCACGCATGGTGGCGGTCGAGTTGTCGCTGCGGCGAGCGGGAGCGGTGTTGGCCACCAGCCTCGCGGTGTTCACCGCGTCACTGCTACAGGATCCGGTCATCATGCCGCGGGTCGGCGCCTGGGAAGTGGCGCTGATCGTGTTGATGTACGGATTCGTCTGCACCACAGCGTTTTTGATGGTCATCTTCCGGTTACGCAATGTCGACGAGATGGCCAGACTCACGACCTCGCGCGAGGAGCTGCTGGCTCAGACGATGACCGCCTCGCAGGACGAGCGCCGGCAGATATCAGAGTTCATCCACGACGGACCGCTGCAGGACGTCTTGGCGGCCCGCCGGGATCTCGCCAGCTTCCTCAAAGTTTCCCCGGACGCCCCGCTTGAACAGGCCCTGACCAGTCTGCGGGAAGCCTCACAACTGCTCCGCGAAGCCACGTTCGAACTGCACCCGGCCCTGCTCGAGCAAGTGGGCCTGGCCGCGGCGGTGGACAAACTGGTATCAGTCACCGCAGAGCGCTCCGGCATCGCGATATCGACCGACATCGACTACCCCGACCCGAATCCGATCGATCCGATCCTGTTCGGGGTCATCCGCGAATTGGTCTCCAATGTGGCCCGCCATTCGCAGGCCAGTTCGGCGACGGTGACACTGGCCGTGCACCACGGCGTTGCGCGCGTCGACGTGGTGGACGACGGGGTGGGGATCGCCGCCGACATCGCCGCCCGCCGTTTCGCCGAGGGGCACATCGGTCTTGCCTCGCACCGGGCGCGCGTGCAGGCCGCCGGCGGCGCACTGACAGTCATCGATGAACCCGGCGGGGCGCACGTCCGGGTGGAGCTGCCGTTGCGCACCTGTGTCGTGTCGGAGCGGGCATACGCGTGACCCGCCCGGGTTGACCGCTATTCCAGCAGACGTCGCCGCATCGCCTCGGCGACGGCCGCTCCCCGATCGGAGACACCGAGTTTTTCATAGAGGGTTTGCACATGCGTCTTGATCGTGCTGCGCGCCAGGTGAAGTCGCGCGGCGATCTGCGGCACCGACATCCCTTCGGCCATCATGGTGATCACCTGGGTCTCGCGCTCGGTCAGCGAGGTCGTCGCTCCCCTGCCGCGCCGCCTGACCTCACCGGCCAGACCGCCGGCCACTCCGGCCGGCAGATACGACTCTCCCTCGGCGCACCGGAGCACGGCGTTGACGATCTCGTCGGCGTCGGATTCTTTCGTCAGAAAGCCGGAGGCGCCCTCGGCCAGTGCCTTGAACACAACCGGACTGTCATCGAACGCAGTCAGCAATACCACGCTGGTGGGCACACCGTCGCGGACGACGGCATGGGTGACCTCGACGCCGTCCAGGCCGGGCATCTTGTAGTCCAGCAGTGCGACCGTGGGCTTAAATTTCCTGATGGCGTCCAATGCCGCGCGCCCGTCGGCGACCTGCGCGACCACATCAACCCGGCCGCTGGCCTTGAGGGCCCGCACGACCCCTTGTCGCATTACCGGGTGATCGTCGGCTACGACGACGGTGACGCGGTCGGTGGTGGTCATCGGCTCTCCATGCGGTCTCGGCCAAGTCGTCCGGGCCCCGGCACCAGGCGGGGCGCCTCTCATTGTTGCCTCCCGGACCCTTTGCCGCGCTGATTTGCCGCCCAAGGTCGGCGTGGCGCGCAGACCGCGCCGGAGCAGGCGCGGCGTAATCCGGACTACGCGACGGACGGCCGCTGGGGCGACCGGGTTCCGCGACCGGGTGGGCCCGCGGGCCGCCGCGCCGGCCTCAACGTTGTCCCGCCAGGCATTGGGCAACGAAATCAGTTGTGTGACTATGCCATTCACGCCAATTCCGGACCATGGCGTGGCCCGCACCGGTGATTCCCACCCATCGCGCATCCAGCCCCCGCCGGCTGGCGCGCTGCGTCTGCACGCACGAGATCCCCGGATCGGTCCGCGTGTCGGCGGTGCCGTGCACGACCAGCAGGCGCGTGCCGGGCGGTATCAGGTCACCCTTGTCCCCGGCCCACCACGGCGCGAGCGCCACCACGGCGTCAATGCCACCCCCGGCCGCCAATTGCGCGGCGACCCGCCCACCCATCGAATGACCAACCAGCACAAGCTTTTCCGGCGCCCATTGCAGTCGGCAGCTGCGCAACACCTCGGCGGCGTCGTGCACCGGATCCCGCTGCGGGCTGTTCCAGCCACGCAACCGGTACTGCACACGTCGCACGACGATGTCCGAGTCCAGCCGGCGCCGCAGAGCACGAGCAAGGAACACCATCCGGAGGTTGGCGGGCTGCCACCAGCGCGACGGCTCCTCGCTGCGCACTCTGCCGCCCGGTAGAACCAGGACGCACCCGCGCACGGGTTGGTTGCTTATGTCTGCTCGTACGTCGCGTGGATGACGGCGCGGGCGATCGCATGCTGAAAGAGGTTGAAGCCCAGGTAAGCCGGGGTTGCGTCCTCCGGCAGATCGAGTTTGTCGACATCGACGGCGTGCACGGCGACGTAGTAGCGGTGCGGACCGTGCCCGGGAGGCGGTGCGGCGCCGATGTAACGACGCTGACCGGCATCGTTGGCCAATGTCAGGGCGCCACCAGGCAATTCGCCGCCGTCGCCGACACCGGCGGGCAACTCGGTGACGTCAGCGGGCAGGTTGGCCACCGCCCAGTGCCAGAACCCGGACGCCGTCGGGGCGTCGGGGTCATAGACGGTGACTGCGAAGCTGCGCGTCTCGGCCGGGAAGCCCGACCAGCTCAGCTGCGGGCTGACATCCTCACCCCCGGCACCCATGATGCCGCTGACCTGCGGGTTGGACAGCGGCTGCCCGTCGGTGATCGACTCCGAGGTCAGGGTGAACGACGGCAGCTCCGGCAGCGCGTCGTAAGGGTTCGGCACTGTCATGGTCAGTCCTCTCGTGTCATCAGCAGTGGGTGAGAAAGTGCGCCAGCACCTGGGTGCCGAATTTCAGCGCGTCGATGGGTACCCGCTCGTCCACGCCGTGGAACAGCGACGTGAAGTCCAGGTCCGGCGGCAGCCGCAGCGGACTGAAGCCGAAGCAACGAATCCCCAGCCGCATGAACGATTTCGCGTCCGTGCCGCCGGACAGCATGTAGGGCACCGTGCGGGCACCCGGGTCGAGGGCCAGCACGGCAGCGTTCATCGCGTCCACCAGATCACCGTCGAAAGTGGTCTCGTACGAGCTCAGGCTCCGGATCCACTCCCGGCTCACGTCGGGTCCGAGCAGCGCGTCCACCTCGGCTTCGAAGGCCGCCAGGCGGCCGGGCAGCACCCGGCAGTCGATCACCGCTTCCGCGGTCGCCGGCACCACATTGGCCTTGTAGCCTGCCTTGAGCATCGTCGGGTTCGCGGTGTCGTGCAGCACTGCCTTGAGCATCCTGGCCATCGGGCCCAGTTTGTCGATCATCCCGTCGAGGTCGGGTGAGTCGACGTCGAAGGCCAGACCGGTCTCCTCGCTGACGGCGGCCAGGAACTGGGCGACGGTGTCGGTGACCACGAGCGGGAACTGGTGACGGCCCAGACGGGCCACGGCCTCGGCGACGGCGGTGACCGCATTGTTGTCGTGCACCATCGACCCGTGTCCGGCGCGCCCCCGCGCGGTCAGCCGCATCCACTGGATGCCCTTCTCGGCAGTCTCGATCAGATACAGGCGGCGCTCTCCGCCATCGTGGCGTGGCACCGTCAACGAGAAGCCACCGACCTCACCGATCGCCTCGGTGACGCCGTCGAACAGATCCGGCCGGTTGTCGACGAGCCACTGGGCCCCGTATTTGCCGCCGTGTTCCTCGTCGGCGACGAACGCGAACACCAGGTCCCGCGGCGGCACGATGCCGGCTCGGCGGAAATGCCGGGCCAGCACCAGGGTCATGCCGACCATGTCTTTCATGTCGACGGCGCCGCGGCCCCAGACGTAACCGTCCTCGATCGCACCGGAAAACGGGTGCACGCTCCAGTCGGCGGGTTCTGCCGGGACCACGTCGAGATGACCGTGGATCATCAGGGCGTCGCGGGTACGGTCTGCGCCGCGGAGGCGGGCGAAGACGTTGCCCCGGCCGGGAGCGCCGGACTCGACGTACTCGGTTTCGTAACCGACCTCGGCGAGCTGCTCGGCGATCCAGAGTGCGCACTCGGCCTCGCCCTTGGTCGTCTCGAGCTCGCCGGTATTGCTCGTGTCAAAGCGGATCAGTTGGCTGACGGTTTCGGCCACCTCGTCTGCCGGATCGACAGGGCCCGTCGGGTCGTTCGGCTCAGCCGCCGTTGCACCGGTCACAGTCACCTTTCCTACCACGGTTCGCAGTGGTGGCGATCTGTCCCCCACGGCTGCGTTGCGCTGACAGTCGCGGGGCTGAATGGTGCGACCCGAGGCCGATTGGGCCGACGCGAATCCATCCGATAGCCTTAGCTGCCAACTCATGCGGTTGGTCGGGTCCGAGTGGCGGAATGGCAGACGCGCTAGCTTGAGGTGCTAGTGCCCTACTAATGGGCGTGGGGGTTCAAGTCCCCCCTCGGACACTGTGTGATGAGTCGCGTCATCGGTTACAGGTGAGTCGCGTGATGGGTTGCAGATTCCCCGGACGAGCAGCCTGGTAGTGACTATGTCTGGTCCGGACCCGCTGACCCGCACGCGGTCAGATCACGCGGATGCCATCGGCTCGTCCGACTCCAGTTCAGCCTCGAAGACGGTTTCCTTCTGCAGATGGTGCGGCCGCTTGCGGACCACCGACCAGACGATTGCCAAGACGACGAACCACACCGGCGTGCATTGCAGCGCGTGCAGGGTGTCGGCCTTCTGGGTGAACGCCCAAATGACGAACGCGAAGAACCCAAGCACCGCCCAGCACATCGGCACACCGCCGGGCATCTTGTAGGTCGAGGCGCCTAGATGTCCAAGAGATTGAGCACCCCCGCGAGGGGCCGCGAGCCCCACATTCCAGGCAGCCGCGACACCCCCGACGAAGTTCTCAGGATGACAACGGCGGGTTCGGAAGGTAGCGTCCACCATCACAACTCAAGACGCCGTTGAAGCGCAGCGGGAGAACCTCCGCCACGGAGGCGCCGTAGGAGCAAGTTCCTCCCCGGGAATCTCTCAGGCCCCAGTACCGCAGCGCCGAGGCAACTCTGGAGAACAGCCTCGGCCAAGCCGGGACTTACCGAAGGTGTAGAGCGCATCCGGCCCGCGGGCCGGATGCCCCCAAACTCTCAGGTTCACAGGACAGAGCGGGGAGGTGTCGATTCCAGTTCGGAGACATCCGGACTTCGTGAACCTGGAGGCACCTGGCGTGGTACCTGACGTCTCATCGCAGCTCTACGTTGACTCTTTCTGCACCCGCCATATCGGCCCCGGCCCCACCGCCGTCGCCCGCATGCTCGAGACCGTGGCCTTCGACCGCCTCGACGACCTGATCGACTCGGCCAATCCTGCGCAGATCCGCGGTACCGCGCCGATAATCCTGCCCCTACGAGGCCCGGCTGGGCACGGCAGTCCGATTGAACAAGGACTTCGTAGAGCGCGCTGTGCTACAGGCGTTGTCCGACGGCGACGTCTCACGTGCCCCCTTCCCGTTCTACCGGCGCGGCTGAACCACGGAACCCCTGCAAGGAGTTAGGCACGTGTCCATCCCGAATGACCGCAGTTACACCGACGATCATGAGTGGGTGATGATCGCCCCCGGCGCCGGACTACCGGACACACCGGTGCGAATTGGCGTCACGTCGGTGGCCACGAACTCCCTCGGTGACCTGGTTTTCGTCGACCTCCCTGAGGTGGGCGCCGCTGTCACGGTCGGCGAGGCGTGCGGGGAGCTCGAGTCGACCAAGACCGTCTCCGAGCTTTACCCACCCGTCAGCGGGGCCGTCATCGAGGTGAACCGGGCCGCCGCCGAGGACCCCGCCGTGATCACCGCCGACCCGTACGGTGCCGGCTGGTTGTTCGCCGTCCAGCCCGACGCGGCCGGCGAGCTGCTGACCGCTGCGGAGTACGCGGAGAAAAACGGAGTCAGCGCGTGAACGCCGACCTGAGCGGCCTGCCCGCGCGGATCGCGCAGCTGGCACGTCACTTCCCGATCTACTCAAAATCAAGGGCCTAGACCGGTGACCATCAGCGTGTTCGATCTGTTCACGGTCGGCATCGGACCGTCCAGTTCGCACACGGTTGGGCCGATGCGGGCCGCCGCGCGATTTGCCGAAGAGTTGCGCGGCTCCGATCGGCTCACCCGGGTGGCCAGTGTCCGCGTCGACCTGTACGGGTCACTGGCGGCCACCGGCGCCGGACACGGCACTCAGCCGGCCATCCTGCTGGGTCTGGACGGTCACCTCCCGGAAACCGTTCGGACCGAGGTCAAGGAAGCACGGCTTGCCGAGTTCCGTTCTGGCGCTGCAGTTCTGCTCGGCGGGAGCGTCCCGATCGCACTGCGCGAAGAGGACATGGTGCTCCATCCGCTCACAGTGCTGCCGACGCATCCCAACGGCATGCGCCTGGACGCGGTCGACGGTGACGGCAACACCATCTTCGCCGAGACCTACTTCTCGATCGGCGGGGGCTTCGTGCTCACCGGGACCGAGGCGGCCGCCACGCCGGCGGGCAGCGCAGGCGAGCCGCCCGCCGCGCTGACGTTCTCCTCCGCCGAGGAACTACTGAAACTCACCGAGACCGAGAACATGTCGATCAGCGAGGTCATGCTCGCCCACGAGACCGGTACCCGCAGTGAGGCGGAGGTGCGCCAACGCCTGCTGCACATCCGTGACGTGATGGTCGAATGTGAACGCAACGGCGTCAGTCGCACCGGCATCCTGCCGGGCGGACTGAACGTCCGGCGGCGCGCCCATGACTGGTACCGACGTCTCGACGCCGAGGATCCGAACCGCGCCGCCCATTTCGCTGAGGACTGGGTCAATCTGGTCGCGTTGGCGGTCAACGAGGAGAACGCCTCAGGGGGCCGGGTCGTCACCGCCCCCACCAACGGCGCTGCCGGCATCATCCCCGCCGTTCTGCACTACGCCGTGCACTACACCGCAGCCGGCAAGGCCGACCCCGATGACACGGCGATCCGGTTCCTGCTTACCGCCGGAGCCATCGGGTCGCTGTACAAGGAGCGTGCGTCGATCTCGGGCGCCGAGGTGGGCTGCCAGGGCGAGGTCGGCTCGGCCGCGTCCATGGCCGCCGGCGGACTGGCCGAAATCCTTGGCGGCACAACGCAACAGGTTGAGAATGCCGCGGAGATTGCGATGGAGCACAGCCTTGGCCTGACCTGCGACCCCATCGCCGGACTGGTCCAGGTGCCCTGCATCGAGCGCAACGCCATCTCGGCCGGTAAGGCCATCAACGCCGCGCGGATGGCACTGCGCGGCGACGGTACGCATCTGGTCAGCCTCGACGAGGTCATCGACACCATGCGCACTACGGGTCTGGACATGAGTCACAAATACAAGGAGACCGCCACCGGCGGACTGGCTGTGAACGTCTCGGTCAACTACATCGAATGCTGAACTGGACAAGGGAAATGGCTCGCTGAGCGACGAGGCAATCGACGGGGTTCACCTTCTAGGGGGCTCGGACCGAAGCTCGGCGGGTGGGAGCGGCGAGGCCCGCGAGACGACTGCAGTCAGCGCGCGCAGCTGATTGCAGAGTTCTGCACTCAGACTCGGCGTCGTAGGCTAAACGAGGCGCGCAGTCGGGAGTGTGACATGACCCCATCGAGGATCCCATCCAGGGGCTTTCTCCGGCGAATGCCGGCTCGCAGGTACCGCGACCGCCGCGGAGCGGGTCGCGTACTGGCAGCCGAGCTGGCCTCCTATCGCGGCAAACCCGATCTACTCGTGCTCGGCCTCGCTCGCGGCGGCATACCCGTCGCGTGGGAGGTCGCCGCGGCGCTGGGCGCCGAGCTGGACGTGTTTGTGGTTCGAAAGCTCGGCGTTCCGCGCTGGCCCGAACTCGCGATGGGCGCACTGGCCAGCGGCGGCCGGGTGGTGATGAACGACGACGTGGTGTCCAGCCTGCACATCAGTGAGGATGAGGTGCGCTCGGTCATCGAGAGTGAGACGGCGGAGCTGCGCCGCCGCGAACACGCCTACCGCGGCGACCGGGCCGAAGCCGACCCGCGCGGTCGCACCGTGGTGCTGGTCGACGACGGCATCGCCACCGGGGCGAGCATGCTGGCAGCGGTGCGGGCGGTGCGGGCGGCCGGAGCTCGGTCGGTGGTGGTCGCGGTGCCGGTGGGCCCCCGCTCAGCCCGCCGCCAACTCGCCGCCGAAGCCGACGACGTGGTGTTCGCGACGATGCCGGTCGACTTCGACGCCGTCGGACAGGTCTACGCCGATTTCCATCAAGTCACCGACGACGAGGTGCGGGCACTGCTGGCCATACCGGCCGACAACGTCCCGCGGCGCTGAGCGTGCGTTACTTTTTGGAATTCTCGTCGGCGGCCGGGGCGTCGGCAGGCTCGGAGGCGGGCTCGGAGGCTGAGTCGTCAGCCGCGTCGGCGTCGTCGGGGTAGTCGACAGCGTCGAGGGGTTCGCCGTCGTCCTCGTCCTCGTCCGTCGAGTCTTTCTCGTCCCGGCCCGCCTCGCGCTGCTGGCGTTCCCGCACCGCGTCGACGATCAGCAGAATGACGCCCAGGACGCTGGCGCCGATACACACCCACGCCACCAGCTCGTTGCTGGTCACCACGGCAAACACCAAGGCGACAAGCCCGATTAGGGCTAATACGAGCGCAATGATCAGCATTGGTCATCCTCCGGCCGGCGCGGTGCGACTGCCAAACCTACCAGGGCCGACAGCCCCAGAGCCGCAGCCCGCGCGCGTCCAGCCCCCCGCAGTGCGTCAGTTGCCGCGATTGAACTGGTCGAACCCGCCCGAATCGGCGCTGGAATCAACCGGGGCCGCCGACCCACGCTGGCCGAGCTCTTCGAGCTGGGATTCCAGATAAGTCTTGAGGCGGGTGCGGTACTCGCGTTCAAACGTCCGCAGCTGCTCGAGACGGCCTTCCAGCACCGTGCGCTGCTGGTTGATGGTCCCCATGATCTCGGAGTGCTTGCGCTCGGCGTCAGCCTGCAGGGCGTCGGCCTTTTCCTGCGCCTGACGCAGCTGCGTCTCCGACCGCGACGTGGCGTCGGCCAGCATCGCGTCGGCCCGCTGGCGAGCCTCGGCGACCGTGGTCTCGGCGGTATGGCGAGCCTCACTGAGAATCTGGTCGGCGTTGGCGCGGGCGTCGGACAGCATCTTGTCCGATTCCGCCTTGGCCGTGCTGGTCAACCGGTCAGCGGTGTCCTGCGCCAGGCTGAGCACCCGCGCGGCCTTCATGGCCTGTTCCTCGTTGCTGGACGACGGCGCCGCGGCCGGAGCCGCCACCGGCGCGGGCTTCACCGGCTCAGGCTCGGGCTCGAACGTCGGAACGGGCTGGGCAACGGTCGGCGCGGCAGCGCCACCACCGCCGCCGGCGGCCAATTCCTGGTCCAACTCGGCGATGCGCTGACGCAGATCGGAGTTCTCCTCGATCAGCCGGGTCAGCTCGTTTTCCACCAGGTCGAGGAAGGCGTCAACCTCATCTTCGTTGTACCCGCGTTTGCCGATGGGCGGCTTACTGAACGCCACATTGTGGACGTCGGCAGGTGTAAGCGGCATTCTTTGTCCCCTCAAAGTTCCTGGACGGTCAAGCGATCTGGAGAGTCTAAAACGGTGCGGTAGCCGTCTGGCAACTGCCGCCCATCCTGTCACACCAGACTCGGCGGTTGCCGATTGGACTAATAAATAAGGAGCAATTTCAATCTCTAAGGCAAATAAATCACATTTCTTAGAAGAGAAAAATCACGCGCATCCCACTTGTCGCCGAATCGTGGCCGAACCGTCTCCTAGCTACATTCCGTCCGTGGCCGAAGGCCGCTACGCCGCAGCGCTGAACGCCAACTGCATCCCGATGAATGCGACGAGCAACAACACCAGGATGGACAGGTCCAAACGAACCGCGCCGATGGTGATCTGCGGGATCAGTCGGCGCAGCAACTTCACCGGCGGATCGGTGATCGACATGATGATCTCCAGGATCACCACTGTCGCACCCGTCGGCCGCCAGTCCCGGCTGAACGAGCGGATCCACTCGATCACGACCCGCGCGATGAGCAGCAGCCAGAAGGTGAACAGCGCGAAACCAAGGATCTGAAAGAACAGCACCAACGGGAGCCCGACCTTAACGATGACGATGAGAGGAATGTCCGTCGCCGCCGCAGCGGCACCAGCAAGCCTACCGACCCGACCGCGGCGCACACATCGCAAGGGACCGCAGGCATGCGCACAGCCCGGTCAGCCATCGTGTGGCCAACCGGGCTGTGCGGCGTAGTTTTCGCCTATTGGTAAGCGTAGAAACCGGTTTCGGCGATGCGGCGACGCTCCTCCGGGGACACGTCAACATCGGCCGGCGACAGCAGGAACACCTTGGTCGCCACCTTGTCGAACGAACCGCGCAGTGCGAAGGCCAGGCCGGCGGCGAAGTCGACCAACCGCTTGGCGTCGGCGTTGTCCATGGACACCAGGTCCATGATGACCGGGGTGCCGTCGCGGAAGCGCTCGCCGATGGTGCGTGCCTCGCTGTAGTCCTTGGGCCGCAGCGTGGTGATCTTCGACAGCGGGTGGCCGTCCTCGAACATCATCGCCATGCGGCGCGGGTCCATCGCCAGGGCGCCGCGGGTCGAACCGCGCAGCCACGACCCCAGCCGGGGCCGGGCCATCTCGGGCCGGTCGAACTCGCGGGGCTGGAAGCGAGTCTCGTCCGGGTAGCCGCCGCGGTAGCTGCTGGGCGGCGGGTAGTCCGCGGGCATCTCGGCCCGCAGGTCGCCGCGCGGGTCCCGGCGAGGCTCGTCGTATTCCCGATCGCGCCCCTCATAACGGCCGTAGTCGTCCTCAAATCGAGGCCGCGAATAACCCCGGGACGGCGTGCGGTCGTCGTAATACTCGTCGTCGTAATCCTCCATCGGAGCCATACCGAAGTAGGCCTTGACCTTGTGCAGAGTGCTCATCGTGCGACCCCTTCTAGCCTGGGATATTTGTTGTTTGTGATGAAGGTGTGACTCGAGTGACTATTCACGGTGACCGTAACCGCCGTTCGCCCATAAGCGCGGTACCGACACGCACACACGTCGATCCATGTTTGACGGCTATCTCGAGGTCTGCTGACATGCCGGCCGACAACCCCGTCGCGTTGGGGAAGGCGCTGCGCACCCGGCAGTGCTCGGATTGCAGCCGGTCAAAGGCCTGTTCGGGGTCCCAGCCCAGCGGGGGAACACCCATCAGACCGACTAGTTCGAGGGCCTGCGCCTGCTCCACTTCCTCGCAGACCCGATCCACCGCGCCGGGCTCGGAAATGTCGATACCGCCGCGCGAGGCGTCACCGTCGAGACTGACCTGAACGTAGACCCGCAGCGGCTTGCTGCGGCGCTGCTCGGCCAGAGCGCCGGCCACCGCACGGTCCAGGGCGGTCACCAGCTGCTGGCTGTCGACCGAGTGGGCGGTATGCGCCCACCGGGCCAGCGCCTTGGCTTTCTTGCGCTGAATCTGGCCGACCATGTGCCACTGCATCTGCCGGGATTCCCCTGATGCACCCAGCAACCGCGCCACCTCGGCCACCTTCGCCGACGCCTCCTGCTCGCGGGATTCGCCCACGGCCCGCACTCCGAGCCGCGCCAGGATCGCCACATCGGAAGCCGGGAAGAATTTCGTGATCGGCAGCAGTTCGATCTCGCCGACATTGCGGCCGGCCGCTTCGGCCGCCGCAGCCAGCCGCGATCGCACTGCGGCGAGCGATCGGGTCAATTCCGACTGGCGTTCGCCCTGAGCGGCGTCCTCGACCGTCATGCCGACTGTTCCATCCATACCAGCGACGCCAGCCGTCCGGTCGGCGCATCGCGCCGGTGACTGAACAGCGCCCGGTCGGCTGCGGTGCAGCGCGGGTCGACCTCGATGGACGTCACGCCCATTCGACGAAGCTGGCCGGCGATGCCGACGCGCAGATCCAGGCCCGCAGTGCCCGCGGGCGTCGTGGTGCGACTGCCGGGTAACGCGGCTTCGACCTCTGCGGCCATGGCCTCGGGCACCTCGTAGTTGCGACCGCTGACCGCGGGGCCCAACAGCGCCGAAATGTCGCCGATCTGCGCCCCCAATTCGAGCATCGCCTCGACCGTGCGGGCCACCACGCCGTGCTGAGCGCCCACCCGCCCGGCGTGCACCGCGCCGACGACACCGGCCCGCGCGTCGGCGAGCAACACCGGCACACAATCGGCTGTCACCACAGCCAACGCCAATCGCGTTGTCGCCGTGACCATTCCATCGGTGTCGGGCAGCGCCGAGGACTGCGGGCCGTCGACCACCTCGACGTGGGTGCCGTGCACCTGGTTCATCCACAACACCCGGTCGCCGGGCAGGCCGACGGCTTTGGCCAGGCGCGACCGGTTGGCCCGCACGGCAGCCGGATCGTCCCCGACATGGTCGCCCAGGTTGAAGGTGTCGAACGGCGGCTTGGACACGCCGCCCGCCCGAGTGGTGGTCACCCGGCGGATACGAACGCTCACGTCCCCAGTATCTGGATTCCGTTGCCTGTCAGACCGCATCGACGTCGGGCCATGATGTTTCGACGCCGGTTTGTCGCGCACTGGCAAGCAAATCGAGACCTCAGCGGCGCATGAAGGGCGGCACATCGACGTCGTCGTCGTCGCCGCCGATGCTCAGGGTCGCCCCGTTGGTGTGCAGCGGGACGCTGACGGCATCGACCGGTTCGAACAGCGTCGAGGTGAGCTTGCCGGCCTTGGCAGTCTCGATGCGGTGGGCGCCACCGGTTTCGTTGCCGCTGACGGCTTTCCGGCCGGGGCCGGCGTCGAAGCCTGCGGCGATCACAGTGACGCGCACCTCATCACCGAGCGAGTCGTCGATCACGGTGCCGAAGATGATGTTGGCGTCCTGATGGGCGGCGTCCTGCACCAGCGAGGCGGCCTCGTTGATCTCGAACAAGCCCAGGTCGCTGCCGCCGGCGATCGACATCAGCACGCCCTGAGCGCCTTCCATCGAGGCTTCCAGCAGCGGTGAGTTGATGGCGATCTCGGCCGCTTTGAGCGAGCGTCCCTCGCCGCGGGCCGAGCCGATGCCCATCAGCGCGGTGCCGGCGCCGGACATGATGCCCTTGACGTCGGCGAAGTCGACGTTGATCAGACCCGGGGTGGTGATCAGATCGGTGATGCCCTGGACACCGTTGAGCAGCACCTCGTCGGCGCTGCGGAACGCGTCCATCAACGACACCGCGGCGTCACCCATCTGCAGCAACCGGTCGTTAGGGATCACGATCAGGGTGTCGCAGCTCTCCCGCAGCGCGGAGATGCCGTTCTCGGCCTGGTTGCTGCGCCGCTTGCCTTCGAACGAGAAGGGCCGGGTGACGACGCCGACGGTCAGTGCGCCGAGTTTGCGCGCGATGCTGGCGACCACGGGCGCGCCACCGGTGCCGGTGCCACCGCCCTCCCCGGCGGTGACGAACACCATGTCGGCGCCGCGCAGCAGCTCCTCGATCTCCTCCTTGGCGTCCTCAGCGGCCTTCTTGCCGACCTCCGGGTCGGCGCCGGCGCCCAGGCCTCGTGTCGAGTCGCGACCGACGTCGAGCTTGACGTCGGCATCACTCATCAGCAACGCCTGCGCGTCGGTGTTGATGGCGATGAACTCCACACCTTTGAGGCCTTGCTCGATCATTCGGTTGACGGCGTTGACGCCGCCACCACCGATGCCCACGACCTTGATGACGGCCAGGTAGTTGTGTGGGGGGGTCATCATTCGTCTTCCTCCCTGATGGGCTTTCAGTTCCCCTGGTAATGCGTGGTGTGCCTGCGGTGTGTCTCCTTGCAAACCCTCAACCTCAACCATAGAGTTAGAGTTATGTCAAGTAGTTCCGCGTAACCAGAACCGTATGGGTACGACGGGCACTAGCCGTGCAGGCGCGCCGACGCGCGCCACGGATTTTTTCTTTGCGCGAGCAGACGGAAAATTGCATGGCTGAGCGCTTCTGAATGCGAGTTCGCGTCTGCTCGCGCTGCTCGGTCGCTGGCGGCTACTTGACGGTCGGCAGGTCTGGACTGGACACGTCGTAGGTGCGCCCGGGCTGCGTCAGCAGCGCCGCCAGCTTCTCGGCCTTTTCCGCTGCACGATCGGTGGTCCCCCAGATCACCACCCGGCCGTCGGTCAGCGTCAACGTGATCGACGACACCGAGGGCGCCGCGATACGGCCCACCTCACCGGCGACCTCGGGACGCAGCGTGCTCAGCACCTTCAGCGCGGCCAGCGTGGCCGGATCGGTGGGCCCTGGGTTCTCCACGTCGATGTACGGGATCGCCGGCGGCGGCGGATCGGTGGCGAAGTCGACGCCGTCGCGGTCGAAAAGATGCGGTCCGTCCGGAAAATCCTTCACCACCACCGGGATTCGCTCGACGATGGTGATGCGCAGCGCCGACGGGTACTGCCGCTGCACCCGCGCGCTGGCCACCCGCCGGATCGCGGCGACCCGGTCGGCGACCTGGTTGGTGTTGATCTGCAGCAGCGGAGTCCCGACCCGCACCTGCGCGGCGTCGAGCACTTCCTCGCGGGTGACGACGCCGGTACCGGTGACCACGATGTTGCGGGCCGACATCGCGGGCGTGAAGTAGAGGATCAGGCCGAGTCCGACCCCGACCACCACCAGCAGCACCGTTGCGAGCAGCATCTTCAGGCCCCGAACCACCCCGCGGGCAACCGGTTTGGGCTCCGGCAGCATCGCCCCCTTCGCGCGCCGCTTGGCCTCGCGGCGGGCCTCCTCGATGGCGGTTGCCCGGGCCTGGGCAGCGCGGCGTTCGGCGCGTTCCCGCCGGGCTCGCCGCCGCGGGCCCTCGAAATCCTCTGCCTCTTCCTCAGATTCGGGCGGGGCGCCGCCCTCGGTGGAGATCGGCTCCGTCGCCGCCTCGCCGGTGACAGAGTCCTCGGGAGCATCGCCGGCCAGGTCGGCGGGCCGAGCCCCGGGTGCGTCGGGGTCGGGTTCGCTCACTGGGGTGCTTCCCGACCGGGTGCACCGCGGTTGGCCCGCATCCGCAGTGCGGTGACGATTTCGGGTCCGAGCAGCGTCACGTCGCCCGCGCCCATCGTGACGATGACATCGCCCGGTTCGGCGGCCCCGGCCAATTCCTCGGCCACCGCGGAGAAGTCAGGCAGGTAGCGCACGGGCGCGCTGACATGTTCGGCGACGGTGGCGCCGCTGATGCCGGCCAGTGGCTGTTCGCGCGCACCGTAGACGTCGAGTACGAAGACCTGGTCGGCACCGTCCAGAGCGTGCCCGAATTCCTGCGCGAAAGCTTTTGTCCGGGAATACAAATGGGGCTGAAAGACGACGAGCGAACGACCGCTGCCACTCTGCTGGACCACGGAGCGGACCGCCGCCAGCGTGGCGGCGACCTCGGTGGGGTGATGGGCGTAGTCGTCGAATACCCGCACCGAATGAGCGGTGCCGACGAGTTCGAAGCGTCGCCGCACTCCTTCGAAGGTGGCCAGACCGTCGAGCACCTCGTCGACGGGCGCGCCGATCTCGATCGCGGCCAGCAGCGCCGCCAGGGCGTTGAGCGCCATGTGCCGTCCCGGCACCGACAGCCGCATCACCCGCTGGTGCGGCTCGTCCGCCAATTGGATGTGGGCGACCGCCTCGGTGCCGCGTTGTTCCCACGACAACAAGCGAGCCGCGAGCGGCCCGTCCCCCGACCCGTAGCAGAGCACCCGAATTCCCAGCTCCGCTGTGCGCCGGGCCAGCGCCGCCGCACCCGGGTCGTCGGTGCACACCACCAGCGCGCCACCGGGCGCGAGCCGCTCCACGAAGGAGTCGAACACCCCGACGTACGCCTCGGTGCTGCCGTAGAAATCGAGGTGGTCGGACTCGATATTGGTGACCACCGCGACGTTGGGCGTGTATTCCAGCAGCGTGCCGTCGCTCTCGTCGGCCTCGGCGACAAAGATATCGCCGCTGCCGTGATGGGCATTGGTGCCGGCCTCGCCGAGCTCACCCCCGACCGCGAACGACGGGTCGCGACCACAGTGCTGTAGCGCGACAATCAGCATCGACGTCGTCGTGGTCTTACCGTGCGTACCGGTGACCATCAAGGTGGTGCGCCCGGCCATCAGCTTGGCCAGCACCACGGGCCGCAGCACCACCGGAATGCCGCGGCGCCGGGCCTCGACCAGCTCCGGGTTGGTTTTGGGGATGGCGGCGTGCGTGGTGATGACCGCGGTGACGCCGCCGGGCAGCAGATCCAGCGACGACGCGTCATGACCGATGCGGATCAGCGCGCCGCGCGCCCGCAGCGCATGCACGCCGCGCGACTCCTTGGCGTCCGAGCCCGACACCATCCCGCCGCGGTCCAGCAGAATGCGGGCGATGCCCGACATGCCGGCGCCGCCGATGCCGACCATGTGCACACGCTGCAGTTCCGGCGGCAGCTGTTCGGCGCTCATCGGCGCGCTCCCGGGATCCGCCCGGCAACGTCCAGCGCCGCCCGGGCCACCTGCTGCGCGGCGTCGCGGTGCCCGACCAGGGTCGCCGCCGCCGTCATCGCCGCCAGCCGGGGTGCATCGTTGAGCAGGCCGGACACCTCACGCGCCACCAGCTCCGGGGTCAGCGCCGCGTCGGCGACGATCATGCCGCCGCCGGCGTTGACCACCGGCAGCGCGTTGAGCCGCTGCTCACCGTTGCCGATCGGCAGTGGCACATAGATGGCGGGCAGGCCGACGGCCGAGACCTCGGCCACCGTCATTGCGCCGGACCGGCAGATCACCATGTCGGCGGCGGAGTAGGCCAGGTCCATCCGGTCCAGATAGGGCACCGCCACATACGGCGGATCGCCGGGCTCGGGTGTGCGGAGTTCGAGCGTGTTCTTGGGTCCGTGCGCATGCAGCACAGACACCCCGGCGGCGGCCAGGTCGGCGGCCGCCGCGGAGACGGCCCGGTTCAGCGACACCGCACCCTGGGAGCCACCGAACACCAGCAGCACGCGCGCGTCGTCGGCGAAGCCGAAGTGGGCCCGCGCCTGCGCACGCAGGCCCGTGCGGTCCAGCGTGGTGATCGCCGCCCGCACTGGCACTCCGACCACCTCGGCGCGCCGCAGCCCCGAATCGGGCACCGCGGACAGAATCCGGTCGGCGGTCCTCGCGCCCACCCGGTTGGCCAGGCCCGCCCGGGCGTTGGCCTCGTGAATCACCACGGGGATGCGGCGGCGTCCCGGCCTGCCGCGAGAAGCCAGATAGGCCGGCAACGCCACGTAGCCGCCGAAACCGATGACGACGTCGGCGGCGACACTGTCGAGCACCGCGCGGGTCTCCCGTACGGCGCGCCAGACCCGTGGTGGCAGCCGCGCCAGGTCACCGCTGGGTTTGCGCGGCAGCGGCACCGGGGTGATCAGCTCCAGTCGGTAGCCGCGCTCAGGCACCAGCCGGGTCTCCAACCCGCGGGCCGTGCCTAGCGCGGTGATCCTGATCCGGGGGTCCAGGGCGGTCAGCGCGTCGGCCACTGCCATCGCGGGCTCCACATGGCCGGCGGTACCACCGCCGGCCAGCACGACCGAGAACGCACCACCGGCGGGCAGGGGACTGTCCCCTGACCCGCCGGCCGACTCCGTGACCTTGTCGTTCACCCGTAACGCTGACCTTCCAATGCACCTACGCGCCCTGTTTGGCGCCGGCCGGCGTACTGCTGGCCAGATCTATGATGCCTTTCCCGCCCGTGGCCGCTTCCCGCAGACCGCCGACTGGTGCGCGGCTGCGCCTTCGGCGGTGGCCCGGCGGCCCGCCGGGGCCGCGGCGCTTTGGGCGGCGCGGGCGACGGGCGCTTGCGATCACGGAAGGACTCGATCCGGCTGGGCACGTACGGCTCCGGCACCGGCAGCCGAAGCAGCCGGTTTACCTTGTCGTCTCGCCCGGCACGCAGCGCCGCGACGGCTTCGGGTTCGTGCCGGGCCGCGTTGGCCATGATGCCGATCATGAACAGTGTTGCAGCGGTTGACGTTCCACCGGCCGAGATGAGCGGCAGCTGCAGGCCGGTGACGGGCAGCAGGCCGATCACATACCCGATGTTGATGAACGCCTGGCCCAGCACCCACAACGTGGTGGTCGCCGTGAGCAGTCGCAGGAACGGGTCTGCGGAGCGGCGCGCGATGCGCATGCCGGTGTAGGCGAACAGCCCGAACAGCCCCAGCAGGCCCACCGCCCCGATCAGGCCCAGCTCCTCGCCGATGATCGCGAAGATGAAGTCGTTGTGCGCGTTGGGCAGATAGTTCCACTTGGCCACACCCTGCCCCAGGCCATCGCCGAAGATGCCGCCGTGCGCGAGGGCGTACTTGGCCTGGCGCGCCTGGTAACCGGTGTCCATCGGGTCGTCTTCCGGGTCCAGCCAGGATCGCACCCGGTCGGAGCGGTAGCCGGCGGACATGGCCAGCACCGCGCCGGCGGCGAACACCGCGCCCAGCGAGCTGACGAACACCCGCAACGGCAGTCCGGCGTACCACAGTAGGCCCAGCAGAATGATGCCCAGCGACACGGTCTGACCGAGGTCAGGCTGGGCGACAATCAGCCCCAGGGCAATCAGCGCGGCCGGGACCAAGGGGACCAGCATCTCGCGCAGCGACGCCCGCTCCAGGCGCCGGGCGGCCAGCAGGTGCGCGCCCCAGATCGCGAACGCGATCTTGGTCAGTTCGGAGGGCTGCATGGAGAAACCGGCGATGACGAACCACTTGCGGGAGCCGTTGGCCAGGTTGCCGATGCCCGGGATGAGCACCAGGACCAGCAAGATGATGGTGACCGCGTAGCTGGTGAACGCGACGCGCCGGATGAAGCGCACCGACATCCGCAAGCCGGCGTAGCAGGCGAAGAGCCCGACGATCGTCCAGAGCACCTGCTTGCCGAAGATGATCCAGGCCGACCCGTCGTTGTCGTAGGAGTGCACGCCCGACGCCGACAGCACCATGATCAGTCCCAGCGACGTCAGCAGTGCGGTGACAGCGATGATCAGGTGGAACGAGGTCATGGGGCGGCCCAGCCAGGCACCGAACGCGGTGCGCGGCCCGCTCGGATCGGCTTTCGGCGCGGTGTTTTTCTCCCCCGCGGCAGCAGGCTCTGCCTGCTCTGCCTCGTCCGCCACCTCGGTTGCGGCGGACGTCTCCCCCTTATCCCGGCGGAACAGCCGGGTCACTGCGATACCCACACCGCCTACCGGACCGCGGCGCGTACGGCGGCCGCGAAGGCGTCACCCCGTGCGCCATACCCGGTGAACTGGTCGAACGATGCGCCGGCCGGTGCGAGCAGCACCGTGTCTCCCGGTTGGGCCATCTCGCGGGCCGCGGCGACGGCCGCGACCATCACACGATCCCCGATGGTCCCACCCTCGTTATTCACTTGTGTCACATCAGCAACAGAAACCACACCAGTCGCATGCATCTCAACATCCTCGCCTGTAACAACCTGTACGACGGGGACATCGGGGGCGTGTCGTGATAACGCCTCGGCAACCTCGGCGCGATCCCGCCCGAAAAGGACCGCTCCGACCAGGTGCGACGCGATGCGGGCGACCTCCGCATCCAGGGATGCGCCCTTGAGCAGGCCGCCGGCCAACCAGACGACCCGGGGGTAGGCCAGCACCGAGGCCTGGGCGGCGTGCGGGTTGGTGGCCTTGGAGTCGTCGACGTAGGTGATGCCGTCCGCGACGGTCACCTCCTCGCAGCGGTGCCGGCCGAGCCGGAACGAGGCGATGGCCGTGGCGATCGCCTCGGGCGCCACATCGACCGCCCGCGCCAGCGCCGCGGCAGCCAGCGTGTTGAGCACCCCGACCGGGCCCGGCACCGGAATCGACGTGACCGGCAGCAGCGGCAGGTCCTCGGCGAACGCCCGGTCGACCAGCTGCCCGTCACGCACGCCGAGCTCCCCCGGGGCGGGTTCACCGAGCCGGAAGCCCACTCGAACGGCCGCCGGGGCGGTGTCCCGCAGCGCCGCCGCCCGGCTGTCGTCCAGGCCGACGACAGCGACCCGACCGGTGAGCACCCGGGCTTTGGCGGCGGTGTAGGCGGCCATGGTGTGATGCCAGTCCAGGTGATCCTCGGCGATGTTGAGCACCACGCCCGCCTCCGGCCGCAGCGACGGGGCCCAGTACAGCTGGAAGCTGGACAGCTCCACCGCCAACACGTCGGCCGGCTGGTCCAGCACATCGAGCACCGGGTCGCCGATGTTCCCGCACAGCTTGCTGCGCAGTCCCCCGGCGATCAGCATGTCGTGCAGCATCGACGTGGTGGTGGTCTTGCCGTTGGTACCGGTCACCACCAGCCACCGGCGCGGCGGCCCGAAATGACCGGCTGCATCGAGCCTCCAGGCCAGCTCCACATCGCCCCAGATCGGCACCCCGGCCGCGGCGGCGGCGGCCAGCACGGGGGTGTCCGGCTGGAATCCGGGACTGGTAATCACCAGCGCGTACCGGTCGATCTGCGCAATGGCAGTCGCCGGGTCGGCGGTCGCGACGCCGGCCGCGGCGTGCGGGGCCAGCATCGCGGGGTCGTCGTCGCATAGCGTCGGCACGGCCCCGAACCGGGTGAGCGCCGCCAGCACCGCGCGGCCGGTCACCCGGGCGCCGGCGATCAGGACGGGCGCACCCGGCGCCAACGGGTCTATGTCAGGCACCGATCGTGGACAGCCACTCGCCATAGAACAGGGCGACGCCCAGGCCACAGCTGATCGCTGTGAGCAGCCAGAAGCGGATGATGACTGTCGTTTCCGCCCAGCCCCCCAGCTCGAAATGGTGATGGAAGGGGGCCATCCGGAAAACCCGGCGCCCGGTGGTGCGGAAGGCCAGGATCTGCAGCACCACCGAGGTGACCTCGGCGACAAACAGCGCCCCCAGCACTACGGCCAGGATCTCGGTGCGGCTGGTCACCGACAGTCCAGCGATGATGCCGCCCAGAGCCAGCGAGCCGGTGTCACCCATGAAGATCTTGGCCGGCGCGGCGTTCCACCACAGGAACCCGATGCAGGCGCCGGCGGTGGCGGCGGCGATCAGCGCCAGGTCCAGCGGGTCGCGCACGTTGTAACAACCCAGGCCGGGCGCGGTGACGCACGCGTTGCGGTACTGCCAGAAGGTGATCAGGACGTAGGCACCGGTCACCATCGCCATGCAACCGGCGGCCAGGCCGTCCAGCCCGTCGGTGAAGTTCACCGCGTTCGACCAGGCGCTGACCACCACCACGCAGAACAGCACGAACAACCCCGGGGCGACGGTGACCGTGGCGATCTCGCGCACGTAGGACAGGTCCGCACTGCCCGGTGTCAGGCCGGCGTTGTTGCGGAACTGCAGCACCAGCACGGCGAACAGCACCGCGGCGGTGATCTGCCCGACCGTCTTGGCCGTCTTGTTCAGGCCCAGGTTGCGCGACCGGCGGATCTTGATCAGGTCGTCGATGAACCCGACTCCGCCCAGGGCGGTGGCCAGTCCGAGCACGCACAGACCCGACGCCGAGATCCCTTCGCCGTCGAACGCCAGCCCGAACAGGTGGGTGCCCAGGTAGCCGGCCCAGATGCCGGCCAGGATCGCCACCCCACCCATCGAGGGCGTACCCCGCTTGGTGTGGTGGCTGGGCGGGCCGTCCTCGCGGATCTGGTGACCGAATCCCTGCCGGGTGAACAGCCGGATCAGCGCCGGAGTCAGCAGGATGGACACGGTCACCGCGATGGCTACGGCGATCAGAATCTGCCTCACGGGCGCGTCGCTCCCTTGCCGGCTGTGTCGTCGACCAGCGCGTCGGCCAGCGCTCCCAATCCGGCCGAGTTGGATGCCTTCACCAGAACCACATCTCCGGGTCGCAGCTCAGCGCGCAACAGGGACAGGGCGGCGGCCGCGTCGTCCACGTTGACGACCTCCTCCCCCCACGAGCCCTCCATCACCGCACCCTGGTGCATGGCGCTCATCGACCTCCCGGTTCCCACGACAACGAGTCGAGACACATCTAATCGCACCGCGAGCCGGCCGATGCGGTCGTGCTCGGTTATTGCATCCTCGCCGAGTTCGGCCATCTCACCCAGCACCGCCCAGCTGCGCCGCGGATGATCCTCGCCGTGCGCGATCCAGGCGAGAGCCTGCAGACCGGCCCGCATCGAGTCGGGGTTGGCGTTGTAGGCATCGTCGATCACGGTGACGCCGTCCGCGCGGGTGGTCACGTGCATGCGGTGGCGCGACACCGGGCCCGCCGCCGCGAGCGCTGCCGCGATCTGTTCGACGGTCCCGCCACACTCCAGCGCGACGGCGGCCGCGCACAGCGCGTTGCTGACCTGATGGTCGCCGAAGACGCCGAGGCGAACGTCGGCTTCTTCGGCCCCCGCGTGCAGGGTGAACTGCGGCCTGGCCAACTCGTCGAGCGACACCGGCCCGGCCCACACGTGGCCGGTATTGGGCCCGGCATTGCGGCTCACCCGGACCACCCGGGCCGCGGTCACGTCGGCCATTGCGGCCACCATCGGGTCGTCGGCGTTCAAGATGACCACGCCGGACGACGAAACAGATTGTGGTAGTTCGGATTTAGTTTGGGCAATGATCTCGCGGGAGCCGAACTCGCCCAGGTGCGCGGTACCGACGTTGAGCACCACGCCGATAGACGGGGTCGCGATATCGGCCAGCGCGGCGATGTTGCCGGGGTGGCGCGCCGACATCTCCAGGATCAAAAAGTCGGTGTCCCGGGTGGCCCGCAGTACGGTCCAGGGGTGACCCAGCTCGTTGTTGAACGACCCGGGCGGCGCGACCACCTCACCCAGCGGCCGCAGCACGGCGGCCACCAGGTCCTTGGTGGACGTCTTGCCCGACGAGCCGGTGATCCCGATGATCCTCAGCCCACCGGCCACCAGGTCGGCGGCCACCGCCTTGGCCAGTTTGCCCAGCGCGGCCAGCACCGCAGCGCCCGAGCCATCTGCGTCGTGCTCGAGCACCGAGGCGCGGTCGTCGGCCGCCGCCTGTGGCTGTACGACGATCGCCGGCACCCCCACCGGCCGGGCGGCCAGCACCGCCACCGCGCCGGCGGCCACGGCCGATGCGGCGTGGTCGTGCCCGTCGGCGCGCGCGCCGGGCAGGGCGAGAAACAGTCCGCCCGGGCCGACGGCGCGTGAGTCGAATTCCACCGTTCCGGTGACGCGGGTGGCCGCGGCACGCTCCGGGGTGATGTCGGCCAACGTGCCGCCGACGATGTCGGCGATCTGGGCCACGGTCAGGTCGATCACGCTCGGCCTTTCACGGCGTCGAGGGCGGCCGCGAGTTCGACCCGGTCGTCGAATGGCCGCACCTCGTCGGCGCTGCGCTGACCGGTCTCATGGCCTTTGCCGGCGATGAGCACCACGTCGCCGGGACCCGCCCAGGTGACCGCGTGCCGGATCGCCTCGCGCCGGTCGGCGATCTCGACCAGTTCGGCTGTTGTGCCGGCTTCTTTTGCTCCGGAGAGGATTTCACCACGGATGACGGCAGGGTTCTCGCTGCGCGGGTTGTCGTCGGTGACGACGACGAGGTCGGCGAGTTCGGCGGCCACCGCGCCCATCGGCGCGCGCTTGCCCGGGTCACGGTCGCCGCCGGCGCCGAACACCACCGCCAGGCGGCGGCCGGGCTGGGCCAGGGTGCTGAGCACCGCGCGCAGGGCGCCCGGTTTGTGCGCATAGTCGACCAGCGCGAGGAAATCCTGGCCATGGTCTATCTGTTCAAGGCGCCCCGGTACCCGGGTATGCCGCAGACCCGGCGCCGCCTGCGCCGGCGAAACCCCGACTGCATCCAGAATCGCCAGCGCAACAAGGCAATTGGCGATGTTGTAGTGGCCTGGCAGGTTGATGCCGATGCGGTGTTCGGCGCCGGTGGGATCGATGGCGGTGAATTCCTGGCTCGCCGGTCCGGTGGTCTCGACGTCGACGGCGCGCCACTGGGCGGGTTGGCCGGTGACGCTGACGGTGACCGGCTCAGCGGCCCGGGCCGCCATCGCGCGGCCGGCCTCGTCGTCGACACACACCACGGCGGTGCGGGCGTGCAACGCCGAGGCGGGGTCGAACAACAGCGCTTTGGCCTCGAAGTAGTCGGCCATGGTGGGGTGGAAATCCAGGTGGTCGCGCGACAGGTTGGTGAAGCCGCTGACGGCGAACTCGGTGCCGTCGACGCGGCCCAGGGCCAGCGCGTGACTGGACACTTCCATCACGACGGTGTCGACACCCCGTTCGGCCATCGCGGCGAACAGCGCCTGCAGTGCCGGAGCCTCGGGGGTGGTGAGCGCACTGGGGATGTCGACGCCGTCGATGCGGATGCCGATGGTGCCGACCAGACCGGCGACGCGGCCGCCGGCCCGCAATCCCGCTTCCACTAGGTACGTCGTGGTGGTCTTGCCCGATGTGCCGGTGATGCCGACGACGGTGACCCGGTCGGAGGGCCGCTCGTACACGCTCGCCGCCAGTCCGCCGAGCACGCTGCGCGGTGCGGGGTGCACCACAACCGGCACGGCCGTCGCGTGAGCGCCCATTGCCGCCACCCCGTCGGCGTCGGTGAGCACTGCCACCGCGCCGCGCTCGAGGGCGTCACCGGCATGCCGGGCGCCGTGTGTGGTCGCACCGGGCAGCGCGGCGAACAGGTCCCCCGGCTGGACGTCCTGAGCGCGTAGCGTCACGCCGGTCACCAGCACGTCGGCGCCGGTAGGGGGTGCCGCTCCGATCTGCGCGGCCAGCGTGGCCAGCGGTACGCCGACGACGGTGCGGGGACGTAGCCCGGTGGGCGTCGACTCCGCCACGGGCACCACCTCCGTCCGGCCGCGGATGTTCCAGAGATCGCTCGGCCTTGACACCCTACCCAGAGGCAACCGGTCGCCACGCAGAGCCGCGCCCGCGCACGGTGGCGGCGATCACCGATCGGTACCGCCCCGCGGGGGCGGCTGCTACCGCAGCGCCATCTGCGCCGGCGATGTCGCCGGACTCAATCCGCGCGGGCAGATCCGCCCACCCCGGTTATGACACGCCGTTGTCTCCGTTCGCACCGAGCAGCAGGCCGCCGGTGCCGCCGGTGCCGGCGGGTCCACCGTTGAAGCCATTGCCGCCGTTACCGCCGAAGCCGAAGAACGTCCGAACGAAGGAGCCGTTGGTGGACGCCCCGATATCGCCGCCATCGCCGCCGGCGGCAGTCGGAACGTTGTTGTTGCTGGGTCCGGCGTTGCCTCCGTTGCCGCCGATACCGAGGGTCAGCAGGCCGCCGGCGCTGCCGCCGTCTCCGCCATCGCCGCTAGCTGCAGTAATGCTGGCACCACCGTTACCGCCTGCACCGCCGACGCCCAGGCCGGCGACTAAGACGCCCTGGCCGCCGGTGCCGCCGGCGCCGCCGGGCCCACCCAGGCTCGTCCCACCGGCACCACCAACGCCGCCGAAACCGGCGCCGAACACCGCGGCGCCGATGCCGCCCCCACCTCCTGCACCGCTGATTGCCCCGACGTTGCCGGCGGCGCCGCCCATGCCGCCACTGCCGCCGGCACCCACGCCGAAGACCGCCGCCGCTGTACCACCGAGACCGCCCGCACCCCCGCCGGCCTGGGCGAAGCCACCCAAACCTCCGGCACCTCCCTGTGCGTACCCGAACAATCCCCCCGCGATACCACCCGCACCCCCGGCCCCACCAACGCCGGTGGTGGTGTCAATAACCGCACCGCCGGCGCCCCCGGCCCCGCCGAGACTGAAGAAATTGCCGCCCGCAGCGCCGCCGGCACCTCCGGCACCACCGCCCAGACCGGCAAAGCCCGTCCCACCGGCGCCACCCGCGCCGCCGCTACCGATAAGCACACCGCTGCCGGCACCGCCTGCACCACCGGCGCCCCCGCCGGTGAAGCCGTAACCACCCGCTCCCCCGTCACCCCCGATCGCCACGAGTCGTCCACCGGCACCACCACTGCCACCAACCCCACCAAAAGTGAAGTTGGAGTCGCCACCAGCACCGCCGTGACCACCCCAGCCGATGAGTGAGGCGCTGCCGCCGGCGCCGCCCGCGCCGCCGCTAGCGGTGAGGCCGGTTCCTCCGGCACCGCCGGCACCGCCGTTACCGATCAGCCACCCCCCGCTTCCCCCGGCGCCCCCGTTCCCGCCGGCTTTGCCGGCGCCGCCCGCGCCGCCGTTGCCGATCAGGCCCGCGGCGCCACCATTGCCGCCGTTCGTCGGAGTGAAGAAACCGACTTCGTTATAGCCGTAGCCATCGCCCCCGTTGCCGATCAGGATTCCGCCCGCGCCGCCATTGGGGCTGGCAGCTGTTCCATTAGCTCCGTTGCCGATCAGCGGACGCCCCAGGAGCGCCTGCGTGGGCGCATTCACCACGTCGAGGATGCTATTTGCCGCCGCTTGCAAGGGCGAAGCATTGGCCGCTTCCGCTGCCGAGTAAGCACTACCGGCCGCGTTCAGGGTCGCCAGAAAATTCTGATGGAACTCTGCCGCTTGCGCACTCAATGACTGGTACTGCAGAGCGTGATTACTGAACAACGCGCTGATCGCAGCGGAGATCTCGTCCGCGCCGGCCGACAACACCCCTGTGGTGGACGCCGACGCCGCTGCGTTCGCGGTGCCTAATGCCGTGCCGATACCCGCCACATGCTGCGCCGCCGTGCCCAGCAGTTCCGGAACAGCCACTACAAAAGACATCAAAGCCCTCCTAGCGCGTTAGGCCAGCCCGAATGCTTTCATCTGGCCACGAATGACGAGCCAGTATGCAACGGTCACGGCGCAATGGGGCGAATATTCCGCGAATATCTCAACCTTTTCAATGCAAGTTCTACCCGCGCTGCGGCACAGATTCTCCTCATCGCGGCTGGGCCGTCGAGAAAGCAGTGCGCCCACGGCGAAGCGGTCGGCAAGTGAGCTGCGCCCGCGGTGCCAGCTGACCGCCGCCGATATCTCGTCGGCCCCGGCCGACGGGATTTCGGTGGTCGAGGCCGAGGCAGCGGCATTGGCGCTGTGCAGCGCGGTACCAAGCCGCGCCAATTGTGGCGTCGCCGTCCCCAGCACTTCCAATCGGCGAAGGCTCCTGCGGGCCGCGTGATCCACGCTCGGCATGTGCTGAACGCGCAATGAAATGCCCCTGCCGATAACGGGATTGCCCGGCGCACCGGCGCTGCACGCCGGCATCTGAGGGGACGGCGCTTTCCGCTGCGCCATACACCACTTTCGTGGACGAGACTTGTTGTCCTTACGTAGCTTCCCCACCTGTGCGCCCCAGCGACGACGGGCCCGGGCGCGGGAAGGTGTGAGACGGTGAACTTCTTTGTGCTGCCACCCGAGATCAATGCGGCGCGCCTTTTCGCCGGCGCAGGATCTGCGCCGATGGCTGCGGCGGCGACCGCGTGGGATGGGCTGGCGGCTGAATTGAGCTCGGCAGCAGCTTCTTTCGGATCGATCACCGCAGGGCTTACCCACGAGGTGTGGCAGGGACCGTCGGCGACGGCGATGAGCGCCGCGGCTGCTCCCTTTGCACGCTGGCTGTCCACGATGGCGGCTCAGGCCGATCAGGCGGCTGCCCAGGCGCGCGCCGCAGCGGCGGTTTTCGAGTCGGCCCGCACCACGATGGTGCTGCCGGAACTGGTCGCGGCCAACCGTTCTCAGTTCGTGTCGCTGGTGATCTCGAACCTTTTCGGGCAGAACAGCCCGGCCATTGCCGCTGCCGAGGCTCACTACGAACAAATGTGGACCGAAGCTGTGTCCACCATGTCCGCCTACCACGCTGAGGCCTCGGCGATTGTCTCCGCTCTGCCGCCGTTCGTCCAGCCGCTGCAGGATCTGGCGGGGATCGAAGCGGCGGGGTTCAGCCCGACAACACCTGGCCTGGCGGCCGCAACTTCCTCAGTGCGCGCGCTCGGGCTCAGCCTCGGCCTGGCCAACGTCGGCATCGGAAACTTCGGCAACGCAAACGTCGGCGTCGGAAACTTCGGTGGCGGAAATCTCGGCGATCTCAACGTCGGTTCTGGAAACTACGGTATTTCCAATGCCGGCTTCGGAAATCTTGGTGCGGGCAACGTCGGCCTCGGAAATATCGGCGGCGGCAACTTCGGCTTCGGAAACGCCGGCGCCTTCAACATCGGTCTGGCGAACACCGGCAACAACAACGTCGGCCTTGGGCTGACCGGCAACAATCTGATCGGCTTCGGCGACACCTACGTCCGCCTGGAGAATTCCAACATCGTACAGTTCAGCACCGGTCCGCTTAATTCCGGAACAGGTAACCTCGGGCTGTTCAACTCCGGTACCGGGAATGTGGGGTTCTTCAACTCCGGCACCGGCAACTTCGGCATCGGCAACTCCGGCAGCTACAACGCCGGGCTCTTCAACACCGGGACCGCAAGCACCGGCATCTTCAATGCCGGCGCCTTCAATACCGGGATTCTGAACGCGGGCAACGCAAACACGGGCAACCTCAACGCCGGGAACTACAACACAGGCGACTTCAACCCCGGCGTGTCCAACACGGGCAGCTTCAACACCGGCAGCTCCAACACTGGTTTCGCGAATGCGGGCAGCATCAACACCGGGGCCTTCAACACCGGCGACATGAACAACGGCGCGTTCTACGCCGGGCAGAACCAGGGCAGACTCCATTTTGTCATCACGACACCCGATATAATTCTGCCGCCAATCGGCATCCCCGCCATCGCAATCCCCGGTTTCAATCTGCCGGCGATAACGTTGCCCTCCCTGTCGATACCGGCTTTCCAGACGCCGGACGACATCTTCGTCGGCGCATTCGGACTCCCGGAGCTCACTGTTCCGTCGCTGACCATCCCACCGGTCAGCCTCGGCAACATCGCCGTCGACGGCTTCGCCCTTCCCGAACTCACCATCCCGTCGCTGACCATCCCACCGGTCACCCTCGGCAACATCGCCGTCGACGGCTTCGCCCTTCCCGAACTCACCATCCCCTCCCTGCTCATCCCACCCGTCACCCTCGGCAACATCGCCGTCGACGGCTTCGCCCTCCCCGAACTCACCATCCCCTCCCTGCTCATCCCACCCGTCACCCTCGGCAACATCGCCGTCGACGGCTTCGCCCTCCCCGAACTCACCATCCCCTCCCTGCTCATCCCACCCGTCACCCTCGGCAACATCGCCGTCGACGGCTTCGCCCTCCCCGAACTCACCATCCCCTCCCTGCTCATCCCACCCGTCACCCTCGGCAACATCGCCGTCGACGGCTTCGCCCTCCCCGAACTCACCATCCCCTCCCTGCTCATCCCACCCGTCACCCTCGGCAACATCGCCGTCGACGGCTTCGCCCTCCCCGAACTCACCATCCCGCCCCTGCTCATCCCACCCGTCACCCTCGGCAACACCGAAGTCGGCGGGTTCGCACTGCCGGCGTTAGCAATTCCCCCAGTTACCATTCCGGAGTGGCAATCGCCTGCAGATATCACTGTCGGCGCCTTCAGCTTGCCCGAAATACAGACTCCCACGATACATGTGCCATCCATTGGACTACCCGAAATAGTCGTTCCGCCGATCACTACACCCCTGGTATCCATAAGCGGATTCTCACTACCGACGGTAACAATTCCTAGAATCACTTTGCCCACCATTCAAACGCCGAGTGTCTTTTTCCCAGGGGGCAGTGGCGGGCCGGATAACAACGGGGTTCAGGTCCTATATATCGACGTTAACGGCGGTGCGATCGGCGACCTGAAATTCTATATACCGGCCTTCAACATGCCGCCGTTCTTCATCGGGCAAGTATTACCAGGATCGTTTGCAGGAATAATCAACGAATTTGTCATTCCGGGCGCAAGGATATCGGAGTTCGATCTACCCTTCGTCACCATTAGCAATCCCAACGGCGGTAGCTACGTTATTCCGGGCCTGCAGATTAACGAATTCGACCTTCCATCTCTGACGATCCCGGCTACTCAAGTTCAGGGTTTCACGCTGCCGCAGATCGAAATACCCGAATTCAAGACGCCGGCATTGACCATCCCGCCAATCGGCATCGAGCGGTTCTTCCTCCCAGAAATCACCACCCCGGCAATCGAAACGCCGGAGCTGACCATCCCGTCGATCGGCATCGAGCGGTTCTTCCTCCCGGAAATCACCACCCCCGCCATCGCCACCCCAGCACTGACCATCCCTTCGATCGGCATCGACCGGTTCTTCCTCCCGGAAATCACCACCCCAGCCATCGCCACCCCTGTACTGACCATCCCGTCCATCGGCGTCGACAGGTTCTTCCTGCCGGAGATCACCACGCCGGCCATCGCCACGCCGGAGCTCACCATTCCGCCGATTGGCATCGACCGGTTCTTCCTCCCACAGATCACCACCCCAGCTATCGCAACCCCGGAGCTCACCATTCCGCCGATCGGCGTCAACCGGTTCTTCCTCCCGCAGATCACCACCCCAGCTATCGCAACCCCGGAACTCACCATTCCGCCGATCGGTGTCGGAGGATTCCTGCTGCCCGAGATCACCACCCCGGCCATCAGCACCCCAGCCCTCACCATCCCCCCGATCGGTGTCGGAAGATTCCTGCTGCCCGAGATCACCACCCCGGCCATCACCACCCCAGCCCTCACCATCCCGCCGATCGGAGTGGGAGGCTTTGCGCTGCCGCAGATTTCGATTCCGCCGATCACGACCCCCCCGCTGACCATTCCGCCCATCGGCGTGGGCGCATTCACCACTCCACCCCTGACCGTTCCGAGCATCACCCTGCCCTCCACCACCATCACGGCTTTCGACATCCCACCGGGTCCCGGCTACTTCAACTCGACGAGTACGCCCTCCTCGGGCTTCTTCAACGCCGGCGCAGGAGGAAACTCAGGGTTCGGCAACAACGGCTCGGCCCTCTCGGGATGGTCCAACACAAACCCGTTGGGCGGCCTCCTCTTCGGGTCGGGTTACCAGAACTACGGCGGCAACGTCTCCGGCTTCTCCAACCTGGGCAGCGGAATATCCGGTATCGCGAACACCGGCCTGCTGTCCTTCAACCTCGACAGCGTTGTCGCCGGCTTCGCCAGCATCGGGTCCCGGCTGTCCGGCGTGGTACTGCAGAACTGATCTGCGGCGCACCCGTTGCGCAAGATCGGTAGTGCTGCTCAATACTGTTGTCGCACAACGGCGAGCAGCGAACTCGTCACCGTTTCCCGACACAGGTGCGACCGCTGTGACGCGTGCGCGGGGGCGGCACCGCGCATGCACATCTGCACCATCCGCCTCTAGCCGGGACGGCACCGCGCCAGTTCGGTAGTTCTCCGGCCGCGCAGGTTCCCGACCAGGGTCAAGGGCGTGCCCGCGGCGTCACAAATGGGTGTTGCAGCGCCGCAAAGCGCAAGGGTTGTTCAGCCAGATTTGACGCCAGAGCTGATCGGGAAATGCGGTGTAGCCCAGCAGCTCGTCACGGGCCGCCTCGAAGTGCCTGGCCGCTTCGGGCAGCGCCTCGCTCAAGATCTCGAAGACTCGATCATATTGGGCCGCAACGGAGTCGGCGTCCGGCTGGTCGAGGATCGACTTCACCAGCTTGCGGACCTTTGACCAGCAGCTGGTAGGAGTGACCGCCATCAGCTCGGTGATGTAGTGCGTAGTGCAGCGCTGCCAGGTCGCTCCCGGCAGCATGGCCTCGATCGCGGTGATCAGGTCGGCATCGTAGTGACCGGTAACCAGAGCGACTCCGGACAAGCCGCGGGCACAGAGGTTCCGAAAGAAAGTCAGCCAGCGTTCGGTGTCGTCGGCGGAGCACATGTAAGCCCCGAGGATCTCGCTGCAGCCGTTCGCATTCAGACCGGTGGCGATCAGCAACTGCACGTGGCAGATTCGGCCGTGCCGCTGCACGCTCAGCGTCAAGGCATCGACGGCGACAAACCGGTGCGGGCCGCCGTCCAGGGCCTTGTTGCGAAGGGCGTCCACGGACTGCTCCAGTCGATCGGCCATTGCCGATACCTGCGATGCAGACAGGCCGGTGATGCCGAGCGATTCGACCAGCGTCGCCACCCGATGCCTGGACACGCCCAACAGATAACAGGTGATCGCCATATTGGTGAGCACGCCCTCAGCGCGCTCGCGCGGCCCCAGGAGCCAATACGGAAAGTAGCTGCCGAAGCGCAATTTGGGGATGGCGAGCTCGATCTTGCCGGCGCGAGTTGCCAGATTGCGGCGCCGATAGCCGTTGCGGCTATTGGCCCGGCCTCGACTGCGTTGACGGTAGTCGGCGCTGCACACCGCGTCGGCGTCCGCGCTCAGCAAGGTGTGAATGAACGTCGACAGCAGCTCACGTATCAACCCAGGGCTTGCCGAGGCGACCTGGTCGGTCACCAACTGCATGCCGTCGATCGGGCGGCGGCTTTTCATCGACTAGACCTCCTCGGCTCGGCTCGCTGTCGTCGGACCAATGGGTCATCCGCTCTGACGCACGAATGCACGGCGAATGAGCAAAGCTCGCTTGGTGATTCACAAAGGGACCCGCGGCGCACAGCCACTTCGCTGTGACCATGCACCGGGGTGGCAGCGGCTGCGCCGCATGTCTGAACGCTCGTGGGCCCCGCGCCGGCCCGACGCGCGTGTCAATCTGGCTTGGCGCAGGACGCGCGCAAACCGTGAGTACCGGGAAGGCGCCCGCTTCGGGGACCGCCGACCGTAGTATTCGTGTCAATCAACGCTGAATTGAGTATGTGACCTTGCGGAGCTGAGCGCATCGGCCATACCGCGTAGATTGCCCGCGACGGCGGCGTAGATTTTCTCTGGGCGAGCTACGCGGTGCCCAGTGGCCGCGCGCAGGTCCGGGTTTCGGCTGATGCACGCCGCGCGGCTGGAAGCATCACGCACTGCATCGCGCAATAATCGGTGCGGGCGGGCGCCGCCGGTTGTGGGCCGGCTCCCGCCTCATCCACCTGTCGATGGCGAAAGGGCAGACGCCTTACATCGCCTGCAGCGTCAGCGGCGGTCCCGGATCCGGTGACAGCGGCACGTTCTCGCGCTGCATCAGCCAGCCCGCGATGTTGTGGAACAGCGGCGCCGCCGAGTGACCCGGAGTGCCGTCGGCGTTGCGTTGCGGGTTGTCCATCATGATGCCGATGACATAGCGCGGATTGTCGACGGTGGCCATGCCGGCGAAGGTGATCCAGTAGACGTCGTCGAAGTAGCAGCCACAGCCGGGGTTGATCTGTTGCGCGGTACCGGTTTTGCCGGCCATCTGGTAACCCGGCACGGCGGCCGCGGGACCGGTGCCCTGCTGGTAACCCATCGGATCCTGCTGCACGACCGCACGCAGCATCTGACGCACCGTCTGGGCGGTCTGCGCCGACACCACCCGGACGCCTTCCGGACGCGGCTCCTCGGTGCGCGAACCGTCGGCGGCGATGGTGGCCTTGAGGATTCGCGGCGGAATCCGCACCCCGTCATTGGCGATGGCCTGGTACATGCCCGCCATCTGCAGCAGCGTCATCGAAACGCCCTGTCCGATAGGGAGGTTGGAGAAGGTGCTGCCCGACCACTGGTCGATCGGCGGCACCAGGCCGGCGCTTTCACCGGGCAGGCCGACGCCGGTGCGCTGGCCCAGCCCGAACTTGCGGACCATGTCGTAGAAGCGCTCCGGGCCCACTCGCTGCGCCAGCATCAGGGTGCCGACATTCGAGGACTTCCCGAACACCCCGGTGGTGGTGTACGGCATCACGCCGTGCTCCCACGCGTCGTGCACGGTGACACCGCCCATCGAGATGGTGCCGGGTACCTGCAACACCTCGTCAGGGTTGGACAGGTTGTATTCGATGACCGACGACGCGGTGATGATCTTGTTGACCGATCCCGGCTCGAACGGTGAGGACACCGGCAGGTTGCCCAGTTGCCGGTCGCCTTGCCGCCCGATGTCCTGCGACGGGTCGAAGGTGTTGTCGTTGGCCATGGCCAGCACTTCGCCGGTCTTGGCGTCGAGCACCACCGCTGAAACGGTGTGAGCTCCCGACACGTTCTTGGCCTGCTGCACCTGCTGCTGGACGTAGAACTGGATGTCGTCGTCGAGGGTGAGCTGAATCGTGGAACCATGCACGGCCTTGTGCCGGTTGCGGTAGCTGCCGGGTATCACGACGCCGTCCGAGCCGCGGTCGTAGGTGACCGAACCGTCGGTGCCGGCCAGCATGGCGTCCAGGGAATCTTCGAGGCCCAGCAACCCGTGGCCGTCCCAGTCGATGCCGCCGACGATGTTGGCCGCCAGTGAACCGCCAGGGTACTGCCGCAGGTCCTGACGTTCGGAGCCGACCTCGGGGTATTTCGCCGAAATTGCATGGGCGACAGCCGGTTCGACATTACGGGCCAGGTATACGAACGATTCGTTGCTCTGCAGCTTCTTGAGCAGGGTGGCGGCGTCGGGCTTGTTGTTCAGCTTGCCCGCGACATCCTTGGCCATGTCCTTGAGCCGCTGGTCCGGGTCGGGAGCGCTCGGGATCTTCTTCCTGGCGTCCTCGAGCTGCTGGCGAATCCGCTTGGGCTGGAAGGTCAGTGCGCGCGCCTCGATGGTGAACGCGAGGCGGTCGTTGTGGCGGTCGATGATGGCGCCGCGAATGGCACGTTCGACGTCGGTGACCTTGAGCTGGCCGGCCGCCTGTGCGTTGAGTTGGGCGGCGTTGGACACCTGGAGGTAAAACAGCTGCGTCACGGCCACCAGCATCAGCACGAGGATGACCGCATTACCCGCCCGGTGCCGGAAGACGAACGACGCACCGCGGCTGGCTACTTCCACCGCCTGCCGGGTGCGCCGCTGTGTCGCCGGGTGTCCCGTCTCCGGTCGCGCGGTGGCACGGGACTTGTTGGTCTCCTTAGGTTTCCGGATTCGCTTGGATCCCGGAACCTCGGTGGCCGAACGGTTGCTGCGGCGCTTGGCCGGCCCCTGGTCTTCACGCGGCCGACGGGGACCGCGATCGCGCCTCGGCTCGCCGCGACTCATCTCGGTGTTCCCGGGACCGCGGGCGCCGCGGGCGGCGCGACGGGAACGGATTGCTCGGTGTTAGCGGGCGGGGGCGGCGATACGCCCGGAGCCGGGGGTGCATTGCGTAAGGGATTGGGCACCGCCGCCGGTGGCAGGGGCGGAGGTAGCTGCGCCGGCACCTGATCGGGGAAGGACAACAGCGGCCCATGCACGTCCAGCTGGCCGGGCGCGGTCGGCACCTGACCGGGCACGGTCGCGGCCTGGCCCGGCATGGTGGGGAGCTGACCCGGCACCGTCGGCACCTGCCCCGGCACCATCGGCAGCTGACCCGGCACCGTCGGGACCTGACCGGCGGGCGTCGGGACCTGACCCGGCACCGTCGGGACCTGACCGGCAGGCGTCGGCAGCTGACCCGGCACCGCAGGGACCTGACCGGCGGGCGTCGGCAGCTGACCCGGCATCGTGGGCAGCTGACCCGGCACGGCGGGTACCTGACCTGGCAATGTCGACGAACCGTCGGGCCCCCGCAACAACACCTCCGGGCCGGGCCGACCAGGCTGCGCAGGGTCGCCGGGAGCCGGCAGCACCCGCACCGCCACCTCCGGCGGGGTCACCGCCGGCTTCGGCGGCGCCGGTGGCCCGTCGTCGGGCAGTTTGGCGTTCAGCGGGGGCGGCTGAACCCCGTCGGCCGGCTTGGGCGTCCCAACCACCACCCAGTTGCCGTCGGGAGCCTGGACCAGGTGGGCGGTGTCCCGGGTGGGGATCATGCCCTGCTTGCGGGCGGCCTCCGCCAGGGCTGGCGCCGACTCCGCCTCCCGCACATCGCGTTCGAGCGCCTCTTTCTGCTGTTGCAGCATGCGGGTCCGCTCGCGTGCGTCGCTCAGCTTGTAGGAACGCTCGGCGGCATCGGTGGACAACCACAGCGTCAAACCCAAACCGACGCCGAGCGCACCGATGACCAGCACGACAAACGGCACCCGGCTCAACAGCGTGTGCGGCCGGAGGTCGATCTCGCTCAGCCTGGTTGCCAGCCGCTCCGTAAGCTTGGGCCGGATAACTTTGGGGGCCTTGGCTTTCCGGGCCTTCGCGCGCGCCTTGGCCTGACTGGTGTTCTTCGGGCGGGCCGGCCGGTCGACGGGCCGGGCCATCGGGCTGGTCTGCGGACCCGAACGCGGCACGCGCGCCTCACGACTGGGTGCCTGCGGTTTTCCGGAGCGTCCGCGACCCCGGCGCGCAGATGAGTCCACCGTGCCCGGACGAGCGGCACCGCCGCGCCGGCCGCGACGCTCGCTCTCGCGGCGTTTCGTCGCCTCACGCTTTGTGCTCATGCCTGTGCGTTCCCCCTCGCGTGCTCGATTCGTTGCAGGGCCCGCACTCGCACCGGGGCACTGCGCGGGTTGCGGTCCACCTCGGCCGCGTCGGCTTTTTCCGCTCCGTGAGTCAACGACCGGAACAGCGGTCCGTGGCCGGGAAGTTCGACCGGCAGGCCCGGCGGCGTGCGGGATGCGGTCGCGTCGGCGAACAGACGCTTGACGATCCGGTCCTCCAGGGACTGGTAGGCCATCACCACGATGCGACCGGCTACGACGAGGGCGTCCAGCGCGGCGGGGAGGGCCGTGCGCAGCGACTCCAGTTCGTCGTTGACGGCTACCCGAAGCGCTTGGAACGTCCGCTTGGCCGGGTGCCCGCCGGTGCGCCGGGCCGGCGCCGGGATCGCTTCGTAGAGCAGGGCCACCAGCTCGGCGGTGGAGGTGAACGGGGTGCGGGCGCGGCGGCGGACGATCTGCGCGGCGATGCGCCGCGCGAACCGCTCCTCGCCGTAGCGGTGCAGAATGTCGGCCAGCTCCGCCTCGCTGTAGGTGTTGACGATGTCTGCCGCCGTCAGCGGCGAGGACGGGTCCATCCGCATGTCCAGTGGGGCGTCTTTGGCGTAGGCGAAGCCACGCTCGGCGCGGTCGAGTTGCATCGACGACACTCCGAGGTCAAACAGGATTCCGTCGACCGATTCCACTGTGCCGTAACCGCATTCGTCGAGCGCAGCGGCGATGCCGTCGTACCGCGTGTGCACCAGGGTGACCCGATCGCCAAACGGCGCCAGCCGTTCGCGGGCGATGTCCAAGGCGGTCGGGTCACGGTCGAGTCCGATCAGCCGCAGGCCCGGCAGGTCGGTGAGAAAGCGTTCCGCGTGCCCGCCCGCGCCGAGCGTGGCGTCGACGAGCACGGCCTCCGATCCGTCGGAGTGATGGCGGGTCAGCGCCGGAGCGAGCAGCTCGACGCAACGCTGGGCCATGACCGGGACATGCCCGAAATCTCCTGCGCCGGAACTGGAGTCACCCACTGCGACACCTCCCCGGGTCAGGCCTACACGCCGTGGCGCCGGCGCACCGAGGCCCCTGTCCGAGACGCACCTGGCGTTGGGGAAGTACGCCAGGGTCGGTTCGGGCAGAGACCACGGTGCACAGGCATGCACCTCAGAAGATGTCGCCGAGTGCTTCATCGCTGGCCGCGGAGAAGTTCTCTTCGTGAATTTGCTGATAGTTGCTCCAGGCCTGCGCATCCCAGATCTCGAGGTAATCGACCGCGCCGATCACCACGCAATCCTTGGACAGACCCGCATAGCGGCGGTGGTCGGCCGACAGCGTGATCCGCCCTTGCGCGTCGGGATGCTGCTCGTCGGTGCCGGCGGCGAGGTTGCGCAGGAATGCCCGCGCCTCCGGGTTGCTGCGCGGCGCCTTGCTCGCCCGCCGTGCCAGCAGTTCGAACTCCGCCCGCGGGTACACAGCGAGGCTGTGGTCTTGGCTCTTGGTGACCATCAACCCTCCCGCCAGTGCGTCGCGAAACTTGGCCGGCAGCGTGAGCCGCCCCTTGTCGTCGAGCTTGGGCGTGTAGGTGCCGAGAAACACTGCGGCACCTCCAACTTGCTTCTCACCCAAACACTTCGGCCACCATACCCCACAACCCCCCACTTCGCCCCATAAATGCCCCCTGCGCGCGTCACGGAGCGGCGTTTTCCCACACCATGCTCACCCGCCTGCCATGTTGAGGCCCGCCGGCCACCGGGTGATATAAGCGAAATTCCATGTCGCAGACCATTTTTGGCGTCTCGGGGTGGTGGTGGGGCGCAGTGGGGCGGATTGGACACAACTGCGCTACAAGTGGGGCACGAGATGGCTTCAGGCGGCGTGGATGGCGTGTCGCGGCGGCCCGGTCTGCGACGGTTGCATGGACCGCGCCCAGACGGTCCGCCCAACCCCGGTGCAGGCGCGTTCACTCCCCCACGGCCAGGGGGCGCGCGCATACCAGCGCGCATACAAAAACGGGGCAGCCCGGTGGGGCTACCCCGTCATGAAGCTATTGCGGTCGACCTACTCGTCGAAGCGCCGACGGAAGCGGTCCTCCATGCGACTGGTGAAGGAGCCGCCCGCACCCTTGGAGCGACGCTGCCGCGATGAGCCGGCAGCCGGGCCGCCGTGGTCCGGCCTGCCGGACAGCCGCTTGCCGGTGACCGCGTACACGACGCCGCCGAACATCACGACGAAACCGAGCACGCTCAGAATCGGGAAACTTCCGATCATCGTGGCTTTGAATGCCACGCCGGAAACCAGCATGCCCAGACCGACGGCGAACAACGCCGTGCCCTGCAGGCGACGACGCGCGGTCGGCGCCCGGAAACCGCCGCCGCGCACACTGGACGCGAACTTGGGATCCTCGGCATAGAGAGCGCTCTCGATCTGATCGAGCATTCGCTGCTCATGATCGGAGAGTGGCATTCGTCCCTCCTTGCCGACACACTGTCACGTAACCACCGGTAGCACGCGCCCTGCCCTTGTTAGGGCAATTAACCACAATGATACGAGGTCAATCTGCGCCGTACCACTGGTTCGCAGGCGATTCTATCCCGGCAGCGAGAGTGCGACGTGATCGGCCGCAATCAGATGATGGTGCAACCCGTCACACAGGCGTCCTGCGCCCAGTCGTGGCTTCCCGAACGCAGCGTCCGATACTGGAACCACCCGGAGCTCACCCGCAGACGATGAAAAGGACACCGCAAGTTGGCGACATTCCTCATCGATTTGCCGGCCAAAGAAATGGAGCGGCGCCTCGGCGACGCTTTGCGGGTCTATGTCGACGCCATGCGTTACCCGAGGGGCACGGAGAATCAGCGCGCCGGCATGTGGCTGGAGCACACCCGGCGGCGCGGCTGGAAGGCGGTCGCCGCCGTCGAAGTCGCCGATGACGCCGCCGGCCCCGGCTCGGAGGCCGAGCTGCGCTCCGCGCCGCTCGTCGGCATCGCCTACGGCTACCCCGGCGCACCCGGCCAGTGGTGGCAACAGCAGGTCGTCCTGGGGCTGCAGCGCAGCGGCTTTCCACCGCACGCCATTGACCGGCTGATGAACAGCTATTTCGAGCTGACCGAGTTGCACATCCACCCGCGCGCCCAGGGGCGGGGCCTCGGCGAGGCGCTGGCCCGCCGTCTGCTTGCCGGGCGTGACGAGAACAACGTCCTGCTCTCCACTCCGGAGAACAACGGCGAGGCCAACCGGGCCTGGCGACTGTACCGGCGGCTCGGTTTCACCGACGTCATCCGCAGCTACTACTTCACCGGCGATCCGCGGGCCTTCGCGATTCTGGGCCGCGCACTGCCGCTCTAACCGGACGGCTCGCCCGGGCGTTGCACCGGGTCTGGCACGATGACCTGGTGCGAGCCAGCTCACCCCCGCTTCCAGCCCGCGGATTGTTCACTGCACGGCGGCGCCGCGTGCTGGCCATTCTGATGCTGCTGATGCTGGTGCCGCTGGCCACCGGCTGCCTGCGCGTGCGCGCGTCACTGACGATCTCGCCCGACGACAAGGTGTCCGGAGAGATCATCGCCGCGGCAAAACCCAAGAACAACAAGGACACCGGGCCGCAGCTCGACACCAACCTGCCCTTCAGCCAGAAGGTCGCCGTGTCCAACTACGACAGCGACGGCTATGTGGGTTCCCAGGCCGTCTTCTCCGACCTGACCTTCGCCGAGTTGCCACAACTGGCCCATATGAATCCCGACGCCGCGGGTGTCAACCTGTCACTTCGCCGCAACGGGAACCTGGTGATCCTGGAGGGCCGGGCCGACCTGACCTCGCTGACCGATCCGGATGCCGACGTGGAGCTGACCGTCGCCTTTCCCGGCACGGTGACCTCGACGAACGGCGACCGGATCGAGCCCGAAGTGGTCCAGTGGAAGCTCAAACCGGGCGTGGTCAGCACGATGACCGCGCAGGCCCGCTACACCGACCCCAACACCCGTTCGTTCACGGGGGCGGGGATCTGGCTGGGCATCGCGTCGTTCGCCGCCGCCGGTGTGGTGGCGTTGCTGGCCTGGGTCAGCCGGGACCGATCACCGCGTTTCACGGCTTCGGGCGACAAGACGACGTCCGGTTAATCGCGATCGCAAGAGCGGCGTAGCCGGTCGCTGCGGGTCGCGACAATCGGTTAATCGCGATCGCAAGAGCGGCGTAGCCGGTCGCTGCGGGTCGCGACAATCGGTTAATCGCGATCGCAAGAGCGGCGTAGCCGGTCGCTGCGGGTCGCGACATTGGCTAAGCCCGGTCGGGCGCCCAGTAGGCGAGCATTTCGGCGAACGTCTCGAACGCGGGACCGGAAACGCCGTAGGTGGCCTCGAAGTGGATGCTGAGCGGAAAACCGAGTTCGGCCACCCCGTCGACCACCCGTTTGTACAGGTCCACCAGCATCCGGCGCTTCTGCTCGGGTTCGCTGCCGGCCAACTGCTTGACGAACTCCTGCTCTCCGGCCACCGCTTCGTTTCCGGGGTCCTGAATCAGCCAGTTGATCAGGCCGACGCGGCTCTCCATCTTGGGCACGAAACCGAAGGACAACAAAATCTCCGGCCGGTGATCGGTCTCCTTGGCGAACTCGGCCAGAAAATCGACGATCGCGTCGGAATACAGCAGCTGGGTCATGCCGTAGGTGGCGCCCTGGTTGCATTTGAAGTTGAACCGGCCGTGCTCGCCTTCCCGGGTGGGGATCACGATCACCCCGCGGTTGGCCACCGCGTCGCGGTAGATCGACAGCGCGTCGGTCGGTGCGACACCGGAGCCCTCACCGTCGTTCATCGTGCGCGGCACCCCGACGAACACCACGCCCTCCATGCCGGCGTCGGTCAGCTCGTGAAGGCGCCGGCCGAGGGATGCCTCGTCCATGAACGCGGTGACCTGGGTGCACAGTCCCCGCATGCCGGGTAGCTGCGGCCTGATGATCGACCAGAAGTCCAGGACGTCCAGCTTGGGCTTCATCGGCACCGGACGATCGTCGTCCTCGGCGATCATGCCGGGGATCATGACGTGCCGGATGCGGCCGTCGAGCCCCGATTCAGCCGAGTACCGCACCACTTTCTGCGCGTCTTCTGCCGCCTTCTCCTGACCCCCGTCCACGTTCGGCGGCACCAGCTCCAGCGCGATGGTGTTGAGCGTCACTCGGCTCCTCTTCCTTGTGTGAGAACTCCGACCCCCCGTGTCGGGCCACCACGACAGCATAGGGGCGGCCGGTGCGGCGACCGCAGCGCTGGGGGCTGCCGACGGGCCACCGACTGGCGGGCGGCATACACTGTCGGGCCAGAAGCACGCCGAGCAGAAAGGGGCACCTCCGGTGAGCCTGGAAGCATCGGCGGCCGTCCAGGTGGCCGGAGCCATCACCGATCAGCTGCGCCGGTACGTGCACGAACGCCGCGTCGAATCCGCCTTTCTCGGCGCCGATTATGCGGCATTGACCGCCTGGCTCGAGGACTTCGTGCTCAGCGGCGGCAAGCGGATGCGACCGGTCTTCGCCTACTGGGGCTGGGACGCGGTGAGCAGCGAGGCGCCCGACGAGGACGCGCTACTGCTGTTCGCCGCACTGGAGCTGCTGCACGCCTTCGCGCTGATCCACGACGACGTCATCGACGCCTCCGCGACGCGACGCGGCAAGCCGACCGCTCACATGCATTTCGCGGCCCTGCATCGCGACCGGGAGTGGCGCGGCGCCCCAGAGCAGTTCGGTGTGTCGGCGGCCATCCTGCTCGGCGACATCGCGCACGCCTGGGCGAACGACGTGATTGTGCGGGCGAGTTTGTGCCCGCCGGCCCGGCAGCGGGTCGAGCGCGTCTGGTCCGATATCCGGACCGAGGTGCTCGGCGGCCAGTTCCTCGACATCGTCGCCGAGGCTTCGACCCCGGCGTCGGCCGCCGAGTCGGTCGCGGCGGCAATGACCGTCGCCACCTATAAGACCGCCTCCTACACGGTGTCGCGACCCCTGCAACTGGGAGCTGCCGCCGCGGCCGACCGGCCCGACGTGATGGCGGCCTTCCAGCAATTCGGCACCGACCTCGGGGTGGCATTCCAGCTCCGCGACGACGTGCTGGGCGTGTTCGGCGACCCCGCGGTGACGGGCAAGCCGTCCGGCGACGACCTGCGCTCCGGCAAGCGCACCGTGCTGCTGGCCGAGGCCACTCAACTGGCCGACGAGTCAGACCCGGTGGCGGCCGACCTGTTGCGCACTTCGGTGGGTACCGAACTGACCGATGCCCAGGTGCGCGAACTGCGCACGGTCATCGAGGATCTGGGCGCTCTGGCCGCCGCGGAGAACAGGATCACCGATCTCACCCGGCGGGCGTTGGCGACGCTGGCGGCGGCGCCGATCAGCGCGACCGCCAAGGCCGGACTGTCCGAACTGGCCCGCCTGGCCACCGAGCGGACCGCCTGACCCATGGCAGCCCCGACCTCAGCCACGGCGAAACAGACCTATCCGCAACGCCTTTCCCGGCTGCGCGTGTTCGCAACCGCCGCCGAGGGCGCGCCGGCCCGACTGGGTTTTCTGGGGTCGGTGCTCATCACCACCGGCGGCCTTGGTGCCGGCAGCACTCGTCAGCACGATCCGTTGCTGGAGTCGATTCATCTGTCCTGGATGCGTTTTGGGCACGGCCTGGTGTTGTCCTCCATCCTGCTGTGGATCGGGGTCGGCCTGATGCTGATCGCCTGGCTGCGGCTGGGCCGGCGGTGCCTGGCCGGTGCGACCACCGAATTCACCATGCGGGCCACCACAGCGTTCTGGCTGTTGCCCCTGCTGCTGTCGGTGCCGGTGTTCAGTCGCGACACCTACTCCTACCTGGCGCAGGGCGCACTGCTGCGGGACGGCCTGGACCCGTATGCGGTCGGCCCGGTGGGCAACAACAATTCGCTGCTGGACGACGTCTCCCCCATCTGGACCATCACCACTGCGCCCTACGGGCCGGCCTTCATCCTGATAGCCAAAGTGGTCACGATGATCGTCGGCAACAACGTCGTGGCCGGCACGATGCTGCTGCGACTGTGCATGCTGCCCGGGTTGGCGCTGTTGATCTGGGCCGCTCCCCGACTGGCGCATCACGTGGGTACCGACGGCGCCAAAGCACTGTGGATCTGCGTGCTCAACCCGCTGGTGCTCATCCATCTGATGGGCGGGGTGCACAACGAGATGTTGATGGTCGGTCTGATGGCCGCCGGCATCGCGCTGACTCTGCAACGCCACCATGTCGCAGGGATCACGCTGCTCACCATCGCGATTGCGGTGAAAGCCACCGCGGGGCTGGCGCTGCCGTTCCTGTGCTGGGTATGGATGCGCCACCTGCGTGAGGATCGCGGCTGGCGGCCCGTGCGGGCGTTCCTGACGGCGGTGCTGGCCTCGCTGGCGATCTGTGTCATCGGGTTCGCGGTGCTGTCACTGGTGGCCGGGGTGGGACTCGGCTGGCTGACCGCGCTGGCCGGCTCGGTGAAAATCATCAACTGGCTGACCATCCCGACGGCCGCGGCGAACCTCATCCACGCCTTCAGCAGCGGCTTCTTCGCCGTGCAGTTCTACACCCTGCTGCGGATCGCCCGGCTGATCGGGATCCTGGTCATCCTGGTGTCGCTGCCGTTGCTCTGGTGGCGCTTCCGCCGCGACGACCGGGACGCGCTGCTGGGCATCTTCGGCGTGATGCTGGTAGTCGTGTTGTTCGTGCCTGCGGCGTTGCCGTGGTACTACTCCTGGCCGCTGGCGGTGGTGGCCCCACTGGCCCAGTCGCGTCGGGCGATGGCGGCGATCGCGGGATTCTCGACGTGGATCATGGTGATCTTCAAGCCGGACGGGTCCCACGGGATGTACTCCTGGCTGCACGTGGGGCTCGCGACCGCGTTCGCGGTGCTGGCCTGGCACTCGCTGTACCGCGAGCCGGAGCCGAGCCAGGAACAGGTCCCGGTCAGCACCCCCTGATCAGGATCGGTGCGCCCTGATCAGTACGCCATCGCCTGGGCGCGCCGTACCACCTCGCGGGCCTGGTGGGCATGCAGCGCGTCAACCGGGCGGGCGTTATTCAGCGCGTCGCGCGAGCCGTCACGGGTGACGGTCAACGACGGATCTGGGGTGAACAGCCACCGCACGATCTCGGTGTCGTGATAGCCGCCGTCATGCAGGATCGTCAACAAGCCCGGCAGGCTCTTGACCACCTGCCCGGTATTGGTGAAGAACACCTGCGGAACCACCACGCCGCCGGCCCGCCGAACTGCGACCAGGTGGCCTTCGCGCAGTTGCTGCAGGACCTTGCTCACCGGTATGCCGAGCAGTTCGGCGACCCGGGACAGGTCGTAGGTTGGCTCGTCGGGATCCAGAACATCATCGCCGGCCGGGATACTGCCCACGACGTCAGTCTAGAACTTGCCGGACGGTCAAGTGTGCGCGTTGTGCTGTCGAATTGCGCCGTCCACCTACGATGGCCCACGTGGTTGGAGGGGACCCGTTGGACAACGCCTTACTGGATGGCCGGTATCTGGTGCAGGCGAAGATCGGCAGCGGTGGCACCTCGACGGTCTATCGGGGATTGGACACGCGCCTTGACCGCCCTGTGGCACTGAAAGTGATGGACTCCCGTTACGCCGGTGATCAGCAGTTCCTGCACCGCTTCCAGCTCGAGGCGCGCACCGTCGCGCGGCTGAAGAACCCGGGCCTGGTCGCGGTCTACGACCAGGGACAGGACGGCCGGCACCCGTTTCTGGTGATGGAGCTGGTGGAGGGCGGCACCCTGCGCGAGCTGTTGACCGAGCGGGGTCCGATGCCGCCGCACGCGGTCGCGGCGGTGCTGCGCCCGGTACTGGGCGGGCTGGCCGCCGCGCACCGGGCCGGGCTGGTCCACCGCGACGTCAAGCCGGAGAACGTGCTGATCTCCGATGACTGCGAGGTCAAGATCGCCGACTTCGGCCTGGTGCGCGCCGTGGCGGCCGCCGGAATCACATCCAGCAGCGTCATTCTGGGCACCGCGGCCTACCTGTCGCCCGAGCAGGTCCGCGACGGCAACGCCGGTCCACGTAGCGACGTCTACTCAGCCGGGATTCTCACCTACGAACTGCTGACCGGGCAGACACCATTCAGCGGCGATACCGCGCTGTCGGTCGCCTATCAGCGCCTGGACAACGATGTACCGCCACCGAGCGCGGTAATTGATGGCGTGCCAAGACAATTCGACGAATTCGTGGCCTGCGCGACCGCTCGTGACCCGGCGCAGCGGTACGCCGACGCGATCGAGATGGCGGCCGATCTGGAATCGATCGTCGAGGAGCTGGGGTTGCCCGACTTCCGGGTTCCAGCGCCCCGCAACTCAGCACAGCACCGCGCGCTGGAGCACAGCCGCATGACGCAGCGCCCGGCCCCGTCTCCGGCTCCCCACCCGACCCGTCAGTTCACCCGAGAACCCGGGGAGGCCGCTCCCGCTGCCCCGGCGCTGCCCGACGACTACGACTTCGACGAGCTGGACGAGGCCGAATTTGGTCCTGACGCAGGGGAATTCGCCGGCATCCCGATGGACGAATTCGTCTGGGCGCGCCAGCACGGCCGCCGCATGGTGCTGATCTGGGTGGCCGTGGTGTTGACGCTGACCGGATTGGTGGCGACCGCCGCCTGGACGATCGGCGTCCACCTGAGCACGCTGCTCTAGTTCTGGTCGGGCTAGTCGCGCAGCATCTCCGCGACCAGGAAGGCCAGCTCCAGTGACTGCTGGGTGTTCAGCCGCGGGTCGCACGCGGTCTCGTAACGCCCCGCCAGATCGTTGTCCGAGATGTCCTGTGCCCCACCAAGGCATTCCGTGACGTTCTCGCCGGTGATCTCTACGTGGATGCCGCCCGGGTGGGTGCCCAGCGCGCGGTGCACCTCGAAGAAGCCCTGCACCTCGTCGACAATGCGGTCGAAGTGGCGGGTCTTGTAGCCCGTCGAGGACTCGTGGGTGTTGCCGTGCATGGGGTCGCACTGCCAGATCACCTGGTGGCCGGTGGCCTGGACCTTCTCGATGATCGGCGGCAGCACGTCGCGCACCTTGTTGTTCCCCAGCCGGCTCACCAGGGTCAGCCGGCCCGGCTTGTTGTGCGGGTCCAGGCGCTCGACGTATTCGACGGCCAGCTCGGGGGTCATGGTCGGTCCGATCTTGACGCCGATCGGGTTGGCGATCACCTCGGCGAACGCCAGGTGAGCGCCGTCGAGCTGGCGGGTCCGCTCGCCGATCCACACGGTGTGTGCCGAGAGGTCGTAGAGCTGCGGTTCGCCGTCCTGCACGTCTGAAAGCCGCAGCATGGAGCGCTCGTAGTCGAGCACCAGCGCCTCGTGGCTGGCGTAGATCTCGGCGGTCTGCAGGTTGCGGTCGGCCACCCCGCAGGCGCTCATGAAGCGCAGCGCACGGTCTATTTCGGAGGCCAGCGCCTCGTACCGCGCACCGGCCGGTGACGTGCGCACGAACTCGCGGTTCCAGTCGTGCGCCAGGTGCAGTGAGGAGAAACCCGACGACGTCAGCGCCCGCACCAGGTTCATGGCGGCGCTGGCGTTGGCGTAGGCCCGCACCAGTCGTGACGGGTCGTGCGCACGAACCGCGGCGTCGGGAGCGAAGCCGTTGATCATGTCGCCGCGGTAGGACTTCAGGCCCAGCGCGTCGATGTCGGCCGACCGTGGCTTGGCGTACTGGCCGGCGATACGGGCCACCTTGACCACCGGCATGCTGGCGCCGTAGGTGAGCACCACGGCCATCTGCAGCAGTGTCCGGATGTTGCCGCGGATGTGGGGTTCGGTGTTGTCGGTGAACGTCTCCGCGCAGTCACCGCCCTGCAGCAGAAATGCCTCTCCCCGGGCCACCTGCGCGAGCTGTTCCTGCAGCCGGACGATCTCCGACGGCACCGTCACCGGCGGCACGCTTTCCAGCACCTTGCGCATCGCCGCCGCTTGATCGGGGTCCCAACTCGGCTGCTGGGCGGCCGGCTTGGCCAGCGCCGCGTCCAGCTGCGCCCGCAGGTCGGCAGGCAGCGGAGGCAGCGGCGGCAGCTGGTCGATCGGAATGTCGACGGTCCAGTTCATCGGTCCATGGTAGCTGTGGCCGTTCGTGGCTGATCAGGGCGAACGCCGCTGGCCCACATCGTCGCTGGCGGCGATAATCTGGAAGCGGCGCAGCTGATCCCGCGCGTCGACCAGCGCGTCGTGTGCGTCCGCAGATCTGGGCGGCAGCCGCGGGGATCCCCGGTCCTCCCACAGTTGGCGCAGCTCCCGGGTGAACCGCGGGATCGCCCTGGGCAGATTGGGCATCGTGCCCCACAGCTGACACAGGACCACGTGGTCGTAGGCCCCCAGCCAGGCCCACAGTTCGATGGGCTCAGAGCCGTTGACACCCAGGAATTGCTCCAGGTCAGCGCGGATCCGCCGGCGCGAGCGCCACAGCTGGGACGACGGTGACGGAAGCTTCGGCAGCACGTGGGACCGCACCCAGGTGCCCGCTCGTCCGGGATCGAATTCCGAGGAAACGGCGTAATACTCCCGGCCGTCTTCGGCGACCACCCCTATCGAGATCAGCTCGATGGTGCGGCCGTCCTCAATGAATTCGGTGTCGTAGAAGTACCGCACCGCCGCAGCTTAGTTCGCCTCAGCTGCGCGAGCAGACGCGAACTCGCACGCTGCGGCGCGCCGCAGTGCGAGTTCGCGTCTGCTCGCGGTTGCGGCAGTTACCCACCGATCAGGATGGGCCCGGTGTCGGGCGGCGGTGCGGGGTGCACCTCGAGGTCCAGTTGCGCGTCGACGGTGCGCTCGTCGGGCAGCCGCGGAGTTCCGGCGATCGCGCCCTGTAGCCAGAGCTTCGCCTGCACCACCGGCCGTCGCCACCGGCGTTCGCGCTGCAGCGCGCGCCGCATCTTCGCCGGCCGGGCGGTGTAGCGCCACCGCGCCCACGGGGCGTGCGGGCGCGACAGCCGGACCGCCCCGATGATGAGCAACACCACAATGAACATGCCGAGTAGCCCGGTCCACACCTTGCCCTTGAGGAGCACGATCACCGCCAGCGGCAGGGTGAACACCAGCGCCGCGGCAAGCGTGCTCTGCAGTGTCAGCCAGTCGCCGTCGTAGCGGATGGGCAGCACGAACATCAGCGGATGCAAACCCAGCATCAACAGCCCGGCCACCGCGACCGCGGCGAACACGGCATCCACCGAGCTGCGGCCGTCTTCTTCCCAGTACACATCGGACAGGTGCAGGATCAGCGCGTACTCGTCCAGCACCAGCGCCGCGCCCACACCGAAAAGTATTGCCGCCAGGGTCAGTTGGGGTTCTTGGCCATTGACCGCCAGCGTCACCAGGGTGAGGCCGGACAGCATGACCAGCACCACACCGAACGCCACGTGGTGGATGTGCACGGTTCCGACATGGATATTGCGCGGCTGCCACCATCGGGCCGGCCGGTCGCGGTCGGCCCGATGGCGGATGAAGCGGACGCAGGACCGCGTGACGAAGAAGGTGAGAATGAAGGCGACCAGACAACACAGGAGCGGGAGCCGACCGCGGTCGATGATGTCGTGCTGCAGCCAGTGGTGCACCTCAAAAAAGCTACGCCGGACCCGAGCGTGGTTCCGGCAAGCCGCGCTGCACGGGCCAGACAAGCCGAAATACCCGTTAGGCTGTCTTCGACATGAGTAAATGGCGGTCGCCCGGGGTGGGCAGTCGACTCGGGCGGGTTTCGCTATGGTGCCTGCTCTGGCTGCTTGCCGGCCTTGCATTGACGTACACGTGCTGGCAGTTATTCGGCCACATTCCTTACCGCATCGATATCGACGTGTATCAGATGGGCGGCCAGGCCTGGCTGGACGGCCGGCCGCTCTACCACGGCAACGTGATGTTCCACACACCCATCGTGGACCTCCCGTTCACCTATCCCCCGCTGGCCGCCATCGCGTTCAGCCCGTTCGCCTGGATGGGGATGCCCGTCGCCAGCGTGGTGATCACCGCGCTGACGCTGGTGGTGCTGTTGGTGTCGACCACGATCGTGCTGACCCGCCTCGACGTGTGGGCCGAATCGGCCCTCCTGCCCGGGCCCGCATGGCTGCGCCGCGCCTGGCTGGCGGTCGTGATCGTCGCTCCGGCGTCGATCTGGCTGGAACCGATCGCATCGAATTTCGCCTTCGGCCAGATCAACGCCGTGCTGATGACATTGGTGATCGCCGACTGCTTCCCCCGCCGGACCCCCTGGCCACGCGGCCTGCTGCTCGGTTTGGGTATCGCGCTCAAGCTGACCCCGGCGGTGTTCCTGCTGTATTTCCTGCTGCGGCGGGACAACCGGGCCGCGCTGACGTCGCTGGCGACGTTCGCGGGCGCGACGGTGCTGGGCTTCGCGCTCGCCTGGCGAGACTCGTGCGAGTACTGGACGGAAACGCTGCAGCACACCGACCGCATCGGCGAGGCGGCGCTGAACACCGACCAGAACATCGCGGGCTCGCTGGCCCGGCTGGGGCTCGATCAACACGAGCGTTTTCCGCTCTGGGTGCTGGCCTGCCTGCTGGTGCTGGCTGCGACGGTCTGGGCGATGCGCCGCGTGCTCAAAGCCGGCGAACCGACGCTGGCCGTCATCTGCGTCGCGCTGTTCGGGCTGGTGGTTTCCCCGGTGTCGTGGTCGCATCACTGGGTCTGGATGCTGCCCGCGGTACTGGTGACCGGGGTCCTGGCCTGGCGTCGCCGCAACATCGCGCTGGGCGTCGTCACCGTCGCGGGGCTGGCATTGATGCACTGGTCGCCAATCGACCTGCTGCCCAAGCACCACGAGACGACGGCCAACTGGTGGCGCCAGCTAGTGGGGATGTCCTACGTCTGGTGGGCCCTGGCCGTCATCGTCGTCGCCGGCCTCACGGTCACCGCGGCCATTGCGCCCACGCGCTCGGCGCCCCGGGAACGAACCCCGGTCGCGGCGGCTTAGCGCTTCAGTCCTTCAGCCGACCGCGGTCTCGGGAATCCGCGACGCAACCGACGACTCCGGTTTGGCAGCCTCGGTGTCGCCGTCCGCGGCGGTGCCGTCCTTGACGCTGGCGGCGTAGATGTCGACGTATTCCTGGCCGGATAAGCCCATCAGCTCGTACATGACCTCATCGATGACGGCGCGTTCGATGAAGTGGTTCCCGGCCAGGCCGTCGAAGCGGGAGAAGTCCATCGGCTTGCCGAAGCGGACCGTGACCCGGCCGAACCGCAGTCGTGTCGTGCCGGGTGGGTTCACCACATCAGTGCCGATCATCGCCACCGGGATCACCGGAACGCCCGTCTGCAGGGCGAGTCGCGCCAGGCCTGTCTTGCCCTTGTAGAGCCGTCCGTCCGGCGAGCGGGTGCCTTCGGGATACATGCCGAGTAATTTGCCCTGACCCAGCACCTGCTCGGCGGTCTGCAGAGCGGCCTGTGCGGCTTCGGAGTCGGTTCGGTCGATCGGCACCTGGCCGACGGCGGTGTAGAACCAGCGGTTGAACCAACCTTTGATCCCGGTGCCGGTGAAGTACTCGGACTTGGCCAGGAAGGTGATCCGGCGCCGCACGACCAGTGGCAGGAAGAAACTGTCCATCACCGCCAAGTGGTTGCTCGCCAGAATCGCCGGACCGGAGCTCGGAACGTGGTGCAGCCCTTCCACTTTCGGGCGGCCGATCAAGGACAGCAACGGACCCAGGAGGACGTACTTAAACAGGTAGTACCACATTGGCCCTCCCTCTCGCCCACACCCGTTGGTGTCTGGGCCAACTGTACTCACCCGCGGTGGTTGCGACCACCTCGCGAGCCCGGGCCGGGTGCCCGCTCACTCCTGAAGCGTAACCGGGATCGGCTGGTAGCCCGTCTTCTTGGTGCCCTCGCCGTTGGTCGGGCGCTCGGCGGCCGACCCGGCTTCGGGTGCCTCGGCCTGTGCCGGTACCGCCGAGCGGTCGATGTCGTCGACAATGGCCTGGATCACTTCCAGCAGCGCGACACTGTGATTGGCGATGACCGTCACCAACGGGTGCTGCTCGCCGCTGACCGCCGCGGCCAGCGCACACACCGGGCACCACACCTGCTGACACTTGCCGGGGGCGCCGCCCGAGGTCAGGGCGGCCGCCGCGCGCACGGCCGGATCGATCCCGTCCAGGATCGCCTGGGCAAGCTTGCGCAGCTCGGGACCGAGGTCGGTATGAGCCCCACTCACTTCGGCCATACCTCCGGATCGGGTTGAAAACGAACGGTCAATTCGGTGCCCCGCAGATGCGCGTCCAGCACCGTACACCTGCGCAGCACAGAGGCTAACCGAACCCGGCGGCGCACACCGCCGGCGCTGATGATCAGGTCGTCATCGGACCTGCCCAGGGCCAGCGATCGGGCGTCAAGTTGGGGCAACGACAACCGCATCCGGTACACCGATTCCAGACCGGTTCCGGATTCCAGGTCGACGACCGGATGCAGCGGCCCGGGCGGGTCCGCACCGCGGCGCCGGCGTGCGCTGTCGAGCAGCCCGCCCAGTGCCTTCGGCCCGATCGGCTCCCCCGCCTGGTGCGGCACCAGCACCAGTGCGACATCGCCGATCGTGGCGTCGAGTTCTTCCAGCACCGCGCGTTGCTCGGCGATCCGTTCGGCATACCAGTAGAACGCCGGATGGTCGGGCAGGCTGCTGTACTCGTAGGTTTCATCGCGCACCAGGACCTGGTTGACCAGCAGCTCCTCGACACGCACTCCCATCAGCGCCAACGACCCGAGCGTGCGCGCCGCTTCGGCGGCCACCACCCGTTCCGGGGTGAGCACCAGATGAGCCCTGACCAGGTCGCCGTCGGTGAGCAGGGTGCTGAGCCGTTCCACCCCGGCGCTGGTGCGTTCCAGCAGATTCACCAACGCGGCCGAGCGGGGGTCGTCGGCGCCGAAACTGAGCCGCCGGTGCCGCGGCCAGGCGCGTTCCACATACAGCCCGAAAGTGGCCGGCAGGGTCAACATCCGCAACGCGTCCGCTGTCGAGGCACAGTCGACGATGATGCGATCCCATCGGCCCGACATCGCAAGCTCACCAACGGCGTGCAGCCCGAGGACCTCCTGAATGCCGGGCAACGCCGAAAGTTCCTCGGGTGCAATGCGATTCAGTTCAGACTCGGAGAACCGCGCGTCCAGCGCGCCCACTACTTCGCGCCAGCGGTCCTCGAGCAGGGCCAAGGTGTCCAGCGCCAGGGCGTCGATGAGGCCACCGCCGGCGTCGGAGTCGTCGGCGTGCACCCGGACGGGTTCGCCTTGACCGGTCGGCGGAACCGGAATGCCCAGAACGTCGCCCAGGGAATGGGCCTGGTCGGTGGACACCAATAGCACGCGCAGTCCACCGCTGGCATCACCAACCGCGGTCGCGGACGCCAGGGTGGACTTCCCTACCCCGCCCTTACCGACGAACAGGCTGATCCGGGCCGGAGTAGGCGGGACGGAATCACTCAGCCCTCGACTCTTTTCTTCAGATCCTTCAATGCGCCGTCGATCAGCCTGCGTTCGGCCTTGCGCTTGAGCATCCCGATCATTGGAACTGCGAGGTCTACCGCCAGTTCGTACGTGACGTCGGTGCCGGAACCCTTGGGGTTCAGGATGTAGGAGCCTTCAAGTGACTTCAGCAACGAGCTGGATTCCAGGGTCCAGCTCAGCGACTTACGGTCGTCGGGCCACTGGTAGTTCATGATCAGGGTGTCTTTGAAGATCCCCGCGTCCATCAACATGCGGGCCTTCTTGGGGTAGCCGTCGTCGGTGGCCTCGAGGACTTCGACTTCCTTATATTCGTTGATCCAGTCCGGGTAGGACTCGATTTCGGCGATCGCCTTCATCACCTCGGCTGGGTCCGCGTCGATGTAGATCGTCTGGTTGGTCTTGTCCGCCACTTGGCTGCTTCCCTTTCCCGGTCGGCCCCGGTCAATTGCGGGAGTGCCCCCGAATCTCCCGGCAGAAACGGTACTCTCTCTCTCGGCAATCTTGATGCCGATCTGACCCGGTTAAACTACCGGAGAACTCCCCACGGGACGTGACTGTTCCAGGGTCGTTTTCACCTCGAACGCCATGTTCTTGCCCGCCACGCGTCTGCGATGGGTCATCTTGGCCAGATTGAGCTTGGCCAGCTCCGACGGAGATACGCCGGTCGGTTCCGCATGCAGGAAGTAATGCAGTATCACCCCGTCCATCGACGGCTCCAGCCAGACTTCCATCGTGCCGGTGAGCGGGCCGCTCACCGCCCACCGGATGCCCTTCTCGGCGCGGTCCTCGGTGACCTGCAGCTTCAGGTCGGGCCACCACCGGCTCCACTTGGACCGATCCGCAATCGCGGCTCCGACCAGTGCGCCGGCTGCGGCGACGTACGTTTCGTCGGCGATCTGGATGCTGTTCATCGCCTCAGCTTCACATACCCGCCCGAGCGGGACCGGCGCAGCCCCGGGACCTTCCGGCAATCGCTCCGAACGCCTACCGGCCGTCGCCATCCTGCGCGAATGTCCCCGATAGGCTGGGCATCAGCAAGTCGCCGGCGACCAGCGCCCCCCGAGGTCAAGCGAGGTAATGAGAGTGCGTCAGTACAGTGTCCCCGCCCGCTTTTCCGTCTACGACCACGACAACGTCGCGGCCGTGGTGTACGAGCACGAGCGCAACGATCCCGACTACGTGATCTACCGGCGCCAGGTGGACGGGGCCTGGACGGACGTCACCTGCGCCGAGGCCGCTGAACAAATCCGTTCGGCGGCACTGGGTTTGATCTCGATGGGCGTGGAAGCCGGCGACCGCGTCTCGATTTTCTCCGCCACCTGCTACGAATGGGCGATCCTGGATCTGGCGATTCTGTCGGTGGGTGCGGTGACCGTGCCGATCTACGAGACGTCGTCGGCCGAGCAGGTGCGCTGGGTGCTGCAGGACTCCGAAGCGGTGCTGGCGTTCGCCGAGACTGATGCGCACGCGGCGATCGTCACCGAGCTCACCGGCGAACTGCCGGCCTTGCGCCGGGTGCTGCACATCAACGGTTCGGGCCCCAAGGCGCTGGACCAGTTGGTGGAGGCTGGCGCCGCGGTCGACGCGGCCGAACTGACAGCGCGGCAGCAGGCGCTGCAGGCCGACGACCCGGCGACGCTCATCTACACCTCGGGCACCACGGGACGTCCCAAGGGCTGCCAGTTGACCCATTCGAATCTGCTCCACGAGATCCGCGGCACCGGTGAGTGTCTGCCGACGCTGTTGTGCGAGGGCCAACGACTGCTGGTTTTCCTGCCGCTGGCCCACGTGCTGGCCCGGGCGCTGACCTTGGCGGCCTTCACCAGCAAAGTGACGGTCGGATTCACCAGCGACATCAAGAACCTGCTGCCGTTGCTGGCCGAGTTCAAGCCGACGGTGGTGGTGTCTGTTCCGCGAGTGTTTGAGAAGGTCTACAACACCGCCGAGCAGAACGCCGCCAATGACGGCAAAGGCCCGATCTTCAAGGCAGCCGCGCAGACGGCGGTTGACTGGAGCCGCGCGCAGGACAGCGGCAAGCCCGGAATAGTGTTGCGCGCCAAGCACGCACTGTTCGACCGGCTGGTCTACGGAAAATTGCGCGCGGCGCTGGGCGGTGAATGCCACTCCGCGGTCTCCGGTGGGGCACCGCTGGGCGCGCGGCTGGGACACTTCTACCGCGGCGTGGGGGTGACGATCTACGAGGGGTATGGGCTCACCGAGACCAGTGCGGCGATCACCGTGAACCAGATCAACGCCCTCAAGATCGGCACCGTGGGCAAACTGGTGCCGGGGAACAGCCTGCGCATCGCCGAAGACAAGGAACTGTTGGTGCGCGGCGGCGTGGTGTTCACCGGCTACTGGCGCAACGAGCAGGCCACCGCCGAAGCGTTCACCGACGGCTGGTTCCGCACCGGCGATCTCGGCGCCGTCGACGAAGACGGATTCGTCAGTATCACCGGCCGCAAAAAGGAGCTGATCGTCACCGCCGGTGGCAAGAACGTCGCCCCGGCGGTGCTCGAAGATCAGCTGCGGGCCCACCCGCTGATCAGCCAGGCGATGGTCGTCGGGGATGCCAAACCGTTCATCGGCGCGCTGATCACCATCGACCCCGAGGCGTTCGAAGGCTGGAAGCACCATCACCACAAGGCCGCTGCGGCGAGCGTCGGCGATCTGGCCACCGACCCGGATCTGGTCGCCGAGGTGGATGCGGCGGTCAAGCAGGCCAATCAGCAGGTCTCCCACGCCGAGTCGATCCGCAAGTTCCGCATCCTGCCCGTCGACTTCACCGAGGACACCGGTGAACTGACGCCGACGATGAAGGTCAAGCGCAACGTGGTCGCCGAGAAGTTCGCCTCCGACATCGAGGCCATCTACTCGAAGGACTGACCTGTCGTCACGCCGGCCTCCGGTTAGCCACCCTCCAGCAGCGTCTCCAGCCGGGTGGCCAGCGTGTCCCAGCGCCACTGCGTTCGCACCCACTCGCGGCCGGCGGCGCCCATCGCGGCCGCGCGATCGCGATCGGTCAGCAGTTCGGTGACGGCCTCGCCGATCTCGTCGAGGGAGTGGCCGTCGATCACCAGCCCGGTTTTGTTGTGCTGCACGGCTTCCGGAGCCCCACCCGAATCACCGGCCACCACCGGGACTCCCGTCGCCGAGGCTTCCAGGAAGACGATGCCCAGACCCTCGACGTCCATGCCGGCGCCACGAGTGCGGCACGGCATGGCGAAGACGTCGGCCATGGCGTGGTGGGCGGGTAGTTCGTCACCGGGTACGCCGCCGGTGAAGGTGACGTGGTCTTCGACCTCGCAGTCGCGCGCCAGGGTGCGCAACGTCTCGAGGTAGGGGCCGCCGCCGACGATGACCAGCGCTGCGCCGTCAACGCGCCGGCGAATCGCCGGCAGGGCTTTGATCAGCATGTCCTGGCCTTTGCGGGGTACCAGACGGGAGAGACAGACCACCGTGGGCCGCTCGCCGAGGCGGTAGCGCTGACGCAGTTCGGCGCGGGCGGCCGGATCAGGGCGGAAGCGGTCGCTGTCCACGCCAGGGGGCAGGTATTCCAGGGCGGCTTTGGGCCCGAACGCCGGCGCGAACCTCGACCGGGTGTAGCGGCTGACGAAGGTGACGACGTCGGTGTGATCGCCGATGCTGCGTAGCACCGACCGTGCGACCGGCAGCATCGACCACCCGACTTCGTGGCCGTGGGTGCTGGCCAGCACTCGTGTGGCGCCGGCCTGCCGGGCGCGGGGAGCCAGCAAGGCCAGTGGGGCGGCCGCGCCGAACCAGACGGTGTCGATGTGATTCTCCGCGATCAACCGGCGCATCCGGGTATCGACGGTCGGGACCGGCAGCATCAGCGTGGTGGGATGGCGCACCACGTGGTAGCCGGCTGAGGCCGCGGCATCGTCAAAAGCCTCGGCGCCCTTCCACTTTGGTGCGTATACCGTGATGCTGTGCGATCCGGAGTCGACCAGCCGGTCGACAAACTCGCCGAGGTAGGACTGGATGCCTCCGCGCCGCGGAGGAAAGTCGTTGGTTACCAGCAGGACCCGGCTCACACGGTGAGGTTAGCGGGCGACAAGGCGCGCCGCGGGTAGCGGCGCGGTGAGGAGCCGCGTCAACAGACCCAGCGGGCGACGAGGCGCGCCGCGGGTAGCGGCGCGTCAGGAGCCGCGTCAACAGACCCAGCGGGTGACAAGGCGCGCCGCGGGTAGCGGCGCGGTGAGGAGCCGCGTCAACAGAGCGGGCGACGAGGCGCGCCGCGGGTAGCGGCGCGTCAGGCGTGGTTGCTCATCCACCGCTGCCAGCCCGGCAGCAGACCGGCGACGTCGATGCCCAGCGCCCGATGGACGGCACCAGCCAGGTCGGAATGCCCCACACCACACGCGTCCACGTAGAGTTCGCGCAGCTTCGCCGGACCGTACGTATCGGCGACGAACCGGGTGAACCACCATGCCCGGTCGTAGGCCAGCGAGCGTTGCGGCCCGGGGATGTCCAGGTCGTCGTCCGTCGGCAATGCCGGCATCGTGGCCGCGGCCTCAGCGGGAGGCGGCGTCTGCGGCCGGGCAACGTAATCGGCCACGCCCTCGGTGAGCCAACGTGGTGCGTCCAGAGCCGTGTCCACTCGGGCCGCGTAGTGAAAAAGTTCGTGGCTCAGCACTATTCGGAGCGCCCCGGCGCTCATCTGCGACGCACCGGGAGCCAGCAGGATCCGGGCGCCGACCATTGTCCGGGCCACCGGGTTCACCTGATCGACAACCGTCACCGCTGCGATATCTGCCCACTGCGAGGCCGGCCCGCCGCCCGCGGCCCGCTGAAACCGCTCGTCTGACCCAGTGGCCACCACCACGATGTCGCGGGTCCAGTCCGGCCCCCAGAACCCGACGACCGCATCGACGGCACCGCCGAGATCGGCTGCGACGCGGGACAGCAGCTGGTAGGACTCCGCGTCACCCGGGCTGACCAGTCGCACCACACGATCGCGGACCAGTGATGTCATCGGGGCGGGTGCCGGGTGCGCAACCGCACGCGCCGGTGGACTCTGGCGCGCCGGCAGTAGGACCGCAGCGATCAGCTCGGCGGTGAAGACACTCGCCAGGAGCAGTTGGAGCCAACGCCGCCCGGGCGGGACCGTCAGTAGCGGCGTGCGTCGTAGATGGGGCCGGAGGAGTCCATCGGCACCACCCGAACCGGCTGGCCAAAGGTGGACGAGTGGACCATCATGCCGTCACCCACGTAGATGCCGGCGTGTGAGGCGTCGGAGTAGAAGGTCAGCACGTCGCCGGGCTGCAGGTCAGACAGCGACACCGGCTGACCACCGTGCGCCAGGGCCTGACTGGAGTGCGGCAGCGAGATGCCCGCCTGCTGGAACGCCCACATCACCAGGCCCGAGCAGTCGAATCCGCCAGGAGCCGCACCACCCCACACGTAGGGGCTGCCGATCTGAGTCAACGCGGCTTGCACGACCACGGCACGGTCTCCGCTGCCACCGCCACCCGTGAAGGGCACGTTGGACGCCCCACCCGGAGCGGGTGCCTCACCGGGGACGCCTTCCGGCGGCGCGCCCGGCGGCAGGGCGTCGGGAGCGGGCGCACCGGGCCCGCGGTCCGGCACTCGATCGGGGGCCGGCCCGGGGTTGGCCAGCGCAGTGCGCTGGTCCGGGGTCAACGCCTGGTACTGCGATTTGACGACAGCAATCTGCACCTGCAGCTGACTCTGCTTGTGCTGCAAGTTCGCCCGCACCGCCACGGCCTGCTCTGCCGCGGCCCTCGCGTCGGCAGCGGACTTGGCGGACGCCTGCTCCGCTTTCACGGCCTCTTCGCCGGCGGCCTTGAAACTGGCCATCTGCGAAGACATTTGACCCGCCATCACGCGCTGGATGGTCAGGCCGTCGATCAGCGACTGCGGCGACCCGGCGGTCAGGATGGCGTCCAGACCGTCGGTGCGGCCACCCATGTACGTGGCGGCGGCCGCCTTGTTGACGGCTCCCTGGAAGTTGGCCAGGCGCGCTCTCGCGGCTTCCAACTTGGCCTGGTCGTCGGTCAGCTTGCGCTCCGCTGCCTGCTGGGCGGCGAGCTTTTCGTTCAGATCGAGCTGAGCGCTGTGCATAGCCTCGGTGGTCTGCTCAGCCTGACGGGACAGCTCGTTGAGTTTCGCCAACGCGTCATCGGCGGGATCGGCCAGCGCGCCGGCGGCCGTGATGCCCGAGAACACGATGAAGCTCGCGAACGAACCGATGGCGAACCGCTTGATTACACGCGCGATCGAATGCCTACAGTCGAGCCTCAAGATTTGCTTCCTTAAACTGCCATCGGCGTAAATTCGCCGAGCTGGTTTAGGTCTCAAACAGGTTACGAAACGATATCGACGTTTGTCCAAAGGGGGGAGTTAAGAAATTGGGAAGATTTATGTCATTTCTATGTGAGTCAGGGTTTCTGGTCGTCGCCGACCCTACACGATCGGTCACGCCACTCCTTTAGGCGACACAGCGCGGTCGCGGCGGATCGGAACCAAGCGCAACCGCGGCGCCAACCCGGCCTCGGCCAGCGTCTCTAGCGCGACTTGTTCGTCGTACGAAAGGGTTTCAGGTACCCCGAGCAGAACGCTCACCACACACTCACGACATCCGGGGCCTCGCACCGCACAGTCGTCACAATCGATGACCACCGGCTCCCCCGGCCTGGCCGCGGCGCCACCGGTCCATTCGGTCCCGCTGCTGTGTGCCATCTGGGCGGTCCTCTCGCTAGTGCTTAAGCTCCTCATTCCAACTGCACCGCACCGTAACGGCGGGCACCGACAACATCGCCCGGCGTGGGAATCAGCGGGTGTCGGTGGGGATGCCTAACGTCACCGCCATGGGTGCGACCGGCGGAACTCAACTCAGCTTCACCGGGCTGGTCACCCCCGACGAAATGCCGCTGCGCGAGACCACGTTCGTCGTCGTCGACCTCGAAACCACGGGCGGACGCGCCAACGGCCGGGACGGTGCCACCCCCGACGCGATCACCGAGATCGGCGCGGTCAAGGTGTGCGGTGGCGCGGTCCTGGGTGAATTCGCCACCCTGGTGGACCCGCAACGCAGCATCCCCCCACAAATCGTCCGTCTGACCGGCATCACCACGGCAATGGTGTGTGACGCCCCCACCATCGAGACCGTCCTGCCGATGTTCCTCGAGTTCGCCGGCGACTCGGTGCTGGTGGCCCACAATGCCGGTTTCGACGTCGGCTTCCTGCGTGCCGCGACCGAGCGATGCGAGCTGCGCTGGCCGCGACCCAACGTCCTGTGCACGGTCCGGCTGGCGCGCCGGGTGCTGAGCCGCGAAGAGGCTCCCAGCGTGCGATTAGCCGAGCTGGCGCGCATCTTCGCGGTGGCGACCCAGCCCACCCACCGTGCCCTCGACGACGCGCGGGCCACCGTCGAAGTACTGCACGCCCTCATCGAGCGAGTGGGTAATCAGGGCATCCACACCTACGCCGACCTGCGCTCGTACCTGCCGGATGTCACTCCCGCCCAGCGCCGCAAGCGTGTCCTCGCCGACGGCCTGCCGCGCCGGCCGGGCGTCTACCTGTTCCGCGGCCCGGCCGGCGAGGTGCTCTATGTCGGTACGGCAGTCGACCTGCGGCGCCGGGTCAGTCAGTACTTCAACGGCAGCGACCCGCGTGGGCGGATGAAGGAGATGGTCGCCCTCGCCGACGGGGTGGACCATGTGGAATGCGCCCACGCGCTGGAAGCGGGCGTGCGCGAACTACGCCTGCTGGCAGCCCATGCCCCGCCGTACAACCGTCGCTCGAAGTTCCCGCACCGCTGGTGGTGGGTGGTGCTGACGGACGAGGCGTTCCCCCGCTTCTCGGTCATCCGCAATCCGCGCCACGAGCGCGCGATCGGGCCGTTCCGGTCGCGCACCGACGCGGCGGACACCGCCGCGCTGCTGGCCAGGTTCACCGGCGTGCGCACGTGCACGAAACGGCTGGGACGTGCCGCGCTGCACGGTCCAGTGTGTCCGGAGGTCGAGCTCGCACCCTGCCCTGCCGCCCGCGACGTCGCGGCCGAGCAGTACGCCGAGGCGACGCGGCGCGCCCAGGCGTTGATCGACGGATCGGACAACTCTGCGCTGTCCGCTGCCGTCGACCAGGTGGCGGTGCTGGCCGGGCGTCACCACTATGAGAGCGCGGCCCGGCTGCGCGACCACATCGCCACCGCCGTCGAGGCGTTGTGGCGCGGGCAGCGCCTGCGGGCGCTGGCGGCGCTGCCTGAGCTGATTGCCGCGGCGCCCGACGGCGCGGGCGGCTACCAGTTCGCCGTGGTCCGTCACGGCCAACTCGCGGCAGCGGGCAGCGCCGCGAGAGGAGTTCCGCCAATGCCGGTGGTGGACGCTATTCGGGCCGGCGCTCAGACGATCCTGCCGACACAGACCCCGCTGGGCGGCGCGCTGGTCGAGGAGACGGCGCTCATCGCGCGGTGGTTGGCGGCTCCGGGGGTGCGCCTTGTGCGGGTGACCGGCGCCGGCGACGCGGGTTGGGCCTCGCCGCTGGGCGCGGCGGGCGCATGGTCCGCCTGGGCCGCCACCGCGCGCTCGGCGCGGCTGGCGGATCGCCAGGCACCGGGTTCGATGGAGCCGCCCTTCGGCCCCGACGGGCGTCGTCGCGGAGCGCAAGCCGACTCAGAGCTGCGGGCTGAACCGCACCCATCGCGCGAGCAGCTCTTCGGCCGCCCCGCTGTCGATCGCGGCCGCGGCCCGGCCCAGCCCGTCCTCCCACGCAGGCAACCATTCAGCGCGGCTGGATAGCCCCGCATGCGCGACAAGTGCACCCGCGGCGTTGAGCACCACCGCGTCGCGCACCGGCCCCCGGGCGCCGGCCAGCACGGCGCGCACTTCGGCGGCATTGGCCTGAGCGTCGCCGCCGCGCAACTCCTCGAGCTCGGCACGGGCGAACCCGAAGCCCGCGGGGTCGAATTTGAGCTTGTCCACGGTGCCGGCCTGGACCCGCCAGATGGTGCTCGTCGTCGTGGTGGTGAGTTCGTCGAGGCCGTCGTCGCCGTGCACCACCAACACGCTGGACCGGCGAGCAGCAAACACCCCGGCCATGACCTCGGCGAGCTCCGCGAACGCGCAACCGATCAAGCCGGCCCGCGGTTTCGCCGGATTCGTCAGCGGCCCAAGCAGATTGAACACCGTGGGCACCCCGATCTCCCGGCGCACCGTGGACGTATGCCGGTAGGACGGATGGAACTGCGGCGCGAAGCAAAACCCGATACCCAATTCGGCGAGGCTGCGCGCGACCTCTTCGGGCCCCAAATCGATGTGGACCCCGAGCGCCTCGAGCGTGTCGGCGCCGCCCGACAACGACGATGCCGCCCGGTTGCCGTGCTTGACCACCGGCACACCGGCCGCCGCCACCACGATCGACGCCATGGTGGACAGATTGACCGTATTCACGCCGTCGCCGCCGGTACCGACGACGTCGACCGCGTCGTCAGGGATGGCTCCGGCCGGCATGGGACGGGCATGGTCGAGCATCACACCGGCCAGTTCGCTGACCTCATCGGACGTGGGGCCCTTCATCTTCATCGCCACGGCGAACGCCGCGATCTGTGCCGGCTGGGCGGCGCCACTCATGATCTGATCCATCGCCCAACCGGCCTGACCCCGCAGCAGGTTCTGCCGGTCCGTCAGGCGCCCGAGCACCCGCGGCCACGACGGCGCGGCGGACGAACAAGCCTCAGACGACGCAGCCACGTCGCCGATGGTCCCACGAGAATTCCACCGCTCCCAACAGGGCGCCCCGGGACCGCCAGACCGCCCGCGCGACACGAAATCTCAGAAATTTGTGACCCGGGTAGTCTTCGACAACTACAAAGCGTCATACTTGCGGATGTGACGAGTGCTGTAGGGACCTCGGGTACTGCGATTACGTCGCGAGTCCATTCGCTGAACCGGCCCAACATGGTCAGTGTTGGCACCATAGTGTGGCTTTCCAGCGAACTAATGTTCTTTGCTGGCCTGTTCGCGTTCTACTTCACGGCGCGAGCGCAGGCCGGCGGGAACTGGCCGCCGCCGCCGACCGAGCTGAATCTGTATCAGGCCGTACCGGTGACGCTGGTGCTGATCGCGTCGTCGTTCACCTGCCAGATGGGCGTGTTCGCGGCCGAACGCGGCGACGTTTTCGGCCTGCGCCGCTGGTATGTGATCACCTTCCTGATGGGGCTGTTCTTCATCTGCGGCCAGGCGTACGAGTACGTCCACCTGGTGACGCACGGGACGACCATCCCCAGCAGCGCCTACGGCAGCGTGTTCTATCTCGCCACCGGATTCCACGGCCTGCACGTCACCGGCGGTCTGATTGCCTTCATCTTCCTGCTGATCCGCACCACGATGAGCAAGTTCACCCCGGCACAGGCCACCGCCAGCATCGTCGTCTCGTACTACTGGCACTTCGTCGACATCGTGTGGATCGCGTTGTTCGCCGTGATCTATTTCATCCGATGAGCCCGCGGCTCCGAATACACCAATGAACAGGAGTGCTCGGTTGAAGAAAATGCGGTTCACCCGGTCCGGCACCGGCCTCAGCGGCCGGTCCCGGCGGCGTCTGCACCGTCGGCTCACCGGCGGGCTGTTGCTGCTGATTGCGCTCACCATCGCCGGTGGATTGGCAGCCGTCCTGACACCGACGCCGCAGGTCGCGGTCGCCGACGAGTCGGGTTCGGCCTTGCTGCGGACCGGCAAGCAGCTCTTTGACACCTCGTGCGTGTCCTGCCACGGTGCCAACCTGCAGGGTGTGCCCGACCACGGGCCCAGCCTGATCGGCGTCGGCGAGGCGGCCGTGTACTTCCAGGTGTCTAGCGGCCGGATGCCCGCCATGCGCGGCGAGGCCCAGGCACCACGCAAGGAACCGATTTACGACGAGGCGCAGATCGACGCCCTCGGCGCCTACGTGCAGGCCAATGGTGGCGGCCCCACCGTGGTGCGCAACCCCGACGGAAGCCTTGCCATGCAGTCGCTGCGCGGCACCGACCTGGGCCGCGGCGGCGACCTGTTCCGGCTGAACTGCGCCTCGTGCCACAACTTCACCGGTAAGGGCGGGGCGCTGTCGTCAGGCAAGTACGCGCCCGACCTGGGTGAGGCCAACGAGCAGCAGATTCTCACGGCGATGCTGACCGGTCCGCAGAACATGCCGAAGTTCTCCGACCGCCAGCTGTCCTTCGAGTCGAAGAAGGACATCATCGCCTACGTGCGGACCGCCGCCGAGGAACGCTCTCCGGGCGGCTACGGACTGGGTGGATTCGGACCTGCGCCCGAGGGCATGGCGGCATGGATCATCGGCATGGTCTCCGCCATCGGGCTGGCACTGTGGATTGGGGCGCGCTCATGAGCGACGAGTCTGAGGTGACACAGACAGCGAAGACCGGTTCGGACACCGACACCAGCACACACGCGGGCCGCACGGAGCCCGACGACGCAGCGCTGGCCCGCATGTCCAACGACGAACTGCTGGCGCTCGGCAGCGAGATGGACGGCGTCCAGATCGTCTACAAGGAGCCTCGCTGGCCGGTCGAGGGCACCAAGGCCGAGAAGCGCGCCGCGCGCGGAGTCGCCACCTGGCTGTTGCTGGGCGGCGTGTTCGGGTTGGCTCTGCTGCTGGTCTTCCTGTTCTGGCCGTGGGAGTACAAGCCCACCGGCAGTTCGGGCAACTTCCTGTACTCGCTGGCCACGCCGCTGTACGGCTTCACGTTCGGGATGTCGATCCTCTCGATCGCCATCGGCGCGGTGCTGCTGCAGAAACGCTTTATCCCCGAAGAGATCACGATCCAGGACCGCCACGACGGCGCCTCCCGTGAGATCGACCGCAAGACCGTGGTGGCCAACCTGACCGACGCCTACGAGGGTTCCACGGTCGGACGCCGCAAGCTGATCGGCGCGTCCCTGGGAATCGGCCTGGGCGCGTTCGGCCTGGGCACCCTGGTCGCGTTTGCCGGTGGCCTGATCAAGAACCCGTGGAAGCCGGTCGTTCCCACCGCTGAGGGCATGAAGGCGGTGCTGTGGACGTCGGGGTGGACTCCCCGCTACAAGGGCGAGACGATCTACCTCGCCCGTGCCACCGGCGCCCACGACGGACCTCCCTACGTGAAGATGCGCCCCGAGGACATGGACGCCGGCGGCATGGAGACGGTCTTCCCGTGGCGGGAGTCCGACGGCGACGGCACCACTGTCGAGTCACACGAGAAGTTATCCGCGATCTCGCTGGGCGTCCGCAATCCCGTCATGCTCATCCGCATCAAGCCCACCGACGTCGACCGCGTGGTCAAGCGTCAGGGGCAGGAGAGCTTCAACTTCGGTGAGTTCTTCGCCTACACCAAGGTGTGCTCGCACCTGGGCTGCCCTGCATCGCTGTACGAGCAGCAGTCCTACCGAATTCTGTGCCCGTGTCACCAGTCGCAGTTCGACGCATTGCACTTCGCCAAGCCGATCTTCGGCCCGGCGGCCCGTGCGTTGGCTCAGCTGCCCATCACAATCGACTCCGACGGGTATTTCGTCGCCAACGGTGACTTCATCGAACCCGTGGGACCGGCATTCTGGGAGCGCACAACAACATGAGTCCAAAATTGAGTCCCCCGAAAATCGGCGACGTCCTGGCCCGCCAGGGCAACGACATCGACTCCCGTTACCACCCGTCTGCGGCGGTGCGCCGTCAGCTGAACAAGGTGTTCCCAACCCACTGGTCGTTCCTGCTGGGTGAGATCGCGCTGTACAGCTTCATCGTGCTGCTGATCACCGGCGTGTACCTGACGTTGTTCTTCGACCCGTCGATGGCCGAAGTCACCTACAACGGCGTGTACCAGCCGCTGCGCGGCGTCGAGATGTCGCGGGCCTACGAGACGGCGCTGAACATCTCCTTCGAAGTCCGGGGCGGTCTGTTCGTCCGGCAGATCCACCACTGGGCGGCGCTGATGTTCTCGGCGTCGATCATGGTGCACCTGGCACGCATCTTCTTCACTGGCGCGTTCCGGCGGCCCCGCGAGGCCAACTGGGTGATCGGGTCGCTGCTGCTGATCCTGTCGATGTTCGAGGGCTACTTCGGCTACTCCCTGCCTGACGACCTGCTCTCCGGCATCGGCCTGCGCGCGGCGCTGTCCTCGATCACGCTGGGCATGCCGATCATCGGCACCTGGCTGCACTGGGCGCTGTTCGGCGGCGACTTCCCGGGCACCATCCTGATCCCGCGACTCTACGCGCTGCACATTCTGCTGATCCCGGGCATCATCCTGGCTCTGATCGGCGCACACATGGCGTTGGTGTGGTTCCAGAAGCACACCCAGTTCCCCGGACCGGGCCGCACCGAGCACAACGTGGTCGGCGTGCGCGTGATGCCGACCTTCGCGGTGAAGTCCGGCGCGTTCTTCGCCTGCATCGTCGGCGTGCTGGGCCTGATGGGCGGGCTGCTGCAGATCAACCCCATCTGGAATCTGGGCCCGTACAAGCCATCTCAGGTCTCCGCAGGCTCGCAGCCGGACTTCTACATGATGTGGACGGAAGGCCTGGCCCGTATCTGGCCGCCATGGGAGTTCTACTTCTGGCACCACACCATCCCGGCTGTCGTGTGGGTCGCGATCATCATGGGCCTGGTGTTCGGCCTGCTGGTCATCTACCCGTTCCTAGAGAAGCGGTTCACCAAGGACTACGCACACCACAACCTGCTGGTGCGGCCGCGGGACGCACCGGTGCGCACCGCAATTGGCTCCATGGCGATCGCCTTCTACATGGTGCTGACGCTGTGCGCGATGAACGACATCATCGCGTTCAAGTTCCACATCTCGCTGAATGCGACGACGTGGATCGGCCGCATCGGCATGGTGATCCTGCCGCCGCTGGTCTACTTCATCGCCTACCGGTGGGCGGTGGGGCTGCAGCGCAGCGACCGTTCGGTGCTCGAGCACGGTGTCGAGACGGGCATCATCAAGCGCCTGCCGCACGGTGCCTACATCGAGCTGCACCAGCCGCTGGGTCCGGTCGACGACCACGGCCACCCGCTTCCGCTGGAATACCAGGGCGCCGCCCTGCCCAAGAAGATGAACAAGTTGGGCTCGGCCGGCTCACCGGGTAGCGGCAGCTTCCTGTTCGCGGACCCGGCCTCGGAGGATGCAGCACTGCGCGAGGCGGGCCACACCGCCGAGGTCCGTGCCCTCACCGCGCTGCGCGAGCACCAGGAAGGCCCGAACGGGTCCTCCAACGGCTCTAACGGCGCCTCCAACGGTTCCAACGGTTCCACCAATGGAGGCCACCACTAAGGGCCCCCAGCAAGGCAATGAGCCGCCGTCCCCGACTACCGGGGGCGGCGGCTCGCTTTTATCTCTCTGTTCTTGTCTCTCTGGGCATTCGGCGCTTCCGGTGTGCGCGTAGCGCGGCCTTCCGGTGTGACAATCCCGCCTTCAGTGCACACCCAAAGCAGTCGATGCACACTCGAACAACGGTGGTCGGCGCCGGCGCATCGAGGACGCACCAAAGGCCGACAGAACCGACTAACAGAACCGATAGAACAGACGGACAGAAACGAGGAGCGAAACTCAGTGCGCGACCTGGCGACGGAGTTGGCGCACGTAGAGGATCTCGATCGCCGGCAGACCCGCCGCGATCACGCCCGCGAATCCGTAGCAGACCCAGGCTGCGCCGTCATGCCCGGCAGCCATCAGATAGGTCGCCACAGCGACGGCAACCAGCGATGTCCCGATCGCGGTGGTCAGCGCCAGCGTGCCGCGGAGCCAGATGCGGTCCACCACCTCGCCGGACCAATGGTCAACGGCGCCATAGGCTTTGACGGGCTCACGGCGCGCCGGCTCGATCGGGATGCGAGCCCCTGAACGTCCCGCCTGTTTGGACGATCTGATGGCACCGCCCTGCAGGGCACGGGAGCGCACCACCGGTTCGGCCTGCGTCATCCGGCGGGCCCGCAACAACACCGGGATCGCACCGGCGATGATCAGGGCCGAGACGACGATCACGGCATACAGCACCCAGGTGGTGTGTGGGGTGCGCGCCATTTTATGAAAACCCCGGCCCAGGTCCGCCAAAGCAACGGCGGCCGCGACGCTGACGCCTACCAGCACCAGCCAGATCGCGGCGCAAGCGCCGATCATGATGCGGTCGATGATGCTGGGATTGACGACCGGGTCCGGCCCCCGCCGGTACGCCGAATACCTGCCGACCATCAGCAGCTCGTCTGCGGTGAGTCGTTGGTGTTGGAGGACAACACCGTTCCGTCACTGGTGATGATCGAGCAGTTGAGTCTGCTGACGCGGAAGAGGCTGGACGCCTCCACCGAACCCACGTCCGACTGCGAGATCGGAGTCACGGTCATCGACCACGGGATATACACGTTGTGCTGCGTCCGCCGCCGCCCTGAGGCGTCGACATAGGTGACGGAGATGATGTCACCGGGGGCTTTGGTGCCGGTCACCGAGTAGGTGACCTGCCGCGGACCCGCCGGCGTCGTGGTCGCCGGGGGCGGGGCCGCCGCAGTGGTGCTGCTCGCGGGCGGCGGCGCGGCGGTGGTTGACGGCGGCGGTGGTGGTGGCGGCGGGGGCGTCACGGTTACTGTCTGCGTCTCCGTTGCAGTGGGGGTTTCCGGCGGTGGCGGTGGCGGTGGGGGCTCAGAGGACGGGGGCGGTGGAGGCTCGGACGAGGGCGGCGGCTTGGTGGTGGTGATCTGGTCCTGCACCGGGGGCGCCGAGGAGGTGGTGGTCGCCGGGTTGGCCAATTGGCTGGTGCCGGTGCGGGTCACCAACAGCGACACCGCGACCACCAGCGATATTGCCGCCAGAATCGCCGCCACCCCGACCACCCACGGCCAGCGCGGGGATCGATCGTCGTCCCGGTCGGCCTCGTCGTAGCTGTCGTAGTCGTACAACGCCAGGTCGCCGGGCATGTAAGAGCTGCTGAACAATTCGGACTCGGGCGCTGAGTAGGCCCGGGAGTAGGCATCGGTCTCCCCTGCGGGCTCCACCTCCCCGCCGTCGAGCGGCCCCAGTACGTCGCCATGGCCGAACGCATCGACATCGGCATCCGCGTCGGCTGACTCGCCAGGAACGTCGGGTTCGGCAGGCTCGCCGGCAACGTCGGGTTCGTCAGGATCCCGTCCCGGCGGATTCGGCCCGCTCATGTCTGCCTACCCTGTCCAACTGCCCAGCCAGCGCGCGGGGCTCCGCGGCTGCGTCGGTGCACTCCGTGAAATCGTGCCCCGGCAAACCCTACCGAACGGGCCGGTGCACAGGTCGCACGCCAAACTACCCACCGGTCAACTGGTGACCAGATTGTGACCTTTGCGGACGGAATCAGTGTTTTTCGGGTCCCACGTAGTACTCGAAGACCAGCCCGGCCGCCGACGACAAGATGAAAACGACGCCCGCGACGATCAGCCACGGCAGCCACAGAGCGATACCGACTGCGGCCACCGAGCCGGACAACGCGACCATGATGGGCCACCAGCTGTGCGGGCTGAAGAACCCCAATTCGCCTGCCCCGTCGCTGATTTCGGCGCCTTCGTAGTCCTCGGGCCGGGTGTCGAGACGGCGTGCCACGAACCGGAAGAAGGTGGCCACGATCAGCGCCAATCCCCCGGTCAGCGCCAGGGCCGTGGTGCCGGCCCACTCGACACCGCCATTCGCGAAGATCGCGGTGAGCACCGCGTACAACACCGTCACCAAGACGAAGAACGCGGCGATGAACTCGAACAACCTGGCTTCGATGTGCATGAGTTGTCCTAACCTCTTGGGCTCGGGGCCAATTCGCCGCGGCGGGTGTCGAACGGATGGGTGGTGACCGCCAGCGGGGGCTGGTTGATCGCCTGCAGCGCTTCGGCATTGGTCTTGCCGGCGATGCGCTGTTGCAGGAAGGCCACGAAGTCGTTGGGCTCCACGACCCGCACTTCGAAGTTCATCATCGCGTGGTAGGTGCCGCACAGCTCGGCGCAGTGGCCGACGAATGCGCCGGTCTGAGTGATCTCTTCGACCTGGAAGCGGTTCTCCGAGTGGTTCGCCTCGGGGTTCGGTATCACGTCACGCTTGAACAGGAACTCCGGCACCCACCAGTCGTGGATCACGTCGGCCGAGGCCATCTGGAACTCGATGCGCTTGTGAGCGGGCAACACCAGGACCGGGATCTCGGTGCTGGTGCCCAGAATCTCGACCTTGTCGAAGTTGAGGTAGGTCCGGTCCTCGGTGTTGAGTCCGCGGACGGGTCCGACGAGTTCCTCACCGTGGCGGTCCTTGCCCTCCGGCTTGGAGGTCATCGCCTTCTTCTTGGCCTCGTCGGCGCCCTCGTAGTTGAACGTGTTGTCCTTGAAGGCCACCCGCTGGTAGCCGAACTTCCAGTTCCACTGGAACGACGTGATGTCGATGACAACTTCGGGATCCTTGGCCAGGTGCGTCATCTTCTCCTGCACCACGACCGTGAAGTAGAACAGCACCGAGATGATCAGGAACGGAGTGACGGTCAGCACCAGCTCGAGCGGCATGTTGTAGCCGAACTGCCGCGGGAACTCGTCGTCACCCTTCTTCTTCCGGTGGAAGGTGCAGGCCCAGAAGATCAGGGCCCACACGATGACGCCGACGACCAGCGAGGCGATGACCGCGCCGATCCACAACTGCCGGTTGAGGTGGCCTTCGTGGGTGATGCCCTTCGGCCAGCCCAGTGCCAGCGCGTCCTCCCACGAGCATCCACTCAGGGTGACGGCCAGCACGCCCAGCGTCACGACCATCGCGATCGGGCGGAGACGACGGGACAGGCCCCGCGCCTTTCCGGAACGGTGCCCAGACCTGCTCTGCGACAAGCTCTGCGAACTGTCTTGCCCGCGACGTGTCACGTTGACGCCTCCTGTATCGCAAGCTGTGCCGACTGCGTTCGGCTAACTCGGATGTCGAATACTACGCAGCGTAGACCACGCCGCTCCCCCGGGCGACTGCCTGGTCACCACGACCCGCCGGGCGCGGCACGCACGGCGACCCGACAAGGTGCCGGGGACTGCGGCATACTGGGGCGCCGTGTGTGGATTGTTGGCCTTCGTCGCTGCTCCCCCGGGTCAGGACGGCCCCGCCGGAGCCGATGCTGCCGCAGCTCATGCCGCCGAGGCTGATGGTGCGATCGCCCGCGCATCGCACCTGATGCGCCATCGTGGACCCGACGAACCGGGCACCTGGGCCGACCCTGACGCGGACGGTTCGGTGGTGTTCGGGTTCAACCGGCTGTCCATCATCGACATCGCCCATTCGCACCAGCCGCTGCGCTGGGGACCACCGGAGTCCCCCGAGCGCTACGTCCTGGTGTTCAACGGCGAGATCTACAACTACCTGGAGTTGCGCGAGGAATTGCGCACGCAGCACGGCGTGGTCTTCGCCACCGACGGCGACGGGGAGGCCATTGTCGCCGGTTTCCATCACTGGGGCACCGCCGTGCTTAACCGGTTGCGCGGGATGTTCGCGTTCGCCCTGTGGGACACCGTCACCCGGGAGTTGTTCTGCGCCCGCGATCCGTTCGGCATCAAGCCGCTGTTCATGGCGACCGGCGCCGGGGGCACAGCGGTGGCAAGCGAAAAGAAGTGCCTGCTCGACCTGGCCGACCTGGTCGGCTTCGACGCCGGGGGCTCCGGGATCGACGAACGCGCGGTGCAGCACTACACCGTCCTGCAGTACGTGCCCGAACCCGAAACCCTGCACCGTGGCGTACGTCGGCTCGAATCGGGCTGTTACGCCCGGATCCGTCCGGGTTCGGCCCCGGTGGTCACCCGCTACTTCGTGCCACGGTTCACCGCGGTCCCGATCACCTCGGGCACCGAACAGGCCCGCTACGACGAGATCACCGCGGTTCTCGAGGATTCGGTGGCCAAGCACATGCGTGCCGATGTCACCGTCGGGTCGTTTCTGTCCGGCGGCATCGACTCCACGGCCATCGCGGCGCTCGCGATCCGGCACAACCCCCGGCTCATCACCTTCACCACCGGATTCGAGCGTGAGGGCTTCTCTGAGCTCGACGTCGCGGTGGCATCGGCCGAGGCAATCGGAGCGCGGCACATCGCCAAGGTGGTCAGTGCCGAGGAGTTCGTGGGCGCGCTGCCCGAGATCGTGTGGTACCTCGACGAGCCGGTCGCCGACCCCGCGCTGGTGCCGTTGTTCTTCGTCGCCCGCGAGGCGCGCAAGCACGTCAAAGTGGTGCTGTCGGGTGAAGGCGCCGACGAACTGTTCGGCGGCTACACGATCTACCGGGAGCCGCTCTCGCTCAAACCCTTCGACTACCTGCCCCGGCCGCTGCGACGGTCGATGGGCAGGGTGTCCAAGCCGCTGCCGGAAGGAATGCGCGGCAAGAGCCTGCTGCACCGGGGATCGCTGACGCTCGAAGAGCGCTACTACGGCAATGCCCGCAGTTTCTCCGACGCGCAGCTACGCGATGTGCTGCCCCGCTTCCGGGAGGACTGGACCCACACCGACGTCACGGCCCCGGTGTATGCCGAGTCGGCGGGTTGGGACCCGGTCGCGCGGATGCAGCACATCGACCTGTTCACCTGGCTGCGCGGCGACATCCTGGTCAAGGCCGACAAGATGACCATGGCGAACTCATTGGAGCTGCGGGTGCCGTTCCTGGACCCCGAGGTGTTCGCTGTGGCCTCGCGACTGCCGTACCAGGCCAAGATCACCCGCACCACCACCAAGTACGCGCTGCGGCGCGCGCTGGCGCCCATCGTGCCCGCACATGTGCTCAACCGGCCCAAACTCGGGTTCCCGGTTCCGATCAGGCATTGGCTGCGCGCCGGCGAGCTGCTGGAGTGGGCCTACGAGATGGTCGACACGTCGCAGGCCGGCCACCTGGTGGACCTGGCCGCGGTCCGCCGGATGCTCGACGAACACCGGGTGGGCAGCAGCGATCACAGCCGCCGGCTGTGGACGATGCTGATCTTCATGCTGTGGCACGCGATCTTCATCGAGCACAGCGTGGTGCCGCAGATCAGCGAGCCTGTCTATCCCGTCGAGCTGTAAGGCCGCGCCCAAGCCCCCGGGCTCAGGCGAGCACCGCGGAGATCTCGGCCGCCGCGTCGTCACCGTAGGCGCCGGCCAGCCGGGCGGTCGCGCTCGCACGGTCCCACTCCCAGTTCTGGGTCCCGGTGGACTCCAGCACCAGCACCGCGACCAGCGACCCGAGCTGAGCCGAGCGCTCCAGGCTCAGGCCCGCGCTGCGTCCGGTCAGGAAGCCGGCGCGGAATGCGTCGCCGACGCCGGTGGGGTCGGTCTGGCTGGTTTCCGGCACCACGCCGACGTGCACCTTGGCGCCGTCACGCTCGAGGATGTCGACACCGTCAGCGCCGAGTGTGGTAACCCGCAGATCCACCTGGGCCATCACGTCGGCCTCCGTCCAGCCGGTCTTGGACAGCAGCAGGTCCCATTCGTAGTCATTGGTGAACAGGATGGCGGCGCCATCGATGAGCTGCTTGATCTCCTCACCCGACAGGCGGGCCAGCTGCTGGGAGGGGTCGGCGGCGAAGGCCAGCCCGAGTTTGCGGCACTCCTCGGTGTGCAGGAACATCGCCTCGGGGTCGTTAGCCCCGACGATCACCAGCTCCGGCGTACCGATCGCCGAAACCACGTCGGCCAGCTTGATGTCACGCGCCTCGGACATGGCGCCGGGGTAGAACGACGCGATCTGAGCCATGTCGACGTCGGTGGTGCAGGTGAAGCGCGCCGTGTGCGCGGTCTCCGAGAGCAGGACGTGGTCGCAGTTGACGCCGTGGGACTTCAGCCAGTCCCGGTAGTCGGCGAAGTCGCCACCGGCGGCGCCGATCAGCGCGACGTCACCACCGAGCACACCGATGGCGAACGCCATGTTGCCGGCCACTCCGCCGCGGTGCACCACCAGGTCGTCGACCAGGAAGCTCAGCGACACCTTGTGCAGGTGCTCGGGCAGCAGCTGCTCGGAAAACTTGCCGGGGAAGCGCATCAAATGGTCTGTCGCAATCGAACCGGTCACCGCGATGGTCACGAAAAATCCACCCTTCGTTAGTCAGTCGTCTAGCCTCTCACGAACGTCATGCGGCGACGAACGCTGCCGACGTCCGAGGCGGCCCGCAGCCCTTGCGCTAGCCTGCCTAGAGACTCACTCGGTTGCCGCGGCTGGACATTCGGACGGCAACCCGCTTGTCGCCTCGTCCCCCAGCGTAGGAGAACAACGATGGCCGGTCCGCACCCACCGAACCCCGCTGTGGGTGCCGACGGAGCGCAACAGCCGCAGCCATATCCCGAGACCGGACCAAACCCGTCCGGCACCGTGGAATTTCCGCACAACGAACCGCAGTTCGGGCCCGGCAATGCAGGGGGTCCCCCGGCCGGTTATGCCGGTCCGCCGCCGTATCAGAAGCGACGGCCCAAACGGCTGCTCATCGGGTTGTTGCTGGCGGTCGCGCTGGTGGCCGGACTGACTACCGCGATCGTGTACGGGGTGCGCACCAACGGCGCCAACACCGGCAGTGCGGTGTCGGAAGCCTCGGCCAAGACCGCGATCCAGAGCTATCTCAACGCTCTGGCGCACAAGGACATCGACGCGATCGAACGCAACACGCTGTGCGGCCTGTACGAAGCCGTCAAGGACAAGCGCTCCGACCAGGCTCTGGCCAAACTCAGCAGCGATGCGTTCCGGAAGCAGTTCTCCGAGGTCGAGGTGACGGCGATCGACAAGATCGTCTACCTGTCGCAGTACCAGGCTCAGGTGCTGTTCAGCATGCAGGTGACGCCCGCCGCCGGCGGACCGTCACGCGGGCCGGTCCAGGGCATCGCCCAGCTGTTATTCCAGCGTGGACAGATCCTGGTGTGTTCCTATGTGCTGCGCACCGCCGGTCAGTATTAGTTGAACGAGTCCCCACACGCGCACGAACCGGTGGCGTTGGGGTTGTCGATCGTGAAGCCCTGCTTCTCGATGGTGTCGACGAAGTCGATCGATGCGCCTTCGACGTACGGGGCGCTCATCCGGTCCACCGTCAGCGTCACGCCGCCGAATTCCACGGTCAGGTCGCCGTCGAGGGTGCGGTCGTCGAAGAACAGGTTGTACCTCAGGCCGGCGCATCCGCCCGGCTGCACCGCGATGCGCAGCGCCAGGTCGTCACATCCCTCCTGGTCCAGCAGGGACTTCGCCTTCGCAGCAGCGGCCTCGGTCAGGATCACGCCGTGGGTCGCGGCGGTCGGCTCGTTCTGCACCGTCATTGCTTCTCCTACATGCTCATCGTCGGGTGGGGCCTATCCAGCTTTAAGCCAGGTATGAGTCTGGGGCCTGCTCACGAGAACCCACTACGTCAACGGTACCCCGGCGGGCCGCTATTCCCGAGTCGCGCGGCCGTCTCCGAGGCCAGCCCCATCAGCTGATTGGCGGCGTCAGCCAGCGCCAGCCGCACCGAACCGGCGTATTCGCTCATGGCCAGCGCGGACATGATGCCCGATACGCGGGTGGTCGACTTGTCCACCGACACCTGACCGGCCAGCACGATCACCGGGATGCCGAGGGGACGGGCGGCGGCCGCGATCTCGCCGACCACCTTTCCGTGCAGCGACTGCTCGTCGAAATGGCCCTCACCGGTGACGATCATGTCCGCATCGTCGAGGTCGTCGGCGAAATTGGTCAGTTCGGCGAAGATCGCCGCGCCCGATTCACACCGGCCGCCCAGCGCGAGCAGCCCGGCGCCGAGCCCGCCGGCGGCACCCGCGCCCGGCTCCGCGCTCACGTCCCGGCCCGCGACGGTGTCCAGCACCAGGGCCCATGCCTCCAGCCGGCTTTCCAGCTTGGCGACCGTCGCGGCGTCGGCACCCTTCTGCGGCGCGAACACCCGGGCCGCGCCCCACGGACCCAGCAGCGGATATTCCACGTCTGAGGCGGCAATCACGTCGATACCGGACAACCATTGGCGGGCGGTGTCCAGGCCGCCCAGCTCGTCGACCATCCCCTGGCCCCCGTCGGTACAGGCGCTGCCGCCCAACCCGACCACGATCCGCACCGCGCCCGCCTTGAGCGCTGCGGCGATGAGCTGGCCCACTCCCCTGCTGTGGGCGGCCAGCGCGGTCTCCGGCGTCGGCGGCCCGTCCAGCAAGGCCAGACCGCAGGCCTGGGCGCATTCCAGATAGGCCGTGCGGGACCGCTCGTCGAACACCCAGCGGGCGTTGACCTCGGCGTCCAGCGGCCCGGACACGCGCAGCCGTCGTAACCCGCCGATCCGGCTGGCCAACACCTCGACGAACCCGGGGCCGCCGTCGGATTGCGGCGCGACGATGAAGGAGTCACCGGGGCGGGAACGGGTCCAGCCCGTGGCGATCGCGGCGGCGGCCTCTACCGCGGACAGGCTGTCGCCATAGCAGTCCGGAGCGACCAGCACCCGCATCGCGGGCAGCTGTAGCCTGCCGGGCCCGAAGCCACCGGCATTCCCACCCCCCGCCTGCGCCCCGTTCATCACAGGCCAGCGTAGGTGTACACGCAGTTCACCGTACGCAATACAGCCGCAATTAAGCAGGCTCACATCGGCGAAGTAACCTGACGACTGTGAAGCTGCTGGGCCGCAACAAGGATCATGACGAGGACGACGACGCTTCGGCCGCGCCGGAGCAGGGTTCTGTGACAGCGGAGACGGTGGCTCGCGGGGCGCGAACCGGCCCCAAAGGTCGTCCCACACCCAAGCGCAACCAGGCTCGGGGCAGGAAGGGCCCGGTGGCGCCGGCGCCGATGACGGCGTCCGAGGCGCGGGCCCGCCGCAAGTCCATGTCCGGACCGAAGCTCAGCCGCGAAGAGCGCCGTGCCGATCGCCTGGCCAGCCGGGCCAAGATGTCCGAGCGCCGGGATCGGATGATGGCCGGCGAGGAGGGCTACCTGCTGCCGCGCGACCAGGGGCCGGTGCGGCGCTATGTCCGCGATGTGGTGGACGCGCGGCGCAATGTGCTCGGCTTGTTCATGCCGTCGGCCCTGGCACTGCTGGCGTTCATGTTCGCGTTGCCACAGCTGCAGTACTACATGTCCCCGATCATGCTGTTGTTGATGGCACTGATGACGATCGACGGGATCATCCTGAGCCGCAAGGTGGGCAGGCTGGTAGACGCGAAGTTCCCCAAGAACACCGAAAGTCATTGGAAATTGGGCATTTACGCCGCGGGTCGCGCCTCGCAGATGCGTCGGATGCGCGCTCCCAGGCCGCAGGTCGAACGCGGTGCCCATGTCGAATGACCAGCTGACCTGACGTGCGCACGCTGGTACTCGGCGGCATCAGGTCGGGCAAGTCCCGGTGGGCGGAAGACGCGATCGCGAACGCGCTGGCCCCGGATCAGCCGGTCCGCTATCTGGCCGCCGGCGCGTCGGTCCGGGTCGACCCGGACTGGCTGGCGCGCATCGCCAAGCATCGCGCCCGCCGCCCCGGACACTGGACGACAGAGGAAACCGGCGACGTCACCCGCGTTCTGCAGCAGCCGCCCGCGGTTCCGACCCTGGTCGACGATCTGGGCACCTGGCTCACCGGCACCCTGGACGACCACCAGGGGTGGGACGGCGGCTCGGTGGACGAACCGGTCGAGCAACTACTGCGCGCGGTCGGCGCCTTCGAGTCGACGCTGGTGCTGGTCAGTCCGGAGGTAGGGCTGACCGTCGTGCCCGCTAGCGCATCGGGACGGCGCTTCGCCGATGAGTTGGGCAGTCTCAACCAACGGGTCGCAGCGCTGTGCGACCGGGTGGTGCTGGTGGTCGCCGGACAGCCGCTGACGATCAAGACGCCGACATGATCGGGTTCGCACCGGTGTCGCCGCCCGACGCCGACGCCGCGACCGCCGCCCGTGCCCGGCAGGACACTCTCACCAAGCCGCGGGGCGCGCTGGGCCGACTGGAAGACCTGTCGGTCTGGGTCGCTGCGTGCCAATCCCAATGCCCGCCAAGGCAATTCGACCGTGCGCGGGTGGTGGTCTTCGCCGGCGACCACGGCGTCACCCGGTCCGGCGTGTCGGCTTACCCGGCCGAGGTGACCGCGCAGATGGTCGCGAACATCGCCGCCGGCGGAGCGGCGATCAACGCGCTGGCCGACATCGCCGGCGTGACGGTGCGGGTCGTCGACCTGGCCGTCGACGTCGACGAGCATCTGATCGGCGAGTCGGACAAGTTCAGCGACAAGATCCGTCGCGGCAGCGGCGACATCGCCGTCGAAGACGCGCTGTCCGACGAAGAGACGGCGCGGGCCATCGTGGCGGGTCAACAGATCGCCGACGACGAGGTGGACGCCGGCGCCGATCTGCTCATCGCCGGCGACATGGGCATCGGCAACACCACCCCGGCCGCGGTTCTGGTGGCGGCACTGACGAACACCGAACCGGTGGCGGTGATCGGTTTCGGGTCCGGGATCGACGATGCCGCCTGGTCGCGCAAAACGGCAGCGGTCCGCGATGCCCTCTTCCGGGCCAGGTCGATCGCCGACGACCCGGTGGCCCTACTGCGCTGCTGCGGTGGCGCGGACTTCGCGGCGATGGCCGGCTTCTGCGCGCAGGCGGCGATCCGGCGCACCCCGGTGCTGCTCGACGGCATGGCGGTGACGGCCGCGGCGCTGGTCGCCGAACGGTTGGCACCGGGCGCCCGGCAGTGGTGGCAGGCCGGTCACCGCTCCACCGAGCCCGGCCACACGCTGGCGTTGGCGGCTCTCGAATTGGAGCCCATCGTCGACCTGCGGATGCGCCTGGGCGAGGGCACCGGTGCTGCGGTGGCGTTGCCGGTGCTCCGGGCGGCAGTGGCCACCTTGTCCGCGATGTCGACGTTCACCGAGGCCGGAGTGTCGGGCGCGATCACTCCGCCGGACCCCGCGTGATCCGTTCGCTGGCAACCGCTTTCGCGTTCGGCACGGTGCTGCCAGTCCCGGGTTCGGCAACCGGCCCGATGGGTCGCGGCGCACTGACGGCACTGCCGGTGGTGGGCGCCGCACTCGGCGCGCTGGCCGCGGCGGTGGCGTGGGGCGCCGCGGCAGCGTTCGGGCATTCCAGCACACTGCCGGGGTTACTCGCCGTGGCGTCGTTGCTGCTTGCCACCCGCGGTCTGCACATCGACGGCGTGGCGGACACGACGGACGGGCTGGGCTGCTACGGACCCCCGCAGCGGGCCTTGTCGGTGATGCGCGACGGCACGTCCGGACCGTTCGGGGTCGCGGCCGTCGTCCTGGTGATCGCCCTGCAAAGTGCCGCCTTCACGGCGCTGAGTGCACCGGCGATCGTTCTGGCGGTGTGCGCCGGCCGGGTGAGCGCGGTACTCGCCGGTCACCGGTCGGTTCCGGCGGCCGAGGGCAGCACACTGGGCGTTCAGGTCGCGGGAAGCCAACCGGGGTGGGTGGTGGTGGCGTGGCTGGTCGCGTTGCTTGCCGGCTCGGTGGTGGCAGGTCCGCGGCCGTGGCAGGGGCCGGTAGCGGTGGTCGTTGCCGTGTGTTGCGGGGCGGTTCTGGTCAGGCACTGCGTGCGCCGGTTCGGCGGCATCACCGGCGACGTGCTGGGGGCCGCGATCGAGCTGACGACGACGGTGTGCGCGGTGACGCTGGCCGGGCTGGTGCGCTTCTAACGGCGCCGTCACGGCGCCGAGCGTGCCGTTCACGGCGCCGAGCGAGGCCGACTAGCCCAGTCGCGACATCCAGCCGTGGGTGTCGGCGAACGTGCCGCGCTGGATCCCCGTCAAGGTGTCCCGCAACGCCATCGTGACCTCGCCGGATTCGCCATCGGCGATGGTGAACTCGCCGTCGCCGTACTTCACCCGCGAGACCGGGGTGATAACAGCCGCGGTGCCGCAGGCGAATACCTCGGTGATCTCGCCGGAGGCCGCCTCCTTCTCCCACTCCTCGATATCGATCTTGCGCTCTTCGACGGTGAAGCCGGCATCAAGCGCCAACTGCAACAACGAGTCTCGGGTGATCCCGGGCAGCAGCGAACCGGACAACTCGGGAGTGACCAACCGTGCGGAGCCGCCGCTGCCGAGCACGAAGAACAGGTTCATCCCGCCCATCTCTTCGACATAGCGCCGTTCCACGCCGTCCAGCCACACCACCTGATCGCAGCCGTGCTCGGCGGCTTGCGCCTGGGCCAGCAGCGACGCGGCGTAGTTCCCGCCGAACTTGGCCGCACCGGTGCCGCCCGGGCTGGCGCGCACGTACTCGGTCGACACCCAGACGGTAACGGGACTGATGCCACCCTTGAAGTACGCGCCGGCCGGTGATCCGATCAACAGGTACCGGTATTCCTTCGCCGGCCGCACGCCCAGGCCGGGCTCGGTGGCGATCATGAAGGGCCGTAGGTAGAGCGCCTCTTCGCCGCCGGCCTTGGGCACCCACTGGTTGTCGACGGCGATCAGCTGGCGCAACGACTCGAGGAACAGCTCGTCGGGCAGCTCCGGCATCGCGAGCCGGCGCGCCGACGCACGCATTCGGGCGGCGTTGGCGTCGGCCCGGAACGCGACGACGGAACCGTCGGCCCACCGGTACGCCTTCAGGCCTTCGAAAACCTCCTGCGCGTAGTGCAGCACGATGGCTGACGGATCCAGCTCAATCGGGCCGTATCCGAGGACGCGGGCGTTGTGCCATCCCCGTCCCTCGACATAGTCGATCGAGACCATGTGGTCGGTGTGGAATTTGCCGAAGCCGGGGTCTGCGAGGATCGCTACCCGCTCGGCCTCGGTGGCGGGATTTGCCGCGCGCGAAACCGTGAACTCGAGGGGGCCGCTGGTCATGGGTTTCTCCTATGTCAAGCCGCTGCCGGTTGGCAAGGCTTTTGACGGGTTTGTTGATCGGTGTGCAGGTGATTGAAGACCACTCGGGCGAGCCGGCGTTTGAGGCAGCGCAGCGCTTCGGTTTTGGAATCACCGTTGGCTAAGCGTTTGCGGTAGTAGGTCTGGCCAACACCGACGAGGCGGATTTGGGTGATGGCGATGCGGTGCAATGCGGCGTTGAGTTGGCGGTTGCCCGACCGTGTCATGCGGACCCGGCCGGCGGTGTTGCCCGACCACACCGGGATCGGTGCGACACCGCTGTGGCGGGCGAACGCGGCCTCGCTCTTGAAGCGGGTAACCCCGCCGGTCTCACCCACGATCTTGGCCGCGGTGAGCTCGCCGCAACCCGGCATGGCCAGTAGTGCCGGTGCGATGGCGCGGACGCGTTCTCCGATCCGTTTGGCCAATGCATTGATCGCCTCGGTGAGCCGGGTGATGTCGGTGAGCTCATCGCGGGCCAACTCGGCGACTAGGCCGGTTTGGGCGCCAAGCCAGTCACCCAGCAACTTGCGGTGCTTGGCCAGATCCAGCGACGCCGGTTTCGGAGCCCGATCAGGATCGAGTTCGTGAACCCGCCACAATAACCGGTTGATTGTCGAAGTCCGTTGAGCAACAAGGTCTTCCCGGCGATCCACTAACAACTTGAGTTCTCGGGACCTCGCGTCGTGGGAGGCCACTGGAAGATCCGGTTCACGCAGGAAAGCCCGCGCCACCGCCAGTGCATCAATCGGATCGGACTTGCCCCTGGTGCGCGCGGACTTGCGCGTCAGCGCCATCAACTTCGGCGGTACCCGCGCCACCTTCTGATCGGCCGAGAGCAAGTCGCGCTCCAACCGCGCAGACAAGTGCCGGCAATCCTCGATCGCCCACACCAGCTCCACACCGAACTGCACGCGCGCCCACCGGATCGCCTGGCGGTGGCCTGCAGTAGTGGCCCGAACCACCTTCTCGGCGAGTTTGCGCCCCACCTCGTCAACAGCGACGAACGTATGCGTGCGCTTGTGTACATCGGCTCCAACAACAACCATGGTGGTTGCCTCCATTCACTGTGAGGTGACGGTTGGACCGGTCGGCGGACACATCTCAGTGGGGGCGATGCCACGCTCCTATCAAGTCACGCCGGCCGGTCCTTCACACCTGATGCCGACAAAACGCATGCACGCCAACCCGAAGGTGGCACCGATTCTATGAGCCAGACACCAGGTGATCAGGATCCAACCACCGCGATACGCGGCAACCTCACTTTGACACTGAGAGGGTGATTCTATAACCGTGCGCGAACGGGTTTTTGCCACGCGCATCGGCGGCCTACCGCGTTTTCAGCTCGACGAACGGCGGACGTACCACTTCACACTCGACCGCGCGGCCCCGGACATCGACGGTGATTTGCTGGCCGTCCTGCACTCCAGCGTCGGAGTCGATCAGCGCCAGCGCGATCCCCAGCTGCAGCGTCGGCGAGAAAGTGCCGGACGTGGTGGTGCCCACGGGCTTGTCGCCGTCGAGCACCGTCAGTCCCGGCCGCAACACCCCGCGGCCGGTGGTACGCAGACCGCGCAGCAGCCTGCGCGGCCCGGCTTCCTTCTCGGCGAGCAACGCGTCACGGCCGAAGAACGCGTCCTTCTTCCAGCCGATCGCCCAGCCGCAGCGAGCCTGCAGCGGCGAGATGTCCAGCGACAGTTCATGTCCGTGCAGCGGGTAGCCCATCTCGGTGCGCAGGGTGTCGCGCGCACCCAGACCCGCAGGTTGACCCCCGGCGTCAGCGACCGCCGCTACCAGCGCGTCGAACACGACCCCCGCCGAATCCCACGGCGGCAGCAGCTCGTAGCCGTGCTCGCCGGTGTAACCCGTGCGGCAAACCCGCACCGGCACATTCGAATAGGTCGCATCCGCGTAGCCCATGTAGTCCATTTCGGTCGGCAGCCCGAGCGCGGCAAGGACCTCAGTGGACCGGGGCCCCTGCACGGCGAGCACCGCATAGTCGCGGTGCAGGTCGGTGATGGCGAGGTCGGCCGGTGCCGCGGCCTGCAGCGCCGCCACCACCGCGGCGGTGTTGGCGGCATTGGGCACCAGGAAGATCTCGTCGTCGTCGACGTAGTAGGCGATCAGGTCGTCGATGACACCCCCGGATTCGTTGCAGCACAACGTGTACTGCGCCTTGCCCGGGCCGATGCGGCGCAAGTCGTTGGTGAGTGCGGAGTTCACGAACTGCGCCGCACCCGGGCCTCGGACCAGCGCCTTGCCCAGGTGGCTCACATCGAACAGACCGACGGCGTTGCGGGTGGCGTTGTGCTCGCCGACGGTTCCGGCGTACGACACCGGCATCAGCCAGCCACCGAACTCGGCGAAACTCGCACCGAGCTCGCGATGACGGTCTTCCAGCGGTCCCTTGAGCAACTCCGGCGCATCGGTCACGGCCGTCACCCTAGTCGGGCGACGATGCGGGCCGCCAAAGGCCCGTTGCGGAGCACGACCATCGTCGCAGTCGGCCGACGATGCGGGCCGGCAAAGGTGTGAGGCGCAACGACGACGCGACCTCGGACTTGCCGAAAAGCTTCGTTTGTCTCGTTCAGCGCCAGATCTGCTGTTCGCGCGCCATACTCACTCACAGGACCGTGGCGAAGACCCCACCGGATCCTCCATCTCGCAGTCCGACGGCCGCAGGAGGGAGTGCATGGATTCGCCGGTTCTGAATAACCAACCTGCCATCGCCGCTTTGTCTGACGCCGACAATGGGCGCAGGGCAGATCACCTGCCGCGCCAGATGGTGGAGGCCTGTGTCGGCCTGGATTCGAACGGGCGGGTGCTGGAGTGGAATCGCGCCGCGGTCGCGATGTTGGGCTGGACGCCAGAGGAGGCGGTGGGCCGGCATCTGACCGAGGTCGTGGGAGTCTGCGATGGCGAGCACAGCGATTGGGCGTTGCAGGAACTGCTGGACTATGCGCACACCGATCAGACACCGGTTGTCGGCAACGTCGTTGCGCACGTCGCGCACGCAAAAGACGGCAGCAAACTACCGGTAGAAGTGTTCGTCACCGCGGTCCGTTCCGGCCCGAAAGTGAGGCTGCATGCCCTCATTCGCGACATGACCGCGGTTTCGGAGACTCGAACCCGTCAGGGCGATACCGACGCCATCTTCAAGGCCGTGTTCGATAGCGCTCCCATTGGTATTGCCGTTGTCGGCCTCGACGGCAGCTTCCGGTGGGTCAACCAGCAGCTGTGCCGGATCACCGGATACGACGAGCGGGAACTGACCCAGCTGACGTTTCAAGACATCACGTTTCCCGATGATCTGAACTCTGACCTCCATGAAGCCACCAGGCTCCTGCACGGTGAGATCAGCAGTTATCAACTGGACAAGCGCTATTACGCCAAGGATGGACACCTCATCTGGATCCATCTCTCGGGTTCGATGGTGCGTGACGCGGATGGTCAGCCTCTGCACTTCATCGCCCTCGTTGAGGACATCTCCGCACGCAAACGCGACGAAGAACTGCTCAGGCAGCAGGCAACGCGCGATCCCCTGACCGGGGTTCTCAATCGCGCGCGATTCACTGAGGAACTGGCCCGCTACGGAGCGCTGCTCAGTCGAGATGGCCATGAGGACGAGGCGGCGGTGTTCATGATCGACCTCGACGGCCTCAAGCGAATCAACGACCAGTACGGCCATGCCGCGGGAGACAGCTACATCAAGAGCGTGGCCCAGATCATCAGCCGCCAACTGCGCCTGTCTGATGTATTTGCCCGCATTGGCGGGGATGAGTTCGCCGCACTACTACCGCATACCTCCGCCGAGAAGGCTCAGGAGCTAGCCCAGACGCTGGTTGAGCGGGTACGGACCCACTCCCCTGGAAGTGTCACCATCGGGGTCAGCGTGATCGCTCCTGGGCAACTGGGCAGCGACGCTCTGCAACGTGCGGACCAAGCCCTCTATCGGGCGAAGCAACACGGCGGCGGATACGCCTGCGAGCCCTTTCGCCAGCCATGTTCTCTTTTCGACTGCTGCGACCCGAACTGACGACTCTGCCGGTGTGACCGCTCCCGCCTCGTCCGCCGCGCGGGCTTCATCCTCGCGGTCCATGGCGTCGCCGGTGCACCGTGATCCTGCTTCGCCGGCTCCAACGGCCTGCGGGCAGTGTCGATCCCGGCTCGCGTCGGTGCGGGTACGACCCGCGCGAATGTTCATAGTGCCTTCACTGCCGGCCGAATTGTATGCACTTTGCACATATCGATGAATAACCGATTTCGCTATGGTTGACTTTTTAGACAAATCCCGGCAAGCGTGTAGCGAAGTTGATTTGTGATACTCCGCGCTGGCGGGTCGGATCACTCGCTGTCCAAGATGAATCCAACATTGTTATTGCACAGTGCTTTTCGGCTTTAGGTCGCCCCCCGGCAGGCTCCTCGTGGTGGACTTTTCTCTGATTACGAGAAACCGCACGAATGCATCGGAATTTTGGGTTTAAGCTCTGGTCGAATTCTTCGAGTGTTTTGCCTCTCGTCCACTTCTCTCGCTGTGGGGTTCGAATGTCTTTCGTGTTTGTTTCACCGGATCTGGTCAGTTCGGCGGCTGCTGATGTCGAGAGCATCGGCGCTGCGCTGGCGCGTGCTCAGGTGGTCGCGGCGGGGCCGACCGCCGGTGTCATCAGTGCGGCGGCCGATGAGGTGTCGACGGCGATTGCGGCGCTGTTCTCTGCGCATGCGGTGGACTACGGCCAGGTCGCTGCGCAGGCTCTGGCCTTTCATGAGCAGCTGACACAGACCCTGGCAGGCAGTGCGGGTTCCTACGCGATGGCAGAGGTTGCGGCCGCGTCACCGTTGCAGGCCATCGAGCAGAGCGTGCTGGGCGTGCTCAACGCACCGACCAACGCTCTACTCGGGCGGCCGCTGATCGGTGACGGTGCCAATGGCGCCGCGGGTTCCGGGCAGGCTGGCGGGGCCGGGGGTTTTTGTGGGGCAACGGTGGTAACGGTGGGTCTGGGGCGGCCGGTCAGGCCGGTGGCGCGGGCGGGGCTGCCGGGTTGATCGGCAACGGCGGGGTTGGTGGGGCCGGCGGGGCCGGTGCGATCGGCGGAGCGGGCGGCAACGGCGGCTGGTTGTTCGGCAATGGCGGCAGTGGTGGTGTCGGGGCTGCTGGGTTCGCCGGGGGTGCTGGCGGGTCGGCGCTGTTGTGGGGCTCTGGTGGTGTGGGTGGTGCTGGGGGCGCCGGGGCGGAGGCTGGCGCTGGGGCTGGGGCTGGGGCTGGGGCTGGGGGTAATGGTGGTGCGGGAGGGGCTGGGGGTTGGCTGGCCGGTAACGGTGGTGCGGGCGGCACGGGCGGTGCCGGGGGTTCTGGGGTGGTCGGCGGGCTGGGTGGCAACGGCGGTGCTGGGGGTGACAATCGGTCGGTAGTGGGCTTTTCCGGAGGCGCTGGCGGGGCCGGCGGCGCCGGCGGTGCGGGTCTGGCGGGTGTTGACGGGCAGACTGCGGGCGCTAATGGCGATATCGGTGGCGCCGGCGGTAACGGTGGTAGCGGTGGGGCGGGCGGCGCCAACGCCGGATTGTTCGGTGCGGGTGGCTTACTGGGGTCCGGTGGTGTCGGCGGCGTCGGTGGGGCCGGTGGGGCCGGCGGCACGGGCGGTGCCGGTGCTAGCGGTGTCGGCTACGGATTTGCCGGGGGCACCGGCGGCGAGGGAGGTGCCGGCGGTAGCTCCGGGGTTGGCGGGGCCGGCGGAACCGGTGGGTTGCTGGGCAGCGGCGGGCTTGCCGGGCATGCGGGCACCGGTGGCCAGGGCGGAACCGGTGGTGTGGGCGGTGCCGGCGACGCCGGCAGCGCCGGCAAAAGCGGCGGGGCCACCGGTGGGACCGGTTTGAGCGGCGGACCCGGCGGGCGTGGCGGTGTCGGTGGCAGTGCTGGGGATGCCAGCGGCGTCAACGGCAGCGGCGGAACGGGCGGCCGCGGCGGCACCGGCGGCGACGGCGGCGACGGCGGTCAGGGCATCCCCGAACTCGGGCTTGGCGCCGGAAGAGGTGGCGACGCCGGGGCTGGCGGCAAGGGCGGCACCGGCGGCGCCGCCGGCAGCGGTCCGGGTGCAGCGGGCAGTGTGGGCGGCGGCGGTCAGGGCGGCACGGGCGGGGCCGGCGGTTCGGGTGCCGCCGGAATCAGCAGTGGCAGCACAGGCGGCGGCGGCGGGACGGGTGGCGGCGGGACGGGTGGCGGCGGTTCGAGCGGCGGCGGTTCGGGTGGTGGCGGTTCGAATGGCGGCGGTCCGGGTGGCGGCGGTTCGAGTGGCGGCGGTCCGGGTACCGGCGGAATCAGCAGTAGCAGCACAGACGGCGGTGCCGGCGGGACAGGTGGTGCCGGAGGTCAGGGTGGTGATGCCGGCGGTGCCGGCGGGACCAGCGGCAACGGCGGCACCGGTGGCCGGGGTGGCCTCGGCGGTGCCGGCGCCACCGACTTCAACGTGGTCGGCGGTGTCGTCGGCCCCGGCGGAACCGGCGGTGCCGGCGGTGCGGCCGGCGCTGGTGGCGCGGCAGGCGTGATCGGCACCGGCGGGATTGCCGGCAGCGGTGGAACCGGTGGCTCCGGCGGCACCGGCGGTGCCGGCGGCGACGCCGTGACGGGCTCCGGTCAGTCCGGCGGCGTCGGCGGACGCGGTGGTGCCGGCGGTAGCGGGGGTGCATCGGGCGGGGTCAACGGCGCAAACGGTGACGGCGGTACCGGCGGCCAAGGCGGCATCGGCGGCAACGGCGCCAAGGGGTTCACCGGCGGTCTGGGAGGTAACGGCGGCCAGGGCGGAACCGGCGGCGCCGCAGGCGCCGGCTCCGGTATCGCGGGCAAAGCCGGCGACGGTGGCCAGGGCGGAACTGGCGGCACGGGCGGTGCCGGGCTCAACGGCAGCGCCGGCAGTTCCGCCGGCGCCACCGGCGGGGTCGGCGGCCAGGGCGGCGGTGGCGGGACCGGAGGCCAAGGCGGTGCCGCCGGTGGGACCACCGGCACCAACGGCGCCGGCGGAACCGGGGGCCAGGGCGGCAACGGCGGCAACGGCGGCACAGGCGGCCCCGACCTCGGACTCGGCGCCGGTACCGGCGGCGCCGGCGGTGGCGGTGGCGCCGGCGGGGTCGGCGGAGCGGCCGGCAGCGGACCTGGAACAGCGGGCGCGGTAGGCGCCGGCGGTCAGGGCGGCGCAGGCGGCAACGGTGGTGACGGAGCCGCCGCCCTCAGCTCGTCCGGAAACGAGGGAGGCGCTGGTGGTAACGCCGGGCACGGCGGTCAGGGCGGCAACGCCGGTGGGCCTGGCGGGGTCAGTGGCAGCGGGGGTAAGGGCGGCCTAGGCGGCGCGGGCGGTGCCGGCTCCAACGGGGTCAACAACGTGTTGGGCTCGGTCGGCACCGGGGCCACCGGCGGTACCGGCGGACGCGGCGGTGACGGTGGTGCGGTGGGCGCGGTCGGCGCTGGTGGCGCCGCCGGCAATGGTGGCACCGGCGGTAGCGGTGGCACCGGTGGCGCGGGCGGCAACGGAACACCGGGCAACGGCGATGCGGCCGGACAGGGCGGACGCGGCGGCGCGGGCGGCACCGGCGGCAACTCCGGCGGCATAGGCGGCACCAACGGAGCAGGCGGAAACGGCGGACAAGGCGGCGTCGGCGGCACCGGGGCCCTCGGCAAGGCTGACGCCGGCACCGGAGGCGGCACCGGCGGTGCCGGCGGCGGTGGCGGTCAGGGCGGCACTGGAGGCGGGGCGGGCAGCGGCGCAGGCGGCGCGGGCGTCGCAGGCAGCGGCGGGCAAGGGCGGTGCCGGTGGTACTGGCGGAGCTGGTGCCGTGGGCGACTCTGTCGGTAGTGGCGGCGTTCTCGGCAGTCCGGGCAATCCTGGTGGTCAGGGCGGAGCCGGCGGCAACGGTGGTCTTGGTGGTGACGCTGGTGGGGCTGGCGGGGTCAATGGCAGCGGTGGTGTCGGCGGTGACGGCGGCGTGGGTGGTGTCGGTGGCGATGCCGCCGTGACCGGTACCGGAGGCCGCGGAGGCAATGGCGGTGCGGCGGGTCTCGGCGGCGCGGCTGGCACCGGGGGTACTGGCGGAATCGATGGGCATGCGGGCACTGGCGGCACCGGCGGGACGGGCGGTAAAGGCGGGGCCGGTCTGGCCGGCGGCACCGGCATCCCGGGCACCTCGACGTCGGTGGCCGGCAACGGCGGCAACGGCACTGCTGGTGGCAACGGCGGCCAGGGCGGCAGCGGTGGCAGCGCGGCCGCCGGTGGTGTCAACGGCAAGGGCGGTGCCGGCGGGCAAGGTGGCGCCGGCGGCAGTGGCGGTCAAGGGGGTGTCGACGGCGGTGCCGGTGCCGGCAATGGCGGCAGCGGCGCGGCCGGTGGGGCTGGTGGGGCCGGTGGCGCGGCCGGCGACGGCGCAGGATCTGCGGGCAGCGAGGGCGCCGGTGGCGCCGGCGGCAATGGTGGGGCCGGGGGTGCGGGCGCTGACGGTCGCATCAGCAGCACTGCGGGCATCGCCGGCGGTGACGGTGGCTCCGGGGGCGTCGGCGGTGACGCCGGTGCCGGTGGCTCCGGCGCCACGGTGGGCGACGCCGGGATCGGCGGCGCTGGCGGGGCCGGCGGTAAGGGCGGCAACGGCATGAGCGGCCAGGCCGGGGTGGCCGGCACCGCCACGCTGGTCGGAGGCGATGGCGGTAGCGGCAGCGCCGGCGGCAAGGGCGGCAACGGCGGCGCCGGCGGCAGCGCTGGCGCCGGGGGCGTCAACGGCAGCGGCGGCGCCGGGGGTGCCGGGGGTAGGGGCGGTAACGGCGGCCACGGTGGTGCCGACGGCGGAATGGGCGCAGGCAGCGGCGGCGACGGAGGTGCCGCGGGTAGCGGCGGAAACGGCGGCGCGGCGGGCAGCGGTGTCGGCGCCGCCGGTGGCGTGGGCCAGGGCGGCCAGGGCGGCCAGGGCGGCCAGGGCGGTACCGGCGCGAACGCAGCGGCGGCCACCGGGCACGCCGGAGGTGCCGGGGGGCGGGGTGGAGCCGGCGGCGGCGGCGGCAGCGCCGGTGGCGCGACCGGGGTCAACGGCACCGGGGGTGCCGGCGGACAGGGCGGCAACGGCGGCAATGGCGGCTCCGGCACCGCCGACACCGGTACCGGTGGCGGCGCAGGCGGCAAAGCCGGAGCGGGCGGGGCCGGCGGCAACGGCGGGGCAACCGGCGCCATCGGCCAAGGAGCCGGCGGCGGGGCCGGCGGCAACGGCGGCACGGGCGGCACCGGCGGTTCGGGCGCGGACTCCTCGAATTGGTCGTTCTTCAGCGGAGGCTTCGACGGTGGTTCCGGCGGTGACGGCGGTGCCGGCGGTACCGGCGGCAGCGGTGGCGCCGCAGGAGTCGGCAGCACCAACGGCGCCGGTGGAACCGGTGGGGGCGGCGGGGCGGCCGGTTCCGGCGGCAACGGGGCGCCCGGCCCCCAAGCCGACTTCAGCGGACGCAATGGCGGCGACGGCGGCCAGGGCGGGATCGGTGGCACCGGCGGAGCCGGTGGCCAAGCAGGCGCTGGTGCCGGAACAGCCGCCGCCGGCGGCGCCGGTGGCTTCGGGGCGGCCGGGGGTCAGGGCGGCCAGGGCGGCGTCTCCGGATCCGACGGCGCAAACGCCGGGGGTCATGGCGGAAAGGGCGGCGCCGGCGGTGGCGGTGGCCAGGGCGCGGCCGGGGTGGCAGGCGGAGCAGCCGGGGCCGGCGGAACGGCCGGTGACGGCGGCAACGGCGGTCATGGAGGCGCCGGGAATTTTGGCGGCAACTACGGGCCTGGCGGCAGCGGCGGCGCCGGCGGTCAAGGCGGCACCGGAGGCGACGCCGGCACCGCCAGCGGCGCAGGTCCCGGCGCCGGCGGCGGTAAGGGCGGCAACGGCGGAGATGGCGGCGACGGCGGCACCCAACCACCAGGACAGACCGGCGGCATCGGCGGCAATGGCGGCCACGGCGGAACCGGAGGCACCGGCACCGGCGGACAACCCAACGGCACCGGCGGCACCGGCGGCGCCGGCGGCACCGGAACCGGCATCAACAACGGTGGGCAAAACGGCAACCCGGGCTAAGCCGGCTGCGGGAGGCAAGACCCCGAGTCCAACTGCTCGGACTCTTCGGGCTGGTGGTGAAAACAAGAGAGAAGTACATCAAGGTCGTTCGTCATCGCATCGCCGGATCTCGTGGCACTAGCAGCTTCGCTTTTGGCGCGGCTTGGATCTGCCGTCCGCCTAGCCGATATGACGGCAGCACCGGCTACCACCGCACTGGCGCCGGCCGCCGCGGACGAGGTCTCGGCCTTGATTGCGGCGTTGTTCGACGATCACGCCAGCCAGTACCAGGTACTGAGTCGCGAACTGGGCGGCCTGCACCAGCAATTCGTACAAAGCGCCAACGTCGCGGCAGAGGCCTAAGCAGGCGCCGAACCAGGGGGCTATCGAAAGGCCCGCCAAGAGGCCCGCGTATGGAGACGCACAACCTCACTCAAACCCGTAGCAGCTGGCACACTTGGGCGGTGTTCGATTGGGATGCGATGGAAGCCGCCGGAATCGCCAACCCGCGGGAGCGCGCCGATCTCATCAAGTACCTCGACGACCTCGGATTCACGCTCGACGAGATGGTGGAGGCCGAACGCCGGGGCCGGTTGTTCGGGCTGGCTGGCGACGTGCTGCAGTGGTCCGGCGCCCCGATATACACCGTGGCAGCAGCGGCCGACCAACTCGGATTGACCGCCGGACAGGTCGCGCACGCCTGGGGGTTGTTGGGTCTGACCTTCGCCGGCCCCGACGTGCCGGTGTTCAGTCAGGCCGACGTTGACGCCCTGGCGACCTGGGTGGGGTTGAAGGCGGTCGTGGGCGAGGACGGGGCGCTGGGCCTGCTGCGGGTCCTCGGCGCCGCGATGGCCCGGCTCGCCGAGGCGGAGTCCACGCTGATCCGCGCCGGCACCCCGGACATCCAGATGACCCACACCCACGACGAGTTCGCCACCGCGCAGGCCTACCGATCGGTCGCCGAGTTCGTTCCGCGGATCGGGGCGCTGATCGACATCGTGCACCGCCACCACCTGACCAGCGCCCGCACCCACTTCGAGGGCGTTATCCGCGACACGTCGTCGAGTGTGGTGTGCGGCATCGGTTTTGCCGACCTGTCGGGTTTCACTGCCCTCACCCAGGCGCTCACCCCCGCCCAGTTGTCGGAGTTGCTCAACGAGTTCGCCGGCGCGGTGTCGGACGTGGTCCACGCCGACGGCGGTCGGGTCGTGAAGTTCATCGGCGACGAGGTGATGTGGGTGAGCGCGTCGCCGGAGCAGCTCGCCAACGCCGCCGTCGATCTCGTCGAGCATCCTCAGGCACGCGCCGAGGGCCTGCAGGTCCGCGCCGGCCTTGCCTTCGGCACGGTCCTGGCGATCAACGGCGACTATTTCGGCAACGCAGTCAATCTGGCCGCGCGCCTGGTGGCCGCGGCGGCGCCGGGCCAGATCCTGACCGACGCGGCGCTGCACGAGCAGCTGCCAGATTGGCCCGCGAAACCGCACGGCCCGTTGACTCTGAAGGGTTTTGACGTCCCGGTGGCGGCTTTCGAGTTACGCGCCGCCAACGGCGGTGAGGACGCCGGCGACGTACGTACCACTTGCGGTGCGTAGCCACGAACGCCACGGGTCGCATTCCGACTGCCCGACTCCACTCCATTTGTCGGACTCCATCTCCGGCCGCCCACGCGCCCAGCATCGTCGCCCGACTAAGTTAGGCCCGTGACCACCTCTGCTTCGGGCTACGCGGCCCCCACCGTCAACGTTGCGACATCCCTGCCTAAACGCGGTGTAGGTTCCTCGGTCCTGCTGGTACCGGTCGTCTCGACCGGCGACAAGGACGAGCCGGGAGCCACCGTCGCCGCCGGCACCGCACTGTTGCCCGCCGAGGCGGTGGCCGAGATCGAGGCCGGTCTGAAGGCGCTGGGCGCCACCGGCGGGTCCGAGCAGGTGCACCGACTGGTGGTGCCGTCGTTGCCGGTGGCCAGTGTGGCCACCATCGGCCTGGGCAAGAAGCGCGACGGGTGGCCGGCTGACCTGGTCCGTCGGGCAGCGGGGGCCGCGGCTCGATCGCTCGGCACCGCGGAAGCCGTGATCACCACGCTGGCCGAGCTGCCCGGCGACGGAAGCTGCGAGGCCGCCGTCGAGGGCCTCATCCTGGGCAGCTACCGGTTCAGCGCGTTCCGCAGCGCCAAGACCGCTCCCAAAGACGCCGGGCTACGCAAGATCACGGTGCTGTCGACCGCCCGGGATGCCAAGAAGCAGAGCGCGCACGGCGCGGCAGTCGCCGCCGCCGTGGCCACCGCCCGCGATTTCGTGAACACTCCGCCAAGTCACCTTTTCCCGGGCGAATTCGCAGCCCGCGCAAAAGCTTTGGGAGAATCGGCGGGCCTCGAGGTGGAGGTGCTCGACGAGAAGGCGCTGAAGAAGGCGGGCTTCGGCGGCCTGATCGGGGTGGGTCAGGGTTCCTCCCGGCCGCCCAGGCTGGTGCGGCTGATCCATCGCGGGTCGCGACTGGCGAAGAACCCGAAGCGGGCCAAGACGGTCGCCCTGGTCGGCAAGGGCGTCACCTTCGACACCGGCGGAATCTCGATCAAACCCGCCGCGTCGATGCACTACATGACCTCCGACATGGGCGGGGCGGCCGCGGTGATCGCGACGGTGGCGCTGGCCGCCCAGCTGCAACTGCCGATCGACGTGATCGCCACGGTGCCGATGGCCGAGAACATGCCGTCCGGCACGGCACAACGGCCCGGCGACGTGCTGACCCAGTACGGCGGCATCACCGTCGAGGTACAGAACACCGACGCCGAGGGCCGGCTCATCCTGGCCGACGCCATCGTCCGGGCGTGTGAGGACAAACCGGACTACCTGATCGAGACATCCACGCTCACCGGCGCGCAGACGGTGGCCCTCGGTGCCCGTATCCCCGGGGTGATGGGCAGCGAAGAGTTCCGCGACCGGGTCGCGGGGATCTCTCAGCGGGTGGGCGAAAACGGCTGGCCGATGCCACTTCCCGACGAACTCAAGGACGACCTGAAGTCGACAGTGGCAGACCTGTCCAACGTCAGCGGACAGCGTTTCGCCGGCATGTTGGTGGCCGGAGTGTTCCTGCGTGAGTTCGTCGCCGAGTCGGTGCAGTGGGCGCACATCGATGTGGCCGGACCTGCCTACAACACCGGCAGCCCATGGGGATGCACACCCAAGGGGGCAACCGGTGTTCCGACGCGGACGATGTTCGCCGTGCTCGAGGACATCGTCAGCAACGGGTAAGGGGCTAGCGCCATGGGCCCCGCGTCCGTTCGTCTACCGGATCGGCGACGCCCATGGCTACTTGACCTGGCTGGGATTGAGACGTTCGGCCAAAGCGCCGAGGCGCCAGAGGCACTCACGGTTGCGCGGGTAGACGGCCGCCAGCGCCATCTGGTCGGGCAGCAGGCGTGCCGGTCCGCTGACCGGAACCTCGATCATCTCGATCCGGCATCCGTCCGCAATATCGCTGAGCCGCAGCGTGATTCGAGCCGCGCCGAATAGTCCCAACCGGGCGTTGAGCACCAGTTCCGCACCGGGCGTGCAGCTTTCGACCTCGGTCTTGTCGTTGATCACCAATGGCCACACCCCCACCGAGTGCTTGATCGCCGAGCCGGGCTCCGGCCAGTTTGCGTCGACGGCACGAGTCCGGCTATTGCCCACCACCCATTGGGTGTACGTCCAGCCGTTGGCGATGACGTCCCACACGGCCTGCCGCGACGCCGACACGTCTCGGATCGTGGTCAATTCCTTCGTCAAAGTCATCACAGGTCCTTCCGCGTCGGAATCTCCACCGCGGAGTACCCCGGCCGCCGGAAAGTACCGCAACCGGGTCCTGGCAAACATTTTGCGGGTTTAACTCAAATCGGTGCGGCTATTACCCCGTCAGCAGGAAACTCCTCGGGAAAGGCCGAAAAGTGACTGTACGACGGTTGATCATCGCGGTGAGTGCCGTGCTCTTGGTGGCCGGCGTGATCGGCTTGCTGGTGCCGGTTCAGGTATCCAACAGCAACGGCGGAACGGTGTCATGCGGGAACGGATTCGCCACGGACCTCTCCGGAGCCCGGGCCGCCAATGACCGCAATGGAGCGAATATCCCGATCCTCAACGAGATCATCCCGCACACCGACTTCGTGGCTCAGTGCGAGTCCGCGGTGTCGGGCCGGCGGATGTGGACGATCCCGCTGACGGTGATCGGCCTCGTCGGCGTAGCGGGGGCGCTGCTCGTGCGGCGCACCAGAGGCGCGCCGGTCGACATCTAGATCACTTTCATCCGCGCGGTGCTGCGCAATGCCTGGGGCAGCACCCGGGATACGCCATACAGCGCGTAGGCCTCGAAGGTAACCGGCCGGATCGGCTTGTTCTTCTTGACCGCGGACACGATCGCGTTGGCGACCTTGTCCGGTCCGTAGCTGCGCAGATCGAACATCTTGTCCAGCTGACCCCGCCGACCGTCGACCTTCTCGTCGTCCGGTGTGCCGGCGTGGAATTGGGTCGTCGCGATGATGTTCGTGTCGATGACACCGGGGCAGATCGTGGTCAGACCCACGTCGGCGGCATCGAGTTCGGCGCGCAGGCAGTCGGAGAACATGAACGTCGCCGCCTTCGACGTGCAGTACGCGCTGAGGGACTGCAGGGGTGCGTAGGCAGCCATCGACGACACGTTCACGATGTGCCCACCGGTGCCACGCTCGACCAGGCGCTTGCCGAATGCCCGGCAACCGTTCACCACCCCACCGAGGTTCACGTCCAGCACGCGGTCGAACTGCTCGGCCGGGGTGTCCAGGAAGCCGCCCGCCTGGCCGATGCCGGCGTTGTTGACCACGATGTCGGGCAGGCCGTGCTCCGCGCATACCCGCTCGGCGAACGACTCGACGGCATCGGCGTCGGAGACGTCGAGCACATAGGGGTGCGCGACACCGCCTCGCGCGGTGATCTGGGCGGCGGTCTCCTTGACGGTGGCCTCGTCGATATCACTGATCACGACTTCGGCGCCCTCGCGCGAGAACGCGATCGCTGTTTCGCGACCGATGCCGCTTCCAGCGCCGGTGACCGACACCAACGTGTCGCCGAAGTAGCCCCGCGGGCGGCCCACCTGCGCCCTCAGCATCGCCCGGCTGGGCTGCTTGCCCTCGATCAGATCGGCGAAGTCGTGCACCGCCGCCGCCATCACCTGCGGATGCGACATCGGCGAGAAATGGCCCGCCCGGATGTCGCGCCGCCACAGCCGCGGCACCCAGCGCGCGGTCTCGTCGTATCCGTGCGGCCGGACGTACTTGTCCCTGGTGTTGACGATGAGCTGCACCGGCGTGTCGATGACGCGCACGCCCTGGCGGCGGAATGTGCCGGAAAACGAACGCCAGTAGTTCGCGGGATAGGTTTTCACCGAGGTCGCCGCGTCGCTGGGCAGCTTCTCGGAGTGGTGGATCTGCTCGACGGGGATGTTGTCGACGATGTTGCGCCGCACCGCCGCCCTCGACAGCGCCAGCCGCAGCAGCAGCGGCGCCAGTACCGGTACCGAGAAGAAGGCCATGTAGGTCAGCCGCAGCACCTGGCTGATCGCCTGAGTGAGCTTGCGGACCCGCCAGGGCTGGCGCAGAGCACCGAAGATGAAGCTGACCAGCTGGTCCTGCGCCGGGCCTGACACCGAGGTGAAGGATGCCACCCGGTCTGCTGCGCCGGGCCGGCCCAGGTAGTCCCAGACCGCCACCGAGCCCCAGTCGTGGGCCAGCACGTGCACCGGCTGTCCGGGGCTCAACTCGCTGATCACCGCGGCGAAGTCGTCGGCCATCCGGGCGGTGCTGTAAGCCGATACCGGTTTGGGCGCCGACGACAGGCCGACCCCGCGGTTGTCGAACCGCAGGATCCGGAACCGTTGTGCCAGCAACGGCACGACGCCGTCCCACAACACATGTGAGTCCGGCCAGCCGTGCACCAGCACCACGGTTGGCCCTTCGCGATTGCCCTCTTCGTAGACCGCAATCCGGACACCGTCCGCGCTGTCGACGAACTGTTGGGGTGCATGTTGTGTTGCCGGCATCAAACCTCCGCACCTGCCACGCGTAATTGGGATCGATTCGGGAACCAGTGGCCACACGGTAGCAAGGCCGACTGTCACGACACGCACCCCAAGTCGCCGCGCCCTGAATGTGGGTGGCTGGTGGCAGAGTGAAAGGATAGGTTTTGACCTCGACACGGTTGCCCACCCGGATTCTGACGGTGTGGTAAGCCAGAGGTCTACCTGCGCCGATCCGACGACCGTTCGAGGAGTCAACTCAGATGGCCTTCTCCGTCCAGATGCCGGCACTTGGTGAAAGCGTCACCGAGGGAACGGTCACCCGCTGGCTCAAACAGGAAGGCGACACGGTCGAAGTCGACGAGCCGCTCGTCGAGGTCTCGACCGACAAGGTTGACACCGAGATCCCGTCGCCGGCCGCGGGCGTGCTCACCAAGATCATCGCCCAGGAAGACGACACGGTAGAGGTCGGTGGCGACCTGGCCGTCATCGGCGACTCGGCCGACGACGCCGGTGACGGAGGCGACGCAGGCGGCGAAGCCGCCTCGGAGCCCGCCCAGGAGGAACCACAGGAGGAGGCTCAGGAATCCTCGTCATCCGAGGAACCGGAGCAGGCCGAACCCGAAAGTGAGCCGGAGCCCGAGCCAGCGAAGTCCAGCGGTGGCAGCGGCGACGCGACGCCGGTCGTGATGCCCGAACTGGGCGAGTCGGTGACCGAGGGCACGGTCACGCGATGGCTGAAGAAGGTCGGCGACTCGGTCCAGGTGGACGAGCCGCTCGTGGAGGTGTCGACCGACAAGGTCGACACCGAGATCCCGTCACCGGTGGCGGGTGTCCTGGTCAGCATCACCGCCGAGGAAGACGACGTGGTGCAGGTCGGCGGCGAGCTGGCCAAGGTCGGTAGTTCCGATTCGGGCGCGGCCTCGGCTCCCGCGCCGAAACCCGAGCCCAGCGAGGAGAAGGCGGAGGCCGAGCCAGAGCCAGAGCCCGAGCCCGAGCCAGAGCCAGAGCCTGAGCCCGAAGCCAAGAAGGAACCCGAGCCCAAGCCGGAGCCCAAGGAAGAACCCAAGCCCGAACCCAAAGAAGAGCCCAAGCCCGAGCCCAAGCAAGAAGCCAAGCCGGAGCCACAAGCCGAGCCCTCGTCCGACGGCGGCCCCTATGTGACGCCGCTGGTACGCAAACTCGCCGCCGAGCACAAGGTCGACCTGGCCGAAGTGACCGGCACCGGCGTGGGCGGGCGGATTCGCAAGCAGGACGTGCTGGCGGCCGCGGAGAAGAAGCAGCAACCCAAGGAAGAAGCCAAGCCCGCCGCTCAGCCCTCTGCCCCGGCGGCGAAGCCGGCCGCCGCGGCCGCGTCGGCGCCGTCACTGGCCCACTTGCGCGGAACCAAGCAGAAGGCCAGCCGGATTCGTCAGATCACCGCCGCCAAGACGCGCGAATCTCTGCAGGCCACCGCGCAGCTCACCCAGACCCACGAGGTCGACATGACCAAGATCGTGGCGCTGCGCAACCGGGCCAAGGCAGCGTTCGCCGAGCGCGAAGGGGTGAACCTGACGTTCCTGCCGTTCATCGCGCGGGCCGTCATCGACGCCCTCAAAATCCACCCCAACGTCAACGCCAGCTACAACGAGGAAACCAAGGAAATCACCTACTACGACGCCGAGCACCTCGGGTTCGCCGTCGACACCGAGCAGGGCCTCCTCTCCCCCGTCATCCACAACGCCGGCGACCTGTCGCTGGCCGGATTGGCGCGGGCCATCGCCGACATCGCCAACCGCGCACGGACGGGCAACCTCAAGCCCGACGAGCTGTCCGGCGGCACGTTCACCATCACCAACATCGGTAGCCAGGGCGCGTTGTTCGACACCCCGATTCTGGTGCCGCCGCAGGCCGCCATGCTGGGCACCGGGGCCATCGTCAAACGTCCCCGGGTGATCGTCGACGAATTCGGCAACGAGTCCATCGGTGTGCGGTCGATCAGCTACCTGCCGCTGACCTACGACCACCGGCTGATCGACGGCGCGGACGCCGGGCGTTTCCTGACCACGATCAAGCACCGGCTCGAAGAAGGAGCCTTCGAGGCCGATCTAGGGCTGTAGAAGGATTCCCGAGCCGTGGCCAAAGCGGTAATCGCGATAGCGGGTTCGTCTGGCTTGATCGGTTCGGCGCTGACCGCTGCGCTGCGCGCGTCCGACCATGACGTGCTGCGCATCGTCCGTCGTACGCCGGCGAATTCCGAAGAGCTGCACTGGAATCCGGAGAGCGGCGAATTCGACCCGGACGCGCTCGCAGACGTCGACGTGGTGGTTAACCTGTGTGGCGTCAACGTCGGCCAGCGCCGGTGGTCAGGTGCGTTCAAACAGAGCCTGCGCGACAGCCGGCTCGCGCCGACAGAGGTACTGGCCGCGGCCGTCGCCGACGCAGGGGTCGGCACGCTGATCAACGCGAGCGCGGTCGGCTATTACGGCGACACCAGAGACCGCGTGGTCGACGAGAACGATGCCGCCGGGCGGGGCTTTCTCGCCCAGTTGTGCGTCGACTGGGAGGCGGCCACCTTGCCCGCGCAGTACGAAGGCGCCCGGGTAGTGCTGGCCCGGACGGGTGTCGTGCTGGCCCCCTCGGGCGGCGCCCTGCGGATGATGCGGCCGGTGTTCTCGGTGGGCCTGGGCGCTCGACTGGGTAGCGGCCGTCAGTACATGTCGTGGATCAGCCTTGAAGACGAGGTCCGGGCACTGCTGTTCGCCATCTCCAATCCAACGTTGTCCGGTCCGGTCAACCTGACCGGACCGGCGCCGGTGACCAACGCAGAGTTCACCACCGCCTTCGGCCGGGCGGTCAACCGCCCGACGCCGATGGCCGTGCCGGGGTTCGCGGTCCGCGCCGCACTCGGAGAATTTGCCGACGAGGGTCTGCTCACCGGTCAGCGCGCCATTCCGACAGCCTTGGAACAAGCGGGTTTTCAGTTCCACCACAACACAATTGGCGAGGCACTCGATTACGCCACGGCCCGTCGTGAACAGGACTAGATACCTCCGCTGAACCCATTCCCGACCAGCGGTTTCTGCGGTATCTTGCTTCCGGCGTGATTAGCCGACACGACGGACAGGTGGAGAAGCGTGACTGCCTCGGTTTTTCATGACGTGAAAAAGGAGGGGCCGCTGTATGCACTCTTCCTCAACTGCACCCTGAAGAAGGGGCCGGAGGTTTCCAATACCGAGGCGCTGTGCAATCTGCTCATCGAACGACTACGAGCCCACGAACCGGACATCGAAACCGAGATCGTCCGCGTCGTGGACTACAACGTCAAGCCCGGTATCGGAAACGACGAGGGCGACGGCGACGAATGGCCGATGATTCTGGAAAAAGTCAAGCGCTGCAACATCATTGTGCCCGCCATGCCGATCTGGATGGGCGTGCGGTCGTCGGTGATGCAGCGCGTGATCGAGCGTCTGGACGGCACCACCAAGACGGTGATGTGTGAGCGCACCGGCCAGTTCCCGCTGTACGGAACGGTCGCGGGCTGTGTGGTCACGGGCAACGAGGACGGCAGCCACGACTGCGTCGCGAACACCTTCGCAAACCTGTTGCACTTCGGAGTGACCGTGCCGCCCAACACCGATCTCTACTGGGTCGGCGATGCCGGGCCGGGAGCCAGCTATATCGAGGCGGGCGGCGAACTGTCGCCGTATGTGCGGCGCAACGCCGAACTGACCGCGCTCAACCTGCTCTTCGGCGCGAAGCTGCTGCGGGACAACCCCTACACCGTCAACATCGCCCGGCACAACGCGATCATGATGCAGCGCAACGAAGTCAAGGCCGCCGCGATGAAGCTTGCGATCAGCTACCTGCGCGAGAACATGCCGGACTGAGCACTCGTCGAGCAGCGACGCGGCAATGCAGAGTGATCCGCTCCCGAGTATCAGCGAGGCCGACGCGACCGGGCGCGTCGCCGATCTCTACGACGACATCCGCAAGACCCTGGGGATGTCTTTCGTCAACCTGGTGTGGCGTCACCTGGCGTCCATTCCAGACGGCCTGGAGTGGACCTGGGCGACGATGAAGCCGCTGTTCGCCAACGGCACCGTGTACTCGGAGGCCGACGCGCTGCGCGCCGTAGCGGATCTGCCGCCGGTGCCCCGGTTCTCCACCGCGGCGCTCCGTGCGGTCGGAATTGATGCCGATCAAGAAATAGCGATCAGAGCAACCCTTTCCGGCTACGACAGGGGTAACCCGCTGAACACGGTGGCATTTTGCGCAGTGCTGGCCCGCCTGAACGGATCCACACCATCGCCGTGCCCGCCGGTGCGCCCACCGTCCCGTGCACCTTCGGCGCTACCTGTGCCTCCGCCACTGGATTTCGACCAGATGCCGACCCATGTTGCGGAATTGGTGCGCAGCGTCAACCTGATCGGAGCGCGCGGGCAGGAACAAACCCTGCAGGTCAGCCTGCCCAGAAATCTGGCCCGTTGGCCCAGCATGTTGGTGCTCTACTTCGCGGCCCTGCAGCCGTTGCACGACAGCGGGTCGCTGCTCACCGCCGTCGACTGTGTGGTTGACGACGCCAGGCGCCGCGGCGTCACAGTCAGCGGAGCCCTGGGCCGTACCGGCCTTCCCGACCCCGCTACGACGGCAGCCGTGCGGGCTTCGCTGGAGCAGCTGATACCTCATGCGATGGGCCGCATGATTCCGGTGGTGAGTCTGCTGCTGCGGATGCTGCCAGCTGGTCCCCAAGAAAAAGTCCGCTGATTGGAGAGGTGAAAGCATGGAGTTGACCGAATTGGTTGCGGGTCTCGGAGTGGCCGACGTGGTCGACGCGATGACGATGACGCATGCGCACCGTGCTCACATCATCGAGCTCGACAGCCCCGATCCCAGCCGGGTCCTCGTCGGCCCGGCGGTGACGATTTCCTATCTGCCGGTGCGCAAGGATCTGATGGATCCGGAGCGGCACAGCCTCGGACCGGCCATCTACCGGGCCGTCGCCAAACATGATCCCGCTGGGGCGGTGCTCGTGATGGCCTCCAACGGCTATCAACACACGTCGCTGGGCGGGGGCACCAAGCTCAGCCGGGTGGAAAACCTCGGCATGGCAGGCATTCTCGCCGATGGCAAGCTCCGCGACTACGAAGAGCTGAACACCTACCGGTTCGCCACCTACAGCCGCGGCGAGACGGTGCGGGCCGGCGGGAACGAAGTCCAGCCCTACCTGGCCGACGTCCCGATCGCCGTCGGTGGCGTCACCGTCGTACCCGGTGATGTCATCTTCGCCAAAGGTTCGACGGCCGTGGTGATTCCGGGCGGTGAGGCCGAAGCGATCCTGACCAAGGCGCGCAACATCATGCACAAGATGGACGCCGCCAAAGAAAGCCTCAAGCGCGAAGACCCCGAGACAGTCCTCAGTCAGGGCAGCGGCGAACTGTGAGCGCGCCGGCGAACACCAGCGAACAGCTGGTCGCCGCCCTGGCCGCCGAAGGCGTCGAGTACGTCTTCGGCATTCCGGGCGATGAAAACCTGCATTTCATGGAGGCGCTCCGCAAAGACGGCCGGATCACTTTCGTGCTCTTTCGCCACGAACAGGCCGCCGGTTTCGCCGCGGCCGCCTACGGGCGGCTCACCGGCAAGCTCGCCGTCGCCATGTCGACCCTGGGCGCCGGTGCCATGAACCTGACGACGCCGGTGGCCCACGCCTATTTGGCGGCTATGCCGATGCTGGTGATCACGGGGCAGAAGGCGGTGCGCGACAACAGGATGGGCCAGTACCAGCTGGTCGACGTGGTCGATGTGATGCGCCCGATCACCAAGTTCGCCGCCAAGATCCCATCCGGTCCGATGGCCGGGTCGCTGGTGCGCCAGGCGATGATGTCAGCGCTGGACGGGCGTCAGGGTCCGGCGCACCTCGAGTTGCCCGACGATGTGGCCCGGGATTCCGAACTCGGCCCGTCAGTCCCGTGCCGGCACAGCCAGATCCCGGTTGCAACCCAGGAGAGCATCGACGCCGCGGCCCAACTGATTCACCAGGCACGCCGGCCACTGATCATGGTCGGCGGCGGCACCCGCGCCAACCGCCCGGAGGTCGCGGCGGCCGTGCGGGAACTGATCGACAAGACTCAGATCCCGTTCGTCGCGACGATGATGGGCAAAGGCGTCGCCAACGAGGATCACCCCCGCTACGTCGGGTGTTCGATCATGCCCGCCGATTACCCGAACTGCGCTATCCAGGCCGCCGATCTTATCCTCAACATCGGTCATGACGTCATGGAGAAGCCCACTCTGTTCATGCGGGCCGACGGCACCCAGACCGTCATCCACCTCAATCCCTTTGCCGCCAGAGGCGACAACAGCTACTTCCCCCAAGCTCAGATCGTCGGTGAGATGGCCGATGCCGTGCAACGGCTCACCGCACAGCTGGCCCCTGATCCCGACTGGGATCACGACGGCTTCCTCCGACTGGCCGAGCAGACACGGCGCAGTATCCAAGACTCGGCAACCGACACGTCGTTTCCGGCCAAGCAGGGCCATCTCATCGCAACGTTGCGGGACTTCATGGCCGACGACGACATCCTGTCACTCGACAACGGTATTCACATGATGTGGGCGACAAGGAATTTCAATGCCCGCCAACCCAACACCATGTTGATCGACCACGCTCTTGGATCGATGGGGATCAGCCTGCCGGCCGCCATCGCGGCCAAGCTCGTCCATCCCGCACGCAAGGTTGTGGTGCTCACCGGCGACGGCGGGTTTGCGATGAACATCCAGGATCTCGAGACAGCGGTGCGGCTGCGGCTGGATCTGATTGTGGTGGTGTTCAACGACAAGAGCCTGGGGATGATCGCGATGAAACAGGTTGCGGACGGTTACCAGCGGTACGGCGTCGATTTCGACAACCCCGACTTCGTCGCCCTGGCACGCAGTTACGGCGCTACCGGGCACCGACTGCAGGACCCGGCCCAGTTCCGTGCCCTGCTCGAAGGGGCCGCCGCAGCCGGCGGCGTGCACATCATCGATGCCCCGGTGGACCCGCATGCGAACCTCGCCCTGATGCAGGAGATGCGGTCGGTCGACTGTGCGGGTGTCGTTTAGCCTCAGGTGGCCTGCGTCCCCGAATCACTGTCCCGCCAAGGCCATTTGCCGGTCATCTCCACGGTCAGCGAAAGGCTCAGGAAGGTCCGGATGGCCACGACGCCGGCCAGTGCCGCGACGTGCTGTGCGTTGGGGGTGACGACGATCGTCTTGACGATGTCACCGGCCACCAGGAATTCCAGGCCGATCAGAATCGAGCGTCCCAAGTTGTTGCGGAGGTCGCGGTAGGCCTGATCCGGCGAGCGCGGAAACCGTTTGAGGAAGAGCGCACAGGCGATCACGCAACCGATCACGATCACCGAGACTCCTGCGACGTCGATGGCAGAGCCGACGTGGTCCACGATCTGCAGCAGAACCATGGCAGGCAGATTAGCGGTGGTGGAGCCTCTGGGCGGGCGCTTCGCGTAACGTCGTTGGAGTGACGGGTTCAATCCGGTCCAGCCCCGCCCCGATCGACGTACGGCAGCTCGGCCCGATCGACTACCGCGACGCCTGGCAATTGCAACGCGATCTTGCCGACGCAAGGGTCGCCGGCGGTTCCGACACACTCCTGCTGCTCGAACATCCCGCGGTCTACACCGCCGGCCGACGCACCGAACCCCAGGAACGGCCGGTGGATGGCACCCCGGTCGTCGACACCGATCGCGGCGGCAAGATCACCTGGCACGGCCCCGGCCAGTTGGTGGGCTACCCGATCATCGGACTGGCCGAGCCCCTCGACGTGGTGAACTACGTGCGGGTGCTCGAGGAAGCACTGATCAAGGTGTGTGGCGATCTCGGTCTGGAAACCGGGCGGGTGGACGGACGCTCCGGGGTGTGGGTTGCCGGCCGGCCCGCCCGTAAGGTGGCGGCGATCGGGGTGCGGGTGGCGCGCTCGACGACGTTGCACGGGTTCGCGCTCAACTGCGACTGCGACCTGGCGTCGTTCACCACGATCGTGCCGTGCGGGATCACCGACGCCGGAGTCACGACGTTGTCCGCCGAGCTCGGCCGCCGCATCCCCGTCAGCGACGTCCGGGCCGCCGTCGCCGATGCCGTGTGCGACGCCCTGAACGGTCTGTTGCCGGTACGGGATCACGAGGCCAGCCGCGTAGCATCGAGTACGTGACTGTCGCTCCCCAGGGTCGGAAACTGCTGCGTCTGGAAGTGCGCAATGCCCAGACTCCGATCGAGCGCAAGCCGCCGTGGATCAAGACCCGGGCCCGGATGGGACCGGAGTACACCGAACTCAAAAGCCTCGTCCGGCGCGAGGGCCTGCACACCGTGTGCGAAGAGGCCGGCTGCCCCAACATCTTCGAATGCTGGGAGGACCGGGAGGCGACCTTCCTGATCGGCGGCGACCAGTGCACCCGCCGGTGCGATTTCTGCCAGATCGACACCGGCAAGCCCGCCGACCTCGACCGCGACGAGCCGCGCCGGGTGGCCGAGAGCGTACAGACGATGGGCCTGCGCTACGCCACCATTACCGGCGTCGCCCGCGACGACCTGCCCGACGGCGGCGCCTGGTTGTACGCCGAAACGGTGCGGGCGATCAAGGAGCTCAACCCGTCGACCGGCGTTGAACTGCTGGTTCCGGACTTCAACGGCGAACCGACCCGCCTCGCCGAGGTCTTCGAGTCCCGGCCGGAAGTGTTGGCGCACAACGTCGAAACGGTGCCGCGCATCTTCAAGCGAATCCGTCCGGCCTTCACCTACCAGCGCAGTCTGGACGTGCTCACCGCGGCGCGGGACGTCGGTCTGGTCACCAAGAGCAACCTGATCCTCGGCCTGGGTGAAACTCCCGACGAGGTGCACACCGCGCTGGCCGACCTGCACAACGCCGGCTGCGACATCATCACCATCACTCAGTATCTGCGGCCCACGGCGCGCCACCATCCGGTGGAGCGCTGGGTGACCCCGGATGAGTTCGTCGAGTTCGCGCGATTCGCCGAAGGACTGGGCTTCGCCGGCGTTTTGGCCGGGCCGCTGGTTCGGTCCTCCTACCGGGCCGGCCGACTCTACGAGCAGGCCCGCGCGTCGCGAACCTCGGCGCCCGGATAACCGGCGCATACGTATCCTTGACAACTATGGCGAAATCCCGAACTGCTGCTGAGACCAAGGCCGCCAAGGCCGAGGCGGCGGCCGCCCGCAAGGCTGCTTCCAAACAACGCCGAGCTCAGCTCTGGCAGGCGTTCAACATGCAGCGCAAGCAGGACAAGCGCCTGCTGCCGTACATGATCGGCGCGTTCGTGCTGATCGTGGCCATCAGCGTGGCCGTCGGCGTGTGGGCCGGCGGACTGACCATGATCATGATGATCCCGATCGGTCTGCTGCTCGGCGCACTGGTGGCGTTCATCATCTTCGGCCGACGGGCCCAGCGCAGCATTTTCAAGCAGGCCGAAGGTCAGACCGGCGCCGCCGCATGGGTGCTGGACAACCTGCGGGGCAAGTGGCGGGTGACGCCCGGAGTGGCCGCGACAGGACACTTCGACGCGGTGCACCGGGTGATCGGCCGGCCCGGCGTCATCCTGGTCGGCGAGGGCTCGGCGACTCGCGTCAAACCATTGCTCGCACAGGAAAAGAAGCGTACGGCACGGGTGGTCGGCGAAGTGCCGATCTACGACATCATCGTGGGCAACGGCGACGGCGAGGTTGCACTGGCCAAGCTGGAGCGCCACTTGAACCGCCTTCCGGCCAATATCACCGTCAAGCAGATGGATACATTGGAATCCCGGCTGGCCGCGCTCGGGTCGCGGGCCGGCGCCGCCATGATGCCAAAAGGCCCGCTGCCAAACTCCGGAAAAATGCGCGGCGTGCAGCGTACGGTGCGCCGCAAGTAATTCGGCAACGCGCGGTCCAACCCGTCGACCGCCCGCCCAATTGAATTCAATCGACAATGACCTGTAATTTCGCCGCATTCATAGCTGGGTACGCGTCCTTCACCGATTCCGGACACCGCTCTACCCACTGACTGCCTGGGCTTTCTGCACATCGCCGGATATCTTCGCGCTGTAAAGCCGTTTTACAAAAACGCGACAAATACCGCGAAAAGCCATTTATGTATAGCCGCTTCACATTGACGGCGAAGGTAATAAGTTATTTATAACGTTTTGATAAACTAGTGTGAATTTCGCCATAACTCGCCGTACGTTTGCGCCTGATATTTCGGGCAAATTCGAAGCGACTCGTCGGTAGCCGGGTCTCTACGGTGGGAGGACAGCAGTGTCGTTTGTGATCGTTTCGACGGAGACTGTGGCGGCGGCCACCTCGAATCTGGCAAGCATCGGGTCCGCAATCACCGAAGCCAACGCTGCGGCAACGACGGCCACGACGGAGGTGCTGGCCGCCGGTGCCGACGAAGTGTCGGCGGCCGTCGCGGCGCTGTTCAACGGGCACGGCGAGATGTACCGCTCCGTCAGCGCCCAGGCGACGGCATTTCACGAGGAATTCGTGCGCATCCTGAGCGCGGGCGGCATCGCCTACGGCAGTGCGGACGCGGTCAACGCCTCGTTGCAGACGATCCAGCAGAACCTGCTCGGGGCGATCAACGCCCCCACTCAGACGTTGCTCGGCCGACCGCTGATCGGTAACGGCGCCAACGGGTTGCCCGGTACCGGACAGAACGGCGGAGCGGGTGGCCTGCTCTTCGGCAATGGCGGCAACGGTGGCTCGGGGGCGATCGGCCAAAACGGCGGCACCGGTGGCGCCGCCGGCCTGTTCGGTAACGGCGGGGCCGGCGGAGCCGGCGGACGGGGCGCGAACGGAGGCGCCGGAGGCACCAGTGGGTGGTTGTACGGCAACGGCGGGTCCGGCGGTATCGGCGGACTGGGGCTCGGCGGGTCCGGCGGAGCCGGTGGGGCCGGTGGCAACGCGATGGGCCTGATCGGAACTGGCGGCGCCGGCGGAACGGGTGGACTGGGCACGGTCGGTGGTGCCGGCGGCAGCGGCGGCAGCGGCGGCCTGCTCTTCGGTGTCGGCGGCAACGGCGGCGCGGGCGGCGTCGGTGCCGGCGGGGTCGGTGGGGCCGGCGGGAACGGCGGCAACGTCTTCGGGCTCATCGGCAACGGCGGCGCGGGCGGCGTCGGCGGACAAACCGGCGACGGAACGGTAGCGGCGCCGGCCGGTGGCAACGGCGGTACCGGCGGGTGGCTGTTCGGCAACGGCGGCGCCGGTGGCGCGGGCGGATACAACATCTTCGGGGGCCCGGGCGGCGCGGGCGGCGCCGGCGGCAACGTGCTCGGCCTGATTGGCGACGGCGGTGCCGGCGGCGCCGGCGGGTACACCACGACGGGCGTTGCCGGTGCCGGAGGTGCCGGCGGCGGCAGCGGGCATCTGCTGGGCAATGGCGGAATCGGCGGAAACGGCGGCATGGCGACCGCCGCCGGAGGCACCGGCGGGGTCGGCGGGGCCGGCGGTAACGCGCTCACCGTCATCGGCAACGGCGGGGGTGGCGGTCTCGGCGGCAATGGTGTCGCGGGCAGCGGTGGCGCCGGCGGCAGCGGCGGCAACGGCGGCCTGGTGATCGGCTTCGGCGGCAATGGCGCAGCCGGCGGCCTCGGTGCCGCCGGGTTCGGCGGGGTCGGCGGCAACGGCGGCAATGCGATCGGACTGATCGGCGATGGCGGCGCCGGCGGCGTCGGCGGGCAGAGCGCTACCGCCATCACACAGGCAGCGGCCTCCGGCGGCAACGGTGGCACCGGTGGTCTGTTGTTCGGCAACGGCGGAGCGGGCGCCGCCGGCGGGTACAACACGCTCGGCGGAGCGGGTGGCGCCGGCGGTCGCGGCGGCAGCGTGCTCGGACTGATCGGTGACGGCGGGGCCGGCGGGGCCGGCGGGGCCACCACGAACGGAACGGGCGGTACTGGCGGCGGCGGCGGTGTCAGCGGGCGCCTGTTCGGAAACGGCGGACTGGCCGGCAACGGCGGCACCGCGACCAGCGTCGGTGGCACCGGCGGGGTCGGCGGCTCCGGCGGCAACTCGGTCGCGCTGGTCGGCAACGGCGGAGCCGGCGGGGTCGGCGGTTACGGCGTATTCGGCAGCGGCGGGGCCGGCGGCAGTGGCGGTACCAGCGGTCTGCTCTTCGGCTTCGGCGGCAACGGCGGACTCGGCGGCATCGGCGGTGGCGTGGCCGGGGTCGGCGGGGCCGGCGGCAACGGCGGCGGAGCGGTGGGGCTTATCGGCAACGGCGGCAACGGCGGACTGGGCGGCTTCGGCTTCACCGGCGGCGCGCACGGCGGTAGCGGTGGCAACGGCGGCGTGCTGTGGGGCAACGGTGGCGACGGCGGCGGGGGCGGCCAGCTCGGCGGTGCCGGCGGTAACGGCGGCAACGCCGGGATGTGGTTCGGCAACGGCGGGGCCGGCGGTGATGGTTATGCCGGCGACAACGGCGTCATCAAGGGCGGCAACGGGGGCAGCGGCGGTCGCGCCGCCTCCGGAATCGGTTTCGGCGGCAACGGTGGCAGCGGTGGTCTCAACGCGGGCGCCGGCGGCGGCACCGGCGGTGCCGGCGGCCAGGGCAGCGCGCTGCCAGGAACGGGCGGCAGCGCCGGCGCCAACGGGTGAGCGTCAGCGGCGTAGCACCGCGGTCCTGGTCAACCGGTCCTGCAAGCCCCGCCCGTCGGAATCGGTGAACAGCGGCGGGACCACCAGGAAGATCAGCAATCCGCGGACCAGCGCACGGCCGATGCCGATCGGCAGCCGGCCGTCCGTTGCCGCCACCTGAATCCGCAGCGCAAGCTGACCCGGCGAGAATCCGAACAGCCGCACCGACACCGCGCCGATCACCAGCCACACCAGCGCTTGCACCGTCGACAACAACGCGTCGGAAATTGCTCCAAAGGTCAGCGCGAGCAGCGCCAGCCCGCCGGCGATCAACCAGTCGATCAGTAACGCCAACAGGCGGCGTCCCATGGGGGCCACCGAACCCGGGCCGGTCCGCGGCAGGCCGAGCGTTTCGCCGGGGTAACCGGCAGGTGATTCCGGCGTCATCGACGGTGTCCGGCGAAGTCGGCCGCCCGTGGTTGGCATCGCCCATTCAGCATCGACGGCGGACCAGTTACGATCTTGCGGGCCATGGCCTTCACAATAGGGCCCGGCGGTCACCGGGCGCTGTTGCGGCCGCTGTGGTACGTAACCTCTGCGCAACACGGGGTTGACTGACGGGCAACAACTGCTCCCTAGCGTCGGCCGCGAATCACCAAGTAAAGGAGCCTTCACGTGACGGAAAAGACGCCCGACGACGTCTTCAAACTTGCCAAAGACGAAAACGTCGAGTTTGTCGACGTCCGTTTCTGCGACCTGCCCGGCATCATGCAGCACTTCACCATTCCGATCTCGTTCTTCGACAACAGCGTGTTCGAGGACGGCCTGGCCTTCGACGGCTCGTCGATCCGTGGTTTCCAGTCGATCCACGAGTCCGACATGCTGCTGCTGCCGGACCCGGAGACGGCCCAGATCGACCTGTTCACGCAGGCCAAGACGCTGAACCTGAACTTCTTCGTGCACGACCCGTTCACCCTCGAGCCGTACTCCCGCGACCCGCGCAACGTCGCCCGCAAGGCCGAGAACTACCTGATTAGCACCGGTATCGCCGACACGGCGTACTTCGGTGCCGAGGCCGAGTTCTACATCTTCGACTCGGTGAGCTTCGACTCGCGCACCAATGGCTCGTTCTACGAGGTGGACGCCATCTCGGGTTGGTGGAACACCGGTGCAGCCAACGAGGCCGACGGCAGCCCCAACCGCGGGTACAAGGTCCGCCCCAAGGGTGGCTACTTTCCGGTGGCGCCCGTCGACCACTACGTCGACCTGCGCAGCAAGATGCTGCAGAACCTGATCGCGGCCGGCTTCAGCCTGGAGAAGGGCCACCACGAGGTGGGCACCGGCGGCCAGGCCGAGATCAACTACAAGTTCAACACGCTGCTGCACGCGGCCGACGACATGCAGCTGTACAAATACATCGTCAAGAACACCGCCTGGGCCAACGGCAAGACGGTGACGTTCATGCCCAAGCCGCTGTTCGGTGACAACGGCTCCGGCATGCACACCCACCAGTCGCTGTGGAAGGACGGCAGCCCGCTGATGTACGACGAGACCGGTTACGCCGGGCTGTCGGACACCGCCCGCCACTACATCGGTGGCCTGCTGCACCACGCCCCGTCGCTGCTGGCGTTCACCAACCCGACGGTGAACTCCTACAAGCGGCTGGTGCCGGGCTATGAGGCCCCGATCAACCTGGTGTACAGCCAGCGCAACCGTTCGGCGTGTGTGCGTATCCCGATCACCGGCAGCAACCCCAAGGCCAAGCGCCTCGAGTTCCGTTGCCCCGACTCCTCGGGTAACCCGTACCTGGCGTTCGCGGCGATGCTGATGGCCGGCCTGGACGGCATCAAGAACAAGATCGAGCCGCAGGCGCCGGTCGACAAGGACCTCTACGAGCTGCCGCCGGAGGAAGCTGCGAACATCCCGCAGGCACCGACTCAGCTCTCCGCGGTGATCGACAAGCTCGAGGAGGACCACGAGTACCTCACCGAGGGCGGCGTGTTCACGCCCGACCTCATCGAGACGTGGATCAACTTCAAGCGGGAGAACGAGATCCTGCCGGTGCAGATCCGGCCGACCCCGTACGAGTTTGCGCTGTACTACGACGTCTAAGTGACGTCGAAGTCCGACGCCGGTCCTACAGCCTGAGTAGGCCAGGACAGCGACGAGCCACCCGCGCCGCGATCGCTTCGCCGATCGCCGCGCGGGTGGTTTCGTTTGTGCGCCGGGACCAACGGCCGCCGGCAAGCACCATGGTGCAAGCGCGGCGGTTATGAGATTCTGCCGATGTGCCTGCTCCGCCGGCCGCTGCTCCTTCGGGAGTGGTGACGTTCCTCTTCACCGATATCGAGGGCTCCACCCGTCGGTGGGAGGCTGACGCCGCTGCGATGCGCGCCGCTCTGCGCGCTCATGACGAGGTATTGCACCACACGATCCAGACCCACGGCGGCTTCGTGTTCAAGCACACCGGCGACGGTATCTGTGCGGCCTTCGCCTCGCCCTGCTCCGTTGTGGAAGCTGCGGTGGCTGCACAGCGGAAGCTGGACCTGCCGGTGCGAATGGGGTTGGCCACCGGTGAAGCCGAACTGCGCGAGGCCGATTATTTCGGGGTGGTGCTCAATCGTGCGGCGCGGGTCATGGCCGCCGGGCATGGCGGGCAGATCCTGGTGGCCGAGTCGACCGCATGCCTGCTGAGCGGCGTGGACCTCATCGATCTGGGACCACGACGGTTGCGGGATCTCCCCGTGCCGGTCGGCCTGTTTCAGGTCCGGGCTGCGGGCTTGCGGACGGAGTTTCCGCCGTTGCGGGCGCTGGATACGGATCCGGGAAATCTGCGGCCTACCGGCACGAGTCTGATCGGGCGCGAAGCCGACGTCGCCGCGGTCGCACCTACGCGAGACCCTTGGCGACCAGGCTTTCGAATCGCTCGCCCGGGCGGGCGAACTGATGACCACCAACGCCCCCGTGACGTACGCCTGCGACCAAATCGACCAGACCCGAACAGAACTCGAACACTTCGTCTAGAACGCGGACCGCCCGTCGAAGGTGCCCTGCCCCGAGCGGTTTGAGGGAGTCATTCCGACATCTCCGAGATCACACTGCAGAGCGCGGTGCAGTTCAGATAACCTCGCCTACGCTTGACACCGGACCACTATGTTGCGGCGGAACGGACCAAGCCAGTGCCTGAGGATGCATTTTTCGAATCTGGCGGAATACGTTGCGCAGCTGACCTTTACCGGCCCGACACTGGTGAGGAGAAGGCGCCGTGCGTAGTGATGGGACATGGGGGTAGCGGCACCAAGCGACTCGGACTCCCCCGCTACGCCGAACGGTTCGCCGCAGCGGGGCTGGCCGTCCTGGCGTTCGATTACAGGCACTTCGGAGCCAGCGCCGGCGAGCCGCGACAAGTCATCAACATCGCAGAACAACACGAAGACTATCGGGCAGCGGTGCGCTTCGCGCGGGATCTTTCGGGCGTCGACCCGGCCCGGATCGCGCTGTGGGGCACCTCCCTCAGCGGGGGCCACGTATTGACGGTGGCCTCCGAAGACCCGGCTATCGCTGCGGTGGTCGCGCAGGTTCCCGTCATCGAGGGCTGGCATCGCGGCCGTGGCTTACGTCAACGGCTGACCTGGGATATCACTTGGCGCACAGCACAATTCACCGCCGCGGCCCTGCGAGATATCGTCCACGACCGGGCCGGACGGGCACCGCACCTGGTGCCGGTGGTCGCCGAACCCGGTCACGTCGCGGTATTCACCGAACCCGACGCGAAGGCAGCGTTCGACGAACTCGGCGGCGAATCCGTAGGCTGGCGTAACGCGTTGGCGCCACGCATGATCTTCGACCTGCCTCGCTACCGCACCGGGACTGCTGAAAGACTGCACATGCCGGTTCTGATGTGTCTCGCAGACCGGGATTTACAGGCTTCAGCCACCTTCGCGGCCAAGCTCGCGGCGCGCATGCCGAACGTGGAGATCCATCATTATCCGGTCGGCCACTTCGACGTCTACCTGGAACCTCTGCGCAACGAGATTGCTTGCACGCAAGCCGAATTCCTGCACCGCCAACTAAGCCGATGAATGCGGTGATCCGCCTTTACCCGCTGAACAGCTAAGCGGTGCGGGTCAGTTCATCGGCCGGCTGCGGCAGCGCCTCCTCAGCCGCAGCGAACCAGCCGAGATATCCCAGCCCGGCACCGATCGCGGTGTAAACAGCGGCCTCGGTCCACATGTACCCGACGCCCCACCTTCTGCCGAGAAAAGTCGGCTCGCTGACGAGGCCGGCCGACGTCGCCATCGCGTACCCCGCGTGCGCCCAGCCCAATGCCCCGAAGAAGCCCGATAGGAATTTGCAGACTTCGCGATTCATGGCCAATCCTCCCGCCACCATGTCAGAGACGAATTCAATCGTCAGCCCCGCTGGGCAGGCTCGCCAAGAGTCCTTAGTCCCCCACCTGACCCCCACAGTTTCCGCACAGCGACGGCTGACAGGATCGGAGGCCCACCCACACCCCGACGGCAGGAGTCCCCATGACCGTATTCAGCGGGTTGCCGGCGCACGTGCTGCTCGTTCATTTCCTGGTCGTGCTGGTGCCACTGACCGCGGTGCTCGAGATCCTCTGCGCGTTGTGGCCGGCCGTGCGCCGCGGGCAGATCGTATGGCTCAATGTGGCGCTGTCGATCGTCGTCATGGTGTTGACGCCGATCACCGTCGAGGCCGGTGAGTGGCTCTACGATCTGCGCCGCAACCCCGACCCGATCCTGGAGCAACACGCGGAGCGCGGCAGCTGGATGGTCTATTTCGCCGTGGCCCTACTGGTCGTCGCCATCGCGCTGGCCGTGCTGCACGTGGTCGAACGCCGATCCGACGAGCCACGGCGGGTCGCCAAAGCTGCCGTCTCAGTGCTCGCGGTGGTGGTGGGCATCGCGTCGATGATCCAGATCTACCGGGTCGGTGACACCGGCGCCCGCTCGGTGTGGGGCAACGAGATTGCGCATCTGCGTCAGGTCACCAGCAAGAAGTGACAGCCCGCATCAATTGACCGAGATGGTCGAGCGCGCCGGCATATTCGTGCTCGGGCGGGGTGCCGTAGCCGACCACGATTCCTGCGCTACGCGATCCGGCGCCGTGCCAGAACGGGGCCAGACCCGTCAGTGCGACGTTGCGCCTGCGCGCGAGCTGCAACGCAGCGGTCTCGGCGCGATCCGCCGGCAGCGAGATCACGGCGTGTAGTCCGGCGGAAATGCCCTGCACCGCCATCTCGGGTGCGCAGCCGGCCAGGCATTCCACCAGCGCGTCGCGGCGATCGCGGTATCGGCGACGCATGCGCCGCACGTGGCGGTCCAGCGCACCAGACTCGATCAGCTCCGCCAGCGCCAACTGCGCCAACACATCTGTGCCTCGGTCGGCCCGCCGCTTGGCCTCGGTCACCGCCTCGACCAGCCCGCCGGGCACCACCAGCCAGCCCAGCCGCAGCCCCGGTGCCAGGCTCTTGCTGGCGCTTCCGGCGTAGACGACCTGTTCGGGGGCAAGGCCCTGCAGTGCGCCGACGGGGTGGCGGTCATACCGGAACTCACCGTCGTAGTCGTCCTCGATGAGATATGCGCCGCGCTCCGCGGCGATCCGGGTGAACGCGGTGCGCCGGCGGGCGTCGAGCGTCATCCCCAGCGGAGCCTGGTGAGCCGGGGTGAGCACCGCCGCTGCCGCCGATACCGGCCATTCGTCCGGGTTCGCGCCACTTCCGTCGACATCGAGGGGATGGACCGTGAGTCCGGCCGACTCGGCGATCGCGCGGTGGTCGGGAAGACAGGGGTTCTCCAGCGCAACCGATCGGGCACCACGGCAGGCCAGCGCGTCGCATACCAGCCGTAAGCCCTGGGTGAATCCACTGCAGATCACGATGTGCTCGCTGCTGGTGAGCACGCCCCGAACCCGGCCCAGATAGTCCGCCAGTACCGCACGCAGACGCGCGGACCCGCGCGGGTCACCCGGGCCGAGTTCGGCGTGTGCGGTGACGTGCAGAGCGCGCCGCAGCGCACGTAGCCACTCCTCGCGCGGGAACATACTCAGATCCGGACGGCCCAACCGGAAATCAGCCACGACACGCGGCGCGGCAGGTTGGGCGCTGGCACGGGCCGGCGCCAACGAACCCTGTGCCACTTCGGTTGCCGCGCCCGGCCGGGTCCGCAGGTATCCCTCGGCCGCGAGTTGCGAGTACACCTCCACGACGGTTCCGCGGGCGATCTCGAGTTGCGTCGCCAACGCCCGCGAGGACGGCAACCACTGTCCCGGAGCCAGACGACCGTCCCGGATCGCTTGTCGCAGCGCACTTTCCAGCGCCACCCGGCGGCCCCGGCCGGGTGGCAGGTCCAGGTGGAGATCAAGCCCTCCGGGCTCACTGGTCCATGAAATAGACATCGAATTGGACCTTATCGATGAACTGGTTCTTTCGTAAGGTCGCAGACATGACGGCACCCACCGCAACACGTCGACGTCTCGACCGGACGGCAAGCCTGACGGCGCAGGTCAACGCGGCTCAGCGCGCCGCGGAATCCATGCGCCCACCCAGTCGCCGGCTCATCGAGGACCCACAGTCCCGCCACTTCGTCGAGCATCCGGCGTTGCGGGCCGCACTGGCGCACCCGGTTACCGCCGATGCCGCACTTCGGGTGTTCGACCGGGTATGGGGCGGCCTGCACGCCCACATCGCGCTGCGGGTGCGCTACGCCGACGACGCCTGCTCCGCTGCGGTCGACGCGGGCCTCGACCAGCTGGTGCTGCTCGGCGCGGGTTTCGACACCTCCTGCTTGCGGCTCGCCGACGCCGCGGTGACGGTGTTCGAGGTCGACGCACCCGCCACCCAGGCGCATAAACGGCCGGTGGTCGAGCGGCTCGCGCCACGTGCCCAAACAGTCTGGGTATCCTGCGATTTCGAGCACGACGTGCTACACCGGCGGCTGCTGGAGGCCGGCTTCGACCCCGTCCGGCCCAGTCTGATCGTCTGGCTCGGCGTCAGCATGTATCTCACCTCCGAGGCCATCGACGCGACTTTGAGCGACCTGCAGAAGCTCTGCGCACCCGGCAGTCGATTGATCGTCGACTACCTCCGCGACGGTGTCGTCTCGGCTCGCACACCGTGGCCGGGCGCCAACCGCATCACCCGGTTGGTGGCCCGGCGCGGCGAGCCCTATCGCTCCGACTTCACCGAAGACGGTCTCGATGCTCTCCTCGCTCGCCACGGATTCCGATCGACCGAACACATCGGTGTCGCCGGGCTGCTGAGGCGCTACGACCCGGCGAACAGGAGCCGGCTGGCCACCGATGACTGGCTGGCCGTCGCGACGGCGTATCGGCAGTGACGCCGGGAGCCTCAGAATTTGGGGCGATGCGCGATGATGCCGCGGGACATCCGCACCGGGGTTCCGTCCACCACCTCCACAACCTCCAGCCAGGCGCCCGGGGCCACGAAGTGCCGGCTGATGTCCTCGCGCTTCATCGAGATGACCAGCACGCCCGCGTCGGTCACCTCGAAGGTGTCGAAGGCACTGTAGTCACGGGCTTCTCCGTTGGCGAAAACGACCGTGAAAGCCATATTGGGAGTATCGCGGGCGGCCTCAGCCGTCGAGCGCGAGGTCCTCGCGAAAGCGCCGCAGCCCGTCGATCTTCTCGGACAGGGTCGCTTCCGGGCCGGCGTAGAACATCCACGGCATGGTGATGATGCCGGTGATGCCCGCTTCCTCGGCGCGCCGGTAGTGCTCGACGGTGAACGCGTCGGTCAGCGGGGTCAGGATGGTGAAACCCTCCATCGACAAACCGTTTTCGGCGCGCAGCTTCCGCAGCTTGTCCACCGCCTCGATCGCACGTTCGGTGTTGATCAGGTCCCCGATCCACCCGTCGTAGCGGGCGGCGCGGCGCAACGCGATGTCGCTGAGCCCGCCGACGTAGACCGGAATCGGGGGTGGCGTCGGCTGCATCTCCAGGCGCGGCGCGTGGTAGAACGTGCCGTCGAACTCGGTCCAGCCCGGCGACCACAGCTCGCGCATCAGGTCGATCATTTCCTCGGTCCGCTTGCCGCGCGCCGCGAACTGTTCCCCCATCAGCTCGAACTCCTCGCGGCACCAGCCCACCCCGATTCCGAGTTCGATCCGGCCCGACGCCAGAAGTGCCGCGGTGCCAATGGCTTTCGCCGCTGAATACGGATTGCGCATGGCTGGGATGTAGACCGTGGTGACGAACTTCAGCCGCGTCGTGACCTGCGCGAGGGCACCGACGAGCACCCACGGGTCGGGCCAGTCGGTGAAGGGCTGCCAGCGACGCGACCCGTCTTTGGTGTACGGGTAGGGCGTCTGCAGTGTCTCCAGGTTGACGACGTGATCGGGTATGCCCAACCCGTCGTAGCCGAGTTCGTCTGCGGCCTTGGCGATCTCGATGATGTCGGGCGTGTTCAGGAAGGCGCTGCTGACGTAGAACCTCACTGTCCGTTCCCGCCGTCGCGCGCCCATGCCGGTTCGATGAAGACGCCTTCGGATTCGACGGTGATTCCCTCGGCATCTGAAATGAACCCGCGCGCAAACACTTTGACGCCCTCCCTGCGGTCTATCCAGGCTTCGGAGCGCAGCGGACCCAAGGGCGTGCCGCGCAGATACTTCACGGTGATCGTTCCGGTGAACCGTGCCTTGGAGAGGCCCTCGCTGGCCGCCTCACCGAGCATGTGGTCGAGCACCAGGGCGCTGACTCCGCCGTGCACCAGCTTCGGCGGCCCCTCGTAGGCCTGGCCGAGCACGAAGTCGGCCCAGCATCGTCCGCCGCCGTCGTGGTGTACCACCAGCGGGGGCGCGATCGGGTTGCATGCGCCGACGACGGCGTTGCCCAACGGCAGCGGACGGCCGTCGAAGCGGTAGCTCACCCCGACGGGCCGGGTGCGTTGCCGCAGCGACCGGGTGACCGCCTCGATCGCGGCCTGGGCCTGGGCGACGGTGTCGGCGTCGACCTCGGTGCGAACGGTGGCGTCGAGGAGGTCGCGGACGGCGTCGGCCAGCGGTGCGTACAGGGCGGTCACCCGGTCGGCTTCGGGCGCACTGAGCACCTCGAACAGGGCGCCCAGCGCTCCGGCATCCTGGGTCAACTTCCGAACACCTTGCGCACCACGGCTTTTGCCCGCCTTGTCACCCGAAGATAGTTGTCCAAAAATTCGCCGCCGTCGTCGTTGTGCCAGCCCGCCGCCACGGCGACGGCGTTGAGCTGACGCCCCGGCCCGGGCAACTGGTCGGTGGGCTTGCCGCGGACCAGTACCAGGGCATTGCGGGCCCGCGTCGCCGTGAGCCACGCCTGGCGCAACAGTTCGACCTCTTCCTGGTCGACCAGACCGTATTCGGCGATGACATCCAGGGACTGCAGCGTGGACGTGTTGTGCAGAGCCTGGATCTCGTGCGCATGCCGGAGCTGCAGCAACTGAACCGTCCATTCGATGTCGGCCAGTCCCCCGCGCCCCAGCTTCGTGTGGGTGTTGGGATCGGCGCCGCGCGGCAACCGCTCGGACTCGATGCGCGCCTTGATGCGGCGGATCTCGTGCACCGCCTCGGCCGACACGCCGTCGGGCGGGTAGCGCGTCTTGTCGACCATCAGCAGGAAGCGCTGACCCAGTTCCAGGTCACCGGCCACGGCGTGGGCCCGCAGCAGCGCCTGAATCTCCCACGGCTGCGCCCACTGCGCGTAATAGGCCTCGTAGGACGCCAGCGTGCGGACCAGCGGACCGTTGCGACCCTCCGGTCGCAGGTTGGCATCGACCTCCAGCGGCGGGTCGACGCTGGGCTGGCCCAACTGCTTTCGGACCTGCTCGGCGATCGAGTTGGCCCATTTCATCGCGTGCGAATCCGCGGCGCCGTTGGCCGTTTCGCAGACAAACATGACATCGGCATCCGAGCCGTAGCCCAACTCGGCACCACCGAGGCGACCCATCCCGATCACCGCGATCACCGCGGGGGCGCGGCCGTCCTCGGGCAAATTGGCCCGGATCGTCGCATCCAGCGCGGCCTGCAGCACGGCCACCCAGATCGAGGTGAGCGCGGCGCACACGTCGGTGACCTCGAGCATGCCCAGCAGGTCCGCCGAGCCGACGCGCGCGAGCTCCCGACGGCGCAGGGTGCGGGCGGCGGCGATGGCCCGGGCCGGGTCGGCGTGGCGTCCCGCAGAGGCAACCAGCGCCCGCGCCACCGCGGCGGGTTCGGCCTCGAGCAGCATCGGGCCAGAGGGCCGGTCGCCGTAGTTCTGGATCACCTCAGGTGCGCGCATCAGCAGATCCGGCACGTAGGCGGAGGTGCCCAGCACATGCATGAGGCGCTTGCCCACCGTCGGCTTGTCGCGCAACGTCGCCAGGTACCAGCTCTGCGAGGACAGCGCCTCGCTGAGCCGCCGATACGCCAGCAGCCCGGTGTCCGGATCTGGGGCATAGGACAGCCAGTCCAGCAGGCGCGGCAGCAGCACGGATTGCACCCGGCCGCGCCGCCCACTCTGATTCACCAACGCCGACATGTGCTTCAGGGCAATTTGCGGGCCCTCGTAACCGAGCGCGGCCAGCTGACGCTCCGCCGCCTCGGACGTCATGCGGCCGCCGACGATCTCCAGCCCGGCGTGGCCGATCGACTCCAGCAGCGGCTGGTAGAACAGCTTGGCATGCAGCCGGGACACCCGGACGTTCTGGTGTTTGAGTTCCTCGCGCAGCACCCCGGCCGCGTCGTGGCGGCCGTCGGGCCGGATGTGCGCGGCGCGCGCCAGCCAGCGCACCGCCTCCTCGTCTCCGGGCTCCGGCAGCAGGTGGGTGCGCTTGAGCCGTTGCAGCTGCAGCCGATGCTCGAGCAGCCGCAGGAACTCGTAGGAGGCGATCATGTTCGCCGCGTCCTCGCGGCCGATGTAGCCCCCCTCGCCCAGCGCGGCCAGCGCGTCCACCGTGGACGCGACATGTAGTGATTCGTCGCCGCGTCCGTGTACCAGCTGCAGCAGCTGGGCGGCGAACTCGACATCACGAAGGCCACCGCTGCCGAGCTTCAGTTCGCGGCCGCGGATGTCGGCGGGCACCAGTTGCTCCACCCGGCGCCGCATGGCCTGCACCTCGGAGACGAAATCCTCACGCTCGCACGCCGTCCACACCATCGGCGTCAGCGCCTCGAGGTAGCGCCGGCCGAGTTCGGCGTCACCGACCGCGGCCCGCGCCTTCATCAGCGCCTGGAACTCCCAGGTCTTCGCCCAGCGCTGGTAGTAGGCGATGTGCGACTCGACCGTCCGGACCAATTCACCGTGGCGCCCCTCAGGGCGCAGCGCGGCGTCCACCTCGAAGAACGCCGACGACGCGAGCCGCATCATCTCGCTGGCCACCCTGGTGGTGATCGCGTCCGCGCGCTCCCCGACGAAGATCACGTCTACGTCGCTGACGTAGTTCAGTTCGCGCGCACCGCATTTACCCATCGCGATGACGGCCAGCCGGGGTGGGGTGCGGTCGCCGCACACCGACTCTTCGGCCACCCGCAGTGCCGCGGCCAGCGCGGCGTCGGCGGTGTCGGCCAGCTGCGCGGCGACGGTGACGAACGGCAGCACCGGCTCGTCCTCGACCGTCGCGGCCAGGTCGAGTGCCGCGAGCACCAGCAGCTGGTCGCGGTACACCGAGCGCAGCCGGTGCACGATCGTGCCCGGCGCACCCGAGCATTCCTCGACGCAGCGCAGGAAGGTCTGGTTCAGCTTCTCGCGGCTGGGCAGTTTGACCTTGCCGCGCAGCAACTTCCAGGAATGTGGGTTGGCAATGACATGGTCACCCAGCGCCAGCGAGGAACCCAGCACGGCGAACAGCCGACCGCGCAGGCTGCGCTCGGTGAGCAGCGCAATGCTCAGCTCGTCCCAGCCGATGTCAGGGTTCTCGGACAGCCGGACCAGGGCGCGCAGTGCGGCGTCGGCATCGGGGGCACGCGAGAGCGCCCAGAGCAGATCGACGTGCGCCTGGTCGTCGTGTTTGTCCCAACCCAGCTGCGCCAGCCGGTCGCCCGCGGGCGGATCCATCAAGCCGAGCCGGCCGACGCTGGGCAACCTGGGTCGCTGCGTCGCGGGCTTGGTCACGACTCCCGCCGACGACGATGCATCGCGAAGCGATGAGAAGGAGTGGCGCCCACGATACTGACGGTAGCGCAACCGCTCCGGCGTGATTGCCGCCCGGGTTACAGCGACAGGTAGGAGCGCAGCTCGAATGGTGTGACGTGGCTGCGGTAGTTCTCCCATTCGCTGCGCTTGTTGCGCAGGAAGAAGTCAAAGACGTGCTCTCCCAACGCCTCCGCGACCAGTTCGGACGCCTCCATGGCGCGCAGCGCGTTGTCCAGGCTGGACGGCAACTCGCGGTAGCCCATGGTGCGGCGTTCCTCGGGCGTGAGGTCCCAGACGTTGTCCTCGGCCTGCGGGCCCAGCACGTAGCCCTTCTCCACCCCGCGCAGGCCGGCGGCCAGCAGCACCGCGAAGGCAAGGTAGGGGTTGCACGCGGAGTCGGGGCTGCGCACCTCGATCCGCCGGGAGGACGTCTTGTGCGGCGTGTACATCGGTACCCGCACCAACGCCGAGCGGTTGGCCGCGCCCCAAGACGCAGCGGTGGGGGCCTCGCCGCCGTGCACCAGCCGCTTGTAGGAGTTCACCCACTGGTTGGTCACGGCACTGATCTCCGAGGCGTGCTCGAGGATCCCGGCGATGAACGACTTACCGACCTCCGACAACTGCAGCGGATCGTCGTCACTGTGGAAAGCGTTGACGTCGCCTTCGAAAAGGCTCATGTGGGTGTGCATCGCAGAACCCGCGTGCTGGCCGAACGGCTTGGGCATGAACGTGGCCCGCACACCTTCTTCCAGCGCAACCTCTTTCATGATGTACCGGAAGGTCATCACGTTGTCGGCCATCGACAGCGCGTCGGCGAACCGCAGGTCGATCTCCTGCTGACCGGGCGCGCCCTCGTGGTGACTGAACTCCACCGAGATACCCATGAACTCCAGCGCCTCGATCGCATGGCGACGGAACTTGGATGCCGACTCGTGCACGGCCTGGTCGAAATACCCGGCGTTGTCGATCGGAACGGGTTCGGTGCCGTCCTCGGCGCCCGGCTTGAGCAAGAAGAACTCGATTTCGGGGTGCACGTAGCAGGAGAAGCCGAGGTCGTTGGCCTTTTGCAGTTGACGGCGCAGCACGTGGCGCGGGTCGGCCCACGACGGCGACCCGTCGGGCATGGTGATGTCGCAGAACATCCGCGCGGAGTGATGGTGGCCGGTCCGGGTGGCCCAGGGCAGCACCTGGAACGTGGAGGGATCCGGGTGCGCGACGGTGTCGGACTCCGAGACGCGTGCGAAGCCCTCGATGGAGGACCCGTCGAAGCCGATGCCTTCCTCGAAGGCGCCCTCGAGTTCAGCCGGCGCTATCGCGACCGACTTGAGGAATCCGAGCACATCCGTGAACCACAGCCGCACGAAACGGATGTCGCGCTCTTCCAGTGTGCGCAGGACGAATTCCTTCTGCCGATCCATACCCGCACACTAGGCACGCTCTGTTAAATCCGTGTTACCGATGCCACGCCAGACACGTTGCGGATACTCAGGCCTGACAGCGAAGGTTCGGCGGTGGCAGCGTCAAATCCAGGAAGTAACGCACGATCACGCTGTCCACACACTGGTTGCCGTCAAAGACCACGGTGTGCTGGGTCCCGTCGAAAGAGATCAGCGAGCCGCCCAGTTGCCGGGCCAGATCCACGCCCGCCTGGTAGGGAGTGGCCGGATCGTGGGTGGTGGAGACCACGACGACCTTGCCGGGCGGGGCCGGCGACGCGGCATGCGGGGCCGAGGTCGCCGGCACCGGCCACAGCGCGCAGATGTCGCGCGGGGCGGCGCCGGTGAATTGGCCATAGCTCAGGAAGGGAGCCACCTGACGGATGCGTTGATCCGCTGAGACCCAGGACGCGGGATCTGTCGGCGTCGGCGCGTCGACACATCGAATCGCGTTGAACGCATCCTGACCGTTGTCGTAGTGACCCTGTTTGTCGCGGCCGTTGTAGTCGTCGGCCAGCAACAGCAGGTCACCCGCGTCGGTTCCGCGCTGCAGTCCCAAAAGGCCGCTGGTCAGGTACTTCCAGTGCTGGGGCGTGTAGAGCGCGTTGATGGTGCCGGTGGTGGCGTCTGCGTAGCTCAGGCCGCGCGGATCGGACGTCTTGCCCAGCCGGGTCGCCAGCGGATCGATCAGGGCGTGGTAGCGGGTGACCCACTGAGCCGGATCCGTGCCCAGCGGGCAGGCCGTCGATTTGGCGCAGTCGGCCGCGTAATCGTTGAAAGCCGTTTGGAATCCGGCCATCTGGTTGACCGTCTCGTCGATGGGGTTGATCGTCGGGTCGATGGCACCGTCGAGCACCATGGCCCGCACATGGGGCGCGAACCGCTCGATATAGGCGGTTCCCAGCTCAGTGCCGTAGCTGTAGCCGAGGTAGTTGATCTGCTCGTCGCCGAGCGCCTGCCGCACCATGTCCATGTCGCGCGCGGCCGACGCGGTGCCGGTGTTGGCCAGGAACGGCAGTCCCATCCGTTCGGCACAGTGCTGGGCCAGCTCGCGGTACACCTGCTCGATGTGGGCCACCCCGGTCGGGCTGTAGTCGACCATCGGGTCGCGCCGGTAGGCGTCGAACTCCACGTCCGAGCGGCAGCGCAATGCCGGTGTCGAATGACCCACTCCGCGTGGGTCGAATCCCACCAGGTCGAAGTGCTGGCTGATCTCGGAGTTCTTGAGATCGGGCGCCATGCCCACCACCATGTCGACGGCCGAGGCTCCGGGTCCGCCGGGGTTGACCAACAGGGAGCCGATCCGCTGACCGGTCGCCGGGACGCGGATCACGGCCAACTTCGCCTGTGCCCCAGTGGGTTTGTCGTAATCGACGGGAACCGACACTGTCGTGCAGCGCGCGGTGGGGATGTCTGCGGTGTCGCCGACGAATGCGTTGCAGGGACCCCAACTCTGTTGCGGGGTCGTGGCGGCCGCGGGGACCTGGGCCTGACCGGTGCCGGTGTCGGGTTCGGGGGTCGCTGCGGCGAGCGGGAGTGCCGACGACTGCAGAAGAACCAGTCCGGACGACAACAGCGCCGAGCTCACCAGTCTCAGGCGCAACATGGCGGAAATCGTCTCACTTCAAATAGGCCGGTTGGACGCGGAACAATTACGCCTTGGTCACTAATCGATACGGACGGCGCGTCGCGCCGGGTGTCGCAGGGGACGGCGCGTCTGGCCGGGTGTCGATCTCCCAGCGCCTTGCGCCGACTGTGAATTTCGCGACCGGACACGCCGACGGGTCGTCGCAGACGTCACAGTGGACAGGTCAGCAGGTCGCGCCACTGGGTGGTGTGGTGCCGTTGATCAGATAGGACGTGATGTAGTCGTCGACGCAGTTCTCGCCCTGGAACACCACCGTGTGCTGGGTTCCGTTGTAGGTCAACAGCGAACCCTTCAACTGGGAGGCCAGGTCGACGCCGGCCTGGTACGGCGTGGCGGGGTCGTGGGTGGTCGATACGACGATCGTCGGAGCCAGGCCGGGTGCGGAGACGGCGTGCGGCCGACTGGTCGGCGGCACCGGCCAGAATGCGCAGGTGCCCAGCGGGGCGTCGCCGGTGAACTTGCCGTAGCTCATGAACGGTGCCAGCTCCCGGGACCGGCGGTCTTCGTCGATGACCTTGGCGCGATCGGTGATCGGTGGCTGGTCAACGCAGTTGATCGCCACGCGGGCATCGGTGGAGTTGTTGTAATGCCCCTTGGAATCGCGGCGCATGTACATGTCGGCCAGCGCGAGCATCGTGTCGCCGCGTTGTTCGTCGGCCAGCTCCTTGAGACCGTCGGTCAGGTGATGCCATAGGTTCGGCGAGTACAGCGCCATGATGGTGCCGACGATGGCATCGCTGTAGCTCAGTCCGCGCGGATCCTTGGTCTTCGCCGGGCGGCTCACCGCCAGGTTGTCCGGGTCGACCAGCGGGTCGACCAGGTTGTGGTAGACCTCGACGGCCTTGTTCGGGTCGTTGCCCAGCGGGCAGCTCGAGTCTTTGGCGCAGTCGGCGGCATAGTCGTTGAACGCGTCCTGAAATCCCTTGGCCTGCCGCAGGTCTGCCTCGATCGGGTCGGCGTTGGGGTCGACCGCGCCGTCGAGGATCATGGACCGCACGTTCTGCGGGAAGGCCTCTGCGTAGGCCGACCCGATGCGGGTCCCGTACGAGTAGCCGAGGTAGCTCAGTTTCGCGTCGCCCAGCGCCTTGCGGATGGCGTCGAGGTCCTTGGCGACGTTGACGGTTCCCACATTGGCCAGAAAGTTCTTGCCCATCTTGTCGACGCAGCGCTGCACGAACTGCTTGGTCTCGTTTTCCATGCGGGCCACCCCGGCCTGGCTGTAGTCGACCTGGGGTTCGGCCCGCAACCGGTCGTTGTCGGCGTCGGAGTTGCACCAGATCGCCGGGCGCGAGCTGGACACGCCGCGCGGGTCGAAGCCGACCAGGTCGAACCGTTCGTGCACCCGCTTGGGCAGGCTCTGGAAGACGCCCAGCGCGGCCTCGATTCCGGATTCGCCGGGACCGCCGGGGTTGATGACCAGCGAGCCGATCTTCTCGCCGCTGGCCGGAAACCGGATCAACGCCAGCGACGCCACGTCACCGTCGGGGTGGTCGTAATCGACGGGTACGGCGAGCTTGCCGCACATGGCGTGGCCGGGAATCTTCGCGTTCGGATTCGAGCTGCGGCACGGCGTCCACACCACGGGCTGGCCCAGCCGCGGCTCGGACATGTGCGCCTTGCCGGCGACGACGCGCACACAACCCGTCAGGACCAGCACCACGGAGGCCAGCGCGGTCCAGATCAGCAGCGTGCGCGCGAACTTGTCGCGGCGAGTTGGGCACATGGCACCATATGCTGCCAGAGCCGACACAAGACGCAGGTTAGCGGCCGATTACCGGGCGCCGAGCAGCATCAGATACGGCGCACCGTTTGCCGCGGAAAATCGACAGACTTTGATCACGATCGTCCATCGTGTCCTTTGCCCCCGAGGGCGGAAACCGTTCCGCCGCCGCTACCTCCGTTACCGGCTGTGGCGCCGTTGCCGCCGGGGTTTTGGGGTGGGCCAGCGGGGAGGCCGCCTGCCCCGCCGACCGATCCATCCTTGCCCGGAAGGCCACCATTGCTGTTGAACGTGGAGGAGTACGCACCGCTCCCGCCACCGCCACCAACGCCGTTTCCGCCAGTTCCGCCGACGCCGCCGACATACGTCTTGGTTGCCGTTTGAACATTGCCGCCTTCTCCGCCATTGCCGGCGATGCCGCCAGTGCCGCCACCACCGCCACCACCGGCCGTCATACTCCCGGTGCCTTGAGTCACACCACCACCGCCACCGCCGCCACCGGTCCCGGCAGATGTCAGGGTTCCGCTACCGCCGGTGCCTCCGGCGCCGCCGGCGGCAAAGCTCGTATTGCCGAGGAGGCTGACAAGCGCTGAACCGCCGGTGCCGCCGGTGCCGCCGCCACCGCCCAGACCGCTGCTGCCGCCACCACCGGTACCCGTGCCGGCACTACCGCCTATGCCCCCAGCACCTCCGCCACCACCGCCCCCGGCGACGATGGAGATCGTCGGGTCGTAATTGTCGCCACCCCTGCCGCCGTTACCGCCACTCCCGCCGATGCCGCCAGTGCCGTTTGTCCCGCCGTTAGGTGTGCCGCCGCCGGCGCCTCCGGCCCCGCCGTTACCGCCATCACCGCCGTCGCCGCTGAACGTGGTAACGATGGCCGGGCTCGCGTCACCGCCGGCCCCGCCCTGGCCACCGGCGCCGCCGTGACCGCCCGTACCGCCTGTTCCGCCTGCAAATGCGTTGCCCCCCTTGCCACCGACTCCGCCGTCGCCACCGGTGCCACCGAAAGGTTTCACACCGCTGTTCTGGCCGGCCGCCCCGGCACCACCATCACCGGCGTCGCCGCCGGTACCGCCGATCCGGCCCGCACCGCCCGCACCGCCGTCACCACCTCTACCGCCATCCAGCGCGACACCCGTGGCGGTCGTACCGCCGGCGCCACCGCCGCCGCCATGACCCCCGTTCCCACCGACACCCGCCAAGCCTGCCGCCCCAGCGGATCCCAGAACGGCGGACCCGCCCGCACCACCCAGGCCGGCGTCACCACCGGCTCCGCCGTTGCCACCAACGCCGCCCGGTATTCCGAATGCGGCACCGTTGACTCCGGCAAGGCCGTCGCCGCCCAGACCACCGTTGCCGCCCGCGCCGCCCGCGCCGGCGGTGCTGAACAATCCGAATTCACTGCCACCGGCGCCACCCTGACCCCCCGCACCACCGACGCCACCGGCCAAGCCGGTCGTTGCATTGCCCAACGCGCCCCCGCCGCCTACGCCACCCGCGCCGCCCGCACCGCCGCCCCAACCGATCAGTGTCCGGCCGGCACCACCAGCGCCGCCCACTCCGCCGGTACCCCCGGCACCCGTAGGGCCGGTGCCTGCGCCGCCAGCGCCGCCGACACCACCGGCTCCACCGAAACCGCCCAGGTACCCGCCGGCGCCCCCGCTGCCGCCGACCCCGCCGGAGCCGCCACCCGGCCCGACGCCACCGGCACCACCTGCACCACCATTGCCGAAGAGCAGCGCGGAGCCGCCTGCTCCCCCGCTGGCGCCGGTACCACCGGCCCCACCGGCACCACCGTTGCCGAACAGGCCCGCAGCCCCGCCGGCCCCGCCAGCCTGCCCCGGCGCGGCACCGGAACCTCCATTGCCGCCGTCTCCGTACAGCAGGCCCCCGGCGCCACCGGGCTGACCCGGCGCACCATTTGCGCCATTGCCGATGAGCGGACGCCCCAACAAAGCGTTGGTCGGCGCGTTGATCACACCCAAAATAACGTCTTCGAACGTCTGCAGCGGCGATGCCGCGGCGGCCTCGGCGCCCGCGTAGGCCAGCCCCGCAGAGCTCACCGCTGCCGCGAATCGCTCGTGAAACAACGTCGCCTGCGCACTGAGAGCCTGGAACTCCTGACCGAATTCGCCGAACAGGTTCGCGACCGCCGCCGACACCTCATCTTGTGCGGCAGCGGCGATCTGCGTTGTCGAGCTGGCCGCCGCCGCTTTGGCCTGCCCGATCGTCGTCATGACGCGGGTCAGATCAGCAGATGCCGCGCTGATGTCTGCGGGTAAGGCCAACACGAAAGAGGTCATCGGGAGTTTCCCTTCGCCAGGCTCAGCTCAAAGCTGAGCACATTCTCAATCGAGTCGGCACTTTACTCGATGAACTGGGAAATGATGCGAGAAAAATTCATTTTATTTTGTTCAACTCGGACGGCCTCTTCGTTTGCGTTCAAGAATCGAAGATAGGTACTCCAACCTGCGCTTTGATGCCCATGAATACATCACAATGGGTCAATTTACCCAGCCCAGTCTGTACACCACATATTCAGATTCGACTGGCATCGATAACGGCAGGTGGCCAATCCGAAAGGACCCTGTTGACCCGCCATCATGCGATTCTGACCGGCGGCTTTTGCCTCGACATAGCAGCAAGCCAGGCGACAGACTCTGCGACCGATTGGTGCGGTCGTACCGAAAAGGCTCCCGGCAGGTAACTTCGCGCAATTTCGCTTTCAACGCCCAGTCCGGACATAGACACAGGCCGGAGCAAGACGTTTCCCCCTGAGCGGCGGCGTGAGAACCGACCAGCAGATACTCAGACGTCATGTATTCAAAGCAGCGCGGTAGCGACTCTCCATTCTGCACCCGGCCATGCGGGCTGCTGGTGCGATTCTCTTATATCACCCGTTGCGACGGGTCGACAACGAGAACGGCCGGCAATTCGAACCGAATTCCCGCTCCTCCGAAGACCAACCGAGGCCGAGGATTGGCTCCATCGGCTGCGTCCGGTCGGCTGCGATCAAGACCCGTGGCGCACCACACGATGCATCGATCTTGACAAGATGGCAGACTGGGGACGTCAGACGAACCCGGGGACCCAGCCAAGGGCCACGAGGATCGACCCGACCATCACCTGAGGACAATGATGTCTGAAAACGTTTACGGCTCCGGCCCCGCTTCAGCCCCTCAAGCGCCCCGGCCCAAGATTCGCACCCACCATCTGCAGAAGTGGAAAGCCGAAGGTCACCGCTGGGGCATGCTGACGGCGTACGACTACTCGACCGCGCGGGTTTTCGACGAGGCAGGCATTCCGGTGCTGCTGGTCGGCGACTCGGCGGCCAACGTCGTTTACGGCTACGACACCACGGTGCCGATCTCGATCGACGAACTCATCCCGCTGGTCCGCGGCGTGGTGCGGGGTGCCCCACACGCGCTGGTTGTCGCTGACCTGCCGTTCGGCAGCTACGAGGCGGGGCCCGCGGCCGCGCTGGCGGCCGCCACCCGGTTCATGAAGGAAGGCGGCGCCCACGCCGTCAAGCTCGAAGGCGGCGAGCGGGTCGCCGAGCAGATCGCCTGCCTGAGCGCGGCCGGCATCCCGGTCATGGCCCACATCGGTTTCACCCCGCAGAGCGTCAACACCCTCGGCGGATTTAAGGTCCAGGGCCGCGGCGACGCCGCTGAACAGACCATCGCCGACGCCATCGCCGTCGCCGAAGCCGGCGCATTCGCCGTGGTCATGGAGATGGTGCCCGCCGAACTGGCCACTCAGATCACCGGCAAGCTCACCATCCCCACGATCGGGATCGGCGCCGGGCCCAACTGCGACGGCCAGGTCCTGGTGTGGCAGGACATGGCCGGGATGAGCGGCGGCAAGTCTGCCCGCTTCGTCAAGCGGTTCGCCGATGTGGGTGCCGAATTAGGCCGCGCCGCAAGGCAATACGCCGAGGAAGTGGCCACCGGCGCGTTCCCGGCCGAAGAGCACTGCTTCTAGCGGCGATCGCAAGCGCGGCCCCCGGCCGCGCGCCGCGGGTCGCCGCCATCGATCCCGCGGCGATCGCAAGCGCGGCCCCCGGCCGCGCGCCGCGGGTCGCCGCCATCAGTACCTAGGACGTGGGCGCCGGCGCCCCGCACCGGGCCCGGAAGTCCGTGACCGGCTGCCGGATGCCCTGCAGGTCGGCGTGCACATCCGGATTGGCATCCATGTATTGCTGCAGCCTGTCGCGCATCTCTTCGCGGGTGAGACCCTTCAGGCTGGTGAAGAAGTCGTTGACGTCCGGATGCGCGAACAGGTAGGCCGAGGTGGACGCGGCCACACCGGCCGATATTCCGGCGAGGTCGGCCGCAGTACAGTTCGGCGGCGCCGGCTCCGGGTCCGCTCCTGCCGATCCTGCGGCACCGAAAAGCATTGCGGCACTTACCGCGCCGGCAGCGATTCCGCCGGCGACCACGCGGGTCATCAACATGGAAAGCTCCTTCACACTCGCGACCGGCGTCCCGACGACCGGTACCACATCGCACACGATAGGTGGTACGTCCGGCACGTCGATACGAACATGCCGTAGGCGGCGCGGCAACCTCCGTGTGGCAGGCTATGGGGGCCTATCGTTCGGCGCCGACAAGCCACTCTGCTCGGCCGCAACGTGTTCTCACGGAGAAGAAATGCCTGCTAAAGCGCCAAAGACGGCGCGACATCTGGAGGTCGAGCGAAAGTTCGACGTGGTCGAGTCGACGGTCTCCCCCTCGTTCGAGGGCATCGCAGCGGTGTCCAGCGTGGACAAATCCCCCACCCATGAACTGGACGCGGTCTATTTCGACACCGCGACGCAGGACCTGGCGCGCAACCGCATCACCCTGCGCCGGCGCACCGGTGGACACGACGCCGGCTGGCACCTGAAGTTGCCTGCGGGAGCGGACGCGCGCACCGAGGTGCACGCCCCGATCGACGCATCCGACGTCAAAGACACGGTGCCGGCCGAGTTGCTTGACGTGGTGCTCGCCATCGTGCGCGACCACCCGGTCGCACCCGTCGCACGCATCACCACCCGGCGCGAAAGCCAGGTCCTCTACGACGACAAGGGCAACGCGCTGGCGGAGTTCTCCGACGACCACGTCACCGCATGGTCAGCCTCCAGCGACTCCGACACCGGCCCCGCCGAGCAGCAGTGGCGCGAATGGGAAGTCGAGGTCCTCGATGCCGACTCCGACAAGAAGCGCTCGGCCGGCCATGAGCTGCTGAATCGGCTGAGCAATCGGTTGCTGGACGCCGGCGCCTCCCCCGCCGGACACGGCTCGAAGCTGAGCCGGGTGCTGGACTCGGATGGTCCGGCCAAGCAGACGCCCGCTCCCCCATCCGATCCGGTGCACCGCGCGGTGGCCGAGCAGGTAGAGGAGCTGCTGAAGTGGGACCGTGCCGTGCGCGCGGACGCGCACGACTCCGTCCACCAGATGCGGGTCACCATCCGCAAGATCCGCAGCCTGCTCAAGGATTCCCAGGACTCGTTCGGACTGGCCGACGGCGCATGGGTTCTCGACGAACTGCGCGAGCTGGCCGGGATCCTGGGTGTGGCGCGCGACGCCGAAGTACTCGCCGAGCGTTACGAGCGCCAGCTAAGTCAGTTGGCGCCCGAACTGGTTCGCGGACCGGTGGCCGAGCGGCTCGTCAACGGAGCCCAGCGCCGTTACCAGCTCGGTCTTCGGCGCTCGCTGGCCGCGATGCGCTCCAAGCGGTACTTCCGCCTGCTGGACGCACTCGACGCGATGGTGGCCGAGCCTCCGGCCACCGCGTTCGGTCAGGAACCGCGTCCGGTGACCATCGATGCGGCCTACAAGCGCGTCCGCAAGGCCACCAAAGCCTTCAAGGCCGCCGAAGCCGCACACGCCGAAGACGCCGATGAGACGCTGCACGTGATCCGCAAGCGGGCCAAGCGCCTGCGCTACACCGCTTCCGCCACCGGTGCGAGTCAGGTTGCGCAGCAAGCCAAGGCGATTCAGACCGTACTCGGCGATCACCAGGACAGCGTGGTCAGCCGCGAACACCTGCTGTCCCAGGCCCACGCGGCGCACCTCGCGGGCGAAGACACCTTCACCTACGGCCTGCTCTACCGGCAGGAGAGCGAGATCGCCGAAGTCAGTCGCGAACAGCTGGGTTCGGCACTGCACAAGCTGGACAAGGCGGTGCGCAAGAGCCGGCATTGAGAGACAGCCGGCATCGAGCGCAGAAGGCGGACGAGTTGGCCTGTAAGCCGGATTCTGTTCCCCACCGCCGCGGCTTTAATCCACGGCGGCACGGCGACGACCATCCATCTGGACACACCGTTGCCGGGTGCCTCGAGCGGCCTACCCGCAGACTCGGGCGAGCAGCCCTCGAACGTCTGCGCGGCCGCACTTTTGGTGCGGCCTTCTTGGCCTTGCTTCGGGTGGGGTTTGCCTAGCCACCCCGGTCACCCGGGATGCTGGTGCGCTCTTACCGCACCGTTTCACCCTTACCACCGCAGCGGTGGCGGTTTGTTTTCTGTGGCACTGTCCCGCGAGTCACCTCGGATTGCTGTTAGCAATCACCCTGCTCTGTGAAGTCCGGACTTTCCTCGACTCGTATCGGCACCTCTCGGACCGACTCGAGCCGCGGCCGTCCAGCCAACTCGTCCGCGACGAACACGGTACCCCTTGAACAGGGCACAGGCCAGGTCCGGTCTCCTATCGTGGACAGCGCGGTTCGACCACGCACGCGACGACGGGAGGCGGCCCAATGACCCGGTGGGACACCCGTGTCGACTCCGCGGACTGGGGCGCGATCAGAACGGAACTCGACGAATACGGCGGCGCGCTGTTGCCGCGACTGGTAACGGCCGGCGAGGCGAACACTCTGCGTGCCCTCTACGCCGACGACAGCCTGTTCCGCAAGACGATCGACATGGCGCCGAAACGGTACGGCGCCGGACAGTACCGCTACTTCAGCGCTCCGTACCCCGAACCGATCGAAGCGCTCAAGCATGCCCTCTATCCCCGGCTGTTGCCGATTGCCCGCGACTGGTGGACCAAGTTGGCCCGTGCCACCCCGTGGCCGGACAGCCTCGACGATTGGCTGACGGCTTGCCACCACGCCGGCCAGACGCGATCGACGGCCCTGATGTTGCGCTACGGCGCCGACGACTGGAACGCACTACATCAAGATCTCTATGGGGACTTGGTTTTTCCACTCCAGGTGGTGATCAATCTCAGTGAACCCGCTGTCGATTACACCGGTGGGGAATTCCTGCTCGTCGAACAGCGATTCCGGGCGCAATCCCGAGGCACCGCAACGCAGTTGCCTCAGGGGCACGGGTACGTCTTCACCACTCGCGACCGGCCGGTGCGCTCCAGCCGCGGCTGGTCGGCCGCACCCGTGCGCCACGGCATTTCGACGGTTCGTTCCGGTGAACGTTTTGCACTCGGCTTGATCTTTCACGACGCCACCTAGCTCATTAGATCTGGCGGACCGCAGCAGCCAAGCGCTGCAACACATTCCGGGCAACCGCGATATCAGCTTCCGCGATGTCGGAGGTGAGTGCCCGGTGCGCCGCCCACGACCGGTCCGTGATGGCCGCCAATGTCCGTCGACCGTCGGGGGTCAGCATCAGCAGCGGCGACGAGCGGTGGTCGGGGTTGGGCGCCCACTGCGCCAGCCCGTCGTCGACCAGGTTGTTGGCGATGCGTTGCACTCCCTGCCGTGAGACGCCGAGCCGGCGGGCGGCACGGGGCACCGGCGTCGCATCATCGGAGATCGCGCTGAGTAGCTGCCAGCGAGCCTGCGTCTGGCCTGCTGTTTTGGCGACAGCCTCGCCGGACTTGCGCAGCGCACCCGCCGCCTCGTAGATGTCGGCGACCAGCAGGGCGATATCGTCGGCCATCGCACTCCTTTGACAATATGTTGTCAATTTAGCAATATGGTGTCACTGCCAGATTGGAGCAGAAACGTGAGCAGCGCAATCATTAATCTTCAGAACGCACACGAGCGGGCGGCGGCACTGCGGCCGCGATCACACGGGTTTCCCTACCTGGCCGAGGTGCTGCGCCAGGCTGGGGTGAAGCGATACCACCACTCGATCCCGTCGGGCTCCACCCTCTACCTCACCGACGACGGACCGGTCGTGATGCAAGGAGACCCGGTCGTCGCGGGCATCGCCGACGTGGCGCCCTGGAACCGGGATGCGGTGGTCACCGCGATCCGCACCGATCAGGCCGGCGACAGCACCTACCCGCAGTTCGCCCAATCATGCTGGGAGGCCGGCGTGGTGCACTACGACGTCGACTTGCTGGGGCGCACCTGTACCTACACGGGCGTGGCGGGCGAGCAGTATGTCGAGTCCTACCCGCGCGTCGAGGTCGGTTAGAGATATCCCGTCTGGTTCACCAGGCGCACCGACGAAGCGCCGTCGGGATAGAACTCGGCGATACTCAACGAGGCCAGATCCAGATGCAGCCGGTACAAGATGCCCGACCCGGCGTCCAGCGCCATGCGCAGCATCGACTTGATCGGCGTGACGTGGGAGACCACCAGCACATTGGCGCCCGGGTGGTTGGCGATGATCCGGTCGCGGCCACGCCGGACCCGCCGCAGCACGTCGTCGAAGCTCTCACCACCCGGCGGCAACGCACCGGTGTCGTACAACCATCGCCGGTGCAATTCCGGGTCGCGCGCGGCGGCCTCGGTAAAAGTGAGGCCTTCCCACGCTCCAAAGTCGGTCTCGATCAGGTCCTCATCGACGGTGACTTCCAGGCCGAGCGCCCTGGCCGCCGTCGTCGCGGTGTCGTAGGCCCGCTGCAACGGCGACGAGATCACCGCCGCGATCCCGCGCCGCTGGGTAAGGTAGCGCGCGGCCAAACCAGCTTGCCGCCAACCGATTTCGTTCAACGGCGGATTGCCGCGCCCGGAATAGCGGCGCTGCGCCGAAAACTCGGTCTGCCCATGCCGTAACAACAGCAACCGGGTGGGGTTGCCGAGCGCGCCGGTCCAACCCGGGCCCTTGTTCGCGTCGGACGGGACCTCCTCCGCCGCGGCCTGCCGCGCCGCTTCGGTGACCGGCACGGCCACCTTGTCCACCCGGCGATCAGTCAGCGCCGCCGCGTCCATCGCCTCGTTCGCGAGCCGGTCTGCATAGGCGTTCTGCTCGCGCGGGACCCAGGAGAAACTGATCCGGCGAAACTGTGTCGCGAGGGTGCGCGCCTGGCCGTGCAACTCCACCAGATCCGGGTGCTTGACCCGCCACCGCCCTGACATCTGCTCGACCACCAGCTTGGAGTCCATCAGCACCTGAACCTCGACGGCACCCAGGTTCAGGGCGTCGTCCAGGCCGGCGATCAGGCCCCGGTATTCAGCGACGTTATTGGTGGCGCGTCCGATCGCCTGTTTGGTCTCGGCCAGCACGGTCCGGCGATCGGCGCTCCACACCACCGCTCCGTACCCGGCCGGCCCGGGATTACCCCGCGACCCGCCGTCCGCCTCGAGTACCACTTTCATTGTTCAAAACCCTTGATGCGCAATAAGATCGCGCCACACTCCGGGCACCGCTGCACCTCGTCCTCGGCGGCCGCGGTGATGCGGGCCAACTCGCCGCGACCGATCTCGATCCGGCACGCGCCGCACCGGTGACCCTGCAACTGCCCGGCTCCCGGCCCTCCTCCGGCACGCAACCGCTCGTACAACGCCGAGAGGTCGGAGTTCAGGGCGGCGCTCAGGGCGTCTCGGCGCGACCCGTGCTCGGCGCGGGTCGCTTCCAGTTCGGCGAGTGCGGCGTCGAGAGCCTGCTGGGCGGTGGCCAATTCGGACTGCAGCAGATCGGTGGTCCCTGTCTCGGCGTCCTGCTGCGCCTGCAACTCCTCACGGCGCTCCATCAGCTCCAAGAGCGAGTCTTCCAGGGTGGCCTGACGACGTTGCAGGGATTCCAGCTCATGCTGCAGGTCGGCCTGATGCTTGGCGTCGGTGGCACCCGAGCTGAGCAACGAGCGGTCCCGGTCTTCCCGCTTGCGTACCGCGTCGACCTCGGCCTCGAGACGTGCTATCTGAGCGTCCAAGTCCTCCAACGCGATTCGGACGGCACCGAGCCGGTCGCTGGCCGCGGTGTGTTCGCCGCGCACCCGCTCATAGGCGGCGCGCTCGGCCAGATGAGTGCTGCGGTGCGCAAGCCGGGACAGCTCAGCGTCGAGCTTCGCCAGTTCCAGTAGCGAACGCTGCTGTGCTACATCGGCCTTCATCACTGATCTCCACGTCTCTTTCTCAGCACTCAGTTATCACGTTCCAAGGGTCGGTGCGGACGGTGGATACCCGCACCGGCAACGATCCGAATCTGGATCGCAGCACTTCGGCCGCCTGGGCGCACCACGGGAATTCACTGGCCCAGTGCGCGACATCGATCAAGGCCACCGCTGAGGCCCGGCGATGCTCGTCGGCAGGATGGTGCCGTAGGTCGGATGTGACGTAAGCCTGCACGTCCGCCTTGGCTACCGCACCCAGGAACGAATCGCCGGCGCCCCCGCAGACCGCCACTCGCGATACCGGGAGATCCGGGTCGCCGGCCGCGCGCACCCCCCACGACGTCTGTGGCAGGGCGGCGTTGACGCGCGTGACGAAGTCACGCAACGGCTCGGGCCGCGACAGCGAGCCGATGCGGCCCAGTCCGGTCCCGGCCGGCGGTGGCTCCAGCGCGAGGATGTCGAATGCCGGCTCTTCGTAGGGGTGCGCGGCGCGCATTGCCGCCAGCACTGCCCCGCGTGCCCGGGCCGGCGCAATCACCTCGACCCGATCCTCGACGACGTGCTCGACGGCACCGACGCTGCCGATCGCCGGAGCGGCGCCCTCGTGGGGCAGGAACTGGCCGGTGCCGGTGACGGTCCAGCTGCAGTGGGAGTAATCGCCAATGTGTCCGGCGCCCGCGGCAAACACCGCTTCGCGCACCCCTTCTGCGTTGTCCACCGGGACGTAGATGACCCATTTGTCCAAATTGGAAACGCCGGGTGAGGTGTCGAGAATTCCCTCGACGGTCAGGCCCAGCGCGTCCGCCAGCGCGTCGGACACCCCGGGCGCGGCCGAGTCCGCGTTGGTGTGGGCGGTGAACAACGAACGCCCGGTCCTGATCAGCCGGTGGATCAGCGCGCCCTTGGGCGTGCTGGCGGCAACCGTGTCGACACCGCGCAACAGCAGCGGGTGATGGGCCAGCAGCAGTCCGTTGTCGGGCACCTCGTCGACCACTTCGGCCGTCGCGTCGATCGCGACGGTCACCGATTGCACCTCGTCTGCGGGGTCTCCGCACACCAGGCCCACCGAATCCCACGACTCAGCCAGACGCGGGGGGTACGCCGCGTCCAGCACCTCGATGAGGTCGGCCAGTCGCACGCTCATCGGCAGCCACCGCTGCGCACAGCTGCGGGAGCGATCGACTCGACCAGCTCCGGCCACTCCGGACGCACCGCGGCCCGCAGATAAGTTTCGTCCAGCCCAACGAAAGTATCGCAGCGCCTTATCGCAATTCCCTTGTCCCGCAACCGATTTCTGATCTGACCAGCATCGGGGCTACGGAACAACACGAAGGGCGCGCAGCCGTCGACCACCTCGAGTCCCGCCGCTTGCAGGCCAGTCGCCATCGCCGCGCGTACGGCCACCGACCGGGCGGCGTCGGCGGCGGCTTCGGCGACGGCCTGGGGGGTGCAGCAGGCCGCGATGGCTGCGAGTTGCAGGGTGCCGACTGGCCAATGCGCACGCTGGGCGGTCAGCCGGGCCAGCAAACCGGGCTCCCCGAGCGCATAACCCACCCGCAACCCGGCCAGCCCCCATGTCTTGGTCAGGCTGCGCAGCACCAGCACGTCCGGCAGGGCGTCACCGGCCAGCGAGTGCGGCTCACCGGGAATCGAGTCGGCAAACGCCTCGTCGACCACCACGATCCGTCCGGGCCGGCGCAGCGCGAGCAGCTGGTCACGCGAGTGCAGCACGGACGTCGGGTTGGTGGGGTTCCCGATCACCACCAGGTCGGCGTCGTCGGGCACCTTCGTGGCGAGCGAGGCCGCGTCGAGGGTGAACGGGGGTTGCAGGACGACATGGTGCACTGGAATCCCGGCCGCGCTCAGCGCCGCCTCGGGCTCGGTGAAGGACGGCGCGATGATTGCCGCACGGCGCGGGCGCAGGTTGCTCAGCAACGCGAAACCTTCGGCTGCGCCGGCCAGCGGCAATACTTCGTCGCGGGCCCGACGGTGCCGGGCGGCCATCGCATCCTGCGCGCTGCGCACGTCGTCAGCGCTCGGGTAGCGGGCCAGGTCTGGCAGCCGCGCACTCAACTCCTGCATCAGCCATGACGGCGGCTGGGCGCGACGGACGTTGACGGCGAAATCCAGCATCCCGGGCATGGCGTCCTGATCGCCGTGATAGCGCGCGCGGGCAACACGACTCGACGCGACGGGGTCAAGACCTGCCATCACAGAAACACTAGTGCGCGCAGCGAAGGCCCAAGCGCCGAGTACCGCCTGGCATCAGCGCAGCAGGCTCTGGATATCGGCGACGTTGAGATACCCCGCTTCGGCGATGGAGAGCACTTCCAACAGTCCGGCCATTGTCAGGATCGCCGTGTTGGCCGCGATCGGGTCACCGATCGCGTGAATCAGGCTGCCTTGCTCGATTCCGCTGAAGAACAGGCCGGCGTCGTGAACAGGAAGGCTCAGTGCGGCGGCGGTGAGGATGTCGGCCGTCGGCAGCAGGACGGCGTAGTCCGTTGAGATGATCGACGCGACCGTATTGACGACGTTGGCCGGCGTCGGCGCCAGTGCACCCGGCGCCGGACCCAGCAGCGCGGGCAGCAGATCGGGCCACAAGGGTTGAGCAGACGGCGGCGCTGTGAAGACGGTGGACAGATCCACCAGGAAGTCGTGCACACCCTGTTGGGTACCGAGCGCCAGAGCATTCAGCACGGTGGCCGGATTCACCGACGGAAAAAGACCAAACGGTGTGGGCACGTTGGCCGCGGTCGTGGACCAGCCGTAGGCCGGGTCGCCATAACCGAGATTGACGATGACCCGCAGGTCAGGCTGCAACAGGTCGGCCAACGGTGTGCCGATGAAAGGCAGGGCGCGCAGCGGATCCAGCAGCGGCAGGTTGGGCGTCGGAATCATCTTGTAGGTGGTCATCGTCGGGCCCTGCGTGCCGAGTGTGACGGCGGTGTCGACCTGAGCCTGGGTCAGGTGCGGGTAGCCGAAGTGCACCGCGCCGATACCGAAGAAGGCGTTGAGGTCCGAGACGATATTGAGGGGATACCGGGGGAAGTCGGCCAAACCGTCGTATTCGCGGGTGTAGATGGTGGTGGTGTAGACATTGTCCGGGGTCGCCCCGACCATGCTCACGCCCAGCGACGGCAGGGTGAGGCCGACGAAGCGTTGCAGCAGGCCGCCGTTGGGATTCATCGGGTCACCGATCAGGACGAAGTCCAGGTCGGCGGGGCTCGGTGCGCCGGCGCCCAGTGCCACGAGTTGTCGCATTTCGAGCGAGGCGATCTCCGCGCTCTGGGGGCACCTCCGAAATCAGGCCCCCGCGTGTTGCGACACAATTCTGACAAACGGTCAGCCCGCGCGCCCGGTTTTCGCGCCGAGTCGCCTCCCGGGCGGCGCCCGCCCGCGATCAACGACAATGGACACCGTGACACGCTCGATCGCAGGCCAGAAGGCCGAACTGGTGATCTTCGACCTCGACGGCACCCTGACCGATTCGGCGGCCGGAATCGTGGCCAGCTTCCGGCATGCGCTCACCCACATCGGCGCCGCGATTCCCGAGGGTGATCTGGCCGCCCAGATCGTCGGGCCGCCGATGGACGAAACGTTCCACGCCATGGAACTCGACGGGCGCGCCGATGAGGCATTCGCGGCCTTCCGCGCCGAGTACGGCAGCCGGGGCTGGGCGATCAACAGCCTGTTCGACGGCATCGCGCCGCTGCTGGCCGATCTCGAGGCCGCCGGGGTGCGGCTGGCCGTGGCCACCTCCAAGCTGGAGCCGACGGCCCGCCGCATCCTCGCCCACTTCGCACTCGACCAGCACTTCGAAGTCATCGCCGGCGCCAGTCCCGATGGCACCCGCAAGTCCAAGACCGACGTCCTGGCTCACGCGCTGGCGCAGCTGCAGCCACTTCCCGAGCGCGTTCTGATGGTCGGTGACCGCAGTCACGACGTGCACGGGGCGGCCGCGCACGGCATCGACACGGTGGTCGTGGGCTGGGGCTACGGGCGGGGCGACTTCGCCGGCCCGATCGCGTTGACCGGCGTGACCCACGTCGAGACGATCGACGAACTCCGGAGGGCGTTGGGTGTCTGATCCACGGCTGCACGTGACGTTCGTCTGCTCGGGCAACATCTGTCGTTCGCCGATGGCCGAGAAGATGTTCGCCCATCAGATCTCCGAACGCGGTCTCGGCGACGTCGTACGCGTCACCAGTGCCGGCACCGGCAACTGGCACGCCGGCGAAGGGGCCGACCGGCGCGCCAAGCGGGTATTGCGCGACCACGGCTACCCCACCGACCACCGCGCAGCTCAGGTGGACGACGACCACCTTTCCGCCGACCTGGTGATCGCGCTCGGGCGCAACCATCAGCGACTGCTCCGTGATCTGGGGGTGGAGGACGACCGGCTGCGGATGCTGCGCTCGTTCGATCCCCGCTCGGGCGCCCACACCCCCGACGTCGAAGACCCCTACTACGGAGACCACAGCGACTTCGAGACGGCGTTCGTCGTCATCGAGGCCGCGCTGCCGGGCCTGCACGCGTGGGTCGACGAGAGACTTGCGCAGAACGGTTACGGCTGATGGTCAGGCGCTTGCGGTTCCTGCTGCGGCCGGGCTGGGTGGCGCTGATTCTGGTGTGTGTCGCGTTCACCTACCTGTGTTTCACCGTGCTCGCGCCGTGGCAGCTGGGGAAGAACACCAGGACCTCACGGGAGAATCAGCAGATCGCCGACTCCCTGAACACGCCGGCCGTTGCATTGAAAACCCTTCTTCCTCAGCAAGATTCGACAGCACCTGGCGCTCAGTGGCGGCAGGTGACGGCCACCGGACACTATCTGTCGGACGTGCACGTGCTGGCCCGGTTGCGGGTGGTGGACGGCGATCAGGCCTTCGAGGTGCTGATGCCGTTCGTCGTCGATGACGGCCCGACCGTGCTCGTCGACCGCGGCTACGTGCGGCCCGAGCAGGGTTCCCACGTGCCGCCGATCCCACCGGCGCCCACCCAGTCGGTGACCATCACCGCGCGGCTGCGCGATTCGGAGCCGGCGGTGCAGGGCAAGGACCCGTTCACCCGGGACGGCTACCAGCAGGTGTACTCGGTGAACACGGCACAGGTCTCGGCTCTGACCAGAGTGCCGCTGGCGGGGTCCTATCTGCAGCTGATCGAGAACCAGCCCGGTGGACTCGGCGTCATCGGAGTGCCGCATCTGGACGCCGGACCGTATCTCTCGTACGGCATTCAATGGGTGCTCTTCGGCGTCCTCGCACCGATCGCCCTGGGATATTTCGTCTATTCGGAGGTACGCGCACGGCGCCGGGACAAGCAGGGGTTGGCGGTTGCCGAGCCGAAGCCGACCGCGATGACCGTGGAGGACAAGCTCGCCGACCGCTACGGCCGACGGCGCTGAAGCGCGGTCGACGAGCGTGTCCTGACGGCGGAAGAACCACGAAATCTTCTCCCTGGGAACATGTTCGGTGCAATACCGGCCAGCGCGACCAGCGCAACGGCACCCGCCTGCACCAGCTGTGACAATCGCACCGCGCGGCGCAGGTCGCCTGCCGTCGGCGTCCGCCCGTCGCCCAGCGTCGGCCGGATCTGCAATTCGTGGCGGTACTGGGTGGGGCCCCCGAGTCGCACCCCGAGCGCGCCCGCGAACGCGGCCTCGACCACCCCGGCGTTAGGGCTGGGATGCCGGCTCGCGTCGCGTCGCCAGGCCCGCACCGCCGCGACGGGCGAGCCGCCGATCAACGGCGCGCACACGACCACCAGCGCGGCGGTCACCCGCGCTCCGAGGAAATTCGCCAGATCATCCAATCGTGCTGCGGCCCAACCGAATCGGAGATACCGGGGCGATCGGTATCCGACCATCGCATCGAGGGTGTTGACCGCGCGATAGGCCAGCACCGCGGGCGCTCCGCCGGCCACGGCCCACAGCAGCGCCACCACCTGGGCGTCGGAGGTGTTCTCGGCTACCGACTCCAGCGCCGCGCGGGCCAGTCCCGCCTCATCCAGCGCGGCCGGATCCCGTCCGCACAGCGACGGCAGTAAGCGTCGTGCACCGTCGATATCGCCGCCGTCCAGCAGCTCTGCCATGCGACTGCCGGTACGGGCCAGTGACGTACCGCCCAACGACACCCAGGTTGCCAGCGCGGCGGCCGTCGCGGGGCCCGCGCGACGCTGCAGGGCCATACCGAGCAGTCCGACGCCGCCCACCAGCAGGCCGACGTGCACTACTCCGGCCGTTTCACTGTCGCGGTAGCTGACCTGTTCCAGCTTGGCTGCTGCTGTCCCGAATAATGCGACGGGATGGGCCCACATTGGGTCTGCGAACATCAAGTCGGCCAGATAACCCGCGACGACGCCGAGTACCCGGGCCTGCCCCGCCTTCACGAACACCCGGGCAGCGTCTCACACCGCAGATGAGCGGCTAGATGACCACCACGACGACGAGCAGGGTGATCAGGACGATGAACTGCGCAGCCAGCATCCACCACATCTCCGGGACGGAGTTGAACGCGGCCTGAGAGCGTCCGAGCTGGAAAAAATTCGCCAACTTGGCCGCCGAGACATCGGGCTCGCCGACTGACGGTTCGATTGACATGTGTGCAAGATGCCCGTTTCTAGCCGATCTAACCTTAATCGGCGGTGAACTCGGTCACAGGTCCAGGCGCAGGCCCAGCTCGCGCCGATGAAATGACGCAGATCACGAGCAGCGACGGGCCTCAACCACCCCTTTTGCGCACGCGGTCACGCCTCGCTCCTCCCGCTGGGAGCGTCTAATCGGCCGGGTTCACCGGAGTGCCGGTCGCTGGGCAAACCGGTGGTGGTCTGGTCCACCGTCACGACCCACCGGTCGAGCCGCCATACGCCGTGCCGCTTGACGGCCGTGAAGTCGTAGCAACCCGTCAGATCGGGCACCGGCGAACCGCCACCCCGGATCGCAAACACCTGGACATAACAGTGTCCGGTCACTTCCCCGTCGGTCTGACTTGTCATCCAGAGCGAGTTCACCGCGTGGCGTCGTGTGTTGTGTTCGGCCCTGAACGCTGACTTCCTGGCGGCGAGCAGTTTCATGACGACGTCGATGTGCTCGGATAACACTCGACCTTCATGCAACAGGACCAGTTCCGGTGATTCGGTGAACAAAGCGCGGAATTCATCGAGGCGGTCGTGGTCATAGGTGTAGGCGTAGGCGCCCAACAGGTTGATCACCGCAAGTCGATCGGCGACATCGAAGTGTGCATCTCCAGCGTCCCTGCCGGCCGCTAGCAACAGTTGCTCGTCGAGCATATTCACCCTCTTCTCCGGGAGAGCTGACCATATTGTCAACCCCAGTTGACATTAACTATCGTAGGTCTCAGCTAGCTTTTGTCAACTAGGGTTGTCACCCTGGCTTACGGCGTGGTCCGCAACCGTCGGATCGCCCGACACCATGTCTGCCAGTGACCGTGCCGTGCGTGGACGATCTCGGCCCGAGGCGCTGTCGCGCGTGGTCTACTCGAAGACATGAGCCAGGACCCGCGATGAAGCGCCCGGTCAGCCGCGTCGCCGACCTGCTGAACCCGGCGGCGTTCTTGCTGCCGGCGGCGAATGTGATCATGCAGCTGTCCCGGCCGGGCGTCGGGTACGGCGTCCTGGAAAGCCCGGTGGACAGCGGCAACGTCTACAAGCACCCCTTCAAACGGGCCCGTACCACCGGGACGTATCTCGCGGTGGCCACCATCGGCACGGACTCCGATCGCAAACTGATCAGGAAGGCCGTCGACGTCGCCCACCGGCAGGTCCGCTCCACGGCGTCGAGCCCGGTGGCCTATCGCGCCTTCGATCCCGCGCTGCAGCTGTGGGTCGCCGCCTGCCTGTACCGCTACTACGTCGAGCAGCACGAGTTCCTGCACGGGCCGCTCGATGATGCGGCCGCCGACGCCGTCTACCAGGACGCCAAACGACTGGGCACCACCCTGCAGGTGCCCGAGCGGCTCTGGCCGGCCGACCGGGTCGCCTTCGATGAGTACTGGAAGCGGTCGTTGGACGAACTGCAGATCGACCCGCCGGTGCGGGAACACCTGCATGGGGTGGCCTCGATGGCGTTCCTGCCGTGGCCGCTGCGCACGCTGGCCGGACCGTTCAACTTGTTTGCGACGACGGGGTTTCTGGCGCCGGAGTTCCGGGCGATGATGCGGCTGGACTGGTCGGAGTCACAGCAGTACCGGTTCGAGCTGCTGCTCTCGACGCTGCGGGTGGCCGACCGGCTGATACCGCACCGGGCCTGGCTTCTGGTCTATCGGATGTACTTGTGGGACATGAGGTTTCGCGCACGCCGCGGCTGGCGGGTGGTCTAGCCGGCGGCAACGCACGTCAACGTACGGTCGCGAAGAACTTCCGCACGTCGTCCACGAACAGCTCGGGCTGCTCGAACGCGGCGAAGTGCCCGCCGCGCGGCATGGTGGTCCAGTGGGTGATGTTGAAGTTCGGTTCGCACCAGCGGCGCGGAGCCCGCAGGATCTCTTTCGGGAAAGACGCGACGCCCGTGGGCAATTCGACGCGGGTGGTGTCCCCCCACTTCTTGAAGCTCTCCCAGTACAGCCGCGCGGAGGACGCCGCCGTCTCGGTCACCCAGTACAGCATCACGTTGTCCAGCAACTCATCTCGCGTAAGAACGTTCTCCGGGTGCCCGTCGCAGTCCATCCACGCCTGGAACTTCTCGACGATCCAGGCCAGCTGACCCACCGGCGAATCGACCAGCCCGTACCCCACCGTCTGCGGCCGCGTCGACTGCTGCTTGGAATACCCCGTCCCGTTCTTGCGGTGCTCAGCCAGCGCGGCCAGCGCCTGCTGCTCCTCGGGCGTCGGGTTGGCCATCGTCTCGGCGGTGGGCGTACCCAACGGCATGTTCAGATGGATCGCGGCGCAGTTGCCGCCCCCCGAACCGGCATTGCGACCGATCTGACTGGTGACCGCCGAGCCCCAGTCACCACCCTGCGCGCCGTAGCGGTCGTAGCCCAACCGCTGCATCAACTCTTCCCAGACCAGCGCGATCTTCTCCACACCCCAGCCGGTGCGGCCCGGCTTACCCGAGAACCCGTACCCCGGCAGCGACGGACACACCACGTGGAAGGCGTCCTCGGCCCGTCCACCGTGGGCGGTCGGGTTGGTCAGCGGCTCGATCACCTTGTGGAACTCCACGATCGACCCCGGCCAGCCGTGGGTGATCAGCAGCGGGAAGGCGTCGTCGTGCGGCGAACGCTGGTGGATGAAGTGGATGTCCAGACCGTCGAACTGGTCCACGAAGTGGTCGAAGCGGTTCAGCGCCGCCTCGCGAGCGCGCCAGTCGTAGTCGGTGGACCAGTACGCGGCCAGATCCCGGGTGTAGCGCAACGGGATGCCCTGGCTCCAGTCGTCCACGCATTCGGCTTCCGGCCACCGGGTGCGCTGCAGCCGAAGGCGCAGATCGTCGAGTACGTCGTCGGGAACGTCGATGCGAAACGGCTTCACCCGATCGACCCTACTTTTGTGTCGCGTCCTTGATCAGCGTGCTGATCTGCTCGAGCAGTTCACGCATGTCGGCGCGCATGGCATCCACCGCCGCGTACAGGTCGGCCTTGGTTGCCGGCTGCTGGTCCGACGACAACGGCCGCACCGGCGGCCCCGATGTCTTGCGTGCTGCGCTGTCGCTCTGAGAACCAGGTAGGTCACCCACGGTGTCGAGCGTGCCATACCCGGTTAGGCACGTCCACGAAGGGCAGCTTTTCGTGGCGGGTCACCGATCTGGGCGCAACTGTTCACGAAGCGCCGCATTCTCGGCCTGCAGGGCTGAAAGTCGTTGGCGCAACGAGGCGAGCTGCGGTTCGAGCTCCGCGGCGGTGAAGCGGGCAGTGATGTGCTGGTGACAGTTCCAGTCGTAGGCCTCGACGTCGACGACGACGGCGCGCTCCACGACCGCGTCATAACTGACTTCGGCAAGCTGGGCGATCAGGACGGGGTCGTCGTCGGCGGCAACGACACGGGCTCGCCCGAAGATCTTCAGGCGCCGCTTGTGCGCGTAATCCATTGCGATGATCGCGACCCGGTTGTCCCCGGCGACATTGCCGGTGCTGATGTACTGCAGGTTGCCGCGAAAGTCCGCCCAGCCGATGGTGTGGTCGTCGATGACGCGAAGGAAACCGGGCGGCCCACCCCGGAACTGGACGTAGGGCCAGCCCGTCGCTCCGACGCTGGCCAGATAGAAGCTGTCGCGTTCGCCGAGGTAATCCCGCTCGTCATCGGTCAGCGGGTCGGCGCCGGGGACGGCCTTGGCCTGAACCCGTTTGCGATCGTAGAAGGCATCGCTGCCGTACTGATGCTGCACGGCTCGGACGTCATCGGTGAACGCGATCAGACCGTAGTGTTTGCTCATCGCGCACCCGCCTACTCTGTGTGGCCTCGGGAGTACGTTCGTTCACGCGGCCGTCGTCGGCCCACAACAACCCGTGCAGGGCAACGGCCATGGTAACGCGCCGAGAGTGCGGTGGCATCCGAAGCCATCGGGCGCAACACCGCTGAGTCGGCCTCGAAACTCCTGTGCGTGATATGCCGCTGAGCCCTTGGCGCCCTTGCCCTTGGTGAGGCTGACCTAACTACGGATACTCTTGGTTATCACCCGCGTGCGGGCGTGTCGGCAATCCGGAGGTACCAACGATGCCCAACAGCCGGTTGGAGCGATCAGCGCCGAAGTCCCGGCCTGGTCAGGACCGCCGGCCGACCCTCGCCGACCTGGCTCCCGGAACCGGCGCCGAGATCGTCGCGTTCGACCCAGCGATTGCCCCGGATATCGCAAATCGCCTGCGCCACTTGGGTTTCCGACCCGGCGTCCAAGTCATTAAGCTGCGCACCGCCCCGCTCGGCGACCCTGCGGTGTACCGGCTGCTGGGTTACGACACGTGCTTGCGGCGCCGGGAAGCCGCCCAGATCGAGATCACCGAGCAGTCATGACCGCGTCCTGCCACGACGACGGGGGTGCGGTCGCCGCCCCGCCCGGCCTGTCCCGGACGGCGCTGATCGGCAGCCCCAACGCCGGCAAGACCACCGTGTTCAACCAGCTCACCGGGATGAGGGCACGCACCGGCAACTACCCCGGTGTCACCGTCGCCCGCCGGGTAGGCACCGGGAAGTTCCGCAGCGAGGACGAAACGACGACGTTCCTCGTCGAGGACGTCCCGGGGTGTTACAGCCTGCACCCCGTCAGCCCGGACGAACAGGTGGTCGCCGACCTGCTGCGCGGGGAATTGCCTGGCATCACCGCACCGGATGCGCTCGCTGTGGTCGTCGATGTCACCGTCCTGGAGCGGTCGCTGTCGCTGGTGTCGCAGGTACTCGCACTGGGCAAGCCCACCCTGCTCATCCTCACCATGGGAGACGAACTTGCGGCCCGCGGCGGCCAGCTGGACACCGAAAAATTCGCCGCCGCGCTGGGCATCCCGGTGGTCAGCGTGATCGGCAGCCGCGGCAAAGGGTTCGAACCGCTACGGGCACTGCTGGCCGCGCCGCAGACTTGGCAGCGCGTCGCCATCCCGCCACCGTCCGACGACGCCGAATACCAGAGCTGGATCGCCTCGATCCTCCATGCCGGCCGGTACCGGGCACCTGAGCCGGACCGCCGCAGCGCGCGGATCGACCGGGTGCTGTTGCACCCCGTGTGGGGTTCGTTGTTCTTCGTCGCGGTGATGTTCGCGTTCTTCCAGATCGTCTTCACCCTGGCCGCGCCGTTGCAGGACCTGATCGAGAAGTCGTTCAGCTGGCTGGGCACCCTGGTGGACGACCACATCAGCAACGGCGCGATCGCGGGACTGCTCGGCCACGGGGTGATCGGCGGAGTTGGCGCCGTCCTGGTCTTCATCCCGCAGATCGTGCTGATGTTCCTGCTGATCTCGCTGCTGGAAAACATCGGCTACATGACGCGCGCCGCGTTCCTGGTGGACCGCATCATGGCGACCACCGGACTGGACGGCCGCGCCTTCGTGGCGATGCTGTCATCTCTGGCGTGCGCGGTGCCCGCCATCATGGCCACCCGCACCATTCCGTCGTCACGAGACCGGCTCGCCACCTGCATGGCCGCGCCGTTGATGACATGTTCGGCCCGCCTGCCGGTGTACATCCTGCTGATCGGGATGCTGGTCAGTCCGCAGGACAGGTGGGGGCCGGTCTCGATGCAGGGCGTGGTCATGTTCGGCATGTACCTGCTCGGCGGCGTCTCGGCGATGCTCACCGCCTGGCTGTTCAAATCGGTGGTGCTCGGCGGGGATCTGCTGCCGTTCTACATGGAGATGCCGCCCTACCGATTCCCGTCGCTCAAGTCGGTCGTGATGACCGTGTGGGACTCGGCAAAGGTGTTTCTGCGCAAGGCCGGAACCATCATCCTGGGCACCTCTGTCGTGTTGTGGTTTCTGCTCAACCTGCCGACGCGCACCGCGGAGACCGCCGGTATGGACCAGACCGCGGCTTCGGCCTACGTCGTCAACCATTCCTTCGCCGCCGGCCTGGGCAAGATTCTCGAACCGCTGTTCGCGCCGCTGGGTTTCGACTGGCGGGTCTGCGTCGGCCTGATCGGCGCGATGGCCGCCCGTGAAGTGTTCGTGGCCACGTTGGGGCAGATCTTCGCCACCGGCGAATCCGGCGACCTGGTCTCGGCCGCGCATTCGGCCGTCTTCACCTCCGGCCCGCATCACGGGGAGCTGGTGTTCACCGCGCCGACGATCATGGCGTTGCTCGTGTTCTTCGCCTACGCCCTGCAGTGCATGTCGACGATCGCCACGCTGCGGCGCGAGACCAACTCGTGGCGGTGGCCGCTGGTGGCGTGGGGTTACATGTTCGTGCTCGCCTGGGTGGCGGCGTTCGCCGCCCGGCACATCACCTTGTGGCTGACGGGTTGATCGTGACGGTTCCGCTGCTGCACCCGCAGACCACCGACGACCCCCGCCTGATGCGGTGGCTGACCGGGACACGGCAGCTGCCCGATGTCCCGCCGCAGTTGACCGCGCTGATCACCGAGGGCGTGCTGGAACGGGCGGAGGTAGGCGCCGGTGAGGTGCGAACGCGGTTGTGCGCCAACAGATCCTGGGAGGTCGACGGCCCCCGGGTGCGCTCGGCGCTGTTCGATGCGCTGTCCGGTCAGACCCCCGACGTCAGCGAACAGGAGCTGCGCGACGGGATCGACGAGATTCTGGCGCGCGACGTGTCGCCGATCGCCGCCTCGCACGGAGGCGCGATCAAGGTGCACTCGGTGCACGACGGTGTTCTCACCGTGGAACTGACCGGAGCCTGCCTGGGCTGCCCGCTGAGCGGTCGCACCCTGGGTGACCTGGTGACCCGCAGCGTGCAGGCGCGCTACCCGCAGATCCGTGAGGTCCGGGCGACCCAGCCGCGCCGCACGTGGCTGAAACTGAAACGGCGGTAGCGCGCACGTTGCCTCAACTGGCCGGGCAACCCTCGCGGTTGACCCCGTCGAGCGCCTTGGGCGCGCCCTCGATCGCCTTGTGCACCACGTCGAGCACCTGCGGATCCCAGGTGAGCGCGGTGGGCCAGTCCAACCCGGCGGCGTTGGACACGAAGATGCTGTGGGTGTCGTCGAAGGTGTAACAGCGCCGGTGCGGCAGCACCGGATCGCCGATGTCCTTGGCCAGGGCGCTCTGCAACGCCACCAGACCGTCGTTGGGCCACACCGCGGGGTTCACCTGACCGGGCTTGGTGAATTTCTTGCCGCCGATCAGCACGACAGGGATCTTGTCCAGCACACCGGACTGGAAGTCGTTCCAGCCGTTCTTGCCCATCAGGAAAGCCTGGTTCACCTCACGGCCCGAGCCGGCCATCAGCCGCAGCACCTCGTCCTTGAATCCGTTCATAGCCTTCTCGCAGAACGTGTCTCCGAGGCAATCGGTGAGCGGAAGGATGCCGTTGGCATAGTCGGACAGATACGAGCCCTGCCACGGGGTGCCGATCGTGGTCAGCGAGCGGATATGCAGCGGGGAATTCGTGCTCGACAGCACCCGGATCGCGGCACGCGAGTAGAGACCGCCCATCGAGTGGGCAACCAGGTCGACGTCGTTGACCCCTTTCTCGGTGTGCAGGTAGGTGAGGAACCGGGCGAGGTGCTCACCGGCGGTGTCGATACTTCCCGTGGAGTCGACGGTCATGTTCTCCGGCAGCGTCACCGGGCAGATCGCGAACGGGCCGAATCCGGTTTGGTCGACCACCTGCCCGCGCCCGGCCATCGCCGGCGAGGTGTAGACGGTGTACGCCTGCTTCAGCAGGTATTCGCGGATCGCGGTGTCGGTGTTGCCCGCCGCCAGTCCGGTTGCGCATGCCTGGTCCGGGGTGGTGAACGGGCTGGTGGCATCTCCCCCGGAGACGATCACCACGGCCTGAGCGGCCGGACGTTTGCCCGATGATGCATCTTTGTTCCCGCAGCCGGCGAGCATCGTCACCACCACCACAACCAGCACCAGAAGTCGTCGCACGCCACAGGATGCTAGACCCCGCACCGCGGGTTCTTGGTCAAACAGCCAAAGCCGTTGAGGTTTCGATAGGGAACCGATGCCCGATCTCAGACGGTGTCCGATCCGGGCACCCGCGCCGCCGCCGAGCCGACGTGGTTCATCCGCCGGATGATCGCGTACTTGTGGACTTCGGTGGGCCCGTCGTAGAGCCGGAATCCCCGGATGTCCCGGAAGATCATCTCGATCGGCGTTTCGTCGGTGACGCCGATTCCACCCATGACCTGTATGCAACGGTCGACGACCTTGAACAGCTCCTCGGACACGAATGCCTTGCTGATCGAACTCTCGTGCCGGCCTTTGTGCCCCTGGTCCAGGATCCACGCCGTGTGCCAGATCGCCAACCGACACTGGGTGAGGGCAATTTCGTTGTCCGCCAACATGAATCCGACGCCCTGGTGATCGATGATCGGGGCGCCGAACGCCGTCCGGGTCTTCGCGTGCTCCAGGGCGATGTGCTGGGCACGTGAGGCGGCCCCCAGCCAGCGCATGGCGTGGGTGAGACGTGCCGGGGCCAGGCGCATCTGGGCGTAGCGCATCGCCTCGCCGACTTCGCCGAGCACATTCGACGCGGGCACCCGCAGGTCGTCGAAGACGACGACGCCGTGCCCTTCGACATAGTTGCGGTCCATGGAGTTCATCACCCGCTCGATGACAATCCCTCCAGAGCCGGGGTCATCACCCTTAGCCAGGAACAACGTTGGCCCGTTACGGTTTTCGTCACCGACCACGTTGGCCATAACGATCCAGGTTCCCGCGCCGTTGGCGCCGGTGATGAGCCACTTGCGGCCGCTGATGACGTAGGAGTCGCCGTCGCGTCGCGCCTCGGTGCGCAGTTGCGACGGATCCGAACCTGCTCCACCGGGCTCGGTCATCGCAAACACCGATCGGACGGTGCCGTCCAGGACGGGTTTCAGGAAGACCTCGGCCTGCTCGTCGGTCGTCAGCTTGTCGAGCAGAAACATGTTCCCCTCGTCGGGCGCGGCGCAGTTCATCGCGACCGGCCCGAGCGTGGACCACCCGGCCGCCTCGTAGATCACCGACTGCTCGATGTGCGAAATGCCTTTTCCGCCGAATCGTGTGGACGCCTGCGGGGTCAGAAGTCCTTCCTTGCGTGCCAATTCCACGAGCTCGCGGCGCAGGTCGTCGTTGGGGCCGTGCTGGGTGAGCCGCGGATCGCGCTCGTAGGGGACGATCGCGTCGATGACGAATCGGCGGACCCGCTCGCCGAGTGCCGTCAGTTCCGGGGGTACGGAGAAGTCGATCACGGAGCCATCCTTTTGGGTTGAGGGCGATCAGATGTCTTCTGCCGAAAGGGAATCGGCGGTCACCGTCAGAACAGATGTGGCAATGCGGTTGAACGCGGCGTACTGCGGGCCGACGAGCGCACCACGTTGGTGCAGCACGAATAGCTGCTGCCAGGCGATCGCGAGGCGGAGCCGGCCCAACACCAGGTAGAAGCCGACCGGCACCGCTTCCCGTCCGGCCGCGACAAAGTACTTCGCCGCGAGCGCTTTCCGGTCCGGGAAGCCCGGCTGCAGGGACGGGGCCAATCCGAGGTCGCGAATGACGTCCGCGTCGTCGGCCTGCGCCCAATAGGACAGCGTGACGCCGAGATCGAAGAGCGGATCGCCCAGCGTCGACATGTCCCAATCGATCACCGCGGCAGCCGCGCCGGTGGCATCGAAGATGACGTTGTCAAACTTGAAATCGTTGTGCAGCACAGTGGGTTTGATCGACGGGTCGGGTGCAGCGGCGCCCAGCCACGTCACGATGTGCTCGACCGACGTCGGCGGTGATCCGTCGAACGCGTTGTGTGCCCGCCGGTTCCAGCCGGCGATCTGTCGCGCGATGAAGCCTTGGGGCCGCCCGAGCTCGGCGAGCTCGGGGTGGGTGTCGAGGTCGATCGCATGCAGGTCCGCCAGGGCCGTCACGAATTCGTCGGCGAGCCTGGCGCTGGGGATGGCGGCGAGTTGCTCGGGAATCGTGTCCGACACGACGGTGCCGGGGCGGTATTCGATCAGCTGAAAGGGTCCTCCGAGTACCGAGGCATCGTCACAGAAGGCCACTGCCCGCGGCGCGCGGCGGTAGTGCGCGTGCAGGCGACTCAGCACCCGGAATTCTCGCGCCATATCGCTGGCGCCCTCGGCCAGCTGTCCGCCCGGCGGCCGGCGCAACACCACGGGTTGGCCGTCCACCGAGATCAGGTAGTTCAGATTGGCCAGACCGTTGGCGAACTGACGCGGCTCAACGGCGTCGAGCACCATCCCGCCGCCACGCAGCCAGGCGCCCAGCGCTTCCCAGTTCTGCGGCGAGCACTCGGCACGGAAACACTGCTGTTCAAGGGCGGCACCGGCGAGATCGTGGCGTGCGGTCATCGGGCTCCTTTAGACAGATCGCGTCCTACCGGACATTACGTCCGACGCCGATCGCGGGAACACGCCGCCCGAGCGTGCCGATAGCGCGCGGGCGCCCCTGACCCGCGCGAGCAGGCGCAAAATCACCTCATTTCGGCCCGAAATGGGTGATTTTGCGTCTGTTCGCCACGTGAAAAGTGGGCGCGGACGGTATCGAACCGCCGACCGCTGGTGTGTAAAACCGAGCCAAACTGTCCGCCGCGTTTCACGCGGTGCCATGAAGTCTGGGAATGCCCAGTTCAGCGGTGGATTTTCGTCCACTCTGTCCACAGAGGTTTGGGCTGTGCCAGCGCGTCTTGGCACACTCTTGGCACAACCGGGGGTATGGGCCGTCCAAGCGCTAGCGCGGCGCTCCCCCGCGCCTTCACGAGCATGAAAATGGCCTGCGGACTTGCGCCTTGAGGGCCATTTCCGCTGTAGCGGGGACAGCTGTAGCGGGGACGGTGTCTGGTTTCACGACATAGTTGGCAGCTGTCTCGCGACATAGTTGACACCTCTGCAGGTCGGGAGGTCAGCCATGTCGATAGCGCAACTCGTCATCACCGCCGTCGTGCTGGAAGGACGTAGCAAAAGCGAAGTCGCGCGGGAATATCACGTCTCCCGCTACTGGGTCCAACAACTGGTCAAGCGCTATCACGACGAGGGCGAAGCGGCGCTCGCGCTGCTTCCTTGTCATGGGTATTGCGGGATTGATTTCCTTCAGCCAAGACAGACTGATTGATAGCCTTTGCTCAGTCGGGAATCTAGACGTACGCGACTCGCTTGGGGGTAGGGAATGGTTCGAGGACTAGTTCCCCGAGGTGGAAATGGGTGACCGTCCAAAAATCGTGAGCCTGGCTTCGGCGCTTGCCGCCCTGGCAGGCCCGGCGGCCGCGCCGCCGATCACGGACGCAGCAGGCTCCGGTGAGGCTCAGATCTTCGGGGAAACCGAGGAGGCGATCCAGGCGGAGGCCGATATTGGGCTGCCGGCCGAGGCGGATCTGATGAGCTTCACGGTGCACCAGACAAGCGACGGCATGATGCTCGCCCAGCATGGATCTCACGTGTCCCACGTATCGCATGTGTCGCATGTGTCGGGTGGCGTGCCGAATATGCCGAACGTGCCAGATTTGCCTTATCCGACGTACGCACCGACCACCACGACGACCACGACGACCACGACGACCACGACGCCGACCACCACGACCACAACACCGACAACCACAACACCGACGACGCCCACGACAGCCACGACAGCCACGACAGCCACGACAGCCACGACGCCCACAACACCGCTGACGACACCCACCACCACGCCGAGGACTTCTCCGCCGGCCTCGCCAGGTTGGTAACTGACCAATGAAGTTGCTTCCATCAGCGCTAAGAGCACCGACAGGGATTACCGTTGCTACGTCGTGCGATACCGGCAGACGGCGCCGATGAGTGAACTTTCAACGTCCGACGTTGTCGTTGACTTCAGTGCGACGCTGCAAGAACTCGGCGCGCTACAGGAGGCCGCCTATCGCCTGATTGGACAAGCTGCTTGCCAGATTGACGAAGCGGATGGGCGATACGTTTGCCGACTTTCACCGTCGCAGCCGCAGCTTCAAGGCGACGAGTTGCGTTCCTATTTCTTGAATCTGGTTACAGATGAAAACCTCCGCGCGAAAGTGCGCGGCGAAACTGACCGACTCCGAGACGTCATTGTCGCCTTGGCGTTTGGGTCTTTGGCCGAGGAGTCGTGACCCTATAGCCGGCTTCGCTTCAGCAGATGCCTTCTCTCCCGAAACGTCTGGGCTTCAACTCCTTCCCATCCGCTTCGAACGGCTTGGCCCGGACCGATTCCTTGTCGGGAACATGGTTGGCGACATGGCGGAGATGACGGCGATCGAATTGGACCGTCTTTGCGCGCTTGATCTCACGCCCGGCGACGGCCTCTGCGAGCGCGCATTCGAGAAGCTTTTCGTCATGTCGGCCGATCAGCGCGCACAGCCGCAGCTCCTGGCGCTTCGCTTGCGTAGCCGTCTGAGTTTTTTGCGAGCGGCTACGCCACTCCACCTTTTCGTGGTCACTCTACGGTGCGAGCACTCCTGTCCGTATTGCCAAGTATCCCGTCAAAGCAAGGACCGCGTCCGCTACGACATGGACCAGGCCACGGCTTCGAAGGCACTGGATATAGCCCTTTCAGCACCGGCTCCGCTGATCAAGATTGAGTTTCAAGGCGGCGAGCCGCTCCTGAATTTCGAACTTATCCGATGGATCGTTGTGGCCGCGAAGGAGCGGGCCATCCCAATCGGGAAGCGCCTTCAGTTCGTGATCGCAACGAACCTAGCCCTCTTGAACGACGAGGTGCTCGATTTTTGCGCCGAGCACGACGTTCATTTCAGTACATCGTTGGACGGGCCTCGCGACCTTCACAACAAGAATCGACCGCGTCGCGGCCAAAACAGTTATGAACTCGCTGTAGCGGGCATCGCTCGTATCAAAGAACGCCTCGGTCCAGACAAGGTCGGCGCCTTGATGACCACCACGGAGGCGAGCCTGGATCGAGTCGAGGGGATCGTCGACGAGTACGTGAGGCAGGGCCTTGACGGCATCTTCCTTCGACCACTCTCCCCCTACGGATTCGCGATCAAGACCAAGCAGTTTCACAAGTACGGCGCCCGGGAATGGCTCCAATTCTGGAAACGTGGTCTCCGCTACATCCTCGAAATCAATAAGTCCGGCCGCCGCTTCCCAGAGTTCTACTCGGCCCTGATCCTTCGCCGGATGCTGAGTGACGAGCCCATCGGTTACGTCGATCTTAGAAGCCCGGCGGGGATTGGGCTTGGGGCGCTCGTCTACAACTACGACGGCGCCGTGTTCGCGTCCGACGAGGCAAGAATGCTCGCGGAGATGGGTGACCGCAGCTTCGAACTGGGCAACGTGCGCGAACACGGTTACCGAGAGCTGGTGCTGTCCGACACATTGGTTTCGGCAGTTGCGGATTCGTTGACGCAAACGGCACCACAGTGCTCGACGTGTGTTTTTGAACCCAACTGCGGCGCAGATCCCGTGTATCACCACGCAACCCAGAACGACGTGTTGGGTATCAAGCCGTTGTCGGAGTTTTGTGAACGACAAAAGGGCGTCATTACGCACCTGTTTGAACTGTTGGAACATTTCCCCGAAGACGCCGCCATTCTCCGGATGTGGTCGTCGTGAAACCGCTTATGCTAAGCGGACTTTCGCCGGCTACCGACCTCGCCGACTCGACTGGAAGGCAGCGGTGTTGGCGACTTCGCTCCCCCACCAGCTTCCGGCCGGGTGTTCGCGATGCCGCGTTGATCGCGGGCCACGACGATTGGGAGCTGGCGCGTGCAGGTGGTTTCCAGCTCGCTGTCGGCCGCGATGCGCGTCCGGATGGCATGACGTTGAGCTACGTCCGCTTGCCGGCAGGGTTTGCCGAACTGGGTGAAGGCGACGTCCTGGCAATCGAACCTCACTCCGGTCGGGTGTGGGTGCTCTACCGTCGGTCCTCCAGACACAACTTCTTTCTCGTAACGGAACGCTGCAACAACTACTGCTTAATGTGCTCGCAACCGCCGAAGAAGGCCGACGACGGTTGGTTGATCGACCTGATCGCGGAGGCGCTTCCACTAGTCGATCCAGCGACGCCCGCTCTCACGTTCACCGGCGGCGAACCGCTGACGGAATGGCGCCGATTCATCGGTCTGCTCGAGCTGACACGTGATCTGCTCCCCGACACGGCGGTTCACGTGCTTACCAATGGGCGTGCCTTCGCCACTCCCGAGGTCACGAATGCTTGGGCGGCAGTTGACGATCCGAACCTTTCGGCTGGCATACCGCTCTATGCGGCCGTCGATAGTATCCACGACTACGTGGTTCAGGCGAAGGGCGCGTTCGACGAGACGGTGCTCGGTGTGCTGCGGCTCAAGGACCGCGGTCAAAGAGTCGAAATTCGTGTCGTGCTCCACGCCGTCACCGCGCCACGCCTACGCGAGACCTGCACATGGATCGCCCGGAACTTACCGTTCGTGGATCACGTGGCCCTAATGGGTATGGAACACACCGGCTTTGCGATCGCGAACGACGACAAGTTGTGGATCGACCCACTCGACTACAAGGAGCCATTGAAGGCCAGCATCGACGTGCTCTCGACTGCTGGGGTGAACGTCTCGATCTACAACCTGCCGCTCTGCGTGCTTGACCCCAGCATCCGACCCTTCGCGGTGCAATCGATCTCGGATTGGAAGAACGCCTACGTGGAGGAATGCGAGGGCTGCTCGGCACGCCGCGATTGCGCGGGCTTTTTTTCCACTGGGCGACCAAAGTTCAGTCGCGGGATTGCTGCGATCTAGTTACTCCCCCATCTTGACTACTCGGCTGCGACATCCTGCTGGATCTGATCTGCCAGTTCGGCGAGTTCACCGTTCACGCTGTCCTCGGTCCCATCCCACACCACCAGGCCGTTGTCATCGATCTCGCCAGTGGCGACTATTCGTCCACGCGCTCGGTCTTCGATATGGAACTGTCTGGACACGATTACCCCTGTTGCCAGACCGGCATCCCTATGCTCGAGCCATGGGACGAGCGACCCACACTGATTCCCTGGTATCGGCGCTGGAGAAGGCGCGCATCACCTCGGAGAACCACGCGTTCATCCGTCGGATCGTTGAGGCCGTCGAGATCTCACGTTTCGAACGCCGAGCCCTACATCATCGCCACCCGCAGGCACGGCCTGCGCGAATTGCACATCTACTGGGGTTACACGACCGGCTTCACCACCGAGGAAGAAGCCACCCGAGTCGGCGGGACAGGCGCCACGGTTGGTCCCAGTAGCAAGCTGAAGGGTACGTGGTACGTGAGCCACCCAGAGAACCGTGTTCAGCACAGAGAAAAGCGCACTCGCAAGGTGCAGCGCGAAGCAGATTTCTGTGACCGATGCGGTGAGCAGAAGTCGCTTACTGGCGTGTGCGGCAATTGTGACTAGAGATAGGGAGGGCGGCGCGCAACGTCGAGTTGGAGGATGATCTCCTGCAACGGATTCACGCCGTGGTCCAACCGGGTGACGAGATCTCAACCCTGACAACCAAGCGCCCCAACGTTATTGCGGCGATCGGCCCTGATGGCATCTGGGTCGAAACCTTGCGCTCGGATCGCCGCCGATCTGGCCCACAGTTGGTGCCGGCATGGATGATCGTCGCTGGATGGCGGCAACTGCAGCAGAAGGGTGTCTTGACCCACGCTGAGTTGCTTGGCGACCTCAACGTCAAGCGCTCTGCTTTCGTCGTGGCGCTGTTGGCACAGTTCACCGACGTCGTCGTCCGCTCTAGCCACCCGATCGTCCTACAGCTGATCGGCGGCCCTCAGCCCTGAGCAGCACGCATCCACTCTGGTGCGAAAGCGATATCAAATCGGATAGTCCGACGGTAGCCCGCCCAGGTTGCCGCTCCCCCGGGTTGGGCGCGGAATACACCCCTGGCCGCTGCCACCACCCGAGCGCGCTGATTCGGCCACTCGATGTCGCGGCCGATCTCCTCGAGTACTTGCTGATCCCGCTCGAGCACCTGGTCAACAATCTGGACAGCCGGCAGAGCGCTGCTTTTGTCAACGTTGCATCGCACGCAGGCCAGGACCAAGTTGGCCAGACCGTCGATCCCCACCAGAGACCACGGAAGCACATGATCGACCGGATTACCGGTGGGCAAATGGGCGCGGCAGTAGAAGCAATGCGGCCCGAATGCCTCGCGGAACGCGTCGCGAACGGGTGTGAGTGGGATGCGCTCCCGGCCGAACAGGTGGCCTGCAACGTCGGGTACCTCGTCGTCCAGAAACTTGTTCATCTGACGGACATCGTCGACCCACATGATCTCCAACGCCGGCTTCAGCAATCCCGCCAGACGGGCGAGCGCGAACGCAACTCCCGGCCGTAGCGTGATCGCATTTCCGCACGCCTCAAGTTGACGCATCGAAATGTTCTCACCGAGGAAGGAATCGTCGTACAAGAACGGGTCGCTCACCGGGGAGCCTGGCAGCTTCTGCAGTCGCGGCAGCGGCTGCTTGGCCAGGGCCAGGTTGATCTTGGCTATGGCTCGACGATATTCGGCCGGTGCGCGCAGCACTGCAACCTCTAACGAAAGTCCGCTATCCCCCGCGCCTGCGGCTTCCCTCAGCGAGCGCGCCGCATCGGTGATACGCGCGATCGACCCCGTACGCCGCTGCCGCAGGTCCTGGCCTTGAAAGGGACGGACTTGAGGCCAATACAGGGCGAGGACCCGGTGTGCCAGCTCGGGGAGTGGAACGAACAGAGCATCTCGGGGGTTCGATGGCAGGTTCTCGATGCAGTGGTCGATGAGCGCTGTCAACGTCGCGAGCTTGTAGGTCGCATCACGTTGACCGGTTTCGAGGATAGCGACAACTCGCTGTCCCAAGATCAGCGGATCGATTTCTGTTGCCACCGTTGGACGGTTCTCAGCCACTGAGTGTTTTCAACAGCTTCTCGAGTGTTAGGACGGTCCACCCCTCAGCCTTGAGGTCGCGTCTATCGTCGTCTTCAAGGCCGATGTCCAGTGCTAACAGACGATCGGGCCAGGCGATCGAAATCGGAGTACCTCCACCGCTCTCAATTCCCACTTCAGGTCGCGGCGCTCCTCTCTCCGCCAGTGCAGTCAACAGCTCTCTTTCAACTCCGAAGGCGTTGCGGTACAAATCTTTCCACTCCTCCGGTATTGAGTCCGGAATTGGCGTCTCTTCCGGTTCCGAAATTTCGAATTGCTCGGCAAGCTCGTTGTCTATCAATCGCCGCAGAATCTGCTCGGCCGTCCCGCGAGAGAGATAGTCGTGGTCACGTTGGTTCTGATAACTCCGCAGGCAGCCGTAACAGGATGTCTCCGGGCCGCATTCGCAATCACTGACCCGACGTAGTGCCGCTCGCAGAACTCGATCTAGATTTTCTTCGACCTGGATGACGTGTCCGGCGCCGCCCGGGACGGCATCGAAGAGAATGATCGACCAGCGGTCCTCACCAACAGGGTTGAGAGTACCGCCGATGTCCTCACGGGCTATCTCGAGTATTTCCGAAGCGGCCTCGACAATCGCGTACATCAGCGACAGCCAGCTGGCGTACGAGACTCGGATGCCCGAAACGTTGGCGTTTATCGACAGCAGGTCCGTCTCGTAAGCATGGCCGAGATCAAGGATGTGTTGGCGACCACTGCAGCTTCGATTCTTTAGCAGGTGATTATGCTTCGGCGGCTTGGTCGGGCTCTTGACGCGAGGAGAGCCGTACCCACACCACTCGCAGATCCAGTAACCCATTCCGCTGGGACCGTCAGCTAGCGACACGAGCCGGCCTCGGGGACCAACGGAAACCTCAAGCGAACCACCGTTCATCGGAACCTCGTACGTCCGGGCCTCGGGAGGCTGGGCGAGGACATGAACAGCACCGCCCCATGACCGCCGCGGCGGTCGGGGGCCCGGCCGCTTTGGCTCGGGGGCGGCTACGAATCCGAACTCAGGAATCGTGAGCGTTCTAGGCGCCGACTGGGAGACTTCGCCACAGAACTGGCACTTTTCGTCGACGACTTCGATTCCGTACCGGAAGCCTCCGCAGCGCCTACATACGTGATACTTGAACTCTTGCAGGTCTCTACCCGGGACGCGATAGATCCCTCGGGAGATCCAAAGACTGCCTCCGGCAACGACTTCAGCGTCTGGAGCATATTCGTAGATCGCCTGTGACAGATCTCGGCTGAGGTCCAGCAACGCCCCTTCGGATTTGCCGATGCCGAAGTTAGTGCGGAGTTCGACCGAGTCGACGGGAAAGCCGTACTTGGGCAGAACATTTCTGTTGGCGAGAAACCCGAGTAGATCGCGCCGCCTCAGCGTGTTGCCCACTCGCTGATAGCGAGAAGCCAAGTCGTGTTTGCCACTTGCGGAAGCAGTCTGTTCAAGCTCGTTCATGGTGTCGACTTCGTTGCGAAGCTCGTCGCGAACGGTCTCCAGCAACTCAATCAGGGCAAGAGCCCAATGACCGCCGGCAAGATCAATTTCCGTCGCGACGTTTGGCGGCAACACCCTTGACAGTGCCTCACGGATCTGATCGGGAACCGGGGTCAGGAAGGGTTTGACCAAATCGACGGAGGGATCGTTACCGTCCTGAGGCAGGAAGAACTCGCCCGCTTTGCGATCGATACGGCCGGTCATCTCGAAGTTCCATCGGAAGAAGGCTGCAAGCGCCACCGAGTGCGCATGCCTCCGGTCGATACGGACGTTGGTCAACGGCACGTAGGGCGCTCGAACCTGACCGGAGATCATGACTTCGGGCTCGTTGAACCTCGTCAGGTCGTGAGAACGCCGCTGCGCATATGTGACGACCAGGGCTGCAGACCCTGTTCGCCGACCGGCACGCCCCGCCCGCTGAAGATAGTTCGCGGTGCTGGGCGGCATGTTCCGCAACATCACAGCTTGCAACTCACCCACGTCGACGCCGAGTTCAAATGTTGTCGAGCAGGAAAGTGCATTAATCTCGCCCTGAACGAACTTGTTCTGAATTGCCGCTGCTTCGGTGTTAACCCATTGAGCCGTATGCTCTTTGGCCTTCATCGGTACCGCGTTCATCGATCGGTAGATCGTTCGGTAGTGATCCCGGTCTGCGTTTCCGACTGGCGGGACAAAGCGCTCGAGTTCACCCTCGCAGCCGAGCGCTGGGCAGACGCGACGGACGGATGCAGGAGCTGTTCGACGGCAGACAGTGCACTGATACACCGGCGCCTCTTCATTGACCCATCGCAGCCGCAGACATTCGTGATTTACCTGGTAGACCTGCCCTAGGCCTGCCTCAGCGGAGGACTTCAGCCAGTCGACGGGCGTCTGCGAGTGGGTGAGGTACCCCCAGATCTTCTTGAGGAAAGCTTCTGCATCGGCGTCGCTGTTCAATGCCGCGAGAACCCGGCGGGTGTAGTCGACGCGGCGGTTGGTGCCCCGGCCAGGCATCCACGACAAGACTTTCCTCACGGCTTCAGGTGCCTCGCCTCTTACTCGGATCGGCCCGAGGCGGGGAGCGAAGATCTCGTCGTTCGGCGCGACATCCTCTGGCATGGTGACCGCGCCCTGCTGTCGCAGCGTGCGGACGAGCTCCTCCAAGAACGCCCAAGCCTCTTCCTCTGACAGACCCAGCTGCAAGAGCGGAGCCGGTGCCCCCCAGCTGGGCTCGCGGTAAAGGCTGATGCTTATTAGGCCTAGGCCTTCCAGAGACTGTCGGTCATCAGTGGCCAGCACTTCGGCCATCACCCACGGAGCGACCACGCGTGCCGCCTGTTGCGAGGTCATGCGGGCCGGGAAGTTCTTGACTTTGACCGCCTGCTTCTGCGTCCGGAAGACCAGGTCGTCGATAGCGATCGATTCCTCATCGGCCCGAGCCGCAAGCATGCCTTCGGAGATCAATCGCCGTCGCTGCAACCTGGAATACGAGTCCTCGAGGTATGGCGCGAAATACGCCGCTGCTTGCCGGCTGTCGCTAAAAGCCAACAGCTTGCGCCCCTGACCGGGGAGCAAGGCACCGTGTGGGTCGTCGGCGATCGGGAGGTTCTGATAGAGGGCAGTAGTGATCACTGCACCGCTGGCGTCGGGGCCCGTCTCGAAGGTCCGGACAGTGGCGGACCCGCGGGCGCCGCAGACCAGACATCCGGCGATCTCCTCGCCGCGCTGTTTGAGGCGGCGAACGAGCCGCAGTTCGGAGTTGCCACACCCTTTGCACTCGCGGGAGTCCGGTTTGAGAAGGGCGCCGCACCGCGTGCAGAGTTTCGCCTGATCTCCGGATACTTCGTCGCCGCCGTCAACGGCGGCCAGTTCGTCCTCGTCTTCAAGTCCGTCATGGTCGCCGAGAACAAGCCAGTGGCCTTTGCTCGCTGCCTTGCGGGGTCGCAGGTAAAGGACACCACCTTCGTTCAACGGGGTGCCGTAGACGTGGACAGCACCACATCGCTTGCAGGATCCAATTTCGAAGACAGGGGATTCACAGTCCGGACAAACGTTGTGGCGGGCCAGGTGGACATGTGGTCCGCGGGCTGAAAGGCAGGTGAAGGCTCCCTCTGTCGCGCGGAGAAATAGGTGGTAGCGGGCGGATAAGGGAGTTGTGCCGTCGGGCTCCTTCAATGAGCTGGCGAGCTCCACCATTGCGGCTAGTCCGGCTGTGCCGGAGGGGTTGTCGCCGAAAGTCGCTGCTGCCACTTTGTTGAAGGGCTGAGGCCCTGCGGCGAGGGTTTGCCGCATAGTGGCGAGCGATTTCTCATGTGACAGTGCTGTTGCAGCGGTTGGGGTTCCACCCCCGGTTCCCGGCCATCCTGCTTGGCCTGCGGCCCTTAGCACAGCGGCCTCGCGGTCGTCAGTTCGCAGCAGTTCCTCGTAATCGGCGGCGGAGAGCGGGCCCCAGAAGGGCCCGGATGGCGAACCCACCCTGCGCGCCATGATGACGTCTTGCTGGGACCTGTCGTGAGGGTTCCAGTTGAAGGGCTGTCCGAACAGATTAGATGCGAACCGGGTCACAGCGGCGGGATCAGTGTCGCCGCCTACTGTTGCTGAAGTCGCGATGCACTGGATCGAGCGTTCCGGCGCGACCCTATCCCGTACGCGCCGAAGGAGCATTGCGATCTCAGCGCCCTGGCTTCCGTCGTAGACGTGTGCCTCATCGACGACGATGAATCGCCATTTGGAATCGGCTCCCGTCGCAAAGAGCTTCATGTCGAGCGGCCGCAGAAGCAGATACTCGAGCATGGCGTAGTTGGTGAGCAGCAAGTGCGGCGGTTGAGTCTGCATCTCCTCGCGGCTGAGAATCTCGTTCTCGATTCGCGGCTCGCCGATATTCAGTTCGGCGAACATTTCCCGTGCCTTGCGTGGGTCGTCTTCAGTCTCTCCGGTGTAGCGACCAAATGTGATTTCGGAGTAGCCGGCCAGCAGTTGACGGAGTCGTTTCATCTGGTCGTTGGCAAGAGCATTCATTGGGTACAGCAGGAGAGCCCGAACACCGGGTCCAAGTGTGCCGGCCTCATGTTCACGAATGAGGCTGTCAAGAATGGGGATGAGGAACGACTCGGTCTTGCCTGAACCGGTGCCGGTGGCAACGACGACGTTTCGGCCCGCGGCCGCCTTACGGATCGACTCCTCCTGGTGGATATACAACGGACGGTCCAAAGGCAGCGCATCGCTGACTATCCCGGGGAACTTCGGGGACAGAACGCCTTCGGAAATTAGCTCCTGCAGCGACTTGCCGGGCGCGTACGGCGGTGTCGCCTCGAGGTAGGGGCCGCGATCGAGCATGTCGGTGCTGTCGATTGCCTTACGAAGTGCGGCATCAATTCTCGGGTCGCGAACCGCCAACAGTGAGGACAAATATCGGCGGTAGGTAGCCTTGATCCCCTCCGAGGTCGCGACTGCATCGATGCTGGTTGGTGTCACCCCTGAGCTCCTGTCTTTCCCTCTACCCGTCGGCCCACAGTCAACTCGGCGATGATCAAGTCGATAGTGACAAGCTCGGGCGCAACTTGGGCCAGGTCTTCCCATGGCCGCTGCTCTCTGATCACCCACCTCAGTGCATCAGCGTTGCCACGAGACGCGTGACGAGCGGCCAAAGCGAAAGCCATCGATAGAGCCGGCACCACATGCCAGTCGCCGGTACGTGTTCGGTGCAGACGGGCCGTGAATGCGTCTTGGGTAGCTCGGTCGCCGATCATTCGCATCAGCCTCTCGGACTCTTTCAGCACGCTGCGGGCGTGTTTCACGAGCCATTCAAGTCGCGGATGGCGACGTTTCTCGACAAATGCCATCGCGGCCAGGACGCGCGAGTCAGCAGACAGGATGCCTTGCGGAATCAGTCCGGCGGTCCTGACCCATTGCTCGCGGAGAGCTGGGTTGCTGTCCAGAAGGTCGGCGGACTCGTCGAGGCAGCCCGATGAGGCGCAGGGGTCGCGACCGTCGAGGATGCCACTAACGGAATCGCCGCAGATCACTTCGGCCGCTTCGATTTCCTCATTTGACCACAGCGAATCGGCGGCGGACAGCAGAGCGGCCGGCAGTGCTCCTCGGACCGTCCATGGCGGAGCGGTATTGGCGTGGGCATCAGCGAGGTTCGCCCACGCGAGGCCGGAGCGCACCATCAAGGTAGGAATCAAATCGACAGGCACTTCCGAGTTGGCCAGTGCTGAGAGGGCGGCAGCAGGGCGCGAGTAGATTATCTCGTCAATCGCCTTGGCAGCAGGCTCAATTCGTGAGCCAAGGCAGAGCAACTGGAGTAGAGCTCTGGCCGTCCAAAGTCGCGCAAAATTTTTGACTTCGGCCGGTATCGTTCGATGTCCGGCAAGGAACATGGAGACAGCGCTTTCTTCGTCGTCGCTGCCTATGATCCAACCGTCGTTCTCAAGGACCGTTGACCTGACGACATCCGACCAGTCGGGTGGCGGCAGTGGAATCCACGGATCTTCGATGCGCGCAATCACGCGGATTGGACCGGCATCCATCAGCCAGTCCGGTAGCTGCGCCTTCCCGGCGACGATCGGGACTGATGCCGGGGCGCGCCAGGGAGCACGCAGCGCAAACAAGTATGCGGTCAGCCCCTCGGCTTCGACGCAATCCCCGAAGTGGAGCGCATCGCCGTCGAGGGTGATTCCCTTGAACAACGATCGAGGTCTGATGGTCGCTATGACGAGTTCGCCCTCGTTGCTCAGCGCCAAGGCGACCTGGGGTTGTTCCCTGAGCGTGTCGACCAATTGCGCGAGGTCGAACCGATAGACGCCGGCTCGACCCAGACGGGGGGCGATGGTCTGAACCGAGCGTTCCCGCGAAATGACGTGCAACACCGGCTCCGCCGCCGCGCCCACGTCGAGAATGAGCTCACCCGCGGATTCGATGATGTCTTCGCAACTGAGCGCGAGGGGTCTCACCGATGGGCTGATGGACGAATCATTGGACTGGTAGGCGACCGTCATATGCGGCGGCGATACTGCCAACGAACAAGATCGGGAGTGGGCCGTGGCCCGCAATGTGTGTTCGCGATCCCGCTCGCCGAAGTCGACCTGAGAACGTGCTATGTCCACGCCCACGGCGACCCGTACTTTCGCTTGGCAGGGCTGGAGACCTCCAGGGATGAAGCGGCGCCAGTTCGGTGTAAATGACACCGAGAGACCTTCGACGATTGCCAGCGACCTTGTGGCACCACGGCCCCAGGGGCCTCGTACCTTGATCGAATAGGTTCCCACCAACGGGCGAGAGATGTTGTCCCACAGCGTATTCGGGTCTTCGCTACCGCTTGTGCGACGACGGGATATCACTATTCCTTCGCTGTCGTGCAAGGTCACATCCCAGGTGGCGTTCTCCATGGTCGCGGGCACGACGACGCGGGGGATTTTAGCGAAGACAGGAAGCCCGCTTGCGGTGCGAACCCCAGGAACCGAGGCTTCGGTCTCGATGCGCGCGGATTCGAATTTACGCACTGACCGACAAGCACCGCGGACGGTTACGGCCGTCGCATTGGAGAGGTCGGCTTGGATTAGACAGAAGCCAGTCCATCCAGGGGGCAGCGGGCTCTCCGCCACAATCTCAAGGGAACCCGTCACCTCCAGCTTTTCGGGTTCACCGGGAAACAGCAGCCACGTCTTGGCGGCGGGCATGGGTAAACCGGGTGCGATCAGTTCACCGTCCTCGCCGAACGCAAGCAGGGGATCTTGGTCATCGATGACCATCATCGGAAATTGCAGATGTTCTCTACCCGCCAACGCAATTGACGCGGCACGTACCGGTCGACCGATTGCGATATCAGTCTGCGGCGCTGGCTCTGTGGAGCCCGGCCACAGGGAATCGGTCGCGACCCGCTGGACGTCCTCGTCGAGAGTCACCACCCACACCGCCTTGCCGTCGGGCGCATCACCGACCGGCGGTAGCCGCAGAAGTAAGCCTTGCCCGAAGGGGTCGATTACCAGCCGCGGTCGGACGACTGTGCCGCCGGCGTGGTGCGACCCGTCGTCGGCGACTCGCTCAATACCTCTCTTGTTGTGAAGCTCCTGCGCCGCGGCCCAAAACCGCCGCGGTAACAAACCATCATCCTCCGAGGCGCCTGCCGCAACGGCATCGAGAAGTTCAAATGACCGGTCCGCAACGTCGAGTGCGAATTCGTCGCCGTAGCGGATGAATCGTTGGACCGGCATGTCCACGTTGGCGAACCCGGAGCCTTCGATCTTGTTTGTAGCCCAGGCGACAAAGTCCGCAGGCGTGAGTCCTGGAACCTGGCTGCGTTTCCACGAAATGATTCTGAAAAAATCAGCCAGGCAGTAGGTTGGCATCCCCGAGTGGAGCAGGATCCGGCCGACGTACCTCGCGCCTGCGTCGCCATCGCGCTCGAAAGTCGGAAGGTTGAGTTTCTCCAGGTTTCGGAGGAAGGCGTCGCCCCAGGCGGTTTGGAACTGAGGGCTGTTCCTTACGTCGAGCACACGAGCCAACTTGGGCCAAAATGTGCCCTTTGAATAGTGGTCCGCTGCGACACCCGCTGTCGTCAGAACATGAATTGCCGGCCAGCGCCACAGAACGCGCTCCGCAGCGAGGCCCGGCCAAAGCCGGCCGAACTTTTTTCCGAGTACGGCGAGGGCCTCTTCGCGCTTTTCCGTCGGGATTTCGTCGAGCGTCTCCGCAGCAAGCGAAACCAGCTCTGCGCGGGCACGCCATTGCCGCTCACACGAGTCGAGGAATTCATCTTCAGTCATCATGTGCCTTGGACTTCCCGTCTTCGGCTTGCTTCTCGTCGCTTTGAGCACGCTCGCGGGCGATTCGACGCCGGATGGCTTCCCGCGTCTTCTCGGTTCCATCGCCGGCGAAATAGTTGTAAGCCTTCGAAATACTCTGGCCCGCAGCTTCGATCGCCCGATCGGTTTGATCGCTTGCTACTCCGAGCACGTGCGAGGCGGCATCCCCAATACTCGGCACAGCTAGTTCCTGCCACTCTTCGAGTTGATGCCGCCGTGCGCGGGCGAAAGCGTCAAGGTCTTCCTTGAGGGTCTTGCTGTGCTTGGCAATGTCACGCACGGACCAATAGCGGAATCCGTCAATCGCCTTGGTTTTCCGATATGTCTCCAACACCTCGGTGGCCCGCTGGTACAAGGCGCCGTCTTGTGCGACCTGGGTAGCCAATAAGTCGAAAGCATCGTCGACCACGTGCTGGCGATGCTCCGGTTCGACGTCCTGGACCCGCGCGATCCGCAAGCGTTGCCAGTTGTTCAGAGACTCTTCCGCGAGGACCAAAAGGTTGAGCGTCTCGCCGATGCTCTTTTCTTCAACCGCTCGCTTCAAGACATCGGCTCGTTCCTGCACGGGTTTTGACGCGTCGAAGTCATCCAGCGTTCTTTCGACGTGGGCCCGTAACTTCTCGACCACGATGATCAGATCAGGTCCGAGTGCTGCAACCGATTGCCAGTCGGTGGCCGGCAGCACGCCGGTGCGGTCCAGATTTCGAGTCATCCGAACCACGGTCGCGTACTGCCCTCTGACATCGCCGATTCGGTCGGCTTCAGCCAGCTTGAGGACAGATTCGACCTTGCCTTCGACCCGCTTGATGGACTCGTTGACTTCGGCAATCGCCATCTTCAAGGCCATCTGGATCGCGATCATCTGGACGGACATCATCTGGGTTGGCCCAAGCGAAACAGGACGCCACTGCAGCTGTTGGAGGAACTGTCCGCCACTGCCCACCGTGGTCATGCGGAAAAAACCTGGGTCCCCTGGAATCAGATTTCCGGTGCGGATCGCCTCCATGCTCTTGGCTGACAACTGCACGAATTGTCCACTCTGAGCGAAGGCCGACGCAGCTCCGACCGCCAGGCCGCCGGCGAGGTTTCCCACCGCGCCCTTGGTAACACCGGCCGTATCCACAACATGTCCCGCCGCCGACTGGATCCTGTCTATGAAGCTCTCGACGGCCCCGGGATCACCATCAACGAGCAAGCCGGCCTCGCTGACTGCGATGACAAGCTCACCCGAACGCCGGACCGGCAGATTCTCCGGTTCATCGTTCGACACGCTTCGCCCCCTTACTCCCCTGCCCCCAAAAGCTCAGTCCGTTTTCCGCTCCACGTCACCACCAGCGCGTCGCGTGCGCGGCTGCTGGCGACATAAAGCAGCGATCGCTCCCGCAGGAGCGCCTCCGCCCGCTCCTCATCAGGCACATTCCTGAAGGTGGCCGGCGACGGGACATGCTTATCATCGGCTCCCGACAAGATGACCCTGGAGAACTCCATGCCTTTGGCGCGGTGCATGGTCAGCACCAGCGGGTACCCGGAAGATGCGGCATTCTTGTCCAGAGCCCGGACTGTGACACCCCGTTCCCCCAAGCCGCGGACGAAGCGATCCCGATCGTCTTGGCTGCGCGTCAAAATGGCGATGCTCTCCGGCTCAACGTCGCCCTCAGCGAGCCAGGCTTTGATCTTCGCGGCCACAGTGTCCAACTCGGCGGTCTGGTTTTCGCAGGCGACGAGTTCCGGCACGGGGCCGTTGCGGGCCGACCGGTAGTCGCTGGTTTTCTCCGCCCCCTGTTCGAGGTCGGTGTAGTCGGCGCCGGAGAGCACGCCGACAGCGAAGCGCAGATTCTGCGCTGTGGTCCGGTAGTTCAGCGTCAGACGGCGCGATCGTCCAACAATCTTGATGCCGAATCGGCTCAGCACGATCGGACTGCCGTAGATCCGCTGGTGCGAATCCTCTGCAATGAACAGGTCGTTCGGTCCTTCGGGTACCAGGGCGCGCAGCAGGGCCCAGTGCGTGGCGTGCAAATCTTGGGCTTCGTCGACAATGACGTGGTCAGCGAGATAGCGTCCGAACTTCTCGGTCTCGATTCGCAATCCCTCGGCTGCAAGTGCGAGCAATTCAGGGAAGCTGATCGTCTCATCCATCTGGCTGTGGCGGCGGTACGCCTCGACGAGCTTCCACACCCCGATGCGCTGGGGGCGGCTCAGTCGAACACCGCGACCCGGCCGGGCAACCTTGGCGTACTCCTCCAGCGTGGTGATCCGATTCGCCAGAACCACCGAAACATACTCACTCTCCAAGAATGACGGGGTGGCCAGCTTGGCATCGAGACCAGAGTCGACGTTTTGGGCAACTTCACGCCACACCGCATCCGAAGATGTGCGCTTCGGCCCAAACTCAATTTCACCGCGCCCGAACACAACTGAACAAGCCGCGCTAATGAAATCCCGCGGGGTCCGATCCAGGACTGCCTTGCCCAACGCGTCAATACCGCCGACGTACACACCCGGATCACCCGGGTTCGCCGCGATTCGCACGTCCGGGTCCAGGGCGATCAAGTCAGCTCGAAGTCCCTGTGCCAGTGTGGCGTTGTAGGTGGTGAGGATGATCCGCGCATCCGGATTGGCACGACTGAGGCGACGTGCGCGGTGGATGGCGACGACGGTCTTGCCGGTTCCTGCCCCTCCCGAAAGCCGGAATGGACCGCTGAAGTCAGCGTCGACGTACTTGCGTTGTTCGGGGTGCAGGAAGATACGCCATGCCGCGAAGTCGCCGCCCTCGATAACCCTCCGAAGCTCATCGTTGTCCTCGATGTAGGCGAATTGCATCTTCGAGGCAGGGCGCTCGAGGGCCTCGATGATCTGCTGGTCCTCGTCCAGATCGGTGTCGACCGGTTTGTCTGCGAAGCCGTGCTTTTCCCGGATGTCCTCGATCGAGATTCCGGTGGCGAGGTCGAGTAGCGCGCTGCCCTCCCACTCAACTCCACCGGCGGCGGCGTCCAGCAGCGCCGACTCGTCCGGTGCGGCCATCGCTTTGGCCGCCACCGCCGCGGAGAGGCCCAGGCGGTCGGTGAGGTCTTCCAAGGTGTAGCCCACCCCAGCCAGATACGACGGCGCCGCTTTAGGTGTCTGAACAGCCTCAACTGCGGGGGCCGACGCTGAGCTGGGTTCGACTTCGCCGATGAGTGCTTCGAGGGTCCCGTTGATGGGATTGACCTTCAACGTGGCCTTCTCGGCAAGTTTGATGGCATCGTCGTGGTTCCACGTCCCCATATAGATGTAGGTGGGGGTACTCGACTTGTCCTCGACCTTGAAAAGGACTGCCCGGTAATGGATGTCGACGCGTCCGGTGCGCACTCTCGGATCGGACGCCACGTGCAGGGGCTCGATATGCAGTGAGGGTGTGGTGTCATCTTCACTGAGCTTCTCGAAGAAGTCGAACACCTTCTTCTTGATGGAGCCGTCCAGCTTGGACATCGCCCTGCTATTCGACGCGATGACCAGATGTGCCACTTACATCACTCCATTCGATTTCAGTGCCGCCAGGATCTGCGGAACATCGGCTGGGCAGAGGGTCCACCCGTCCGCTGCGCTCTCGCCGTCAAAGCTCACGCCGACACGGGCATCGGCCCAGGCGAGGTCGATCACCTCGCCGTCGTCCGTTTCGTACCCGAGCGTGGGCCTAGCGGCACCCGCCTCTGCCAGAGCACGAATGAGTTGCTTCTCCGCATCGGAGACCGCCTCTTTGTAGAGTGCCTGCCACGCGGGGGGCAGAGACTCTTCTTCTGCGGCAACAACTCCCGTGTCCGTGGGAGCAGACGACAGCAGCGAGTACGTGCTCACCCGGTGGCGGTCGCTGAGCCCCAGCCAGTTAGAGAGCCGCAGCCATTCTTTCCAGGCCTTGCCTTCGAGGTTCGAGATCCGGTCGTCGCGGTCATCGACGGCCAGTACGGCGCGAGGACCCGCCGACTCCACCGCACTGGCCGTCAACGCGACTCCCCCATCGGTGAACGACCAGCACCACTGGTCCCCTCCCGGTGGGAACGCAACCTCGCCATCGAGCGCAGATTGCGCCGCGCGGGCAATCGACGTCGCGTCCGAGCGAACCCGGTTTCCGCTGTTCACGAACAGATACGGCAGGTGATCACCGAATTTCTTCCAGGCCTGCGGATCCGGCTCGACCATGAACTCGAGGAGCTGCGTCACCGGATCCTTAGCCAATAGACGGATAAGCCCTGGCTGGACGTGGAACTGACTGGTGACGAGTTTGGCGGCCTTATGATCGAACCAAACCGGCTCGGCAACCTCACCGGCCTTGAACCGCTGCAGGTCTTCGTGACTGAAGGACCACACGACATAGCCCGCACTACGCAGCGCCGCACGCTTGTCGGCATCGTCGGCGACCCGGTTGTTCTCAGGGCTTGCATGGAACGCACGACCGTCGGCGAAGATGGCGATCTGCGGGATCTCAGGATCGGCAGTCTGGAGCATGAAATCCGGTTTGACGAAGCCCAGTGAAACCTGGGGCCGCAGTGACCATTTCCGGGGTTTCTTGCCCTGCAGGGTGATGGTTGCGGACGGACCGTAGGTGCCGGGCTTCTCCACGACCGCGGCGCCCATGAGCTTGAGCCGTTCGATAAAGGAGAAGTATAAGTCGCGTTCGAGGAAAGACTCGTCGCTGATCGGGGTCGGCGGGGGTGCCTTTTCGGTGACGCCGGCGGTCCAGTCCTTGGGGTCGGGATTGGCGTGGGCGCCGACGTCGAGGATGTCGTCGAGGAGCTTCAGCGCGGTGGCCCGCGAGACCTTGTCCATGTCCTGCGGCGGGGCGAACGGCAACAGACACCGGTGGCAGGCGAGGCGGTCCTCATCTCGGCATGGACACTCCCGCACCACTTGTCGCGCTGTGGCGAGCACGGACCAGACTTTGGTGTGGTCGGAGAACTCGGCGAGGTAGCCGGTGCCACCGGGGACGGTGTCGTGGATGAGCAGGGCGCGGCGGTCTGGTGACCGCAGTGCGTCACTGATGGCAGTGACGTCGAGGTGTTCGGGAGACCCGCCGATCACCTGGCGCAAGCCCAGCATGATGGCGGCGGCCAAGCTGGGATAGGCGAAGCTGTCGTATTCCATTTTCGGCGGCACGTGCAGCAGCACACCCTGAGTGCGTAGGACCCGGGCCAGGGCGATCTCGCGCACGTCCTCGATCGCGACATCGCGCAACTTACACCAGGTTCGGTGTTCGTAACGGTTGTTGCGGCCGGCAGCCCCGTCGATCTGGCCACAGGATGCGCAGACTCGGAACAGACCGCTGGCGGTCTCCTGCCCGGCAATCATCCGTTTCTTGCCTTGGGAGTTCCGCTTGCCCAGGTTCAGCCAGCGAATGTCCAAGCGGCGCAGATATTCTGCGCCGAAATCGGAGTCGGCGCGGAACCAGGTGCGTCCGACGTGGGCCGGGTCGATGTCGGCGGCGATGCCGACGGTGAACGGTTCGCGTTTGCGTTCGTCGCGGTTGTCGTTGATGGTGGCTTCGTCCCGGCGGACCTCGGCGGAGACTCGAGTCATCTCGACGACGTTCAGATGTTGGCTGACGTCGGCGATGCCGCCGTTGTGGCAGCGCGGGCAGGTCGTGACGGTTTGGGAACCGGCGAGGACCTGGCTGATGCCGGCCCATCCGCACTGCGGGCAGATCTGCCAGGAGTAGATGTTGGATTCGCCCGTGCCCAGATCGACGGCGTCGATGGTGACGGCCAAGCCTTGGGCGTAGAAAGTGGCGCCGGGCGCCAGTTCGGTCAAGGCCACCCTTGACCCGCGACGGTAGCTGAGTTCTTCACCCATGTAGGCGTTGGTATCGGGGTCGATCCAGGTGACGCCAACGTCAAGGGTCACGGTGTCGTCCAGCAGTGTGTAGTTGGGCAGTACGCCGTAGCGCTCCAATACCGAGATCCAGTAGTCGCGGGTCAGCGAGTTGATCTGGGCGCCAAGCAGTTTGCGGGAGCCCTTGGCGGTCCGCAGGGCACGCTTATCGTCATCGGTGGCCGCAGGTGAGCAGGCTCGTTTCTCGAACTCGGGCAGGTCTGCCTCGACGGTTTCCAGGCGCTTGGTGAGTTCGTCGAGGTCAAGCTGCCACTGGTAGGCCGCCGACTTCAGGTGTTCGGTGAGCGCGCTTTGGCCCCCTTGCGGAGGCGGGCTGGCCCATGCACGCAATCCAGCGACCGCATCGGGGCTGAGGTGATCGCCGAACTGGCCGAGGAACTCGTCCAGCAGCGCCGCAGCGTCGACAGCCGCCGTCTCCATCAGTCGGCCCAGCCAGCTGTCAGGGCTGGGGTCGCCGAGAACCGCGCGGGCGTCCCTGGGTGGTTCGGCCTGAGGGTCGCGGGCGAACCGGTCGACGATATGCGCGACGTACTGGCGCTGCAGGATCTCCTCGGCACTGAGGAAGGTTGCCGGGGGGCGTACTTCACCCTGGATCACTGACAGCGGTTCGAACAGCTTGGGCAGGTGCTCCCCGCGCCCGCGGACGTAGGCCAGCACCAGTGAATTACCCGTCAGTCGGCCTGCGCGGCCTACCCGTTGCAGATAGGAAGCCACGGTCCGGGGCAGCGATCCCAGCATCACGGTGGACAGGTCACCGATGTCGATACCCATTTCCAGCGTCGGGGTCGCGACGAGGACGTTCGGCGCCTGCGGGTTGGTGCCGCCGTGTTTGAAGGCGTTCTCGTAGCCGAGGCGCACCTTGTCGGGCAGCAGGGAGGTGTGTTCGCGTGCCACAACGCGTTTCATCTCCGCCGAGTCGTAGAGTCGGCGGTAGAAGTTGTCGGCCCGCGGTGCGCGGTGCAGGTTGCCCGGGCATCGGGTGAGCATGCAGGGGGCACCGTCGAGTTCCTCGATGGTGGTGGCGCTTCCGGGGACCGGTGTCTGGCAGACGTCGCAGGTCAGCAGATGCTGGCCGTCGAGCAGCGCCTCCATGGTGGGGGCGCCGACCTGGACAGTGGCCGGCGCCAGTCCGTAGACGGTGGAGCCGGTTTCGGTGAGGACGGTGCTGAGCAGCATCTGGTCGGTGAGTTCGGCGAAGAGCGATTTGGCCAGGAAGGTGCCGTTATACGGGCTGACATCGAGGCACCGTGATGTCCAGATGGCGTACCAGGAGGCAGGTGCGGTGATCGGGTCGAAGCCTTCGGGCAGCGTCCCCGATCCAGATTTCAGTGCCGGAAAAGCCGGCGCTGGGCGGCCTTTCGGGAAGGCGGGCATACCCTGCCCGCGGGGACGACCGCCCCAGATGTGGTAGCGGTTGGCGTTCTTCTCCAGATACGGCCGCAGCCAATCGTGGTGGATGCCGCCGCGGGTCCGAATGCGTTCGACGACTCCGCGCACCCACTGGGCTACGGCTTCGTCATTCACGCCCGTCAAGGGCAGTTGGGTCGCATCGGCTTTGTCGACCGCGCGCCGGCCGATGATCGCCGCCCGCCGTGGCGCCCCGAGGTACACCTCCGCGACGACGCTGCCGGTGAGCTCGAGAGTGCGCCCGGTGCGCGATTGCAGACCGAACTCCAGATCGACATCGAACTGCAGCCGTCGCTTGGCCTTGTTCTCCGCTGCCCGGCGGGTATTGGTGTGGACGTCGGGATTCCAGAAGCCGATGAACTCGTCGCGGTCGACGATGTCGGGCGGCAACAGCTGATATCGCTGGATCGGGTCATTCCCGGCTCGGGCGACGACGGCTTGGGCCAGTTCGGTGAGGTCCATCTCACTGTCGCCGAGGGCACCGCGCAGTGCAGTACGGAGGCTCAGGCTGTGCGAGCGGGCCTGGACGAACCCGGCGCGGTGCGCAGCATCCTGGACGCTGTCGGTGAACATCAACGCTTTCTTCTCGGCGGCGTCAAGGTTCTTGTCGCCGAACAGGTTCGACAGCGTGACGGAAAGCTGGGTGGCGACCGCGCTGCCCATGAACCGGATTCCGTCGGTGGCCCCGCAGGCCGGGCAGACGTCCTGTTTGGAGTGTTCGTCGGCGTCGGGCCCGACCAGGGTGAGTACCGGCAACACCCGGCCGTCGAGCATCTCCGCGCTCTCCGGGTCTGGGGCGGTGTCGAGCAGTTCGCGGTGGTCGAGGTGGAACCAACGCAGCCCCTCGATTTTCTCGGTCACCTGCGCCTCGGCGGGGGCGGAGATCAGCGCCCGGAAACGGGAAGCGCCTGCGGCGTGGTCGGCACGGATCGCCTCGTCGGTGACATCCAGGGTGCTGCCGGTGGGCGCCAGCCGCGCGCCCCAGCCGGAGCGTCCGCAGTGCCGGCAGAACACTGCGGGCAGGAACAGTTCGTTCTCGTCGGCGACGGTGCCGTCATCGGACCAGCGGTAGGCGGCGGCCGCGCGGACCGCCCGGTCGATGCGGCTGAGCTCCCGGATCCACAGATGGACGTCGACGCCCAGGGCGCTGCGACCAACCTCGGCGCGGACATGGGACAGCAAGGCGAAGAGGTACTCGAGGAACCGGATTCGCGCCGCACGGGCTCGCGCCGGATCGCGCTCGACCGTGATGGCCGGGAAGACTCGATCGGCGAGTTCCGTCAGTGACAGCGCGTCAACAGCGTGGGTTAGGACCGCGGCGATCAGCGGATGTCGCTTGAGTTGGTCGAGCATCTCTGCGGCGGTCAGCGGCGCGTCAGCCGTTGGGGTGTCGAACAATTCGGAGAACACCGCTGCGGCAATGGACTGGTTGTCGGCGGCATCTCGGTGCACCGCCGCGATACGCTCGATCGCCTCGGTCACTACCGGGTCGATCGCGGTGAAGTCGCCGTCGCGCTCCCCCGCCCGTGCGGTCAGCCACTGGTCCGGGGTAAGCCGTGTCTCCTCGATGACCGCGTCGGCCTCGAATCGCTCCCCGAACACGGTGTGGGCGAAGTCCAGCATTGCGACGGGAGCCGCGCGGGATCCGAGTGTGGCTGACGTCGCGACCGGGGTGATCCGGCCGAGAGGGCGGGCGCGATCATCATCGGTGACTTTGGAGGTGGCGGCGCAGTGGCTCTTGAGGGTCAGTCCCAATCGGCGCAGCAGCATCGCCACGTCGGTGCCCTGGGCGCCGTCGTAGGTGTGGAATTCATCGAGCACCAAATACTGCAACGATTCGGCGGAGAGCCGCCACATGTCAGCCCGACCCGGATGCAACAGCATGTGGTCGAGCATCTTGTAGTTGGTCAGCAGGATGTCCGGCGGTGCATCGTGCATCAACGCACGGTCGGTGATGAGGCCATCGGCGGAGACCCGGGTCCGTCCCCCGGTTGACTGCTCGCCCGTGTACAGCCCGGCGGTCACCGCGGACAGTGCCGGGTCACCGGAGATCAATGCGGCAAGCCGTTCGGCCTGATCGTTGGCCAGCGCGTTCATTGGATAGAGGATCAACGCTTTCATGCCGGTGACGCCGGCTTTCCTCGCCCTCAGAACGTGGTCGAGGATCGGCAGCAGGAACGCCTCGGTTTTACCTGAGCCGGTGCCGGTGGTGACCAGAGTGGGTCGGGGACGGTCTCGATACTTCGTCGAGAGCCGTTCGAAGGCCCGGGCCTGATGCCCGTAGGGCGTGAAGCCCTCCGGCCACCAGGCGAGGTGATCCGACCAGTCATCGGCGGCCGGCGCGAACGGTAGCCTCAGTCGCACGTAGGGACCCTTGAACATTCCGAAGTCCGGATGTCCGACGAAGTCGGTGAGCGCGGCCTGGGCGTCGGGGTCTGTCAGCGCGAAAGTCGTTGCCAGGTAATCGGTAAGGCCTTCGCGCAGGTGCTCAGCCTGCAACGTCGGTAGCAGTGCGCCCATCAGCGGCGCTTCTTCTTTGCTCGGGCCGCCAACCAAATCGCATGGTCGATCTCCCATGGAGTCGGCCGACGCCCGCCGGGCAACTCAACCTTCGAGACCAATGCGGCGATAACGCTGCGCGCACCGTCAGGATCGGTCTTGACCCCGTGCCCTTCAAGCCAGCGCAGGACCATTCGGTCAGGTTTGATTAGGTCATCGTTGCCGAGCACCATCCACAGGTAATTGCGCCGGATACCATACCTGCCCTCACCCGGGATCGCCCGCAGCGCCTTATCCACCTGAGCAAATCGACTGTCGTCTTCCATCAGTGCGATGGCTTGCTCAAGTGTCTCGATCTCATGGTGACGGAATATGCGGCAGTGCTCAAGAACAGCCTCGGACTTCAGGATTCCGCTGCGGGTCGATGTCCGTTGCCGATTGGTCAGTTCGGTCAACCGGTCGAGTCCGAGCTCCTTCAGCTTCTGAAGCGATGTCGGATCCTTCGCGCGGAATCCAGCGGCAAGCGCGGTCGGGGATTCCACTCCCAAGGCTTGGGCCACCCGTTCACGCACCATGGGAACGACGACCGTGTCGTAGTTCGCCCCGATGCTCCAAACCGCGTCGACGATGCACAACGACAGACTGACCCAGCGCAGTTCCCTCGGCCTGGGTTCGAGCGCAACCAGGGCATCAGCCAGCTGGTCCAGCGTTGCGTCATCAACAGGTGCACCTGAGACCATCCCGCTATCCCCCGAATCCATCTCTCACTGGACAAGATTGCTGAAGTGCTTGTGCGCCAATTCCATATCGCGCTCGCGGTCGACGCCGCTGAATGGCTCTTTGTAGGTGACGCCGTCGACGGTGAAGTCCTCGGGTTTGGTCGTCGGATGAGCCCTGCCCTTGCGGAACTCCGAGGCGAGCTTGCCCGGCAGTTGGCGGCCATATGCGTCATAGAGCGCATCGCGCTCGTACTTCTGCAGCACCGGGAACTGGGTGCGGTAGATGGTCGTCAGTTCCTCGGCGGTGATGCCGAGCATGATCGCGACGATGGCGTCGATTTCGACCAGGGCTTGGCGGCGGTCGGCGGCGCGGCGCAGCGGGGTTGACCACTGCCACTTCGGGGTGACGTCGCCCAGTGGTGCGCGATCGGCGTAGTCGACGCCGACGTGCGGCACCCACGAATCCTGTTGCCAGGCGGGGGTATACAGCTCTTCCCAGAGAGGGGCGTAGGGACGGACGAGGCAGTTGAGCCGGAGGGTGCGCAGGATGAGGTGGGGTTCGAGGGGGTGGTGGCGCGGAAGCGGAAGCTGCTTCCAGAACGAAAACTTCACATGGCCGCTGCCAATCAGCTTGACCATGAAGTCAGCGACAATCGAATGACTGATACCCGCCATCACGGCAAGTTCGCGATAGGCGCCCGGCAATGCGAACGTGTGGACAGCGTGCACATGGGCGGGGCCTGGTGGGAGAAGTGCCGAATGCAAGGTACGAACGTTGCCCGTCTGCCCCATCTCCCGCCACGCCAGACGGAAGAAGCGTGAACTGGGCTCACCCTGCCACTTCGGATAGGCGGCAACGTATTCGGCGACGGGCTTGGCCACCTGGTAGCTGGTGCGCGGAATGAAATCCTCGCCGATCTTCCCGAGATCAATCTCGGAGGTGTCCTTGTTGCTCCGCATGGTGGGATTGGGCTGCTTGAACAGAGGTGTCGCTACGGAGAAGTGCGGCCCTTGCAGGATGACGGTCGCCCAGTCGTCGGGAACCGCCGACTCTGACTGGAAGTAGCCCAGCCTGCGGTCGGAGCTCTCATGCCACCCGGCGGTCCACTCGAAGGCGATGTCCCCGAGGCGTGGTGCGGCGGCGATCTTGTCGAGCACCTCGGCGCTCGCACGGTTGACCGGGTACATCATACGGGCCTCATCCGGCGGGGTGCCGGGTTCGTCGACGAGTGCCGCCCAGGCCGTGAGTTGCGGTTCGGCGACCTCAATGACCCGCTCGGAGTGCGGACGCAGATCCCAGTTTCCATCCTCGTCCTTAACACCGGGCACCGAACCAGAACCATCGTGAGAGATTGATCGGCTCACCGTGTCCGGGTGATAGAGCGACGCCGCGCTCAGGAACGTCACAGCGGAGTCGGACCCGTAGACATGAACGCCGAACACATTGTGGTTGTCGATCTCGAACAGCTTGAGCTCATTCCGGAACTGCCAGTGCCGCCGCAGCCGCCGATAGGTCTCCCGCCGCAACACTTTGGCCCGCAGTTCGGTGAAGTGGCTCTCCGGGTGGATAAGTCCGACTATCCCGGTTGGCGCCATGGAGCGCCAGGTGCGTTCCATGAAGCAGCGGTACAGGTCCGGTTGCAACCCGGTGAGGACGGGTCGGTCGACGCCCGAGCCGAGGTGCTCCTTGATTCCGGATTGGGCGGCCCGCTCATCGAGGAAGGCGCCCAGCACAATTTCGTCAGCCAGCGTCGCCGCGCGCTTCTCCCGGATCACCGATTCGGCGGGCTTGTCGGCCAGCCGCCACCACGGGTCGGACTCCGCGAGCACTCCGGCCTCGTCCCAGTCCGGGCGCACCCAGGGCGGATTGCCGACCTGCAGGTCGAAGCCACCGCGGGCGAACACCGGCGCGAAGTCCAGTTCCCAGTGGAAGAAGCCCTGCGCCTGGGCAATGGACTGTGCGACCGTCAGCCAGGGATATTCGTCGAGCGCCTTCTGTATCGGCAGGGCTTGGGAGAAGATCCGGTCGTTGTCCTCGGCGGCGTCGAGTTCATCCCAGTCCAGTTGATGGGCGAGGCTGGTCTGTCCGTACCTCTCGAACTTGCCGGCCTTCGGCGGCACACCGAGGATCGCCTCGAGACCGCCGGCCCACTGATCCCAGTCCGGCGGTGCGATGTCAGTGGTCAGCGGCCAGGACCAAAGCGCGCACCAGGCGTCCATCACCCGCCGCAGACGGCGGTAGGCGCCGTCCTCGTTGTGCAGCACCGCTTCGATCTGCTCGCGTGTGACGGCGGCCTCCGAGCGCTCGACCGCCTGCCGGCCCCAGACGTCGATATCACGGCGGATCTCCGACTCGGCAATCGTCAACCGGCGCAGGGTGAATCCCCACAGGGTTTCCACCCGCTCGGCCAGCGCAGCCAGGCGCTTCTTGATCGCCGCGCTCGGAATTCCCCGAATACCGTTGCGCCACAGCCGCATTTCCTCTCGCCTGCCCGGTGCGTGCGTCTTGGCTTCCGGGGTGTCGATGACCGCGCCCCAGCCCTGCGACGGCAGCAGGAAGTGGTGGATGCCCGCGCCGATCTCCTCGCCGAGGGACTTGTCCTCGGGTGCCGTCGAGAGCCAGGCCTTCTTCGCCAACAGAGACGGCGCATAGACCACCCGGCGCGCCCCGATCAGCGAGTTGCCGCGCCGCAGGTGCAGACCGAACCAGGGTGCCTGCAGTCCCGCGACCATGGTGTCAAGCCAGAGGGAGATCTCCGCAAGCTCGACAGCGGTGGCGTTGAGGTCAACTCCGTAGACCTGGTGCAGAGCAAGGTATGCCTTCACCTTCTGCAGTTCGACTTGGTACTGGTCAGCCTCGATGACCTTGCCCAGGCCTTCCTGCTTGCGCTTGAGATATTCGGCGGCGAGTTGGCGCACCGCCTCGATCGCGAACGCTCCTGAGCCAAGAGCCGGCTCGCAGATGGTCAGCTGCAGGATCTCTTCTGGTGTTGTGCGTTCGCCGTCCTGGTCGAGAAGCTCTTCCAGTGCCTGGGAGACAACGAACTTGGTGAGCACTTCTGGCGTGTAGTACGAGGCGGACTGTTGGCGTTCGCGGCCGGCAAGGCGGTAGACAAAGGTGCCTGTGCGGTGGATGACTGGAACCTGCTCGCCCGTGGCCTCATCGAGGGTGGTGACGAAGTCGGACTCGGAGAGATGGTCGGCATTGGTGACGGGTACCACCCAGGAGCCCTTTTCGGGGTCACCGTTCTTGGCGACCTCGTAGAGGTCTTCGGTGGCGAAGAAGCCTGTGTAGGACATCAGGCCTTCGTAGACCGCCCCAAGTTGGTTGATGCCGAGTTCGGCGTAGGAGATGAAGCCTCGGTCTGCGCCCTTACGGCCCTTGGACTCCTTGGACAGTAATAAGTGCTGCAGGACCCGTTGGGTGGCCTCATTGCTGAGTCCGACTTCGTCGATCAGTGCGGTGGCGGCAGGCGCGAAGAGATCGGCGCGCAGCGCGTTGAACTCCAGGCCGGGGGCCGGGTCGTCGACGTCATCAACAGTCGGCCCGTTGGGAGCGTGGCCCTGGTCCACGAGTCGGAACAACGTCGCCAGTGACTCATAGAGGTGGGTGCCGGACTTAGCTTGGGGGGAAACCAGTTCCGTCAGGGTCAGTTCACGCAGCCGGTCCAGTCCATAGCCTTCGCCGTACTCCGGCGCACCAGAAGGAAGCACCCTCATCTCCGGGGAGGCTTCGGCGTAGAGCAGGAACAGGATGCGGTAGAGGAACCGCAGCGACTGCTTGGCAAGTTGTTGGGCGTCGATCTGGTCCAGCGGTAGGCCGCGCTGGTCGCGGCGACGGACCACATCGTTAGCGATGATTTCGATGGACAGCCGAATGCCTTCACGGAGGTCTTTCGACACCCCGACGGTGTGCTTGACCGAGTCCTCGAGGACACCTGTCCACCAGATGTTCCCGTCGGCGTCGGGCAACAGTGCCTGGCGACTGAGCATGGCGACGACCCGGTCGATCTCGCCGCCGCGCTTGTCGTCGCGGCGTTCGGCAACCACCAGCAGGTCCACGGCGAGATAACGGCCCTCGGCCCACCGTTCGGCTTCGGCCAGCAGCAGCCATTGGCCGGCCTGGACGAAGATGAAGGCGGGGGGTTCGTCAGCGCGAAAGGCCGCCGACACCGCTTTGGTTACCGCGGTGATGGGCTTGTTATCTTCCTCGCCGGGTTCCAGAAGCAACCCGGCCTGCGGGTCGAGCAGGTCGTCGACCGAAGCCACCGGGGCGGCCTGGAGGAAAAGAGTGCTGGAAATGCCCTCGAGTTTCGCTGCCGGAAGACGTAACTCGGTTCCGGCACGTTCGCCGGTGTAGTCGGTGAGCTCTTCGGTGAACCCGAATGCGCGGCGAGCCAGCGCGTGCGCGTATGCGGCGCCCTCGGGGTGTTCGTCCAAGGTCGATAAGGCGGTCTGCAACTCCCCTGCCGTGGCGAGCAGGTGGCGTCGGACGGTGTCGCGGCCCTCGGCGGCTTCGGCGTCCCACTGCTTGCGCAGTTCGAGCACCTTGCCCTGAAAGGACTCTTTGGTGGAGTCGGTGGTGAAGTAGTGCTCGCTGATCCAGTCCTCACCGACGACGATGGAATCGAAGGACGGCACGGCTCACGCATCCTTTCCGGCGACGGGGGTATCAGCGGCCACGATCACCAGCAGGGGGCGGACCAATTGCTGGGTGGGTGCCAGTAAATCGGCCAGTCGCTGCTCCTCGGTGATCCGCTGGCCGAGCTTGCTGACGCGGGATTTCTGCGCGCCGTGCAGTTCCAGCCGCTCCGCTTCGACGTGCCATCGGTTCGCGCGTTCTCGCCACTGGGTAAGCCGATCGGTGGTGGCGGCCTCTTGAGCGTCGAGCACCCACCGCATCTCGCGGCGGGCGTGCTCGACAGCGACCGGGATGAGCGCCTGGTAGCGCTCGACGTCGGCAACCGGGCCGGGGTTTGACGAGCCGGGCTTCAGCGCGGTTGTGGTGGTGAGGAAGCCTAGGTCTTCCAGCGGTTCAACGACGCAGAACTCCGGGTTGGAGGGGTTGGGGAACACGGCGGTGGAGAAAACGCGCGAAATCAGTTGTCCCCGTTTGTTGGTGAGGGTTCCCATCAGAAGAACGGTGGGGGCGTCGACGTCGCCGCGGATGACGAAGACCTGGTTTCGCCCGAGCGCGGTGAGTGCCCGGTCGCTGGCCCAGTCCAGCACCGGGTGCAGTGGGCCGAGGAAGTGGGCTTCGGGCCAGGTGGTGTTGTTGACGCCCTTACCTTCCCGCGCGAGCCGAAGTTGGGAGTTGCCGACCTGGGGGGAGGTGGCGAGCTTGAGCCGCTCCAGCACGCGGCCGTGCTGCAAGTAGTTCTGCGGGAGCTGTGCCATGCGCTGGCGCAGGTCGCGGGGTGGGGTGAGTTCGGCGATGCCGTGCGGGGCGCTGACCGTCCAGCTGACGCCGCCGTGGTCGGGGGCGGCGTGGGGGACGTCGTGGAAGGCAGCGTTCAGCGCCTCGTCCAGGAAGGTCAGATCGTCGGGGTACAGGCTCTGGCGCGGTCCGGCCGGCAGCAGTGGCGGGGTGTCGTCGATCGCATCGAATTGGGCGAAGAAGGCATCGAGGTCGCTGCCGTCGGCGACCTCATCGGCGGTGCGGACCGCCTCGTCGAGTTTGGCGCCCTTGGTCAGAACGTCGCGGATCACATTCTCTTCCTCGGTGACGCTGTGCTTTCCCATCAATGAAGCGACATCGCCAAGTGTCTTGTGCGCCTGGTTCTCTCGTTCCAGCAGCCGGGAGAGCACACGCAGGTCACCGGAGAAGTCAGGGTCGGAGGGTTCAAGGATGAGGGACGAGATCACCGGCGGATGTTTCTGCCCGTAGCGGTCGATGCGGCCGTTGCGCTGTTCGATTCGGATGAGGCTCCACGGGATGTCGTAGTGGATCAGGTGGTGGCACTGGGCGTGCAGGTTCACACCCTCGGAGGCGACGTCGCCGGTGACCAATACCCGGATTGGTGAAGTCTCTAGTTTGAAACTATCGACGATCTCCTGCTGCTCGATGTCGGAGAGGCCGCCGTGCAGCATCGCGACGTTTTCGGCGGCCAGGCCGAGGGCTTTCGGGAGGTGGTCACGCAGCCAGGTGAGGGTGGCGATCCGTTCGGCGAAAACGACTGCGCGAGTGTCTGATCCGCGTGCGACGCCGATGTGCTTGAGGCGCTGGATCAGAGCGGCGAACTTTCCAGCGGGTTGGGCCAGTGCCTCGGCGTTGAGTTCGTCGAGGATTTGGAGCGCCTTGAGTTCGGTGTTCTGGACGGGGTCGTCCTTGTCGAGTTTGGAGCGGCGTTGCTTGATGGATTCGGCCAGGGCGGCTGGGGAGGACAGAAATGCCTTGGCGAGGGTCCAGGGGAATAGTGCTTTGGTGTCGCCGGAGTAGGGCGAGCTTCCGGTGGCGGGGTGCAGCCAGGTGTGGGACAGCTCGGCGGCCACCGCGTCCTCTTCGGGTGAGGGTTTCACTAGGAGGTGGACCGGCTCGGCGCGCTCGGCCCAGTCGCTGCCGACTTCGGCGGCGACGTCGGGGCTGTGCCGGTGGCGGCGGATCAGCAGTGACTCGACGTCGTCTTTGGTGAAGCTGCCGTCGGCTTTGACGACGGTGGGGTCGAGCAGACGTAGCAGTTCGGCGAAGGATTCTTCCTTGCCGTTGTGCGGGGTGGCCGAGGCGAGGATCAGGGCCTCGGTGTTGGGGGCGAGGACGCGGGCCAGCTCGTTGTTCTGGGTGCCGGTGTTGGTGAGGTTGTGGGATTCGTCGATGACGACGGCGTCCCACTGCTGGCGTTCCAGATGCGCCTTGTAGCGGGGGCTCTTGAGGGTGTCGATGGAGATGATGGCGCGCTTGAAGTAGGTGAAGGGGTTGCGGGTGGCCGGCAGCTTTTGGCGAACCTTCTGGATGCCGGTCGAGTCGAGGCGGACGAACGGGAGCGCGAAGCGGCACCACAACTCGTGCTGCATCTGCTCGAGGACGTGCCTAGGGGTGACGACAAGGATGCGCTCGCCGCGGCCGCGCCTTACGAGCTCGGAGAGGATCATGCCGATCTCGAGGGTTTTGCCCAGGCCGACGGCGTCGGCGATCAGGATTCGCGGGCGGATGTGCTGGGGGTCGAGGGCCTTAGTGACCGCGGCCTGCTGGTAGGCCAGAGCGTCGGCGAGCATGTGGGTGGAGACGGCGAGGTTCTGGTCTCCGTACGGGACCGGGGTTTTGCGGATCAGCGCCTCGAGCCAGAGCCGGGAGTCGCGGTAGCCGGAGGACCCGTCGGCGACCACCCTGGCTTCTTTGGGGTCCTGGACTTCGATGACGTCCAGGCTGGAGTAGAACGCGGCGGTCGTCTCCGCGACCAGCTCGGACAGGCCGCGGACGTGCACCAGCCAGCCGTCGGCGCCCTGCTCGGCTGAGGTGACCAGCCATTCCTCGTCACGAATGACGACGATGGAGCCGGGTGCGACGTTGAGGTCGGTTGCTGGCGCTGAAATGTTTCCCCCTTACCGATAACCAGAAATTAATACCCCGTACCGACGCTTTGGGTGGGTAAAGGCCATCCGGCGCTCCTACATCGGCGGGGGGAGGCCGTTTACCAGCTTTCCTGGCTCTATGTCTAGGCCTGCCGCGATCTTGACGATTGTCTCCAGCCTCAGGCTGCGCTGACCGCGCTCAACCTTGCCCAGCTGCGTCCAATGGATCCCGCATCTGACGGCTGCCGCCTCTTGGCTAAGTCCCAGCTTCAATCGTCGTTGCCTAACACGTTCTCCGAACTCGCGGGTCGTCTCATTTAGCGCGGAAGCAGCCGTGTCGGGCACGATTATCAACCTCATACGGCCCACGCGGAAGAGGCCAGAGCGTATTAGGCCCATGCGTATTATGCTCAGCTGTTTCAGGCCTTAATCCCGCCGCACCGCCGCCGGAAGGACGACCATGCCTGCTTGACACCCGAGCGGTTAGACGACATCGGCGTCGAAGAAGACGTGTTGCGGGTCTTGGTCATGCGGGTGTCCTCGAGGACCCGGGCAATCCCGAAGTCGATCGGGTGTAACTCGCACCCGCGTCGGTTTCGCTGTCGGCTGCTGGATGGGAACGGTGATGGCATCGCGGCGGCGTCGGCGAGTTCGACGGTGGTGGCGTAGCGCTGGTCGGGGTCGGTGCAGCAGACCACGTCGTGGGCGGCGTGCAAGGCCTCGGCGACCTGCCCGATGATGTGCACCGCGCGGACGGGTTCCAGCGGCCCGTCGTCGAGCACTGTGTGTAGGTCGCGGCCCTCGACCAGGCGCATGTCGACGTACAAACGCCCGTCGACTTCGCCGTAGTGATGGATCGGGATCACGTGCGGGCTGTTCAACCGTGCCGCCGCGTGGGCTTCGCGGCGAAATCGCCGCTGAAACTCCTCGTCCTCCGACAGATTCGCGGGCAGCCGTTTAAGGGCCACGATCCGGTCGGTGTCGTCTGTGTCATGGGCGCGCCACCGGCAATGCCTCCGAACGCATCCTCTGAACCAAGCGCGCCCAAGAACCTCCAGCACTGCAATGCATAGCCATGCCCGGATGTTGTGAATTACCCCGAAGCTCGCGCACGAAAGGCACCCTTACTTCACGGTCGGCGCGAACATCACACCTCTTGCACTCAGGGGCACGAAACGATAACGCAATTTCGTCCGTATCTAATTACCCAGGGTCCCCTTAATATGGTTACGTGCCCACAAAACGGTGCCCCCGATGCCGCATTGAAGTGCCGGACAACATCTGGCCACCGAAGCCAGGACGACCGTCTATCTGGTGCTCGCAACGATGCCGACGAGCGGCTTATGAGGAGCGGAGAGCAGCAGCGAACGGAGCGGTCGCGGTGCGCGTGGAGGTTGTCGAGAAGCCCGTCGAGCGCATCGTGGAGCGCATCCGAGTCGAGACAAAGCAAATCGAGTGCTGTCCGGCCGAGGCCGCTCAAATTGTGCTCAAATCACCCCGTGCATGCCGCACCGTACTGGAAACGTTGGCCACAGAAGCAGACGCGGGACGCCTGACCGCCGCCGCGCACGCACCCACGCTGCGAGCGGCACAGCAATTACTCTCTTCGCTCAAGCGGGCCCGGCTCATCGATCGATAGGGCCGGGCTAGTCGCAAAATCTGAGCCCATGCTGCGGCCGAGGGCGAACTCTTCGCCGAGCACAGTCGCGTACCCCTTCACCGTCAATGGCAGCCCGAATCCTTACGTGCAATGCCGCTGCCAAGCAGTGTTTCGCGATGTTTCACTGTGTCCGGGCAGTAGCGGCAAATTGGCTGTGCCGTAGAAAAACTCGACGAAAAATATTCACGCGACCGTCGCGAAACGCCGTCAGGCGGACTTACCGTTTGACCATGAAACGACGCGTGACGTATCGCCGCACGTTGCAGCCCGCCGAAACTGCTGCCGGTGATCAGTCTTCAACCCTCGCTTCAGAATGAGCTGGGAAGCGCTCGCGTGGGCTAAAGACTCAGAAATCTCCCAACCGGTCGCAAAGTTCATTCTCGTCCTATTGGCAAACAAGGCAGATGAAAACTTCTCGTGCTATCCCTCCATCCGCACGCTGATGGCTGAGTCCGGCGCCGGCAGGAGCACGGTGTTGCGCGCGCTGAGCTATCTAGAGATGCGCGGCTTCATGACGCGGCGTCCGCAATTTCACGACTCTGGGGCCCGCCGCTCAACCCGTTACTACTTGAATCACCCTCGCGCACAGAATCTTCCACCCGGTCCCGATCCGGGACCCCCTAGTCCCAATGTGGGACCCCCCGGTCCCACATTGGCACGGGGCCCGTCCCACATTGGGACGGGGGCGGTGTCAGAGCGGCACCCTACGGGGGTCCCAAATCGGGACCCCTTGAATCTATCAACCGAATCCCCCTCCGAACCGGGCGACGCCGCGGCGCTGATCCTGCAGACCGTCGTCGATTCGTGGAGGTTGGGGACCCGCAATGCGCACACTCTCTTACCGGCGATCAAGTCCGCGCTGGCGGCCGGCTGGCCGGCTGCAGAACTCACCGACCATCTAATTCGAAACCCGAACGGGGCGCGTGACCCAGTTCGCGTGCTGGCTCACCGTCTCACCGATGCCTGGCAGGCGCCAGAGCCGCCTGTGACGACGCTGCCCTGGTGTGGTGAATGCGGGGACGCGCATTCTCGCACAATCTCGGTCACTAACGCCGACGGATCGGAAGCTGCACGCTTTTGTCCACAGTGCAGCCCGCAACTCCACAGGGACCGTCCATCCATACGAGATTCCGTCAGAATTGTGGAAAGGTGGTGAATTATCTTGGAAAGCAACGTGTTCAATGAGCTGCCCCTGCTGCTCGCAGTTCCCCACGCAGCGCAGCTACTGGGAATCAGTCGGGCTGCAGCCTATCGACTGGTGGCCTCTAACGAGTTGCCCGTTCGTCGACTGGGCGGCCGCATCTACGTTGTGACCGCAGCCCTGCGTGAACTGGTGGCATGGTGAAAGGCGTTGTGCACCAGCGCGGCTCGACGCGGTACCGTCAAGTTCCGACTCCACCGAGCGGGACCCTAGCCTGGCCGATGTCCCTGGATCAACTAGGGCGGCCGCAGTAGCGAACGGCAAACCTGGAAAGCACGGCCGCTAAGCCATGCGCGGCGACGCGCCGCATATATTGCCATCTGGCTCGAAAAATACAGGCGAGGAGACCGACCGATGAGCGCGGAAGCCACTGCCGACCCAACGCCCGCCGATCGCGAAAAGACCAACCGCACCCGCCGCGCACTGCCGATCACCAAGCGCATCGCACGCAACGGGAAAGTCAGCTACACATTCCAGCTCGACGCGGGCATAAAGCCGGATGGCTCCCGCGACCGGCGGCGCTACACCTATGCAACGCTGGCTGAGGCTAAACGTGAATACGCCCGCATTATTACCGAGGCGGCCGCGGGCACTCTGGTCCGGCGCGACAAGGTGACCTTGGGCGCCTTTTTGGCCGAGTGGCTCGACAGCCGCCGCGTGCGACCCAACACGCTCGACGGTTACCGCGCCGCCCTAAAGCCGGTTATCGACCACCTCGGCACGGTGCCTCTACAGCACCTCGACACCCCGCACCTCGACGAGTTGGTGACATTGCGCTTGACCGGCCAACCAATTCCCCAGCGCGCCAAGCGCGGACGCCGTTCCGCCGAGGTGCTGGCCTACCTGCGGGCGCGCCCAGAAGGTGCCGGGTATTCCGACCTGCTGACCACCTTCGGCGAGCCCGGCATCAAAGCGCTCGACCGGCTTGTGTCATCCGGTGATGTGCTGCGTCCGCGGCGCGCGCGATACGTCGCCGCGCAGCCCACCGAACCCGAACGCCCGAAAGTGTCTGGCGGTGTGAGTAACCGGACCGTTTGCGCCATGCTGACCGTCCTGTCGCAGGCACTCACCGCAGCCATGAAACGCGGCCTCGTCGCTCGCAACGTCGCCCAACTCATCGACCGCCCGGCCATCGATCGCCGCGAGATGTCCACGTGGACGCCGCAGCAGGTCGAACGGTTCCGTGAGCATGTGCGCAGCGACCGGCTCTATGCGTGCTGGCTGCTAACGCTCGCCGGCTGGCGACGCTCCGAAGTGCTCGGCCTGACGTGGTCAGCGGTGAGCTTCGACGCCGGGACGGTCAGCGTCGCCCAGGGCCGCGTTGTCGTGCGCGGCGCTGGAACCACCACCGGCGCGCCGAAGTCCGAACGCTCCCGGCGCACACTGCCGATGCCCAGTCACGTCATGGCCGCTTTGCGAGCGCTGAATGCACAGCAAAAGCGCGAAAGACTGGAGCTCGGCCCGACATGGATAGACACGGGCCTCATCGCGGTCAATGAGGACGGCTCCCCCATTCGGCCCGAGACCTACTCCAAAGCATTTCGCCGGCACTGCGCAGCAGCGGGCGTGCCGGCGATCCGGCTGCATGACACCAGACACACCGCCGCGACGCGGATGCTCGACAGCGGCACCACGGTGTCGGCGGCGGCGAAGTGGTTGGGTCACGATCCGGCGATGACACTTCGGGTGTACGGCCACGTGTACGAAGACGCGCTGGCGTCGGCGGGTGATGTGCTACTCGGCGGGATGTCACCCGCCAATGGCAGGGCGTGAAACCCAGCCCCAGCTTTTCCGATACCAGGGCTAAACGGGGATAAGCACCGGGTGCCGGTAGTGGTTCATTCGACGCGCTGAAGCGTGCGGACGGCTTCCTTCAGTGCAATCCGGCCGCAGTCGCCGAGCCAGCCCGCCAAGCCCCCCGGCGGCGCGCGCCGCTGCAGGGTGAGCGCCCGGGCCCCCTGAACGCGGAATCGACCGGGTGTGCGAACCCAGTTGGCACATTCTTGGCACAACGGGGGTTTTTCCGTCAGCCGAATTCAGCTCACCATATGCATCTGACCTGCGCTAAACCTGGTGGGCGCGGACGGTATCGAACCGCCGACCGCTGGTGTGTAAAACCAGAGCTCTACCACTGAGCTACGCGCCCTTATGCCCCGGCGCAGGCTACACGCCGAAAGCCCAACCACCCAAAACTAAACGCGCAACGCCGCCAGCGCCTGGGTCCACACCGCACGATCGCGGGCCTCGCCAGGCTGCTTCATCTCGGCGAACCGGATGATGCCCTCCTTGTCCACCACGAAGGTGCCGCGGTTGGAGATGCCGGCCACTTCGTTGAACACCCCGTAGGCCTGACTGACCTCGCCGTGCGGCCAGAAGTCCGACAGCACCGGAAACAAGAACCCGCTTTGCACCGCCCAGATCTTGTGGGTGGGCGGCGGCCCCACCGAGATGGCTAGCACCGCGCTGTCGTCGTTCTCGAACTCCGGCAGGTTGTCCCGCACCTGGTCCAGCTCGCCCTGGCAGATTCCGGTGAACGCCAGCGGGAAGAACACCAGCAGCACGTTCTTGGCGCCGCGATAGCCGCTGAGCGTGACAGGCTGCTGGTTCTGGTCGCGCAGCGTGAAGTCGGGGGCGGTTGCTCCGACGTCGAGCATCAGCGCTTACCGGTCCGCGACTTCGGCTGAACCAATCTGCTGGCCGCCCAGTTGCCCAGGTTGACCGACGACGTGGGCATCAGGCCCGCAGTCGGGGCTGCCTCGGCGATGTCGGCGGGCAGGACGTGCCCCGGCCGGCCGGTCTTGGGCGTCAGCACCCAGATGACGCCGTCCTCGGCCAGCGGGCTGATTGCGTCCATCAGCAGGTCAACCAGGTCGCCGTCACCGTCGCGGTACCACATCAGGACGACATCGACGACCTCGTCGGTGTCCTCGTCGAGCAATTCGCTGCCGCAGGCATCCTCGACATCAGCGCGGATGTCGTCGTCGGTGTCTTCGTCCCAACCCCACTCTTGGACGACTTGGTCCCGTTGGATGCCCAGTTTGCGAGCGTGATCCGCCGCGACCACCGTGGAACCTCCTAAACAGACGAGAGCAAGACAACCGAGAGCGACGAACGTAATCGTCGCACAGGCACTAGTAGCTTCATACGGCTAACCCACGCACATTTTCAACGCCTTTGTCTTGGCGTCGTTGAGCCGGTCCACCCGCCGGTTGAACTCACCGGTCGAGGCGTGGGTGCCGATCGCGTTGGCGACCTGACGAGCAGCGTCGTTGTAGGTGTTCATCGCGTCGCGCATCTGGCCCGGCAGCGCGTCACTGTAGCTGTTCTCCACCGCCGAGGCGCTGGCGTTCAGCGCGTCGATGGCCGGGCCTTCGGCCGGCCCCGTGTTCTTGCCGCCGTTGAAGGCCGCGACGAAGGCGTTCACCTTGTCGATCGCTTCCTTGCTGGTGGTGGCGAGAGTGTCGCAGGAGGTGCGAATCGCCCTGGTGGTCACCGAGGCGATGCGCTGGGATTCGCGGACGCTGGACGTCACCGACGACGCCGAAACCGACGCGGACACCGAGGACCGGTAGGCGGGGGCGACGTTGGTGTCCGGCGCCCCGGTCCCCTCGGTCACCTTGGTACAGCCGACAATGCCGATCGCCACCACAGCGACGGACCCGAGAGCCAGGGCGCCTCGCCTGGGGAACGCCCCCACGCGCCTGCGAGGGACGGCACGCCATCCGATGAGCACGGGACCTGACGTTACCGGGTCGCGATCCCAACTGCCCCATTAGCACCGACTTCGGTGTGGCACCGGCGAGCGGCACACGGGTACCCGCCGGGCACGCCGGTGCGGCACGATAGAGGGACGACCACTCGAGCATCACCCATGCCAACTACAGGAGCGGAAGTTGACCACCGAGTTCGCCCGCAACGATCTGGCCAAAAACCCAAGCAGCACAAGCGAACCCGATCGCGTCCGGGTGATTCGCGAGGGTGTCGCGTCGTATCTGCCCGACATCGACCCCGAGGAAACCGCGGAGTGGCTGGAGTCGTTCGACGACCTGCTGGCGCGCTCGGGGCCGGCGCGGGCCCGGTATCTGATGCTGCGCATGCTCGAGCGAGCCAGCGAGCAGCGGGTCTCGATCCCGGCGCTGACGTCGACCGACTACGTCAACACCATCCCCACCGAACTGGAACCGTGGTTCCCCGGTGACGAGGACGTGGAACGCCGCTTCCGCACCTGGATCAGGTGGAACGCTGCCATTATGGTGCACCGCGCGCAGCGCCCCGGGGTGGGCGTCGGCGGCCACATCTCGACGTATGCCTCCTCGGCGGCGCTCTACGAGGTGGGCTTCAACCACTTCTTCCGGGGCAAGGCGCACCCCGGCGGCGGCGACCAGGTGTTCATCCAGGGGCACGCCTCCCCCGGCATCTACGCACGGGCCTTCCTCGAGGGCCGGCTGAGTTCGGACCGCCTGGACGGCTTCCGCCAGGAACACAGCCACGCCGGCGGCGGCCTGCCCTCCTACCCGCACCCGCGCCTGATGCGCGACTTCTGGGAATTCCCCACCGTGTCGATGGGGCTGGGCCCGATGAACGCCATCTACCAGGCCCGGTTCAACCACTATCTGCACGACCGCGGCATCAAGGACACCACCGACCAGCACGTCTGGGCCTTCCTGGGCGACGGCGAGATGGACGAGCCGGAAAGCCGCGGACTGATCCAGGTGGCGGCCAACGAAGCGCTGGACAACCTCACCTTCGTGATCAACTGCAACCTGCAGCGCCTGGACGGCCCGGTGCGCGGCAACGGCAAGATCATCCAGGAGCTGGAGTCGTTCTTCCGCGGGGCCGGCTGGAACGTCATCAAGGTCGTGTGGGGCCGCGAATGGGATGCGCTGCTGCACGCCGACCGCGACGGCGCGCTGGTGAACCTGATGAACACCACTCCCGACGGGGATTTCCAGACCTACAAAGCCAACGACGGCGCCTACGTGCGCGACCACTTCTTCGGCCGCGACCCGCGCACCAAGGCGCTGGTCGAGAAGATGAGCGACTCCGAGATCTGGAACCTCAAGCGCGGCGGCCACGACTACCGCAAGGTCTACGCCGCCTACCACGCCGCAGTCGCGCACAAGGGGCAGCCCACGGTCATCCTGGCCAAGACCATCAAGGGCTACTCGCTGGGCGCGCACTTCCAGGGCCGCAATGCCACCCACCAGATGAAAAAGCTTGCGGCTGAGGACCTCAAGCACTTCCGCGACGCCATGCGGATCCCCATCACCGATGCCCAGCTCGAGGAAGACCCGTACCTGCCGCCGTACTACCACCCCGGCCCGGACGCCCCGGAAATCCGCTACCTACTGGACCGGCGCCGCACCCTGGGCGGCTTCGTCCCCGAACGCCGGACCAAGGCCAAGGCGCTCAAGCTGCCCAGTCGCGATGTGTACAAGGCGCTGAAGAAGGGATCGGGCAACCAGGAGGTCGCCACCACCATGGCGCTGGTGCGCACCTTCAAGGAGCTGTTGCGGGACAAGGAGATCGGTCACCGCATCGTCCCCATCATCCCGGACGAGGCACGTACCTTCGGGATGGACTCGTGGTTCCCGTCGCTGAAGATCTACAACCGCAACGGCCAGCTCTACACCGCCGTCGATGCCGAACTGATGCTGGCGTACAAGGAGAGCGAAGTAGGCCAGATCCTGCACGAGGGCATCAACGAGGCCGGCTCGGTGGGTTCGTTCACCGCGGTCGGCACCTCCTACGCCACCCACGACGAGCCGATGATCCCGCTCTACATCTTCTATTCGATGTTCGGGTTCCAGCGCACCGGCGACAGCCTGTGGGCCGCGGCCGACCAGATGGCCCGCGGCTTCGTCCTCGGCGCGACCGCCGGACGGACCACCCTGGTGGGCGAGGGCCTGCAGCACGCCGACGGGCATTCCTTGCTGCTGGCGGCCACCAATCCGGCCGTGGTGTCCTACGACCCGGCGTTCGCCTACGAGATCGCCTACATCGTGGAAAGCGGTCTGGCCAGGATGTTCGGCAAGGACCCGGAGAATGTCTACTTCTACATCACCCTCTACAACGAGCCCTACCCGCAGCCGCCGGAGCCGGAGAACTTCGACCCCGAAGGCCTGCTGCGCGGCATCTACCGCTACCGCTCGGCGAAGGAGCAGCGCTCGAGCACGGCCCAGATCCTGGTGTCCGGGGTCGCGATGCCCTCGGCGCTCAAAGCGGCCGAGATGCTCGCCGACGAATGGGACGTGGCCGCCGACGTGTGGTCGGTGACCAGCTGGGGCGAGCTCAACCGGGACGGTGTGGAGATCGAGAAGCACCGGCTGCGCCACCCGGACGAGCCGGCGGGCGAGGCGTACGTGACGAAGGTGCTCAAAGACACCCGCGGCCCGGTGGTCGCGGTGTCGGACTGGATGCGCGGGGTCCCCGAGCAGATCCGGCCATGGGTGCCCGGCACCTATGTGACGCTGGGTACCGACGGGTTCGGCTTCTCCGACACCCGACCGGCCGCGCGGCGCTACTTCAACACCGACGCCGAGTCGACCGTGGTCGCGGTGCTCGAGGCACTGGCCCGCGACGGGGAGATCGACCCGTCGGTGGCCGTCACCGCCGCGCGCCAGTACAAGATCGACGACGTCCAGGCAGCCCCGGAGCAGACCTCCGACCCGGGCGTCGCTTAGCCCCCGCTCGTTCTCTCGCCGAATGTGCGGCCCGCCGCACCGTCGGTGCCGAGTGTGCGGCTAGGCCCACACTCGGCGCCGAAGCGCCAGGGGCCTTTAGCGGACTCCGACAGAAAAGGGGCGTAGCTTTTAGGGGTGGGCGACAACAACTTGGCGCAGCAGCTTGGGCGTCCCCGGTCGCCGCTGGAGCTGCTGGATACCGTGCCGGACTCCTTATTGCGCAGGTTGAAGCAGTACTCGGGCCGGCTGGCCACCGAAGCCGTCTCGGCCATGCAGGAACGGCTGCCGTTCTTCGCCGACTTGGAAGCCTCCCAGCGCGCCAGCGTGGCACTGGTCGTCCAGACGGCGGTGGTCAACTTCGTCGAGTGGATGCAGGACCCGCACAGCGACGTCAGCTACACCGCGCAGGCCTTCGAACTGGTGCCGCAAGACCTCACCCGGCGCATCGCGCTGCGCCACACCGTGGACATGGTGCGGGTCACCATGGAGTTCTTCGAAGAGGTGGTGCCGCTGCTGGCCCGCTCTGAAGAGCAGTTGACCGCACTGACGGTCGGAATCTTGAAGTACAGCCGCGACCTGGCCTTCACCGCCGCCTCGGCCTACGCCGACGCCGCCGAGGCGCGCGGCAACTGGGACAGCCGGATGGAGGCCAGCGTCGTCGACGCGGTCGTCCGCGGCGACACCGGCCCGGAGCTGCTCTCCCGGGCGGCGGCGCTGAACTGGGACACCACCGCGCCGGCCACCGTCATCGTGGGAACCCCGGCACCGGGACGCGCCGACGGCGAGGCCGGCAGCGAGCGGGCCAGCCAGCATCTGCGTGACATCGCCACGCGACACGGCCGGGCGGCCCTCACCGACGTGCACGGCACCTGGCTCGTTGCGATCGTCTCGGGACAGCTGTCGCTCACCGACAAGTTTCTCAAGGACCTGCTGATCGCCTTCGCCGACGAACCGGTGGTGATCGGGCCGACGGCGCCCATGCTCACCGCCGCCTACCACAGCGCCAGTGAGGCCATCTCCGGCATGAACGCGGTCGCCGGCTGGCGCGGGGCCCCCCGCCCGGTGCTGGCCCGCGAACTGCTCCCGGAACGGGCCCTGATGGGCGACGCGTCGGCGATCGTGGCGCTGCACACCGACGTCATGCGCCCGCTGGCCGACGCCGGGCCGACGCTGGTTGAGACCTTGGATGCTTTCTTAGATTCTGGCGGTGCTATTGAGGCTTGTGCCAGGAAGTTGTTCGTTCATCCAAACACCGTGCGCTATCGGCTCAAGCGGATCACCGACTTCACCGGGCGTGATCCCACCCAGCCGCGCGACGCCTACGTTCTCCGCGTGGCGGCGACGGTAGGCCAGCTCAACTACCCGACGCAGAGTTCCAGCGCCGCCGGTACGTCGGTCCCGCAGCTTCCGTCGCCGGTCAGAGGGGGTTCCGGCGCCGTTTCCGGCCGAAAGTGATTTAGATGACAGATAGCGGGTGTATCTCAAACATGTAGCTTACGGAGCTATTTTGTAGGAGATCTACAAAAACCTAAGACGAGGTTCATAATCTGTTACACCCCGCAAAACCGTCTTCACAGTGTTCTCTTAGACACGTGATCGCTTTGCTTGCGCCCGGACAGGGCTCCCAGACTGAGGGAATGCTGTCGCCATGGCTGGAACTGCCAGGAGCAGCAGACCAGATTTCGGCATGGTCGACGGCCAGCGGCCTGGATCTGGCCCGGCTCGGTACCACGGCATCGACCGAGGAGATCACCGACACCGCCATCGCCCAGCCCCTGATCGTTGCGGCCACCCTGCTGGCCCACCAGGAGCTGACCCGGCGCGGGCTGCTGTCGGGACAGGACCTCATCATCGCGGGCCACTCCGTCGGCGAGATCGCTGCCTACGCGATCGCCGGGGTGCTGGCCGCCGATGACGCCGTCATGCTGGCCGCCACCCGCGGCGCCGAGATGGCCAAGGCGTGCGCAGCCGAGCCCACCGGCATGTCGGCCGTGCTCGGCGGCGACGAGTCGGAGGTGCTCACCCGTCTCGAGCAGCTCGACCTGGTTCCCGCCAACCGCAACGCCGCGGGCCAGATCGTCGCCGCCGGCCGGCTGACCGCGCTGGAGAAGCTTGCCGAGGACCCGCCGGCCAAGGCCCGGGTCCGCGCGCTGGGCGTCGCGGGCGCGTTCCACACCGAATTCATGGCCCCCGCCCTGGAGGGCTACGCCGCAGCGGCTGCCGGCATCGCGACCGCCGAGCCGACGGCCACGCTGCTGTCCAACTACGACGGAAAGCCGGTGACCTCTGCCGCCTCGGCGATGCAGACCCTGGTTTCTCAGCTGACCCGGCCGGTGCGCTGGGACCTGTGCACCGCATTTATGCGGGAAAGCACGGAGAACAATGTGACGGCGATCGTGGAGTTCCCGCCCGCGGGCACTCTGACCGGTATCGCCAAACGCGAACTTCGGGGGGTTCCGACGCGAGCCGTCAAGTCACCCGCAGATCTGGACGAGTTGGCGAACATCTAATCGCCCGCTCTACCCCAGAGCCCAATAAGCACGTCAAATCGGTTTACACACAACATATTACGAAGGGAACTAACTGTGGCCGTCAGTCAGGAAGAAATCATCGCCGGTATCGCCGAGATCATCGAAGAGGTCACCGGTATCGAGCCTTCGGAGGTCACCCCGGAGAAGTCGTTCGTCGACGACCTGGACATCGACTCGCTGTCGATGGTGGAGATCGCCGTGCAGACCGAGGACAAGTACGGCGTGAAGATCCCGGACGAGGACCTCGCCGGCCTGCGCACCGTCGGTGACGTCGTCGCCTACATCCAGAAGCTCGAGGAAGAGAACCCCGAGGCTGCCGAGGCGCTGCGCGCCAAGCTGGAGACCGACAACCCCGAGGCGGCTGCCAACGTCAAGGCGAGGCTGGAAGCAGACAGCAAGTGACCAAGCCTTCCACTGCTAATGGCGGTTACCCCAGCGTTGTGGTAACCGCCGTCGCGGCGACGACATGTCTCGCGCCGGACATCGAGAGCACGTGGAAGAGCTTGCTGGCCGGCGAAAGCGGTATCCACGTCCTCGAAGACGAATTCGTCTCCAAATGGGACCTGCCCGCCAAAATTGGCGGACACCTCAAGGAACCGGTCGACAACCACATGGGCCGCCTGGACATGCGACGGATGTCGTATGTCCAGCGGCTCGCCAAGTGGTTGAGCGGCCAGTTGTGGGAGACCGCCGGCAGCCCCGAGGTTGATCCCGATCGCTTCAGCGTCGTGGTCGGCACCGGATTGGGCGGCGCCGAGCGGATCGTCGAGAGCTATGACCTGATGAACGAGGGTGGCCCCCGCAAGGTGTCGCCGCTCGCCGTTCAGATGATCATGCCCAACGGCGCCGCGGCGGTGGTGGGTCTGCAACTCGGTGCCCGCGCCGGTGTCATCACCCCGGTTTCGGCCTGTTCGTCAGGGTCGGAGGCCATCGCGCACGCGTGGCGTCAGATCGTGATGGGTGACGCCGACTTCGCGGTGTGCGGCGGTGTCGAGGGACCGATCGAGGCGCTGCCGATCGCCGCGTTCTCGATGATGCGGGCCATGTCGACGCGCAACGACGAGCCCGAGCGGGCGTCGCGGCCGTTCGACAAGGACCGGGACGGATTCGTCTTCGGCGAGGCCGGAGCGATGATGATCATCGAGACCGAGGAGCACGCCAAGGCCCGTGGCGCCAAGCCGCTGGCCCGGTTGATGGGTGCCGGTATCACCTCGGATGCCTTCCACATGGTCGCTCCCGCTGCCGACGGCACCCGTGCCGGCGGAGCGATGCGACGGGCAATGGAGTTGGCGGGCCTGTCCCCCAGCGACATCGACCATGTCAACGCGCACGGCACTGCCACACCTATCGGTGACAGTGCCGAGGCCAACGCCATCCGGGTCGCCGGATGCGAAAACGCCGCTGTCTACGCGCCGAAATCGGCGCTCGGACATTCGATCGGCGCCGTCGGCGCACTCGAATCGGCCCTCACGGTGCTGACCCTTCGGGACGGAGTCATACCACCGACATTGAACTATGAGACCCCGGACCCGGAGATCGATCTTGACGTGGTCGCCGGCGAGCCTCGCTACGGCGAGTACCGCTACGCGATCAACAACTCATTCGGGTTCGGCGGCCACAACGTGGCGCTCGCGTTTGGGCGCTACTGAGGCACGGGGTTCGGCGATGATGCGGGCCGCACCCGGCCCGTGCCGGACGAATACGGAAGGAACGTGGCACAAGCCATGACAGAGCTGGTTACCGGGAAAGCATTCCCGAATATTGTCGTTACCGGCATTGCCATGACGACCGCACTGGCAACCGACGCCGAGAACACGTGGAAGTGCTTGCTCGACGGGCAAAGTGGGATTCGGGTCCTCGAGGACGACTTCGTCGAGGAGTTCGACCTGCCGGTGAAGATCGGCGGGCACCTGCTGGAGGAGTTCGACAGTCAACTGACGCGAATCGAACTGCGCCGCACGGGCTACCTGCAGCGGATGTCCACCATCATGGGCCGGCGGGTCTGGGAGAACGCCGGCTCACCGGAGGTCGACACCAACCGGTTGATGGTGTCCATCGGCACCGGGCTGGGTTCCGCCGAAGAGCTCGTCTTCGGGTACGACGAAATGCGGGCGCGTGGCTTCCGAGCCATCTCGCCGTTGACCGTGCAGAAGTACATGCCCAACGGCGCGGCCGCGGCGGTGGGCTTGGAGCGCCACGCCAAAGCCGGTGTGATGACCCCGATTTCGGCGTGCGCGTCAGGAGCCGAGGGCATCGCCCGGGCGTGGCAGCAGGTTGCGCTCGGCGAGGCCGACATCGCGATCTGCGGTGGTGTGGAAACCAAGATCGAGGCGGTGCCGATCGCGGGGTTCGCCAACATGCGAATCGTCATGTCCACCAACAACGACGACCCGCAAGGTGCCTGCCGCCCGTTCGACAAGGACCGCGACGGCTTCGTGTTCGGTGAGGCCGCCGCGTTGATGGTGATCGAGACCGAGGAGCACGCCAAGGCCCGCGGCGCCAACATCCTGGCCCGCATCATGGGCGCCAGCATCACCTCGGACGGCTTCCACATGGTGGCGCCCGACCCCAACGGGATTCGCGCCGGACACGCGATCACGCGGGCAATCCAGCTCGCCGGTCTGCAGCCGAGCGACATCGGCCACGTCAACGCGCACGCCACCGGCACTCAGGTCGGCGACGTGGCCGAGGGCAGGGCGATCAACAACGCTCTCGGCAGCAACAAGCCGGCGGTGTTCGCCCCGAAAGGTGCTCTCGGGCACTCGGTGGGTGCGGTCGGTGCCGTGGAGTCCATCCTGACCGTGCTTGCATTGCGGGATCAGGTCATTCCGCCGACACTGAACCTGGTCAACCTCGACCCCGAGATCGACCTCGACGTGGTGGCGGGCAAGCCCCGGTCCGGCAACTTCGAGTACGCGATCAACAACTCGTTCGGGTTCGGCGGTCACAACGTGGCGATCGCGTTCGGGCGTTACTAGAAAGCTCCAAGGATCACGGGATAAACCCAGAGCACCACAGGCGAATTAGGAGATCTGCGATGACAATCATGGCCCCTGAGGCGGTTGGCGAGTCGCTCGACCCCCGCGATCCGCTGCTGCGTTTGAGCAACTTCCTCGACGACGGCAGCATCGAGCTGCTTCACGAGCGGGACCGCTCGGGTGTGCTGGCCGCAGCGGGCACCGTCAACGGCGTACGCACCGTTGCCTTCTGCACCGACGGCACCGTCATGGGCGGCGCCATGGGAGTCGAGGGTTGCGCCCACATCGTCAACGCGTACGACACCGCCATCGAGGAGCAGTGCCCGATCGTGGGCATCTGGCACTCGGGTGGCGCACGGCTTGCCGAGGGCGTCAAAGCGCTGCACGCGGTCGGGCTGACCTTCGAGGCCATGATCCGGGCATCCGGCTACATCCCGCAGATCTCGGTGGTCGTCGGCTTCGCGGCCGGCGGCGCCGCCTACGGGCCGGCCCTGACCGACGTCATCGTGATGGCGCCGGAGAGCCGGGTCTTCGTCACCGGGCCCGACGTGGTCCGCAGCGTCACCGGCGAGGACGTCGACATGGCGTCCCTCGGTGGGCCCGAAACCCACCACAAGAAGTCCGGGGTGTGCCACATCGTCGCCGACGACGAACTCGACGCCTTCGAGCGTGGTCGCCGGCTGGTCGGATTGTTCTGCCAGCAGGGACATTTCGACCGCAGCAAGGCCGAGGCCGGCGACACCGACATCAGGGCGCTGCTGCCTGAGTCGTCGCGACGGGCTTACGACGTGCACCCGATCGTCAGCGCCGTGCTCGACTCGGACGCGCCTTTCGAGGAATTCCAGGCCAAGTGGGCGCCGTCGATGGTGGTCGGCCTGGGCCGCTTGTCGGGCCGGACGGTCGGCGTGCTGGCGAACAACCCGCTGCGCCTGGGCGGTTGCTTGAACTCCGAAAGTGCCGAGAAGGCAGCGCGTTTCGTGCGGTTGTGCGACGCGTTCGGTATCCCGCTGGTGGTCATCGTCGACGTGCCGGGGTATCTGCCCGGTGTCGACCAGGAGTGGGGTGGCGTGGTGCGCCGCGGCGCGAAGCTGCTGCACGCCTTCGGTGAGGCGACGGTTCCGCGGGTCACCCTGGTGACGCGAAAGATCTACGGCGGGGCCTACATTGCGATGAACTCCCGCTCGCTGAACGCGACGAAGGTGTTCGCCTGGCCGGACGCCGAGGTTGCGGTGATGGGCGCCAAGGCGGCCGTCGGCATCCTGCACAAGCGCAAGCTGGCCGCCGCACCGGACCACGAGCGTGAGGCCCTGCACGACGAGTTGGCCGCTGAGCACGAGCGCATCGCCGGTGGTGTGGACAGCGCCATCGACATCGGTGTGGTCGACGAGAAGATCGACCCGTCGCACACCCGCAGCAAGCTCACCGAGGCGCTGGCGCAGGCGCCGGCTCGCCGCGGACGCCACAAGAACATCCCGCTGTAAATCCTCGCGAGCGGGGGCCAGCTCCCTACGCGAGCAGGGGCACCACCCACTCGCGAGCAGGGGTCACCACCCACTCGCGAGCAGACGCAAAATCGCACGATTTCCTTCGGGAAACGTGCGATTTTGCGACTGCTCACCCCAGGGCCAGGATCGCGCTCAGCGCCTGTTGCAGTGCGCCGGCCGGGTCGTCCGGCATCTCCTCCACTCTCCATCCCACGAAATCGTCGGGGCGCACCAGCAGCGCTCCCGTCGCGCCTAAACCGGTGACGTCCAACCACTCTGGCTCATCGATGCGGTGCATGGCGACCTGGAGACCGGCCGCTGCGGCACGCCACCGCTCGTCAGCAGACAGCAGCGTGAACCGGGGTCCCAGCAGGTCGAGCGTCGACATCCGGTTCCCGTCGCGCTGCAGCCACACGTGTGGAACTCGGGTGCCGGGCTGTCCGCGCAACTCCTGCACCAGCTCCAACGCCCCGGGATCGGGATCGTCGGTCAGCACCGCAGCCGACCGATACCGGTAGCCGATCAGCAGCTCGAACATCGAGCACTCCTGCTCGGGCGCTAAACGTGGCCGCTGGTCTCCCAATTCGAGAGTGGCCAGCGTGGGGCCCGTCAGTGACTGGTGGGCGGCGAACCGGCCGACCGGGTGCCGTTCGCTGTGATAACTCGACAGCAGCGCCGGTCCGGCCCGGCCCTGCAGCACCGCTGCCAGCTTCCAGGCGAGGTTGTGCGCACTCTGAATGGCGGTATTGGCTCCGCCGGCTTTGAACGGTGGCATGGTATGCGCGCAATCGCCGACCAGAAGGACACGGCCACAACAGAATTGATCCGCAACCTGTTCATAGGGCTGCCACGAGGCGACCTCGATGATCTGTACCTCGGCCCGCTGTCCGATTGCCGCGGTCACCAATTCGGCGCACCGCTCGGGCGTGAACTGTTGGGCCGTTTCGCCTTTGGCGGGAAAATAGGTCGTGATGAACATGCCGCGGTCCTCGTCGACCGCGAGGAAGATGCCGGGCGCGGCCGGATTGCTGATCTGCACCGCATCGCCGTTGGTGAGATCCGGAGCGAACCGGCGCCATGCACAGCGAAAGTAGATGAACACCACGAAGATCGGCAACGCGCCGTAGCCGGAAGTCGGTACCGACAGCGCCTTGCGGATCGGGCTGTGCACCCCGTCGGCCGCAATCAGATACTCGGCCCACACTATCTGCGATCGCCCGGATTCCCGGTCGGCAAGGATCGCCGAGACACCGTCGCCGTCCTGCTCGAACGACACCAGTTCGGTCCCATAGCGCACTTCACTGCCGCGAGTGCGGGCCGCTCGCAACAACATCGGCTCCGACTCGCTCTGCGGGCAGTACTGCGCGGCGGGCTCGGGACTCACCGCGTCCAGGCCGGCGAATATCGCATCCATATCGATCGCCGGGTGCCCCGGGGCCGTGCTGGCCAGGGTCGGCTTGACCACCATGGTGGACACCCGCTCCGCCACGGCGTGCACCTCGTCGCCCAGACCGAGCCCGCGCAGAATTTCCAGGCTGCGAAAGCTCAGGTTGCGCGCCTTGGGATAGACGAAGGTCTCGTGCCGCCGATCGACCAGCAACGAACGCACGCCGTGCTGCGCGAGCAACGCCGACGTCGCCAGGCCGCCCACCCCGGCTCCGACGATCAATACCCGACGGTCCTCCCCCGTCACGGTTACGAAGCTACAACTCGCGCCCGGCCATGGCGAGGGTCAGCCGACACCTGCCAGGAACTCCTCAGCTACCGCGACCGCCTTCTCGCGGTCACGCGGCACCAGACCGATACGGGTCCGGCGATCGAGAATGTCACCGACGTCCAGTGCGCCCTCGTGGGTCACGGCGTACTCGAACTCCGCCCGCGTCACGTCGATGCCGTCGGCGACCGGCTCGGTCGGCCGCTCGCAGGTGGCCACCGCAACCACGTTGGCCGCATCGGCGCCGTACCGCGCCACCATGGACGCCGGCACGTTACCCGGCCCCGCGGCGGGGCCCGGGTTGGCCGACGCCCCGATCAGCGGCAGGTTGCGGGTCCGGCACTGCCCGGCGCGCAACGTGCGCAACTCGATCGCCCGGTTGAGCACATCCTCTGCCATGTAACGGTATTCGGTGAGTTTGCCACCCACCACGCTGATCACACCGGTCGGCGATTCGAAGATGGCGTGGTCGCGGGATACGTCGGCGGTCCGGCCCGAACCGGTGTCGATCAGCGGCCGCAGCCCGGCGTAAGACCCGATCACGTCCGACGACGAAACGGTGGTGCCCAGCGCGGTGTTTACCGTGTCCAGCAGGAAGGCGATCTCTGCCGAAGAGGGCTCCGGGACATCGGGAATCGGGCCGGGCGCATCCTCGTCGGTCAGCCCGAGGTAGATCCGGCCGAGTTGCTCGGGCATGGCGAACACAAACCTGTTCACCTCGCCCGGGATCGGAATGGTCAGCGCCGCAGTCGGATTGCCGAACGCCGCCGCGTCGAACACCAGATGGGTTCCGCGGCTGGGCCGTAGCTTCAAGGCCGGGTCGATGTCACCGCCCCACACCCCGGCCGCATTGATCACCGCGCCGGCCTTCACCTCGAACGACTCGCCGGTCCGCTGGTCGGTCAGCCGCACCGAGGTGGCGGTGGCCTCCGAGGCGGCCACATAGGTCAAGATCCGGGCGCCGTGCTGGGCCGCGGTGCGCGCCACGGCCGTCACCAGCCGCGCATCGTCGATCAACTGCCCGTCGTAGTTGAGCAGTCCCCCCGCCAGGCCGTCGCGCTTCACCGTGGGTGCCAGCTCGACCACCCGGCTTGCCGAGATCCGCCGCGACCGGGGCAACGTCGAGGACGACGTGCCCGCCATCACCCGCAGCGCGTCACCGGCCAGAAAGCCGACCCGCACCAGGGCACGGTTGAAGTGGTTCATCGCCGGCAGCAGGGGAACCAGCTGCGGCATCGCGTGCACCAGATGAGGGGCGTTGCGCGACATCAGGATTCCGCGCTCGATGGCGCTGCGGCGCGCGATGCCGATATTGCCGCTGGCCAGGTAGCGCAGACCGCCGTGCACCAGTTTCGAACTCCACCGGCTGGTGCCGAACGCGAGGTCGTGTTTCTCCACCAGCGCGGTGCGCAGGCCGCGCGACGCGGCGTCCAGGGCGATGCCGACGCCGGTGATGCCACCACCGATGACGACGACGTCGAGCTCGGCGCCGTCGGCCAGGGCGGTGAGGTCTGCGGTGCGACGAGCGGCGTTGAGCGCGGTCAGGTTCTCCATCACGACAGGTATCCGTTCAGTGTGTAGGCGAGTTGGGTGGCCAGGGCCTCGTCGTCGAGGATCGGTTTGACGATGTCGGCGGATTGGATGGTGGACTGGGCGATCAGCAGAATCATGGTCGCGAACTGACGGGGGTCACCGGGCCGGACGGTGCCGGCCCGCTGCGCCTCGGCCAGCCGCTGGGCCAGCCCTTCGATCAGGAACTGCTGGCTGGCACCCAGGCGCTCGGTGATGTAGACCCGGGCCAGCTCCGAGTGCATCACCGACATGATCAGCTCGTCGCGGCGCAACCGGTCGGCCACCGCCACCACCTGCCGAACCAGCGCCTCCCGGTCGTTGCCGGCGAAAGGCACCTCGCGCATCACGTTGGTGATGTGGTCGGTCAGCAGCGTCGACATGATCGACTGCGTGTCCGGCCATCGGCGGTAGACCGTCGGACGGCTCACGCCGGCGCGGCGGGCGATCTCGGCGAGAGTCACCCGGTCGGCACCGAAATCGACCACGCAGCTGGCCGCCGCAGCTAATATTCGGTCCCCGGTATCCAAATTTGGGTCATTACTCATTGACACCATGTGTAATACTGTAACGCATGACGCACCTTGAGGAACTCCTTCCGCCGATGAAATGGAACGCGTGGGGGGATCCCGCCGCGGCCAAGCCACTCTCCGATGGAATCCGCGGTCTGCTGAAGCAGGTTGTGGGCCTTGAAGATTCGGATGAGGACGAGCTGCAGCCCGACGAGGTGAAGCTGCGCGAATGCGCCCTGTCGCAGGAAGCCCGGGACGGGCTCGCCAAGATCGTCGGCAGCGAGTACTTCCGTACCGCTGACCGCGACCGGTTGCTGCGCGCCGGCGGGAAGTCCACCCCCGACATGCTGCGCCGCAAAGACCGCGGCGTCCAGGATGCGCCCGACGCGGTGCTGCTCCCCGGCGATGACGACACGGTCTTGGAAATATTGCGCTACTGCTCCGACCACGGCATCGCAGTCGTCCCGTTCGGCGGCGGCACCAATGTCACCGGGGGCCTGGATCCCACCCGCGGGCAGTTCGCCGCCGTCATCTCGCTGGATCTGCGTCGCTTCGACGAGTTGCACTCCCTGGACCCGGTGTCGGGCATCGCGGAACTGGGCGGCGGCGTCACCGGCCCGGACGCCGAACGCCTGCTCGGCGAACACGGTTTCTCCCTCGGGCACTTCCCGCAGAGCTTCGAGTACGCCACCATCGGCGGTTTCGCGGCGACCCGCTCGTCCGGCCAGGACTCCGCCGGCTACGGCCGGTTCAACGACATGATCATCGGACTGCGCATGGTCACCCCCGTCGGCATCTGGGACCTGGGGCGGGTGGCGGCTTCGGCCGCCGGTCCGGATCTGCGTCAGCTGGCCATCGGCTCCGAAGGCACCCTGGGGGTCATCACCAAGGTGCGATTGCGGGTGCACCCCGTCCCGGAGACCACCCGCTACGAGGCGTGGTCGTTCCCGGACTTCGCAACCGGGGTCGCCGCATTGCGGGCCATCACCCAGACCGGCACCGGCCCCACCGTGGTGCGCCTTTCGGATGAGGCGGAGACCGGCATCAACCTCGCCACTCACGAGACGATCGGTGAAAACCAAAGCAGCGGTGGATGTCTGGGTCTGACGCTGTTCGAGGGCACCAAGGAGCACGCCGAGAGCCGGCACGCCGAGACCCGGGCGCTGCTGGAAGCCAGCGGCGGCACCTCGCTGGGCGAAGGCCCGGCCAAGACCTGGGAGCACGGCCGGTTCAGCGCGCCGTACCTGCGCGACTCACTGCTGGCCGCGGGCGCGCTCTGCGAGACGCTGGAGACCGCCACCGACTGGTCCAACATTCCCGCCCTCAAAGCCGCCGTCACCGAGGCGCTGACCAGTTCGCTGGGCGAGTCGGGCACCCCGGCGCTGGTGATGTGCCATGTATCGCACGTCTACCCCACCGGCGCCTCGCTGTACTTCACCGTGGTCGCCGGCCAGCGCGGCAATCCGGTCGAGCAGTGGTGGGCGGCGAAGAAGGCGGCGTGTGACGCGATCATGGCCACCGGTGGCACCATCACCCACCACCATGCCGTCGGAGCCGACCACCGGGCATGGATGCGAGACGAAGTGGGCGACCTCGGGGTGCAATTGTTGCGCGCGGCCAAGGCCACCCTGGATCCAGCCGGAATTCTCAACCCCGGCAAACTGATTCCGTGACGCAGCAGTCCCCCGTCCTGAGCCGGCGCGAGATCGCCAAGGTCACCGCGCTGACCAATCCCCTGTCGGGACACGGTGCCGCGATCGAGGCGGCGCAACGCGCGATCGCCCGGTTCCACAAACGCGGCATCGAAGTCGTCGAGATCATCGGCGACGGCGCCGAAGACGCACGCTTTCTGGTCGCCGCGGCGCTGGAGAAGGGCACCGACGCGGTCGTCGTCACCGGCGGCGACGGCGTCATCTCCAACGCCCTGCAGGTGCTGGCGCAAACCGATGTGCCGCTGGGGATCATCCCGGCGGGCACCGGTAACGACCACGCGCGTGAATTCGGTATCCCCACCAAGGATCCCGAAGCCGCGGCGGACATCGTGGTGGACGGCTGGACGGAAACCATTGACCTGGGCCGGATCCGCGACCAGCACGGCGTCAACAAGTGGTTCGGCACCGTGGCGGCAACGGGATTCGACTCGCTGGTGACCGATCGGGCGAACCGGATGACCTGGCCGCACGGGCGGATGCGGTACTACATCGCCATGTTCGCCGAGCTGTCGCAATTGCGGTTGCTGCCGTTCCGGCTGGTGCTCGACGGGCAGCAGGTGATCGAAACCGACCTCACCATGACAGCGTTCGGCAACACCCGCAGCTACGGCGGCGGGATGCTGATCTGCCCGAACGCCGACCGGTCGGACGGCCTGCTGGATCTGACCATGGTGCGGTCAGAGTCGCGCACGAAGCTGATCCGCTTCTTCCCCACCGCCCTCAAAGGCACGCATGTGGGGCTCGACGAAGTCACCACCGCGCGAGCCAAGACCGTCGAAGTCGAATGCCCCGGCATCAACGTGTACGCCGACGGTGACTTCGCCTGTCCGCTGCCGGCCGAGATCTCCGCGGTTCCGGCCGCGCTGCAGGTGCTGAGGCCGGCCCACAAGGTGTAACGAACCGGTCACGCGACGCGACATGTTCAGCATGTCAGTGTTCGTCAAGACCGGGTTGGCCGCGGTAGCGGCCATAGGGGTTCCGTTGTGCGTGGCGCCGGTGGCGCACGCGGGTGAAGTCGCCTCCTGGAACGGTGAATACCTCGTCGTGCTCGGCGCCAACGCCAAATCCGGCACCAGTGTGGCAGCGGGCCAGCCCGAATTCGCCCACCGCTCCACCGTCTCCTTCACCTCCAGCTGCGCCGCGGGCGTCTGCGTCGCCACGGTCGACAACCCGCCGGTACCGAAGAACGAATCGATGCCCCGGACAATCGAATTCACCTGGAACGGCTCGCAATGGGTGCGCGAGATGACCTGGAAATGGGACTGCCTGCTGCCGGACGGCACCATCGAATACGACCCGGCCAAATCGATAACCGTCTACACCCCAGGGCAATACGGCATTCTCACCGGCGTCTTCCACACCGATATCGCCAGCGGCACCTGCGCGGGCAATGTCGATATGCCGGTGTCGGCCAAGCCGATATCAGGGCCCGTCACCTAAGTGCCCGTCCGCGAGACGGCGTCGATCAGCAAGCACTGATCGACCATTTCGCGCACGTTCCCGCGACGTAATCCACGTCCGCCGCACCACTGCGTGAGCATAACGCGCAAAACCCTGCAATCGTCGTTTACTCCGGCTATCGACCACAACCGTGACGGCTCGCCGCCGAATTCCTAGGTTTGTGATCAACCGATTGGCAGGCGCGCTCCGCCCAACCACGCACAGGATTTCCGCCGGCGAAATCCAGGCACCCCAGTGGTTTTGCCTGCCATACACGGCCGGCACACGCGAAAGGGATCGAGCGATGGTAGGACTGGGCACGATCAACGAATGGCGACCGCCGCACGGGCTGGTCACCACCTGGACGGCCACCCCGGCGGCACGCGCCGCGGCACGGACGGCGCCGCACAGCACTCTGGCTCCCAGTTACCAACGGGAGCAACACCTTCGGTCGGCCCTGGCCGCTCAGGAAGCCGGCCACACCCTGCCCCGGTTGATGGTCGTGGCCTGGGACATCGCCGGCACCTGCGACATCGGCGCAATGACGGCCGCGATCAACACCCATGTGCGCCGCCACGACAGCTACCACGACTGGTTCGAATTCGACGGTGCGGCAATCCAGCGCCGGCGCATCGAGAACCCCGATGTCATCGCCTTCCACCCCGTCCAATTCGGCCGGATGAACACCGAACAGATACGCAACCATGCGCTGACCAGCACCCCGGGCACGCTGGAGTGGGGCTGCATCACCTTCGGGGTCATCCAGCACGCCGACTACTTCACCTTCTACACCAGCGTCGACCATCTCTACATCGACGGCATGTCGGCCGGCCTGATCTTCTTCGATATCCATCTCTCCTATGACGCGCTGACGCAGAACCCGGCGCAGCAACCCGTCACTCCGGAGATCGCCAGCTATCGGCGTTACGCGGCGCGGCAGCACGAGCGGATAGCGCGCCTGACGCTCACCTCGCCAGAGGTCAGGGAGTGGATCTCCTTCATGGAGGGCACCGGTGGACACTGGCCCCGTTTCCCGCTTCCGCTCGGGGACGTCGATGTCACCACCACGGGCGACTTTCTGACGGTCGACCTGCTCGACGCCGCCGGGACGGAATCGTTCGACGCCGCCTGCCGGGCCGCCGGTGCCCGCTTCAGTGGCGGTGTCCTGGCCTGTGCCGCGCAGGCCGAGCATGACCTGACCGGCGCCACGACCTACTACGGATTCACCCCCTACGACACCCGTACACCCGGCCTGGACACTCTCACCGTCGGCTGGTTCGCCAGCCTGGTACCGATCAGTGTCTCCATCGGCTCCGGATCCTTCCCCCGGATGGCCCGCGCCGCGCAGGAATCGTTCGACGCCGCCAAGCGTCTGGCCGGTGTCCCGTTCGACCGGGTACTGCAACTGGCGACGCCGGAACAGCTGGGAATCGCGCCCCCCGAGCGTTCGGAATCGATGGTGTCGTTCATCGACGTCCGCAAGCTACCCCTGGCGCCCTTGTTCGAACAAACGAACTTCGGCGCCTACGGCGACAATCTGTCACGCGGCGGGGTCAACGTCTGGATCACCCGGCACGCCGACAAGACCACCGCGACCATCTCCTTTCCGGATAACCCGGAGGCACGCACGTCGGTACGCCGCTACCTCTCGGCACTGGCCGGAGCCTTCGCGCGCATCGTCGCCCCGTCCACCCCGCCGTGGCTGGAAGAGGTTGCCGAGCATGCGAACTCGGGGCAGGGCATTCCGGTCATCAGCAAGGGATCGGTGTGAGCACCGTGAGCACTGTCGTCGATCTGGTCGACCACACCTTCTTCCGCATCGAGCGGGCCGCCGAGGTCACCAACGTGATCCAGTGCGCCTGGGTGTATGACCGCCCCGTAGCCATCGACGGCCTGCGGCGGTTCCATCACCATCTGCAGCGCGGCAGACTGGCCCGCCGAATCGAGTGCTCGCCACTGCCGTTCGGGCGTCCCCGCTGGGTCTCCCCCTGGCAGCAGAACCAGCTGGAGATCGCCGAGGAGCGTTGTGCACGCGCCGATTTCGACACGTGGCTGGCCCGGCAGGCCGACACCCCGCTGGATGCCGAGCACGGACCCGGCTGGCACCTGGCGGTAGTGCCCTTCAGCGACGGCGGCGCGGGCGTGAGTCTGGTTGCGTCGCATTGCCTTACCGATGCCGTCGGGCTGTGCGAAGCGCTCGCGGATGCGGCGCAGGGCCGCGATCTCCCACGGCGCTGGCCGGCAGCCGGGTCGCGCCCGCGGCCGCAGGCCCTGCGCGAAGACGTCTGGCAAACCGTGCGTGACGTCCCGGCCATCGGTAAGGCAGCCGCCGTCGCGGCACAGTTCGCGTGGCGCAACCGCCGGGACGGCGGACAGGTCGCCGCACCGACCGGACCATTTGCCCGCATCAACATCCCCACCGCAACCGCCTTCGTCGACGCCGACGAGTGGGACTCCCGCGCCGGCGATCTCGGCGGGACCAGCAACACGTTGCTGGTCGCGGTGGCCGCCCGCATGGCCCAGCGGATGGGACGGACCACCGCGGACGGTGCGGTCGCGGTGACGATGGCGGTCAGCCAACGCGCCCCCGGCGACACCCGCGCCAACGCCATCACCAATGTGGACTTCACGGTAAACCCCACGCACGCCGCGACGGATCTCCGCGAGATCCGCACTGCCACAAAGCAAGCGCTGATCCGGTGCGCGGAGCAGCCCGAACAGCGGTGGCGCCTGCTGCCGCTGGTTCCGGTGATACCCGAGCGACTGGGCCGACGATGGGTCGATGCCGCCGCCACCAGTGCGGTCAGCGTCGGGGCATCCAACGTCGGGATCATCGATCCGGCCGTGAACCGGCCGGACGGCACCGACGCCGACCACTTCGCGATGAGGTCGCTCACCGCGCATGCCACTACCGCGATGACGGACCGCTCCGGCGGGCTGCTGTCGGTGCTCTCGGGCCGCGTGCGGGGCACGGTCTTCGTCTCGGTCGTCTCCTATCAGCGAGACGGCCGCAACTCCAACAGCTTTGTCAACGGCCTTGTTTCGGATGTGCTGAGCGAATTCGCGCTCAGCACGACTACCGGATGGCCGGTGCAGGAAAGGATCCTCGGCAGATGAGCAACGTCCTTGATCTGGTCGATCAGACCTTCTTTCGTCTCGAACAAGCCGCCGGCGTCGGCCAGTGCGTGTGGGTGTACAACCGCCCGGTGGACATCGACGGGTTGCGCCGATTTCACCAGCACCTGCTGCAGGGACGGCTGGCGCGCAGCATCGAACGCTCACCGTTGCCGTTTGGCCGCCACCGCTGGGTGTCCCAGCGCGGGTCGTCCGCACTGCAGATCGCTCACCAGCCCCGGCCCCGTGCGGAATTCGACGCCTGGCTGACTGAGCAGGTCAACACCCCGCTGGATGCGGAGTTCGGACCGGGTTGGCACCTTGCGGTGTTGCCGTTCACCGACGGCGGCGCCGGGGTCAGCCTGGTGCTCAGCCATTGCCTCACCGACGGTGTCGGCGGCGCCATCGCGGTGGCCGAGGCGGCGTGCGGCCGGGAGCCGTCCGCGCACTGGCCTGCCGCCGGCTCCCGCACCCGCTGGCGTGCGCTGCGCGAAGACGCCCGGCAGACCGCCCGCGACATGCCCGCCGTCTGCCGGGCCCTCGCCGCCGCCGCCCGGTTCGCCCGGCAGAACCGCGGCCGGGCCACCCCGATCCTCCCGGTCGCCGGCGCCGACGAATCGTACACCGCCCCCACCACAACGGTTTTCGTCGACGCCGGGGAATGGGAAGCTCGCGCACACGCGCTCGGCGGAACCAGCAACACGTTGTTCGCGGCGGTGGCGGTCAGGCTCGCGCACCGGGTCGGACGGGTGGCTGCCGACGGCACGGTCGCCGTGGCGATACCCGTCAACGAACGCGCCGCCGATGACACCCGCGCCAACGCCGTCACGATGGTGAACATCACGGTGGACCCGGCCAGGGTGGCCGCCGACCTGCGCGTCATCCGGGCCGCCGTCAAGCAGGCGCTGACCGGCTACCGGGAACTGCCCGACGAGCGGCGGACACTGCTGCCCCTGATCCCCTGGCTGCCGCGGCGGCTCACCCGCCGGCTGGTGGGGGTAGCCACCGGCGGCGCGACCAATGTCGTCGTCGCGTCCAACCTGGGCACGGCGCCGCCGGCCCTGAGCCGGCCAGACGGCACCGACGCCGACTACGTCGCCGTCCGGTCGGTCTACCCGGATCTGACCGAGGCGATGCTGTGCCAGATCGGCGGCCTGCTGTCGTTGCACGCGATGACGGTGGACCGGCGGATCGCGATCTCGGTGCTCGGCTATCAACCGGGCCAGATCAACTCCAATACCGCTCTCCGACAGCGTATTTCATCCGTGTTGGGCGAGTTCTCGCTCACCGCGACCACATCCGACGACCTGACCACCGCGAAAGGTTACCGATCATGAGCGACGTTCTGGACCTCTATGACCAAACCCAGTTTCTGGGCCAGCGCGCAACGGGAGCGACCAACCTCCTACAGTGCTTCTGGCTCTACGACCGCGCCGTCGACCTCGACGGGCTGCGACGATTCCACCGCCACCTGCAGCACGGCCCGCTGGCGCGCAGCGTCGAACGCTCCCCCTTGCCGTTCGGCCGCCATCGCTGGGTCTCACCCCGCCGCGACTGCGAGCTTGAGATCGCCGAAACACCCCGGCCGCGTGCGCTGTTCGAGTCCTGGCTGGCCGAGCAGGCCGACGTCGCGCTCGATGCCGAACATGGCCCGGGATGGCATCTCGCGGTGCTGCCCTTCACCGACGGCGGGGCCGGAGTGAGCCTGGTGGTCACGCACTGCCTCACCGATGGAGTCGGGCTGTGCACGGCGCTGGCGGACGCGGCGTCCGGCCGGCACAGCCCGTTCCGGTGGTCGGCCGCCGGTTCCCGACCCCGGTGGCAGGCGCTGTACCAAGACGCGGGTCAGACCCTGCGTGACATCCCGGCCATCGGGCGCGCCGTCGTCGTCATCGCCAGAGCGGCTCGGCGGCAGCAGGATTCGGCCGCACCGCCACCGCAAGACAGATCCGACGAGCCCGTGACGCTCCCGACTGCGACGATCTTCGTCGACGCCGACCAGTGGGACGCCCGCGCCGCAGCGCTCGGCGGGACGCCCAACACGCTGCTCGCGGGCGTCGCGGCCCGCCTCGCCCAGCGGGTGGGCCGGCTGACCGCCGACGGCATGGTTGCCCTGACCGTGCCGGTGAACGAACGCACGACCGGCGATACCCGGGCCAACGCGATCACGAACGTCGATTTCGCGGTCGCGCCGACGACAACGGACCTGCGGCCGCTGCGGGCCGCGATCAAGGACGCGCTGACCAGCGCCGCCACGTCGAAAAACGAGCGCTGGCAACTGCTGCCCCTGGTTCCTCTGCTGCCGCAGTGGCTGGTGCGGCGCTGGGTCGGTCTCTCGGCCAGCGGCGCGACCAGCGTGATCGCCTCCAACCTCGGAGCGATCGATGCAGCCGCGCTGCGGCCGGACGGCACCGAGGCCGACCATTTCGCGATGAAGTCACTGGCGCCGGGGGTGACCTCGGCGATCATGGACCGATTGGGCGGGTTGCTGATGGTGCTGTCCGGCCGCACGCGCCGGCACGTCTTCGTCTCGGTGCTGGCCTACCAGCAGGGCCGCTCCAACTCCACGCCCGAACTGCGACACCATCTTTCGGATGTGCTGAACGACTTCTCGCTGACCGTCGCAGAGCTGTCCCAGCTGGCGGACCAGGAGGCGTCCCGGCGATGAGTAACGTCCTCGATCTGATGGACCAGGCCGCGTTTCTGGCCGAGCGGGCCACAGGCTCCACGAATGTGCTGCAGTGGGCCTGGCTCTACCAGGGCGGCGTCGATCTCGACGGTCTGCGCCGATTCCACCGCCACCTGCAGCGGGGACGCCTCGCGCGGCGCATCGAACGCTCACCGCTACCCTTCGGCCGCCACCGCTGGGTGTCCACACCCGCCCAGCCCGAGCTCGAGATCGTCGAATCACCCCGTCCGCGTGAGCATTTCGACAGCTGGCTGGACGAACAGGCGGACGTCGCGCTGGACCCGGAACGCGGACCTGGCTGGCATCTGGCGGTGCTCCCGTTCACCGACGGTGGCGCTGGGGTGAGTTTTGTGACCACGCACTGCCTCACCGATGGCGTCGGCATCTGCGCGGCATTGGCCGACGCCGCTTGCGGGCACGACGATCCGGTCAGCTGGCCGGCCGCCCGCTCGCGGCGGCGGTGGCGGGCACTTCGCGAGGACGCCCGCCAGACCCGGCGCGACCTGCCCGCCACCCGGCGGGCTCTGCGGGACGCCGCACGTCTGGCACGCGGCACCCACCGGACCGCCACCGCGCGGCCGGCCCGGTCTCCGCGGTCACCCCAGCGCGTGGCGCTGGCCACGGCGACGGTGCATATCTACGGCGACTGGTGGGACGCTCGCGCCCGGGCGCTCGGGGGCACCGGCAACGCGCTGCTGGCGGCGGTCACCGCCCGGCTTGCCCGGCGGACCGGACGCGTCACCGACGCGGGCTGCGCCACCGTGGCGATACCGGTCAACGAGCGGGTCGTCGGCGATACCCGGGCCAACGCCATCACGGCCGTCGACGTCGAGGTGGACTCCACCATGGTGACGACGGACCTGACCCCGGTCCGGGCCGCCATCAAGCACGCGCTGGTTCGCCGCGGCACCATGCCCGACGAGCGCTCGGCGCTGCTCCCCCTGACTCCGTGGCTGCCGCGGTGGGCGGTTCGACGGATGGTCGGCGTGGCTCTCGGGGGTGCGACGACCAGCGGATCCTCCAACCTCGGCGTGATCAACCCCGCGGTCAACCGGCCGGACGGCACCGACGCCGACTGCATGGCCATGAGGTCGCTGTATCCGCGGTCTACCGCGGCGACGATGCGCCCGACCGGCGGCCTGCTGGGGCTCGTGTCCGGGCGTGTCAACGGACAGATTTTCCTCTCGGCGCTGTCCCATCAGCCGTGCGATCGCAACTCGAATGCCCAACTGCTCAAGGACATTTCGGAGGTTCTGCGGGAATTCGGCATCCCTTCCGCCGCGGGCTGGCCGGCGGCAGAGCACAATGCGCACAACCTCGCCAAACGTGGCTAAGTCCGACTATCGCTGACAAGCGCGACCGGGCGCCGGGGCGACCGTAGCTTCGGTGTCAACACGACGCCCGCCGTCAGGCTGTGCACCTGCCGGGGCGGGCGTGCCTACGCCTGACCGAGAAGGACGTCACCATGTTGAAACGCTTCGCCCCTGCGCGGACCTCGATGCCGATCGGCGTGTTCTCGGTGTTGGGACGGGTCGCCGTGCGCGCACCCTGGGTGGTCATCGCCGCCTGGATCGTCGTCGTCGCAGCGCTGGCCGCCACCCTGACACCGCTGACCACGGTGGTCGAGAGCCGGCCGCTGCAGCCGTTGCCGCCCAGCGCCATGGCGGCAGCCGATCAGATGGCCAAGGATTTCGGCGAGTCCGCACAGAACCTGCTGCTGGTCGTCCTCACCGACAACCGGGGGTTGCAACCCGGTGACGAGGACACCTACCGGAAGCTGGCCGCCACGTTGCGCAGTCAGACCGCTGATGTGGCCAATGTGCAGGACGTCCTCACCACGCCCGCGTTGCGCACCTTCATGGCCAGCGCCGACCACAAGGCCATCTATCTGGCCGTGAGCCTGAAGGCGCCGGCCGGGTCCCCGGAGTCGTCGCAGGCTTACCAGCGGATCGCGCAGACCGCGCAACGCGTCACCGCCGGTTCGTCGCTGACCGCGGCGGTGACGGGACAGGCGGCGATGGTCGGCGACATGTCGATCCTGACCACCCATGACATGCACATCATCGAGATCGCCACGGCCATACTGGTCTTGCTCATTCTGATGGCGATCTATCGGCGGCCGATGACCGTGCTGCTGCCGTTGCTCACCATCGGCATCTCGGTGGCCACTTCCCAGGGCGTGGTGTCCGGCCTGGCTCAACTGGGGCTCGGGGTATCGGCGCTCACGGTCGCGCTGATGACGGCGATGATCGTGGGCGCCGGCACCGACTACGCCGTGTTCCTGATCAGCCGCTATCACGAGCACATCCGCGCCGGCAGCGATTCCGACCAGGCGGTGTGCAAGGCGCTGAGCTCGATCGGCGAAGTCATCGCGGCGTCGGCGGCCACCGTCGCGGTCACCTTCCTGTGCATGGTGTTCACCCGGCTGCCCGCATTCACCAGTATCGGTCCGGCCCTTGCGGTTTCGATCGCGATCGCATTCTTCGCGGCCGTCACCCTGTTGCCCGCCATCCTGGTGCTCGCCGGCCGGCGCGGCTGGGTGGCCCCGCGCCCCGGGCTGACCGACCGGCTGTGGCGGCGCTCTGCCGTCGCGATCGTGCGCCGGCCGAAGGCCCACCTGGTGGTGAGCCTGGCCGTACTGCTCACGCTGGCCGGCTGCGCGGCCTTGCTGCGGCCCACCTTCAACGACCGCCTGCAGCTACCGCAATCGGCGCCCAGCAACGTCGGCTTCACTACGATGGCGGCGCACTATTCGATGAATGCGCTACTGCCGCAGTACATCTACGTGCGCTCACCCCATGACCTGCGGACCTCACGGGCGCTGGCCGACCTGGACCAGATGGCACAGCGGGTGTCCCAGCTGCCCGACATCGCCGCGGTGCGCGGCGTCACCCGGCCCGACGGTCAGCCGCTCGACCAGGCCAAGCTCAGCGTGCAGGCCGGTGCCGTGGGCTCCAAGCTCGCGGATGCCTCGACCCAGATCAGCGACAAGACCGACGACCTCGATGCGCTGACCAACGGGGCCGACCAACTGGCCGCGGCGCTCGCCCAGGTTCGCGACCAGATCAGTGGCGCCAGTGGGCCGGTGGCACAGGTGACCGGCACGCTCAACGCAGTGCAGCAGCAGCTCACCGGGGCCGCCAACCTCCTGGACCATCTGCGCGGGCTCGCCAACGGAGCCGTCACGGCCGGCAACGTTGCCGGGAACCCGGTCCTGGATGCCCTGGCCAACAGTCCGTTCTGCGCCGACGACACGACGTGCCGCTCGCGCCTGGTGCCGTCGGCGATGCAGAACCTGCAGGCTGCGGTGCAGAACGTGAGCGCGATGCTCGCGAGCGCGGACAACAGCCTGCGCACCGCGAGCGCCGGAGCCGCCGGAATCACCCAGCGGATCGCACAACTGCAGGCGGCGGCCGACAAGCTGGCCGACGGCAGCCAGCAGCTGGCCCGCGGCGTGCGGACGCTCGTCGAGCAGACCAAGAAGATGGGCTCGGGCATGAATCAAGCGGCCGATCTGCTGCTGTCGATGAAACGTGATGCGGCACAACCCGGCATGGCCGGCATGTACATCCCGCCCACGGTGCTCACCTCGCAGGACTTCAAGAACGCCGCACGGATGTTCATCTCTCCCGACGGGCACTCGGTGCGCTACATGGTGGAGACGAAGCTGGACCCGTTCAGCCCGGCGGCGATGGATCAGGTGGCCTCGATCCTCGACACCGCGCGCAGTGCGCAGCCGAACACCTCGCTGGCGGACGCGTCGATCTCGATGGTCGGCACCACCCCGATGTACAGCACGCTGCGCCAGTACTACGACCGGGACGTGACCCTGATCATCATCGCCACCCTGGTCGTGGTCTTCCTCATCCTGGTGCTGCTGCTGCGCGCCCTGGTGGCGCCGCTGTATCTGATTGCCTCCGTGGTGATCTCGTATATGTCGGCGGTCGGACTGGGGGTGGTCTTCTTCCAGTTCGTGTTGCACCAGGCGATCTATTGGAACGTGCAGGCGACGGCGTTCATCGTGTTGGTCGCGGTGGGGGCGGACTACAACCTGCTGCTGATCACCCGCATCCGGGAAGAGGCGGCGGCCGGAATCCGCTCGGGCATCATCCGGGCGGTGCGCTCGACCGGTGGCGTGATCACCTCGGCGGGCATCATCTTCGCCGCGTCGATGTTCGGGCTGATGTTCGCCAGCATGTCCACCCTGGCGCAGACCGGTTTCATCATCGGCGCGGGTCTGCTGGTCGACACGTTCGTCGTGCGCACCATCACGGTGCCGGCGATGGCGGCACTGGTCGGGCGGGCCAACTGGTGGCCTTCCCGGCGCGAGCAGACACAAACTCGCGTGGGAGCGGCTGCTCCAACGCGAGTTTGTGTCTGCTCGGCAAGCGGGGGCTAGCCCACTCCCCGGCTCAGCCAGGTGACCTCGCCGGCGTCGCCGCCGTCGCGGTACGGCTCGAGCGCCTCGTCCCACGCGGTGCCCAGCACCGAATCCATCTCGGCGGCAAGGGTGTCGGCGCCCTGCGCCATCAACGTCCGCAACCGCATCTCGCCCACCATGATGTCGCCGTTGGCGCTCATCGGCCCGCTCCACAACCCCAGCTGCGGAGTGTGGCTGAACCGGTGTCCGTCGACACCGGGGCTGGGGTCCTCGGTCACTTCAAACCGCAGAACCGACCATGAGCGCAGCGCGTTCGCCAGACGGGCACCTGTCCCGACGGGACCCACCCAATTGGTGACCGCGCGCAACTGCCCGGGCATGGCCGGCTGCGGAGTCCACACCAAATTCGCCTTGGCTTGCAAGGTCGACGACAACGCCCACTCGACATGAGGGCACACCGCCGCTGGCGAGGCGTGGACATACACCACACCAGCCGTCACGTCGGCGAACTGATTCGACGCACGCATCTTCTTGCTCCTTCGGTTTCACGAGGGACGTCTTCCCCAACGACCTGGTGAACCCGATCAAGCAGATACTGCGCGATATCTTTTCTTGTGTCTTGCGTGTCTATTGTGCCCTGTGATGCCTGTGTTGCGCTAGTGTGCATTTTCCTTTGACGCGTACTCGCCGAGCACCGCGTCGGACAGCGCCGGCCACGGCTGCAACGCCCACTGTCCGAAGTCGCGGTCGGTGAGCACCACCAGGGCCAGGTCCGCGTCGGGATCGACCCAGATGAAGCCGCCTGACTGGCCGAAATGACCGTAGGTGCGCACCGAGTTGCCCGCGCCCGTCCAGTGCGGGGACTTCGAGTCGCGCAGCTCGAATCCCAGGCCCCAGTCGTTGGGCCGCTGAGAGCCGTATCCGGGCAGCACCCCGTCCAGACCCGGGAACTGCACGCTGGTCGCGTCGGCGTGCATCTGTTCCGAGACCGTCGCCGGGCGCAGCAGGTCGCCCGCGAACCGGACCAGGTCGTCGACCGTGGAGGTCGCGCCGTAGCCGGCGGTGTCGGCGCCCCCGTCGAGTCGCGTCGAAGTCATGCCGAGCGGCTCACACACCGCCTCGGTGAGGTAGCGGGCGAACTCGATGCCGGACTCGCGCTCGATGGTCTGGGCGAGCACGGCAAACCCGTAGTTGGAGTAGATGCGGCGCGCTCCCGGGCGGGCCAGCACATCGCCGGAAAGCATGGCAAGACCCGAGGCATGCGCCAGCAGGTGACGGATGGTGGAGCCGGGCGGGCCGGCCTCGGTGTCGAGCTCGACGACGCCTTCCTCCACCGCGACCTGCGCGGCCCGTGCCACGATCGGCTTGGTGACCGATGCCAGCGCGAAGACGCGCGCGGTGTCACCGTGGGAGGCCAGCACCCCCTTCGGTCCGACCACCGCGGCGGCGGCGTTCGGGACCGGCCAGTCGTCCAGGACGTCGAGGGCGGCCATCTATTTGCGGGCGATGTAGTAGTTGTTGATCGGGTCCGACTCGACCTCGGCCACCACGACGTCGCCGAAGCCGGCGTCGGCGAGCATCGAGGTGGCCAGCTGCGTGCCCCACGCCGCTCCCAGCCCGGCTCCGCCGTGTGCCAGCGACACCGTCATGCAGTGCATCAACGACACCGTGTAGAGGTAGGTGCTCATCGGTACGCCGACGTTCTCCTCGAGTCGGCTCGATGCCTTGATGTCTGCCATCAGGAAAACACCGCCCGGCCGCAATGCGCGGTAGATGTTCTCCAGCACCCGCGCCGGCTGGGCCTGGTCGTGGATGGCGTCGAAGACCACGATGACGTCGTAGGCCGCCTCCCTGTCCAGCGTCGGCAGGTCGTGGCTTTCGAACGCCGCATTCGTCAGGCCGAGCCGCGCCGCCTCGTCGCGGCCGGCGGCGATGGCCTCCTCGGAGAAGTCGATGCCGGTGAACCGGCTGGCCGGAAACGCCTGCGCCATCACATTCACGGCATGCCCACTGCCGCAACCGAAGTCAGCGACGTCGGCGCCGGCGCGCAAACGTTCCGGCAGGCCGTCCACCAGGGGCAGCACCACGTCGATGAGCCCGGCGTCGAACACCACACCACTCTGCTGGGCCATCAATGTGTGGAAGCGGGGATATTCGCTGTACGGCAGACCGCCGCCGGCCCGGAAGCAGCCGAGGATCTTCTGTTCGACCTCGCTGAGCAGCGGCACGAACTGCGCGACCAGCGCGAGATTGTCCGGCCCGGCCGCACTGGTCAGTACCGCCGCACGGTGGGCGGGCAAACTATAGGTCCCGGTCTCGGCGTCGTAGTCGACGACGCGGCCGGTTGTCATGCCGCCCAACCACTCTCGGACGTAACGCTCGTCGAGCTGGGCGGCTTCGGCGATCTCCGCGCTAGTGGATGGCGCCAATCGAGCCATGGTCTCCAGGAGTCCGGTCTGGTGCCCCAGACTCAGAAGCAGCGTCAGGCTTGCGTTGTCGATCGTCGAGACCATTCGGTCGGCGAACGCCTCCACGGTTTCAGGGACGGTTTCGGTGCCGGTCTCGGGTGCCGTCATGGCAAGCGACGCTACACCGTAGGTTGGGGGCCATGAGTCAGACAGTGCGCGGCGTCATTTCGCGGAGCAAAGGGCAACCCGTCGAGTTGGTCGACATCGTCATCCCCGACCCCGGACCGGGCGAGGCCGTCGTCGACATCACCGCCTGCGGCGTGTGCCACACCGACCTGACCTACCGCGAGGGCGGCATCAACGACGAGTACCCCTTCCTTCTCGGGCACGAGGCCGCCGGCACGGTCGAAGCGGTCGGTCCCGGCGTTACCCACGTCGAACCGGGTGACTTCGTGATCCTGAACTGGCGTGCGGTGTGCGGGCAGTGCCGGGCCTGCCGAAGGGGTCGGCCGCACCTGTGCTTCGACACCTTCAACGCTGAGCAGAAGATGACGCTGACCGACGGCACCGAACTCACTCCCGCCCTTGGCATCGGAGCGTTCGCCGACAAGACATTGGTGGCGGCCGGGCAGTGCACCAAAGTCAATCCGGAAGCCGATCCGGCCGTCGTGGGCCTGCTCGGGTGCGGGGTGATGGCCGGCCTCGGCGCGGCGATCAACACCGGTGGCGTCACACGTGACGACACGGTTGCGGTGATCGGCTGCGGCGGGGTGGGTGACGCCGCGATCGCCGGCGCCGCGCTGGTCGGAGCGAAGAAGATCATCGCCGTCGACACCGACAACAAGAAATTGGAGTGGGCGCGCAAGTTCGGCGCCACCCACACCGTCAACGCCCGAGAGTTTGATGTCGTGGAGACCATCCAGGACCTCACCGGTGGCTTCGGGGTCGACGTCGTGGTGGACGCCGTCGGGCGGCCCGAGACCTGGAAGCAGGCCTTCTACGCCCGCGACCTCGCCGGGACCGTGGTGCTGGTGGGGGTGCCGACCCCGGACATGCGCCTGGACATGCCGTTGGTGGACTTCTTCTCCCGCGGCGGCTCGCTCAAGTCGTCGTGGTACGGCGACTGCCTGCCCGAGCGCGACTTCCCCACCCTGGTCGACCTCTACCTGCAGGGCCGGCTGCCGCTGGAGAAGTTTGTCTCCGAGCGAATCGGGCTAGACGGCATCGAGGAGGCGTTTCACAAGATGCATGACGGCGAGGTATTACGTTCGGTGGTGATTCTCTGATGGTGGTCATCGACCGGCTGGTCACTCACGGCACCTTCGAACTCGACGGCGGCAGTTGGGAAGTCGACAACAACATCTGGTTGGTCGGCGACAATTCCAACGTGGTGGTGTTCGACGCCGCCCACGACGCGGCGCCGATCATCGAGGCCGTGGACGGGCGCCATGTGGTGGCGGTGGTGTGCACACACGGGCACAACGACCACGTGACGGTGGCGCCCGAACTCGGCAAGGAGCTCGACGCGCCGGTGCTGCTGCACCCCGCGGACGAGGTGCTGTGGCGAATGACGCATCCGGACAGCGACTTTCGGCCGATCTCCGAAAGTGAGGCGCTAAAGGTGGGCGGCACCGAGATACGCGCCATCCACACGCCGGGGCACTCCCCCGGATCGGTGTGCTGGTACGTCCACGACCTCGGCGTGGTGTTCAGCGGCGACACGCTGTTCTCCGGCGGGCCCGGCGCGACCGGCCGTTCGTACTCGGATTTCCCGACGATCCTGCAGTCGATCTCCGAGCGCCTGGGCAAGCTGCCCGGCGACACCGTCGTGCACACCGGCCACGGGGACAGCACGACGATCGGCGACGAGATCGTGCACTACGAGGAGTGGGAGAAGCGGGGCCACTAGGCCGGTTCACCGTCATCGCCGGGCGTGCACTCAATGCCGCCGCTACCGGCGTGTCGCTGTACATCCGGGCACGCTCGCGCCACGGCACCACCCGCACGAAGACGTGGGCCCCTACAGCCCGTCGAGGATCCGGCGCTTCTCCTGCTGGAACTCGTCTTCCGTCAACGCCCCCGAATCACGCAGCGCGGAAAGAGTTTTCAGCCGCTCCACACGCACGCCCTCGCCGGTGGGCTCGTAAGCCACCGCCGGCGCCGCGAAAGCGACGGGTGATCCGGAGGACGGCACCGGGCGCCGCCGGGCCCGCCCCAGCCAGATGATCGAGAGCGTCAGGTCGACCAGTCCGACGACGAACAGGGCCACGAACACCCAGACGAGGTAGCCGTACGAGCTCTGATGGCCGAAAGCCAGTCGCGGATTGATGTAACCGTTGACCTGGCCGTCGGTGATGACGTTGTAGGTGCCCTCGGCCGGCACCCGCACGTTCCACACCCGGATGTGGGCGTCGTTGTTCACCGTCGTTGTGCTGCCGATGCTTTCGGTGACCTCGGGCTGCGCCACTCCGTCCGGCGGAGTGATCGAGATGCGTAGCGGCGGCACCGGCAACCCGCCGCCGTCGGTCCCGCCGATCACCAGCGTGTGCAGGCTGACGGTGGCCTCCCCTTTGGGCAGGTGCACGCTGCCGGTGCCCGGGACGGGGACCTCACCGTAGGCGTCGAAGTCATCCAGGAAGAACACATTGAGTACCAGCGTGGTGATGAAGCCGGCGACCGCCACCACCAGCGTCACAACCGCCAGGATCAACGAGACCTTGGCGACCCGTCTGCTATTCATCCAGGCAGTGTGTCACGACCGGCGGCGACGGGGGACACTGTTTGCGACCGCAGACGACGCAACCGGAAAAGGAGTTCTCCCATGGCCAGCGATCTCGTCGCAACGGTGCCCGATCTGTCCGGCAAGCTGGCGGTTGTCACCGGATCCAACAGCGGCCTGGGATTCGGTCTGGCCAAGCGTCTCGCGGCGGGCGGCGCCGACGTCGTGATGGCCATCCGCAACCAGGCCAAGGGCGAGGCCGCCATCGAAGAGATCCGCAAAACCGTGCCCGATGCCAGCCTGACGATCACGTCGCTGGACCTGTCGTCGCTGGCCTCTGTCGCCGCCCTGGGTGCACAGCTCAACACTGACGGCCGCCCGATCGACATCCTGATCAACAACGCCGGCGTCATGACCCCACCCGAGCGCGACACCACCGCCGACGGCTTCGAATTGCAGTTCGGCAGTAACCATCTCGGCCACTTCGCACTCACCGCGCACGTGCTGCCGCTGCTGCGCGCGGCGCCGGCCCCGCGGGTGGTCTCGCTGAGCAGCATCGCCGCCCGCCGTGGCCGCATCCACTTCGACGACCTGCAGTTCGAGAAGTCCTACGCCTCGATGTCGGCCTACGGCCAGTCGAAGCTGGCGACGCTGATGTTCGCCCGCGAGCTGGACCGGCGCAGCCGGCGCGGTGGCTGGGGCATCATGTCCAACGCGGCCCATCCGGGGCTCACCAAGACGAACCTGCAGATCAGCGGGCCTTCGCACGGTCGGGACAAACCCGCGCTGATGCAGCGCCTGTACACGACGTCCTGGAAGTACGCACCATTCCTGTGGCAGGAGATCGACGAGGGCATCCTGCCGGTGCTGTACGCGGCGGTCACACCCGGCGCCGAGGGCGGCGCGTTCTACGGGCCGCGCGGGTTCTACGAGGCCGCCGGCGGCGGTGTCACCGAGGCCAAGGTGCCCGCGCGCGCCGCCAATGACGATGACTGCAAACGACTTTGGGAGATTTCGGAAAGGCTCACCGGTGTCAGCTACCCCTCGTCGCACTGACCGGCAGCCCAAGGTCCGCCTGCCCGAATCAAGCGTCGTGGTGCGGCCGGAACCGATGGACTCCGCGACATACACGCAGTCGTCGCGTCTGCAGGCGGCGGGACTGCTGCCGGCCGTCGCCCTGTTCGAACAGGCGGCGCAGCAGGTTCCGCTGCCCAAACCTCCGCAACCGGTCGTCATCGCCGATTACGGTGCGGCCACCGGCCACAACTCGCTGCGGCCGATGGCCACCGCGGTCGACGTGTTGCGCGCACGCACCCGCCACGACCACGCCATCCTGGTGGTGCACACCGACGTGCCGGAGAACGACTTCACCGCCCTGTTCAACACGCTGTCCGACGACCCGGACAGTTACCTCAACAACGACACGGCCAGCTTCACCTCGGCCATCGGCCGGTCCTTCTATCAGCAGATCCTGCCCACCGGCACCGTCAACCTCGGGTGGTCGTCCTGGGCGATCCAATGGCTGAGCCGCGTCCCCGAAGGTGCGCCGGAAGTCGCCGACCATGTGCAGATCGCCTATAGCAGCAGCGCCGAAGCGCGGCGTGCATACCAACACCAGTCTGCGCTGGACTGGAATGACTTCGTCGCGTTCCGGGGCCGGGAGCTGTGCCCCGGCGGCCGGTTGGTGGTGCTCACCATGGCCCTCGACGAAGACGGCGAATTCGGTTATCGGCCGCTGAACGAGGCTTTGATGGCGACGCTGGAGGAGCTTGCCGAACAGGGTCTGCTGCGCCGGGAAGAGATGCGGCGCATGGTGATTCCCGTCGTCGCCCGCACCGAGAAGGACTTCCGCGCCCCGTTCGCACCGCGCGGCTGGTTCGAGGGTTTGACGATCGAGCATCTCGAGATGTTCAATGCCGACGACCGGTTCTGGGCGAGGTTCCAAAAGGATTCGGACGCAGAGGCTTTCGGCGCGCAGTGGGCGGCGTTCGCCCGGGCCGCCCTGTTTCCGACGCTGCGGGCAGGCTTGAGCGGCGGATTCAACGATCCGCGGGGGACGGACTTCGTCGAGCGGCTCGAAGCCGGTGTGGCCGAGCGGCTGGCCAAGGCACCCGAGCCCATGCGGATTCCGCTCGCGTCCCTGGTGCTGGCCAAGCGGGATTCGCAGTAACGGGAGTTTCGGCCCGACGTCGATGTGGTAACCCTCACTTTGGGTCGGGTCGCAGAGCAACTCCATAAGGGGGCCACACGTATGAGCGCGCACGAGGACGAATCGGCTGGTCAGGACGCCAGCAAGACCGACGAGGGTGCCGTGAGTACGGCCGAGGCCGACGAGAACGACAGGGAGAACAGCGGCGGCGTCCAGGACACCACCGAAAAGCCGGAGCCGGACGACGAGGCCAAGGAAAAGGCCGCCGAAATGATGACGGCGTACGAGGACAAGCCGACGCTGGTGATGCCCGGGTCGGGCAAGACCATCACCGGGACCGCGGTTAACGAGTGGCTCGACGACGACGGCAACCCCAAGTATGCCGACGACGAGGACTCGCCGGCGGCGAAGGCCAAGTCAGAGGGATCCGACGCCGCCAAGGGAGACGACTCGGCGGACGGAATCGATGTGGGCACAGACCGGGCCGACGACGACGGCGACAACGAAGGCGGCAGCCGGGCCAAGAACACCGCCGAGAGTGAGCGCGCCTCTGAAGCCGACGAAACGGCGGAGGACGAGAACAAGTCGATCGAGCAGCTCAACGAAGAAGCCGAACAACGCGTCAAAGACAACCTGGAGAAGGACAAAGAGTTCAACAAGGAGATCATTGAGGCGACCAAGCAGGACCGCGAGGACCGGGAGAAGGCCTCGGAAAAGGCGGAGGCTTAGCGCCAGCTGATCCCGGGGATCTGCGGCAGCCCCGGAATCTGGGGGATCTGCGGAATCGCCGGTGGCGCAGGTGGATTCGGATTGCCAGGGCCTGGCAGCTGAGGTATCTGCGGCACCGGCGGTTGGGTGGTCACCGGCGGCTGGGTGGTCGCTGGCGGCTGGGTAGTGACCGGCGGCTGGGTGGTCGCCGGCGGTGGCGCCGTCGTCGGCGCCGGCGCCTCGCTCGTGGGCGCCGGCGTTTGGGTGGCCGGTGGCGCCTGCTGTGTCTGCGGAGGCGGGGCGGGCGCTTGGGTCGTGGGCGCGGGCTCGGGCGTCGACGCCGGCGGCGGCTCCGGACTGGGGCTTGCGGAGGTGGGCGGCGCCGGGGGCGCGGAGCTGCGCGGGGTGGTGTTCACCCCGGGCGACTTGGTCCCTTTGCTGTCGTGCGACGTCAGCCCGATAGCCACTGCGGTTCCGACCAGCAGGACCGCCACCACCGTGCTGACGATGATCACCGCCGGCAGGCGGTACCACGGAATCGGCGAGGGTTTCTGCTCGGGCTCCGGGCGCTCGTCGTGTTCGAACTTCATCTGCGGCCGGGCGGCCGTGTAGCCCGATCCAGATCCCGACCCGACTGCCGGCATCACCCGGGACTCGTCCTGAGTTTCCGACCAGGCCAGCGCGGGCTGCATTGCCGATACCGGTGCCGCGGCGGGCACGTCCTCGTATTCCTCGGCGGGCGGCTCCGGCGCCGGCACCGCGGGCGGCGCGGCGGGCGTCAACATGGTGGCGCTGGTGTCACCCGGGCCCCGGGCGGCGCGCAGGGCGGCACCGATGGCGGCGGTCAGGTGGGGGCGCGGCGTGGTGATCACCGGCACCCCGAACCGCCCGGACAGCGACGTCGTCACCGCCGGGATGTTCGCCCCGCCGCCGAAGGTGACGATGGCGACCAATCCTGTTGCGTTGCGCCGCAACGTTTCTTCGAGGACCGCCATTACTCCGGCCAGCGAGTCGCGGATCGTCTCCTCGAGTTCGTTGCGGGTGAGTCTAATTTCCCCGCGCAGTCCCGGCACCGCTTCGGCCAGCGTGGTCGCCGTCGTCGCCGAGAGCCGCTCCTTGGCGGCGCGGCAGGCGGCTCGTAACCGGGTCAGCGATCCGATCGCCGCGGTGGCCGTCGGATCGAACGAGCCCGTCGCGGGCATCTCGGACATGACGTAGCTCAACAGCGCCTGATCCACCAGATCACCGGAGAAGTCGTGATGGCGGACCGTGGGACCCAGCGGTTGATAGTCGCCGCTCGCGTCGACCAGGGTGATGCTGGTTCCGCTGCCACCGAAATCGCACACCGCGACCGTTCCCCGCGCCGGTATGCCGGGATTGGCCCGCACCGCGAACACCGCGGCTGCGGCGTCGGGAATCAGGGTGACCGGCGTGGCCTGGTGGGACCATTCCGCCACCCGGCTCACCGCACCGCCCAGCGCGTCGACCGCGGCCGGCGCCCAGTGCGCCGGGTAGGTCACCGCGACATTGTCGGGCAGTGCGCGCCCGCCGGTGGCCGCATAGGCCAGGGCCCGCAACCCGTCGGCAACCAGGGCTTCGCTGCGGTGCACGGAACCGTCTGCCGCCACGATGCCGACCCGGTCGCCCACCCGGTCGACGAAGTCGGTGATCACCAGGCCGGGTTCGTCCAGCCGGGGATTCTCCGAGAGGATCCCGACCTCGGGCGGACGTTGCCGGTACAGGGTCAGCACGGGTTTGCGGGTGATGGCATGGTCGGGCGTGACGGCAGCCAGGTTGGTGGCACCGATCGACAGACCCAGTGCGGGCCTAGCTCCATCTGCCATCTGGCCTCACCCCCGTGTCGCCCAGCTCATTTTCTCCGTAAAACCTATAGGCACTCTCAGTATCAGCTATGCGCGAGCTGTATGAGCGCTGGTCAGCGGATCGTACCTGCGCCCGGGATGAGGGGCAGATCCAGCGCGGTCACCCAGCCCGGCGACAGCTCGTTGACCGCGGGAACGGCGTTGAGCGCTCGCAGGCCGGTGGCCAGGCATCCGGCGGCCGCAGCGTCGCGGCCCGAGCCGTCGGTGAAGCGGAACGCGGTTTCCTGGAAGATACTGGGGGTGCCTTCGATGTCCACCCGGTACACGTCGTTGTCGTGGCCGGTCGGCCAGTCCGGGGCAGCGTCGAGCCCGATCCGGTTGACGTGCTCGAGCTGGATCCGCGTCTCCCCCCGGTAGAGGCCGTTGATGGTGAACCGGACGGCGGCGACGTTGCCCGCCTTGATCACGCCCTTGGCCGACGGGCGGTCAGTAGGAGTCACCCACTTGTCCCAGGTGGTGGTCATCTCGTCGAGCATGATTCCGGCGGCGTGCGCGATCATCGGAACGGTGGCGCCCCACGCGAAGATCAGCACGTCGCGGTTTTCCAGCATCGGGCTGAACTCGGGTTCGCGGCCGATGCCCATCTCCCGCTCATAGTCGCCTTCATAGTTGGTGTAGTCCAGCAACTCCGAGGCGCGCACCCGCTTCACTTCGGAGCACAGGCCCATCAAGGTCATCGGGAACAGGTCGTTGGCGAAGCCGGGGTCGATGCCGGTGGTGAAACAGGACGACTCCCCCAGCTCGCAGGCCTGGGTGATCGGGGTGATCCAGTTCGGCGGGTTCTGCGGCATGGTCGGCCAGATCCACGGCGTCATCGCCGTGGAGCACACGTCGATACCGGCCCGCAGGAACCGGGTGATCAGCGAGATGTTGTCCTTGGCGTGCATCGCCGTCGGGCCGTAGTGCACCAGAGCGTCGGGTTTGAGCGCGATCAGCGCGTCGACGTCGTCGGTGGCGGTGACGCCGACCGGTTCGGCCATGCCGCAGATGTCGCCCACGTCGCGGCCGACCTTGTCCGGGTTGCTGACGCCCACACCGACCAGCTCGAACAACGGATGCTTGACGATCTCGGGGATCACCATCCGGCCCACGAAGCCGGTGCCCCACACCACCACTCGCTTAACGCCACTCTGCGTCATCAATCGGCCACCTCTTTCGTTTATCGCTTCACCCTAAGCGGGCAGCGAGGGGACATCTAGCATCGGACCGTGCGAGCAGTCCCGGCGTTGAGCCCGTGGCGGTTCGTCGGCACGACAGGGCTGGTGGTCGGGGTGGTCGCCGGCATCGGCGAGGCCGCGGCGCTCGCCTCCGGTTGGTGCTACGACCGGTTCGGCGCCAAAACCCTTGTCGCACTGCCGGTCTGTCCATCCTGGTGGCCCTGACGGCGTTCGGTCGCGGTGTTGCGCTGGTGATCGCGGGCGCTCTGCTGTGGGGCGCCGCCGTGGGGATCCAGGAGTCGACCCTGCGCGCGGTGGTCGCCGGCCCGGTGATGGCTCCGGTCAAAGCGGGCAAACCTCTGGTGTGGCGCCGCGGGTGATGACACGATGACAACCATGACCATCCGTCGCGCAGCTTCGATCCTGATCGCCACCGGCACCGCCTTCGGGGCCACCTACGGTGTGGCGCACGCGGATCCTTTCAAGCCACCGGGTGCATTCCCCCAGGTTCACTATGAGGTCAGCGGCACCGGCATGGCCGAATACATCTCGTATCAGACGCAATCCGGACAGCAGCGTGCCGTCAACGTGCCACTGCCCTGGTCCACGGATTTCCAGGGTTTCGGCGGTCAGGTCTTCGTGTTGAGCGCGCAGGGGCAGGGCACCATCGCGTGCAAGATCGTGGTGGACGGCAACGTGGTCAATGACGCGCATTCCACCGGGACTCCCGGTCACGCCATGTGCTCGCACTGACGCGTCTAGGCTCGGCGGTGGCGCCCCCTCAACGTTGAGGAGGCAAAGGAGGATTAATGGACCTCAAGACTGACGCACACTCGGGCCTCAAGCCTCGGGTGAACGGGACGCCGCCGCCGGAGATTCCGCTGGCCGACATCGCGCTGGGTTCGCTGGACTTCTGGGCCCTCGACGACGACTACCGCGACGGCGCCTTCGCCACTCTGCGCCGCGAGGCGCCCATTTCGTTCTGGCCCGCGATCGAGATGGAGGGGTTCACCGGCGGCAACGGGCACTGGGCGCTGACCAGGCTGGACGACGTTTTCTTCGCCAGCCGCCATCCGGAGGTCTTCAGCTCCAGCCCGAACATCACCATCAACGACCAGACGCCGGAACTGGCCGAGTACTTCGGTTCGATGATCGTGATGGACGATCCGCGTCACCAACGGCTGCGCTCCATCGTCAGCCGGGCCTTCACCCCGAAGGTGGTGGCACGCATCGAAGCGTCGGTGCGCGACCGCGCGCACCAGTTGGTGACGTCGATGATGGCCAATCACCCCGACCGGCAGGCCGACCTGGTCAGCGAGATCGCCGGACCGCTGCCGCTGCAGATCATCTGCGACATGATGGGCATCCCCGAGGAAGACCACCAGAAGATCTTCCACTGGACCAATGTCATCCTCGGCTTCGGCGATCCCGACCTGGCCACCGATTTCGGTGAGTTTCTTCAGGTTTCGATGGACATCGGCGCGTACGCCACCGCGATGGCCGACGACCGGCGCAGCGCACGGGTGGAGCATCACGACGACCTGACCACCGCGCTGGTGGAAGCCGAGGTCAACGGCGAGCGCCTCTCGTCGTCGGAGATCGCGATGTTCTTCATCCTGCTGGTGGTGGCCGGCAACGAGACCACCCGCAATGCGATCAGCCACGGGGTGCTCGCGTTGTCGCGCTATCCCGAGGAGCGGGACAAGTGGTGGGCCGACTACGAGGGCCTGGCCCACACCGCCACCGAGGAGATCGTGCGGTGGGCCTCACCGGTGGTGTACATGCGCCGCACGCTGACCCGCGATTTCGAGCTGTCCGGCACGAAACTGGCTGAGGGCGACAAGGTTACGCTGTGGTACTGCTCGGCCAACCGGGACGAGTCGAAGTTCGCCGACCCGTGGCGGTTCGACGTGGCACGCAACCCCAACCCGCATGTCGGGTTCGGCGGTGGCGGCGCTCACTTCTGCCTGGGCGCCAACCTGGCCCGCCGCGAGATCCGGGTGGTGTTCGATGAGTTGCGCCGCGAGATGCCGGAGATCGTGGCCACGGCCGAGCCGCGCCGACTGCTGTCGCAGTTCATCCACGGCATCAAGGTGCTGCCGGTCAGCTGGTAGCGGGTCCTGCCGCCAGGTCATAGATGTACAGCACCCGCGGATAGCAGGTCAGCCACTGCGGTGGTTGCGGAATTCGTTGCACACCAGTCGCTTTGGTGGCAAGCCAGGCCAGCGCCTGCCGGTATTCGTCGAGGCGTGCCGGACGGGACGGGTACCGGCGGTAGCGCGCGAAGGCCTGCACGTGCGCCTGCAATGCGAGCTTGCCGACCAATCCCTCAGGCATGTCTTCGAACACGATCACACGCCGGCGTGCCACGCGGTCACACTCGGCGATCAGCCGGACCGGGTCGTGGCTGTGGTGCAGCACTTCGCTGAGGATCACGTGGTCAAAGGAGTTGTCGGAGAACGGGATCGATGTTCCGTCGAACTCGGTGAAGGGGATGTCGGCCTGCCGGGCGTCCTTGACGTCGATGCCGGTTGGGACCGCCCCGTACATCTCCCGCAGGTAGGACGAGAGAAGTCCGGTCCCGCAACCGACGTCGAGGACGCTGTCGCCGCGGCCGACGTAATCGGCGAGGGATTCGGCCTGTTCACGTAACCGCACGGCGGGCTGCGTGACGTGCTGGGCTTCGAAGAGGCGGCGGCGGAACATCTCGGCTCAACCTAGCACGCGCGAAAGCGCTTCCCGGCCGGCGTTGTGCGCCTAGACTCCCGCTGCGGAGGAGGGTGCCGGGTTCGTGAACGTCAGACGTATCGCGTTCGCGTGCATGGTGGGTACCACCGTCGAGTTCTACGATTTCTACATCTACGGCACCGCCGCGGCGTTGACGTTCCCCAAGGTCTTCTTCCCGGACCTCAGCCCCGGTCTGGCCACGGTCGCCTCGATGGGCACCTTCGCCGCCGCGTTCGTGTCCCGTCCCGTGGGCGGCGCGGTGTTCGGCCACTTCGGTGACCGCATCGGACGCAAGGCGACCCTGGTCGCCACGTTGCTGATCATGGGTTTGTCCACGGTGGCGGTGGGTCTTACCCCGGGTGCCGCCACGATCGGTGTGGCGGCGCCGTTGATCGTGCTGACGCTGCGCCTGTTGCAGGGCATCGCGGTCGGCGGCGAGTGGGCCGGGTCGGCGTTGCTGGCCGCCGAATACGCGCCGACGGACCAGCGCGGCCGCTACGGCGTGTTCACGGCGATCGGTGCCGGGATCGCGATGGTGCTGACCGGCGTGACTTTCCTGCTCGTCAACGCCACCGTCGGGGAGACGAGTCCGGCGTTCCAGAACTGGGGATGGCGAATCCCGTTCCTGCTCAGTGGGTTACTGGTGGCGTTCGCGTTGTACGTGCGGGTCAGCATCGAGGAGACCCCGGTATTCGCGAAGCAGAACGCGCCACCGCGGGTGCCGCTCGCCGACGTCCTGCGCCGGCAGTGGCGCGCGGTGTTGCTGGCGTCAGGCAGCTTCGTCGCGCTGTTCGCCTTTGTCTTCATGGCGGGCACCTATCTGACCGGTTATGCCCACAGCCAGTTAGGGCTCTCCCGCACCGCGATCCTGGTCGCCGGATTACTCGGCGGGCTGGCGTGGACGGTGGTGGTCCCGGTGTCGGCCCGGATGTCCGACCGGGTCGGGCGCCGTCCCGTCATCCTGTCCGGCTGGGCGGTAGCGTTGCCGTGGTCGTTCGCCGTGCTGCCGTTGATCGATGTCGGCACCCCGATGCTGTTCACGGTGGCGATCACGGGCACCTATGCGATTGCCGCGTTCGCCTACGCCCCGATGACGTCGTTTGTGCCTGAGCTGTTCACGACGTCGCACCGATACACCGGCGCCGGGCTGGCGATCAACGTCTCCGGCATCCTCGGCGGCGCCGTTCCGCCGCTGATCGCCGAACCGCTGAGCGCGCGCTACGGCAGCTGGGCCATTGGGCTCATGCTGGCGGTGCTGGTGGTCGTCAGCCTCTGGTGTACCTATCGGCTGCCGGAGACCCGGGGCACGTCGCTGACCGACGTGAACTCGGCGCCGTCACGTTCCGGCCGGGCTCACGCCGAGCTGCGCCGCGGACGCCGGTGAATGGCCGGCCAGGTGCCCGCCCGACGTCGCCCGTAGCTGCTCGGCCAGCTCCCGGATCTCACCGCGCAGCTCCTCGATCTGCGCGGCCGTCGCCGTCTGCGTCGCGGCATCGGTTTCGGAGACCCGCTGCACGATCCAGGAGGCCAGCGATCCGGTCACCACACCGATCAGCGTGATGCCGCCCATCATCAGCAGGACCGCGACGACGCGGCCGGTGACGGTCAGCGGATACAGATTGCCGTAGCCCACCGTGGTCACCGTGGTAATCGCCCACCACACGGCCTTGCCGAAGCTGTTGATGGTGGTGCCGACCTGCTGGCGTTCGGCGTCGAGCACGGCCAGCGCGCCGGTATAGACCAGCAGCAGCACCCCGGACACCGTGTAGATCAGGATCTGGCCGCGTACGGCATGACCGACGGCCTTCTGCAACACCCCCAGCAGCACGATCAGGCGCACCATCCGCAGCGGTCGCAGAAACGGCAGCACGACGATCACCAGGTCGAGGATGTGCAGCAGAAACCATTCCCGCCGGTTGTCCGCTAGCACCAGGCGGGCGAAGTAGTCCCCGACGAACAGTGCCCAGGCAATCCAGCACAGCAGCCACAGGATGCGCGCCTCCGAACCATGCGGGCGGGCCAGGATCTGCACCGAGTACATGATCAGGAAGGCGACGGCCACGATGGCCAGTGGCCACTCGGTGCGCTGCCTCCACATCTGTTCCTTGGAGAGAGAGTGCATATGCCTCACCCTACGAGCTGGTCGGCCAGGTCAACGAAATCACAAGCGTTGACGTCGAACTCGTCCTCGTAGGCGACGTCCGCCACACCGTCGGCGCCGAACTCGAGTGGCCGGGCGACGAAGGCGGTCCGAAAACCGAGCCGCGCGGCCGCGCGCAGGTCGTATTTGTGGCTGGCCACCATCATGATGTCGCCGGACGGCAAACCGAGGTAGGTGGCGGCCATCCGGTAGGCGGCCGGGTCGGGTTTGAAGGCCCCGGCCATCTCCGCGGTGAAGATCGCGTCCCAGGGCAGGCCGGCGCGCTTGGAAATGTTGATCACCGCGCTGACGTCGGCGTTCGACAGGGTCGCCAGCAGGTACGCGCGGCGCAGCCGGGTCAGCCCCGGCACGACGTCCGGCCAGGGCCGCAGACGCTGCCAGGCCAGCGCGAGGTCGTCGCGCTCGTCGGGTGTCAGGGCGGTGAAGCCGGCGTCGGCCAGGACGTTGTCGAGCACGTCCCGGTAGACGGAGTGGACCGAGAGCCAGGCCCCCTGGCGCGGCGTGTGGTTCAGCGCCGCGAAGTAGCCGGCGCGCCAACGCCGCACGACCTCCGGCCAGTCCACCCCGGCATCCCGGCCGGCGCTGATCCGGCGTGCGTCGTCGCACACCGTGGAGTGAAAGTCGGTCGCGGTTCCCTGGACATCGAATAACAGCGCCTTGAGCACCCGACCGAATCTACGATGTGCACCGTGCCCAGAGGCAAACCCGTGGAAGACAGCGTCGAAGAGACCGAGCCCGACTACCGTTTCACCCTCGCCAACGAGCGAACCTTCCTGGCCTGGCAGCGCACCGCGCTGGGTTTGCTGGCGGCCGCGGTCGCGTTGGTGCAGCTGGTACCGGAGCTTGCCGTACCTGGGGCGCGACGTCTGCTCGGCATCGGCCTCGCCGCGCTGGCGATCGGCACGAGCGGGATCGGCCTGCGCCGCTGGGTGCATGCGGATCGCGCCATGCGCCGTGGCGAGCCGCTACCCCGGCATCCCTCGCCAGGTTTCCTGGCGGTGGGCCTGATCGTGCTCGGGATGATCGCGCTCGGGCTGGTGATCTACAAGGCGGTCAACGGGTGACCGCGCCCGAGCCAGTCGGCAGCGCCGCCGAACGAACCACCCTGGCGTGGACCAGGACATCGATCGCCTTCCTGGCCAATGGCGTGCTGTTGGCGATCAAGGACGTACACGGCGCCGGACAACGGCCCGGTGCACTGCTTCCGGCCGGGATCGCCTGCGCGGCCGCGTTGGTCACCTACTCCATCGCCTTGCGACGTCAGCGAACGCTTGCTTTGCGCCCGCTTCCGGTCAGGATCACTGCCCGCCGTCAAGTGCACATCATCGGCGTGGCGGCGTTGATCCTCATCACCACTACCGCCATCGCCCAACTGCTGTAACGGGATTGGATTACCAGAGATAGACGACGGCGTCTTTGCCGCCGGTGCACCGGATCCATGGGTTGGCTCCGTCACCGGCGCACTGCATCAGAAAGTTCGCCGGAATCTTCGGATCGCAGTTCGCACCCGCGACCGTGAAGCAGTCCACGGCTCCGGGCGACGATACGGTGCGCGCGCCGTTGGTGGCGTTGTTGTAGGTATTCCAGTACGCGTGCAGGACGGCGTTGGCGAAGTAGCACGACGTCTGCGGCGAGCCGCGACCGCCGTGCGAGCCGTACCCGGTCACGTTCATCTGGAAGCCCTGGTCGCAGCTCTGGTGGTTGGCGCTCTGGTCGGGGCCGGTCACCAGCGGCGGTGCCGCGGTGGTCGGCCGCGACGGGATGGGCTCCGGGCTCACCGTGGACGTCTCGCCCGAGTACGGCGGGATGGTCGGCGGCACGGTGGCGGTCGACGCGGGCGGGGAGTCCTCCTCCTTCGCCAGCAGTCCGACGGCCACGCCGATGCCGCCGAGCACCAGCACCGCAGTGGCCACGGTGACGAGCGGAACCAGCCAGCGACGTCCCGGCTTCGCTGGAGCTTCGGAGGCGACCACCGGCTGCGGGCCGGACTGGGGGAACGATTGCGGGAACGGTTGCGGATAGACCGCCTGCATCGTCGGCGGTTGCGGTGGCGGCGGGGGCGGCCAGGAGGCGGGCCGGGTCGGGGTGGGGTCGCCCGGGGTGACCGGGTCGACCGCGGTGCGTACTCCGCTGCGCAGCGCCCGTTCGGCCGCCCGCCCGAATGCCCCGGCGCTGCCGTACCGGTCGTCAGGCTCCTTGGCCATACCGCGCGCGATGACCTCATCCAGAGCAGCCGGAACCCGCGGGTTGGCCAGGCTGGGCCGCGGGGGCGGTGCTGACAGGTGCGCGGCTACCAAAGCGCCCTGGGAATCGCCCGGGAACGGAGGCTGACCGGTCAGCGCTTCATAGAGCACGCACGCCAGCGAGTAGATGTCGGCGGACGGCGTGATGTCGCTGTCGGAAAACCGTTCCGGTGCCATGTAGGCCCAAGAGCCGAGGCGCATGTTGGCCGCGGTGAGACGGGTGTGCTCCCCCATGGTTTCGGCGATGCCGAAATCGGCCAGGTAGGCGAAGTCGGCGGGGGTGACCAGGATGTTCTGCGGCTTGATGTCCCGGTGCACGAGTCCTTCGGCGTGCGCGGCATCCAGCGCGGCGGCGATCTGGGCGACGATGGCGACCGCCCGCTCCGGTTCCAGCGGCCCACTTGCCAGCAAGCCGTCCAGATCCTTGCCGCGGACCAGTCGCATGTCGATGAACAGCCTGCCGTCGATCTCCCCGAAGCCGTGAATCGGGATGACGTGTGGTTCCTGCAGGGTGGCCGCGGCGTGCGATTCACGCTCGAAACGGGTGCGGTATTGGCGGTCGTTGGCGAACTGGCTGTTCATGATCTTGAGCGCGACGGTGCGGCCGATCTGGTTGTCGTAGGCCTCGTAAACCTCGCCCATGCCGCCCTTGCCGACGACGCCGGTGATCGTGTATTTGCCGAAAGTCGAGCCGACCTGCTGATCCACCGCTGAAGCCCTCCTCCGTAGGGATTATGCGGCACGTTGCCGGGATGTCTAAGGGTTTCCCGGGCACTGGCCGGCGGGCAGCTGCGCGAGGTGCGCACTGAGCCAGGTGGCGGCTTCGTCGAGCGCGCGGGTGCCGTCCTCGAACGATCCTGAGGCGGGCTCGGCCGCGATGGCAACGGCGAGTCTGCCCGAATTGAGCACACCCATCTGGCGCACCAGGTATCGCCCGGCCGGGGACGGGCCCCAGCCGCCCTTGAATTGCGCCCCGGGTAGCGCGCCGATGCCCCAACTCTGTTGCTGCGCAATCTGCCCCATCAGCGCGAAGATCGGTTCGTTCTGCTTGTCGCAGAACGCCTGTGCGATGAAGCGGGCCTGATCGGTGAGCGACCAGATGGTCTGGCCGAAAGCGGTGAATTCCGGTCTCAGCTTGCGCGATTCGACGGTGGTGGGGTCGCCGGTTTCACGGAGGACGTCCTGGACTTTGCCCGCCGCGGTGACCGGGTCGCCGAGCTGCTGCCAAAGTGCTTCTGCCGCTGCGTTGTCCGATTCGGTGATGGTGATGTTGATCTTGGCGGTGACCTGATGCTGCTGGCGGTAGGCGGCGATCGCCAGTGGCACCTTGATCGTCGACCAGGCCGGGCCCTGGTGCCAGTCGCCGTACGTGGTGGCCGGCTCGGTGCTTCCGAGCGCGATGACGGCCAGTCCCATCGTGGCGTGCACGCGGGTGGCGAGTTGGGCGAATTCGCTTGCCAGATACGGGTTCTGCGGGGGCGGGGCGCTTGCGGGGGACGTCATCGGTGGCCTTTGCGGAGCGGGGGCGTGCCGGTAGGTGTAGACGGCGGTCAATGTGACGATCGCGGCCGCCACAACCAGTGTTGCGATGACCGCGATCACGGTGCGGACGCTAGCCCGCCTTGGCTTGGAGATAAGCGACGATCCCCTGCGTTACGGCGGCGGCGTATTTCGCTCGGCCGTCGGCACTTTCGATCTGGGCGGCGTCCTCGGCGTTCTTCATGTTGCCGAGCTCGACGAGCACGGCCGGGTACTCGGCCAGGTTGAGGCCCGCGAGGTCGGCGCGACCGTACAGGCCGTCCGAGCCGATGTAGTTCGACGGCTGGAAGCCCCCGGCGATCAGCGCGGATCGCATCGCGTTGGCGAGTTGCATTGCGCCGTTGGATTGCGCGTCATTGAGTGGCGGGCTGGAGTAGTTCACGTGGAAGCCGTGCCCGGAGGTGGGCCCGCCGTCGGCGTGGATGCTGACGATCGCGTCCGGGTGCATCGCGTTGGCGCGGGCGGCGCGGGCATCGATACAGGGTCCGACGGAGCCGTCGTCGGGCCTGGAGAGCTGGGTGTTGACGCCGAGGTTGTTCAGGTTGGCCGCGACCATATTCGTGACCTCCCAGGTGAACGCGTGCTCGGGGTAGCCGTCGCCGGCGGCGGTGCCCGAGGTGTTGCACGGCTTGGTGCCGCCCCGGCCGTTGGGCACCTGCTGGTTGATCGATGCGTCAGCGACCGCGTTGTGGCCGGGGTCGAGGAAGACGCTCATCCCGGCGATGCCGGCGGCTGAGGCGGGCGGGACGGTGACCAGCGCGGCCAGCAGGACCGGTGCTGCGGCGGCGCATTTCAGCACGTCGCGCCTGGAAAATCGGCTCACCGCGCGATGGTAACAACCTGGGTCGGCGCAGCGCCCTTCACCTGTGACGGGGGCGCTCGGCTGGCCGCGAGATTGCCGCAATGGTTGCGCATGGCGGCTCATCCACGACCGTGACGGCAATCTCGACGTTGCCAAAGCGCCAGCACTCAGTGGATCGGCGTGCTATGACCGGACGATGCGAATTCTCCTGCTCGCGCCGATCGCGGCCGCGGCCGCCGTCGCGCTGCCCGCCGTCGCGCACGCCGACCCGCAGAACTTCCGGACCCCGTCGGGCAACATCGTCTGCACGCTGGACAGCTCTGGCGCGGCGTGCGACATCAACGAGTACACCTACACTCCACCTCCGCCGCCGGAATGCGCCCAGCACATCGCCTGGGGTAACCGGTTCGTTCTCGACGTCGGCAAGCCGGCCGCGATCCACTGTCACGGGGACACCCTGGGCGTGCCCGGCGAACCGACCCTGAACTACGGCCAGACCGCGTCGGCCGGCACTATCAGCTGTGTCAGCCAGGAAGCCGGCGTGAAGTGCAGCGACAGCAGCAGCGGCCACTACTTCCAGGTTTCCCGGGACTCGTTCAAGCTCGGATAGCGGCGCGCACCTGCATCGCCGGGGCTTACGTCACAAGTCGAGGTGCAGCCGCAGCGCATCGTCGAGTTGCGCCAGCTCGGCTCCGGACACCCGGCCGAGTCGGCGGCGGAGACGTTCGGCCGCAACGGATCTGACCTGCTCGGCCTGGGCCTTCGAATCGACAACGAGACCCATGGCGCCGCCCGTCAGCAACACTTGGAACGGGTAAACCGTAGTCACGTTGCTCGTTACAGGCACGACGGTCACGACTCCACGGCCGAGACGGGATGCAATCGCGTTCGCCCGGTCATTGCTCACTACGACGGCCGGACGAACCTTGTTCGCCTCGCTGCCTCGAGTTGGGTTGAGGTCGACCTGCCATATCTCACCGCGCAGCATCGTCAAGCCCGTCCGCGGCAGCGTCGTGCCAGGCATCGCCGTCGCCACCCGACCACTCCGCCCAGGCTTTCCCGTAATCCTCCTCGAGGGAAGGGTGACGAAGCAGGCGGATCGCTCGCTGCACCGCGGCCGATCGCGAGGGGAGCCCGGTCCGTTGCACGTATTCGTCCAACACGCGGACATCGTCCTCGGACAGACTGACACTCAACTTCATCCCAGCCATACTACCGGGGTAGCACTCTGGTAGGAAAAGGGTGCGCCACCGAGGACGGCGCCTCTTGGCCCGCGGCCCGGCTTCATCCGATCCGGCCAATTGCCGACTGCGCGAAGCGTTTCACGGTGTCACACGATCCGTTGCCCTGGATCACCCGCAGCAGCCGGTCGCCGTTGAGCGCGACGATCAGCGTGGTGGACGGCGGCGACGTCGTGGGGTCGTCGACACAGGCGGCCTTGACCCCGACGCCGTCCACCTTCGTGGCCTGCCGCGCGTCGAGGGTGAACTGCGACGCCGCATCGACCAGAAACGCGCCGGGCAGTTGCAGGTCGACCTCGACGCCGTCGCCCATGTCACCGGGCTTGTTGTAGATGCAGGCGATGTCGACCGACCCGGCCTGGTCGCCATAGGGCTCCAGGCTGACCTGCCCACCCAGCAATCGGCGGGCTTCGGTCTCACTCACCCACTCACACGGGCGAAGCGCCGCCGGCTCCGTCGGGTCGAGTTCGGCGAGGTCGACCGTCACGCTGTCGTGGCGACCTGTCGGTGTGCCGGCAGCCGGCGACATGGCGACGATCCGATAGGTCTTCTCCGCGGGCTGCGCGGGACTGTGCAGCGGGTCGTGCCCGTCCGGCGCGACCCCCCGGACGTTGTCCCAGCACCCCAGTGCCCCGTCTTTGGCCTGGTAGAGCAGTCGCCCGACAACGTTGGGGAGCGGACGCGGCCAGGTCTGCGCCTCGCACAGCTGCTGCACCGTCGTCGGACCGGGCAGGGCCGGCATCGTGTTGCGCGGGGCTGACCGGTGCGCCGAGCACCCCGCAACCAGCACCGTCGTGGTGATGACGACCGGTATCCACGTCTTCACGCCGATAAGTCAACGCGATGCAGTCGACTACCGAACCCAAAGTTCAGCCGGCGAACTGCCAATATGGTTAACGGACGGCAAACGCGCAGCTAACCTGGCGCGACGACGGGCCCGGTGAAATGCTGTGACTGGTCACAGGCGCCCGCGTTACAGTCGGGCCAGTGGTGGCGATTGTGGGAGGCGTCGTTGCAGGAGACTTCGTTCGGCAAGTACCGGCTCATCGAGTTGATGGGCCGGGGCGGCATGGGCGAAGTATGGCGCGCCTATGACGCCGACACCGACCGCGTCGTCGCCCTGAAGATCCTGCCGTCGGCCGTCTCCAACGACGAGGTGTTCCAGCAACGCTTCCGGCGCGAGGCACACGCCACCGCGCGGCTGAACAGCCCGCATCTGATTCCGATCCACACCTACGGCGAGATCAACGGGCGCCTGTATGTGGACATGCGGCTGATCGAGGGGCACGACCTGCAGTGGGTGCTGAACCAAGGGCCGCTGCCGCCGGCGCGGGCGGTCGGCATCATCGACCAGGTCGCCAAAGGCCTGCACGCCGCGCACCGCGAACGGCTGCTGCACCGGGACGTCAAGCCGTCGAACGTCCTGCTCGACCATGACGACTTCGCCTACCTGATCGACTTCGGCATCGCCCGCGCCGCCGACGACCTGTCGTTGACGGCGACCGGTAACTTCATCGGCACCTACCACTACATGGCCCCGGAACGGTTCACCGCGGCAGAGGTGGACTCCCGCTCGGACATCTATTCGCTGGCCTGTGTGCTCTATGAATGCCTGACGGCGCAGTCGCCGTTTCCCGGTGACACCCTGCAGGAGCAGATCACCGGCCACCGCAGTGCGCCACCACCGCGGCCGTCGAATACCAACCCGGACATTCCGGCCAGCCTGGACATGGTCATCGCGCGGGGCATGGCGAAGAACCCGGGCGATCGGTACGACACGGCCATCGAGCTCGCCCGGGACGCCGCCAACGCGCTCACCGCCACGGCGGTGACCCCGACCATCAGGATGAATCCGGCTCCGGCCGCCTACACCAATCGACTGCCCCGCCCCGACACCAACTGGCGCCAACCCCCTGCGCCACCCCGGCAACCGCCGCCGCCTCCGCCGCCGCCGCGGCGGCCGGCACCGCCGCCGACCCCGCAGAACGTCAACCCGACGATGGCGCGGCCGGTCGTCGTCCCCCCGCCGGAACCGTCAGTGCCCCGTCCGGCCCCCGCGCCGCCTGCTCCCCCGGCGCGCCCGTGGTGGCGTCGCAAGGCGGTCGCCGTGGGTGCCGTCCTGGTCGCGATCGTGACCGTGGTGGCCATCGTCGTGATCGGCACGTCCGGGTCGAACAATGACTACGAACAGGTGACCTTGCCGTTCAGTGGGCTGCGCGACCCGCAGGGCTTGTCGGTGGACATCGGCGGCACGGTGTATGTCGCTGACACCGAACACAATCGGATTCTGGCGTTGTTCGCCGGCGCCACCGAACCGCACACGCTGCCGTTCGACGGCCTCAACCTGCCGACCGGTGTGACCGCCGACAACACCGGCACCGTGTACGTCAACGACGCGGGCAACAAGCGGGTGCTGGTCCTGCGTCCGGGGTCGCAAACCCAAGAGGTGCTGCCCTTTACCGACCTGGAGAACCCGACGGGCCTCACCGTCGACAGCAGCCGCACCGTCTACGTCGCGGACACGGGTAAGAACCACGTCGTGGCGCTTCCCGCCGGGTCGACCACCATCTCCGAGGTCCCGTTCACCGGGTTGAACAATCCGACGGGTCTGGTAGTCACCGGCAACGGCACCGTGTATGTGGCCGACGGCGGCAACAACCGGGTGCTGATTTTGCCGGTCGAGACCAAAAAGCAAGCGGAACTTCCGTTTTCGGGTCTCAAGCAACCGGGCGGCCTGACCCTCGATTCCAAGGGCAACGTCTACCTCAACGACACCGGCCACAATCGCACGCTGAAACTCGCGGTCGGATCCTCGACGCAGGAGGAGTTGCCGTTCACCGGCCTCGACTACCCGTGGGGCCTGTCGGTCGACAACAGCGGCACCGTCTACGTGGGCGGGCGCAACGACAAGATTGTCGCGTTGCGACACAAGTGATTTGGGGCCGAAGCCCAGCAGTGTCGGCCTGCGTCCAGCCCGTCCTGCAGGCAAGCCCATAGGCGAATCATGCGCGCCGGCGTCTTTGCGCAACGGATATCCATTCCCCGAAAACGCCCGCCGCTTGTCAGACCTCCATCGCATACTGGCGAACGGGAGGAAGGCAGGAATTGCCATGAAGTCACTCGTGGGTGAAACCTTTGGCAAATACGAAGTCAGCCGGCTGCTCGGCAAGGGTGGCATGGGCGAGGTGTACGAGGCATTCGACACCGACAAGCGGCGCGCCGTGGCGCTGAAGGTGCTGCCCGACGAGTACGCCGACGACCAGACCTTCCGGGAGCGGTTCCTGCGTGAGTCGCATGCCGCGGCGATTCTGCAAGAGCCGCATGTGATTCCGATCCACGACTGGGGCGAGATCGACCACACCCTCTACATCGACATGCGGCTGGTCCGGGGCCAGACCCTGCACGACATCCTCGCCAAGGGTGCGCTGCCGGTGGAGCGGGCCGTCGAGATCATCGGTCAGGTGGCGGCGGCGCTGGATGCCGCCCACGCCAACGGGCTGATCCACCGTGACGTCAAGCCGCAGAACATCATCGTCACCCCCGACGACTTCGCCTACCTTGTCGACTTCGGCATCGCCGAGGCGCGGGGCGAGTCGCATCTGACGATGACCGGATACCAGGTCGGTAGCTTCGCGTACATGGCGCCCGAGCGACTCAACAGCGATGGGCCGGCGACGTCCGCGGTCGATGTGTATGCGCTGGCCTGCGTGCTGTACGAGGCACTGACCGGCCGTCGGCCGTTTGTCGGCGACACCCAGCAGATCATTGCCGGTCACTTGACGGCGCCGCCGCCGCGGCCCAGCGTCGGCCGGTCGGGCGTGCCACTGGCGCTCGATCAGGTTGTCGCCCGGGGAATGGCCAAGCACCCGGATGACCGGTACGGCAGTGCCGGGGCGTTGGCACGTGCGGCCAAGCGCGCGTTGTCGGCTCCGGAGCCGGCTGCCGCGGACACCGTGTATGCCGCGCAGTACCAGCCGCCGCCGCAGCATTTCCCCTCTCCCCCAACGGTTCCCCCGTACCAGCCGCGGGACGACTCGCGGCGCTATCTGGTGCCGACGCTCGTCGCCGTGGCGGCCGCCCTGGTCGTTGTGGCGGTGGTCTTGGTGGTGGTCGTCGCCGGGAAACAGAACACGGATCCGGACCGGCCGGCAGTGGCCTATCCGACGTCGGGGCGACCGACGTATGAGCCGTCGTCCGAGACGAGCGCTACGCCGACCTATCAGACGACGACGCCCTCGACCACGCGGCCCGCGGCGATTCCCACGACTTCGGCCGCCGCAGTGCGCGATGCCGAGCAGCAGTTGCGCCAGTACGTGAACCTCGACCGCTCCATCGTCGCCACCGAGGCCGCCGACAAGTGGGTGCCGCAGCTCAGTTCCAAGCGTCCCGGTATTCGCGACAACGGGGTGGTGTGGGACAACGAAATGGCGCTGCAGGAACACCTGCAATTTCGCAAGCTGTACAACGCCAAGTTGCTGTGGTCGGGTGACTGGTCGACATTCTCCGAGCCGAATTTCTGGGTGACGATCGCGGGGATCACCTTCGCCGACGCCCGAGGTGCGCTGATGTGGTGCAGCAGCAAGGGGTTCGACCGGGATCACTGCATCGCGAAGATCGTGAGCACGACGCATCTGGTGGCGGGGAGCACGGCGTACAACTGAGGGGGCTCCCCGGGGCAGCTATGTGCGCTTCACCTTGCTGATCACGATGTCGTGCGACGAGCACAGCCGGCACGTCAGCGGCCGGATCTTCAACCGAAGCCTCGACATCCGTAACGCCTTGCTGCAGAACGGGTATCGGCATCCGCACGACAGGGTGATCCACCAGTCGGCGGCGTGGTCCGCCTCGCTGCAGAACTTCCGGCAGATGCATGGAATCTCGGTTTCGAAATCCAGCGCCGACAGGACCTCGAACTCCGGCAGCAGTACGCACTCCCCGACCATCACGGAGTGAAGGGTAAACCTCTAGTTGAGACTTTTGGGTTAGGCGCGCGCGGCCGTGGCGCGAACCCCTCTCGGAGGAGAGCGACGAAGGATCAGGGACTCCACGGCGCCCGCATTCCCCACCCCAATCGCGGTCGAATACCCAGCAAAAAGGTGGTTCACATTCCCGCATTTCTGCAATACATTACCGATCGATTCGCCCCAATGATGGGAGCCGCAGATGTCGACTTTTCTGATCGCAGCACCTGAGGCTCTGGCCGCGGCGGCGGCGGATTTGAGCGGGATCGGGGAGGCGGTCAGGAAGGCGACGGCGTCGTGGGCGCCGTCGACCACGTCGGTGGCGGCGGCCGCCGCTGATGAGGTGTCGGCGGCGATTGCGGGGTTGTTCGGTAATTACGCGCAGACGTTTGTGGCGCTGGATGCGCAGGCGTCGGTCTTCGGGGCGCAGTTTGCCCAGGCGTTGAGTGCGGGGGCGGGGGCGTATGCCAGCGCGGAGGCGGTGAATCTGTCGGCGCTGCAGAACGTGGATCTGCATGCGCTGGGCGAGCAGCTTTTGGCTCCGATCAACGGTCCGGTGGTCGCGTTGACCGGGCGTCCGCTGATCGGCAACGGCGCCAACGGCGCTCCCGGCACGGGTGCGGCCGGTGGGGCCGGGGGCTGGTTGCTCGGTGATGGCGGGGCCGGCGGGACGGGGGCGGCGGGCTTGGCGGGCGGCGCGGGCGGGGCGGCGGGGCTGATCGGCACCGGCGGGGCCGGTGGGGCCGGCGGTGCGGGGGGCGGCCACGGCGGGGCCGGCGGACAAGGCGGATGGCTGCTGGGCACCGGCGGAGCCGGGGGCACCGGCGGATTGGTGACCAACGGGACCGGCGGCGCCGGCGGCGCCGGGGGGGCCGGTGGATTGTTCGGCGCCGGCGGGGCCGGCGGGACCGGTGGGTTGAGCCAGGCCGGGGCGGGCGGGGCCGGTGGGACCGGCGGCGCGGGCGGGTTGCTCGGTGGGCTGGTCGGGGCGGGTGGCGGAGTCGGCGGGGTGGGCGGTACCGGGCAGGTCGGCGGCGCGGGCGGTGCCGGCGGGGCCGGCGGTCCCTTGTTCGGTGCCGGCGGCGCCGGGGGCACCGGCGGGTTGGGCCTGACCGGAGCAGGCGGGATCGGCGGGACAGGCGGCGCGGCGGGCCCGCTATGGGGCGACGGCGGCGCCGGTGGGACCGGCGGGACCAGCGTGCTCGGAAACGCCGGCGCCGGTGGAGCCGGCGGGCACGCCGGGGTGTTCGGCTCGGGGGGCATCGGTGGGGCCGGCGGGGCCACGTTCGGTAGTACTACCGGCGGCCACGGTGGGGCCGGCGGGGATGCGGGCTGGTTCGGGTTCGGCGGGGTCGGCGGTGTCGGCGGGTTCGCCGCGGCCGGGGCCGGCGGCGCCGGTGGGGCCGGTGGGGCCGGGGCGCTGCTGATCGGCAGTGGCGGGGCCGGCGGCGCCGGCGCCCAAGGCGCCCCGCTGTTCGCCGGCGGGGCCGGCGGGGCCGGGGGCAAAGCCGTATTGCTGGGGCTGGGCGGAGCCGGCGGAGTCGGCGGACTCGGCGCCCCCGCGGGCGCCACCGGCGCCACCGGCGCCAACGGGCTGCTGCTGCCCGCCGCGGCCCTGAACGTGATCAATGCCCCGAGCGTGGCGCTGACCGGGCGTCCGCTGATCGGCAACGGCGCAGCCGGGGCCGCAGGCAGCGGGGCCGCCGGCGGGCCGGGCGGCTGGCTGCTCGGAGACGGCGGAGCCGGCGGCTCGGGCGCCAACGGCATCCCCGGTGGCCCCGGCGGGGCCGCCGGTCTGCTGGGCAGCGGCGGGACCGGCGGGGCCGGCGGACTGGGCGCCACCGGGGTCGGGCGCGCCGGCGGCCAGGGCGGCAACGGCGGGCTGTTCTTCGGCACCGGCGGCACCGGCGGGGCCGGCGGCGCCGGCGTCGGCCTCGGTGTCGATGGCAACGGCGGCGGCGGTGGCGCCGGCGGCACCGGCGGGCTGTTCGGCGGCGGCGGCGCCGGCGGCACCGGCGGCATGGCCGATCCAGCGGGCGTTGGTTTGCGCGGCGGCGGCGGCGGGGTCGGCGGGGCCAGCGGCGCCTTCAGCGGGCTGCTCGGCGCCACCGGCGGAGGCGGCGGGGTCGGCGGCGCCGGCGACATCGGCGGTCCCGGCGGGGCCGGCGGCCCATCCGGCATCAGCGGCTCGATCTTCGGCGGCGGCGCCGGCACCATCGGCGGCTCACTGATCGGCGGCGGTGGGCACGGCGGCGATGGCGGTGTCGGCCTGACCACCGCCGGTCCCGGCGCGGCCGGGGGCACCGGCGGACAGTTCATCGGCGGCGGCGGCGCGGGCGGGGCCGGCGGTACCAGCCAAGCCGGCGCCGGGGGTCTCGGCGGACCCGGCGGCACCGCCGGCCTGCTGGGCTCCGGCGGTGGCGGGGGCGTCGGCGGCGCCGCGGGAACCCAGGGCGGACAGGGCGGCATCGGCGGGGCCGCGGGACTACTCGGTGGCGGCGGGGCCGGGGGAACCGGCGGACAGGCCGCCGCCGGCCCCGGTGGCGCCGGCGGCCACGGCGGAATCGGTGGGTCCCTGCTGGGCAACGGCGGTCCCGGTGGCGCCGGCGCAGAAGCCTCCGCCGCAGCCGGCGGCCGCGGCGGCATCGGCGGCAACTCGGTGCTCATCGGCAACGGCGGTAACGGCGGCAACGGCGGCTACTCCCCCACCCTCAACCTGCTCGGCCGCCCCGGCACCATCGGCACCGGCGGCTGGCTCGCCGGCCACAACGGCATCCCCGGCCTGCCCATGAGCCCCAACCTGCTCGTCAACGGCAGCTTCGAGATCGCCACACCGTCGCCGTCGGGCTTCAGCTCGGTGACCATCCCCGGCTGGTCCGTCACCGGCACCCCGACGATCATTTCCTACGGAACGCCACGCGGTTACCCCTCGCCCTTCTCCTTCCCGTTGCCGGATACGCCACCGGTGCTGGGCTTCCCGGGCACCGCTCCCCCGGGCGCGGGCACCAACTTCGCCGGAGGTGGGCCGGTGAGCTCAGGCTCGATCAGCCAGACCGTCGACTTGACCGCCGCAACCGCCAACATCAACACCGGCACCGTCCCCTACACGCTCAGCGGACTCCTCGGCGGCTACCTCCTGGACCCCTCTGCGGCATCACTGAAAGTCACTTTCCTCAACGCCAACGGGGCCGTTCTGGGCACCGGTATGACTTCGGAGGTCAACCTGCTGGATCGCTTGGGAGCCACTGGTTTCCAGGCCCGCGACATCTCCGGGACCATTCCCGTCGGCACCACGTCGGCGGTAGTGACCGCCACCCTCGCCGACCGCAACCCGATCCTGAGCAACTACAACAACGCCTATGTCGACAACCTGTCGTTCACCGTCGGCGACCCCACCCTGACCGCGCCGGTTCTGACCGTCCCCACGTCGAATGTCGGCCAACTCGACCACGTGTTCCTGTTCTACATGGAGAACAAGGGCGCCGCCGACATCCTCGGCAGCGTCAACGCCCCCTACCTCAACAGCCTGATCAACACCTACGGCTACGCCAACAACTACTACGCACTGGGCCACCCCAGCGAGCCCAACTATCTCCGGATCCTGCTCGGCACCGACCTGGGGATCGACTACAACCCGACAGCGAACACCGTCACCGCGCCCAACCTCGTAGAGAAGATGGACACCGCGGGCATCTCGTGGGCCGGCTACACACCGAACATGCCCTAGCCGGGCGCGATCGTGTCGTCCGGCGATTACAGCGTCGACCAATTGCCTTTCCCCCGTTTGACTTACGTCTACAACAGCTCTCCGACCTACCTGGCCGACCACCTGTTGCCATTGACGCAACTGGGAGCCGATCTGCAGAACCCGCTCACCGCTCCGAGATTCGCCTGGATTTGCGGCTCGGAGGAAACCAACATGGAGGGCCCGGTGAGTTCGCCTCTCGACATCGCCAACTGGCTTGGCAGCCAGCTCACCAACCACCAGTACAACATCGCTGCCGGCGACCAGTATCTACAACAGAACGTGTCCACCATCATGAACTCGCCGACATGGAACAGTGGCTCCAAGGACGTCATCATCATCACCTTCGACGAGGACTACAACAATCTGTCGACCGGAAATGGCAACCAGGGCAACCACATTCCGATGGTCGTCATCCCGAATCAAGCCGCCGTGACCTCCGGCGGGATGTTGTCCGGACACTTCGTCACCAACAGCTACTACAACCACTACAGCCTGATGTCGACGATCGAGTACGCGTTGAGCCCGACCACGGGAACCCCGCTGGTGACGCTGACGAACAACGACCTGTATGCGACGCCGATGAACGACTTCTGGTCGTAGAGGTTCTGCGATCGCATTACCGTTCTCTGACAACGTGATTGGCAGAATGCCAACGTCCAGCGGCATCCTTGGCCAGGTTTCGATGCGCGACCTCCACCCTCAGGCCGGGTCGAGCCCCCAGCTTTTGTTGCCGGCGCACAAACATGTCCGGCGACACGTCCAGGTGTGTTCACATTTGAAGTCGCTGTGAATAGAGTGAGCCGATCACGTCGCCCCGTCGATGGGAGTCGCAGATGTCGACTTTTCTCGTTGCAGCACCTGAAGCCTTGGCTTCGGCGTCAGCGGATCTGAACGGGATCGCGGAGGCGATCAGGCGGGCCACCGCGTCTGCGGCCCCGTCGACCACGCAGATCGCGGCCGCCGCCGCTGATGAGGTGTCCGCGGCGATCGCCCGGCTGTTCGGCGGCTACGCCGAGTCATACCAGTCAGTGGGCGCTCAGATTGCGCTGTACGAGAAGCAGTTTCAGCAGGCGTTGACTGCCGGCGCCGGTGCCTACGGGGCCGCCGAGACCGTCAACGGACTGTCGCTGCAGGCATTCGAGCAGACCATCGGGCAGAGCCTGCTCGAGGTGGTGGACACGGTGAACGCACCCGTCCTCGCCTTGACCGGACGTCCGCTGATCGGCAACGGCGCCAACGGAGCGCCCGGCACGGGAGCCAAAGGGGCTCCGGGCGGCTGGCTGATCGGCGACGGCGGGGCCGGCGGGTCAGGTGCGGCCGGTCCCCCGTTCGGTTACGGCGGCGGCGCGGGCGGGGATGCGGGGTTGATCGGCACCGGCGGGGCCGGCGGGGCGGGAGGCACTGGCGGTGCCGGCGGGCCGGGCGGGCACGGCGGATGGCTGATCGGCACCGGCGGGGCCGGCGGGGTCGGTGGGTTCGCGGCAGCCGGGACGGCCGGGGCCGGCGGCGCGGGCGGTGCGGGCGGTCTGTTCGGCGCCGGCGGCGCCGGCGGGACCGGCGGCTTCGCGGCGGCCGGAGCGGGTGGTGTCGGTGGGGCCGGCGGGTCCGGTGGGCTACTCGCCGGGCTGGTCGGCGCCGGAGGCGGGCCCGGCGGGGCGGGCGGAGTCGGCATCGCCGGTGGTACCGGCGGGGCCGGCGGCGCCGGTGGTTTGCTGTTCGGCGCCGGCGGCGGCGGGGGCACTGGCGGATTGGGCGGCACCGGAGGTGGCGGAACCGGAGGCGCCGGTGGCGCGGCCGGTCCCCTGTTCGGCAACGGTGGCGTCGGCGGCACCGGTGGCACCGGCTTGCACGGCAGCGCCGGGTCGGGCGGCAGCGGCGGGCACGCCGGCTGGCTATTGGGCTCGGGCGGCGCGGGCGGGGCCGGCGGCGGCAACTGGGCCGGGGGCACTAGCGGCCACGGCGGGGCCGGCGGTGACGCGGGGCTGTTCGGTTTCGGCGGCGCCGGCGGGTTCGGCGGGTTCGCGACCGGTGCCGGCGGGGCCGGCGGCAACGGCGGCGCGGGCGGCCTGATATTCGGCAGCGGCGGGGCCGGCGGGGCCGGCGCCCAGGCCGCGCCGGCGCTCTTCGCCGGCGGGGCCGGTGGCGCCGGCGGAAAGGCCACGCTGTTCGGACTCGGCGGAACGGGTGGGATCGGCGGACTCGGGGCCCCGGCGGGCAGCAACGGCGCCGCCGGCGCGAACGGGTTGTTGCTGCCGGCGGCAGTGCTCGACGCCATCAACGCGCCCAGTGTGGCGCTGACCGGGCGCCCGTTGATCGGCAACGGCGCCCCAGGCGCGGCCGGCAGTGGGGCCGCCGGGAGTCCGGGTGGGTGGTTGCTCGGTGACGGCGGAGCCGGCGGGTCCGGCGCCAACGGCATACCCGGCGGGCCCGGTGGGTCCGCGGGACTGTTGGGCGGCGGCGGCACGGGTGGGGCCGGCGGGTACGGCGCGACCGGGGTCGGCAGCGCCGGCGGTCAGGGCGGCAATGGCGGCTTGTTGTTCGGTAACGGCGGAGCCGGCGGAGCCGGCGCGGTCGGGGCCGACGGCAACGGTGGCGGTGGCGGGGACGGCGGTACTGGCGGGATCTTCGGCTCCGGTGGGGTCGGTGGGACGGGCGGGATGGCGAGAATCTCGGTCCCCATTCTCCTGGGCGGTGCAGGCGGGGCCGGCGGGGCCGGTGGCGCCCTCAGCGGGCTGGTCGGTGCCGGCGGCGGCTACGGCGGGGTCGGCGGGGCCGGCGACATCGGGGGTGCCGGCGGAAACGGTGGGCCCGCCGGCCTCGCCGGTTCGCTGTTCGGGGGCGGAGCGGGCACCATCGGGGGCTCCGTGGTCGGTACCGGCGGGGCCGGCGGCGACGGCGGGGCCAGCCTGACCGGAACCGGAGGGCCGGGTGGAAGCGGTGGGGCGGGTGGACAATTCGCCGGCACCGGAGGCTCCGGCGGAGCCGGTGGATCGGTGCTGTCACCCGCACAGGCCATCGCAGGTGGAGGCAACGGCGGCGGAGGAGGCAGCGCAGGCTGGCTCGGCTCCGGCGGTTCCGGCGGTGCGGGAGGCACGGCAGGAGTGCCCTTCGTCGGGCACTTCTCCGGCGGTCGAGGTGGCATCGGTGGTGATGCGACCTTGCTGGGTTCCGGCGGTGCCGGTGGAACCGGTGGCTTCTCCGACGCGGGCATCGGCGGGACGGGCGGCCGTGGCGGGGTCGGCGGGGCGCTGCTGGGCAACGGCGGGCCCGGCGGGACCGGCGCTGAAGGTGCCCCCGGTTTTGGTAGCGGGAACGGCGGTACCGGCGGCAGTGCCGTTTTGATCGGCGACGGCGGCAACGGTGGCAACGCCGGCAACGCGGCGACGCTCGCGTTGCTGGGCGGCCCCGGCACTGTTGGAACCCGCGGAATCCTGTTGGGTGTCAACGGGATTCCCGGTCTGCCGATGAGCCCGAACCTGTTGGTCAACGGGAACTTTGAAATCGCGACCCCGTCACCGTCGGGCACCAGCTCGGTGACCTTCCCAGGCTGGTCCGTGAGCGGCACCCCGACGATCATCGCGTATGGAACCGACAAGGTCAGCTACGTGTTGGGAGTCTCGTTCCCGTTCCCGGACCTACCGGGCTTCTTGGGCTTCCCGGGCACCGCTCCCCCGGGCGCCGGTGCCAATTTCGCCGGTGGCGGGCCGGTGGCGACGTCCAGCATCAGTCAAACGGTCGATCTGAGCGCCGCAGCCACCAAGATCAACACCGGCACAACGCCTTACACGCTCAGCGGGCTGCTCGGCGGATACCTGGTAGACCCGTCGTCGACCGCGCTGCAGGTCAGCTTCCTCAACTCCAACGGCGCGGTGCTGGGCACCGGATCGACGACAACGGTCAGCGCCATCGATCGGTTGGGAACCATTGGGCTGCAGCCGCGTTCGGTCTCCGGGACGATCCCGGTAGGCACCACCTCCGCGGTGGTCACCGCCACCTTCAACGACTCCAACCCCATCACCAACCACTACAACAACGCCTACGCCGACAACCTGTCGTTCACCGTCGGTGCGCCCGGCCTGACCCCCGCGGCGCTGACCGTGCCAACCTCCAACGTCGGCCAACTTGATCATGTGTTCCTGATCTACATGGAAAACCACGGCTTCACCGACATCGTCGGGAGTGTGAACGCGCCGTACATCAACAGCCTGCTCGGCACCTACGGGTCGGCGGACAACTACTTCGCCAACAGCCACCCTAGTGCGCCGAACTACTTCCGGATTCTCGGCGGCTCGGACTTCGGCCTCACCTACAACCCGAACCCGCCGTCCATCAACGCCCCCAGCCTGATGCAAGAAATGGACGGCGCCGGAGTTTCGTGGGCCAACTACGCGCAAGGCATGCCCTACCCCGGCGCGCTGGTCTCCTCCGGTGACTACAGCACGTTCCAGATACCAGCCGCTCAGTACAGCTATGTCTTCAACAACACCGTGGCATATCAGCAGGAGCATCTGCTGCCGCTGACACAGTTGAGCATCGATCTGCAGAACCCGAGCACCACGCCGCGGTTCAGCTGGATCGTCGCCAACAACGCCAATGACATGGAAGGGCCGGTGGATTCGCCTCTCAGCATCCTCAACTTCGTGGGCAGCCAGCTCACCAATCACCAGTACAACGTGGCCGCCGGCGACCATTTCCTGCAACAGCAGGTTTCGCAGATTCAGAACTCCACCGCGTGGAACACCGCCGGCCAGCGCGACGCCATCATCATCACCTGGGACGAGGACTACAACAATCTGGGATTGGGAATCGGCAACCAGGGCAACCACGTTCCGATGATCGTCATCCCCAACCAGGGCGCCATCACATCGGGGATGCTGTCCGGGCAGTTCGTGACTCACAGCTACTACGACCAGTACAGCCTGATGTCGACGATCGAGTACGCGCTGGGTCCGATGCCGGGAGTTCCGTTGGCGCCGTTGACGTTTAATGATATGTATGCGACGCCGATGAATGGGTTCTGGTCGTAGGGGGGTAGGCGCGGGAGTTGTTGACAAATTCGCCTATTCGCCAACCCAGGGCAGCAGAAGCGCTTATCCCCTGGCGCGGAAACGACTCTCGCCTCTTCACCGCGCGACTTCAAGTAGGGCGTGAGTCGCCGCCAGCGGGAATTGACCGCCGACTGCTCCCAGGAAACAACGGATCAGCCGAGGTGATGCGGCTGATTTGCGCTGCAGGCCGCGTAGCAAGCCCACCGCTTGCATTTCACCTAACTCTTCAGGACCCGCAGGGCGAATACGCCGACAGACCGGTCCCGATGGACTGCTCGGTGATGAGTTCAGACTCTTTCCACCATGCGCCATCAAATCCCCCGCATGGCGGAGCCATGCGCACCACTCATATCGATGCCGGTGCGCACTATCCAGCAGGAAGATTCAGTCTGGCAGCAAGGTCCGGGCCACCCACTTCCCGGATGAATTCCGGGTCTCCGCACACCACGAGCTGATCCCGCGCCCGGGAAAGCCCGACGTAGAGCCGTTCCCGCGAGCGCTCGAATGCTGACCGTTCGTTGACGACCAGCACGATCGCCCGTCGCTCAAGTCCCTTGAAGCCCAGCACGTGTCCATAGAAGACCTGCTCTGCATCCCAGAAGCTATCCCAATAGGCGGCGTTACCCGCGGCTTGCCGCTCCTTCTGCTCCGGGTGTCGGCTGCCAGTAGTCAGCAGAGCGACGTCTTCCGGGCGCCATCCCTGTCCCAGGAGTGATTCGACCTCGTCGTCACCGACATCCATAGCGTCGTCGCGCGAGCAGGCCACGAACTTCACGGCGGGCCCGTCGCCACCCAGGAAGCGCATCGGGTGATCCACGAGCGGCTGAAAAGCGTTGGCAATCTGCTTGGTGTTGCGCACGTTGTGATCCAGGATCAGCGGGACCAAGGGAACGGGCGGCGTGCCATGCCGGCTGAACACGCGCTGGCCCTCGTCGCTGAAGACGTACAGACCGCCTGATTCCTCGTCTTTCAAGGCGGCGAGCAGTGGATCCCACCAGGCGTCGGCGAAGTCCTGTGCCTCATCGACAACGATCGAGTCATAGCGATGTCCAGGATCCAATTGCGCTGCGCGCTCTGCCATCTGCTGCGGAAGGTCGTGTTCCCAGAACCGGATGGTCTGCTCAGTGCGTAACGATTCGTCCGGGCCTTCCGGTGCGCCCCATAGAACTCCGAGCGCATGAAATTCCCCTACATATGCGGGCCGCTGGCGACGGGGCCAGGCGGCGCTGACGCGTTCCAGGTAGGACGCCAGGCCGTGGGAGTAGCACACGAGCGCCACCCGTTGGCCCTGCTGAGCGAGCCGGCGGGCTTGTTCGATGGCGAGGAAAGTCTTGCCGCTGCCTGCACCGCCGCGCACTTCAACGCGGTTGATCAGACGAATTGCGTCAAGGATGACGGACTGGTGACCGGTGAGCGTATCGGCCGCGTCCTCATTCGCCAGGGCGCGGGCGACCACGTCGCGTTGCGGTAATCCCCTACCGCTCAGCACGGTGCCGAGTTGTGTGATCCCGTCTTCGGCCAGCAGCGGCCGGTCTAACTCTTGCCGGATGATGATGCGACGCAGCTTGTGCACCAGCATGGGAAGATCGGTGCGATCAATGATCTTCCAACGTGGGCATTCCGGCAGCGAGAAGTCCTTCGGCAGTTCGACATTGGGCAGCACCACGACGTGATCCCAGCGCAGGCGCCCCCGCTTCCAGCGCGGATCGCTCTCGACATAGCTCCGCAGCGCATAGCACGCTTCACGCGCTTGGCGGATCGGCTCGATGTTGACCTTTTTCCCACCGCGGATCTGGCACCAGCCCTCACCGTCATGCCACACCTCTCCGCCCTTGACCTCCAAGCAGACGATGCCCGCGCCTTCGATACCGACAACGAAGTCGACCTCGTGGTCCTTGAGATGGTCGGTGACACGCTGGCCGGGGATGACCAGATCGTTGGGCTGCAGCTGGTCGATCAGCGCGTGGTACACACACCGCTCGGCGCCGTTCGCCAGGCGCGGGGCTGTGGCATGCAGGGTCGTCGACTTGGTTACCGCCATTTCATGATTGAACAACGTGCCGGTGACAACTGGCCACAAGTCCAATGGCGCCCACGGCAGCGCCGTTGCCTACGCTGACCACCGTGGACCAGGAAGACATGGTGCGGCCGAGCCGCTCGGGGCCCGGCTGGCTCACTCGTAACGTGCGGGTGCTCTCGGCGGTGTCGTTCCTGCAGGACAGCGCCAGTGAGCTGCTGTATCCGCTGCTGCCGATCTACCTCACGGCCGTACTGGGTGCTCCGCCGTCTGTGGTGGGAGCCGTCGAGGGCGTGGCCGAAGGTGCGGCCTCCCTGACAAAACTCGCGGCCGGCCCGCTCGGCGACAGGTTTTCGCGTCGTCCCCTGATCACCACCGGGTACGGGATGGCGGCACTCGGAAAGGTGATCATCGCCGTGGCCGCGGCGTGGCCGGGTGTGCTCGCGGGTCGCGTGGTCGACCGGCTCGGCAAGGGTGTCCGCGGTGCGCCGCGGGACGCCCTGCTGGTCGACCAGGTGGACGAGGCGTTGCGCGGCCGCGTGTTTGGCTTCCACCGCGCGATGGACACCCTGGGAGCTGTCGTCGGCCCGCTGCTGGGCCTGGCGTGCTACGAGCTGCTCGACCACAAGATCAAGCCGCTGCTGTACGTCGCGATCGTGCCCGCCGTCCTGAGCGTGGCGCTCATGTTCCTGGTACGGGAGCGCAGCCGTCCCGTGCCACGAGCACAACGGCCGTCCATGTGGGCCGGTGTGCGCAGCTTGCCGCGGCCGTATTGGCGGGTGACCGCGCTGCTCATCGCGTTCAGTGTGGTGAATTTCCCCGACGCCCTGTTGTTGTTGCGGCTCAACGAGATCGGCTTCTCGGTGGTCGAGGTGATTCTGGCCTACGTCGGGTACAACCTGGTGTATGCGCTGGCCAGCTACCCGGCCGGGGCACTGGCCGACCGGGTTGGCAGGCCGGCGCTGTTCGGTTTCGGGCTGACGTTCTTCGCAATCGGCTACATCGGGCTGGGACTGACCACCGACGTCGTGACGGCTTGGCTGCTCATCGGGGCGTACGGACTGTTCACGGGATGCACCGACGGGGTCGGGAAGGCCTGGATCTCCGGGCTCGTCGGGCCGGAGCATCAGGCCAGCGCGCAGGGGGTGTTCCAGGGCGGGACCGGTTTCGGAGTACTGGTGGCGGGTTTGTGGGCGGGGCTGCTGTGGGGATCGAACGGGCAACTGCCACTGTTGGTTTCGGGGATTGTTGGCGGGGTGTTTGCGGTGGTCGTTGTTGGCGGCCGGCTGGTCCGCGGTGTCGGGCACCGCTGAACAATTCCGTCAGCCGCCGCCGCGCGTCATGGTGCGGCCCCGGAAGAAGGCTGGGGCTATCGCCCACCAGACCGCCATCAGGATCAGTCCGAGCACCAACGCCCCGATACCGACCGCTGCGACAGCGCCGAACCCGAGGAATGTGATCTCGTTGCCGTCGTCGTCCGTCAACCAACCGGGCGTGGCGTACTGGATGAGCCCGTAGCCGAACACGATCAGCAAGACCGCTCCGCCCAGCAGCGGGGCGACGCCGCGGATCACGAAGTCCCGCACCGACCTGGTGAGGGTCTTGCGGTAGTACCACGTACACGCAAACCCGGTGAGCCCGTAGTAGAACGCGATCATCAACCCGACCGATCCGACCAGCGCGGTTAGCAGGTTGGTGCTGACGAGAGTGAACAGGACGTAGCACGGGATGGACACGGCGCCGACCGCGATGGTCGATGTGGTCGGTGTGAGGTAGCGATGGTGGATCTTCGCGAACGAGTCAGGTAGCGCCTGGCACCTCGCCATCGACAAGGTGGTGCGCGCGGTCTGCAAGATCGTCGCCTGCGTCGAGGCGGCGGCAGACGTGAGGATCGACGCCGCCAGCAACAGCAGTGCAATCGTGCCGAGTGTGCCGTTGCCGAACAGATCCGGACCGATGGATGCGAAGACGTCTTTGGAGTTGTGTGGGTTGCCCAGCCCGGAGCCCGTCGTCCCGACACCGCCGAACGCGACGGCCGACACGGTCACCACGGTGTAGGTCGCCAGCAGCAGGAAAGTCGAGATGATTGCCGACCGGCCCGGGGTGCGGGTGGGGTCCTCGGACTCCTCGTTGCACGCCAAAGCTGTGTCCCAGCCCCAGTACATGAAGATGGCCAGCAGAATCGCTGGGGCGATTTGAGACCCAAAATCAAGACCGTCCGGCCAGAACCACGACAGTGACGGATGCAGTGAATTCGCCTGGGCCCTAACGGTATACACCTTGACCAGCGCCACCACCGAAAACACCATCAGCATCAGGATCTGGATCGACAGCAGAGCGGAGAGCACTGAGGCCGAGATCTCGATGCCGCGATAGCAGACGTAGGTCATCAACACGATCCACCAGACGCCTCCGACCGTCGACCAGAACCTGTTGTCGGCCAGGGCCGCAACCGAATGCCAGCCCAGGACGCCGACGAATCTGAACGAGTACGCCCCGGTGATCTCGACCAGGTTGGCCATCACAATCACTTCCGCCGCAACCATTGCCCAGCCGCCGAGCCATCCGACGACGGGCCCGAATGCCCGCGACGCCCACGCGAACGTGGTGCCGCAGTCCGGTTCTGCCGCGTTCAGTTCCCGGCAGGCCACCGCGATCAGGAACATCGGGACGAACGACATGAGCACGACGCCAGGGGCTTTGACACCGGCCAGCTGCCCACCGCCACTGGCCACGATCAGACCCAATGTCGCGGCCAAGCTGTACGCCGGCGCCGTGGATGCCAACCCGACCACCACGCTGGAGAGCAAACCGAGTGCGCCACCCTTGAGGCCTCTTCTTTCGACGGTCGCCACGGCCTCACCGGCCGCAATCTCAGGTTGGCTCATCGTTGTTGATCAGTTCACCGTGTGAAGGCCCGCAGCCTCTTCCAACTCCTGCAGGGCCGGCTCCATGCCGTCGGCAAGTTTGTCGATGTCGTCGGCGATCTCGGGTGTTGTGACGAAACCGAAATTGATCAATCGGTGATAGCTGAAACAGCTGATGTTCAACCCCACGTCCAGCATCAGCGGTCCTACCGGCACCAGCCGCTCGACGACCGCGCCCGCCAGATAGATCGGGTGGTCAGGGCCCGCAACGTTGGAGATGACCAGGTTGATCGGGGCGACGTGCCCGCCGAGATGGCTTGCGGTGTAGGCGCGGATCGCCAGTCCCACCAACCCAGGCGGTGTCGTGTCGGTCAGCCCCAAGCTCTGATGAGCGGTCAGCGTCTTGGTCATTTCCTTGGCGCCTTGGGAATTGGCGAAAATTTTCTTCAATCGTTCGGCCGGTTCGACCACGTCGGTGGCCAAGCTGATCGTCGTGGAGATGATCTGGTTGCCGACTTCGGCGCCGTTGTGGTGGGTGGATATCGGGACCTGAGCCACCAACGGCCGCTCGGGCAGCTCGCCACGGTCTTGCAGGTAACGGCGCATCGCTCCCGAAACCAGTGCGAGCACAACATCGTTCAGCTTCACCTCATGGGCTCGTTTCACCGCATTGAGCCGATCCAGCGGGAGACTGCACGTGGCGACCCGCCGTTCGGGAGTGAGGTCGGTGTTGAAGCGCGTCGTGGGAGCTTGGAAGAATCGCGGCGGTTTGTTGGGCAGCCCGCGCACCGCCAACTGTTGAAACAGCGTTTGCTGAATAATCCGCAGCACGCGGTAGGGCGTCATGATCGCGACGTTGACGATCGCGCCGAACATGCGCCGCTCGAATCGAGGCATGCCCGACGTCGATGATGCGCCGGCTACGACGGCGGGCGGTCGCGGTTCAGGCGTGACGTCGAGCATGATCTCGGTCAGCCCGGCGCCGGACACCCCGTCGATCAGTGCGTGATGCATCTTGGTCAATATCGCGACCCGCCCTTTCTCGACACCCTCGATGAACCACATCTCCCACAGCGGCCTGTCGCGGTCGAGCGGGTAGGACATCAGGCGGCCCACCAGATCGTCGAGCTCGCGGCGTCCTCCGGGTGCGGGCACCGCGATCTGACGCATGTGATAGTGGATGTCGAGCTTGGTGTCCTCGACCAACCACGGCCGGTCCAGACCCAGCGGCGCGCCCTTCACCCGGTGACGCAGCATGGGAAGCTCCGGGAGGCGTTGTACGAGCAGGTCTTTCATCAGATCGAAGCTGAAATTCTCCGCATCGGACGGGTCGCAGATCATTAGTCCCCCGACGTGCAGCGGACACTCGTGCGTATCAGCGAACCAGAACGTCGCATCGAGGGCTGACAACCGCTTCATGGCTGCACTGGTCTCTCGTCGGCATTCGCGCGCAAGGTGCGGTTCATCGGGGTTCAGCTGCTGCCGGAGAGGCTGATGACGTCCGGGCCTGGCGTCGCCGAGTAGAGCTTGTCAACCTCCGTCGCGTATTTCTCTGCGATCGGCTTGCGTTTGAGCTTCATCGTCGGGGTGAGCTCGTCGCCGCCCGGCTCCCACGAGGTGCCGAGGATGAGGAATCGCTTGATCTGCTCGACGCGGGACAGCTTGGAATTCCCGTCGAGGACTGCGGCGGTGAGCATTTCGCGCGCGTCGGGATGCTGGGCGAATGCGGCCACCGACTGGTCGGCCATGCCGAGCGCCGCGGCCTGCGCGGCGGCGGCTTCGGGATCGAGGACGATGAGTGCCGTCACGTAGGGCCGTGCATCGCCGAACGCCACGACCTGGTCGATCAACGGAGAGGCGGCACGGATCGCCATCTCGATGTTCGTCGGGGAGAGATTCTTGCCAGATTCGTTGACCAGCAGCTCCTTCTTGCGATCGACGATCGTCACGAAACCTGCGTCTATCGTGCCGATGTCACCGGTGTGCAGCCAGCCGTCGGCGTCGACTGCCTCCGCGGTCTGCTCCGGCTGATGGCGGTAGCCTCGCATCACGATCGGCCCGCGGATCAGCAGTTCGCCGTCGTCGGCCACCGAGACCTCCACGCCGTTCAGCGCCGGCCCGACCGAACCGACCCTGTTCATACCGGGCCGGTTGGAGGTCGCGCCGCCCACGCACTCCGACTCCCCCCACACTTCGTAGACGGGAATGCCTAGCCCCCAGAAGAATTCGATTGTCTCCACCGGGATGGCGGCGGCACCGGTGACTCCCCACCGCAGCCGGTCGAGCCCGAGCGCGTCGCGCACTTTGGCCAGCACGAGGCGATCGGCGATCTTGCGGCGGATGGCAAGGGATGCGGGCAGCGGCTCGCCGGCCAACGACAGGCGGGCGGCGTGCACGCCGGTTTCGATGGCCCACAACGCTAGTCGGCGCTTGAGGCCGGTGGCCTCGGTCTCGAGTTTCGTTTCGATTCCGGCTTTGATCTTCTGCCACACTCGGGGCACCCCCAGCCACACCGTGGGGCGAGCATCCTGCAGCGCCTGTGCGATGGCGTGGAGGTCGGCGACATCGGTAACCTGCACTCCCAGAACCATGTTGGCGTAGTGCCCGGTCACTCGGTCGGCGATGTGCGCGTGCGGCAGGTACGAGGTGATCCGATCGGTCGGTAGCAAGCCGACCAGGTCGACGATCGCCGAGAATTCGGCCATGACGTTGGCGTGGGTGAGCTCGACCCCCTTGGGTGGGCCGGTGGTGCCCGAGGTGTAGATGATCGTGGCGACGTCGTCGGGCCGGACCGCGCGCCAGGCTGGGTTGAGATCGGCTTCTGCTCCGTGAGATTCGAGCTGTTCAAGGCTCTGGTAGCCCTCGACGTCAGCGTCAACGACAATCACGTGATTGGGTTGACTCCCGGCCGCCTCCACCGCGGGCAGAAACTCTTTCTCGGTGACCACGACTTTGTTCCCGGCGTTGCTGAACAGGTACCGGATCTGATCCGGCGCCGAGGTGTTGTAGATCGAGAACGGGATCGCGCCCAGATGCATGGCGGCGGTGTCGACCAGGTGGAACTCCGGCCGGTTGCGCAACATGATGCCGACCGTGTCACCGTGTGCGACCCCCAGGGCGGCAAGGCCGGCGGCGATCTTGCGGACTCGGTCGGCGTACTGACGCCAGGTGATGACCACTTCGTCGCCGACCGTCCGGATGGCGATCGAGTCCGGCTTGATGGCGGCCGTCTCCTGGAAGGCTTGCGGCAGCGTGGACACCAGCGCTCCGCTGGGGTGCCGGACCACGGTGGGATCGGCTTCGACCATTCCTTCCTGCTCCTTTGAGGGCTGAGCGGGACTATTGCTGACTCCCGAGTGTCCGACGAGTGCGGGGGCGCGGCCAGAGGACAAGGTCCTTTGTTGACCGGCTGCGACCACTCCCCGTCCCGGGTGAACTTCTGCCCAATAGACGCCAAACCCGAGTTCTCGGGTGGCGCCACGCGTGTAGTGTCCGCTCTCGTCAGCCGACGAGCGCCTGGAAACTCGCGGCCCGCTTGCTTAGCTGCCGACGGGGGTGCCGTGAGCGAACACCAAATGTCCGACATGTCGGGCGGCATCGATGACGACGAGGTCGTGGTGACGTTTCACGACGAGGTCCTGCTAGTTGGCGGCGATCCTGCCGCGGTCGAGTCCTACCTGACGAGGCTGCAGGGGAACGCCGGGCGAGCCATGAGGGTCGCCGGGACCCACGGCGCCTCGCTCGCGAACGGCGGGCCGGGGACGTGCTCGGCAATAACCTGACCCTGTCGCGGATGGTCGAGTCATTGGAAAGGTGCGGGTCGCTACCCGACGCGTACTGGGATTCGGTGGCCGTTCTTGGACCGGCGCTCAACGTCACCGTCGAGCAACTGCGCAACCATGTCGGGCGCATCCTGGCGTCTTTCGATGACGAACTGCCGGTGCAGCAACGCGCGGAGAAGCTGCGAAATGCGCTCAACGACAACCGACTTAATGACACATTGAGCCTGCTGGTGATCGCAGAAGATTCGCTGCACAAATGGCAGCGCCGGAGCCTCGCGCGAGTTGCATCGACGCAACCAGAACACCTGCTGCGAGCGATCGATGAGGCTCGCGAGCTCGTCGACCACCATCTGCGAGAAGACGTCGCAATCTACCGGAACGCAAAGGAAGTACTCGACCGGTTCGGCAAGTCCAAGGCCTCGACGGCTTCCGCTTCGGCTCGGTGCGAGAGCTGGCCACCCAGCGCTTAGCCATGCGCGACGAGCTCGACAATTTCGCGAAGGCCCGCCATCACCAGGTCGAGGCCTGGGAGGACTTTCACATTCCGAGCGTGCTCGATGCCGCCGTCGCCACCATCGGAGCCGTCGCGACCACCACAACCCATGTCCTCGCGGCCGCCGCCACGGTCTCGCTCGCTTGGGCGCGCTGCTGACAGAGCCGTTGCGAGACAAACACTGCGAAGAATCAGAGCGCACCGAGGACGCTGAAACGCTCACGTGAATGCCCAGGCGGCTCTGCGATCCGGTCGCCAGGTCTGCTTTCTTGAATCACCTACTCTGTCGGAAGACCGATGAACTGACCAACCCTCCGCGACATCCCTTCCGCGTAGGACGGGTCGAAAAGCGCTGCCAGGAGCGCCATTTCAACCTGCCTAACGGTCGACGAGTTGGCTTCGCCGAGTAATTCCGACCCCTTGGCAGTGGCAAGTATTCAATTGTCGCCGACATCGTGGATGGCGCGGACCCCTCATGAGCACAGCCGCTAAATGTCAAATATCAAATGTTCGACGCCATCAGCGGTTGAAAGTGCGTCCGGTACTCATTCGTCCAGTTCCGTTTGGGCAAAGGATGCTTGGCGCAGCTCTCATCAAGTGGCGAGGTGGGGGTCGCTGCGCGACTGCCGAAACGCTGACATCCACGCCGAACAGTGCTGAGATTGACTGATGGAAACCAAGCACCCCAACGATGCCGGTCATGTGTTTGTGGTGAAGGCCAATGTCACCACAATTGACTGTGACGCCTGGCTGTGTCCCACGGATCCGAAGTTCCACGTGACCGCGGGATTTGCATCAGCCGTTGGCCTGTCCGCGGCGGGACGCCTCAAGGGCCCATCTTGGGAGCATCCCCTGGCGGTCCCGTTCAATCTCGGGCGTTCCCGCCCGCTGATTGTTCTTTGCAATGTTGGCACGTACGAAGCCGAATCGCCCGATGACGTCAAACATCAAGTGGGCCAACTAGGACCGATCGTAGAAGCGTTTGTCGAGCTGTCCGTCCAGCACTGCCGCCGACGGGATGCTGAAACAAAACTCCGACTGGCGCTACCGTTAATCGGTACCGGAGAGGGCGGCCTCAAAGGCGCCAAAGGCGACACCATCAAGCCGCTCGTTTCCAAGCTTAAAAGTCTTGCGCACAAGCATGAGGTCGACATCGTTCTTTGCACGTACGATGATTTGGCTTGGTCAGCGGTTCAAGCAGCACGCGGCGGTTGGCAACTGCCGCCAGCTGAAGAGGAGTTGGCTCAGTCGCTTGCCGAGGAGGCGCGGGCTGGTCGGTTGGTACTTTTTATCGGCGCAGGGGTGAGTTGCGATGCCGGCGTTCCCGGCTGGCAAGCTCTTCTGGACAATCTTCGATCTCGCACGTCACTGGACGACGAGCGAGACGCAATACACAAGCTGGATTTGCGTGACCAAGCGGCGTTGATCGCGAAAGAACTAGGCGGACGCGAGGAGCTGCTCACGAAGATTCGCAAGACTATTCACAGACATAAGCGGATTGGATTGACCCACGCCCTGCTTGCGTCGCTTGGCGTGCAGCAGGCAGTCACCACCAACTACGACCAGTTGTACGAGCGCGCCTGCTCCTATCGCACCTCCGACATCGATAGCTGCATGACTGTGTTGCCCTACGGTCGCGTGCAACGGGACCGTCCGTGGCTATTGAAGCTGCACGGTTGTATTGAACAACCCGATCATATTGTCATCACTCGGTCCGACTACCTCCGTCTTGCCCGAGAGCGCAGCGCACTTTTTGGAATAGTTCAAGCTCTGCTAGTCACCAAACACCTGCTTTTCGTGGGCTATTCGCTCACCGATGACGACTTCCACCGACTTGTCGAGGAGATTCGGATCGCAACTGACTCGCCAAAAGCGAAGCCGTTAAGTCAACTTGGAACAGTTTTGACAATAGAGGACTGGCCTCTGGCTCCCATTTGGAAAGATGTTCTCGATGTGCACCGCGTCGGCGAAGGTTCGCGCGATCGCTCGGGACGCAGGCTTCAGATCCTCCTAGACCGGGTTGCTCAACTCGCGGCACCACAGGACCTCCACATACTCGACAAGTCGTTCAACGGTCTCCTCTCCAAGGGAGAGCGCGCGATCGCAAGGCAACTCGGCAAGCTACAAGCTACGGTTGAGCAAGTGCTGACGCAATGTCCTGATCAGCCCACCGCACGGGCGGTTGAGAAGATGCTCGACCGGTTTGCCGCGGGCGAAAGGATTGATCAATGAAGTGTCAGCGTGGCCCGGATTCGGCTTAGCGACGACCTGCCTCCTCGGCTCAGATCGAATCGGCGTAATCGTGCGCGAAAATCAGCAGAAACCTTCATCGACCAAGATCGCACCCTCGCGGGTAACGAGATGCGCCTGGCCGGAGCCCCCAACGATCCGGCACCAACTGCGTACCTCCAGACAATCTCCCATCAACTTTATATGGAAGCCCCCGTACATGCCTCCGACCGGGAACCACAACTCCTGGCCTGGTACCTCATGCATGATCCCGACAGGTGGGTAGCGCAGGACGCGCTGCGGGTCGGACCCGTAGCCGTCCATGCCCTTGATGCGACTGTCGATGACACCAGCCAGATGCTTGGCAAGAACGCTAATATCGCTCTGTCTAAACGGCGAAGGCGGAGGCTTAAGGCACCGCTCGCGTAAGACCAGGGATTTGCGTCGTTGTGCAGCAACCCCTTTGGGACTCTTTGCCTGCGAGTCACGTTCGCAGCGGACATCGTAGGCGGTGCGTCCGCGGGAATCCGTCAACGAGCGCAGAGCACCGCGACGGATGAGTTCGTCGGCGACGCCTGCAGGAGCGCCATGCCAGGCCGCCTGATGCAGGACTGTGAACCATGCGGTTCCGCCGGGCCGCCACCAGTTGATCCGAGCCTGTTGCGACGGGTCGTCGAGCATGTTAAAGACGGTTGACCAGTCCCCCACTTTGGCCGCATCGGCAAGTCGGTGGCCAGCCGACACAGCTTGGTCGAACATGTAACTCGGATCGAGCACCCCGAACCAGACAAAGAGGCCTTCGGGAAGTGCGTAGTCGCGGTCAGTCATCAACCCTCCTCGGTGTTGCTTTGCTTTCAGGCAAATTCAGTTGGCGCAGCCGACGAGGCGCCGCAGCCCGCTTCGGAACGCCGAGTTGGGACAAGCGCTAGGTAGCACCGATTGCACGTCGCGCAACGCTTCTTCGGCACCGACATCGCGTAGCCGCGCGCCGTAGAGCGCCGCTATTGTCGGCGTACGACTCTGCGCCGCAACGCAATGCAACAGAACAGTCCGACCCTGCTCTCGCAACCGCTCGACGGCCCGCGTGGCGTCGAGCATCACGTAGTCCAAGTGCGGATTCTCGTCATTCGGCGTTCGGTCAATCAGCCGCACTTCGATGTGCGGGATATCCTGCCGCACATCGCTATCGGCCAGCCGACACAGAGACACGACGGCATCAAACTTGTCCGGCAGTCGACGCAATGCCCCTATGCCGCCTAGGACGACACCGTCGTCGTAGGGGTGCCGGGCATACGTTTCGATCGGAAAATCCGAATAAGAATAGTCGAAACGGTCTGCCTGACCCTTTCGAGCAATAGCTGCAGCCAGTCCCACCAAGCCGTGCGCATCAAGATCAGGCCACCCGTGCAACCACTGCCGCCATTCGAGCGGAACAGCGGAGGCCCCGTAGGCCGCACCGAGCAATCCCCCCGCGATCGCCGCGACAGTGTCAGTGTCATTGCCGGCCCGCACCGCGGCATCGATGCCGTGCCGGAGCCTATCGGCACGGAAACGCCCAGCAGATGGGTCGTCTTCCGGTTCCGGTGTCGTCACTATCGCTGACCATGCCGCCTGTAGCGCGGCGACCACCCATCCATTGTTCGCAAATGACGACGGTGCCGCCCGTTCCGCCTCAGTCAGCCGCTGCTCCCATCGCGCACGTCGACCGGATTCGATGTACCGCAACCCAACTCGGACATCAAGCTGCCCGGTGAGCACCGCATGGCGCATTGCACAGCACCACAGGGCGCATGCGTCACCTGCATCCGGATCATAGTGAGTAAGCTCGCTGATCGCGCGAGCAGCCTCGACCATGGCGTTCTCGTCGTCGAGGTAGGCAATAGCCACCGGCGCGGTCCGCATTAGCGAGCCATTTCCAGCCGTGTGCCCGGTGCGTGCATGCAAGCTGGCTGATACAGCGCGCGCACTGGCAGCGGATATCGAGCCGCCGCGCGCGGCTGATCGGAGTACCCTCGAAGTCTGGATCCCAATGTCTTTGGGGTTTCGAGACCATTCCTGCCAGCGCGCTACGACCGCGTCCTGGGCGGACTCCTCGCGCAGATCGGCGCCGGTTGCCGCCACTTCGGCAATGGCAATTGCCATCGCGGTGTCGTCCGTCCATTCGCCGCGTTCCCAACCGCGGCCACCGACCATCGCCACTTCGAGCCCCGCTTCGCGCGGTGGCTCGAATTCGTAGGGCGCGCCAAGAGCGTCGCCGGCTGCGACGCCGAGTAGTGCACCCTCAATACGGTCGTCCAATGAAGCCATGGTCACCATCTCCCTCCGAGGGCATTTTGCGCTCATTCGCGCTAATTAATCCCATTTTGCGCGATAGAGCGCAATTTGTCTAGACTGCGCGAGGAGGCACTGACATGAGCGACGCTAAGCACCGCGATTCCAAGGGCAAGGCGCTTGACGAGTACGAGCGACCGTCAGTCGCCGTCGACACTGCCGTGTTCAGCCTGAGCCACGACAACGCCTTAATGGTGCTGGAGGTGCGTCGACCTGCCGGGCGCGGATGGGCATTACCAGGGACCTTCCTGCATAAGGGCGAGACACTTGCCAAGGCCGTCGACCGATCGCTCCGGGAAAAGGCAGATGTCCGCGGCCTGCGCCCTCGGCAATTCCATGTGTTCGACAACCCCCGCCGCGACCACCGCGGTTGGGTGCTCTCTGTTGCTCACATCGCCGTTGTGCAGCCGCATCAACTCAAGTCGCGCAGACTGAACCAAACCAGGTTAGCTCCGGCCCGCGACCCCGGTGCACTTCCATTCGATCATCCGACAATCGTCGAGCTAGCTCTTCAGGACCTGCAGGCGCGCTATGCCGACAGACCCGATCCCGATGGATTCCTCGGTAATGAGTTCACACTCTTCGAGTTGCGAGCCGCTCACGAGGCGGTGGCGGGAAAGAGCTTCCAACGAGATGTCTTCCGGCGTGCCATGTCGAGGTTCGTCACGCCTACAGGACAGCTGAAGAGTGAGGGCAGAGGCCGGCCCGCCGAGACGTATCGGCGTCAAGAAGTCCGAGCATAAGAGCGTTCGGACACGATGTTTGCCGCTTCCACAGCCATGTTAGGGCTGGACTACCCACGAAGCTGCAGCCGGCGAGCGAGATCCGGCCCGCCAACTTCTCGAATGAAAGCTGGGTCGCCACACACCACAAGCTGATCCCTAGCGTGGGATAGCTCGACGTAGAGCCGCTCCCGCGAGCGCTCGAATGCTGACTGTTCGTTAACGACGAGCACAATCGCCCGCCGCTCAAGCCCTTTGAAGCCCAGCACGTGTCCGTAGAACACCTGCTCTGCATCCCAGAAGCTGTCCCAGTAGGCGGCGTTGCCCGCTGCTTGCCGTTCCTTCTGCTCGGGGTGCCGGCTGCCGGTGGTCAACAGAGCGACGTCTTCTGGGCGCCATCCGTCATCGAGAAGCGACTCGATCTCGTCGTCGCCGACACCCATAGCGTCATCCCGCGAGCAGGCCACGAACTTCACGGCGGGCCCGTCGCCACCTAGGAAGCGCATCGGGTGATCGACGAGCGGCTGAAACGCGTTGGCGATCTGCTTGGTGTTGCGCACATTGTGATCCAAGATCAAGGGCACCAGCGGAACCGGCGGGGAGCCATGACGACTGAAAACCCGCTGCCCCTCATCGCTGAAGACGTAGAGTCCGCCTGATTCCTCGTCCCTCAGCGCTGCAGGCAACGGGTCCCACCAGGCGTCCGCGAAGTCCTGCGCCTCGTCAACGACGATCGAGTCATAGCGGTGGCCAGGCTCCAATTGTGCTGCCAGCTCCGCCATCTGCTGCGGCAGGTCGTGTTCCCAGAATTGCACGGTCTGCTCGGTGCGTAACGATTCATCGGGGCCCTCCGGTGCGCCCCAGCGAACCCCCAAGGCATGAAACTCGCCGACGTAAGCGGGTCTATGGCGTGGGGCCAGGCCGCGCTGACGCGCTCGAGGTAAGAGGCCAGGCCATGCAAGTAACACACGAGAGCCACCCGTTGACCTTGCTGTGCGAGGCGGCGGGCCTGCTCGATGGCCAGGAAGGTCTTGCCTCCGCCGGCGCCGCCGCGTACCTCCACCCGGTGAATGAGGCGGATGGCGTCAAGAATGACGGACTGGTGTCCGGTGAGGGTGTCGGCGGTGTCCTCGTTGGCCAGCGCACGGGCCACGACGTCGCGTTGCGTAATCCCCTGCCGCTCAACACGGTACCGAGTTGGCTGATTCCATTCACGGTGATTAGCGGCCGGTCTAGTTCCTGACGGATGAGAAGACTGCGCAGTTTGTGGACGAGATCTTCCAGCGGGGGCATTCCGGTAGTGAAAAGTCCTCCGGCAGCTCGACATTGGGCAGAACGAGGACGTGGTCCCAGCGCATTCGGGCCTGTGTCCAGCGTGGGTCGCTCTCGACGTAGCTGCGCAGCGCATAACACGCCTCGCGCGCCTGGCGGACCGGCTCGATGTTCACCCGTTTTGCCGCTGCGGATCTGGCACCCAGCCTTCCCCGTCGTGCCAGACTTCACCGCCCTTGACCTCCAAGCAGACGATGCCGGCGCCCTCGATGCCGACAACGAAGTCGATCTCGTGGTCTTTGAGATGGTCGGTGAAGCGCTGGTTGGGGATCACCACGTCGTTGGGTTGCAGTTGGTCGGTCAGCGTGTGGTACGAGCAGCGTCCGGCACCGTTCAGCAGGCGAGGGGTTGGGGCTCGCAGCCGCGTCGACTCAGTTTCCGCCATTACAAGATTGAGTAACGCGGCGGTGACATGTAGCAAGATTCCCACTAGCACCGTCGTAGCAACCCACCGAGTCAGTTGGCTCGCCGACGTCGGAGAGGCTGATACAACGCTGTCCGGGGCGGGAGTTGTCGGGTCTTTCCACCCACCTGACTGCGAGGCGAGGCTGAAGGACGTGTTCTTTCGCGGTGCGCTGCCCCTACCAAGCACTCGTAATTGTCGAGCCGCACCAGCTTGGCACGCATGTAGTCCATCCGCTTTAGCTTATGACTTCCACCCAGCACGTGGCCGTGAGGAACCGGGTGGCACGGACATGCGCAACATGCCCATACAGTGCCGGCCCTGGGTGACGACCAGCTTATGGATGGCGAACCACAAAAGAGCAGGACGATTTTTCACCGACGGTATTCCTCGGCGGGGCAGGGATGCCCAAACCCTGAATTGGCTTAGCCTCGCAGATACTCGGAAGGAGGGAACGTCATGACGGGGCCAGAGAACGTACCGACTGACCAACCCTTCGTGTGGCGCGGGGTACTCGACCCTGACCTGTTGTTCGACGATGACGTGTCGGCGAGTCATGAATGTGCCGATGCGGCCAAAGCGGCTGACTGGGCAACAGTATTCGAACTGCTCGACGACGACGAACTACACGTAGACATCAACGGGTGGCGGCCCGGCGGGACCACCTGGTTCACCGTTTTACACCAAGCCGCTTGGCACGGCGCACCCAACGAAGTCGCCGCCGAACTCATCCGACGTGGCGCCTTGAAGTCACTCACCGACGCTCGGGGACGCACCGCCTACGATGTCCGGCGCGAACGGGACCTGAAGGCGGTTCACCCCAAAGACATTGCCGCACAACAGCGAAAATCGCTCATTCTGCGCACGCGCTATCTTAAGCCACCGCCTTCCCCCCTGGGGCGCTACGAAATCCGCGCGCTCGAGTGGCACCTCGCCGAAGTCATCGACAGCCGCATCTGCGGCGTGCTCTACGACGGCCGCGATCCCCAACGCGTCCTGCGATACCCTCCCGTGGAGATCTTGCATGAGGTGCCGGGCATGCGCATATGGTTCCCCGTGCCCGGGATGTACGGGGGGTTCGACATCACGTTGGCGCAAGACCATCTCGATGTGAAGAGTTGGTGCCGCGTTGTTGGCGGTTCGGGACAGGCACATGTGGTCACGACGCAAGGCGCGGTTCTGGTCGATCAAGGATTCGTGTAGTCGGGCAGCAATCCCTACACAGCTGTTCGACCTCCTCGTACGCCAGCCCCTGCGCCTTTCGCTGTCGGGATTTTCTTGTCGGTGGCCAATCGTATTCTTTGCTCCTCGGCGCGATGCGAGGGGGAAAAATGCGCGGACGTGGGGTTATTGCGGGAGTAGTCGCAACATGCGGGGCATTGGCCTTGTCGGGTCCGGCTCGGGCCGACCAGTACGACTTCATCTCCGAGTTGGACAACTCGGGGGTGAGCTACGCGTCAATCACCGACATGATCAATATCGGCAAGGGGCTCTGCCACGACCTCCGAAACGACGTGTCACCTTCGTTGGTGCTCGGCAAGCTGCGCAGGACAGGCTTCGCACCGACCGAGTCGGCGATCATCCTGACCGCAGCCGTCAACAACATGTGTCCGGACACCAAGTCCCTGGTTGTCGCCTGGGCACGTGAGAATGGCTATACCGGTCCGGCGTGAGGATGTAGACGAGCCAACCTACCCAGCAGGCTATTTGGGACCATGCGGGTGCGGTTTCATCGAGCCTGTGTCTCCCCCGTCCGCTACGCTCCCCAGGTCAACGACGGCTCGCCCGGAAAGCTCGGAGGACGTGACCACTGGCTTCGAGGACGCTGCGATGGCGGTCCTCCGGCAGGCATTGGGACCTTCAGCGGAGTTCCTCGACGACCGCGACTTCGGCGCTAGGCATGGGTTTCGACTAGCCTGATCTCTCCTTCGTCATCCACTTTCAGTCGCTGGACTCCCCTGTGGCGAACCACCAGCCGGTGAGACGGGCGGGCCGTGCTGTCGACCACCGCCGATGTGGTCTTACCGTTAAGTGAGCGAGACAAAGACATCCGGCAGATGCCCCTCGACCACCGCATTCCAGCGCAACCACACTCCGAGCAGGTCGTCGATTATCTTGAGGCTCAAGCGGATTGGGCGGGGCTACGTGAGATCGTAGAGCACGTAAACATACCGAGCGCGCGGATCGCTGGGCTGCTCATACTCGATGTCGAAAGTGCGGGTAAAAAGGAGCGGTCGAAGTATCGCCACCTTTCCCGCCACATACTCACGCTTCAGAGTTCTCCCGTCGACAAGCAATGAACCGAGCCGTAACCGGCAACTGGACGTGACAATGTCAGAGTCCACAAGCCTCTCAAGCACGCGACACCGACACGCGACGTCATGATCTACGATGACAGACTTTGTCCAGCAATATATTCCAGCTGTGAACGGCGCTCTTCGCTGAGCCTCGACCAGACCTCTTCAAACGGCCACCAAGGCATCCCAGCTTGGTCGTAACCGCCGGGTTGCCCCCAATACCCCGCTCGCAGTTGCTCATTGAAGCTGTCAGGGCCTCCGCCCGACATGAATATGATTTCGTGTCGTTCAAGGCGAGTTGGTTTCTGCTCATAGGCGACAAAAGTGACTTGATCAACTTTTGCACGCCACTCTGGCGTGCGCGTATAACGCTTGATGAAGGCGTCGGCGTTACAGCCCTGGCCAACGAGACGTTCAAGCATCTCTAGTGTCCTGAGTCATTAATTCTGGTGCAGTAGTTGCCGATGCTGGCTAGGATTTGGTCGGCGGTCTTGGTCCAGACGTAGGGGCGGGGGTTGTCGTTCCAGCTTTGAATCCAGGCGCGGATGTCGGCGTTGAGTTGGCGTACCGAGGTGTGGGTGCCGCGGCGCAGTTTCTTGGTGGTCAACTCGGCGAACCAGCGCTCGACGAGGTTGAGCCATGAGGAGCTGGTCGGGGTGAAGTGCAGGACGAATCTGGGATGGGTTGACAGCCAACGCTTTACCGCTGGGGTCTTGTGTGTTGAGGCATTATCGAGCACCAGGTGAACATCGAGGTCGGCGGGGACTTCGGTATCGACCTTTTTCAGGAATGCCAAGAACTCCTGGGACCGGTGACGGGCGTGCAACGAGCCGATCACCTGACCAGAGGCCAGGTCCAACGCGGCGTACAAACTCGAGGTGCCGTGCCGAACGTAATCATGGCTGGCCCGCGCGGGCGTGCCGGGCAGCATCGGGAACACCGGCTGAGTGCGGTTGAGCGCTTGGATCTGGGTCTTCTCATCAACACACAGCACCAGTGCGCGCTCCGGCGGATCCAGATAAAGCCCGACCACGTCGCGGACCTTCTCGACAAACAGCGGATCCTTGGACAGTTTCCACGAATCTTGTTTGTGCGGGGCCAATCCGAACGCCCGCCAGACCCGCGAGACCATCGACTGACTCAACCCGAGATGCTCAGCCATCGACCGCGTCGACCAATGCGTGGCATCCCGCGGAGCGCTCTCCAGCGTCTTGGTGATCAGCGCCTTGATCTGCTCGTCACCTACGACCCGAGGCCGGCCGGGACGCGGTTCGTCGAGCAGGCCGTCACAGCGCAACTCCACAAATCGGTTTCGCCACCGCTTGACCGTTGACCGCGAGATCCCCATCCGAGCGGCCATGTCGGTATTGGACTCACCATCAGCAGCCGCCAACACAATTCGCGACCTCAAAGCCAACCCCGCCGCACTGGTCCGACGCCGCGCCCACCCCTCCAACTCGGCACGTTCAGCATCGGTCAACTCGATCACGGCAGCCTGCGGATTGGGCACAACTCAGTTTACCAACTGAGCCGTAATTAATGACTCAGGACACTAGGGCACTGTCGCCAGCAGGCCACTGCCAAGCTCGAAGCGTCGCTATCGGGGCCGTAGCCGCAAGGACGACGGGCGGATCAGACATCATCTGAGCCATGACCCAAAAATGACCTTTGCCAGATTGATAGTAAGCGTCGCCCAGCTCCTGGTGCCGCAGCGCGAACACGGACCACAGCGCTTCCCAGGTCGCCTCGGGTGCTCGATTCGCCCAGCCGCCGGCCCGCTCTGGATCGGCTGTGAGCGACACAGTCCCCAGCCTGTCATCCAGGTCAGCGAATCACTTCATCCGCCGAAGGTGGCCTCGTACCTCGCTCAGCGAAACGTCGTATCTGACTGCAACAGCCGATATTTGGTCGGCAACGGATGTCGCCTCGAAGCCGTTTAGCATGATTGCCTCCGCGCTGGACCGTCTGGTGCCGTGGAAGACCGGAAGTTGCATGGCGGCGTACTTAGCTTCTGCGTCTTCCCTATCCTCGTCCGCCGTGCAGCTACTACTCGCTGCCATTTTCGCATCAGATGTCGGTTTATTGCTCATGGCGTCCGATCTTCGCAGACGTATGTTCACTGGGCGGAGCCACTCGACATTGGTCGCGCGTGCGCATTGCATATTTTAATGTGCCCCACTCCCGGTCGCCGGATTTCACGGACGAGCCGACACCGACCGAGGGGGCAGGTGGGCGTCACCACCGTTGAACCGGTGGTCGGCAAGTGGGCCCGGCTCGCGCTGATCTCTCTCGACCTAAGCACCCGTGGGCAGCGGGTAGGTCAGTGGCCGTTTCGGATGGCAACCGATCGGGCGAAGGTTCTGCCTGCGTAGCGTTAGGTCGAATCTTGTTATATGGATGCTGGAATCTAGCCGCGAATTGGAAGTCCGACTCAGTCCATGGAACCACCGCGCCAGATCCCGCGACAACGCCGAAGCTGTTGCTAAAGCAAATTAATCGGTCGTTGCTCGTAGCCATCTGGTGTTCGAAGAAACTCTCGGTTGCATGAACGCCGGTGCCACAGGGATCATGCCGAAGGGCTTAGAGTTCCCAGACCTGGTCCGGGTCGTCAAGAGCGGCTCTGATCTGACTCAAATCGCCAAGATCGGCCAACGGCGACGATCGTGCGATGTCGACGATGCCGCATACGATGTTGGTTATCGCCGCCCCATCCCGTTGTTCAAGAGCGGTATCTAGCCGAGAAAACAATTCCTGAAAGTTGACCCGTCGCTCCTCGAAGACCTTCTCGAAATACCTCGTCAATACTGCTTCAGCGGTCTTTATCCGCGTTACTTCCGTATCCACGTATGCGTTGATACGCGCCCTGGTGGTGTGCTCGGTTTGGTATATCTTGCCGAATTCACGAGCTGCGTCCACGATCTGGCCGGGTGCAGCGAAGGGGTCCAGCGACGATGTAGGCCCGGACGGCGTTCCCACGACGCGAGCTTGGTGCACTCTTGGCTCTTCAGGCATTTTCGGGCTCACCCCCGTCCATCGCCCGGTACTTGATCACCACTGACGCGCTTTCCACGGTCAGATCGCCTGACTCGTCAAGTATCTGCGCGGCCGCGACGTCACGAACGGCAACAGCCAGACTGAGTGCGCGTTGAAATCTGTCGGTGTGAGCGACAGGGTCAAACGGGTCGGATTCCAAGACATCCAACGCCTCCACCCCACGCACAACGAGGTCGGCCAATACTGCGCTCAATTCTTCGACCCGGGCATCGATCGCATGCAGTCGAGCGTCCGTCTCGTCAATCTCTGCGATTGCCACTGCGATTTCAGCTTGGAAAGCCGCGGCTTTGGTAAGCGCCTTCTGGCCCTGCCCCATCACCATGAAGCCTCCGACCAGCAGCGCCGGGCCCACCGTCACAACGTTCAGCGCGGTAGCGCCTAGGGCCATGCCACCTCCGCCTGATGCGAGCGTCCCTCCACCGAGCCAAGCCAGCATTGCGCCTTCCGCTGCTACACCTGAAAGGCCTGAGATTGACGCTCCGGTACCTGCCGTGCCCACTGCAGTGGCCACTGTGGTCACTCCTACACCAGTTCCGGCTGCAGCGCCGGCGGAGCCGAGCAGTCCAGCGACCCATGCTCCGAGATTGAGATCCACACCGCCAGGCCCTACTACGAGGTTGAGCTCAGCTTCGATGCCATCAAGCAGTAGTCGCTCGTGCTCCCTCACCTGCCTCTCGTGGCGTCGCAAGAAATCGGCCATGCTGACCACGACGTCCGTGATCGCCTCTCTTTGACGGCGTCCTAGGGCGATCACCCGATCGTTCGTCTCACCGACCCGCGCAATGCTCTCGGATCGACGCTGTTCGTACCGCGCGCGAGCGTTGTTGAGGTCATCAACCGCCTTCTTGATGTCGAGCGCACCCTTACCACCGAGCGCGACTCCACCCCCACCTGTGAGCGCACCGACGCCGATCAAGATCGCAGGTATCAGCGGCAAAACCATGTGTTCCCCCTTTTTGACAGCCACAGTCTGCCACCCAGCGCTGACAATCGCAGCAACTTCCGCTAGACGCTACGACCCGTCTGCACGCGGTAACGGCCGCTGCATCAGCGAAATGCCGGACCAACCAGCTTCAAAGTGCTAAGCATTGTGAATGGACAGTGCTGCGGAGCTACACCTGCGCCAGCTGATCTTTGGCCGGCTTGCTGAGATCGCGGCCGAGCATGGAGTCGTCACACGAGCCGAACTGAATTCGCTACAAATAGGCGACCAGAGCCGCCGCGTCATCGACCAAAGCAGAGGAATCTGGAATCCTCAAGATCTCGCCGCCACCCTGTCGATTGTGTCGAGCCCCGACGGTCCTTACGCGGATACACATATCAGCGAGACGCTCTTCGCGTATGACTACCGGAAGGGCAACACCGAAGGCGATAATACGAAGCTGCGGCGAGCATATGAACTAGGGCTACCGATCATCCTGCTTCGAAAGCTCCGGCCCAGCATCTACGTACCCGTATTTCCGGCCTATGTCGTCAGCGATGACATCGCCAACCGAAAGTTCTTCATCGCGCTGGACGAGAGCCTTCGAGAGATCGGAGACCCGCTCCGCCTGACCGCTCCCGAGCGCGCGTACGCAGAGCGAATCATGAAGCAACGCCTCCACCAGCCCGAGTTCCGCGGGCGAATCATGTTGGCGTACAACGAGAGTTGTGCAGTTTGCACACTCAGACACGGTAAGTTACTTGACGCCGCCCACATTATCAGTGATGACAAACCTCACGGACTTCCGCTAGTCGAGAATGGGCTTAGCCTCTGCAAGATCCATCATGCCGCCTACGACACGAACCTTCTCGGCATATCTCCCGACTACGTTGTTCAAATCAACGCGGGACTGATGGAGGACACAGACGGACCTATGCTTCAGCACGGTCTCCAAGAAATGAATGGCCGAGCCCTGACCCTGCCTAAACGGCACGCTGACCGACCCTCGAAAGACCGCCTCGCAGAGCGGTTTGACGAATTCAAGTCCGCTAGTTGAGAAGACTAGCGAACGGAGCCGCGTATCTGCTCGACGGCTGATTCGATCTCTTCATGTTCCCAAATGCGAATGACCGTCCACCCAAGTTGGTTGAGAGCGAGGGTATTCCGACGGTCGCGCTCCGCATTAGCAGCAAGTTTCGCTCTCCACCACTCTGCGTTATTCGCGGGCATCGTGCCGTGCAAGGGGCATCCGTGCCAGAAGCAGCCGTCCACGAAAACGACGGTCTTTCGCCGCGTGAACACGATGTCACCTCGACAGCGCACCGACTTGTCAGGTCGAAAGTCGACACGAAATCGAAAGCCCATGCCATGCAACCGCTTTCGTATAGCAATCTCCAAAGCTGTGCCCTTTTGACGCTGCCTCTGCATCCTCCGGCGCGTCACATCATCGAGGGGTTCAGGACCTTTCGAGGGCATTTATGTGGGTGTCCAAGGCATCGACGAAGTCGGACCTGATTCGTAAACTACTCGCCTTCAGGCGCTTGGCGAAGCCGCGAGTGGCTCCAAGGCTGAGCGGCAACGCACCATAGTGGTCCAGCACCGCCGCCAACGATGCCCGCGATGCGATCTGCAAGGGTCGCTCACTCACACACCAAGTCTCCTTGTGGCCGCCAATCGATGCGGCTGCCGGTGGCCACCGACTACCCGCAAGTTCCCGGCGCTCGACGTCGACGGGCTCGCCGGGGTCAACAAGCCTTCGTCCCAACCACTTTGCGACGGGCACAGTCACGGCATTGCCCACTAGTTTCCACCGAATGCCCTCTGTTCCAGCATGGGATGTCCAGCCAGCCGGGAAGCCTTGTAACCGCTCACCTGCCTTGATGGACGGACGCGCAATCGCATATCCGGGCTGCTGGTCGCATAGCCATATTCCCGGAGGCGACGCAATACCGATCTTCGATCCACCTTTGAGCGTGGGAGTGACACCTTTGCCCCAACCCATACCGCGATTGCCTTCGGTCCAATAGAAACCGTATGCGCGGTGACTTTCACGTCCAGGACGTGGCGGTGCATCGTCGGCGAAGATGACGGCGCGTGGGTCCTCGGTCCGCGACGCAACAACGAGAACCCGGCGGCGGCGTTGCCGAACACCGCAGTATTGCGAGTCGATCGTTCGATAGGCCCAATTCCAACCGTGCTCTTCAAACCACTGCGTGATAAAGCGAATTGGTGCTCCACCATGCAGACTGAGCATGTTAGGGACGTTCTCAAGCACGACCCATGTCGCTGCGCTCCGGGCCACCAGCCGAAAGACTTCACGAATCAAGCCGGATTCGACTCCGTCGATGCCCGCCGTGCGGCCAACCTGACTGAGATCGGTACAAGGAAAACCTGCGGTGACCACGTCGCATGTCGGCAGCGAATGAACAGCGCGAATGTCCCCGACAATTTCGGTACCGAAGTTGCGCCGCAGAACCTCCACAGCTGGCTCCCACGACTCGCAAAGCAGATTGGTCTTTATCCCAGCGCGCGCAAATCCCAACTCGAACCCGCCGATACCTGAAAAGAGTCCTACTGCGGCCACATCACGATGCTTGAACATTTGGTCCCGATAGTCCATCACGGTATGAAATCAATCAAGATGCCATGCGTATGCAGATTCTGCAGGTGTTCACGCAGGCTCATTGCTACAAGCGAATCTCGTGTCAGCATCCCGCATTCGAGACTTCGCTTGGCTCCCGCGGTTGAGAAGTTGGCGCTTGTGACGAACGCTGTCGTGTCATCGACCGTAATTAGCTTGGAATGCTGAATCGCCCACTGACCGCCCTCCGGTTGGGCCAGTGTCCACGTTCGCGCCCCATTCAACGCCTTGCAGATCATGACGGCGTGGTCAGCACGCTCTTTGACGTCCACCACGACAGTTACCGCCACCCCACGGTCCAGCGCATTGCGGAGGGCAAGCAAATGGGGCGAATCCTTGCCAGCCGAGTACGTCGCCGCATATACAAAGCCCGTCGCTCCGTTGATCATGTCTAGTGCTGCGAGGGTGGTGTGCCCGCCGGACCCGGGAACCGACGGAGATGTCCACACCGGAACCGGCCTTTCCACCTGCGGCACCGCTGCGATTCCATCAAGCACTGCCGCGACTTGAAGTAAGTCACAGTCAGCGCCGAGCAGCTGCCGCAACAGCCGCTGCACCTCCGGTCGATGTTCTGGGTACGCACGCTTAGCCGCAAGATGGGGCAGCTTGAGCTGGCGAAGAGCCGCGGCGACCGATCTGGCCTCCTCGGAGCTGAGCAACTCACCCAGCCGCGCAACCTCCGCGCTACTCATCAGAGGATCGAAAGCCCTTCCAGCAGGGCCGGTGTCCGGATATCTTCGTCGGTCATCAACCCAAGCAGCAGGCGCCGATCGAGGAATCGGTTCGTTCGCTCGCAGCTGGTCTCGCTGAGGAAAAGACAGAAATGGCATGCGGCGCCATGGAGGAATTCCTCCTTGCCCTTGGGTACGCGATGCGAACAGATCGGATCCGAAGAGCATCTTTGTCCGCGGCGGATTGCGTCTACGAACAGTCGCTCCAGTTTGGCCGGCTTGGCGAGCTCAACAAGGCCGCCAAGTGTGCCTTCCCCATCAGACGCAGTTGTGCAGATCAAGAGTCCGGCGGCTGCCGGATGCTCGTCATCTGCCCGCCAGGCGTAGATTCGCTCGGTCAAGCTTGCGCTGCCGTATCCACTCGACATCGCTGCCTGACGAATGAGCAAGTGCGACAACGTATGAATCGCCCAGTAACGCGGTGCAGGGAAGCGAGAATCTGGATCAATGTCATCGGCCGTCTTGCTCGTGCGGCGTTGGAAGTTCAGACGATGTGCTTGGCGAAACGCCTCCCACATAGGCAGAGTGAGGACTTGTTGCTCCCAGGACGAAACGACTGACTCGTCGAACTGCAGGAAGACTCCTTCGCCCCTGTCCTCAGTGGCCGGCACCCACGTCGGCTTGCCGTTGGTGCACAGGGGAGCCACACGGGCAGTCGCGTCGTCGATTCGATCAAGAGCGTCGATCCTCGTGAAACCGATGAAAGCGTTGACCTTCTTCAGCTTCTCAACCGCGGCAACCGCTGACACCACTGGTTGCAATGACTTGGGAACGTCACGACGGACAGCTCGGAAGTCGCGCGAGCCGCTCATCTGTGTGTATTTCGTTTCGTCGGTGAGCACTGCCCACTCAGGCGCAAGAATGGTGCGTGGATCTGTCTGCTGTTCCGATGTATCCTCGACTTTCGCGTTCGCAGACCCGCGCGCGATCTGCACTGACTCCCAAAGCAATTCATCAGCGACGCCATCGAATACGTCAGTCTTGAGTGCCATCGCTGCTAACTTCCGAAACATCTTCATTTCGGCGACACTCTGTAGGTCATCGAGATCCACTTTCGGCAGCGTTCGCAACAACGAGGCAAGGTCTGCCGCTGAGGCGGCCTGTTCTGTCGGCAGGGCGAGCAACCCGATGGTGGACGCAAACCACTGGTTGGCCGCCCCAAGCATCAACAGGCGCCCTCGTTGGTCGCACTTGTAGAAGGCGTCAAGGTGTGGGTGCCGCCCCCGGCACATCGGGAGCTTCTCGGCTGCCTTGGGCCCAACGGCTTCGAGCATTCCGCGGCTCTGCCGGCATGCGAGACAGTGGATCTGTACGTCCGGACCGATGTTGCTCTTCCATTCCCTCATCCTGAGAGTCGGAAACTTGTCACCTGACGGACAGGGATTGCCTCGGTGAACCCATGCGTCATACGGGAACTCGTCGAGATGACCGTTCACACACGCAATCAAGTAGCGCGCAGGTAACGCAACCGCTCGGAAAGCCTTCTTCTTTCCTTCGAAGCCCTTGCAGTTCTCGTGCAAGAACTCCGCCTGGTCCGGTCGGTATTTGACAACATTTCGGTATTTGAACCGCTCATGCGACACCGGCGCCAGCAGGCCACAGCCCGTGCAACGCAACCATTGCGGGAAAATTCGGCAAGGAATCCCGAGATCGATGGCCGACCCCGCCGCCCACCCCTTCTCTTCCGGTGCCCACGGCGGCTTACAAAGCTCAGCGACCTGGCTACCCAAGTGTCCCCGCGTCAGCTCCAACAGACGAGGTTCGGCGATCGTCTCTGCTCCGCCGGGTCGGCGCGCGTATACCCGCTCCCACGCATCGAGACCCGACGGCATCACGGCGAAGTGCGGCAAGTCGACCGTTGCTCCGATGCCATTCGTGTACAGCATCGCGGATGGCCGTATGGATCCCACACGCGCGTAGTTCTTCGACGTCTTGGCTTCGGCATCCGCGATCGGATCCAGGGGCTCGGCGCCCGCGGCTATAGGCTCTAAGCCTTCGAGGATGCCGGCTCCGGCTAGCGATTCGGTCACTTCTTGCTCTCTACGGGGACGTTCCACTTCGGGTAATTGGGCTTCTCTCGGAACGCCAGATTCTCCGTCGTGGGGCTGACCAGAAGATTCAACTCTGGCTGCACCTCGCGCATCGAGTTCGCGACTACGAATACTTGATCGGCGGGCTTCATCAGCGAGGATTCTGGGCTGATCAGCAGGGGCCACGCTGTGGCATTCTTCGGAACACGCTCGTAGAACAGGGCGCCCTGGGTCTCTTCCGCCTTCCCGTACCAACGGTCTTGCCGCTGAATCAATTTGAGTCGCAGCCTGTCCGCAGCAGCCGCATCTTCGACAGCGGGGACGGCTCGTGCTGTCAGCTGCTCGATGAGCTCGCTCACCTTCGCCATCGACTCCAGGATCTCACCCGCGCCTTCTTCAGGTGAAAGACCGGCGCTTATCCGTGCCTGCGTCACCCGCGCAACACTGACGAGCACGCCCATGAGACCACGCTCCATCGCAGTATCCGAATAAGGTGTGACGCTCAATGCTTCGACCTGGGCGTAGAAGGTTTCGTGGTAGTGGCGGAACTGCTCGAAGTGGGCCATGTCGCGGGGCCTGGACCAATTTGCGAGCGACACAACAAGACCCGGCTTTGATGGATCACGGCCGACGCGGGAGGAGGCCTGGATGTATTCGGCCGTGTTCTTTGGCTGCCCGACGACGAGCATGAGACCGAGTCTGGGAACGTCGACACCCACTTGAAGCATCGACGTCGCGAGAACGAAATCGAAAGGCTTGGTCCCCCAGTCAGGCTCCGGCTTTCCAGCCTTGCGAGCGGCATCGCGGTCGTCGAAGTACTTCTGCCGCCCCTGCGTGCTCCATCGCTCAGTGAATGGCAACGAAAGTTTGTCGAGGTTTACCGAGATGTCTTCCGAGGAGATCCGTGAAGTCAGTTCGCCGATTTCGAGCCGCTCAAAGTCATTGGTTCGAGGCGGGAAGGGCTCGGTTCTGCCGGTGACGCGGGTCGTGACGTCATCATCGAGGTAGCGGCGCATACCAGCGAGTTCTCGTGTTGCCGAGAAGTATGCGACGGTCGTCATATACGGGTCGGCAGCCGTGCCGGCCTTGTTGAGCAAGTCTTGCCCGGCGAGGAGCAGCACTTCAGCGATCCGAATCTCAGCTAGTGTCAACCTGATTCCGTGTGCGCACACGCCGAGGTACTTGCGTCCAGGTGCGTCGTCGCTGACAGGCACCTCTTTCGAGAAGTACGTGTCCCGCACGTCGAGCACTTGTGGTGGGAACATGTCGACGCCTCGACCATAGAGCGCCTGTACTTGCTGTTCTGCGTTACGGACGGTGGCGGTAGACGCGACAATCAATGGACGGACCACCGCGCCGTCGCGTTGATACGAGCACAGCACATCGATGGCGTTTTCGAAGACACCGACTGAAGTGCCCAGAGCGCCGGTGATCAGGTGCAACTCATCTTGGATGATCAGATCCGGCGGGCGCAGCCTATCTACATGTTGGACTGCAACTTTCGGATAGTCCCGACGACCACCTTTGACGGCATTGTGCGAAGCGCCCTTGCCGCACAGTCCGCCGCTGTCCGGGTGACGGTATCCGTGCCGAGGACACGATTCGTTTACATATCCGAATAGACTCGCGGCCTGACCTTCGCGCGCCAGTCGCGCGAACTTGTCCACGGTTGCAAGTAAGAATGTCGGTGGATGGCGATAGATTTCGTCGTCCACGGTCAGGATCGGTAGAGGTCCATCGGCGTTACCGTCAATGCCGAACGGGCATTCACCGCGACGCTCTCCGCAATAGACTTCGATGCGTTCGGCAGTTCGGTCGACTTGGAGATCTCGCTTCGGGTCGATCTTGGTGCCGCACCAGGGGCACCGCTGCAACTGGAGCACCGTCAAGCCGAAGGGCTTGCTGTTGCCCGACTTCACTTCTTCTACTTGTGTTTTCGCGTCCTCGAACCGCTTTGGGCTGACAGCGGTTCCGACCCAAAGCCCGATGGTGAAGGGCGTCTCGCCCCAGGTCGAAGGATCCTCGTGCCGGATGAGCTCGGCCGCACAGACGAGAGCGGTTGCGCGCTGAAACTGTTGAGACGTGAGCAAGCGCAGCGTGTACCGCATGAGAACAGCGACTCCGTCGCCGCCATTGAGCACACCATCATCCGTATCGATCTTGCCCTGCAAGCGACGGATCGCGAACGTGTAGGCAGCCAGGCCGAGATAGGCTTCGGTCTTACCGCCACCGGTGGGGAAGAACAGGAGTTCGACGTTGGCCGCGTCACCGCTGCGGAATGGGTGCGCCGGATCTGTGAGCGCCGGGATTTGCAGCAGAATGAATGCGAGCTGGAAGGGCCGCCAAGATGCTGCCTCATCGCCTTTGGCGTCAATCGCACTTAGCGCGTCCCCGATGGTCTCGGAATCATCGGCGGCGCGTCGCATGGCGACCTGGCTGCGAATGCGCTGATCGCGCATCGCTCGATTCATGAATCGGAACGCTTGCAACGCTTCGGGCTGGGAATTCAGATACTCCACGCCTTCGCGCAACCGAGCAGCCCCGAGCTCTGCCTCGGCGATGGCGTTCGCTGCAGACTCCTGCAGGTGTTCGGGAAGCTGCTCAGCAATGGCTCGTTGCTGGTCGAGCCAATCGGTATAGCCGTCGATAAGCGGGCTGAATGCGTCAATGACCTGTTCCGGTGCGAGGTCGGCAAGTTCACGCATCGAGGTGATGGCCGCACCCGCCGACCCGGGTATAGTTTGCGGGACTTCAGCCGTCGGAAGCCAAGTGGTCTCGACGCTGGCAGCACGACGAATACCGTTGCCGTGGGAGTCGGTTGGCTCATTCCAAGTGACGGATGTCGTACGCCCGACGGCGAACTCGAGTCGGTGACGGTACTGAAGATCCAGCCGCTGCCGCTCTTCGTCGGTTTCGTCGTAACCCGGCTGCAGCACGTCCCGAGTAGGCAGGAAGACGGGTTCACCATTGTTCGCCTCAACTTTGAGCTTGGTCTGAAATAGCCAGTCACCAGGCGGTGCGTTGATATCGGTGACTTTGTCGTTGGAGAGCGCCAGCTCGACGATCACGCGGTCAGCCCGCGGGAAAAGTTCGACCCGCAGTGAGACAAATTCATCAAGTGGGATTGGCGGCAATGACGTGTGGCTGCTGTAGCCGCGGACATCGACCTCTGAAATCGTTCCGACAGGGATTCGACGCGACCACTGGACTTTGCGACCGTCGTTGCCTTCTCGCCGTAAGGTCTCGTACCGTCCCCAGGAAGTTTTGACGGCGAGTACTCCGCAGTCGACGGGAACCTGAAACCGCATGCCCATCGAGGATGGATGCGTCAGCGCACCTCTAGGGCCTTCGTCTCTTTCTTCGTCCTCTTGGGCATCACCCGGTTCCTCATCCGTGACTACCGGCACGCCACGTTGATCGGCATGTTTAACGTCGGTGTCGTTCACCGCAATGCCGCTCTCATTTGGATCGCTCGATTCGACGTCCACCCCTATTGCCGTAGATGGGTCGACGGTCACCGGCGCTAGCGCGCCAACCGCATAGGCGGCACGAGGCGTGCCCCTAATCTCTTCCATATCGCCGTTGCGCGGTCCCACGAGCTCGCGCTCAACCAGTTGCACCAGCTCGGCGCGAATGACAGTCGACCGGCTGACGGTCATGAGAACAGCTCTTCCTGTTCACCCAGCAGGTTGTCGCCCGCGATGCCGACCCGGCGCTGATTTTCTTCGAGTAGACGATCGAGAATCTCGACTCGTGCAGCAGGAGACACTGTAAATCGCTCCACCTGACGGTACGTGTGGAAGCCATGATCCAACTTGAGGTCGGACCAGCCATACGCTGCCATGACGGCTTCATCGATCTGGCAGTGGATCTCGCGCATGCGGTTGATGTCGCCAGAGCGTTCGGTGTTGGGATCGTTGATGAGATTGTAAAGATCGGTAAGCCCTAAATTTCGACGCAACATAGTTTCTCTCCTTTCCATGTCGAGGGCTTCACCGACAGCACGAAGCAAGTCACTTTCAGTTGGGCGAGGGAAAGTCTCGAACCCAGCTGAGATTGAGTAATTGAGACTCTTAGCAGGCGTGGTTGTTCCATAAGTAATCACCCAGAGTTGATGCGAACTAGACGACAGTATTGCCTGGGCGGCGTAGGAATCCGTGACGAAGATATCGACCTTCTCGCTGAACACCTGACCAGTCTTAATCCGCATCGGCATGACAGGCTTGCTGACTTTCGCAATGACAACCACTTCGTCCAGCGGCGCAATCGCCTTCCGCAACGCCGGCCGTGCCCGCCAATAGAGCCACCAGGGGGCCTCTCGTACTTCCTGTGGGCCAGCGGCCCGTTCAGGTTTAACCATCCGAAGCAAACGCTCGTAAGCCAAGGCGTATCTGGCAGCTTCGTCCTCTGAGCGGTCGTTAAAATCTATCACCCACCGAGATGCTGAACCGTCAGGACGAGAATTCAAATCCTCGCCATTGAGGTATGGGAACAGTACGTCAGCGTAAGCCGAGTCATCCGCAATCCACCGCAGCGCCTCATCGATTTCAAGCACAAACCCTTGACCGTATGGCTTGTAACCTTCGAATGCGACTCCCCGGTTCTCCGGGAGCCGTTTTGGCCGGCCCTCAACTCGTCCAATCGGTTCGAGGAGCGTCGAGATTCGCTTCACCGGCACATCGTCGCATACGAGCAGAACATTCTCGGCTGCTTGCATATTTGTGCCCCAGACGGCTGCATAGTCAAGGTTCGCACTCGCCGCCGGCCATTTCTTACTTTGTATCGCCCGGGTGATCTTGAAGCTTGTCTCAACCATACGGTCAAGCCCGACTTCCCGCGTATTTCCTTGCGCAACTGTATTTGTCGCAATCAACCCAAGTACTCCTTGACGGCTGAGCAGACGATGCGCTCGCACGAAAAAAAACGCTACGAGATCAGCTCGTCCACCGCTACGCGATCGTGCAACACGGTTTATGAGCCAATCGCTGATGTTATGCCCCATGGCACCGGAAATCTTTGACCCGCCGAGGAAAGGCGGGTTGCCGACCACGGCATCGAAGCCGCCGTGTCCCATGACATCAGGGACTTCGATGGCCCAGTGCAGGAGTTGCCAGCGTTCGTAATCGGTGTCGACTGTAGGTATTAGGCCCTTTCTCAGTAAAGCGTCGAGTTTCGCCCGGTTGCCGCTCGACCCACCGCCTGGAAAAGCTTCCGCCAGTGCCCATTCCAACGACTTGTAGGCATCTTCTAATTGAGTACCCGGCTTTCCGCCGAGGACAAGGCCAGCCGCGATGATGCCGTCTGCCATCAGCCTTAATTGTGCGGTGACTTCCTCGACGCGCCGCAGTAGCCGAAGCTTGCCCGAGGTCGAGCGTTGTGGATCGTTTTCATCAACCGGCGAGGCGAGTTCCCGGCGCAATCTCGTTGCTTCGGCTAAAACTGCGTCGACATCAACGAAGGGCTGTAGGAACTTCCGCTTCCGGTCGGGGTCGATATGTAGGTGCAGCAATTGATCGAGTGTCGTCACGCCGAGTAGCGAGTTGCCGCAGAGGATCTTGTCGTCTACGAACGAGAACGGTTTCGTTTTGTCCAGCGTCACCAACCACAGCGACAGCTTGCACATCTCGACAGCCATCGGATTGATGTCCGCACCGTACAGGCAACGCGCCACCACTTCCCGGATGGCGCGTTCCTCCGCCAGTATTGGGTTGGCGAGCTCAGCGTCGCTCAGCATCCCTTCCTCGGTCCATGCTTCTGTGACCCGCTTGGCAAGGAACCTGGCTGCCGCGACAAGGAACGCTCCTGAACCGGCAGCTATGTCAGCAACTTTAAGATCGAGGATTGCGGTGCTGGACTTCAGCTTCCATGCATCGGCATCGTTCGTCTGCAACGGCCCGGGCTCATACACAACCGGTTCGAGCGCATACTTGACCACTTCCTCTGCCAACGAACGCGGTGTGTAATGCGCACCTGCATTGCGCCGCGACGGAGTCTCCATCACCACCAAGCCACCCGGCGGGACCACCAGCGGAATTCCCCTGAGGTCACGGCGAATCAGGTTCCCCCAACCGATCAGATCGGCGAGGAGTTCGGAACCGTGCCCGGTGATTGGAGTGAGAAGTCGCCGCAGTTCTGCTTCATCAACCTTTGCGTCGGTCAACTTCACCAACTGTGCAGCCGTCTTCAAGCTTGCGGCGGGTTGGCCTTTCTTCACCCACTCGATCAACCGTTCAACGAAAGCCTTGTTGCTGCTGGTGCTTCCGCGTAACTCATTCAAATGGCGGAGCGTGATCTCAGGCTCTTCGCCTACTTTGCCAACCAGCCCGACCACCACATCGTCGGTGACGGTCGCACAGGTGTACCCCAGCAGACCTTCGTAGATATAGCCGATCTGTTCGACGTCGATGTCGCGGAATGAGATCCGACGAGCCTCACCGCGAACTGTGGCTTCCTGCACCGACTGCAGCACATGCAGCATTACACGATCTGACACCTGCACCCGCAAACCATGCTGATCAGTCGCCGTCAGCCACGGGAACCGAGCCGGATCCAGCAACGAGCCACCGTAGGCAGGCATGCGCATTTCGTCGTAGTTCACACCGGAGTACAAGGCATCACTGACCGCGAGCAGCCGATGCCACACATCGTGTGTTTCCTCGAGATGTTCCTCGCCGTCTAGTGCGCGTGTTTTGAGGTCATCAAGAAGCCCGCGAATGGCGTAAGAATCCCAATACAACCGCTCGGTCGGCAGCATCCCCCGCTCTTCGGCGAACAGCAGGAACACCACGCGCATCATCACGGTGACCGCTGCCTGATAAACATCGTCAGGCTTCTCAGTCAACGGATCGGGCTCGCCATTCTCGGCCGCAAGCAGTCGTGCCTCGGAAAACGCTTGCACCAGAAGCTCGACCGACTTACGAACCTGAGTGCCGAGGGCCTCGGTGATCTCCTCAGCCTCGAGTTCGCTTCGCTGTAACAATCGCGGTAGCCGATGATCGGGATTCTTCGCCCGAAGCAGCTGCTGGTCGATCAACGTCAGGAAGGCATCACGCAGCAGCGGTTCTTCACCCCACGTGACGGCGTCAACGATGCCCGACCCGGTCGCCGTGCCTTCCTCGGCCCAAACGATCCCCCACCACCGACCATCCGTGACCAGACCGATCGGGACGCCTGCTTGCCGCAAAAGCCCTGCCATCCGGTCGATTTCGGTTGCCGCCCACCCATCCAAGCCAGGCCCGCGAAGGTCCTCAGTAGGCGGAACAACCCGCAACAAGGCCGCGACCTCACCACTTTCCCGGCCGCGTAGTGCCCCTTGGGCACGAATCCGTACTTGTTCACCCGGTGAATGGATTTCGAACTGAGCAGGCAACTCGTCGGCGCCAAGACGAAGGTCGTTCCACCCGGCGAGCTCGTCGAGCACCGTGTCGACCCAGGCGCGGGCCGTCTCACCGTACTGTTCACGCCTCTTGAGCGATTGTTGGTCATAGGCGCGCAGCCAGACCGTGAAGCCCTGCTTGAACGTCACCAATCGGTCATCGGCATCCCCCAACCGGTCGACCCCGCTGGGCCAAAACCCCTTCACCACAGGCAAGGACAGGAACGGACCATCGACGTCGAACTGCTCCAGCCAACTGAAATCCGGACTAGAGCCGCGACGAACCTTCTTCATCGGATGCTCACCTCTCCCCGCTCGATGTCCTTCGGGGACAGGGCGAACAACACCGCGGCATGGAACGTCCGAGCCTGCACATCGGTGTACCGCGCATCTACCGCTACCAACTCCGCATCACGCTCATCAGCCAATGCATCCAAGCGCGCGCGGATCTGGCGCAGGTCGCGTTCACTTTGGCGGCGCTCGTCATCGAATAACGTCAGTTCGGATTCGATTGCCTCGGCTTCAGCCAGAGCAGATTTGAGCGTCGCACCGAATCGATCGAACGTTACGATGACGCGCTCACGATCCGCCGTCCGCCGCTCTTCCAGCTGGGCCGTGACCGCTTGCTGGCGACGTTCGACCCGCTCCGCGACCGCCCTGGCTACACGCGCTCGAAGGCCAGCATCCGTTTCCTCATCCCAGGCTCTCGCCAGTTGTTCGGCGATGTGTTTCGGCACGGGCTTGAGGTTTTCGGCATCGAGGGCTTTCTCGAGTAACTCCTCGGCGCGCTGCTCGCCGACTGCCTGGCGACGGCCCAACCGCGTGCCCGCGAGAAACACTTCTTCGTGGAGCCGAAGGCCAGCCTTACCGATGAGAACCAGGCGGGTGACCGCCGCAGCGAAGGATTCCTCTAGACCGGGAACGACAACGGCGGTGACTCGTTCCAATGCTCGCTCGCCACCCCAGAGAGCGGACCGCAGCCTGCGAGTGGCGCGCTGGAGCAGCGGGCTACCGAGATGCATGTACACAACATCGGTGTCCTCGGCGAGCACCGTCGGGTCGAAGGCAATCGGACGAAGGTGTTCACGATCGAGAGCAGTCGTCAGTCCACGCGTGACCTGCTCCCACGAGCTGCCGAGCGCCGGTAGGCGAAAGACCGGCACATCCGTGCGGTCGGAGCCCACTTCCTCGATAGGCGGCAGACGGTCAAGCTCGAACGCGACGTCGACAACGCGTTGCAGGTTCGATGGGCGCAAGTGGAGAGTGTTGCGGCTATCGGCGATCTCCTGTGCCAGTCTGGTCAGCTCAGCACCGACGTCTCTGCCGCCTGCGAGCATCTGCCCGATTGGGCTTTTCTCGGCCTTCCCCTTGCGGGGTGCGGCGTCGATACCGCCGAGCTGGCGCTGCAGGTCCGGCGCGATGATCTCGTTCGCCGAACCGAGGTCAGCCATGATCTGGGCTACCTTCTTCGCAACCCGTGCCAGCAGGTCGACGTCCTCCGCGAGTTGAGTCTGCTTGTCATCAGTCGCGAAGTGGCGGATCTCGGGGTTGTGGGTCTGCCCATAACGGTCGATGCGGCCGATACGCTGCTCAAGCCGGTTGGGGTTAAACGGGATGTCGAAATTGACGAGCCGGTGGCAGTAGTCCTGGAGATCGATGCCTTCGCCGGCCGCATCGGTCGCGAGCAAGATCCGCAATTTCTCTCGTGAGGGGTCGGTGTTGAACCGTGCGCGAATCACTTCGCGTTCATCAGCGTCGGTGCCGCCGTCGATCACGGCGACGCGGTCATTCTCATATCCACGCTGACGAAAGATGCCGTGGATCCATTCGAGCGTGTCGACGTACTCGGTGAAGATGACCACACGTTCGTTGAGCCAGTCGCCCTTGGCTTTTGTGTTCGCTTCGATGTAATCCATGAGGACTTCGAGCCGGGTATCCGGGCGGGCTTCGTAGCTGTGTCCCCAATCGCTGAGCCAGTCGAGGTCCGTTTTGTCCTCACTAGTCAGCGGCGGTAGTGCCCTCTTGGTTTGTTGAAGGGTCTGGGTCTCTGGCTGTTCGACGCGGCCTTCCTCGAGTTCATCGGCATCGAGGCCGAGAACTTCGTCGTATTCCGCGTCGAAGTCGATGGCTAGGCCGCGCTGGCGGGTATCTTTGTAGACGTCGATCGTCCGGGCGAAAGCCACCGGTGAGGAAAAGAACCGCTTCTTCAGCAGAAGCGTCGCCATGTCCTTGGCACCGTGGTCATCGCCCTTGGAAGCCTTGTCGCGCCGCTTCGTAAAGGCGATCAGCCGGTCGTAGGCTTCGGCCTCGTCCGCTGAAGGTGTGAACGTCAGCGCCTTGACTTGGCGGTCTCTGAACTGTCCTGGAAGGTCTTTCTTCAAACGTCGTACCGCGACGTCTTTCAGCGCTTGTTCGTCAAATACTTTGCCCCGGACAAACCGCTGCGGGTCGATCATTTCCAACAGGGCCGTAAAGGATTCGGTGTAGCCGTTGTGGGGCGTCGCTGAGAGGAAGAGCCGATGTTCGGAGCATTCGGCGAGGTCGCGGACGGCCCGCGTACGTTGCGAGTCGACGGCGTATCCCTTGCGCAGGCCTACTTTGTCGGTCCTGGTCGGAGTAGCCGGTGCTACATGATGAGCTTCATCGACGACGAGGATGTCGAATGCGAAGCGTGATGCTGCGCCGCGCGCCTTGGTGATGAGCGCGTCGCGGAGTTGGCGCTGCGCACGAGGGCCAGGCAGCCAGGCTATTGACATGATGATGCGCGGGAACAGCGTGAATGGATTGGCGTGCACCCCGTGGGTGCGCCGGACTTCCTTCATTGCATCCGAGTTGACGATCCGGAAGTCGAGACCGAACTTGTCTCGCATTTCATCCTGCCACTTCACGCACAGGCCGGCCGGGCAGACAATGATCGCCGTTCGCGCCCGATGCCGTAAAAGAAGTTCTTGGATCACCATGCCAGCCTCGATGGTCTTACCGAGCCCGACGTCGTCGGCGAGAAGCAAATTGGCACGCGGTGCGCTCAGGGCACGACGGAGCGGTTCCAACTGATACGCCTCTACCTTGGCGCCCGAACGGAACGGCGCCTGAACAGTTTTCACATCGGCGCTCGTTACTGCGCCCCATCGCAGTGCATCGATGAATGCGGCTAACCGTTCCGGTGAGTCAAATTTTGCGGCGTCAATGTGCGTGGGCAGATCCTGAGGCGGTTTGAGGCTGCGGCCCGGCTCGAGTTCCCAGACGACGCGTAGTTCTTCGCCTAGTCGGTCGTCCTCGACTGACTGGAGCGTCACAGCGTGCTGGAGTTGTCTCACCGCGTCATCGTGAGCACTCCGAGGCAGGCTCTGCTGATTAATATCGGTGACTGCCCAATTCGATCCCCGGACATTCACGATTTGGCCGACCTCCGGAACTGCCGTTGACAGTCCCTCGCTCGTCATCGTTCCTGCGCGAACACTTGGTGTCTCGGCCGGCAAGGCCTTTGTACTGCCTGTCATTACTTCCCCGGTACCTGGTCGCAATCGCTTCTCAAGCTTGACAGCGGTGGCTGGGCGCCCTGGCGTAGGCCGACCGCTGGCTGAATCTCGTGCCGTCTGCCCATAGATAATGAACTCCTGAAGAACGATTCGCCTTAGTGTCTTTGAGTTCCTCAGCCCGCGGAGGTATTCCAACTGAGCCTTGCGGTTGGTGATCATGCCATCTTCTCGCCGAGCTTCCCGCATAAATACAACAACTGCGTGTCGGGACTGCTTTTCGTGACTGAGCCAGCAATCGACTAGCGTGGGCCAGGCTTCCCTGACGAACTCGTCCTTGGGTCTGGCTCCATAGATGGCAGCTAGCAATTCGGTGGAGTCGCCATCGCCTTCTATCAGAGCTTCGCGAAGCTCGTCGCGCAGCTCTGATGGCAGATTGCACCACTTAAACCTGTACTTGGGCATCACATTTCGGCATACGAGTCTGTTCGGGATCAATCGGAGTCATGATGGCCGGGAAACTTTGCTTCCTCGACGATGTCCGGCCGGAGCGTTACCTGATCCAATAACTACTCGCGCCATCTCAGTCCACGCCGGCGTGTCAACGCCTTTGGCGTCGTCCGTCCACACCAGCACGCCGTTGGGTCCCTCTTTGATCTCAGCAAGCGGTCGGCCGTCGGAATCGAGCGCGGGAAGTATGCCGTTGGACCGATACCACCCAAGCTTCTCCTCCCACCGCCTCGCATAAGTCGGTTGGTTCATCTTGCCAAGGTGCTCCCAGTAGACAGGAACACCTGACGGCCGGCTGATGGTGAAGTCAGGGCGGCACCACGATCCGTCGTCGCCTTGTAGCAGCACTTCGTATCGCCATCGTCCGGGAGCCACTTTATCTAAGATGTCCGCGACGATGACCTCGTTCTTGCTCCGCACCATCTCTCCGTTGACCGCAACATGAATTAGATTTCCATCGAAAGGCTGTAGCACCCCGTCAACTTCGACGACCTGCGGTGTGGAAGCAACGAAAAGGTCTGTAAGCCGTCGGGCCGTTTCCGAGTACCGCGGATGAGCCAGCTCTACGAGTTCGTCTACCGATCCGTCATGGAGCAGGATGACACGGTCCGTCTGACGCGTGAGAGCTGTGTAAAGGAGCTCACGAGAAACCCTGACGCGCTTGGGCAGTACGAGGATGGTCGTGCCGAACTCCGACCCTTGCGATTTATGAACAGTCACCGCCCACGCGAGTTCGAGTGGTGGGTCTTCGCCGCCTCCAGGCCAATACGTGTATGTCGCTCCGACCTGCGAGGAGAACTCAACGGTCGCGGGAAGGCCGAACTTATTGCCCCAACGCCCGACGACGACTCCGATCTCGCCGTTCGCCACGTAGTTGAGCCCGGCGTCCTTGGGATAGGCCTTCGCTCGTGAATCATTCCTGGTCTGCATTACCTTGTCACCGCGGACGATCTGCTCTGGCCCAATCGGTTTCGGGTTTCGCCAAGCTCCATACTTTGTCCTGAAGGCGTCAGCCAGGTCCTTCGTGCGAAGCACTCGCTTGATGTGCCGATTGATTTCGACCGTTCCGAAGGCTCGCGACCTGAAAGGACTTAGTATTTGCCAACCTTCGACCCGATCGCCCGCGCCGCCCTTGCCCGTCTTCCAGTTCAGGTACTTGCCATCGTCCGATACAGTGCCGCCATAACTGAGTTTGAAGGCGATTTCGCGATCGGCGTGCGTCGTCCAGTCAATCGCGTCACGTAGTACATCGTCGATTGATTCGACTGCGTTGCCATCTCTCCACTGGCGGTGTTCGACATGGTGTGAAGCGGTTCCTGCGCGCAGCCGCTCCCAAACCGAATCCGCGCCAGCACCTACTTCGCCGTCACCGAACCACTGGGCAAGCAGAACGTCATCACGGCTGCTTCCGCCCTGGCGGCGGGAGACAGTCAACTCAACATAAGAATGAGCAACGCGCGCTGTGGTACCAAAAGAGGCTGGACGTAGATGGTTAACAAGATCAACAAATGGTCGGCCGGGCCCGATTGGCGGTAACTGCCGAGGATCGCCAACAAGGACAAGTCTTTGGACATTTCCCAACGCTGACAGCGTCGCGGCGAGCATCTCCTCGGTCAGCATCGAAGCCTCGTCGATGACCACCAAACCAGCATCTTCGGCATATTTCGAATTCACCTGCCGATAGGTGTCACGTTCTGGGTCGTAACCGCCCTTCTTGACCAGGAACGACGCTAGAGTTCGTGCGGAGCGACCAACCTTCACGCTCATCTGGACACTCGCCTTACCTGTGGGAGCAAGCAGCAAGACGCCCTTGTTGGAGACCTCCGAGAGATCAGCCAACGCTTTCAACAGCGTTGTCTTCCCCGTCCCGGCGGGACCGACGAGAACTGATATGCGAGAACTAAAAAGCTCAGCCAACCCTGCGGCTTTCTCCGCGCGAGCTGCTTCCTCGTCCTCATCAATAACCCGGTCGTGGCCGCCAGCGGCGAGCGTGGCATCGATCTGTTTTCGCGCATCAAAGTTGACGTCGTATGGCGAGCTTTCTAGCCGTGGTAGGACCCATTCAAGAATCTTGCGCTTTGCGTCCACTAGCTCGAGCAACTTGTAGGCGGGCTGATCGTCACCGAGCGTGGCTCCGTAGAACGGAAACCAATAGTCGCCCAGCTCAAGTGTCTTCGCATCTAGCTTCAACCCTTGTAGCAGCGCGGGCGTAAGAGCCACTGGCTCAACGAGTTCCATGCTATTGACATGCTCTATCAGCGCCGCTTGCGACATGATCGTGTCACCGTTTGTAGCCGCAACATGTAGGCCATGGTTCATAAGAGCTCGGACGCGGCGCCAATCACGATTGTCAGACATCCGACACTGGTCGGGCACCTGGGAGCTCCAGCGCGCATGTGCAGGAGGGAAGAGGGCGCGATCGACTGTGCGAACGTCGATCTGTTCTATATCGGAATAAGTGCAAACGGCAGCAAGATACGGGTCGTCAAGCAGATCATGGGGTTGGAGATCACCCGCTGCCCTTGCCGACATCACCAGGGCAATCTGATCCGGGCGGACATCCATCGTCGAAAGTAGCTTCAGCACCATCCGGAGCTCAGGTTCGGTGTGAGTCCACTCAAGTCCGATTGACGGTGGGATCATCTCCCGCAGCTGAGCGGGCCATGCATCGGAGGCGGCGAAACCCTCCTCCAATAGCTGCCAGGGATCAGGCCCGAGCAGCGATATTTCACGCGCAATTATGTGTGCATGTTTGACTTGCAGGTATGCCAGAACCGCCGCCAGACCAGGTGTAGCTCCCCGCTCATCCCACAGTCGGTGAATCTGATTGTCGATCCAAGAGAGGGCGGTCGCGGGCACGTCAACGCCAAGGTCGTGCATACCCTCAGCGGCCGAGCGCAGCGAGGTCAACGCTTCGATGGCTAAGTCACTGCTGACGTGTTCCGTCACGAAGGAAAATTCGGCATTTCTGCCTTCGGGCACCCAGGCCAGCGCTCGCGAAACGTCGACACCATCGTCCATCAAATCTACGAGCTGTTGATACGGCAGAAGCACTCCTCGCTGTTGGTCAGATCTCAGCGAGTGGACAACCTTCGTTTCCCACATCGAAGAAGGGAAGGGCTCCTGTCCAGATTGTGTCCAGAACCCAGGGAATGCGATTGATTCGATCATTGCCGCACCTACAAGGATTCGGTCGGTCCGCTCATCCTGAAACGGCGAGTGCTTCAGATAGACGAAAACCAGACTTGATCCGGGCACAACGGGTTCGAAGAAGGAACGGATGACCGCTTGTTGGTTCCGCCCATCCATGATCCAGGCCGGCTTCTTTATTCCTAAGATCTGGCTTACCCGTGCTTCAGCATCGGGGTCGTAGTCGCCGCGCCAGTTCGGCCAGAGGGTTGATTCGAACGTCTCACGTGCCATCCACCGGAACGGCACGGCTTCGAATGCGTATGGCGGCATGCTCAGCACCGTTGGTTGCAGATGGCCCCTGAGTGCTTCATAGGTCGCGTACGGATGGACCTTTTCTACCTGATAGCCGCTCGAGGACATGAAAGTCCCACGCTCACTTAGGCAAGGGATATCGCGCAGCTGCCCCATATCCCCGAGAGCGTGTGCAACTTCGTAATCGTCGTCGCGCTTGGCGCCGATATTCTTCAATAGCAGGCATGACGAATTGTCAAGTGGGCTTTGACAAACTCGGTGATCCCAGGGCTGATCACGCCAAGGCACGCGCATCGATAGGTGGGTAACCATGGTCGGCGCCTACCTCCGTCGCAGTTCGTCGGGAAGGGGTCGTGCGTGCACGATGCAGAGCTCGCGGTTCGCCCTCGTCAGGGCGGTATACAGAGGGCCTTTGCGCCCGAAATTCTCCGGAAAGTCAGCTGGCTCTAGAACTACGACTGCGTCAAACTCCAGCCCTCGCGCTGTATCCGGAAGCGCCACCGTCACCTCATTGCCATCCTTTTCCCATTGCTGAGAATCGCCAGCAGAAACTCGCCACCCAGCTGATCGTAAAGCAGCAGTTACCGATGCTAGCGATGGGCTGATCACTGCGATGGTCCCAGCTGGGTAGCTTGCGTTAAGACGCTGCACCTGGCGTAAAGTTGTGTCTCCCAACTCTTTCGGGCGCACCTTCCTTACAAGAGGCTCGGGGCCGAGCTCTTGAAGCGCATGAAATTTTCGCTGATCACGCGGAAGAAGCTTGTTGGCGAATTCCAGTATTGGTTTCGTGGACCGATACCCACGCCTCATCGTTCGAATTGGTGTTTCAGGGTCGATGGCAATGACATCCAGGACCGGCGCCCAGCTGGACAGTGTGTGGTCGGAACGGCGCTGATTGAGATCGCCTAAAATCGTCCACGCGTCAGCTTCGTTGATCTCATCTAGCAGCAGCCATTCGAGTGGAGTGACGTCTTGTGCCTCATCTACGATGATGTGTTCGACAAAGTTCAAGTCTGCGGGTTTCGAAATCTCCCATTTGATAAAAGCCAATAATGGGGCATGAACCCGCAACGTAAGCGCTTCTTTGAAAGGCGGCATTTGACGGAGATACTGGGACCAGTCACGATCACGGGTCAAGGTTGCCGGGCTGCCGCGCAGGTACTCATAAGTCTGTTCAGCTGTTGGGGTTATGCCTTTTGCAGCTCTCAATTTAGCGATGGCAGAGCGTGCGAACTTGGCCAGTTCCCAACCGACGTCGTGGTACGTCCGCGATGAGCCGACATGAGGAGCTCTGTTGGCCCCGATTATGTGGTCGGCGAGCTCGGCGAGCGACATCACTCTGATGCGTTGCGTCCCCCCCGCGAGCCGGGAAATCACTTGGCGGACGTGCCGTGAGTATCCAGTCGTGGGGCCCACCAACAGCACGTTTCCGTCCAGCGCATTCTCTGGCGGAATCTCTTCGTTGACAAAGTATGCAGCACGGTGCGAAGCCACAATCGTCTTACCCGTACCCGGATGACCTTCGATGATGACACTATCCATCGCTGGAAGGGTGACCAAGTCGTACTGGTCGGGCTGCAATGTCGACAGCACCGGCGCAAGACTTTTCGTGCGCGGAGCCAGCAACTGAGCTCTGAGGAGCGGCTCGGCGCGCAACCGCGGCAATTCACGGCCCGCCCCTGCAGTTGCACTGTCAGGAACCGGAGTGACCCGTGGCGGCGTGCGATCTTGCTCCTCGGTAAAGCTAGGTGGAACTACAGATACTTCCGACGCGGAATTAGTCGGTAAAGGAAGCGCAGGCCGACGCGGGGGCACCGGAATGGTTAGCTCACGCTTCTTAAATGGTTGCGCGGGAGCATCGTCACGCAATCTTTCATCTATGAGGTCAACAATCTGACCATCCTCCCGGCGAAACGCTCGCACGACCGCCACATCGTCGCACAGAGGGTGGTGGTCTGACCCACCAAAAAATGTGCACGCGATAGGCGTAGTCCAACCAAACACATTGATACCGTTCACATTCGCGTAGGTCTCACCTATGTAAAAGTCAGAACCGCCGTCTAAGACATCTTCGTCTGGTTGCACCAGAGCCACACGTCCGATCAATTCGTCTTTGAATACCTCGCGCCGCTTGGGGATACCGCTGCCGGTCCACAAGCCGTTGCGAGGACCTTGATACGGGGAGGGTCGATTCGCTCTGTCGCGCAACACTTTTGCGTACTGCTTCTGAGCAGTGCGCTCGTCCTGTATCTCCTGGTCTTTCGCTTGAGTCATATTGACACCCGCGACGTTATGGTCAAGACACATGCCGCTAAGGGCTCTAGCCGGATTTCTGGTTGCGACTGGCCCTGGACTTCAGCCGTAAGTCGAGCAAACCGCTCATCAGCCCTACGTGATTGGCTACGAAACAGCTCGATCGACCGCGGCCCCCGGCCGCGGCTTTCTGCAGTGACAATCCGGTTGTAGATGGCTTGTTGTTTGCGACGATGCTGATCTTGAAGACTGATCAACTTCGCCTCTTTAAGCGCACTGAACTCGTGATCCCTCTTCGCCTGCTCACGCACGTGACGAAAATGAAGCTGGTTCAATGCTCGCTCTGCGAGCCGATCGAGCCGTCCGGTCGACTGCGGGATCGGTGCGTCAACCAAGCCTCCCTCGGCAAGTGCCGCAAGAAGGGCGTTCACTGGCCCATCGCCGGCGGTTCGTCCTTGTTCGTTCACAGCGCATCCCCAAATTTCGTCCCCTGCGCGCGATGCCGAAATAGCAGTCGCTAATACGGCAACATAAACGCCGGGTACGACATCCCCTTCCGACGCGGCTAGCTGCAGTGATGCGAATCTTGCCTGCCGGTGGCCCGGGACGGCTGCGGCGGCCATGGCGAGCGGGCTCGTCGCTGTCAGCAGCATGCCGCCGCTCGTCCTCGCGAATTCCTGGTCTAACACGAGTGGCATTGGCAGCTCGTTTCGAAGGTATGTAGCAGCCGAACTGACCTCAGCGCGGGTGCGTTGATTCGATTTCGCCAGCTCTTCCACACGCGCCGCCATAGCTGGGTTGCCGCGAAGCTCGACCGTGAAGTTGTCCCGCGCGAAGGTTATGCCCTCAGCACCATCGACCCGGGCCCAGTCGTCAAGCAGAAGCGCCAATTCACGTTGGCCGATGTAGCGGCCGGTCCGAACCAGGTCGTCCTCTAGCCCGGCTACATCGACATCATTGCTGACCAGTAAAGCAGTCGAAGCATCCGATATATCCTGTATTCCGGCCTGCTGCTCCGCCATAGCAGTCAGCATCTCGTGAACTTTTTGCTCCCGCTCCGCGTCAGTCAGCGAGAAGTCGAATCCCGCTTGCAAAACTTTGGGCGCGTTGGCGGCGATAATCGGTTCGAGCGCACCTATCGATGATTCGAAAATTTGGATTCGATCTAACAACCGGCTTAGGATGCGCTCGTCAATCGTACTGTCGTTAACAAAGTTGACGACGACAATCGATTCCTCTTTCTGACCGATGCGATCGATTCGGCCAATTCGCTGCTCGATCTCCATCGGATTCCATGGAAGGTCGTAATTGATGACCGCTGAACAGAATTCGAAGTCAAGGCCTTCACTGGCGACTCTGTTGGCCATCACGAAATCGTATTCGCCGGAACGGAAGTCAGCCATGATCTTGCGGCGCTCGTCGCGAGTAACACCACCATGCATGAGTGCCACTTGAAAGTCTTGTTCAAGCCTGCCCTTAAGGTAGGAAAGAGTCGGCCGAGAGTGCGTAAATAGCAAGGCCCGACGTTGCTGACTGTGAAGTTCGCGTAGAACTTCCAAGAGGAGGTCGAACTTGGTGTCTATGTGATGCGGTAACCGTTGAGCTGCTGAGATGAGGTTTGGGTGCGGCTCGATTCGGGGCGACGACTCATCGGAATCTGCATCGGAAAGCGCTCCGAAGCTAACTGGGTCAAGGACAGCCTGACGCGCCATTGGCAAACATGCACTCGCCAGACGCAGTGGCATCTGCATCGCAAAGTGCAGCGGCCGCCCCATGGAGGCCGCTCGCCGTTGACACCATGCCAGGTACTCGTCGTAGAAGTTTTTCTCGGTTTCAGTCCATTCAACGTTGCGCCTGTCTTCTTTGCGCTTGGCTTTGCGATCGTCAACTTCGACCTTCTTGGTCCGCGTAATGACGGTCGACAAGGTATTGAGATCGGCCAAGTAGCGCTTGGCCTCAACGATATCTTGCGGTGACAACTCATCTCGTTTGAGTAATACTTGGAGCAGCCCAAATTCCGGACGCCTCATTAAGGATGCTCCGTAAGTTGTAGCGGCAAGCTTCTCCAGCTCGACAAGGAGATCGCCTGCACGCACGCCTTTTTGCGTCAGCTTTGCCGCTAGGCTGTTGGTAATGCGATTTGGTTCCAATCGCAGTTCGAGGTCTCCGATATCTCCATAATCCTCAGGCGCGAGTAATTCCAGCAAGTTCAGCAAATCTTGCTGGTGGAGGTTGATCGGCGTCGCGGTCAGGAAGATCAGGTTCTCGGCCCACTCCGCGATCTCCGATCCGAGTGCGTAGCTCTTTGTGTCCTGGTTGCGCATCGTATGTGCTTCGTCAACGATGATCAGATCAAACTCCGGCGGAAACTCCCTTAGCTCATCGATGCCGTCCCAGCTGCGCAGCCGCTCAAGACTGCAAATGTAGGCTTGCCTCCGCGGCAACCGATTCTGGCGGTGTCTCTCAAGAAAATTTCTCAGACCGCTTCCATCAAGTTCCACCAGCTCGAACTCAAATCGGTCAGCCATCTCTTCTTTCCACTTATTGAGCAGACTCGAAGGACAGACCACCAGAACCCGGTCGGCCTCTTGACGAGCCTCGAGTTCGGTCCATATGAGACCGGCCTCGATCGTCTTACCGAGGCCCACTTCGTCGGCGATGAGGAGCCGTGCTTTGCCGGTCTGGAGCAACTTCAAGACGGGTTTGAATTGATAGGGTCGGAACGTCGTCCGTGTGGCCCGGAAAGAGAACAGCGTGTTGGCGAATTTTCCAAGCAGCTTCGCCCGGGTGAGCGTCGCCCCGAATCGGCTGGCTGGCGTTGGCTGATTCATGACCCACGTAGTTGGGTCATCCAGCTGCGGGCGCGGCTTCAGGCGGGACTCTATGACGTCCTGTCGACGGCCTTCGATAGTTACCGTGTACGACCACTGGTCAGTCAGGAATTTGCGTTCGCGGATTGTCACGTCGACGTCGCCCGGGCTGGTGACCGCGGTGTCGTTAACTTCAAACTGTGGCCGCGGTACGGGTAGAGCTTTGCCCCAAAGCTCTTCTGCCCATCCCCACGCAGCCGCGAGCGGGTGAGCATCTTCAAGCTCTGCCAGGCTTGTCAACATCGAACCGCCGGGAGGCTCGCCTACTGCGACCTGAAATAACATCGGCTGCTCGATGCCCTCAAACCAGTAAATACCCTCGGGCAGAGAGACTTCTGGCTGCCATAAAACTCGACACTCAGTTACGCGGTCAACGAGTTCCCGTACGGGGTAGTCGAGCACCAGGGCACGACGAAACGATGTCCGGGCCAGAGCTACATCAAGGCCATCGACATCAGGGTGATAGCCGAACGATGGATGTATGGAGCTCGTCGATACTTCCTCGGCTGTCATATAACGGACAGCAACTGACGGTCTGAGACGGTGTGCAGCAAGAGCGGGCCCTCCTCCCGGGATGCGAGTTTACGAAGTTGGGGCTTCCACTGCTGGGATTTCGTCATCTCCCGTTAACTTGCAGGCCAATCGACTCCGCGTCCACTCCCGTTGAGTGCCACAGCTGGGCACCGCATGGCCCTTCCCAGCGCTTCTTGGAAATTTCGGCATCTCGTGTACCTGGATCGTCTGCCTAGCAGAGTCGGTGTCGCTGTCATACTTCCCGCCGATCTGGCCCACTGAATGTCAGTCAACTAGCAGCACAAGTGTTTATTCGTCCAACCCGCCGGCTGCACTCCACCTCACGCCAGCCCGGACGCGGCCGCAGCCACGCCCGCCTGTGGGAACGGAAGGACGACCCGTCGGCTCCGTCGTGACCTCTGAAATCGCGATCAACAAGGTCGTTGCCTCAGATGCAATCATCACAAATTCCCGTGGCAGGTAACTGGATTCGATGCACCGGACACAGCCGGGCGGGCGGGGGTTCTGGTCGATTTACCTTGGTACGGCGCTCCGCGACCCGCCGGGTTAGTGTGGGCTTGCCACCATCAGGCGGCAACTCCGCTCCATAGAATCGGTAACACTGCAACCGCGCTTCAGCCGCATGCGGCTGGAGGTCATCCGGCACAGACTCGCCCGTTAGTTTCAGCACATACTCGTATCCCACACCGACACATTCGTCACCAGTAGACACACACAGTGCCGTGAGGGGAGGCTCGCCAGCCTCGACGCATCTTCGCGCCACCAAGCCCAGGACTTTTCCGATCCAATTCCGCTGATGTGGACGGTAATTGATACCCGACTCTTTCAAGACTCGATGCGCAAGTTCCGAATACGTTACATAGTGGTTGTACTTCCTTGCCGTTATAACTAATTCCTTATAGGCGACCTCAGCCCACACCCTTTTGGCTTCGGCGAACGGAACAGGCGTGCCGTCAGATACGCGCCATGGACCTGGGACGCCGGCGCGAGTCGCTATGGGAGTATCTGGGTCGACGTCGACAGGCTCGTCCAGTTCCTCGCGGTGAGGATTGGAGCGTCCGTCAGTTACTTCATCCACTTCGTCGCTATTCGCAGAAGTCATATTTCGACACTATCGCGATCATTCCCTCCCACAGGGATCGGCCCACACGCCAAGCCGGACGACATCGTGGGCCCGCGTATTGCCGTGCGAGCGCCGCTGTCAAGAGGATTCCTGCAAAGCATGAGTGGCGAATGCCCTTATCGAGGACGTCCCGGCAAAACGCTTAGCCAACCATCCGAAAGCAGTTCCAACAACTGCCCATCCGGATCCCGCACCATCGCGGCCCCCTCCGACACCGTCCCCTCAACGACACTCCCCCCAAACTCCCCAACCCGCGCCAGCACCGAACGAAGATCCGACACCGAAAACGAAATGTGCGTCAGCCCAACCTGATCCATCACCCGCTCAGGCCCACCCGATACAGAACGACCCGAATAGTCCAACAGCTCCAGCACCAACCCATCCCGCACCAGATAAGTCGCGTGCAACCCCACCGGCCGATCCAGTTGTAACAGCGCAGCAGTCCCCTCCTCCGGCGCGTCCAACTCCCACCAGAACTGAAACCCCAGCAGCCCCTCGTAAAACCGCCGCGACGCCAAGCGATCCCGCACGCACAATCCGACATGGTTGAAAACGACCGGCTGCGAACCCATTACGACCTCCCGTACCGCGTCAGCACCTCGGAGCCGCCAGCACCAATCACCACCGTGTCACGCTGAAGACACCCGCCAACCCCTTCCTCCACGACCCACGACTGCACGCTCAACACCATCCCCTCCTCCAACACCGCATCGCGCCCACGCCCCAACCCGATCACCGGCGGCTCAGCCCCCAACCCCACCCCGTGAGCGAGCACCACCGAAGCCGGGCCTACACCAACTCTTTCCCACGCCTGGTACAAATCAGCCCCAACCCCACCCGCACGACAAGCCCCCACCAACGCATCCATCGCCACCGCGCATCGCTCCCCCAAAGCCGTACTAGCATCACCACTCCGGGAGCCGGCCACAACCGTCCGCGCCAGCCCCGCCTCATACCCCGCATACAGCGCCCCCGGCGCCAACACCACCAACTCCCCATCCCCCACCACCCGATCCGAAGGCACGTGACGGAACCCGACGGAGTCACCAGAAACGAAACACACACTCTCCGACGGCGGCACCGGCGCCCCCAACCGCGCCACATGCTCGGAGTAAACCCCCAGCAATTCCCGTTCCGAAACCCCCGGACCCAAAGCCGAAGCCATAACACTCAACGCCGATTCCGAAATCGCCGTCGCCACTTCAAGACACGTAATCTCCGCGTCCGTCTTCACCCGCCGGCAAGCCTCAACCACCGCTCCCCCGTCGACGAGCTCCGCACCCGAAGCCAGCGACGCAATCATCGCCCCGGACGTCGCCGTCAACCCATCCGTGCCGATCCGCCGCGACTCCCCCAGTCCCGGAATGGAAGCCACCGAGCGCATGAGATTCGACGGGTTCCAGCTCAGCGGATACAGGTCCTCGCGCTCGATCTCCGGCGGCACCCCTTCGTCCCACGTCGAGAGCAGATGCACCCGCCCGGTCGAGCGCACCACCACACACACCGGCGCGAATGGCAAAACCCCGGCCCGGCCCAACAACCGAGCGCCGCACACGTAGTGCACATTGCCGGCGCCACCGAGAATCAACGCGTCAAGCCCAGCAGAGTCCATGCCGGCGAACACCTTTGCCCGCCGCTCAGCCCGCAAAGCAGCGAAGTCAACCCGACACGAGTCCTCCAAAGCCATGACGCCAACGCGCACACCGGAATCCCGCGCCACCGGACTCATGCCGAAGCCCCATACGGCGAATACGAAGAGCCGCTCAACTTCACCCACCCGTTATCCGTCACGGCCACAATGTCTTCCGCGCGATATCCCGCCGACCCCTCATCCCAGATCACCGGCTCAAACACCATCACCATCCCTGGCTCCACCACCAGCCGAGAATCAAAATCCTCGCCGAGGTCCGTCCCGATCAACGGCATCTCCGCGCTATCGGTCCCCACTCCGTGCGCCAGATAGAAATGCTCGATCCACGGCCGCACCCCGTCATTGGCCGCCACCGCAACCTTGCACAACTCCAAACCAGAAATCCCTGGGCGCAACACGTCCAGGCACGCGTCGACCACCCCACGCCACCGCCGAAACTGCCCATGCTGCATGGCATCCAAACCAGACCCCACCACCCAGGTCCGCCCGTAGTCCGAGGCATACCCCTCGTACATGATCCCGGCGTCCACCCAGATCACATCGCCGTACCGCAGAAACCGATCCGACGTCACCGTCGGATACGCCAGATCACCATGCACCGTCCACGGCCCCAACGAACGAGACGGAGCCATCACCTGCCAGATCGGATCGATCCCGCCCGCCGACGCCCCCAACTCGAACACCCGCCGCAGAAACGCCGCACTCAAGTCAACCTGCCGAACCCCCGGCCGAAGCAAAGCCAGCGCATCCTCCATCGCCAGCTCATTCAGCAACTGCGCGTGCCGAATACACGCCACCTCGTCGACCGTCTTCAACACCCGCGCCGAGCCCAACACCCCCGACGCGTCCACCCACTCATAGCCCGTCAGCCCTCGAAACATGGCGTGCGACAAGTGGTCAATGCCCAGCCGAGCGCCAGCGCCAAACAATGAGGCCAGCTCCGAACCGAACGCCCCATCGTCGAGGTCCGGAAACAACGGCCCATGCACCACCACATCGTCAGGGGCACCGTCCGCGAACATCGTGAACAGATGCGGCGCCGACTCCCCCGCGACCACCACCGCCACGGGACGCAACAACGCCGCCGTGTCACCGTCCATCGACGGCGTCAACGCACCTGTCGCATACGACACCGCGCTGGACCCGAGCAATACCAACCCGTCCAAGCCGGCAGAAGCCAAACCGACCTGCAACCGAGCGAAACGTTCCCGGCGCATGCGAGCCAGATCGGGCAGCGCCGGGATCACCTGCCCGCCGATCGTCGCCCCAGCCGCCCAGTCCTCGATGGCCCCACACCTCTCTAGCGCGTAATAATGCAAAGATAGCGTAAAAAGCGCTGTGCGCTCCGCCGCGCACCCTCCGCCGACCCCGACGCGCACACTGAGAGGCACCGACTAGTGACAGCCCGGCCCGACATCCCACCCGAGATCATCGTCGACTTCGACCACCACTCCGACGAGTTCAACCTCAACGAACTCGCCATCAACGCCGAGCTGAGAAGAAAATGCCCGGTCGCCTGGAACACCAACTACGGCGGATTTTGGTACCTCTCCAGCTACGACGCGGTGCGGGAAACCGCCCGAGACGGCGACGCTTTCGCGCACAAATACGAGCCGAACGCCGAAGACGGCATCGACTACCAGGGTGAGATGGGCGTCCCGCGCCCCGACGGCCAACCCGCCCTCGGGATCGGCGAAATCGACGGCCCTTACCACCAGGCCCTGCGACACGCCCTGGCCCCGTTCTTCTCCCCCGGCGCAGTCGAGAAACTGCGGCCGTTCATGGAAGAGAAGGCGCACGAGTTCCTCAACAGACACATCACCGAAGGGCACATGGACCTGGTGCTCGACTTCGCCAGCCCCGTCCCGGCCATCCTCACCATGAAGCTGATGGGCCTGCCCTACGACAACTGGCACCTCTACGCCAACCTCTTCCACGCCGTCATGGCCGTCCCCCAGGACAGCCCCGAATACGCCACGGCCATCGCCGCAGTCCCGGAGATGATGCAGGGCGTCCTCGAATACGCGGCCCTGCGACGAGGCGACCCGAAAGAAGATCTCACCAGCTTCCTCCTCCAGTTCGAGTTCGAGAATCAAAGACTCACCGACGAGCAACTGCTCAACATCATCTGGAACCTCATCGGCGGCGGCGTCGACACCACCACCTCCCAAACCGCGCTGACCCTGCTGCACCTTGGCACCCACCCACAGCTGCGAGACGAACTGAGACACAACCCCGATCTGTACCGCACCGCCACCGACGAGTTCCTGCGCTACTTCTCCGTCAATCAGCAACTCAGCCGCACCGTCACCAAAGACGTCACACTCAATGGCCAACACCTGAAAGCGAACGACAAACTCATCATCAGCTGGCTGGCCGCCAACCACGACGAGACGGAGTTCGACCGGCCCGACGAAATCGTCTTGGACCGTAACCCCAACCGCCACCTGGCTTTCGGTCTCGGACCCCACCGCTGCATCGGATCGCACCTGGCCAGAACCATGGCCGAGGTGATGGTCAAGGCCGTCCTCGACCGCATTCCCGACTATGCGGTCGAGGAGGACGGTGTTGCCGTCTACCTCGGCAACCCCGCCATGACCGGCCTCGGCACGCTGCCCGTCACCTTCGCCCCGAAGGTGGCCTAGGCCAACGCCTTACGTGGCTTCCGGCGTTTGACCCGAAGCGCCCTGCCGAGCTCCAACAGCCGCGCCGCCGCGTCCTCGATCCCTGAGGCGAGCGCGTCGAGGTCTGGGGCGGCGTCGTAGTCACCGGTGATGCCGAAGACGAAATGCTCGGCATAGCTGACCATCGCGATGCCGGTGCGCAACTGCAGCGCGATCGGCGGCACCGGCAGGATCTCCACTACCCGACGACCCAGCAGCCGTTGTTCAGCACGCGGACCGGGGACATTAGTCGCTAGCGCCACCACGGCCTTCTGCGGCAGATGACTAAGCAGTCGAACGGCCCACGCCGAGAACGCGAATGGCACATTCCCGACCACCGAGAGCATCGCACTGCCGCCCTCGCTCTGACCACTTCCCTTGGCGTGCAGCAGCCGCTTGTGCACCAACTCGAGCTGGGTCACCGGGTCGGCCTCATCGACGGGCAGCAGCGGCAGCATCGCCGACACCTCGTTGTCGGTCAGGTTGAAGTGATTGGTCCCGCGCACCGAGACCGGCACCAGCGTGCGCAGCGAGTTGCGTCCGGGCTGCTCCCCGCGGTCCAGCAGCAGTTGCCGGTAGCTGGCGGTGATCGCCGCCAGCGCCACGTCGTTGATCGTCACGTCGAACGCGTCGCCGACCTCGTGCAGATCGGCCAACCGGACCCGGGCCGCCCGATAGCGCCGCCGCGTGGTGACCGAGCCACTCAAGGACGTGTCCGGCGCCGAAGTGAGCATGCTGGCCGTCAGCTCGGCCGCGCCCAGCGCCGCATGTTCGACGGCAGACGCCGCGCTGAGGGCGCCGCGTACCAAGCCACTCATCCAACTAACCGGGTTCAGGCTCACCTTCACGTCCCACCACCGCCGCTCCGGCTCCTGGGCACCGTGAATGTCGGTGGCGAAGGACTCGCCACCGCCCTCGTCGCTGAACTTCGCCATCATCTGGGTGGTCGCGATACCGTCGGCGATGCAGTGGTGCAGCTTGGTCAGCACCGCCCATCGGTCGTCGCTCAAACCCTCGATGATGTAGCACTCCCAGAGCGGGCGCTCGCGGTCCAGCCGGCGCTCCATGACATCGGCCACCACGTCGAACAGCTCCACGTCGCCGCCAGGGTGCGGGACCGCCAGCCGGTGCAGGTGCCGCGAGATATCGAAGTGCGGATCCTGCACCCATTCCGGCGGACCGATGTCGAGCGGGTGGGTCCGCAGCACCTGCGTACAGCGCGGAATCGATTGCACGCGTTCGGCGAACGCCTCGACGAACTCCTCATGGGTGGGCGGCGGCCCCTCGATGATCGACACCCCGCCGATCGCCAGGCTCACGTGTGGATCGGAGTCTTCGACTTCAAGGAATGCGGCGTCGAGGGCAGACAGGTGCTCCATGGCCGCTACTATCCGCCCCAACGGGTGCGCTGGTGAGAGTCAGAAGTCCTCACCTTCGAGGGCCGAACGAAGGATAGATTGATGCCGATGAGCGACATGACAACGCGGTTCGCCGAGATCGTCGGCAGTGAGCACCTGCTCGCCGGTGCCGCGGTCCCCGAGGACTACTCCCACGACGAGGAACTGACCCAGTCACCCGTGCGGCCGGCGTACGTCGCCAAACCGGCCAGCGCCGAGGAGGTCGCCCAACTACTCAAGGCGGCATCCGAATCCGGCGTGCCGGTGACGGCCCGCGGGTCCGGGTCCGGCCTGTCGGGTGCCGCGCGCCCCGCGGACGGCGGTCTGCTCATCTCGTTCGAGCGGATGAACAAGGTTCTCGAGGTCGACACCACCAACCAGGTGGCCGTCGTGCAGCCGGGGATCACGCTGACCGAACTCGACGCCGCCACCGACGAGTACGGCCTGCGCTACATGGTCTACCCCGGCGAGCTGTCGGCCAGCGTCGGCGGCAACGTCGGCACCAACGCGGGCGGGATGCGTGCGGTCAAATACGGGGTGTCCCGCCATAACGTGCTCGGCCTGCAGGCGGTGTTGCCGACGGGTGAGATCATCCGCACCGGCGGCAAGATCGCCAAAGTGTCGACGGGGTATGACCTGACGCAGCTGATCGTCGGCTCCGAAGGCACCTTGGCGCTGGCCACCGAGGTGACCGTCAAGCTGTATCCGCGGCTGGACCACAGCGCCACGGTGGTGGCGCCGTTCGCCGACTTCGACCAGGTGATGACGGCGGTGCCGGCCGTGCTGGCCGCCGGTCTGGCCCCCTACATCCTCGAGTACATCGACAACCTGACGATGGCCGCGATCATCCACACCCAGAATCTCGAACTGGGTATCCCGGACCGGGTCCGGGACAGCTGTGCGGCGTACCTTGTTGTGGGACTTGAGAACCGGACCTCAGATCGGTTGGACGAGGACGTCGAACGTACCGGCGAGCTGCTGGCCGAGCTGGGTGCCGTGGACGCGTATGTGCTGGAAGGCGGCTCGGCGCGGCGGTTGATCGAGGCGCGCGAGAAGGCCTTCTGGACGGCCAAGGCGATCGGGGCCGACGACATCATCGACACCGTGGTACCGCGCTCGGCGATGCCCAAATTCCTCAGCACGGTGCGGGGTTTGGCTTCGGCGGCCGGTGGTGGTGTGGCCGGCTGCGGACATGCCGGCGACGGCAATGTGCACCTGGCGATCCTGCTGAAGGACCCGGTAGCCCGCAAGCAGCTGATGACCGACATCTTCGCGCTGGCAATGGAATTGGGTGGGGCGATCTCCGGCGAGCACGGGCTGGGACGCGCCAAGACGCCGTATTACCTCAAACTCGAAGATCCCGCGAAGGTGGCGTTGATGCGGCGGATCAAGGAAAGCTTCGACCCAGCGGGCATTCTCAATCCCGGCGTGGTTTTCGGCGAGTAAACGGTCAGCCACCGAGCGTCTCGATCTCACATCTGGCGCCCGATGCTCGCGCGAGGTGTGCGTCGGCGGTGACCAGGGCGACAGCGAGCGTCTCGGCCAGGGCGATGTAAGCGGCATCGTAGGACGTCATGGTGTGCCGTAGGTCCCAGATGCGTTGCAGTACTGGTTGATGCGAGCAGCGTCGGATCGGGAGGTCGGACAAATCTTCGACCGCGGCTCTGGCCCTTCGAGCGGTCATCAGTTTCTCCCTGACGTGCCGGCGCCACACCGAAATCACCTCGAGGTCGATGAGTTCTGGGGCAACCAATATTTCACTCTCGAGCCGTTCCCGAAAACGCTGTCCTTCGTCTCCGTCGTCGCCTAGCGCGACAGCCAAGACACTCGCGTCAACGACGATCACGCTCGGCCCGGATATGTTCGACGGCCGCCCTACTCGACACTCGACCCCCACGTCGTCCGGCCACTCGGTCGAGGACCTCTTCCACCGTCGGCTGATTCGCCTCGGCGATTAACCGACTGCGGAGGTACTCCTGCAAGGACTGGTGAGCGCGCGCCGCGCGTTCCCGCAACACCCGGTGAGTCTCTTCTGGGACATCCTTGATCTGGACGCTCGGCATGGCGCCATTTTGGCGCTACTGGCGCCAAAGTGCAATTCGCTTGGCGACGGACATCGTAGGCGGCGATCAACCGCCCGAGGCGTACTGCAGCGCCGGTTCCGCCGAATCAACATGGCTACCACTCAGAATGGTCAGCATCTGCGGACGAATCTGATAGCGCACCCCGTTCGCCGGATTCACCACGTCGAATCCGTCGGAAGCCCTTACCGCACCGCCCAATTCGATGTGGGCGCCGTCGCTGATCCGCTCACCCCGATAGTAGAAGCTCCCCGACCCACGCTGACACACCACCACCAGTGATTTCGCGGTGCGCAGCACCGCCGCGGGCGGGTTCCCGGGGTCACAGCGCGCCGTGTGCCCGACGAAGCCGAGCCCGTCGGCGCCGTCCACGGGCTGAGACAACGACGGGGCCAACGACGTCGTCGGCAAAGCCGACGGCGTCGACGGACCGGACCGGCTGCCGAACGCCAGGAACGCCGCCAACACCGCCGCAATCACCAGCATCAGTGCCGCGAATCCACCCAGCAGCACCGGCAGGCGCCTCCGCACCGGCCGAACCGGGACCGGCGCGGGCGCCGGAGCAGGATAGGGACTGTAACCGGTGTCCTCGGGATTCGGATAATCCGTGGGAAATGGACGCGTGCCCGACGGCGGACGCAGCACCGCGCCAGCGGCACGGGCCAACCCACCGGCCGAAACGAACCGTGCCGCAGGCTGTTTGGCCATCCCCTTGGCGATCACCCCGTCGAAGACCCGGGAAACCCCGCGGCGCATGATGCTCGGCCGCGGTGGCGCGGAGAACAGGTGCGCGCTCATCACCGCAGCGGGTTCAGGAAAGTCGAAAGGCGGCCTGCCCGTGAGACATTCATAGAGCAGACAGGTCAGCGAATAGACGTCGGTCGCCGGACCGACCTGGCCACCGTTGAACCGCTCCGGCGCCATGTACACATACGACCCGATCGGCAGGCCCACGCCCGTCAAACTCGGATCTCCGCCGCCACGGGCGATGCCGAAGTCGACCAGGTAGGCGAAACCTTCGGCATTGATCAGCACGTTCTCCGGCTTGACGTCGCGATGTACCAGCCCGTCGGCGTGGGCGGCATCCAGCGCCGACGCCACCTGGGCCACCACCGCCACCGCATCCGCAGGGTCCATCGGACCGCGCGACTGCAACACGTCCCGCAGGCTGCCGCCCTCGACCAGCCGCATGTCGATGAACAGCACGCCCCCGATCGCCCCGAAATCATGCACCGGGATGACGTGCGGTTCCTGCAATCGCGCCGCGATCTGGGATTCCCGGCGGAATCGCTGCTGATATTGCGGATCGGCGGCCAGATCCGGGCGCAACAGCTTCAGCGCCACCATCCGCCCACGCACCGTGTCGAAGGCCCGGTACACCTCGCCCATACCGCCCGTACCCAGCAACGACCGCAGCTCATACGGTCCGAACCGGGTCCCCACACGCGACCCGCCACGCGGCGAAGTCATCTCCCGATCCTTCCACGTAGGCTGCCGTCTATGGCGACCAGCAGCCGTCTCACGGTGGACGACTGGCTACAGGCCGGGTATGCGACAGTGGCCGACGAAGGACTCCACGCTCTCAAACTCGACCGGCTCTGCAGCCGCCTGAACGTCACCAAAGGCAGCTTCTACTGGCATTTCACCGACATGGCGGCCTACCGCCAGGCGCTGATCGAATCCTGGGCCCGGATGAAAGACGACGAACTTCGCGAGATCGAGCAACTCGGCGACGTCGAACCCCGCGAACGGCTGTCGCAGATGATCGCGATGCTCGTCAGGCCGCGGCACTGGACCCTGGAACGCGCCATGCGCGAGTGGGCGCGCTCCGACGAGAACATCGCCGCCTCCGTCCGCGCCGCCGACGGCCGGTTGTTCAAGCAGGTACGACAAGCCTTCCGTGACTACGGGTTTGGCGCCGACGACGCCGACCTGCGGGCCAGCACCACGTTCGCCGCCGGGATCGGTCTGCTGCATCTGTCCGTAGCGACGCCGGAAAAGCGGCAACGCGACACGTTCCTGGACTTCCTCCTTCGCCCCTGACCATACCAAAAGGTATGGTGTAACCATGACGACCATCACCGACGATTTCGTCGTCCGCCTGCAACAGCGCGCCCAGGAAGCCGAGCGGCTGCGCCGGCTCCCGGAAGCCACCGTCGACGAGCTGCGCGAATCCGGCTTCACCGAGCTGCTCAAGCCCAAGGGCTACGGCGGCCAACAAGCCGAATTCTCAGCCATTTTCGACCCGGTACGCCGCATGGCACACGGCTGCGCCTCCACCGCCTGGACCGCCGCGTTCTACACCCTGCACACCTGGATGCTGTCCCTGTTCGACGAGCGGGCCCAGGCCGAGGGCTTCGCGGCCCAGCCGTTCCTCGCCGCTGCTCCGCTTGCCCCCACCGGCCGCGGCACGCCGGCCGACGGCGGGGTCACCCTGAGCGGACGCTGGTCCTGGGCCACCGGCGTGATGGACGGCAACTGGGCCATCGTCGGCGCCCTCTGCGGCCCCGACGACGCCATCTACCCGGCGCTTGCGCTCCTGCCGGCCGACGACATCGGCATTGTCGACGTCTGGCACACCGACGGCATGTGCGCCACCGGATCCAACGACATCGTCGCCGACGGTGTCTTCGTGCCCGAGCACCGCCTGGTCAAGATCACCGACATCTACGCCGGCACCACGCCGGGCGCCAGGCTGCACGACGCGGACGTCTACCGCTGGCCCCTGGTCCCCGCACTCGCGCTCACCGCCGCCATGCCGGCCCTCGGCGCCGCCGAACGCGTCGCGGAGATCTACACCCAGCGCCTCAGCGAACGGGTCATCGCCTACGAGGGCACCAGCCAGAAGGACAAGCCCGCAGCGCAGGCGCGCCTCGGCCAGGCCCGCATCAGACTGCGCGCGCTGCACGGCCTACTGCATGACACCACCGACCGCATCGACGACATCTTGGCCAGCGGCAACACCGTGCCCCGCGCGGTGCGCGCCGACGCACGCCTGGCGGCCGCGCACATCGTCAAGGAATCCCGCGGCGTGATCGCCGATCTGCTCGAAGCCTCCGGCGCCAGCGCGCACTTCCTCGACAACCCCCTGCAGCGGGCCAAGCGCGACGTCGACGTGATTAGCGGGCACGTGATCTTCGACTACGACACCAGCCGAGAGTTGTCCGGCGCCTTGGCAATTGGGCTGAAGATCTCGCCGATCGCCATGGTGTGACAGGCCCAGTTTCGCCGTCAGCTGCGTCGACTGCGCCGCGGTGCTGAACAGGCCACCCGGGTTGCCGCTGTTCAGCAAACCAGTGACCAACACGGCGTTGGTCGGACCTGTGGCATTCGTGACAGCGGTGGTGAAGAAGCCGGACAGCAGGCCGTCTGTGCCCGTACCGGCACTGGCCGAGTGGCAGTTGCCGTAGTCCGGGTTGGTTGGTCGTGCTGCCGACCCCGGTGTTCAGGTCGCGAAATTCCAGAAACCCGAGCGTCAGCCGGCGAATGGGCGATGGGAATGAAATCCCTGGCGCGAGGGTCTAGGACCGCCCGGCCAACCGATCCACGTCGACCACCTCACCCCGGTTGATGCTCACCCAGTCGCGCCCGTCCAGATATGGGCGCAGGCTGCGACCGATCAGCTCGGCGTCGGCCGGCGTCTTGGGCCGCTGCAATTCGTACACGTGCGGCAGCGAGGCCATGCCCGTGACCACATCCCAGAGCTTCAGCGCGTCCGGCCCGGTCGGCGGGTCGACCAGCACCGGTCCGAACAGACACTGTCCGTCCTCGAAAAACAGTGTGGGAACGCCGTATCCGCTCGCGTCGACGACGCGCTGGTGCTCGGCGCGGACTTCGTCGTGGGTCGAAGGATCGGCCAGCGCGGCATCCAGAACGTCTGCGTCACAGCCGATTTCACCGAGCAGGCGCCGCGCCACGGCAGGGTCGTGCGGCTTGCCGCCGAGGTCGTGCAGTTCATGGCCGATCGCGGCATACCAGCGATCGAGCAGATCCATGTCGGTGCGGCGCAGAAACGCCCCGATCCGCATCAGCGACCACCCGTAGGACCACTCACGCTCCCAAGGATGCTTCTTGCCCTCGACGCGGTTGATCTCTTCCAGGCTGAAGAACCGCCAGTCGATGGTGATGCCTCGTTGCTCCCGGACATCCCGGATCCACACCGAGGTCTGATACGCGAACGGACACATCGGATCGAAGTGGAAGTCGACCTTGTTCAGTTCCTCGGTCATCGCAGGACTCCTCTCTGGCGACGGGTGGGGACGCAGGCGGCGTGGAACTACCGCACTACTGCACCGTGACGTTCGCGGTGAAGACGCACGTCGGTGCGGCATCCCCCACCACGCTGCCGTAGTTGGCCACGATCGTCGTCTTCCCGGACTTCAGCGCCGTGAACGTCCAGACCTCGGTGCCGGGCGCACCCATCCGGTCGGTGTTGCCGCGCAGATATTCGTGGCTGTCCTGCTTCAGCAGCGCAGCGTCCCCGATCTTCGGATCGGCCGTCCAGCGGTATGGCGTGCTGTGATTGGCGCCCAGCGAGATTTTCAGCGTGTCACCGACCGCGAGCGTGACGTCCCGGGTGATCGCGCTTTCTTTGAGCACCTCGTCGATGGAGACCTCGATGGTCTTGGTCGCCGCCTTGCTCGGGCTCGAGCACCCCACCAGCATCAGGAAAGCGGCAAGGATGGCCATGAGCTTGACCTTCATCAGTGCACAATAAACCCCCGCGGACCGAGTGTGCGCCGACGGCTTTGCAGGTTCACAGACGGCGCACAAACCGGCGAAATCCCGCCGCCACGGCACCCGGATATACCCGCGCACCAGCAAACGGTCCGGTACTTTCAATGCGTGTTTGGCATCATTCGGCCCTGCCGTCATCGGCTCGGCGGCGAACTCACCGCCGCCTGGCGCGCCCAGCTCTGCGGCCTGTGTCTGGCGTTGCGCGACGACTACGGCCAGGCCGCCCGGATCGCGACCAACTACGACGGCCTGATCGTCTCGCTGTTGGTCGAAGCGCAGTCGGCGGCAAAGCCGACGCGCCGCACGGCCGGCCCGTGCCCACTGCGCGGCATGAAGCGTGCCGACGTGGCGACCGGCGAATGCGTGCGACTGGCCGCCGTGGTGTCACTGGCACTGGCCGCGGCCAAGGTCCGCGACCACGTCGACGACCGCGACGGCCTGGTCGGGGTGGCCGCGGTACGCCCCACCGCGCGTCGCCTCGCCGAACGCTGGGTGCGCCGCGGCACCGACACCGGACACGAGCTGGGCTTCGACGCCGGCGTGCTGGTCGCCGCGATGGACCGCCAGACCGAGCTGGAAGCCGAAGCCGGCCCCGGCAGCTCACTGCTCACGGTCACCGAACCCACCGAGACCGCGGTCGCCGCCGCCTTCGCGCACACCGCCGTGCTGGCCGGACGCCCGGCCAACGAGGCGCCGCTGCGCGAGATCGGCCTGCTCTTCGGCCGCGTGGCACACCTCCTGGACGCCGTCGAGGATTACCGCGACGACGTTGCACACGGCAAGTGGAACCCGTTGGCCGCCACTGGGACACCGATCGAGGAGGCGCGCACCCTGTGCGACGACGCGGTGCTCGGCATCCAGCTCGCACTCGCCGACGTCGACTTCACCGACGGCCGGCTGCCCACGCGGCTGTTGACCAAAGAGCTCAGGCGCTCGGTCTCGCGCACCTTCAACAACTATCCGAACGGGCCGTCCGGAACGCCGCACGGTCAGCAGGACGGCATCAACTTCGGCGACCAGCCCTTCACCAACTACCCCGGCGAGATCCCGCCCGGTGAGCTTCCGCCCGAAGCGAAGCCCAAACGAGGCTGCTGGGACACCTGCACCGACGCCTGCTGTTGTGAGTGCGAATGCGACTGCTGCTGCGACACCTGTTGCGAGGGCGACAGCTGCTGCTGCGACTGCGGAGACTGCTGCGACTGCAGCTGAAACACCAGCCGCCGCGCCGACGGCGTGACGCTACGCAAGGATGGGACAGGTGTTCGCGCTTGTTCTGATCGTCGCGCTGGTCACCACCGTGGTCCTGGGCACCCTCCTGGGCCGCCGCTTCCGCGTCGGTCCCCCGGTGCTGCTCATCTTCCTCGGCGCGCTGCTCGGCCTGATCCCCCGCTTCGCCCACGTCCACATCGAAGGCGAGCTGGTACTGCTGCTGTTCCTGCCGGCGATCCTGTACTGGGAGAGCCTGAACACCAGCTTCCGGGAGATCAAAGCCAACATGCGGGTCATCGTGATGACCAGCATCGGCCTGGTCATCGCCACCGCATTCGCGGTGTCCTGGGCAGCCCGCGCGATGGGCATGGAATCGCACGCGGCCGCGGTGCTGGGCGCCGTGCTTTCCCCGACCGACGCCGCCGCCGTCGCCGGCCTGGCGAAGAAACTGCCGCGCCGCTCGCTGACGGTGCTGCGTGGCGAGAGCCTCATCAACGACGGCACCGCACTGGTGCTGTTCGGCGTCACCGTGTCGGTGGCCGTCGGCGGCAGCGAGGTCGGACCGCTGGCCCTCACCCTGCGATTCGTCTACTCCTACCTGGGCGGCATCCTGGCCGGGCTGATCGTCGGCGGCCTGGTGACGCTGCTGCGGCGCCGCATCGACGCGCCCTTGGAAGAGGGCGCGCTGAGCCTGCTGACACCGTTCGCGGCGTTCCTGCTGGCCGAGTCGACCCACTGCAGCGGCGTGGTCGCGGTGCTGGTGTCGGCGCTGATGCTCACCTATGTCAGCCCGCGGGTCATCCGGGCCCGCTCGCGACTGCAGTCGTTCGCCTTCTGGGACATCACCACGTTCCTGCTCAACGGTTCGCTGTGGGTGTTCGTCGGCGTCCAGATCCCCAACGCCATGCGCGGGATCGCCGACGTGCACGGCGGAATCCGGCACGCCTTCTACCTCGCTCTGGTGGTGTGCGGCGTGGTGATCGCGACACGGTTCCTCTGGGTCGAACTCACCACCATGCTGGGGCTGGCCATCGACAGAACCACCAACCGGCCCACCCGGCACGTCCCCTTCCGGCAGCGCAGCGTCACCAGCTGGGCCGGCTTCCGCGGGGCGGTCTCCCTGGCCGCGGCGCTGGCGGTCCCGCTGGAAACGCACAGCGGCGCCCCGTTCCCGGACCGCAACCTGATCATCTTCGTCGTCTCGGTGGTGATCCTGGTGACCGTCCTGATGCAGGGCAGCACGCTGCCCCTGGTGGTCCGGTGGGCGCAGCTGCCCGAAGACGTGGCCCGCGCCGAGGAGGTGCAACTGGCCCGCACCCGCGGCGCCGAAGTCGCCCTGGAGGCACTGCCCGAGGTCGCGGCCGAGGTCGGCATCGGCCCCAAGCTAATGGCGCGCCTGCAGAAGGAGTACGAGGAGAAGGCCCGGCTGGCCGAAGCCGACGGCGACGACTCCGACGACAGCAATCACCTCACCGAGGCCCGGGACAAGATCCGCGAGGTGCACCTGCGCGTCCTGGAGCGCAAACGCCAAGCCATCACCGAACTGCGTAACCAGCGGCGCATCGACGACATCGTGCTGCGGGAGATCCAGGAGACCATGGACCTCGAAGAGGTGCGGCTGCTCGGTCCCGCCGACGTCGACTAGGGGTTTACCGCATGGCTGACGAACACACCCGGGTCGTCATCTCCGGGGCCGGGCCTAATGGGCTGATGCTGGCCTGCGAGCTGGCGCTGGCCGGGATACGGCCCGTGGTGCTCGATCTGCAGCCGGCACCCAGCCTCGAACCCAAAGCCAATGGACTTGTCGGACAAGTCGTTCGGATGCTCGATCAACGCGGCCTCTACCAGGCGTTCACCGGCGACGATGAACCGCCACGGCCCGCCCTCGGCTGGATGTTCGCCGCGATGCCGCTGGATTTCCTCGGCCTGCCGGACAACCCGATGTACGCGATGCTGATGCCGCAACCACGGCTGGTGCGGCTACTGGAGAAACGGGCGCGGGACCTGGGCGTCGATCTGCGCTGGGGGCACGAACTGGTCGGGCTGAGCCCCGACCCGGTCACCATCTCAATGTCCTCCCCCGAACGCGACTACGTCATCGCCGCCGACTACCTGGTGGGGGCCGACGGCGGACGCAGCCCGGTGCGCAAGATGATGGGCATCGGCTTCCCCGGCAGCACCTCGGACACCGTCGGCCGGCTCGCGCACGTGCACATACCCGACAACCTGCGCGACGGCCACGGCGCACTGGTCATTCCGGGGTACGGCCGGTTGCCCTTCGGCCACACCCGGGTGGATCGCGGCGGTTTGATCTACGCCGAATTCGAGCCGGGCCGTTCCATGTTCGGCACCTTCGAATTCGGCCCGCCCGTTGAAGACCCGCCGATGAGCCTGCAGGAACTGCGAGACAGCGCGCGGCGGCTGCTCGGCGTCGAGCTGCCGTTGGAAGAGCCGAAAGGGCCTGGCCCGCATGCGCTTCGGCGCATCAACGGGTGGAACACCCGGCACGCCGAACGATACCGCGACGGCCGCGTCTTTCTGCTCGGCGATGCCGCCCACGTGCACAGCGCCATGGGCGGTCCGGGCCTGAACCTCGGCCTGCAGGACGCGGTCAACCTCGGCTGGAAACTGGCGGCACAGATCAACGGCTGGGCGCCGGCCGGCCTCCTGGACACCTACCAGGCCGAGCGCTACCCGGTGGGCCAGCGCGTCATGATGCACTCACTGGCCCAGACCGCGCTGATGACGCCGGGTCCTGAAGTCGGTGCGCTACGCGAACTGATGGCCGAACTGTTCGCCTTTGCCGATGTCGCGGCCCACATGGCCGCGCTGCTCGCCGGCTCCGACGTGCGCTACGACGTGGGCGACGACCATGCGCTGTCGGGGCGGCTGGTGCCCGATCTGACCCTCGACGACGGGCGTCGGGTCGCCGGCCTGCTGCACGCGGCTCGTCCCGTGTTGCTCGGCGGCGGCGAGGCGGCAGCGGCGGCCCGCGGGTGGGCACACCGGGTCGACACCGTCGAAGCCGAACTGACCGACGCCGCGGCAATGCTGATCCGCCCCGACGGCTACATCGCCTGGGCAACAAATGAATTCGGGTCCACCGCTGGGCTGCGCGCCGCGTTGGAACGGTGGTTCGGCCCCGGAACCGGGTAGCGTCGCCTGGGTGACTCCAGTGCGCAGCGCCCAGAAGATCGTCGATGTGCTGGCCGCGCAGGGCGTGCGGTACATCTTCGGGGTACCGGGCGCCAAGATCGACGCCGTCTACGACGCGCTGCTCGACGGCGGACCCGAGGTGGTGGTCTGCCGGCACGAGCAGAACGCCGCCTTCATGGCCGCGGCGGTCGGCCGCCTCACCGGCGTCCCCGGCGTCGTCCTGGTGACCTCCGGGCCGGGCACCGCCAACCTGGCCACCGGCCTGCTCACCGCCAACACCGAACAGGATCCGGTGGTGGCATTGTGCGGCGCGGTGCAGCGAGAGGACCGGCTCAAGCGCACCCACCAGTCGATGGACGCCGCGGCGCTGTTGCGCACGGTCACCAAGTTCACCGGTGAGATCGACCATCCCGACAACGCCGCCGAGGCCACCGTGGCGGCGTTCCGCGCGGCGCTGACCGAACCCTGTGGCGCCGCCGCGGTGGTCCTGCCCTCCGACGTGCTGGCCGCCCCGACCACCGCGGGCATCACCGCGGCGCTGCCGATCCCGCGATTGGCCGCGGCGCCGGCTGATCTCGTGGCACGCGCAGCCGAACTGATCCGCACCGCACAGCGCCCCGCGCTGCTAGTGGGCATCCGCGGCGCCGATCCCGAAAGCTGCACGGCGCTAAGGTCTTTGGTGGCCGCGACCGGGTTGCCCGTGGTGGAGACGTTTCAGGCCGCCGGTGTCATCTCCCGCGAACTCGAAGAGTACTTCCTGGGCCGAGTGGGCCTGTTCCGCAACCAGCCCGGCGACGTCATCGTGGCGCATGCCGACGTCATCGTCACCATCGGTTACGACGCGGTGGAATACGACCCGGCGCTGTGGAACGAACACGTCGATCGCCCGATTGTGCACATCGACTCCGTACCCGCCGACGTCGACAACCACTACCAGCCGACGGTGGAACTGCGCGGTGACATCGCGGCGACACTGACCGCACTGACGGACTCACTCACCGGGGTCGCCCCGACCCCCGACTACCAGGCGGAGATCGACACCCAGCGAAAAGCGTTGACCGACATCGACGAAACCGCGCGCGACCAGCCGCCGGACGGCCCGGGACTGAACCCGGTGGCGGTCGTGTTGCGGCTGCGCGAGGAACTCGACGACACCGCGACCATCGCCTGCGACATCGGTTCGGTCTACATCTACATGGCGCGGCACTTCAGGGTGTACCAGCCGCGCCGGTTGCTGTTCTCCAACGGTCAGCAGACACTCGGAGTCGCTCTGCCCTGGGCCATGGCCGCCTGCCTGGTGCGGCCGGGCACTCCCGTCGTGTCGGTGTCCGGGGACGGAGGCTTCCTGTTCTCCGCGCAGGAGCTCGCGACCGCCGCCCGGCTCGGATTGACGTTCACCCACATCATCTTTCGCGACAACAGCTACGACATGGTGGGCTTTCAGGAGGAGCTCAAGTACGGCCGCAAATCCGGGGTGCAGCTCGGTGATTACGACGTCGTCTCCTATGCGAAGGCATTCGGCGCACACGGCTACCGGGTGGGCAGCCTCGAGGAATTCGGCGCGGTGCTGCGACAGGCGCTGGCCGAACCGGGGCCGTCGCTGATCGATGTCCCCGTCGACTACAGCCACAACGTCGACCTCGCCGCCCACCTACACGACGACACATTCGAATGAGCACCGCACAGGAGCACTTCCGCCGGTGGGCGGCGCGGCTCATCGGGCACCAGTCCGAGGTCTACCAATACTCCACCATCAGCGCCCTGCTCGACGGCGTGTACGACGGCGACGCCACGGTGGCCGACATCCTGCAGCACGGCGACTTCGGGCTCGGCACGTTCAACCACCTCGACGGCGAGATGGTGATCCTCGACGGTGTGTGCTACCGGCTGCGAGCCGACGGAACCGCCACGCGCGCAGCACAAACCGACCGCACCCCGTTCGCGGCCGTCACCCGCTTCCACCGTGACTTCGAGATCGCCATCAACGCCCGCACCGAACGCGCCGCGGTGATCGCCGCCATCGACCAGCGGATCACCAGCCCCAACCTCATCTACGCCGTCAAAGTCACCGGCCACTTCGCCGACCTACACACCCGCACCGTCATGGAGCAGGAGAAGCCGTATCCGCCGCTGACGCAGGCGACCGAGGGACAGGCCGAAACCCGGTTCACCGACATCTCGGGCACCTTGGTCGGGTTTCGCACCCCTGACTTCGAACAGGGCATTGCTGTCGCGGGCTATCACCTGCACTTCCTCAACGACGACCGCACCGCCGGCGGCCACGTCCTGGACTTCACGCTTCAGCGCGGCGAGGTCGCCGTCAGCGGCGCCTCACAAATGCACTTGAGCCTGCCGACCTCGGGCGCATTCCTGCAGGCGCGGCTCAACGCAGAAGACATGGGCGAGCAGATCACGAAAGCCGAAGGCGGCTAACCCGTACTGCACGGAAGTCGTTTGATCCCATGGAAGAACGACGACCGCAGCCGGTCGGGCTCGCCGGTCACCGTCAGGCCCGGCACGTTCGGATACAACTCCTCGAGCATCACCCGCAGCTCCAGCCGGGCCAGTTGCGCCCCCAGGCAGAAGTGCACTCCCCCGCCGCCGAACGCCGCGTGCCCGGCATCCGGGCGGGTGACGTCGAATTCACCGGCCCGGTCGAACACGTCCTCATCCCGGTTGGCCGACAAGTAGTGCATCAGCACCCAGTCGCCCTCGGGAATGCGCCGGCCGCGGATCTCGACGTCGCGGGTGACGGTGCGACGGAAGTGCATCACCGGACTCGCCCAGCGCAGCAGTTCCTCGACCGCCGGCTTGACCGCCTCCGGATCGCGGGCCAGCAGCGCCTGCTGATCGGGATGCTGCGACAACGCCAAAATGCCGTGGCTCAACGTGTTTCGGGTGGTCTCGTTGCCGGCGATGGCCAGCAGCAGGAAGAACTCGTTGAGTTGATCGCGGTTGAGTTTCTGCCCGTCCACCTCGGCGGCGAGCAACGCCGACAGGATGTCGTCGGTGAGACCGTGCGTGCGGCGGTGCTTGACCAGTTCGCCGCAATAGCGGAACATCTCGGCCGCGGCCTGCCCGAGCGCTTCCGGAGTGGGGGCATAGTCGGGGTCTTCGATGCCCAGCGTCCCGATCGCGTTGCTCCACCGGAACACCTCCATCCGGTCCTCGGCGGGCACCCCGAGCACGTCGGCGATCACTTGCAGCGACATCTCCGCGGAAATGTCGGGCACCGCATCGAATTCGCCCTTCTCGGTGATGTCGGCGACGATGTTACGGGCGACCTGGCGCATGTGCGGCTCCAGCCGCAACACATTGCGCGCGGTGAAACCCTGGTTGATCAGCTTGCGATAGTGCACGTGCCGCGGCGGGTCGATGCCCGGCAGCATCGCCGAGGTGGGACCGGCCTCCACCTCGACCAGCGTGTTGCCCCTGCTGCTGCTGAAGGTGTCGGTGTCGCGGCTGACCAGCCGCACGTCGGCATGCCGGGTCAACAGCCACGCCCGGGGCAGGCCGGACATCTGCACCGGGTGCACCGGCGCGTCCGCACGCAACCTGGCCATCGCGTCGAACGGGGCGCCGGTGACGAAGGTGTCGGGGTTCAGCAGCGCCGCGGCGTCGCGGTCGGCCTGCGTCTGCTGGTTCTCGACCACCAGCGAACCCAGCTTCGGAACGGTCATGACTCCCCCTCGGATGCCTTGATACCGGCGATGATCACGTCCAGCCCGGCCTGAAAACGCCTGGTGGAATTGGCTTTACCGCGGGCTTCGTCCAGACTGACCGAGCCCAGCAGGTAGGTGTAGAGCACCGTGTGCGCCGCCGCGGCAACGGCTTTGGGCACCCCGGCTTCGGCCAGCAGCGAACGGCTGAGCCGGTCCAGGCGGCGGGCGCGCTCCCCGCCGCCGCGGGTCTGCAGGATGCCGGCGATGCCCGGTCACATCGAGCATGACTTCGCGCGCCGCGCAGTACAGTTCGGCGAGCCTGATATCCCACGGGCCGGTATCGGGCACCGGGATGCCGGCCAGCACGGATTCCGCAAGCAGGTCCAGCGCGGCCTGTTTTCCGGGCACGTGGTAGTAGACCGACGGCACCGCGGCGCCGAGTTCGGCGGCCAGTTCCCGCATCGTCACCTGTTGCACGCCGACCCGACGCGCCAGTGCGTGCAGCGAGGACACCACCTGAGTGCGGTCGAGTTCGCCGTATGCGCGCCGCGCCGTCATTCGAGCCATGTTCGAATCAATTCGAGCACTGTTAGAATCTAGCGCGATGAGCGCCGCGACCGCAAAGTTATCCGTCTCCACACCGGTGGTGACGATGTTCCCCGGGGTGAGTGCCGACTGGGAGATCGACGCGTCGATCGAGGACATCGCGCGGGTTGCCGAGGAGGCCGACCGGCTCGGTTATCACCATCTGACCTGTAGCGAACACATCGCACTGCCCGCCGCGGAGCAGGCCCGCCGCGGCGCGCGCTACTGGGATCCGCTGGCCACCTTCGGTTATCTGGCGGCCCGCACCCAGCGAATCCGGTTGGCCACCAACGTGTTGGTGCTGGGCTACCACCACCCGCTGGAGATCGCGAAGCGCTACGGCACGCTGGACAAGGTCAGCAACGGCAGGCTCATCCTGGGGGTCGGCGTCGGGTCGCTGAAAGAGGAGTTCGACCTGATCGGTGCCCCGTTCGAGGACCGCGGAACGCGCGGTGACGACGCGTTGCGGGCGCTGCGCGCGGCCCTGTCGGTGGCCGAGCCCGCCTACCATGGCGAGTTCTACTCATTCGACGGCATGGTCGTCGACCCGTGTGCGGTGCAACCGCGGGTGCCGCTGTGGATCGGCGGCCGCACGCTGCGGTCCCTGCGGCGGGCCGTCACCCTGGCCGACGGCTGGGCGCCGTTCAACGTGAGCCTGCCGCAGGCGCGAGAATGGCTGGGCCGCTGCGATCTTCCCCCGGATTTCGACGTGGTGCTGGGACCCGCCCACCGGCTGGATCCCATGGGCGAACCCGACCGCGCCCGAGAACTGATCGCCGAGACCGTCGCTCACGGCGCCACCATCGTCAGCGCCACCTTCCGCCACGACTCGCTGCAGCACTACCTGGAGAACCTGCAGGCGCTCGCGGAACTGAACGCCGGATGAACCGGGTCAGGGCGGGGATCTTCAGCCTCACCGCCGCGGCGCCGGCCGACGACGGATACCTGCGCTGGCACCTGCTGGACCACATGCCCGAGCAGTTCCAGCTGCCCGGCATCGTGCACGCGCTGCGCTGGATCGCCGACGGCGACTACCCCGCCCACCGCATCGCGGCGCACGGCCCGCTCGGCGACATCGGCAACGTCGTGCACTATCTCGCCGGTGAACCCGTCGCGGACACGCTGGCCGATTTCGTCGAACTCGGCCGCGTGCTACGGGAGAACGGTCGGATGCCCACCATGCGGCCGTTGCTGCAGATCTCCGGTCTTCGTCTGCTGCAATGGGATTCGGCGCCACAGGCGCTGGTGTCGGCGGAGGTGGTACCGTTCCGGCCGCACCGCGGCGTGCTGTTGATCCTGGAAGAACCGGCGGAGCCCGCCGGCGGGCGAACCGATGCCTGGCTCGGGTGGTTGCGGGCCGAGCACAGTCCGGCACTGCTCGCCTGCGCCGGTGTGGCCGGAGTGTGGACGTTCGGCTCGGTCTGCGCCCCGCCCCCGCGTGGGTGGCGCACCGATCCGCACTACGTCACCGTCGTCTATCTCGACGACGACCCCCTGACCGTCAGCGGGGCGCTCGCGCCGGTCGTCGAGCAGCGGTGGGAATCGAGGGTGGTGCGGCCACTGTTCGCCGGCCCGTTGCGCAGCATGATCCGCTGGGACGCCTGGCCGGCCTAGAGCGCACCGGCCTCCCAGGTGCCCGGTGGATAAGGCGGAACCGTGCCGGCGTAGACCCCGTCGGTCACCGTGCACAGGGCGTCGGAAATGGTTCCGGCATCGGCCAATACGGTGGGCGAACCGCCGGGCGTGACCCGGGCGACGACAGCCTGCCAGAAGTAGCCGATTCCGCCGTGTTCGTACCAGACGAACCAGTCACTGCCGCGGTGGCCGGCGCGAATCAGGCGGCGAAACGGCAGGTTCGGGTCGTTGACCGCATCGGTGCTGTTGAACGGCGCACCGATATCAGCGATCGGCGGCAGCAGGCCGCGCAATTCGGCCGGCAGCTCGGACACGTGTTGCACCTCCTGCACGGCGGTGGCGAGCGTGCACTTCGGGTTGGGCACGGCACCGGCCGGGCTTGCCGTCGCAAGACTGCAGGCCAGCGCACCCGCGGCCCAGTACGGGAGTAACCGTCGCATCATCAGTCGAGGATAGGGTGAACGCGGCCGAGGATAGGGTGAACGCGTGAATGCGCGCGACGAGGTTCTGATCACCGCCGCCGAGCTCGCCCGGCTGATCGAGTCCGGCCAACCCGTGACGATCCTGGATGTGCGGTGGCGGCTCGACACTCCGGACGGGCGGCCCGCATACCTGCAGGGCCACATTCCCGGGGCGGTGTACGTCTCGCTGGACGACGATCTCAGCGATCATTCGGTGACCGGGCGGGGCCGCCATCCGCTGCCTTCCGGTGGCCGGCTGCAGGACGCGTTGCGGCGCTGGGGAGTTCGCGAGGACCACGCCGTAGTGGTTTATGACGACTGGAATCGTGCCGGTTCGGCGCGGGCGTGGTGGGTGTTGAGGGCGGCAGGCCTTCGCACCGTGCGCATGCTGGACGGCGGGCTGGCGGCGTGGCTGTCGACGGGCGGCGAGCTGCAGACCGGTGACGTCGACCCGGAACCGGGCAACGTGACGGTGCGGCATGAGGATTTGTATGCCGGTGCTCAGCCGGCACTCACGGCGGAGCAGACCGGCAACGTACTGCTGTTCGACGCCCGTGCGCCGGAGCGCTACCGCGGCGAGGTCGAGCCCCTCGACCCCGTCGCCGGACACATACCCGGCGCCCGGAACCTCCCATTCGGGACGCTGCTCGCGCAGGACGGGACGCTGATCGTCGACGATCAGCTGCTGCCCGACGGGGAGGTCGGCACCTACTGCGGCTCCGGCGTCACCGCTGCCGTGGTGGTCGCGGCGTTCGCGGCCGCGGGCCGGCAGGTCGCGCTGTATCCCGGGTCCTGGTCGGAATGGAGTTCGGATCCCTCCCGGCCGGTCGCCCGCGGAGACGAATAGTCGCTGCGAGACGGGCAGCCAACCGCCATCAGGCACACTGGCCTCCGCCTCTGACGCCAACCGACTGGCCGCCTTCGAGCACCAAATCGCGTCACGGGCCCGCCCAGCTCGCCATGAACGCTTCCACCACCCGCGCCGCGTTCTCCGCGGCGATCTGCTTGTAAAAGAAGAACTGAAACGGAAATCCCGGAAGCCCCAGCGGGTCCCCCGGCCCATCCGACATCCCACGAATGCCCAGGAACGGCACCCCATGTGCGGTCGCGACCGCCAGCGACGCGGCCGTCTCCTGGTCCACCGCATCGTAGGCCGGATTGTCCGCGGTCTGGATGTTGAGGTTGCTGAGCAAACCCTTGGCCAGCCACGGGCCGATGGCCTGAAAGAAGTTGCCGCTGTACAACAATGAGCGGCCGGGTGGGCTGCAGGGCTGGCAACCGAAGACGTCGCCGGCGTTGGGGACGCATGGGAACGCCTGACCGTTGTTCGCGTCGTGGCTGTACCCGTTGCCGCCGACGAACAACTGCGGCTGACGCCCCAGATCATTGAGCTTCACGGTCGGGACGTGCCGGCACAGGCACATCGGGTTGCCCAGATTGTTGACGCTGCTGAGTTGGACGGTCAGCGTCTGGGCCGCCGCCAGCATCGCGGGGTCGACGGGCTGGTAGGTGGCGCCGTTGTCGAGCGTCCACTGCGCCGGCACGGCCACGTCGCCGACACTGGTCCGGCCGGCGCCGCCCGCGACGCCGGAAAAGATCACTGCCTCAACGGAGGTGCCCGAGGCGCAGGTGAAGCGGCTCAGCGCGGCCTCGGTGACGGCCGTCGCATTTACCAGCCCGATCCGGGTCATCGCCACCAGCACCTTCTTGCCGGCGATCGAACCGCGGTAGTAGTACTGCCGGTCATACACGGCAACGGGATTGGGCTCGAGCAAGGTGTGGGACAACACCGCGTCGGCTTCGGCCGGAAACGCCGACAGCACCAGCGTCCGCTGCTCGCAGCTCGAGGTCACCACGGTCCGCACACCCCCGGGATCCGCCGTCGCCAGCCCGCCTCCCAGACCCAGCGCGACGGCCACCACCAGAGCAGCGCGGAACCGTTTGAGCACGATCCCCCTATCTCGCGGGCGCGGCTGAAGTAACCGACGAACGATTTTCGCGCGACCCGGCCGATAGTTGGAGATTCGTTATCGCATTCTTTGACTAGCGATTTCATGTCGTTACACCAGTGCGGTACCGCACCGCCGGCGGCACCGGAAGGGGAACTGCGCGAAAGCTGAACGCGCCGATCACATTCCACGACTGGTGTCCCTTCTCACAGCAGCGGACGAAGTTCGAGCGCCGATGACGGCTTCTCCGCCATCCAGTACGTGATCGCCATCGTGTCCGCGCTCGTCAGAAAGCCGATACCTTCGTAAACCACCTCACCGATGGCCACTGGGAGCCTTACGTTCTCGGGACGGTGCCGCCAGGTCAGTCGATATCCTTCGCCGGTCCGCTGGATCTGCAGATCGAGGTCGCCGGTGAGTTTGCCTGCGTCGTCGACGTATTGGATGCGATAGAGGCCGGCGAAGCTGTCGGAACCGCTGGTGGCTTCCCCTCTGGCACGACCGGAGCCGAGCGCGCGGGAACCCGCGGTGAGGTAGCGGGCGGTGAGCACACCGGGTTTTCCGGCGCTGATCCGGTATTCGGCAAGCCCGATCACCCGCGTGTTGAACATGCCCAGCATGGTAAGCAGCAGCAATCGCGGGCGGGAATACTATGCTCACCCGATGGCGAAACGGCGGAGTTTGGCGGTCCTCGGGTTCGTACTCATTGTGGCCGCGTGCACCACGTCACCGAAGCAACCCGCCGCGACGAGTACCCCCGTACCGCCAGACCCCTTAGCCGGCGTCACGGTTCCCAATGCCTTCACGCCGTTGACGGTCGCCCCGATCAGCCGGCCGACCTTCCCCTTCCCGGGCACCGACGACAAATACCACCTGGCATTCGACATGCAGGTCACCAACTCCAGCGCGCAGCCGGCCACGCTGAACGCCGTCGATGTGGTCGACGGGCGCGACCCCAACAAGGTGCTCGCGTCGTTCTCCGGGAACCAATTGGTCGATCCCGCCTGCAATTACGGCAACTGCAACCGGTTGCGCGTGCTACCGGCCGTTCCCGCGCCCGATTTCACCATCGCTCCGGGCACGTCGCGTTCGCTGCTCATCGACTTCCGGCAGGACAACCTGTCCGACTTCCCCAAGGCCGTGATGCTGCGCTTCCACGGCAACGGCGTGGCGAACCCGGCATCGAAGGAGCCGGGCCCCTTCGACACCACGGGTACGCCGTTCAACATCTCCGCCGGCACGCCACGCGTCATCGCGTCACCGCTGAAAGGCAATAACTGGGTGGCGTTCAACGGCTGCTGCGACCCCGGCTGGGCGCACCGCGACGCCATCCTTCCGCTGAACATGAAGCTGAACAACAGCCAGCGCTTCGCGATCGACTGGATGCGCATGAACGACCAGGGCAACTTCTACGCCGGCGACCGGACCAAGAACGAGAGCTTCATCGACTACGGGTCGGCGATCTACGCCGTCGCCGACGGCACCGTCGTCTCCACGCTCGACAACGTCGAAGCCAATGTGCCCGGCATCCTGCCGGCCTCCGACCCCGTCCTGGCCGCCAAGCTCACCGTCGACAACGTCGACGGCAACCACATCATTCTCGACATCGGCGACGGCCTGTACGCCATGTACGCCCACCTCATCCAGGGCTCGCTGCTGGTCAAACCCGGCGACAAGGTCAAGAAGGGCCAGCAGATCGCCAAACTGGGCAACACCGGCAACTCCAACGCACCGCATCTGCACTTCCAGCTGATGAACGGACCCTCGCTGTTCGAGGCCGACGGGCAGCCCTACGTCATGGAGGGTTTCAGCTACCAGGGCCAGGTCAACTCAGCACAGGTGTGGAGTGCCGACAACTACCTCAGCGGCTCGTTCTTCGGCCCGGACATGCTGCCAAGCCCTCAGCTCAAGGGCAACCAGTTGCCGCTGCTGCTGGCCGTTGTGACGTTCCCGAATTCCTAGAAAGGCCACAGCCATGGACATTTTCGTCGAATGGAACAACGGTGGAACGGAATTGCGCTGGCGCTCAACCACTGAAGCCAACGACGGGCAATCCGTCACGGTGTTCCTGCGGCGCTACGGCACTCCTGGCAAGCCGGCGCTGGTGTGCGTGCACGGCTTTCCGACATCCAGCATCGACTATTTCCCGTTGGCGCGTGAGCTCAAGGACGAGTTCGAGATCTTCGCGCTGGACTTTCCCGGTTACGGCGTATCCGACAAGCCGCCCGAACCCTACGTCTATTCGCTCTACGACGACGCGCGTCTGCTCGTCCACGCCATCACCGAGGTGTGGAAACTGACCGACTACCGCATGATCACCCATGACCGGGGCTGCAGCGTCGGCATGATCGCGATCGGCATGCTGGCCGAAAAATCCTCACTGCCAGCAGATCTGATCATCACCAACGGCAACATCTACCTGCCACTGTCCAACCTCACCGCCTTCCAGACCGCGCTGCTCAACGACAAGACGGGCCGGGCGACCGCCGCCGAGACGACGCCGGAATTGCTGGCCGCCGGGCTGGGGTTCACCACGTTTATGCCCCGGCGCACGCCGGAAAATCCCGAGATCGCCGCGCTGGCAAAGTGTTTCGCATTCAACGACGGCATGCGGGTGTTGCCGGACACGATCCAGTATCTGCATGAGCGGGCAGCCGACGAGAAACGTTGGCTCGAAGCGCTGTCCACACTGCCGGTGAATGTCACGCTGGTGTGGGGACTGCACGACGCGGTGGCACCGTTGCGGGTGGCGAACCATGTCTGGCACACCTACCTGCGGGGCATGTCGGGCCGAAGCCGTTACTGGGTGGTGCCCGGTGCCGACCACTATCTGCAGTGTGACGCACCCGCAGAGCTGGCCCAGATCGTGCGGCTCACCGCCCAGGGTGCCAGCATCGCGTTGCAGTTGCAGACTCTCGGCGACCGGCCCGAGGGCGCGGTCCTGGTGGACCAGTCCTAGATCGACACCGAGCCACCGCGCTGAGCCGGTCCGCGGCGATCAGTTCGCCGAGACGACTTTCTGCGCGACGGCGGACAGGCTTTGATGCAGCGGCACAACCACCGCGGTGAGTTTCGGGGTGTCGCGCTCACGCAGATCCGACGTGTAGACGCGGTAGCCGCCCAGCACCGCCGGATCGCGGTAGTGCCCCAGCATGGCCAGGACATCCTGGAATTGCTGGTCGATCTGCTGAACCAGACTGCTGTCGATCCGTTCCAGCCCCGGCCGCAGCAGCGAGTATGCGTGCTGCGCGCCTTCGACATTGGCGGCGAAATCGACCAAATCGAGGTGGCTGAACGCTTCCTCCTGCCCGGTGATCTTGGTGTTGTACACATCCTCGATCAGATCGGCCGCGCCGTTGGCCAGATCCTCGGGCCGGAACTGCAGCGTGGTCGCAGTGGTGGTCAACGTCCCGATGTTGCTGACCAATTCGGTGCTGAGCGCCTTGGTGCCGGCAGTGATCGCACCGGCCTGCCAAAGGTCGCGTTCAATGGCGTGAAAGCCTTTCCAGCCGACCTTGGGATCGACCGGAGTCGCCTCCTGCATGTCGATCAGGTAGTCGAGATTTCCGGCGTTGTCACCGACGGTGAACCCCGGCAGCAGATAGCCGTCCACACTGGACTGCACCCGCTCATAGAACGGTCGAGCCTGCGCGTAGGCGGCTTTGGCGTTCTCGACGTTGCCCGACTGCACGGCCGCGTCCAGCGCCCGCACGGCGTCGTTGAGCTGAGTCATCTGGTTGACCACATACGGCGCGAAGTCTTTGGCGCCCTTGGCGAACATCGCTGCCACCGGGCCGTCGGCCGGTGCCGGCGCGCGCCCCGTCACGGTCAGCGTCTGGTATTCGATGTCCGCTCCGGGGCAGAAGATCTGGTAGGCACCGCCGTCCAGGGTGACAGTGAACGAGACCGGGTCCTCGCCAGGGTCCAGGCTTTCCTTCTCGCCGATCACGCGCTGGTCTTTGAGCAACTCCACGTGTGAGATGCCCACCGCACTCGCGTTGGACACGGTGAAGGTCACCGGACCGGCCGGCACGGTGGTGGTGTCCAGCACGCAACGATTTCCGCCGCCGCTGTTGGTCATCGTCACTCTGACGGCGTTGCTGGTCCTCGGCGCCTGGTTGTCCGGGTGACTGCACCCGACGGCCGCAGTGGCGAGCGCCACGACGAGGGCAGGCAACCGGTTGGCGGACACCGGCCGACACTACCCCGTGCGGACAGGCAGTTTCGCCCAGCCACGCACACTGCTGGTGTGCGCCTTGACGGCATTGGCGTAATCGACGTCCCAGTCCGGCCAGCGCTTGATGACCTCTTCGAGCGCCACCCGGGCCTGCATGCGGGCCAGCGCCGAGCCCAGGCAGAAGTGCAGGCCGTGCCCGAAGCTCAGATGCGCGGCGCCGCGATGGATGTCGAACCGTTCGCCGTCGACGTACTTGCGCTCGTCGCGATTGGCCGACCCGTTAAGCAGCAACATGATCGAGCCCTCGGGAATCACGGTGCCGTAGCACTCGACGTCGTGGGCCACATGCCGCGCCTGTACCGGCGACGGCGCCTCGTAGCGCAGCACTTCTTCGATGGCTTTCGGGATCAGCGACGGATTCGCCACGATCTCGCGGCGCTGGTCGGGATGCTCGGCGAGCAGCTGGCCGATGAAGCCGATGAGTCGGGTCGTCGTCTCGTTGCCGGCGCCGGCGATCATGCTGGTGTACATCAACACCTCGGTGCGATCTAGGCGCCGGGTTGTGCCGTTGTCCTCGACCTCGGCGTTGAGCAGCTGTGTCATCAGGTCGTCGGAGGGATGCTCGGTACGCCAGTCGATGTAGTCGGAGAACACCTCGTAGCTCTTCTCGAACAGGTCGTCGTCGACCGCCCGGAACGTTCCTTCGGTGAGGTTGATGGCGCGCCCACCGCGATCCCGGATGTGCGCCTGGTTCTCCTCCGGAATACCGAGCAGGTAGCCGATGGTGCGCATGGGGATCGTCGAGCCCAGGTTCTCGATGAAGTCGAACCGGCCGGAACCCACCAGCGGGTCCAGCGCCCGCACGCAGAAATCCCGGGTCAGCGGCTCGATCGCCTCCATCCGCCGCGGCGTGAAAACCCTTGACAACAAACGGCGATGCAAGTCGTGCAGCGGCGGGTCCTCGAACAGGATCACCCCGGGAGGCACCTGTATTCCGCTCATGATGATGTCCATGGTGGTGCCGCGGCCCGAGCGGTAGGTCTCCCAGTTCGTCAGCTGCGGGGCGACGTCCTCGTACCGGCTCAGCGCGTAGAAGTTGTATTTCTCGTTGTAATACAAGGGGGCTTCGTCACGCATCCGCTTCCAGATCGGGTACGGATTGTCGTCGATCTCGAAATCAAAAGGGTCGTAGTAGATCTCGGTGGTGCTAGCCCCAGTCATCAATCACCCGTTCCTGTTCGACAGCAATTCGCCGAGCGTGCTGTCCGCAGGCTCGGCGGCCTCGGGCAGCACGACCTCGCCAACCCGCTTCAAATAGGGCCACGCGATCTCCGGCGGCAGCCCGCCGCACAGCGGTGACATCGCGAGCATCTTGCCGGCGCGCACCCGCGAAACAGCCTCCGGCACTGAGTAGATCACGTGCGAGGCGGCGGCCTCACGCAACTCGTCCACGGTATCGACGTGAGTGAAGCCGGCCGAGACCTCGTTGCCGGGATTCCATGCCGCGTAGGTGCGTGCGTCGTGCAACAGATACTCGCCCAGCTCCGCCCACGCTTCGTCGACGTCGTCGGCGACGAAGCACACCGACGGGGTGCTGCGGTCGGGAAAGAACGCCGGCCCCGGCTCGTAGCCGTGCTTGCGGCTGGCGTTTTCGTAGGCTTCGCGCATCCCCGGCAGATTCGCATTGGCCAGCATGCCCAGCCCGTACCGCCCCGCGCGCCGGGCCGCGGCCAGACTGCCACCGCCCCACATCATTGCGGGCCCGTTCTCGGTCAGCGGCCGGGGCGTCACCGCGATCCGCCTGCCGTTCTGAATCACGGTCTCACCGGCAAGCAACCGGCGCAGCATTCCCAATTTCTCGTCGGCCAGCCGACCGCGGTCACCCAGATCCAGGCCGAAGATCTCGTATTCCTCCGGCCGGTAGCCCAGCGCCAGGATGTAGGACGCCCGCCCGGCGCTCAGGATGTCCAGGACCGCCATGTCCTCGGCCAGCCGCACCGGGTCGTAGAACGGCAGAATCAGGATGAGGCTCAGGGCCAGCCGCTGCGTCCGCGCGGCCACCGCCGACGCCAGTAACAGCGGCGACGGCAGATAACCGTCCTCTGATCCGTGGTGCTCACACATGACGGCGGCCAGGCAGCCGTGGTTTTCGGCCCATGCGCACATCTCCGGCGCGGTGGCGTACAACGCCGCCGGATCGGCTCCGAAAGCCGGAGCCCGCATGTCGAAGCGCAGGGTGAACACAGCTGATTCCGCCTGACCTAAAATTTGTCCCACGTAGGCTACGTGGGATCCGCGACCACGGTCAACCACCCGATTGAAACTTACATCTTGTCCGGATACTGTAACGTCGTTGCACGAACCACCAGGGAATAAGGGGCAAGAAATGACGACGGCGTCAGACTTATTGGGCTACGAGGGCAAGCGGGTCCTGGTGGTCGGCGGCGCGACCGGCATGGGCGCCGCGGCAGCACAGATCGCAAAGTCTCTCGGCGCACACGTGACCGTGATGGACTTCGCGCCGGTGGACTTCGACGTCGATCGGGTGATCTCGCTGGACCTCAGCGACCAGGATTCGATCGACCGGGCGGTCGACGAGCTGGACGGGCCGGTGCACAAGTTGTTCTCCGCCGCCGGCGTTGCCGACGGGCCAAAGCTGATGCGGGTCAACTTCATCGGGCACCGCCACCTGATCGAGCGACTGTTCGACAAGGATCTGCTCCCCCGCGGCGCGGCAATCTGCTTCATCTCCTCGGTGGCCGGGATGGGCTGGGAGAACGACCTGGAACTCGTTCAGGACTTCCTGGCCTCACCGGACTACAAGTCCGCTCACGACTGGTGTCAGGAGCGCGAGCCGCAGGGCATCATCCACTACGGGTTCAGCAAGAAGGCGATCAACGGGTATGTGGCCTGGCAGGGCTACCCGTTCCAGAAGAAGGGTGTGCGGATCAACGCCGTGTGCCCCGGCCCCACCGACACTCCCCTGGCCCGCGCGAACGCCGACCTGTGGCTGACCTTCGCCCAGGACTACCGCGACGACACCGGCAGCGAGACGCTGACTCCCGAGGACATCGGCAAGGCGATGATCATGCTGAACAGCGATGCCGCGGCATCGGTCAACGGGATCACGCTCAACGTCGACCAGGGCCACGCCATGGCGTCGATCACCGGCTCGTTCGCCCCGGGCAAGGCGATCATGGACCTGATCACCGGCCGCGTCCAACTGGCTTAGCGGGCCGCGCCCAACTGGCCTAGGGGGTCGCGCCCAACTGGCCTAGCGGGCCGCGCCCAACTGGCCTAGCGGGCCGCGTCCCTGGCGCGAGCAGACACAAACTCGCACCGGAACACGTGTTCCGGTGCGAGTTTGTGTCTGCTCAGCGGGGGTTCAGCGGCCAAACACGCGGCGCGGCAAGGTCGTCGGCAGATCCAGCGAACTGAGCAGGCCGGGCCGCGCCTCGACGACATACGGAATGGCGTTGACCACACGCATGGCGGTGGCCGCCATCGCGGCATGCCCGGCGCCGTGGCCGACGGACGCGCCGAGCGTCAGCACGCAGTGCACGTCCGGATCGCCGTCGATGTCGACTCGGTAGGTGGCGTCGCTGTCGGAAACCGGCCAGTCAGGTGCGACATCGCGCGCCATCCGGATCACGTGTTCGATGACGATGGCGTCCCGGCCGTCGATCACTGCGGCGGCCCTGGTCCGCACGGCGCCGCAGGTCCCGGCGGGAATGGTGCCGAACGCGACGTCGATGTCCCGAGCGGTCAGCCGGCGGTCCAGGGTGCCGCGCACCTCCTCGATCCCTACGTCGAGTCCGTCGGCGATCAGCTGTAGCGGTGCACTCCATGCCATTTCGATGAAGCCGGAGGTCTTGAGCATGGGCTCGAAGTCCAGCGGGTGGCCGAAGCCCATGCCGTTCATCATCACGTCGGCCACCGGATAGTGGTCGTTGAGCGACACCTCGCTGACCGTGATACGGCGGATGCTCTTGGACTGGGTGGTCAGCAGCAGAGCGAGTTGATCCGAAGCGAAGCCGGGGAAGATGCCCGAGGCATAGAACGACGCCCCGCCGGCAAGGGCCGCCTGCTGCAACTCGTCGCGCCACTGTGGAGAGAAGTACGACGGCGGGTACACCAGGCTCGTCGACGACGTCGACACAACATTGATGCCGGCCGACAGAAACCGCAGGTAGTCGGGCACCGCGGCTGCGTCGCGTTCGGGCCCACTGGCGGCGTACACCACACAGTCCGGCCGTAGGGCGATCAGCGCCTCGGCGTCGTCGGTGGCCCGGAGTCCCAGCGGTGCGCCCCCGGCGAGCTCGCCGGCGTCCCTGCCCACTTTGTCCGGCGAATGCACCCACACGCCAACGAGTTCCAGGTCAGGCCGACCCCGCACGGCCTCGATCGCGTTGGACCCGACTCCCCCGGTGGACCATACGACGACACGCACAGGCATTGTTCCCTTTCATTCGGCGCGTTGGAGATACCGCCATGCCACCTCCGGTGCCAGGCCACCGCACAGCGGATGCAACGGGAGCGGCTGTGGGTAACCGGCGGCCTGCTGCGGCGTCAGGATCCGGTACGGGCCGCCTTCGGCACGCAAGGCCGCAACAGTGTGGGCGCGGGTGATGCTGGCCACCCCGTCATCGTGCGGCCGGTAGGACGCCGCCATGCGAGCGTCATGCAGCAGGTGGGGCCCGAGTTCGTCCCAGGCCTCGTCGACATCATCGGCGACGAAAACCGTTGTCGGCGAACCTGGTGACGGACCCTGGAACATGCCCGGCTGATGTCCGTGTTCGAGGCACTGGGATTCGTAGTACTGCTTGAGGCCGGGTTCGGCTGTCTGAGAGAGGAAACCGAGGCCGTGGGTGCCGGCGCGGCGGGCCGCGGCCCTGCTGCCTCCGGCGATCAGCATCGGGGGTCCGTTGCTCGACGCGCAGCGGGGAGTCACGCGGACCCGGCGGCCGTGGTAGTCGACGGGCTCGCCGCGCACCAATGCACCCAGCACCGCGACCATTTCGTCTGCGGTTCGGCCGCGCATGGTCATGTCGATGCCGAAGTGATCGTATTCCTCGGGGCGATGGCCGACACCGAGGGCGTAGGACACCCGTCCCCGGCTGATCAGGTCCAGTACGCTGATCTCCTCGGCGAGCCGCACTGGATCCCAGAGCGGAATCGGCACCGCCGCAACGAGAATCGGCAGCCGATTGGTACGGGCAGCGATCGCCGACGCAAGCAGCAGCGGCGCGGGCAGATGGCCGTCCTCGGCACCGTGGTGCTCCGACAGCACCACCATTACCGCACCCCTGGGTTCCGCCCACTCACACATGTCGACCGCGGCGGAGTACAGGTCTACGGCCGGGGCGCCCCACCCCGGTGCACGCATGTCGAATCGCAGCGTGAACATCTACGCACCATAACCTAACCTTTGTTCCGGAGCTGTAGATCGGCCGCGCGAGGCGCCACCCCCCTGGCGCGTTGGGCGCCGCGGCGTCAGGCTGCGCGGTTCAGGTGGATACGGATGCGCTCGGCAAGCCGCGCCGGGTACAGCCTGACGTCATCGACCACTATCGGAATGATCGTCCAGCCAACCTCTTGGAGCTGGGCCCACTTCGCTTTGTCTCGCAGCATCGCTGTTCGACCCGCATGCCAGTCGATGCTTTCGTATTCTGCGGCCAGGCGCAGCTCAGGCCAGGCGAAGTCGACCCTGAACAAATCGCCGTCCAGGCCACGGATCTCGTATTGAAGTTCAGGAGGCGGTAGCCCGAAATCGATCATGACCAGTCGCGCTTCGCTCTCCATCGATGACTCGGCACGCGCATCGGCAAAGGGCAGAAGGCCTCGCACAGCGACGATCCCGCGGCGACCCTTCTGCTCGGCAACCGCACACTCGAGATCGATACGGCTGCATTGCCTGGAACGCAGCGCGGCGTCCAGCGTGGCCAATGCGCGCGGCCGCCGAAGCTGCCGGGCAACCTCGACTGCCGTCCACGCCGGCGCGGTCGCCAGACGGTCAGAGACCCGCTGCAGCCTCGCTCCGACTCGCTGATGAACCATCAGACCAACAGTCGGGCGCATTCGAATGCCGGGATCCAACACGTGAATAGCGGTGGTGTTCTCTGTGTCGAACCCGTACAAGCGAGCCGCAGTGCCCATACACACGACCACACGCCGACCAGCGAAGATGTCCAGTGCGCTCAAGCGCTCCAACAGGTTCGACTCGCGTGCCGCGTAGACCCCGTGCCACACGCGCCGAATGCGGCCCGCTTTCACCTGGACGTCAAGTTGTTGACGAGTCATGAGCGTCAGCAACTGAGCAGTCGTGGCGAATCCGCCGCCCTGTTCCATGAGCGCTATCGCGTCGGCCAGCACAGCCCGAGCATGCTGACACCGCGCGTGGTGGACCAGTCACCCTGTGGACACCACTGCCGAGCAGTCGCAAAATCGCATGATGGCCGACGAAACTGTGCGAGTTCGCGACTGCTCGCGCAAGGAAAGGGTAAGTCCCCTGGTGTGGTGGGGTTTCGGAATCCGGTGTCGTCGGTGCCGGACCTATTGCTGGGTGTGTCGCTGACGCTGTTGGGGTGGGCCATCGCGTAGTGGTCAGTGGGTTACCTACCAAGTGACTCACGACAAGGACACACGACGCGATGACCCATGACCATTCTGCCTTGCTCGCCCAGCTTGATGCGCTGAAGTCGGCTGATGCCGGGGCGGTGTTCGCCGAGCTGATCCGGGCCGGGCTGCAGGCGCTGATCGAGGCTGAGGCTACCGCCGTGATCGGCGCCGGCCGCTACCAGCGCAGGGGCGAGCGCACGGTGCACCGCAACGGGCACCGACCCAAGACGGTGTCGACCACCTCGGGTGATATCGAGGTGCAGATCCCCAAGCTGCGGGCCGGGTCGTTCTTCCCCTCGCTGCTGGAGCGGCGTCGCCGCATCGACAAAGCGTTGCACGCGGTGATCATGGAGGCCTACGTCCACGGCGTGTCCACCCGCAGCGTGGACGACCTGGTGGCCGCGATGGGCGTCGAAACCGGGATCTCCAAGTCCGAGGTGTCGCGGATCTGCGCCGGCCTCGATAAGGAGATCGAGGCGTTCCGTACCCGCAGCTTGGCCCACACCGAGTTCCCGTACGTGTTCTGCGATGCCACCTTCTGCAAGGTCCGCATCGGAGCGCACGTGGTCTCTCAGGCCCTGGTGGTGGCTACCGGGGTGTCCATCGACGGCACCCGCGAGGTGCTGGGCACCGCGGTCGGTGACAGTGAGTCCTACGAGTTCTGGCGCGAGTTCCTGGCGTCGCTGAAAGCCCGTGGCCTGACCGGGGTGCATCTAGTCATCTCCGACGCCCACGCTGGGCTCAAAGCCGCTGTGGCACAACAGTTCACCAATTCTTCGTGGCAGCGGTGCCGGGTGCATTTCATGCGCAACCTGCACACCGCGGTCTCGGCCAAACACGCCCCGGCGGTGACTGCGGCGGTCAAGACGATCTTCGCTCACACCGACCCCATCGAGGTCGCTGATCAATGGGATCGCGTCACCGACACCCTGGCCTCCAGCTTCCCGAAGGTGGCCGCCATGATGGGTGAGGCGAAGACCGACGTACTGGCGTTCACCGCGTTCCCCACGGCGCACTGGCAGAAGATCTGGTCGAACAATCCGATCGAACGGCTCAACAAGGAGATCAAGCGCCGCGCCGACGTCGTGGAAATCTTCCCCAACCCGGCGGCGTTCCTGCGTCTGGCGACCGCAGTAGTCATCGAAGCTCACGACGAGTGGCAGGTCACCCGCCGCTACCTCTCCGATGTCTCCATGGATGAACTACGGAAGGTCCTCGCCGCCAAACACGCCGCTGCAGCGCTTGCCAAACAACACCAAATCGCCTAGCGTTCAACATGACTCGCTGATCGCAACGCGTGAACCACGCCAGATCCGAAGTCCACCACTCCCTGGGACGCTATCCAAGGAAAGCAACCCGCTCGAGCAGTTGACGCTCGAACAACTGCGCCACCGCACCAGCATGAAGTGGCGCGCGTACCCGCCCGATGTGCTGCCGCTGTGGGTCGCCGAAATGGACGTCAACCTCGCACCCGCAGTGGCGCAGGCCATCCACCGAGCCGTCGATGCCGGCGACACCGGATACCCGCACGGCAAGGGCTACGCCCAGGCGATCAGCGAATTCGCAAGGCGGCGTTGGCAATGGGACGGTCTGTCGGTGGGCCGCACCAGGGTGGTGCCCGACGTGATGCTCGGTGTCGTCGAGATGCTGCGACTGGTCACCGATCGCGGCGACACCGTCATCGTCAACTCCCCCGTCTACGCGCCGTTTTACGCGTTCGTCTCGCATGATGGCCGCACCGTCGCCGAGGCGCCGCTGGGCAGCGACGGACGAATCGACCTGAACACGTTGGAAAATGCGTTCGCCCGCGCCCGCAAGTCGGCGGGCCCTACCGGCAAAGTCGGTTATCTGCTGTGCAATCCGCACAACCCGACGGGCGCGGTGCATACCGCCGAAGAGCTACACGCCATAGCCGAATTGGCCAGGCAGTATGACATCAGAGTGGTGTCCGACGAGATTCACGCACCACTCATTCTGCCCGGCGCCCGGTTCACCCCCTACCTCAGCGTTCCTGGCGCCGAGAATGCGCTGGCGTTGACGTCGGCATCCAAGGCGTGGAATCTGGCCGGGCTCAAAGCAGCGCTTGCCATGGCCGGTCCGGAATCAGCGGCCGAATTGCGGCGCATGCCCGAAGAAGTCGGCCACGGCGCCAGCCATCTGGGCCTCATCGCGCACACGGCCGCCTTCAGCAAGGGCGGCGACTGGCTCGACGCGCTATTGCACGGACTGGACGAGAACCGCACCCTCCTCGAACATCTCGTTCAGGAGCATCTTCCCGGTGTCCGGCTGCTGCGCCCACAGGGCACCTATCTGGCATGGCTGGACTGCCGCGAACTCGGATTCGCCGACGAACACACCGAGGGGATCAAGGTGGTATCGGACCTTTCCGGACCGGCCCGATGGTTTCGCGACCATGCTCGGGTCGCCCTCAGCTCGGGTCATGTGTTCGGCACCGGCGGCGCCGGACACGTGCGCCTGAACTTCGCCACCTCCCAGGCGATTCTGACCGAGGCCGTACTGCGGATGCAGAAGGCGCTGACCGACCGGGCCACCGCGCAAGGTTGAACTGCGTAATCCGCAATCCCTATCCGACAGCGTGCATTCATACGACAGCGTGCATTCCACCCGCCGCGGCGCTCGGGCGTAGCGGTCTGGACATCAGGCGATGCCTCGCGCGCCGGCCGATCCCGCACGCAGCGGCACGCCATAGTCAGTTGAGATCGCGCTTGTTCATCGCGTCGAGCACCCAATTGGCCCATTCGATCTCATGCTGCGTCCAGCGCAGCCCCTGCTCGAGGGCAGCTCGGGCGAAGAAGGCGTCGTCGTCGGTCCAGTCGTGCAACTCGAGGATCTGGACGTAGTGTGCGTGCTCCCGCTCGGCCAGCGACAGCAACGACTTCAGGTACTGACGCGCTTCGTCCGGCGCCAGCTCACCGAGCAGGAAAACCCGCAACAACGCGGCGTTGCGGATCGGCGGGTCCTCTTCTGGCGACAACATCCACCGATGTAGCTCGGCACGCCCCGCATCGGTGATCGCGTATTCCTTGCGGCCGCGCGGGCCCAGGTCGGACACGGTGATCAGCCCCGCCGCAGCGAGTTTGTTGAGCTCTCCGTACAGCTGGCTCTGTGTCGCGGGCCACATGTTGTCCATCGACTCTTTGAACCGTTTCAGCAGGTCATAGCCACTTCCGGGCTCCTGGGACAGCAAGCCTAACGCGGCATGTCGCAAACTCACGAGACCCATCTTAACCTTCCATAATTGACATGTCACGAACGCTCATGTCAGTATCGACATGTCAATTTAGGAATGTCAAGGTTCAAGGAGGTCGATCATGACCCAGCCAGCAAACGTCAACCACGGCGCACAGGCAACGAACACCAACCGCATCACGCGGAAGGACAACCGCATCACGCGCATCCTGGATGGGTTCCTGACGTCGCCGTTCGCCGGCATCGCGCCGTGGGCGCTGTTGTCCATCCTCGCCACCCCGGGCCACTTCGAGATCGCGGTCGTGTCCGCGCTCGGCTTCTCGGTGCTCGTGATGCTGGTCGGCCTGGCACGCGGCATCAAGATCCACGCGCTGGAAGTCTTCGGCGCGGTGTTCTTCGCACTTCTCGCCGTGGTCGGCCTGTTCGCCGACGGGACCGTGATCCGATTCCTGGAGATGTGGTCCGGTGAACTGACCAACATCTCGCTGGCGATTTTCGCCTGGCTGACTCTGCTGTTCGGCCGTCCATTCACCCAGGCCTACGCCAAAGACAGCACACCGGAGGAACATTGGGACAGCCCGCTGTTCAAGCGGATCAACAGCGTGATCACCGGTGTCTGGGCGGGCGCGTTCACCTTCGCCGCGGGCGTCGGCCTGGCCGGCAATTGGATCCTGCATGACCCCCAGAACTTCTGGACAGGCTGGATCCTGCAGCTGGCGGCCATCTTCTTCGCCGTCGCATTCACCGAGTTCTATCCGGACTACGCCTCGGCCATGTTCGCGCTGGACAACGGCGAGGAAGCCGACGTGCCCTCGGCAGTGCAAATCATCGACTGGCTACCGGGTTTCGTTGTCACCGCCGGTGTGGTGGGGCTGATCACCGGATCCATCGATGTCGCCGTGGCCATCGCGATGATCGCGGGCGGCAGCCTCGTGTCGGGAATTCTCGCCAAGCTCTGAGGCGACGGGCGCTCCCAACACTGCAATTCGTAGTTATGTCATTTGATTGAAGGAGATTCCGATGCGAGGCGACCTCATCCTCGGTTCAGCTGTCACGGGCGCGAAGTTCACTCCGCGCAACCACGCCAAGACCGGCAACCCGTTCATCGACCTGGTTTCCCAGGGCCAGACCATCAAGTCCGACGTCGGCCAGCTCGTCGCCGAGGCTTCTGCCCTGTTCGACATCGGCGTTCGCTACTACCACTACCACGCGCGCAACCCATTGACTCAGGAGCAGAGCACCGCCAACTCGCTCTACTCGGCGGTCAGCCTCGAGGTGCAGGACCGGCTGCCGGGCATGCTGATCAGCTTCGGCGCCAGCCGTAACGGCGTCGAGGTCAAGGAGGCCATCCAGCGTTATGGCGAATGGGAGCGCATGAGCCAGGCGGCGATGCCGCTGCACCTCGGCGGCGCGCACTTCGTCACCAAGCAGGCCGCGGTAGAGCTACAGGTCATCCTCGACCTGGAGCGTGGCGGTCACGACATCAGCATCGCGGCGGCATCGCAGCCCGAGTTCGCGCGCCAGGTCCGCCATTACGTCCCGTCCAAGTGTGAAAACGAGACCGCGCTCGACGTGCACTCGACCTCTGGGGGCGGCAGCTACGGCAGCACGTCGCCGCACACCCAGTTCGAGGTGTACCGGAAGGCCGTGGACGCGCGTCGTCGGCTGCACCTGCTGCACGAAGTGGAATGGGTTCAGCTGCAACGCAGCTACGCCATGACCCGGTTCGCCACCGAACACCCCTTGATCGGGCTGGGCTCCGAAGGTCAGCTCAACATCACCCTGCTGTTCGGCTTCTCACCGCGCTTCCCGTTCCCGGAAAGCTATGCCGACTTCCGGCGCGCGGTGTCGCTGGCCAAGTCCCTGGAATACGACCTCTCCGGTCGCCGGGTCCGCAATGTGACGATATCGGTCGGTGCCGCGGTACTGCCGCAGCACGCCCAGCACCACGTCAAGGAACTCGAATTCGGTTCGCGCAAAGGACAACTCGCAGGCCCTGTGGAGCGGCTGGCGTGCTATGCCGCGCAGGCTGACAGCGAGGTCGACATCATCCGCTCCGGCATGGAAGACACCCCGTACATCGTCACACCCGCTGGTGAGGTGACGTTGACCGACAATCTCGGACTGGCTCATCAGGTGCGAGCGATGGTCGAGAGTTGCGGATCGGAGCTGCTCAGCGACCCCCGCGCGGTGCGGCAACGCACGGGATTCTGTGCCCTGTCCCGCCTCGTCGAGGCCGAACCGGTAGGAGCCGTCGCACCATGATCAACATTCGTCATCGCGGCCTTGCGGTCGCCGTCTGCACCATGTCGACGTTCATCATCAACATCGACACCACCGCGTATCAGGTGGCATTGACGCAGATTCGCGATACTCTGCCGGCCACCTTCGCGCAAGGCCAGTGGATCCTCAACGGGTTCATCCTGACCCTGGCCGCCCTCTATTTCGTTGCCGGCGCCCTGGGCGATCGGTTCGACAAACGCAGTCTGCTGGTGGCCGGGCTCGTCGTTTACATCGCCGGCTCGATATTTACGGCCCTGTCTCCCAACGCCATTGCGCTGATCGCAGCGCGGGTGGTGGCGGGAGTCGGCGCGTCGATCCTGGTGCCGGTCGGGTTGGCCATGGTCCGGGTGCTCGCTCGCTCCTCGCGGGAACTGCAGCAGTTCACCGGCGCCTGGGGCGCGGTGGTAGGTCTCGGCATGGCCTGTGGACCACTCGCCGGAGGGTTCATTTCCGGAGCGATGGGCTGGCGCATGCTGCCGTTGGCAACCGCGCTGCTGGCCGTGGTCTTCGCGGTGCTCGCGATTGCGCTGCTGCCTTCCACCCCGGCGCACGATTCGCCGAGCCAAGACTGGACCGGCATCGCCGCGCTCGGTGCGGTGATGTTCGGCGTGATCGGCGGGTTCATCGCCGTCGGGCAGCGCCATCTGATGGCGGCCGGCGGTCTGTTCGTCGCTGTCACGATGGTGCTGGCCTGCCTGCTTTTCCGGCGCCGGCGGAGCGGTCGCTTCCCGGTCCCCGAGCAGGCCTGCCAGTCGCGCGAATTCCGGGCCGCGATGTCGGTGGCGGTCGGCAACTATATCTGCGTGGGAGGCTCCATCTTTCTGCTGGCGACCGGTTATTTCCAGGGCACCCAACATCTTTCGGTGCTCGCCGCGGGTGCCGCGCTGGTCCCGCTGGCGGCGGGGTACGCCGTGGGTGCACGGATCTCACCGATCGTCATGGGCCGGTACGGGCCGTTTCAGGCAGTCGTCGCCGCCGGTCTCCTGATGCTGGCGTCCAGCGTCGCCGTCGCAGTACTCGTCGGCATGGGCGCCCCCACCGCGCTGGTCAGTGCCGTCGCCGCCACTCTGGGCGCAGGCATGGGGATGGCCAACACCCCCACCAACACCCTGGCGATGTCCGAGCTGCCGGTGGCCTACGCAGGTGCCAGCGGCGCCTTCGTCTCGACCGCACGCCAGGTCGGCCAGGCCATGGGGATTGCCGTGTGCGGAGCCGGTTCTGCGCTGGCGGCCTCGGCGCACCTGCCCGCCGCGCTGCCCTGGATCGGAGTCGTCATCGCCGCCGCGGCCCTTACGCTGACCGGAACCCGTTGCCTGTCATCGCAGTTGGCGGGTGATCGCATCATTGTCGCAGCGATCGGCCGGCGAACGGTCGTCAACGCCTGACACCGTCGCAGCAGTACCGCTGCTGCAGCGGCGATCAGGACTGACGGGTGACAGCCAGCACCGATTCGGCGAGTTCGGGTCGGCACACCACGAGATCGGGCAGTTTGGGATCGGGCTGGTTGTACCGCAGCGGAGATCCGTCGATGCGCGAGGTGTGGAGTCCGGCGGCCCGGGCGACCGCCACCGGTGCGGCGGAGTCCCACTCGTACTGACCGCCGGCGTGCACGTAGACATCCGACAGGCCCTGCACGATCGACGCGACTTTGGCTCCGGCTGAACCCATTTCGACCAGCTCCCCGTCCAGCGCATCGCGCACGGACAGCGCGATCGCCGGCGGGCGGGTGCGTGAGACCACGATGCGTGGTCTGCCCGAAGACTCCGGCGGCGGCAGCACCTCGGGCGTCGCCAGGGTGATCCCCTGTGCCGCCAGTGCGACCGCGCCGGCGACGAGCTCGCCGGACTCCCAGAGCGCGACGTGCACCGCCCAATCCTCACGGTCCAGTTCGGAGAATTCCCGGGTGCCGTCCAGCGGGTCGACGATCCACACCCGCTCACTGCGCAGCCGCACCGGGTCGTCGGCACCCTCCTCGGACAGCACCGCGTCGCCCGGCCGTTGCCGGCCCAGCGCCTCCATCAGAAAGTCGTGAGACCGCTTGTCCCCCGCGGCCTTCCGTTCGCTGGCGTCAGCTTCGGCGAACTCCGCGCGAACCCCCAGCAGTAACCGGCCGGCCTCGGAGGCCAACTGAGCGGCCAGTGCGTGGTCATTCATGGCAAGCGGCTTCCTCACCTGTCCGGGAAAATGTTGGCTATGTTAACCGACTTTACCCGGCTACGCATGGTGCGATATCACCGGTGGTGCACAGTCGCGGTCAACGCAAAAGGAGTAACCCCATGGACGTCCTGCGAACCCCGGATTCCCGCTTCGAGAATCTGGCGGGCTACCCGTTCGCGCCGCACTACGTCGACGTGGCAGCAAGCGACACCCCTTCGCTGCGCATGCACTACGTCGACGAGGGGCCGGCCGCCGGCTCACCCATCGTCCTGCTGCACGGCGAACCCACCTGGAGCTACCTGTACCGCACCATGATCCCCCCGTTGTCCGCTGCCGGTCACCGCGTGCTGGCACCCGATCTGATCGGCTTCGGCAAGTCCGACAAGCCCACGCGCAGAACGGATTACACCTATCTACGGCATGTCGAATGGGTGACGTCGTGGTTTGCGGAACTCGATCTGCGCGACGTGACGCTGTTCGTCCAGGACTGGGGGTCGCTGATCGGGCTGCGGATCGCCGCCGAGCAGAGCGACCGTATCGCGCGAATCGTGGTGGCCAACGGGTTTCTGCCCACCGCGACGCGGCGAACTCCACCTGCGTTCTATGTCTGGCGCGCCTTCGCGCGGTTCACCCCGATGCTGTCAGCCGGCCGCCTGGTCGCGGTCGGCACCGTCCGAAAGGTTCCGGCGGCGGTACGCGCCGGCTACGACGCACCCTTCCCCGGCAAGAAGTACCAGGCCGGGGCGCGCGCCTTCCCACAGCTGGTGCCGACCTCGGCCGACGATCCGGCGATACCGGCCAACCGCGCCGCATGGGAGGCGCTGGGGCGATGGCAGAAGCCGTGCCTGGCCATCTTCGGTGACCGCGACCCGATCCTCGGACGGGCCGACCGCCCCTTGATCGCGCACATCCCCGGCGCCAAAGGACAACCGCACGCCCGGATCAACGCCAGCCACTTCATTCAGGAGGACAGCGGACCGGAACTCGCCGAGAGAATCCTCGCCTGGCTGTGAGGGACCCTGCGCGCCGAACGTGAAGCCACGGCGAAAATCGGCGCATTTTTTCGCCCTGGCTTCACGTTCGGCGCAAGGCAGCTACATCTAGAGCCCGAATTGGTCCTCGATGAGGCCGAGCCAAATCTGCGCCGAGTCCATCGCGACCTTCTCGCTGATGAAGGCGTGCTGGGTGCCGGTGTAGATGTCGCGGAAGGCCCGTTCCAGGCGGCTGCCTTCGCGGATCGAACTGGTTCCCGCCACCAGATGCGCCCATTCCGCGCACTCGCGCGACACGTCGGTGGCGAAGACGGCGGCAGCGCGCATGTCCGCCCGCAGCATCGGGCTCAGGTCGTCCCCGGAGGCGACGGCGGCTTCGGCGGCGCCGAACGCGTCCAGCACCAGCAGCCGGGCCGCACGCCAGGCGGACACATGGTGCGCCAGACCTTTCTGGAAGGTCGGGCGAGTCGCCAGCGACGCCATGTCGCTCATCCGGTACTTCGTCGCGGCCAACTCCGCCACGTCGTCGAGCATGCTCTTGGCCACGCCGAGTGCCCACGAGGCGTGGCCGGCGGCCGTCACCGGCATCAATCCCATGTGCGCGGCCGGCGACGACCCGCGGCGCGGCCGGCGGTCGAAAAGCCCGAAGGTCCTGCTGCTGGGCACGAACACGTCCTGCACGCTGTAGTCATAGGAACCGGTGCCTTTGAGGCCTTGCACGTGCCAGCCGTCGTTGAACTGGATCTCCTCGCGCGGCACCAGAGCCACCTGCATGTCCGGGATGCCCTCGCTGATCCAGCGCATCTCGCCGTTGTCCATCGGGAAGAACCCGGCGGCCACGTACTGCGAGTGGCCGGTGCCCGAGCCGAAGCTCCACGAACCGCTGAGCCGGTATCCGCCGTCGACGACGACACCTTGCCCGTTGGGAAAGAACTGTCCGCCCATCGTGACGTGGTTGTCGTGCGCGGTGAACACTTCCGCGAAACCCTGGTCGTCGAGATAGGTGGCCGCGGCGAATCTGGACGGCAGGTTGGCGATCCCGATCCATCCGAAAGAGCCGTCCTGCCAAGCCATTTCGATCCAGGTGTCGATTAACTCGGCGAGCGGGGGCTCATTGCCGCCGGCCTCGGCGGGGCTCAGGGCGGTCATCAGCCCGCTGTCCCACATCTCGTCGACCACGGCGTCCGTCAGCGTCCGCAGCTGCTCGCACGCACCCGCCTCGGCCCGGACCAGATCCCGCATTCCCCGGGCCAGTGCAACGACCTGGCCACTCACCTCGGTTGTCGACGTCATCGGCGCTTCCAATCGTGATTGCTGACCCTGGCCGGGCCACGAAAAACGACACGTCGACCGTACGCCACAAGTTTCAGCTCGAACATGTGTGGTTATTTCACAGGGGAAATGACCATGGAGTATCGCGAAACGCTGACGCAGCCGCTCGGCGTGCTTGGTGGCCGCTACGAACTGGGCAAGGTCCTGGGGCGGGGTGGCATGTCCGAAGTCCGCGAAGGATGGGACCTCAAGCTGGGCCGCCCGGTGGCAATCAAGCTGCTGCAGTCAGGTCCAGGCAACGAGGACGGGCCTGAAACGCGGCTGCGCTTCGAGACCGAGGCGCGGGCCACCGCCGCGCTGAGCAGTTCGAACATCGTGATCGTCCACGATGTCGGCGAACACCAGGGACTGCCGTTCATCGTGATGGAGCGCCTGCCCGGGGTGTCGCTGGCCGACCACATTGCGCGCGGCCCGCTCCCGCAGCCCTTCGTCAAGACGGTTCTCGATCCGGTACTTGCCGCGCTGTCCGCGGCCCATGGCGCCGGGATCCTGCACCGCGACGTCAAGCCCGGCAACATCCTGTTCACCGCGTCCGGCGAAGCCAAGCTCGCGGATTTCGGCATCGCCAAGACTGCGGGCGGAGCGAAAACGATGACCGGGCAGGTCGTCGGCACGATGGCGTACCTGAGCCCGGAGCGGCTGGCGGGGAAGCCGGCGACGACGGCCGACGACCTGTATGCCGTCGGCGTGGTCGGTTACGAGGCGTTGACCGGACGGCGGCCGTTCCCGCAGCAGCAGTTCGCCGCGCTGGCGAACGCCATCCTGCATGAATCGCCGCCGCCGGTCGCCGCGCTGCGGCCCGACGTGCGACCGGAACTGGCCGCCGTCTGCGAGCGCGCGATGACCCGCAACCCGGCCCAGCGCTTCTACCAGGCCGACGCCATGCGCGAAGCTTTGAATGCCCCCGCTCCCCGTCCGGCTCCGGTTCGCCCGGCCACCCTGGTGATGCCGACGCCTCCGGTCGTGGCCACGTCCGCGTACGTGCCGGCGCAATCCGAGCCGACGCGTGTCAGCCGGAAGTTGTGGGCCGCGGCAATCCTGGCCGTGCTGCTGCTCGCGATCATGCTGATGGCACTGGGCGCGCCCTCCTCGAACCCGCCGCCCTCGTCGCCGGCCGGCACCACAGCACCGCTGCCACCACCGGCGGCCACGACACCGGATACAGCGACCGTCGCCAGCACGCCGGAACCCGCGCCGCCGCCTCCGGGCGGGCCGCCAGGCAGATCCGGCAAGAAACCCAAGGGCGGAAAAGGCGACTGACTCAGTCGGGCAGTCCGAACAGCTTGACCACCTCGTGGTCGCGGCCGGCGAGATAGCCGCCGTCGACCGCGATGGCCTGACCCGACACGAATGAGGCATCGGTGGACAGCAGGAACGCCGCCATGGCCGCCACCTCCTCGGGTCGCCCCAGCCGCTGCAGTGCGTGTTCTCTGGTGATCGCGGCCCGCGGGCCCTCCATCCCTGGTATTCCGAAAACGCTTTCAGCAAGCGGTGTTTCGATGAAACCGGGGCAGATTGCGTTGGCCCGGATCCCACTCGGCCCGTAGTCGAGTGCGATGTTCTTCGTCAGCAGCACGACGCCACCCTTGGCGGCGTTGTAGGAGCTGCCTCCCGCGGTGCCTTCCAGGCCCTCGACGCTGGCCAGCGTCACGATCGAGCCGCGCTCACCGTCCACCCGGGGCTGCTCGATCATTCTGGCCAGTGCCGCCTTGGCCACCAGGAAGGTGGCGGTGAGGTTGATCCGGATGACTCGATCCCACTCGGACTGCGGCAGCAGATGCACCGGACCTCCGCCGGCCACTCCGGCGGAATGCACCACCCCGTCCAGCCGCTCGGGTACCGCGGCGAAGAGCGAAGCCACTGCGGTCTCGTCGCTGACATCGGCGGCCACGAAGTGGAATTGCGGGCCGAGGTCCGGCGGCGGGACGAGGTCGGCGCCGATGACGGTGCCGCCCTCGTCCAACAGTCGCCGGGCTGTCGCCAACCCGATGCCCGATGCGGCGCCCGGTCACCACCAAGGTGCGCCCTTTGGCGCGGTCGGCGCTCATCGGCGCTCCTGCTTTGTGCCGCCACTACGGCTGACCCCTCGGCAACCGTATGTGGCGGGTAGGGGTAGTCCTACACCGCAACGGCACGAGGTTTGGTTTTTTGAGGAGCGAATGGTCAGGTTCACAGCTAACTCACAAGCGCTTTATCGCAAGCTGCCAGGATCGCGAGGAAGTTCACCCGCAACAGCGGCCGGCTGACCAGCTGCATCAGCTTGCCGCCGGCATGAACGGGGTGGGTGTAGTTGGTCAGCCAGTCGACGTGGGTGCCCTCGCCGGATGAGCTGCCTGAGGGGGTGAACGTCAGGGTCCCGCCGTCGTGATCGAAGGCCGGAAACGCGCCCACGATCAGGTAGGAGTAGCTGTGCGGACGGTCGTAGGCCGTGATGTCCTCCCGGAACCACATGCCGGTCCCGAGTACCTCGCGAACGGCGCCGACGCCGGGCCCCTTGGTGTCTTTGCTCCATGCGGACTTCAAGACCAGCGGCGCCGTGGCGAGATTCACCGGATCGGCCAGCCAGTCGAAGACCCGCTCCACGGGTGCGGCGATCGTGCGCTGCACGTGAATCTCGACCATGGAACCTGATGTTAGGCCGAGTAGACATTCGGGGACGGTGACGCGCCCGTGCGGGTGCGACGATCCACGCCGACGGCCGGCACCGCCGACGCAACGGTCGCCGGCCGCGGGCATGATTAGCGCCATGACCACCGAATCGCTCGCCGAACGCGCCCCCGCCCAGACCACGGCCTACCGCCTCGCGGCGATGCTGCTCGGCATAGGCACCCTGCACTTCGTGGCGCCGAAGCCGTTCGACGAGATCATCCCGGCCGAGTTGCCGTTCAGCGCACGTTTTTACACCTACGCGTCGGGGGTGGCCGAGCTGGTCATCGGGGCACTGCTGCTGCCGCGCAACACTCGGCGACCCGCCGCCGCCGCGGCGGTCGCGCTGTTCATCGGGGTCTACCCGGGCAACCTCAACATGGTTCGGCTGTGGTGGGGCAAACCGTGGCCGATGCGTGTCCTCGCGCTGGCCCGCCTGCCGCTGCAGTTTCCGATGATCACGGCGGCGCTCAGGGTCTACCGCAACAGTTAGAGCGGCGACCCGACGCGGTGCAACGTGCCGTCCGGGTCGACGTAAGCGAATTCCCTTAAGCCGTAAGGTGTGTCGTGCGGCGGGTGCAGCCGCCCGCCGAGATCCGCCAACGCCTTCCATTCCGCGTAGAGCGCGTCGGCGTCGCTGACGTAGAAGTACACGCTCGACGACGTGGTCAACGGGTCATGCTCGGCCCATTCGGTGAGATGCATCTGGACCGGGCCACGATCGACGAAGCCGTAGCGTTCCGGACCCGCGTAGCCGCGCGCGTCGAATCCCAGCCGACGGTATCGAACGAGAGCGGCGTCGAGGTCCCGCACCGGCACGATTGCCGCCGACGACGTGAATTCGATGTCAGACATGCCACGAGTCTGTCACCCGCGTCCGCGCACCCCTTTGATAACCACCGCCGATCAAAACATCGAAAACGGGTGTTGGACGGTGCGCTCATCCCGGCCCGATCCTGAAGGCAGGATGATTAAGGAGGATGAAATGCTCACGCAGACAAGCACGCACGTGGCATCACTGGTCAACGGTGAGGTCGTGGAGGAGTCCGACCTCGGTTCCATTCAGCGGCTGACGGCCGACAACTTCCCCATCTTGCAGGGCATGTCGATCAAGCGGCTGCTGATCAACCCCGGCGCGATGCGCACCCCGCACTGGCACGCCAACGCCAACGAACTCACCTACTGCGTGTCGGGCACCGCTCTGGTCTCCGTGCTCGACACCGGCAGCCAATTCAGCTCTTTCGTGGTGCGCGCCGGCGAGATGTTCCACATCGACTCGGGTTCACTGCACCACATCGAGAACATCGGCACCGACGTGTGCGAGTTCATCATCACCTTCCGCAACGAACGTCCCGAAGACTTCGGCCTGGGCGCCGCCTTCGGCGCCATGACCGATGCGGTGCTGGGAAACACCTACGACCTGCCGGCCTCGGACTTCGCCTCGCTGCGCCGCAGCACCACCGACCGCGCGCTGGCGGCGCGTGCCGGAGCACCTGACGTCCCTGCCACGGCATTCTTCAATGACCCCCACAAGTTCGCCGTCGAGGCGATGACTCCCCCGGTCAGCCTGGCGGTCGGCTCGGCCCGGACCGCGCGGCTGCAGTACTGGCCGGCGCTCAAGGACCTGTCGATGTATTCGCTGCGCATCCGTGAGGACGGAATGCGGGAGCCGCACTGGCACCCGATCACCGCGGAGATGGGATACGTCAACCGGGGCGCGGCGCGGATGACCGTCATGGGGCCGGGCGGCGAGTTGGACACCTGGCACCTGCGGCAGGGTGACGTGTACTTCATCCCCCGCGCCTACCCCCACCACATCGAGGTCTTCGACGCCCCCGAGATGCACTTCTGCATCTTCTTCGACCAGCCGACTCCCGGCGACATCGGCTACCGGGCGTCGGTGAGCGCCTACTCTCGCGAAGTACTCGCGGCCACGTTCAACACCCACATCGACGACCTGCCCGATTTCCCGTTCACGAAGGCCGACCCGCTGATCGTCAACCGGCTCAACCCGCTCGACGCCCACGCGGTCGGGGAGTGACGTCGCGCGTTCCAAGAATCCTCCAAGGATCCTCCAAGAGCCTGGCGAGACCGTTTGGTTGCCAAACCGAAACCAATACGGCGGCTCCCCGGCCGGGCTCGTCAAAGGGGGAAGAACATGACCGATACGGCGCACCACCTGCCGGCCACCACGCGCGACCAGCTCGCCGAGCTGGCACCCCTGCTCGACGAACTGGCCGCCGTTGCGGTGCGCGGCGCGGTCCCGGACGCGCAGCTGCTGGCCCGCGCAGCCGCGGCCCGGCCGGCCCTGTCAGCGCTCGCCGGCGACGCCGGGGACGGGGAGCCGTATTCGCGCTCCATCCTGCGGGTCGACGACCAGGTGGAGATCATGCTAGCCCGCTGGCGCCCGGGCCACCGCTGCGCGCCGCATGACCACGGCGGCGCGGGCGGTGTCGTGATCGCGATCGAGGGTTCCTTCAGCGAACGCCGGTTCTGCTGGGCGGGAACGGGGTTGAACGTCTCCGAACAGCTTGCGCGTCACCAGGGTACGGCCATTCAGATTTCGCCGGAGGTCATCCACGACATGGCCGCCCCGTCCGGCGGGCTGTCTCTGCATCTGTACAGTCCACCGCCGGCCGGCATGCGGGTATTCGACGTCGAGCGGGCCGAAATGCTGGAACTCGTCGGCAACTACGGTGCCTGGATCCCCTCGGGTGAGCATCCGCGCATCCCGTTCGCCGCTGCGAAACCCGCAGTCGCCCAACCCAAGCCGGTGATCTGGGTGGCCCACACCACCCACTACCGCGGCGGTTCGGCCGAGTTCGCGGTCGCCGCGGCCACCATGGGCCGTGAACTGGCCGCCGCACACCCCGATGCCGAGGTGGTGGTCTCCGGTCTGCGCCGCAAGGCCGACTTCGCCGCAGAAATTGCCGGGTTCGCGTCGTCGGGCCGGGTGATCGGCCAGCTGCACCTGATCAGCCACTCGGGCATGTACGGCCCGATGTTCGGATCCACGGACTGGCCAGAACAGTTCTCACCGCACGAGTGGCGGGACATGACGATCCCCTTTGCCCCCGGCGGCCAGGCATATTTTCACGCCTGCCGAACGGCGCGCTGGTTCACGCCGTTCTTCGCCGACGTGTTCGGTGTGACCGCGTTCGGCAACCACAACTACACCACCGTGTCCGCCCGCCCGGACCGGTTTGCGTGGGCGGGCCGTCAACCGGCGGCTCGCCCGAGTCTTTACCTGATCGCCGCCCCGGCAAGAAGTCACACGGCTGGGCCGGCAGCGTGCGCAAGTACCTCGGCTGTACCGCCGAACCCATGGTGGAAAGCCGGCCCGCCGCCGCACAACATGAACGCTCCTACGACCGCGTGGCCGAACTCTACGACCGGGCCTACGCCGACATCCGGGTCCGGGAGGCCGAATGGCAGTGGGTGGCCGGCCGGCTGGCGGCCGCCCACGCCGAACTCGGCCGCCGGGTGCGCGTGCTGGAAATCGGTTGCGGCAACGGGGCTTTGCTGCGAGCCCTGGACGACAACGGCGACATTGACTTCGCCGTCGGCGTCGACAGTTCCGAAGGGATGCTGACGCGGGCCCGCGAACGCAGTCGCGACCGGTCCCGGCTGCGATTCGGCAAGGTGAACGGCCCGGACCTCGACGTGCCCGATAACCATGTCGACGTGGTGATCTCGTTCCTGTCGTTCCGCTATCTGGACTGGGACCCGGTGATGGCCGAGATTCGGCGGGTGCTGGCCCCGGGCGGCCGGTTGTGGGTCGTCGACATGGTGGAGCAACCGGTGCGGATCCGCGAGCTGCCGATACTGGCCCGCTCTGCCGTCGCGCACCTGCGCACCCGGCGACAGCGCCCCCAGTTCGCCCATGACCTGGCCACCTTGACCAACCACGAAGAATGGCGGAACATGCTGCAACACAATCCGATCCGCGCGGAGCACGAATACCGCTGGTATTTCGGCAGCCGTTTCCCCGACCGGAGGCTGCAGACCTTGACGACCACCAGGTCGGCCCGAGTGGTGGCGTTCGATTCCGGTCCGCTGGCCAAGGGGCAGACCGCCCCGCTCTCCTACCCGTGACCGCCGTGGACACCGAAGCCTGCCTGGGCATCATCGACTGGGGCATCGGCGGCGTGGGCCTGGTGAACGCCCTGGACCGGCTGGTCCCCGGGCTGCCGGTGGTGTACTGGTCCGACGCCGGGGCCACCCCCTACGGCCGGATGCATGCCGACGAACTGACCGACCGGCTGATGCGGGTGGTCACCGCGCTGGCCGAGCGCGGCGCAACGGAAGTGGTGCTCGCCTGCAACGCGGCCAGCACGGTGGTAGCCGGGCTGACGGCGGCGCCGGTGGTGGTCGAGGGCATCATCACCCACGGTCTGGCCTCGGTTCCCGAAGACCTCACCTCGGTCGGCGTGGTGGGCGGCCAGCGCACCATCGACGCCGGGCACTATCAGCGCGGGCTGGCCCGGCCCGGACGGGTGGTGTGGCCCCGGGTGGCGCAGCCGCTGTCGGCGCACATCGAGGCCGGCCGCACCGGCTCCGCGCAGTTCCAGACCGACCTGGCCGATATCGTCGCCCCGCTGCGACAGGCACAGGCCCTGGTTCTGGCCTGCACGCACTACCCGGCGGCGAGTCGCTGGTTCGCGGCCGCCCTCCCCGACACCCTGCTCATCGATCCGGCCGAACACCTGGCCGCGGCGATCGCCTACCGCTATCCCGAGATGGCGTGGCCGGCACGCCCGGCCCGCAAGGTGTTTCTCACTACCGGTGACCCGGATGCGATGCGCCACAACGCCGCTCGTGCTTGGGGCACCCTGCTGACCACCCGAGCGGTGCGACGGCGGGATCGCAGTGCACTGGCGTCCTAGTCTGCGGTGCGGGCCACGATCGTCGGCGTGTGTACCGAGTGCACCACGGCATTGCTCACCGAACCGAGCAGCATTCTGGCGATGCCGCCGCGACCGCGGCTGCCCAGGACCACCAGCTGCGCGGACTTCGACTGGTTGATCAGCTCGTGGGCCGGCCGGTCACAGACCACAAGGCGCTGCACCGCGACATCGGGATAGCGTTCCTGCCAGCCGGCCAGGCGCTCGGCAAGGACCTGCTCCGACTCCACCTGCAGCGCGGGCCAGTCCAGGCCGCCGAGGTCGAGTATCTCGGCGTCGCTCCACGCGTGCACCGCTCGCAGGTCAACGCCCCGGCGCGATGCCTCGTCGAACGCGATGGCCGTCGCACGCGCAGAAGCCGGGGACCCGTCGATGCCCACCAGCACCGGAGCGTCGTCGCGGACGTCGGTCTGCTCGGCGGGGACGATGACGACCGGGCAGGCGGCGCCGCGCAGCACGGCCGAACTGACCGAACCCAGCAGCACGCGCCCGACCGCACCGCGTCCGTGAGTGCCCACCACGATCATGTCGGCGGCTTCGGACAGTTGCACCAGCGTCGGTATCGGCGGCGACGACTTCAGTTCGCTCGCTATCTCGAGGGCCTGACCGGCCGTCTCGCGGGCCAGCTTGGCCGCTTCCTCGAGCACCTGCCGGCCGTTGTCCTCCTGCCACACCGCGACGCCACCGGGCAGCGGAATCTGGGGAAACGTCGGCACATACGTGCTGAGCATATGGACCAGCGTCAGCGGGACGTTGCGCATGGCCGCATCATGGGCGGCCCATACCACCGCGGCGTTCGACGCCGCGGACCCGTCGACTCCGACGACGAGCCCTATTCCGCCCTGCTCCGATGTCGTCACTTTTCACTCCTCGCATTCGGCACACGAAAACGCTATTGCGCGAACGCCGCTCGGTCGTGGGCCTAAAGTCCTCGACTGCGTGAACATCGCGTCGTGGTTGGGTGAACTACCGGCGCGGCGGCTGGCGGTAGAGAGCAGCACCCGCGACAACGCCGGCGCCGGCGGCGACGAAGAGCACCCGGCCGCCCGCGCGCAGGCCGGCGCTCTGCTGCTCGAGGGCCGCGGCGAGCGCCGCGGTATGCATGCGGTGATCGTCTGCCACGCACACCTTTTCGGCGGGCACGCCGAGCAGCGAGCTCAACGCCTCCCGGTACCGCGGCCGGGCCGGAGCGGCGATGATCAGGTCGACGTCGTCCAGCGACACGTCGTACTGCTCGAGGCAGGCCCGTACCGCGTCGGAAGCCACCGCCGCGAACCTGTCATCCGCGTCGGCCGACTGCCGGAACCGCAGGACATTACGGCCGTCGGCGAATCCCACTGTCGCAGAATAGGTGTCGAGATCGTCGAGGGCGTCGCTCGCGTTCGCCCACGCCACGTCGCTGAGCCCGTAGTCGTCGTCGGTCCAGCCGCACAACAGCGCCGCCCCGGTCGGCGAGAACGGGAAGTGCTCGCTCATACCGTGACCGGGATCGGCGTCGCTGGTCACCACCAGTGCGCGGTGCACGCTGCGGGTCCGCAAGAACCCGTCGACGATCTGCAGTGCGGTCAACACGCCGCAGGCACCGTTGGCAATGTCGAAGGAGAAGGTGCCGTGTGCGCCGGAATGCGGATCCTCCGGGTTGGCCCCGATGTCGTCCTGTATCAGCGCGGCCAGCGCGGGCTCGCCCAGGTTCTTGTCGCGGTAAATCCCGGCGTTGACCACCAGGTCCAGCTCGTGCGGCTCGCATCGGGCCTGTCGCAGACAGTCTTTCGCCGCGGCGACGGCCAGGTGTAACGCGCTGTGCCGGCCACGTAACCGCGGGTGTGCGACGTCGACGCGGTCAATCACTGTGCCCATAACGGCTCACCAAATCCTCGTCCAGGGTCACCAGGACCACACCGATCTCCAGGCCCGATGCCAACGCGAGCAGTGCCACCCGCTCGCCGGCCACGATCCGTCCGGCTTCCAGTTCCTCGACCAGGGCCACCGTGTGCGTCGTCGACGCGGTGTTGCCGTAACGGTCGACCGTGATCACCGCGTCGTGCTGCGGGCTGTCACCGAAGGACTCCTTCATTCGCGTCATGCCTTTGCGGATGGCGCGGGCCGAGGTCTGGTGGGTGATCACATGGTCGATGTCGTGAATCGAAATGCCCACGGTGTCAAGCACTTCGTGCAGCAGCAGCGGCGTGTTGGCGATCGCGGCCTTCTGGATGGCGCGCGAGTTGGTGAACATTCGCGCGCCCGGGTCGTGTCCCTGGGGATAGGCCAGGCAGAGTCTGCTGTAGTCGGCGACCGTGGTGAACCCGGCCAGCTCGATACCCGCCGCGCCGGCCGGGGCCCGTTCCAGCAGCAGCGCCGCACCGGCGTCGCCGAGCGTCAGAGAGGCCAGCTCCTTGCTCATGATGTTGCGGATGTGCTTGGCCGCGTTCTGGCCGAGCTGCGAAATGTACTCGCCGCTGACCACCAGCCCGCGCCGCACGATGCCCTGACGAATCCAGTTGTTCAAGATCGTCACCCCGGTGAGCATCCCGGCGCAGGCGTTGGACACGTCGAAGGTCATCGCCCGGTAGGCCCCGACGTTGCGGGCCACCGCACCGCTCATCGTGGGCTCCAGCCACTGGGTGAGGCCGCCGCGGAATTTGGTGATGCTGCAGCTGATCACCACGTCGATGTCGGCGGGATCCTGCTGCGCCTTGGCCAGGCAGTTCAGCGCCGCCGACGTGGCCAGCGACAGCGAATCCTCCTCCCCCGCAGACACCCGCCGCTCCCGGATCCCGGTCAGCTTCTCCAGATCGATGTGGGTGCGGTGCCGGGTGGTCGCCATCAGGTCGTCTGTGGTCAAACGGGTTTCGGGAAGGTGCCGGCCGGCACCCGCCAACCGGGCGGCAAAGGGCGCCCGCACACCCTGACCGTCGGTTTCCATCACCAGCCAGTGCCGCGTCATGGTGACACCTCTTTCCGTGCCGTCAGGCTGTCAACCGCGAATTTCCGTGCCGTCAGGCTGTCAACCGCGAGCCGATTCCAGCAACAACCGGCGTTCGGCGGCTGCGACCGTGCGCCGGGTGGCCGTCACCGCGTCGGGATTGACCGACACCGAGGTGATGCCCATCCGGACCAGGTGCTCGGCGAATGCGGGGTTGGTCGACGGTGCCTGGCCGCACAGCGACGAGGTGATGCCGTGCTTGCGCGCCGTGGCGATGATGCGTCCGATCGCATCGAGCACCGCGCCGTCGGATTCGTCGAACAGTTCGGCGCAGATGTCGGAGTCGCGGTCGACGCCCAGGACCAGCTGGGTGAGGTCGTTGCTGCCGATGGACACCCCGTCGATGCCCATCGCGATGTACTCGGGCAGCCAGAACATCACCGACGGCACTTCGGCCATCACCCACCGGTGCAGACCGCGTTGCCTGCCCAGCGGGCTGGCGTCCACCTGAGCCAGGCACGATTCCAGCTCCCACCGTGTCCGGACAAAAGGAATCATCAAGTGCACGTTGGGGTTACGCTCCCGCACCCGGGCCAGCGCCTCGAGTTCGAGCGCGAACAGGTCGGGCTCCTTGACGTAGCGGTAGCAGCCGCGGTAGCCGATCATCGGGTTGTGTTCGACCGGCTCGTAGGCCTCGCCGCCCTGCAGACCGCGGAATTCGTTGCTGCGGAAGTCGGTGGCCCGGTAGACGACCGGCCTGGACCCGAAGGCGGCGGCGATGCGGCCGATGGAGGCCACCATGGCGTCAACCAGGCCGGCCTGCTCGCCGCGGGCGATCAGGTCGCGCGGGTGGCGCCCGGAAAGGGCTTGGGTGAGCAGGAACTCGGCCCTCAGCAGGCCCACTCCGTCCACGTCCTGGGCGGCGACCGCCTCGGCGGTGTCCGGAATCGCCAGGTTGACGTAGATCTTGGTGCCGGTGGTCTCGCTGACCGTCGCCACCGTGGCCGATGGCGCCGCGACCACCTGCGCCGGTGCGGTGGCGGCGCCGGCGGTGACGGTGCCGCGGCCGCCGTCGACGGTGACGACGTGACCGTCGTGCAGGATTGTCGTCGCGTCGCGGGCGCCCACCACGCACGGAACCCGCAGCTCGCGCGCGACGATGGCCGCGTGGCAGGTCATCCCGCCGGTCTCGGTGACCAGCGCCGCGGCGCGGCGGATCGCCGGCAGCCAGTCGGGGTTGGTCATCGGGGCGACCAGAATCTCGTTGTCCTGCAGGCGGTTACCCTCCTGCGGGGTGCGCAGCACCCGGATGCGACCCGAGGCCGAGCCGGGCGCGGCCGGCAGTCCGCGCACCAACACCCCGGATTCCCCGGACTCCCCCGATTCGTCGGCCTCGTCGTCGTACAGCATGGTGATCGGCCGGGCCTGCACCAGCCAGGTCTTGCCGTCGGCGATCGCCCATTCGACGTCCTGCGGGCAGCCGTGGTGATTCTCCACCGCGACAACGAGTTCCGCGACCCGCCGCAGCGCGTCGTCGTCGAGTACGCGCGCTTCGGCCTGCTCGGGTGTCAGTTCGACGATGACGTCGTGACCGTCGGCACCACGTTCGATCTTGAAGGCCTGGTATCCGATCGAGAAATCGCGCACCCCCAGCGTCTTCTTGTCGATGACATAGGTGTCGGGCTGGACCTTTCCGGACACCACGACCTCACCCAGGCCCAGCGCGGCTTCGATGACCAGGTGATCCCGCTCGCCCGTGCTGGGGTCGGCACTGAACGCGACACCGGACTTCTCCGAGGCGATCATCTGCTGGACGACGACGGCCATCGCGGGGTCCGCGGTGAAACCGCGACTGGCCCGGTAGGTGATGACCCGTGGGCTGAACAGCGAGGCCCAGCACTGCGTCACGGCATCGATCAGGTCCTCGCCACCGGTGATGTTCGTCAGCGTCCGGTTCATCCCGGCAAAGGAGGCGTCGCTGCCGTCTTCGCCGGTGGCCGAAGAGCGCACCGCCACAACGGCATTCGATCCCAGCCTGGCGTAGGAATCGAGCAGCTGCACGCGCACGTCGTCACTGACACCCGCCTTGGCCACCAGCTTCTGCATGCGCTGGCACAGTTCGCCCAGCCGGGCGCTGTTGTCGACCTGCGCCAGCGCCTCCCGGTGCAGCGCAGCGAGTTCGGTGTCCACACCGCCGGCCCGCATCGCCGCCTGATAGCCACCACGGAGCAGGACGAAACCCGGTGGAACCGGCAGACCCGCGGCGACCAGCTCACCCATATTGGCGCCCTTGCCGCCGGCCTCCTCGGCGTCGGTCAGGCGCAACGCCGATATGTCCGCGACGTAGCTGTTGTTCGTGGTCATGCCCGTTCCTTTCGGTGCAGAGTGTCGTCGGTCGCGCGGCTCCAGACCTCATAGGCCTGGGCCACGGAAGCGTCGAGCGGCTGGGAGGTGTCCATTCGATACGCCGACTCCCAGGCGTCGCGTCGTGCCGCCAGGGCGGCGGCGATGTCGGGGGTGGCATCGGAGTTGCCCGGTGCGCGGTGCTCGATGCGGCCGGCGCTCGTCTCCACCGGCACGGCGCACACGATCTCGGCGATCCGCGCATGGGTTTCACCGGCCATGCGCCGGGCCTGGGCGCGCAGACCCGGGTCCTGCCAGGTGCCGTCGAGGATCACCGACCGCCCCTCGTGCAGCAGTACGCGGGCCCGGTGCAGCACCGTTTCGTAGACGGCGGCGACATTGTCGGGGCTGTAGAGACCGGAGTCCAGCACCCCGGGGCTACCGGAGATGGCACCCGACTCGCGCAGCTCCCGTCGCACATCGTCGGTGGAGATCACCTGTGCGCCAACTTGTTCGGCGAGCCCGCGGGCCACGGTGGACTTACCGCTGCCGGGATTCCCCCCGATCAGCACCAGTCGGACGGCTCCGGCGGCGAGGTGCTCAGCCGCTATCGCGAGGTGCCGCGCGGCGTCGTCGGCGGATTGCTGTCTGCCCTGCAGGAACCGCACGCAATCGACCTTGGCCCGCACACCCGCCCGGTAGGCGATGTAGAAGTGCTGCAACGACGGCGGCGCCGCATCGCCCGTCAGCGCGACGTAGCGCGCCATGAAGTGGTCGCCGAGGTCTTTGCGGCCCAGGAACTCCAGGTCCATGGCCAGGAAGGCGGCGTCGTCGATGCGGTCCAGATGGCGCAGTTGGTCGTCGAACTCCAGGCAGTCCAGCAGCACCGGCTGACCGTCGACGAAGAAGATGTCGTCGGCGAGCAGGTCACCGTGGCCGTCGAGGATGCTGTCCTCGTCGATGCGGCGGGCGAACAGCCGGCCCCGGCCTGAAACGTATTCCGCGGCAAGGCGCTCGATGCGGGTGACGGTCTCCTGCGTCACTCCCGGAACCGCGGTGAACTGGTGCAGTTCGTTCAGATTGGCCCGCCATCGCTGATCGACCGCACCGGCCTCACCCTGGATGCTGATCAACGGGCTGCGCTCGGCCCGGCTGTGAAAGTCCGTGAGCACCGCGGCTATCGCGTCCAACAGCCGCTCGCATTCGCCGGACGCCTTGTGGCCGAGCAAGAATGCCAGCCGGTCCTGGTCGCGGTAGCGGCGCATGACGACGATCGGTTCGGCGGCGCCTCCGGCCGGATCGGACAGGTGGGCCACCCCGAGGTACGCCTCGGGCGACAGGCGGCGATTCAGCTCGACCTCCCGCCGGCAGGCGCGCTCCCGCTCTTCGGTGGTGCGGAAGTCGACGAAATCGGTCAGCACCGGCTTCTTGGCCTTGTATGCCCGATCGCCGGCCAGCACGACAACACCGGTGTGGGTTTCCCGGACATCCAGAAACGGGGCTGTGGTCGAATCAGTTGAACGTTCGGCGGTAATCGCAAGCTCCATGACTCAGGCCGTCAGTCGCCGGGACGGGGTCTGCACCGGTCGCGCGACGATAACCGGTGTGCGGGTGGAGTGGACAACCGCGTTGCTGACCGACCCCAACAGCATGGCGCCGACCGAGCCGCGCCCGTGACTGCCGACCACCACCAGCTGCGCGGATTCCGCCTGCTTGATGAGTTGTCGAGCGGGCCGGTCACACACCACCACGCGGTGCACGGTCACGTCGGGAAACTGCTCCTGCCATCCCGCCAGGCGTTCGGCCAGAATGCGATCCGCGTCCTCTTTGAAGATGGTCCAGTCCAGCCCGGGCAATTCGACTGCTTCGATGTCGCTCCACGCGTGCACCGCTTTCAGCTCGACTCCGCGCCGGGAGGCTTCTTCGAACGCGATGGCCGTCGCCAGCTCGGAAGCGGGCGATCCGTCGATTCCCACGACGACCGGAGCGCCCGCCCGCACGTCTTCATCACGGATCACCGCGACGGGGCAGTTGGCGCGCCGGATCACCGCTGAGCTGACCGAGCCCAGCAGTCCCCGCCCCACTGCCGAGCGGCCGTGGCTGCCCACGACCATCAGCTCCGCGTTCTCGGACAGTCGCACCAGTGTCGGAACCGGCGGTGAGCATTTCAACTCGGTGGAGACCGGAACGGGCCGGGAGGTGCCGATAATGTCCTCGGCCACCTTGACGGCATGTTGCAGTACCCGGTGGCCGTCCTCGTCGCTCCACATCCCCATGCCCATCGACAACGGCATTTCCGGGTACATGGGGACCGCGGCGGTCACCATGTGGATCAGCGTGAGGGGGACGTGGCGCAACACGGCTTCCCGCGCCGCCCACACCACCGCGGCATTCGATGGTTCCGATCCGTCGACGCCGACGAGGATGCCGTGGCGCTCAGCCAGCGCGTCCATCTCGTTCTCCCTCCGTTACCGAAAACGCTATTGCCCGAACCGACCTGGGTCGTGGGGCTTTAGTCACCAAGTGCAGGGACGTGGGACCTTCATTGCCTTTTCGGCGGCCAACTGGAGCTCGCGCTGTGGCATCGTCACTGACGTGACCGACTGGCCCGCCACCATTGACCGGCGTTTTCACGATGCGGTGATCCTGAACCTCGACGGGGTGCTTTCCGCGGCGGTTTCGGGCGGCTTCCGCGCCTCCGATTCCACGGGGCCGCTGCTGCGCCGGCTGCGCGAGGCGGGCATCGGTACGGCGGTCTACTCGACCACCCGGGGCGGTGCGCAACTGTCCGAGGGTGTCATCGACGACCTCGGCGAGGTCGACGCGATCGAGTTCGCCGATGAACACGACTCCTCGGTGCTGACCCGGACAGCGGCCCGGCTGAAGGTTCGCCCGGACCGGTGCGCGGTGATCGAGCACGATCCGGCGGCCGTCGAAGATGCCTGCGCCGCCGGTTTCAGCCTGGTGATCGGGCTCGACCACGGCGGTGAGGAACTCACCTCCCGCGGAGCCGACGCCGTTATCGCCGACCTCGCCGAAATCTCGGTGCGCAATGCCGACGCGGTGATTTCGGCCATCACCGACGCCCTGCAGGTCTACAGCCAGCTCGAGGAGCTCGTCACCGCTCGCCAACCGGTGATCTTCGTCGACTTCGACGGCACATTGTCCGACATCGTCGGTCAGCCGGAGTCGGCGAAGCTGGTGCCCGGCGCCGCCGCGGCGTTGCGGGCACTGACACGGCAGTGTCCGGTGGCGGTGATCAGCGGCCGCGACCTTGCCGACCTTCGGGCCCGCGTCGACGTCGAGGGGTTGTGGTTCGCCGGCAGCCACGGCTTCGAACTCGTCGCACCCGACGGCACGCTGCACCAGAACGGCGAGGCTGCCGGGTCGATCAGCGCATTGGTTCGTGCCGCAACGCATCTGGCAGAAGAGCTCAAAGACATCCCCGGCACGATCGTGGAACGCAAGCGCTATGCGGTGGCGGTGCACTACCGCAACGCCGATCCGCAGGACGTCGACCGGGTGATCGCGGCGGTACGCCGGCTCGGGCGTTCGGTTGGGCTGCACGTCACGACCGGACGCAAGTTGGTCGAGTTGCGGCCGAACGTGTCCTGGGACAAGGGCAAGACGCTGCACTGGGTTCTGGAACGCCTTGCGGATCACCAGGATTCAGCGTCGACCACGACATTGCCGATCTTCATCGGCGACGACATCAGCGACGAAGACGCATTCGATGCGATTCGCTTCGACGGGGTCGGGATCGCGGTCCGCCACCTCGAGGGTGGCGACCGGCCGTCGGCCGCGACCTTCAGCCTCGAAAGTCCGGCTGCCGTCACCGAATTCCTGCACCGGCTGGCCAACGACCTCAGCGAGGAGTCGGAGGCCCCCAACGACGCGTGGGAACTCGTCTACGACCACTACGACCCGGCCGCCGAGCGGCTGCGCGAAACGCTGTGCACCGTCGGCAACGGCTATGTCGCCACCCGCGGCTGCGCCGCCGAGGCCACCGCGTCACAGCACCACTACCCCGGCACCTACGCGACCGGGGTCTACAACATCCTGGAAGACCAGATCGCGGGCCGGACCATCGAGAACGAGAGCCTGGTCAACCTGCCCAACTGGCTGTCCCTGACCCTTCGGATCGACGGCGGACCGTGGTTCGACATCGACCAGGCCGACATTCTCTCCTACCGGCAGGTCTTCGACCTACGCCACGCCACCTTGTCCCGGAAGGTCCGCTTCCAGGATGCCGCCGGCCGGATCACGACCCTGGACCAGCAACGCTTCGCCTCCATGCACGATCCGCACATGCTGGCGATGAAGGCCACCGTGTATCCGGAAAATTGGTCCGGCACAGTGGAGTTCGAGTCTCTGCTGGACGCCACCGTACGTAACACGATGGTCGATCGCTACAAGCCGTTGTCCAGCGCGCACCTGACCGAGGCGGTGATGCACGACGTCGCGCCGCACGGCGTGGTGCTGCGCACCGAGACATCGCAGTCCCGCATCGCGATCGCATTCGCCGCCCGCAGCACGGTGTGGCAGGGCAGCGATGCGATGAGCCCGGCCGACGCGCAGTACACCATGATTCGCGAGCACAACCGCGGCGGCCAACACATCGAAGTCGCGGTGTCCGCCGGTCAGCCGGTGACGCTGGAAAAGATCGCCACCATCTTCACCGGCCGGGACGCCGCCATCGCCGAGCCGTCCGCGGCCGCGGCGGAAAGCCTCGATGCCGCCGGACGCTACGCCGAACTGCACCGGGCGCACGCGCGCGCGTGGGCGCGGCTGTGGGAGCAGTGCAACGTCGGGCTGTCCGACGGCGACGACGCGCTGCGGGTCTTGCGGCTGCATCAGGTGCATGTGCTGCAGACCATCTCACCGCATACCGCCGAACTCGACGCCGGGGTTCCGGCGCGCGGACTGCACGGCGAGGCCTACCGCGGGCACGTGTTCTGGGACTCGTTGTTCATCTCTCCGGTGCTGAGCCTGCGCATGTCCAACGTGTCGCGGTCGCTACTGCTGTACCGGTACCGGCGCTTGCCGCAAGCCCGCCGGGCGGCGCACCGCGCCGGCCATCTCGGCGCCATGTTCCCCTGGCAGTCGGGCAGCGACGGACGCGAAGTCAGCCAGGAAGTGCATCTCAATCCCCAGTCGGGGCGCTGGGTACCCGACGCCAGTGCGCGGGCACACCACGTCGGGCTCGCTGTCGCCTACAACACCTGGCAGAACTACCAGGTCAGCGGTGACCGCCAGTTTCTGGTCGACTACGGCGCCGAGATGCTGGCCGAGATCGCGCGATTCTTCGTGGGCCTGGCCAACTTCGACACCGGCCTCGGCCGCTACACGATCCGCGGCATCATCGGGCCGGACGAGTTCCATTCCGGTTATCCGGGAAGGGAATACGACGGAATCGACAACAACGCGTACACCAACGTGATGGCGGTCTGGGTCATCCTGCGGGCGATGGAGGCGCTGGACCTGCTGCCACTGCGCGACCGTCTCGAACTCGTCGCCAAGCTCGGCCTGACCACTCAGGAGCGGGAGCGCTGGGACCACGTGAGCCGGCGCATGTTCGTGCCGTTCCACGACGGCGTCATCAGCCAGTTCGAAGGTTATGCCGAACTGGCCGAACTGGATTGGGAGGGATATCGGCAGCGGTACGACAACATCCAGCGACTCGACCGCATCCTGGAAGCCGAGAACGACAGCGTCAACAACTACAAGGCGTCCAAGCAGGCCGACGCACTGATGTTGTTCTACCTGCTGTCGTCAGAAGAGTTGCTCGGCCTGTTCGGCCGGCTCGGCTACCACTTCGCGCCTGAGCAGATCCCCCGAACGGTCGACTACTACCTGGCCCGTACCTCCGACGGTTCGACGTTGAGCGCAGTCGTGCACTCCTGGGTGCTGGCGCGCGCCAACCGCGCCAACGCTCTGGAGTACTTCCAGCAGGTGCTCGATTCCGACGTCACCGACATCCAGGGCGGAACCACCGCGGAAGGCATCCACCTAGCGGCGATGGCGGGCAGCATCGATCTGCTGCAGCGCTGCTTCACCGGGCTGGAAACGCGAGACGACCGGCTGATCCTCAGCCCGCAGTGGCCGGAAGGGCTTGGGCCGATCGAGTTTCCGTTCGGGTACCGCGGTCACCGCCTGCATCTGCAGATCAGCGGGCGCAGCGCGACCCTGACCGCGGAATCCGGCGGCGCGGGACCCATCGACGTCGAGTGCCGGGGCCGGATTCACCGGCTGCTGCCCGGCAGCACGATCCAAGTCGGATAGATCGCCACGGGCCGCGGCCAAACCGCCACGGGCCGCGGCCAAGAGGATTCAGGCGCGCTGTGTCAGTGCCGGACCAGCAGCACCGAACAATCCGGATATCCGAGAATCGGATGGCAGTTCGGGGTCTCCAGTCCGGGCAGCCCGGCCGCCTCGGACTCCCCGACGACGGCCAGATCGATTGCGCGACTGTGGTTCTCGACGGACCTGGCGCCGGTGCCGGAGGCCACGATCTGGACGGGCACGTCGGGATAGCGGCGAACCCAGCTGTCCAGGCGGCGGTCGATCTGGCGCACGATCGCGTGCCGGCGTCGGCCTTCCTCCATGGCCAGGCGGACCACCTCGTCGTTGTCGGGGTCGTCATTGAGGACGACCGCGATCACGCCCACCTGGGTGGGTGTGCCATCGGGGTTGGTGCGGATGACCGCGACCGGGCAGTGCGCATGGGTGACCAGCGCGGCGGCCGTGGGGCCCAGCAAGCCGTCGGCGGCCCATCCGCGCCGCGACGTACCCACGCATACCAGGGCCGCGTCGTGTGACGTGTTGATCAGAGCCTGCGCCGGGTCACCGGAGAGGATCGCGGTTTCGATCTCGACCGGCTTCTCCTGGGCCCGCGCCTCGCTGAGGATCGCGCTTTCCGCCTGCGACAGCACCATTTCGGCGCGTTCGAGATCCCATTCGGACGCCGCACCCGCGTCCTTGCCGGAGCCCGCAATCACGTAGGCCAGGCGAAGCGGCATCTGGCGGCTCAGCGCCTCGTCGATCGCCCACTTGGCGGCGTTGACTGCAGCTTGGGAGCCGTTGACACCCACCACCACCGACTTCGCGTCCAGCTGGTTCATGTCAGCTCCTGACTTTCGCTCACCATCAATCTATGGCGCGGTCAGCCGTTTCTGCAGGGGTCGTAGGGCCTGAGTTTGCAATGCCCTTCGTCCCGTCGCCCACCTCGTCAGGCTCGGCGGTCAACTCGAAAAGCCGGTCCACGTCCGAGCGCTCGCATACCGCGGTGCCGGGCGTCAACAACATCGCCGCACCCGCGGCGATCCCCAATCGCACGGATTTGGCGAGTGGCCACCCGCGGGTCAGGCCGACCGCGATGGCGGCGACCATCGCGTCACCGGCACCCACGCCGCTGCCGCCTTCCATCGGGACCGCGGCAAAGCGCTGACAGCTGTGCCGGGTCGCCAGCAGTGCCCCCGCCGAACCCAGCGACACCACCACCACCTCCGCGCGTCCGCTGTCCACGAGTTCGCGTGCGGCGCCGATCTGTTCTGCCTCGGTGGCCAGCTCGCGTCCCACACATTCGCGCAACTCCCGCACGCTCGCCTTGAGCAGGTAGACCCCTGACGAGACGCCCCGCAGCCCGCCACCGGAGGTGTCGAGGATGAGGCGGGCACCTACGTCGCGCGCGACGTCGGCCACCCGCTGATAAAAGTCGGCGGGCACACCCGGGGGCAGGCTGCCACTGGCCACCACGAAGTCCGCGGAGCGTGCGGCCATCCGCAGCTCCTGCAGGCATCGGTCCTGTTCGGCCTGGGTCAGCACCGGCCCGGGCAGGACGAACCGGAACTGCCGTCCGGTGCTGGTCTCGTTGACGGTGAAGCTTTCCCGGGTGGCACCCGCGATCGGGATTTCACCGAAGGGCACACCCGCGTCGCTGAGCAACCTGGTCAGCAGGCCCCCATGCGACCCGCCCGACGGCAACACCGCGAACGCCGAACCACCGAGCACATGGGCTATCCGCGCCACGTTCACCCCGCCGCCGCCCGGGTCGTAACGCGTTGCGCTGCAACGCAACTTACTGGTGGGTTGCACCACCTCCACGCTGGTGGTGATGTCGAGCGCGGGATTCATCGTCAAGGTGACGATCCGCGGTAGCCCCGGTGTGAAACCGGCGTGCATCCTCAACTCCGCTCGTCAGGGTGGACTGTGGTGGGGCTAGAGACCACTGGGATAGGTCTCCGGCGTCTCACCGGCGATCCATACGCTTGTCGTCTCGAGCGGCTCCAGCGCATGGGTCGTGTCGATGTGAATCATCGCATCGAATTGATCGCCGGGCCGGACGTGGAAGTAATGGCTCTGCCGTTCGGTCGCGGGCTGATAGATGACACCGATCGCGCGGCCCAACCGGACGGCCGACAACGGTTCGGCTGCCTTTTCGTTGATCCGCGCCGACACCAGGAAGGCGTCCTTGCCGGTCTGGTGGAACAGCTCTTCGACGCTGCCGGGCAGCGCCGGCCGGACCACCTTGCGTTCGGCGATGCCGCCCCATTCGCTGGCCGCGGTGACCGTGCCCGTGTAGGTGCTCAGGCCGATCAGGCGCGCCTCGCTGTGGTAGCGCTGCCGGGCCAGCTGCCCGAGGGTGAGCTGGCCATCGGCCCACACCTCCGTGGCGGTCGCGTCACCGACATGGGAGTTGTGCGCCCACACCACAATTCGTGCCGGCGGGCCGTCGTGGCGGTCCAGGTGCGGCAGCAGCGCTTCCAGGGTCTGCGCCATGTGCTTGTCGCGCAGATTCCAGGAGGACACCCGGCCGCTGAACATCGAACGGTAATAGACCTCCGCGTCGCGGACCGTCTGCGCGTTCTGCTGGGCATAGAACAGCTCGTCTTCGGCGAGCAGGCCATCGGCGCGCAAATAGTCCAGCGCGTTGCGGTGCAGCTCGACCAACTGCTCGATCGCCTGGTGCTCGCACTTCGGGCCGGCGCCGAATGCCGCCTTGTAACCGTATGCCTGCCCGTCGTCACCGGCGGGGTGGTCGAAGCACGCGTACCGGACCCGTGCGCGGGCCGCCGCCGCGGGATCCACCGTGTCGAGGTAGGTGATCACCTCGTGCATCGACCGGTGCAGGCTGTAGAGATCCAGACCGTAGAACCCGGCCTGCCGCTGCGCGCCCCTGTTGTGCTCGCGCAGCCAGTCGGCGAAGGCGCGAACGACGGTGTTGCGCCACATCCACCCCGGGAAGCGCTCGAAACCGCTGAGCGCCTGCTCGGCCGTCGTGTCTTTGCCCAGGCCGCGCACGTAACGGTTCACCCGGTAGGCGTCGGGCCAATCCGCCTCGGCCGCAACGGCACAGAAGCCCTTCTCCTCGATCAGCCACTTCGTGATCTCCGAGCGCGCCTCGTAGAACTCGTGGGTGCCGTGGGAGCTCTCACCGATCAGGACGATCCGTGCGTCACCGACGATCGCGTCGAGAACGTCGCGCGGCGGAATGCCCTGCGGCGCATCGATGGCCACGTCAGCGATCAGCTCGGCCGCCGTCGGGACCGCGGGTTTGACCAGGGCCAGCCCCGTGGTGGGCTTGGCCAGCAGTTCGCGCACCTCTTCGTCGCTGACCTGACGGAAGTCCCAGTACGACTCTCCCACGGCCATGAACGGGGTGGGCATCGAGGCGCAGACCACTTCGTCGACCAGACTGGCGAATTCCCGGCAGGTCGATTCCGGGGCGGCGGGCACCGCGATCACGATGTGGGCCGGCTCGGCGTCGCGCAACGCCTGAACGGCCGCGAACATGCTTGCGCCGGTGGCCAACCCGTCGTCGACGAGGATCACCGTCCGGCCGGCCACCTCTACCGGCGGGCGACCGCCACGATAGGCGGCCTCGCGGCGGACCAGTTCGCGGCCCTCCCGCTCGACGATGTCGCGCAGTTGCGCGGAGGTGATCCGCAGTCCCCGCAGCACGTCGTCGTTGACCACGACACGACCGCCACTGGCCAGGGCGCCGATGGCGAATTCCTCGTGCCCCGGGGCGCCGAGCTTGCGCACGATGAACGCGTCCAGCGGGGCGTGCAGCGCCGCCGCCACCTCCCACGCCACGGGCAGACCGCCGCGTGCCAGGCCCAGCACGATCACGTTCGGGTTGTCGCGGTAGTCGCCCAACAGGTTGGCCAGCACCTGGCCGGCTTCACGGCGGTCCCGGAACACCCGCCGCGGTGCGGGCCGCGAGGCCTCGGCTGCACTGGTCATGACGTACTCCTCTGATACTCAGATCACCCTGCGAGGCACACATTCCTCGGTGGCAATGCTTCATTCGACCAATCCCCCGGCACCGTCGGTAGGGACCGAAGTCCCGGCCTGAGGTGTACAGAAGCCATTTGTCCGGCTCAGCCGACGACCTCGAGCACCTCACCCAGGGGTCGCCGCGGGGTCGCCGCGGGTATCGGACCCGATGGTGCGATGCCGACTCGAATCAGAACCTGCGGAACGGACGCGCGACCCCCGGTGAGCTGGCGCAGGATGGCACGACCGGGCTCCAGCTCCGTCGCGTGCGTGATCGGGCAGGTAGCCAGTCCGGCCATGGTGCATTCCAGGAGGACGGCGGAGAGCGCCTCCCCGCAGCTGAGCGCATCGGCGCGGGTGTTCGCGGGCGTCCACAGCAGCACGATCTTGGCCTGATCGTGCCTGACGGCGCGCTCGGTGTCGCTTTCGGTGGGGAACTCCCGGTTCACACCGACGCCCCGGGCTTCGGCGCCTGACACCAGAGCAGCCTGCGGGATACCGTCATTTTCTCTGGAAGGCGCTGTCCACCAACTTAATTCGTGGTGGTAGCTGTCGTCGTAGCGGCGCAGGGCCTCGCTGAGCCGAGTGGCCTCCGCCAGCCGCGGGCGCGCGTCATCGCCCAACACCTGCAGCCCCACCAGGTCCTGGTCCACGCAGTTGCGCAGCAGCGGCTGCAGCGACGGCCAATCGTTGGGAGCCCGGAACGGGCGCCGGTCGGTGCGGCGAACCGTGATCGCGTCCGCGCGGTCGCGCCGGGCCCGCCCGACATATGCCATCGGCGTGAAGTCGGCCGAAGCCAGGTGATCGAGGTTGTTCGGGTTGGGGAACGCGTCGATGTGGGTCTCCCATCCGACGGCGGCCATCGCGACGCGGAGGTGGTCGAGGGCGGCGCCACAGCTCAGGACGGCCTCCCGGCCTGACCCGTCGGTGGAGGTCACGATGCGTTCCCGGTCGACGAACAGGTCGACGGCGGCACCCCGGACCACCCACCGCCACGGCTGGGTGTTGTGCAGCGAAGGAGCGTGGCATGCCAATTCCAGGGCGTTCGTGATCACCGCGGTCTCGACCAGCGTTCGGGTCATCGCACCCACCTTTCTGCTTTGAGTACGAGGTCCTGCTCCGCGTCCTGCTCCTTGTACGACCCTGCGCCACCAGACACTCCGATGCCAGGGTCCTTGGTCACCATCGTCGCGTCACAGGACACCGGTAAGCGACGTCCGGCCGGGGTGATCGGTGACCTTGTTCCCTATTGCGCCCAGGGTTGGCGCAACAGGCTTGAGGAGCCAACACCCTGGGGATGAGGACCCGCACATGGATGTGATTCACAAGACCCCCCGCGACTACCGCGTCCAGCCCAATCTCGCCGACTACGACCAGGCCCGCGCGAACTTCCACTGGACCGATGTGCCGAATCTGTGCGAGGGAATGGGCGAAGGGAAATGCAACATCGCCTATGCCGCCGTCGACCGGCACGCGAGCGGACCCGCCGGCGCCCGCACCGCACTTCGCTTCCTCACCGAGGATGCGGCGCACGACCTGACCTATGCCGAGTTGAGTGACCGGGTGACCCGGTTCACCGGTGTGCTGCGCGCTCTGGGCATCGGCAAGGGCGACCGGGTCTTCGCCATCATGGGCCGCATCCCCGAGCTGTACATCACGATGCTGGGCGCGCTGCGAAACGGCAGCGTGGTATCACCGCTGTTCTCCGCCTTCGGGCCCGAACCGATCGCCACCCGCGTGGACATCGGGCAGGCCACCGTGCTCGTGACCACCAAGGCGATCTATCAGCGCAAGATCGCCAAGATCCACAGCCGGCTGACCTCGGTGCGACACGTCATCGTGGTGGACGACGGCACACACGGGGAGCCGCCCTCGGGAACGCTGGACTTCTGGCACTGCATGAACGCCGCCGACGCCAACGCCCCGGTCGAGCCGACGACGGCCGACGACCCGGCTCTGCTGCACTTCACCAGCGGGACCACGGGCACACCCAAAGGCGCCATCCACGTCCACGGCGCCGTCACCATGCACTACGTCACGGGGTTGTACGCGCTCGATCTCCACCCCGATGACATCTATTGGTGCACTGCGGATCCCGGCTGGGTCACTGGAACGTCCTACGGGATCATCAGCCCGCTGTTGCACGGGGTGACGTCCATCATCGACCAGGCCGAATTCGACGCCGAGCGCTGGTACCGGATCCTGCAGGACGAACGGGTTTCGGTCTGGTACACCGCGCCGACCGGTATCAGGATGCTGATCAAGGCCGGTCCGGAACTGCCGGCCCGCTTCAGTTTTCCGCACTTGCGGTTCATCGCCAGTGTGGGCGAACCGCTCAACCCCGAGGCCGTGTGGTGGGGAAAACAGGTGCTGGGCTTGCCGATTCACGACAATTGGTGGCAGACCGAGACGGGCGGCATCATGATCGCCAACACGCCCGCGTTCGACATCAAGCCGGGGTCGATGGGCCGGCCGCTGCCCGGGGTCGATGCCTGCATCGTGCGCGACAACGACGCCGTTGGCGACGAAGGCACCGTCACCGTGATCGCTGAACCGGATGTCGAGGGCGAACTGGCCCTCACACCAGGGTGGCCGTCGATGTTCCGCGGCTATCTGCACGCCGACGAGAGATACCGAAAGTGCTTCAGCAACGGGCTTTATCTCACCGGCGACCTGGCCAAGCGGGACGCCGACGGCTACTTCTGGTTTGTCGGCCGCAAAGACGACGTGATCAAGTCGGCCGGGCACCTCATCGGCCCGTTCGAGGTGGAAAGCGCACTGACCGACCATCCGGCGGTGGCCGAGGCCGCCGTCATCGGTAAACCGGACCCGACGGTCGGCTCGGTCATCAAAGCCTTCGTCACCCTCAAGGACGGCTACCAGGCCAGCGAGGAGCTCCGGCTGCAGCTGCTCGGTCATGCCCGCAAGCGTCTCGGACCTGCCGTGGCGCCCAAAGAGATCGAGTTCGCCGACTCGCTGCCGCACACCAGCAGCGGCAAGATCCTGCGGCGCTTGCTCAAGGCCCGCGAACTCGGGCTGCCCGAAGGCGATACCTCCACGATCGAACAACCGCAGCACCACCAACCTCAAGGAGCGTCGTTGTGACAGAGAAGGACCTGACGCATTCGCTGCTGTCGGACATGATCCGGGTACGCCGCATGGAAGAGAAATGCGCGGAGCTCTACAGCGCGGCCAAGATTCGCGGCTTCCTGCACCTCTACGTCGGTGAGGAAGCCGTGGCGGCGGGCTCGCTGCGGGCGTTGACCGACGACGACGCGGTGGTGGCGACCTATCGTGAGCATGCGCACGCACTGCTGCGCGGCATCCCGATGACCAGGATCATGGCCGAGATGTTCGGCAAGCAGGAAGGCTGCTCCCGCGGTCGCGGCGGGTCCATGCACCTGTTCGACGCATCCCGGCACTTCTACGGCGGCAACGCGATCGTCGCCGGCGGGCTGCCGCTGGCGGTGGGCATCGCGCTGGCCGACGCCATGCTGAAACGCAACCGAGTCACCGCGTGCTATTTCGGTGACGGAGCGGTGGCCGAGGGCGCCTTCCACGAGTCGTTGAACATGGCCGTGTTGTGGAACCTGCCGGTGCTGTTCCTGTGCGAGAACAACCTTTACGCGATGGGGACCGCGCTGGATCGCGCGCAGTCCCAGACCGACCTCACCGCCAAGGCGGCGGCCTACCGCGTCGATGCGCTGGCGGTGGACGGGATGGACGTCGAGGCATGCTACGAGGCCACCCGCAAAGGCGTGGACCACGTGCGCAGCACCGGGGGGCCGTTTTTCATCGAGTTCCGCACCTACCGGTTCCGCGCCCACTCGATGTTCGACCCGGAGTTGTACCGGGACAAGGCCGAAGTGGAGCAGTGGAACGACAAGGACCCCATCGACATGTTCGTCAAGCGACGGCGACGCGACGGACTGATCACCGATTCCGACGTGGCTGACATCGAAGCGGCGGCCGCCGCCGAGATCGCCGACGCGGTGGCCTACGCCGATGCCGGAACCCGGGAAGATGTGGCCGATCTGGCCCGCGACGTGCTCACCCCACTGGAGGCGGCGCGATGAAGACGACCTACCGCACCGCCGTTCACGACGCCATCCGCGACGCGTTGCGCGACGACTCCCGCGTGGTCCTGATGGGTGAGGACGTGGGACGCTACGGCGGGACCTACGCCGCATCCAAAGGGTTGCTGGAGGAATTCGGTGAGGACCGGGTGCGTGACACCCCGCTCTCCGAACTCGGTTTCGTCGGCATCGGTATCGGCGCCGCCCTCAACGGATTACGCCCGATCGTCGAAGTCATGACCGTGAACTTCAGCCTGCTGGCGCTCGATCAGATCGTCAATACCGCTGCGGCACTCCGTCATATGTCCGGCGGCCAGTTCTCGGTACCGATCGTGGTGCGGATGGCCACCGGGGCCGGGCGGCAACTCGCCGCGCAGCATTCGCACAGCCTGGAACCGTGGTATGCCCACATTCCGGGCATCAAGGTGCTGGCACCGGCGACCGTCGAGGACGCCTACGGCATGCTGGGACCGGCCCTGGCCGACCCGGATCCGGTGGTCATCTTCGAGCACGTCCAGCTCTACAACACCTCCACCGACATCGACACGCTGGAGCCCACGGACATCACCCGGGCGGCAGTACGCCGGGAGGGCAGCGACGTCACTCTGATCGCCTACGGCGGCTGCGTGGGCAAGGCGCTGGACGCGGCGAACGAACTGTCCCTGGCCGGAATCGACTGCGAGGTGGTGGATCTGCGCGTGCTGCGGCCGCTGGACACCGAAACGATCCTGGAGTCGGTCCGTAAGACTCACCGCGCCGTCGCGATCGACGAGGCCTGGCGCAGCGGCAGTTTGGCGGCCGAGATCTCCGCACAGATCATGGAGGGGGCGTTCTACGATCTGGACGCGCCGGTCGGCCGGGTCTGCAGCGAAGAGGTACCCATCCCGTACGCGAAACACCTTGAGGAAGCAGCACTTCCGCAGCCACACAAGATCGTCGCCGCCGTGCACGACCTGTTCGGAGATCGCTCATGATCGAGTTCAGGATGCCCGCGCTGGGCTCCGACATGGACGAAGGCACGCTCAACGAGTGGCTGGTCAAGCCCGGCGACAAGGTGACCCGCGGCCAGGTCGTCGCCGTCATCGAAACCACGAAGGCCGCGGTGGAGATCGAGTGCTGGCAGGAGGGCACCATCGACGAGCTGGTGGTCCCGGTCGGCGACACCGTGGAAGTGGGAACGGTGTTGGCCACGCTGGTGGAGGCGGGAGCGACTCCCGCGGCTCCCGTCCAGAAGGCACCGAAGAAGGCGGCCCCCAAACGCGCCCCGAAAGCGCCGCGCAAAGCCCCCCAACCGGCCGCCGCAGCGCCGGCGCCGCCCAGCGGCCCGGCTCCGGCACGGCCCAGCGGCCCGCAACACCGCCGCTGGGTCTCCCCCGCCGCGCGGCGGCTGGCGGCGAACCTGAGCGTCGACCTCGACGCGGTCAGCGGTACCGGTCCGGGGGGTGCGGTGACGATCATCGACGTCGAGCACGCCGCCGCCACCCGGCAACCGGTCAAGAAACCCGCACCGAAGCCCGCGGGCGAACGCATGTCGATGGCCGAGCGCGGCGCCGCCATGCGCCAGTCGATCGCGGCCGCCATGAGCCGGTCCAAGCGCGAGATTCCGCACTATTACCTGGCCGACGAGATCCTGATGGACACCGCGTTGACGTGGCTCACGGCACGAAATGCGCAGCGGCCCATCACCGAACGGGTACTGCCGGCCGTCCTGCAACTCAAGGCGGTCGCCCTGGCCGCACAGCGTTTCCAGGAGTTCAGCGGTTTCTGGCGCGATAGCGGCTACCAACCGGCCCCCGCCGTCCATGTCGGTGTCGCCATCTCGTTGCGCGGCGGAGGTCTGGTCGCACCCGCCATTCACGACGTCGCCGAGAAGAAACTCGACGAGTTGATGAACGACCTCACTGATCTGGTGGCGCGGGCGCGCGCCGGCTCCCTGCGCAGCTCGGAGATGTCCGACCCCACGATCACCGTCACCAACCTGGGCGACCAGGGCGTCGACACCGTGTTCGGCGTGATTTACCCGCCACAGGTCGCCCTGGTGGGCTTCGGCAAGACCACTCAGCGCGTCTGCGTCATCGACGGCGGAATCCGGGTCGTCAACGCCGTGCAGGGCACCCTGGCCGCCGATCACCGCGCCAGCGACGGGCATCGCGGTGCCCTGTTCCTGGCCGCCGTCAACGAACTACTGCAACAGCCCGACGTATTGGAGAAGTGAAGAATGACAACACAAGAAGACACTCGTGGGATTGTCCTGTCCGTGTTGACGACGATTGCACCGGAAGTTGACGCGGACGACATCACCGATGACGACCTGCTGCGCGACCAGGTCGACCTCGACTCGATGGACTGGCTCAACTTCCTGCTGGGCATCCACAAACGATTCAACGTCGACATCCCCGAGTCCGAGTACGCGTCGCTGCGCACCCTGTCCGACGTGGTCGGCTACGTCGAGAGTCACGCGCCGGCGTCAACACGGTGATGCGTCGGCCGTAGCCGGCGGCGCCTGGGTGCGAATTCCAGCGACAACAGCACCACCAGCGCACTCGGAATATGGTGGGTGCACAACACCACATACCGGCGTTCACTGAGCGCGTGGAACTTTCGCAGATAACGGTAGAGCGATTCCAGGGAGATGAACGGGTCCAGCAGGTGGATCAGCCGGTAGGCGATGCGCTGCAGTATTCCGGGGTGGGCGGCGTCGAACACTTCCGGAAAGGCCGCGAAGGCCAGCGAAAGGCGCCGTGCATGAACGCTTTTCGCGGCGGCGATCATGTCGACGGTGAGCCGCTCGTCGATGCCGTTGGGGGCGTCGGGCCGACGGTACGGCGCATCGAGGGTGATTTCGGACCCCGCTCCGGCGCTGGCGTAACGGTGGAAGGCGACCGCGCGCCCGGCACTGTCGCGGGCGATGGCCAATGCGACGCCAGGGCAACGACCTTGCAGTGCTCCGTCGAGGTTCATGCAGAACCCGCGCTCGGTGCGCACCCCGCCGTGTGATGCATAGAGCACCTCACTCAGTTCGGAAACCAGGCGCGCGTCCAGATCTCGCTCGTCGATGATCTCCGTGGTGACACCACGATTGCGGGTGCGCTGCACGGCCTGGCGCAGATTGCGGTAGCGGCGGCCGGTCAGACTGAAATGCTCGACGTCGACCACCACATCGCGCCCGATCGGGACCGCCAGCATCGCCTGCCCGATCAGCTCCCTGGTCCACAGACCGAGGTAGCGCTGCGCACCCGCCAGGACGACGACCCGCCAGCCCCGCGATCGGCACATAACGGCGAAATCGATTGCCAGCCGCTCGAATTGCGTCTTATCGCCGATTGGATCGCCGCTGACAACGGCGAATCCCAGCCGCGTCCGGTACGCGATCGCGGCGGTGCCGGTGGCATTGAAGTAGTAGCTCTTGAGCGAGTGCATGGCGAAGGGTGCCAGCGGGTCTGCTTCGGTGGCATCGACAAGCGCCCACACCCGCTGCAACAACTCCGGTTGCGGCTCGGCCGAAGTGGGCCACATCAGCACCAGCCCACTGGCGGCGACCAGCACGTTGCCCCACCCGCCAAAGGCCAGGAAGTGAGCGAACAGGCCCGCCGAGAGCAGCGCCGCCGAGCCGACCATGTGCCGCGGGGTGACCGGTCGCCCCAGGAACACCCCGCGCGCGATGAGCACCACGGCCGCCAGCAGGGCAACCGACCACCCGAACCGGCCCTCGGCATACCAGTTCGCGGCCGGGCGGTCATGCATGGTCACCACGATCAACCAACCCGCAACGCAGACCAGCAGCAGCGAACTCGCCAGCCGGGCCGAGCGGCGGTCGGTCCGCAGGATGATGCGTTCAGACGCGAGCGCGGCGGCGGCGCGGTGCGGGCGCTGACTGACTTTCATGCCGGACTCCTTGTCATGGCAAACGGTATCTGTCCAGGTGGTCCGGGTCGTGAGGCTTTAGTCCCCAAACCGGTTGCCGGCGACCAATGTCCGTTCGGTTCGGGACTTCGGTCCCTCCCGTACGGCCGCTCCCGGTGCTCAGATGGTGGTATGGGAGACGAGTGTCTCCCTTCGGGAGGTATCGAAATGAGCACCACACCACTGCAGCCCCGCACGCGTGACTTCGCCCGCGTACTCGGCCCTTACTTCGCCATCATCGGCATCACGACGGTCTCGCGCGGATCCGAAATGCGCGCTCTGCTCACCGGTTTCGAGTCCAGTCCGGTCTGGTTCTGGGTCACCGGTGCGCTGGTACTCCTTGTCGGCCTGGCAATCGTGGGACTGCACCCCTACTGGCGGGGCGCGGCGGCGATCATAGTTTCGGTGATGGGCTGGGCCATCACGCTTCGCGGAACGATGTTGCTCGCTTTCCCGAAGGCGTTCATGGCCGCCGCCAACGCCACGATCGGTATGGACGGCATGTGGATCACGGCCAGCATCCTGCTCGCGGTGGCCGGGTTGTACCTGACCTACGTCGGCTGGCGTCCCACGCCGGCCGCACCCGAGCCGAAAACCGAAGCGGCGCCACGGGATCTGCCGCGCGCGGCGTGACGGGGTTCACTCCTCCGGCACGTTGTCGTCCTCGGCGAGGGTGAAGTAGTTCTCCTCTTCCTGGACGAAGTGCAGCCGCAGCAGGGTGTACAGCCCGTACAGGCACGCCAGTAGGTCGTCGACCTGGTCGGGCTGTATCGCACCGGCGGCCTGCGCCTCGGTCAGATGGGTGCCGATGCGGTCGGCGAGTCGCCTGATCTCGGCGTGGGTGCGGCTCATCGTGGCGGTCGCTTCGCTGCTGCCGAGCGGACGGGCCAGCGCCGGGTAGAGCTGTGTCTCTTCGGCCTCTTCGTGCGGCAGTATCCGGTCGACCAACAGAGAGTGCACGGCGGCCAAGGACTCCACCGGCAAGGCATCTCTACTGGTGGCCAGGTGGTTGGCGCTCTCGCGCAGTAGGCCGAGGGTGTCGCGCAGGGCGTCGTGTTCGGCCGCGAAGCGCAACAGCATCCGCTCGGTTTCTGGGTCAACCTGCATATCGTTGGCGGGATTGCCGCGCAGCGCCCGCAGCGCGTTGAGGATCACCGCAACGTCGATCCCCTCCTGCAAGAGCGCACCCGCGGCGGGCGGCAGCCAGCCCAGCGCGGCGATCACCATCGCAATCAGCGACAGGCTCATGCCGACGACGGCGCTCTGCACGGCGATGCGCCGTGACCACCGGGCAATATCCATCGCGTCGGCGAGCCGGTCCAGGCGGTCGGTGGTCAGCACGATGTCGGCAGCCTCCGAGGACGCGGTGGCACCGCGCGCGCCCATCGCGACGCCGACGGTGGCCGCGGCCAGTGCGGGAGCATCGTTGATGCCGTCGCCGACCATCACCGTCACGGCACGTTCGCTCTCCTCACGGACCGCGGCGAACTTGTCCTCCGGCGTCTGGTCCGCACGGACCTCGTCCAGTCCCAGGATGTTGGCGACGTCACGGGTGGGTTCGGCACGGTCGCCGGTGAGCATCAGCAACCGTTCGAGTCCGGCTTCGCGCAACCGCCGCACCGTCCGCGGCGCATGCCGGCGCAACGGATCGCGCAGCAATACCGCTCCCGCCGCGGCGCCGTCCACACTGACCCAGGCGATTCCGGCCCCGTCCAGCCGGGCGCGACTGACCGCTGCGGTGGTCCACGCGCCGTCCAGATCGCCGGCGGGCAACTTCCCGACCATGACCCGATGCCCGTCCACCGTCGCGGTCACGCCGCTGCCCGGCTGTTCGACCACCTCGGTGGGCAGGCTCAACCGCAGCTTGCGGCCGAGTGCTTCGGTGACGATGGCTTCGGCCAGGACGTGCGGGGAGAACTGGTCCACCGAGGCGCCCAACCGCAATACTTCGGCTGCCTCGCGCCCCGGTCCCGCCACCACGTCGACCACCGTCGGCCGTCCCATCGTCAGGGTGCCGGTCTTGTCCATCACCAGCGTCTTGGCGTGGCCGAGGTTCTCCAGCGCTCCCCCGCCGCGGATCACCACCCCGGCCCGCGAGGCGCGGGACAGTCCGGAGACGATGGCCACCGGCGCGGCCAGCAGCAACGGACACGGTGTCGCCACCACCAGCACCGCGACGGCGCGTACCGCCGATCCACTGACGAACCACGCGGCACCGGCCACCAGCAACGTCAACGGGAGGAACCAGACCGCGAAACGGTCGGCCAGCCGGACGATCGGCGCGTTCAGCGCGCCCGCCTGCTGCGCCAACCGGACGATGCCGGCATAGGTGCTGTCGGCGGCGGTCGCGTGAGCCTGGAACTCAAAAGCGTTGCCCGCGTTCACCACACCGCTGCGGACCATGTCACCGGCCGGGCGTTCGACCAGCAGCGGCTCGCCGGTCAGCGCGGACTCGTCGAGCACCGCGACCTGATCGGTGACCCGCCCATCCACGGGCACCACCTCGCCGGGTCCGACCACCAGCACATCGCCGACCGCCACCTCGGCCAGATCGATCATGCTGACCTGCGTCCCGACCCGCCGCCGTGCGAATCGCGGTGCGCGGTCCAGCAGCGCCCGCAGGTCCCGCGATGCCCGGCGCTCGGCGGCCGAGTCCAGCGCCCTGCCGCCGGCGAACATCACCGCGATCAGCGCGCCGGCCAGGTACTCGTGCACCCACAGCGTCCCGACCAGCGAGAGCACCGCGATGACGTCCACACCGACGCGGCCCCGGCGCAACGCGGCCAGCACCCACACCGATGCGGGCACGATCGCACTGACGGTGCCCGCGATCCAGCACGCGTCGGCCACGGCCCGCCAACCGGCCAACCAGGCGACGCCGCCGAGGGCCAACGCGCCGACGGCGAACACCGTCAACACGGGCCCGGTGAGCAGCCGCAACCGGGCCATCAGACGCTCTCGCGACGATTCTGTGGCGGTCTGCACTGCAGTCCCTTCTCCTAGCCGGCCGGTCTCGAACTTAGTCCGCCGCGGCCGGGACGCCCACTGCCGCTCGGCGCGCCGGCATGGCACAGTGAGACACGTGTCTGACAGTCCCGAAACATCCCGGCCGGACCTGCGTGAAATCGATACTCCGGTAGGCACTTTGCGCTACTACGACCACGGCGACGGCCCGGTGGTGCTGTTCCTGCACGGATCGGGCCCCGGCGTCAGCGGCTGGCGCAACTTTCGTGGCGTGCTGCCGACCTTCGCCGAGCAGTTCCGGTGCCTGATCCTGGAATTCCCCGGATTCGGGGTGACCGCCGACTTCGGCGGTCACCCGATGATCACCGCCCAGGGAGTGGTGGCACCGTTTCTGGACGCGCTCGGGGTGGAACGTGTCCATATCGTCGGCAACTCGATGGGCGGCGGCGTCGGCATCAATTTCGCCATCCGGTACGCCGACCGGATCGACCGGCTGGTGACGATCGGCGGAATCGGCACCAACACCTTCAGCCCCGGGCCGAGCGAGGGCATCCGGCTGTTGCAGGAGTTCACCGAGGACCCCACCCGGCAACGGCTGGTCGACTGGCTCAAGTCGATGGTCTATGACCAGTCACTGGTCACCGACGAACTGATCGAGGAGCGCTGGCAGTTGGCCACCGGCCCCGAGACGCTGGCCTCCGCGCGTCGCATGTACGGCAAGGCCGCATACGCGGCGATGATGGCGGCGATGGGTGCGACCGACCGCCCGATGCCGTGGGCGGTCATGCACAAGGTGGCCGCCCCCACGCTGCTGACGTGGGGACGCGACGACCGGGTGAGTCCCCTGGACATGGCGATCATCCCGATGCGCACCATCCCCAACGCCGAGCTGCATGTGTTCCCCAACTGCGGGCACTGGGCGATGATCGAGGCCAAGGCCGCGTTCGAGAGCACGGTCCTGGCGTTCTTGAATCGGGGTTAAGCGCCGTTCCACGCTTTGGCCAGCAAGGCGTGGGCATCGGGGTTCCCGTCGAGCACGCGGCTGGTGCGGATGCCGATCCGCCACTGCCCGTCGATGCGGCGCAGCGCGAAATGGTTTGCGGTAGCCCGCCATACGCGGTAGCCGTCGCCGTCGCGGACGAGCACCAACGACTCGCAGACTGCCTCCGCGTCGTCGCCGTTGACCGTCACCACCACCGGTCCCAGGAAATGGCTGCATCCGTGCGCCACCATCTTCTGGTGCGCGCTGGAGTCGGCCATGGCGCGCACCTCGTCGCGGCCCTGCATCCGCATCAGGTCGATGTCGTAGACGCCGTCCTGGGCCCACAGGCGCGCCGCCGCGTCGGCGTCGCCCGCATCCACCGCCGGGCCGTAGGAGGCGATCAACCGGGCGATGTCGCGTTCGTCTTCCAGTAGGCGCACACGGGCGAGCAGGTCTTCGATGTCGGTCATGCCTACTTCCCGCCGCCCAGTAGGGCCTGAACGCGGCTGTGCGCGCCCAGGACGATCGCGGCCCGGTCAGGTCCGCTGCCCCACCGGAACGCGGCTGCGTTGTCACCGGCGACGAGCACCGGGCCGTTGGGCAGATTCGCCAATCCCTCGCGGGCCACGTCGGCCGGCTCCGACACCATCAGACCGGGTACATCGAAATTCAACCCGGCACGCTCCATCGCCGGGGTGCGGGTGACGCCCAGCAGGAGCTCCAGCACGTCGACACCGTACTCGCGGAGCTCGAGCCACAGGCTCTCGGCGAAGAGCCGGCCGAAAGCCTTGACCCCGGCGTAGGCCGACTGCTGCATCGACCCGTACGTGGCGGCCAGGGAGCCGACCAGGATGATGCCGCCGCGGCGCCGCTCCCGCATCGGGCGGCCGAAATGCCGGACCAGCTCCAGCATCCGGGTCACGTTGAGGTCGATGACGTTCTGGACGTCCGTCGGCTCGGCGTCGAGAAACTCAGCGCGGCAGGTGTTGGCTCCTGCATTGTAGATCAACAGCCCGACCTCCAGGTCGGCGGTGTCGGTGGCGATCCGGGAGATCGATTCGGGCGCAAGCAGATCCACGGCGATCGTGCGCACCTGCGCGCCGAGGTCGCGGCAGCGGCGCGCCGTTTCCTCCAGCGGGGACGGCTTGCGCGCGATCAGCACCAGGTTGACCCCGTCCTGCGCCAGCTGCGCGGCGAACTCCGCCCCGACGCCCTCCGAGCCCCCGGCGATCACCGCCCAAGGCCCGTACCGTGCCGCGTCCGTCATGGCGTTCCCGGCTTCTTGACGAGTTCGAACCCCTTGTAGCCGGCATCGGCGACCTCGGCGCAAATCTGGTTGTAGGTGGCGAAGCCACCGATGAACAGCATGAAACCCCTGGGCTTGCCGGGCACATTGGCGCCCATGTACCACGAGTTGGCCTTGGTGAACAACGTCGCGTCGGCCAGTCGCGCACATTCGGCGCCCCAGCTGTCCACTGCCTCGGCGCCGGCTTCTATTGCGGCGTAGCCGTGGTTGTCCAGGTATTCGACGGCGTCGGCGATCCAGTTCACCTGCGCCTCGGCGTGCAACACCATGTTCGCCAGCACGGCTGGCGCCCCCGGCCCGGAGATCACGAACAGGTTGGGAAAGCCGTCGACACCCAGTCCGAGGTAACTACACGGCCCGTGGGCCCACCGATCGCGCAGCCTGGCGCCGCCGCGTCCGGCGATGTCGATCTTCGCCAGAGCCCCGGTGAGCGCGTCGAAACCGGTTGCCAGGACGATCATGTCGAGGTCGTAATGCCGGTCGGTGGTGTTGATGCCGGTGCTGTCCACCGAATCGATTGGGGTGTCACGCACACTGACCAGTGTCACAGTGGGCTTGTTGAAGGTCTGAAAGTAGTTGCTGTCGGTGCATATTCGCTTGGTTCCGATCGGATGGTCGGTTGGGATCAGCAGGTCGGCGACCGTCGGGTCGTCGATGACGGCGCGGATCTTCTCTTCGTAGAACTCGCGGGCCGCGTCGTTGGCGGCCGGGTCGACCGTCTGGTCGGGGAAGGTCTTGGAGTACAAGACTCCACCTAGCTGCCAACGCTTTTCGAATGCCGCGCGGCGCTCTTCGGCACTGAACTCCATGGCCGGCTTGGCCGCGGTGAGGTGCGGCGATCCACCGCCGCTGCGCCACGACAGCCGGCGCCGCTCCGCGTACCCGCGTTTGATTTCGTCGAGTTCTTCGCCGGACAGCGTTTTGTTGCCTGCCGGAACGCTGAAGTTGGGGGTGCGCTGGAAAACGGTCAGGTGCGCGGCCTGCTCGGCGATGATCGGAATCGATTGAATACCAGAGGATCCGGTGCCGATCACGGCCACCCGCTTACCGGTGAAGTCGACGGGTTCGTGTGGCCAGCGCGCGGTGTGGTAGACCTCGCCCGCGAACGTGTCCAATCCCGGGAACTCGGGGGTCATGGCATCCGAGAGCGGACCCGTCGCCATCAGCACGAAGCGTGCCTCGATCCGTTGCCCGGTGTCGGTGGTGACCGTCCAGCGCAGCGCGTCCTCGTCGAACACCGCGGCGGCGACGCGGATGTTGAACGCGATATCGCGGCGCAGGTCGAGTTTGTCGGCGACCCAGTTCAGGTAGCGCAGGATCTCGGCCTGGGTCGCGTACTTCTCGGTCCAGTTCCATTCCTGCTGGAGCTCGTCGGAGAACGAGTAGCAGTAGTCGACGCTCTCCACGTCGCAGCGGGCGCCGGGATACCGGTTGTAGTACCAGGTGCCGCCGAGTTCCGGGGCGGCCTCGACCACCCGCACCTGCAGGCCCCGGGCGCGCAGTGTGTGCAGGGCGTACAGGCCGGCGAATCCCGCGCCCACCACCAATGCGTCTAAAGGGTGCTCACCGTTCACAAGAACCCACGGTAGGTCGTCGTGCTCGCCCAGACCTAGCAGGTTCCCGGTCATTGGGCCGTGGGGGCGATTTCGGCGACCGGCTGAGGTAAACCAGAAAGTAGCCCACCGAACGTTAGGACGACAGCATGAGCGAGCGGGTACTCGACCGGGTAGTGGAGATGGCGGACCAACTGCGCGAGCAGGGGCCGGAGGCCGAGCGCATCGGCCGGCTCACCGACGACACCGTCAAGATGATGAAGGCCGCCGGGCTGATCCGGTTGCTACAGACCAAGCAGTACCAAGGTTTCGAGGTACACCCGCGCGAGTTCGCCGAGACGACGATGGCCACTGCGGCACTCGACCCGGCGGCCGGCTGGATCGTCGGCGTGGTGGGCGTGCACCCGTACCAGTTGGCCTATGCCGACCCGAAGGTGTCCGCCGAGATCTGGGCCGACGACGTCGACACCTGGATGGCTTCTCCCTATGCACCGCAGGGCGTGGCCCGGCCCGTCGAGGGAGGATATGTCTTCAACGGGCGCTGGCAGTTCAGCTCGGGGACCGACCATTGCGACTGGATCATCCTGGGCGCGATGCTCGCCGACGCCAAAGGCGTTCCGCTGATGCCGCCCCGGATGCTGCATATGATCCTGCCGCGCAAGGACTACGAGATTGTCGACGACTCGTGGGATGTGGTGGGGCTGCGCGGCACCGGCTCCAAGGACGTCATCGTCAAGGACGCATTCGTACCGAGCTACCGGACCATGGACGCGACGAAGGTCATGGATGGCACCGCGCAACGCGAGGCCGGCATGACCGAGCCGTTGTACCTGATGCCGTGGTCGACGATGTTTCCCCTGGGCATCTCCGCGGCGACCATCGGCATCGCCGAAGGCGCACTGGCCGCACACCTGGACTACCAACGGGAACGCGTCGGCGCCACCGGAACCGCGATCAAGGACGACCCCTACGTGATGTATGCGATCGGCGAGGCCGCCGCCGACATCAACGCCGCCCGCCAGGAACTGCTGGCCAACGCCGACCGCATCTACGACATGGTGGCCGCCGGCAAAGAGGTGTCGTTCGCCGACCGCGCGGCCGGACGCCGCACCCAGGTGCGCGCGGTGTGGCGCGCGGTGTCCGCCGTCGACGAGATCTTCGCCCGCTCCGGCGGCAACGCCGCGCGGATGGACAAGCCCCTGCAGCGGTACTGGCGCGACGTACATGTCGGCCAGTTGCACGCGATCCATGTGCCCGGCTCCACCTACCACGCCTCTGCGCTGAGTTCGTTCGGCGTCGAGCCACCTATGGGGCCGCTGCGCGCGCTGATCTAGGAGGGCTGGACCCGGGCGGCGCCACCCTCGAGATATGCCACGGTGCGGTATCCGCACGCCCGGCGACTGGGACATCGAGTGTGGTACCGATGGCATGCGCATTGACGAAAACCGTTACACCGCAGAGGAAATCACCGCTGACAGCTACTGGGGACACCAGTGGGCGGCAGATCTTCCGGTGGCCATGCGCCCTTGAGCTCCGTGCGCGAGTTCCTTGCGCGAGCAGGCAGCAAAGCACCCGTTCGTGTGCCCAAACGGGTGCTTTGCTGCCTCTCGACGAGAGTGGTGAGTGACAGGGGCCACACCGATATGATACAAGTAGTCATATTCCTAATAGGAATATGACTACTTCCGGGAGGACCCATGTCAGCCAGTGCCGACACCGCAACCCCAAGCGCCGTCATCGACCGCATCTCTCTCGTCCTCGATGCCTTCGACGGACCTGGACGCCTTACCCTCGCCCAGATCGTGCGGCGCACCGGCTTGCCGCGTTCCTCCGCACACCGAATGCTGGAGCGGCTCGTGCAACTGCGGTGGCTGCGCCGCAGCGGACGCGACTACGAACTCGGCATGCGCCTGGTCGAGCTGGGATCGCTGGCCGTCCACCAAGACCGCCTGGTGCGCGCGGCGAAGCCGCTCTTGGGCGAATTGCACCGCGCCACTGGGCTTGTCGTGCACCTCGCCGTGCTCGACGGCTCCGACGTCGTGTATCTGGACAAGGTCGGCGACCGCATCTGCGACGGACTTCCCACCCGCGTCGGTGGCCGCCAGCCCGCGCATTGCACAGCAGTCGGCAAGGCCATGCTCGCCTACCGCGACGACACTTCTGAGGTCAACCTGCACGTCCGCCGAACCAGGTACTCGATCTGCACCAGTTCGCAGCTGGCCGTTGAACTGGCCAAGGTTCGAGCGCACGGTGTCGCCTTCGAGCGAGAAGAGTCGCTGCTCGGATTCGGTTGCGTCGCAGCACCGATCGGCGCCTCAGGCGACGCCGTCGCCGCCGTGTCGGTGTGCGGTCCGATGAATCGCATGAGATTCGACCAGCGGATGACTGCACCGGTACGCATGACCGCGATGGGCATCTGGCGCAATGTCGAGAGCGACTCGGTGGCACCGACGCTGCAGCCGCTGCGCCCGCTGCGCCCCGCATTGCAGTACGTATGAAGCTCGACCCACAGGTCGCCGAGCTGCTCGACACACTGGATGCCGGCTTTCCCCCGGTGCATACGATGACGGGTGCGCAGGCGCGGGCGGTCATCCGTTCCCGGCTGGTGCTGCCCGACGAGCCGGAGCCGGTCGCCGAGATCCTGGATGAGCTGGTTCCCGGACCCGGTGGCGATATCCCGGTGCGGATCTATCGCCCCGCCGGAGATGACCTGCCCGTGCTCGTATATGCCCACGGCGGCGGATTCGTGTTCTGCGACCTGGACAGCCACGACGGTTTGTGCCGCAGTATCGCGAATTTGATTCCAGCCGTTGTGGTTTCGGTCGGATATCGGCTGGCGCCGGAACATCCGTGGCCGGCGGCGGCCGAGGATGTGTATGCGGTTGCCGGTTTGGCGGCAAGCGGGATCTTCGGCGGAGACCGCGGCCGGCTCGTGGTCGGAGGTGACAGCGCGGGCGGGAACCTCGCGGCGGTGACCGCGCTGATGTCACGCGATCGCGGCGGCCCCCAGCTGACGGCACAGTTGCTGATTTACCCCGTCATCGCGGCCGACTTCGACACCGAGTCCTACCGCCTGTTCGGGCGTGGTTACTACAACCCGAAGCCGGCCATGCAGTGGTATTGGGACCAGTACGTGCCGCGCGTCGCCGATCGGGTGCACCCGTATGTCGCGCCCGTCCACGGCGATCTGCGCGGGTTACCGCCGGCCGTCATGGTCGTCGCTGGCCACGACCCGTTGCGCGACGAGGCACTCGCCTACGCTACGGCGCTAGAATCGGCCGGAGTTTCGGTGACGCAGATGTACATCGAGGGTGCGATCCACGGCTTCCTGTCCATCCCAGTTCTGGATATCGCACGTGAAGCACGCCAACAAGTTTGCGCACATGTGACAGCGGTGGCGGGCTCGGCCGGATGACGCGCGCCCCTGATATCAACAGCTTCGGTCGCGAGCGTGCATAAAATGCCGGCGGCACGCCGAGCGCAACGGCATTATGCGCACGCTCGGCATAGCGCCTCTGGCCGTGCCACGCCCGGGCGACGAACCGGCTTGACGCCATGACACAGTGGCCTGCATGAGCAATCCTCTGGAGATCAGCGGTACCGGGCCGATCCAGACCTGGACGATCAACCTGCCGAGCGTGGGCAATGCGATCACCGGCAAGGACGTCATCGCCGCGTTCGAAGATGCGGTCGACAGCGCCAACGCTGACACCGCCGTCCACGCCGTCATCCTGACCGGCGAGGGCAAGATCTTCTCCTCCGGCGGGAACGTGAAAGAGATGGCAGACCAGGCCGGCATGTTCGGCCTCAGTGCCCTCGACCAGCGGTACGCCTACATCGACGGTATCCAGCGGATCCCGCGCGCACTCGCGCGACTCGAAGTCCCGCTGATCGCGGCCGTCAACGGCGCCGCCATCGGCGCCGGCTGCGACCTGGCGATGATGTGCGACATCCGAATCGCCTCCGAGCGTGCCTCTTTCGCCGAGAGCTTCGTACAACTCGGGCTTATCCCCGGCGACGGCGGCACCTGGTTCCTGCAGCGCATCATCGGCTACCAGCGCGCCGCCGAGATGACCCTCACCGGCGACCGGATCGGTGCCGCGACCGCGCTCGAGTGGGGTCTGGTCAGCCGGGTGGTACCGCACGATGAGCTCCTCCCGGCCGCGCAGGAGCTCGCCGAGCGCATCGCCAAGAATCCCTCACACGCACTGCGGATGGCCAAGCGGCTGCTGCAGGAATCGCGCACCGGTTCGCTCGAGTCGACCCTGGGTATGGCGGCGGCCATGCAGCCACTGGCCCATCGCGACCCCGAACACGAGCGGCGCATCGCCAAGTGGCGGACCACCTGATGACCGCGCCCAGGCTGGTTCCGCCGGCGGGAATCGAAGATGAGGCGACCGGCGCCCTGCGTGCGGAGGTGCGCACCTTCATCGCCGAGCAACTGGCCGCCGGTGCCTTCACGCCGTCGGTCGATGCGTGGCTGTCGCAGTGGGACGAGAAGTTCACCGCGGCGCTGGCGGCGCAGGGTTGGCTCGGCATGACGGTGCCCGTTGCGTACGGGGGGCACGGACGGTCGTTTCTGGAACGCTTCGTCGTCACCGAGGAGTTGCTGGCCGCCGGAGCACCGGTCGCCGCACACTGGATCGCCGACCGCCAGATCGTGCCGTCGCTGCTCAAGTACGGCACCGAGACCCAAAAGCAACGCTTCCTCCCGCCGATCGTCCGCGGCGAATGCTTCTTCGCGATCGGCATGAGCGAGCCCGATTCCGGCTCCGACCTGGCCAGCGTGCGCACCCGGGCCGAGCGCGTCGACGGCGGCTGGTCACTTTCCGGCACGAAGGTCTGGACCTCCGGCGCCCATCTGGCCCACGCCTTCATCGCACTGGCCCGCACGGCACCGGTCGATCCGCAACACCGGCACGACGGGCTCAGTCAGTTCCTCGTCGACCTGCACGGACCAGGCATCGAGATCCGGCCGATCGTCTCGATGAACGGAGCCCACCACTTCAACGAAGTCATCTTCGACGAAGCGTTCGTGCCGGACGACATGGTCTTCGGGAAGGTCGGCGACGGCTGGCGACAGGTGACGTCGGAACTGGCCTTCGAACGCAGCGGTCCAGAGCGTTTTCTGTCCACCTTCGTGCTGCTGACGGCCTGCGCCGACCGGATGGCAGCCAACGCCGTCCCCCGCGACCCGAACCTGGGCCGGCTGGTCGCCCGGGTCGCCGGTCTGCACCACATGTCCACCGCGGTGGCCGGCGCATTGGAACGCCACGAAGCCGCGGACGTGCCCGCCGCAGTGGTCAAGGTCCTGGGCACCACCGCCGAGGGCGACATCGCCGAATTCGCCGACACGCTCGACTCCCCCGATGCCATCTTCACCACGCTGGTTCGGACTGCACTTGACCAGCGGCCCGGTTTCACCCTGCGCGGCGGCACCAACGAAGTCCTGCGCGGAGTGATGGCGCGCGGATTGGGCATGCGATGAGTGCTGCCGTCGACCCTGAGCTCGTCCAGATGATGGACGCCGTTTTCGCGGACCACCGCGAAAAGCAATCGCCCACGTCCGATCTCTGGTCGCACCTGCGTGAGCTCGGCCTGCTGCGGCTGACGGGCTCCGAAGAACACGGCGGCAGCGGTGCCGGGTGGTTCGAAGCCGCCGAACTGCTGGCCGCGGCTGCACGCCACGGAGTGCGAATCCCGTTGGCAGAGCATGATTTATTGGCGTGCTGGTTGCTGGAGGCCAGTGGCCTACCCGTCGACGATGCGGTACGTACCGTGTGCATGCTCGACAAGCAGGGTCATGCGACCGACGTGCCCTGGGCGGCCACGGCCGACCGCGTGGTACTCGCCTGGCGGGCCGAGGGCGGGTTCCGCGTCGCCGACGTCGCGGCCGGGGAGCTCACCATCACCCCGGGCACCAACCTGATCGGCGAACCCCGCGACGCGGTGAGTGCCGACCTCGCCGCTCTGCAAGGGTCACCGACCACCCTGGCCGTCGTCAATCGGCTCCGGCTGAAATCGGGTCTGGTGCGCTCTATCCAGGTCTGCGCCGTGCTGGACCGAATCCTGCAGTTGTGCATCGAGCACGTCAGCTCCCGGATCCAGTTCGGCCGCCCACTCGCGAAATTCCAGGCGGTCCAGAATCTGGTTTCCGATGTCGCCGCGGAGGCGGCGCTCGCCCGGGCCGCCACCGAAGCGGCGCTCGCCGTCGCCGTCACCAGCGATTGGTCGGCCGACAATGTGGAATTCCTTGTTGCCGTGGCACGTTCATGCACGGGACACGCGACGTCGGTGGTGGTGCGCAATGCCCATCAGGTGCACGGCGCGATCGGCACCACCCGGGAGCATCGGCTGCACGAGTACACTCGCGCCGCGCTGGCCTGGCGGTCGGAGTTCGGTTCCCTGCGGTACTGGGACGAGAAGGTGACGGACTCGGCTTTGTATGCCAGTGCGGGTGGGCTGTGGGGTCTGATCACCGGATGACGACGGCGCTCGGCTCCCGCGGGGCACCTAGGTGCCGATGCGACGGCGGGCGGCGACCGCCCTCGTCCACAATGCCGTACCGTTCGGCCAACTCGGCGCCGATGAACGTCTGACCGCTCAGCGCGGCCAACTCCGGGTCGTCGAACACCGCATCGAGCAGATAGCCGGTGAATTCCGGTGTTTCGGCATGCTCGGCGGTCTTGGTCAGTGCCTCAGGCTTTCCGGCGAACGCGGCGCGCAGTTTCTCGGTCAGCAGGATGCCCATCCAGATCGACACCGTCGCAACGCCGGTGCCGCGGAAGTCCACGGCCATGTCGGCGGCCATCTTGTCGACCCCGGCCTTCTGGGCCCCGTACGCCGGGCCGTGCATGTAGCACACCGATCCCGGCGAGGACGTGAACGCGACCAGGCCCCGCCCGCCGGCAACCAGCAGTGGCGCCGCGTACCACGACGCGACATAGGACGACCGCAATCCGACGTCCAGCACGTCCGCCAGCGCACGCGGCTTCTCCCAGAACGGCTTTGGGCTGACGAGTTCATCGGAGACGACTGCGGCATTGTTGACCAGCAGATCCAGCCGGCCCTCCTCGGACCGCACCCGCTCGAACAACCGGCCGACCGCGTCGTCGTCGGCGTGGTCGACCCGAGCTGCGACACCGCCCGGTGGCGCGTCGGAGATGCTGCGACCGGTCGCGTACACCCGCCAGCCTCGGGCGGCCAACGCGGCGGCGATGCCGTGTCCGGCACCGCGGCTCGCGCCGGTCACCACCGCAACCCGACCGCTCATCTGGTCAGACTAGTGGTTGCGCGAACGTCGCCACGATCGCCTCGCGAGCCGATCGCCAGGTCAGCCCGAGGTCGCGCAGTGTCGCGGAGTCATCGGTCGGGATCGCTGCGGTAATCAACTGCGCCGCTTCGTAACTGAACCCGCTACCCAGCGGCAGGACGGACGCGGCGAGGTCGGACACGCGGCCGAGCAACCGAAACGCGGCCGGGCTCAGCGGCATCCGGCGGATCCGCCGTCGGCAGCCGCACTCGATCGCCGCGATCATGTCGTCGAACGTCAGCAGCTGCCCGCCGCACAGATAACGCTTCGGCCCCCGCCCCGGCCGCATCAACCGTTCGTGCACGTCGGCGACGTCGCGGACATCGATCATCATCATCCCCGCGTGCGCGACCTTGGGCGCCACCCCGAACCGCACGATGGTCTGCCAACCCTGTTCGGTGATGCCCGGCGCGGTGTACATCGCCGGCCCGACGACACTGGACGGATAGGTGACCACCACCGGGGCTCCGTCGCGCTGCAGTCGTCGCGCTACCCGGTCGGCATAGGACTTGGTCCGCGCATAGGCCGATCTGCCGTGGGCGGTGGGCGAATCCGGACCGATCACCGGACCCGGCGGCGGGAACAACGCGCTGTAGCTCGACACCAGTACCACCGGGTCCAACCCGAGTGCGACGCCGCGCAGCATGATCCGTTCGCTGGCATACGCGTTGATGTCCCACATCAATCGCTCGTGGGTGTCGTCGGTACCCACCACGCCGGCGCCGTGGATCACCGCGTCGCAGCCGTCCAGCAAGCCTTCGGGAAGGTCCGGGGAACGCAGATCGCCACGCACGACCGCCACCTCGCCGACGGTTTGCAGCCGATGCAACAGCAGATCGTTGGACCAGCCCGGCTCGGCCAGCAGCTGAACGCCGTGGCCGGCGGCCAGCAGCGCATTGACGATATGGGCACCGACATAACCGGTGCCGCCTGTCACCGCGATTCGCATCGCCAGCCACCCTAATCGGTGTCAACGACGGCCAGGTCCCCGGCGGCGACGGCGGCCTCGATGGAATCACGCAACGCCGAACACGCCAGGAATAACGACTGGTGGTGTGCGGTCCCGGCATCCCGCCGCTCAAGACACCGGGCAGAAGCGTCGGCGTTCCATTGCACGCTGGTCTGGTTCCAGCTCGCTTTGCGCGCCAACACATGCGCTCCGCATCGAAGGCAGTCGACCGGTGCCATCGGCATACCGTCGAGCCGGTTGTCGGTCCGCACCGGGCGGTTCATGACATCGAGTCCGCCCTCGCCGCAATGTTCGCCTCGATCTGCTTCATCCACGTCTCGTAGGGCCTGCTGGTGTCCAGTTCGAACTCGAAGCGGTCCACCATGTCCGGCTGCACGTCGGCGGCGTTGACGTAGAACTGCTCATACCAGCGCCGCAATTGGTAGACCGGTCCGTCCTCCTCCACCAGCAGCGGATTGTCGATCCGGGCCTTGTGGCGCCAGATTTCGACGTCCTGCTCAAAGCCCAACTTGACGTAGTCGCCGAGCCTGGTCGCGGCCCGCACGGCCTCCTCGGCGGGCAGGTTCTCGGACTTCTTGACGATGATGCCGTATTGCAGCACAAAGGAATTGGCGTCGATCGGGTAGTGGCAGTTGATCAGGATCGTCTGCTGGTCTCCGGCCGTGTAGTGGTAGGTGAGGTCGTCGACCATGAAGGAGGGGCCGAAGTATGAGGCCACGGATGTGGTGCCGAGCATCTTCGATCCCTCGCCGGCCATGTCGGGCCGGCCCTCACCGTTCATGTACTGCGTGGCGACGTGCCCCTCGAAGATGTTCTTGAAGTAGGTGGGCAACGACCCGTGGATGTAGAAGAAGTGCGCCATGTCCACGACGTTGTCAATGATCTCGCGGCAGTTGCTGCCGACGAGGGTGGTGTACCAGTGCCAGTCGGTCCACTCGTCGCTGGTGGCACCCTCGATGCGCGGAATCATGGCCTCCGGTGGTGGCGGGTTGCCTTCGGGGTCGTTCCAGACGAACAGCATGCCGTCCTGCTCGAGCGTGGTCCACGTTGCGGTGCGGGCCAACCGCGGCGCGCGTTTGGCGTACGGCACCTGCTTGCATCGGCCGTCACCGCCCCAACGCCAGTCGTGGAAAGGGCAGGCGATCGCGTCGCCCTTCACCTCACCCCTGGACAGGTCTCCACCCATATGCCGGCAATAGCCGTCGAGCACGTTGATCTTTCCGTCCCCGGTACGAAATATGACAAGCTTCTGGCCGAATGCGTTGACGACGTGCGGTTTACCATCGACGAAATCGCGGATCAGGCCCAGGCAATGCCAGCCGCGGGCGAATCTGGCCGGCGCGGCCTGTGCCTCGATGAACCGAATCTCCCCGGTGTCGGATTGCAGCCCCATACCGGCCATTGAACGCTTCTGCGCCGGGCGGCGCGGTCAGCTGTTCCACTGACCAGGAGACGCATTTCGCAGACCTGTCGCAGGGCCTAGCGTTACCCGGGTGAGCCCGTACCTACCCTGGCGCCGGCGCGACCATCGCGCAGGGCCTGGTGTTCGGCTACATCGCGGCGCTTGACGCGGCGGCTTAGTCGGCCGCCCGCTTGGCCTCGATCTGCTTCTCGACCTCACGCCAGTACCCCGGGGCGGGGCGCGGCTTGCCGAAACTGCCTTTGCCGGCCTTGCCGAGGATCGCGTCGGTCTCGTCGATCTCTTTCATCAGCTCCAGGGCAAACTCGCGCTCAGCAGCGTAATACTTTGCTGCCCAACGCAGTGCGATCACCGAGTACGCCCAGCCGGGCTCGGCTTCGGCGCCCTCGGCGTCTTCGACGGCTTTGCGGTGCCGGGCTTCGACGTAGGCCACGTATTCCTGCAGCAATTCCTTGAGACGGGTCGGGTTGCTGAGGTGGCCGAACGTGATCCGCAGCAGCATGCTGTGCTTGAGCACCGGCGGATCCAGGGGCGCGTTGTTGGTCCAGTCGGTGATGGCGGCCATGCCGGCCTCGGTGATCTTGTAGAGCCGGCGACTGCGGGTGCCTTCGTCACGCTCGACCCGGGACGTCACCAGCTCCAGGCTTTCCAATTTCTTGAGCTCGGTGTAGATCTGGCTGTACGAGGGACTCCAGTAGTAGAGGTCGACGCTCCAGTCGATCCACTTCTTCAGGTCGTAGCCGGAGACTTCCTCTTCGTAGGACATCATGCCGAGCAGGGCCCAGCTGGTGGCGGCGAGTGCCGACTTCACCTTGTCGCTGGGCGCGTTCACGCCGCCAAGATTAACAACCCGCAGGTCGATGGTGGCTGACGACGGACCGCTGACTGGGACATCGAGCGCTGCTCTAGGGTGACGGACATGGTGGATTCGTTTGAGTCGATGACTGATTCGTTGCCGGTGTACGAGGCGCTGGCGGCATCGGTGCGGCGGTTGATCGACGCGACGATCCGCACCGAAGTGGACCACGAGGTCATCGCCGCCGCGGCGGCCAAGATTGACAGCGTCACAGCCGAACTCAGCGCCGAACTGATGCCCGGAACGTTCGGCCAACGCGCAATCGACGACGGCCAGGGCATTGCGTCGGGCAATGTCGTTGTCGGCGTTCGCAATCCGTCGGCTCCCCCGCTGGTGGTCCACCATGAGGGCGATGGATCGGTGTGGACGGAATTCACTCTCGGCGCCGCGTTCGAGGGTCCCATGGGGCACGTGCACGGCGGTGTCTCGGCGATGATCCTCGACCACATACTCGGAGCCACCGCGCACCGACCCGGCCGGCCGGCCTACACCGGCACGTTGACGTTGCGCTATCACCAGCGGACCCCGCTGCTGCAGCCGTTACGGGCGGACGCGTGGGTGGACCGGGTCGAGGGCGTCAAGACCTTCGCCGTCGGTCAGATCAGCGGCGCCGACGGCGTCCTGGTATCGGCGGAGGGCATCTTCATTCATCCCAGGAATCTGAGCTCCTAGTAACCGGTGGCAGCCGCTGGAATATCCGGCTGGCTCCACGCCCACCTTGGAGCGACAACCCGCGCCGTTTCCGGGACAGATCCGGTGAGCCTTCCCTAGGCTGCCCTAGGGTTCCGGGCACCCGTGGCGAAAGGACATCGATGTCGAAGGCAAGGCGGTTCATGACCCCGCTGGCGGCGGGCTTGATCACGTTGGCGGCGTGCGGATCACCGCATGCCTCACCGCCGGCCTCGTCCAGCACCCCGGCAAAACCGGCCACGCCGGCAGCCTCCGCGGCCCCGGTCACCAAGCCATCCACGACGACGACCACCTCCACGACTGGTGCGCCGGACTGCGTCGGGCTTTCGATCTGCCCACCCCCGCCGCCTGACGCCGACGGCAACCCGGCGTGCTTCTACTCCGACGGCTGGCAGGCCAGCTCGACCGGCGCCGGCATCGAGGTCTGGTACTTCCAGGAGCCGCAGAACATGTCGACGCCCGACAAGGTCACCGCGGTGGTCCGCAAAAAGGACGGCAGCACCGAATCTCAAGACGCCGCAATAGAAGCCGGCCAGCAGGTGCACCGGTTCGAGTTCCCGGCAATCGACAAATCCGCCGTCGCCGAAGTGTTGTTCGACACCAGCAGAGGCCGCTGCTTCGTGACCGGTCCTGGGAGTTAGGGCAGCTGCCCGTATTCGAGCACCGCTCCCCCGGCAGCGGGAGCGCCTCTGGCGACCACGACCGGCATCGACGTCGATGCGTTGGTGCGCAGGATGGTGTGGACCACCTCGACAAGGTCCTCGACGGGCATCAGCCTGCCCGGCATGCAGCCCCGCGCCACCCACAGCGGGTAAGCCTGCATCGCCAAATCGCGGTCCCACCCGGCATTCATGCCGGTCTGCGCATCACCCTCCCCGCCCGCGCACTCGCCGACGATGAGATTGGTGAAACCGATGTTCGGGTGCTCGGCCCGCCACGCCTCGACCAGCCGTTCCAGCGCCGCCTTACTGACGCCGTAGGCTCCCAGGCCCGGCCAGGGCGGCCCGAACGTACCGGCGTCGGACGATAGATAGATCACCTTGCCCGCGGACGTCGTCAAGTGCGGAATGGCCGCCGCCGTCGTCAGCGACGCCCCGATCACATTGGTGTCGAAGACGCGCCGCCAGGTTTGGGCATCGGTCTCGGCCAGCGGTACCAGCGGGCTGATCGCGGGCGAGTACACAAGGTTGTCGATGCCCCCGAGCGCTTCGGCGGCGGCATCGATGGCGGAGCGGGCCGATTCCTGATCGGTGACGTCGCACTCGACGGCGAACGCGTCCGGTCCTGCGTCCTGGGCGGCCGCGTCAATGCGCTCGCGGCGCCGCGCGAGCAGCGCAACCCGGTCACCGCGCCGCGCCAGGCCGATGCCGATGCAGCGCCCCAGCCCGCTCGAAGCTCCAACTACCACTGTTCTTGCCATAGCGACCTCCGCCGCCGAGCATGACACACCCCCACCCTCCGACGAGAACGGGGTTATCGTTTTAGGAGCATGGCGTTGCCGCCAGGGCCCCACGGGCCCCGCCGACCAGCTGAATCAACCGCGGGCTTGCTCGAACAGGCCCCGGTCGTGTGCGCACACGATCTTTAGATCGCGTTCGCCGCGCTCGTACAGTTCCGCGAGCCGCGCCTGGTTCTCCCGGAGTTGCCCGCGGTTGAAGGCGGAGGCGCCTTCGTATGTGCGCAGCATCAACGGCACACCGGACCGGTCCAGCGCTCCGTGATGGTAGAACGCGTCCCCGCAATGCAACACCCATCTCTCCCCCGCTGACACGGCCACCGCCGCGTGGCCCCGGGTATGACCCGGCATCGGCACCAGGACGACGCCGTCGCTGATTTCGGAAAGCGCTTTGGCGCGGGCGAATCCACGCCAGGACTCGCCATCGGGATCATGCTCGACCAGGTTGGGCCCGTGTGCCCACTGCACGCTTCGGTACCGCAGGCGTTCGCGCAGCGATGGAGCGTGGACGGCGCCGCGGGCCTCGGCCGTGGTCACGTGAACGTGCGCGTCGGGAAAGTCGGCAAGCCCACCGATGTGGTCCAAAGTCGAAGTGGGTTAACACGATATGCCGCACATCGGACTGTTGGAACCCGAGTTGTGCGATCTGGTGCAGTGCCGTTTCGCTCTCCTGTAACACCGGTCTGATGACATGGCGCAGTGGCCCGACGCGGCCGGGATCCCGGCAGTCGTGCGAGCCGAAGCCGGTGTCCACCAGGACCAGCGCATTGCCGGCTTCGATCAGCAGGACGTGGCACACCATCGGCGCACCGGGCGTTTTCATGGTTCCGCAGTTGAGATGGTGAACTTTCATTGCGTCCTCCCCATCGCGCCGGCTGGACTCATCCGAGCACCCGGATCGGCTCTGCGCCATCCCATTCGGCGGCGACCTCGCGGATGTAGGCGAACAGGTGCCCTTTGGGCCCACTGATGTCACTGATCTCGATGACCGTGCCCTGCTCGCGCTCGGTGTCCAGGTAGGCGAAACGCCCGCCGATGTCGCCCTCCTGGCCCACCGTGTAACCGGCCGTCAGAACCCGGTCGTAGAGGGCCTGATAGTCGGTCGTCCAGTACGCGACGTGTTGGGCTCCCTCCCGGCCGGAGTCGAGGAAGTCTTTGTACATCGACGGCGCGTCGTTCCGTTGCTGGATCAGTTCCAGCTGCATATCGCCCGAGTTGGCCAGGGCCACACTCATTCTCAGGTCGGAATCCGCCCCGCGGTAACGGAAGTACTCCGGCATTACGGTTTCGATGTAGAACCACGGCCCGACGCCGTGCCGAATCCACCGGTCCATGGCGGCCTGGATATCGCGCACCACATAACCAAGCTGGTTGATACTGCCGAATATTCGGCTCACAGCCGTTCCCCTTCGTCAGGCGGCCCCGCCCGATGTTTTATCACGGCTGAGCGCCGGCCACCGCCGACCGCCGATATACGGTGGGCTCATGAAATACATTCAGGTCGAGGGAGTCGGCCAGGTCAGCCGGATCGGGCTCGGCACGTGGCAGTTCGGCTCGCGCGAGTGGGGATACGGGGACACCTACGCCTCCGGTGGGGCACGCGACATCGTGCAACGCGCCCGCGCCCTCGGCGTCACCCTGTTCGACACCGCCGAGGTGTACGGCCTGGGCAAGAGCGAACGGATCCTGGGCGAGGCGCTGGGCGACGAACGCGCCGAGGTGGCCGTGGCCAGCAAGATCTTTCCGGTCGCGCCGTTCCCGGCAGTGATCAAGCAGCGCGAACGTGCCAGCGCGCGGCGACTGCAGCTGGACCGCATCCCGCTGTACCAGATCCATCAGCCCAATCCCGTCGTCCCGGACACGGTGATCATGCCGGGCATGCGTGACCTGCTCGACGAGGGCAAGATCGGCGCGGCCGGTGTCTCGAACTATTCACTCGCCCGCTGGCAGCAGGCTGACGCGGCGCTGGGCCGCCCCGTGATCAGCAATCAGGTGCACTTCTCGCTGGCACACCCGCGCGCCCTTGACCACATGGTGCCCTTTGCTGAACGAGAGAACCGGATCGTCATCGCGTACAGTCCCCTGGCCCAGGGTCTGCTGGGAGGCAAGTACGGCGTCGACAACCGCCCCGGTGGCGTACGCGCGGTCAATCCCCTGTTCGGGACCGAAAACCTGCGCCGCATCGAGCCACTGCTGCAGACGCTCCGCGATGTGGCGGCCGAGGTGGGCGCCAAGCCGGCGCAGGTGGCTCTGGCCTGGCTGATCAGTTTGCCGGGAGTGGTTGCCATACCGGGCGCGTCCAGTGTGGAGCAGTTGGAGTTCAATGTGGCGGCCGCCGAGGTCGAACTTCCCACCGAATCGCGCGACGCACTCACCGAGGCGGCGCGTGCGTTCAAACCCGTGTCGGCGGGGCGCTTCCTCACCAACCTGGTGCGCGAGAAACTGCCGTTCTGAGTCAGCTGGTGACGCGCCGGCGGCTCAACGGAGCCGTGAAGCCGCCGGTGTCGTCGAAGCCAGCCCACTGACCGTCGTCGCACACCTCCATGCGCCAACCCAGCTGGTAGCGGCCGGCGATGGTGTCGGCAAACCACCGGTGCGCATCCTCCGCACTGTCGAAATCCCTGGTGGCGACGATCACGCCCTGCGGATCGATGGCCCGAAACACAGTCATGAAATGCGAATATCCGTTCCGGCCGGCTTTCAATCGCCGATCCCTTACCTGACCCGAACAGCGACACTGAACCTGCGCACGCGACGCGCCGCGGCGGGTGTGCTTGGCGTCAGTTTCGCGGCGGTCGCGCCGGGCGGCTGGGCGAGCTGGGCGGTAGCGCCGGGGACCTACACGGTGCGCGTCAGCCGGTCGGCCAGCAGCTCGGCAAAGCGCGCTGGGTCCTGCAGCGCCCCGCCCTCGGCCAGCAGCGCGGTGCCGTAGAGCAGTTCCGCGGTTTCGGCGACCGAGGTGTCGTCGGGACGTTCCGCGTGCGCCTGGCGCAGCCCGGTGACCAGCGGATGGTGCGGATTGAGCTCCAGGGTCCGCTTGCCGATGGGAACATCCTGCCCGGACGCCTGGTAGAGGCGGGCCAGGGCCGGCGTCATCCCGAAGGCGTCGGTGATCAGGCAGGCCGGCGAGTCGGTCAGACGGCTGGACAGCCGGACTTCCTTGACGTGATCGCTCAGGGTCTCCTTGAGCCAGGTCAGCAGGTCGGCGAACTCCTTCTGCTGCTCTTCGCGCTCGGCTTCGGAGGTCTCTTCGCCGGCGTCCAGGTCCACTTCACCCTTGGCCACCGATTGCAATTGCTTGCCGTCGAACTCGTTGACCACGCCCACCCAGACTTCGTCGACCGGGTCGGTGAGCAGGAGCACCTCGTACCCCTTGGCCTTGAACGCCTCCAGATGCGGCGACTTCTCCAGCAGCTGACGTGATGCGCCGGTGGCGTAGAAGATCTGGGTCTGCCCCTCCTTCATCCGCTCCACGTACTGGGCGAGCGTGGTGGGTTCCTCCTCGCTGTGCGTCGAAGCGAACGAGGAAATGGAGAGCAGGGCCTCCTGGTTGTCGAAGTCCGACATGAGGCCCTCCTTGAGGACCTTGCCGAACTGGGTCCAGAAGGTGCGGTAGTCATCGGGCCGTTCGGACTGGATCTCCTTGATCGTGGACAGCACCTTCTTGGTCAGCCGGCGGCGAATCGCGTTGATCTGCCGATCCTTCTGCAGGATCTCGCGAGACACGTTGAGCGACAGGTCTTGTGCGTCCACCACACCCTTGACGAAGCGCAGGTATACCGGCATCAGCTCTTCGCAGTCGGCCATGATGAACACGCGCTTGACGTACAGCTGCACCCCGACCTTGGCGTCCTGATTGAACAGGTCGAACGGCGCCTGCGACGGGAGGAACAGCAACGCCTGGTATTCGAAGGTGCCCTCCGCCTTCATCGAGATGACTTCGAGCGGGTCGTCCCAGGCGTGCGCGATGTGCTTGTAGAACTCCTTGTACTCCTCGTCAGAGACCTCGTCCTTGGGCCTGGCCCACAGCGCCTTCATCGAGTTGAGGGTCTCGGTCTCGAGGGTGACCGACTCCTCGCCGCCTTCCTCGGTAGCCGGTGTCCGCCGCTCCACCTGCATGCGGATGGGCCAGGCGATGAAGTCGGAATACTGCTTGACCAGGCTCTTGAGCTTCCACTCCGAGGTGTAGTCGTGCAGTTCGTCCTCGGCGTCCTCCGGCTTGAGATGCAGCGTGACCGACGTGCCCTGCGGGGCGCCCTCGACGGCTTCGATGGTGTAGGTGCCCTCGCCGCTGGATTCCCACTTGGTGGCTTCGCTCTCGCCGGCCTTGCGGGTCAGCAGTTCGACCTTGTCGGCCACCATGAACGACGAGTAGAAGCCGATGCCGAACTGGCCGATCAGCTCCTCGGACGCCTGAGCGTCCTGGGCGGTCTTGGCTTCGCGGAGTTGCTTGCGCAGCTCTGCGGTGCCCGACTTGGCCAGCGTCCCAATCAGATCCACCACCTCGGCACGAGTCATACCGATGCCGTTGTCGCGGATGGTGAGGGTGCGGGCCCCTTTGTCGGTCTCGAGCTCGATGTGCAGGTCGGAGGTGTCCACATCGAGTTCTTTGTTGCGAAGCGCTTCGATACGCAGCTTGTCCAGCGCGTCAGAAGCGTTGGAGATCAACTCCCGCAGAAACGAGTCCTTGTTGGAGTAGACCGAGTGGACCATCAAATCCAGCAGTTGCCGGGCCTCTGCCTGGAATTCCAACTGCTCGACCTGCGCGTTCATGAGATTCCTCCTGCGACGTACTGCGATCGATTTTGCGTCCGAATGTAGCGAGATGCCATCGCCGCGTGGGCGGGGGGTGGTGGTGACATGGTCGTGGGTCGTCGACGACCCGCGGAACGCCGGTTAGCCTGGCCCCATGTCCCCCGGACTGTCCGACTCGACCTTCGTCCGCACGGTGAACGCGGTGGCCGTCAGGCTCATCGACGCGCCCGTGGTGGGCGGCCTGGTCCGCCGTGGTCTGGTCGTGATCCGCTATGTCGGGCGCCGCTCCGGCAAGACCATCGAGCTTCCGGTGGGTTACCGCCGCCGCGCCGACGGCACCGTGCTGATCGGAGTGGCCGGCCCCGACTCGAAATCCTGGTGGCGCAACTTTCTCGGCGACGGCGCGCCGCTCACCCTGCTCAACTTCGACGGCGCCAACCGCACAGGTCATGCGATCGCACACCGCGACGACCGCGGTCGGGTGTCGGTCAAGGTCACTTTGGCCTGAGCCCGATGCCCAGCCTGTAAATTGGGCGGCCCCTACTCGCCTTTTCGCTGCAAACTTGCAGGCTCGACGCGGTGACCGCGCACCAGGGCGCTTCGACTAACCTGGACTCGCCTCCACCGGAAATGACTGCGCAGCAACATTTCTCGCGCCTTCTTACGAGTTGCTACTGCGTTGCGGGGAGGGATGGTAGGCAGCGTGTCAACTGCGCGGCCACGACTGACCAAGCAACAACCTTGCGGTCAGCTTGGGCGGCGGCCACTCCAGCCTCCCGGTTTGTCAGCACGCCTTTGCTTCCACGAGACTGAACGGCGAAGCGGTCGGAATCACCCGCGTCATCCTGAACCCAGCGCGCGCGAGCAACGTCCCGTACTCCTCCGCATTGCGTTCGCGGCTGCCATCCAAACCCAAGAGCATCTCGAGATCGGCCCACTTGCCGACGAAGTCGCGGTTGTGCTCGGGTATGACGAGTTCGACCAGGACCACGGTGCAGTCCGCACCGCACGCGGTACGCAGGTTGCGCAAGATAGCCTCGGCCTTCTCATCGGGCCAGTCATGAATGATGTTCTTCAGGACGTAGAGGTCGGCCCCTGCGGGGATGGCGTCGAAGAACGAACCCGACTCGATGCGAACCCGCTCTGCCACGCCCAGTGTTCGCAACAGTGGTAGCGCCCCGGCGGCAACGTCCGGGATTTCCAGCAGCACACCGCGAGCGGCCGGCGCTGCCGCCAGGATTGCGGCCAGCAAGCGGCCGTGTCCGCCGCCGACATCCATGATCGTTTGGTAGGGGGTGAAGTCATAGGCGGCAACCATGGGGCCCTCCGCCAACCCCGAAACACTGGTCATGGCACCGTTGAAAAGCTCTGCCAGGTAGGGATCGTCGCCGAGGTAGTCGAAGAAATCCTTGCCGCGAAGGCGTGGAATGCTTGCCCTGCCGGTTCTGATGGACTCCGCAAGCATGCTCCAGTGCTCGCGATGCTGCGGCGATCCGTAGAACTTCGCTGCCGCAGCCATCGAACCCGAAGCGTCTGTCCGCAGCGTGTCCGCGAGAGGCGTGAGGCCATAGGCGCCACTTGGGAGCCGACGAAATATGCCACGCCCTTCCAGCGCCCGCAGAAGCCGGCTTACCGCATCAGGGTCCGCACCGACCTTTGCGGCAAGATCGTCGGGCCGCAGCGGCCCCGCCGCGAGCGCGTCTGCGATACCCAATTCGGCGGCGGCTTCTATCGCCTGCGAGGTCCAGCCCGCAAGAATCAGCTCCATCATCACGACAGGCGGTGGAGCAAGTCGCTGATGCAAGCAATAGACGCTATGCCGCAGGCGGTCGACCAGTTTCACCAACCGAACCGGTGGTACGCGCGTGGATTGCATGGCGCTCACCCTCTTGTCGTATGATTTAGAGAGAGTCAACTACATTGAATAGAGTTGACTATATGGAAGGTGAGATGCGGGTGTCAACGTCTGAACGCGAATCGCGGCGAACGTATGACAACAGCCGTCGGCAGGCCGAGGCCGAGGCTCGTCAACGCCGGATCGTCACGGCAGCGACGGCTCTCTTCGTCGAGAAGGGTTTCGCCGCGACGTCGATCGACCAGATCGCGCAAGCTGCAGGCGTCTCACCGCAAACGGTTTACGCGGCATTCGGATCGAAGGCCGGTGTGCTCTCGAAGGCAATCGACGTCGCAGTCCTGGGTGATTACGGGCCCGAATCGTTGGTTGACCGAGCGCCGCTGCTCGCCGATATGTCGAGCGAGCCGCAGCGCATGTTCTTCGCGACCGCCGCGCACTTCGTCCGGGAGTTGCACGAACGGGTGGCACCGCTGATACAGGTGATGTTGCAAGCGGGCCTGGACGAACTGCGCACGCTGGTGACCCACAAGATTCGCGCTGACTGTGCGTCATGGGTGGAGCAACTTGGGCCGGCACTACGCCCGAGCCTCACCAAAGACGACGCTGCCGACATTCTGGTCACCATCCAGGCGCCCTACCTGTTTTCCCTGTTTACCGTCGATTTGGGACGGTCACCGGACGAATACGAGAAGTGGCTGGCCGACGCCCTGGCCCGCATGCTGCTGAGGCCGGAACTCTTGTCGGAGTAGATTGCGCACTCCCCGGTAAACCCCGGTTATGGCGCAGACGTCCTTCGGGAGTGGCAGCTCGTCACACGGCAACCCCCGATGGCCGATGCGAGTTCACGCACCTGCTCAGGTCATCGAGCCCCCGGCCGTTCCCCCATTCGGGGGTCTGCCCCGACGCGGACCCGCCGTATGGTCTCGAATCATCCGGGCGCGCCTGCCATCTCGGCGCACCACGACTGGAAGCAACACGAGAACATCAATGGCTGAGCTGGCAACGCTGCATGACTGTCTGCTCCTCGACCTCGACGGCACGCTGTTCCGAGGCTCGCGACCGATTGCCGGTGCCGCCGAGGCGCTGTCCCTGATTGCCTCTCGTACCTTGTATTTGACCAACAACGCCTCTCGCAGTGCCACGGCGGTCGCAGAGCATCTGCGAGAGTTGGGATTTGATGCCGACCCGGGTGACGTCATCACCAGTGGCCAATGTGCGGCGCAGCTGTTGAGCACCGAATTGGCATGCGATTCAGCAGTTCTGGTCATCGGCTCGGAGGCACTGGCCGCCGAGGTGCGGGATGTAGGCCTGCGTCCGGTGCGACAGTGGGCTGACGATCCGGTCGCGGTGGTGCAGGGCTTCTCCCCCGACATCGGTTGGGGGGACCTCGCCGAAGCGGCGCTGGCGATCCGCGCGGGCACACCGTGGGTGGCAACCAACCCGGATGTCACGCTGCCGTCCGAGCGCGGGCTGGTCCCGGGGAACGGCTCGATGATCGCAGCGCTGCGGGCCGCCACCGACTGCACACCGCGTATCGTCGGTAAGCCCTACCCCCCGATCTTTCGGGACGCCCTGTCGCGCGGTGACTTTCACCGACCGTTGGTGGTCGGTGACCGGCTGGACACCGATATCGCCGGCGCCAACTCCGCCGGGCTGCCCAGCCTGTTGGTGCTGAGCGGAGTGACGACCGCAGCTGAGGCGCTGGCCGCGCCGCCCCAGCTGCGGCCGACGTTCGTCGCCCCGGACCTCAGCGGAATCCACGCCGACAGCGACTCGTTGCGCCTCGATCTCCTGACGTCAGCCGGTTGACGGCTGCGGCCAGCGCCAGCGGCCGACGGCCGGGTCCCACGGTCGCGTCGGCCTTGGACATCAGCGCCAACCAGGCGTCAGCCGCACGGGCGACCACCAGCAGGATCGGTGGGCAGTCTGCGACCCGGTCCTTGAGCTGCCGGGCGACATCCACACCGCCGGCCGGTGTGGCGTCACCGTCGAGGATCACCAGATCGACGCCGCCGGTGAGCACCTGCGCCAGCAACGCCGACTGGCACGACACGAACGCGAGAAAGTCTGTATCAGAAAGCGATTCGATGAGATGGCGGCGCAGGCTGCTGTCGTTGCTGTATACCAGGGCGCGCACGGTCATGGCGTGACAGTAAGGGGAGGCTGACGTCCGGGGCAGGCCAAACGCGCGGATACCCCCACCGGACCACCCAACAGGGGGATGGACCGTGGGCGCCCAGGTCAGAGCATGTCTCTAGGTTTCCTGCTGCCCATTGGAGGTATCCGCGCATGCTCACCCGCCACACGACGCTGGTGAAGTTCCTCATCGAGGAACGGCGTCGTCACCCCGATGCCAGCGGCGACCTCAACTCGTTGATTCTCGATGTCGCTCTGGCCTGCAAGGCCATTTCGACCCGGGTGGCGCAGGGCGAGCTCGGTGGCGTGCTGGGTGCCGCCGACGTGGTGAACGTGCAGGGCGAAGTGCAGCAGAAACTCGATGTGCTGGCCAACGACTACTTCCTGCGGGCCACCGAATGGGGCGGGCAGGTGGCCGGGATGGCCTCCGAAGAGCTGGCCGAACCCTATCAGCTGCCGACGCACTACCCGCGCGGGAAATACTTGCTGATCTTCGACCCGCTCGACGGGTCTTCCAACATCGACGTGAATGTCTCGGTCGGCAGCATCTTTTCGATCCTGCGCGCTCCCGAGCCGGGCACCGACCCGGCCGTCGAGGACTTCCTGCAACCCGGCTCGCAGCAGGTGTGCGCGGGCTATGCGATCTACGGCCCGTCGACCATGCTCGTGCTGACGGTGGGCACCGGCGTGCATGCGTTCACTCTCGACCCGGCGCTCGGTGAATTCGTGTTGACCCGCGCCAACATCCGGATTCCGCGCTCGGCTGTGGAATTCGCGATCAACGCATCCAACCGGCGGTTCTGGGAGCCCGCCGTGCAGCGTTATATCGACGAATGCCTGGCCGGCCGGACGGGTCCGCGTGGCAAGGACTTCAACATGCGCTGGGTGGCATCGCTGGTCGCGGAGACGCATCGGATTTTGACCCGCGGCGGTGTGTTCCTCTATCCGCGCGACGCCAAGGACCCGGCCAAACCGGGACGCCTGCGGTTGCTCTACGAGGCCAGCCCCATCGCGTTTCTGGTTGAGCAGGCCGGCGGACTGGCCAGCACCGGCCGCAAGCGGCTGATGGACGTGGTCCCGACCGAACTGCACCAACGGGTGCCGCTGATCTTCGGAGCGGCCGACGAGGTCGAGCTGATCGAGGAGTACCACCGCAAGGACTACGTCCGGCCTTCCAGCTCACCGCTGTATGGCGTGCGGGGCCTGTACCGCGTCGTGGCCGGCTGAATCGTAAGGGGTAATCACCATGTCACGTCTGCACCCGATCATTTCCGTCACCGGCTCCTCGGGGGCCGGAACAACCTCAGTGATGCGGACTTTCGATCAGATCTTCCGCCGCGAAGACATCAACGTGGCGTTCGTCGAGGGCGACAGCTTCCACCGGTATGACCGGGTCGCGATGAAGGCCGCGATAGCCGATGCACACGCGCGCGGCGATCACACCTTCAGCCACTTCGGTCCGGAGTCCAATCTGTTCGAGGAGCTGCAAGACCTCTTCAAGACCTACGGCGAAACCGGAACCGGAAAGGTGCGCCGCTATCTCCACGACGAAAAAGAGGCCGAGCCGTTCGGGCAGCAACCGGGCACGTTCACGCCGTGGGAGGAGATCCCGGCGGACACCGACATGCTGTTCTACGAGGGGCTGCACGGCGCGATCGTCACCGATGAGGTCAACGTCGCCGCGCACGCCGACCTGCGGATCGGCGTGGTTCCGGTGATCAACCTGGAGTGGATCCAGAAGCTGCACCGCGACAAGGTGTCCCGTGGCTACACCTCCGAGGCTGTCACCGATACCATCCTGCGGCGGATGCCCGACTACGTGAACTACATGTGCACCCAGTTCTCCCACACCGATGTCAACTTCCAGCGGGTGCCCGTGGTGGACACCTCGAACCCGTTCATCGCCCGATCCATACCGACCGCCGACGAGTCGATGCTGATCATCCGATTCCGCGACCCGCACGGCATCGACTTTCCTTATCTGCTTGCCATGCTGCATGATTCGTTCATGTCGCGGCCGAACACCATCGTGTGTCCGGGCGGCAAGATGGATCTGGCGATGCAGCTGATCTTCACCCCGATGGTGCTGCGGCTACTCGAACGCCGCAGGGCGCAGTTGGCGGCGGCGCGCTAGCGGTACCTGAGGCCCGCGAGCAGTGTCCTGAGGCCCGCGAGCAGTGTCCTGAGGCCCGCGAGCAGACGCAAAATCGCCGTGGAGCATGCGTTCCACGTGCGATTTTGCGTCTGCTCGCGCCCAGATCGCGCCGTGGCTAAGGGCCGGCGACAGTGTGTCCGATCGCCGGGTCGATGACGTCCAGAGCCGGCTTGGGATACACCCCCAGCACGATCAGCATGGCCAACAGGGGCACCACGACAGCCAGCTCCCGGGGCACCAGGTCACCCACCGCCTCTCTGCGCGGACCGGTCATGATCCGCTGGTAGAGCCACAGGATGTAGATCGCGGAGAGGACCAGCCCGGTCGCCGCCAGCACGGCGAACACCGGATACCGGGCGAAAGTGCCGATCAGCACTAATAATTCGCTGACGAAGGGCGCCAGGCCGGGCAGCGCGAGTGAGGCCATGCCGGCGACGAGGAAGGTCCCGGCCAGCACCGGCGCCACCTGCTGTACCCCGCCGTAGTCGGCGATGAGCCGAGTTCCGCTGCGCGAGACCAGAAATCCGGCAATCAGGAACAGGGCCGCGGTGGCCAGCCCGTGGTTGACCATGTACAGCGTTGCGCCGGACTGTCCCCGGCTGGTCATCGCGAAAATACCCAGCACAATGAACCCGAAGTGGCTGATCGAGGAGTAGGCGATCACGCGCATGATATCGCTCTGCCCGATCGCCACCAGGGCACCGTAGACGATCCCGATCACGGCCAGCGCGATCACGAAGGGCCGGAACAGGACCGCGCTATCGGGGAAGAGCCGCAGGCAATAGCGCAGCATTCCGAACGTGCCGATCTTGTCGACGACGGCCATCATCAGTACCGCGGTCACCGGTGTCGCCTCGGTGGCGACCCCGGGAAGCCAGGTGTGCAGCGGCCACAGCGGCGCCTTCACCGCGAAAGCCAGCAGGAAGCCGAGAAACAGCAGATGCATGACGTCGGGGTTGGCCACGATTGCGCCGGACGACATCCCGGCCACGATGATGCGCGAATCAAACGTCCCACAAACTAGATTCAGGCCGATGAGCCCGGCCAGCATGAAAAGCCCGCCAGACAGGTTGTACAGCAGGAACTTCAGTGCGGTTCGCGGTGCCCCATCTCCCCCGTACCGGCCGATCAGGAAGTACATCGGGATCAGCATGGCCTCGAAGAACACGAAGAACAGCAACACATCCAACGCCACCAGGGCCACCAGCATCATCGACTCGACAACCAGCATCAGCGCCAGATACGTTCCGGGCCGGCCGGTGTCATTCCAGCCGGCGAGCAGCAGCAGCGGCATCAGCCCGGTGGTCAATGCCACCAGCACCATCGCGACACCGTCGATCCCGACGATATAGCTCGCACCGAACGACTTGATCCAGGAATGACTTTCGACGAACTGATATCCCGGATCCGCCGCATCGAAGCGCGCCGCCAGCATGCCCACGATGACCAGTACCGCCGCCGAGGTACCAAGAGCGGCGTACTTGGCGGCGTTCGGCCTGCCGGTGGGTACCGCCGCCACCAGCCCGGCCCCGGCCAGCGGCGCCAACCACAGTGCGGTCAGGATCATGACGCGCTCCCCAGCGCGACACCCAGCAACAGTGCGGTGGCGCCGAAGAAGACGGTCAACGCGTACGAGCGCGCGAAACCGGTCTGCATCCGCCGAACACCCGTCGAGGTGTTGCCGATCAGCCGGGCGATGCCCTCGACAACACCGTCGATGCCCACCCGGTCCACGTCCACCATTGCCCGCGACAGACGCAGACCCGGCCGCATGAAGGCCGCCTCATTCATGTTGTCCCCGAACAGGTCATGACGTGCCGCGATCACCGCACCAGACGCCCACTCCGAAGCGCTCGTCCGCACCGGGCGGGCGACGTACGTGCGGACCGCGACGGCGATGCCGACGCCGACCGCGGCCAGGGTGAGCGCTGTGAGCGCCCACCCGGGCATGAATTGGTGCGCCTCTGCCGCATCGGCGGGATTGGTCACGGGTTGCAGCCAGTGCCGCAGGGTCCCATTCACCGCAAGCACCGCCCCACCGCCCACCGAACCGACTGCCAGGACCAGCATCGGCACGGTCATCACGGACGGGGATTCGTGCGGATGAGCATCCGGCTCCCAACGCTTTTCGCCGAAGAAGGTCATGACCATGACCCGGGTCATGTAGAAGGCCGTGATCCCGGCACCCAGCAGCGTCACGGTGCCGAGCACCCAGTGTGTCGCGAACGCGGCTTCGATGATGGCGTCCTTGGAGAAGAACCCGGCCAGCGGCGGCACACCGATGATCGCCAGATAGCCGAGTCCGAAGGTGGCGAACGTGATCGGCATGGACCCGCGCAGACCACCGAAGCGGCGCATGTCTGTTTCGTCGTTCATGCCGTGCATCACCGATCCTGCGCCCAGGAACAGGCCCGCCTTGAAGAACCCGTGCGTGAGCAGATGCATGATCGCCACCGCGTAACCCGCCGTCCCCAGGCCGGCCGCCAGCACCATGTAGCCGATCTGGGACATCGTCGAGGCGGCCAACGCCTTCTTGATGTCATCCTTGGCGCACCCGATGATCGCGCCGGCCAGCAGCGTCACCGCACCCACGGTGACCACCGCGGTCCGGGCGGTCGGGGCCTGGTCGAACACCGGGCCCGAACGCACGATCAGGTACACCCCGGCAGTGACCATGGTGGCCGCGTGGATCAGCGCGCTGACCGGGGTGGGACCCTCCATCGCATCGCCGAGCCAGGACTGAAGGGGCACTTGAGCACTCTTGCCGCACGCGGCCAGCAACAACGCCAACCCGATCGCGGTGACAGTGAACTCGGAGGCCGTCCGCGCCTGAGCGAAAACTCCTGCGTAGGAGAGTGTTCCGCACTGCGCGTACATGATCATCAGCGCCAGAGCGAGTCCGACGTCGCCGACCCGGTTGACGATGAAAGCCTTCTTGGCGGCGGTGGCGGCCGTCGGCTTGTGAGACCAGAAGCCGATCAGCAGATATGACGCCAAACCCACGCCCTCCCAGCCGAAGTACAGTCCGAGATAGTTGTCGGCCAGCACCAGCAGCAGCATGGCGGCCACGAAGAGGTTGAGGTAGCCGAAGAAGCGGCGACGCCCGGGGTCCTCGCGCATGTAGCCGATCGAGTAGACGTGGATCAAGGCGCCCACACCAGTGATGAGCAGCACGAAGCAGACGCTGAGCGCATCCACGCGCAGACCGAAGTCGACGCCGAGCGACGGCACCCACGTGAACAGCGTTTCCTGGATCACACGGTCCGCCGGGTCGCGCCGCAACAGCTCGACGAAAAGCACTGCGCCCCAGCAGAAAGAGACCGCGACGGCCACGCATCCCAGCAGCGGCCCGCACGCGTCAGCGCGCCGACCGCCCAGCAGCAACACCACCGCGCCGGTCAACGGCAGCGCGATGAGCACCCACACCGCCACGGCGCTCAATGCCCCAGCAAGCCGGAGTCGTCCAGATCGGCGTGGTCGCGTTTGACCATAACGTTCATCGCCAGGCCCACGACCACCTCGAAACCGACCGCCCCCGCGATCGCCGCCACAACCATGATCAGAATAGAGAAGTTCACGCCTGACAGCGTGCGCGTCTGGCGCCTATCGGCTTAACCCCGAATCGGGGGATGCGCAAGGTGATTGAGGGCCCGGTGTCAGCCCGAGTCAGCCCAGGCCCACTAAGCCCGGGTCGAACGTCGCCCTGGCCGTCACCGAGGTGGCAGCCGCCGCGACCACCACCCCGGCGTCGGCTTCGTGGCCTTTCGGGAAAACGATCTCGGCGCTGTCGGGTCCGTCGCGGTGCGCCATCAGCCAGTCGTACAGCAGCCAATCGACGGCACAGGTCACAGCCAGCGGGTCGGCCTCGGCGCGCTGCGCCGCCGCGATGACGGACCGTAACGCTTCCAGGTGCTCTTTGCGAGCGGCGTCCTTGTTCACACCTGAGCTGTCGAACATGAGCATGGACAGCGTCAGCGGAAAGCGTTGGCCCGCTTCGGTTCGTACCACCCACCGACCACCCAGCCACGGTCGGTCCGGGTCCACCTGCAGCATCTCCCCGAATCCGCCTACCACGCCCAGGGTCGGCTCGTCGAGTTCCTCGTCGAGCGGCGCCGGGCCCAGCAGGCCGAGTGGCCGGCGGGCCCGGATGGAGAACAGCGCGGCGGTCCCGATGATCTTTCCGGCTCGCAGATCGGGCTGCAGTCCGGCCAATTCGGTGGCCGCGGCGTACTCGAAACACAGCCGGTCCAGGGTGCGGTGCAGGTCAACCAGATCGTCGCGCTCGGTCGCGTCCGCGGGACCCCTTCCCCCGCCCAGGATGTCGCCGAAGCGCTCCGCGGCGATGATCAACGCGTCGTCGAGTGCTTCCAGGTGGGTGGCCACCAACCGGTCGGCCTCGTCGGCTTCGTCTTCCAGGGCCACCAATGCCTGCAGGGACGTGCGCCTACCGGCCGGAGTGGCCCAGAAGAACCCGATCTGACCGTCGGACTGGACGATTCGCGGTCTCACCGCCGCCGCCAGAGCACCACGCGGTTATTGCCTGAGTCCGAGACCGCAAGCCGGTCACCGCGCAGGGACAGGCCATAGGGCCAACACAACGTGTCGCGCTGCACCGACGTCCAGCGGTTTTCCCCGTTGGATCCGAACCCCGGCTGGGCGAGAACGTGATCGGCGGCGCGCCCGTCGGTGGGTATCCCGTCCCACAACAGGATTCGGTTGTTCGCGGTGTCGGCGACGGCCAGGCGTTCGTGGTCCAGGCCGATGGCATAGGGAAAGCGGAACCGGTCGCCGGTATGCGGGCCGTACGGCCACTCGTCCGCGCTGGTGAAATCCGGCTGGCCCAGCAGGATGTCGGCGGGGCGGTCGGTGTCGGGAGCCGGCGTCCAGCCCAGGATGCGGTGGTTTCCGGCATCCGCGATCAACAGCAGGTCCTCGCGTCCGGCGATGTCGTGTGGCCAACGGAAGCTGGCGGGGCCGGGCACTTCTCCCCTGTTCTCCTCGCGGTGGGAAGGAGTCGGCTGTCCCAGCACCACGTCGGCCGGTTGTCCCGGATCCGGAATCCCGTGGCGCCAACCCAGCACCCGCCGGTTACCGGTGTCGGCCACCCAGAAGGTGCCCTCGATGATGGCGATGCCGAACGGCCAGTAGAACGAGGATGCGCCACACTCTCCGCCGGCATTGGGTTCGACGGCCGAGGCGTCGGATTGCCCGAGGACGACGTCCGGCGCGACGTCGCTGGTGTCGGGAACGTTGTTCCACACCAGGATTCGATGGTGCCAGGCGTCGGCGACGATGAGCCGCCCGTCGTGCACCAGCACGCCGGTCGGCAGGTTCATGCCGCGTTCGGGTCCGCGGCCGCCGGCCGCGCGGCCTTCGGTCTCGCCGTCCGGCTGTCCCAGCACCACGTCGGCCGGTTGCTCGTCGTCGCATGGAATGCCGTGCCATACCAGCACGCGGTGGTTTCCGGAGTCGGCGACCACCAGATGCTCCTCGCCCAGGAAAACACCGCGCGGTGAATACATCCACGCCATGGTGGGTTTGGCCGCCGGCAGGCTCAAGCCGCCGGGGGCCGGCGCGCCCAGCCAGACCTCGGGCGACCAGCCGTCGGTGAGGTCGATGGTGGCGACGGGGTCGGTGCGCGGCGGCAGGGCTGAGATGTTGTGCCGGACGGTATAGCGGCTCATCCGCGCACTCGGACCCAGACGTCTCCGTCGTCGACCCGCAGCGGTAGTTGTTCGAGCTGCGCCCCGGGCGCACTGAGGCATTCCCCGGAGGTCGCGTCATAGCAGAAGCCGTGCCAGGGGCAGGTGAGGGTGCCGTTGTCCAGGTCGAGTATCGCATTGTCCAATGGCATTGCCTCGTGGGCACATTCGTTGCGGTATGCCGAAAGCCGATGCTGCACACTGACCACCAGCACGTCGGCGGTCTCGCCGGAGTCCGTGGTGAGGTTACGGACGGTGATGTCGCCGTCGGGAACGTCGGCGGCCGGACCGAGCCTGGCCCAGCCGTCCCGTGCAGGACCGATCCGCAACGCCTCCAGCGGGATCAAGGTCGGTGACGGCTCGTTCGGCAGCACCTCGACGGCGGTGATCGACGGAACCCCGTCGACCAAGGCCTCCTGCACCAGGTTGCGCAACGTCACCGACGACATCGAGCAGCCGTTGCAGGCTCCCTCCAGCCGCACATACGCGGTGCCGTCTTCGACCCGCACCAGGGTGACATCGCCTCCGTGGCTCTGCAATTGAGGTCGCACTGCGACCAGCACCCGGTTGGCGTGGGTCACCGGGTCCGGCCGGATGATCTCGTGCAGCGACAGCAGCAGGTGCACCACCGGGTCGTCGACCAACTCGAACAACACCGCACGAGCAGCCTCGTCGTCGCGCATGCGGCGCACGATGGTCACCAGTCCGGCACGATGGACCGCTTCCAGTGCGGCCTTGAGTTCCTCGGCGACGGCGCGGGCTTTCGGCTCGAGGTCGGCCAGCGCGGCGACCGCGTCGTCGACGCGTTTGGCCAGTTCCTCCAGACCGGGCTCCGCGACGGCGGTCATTGCTCGTCCCCGGAGCGCAGCAGCGCTGACTGTCGCGCGATCTCGTCCAGCACGCCGCGCACAGCCCGCACCGAATCGTGGTCCTGCTGTTCCTCGAACAGGAACCGGGCCTCGTACAACTTGGCCTTGGCCTGGTCGAAGATTCCGAGGTGGGCCAGCGCGTTGCCCTGGTTAGCCAGCACTCTGGCCCGGCCCAGCGGGTCGGTCTCGCGGTCGCGCGCGGCAAGCACGCCTTCGTAGAGCTCCACTGCCTCCATCAGGTTGTCGGCCTGATGCTTCGACGGCGTGTAGACCAGGGAGTTGGCCAGATTCAGTTGGACGCTGGCCCACTCCTCGGGATACTCCTCGCGGGTGTACACCTTCAACGCCGACCGCAGCGATTGCGCCGCCACACCGAGGCGCAGCTGTCCGGAAGCCTCCACCATCGGCATCGTCAGGTAGGCGGTCGCGAGGTTGGCATGCGCGGAGGCCCACAGCAGCGGTGCCTCGTCCCGCAACACCAGCTGCAACGTGGAGTGATAGTGCGGGATCGCCTGCGCCAGCAGCCCCGGATTGTCCTGCGCACGTTCGTGAATCATCCCGGCGACGGTGAGGTGCAGCTCGGCGCGCGCGATACGCAGACCTTCGGCGCCGTCGAGGAGCCGTAGCGCGCGTTCGAGGAGCTGTTGGGCCGACGGGTCGTTGAGGTCACGGCAGATCGATCCGGCTGCCGCGACCATGGTGCCCTCCAGGCACCGCGACACCGTCGCGGCGGCCTCGGCCGCGCGCTCGAGCAAAGCCCGGGCCTTGAGCGAATTCCCCTCGGCCAGAGCATGACTCGCCTGGGCGGACAAGGCAACGGCGGCCAGTTCACCGGTGGCCTCATCGGCGTCGGGTGGGGTATCACGGTGGCCGATGGTGAACAGCACCAGGTCGACCAGCACCCCGAACTCGCCCAGATCGGTCCGCAGCGCGTCGGTGTCGACGCCCTCGGGTTGCAGGACGAACCGGTTGTAGCGGGTGACGGGATCCTCGGCGGTCAGGTGTAGCAGCGCCGCGTCGACGTCGCCGCCGTGCGCAAGTTCAAGTCCGCGAAGCTCTTCCGGCCAGCCGTCCGGCTCGTTGCCGTCCAGCAGCGCCGCGCGGACATCGTCGGCGCCGGCCGGGATCAGCAGATAGCCCAGCGGCAGCGGGAAGGCACCGAGCGGTTGCGGCCGGGTAGCCAGCGCTCCCCGGGCCAATTCAGGCGCTGTGGTCATGGCATTCACCCATTGATCGGTCCTCGGATATTGCGCTCGGCGGCGCGCTTGATCAGGCTTGCCGAGATCTCGGCGCGCCGCTTGGTGTGGTGCGTGTCGATGCGCCGCCGGACCACTCCGTCGGCAAACACCACGACGATCTCTACGGCCCAGCGGCCGTCTTCCTCCACGACTACGGTCTGAACGTCCAGCGCTTCGTCGGCCGAACTGTCGGCGCGGACAACCGTCGGCGGGCGCTCCGGCTCCTCCTGTTGCCCCCCGACGGTCGGACGCTCAGCCATCAGAATCACCCCGGCGGCTCCGGTGCGTCGCGCAGTCCGTCATGCAAGGGGATCCGCAGCGACTTCTGTGCATCGTCCCAGAATGCACCAGTCACGCCGACCCTGCCTTCGATCACCTCACGAATGAGCAGTGAGCGATCTCCGGCGGGGTTGCGTTGCTTTAACAGCAGACCGCCGCTGCGCGGCCCGCGCAGCGGAATCAACCAGAGATCGCCGTCGCGTACCACGGCGACCACGGCGTCGGACGGGAATCGGCTGGCGGCCAGCGACGCGTCCAGACGCAGGTAGCCGTCAGGAGTGAACTCGACGGTGACGTCGGTATCCGGCGCCGGCCGCAGCTCGGCCAAGTACTCGGCTTCGATCCGGTCGATGACGAGTTCCATTGCTGCCTCGACGGTTTCGGACAGCTCGGCGCCGAGCTCCACGCCGGCCACCTCGATCAGGTAGACGGCGATGTCGGTGGGGCATTCGTCGCCGAGTGCCCAGCGGGCGAAGGCGATCGCATGGTCCCACCGGAAGGAATGGGTGTGCAGGCCCTGCAGGGGCGGCAGGTTGTCCAGCTCTTCGCCGGGCACCTTGAAGATGGTGCCGGGCGCCGAGCCGGTGGCCGCGGCGTCGATGATCACCACCCGCTGCGCGCCGCGCATCTGAAATGCCACATCCATGCCCGCGGTGCCGCCGTCGACCAGCTTCGCCCCGTCGGGAACGCCCCGCTCCCACAGATGCCGGACCAGAACGGGTCCGACGCCGTCGTCGCCGCGCAACAGGTTTCCGCACCCGATCACCAGGACCCTGCATCCGGGCGGGGTTAGGTCCTGGGTGTCGTCGGGGGCGCCCAGTCCGCAGTCGTATGCAGTCAGGATCACACCATCCCGTTGATGACGAACTTGGACAGTTCGCGTCCCGTCTTGCCGTCGTAGGCGTGCACGGTGCACACCAGGCAGGAGTCGAAGCTCCGCGCCACGTGTCCGAGTTCCACCGGGTCCTCCGGGTCGACGATCGGCGATCCCACCAGCGCGCTCTCGATCGGGCCGAGCACCTCGGAACTGTCCCGCGGGCCGATGTTCCACGCGGTCGGGGTCACCACCTGGTAGTTCTTGATCTTGTTGTCTTCCAGCACAATCCAGTCCGAAAGCGCCCCCCGGGCGGCCTCGGTGGAACCGAAGCCCATGCCTTCGGCGTGCTCGACGGGCTTGGAGTAGAAGCTCTCCTTGAGGTTCAGCTGGTCCAGCCACTCGCGGGTCCACTTGTAGTACTTGGGACCCTCGTGCATGCGGGCGAGCTGACGGACCATGACGCTGGGCCCGATCTTGTTGTACATGTCGACGAACAGCGGGTCGTTGTCCTGGTGCGCGGCCGCGTTGGGACCACCGGCGGCCATCCGGCGGGCCAGCGGCCCCGCCTCTAACGGGATGTTGCCCAGATCGCCGACCGCGTAGCGCGGCGACTTGGCCCAGCTGTACTTGCCCTGCTTGCGGCCCTGTTCGGGGTCGATCGGGATGGTCTCGCCCTCGAACGGGTGCAGCGGCCGGCTGCCCTCGTAGAACGAGTGCGTGACGTCCTCGCGGACATTGGCCTGGTCGAATTCGTGCCACTGACCTTTGGCGTACACCCCGGAGCGGCCGATCAGCGCGGCGTTGCGCCCGGCGATGGTGGGGTTCTCATACAGCGACGGGTCGAAGTAGGTGCCCGTGGAGATGTAGTTGCCCACCCCGGCGCCGTACTTGTCCAGGCCGACGTCCAGGCAGTAGCGGATGAAGAAGCCGCAGTCGCTGTTGTACTGCGACTCGTTCTCGTCCACCCAGGCCAGCACGTCCTCCCAGGTCTTGTTCTCCAGCCAGCGGTCGATGCTGCAGCCCAGCCAGCGGCCCTCCAGCCAGTTGTCCTTCCAGTGCTCCAGAATCGAGATGGACCGAGTGACATCGGAAAGCGTTGGCGCACACATGACTCCGCCGGGCACCATGAAGCTGGAGTGCGGCCACTGACCACCGAAGATCGCGTACACCTCGACGGGCTTGTTCGAAAGCACTACGCCCGGTTGGTAACTCGTTCCCACGTAGGGCGCGAACCGGCGCACCGCCTCGTCGTACAGCTTGGATTTGGCGTAGTTCTTGTTGGTCAGGTCGATCGCGAACAGCGCATAGAAGTAGCGCGGAATCGACTGCAGCGTCTCGCAAGCCTGACAGATGTTGCGGACCAGGGTCGCGTTGGGCGGCATGTGCGTCCGCCAGGCGGTGTCCAGCGCGTACGCGGACTTGTAGAGGTGGCTGCCACCGCAGATGCCGCAGATGCGCGGACACACGATGAGGCCGGCCTGCGGGTCCTTGCCCCGCAGGATGATCTCGAAGCCGCGGAACATCGCCGCCTCGGTCCAGGCCGAAGTGACGACACCGTCCTCGACGGTGACGCGCACGTCGAGGTCTCCCTCGACGCGGCCCAGCGGGCTGACATACAGGTCGAGCGCGGTCATGAATCCTCCCAAATGATTTCGTGCACTACCAGGGCTGTTGGCGTGCTGGTCGTCAGACCACGAACATGTCTTCTTTGGACCATTGCGGTGCCGCGATCCGCGCGGCCGCGGCATGTGCCATGTAGGTGAGGTGGTCCGAGCCCTCGGGCACTTCCTTGGGGATCATGCCGCTGACCTTCTGGGTCTTGAACACGGTTCCCGGCGCCAGGTCGAAGTGCGGGAATTCCGGCTCGGTGCAGCCCAGGCACGGCATGCCGGCACGGGTCTTCGAGGATTGGCGGTTCCACAGGATGCGGTTGCACGGCGAGTGGGTCATCGGGCCGCGGCAGCCGAATTCGTAGAACAGGCAACCGGTGCGGGTGCCCTCGCCGAACGACATCGTCGACTGCTTGTACTCGAAGAATTGCACTCGGGTGCAACCGGTTTGGGTGAACGTCTTGAAGAACGTCTCAGGCCGGTGCAACTCGTCGAGGGTGATGTCACCGGCCCGCCCGGTGGCCAGCGCGACGATGATCTGGGTGATCCAGTCCGGGTGTGCGGGGCAGCCCGGGATGTTGATCACCGGCAGGCCCATCTTGGACCGGAAGTCCGGCCCCAGGAAGCCGCCCTTCTCCCGCTTGTGGAACTGCAGGCCCGTCGACGCCGACGGGTTGGGCTCCATGGCCGGGATGCCACCGAAGCACGCGCAGTCGCCGATGGCGACCACGATCTGGGCCGCGGCGGCCAGGTCGGTGACCCAGTCCTTCATCGCCCGGTCGGCGAACATGTCCATCCGGCCGGTGCCGTTGGGTGCCTCGATGACGGTGCCCTCGAATACGAAGATGTCCAGCGGGCGCTCCCCTTTGGCGCAGTCCCAGAACACCTTCTGCGCGTTCTTGCCGAGTTCGAGGCCCAGGGACGGGTGCCACAACAGATCGAGCCCGAAATCGACGATCAAATCGACGACATTGGGCTCTTCGGCATTGAGAAATGACATGGTATTACCGCTACATGCCCCGCCCTGAAACCATAAAACGGAAGCCATAGGAACTCCTCTCGAATAGCGGCCGAGGGCGCGACCACGTTTTTATTAGATGAAAAGTTTTTTGTTATTTCGGTAGTTGCCGACCGAATGCCCGGGCTACCTGAATCAGGAATCCCAGGCCACGGTTGATGTCTTTGTCCTTGCTGACCTTCCACAGCCCGAACAGGCCCTTCGGCCCACCCGGGTCGGCTGCCGCCGCCGCCTTGCCTTCGACGAGTGCCTCGCCCAGGTCGGCGAGAACGTCGGCGGCCTGCGGGTCTACCAGGGGCGAGTTGAGGATCTTGTTCAACGTGGGTGCCGCGGCCACCAACGCCGACGCCAGCGATGCCAGCGTCGCCGCCAGCGCCTGCACGTCCACCGACCCCAACTCGGCCTTCACCTCGTCGAAGCCGGGAACCGTCAACGAGGCACCCCGGATCTCGCCGACGGCCGAGGCCACCGACTCGCTGATCTGGTCACCGCGTCGCACCAGGCCGTCGAGGCCGGTCACCAGGATCGCCAACAGGTCGGCGTGGTCGAGCAGGCTGTTGAGCGACGCGGCGATCGCGGGGTCGTCAAGCCGGTCACGAAGCTGGTCGCCCGGCGAGAGCGCGACAACCTGACCGTTTGCCGACATGGGAACCTCCTAAGCGAATCGGGCGGGCTTGGTCCCGATTACCTGTGGCCTCGATCACAAACTAGCCGCCGGTTCGAACTCTGCCTATCGCTTTCGCGCAGCAGCTGTCAGGATTGCGAACAGTTAAGCGCGTTGGCGCGCGCTCGGCCACCGAGAGGCTTGCATGATCGCCACCGATTCTTTAGTGAACGGTTCACGGTCGCGGTGGCCGCTGCCAGGGGGTTTACCTGCCCTTTACCGGGGTGATCGCCGATGTCGCGGCTGACCCGACTCGGGTATATCGACGTCCGCCGGACCTCCAATCCGGTGCGCCGCAAGGTGCGCTCGCGTGGTGTCCCGCCGGCGCTGGCGGACAACGAGATCTTCTATACGGAGAATCCGACGGAGGCCATGCGACTGATGGCCAAGGCATTGGCTCCGCTGTCTCTCCACGTCGGCCCAGAGGACACCGACGGGTTTGCTGCGACCATGCACGGGGTGCGCCTGCGCAACGTGAGCATGCTCTATCTCGACGTCCATGTGGCGGCGACCGTCGACATCCCGGCACTGGGTCAGTACTTCGGGGTGCACATGCCGATGAACGGCCGCGCCCTGGTGGACCACCGCGGTCACAGCTTCGAGGCGAACACGATCCGGGCGCTGGTCACCAGTCCCGGCGAAGCGCTGCGCGTCCAGTTCGACGTCGACTCTCCGCAGCTGCTGATCAGGATCGAACAGCGCGCGATGGCCGCACATCTCACCCGGCTGCTCGGCCGCAGTCTGACCAAGCCGCTGGAGTTCGATCCCGAATTCGACCTCGCGACCGAAGCCGCGATGCGCTGGCACACCGCGGTGCAGCTGATCCACAGCGAGGTCTTCCACCCCGGTTCGCTGATCCAGCGCGGACAGGGCATCGGCGCGATCGAGGAGCTGGTGATGAGCACGCTGCTGCAATTGCAGCCGTCCAACTACTACGAGGAGTTCCTGCAGCCCGTACAGCCGGATCCGCGCCGCGTGGTGGTCCACGACGCGATGAACTACATCGACGACCACCTGGCCGAGCGCATCACGATGGACGACCTGGCCAAGGCGGTGCACATGAGCGTCCGGTCGATCCAGCAAGGCTTCCGCGAGGAGCTCAATATGACGCCGATGACCTACGTCCGGGAGCGCCGGCTGGAGCGGGTGCATGAGGAGCTGATGGACGCCATGCCCTCCGACGGCGTGACCGTCACCGCGGTGGCGGAACGCTGGGGGTTCAACCACCTGGGCAGTTTCGCCGTGGAATACCGCAAACGGTGGGGTGAGGCGCCGTCGGAGACGCTGCGGCGTTAAAAGTTCGGCCCTCGAACGCCGCCGAGACTGACACCACGCACACCCGCCCCGGCGTGTCGTGTGCGTGGTGTCAGTGTCGCGGGGAGAACCGGAGGCGCGAGTGTCGCGCGACTCGGCGCGGGCCGGGCTAGGACGCGCGCCGCACCGCGCTGACCTGCCGCCAGCCCAACTCCTGATGCGACACCAGGTGTCTGATCAGCAGCTCGGTGGCCATCGGCGGGGTCGGCTGGCTGACCACATGCCAGGGCCGCTTGATCGGCGTGCCCGGCACCGGCAACTCGACCAGCGCGCCGGAGTCCAGTTCCCGCTGGACCGCCTGCCGCGACACCAGGGTCACCCCGAGGCCGGCGACGGCCGCCGACACCACCGCGCCGTGCGATCCGAGCACCAGCTGCGGCGGTGCGACGTCGAGGTCCTCGAGCAATGTCATCAGCGTCGAGCGGGTGCCCGAACCCTGCTCACGCAGCAGCCAGGTGGCCGCCGCCGGGACGAACCCGTCGGCAACCGACGGGCAGCCCACCACGATCAGCGTGTTCGGGCTGACCGCCCTGACCCGGACCTTGCTGCGCAACTCCTCCGGCGGGCGTCCGGCGAAAACCAGGTCGACCTCGTGCCGGGACAACATCGGCCACAGCGCGCTGCGCGCGGCCACCTCGACGTGTAACACCACGCCGGGATGCTCGGCCCGGAAAGAGGCCAGAGCCGCCGGGATCAACAACTCCCCGGCCGATGTCACCGCGGCCAGCCGGATCGACCCGTTCTCCGGGTCCGCCTCGCCGCGTGCGGCCAGGATCGCCTCGTCGTGCAGGCCGAGGATGCGCCGCGCGTACTCGACGTAGCGGAGACCCGCCGGTGTGAGTCGCACACCCCGGCCATGCCGGTCGACCAGCGTGATCCCGATGTCCTGGCTCAGCGCTCGCAGCGCCGAGGAGATGGACGACTCGGTGACCACCAGGCGCTCCGCGGCCCCCCGCACCGAGCCGGTGTCGGCCACCTCGACGAGGGCCCGCAAACGCGCGTTGGTGGTCATGCGCTCTCCCGTGTCTCGAACACCCGACTGGCCAACAGGTCTACCGCCTCGATCGTGGTCAGCTCGGCCAGGCCGACCGGCGTGTCCGCGTCGGCCAGTAATCGGCGCGCGTGGCGCAGCCGGGCTCGCTCGAGGGCGTTGCGCACGCTGCGGGCATTGGCGAACCACGGCTGGTCGCGGCGCCGGTGCAGATACTGGTGCAGCACCGCGCGGGCCTCGTCGGAGAACCGGTAGCCCAGCCCGTCGATCATCAGCCCGGCGATGTCCTCGAGCTCGCCGACCGTGTAATCCGGGAAGGTGATGTGGTGGGCGATGCGGCTCTGCATTCCCGGGTTGGCGGAGAAGAACTGGTCCATCTTGTCGGCGTAGCCGGCCAGGATCACCACCAGGTCGTCGCGGTTGTTCTCCATCACCTGCAGCAGGATCTCGATGGCCTCGCCGCCGTAATCGCGCTCGTTCTCGACCTTGTAGAGGTAGTAGGCCTCGTCGATGAATAACACTCCGCCCATCGCCCGCTTGATGACGTCCTTGGTCTTCGGGGCGGTGTGCCCCACGTATTCGCCGACCAGGTCGTCGCGGGTGACGCTGACGAGATGCCCACGGCGCAGGTAACCGAGCCGGTGCAGCAGGTCGGCCATCCGCATCGCCACGGTGGTCTTGCCGGTGCCCGGATTGCCGGTGAAGCACATGTGCAGCGTCGGCTGTGCGGTCTGCACGCCGAAGCGTTCCCGCATGCGGTCGACCAGCAGCAGCGCCGCGATCTCGGCGATGCGGGTCTTCACCGGCTCCAGGCCGACCAGCTCGCGGTCCAGCCCGGACAGCACCTCGTCCACACCCGAGGTGGCCCGGGCCGCCGCCAGATCGACGACGGCATCCGGGTCCAGGATTTCGGGTTCCGGCTCCGCGACCGTGGCCCCGGGCCGGTAACCGAACGCGGTCATGACGACTCGTACCGCTGCCCGCTCGGGCGCTCGGTGGCGTAGGCGAAGGTGCTGTAGCCGATCTGCCGGTTGGCCCGCTCGGCACGGTCCAGCCGGAAGCCGGGCTCCTCGGCCGGGCGGTTGACGATGAACGACAGCGCCGTCGTCTGCCTGCCCAAGCTCGCGTCATATGCGTTGAGACGGATGTAGCTGTTCGGGTTGGCCGCCCGGCACGCGTTGACCTCGAGCAGCACGCCTGCGGCGTCCTTGAGGTCGAACATCGGCAGGCCCCACATCTCCCAGTAGATGTTGCGCGGGTGGGGATCGTCGGTGAACTCCACCGACAGCGGCCAGTCGTGGTCGAGCGCGTAGTTGATCTGCGCGGTGATCTCTTCGTCGGTGAAGTCGGGCAAGTACGAGAAGGTGCCCTGGGTGATTCGCATAGCGAGCTCCTTGCTTGAACGGGTCAGACCCGGGTCGGCGTCGCGACGACGTCGGGGGTGTCGGTGGATTCGTAGTTGAAGGTGATGTCGCCCCAAGTGGCCAGCGCGGTGTCCAGCGCGCGGTTGCGGGAGGCGGCCTTCTTCAGGATGTCGGGACCCTCGTGGTAGTAGTCGCGGCCCTCGTTGCGGGCTTTGATCATGGCTTCCAGCGCGACCCGGTTGGCTTCGGCGCCGGCGGCGATGCCCATCGGGTGCCCAATCGTGCCGCCGCCGAACTGCAGCACCACGTCCTCGCCCAGGTAGTGGATGAGTTGGTGCATCTGGCCGGCGTGGATGCCGCCCGAGGCGACCGGCATGACGCCGGGCATCGACGCCCACTCCTGGTCGAAGTACAGGCCCTTGACCGGGTCGGCTTTGACGCTGTCCAGGCGCAGCGTGTCGTAGAAGCCGGCGGTGGTGTTGGGGTCGCCTTCGAGCTTGCCGACGACGGTGCCGGCGTGGATGTGGTCGACGCCGGCCAGCCGCATCCACTTCGAGATGACCCGGAAGCTGACGCCGTGCGTCTTCTGCCGGGTGTAAGTGCCGTGCCCGGCGCGGTGCAGGTGCAGGATGACGCCGTTGTCGCGGGCCCACTTGGCCATCGACTGAATCGCGGTGTAGCCGATCGTCAGGTCGATCATCACGATCACCGAGCCCAGTTCGGCGGCGAAGTTCGCCCGCTCGTACATCTCCTCCATGGTTCCGGCGGTGATGTTGAGGTAGTGCCCCTTGATCTCGCCGGTGGCGGCCTGTGCCCGGTTGACGGCTTCCATGCAGAACAGGAAGCGGTCGCGCCAGCGCATGAACGGCTGGGAGTTGATGTTCTCGTCGTCCTTGGTGAAGTCCAGCCCACCGCGCAAGGCTTCGTAGACCACCCGGCCGTAGTTGCGGGCGGAGAGGCCCAACTTGGGTTTGGTGGTGGCGCCCAGCAGCGGCCGGCCGAACTTGCCCAGGTGTTCACGCTCCATCACGATGCCGTGCGCGGGTCCCTGGAAGGTCTTGACGTAGTGGGTCGGAATTCGCATGTCCTCCAGGCGCAGCGCCTTGAGCGGCTTGAACCCGAACACGTTGCCGATGATCGAGCTGGTCAGGTTGGCGATCGAGCCCTCCTCGAACAGGTCAAGGTCGTAGGCGATCCAGGCGATCCACTGCCCGGGCGTGTTCGGCACCGCGTCGACGCGGTAGCACTTGGCCTGGTAGTGCTCGAAGGTGGTGAGCCGGTCGGTCCACACCACCGTCCAGGTCGCGGTGCTCGATTCGCCGGCGACGGCCGCTCCGGCCTCCTCGGGGGGAACACCCTCCTGCGGAGTGATCCGGAAGGCACACAACACGTCGGTGTCCTTCGGCACGTAGTCCGGCTGCCAGTAGCCCATTTCTGCGTACGGGATGACTCCCGCGTTCCATCTCTGTGTCATGGCTCGAAATCGTGTCAGCGCGATACTGAAGCTGTCTATCGAGAATAGGCCATCAATCATCAAGTAAATAGTTAAGTGTTGTTGCTACCCCCGCCGGTTCCACCGTTCGGGTGAGGACCGGTTGCCCGCGTGGTTCCTACGGTGTGCCGCATGAACGCATGCAGAACGATCGCCCGGGCCATGACCGCACCTGGCAAAGGAATTCTGGCCGCCGACGAGAGCGTCGCGACCATGTCCAGCCGGCTGGAGCAGGCGGGTGTCACCGCCACCGCCGACAGCCGGCGCACCTACCGCGAGATCCTGGCCAGCACACCGGGCCTGGCCGCCGGGGTTTCCGGAATCATCTTCTGCGAGGAGACCCTCGCCCAGGTGTTCAGCGACGGGCGACCGTTCGCTCAGGCGGTCCGCGACCTGGGCATGCTGCCCGGGATCAAGGTCGACACCGGCGCCAAGCCGTGCCCCGGTCTGCCCGGCGAGACAGTCACCGAGGGTTTGGACGGCCTACCGGGCCGGCTCGCGCGGTACGCGAAGATGGGCGCCGCGTTCGCCAAATGGCGCGCGGTGTTCACCATCAGCGACGACACCCCGAGCTGGGGCGCGATCGCCTGCAATGCCAATGCGCTGGCCCGCTACGCCGCGGCCTGCCAGGAAGCCGGCATCGTGCCGATCGTCGAGCCGGAGGTGCTGATGACCGGTGACCACGGCATCGAGCGGTGCGCCGAGGTGACCGCCAGTGTGCATGCCGCCGTGCGTCAGCAGCTCGGCCTGCTGCGGGTGGACCTGGGCGGCATCGTGCTGAAACCCAACATGGTGATCGAAGGTGAGGACCACCCGGTGCAGGCCACCGCCGAGCAGGTGGCCGAGGCGACGGTCTCGGTGCTGCGTGCCTGGCCAGGCGAGCTGGCCGGCGTTGCGTTCCTGTCCGGCGGGCAGTCGCCGCAGCGCGCCACGGCAAACCTCACCGCGCTGCAGGCCCATCGCACACCGTGGCCGCTGACGTTCTCCTTCGGCCGGGCACTGGTGTCGCCGGCGCTCACGGCGTGGCGCGGGGACGAACTGAAGATCGCCGCAGCGCAGGACGCGCTGTCCAGCCATGTCAGCGCGAACGCGGCGGCCCTGCGGCTGCGCGGCGAGCTTCAGCCCGCCTGACCCGCCAGCGGCACGGTCACCGTCACCGTGGTGCCCGATCCCGGCGTGGACCGCACCGCCAACCGGCCGCCCACCAGCTCCGCGCGCTCTGTCATCGACAGCATCCCGTAGCTGGTGGGCGCCCGGCCGGGAGACGGCGTGAAACCCACACCGTCGTCGGCGACCTGCAGGCGGGCCTCGCCGCCGGAGACCGAGAAGCGCACGATCGCCGTCATCGCCTTCGAGTGCTTGACGACGTTCTGCAGGCACTCCTGGGCGATGCGGTACAGCGCCACCTCGACGTGTTCGGACAGCCGCTCGTCGGCCAGTTCGAGATCCAGGTCGACCTCCGGGATCGTCGAGGCCAGGCTGGCCAGGCCGCCGGCCAGGCCGAGGTCGTCCAGGACGGGTGGCCGCAGGCCGCCGATCGCCGAACGCGCCTCGGCCAGCGTGAGATCGACCAGGTCGCGGGCCTTCTCCAGCTGCTCGGTGGCCTCGGCGGAGTCGTCGATCTCGACGGCGCGAGCGGCGGCGTCGAGCCGGTAGCTCAGGCTGACCAGCCGCTGACTGATCCCGTCGTGGATGTCGCCGGCCAGTCGCCGCCGTTCGGATTCCTGCGCCGCGATCACCTGCTCGGCGAAGTTGCCGTGCACTCGCTCTTTGGCCGCCAGCTGCCGGTGCACCCGGGCCTGGTCGAGCGCGCCGGCGGTCAGGCGGCCGATAGCCGACAGCAGCTGGATGTCGCGTTCGGTGAAGTCCCGGCGGGCCACCGTGTGCACGTTCAGGACGCCGACGAGCCGGCCCAGCCCGGTCTCCATCGGGACCGACGCCATCGAGGTGAAGTCCGAGCCGCGCAACGCCGGGATCGGAACGTAGCGCGGGTCCTCGTCCTTGCCGCTGGTAATGACGACCGGTTCGCGGTGCTGCGCCACCCAGCCCGAGACGCCCTCACCCAGTCGCAGCTGGACCTGTCCGATGTGTTCGTCGAACGGCGGCGTGGCACCGGCCAGCGTGAGCGAGCCGCCGGAGTCGTCCAGCACGTGCACGAAGCACACGTCGGACGCGGTGGCCGTGGTGATGAGCCGCGCGACGGCCGCCGCCACGGGCTCGACCGCCGGCCCGCTGCCGGTCGCGGCGACGATGTCGAGCAGCAGCGCCACCTCGCGGTCGGCGTCCACCAGGCCGCGCACGTTCACTGGTAGATCCCCTCGCGCAGCGCGACGGCGACGGCGGCGGTGCGGTCGCTGACGCCCAGCTTGCGGTAGATCGAGCGCAGGTGGCTCTTCACCGTCTCGTCGCCGATGACGAGTTTGCTGGCAATGCCGCGATTGGACAGGCCGGCGACCACGAACGACAGAATCTCGCTCTCCCGCTGGCTCAGTCCCTGGCGTGCTCCCGGCCAGAATTCGTCGCGCTGCAGACGGGCGGCCGTGTCGGCGGCGCGCGCCGCCAGGCCGGCGTCGATGGCGGTCGAACCACCCTGGACGTACTCGAGTTGGCGCACCAGTTCGTCGCTGCTGATCCCCTTGAGCAGATACCCGGACGCCCCCACCCGCAACGCCTGGAACAGGTACTGCTCGTCCTCGTAGACCGACAGCAGGATCACCTTGGAGGCCGGGTTACGTTCGCGAATCGTGCGACACAGATCCAGCCCGCTGGCACCCTGCATGCGCACGTCGCACAGCACGATATCGGGCTGCAGGCTCTCGATGACGCCGATCGCGTTCTCGGCGCCGACCGCCTCCCCGACTACCCGCACCCGGTTCTTGAACGACGCGAGCATGGCCTTGAGACCCTCGATGACCATTTCATGGTCGTCCACCAATACGACGCGAACAGGTGTCGCAGTTACCACCGTCATGCAGTAACGATAAAGGCAATAGCAACCTTTTATTCCGTCGAATGTGAATTGCCCGACACGACACGCCGGTGAAACGTCGTGCCTTCCACACTCGCCGGCCGCAACACCCCCGAATTACCCCCGCGATGGGGGATTCGGCGAGCGCCGAGCCACCATAGTTTGGCCATGGAGGTAACGGAGGTGGTGGTGAAAGTGGTGGACCCAGTCTTGGTCGCGTCGGTGCTGCCGGCGGACTTCGCCGAACTCGGTCGCGACGTGGCAGAGATCGAGAACGCCGGCGTCGACCGCATCCAGTGGGACGTGATGGACGGCCGGTTCGTGCCGAACCTGACGTTCGGGCCCGACGTGATCGCCGCCTGCCGCGACATCGTGACGATGGGATTCGAGGCGCACCTGATGGTCGAGGATCCCGACCCGATGTTGCCGCGCTGGGTGGAGGCGGGTTGCGGAATCGTCATCGTGCATGCCGAAGCGTGCCGGCACCTGCATCGCACCCTGTCCAGCATCCGCGACCTCGGCGCCCGCGCGGGCGTGGCGCTCAACCCCGCCACTCCCCTGGCCTCGGTCGTCGACGTCCTCGACATCACCGACCTGCTGTTGATCATGACCGTCAACCCGGGATTCGGCGGGCAACGCTATCTGACCGGCATGGAGCCCAAGATCGCCGCTGCCAGAGCCGAAATCGACAGCCGCGGAATGGAAATCGAGCTCGAGGTGGACGGCGGTATCGGCCCGTCCACGATCGGCCGGGCCGCGGCGGCCGGGGCCGACGTGTTCTGCGCCGGTTCCGCTCTGTTCGCCGGTTCCATGCCCGAGCGCGCCGAGGCGCTCCGTGCCGCCGCCCGCCACATCGACGAAAGCCTGGTGACCCGATGACCATCGCACCGCTCACCCACGAAACATCCACCCGCACCGACGAATTGGATCAACTCGCGATCAACACGCTGCGGTTCCTGGCCGTCGACGGGGTGCAAGCCGCCAACAGCGGCCACCCCGGGCTGCCGTTGGGCACCAGCGCCATCGCGTGGACGCTGTGGTCGCGGCATCTGCGCCACGACCCCGCCGACCCGCGCTGGCCGGACCGGGACCGGTTCGTGCTCTCCGCCGGCCACGGCTCGATGCTGCTGTACGCCCTGCTGCACGTCTTCGGATACGACCTGCCGGTCAGCCAACTGCGCAAGTTCCGTCAACTCGGCTCGGCAACGCCCGGCCATCCCGAATACGGCCACACGCCCGGCGTCGAAACCACGACAGGCCCACTGGGACAGGGCATTGCGAACGCGGTCGGCATGGCGCTGGCCGAACGGATGCTGGCCGCCCGCTGCAACACCGACCAGCACACCGTCGTCGACCACCGCACCTGGGTGCTGGCCGGCGACGGCGACCTGATGGAGGGCATCAGCCACGAGGCCGCCTCACTGGCCGGACGGCTGCGGTTAAACAAGCTGATCGTGATCTTCGACGACAACGACATCACCATCGACGGTCCGGCCTCGCAGAGTTGCGCCGACGACGTCGAGGGCCGGTTCGCCGCCTACGGGTGGCGGGTGCTCAATGTTGCCGACGGCAACGACGTGCCGGCCCTGGACCGGGCGTTCACCGAGGCGACCGACGGGGATGGCCGGCCCACCTTCATCCGGGTGCGTACCACCATCGGCTACGGTGCTCCCGGGGTCGAGGGAACCTCGAAAGCCCATGGCAGCCCGTTGGGTTCGAGCGTGATCCAGGCGATGCGCACCCGTCTGGACTGGCCAGACGAGCAGTTCCATGTGCCGCTCGCGGTGGGCGCGGCGGCGGCCGTGGCGGCCGCGCGCGGTGCCCGGGCGCATGCGCAGTGGGCCCAGACGCACGCCGCGTGGCAGGTCGACCATCCGCAACTGTCCGCGGATTTCCCGTTGGACTGCATTCCGGTGGCCGACGATCTGTCGGTGCTGACGCCGCTGGCCGATGGTGCTGCCGCGGGCGGAAAGTCGGCGACCCGCAAGGCCTCCGGCAAGGCGCTCAATGCTCTGGCCGCGGTCTATCCGGGCCTTATCGGGGGGTCGGCGGACCTGGCCGCCTCGACCAACACCGCGATTCCGGGCGGCGATGTCACACCGGACGACTTCAGCGGCCGCACAATTCATTTCGGGATCCGCGAGCACGCGATGGCGGCGGTGATGAACGGCATCGCCCTGCACGGCGGGCTGCGCCCGTTCGGCAGCACCTTCCTGGTGTTCGCCGACTATCTGCGCCCGGCCCTGCGGCTTTCGGCGCTGATGAATCTGCCGGTGGTGTATGTGTTCACCCATGACTCGGTGCATGTCGGTGAGGACGGCCCCACACATCAGCCCGTCGAGCAGCTGGAGTCGCTGCGGCTCATCCCCGGACTGACCGTGCTGCGGCCGGCCGACTCCGCCGAGACCGCACTGGCGTGGCAGATCGCGGCGGACAACACCGACGGCCCAACGGTGTTGGTGCTCAGCCGGCAGGACCTGCCTGAGCTGGGTGGCTCGGGCCTGGACGATGTTCGCCAGTACGGCATGCGGGTGGTGCGGCCCGTCGCCGACACCCCGCATGTGATGCTGGCGGCCAGCGGCTCTGAGGTCGCGCTGGCGATGCAGGCCGCAGAACTGTTGGCCGAGCGCGGGATCGCCGCGATCGTAGTGTCGGTGATGTGGCGGGAACGAATCGCGGCGTTGCCCGACCTGCCGGTGGTGTGGATCGAGGCCGGAGTGACCACCGGGTGGCGGGCCCTGGCGAGACCGTTTGACACGGTGATCGGCATCGAGCGATTCGGCGCCAGTGGACCGGGGCCGGAGGTCGCCGCACACCTGGGCCTGACGGCGGCCGCGGTCGCCGAGGCGGCGCTGCACAGCATCGCCCGAGCGTCCGGGTGACGCATGGCGCTGCAAGCTGTCATCTTCGACGTCGACGGGACGCTGGCCGATACCGAACGCAACGGTCATCGGCTGGCGTTCAACGACGCATTCGCCAAACACGGCCTGGACATCGTCTGGACGCCAGAGGTGTACGGCCGACTGCTGGCGATCGCGGGTGGGCGCCGTCGTATCACGCATGACCTGCGACAGCGAGGATTCGGTACCCGCGCCGGGCGGTTGGCCGAGGACGTCCACCGCACCAAGACGGCGCTGTTCACCATGCGCGTCCTCAACGGTGCGATCTGCGGGCGGCCCGGGCTGTCGAAGCTGATCACCGATCTACACACCTCCGGTGTCCGCGTGGGAATAGCCACAACCGGCCGCAAGCGCTGGGTCGAACCATTGGTCCGGCACGTGGTGGGTGATGGTGTCGCGGAGGTGATCGTCACCGGAGACGACGTCGACCGGCTCAAACCCGACCCCGAGGCCTACCTGACGGCGCTGGATCGGTTGGGTCTGCCCGCCGAAGATGTTCTGGCGGTTGAAGACTCGTCGATCGGCCTGCGGGCGGCCCGAGGCGCCGGACTGGCCACCCTGGTGGTGACCAACGGCTACACCGTCGATCAGGACTTCACCGGCGCGGCGGCGGTGCGGACCGGGTTCGACCAACCCGGACAGTTGCTGGCGCAGGGCTGCCGCGAGGTGCACGGTCAGTGGTGGGCGGCGCGCGTCGGGGGCCGCCGACAGTGAATCGCACGACGCCCCAGCGGCGCGTCGCGGCGTGGGATTCACACTCGCCGCGACCACCCCGCGCTCAGCAGATCCGCGGAAGCTGTTCGCCCAGTTGACGTTCGATCACCTGGGTGGTGCCGAACGGTGTCTTGCCCACTACCATGCCCGGATGCTCTGGCACTACACGGCCGATGATCGCCGCTGCAGCGCCCTCCGGCCGCGCCCGCATCGCCTCCAGCACCGCCTCGCTGTGTGACGGGTCGACGAACGCCACCATCTTGCCCTCGTTGGCCACTTGCAGCGGGTCCAGTCCCAGGAAGGAACAGGCCGACGACACCGTCTCCGGTACGGGAATGGCGGCCAGGTCCAGCTCGACTCCCACCGATGCGGCACGGGCGATCTCGATGACCGACGCCACCAGCCCGCCCCGGGTGGGGTCGCGCAAGGTGTGCACGGCCGCTCCCCCGGCCGCCAGCATGGCCGCGACCAACAGGTGCAGCGGTGCGCTGTCCGTGGTCACCACGGTGCCGAAGTCGATCCCTTCCCGCACGCTCATGATCGCCACACCGTGTTCGCCGAGGTTTCCCGAGACGAGGATGTGGTCGCCGGGACGGGCCCGCTCGGGTCCGATGTGCACGCCGGCCGGGACGACGCCGACCCCGGCGGTATTGACGAAGAGTCCGTCGGCGCTTCCCTTGGCCACCACTTTGGTGTCTCCGGTGACGATGCCCACTCCCGCACCGGCAGCGGCCTTACCCATGGTCTCCGCGACGGCGCCGAGCACGTCGAGTTCCAGCCCCTCCTCGAGAATGAACCCGGCCGTCAGCCCCAGCGGTTGTGCTCCGCTGCAGGCCAAGTCGTTGATGGTGCCGTTGACGGCCAAGTCGCCGATGTTGCCGCCGGGGAAGAAAAGCGGTTGCACCACATAGGAATCCGTGGTGACGGCAATACGCCCGCCGGCGACGTCGAGCAGGGCCGAGTCGCGTGCCGCACCGGCCGTGCCGCCGAACGCCGGGAGGAACAGATTCTCGATCAATTCCTCGGACAGCACGCCGCCGCCTCCGTGACCGAGCACGATGCGTTTGGTCTCGCGCAACGGCAGCGGGCACACCCAGTCCGCGGGATCGATCGCCACGGGTGGCTCAGGCATGTGCGGAGGCTTCCAGCCGCCGGAACTGGTAGTAGGCCGCGCAGGCGCCTTCGCTGGACACCATGGTGGCGCCCAGCGGCGTCCGCGGTGTGCAGGATTTGCCGAACGCCGGGCATTCGTTGGGTTTCAGCAGCCCCTGCAGCACTTCCCCGCTGTGGCATTCGGCGGACTCCGACACCCGCAGGTGTCCCACCCCGAACTTCAGCTCGGCGTCGAACTGCGCGTAGCGCGGCGACAGCGTCCATCCCGACTTGGGGATCATGCCGATGCCCCGCCACTGCCGGTCGGTCACCACGAAGACGTCCGAAAGAGTCTGCTGCGCAACGGTGTTGCCCACGTCAGTCACGGCTCGCGGATACGCATTGCGTAGCTCCGGTGTTCCCGCCTCCAGCAGATCGACCACCTGTCGGACACCCTCCAGCAGGTCCAGCGGTTCAAAACCGGTGACCACGATGGGAACGCGGAACTGCTCGACGAGCGGCCCGTACTCACCGGTGCCCATCACGGTGCAGACATGGCCCGCCGCCAGGAAACCCTCGACGCGGTTGGTCGGGGAACTCAAGATCGCCGTCATGGCCGGCGGCACCAGCACATGAGACACCAGCATCGAGAAGTTGGTCAGCCCCAGGCGCTGCGCGTGCACCACCGCCATCGCATTCGCCGGAGCCGTGGTTTCGAAGCCAACCCCGAAGAACACCACCTCTTTGTCGGGGTTGTCCGCAGCCACCCGCGTGGCGTCCAGCGGCGAGTAGACGATGCGGACGTCGCCACCTCTGGCCCGGACCCCGAACAGGTCCTGACGACTGCCGGGCACCCGCAGCATGTCGCCGAAGGAGCAGAAGATGACGTCGTCACGTGCGGCGATCTCGAGCGCCCGGTCGATCATCTCCAGCGGCGTCACGCAGACCGGGCAGCCGGGCCCGTGAATGAATTCCACCGCTCCGTCCAGTAACTGGTCGATCCCGTTGCGGATGATCGAATGCGTTTGTCCGCCACAGACTTCCATGATGGTCCAGGTCTTGGTGGCGCGCTTCTTGATGTGGTCTACCAGCGTGCGAGCGGCCACCGGGTCGCGGAATTCGTCCAGGTACTTCATGCCGGTTCCCTCCTGCTCTGCCCTGCCACTTGCCCTTCTGAGCCGGACAGCTCTTCATCGAGTACCCCGAGTTCCTCGAACATGCGCAGCGTTTCCTGAGCCGAGGCCTCATCGAGCCGGGTGATCGCGAATCCCGCGTGCACGATCGTGTATTCGCCGATCTGCATGTCGGGCAGGTACGCCAGGCACACTGTCTTGGTGGTGCCGCCGAAGTCGACGGTGCACATTCGCGTGCCCGCCTCCTCCCAGGTCTCGACTACCTTGCCGGGAATTCCGAGACACATACGCTGGTCCCCCTTTCTTGTTGCTGCGCCGCGATGACAGCCTGACCCAACGCGAGACCGCCGTCGTTGCAAGGCAACACCGCGTGCGTCAGTACCTCAAATCCCTTGTCGGCCAATTGACTGCGCAGTCCTTCGCGCAGTATCCGGTTGACGAACACACCACCGGTCAGGCCGACGGTGCTGACCCCGGCCTGGCATACCGCCTGCACGGTCGCCGTGATCACGGCGGCATGGAATCCCGCCGCCAGGTCGGCTGCCGGTGTGCCCCGGCGTAACGCCCGCACCAGTGCGACGATCAGCGGTGACGGGTCCAGAACGCCTGCGTCCACGCCGAATTCCAGCGGTACCGCCCGGCCGCGACGGGCCAGGTGCTCGAGTTCGACGGCCGCCTGCCCCTCGTAGGTGACGTCCTGGCAGACTCCGAGCAGGCTGGCCACCGCATCGAAGAGGCGGCCCATGCTGCTGGTCGGGACACACCCGCTGCCCCGGGGTATCTGTTGAGCCAGCACATGGCGCTCCCGGTCGGTCAGACCGTCCACCGCCGGAATGCCGGGCGCCCAGTCAGTTCCCGTCCGGTGCAACAGATCAAGCGCGATCCGGCCGGGGCGGCGTACCGCTCCGTCGCCGCCCGGCAGCGCGAACGGTTTGACATGTCCCACCCGCGTGAACGACGCAGGGTCGGTGACGATCAGGAATTCGCCACCCCAGATGGATCCGTCCGTCCCGTAGCCGGTGCCGTCGAACGCGACCGCGAGCATCGGCGTACCAAGGCGGCCGTGCTCGGCGAGCAACGACACCGCGTGGGCGTGGTGGTGTTGCACCTGCACCAGCGGCCGACCCTGCCGGCGTGCCCAGTTGGTGGTCGCATAGGCCGGATGCAGATCACAGACAATGGCACCCGGACGGCAGTCGGTCATGAACGCCAAATGGCCAAAGGCCGATTCGAAACAGTCCTGCGTGCGCGGGTCGGCCATGTCGCCCAGATGCGACGACAGGTGCGCGTGGCCGTCGGTGGACATCAGGCAGAAGGTCGTCTTGAGGTCGCCCCCGGTGGCCAGGATCGGCGCACGCGTCGTCGTGACCGGTACCGACACCGGCAGCGGCGCATAGCCGCGGGACCGCCGGATCGGCACCACACTCACGTCTGCGTCGACTGCGAGCACCGAGTCCTCGCACGGAACGTGAATGGGACGGTCGTGGGTGAGCACCGCGTCGGCGAGCCCGTCGATCCAGCTGAGGTCGGCGTCGCGGAAGACGATCGGCGATCCACCGCTGTTGGCGGACGTCATCACCAGCGGCACCGGACCCAGCCTGTCGAACAGCAGATGGTGTAGCGGCGAATACGCCAGCATCACACCGATTTCGGACAGACCCGGCGCCACCGCGTCTTGCAGCGAACCGTCACGTCCGGACAACAGCACGATCGGTGCGGCGGGCGAACGCAGCAGATTCGCCGCCTCTCCGACGACCTCGCAGAGGCGTTCAGCCACCGCAATATCAGCCACCATGACCGCAAATGGCTTGGCCGGCCTGGATTTCCGTCGCCGCAACTCTGAAATTGCGGCGGGACTGTCGGCGCGACAGGCGAGGTGAAACCCGCCGATGCCCTTCACCGCGACGATCAGGCCGTCATCGATCGCCGCGGCGGCCGCAGCCACCGGATCGTCACCGGCGCCCGGGCCGTGCCACGACAACGTGGGCCCACACTCGGGGCAGGCGATGGTCTGGGCATGGAAGCGGCGGTCGAGCGGGTCGCGGTATTCCGCCGCGCACCGCTCGCACATCGGGAAGGCCGTCATCGTGGTGGCGGGACGGTCGTAGGGCAGATCGGTGATCACCGTGTAGCGGGGACCGCAGTTGGTGCACGTGATGAACGGGTGCCCGTGACGACGGTCGCCCGGGTCGCGCAGTTCGCGCAGGCAGTCCTCACAGACCGCGATGTCGGGTGGGACCAGGGTGCGGCGGTCGCCGCTGCGGCTACCGACGATCCGGAAGCCGGACTCTCCGGTGGGCGCCACCGGGGTGGTGCGGATCGAGTCGATGCGGGCCATCGGCGGCTGGTCGGTGCTGATCGCGCGCGCCGCGGCATCAACCGCGTCCGGTGGCCCCTCCAGCTCGCAGTGCACCGAACCGGAGTCGTTGTAGACGCAGCCGGACAGGCCGTGGCGCGCGGCGATGCGCGCGACCGCGGGACGGAATCCGACGCCTTGGACCACGCCCGCAATGTCGAGTCGCAACCGTACGCTCGTCACCGTGCCACTCCGACTGCCCACCCGAACCTCCTGAGCAGCAATGGACCCCCGCGCCCACAGGGCTGGCGGCGCGGGCGGTCTCGCTCAGGCTAGACCGGCCCGAAAGTGCCGACAATCACAATTTCGCACACAAAGTCTGCGTTTTTCCGCACTCAATCTTCGCGACACCGATAACTCGGAGAGGGCAGCATGGTGTAGTGCACGAATTGTCGCTCTGCCATGCGATCGCGGGGGTGGTCAAACCGCACGCGGCAGGCCGTCATGTCGATGTGGTCCGGGTGCAGGTCGGCGCGCTGCGTCAAGTGGTTCCCGAGTCGTTGGAATTCTGCTGGTCGCTGGTCTGTCAACATCTCGACGACACCATGGCCGACACCGCATTGGAGCTCGAACTGGTGGCCGCCGAGGTGCAGTGCCGGGGCTGCGGATCGCGCTCACAGATCGAGTCACGATGGTCGGTGTGCTGCCCGGAGTGTGAGAGTGCCGAGGTCGAGGTGGTCCGCGGTAACGAGTTCCTGGTGACGTCGGTCCAGGTGTCATGAAAGGTCAAGCAAATGGGTAGATTTCACCGGCACGACGACGGCACGGTGCACAGCCACGAACACGACGACCATGATCACCACCATGACCATGACCATGACCATGACCATGACCATGACCATGACCATGGTGACCACAGCGGTTATTCGACCGGTTCGCAGCGCATCGAGGTGCTGGAGTCGATCTTCGCCGAGAACGACACCCGCGCCGACATCAATCGCGCGGCGTTCGAAGGCAACGGCATCCGCGCTCTGAACCTGATGAGCTCACCAGGCTCCGGCAAGACCACGGTGCTGGCCGCCACGCTCGACGAACTGGCCGGCGATCTGGCGGTCGGTGTGATCGAAGGCGACATCGCCACCGACCTCGACGCCGCGAAACTCGGCGGCCGCGGCGCCCAGATCTCGCTGCTCAACACCAACAACGGCTTCGGCGGTGAGTGCCACCTCGACGCCCCCATGGTTAACCGCGCCCTGCAGGGACTCGACCTGCCCCAACTTGATCTGGTGATCATCGAGAACGTCGGCAACCTGGTCTGCCCGGCCGAATTCGATGTCGGCGAGCACGCCAAGGCGATGGTCTACTCGGTCACCGAGGGCGAGGACAAGCCGCTGAAGTACCCGGTGATGTTCCGGTCGGTCGACATCGTGCTGCTCAACAAGATCGACCTGGTTCCTCACCTGGACGCAGACGTCGACACCTACATCGGCCATGTTCGGCAGGTGAATCCGACGGCCAAGATTCTGCCGATAAGCGCACGCACCGGTGAGGGCATGACGGCATGGTTCGACTGGTTGCGGCAGTTCGCCGGGTTGGGTGCGCGGGCGCGGTGACGAGCCGCCGCGTGTGAGATTGCCGACGGTAATCACAGATTCGAAATTTCCGTCCGTTCCGCGGGAAATTCGCTCGCACCCGCCGAAAACTAATGGCCCGGCTGGTCCGGGCAATTTTTGCGGAAGCATTCTTGCGAGGCGCGTTGCAGGCGACATGCCGAAACGCCACAGGAAATGGGCGCAACGCCGACGGGCCACGTGGCAACGAACCGTGCATATGCGTAGATTGTCTATAGGTTGAGACGCCAGCCTTCCATCGTGCGGATTGAATTCTCGGATGCGGGCATCCGCCCGAATTATTTTCCGCCAGCTAGCGATGCCCCTTCAGGGGCCGCGGGAGAATTTGTGCTTGTGCGTCGGCCCCCTGCCGAGCAGGCGGTACCCAGAGCCGATTCGGCAGCGCCATGACGAGCAGCCAGCGGTGGTTGTCGGCAACGGACGATCTGCCGGTCCCCGACCTGCTCCCGGCCGGTACGCCCATCGACCTGGACAACTGCGCCCGGGAACCCATTCACATCCCCGGCAGCGTTCAGCCGCGCGGCGTGCTCGCGGTGGTCCGCGAGCCCGATTTCGAGATCCGGCAGGTCAGCGCCAACGTCGCCGAATTGCTCGGTCGTTCGGTCGACGACGTCCTGGGCCGACCGCTGTCAGAGCTGATGGGCGCCGAGCAGGCCGGCATGGTCGAGCAGGCGGCGTCGACCTTCGGCGATCTGAGCCAGCGCAACCCGCTGGCCTGCGACATCGACGTCGCCGGACAGTCCCGGGCATTCGACGCCATCTTGCATCGTGGACCCGGCGGCGTCCTGTTGGTCGAGATCGAAGTCGCCTACGGCGAGCGGCCGTTCTCGTTCCCGAACACCTATCAGGCGGTGCGGAGCTCGGTCGAGGAGCTCAACCGGGCCGACTCGCTGGCTGAGCTGTACGCCATCACCGCGCGGGCGGTGCGCGACCTCACCGGCTTCGATCGCGTGATGGTGTATCGCTACGACGAGGATTACAACGGCGAGGTGGTCGCCGAGTGCAAACGCGAGGACCTGAATTCGTTCCTCGGTCTGCACTACCCGTCGACCGACATCCCGGCGCAGGCGCGGGCGCTGTACGAGAAGAACTGGCTGCGGCTGATCGACGATGTCGACTACACACCCGCGCCGCTGGTGCCGGCCATCGACCCGGATTCCGGGTCGGAGCTGGACCTCACCCATGCCACTTTGCGCAGCGTGTCACCGATCCACATCGAGTATCTGCAGAACATGGGCGTGCATGCGTCGATGTCGATCTCGCTGCTGCGGCACGGGCGATTGTGGGGACTCATTGCCTGCCACCACTACGCCGGTCCGCACCTGCCACCCTTCGGCACCCGGGCGGCGGCCGAGTTCCTCGGATCGACCCTGTCGCTCCGGCTCGTCGACCGTTTCGAAGGCGATCAACTACACAAGCGGCTGTCCGCTCAGGCGGTGTTGGCCAAAATCACCGCCGCGACGCTGGATGATCGGGAACCGCTGTCCGCCGCGCTGCTCGGCGCACCCGATCTGCTGGACCTGGTGGCCGCCGACGGCGTCGTCGTCGACATGCAGGGCGACTACCAGGCGCTGGGCTCGGTTCCCCCGCCACACGTCGTGTCTGCCGTCGCGAACTGGGCACGGGGTGCCGGCGATGAGATCGCCGGCACCGACTGCCTGTCCCACGAGTTGCCCGAGCTCAACCTCGATCCTGAACTGGCCGCCGGGGCGCTCGCGCTGAATCTGCCCGACGGGCAATGCGCCATCTGGTTCCGCCGGGAGGTGCTGCGCTCGGTGGATTGGGGCGGTGACCCGCACAACAAGACGATCGTCCTGGGAGAGGGAGACGAGGTCCGGCTCAGCCCCCGCAAGTCGTTCGACCGGTGGCGCGAGGTCGTCCGCCAGCGCAGCGATCCGTGGAGCCTGAGCGAGATGGAGTCGGCTGAGTCCCTGCGCCGCCACCTCGTGGAATCGCTGTACCGACGCACCCGGGGCGCTTTGCGGGTGGCCGAACGGGTGCAGCGCAGCCTGTTGCCGGAGTCCATCCCGGCGCTGCCGGAGTGGCACCTGTCGGCGCACTACGAGCCGGCAGCCGGCGACAACGTCGGCGGTGACTGGTACGACGCCTTCGAGTTGCGCGACGGCCGGCTGATCGTGTTGATCGGCGACGTGGCCGGACACGGCATCACCGCCGCCGGCACCATGGCACAGCTGCGCAACGCGCTGCGGGCCCAGTTGTTCGCCGGCGCCACGCCCGCTGATGCGCTGGATCAGCTGAACGCTTTCTGCCTGCATCTGATGCCGAGCGCGTTCGCCACGGTCGTCGCGGCCCGGGTCGACCTTTCCTCCGGGCAGGTGGAGGCCGCCTGCGCGGGCCACTTGAAGCCGTACCTGACCAACTCCTCGCCGACCGCGTCCCTGGCACCGATCCAGCTTTCGCCGCCCATCGGCATCAAGGGCGTGACGTACGAGGCAAGTACGTTCACCGTCGAGCCCGGCCACGGGCTGGTGCTGTATTCCGACGGCCTGGTGGAGCGACGCGGTGAGTCGATCGACGACGGGCTGGATCGGTTGGCAGAGACCCTCGGCCGGGCCAACACCGCGCCGGCGTCGTGGATCTGGACAGAGATGGCCTCGGACAACATCGACGACGACGTCACGGTGGTCGCCCTGCGCCGGCCCTGATGCGGGTCACCGTCATCGAGCGTGACGGTGACGCGGGAGGGCGAGTTAGCTGGCCTGCTCGCGGCCGTGTTCGACCAGTTGCAGGCACTGGGGGGCGGTCTCGTGCACCGGGAGTATGTCGCTCAGTCCGCAGACTGCGATGGTCCGCGCAACGGAGGGATGCAGGCTCACCAGGCACATCCCGATTCCTCGCTCCCGACACCGGTTCGCCTCTTCGGCCAGCGCAAGAAGCGACGAGCACGAGAGGAAGTCCACGCTGTTCACATCCACCATGAACAGTTGTGGCGCGCTGGCGAACGCCGACGCCTCCGCCAGCAGCAAACGCCATGTGTCGTCGTTGAGGGCGTCGATCTCGCCGCCCACGTAGACGATGACCGCAGCATCGAAGCCCTGGACCGCAGCCCGCAGCGTGCTGTTCTGCGCACCCAGCTCAGAAACCAGACGGGCGCTCAATCGTAAAGGAGCGGCAAACACTTCGGTGGCGGCAAGACTCATGACGCGCTCCTCGGTATCGGGACCCACGGCTGTGGACAGATGCTGGGCAGCCCCTTGTCTGGAACCTGTCGAGGATTAGCCGTATTCGGGGTGCTTGAAACCCCCGCTTCAACTGGCCTGGCTGAGGACGAAGCTCTTGGGCGGACACCCGTAAAACCGCAGACACACGCTGGTGCCGTCACTTCCGCCGTCGATGGCGCAGTCATCGGCCAGAGCGCGCATCAGCACGATGCCGCGACCGCGCATGCTCGATGCGTCGAAGTCGGGCTCCAGCCAGCGGCCGTGGTCGACGACGCATACCTTCAGTTCGGTGGTGGCCGGGTAGTAGGAGATCTGCAACGTCATGGCGCCCACCCGTCCGACCACCCGATACGCATGGTCGGCACAGTTCGACATTGCCTCGTCGGTGGCCAGCACGATGTCGGCCACGCGCTCCTCGCCCAGCTCCAGGTGACGGTCCAGCCATTCGCTGAAGGAGCGGCGGAAGGTCGCGACAGTGCCGGCGTCAGCGATGCCGGTGTGCGTGTGGCACAACTCGTCGGCCGCACCGAAGCCGACGGGATCGCTTGACGTGGAACCGCTCACGGCTAGTCGGCTACCCGAATGCCTCAGCGGATACACCTCATGTGATCGGTCCCCCATAGATTTTGGGGTCTCGTCGTCCTATTGAGACCGCCGCGTTACGGACCGCGGCGCTGCCGCCCTAGGCCTTGGCGCCCACCGTGATGAGGTCCGAAATGATCTGAGTCCAGAACGGCCGGCGGACGCGGTGCTGGTCAGTGATCGTGAAACCGGCGTCCTCGAACAGGGCTCGCATCTCTTGCGGGGGCGGATTGTGCTGCGGTTTCCACCGACTGGGAACCTGGACGAAATGCTGTCGAGCGCTCAGCGTCGCAACGGCCACCAGACCACCCGGTGCCAGCACGCGATGGAACTCGCGCAGCGCGGCCGGTTGATCGAAAAAGTGGAACGCCGAGGTGGTGACGACCGCATCGAGTGCGCCGTGGTCGAAAGGAAGCTGCTCCGCCGGGCCGCGCAACCAGTGCACTCGATCGGATTTCGCACGAGCCTGGGCCAGCATGCCGTCGGACATGTCGACGCCGTAGATCTCGCCCGGGTGCAGTTCCCGCTCGATCCGAGCGCTGAGAACCCCTGTTCCACAAGCGATATCGGCAATTTTGCGGGACTGGTGGGCGCGCAATTGAGCGATCACCTCGTCATGCGGCGGCCGGTAGACCCAGTGCTGAAGAAACGGCAGGTCGTAGGCCGGGGAGAGGAAGCTCCACATTCCCGTCACCGCGCTGTTGAGGGTGCGGCGCGGCGCGCTCACTTGTGCAGAACCGACGCGTAGTAGGTGGTGTCGGCCATCGTCACCGAATCGTGAGACTGCGGCACGGCCTCGAGCCCGTTGTCGGCCAGGAGCTGGTTCATCGGGGTCCCTGTCGAGCGCCATCCCAGGCCGTCGAGATAGGTGGCGACATCCTTGCGTTCACCTTCGAAGCCGAGGTCTTCAAAGTCCAGCTCGAACCCGTGGTCGCGCCACTTTGCGGTGGAGCGGCGCATCATCTCGCGCGCTTGTTCCATATCCCGCTCCGGTTGGGGCGGAAGCGCCTCCACCGCGAGGCGGCTGCCGTCGGCGCTGAGGGCGGTGATGTTGTCCATCAGCAGGTCCTGCGCCTCGGGCGGGAGGTACCCGAGCAGACCCTCGGCGATCCACGCGGTCGGCCGCTCGGTGTCCAGGCCGGCGTTCCGCAGCGCCGTGGGCCAATCTTGGCGCAGGTCGATAGCGACGGTGCGCAGGTCGACGGTCGGGGCCGCTCCCAGTTCGGCGAGGGTCGCCGTTTTGAACGCGATGACCTCGGGCTGGTCGATTTCGAAGACGGTCATATCGTCCGGCCAGCTCAGCCGGTACGCGCGGGCGTCCAGGCCGGACGCGAGGATCACGGCCTGCCGGATGCCGGCGTGTGTCGCGTCCTGGAAGAACGAATCGAAGAAGCGGGTCCGGGCGGCCATCGCGGCGGGCATGTCTCCCAGCTTCCAGCTCGACTCCTCGTCGTCGATATCAGCGTCGGCGAGGTCGCCGCTGACCCACCGGGTCAAGAAGTCGACGCCGACGGCCCGAACCAGCGGTTCGGCGAACTGGTCGTTGATGACCGGATTGTCCGTCTTGGTGGCAATCGCGCGGGCCGCGGCAACCATCGTCGCCGTCGCCCCCACGCTGGTAGCCAAGTCCCAGGTGTCGTTTTCTGTGCGTGGCACGCCTGTCTCCCATGTCCAGCCGGAAATTACTTAGCTAGTTTAACACTTAGCCAGGTTAAAGACCCGGTCGGAAGGCCGGTGTGAAGCAGCTCGCCTGGCAGGGCCTAGCGGCCGGGCCCCCCGGGTCCGCCAGGGCCTCCGGGACCGCCCGGTCCGCCGAGCCCGCCCGGTCCGCCGGGCCCGCCGGGCCCGCCCGGCCCCCCGGGTCCGTTTGCGGCCGGAGCCACGAACACACACTCATTCAGCTCGACGCTCCAGGCCCAGCCGGGTCCGCACTCGTCTGCACGGCTCGTCGCCGGCATCACGAACGCCGGTAACACGCTGAAAGCCAGAATCATCGCGCCGATTGCGCACTGCCGGAGGAATCTGACCATCGCACGCCTCCCCTGTGTCATCGTCCGGCGACCGCCGGGCGTCACCACGATTGTCTACCCGCTGCCACCACATGCGTAGGGGTTCGCCGGACTAACCGAAGCGCACTCCCCGCTTGCGCGCCCACAGCACGGCCACGACCGTTCCGGTCAGCCAGACAGCCATAGCCATCGCCAGATGCACGAAACTCTTGGTGTCGCGGCCGAACACCGGTCCGATCGCCGCGGGGATCTGGGTCCACATCACCCTGTGCTCCACCCCGCCCATCGGATCGGCCACGTAGTACAGCGCATAGGGCAGGGTGATCGCCAGCAGCCAGCCGGCCGTGCGGCGCTGGTTGCGTCGCTGCCGCCACCGGCGGAGCAGTGGCTCGACCCCCACCGGGTGCATCACCGAGATGACATTGCCGACGCCAAGCCACGACACGATCGGCACGGCGACATTGGGGATCGTCATCGCCATCTGTGGCACCCCCTCCTTCCACATCGTCAGCGCGGCTGCCACCGACAAGGTGGGAAGTCCCACGATCACGATCAACGCCAGATTCTTAATCACCAGCACCCGCCACAGCGGCACGCCGTCCGACAAGCCCTGGGCGACCCGATAGTGGTCGCCACCGAGCAGATTGGTGGTGGTCACATCGGCAAGGACGAACGAGGAGAAGTAGGTGCTGACCAGGACCACCCAGTCGAGCTGATTGTGGTGGAAGTGGTGGGGCATGTGATTGCTGTGCACCACGGACAACGGCTGGACCACCAGCCATGCGGCCGCCAGCACCAGATTCGCCATGACGCCCGACAACCAAGTGCGTGGCGGATGAAACGCCCAGCGGATCTCGGCGCCCACCGCCGCCGGTAAGGGCTTCTCGAAGTCCTTGGCCGCCCGTCGAGCCGCGGCCGGACGAGGGGCCGACGCGCGGGCCAGGGCGCGCAAAGCAGCGCGGACCTGGTGGTGCATCGGCGCCTCGGGCGTCTCTGTCTCCGACATGTACTCCCTACCGAAAACGACTGTGGGTGCACGGTACCCGGCTTCGGCGGTGGTGCCGGCTCAGATCTCCCAATTGACCGTGAAGTCATGCCGCAGCACCAGGTCGACGAGGACGTCGGTGCGGCTTCCGAGCGCCCACGACTGCGCGGCGAACGCGTCGTGGGCGAAGAAGGCGTAGTTGACCGACGTTTCGGGTGTGGTGCGCGACCGGTAGACGATGGCGTCGAGATCCGGCCACCAGCGACGGGCCGCATCGGCCAGGTGATGGCACTGCCGCCACACCCGCGCGCGTTGGCCGGTGCTGATCTGGTCGTCCACGTCGAGGGCATCCAGATTGCGCTGGGTCCGCAGGTCGAAGATCCGCAGCGGCCGATTCGAGACGAGTTGGATCAGATACTGCGAGGCGTGGTCGGCGGGGATGGTCCGGCCGGTGTCCCGGTAGCGCTCCCGGAAGGCTCCCTCGGCCGCGGTGGCGGCGTAACGGGTACGGAATGCACCCGATACCGGATCGAACCGGAAGCGCGGCTGCGGGAATCCGCTCCAGGTCCAGTCGGCGGGCTCGGCGGCTTCCACTCTCCACAACTCGATGCCGGCGGGCACCGTCCTGCTCGCCAGGCCCGCCGGCCGCTTGAGCGGCAGCGCACGCAGGTATCCGCCGGGAAGACTAGGCACCGACGGCGTTGAGCAGCTGCCAGGCGGTGTTCGCGGTCTTCTTGCGGCGCAGTGCCTCCGAGATGGACGCCCCCGCCAGCTCGTCGCGCTTGATCCGCATGATGCGATCGGCGACGACCGGGTCGGAGGTGAATCGCGCCAGCAGGAGCAGTATCTGTGGCAGGTCCGGACGCAACCGGCCGCCGTCGAACTGCCAGGCCGGGAACCAGGTGTTGTTGCCGACGGTGACACCGAGCACCTTGCCGCGCCGGCGCAGTTCGTGAACCGCCTGCGGAGTCTCGTAGCCCAGCCGCGACTGGACCTCGCGCGTCGGCAGAGCGCCGGCCCGGAAATCAGTCAGCACGCCGTCGCGGCGCTCACTGTTGAGCTTGCGGGCGGCGATGCGCTCCAGTTCCTCCATCGGCACCGTCGGCACGTCCAGCAGCGCGTCGAGGAGCCTGGCGAAATCCGGATCGCGCCGGACGCGTTCCTCAACCTGACTGACGAGCGAATGGACGGGAGACATAGCGACATTCTAGCCAGGGCAATTGAAACAATTGAAACAGCGTTCGGTCAGGCCTGCCCAGTCGGCGTGGCCGACGGTGCCCGCGGCGCGGACATCCGCCGGATCACCAGCACCAGACCCAGCACAGGCAGAGTCAACAGCACCAGCCAGGGCAGCAGGAATCCGGCCATCAGCAGGCCGCCATGAGCCGCCGCCAACACCGAGTGCCACCCACGTCCCAGCTCCCCGAAGAAGCCCGGTTGCGTCGCCGTCGACTCCGTGGAGATATTCACAGTGATTGTGGCGTAGTCGATTTCGTCATGCAGCGTAGTGCGCTGAGCCTTGAGCGAGTCCAGCTCGGCCTGCCGCTGGGTCAGCGATGATTCCGCGGCGAGCAGGTCGGCTAGGTCGCCGGCTTTGCTCATCAGCTCCTGCAGCCGTTTAACCGATGTCTGCAGCGCATCGATGCGGGCATCGAGGTCGACTCGTTGGGTGGTGACGTCGCTGTGGCTGATGGACATCGACTCGACCTTGCCCAGTTTCTTCGCCTCGGCGAGCACGCCGTCCAGCTTGTCCGCGGGAATACGTACCACCAGATTCACCACCGGCGACGATCGCCCGGACCGCTCCGACCGCGAATCTGCCCGTCCACCTGCGTCATTCACGGCGTTGACGAGCTGGTCAGCCACGGCGCCGGGGTCATGGACGACCAGCTGCAGCGACCCGTTGGTGACGACGTCACGTTTGAAGTTGTTGTCGGCGGGCGGTGCCAGCGGAGCAGGATTGACGGTGGTCTGATCGGCGATACCGCCATCCTTGGTCGCCGGAAGCTGGCCGTTCGGCCGGGAACGGCTCTGCTCCGGCGACTCCGTCACGCCGCCGACCACGCCGTCGCGAGTCGACATCGGCTGGCCACCCCGTCCCAGCGACCACACCCAGCCACCACCGAGCACCAGGGCACTAACCACCGCCACCACGATTACGTTGCGCAGCTTGACCATTCGCGCTGCCTTGAGGTTTGCCTGGGCTGCGGGGGGCGCGGCCGGGCCCGGCTCCCAGCCGGCCGGCGCCGCGACGGGCTGCAGGACGCGATGGGTCAATCCGCCCGTCGCAACGACGGGACCGTCGGCGCAGACGAATGCGGTGAACCGGCACAGCACCCCGAAGCGTAACGACGTGTCGACGATCCGCTGCGCTAACTCCGGAGCGGAACTGCTCCCGGCTTCCTCGGCGTAGCGATCCTCGAGGTCGCGCAAATGGGCCCGCGCCCACGTGGCCCTCACCCCCGAGGCGTCGCGGCGCTGTCCGGCAACGGCGACCGACCAGTGCGAGCCGGCAGAGTCGGTTCCGCGCAGCGCGATCGAACCCTCCGGAGCCCCCCGGTATCGCCCGCTTACCACCACCGGGACCCCGGGCAGCGCGTCCGGCAGTCGGGCCGGAGCCATGGTGTCGTCGAGGGTGGCCAGTCCTTCGGTACGCAACGTCAGCGAGTAGGCGCGCGGGGCGGCGACGCGACGGTGGATGGCTTCCATCGCCTCGTCGAGGCGATCCTCGCTTTCCACCAATTCACAACGCCCGCCACCGGCACTGGCCAGCCGCCCCAGGAAACCGGCGTTCACGGCTTGGTCGACGCCGACCGCGATCAACCGGACGCGGCGCAGATCCGCGGCGAGCCCGCGCATCACCTGATCCTCGTTGCCCACCTGACCGTCAGTGACCAGGACGACGATCGCGTCACGTCCGCCACTATCCCGCACCAATGCCAACGCCTGCCGCAACGGGCCGAAAAGCTCACTGCTGCCGAAAGACTCGACACCGGCCAGGTGCTCCACTGCATGAAAGCGGTTGCGGTCGGATGCCTCGACCAGGTCTTCGGGTAGCTGCGCGGGCCGCTGCACCCGGTCGCTGAAAGTAAGCACCGCGAACCGGTCGGCATCGGTGAGGGTGTCGATGATGCGCGCCGCAGCCCGCCGCGCCGCCGACATCTTCCAACCCCCCATGCTCGCCGAGTGGTCCAGCAGCAGCACGAGATCGCGCGGACGCGGCGGCGCCGTAGGCGCGGGTGGAAGCACGGTGAGCTGGTAGGTCCCCTCGTCACCGTCGGCGTCGGGGACCAACAGGAGCGAGTCGGAAAAGGCATCTTCCGCGTACCGCAGCCGCAGCACGAGATCCCGGTCGGCATGCTGACCCGGCACGACCCGGATGCGTCCGTCGTCGGTGGTTTCGGTGGGCAGGCTGGACCGGAACTCGGACAGTGTCGCACCCGCGGTGTCGATGCCGATGTCGACGGTCAGCGGAGTCGGATGCGGGAAGCCGGGCAGCAGCACCGGAGGGGTGATTCGCGAGGCGTCCGGGACTGCGTCGGTGTCGTCGCCACAGCCGTCTCCGACGGCGAGGTCGTCCAATGGCTTACCGGGGATATGCCGTGGCGCGACGACGAGCGGGAAGCGGAACGTCGCCTCGCCGTCCGCGTAGGTCAAAGGGTTGACGAGTGTGATTGCGACGGTGACTTTTTCGCCGGGCAGGATGTTGCCGACCCGCATGGTGAACACGTCGGGCCGCTCCTCCTCGGTGATCGACGCCCGCCGGCCCGGGGTGATGGCGCGGTCGTAATCTCGCCGGGCAGCTTCGCGCTCGGCGAGTGCCGCCTCGGCCACGCGGCCGTTGACGGTCATCCGCATGCCGATGACCGCGGCCCGGTCCGGCAACGGGAACACATAGCTGGCTTCCAGCGGTAGGTCGAAGGCATTGACGAAGTCCTGTGTCACGTCGACCTGGCCGACGAGCCCGGTGATGTCGACCCGTATATCGATGCGATCGAGCGGCAGGTTGCCGCGCTCGGTGCGCAGGGCTCCCACCGCGGCCTGATCGGCAGCGCGCTGCGTCCCGGCGTCAGTCGTCGTCGTGGTGCGGACGGTCATTGCGGGCTCCGATCATCGAGGGATAGCAGGCCACGGTCGGCCAGTAATTCGAGCAACGGCGCGGCGGCCGAACGGATGGAGTCAATGTCGGCGTCATCCGGGCGTGCCGGCAGCAGCAGCATCGCCCCACCCGGCAGGCTCACCGCGGCGAGCGCCGTGACACTGTCAGCGCCGTTCGCCCTGGCGTCGGCGGGGGGCGCGGTCCAGAAGCGACTCCGCCGGTCAGGGGTCGCCGCAGCCGGTGAGGCCGCTGCCTGCTCGGCTGTGAGCAGTTCGTCGGGCACCCCGGCCAGCCGGCGCAGCGTCTCGTCAGTCGCCCCGGCCAGTTCGGCCTGCACCTGGGCCAGCGGAAACCCCTGGGCCTGAAGGCGTTTGACGGCGACGATCTGCAACAAATGCCGGGCGCCGTAGACCGCGTTGCGCCCTTGCATCACCGGCCGATCGACCAGTCCGGTAGTCGTGTACCACCGCACGGCACGCCGATCGGGCAGATCGCGGACCCGTCCGTTGGGCGATCCCGGATACGCCGCGCCGGCCAGTGCGGCGGAAACCCGCCCCACCAACTCGTCCAGTGTCCAGGCCGCCGCGGGCATGCGTCGATAGTGACACTGTTACCGTTACACTGTCAACGTTGACCTCAGGTCAGCCGAGCAGGGTCACGTGCGGACTGCGGCCATAGTGCTGCCGGTAGTACGCCGCGAAGCGCCCCATGTGGCCGAACCCCCACTTACGGGCGATATCGCCGACCGACGTGCTATCGCGGTTGCCCGCGACCAGCTCGAGGTGAGCGTGGTGCAGACGCACCTGTCGCAGGTACTCGGTGGGCGTGCAGTCCCGATGCTTGCGGAACATGTATTGCAATGCCCGCGGTGTCACGAATATCGCGTTGGCGATGTCGGTGAGCGAAACGTCGTCGTGCGCGTTTTCCTCGATGAAATCGATTGCGCGACGCAGCAATTGCGGGGTGCTGTCCCGCCGATCCGCAGCCGTCGTGTCCAGCACCGCGGTGCTGGGGAAGGCGGCCAGCACGCTGGCCGCCAGGTAACGCTGAATCGTGCTGCTGATCAACGGATCTCGGACAACACGCAGGTCGTCGGACACACTCTGGCAGACATAGTCCACGGCACGTACCAGATGCCGCTTGGCCTCGGGTGAGACCGGCGCGATCCCGGTCAGCCGCACCGGCGTATCTTTCGGGCCGCTCGCCACCTCGCTCAGCGCTTTGCGGTCGATGGAGAGCACGTCGCAGTGCGTACGCGCGGCCCAGCCGGTGAACGCACCGTTTTCCATACCGTCGTAAGCCGCGACATCATCGGGGCCAAAGATCAACTGCCCGTGCTTCATCCACTCGTAGACGAACGTTCCGGAATGCATCCGGGCCAGATAGATGCGGTCGGGTGGATTCGAGCGGAAGCCCACTTCGCAGCCCAGCTCGATTTCGTCGACATAGAGCGAACCCAGGCTGGTTCGGCGGATCCGCGTGCGCCCGACCTCGCTCGTGGGGCGACAGGAAAGCTGCACGCGCTCATAGGCGGCACAAATGCCGTTCACAGCTTCCGTGCAATCGGTGGTATCGAGGAGAACGGTCGACATGGGACGTTCCATTCAGTCGGCAAAAAACCACACGGCATCGTGGTTGAGCCGATCTTCCATCCCAGTGTCCACTACGCGAAGGCAAAAGTCACGCCGGCGTTCGCTTCGCGGCCCCACCAGCGGGGTCTGCGCCGATATCTTCGGGTTGTCGACATCTCTCAGGGGGATGAGAGCTGACTCAGCGCGCTGGCCAGCCGCGACATCATCCGGCAGGCCAAAGGGATTCTCATGGCGCGGTTCGACATCGATGCCGTGCAGGCGTTCGAACTGCTCAAACGTCTCTCGCAGGAACGCAACACCAAGCTGATCGACCTGGCGCACCAGGTCACGAGCCTGCGGACCCTCGGCGGCTCATGACGTCGGGTTCGCACTTCGCGCGCGCTCGGCGGACGGTTCGTGGATGCTGAGAGGGTGGGTGACGCCGGCTCTGACTCCACTCCGGTACGCCGCCACGGTGCGGTGACGCTTCTGGTTGCCTGCTGCCTGGCGCTCTCCGGATGCACCAGCGTTGTCGACGGAAGCGCGAAGGCGGCGGCGCGCGGTGCTGGTTCCAGCGGACCCATTCAACCGTCACAGCTCGGAGATCTGCTGACGCCGTCCGGCTCGTTCTCGGCGGTACCGAACAGCCCGCTCACCGAGGACGACATGCAGTCCGCCCTGTTCATCGGCGCCGATCCGGCCGAATGCCATGGCGTCGTAGCCTTCGGGCGCTATCCCCTGTTCCCCACCAACTACACCGGCCGCGAAGCCCGGACCCAGCAGGACCACCGGACCGACCAGCACCAGCTGTTGGAGGTCTCGGCCACCTACCCCGCCAACTTCGACGCTGCGGCATTTCTCGACTCAGTTCGAAAGGCGGTGTCCGGCTGCCAGCGCTCCGTCTCCGCCTGGGGTGACGACGGGCGCAGGATGACGGTGAACCCGGCGCCGTTGGCACAGAGCCCGCCCGAGGCCGCGCAGTGGACGACGAATCTGGCTGGGCAGCGATGGATCTGTGAATTCGCGATGCTGGCGAAGGCCAATGTGGTTGCCGAGATCGTGACCTGTTCACCGGACCGCTCGATCGATATCGGGGCGCTGGTGACCAAGCGGCTCAAGAAGATCAACGAGCTGCTGAATTCACGGTCGTGACGCTGGCCCGCACAGGCCACTTCTGGCGCGCTCGGACCGCCCGCTTCCTGAACCTGGCGCAGATACTGGGCGACAACAGCGGGATCCGGAGGTTGTCGATGCACGTCACGGTGGATTACGAAGTGTGCGAGGGCCACGGTCAGTGCCTACTGGCCGCACCGGAGGTGTTCGACCTTCCGGACGGGGCCGACCAGGTGGTGGTGCTCGACCCGGATCCCCCGGAAGCCCAGCGCCAGTTGGTGATTCAGGCAGCGGCGATGTGTCCTGCGCAGGCGATCCGAATCCTCAACTGAGCCGGTCGGTTTCGGCAACCTCGTCAAGCATCCCGAAGCGCCCGGCGAGCGCCGCGGCGGCAATGCGGTTGCCCACCCCGAGTTTGTGCAGCAGTGCGGCGACCATACGTTTGGCGGTGCGTTCGGATACCAGCATGCGGTGGGCGATGTCGCCGGTTTCCATGCCGGTCGCCAGCAGCGTCCAGAGCCGAACATCCTGGGCGCTCAACGTTTCCAGCAGCGCTGACGGAGGCTTACGCGTATTGCTCAGTAGTGCGTCGAGCAGGGCTCCGTCGATCACCCGCAGTCCCTCGGCGATCGTCCACAACGGGCCGGCCAGCGCCTCGGGGCGCGCCGTCTTGGGCAGGAACCCATCGGCGCCGGCGCGCAACGCCTCCTCGGCCAGGGCGAGGTCGTCGGTGCCGGACAGGGCCAGAATCCGGGTGGCAGGGTGGCGTGCCTTGATGTGCCGGATCGCAGCCACCCCGCCCAACGGTGGCATGGAGAGGTCGATGATCGCCACGTCTGCCTTGCACCGGGCGACCAGATCGGCGGCCTCCTCCACGTATGTGGTCTGGCCCCCCACCGTGAACATTTCGCCCCATTCGCGGGTGAGCAACAGGGCCAGGCCCTGCGCGAACAGCTCGTGGTCGTCGACGATGACCACCACGTACGGCGAGCGGGTCATTGCCGTGATGCTAGACCCAACCCTATGGTCAGCCGGGTGAGACCGCTCGATCAGCTCAATACGGACCTCGGCGACGGGGACTACGGACTGGCCCGCACCGTCGTGGCGGTACGGGTCGCCGTGGTGATCTCGATCGGTGCGCTGTTGGCGATCGGACCCTACTGGGTCCGTGAACACACCGCGGCCACGGTGATGGTGCTCGGCGGGGCGATGGCCTACGCGGCGGCACTGATGGCCTATCCGCAGCCGGAGGTTCGCCGCACTCCGTACGCGTGGCTGGTCACCTCCTTCGACTCCGCGTTCACCCTCGCACTCATCGCATTGAGCGGCGGCGTCTACAGCCCGGTCGTGTCGGTACTGGCGCTCGTCGTCATCGCTTCCGCGGCCCGATTGTCCTTGGCTGAAACCCTCCTCGCGGCAGTGCTTTTGGGCGCGGCCTACGTTCCCGTGGCACTCACGTCATCGCCACCGCAGCCCGTCACGGCGGCGCCGGCACTGCTGGCCGGCTGGTCGGCGCTGTATCTGCTGTTCGTCGCGATCATCACCGCCGGGTTGTCCGCACTTGCCGAGCGGGAACACCGCTCCCGGCTGACGGCGCTGGTCGAAGCCGAAGCCGAACATGCCGCCGCCGAAGAGGAACGCGACCTGAGGGCGCGTCTGCTGCGCTCCTACCAATCTCAGCAAGACGGACTGCAGGTGCTGGTACACGAATTCCGCACGCCGGTGACATCTTTGGAGGCACTGACCGAAGCGCTCACCTCCGCGCAACCGATGTCCGATGATGACCGGGAGACCAGTCTGCAGCTGGTGGCGCGGCACGTGCACCACATCGGCGACATGCTCGACGCCCTGTCCGACGTCGCCCTGAGCCGGCGCCCGACGTTCTCGACCGGCCGGGTGCGCCACATCGACATGGCTGAGTTGATCCTTGCTGCCGCCGACGCCGTGGGGCTGGCACCACCACGGTTGCGGCTGAGCATCGAAGCCGGTGCCGTGTCGGCGGACGCGCAGGGGTTGCGGCGCGTGCTGACCAATCTGCTGGAGAATGCCGCGCGGCACGGCCGGGACGAGCCCGTCGATGTCACGTGCGCACGCGACGGCGAGGAGCTGATCGTCGCGGTCGCCGACCGCGGCCCGGGCATTCCGGCCGACAGCCTCGGCGAGCTGACCACCAAATATGTCAGTCGCGGCGGCCAGCGCGGCACCGCAGGTCTCGGCCTCTGGATCGTGCAGCAGATCGTCGAGGCGATGGGCGGCCGCGTCGATTTCGCCGCTCGCGAGGGCGGCGGGCTGGTCGCCACCTTCCGCGCCCCGGTGGGCTGACGGCGTTGGCCCACGCAGGCCAGTGGTTGGCACGCGCGCCGGTGTCGATCACGTCCCCCTCCGACCAGCATGGGTGCCATCGGGCGAGAAAGGGACCCTCGGATGACCGCACCCACCACCAACCCCACCTATAAGGACATTGATCTGAGCGCGCGTGCGTTCTGGGCCAAACCCCCCGAGGACCGCGACGCGGCCTTCGCGGTGCTGCGTGCGGAGAACCCGGTGCCGTGGAGCCGGCCGGCGGAATCGGACCTGCTGCCACCCGAACTCAACAACCGGGGCTTCTGGTCGCTGACCAAGCAGGACGACATCCGGAGGGCCAGCCGGCACCCGGAGATCTTCTCGTCGGCCCAGGGCATCACGATGGAGGACTTCGCCCCCGAGGCGGTCGAGATCGCGCAGTCGTTCATCGCGATGGACGCTCCCCGGCACACCCAGTTGCGCGGCATCACCACCGAGGCGTTCAAGCCCAAAAACGTGCGGCGGCTGGAGAGTTGGATCCGCGGCCACGCGCACGACCTGGTCAGCGAGATGGCACATCTGGGCGAGGGCGACTTCGTCCAGCTGGTTTCGGTGAAGCTGCCCGGCCGGATCTTCGGGAGCTTCTTCGGGCTGCCCGAAGGCGATCTGCGCGACAAGGCCGTCAGCGCCGCCCAGCGCCTGGTGGGCTGGACCGACCCGAACATCCGCGGCGAGCAGAGCGAGCTGGAGCTGTTCATGGGCGCCGTGCTGGATCTGCACGCGGTGGCATCGGAGTTGATCCCGCAGCGGCGGGCCAATCCCGGTGACGACCTGATGACCTGGATGGTGCAGGCCGAGTTCGACGGCAAGAAGATGACCGACGACGAACTGCGGGCCTTCTTCGTTTTGATGGGCGTGGCGTCCAACGACACCACCCGGCATGCCTCGGCGCACGCGATCGCCGCTCTCTCGAAGTTTCCCGACCAGCGCGCGCTGCTGGTCGAAGACGTCGAGGGCCGGGTCGGCACTGCGGTGGAGGAGGTGCTGCGCTGGGGATCACCGTTGCTCCACATGCGCCGCACCGCCACCAGGGATGTCACCGTGCGCGATGCGGAGATCAAGGCGGGCGACAAGGTGGTGCTGTGGTACTACTCCGGCAACCGTGACGAGGACGTCTTCGACGATCCGCACAGCTTCAATATTCTGCGAAACCCCAACCCGCACATCGCGTTCGGCGGCGGTGGTCCACACTTCTGTCTCGGTGCCGCGCTGGCGCGCACCATGCTCAAGGCGCTGCTGACCGAGGTCTACACCCGAATCCCCGACATCTCGGCACCCGAACCTCAGTATGCGCTGGCCAATTTCATCAACGGCATCAACAGCCTGCCCGCGACCTGGACGCCGGAACGATGAAGACAAAAGCCGCGGTGCTGTGGGGACTGCACCAGAAGTGGGAGGTCGAAGAGGTCGACCTCGACGGCCCCAAGGAAAACGAGGTTCTGGTCAAGCTGACCGCCAGCGGCCTGTGCCATTCCGACGATCATCTGATCACCGGTGACATGCCCATGCAGTTGCCGGTGGTCGGCGGCCACGAGGGCGCCGGGGTGGTGGTCGAGACCGGACCGGGCGTCACGGAGGTCGCCGAAGGCGATTCGGTGGTGCTGAGTTTCATCCCGGCCTGCGGCCGCTGCGAACCGTGCGCACGCGGCATGAGCAACCTGTGCGTACTGGGTGCGGCGATCATCGCCGGGCCGCAACTCGACGGCACCTTCCGGTTCCACGCCAGAGGTCAGGGGCTGGGCCAGATGTGTGTGCTGGGAACGTTTTCCGAATACACGGTGGTCCCGATGGCCTCGGTCATCAAGGTCGACCAGGGCACCGCACTGGACACCGCGGCGCTCGTCGGGTGTGGCGTCACCACCGGTTACGGCAGCATGGTGCGCACCGGCGAGGCCGGTGACGGCGACACCGTGGTGGTCATGGGCGTCGGCGGCATCGGCATGAATGCGGTCCAGGGCGCACGCATCGCGGGTGCGCGCGTCATCGTCGCGCTCGATCCGGTCGAATACAAGCGCACCCGTTCGCTCGAGTTCGGCGCCACGCACACCGCGGCGACCGTCGACGAGGCGCTCTCGCTCGTCACCGAACTGACCCGCGGCCAGTTGGCCGACGTCTGCGTCGTCAGCACCGACTCGGCCGAGGGCGAGTATGTGGCGCAGGCCCTGAGCCTGGTCGGCAAGCGCGGCCGGGTGGTGATGACCGCCATCCCCCACCCCACCGACACCAGTGTCGCCATGTCGCTGTTCGATCTGACGCTCTACGAAAAGCAGGTCCGCGGCTCACTTTTCGGCTCGTCCAACCCACGTCGCGACATTCCCCGCATGCTCGACCTGTACCGGGCCGGACGGCTCAAGCTGGACGAGCTGGTCACCCGCGAGTACACCCTGGACGAGATCAACGACGGCTACGCCGACATGCATGCCGGGGTGAACCTGCGGGGGCTGATCCGGTTCTGAACGCGCGGGTTCGCCACTGTTGCCCCTTGACCATAATTCATTCCATATGCAATAGTTGCACTTGGGTCTAATATGACAAGCGGAGTACCGCCTGAGCAGCTACGATCCCGAACGTTGGCGCCGCGGCGGCGACGTCAGCTCGTCTGGAACGCCCAGATTGACCCGTCAACTATCAAGGAGTGGTAGATGTCCGAGGAAAAATCAGCACCCGCGCAGCTTCGGCGAGCGCGCCGGCCGATCCGATTGATCTGGATTGCCGCCGTCATCGGTGGCGTGGCGGTCAGTTTCGGTGCGGCGGAGGCCCAGACGCTTGGCAATGCACCGACTTCCATCACAGCCACGCCCGAGGACCCCTGCCTGCTGACCAATACCTGCGGCCTGGAGAGCCAGATCGCCGAAGATGAGCAGCAAGGCAGGGACTTTCAGGCCTACTGCGACGAGCTGAAGCTGAAGAACATCGTGATCCCCGAGTGCGAGCCGGCCTGATCGCGCACCGGGTGGCCGCCTAGCGGGCGGTCCGTTGCAGCTCGTTCGGCCGGCGGCGACGTCGCGGCCGGGCCGCACCCGACCCGCGGCGCCCGGCCGGCTTAGCCGGTTGCGGCGCAGCGGCTTTGGGAGCCGGGGCGCGATATGGCGCGACCTCGCCGACCAACGCCTGCACCTCCGCGGAGTCGGCGGTCACGTGCTGCGGCTCGACCCGGATACCGGCCTTGCGCAGCAGCGCCCGGGTGTCCGTGCGTTGCTCGGGCAGTACCAGAGTGACCACGTCGCCCGCATTCCCGGCCCGTGCCGTGCGCCCCGAACGATGCAGATAGGCCTTGTGCTCGGCGGGCGGATCGATGTGCACCACCAACTCGACCTCGTCGACGTGCACACCACGCGCGGCGATGTCGGTTGCCACCAGGACCCTGGCCTCGCCGTTGCTGAAGGCGGCGAGATTGCGGTCACGTGCCGGCTGAGAAAGGTTGCCGTGCAGGTCAACTGACGGGATGCCCGCATCGGTGAGCTGCTTGGCGAGCCGGCGGGCATGATGTTTGGTGCGCATGAACAGAATTCGGCGCCCACTGCCCGAGGCCAAGCGGTGCACGAGTTCCTTCTTGGCTTCCGCTCCGGCGACGTGGAATACGTGATGGGTCATCGCCGACACCGGCGCGTTCAACTCGTCCACCGAGTGCAGAACCTGATCACGCAGGAACCGGTTCACGAGTTTGTCGACGCCGTTGTCGAGAGTGGCGGAGAACAGCAGGCGCTGACCGCCGGCCGGGGTAGCGGCCAGGATGCGCGTGACACCCGGCAGGAACCCCAGGTCGGCCATATGGTCGGCTTCGTCGATGACGGTGATCTCCACCGCGTCGAGGCTGATCAGGCGCTGCTTCATCAGGTCTTCGAGCCGGCCCGGGCAGGCCACCACGATGTCGATGCCGGACTGCAGCGCCGCTACCTGCCGATTCTGCGACACACCACCGAAGATGGTGGCGACGCGCAGGTTCCGGGCAGCAGCCAACGGTTCCAGCGTCGCGGTGATCTGGGTGGCCAGTTCACGGGTAGGTGCCAGGACCAGACCCGACGGTCGTGACGGGCGCCGTTTGGCCGATGACAGCCGGCTGACCAACGGGATCGAGAAGGCGAGCGTCTTTCCGCTGCCGGTTTTGCCGCGTCCCAGGACATCTCGGCCCGCCAGCGTGTCAGGCAGGGTCTGAACCTGGATCGGGAACGGGGCGGTGATGCCGGCGGCGGTGAGCACGCCGATCAGCGGCGCGCTCACGCCGAGTTCGGCAAAAGTCTTGTCAGTACTTGGTTTTGGAGTCACTTTTCGGTGCCTTTCGGGGCATCGGGTGCACCGGATCGTCGCGAGGAGTTCGCGCAGAGCTGGTACAAGCTGGCGAGATTGCCGGTGGGCAAAATCGATCGCCGCGAGACCGTAGTGCTTGGTGCACGGATCATCTGAACGCGACGCGCTGAGCCGCTGATCTTGGGCTGGCGCCGGTGGGATGAGGAACGTTCCACGACGTGTTGGCGGTAGTGATTGGTGGCCAACGTTGTGCCCAGTCTATCTCACCGACGCCTGCGGCCCTAATACGACGCGAATGGGCCCGCTCACGGCCCCGCGGTGCTACTTTCGCCTGGCAATCGGTACAGAGTCGGGCAGGAGGCGCAATGTCGGGCACGGTCAGCAGGTTCGTAGCGGGTCTGGCGATGTTGGCGGTGCCGGTCGCGGTGGCCCCGGTGGCAGCTGCTGAGCCGGGGCCGGGCAGCGGCGAGACCTTCTTCGTCGACTACATGACGCGTGTGTTCGCTCCCCCGACCTCAGAAGCGGCGGCACGCGCGATAATCCCGCTGGCACAACAGGTCTGCGATGCCAGGGCTCAGGGCCAGACCGACCAGCAAGCGGCCAACATCGTGGTGGCCGGCAACGGCGTCGAAACCATAGGTCTGGGCACGGGATCGGTATCGGGAGACGAGGGCACCGCGTTGAACATCGTCAATGCGGCGACCCTGGCGTACTGCCCGCAGTACAACGCGACCATCGGTGAACCGTTGACGCCCAATCCCATCCCTGTGGAGTGAGTCCGCGCCTGTCGCTGCGATGTGACTTTGCCCATAATTGAGGCCATCGCGGTTTCAGACGAGATGGAGCGCTTCACACGCCGGTACGGCAACCAGGTAGAGGTCCAGGGAATTCAATGGTCCTACTACCGCCTCGGCGCGGGCACACCGGTGCTCTGGTTGACGGGCGGTCTGCGTCGGGCGGCGGCGGCCTCGGCTTTTCTCGAAAGTCTTGCCAGACATCACACCGTCATCGCGCCGGACTACGCGCCTGTGCCGTCCATCGCGGAGTTCATGGCCGCTTTCGACGAGATACTGCGCCGCGAATCGGTGGACGCCGTCACCCTGGTGGGTCAGTCGTACGGGGGAATGTTGGCGCAGGCCTACCTGGCACACCGCCCGCAGGCCGTCACGCGTCTGGTGCTCTCGAGTTCGGGTCCGGTTGCCTACGCCCGCCGGTGGGTTCCGGCGGCAAAGCTGGGCTCTCTGCTCGCCCGGGTGCTGCCGGAGCGGCTGCTGAAGAAGCTGTTGGCCGCGGGGCTGGCGAGGCTGGCGCGCCCACTACCGCAACAGGAGCGGGCGCAGATGAGCGAGGTCATTCGGATCCTGCTGCACGAGAAGCTATCTCGCGCCGATGTGGTGTCCCACTTCGCCGTCGCCGCGGACGTGATCCGGTCAGGCATGGTCGAACCCGCCGCATTCCGCGGCTGGCACGGCGACGTGGTGGTGCTGAGCGCCGAGAACGACCCGACGCAGCGCGACCGGGACATGCCGAAGTACGAGTGGTTGTTCGGGCGCCGTCCGCAGCTGGTCAGCTTGGGACAGCTCGGGCATGCCGCGGTCCTCACTGCCCCTGACCGCTATGTCGAACTGCTCGAAGGCATCTTCGAATAACCAGCCTGCGAAGGGTCGGATCAGCTGCCGGCGATGCCGGCGGTTATCAGGACCAGACCGACGACCAGGAGCAAGGCGGCGACTTCCATCCGTCGCCGCGAGCCGACCCAGGCGTTCAGCGCCGTCAACGACCGCCGCGTCGTGTGAGGAGCCAGCAGATACGCCAGCAGCGACACCTCCACCAACGCAAAGGCGACGATGTTGTAGAGCAACAGCGCCCCAACCTGATTGGTGGCCGCGGCACCGGATGCCAGGATGACGGCCAGCGCAGCCAGGTAGTCCACCGACGGCAGCGCGATCCCGAGACCGGCCAGCGCAGCGACCCACAGCTGGCGTCCGGTCAGCAGCTGCCGACGCCACATCTGCAGCTTCTGCACGCGACCTTGGCGTTCCCCGTCGTCGGCGGCGGCGGGACGGTCGCGACGGACGTGGTGTACGGCCGCCCGGACGGCCAGGACCGCAGCGACCAGGATCGCCAGTCCGCCGATCAGGACCTGAACCGTGGGCAGCGTGAGGTGAGTGGAGGAGACCAGCCGCCGCCGGAAGACGAAGATGACGACCAGGCCCACCACCACACCCATGGCGAACCCGCCACACAAGAACGCGCACAGCTGCAGGGCGGGACGGGGCCTGTTCAGCATCAACACCGTCATGCCGATGCGGAAGGGCTCGAGGCTCACTGCGAGAGCCATCACCAAGATGGGAATCCACATAGCGTTCCGGTGAAACCGCGCGGGTGCCGGCTGCTTCAGTGTCCCGTCGGCGCGGGTTCGGTGGTGATCAGTTCGGTCAGCCCGCACATGGAAAGAATGGACATCAGCAGCGGATGCGCAATGAGGTGGATGTGGTCCGCGTGGGAGAACAGAGCGTTGACCGCGGCACTGTCGAGATATTCGACGGCGCTGAGGTCGACGGTGAGTTTGCGGTCGCCGCCGGCCGCCTCGGTGGCGGCCTTGGTCAGAGCTCGGTCGAACGCGTCGATGTTGCTCAAATCGATCTCACCCGTGGCCTTCAGCACGAGTTCACCGTCGTAGCCGTGCGAGGTTTCCAGGGTGAGCGACGTGGGCATCAGGAGATCCTCGCGGATAGGTGAACCGTGGTTCCGGCAGTGTCGGAGTCGATCGTGACGTCGTGCATGAGCGCGCGCATCAGCGAGATGCCCCGGCCACGCCGCGGATAGGAATCGGGGTCCGGCGTCTTCCAGGACCCGGTATCGGTGATCGTCAGTTGCACCTGGTCGTCCACTGCCGTCGCGCCCAGGGTCACGGTGCCCCCCGGGCTGTGACGGTGGCCGTGCTCGATGGCGTTGGCGACCGCTTCTCCGGCGGCGAGGAGTACCTTCGCCGCCTGATCCTGGTCCATCCGGGCGCGGGACAACCAGTTGCGTAACGCGGAGCGCGACGCCGCCAGGTTCTCCGGGTCGGCGCGGAACGTCATCTCGAGCGGCGCCGGATGGCGGTAGAGCATGAGGACCACGTCGTCCTGATACCCGTCGTTCGGGGCGAGCCCGGCCATGATCTGGTTCGCGAGGCCGTCGAGTTCGCTGGCGCGGCCGTCCTGGATGAAGGCGGCGGTGCGGGAGATACCGTGCTCGATCGGCACGCGACGCCGTTCCACCAGGCCGTCGGTGTACAGCGCGAGCGTGGCGCGCGCCGGCATCGTCGCGTGCGCTTCCGAGCGCGGCCAGCCGGGCCGCATTCCCAGGGCGATGGTGCGGCCGTCATCGAGCTTCCGGATGGTTCCATCTGCTTCGACGACGATGGGTGGGGGGTGGCCGGCGCTGGAATACACCAATTCACCCGTGTCGGGATTGAGTACGACGCAGACGGCGGTCGTGCACGGCGCGCCGGGCAGCCGCGCGGCGAACCGGTCCATCCCGGCGAGGACCGCGCTGGGGCTGGAGTTGTCGAACAGCAATGCCCGGCAGGCGCTGCGTACCTGGCCCATCACGGTGGCTGCGGCCAGGCCGTGACCGACACAGTCGCCGACAATCAGCGCAATCCGGCCGTCGTCCAGTTCGACGATGTCGTACCAGTCCCCGCCCACCTGCAGGGGTGGGCTGGCGGCTTGATAGCGGACCGCGAATCCGTGGGGCAGCTCAGCGGGTCCCAGGATGGCGTGCTGCAGCGCCAGCGCGGTTTCGCGCTGCTGGTCGACCTGGTGGACCCGCTGCAGACCCTGGCCGAGACGGCCCGCCAGCACCGTGAGCAGGGTCTGGTCTTCGAGTGTGAACGGTCGTTGCGCAGCCAGATCGATCCACACGACCAGCACCCCCTCGGGATGCTGCAGCGCGATGCCGGCGGTACCGGGCTTCGCGGTGTTGGGCGTGAGGAGGTCGCCGTCGCGCAACGCGATGAGCAACGCGCGCTCCTCCGGCGGCAGGTCCGCCCAGTGCGCCGGCTCACCGACGGAAACCACCAGTGGCGCACCGTAGGCAACCGACTTGGTCGCGTCACTGCGAGCCGGAAAGGTGACAGCCAGCACGCGGCGCGCCCGCCACAGTCGGCGCAGCTCCTCGGCCGCGGTATGCACCGCCTCGTCGACCGTATCCGCTTGCGCCAGTTCCTGATTGAGCGCGTGCTCGCGTCCGGCCGCCAGCGCCAGGGCGATCGCGGCGTGCCGGGCGAAGTCGCTGACGAGTTCGAGGTAGTCGGTGCCGAACGCCGACTGCTGTGGGCCGCGCGCGACCGCGATGACGCCGAGCACCGCCTCGTCGGCGATCAGCGGTATGACGATCGCCGAGCGCTCACCGACATCGGTGAACCCCTCGATCGGATACTGGAAGGAGTCGGTGATCAGCGGCAGACCGCGGCGCGCCACGCCGCCCGTGGTGGAGGCATCCATCGGCACCTGCTGACCGACCACCTGGGAGGTGTACCGGCCCGCGGTCGCCGCCACCACGAGGGTGTTGACCTGTTGAGCGGGCAGGTCGGGTTCGCCCGGCACCAGCAGGATCGCCTGCTCGGCATCGGCCAACTCGAGCGCCCGGTTCACGATGAGCTGCAGCGGGCCGGTCTGCGGGTCGCCGGACAGCAGCGCCGTGGTGATCTCGCGGCTGGCGTTGGTCCATCTCGCCGATTCGCGTTCTCGCTCGAACAGGCGCGCATTGTCGATTGCGGCGGCAGCGGCCGTGGCCAATGCCCGCACCGCGCCCTCATGAGAATCCGTGAACACCCGACCGGGCCGGTCATCGGCGAGATAGAGGTTGCCGAAATCGGCGGCCCGCACGGTGATCGGTATCGCCAGCAGCGCCCGGATCGGTGGGTCGTCCGGCAGCAGTTCCGTGGACCGAGGGGAGGCACTCAGGTCGTCGACTCGAATGCCCTCGCCGACCTGGATGCCACCGAGTCGCTGCGACGTGGTGTGGCCGATGCCCTCGTAGATGAACGAGGACAGGGAACCGTCGTTCGCGCGTAGGCCCAACGATCCATATCGGGCACCGGTCAGCTCCATCGCCCCATTGACGATTCGGTGCAGTGTCATATCCAGGTCCAGGTCAGACCCGATTTCGACGATGACCCGCACCAATTGCTGCAGTTGGTCGCGAGCCGCCACCAACTCGTCGAGCCGTTCGTGGATTCCACTCACCAGCTGACGCCCGCGCTGCCTGCTGACTGCCGGTCGTTGTTCATAGTTTCCGTGCCTAGTCGTCGGGTTTCGTCATTTGTGCGCCGTGCCCGTGTTCTGCCCGTTCAATCACAGCACCCGCTCCCCTACCCGCCAACACCGGTCTGCAAACTCGCCGACGGTCGCGCTGAACGGCACTGCGACGGCCGGCTCGGTAACCCGCTCGGCCCCTTTCGTAACGATCAGAGCGAGGTAAACACTGGGCCGCGGCCGGCCCGGGCTGGCACGGTAGGGGTTCGCGCGGGTGTGGCTGAGTGGCTAGGCAGCGGCCTGCAAAGCCGTACACACGGGTTCGAATCCCGTCACTCGCTCCGCGCCCCTGCTGGCGAGCAGACACAAAAGCACCTTGGAACGCGCGCTCCGACGGGATTCTGTGTCTGCTCGCCGTGCAGACGTCACCCGCGGTACTGCGCGACCCGCGCCGCATAGTCGTCGAGCAAGCGCAGCGACTCGTCATGCGGTTTGGTGGGCAGCAGCAACGCCAGCTGACCGAAGCCCAGATCCTCGGCGGCGCGCCAGTATTCGAGATTATTGGGGGTTCCGAACATCGCCAGCGGGACGTCGTGACCCGCGGCGTTGCGCAGCTGGTCGACGCGCCGGCTGATGTTCTCGATCGGAAACGGGTTGGATATCCACCCGGCGCCGTGGCGGACCACCCGCTTCACCGTGGCGTCGGAATTGCCGCCGATGTAGATGGGCGGATGCGGCTTCTGCACCGGCTTGGGCCGGCTGTAGGACGGCGGGAAGTCCACGTATTTGCCGTGGTACTCGGCGGGTTCGTCGGTCCACAGCGCCTTGATCGCCTCGATGCGTTCGTCCAGGAGTGCGCCCCGCGTCTTCGGATCGGTCCCGTGGTCGCGCATCTCCTCGAGATTCCATCCAGCGCCGACACCGAATACGAACCGCCCTCCCGAGATCAGGTCGATGCTGGCGGCCTCCTTGGCCGTGACGATCGGGTCGCGCTGGATGAGCAATGCGATACCGGTGAAAAGCTCGATCGTGGACGTCACCGCGGCGGCCGCCGCCAGGGTGACGAACGGATCCAGAGTGCGGTAGTAGATCTTCGGCAGGTCACCGCCGAGCGGATACGGCGACTCGCGACTGGCCGGGATGTGGGTGTGTTCGGCGATCACCAACGATTCGAATCCGCGCTCCTCGATCGCCCGCGCCAGCGAGACGGTGTCGATGCTGTCGTCGTTGACGAACGTGGAGATTCCGAACTTCATCGCGCTACCCCTGTCGGTTCGGCGTCGCATCCCTGACACCAACGACCTTAGGCTGTGTTGGGCCCGAGAGGAGAAACGTCGATGACCAGGCAGCCAGGAACTTCCGCAGCCTTCTCTGCTGCCGGACGCCTACTCAGCCGACCGGCGATGCGCCCGGTGACCCGCGCGTTCAGCGACCTGCATGCGGCGCTGTACCGGTGGACAGGCGGCAAGGCACAGACCTCCAAGTACCCCACCATGTTGCTCACCGTCACCGGCCGCCGCAGCGGCAAGCAGCACACGGTTCCGCTGATCTATGTCCGAGACGGCGACCGGTATGTGATCGCGGCCGCCTATGCCGGCAGCGACGCCGACCCGGCCTGGTGGCTGAACCTGAAAAATAACCCCCGCGCTGTGGCGCAGGTGCACGACGAAAAGTTCGACGTTGCAGCCGAACTCGCGCCCACGGAGCGACGGGAGGAGTTGTGGCGGCGGCTGGTCGAGATGTATCCGTACTTCACCGAATACCAGCAGCGCACGAACCGGCAGATACCCGTGGTGCTACTCCGGCGCGCCTAACCGCGGCCGACCAGGTCTTGGAGCACCCGGGCGGTGCGGTCCAGCGGATCGGTGGACCGCGCGGCCAGACAGAGTATGACCGCGCCCTCGATGGCGGCGACGATGGTGGTGGCCAACGCTTCCGACTCGCCAGCCTCGCGGCCCTGGCTCCGTAACCGTTCTCCAATCACCTTCTGCCACATGGTGAATACCTCGCCCGCCGCATCCGCGGCCTCGGCTGACTCGGTGCGCCCGAGCGCGGCCGCGACCACCGGGCACCCCGCGGTGTAGTCGGTGGAGCGCAACGTGTGTTTCCACGAGCCGACGAACGCCGCCAGCGACTCGCGCACGTCGCCGTCGGGCCAGGCTTCCAATGTCGAGTCCAGCAGCCCGCCTGCCGCCCGGGTGGCCTCGGCCATGAGTTCAGACTTGCCGCCCGGAAAATTCACGTAGATCGACCGGCGTGCCGTGCCGCTGTGTTGCAGCAGTTCGGCCAGTCCAGTCCCGGCCACCCCGTGCCGGCGCATCAGGTCGATGGCGCTGTCGATCAGGCGCTCGCGGGCGGTCATCGGCTCTCCCCTCTCTCGACCGGTTGCAGTATACCGATTGGTCTACTACCTTAGGGTAGACCGATCGGTATAAACCGGCCACCGAGCATCGAGGCGGAGATTGCCATGACTGATGACCAGAAGACTCTGCAGAAGTTCCGCAGGGAACGCGCGGTCGGACGCTATGTGCTCAACCCGGTGGTGAAAGGGTTGAGCAGGCTCGGACTGCGAACCGCACTGGCCACTGAACTCGAAACCATCGGCCGCAAGACCGGTCAGCCGCGCCGGGTACCCGTGTCGGTGCAATTCGACGATCGGGGCGGGTGGCTCATCAGTCAGCACGGCACCCGCTCCGGCTGGGGCCGCAACATCGTCGACAACCCGAATATTCGTGTGCGACAGGGTAATAGGTGGCGCACCGGAGTCGCGACGTTACGCCCGGACGATGACGTGGTGGCGCGGGGCCGCAAGTTCGGGCGGCTGGGCGCCACCGTGGTGAAGGCGCTGGAGACGACGCCGGTGTCGGTGCGGATCGATTTCACCGACTGACCGAAGCTAGGCGTGCGGCGTGACCAGAAACTTCTCGCCGGTCGCCCGCCTGACGTATTCGGTGAACGCGTCGGGCTGAAGCATTCCGGCCAGCGACACCTCGCGGGTGTATTTGCTCGCGAACGTCGTGGTGAGTTCGCCGGCCACCCGCGCCCGCAGCCGGGCGAACGTCTCGCGGCCGGCGCTCTGCAGGAACGGGGTGAGCAGCCATCCGCCTACGCCCCAGGCCATTCCGAAGTTCCGGGTGAGCACTGTCGGGCTGGTGTCGAGGGCGCCGTAGATGTACACCTGCTTGTGGACGCTCGAGCCGTAGCGGGAGTATTGCGCCGCGGTTGCGTTGACCGCCTCCTCCATGCCGTTGAGGATCTGGCTCACCAGCGTCCCGCCGCCGATGGCGTCGAAAGCCAGTGTCGCCGATGTCGCTTTGAGCGCCTCGACGAGATCGCCTTCGAAAGAGGACGCTGTGGAATTGCACACGTATTGCGCCCCAAGCGATCTCAGTATTTCCTCTTGCTCGGGCTTACGGACGATGTTGACCAGAGGTATGTCGTCTTTCTGGCACAGCTTGACCAGCATCTGGCCCAGGTTGGACGCGGCGGCGGTGTGGACCAGAGCCGAATGACCTTCGCGGCGCATGGTTTCGGTCATTCCGAGGGCAGTCATCGGATTCACGAACGACGACGCCCCGTCCTTGGCCGGGGTGCCGTCGGGGAGTACCAGGCAGGCCGATGCGTCGACCGCACGGTACTGCGAATACATCGCGCCGCCGGCGATCGCCACCGTTCTGCCCAGGAGGGCCTGAGCCGCCTCCGACGACCCGGCCGCCACCACGGTGCCGGCGCCCTCATTGCCCACCGGCAGGGATTCGTCGAGTCGCGCGGCGAGCGCCTTGACTGCGGACGTTCCGAGTGGGGCGGTGACGACGGGCCGCTCGGGCGTGCCCGAAACCGTCGCCTTGCTCATGTCCGCGCTTGCGACGAGCAGACCCAGGTCTGAGGGGTTGATCGGCGAGGCCTCGACGCGCACCAGCACCTCGTTGTCGGCGGGGGCCGGGACGGGCACGTCCTCCAGCGACAGCGTGAGGGTACCGTCGGACGTCACCAAAGAACGCAGTTCCAGTGCGGTGCCGGGCAGATCTGCGGTCATGACGGATGCCTCATTCCTGTGGGGAACTGCTTAATTCCTATAGCGAACTTGATTCCGATGGCGAACTGATTGCCAGACCATTGAACTCGCATCGGCCCGCACAATTGCGTGACCGCTGAGGTCAGGTCGCGGGTGCCTGGTCGGGCGGAATCGCCCCACCGCAGCCACCGGGCGGCGGCGGTCCGGGCATGGGTTCGTCGCCGCTGACGCAGTCGTAGTAGAACTGCGGACCGACCATCCAGGTCTTCATCCATTGATGCCAGTAGGACCCGTCGGGGTACTTCTCCCCGTCACACACCGCCAGATTGCCAAAGCCCCACCGGCCGCCCGGGCAGAATCCTTTCGTCATGTCCGGCTGGTGCGGGTCAGGTGGGTCAGCGCTGGCAACTGCAGGGGGAAACATAAGCGCCGCAGCACAACCCAGCACCGCGGCGCCGCGGCGCGTCAGCCGGAATTTCATCTCGGCTTCCGGTGAATCAGAACTGGTCGATGAACCCCTGCGATGACGCATAGCTGAACGGACCTTCCTACGTGGCCTGACCCCGATCAAGAGAGTCTTGCAGCCCACGACGTCGGCGGGAAGGCTCAAAATTCTCAACGGCCATAGCATCGCTTCCGGTCAGTGCTTGTCGGACCACCGGAATACTCCAAGACAGGCGACCAGCCCGCCGACGCTCCATGCCGTCAGGACGAAGAATATGTTCCAGTGCTCCCAGCTGCCCGCCGGTTCGAAGATGACCATGTTCGACGGCAACAGCACCGAACGGAAGCCCTGAGCCATCCATTTCACCGGAAAGATGGAGCCGATCGTCAACATCCACGCCGGCAACACCATCAGCGGGACGTAGGTTCCCGAGAGAAACTGCAAGCCCACCGCCGGACCATTGGTGAGGACGGCGGCCGACACCGCATTGCTGGCGAAGTTGCTGATGAAGATGCCCAGCAACGAGCAACTGATGATGCCCAGGACGAACACCCACGTGAGCGTGAACCATCCGAATACGGTTGTCGGCAGCCGCAGTTTGAAGATCAGGACGCCCACCGACAGCAACACCACAGCCTCGGCGAGACTCGCGATGGCAACCAGCAGAATCTTTCCGATGAAGTAGGAGGTCGCCGTCGTAGGCGTTCCGCGAAGTCGCCGCAGGGCGCCGGTGTCACGGTCGGCGGCGATGCTGATTCCCAGGTTGATGAAGGATGTCGAGAGGATGCCGTAGGCGAGCATGCTTGCTGCGATCACCGCGCCGGTGCTGGTATCGCTGTCGGGGAGTTTCGCGGAGAAGATCGAACCCAGCAAGATGCAGATGACGGCCGGCATCGAAAAGGTTAGCGCCACCTGCTCGGGCCGGCGGTAGAACATCTTCAACTCCGGGACGACGCGCGAGAGCCCGATGCGCAGCGGCGACGGCAGCGCCGAACTCGGCGGGGCCGCGCGGTGTCTGGTCGGCAGGGTACTCCTGGCGTTGTCGATGGCCATCAGGCACGACCGATCAGCTGCAGGTAGGCGTCTTCGAGCGTTGGCCGGGTCACGGTCAGCTGACTCAACTCCACGCCGTCCACCGATCGCTGCCGGATCAACTCAGTCGGGTGATCCGTCTCCTCCACGTGGACCCGGTCCCCCTCGATCCAGCTGACGGTGGCCGCCGAGCTCACATATCCGGTCAGCTGGGCCGGTGAGTCGACCGCGACCAGCCGCCCGTCGGCGATCACTGCCACCCGGTTGGCCAGTGCCGCAGCCTCCTCCAGGTAGTGGGTGGTGAGCAGAATGGTCGTGCCGTCGGCTGCCAGCAGCCTGATGAGATCCCAGAACTGGCGCCGCGCCTCCGGGTCGAAGCCGGTCGTCGGCTCGTCGAGAAAGAGCACCTGAGGTTCGGCGATGATGCCGAGCGCGACGTCGAGCCGCCGGCGCTGCCCGCCGGAGAGGGTCCGCACTTTCGAACCCGAGACCGTGCCGAGCCCCACCAGATCGAGCACCTCGCCCGGAACGCGGGCCTTCCCATAACATTTCGCGAACATATGCATGGTTTCGGACACCGTGAGCATGCCGAAGTCACTGGCCTCCTGCAGCACGATGCCGATCTTGGCCCGCCACGTCCGGCCCGCCGTGCCGGGGTCCTCGCCTAGCACGCGCACGTCACCGGAATCCCGTTTGCGGTGGCCTTCGAGGATTTCGATGGTGGTCGACTTGCCGGCACCGTTGGGTCCGAGGATTGCGAATACTTCGCCGTACGCGACATCGAGGTCCAATTCTCGCACGGCGTGGATCTGCCCGTATGTCTTGGACAATCCGCGGACGTAGACCGCGGGCGGGCGCTCTGCGGTGATCACGGCTGCGTCCCGTCGGCTTCCTGCCCGGCGGGTTCGCCTTCCAGTTCGGCCAGCAGTGCCCGCAGTTCGGCCTCGGAGAGCTGTTCGAGCATCCGTTCCACGTCGCCGTCGGCGGGCGCATCAGGCTCTGCGGACTGATCGGTGAGAGTCTCGGAGCCGGGCAGCGCCAGCTCGGCAAGCACTCGAACAGCCAGCGAGTTGATGCTCACGCCCCGTAGTAGTTCCAGCACCGGCAGGTCGATCGCGAACATGGTATTGATCCGAACCCGGAAGTCCATGGCCATCATCGAGTCGAGCCCGATGTCGTTGAGGGTGTCATCGACTCCGATGTCGGCGGCCGCGATGTCGAAGACCGTGGCGGCAATCTGACGAACGTGGTCTACGACGACGTCCAGCCTGTCCGCTTCGGCAATTCCGCCGAGGAACTCGAGTATCGACGCATCCGCATCGGAGGGATCCGGTGCCGTGTCGGCGGTGCCCAGATCCGAGAACATCGACGGCAACTGGCCGCTGAGGCCGACGCTGCGCGCGCGCTTCCAGTCCGCACTGATGGCGACGACGTTGGCCACCTTCTGGTTGATCAGCCGATCGAGGATCCGGGTGCCCGCGCCCGGCGTGATGAGCTCAATCCCCCGCTGCGCGTAAAGCTTTTCCAGCTTGAGTTCTTCGACCATACCCACCGACCAGGGACCCCAACCGATGGTGATCGCGGGCAACCCTTGGGCCTGCCGGTAGTGTGCGAACGCGTCGAGGAAGGCGTTCGCAGCGGCATAGTTGCCCTGCCCGGGCGAGGCGATGACCGATCCGGCCGACCCGAACATGACGAAGAAATCAAGGTCGCGACCGGCAAAAGCGTTGTGCAGCACCCGGGTGCCGTCGATCTTGGGAGCCATCACCTTGGCGAAGTCGGCTTCGCTCATGTTCACCAGGAGCTGGTCGTCGACAGATCCGGCGGCGTGGACGATGCCGCGGACCGGTCGGCCTCCGGCCCGGGTGTGGCTGCTCAGCCACGACTGCACCTGGTCGGCATCGGTGATATCGACACTGGCCGTGATCACCTGCGCGCCAAGGCGTTCGACCTTCCGGATGGTGTCGACGGCCGCATAGTGCGGGCTGTCCTCGGTCAGCGTGGGCCAATGGTCTCTCGGGGGGAACTCGCTGCGGCTCAGCAGTGCGATATGGCGCGCCCCGCGCTCGGCGAGATAGGCGGCCACGGTGCGCCCGAGCGCCCCGGCGCCACCTGTGACGACGTAGGTCGCGTCCTGCCTCAGCTTGGTGGGGAAGGGTTTGGTCAGGTTGGCGCACAACCGAAGCCGCGGAACGAAGGTAGTGTCGCCGCGCAACGCCACCTGGTCCTCGCGGTCGGTCGTCAGGAGGTGATCGCAGATCCGGCCGGCCGTCGGGACCAGATCGTCAGCATCGTCGATGTCTATGAGGCCGCCCCATTGACCGGCGAATTCCTGATGGCCGATGACGCGGCCGAGGCCCCAGATGGCGGCCTGTTCGATGGCCAGGCTCTGGGTGCCGGGTGCCGGTTGCGCGTTCGCGGTGACCAGATACAGGCGCGGTCGCGCCGTGTCGAGTTCAGCGATCGCCTTGACCAGGTGCAGGACTGCGAAAACGCCTATCTCGTTATTCGTCTCCACCGCGTCGTCAAGGTCCAACGGCCAGCAGTTGATGACGCCGGCGAGGTCACCGTCGCTTTGCAGGTGCGTCGTGAAGAGCTCGCGGAGCTGCTCGGGCCGTCGATGATCGACCGCGTATCCCCCGTCGATCGCGGCGAGTGCGCCGACATCGCGGCGCACCACCGCCTGAACACGCTGGCCACGAGCGCGAAGCTGTTCGACAAGCGCGTCCCCGACGCCACCGTTGTCGACGAGAACGAGCCAGGACAGCGCATCAGGCGCATGCTCGCCCTCTGCCAGGATGTCTTCGCTTGTCACCCATTGGATTTCGTAGAGCCCCTTGTCGATGCGTTCCGCCGTCATACGCGATGAAGCAGTAAGCGACTCGACGGTGAAGCCCTTGAAGACCGCCAGCGTCTCACCGAAATCGTCGGTGACGGTGATGTCGCTTTCGATCTGTTCCCTGGTGGCCGACACGACGTGGACGTGAGCGGTCATATTCTTTTGCGGCGGACCGTAGATGACGCTCTGCCGGATCCGGGTCGGCAGGAACGGGCTGTCAGCCGCCTCCTGCCCGACGGAGTTGGCGCCGAACAAGGTCTGGAAGGCACCGTCGATGAGTGCCGGATGGAATCGGAACCGGCCGATTTCCTCGGCGATCGGGGGCCGGACGGTGATCTGGGCCTCGGCCCAGCCATCACCGCACCTGACCTTGCTGACGGACTGGAACGCATCGCCGTACGAGAACCCGATCGCCTGGGTGCGGGCATAGAAGTCCTCGCCACTGAGCGTGGTGATGAGTTCCGCATCCTGCGGAATATCGCTGCGCGCAGCGGACTTCGGCAGCGTGTTCAGCTCCGCGGTCGCCGTCACCGTCCACTTCACGTCCCCGTCGGCTGTTGCGGTGAACGCGGCGAACTCGAGTGCGCCGGTGTCCTGGTTGAGGGTGGTCCGCAGAATCGGATCACAGGTTTCGTCGAGGATCACAGCGCGCTTGAGCACCAGGTTCTCGACGCAGTGGTCGGTCGATCCGTAGGCCTCCTCGGCCGCCGCCAACGCCATTTCGATGAACACCGCGCCGGGCACAATGGTGCTGCCCTGCACCTGGTGGTCGGCCAGGAACGGGACTGCGGTGGTGCTCAACTCGGCTTCCCAGGTGGGGTGCACGGCGCTGACCGGTTGTCCCAGCAGGGGATGCACCGGGTTGTAATGCAGGTCCTCCACCGCTTCCTGGGTTTCGTTCCAGAAGCGTTTGGACTGCCACGGATAGGTGGGCAGTTTCAGCAGGCGCGCTCCCCCTCGCGGGTAGAGGTTGTCCCATGCGATGGAGTGGCCGTGACTGTGCAGTGCGCCAATACAATTCATCAGCGTGTGCGCGTCGTCGTCGTCGCGTCGCTGGGACGCCATGACGACCACGTCGGTCCGGTTCTCGGCAGACTGGGTTCCGGCGATCTCGATGATCGAGGAGGCCAGCACAGGATGCGGACCCAGTTCGACGAAGTGGGTGTAGCCGTCTTCGAGCATGCGCCGCGCCGCGGGTTCGAAAAGAACGGTGGCTCTGGTGTTCTGCCACCAGTAGGCGGCACCGGCCGCGTAGCCGTCCAGGCGCTCCCCGGTGACCGTGGAGTACAGCGGCACGGTTCCCGCGCCGGATGACAGCCCGTCGAGGGAGTGGTAGAGGTCGTCTTTGACCGCGTCCATGTAGTGGGTGTGGTACGGCACCCGCACGTTCAGGAACCGGTTGAAGACCGTGGCTTCCTCCAACTGTGCGGCGATGTCCTCCAGCACCTCGCTGTCGCCGGCGATGGTCACCGCCGAGGGGCTGTTGATCGCGGCGATGGAGACCCGCCGGCCGATCTCGTCGCGGGCCTTGTCGTCGATCGTCTGCATCAGCACGTCGGCGCCCAGTCCGACTGCGAGCATGCGGCCCAATCCGCTGGTGCGTTGCTGCAGACGACTCCGGTGGTAGATCACCTCCACGGCCTGCTCGAAGGTGAGCAGACCCGCGAGGTGGTGGGCCGCCACTTCGCCCGCGCTGTGCCCGACTATCGCGTCGGGGGTGATCCCGAATTCTCTGAGTTGTTCGGCAAGCGCGACCTGGATGGCGAAGTTCGCGGGCTGGGCGAACTCCGTCTCCGCCATCCGGGAGCCGGCTTCGTCGGCTCGCAGTTCGTCCAGCAAAGACCAGCCGGCGTGCCGGGACAGCTCGCGATCGCTTCGCCGGATGCTGTCGGTGAAGGCGGGGAAGACGTCCAGCAAGCCCCGGCACATCTTCCACCACTGCGGGCCCATGCCGGTGCAGACGAAGGCCAGCTTCGGTGTGCTCGGCTGGATGCGGTTGGCCGCGATCTGCCCTCCGTCGGCGAGCGCCTGCAGCTGCTCTCGGGCGTCGCCGACGCTGCTCGCGACAAGGGCGCGGCGATAGTTCAGATGCGACCGGCGCCGGCCGAGGGTGTAGCCGAGATCGGGCAGCGTCACGTCGGGATGGACGCTGAGGTGCTGCGCCAGATTGCGTGCGGTCGCCAGCAGGGCCTCTTCGTTGCGCGCCGAGATGGGTAGGACCGCCAGCGGCAGGCGCGCGGGTTCGGCGGGCACTGTGGCCGGCGCCGGGGGCTCAGCCAACACGGCATGGGCGTTGGTACCGCCGAAGCCGAACGAGTTGACCCCGGCCAGGCGCCGTTGGCTCGCGGGGAACTCGCGACCGGTCCGTGGGATGTCGATCTTGAGTTCGGCCAGCGGGGTCGGCCCGCTGGGATTCTTCAGGTGCAGGTTGGCCGGAATGAACCCGTGCTTGAGCACCAGCGCCGCTTTGATCAGCCCGGCCACACCGGCACCCGCCTCGAGGTGGCCGATGTTCGTTTTGACCGAGCCGATCAGCAGCGGGTCGGTCGCCGGCCGCTCAGCGGCGAGCGCGCCGGCCAGCGCCCGCATTTCGACCGGGTCGCCGACCGGTGTGCCCGTGCCGTGCGCCTCGACGTAACCGATCTCGTTCGGATGAACGCCGGCCCGTTGCAGGGCGGTGACGATCGCCGCCTGCTGCGCCTCTTCGCTGGGGACGGTGATGCTGTCGGTGTGGCCGTCCTGCGAGACCGCCGTACCGAGGATCTGGGCATAGATCTCGTCCCCGTCGCGCAGTGCCTGCTCGAGGGGTTTGATGACGACGACGGCACCGCCTTCGCCGCGCGCGTAGCCGTCCGCGGACGCGTCGAAAGCCTTACAGCGTCCGTCGGGACTGAGGAACCCGCTCTTTGACTCGGCGATCGCCGTGTTCGGTCCGATCATGATATTGACGCCGCCGGCCAGCGCCAGATTGCTTTCACCGTTCCAAATGCTCTGCGCGGCAAGGTGTACCGCCACGAGTGAGCTCGAACACGCCGTGTCCACCGTCATGCTCGGACCGCGGAAGTCGTAGGTGAACGAGATCCGGTTGGCGAGCATCGTCATCATCATTCCGGTGGCGGAATGGGTCTTGAACCGGTAACGGCTGGTGCGCCCCTGATTCTGCAGGAGTTGGTAGTCCAGCGTGAAGCCGCCGATGAATACGGCAACGTCGGTGCCGGCCAGCTCTTCCGCCGGAATCCCGCCGTCCTCGAGGGCCTCCCACGTGGTCTGCAACATCAGCCGCTGCTGCGGATCGAGCAGGTTCGCCTCGCGTGGCGAGATGCCGAAGAACTGGGGGTCGAATTGGTCGATCTCGCTGAGGAACCCACCTCGGCGGGTGACCATCTTCCCGACCTTCGCCGGATTGGGATCGTAGTATTTCGCGGCATTCCAGCGTGTTTCGGGAACGATGCGGGTGGCGTCGGTGCCGCTGCACAGTAAGTTCCAGTAGTCTTGCGGGGTATTGGCACCGCCCGGAAAGCGGCACCCGATTCCGACGATCGCCAGAGGTTTTCGAGTGCCTTGCTCGGCGCGCATGTTCATCCTTTCCCGCCAACAATCCGTCGCGAGCAGGCCGCCGCGGGAGGTTGGTTCTGTGATCTGTGGTTCGCTTGCGGACGTCTGCCGATTACCGGAGCAGCCGGCGATCGAGTGCACTGACAACCGTGCCTTCCACGCCGTAAGCCACACCCCATGCTGCGCGGATCCTCAGTCGGTTCAACTGAATTCGAGTGCGGGCGCGGCGCCGACGATCCAATCCCGGCCGATCGGGTTGGTCGGCTGCTCGTGGCGGTAGACCGATCGGAGCTCCCGCAGCAGTGAATCCCGCTGCCAGGCCTGCACTTGTTGCATGACGTCGTCGTCGGAGAACCTCTCCGACTTCTCCGCGACGACCGTCTCCACCAGCTGCCCGGCCACCTGGCGGAGCAGTCGGGTGTTCGCGTCGAATTGAGCGGTGAAATCGGCGGCTCGTCCCATCATCGCGGTGTGCAGCGAGACCATGAAATTGTGCGGCGCATACAAATCGACAAACGCCGAAGAAGGGTGCCAATCCTCGACCGCCGCCCATTCCCGGAAGAAGCTCTGCATGCGGTTGCTGAGGGCGATCATGCCTTCCAAATGCGGGACCACCCCGGGATCGTCGGCCACACTGACGAACCGGCCATTGCTGTAAAGCAGACCGATGAAGCCCCAGTAGAAAGCGATATCCCAGATCACTTTGGCCGACATGACGGCCGGAGATCCCATGAGCGGATATTGATCGCAGTAGATGTTGAGCCACATGTCGGTCAGCGACCGGAAGAGGGAGTCGCTTATCCCGGCTCGTGCGGCGACATCTTCGCCATCCAGTTCGCGGGAAATCATGTCGGTGATCAGACCATTACCGATGGCGATGAGGTCCAGACCCGAGGAATACAGCGGGTCGAGGAATACTCCGGCATCGCCGGTGACACACCACCGCTCGCGACCGTCATATACCTTGGTAGCGCCGTGGCTGTAATTCTTCATCACCCGGAAGTCTTTGATCAGGTGATCCAACTCGGCCAGGACATCCGCGCACTGCGGTTCGTGCCGGCGCAGCCAGGCTTTTGCTTTCGCGAGCGTATTGAAGTCGTCGAATGCATGAAATGCGGGGTCGGCGACAATGCCGACGCTGGTGGCTCCGGAGGCAAGTCTGATGAGCCATACCCAATATCCCTCGCCCATCAAATGATTGGTGGACAGTGACCGGTCGCCTTCAACTAGGCGCGCTTGCCAACTGGGGTCATCGCTCCACTGGCCGATATCGATGTCGGCGGCTACGCGAAGCCACACGGCATTACAGTTGTGCTCGTTGGGCCGCCGCAGCTCCAGTTGCCGGGGCAATGCCCGATTTCGCCCCGACGCGTCGACAACCCAACGAGCAGTCTTCTGAGTGATCGCCTCACCGGTCTGGAAAGAAATGGTGTGCGGCTGACTTCCCTGGCCGAATTCGACGGATCGCACGCGCCCATTCTCGATATCCACACCGGCGGACTGGCAGCGCCGATTCAATTCGTTTTCCAGCCGGCCGCGGTCAATTTGATAGGTGACCTGCGGCACGAAAGACGAGCTGCCCAGCTCCATCCGCCGAGCGATATCGGTGTTGGTGTCATGCGAGAAAAACATGCGCAGACCCATTTTCCGGAGCTGCGCGGTGTGTAAGTGATCGGCAAGGCCGATGCGTTGCCGCAGGTAGTGCGCGGAAATCTCGACCGTGGACTCGCCCACGGTGTGGGTGATCTCCGGGACGGGGCGAACGTTGGGCTCGATGATGATCACCCGGGTCTGCGGGCGGGCGCTGCGGAGCTCCAGCGCGAGCGTCATGGCAGCCGTGCCGCCGCCGATGATGGCCACGTCGTGGTCGGAGGTCGCATCGTCGGCCTGTGACAGCTGGGACTTGATCTTCTGAGCGAGGGCCTCCCGTGCCTCCGAGCTCAGTTGAGACAGCTGCGCTCGCACGTCCACAGATCCCCCTTCGCAGTGCGTATGGCGAATTTGCTTAATAGTTAAGGAGGTTACACGAAATCAAGCTCCGGCAAACCGAGAAGCCGAGGTAGCGCACGGAACTGGACGGGTAGTACAGCAACCGCAGCAACGTGCGCGACATCAGCCGGTGAGCTCTGCGGTGTCGTCCGAGGGGCTGGTCGACGCCGCGGCCGGGGCGGGCAGGTCGTCGACGCGGTACCTCCCGTATACCCACTCGAATATCGGGGTGGCCATGAGGGTGGTGACGATGGCCACAAGTACCAGAATGGTGAAAAGCGCGGGCGTGATGATGCCCGCCTGCAGGCCGATATTGAGCAGAATCAGCTCGATCAGTCCGCGGGCGTTCATCAACGATCCGAGTGCGACCGATTCTCGCCACGGAACCTTCTTCAGCCGCGCCGCGACGGAGCATGCGACGCCTTTCCCGGCGATGGACACCAGCAGAATGCCCAGCGTCACCGCCCACAGTGTCGGGCTGTTCAGCAGGCCGATCTGAGTATTCAGACCCGAATAGACGAAGAACAGCGGCAGCAGAAAAGTGGTGACCAGTGGCTCGAGCATCGCGGTGAGCCGGTCGGCGAAAAAACCGGACGGCATGGCCACGCCGAGGATGAATGCGCCGAATATGGCATAGATGCCGATCGTGTCGGTGAACCACGCACACGCCATGAGCAAGATAAGGACGGTGGTGAGCACCGGCGGGCTGATCGTATTCTGCCGTTCGGACATGGTGCCGAGCACACTGAACATTCGTCGTCCGAATGTCAGCAATAACACGCTGTACAGGATGCCGCCGATTATCGCGACCGCGGCCAATACCGGATTGCCCCGGTGAATGGCGAGCACTATTGCCAGGATGCACCAGGACAGCGCATCGTCGGCTGCACCGCATGCCAAGGCGAGTGTGCCCAGCGGCGTTCCGGAAAGACGTTGTTCGAAAATGATTCGGGCAAGCATCGGGAAGGCGGTGGTCGCAATCGACGCGCCGAGAAACATCATCGCCATGACCAGGGTGACGCTTTTGTCGAAATAGATTCCGGCCGACAAGAGCGGCATGGCGAGCAACGCTCCCAGAGCGAGCGGCGTGAAAATGCCCGCCGCGGAGACCGCAACCGCGGTGCCCGCCCGGTGTTTGATGAGGTTGACGTCGAAATTGAGCCCGATGAGAAACATGTAAAGCACCAGGCCGATCTGCGCCATGGTGTACAGCACCGTATTCGCCTGCCCAGCCGGAAATATGTGGTGTTGTATTCCAGGAGCGATGCGACCCAGCAATGACGGTCCCAGCAGCACGCCGGCGATCATTTCGCCCACGACCTGGGGTTGACCGATGCGCCGGGCCAAGAACCCCACCAACCGGCACGTTCCGAGAATGACGGCCAGTTCCAGGAAGAAATGAATGGCGGTGGCTGCGGGCATGAATCAGGACCTCGGGTGCAGGGCGCGGACGGCCTGTCGGTTCTTGCGTGTCCCGAAACAGGTATCAGGCATATGGTTTCAACTCCGCGGTGTCAGGGAGCATGCGCGACCCTCGGAGCGCCCGATACTGCACTGGGTCTTGAGGGTCGGCGGTCTCGGTTGAGGCTACGTTACGCGAACGGAGAGCGCCGCCCGGCGGGGTGACTGCCGTCAATCAGGGTTCGGGCGCTTGATTGCCGTGTCGCGCAGATACTCCCGCGGCGACATTCCTTTCCAGCGGCGGAACGCAGCGGTGAAAGCGGGCGTATTGCTGTAGCCGACACGCCGCGCGGCTTGTTCGACGGTGACCCCATCGGCGAGCAGGTCCTCAGCCCGCTGCGCACGCACCTCGTCGAGCACCTGACGAAACGACGTCTGCTCGTGAGCCGGATGTCGCCACAGAGTCCACCGACGGCAACCACTCTCTGGTAGTAAACACCGCGGACGGCGTCTGGGTCTCCTCGGAAAACGGTATCTCGCTGGACAATTGGCAACCGGAGCTGTCAGGGATTCCCGGCGTGCGCAAGTATCACGAGATCTACGGGCGGGAGGTCTGCCCGAATGCGAACACGCTGGAAGACTCGCTGGACCAGTACGACTCGATGGTGAAAGAGAAGATTCTGGCGGACCCCTGCCGCGACGACCCCCGGTGGCTGCAGATACTTCCGTCGACCGAGCTGGCCGACTGGAAACGCTTCTGGCCGGTACTGCCCAGCTACGTCCACGGCGGCATCGACTACGGAACCCTCACCACCCCAACGCATTAGCCCGGCGGCCGACGATCAGCGGGAGGACGCTCCCCGTGACCCACGGGCGCGTTGCGCCGCCTGCACGTCAGCGTTGGCCAGCGTTTGCGCCTGGGCGGCCAGCGCCGAGGCCTGGTTGGCATGAGCAACGGCGTCGCGCTCGTTGGTGGCTGCCGTCGCGTGCGCCGCGGACAGGTGCCGTTTCGCTTCCTCGAGGCGGGCCCTGGCGTCGGCTCCGACGATCTGGCGGTACTTCGTCGTGTAATCGGAGATCTGGCGCATCCGGGCATCTGCGGTGGACAACGCACCCGCCGCTGAATTGACGGGACCCTCGACGTTCACCTGGCCGCTGCCGGCTTCGATCTGCCGCGCCGCACGGCGGCGCCGGTGCCGGCGATAGAGCAGAAACAGGACCACCACCAGCACCACCGCGGCCACGCCGATCGCGATCAACAGCCACGTCCGCTTCGACGACGTGGCCGTCGTCTTATTCAACCCGTCGGCCGCCGCGACGGCGGCGCCGCTCCAGTTCTTGGCGGCGACCGCCGGGGCGATTTGGGTGTTCTGCAGGTTGGTCACCTCGTCCGTGGGGAACCCCGGGGCGCTGAACGCGTACAGCTTGGTGTTCGTGGCCACGGCCAGCAACACGTCATGGCCACCCATGCTGGTGGCCTCGCGGGTTCGGTCGGCCCAGTTTTCCGGCTTGAACCTGGAGAAGTTGTCGACGTACACCACCCACAGCTGAATGTGCTTGTCGCGGTATAGCCGGTCGACCGCCGAGCTGACCGCCGCCCGGTCGGAATTCGTCAGTGCGCCCGTGGTGTCGGTGATGTGATCGGTGAGTTTCGACGGCGGTTGTGCCCCCGCCGGGGTAGCCAGCAGTAAAACGGCGGCGAGGATCGACAGGACCAGACCGAACAGGCGAACTATGCGCATGCGGGTAATCTAGCCCGCCGCGAACGGCTATCTTTTAAAAGCACGGTTGTAGATATTCAGCGGCCGTGGCGGCGTTTCGACCGCAATGCGAAGGAGACCGCAAATGCCGATATTCATGGTCGAACGAAACTACGCCGAAGAGCTGGAACCGAGCCTGGAAGCGGCCGACGGCATCACCCGGATCAACGACGAAGAGGGCGTTCGCTGGCTGTACTCGTTTCTGTCAGCCGACAAGCGCAAGACGTACTGCCTCTACGAGGCGCCGACACCCGAGGCGATCAGATCCGCGGCGGTGCGCGCCGGCCTTCCCGCGGATGTCATCGTCGAAGTCTCCGGCCGGGTCTTACCGACCGGCGGACTGGCTGAGATCTGATCGCTATCCCAGCAATTCGTGATCGGCGGCATACATGGCCGCCTGGGTACGGTTGGCGGCACCGGTCTTGAGCAGAATGCTGCGCACGTGGTTGGCGGCCGTATTCGAGCTGATGTAAAGGCGTTCACCTATCGCCCGGTTGCTCAATCCCTCGGCCAGCAGCCGCAATACCTCGACCTCCCGCTCGGTCAGGCCGTCCGGACCGTCGGCGGCCACCAAGACGTCCAGCAGGTCGATGACGCGAGTCTGGCCGATCGGCTCGGCGATGGCGCGCGCCTGCGCGGCCCACTGCGCGGCCGGCCCGGTGCTGCCGTGCGCGAGCGCGAACTCCGCGCGTCTGGCGAGCGTCTCGGCTACGTGCACAACAGACCCCATGCGCCGGTCCATCTCCAGTGCTGAGCTGAAATACGCTTCGGCGGCGTCGATTTCGCCGGAGAGGGCCGCGATCCGGCCGAGGTATCGGTCCGCGCTCCCGAAGATGGCGACGAATTGTCCGGCCATGACATTCTTGCCCTGGTAGCGGGCGACGAACGGACGCAGCGTATGAACCGCTTCCCGGTTCTCCAGCGCCAATGCCGCCTCCACCATGAACATCAATTCCATGGGCCACCGCGCCGCCTCGGTTCGTTCCCCGAGATTGCGGCTGAGCAATTGGTTGAGTGCCCGGGTCATGCCGCGCTCGCAGTCGAGCTCGGTATACAGGGCCAGCAGCCCGGGCAGCCAGCGACCGGCGAAAGTCTCACTCCCGTCGACGAATCCGCTGAATCTCTTGAGGGCGCCGGTCTCCCGCCGGATCATGAACATCTGGACTCCGTAGGAGCCCTCCGTCGTGTCGCTGCCGAGCAGTCCTCCGGTGCGTACGGCCATCTCGGCCCACCGCTCGGCGCCTTCGAAGTCGCCGCGCAGGTAGGCCAATCCGCCATGGGCACACGCGCCGACAAAGCTGAAAAACGGTTGCCCGCACGTCTGCCCCGCGCGTTGCATATCGGCCGCCGCCGCGGCCAGGTCTTCGGGCCGCCCGGCCTGATAACTGGCGAGGGCCCGGAAGTGCGCGGCCGAGCCCAGCGCCTCGTAATCCCGCCGCGACAACGCCATCCGCGACAGTTCGGTCGATCGGTCCAACTGGTGCTCACACATCTCCGGCGTCAGGCCGTGCCAGAGACTGGTCTCCAAGGCGTGCAGCAGCACCGCCGGATCGTCCCCGGTGCGCGCGTAGTCGATGGCAAGGCTGCTGACGTCCCGGGCACGCGCGGTCTCACCGGCGAACGCGAGCGCACGTCCGAAACTGCCCAGTGCCCGCACATAGCGCGGATCGCCGGCGTCCAGACCGCACGATTCCAGCGCTGAGGCCAGCAGGTCGGCCGCCTTCGAGTCGGCCAGCCCAGGACGCCAATTGGCGTCTTCGTAGCCAATGGCCGCCTCCAGCCGCACCATCGGGTCCTCCGAAGAGCTGATGTCCTCGTACATGCCGCGGGCGCGCGCGAAGTCACCGGCGCGGACGTGATTCGCGGCGGACCTGAGTTGCATCCCGGCCCGCTCCGCGCGGCTGAGTTCGGGTAGCGAGGCGGCCCGCTCGTACCAGGACGCGGCGTCTTCGTAGGCCAGACTGTGCTCGGCGATTCGCGCTGCCTCCTGCGCGTACCGCAGGGCTTGCTCGTGGTAGCCGAGCACGTGGGCCAGCAGGTAGTGGTTGGCCAGGCGAGGGATAACCGACGGATCCGCGCGGCCCTCCAGTGCCTTCGCGGCCCGGGCGTGCAGTATCCGCAGCCGCGATGCCGCCATCCGGGCGACCACGGCCTCCCGGGTCAGCGCATGCACGAAGGAGAATTCGACGTCGGATCCCTGCACCGCCCTGATCAGGCCCACACCCTCGGCGGAATCGACAGCAGCCAGCGTCACCGCCAGATCGGCATCGCTGCTGGCGATGAGGGCGGGCAGGTCGAAAGTCTCACCCAGCACCGCGGCCTGTTCGACGATCTCCCGCACGCCGGTGCCCAGCCCGGCGAGCCGGCCGGCGATGGCATCACCGATCGAGCTGGGAACCGACCGGTGCGAGCTCAACGCGGCGACGCCGCCTCACCTCTCCAGGTCTTTGCAGAGCTCGGTCAGGAAGAACGGGTTGCCACCGGTTTTGTCTCGCAACAAGGCGGCGGCGGTGCGCAGCGCCGAGCGGGTCAATTGCTCAGTGCCGCGCACGAATTCAGCGATCGCTTCGGTATCGAGCCCCTCCAGATCCAAGCGGCGTACGCCGTCGAACCGGTGCATCTCCGCCATCCGGGTGACCAGTTCGTCAGAGCGGTCCGGCGCCGTCGTGCGAAATGTCGCCACCACCAGCATGCGTACGTCGGCGCAACCGGCCAGCACGTGTTCGAGCATCGCCAGTGTCGGGAGCTGGGCCCAGTGCAGATCTTCGAGGATCAGCGCGATCGGGCGATCCTCGGCCAGCCGGCGGAAGAAACCGGTCAGCGCATCCAGCAGTAGCCGCCGGCCGGTTCCGGCGTCGTCGGCGATCGCCGCCTCCGCAAGGTGCGGTTGCACCTGAGCGGACAACCGGCTCAGTTGCTGGCCGGCCTCCGCCAACGGTTCTGCCAATGATCCGGCGGGACTTGCCGACAGCAGACGGTCCAGGGCCTGCGCGAAGGGTTCGTACGGGACACCGGCGTCGGCGGTGCAGCTGCCTACCAGGACGGCGACGCCGTGCTGGGCCAGCGATCCGGCGACCTCGGCGACCAGCCGCGACTTGCCTGCCCCCGGTTCTCCGCCGACGAAAATTGCCTGCCGGTCCCCGTTCTCGACCCGCTCCCAGGCCTGCTCGAGGGCGGCGAGCTCACCGGTGCGGCCCACGAAAGATCCGCGGCGACGTACGACGACTTCGGCCGGAAGTGGTGGTGGCACCCACTGCGCCATCTGCCCAAGGTAACGGCAGCGCGGGCGCCCAGTCGATAGTCAGATCTGACCATTGGTGGGCGGCAAGCCGAATGCTCTGTTGTGGTCATGACGGGCGGCACCGGCCAGTCGTAGCGTCAGCACATCGATTCCGGAGACGGGGAGGTGGCGACATGTCCACTGCGAGTGCGGTCAGCCGGCCGAATTTGTTGGGCGGGAGAGTGATTCTGCCGCACGACGCGGAGTACGACGACGCGCGCGCACTGTACAACGCCATGATCGACAAGCGGCCGGCGATGATCGCGCGGTGCCGAACCACCGAGGACGTCACCGCGTCACTGGGCTACGCACGGAAGTCCGGCCTGCCCGTCGCGGTCCGCGGGGGCGGCCACAGCGGCCCCGGTTTCGGCGCCGTCGACGGCGGCATGGTCATCGACCTGTCACCGATGGACCGCATCGACGTCAACCCCGACGCGCGCACCGTTCGGGTGCAAGGCGGCGCCACGTGGGGTCAGGTGGACGCCGCCACCCACGCATTCGGGTTGGCCACCCCGTCGGGCATCATCGCCACGACCGGTGTCGGAGGGCTCACCCTCGGCGGCGGCCACGGCTATCTGTCGCGCAAATACGGCCTGACCATCGACAACCTGCTCGAAGCCGAGGTGGTGCTCGCCGACGGCCGGGTGGTCGTCGCCTCGGCCTCGGATCATCCCGACCTGTTCTGGGCGCTGCGCGGCGGCGGCGGGAACTTCGGCGTGGTCACCGCGTTCACATTCCGGTTGCATGCGGTGCAATCGGTGATCTGCGGGCCGACAGCGTGGCCGGCCGCCGCCACCACCGACATCCTGTCCTGGTTCCGCGATTTTATACCGGCCCAGGACGACGACCTCTACGGCTTCTTCGCGACGATGACCGTGCCGCCCGCGGATCCCTTCCCGACGGACTTCCACCTGCAGAAAGTCTGCTCTGTCGTGTGGTGCTACACCGGCGATCCGGAGCGGGCCGACGAGGTCTTCGCGCCCGTCCGGCAGATGCGGCCGGCCTTCGACGGCATCGGCGCGGCACCGTACCCGGCGCTGCAGTCGACCTTCGACGGGTTGTATCCCAAAGGGCTGCAGTGGTATTGGCGTGGTGACTTCTTCCGGACGATCGACGACGGCGCGGTGTCGGCCCATGCCCGGTTCGCAGCAGAGATGCCGACCATGCATTCCTCGATGCACCTGTACCCGATCGACGGGGCGGTGCACCGGGTCGGGCAGACCGACACCGCCTGGGCTTACCGCGACGCGAACTTCTCCCAGGTCATCGTCGGTGTCGATCCCGATCCGGCCAACGGTCCTGCGCTGCGGCGGTTTACGACCGACTACTGGCAGGCCACGCACCCGTACTCGGCGGGCGGCGCCTACATCAACTTCATGATGGACGAAGGTCAGGACCGGGTCCGCGCCACCTACGGGCCGAATTACCGCCGGCTCACCGAGATCAAAGCGGAATTCGACCCCGACAACACTTTTCGTATCAACCAGAACATCGTGCCTGCGAGGTGACCGAGACATGAGCAATACACCGAAATACTCTGTCAACGTTGAAGATCGACACACGGGATGCCCTGCGCTCCCCCGTGCCGGGGCAGGGCGGCAGAACGGATCGAGGTTGCAGCGCGTCGCGTTCGTGGCGTACGGCGCCCTCAGTTACCTGCTGTTTCTCGGCGCCTTCCTGTATCTGGTGGGTTTCGTGGTCGGCGTCGCGGTGCCCCGCACCGTCGATGACGCCATCGACGCGCCGTTTGCCCGGGCAGTGGTGATCGACCTTGGACTGCTGCTGGTGTTCGCGCTGCAACACAGCGTGATGGCCCGACCCGCCTTCAAGCGATGGTGGACCCGATTCGTGCCTGAGCCCATCGAACGCAGCACCTATGTGCTGGTGTCCAGCGCAGCTTTCGCGCTGTTGTTCTGGCAGTGGCGTTCGATCGACATCACCGTCTGGCACGTGAACTCCGCACCGGCCCGGATCGCGATCACGGCGCTCGGTGGTCTCGGCTGGCTGATCGCCCTCGCGTCCACCTTCATGATCGATCACTTGGAGCTCTTCGGCATTCGCCAGGTGCTGCACAACCTGCTGTCAAAGCCTCTCGTGCAGAAAGGCTTCCGGGTCGTGATGCTCTACCGGCTGGTGCGTCATCCGTTGATGCTGGGGTTCCTGATCGCATTCTGGGCCACGCCGACCATGACGGCCGGGCATCTGCTGTTCGCTGCGGCCAACACCGTTTACATCCTGGTCGCGCTGCAGTTGGAGGAGCGCGATCTGGTGGCGGTGCTGGGCGAGCAATACCGGCGGTACCGCGTGCGGGTGCCCATGCTGCTGCCGCGCCCATGGCGCTGACTCGCCGGACCGGACACCACCGCGTTCCTCAACGAACAACGCTGTTCTGTCGCCGAAGGGATCCGGTTCCGCCCGGGTGTGTTGCCGCGGCTTCTCGGGGTTCCCGCCGATGCACTGCGGAACACCCGGGTTGACCTGGAACTGTTGCACCCCAGGCTCCGTGGAGTTCCGTTGATTCCGCTCACCGCGCGCCTCCTGCAACACGAGACCTCCGCTGAGACCGCGCCCTGGCGAGTCGCCGTGTTGCATCACGTCACCCAACGACTGGGCAGCGGCGCCACGGTGCACTCGGTGGCTGGGGAAATCGGTTACTCGGCAAGGAATCTGCAGCGGCACTCCGCCGCGGTGTACGGCTACGGGCCGGCGACGCTGCGGCGAATCCTGCGATTCCGGAAAGCGTTGCGACTGTTGGATTCCGGCGCGTCGGCCGCCGATACCGCCGCCGGCGCCGGATATTCCGATCAGTCACATCTGTCGCGGGAGGTTCACGATCTGGCGGGAGTGACCGTCAGTCAGCTCGGCAGCGAAGCGTACAGGTCGACGTAGGTGCCGTCCGGGTCGGCGATCGTGGCGTAGCGCTGTCCCCAGGGTGCGTCAAAGGGTTTCACGACAGTGGGGTGTCCGGCATCGGTAAGCCGGCGAAACACGGCGTCGACGTCGGCGGGTGCGGCAAGCCCGAACGCCAGCGTCACCCGTCCCGGCGACGTCGGCGCCGTCCACCCGGGATGCAAACCCGCGATTGTCTCCTCGGTGTCGAATAGCAGGCGGCTGCCGCCGGGCAGGTCGACCTCGACGTGCCCGGCGACGTCCGCGGGGATGGTCAGCCCGAGCAGGCGATAGAAGTCCAGCGAGCGCCGCAGGTCATTCGCCACGATCTCGACTGCGGCGGAAACAGGTTGGTTGTCCATGGTGGCAACGGTAGGTCGCGGCCGTCGTGGTCGTCATGAACAAATCGGACAGCATCCGTAGTGCTAGCGTCGACGCCGTGACCCTCAAAGACATCGCCCTGACCACGCTCGACGGGAAGGCCGCGACGCTGGCTGAATTGTCCAGCGGCGCAACGCTGGTCGTGAACGTCGCCTCCAAGTGCGGTCTGACGCCGCAGTACGCGGCGTTGGAGAAGCTGGCCAAGGACTACAAGGACCGGGGCCTGACGGTCGTCGGTGTCCCCTGCAATCAGTTCATGGGCCAGGAACCGGGCACGGCAGCAGAGATTCAGACGTTCTGCTCGACGACCTACGGCGTGACGTTCCCGTTGCTGGAGAAGACCGACGTCAACGGCGAGCTCCGCCACCCTCTCTATGCCGAATTGACGAAGGCCGCCGACGCCGACGGCCAGGCGGGCGACATTCAGTGGAACTTCGAGAAGTTCCTGCTGGCACCCGACGGCCAGGTGGTCAATCGGTTCCGGCCCCGGACCGAACCCGACGCCCCCGAGGTCATCAGCGCCATCGAGGCCGTGTTGCCCCGGTAGGCGGCGCGCTTGCCGCTAAGGTGCGGTGAATGCTCCATCTGCGGGTGATCGCGCCGACCGAGTCCCGTGATGCGGTGCTCGAAGTCCTTCGCCGCGAGGTGGGGGTGACTCACATCGTCGTGCACCGCGAAGCAGCACTCGATCCTCCGGGCGACGAGATCACCGCGGATATCGCGCGCGAGAGCGCCAACGACGTCGTCGACCAACTCAAGGCGCTCGGGCTCAAACGGCGGGGAGCGATCACCCTCGACGTGGTCGACACCGTGGTCTCCACCGCGGCCTATCGCGCCGAGAACGAGGCCGACGGCGACCCGGCCGATGCCGTCGTGTGGGACGAATTGGCCGAGAGATCGCGGGAGGAGTCGACCCTGAACGCCACCTTCCTGACGTTCCTGACACTGGCCTGCCTCATCGCAGCCGTCGGCGTTGTGACGGACTCCCCGGTCACGGTCGTCGGCGCGATGGTGGTGGGCCCCGAGTTCGGTCCGCTCGCCGCGCTCGCGGTCGCGATCGTGCGACGCCGCGGCTACCTCGCGCGGCGGGCGACGCTGGTGCTGCTGGTCGGTTTCCCGGTGGCGATGTTCGTCACGGCGGTCGCTGTGCTGGGCGGTGAAGCGGTGGGCTGGATCAAGCTGGGTACCATTCGGCAGCTCAATCAGGTCGACTTCATCTTCCAGGTCGGACCGCTGTCGTTCGTCGTCGCGCTGTTCGCCGGCGCGGCCGGCATGCTTTCGCTGGTATCTGCGAAATCCGCTGCGCTGGTTGGTGTTTTCATCTCAGTGACGACAGTGCCGGCCGCCGGGTTCGCGGTGGTCGCCGCCACCGTCGGCGACTGGCAGGTCGCCGAGCAGTCGGCGATACAACTCGGGGTGAACCTGACGGGGATCGTCCTGGCCGGGGTGCTCGTGCTGTGGGTCCATCTTCAGACCAGCTCACGGCACCGGGCCAACCGGCCCGGGTAGTGCGGGTCGCTATCCACCCCCGGATTGATTGGCGATGCAGGACCGGTAGGCCTGCATACACTGCGCGACAGCGTCGGGCGGCACATACCGCTCCCCGTAGATTCCGATCTGCACGCTCGCCGACATACAGGCCTGCTTCTGGCTGTCGCAGCTGGTAGTCGGTGAGCCTGGCGCCGGAATCACGTCCGTCGGGTCGACATCGTCACCGGTATTCACGCACGGCGTGGTCTGCGGTTCGGCTGCCGCGGGTCCCGCTACGGCGCCGGCGACCGGGCAGAGAAGAACTGTTGCAAGCGCCAACCGGGCGACGACTCTGGGAAACATCGTTGGCTCCTCACGGCATTGGGTCAGAGACTCAGAACGTAAGTCCGCGTGTTTCCCGCGCGTAGGGCATTTAGGCGCAGGCGTCAGGGTAGAAAGTCCCTGTCGCAATACCGGTCGCGGGTCGAGCATGAGTTCCATGCGCCGCGCTGTCTCCGTTGCCGCACTCACCGTGGTGGCCGCCCTCGGTGTAGCTCCCCGTGCCGGTGCGGACCCCGCGGCCGACCTGGTGAGAATGCTGCCGGCCGGCTACGGCAGCGACTCCTGCACAGCGACCAATCCGAAAGGCGCGCTGGCCGCCGTGCAGTGCCGCACCAATTCTTTGCCCGGCGGTCCGACGTCTGCGACCTATTCGCTGTTCCGCGATTACGCCGGGATGTATGACGCCTTCACCAAGAGCCTGAAGGATCCGGCATGGACGCCCGCGCCATGCCCCGGCAAGCAATCGCCGGAACCCACCGTCCTGCTGGGATCGGACGGCCGGCAGTTGGGTTTCGCCGCCTGCGCCCACGGCGAAGGCCCCGACTGGCAAGCCAGGGACGGAGCGTTGGCGTGGACGCGCAACGCCGAGCACTTCCTGGGCGTGGCATACCTCAGGTACGAAGGTCAGCTGTATCCGGCCGGCCTGTTCAACTGGGTCAGGGGACCGCAGATCGAAAGCGACTGCGCCGCGGCCGGCGGCAAGTACACGGCGTGGCACGGCGACGCCGAAATCTACTATTCGAACTGTTGCTTCAAAGACCACTGCGATGAATACGTCGACGGGGACTATCAAGGACGCTCCCAGCCATGAACCATTCGCACCGGTGCCGCAATCACGTCGTCGCGCGCTGGATCGTCACGCTCGGGGCGGCGGTCGGTTTGGTCGCCGGTTGCACCCATCCTGCCGCTCCGCCTGCGACATCCTCAAAGCCGTTGGCGCCGAGCCTGTCTCCGGGAACCCACTCCACGCTGTTCTATTCCAAGGCCGGCTCGCTGTACATCAGCGACCCCGCCGGCGCACCGGGCCGCAAACTCACCGACGGACCGGCCGATACCGAGCCGGCGCCCTCCCCCGACCTCGCGCACGTGGCCTTCATCCACAAGGCCGACAACGCCGACTATGGCGGCGAGCTGTGGGTTCTCGATCTCTCGCCCGCCCATGACCCGCTCGGCGCACCGCGGCGCCTCGTCGACCCGGGGGCGCTCCCGCCGGGGTTCGGAACCCCGGAGGCCGGGGATGGGCCCCCGCGGGTCGTGCACCCGCGCTGGTCCCCCACCGGCAACCAGATCGCCTTCCTCGAGGCCGGCGAAGGGGGCGGCCTGCTGCTGGTCGCTGACGCCACGGACGGCCGGACCGTGCCGCACCGGCAGCGGATGTTCGCCGACGACAACTACGCGTGGGCGCCCGACGGCCAGCACATCGCCTGGACAGGCGGACGCAGCGACGTGTCGCCCGTCGACGTCAGCGTCCTCACCGTCGGGGCGACCTCGACATCCGTGGTGAAAGGTGCCAACGTCTTCTCCGTGGCGTATGACGTCGCCGGCCAGTCTCTTTGGTTCAGCAACGGCAACGCCTCCGGCGAACTGTTCGACGGGATCCCGTTCCTGCTCCGCGACGGCGGCATCTATTCCGTCGCCACCCCCGGCGGTGCACCGGCCAATCCGTCCGTTGTCCCGACATCGCTGGTCAAGGGAAAGTCCTTGTACGGCGACGTGGCGCCGCTTGGTTCCGGCGCCGTTGCCTTCACGGTAGCGAGTGCGGACGGATCATCGAAGAGCATTCAGATTCTCGATGCCCACGCGTCGGCGGCCCGCACGATGGTCGGCAACGTGCCGGCCGACAGTCCCGGCCCCGTGTGGGGGCCGGGGGACCTCCTCGCCTATGTCGACGCCGGCAAGCACTTGGTGGTGACGGACGTTAACAACCGCGCCCCCAAGCAGATTGACGCGGGTGTGGACACCTTCGCATGGCCGCCCCGGTGAGCACTCGTGGAGTGAGACCGGGCCGTCGCCAATGGGATCCGGTCCCCTCCGGGTGCCTCGCCGCCGCTATTCGCCGGCCACGCTATTGACAGTGTCCAGGATTGAACGCGCTCTCACAGGCCGGGCAGGCAGATGGGCGATCCGCCGCAGGTGTTCGCCGGGGAAGGGTCTCCCTCGAGAATGTGCGCACCAACTTGGATGCCGCCCTCCGTTCCCGGATGTCCGAGGCTGCCGCCGTAGTAGTGGTGACAGGTATTCATGTCCCACACCACATCCGGCATTGGCAGCGGACTGCCGGGGCACCAGATGCGGCTGCACATGGCCAGCTGATTGCAAACGCCTGTTCCCGGGTCGGCTTGTGCGCTGCCTGCGCCCAACCCGAGAGTCGCCAGCGCAAGGGTGCCAGAGAGCATTGCACCTGCGATGATTCGTCGCATTTCGTGTTCTCCGTTCGCCAGGTCCGCCTGTCAGCGGACGTCTTGGCAAAAGCTAACCCGGCATTCTTGCGAATTTCTGGTGTCCGCGGTCGCGCGGACGATCCTCGGCTGCGCGGTCGACGTGTGCGGCTTTCGCCCAGCCTCGTGCCGAGGCGCTAGCCGACCTGGGTGAGTTGCAAATTCTGGGTCACGCGCGGCAATCCTTTATCGGACCCGCACACCGGCCTCGTTATGCCGGATTCGTTCTTGCCCGCAAGAGTGCCGGGGTCCCACGTGGCGTAGCTGGCGTAAGCGCCGGGCACCCGAGTACCCGACGGACAGAATGCGTCGGAGTGCCAGGCCAATGTCCATTGGCCGTCGAATATCCGCGCTTCGCCGAAACCTGGCCCCCCAGGTGCATTGGCCACCGATGCGCATCCCGCACCGCACGGCGTGAAGTACCAGTCGCTCGTGGTGGTCTCACCGGATGCCGAGGTCACGGTCGAGACGTAGTGGCCGCTCATAGTCGGATCAGCCGACGCGGTAGCGGCGGACGCGACAGCCAACGACCCGGCAATCGCGGCGACAGAAACAATGCGGCGCGGAACGGTCATGTTCTGATGTCCTCTCCAATGGTGACAACCGCCATAAATTGGCTATAGCACAAAAGACGGAGGATTTGGGCCGCTCGATTGCCGCGGACTTCCGGATTCGGCCGGCAGGCCACCGGGTGCAACGACAGGCCTGGAAGCGAAAAATGGCGGCGGGGCGGGGCCTCAGGGGCGATCTCCGGTTCGGGACAATTTCGGCACTGACGGGAATCCGCTGCGCTCAAAGGACTTCCACCGCGGCGGGTCGCGCCGCCAATACCGTCGACGCGAGTTACCGTGTTGCCGTGCCAGATTGGTGCGGGTGCGCGGTGACACCCGCTGTTTCACGTCGCAGTGCCCTGAAATATGTTGCGGCAGTGCCGGTTGCGCTGGGTTTGGGAACCGTCGCATCGGGGCTGGCCCGGCCTCCGAGCGCTGCGGCAGACCCGATCCTGGTCGCGGCGGTCGAAGCTCCCGGACAGGCACCCAATATTGTCAGCCGTGCGCAGTGGGGCGCCGACGAGTCGCTCCGCAGCCGAGCACCGGTGTATGACAGCGGCATCCAGGCCGGCGTCGTGCACCATACCGCCACGGTGAACGACTATGCGCCGCAGGATTCGGCGGCGATCGTGCGGTCGATCTACGCCTACCACACCCGGAACCTGGGGTGGCCGGACATCGCCTACAACGCCCTGGTCGACAAGTACGGTCAAGTCTTCGAGGGCCGGTTCGGCGGGATGACCAGACCGGTGCAGGGCACCCATACCGGCGGCTTCAATCGCAACACCTGGGCGGTGTGCATGATCGGAGAGTTCGACGCGATGGCGCCCACGCCCGTTCAGGTGCGCACCGTCGGTCGCTTGCTCGGCTGGCGACTGGCCATGGACGGCGTCGACCCCAGGGGCAGCACCTCTCTGACATCGGACGGGGGCCCGTACACGCGTGTCCCGCGCGGCACGGCCGTGAATCTCCCGTCGATCTTTGCCCACCGCGACGTCAGCGATACCGATTGCCCAGGCAAGATCGGGTACGTCCTGATGGGTCAGATCCGCGACGTCGCGGCGCAATTCACCAAACGCCCCAGCGCCGCGGACCTGGCTCAATCGCTGCAGGGCACCGCCATCTATGACCGGTGGCAGGCGATGGGCGGCATGAACAGCGCACTGGGCGCTCCCAAGTCACCGGAATCGCAGGGCACCGGAAACGCGCGCTACGTGATCTTCGATAAGGGAGCGATGTACTGGTCCCCGGCCACCGGAGCACAGCCCGTCACGGGCTCCCTCTACGCCGCGTGGGGTGCTCTGGGCTACGAACACAGTGCGCTCGGACTGCCGACCAGTGCCGAAATTCAGGAGCCCGAGTGGATCGCGCAGAACTTCCAGCACGGCACCCTCAATCTCGACCGTCACAGCCGGACGGTCACCAGCGTGATCGACGGTATCGCCGCCCTGGTGCCGCCGCCGTCAGCGGAGGGGCCGCCGACACAGCTCGAGCGGTTCTCACCGGCGCGCAACCGAGTTTGACGCGCGGCGTCACGCCACCGGGACGGTGACAGCCGGCGTGTTGTGCCCGGTGACTCGGACCCAGCGCGCCGGTGACCCCTGGTCTGCGGCAGTTCCCCGGATCTCCACGGTCTCGCCCGGGAACACGGTCACGTAGTTGTCGTCGTATTCGACCGGCAGCATCTCGTCGCCGTCGCGCGACGACAGGATCTCGGCACGTTCGAAGAACGCGACATTCGGCGTGGGATTGTGCAGCCGCACGACGACGCCCCCACCGGCCGGCCGGGCTGTGACGTCCAGCGGCACGCGCGGCATGTCGTTCAGCGCGGTCAGGTCCGCCCAACTGGCTTGCATCGAGTCGAACGCGCGGTCATTGTCCGGGTCTCCGACGTCATCGGGCTGTTGGGACTGCCAGTAGACGTTCTCCGCGAGAACCTCGCCGGTCTCACGCGCCAGTTGTGCGCGGACGAAGAAGACCGGTGAGGTGGCGAGCCCGCGGGGCACGGTCATGGCTTCCGTGGCGCCGCCCGCGGAGACGTTGGTGCGCTTCGAGATTCGATCGGCCTGCAGCGTTCCCTGCAGGTCATAGATGCGGACCCGGACGAGGAGGCCGTGCTCGTCGTGTCGAGTCTGGTTCACGACGCTGATCCGCGCCGGACTGCCGTTGCCGCCGGCGTAGGAATCGAAGACGACGGACAGCGGCCGCAAGCCCTTCTTGGCTCCGAAGTAGGCGCCGCCCGGGCGCAGGTAGTAATCGAAGAGCTGGCCGAAGAAGGACGGCCAGTGACTGTTCAGCATCCAGTAGATGGTCATCTTGTGACGGTCCCATCCCGTGGCGGCGAAGGCCTCGAACTGCGCACGGGCGGACTCGTACTGCGCCAATTGCGCTTTGGCGGAGAACATCTCGGCACTGTCGGACGGACCGTAGCGCAGGCCGATCGATCGCTGGGCGCTGAGCAGAGCACCGTTCTTCGGCTGGCCGCCGGCGTGGAAGTACCAGGTGTCATTGATCGGCCACAACTGGTCCGCCGGGATGAATCTTCTCAGGCTGGCGAACGGCGGAATCTGTTCGTTGCTGCCCTGTTCGGCGGATGCGCCCCAGGTGGCACCGTATCGAAGGCTGAACCAGTAGCTGGGCGGCCGCCAGGTATACGGTCCCGTCATGTCGATTCCGTCCCATTGCGCTACGCCGTCGCCGTCGCGCGCCTGCAGCGACGCGGTATCGACGGTGGCGTTCTGCCAATGTAATTCAGCGAGAATCGCCCGGTATCGGGAGCGGATGTCCGGCGGCGGCAAGCCGTCGCTGCCATTGGCCCAGATGAACGCGGACGCGTGGGATCGAAGGACCTCGATCTGTGAGCGCAGACTCGCCATCGCCACGCGGTCGTCTTCGTGGTCCCACTGCTCCCATTTCTCCCACTGGTTGCAGCACATCCAGCCTGCCATGAGTGGAATGCCGAGCTCGTCGGCCTTCTCGACGAGGTGTTCGCTGGCGAGTTTTCCCTCAAGCCGTAACATGTTCAGACCCAGATCCCTTGCGTACTGCAGGATTGCGGTCTCCCGGTCGGGGTCGTAGCGGTAGAGCAGATCGGGCGTGTACGCCGCGCCGCGAATCGGAAAGTGCTCACCGTTGACGTCGAGATAGAAGTCTCCGCCGTCGCCGGAGAAGCCTTCGTCGCGATGCTGCGCGACGGTACGGATACCGAATCGAAGATCTTTGCTGTCGCTGGGCCGGTTGTCGACCCGGAACTCCAGCCGTAGATCGTGCAGAGTCGGCCGACCCATGGTGTACGGCCACCAGAGATCCGGACGCTGAACATTCAGTTGCCCGAATTCGTCTGGGGTCAATGTGATTTCGCGATCCTCGCCGGGCCCGAGGGTGACCGCCTGCTCCACGTGAATCGTGGATTTGTCCGGGCGGGTGATCGTGGCGCGCAGAACTCCGCGTGCCCGGCCGGCGGAGTAGTTGTGCACACCGGCCCTGATCGTCAACCGCGCACTGTCGGTGCGGGGTAACGGAAGTTCCGAACCGACGGCCGCAGTACCGATTCCGACGGTTCCCAGCGATTTCAGGTACACCGGCTTCCAGATACCGGCATTACGGTCGGCCACAAACGACGTTCCGCGCCGGTCCGGATCGTTGTTGGGCGACGGCAGACCAAGGTAATCCCAGTTGATCCAGTCGTTCCAGCTGTCGGCCAGCTCCACACCGTCCACATCTTGAAGCGCGCGCTCGGGCGTCACCTTCACTGCCAGAACGTTTGACTGCCCGGGACGGATCCACCGCGTCACGTCCAATTCGTGGGTCACGTACATACCGACTATGTGCGTGCGGTCGGCCACCCGGTGTCCGTTCAGCCAGATTTCGCCGCGGTAATTGATGCCGGGAAAAGCCAATACGTAGGTCGTCCGGCCCGGTGGAGCGGTGAACTCGGTGCGGTACCACCAATCCTGTAGATAGAGATCCTGCGGGACGTGATCTCGAAGATTCTTGCCTACGTAGAGGTCCCGGTAGACACCGTTTTCCCGGAGTATCTCCAGCACCGTGGCCGGCATGCGGGCGACTTTGTACCATGCGGTGGCGTCATAGCCGGTCACCGACAGGGCGTCGCCGTTGAGCGAGGTCGTAGTCGCGGGAGACAGCGTCCAATTGTTCGACAGCTCAAGGCGGTCCGGTGCAGCGGACAGAGCATGAGTGGCGACTGGCGAATACGCTGCCGCACATAACGACAGCGAAGACATCGCCAGCACGATGAAGATCTTGACGGCGACCTTCATTTCCCGGCTCCTCGACACGTGTGTTCGGCTCATCATGCCGTCGACCGTCTGCTGACGCCAACAGAGCGGGGCGCCGGCAGACGTCGACGAAAGTTATATTGCTGGTTCAGCACGTCTTCTGATTCTGATCAAGGAGCAGTAACCATGGGGGATTCAACGATCGACGGCATCGGCAAAAGACGTAGGAGTCCTGCTGCGGGCCTGCTTGGGGTAGTTGTCGTCATCGCCGCATGCCTCTTGGGCGTTGGCCTCTCGGCCGCTGGGACCTCATCGTGGACGGCTCTTGCCGACCCGGGTTTCCACCCGCCCGACAACTGCGGATCCCCGAACGACAGCGGACCCAGACTCGAACTCTGGAAGTCCGTCAAAGACCACTATCCCCCGCCGGCCAACCCGGCGCCCAACATTTTCGTCAATGATTCCTGGGCACTCAAGGACGGCGGACAGGGCAAACACGACCTCCTGGCGATACCGAGGGCCCGCGTCACCGGAGTCGAATGCCCGGAGATCTGGGGCCCGAAGGCGTTCAACCTCTGGAAGCCCGCCTGGGACGAGGCGGTCAAGAGGTTCCAGGGTGTCGACATCATGTTGGGAATCAATTCTTTCCACGGCCGCAAGCAGGATCAGTTGCACATCCATCTCACGGGCTTTCAGCACCAGGCCAGGAACGACTTGAACGGCCTCAAGGGGATCCCGACGGATCTGTCGAAGTGGAACACCAGTCTGTATGTCGTGATGGGCAATGTTTACCGCATCGTGCGAGTCAACGACCTCGACACGAACGTCTTCAAATTGGTCAAGGACAACATCTCTCAAAACGACATGTTCCAGCAGTCCATAGCTGTCGTCTCCGCCGCACCCAACAAGGGCTTCTACATCCTCAGCACGCAGGGCAAACCCGATCCCGGGGAAGCCGAGCACAACCCTGAACTGCGGATCGGCAAGGACTTCGGCACCCAGGCAATCGACGGCCTCATCTGGCGGGGCTGACAACGTCGAACAGCTGGGGGCCGGTGTCCGAGGGGTTTCGGATCTCGGCCGCCGGACGCGGTTACGCCTTGCCGTTGTTTCCGTTGTTGCCGAGTAACAGTCCGCCGGTGCCGCCGGTGCCGGCTGTACCGCCGGCCTTGCCGGCGTTGCCGCCGTTGCCGCCGTCGCCGACGAGCTGAGCGTTGCCGCCGTTTCCGCCTTTGCCGGCGGTGGTGGCACCGAATCCGCCGGCCCCGCCGTCACCGCCGTTTCCGGTGATCCCGGCCTTGCCGCCGGTGCCGCCGGCACCGCCCGTGCCGTTGCCGTTGGCGTTGGCGCCGGAGCCGCCGGCCCCGCCCGCGCCTCCCGAGCCGGCGAGCAGGCCGGCGCTGCCGCCGGCACCGCCGGCGCCGCCCTGTTGCGTGCCGCTACCGCCGGCACCGCCGTGTCCGCCGGAGCCGCCCGCGCCGCCGGAACCGAACAGGAGGCTGGCGTTGCCGCCGGCTCCGCCGGCCCCGCCGGTCAGGGTGCCGGCCCCACCGGAGCCGCCCGCGCCGCCGGTACCGAAGGACAGTGCGCCGGCGTTGCCCCCGGCTCCCCCGGCCCCGCCGTTGTTGCCCCCGGAACCACCGGCACCCCCGGTGCCGCCGGCGCCGAACAGCCCTCCCGTTCCACCGGCCCCGCCGTTGCCGCTGAGACCGCCGGAGCCGCCGGTTCCGCCGTCGCCGAATACCAGGCCCGTCCCACCGGCCCCACCCGCGGCGCCGGGCCCGCCGGCTCCACCGACTCCACCGTTGGCGAACAGGCCGCCGGTACCGCCGGCCCCGCCCACCCCGGTAGGCCCGGCTCCCGCACCGTGCCCGCCGGTGCCGGCGGCGCCGGACAGGAAGCCGGCGTTGCCGCCGCGCCCACCTGCCCCGCCCTTGCCGGCATTGATGGCCTGCCCGCCGTCACCGCCGGTGCCGCCCACCCCGTTGAGCAGGGCTGAGCCGCCCGCCCCGCCGGCACCACCGATTCCGCCGGCCCCGTTGGCGATGCCGCCTGCGCCACCAGTACCGCCGTTGCCGAACAACACGCCGCCGGCGCCACCGGCCCCACCCGCGCCACCGGCCCCGCCGGCGGCCGTGTTGGTCGTGCCGTGCGCGCCGTTGCCGCCGTTGCCGAACAACCAGCCGCCGTCCCCGCCGGCTGCACCGGTGCCGGGAGTTCCGTTGGCGCCGTTGCCGATCAGCGGTCGCCCGGTCAGCGCCTGGACGGGCTGATTGACGATGTTGAGCACGTCCTGCTGCAGGACGTGAATCGGGTTGGCGCTCAGGGGCGCGTTGAAGCCGTCTGCGCCGAGCAACACGCCGCTGATGCCACCGAGGCCGGCCTTGCCCCCGGTCACCCCACCGGTCCCGCCGCTACCGGCGTTGCCACCGTTGCCGATCAACACACCGTTGCCGCCGGCCCCACCGTTGCCGCCGGTGGTCACACCGGCACCGCCGTTACCGCCGTTGCCGCCGTTGCCGAACACTGCGGACTTGCCGCCGGCGCCGCCGGTACCGCCGGTGGTGACGGCAGCCCCGCCGCTACCGCCGGTTCCGCCCGAGCCGAGGAGCTGTCCGGCGTTGCCGCCGGCGCCGCCGGTGCCACCGGTGGTGCGGCCCAGGCCGCCGGCCCCACCGGCCCCCCCGTTGCCGGTGAGCAGGCCGGCGTTTCCGCCGGCACCGCCCGCGCCGCCCGCGGTCTGGCCGTTGTTGAGGCCTTCCCCGCCGGCCCCACCGGCGCCGCCATCGCCGAAGCTGAACATGCCGGCGTTGCCGCCCGATCCTCCGGCCCCGCCAGTGCTGCCCAGGCTCGAACCGCCGCTACCGCCGGTTCCGCCGGCGCCGAACGTCCCGCCGGCACCGCCGGCGCCACCTGCCCCGCCGGTGGTACCGGCCGTGGTGGACGTGCCGGTTCCGCCGGCTCCACCCGTGCCGCCGGTGCCGAACGTCCCCCCGTCGCCGCCGGACCCGCCCGCACCGCCCGAGGCGCCGGCCCCGCCGGACCCTCCGACGCCGCCGTCGGTGAACAGCCCACCGGTTCCACCGGCGCCACCGGCCCCGCCGGTGGCGTTGCCGAAGGTGAATCCGCCCGCGCCACCGTTACCCGCAGCGCCGAAGAGCAGTCCGGCATTGCCGCCGCGGCCGCCGGCCCCGCCCGCAGCGCCGCCGCCGTCTGTGGAGGCGCCTCCGACACCGCCGGAACCACCAGACCCGATCAGCATCGCGTTGCCGCCGGCTCCGGCGGCCCCACCGGCCTTGCCGGCCGTTGTGGCGATACCACCTGCGCCACCGGCTCCGCCACTGCCGAACAGACCCGCGGCACCCCCGGCACCGCCTTTACCACCGTCTGCGCCCGCGGTCGACGTTCCCGACCCGCCGGCCCCGCCGTTGCCGATCAACCATCCCCCCGCGCCACCGTCTTGTCCCGTCCCCGCGGCCCCGTTGGCGCCATTGCCGATCAACGGGCGCCCGGTCTGTGCCACGAATTGAGCGTTCACCACGTCGAGCAGGCCCTGTAACGGTTGCGCCGCAGCGGATTCGGCCATCGCGTACGAGTTGGCGCTTCCGGTCAGTGCCTGCACGAACTGCTGTTGAAACGCCGCCGCCTGCGCGCTCGCGCTCTGATATCCCTGACCGAACGTCCCGAACAGTTCGGCAACGGCGACCGAGACCTCATCCCCGGCGGCAGCCAGCAGACCCGTCGTATGAGCCGCCGCGGCCGCGTTGGCCGACTGGATTGCCGAGCCGATGCCAGCCAGATCTGTTGCCGCCGTTCCTATTACATCCGGCAGCGCGATGACAAAGGACATGTCGACACCTTTCTGCGAGTCATGACCGAAGCGTCACGACGGGTGGTTTGATCGCCAGATCACGGATCTGGTGAGCTTTGTGAAAATGCGGCGCTACGGGCCCGCTCGATCGCCTCGAGCGGGCGGTTCAGGCGACTCTGTCGCGCGTCGTTGTCATCCTTTGCGCCTCTGCGGTTTTGACGTCTCCACCCAACCGGCCGCGCCCATGCTGGGTTTCATACCTGGACGTTATTGGTCGAGGCCGGGGCGCGTCATGACCACAACTAGGCATCTTTCGGCCACCGGCAATAGTCAGATCTGACCAATCGGCCAACGAATGGCCGCACGTGCGGTGAGCTGCCGTCACACCTGCGGTACAAGGCACGAAGCACCGCGGTGCGCCAGGAACATGAGATGGCTCCAGATGCCAATTGTCACGTTTCATGGGCTGATTGTTGGCCCGGGACGCGCGTTGGTTCATGGGGCAGATGCCTCAAACTCGGGCGGCGCTATACGCGAGTGCCGGTGCAGTCCGGCACCGTTGTTCCGCAAGCCTTGCCCGGGCGGGTCAGCTCATTTCGCGCAGGGCGTCGAGGCGCTGGTTCACCCGCGCGAGCGCCTCGTCGAAAACCGCGACCTTCTCACCACGTCTCTCGTTGGCCGGCTGAGCGGCCCCGCGCGCACCTTCGGACTCCACCCGGGCCGCACCCTGGCGCCGCAACAGGCTGAAGTTCTTCTCCCGCACCGTCCTGAGCCGGCTCTGCAGATCTTTCAACTGTTTCTCATTCATGCGCTCCAGGGCGTCCGCATGGGTTTCGCCGATCAGCGAGGTCTCCTGCAGGGTCAGGTTCACATGGTGGTTGCTCACCGTAACGTCATAGCCCGCGCGGGCCGGGCCCGCACGGCAAATGCGTACCGCACACCGAAACGTCACGGCCGAGCCATCTTTGGTTCACTCCCCTGCCGCCCCCACGCCGCCGCGCCGCCCCGCCCCGTCGCTACGAGATTGATGTCGTACCCCGCTGGGAGGATGGGGTTATGTCGGTGACGGCCTTGGCGGGCTCTTTTCAGAGGCCTGCGGTGAAGCGTGTGGATGTGTTGTTTGCGGAGTTGGCGGAGTTGGCGGGGCAGCGCAACGCGATTGATGGGCGGATTGTGGAGATCGTCGCGGAGATGGATCGTGACGGGTTGTGTGGGATGACGGGGGCGCGGTCGGTGGCCGCGGTGGTGGCGTGGAAGCTGGGGTGCTCGCCGGCGAACGCGCAGACGGTCACGGCGGTGGCGCATCGGGTGGCGGAGTTTCCCCGCTGTGTGGCGGGTCTGCGGGAGGGTCGGTTGTCGCTGGATCAGGTGGGGGTGATCGCCGCGCGGGCCGGGGACGGCTCGGATGCCCATTATGAGCAGTTGGCGCGGCATGCCTCGGTCAATCAGCTGCGCACCGCGATCAAGTGTGAGCCGCGCCCCAAACCTGATCCGCGCCGGCAGCCGGCGATCATCAAGACCGCCACTGAGGAGTCCACGTGCTGGCGGATCACGTTGCCGCCCACCGAGGCGGCCACGTTTGAGGCGGCGCTGGCCGCGCATCGGGAGGCCCTGGTCGCCGAATGGAAGAGTGACCGCGCCGCACGCGGTGAGTCGGAGTCCGCGCCGCCGATGCCGGACACGCTGGATGCGTTCTTGCGGCTGGTGGAGGCGGGTTGGGATGCCGAGGCCGCCGCGCGTCCGCACGCCGCGCACACCACGGTGGTGGTGCACGTCGATGTCGACAAGCCCGCGGGCGCGCTGCACCTGGGCCCGGTGTTGAGTGAGGGCCAGCGACAGTACCTGACTTGTGATGCCACCTGTGAGGTGTGGTTCGAGCGCGAGGGCCGACCGATCGGGGCCGGGCGCAGCACCCGCACGGTCAACCGGCGGCTGCGCCGCGCGCTGGAACACCGCCACCCCTGCTGCGCGGTGCCCGGTTGCGGGGCGACCCGCGGCCTGCACGCCCATCACATCCGGCACTGGGAGAACGGCGGCCCCACCGAGCTGATCAACCTGATCCTGGTCTGCCCGTATCACCACCGGTTGCATCACCGCGGGGAGATCACCCTCTCCGGTGACGCCGAGCACCTGACCGTCACCGACCGCGACGGCGACATCCTGCACCCCGGGTCCCTGGCCCGCCCACCCACCAGCACCCCACCCCAGGTCCCGCCCTACCGCGGGCCCAGCGGCGAACGCGCCCAATGGAAGTGGTACACCCCCTTCCAACCCCAACCACCACCCACCACCAACTGAGGTCTTCAAGCCCGCCGCGCGCCGAGCTCGAAACTGATTAGGAGTCCGGTTCGGGCTGAGCATCCTTGCGATGGCGGATCACGAGACTGCGGGCCTTACTCGACCAGCGCTGCAACGGTTTTCGGCCTCCGCAGCACTGGCGCCTCGATGGCGCCAAGGGCCCACACGTATTCACACGACGACAGCACCACCGTCACCGGCAACAGCGCCCTAGTTGAGGACGAACGAAAGCTGAGTCGGCGGCTGCGGGTTACCGAGGATCAGCACCGAACTCTGGTTGTTCACGTCGTCAAAGGGGAAGCCGTAGGCGAGGTTGTTGATGCTGTTGGCGTGGAAGAACTGTGCCCAGTTGTTCCACTGCCCCCCTGTCGGATAGTAGGCGGCGACGTTGGCCCACTGATCCGGCGAAATCGCCACCCCGCGGTTGAACGCGGCGTTGAGTTCGGCGAGGAACGCCCCCTGTGCGTCGGTGCCGACGAACGGGCCGTTGGAGGCGAAAACTTGCGCCGTGGTGGGCTTGACCATCGTGTAATTCGACGCTGTTCCGCCGTCCGGGGTAACGCTGTAGTGGAAAAGACCGCTGCCGTCGATGTTTCCCGTCACCGTGTAGCCAGGGCCGTCGTAAAAGAACTGATTGGTTTGATAATTCGACCAGAAGGTGTTGATCGGTTGGTCGAGCCAGGTAGCCAGTCCGCCGGGTGTGTCGGTCCGCGGGGCCAAAATCCGTAGCGGGTCCCCGGAGCCGTCGTTGAGGACCAACGCCTGGAACTCCGCCGGAACCGAGGCCGTGTATTGGGCGAACACCTGGTCTCGCGTCAGTGTGATGCCGCGGGTGCCGCTGAACCCGGTTGACTCCTGCCCCAGCGTGTAGGAGAACGGCAACCCGAACTGGTCCACCTGCGTGGTGTTACCCCCGAAGGCGACCGCGCCGTACTTGTAGGTCATCTCGTACCAGTCGTAGACCGTGTTGTAGTTCGGATCGGCAGGGTTCGCGGGGTCCAGACCCGCCCATCCCGAGTTGTCCGCGGCGATGCCGATGTAGAGCGGGTTCTTCATCGACACGAAGATCCGGCCGCCCTGGAATTCCGACGGAATGGCCAGGTTGCCTGTCTGGTCGAGGGTGAACGACATGTTGGCGTAATTCACCCCGTTGTAGGTGAGGTGACCAGGAGCGTTGGCGGCGCTGGAGTCGATGTGGTGGGCTATGCCGTTCTGGTCGACCCACGACCACTGGCCGGGCGTCGTCTGACCGAGCAGGGTCAGGTAGATCTCGCTGTTGCTCAACCCCGTGTTGTTGACAAACGGGCCGACCCGAAATCCGCCAGGAAGGCCGTTAGCCCCGTTCAGGCCCGCTTGACCGGGAGTTCCGAACAGTCCGCCCGCGCCTCCGGCGCCGCCGAGGCCGCCGGTGCCCCCGGGACCGCCGGCGCCGAAGTTTCCTGCGGCGTCTGCGGGGCCTCCGATCCCACCGGTGCCGCCGACGCCGCCGGCACCACCCGTGCCGCCAGTGCCGAAGAACAGCCCGCCTTGACCACCGACGCCGCCCGCCCCGCCAGTGCCGCCGGCACCGCCCTGCTGACCCGCAACGGTGGTCGTGGTGCCGGTGGCCCCGACTCCGCCGGCGCCACCAGTGCCGCCCCGACCGAACAACCCCGCCGCACCCCCGGCGCCACCGGTTTTCCCGGCTGCCCCCGAACCGCCGTCGCCTCCGTTACCCCACAGCAGGCCGCCGGCCCCGCCCGCCTCGCCGGTGCCCGCGGCCCCGTTTCTGCCGTTGCCGATCAGCGGCCGCCCCAGCAACGCGTTGAACGGCGCATTGATCACATCCAGGATGGTTTGCTCGATGGACTGCAACGACATCGCACTGGCGGCCTCGGCGGCGGCATACGCGCCGGCCCCCGAATTGAGGGCTTGCACGAACCGCAGTTGGAACGCGGCGACCTCCGCGCTGATCGCCTGGTAGGCCTGCGCCTGCTCGCCCAGCAGTGCCGCGATCCCCGCCGACACTTCATCTGCACCCGCGGCCAGCAGCCTCGTCGTCGGACCCGCCGCCACCGCGTTGGCATTTGTGACCGACGAGCCGATCAGCACCAAATCCGAAGCAGCAGTGACCACTATCTCCGGAACCGCAGTGACAAACGACATTCCACACCTCCAGCAACCCATTCGACGCGAAATCCTCGACCGAGATTTACCGGGCAAATGGCCCAAGGTCAACAGTGTCAAGCACATTGCGACGAATGCGTGACGGCGCCCGCCCGGGAAAGTCCCACCGGTAGCGGTGGGATCTGCGGCTTTCCGCCGACGAATCAGAATTTTTGTCTAATAGTGAGATAGAAATACTGATTCTTCTCAGGTGCGCCGGGGGTTGCACGGGCTTTTGCTGTCGCGAATAAGCGACCAGCCAGGACGACACACCGCCGCGGACCGGCAAACGCATTACTCGTTCTCCGCGCGGCGTCTGCAGCGAAAGTCATTCGCGCAGAACAGGTCTCACCACCGTGATCATCCGCCCCGCGCCATTGCGGCCGATTATCGGCGGGGCAAAGCTTTCACCCGTTGTTGAGGAAGCCGGACAGTTGGGCGCCGAAGTTACCGAAGCCGGAGACGAATGCCTGCGTGGCCAGGTTGAGGGAACTGGTGTTGAACGCCCCCGACACGAAATTGCCGAGGTTTGCCCAGCCCGATTCCAGAGAGCCGAAGTTCTGCAGGCCCGAGATGTCGATGCCACCGGCGTTGAACAAGCCCGACGTTTGGGCGAAGCGGTTCGCGAAACCTGACACGGCCCCGGTGGCGGTGTTGAAGAAGCCGGATGCGCCACTGCCGGAATTGAAGAAGCCCGACGACGGGGTGGGACCGGTGTTGAAGAAGCCCGGGCCTGCCTGATAGCCCCCTCCGAGGGTGAAGGGGCCCAGCACACCGCTGCCGGCGAGATTGGTGATGTTCGTGAACAGGTAGTCGATCGGGGTTTGGGGCTGCACGGTGTTCAGGTTGAAGGTGACGGGCCCAATGTTGCTGTCGCTGTCCGTAATTCGGATGCCCAATACCGTACTGGCTTGGATGTGTATCGGAATTGAGTACGTAAACGCGCCGGCGGTAATGGCATCGACGACACCCGTGATCGGTATCTGGATGTTGAGCGGCACGTCGTAGTGGTAGGCGATTTCCGGGATCGTGTAGGAGAAGTTGAAGCCGAAGAGGCCCTGGTAGTCGCCCCGCCAGAGGAAGCCGTTGCTGTAGCTGCCGGAGATGAATGCGCCCGTGTCGACATTGCCGGAGTTGGCGATGCCCGTGTTGGAATTGCCGGTGTTGAGCCAGCCGGTGTTGTAGTCGCCGGCATTGAAGCCGCCGGTGTTGTAGCTGCCCGGGTTGAAGCTGCCCGTGTTGGTGTTGCCGGCGTTGTACAAGCCGGTGTTGTAGTCGCCCGCGTTGCCGATGCCGGTATTGACCAGCCCGGTGTTGAAGAAGCCGGTGTTGGTGCTGCCGGTGTTGCCGATGCCGGTATTGAAGCTCCCGGAGTTGCCGATTCCGAAGTTTCCGTTGCCCGAGTTGAAGAAGCCGACGTTGTTGGTGCCCGAGTTGAACAGACCGATGTTGCCGCTGCCCGAGTTCAGGCCGCCGAAGCCGAACCCGTTGTTGCCGGTGAGGCCGAAGCCGATGTTGCCGCTACCGGTGTTGCCGAAGCCGATGTTGCCGTCACCGAAGTTGCCGAAGCCGAAGTTGTTGCTGCCGGTGTTGCCGAAGCCGAAGTTCTGCAGGGCCGCCGTCAACCCCGGACCGGAGTTTCCGAATCCGATGTTCCCGCTGCCGATGTTGCCACTGCCGAAGTTGCCGCTGCCGGCGTTGCCGCCGCCGAAGTTGTTTCCGCCGATGTTGCCGTTGCCCAGGTTGTAGCTGCCGACGTTGCCGCTACCGAGGTTGAAGTCGCCGAGGTTCGCGTTGCCGATGTTCAGCGAACCGAGATTGCCCAGGCCGAGGCTGAAGGTGGTCGTCCCGGTAGCGCCGTTCTGGAACAACCCGGCCAGATCGGCACCGACGTTGCTGAAGCCGGAGATGAAGGCCGGCACGTTCATTGGGCCCAATCCGGTGTTGAACGCACCCGAGATGCTGTTACCCAGGTTGGCTATGCCGGATTGCAGCGACCCGTAGTTCTGGATGCCGGAGTTTCCGAGGATTCCGGTCGCGTAGTTCAGCAAGCCCGAGCTGGCGCCGCCGAAGTTGCCGAAGCCCGAGATGCTGCCGATGCCGGAGTTGAAGAATCCCGATGACGGAGCCGAGGTGAAGTTGAAGAAGCCCGGTGATGCCGGGATGTCGATGATCGGAATTCTGACGGGACCCACTCCCGCGTTGCCCACGATGGCGAGGACAGTCGAACCATCGACGGCGCCGACGTTGAGCGAGATCGTGTTGACCGGGGGTTGGCTGCCGAAGTCGATCGTGATGGGCGTTGTCGCAGGGGCATTGGCGCCGCCGCCGTGGACACTGATGGTGCCGATGGTGATATTGAAGTCGGCGACGTCGAGGAAGCCTAAGACCTCGCCGGTGCCGCTGATGTAGATCTGCGGGATGTTGATGGCCGACATCGACACGCTGGTGATGGTGGCGGTGATCGGGATATTGATCGGTGCGCGAATGTCGAAGTTGACCGGGATTTCGTCGACCGTGATGGAGTAGCCGCCGGTCAGGACGCCCCGGTAGTCGCCCCGCCACAACAGGCCGTTGTTGTAGTTGCCGAAGTTGAAGAAGCCGGTGTCGACGTCGCCCGAGTTCCCCACCCCGGTGCTGTAGTCGCCCGTGTTGAACCAACCGGTGTTGTAGCTGCCCGGGTTGAAGCCTCCGGTGTTGGTGTCCCCGATGTTGTAGCTGCCGGTGTTGTAGCTGCCCGCGTTGGCGATGCCGGTGTTGACCAGCCCCGTGTTGAAGAGACCGGTGTTGGCGCTGCCGGTGTTGCCGATGCCGGTGTTGAAACTGCCCGAGTTGCCGATTCCGAAGTTTCCGTTGCCGGAGTTGAAGAATCCGACGTTGTTGGTGCCCGAGTTGAACAGGCCGATGTTGCCGCTGCCGGAGTTCAAGCTCCCGAAGCCGACCTGGTTATTGCCGCTGAGCCCGATACCGATGTTGCCGCTGCCGGTGTTGCCGAAGCCGATATTGCCGTCACCGAAGTTGCCGAAGCCGAAGTTGTTGCTGCCGGTGTTGCCGAACCCGATGTTATTCAGGGCCGCCGTCAACCCCGGGCCGCTGTTGCCGAACCCGAAGTTGAAGCTGCCGATGTTCCCACTGCCGAAGTTCTGGCTGCCGACGTTGCCGCTGCCGACGTTGAGACCGCCGATATTTCCGTTGCCCAGGTTGAAATCGCCGATGTTTCCGGCGCCGAGGCTGAATTGCCCGATGTCGGCCAGGCCCAGGTTCCAGGTTGACCCGCTCGGGCCGTTGCGGAACAAGCCCGCAAGGTCCGTGCCGGCGTTGTACAACCCCGACAAGTTGGCCGGCGTCGTGAACACGTTGGTGGCGGAGCTGGTGTTGAAGAAACCCGAGACGGTGTTGCCCAGGTTGGAGAAGCCCGCGACCAGCGTGCCGACATTGTTGACGCCCGAGCTTCCCAGGGCTTGGAAGTTGAACAGGCCGGATGTATTGGCACCGAGGTTTGCGAAGCCCGATACCCCACCGGCGCCGCTGTTGAAGAAGCCCGACGACGGTGTGGCGCTTGTGTTTCCGAAGCCCGGGGTCGCCGGGACGTGGATGAGCGGGATACGGATGGGTCCTGCGGTGCTGCGCACCGAGAGGTTGATCGCCGTTGAACCGTCCGGACTCCCGATGTTTCCGGTAATCGTGGGCAGGGTGCCCGTGATTGACGGGATCTGGATAGCGCTCACGTTGGCGTTGACGTTCGACCACAAGGGGCCCGAGAAAGTGAGGTTGATCGGTTCCAGACTGAATCCGTAAACCCGCAGGGTGCCGAGGTTGATGTCGAGAGGGATATTGAGCGGAATGCTGACGTCGAGGTTGAGGGCGGGGAATTCCGGAACGGTGATGGTGTAGTCGAAGCCGACCAAGCCCTGGTAGTCGTCCCGCCAGATGAAGCCGTTGTTGAAGCTGCCGGCGTTGAAGCCGCCGGTGTTGACGTTGCCCGAGTTCCCCACGCCGGTGTTGAAGCTGCCGGTGTTGAAACTCCCGGTGTTGTAGTTGCCCGGGTTGAAGCTGCCGGTGTTGGTGTGCCCGACGTTGTAGTTGCCGGTGTTGTAGCTGCCGGCGTTGGCGATGCCGGTGTTGACGCTGCCGGTGTTGAAGAAGCCGGTGTTTGAATCGCCCGTGTTGCCGAAGCCGGTGTTGTGGCTGCCGGAGTTGCCGATGCCGAAGTTGCCGCTGCCGGAGTTGAAGAAGCCGACGTTGTCGGTGCCCGAGTTGAACAGGCCGATGTTGCCGCTGCCCGAGTTCAAACTCCCGAAGCCGACCTGGTTAGTGCCGCTGAGCCCGATACCGATGTTGCCGCTGCCGGTGTTGCCGAAGCCGATATTGCCGTCGCCGAAGTTGCCGAAGCCGAAGTTGTTGCTGCCGGTGTTGCCGAACCCGATGTTGTTCAGGGCTGCCGTCAACCCCGGGCCGCTGTTGCCGAACCCGAAGTTGAAGCTGCCGATGTTCCCACTGCCGAAGTTCTGGCTGCCGATGTTGCCGCTGCCGACGTTGTTGTCGCCGAGGTTGCCGTTGCCCAGGTTGAAGTCGCCGATGTTTCCGCTGCCCACGTTCGACTGGCCGATATCGGCCAGGCCCAGGTTGAACAGCGACCCGTCCGCGGTGCTGCGCAGGAAGCCGGCGAGGTTGGTGCCGAGGTTGCCCACCCCGGAGAGGTTGGCGGGTGTCGTGAACGGGTTGGCGGCGGAGCTGGTGTTGAACAGACCCGAGACCGTGTTGCCCAGGTTCGAGACGCCCGATATCAGGTCGCCGAAGCCCTTGTAACCCGAGATTCCCGACGTGCCGGACGCAAGGTTGAAAAGGCCGGATGCGTTGGCGCCGATGTTCATGAAGCCCGAAGAGGTGCCGTTTCCGGAGTTGAAGAAGCCCGACGACGGGTTGGTGGTGGAGTTTCCGAAGCCCGGAACCGGCTTGATGTTGACGCCAGTGAACGCGATCGGCAGCAGGCCACCATTGCCGGTGATATGGATCAACGGCCCAGTCGACCCCACGGGTGTGCCGATGTTGATACCGATAAAGGGCAGGCCGATCGTCAGGTTCGGGAACGTTATTGAGTCCAGGCCCAGGTTCGCGTCGCCCAGGATCGTGCTGGCATCGACCGTCAATGACGGAATGGTGAAGCTCGAGATCGTGATGGTGGGAAGGACGGCGCCGATCGGTACGGACAGGAAAACCGGTACGTCGAACTTCACCGGAATAGCCTTGTCAGGGATGATCGTGGTGGCGTTGAAGTCGATCAGACCCTGATAGTCGGCCCGCCAGCCGATGCCGTTGTTGTAGCTGCCGGTGTTGAAGGCGCCGGTGTTGACGTTGCCCGCGTTGCCCAGTCCGGTGTTGTAGTCGCCGGTGTTGTAGCTGCCGGTGTTGTAGTGACCCGGGTTGAAGTTGCCGGTGTTGGTGTTCCCGATGTTGTAACTGCCGGTGTTGTAGTTGCCCGCGTTGCCGATACCGGTGTTGACCAGCCCGGTGTTGAAAAGTCCGGTGTTGGTGCTGCCGGAGTTGCCGATGCCGGTGTTGAAGCTGCCGGAGTTGCCGATGCCATAGTTTCCGGTGCCCGAGTTGAAGAAGCCGACGTTGTCGGTGCCCGAGTTGAACAGGCCGACGTTGCCGCTGCCGGAGTTCAAGCTCCCGAACCCGGATTGGTTGTTGCCGCTGAGCCCGATGCCGATGTTGCCGCTGCCGGTGTTGCCGAAGCCGATGTTGCCGTCGCCGAAGTTGCCGAAGCCGAAGTTATTGCTGCCGGTGTTGCCGAACCCGATGTTGTTCAAGGCCGCCGTCAACCCCGGGCCACTGTTGCCGAACCCGAAGTTGAAGCTGCCGATGTTCCCACTGCCGAAGTTCTGGCTGCCGACGTTGCCGCTGCCGACGTTGTAGTCGCCGAGGTTGCCGAGTCCGAAGTTGAAGTCGCCGACGTTTGCCAAGCCGAGGTTGAGCCCGCCGGCGTTTCCGAGGCCCAGGTTGAAGTTCGTGCTGCCGGCGATGGTGCCGTCGTACACGTTGCGGAACAGGCCCGCCAGGTTGCTGCCGGTGTTCGACAGGCCGGAGATGCGGGCCGCGGTCGCGAAGTCCAGCGTGCTCGTGTTGAACACACCCGACACGGTGTTGCCCAGGTTCTCGATGCCCGACTGCAGGGCGCCGTAATTCAAGAAGCCCGAATTTCCAAGAATCCCGGAAGAGACGTTCTGGAAACCAGAGTTGTTGGCGCCGAAGTTTCCAAAGCCAGAATTGCCGCCGATGCCGCCGTTGAAGAATCCCGAAGAGGGGCCGATGCTGGAATTGAAAAAGCCCGGGGCAAATGGTTGGTTGTAGATCGTCCAGTCGGCGGGGCCGATGCTGAACGTGGCAGGCACATTTAGTGCTGTCGTACCGTTCGGATTGCCTATGCTGACACTCAGCAGCGACAGGTTGAAGGTGATCGGCGGGATCGTCAGGGAATTGATAGTCCCCGACACCAGGGTGATTCCGGAGAATAAACCGTACGTGATATCGAACGGGATGCTGTCAATGAAAATGCCGTTGTAGACGCCTTGTGTGATGGTCGCGTTGATGGGGATGTTGATCGGGACATTCACGTTGAGGTGCCCGGGCATCTCCGGAATGTGGATCGTGTAGTTCCCGCCCATCAGGCCTTGCTCATCGCCACGCCAGAGCATGCCGTTATTCATGCTGCCCGAGATGAAGGCACCGGTGTTGAAGTTGCCCGAGTTGACCAGGCCGGTGTTGAAGCTGCCGGCGTTGAAGAATCCGGTGTTGTGATTGCCCGGGTTGCCGATCCCGGTGTTGAAGCTGCCGATGTTGGAGTTACCGGTGTTGTAGGAACCCGCGTTGGCGAGCCCGGTGTTGACGAAGCCGCTGTTGAAAAGCCCCGTGTTGGTCTCACCGGTGTTGCCGAAGCCGGTGTTGTAGCTCCCGGAGTTGCCGATGCCGAAGTTGCCGGTGCCCGAGTTGAAAAAGCCGACATTGTTGGTGCCCGAATTGAAGAGGCCGATGTTGCCGCTGCCGGTGTTCCAGTCCCCGAATGCGAGCAGCCGATCGCCGTTGAGGCCGAAGCCGATGTTGCCGTTACCGGTGTTGCCGAAGCCGATGTTGCCGTTACCGGTGTTGCCGAAGCCGATATTGTCGCTGCCGGTGTTGCCGAACCCGATGTTGTGGATGGCCGCCGTTAACGAGGGTCCACTGTTGCCGAAGCCGATGTTGCCGAAACCGATGTTGCCGGCGCCGAGATTCGTGCTGCCGATGTTGCCGAAGCCGATATTCGCGCCGCCGATGTTTCCGCTGCCGAGATTTCCGCTGCCGAAGTTTCCATTCCCCAGGTTCAACTGACCGTTATCGCCCAGGCCCAGGTTGACGACCAGTCCGTAGGCGCTGTCGCGGACGGTGCCGGCCAAGTCAGTGCCGACGTTCGCCAACCCGGAGAGGTTGGCCGCCGTCGCCACATTGACCGAGCTCGTGTTGTAGATGCCGGAGACGGTGTTGCCGAAGTTCGCCAGGCCGGACGACAGCGCACCGACGTTCTGGATGCCGGACAGATTGGTACCGAGGTTGAAGAAACCGGACGCACGGCCGGGGCCGCCGTTGAAGAAACCTGACGACGGCAGCGTGGTCGCATTCCCGAATCCCGGCATCGGGTTGACCTTGAGCAGCTGAATGGTGCCGCCCTGGAAGGCGCCACTGATATTGATGGCCACGCTGGTATTCGGCCCGCCGATAGACAGTGTCAATAGGGGAAGCGCGATCGTGGAACTCGATATGTTGACGGGCCCCAGGGTTAACGTGAGCGGATCGGGCGGCGGCGAAAGGAAAGTCTGGAACATTTGCATGCCACCCGGCAGCGTGAACACGTCTCCGCCGAATTGCAGCACTTGGTTGACGGGGATGACTATCTGCTGATCGAACGCGACGCTGGGAATGGTGACCGCGAGGTCGATAGCGATCTGGCCCGAACCATCCCCGGAGGCGAGAATGCTGTTGTTGTAATTGCCTATGTTGAGGAAGCCCGTGTTGGTGTCGCCGGGGTTGAGGCCGCCGGTGTTGTAATCGCCGGGATTGAAGGCGCCGGTATTGATGTTGCCGACGTTGACGAAACCCGTGTTGTAGTTGCCCACATTGGCGATGCCGGTATTGGCGATACCGGAGTTGAACCAGCCCGTGTTGGAGCTGCCGGCATTGCCCCAACCGGTATTGCCGGTACCGGGATTGCCGATGCCCCAGTTGCCGGTGCCCGCGTTTCCGATCCCGACGTTTCCGGTGCCCGAGTTGAAGAAACCGATGTTGTTGGCGCCGGAGTTGAACAGGCCGAGGTTTCCACTGCCGGTATTCAGGGCCCCGAAGCCGACAAGGCCCGTGCCGCTCAACCCGATTCCGACGTTTCCGCTGCCGGTGTTGCCGAAACCGAAGTTGCCGATACCGTTGTTGCCGAACCCAGTGTTGTTACTGCCCAGGTTTGCCAGGCCGGTGTTGTAGTCGCCGAGGTTTCCCAGACCTCTGTTGAAGTCGCCCAGGTTTCCGTTGCCCAGGTTCTGGTTGCCGACGTTGCCGATGCCGGTATTCGACGCACCAGTGTTGCCGAACCCGATGTTGTCCAGGCCGAAGTTTCCGCCTCCCACGTTTCCGTTGGAGACGTTGCCGATGCCGATGTTGTCGTCGCCGACGTTGGCGAAGCCGATGTTCTTGACGCCGACGTTGGCCAGGCCGGTGTTGCTGGTCGGGTCCGACTCGCCGCCGAACAGGCCCGCGACGTTCGGGCCGGTGTTGTACAGACCCGACACAAAATTGGGCGTCGTGAGGTTTTCCGGATAGGCGCTGTTGAGAATGCCCGAGATGGTGTTGCCGGTGTTGAAGATCCCGGAGAGCCCCATGCCGGTGTTCAGCAGTCCCGAGAGGCCAAGGCTGCCTGACGACGAGTTGAAAAGGCCCGAAACGTTGCCTCCGGAGTTCAAAATGCCCGAAGCGCCGCCGTCGCCACTGTTGAAGAATCCCGACGAAGGCACGGTGGTGGAATTGCCGATGCCTGGGGACCCGTTGAACAGGCCCTGGTAGTCGCCCCGCCAGAAGAGGCCGTTGCTGTAGTCGCCCGTGATCAGCGCGCCGGTGTCGAAGTTGCCGGAGTTGGCCACGCCGGTGTTGTAGTTGCCGCTGTTGAGCCAGCCGGTGTTGTAGCTGCCGGTGTTGAAGCCGCCCGTGTTGCTGTTGCCCGCGTTGAAGTTGCCAGTGTTGTAGCTGCCCGAGTTGGCGAAGCCGGTGTTGGCTATGCCGGGGTTGAACAGTCCGGTGTTGGCCGTCCCGGAGTTACCGAAACCGGTGTTGAAGATGCCGGAGTTGCCGAGACCGAAGTTTCCGATCCCCGAATTGAAGAAGCCGGTGTTGTTGGTGCCCGAGTTGAACAAGCCGCTGTTGCCCGTGCCGGAGTTCAGTCCGCCGAACCCGCTCATGCCGTTGCCGGTCAGCCCGATACCGACGTTGCCGTTGCCGGTGTTGGCAAATCCGATGTTGCCGTTGCCGGTGTTGCCCAGGCCGATGTTGTTGCTGCCGGTGTTGCCGAAGCCGATGTTGTGGATGGCCGCCGTGAGCGACGGTCCGCTGTTTCCGAAACCGATGTTGCCGAAACCGATGTTGCCCGGCCCGATGTTTCCGGAGCCGATGTTCCCGCTGCCCAGGTTGTAGTTGCCGATGTTGGCATTGCCGAGATTGCCGACGCCGAGGTTGGACAGGCCGACGTTGATGGTGAGCAGCAAGGAGGCGCCGTCGGCGGCGGCAGTTGCGCCCGCACCGGCCGCAGCTGTACCCATTCCGGCCGACACCGCGCCCGCAAGCTGAGCGCCGGCGGCGCTCGCCGCCGCGACAATGGCGCTCGAGGCGTTCGCCACGCCGCCCACCACGCCCGCCAGATTCGACAGCCTCAGGCTGAACGGCGTCAAGCCCGCGGCCACGGCGGAAGCGCCGGAATAGTAGCCGAACATCGCGGCCACATCCTGCGCCCACATTCCCTCGTACTGAGCCTCGATGGCCGCTATCGCCGGTGCGTTCAGCCCCAGCAGATTCGACCTCACCACCGACACCAGTTGAGCGCGGTTGGCAGCCACGACCATCGGGTGCACCGTCGCCGCCTGCGCCGCCTCGAACGCGGCCGCGACTATCCGGGCGTTGCCCGCCGCTTCGCCGGCCTGCGCCGCGGCCGATCTCAACCACCCCAGGTAAGGGACGGCGGCGCCCGCCATCGCCACCGCTGCCGCGCTCTGCCAGGCGGAATCCAGCAGCTCAGAGGTCACTGAGCCGAAAGAGGTTGCCGCCGAAGCCAATTCGGCAGCCAGTCCATCCCAGGCCGCCGCGGAGGCCAATATCGATCCAGACCCCGCGCCAAGGAACATCCGCGCCGAGTTGACCTCGGGTGCCAATACCGCAAAATCCATACGCTGTCCTTCGCGGGTAACCCCCACCGGGGTGGCGGTCAGTTTCTCATCAACCGGCGTATAACGGCACTTACCGTACGGCCCGACTTCGGTTTCAGGAGGATTTCACACACATTCGGCGCAAAATTTTCGGGAGCCGATTGAATTCATTGTCAGGCTTCGCTGCTTTGCCCGACGGCGTGCGCAGACATTTGCGGCATTCGGGGTGAAAACCTCAACGGTGTGCCCGCCGTGGGCTACCGTGTTTGACTGCGCTGGTCGTTGCTGGTGGTTATCCGGGTTGTCCTGAGGTACGGCGAGGTCGCTGATGACTTTTATGGTGGTTTCACCCGAGCTGGTGGCGGCTGCGGCATCGGACGTGGCGGGTATCGGCTCGACGATCTCGGCGGCCAATGCGCTCGCGGCGCAGTCGACGACGGGGCTGGTCAGCGCGGCCGCCGACGAGGTGTCGCACGCGGTTGCCACCCTGTTTTCGGGACATGCGCTGGGCTATCAGGAATTGGCCGGGCAGGCCGCGGTGCTGCATCAGCAGTTCGTGCAGACGTTGACTGCCGGTGGGGCCGGGTATGCGCGCGCGGAGGCGCTCAATGTCGGCCCGTTGCAGCCGCTGCTAGACCTGATCAACGCACCTACCCAGCAGCTCTTGGGTCGTCCGCTGATCGGCAATGGAACCGACGGAGCGCCCGGTACCGGGCAGGCCGGCGGGCTGGGCGGGTTGTTATACGGCAACGGCGGCAACGGCGGATCGGGGGCGGCCGGGATGGCCGGCGGCGCCGGCGGAGACGCCGGTCTCATTGGCACCGGCGGCGCCGGCGGTGCCGGCGGTGCCAGCGCCGCGGGTGGCGCCGGCGGGGCCGGGGGCTGGGCCTTTGGTTCTGGCGGTGCCGGCGGGGCCGGGGGCAACAGCGCGACCGCGGGAGGCGTCGGCGGGGCCGGCGGGGCCGGCGGGGCGGCCCCGCTGATCGGCTACGGCGGCGGCGGTGGAGCCGGGGGTACGGGCGGGCCCAATGGTGGTGCGGGCGGCAACGGCGGTGTGGGCGGCAACGGCGGGCAGTTCATCGGCGTGGGCGGCACAGGTGGTGCCGGCGGGATGGGTAACAGCGGGAATGCCGGCGCGGCCGGTGTGGACGGTGTGGGTGGTGGGGCGGGCGGCAGCGGCGGCGCAGGTGGCAACGCCGGAGTGCTGGGGGCCGGCGGTGTCGGTGGGCTCGGCGGTGCTGGTGGAGGCGGCGGCGCCGGTGGCGCCGGCAACACCGCACAGCTCGGCGGTGACGGCGGTGCCGGTGGCCAGGGCGGAGCCGGTGGTCAGTCTGGTCAAGGCCCGTTGATCGGGTTGTCCGGTGCCGGCGGTCAAGGCGGGGTCGGCGGTCAGGGCGGTATCGGCGGGGCGGGGGGCAACGACAGCGCCGCGCTGTCGGCGGCCAATGGCGGTGACGGCGGCGCCGGCGGTGCCGGCGGCGTGGGTGGAGCGGCCGCCGGGATAGGCGCAGTGGCCGGCAACGGCGGTGCCGGTGGAGCTGGTGGGGCGGCCGGCAATGGCGGGGTCGCGCTGAGCAAGGCCCACAGCGGTGGCAGCGGCGGTCGCGGCGGCGACGGTGGAGCCGCCGGGGCGGGCGGCAACGCCGCCGGTGGCGCGGTCAACGGCAACGGCGGGCTGGGCGGCAGCGCCGGAGCCGGCGGCGATGGTGGCCATGGTGCCGACGGCACCGGTCCCCAGGCCGGCGGCGCCGGCGGCAATGGTGGTGCCGGCGGCAATGCCGGCGCCGGTGGGGCGGCCGGCACCGGCGGCGTCAGCGGGACCGCGGGTGCCTACGGCAACGGTGGTCACGGCGGCAACGGCAGCTATGGCGGCAACGGCGGCGCCGGGGATCCCGGCGGGGCCGGGCTGGACGGCAAGGCCGGACCCGCCGGCGGAGCCGGCGGCAAGGGCGGCGCCGGCGGCGCCAGTGGGCCGGGTGGCATCAACGGCAGCGGCGGCGACGGCGGTGACGGCGGCGTGGGCGGCACCGGCGGCAACGGCGGCCCGGCCCTCGTTGCGGGGACCAAGGGCGGCAACGGCGGCATGGGCGGCACCGGTGGCAACGCCGGTACCGCCGGCGTCGCGGGGACTGGGGGCACCGGAGGTAGCGCCGGCATATCCGGCGACGGCGGCAAGGGCGGACTCGGCGGCAACGGCGGCAACGGCGCCAACGGACCCGACGGCACCATCGGCAACATCAACGGCGGCACTGGTGGCGGCGGCGGGGACGGCGGCCAAGGCGGAACCGGCGGCAAGGCCAATGCCGGCGGCACCAACGGCGGCGGCGGCGACGGCGGCAACGGCGGCAAAGGCGGCAACGGCGGTCTGGGCCTCCCCGGGACGGCCAGTGTGGACGGCGGGGACGGCGGCAACGGCGGCAATGGCGGTGCCGCCGGGAAGGCCGGCGTCGCCGGTACGGGTTCCGGCGCCGCCGGAAACGTCGGCAAGGCGGGCATCGGCGGGGATGGCGGCAACGGAGCCAACGGCGGCATCGGCGGTAATGGAAACAACGGCGACAACAGCAGTGGCGGGGCCGGCGGCAACGGCACGAAAGGCGGCAGCGGCGGTCAGGGCGGCAATGGTGGCGCCAGCAACGGAGGAACCGGCGGCAGCGGCGGGGCCGGCGGCAACGGCGCCAACGGTGGCAAGGGCGGCCAAGGAGGCACCGGCGTTGACGGCGTGCGGCCGCCGCCGCCCAATGGCTCCGACGGTCCGCCTGGCGGCGACGGCGGCATCGGTGGCACGGGCGGTGTCGGCGGCAACGCCGGGGCGGGCGGGGCGGCCGGCGGCACCGGCGGCAGCGCGGGCAACGCGGGCGTAGCCGGCGCCGGCGGTGACGGCGGCAAGGGCGGCATCGGCGGAAAGGGCGCCGACGGGGCCGACGGAATCACTGGTGACGGCTATAACGGTGGTGCTGGCGGCGGCGGCGGCCAGGGCGGTGCCGGGGGTCTTGGCGGCAATGGCGTCGCCGGCGTCGGGGGCGGCGACGGCGGTAAGGGCGGCGACGGCGGCCTCGCCGGCAGGGGAGGCGCCGGCGGCACAGCAAGCCTCGGCGGTAACGGCGGCCCCGGCGGTACCGGCGGTGTCGGCGGCATCGGCGGCATCGGCGGTAACGGCGGCTACGGCGGCGGCAAGGGAGGCGCCGGCGGCAGCGGGGGTAATGGCAACACCGGCGGAACCGGCGGCGAAGGGGGTGCCCTCGGCCGGGATGGAGGGGCCGGCGGTAACGGCGGCGCCGGCGGCGACGCCGGGCACGGCGGACAGGGCAACGGCGCAGATGGCGGCAAGGGCGGCGTCGCCGGCAACGGTGGCACGGGCGGCACCGGCGGCCACGCTACCGACGTAGCCCTTTTCTCGTCGGGCTATAACGGCGGCAGAGGCGGCACTGGCGGTGCAGGCGGGAACGGCGGCTTCGGCGGCGGCGTGTCCGGTAAAGGTCTCGGCGGCGACGCCGGTGCCGGCGGCACCGGTGGTGCCGGCGGTACCGGAGGTCTCGGCGGCGACAGCCAACTTCTCAATAGCTACAACGGCAACGGGGGCGCGGGCGGCAATGGCGGGGTAGGCGGCAGCGGTGGTAGCGCTACCGCCAAGGGCGGCAGTGCTGCCGACGGCGGTGGCGGCGGCAGCGGCGGCAAGGGCGGGAACGGCAGCACGGTCTTCGATCCCGACTACTGGGGTCTCGGTGGTACGGGCGGGACCGGGGGCACCGGCGGAACCGGCGGCAACTCCTTCGACGGGGCCTTCGGCGACTTCGGAACCATCGGCGCCGCTGGCAGCGGCCCGACCAACGACGGCGACCCCCAACATCCCAGAAATTGGATAGGCGGCAGCGGCGGCGGCGGCGGCACTGGCGGTAGCGGTGCTACGTAGTCCCGGTGCCGTTGTAGGAGAAAGGACGGGCCTTCGAGTGGAAGCGTCGACTCGTGCTCGCGGCCGTGCGCGGTGTGTGCCTTTTCCTGTTGTTTCGGGGGGTTATTCGGGTTGCTCTGAGGGACGGCGAGGTCGCTGATGACTTTCATGGTGGTGTCACCGGAGCTGGTGGTGGCCGCGGCTTCGGACGTGGCGGGTATCGGTTCGACCATCTCGGCGGCCAATGCGGCCGCGGCACGGTCGACAACGGGACTGGTCACCGCGGCCGCCGACGAGGTGTCGCAAGCGATTGCGGCCATGTTCTCCAGGCACGCGCTGGGTTATCAGGAGCTGGCCGGGCAAGCCGCGGTGCTGCATGACCAGTTCGTCCAGAGGTTGTCTGCCGGCGGAGCCGGGTATGCGCGCGCGGAAACCCTCAATGTCGGGCAGATGGTGCTCGATGTGATCAACGCCCCTACCCAGCAACTCCTGGGGCGTCCGCTGATCGGTGACGGCACTAATGGAGCCCCGGGCACTGGGCAGGCCGGCGGACTGGGTGGATTGTTATACGGAAACGGTGGTAACGGCGGGTCGGGGGCGGCCGGTGCGCCCGGCGGTGCCGGCGGGGCCGCAGGTCTGCTTGGTGCGGGCGGTGCTGGTGGTGCGGGGGGGCGCTGGCGCGTCCGGCGGGGCCGGCGGGACCGGCGGATGGTTGTGGGGTGCGGGTGGGGCCGGCGGGGCCGGTGGCAACAGCACGACGGCGGGAGGCGCCGGCGGCGCCGGCGGGGCCGGCGGAGTTTCTCCGCTGATCGGTTACGGCGGTCAAGGTGGTGCCGGCGGTATGGGTGGGCCCAGTGGTGGTGCGGGCGGCAATGGCGGTGTGGGCGGCAACGGCGGACAGTTCATCGGCGTCGGCGGCACCGGTGGTGCCGGCGGCGCGGGCAGTGCCGGGACAGCCGGCGGGGCCGGTGTGAATGGTGTCAGCGGTGGCGCCGGTGGCCACGGCGGCGCCGGCGGCAACCCCGGTGTGGTGGGCATCGGCGGAGTCGGCGGGCTCGGTGGTGCCGGCGGGGCCGGTGGCGACGGCGGCGCCGGGGGCATTGCACAGGCCGGGGGTGCCGGAGGGGCTGGTGGCGCCGGCGGGGCCGGAGGTCACTCGGGTCAAGCGCCGCTGATCGGGCTGGGCGGCGATGGTGGTCACGGCGGGGCCGGCGGGCTCGGCGGCGTCGGTGGGGCCGGCGGCAACGACAGCGCGGTCTCGGCGGCGGCCAATGGCGGCGACGGCGGTGCCGGCGGTCAGGGCGGCCTGGGTGGGGCGGCCACCGGGCTCACTGCGGCCGCGGGCAATGGGGGGGCCGGTGGCGGAGGCGGGGCCGCCGGCAAAGGCGGGGCCTCGCTGAACAGCGCCCACAACGGTGGTAGCGGCGGCCGCGGCGGCGACGGTGGGGCCGCCGGGGTGGGCGGCAGCGGCAGTAATTTGGCGATCAACGGCAATGGCGGGTTTGGCGGCAGCGGCGCAGGCGGCGGCGATGGTGGTCATGGCGCCGACTCCACCAACACCCTGGCCGGTGGCGCCGGCGGCAACGGCGGTGCCGGCGGCAATGCCGGTGCCGGTGGCAACAGAGGCCTCGGCGGCATCGGCGGAACCACGGGTGGCTACGGCAGCGGCGGCAACGGCGGCAACGGCAGTTTCGGCGGCAATGGTGGCACCGCGGCTGCCGGCGGGGCCGGGATCGACGGCAACCCCGGGCCCGCGGGCGGGGCCGGTGGCAACGGAGGGGCTGGCGGCACCAGCGGGCCCGGTGGCGTCAACGGCAGCGGCGGAAACGGCGGCGACGGCGGTGTGGGTGGCACCGGCGGGACCGGCGGCACGGCCGTACTTGCCAGCGCCAAGGGCGGCAACGGTGGCATCGGCGGGACCGGCGGCAACGCCGGCACCGCCGGCCTCGCCGGGACCGGAGGCGCCGGGGGCACCGCCGGCACATCCGGCGACGGCGGCAAAGGCGGGCTCGGCGGCAACGGCGGCGACGGCGCGGCTGGAAAAGACGGCGTGGCCATGGTCAACATCAATGGCGGCACCGGTGGCGGCGGCGGGAACGGCGGTCAAGGCGGATCCGGCGGCTCGGCCGGCGCCGGTGGCACCAACGGCAGCGGCGGCAACGGCGGCATCGGCGGACTCGGCGGCGGCGGCGGCAACGGCCTGTCAGACGCAGGGACTGAGGGCGGCAACGGCGGCAACGGCGGAAAGGGCGGCATCGGTGGCAGCGCCGGGAAAGCCGGCCTGGCCGGTACGGGTGCCGGCGCCGCAGGAACCGTCGGCAAGGCGGGCACCGGCGGCAACGGCGGCAACGGCGGCAACGCCGGATCCGCCGCCGACGGCGCCGACAACCTGCTCGCCGACAGCGGACCTGGAGGTGCTGGCGGTGCCGGCGGCAACGGTGGCCAAGGCGGCCAGGGCGGTGCCGGCTTCGACGGGACCGCCGGCAGCGGCGGTAATGGCGGCAACGGCGCCAATGGCGGCAACGGCGGCAGCGGCGGCAACGGACCCACGTACGGCACGGGCACCGGGGCCGGAGCTAACGGCGGAAACGGCGGCGACGGCGGAAACGGCGGTCCCGGCGGCAACGCGGGCCTAGGCGGAGAGGCCGGCAGCGTCACCGCCGGTGGGACTGCGGGCACTAAGGGCCTGGCCGGCATCGCCGGCAACGGCGGCAATGGCGGCGACGCCGGCAACGCCGGAAATGGCGCAGACGGTAAAAACCCTTTGGGATTCTCCACGAACGGCACTGCCGGCGGTAACGGCGGCAACGGCGGCAAGGGCGGCAGCGGCGGAAACGGCGGCAACGGCTTCAACGGCGTCGGTGGCGGCAACGCCGGCAACGGGGGTGACGGCGGCAACGCTGGATTCGGTGGCACCGGCAGCGACCCCGGAATTGGCGGCACCGGCGGCCTCGGCGGCTTTGGCGGCAACGGCGGCAACGGGGGCAACGGCGGCACCGGCGGCGTCGGCGGGGGCAAGGGCGGAAACGCCGGCAGTGGCGGCAATGGCAACAACGGAGGGACCGGCGGCTCCGGCAGCGCCGCCGCCGGCCGAGACGGCGGTCCCGGTGGCAACGGTGGCACCGGCGGCAACGGCGGCACCGGGGGCGACGGTTACGGCGCAACAGCCGGCACCGGTGGCAAAGCCGGCAACGGAGGCGCAGGGGGCAGCGGCGGCAACGGCGCCGATGACCTGTTGACGGACGGCTGGAACGGCGGAACGGGGGGTAAAGGCGGCGTCGGCGGTAACGGCGGCAGCGGAGGCAATGCGTTAAATGCCACGGGCACGGCCACCGCCCTCTCCGGCGGCGGCAACGCCGGCGGCGGCGGCAACGGCGGCGCCGGCGGCTCAGGCGGCGCAGGCGGCGAAAGCAATGTCACGAACGGGGGCAACGGCGGCGCCGCCGGTAATGGCGGGGGCGGCGGCAATGGTGGCAACGGCGGCCAAGGCGGCGGCAAGGGCGGAAACGCCGGTGACGGCGGTGACGGCGGCAGCGGCGGCAACGGCAACGGCAACAGCAGCCACGATGGCGGCGATGGCGGCACCGGTGGCAACGCCGGTAATGGCGGCAACGGCGGCAACGGCAACGGCGCCATCGCCGGCATCGGCGGCAACGCGGGCAATGGCGGCAGCGGCGGCAAAGGCGGCAACGCCGGGAGCTCCTCCTTGCCGGACGAATATCACGGCGGCAACGGCGCTGCCGGCGGCAACGGCGGCACCGGCGGCAATGGTGGCTTCGCCTTAGGGGTGCTCAACGGCGGCGGGGCGGGCGGCGCCGGCGGCGACGCCGGCGTCGGTGGCGGCGGCGGCAACGGCGGCACAGCCGGCACCTTATTCCACCCCGGCGGCAACGGCGGCACCGCCGGCGCGGGCGGCAACGGAGGCAACGGCGGCAACGGCGGCTTTGACGGCGGTGCAGGCGGCCAAGGAGGCCACGGCGCCGACGGCGGCGGCGGCGGCAACGGCGGCAACAGCAGCGCGACCGGCGGCAACGGCGGTAACGGTGGCGGCGGCGGAGCCGGCGGCAACGCCGGCAACGGCGGCACTGGCAACGGCGCTAAGGGTGGCAGCGGCGGCATCGCCGGCAACGGCGGCAACGGCGGCAACGGCAACAACGGCAACCCGAATATCGAGGGTTATGACGGTGGCGCCGGCGGCAGCGGCGGCAGCGGCGGCGCCGGCGGCAACGGCGGTAACGCCATCAATGGCGGCACCGCCGGCAATGCGACAGTCGGTGGGACCGGCGGGAACGGCGGCAAAGGCGGCAACGGCGGACCGAACATCGTTGTCAATACTTATAACGGCGACGGCGGAAACGGAGGCGCCGGTGGAAGCGGCGGAACCGGCGGCAAAGGCGGTGAAGACCAATTCTTCGGCACCTCCGGCGCCAAAGGCGGCAGTGGCGGCAGTGGCGGCGGCGGCGGCAACGGCAACAAATTCGGCGATCCCGACTACTGGGGCACCGGCGGCACCGGGGGCGGCGGAGGCACCGGCGGTAAAGGCGGCGCGAGCGGCAGCGGCACACCTGGCATTGGTGGCTTCCCGGGCGGCGGCGGCGGCGGCCCGACCGGCGGGAACCGGAACCCTGATGGCGGCAGCGGCGGCGGCGGCGGCGCCGGCGGCAACGGCGGCACCTAGGGCCGCGCGCCTTAAGGGCGCATACACCCGAGGGCAGGGCTGGCGGGACTACCCGGCCGCCAAACCCGGCCGTGGGGTTTGCTGGCACACCCACATACTGAACCCATACCGGCCGGTCGCTGGGCCGACGCGGGCCCGCGAGGCTTGACCTCGAATACACGCAAACGCATTAGCGGTCGAGCGGGAATTTCACGGTGGGGCGGTCGCAATTGGCGACGCCTCAGCCCCACTATTCCTGAGGCAGCGGAGTGCGTATTTCCATTTCGATCTGCCGGTCCGAGGATTTGGGTCGTTCATCGGCCGATAGCCATGTCATCCGCTGATACAGGATCGACGGACCGAGCCATCGCGTGACAAAGCGACGCAACGCGACTCCGTCGCGCTGCCGTTGTCCCGGATCGGTCAGGAGAGACTGAACGGTACGCAAGGTCATTTCGGCAAGCTCACCCAGCGCGGCGACTTCGAAGCCGTGCAGCGTCCAATCGACATCGAGGCGGTGAAAGACCGACAGGCAGAAGGTGATCGCGGTGTCGGAAGTCAGCGAGGTGACGGCCTCGCCCTCGTGCCGTTCGGTCAACAGGCTCTCCAATTGTGGATCCCCACCGAGGTTTTCGACTCCGAACGATACGCATTCGACGACGGCGGTGACCGGATCGTTGATCCCGCGGAGGTGTTCTACGACCTGATCGAGGAATCCGTCGACCGCACGCATACCGCTGGCCATCAGCAGCGCATCCGCGTTGGGAAAGTAGCGGTACACCGTCTGCCGGGTGACCCCGAGTTTCCGGGCGACGTCGGCAAGCCGTATCGACGGTCCGTGCTCAGCGACCACCTCGTCTACCGCATCCAGGATGCGGGCGATCGCCTCCTCATCCGAGGCGGGCGTCGCTCCCGCCCAGCCGCGGCTACGCATCCGCGGTCACCAGCCGTTCGGCGTCGAACTCGATCGTCAGCGTCAACGGACCGGACATTCCCAGCAAGGACTTCCACGGGGCCGATCCGACGCGATGCGGTGCCGATAAGCGCCGGGTGAGGATGGTCAGTGCATCTGCCAGTTCCCGGCGTGCGAGGTTGGCGCCCAGGCAGTAGTGCGCACCGCCGCCGAACGTCAGAATCGCGGGCAAGTCCTGTCGCGCGATGTCGAAGCGGTCAGCATCGGCGTAGATCGCTGGATCGCGATTGGCTGCAAAGGTATTCACGAGTACAAAGGTCCCGGCCGGGAATGTGTAGCCGGCGAATTCGACATCCTCGGTGGCGGCGCGCGGCGCCAGACAGACCGCCGGTGAATGCCGCATGCTTTCCTCGACCGCCTGCATCGCAAGCTCTGGTTGTTCACCCAACTTTGCCCATTGGTCCGGATGGTCACACAGCACCTGCACCGACGCGGCCAACTGGTTACGCGTGGTATCCGTGCCCGCCATCAAGAAGCCGGCGACCAGCATCCGCAGTTCGTCGAGATTGAGCCGTTCACCGTCGCTCTCGGCGCGTATGAGCTCGGAGAGCAGGTCATCGGTCAAAGTGTTCCGGCGGGCGGCGACCATGTCGTCGACATACGCGTCGAGTTCGCTCCACGCCCGCATGATCGCGGCTTCGTCGAAGTTGGCGTCGGTCTGGAAACTGAAGGCTTTGAACACTTCATCGGTCCATTCCGAGAAAAGCTGCCAATCCGCGCGGGGCGCACCGAGGAGCGCGCACATGATGGGCGTGGGATACGGCCGCGCGATGTCGGCCACGACGTCACAACGTCCGGCGTCGATCACGTGGTCGATCAGCCCATTCACCACCTCGTGGATCGTGTCCTGCAGACGCGCAGTCGCACGAGGCGTGAACGCTCGCGAAACGAGTTTGCGTAAGCGGGTGTGCGGTGGACCGTCGAGTCCCAGGAGGCTGCTCATCAATTTGTCGTACAGCGGCCCCGACGTGACACCCTGCGCCGCCAGCGTGATGCCCGGCGGCATGCGAAACCTACTGTCCCGCAGCATTTCCCGCGCCAGTTCGTAGGACAGTATTTCCGGGCCGATCGGCCCGATGGCGATGGGCGCACGCGATTGCGCGATCCGGACGTCCTCAACGATGTCCTGCGGAGTCGCGGTGAGGTTGTAGTCGAGCGTGGGCAGGCCGGCGTCGAAGACGTTGGGAGCGGTGCTGTTCACGGTCATCGATGTCTCCACTTTCTCGCGCCCAGACAGGCAAGTTACCGACATTTATGCCTAAAGCGTATGACCACTATGAGATGTGGTCAAGGTGCGCCAGAATAATTCGAGCTAGACGCGCCACTACTCTCAACATGGTCATACGTAGTTTTAGTTGACGTCTGATCTGTTGTTGCGCGGACACCGCGGCGGTGGTGGTGGTAGGACTCTCCTGGCGACGCTGTTCGGACCCAATCGTTGCTTCAACTCCGTTGCTCGAGCGCTGGAAGCAGTTCGCGAGACGGCTGAGTTGCCATCAGCTAGGGTGCATTTCAGGCTTAACAGCAAATCTGAAGGAGTCCGTGGATGCGGCGCCGTTCCCTCGTTGTCAGCGCGCTGATCGCGCTGTTGTTGTCTCTTTTGTTTCCGGCCACTGCCAGCGCGGACAAGCAGTGCCCGGAAGCTGGCACCGGCGAGCCTGCAGCGGAGAACTCGCAGCCTTTCCCCGTTCCCGACCCGTATTCGGGCAATCTGCTAGGTCCGGCCACGTTGCCCACCGGAGCGGTGAAGAAGCTGCTGGTCGACTACCAACGACTGGGAACACCCGCGCTGCAACCGAAAGCATTCCTCGACACGTACTACGACGCCAACAGGGGTTGGAAGTGGCCGACGAACTTCGGCTTCGACGGACCCGCCACGCCGTTCACGATGAAGAAGGGGCATCTGTTCGACCGGTTCGGGCAGCCCGATGAAGCAAACTTCCTTGCGAACGAAAAGCACACGCCGTTCGCCGCTCGGGCTTTGCCCCCGTCGTCCCTCAACACCTACAAGGGCTCTCCGGAAGCCAACTACCACGTCTACTGCGTCGTGAAGGACCTGACGGTGCAGTCCGGGAAGATCAAGGGATTCGCCGGGCAGCCGGGTGGCGGCATCCAATACTTCCTCGGCAACACCAGGGTGAAGGACCTCCTGGCGGCCGGCCAGCTCATCGAGGTGGCGCCAAAATACGGGCTCGAGGGAAACTAGCTACCTTAAACCGAGAAGCGTCGCAGAAGTGGGACTCGCTTCCGGGATGGGCACAAGGCCGCCAAATTGTCTGTGCAGCAGCACATTAGTCGCGGTGGCCGCTTGTCACGAGCCGTATGGCAGGGCCACGTAACTCACCCCGGCGCCGCCATCGACGATCTGGAAAATTCCCCGCGTTAGGCTCAAATGGCTGCGCCGCCAAGCCGGTGGCGTGCGAGCGTGCCGACGCTGAAGGTCGGCGCGGGGCGACCGTGAACGATTGCGGAGGGCACAACGATGTGCGGGATATTCGCTGCGATGACGCGCCGGGGTCTTCCGACTGAGCGGCGTGATGCCGCGCTCAAGCTCTTGGAGCATCGTGGGCCGGATGGCTCCGGCACCTGGACATCGCGGGACGGGCAATGGACGCTCGGACACACGCGGTTGTCGATCATCGGTCTGAACAACGGAAGTCAGCCGATGACGAGCCCTGACGGCTTGGTCCACCTCGTCGTCAACGGCGAGTTCTACGGCTACCGCGAAATCCGCGAGCAACTCCGGGCACGCGGCTATCGCTTCTCCTCTGACAGCGACAGCGAGATCGCGCTGCACCTCTACGCCGAGCGCGGGGTCCAGGCCGCGACACAACTGCGCGGCGAGTTCGCGGTGATCATTGCCGACGAACGCCAACGAGCGATGTACGCGATCCGCGATCGCTTCGGTGTCAAGCCGCTGTACTACGCGGCGGTGGACGGTGATGTCTATTTCGCGTCGGAGATCAAGGCGCTGTTGGCGCTCGGCGTGCCCGCCAAGTGGGATCTCGAGGGCGCTACTGGAGGGTTCGGACGATCCCACGAGAAGACCGAGTTCGCCGGCATCAGTACCGTGCCGCCGGGTTGCTATGCGATTGCTCGAGAGGGTGCTGTCCGCATTTACCCGTACTGGGATTGGGAGATACCGACTGCTGATCAGATGCGCGCGGACCCGCGAAATGAATCCGAGATCGTCGACGAATTTCGTCAGGCTCTCCGGGATGCGGTGCGGCAGAGGCTGATTGCCGATGTGGAGGTCGCGTCGTATCTCAGTGGCGGCATCGACTCCTGCGCCGTCCTGGGGCTCGCTCAGCAGGAGACGAACCGGCCGATTCGCGCCTTCACGCTCACCTTCGAGAACCCGCTCTACGACGAGGCCCGCGTCGCCGAAGAACAGGCCAAACGGGTCGGCGCGACGTACCACCCCATACCGATTACCGGACGAGAGATCGCGGACTCATTCGCAGACGCGGTCTGGCATGCCGAAACTCAGATGTTCAACGGACATGGCGTAGCCAAATACCTACTCAGCCGTGCCGTCAGAGCCGCCGGCATCAAAGTGGTGTTCACCGGCGAGGGCGCCGACGAGATGCTGGGAGGGTATCCGTACTACCGGGTCGACGCGCTGAACCACGACGCGACACTGAGCGCCGACGAGAGATTGACACTCCTGGACGAGATGCTCGGCGCCAATGCCGCGACTCGCGCGCTGATGATGCCGAACCAAGTCAGCAGTCCCGAAATGCAGGCGGTCAAGCGCAGGCTCGGCTGGCTGCCGGCGACGCTCAATGTTGGTGCCGCGCAAACTAATAGCGTGGCACCACTGCTCCGGGACGACCTTCCACCATCGGTTCGGGCGTTTCAGCCGCTGATCGCCGCGCTGGATCGCCTGCCGATTGCGCAACGCGTCGCCGGTCGCGACCACCTGAACCAGATGCTGTACATCAACGCGAAAACGGTCCTGCCGAACTTCATTCTGAACTACCTCGCCGATCGGATGGAGATGGCCCACTCCATCGAAGGCCGGGTACCGTTCCTGGACCATCGCGTCGCCGAGGCCGCGGCCCGCGTGCCAGTCCATATGAAAGTCAAGGGGATTCGCGAGAAGCACGTCCTGCGCGAAGCGGCGAAAGACGTGCTGATACCGGAGGTTTACGACCGCCAGAAACATCCCTTCACCACGCCGCCGACCCGCGACCCGAGCGACCCGATGCTCGTCTTCTACCGGGACACCTTTGCTTCGCAAGCGGCGAAGGACCAGCCCATCTACGACATGAACAGGGTTTCCGCAGCGCTCGATCAACTGCTCGAGTCCCCAGACGATCAGCGCATCGCGGTGGAGGGCGGTCTGCAGCGTGTTGCGAGCGTGGTTGTGATGCAGCAGCTGTTTTCGATGAGCTGAGGTCGCCTGCGCCGTAAGGGCGTTGCCACCGAGGCGCCGGTCCCGATAGCGGCCACTACCTGACCTAGAGCTGGCTGGCCGTTCCCGCTTTGCCGGCTGAGCCGCCTCCCCCGGTACCGGGGAGACCGGCAAAACCCGCGGAGGCTTTTGCCAGAGTGGTCGCCTGGGCGTCGCCGCCGTCACCGCCGCTGCCGCCGTGCCCGGGGTTGCCTGTGCCGCCGTAACCGCCGTTGCCGCCGGTGGCGGTTCCGCTCCCCCAGTTCAATGCGTAGGCGGCGTCACCGCCATGACCGCCTATCGGCCCGGTCCCGCCGGTACCGCCGGCTCCGCCGATGGCGTAGCCGCTGCCGCCGCCGGGGCCGTAGTTATATCCCATGAGTGAGCCGGGTCCCCCGTCACCGCCGGCGCCGCCTACGGTACTGCCGCTGCCGCCGGCCCCGCCCTGGCCGCCGACGGCGTTTCCGGTTCCTCCGCCCGCCCTGATGAATGCACTGCCACCGTTGCCGCCGGCCCCACCGGCGCCTGTCGTGCCGGTGCCGCCGTGGCCGCCGTTACCGCCGGCGACGCTGGTGTTGTTGATACCGCTTGCTTCGGCGCCGACGCTGCCACCGTCGCCGCCGCGACCGCCGGTCGCTCCTACTCCCCCATCACCGCCGAGGCCCCCGGTGCCACCGTAGATGGATCCGCTGCCGCCGTTACCGCCACGGCCACCGTCGCCCATCTGGCCTGCGGCGCCGTCCTGGCCGAACGGGGACAAGTGCGCCCCGCCTGCCCCGCCCATGCCGCCGGCACCACCATTGCCCCCGGTGCCGCCGGCAACGAACGCATTCGGAGCAGTGGCGCCGTAGCCGCCCCAGCCGCCGGCGCCGCCCGCTCCGCCCGCACCGCCGTTGCCTCCCAACAGCCCGCCGGTGCCGCCCGCCCCTCCCCGACCGCCGATCCCGCCAACGCCCCCGTTGCGCGTGACGGTGTCGACACCTTGAACCCCGGTCACCCCGGTTCCGCCGGCTCCGCCGCGGCCACCGTCGCCGAACAGCCCCGCATCACCGCCCCGCCCGCCGGCTCCGCCACCGGCAACCCCCGAACCGCCGTTGCCGCCGTTGCCGAACAACAGCCCGCCCGGTCCGCCGTTCTGGCCGGTCCCGGCGGCGCCGTCGGCACCGTTGCCGATCAGCGGACGGCCCAGCAACGCGTTGGTGGGGGCATTGATCACGTTCAGCACGCCTTGCGTGAGGGCTTCCAGTGGGTTTGCGTTGGTCGCTTCGGCCGCGGCATAGGCGGCCCCCGCGCCCGTGATAGCCGCCGCGAACTGGTCCTGAAGCGCCCACATTCGGGCGCTGAGCGCCTGATACTCCTGCCCGTAGCCGGAAAACAGGGATGCGATCGCGGCCGAAACCTCGTCCGCGGCGGCGCTGAGGACGGTGCTCGTCGAGGCCGCCGCCTCCGCATGCGCGGTGCGCAGCATGGAGCCGATCCGCGCCATGTCCGTGGCCGCCGAGCTCACCGACTCCGGTACCGCAAATACATACGACATTGCTGTCCTCGCTCCCGCGTCGTTGGCCATCCGGTTGCTCGAAAGCAGACCGTATCCAGGCATATCGCTGAGGGCTTGAGTAGTTGACTACGTAAGTTTTGCGAGCGGGATTGACGTGTTGGCCCGACAACGACGGGTCCGTCGCACGCGATAGCGGTCGCGGTCGGGGGCAACGGGCAATGTGGGTATTTCGGCCTCTGCTGCGCAGGCGTTGCCTGCGGGAACATCAGATCACCGACGCGAGCCGGCCCCTGCTCAAGCGTTGTGTGAGGTCTTATCGCGCCGATGTAAGGGGACACCATGTCGTTTATGAGCGTGGCACCGGAGCTGGTGGGTGCGGCTGCGGCGGATTTGGGCAGCATCGGGTCGGCGCTCCGTGCTGCCGCTGCAGAGGCGTCAGGCTCGACGACAGTGGTGCTGGCGGCGGGTGCAGATGAGGTTTCGTCTGTGATCTCTGAGCTGTTCCGCGCCTGTGGCCAGCACTATCAGGCGATCAGCGCGCAGGCGGCGCTGTTTCACGAGCACTTCGTTCAGACGCTGACGTCGGGCGCGGGGGCGTATGCGACCGCGGAGGCGGCCAACGCGGCGGCCGCTGCGGACCCGCTGACGAGCCTGGTCGGTCAAATCCAGACCACCGGGTTATTCAATTACGACCCGGTCAAAGTGCTGACGGGTCGTCCCCTGTTCGGCAACGGAGCCGATGGGGCGCCGGGAACCGGGCAGGCCGGCGGCGACTGCGGGTGGCTGATCGGCAACGGCGGCAACGGTGGAGGGTTGTTTAGCGGGTTCCTCGGGCAGGCCGGCGCCGGTGGCGGGGGCGGCACCGGGGGCGGCGGAGGCACGGGCGGTACCGGCGGCGCCGCCGACGGCGCCCTTTCCAAGGGCTACGCCGGCATAGGTGGCCACGGTGGCAACGGCGGCGCCGGTGGGGCCGGCGGCAACTCCAGCGGCAGCGGCGTCAACGGCACCGGCGGCGGCGGGGGTCACGGCGGCACCGGCGGTACCGGCGGTGCCGGGCAGACCGGCACAGCCAGTGGTAACGCGGTCTTCGGCGGCGGCGGGGGTGGTGGCGGAGCCGGCGGGAGTGGCGGCCACGCCGGTGGCGGCGGCGCCTACGCCGGCGGCAACGGCACCGGCGGCACCGGGGGCACCGGCGGCACCGGGGGCAACGCGACAACCGTCAACGGCAGCAACACCGTAGCCATCGGGCACGGCGGCGACGGTGGCGGTGGCGGGGCGGGTGCCCTTGGCGGGTCGGGCGGCGCCGGGGGCGGCGGCGGCGCGGGCGGTACTGCAGTGGCTGCGCTGACAAATCGAGCTGCGGGCGGAGGCGGAGGCGGCGGCGGGGCAGCCGCCACCGCCGGAGGCAACGCGGGAGCCGGAGGCAACGGTGGCTCCGCGGCCCACATTCCGTTGGGTTTGACTGGTGCTTTCGGCGCCGGGGGTAGTGGCGGCAGCGGCACCGGTGGTGGCGGCGGTGGCGGCGGCGTCGTGATCTCCCCGAACGGATTCGCCGGTGGCACCGGCACCGACGGTGCCGGTGGAGGGACGGCTGGCCTCGGCGCCAACGGTGGTGCATTCGTCAACAGCGGAGGTGACGGCGGCACCGCTGGCCTCGGCGGATCCGGCGGGCACGGCGCGGTTGGCAACAGCAATGACGGGGGCGCCGGTCAGCCCTGACGTCGCACACGGCTATCACGGGTCGGGGTCTACCCCCCTTACGCCCCCACGAATCGGTGTTTTCGCCATGCGTCGGGGATGAGCAGCCGCACTACAGTTCCCTAACAGCCTGATACCGATTGAGGCAGAGCAGTTTTGGACCGTCATATTGATGCACGATGTGCCCAGCAGAAGTTGTCGGCATACAGATGCGGGAAACGGTCCCGCACGTCCGTGCGAAAACAGGGGGAACCGTGAAGTCCATGAAATCCGTTGCGCTCAGCGCAGCTGCACTGGCCGTCGTTGGTGGTGGTGTCACTGTGCTGGCATACGACGCAGCGGGCATCGCGCCTTCGAATCCGCCTCAGGTGCAACTGGTCTCGACCGGCGCGCCGCTACCGCAGGATCCGCAACCCGCGTCGGCACTGAACCTGCCGACCACTGACCAGTTGACCGGCATCCTCAATGACCTTTCCAATCCGGGCGTGTCATACCGGACCAAAGATGGCCTCGTCGAAGGCGGCATCGGGTCGGGTGAGGGCCATGAGATGGATCACGAGCTGAGAGTGGCATATCGCAACGGGCAGCTCCCGTTGTCGTTTGCCGTCTCCAACATCCAACAGAACGGTCCGGCTACGGTGATGTCCGACGTGGCCGTCTCAGGGCCAAAGCTGCCGGCACCGGTCACGAAGCCCCTCATGTTCGTCAACCAAAACGGTAACTGGGTGTTGTCGAGCCCATCGGCGACCATGCTGGTGCAGGCGGTCGCAGGGCACTGACTTCGTCTTTCGGCGCGGACGGCGCACAGCAGCTGAACGGCCGTCCTTGCGGAGGCGTCGAAGACACATACGCGTCCGCTTCTCAGGCGATAGCAGACTGCGCCAGCCACTTCGCGAGATAAGGTGCGGTACGACTGTTTTCGGCCCTTGCCACCGTTCGTGGCGGGCCCACCGCAATCACCCTGCCGCCATTGCTGCCGGCGCCGGGACCAAGGTCGATCACCCAGTCGGCGCCCGCGACCATGCGCATGTCGTGTTCTGCCACCACGACGGTGTTGCCCGCGTCGACCAGACGATGCAGCTGCGCGTCGAGCAGATCCACGTCGGCCGGATGTAGCCCTGTGGTCGGCTCGTCTAGGACGTAGAGGGTATGCCCGCGCCGGGGTCGCTGTAATTCGGAGGCGAGCTTGATCCGCTGCGCCTCACCGCCCGACAGCTCGGTCGCGGGCTGTCCAAGACGGAGATAACCCAGCCCCACCTCCCGCAGCGTGGTCAGGCTCCGCGATGCGCTGGCGACGTCGGCAAGGAACTCGAAGGCCTCATCGACCGTCATCGCGAGCACGTCGGCGATCGTCTTGTCGCGATAGCGCACCTCGAGTGTCTCGTCGGAGTACCGCGCGCCACGACACGACGGACAGGTGCCGTATGTGCCTGGCAGAAACAACAATTCGACCGCTACAAACCCCTCCCCCTGACAGGTGGGACAGCGGCCGTCCGCCACGTTGAAGGAAAACCTGCCCGCGGTCCAACCGCGTCGACGCGCCGCGGCGGTTGCGGCGAACTCACGGCGCACGGCATCAAACAATCCGGTATAGGTCGCCAACGTCGAGCGCGGCGTCCGCCCGATCGGGCGCTGGTCGACCACTACCAATCGGTCGATCTCCTCGACTCCGTCTGCCCTGACACCCACGCTCGCGTCGCGATCAAGATCGATGACCTCACTGCCGGCTTCGTCGTCGTCGGATTCGGCGGACTCGGCCGCACGTGCCGTTCCGAGATGGCTGTTCACGACATCGCCGAGGACCTTGACCACCAGCGTCGACTTACCTGAACCGGAGACTCCGGTGACGGCGGTGTACAGACCCAAGGGCAGATCGACGTCGAGGTCTCTCAAATTGTGGAAGGAGATATCGCGAAGTCGCAATCGCCCGGACTGCGTGCGGGGCGGACGTGGCGCCCGCTCCGGGCCGCCGAAAAGGTATCTGCGAGTGACCGATTCCTCGACGTCCGCCAGACCCGCTACCGGGCCGCTGTAGAGGAGCTGCCCGCCCAACTCGCCGGCCCCGGGTCCGACGTCGACGATCCAATCGGCACGACGGACCACGTCCATGTCGTGTTCGACCACGAACAACGAATTGCCCGCCCGCCGTAGCCGATCGAGTACATCGAGCAGTGGCTCGGCGTCGGCGGGGTGGAGTCCGGCGGACGGTTCGTCGAGCACATAGAGCACGCCGAACAGGCCGGCACGCAGTTGGGTAGCCAGCCGCAAGCGCTGCAGTTCACCGGGTGAGACGGTTGGCGTGCGGCGGCTGAGCGTGAGGTAGCCGAGGCCGAGATCGATCAGTATTTGCAGGCGTGCGACCAGATCGGCGGCGATCATGGTCGCCACTTCCGTGAGCTCGCCGGATTCCGCCGACTCGTACGCGGCAGCGGCATCGCTGCGAGATGCCGTCGGGCGCAGCGTCTCTGCCAGATCGGTCAACGGCATCGCCGCGTACTGCGCGATTGTGCGACCGGCGAATTTCACTTTCAGCGCTTCGGGCCTGAGCCCGGATCCGTCGCACACCGGGCAATCGACGCTGTCGACGAACTGCAGCACGCGGCGACGCATTTTCGCGCTGTGCGAATTGGCCAACGTGTGGCGGACATGACGCTCAGCGCTGGTGAACGTGCCGTTGTAGTAATAGTCGGCCTGCACGGGATGCTGCGTCGGATCGATCTCGACTGTCGGCTGCTCGTCGGTGAACAATATCCAGTTGCGTTGCCGCTTGGGGAGTTTCCGCCATGGCTTGTCGATGTCGTAGCCCAGCGTGATCAGGATGTCGCGCAGGTTTTGTCCCTGCCAGGCCCCTGGCCAGGCTGCCACGGCCCCCTCCCGAATGCTCAGCGACGGGTCTGGCACGAGTGTCTCTTCGGTCATCCGGTGGATTCGCCCGAGCCCGTGACATTCCGGGCACGCCCCGACCGCGGTGTTCGGGGAGAAGGCGTCGGAGTCAAGTCGTTCTGTGGCCCCCGAAGGGTAGGTTCCGGCGCGGGAGAACAGCATCCTCAACAGATTCGACAGAGTGGTAACGGTGCCGACCGTCGACCGCGAGGTCGCCGAGCCACGACGCTGCTGCAACGCGACGGCGGGCGGCAGCCCGGTGATGTCATCCACCTTTGGTGCGCCCGTTGGTAGGAGCAGGCGACGGGCGTACGGAGCGACCGATTCGAAGTAGCGGCGTTGGGCCTCGGCATAGATGGTCCCGAACGCCAGCGACGATTTCCCGGATCCAGAGATGCCGGTGAACGCGACCAATGCGTCACGAGGTGCCACGAGGTCGATCCCTCGTAGATTGTGAACCCGCGTGCCGTAAACACGCACGCACGGGTCGATGTCATCGATGCTTCGGTAGGACGTTTCGGTCATGGTGCCCATGCGGGTACCCGTGCTGCGGCAGTGCAAGCAACCCTTTGCTGGCGCGGCCACCCGCAATCGCGTTCAACGGGTGGCTATGTCTTCCAGCTGCGACGTCAAGCCGAATTTCTCGGCGAGCGCCAGCCAGTCACCGCCGGAGACCACATGAGCAGAGCGTTCATTGCGCCTGGGCGCGTTGCCTCGCCACGCGAATCTGAATCGCGACCCACGCTGTATCGTGCGCCCACCATCGGCTGCGTGAGCGAAGCGCCTACTCATCAGCCCGCAGGGGCAATGTCGACCGGGATGCCGTTGAGCACGGCGGTGCCTGATAGCGGGTCGAGATGAGTGCCGTCGTTGAGTTGATTGACGTTGACACCGGGCTGGCTTGCCGCGAGCTTCTGCCCCGTGCCGCCGCGATCGTGTCCCCACCCATGCGGCAGCGAGACGACGCCCCGCCGCATGGCATCGGTCACCTCGACCGGAGCAATGATTTCACCGCCCGGGCCCTTGATCACCGCAATATCGCTGAGCCCGAGGTCGACGGCGTCGTCCGGATGGATCTGCAGGGTGCAGCGGTTGGTGCCGCCTGACAGCGCCGGCACGTTATGCATCCAGCTGTTGTTGGAGCGCAGATGGCGCCGGCCGATCAGCATGAACGGGCCTTGGCGGAGGCCGACCGAGTCGCGCAGCCGCGCCACGTCGGCGATCAGCGGCTCGGGCGCGAGTTCGATTCGCGCCGTTTGGGTTCGGAGTACCTCGGGAAGCCGTGGTTGCAACGGACCTAAGTCGATGCCGTGCGGCGCGGCCTTGAGCCGTTCCAGAGTGAGCCCGTCGGGGTTGGCGCCGAAGGCATCGCCGTAGGGCCCGAGCCGGAGCATCATGTCCAGCCGTCGTTCGTAGCCGGGGCCGTGGGCAAGCATCGCGGTCAATTCGTCGACCGCGCGCCCGGCGACGGGTGAGTCCGCGTCGGCGACCTCCTTGGTCAACGTCGTCGCAATCACCTGATCGTCAACCAGCGCGACGTCGCCGTCCGGTGCCAGGCCATAGAGAATCAGTGCGATGCGCGACAGGATCTCCGGCTCGTCGGGCCGTGCGTCCAGCGGCAGAGCTGGCGGTGAGTAGCGCACGTTGTTGTGCACCGCAAGGTTGTTGAGCGCGAAGTCGAAGTGGGCGCTCTGCGCCGGCGGGGGCGGCGGCAGGATCACGTCGGCGTGACGGGTGGTCTCGTTGAGGTAGGGGTCGATGCTGAGCATGAAATCAACGCTGTCGAGCGCGCGGTCGAGCCGATCGCCGTCGGGCGCCGACAACACGGGATTTCCGGCGATCGTGATCATCGCCTTGATCTGACCCTCCCCCGCGGTGTCGATCTCCTCGGCGAGCGCGGCGGCGGGAAGCTCCGACATCACCTCGGGGTGGCCCGAGACACGGCTGTGCCAACGCCCGATTCGGAACCCTCGGCCCGGCTTCGGCGGGCGGGGTGTGGGCGCCGTCGCGCCGAGGGGGAACATCGCTCCGCCCGGTCGGTCGAGGTTTCCGGTCAGGATGTTGATTGCGTCTACCAACCAACTGGCAATCGCACCGAATTCCACTGTGGAGGTACCCATTCGGCCATACACGGCCGCAGTCGGCGCCGCCGCTATCTCGCGGGCCAGCACGCGAATGTCATCAGCGGATATTCCGCAGTGCGAAGCGACAGCCTCCGGCGCGAATTCATCGGACAGTGCGCGGATTTCGTCGACGCCGTTGACGTGCTGCGCGATTCCGCCGAGGTCTTCTGCGACAAGGCCCTCTTCGAAAAGCGCGTGCACGATGGCGAACAGCAATACGGCGTCGGTGCCGGGTCGCGGTGCGAGGTGGCGGTCAGCCAGTTCGGCCGTCCGCGTGCGGGCAGGATCGATGACGACGAGCTTGCCCCCGCGTTTACGCAGCGCACGCAGCTTACCGGGGAAGTCGGGGGCGGTGGCCAAACTGCCGTTGGACACCAATGGATTGGCGCCGATGATGACCAGATAGTCGGTGCGATCGAGATCGGGCACCGTGAACGCGACCGGGCTGCCGAACATCAGACCGAGCGCGACGTGCTTGGGCATCTGATCGAGCGTGCTCGCGCTGTACACCTGCCGGGTGCCAAGACCGCGAATGACCAACGGCGCGTACAGGCTACCCGCGACGGTGTGTGCGCTCGGATTACCGAAGTAGACGCCGACGGATGGGCCGCCGTGCTCGCGAATAACCTCACCCAGGCGGTCTGCGACGACCGCGTAGGCCTCCTCCCAGCTGGTTTCGGTCAGCACTCCCCCACGCCGGACGAGGGGCCCGGTCAACCGGTCGGGATCGTTATCGAGCTCGCCGAAACTCGCGCCCTTCGGACAGATGAAACCCGCACTGAACACGTCATCACGGTCGCCGCGAGCACCGACCACCCTGCCGTCGACTATGGTCAATGTAAGGCCGCAGGTCGCCTCGCACAGCGGGCAGATCCGCAACGCCGTCCCGGTTTCTGCTGTCATGCCAGTTCCTTCCCAGGTCCGTTTTGGGCACTCTGGTCCTTCATTAAAAGCAACGAACGCACCGTTCAGGCACCTCTCGGGACGGGTCGAAGACGGTTCCGACGAACACGTCGACGCCCGCCGCGGCCAGTTCATCGAGGCGCTCGGAAACAGTCTCCTCGTCGCCGTGAATGGCCGCGCCCTCGGGCCCGGCGTAGCCCAGCATCATCCTGGCTGTTGTCAACGTGCTCGTCGGTTGGGCGACCTCCTGTGCTCGGCAGTCGGACACTCGTGCGCGCCACCCATCCAAGAAAAGTACGCAACTTCGCAGCACCTACCGCAGATCGGCCATCCATCGCTTGCTCCTTGAACCCCTCGCGCAGCCTTCCTTGCCGCGCATTGGCCGAACAAGGCTGCCGAACGGAGAAATGGCAAGTCGGGCCGCCTCACCCGTCCGAAAGTCGTTGCGCCAAAGCCCACCCCATCCGCGCCAGGGCGCGGTAGCGGTCCCGAACCTCTGATGTGCCGGCCCGGGAGTCGGCCGCATTGCCATCGAGCCCGCGCCGCCACACGCCAGCGGTGATGGAGGCGAGGCGGAACATGGAGAACACGATGAAGGCGTCGAGCGACCGGGGTGGCTCCCGGTCCGCGTGCCGACAGTAGCTCGCCACGAAGGCTTGCTCATCGGGTATGCCGGTGCCCGTGAGGTCCTGTCCCGCCACGCCTTTGGTGCCGCTGAATTCCGGCGAAAGATGGTAAGTCAGACAGGTATAGCCGAGGTCGGCCAACGGATGGCCGATGGTTGCCAGTTCCCAGTCCAAGACCGCAACAATCCGGGGCTCGCTCGGATGGATCAGGACATTACCCAAGCGGTAGTCGCCGTGCGCGATGCACGACGGCTCATTGTCCGATGGCAGGTGTTCTGGCAGCCATTGCGCCAGCATGTCCATCTCCGGCATGTCTTCCACGCGCGCGCCCTGCCACTGCCTCGTCCACAGCGCCACCTGACGCTGCAGGTAACCCTCCGGCCGGCCGAACCCCTCCAGTCCTGCTGCACGCCAGTCCACACCATGCAGCGCGGCGAGCACCCGAGCGAGGTCATCGTAGATCGCCGCACGCTGTGCCGGACTGCTGTTGGGTAACGCCGGGTCGTGAAAGATGCGCCCGGGGACGTAATCCATGATGAAAAAAGCTGTGCCAATGACGGATTCGTCGTTGCACAGCACGCGCATGCGGGGTACCGGCACATCGGTGTCGCGCAACGCTGACATCACGCGGTGTTCGCGTTGCACGTCATGCGCCCTCGGCAACAAGGTGCCCGGGGGCTTCTTGCGAAGGACGTACTCACCCTCGGCGGTGTGCAGGTGAAAGGTCGGGTTGCTCTGTCCGCCTTGGAACTGGCGAACGCTCAATGGACCGTCGAAGCCCGGCAGTTGGCCGCGCAGGTGCCGCGCGAGGGCGCCTTCATCAAAGCGGTGCGCCGGCAGCACCGGTACCAGTTCTGCAACACCGTCCATCGGTGCCACATTACGTGTGTAAGGCGGCTCCCGACGGGAGTCGTGTCAATGTGCCGCCAGTTCGATCGCACGACTACATCGGCGGCCGGCCGCATTCGACACGGCGGCCCGCACTACGTTGTGGCAGTGCGTGATTCGTGCTGCCGCTAGTTGCCGACGCCGGTCAGGCCGGCAGCGGCGGCAAACGCACGTAGTTCACGCTCGATATCCGGACCCGCCGGCTGATACGCCACTTCGGTGACGCCCGAAGCACCCAACGCGGCGATCTTGCCCGGCATCTCGTCACGGGTCGCCGTCAAAGCCATCGAGCTCGCCATCGGGACCAGCTCCGCGACGTGAGGTGCGTCCCGAGGGTTCGCCTCGACGAGATGACCGGCGTGGATCGCGAGATGCCGTTCGTGTTGGGGCACAGCCTCAATCGCTGCGCGCCAGCCACGTCCACCAGGCAACGAGTCGACGGCCGCTGCGCCGCCCCGTTCGTACATCGCGTGGTAGAGCACCACAGCGGCCGGGCCGGCGGCAGCGACCACCCGCGGCGACGTCAACTCCTCACCGTCGTCTAGGACGGTGCCGAACGCCAGCAACGCGCGCCAGTCGGCCACCTTCACGGCGTCCGGCTGAGGGACGGCCGCGGAAAAAACGCCGTCGCCCAGCTCGGCCGCCACCGCCAACCCTTTGGGACCGTCCGCACCGATCAGAATGGGCACAGCCAGCGGCCGCGGCGCGCCGAAGCCGGGAAGCTGCAGCATTTGGATCGTGGCACCGTCCCACTCGGCCGGCTCGCCTGCCAGTAGCGCCTTGAGGCAGCGGACGTACTCGGCGACGCGCCGCCACGGCATCGGTCGCTGCCCCAGCGTGAAGCGCCCCGTGAACCCCGAGCCGATCGCGACGGCCACACGATTGGGTGCCTGATCCGCGAGCTCGGCGATCGCGGCGGCATTGACCATCGGATGTCGCAGGCTGGGGACAAGCACCCCGGGACCGAGGCCGATGCGAGTCGTGCGCTCGGCGCACCGGCTCAGCACCATCCACACGTCAGGGTAGAGCGCCGGCGAGTCGTAGAGCCATGCACGTGTGTAGCCCAGCTCTTCAGCAAGCTGGACGTGTTGGGGAGTGGTCGACGACGTCGCAAACGCGCAGGAGATCTCCACGAGAGCTGACGGTACTCGCCACGCCACTGATCCCGGATGTCACCGTCAGCCAGCGCCATACCTGATTTGAGTGGGGGCTGTAATGCGTTGCGCCTACGCCGCCACCTCGAGGCGCGTGAGCCCGCGCAGTACCGGATTCGTCCGGTACACCGGCAGGTCATCCACGAGCGAGAGCCCCGGGAACCGCTTCGTCAGTGCGTCGAAGGCGAGCCGCGCCTCGAGCCGCGCGAGCGGGGCACCGAGGCAGAAGTGCGTGCCGAACCCGAACGCGAGGTGTGGGTTTGGGGCGCGCGCGAGGTCGAGCTGATCTGGGTCCTTGAACATGTCGGGGTCGTGGTTTGCCGAGCCGATGTTCACCAGCACGAGCGAGCCCTCCGGGATGACCTGGTCGTCGATCTCGACGTCTTCAAGCGCGACGCGCACCGTCGCCTGCACGGGCCCGTCGTAGCGGAGCAGCTCTTCGATTGCGGTCGGGAGCAGCGCGGGCTCCTCGCACAGCCGCTTCCACTGATCGGGCTCGCGCAACAGGGCGAGCGTGCCGTTGCCGATCAAGTTCGTTGTTGTCTCATGGCCGGCGAGCAGCAGCAGGTTGCCGGTCGCGAGCAGCTCTGCATCGGTGAGCGCGTCGCGCTCCTCCTGGGCCGCGATCATCGCGCTGATCAGGTCCTCGCGCGGGGCGCGGCGGCGGGCAGCGATGACATCGGCGAGGTAGTCGAATACCTGGCGCGCCGCCGCCGCGCTGGTCGCGCGTGCCTCGGCGCTGGGTGATCCGAAGCCGTTGATCATCGCGCTCGACCACTGACGGAACTGACGGTGGTCCTCCGCCGGGACGCCGAGCAGCTCAGCGATCACGATGGCCGGGAGCGGCTCGGCGACGTCGTGAATCAGGTCGAAGGTGCCTTTCGCCTGCGCCTCGTCGGCGAGTTCGCCGACGATCGCCTCGATGTGGCCGCGCAGCGCGGCGACGCGCTTGGGCGTGAAGGCCTTGTTGACGAGCTTGCGGACGCGCGTGTGGTCTGGCGGGTCCATGACCAGCATCGAGCGCATGCCCGTGGCGCTCCGGCGCAGAAACTCCGGCATCCGGTCGAGGTTGTCGCGCACGAGCGGCGCGCGCAGGCGCTCGACCGAGAAACGCGGGTCGCGCAACACCGAGTGGACGTCGCGGTAGCGCGTCAGCATCCACACGCCGGGGCCGGCGTAGTTCGGGACCGGCACCTCGAGCACGGGCCGTACGGTGCGGATCAGGGAGTAAACCGGGTAGGGGTTCTCGAGCGAGCCGGCGCTACGCAGCGGCAGGAACAGGTCGAAGTCAGCGGAGCCGTCAGGAGAAGGAGGGGGTGACGACCGTTCCCGAGAAGGCGCCGAGCGCTGCCAGACACGAGACGTCATGGCGGGGTCCTCTGGGCGAGCACGTGTTGAGAATGACCAACTAACCGGCCACAATAACACCGTGCCCACGATCGCCCCAAGCACGCGGCAAGCGCCTCGCCTCTCGCTAGTTCGGTAGCAAAGGCGCGCTGCGGCTTCGTGATCCGGCACTTGCGAATCGTCCGAGTCCTGCGCGTGGCGCTTGCGGTCGTGCGCGTCCTGCCCCGCTACCTGCTGCTGCTGGCTCGCGATCGAAGCGCGCTGTGGCCTACGAACGACGCCGACTGGCAGCGCGCGCACGGCGCAGCGGCCCGCGAGATCAAGCGCGTCGCGCTCTCGCTGGCCGGAGCCTTCACCAAGGCCGCCCAGATCCAGGGCGCACGGGCCGACTTCTTCCCGGCGCCCTTCATCGAGGAACTGAGCCAGTTTCACGACGCAGTGCCGCCGCGCCCCTTCGAGACGCTGCGGCCGCTCGTCGAGCGCGACCTCGGCCGCCCTCTTGATGAGGTCTTCGCGACGATCGACCGCCGGGCCCTCGCCGCCGCTTCGTTGGCGCAGGTGCACCGCGCGACGCTGCGCGACGGCAGCCAGGTCGTCCTGAAGATCCGCTATCCCGAGATCCCGAAGATCATTCCGCTCGACCTCGGCATGTTGCGCCGCGTCGTCAGGATCGTCATGCTCGTGCAGCGGCGCATCGACTTGCGAGCGCTCGTCACCGAGACGACGCGCTTCATCGAGTTTGAGCTCGACTTCCGGCGCGAGGTGCGCTCGACCGAGCGGCTCGCGAAGAACCTCACTGACGTCCCCTTCGTGGTCGTCCCCCGCGTCCATCCAGAGCTGTGCGGCGACAACGTGATCGTGCTCGAGTATCTCCAAGGCATTCAGGTCGCGCGTACGAAAGAGCTTGTCGCAGCGGGCCACAAGCTCGCGGAGATCGCGCGCAAGATCGGCGCGCTCTACGGCACCATGATCTTCGAACAAGGCTTCTTCCACGGCGATCCGCACCCCGGGAACCTACTGATCCTGCCCGACGCCCGGATCGGCCTTCTCGATTTCGGCTTGGCGAAGGAGCTGCCGCCGGGATTCGCGCGGCTTGTCGCGACGATGATGGTCTCTGCGATGATCGGCGACTCGCGATCCGCGTTGGCTGCGGCCGAGCAGCTTGGCTTCGACGTCGCGTCGATGAAACCCGAGAACCTGCGCACGCTGATGCTGATGATGATCGGCGACAGCGACACCGAGGCCGGCTTCTTCGAGATACTGGGCGAGACGAGCCTGCGCAAGATCCCGGAGGACTTCGCGCTCGTCGGGCGCACGCTGATCCTGCTGAACGGGCTCTCGCACCGGCTCGCGCCCGGACGTCGGCTGATCCAGGCCGAGTTGCTGAAGCACCTCGCCGCGGGGGTTGCCCGGACAGACGGCGACGAGCCGGTCCCAACGGCCAGCGCGGATAACTCGGCCCGCAAGCCCGCGTAGTCCTGAGGTTTGGCGGGGATAGCCGGGGCCACGACGTTCAGGGGTGCTGGTCGGGTAATGAAATGCCCAGTGGCGCAAGATAGTTCGAGATCCGCGCCGCGCTGGACGGTGCCGACCTACCGATAGCGCCAGACACCAACGTGACCGTCGACCCCTTTGAGAGCCGCCATCTCGCGCGCGCCTACCGGGTGCAGTTCGGTTATCACCTCGGCCGCACCCGGCGCGTCGCGCACATGGTCGGTGCAGACGATCTGGCGCGAGTCCGCGATCGCCTGGACGCGCGCCGCAATGTTCACTGTCTGGCCGAAATAGTCGAGGCGCTCGTTGAGGTCCACCGCGATGCACGGGCCGGCGTGCAGGCCGATCTTGAGCTCGAGATCGCCGGTGCGCGGTTCCGTGACGTAGTCCGTCGATCACCACCGCCGACGTCGCGGCTTCGAGCCTCCAGTATGCATTTAATAGGTTTTTAGCCTATGTTTTGCGTAGTAAAGGAGCGATCATGGCGCGAAAGCACAGCACAGCGGTCCCCACTCGCCTGGCCGCGCATCCACTCGGCACGTTCCGCCCCGCGCAGGCGAAACACACCTACGCCTACCCCGCTGCTGAGGTGGCCCGTCTGCGCGAACGCGGACTCCTGCACCGTCTCACCGACGGCTACTACGTCGTCGTGCCGCAGGAACTGGTGGGACGCAGCTGGATGCCGGGCCTGGAAACCGCTGCGGCAGGTATCGCTTCGGCGATCTACGGCCCGGACGACATAGTCGTCATGGGCGTCAGCGCCGCACGGCTTTACGGAGTGATTCCACGCGCGCTGGCCACAGCGACCGTCGCCGTCCCAGCCCAGCATCGCCCCATCGTGTTGTCTGACCGCACTGCGGTTGTCCGCTTCGTCAAGCGGGACACCCAACGATTGGACGCCGAACGCTACGAGACCGAACTCGGATCGACCCTGGTTACCACACCCGAGCAGACAATCCTGGATCTTGCCCACCGCCCTGAACTCGGCGACGCCGAAATCGATGTTCCGGCCGCCGTCGCGGCGCTGTACGAGCGCAGCGATGAGGACCGCCTGAAGGCATTGGCGATCGAACAGCGACGTGGCGCATCACTGAAGCGCGCCAGGGGCTGGACCCATCAGTGAACAGCGACGAAAAGGCCTCCGTCGCAGAACAATTCGGTGTCGCAGCTGAACAGGTCGAACGTGATCACCTCATCTCTCACCTCTTGGCCTTCCTGGCCCGGGACTTCGGCGACAGCATCCACTTCATCGGTGGCACAGCATTGGCACGCACCCACCTGCCGCACGGGCGGCTGAGCGAAGACATTGACAAACCCGCCTCCAGGTCACGGCGAGGGACGCCCTACGCGCCGTACGGGACGCCTGGGCACAGGTCAGCGGATCCACCTGAACGATGGATAACCGATGAGTCCCGAATCTAAGTTTTGAATGTGCACGTCTGAGGTGGGGCGGGCGGGGCTCAAAGCCGCTTCTCTGCCGCCGGGCTGCCACCGCGCCCAACGTTCGCGGGGCTGTCAACTTACGCGTGGATCCGTGAGGTTCAGTGCGGCGATTGAAGTAGTGGACTACCTAAGACACCTCCGTCGGATAGGGCAACGCTTGGGTCGTGCTGTTGCCGCCGAGCCACACGGAGGAAGACACCATGACCGCGAACCGCGGACAACCTCTGATGCGAGCCGATGGCTGGCGACGTTCGGGCACAGATGTCACCGAGCCGAAGGAACCGACATGTCGTTTGTGATTGTGGCGCCGGAGTTGATGACCACGGCCGCAGCGGATTTGGCCCGTATCGAGTCGGCGCTTCGGGCCGCACATACGGTGGCGGCAACCTCGACAACGCAGGTGCTGGCCGCTGCCGGCGACGAGGTGTCGGCGGCCGTCGCGGCGCTGTTTTCCGCCCACGGCCAGGAGTACCAGGCGCTCAAGGCGCAGGCGACCGCGTTCAGTGACGAATTTGTGCGGGCTCTGGCCACAAGTGCCGGCTCGTATGCCAGCGCGGAGGCCGCCGCCGCTTCACCGCTGCAGGCCGCGCAGGACGCGGTAATGGGCGCGATCAATGCACCCTTCCTGACGCTGACCGGGCGCCCACTGATCGGTGACGGTGCCAACGGACTGCCGGGTACCGGACAAGCCGGCGGGGCCGGCGGGTGGCTGATCGGCAACGGCGGCAACGGTGGGTCGGGCAAGCCAGGCACGGGCAACGGGGCCGGCGGTAGCGGCGGGGCCGGCGGCGCGGCCGGCCTGTGGGGCCACGGCGGTAACGGCGGGGCTGGCGGGATCGGCGGCTCGTCGGGAGGGATCGGCGGTAACGGCGGGGCCGGGGGCGCCAATGGGTGGATCGGAGGCGGTAACGGTGGGGCCGGCGGGCCCGGCGGCACCGGCGGGACTGGCGCTCCCGGCGGCAACGGTGGCGTCGGCGGGCCCAACATTCAGCTGTTGTCGCTCAACGGCGCCGGTGGAACCGGCGGGGCTGGTGGCACCGGCGGGGCCGGTCATGCCGGCGTCGACAGCACCGTCGCCGCAGGGAAGGGCGGCACTGGTTTTGTCGGCGGGGCGGGCGGTCAAGGTGGTGCCGGCGGCGCCAACCAGGCGCTGCTGGGCGGATTCGGCGGGGCCGGCGGCACAGGCGGCACCGGCGGGATGGGCGGGACGGGCGGCGCGGGCGCGGCAGCAGATGCAGCCCACATCGTCGCCGGCAATGGCGGCACGGGCGGGGCCGGCGGAGCTGCCGGTGCGGGAGGTGCTGGTGGCACCGGCGGAATCCTGTTAGGCCACCCGGGCACCGGCGGCCTGGGCGGCACCGGCGGCGGCGGCGGTACCGGCGGAACGGGCGGCGCGGGCAACGGTCAGAACGCGTTGAGCTTCGGCGGTTTCGGCGGCAACGGCGGTGTCGGCGGCGCCGGTGGCTTCGGTGGCAACTCCAGCGGTGCCGGTATCAACGGCACCGGTGGCGGCGGCGGTACCGGCGGCGCGGGGGGCACCGGCGGCTTCAACTTGGGTATCTCGGGGACGGGCGACGACGTCCGTGTTGGCGGTGGTGGTGGCGGCGGCGGGGTTGGCGGCCGCGCCGGAGGTGGCGGTACCGGCGGCACCGGTGGCGGGGGCGGCGGCGGTACCGGCGGCACGGGCGGCGTCGGCGGCACCGGCGGTGGCGCCTTCGAATACGACGGCTTTAGCCTCAGCTTGGGGGCGGGAGGCGGCCACGGCGGGGGCGGCGGTGCCGGTGCCACTGCTTCCGGGAGCGCAGGCGGAGTCGGGGGCGCCGGTGGCGGCGGCGGTGGAGGTGGTGTCACGGACAGCGGTATCGCTACCGGCGGCGGTGGTGGCGGCGGCGGTGGGGCCGCCTCCGCCGCAGGTGTCGGTGGCACAGGCGGCTTGGGCGGTTGGGCCTCCTGTGTCGCGCCCGGCACCGGCCAAGGCGGCAACCCCGGAATTGGCGGAGCAGGCACCGGCGGCGGCGGTGGTGGTGGCGCCTTCGCGATCAATGGGGGGTTCTTTGGCGCCGGGGTTGCCAACGGCGGGGCCGGCACAGACGGTTCCGCCGGCGGGGCGGGCGGGGCTACCGGTAACACCTGGGATGCCAACATGGGAGGCCGCGGCGGCAAAGGCGCCATCGTCGGTGTCGGTGGCGCTGGTGGCCAAGGCGGTGCCGGAGCCAAATGGTTTGGTGGGGGCACTGGCCTCAGCGGCCAGTCCTGACATCAAGCGACGTGACTTTTCGGACACCTGACTAGTCGATAACCCGTCGGCAATCGGGGGCGTCGCGGGCTAATCCCGCCGCGCGGCCATGCTCACTCCCTCATCCAGGGAGTGTCAAGAATCAACCGAAACAACTGTCAAGCAAGCGCCGGCGGCAGACGCCGGATCAGAACGACGTTGCCGCGCAAGGACTTCAGCGTGACCGGCTGATTGTCGGGAGTATTGAGCCCCGTTTGGCGATACCCCGGAGATCCGGGGCGGGCCCGCAGCTCTCCAGCTTGGTTCCGCCCTGCGAGCAGTTTGACAGTGCCACGTTCTGATCGATGACGATGCCGCCGTGCGTAGGGTGTGTGCGCCGAGACAAGGAGGTGGGGCACCATGACCGCATTCGAACCGGACGCCTTCGAAGGACTGTCCGTGGAACTTCGCGACGACGGCGTCGGCGTCGTTCTGTTCAACCGGCCGGAGAAGTTCAACGCGCTGACCACGATGATTCTCGGTGTGCTCACCCGGGCGTTCCGGGCGCTGGGCGACCGCGAGGACTGCGGCGCGATCGTCTTCTCCGGCGTAGGCCCGGCTTTCTGCGCCGGCATGGATCTCACCGATGCGAATCCGGCCGCGCCAGATCGGGATCCGGTCCACGTGGCGTTCTCGGCCATGCGCGACGCCGTCTCGTGCGCGCTGGCCATGCGGGAGATACCGCAACCGGTGATCGCGGCGGTGCGCGGCCCCGCGGTGGGCGGCGGCTTCGCCTTGGCCGCTGCGGCCGACATCCGGATCTGCGCGCCCGACGCCGCCTTTATGGCGCCCTTCGTCAAACTCGGCGTCACCATTGGGGACATGGGGCTCTCGTGGTTGCTGCCAAGATTGATCGGGGCGGGGGCCGCGGCCGAGGTCTTCTACACCGGGGGGACCATTGGCGCGCAGGACGGTCTTCGGCTCGGACTGGTCCAGCACGTCGTCGACGATCCGGTGCAGTCGTCGATCACGATGGCCGCGAAGATCGCGGCCCGGCCCCGCCTCGGGGTGCAGATGTCCAAGGAACTCCTCAATGCCAGCATCGGCGCGGGCGGCCTGCGCGAGCATCTGGAGACCGAGATGCGCTCCCAGGTAATCAGCCTGATGACCGAGGATCACCGGGCGGCACTGCGCGCGTTCGCATCCCGGCGCGGCGGCACTGCGTAGGCCCGGAGCGGGTCACAATCCCAGCGTCTTGGCGATAATGTCGCGCTGGATCTCACTGCTGCCGCCGGCGATTGTGCCGACGACGGCGGCGCGGAACTGCTCCTCCATGCCGCCCTCGGTGGCGTAACCCATGCCGCCCATCATCTGAATGCCTTCCAACGCAGCACGTTTGGCGATCTCCGTGGCTTTCAGCTTGACCATTGAGGCCTCCTGCGGCATGAGCTTGCCGGGATTCTCGTCGACGCGCTGCGCGATGTCGTGCACCAGCAGACGGGTGCACTCGATCTCGGTGGCCAGCTCGGCCAACCGGTGCGAGAGCGCCTGGAAGGTGCCCACCGGCCGGCCGAACTGGTAGCGGGTCTTGACGTAGTCGAGGGTGTCGTCGAAGGCGCGCCGGGCCTGCCCCAGGGCCAGCGCCCCGACGATGACCCGTTCGGTGTTCAGGCCCGCGATCAGTTGCAGCCAACCCTGGCCCTCGGTCCCGATGAGCCGCCCCTGCCCGATCTCGGCGTCGGTGAAGAACACGTCGTTGACTTCCGCGCCCATGGTGGGAATCGGCCGGATCTCGACACCGGGGGTCGACGTCGGCACCGAGAACATCGAGATGCCCTGGTGCTTGTCTCCGGTGTCGGCGGTGCGGGCGACCAGCAGGACGTGGGCGGAGTAGTGCGCGTTGGAGATCCACGTCTTCTGGCCGTTCAGGCGGTAGCTGCCGTCGACCTTTTCGGCTTTGCAGCGCAGCGAGGCCACGTCGGACCCCGAGCCGGGCTCCGACATCGCGATCGACGTCGCCCCTCCGGCGACCACCCCACCGAGGATCTCCTTCTTGAGATCCTCCGAGGCGAAGTTCAGGTAGATGTGCGAGACGATCAGCGTGACGGCGTAACTTCCGACCGGGATCTGGTTGTAGGCCAGTTCCTCGACGAGCAGGCACGCGTCGAACAGACCGCCGCCGGCGCCACCGTACTCCTCCGGGATCGACAGCCCCAGGAATCCCAGATCGGCCAGCTTGCGAGCGACATCCGGATTGTGGTGCGTCGTACCGCCGTTGGTGAGTTCGAGTCGCTTGTCCCGGGTGCCGCACTCCCGGGCGGCGAACTGCCGGAGCGTGTCGACCATGCCGTTCTGTTCGTCGGTCAATTGCAGGCTCACACGGGCGCTCCTCAATCGGTTCGGCGGCAATCCGCAGACTACTCCGCGGCCACCGGGCCTCTTCCGATCTCGCCGAGGCCGTAGGTGCTCAGTACGGGGCCGGAACCGGTTCCGTCCAGGTGCCGGGCCGTGCGACTTCTGATCCGCCACCCCGCGGCATCCCGGCGCAGCCGCAGCAGGTCCACTTACGCAAGCGCCGGTCCCGCCCGACGGGTTGATCATCCCCGCCACGCACCAGCGCCCGATACACGGCCGATTCCGACGGAACGGGGACCACCCCGCGCATGCCCGGCTCGAATGCCCACCGCCGTGGCCCCCCATACGGCCGTGACCGTCGCAACTCCAAACCGCTCGGCCTCGACCTGGGCGCCCTCATCAAGGGAGTGTCAAGGATCAACCGAAGAAAAACAGTCACCTAGTAGGGCGGGCGGGGCTCGAACCCGCGACCAACGGATTACCAGACGGCAGATCTTGCCAGGTCGCGTTAAGGCGTAATTGTTCTGTGCCGCAATGGAATAAACAACTCGACGATCCCGCGAAAACCGAGCAAATCGGGTCATTTCTCAATCATTCGCGATGAATAAACGATGACAGCTAGGCGTTTTCAAGACCCTGCAATGACTCTATGAGCACTGACCTGAGGCCCGGTCGGATCCGACCACCTTATGAGGCTGACTTTGTGCCTCAGTTCAGTCACAGCCCGAACAGGGCCAGGGTCTCACCGAACCGCACCGAAGTGTATTGGGCTTGGGAACCCGCGTCGCTGTGATGAATAGTGTTGCCAGACAGTGAATTACCTTGCTGTGACCGTAGTGTGGCGGCATAGCGGATCGCCTGGCGAACGAACCGGTCTTGGTTGCAGGCCGAGCAGGTCCATCCCACAATCCGAGCCGCGTAGGCGTCGATGGCGAACGCGGTGTAGACAAACATCCCCGTCGACAGCCGTACGTAGGTGAAGTCGGCGACCAGCAACACGTTGGGCGCGGGCACCCGGAATTGGCGCTTGACCAGATCGGCCGCCCGCTGCGGACAGATCGCTGATCGTGGAATGGACCCGCTTTCGCCGGGTGACCCCCGGCCAGCCATGGGCCCGCATCAATCGCTCTACCGTGCAGCGGGCCACCGCGACGCCCTGACGTTGCATGAGGGCCCACATCTTCGCGGCTCCGTCCAAACGACTCCGGCTTGCGTCGACCGTGCTCGTCTGGCTCGTAGTAACCGGCCAACACCTCGGTGATGACCGTGTCCCACAGGGCTGCGCGCTGACGGGGGTCGGGACAGCCAGGCGTAGAGCGTTCTCGGGGCGATCTGGCAGCCGTGCTCGGTGAGCACGGGCAGATCGGAGCGACCCCGAACCGAGCACGATGCTCGGCGATGAAACCGCAGATCAGCGGCGTCGTGGGTCGCTCTCCGCACGAAGAAACTTGTTGCCGCCTTGAGGATTTCGATGGTTTCCTCCAGTTCCTTGTTCCTGCGTCTGAGTTCTCGGTTCTCCCGCGTAACATCGGTGGGCAGCCCGTCACGGGCCGCAGTATCAATCTCGGACTGATTGACCCACCGGCGTAGCGTTTCGTAGGACACTCCCAACCGCTTGGCGATCGCCATAATGCAGGCCGTGCGGCTGTCGTACTCCTCGACATGGTCGTTGACCAACCACACCGCCCGGACTTTGAACTCCTCGTCGTACTCCTTCGGCATGATGCGAACAACCTTCCCTCGAAAGAAGGTACGCATCAATCGGGTTGGTTCACAATTGTCCTGTCCGCTCGTAAGCATTGGGCAAGCGCTTCTGGCAGCCGCCCGTCCGTTCCAACGGTAACGTAGACCTGGTCGGGCGAGCACAGGGCGCAAAGGTCCAGGAATTTGGTCTCAACTGGCGTTGATCGAACAACAACTGCGCACATCGATCTCGACAGACGGCGAGCTGACCCAACGACTGGCCTCGGTCCCTTGCCTATTTTGCGGCAAGCACCGACGCACCTTTGATCACCAGACGGCTTTTGGCCGTAGATGGCGGCTTGATAGTTCTGGCCCTGACTATTGTTTTGCCCTGTTGGAACGTCAGAAACCCGTGGAGGTGGCAGGTGCTACTAGCTGACAACGAAACGAAAGTTGACCTTCTCAATAACGAGGCGATCGCAACAACGATCGTGAAACTTCTCCGTGATCGGCCCGACCAGCCTGTCGGCGGACATGAAAAACTGCCCACTGGCGGACATGAAAGTGCCCGTTCGCGGCCAATAAGAACTGCCCACCGGCGGATACGAAAGTGCCCGCAGGCGGCCATGAATCTGCCCAGACCTACTTGATGTCGTTCGGCGCGTCTGCGCTGGGGCGGCCTCTCCTGCGGTTTCGATGTCGATGCCTAGTCGACCCGACAACCCCAGGAGAGACCTACTTGAAGTCTGACGGAGAACTCATGGAAATACTCAATGCCTACGACCTGACCGGGTCCTACCGCGCCGCGGCCGAGCTGTGTGGGTGCTCGCACCACACCGTGAAGAAAGCGGTCGAGGATCGCAACGCTGGGCTGCCCCCGGCCACGCGGCGGGCCCGGATGATCGATGATTGGCGCGACCTGCTGGAAACCTGGGTCGCTGATTCGAAGGGCAAGATCCGCGGCGACAAAGCCCACGACAAGCTGGTGGCGTTGGGCTACACCGGCACCGACCGCACCACCCGCCGTTCGTTGGCGGAGATCAAAGCGCAATGGCGCCTTGGCAATACACGCGTGCACCGGCCCTGGATCACCGAGCCAGGACTGTGGCTACAGTACGACTTCGCCGACGGCCCCCTTGTCGCCGGCCGCAAGATCGTGCTGCTCGTGGCGTGGCTGGCGTGGAGCCGCTACCGCGTCGTGGTGGCTTTGCGGGACCGCACCGCACCCAGTGTCTTCGCCGGCCTGGACCGCATCTTTCGCATCGTCGGTGGTGCTCCGACCTACCTGCTCACCGACAACGAGAAGACCGTCACCACTGGACACATCGCCGGAGTTCCGGTCCGCAACCGGGCCGCGGTCACCTTCGGCCGCTACTACGGCCTTTCGGTGCTGACGTGTGAACCCGCCGACCCAGCCACCAAGGGTGGGGTGGAGAACGCGGTGAAGCTCGCCAAAGCCGACATCGTGCCTACTGAGACCAACCTCCTGCCGCAGTACGACTCGTTCGCCGACGTCGAAGCCGCATGCGCCGGTTTCACCACCGAGATCAACGCCCGCGTGCACCGGATCACGGGACGCCGGCCGGCCGAGATGCTCATTCAGGAACGCCCGGCCCTGCACGCGGTTCCTGACCTGCCCCACACCGCCGCGTTGGGGGTGACCCGCCGGGTTCCCGACAACACCCCGATGGTCACCTTCGACCACTGCCAATACTCGCTGCCCGCAACTCTTCTGGGCCAGACAGTGTGGATCCGTGACCACGACGGCACCGATGAGGTGGTGATCTGCGCTCTTGATGGCGGCGGCCCGGTGGAGGTGGCGCGGCATCGCCGCGCCGCCCCCGGTAGTCCCGCCATCAACGATGACCACTTCCCTGAGCATCGGGACAAGGTGCCCGGTGATTACCGGGTGCGGGCCCGCACTGTCAGTGAGCAGACCTTCCTGGCGCTGGGGCCGGGTGCGGCGGTGTGGCTCAAAGAAGCCGCCGCCGTCGGCACCGAACGGATCCTGCAGAAGATGGCCCACGCGGTGGAACTGTCGGCGTTAACCGGCCGCGCCGATGTCGACTGGGCGCTCGGGCATGCTGGCGTGCACGGTCGCTTCGCCACCGGTGACCTTGATTCCATCCTCGCCAGCAAGGGCATGGACACCACTCGCCGCGGCGCCGACGAAGACACCTCCCTGGCGCAAGGAACCAGTGGGTGGAACTTATTCGGCCGCAACGTTATCGACGCTGACGAGGCAGGCATCGCGTGACTACCACCACGACCACCGCGTCGCTACCCGCCGACGTCGAAGCGCTGATGCGTGGGCTGCGGTTGCCGCACGCCCGCGCGATCGCCGCCGACGTGCTGGCCACTGCCCGAGCTCAACGCTGGGACCCCACCGAGGTGATCAAAGCGCTGCTGACCGAGGAGTCCGCCGGCCGGGCCCGGTCCATGCTGGCCGCCCGCCGCAAAGCCGCCGGCTTCCCGACCGGGAAGACATTCGACGTGTGGGACCCCAATGCGTCGTCGATCCCGTTACCGACCCAGCAGGCGCTACAGACCCTGGAGTGGGTGGGTCGTCGGGAGAACCTGGTGGTCTGCGGGCCCGCTGGCACCGGCAAGACGTTCTTCCTCGAAGCGTTGGGGCAGAAGGTCATCGAAGCCGGGATGCCGGTGGCGTGGTTCACCCTCGAGCAGATCGGGGTCCTGGTTCGGGCGCACCGCGCTGACGATTCGTTGGGCAAGGCCGTGGCCAAGATCGTGCGTGCCGAGCTCGTGGTGATTGACGACGTTGGACTGTTGCCCGTCGGTGCCGATGCCGCTGAAGGGCTCTACCGCATCGTCGAGGCCGCCTATGAACGGCGCTCGGTGGCGATCTCATCGAACCTGCACCCCAGTGGTTTCGATGAGCTGATGCCCAAGACGTTGGCGACTGCCACCGTGGACCGGCTGCTGCATCACGCGCACCTGTGCCAGACCAGCGGAGACTCCGTGCGGCTGGCCCAAGCCCTGCACGGGAAGGGAGTCAAACCCTTGAGCTGACAACGGCCTCAACCACCGGTGGCGGACACACCCTAATGGGCAGATTCGTGTCCGCCACTGGGCAGTTCTTATTGGCCACCTACGGGCAGTTCTCATGTCCGCCCACGGGCAGTTTCAGCTGTCCATTGACACCAGCCACTGACTGTCGGCGTGCACGGCGACTGGGGAGCCGGCAAGTCGAGCATCCTCGAGATGATCGAGGACGGCTTCAGCGGGGAGGACAAGGTCCTCTGCTTGAAGTTCAACGGTTGGCGCTTCCAAGGTTTCGAAGACGCCAAAATCGCACTGATCGAAGGAATCGTCACGGGCTTGATCGAGAAGCGCCCCGTCCTGACCAGGACAGGCGAAGCCGTTAAGTCCATGTTCCGACGGATCGACTGGCTAAAAGTGGCCAAAAGGGCCGGCGGCCTTGCGTTCACCGCGTTCACCGGCATCCCGACGCCCGAACAGATCCATGCGCTATTAGGTCGGATCGAAGATGTCCTCGCGGACCCCACCCAGCTGACCAGCAAAGAAACCGCGCAGAAAGCACTGGAGGAGGTAAGGGGGGTTCTGAAGGAAAAGGACGGTGATACCACCACCGTACCTGAGGAGATCAGTGCATTTCGCGAAGCGTTCGATGACCTACTGAAGAAGGCGCACGTTGAACAGCTGGTCGTCCTGATCGACGATCTCGACCGATGCTTGCCAGACATCGCGATTGAGACGCTTGAGGCCGTCCGCTTATTCGTTTTCACTTCGCGGACCGCCTTCATCGTCGCTGCCGACGAGGCGATGATCGAATACTCAGTCCGCAAACACTTCCCGGACCTACCCGACACCACTGGCCCTCAGACCTACGCCCGCAACTACCTCGAGAAGCTGATCCAGGTACCATTCCGGATCCCCGCCCTAGGCGACACCGAGACACGGATCTACGTAACCCTTTTACTCGTCGGCATGGAGCTCGGCGAGAGCGATCCCGCCTTCACCAACCTCATCGCAGCGGCGCGCGATCGCCTCCAACGCCCGTGGATCGGTGGAGCACTAAACGCTGCCGACGTACGAAAAGCCTTGAACGAGAACGCGAACCGAGCTTTTAGCGCTTTGGCTCTGTCCGACCAGATAGGTCCGATACTCGCCAGCGGCACCAAGGGCAATCCACGCCAGATCAAACGCTTCCTCAACTCACTGGTCTTGCGACAACGGACGGCCGAAGCCCGAGGCTTCGGAGATGACGTGAAGCTGCCAGTCCTGGCGAAACTGATGCTTGCCGAGCGGTTCATTCCCAGGCTGTTTGACCAGATTGCCGCCGCTGCTGCGGTGACTCCCGACGGAAAATGCGCTGACCTCGCTGCGCTCGAATCCGCAACCATCAACTCGGAGGCGCTCGAACAACCACATACGAAGAAGAAGCCAGGTTCAGCGCTCCAAGATGGACCGGAGGATGCAAGAAAATCAGGGGTTGTGAAGCAAGCGGAGAGCGTACTACTTAAGGAATGGCGTTCGTCGCCGGCTATAACGGCCTGGGCCGAGGTCCCACCCAACCTCGGCGATTATGATCTGAGGCCCTACCTGTTCGTCGCCAAGGACCGCAAAGACTACTTTGGCGCGGCATCAGTGCTAGGTCACCTTGCCGCTGTCGTGGAGCAACTCTTTGCAGGCAAGTTCGCAGTTCAAGGGCTGGAAAGCGATCTCCGGCGGCTGGCCCCGGCAGAGGCCGCTCAGGTATTCGAAGCCGTACGCGGCCGGATTGTCGGAAGCGACAGCTTCTCCGCCCAACCGCCCGGCGCCGCTGGCCTCGAGGTGTTGGTCAAGGCCCAGCCATCGCTGCAAGACTCGCTTATCGATTTCCTCGAATCCCTGCCTTCTGACCGTCTGGGGGCTTGGGCCTGCAGCGGTTGGGAAGGCGTGCTGACAGATGCGGCAGTAAGTGAGCGCTTCAATCGCCTGCTTGAAACCTGGAGCGGGCAGGGAGGAGCCATGCTGAAAGCCACTGCCAATAGCGTCTTGCGGACCCGTCGGGAAACTCGCTAATGGGGATGTCGAAGGCCTTCAGTGGCCAGAGCGGAAATACGCCGCTCGTGCCGAGCTGGCTGGATGACGACGGCGCACCCCCCGCGGCACTCACTGCTCCGGAAGACGGCGCTAGTGACGGGTCGGAGGGTGGTGAGCGACCTAGTCAGGTCGCTGCACCGCCGTCGCTAAACCCGCTGCCGCCGAACGCCGACCCGACCCGTTTCACCGTTGCCCGGAGCAATTTCTCCCGGTTCGCACGCTCCGGCGGTCGCGACCGAGCAAGCCTTGGTCGTGCAGTCTCGCACTACGTCGGCTCATCGGCTGGGGGTGCACGAACCGCCGCTGCGCGGATGGGATCATCCCGCGGCGCAGCCAACAGGCTTGTCGGCTTCCTGGCCGACACAACCATTCGAGGCGCCGCTGCGGCACTAAAGGCCTTAAACCTAGAAGCACTGGCTGGCCGACCCATCCAAGATGTGTTTATCGGGTTGGTCGACTATGTTTGCCCCGACGGCGGATCGATTGACGAGGGAATAGCCCGCGGAGCATTCATAGAAACGATCGCGGACCTCGCTCAGGCCGGTATCACCGACCTAGACGGCTTGACCGCGGATCAGCTGCAAACCGTTCTTGAGCTGTATGCCACCAACGCCATCGAAGCCCGAATTTGCAACGATATCGGCTCTAGGACAGTAACTTTGCCGCACGATCCTCGCGATGCTGCGCAGGTTCAAGCGCAGTTGCACGACTTCATCCGGCGCGGCGTGGCAGACGCGCTCACGTCAGCACAGCTCAGGGTCACCGCGCTCGTGCCTGACCAAGTGCTCGGCTTCGTCAGCCGCGTATACGAGCAAGCATTCGGCATCCTTCAGGTCATGGGCGACGCGGAGGCAGCGAAATGAGACGACGGGTCATCATCGGCCGCTTCGGCCACGACGACCGCATTGAGGTCCCTCTCGGGGATGGGGAGAGCGAGACTTCTCTGCACCTCGTTGTCGGGGACCGAACACTCGGTCATGGCATCGGCGGGGCGACAAGCGATCTTGCGCGCATTGGCGTGTATCCAACTGAGATTGGTGTAGACCTCCTCGTATTGGCGGCGCACGTGCACGCGGCCGACACGCGAGTGTCGCGGCATGCTGACTCCCAGGACGGTTGGACCCGCGAGCTTCGTCTCGTAGTCCCGGTGTCGGACCCGCAACGCTGGACCGCAGCGGCCACCGCATTCGGGCGCCTCCTCAACTTCCTCACCGGCGACAAGTGGACCCTAACGTTCCGCGCACGCCCGCGGCGATTCGTAGAGACCACCCCGCCGCGACCATCCCCGTTAACAGTCGCGCGGTTCGATGACCTCGCCCTGTTTTCCGGCGGCCTCGACAGCCTCATCGGTGCCATCGACGCTCTGGAAACAGGGCGAACGCCGCTTCTCATCAGCCACGCCGGTGATCCGGCCACAAGCGATGCTCAATCAACGCTATTCGAGGCACTGAAGACCCATTACTCGGCTTGCGCATTCGACCGCCTCCGCGTCTGGATGGTCTTTCCGCACGGCCTAGTCCTAGATTCAGCGAGCGAGAATACGACACGGGCCCGTTCCTTCCTATTCTTCGCACTCGGCGTGTTCGCCGGCACTGGCCTGCAAGATGTACCGGTGCTCAAAGTGCCCGAAAATGGCTTTATCGCACTGAACGTGCCACTCGACCCGCTACGCCTGGGCGCGCTCAGCACTCGGACGACCCACCCGTTCTACATCGCACGCTGGAACGAGGCGCTCAACCTTCTCGGTATCAACATAGCCATCGAAAACCCATACTGGGACAAGACAAAAGGGGAAATGGTGAGCAGATGCGCCAATCCGACGCTCCTATCACGGCTCGCGTCGGACTCGCTCTCCTGCTCGTCGCCGAGCAAGGCACGCTGGCAAGGTATCGGCACCCAACAATGCGGCTACTGCCTGCCTTGCCTGATCCGGCGGGCTTCGCTAGTCAGCGGGCTAGACACCAACTCAGACCCGACCGCGTACACAGTTCAAGACCTGGCTGCACATCCCCTGAGCACCAGCGAGGCGGAAGGTGTTCAGGTTCGATCGTTCCAACTTGCCATCGATCGGCTACGCTCGCGGCCGGAGCTCGCATCGATGCTGATCTACAAACCTGGCCCCCTGTTCGACGAGTCGGACGCCAACCGCGAAGCACTTGCTGGCGTCTACCGTCGCGGTCTTGAGGAAGTCGGCGCCCTACTCGCCAATGTGAGGACTCAACCGTAATGACCCAGTCCGCACCAACCCTAGGCGTGGATTTTCATTGCCATCTCGACCTCTACCAAGACCGCCACGCAGTCATCGCACGAGCCGAAGCGGCGCAGATCTACACACTGACTGTGACGACGACGCCTAAGGCTTGGCCACACAACCGAGAAATGACCATTCACACCCGCTATGTTCACGCCGCTCTCGGACTCCATCCCCAGCTCGTGGCCGATCGTGCGCACGAGCTGCCGCTGTGGGAGAAACACCTCTCCGAGACGCGTTATGTCGGTGAGGTGGGGTTAGACGCCGGCCCGCGCTTCTACAAATCTTTCGATCTGCAAAAGCAGGTCTTCCGGAGAGTTCTTGAGGCCTGTGCCGACGCGGGCGACAAGATCCTGACGGTACACAGCGTTCGCAGCGCCGCGACGGTACTCGACATGATCGAAAAGTACATGCCACGCGGCCGTGGAACGGTTGTACTCCACTGGTTTACAGGGAGCCTCGCCCACGCCCGCCGAGCCGCAGACCTTGAATGCTACTTCTCGGTGAACGCAGAGATGATGCGAACGTCTAAGGGCAGGGCGCTTGTTGCCGCATTGCCGACTCAGCGGCTGCTGACGGAGACGGACGGACCTTTCACGTCGTCGGAGTACGGGCGTCCAGCCGAACCCGCCGATACTGCGCGAGCAGTCGAGTCGATCGCCCAAGCGAGGGCGACGTCTCCAGACGAAATCTCGCGTGTTGTCATAACCAACCTTCTGGAGGTGTTGCATAAGTCTCGAATGAGTGAGCCCAGTTCGGGTCTGATGTAGTTAGCGTTCTAGGTGACGCATCTGCGAAGGAGAGATCGGGTTTTGAGCAAGCTGGGCAATTTCGTGTGGGGGATCGCCGATCAGCTCCGAGGCGTATACAAGCCGCACCAGTACGGCGGCGTAATCCTGCCGTTCACGATTCTGCGACGCCTAGACTGCGTCCTCGAACCCAGTCGCGAAGAGGTGCGAGCACTGGCCACCAAGTACACCGGCGGAGCGCTCGATGTCCAGGTCAAACGCAAGACCGGGCTCGGGTTCTATAACACCAGCGCCTTCGACTTCACACGTCTCCTGGAGGATCCCGAGGGTCTGCGGTCCAACCTGATGGACTACATCACCGGGTTCTCGGCCAACATCGACGTGTTCGAGCGGTTCAAGTTCGAAAACGAGCTGGCAACCCTGGACGAGAAGAACCGGCTCTACCTGGTGACGTCGAAGTTCGCCGAAGTCGACCTGCACCCCGATACGGTGCCCAACGCCGAGATGGGCGACCTGTTCGAGTACCTGATCTACAAATTCGCCGAAGCATCCAACGAGGAAGCAGGCGAGCACTACACGCCCCGTGACGCGATACGACTCATGGTCGACCTGTTGTTCGCCGAGGACAACAAAGCCCTCCTCGAGCCTGGCACGGTCCGCACGATCTACGACCCGTGCATTATGCGAAATTTCAATGTCTCACGAGACCCTCGGACACACCACCGGCCAGCTCGTCAGGAAGCAGCCGCTACATGCTTCAGTGCTTCCGGCGGTTGGGCTTAACCTTCCACTCGCTCGGCTTTCGCGACCGGAACGTCTCACCAGCCAGAATCGCAGATGCATCCGGGATTGCAGGCCCGTCAGCAGCAGGCCGGTACGCTCGTTTTTGGGGGGCCTCGATGTTCTTGCCGGATGGCTTTGATCCCAGAGCATTCTTCTCGTGCGCCCGCGACTTCTGAGTCTCGGACTTCGGAGTTTTCGCACCTCTACTCACGGGAACCAGCGTATCTCTGGAGCATTGCCCGTTCGTAGTACCCGAGTGCGATGAAGGCATCAGTCGGACTCTGGGGGCTTCACCAGGATGGTCGTTGCCGGGTCGACGTGCTCTGACCACGCGAGTGTTGGGAGGTCTGCTCCGTCAAGCCCGGCCAGCTCCAGCGCTGCCTGGCCCGACAGATGCGAGGATTTGATCGATTGGCCATTGGCAATGGCGGCGTAGAACTGGGCGGCGTAGTTGATCGCGTCGCCGTCGTCGATGCTGCCAGCCATCCCGATCGCGAACGGAACGACTTCTGCAACAAGGCCATCGATCTGAGCTGCAGACTTGCAGGCGTTTAGCAGCACCAGCATCGGCGGGGCATCGGTCGCTGCGATCGCCTTTGCAAAAGCACGAGCAGTCACGATCACCCCGTCATGTGGGTCGTCGTGCTCGTCCTCGAAGACGACAAGGTCCTCGTTGCTGTGCCCAGAGAAGTGCACCACGTGGGGGCGAAACTTCGTGATCCCGTCGAGTAAATCGTTGGTCGTTGCAGCCGGGCGCACGTCGAGCTCGATGAGATCGCGATGCAGTGCGGATTCCACAGCTGCGCGGATGCGCTTCTGTTCGCGCCCTACCCGCAACTCGCCGGCAGAGGAAGCCCCAAGGATCAACACGCGGAGTTTCTCCGACTTGGGTGACCGCAACTGACGAACCGCATGCGCGACAGCCGATTCGGCGCTGACGATCCTCGAGTCCAGTGCTGCGCGCTCCGCCGTGGCCCGCCGGTCAGCCTGCTGCTGATCCCGCTTCTGCCGCCGCTCGGCAGCATCTGCCTCAGACTGTTCGGCGCGGGCGAGCCTGGCTATCAACGCTGACTCGTCTTTCGCGTAACCCGATGCCTTCGTCTGCCACCGGCGAGCTTCCTTGCCAGCAGCCGCTGCCTCGCCGTCGCGGCGCTCGGCCTCGCGGAGTTTGCTCTTGGCCGTCGACTCGCTCTTGGTCTTCGCCGCAGCCTGCCGAGCCTTATCGGCCTCGGCCCGTTTCTTCGACTCCTTGCTCCGATACTCGCCAGCCTTCTTCTCGGCCTCGACCCGCTGACTTCGCTTCCGTTCGAGCTGCCGGCGATACTGGCTCGCGCTCATCATGCCTCCCAGGACCCTGTTCCACCTGACTCACGGTATCGCTGGGCACGGACACTTTCGTTTGCGCGTGCGGGCCAAATCCGTCGCCGCCAGGACGTACGCTGCGCTGGTGATGATCGAGGAGAACGACGGCTTCGACGACGACGAGGCACTACTCGCGCCAAACGGGAATGATTGGAAGATCGGGCGTCTGGACCGCGTCCCGATGCGCGATGTTTGGTCGCACGAGGCCCTCGACTTCACCCCCTGGTTGCTCAGGAACGCTGATGTGCTCGCCGAGGCGTTGGGGATGACTCTGAGCATCACCGCCGCCGAGCACCCCGTTGGCCGATACCGGCTCGACCTACTCGGATCCGACGGCGACGGACATGTCGTGATCATCGAGAACCAGTTTGGGGAGTCGGATCACTACCACCTCGGCCAATTGCTCACCTATGCGAGCGGCACCGACGCCGCCAATGTCGTGTGGCTGACCGAGAAATTCAACGACGAGCATCGCGCCGCCCTGGAATGGCTCAACGAACGAACGAGCACCGCGACGCGGTTCTTCGGTGTCGAGGTGTCCGCTGTGCGGATCGGTGACTCGTTACCTGCGCCGCACTTCCGTGTCGTCGTCATGCCGAATGATTGGGAGAAGGCGGCGCGTACGACTGTCCAGGCGCAATCCACGAAGCAAGTGCTGTACAAAGAGTTCTGGGGCCAGTTCCGCGCAGCGCTGAGCGATGCCGGGCTTGACACGTGGACGAGCGCAAAGTCAAACGCCGGCAATTGGTTTGGACTTCCCGCTGGCTCGGATGGCACGGTCTACGGTGTCGGGTTCGGATTTTCAGCCCGAATACGATCCGAGCTGGCGTTCGACAGCGACAAGCCCGACATCAACGACCGCCGATTCAACCTGCTCCATGGATTGCGAGACACCATCAATGGGGTTTACGGATCGGAGCTTGCGTTCGAATCCCAGCAGGGCCGAAACATCAAGAAGATCGTCGATTACGCCGACGGCTCGATCGAGAACCGTGACGACTGGCCGCGCTACATCGCATGGTTCATCGACGCCCAGCGCAGACTGCGCAAGGCTGTCGAAACTGCAGGAGGCATCCCAGCATGAGCCGCCTTGTTTCGTTGCTACACAAGCTCATACAAGGTTCCTCTGTTGATGACAAATGCCTACCACCCGGCACCGACATCGCCGGTACGCCTTACGCGGCATGCTCGTGTGATGCTGATGACCCGGCGCCGTGCTCGGAAGCGCTCGCTGCTCGGCGTGGCGGACGCTCGCTCACCGCCGCGATCGCCTGGCGATTGAACTCGGGGATGCCCTCGCGGCCGCGGGTCTGCCGTCGAAGCAGCTGCGGATAGACAACGGGTGGCGCTGTTCTGGCCAGAACATCGAATGGTGGAGAACGGCCGGCTTGCAGCGACATCGGCGGACGGCGTTCCTTTCCTAATCATTGCACTCAGAACCGGCGGTCTCGATCCAGGGCCATCTGCCACCAACTCTCGTAGCGTTGGCCACCGGACAACGCGATCACGACTGTGCCTGGTGGCCGCGGAACACCCTTGAGTGCGATGCCTTCGACGAATGCGATGTGCGGCAATGTCGTGGCGCCACTGCCGGCGCCATCCTCGGACATCGCATACGGGTGTCGAAGTTCGCGGGGGAAGTGACAATGTTCGACAAGGGCAGGCACGACGAGCTGGCGGAAGATGTTGTCGAGGTCCTTGCCCGAGGAGCTAGGAACGAAGAACGCCGTTACTCCGACTGGCATGTCCGGCGGATATAGGTAGGGATATCGCGCCATCCGGTCAGCCACCAAAGTGTGCACCGACTCTTTGAACGCCTCGGTCTCCCCTGGCCGCGATGGCAGCTGGCCTAGGTTGAACCCATACGGCATGAACGCCAACCTGTCCAACGCTTCGGCGGTCAGTTCCAGGAACTGGTGCGGGCATCGCGGCGGCACGGCGGCGTAGCTGTGGACGAGGGAACGCGCCAGGTAATCGGTCGTCTTCAGAACGCTATCTTGGAGATCGAAGCGCTTGCTGCGTTTCGCCATGGCGTAGAGCTTCTGGCCCAATTCTGAGGTGTCGTTGCGCCAGTCGGCGATCGCTTCATCGGCGGACTCCATCCGGAAGTCGAGGTCGAGCTGCTGATCCCGATGCACCTCGTCAAAGTCATCGTCGTCTGGCATGCGGCGCATCTCGTCGCGGATTACCGCCGAGCGCTGCGCCGCGAAATAGATCTGTGGTTCGACGTCGGGGAACTCGTCGACCCGGACATAGAGCATGCTGACTTGCCGATCATCCTGGTAGACAATCGGTTTACCTTTCGCGTGGGATCCGAGTTGATCAAGTAACCGTTTGGCGAAATTTTGCGGCTGCGGCGCGTTCCTGCTGGCGACCGCCCACACATCGAGAGCAACGTCGGCCCTCGGTCGCGGCCAACCACCACCGCGATAGGCACGCTCCCATTCATCTGCGGCGGCCACGATCAACGCTCGCTCCTGGGCAACCCCACCTGACCCCTTGGCTTTCGGTTTGATTGCAACACCGCCTCGGGCGGTTGTTAGCTCGCGCCACATAGCGCGGCACTCAGCGCCTTCTGTGGAGTCCCAGAAGTGCTCTCGGCTCATCGATTCACAACCTCCCATCGTCATCTAAGAGGTGCCGCCAATATGTGATGTTGCAGGAAGCCGAATCGCGGACGACGAGTCTACGTGGGTAGAGAGGACCCGGATTCCTGGACAACGCTCTGGATTACAGCTTCTCGTCCGTCTTACGCTCACGCCGTTACGAGCTGCATCAGCTCGGTGTAGTCCGTGACGACCTCGTACTTGACGTTCTCGCCGTTCTTCTCGTTGAGCGATGCGAAGAACTTCCGGGCGCATTCGATCTTCGCGTCCTCGACTCCTTTGAGCTGAAGAGACGAGAGGGAGCCTTTGGTCTCGGCGACGAAGTAGATGTGTTTGACGGTTCCCTCGGTGAACGCGATGGCCCAGTCTGGGTTGTAGTCACCTACGGGGGTCGGGATGAAGAACCCGCGTGGAAGCTTCGCGTAGACGGCAACCTCCTGACTGGTGTCGAGCTCGGTGACAAAGTCGCGCTCCACTTTCGAGTCCGTGACGACGTAGTCGTAGATGTGCTTCGTCAGCTTGTTGCCGGCGTGGGTGAGGTCCTGCTTGGTCTGGTTCTCTGTGAAAATCGCTGTGTCGAACCGGTCTTCGAGCGCGTCGTAGGTCAGGTGCTCGACGATCGCTGTTGCCTTCTGCTCGTTGATGAGTCGGACGGCCTCGGTGATGAACTGCTCCGGATTGAGCCGGAACTTGGCGAACGTCTCCGGTGTGACTCCGCTGAGGATTGCCGCCGCGGTACGACGGGTGAGCTGAGTTTTTTCGGTGATTTCACCGAGTAGGTCGTATTTGACCTGGGACGCGGCCGACACCGTCGCGGTGTGGGTTGTGGTGCTGGATACGTCGAACCCGGCACCGCTGGTGAGGTCGTCGGCTTCGAGGGCGTCGCGCTGCGTGCCAGCTTGGACAACGTATTGCATCGCGGCGACCTTGAGATGCTTGTCGAGTGCATGAATGCACTTGGTGACGAGCTCGGATGAGTCGAACTCGACCTGATAGACGGCCTTGTGGTTGATCCGGCGCCATAGGGCCTGGAACTCTTTCTTGGCGAAGTTGGCCTCATTGAGCGGGATCTTCTTGGGCTTGCGGTCGTCCGTCGGGGCCGGGACGTCGATATTGAGCGAGTCGACCAAGGGCAAGAGAAACTTGAGCATCGGTTTCAGGATCTCTGATGCCGGCTCTGCCAGCGTGCCAGCCTCTGTCGCTGCCTTGTACTCGTCGGAGAGCGTGTCATCGTCGTTCAGGTAGTCATTCTTGATCAAGTACTTATAGAGAGCCTGCGCAAGGGCTTCCTCGACTAGCGACTCGCCGTCTTCAGTCTGAATGGTCTTGCCGGTGAAGAACTTCACGCTTGCCTTGCGTGGCCGCGCAGCCAGCGAGTCGGAGATTTCCTTTTGCAACCCGGCGACGAAGTCGGTGTAGGACTCATCGGTCACGACCGTCAGCTCGTTGATGTCGTGAACCGTAACGGGGTTGTCCATGCGTTCGCCATGTTGGTCGACGGCCAAGCGCAGGCCGCGGCCGATCTCTTGCCGCCGAGATACGGTGTTATCGCTTTTCTTGAGCATGCCCATCACGAAGACGTTGGGGTTGTCCCAGCCTTCCCGAAGGGCGGAGTGGGAAAAGATGAAGCGAACGGGCTCGGCCAGCGATAGCAGCCGCTCCTTGTCCTTGAGGATCAGGTCGTAGGCGTCGACGTCCTTGGATTGGCCCTTCTCGTCACCTGTCGTGTGCACTGGCCCGTCGACCGCATGCCTGGTCTTCTTGTCGATCGAGAAGTAGCCCTCGTGCACGGCATGCACGTCGTCGCGGCGAAGATACGCCCGGTATGCCGCGGCTGCGATGTCGAGTTCGAGCTCGCCGAGAATCTCATCGACGATCGCGGCGTACTCCTCCTCGAAGATCCGGGCATAGTCGCCGAGCGTGTCCTCGCGGTCGTAATCGCGGTACTTCGCAACCTCATCAATGAAGAACAGCGACAACACCTTAACGCCTTGGGCGAACAGCTCCCGTTCCTTATCGAGGTGAGCCCTAATCACCTCCCGGATCTGAATGCGGCGCTTGGCTTCTTCGGTGACGTCACGGTCGGAGAGCTGTCCAGCGATGACCACATCACCGTTGCTGAGTTCGATGAAGTCGCGGTTGGCGTCGATGTCGGTAATGAAGAGGTCCTTGTACGCCTCGATGCCATTGGAGATGTCGTGGAGGTGGGCGCCCACGTCGAGGCGCTTGACCTGGCGACTGATCGGCCCACCTTTGGTCTGTACCTCGATCTCCACGCGAGCCCGCGGTTTTGCGCCCTTAGCGATCTCGATTGCATCGAGGTACAGGTAAGCCGTCGTGCCGGCCAGTCCCTTCACGGTGATGCCTCGCACCGCGATCTTCTTGACCAACTTCTGGTTGTACGCATCGAGCGCGTCGAGGCGGTGAACTTTGGTGTGCTCGATCTTGTGAGTGGCCGAGTAGCGCAGCACCATAAGCGCATTGAACCGCGACAGTGCTTCCAATGACTTTGGCGCACTGATCTTTTGCGGTTCGTCAATGATCACGATGGGACGGTTTGCACTGATGACATCGATGGGACGCCGCGACTGGAAGTCGTCGAGTTCGTCGTAGATGCGGCGGTTATCCTTGCTCGTCGAATTGAACGCCTGGATGTTGATGATCATCACCTGCACCCCGGCATCCGAGCTGAACCGCTCCAACTCATGCAGCTGGGATGAGTTGTAGATGAAAGACCGAGGCTTAGTGCCGTACATCTGCTGGAAGTGCTCGGCCGTCAAATCGATTGACTTCTTCACACCCTCGCGAATCGCGACCGACGGGACGACGATGATGAATTTCGACCAGCCGTACCGCTTGTGCAGTTCCATCATCGTCTTGATGTACACGTAGGTCTTACCGGTACCGGTTTCCATCTCGACGTCGAGATTCGGAGCACCCGGAGCGGCCTTGCTGTCCACCAGCTTGTCCGACAGCGGCAGGTTTCGCGACCGTTGAACTCGCTGAACATTCTCTAGCCACTGCGCTGGTGTCAACGCGATCTCGGCATTGCGCAGGCCCGAGTCGGAGGTCGCGCTCGGGTCAAAGAGCATCGGGGCCGTGGCCGGCTTCGCACTGCCCGGGTCGATCCGATAAGAGACACCATCATGCTTTGGCTGCCCAGCGAAGGCTTCGACAATCGCGTCCACGGCATCGGTCTGATACTGCTGAATCTTGAACTGAAGCTTCATCAGTGTCAGATGGCCTTCACATCCGTCGCCGGGGAGATCTCACGGAAGATCTGTTCCGCATTGATCCGAGCGTCGTCAGAGGCGAAGCCAGAATCGCGGAACACAGCCCGCAGCGGCCCACGCTGCGCGATGGCCCGCACCAACTCATGGCTCAGAACCGAATCGAAACACGCGATGAGAGCGTCGTCCTCGACGAAGTAGACCTCATGGCCCTCGAGCTTCTCCACACCGATGGGCATCGTCAGTTCGAGACCCCAGTCGAGCAACACCTGGAAAAGCAGATCCTCGGCGGAGCGACCAGGCTTCAGGCTGTCTTCCATCGACGGCAGCGCCTGCTGGTCAGTCTGGTCCGGTGTTCGCCAGACAGCCGCCATGTTCGTCGTGTCAACTCTGAGAGCCCGGAAGCCGACGTCTAATTCATTTGCACCCAGACCGGCGTCGTCGACCACTCTCCTACCAGCTCGCCGGATGCGCTCTCTGCAGAGAGCAGCAATCGTCTGGTAGCCCTGTTTCGCCGCTTCCGACTTCGGGTCCGGAGTCTCGTCAAGCTGTATCACGATGAATCGACGCGAGCCCCCATCTTCCGAATTCTTCGCAAGCACCGCGTGCGCCATGGTTCCGGATCCGGCAAAGAAGTCGAGGACGAGCGAGTCGGGAGCCGTTGCATGCTCAAGCACCCGCTTCATCAGCTGAACGGGCTTCGGATTGTCAAACAGCTTGCTGCCGAAAAGAGACGCTAGATCTCTCGTACCGTCGTCCGTATTGCCGGCGTAGCTGTGCTCCCAGAAGTTGATCGGAGTCAAGCCGCGGGCTTCAGAGAGAAACATCTTGATGGCAGGAACGGGAGCAGACCCATCCGTCCCCCAATATAGAAGGCCCTCACTGTGCAGCCTCTCGAATTCCTGTTTTGAGCGTCGCCACGCATTGGCCGTCGGCGTCGCCACCTGGCCGGTATTAGGGTTCGTAATCGGGTAACAAAGATTGGGACGCTGCTCCGGCGTTGCGGGGTTGAGAAAGGATGCTCCCTTCCAGGGTCCGCGGGGATCGTTGTCAGGATTTGTGTAGCGACCGTCGGCCTCGTCTGTACGTGGCAGAAGATTCACTGC